>NZ_JAFIMS010000002.1:0-4800000 GCF_017309135.1 Corallococcus sp. NCSPR001
ATGACGTCCTCCGTGTGCCGTGTGCCCGGCCCGCAGTGTGAGCACGGGAGGCAGGGGCGGAAGTGCGGGTGGAGGTGTTCTTGACCCTGGAGGGGGCGTGTGGTGCGGTCGTTCGACGATGCTGCGCCCTCTTTGGCGCCTAGGGGCGGACCGACGAGAACAAGCTGACGCGGCTGACCATCAACAAGTTCCGGAACGTCGCGCCGACGACGCTGGAGTTCCGCCCGGGGCTCAATGTGGTTCTTGGGCGAAACGCGGCCGGGAAGACGACGCTGCTGCGCCTGTTGTCGACACTTATTGGAGCACCAGATGCTACTCTTCGGAATGATCCATTGGAGGCAAGCTACAGCGTAGTCAGCACCAATGGCCTTAGTTTCGACCACTTGACCGTCAAAACACGAGTCAACGCGCCTGCGCTTCCCCAGATGCCAGGAAAACCAGCATGGGAAGAGCATTACAGCATCGAACAATCAGACCGCTTTTTCTTCAAACGACTTGGCATGGTTGCATTGCATGCAGATTTGCATCCAAACGAAACCATCCTAACAACTACAAACAAACACCACCAAGCTCCAAAGCGACCACATGAGAGCCCACTCATGTCAATCATCTCCACACTCTGGAGCGACAAGCCGTTCGACGATTCTCAAAGTCTCGCCTTCGAAATCCTAAACTCCTACCCAGCATCAGCTGGACGAATGGATGAGAGCCTCGAACAATTCAACAAATTGTTTCAACTGGAGGCACAGGCAACAAACAGAAGATTCATATGGGACGCTATTGAGGTTCCCGATTCGCTGACCAAAATACGTCCTGAAACACTTCCGCCAGGAACTGCAGCTACTTTCCAATTGGCGTTTCTCAAACGCGTAGCACCCGTTCTTGGGTATGAGTCTGCCAGTGTCCGATTTGACATTGAACGACTCAACCCAGAGCCAGACCGCCACCTAACGAAACTAAGGAATCTCCGTTTCTTTTTCAAAAGGGGGGATGAAGAGGTATCTCACGACCTGCTTAGTTACGGTCAAAAGCGCCTACTCGCTTTCTTCGCCAACGCAGATGCCTCCGGAGACATAATAATCGCCGACGAACTCGTGAACGGGCTTCATCATGAATGGATCTCCGCATGTCTCAACGAGATCGGAGAACGGCAGGCTATCCTTACCAGCCAGAATCCTCTTCTCCTGGACTTCTTGCGTTTCGAGAGCATTGAAGAGGTCCGCAACACCTTCATTATTTGCAAGCGCGCTGAAAGCGCTACAGATGCGCAACTCATCTGGCGCAATCTAACTGAGGACGAAGCCGAGTCCTTTTTTCTTGCCTATCAGACTGGGATTCAACGCGTCTCGGACATCCTTCTCACCAAAGGCCTCTGGTGACGTGCAATGTTAGCCCGTGCGCGCATCCTCGCCCTGACCGAGGATTCAGGTAGTCAGGGGCATCCCACGCTTCAGAAGATCTTGAAAGAAGCGCTCAAGCTCGTTGTGGAAGGCGTTGATCTCAATCCTGTCCGCATCAAAATCGAGCCACTTCCAGAGAACGACCGTGCACGACTCGGGTTGCGCGGAAACAGTTGGAAGGAAGAGCCTCCTACGCAGGACACGCTTCGCCTGATTGAATCAATTGCAGTGCGTCTGACTGAAAAGCCCGCTGGATTCGTCGTCTTCCACTTCGATACTGACTCAGTGTGGAGCGAGCGGGATACCGATCCCAAGAGCAACAGGCGAAAATTCGAAACCCTTATCCGTGGCCGAGTGCGTCGTCGCCTTATGGGAGAAGGAGCGTCGCCTAGAAATCCACGTGCCCCTCCTCCGCAGACTTCAGAGGAGGCTGATGCGGCGTTAAGTCGTCTCCTTGTCTTCTCTCCCTGCTACAGCATGGAGTCCTGGCTATACCAAGCCACGAGTGAGTTGCGCCCCCTCTGCCAGAATGAGCACGACTCTAACGAGCACACACAACTCATCGAGGAATGGACCACGGACCGGACTCGCCTTGATGAAGTCCACCAGCCCAAGGTCGTGATGAAGAAGTGTGTGGCCGATCATCACAACGAAACGCTCGCCAAGTCTTTCCCCGCAGAAGACGTCTGGCTGGCTGAGCGTTCCTTCCACGAGTCCGTGGAACGCCTCCGCGCCTGCACCGCCCTGGTCGAAGCACTCTCCCACCCCGTCTCATGAGCCCCCTCCGCCGAGCCACCCAGGACGACAACGCCGCGCTGCTGGACCTGTTCGGCGACGTGCCCATGACCGGGGACCTGGTGCTCAGCACGCAGCGGTCGCCGGACTACTTCGGCCTCTTCGCCATGCAGCGTGGGGAAGCGGAGGTCTGGGCCCACGGCGAAAACTCCCGCCTGGATGGCATGGGCGCCATCCATGTCCGCGACGGCTGGCTGGACGGCAAACCGTGCCGCGTGGGCTACCTGGGCGATTTGCGCACCCGCTTCTCCGCGCGCCGCGCCCGGGGCCTGGCCCGGTTCTATGGCCCCGTCCTGGAGGAGACCTCCCGCCGCCATGGCGTGGACGTGTTCCTCACCGCCGTCATGGCCTCCAACGCCGCCGCGCTCCAGTCACTCGTGCGTCGTGGCGCGGCCCGGGAAGCGCAGCCGCACTACCACCTGATGCGCGCCTTCTCCGCCATCTCGCTCCAGTTCGTCCTGCGACGCAAGCCGCGCCCCAGCCGCTACACCGTGCGCCGGGCCACCGCCGCGGATGTGCCCGCCATGGCCGCGATGCTGAACGCGGACCATCGCTCGCGCCCCTTCGGCTATCGCTTCGACACCGGTGAACTGGAGCATCGCCTCGCTCACTGGCCGGGGCTTCGCGTGGAGGATTCGTTCCTCGCGTTCGATTCCGCCGGGCAGCTCGTCGGCTGCACTTCGGCGTGGAACCCCGACGCCGTGAAGCGCTACCGCGTGCTCGCGTACCGGGGCGGCATGAAGTGGGTGCGCCGGGGCTTCAACGCGCTCGCCACCGTCACCGGCGCGCCCCGCCTGCCCGCGCCCGGCGGCGACTTCCGCTACTTCTACCTCTGCAACACCAGCATCCCGTCGGAGGACCCCGCCGTCCTGCGCGCGCTGCTGGATGCCGTCTACGCCGCGTTCCACGGAAGGGGCTTCCACTTCTTCACCGTGCAGCAGGACGCCGGTGACCCGCTGTCTTCCGCCTTCGACGGCTTCATCCAGCGGCGCCTGGACTTCCACCTCTACGCCGTCACGCCCGCCTCGCGCCCCCCAAGGACCTTCCCGGGGGGACGCACCGGCTTCGAAATCTGCCTGCCCTGACGCTCACACCACGCGCGTCTTCCAGCGCCCACGCCGGAACAGGACGATGCCCACCACGGACATCACCGCGAAGGCCGCCGGCACCGCCCAGTAGGCTCCCACCACGCCCAGCCCCACCGGATGGGCCAGCACCCACGCCAGCGGCAGCTCCAGCGCCCAGAGACATCCCAGGTCGATGAGCGTGGGCGTGCGCGTGTCCCCCGCGCCGTTGAACGCGGAGGTGATGACCATGCCGTACGCGCACGACAGGAAGCTCAAGGAGAAGATGCGCAGCGCCGTGGCCCCCGTGTCCACCACCGCCGGGTCCGTCGTGAACGCTCCCAGCAGCGGATGCGCGAAGATGAAGAACGCCACGCCGATGGTGCCCAGCACCATCAGGTTGTACCTGCCCGCGAGCCACACCGCCTTCGCGCCCCGGTCCGGGTCGCCCGCGCCCATGCTCTGTCCCAGCAACGTGGCCGCCGCGTTGCCCAGGCCCCACGCGGGCATCAGCGCGAACATCGTGATGCGGATGGCGATGGTGTAGCCCGCCAGCGCCGTGCTGCCGAACGACGACACGATGCGCACCAGCACCACCCAACTGGACGTGGTCACCAGCGCCTGCACCATGCCCGCGCCCGACAGCCGCAGCATCGCGAGCATCGTCGCGGGCTCCAGCGACACGTGCTCGCGCCGCACCTGGAGCCGGCCGTTGGAGCGCATCAGCCGGTAGAGCTGGTACACCACGCCCGCGCTGCGGCCCAGCGTGGTGGCCCACGCCGCGCCCACCACGCCCATCTCCGGGAACGGCCCCCAGCCGAAGATGAGACACGGCGCGAGCACGATGTTCAGCCCGTTGGCCAGCATCAACACGCGCATCGCGATGGCCGCGTCGCCCGCGCCCCGGAAGATGGCGTTGATGAGGAAGAGCAACAGGATGCTCACCACGCCGCCCATCATCACGCGCGTGTAGCCCACGCCGTGCTCCAGCACCCACGGCGAGCCGCCGAGCGCCGCCATCATCGGCCGGGCGAAGACGATGCCCGCCACGGCCAGCACCGTGGAGATGACTACGCCCAGTCCAATGGCCTGCACCGCCGTGCGCGCCGCCCGCTCCGCGTCCTTCTCTCCAATGCGCCGGGCCACCATCGCCGTGGCGCCGATGCTCAGGCCCATACCGGCCGCGTAGATGATGGTGAGGATGCCCTCGGTGAGCCCCACCGTGGCCACCGCCTCCGCGCCCAACCGGCCGACGAAGGCGACGTCCACCACGGCGAACACCGACTCCATGCACATCTCCAGCACCATGGGCACGGCCAGCAGGAAGATGGCCCTCCCGAGCGGCAACTGGGTGAGGTCCTGCTCCGAGCCGTGCAGGGCCTCCTTCACCAGGGCCCACAGCCCCTTCTCCACGGCGTCGCGGCTGGCCACGGGCTCGGGCGCCTGGGCGTGGCTGTCCGCCAACGGTGTCTCTTCCACGGGGTGAGGCCTTTCGAGAGCGAGGGGACTTCCTACCGCGAAACGCCCACACGTGGCGCCCAGCGACGCTGGCTTCCTACGCCTCCCGTCCCCCACTCCTGACATCTGAAGGTGCCGCACCCACCCTCCTCGGCTCAGCAAGCGAGCGTCCGCTGTTGGACGGCGGAGTCGTGCCTTTGGACAACATGCCCTTGGAAGAGCCAGGAGTAGCTTGCTGCATCCCGATGAGTCCCTTACCCGCGACCGCTTCTCTCCTGCCCACCGCGGTAGGTCCTCATTTCACCCTGGCCTCGTCCGCGCGACTGCTGGGCACCACGCAAGTGGGGCCCGGGGCCATCATCTCCCGCGGCGCCGTCGTGCGCTCGGTGGGGGGCTCCGTGATGTTGGGAGCCTTCTCCACGCTGCGCGAGGACGCGGTGGTGGTGGGCACGCCCGAGCGGCCCACGTCCATTGGCGAGAAGACCGTGCTCGGTTCGCGCTCGCTGGTGATGGGCGCGCGCGTGGGGTCCCTCTGCGACGTCGGTGACGGCGCCATCCTGATGCCCGGCGTGACGCTGGGCGACCGCTGCCTGGTGGGCGAGGGCACCGTGTTGCCGCCCGGCATGACGGTGCCGGATCAATCCGTGGTGCTGGGCCGGCCGGGACAGGTCCTGCGGATGCTATCCTCCGAGGACCTGACCCACCTGCAGCAGCGCCGGGGCGGAGACCTGTCGCTGCCCGCCGCGCCTTTGACCCCTTTCTCCGCGCGCGACCGCGCCGAGGACGCCCCCATGGGACAGCTGTATGCCTTTCGCGACCGCCACCCCTTCGTCCACCCGACCGCCACGCTCTTCTCCTCCGCGGAGGTGTCCGGTGACGTGGTCATCGGCGCGGGGGCCATCATCGGCGCGGGCGTCAAGATCACCGGCGACCTGAATGGTCCGGTGCGCATTGGCGCGCGGGTGCAGATCCTGGAGAACACGGTGCTGCACCTGCAGCCGGACA
This sequence comes from Corallococcus sp. NCSPR001, assembly GCF_017309135.1. Lineage (NCBI taxonomy): Bacteria > Pseudomonadati > Myxococcota > Myxococcia > Myxococcales > Myxococcaceae > Corallococcus > Corallococcus sp. NCSPR001. Next base: position 5,723 of record NZ_JAFIMS010000002.1, read on the forward strand.
CCATGCTGGTGCTGGACGAGGGCGTGGTGGTGGGCCCGGGCTGCGTGCTGCACGCGTGCAACCTGGGCGCGGGCACGGTGGTGGAGCCCGGCGCCATCCTCTGCGAGGGCAGTCACCTGGGCAAAGGCTGCCACGTGGCCGCCGGCAGCCTGGTGAAGGCGCGCGCGGTGTTCCCGGACTACGCGCTGGTGGAGGGCTTCCCCGCGACGCAGGTGGGCACGCGCACATCACCGCCGGAGCCGCCGCGCTGGGTGCTGCGGCCCGAGGACCTGCCGGGCCTGCGGCGCATGGGGTGACAGGATTTGCACAGGCCGTGTGCCCTCTGGCAGGGTCGCGGCCATGGAACAGGTCCACTCAATCATCGAGATCGCAGGCCCGCTGCTGCTGGGGCTGGCCTGTGGCGCGCTCTTCCGGAAGTTCGTGTACCCGCGCATCCTCGCGCGGCTGGGGAGCCTGGCCGGGTGGGTGACCTCCGCCGCCAACACGTGGGTGCTGTTGGTTCACATCTGCATCGCGCTGGGCGTGGCGGCGGCATGCCATGCGTCCAATTCCGTCGCGACGCTGATGTGGCTGCATGAGAACCTGTCCACGCCGCCCTTCGCGCTCACCCAGGAACTGATCCACGGGTTCTTCCTGGGGGCGACCTTCCTCACCGGCTACTACCTGGCGATGTTTCCCGCCTCGGGCTCCGAGGAGGAGCAGGCCTCCGGCGCGGTCTGACCCCTTTCAGGGAAGCTCCATGAGGACCTCGGCGACTCCGTCCGGGTCCTGAGGGTTCTCCTGGGCCACCGTGCGGAAGCCACACTTCTCGAGGACGCGGATCGACCCGACGTTGTGGACCGCGACCCACGCGTGGAGCGGACGGTTCGGCTCGAGCACGAGGAACTCCGAGAGCGCCCGCGTCGCGATGCCCTTGTCCCAGTGCTCGCGCCCCACCCAATAGGCGATGAGGCGCTTGCCGTCCTGTTCCCAACTGCCGACGTACCCAGCGACCCGGCCGTCAGCGACGATGGCGCGGGTCACGTTCTCGGGGCGGAGCACCTTCGTGCGCCAGTGGGTCAGGAAGGCATCGCGTTCCCGCGACGGGAATGCAGCCATGCGCAGCGCGACTTCGTCGCGTTGGTGCTCGAAGAAGATCGGGAGGTCTTCATCCGTAACGTTGCGCAGGATCACCAAGAGAGCCGGTCTCCACGAACCGAGTGACGCGCCGACCTTACCTGAAGCAGGTCAGACCCAGAAGACCACGTCGCGCTCCGCGTCCTCGGGACCGGGGCCGTGCGCGCCTTCGCGGAGCCAGCGGCGATACGCTTCGATGTCCGCGTGGTGCAGATCCGCCTCCGTGCTGGAGTACACGCCGCCGCCGGGGCCGCCCTTCAGTCCCTGGCGCTGCGTCTCCATGATGCGGACGTCCTGCTGGATGACCTGCCGCGTGTACCAGCGCACCAGCGGCGTCAGCGCCCGGCCCACCCACGCGCCCGGCACGTCCACCGGCAACCGGTAGCTGATGGCCGTGTACACGAGCGTGTCCGTGGGCCCGATGGGCGTACACTGGGAGTTGATGGCGAAGCCGCTGTCACCCCACTGGTAGTCCACGCGCGTGACGTTGGGGACGATGAACTCATCCGTGTGCACGAGTGGCAGGCCGCGCGGGTTGAACAGCCGCCCCAGGCCGGTGAGCGCGTCCTCCTCCTGGTGGTAGGTCATCCGCACGCGGCCCGCGTGACGCTTCACGGTGGAGGGGACGCGCTTGCGCGTGGGATTGCGGAACCAACCCCGGTGCACGAAGGACGTGTGCGGCACGTCCATGAAGTTCTCCACCAGGTTCGTCACGCCGTTCGCGAAGCGCGTGACCATGAAGTAGACGGTCCAGCCTCGCTCGTTCCAGTAGGGGACCCGGAAGGGCTCCGCGCGGGCCTGGGTCACGTCCTTGCCCAGGTAGACGTAGACGAGTCCGTCCTGCTCCCGCGTGGGGAAGCGCGCGAGCCGCCCCACGTCACAGGGCGCGGGCTTGAGCCCTTCGTGCGCGCAGGCATGCGCGTCCAGCTTCTCGCCGCGTTGAGGCGGGCCCAGCGCGGGGATCTCCACCACCGCGCCGGACGCGTCGTAGACCCAGCCGTGGTACGGGCAGCCGAGCCGGCCGTCGAACACGTCGCCCTGGGACAGTCGCGCGTTGCGGTGGAGGCAGCGGTCTCGCAGCGCGGTGGGTGCGCCGTCGGGTCCGCGGAAGAGGACCAGCCCCGTGCCGAACACGGTGCGCGCGACGGGTCTGTTCGCAGGCAGCTCCGTGGAGAGGCAGGCCACGTACCAGAAGTCCTTCAGCGCGCCACAGCAGGCGAGGTCCGCCTCCGCGTCCAGGTCCACCGTGAGCATCGTCATGACGTCCCTCTTCCGAACCACTCCGCCCAGCCGGCCTGACGGTGTAGGTCCACGGGCTTGATGTCGCCCGCGCGCTGACCGAGCTGGATGCATCGGGCCTCGTAACGCCGGGCCCCCTGGTTCACGCGCACCGCGCGCACCGGACCGAGCTGTCCCAGCTCCCGTGCGTAGCGGTAGTGATGGCCTTCGCACAGGGCTCGCTCCACGTTCGCGGCCAGTGCGTCGGCGGGTTGATCCGTCTCAAGGAACAGACGGTAGGCCGGCGGTGTCCCCCACTCCGGCGCGAGCATGGCGAAGGCGGGACGCGTGTTGCCCAGCACGGCGTCCAGCACCGCGCCCACTCGCGCGGCGGAGAGCTTCTCACCCACGAAGTCCGAGACAGCATCCGCCCGGCCGAGGAACCGCAGGCAGGGTGTCGCGTGTACGAAGCCCTCCACGCGGACGAGGTCCCCCAGCCGGTAGCGCAGCAGTCCGCCGGACGTGGAGAGGAGTACCGCATAGGTGCGGCCCGCCGTCAGCTCGTGCGCCAGGAGTGGGCGTGCTTCGGGCCGCTCCGGGTCCATGAACTCGATGAAGTGGCTCCGGACCGCGAGCACCGGTGCGGGCGCTTCGAAGAGGGGCACCGTGAGGACACCCTCCGTGGCGAGCAGGCCCTTGCCCTGGACCTCGACGCCTGGGAAGCGGCGGCATGCGCCCGCCACGGCGTGCGCGGCCTGGGCGTCCGTCCACATGCTCAGGAGCGCGAGCCCTGGCCAGAGTGTGCGTGTGGAGGACAGTCCGTCACGCAGTCGCTGGGCGCTCGGGATGTCGCGCACGCCCTGGAGCCCCTGCACGAGCGCCGTCCAGGCTGGGTCCTGGCCCACGGGCGCGCCGTCCGCGTCGTGTTCGGGAGGCCGCAGCGTGCCGCGCTCCAGGTCCTCCGCGAGCCGCTCGCCGTGCCGCTCCAGTGCGTCCATGAGCAGCGTGAGGAAGCTGGGGTTCCAGACGCTGATCAGCGACAGGTTCGAACACCGCACGAGGTACCACAGCGTCACGTAACGGCACGGCTCGACATGCGGAGCCTGGCCCACCGCGCCCGGCACGGCGAAGACGCGCGAGAGCAGCGGCTGCAACGGGCGCGGGAACCACGCGCTGTCCTCGGCCGAGCCCACCGGGATGCCGCCCTCTGTCCGGTGCTGTCTCCGGCCCAAGGGAGAGATGGACCAGTAGCTGGGGCCCTCGCGCACGGCGGGGCGGCGCAGGAAGACCTCGTGCAGCATGGGCGCGAGCGCACGCTGGAACTCGCGCAGCAGCCCCCGTGTCACTGGCACCCGCTTGGACGCGCCTGAGGAGCCACCGGACAGCTCGAAGCGCAGCACCGGCTCGCGCGTGAGGACCCGCGCTTCTCCTCGCGCGATGCGCTCGACGTCTTCCGCCACCGTGTCCGGTGTGGTGATGGGCACCGCGTCCTGGAACTCTCGCGCCGTGCGGATACGACCGAAGTGCGGCATCCGCGCGGCCTGTGCCGCTCCCTCCACGGCTCGGAGGATGCGCATGAGGCATTCCGCCTGGGCGGCTTCGGGCTGGCGCAGCGCGTGACGGAAGCGCAGCGCGGACGGCGTCAGCGCCGCCATCGTGGCGGACAGCATCGCGCGGGAAGTCAGCACGTCACGTCCCCATGCGGACCCGCGAGGCATCCCGCTCCCGCCGGGCCCAGCGGCGCAGCTGGCCCCAGACGCTTCGTGCCAGCGCCCTCGCCAGGTCCCAGCCGCGGATCTCCACCAGGCACACCAACTCCTCGCCCTCGGCGTGGCCGGGGTTGCGCTCCGCGAACCAGGCGATGTGGGGATGGGCCGCCGCGTCCCGGTCGATGGGCGAGACGCCGTCCCGCACCCGGTAGTGCTCACCGTCGAAGCGCAGCGTTCCCTTCGACGAGTCGTACTGCGCGCCGAACCACCGCGTCGCCAGCCCGTGCAGGAACTCCGAGCGCCCTTCCGGCGGCACCCAGTCCCGGCGCGGATGCGTGCGCGGGAAGTAGTTCACCGCCAGCAGGTACGTCTTGTATCCGCCCGACAGGAGCAGCCAATACAGCGGCCTCCACGGCCGGCGCAGCTTGCGCGCGAGCAACAACCTTCCGAACACCACCTGCAACGTCTTGTGGCCCCACCAGTCCGGGTGGATGACCGTGTCGCCCGAGTACAGCACCTCCACCCCGTCCTCCTCCGCCACCCGCACCGTGCTGAACCCCACCAACTCCCGCGTGCGCCGGGCGTGCAGCAGGAACACCCACTGCTTCGCGTCCAGGTCCGCGTGGAAGCGCTCGGCGCTCACGCCCACGTAGCAGCACTGCATCAGCGCGAGCATCCGCGCCCGGGTGCCGGCGTCCAGGTCCTCCCGCCGCACCGTGGTGCCCTTCATCGCGGAGAGCATCGCGTCAGGGCCCTCCCCGCTGCGCCGTGGGCGCGGGAGGCTGGCGCACCTCCTGGTAGCGGTCCGCCTCCAACGTCACCTCCTGCGGCTGCGCGCCATACCAGTGGATGACCGCCTTCACCGGCCCCGCGTGACGGCCCAGGCCGAAGTGCAGCCGAGGATCCGCCGACGCGGAGAACCCACCCATCAGCCCCACCTCGCGCACCTGCTCCACGCGCTTGCCGTTCTCCTCGTAGGACACCACCACGCGCGTGCCCACCGCGCTCCGGTGCGTGCGCTGCCCGTCCCCTACCAGTGACAGGCCCACGAAGTGCGCGTCCGTGGCGCCAGCGCGCAGCGTGTTCCGGTACAGCGACACCGGCGCGTGCTGGTTGGTGATGAGCACGTCCAGGTCGCCGTCGTCGTCCAGGTCCGCCATCAACACGCCTCGCGAGTTGTCCGGCGCCTCGATGCCCACCTCCTTCGCCACGTCCACGAAGTGCCCCGGCCTCGCGTCGCCCAGGTTGAGGTACACGCGGCGCGCCTCGTTCGGGTAGAGCACGCGGCCCCGGATGTCGCCCCACTTGTCCGCGTACGTGTGCACCTCCGGGCCGGACTGCATCAACTTGTGGTTCACGTACCAGTAGTCGTTGCGCTGTCCCGCCGGGATGCGCCACTTCTCCGCGTCCAGGCGCGCGTCCACCATGCCGTTGGCCTGCACCAGGTCCGGCCATCCGTCGTCGTCCAGGTCCCCGGCCGCCGCGCCCCAGCCGAAGCGGCGCTCGTTCAACGCGCCCCGGAAGGTGGCCTCGTCCTGGAAGCGGGGCACGAAGGCGTCCTCGCCCGGCCCCACCATCCACAAGAGGCTTCCCTCCGCCTGGAGCGAGTGGTGCACGTTGGACACGTACACGTCCAACCAGCCATTGCGGTCGAAGTCCGCCACGCTCGCGTTCATGCCCTTGTACGTGTCCCGGCCAATCTCCCCGAAGCGGGTGCCCACGATGTGCCGGAAGTGTCGGCCGCCCTCGTTCAGGTAGATGTCGTCCGGCCCGAAGTCGTTGGCCACGTAGAGGTCCGTCCACCCGTCCTGGTTCAGGTCCACCGTGCTCACCGCGAGCGACCAGTGCGTCTCCTTCAGCCCCAGCGCGTCCACGTCCTGCTTCTCGAACGTGCCGTCGCCCCGGCCCCGGTAGAGCGCGTTCTTCCCGCCGTTGCTCGCGTTGTGCCAGCCGTCATGCATGAAGCGCAGCATGCGGCGGTCGCCCGCGGACTCCGGCTCCGGCAGATTGAAGAGGTTGAGCGGCGGCGCGGGCTCTGGGTAGTCCGGCAGGTGCGTCGTCATCACGTTGAGCACCAGCAGGTCCAGGTGCCCGTCCCGGTCGTAGTCCAGGAACGTGAGCCCCAGGCTCACCGCGTGGTCCGTCACGCCCGCGGCTTCCGTCACGTCCTCGAAGCCCGCCGTGCCCGTCTCGCGCAGCGTGTTGCGCAAGAGGCGCACCGGCCCGAAGGCCACCGCCACCGCGAGGTCCAGGTCCCCATCCCCATCCCAGTCCACGAACGTCCCGCCTCCCGCCAGGCCCTCCTCCTTGTAGCGGGTGGCGAAGCGCTCCAGCGCGGGCACGGGGACGCGTTCGAAGCGCAGCCCGCCCAGGTTGCGGTACAGGCCCGCGTGGTGCTCCGGCGTGCCCAGCGGGTGCGTGAGGAACAGGTCCAGCCTGCCGTCCCCGTCGAAGTCGCCGGTGGCCACCGCGTCGCCTACGGCGACCAGCCACTTCGCGACGTGGGCCACGCGCGGATCCAGCTCCTCCAGCGTGTGCCCCATCTGGGAGTCCAGACCCGCCTGCTTGAGGTCCTGCGCATCCAGGTGGAACGCGAGCGGCGCCTGACGCTCCCCCTGCGCCGCGGACACCGAGTAGCCCGTGGCCAGCACCGCCCCGAGTCCCCCCACCACCCCCACGCGCTTGAGCATGTCCGGAGCCAGGAGCCGGCGCAGCGACGCGCCCTTCGTGCGCCACAGCTCGCGCGCGTGCATGAACACGAAGCGGCAGGTGGCCACGGTGAGCGCCGCGTAGAAGAACGTGTAGACGCTCTCCTTGAGGTGCAGCACCAGGTCCACGCAGGTGATGGCCAGCGCGACCAGAACCTGGGCCTTCGGCGTCGCGGGCGACGTCGCCGGGTCGGTGAGCATGTAGAAGACGAAGATGAAGAACGACGGCGCGCCCAGCGTGCCCAGGAACAGCACCTCCGGCGGCAGGTGGTGGCGGAGGATGAACGCTCGCAGCGCCGTCTGGAGCGCGTAGAAGGTCAGGAAGCTCACCACCAGCCAGCCGCGCCCCACGCGGAAGAAGAACAGCACCATCGCCGCCATCACGATGAAGGCCGACAGCGCGACCTCCCCGTTGGCCCACTGGTAGGCGGGCGCGGCGGTGATGAGCTCGCGCGTGGTGAGCAGCGACACGGCCACCGCGAACATCGACGGGTTGAAGACGTGGCGCCCCTGGAAGGTCAGCACGTACTTCGAACCGATGGCCAGCCACACCGGCAGCCAGAGCAGCGTGCTCGCGTGCGAGTAGTTCAGCAGCAGCGCCAGCGAGCAGCAGGAGATGTACGCCGAGAGCGGCAGCTCCTTGCGCCGCTTGAGCACCCAGCCCAGGACCGCGTCCAGCAGCGTGCCGGAGACGACCAGGAAGGCCATCTGCCCGGGGCTGCGGTTGAAGCCGAAGAAGGTGAAGCCCAGCACGCCGTAGAGCGTGAGCAGCGCCGCGAAGGGCAACCTCGGGTCGTTCCAGCGGGGGAAGACCCAGCCGCCCCACTCCACGCGCGTGCCCGCGAGGGCTGGCTGCGTCGGCACATCCACACTCATGATTGACCGTCCCGGTGCACGCGCGGAGCGTGCCGCGCCCGTCTCCGGGTGTCCAATCCGCACGGGGCTTGCGTCCGGGCCCCATGCGTGGAGTCCTGGCACCCGATGTCCTCTTCCCTGCCTCGCCGCGCGGCGGTGCCTCGCGAGCTGCTCGTTCCCGCAACGCCCTCCGGACTGCTGCGCCTGGCGGCCGTGGAGTGGGCGGGGATGGCCCTGGGGTGGGCGGTCATGGCTTGGGCTCCTCCGGTGCTGATGCCGTTGGCGGTGCTCGTCGTCGCGGGACGGCTGCATGCCCTGGGCGTCCTGCTTCATGACGCGGTCCACCTGCCTTCGCGAAGACGCGAATGGAGACTGTGTCTGTTGGAGGCCGTCGCGGGTCATCCCATCGCGTCCACGCTGGCGGCGATGCGCTACCACCACCTTCGACATCATCGTGATGCGGGCCTGCCGTCGGATCCGTACCGCAAGCCTCCGGATGGAGGAAGGCTGCGCACGGCGTGGCGGTGGTTCCTGCTCCTGAGCGTGATTCCCGGCTGGGTGCTGCGGGGACCGGTGGGGCTCTGCGCTTGGATGCTGCCTTCGCTGCGCACGGCGTATGGGCGCGTGTTCCTTCAGGACCGCTCCGGGCGGGTGCTTTCACGCGACGCGGAGGTGGCGGCGTGTGCTCGGGCGGAGGTGGGGCAGGTGCTGTTCCATCTGGGCGTGCTGGCGCTGGCGGTGCGGTGGCCTTCCGCGGTGCTGTGGGGGTATGGGGTGCCGTTGCTGGTGGCGTCTGGGTTCAACGCGTACCGGTTGCTCGCGGAGCACACCGCCTCGCCCGTGCAGGGGCGGACGCTGGGGGATGTGTTCGCGTGCACCCGCGACCATGGGCTCGGGTGGTGGGGATGGTTGGGATTGGCGCCCCGGCACATCGGGATGCACGTGGTGCATCACCTGCACCCGCAGGTGTCCCTCACGCACCTGCCCCGGCTTCGCGCGTGGTACGTCGAACGGTTTCCCCACCACTACCCGCGTTCTTCCTGATGCTCACTTTGACGACGCGGGTGTTCCTGGGGGTGGCGTTGCTGGCGTGCGCGTGCGCGGCGGTGGGGTTCCGGCGCCGGCAGAACGCGCAGGGCGGCCGGGGTGGACGCATCTCCGGGCCGAAGCTGGCGTGGCTGCTGTACGCGGTGTTCCTCTGGTTCGTGGTGTGCCCGCTGGTGGCGCTGGATGCGTCCGTGCCGGTGGAGGCGCGCATCGTGCTGGGGGCGTTCGCGGTGTCCATGTGGCTGCGCGGGGCCGCGGAGCTCTACATGCTCTACGTGTCACGCAACTGGCGGCCGCCATATGGCGTGGGCCATGACCTGGGGTGCATCGCGCTGGTGGGGGCGGGGCTCGTGTACACCGGAGAGAAGTGGGCCGGCGTGCTCGATGGGCGCGATGTGTGGGCGCTGGCGCTGGTGGGGCTGGTGCTGGTGAGCCTGGGGGTGGAGGTGGCGTACGCGGCGCTGTTCCATCAGGCCGTGGAGGGACGCACGACGGGTGAGGACGGAGTGTGGTTCGCGGATGCCGAGCAGGAGCGGTTCCGGCGCATCAACCGGCTGACGCTGCTGCTCAACGTGCCGCTGTATGGGGCGCTGGCGGTGTGGCTGGTGTTGGGGATGCGGTAGCTACACCACGGGCTGGCGCCAGGCCTTGGACAGATGGCCCGGGGGGGACTGGTTGAAGCGGTGAAGTAGCTCCTCCCGGCCGTGCTCCAGCAGGTACGTGAGCTCCCGGGGCATCAGCGTCTTCACCGTGACGAGCCGGACCTGTCCGTCTGGCATCGTGAAGTGATCCGGGAGCGTGGGGGTGTCCATGCCCAGGAGCACGGCGACCCGGCCCTCTTTCGTCAGGAGGGGTTCGGGCATGCGCTCTCCGTCCACTTCCATGGAGAGGATGCCGGTCCTGGCGGGTTCGCGCAGGTGTTCGTGGCCCACGAGTTCGTTGGCGATGCGTTCAAGCAGCGTCACGGGCCACTTGGCCTGGGGCTCGTCGGTTTCCAGCGCGAGCTCCAGGCCGAAGCCCACGGAGGGCTCCACGGTGTCCACGAAGAAGTCGGAGAGACCGTCCGTCACGAAGAGGGTGCGTCCTTCGGGCCGGTGGATGACACGCCAGACCTGGCGCCTCGCGGGCCAGCCTCCTCCGACGACGATGGGGAGGATGGCGTTTTCGTCCAGTGTGCCCAGGGTGCGCCAGAACGCGGTACGGGCTGTTTCCGTCCGGTCGTAGAGCGCCTGGAGCTTGCGGTTGCGTTCGCGCTCTTCAGGACTGACTTCGGAGGGGCCCGTGACTTCCCGGAACTTCACTCCGGTGACGTGCGCGTGCTCCAGCGCATCCTTGATGTCCTCGGAGACGATGAGCGCAACGGTCCACCCCCAGGTGCGGAAGACCTTGGCATCGCCCACCTTCGTCGGATCAATGCGCAGGCCGGCAACGTCCCTGTATTTCCCCACCTTCTCTGGACGCCCATCCTCAGGCTTCCAATACAGCACCTCTTCGGATGCCTCGTCGTCGATGCATCTGACAAGGCGGAGCACGTTGACGAGGGAGTACGGTCCGGGCTCCGCAGCAACCGTCACGGAGAGCAGTTGAACATCCTCCGGGGCGAGCCGGGTCAGGATGGCTGCCGCTTCCGCATGAACGACGGGCGCGAGACCGATACCTGCCAGCGTGAAGCCCAATGACTGCCCGGAATGGTCGACCGGGATCTTCAAGGGCGTTTCCAGACTGACGGGTTCACCCTTCCTGAACATCCACGGATTGGCGACCTCCCGTCCGGACGCATCGATGGGATCGCCCAGCGACCACCGATCGGGGACGTACAGATCGTCGATCAGCTCGAAATACCGCATCGTCACGAGAGACTCCCGCTCGGCTATGACTTCGTGACCCACTTATTGAGCGTCGTGCTCGTGTTCAAGATGTCGCTGGCGAGCCGACGCAGTTCATTGGTGAGCGCCTCGCGGCATTGATGGATGCTGCCACAGTCCTCCATTGCTTCGTTCAACCGGGAGTGCACTCTTTGATGGTACGCCTCGGGATGCGGTCCCTTGTGGCCCGGGACACGGACCTTGTTCGCAGGGTCGTCCAGGGACATGCCCGCACGGTCGAAGATTCTCTGGAACTGGGGCGACCACGGACCGCCGTTATGCGTCGCCTCCCACCACTTGTTCGTGGCGATGTGATGCACCCGGACTTCGACAGGTACGGGAACATTCGGTCCCTTCGCGGACATCGCCACCGCGTTGGGTGACAACGCAATCGTCACCTCGCCGCTCGCGGATACTGCAACTGCTGAGACCTCCGCCGCGGCCACCAGCCGGAAGCCTCCCTGCTCCGCTCCGACCAGCGCGGCCTGTGCCGAACCGGGCAGCGTCGCGACTCTTGCCGACAGCGTCTGCGCCGTGCTCCCCAGCGCCGCCATCGCCAGCATCACGAAGGCCCGTGCCGCCTGCTTTCCCATCACCTCGCCGTACTTCTCTCCCGCGTCCCGGATGCCGTCGAACGTCTCCGCTTCCTTCACCTCCGCCGCCAGCACCCTCCAGCCCTGGATGAGACTCCACACCGTGTCCCAACCCAGGTACGCAATCAGCGCCACGGTCAGCGTCGCCGCGACGCCCTTCGACAGCAGCGGCTCCGGCACCAGCCACAGGCTGAAGTACACCGCTCCTGTCATCACCAGCAGGGACACCGTCGCCTCGGGGTCCACCATCCCTTCCAGCGCTTCGGCCGTCTCCTCCCACACCGAGTCCAACGCGATGCGGAAGGCCAGCGTCCGCTTGCCCTCCTCATCCAGCGTCAGGCCTCTATCCAACAGGTGAAGACAGTCTCCGGACAGCCGCTTGCGCACGCACCAGCGTCCGTACGCGGCCTCCAACTCCGTGCTCCCTTGCGCCACGCGGACGCGGCCCTGCTTCGGGTCGTCCACGGACACGACGCCCAGCGAGGCTCGCGGACGCTGCGCACCGGGATTCGACAGCCGAAGCGACACCGGCGCTTCGCGCGCCAGCATCCGCACCGCCTTCTCGAAGGTGTCTCCCTCCAGCGCCACGGGCCTCGTGTCCGTGCGCGGCGTGTATTCACGCGCACGGCCTTCTCCCGTGTCCAACCTCACCGTCCGTGACGTCGCGCAGCCCGTCACGAACAACATCCACAGCACGCACCACCCGCGCGCTGGCATGTTCGTTTCCGCTCAGCCGTGCAGCGCCACGCCCAGCTCCGCGTCTCCGTGCTTCAGCCAGGTCCTGGCCGCGGACTCCTGCCAGAAACGGCGGAGGATCTTGTCCGTGCCGCTCCCGGAGGCCACCCGGTTCAACTGCAACGCGACGATCTGGTTCTGCACCAACTCCGCCACCCGCGTCACCCCGGAGCGCAGCCCGTACTCCTGCACCTTCCGGATGAGGTCCGCCGCCTCCGGCGACGCCGGCCGGAACGTGCGCAGGTCCGCTTCGATCTTGATGGCCTGCCCCGCCACTTCATCCGTCGCGGCGCGCAGGTCCTCCACGAAGCGCTTCATCTCCTCCAGCCGGATGTAGCCCTCCAGCGCGAAGCTCACGATGGATTCCGCTCGGTCCACGTCGATTCGATACATCGAGGCCCCCTTCGTGAGACTGCGTCAAACCTTCTCCTCCATCAGGCCCCCACCTGCCAACGTCCCGAGGGATGAGTCCCCTATTCAGGACTCCACGCCCACCTGCTCCAGAAGGAGGGCCAGCCCTCGCGCCGCCGCGGCCCGCCGCACCTGGCGCCGGTCCCCTTCGAACCGGTGACGCTCCACCACCGCGGCCCTCCCGCGCCGCTGCACCGCGATGAACACCAGCCCCACCGGCTTCGCCTCCGTCCCTCCCCCGGGCCCCGCGATGCCGGTCTCCGCCACCGCCCAGTCCGCCCACGAACGCTCCAGGGCCCCCGCCGCCATCGCGCCCACCGCCTCCGCGCTCACCGAGCCGTGCGCCTGCAACAACGCCAGCGGCACGCCCAGCTGCTCTCCCTTGGACTCGTTCGAGTACGGCACGACCCCCCGCTCCACCACCGCCGACGCCCCCGGCACCTCCGTCAGCGCCGCCGTCATCAGCCCTCCCGTGCACGCCTCCGCCAAGGCCAGCCGCACCCCGGCCTCGCGGCACCTCGCGATGACCTTCGCCGCCAACGCCTCCAGGTCGCTCACGCGCCCTCCCCTGGCACCGCCGCCAGCACCGACACCAGCACATCCCCCCGGAAGGTGATGCCCACCGTGCCCTCCTCCACGCACAGCCCCACGGCCGGGTGCACGTCGGCTGGACACAGCGCCCCCAGCCCGCCTCTGGGCGTGAAGCCCGCGCGCCGCAACCGCTCCCACCACGCCAGGGCCGGCTCGTGGCGCTCACACCGCTCCGACTCGTTCACCGTGCCCACGATGTCATCCACCTCCCGGCCGAAGAACCGCTTGATGGCGCGGCGCTCCGCGACCGGGATGTCCAGCGTATCCAGCAGCTGGAACACCCGGGAGAAGTGATTCCACGCGTTCTTCAACCGCTCCCGCGCCGGTGCCCGGTGGTGGTCCACGTGGGGCTCGCACATCACCACGCCCACCGGGCCCAGCGACGCCAGCCTCGCCAGCACCGCGTCGCGCGCCTCCATGCCCGACGTCTGCTGCTCCGCCACGTGGTGCAGCGCGAACGCCGCGTTCACCACCAGCGGCCGGCGCACCGCTCGCAACGCCGCCCACGTCGCCATGTCCAGGTCCTCCACCGGCGACTCCAGCTTCACGAACTCGAGCGACAGCCCCACCTCCTCCGCCACCGCCAGCACCGCGTCCCGCGCCTCCACCAGGCTCGTGCCGCTGGGGTCCACCCCCACCACCGTCAGGTGCCGGGGCAGCGCGCCCGCCTTCGCCAGCGCTCGCAGCAGGTTGCATTCCTGACGTCCCTGCCCGATGCCCACGTCCAGCAGCGTCGCCTCCGCGTGTCCTCGGAGGAACTCCGCGAGCAGCGCGTTCGCCACCGCGTCCGCCGCCGACGCCAGCGGCAGGTGCTTCATCAACCGCCGGAACAACTCAATCTGTGGCGCGCCTCCGTCCACCTCGGACGCCCGGTACGGGTGCAGGGCCCCTGTCGCGCCCTCCAACCGGCGCGACAGGGCCGTGGCGAACACCGCGTAGTTCTCGTCCTCGGGGATGCGCTCCGCGTCCAAGAGCCGATAGAGCGCGGCGAGCGCTTCGACCGCCTCCATCGTTCGCGCGGACAACGCATGGTCCATCGCCCGGAGCAGCAGTTCGTCCTTCGGCGTCCGCATGCGCCCTCCCCGCGGAACCCTGGCCGTGGTTTCCGCTCGACATGGAAAAGTGTAACGACCGCTCATGTCGCCGCTCCAGGGGGGCGGCACCTCGGGACAGAGGGCCGTGCGCGTTCGCACAGCGCGCCGCCCTTGGGGACGGAGTGGCGCGGCGCGGAGGGAATGGCGGTGCACGCGTGAGGCCCGGCGGCTCCTGGCACTTCATCCAGTAGACTCCGAGTGAAAAGGCGCCACCAGGATTCGTGTCCCGATCCGTATGCCCTCCGTGAACCAACTTCCGTCCGGCGCCAGCACGAGTGTCACATTCTCGGGGGGCCGGTGTTGAAGCGCTCGCCCATGTTCCTCCCCCGTGCCGTCCTCCTGGCGTTGGCGCTCGTGCTCCTGTCCGCCGCCACTGCCCGCGCGCAGGGCGTGCCCTCCGCTACCAGCGAGCCTCGCGCCGTGGAGGTGGACGTCCACGCCACCGACGCGGGCCAGGCCCTCTCCTCAGAGGACGCCGTCCGACTGGGCCTCTCCCCGGACGCGGGTGACCTGGCGCTCGTGCCGCCCAGCCTCATCGCCGACGCTCCCGCCGCGTGGCCGCAAGGCCTGGAGGGTACGGCCGGCGAGGTGGAGCTGGAGCTGCTGGTGGACGTGGAGGGCCGCGTCGCGGAGGCGAAGGTGATCCGTGCCGCCTCCGAGCCGCGCCTCACCGACGCGGCGCTCGCCGCGGCCCCGGGCCTGCGCTTCACCCCGGCCACGTTGGGCGGCGGCCCCGTGGCCGTGCGCCTGCCCTTCGTCTACCGCTTCACGCCGCCCGTGCAGGTCCCCGCCTCCACCACGCGCCTCACTGGCGAGGTGCGCGCACGCGGCACGCGCCGCCCGCTGCCGGACGCGGCCCTCTTCCTGGACGGCGCGCTCCAGCCCGCCGCCACCACGGACGCGCAGGGCCGCTTCACGCTGGACGTGCCGCCGGGCCCGCACACGCTGGAGGTCCGCGCTCCGGGCCACGCGACGACGGCGTTCACGGAGACGCTGACGCAAGGACAGACACTCCAGGTCATCTACCGGCTCCAGCCTCGCGAGGTGAACCCCTACGAGACCGTGGTGCGCGATGAGCGCCCGCGCACGGAGGTCACCCGCATCAGCCTGCACGAGCAGGAGCTGCGCGAGGTGCCCGGCACGCTGGGCGACCCGTTCCGCGTGGTGATGTTGATGCCGGGCGTGGGCAGCCTCGCGTCCGGTATCAGCTACCCGGTGGTGCGCGGCAGCCAGCCCGCCGCCACGGGCTTCTTCCTGGACGGCGTGCGCATCCCGATGCTGTACCACCTGTTGCTCGGGCCCGCGGTGGTGCACCCGGACTTCATCGACACCGTGGACTTCTATCCGGGCGCGCCTCCGGTGCAATACGGCCGCGTGCTGGGCGGCGCGGTGGAGGGACGCCTCAGCCGCCCTCGCGAGGACCGGCTGCACTTCACCGCGTACGCGGACCTGCTCAACGCGGGCGGCTTCATCGAGCAGCCCTTCGAGTCCACCGGCACCAGCGTCAGCCTCGCGGGCCGCTTCAGCTACTCCGCGCTGCTCCTCTCGCTGGCGGCCAACGCGCTCCAGCGCCCGGACGCGCAGCAGGTGCGCGCGGGCTTCTGGGACTACCAGGCGCGCGTCGAGCAGAAGGTGGGCAAAGGCCGCCTGCGCCTGTTCGCGCTGGGGAGCTCCGACGACGTGGGCATCTCACCCGAGCTGGAGCCGGGCGCGGATGGCGGCGGCGTCGTGTCGCGCTTCCACCGCATCGACCTGCGGGGCACGCACCCGGTGGCGGAGGGCGAAGGCGAGGTCGGCGTCACGCTGGGCTGGGACGGCCTGGGCCTCAACGGCGAGCAGACGCGCAGCGCCGGGGACGCCCTCGTCCGCGAGCAGGTGGGCGAGTACGGACTGCGCCAGGTGAGCGTCGCCGCTCGCGCGGGATGGCGCCGCGCGCTGACCTCGTCGCTCGACCTGGCCGTGGGCGCGGACGTGGAGCACCGCCGCTCGGCCACCACGCTCACCGGCACCGCGCGGCCTCCGGGCTGGCGGCCCTCCGACGACGCGGATCCGCTCAAGCGGCCCAGCGCGCTGGCCACCTTCTCCGGCGCGTATGCGTCCGCCACGTGGAAGCCCTCGGAGCGCTGGGCCGTGACGCCGGGCCTGCGCGTGGACGCGTACCACCTGGTGCCGGGCATGACCTTCACGGCGGTGGAGCCGCGCCTGTCCGTGCGCCACGCGCTGACGGACACCCTCACGCTCAAGGGGGGCGCGGGCCTGTTCCACCAGCCGCCCACGGTGCTCGTGCACGTGCCCGCCATCGACACCGCGAGCCTGCGCTACGGCCTCCAGTCCGGCGCGCAGTTCGACGTGGGCGCGGAGTGGAAGGCCTTCGAGGGGCTGGAGCTGAGCGCGGACGCGTTCTTCAACCCCCTGTCCCGCGCGGTGGAGTTCGACCTGGTGGACGTGGCGGAGAACCGCCGCCGCCGGGGCAGCCTGGGCGAGGACCCCGCCACCACCGGCTACGCCTACGGCTTCGACCTGATGGCGCGCCACCCGCTGGGCCGACACTGGTTCGGCTGGGTGTCCTACAGCTTCCTCCAGAGCAAGCGGAAGGCGCGCTTCTCCCGCATCGGCGACGACAACCGCGTGCTGGAGACGGTGGAGGGCACCCTGCCCTTCGCCTTCGAGCAGGCGCACACCTTCAACGCCGCGCTCAGCTACAAATTCGGCAACAACTGGACGGTGGGCACGGTGGTGCACTTCAACACCGGGCGGCCGGAGACGGGGCAGATCACCTCGCAGCCGCGGCGCTGGGTGACGAACGGCGACGGCTCGCCGGAATGGATTCGCCAGGACCTGGACCGCGCGCAGCGGCTGGCGCCCTTCTTCCGCGTGGACGCGCGCATCGCGAAGTCGTGGGCCTACCAGGACTTCACGCTGGACGCGTCGCTCGACGTGCTCAACCTCTCCGCGCAGCAGGAGGTGGTGGGCTACGACTACCTCGCGGTGGGCGGCGGCCAGGATGGCTCCATCAACGAGGACTCCCGTCCCCTGCGCGAGCCCATCCGCATTCCCATCATCGTCCCGCTGCTCGGGCTCAAGGCGACCTACTGACATGCGACGCGCACTCGTCACCTCCCTGGGGCTCCTGGCCTTCGCCGCCGGCTGCGAGCGCTCCCCCGAAGACCCCATCTTCGCGTACGGCCGCGTGCTCCAGCGGGACGGCACCCCCCGCGCGGGAGCGTCGCTGAGCCTCGAGCGGATGGAGGACGACGAGCGCTTCCATCCGGTGGGCATCACCACCACCACCGAGGCCTCCGGCGACTACACCCTGGAGATGCTCTCCGGAGACGCCGTGTTCGAGGATTCCTACAGCCGGACCCGCCAGCGGCTGCGGGTGGCGCTGCCGCTGGAGGAGGACGGCAGCGGGACCTTCATGCGGTTCTACATGCAGGACGACGTGGAGCTGCCCACGCTCCAGCCCTGGGACGCGCATCCGCTCGTGGGCACTGGAGATCAGGGTCCGACCGTGTCCTTCCCGCCCGCGCCGCCAGCCCCCACCCAGCCGGAGACGGCGGAGACGCTGGAGTTGCTCACCGAGGACGGCGAGTTGATTCCCATGCTCGCCACCGACCCCGTGCCCCTGCTGTGGGTCACGTCCGGTGCGGAGCTGCTCTGGCGCCAGAGCGGCGCGAGCTCTCCCTGGACCCCGGGTCCCTACGTGCTGGAGGACTTCGCCGCGCCCCAGGTGCGGCTGCGCGCCGCCAGCGTGGGCGAGTGGATCTTCGCCCCCCTGGGCGCCGGGTCCAGCTCCGTGGGCTTCCGGATGGAGTGGCGCACCGGCGCGGAGCCGCTGCCGGCGGGGACGCTGCGCCCCGTCAGCCGCGGCGCGACGTGCGAGCCGTCCTTCCCCGATGTCTGTCCATGGACGGATGGACGGCTCACGCGGGTGGACTTCTTCAAGGAGGAGACCGACCCCCGCGCATTTGGCGTCGTCATCCACCTGCCCCGGCCTGTCATCCCCCGGCGCGCGGTGGTGCGCGGGCTGAACTACCTGAAGGGCTGGGGTGGCAGGGATTGGCTCGTCCTGGAGGGCAGCGAGGACGCGGAGCATTGGCAATCCCTGGCGCGCGTCAAGCTGCGGGACCTGACCTCGCAGGAGCGCACCCTTCGCGAGACCGTGTTCAACGACTCCAGCGAGCCGCCCGGCGGAGACTCGCCCTATGGGGACGGTCCGCTGCCCCAGGGCTCGCGGGAGCCCGTCTTCCAGGACGTGCCCCTCTCCAGCACCGCGCCCGTGCGCTTCGTGCGGCTCTCCGTGGAATCCCTTACCTACGACGGGACCACCCCACCCGCTGAGTTCTATACCCTCTCTGAATTGTCCATCTTTGAATAGTCATTGAGGATGACCCTCCAACCCTTGGAAGTTGCTTGTCTGGGGTGGAGCCCGGGAGTCCTTCCCAACCAAATAAATCAAGAAATAAAGGGCGAACCGTTCTTCTCCTGCAGCACCGCTCATTCGTGCCCGAGGAGGGCCCCGATGATTGCGCTGACCTGGACGTATGGGCAGCTCCTCAAGGGATTGACGGAGCGGGTGCGCCGGGTGCTGCTGGTGCAGGTGCTCATCCTGGCGCCGAGCTTCGGGGTGCTGGAGCTGGACCCATGGGGTCCTTCGCACCGGGGACTTTCCCTGACACGTCTGGCGCTGTGGGGCTGCGCCGTGGGGCTGTTGTGGGCGCTGCACCGTTATGCCTTCGGGCGCACGCGGGTGGCGTCGTGGCAGCGCGTGGTGTGGGTGACGGCGCTGTGCTGGCTGGGGCAGTGGATGGGCGGCTTCGTCGCGCTGGAGGCGTTGCCCCGCTCGCTGCAGCAGTGGTCCGGGGCGCGGTGGATCCACGTGGGCTTCACGGTGCTGTTCTTCTGGGCGGCGACCGCGCTGCTCTACCGGCTGGCCGCGCCCGTGCCGGAGCCCGAGGCCGCTCCCGCCACGCCCACGGGCCCCGAGTCCTCGTCCGGCAAGAAGGGCTTCAGGCGCGCGGAGCGTCCAGCGGGAGCCTGAGCCTCGCGCGGCAGCCCCGGCCGTCCGTGCGGTTCTCCAGGCGCAGGCTGCCTCCGTGCGCTTCGGCGATCTGCCGGCTGAGCGCCAGGCCGATGCCGCTGCCCTGGGGCTTGGTGGTGAAGAAGGGCACGAAGAGGTTCGCGGTGTCCGCGAGGCCGGGGCCTTCGTCCTCCACCCAGACCTCCACGGCGCCCGGCGCATGCACCGCCCAGGAAACCCAGACACCGCCCGCGCTGCCCTCCGACAGGACGGCGTCCACGGCGTTGCGCACCAGGTTGATGAGCAATTGCTCCAGCTGGTCGCCATCCCCGGACACGGTGAGGACGGGGCCCGGGCGCACGGCGACGGGGCGGCGCGGCTCCAGGGCCACCACGCGCCGCACCCAGGGCTCCACCTCCACGGGCCCCAAGGTGGGGGGTGGCAGGCGCGCGAGCCGCGCGTGGGCGGACATGAAGCGGGACAGGGCCTCCGCGCGGCGGGCGATGATGCCCAGGCCGTGACGGGTGTCCTCCTCCCAGTCCGCGGGGCGCGGCACCTGGGAGACGGTGTCCCGGAGGGCGTCCGCGATGGACTGGATGGGGGTGAGGGAGTTGTTGATTTCGTGGCTGAGCACGCGGACCAGCCGGCGCCAGGCTTCGCGCTCCTCTTCGCGCAATGCCAGACGCAGGTCGGTGAGCACGACGAGCTGGTGGGGCTGGCCGCCTTCGCGGAAGGTGCCTCGCCACAGTTCGTAGGGGCCGCCGTCCTGCTGCGCGAAGACGCGCGTGAGGCGGCGGGGGGCGGGACCCTCCAGCAGGTCGCTCCAGCC
This sequence comes from Corallococcus sp. NCSPR001, assembly GCF_017309135.1. NCBI lineage: Bacteria > Pseudomonadati > Myxococcota > Myxococcia > Myxococcales > Myxococcaceae > Corallococcus > Corallococcus sp. NCSPR001. Next base: position 25,514 of record NZ_JAFIMS010000002.1, read on the forward strand.
GAGGGCTTCGGCGCGCTGTCCCAGCAACTGCGCGCGCGGCAGGCCCACGAGCCGGGCGCCCGCGCGGTTCACCAGCTTGAGGGTGCCGGAGGCGTCGAAGGCGAGCACCGCGACGTCGATGGCCTCCATGACCTGGCCCAGCAGCGCGCCGGCCTCCATGGCGCCCAGGCGCTGTTCGCGCAGGGTGTCCCCCAGGGCGTTGACTTCCAGGAGCACCTCTCCGAGAGGGTCCCCCGCGCGTCCGCCCCGGCCGCGCACGGAGTAGTCCCCTTCACGCAGCGCGGCCAGCAGGCCCGCGACGGTGTGCAGGGGCCGCACGACGCGCTCGCGGAGCGCCAGACAGGCTCCGGCGTGGATGCCCACCACGAGGACGGACAGCGTCCAGCGCACCTTCGCGGTGAAGTCCCCCGTCCAGAGCAGCGCGAGCGTCACGAGCACCGCGGGCAGGCCCGCGAGGACCGCGAGCCACATGACGCGCAGGTCGTATGGCGCGCGTGCATCCGGTTCGGACGGCTCCGCGGGACCGCGGCTCACCTTGCGCCCTTGATGCCGTAGTACTGGAGCCGCCGGTAGAGCGCGCTGCGCGACAGGCCCAGCGCCTTCGCGGCTTCGCTCACGTTGCCGTCATGCCGGCCCAGGGCTCGCTCGATGAGGTAGCGCTCCGCCTCCTCCAGCGTCATCTCCTCCAGGCGCGTGCTGCCTCCACCCGGAGGCCCCATCCGCTTGAGCAGCAGGTCCTCCGCCTCCACGCGGTCCCCCACCGCCATCAGCAGTGCGCGCTCCACCGCGTGCTCCAGCTCGCGCACGTTGCCCGGCCACGGGTACGCGATGAGCGCCTCCATGGCTCCTGGCGCCAGGTGGATGTCGGGACGGCCGTAGCGCTGCCCCTGCGCCGCCAGGAAGTGCGTCGCGAGCAACGGGATGTCCTCGCGCCGCTCCCGCAGCGGCGGCAACTGCACCTCCACCGTGTTGAGCCGGTAGAGCAGGTCCTCGCGGAAGCGGCCCTCCGCCGCCGCGCGGCCCAGGTCCACGTTCGTCGCGCTCACCACGCGCACGTCCACGCGCCGCGTCCGCGACGAGCCCACCGGGTGCAGCTCCCCCGTCTGGAGCACCCGCAGCAACTTCGCCTGCTGCGTGAGCGGCATGTTCCCAATCTCATCCAGGAAGAGCGTGCCGCCGTCCGCCAGCTCGAAGCAGCCGATGCGGTCCGCCTTCGCGTCCGTGAAGGCGCCCTTCACGTGGCCGAAGAGCTCGCTCTCGAAGACGCCCTCGGACAGGCCGCCGGAGTTCACCGCGACGAAGGGCCGGTCCGCGCGCGTGCTCGCCGCGTGGATGAGGCGCGCCACCACCTCCTTGCCCGTCCCGTGCTCCCCCGTCACCAGCACCGGCGCCGACGACGGCGCCACCCGCTCGATGAGCCTGCGCACCGGCTGCATCGCCCGCGAGTCGCCCACCAGCGGAGAGCGTCCGCCCTGCTCGCGGCGCAGGTGCTGGTTCTCCTCCTCCAGCCGCCGGCCGCGCTTCAGCGCCCGGGACAGCTCCAGTTGCGTGCGCAGCGTGGCCAAGAGGCGCGTGTTGTCCCAGGGCTTCTGCACGTAGTCGCGCGCGCCCAGGCGCATCGCCTCCACCGCGCCCTCCACGCTGCCCCACGCCGTCATCACCACCACGGGCAAGAGCGCGTCCCTCGCGCGCAGCTCGCCCAGCAGGTCCAGGCCCTCGCGCCCGGACGTCGTATCGCGCGCGTAGTTCAAGTCCATCAACACCAGGTCCACGTCCTCCGCGTCCAGCGTGGCCTTCACGCCCGCGGGGGATTGCGCGCTCACCACCGTGTAGCCGTCGCGCTTGAGCAAGAGCCGCAACGCCTCCAGAACGTCCGGCTGGTCGTCGGCCACGAGGATGCGGGTGGTACGCGGAAGGGGAGCAGTGGGTTCGGACACGGAGGACGCCACGGTTCAGGGACTGTGCCAGAAAAGGGGGAAGGTCAGTCGGCCCGGAGCGCGATGATGGGGTCCACGCGGGTCGCCCGCAGGGCCGGCAGCCACGACGCCCCCAGCGCCACCCCGGTCAGCAGCAGCGCCACCCCGCCGAAGGTCCACGGGTCGGCCGCCGACACGCCATACAGCAGCGACCCCAACAGCCGCGCCAACCCCAATGACAGGCACAGCCCCACCGCCACGCCCGTGAGCGACAGCCGCAGGCCCTGCGCCAGCACCAGCCGCAGCACGTCGCCGCGCGCCGCGCCCAATGCCATGCGGATGCCCAGCTCCCGCGTGCGCTGCGTCACCGAGAAGGCGATGACGCCCGACAGCCCCAGCGCCGCGAGCAGCAGCGCGACGCCCGCGAACAAGCCCATCACCAGCGCGGACAACCGACGGGCGCCCGTGGACTGGTCCATCCGGTGCGTGAGCGAAGACACGTCGAACAGCGGCAGGTCCGCGTCCACCGCGCGCACCTCCGCCTCCACCTGGGCGCGCAGCGCCTCCGGGGCCCCGGACTTCACCCGCACCGCCAGGCCCATGGAGACGTCCGGCAGCTGCGACAGCGCGTAGTACGCCGCCGGGCGCGCGGGCACGTCCAGGCCCCACTCGCGCAGGTCGTCCACGATGCCCACCACCGTGGTCCACTGCATGTCCTTGCCGTGCAGCTTCACCCGCTGCCCCAGCGCGTCCCCCTTCGGCCAGAAGAGGTCCGCGAAGGAGCGGTTGATGACCACCGCCCAGGGCGCGTCCGGCCCGTCCCCGTCCTCCAGCAACCGCCCCTGCCACGGGTGGACGCGCAGCGCGTGCAGGTAGCCCGGCGTGACGGCGCGGAACTCCACCGCCTTCCACAGCTCGCCCGGCTGGCGCGTGCGCCCCTCGATGTCGAAGCTGTTGTCCATGAAGCCGCCCAGCGGGAGCACGTTCGTCAGCCCTGCGGACTCCACGCCCGGCAGCGCCTGGAGCCGGGGCACCAGGTCCCGCAGGAAGGCCGCCTGCCTCGCCCGGTCCGGGTACTGCACCTTGGGCAGCGCGAGCGCGCCGGTGAGCACGCCGTCCGACTCGAAGCCCGCGTCCACACGCTGGAGCGCGAGGAAGCTCTTCACGAACAGGCCCGCGCCCACCAGCAGCACCAGCGCGAGCGACACCTGCGCCACCACCAGCGCGGCGCGCAGCCGGCCCGTGCGGTGGCTCCCCGTGGCGCGTGCGCCCTCGCGCATCGCCGCGTGCAGGTCCGCGCGGCTCGCCTGGAGCGCGGGCACCAGCCCGAAGAGCACGCCCGTGAGCACCGACACCGCCAACGTGAAGAGCACGGAGGCCACGTCCAGCTTCACGCCCTGGGCCCGGGGCAGGCTGTCCCCCACCGTGGCCACCAGCGCGTCCGTGCCCCACAGCGCGAGCAGCAAGCCCACCGCGCCCGCCACCAGCGACAGCACCAGGCTCTCCGTGAGGAACTGCGCCACCAGCCGCGGCCGGCCCGCGCCCAGCGCCGCGCGGATGGACACCTCGCGGCCCCGCGACACCGCCCTCGCGAGCAGCAGGTTCGCCACGCTGGAGCACGCCACCAGCAGCACGAAGCCCACCGCGCCCCAGAGCAGCCACAGCGTCTCGCGGACGCTGCCCACCACCTGGTCCTCCAGCGACTTCACGCTCATGGACCAGCCCCACCGCTGGTACTCGGCCACCAGGTCCGTGGGGCGGGCGTTGCCCATGCGCACCAGGTCCGCGCGCGCCGCGTCCAGCGTCATGCCCGGCTTGAGCCGCGCCATCACGCTCAGGAAGCGGTTGCCGCGCCGGGACTCCTCCTGCTGCTCGGGCGTGGGCGCCAGGGGCACGACCCCCTCCGTGTCCTCCGGATAGACGGCGCCCGGGGGCAGCACGCCCACCACCGTGCGCGGCACGCCGTCCAATCGCAGCACGCGCCCCAGCACCTCCGGGTCCTTCGCGAAGTGGGTGCGCCACGCGGCGTCCGTGAGCACGACGACCTTGTCCTGGCCCGGCGTCTCCTCCTCCTGCGTGAAGCCCCGACCGAGCACCGGCGCGACCCCCAGCGTGGGCAGGAAGGACGCCGTGGCGATGACGACGCGCAGGCGCCGGGGTGACTCCTCGCCGGTGAGCGTCATGTCGTCGGGCCGGAAGGCCGCCAGCGCCGTGAAGGCCTTCGTGTGCGTGGTCATGTCCCGGTACTCGGGGAGGGAGTTCGACACCTCCTTCAGGCCGAAGGCGTCGAAGTTCGGGGCCAGCAGCACCAGCCGCTCCGGCTGGGTGAACGGCGGCGGGGTGAGCAGCACGCCCTTCACCACGCTGAACACGGCGCTGTTCGCGCCGATGCCCAGGGCCAGCGTCAGCACCGCCACCGCCACGAAGCCGGGGGCGTTCTTCAGGGAGCGCCACGCGTAGCGCAAGTCACCGAGCAGGTGTTCCATGGCCGTGTCCCCGTCCTTCAGCGAAGCTGTTCGTCCTGCACGACGCGGCCGTCGAACAGGCTCACCGTGCGCGTGGCGATGCGCGCGTGCGCCGGGTCGTGCGTCACCATGCAGATGGTGGAGCCTGCCTTGTGCAGGTCGGACAAGAGCTGCATCACCGCCTCGCCGTTCTTCGAGTCCAGGTTGCCGGTGGGCTCGTCCGCCAGGAGGATGAGGGGGTCTCCCGCCACGGCGCGCGCCACCGCCACGCGCTGCTGCTGACCGCCGGACAACTGCCCCGGCAGGTGCCGCGCCCGGTGCGCCATGCCCACGCGCTCCAGGGCCCGCTCCACGCGCTGCTTGCGCTCCTGCGCGGGCAGCCCCCGGTAGGTGAGCGGCAGCTCCACGTTCTCGAAGACGGTGAGGTCTCCGATGAGGTTGAAGCTCTGGAAGATGAAGCCGATGTGCTGGTTGCGCACCTTCGCCCGGTCCGTGGGCGACAGCTCCAGCACGCTCCGTCCATCCAGCAGGTAGCTGCCGCGCGTGGCGGTGTCCAAAAGCCCCAGCACCGCGAGCAGCGTGGACTTGCCGGAGCCGGACGGGCCGACGATGGCCACCCATTCGTTCTGGCGGATGGTGAGCTGGATGTTGGAGAGGGCGTGCGTCTCCACCTCCTCCGTCTCGAACACCTTGGTGAGCCCGTCGAGTTGGAGCAGCGTCTTGCCCGGCACCGCGCCCGGGGCCACGGCCTTCGCGTCGCGGTCGTTCGTCATCGTCGTCATCATCGCAGCCTCACGCGCTCCACCGCATCCCACGCGGTCATGTCCGACAGCACCACCTGATCGCCTTCCGAAAGTCCCTGCACGACCTCCACCGCGTTCACCGAGCCGCGGCCCAGCTTCACGGGGATGCGCACCGCCTCGTCGCCTCCGGGCAGGAGCCGGAAGAGCGCCAGCGTGCTCTCCGCCTGGGCGCCCGCCGGACGGCCCACGGACAGCACGTCGTCCAGCCGCTCCAATTCCACGGTGCCCTCCACGGTGAGGTCCGGCCGGGCGCCCCTGGGCAGCGTGTCCGGCAGCGACACCTCCACGCGCACCGTGCCCTGGCTGGCCGCGGGGGCCACGCGCGCGACGGTGCCCTCCACCACGCCGTTGCGCGTGTCCACCTGCGCCTTCAGGCCCGGGAGGATGTCGCGCGCCTGCGTCTCCGCGATTCGCAGCTCCGCCTTGAGCCGCTCCGGCTTCACCACCTTGGCCAGGAGCACCCCGGGCGTCACCCACTGGCCCAGCTCCAGCGGCAGCTCCTGGAGGACGCCGTCCTCGCCCGCGAGCACCTTCATGGACTCCACCTGCTGGCGGCGGAAGCGCGCCACGGCCTTGAGCCGCTCCACCTGCTCCTGCTGGGACGCGAGGCGCTGACGCAGGCTCTGGGACATGACGTCCAGGCGCTGGCGCTCCAGGTCCAGACGCTGGCCCGCCTCCTGTGCCTTCTCCTGCGCCTGGCGCGTCTCCAGGTCGCCGACGAAGGCCTTCTGGAAGAGCGCGGCGTTGGCCTGGGCGCGGCGGGTGGCGTCGGCGGACTCGGCGGTGAGGGTGGCCACGGTGGCCTGCTGGGACAGCCGCTGCGTCTGGAGCAGCTCGCGCAGCTCCAGGAAGTCGCCTTCGGCGCTCGCGAGCTGGCGTTCGGCCTCCAGGGCCTGGAGCTGCACGTCCGGGTTGGACAGCTCCAGCAGCACCGTGCCGGCGGTGACGGTGGCGCCGGGCCGCACGTGGATGCGCTCCACGCGGCCGGCGGTGTCGGCGGTGAGCCAGCGGATGGACTCGGGCACCAGGGAGCCGGTGCCCTTCACCTGGCGCACCAGCGGGCCGCGCTTCACGGTGTCCAGCCACACCGAGGCCTTGTCCACGGTGGGCGCCGCGGGGCGCAGCCGGGACAGTCCCACCGTCACCGCCACGAGCGCGGCGAGGCCCAGGGCGGCCAGGAGGTAGGGTTTGCGGCGCGGGGCTTTGGCCTTCGGGATGTCCACGCCCCGGGCCATAGCGAGCCGTGTGCCAGGGCTTCGAGCCGGGCCAAGCACCCGGAAACACAAGGGCGGTGGAGGGATGCGCGGGCGCGTTGACCGCTTGCGCGAAGGGCGCGTCCCAGGAACGGACACCGCGAAGAAGTGTGCTGGGGGTGAATAGAAACAGCGTCAGGCCGTCTGCCTGCCCGATTCAATTCCCACACACTTTCGAGGAACACCCCATGCGCTCCACCGCCCTGCGGACGCGCGCCGGCATGCTGCTGGCCGCCACGCTTCTGCCCTTCTCCGCGTTCGCGGATGCCCTGTACCTCCAGCTCACGGACGTGGGCAGTGAGGTGGACGCCAGCGGGCTGACCGCGAGCACCGTGGCGGAGCGCACGCGCTACGGCATCGAGGAGGCGCTGAAGAGCGCCACCACGGAAGCCATCCTGATGGACCCGCAGCACGAGGGTTCGCCCGACGTGACGGTGAGCGCGAAGGTGACGCGGGCCGGGGAGAAGTATCGGCTGACGTATCAACTGGCCACGACGCACGCGCCAGTGCGCACCAAGACGCTGGCGTATGAGTTCGTCAATCCCAGCCTGAGCGACAAGGGCTCGGTGGCGATGGCGCAGGCGGTGCTGTCCGAGGCCCAGAAGCTGGAGGCCGCGAGCCAGGAGACGCCGGTGGCGGCGGAGGTGCCCGCCGCGGCGGGCTCTGACTCGCTGGTGTCGGAGCGTTTGAGCAACGATGCGTCCCGCTATGAGGGCATGGAGGGGGACTCGATGGGGCGCGAGACGGAGAGCCCGCGGCTGCCTCCCCGGCGCGGTGGCCGGACGAACCTGGACCTGGGCCTCGCGTTGGGATTCAACAGCCCGTCCGGCATCTTTGGCGGTGAGCTGGAGTACCGGGTGGCGCCCATCCTGGGGCTCAACCTGAGCGCGGGCACGGGGGCCTGGGGCTTCCGCGTGGGTCCGGTGGCGCGCCTGTATCCGCTGGGCGAGGTGCGCACGAGCCCGTTCCTGGAGGCGGGCATGAGCTTCAACATGGGCACGACGTCGACGACCACGCTCACGTTTGGCGACGAGTCCGAGGTGTACACGACGGAGAAGCTGTTCACGCCGGTGGCGACGCTGGCGGTGGGCATGCGCCAGTCGATGGGCCCCATGTACCTGGGTCTGCGCGCGGGCTGGGGCTTCCGCCTGCGTGAGGACAACTGGAACACGTCGGACGGCCGCGACCCGAACCTCCTCGACGCGCTCGATATCGGAACCAGCCAGCACGGCGGCTTCCTGTGCAGCGTCACGCTGGGCATGTCGCTGTTCTAATCAGGGCAGCCGCGACGGTGAGCCCGCGTCCTGCCAGGAGAGTGGCAGGAACGGAGAGGGCCCGTCCCCCAGCGCATCCGGGGACGTGGTCCCGGGCTCGCCGGGCGTGGCGGACACGCCAGCATCCTCGGGCTTCGCGGTATCGGGCTGACCGTCGATGAGCCGCCGGAGGATCCGGCCATCCCGGTGGATGGCGTAGCTCGCCCCCGAGTCCAGCGCGGGCTGCGTGCCGCCACACGCCTTCGGGTCTTCATCGATGCGGATGAAGATGACATCGCCCTGCCGGACGACGCGGTACTGCTGGGACGCCCAGCGGCTTCCACAGGACACGGCGGCGTCCTGCGGTGGAAGCAGGTCCCGGGCAGCGACGGTGAGCGCTCGCAGGGTGTCTCCATCCAGTTCGTACACCGTGCCTTCGGTCCCCAGTGAGACAGCGGGTTGCGCGAAGAACGGCGGGAAGGTGATGGAGGGGTCCTCCTCGTAAGCCGAAGGAGACGGCGTTGCGGCTCGCATGCAGCCCGCCAGCATGAGCGCGGAGATCAAGATGAGATAGGTCCTCCGCACGGACATGCGCTCAGCGTATCCCGTCCCGGGTAGGCTCGCGCGCCATGCCGGCCTCCCTGCTTGAAGTGTTCCTGGACCATGCCCGTCACGAGCCCTCGCGCCCGTTGCTCTCCTTCGAGGGGACCACGTACTCGCGCGGTCAGTTGGCGGAGCGGGTCACCGCGTTTGCTCGCGGACTCAAGGCCCGGGGGCTGGCTCCGGGTGACCGCGTCGCGCTCTTCCTGGAGAACAGCGACGCGTTCGTCGTCACCTGGCTGGGCGTCCAGGCCGCGGGCTGCGTCGCCGTGCTCGTCAATACCGCCTACCGCCAGGTGGAGCTGGCCCACATCCTCTCCGACGCGGAGGTGAAGGTCTGCGTCACCGGGACCTCTGGCGCCTCGGAGCTTGCTCCGCTGCGCGACCAGTTGCCCTCGCTCCAATGGCTCATCACCGTGGAGCCCGGGCTCCCCGCGTCCCTGCCCTCCGTGGCGTTCGCGGACGTGCTCGCGCTCGGCGCCGCGTCCACCGCGTCCCTGCCGCTGCCCCGCGCGGAGGACCTGGCCGTGCTGGGCTACACGTCCGGCACCACCGGCCGCTCCAAGGGCGCCATGCTCCAGCACCTGCAATTGCTCTCCAACGTGCGCGCCGTCACCGAAGCCTGGCGCTGGACCGACGCGGATCGGCTCCTGCTCACCCTTCCGCTCTTCCACACCCACGGCCTCATGGTGGGCCTGCACGGCACCCTCTTCACCGGCGCCAGCGTGGACCTGCGCCGCCGCTTCGTCGCCTCCGAAGCGCTCACCGCCCTGCATGACGACGCGTCCCTCACCCTCTTCTTCGGCGTGCCCACCATGTACGGCCGCCTGCTGGAGGAGTCCCGCCGCACCGGCGTGACGCCGCACCCCTTGCGCCTGTGGGTCTCCGGCTCCGCCCCCCTGAGCCCCCAGCTGTGCCTGGACATCGAGGCGCGCTTCGGCGCCCGCATCCTGGAGCGCTACGGGATGACCGAAACCATCATGAACACCACCCAGCCCTACGACGGCGAACGCCGCCCCGGCACCGTGGGCATGCCCTTCCCCGGCCAGGAGGCCCGCGTCGTGGACGTGCGCTCCCGTCAGCCCCTGCCTCGCGGCGAGACGGGCGAAATCGAGGTCCGCGGCCCCCACGTCTTCACCGGCTACTGGCGCCGCCCGGACGCCACCGCCGAGGCCTTCGACGCGGACGGCTGGTTCCGCACCGGCGACCTGGGCGAATGGGATCCGGACGGATTCCTGCGCATCACCGGCCGCGCCCGGGAGCTCATCATCAGCGGTGGCTTCAACATCTACCCCCGCGAAGTCGAAGAGGTCCTCACCGCGCACCCCGCCGTCGCCGAGGCCGCCGTCCTGGGCCTGCCCGACCCGGACTTCGGGGAGCAGGTCGTCGCCGTCATCGTCCCCCACCCCGGCGCCACCACCGACGCCCAGGCCCTGGTGGACTGGTGCCGGGAACGGCTCGCCGCCTTCAAGAAGCCCCGCCGCGTCGTCTTCACCGACGCCCTTCCCCGCAACGCGCTCGGAAAGGTCCAGAAACACATCCTCAAGGAGCGCCTGGCCGCCTCCCAGGACACATCCACCGCCACCTGACCAACAGAACCCACATCGGCCCCTGGCCGAACTGGCGCGCGGACCTACCTTCTCCGGCGAGAGAAAATGGAGCCACCGCGTGAAGTCCCACCCCGCCCGCATCCCGTCCCATCCGCCTCCGGCCTCCCGGCCGACAGGGGCCCCGGGCCGTGCGCGCGCGGCGGAGGGGGACCGCGCATGAAGCGGTTGCTCATCGTGGACGACGAGCTCGCCATCGTGGAGGCGCTCGAGGACATCCTGTCCCTGGAGGGCTACGACATCGTCACCGCGTACAACGGCGACGAGGGCCTCCAGCGGCTCCTGGCGTCCAAGCCGGACCTGGTGCTGTTGGATTTGATGATGCCGGTGATGGACGGCGGAGAGCTGCTGCGCCGCATCCGCGCCCACCCGGACCTGTGCGACCTGCCCGTGGTGGTGATGAGCGCGGGCCGCCTCACGGACGAGGAGCGCCGCGCCAGCTCCCACTTCCTCGCCAAGCCCTTCGAGCTGGACGACCTGCTGGGCACCATCCAGAAGCAGCTGCCCGCGGACGGGGCCCTCGCCTGAAGCCGGCGTTCAGCCCGGCGTCGCGCGGAAGAGGACGTCCCGGTAGTACTGCAGCTCGCTGATGCTGGAGCGCAGGTCCGCGAGCGCGGTGTGCCCGCTGGGCGGCTTGCGCGGCTCCACCAGCGCCGGATACCAGGCGCGGGTAATCACCTTGAGGCTGGTGACGTCCACCATGCGGTAGTGCAGGTAGCGGTCCACCATGGGCATGTGGTCGATGAGGAAGCGCCGGTCCGTGTGGATGGAGTTGCCCGCGAGGATGCCCTCGCCCAGGTCGCAGTAGTCCGCGATGAAGGACGTCACCTCGCGCTCCACCACGCGCAGGGACGACGTGGACGCACGCACCTTCTCCAGGAGGCCGTTCTTCGTGTGCATCTCGCGCACGACGGGCTCCATGCGCTGGAGCATCTCCTCCGGCTGCCAGACGACGCGCTCGAACTCGCCCAGGGGGCGCAGGTCCGGGCCGGTGACGATGATGCCCACCTCGATGATGCCGCAGGTATTGGGGTCCAGCCCGGTCATCTCCAGGTCGAGCCACACGAAGCGGATGTCACGGGAAGCCATGTCCGGAAGGGTCCTGGTCGCGAAGAGGGAAACGTCCCTATAGCAGCCCGGCGCCCCGGTGCACCCCTCGCGTGGACGAATCCGCCCGCCGCGCCCGCCTGGCGCCCTAGAAGTCCACCAGCGCCTCGGCGGTCCACACGCCCTCCGGCCCCTGGCGCACGGACACCTGGGTGAGCGACGCGCCCGTCAGCGCCACGTGGGTGCCATGGCGCGCCTGTCCCGCGCGCTCGCCGAAGCCGTGGCCGAAGAGGTTCAGCCCGTCCAGCCGCACCACGAAGCACTGGAAGCGCAGGCGCCGTCCGGCCATCGCGCCCACCACCGCGCGGAGCCAGTCCGCGAGCAGCTGGTCATGGTCCGCGGACTGGCAGTCCACCTCCAGCTCCTCGTGCGCTTCCACGCTCCGAGGGTCCGTCACCAACGCGCAGAGTCCCAGCGCCGCCATCTCGAAGGCCTGCTCCATGGAGCGGCCCACGCCCCGCACCCCGAGCAGCTCATCGTGGGTGAAGTGCTCCCAGTGCGTCCGGGGCCGGCGGTCTTCCGCGTGCACGGTTTCCACATCCATACGTCCTCCTCATGTCCTCGTCGTCATCCGCTTCCCGTCAGAACCACCACCCGCCCGCCACGTCCGGCGCCGGGCCCTCCGCCTGTGCGGGGCTGGCCTCCCGGGCGCGCGTGAGCCAGCGCCGCAGCTCGTCCTGGCTGAGCGCGGGGAAGGTGTCGTAGGCGTCGGAGACCTCGCGCAGCGTGGGGTCCAGCGTCAGCGCGTGCACCGCGTCCGCGCGGCTCCGGATGAGCTCCAGCGAGCGCGGCGTCGCCACGCCCACCGCCACGATGCGCTGGCGCGCGCCCTGCTGCTTCAGCGCCAGGAGCGCCGCGGCCATGGTGGCGCCCGTCACCATCCCGTCATCCACCAGCAGCGCCATGCACCCGCGAATGCGCGGCGTGAGGCCGCCGCGCAGCTGCCGGGCCTGCCGCTCCACGTCGTCCACCTCCTCGTGCACGAAGCGCTCGAGCGTCTCTCCGGGCAGCTTCGCCTGGACCGCTGCCTGGGGATCCAGGTACAGCCCGCCGCCCTCCGTCACCGCGCCCAGGGTGAGGCGGCCCCCCGGCACGCGCAGCCGGCGCGCCACCCACAGGTCCAGGGGAGCCCTCAAGGCCCGGGCCACCTCGTACGCCACGCGCAGCCCGCCGCGTGTCAGCCCCAGGACGCACACGTCCCCGGAGCGGTAGGGCGTCAACACCCCCGCGAGCTTCTGTCCCGCCTCCGCCCTGTCCCGGAAACGCATGGGCCCACCTCCACCCCCGGAAGGTGCTCTTCGCTCCGGAGTGTGTCGGCGGAGGCACGTTCAGTGGCTCTCCTGGCGGCATGCCCGGGGGGCCAGGGCACCGCGAGTGCCTCCCGCGCTAGGGTGCGGACCCATGATGCCCATGACGCCCATCGCCCTCGTCGTCGGCAGTGCCAGTCCCCACCTCGGCCGTGCGCTCGCCCAGGCGTTCGGCGCGGAGCCGGTGGGAGTGAAGCGGGAGCGCTTCCCGGATGGAGAACTGCACATCGAGGTGCCCCCGGAGGAGGTGCGGGGCCGCCGCGTCGTCATCCTCCAGTCCTCCACGCCGCCCGTGGGTGAGAACCTGATGGAGCTGCTGCTGCTCGCGGACGCGTGCTGGCGGGCGGGCGCGGCCTCGCTGGAGGCGGTGATTCCCTACGTCGGCTACGCGCGCCAGGACCGGCGGGCCCGGCCGGGTGAGCCCCTGGGCGGACGCCTGGTGGCCGACATGGTGTCCCACGGCCGCTTCGCGCGGGTGTTCACCGTGGACCTGCACAACCCGGCGCTGGAGGGCTGCTTCGGCGCGCCGCTGGAGCACCTGTCCGCGCTGCCGCTCTTGGCGGACGCGCTGCGCCCCCACGTCACCGACACGACGGTGGTGGTGGCGCCGGACCTGGGCGCGGTGAAGCGCGCGGAGGCGCTGGCGAAGCTGCTCGGCCGCCCGTGGGCGGTGGTGCACAAGGCGCGGCTGAGCGGCAATGAGGTGGAAACGCTCGGCTTCCTGGGCCACGTGCGCGGCATGCGCCCCATCCTGGTGGACGACATGGTGTCCACCGGCGGCACGCTGGCGGCGGCGGCGAAGGAGCTCAAGGGCGAGGGCTGCGTGGACGACTTCATCCTCGCCACCACGCACGCCCTGCTGGTGGGCCCCGCGCTGGAGCGCCTGCGCGGCGTGCCCGTGAAGCGGCTGTTCAGCACGGACAGTGTGGAGCACCGGGAGAACCTGCCCTTCCCCCACCAGGTGGTGACGCTGGCCCCGCTGCTCTTGCGCGCACTGCGGCCCGACGCGCGTTAGTCTGCCCGGCCATGTCCGACACGCTTCTGACGCAGCTCGACGCCGGGGTCTTCTCCGTCACCTTCAACCGGCCGGAGAAGAAGAACGCCTTCACCCACGCCATGTACGAGGCCGCCACCGCCGCCCTCCAGGAGGCGGAGCGCCGCGAGGACGTCCGGGTGGTGCTCCTGTCCGGCGCGGGCGGCGCGTTCACCGCGGGCAACGACATTGGCGACTTCCTGGAGCACCCGCCCACGGGCGAGGACAGCGCGGTGTTCCAGTACCTGCGCGCCCTGGCCGGCCTGACGAAGCCCGTGCTCGCGGCGGTGGAGGGCGCGGCGGTGGGCATTGGCACCACCATGCTGCTGCACTGCGACTACGTGGTGGCCGGGGAGAAGGCGCGCTTCAGCATGCCCTTCGTCAACCTGGGCCTGTGCGCGGAAGGCGCCAGCAGCCTGCTCCTGCCGCGCGCGGCGGGCTTCGCGCTGGCGTCGGAGCTGCTGCTCTTCGGAGACCCGTTCGACGCGGCCACCGCGCTGCGCGCCGGCATCATCAACAAGGCGGTCCCGGAGGCGCAGCTGAAGGACGTGGCCACCGAGCGCGCCCGCGCCCTGGCCCAGCGCCCCGCCCAGGCGTTGAAGGTGACGAAGGCGCTCATCCGAGGCCCGCTGCGGGAGCAGGTGGACGCGGCCCTCAAGCGCGAGGGCGCCGAGTTCGTCCAGCGCCTCGCGTCCGACGAAGCGAAGGAAGCCTTCATGTCCTTCATGTCGCGCGGCCGGAAGTAGCCCCGCTCGCTTCGCGACGTCCGTAGCACTCCCGGGTCCGCGTGCACGTGCGCGCGGACCCGGTGTCGTTTCAGCCGGGGACTACCGGGGCGCGGGCGGCGCCTGCGGCGTCTTCGCGGGCTTGCCGGTCAGGAAGGCCCCGATGCTCGCGCCCTGGGCCTCCTTCAGCGCGATGCACTGGTCCACGATCTCCAGCACCTGCCGCAGCACGCGCTCGGTGCCGGGCACCCGGTTCACGCGCGGCTCGAAGAAGGCGGCCACCTCCTGGCGCTTGGCCGCGTCGCAGTAGCCGGCGCCCATGTACGGCAGCCGCGAGCCCATGCCCTCCGGCAACAGGCCCGGCTTGTCGTCCGTGCCCACCAACGTGTCGAAGTTCGCCTTCAGGAACTCCACCGCGGTGTCGCGGGTGCGCGGGTCGCGCGACGCGCCCATCAGCAGCCACAGGTTCTCACGCATGTCCTGCTTCGGGTCGAGCAGCAGCTCCAGGTTCGCCTTCACCAGCTTGGGGTCCGAGACGTGGCTCAGGCCGCCCAGGAGCTGCTGGCGCTGGACGCGGCTCGTCTCCACGCGCAGGGCCTCCATCAGCTTCGCGTGCAGGGCCGCGTCCCCGTGCTCCACCGCGATGGCGAGCACCGGGCCCACGACGTCCGGCGCCACCGCCTTGCGGTCCTTGAGCCACGCTTCCGCCAGCGTGCGCGCCTCCGCGATGAGCTTCGGGTCGTTGCCCTCGTTGCCGGCGAGCTCCAGCAGGCGCGGACGCAACAGGCGCATGTCCTCGCTCTCACCGGCGCGCGGCTTGAAGCCCAGCTTGCGCGCGCGCGGCCCGAAGGTGTCACGGACGTAGCGGGCGCGGTCCGCCTCCTGCGCCTCCGTGATCAGCCGCGACGACACCAGGTCCATCAGGTCCAGGCCCGCCTCCAGCACCTGCCGGTCCGGGTCCTCCGCCACGCCGGTGAGCAGCGGCAGCGCGTCCGCCGCGGGCATCAGCCCCGCCTGCGCGAGCGCCAGCGAGTCACTCAAGAGCACCACGCGCTCCGCGCGCGACAGCTTCGACAGGCCGGACTTCATCAGCTTCGCGTGCGTGTCGTCGGACAGGCGCATGCGGTAGTAGCCCGCGCCGTCCGCGTTGGGGAACACCCACGCCGGGCACGCCTTCGCCTCCGGCAGCGCGACCTCCGCCTTCTGCTGCGTCATCAGCGTACACGCGGTGGCGTCCTTGCCCGCGCCCGGGTACTTCACGCACACCGGAACCTTCCACGACTGCGCCTCCGGGGCCTTGGAGCCCAGGCGCACGTAGCGCTGCTGGGTGAGAGCCACGCGCGGCTTGCCGCCGTCACACAGCAGGGTCGCGGTGATGAAGGGCGCGCCCGTCTGGTCCAGGAAGCTGTTCATCACCTGGGACACGTCCTTGCCGGACTCGGCGGACAGCGCGTCCAGGAAGTCCTTCGCGGTGGCGTTCTTCCCCGCGTGCGCGCGGATGTAGCGCTGGATGCCCTTCTGGAAGACGTCCCGGCCCAGCCACGTCTCCGCCATGGCCAGCACCGCGCTGCCCTTGCTGTAGGTGATGCCGTCGAAGGCGTTCTCGATGTCGCCCGCGTTCTGGATGGGCTGACGGATGAAGCGCGCGGCCACTAGGCTGTCCGCCTCCAGCGCGCCGTTGCGCTCCTGCACGCGCTCCACCGGCGCGTCCCACGTGGGCTGGTACGACTCCACGATGCGCGGGGTCATCCACGAGGCGAAGGACTCGTTGAGCCACAGGTCGTCCCACCACGCCAGGGTGACCAGGTCGCCGAACCACTGGTGCGCCAGTTCGTGCACCTGCACGCTCGCGAACGCGCGCTGGCGCCAGATGGCGTCCTCCTCCGGCTTCGACAGGGCGAGGCGCGAGTTGAACGTGACCAGGCCCGGGTTCTCCATGGCGCCGCCCATCAGCGGCACCGCGAGCACGTCCAGCTTCTCGTAGGCGTAGGGGATGCCGAAGTAGGCCTCCAGGCGCTCCAGGATTTCCGGCGTCACCTTCGCGGCCCACGCGGCCTCACTCGCCCGGCCGCGCGGCGTGATGATGCGCGTCTTCACCTGCTTCTGCCCCGCGTCGCGCGCGGGCAGGAAGTCGAACGGGCCCACGCCGAAGGCGATGAGGTAGCTGGGCAGGGGCTGCGTGGGGGCGAAGCGGTAGATGTGCCAGCCGTCCGCGCCCTTCTCGTCCGCGAGCTGCGGCGTGTTGGTGACGGCCACGTTGCCTTCCGGCACGTGGAAGGTGAGCTGCCACGGCACCTTGAAGCCGGGCTCGTCGAAGGACGGGAAGGCGCGGCGGGCGTCCAGCGGCTCGAAGTGGGTGTAGATGTACCAGTCGCCGCCCTCGTTGACGCGGAAGGCACCGGAGTTCTCGCGCTCGGACGCGATGCCCGTGTACGCGAGGTGCAGCTTCGCGCCGCCCACGGCCAGCGGCTTCTCCAGCGTCAGGCCGAGGAAGTCCTCGCCGGCGGAGGAGGCCTTGAGCGTCTGGGTGACGCCCCCCTGATCCAGCGTGGCCTCCTTCACGATGAGGCCCTTGCCATGCATCCAGATGACGTTCGTGGCCTTGGCCACCTCCAGCATGACGTCGACGGTGCCTTCGAAGGCCTCCGCCTTCGGATCCATCTTCAGGACGATGGCGTACTTCGTGGGCCGCACGTCGTCCGGCAGCCGCAGCGTGGGCGGCTTGGGCGCGGCAGGTGCCTGCACGACAGGCGGCGTTTCAACGGCACCGGGAGCGGGAGCGTTGCCCTGTCGGGCGCCGCATGCCGCAAGGAAGGTTGCGGTGGCCAGGGCCACCGGACGGAGCAGGTTGGGCATGGCCGCGCAGTGTGGACCAGAGCAGCCTGGCAAGGTAGCGACGAGCGGGCGACGCGTGGCCTTGCTGTCAGGTCCTGTTCGCGATGGAGTGCGCCGCCGTGTCCGCTCCCCTCTCCTCGCATCCGCTGCCACCGCAAACCAACACCCCTCCCGAGGGGAAAAGACCGCCGGAGCACCTGCGCCGCATCATCGGCTCACCGCCGGGCCCCCTCGTGGCGTTCCTGACGCGCGGCGTCTGGGCGCTGCTCACCGCGTTGTCGCCGAAGGCGCGGGATGCGCTCGCTCGCTTCGTGGCGAGCCTGGCCTACTCGCTGGGCATCCGCCGCAAGGTGGCGCTGGACAACCTGGCGCACGCGATGCCCGAGAAGAGTGAAGCCGAGCGCCACGACATCGCGCGAGGCGCGTACCTCACCATGGCGCGCGTGGTGGTGGAGTCGCTGCCGTCCGGGGACCGGATGACGCCGGACTGGGACCAGCAGGGCATCGAGGGCGAGGAGGCGTTCGCGGCGCTGAAGGCGCACGTGGCCACGGGCAAGGGCGCGCTGCTGGTGACGGCGCACTTCGGCAACTGGGAGCTGGTGGGCCAGATGCTGATCCGCTGGGGCATCCCGCTCAACGCGCTGGTGCGTCCGCTCAAGGGCGCGCTGAACACGCGCATCGCGGTGAACCGGCTGGGCGCGGGCGCGGGGCTCATCTACCCGAAGGGCGCCATCCAGGAGATCACCGACGCGGTGAACCGCGGCGAGTCCGCGTACATGCTGCTGGACCAGGCGCTGCCCGCGAAGTCCGCGGTGTTCGTGCCCTTCTTCGGCCGGCTCGCGTCCACGACGCCCGCCATGGCGGTGGCCGCGGAGCGCACGGGCGTGCCGGTGTTCGTGGTGATGGGCGTGCGGCCTCCGGGTCCGGGCGCGCGCTACAGGCTGGAGGTGGAGGGCCCCATCCTCCCGCCCAGGCCCGGCGAGTGCGCGGACCCCATCACCGAGCACACCGCGCGCGTCACTGCTGCATTGGAGCGCGCCATCCGCCGGCACCCGGAGCAGTGGCTGTGGCTGCACCGCCGCTGGAAGGTGCAGCCCCCGGCGCTCACGACGGCGCCGTCGCCCGGCCTCACCGAGGGCACGCCGTCGAAGTAGCCCGCGCTACTCCACGACGACGCGGCGCAGGTGCGCGCCCAGGCGCGTCACCAACTCGTAGTGGATGGTCTGCGCCCAGCCGGACAGGGACTCGGCGGACACGGACTCCTCTCCATCGCGGCCCAGGAGCGTGGCCGTCACCGGACGCTCGTCGGACGTGGCGCGCGTCACGTCCACCATCAGGTGGTTCATCATCACGCGGCCGAGCACCGCGCACCGCCGCCCGTTCACCAGCACGTGCGCCTTGCCGGACGCGAGGCGCGGATAGCCGTCGTAGTAGCCCACCGGCAGGACGGCGATGCGCGTGGGCTCCGGGCAGCGGTACGTGCAGCCGTAGCCCACGTACGCGCCCGCGGGCAGCCACTTCACCACCTGGCTCTTGCAGCGCCACGACAGCACCGGCTTGAGCACCGGCAACTCCCCCAGCACCAGCCTCGCGGACAGCCGCGTCTCCGGCGAGGGCCACAGGCCGTACAGCGAGATGCCCACCCGCGCCGCCTCGTAGCGCGCCCGGGGCAGCACCAGCGCCGCGGCGCTCGCGGCGATGTGCCGCTGCAACGGCTTCGCGGGCTTCAGCTGCGCCGTGAGGTGCCCCAGCGCCGTCTCGAACGCGTCCAACTGCGCCAGCGCGTACGCCTGCTCCGTCACGTCCTCCGTGTTGGCGAAGTGGCTGAGCACGCCCACCGGCTCGAACACGTCCGCGGCTTCCGCGAGGAACGCCGTGTCGCGCGGAAGCTGATCCAACGTGAAGCCCTCGCGGCCCAGGCCCGTGTCGATGTGCACGTGCACGCGCAGGGGGCGCACCAGCTTCGCCGCGCGCAAGGAAGGCACCGCGTCCGCCCAGGAGCGGTCCGCCACCACCACGTCGATGCCCTGGTGCGCCAGCACCACGGCCTCCTCCGGGGCCACCGCGCCCAGCACCACCACCTGCCGCGCGGGCAGGCCGTGCCGGGCTTCGTGCGCGCGCACCGTGAGCGCGTCCTGCGGCGCGATGAAGTAGAGGACGTCCACGCCCGCGTGCACCAGCGGCAGCACCTGGGCCAGGCCGTGGCCGTAGGCGTTGCCCTTGAGCACCGCGCCCAGCGCCCGGGGTGTGGGGCCGGTGGACTCCAACGCGCGGAACGCCGCCACGTTGTGCCTGAGGTGGGACGCGCTCACCTCCAGCCACGAGGAGTACACCGCGTCACCAGGCCCGGCTCCGAGCCCCACACCGACTTCTTCCACGTTCACACCTCCGCACCAGCCCACGTCCCGACAAGGCTCTACCAGCAAAGCGCAGGCCATGGGCGGCCGTGGCCGGAGGGCCACGGAGGGTGGGACACCGGCCGGATGCCACCCGGGCGGACGAGGGCGGGAGGGGGCCGCCCCGCACGGCCAGGGGGGCGTGTTCGGGTGGACACGCGCGGCCCGGGAGCGTGTCCCGGGGGACACCTGACAGGTGGGAGCCGCCGCGCGACATGTCGGGTGACCCGGCGGCGCGACAGGGGCCGGTGGTAGTGTCCCCTGCCGTGGCCGCACCTGAATTGCCCCTAGCCCAGGCTTTCATGACCGCCCGAGGAAAGACGGAGCCGGCAGGCGCCCTCTCCGTCCTCCAGGAGCGGCTGGCCCAGGCCCTGGAAGCGGCCCGGCAGTCCTGGCCGGGCATCCCCCTGGAGGGGCCGCGCTTCGCTGCGCACCTGGCCCGGCTGGTGCCCGCGGACGGCCACGAGGACGCCTGGGGCCGGCTGCACATGGCGGACGTGTACCTGGCCCGGGCGGCGGCGGACGGCGTGCCCGCGGCGCTGGCCACCTTCGAGGAGCGCCTGATGCCGGAGGTGGACGCGGCGGTGGCGCGGCTGAAGCTGCCCGCGGCCGGGCTGGATGAGGTCCGTCAGGCGCTGCGCCAGCGGATGCTGGTGGGCAGCGCGGAGGCCCCGGCGCGGCTGGCGGCGTACCCGGGCACGGGGCCGCTGGCGGGCTGGGTGCGCGCGGCGGCGCTGTGGCTGGCGCTGGACTGGCAGCGGCAGCGCTCGGGGCAGGCGCAGTCGGAGGACGGCGACCTGTCCATGCTGGTGGCGCCGGGGGACGACCCGGAGCTGGCGTACCTCAAGCAGACGTACCGCGCGGAGTTCAGCGCGTCGTTCCAGGCGGCGCTGGCGGCCCTGTCCGCGCGGCAGCGCAACTTCCTGCGGCTGAAGTACCTGGACGGGCTGGGCATCGACCAGTTGGGGGCGCTGTACGGCGTGCACCGCTCCACGGCGGCGCGGTGGGTGGTGGGCGCGCAGGAGGAGCTGCTGGACGGGACGCGGCAGCGGCTGACGGAGCGGCTGCGGCTGACGCGCTCCCAGCTGGACAGCGTGCTGCGGCTCATCTCCAGCCAGCTGGACGTGAGCCTGAGCCGGCTGTTGCGCACGCCCTCCGAGTAACGCGGCGCGCGACGCCTCGTCGCCGCGCGAGGTTCCGGAGATTCCGGGCGGGGCATTCGGGGCCAGTGCGTTAAAGAGGGTGGAGGATGCGAACGCTCTTCATCGGAGATGTCCACGGCTGTTCCAGTGAGCTGGACGCGCTCCTGAAGGCGTGTGACTGGACGCCCGGCGACCGGGTGGTGCTGGTGGGCGACCTGGTGGCGAAGGGGCCGGACTCCGCGGGCGTGGTGCGGCGGGCGCGCGAGCACGGCTTCCAGGCGGTGAAGGGCAACCACGACGCGCACGTGCTGCGCTGGCACGGGGGCCACGCGTCCAAGGGCAAGAAGCTCAAGCCGGAGCACCGGCAGGTGCTGGACACGCTGAGCGCGGCGGACTGGGCCTGGATGGAGCGGCTGCCCTCCTACCTGCGCTTCCCGGAGCTGAACGCGCTGGCGGTGCACGCGGGGCTGGTGCCGGGCGTGCCGCTGGAGGAGCAGCGGGAGGAGTTCCTCTTCAACCTGCGCAGCATCGCGGCGGACGGGACGCCGTCGAAGCGGCTGGAGGCGGGCGAGCCGTGGGGCAGCCTGTGGCAGGGCCCGGAGCTGGTCATCTTCGGCCACGACGCCATGCGCGGCCTGCAGAAGCACCCCTTCGCGGTGGGCCTGGACTCCGGCTGCGTCTACGGCGGCAAGCTCACCGCGTACGTCCTGCCGGAGGGGCGCTTCTACTCCGTGCCGGCGGCCCGCGCGTACATGACGCTGTAGGCGCGGGCCGGGCTGATCCACCCGACACTTCAGGACCATGTGGACCCCGAGTGACTTCCGCTCGCACCCGGGGCTCTGACATATTCCTTTGAGGTCATCTTTTTCCGGGTGGAGTTCAACATGGTCCGCACCTCGAGCCTCTTCAGCGCCCTGCTCCTCGTGAGCGCCTGCCAGAAGCCCCCGGAGGCCGCTCCGGCCGTGGCCGCCGCCGTGCCGGTGGCCGCGCCGGTGAAGGTGGCGCCGTTCTCACTGTCGGTGCTCCAGGACGCGGCGCCGTCGGGCTGTACCTGGCTGCGACTGGAGTCAGACGGCAGACGCAGGGCGCTCGTCACGGTGGACGCGGCGTGTGACGGGTTGCAGCTCACGTGGAGCCCGGACGGGAAGCACGCGGCGGTGCGCGACCCGGCTGGCAGCGCGCGGGGGCCCGGGCGCGTGTGGACGGTGGACCTGACGTCCGGGCAGGGCTTCGCGCAGCTCTTGCCGGAGGAGGGGCTGACGGGCGCGGTGGGGTTCGACTCGGTGGGGCGGCTGGTGGCGTTGACGGCGCACACGGGCGAGCTGGTGCGGCGCGACGACGTCTTCCTCTTCGAGGGCCGGCGCATCCCCATCCCGGAGCTGGACGAGGGCGCGGGGCTCGCGCACGCATACCGGCTGGAGGCGGGGGCGTGGAAGCGCATCGAGACGGTGGCCACGCGCGGTGACTGGGACGCGGTGTTCGCGCTCACCAGCACGGAGATGCTGGTGTCCTCCACGGTGGCCGGGGACCTGGACGCGCTGGTGGCGCAGGGCCTGGACGAGGGCAGCCAGGACGCGGTCCGGCTGGACGCGGTGGTGTCCCGCCGGGGGCACGACGTGTTCGGCGGCTGGGCGCGCATGGAGTCGCGCGGAGGCCCGCTGTTCGCGTGGCAGACCGCGGGCGAGCAGACCGCGCTGATGATGCCGGTGCGCTGGGAGGCGGAGGACGGCCACCTGGGCGAACCCGAGGGACTCGCCCTGCCCGCCCGCAGCCCCGTGCGGGCGCTGGCGCGCGGGGACCTGCTGATGCTCGCGGGCGAGACGCAGGCGCGCGTCTACGACCTGGGCACGAGGCGCCTGGCGGCGTCCTTCGACGGCGTCCGGAGCGCGCGCTTCTGGCCGGAGCCGTCGTCACTGGTGCCGCGCGGGGCGACGGCGGCGACCGGACAGCGGTAGGCGCGCGGGACGCGCCTCAGACCTGACCCGTGCTCTTGAGGGCCGCGAACACGATGGCGCCGTAGACGCCGCCGCAGAGGCAGCAGGAGAGCACGGGCACCAGGAGCGCGCCCGCGAGCGCCGTGCCCCAACTGGTGCGGTGCAGCGTGCGGTAGGTGAAGGCGCGCAGGCCCATGGCCCAGAAGGGCGCGGCGTACACGGCGACGAAGGGAATCACGCCGACGATGTACGGCGCCTGGGAGAGGGCGTGCGCGCGCAGGGTCACGGAGAAGCCGCGCTCCACGCCGCCCATGCGGAGGACGAGGTGGTCCATGCCCGCGTTCACCAGGGTCATGCCGGTGCTGAAGATGGGCATGAGCACCGTCCAGGCCGCCATGCCGATGGTCATCCACAGCTTCACGTCCTTTGGATCCGCGCCGCTCGTCTCCGTCTCGGGGACGAACCCCATGATGACGCCGATGAGCGCGGTGTAGACGAGGCCTGTCGTCAGGAAGCCAGAGATGGCGGACAGCATCACGAAGCCCATGGAGCTGCTCACGGGCGCGTCGGGGTTGACGCCCTTCAGGGTCTCCGTGGGCCGCATCAACATGCCGAAGCACGTCCGCCAGAACGCCTTGAGCGTCCCCAGCTCCGCGCGCTGATCCCACGGCAGTTGCCCCAGCGGTTCACGTTCGAGGCAGCTGGCGCAGACGGTGCCTTCGGGGCCCTGGCGCAGACAGCGGGCGCAGGCGAACGCGCCACAGCGGGGACACGTGGCCACGCCGCGCCACTCGGGGTGCACGGCGCAGACAGGCTCGGCGCCACCGGGAGCCGGGGACACCAGCAGCGAGGCCCCGCACCGCGCGCACGTCTCCGCGCCGGGGGTGAAGGGGGCCTGACAGGAGGGACAGGAAGGCGTCATCGCCGGGCATCCTCGCACGGCTCGGCCCCCGGCCCCGGTCGTCCTGAACCTGTCCGACTGTCGGACTGGTTTTTCCGGCCCGCCGCCGCCGGGGAGGCTCCCGCGCGGCTCTCACCTTCTCAGGCATGGGGACCGCCTCCGTGTCCGGAGGGAGGTTCGGGCGCCGTGCCTTCCCGGGAAGCCCGGTTCGCGGGCGCTACGGCTCCGGCGCGGACTCCGGATCCACCGGCACCGTGGGGGACGTGCTCCCGGCCTTGTCCTGCGCCGGTGCGTTGCCCGCCGGGGCCACGACGCCCTGGGATTTCGGAGCCCGGGCCTCCTGCGCGGCCCGGACCTGACGGGCCCGCTTCGCCTGGGCCAGCGCCGCCTTCGCCGCGCCCGCGTCACCCAGGGCCCGCTCGCGCTTCGCCAGCGCGTCCCACAGCTCCGGTGCGTCCGGATGCAGCGTCACCGCCGCGCGCAAGAGGCCTCGCGCTACCTTCAGCGAACGCGTGTCCAGGAGCCGCTTCAGGAAGCCCGTGGGCGACAGCACCAGCGAGCCCTCCGGCGTCTCGAACGCCTCGCGCACGTGGGGAATCGCCTCCGGCTCCCGGTTCGCCTCCATCAACCCCACCGCTTGCGCCAGGTGCGCGTCCATCGACTCCGGATGCAGCTCCGTCGCGCGCTCCAGCCAGCGCATCCGGTCCACCGGCTTGCGCTTCGCGCGGTCCGCCAGCGTCAGCAGCTCATCCGTGTAGTCCGGCCGCACCGCGGGGGCGCGCACCGCCGCCTCCTTCAACGAGGGCCACAGCTTCTCCGGGTCCTTCGTCGCCTCCAGACGCGTGCGCTTCAGCGCCGGCACCTCCGCGCGCTTCCACCCCGCGACGAAGCGCGCCACGTCGCTCCGCACGGACGGACTGAAGCGCTCCGCCTCCGGACACTTCAGCGTCTCGCACGCCGCCAGGTAGTCCGCGAAGAAGCCCGCCGCGCCCTGCGTCCGGTACGCGCGCAGCCGCTCCGCGCCCATCGCCTTCTCCACCGTGGCCGCCATGTGCGCGCCCACGCGGATGAAGAGCGACTCGGCGCGCGGCTCGTGCGCGCCGCGGATCCGCTCCATCGCGCCGCGGCCATCCCTTGCGATCGCCGCCCGCTCGAAGAGCGACGACACCTTCGCGAACGCCCCCGCCAGGTCCGTCTCCGCCGGCAGCGTGCCCGGCCCGCGCGTGGCCCAGTCGTGGTACGCGAGCCCGTAGCTCGCCAGCCGCCCCATGCCCTCGTAGACGACCGCGTCCACGGGGTCCGTGAAGTGGCCGCCCCGGGCCGGCGCGCCCTCGTCCAGCACCGTCTCCATCAACCGGATGGACAGCCGGCGCAGCCGCTTCGCCTCGTCCTCCACGTTGGTGGCGAGCGCGATGGCCGTGTCCTCCGCCGGCAGCAGCACCAGCAGCGTCGTCGTCTCCGGCTGCCCGCCCGCGTGCGCGACGATGTAGTGGCCCCGCAGCGGATAGGTCGCGAAGCCCATGCCGTAGTCGGTGATGTGCCCGTCGCGCGTCACCATCGTCGCCTGCATGCGGCCCATCGTCTCGCGCGTCACCAGCTTGTGGTCCAGCACCGCGCGAGCGAAGCCCAGCAGGTCCTCCACCGTCGCGCGCGTGCCGCCGCCGCCGAAGCGGCTGGTGACATCCAGGAAGCGCGAGGTCTTCAGCGTCGCGCCCGACACGCGGTAGCCCACCGCCTGCTGCGCGTCGCGCGTGCTGATTTCATCCACGTCCGCGTGGCTCATGTTCGCGGGGCCGAAGACGTGGTCGCGCAGGTACTCGCGGTAGGACTGGCCGGAGGCCGTCTCCACCGCCGCGCCCAGCAGGTTGAAGCCCCACGTCGTGTACAGGTAGCGCGTGCCCGGCTCCGACACGAGCGGCCGGTCCGCGAACAGCCCGATGGCCTCCTTCGTCGTCACCGGCTTCGTGTTGTTGCCGGCGCTCGGGCTGTCGTAGGTGGGCACCCCGCCCAGGTGGCCCAACAGCTGGCGCACCGTCACCGGCCACTGCTTCACCGGGTACTCGGGCACCAGCGTGTGGATGTCCGCGTCCAGGTCCAGCTTGCCCGCCTGCGCCAACTGCATCACGGCCACCGCCGTGAAGGACTTGGTGATGGACGCCATGCGGTACGTGGTGCGCACCGTGGCCGGCAGCTTCTTCGCCACGTCGCGGTAGCCGTAGCCGTTCATCCACCGCTGGCCGCCCCGCATCACGCCCACGGACAGGCCCGCGGTGGGCCCCTGCTTCAGGTCCGCGCGCACCAACGCGTCCAGCGCGCGCTGAACCTCCGGCGGGAACTCGGAGGCCTTCGCGTCCGGCTCCGGCGCCACCTTCGCGCTGGACTCCGGCGGGGACGAGGGCTTCTCACCCGCCCCGGAAGGCGCGGCCTCCGGCTTCGGCGCCGCGGCGGACGCCTGCGCCACGGACGCGGGCTTCGCGACGGACCCGGCGGAGGCCTGCGCGAACGCGGGTCCCGCCTCCACCAACACCCACAGCGCGACGAAGAGCCGCTTCATGGCACCGCCTCCGCCGTCTCACGGCTCGCACCGGTGGCCGGTGCTTCCTCACGCGAGCTCGTGAGCGCTGGCGCCGGCACCACGCCCTCGTTCACCCAGCCCGCGAGCAGCGCGTCCGAGACGAGCTGCCCCAGCAGGTCCAATCCCTGACCGCGCGGATGCACCAGGTCGTCGTGCATGAACCCCGCCTGGTTGAAGCGCGCGAGCGAACCCGCGCCGCCCATCGCCGAGTAGAGGTCGAAGAAGCCGCAGCCCTCGGCGAGCGCCACCTCGCGCTCGGCCTGGATGGCGGCCTGCAGGAACGGCCGCTGCGTCAGGGGCTTGCCCTTCGCGTGCCCGTCCTGCACCGCGTCCATGGGGCCCACCACCATGCACGCGCTGCCCGGCGCGGCGGCGCGGACGCGGCGCAAGAGCGCGGCCAGGTCCTGGCGCACGGTGGGCAGGTCCGTGCGCTTCCACTCCAGGCGCTTGGACTCATTGCCCCCCAGGAAGAAGAGCAGCAGCTTCGGGTCGCGCTGCGACAGCTGCGCCTTCAGCGCGTCCTCCTCCATCCGGGCATACAGCGTCGCGTCCGCGGACGGCACGCCGAGCATGTCCAGCACGATGCCGGACCCGGCCTTCTGCAGCACCACGCCCTGCACGATGGCGCCCTTGCCCTCCGCGGTGATGTCCAGCCACTTCGCGCCCTCGGGCAGGTCGAAGGACGTGGTGCGGTGGGCCCCGTCCTCCTGGGGCTCCGTGCGCGTCAGCACCGCGCCGTCCACGGACACGACCAGGCGGCCCGCGCCCTTCACGTCCTTCCACCACAGCGTCCCGCGCGGCTCGCCCTCCAGCTTGAAGCGGCCCCGGGCCCGGCTCTCCGTGGCCAGGTGGTACACGCCGGTGATGCCGAACGGGTGCGGCGGCGCCTTCAGCTCGCCCAGCGTGCGCGGCTGCCAGCCGTTGCTCACGGCGGCCGTGCGCCCCCGTCCGCCGTAGGGCGCCATGCGGTCCACCAGCAGCACGCCCCGGCCCGCGCCACCGAAGCCCGCGACCAGCTCGTCGCGGACCACGTCCACGATGCGGTCCCCCGCGATGAGCGAGTTGCCGAACGCGGCGATGACGGTGGGCGCCGTCCCCGGCGTCCGCATGAGCCCATCCAGCGCGGCGTAGAACGGCGACAGCGCGGACCGCGCGCAGCCCGTGTCACCCGGCTCCAGACAGGGGTCCTCCACCGTGCCGCCCGGAGCCTTCAACCGCGTGGCCAGCGCGTGCAGCTGTCCGGCACGCGCGGTGGTGGGCGGCAGCGCGCGGAACGCGGAGCGCGCCACCGGGCGCGGCAGGCTTGGAGGCGGCGCGGGGAGGCTCACGGCGGTGGGCACCACCCGGGCGGAACCCTCGCCCGTCACGGCGTGCCCGGCTTCCGCGGACACGGGCCGCGCGGCCCCCGGCTCCGGCACGGAGTCCGTCGCGGGAGTCGTCGTCAGGGGAAAACGGTGAGGGGGTGTGCGGGACTCGCACCCGGGGAGCAGGGCCCCCGCCAGGAGAGCGAGCAACCCCGCCCGCCGGAGCCCGCGCGAGACATCGAGAACCGTCATGTGGCCCGCGAGCGTAGACGAAAGCCCGGGGACACGCATGTTCTGGACCCCACGCTCGGCCGCCTCGCGAGCCGCCCCGGCGTGGCATCCCGGACATCGCATCCGTTTTGGACCGTACGTCCAGGCCAGACCTCCCCGGGGAAAGGGCCGGTTTCCCGGACCCCAGCGCAAATGCAGGGTCCGGCCGCGAACATGGTCCCTTCACATGGCGCGGCGCGCCCCCAAATTATCCGCCGCGAATATGGCGAAGAACCGGCTCACAACGTGGACGAAGCTCCACCGGCGATTTGGCGACCACGTGCGCCGCATGCGCAACAGCCGCGCGCTCACACAGGAGGCGCTCGCCGAACGCAGTGACCTGTCCGTGGACGCCATCCGCCGCATCGAGCGGGGCGCCTTCTCTCCCTCGCTCGACACGCTGGGCAAGCTGTCCGTGGGATTGGACGTGTCCCTCAAGACGCTCTTCCACTCCTTCGACCTGGAGCGCACGGACGGCGTGGCGGAGATCTGCGACTTCCTCGCGGGCCGCTCCGGCTCCGAGCTGAAGCTCGCCTGGCGCGTGCTCCAGGCCATGTTCGACGAAGGCTGAGGCGCGCCCGCGGTGCCGGTCGCACCCGGCAGATGTTCCCTGTCACTCCCGGCGGGCTTGCCCTATGCGTCGGGGGCCCATGAGCCGCGCGCCCCCTACCCTCCTCCTCGTCGAGGACGACAGCGACCTGCGCGACGCGCTCGTGGAAATCCTCCAGGGCGAAGGGCACACCGTCACCGCCACGGAGAACGGGGACCAGGCCCTCGCGTGGCTGGAAGCACACCCGTGCCCCGCGCTGCTGCTGGTGGACATGTGGACGCCGCGCAAGGACAGCTGGCGGCTCTTGGACACCTTGCAGCGCGAGCCCCGCTTCGCGGAGCTGCCCGTCATGGCCATCAGCTCCAGCGAGGAGCGCCACCCCGCCATCCGCGAGGTGCTCTCCAAGCCCTTCGACCGCGAGGCCCTGCTCGCCGGGGTGCGCCGCTTCGTGCACCCGCTGCACTGAGAGCCGTCAGCCGCCCGTCGTCCGCTGCCCCAGTTGGCCCGCCACGGCCGGGTCCAGGCGGAACGAGTCGAAGAAGCGGTCCGCGTCCTGGGGCGCGCGCCCCTCCGGATGCAGCAGCAGCTGCTGGTACAGGCGCGGGCCCACCATGAAGAAGCGGCCCCGGAGGCGGCGCGGACCGGACAGTCCCCCCACCTCCTGGCCGGGGTAGCCGCCCTCCAGCTGCAGCGGCTTCGCGGAGATGGCCGTCGCGCCCAGGGCCTCCAGCGCGCCCTGGCTGGCGCGGTCCACCACGTCGCGGGGGCTCACCTGCGCCACCGCCGCGAGCGGGAAGTCCGTATAGGAGACGTAGTAGGCGGTGTCCTCCTGCGTACGCGCGGCGATGAACGTGTGCAGCGTCACCTCGCCCACGTCCGTGGGCTGTACGCGCCGCTCCTCGGTGACGGGGCCGGGGAAGGTCACACTGAAGCCCCCCTCCCGCGACTGGACGACGGAGGACGGCGCCTCCCGCACGGGCGCGGCGGGGGACACGGGGGGCTCGGTCTGCGTTCGCCCCGCGCACCCGCCCAGCACCAGCAGGGCGGCGGCCAGCGGCACGGCCCGGTTGGAACGCTTCATCATCCAGACGGCTCCTGACATGGGGCCGCAAGGTACGCCCTGCCCCGCCCGTGCGCATCCCTCTGCTTCACCCGGGCCCGCTTCAGGCAACGGTTGCCCCGGCCTTCAGTGCACCGCTCCGGAGTCCTCCCCGGCGGGCTCCTCGTCGTCGGGGGGCGCGGACGGCCTGGGCGTACCGGCGGACACCCGGGCCAGGTGGACGCGGAACACGGAGCCCTGGCCGGGCTGGCTCTCCACCTCGATGCGGCCGCCGTGCGCCTCGATGATCCGCCGCGACACCGACAGTCCCAGCCCCACGCCCGGGGCGCGCTGCTTCGCGTTGCCCGCGCGCTGGAACGGGATGAAGAGCCCCTGGAGATCCTCCGGCGACATGCCGATGCCCTGGTCCGCCACGGCCAGCAACACCTGGTCGCCGTCGCCGCGCACGGACACCTCCACGCGGCTGCCGGAAGGGGAATACTTGAGCGCGTTGCTCACCAGGTTGTTGAGCACCTGCTCCAACCGGGAGGGGTCCGCGCGCACCAGCACCGCGCCGTCCGGAACCATCAGCTCCAGCGTGTGCCCGGAGTCGCTGGACTGGTACAGCTCCACCACGGAGCGCGCCAGCTCGCGCGCGTCGCGCACCTCCGGCTGGAGCTCCAGCTTGCCGGCCTCGATGCGGGTCGCGTCCAGCAGGTCCCCCACCATCTGGTCCAGGCGCGCCACCTGGCGGCGCACCAGCGACAGCGTGCGCTGCATGCGCTCCGGGGTCACCTCTCCGCGGCCCGTGAGCGCGGTGGACAGCTTCAGCGCGGACAGGGGGTTGCGCAGGTCGTGCGCCACGCCCGCCAGGAACGCCAGCTGCTGCTCCTGCTGGTGGGTCAGGCTGTCCGCCATCTCGTTGAAGGTGTGGGCCATGTCGCGAATCTCCGACGGGCCCTCCTCGGGCGCGCGCAGGTGCCGCCCGCCCCGGCCGAAGCCGGCCATCGCGCTGCGCAGCGCCGTCACCGGACGCAGCGCGAAGCGCCTCAGCCAGAAGACCACCAGGCCCAGCGTCGTCAGCAGCAGCAGGCCCAACAGCAGCCCCAGCATGTCGGCCATCTCGCTCCAGTGCGCCGCGCTCTGCCGGGCCTCCTGCGCCTGGTCCACGTTGATCTGGATGAGGCGCTCCAGCGAGCGCAGCGCCGCGTTCAGCGAGGCCATCGCCGTCGTGTCGTGCTGGGCCGGGGTCATCCCGGGCCCGAGCGGCGCGTGCTGCGCGGCCAGGTAGGCGAAGACCTGCTGCTGCACCTCCGCCACCGTCTGACGCTCCTCCCGGGTGGACGCGATGGCGTGCATCTCCAGCATCTGGCGGCGCAGGTCGGCCTCCAGTTGGGGCGGCGAGCGCCCGCGCGACGGGTCCGCCACCACGGAAGCCCCCGGCGACGATAGCAGCCGCGAGTGGACGAGCAGATCCACCTCCAGCTCCTCGGCCTGCCGGACGCCTTCCACGGATTCACTCAGCGTGGAAGCCATGCGCTCCAGCGCGGTCGTCAGCACCACGAGCAGGGTGGCGGACACCACGGTGAGCAGGACCAACCCACCCACCACGGTGGAAAAGAAGGCGCGCAGGCTCATCGCGCCTCCCTTGCGAACCCCCAGCCGGCGTCCCGCTTTGTCGTGGTCACGCATCCTCCCTCCGGGCCGCGTCAACCCAGGTGGTCGCGGTCCTCTTCCCAGGAAAGGAACAAGCGTCCGATATCGTGGATTCGCGCCCCGCTGGGTGGCCGACCCTCCCGGATGCCGCCCCCCAAAAGGAGCCGGCCTCCCGAGGCCCGGCCATGTTAGTCAGCACGGACACGCGGCCCGATGCGCACCCGGCGTTCGGGCGCCCGCTCTTCTCGATGAGGTCACCCGATGGATCTGCTCGCACCACCGGCCCGCACCCTGAACTTCGATGCCTTCTGGCGCTGGCTCCAGGAGCACACCAACTGCATCCTGCGGTGTGGCTCCCCCGACATGACGCTGTTCGACCATGACGACTTCCACTGGATGCTGATGGAGGAGGAGCGCCAGCACGTCCTCCAGCTCATCAAGGGCAAGTCCCTGGTGGGCGAGATGGTGATGGTGGGCCGCGAGGTCTCCGAGGTCTCCATCTCCCCGGATCCGGACGCGGATCCGCAGGCGGGCCACTTCCTGGTGGAGCTGATGGGCGGCCCCAAGGAGGACCCGCAGGTGATGTACCACTTCATCATGGCCCACGGCATCGAGCCGGCCACCGGCCACCAGGGCTTCAAGCACTAGCGCGCGACGCGCTCGATGGCCTCCACCGCCGCGTGGACGCCGTTGACCCAGGTCGAGGGGCGCGCGGGCCCGGCCTGGTGCAGGAGCAGGGACGTGACCTTCGCCTCCAGCGCCGCCGCGTCCCCCACCCGCTCCGCCTCCCTCAACCGCAGGGCCTGCCGGTCGTAGAGCCGGGGGCGCGCCCAGGCCACCAGCGGCGTCCCGGTGGCCCGGGCCTCCTGCACGGTGTTGTAGCCCCCCGCGCCCACCAGCACGTCCACGCCGCGCAGCACCTCGAGCGCCGGCCAGACCGTCAGCCCGCCTTCATGGGGCGTGGGGACGAGCCACCGCACCGCCGCATGGGGGGTGAGCGACGCGCGCAGCCGGGCCACCGTCTCCCCGGCCTCCACCACCTCCTCCGGACGGCCACAGCCCATCACCACGGCGAGGGGGCTCGGGTCCCCGTCATCCAGGCCCAGCCGCCGCCGCGCCTCCTCGCGGGACAGCAGCGCGTCCGCGTCCAGGAGCAGCCACGGCGCCGTGCGTACCGCGCGCGGGTGGTGCGCGAAGGGCGCGTCCTCCCCGGGCACGACGAGCAGTTCGAACGCGTCCACGGCGCGCGCCACGTCGAAGCGCTCCACGTAGACGGGGTTCAGGTCGCGGTGCACCAGCACGCGCGGCGCGCGCACCGTGGGCAGCAGCGCCACCAGCTCTCCGGCG
Source organism: Corallococcus sp. NCSPR001 (assembly GCF_017309135.1). Lineage (NCBI taxonomy): Bacteria > Pseudomonadati > Myxococcota > Myxococcia > Myxococcales > Myxococcaceae > Corallococcus > Corallococcus sp. NCSPR001. Next base: position 57,532 of record NZ_JAFIMS010000002.1, read on the forward strand.
AGGCCTCGCGGGAACGTGTCCACCACCAGCACGTCCGGCGTGGACTCCGCGAGCCACGCGCCCACCGCCGCCACGGTGGCGGCCTTGTCCAGCCGCGCGTCCACGCGGTGCACGGTGGCGCCAGGGCCCAGCCACGACTCCAGGGGCAGGCCGGGGGCGAACGGGCTGTTGGTGAGCAGGTCCACCGCGTGGCCCCGGGCCACGGCCACGCGGGCCAGGGCCGCGGCGCGCGTCAGGTGCCCCAGGCCTCCGCCGAGCGCGTAGAGGCGCCAGTGCCGGCGTCGCGCGGCCACGCTCAGCTCCCGCCCAGGTCCTCCTCGAAGGAGGCGTCGTCCTCGCGCCGCACGCTCTCGCCGTCGGCCTCGGTGAAGTCGTTGGGGTCGCTGCCCGAGGACGAGGCCCCGGAGCCGCGCCACGCGTCGCGGCCGTAGTAGCCGTAGTCCTCGTAGTAGTAGCTGGGGTCGTCCTCGTCGAAGTCGGAGGTGTCGGACGGGTCGCGGTTCTCGTCGCCGTTGTCCGCGGCGCGCGCGCACGTCACGCAGACCGCCTCGCCGCCGTCGAGCGTGCGCATGTGCAAGAGGCAGATGGGCTTCTGACAGCGCATGCACTGCGTGGTCGCCCCCCGCTCACACGGGTGGGAGAAGAGGAAGCCGGAGGTCTCCAGGCACTGCTCTGCGGAAGCGAAGGAAGGGGACATGGCTTTCGAAGGCTCAGGGCGACGCGGCGCCCGCGGGGGTCTGGAGGCGGAAGAGCAGGGCCATGCGCAGGGGCAGGTCCATCGAGTCGAAGCCGAGGCACGCGGCGGCCACCGGTGACACCGGCTGCTTGGTGGCGAGCACCGTCTTGCCGGACGGGTCGCGCAGGGACAGCTTGCCGTCGCGCACCTTCACGTGGAGGGCCTCCGCGCCGGACGCGCCCTTCACGGACGCGCCGCCACCGTCGGAGACCACGGTGTAGAGCAGCATGTCCTGGGCATCCGTGAGCACCCACCCGGAGCCCTCACGCGTGAGCGTGTAGCGCACCGCCGAGCGCGCGGCGTCCTTCACCTGGTAAGCGTCCGGGCCGCCCGTGACATAGGCCAGCACCGTGTCGTCCGGACCGGACACCTTGAGCTCGCCGCCCTTCCACTTGTAGCGGGCGACCTCCTTGTCCTCGCCGTCGACGAGCTTCGCGCCGTCGTCCTTGGGCTTGAGCGAGAAGCGCTCGCGGTCGTCGCCGTCCTTGAACTTGAGCTTGGCGCCCGCCTCTTTCGGCTCGGCGGCGGAAGCGGCGGCGTTGGCGGGAATCGCCTGGGTGTGCGGCGCGGGCGCGGGGGCACTCCCCTGCTGGCACGCCGAGGCCCCCAGCACGCCCAGGCCCACGAGGAACAGGACTCGAAGTTTCACGACGTGGACCTCATCTTCCCGGGCTGGACCTGGGAGCTGGAGTGGTTGAGCACCTGATAGAGGCTCAAGAGCATCATCGTCGCGGTGCGCGACGCATCTGTTTTCCGCGGGGCTTCAGGCCGGGGGCTGGCACCGGGCCGCGGCTCGGATGGCGGCCGGGCCACCCAGTCCTCGTCCAGTTGGACGCGCAGCGCCACCCGGTCCTCCGCCACGCGCACCCGCTTCAGCCTGGCGCCGGGGGGCAGCCGCACGGCGCTCCGGGCGGCGTCCTTCAGCGTCGCGAGCCCGGGGTGGCGCTCCGGCTTCACCCGCAGCGCGACGGTCATCAGGCTGACCCCGCTCCGCTTTGTCTTGGTCCGGGTCTTGAGCGGCATCACCTTCATGCGCTCGACCACCCGCACCTGATCCACCACGGACAGGTGCAGGTGCGTGCCGTCCGCGAACCGGCCCTGCAATGACAGCCAGGGGTCGACGAAGTCCGCGCGGGTCCCCGGGCCGCGCTTCCCCTCGAGGTTCTCCGTGCGCACGCGCTTGCTGGCGTCCAGGGGCAGCGTCAGGTCCAGCGTCACGTCCACGGGCGCGTCCGCCAGCAGGTCCACCTGGAAGCGCTTCAGCAGCGTGGCCAGCAACAGGCGGCGCTGATCCTTGTGCGGGGGCTCCACGACCCAATCGTTCGGCGGCCACGACCGCTTCGCCGCGGCCTCCTGCTGGAGCATCCAGGACGCGAGGAGCAGGAGGATGCCGCCGGGCAACGAAAAGAAGAACAGGAGGACCGCCAGGCTCGCCAGCTCCTTCTGGTCCGAGGGCAGGAGCCAGAGGACCGCGAGGAGCACCCCGGCCGCGACGAGCAGCCCCACCCCGAAGCGCGCGGGGGTGTTCTTCGAGGCGCGGACGGGCTCCGGCTCTGGGGCACGCTCGGGCTTCGGAGTCAGTGCCGCCAGCACCTCCGGCACGGTCGCGCGCACCTGGTAGCGCTGGGTCTTCTGGAAGGCTTCGGGTTCGAGCGCCACGAGGGCCAGCGTAGGAGCCGCTCCCGGCCGGGTCAAAGCGGCTGCTCGCGGCCCGGCGCCGTGTTCCTCCGGCGCGTGGTGCCCAGCACCTGGTAGAGGCTCAGGAGCATCATCGTCGCGGCGCGCGCCGCGTCCTGGGTCGCGGGAGGAACCACCCCCTTGGGCGTCTTGCCCTTGGGTGGGGCGGGCTTCGTCGTCACGACGCTCCACTCGCGATCCAGGAGCACCCGCATCGACAGGCGGTCCCCGGCCACGTCCAGCCGCGACAGCGCGACGCCCGGAGGCAGCTTCGCGGCCCGCTTCGCGTTCGCGCCCAGGCCGGCCAGGCCCGGGAAGCGCTCTGGCTTCACGCGCAGCCCCACCTGGAGCAGCGTCTTGCCCTTGCGCTTGGTCTTGAGCTTCGTCTTGCCGCTGCGGCTGCGGCCGTAGCGCTTGCGCTTCTGCAGGTGCTCCACGGCGGACAGGTGCAGGTGCGTGCCGTCCGCGAAGCGGCCGTGCAGGGACAGCCACGCGTCGGTGAAGTCCTCGCATTCCCACCGGCCCCGCTTGGGCTTGCCCACGCATTTGCGCGCTTCATCCACCGGCGCCAGGTCCAGCTTCACGTCCACCGGCGCGTTCGCGTCCAGGTCCACCTGGAAGCGCTTCAGCAGCGTGGCCACCAGCCCGTAGCGCCGGTTGTCCAGGTCCGTGCGGCCCGCGCGCGACCGGATGATGAAGAGCACGATGCCCGCCGCGAAGCTCGCCGCGGCCACGAGGGCCGGCAGTCCGCCCCACGTGTCCTGCTTCGCGGACGAGAGCTGCGCCACCACGACGGACAGGAGGGCACAGCCGGCGACGCTGAAGGCCATCAGGAGCCAGGCGGCGAGCCACTGCGCGCGCCGCCTCCGCTCCGCCCGCGCGTCCAGCTCCCCCAGCGCCTTCAGGTCCGCCAGCACCTCCGCCACCGGAGCGCGGGTTTCATAGATGTACGTCTTCTGGAATTCGGAGAGCTCGAGCGGCACGGCCGGCAGCGTAGGGAGCCGCTCCCGGGGGGTCAAACCGACGTGCGGCGCCGGCGCGCGGCCTGCAGCTTCGCGCGCCGCCGGGCGTACCCCAGCACCTGGTAGAGGCTCAGGAGCATCATCGTCGCGGTGCGGGACGCGTCGTCCTTCTCCAGCGCCTTCTTCCAGAAGGCGGGGGCCTCCGGCTCACCCGGCTCGCGCCCCGGCCGCGCCACCCATTCGTCGGACAGCCGGGCGCGCAGGGACAGCCGGTCCGCGGCGACGCGCACGCGCTCCAGCTCGACCTTCCGGGGCAGCCGCACGGCGTCCGCGGCGCGGGACTGGAGCCGCTCCAGGCCGGGGTAGCGCTCCGGCTTCACGCGCACGGACACGTCCAGCCGGGCGAAGCCCTTTCGCTTCGTCTTCGTCCGCGACTTGCCGCTGGCGCTCGTCTTGGAGCGCTCGCGCTTCTGGAGCCGCTCCACCATGTGGATCCGCACGAACGCGCCGTCCGCCAGCCGGGTCTCCAGCTTGAACCACGGGTCGACGAAGAAGTCCGTGCTCCACCAGCCCACCATGTCCTGCTTCACGCGCTTGTCGAGCACGTCGGGCGGACGCAGGTTCAGCTTGAGCCACACCGGCGCGTCCGGGGCCAGGTCCATCTCCAGACGCTGGAGCAGCACCTGGGCCAGGCCGTAGCGCCGGTTGTCCAGGTCGCGCGGCTTGAGGGTGTGACGCCACAGCAAGAGCAGGAGCCCCAGGACGAGCAGCGCTCCGCCCACCGCGCCCGTGACCTGGAGGAGCTGCTCGCCCTCCTCGGTGAGCGAATGCCGCTCCCCGGTGCTTGCCCACGTGATGTAGGCCAGGATGACCATCACCCCGCCCGGAATCGCGGTGCACCCTCCGCCCCACGCCAGCGCGAGCCGCTGCTGCTCCGCGCGGGCATCCAGGCCGGCCAGGACCTCCATGTCCTCGAGCAGGTCCGGCACCGGCGCGCGGAACTGGTAGGTGAAACGGTCGTGGAAGCGGCTGACGTTGACCGCCAAGGCGGTGGACTCCCTGCGATGCCCGTGGGGCGGACCCGCGCGGAAGCGTAGGGGTCTCCGGGCCGTCCCACCAGGGGTGAACCGCCAGCCATGCAGGCAGGCCGAGCGCCGGGAAGGCCCGGGCGTTAGGTAGGATGGCCGGCCCCGACGGCATCGGGCGCGAGGTGGACCTTGGACGAAGTCAGCCGGAGAGCGGCGCTGAAACTCATCGCGGCGGCGGGCATCACCACCGTGGGGTGTTCACGCGGTTCGGGAAAGGCAGAGGAGTCGAAGATGAGTCAGCAGCAGGCACAGCAACCCGAGGCCATCCTCCGGGTGGATCCGCTCGGGCCGTCCCCCACCCCGTGGCGGACGCCGGATCCGTTCCTCTTCTGCGTGCACCATGACGACCGCTACCCCCAGGGCAACGACAAGCTGGGGCCGGACGCGTCGCTCGCGGGCCGGGACATCGGCCAGGACTTCGCGGGGCGGGACGGCTGGAACATGTACCACGGCACCGTGGTGCCGGGCTTCCCGCAGCACCCGCACCGGGGCTTCGAGACGGTGACCATCGTGCGCAACGGGCTGCTGGACCACTCGGACTCGCTGGGCGCGGCGGCGCGCTTCGGTGGGGGCGACGTGCAGTGGCTCACCGCGGGCGGTGGCATCAACCACTCGGAGATGTTCCCGCTGCTCAAGCAGGACCAGGGCAACCACATCGAGCTGTTTCAAATCTGGCTCAACCTGCCGCGCGCCAACAAGATGGTGCCCGCGCACTTCTCCATGCTGTGGGACCACGTCATCCCGCGCCACGTGGCGAAGGACGACGCGGGCCGCGCCACGAACATCACCGTGGTGGCGGGCAACCTGGGTGACCTCCAGGCGCCTCCGTCGCCGCCCAAGTCCTGGGCCGCGAACCCGGACGCGGACGTGGCCATCTGGACGCTGAAGATGGAGCCGGGCGCGCGCTGGACGCTGCCCGCGGCGAAGCGCGGCACGAACCGGATGCTCTACTTCTTCCTGGGCGCCGGGATGAAGGTCGGCGGCCGGGCGGTGCCGGCGAGGAGCGCCGTGGAGCTGCGCGCGGACGTGGACGTGGTGCTGGAGAACGGCCCGGAGACGGCGGAGCTGCTGCTGCTCCAGGGCAAGCCCATCGGCGAGCCGGTCGTGCAGTACGGCCCGTTCGTGATGAACTCGCGGCAGGAGATTCAACAGGCCTTCGCGGACTACCAGCGCACGGGCTTTGGCGGCTGGCCCTGGCCCAGCCACGATCCGGTGCACGCGCGCGAGGAAGGACGCTTCGCGCGGCACGCGGACGGCCACATCGAGAAGCCGGCCTGATCAGGGCTTCTTCTTGGCCTCGGCGCCCTCCCACTTGAAGCTCACGGAGGGCGCCTTGACGGCCTTGGCGTCCTTCATGAGGAAGCCCTCCTGGCGCGTGTTCGCGCGCTCCAGGGCGGGCTTCAGGGACGCGGGGATGGGCAACAGCAGGCCCACCACGTACATGTTCCCCCGGCACATCTCCGCCGCGTAGCCGAACGAGATGCGCACGGCGACCTTGTCGCCTTCGACATGGTGGAACGCGACGGAGCGCTTCACGTTGTCCAGTCCGTACTCGAAGCCGACGCAGTCCTCGTCGGCCTCCAGGGTCTGGAGCAGTGCCTCCACGGTCTTCGCGCTCTCGAAGGCCTTGGGGTCGCCGATGAACTTGCGCACGTAGCCGTCCGCCTTGAGGGCCTTGAGGACGTCCTTCTCCGGGAACACCTCCAGCAGGTTGAAGCCGTCCTTGCCCTTCGTCACGTCCTGGGTGGCGTAGATGCGGCTTGCGTACGGGTGTGCGCCGCCGGTGTAGCCGGCGTTGGAGTCCTCGGAGCTCACGTACGGGCCCACCACGGACAGCACGGTGAAGGACTGCGTGGCCTCCCAGTCGGACGTGTCCTGCGTGGCGTCCACGCCCTCCGTGACGCTGGAGAGGAACTCCTTCTTGCGCGACTGGAGGCCGAAGACCTCCTTGCCGCCGCGCAGGGCGCGCAGGTCCTTGGACGACATCTCAAACGTGACGTCGGTGCCGGTCACCTTCCACGTGAGCGGCTGGGCCTTGGGAGCGGGCGCGGCCGTGAACAGGGCCGCCATCACCACGGAGCTCATGAGCATGCGCGCCATCTTGCCCGAACTGGTACATGGACAGACATCGAGATGAATCCCCCAGACCCATCCCTGCTCCTGCTCGTCCACGCGCCCGAACTCGACGGTGACTCACGGCGGATGCGCGCTGTCCTCTACGCCATGGAGCACGCGCTTCCGGGGCTGCATCTGGACTGGACCCTCTCTGAAACGGAGGGAATCCAGCCGTTGTCCAAGCGGGATGCGTGGTTGGACCGGGCCGCGGAGGACGGCGAGCTGCCCGCGCTCTGCAACGGAGACGAAAGCCACCTCGTGACCGTGAGCGGTTGGGAGCGGGCCGCGCACCTGTGTCCCGGGAATGAGCCGCTGTTCGAGCTCCACGTGGAGCTGCCCATGGACGCGCACGGCATCGCGGTGGCGGCGCGGGTGCTGGAGGCCGTGTCCGAAAGCTCCCGGGCCTGGTGGGGGCGGGTGCTCACCCCGAGCGCCGGGGTGACGCTGGCCCAGCAGACCCGCCGTCGCTGGCAGGATCCGCCGGAGCCGCCTCGGGGGCTGCCGGTGCTCGAACCGATGGAGCTGACGCCCACGCCCGTCGTCCCGCATCACCTGGGCTGGGTGAACTACTGGTCCGCCGCCACCGTGCAGCGGCTCGGGTTCCCGGATCCGTCTCGCGACGCGGAGCTGCTGTCCCGCTCGCGCTACACGGCTTTTGGAGGCTGGCTCGTGAAGCTCACCGACGCGCCGCTGGACCTGGACGACCCCGCCCACCTTGAGGCCCTGCTGCGGGCCTACGCGCGCTTCCCCGAAATCGGCGGACGCGCCCCGTTTGCCGCCGGCCCGCCGTCGCGGTAGCACCGGGCCGTGGGCACCTCCGGAATCGTCTACGCGTCCTTCGACCGCTTCCCCGCGCCCAAGGGCGCCGCCGTGCACATCCGCGCCTTCGTGGAGGCACTGGGCGCCGCGTTCGGTCCCATGGACCTCGTGGCCATTGGAGCAGGTCCGGACGCTCCCCCGCCTGCCCTGAGCCCCCACATCACCTACCACCCGATGGGTGCCCGCGGGAAAGACCTGGTCGCCCAGGCGCTGACGTTCCGCTCGCACCTGGGTGCGTGGTGGAGGGGTCGGCCGCGCGCGAAGGTCGTCCACGTCCGCTCCATCTTCGAGGGCTACCCCATCGCCCGGCGCAAGGCCGCCCTCACCGACGCGCTCGTCTACGAGGTCAACGGCCTGCCCTCCATCGAGCTCAAGTACCACCACCCCGATGTCTCCGATGACGTGGAGCTGATGCGAAAGCTCCTCGCGCAGGAGGAGGCCTGCCTCCAGGCCGCGGACCTCCTCGTCACGCCCAGCGCCGTCACCGCCGAGCACCTGGTCTCCCGCGGCGCGGATCCCAAGCGCCTGCGCGTCATCCCCAACGGCGTGGACCTGGACGTGTTCCGCTACGCGCTCCCACGCCCGCCCGAAGCCGGCCGCCCCGTGCGCATGCTCTACAGCGGCACCATGACCGCGTGGCAGGGCGTGCACCACGCCATCGAGGCCTGCCGCATCCTGCGCCGCGACCTGCCGGTGACGCTCACCCTCGTGGGCCCCCTGCGCAAGCACGCGCGCCGCGCCCTCCTGGACCGCTGCGGCGACCTCGTGCTCCAGGGCGCGGTGGAGCTCCTCGAGCCCCTGCCCCAGGAGGAGCTCGCCCGGCTGCACCACGCCTGCGACGTCGTGCTCGTGCCGCTGCCCGTGAACGACCGCAACTGCGTGCAGGGCTGCTGCCCCCTGAAGCTCATTGAAGCCATGGCCACCGGCACGCCTGTCGTCGTCAGCGACCTGCCCGTGGTGCGCGCGCTCGCGGAAGCGACCGAGGCCTACCGCATCCGCCCCGGCTCGCCCAAGGCCATCGCCGAGGCCGTGAAGGACCTCCTCGCGAACCCCGCCCTCGGCGCCTCCCTGAGCGCCAACGCCCGCGCCCGCGTGGAGCGCGAGTTCCCGTGGGGCCGCGCGCAGGAGGCGCTCGTGAACGCCTACGCGGAGGATTTGGGCATCGCGCGCGTCAGCACGCGAGACAACACCGCGGCCTCCGCGTCCGCCTGAAAGCCCGCCTCGATTCGCGCTCTCGCCGCCGTCCCCAGCGCCGCGCGCTTCGCCTCGGGCATGCCCAGCACGTCCAGGCACGCCTGCCCCAGGTGGTTGAGCAGCGCCTTCTCCACGATGAAGCCGTTCACCCCGGACTCCACCGCCTCCGGAATGCCACCCGCGTCGCTGGCGATGACCGGCCGCGCGCACGCCATCGCCTCCAGGAGCGCGTTGGGCATGCCCTCCCACAGCGACGGCTGGAGATACACATCACACAGCCGGAGGTGCTCCGCGATGAGCTCCGGGGACTCCAGTGCTCCGGAGATGAGGATGCGCGCCGCGTCCTCCGGATGCTCCGCCCGGTAGGCCACCAGGTGCTCCGCGTCCCGGGCGCGCACCTCGCCAATCACCAGCAGGCACGCGGGCCGCACGCGGCGCACCTCCGTGAGCGCGGACAGGAGGAACGGCAGCCCCTTCTTGTGGCGCAGCTCTCCGGAGAAGCCGAGCACCGCCTCGCCCGGCTGGATGCCCAATCGCTCACGCAGCGCCGCGTCCGCGGGACCCGGTGAGAACAGCGCCGTGTCCACCGCGTTGGGGATGACCTCCACGCCCGGGTCGCGGCCCAGCAGCATCGCCATCTTCCGGCCCAGGTCCGCGGAGGCCGCGGTGAGCACGTCCGCCCGCTGAATCGTCCAGAGCAGGCGGGCGAAGTCCCCCGGCGGGAACATCAGCTGATCCACGTCATTGCCCCGCGCGCTGAGGATGGAGCGCAGCCCCGCGCTCTGCGCGAACACCACCGCGAGGAAGCCCGGCGGGTACAGGTAGTGCCCCCACACCAGGTCGTACTTGAGCCGCGAGTGCAGGTGGCCGAGCACATCGAGCGTGTGCTGCATGGACAGGTCCGCGCTGCCGAACAACCCCAGCCGGTGCAGCGTGACGCCCTTCGCGAACGGCGACACGTCCCCCGCGTCCGGCACGGTCTCCAGCGCTCCCGGCTGCGCCGTGCGGGTCCAGGCGACCACGTCCACGCGTGCGCCCAGCCGCACGAGCGAGCCCGCGGTGCGCGCGCCGCTGCGCGCAAGCCCTCCGATGTCAGGGGGAAAGCGCTCGGCGAGGAGGAGGACGCGGGGACCGGAAGCCATGCCCTGAATCTACCCGGCCGCGCGCGCCGGCAGGCGGGGAACCGTGAGGGATGAAAGGCGGAAGCCGTCCCGTTGCAACGCCCAATCCATGACGCAACCCCCGACTGAAACCCTCGCGCAGGACGCCTCTCCCTCCACGACGGGAGCCAGGGGCCTCCTTGCCTCCCTGTGGTTGGCGGTGAAGGGCTCCACCGAGGACCTGGCCACCGGGCCCGTGGACCGCGCCTTCCTGCTGCTGTCCGTGCCCATGGTGCTGGAGATGGTGATGGAGTCCGTCTTCGCCCTGGTGGACGTGCTCTTCGTGTCGCACCTGGGCGCGGACGCCATCGCCACCGTGGGCCTCACCGAGTCCATGCTCACGCTCCTCCAGACCCTGCCGCTGGGCCTGTCCATCGGTGCCACCGCGCTCATCGCGCGCCGCATCGGGCAGAAGGATCCGGAGCGCGCCGCGAGCGCCGCGGTGCAGGCCCTGGGCCTGGGGCTCGCGCTGGCCGTGCCGCTGGCGTTCGCGGGCAGCTACTTCGCGCGTCCGCTGCTCACGGCCCTGGGCGCCGCGCCCGGCGTCATCGAGCACGGCGCGGGCTACACGCGGCTGATGCTGGCCAGCTTCCCCATCATCATGCTGCTGTTCCTCATCAGCGCCATCCTGCGCGGCGCGGGGGACGCGGCCACGTCCATGCGCGCGCTGTGGCTGGCCAACTCCGTGAACATCGTGCTCGCGCCGCTGTTCATCTTCGGCCTGGGCCCCGTGCCCGCCATGGGCGTCACCGGCGCCGCGCTGGCCACCACCGTGGGCCGCTCCACCGGCGTGGTGTATCAGGTGTATCGCCTGCTCAAGGGCAGCGGACGTCTGGAATTGCGCCGCCGCCACCTGCGCGTGGAAACGTCCACGCTGCGCTCGCTGCTGAAGCTGTCGGGAGGCGCCACGCTCCAGTCGCTCCTGGGCATGTCCAGTTGGCTGGTGCTGATGCGCATCGTGGCCACCTTCGGCAGCACCGCGCTCGCGGGCTACACGCTGGCCATGCGCGTGCTGCTCTTCGCGCAGCAGCCGTCGTGGGGCCTGTCCCACGCGGCGGGCACGCTGGTGGGCCAGAGCCTGGGCGCGGGCGACACCGACCGCGCGGAGCGGGCCGCGTGGCGCGCCAGCTTCTACACGCTCGCGTTCCTGGGCCTGGTGGCGGTGGGCTTCCTCCTCTTCGCGGAGCCCCTCATCCACCGCTTCACCACGGATCCGGAGGTGGGCCTGCACGCCGTGCGCTGCCTGCGCATCGTCAGCTGCAGCCTGGCCCTCTACGCCTTCGTCACCGTGCTGCCCCACGCCTTCAACGGCGCGGGGGACACCACCACCCCCACCGTGGTGAACGCCCTCTTCTCCTGGGGCCTCCAGCTGCCGCTCGCGTGGGTCCTCTCCCATCCGTTGGGCCTGGGCCCCTCGGGCGCGTTCATCGCCATCGCCGTCACGTATGGAGCACTCGGCCTGGCGAGCGCCGCCCTCTTCCGGCGCGGCGGCTGGAAGCTGCGACACGTCTGAGACCGCCCTCCACCAGCCGACAGTCCACACCGCCCGGAGGCTGAGTTGAAAGCCCCTGGGGAGTGCGGACTTTCCCGAAACTCTCGCAGCGGGTGGGCGCAGGAAGCGCTTCCAGCCCCGGGGCTCCCCTCACCCCGGGGCGCCGTCAGGGTGTCGTCGCGAGAGCACGGGGCACAACGGTGGGGGAGGGGCTTCACACATGGCGGGCAACGAGCGGTTGGGCGTGGCGGTGGTGGGACTGGGCGGGGCGGTGGCGACGACGGCGGTGGCGGGCATGGAGCTCTTGCGCCGGGGGCGGGTGGACACGCGGGGCCTGCCGCTGGCGGACGCGAAGGGCCTGGGCCTGGCCGAATATGGCGCGCTGACGTTCGGCGGCTGGGACCTGTTCGAGGACGACCTGGCGAAAGCCGCGCGCAACCACGCGGTGCTGACGGAGGCGCAGCTGGAGGCGGTGTCCCCCACGCTGGGCCGCATGCGGCCGTGGCCCGCGGCCTCCAACGCGAAGTTCTGCAAGAACGTCGTGAGCACTGCGGAGAAGAAGGCGCGCACCCTGCGCGAACAGGTGCGGGCCATCCGCGACGACCTGGCCCGCTTCAAGCAGCGTGAGCAACTGGAGCGCGTGGTGGTGGTGAACCTGGCCTCCACGGAGAAGGCCGTGGACCTCACCCGCCCGGAGTTCGCCACGCCGGAGGCCTTCGAGAAGGCCCTGGACGCGAACGACCCGGACATCGGCCCCGCGATGCTCTACGCGTACGCGGCCATCGTGGACGGCATCCCGTTCGCCAACTTCACGCCCAGCGTCGCCGCGGACGTGCCCGCGCTGCTCCTGCTGGCGAAGCGCACCGGCGCGCCCGTCGCGGGCAAGGACGGCAAGACAGGGCAGACGCTGCTCAAGACGGTGCTCGCCCCCGCGCTGCGCGACCGCGCGCTGCACGTGGACGGCTGGTACTCCACCAACATCCTGGGCAACCGCGACGGCGAGGCGCTCAACGACCCGGCGTCGAAGCAGAACAAGCTCGACACCAAGGGCGCCGCGCTGGACAGCATCCTCGGCTACAAGGTCCAGGACCACATCGTCTCCATCCAGTACTACCGCCCGCGCGGGGACAACAAGGAGGCCTGGGACAACATCGACGTGACGGGCTTCCTGGGGCAGCCCATGCAGTTGAAGCTCAACTTCCTCTGCAAGGACTCCATCCTCGCCGCACCGCTCGTCGTGGAGCTGGCGCGCACGCTGGACCTGGCCAAGCGCCGGGGCGAGTGCGGCGTCATCGACGCGCTGGGCTGCTTCTTCAAGGCCCCCATGTCCCAGGACGGCGAGCCCGTGGAGCACGCCATGGCGGAGCAGCAGCGCCGCCTGATGACGTGGCTCTCCAAGGGCCGCGCGCAGCAGGCGGAGCGCGCTCCGGAACGCATCAGGGGCTGAAGCCATGAACGCACCCGCGCGTGACACGGCGTCCCCCAGCCGCATGGCGGAGCTCCGTCCGCTTCTCTCGGAGCTGATGGACCTCAAGCGCCTCCGCACCCCGGACCACCCGGACGGTCTGGCGGCGCATGGCTTCCGCCGGGCCTGGGCCGCGCTGGCCTCCGGCATGGACCCGCGCATCGTGGCGCTGCGGGAGACGGCGCGCGCGCTGGCGGCGGTGCGGCTGGGCGGCCTGGACATGGACGTCCTCCAGCGGGCGGGGCTGTCCCCGCTGGACGCGACGCGGGTGCTGCACCGGGGCCTGGAGGCGGTGGCCGCGCCGCTGGCCCCGGGCCTGAGGGAGCGGCTGTCCGTGGCGCTCTCCCAGACGCCAGAGGAGGCGTGTCACGTGCCGCCGCCCCTGTTCGTGGAGCGGCTGGTGCGCCAGCCCCGCGCCGGGGCCACGTTCCCCGGCCGGCCGCGCATCCTCGTCTCCCCGCAGGAGAGCCACGCGGACCACTGCTACGCGGTGGCGGTGGGCGCGGTGCTCGTCGCGCCCTGCTTCGGCGCGTCCCCCGCCCTGCCCTTCGTGGCGGGGCTCTCACATCACCTCTTCAACGCGGCGCTGCCGGACGCGGGCTACGGCGGGGAGGCGCTCCTGGGGGACCTGCTGGAGCCCCTCATGAAGCGCCTCACGGAGAAGGCCCTGTCGTCGCTGCCGGAGCGGCTGGCAGGGGTCGTGCGCCAGGCGCTGTCGCTCACCGGCAATGTGGACTCCGCGGAGGCGCGCGCCTTCAACGCCGCGGACGCGCTGGACCGGGTGCTGGAGCTGGAGGCCCACGCCCGCGCGGCGGGCTTCACCCTGCGCCAGGCGATGGAGGACCTGGAGTTGATCCACCCCGGCCCGCTCCAGACGTTCGGCAACGACGTCCTGCGCGAAGCGGCGGTGTGGCCATGAGCCGCGAGGCGGCTCCTGAACCTTCCCAACAGGCGGTGACCATGTTCGAGGCGAAGCCGGGGACCCGGAAGCTGGGCTGGGCGGTGGTGGGGTGTGGCTGGGTGGCGAGGGACTACGTCATCCCGGCGCTCCAGGGCGCGAGCAACGCGAGGCTGGTGGCCCTGTGCGACGCGAACGCGGAGGCGCTGATGCGCATCCGGGCGGACGACGTGAGGCGCTACACCGCGCTGGGGTCGGTGCTGGCGGACAAGGACGTGCAGGCCGTCTACATCGCCACGCCCAACCACCTGCACGCGGCGATGACGGAGGCGTGCGCCGCCGCGGGCAAGCACGTGCTGTGCGAGAAGCCCATGGCCGTCACCCCGGGGGATGGCCTGCGCATGGTGTCCGCGTGCCAGCGCGCGGGCGTGCACTACGCCACCGCGTTCGACCAGCGCCACCACGCGGCGCACCGCAAGCTGCGCATGCTGGTGAAGGAGGGCGTGCTGGGCACCGTCACCCAGGCGCGCATCCACTACGCCTGCTGGCTGCCCGAGGACTGGACGCCGGACAACTGGCGCATCGACCCGGAGCAGGCCGGCGGCGGCGCGATGATCGACCTGGCGCCGCACGGCCTGGACCTGCTGGAGGTGCTCCTGGGCGACGAGTGGGCGTCGCTCACCGCCCTGACGCAGCGGCGCGTGCACCGCTACGCCGTGGATGACGGCGCGGTGCTGATGGGCCAGTTCAAGAGCGGCGCGCTGGGCCTGTTGCAGGTGGCCTACAACTGCCCGGACGCGTACCCCCGGCGCACGCTGGAGCTCATCGGCACCCGGGCGCGAGCGCTGGCGTACAAGACGATGGGCCAGACGCCCGGCGGCACCCTGTCGCTCACCGACGCGAAGACGGGGGAGGAGACGTTCATCTCCCTGTCGCCGGAGGAGGACCGCAGCCCCTTCCTCCACCAGGTGGAGGCCTTCTCCACGTGCGTGCTGGAGGGCCGCCCGCAGCCGTTCGCGCCGGAGCGCGACGTGCGGCTGGTGGGGCTGCTGACGCAGGCGACGCGAGACGGAAAGGCGTTTCCGCCATGCCACTGACCCGCTACGCCTGCACCCACTGCGGCACGTGGCAGCCGGGCTTCCCTCGCGAGCGGCCCACGGGCTGCCCCACCTGCCTGGACGTGCGCAACGCGCTGCCGCGCGACGGCTGGGACTTCCAGACGGCGGGCCAGGTGTCGGAGCGGCTCACCACGCGCTGGGAGGAGGCGCTGCCCGGCATCTGGGGCTTCACCTGCACGCCGTCCTTCGGCCTGGGCTCCACGGGGTGGCTCCTGCGCAGGCCCGAGGGCAACGTCGGCTTCGAGGGCGCGCCCTGGTACTCGCGGCCCGCGCTGGAGTTCATGGAGGTGATGGGCGGCCTCCAGGTGCTGTCCGCGTCGCACCCGCACGGCTTCGGGGCGCTGTGGCAGTTGCAGGAGCACTTCGACCCGCTGCTCGTGCTGCACCGGGATGCGGTCCCGTACAGCAAGGCCTTCCAGGTGCGCTGGCCCGTGGATGACGAGCATGAGCTGGCGCCGGACCTGACGCTGCACTGCGTGGGCGGCCACTACGAGGGCCAGACGGTGCTCTACGACGCGCGCACCCGCTCGCTGTTCTGCGGCGACGCGCTGAAGGTGGACCTGGACGCGCGGGGCAGGCCCACGGGCCTGTCGTGTCACAAGGGCTTCCACTACGCGATTCCGCTGAGCCACGGCGAGCTGCGCCGCTACCGCGCGGTGCTCAAGCAGCTCCCGTTCGAGAACGTCTTCACCCCGTTCGAGTTCGCGCGAGGCGTCACCCGCGAGCACGCGCTGGCGCTGTTCGACCGGCTGCTCTCCGGCATGCCGCACACCCGTCCCCTGCCGTTGGAGGAACTGTCATGAGCATTGCCCGAGCCCTGGATGCCTATCACCGCGCCGTGTCCACCGGCGCCCTGCAGATGTTCCGCATCGACCCCATCGACCGGTTGGGGATCCCCGTGGCCTCCGCCAGCCTGCGGCTGGGAGACGGTCCGGGCGCGGTGCTGCACGGCAACGGCTACGGCCGCACGGACGAAGAGGCGCGGGTGGGCGCGCTGGGCGAGCTGGTGGAGGAGACCTTCTGCGAGCTCGCGATGCACCGCATGCCGCGCGTGCACGGCAGCTACGCGGCGCTGGTGCGCGCGCGAGGCCCCACCGCGGTGGCGGATCCGCTCACGCTGGGGCTGCCCGCGGGCAGTCCGTATCAGCCGGACCTGCCGCTCGTCTGGGTGGAGCTGCAGCGGCTGGCCACCGGGGAGCGGGTGCTGGTGCCGGAGGAGTACGTCGCCATCCATCCCGGGCAGTTGCAGGGGAAGACGCCGCTCATCACGCCCATCACCAACGGCCAGGGCGCGGGGCTGACGCGGCCCCAGGCGCTGGCGCACGGCCTGCTGGAGCTCATCCAGCGCGACGGCAACGGGCTGATGTACCGCGCCATGGACCAGGGCGTGGTGCTGGACCTGGAGGGCACGGACCTGGCGCCGGACGTGCGCGAACTGTTGGAGCTCTACCGCCGCGCGGGCGTGGAGGTGATGGCGAAGCTGGCCAGCACGGACTTCGGCATGGTGAACCTGTACGTGGTGGGCCGCGACCTGTCCGTGGGGGACCAGCCGCTGATGGTGACGGCGTGCGGAGAGGCGGCCGACCCGGACCGGGACCGGGCGCTGCGCAAGGCGCTGCTGGAGTACGCCTGTTCGCGCGCGCGCAAGGCGTTCATGCACGGGCCGCTGGGGGAGGTGGCCCGGGTGGCGCCGCCGGAATACATGGACCGCTTCGTGCCCCTGGTGGACCTGGACGCGGAGGAGCCGCGCGCGCTGAACGCGATGGTGGAGTGGGCGCGGATGCCGGCCCAGGCGCTGCGCGAGCTGACGGCGTGCACGCTGACGGTCCGCCAGAAGGTGCGCTTCGAGGACCTGCCCCGCTCGCCCACCGTGGAGGACCCGTCGCTGCGGTGCGACCACGTGGTGCGGCAACTGCACGCGGCGGGCTTCGACATCCTGGTCGCGGACCTGTCTCCGCCGGGCCGCCAGGTGCACGTGGTGAAGGCGCTGGTGCCGGGCCTGGAGGTGGAGACGATGACGTACAACCGCGTGGGCGAGCGCAACGCGGCGCGGCTCCTGGAGCGCAGGGATCCGCTGGTGGGCCTGGGGGCGCCGCCGCCGGGCGCGCAGCCGGTGCGCCTGACGCCCGAGGCCGAGGAGCGGCTGGGCGGCCCCGTCTGGTTCAACGCGCGGCTGGCGGAGGCCCGCGTGGGGCGGCTGTACGCGCTCTACCGGGAGCCGGACCGCCACGCGGTGCCGAAGGTGCTCGCGAGCCGCCGCTTCGGGGGGCAGTGAGCCATGGCCCTGCGCTTCGCGTACAACACCAACGGCGTGTCGAACCACCGCTTCGAGGACGCGCTGGGCCTCATCGCGGACAGCGGCTACGACGGCGTGGCGCTGACGCTGGACCACCACCACTTCGACCCGTTCGCGCCGGACTTCGAGCGGCGCACGGAACAGCTCGCCACCCGGCTGGAGCGGCTGGGCCTGGGGCTGGTGGTGGAGACGGGGGCGCGCTTCCTGCTGGACCCCCGGAGGAAGCACGAGCCCACGCTCATCACCCCGGAAGCGGAGGGCCGCGCGCGGCGGCTGGAGTTCCTGAAGCGCGCGGTGGACGTGTGCGGGACGTGCCGGGGGGAGGCGGTGTCCTTCTGGGCGGGCGTGCCCCGCCCGGGCGTGACGGAGGAGTCCGCGTGGCCGTGGCTGCTGGACGGAGTGACGCGGCTCTCGGAGTACGCGGCGGCGCGCGGCGTGGTGCTGGCGCTGGAGCCGGAGCCGGGGATGCTGGTGGAGACGGTGGACGGCTGGCGCCGGTTGCAGGCCTGCGTGCCCGGCGTGCGTCTGGCATTGGACGTGGGGCACCTGCTGGTGACGCAGGAGCGGACCCCCGCGGGGGCCGTGCGCGAGTTCGCGCCGGTGCTGGGCACGGTGGCGCTGGAGGACATGAAGCGCGGCGTGCATGAGCACCTGCCCTTTGGCGAAGGGGACGTGGACGTGCCGTCGGTCCTGCGTGAGCTGACGCGCGCGGGCTACGACCGGCTGGTCTGCGTGGAGCTGTCGCGGGACGCGCACCGGGCGCACGAGCTGGTGCCCCGGGCGCTGGAATGGTTGAGGGAGCGCCTGCCGACGGGCGCGGAGGTGGCGGCGTGAACAGCGTGAATGGACTGCGGATCTGCTTCATCTCCCGGCGCTTCTTCCCGGCCATCTCCGGGATGAGCGTCTATGCGCTGAACCTGGTGCGGGAGCTGGTGGCGTGCGGGCACGACGTGACGATGGTGAGCCAGTACCGCAGCGACCCGGCGGGAATGGCGGTGTACGGGGGCGGGCCGCCGCCGGGCATCCCGGGCGCGCACGTGCTGGGCTGCGAGTCGGTGGGCGAGCAGCGCATCAACCAGGGCCAGCCGGCGAGCTTCGAGCACGACCTGGAGGTGATGGTGGACACGGTGGTGCGCGAGCACCGGCGCCGTCCGTTCGACCTCATCCATGCGCAGTACGGCTATCCGTGCGGCCTGGCGGCGCTCCAGGCGGCGAGGCTCCTGGGACTGCCCAACGTCGTCTCCATCCAAGGCGGGGACGGGCACTGGGTGGGGACCTGCTGCGGGACACACAAGCAGGCGATGCTCGCGGTGCTGGGCCACGCGGGGGCGCTGCTGATTGGGAGCAGGTCCTTCGCGGAAGAGGTGAGCGAGCACCACGGCACCCCGCTGGAGCGGTTCACCATCGTCCCCGGCGCCACGGACACGCAGCGCTTCCATCCCCGCGGTGAGTCGACGGTGGGAGACATGCGGGACGTGCCGGTGTGGCTGTACCACGGCCGGGTGGACGCCCGGAAAGGGGTGATGGAGCTGCTGGACGCCGTGCATCGGCTGGTGGCGGACGGGCGGAGGTTCAAGCTGCGGGTGTCTGGGATTGGGCCAGACGTGGAGTCGCTGCGTTCGAGGGTGGCGACGGAGGGGCTCCACGGCGTGGTGGAGCTGACGGGGGCGTCCACCTACGCGGAGGCGCCGGACCTGTACCGGAGCGGGGACCTGTTCGTGTCGCCCACGTATTCAGAAGGGTTCTCCAACACGCTGCTGGAGGCGATGGCGTCCGGGCTGCCCATCGTGTCGACACGAGCGGTGGGCGTGGTGGACTGCCTGGAGGACGGCAGGGATGGGCTGCTGGTGCCGCCAAAGGACAGCGCCGCGCTGGCGGAGGCGATGGGCCGGATGATGGACGACGCGCCGCTGCGCAAGCGGCTGGCGGCGACGGCGCTGCGCGAGGTGCGGGAGTTGTACTCGTGGCGGGCGGTGGGGCGGAGGATCCAAGGCGTCTACAAGAACCTGACCGGCACGCGGCCGGACACGCAGTGGACGCACCTCTACGACCCGGCGATGACGGAGGAGCGCGCGGACCACACGTGCCGGTTCCGGGCGGCGCCGCATCTCCTATGAGCACGGCCCTCTTCGTATCGCCGCACCTGGACGACGTGGCCTTCTCCTGTGGAGGCACGTTGGCGGCGCTGAAGGCGGAGGGGTGGACGGTGGCGCTCGTCACCGTCTTCACGCGGTCGGTGCCGAAGCCGGAGGGCTTCGCGCTGCAATGTCAGACATCGAAGGGGCTGGGGCCGGAGGTGGACTACATGGCCCTGCGGAGGGACGAGGACCGGGCCTTCGCGGCCTGCATGGGCGTGGACCACGTGAAGTGGGGAGACCTGGAGGAAGCGCCACACCGGGGCTACGCGAGCCCGGAGGCGCTGTTCCAGCCACCGCGAGCGGACGACATCATCGAAGCGAAGGTGGCGGACTGTTTGAAGCCGCTGTTGTGGAACCTGAAGCCGGACCGGGTCTTCGTGCCCCAGGCCCTGGGGAGCCACGTGGACCACGTGCAGGTGGTGCGAGCCGTGAAGGAACTGGGCATCCCGACGACCCGGCTCTTCTATTACCGGGACACGCCCTACGCCGTGCGCCAGCCCCAGGCCCACCCCGACGCCGCCGTCCCCCAGGGCCTGCGTCCCCTGGCCGTGGACATCACGGAGCATTTGCCCAAGAAGGTGGAGGGCTGCGTCCGCTACGGCACGCAGCTGGGCTTCCAATTCGGCGGAGTGGAAGGTCTGGCCCGGACGCTCACGGCGTTCCACCGGATGGAAGCACAGGCACGCGGTCAGCCCGGAGCCGCGGAGGTGTTCCTGTCACAAGGCACGCAGGAGACCGGCTGAATCAAGAACCTGGTGCACCTCCGTGGCGAGCCGGACGTGTTCCGGATTCGTCACCGTGAACCGCTCCTCCGTGAGGATGACCAGGGTGCCCAGGTCCTCCACGGGCTCAACGCGCACAGGGGCAGGGAGAGGCGGAACCTCTCCCCACTGCCGGGAGAAGTAGGTCATCCAGCCCACGAAGGTGCCCGCGTCCCCTGATGAAGACGCTTCGTCGCGGTACTGCTCGGATGCAACGACGCCCCAAGCCGGCTCCCAGCAGCGCACCACGGCACGAAGTACCTCGAGCAAGACGGATGCTGTCAGCACGCGTTCAGCCACTTCTCCTTGAGAAGGAGGATCGACGACACAGACCGAAGTCGGCACAGCATTCGCGGAGCCGCAGAAGCCATTGACTGAGGTTGTTTCGTCCGGGTTCGGGCCCGCCCAAAACCAAAACTGGAAGCCGTCACCGATGCGGTTCTTCTTTCGAGCGAACAACTCCAGGAAGGAGGCCCGGTCGGTCTGGACCTGACGTTCCTGCGCTTGCTTGAAGGTGCGTCCGGTCTCGTGCCACTGACGCCACGTCGGTTCAAGGCGGCTCAGGCGCTCGAACAAGCTTTCCGCTCTGTGGGCACACGATTCAGCGGACTCGTGCCGTGCCGTCCAGTAAGCCCCCAGGTAGTAACGGTCAGTCATGTGGTCGGCGGTGCTCATTTCGTGGGAGCGAGATAACGCACTTCCACCATAACGCTCTGGCGATTGAACAGCGCACGCAAGGCATCTGCGAATTTCTTCTCGGCGACCACCCATCGAACGCGAGCACCTCCAGCCACTTCGATTTGCCGCCGAGCCTGCTCAACCAAGGCATTCGCGCCCTGGAAGAACTTCTTCGCCTTCAGATCAATACCGAAGAATTGCTCGTAGCCCGGCCCCTTGGCGTCCAGCAGTACGTTCTCATCCACGTCATAGCCGTCGAAGTCGACCTCCTCGTCCCCCTTCTTGACCCGGTACGCGGATCCCTTCGGAGCCCCAGTCACCTGGGCTTGATAGTCGCGAGCACGGTCGGACATCGACTCGTTCACCTGCACCCATTTGCCCGGCCCTCCTGAGCTGCTCGGAGGAGGCGGGCCCATCGTGGCCATGGCCACCGCCGTGGACGCGAGCGTCACCTCCACCACGCCGTCCACCACCGCCACCGCGCTCACGTCCAGCACGCGCGCCGGGTTGAAGCCCGCGTTGGCCGCGCCCGCCCTCACCGCGTCCGGAAAACGTGGCATCAAGCTGAGCGATGACGACAGCCCCATCGTCACGCCGTGACTCACCAGCACCGTCACCGCGAGCACGAAGACGCGCGCCACCTCCGGTCCCAGCGCCTGCGCGAAGACCTCCGCCGCCTCTTCCAGCTCCTGGAACGTCTTCGCCCTGTCCGTCGCCTCCTTCAGCGCCCCGCACGCCCGCACCACCGCGAGGAACGACTGCACGCCCACGTAGGCCAGGAACACGGCGGCAATCACCGCCGCGGCCTTGGTGAACACAGGCTCCGGTGCCGCCGCCAGCACCACCCAGGACGCAATCGCTCCCGAGACCACGGACACGAAGAACTCCGGACTCAGCGTGTCCTGCAACGCGGCTCCGATACTGGCTCGCAGAGGCTCCAGCGACATGCCCACCGCGAGCGTGAGCCGGTCCAGTTCACTGAAGCCCGCCCCGTCCTCCAGCAACGACAGACAGTCCCCCGAAGCCTCATGCGCCCGGCACCACCGCCCGTACCCGTCCCGCAACATGAACCCGAACCCCAGGTCCAGCTGCGCCCCCTTCTTCGCGACCGCGCGCACCACCTTCGGCGCCCGCACCGTCAGTGGCACCTCCAGCACCAGCCGCGTCAGCGCCTCCTCGAACTCCCGGGCACTGACCGGCACACGGCGGTCCCACGTCACCGGCGCATACGTCCGGGTCCCCTGCTCCGTGCGCAGCCGCACCGTGGGTCCGCTGGCGCAGCCCACCCAGAACACCAGCAGCATCAGCCAGCATCCAGCCCGTCCCCACGGTTTCGTACCCAAGTAGCGTCTCCACCCAAGACGTGTCATCTAAATGTCCCCCGGTCCCCGGAGCACGGATGACGTCGATATCGGATGAGACCCACCAGCGCATCACCGACCTCTGCGCCCAGGGAGACGCCGCGGCGGGAGACGGCGCCATCGAGCAGGCCCTGAAACACTTCAAGGCCGCCCTCGCGCTGATCCCCGAACCCACCCGCGAGCATCAGCAGAACACCTGGGTGCGCGCCGCCATCGGCGACATGTACTTCCAGCTCGAGCGCTTCGAGGACTGCCGCGAGCACTTCCGCGAAGCCGTCCACTCCCCCGGAGGGCTCGGCAATCCCTTCATCCACCTGCGGCTCGGCCAGAGCGCCCTGGAGCTGGGAGACGAAGCCCGCGCCGCCGACGAGCTCGCCCGCGCCTTCATGGGCGGAGGCGAGGAGCTCTTCGAAGGCGACGACGCGAAGTACCTGGAGTTCATCCAGTCCCGCCTGCTCCCGCCCCAGGACGCCTGAGGGTTCCAGGGACCCGAGCGCCGGACTCCCCGCTCGACCTGGCGCCTCACGCACGCGGGGCATGCACACCCTGAGGCGTGAACCCGCTCCCGCGAGGAGGCGCCCATGACACGCCAGCAGCCGAGCACCGTCCGTCCCTTCTTCCCGGAGGGCTTCCGCGAAGGCGACGCGGACGTCAACGGCACGCGGATCCACTTCGTCATCGGCGGCAAGGGCAGCCCCGTCCTGCTGCTGCACGGCTACACGCAGACGCACCTCATGTGGTGGCGACTGGCGCCGGAGCTCGCGAAGCAGCACACCGTGCTCATCCCGGACCTGCGAGGCGCGGGGGCCTCCGCCGCCCCCGCGCGGGGCTATGACAAGGAGACGATGGCCCGCGACATGCGCGCGCTGGTGAAGCAGCTCGGCTTCGACAAGGTCTCCGTCGTGGGCCACGACATCGGGCTGATGGTCGCCTACGCCTACGCCGCCCTGTTCCCCGACGAGGTCGAACGCCTGGCCCTCCTGGACGCGTTCCTGCCGGGCATCGAGCCCTGGTCCGACCAGGTCATGAGCAGCCGCGACGTGTGGCACTTCACCTTCAACGGCGCCACCGCGGAGAAGCTGGTGCAGGGCCGCGAGCGCATCTACCTCGACCACTTCTGGACCGACTTCGCCGCCAATCCCCAGGCCGTGGGCGAAGCGGAACGGCAGGCGTACACGGAGGCCTACGCGGCCCCGGGCCGGCTCCACTCGACGTGGAGCTACTTCCAGGCCTTCGACCAGGACAAGAAGGCCTTCCGGGAGCTCGCCCGGAACAAGCTCCCCATGCCCGTGATGGTCATCGGCGGGGACAAGTCCCTGGGCGAACCGCTCGTCGCGCAGGCGCGCGCGGTGGCGAATCAGGTCGAGCCCCACATCCTCCGGGACACCGGCCACTGGGTGACCGACGAGCGGCCCGAGGAGGTCCGCGAGCTGCTCGGAGACTTCCTCCGGGCGTGACGCCGGGCCCGCTAAGCCCCGAAGCCACCCAGCGCGGTGCGGCTGAAGCTGGCCGCGCCCTGGCTGACGCGCACGGCGGACTGGCTGAACACCTGGAACGCGGCGCGGATCTCCTGGGCGCTCTGCCCCGGCGTCAGGATCCACCGGTCCGCGATGCCCATCTCCTGGAACACGCGCCGGAAGTCCGTCACCCCATCGTCGATGCCCATCGCCGCGACGATGTGGTTCTCCACCCGGTGCAGGTCCTTCACCAGCGCCGCCACGTCCTTCGCCCGCGCCTTGCGCGAGCCCGCGTCCGCGCCGTCTGTAATCAGCAGCGTCACCGTGCGCACCGGCACCCCGTTGCCGCTGAACTCCTGCGCCTTCGCCAGCACCGTGCCCAGCAGCACCACCGCCTGGTCGTACAGCGGCGTCCCCTGGTCCGCCGAGTAGTTCTTGCCGTGCATCCGCACCACGTCCTCCAGCGGCCGGAACGGATTGAGGACATGCCCGTTCAGGTAGCGCGTGTGGAACAGGACGCCGTCCTTCTGCTGACTCGCCAGCAGCGCGTCCAGCACCAGGTTGTGCCCGTCACACACCGTCTTCTCGTGCCCCGAGTGCGCGATGCTCCCGGAGTCATCCGGCATCACCGTCACCAGCACCACCTCGCTCGCCTGCACGTCGTCCACGTGGATGCCCAGGCCCGCTTGAATCTGCGCCCCCAGGTCCACCACCGTGAGCGTCTGCAACCCCGCGGGGCTGAGGATGCCCTCCGCGTGCGCGTCCTCGAAGAGCTTCGTGACACCCGTCCCGTTCGCCTTGCTCATGTCCGTGTCTCCCTTCGTGTGAGTGCCAATGCCAGACGTCACGCCACGTGCAGGTCCGGCCAGCTCGCCAGCGGATCCGTCGACTTCACCAGGTGCATGCCCGCGTCCGCGAAGCGCTTGAGCGCCGCGTCCGCCTGCGGCGTGAAGTCCGCCGCGAAGCCGCCCTTGCCGTCCGGCACCGTCACCGACGACATGCAGTCCGTCAGCAGGTACACCTTGCGAGCCAGCGCCGCGTCCTGCGCGACAATCTCTCCCAGCAGGTCATCGATGCTGCTCTTCACGCAGTGGCTGGCCGCCTGCCCGCCAATCACCACCGCGTCCGACGTGAGCAGCGTCTTCAGGAACTGCGTGTTGCGCTGCGCGAGCGGCTGGCCGTCATGCCGCATCAGCACCTCCGGCCGCATCACCGAGTAGTTCTCCGTCAGCGGGTTGCCGCCCTTCACCTCCGCCCACGACTGCACGCCGCGCGCGTACGAGTGGAACAACCGCGCCTCCTGCACCACGCCCGACAGCGCGTGTCCGTCGCTGCCCAGCAGGCAGTGCGGCGGCCACAGGTAGAGCGTGTACTTCCCCGCGCGCTCCAACTCCTCGCAGTAGAACTTCACCTGCTTGAGCAGCCACGGGTAGTTGCCGCCGCACAGCCACTTCGCCACGGCGGGGTTCGGCCGCGCCTGGCCGCGTTCAATCTGCTCGCGAGTCACCTCGCGGTACGGCTGGAGCGGCTGGTCGTCCTGGTCCACCCAGAACGACGGGAAGAAGATTTGATAGGCGAAGTGCGTATCCAGCGTCGCGGTGACGTTCGTCAGCGTCCCCAGGTTCCGGTAGATGAACTCCGCGATGCGGCGGTTGTCATCGATGGCGCCCCGCCCGCTGCGCCCCGCCACGTACAGCGAGCCATCCGGGAAGCAGAAGTCCTTCTGCACGTCGATGAGCAGCAGGTGCAGGTTGAAGCGGTCCGTGGCCGCCGCCGTCACGCCCTGCGCCGCCTTCCACGCTCCGGCGTCACGCTGGAGCTTCCCGGCGTTCGGGCCGTAGCCGTACTCCGCCGCGTGGTTGGAGTTGTAGAACCCGGGCAGCGGCAGCTCCTTCACGGTCGTCTTCTTCATGTCCAGCCCCCTGTGTGTGTTTCACTTCATTCGCAGCACGGTGAGGTCCTGCGCCCCCACCACCGTCAATCCCTCACGCGACAGCAAGAGCCCCCGGCCCGCGTCCACGAACGGCTCCGCGTCCGGGAACTCGCGCACCGCCACCAACCGGCCCTGCTGGAGCTCCACGCGCGTCAGCCCGGCGTCCGTGGCGCAGAAGAGCGCGCCCCCCACGGCGCACTTCCCGCGCAGCGTCCCCAGCCACGAGCCGTCCCCCGCGTCGGCCCGGGCGCTCGCGCGCACCGCTCCGTCCGCCCCCAGCAACACCGCGTGGTGCACGGTGCGGCCATTCGCCTCCTCCGCGAGCAGCAACCACACCGAGTCCGCGTCGAACACCGCCTCCGCATCCAGCAACTGCCCCGATGGCCACGGCAGCGCGAGCCCGTCCCGCAGACCCTTGCGCTCCACGTTGAACAGGAAGGCTCCTCGCAGCCCCGCCGCGCGGTGGAACCCCAGGCCGAACCGGGGTCCCACGAACAGCCGCGTCTGTCCCTGCAGCACGTCCCCCCACTGCTCGGCCCCATAGGCCCCGTCGCGCCACAGCCCGCCGCCCGCCGCCCAGAACCGGTGTCTGGCATTGGCCGCGAACACCGGCCGGTTGTCGCAGACATCCACGCCCAGGAACTCCGTCTCCCGGCCTGGAGTGAAGACCGCCACGCGGCCCTGGTGACCCAGCAGCGTCACGTCGCCCTGCACCGCCCAGCGCAGCGTTGGGTCCAGCGCGCCGCGCATCACCGTGCGGCCGTCCTCGCGCCGGTACGCGCCGTCCGCGTGGTAGACGAAGCGCACCGCACCGTCCTCCGCGCTCGCGTGCACCAGCACCCCTCGGGTGGTGAACGTCCGCTTCGCCGTCACCTGCCCGCGCACCGCCGACACCGGCGTGGCCGCCACCGTCGCGTGCGGCTGACACGTGGGACACGCGGCCCGCGCGTGCTCCAGGCCACACGACGCGCACACCGAGAAGCGAAGCCCCTCCAGCACCGGCAGCGGGAACGCGCCGCGCCGGTCCTCCACGAACACCTGGTGGAACAGGTGCAGCAGGTCATCCGGCAGCGAAGCCCGAGGCAACGCGGGCTTGGGATACTGCACGTCCGGGTGGAATACGGTCACGCGCTGGAGCAGCCGTCCCACCGCGTTCAACCGCGCCGCCTGCGCCTTCGGCTTGTGGATGCCGCCCTGCGGCCCCACGCACAGCAGCGACTGCATCACGGTGACGGCGAAGGCATACCAATCACTCTCCACCGTCGCCGGCCGCGCGGGCGTCAGCGCCTGCGCGCCCGGGTCCAACCGCAGCGGGTCCAGGAACTTCTCCGTGAACACCGGGCACAGGAAGGGACCGAACTGGAAGCTGTCCGCGTCGATGAAGTACGCATCCGTGCCCACGGTCAGCACGTTCAGGTCGTTGAAGTCCCCCACCACCACACGGGCCGCGTGCACCGCCGTCAGCACGCGGTGCAGCCCCGCCAGCACCGTCACCGCGTCCGAGGCCTTGCCTCCCGCGCGCCGGAACGCGGGCTCGCTCCACCGGCGCAACGGCTCCACGCCGTCCAGCTTGCGCATCGCATAGCCCAGCACCTCCGCGCCCTTCTTGTCCGTGGCCAGCGCCTGCGGCGTCACCACGCGCGCCGGAAGCCCCGAGGGGAACGCGCGCAGCTTGCGCTGGTGCTCCACGAGCCGGGCCTTCGCCGCGGCCTGCTCGGGCACCAGTCCGAAGTAGTCCGGGTGCTCGGGCTGCTTGAAGACCTTGAGCGCGCGGCCATCGCCCAGGTCATACACATCCGCCTCGCCGCCCTTGCCCAGCGCCTGCCGCGGATCCACCCGGACCTTCTTCCCCTCCAGCCAGATGTCCATGGCCTCACGCCCTCCCCATCCGGCGGCGCAGCACCACCAGCGTGGTGTCGTCCGTCAGAAGGCCCGGCGTGCGCAGCAGCCGCCGCTCCGCGAAGTCCGCGCGCACCGCTTCACGGTTGAGCTGCGCCAGCCGCCGTCGCACCGCGTCCGGGTTCGTGAAGTACCGGTCCTCCGTCCAGAAGCGCGACAGCGGGCCCACGGGCTCATCGCGCTCCGGCAGCCGCGCCTGCGAAAGGCCCAGCAGGTCCCCCACCCCGTCCGTGCCCACCAGCAGCGCGTGCACGTCCTCCGTGGGCACCAGCGCCCGGCGCTCCAGCCGCACGTCCTCGCCGCGCAGCAGCGCATACGCGAGATACGGCGGCGCGTTGCCCGGGAACGGCCCCAGCGCGTGCACCTGGCCGTTGAGCATCCACACGCCGTCCCCCAACGAGAAGACAAGCGTGTGCACCGGCGTCACCACCGCGCCCACCAGCGTGAAGAGCAGGTCCCCCAGCACGTCCCGCCCCAGCGTGGACGCCAGCCCTTCCATCAACTCCAGCAGGTCCCCTCTCAGCCCCGGCAGGAAGTCCGCGCCGTCCACCGCCTCGCCGCGCTGAAGCCTCGCCTGCGCAGCCTGCGCCAGCCGCCGCACACCCAGCTGCGCCCCCAGCTCGCTGCATGGCTGACTGCCACACCCGTCCGCCACTACCACCACCAGCCCGTGCTCGCTCTCCCGGACGCAGGCGGCGTCCTGGTTGTTGCGCCCCGAACGCGCGTGCTCCCGGCCCTGCACCGAACCCACCGCGAAATCGAAGGGCAGCGTGGACATGGCTCTCCCGTGGCCCTCGAAGGGCACGCACGACGCAAGAACCTGCTGGCGAGTGGACGGCCCCACGCCGTCCGACTTCGTGTACCTACGACACCAACATAGTGTCCAAATGACACGTAGTCAAGGCGACGTGGGACAACCTGTCAGCGGGCGCCGAGGGGCGTGACGGGAGGTGGGGGTGTTCAGAGCTCGAAGTTGAAGCCGGCCTTCTCGAGCTGTTTGTACTTCTTGTGGTCGAACCGGTAGAGGCGCGCGGCGCGGTGGGAGACGTCCTGCTCCACCTCGTCCAGCTCCTCCAGCAGGTCCATGGCGAGGATCTTCTTGCGGAAGTTGCGCTTGTCGAGCTCGCGCTCCAGCACCGTCTCGTACAGCCGCTGGAGCTGCGACAGCGTGAACTTGGGCGGCAGCAGTTCGAACCCGATGGGCTGGTAGCGCACCTTGCCCTTGAGCCGTTGCAGCGCGGTGGCCAGCACGTCTGCGTGGTCGAACGCGAGCTTCGGCGTGTCCCAGACGGAGAACCACGCCGCCTCGCGCGCGTCGGTGGACGCATGGAGGTGGTGCTGGGACAGCTTCACCAGCGCGAAGTACGCCACGGTGATGACGCGGCCCCGGGGGTCGCGGTCCGGAGCGCCGAACGTGTAGAGCTGCTCCAGGTGGCTGGTGCGCAGGCCCGCCTCCTCGTCCAGCTCGCGGCGCGCGGCGTCCTCCAGGGACTCCTCCATGCGCACGAAGCCGCCGGGCAGCGCCCACTGGCCCTGGAACGGCTCCACGCCGCGCTGGATGAGCAGCACCTTGAGGTCGTCCTCGTCCAACCCGAAGACGACGCAGTCCACCGTCACCGCCGGGCGCGGGTACTTATAGGTGTGGCTCAATGGGAAACCCTCCGGCCGGCATCGTGTCCAGGGGACACGGTGCCGGCAAGCGGAAGGTGCGGGGACGCTCTAGACGGCGACGAGCCGGCCCAGGCGGCGCCAGTCGACCAGGTTGACGTTCTCCTCCGCCAGGTCGAACTCCAGCGAGCGGCGCATGCCCAGCACGTCGCCGCCCATCTGGAAGGGCACCTCGCGGTCGAAGTCCATCCGCAGGCGCTCCACGAAGAAGTCGTGCATGCGCGGCATGGGGTGCTCTCCGCGCCACAGGCGGAACATGTTGCGCGTGGCCTCCATCACGCCCGCGCCGTACACGCGCACGGACAGCCGGTGCGGCACCGCCTGCGCGAACGGGAACGCCTTGAAGCCGAAGCCCCACTCCGGCGTCGTCGCCGCGCCCGCCACGCCCGCGGGGCCCTGGTACAACAGCTGCCCCTCACCGCCGTTGGGCACCGGCCGCACCGCGCCCGTCGCGTCCATGGTCAGCGCGGACGCGCCCAGGTTGTAGACGGAGACGTTCGGGTTGCCCTCGCCGAACAGGTGGCGCGGCACCGTGCGCGTGAACATGGCGCCCAGGTAGCCCCGCAGGCCGGACTGCGCCTTCTTCAGCGGCCCGGCGGACGCGAGCTGGTTCTTGAAGTCCTGAATCATCTCCGCGTCCCAGCCCGTGCCCGCGAAGGGCGCCACCCGGCCCTCCACCCGCACCAGGGAGAAGGGACGCAGGGGCGGCAGGCGCTCGCCGTACGCGGCGATCTGCTTCAGGGCCACCTGCGGACGCGGCGCCCCGGTGACGCGCGCCCAGGCGTTGCCCGTGCCCAGCGGCAGCACGCCAATGGCCGGCAGGGCCACGCCCTGGGAGCGCAGCTCGTTGAGCAGGCCCGTGATGGTGCCGTCGCCTCCGCCCGCCAGCAGCAGGTTGGGAGGGTCGTGACGGAGCTGGTCCACCCACTCCTGGGCTTCCTCCAGGGAGCGGGTGAGGGCCACCCGGGCCCGGGGGAGCAGGTCTCGGACGAGCCCGCCCATCCCCTCGGTCCCTTTACGCGCGCGCAGATTGACGAGGACGGCGATGTTCATGGCGGGCGCGACTCTTCCCCAGTTCATGTCATGGCCCCGTCACGAAAAGAGCCCCGGCATGGGGACTCCCCCGAAACATGGGCATCACACCCCCAGGGCGTGGGCCCACCGCGCTTCCAGGTGCCGCTCGGCCGCACGCCGGCGCAGCGTCACCGCCGCGGCGGCCAGCCCTCCCGCGACCAACAGACGACGCAGCCATTGTTTTCCGGTGCCGTGGTAACCGCCGGAGGCCGTGTCCCCCTCCTCCATGGGCTGGAAGACGTTGCCGGGGGTGGGGCCCTGCCGCTCGTCCTGGAAGTGCAGCACCTCCGTGCCCACCCGCATGGTGCGCTCGTACGTGCGGGGGAACAGGCCGTGCATCGCCGCGAAGCTCTTCCCCGCGGGGCCGACAATCACCTCGTCCTGGGGGTGGCGCAGCACGCGGAGGATGGTGCGGGCCACGCGCTCCGGCGTGTAGACGGGCTCCACCGGGCGCACGCGCCAGCCGGTGTAGTTGGCGGTGTGGCGCCACAGGGGCGTGTCGATGGCGGCGGGCATCACCGTGCACACGTCGATGCCCGTGCCCAGCAGCTCCTGGCGCAGCGACGCGGAGAAGCCGCGCACCGCGAACTTGGAGGCCACGTAGGCGCTCAGGTACGGCGCGGGCACGGTGCCAAAGGTGGAGGACACGTTGACGAGCGTCCCATAGCCCTGGCGGCGGAACTGGGCGAGCGCCACGCGCGCGCCGCTCACCGTGCCGAAGAAGTTGGTCTCCATGAGCTGGCGGAACGCCTCGTCCGGCGTCTCCTCCAGGCTGCCCAGCATGTAGACGCCCGCGTTGTTCACCCAGCCGTCGAAGTGGCCGAAGGCCTCCACCGCGGCCTCCGCCAGCATCCGCACGGCCGCCGCGTCCGACACGTCCGTGGGCACCATCAGGGCCTGGACGCCGTGGGACTCGCACTCGGCCGCCAGCTCCTCCAGCGGCTCCTCCCGCCGCGCGGCCAGGACCACGTGGGCGCCCTTCTTCGCCAGCAGCAGCGCCGTGGCCCGGCCAATGCCGCTGGAGGCGCCCGTGATGACGATGACCTTCTTCTTCCAGATGCGATCCATGGAGTGGGTCCTTGTTGGCGGGCCCGCCGGCTCTGGAGGCCCGAGCGTTGAGAAAGGGTTCGTGCACGGAAAGGTGGGGATGACGCCGGGCGTCGCACCCGGGCCGCCGGTGACTCACCCGGAGGGCAACCAACGAAGCAGGGGGCCTCCAAATCCGGACGGGGGTCCACACGCGGGACCGGGGAGCAGGGGCCGGGGGTCGCTGGCCTGGAGGGTGGACAGTCCGGTAGAGGACGGAACGCGGCCTGCATCGCCGGTCCGGCCATCCCTTCCACACCCACGTGACCATGCCCTTCCGTCCGAAGCCGTCCGCGTTCGCGCTGCTGCTGTGCCTGCTGTGCGCCTCCGCCTCGGGGGCCGCGCCCCACCGGCTGGTGGTCTCCAGCGGCGACTGCCGGGACGCGGAGCTGAGCGGCCAGTCCAAGGCGTTCTACGACGCCCTCCGCGCCCGCCCCGAACAGCACGTGCTGAGCGCGCCCGAGTTCGCCGAGCGCCTCTTCCCCGCCTCCTCGCGCTCCTTCGAGGACCTCCAGCGCCAGCTGGACGCCGCGCAGGACCAGTTCTACGAGGGCCGCAACGCCCGCGCGTCCCAGCTCCTGGACGACGCCCTGGGCGACATCCGCCGCCTGCCGCCGGGCGAGCCGCGCTGGAAGCTCTTCGCGCACGCGCAGCTCTTGCACGGGCTCAACCACCGGGCGATGGGGAAGACGAAGGACAGCGACGCGGCCTTCCTCCAGGTGCTGCGCCTCCAGCCGAAGTACCAGTTGGACCCGGACCAGTACGCCCCCTCCATCCGGCAGACCTTCGAGAAGCTGCGCCGCGACCTGGCCCGGACGCCGAAGGTGAAGCTGTCCCTCAAGTCCACGCTGCCCGCGGCGGACGTGTACCTGGAGGGCCTGGGCGTGGGGCAGACGCCGCTCACGCTGGAGCTGCCCGCGGGCGCGTACGAGCTGACGATGGTGAAGGGGGACGCGGTGAGCTTCCCCCGGCAGGTGCAGGCGCAGGGGGCGGACACGCCGCTCCTGGTGGACCTGGCCTACGAAGGGTCGGTGACGGCCGCGCCCTTCCCGTGCCTCTCCGCCGTGGACGGCAACGAGGAGCGCACCTGGAGCCACGCGGTGCGCCTGGGCGGCACGCTGGGCGTGGAGGAGGTCATCGTCGTGCGGCTGGAGCGCCCGAGCAGCGGGCCCAAGTGGTTCGCCGCCACGGTGCTCAACGTCGACGGCGGGCAGAAGCTGCGCGAGGGCGGCTTCAAGACGCAGGGCCTGGACGCGCCCGGTGAGGCGCTCTCCGCGCTGGTGGACTTCGTCACCACCGGGCGCTCGCCCTCCAACCTCGTGGTGATGAACAACGCCAACGGCAAGGCGCCCTGGGACGCGGGCAGCGCGCGGGGCACGGCGGGCGCCTCCGGCACGGGCGCGGACCTCACCGCGCCGAATCTGTTGTCGGAGGACGTCTCCGGCGGCACCCCGCCCGGCACGGGCCTGCGCACGGCGTCGTACGTGGCGATGGGCGCGGGCGTGGCGGCCCTGGGCGGCGCGGGCGTGGTGCGGCTCCTGGCCCAGAAGGACCTGAACGGCCTGGAGGACCGCCGCGCGGCCAACGGCGGCCAATTGGTGAGCACGGACGCGCGGGCCGTCGCGCTGCGCGACTCGCTGGTGGGCAAGAGCAACCTGATGACGGGGCTGCTCGTGGGCGGCGGCGCGGCGGTCGTCACCGGGGCGGTGCTCTTCCTCGTGTCCTCGCCCTCGAAGCCCGCGCCCGTGACGCTGGGCGTGACGGCGGACGAGACGGGCGCGGGGGCGAGCCTCTCCGGGTCGTTCTGACCGTTGCTGGCCGGGGAGCGCCGGGCGCGTAGAGTCGCGCCCCATGCGCGCTTCCCTCCTGCTGTTGCTGCTCTCGGCGAGCACCGCCCTCGCCGCGCCCCGGACGTTCCGCGTCGACTACTTCCACACCGGCAACGCCACCGAGGAGCGCTTCAGCCTGGAGCGGCTGGTGGTGGAGCCCCTGCCCTGGCCGGGCCACCCGGCGCGGGCCATCGACGAGACGAACCTGGGCAAGTACCTCTACGAGGTGCGGGACCGGAAGACGAACCGGCTCCTGTTCTCGCGCGGCTTCGCCTCCATCTTCGGCGAGTGGGAGCTGACGGACGAGGCGAAGCAGGCCCACCGCACCTTCAGCGAATCGCTGCGCTTCCCCGCGCCGAACAGCCCCGTGCAGGTCATCCTGAAGAAGCGCGACGCGCAGAACGCCTTCCGCGAAATCTGGTCGCTGGTGGTGGATCCGAAGGACCCCTTCGTGGATCCGTCCTCGCCGCCCGCGCCGGGCCCGCTGCTGAAGCTGCTGGAGAACGGACCGCCGCAGGACAAGGTGGACTTCCTCATCCTGGGGGACGGCTACACGGAGGCGGAGCGCGCCAAGTTCGAGAAGGACGCGCGCAAGCTGGTGGACACCCTCTTCAGCTTCTCCCCCTTCAAGGAGCGCAAGGCGGACTTCAACGTCTGGGGCCTGATGCCCGCGGCGGCCGAGTCCGGCATCTCCCGGCCCTCCACCGGCGTCCACCGCCGCCCGCCCCTGGGCTCCACCTACGACGCCTTCGGCGCGGAGCGCTACATCCTCACCTTCGACAACGCCGCGCTGCGTGACACCGCCGCCTTCGCGCCCTACGAGTTCATCGAAATCCTGTCCAACGGCAACACCTACGGCGGCGGAGGCATCTTCAACCTCTTCAGCACCGTGGCCTCCGACAGCCTCTGGGCCCCCTACGTCTTCGTCCACGAGTTCGGCCACCACTTCGCGGGGCTGGCGGACGAGTACTACACGTCCGCCCCCGTCTACGGCGCCGCGCCCTTCGAGCGGGTGGAGCCCTGGGAGAAGAACGTCACCGCCCTCCACGACCCCGCCCAGCTCAAGTGGAAGGACCTGGTGGCGCCGGGGACCCCGCTGCCCACGCCCTGGAATCAGTCCACCTATGACGCGCATGCCCTGCAAGTGCAGCAACGCCGGCAGAAGATTCGCGCGGAGCGCAAACCCGAGGCGGAGATGGACGCGCTCTTCACGGAGCAGCGCAACTGGGAGGAGAAATTCCTGGGCACCCAGAAGGTCTCCGGGAAGGTGGGCGCCTTCGAGGGGGCCCACTACGAGGCGAAGGGCTACTTCCGGCCCCAGACGGACTGCGTGATGTTCACCCGCGACCGGGTGCCCTTTTGCGCGGTGTGCCAGCACGGCATCAACGAGGTCATCGACCTGTACGCCGGTCCAGCGTCCACCCCTGCACGGAAGACTCCCTGACTTCCTTCGATTCCCAGGCCCCTGGGCGTCCTTTCGCGTGACAGGGACGTGGCGGGTGGTTGGGCAAATGGACGCCCCTCTGTTTTCGGGTGTAAGGGGGACCGCACCTGCAATCTGGACCACCCCTATCTGGGAGGCATTCACATGCTGAAGCAGAGCCTGAAGCGGAGCTGGCTGCCGGCGCTCGTGACCACCGTGTTCGTCACGGTCGGCACGGGTTGCGGCGACGAGTGTGTCGATCAGTTCGACTGTCGTGACAAGGGCGCGGCCCCCGCGGGTCAGACGTGGACCTGCGTGGAGAACAAGTGCGAGCTGCGCACGCTGAACATTCCTCCGGAAGAGGACGCGGGCACGGAGACGGACGCGGGCACGGAGACGGACGCGGGCACCGACGCCGGCACGGAGACGGACGGCGGCACGGGTCCCCAGGCGTGCAACCCGGCCTGCGCGCTGACCGAGTCCTGCGACATCGAGGCGAACACCTGCACGCCTTCCAGCGTCACCACGCCGCTGGCGGACACGAGCGCGCAGATCGCCGCGTTCGTCGCCGCCCCGGCGGGCGCGCTGACCACGCCGCAGCCGGTGAGCGGCGCGTTCGTGACCTTCATCAAGCCCGCGGTGGCGGGCAGCGCGGCCACGGAGCCCTCCGGCTTCTTCCTGCAGGCCGAGGCCAACGGCCCGGCGATGTTCGTGCGCGACTCCGCGTCCACCACGGCGGTCGCCGTGGGTGACCGCGTGACGCTGAACGTCACGGAGAAGGAGATCATCAGCGGGCTCAACGTGGCGAAGACCGTCACGGACCTGACCGTGGTGAGCAAGAACCACGGCGTGTGGAGCCTGGACACCGCGACGCCCGCGGGCCTGAAGGTGGACGCGAACGCCGTCAGCACCTTCGAGGACGGGGGCACGACCAGCCTCTACGAGAGCCGCCTGGTCACCGTGTCCGGCAAGCTGGAGGCGGGCGCTGGCAGCGGCGCGGCCTTCACCGCCTTCCCGCTGATCACCACGGGTGAGCCGTCCCCCAGCCCCCTGCGCCTGCGCGTGCCCACCACCCTGTCCACGGACCTGGACCTGGTCACGGGCTGCGACGTGGTCGTCCCCACCGGCGTGGTCTGGCGCTTCACCGCCCAGCCGCAGGTGTCCGTGTTCGCGCCGGAGCAGCTGACCATCACCGGCTGCCCCGCGCCGAAGCTCACCGAGGCGCGTCCGCTGAGCGGCACGGAAGTGCGGCTGACGTTCGACCGGAAGATCGACGCGGCCAGCGTGCAGGCGGAGGACTTCGGCATCACGCCGACCGTGGCCGTCTCCGCGGCGACGGCGACGGGCAACCAGGTCGCGCTGACCACCGGCGACCTGACGGCGGGCACCCAGTACACGGTGACGGTCAACGGCGAGGTGAAGGACCTGGCCGGCAAGGCCGTGGACGCGACCGCCAAGACCGCGACCTTCACCGGCCTGACGCCTCCTCCGACGGGCCCGTCGCTGGTCATCAATGAGATCGACTACGACAACGTGGGCACCGACAACGCGGAGTTCGTGGAGATCTACAACCGCGGCACCGCGGCGGCGGACCTGACCAGCGTCAAGCTGGTGTTCGTCAACGGCGACTCCAACGCCAACCCGCGCATCGAGTACCTGAAGTTCAACCTGGCGGACACGAAGGACGCGCAGGGCAACGCGGTCACGTCGCTGCCCGCGGGCGGCTACATCGTCGCGGCGGCCGAGCCGTACTTCACCACGGCGACCCTGCCGGCGGGCACGCTGAGGCTGGTCATCAAGTCGGCCTCCAACGCGAACACCGACATCATCCAGAACGGCAGCGGTGACGGCGTGGGCCTGGTCGACGACGCGGCGGGCACGCTCCTCGACAGCGTGTTCTACGAGCCGGGCGCCCAGAACCCCACGTTCAGCATCACCACGGCCGCGGGCGTCAAGTCGCTGAACTTCGAGGAGGGCGCGCGCACCACCGCCTCCGACTCGAACAGCGCCGTGGGCTCCCTGCAGCGGACCCCGAACGGCAACGACACGAACAACAACAACGCGGACTTCGCGTTCGTGACCACGGTGACCCCGGGCGCGCCGACGCCGTAGTCGCCGCGTCCGACACCTTGACGTGACTTCAGGGCCGCGTTCCCCCATCCGGGGAGCGCGGCCCTTCTTCTTGGATGACAGGGGGATGTGTCACTCTTGGAGGCAGGGGGATGCACCGCCCGTCATCGCGACAGGCCATGCGTCCCTTCCGGCGTCCGGACCGGATGGCATCCATGGCTCTTCCTCGAATCGTCGCGCCCCTCGTCGCCCTTCTGCTCACCGCGTGTCCCGGATCCACGCCGCCGACGCCGGTCGTGCCGTCCGACAGTGGCGTGTCCACCGACAGCGGAGTGCCCACCGACGGTGGCGGTACACCCGACGACGGTGGCGTGTCCGGCGACGCGGGTACGTCCGAGGATGGCGGCGCGTCGGGTGACGGCGGATCATCCGATGACGGCGGATCATCGGGTGACGGCGGCTCCTCGGGTGACGGCGGCTCCTCGGGTGATGGCGGCCCGTCGGGTGACGGCGGTGTGCCTTCCGATGGCGGAGTGTCCCCCGATGCTGGAGCGCCGGATGCAGGCAGCATCGCGGAGCTGACCGTGACGTCGCTGGGGCTCGGTGATGGGCGCGTGGGACAGCCCTATGCCTTCAACCTCACCGCCTCCGGCGGGCGCGCGCCGCTCACCTGGAGCTTCACCGGGACGCTGGCCGCGGGGCTCACCCTCTCCACCGACGGCGCCCTGTCCGGCACCCCCACCGCCGCGGGCTCGACGGTCTTCACCGCCACCGTGCGCGACGCGGACGGCCAGACCGCGTCCGCGCGGCTGATCGTGATCGTGCAGCCGGTCCTCTCGCTGTTCACCGTGGGCCACTGGAACCTGGAGTGGTTCGGCGCGCCCAACCAGGGACCGGCCAACTCCACCTCCGACGGCGGCGTGACCGACGACCTCCAGATCGCGGGAGCGACGAGCGTCATCCGCGACGCGGGGGCCCATGTCTGGGGCCTGGTGGAGATGGTGGACACCGTGGACTTCAACACGCTCATGGCGGGGTTGCCCGGCGGCTACAGGGGCTTCCTCGCCAACAACACCACCTACGTCCTCAGCGGCGCGTCGCAGTACTCCGCGGGCGAGCAGAAGCCCGGCATCCTCTACGACAACTCGCTCACCTACCGCAGCGCCCAGGTCATCCTCACCGCGCAGGCCGCCGACTTCGGCGGACGCCCGCCGCTGCGCGTGGACTTCACCACCCGCATCCACGGCGAGGACGCGCCGCTGGTCGTCATCGTCACGCACATGAAGGCCTTCGAGGACATGACGTCCTATGGCCAGCGCCAGCGCTCCTCGACCGCCCTCAAGAGCTACCTGGACCAGTGGCTGCCCGAGGCGCGCGTGCTCGTCATCGGGGACTGGAACGATGACCTGGACCATTCCATCTCCACGCAGAACGGCGTCGCGCTGCCCACGCCCTACCAGAACTTCCTGGACGACCCCACGCACTACACCTTCCTCACGAAGGTGCTGACCGACGCCACCATCCGCACCACCACGGAGTACAACGAAGTCATCGACCACACGCTCGTCACCGACGAGGTCGCCGTGGACGCGGTGCCCGGCGGCGTCCAGGTGCTCCGGCCCGACGCGACGATTCCTGACTACGCGCGCACCGTCAGCGACCACTACCCCGTCCTCACCCGCTACGACCTGAGCGGCGTTCCCGGTCCGCGCGTGCGCGTCACCGCGCCCCTGGGCGGCACGTTCATCGTGGGCACCCCGCTGACGCTCACGTGGCGCTCGGCGGGCGTGAGCACCGTGCGCATCGAGGCCACCTACGACGGCGGCGACCTCTGGAACGTCGTGGCCCCCTCCGTGAGCGCGAGCGCGGGCACCTTCACGTGGACCGTGCCCGACGTGGAGAGCGACCTGGTGCGCGTGCGCGTGGTGGACACGGCCAACGCGTCGCGCTTCGACATGGTCCCCGGCCGCATGTGGTTCACGCGCACGGCGCCCCGGGTGATCATCAACGAGGTGCTCGCCAACGAGCCCGCGCTCCCCGGCGGCACCGCGCACGAGTTCGTGGAGCTCTACAACACGGGCACCGCCCCCATGGACCTGTCCGGCTGGACCCTGTGGGACGCCCTGAACCCGCAGCACGTCTTCGCCGCGGGCACGGTGCTGCAACCGGGCCGGCCCCTGGTCGTCTTCGGTGGACCCGCGGGCTTCCCGGCCGGCACGCCCGACACCGTCGCGGCCTCCAGTGGGACGCTGGCGCTCAACAACGGTTCGGACACCGTGCAGCTCAAGCTCCCGGACGGCGGCGTCGTGGACCGCGTGGAGTACTTCAGCACCGTGGACGCGGTGTCCATCAACCGCTCCCCGGACCTGTCGCCGGACGCGGGCTTCGTGCTGCACACCACGCTGACGCCCGGGCTGCAGTCCTCGCCGGGCCGGCGCGCGGATGGAGGCGCGTTCTAGTCAACGCAGCGGCGGGGACTGGGGGTCGGGCCCGGGCTCCCTGACCACGGGCACGGCCTCCACGTCCCGGGCGATCCACTCCTGGCCATGGTCCTCGTAGGTGACGCGGATCTCGTCACCTTCGGACAGGTCGTGCAGCTGCACGTTCTCGTCGGCGCGCTTGAACCGCGTGGCCTCGTCCACCAGGACCTCCTGCTCCTGGCCATGGCCGTCCACGAAGAGCAGCTCGTCGTCGCCCACCCAGGACACCCGGCCCGCGGCCCAGCCCATGGGCCGCGTCTGCTGACCGGAGCCGCCTGTTCCCTCTGGAGCCGGAGCGGGTTCGCCCTTCACCTCCGAGCCCGCGGTCTTCAGGGCCTTGGGGTCCACGGCCTCCTTGGAGGCCATCAGCCCGCGCAGCACCTCCGAACGTCCCTCGCGGTGCTTCGCGGAAGGGGCGTCCGCGCCCGGCTCACCGCCCTTGCACGCCGACAGTCCCCCGAGTCCCATCAGGCCCAGCATCAGCAGGCTCGCCGTCCCGCGCGTTCTTCGCATTGGCCACGTCCTCCCGCGTCGTGCGAAGGAGCCCACATCCCAACGGAGTCCCCTCCATGGCGCGCGGGCCCACTCTCCCCCGGTAAAGATGGGGACACCCTGCCCCACCAGGAACCACGACCGTAGCGGCCTGGGCCTGGCTGCCTATCCGGCCAGGAGCCAGTCGCGCACCGCGAGGAAGCGGGCCGTGGGTGCCGCGGCCCTGCGCCACGCGACATAGAGCGTTCCCCGAGGCCGCCGCGCGGAGCGCCGGCCCGGCTCCGGCGTGAGCGTCACGACCCGCTTCTCACGCACGGCGGGCGCCACCAGGTAGTCGGGCAACACCGCCAGCCCCGCGCCCGCCTCCACCAGGGCCAGCATCTCATCCAGGTTCGCGACGCGGCACACCACCTGCGCGGGCAGGGGTTCCCTGGGTCCAAAGGCGGCGCGCCACCAAGGCGCCAGCATGGCCAGGTCCGCGTCGAAGGCGATGAACCGGTGCGAACCGAAGTCGCGTGCCCCGCGCGGCGTCCCCCAGCGCTTCAGGTACGCGGGCGCGCCGATGGCGACGAACTCCTCCTGGGCCACCGCACGGACCTCCAGGCCCGGAGCGTCCGGCAACAGCCCGACGATGCCCAGGTCCAACGCTCCGTCCAGCAACAGCCGTGACACGCGGCTGGGCACGTCGAAGCGCACGTCCAGCCGCAGCTCCGGGTGGCGCGCCAGCAGGCCCGGCAGACGGGGGCGGAGCCAGTACCGGAAGAAGGGCCAGGGACCGCCCAGGGACACCTCGCCGCGCACGGCGCGCTGGGCCTCGGAGGCCGCCTCCAGCGCCGCGTCCACCGCGGGCAGGTGTTCTCCCAGCCGCGCGACGAGGGCGGCGCCCGCCGGAGTGAGCCGGGCCCGGCGCCCCACGCGTTCGAACAGCGCCACGCCCACGTGCCGCTCCAGGGCCTTGAGCTGCTGGCCCACGGCGGAGGCGGTGATGCCCAGGCGCGTGGCCGCGGCCGCGTGCGTGCCCGCCCGGCTGACCTCCCACAGCGTCCAGAGCGCTTCGTGATTGCCAAGCATGGCTTCAGTTTATGTGAAGTGGCTCTCGGTTTTCTTGGGGACGGCCGGGACGTATCTCATCGCCCATCGCCCCCAGGGAGTGGGGCTCGAAGGAGGACGTCCCATGGAAGCGATCACCGCCGTGAAGGTGCTGCTCATCGTCACCAGCCACTCGCAGTTCGGGAACACCGGGGAGAAGACGGGCTTCTGGTTGGAGGAGCTGGCCGCGCCGTACGAGCAGTTCACCAGGGCTGGCGCGCAGGTGGACATCGCGTCGCCGCTGGGAGGCAAGGCGCCCGTGGATCCGCGCAGCGAGAAGGAGCAGACGGAGGACACGCGCGCCTTCCTCGCGGACGCCGAGGCGACGAAGAAGCTGGCGAACACGAAGGTGCTCGCCCAGGTGAAGGACACCTACGACGCGTACTTCGTGGTGGGCGGGCACGGCGTGATGTGGGACCTGGCCCAGCACGCGCCGGCGCATCAACTGCTGTCCGCGGGCTACGCGCGGGGCGCGGTGGTGGCGGCGGTCTGCCACGGCCCGGCGGCGCTGGTGGGCGTGAAGGGACCGGACGGCAAGCCGCTGGTGGCGGGCAAGCGCGTGGCGGCCTTCAGCAACGCGGAGGAGCAGGCGGCGAAGTTCGACGCCATCGTCCCCTTCCCGCTGGAGACCCGGATGCGGGAGCTGGGCGCGCGCTACGAGTCCGGCCCGTTGTGGAAGAGCTTCACGGTGCGCGACGGGCGGCTCGTGACGGGACAGAACCCGGCGTCCTCGGCCGCCACGGCGAAGGAGGTCCTGAAGGTCCTGGCCGAGAAGAAGCAGGCCCCGGCCCCCAAGGGCTGAGGTCAGCCGAACTGGAAGCCGGAGATGCGCGTCCCCATCATGGAGCCGGACCACGAGGTGGTGCCCCGGTCACCCCCGGCGGCACCGGCGACGACCATCAAGGGGAGCAGGTGCTCCTCGCGAGGATGGGCGAGCCGCGCGTAAGGGGCCTGCAGCCACTGCGTGAGCTTCGCGTCACGCTCGGCCGCGGGAGAGGTCGCGGCGTCCTGGACCCACGCGTCGAACTTCGCGGAGACCTCGTGGGCGCGAGGGTCTCCGAAGGCGCGCAGGTTGTGGAACGTCATCCCGCTGCCGATGATGAACACGCCCTCGTCGCGCAGCGGCGCGAGCGCCCGGCCCATGGCCAGGTGCTCCGAGGGGTCCAGCCCCTGCTTCAGCGAGAGCTGGACGCAGGGGATGTCCGCCTCCGGGTACATCAGCTTCAGCGGGATGAAGGTGCCGTGGTCGTAGCCGCGCGCCGGGTCCTCCGACGTGGCGATGCCCGCCGAGGCGAGCAGCTCGCGCACGCGCGCGGCGAGCCGTGGGTTGCCCGGGGCCGGCCAGGAGATGCGGTACGACTCCGGCGGGAAGCCGTAATAGTCATACAGGATGGGGGGCGCGGCGGACGTCATCACCGTGGCCACGGGCTCCTCCCAGTGGGCGGAGATGACGAGCAGCGCCTTCGGCGGCGTCGCGAGCCGCGGGCCCACCTGGCGCAGGGAGTCCGCGAGCGCCTGGACCTCCGCTTTCGGAAGGCCCAGGTCCACGAAGGGCCAGGGGCCTCCGCCGTGCGGGATGAAGACGACGGGCAGGCGCGAGGAGGGATGGGACGTGTCGGTCGGCATGTGGGGCCTCTCGGTGCCATTCAACTCCACGGCGGGACTGGCGCGCCAACGCACTCGGAGTTCAGCAGCCCAGCGCCTTGAGACACGGCGGCTTCTGCTATGAACCGGCGCGGGGGACGGAGGTGCGGTCCCGTCGAGATGGGGGTGGCATGAAGAGCATCATCGGCTGGGCGCTCGCCGCGTTCGGCGTCATCGGCATTGGCATCGAGATCGACAAGCTGATCAGCGGCACCGCGGAGAACACGGTCGCGGGGTTCATCATCGGCGCCGTCTTCGTCCTCGCAGGCCTGGCACTCGTGCGCTCCGCGCGGCGCGCGAAGCTGCCCCCCGGGTCGAGGGATGCGCCTGTCGCGGTGCGGCCCTCGATGGACTCCCGTGATGTCGAACGGGCCGTGCTCGCCTGCGCGCAGGGACACGGCGGCCGCGTCACCATCGCCGAGGTGGCGGCGGGCACGCACCTCTCCTTCACCGAAGCCAAGGAGGTGCTCGAGGCGCTCTCCCGCGCGGGCGCCTGCACCGTGGACGTCACGGAGAACGGCGCGTTCCTCTACGAGTTCAGCGGCCTGATGCCGCGCGAGACGGCCTCCGCGGCGCTCAAGCCCTGATTCCCTCGCCGCACGCCTATCGCCCCAGCTTGAGGGTCACGGTCGCGGAGTCGTCCACGGTTCCCTTCAGCGTGAAGCGCAGCTCCCAGACGCCGGGCATGAAGAGGTCCGTGTCGGAGACCTCGAAGGTCCCGGGCTCTCGCGCGGTGACTCGGGGAACTTCGGAGATGCCGTGGCCCATGGCGGGCATCCAGGGCTGGACGGACAGCACGACACCGGGCACCGGCTTTCCCGACGCGGCGTCGGTGACTCGCACCTGGAATGTCTGAACGCCCCTTCGGAGCGGTGTCATCGAGGAGAGGACCTCGACGCGGAGCCGGCTGGATGCGCTGGTTCCTGTTCCCACGGGAGAGGGCGTCGCGCCCAGCAACAGCATTCCCATCAGCAGTGCCTTGATCATCCCTGCCGTGTAGCGGAAGAGGCGGGCCCGG
Organism: Corallococcus sp. NCSPR001; assembly: GCF_017309135.1. Lineage (NCBI taxonomy): Bacteria > Pseudomonadati > Myxococcota > Myxococcia > Myxococcales > Myxococcaceae > Corallococcus > Corallococcus sp. NCSPR001. Next base: position 100,652 of record NZ_JAFIMS010000002.1, read on the forward strand.
GTTCTGCGACAAGGTGTCGCATCGCGCACGAGGTCCGGATGCGCGAGGGTGCGCCATCATGTCCGCCCTTCCATCCACTTCCGCGCAGCCCCGTTCGTGGCTGTTCGTGGTGCTGGGAGCCACGGGGCTGACCGTGTCCGCGCTGGCCTGCGCGGCGCTCGTGATGGTGCTGGACTTCGCCTGGTCGGAGGCACCCCCTGCGAACGCCTCGTGGGAGCTGGAGGTACCGCCGCCCGTGTATGGCCCGCTGCCCGCGCTCACTCTTCGTGATGCGCGAGGCCAGCCGCTGGAGTCCCAGCAGCTTCAGGGACAGCTGACCCTGCTCCAGTTCGCGTTGGTTCCCCTCCCCTTCCTGCGACAGGTCCAGGAACGGCTGGAGGCCGACGGCGTCCCGCTCCAGGTCGTCATCGCGACGTCGCGCGACTCCACGGTGCTCCACCCGGATTGGCAGCCGCTGCGGGACAGCGGACGCCTCCTGTTATTGGCGGATCAACGCCTCCAGGTCCGGGGCGTCTACGACTCGAGTCAGGCCGCATCCAACTCCGAACGCGTCATCACGGACGCGCGCTGTCTGCGCTCCTGCCCCCCTCTATGAAGACCCCATTCCTCTTCGTGCTCGCCGGAGCCCTGGTCATCGCGTTGCTGTTCACGGCGTGGCCTCGCGTTCAACGTGAACGCGCGCGGGTCGCCGCGGAGAGCCTTCCCCAGTACGGGCCGCTCCCGCGCTTCGAGCTGACCGCCCAGACGGGGCGCCCCTTCTCCGACGCCGACATGCGGGGCCACCTCTACGTCGCGGACTTCTTCTTCACCCGCTGCCCCACCGTGTGCCCGCTGCTCACGGAGAAGATGCTGAAGGTGCAGCGGCAGGCCCGGGAGCAGGGATTGGACGTGCGCTTCGCCTCGTTCAGCGTGGACCCGCGCCATGACACGCCGGAGCGGCTGACCGCCTATGCGCGCGACCACCGCATCGACACGTCAAACTGGACGCTGCTGACGGGCCCGCTGGACCAGGTGGAGACCACCGTCCTGGAGGGCTTCCGGGTGATGATGGGCCGCGACGCCGACGCGGGCGAAGATGACTTCTTCAGCGTCTTCCACGGAGAGCACTTCGTCCTCGTGGACGCCCGGGGACAGCTGCGCGGCTACTACCGCGTCACCGAGGGCGAGGGGGGATTGGAAGCCCTGCTCCGGGACGCCGCGCTGCTGGCTCGGGCCCCGGAGTGACAACTGGTAATTCAGGAAATATAGACTCATGCGGCCGTTCATCCCCGACCCGGAGAACAGAGTGTCGCACCCTACGATCCGCACCATCCTCGGCGCATCCGCCCCGGACTCGCTTGACCCCTTCAGCACCGCGTTGCTGGTGATCGACTTCCAGGAGGAGTACTTCAGCGGAAAGCTGCCCATTCCGGATGGGATGCGCGCGCTGAACAACGCCAAGAAGCTCATCGCCTTCGCGGATCGGAACAAGCTGCCGGTCTTCCACGTGTGGCACGTGAGCCCGTCCGGCGCCCCCGTCTTCGCCCACGACAGCGCGACGGTCTTCTGCCACAAGGACCTCCAGCCGGCCTCCCACCACAAGGTCGTGAAGAAGAACCAGATCAGCGTGTTCCAGGGCACGGAGCTCCATCACGAGCTTCAAATCTCCCGGATCAAGACGCTGATCATCTCCGGCCTGATGACCCACGCCTGCGTGTCCGGCGCGGCGCGGGATGCGGTCCCCCTCGGCTACAACGTCATCGTGGCGGACGACGCCTCGGCCACCCGGGACATCGATGTGCCCGGCGGCGGCATCATTCCCCATGATGTGCTGCACAAGTCCGCGCTCGTGACCATCGCCGACACCTTCGGCGCCGTCATGGGCACCAACGCCATCGTGAACCTGAACGTCCGCTGACGCGACGGAAGGCAGCGGGCTCGCCGCACAGGACGGGCCCGCTTTCTTCCGCGCTCAGGAGGCCTTGACTTTAAATCTACATAGGTAGATTTAGAGCCATGCCACGAACCCGCGCACTGTCGAATCACGCCCGCGCCGTTCTTGCCGCACTGTTGGATGCGGGCGCGGGCTGGTCGCACGGGTATGAGCTGTGCCGCACCGCGGACGTGAAGTCGGGCACGCTCTACCCGCTGCTGATCCGCCTCGAAGCCCAGGGCTATCTCGAAGCCGAGTGGCAGCAACCGACGGAGGGCGGGCGGCCGCCAAGGCACGCCTATCGCCTGACCCAGACCGGGGTCCAGCTCGCGCGCGACAATCCGCCAGACCGCAAGGTGGCTGCCCGCTCCGGCCTTCGCGAGGTGCCGACATGAGCGTCCGCGTCCAACGGCGCATGGCGGACCTGCTGTGCCGCGCCCTGCAGTCCATCCTGCCACCCCAGCTGCGTGACTGGGGGCTGGCCATCCGCCATGAGCTCGCGGAGATCCCCGATGACACCGAGGCCCTGTCGTTCGCGCTCGGGAGCGTCCGTGGATTGGCGCCGCGTGCCATTGGAATGCTCCTGATGCAGCCCTTCGGCGCGTTGCACAGCCCGCGTGCCGTCGGTGCGCTCTGCGCGGCCGGCGCGGTCGCCATGGGGCTCGTCTACATGACGCTTGCCGGCGCGCCTGTCAGCTACCTCGGCGTCAACGCGGGCGCGCTCGTCATCGGTCTTGTCCTGTTGGCCCTCGTCAGCCGCATCCCGGAGGCGGGTGGGCGCGTGTCCGGGGCCCTGATCTTCGGCCTCTCGCTTCTGCTGCTCGCCACCGCATTCGCCGGCCTCCGCGTCGAGGGTGCAGTTCGCTGGGTCAGGCTCGGCGGCGTGAGCGTGCAACCGAGCCTGGTCCTCCTGCCGCTCATGCTCGCCGGGTTCTCCCGGACGCGGACCCCGCTTGCGACGATGGGGATCGCCGTTGCCGCGCTGGCCATGGCGCTCCAGCCCGACCGTGCGATGGCGGCCATGATGACAGCGGCGCTGGCGACCGTCGCGGCGACGCGCGCGGACCGGCCGGCGTCCCTGGCCTTCACGGTCAGCCTCCTGGCGCTCGGGGTGACGCTGCTGCGGCCCGACGCGCTCCCCGCCGCGCCCTTCGTCGACCAGGTCCTCTTTTCGTCCTTCCAGGTCCATGTCCTTGCCGGGCTGGCTGTCGTGGCCGGCTCGGCCCTGCTGCTCGTCCCTGTGCTCATCGGTGGGTCCCTTGACGAGGACAGCCGCGCGACCTCCCTCGCCTTCGGGGCTGCCTGGCTTACGGCGACCCTCGCCGCCGCGTTTGGCCATCATCCGACTCCGGTCGTGGGCTACGGCGGCAGCGCGATCCTCGGCTATGTCCTGAGCCTCGCGACCCTGCCGAGGCCGGTGAGCTCGCGGGTCGGCCCGGCGACCGCTCCGCCCGACACGCCGCTGGATTCGCACGACCTCCACTCCAGGCTCGCGCTCGCCCGGCCATGACCCTGCCTCGTCCTGGACGGCGGGTTCGATACCTGCTGCCGGTTGTACTGCTTGCCCTCGGGCTCTGGTTCACGTGGACGCGGCTCACGCGCAGCCGAGGCGACCAGAGGGCTTCGTTCACGCCCGCGAGTCAGCAGTGCGACGCGCAGGGCCCCCTGCGCTACTGCATCAACACGGCCGCCGGGGGCACCAACGGCGACATCGTGTATCACCACCACGGGCGCAATCTCGACGAGACGGTCTGGAACGACGACACCTACTTCACGGGCATGCTGCAGGCGCAATGGCAGGCCGCCGGAGTCCTCCCGCCCACGGTTGTCACGGTCTCCTACGGCTCGACCTGGCTCCTGACGCCGAAGGGCAAGCAGGAGGACAGCGGACTGCTCGATGACTTCATGTCACGTCTGCCTGCGATCGAGGCGAAGGTCGGACGCCCCCGGCGGCGGATGCTGTTGGGAGAATCGATGGGTGGGCTCAATGTCCTGGTCGCGGGCCTCTCCCATCCGGAGCAGTTCGCGAAGGTCGCGGCGCTCTGTCCGGGCGTCTACACCGACACCCCGTTCTCCTCCTTCGACACGATCAGGGCCTCGATGGAGCGCACGGGGGCAGATCCCAAGATCGTGTTCGGGGTCTGGTTGATGGCGCGCAAGTACGTGGCCGACGAAGCCGAGTGGCGCCGCGTCTCGCCCCTGCACCTGGTCGCGCAAGCGGGGCCGGACCATCCGGAGCTCTATCTCTCCTGCGGCCTCTACGATGCCTACGGCAACTACGAAGGCACCGAGCGCCTCGCCCACCTCGCCCGTCAGCGTGGCGTCAGGACCGAGTGGCATCCGCTCTATGGCGGCCACTGCGCGTCCGACGTGGCTTCGCTGGCCGACTTCCTCGTGAAATGACAGTCCGTGGAGTGACGCGGATTACATGAGCCCCGCTCGGGCCAACAGTTCGCGCACCCGCCGCGCCAGCGCGATGTGCTCGGGGTTGGCCACGGTGAAGCGCTCGGGGGTGAGGATGATCAGGGTGCCCTTGTCCTCCACGGGCTCGATGCGCACGGGGGCGGGCAGTGGCGGCACTGTGCCCAAGCGAAGTGAGAGGTACGTGATCCAGCCCAAGGAAAAGGGGGACGAGTCGGGCTCCGGGTACTGCATCCTGTAGGCGCTGGAGCTTGCCAACGCCCAATCCGGCTCCCAAGAAGACACCATGCTGCGCACAACGTCCGTTAGCACTGGCGTCGTGAGCAACCGGCCCGCATTCGGCCCTTTTGATGGCAGGGAAAGGACGCAGTGGTTGGAAACGGCTTCTGAGTACATGCCGCCATTGATGCGCAGACTCGCGTAATCATCACTGCGGCCACCGTTGTCGAAGGAGAAGCGAAATCCCAGTTGCTCGATGGCCGGCCCTCCCTTCTCGCGGTTGACGCCTCGCCGAAACAGCTCGGTCAAGGTGGGCACATCCGGCGGCATGAGGGGCGCATTGCGCGCGTCCTTGCGTGACTTGGCGGGCTTGTACCATTGAGCCAGAAGGGGGTCGCACGAAGCCAGGAGGTTGAGGAAGGTTACCGTTCGCCGAGCACACTCCTCGGGTGACTCCTTACGCGGGCCCCAGTAGGCGCCAGCATTGTAGGTTTCAGGGTAGGTCTCAGGCTCGGACTTACCAGTCACGATGTTCTCTCCTCAGAGCGCCGGGGTGTGGATGACCTTGATTCCTTTGACTTCCGCGTCCGCAAGCAGCTTCCGAATGGCATTCGCGGCATGCTTCTCCGAGACGTGCCACTCGATGGGGATGCCCAGACCCCGTACCTTGTCGCTCTGTCGCTGGGCCTGGTCAATGAGACCCTGTGCTCCGGAGTTCCGGAACCACTCCTTGGGCTCCAGCCCATCGAAAAACTTCGCGTAGCCGGGTCCCTTGGCTTCCAGCAGCACGCCGTTCTTGAAGCCGTCGAACTTCACGCCGCCAGCCTGCGTGCTCATGCCTCCGACCCAGTAGGCATCATCGGCGGAGTGTCCCGTGATCTGCTCCTGATAGCGCCGAGCGGGCGGCTTCATGGACTCCTTCGCCGGCCCCCACTGCCCCGGGCCCTGGGAAGGTGCTCCTCCCTTCGAGGCAGTGTTCGCCCGCTGGAGGATGATGGCCGCTCCGGGCCCTCCGCTCACCATCGACGCCACGCGCCCTGCTGGCACCGCGACGCGCTCCAACGCCAGCGCGCCCTCCGCTGACAGCGAGAGCACCGGCACCGTGGCTTCCGCGCCCAGCGCCATGCCCTTCAGCGTCCGCGTCGTGGCCGACGCCGCGCCCCCGGTGATGAGCAGGCCCGTCGTCAGCCGCGACACCTCGCGGATCTGCTCGCCACGGGTCATGGACTGGAAGCGCTCCCAGTACATGGGCGAGGACGCGATGAGTGCTGCCACGCTCGCTGGCAGGTTGCTCAGTCCCGCGATGCTGTCCACGGGACGCGTCAGCAATTGGCCCAACGCGTGGTACAACTCCACGAACGCATCTTCCGCGCCATCCAGGGTGCGGCTGAGGACGTCCGCGTCGTCGTACACCTCGGCCAGGGGCCGCCAATCCGAGGCCTGGAGCCGCGCGTCCACGGCGCGGAAGACACCGCCCTTGCCGCTGTAGAAGCAGCCCAGCTCGAAGCCATGCGCACGGAAGGCTCCATCCTTCCACTCGACGGGGGCCACCTTCTGTTGCGTGCGCCCGGTGAGGGCCCATGCCAGATAGCCATCCGGGCGTAGCACCGCGACCTGCTCCCGGGAGAAGCGCTCCACCCACCGCAGCAGCTCCTGCCGCGTGACTTCGCCTCTCTCCATCACCTCGCGCAGGATGAAGCCCGCGGCCATCCGAGGTGGGAAGGTGCTCAACGTGACGGGCTTGCCCAACAACACATCCATCAGACGCGCGGCTTGCGCGGGCGTCAGCACGCCTCCCACGGGGCTTTCGTCCCGCGCCTCCAGCCCCGCGTCCGTCAGTAGCTTCTCCCAGGCGTCTTCCCTCGCGTCAGGGTGAGCGAGGCTGCCGCCCACGGCCCCAACCATTGCTCGCGAGTCCTCGCCCGCTGTGTCCTCCCGCAGATTCCGGCGGCGTGCCATCCGCTCCCCTGAAGCCGCAAGGGAGGTTCGCGGCGAGGTCCGAGCGGAGGACACATTCTCGCGCGGCGATTGAGCCCGCGCTGGGGCTGGAGGCTGCGTGTAGCTCAGGCTCAGGTCTCCGCGAGACGTGGGCGACACCGAAGCGCACCCTGTCGCCAGCATGGAGACGGCCAGCAGCAGGGCGTCAGCGCGCATTGTCCACTCCCAGGCCCAGCGAGGCGAAGGCACCCGGCCGCAGCGTGCCCACGCCCTCGGGGAACAACAGCGCGCCCGCCGTGCCCATGGCGTAGAGCTTCCCGCCCAACAAGCGCCAGCGCAGCTCCGCCCCGCCCAGGTAGCGCGCTCCAGACTGTCCCGCCCCCACCGCGAGCCCCTTCACGGCGACCTCCACGGAGCGGTCAAAGAGCTGCACCGCCACGCGACCGTCCACGTCGAAGCGTCCCCAGTTGAAGGCCTCCACCCCCAGCGACAGCTTCAGGTGCTTGTGGACACCCCAGTAGCGGACCGCGTCCCAGCCGACCTCCGCCTCGCCATGGGCTGAGTACCCGTCCGGGAAGGACGCCTCCGCCAGTGCCACGCCTTCCGGCCCCGCCGCCTTGAAGCGCGCCAGTTCGTAGTCCGGGCCGAAGAAGCCCTGACGGAAGCTACCGTGCTGCCGGCGTGCCTCCAGACGCAGCAACAGCCGCAGCGTCGGCGTCCGCGCGTCCACGCCCGCGCCCACCACCGCGCCCCACGCACCGCCTTTACCGGGCCGGCCGCCCCACCCCGCTTGAACGTGCACTTCGTAGGTGGGCCGCACCACCACCACGGCCATGGCGTCCAGGTGCACCAGCGTCACGGAGGGCGTCCGGCCTCCGGCGCGGCCCCAGTCGTGTACCGCCGACAGCGCCAGCGTGTAGCGCGCCTTCTCGCGGGGCGGCCCGAAGAGGACGTGCTCCACATCCAGGGAGAGCTCGGCGCCCATGAGGCGCGCGCCGAGCACGTCCGAGACGAAGGCCTCCGTGTAGAGCGGCCCGAGCGTACCGGTGAGGAATCCGCCCGCCGGGTGGTAGTCCGGGTTGAGCCGCCCGCCGTAGCGTCGCACGAGGTGCGCGGACAGCAGGCTGTAGCCCTCCAGCGCGCCAAACCAGACACCCACGGGCGCGTTGTCCGAGCCCAGCTTGAGGGCGCGCACCACCTGCCCGAAGTCCGAGACGCTGTCCCAGTCCTCCCTCCGCACTCCACCGCTCCAGAGGCGAAGCCGCACGGGCGCGCCCAGGTTGAGGCCGAAGTCCTCACCTCGCTCGAAGACGAGCGTGGGCTCCACCTGGAGGAAGCCCTCGTCCGTGCCGACGCTCGCGCGCGGCAGGAAAGCCAGCGTCGTCGCCTCCACGCGCAGCAGGTTGCGCCAGGCTTCGTTCCATGGGCGCCCTTCCTCCTCCACGGGCAGCGCCTCCGGGACGACCTCCGCCCATGCGGCGACCGGCAACAGCAGCCACAGCCAGACAGCCCCACTTCGCGTCATTCGCATCCACGCCCCCTGGAGGTGACTCCTCAGAGGAGAGCAGAGGACACACGTCTGACATTCAGCCGTTCACCTGCCGGCCACGCGCCACTGCCTACGGGTGAAGGGACGGCCGGCCGCTTCAAGCCAGAGTGCTAGGCTTCGCGTCCATGCCAACGAGCGCCGACGTGGACTGGGCCCAGATCGTCCGCTTCCCCGCCACCCATCCCCACTACAGCGAATACGAACGTCTCTGCCGCGAAGCGCGGCTGCAGCCCGCGTTCATCCAGGACTCGTGGGCGCTCATCATCCGGGGACTCCAGCGGCGGGCCGAGTTCATCGCGGTCAACGCCTGGAACCTGCCGGTCCCCGAGTTCATCGCGCTGGACCGGCTGATCAACGCCAGGGCCCAGGACCTGATGACACCCAAGGCCCTGGGAACACCGCTGGCCCTCTGGTCCGGAGGAATCGAGGTCAGTCAGTACGTGCGCGCCCGGGGCTATGACACGCTGGAGAGCACCGTGTACGGCGGCATCCTGGATGCGATGACCAATCCCCGGTTCAAGGTGTGGCTTGGCAGCGACGACTGGGGACCGCAGGGCGCGCTCTGGGACACCCTCTCCTCCCGGTACGTCGAGATGGCCGCGCGCTGTCGCGACACGATGCATGTCTTCCTGCGCACGCACGATCTCGAGTCCACGTTCTATGGCGAGGAGCTCGTCAACTGGCGCAAGGCCAAGCACAAGCAGGAGCGTGAGCCGGATGGGCTCACGTACCATGTCCTCGTGGGGCTGGACACCTTCGGCCTGGAGCGGGTCTTCCACCGGGAGCAAGACGCGAAGCTGTTCCTGCTGGCGTTCCTCGGACAAATCCGCCAGCGGTTCGAGCGAGGCATGTTCGAGGAGGGCGTGAACCACCGCTACCGGAGCGAGGTCTGGAGGGACAACGCGCGGGCCTTCGAGGACACCCGTCGCAAGAAGACCTACGCGGCGTACCGCCACTACATGAAGCACCCGCTCCGGGAACTCGTCGAGCAGTTCTCCGAGGTGGAGCAGGCGCATTCGCCGGATAGGAACTTCGACCCCCAGAAGTTCTCATCCGTGATGGATGAGCTCCTGCTCAAGACCCGGGCTCGCCGCGACCAGGCCCCGTGATGCCGGCGCCTACTGAATCGCGAAGATGAGCGTCACCTTCGCCTGCACCGTCTGCTCCTCCGGCTGGATGGGCGTGGTGGGCGCGGCTCGCGACTCCGCCATGTCCATGGCGAAGGTGGCCGGGTACAGGCGCGGGGCTTCCGTCACCGTGCTCGCGTCCAGCACCGCGCCCAGCTTCACGTTCAGCGACGCGGCCAGCACCTCCGCGGACTTGCGCGCCCGCGACACCGCCTGCCGCAGCGCTTCGCCCTGCACCGCGTCCTGTCGGCTCAGCCCGAAGCGCACCGAGTCCACCCGGTTCGCCCCCGCCGCCAGCGCCTTGTCCAACAGGCTCCCCACCTTGGACAGGTCCGTCACGTGGACGCTCACCAGGTTGCTCACCCGGTAGCCCTTGAGCTTCGGCTCACCGCCCTGCGGCGGCGCCGGCGTGTACTCGGGATAGACGTTGTAGTTGCGCGTCTGCAAATCGCGCTTCGGGATGCCCGCGCCGGTGAGCGCCGCAAGCACCTTCTCCATCCGCTTCGCGTTCTCCTCGCCCGCCGCCTTCGCGTTCGCGGCGGACGTCTCCACCGCCACGTCGATGAAGGCCTCGTCCGGCTGCGCCTTCACCTCGCCCGTGCCCTCCACGCGCAGCGTGCGCACTTGCGGATCCACCGGCGGCCGGGGCTGCGGTGAACCGCCCGGAGCCTGCGTCTGCGCCGCGGCCGTGAAGCCCGCGAGCACCACCAACGTCGTCAACATCCTGCGAACAGCGGACATGGCGCCTCCTTCCAAAGGCCCGGAGACCTTCGCGCTTCCTGGCGCGAAAGCCTCTCATGCCCCTTCGGACGCCCCAGCCCCAGCGGACATTCACCGGGCCCGAGGCGTCCAGCGCCGGACGCTCAGTGCAGCGAATCACCCGTCGGGTCCAGCGACATCATGGACTCCAACGGCTTGCGCAAGGGGCGCGGCGCGGACTTGCGCACCTGGGTGACGGCCTTGCGGCGCGCCGTGCGCAGCGCGTCCCGCCCCATGTCCATCACCGCCGCCACCGCGCCCGTGAGCAGGTTGCCCGGCGGCGTGTCCGGCGCGGCCGGGTGCGGGTGCGTGGGCGCGCCCTTCTTCGCCAGCTCCAGCGCCTCGCCCACCTGCCGCAGCTCCTGCGGCTTGAAGGCCTTCTTCACCTCCGGGAAGAGGTACTGCTCCTCCTCCGTGACGTGGGCGCGCACGTTCTCCATCAGCACGTGCACCTTCGCGTCGAAGCGCTCGGACTCCGGCGGCAGCGTGTCCAGCTCCGACAGCACCCACTTCACCACGTGGTGCTCCTCCAGCGCGCGCAGCACGTCCGGGGACAGGTCCTCCGAACGCGCGCGCACGGCGGGGTAGAAGACCTGCTCCTCGATGGCGGCGTGGATGGACAGCTCGCGCACCATCTCGTCCACCAGCTTGCGCTTGTGCGCCAGCGCGTGGTCCCCCGCCTTCTCGAACTTGCGGAACAGCTGCTCCACCGTCTTGTGGTCCGCCTTCAGCAACGTGATGGCATCCATGGGCCGTCTCCCTTCCATCGAATCGGGGGGCCGCGCCTCCCCCATCGCGAAGCCGCTCGGGCCCAGGCAGGCCCTGGCGCAGCGCGGCACGGAGTGAAGGGTGGGGATGGATTCCCGGCCGTGCCCACCCCCGCCGCCCTGGCCTCCGCGTCAGGACGGAGGGCAGCCGGGCGGAGGGGCCCTTCTGTCCGGAACCTGTCGGAAAAACCGCACCCGGCCCCACTCCCCGGGCGGCCCGGGAGTGCACACCGTGCGCGGCCAGATCGGTCTCGCGCGGGCGGCGGGCAAGGGAACAGGGGCAATACCGTGACGACGAACACGCTGCGCCTCCGGGTGGCGCGCATCACCCGTGAAGCGGAAGGCATCCAGTCCTACGAACTGGTGTCCCAGGACGCCAGTCCCCTGCCCGAGTTCGAAGCCGGCGCCCACCTGGACGTGCAGGTGCCGGGCCTCAACGGCATGCGCCAGTACTCGCTCTGCAACGACCCGGGCGAGACGCACCGCTACGTCATCGCCGTGCAGCGCGACGCCAACGGCCGCGGCGGCTCCAGGGCGATGCACGAGAACGTCCACGAGGGCGACGTGCTCACCGTGAGCGAGCCCGTCAACGACTTCCCCCTCCTGTACGGGCGCAGCTACGTGCTCATCGCGGGCGGCATCGGCATCACGCCGCTCCTGGCCATGGCGCGCCTCTTGGAGCGCACCGGCGCGGAGTGGGTGCTGCACTACTGCGCGCGCGACGCGGACCGCACCGCCTTCCGGGAGCTGTTGTCCACGCCGTCCTTCGCGGGCCGCGTGCACATCCACCACGACGGGGGCGACCCCACGAAGGGACTGGACGTGCGGGCGCTGCTGGCCACGCGCGGACCGGGCACCCGGCTGTACTGCTGCGGCCCGGCGGGCCTGATGAAGGCCGTGCGCGAGGCGGCCACCCTGCACAAGTGGCCCTGGGAGAAGGTGCACTTCGAGGCCTTCAGCGCGGAGGGCACGTCCGCCACCCACGCGACGCCGGAGGAGGACTTCGAGGTGTCGCTCAAGAGCACCGGCCAGGTGCTGCGCGTGCCGGCCGGCAAGAGCGTGCTCAACGTGCTGCGCACCCACGGCGTGAAGGTGGAGAGCGACTGCGAGGCGGGCTCCTGCGGCACCTGCGTCACCCGCGTCTGCGAGGGAACGCCGGAGCACCGTGACACGTTCTTCCAGCAAGAGCCCGCGGGAAATGAGCGGATGCTGGTCTGCGTGTCACGCGCCCGGTCCAAGCGCCTGGTGCTGGATCTGTAGTAGTGACACCCCCGGGCACGGCGTTTTGAAGCGCGCCTGTGCGCGGCGGGCCGCCTATGCTCGCGCCCCGCTCGTACACGAGAGAGGCTGATGAGCGACGGGACGTTGTTCTCCATGGACACTCCGCCCACCGAGGCCCGGTTCCAGAACCGGCTCTGGGTGGCGGATGCATTGGACCTCACGGGCGCGGCGCTCGTGGGTTGGGGGGCGGTGCGCGCGGCGGAGTGGGTGTCCACGCCGGCGCTGCTGGGGTTCGCCATGGGGGCCGCCTGGGTGGTGCTGTCCTGTGTGGGCGGGCTGACGGGGCTCACCCCGGGCCGTCACGCGCTGGGGCTCAAGCTGGAGCGAGCGGAAGGCCGGGTGCCGGGTCTGGGCGCGGGGCTCTTGCGCGCGCTCACCGCGCCGGTGGAGCTGCTGCTCCAGGTGGTGCTGCAACGCCGGCCGCTGGATGCGCAGCTGGGCGTGCACGCGGCCGTGATTCCGGGCGGCCTCCGGGGCTGGGCGCGGCGCCTGCCGCTGCCGCTGGTAGGGCTGGCGCTGCTGGTGGGCGCGGTGTGGAGCATCGTCACGCCCACGCGCGACGAGATGCTCCAGTACCTGGACCGCACGCTGACCGGGTGGCACTGCTGCCACGGCACGCGCGAGGTCACCTGGCAGTGCCGCACGTCCCTGTCCCGCGCGGTGCGCAACGCGAACGGCGGCGACCAGGAGGTCTCCGAGTTCCTGCGCAACGAGTGCCCCGTGGCCGCCACGCGGCTCAAGCCCTGAGGCGCCGCGCGAGCCCGAAAGGGCCCGCGCTCAGCGCTTGCGCAGCGCGAAGGTGTCCTCGCCCTCGTCGCAGCTCACCCACACGGCCTTCTCTCCCACCGCGGGCGCCTTGTTGTTCACCCGGAAGTACTTGGGCATCTCCACCGGGACCTTGTGCGTCTGATAGGGCTCCAGCCGCGCCATCCGCGCTTCCTTGCGCCCGTTCAGGACGATGGCGCAGTTGTGCCAGGTCCGCGTGTCGGAGCTGATCACATAGAGGGTGCTGTTGAGGCCGGTCCCCAGGATGCCGTCGATCTCCGCCTGGCCCAGGAGGCGTGAGCGCTCCACGGGCTTCTCCTCGGGCGGCGCGGCCTGCGGGACCTCGGGCACGGCCGCGGACGTGGGCAGCGCCGGCCCCGACGGGCGCACGGTCATCAGCAGGAAGCGCGGCTCCTTCGCCGCGTCCGCCTCCGCGTCCAGCCGCAGGGTCATGCGCTCGCGGCTCGGGTTGATGGTCACCACGGTCGCCGTCCCCAGCACGGGCCGCTTGCGGGTCCCCTTCTGGATGGGGCCCACCACCTTGAACACCGTGCCCGCGTTGATGCCAGACGGCACCGACGCGTTCACCACGCGCTGGCCGCCGCCCGTTTCGCCAATCTTCGCCACGGGCAGATGCGAGGGCAGCAGCTCGACCTGGGGCTGCGCGGGCCGCTTCGGCCCGGGCACGGGCTTCGTCACCGGCTTCACCTCCGGCTCCTGCGCGCCCGCCACCACGCCCGCGTCCACCGCCTCGGCCTCGGGAGGAGGCTCCACGGGCGGCGTCACCGCGGGAGGCGGCTCGTCCACCTTCGGGGGCGCGGCGGCCACCACCGGCTCGGACGGCGGGAGCGTCTGGGGCACCACGGGCTGCTCGGCCGTGTGCGGGCGCAGCACGTAGGCGGTGATGCCCACGGAGGCGCCCACCAGCAGCAGCGCCGCCACGGCGATCCGCGCCACCGGCCTGCGGGGCTCGGGCTGCGCCGGCAGCTGTCCGGACGTGCCCGCCACCCCGGCGCCCTTCGGCGGCGCGGGCGACAGGTGCACCGCCGTCGCACCGAGCGCGGCCGCGTCCACCTCGTCGGTGCTCCGCGCCACACCACCGGATCCGCTCCGCGCCACGCCGCCAGAGCCCGGCGTGGACCCCGCCACGCCACCGGAGCCCGGCCGCGCCACACCGCCAGGGCCCGGCGCGGGCAGGGCCACGCCACCGGAGTCCGGCCGCGCCACACCACCAGAACCCGGCGTGCCCGGCACGCCACCGGAGCCCGAGGGATGGGACACGAACGTGCCCCCCGGCCCGAGCGCCGCCCCGTCCACGTCGATGCGCCCGGTGTTGGGCCTGTTCCCGGCCTGCTCCTCCGGGCCCTGGACGGCCGCCGCGCCACTTCCGGAGCCGCCATACAGCCCCGTGCCCGAACCGCTCCGGGGCGCGGGCGACGGCGTGCGCCGCTCCCCGTGCACGCTGGACGTCAGCTTGCGCTGCTCCGCGAAGGCCTCCGGGCAGAGCGCGCGCACGAACTCGCCCACCTCCTCCGCCCCCAGGGGGTTCCCCGAGCGCAGGAGCTCCGCGTTGAGCGCCCGCGCGAACTCATCCGCCCGCGCGTACCGGTCCGCCGGCGACGGCGCCAGCGCCCGGCGCAGCACGGCCTCCAGCGACGGCTCCACGTCCGGACGGGACTCCGCCAGCGGCGGCACCACCGGGTGCGACATCGCCGCCATCATCTCGCCCACGGTGCCGTGGGGAACCAGCCCACGGCCCGCCAGCATCTCCCACACCACCACCGCGCAGGAGTAGATGTCGCTGCGGTGGTCCAGCGGCTCCGCGCGGACCTGCTCCGGGGACATGTAGCCCAGCTTCCCCATCACCGTGGACGGCAGCGTGTACTTGCTGCGCGCGGTGGACTTCGCGAGGCCGAAGTCGATGACCTTCACCTCGCCCTCGTACGACACCATCACGTTGTGCGGGGACACGTCGCGGTGGACGATGCCCAGGGGCTCGCCGTCCGTGCCCGTCTTGCGGTGCGCGTACCCCAGCCCTTCCGCCATGCGCTGGCCGATGTAGAGCGCCACCGGCGCCGGCACCGCCCGCCCCTGCACCCGGGCCTGCTCCAGCAGGTACCCCAGGTCCACGCCCGCCACGTACTCCAGGGCCATGTAGTAGGTGCCGTCCGCCTCGCCCATGTCGTACACCTGGGCGATGGAGGAGTGGACCAGGTGCACCAGCACCTTGGCCTCGTGGTGGAACCGGTCCAGGAACTGCCGGTCCTTCACCAGCCCCGGCAGGATGGTCTTCACGATGCACGGCTTTTCGAAGCCCGCCGCCCCGGACAGCTTCGCCAGGTACACCTCTCCCATGCCGCCCTGGCCCAGGAGGTGGACGAGCTCGTAGCGCCCGAAGAAACGGGGGGACTCTGTGGGTGCGGTGCTCATGGCTTGGCGCTCCCGAGCGCAGCATGGACTCCCCATGGAATCAAGCCACGCACCTCGCGCCACCCCTCCTTGCCAGCCTTCCGACACCGCTGGCGCCAAAAAGAGAAAGTCCCGGGGATAACGGAATTCCAGGGCCTGTGTTCCGACGGACAACAGGTCTGTTGTGCACCCCCGCACGTCCGGGATGCACCTGGGGCCTGGAGACGATGCGAGTCCGCGCGGGGATGCGTTCCCTCATCGCAGCACGCCGCTTCCTTCCTTCGTGAGGGGGGCGGGCACCTCCCAGTCCTCCGCCATGTGGGGGACCGCCCTCGGGAGGGGCGTCCTGCTTGGAAGGAGTCGCGTCATGAGGCATTGGGCATTCGTCGGGTTGCTGGCGCTGGCCGCGTGTGCGCCGGAGTCGTCCTCGCGCACCGCCTCACAGGGGCAGGTGTGCCCGGGTGTCGTCGCGGGAGGGATGACGGCCCGTCAGGGATTGGATGGGAACCAGCCCTCCCGGGTGCAGGCGGACGGACGCGAGCCGGTCATCATCCGCTTCCGCCGGGGCGACCGCACCCAGGCGTCGAGCGTCACGGCGTCGGGCGCCAGCTTCACGGCGAGCACCGGCGCGAAGGTGGGCGCCGTCTACCGCAACATCCCCGCGGTGGCCGCGCGCGTGACGCCCGAGGAGCGGCTCCTGCTGGAGCGCAGCAGCCTGGTGGAGAGCATCGAGGTGGACCAGATCTGGTTCGCCCAGGGCGTGACGCCCGGGCTCTTCTCGCCGCTGCCGCGCCAGGTGACGGCCGCCACGCCCACGCCGGAGGACGAGTACACGGACGGCCTGCGCCTGGTGCAGGCCCCGGACGTGTGGGACGCGGACCGGGACGGCGTGCTGGACGTGGGCGCGCCCACGGGCGAGGGCGTGCGGGTCTGCGTCATCGACAGCGGCCTGGACATGGACCACCCGGAGTTCCAGGGCGCGGTGGTGGGCAGCCACGACTTCCTGGATGAAGACGACGACGCCAATGACCGCGGCCCCCAGGGCCAGTGGGGCCAGGGCCACGGCACGCACGTGGCGGGCATCATCGCGGCGCGCATGGGCCACGGCGCCGACACCGGCCCCCGGGGCGCGCCGGGAGGCATGGTGGGCGTGGCGCCCAACGCGTCGCTGCTCATCGCCCGCGTGCTGGACCTGTCCGGGCAGACGCAGATGAGCGTGGTCCTCTCCGCCATGGAGTGGTGCGAGTCCCAGGGCGCGCGCGTCGTGTCGCTGTCGCTGGGCGGAGGCAACGCCACCCGCAGCACGGTGGAGGCGTTCCGCGCGCTGGAGGAGCACGGCCTGCTGGTGGTGGCGGCCGCGGGCAACCAGGGCGGCCCGGTGCTGTACCCCGCGTCCGACCCGTCCGTGCTCGCGGTGGGCGCGGTGGACGCGAACGAGCGGCGCGCGAGCTTCTCCAACACGGGCCCGGAGCTCGCGCTGGTGGCGCCGGGCGTGGACGTGTTGTCCACCTTCCCCCGGGGCATGGGCGCCTTCGCGGAGATGTCCCTGGACGGCACGTCCCCCATGTCGCGCTCGCTCCTGTACTCGCCCACGGGCGACACCGCGGGGCGGCTGGTGGACTGCGGCCTGGGGGATTCGCTGGCGTCGTGCTTCGAGGCCACCTGTGACGGCTTCGTCGCCTACGTGCGGCCGGGCGCGGTGCCGGTGTCCGAGGCCATGGCCAACGTGATGATGCAGGGCGCGCGCGCCGTCGTCTTCGGCTCCGACGACGCCCCCGCGGGCGGCGCGGTGGACATCCTCTCCCTGCCCCGCATGGGCCGCTGGGCTCCCGCCGTCAGCGTCAACCAGGCCGCCAGCACCATGCTGCGCGAGCGGCTGGGCGCGGACGCGCGGCTGTCCCTGGTGCCCGTGGACTACACCCACGTCTCCGGCACCTCCATGGCCGCGCCCTACGTGAGCGGCGTGGCCGCGCTGCTCTGGAGCGCCCGGCCGGAGCTCACGCCCCAGCAGGTGCGCGACGCGCTGGAGGACTCCGCGCGCGACCTGGGCACCGCGGGCCGGGACCCCGTGTTCGGCCACGGCCTGGTGCACGCGAAGGAGGCCCTGCAGCGGCTGCCGTGACGCACCTCACTTCTCAATTCATGGGAACGTCAGCAGCGCATCACGGACGCGGAGCGTGGATGTTGGGGAACGGAAAAATGCTCCGCGTGACGAAATCGAGAATGCGCTGCTGCGTGGAATGAATGCGCGCCGGAATTGTACGTGGCGCGCGCCGATGGCTGCCGGGAAGGCGGCCAGACCGGCGCGAAAACCATCTCATTCTTGAATTGAGGATATCCATGTTGCGAATTGCTGTTGCCGCCTTCGTCGTTGCCGCCACGGGTTGCGCCTCTTCGAGTGGCGCGGCGGCCGCGGGTCGCGGGGGCAACGCCACGGTCACCGGCAGCATCGCGTACCCCGCGAGCGGCCTGCAGGGTGAGCCGTGCACGTCGGTCGGGGTGAAGGTGACGGAGGGCGACGCCGTGGCCCTGGGCCGTGGCGAGGTGAAGCAGAGCCGCAACAACCGCTGCAGCTACAACGTCAGCGCGCTGCCGGAGGACAAGGAGCTGAACGTGGAGCTGGTGGTGGACGCGGGCCTCAAGTGCGCCAACGGCGCGGCGCCCACGGTCACCCCGGGCCCCACGAAGATGAAGATCGCCAAGTTCGCGGCGCCGGTGGTGAGCTTCAAGCTGGCCTGCGAGTAGCGCTCCTGAAGTCCTGTTGAAGTGCTTCACGCCGTGAAGGCCGGGTGCACCCAGGTGGGTCCCCGGCCTTCGTGCGTGGATGGCCGCATGCCCGGCGGGGGGACAGGGACCATTGATTGCTGAACACAAGGGCGCGAAGCTGCCCCGGCCCATGACCGTCTTCCGTCCGCGTACCGCCGTGCTCGCCCTGGCCCTGCTGGGGGCGGGTTGCGAATCCGAAGTGCCCTTTCCGACCGAAGATGAGCTGGACCAGCTGAGCGCGCTGCACACGCAGAGCGTGAAGCCGGAGTCGGACCCCACGAACAAGTGGGCGGACAACGCGGACGCGGCGATGCTGGGCCAGCGGCTGTTCGAGGACCCGGGGCTGTCGCGCTGCGGGACGGTGTCCTGCAAGAGCTGCCACGCGGGTGAGTCCTACACGGTGGAGACGGCGACGGCGGAGGGCTGCGGAGGCCACCAGTCCGAGCGCAACCCGCCCAGCCTGTTGAACGTGGGCTACAGCCGCTGGTTCATGTGGGACGGGCGGGCGGACCGGCTCTGGTCGCAGGCGCTGCTGCCGCTGACGAACCCCATCGAGATGGACTCGGACGCGACGGTGGTGCGCGCGCGGCTGTCCGGCGAGCCCTCGTACACGGCGGCGTACACGCAGCTGTTCGGCAAGGCGCCCGCGGACGAGTCCGACCCGGACCGGCTGATGGCGAACGTGGGCAAGGTGCTGGCGGCGTATCAGCGCACACTCAACCGCACCGACGCGCCCTTCGACGCGGACGTGCGGCGCTTCCTGCAGGCGGTGGAGGCGGGCACGCAGGAGAAGGACCCGGCGTACCTGGGCCTGAAGACGTTCATGCGCAAGGGCCAGTGCGTGGTGTGCCACAAGGGCCGCTCGCTGTCGGACGACAAGTTCCACAACCTGGGGCTGAAGGACTCGGGCGCGGGGCGGCGCGGGCAGGCGGACGCGGTGGACGCGCTGGTGTCCTGGCCGTTCAACGCCGCGGGCCCCTACAGCGACGCGCCTGGCGGCATCGACGCGGCGCGGCTGTCCACGCTGAAGGCGCAGGCGCAGAGCAAGCCCACGGAGGTGGAGGGCGCGTTCCGCACGCCTACCCTGCGCAACGTGGCGCTGAGCGCGCCGTACATGCACACCGGCGCGGAGAAGACGCTGGAGGACGTGGTCGAGTTCTACAACAAGGGCGGCGACCCGGACGGCACCTTCGCGGGCGTGCGCACGGAGACCATCGTCAAGCTGGACCTGAGCAGCGAGGAGAAGCAGGCGCTGGTGACGCTGCTCAAGTCCATGACGGGCGTGGCGAAGTAGGCCGTCTAGCGCACCAGGTGGAAGGACGTCTGGCGCTGGAAGGCCCAGTGCACGGCGCCCTGCGAGTCCACGACGATGTCCTCCTCCTGGGCGGAGCGCACGGGCTGCTGGTTCCACTCCGGCACGGGGCTGGTGGCCTGCAACTCGATGGAGAACCAGGAGTCGGGCATCACTTTGTGCTCGCCGTTGCCGGGCACGCCCTCCTGGCGGTCCCACATGCCAATCATGGGGCCGGCGCCGTGGCCGTGCAGGCCAATGGGGTGTGAGTACACGGTGCCGTTGATGCCTTCGGACTTCATGCGCGCGAGCGAGGCGCGCAGGACTTCATTGCCGGTGCGGCCCGGCTTGATTTCACCGGTGACGATGTCCTGGAGCCGGTTGGACGCCTTGAGCGCGGCCTTGAGGCCCTCGGGGGCGTCCGTCTCTCCGTCGCGCAGCACGTAGCCCATGTGCTGGGTGTCGGTGTTGAGGCGCAGCGCGGTGACGCCGAAGTCGCAGTGGAGCACGTCGCCGCGCTGGATGACGGGGTTGTCGCCCACCTGCTCCTCGGTGGCGCCCTGGCGCTGCACGTCCACGTCCGGCTGGAACCAGGTGTCCAGGCCTTCGTCGGCCAGGCGCTGGCGCATCCACCACTCCACGTCCTGGGTGGTGGTGGTGCCGGGGGTGATGACGGCATTGGAGAAGGCGGTCTGGATGAGGTTCCAGGCGTACTTCTGGAGGTCGGCGTAGAAGCGGACCTCGTCGGCGCCGCGCCAGCCGAGCACGTCCAGGGGCAGGCCTCCGGCGGGCTTGAGCCGCTGGGTCCAGGTGGGGCCCAGGGCCTGGGTCATGCCTTCGTATTCGCCGTGGGTGAGGCCGTCCGCGAAGGCGATGGCGGGCGACACGTTGATGGCGATGGAGTCCGGCTTGCGCTCCTCCACGACCTGCTTGAGGAGCAGCCACTGTTCGGGGCCCAGGAGCTCCGCGGCGCGCTGCGAGCCGCCGCGGTCCACCATCATGGGGGCGCGGCGGGCCTCATAGAGGCCGCCCTGGGTGCTGCCGCCCAGCGCCAGCCGCTCCACGCCCTTGTCCGCGCCCCGGTCGAAGAAGACGTAGATGGTGCGGCGGCGGGCGGCGAAGGTGGTGGGGGCGACGAGCGCCTTGAAGACGGGGTCCTCGTTGTACTCGCGCATGGGGACGACCCACATGCGCACGCCGTGCTTGCGCATGAGCTGGGGCACGCCGGTCTCCAGCCGCTCCTTGAGCCACGCCTGCTGGCGGGCGGACTGTTCGCGCAGCGTGCCGAAGGGGCGCACGGGCGCGGCGGGGGCCACGGGCGCGGCGGCGGGAGTGGCCGGCGCGGCGGCGGCCGGGGCCTCGGGCTTCGAGGGGGCGGCGGGCGCGGTGGCGCAGGCGGAGGAACAGACGAGCGGGACGACGAGCAGGTGTTTCCAGGAGCGCATGGGCGCGCAGTCTGTCACGCACCCTGTCGCGCGGCGCGGAGCAAAAGGGCTCCCGGAACCGCCGTTGCCAGTCATTCAAGGAAAAGCCAGACACACTGTCCCGGCTTCACTTCGAATCCGTGGAGCCTGGAGGCGTGGCGCGGGGGCTGACCTTGCGCAGCTCGTGGAAATGCTCGCGGACGAACCGCGCGGCGTTGAGCAGGGCATCCACCGGGCCGACGCCCACCATGCTGACGGTGATGGGCACCGCATGGCCGATGATCAGCGGGCAATACCAGTCCCCATTGGCATCCTGGGAAATGGGCGCGGGCCGGCCCAGGGTGACGCGGGAGACGTGCTTGCGGCCATGGTCATCCTCGAAGGACCAGTAGTCATCGGCCACGGGGTCGCTGATGGACGCGTGCTGCGGAGGACCAGGGTTCATGGATGGCTCCTTACCCTTCATCCGGCGGGCAGGCGGTGGAATGGGAAACGCATGCGTTGATGCGCGAGCACATGCCCTTGCATGCGGCCTTCGAGCCCTGGACGACGGACCAGCAGAGCTGCCGCTGCCAAGTCTCGGCGAGACCCCGGCAGTATGACTCCAGGGCCGCGCCTCCCGCATCACAGGCCCTGAAGCAGGAGTCCAGGTCGAACGTTCCGGGTGTGGGCGCAGGCGGCGGAGCGCAGCCTTCGGGGTTCAGCGCGCAGAAGCTGCCGGGTCCGCGCGCATGATCCGCTCGAAGCTCCGTGGGAGGCGCGGAGGCGCAACCCACGCCGAGGGCCATCACGAGCACCAGGAGGCCGAGAATAGTACCTGACGTCCTGAAGTTCATGCGGCATCGTCCCTGCCGCCTCCTTGAACCGGAATCACCCTGCGGTGCCCATACCCGTTCTCTACTCGCCAGGCGTGACCTGGGCCATGGCGGGGGCGGGGACGTATTCCTCGCTCGTGGCCAGGGTGCCCAGTTCGTTCACTCCGCCCACCACCAGCACCGTGCCCCGGCGCAGCCACAGCGCTCCGGCTTCGCCTCGCGGCTCATGCAGCGTGGGCGCCTGCGTCCAGAGGCCCTTCACCGGGTCGAAGCGCTCCGCGGAGTCCAGCGTGCCTGTGGAGGAGTGCTCGCCGCCCACCACCAGCACCGCGCCCTCCGCCGTCAGCAGCGCGGCGTGGTGCTCTCTCGGCACCGCTGGCGCTTCCACCAACTCCCAGTCGTTTCGCTCCGGCACGTACACCTCCGCCGTCCGCGCGGCCTGCGTCGTGGTGCCGCCCACCACCAACACGCGCCCGTCCGGGAGCAGCGTCACGGTGTGCCCCAGCCGGTGCGTCCCCGCCGCGCCGCCCACCGTTCCCGCCTTCTCCCAGTGGCCGGTCACCGGGTCGTAGAGTTCCGATTGCAGGCCGCTCGCGAAGAGCACCTTGCCTGTGCGCAGCACCACCGCCGTCCCCGCGCCGCCCCGCGCGTACGCGGGCGCCTCCGCCGCGCTCCACGTCCCCGTCACCGGGTCGAACAACTCCGCTGAACGCACCGGCCGCAGGTCCACGTCCGTGCCCCCCGCCACCAGCACGCGCCCGTCCGGCAACACCACCACCGCCGGATCATTGCGCGCCTCGCTCATGGACGCCGCCTGCGTCCACGCTCCCGTGTCCGGCGCGTACAGCTCCGCGCTCGCCAGCGCGCCCACCGTCACGCCGTTGGAGCCGCCCACCACCAGCACGCGGCCATCCAGAAGCCGCACCGCCGCGTGGTTGCGCCTCGCCGTGCGCAGCGCCCCCGTGGACCTCCAACGCCCCGTGCCCGGCTCGAAGACCTCGCTGCTGCCCAACGTGCGGTTGCCGTCATGCCCTCCGGCCGCCAGCACCCGCCCGTCGTCCAACGCGATGTACGGCAACAGCCGCCTCGGCGTGGACAACACGCCCGGCACCGGCGCCTCCACGCCCCCCGCATCCGCTCGCGGCGCGGGGCCGCACGCGAACACCACTCCCAACCACAGCATCGTGACGCAAGAAGTCGAAAACCGTCGCATGGCCCCACCGGGACGTCAGGTCGAGGGGTCCGTTTAACCCGCCGGTCTGACACCCAGGCGACCGCAAGGCCCTGTGATTCCAGGGACTTGCCCTGCCCTCCGGGTTGGACGCACTAGTGCCGCATGGGACCCACGGGGTCGTTCGTGGGCTCCGCTTCCAGGCCCTCGCTGTGGCGCGGCGGCAGGGCCCCGCCGTCGTCGTCCTCCTCCAGCGTGAGCTGCGAGTGGTCCGCGGGCTTGAGCAGGACTTCATCTCCGCTCACGGCCTCCACGTCGCTGTATTCGACCAGGTAGTCGCGCCGGGGAATGGGCACCAGCCCCTGCTCCAGTTCGAAGTGCGTGTCGCCCACGCCAGCCACCCGGCCCAGTTGCTGTCCGTCGGCGGTGCGCACCGACATGCCCTCGCGAACCTCTCCCGCGTGAATCATCGCGTCGCTCCTCGCGCTCATGGGGTCCTCACCCAGAGTGGGGTCGCTCCCGCCGCCGTGCGCGGCGTGGCAGGCAGCCCGGTGGGCCCTCGGGCCGCCTTCTTCCACGCCTGTGTGCCTGCCCTGCGCGCGGCCCCGTCACGCGGTGCCTAACGTTGCCTCAAGGAGACCCCCATGCTGCTGGAACTGTCGAACGACGAATCGCGCGTGCTGAAGGACGCCGTGGACTCCTCGCTGCAAACGCTGCTGGATGAAATCGCCCGGGCGGATCAACGCGAGCACAAGGAAGCGCTGCACCAGCGCTACGAACGGCTCGCCGCCCTCCAGCGCCGGCTGGAACCCATGGTGGAGAGCGAACAGGTCTACGCCTGACTCACACCGCGCGCCCCGTCCTCGCGTCGAACCGGCGCAGGTAACGCGCGTCGTGGCGCAGCCACACCGGGTCTCCGCTCGCGGCGTGGAAGTCCCCGGGCGCCCGCGCCACCATGCGCTCGCCGCCCGTCTCCACCGTCACCCAGACCTCCGCGCCCATGGGCTCCACCAGGTACACGCGGCCCTCGCGCGCGTCGTCCGGCCGGGCGCCCTGCCCCACCTGGAGGTGCTCCGGCCTCAGGCCCAGCACCGCGTCCCCGTCGGACAGACCCAGCGTCTGGGGCTTCACCAGGTTGATGCGCGGCGAGCCGAAGAAGCCCGCCACGAAGAGGTTCACCGGTGCGTCGTACAGCTCGCGCGGCGGGGCCACCTGCTGCACCTCGCCCTGGCTCATCACCACCACGCGGTCCGACAGCGTCATCGCCTCCGCCTGGTCGTGCGTGACGTAGATGAACGTGGCCTTCAGCTGTTCGTGCAGCTTCTTGATTTCACCGCGCATCTGCGTGCGCAGCGCCGCGTCCAGGTTGGACAGGGGCTCGTCGAAGAGGAACACCTTGGGCCTGCGCACCAGCGCGCGTCCCAGCGCCACGCGCTGCCGCTGTCCGCCCGACAGCTCCTTCGGCCGGCGCGACAGGAGCGCCTCCAGCCCCAGCACGCCGGACACCTCGCGCACGCGCGCGTCGACGTCCTTCGCGTCCATGCCCGCCACCTTCAGCGGGAACGCCAGGTTCCCCGCCACGTCCAGGTGCGGGTAGAGCGCGTAGCTCTGGAACACCATCGCGATGTCACGCTCGCGCGGCGACAGGTCGTTCACCAACTGCCCGTCGATTCTCAGCTCGCCGCCGGACAGCTCCTCCAGCCCGGCGATGAGGTTCAACGTCGTGGACTTGCCGCAGCCGGACGGGCCCACCAGCGACACGAACTCGCCGTCCGCGATGTCCAGCGTCACGCCCTTCACCGCCGCCACCCCACCCCGGTACACCTTGCGCACGTCCTGCAGGGACACCGTCGCCAAGGCTCCGCTCCTCCACGCGAGGGCCACGCCCCGCCAAAAGTCCGAGCATCGCCGCTCGCGTCCGCACGGAAAGTCCGGTCCACCCCGCCCCGTCACATCCCCTACGTGTCGGGTTTTCCAGGACGGGCGGTTTGTTACAGATTCAACATTTCTCTACACTGGGCCGGGAACGCCGTCCGCTGGAGAGCCCGCCCCCATGCCCTTCACCTTCCGTGGCCAGAACCTGACCGCCATCCTGGGCGACCCGCTCAACGCGGCCAACAGCCTGTACGGCATCATGAGCGCCGCGGAGCCGGAGTTCATGGAGGAGCTGCGGCAGCACTGGAAGAAGCACATCCGCGAGACGCCCGGCGTGAACGGCACCGCGTGGCGGCCCGCGCTGAAGGCCTTCTCCGCCATCGAGGGCTACTGGGGCAACACGTACAGCGACCACCGCATCGCGAAGGTGCTCTACGGGCCGGCGCACTCGGTGGCCACGCAGGCGGTGACGGGCGTGGGCTCTTCCGCGCAGTTCCTGCGGGACTTCGAGGCCGCGCGCGACGAGGCTTTCTACGTCTTCTTCCAGGGCGCGTCCGTGAACCAGCTGGCGGGCGTGTCCTTCCGGGCCACGTACTACCACAAGGACGTGTCGTCGCTGTTCGAGCAGCGCCCGCACAGCAAGCTCAAGACCATCGTGTCCCGCCGGGTCATCGAGACGGCGCAGATCATGCTGCGCATCCTCTACGGCAACATGAACATGGGCTGGGGCAGCCTCTACAGCACGCGCACCCTGTCCACCACGCTGCTGCTGGCGCAGATGCACAACTCCGCGCTCGGCCACTACCGGTCCCTCAACACGGGGCGGCAGCATTGCTACAACCAGAGCGGGGTCGCGTTCACGCTGCTGACGTTCGCGTACGTCGTCGCGCAGGCGTGGGTGGACAAGGGCTACGAGTACAACGAGCAGCGCTGGTACTTCTTCTGGAAGCTGCTGGGCTCGCTGCTGGGCGTGGACACGCGCCTCATCGCGGACGACCACGCGGAGGCCGCCACGCTGTGGGACCTCTTCTTCTCGCAAGGGGAGTGCTTCGGCGGCATGCCCGCGCCCTACCCCACGACGCTGGACGCCAACCGCATCGACGACAACCTGTGGAACGGCTACGACGTGCAGCCGGAGGCGAACCTGCTCCAGTGGGTGCCCGCCTTCATCGTCACGCAGCTGCGCAACAGCCTGCGCTGGGGCAAGTACCTCACCGGCCGCTGACCTCAGCGCTCCACCGTCACGCCCTTCCAGAAGGCCACGTAGCCCTGGATGTTGGACGCGGCCGGCTTGGGCTCCGGGTAGTACCAGGCCGCGTCCGCGTTCGTCTTCCCGTCCACCTCCACGGAGTAGTAGCTGGCCTCGCCCTTCCAGGGGCAGGTGGTGTGCGTGGCGCTGGGCTTGAAGTGCTCGCGCACCAGGCTGTCGGGCGGGAAGTAGACGTTGCCCTCCACGGTCTCGTAGGTGTCGCTCTTCGCGAGCACGACGCCATTCCACTTCGCGACTGGCATGGGGAAACCCTCCTGGGTGTGGGTTAACGGCGCGTCAGCCCGCGTGCGCGGCCTGGTTGGACGCGTGCTGGGTGAGGAAGGGGGCGAGCTCCGCGTTCACGAGCGCCGGCTCCTCCACGGTGGAGGAGTGGCCTCCGCGCGACAGGCGCACCAGCTTCGAGCCCGGGATGAGCGAGTGGATGCGCTCCGCCTTCGCGGGCACCGTCGCGCGGTCCTCCTCCCCCACGATGACGAGCGTGGGCGTGCGGATGCGCGGCAGCTCCTCCGGGATGCCCTTGCGCTGGATGACGCCGTTGACGGCGCGGTAGATGTCACGGCGGTTGTTCTTGAGGCGCGTGCGCCACAACGCCCGCTCCTCCGCCCGGCCGGGGTCGGTGAGGAACGACGTGCCGAACATGATGCGCATCACCGGCGCGGTGACGGGGCCCAGGCCCACGTAGCGCGCGACGAGGTTGAGCGCGGTGTAACGCGGCACGTTGGCGGTGGGCTCGGGGTCGGTGGACGTCTCCAGGAGCACCAGCGAGCGCACCAGGTCCGGCCGGCGCGCCGCGAGCCGCAGGCCCACGAAGCCGCCCATGGACAGGCCCACGAAGTGGACGGGGGCCACGCCCAGTGACTCGATGAGCGCCACCGCGTCCGCGTACACCGTCTCCATGTCGATGACCTTCTCCGGGGGCACGTCGCTCTGGCCCTGACCCCGGTGGTCGTACGAGATGCAGCGGAAGCGGCCTCGCAGGGCCTCCACCTGCGGGTCGAACAGCCGGGTGCTCCAGAGGAGCCCGTGGCTGAAGAGGACCACGTCTCCGGAGCCGCCGGTGTCCTCGTAGTACAGCCGGGTTCCATTCACGGACCGCATGGGCATGGGCACGGCCTCCCTTCGCTTGGAGGGGGACCCTAATCCAGGGCTCGCCAGGACCGCAGCCCTCCCTGGGAGGTCGTTGTCCACTGGAGGAGAAGGGCTTGCGCGGAGCGCCGCTTGTGCCGCCCGGCGCTTGGGAGGAGCATGGACGCGGTACCTTCCCGATGCGCTCCTCTCGCCCTGTCCTTGTCGCCCTCGCGGTGGTGGTCCTCGCGGCGGGTCTGTTCTTCTTCCTGCGCCCGTCGTCCGCGCCCACGCCCGCCGTGTCTCCGCCGGTGGCCCAGGCTCCGGCGGCCCCCGTGAACGCGGGCAGCATGGCCGCGCCCGTGCCGGTGAAGACGGTGGAGGCGCCGCCCGCGAAGCCGAATCATTTCGTGGGCTCGCAGGTGTGCGCGGACTGCCACGAGGAGCAGCACACGGGCTGGAAGCACGACTGGCACGCGCGGGCGCTGTCGCCGGCGGCGAAGCCGTACGTGGTGGGTGCGTTCACGGCGGGCACGCACTTCAAGGGCGAGTCCAGCGAGGCGTGGATGCGGCGCGACGGGAGCCAGTACCTGATGCGCACCAAGGGCGCGGACGGGAACCTGGGCGAGTGGCCGGTGCAGTGGGTGGTGGGCGGCAAGCGGATGCAGGACCCCATCACGCTGTTGCCGGATGGCCGCTGGCAGGTGATGCCGGTGTACTTCCACGTCACGGGCAAGAGCGAGTGGGTGGACTACTCGGAGAAGAAGCAGGGGGCGCTGTCGCCGGACCACCCGTTCTTCTGGACGAACTTCCGCCGCAGCGCGCAGCACGCGTGCCTGGACTGCCACGTGACGGGGCTGGACGCGCGCTATGACCGGGCGAGCCACCAGTGGGAGACGAAGTTCGCGGACGCGGGCGTCGCGTGCGAGTCCTGCCATGGGCCCGGCGGGCTGCACGCGGAGTCGCAGCTGCCAGCGGACATCATCCAGCCGGCGAAGCTGTCGAAGGAGGAGGGCTTCTCCGTGTGCGCGCAGTGCCACGGGCCGCGCCGCACGCTGTTCCCCATGCTGGACGCGAAGCACCATTTCCAGCCTGGCCAGCGCTACGACGCGAGCTATCAGCCCATGGTGCTCCTGGTGGGCAACGACCGCTCCGGGGACTTCTTCGCGGACGGCCGTCCCAGCACCTCCAGCTTCGAGTACCAGGCGCTCATCCAGTCCCAGTGTCACATGAAGGGCGGGGCCACGTGCCTGACGTGCCACACGGCGCCGCACGACGCGAACGCGCCCAACGAGGTGCGCAAGCAGAAGCCGGTGGCGGCGCGCACGTCGGTGAACGCGTCCACGTGCCAGGGCTGTCATCAGGAGGTGGTGGCGCAGGGCGAGCAGCACACGCACCACAAGGCCGCGGCGGCGCAGGACTGCCTGGCGTGTCACATGCCGCCGGTGGTGTCGGGCGTGCTGGACCACTTCGCGGACCACGCGCTGGACGTGCCGGCGCCCCAGAACACGGCGCGCCACGACATCCCCAACGCGTGCAACAGCTGTCACGCGAAGCAGACGCCGGACGCGATGCAGGCGTCGCTGGTGAAGTGGTGGCCGAAGGCGGAGGCGCGGCAGGCGCGGCGGCTGCGGCTGGCGGACGCGTTCGACGAGAAGACGGCGGCGCAGAGCCGCGGGGCGCTGGAGGCGGTGCTGGCGGACACGTCGGAGGCGGGCACGCTCAGGGGCGCGGCGGCGAAGTTCCTGGCGCGCCGGTTCAAGCACGACGCGGTGCCGGCGCTGCGGGCGGCGCTGAAGGGGACGACGGACCCCACGTTGCGCTCGGACATCATCGACGGGTTGGGCGCGGCGAACGCGCGCGAGGCGACGGAGGACCTGGCGTCGCTGCTCAAGGACGGCTCGCTGTGGGTGCGGCAGGGCGCGGCGCTGACGCTGGCTGCGTTCGGGGATCCGCGCGCGATGCCCGCGTTGCAGGCGCTGGCGACGGAGCCGGAGACGCGCGGGCTGGTGCAGCCGCACGTGATGCTGGGGCAACTGGCCATGCGCCGCAGGGACGTGATTACGGCGACGCGCGAGTTCGAACAGGCGCTGGACCTGCAGCCCTACAACGCGGACGTGCTGGTGCGGCTGGCGGACCTCTACGTGGTGCAGGGCAACCCGGCCAGGGGCCGCGAGCGGCTGGAGGAAGCGCTCCGGTTCGATCCGCAGAACAGGTTCGCCAGGCAGCGGCTGGGCATGTTGCCGGCGCAGTGAGGATGGGGGCCTGGGCGAGGGTTCTGGGTGTGTCGCCGCTGTTTCTTGCGCTGGCCTGCGCCCAGCCTGCGGCGGCACCTGGAGTCGTGCGGATCAACGCGCGAGACATTCCCGAGCGCATCCCGGGCCCGATGCCGGGCTTTGGGCCCTTCGACACGTACTCGGACGCGCTCATCTCCGCCTGCTCGCTGATGCTGAAGCAGCCGCATGCCACGGCGGGACGGAAGTCGGACGTGAACTTCCGGCTCAGGTGGGACCTGTCGCAGGAGTATTGCGCATGGGTCTACTACACGCCCGACGAGCGGTTCGAGATGAGCATGATGTCCGTGACGACGATCCAGGACTCGCGTGGCAAACGGAGCTGCCGCCTGCCTCCCAAGGTGGACGACGCCCGCTACCCTCCCGAGAGCCTGGGCTACGTGTATCTGCTCCACACGCATCCCTACGAAGGTGAGCTCACGGAACAGGACATCCGCTACATCGTCGCCATGGGACTGGAGCATGGCTGGGAGGTGAAGACGAAAGCAGGAATGCTGCGGCTTTCCCTCGTGGCCTTCTTCTCGGCATCGAGCGACCCCGCGAATCCCACCTGTGATGGCTTCTTCCAGTACACGCCCACCACCGGTGATCTGTCGAAGTGGACTCAGGAGCGGAATCAATGGCGCCACAAGTCCATTGGCAGCGTGAAGTGGATCGACGCGCAGAACTACCGGATCGATCGTCATTAGGCGCGGGGTCGGCGCATTCACGAAGAGGGCTCATGGCGACAAAGCGCATCTTGCTTCCAGCAGCATTGCTCCTGGCGGGCTGCCTGCGGTCCACGCCCACGCGTGAGGCCTGGACGAATGACGCGTCCATCGAGTTCCCCCGCTTCTTCGAGCAACCCGCCGCGGAGGGAGGCACGGTCGAATTGAGCGGCAGTGTCCTGCGTGCGCTCGAAGTCGCCGCCGCCGACTTCCTGGGCCCGCAGGATTCCAACACTCCGTGCGTCGACCGGCGCGAGTCACACCGATACAGGGTCATCCAGCGGCAAGGCATCCTCTTCATCCGGATCGATGAGGATCCCCAGGCCTGCGGTATGACCGTTCCCGCGCTGCACTCGGGCGCGCAGTACGCGGTCGGGAGCGATGGCCGGATCCTCCGCCGCCTACGGGATGGCGAGCCGGATGAATCGCTGGCGCCCACGGATGCGGGGGCCGGCATCCTGGTTCCCACGTCGGAGGTCGGCCGGTCCTTCGATGCACCCGATGGCTCCGTGCCTCTGCCTTTCCCAGACGCGGGGACCGGCGCACCTCCGGGCCCCTGACCTGGCGGTCATGACGGACGTGGCGTTTTGAACGCCCGCCCTCCCTTGAAGACAGACGCCTGCTCGGCGGTCGCGACGCACGTTGGCGCTTCCCTTTCCCCAGCCCGCGTCAGGACGCGCCATGTCTCCACGAGCCCCTTCAGCCTCCCTCCCCTTGCGTCCGTAAGGGTTACCCCGGACCTCCAGCCCCTGGCCCGAGGCCTGTTCATCGACTGCTGAGCAATTCCTCGCCCTGCTGTGTTGTCCACTGGAGCGCCGGGGGGCGCGAACCGTGGCCGGGGGCTGGCTTCGCCCCTACCTGGGGAGCACCTCTTATGAACGCGCTCGTGTTCGCAGCCCTGCTGGTCCCCACCGGAATCCCCGGTGAGACACCCGCGCCGCATGGCTCCGGACCCCTCCGTCCCGTCCTCGCGCAATACACCGCGCCCCCGCAGCGCGCTCCACCCGCGCCTCCGCCACCCACGCCTTCCGTGGCGCCACCCGCCGCTCCCGCGCCCAACGCTCCGGCGCCGAACGCACCCCGCGCTCCCGCTCCGCCCCAGCCCGGCCGCGCCAGCACGCCCGCGGCCCAGAACCCGGACGACGTTCCCGAAGTGCCACCGCCGTTCCAGGCGAACGTGTCGGATCCGCTGCTCACGCCCGCGCCTCCCGCGCCCCAGCAGATCCAGTCCTGGAACGAAGCGCTCACGCTCCTGCGCCAGCGCTCCACCGACCTCCAGGCCGTCCTGGGCCAGGTGGAGGTCGCCGCGGGCACGTGGCGCATCGCGCTCGCCAACCTGCTGCCGTCCGTCTCCGGCAACCTGTCCGTCCAGTACAACATCCTCAACCCGGAGATCCCCGCCGTCGGTGGTGGCGTCGGCGGCGGCGTGGGCGGTGGCGTGAGCGGCGCCGGGGGCTTCACGCCCACGGAGCTGCTGGGCATCGGCGTGCTCAGCGCCAACGTTCCCGTCGTGGACCTGGCCAGCCTCTACGCCCTGGGCAGCGCCAAGGAGTCGCGGCGCACCGCCGCCCTGTCGCTCGCGGAGACGCGCCGGCAGCTCACCCGGGGCCTCGCGCAGGCGCTCGTCTCCGTGTCCTCCAACGAGCGCCTGGCGGAGGTCAACCGCGTCAACCTGCGCACCGCGCTGGAGCGACTGGCCCTCGCGCAGCGCCGCTTCGAACTGGGCGCCGGCACCCGCCTGGACGTCGTCCGCGTGGAGCAGGACGCCCAGGCCGCCCGCCGCAACGTCGTCACCGGTGACGAGAACCTGCGCCAGGCGCGCGAGGCGCTGGGCCTCGCCCTGGGCACCCCGTCCGCCGTGGGCATCAAGCCGGGCCTGGAGCTGACGACGCTGTTCGAGGGCGCGAAGGCCGCCTGCCGCACGCTGGAGTCGCTGGAGAACCGCCCGGACATCGCCGCCGCGAAGTCGCGCCAGGTGGTGGCCGAGCGCGCCATCGGCGAGGTGTACCGCCAGTACGCGCCCACCCTGGACCTCACCAGCACCACCACCGCGCTCACCGTCAACCCGGGCTTCGCGGAGGTGCCCATCTGGAACGTCGGCGCCAGCCTGGTGCTGCCCTTCTGGGACGGCGGCGCGCGCGAGGGCCGCCTGCGCCAGGCCCGCGGCCAGTTGGAGCAGGCCCGCGCGGATTACACCAACCGGGAGCGCAACGTCGTCATCGAAGTGACTCAGGCGAAGCGCGTCGTGCAGGTGACCCAGGCGACGCGCGAACTGGCGGACCGCGAGCGGAAACTCGCGGAAGAGAACGACCGGCTCACCCGCCGCAGCTTCGAGGTGGGCACCGGAACGAGCCTCGAGTTGGTGGACGCGGCCGGGGCCCTGCGGCAGGCGGAACTGGAGCTCGTCATCCGCGACTTCCAGTTCCGCCAGGCCCAGGTGGATGCATTCCTGTCGGAGGCGGCATGCGATTGGTGAGGGGCGGTTGGGGCGCGTGGGGACTCGTGCTCGCGCTGACGGCGGGCGGGTGCAGTGGCGGCAAGGACCCCGGCCAGGCCGCGCCCGGAGGCGGCCCCCAGGCGGGCCAGCAGAGCCAGGGCGGCGGCAAGCCCACGCCCGTGCAGGTGCTGGCGGTGAAGCCCGGCCCGGTGCGCGACACGAGCGAGTACGTGGGCACGCTCATCTCCCGCAGCAGCATCACCGTCGTCCCGCAGGTCGCCGGCTACATCCAGAAGATCCCCGTCCGCCCCGGCCAGAAGGTGAAGGCCGGACAGGTGCTGCTCGTCGTGGATCCGCGCCAGGAGCAGGCCTCCCTGCGCGCCACCCAGGCCCAGAAGGCCTCCGCCGTCGCCAACCGCGAGTTCGCGCGCAAGACGCGTGAGCGCAGCGCGCAGCTCCTCAAGGAAGGGCTCGTCAGCCGCCAGGACTACGAACAGGCCGTGGCCCAGGCGGCGCAATCCGAGGCCCAGGCCCAGGCGGCCGAAGCGCAAATCCAGAACCAGCAGGTGCAGCTGGGCTTCTTCAACGTGAGCGCCCCCTTCGACGGCGTCGTGGGCGACATCCCGGTGAAGCTGGGCGACTACGTGACGCCGCAGACGGCGCTCACCATCGTGGACCAGAGCCGCGCCCTGGAGCTGTCCGTGCAGGTGCCGGTGGACCAGGCCGCGCGGGTGAAGGTGGGTGAGACGCCGCTGGAGGTCCTCAACGAGGACGGAGAGCCCATCGTCCGCGCCCCCGCCTTCTTCGTGGCCCCCACGCCCAACCCGAACACGCAGCTCGTGGAGGTGAAGGCCGCCTTCGACAACACCGTGGGCCTGCGGGCCGGCCAGCTGGTGCGCGCGCAGCTCGTCTACGACGTGCGAGACGCCTTGAAGATGCCCACCACCGCGGTGACGCGGCAGGGCAGCCAGTCCTTCGCCATGGTGGTGGGCGAAGGCGACGCCG
Organism: Corallococcus sp. NCSPR001; assembly: GCF_017309135.1. Classification (NCBI taxonomy): domain Bacteria; kingdom Pseudomonadati; phylum Myxococcota; class Myxococcia; order Myxococcales; family Myxococcaceae; genus Corallococcus; species Corallococcus sp. NCSPR001. Next base: position 133,919 of record NZ_JAFIMS010000002.1, read on the forward strand.
GCACCGTGGTGAAGCGCCAGCCCGTGACGCTGGGCCTGGTGGAGGGCAACGACTACGAGGTGCTCAAGGGCCTGGACGCGGGCACCCAGGTCATCATCAGCGGGGTGCAGCAGCTGCGGGACGGCATGCCCATCCAGCCGAAGCCCGCGCCACAGGCGAAGGGCCAGACCGAAGGCATGCCCCTCCCCCCTGCCCAGGGCATGGGCGGCGGCGCGGACGCGGGTCGGTAGGGGGCTGCCATGTTCACCGACTTCTTCATCAAGCGCCCCGTCTTCTCCAGCGTGCTGTCCATCCTCATCACGCTGGTGGGCGCCATCTCCATTCCCAGCCTCCCCATCGAGCAGTACCCGGAGCTGGCGCTGCCGCAGGTCCAGGTCACGGCGACCTACACCGGTGCGTCCGCGGAGACGGTGGAGAGCGCCGTCACCACCGTGCTGGAGCGCCAGCTCAACGGCATGGAGGGCATGCGTTACATGTCCTCCACCAGCACCAACGACGGCCAGTCCACCATCACCGCCACGTTCGACCCGTCGCGCGACGTGGACCTGGCCGCGGTGGACGTGCAGAACCGCGTGGCCACCGCCACGCCGCAGCTGCCCTCGCAGGTGAACGCGCTGGGCGTCACGGTGCGCAAGGCGCAGACGCAGCTGCTGGTCTCCTTCGGCGTCTATGACAAGGAGAAGCGCTACGACACGGAGTTCATCAGCAACTACGCGGACGTCTTCATCCGCGACGCGCTCTTGCGCGTGAAGGGCGTGGGCGACGTGCGTATCTTCGGCGAGCGCCGCTTCGCCATGCGCCTGTGGCTGGACCCCACGGAGCTGGCCCGGCGCGGCCTCACCGCGCAGGACGTGCTCAACGCGCTCCAGGAGCAGAACGTCCAGGTGGGCGCGGGCAAGGTGGGCCAGGCCCCGTCCTCCAAGGAGCAGGCGTACCAGCTGTCCCTCCAGGTGAAGGGCCAGCTGACGTCGCCAGAAGAGTTCGGCGCCATCGTCATCCAGCGTGGCGCGGACGGCGCCCTGGTGCGCATCCGCGACGTGGGCAGCGTGCAGTTGGGCGCGGAGAACTACCAGCAGCTCTTGCGCTTCAACGGCCAGGACGCGGTGGGCCTGGGCATCACGCAGCTGCCCGGCTCCAACGCGCTGGACGTGCGCGAGGGCGTGGAGGCGGAGCTCAAGCGGCTGTCCGCCAACTTCCCGCCGGGCCTCACGTATCAGGTGGCGTTCGACACCACGGCCGCGGTGAGCGCCTCCATCGAGGAGGTCCTCAAGGCGCTGGGCGAGGCCATCCTCCTGGTCGTCCTGGTCATCTTCATCTTCCTGCACGGCTGGCGCAGCGTGCTGGTGGCGGTGACGACGCTGCCGGTGTCGCTGGTCGGCACGTTCATGTTCGTCAACGCGTTCGGCTTCTCGCTCAACACGCTGACCCTCTTCGGCCTGACGCTGGCCACGGGCCTGGTGGTGGATGACGCCATCGTGGTCATCGAGAACGTGGAGCGCGTCATCGAGCACGAGAAGGTGGACGCGAAGGAGGCCACCCACCGGGGCATGCAGCAGGTGGCCGGCGTGGTGGTGGCCACCGCGCTGGTGCTGTCCGCGGTGTTCATCCCGGTGTCCTTCTTCCCCGGCACCACCGGCGCCATCTACCGCCAGTTCGCGCTCACCATCGCGTTCTCCATCAGCCTCTCCGCGCTCGTCGCGCTCACCCTGTCCCCCGCGCTGTGCGCGCGCCTCTTGCGCCCCAACGAAGGCAAGAAGTTCATCCTGGCGCGCAAGTTCGACCAGGGCATGGACTCGCTCCGGCGCGGCTACGGCAAGCTCCTGGGCATGATGCTGGGCAAGGCGCGCTGGGTCGTCGTGGGCATCTTCGCGGTGTTCCTCGTGGCCACGGGCCTGCTCTACCGGGCCACGCCCACGGGCTTCATCCCGGACGAGGACCAGGGCTACCTCATCGTCGCGGTGCAGGGCCCGGAGGGCACGTCGCTGGAGTACACGCGCAACGTCCTCATCCAGGTGGAGGGCATCATCAAGCAGCAGGAGGAGGTCACGGAGATCTTCACCGTGGGCGGCTTCTCGCTGCTGGGCACGGGCGCCAACTACGGCTCGCTCTTCATCAACCTGAAGCCCTGGGAGGAGCGCAAGGCGAAGGAGTCCAGCGTCGCGGGCCTGGTGGAGCGCCTGCGCCCCCAACTGTCCCAGGTGGGCGGCGCGCGCGTGCTGCCCCTGCAACCGCCCGCCATCCGCGGCGTGGGCAGCGTGGGCGGCTTCGAGTTCGTGCTGGAGGACCAGCAGGGTGGCCGCACGCTGGAGGAGCTGGCGCAGGCCACGCAGGCGCTGGTGGGCAAGGCGAGCCAGGAGCAGCAATTGCGCGGCGTGTTCTCCGCGTTCACCGCGGGCGCGCCGCAGCTCAACATCGACGTGGACCGGGAGAAGGCCAAGGCCATGGGCGTGCCCCTGTCCTCGCTGTTCTCCACGCTCCAGGTGTACCTGGGCAGCCAGTACGTGAACGACTTCACCTTCTCCAACCGCGTCTACCGCGTGTTCGTGCAGGCCGCGACGCCCTTCCGTGACAACCCGAAGGACATCGGCAGCCTCTACGTGCGCTCGGACACCGGGGCCATGGTGCCGCTGGAGGCGCTGGTGAAGGTGACGCCCATGACGACGGCGCCCAACATCACCCACTACAACCTCTTCCGCTCCGCGAACATCAACGGCCAGGGCGCCCCCGGCGTCTCCACCGGCCAGGCCCTCACCGCCATGGAGGACGTGGCGAAGCAGGCCCTGCCGCCGGGCTTCTCCTTCGAGTGGACGGGCCTGTCCCAGGAGCAGAAGAGCGCGGGCAACACCGTGCTCGTCATCTTCGCGCTGGGCATCGTGTTCGTGTTCCTGGTGCTGGCCGCGCAGTACGAGAGCTTCGCCCTGCCCTTCGTCGTCATGCTCGCGGTGCCCGTCGCGATGATGGGCGCGCTGCTCTTGCAGAACCTGCGCGGGCTGGTGAACGACGTGTTCTGTCAGGTGGGCCTGGTGATGCTGGTGGGCCTCGCGTCGAAGAACGCCATCCTCATCGTGGAGTTCGGCGAGCAGCTGCGCGCGCAGGGGCAGGGCGTGGTGGAGTCCGCCATCAACGCGGCGGAGACGCGCCTGCGGCCCATCCTGATGACGTCCTTCGCGTTCCTCTTCGGCGTGGTGCCGCTGATGCTGGCCAGCGGCGCGGGCGCGTCCGCGCGCAAGTCGCTGGGCACGGCCGTCTTCGGCGGCATGCTCTTCTCCACCTTCGTGAACCTCATCTTCATCCCGGTGCTCTACGCGCTGGTGGAAGGCGCGCGCACGAAGGTCCTGAAGCACCGCAAGCACGGCAATTCACCGAGCGGCCCGCGGAATCCGCCGCCGCCGTCCATCCCTCCCGAGGGGGAGCCGCCGCGACCCCAGCCGGCGTAGGCGCGTCGCGAAGGACCCGCACGGAGCGGGCAGGCACTCCGGCGCGCTACCCCGCGCCGGAGCGTCCTGGTTATCCTTGGGCGACGCATGCCTTCTCCTCTGACTGTCGATGAGCGGCGTCGGTGGCTGTACACGTTGAAGCAAGCCCCCGTGCTGCGCCACGCGCGTGCGTCCGTCCTGCTCCGCCTGCTGGAGCGGGCCCGGCCGGTGGAGCCCCAGCCGGGCGAGGGCATCTGCCGTGAGGGCGAGCCGGTGGACGGCATCTACCTTTTGCGCTCGGGCGAGTGGCGGGTGACGACGGGCGGGACGGTGCTCCTGCACCTGCGCTCGGGGATGTCGCTGGGCGTGGAGGCGCTCGCGCGCGGCGCGTGGCCCGTCACGGTGATGGCGGCGTCCGCGTCGCAGGCCCTCTTCCTTCCTCGCGAGGAGCTGGAGGCGGTGACGGTGGGGCCCCGCGGCGGTGCGGCGCCGCGTACGGACGTGGTGATGTTCCGCGCGCAGCAGGGGCTGGAGCTGCCGCCCGCGACGCTGTCCGTGCTGGTGGAGCTGGTGGCGAAGGTGATGGTCCACGACTTCGGAGACCGGGTGCTGCTCGTGCGCCCGGGGCCGAAGCGCACGGAGGGCGCGGTGCGCGGAGCCGACCGCGTGTTCCGCCGCACGGTGACGCCGGGAGCGCCACTGCTCCCCGAGGGTGAGGACTTCGACTGCGTGCTGGTGGATGGCGTGCCGGTGCCGGAGTCGCTGACGCCGCGGGAGGTGCGGCTCGTGCCGCCGGGAGGAGAGGCGGACGGCGTGGGGACGCAGGTGCTGCCTACCGTGCTGCTGTCGCCGTGGCGGCCGCAGGGCAGCCCGACGCTGCGGGGGCGCTCGCTGCCGGACGAGGACGGCTGGGACGAGGAAGCGCCGCCGCCCGGGTGCCGGCTGCGACTGGACTGGGAGCGGCTGGTGGTGCGGCCCGGGGACTCGCGGCCGTTGGCGGCGTTGGGTCTGGACGCGGGGACGCGGGACGCGCTGTCGCGGTGGGCGCGCGCCATCACCGGCCGGCGCGTGGGGCTGGCACTCAGCGGCGGCGGCGTGTGGGGCTTCTACCACGTGCACCTGTTGCGGAGGCTGGCGGCGCTGGACGTGCCGGTGGACTTCCTCAGCGGCGCGAGCATGGGCTCGCTGGTGGGCGCGTACTACTGCGGCACCGCGCGCGACGGGCGTGAAGGCCTGGACGGCCTGCGCCGGCTCCAGCACCGGGCGCGGGGTGGGCATTTGTCCGCCGCGGCGTTGTCCTCGGTCGTGACGACGCAGGCCATGGAGTGGCTGGTGCGCGGCGACCTGGGGGACCTGGCGCTGGAGGAGTTGCCCGTGGGCTTCCTGCCGGTGACGACGGACCTGACCACGGGCCGGTGCGTGGTGCTGGAGAAGGGGCCGCTGGCGCTGGCGGTGCGCGCGAGCGGCTCGGCGCCGGGAGTGTGGGCGCCCACGCTCCAGCCGCCCGCTCGCTACGTGGATGGGGCCTTCACCAGCATGGTGCCGGTGGACGTGCTGCTCCACGCGGGCGCGGACCTGGTCTTCTCCAGCAACATCTTCCCCGCGGGCCATCAGCACGCCTCGCGGCCACTGCTGCCCGGAGCGGTGGGGCTGTTCCTCTCCGCGCTCAACCCGGTGGCGCGAGCCAAGGACCTGCTGACCAGCGGAGTGCTGCTCCTGCACCGCAACGGAGACCTGGAGTCCGCGAGAGGCGACCTGCGCTACGACGTGGGCACGCGCGAGCATCCGTTGCTCGGCTCCATGCGCTTCACGCACGTGGATCAGGTGCTGGACGAAGCCGCGCGAGACATGGGCCTGGAGCAGAAGCTGCTGGAGCTCAAGCAGGCCTGGGAGGCGCTGCGAGGGCGCCGGAACACGACCGGTGGCCGGAGGGCCGCGTGATGCCCGTAGGCCTGGACGGCACTGCGAGGGCGCCGGAACACGGCCAGCGGAAGGAGGGGCGCATGATTCCAGTCCGCATCCTCGGCACCGCGAGCGTGCTGCCGGGCCCGCCGGTGACGACCGCGGAGGTCTGCGCGCGCGTGGGCCGCGACGCGGCGGAGGTCGAACGCAAGACGGGCATCCGCACGCGGCACTTCGCTCCAGCGGGCACGCGCGCGGCGGACCTGGGCGCGCAGGCGCTGCGGGGCGCGCTGGAGGCGGCGCGACTTCCGGCGACGGCGCTCCGGCGGATCCTGTTCGTGTCGTCGATGGGCGGGGACGTCACCACGCCGGCCAACGGCAGCCGGGTGGCGGCTGCGCTGGGGCTTTCCGGCACGTGCGACGCGATGGACGTGGGCAACGCGTGCATGGGCTTCCTGAGCGCGTTCGACCTGGCGGCGCGCTCGGTGGCGACGGGGCTGGGGCCGGTGGGCGTGGTGTCCGTGGAGCTGCTGTCGCGCACGACGCGGCCGGAAGACCCGCGTCCCTACCTGGTGCTCGGTGACGCGGCGGCGGCGGTGGTGCTGGGCGACGCCCGGCCCGGCGAGGGCGTACTGGGAGCCACGTTCGGCAACGACGGCACGCTGCCGCCGGACGTCGTGCTGGAAAACCCGCACCTGACGGGACAGCGCGAAGGCATGCGCTTCCTCACCCCATCGCGCGACATGACGCGCGTGGCGCTGGGAGCGCTGAAGCGCGCGGCGTCGGAGGTGCTCCACGGCGCGGGGCTGACGGTGGCGGACGTGGAGTGGGTGCTCACGCATCAGCCGAACGGGAGCATGCTCGCGGCCATCCTCCAGGCGTTGGAGGTGCCAGCGGAGAAGAGCGTCACGGTGGTGGACACGGTGGGCAGCGTGGGCTCCGCGTCGCTGGGCACGGGGTTGGACCGGCTGTGGCGCACGCGGCCGGTGAAGCCGGGGGACCGCGTGTTGATGGTGGGCGTGGGCGCGGGCGTGGCGCACGGCGCGGTGCTGTACCGGGTGGGCGGGTGACGCTCACCGCGTCCGCGGCCCGTGCCGCGTGGCTGACGACCTTCCGCCTGCTCCAGCGCTACCACCGCTACGAGGTGGTGAACCTGGAGCCGCTGCTGCGCCCCGGAGCGAAGCTGCTGGTGGGCTACCACGGCCGGCCCCTGGCGGTGGACCTGTGCATGCTGACCGTGACGCTGCACGACCATCTGGGCTACCTGCCGCACGGCATCGCGCACGGCGCGTTCGACCGCATCCCTGGCATGCGGCAGGTGGCGGACGGGCTGGGCTTCGTCACCAGCGACGGGCCGCTACTCAAGGAAGCCGTGAAGAAGGGCGAGCACGTCCTCGTGCAGCCCGGAGGCACGCGCGAGGGCTGCCGAGACTTCCGGCACCGCTACCGCGTGGATTGGGGAGAACGGCTGGGCTACCTGCGGCTGGCCGTGCGCTACGGCCTGCCCATCATCCCCATCGCGGGCCACGGCATGGACGACGCCTACGTGGGCCTCAACGACGGCTACGCATGGGGCAAGCGCGTGGGGATGCCCGGGAGGCTGCCGCTGTGGCTGGGCGTGGGCGCCACGGGCCTGTGGCCGCTGTCCCTGCCCTTCCCGGTGAAGATGACCCAATGGGTGGGAGACCCGCTGACCACCCACCTGACCCCGGGCTTCGACGCGGCGGACCGGGAGGCCCTGCTCACGGTTCACCGCGAGGTGACAGGCGCGGTGCAGGGACTGCTGGACACAGCCCGGGACTACCAGCGCACGCGGTAGATGGCGGCGCGGCCCTGGCGGGACTCGACCACGGTGGTGAGTCCCTTCACGCCGGTGGTCAGCATCCCGTGGTGGCAGATGGAGCCGATGAACTCCGGGTAGGTCCCGCCCTCGTTCACCCGGACGCGGTAGTCCGTGTCCGCCAGCCGCTCCACGTCCACGTGCAGGAAGTTGCTGCCGGAGGCCAGGTTGCGCGACATGCGGTCCAGGACGCGCGCCGGACCCAGCAGCCTCAGCACCGCCTGCAGCGCGCGGCCCATGTTCGTCTCGAAGTAGCCCGCGACGAAGCGCTCGCCCAGCAGCCACTGCGCCTCGTTCATGGGCACGCCCGGGAACAGCTCCGTCGCGCCAATCTGCAGCAGCTTCTGCCAGACGCTGTTCGGATACGCGGGCTCCAGCTTCCGGTCCAGGTCCAGCCCGGCGTCCTTCAGCTTCGCGCGCAGCGGACTGGGACCTTCCAGCCGGCCCTTCAGGGCCAACAGCAGCCCTTCGACCGTATGGCCGAAGACGATCTCCGAGGGGTTCGACACGAGAGGCTCCTCCGCCACGTCTCGGGGGATGACGTGGCTTGGGTGGCCCCTGGTTAGTCCGAACACCGACTCGTGGACAACCCCTACATCCCCGGGGTGATGACGATTTCACGGCGAGGACAGTCTCACCTCCCCGCCGTCAGAAGCGGCCGGGCAGGCCCCACGGCAATGATGGATCACCTGTCCCCACGACGGGGGCATTCCAAGGTGGGGGAGCATCATGAGCTGGAGCATCCAGATTCCGGCGGTGAACACGCTCAAGCTCGCGCTGGGCAACGCCGCGCACGAGCAGGCGCTGGGCCACGCGGAGCTGAACGGCAACAAGGCCATCCCCATCCAGGGAGGCCAGGTGGCCCTGACGGGCACGCTCAAGGTCCCCGTCGAGCTCTTCAACGACCCGAACGACCAGGACGCGTACGGCATCATCGGCGTGCCCCCGAAGCAGCTGGACGGATCCGCCGTGGAGCCCCTCTTCTCCCCGGACGGGGCCGCGTGCTGGCTGAAGTACGCGGCGGAGCTGAGCGCGGAGGCCAACGGCCAGGGGAACTTCCCCTTCGTCGAGCTGAGCGGCGGCGGGGCGCTCCAGGTGAAGGTGGCGGACTACCGGCGCCACGCCGCCACCCAGACGCTGGAGGCCGCGCTGGGTTCGGACGCGAAGTCCCTGCGCATGCCCTTCGTGCTGGGGGACGTGCAGGCGCTCCAGCCCGGTGACGCCCTGTCGTTCCAGACCTGCGTGGCGCTGAAGGCCGGGGTGAAGGTGTCCTGGTCCGCCATCAGCACGTCCCTGGTGGCGGCGCTCGCGAAGCGGCTGGCCGGGCAGCTGGTGTTCGAGCTGAAGGCGCAAGCAGGCGCGTCCATCGGCGGCACCGTGTCACTCCAGGACGAGTTCCGCATCGTCTTCTCCCGGCCCAGGGACGGCGGAGCGTTCCGCGTGTCGGTCCGCAAGGCCACCTCGGACGCCGCGGCGGTCCACGTGTCCGCGGGCGTGTCGCTGGAGCACTCGTCGCCGCTGCTCGCCTCCATCCTGAGCGCCGTGGACTCCAAGGTGCAGGACGCCTTGAAGCTCGTGGAGGGCATGGAGCAGGGCTCGCTCCAGCCCGCGCTCCTCCAGGTCGCCGCCGCGCTGCTGAAGCAACTGGGGTTCCTCAAGTCGGCGGAGCCCACGCTCGCGGCGGTGACGGCCGCGTATGAAGAACTGAAGGATTTCGTGGAGAGCGTGGTGAGCGGCGCGCTCAAGGCCGGCTTCGAATACGAGTACGCGCGCAGCACCGAGGACGCGACGCTCCTGGAGCTGGAGGTGCCCGTGGAGGAGCTGGCGGGCACGCACGGCGCGTTCGTCTCCGGCGACCTGGCCTCCATCCAGCGCCGGGTGAACGACGCCTGGCTGCGGCGCTACTTCCACATGAAGTCCGTGGAGTCCCAGCGCGTCTGGGGCCTGGGCCTGGGCTGGCGCGACGTGAACTTCGCCTCGCAGGAGGACCGGCGGAAGCTCAAGGCCGTGGTCCAGCACGCGTCCCGCGACCACCGGCAGGGCCCGCGCCGCTACGCGTTCCTGGGGGCGCGCGGCTACACCAGCTCCGGCGTGCTGTACGGGAAGACCTCCCGCTGGGGGCTCGACTTCAGCGCCCAGATGCCGCGCTTCAGCCTCACGCCCAGCGCGGACGAATTCGAATACGCGTTCTTCGCCCAGAGCCAGGTGGAGGACGGCCTGTCGAAGGAGCTCATCCAACGCGCGGTGGACGCGGCCACCGTCTGGGGCGCGGTCCGCCCGGAGGACGCGCCAGCGCTGGTGGATCGGCTCTTCCGCGCGGCGCCCCCCGGCACGAAGACCGAGACGCGGCTGGACCTGCGCGTGGACAACCCCAGCTTCCGGCGGCTGCTGGCGAAGCTGGGCTCCGAGCCCGCCTTCGAACGCAACGCCTTCGCCCACGCCCTGGCGCGCGCCCTGCCCCGGGCCAGCCAGCCCGTGCGCACCCACCTCCAGCGCCGCGATGAGCTCTACACGCCGCTCTGGGACGCGTACCTCAAGGAAGGGGCGAAGGACTGGACGCTCGACCGGGCGAAGGCGAACGTGGCCTGGCACCTGAAGACGCAGGCGGGAGCGGACGGCTTCGTCGCGTCACACTGGGAGCAGACCGGCGGCACGGGCACGTTCTCGGATGTGCTCGTGCAGTCCTCGCGCTACGGAGGCGACATCGGGGGCCGGCCGTACGGGAAGGTGTACGTGTTCTGGAAGGAGCTGCTCGACAAGCTCATCGCGCTGAACAAGGCCATCCAGTCGGAGGCCGTCATCGCGGAGAACGACGCGACCTCCCCCGTGCAGCAGGTGTTCACGGCCCTGGATGACCTGGCCTGCGACGACTTCCGCGTCACCGCGTTCGTCGCGTGGATGGATCAGCTCGCCGTCCGGTGGAAGCTGGGGTCGGGCATCCAGCGCCTGCTCCAGGTGCGCGTGGGAGACCAGGAGTTCGTCGTCTCCCACGGCTGAAGCACGGGGGCTCGCTACCAGCGCATCCGGTACATCGCGGCGGGGCCCTCGCGGCCCTCGACCACGGTGGAGAGCCCCTTCACGCCCGTGGTCAGCGTGCCGAAGTGGCACAGGGCCCCGATGAACTCCGGGTGGACGCCGCCGTTGCTCACCTTCAGCCGGTAGTCGGTGGCGGACAGGCGCGCCACGTCCACGAGCAGGAAGTTGCTGCCGGAGGCCATGTTGCGCGCGGTGCGCTCCAGCGTGCGCGCCGGGCCCAGCAGCTTCAGCACGCCTTTGAGCGCGCGGCCCATGTTGGTGGAGAAGTAGGCGGTGACGAACCGCTCGCCCAGATGCCAGTGCGCCTGCGGCGGCGACAAGCCGGGGAAGAGCGCCTCCGCGGCCAGGAGCAGCATCTGGTGCCACTGGTCCTTGGGATAGGCGGGCTCCAGCTTCTGGTCCAGGTCCAGCCCCACCGCCTTCAACTTCGGCCGGAGCGGCCCCTCCAGATGCCCCTCCAGAACGGACAGCAGCCCTTCGACGGTGTGGCCGAACACGACCTTCTCCGGAGCACGCACGTTCGGAAGCTCCTTCTCCACGGCGCTGGGGATGCGTCCTTCATCGGTAAACGCGGACGGACCCGGGAACAACCCACCCACCCCTTCGTGCAGCGGGATTTCCACCACCGGACGCAGCAACTTCAAGAAGCGCGTGGGCGGGGTGCCATCCATGGCTTCATGCCGCGCATGTTGCTCAAGGTGTGTCTCAACGGGGCCCGCGCGGCCACGGATCATCCCCAGTTGTCCATCACGCCCGAGGCGCTCGCGAGGGACGCCACCGCCTGTCACGCCGCGGGGGCGGGCGCGTTCCACGTGCATCCGCGCGCGGCGCACGGGGGTGAGTCCCTGGACGCGGCGGACATCGGCGCGGCGGTGGGCGCCATCCGTCGCGCCTGTCCGGGCGTGCCCGTGGGGGTGAGCACCGGCGCGTGGATGGTCCCGGACGTGGAGGCCCGCCGCGCGCGTGTCGCGGGGTGGAGGACCCTGTCCGCCGACGTCCGGCCCGACTTCGCCTCCGTGAACCTGTCCGAGCCCGGCTGGGAGTCCATCGCGGACGCGCAGCTGGACGCGGGCATCGGCGTGGAGGCGGGCGTCTGGTTCCCGGAGGATGTCCCCCGGCTCATGGCATGGCCCCGTGCGACGGAGTGCCTGCGCATCCTCGTGGAGACGCAGTCCTCACGACCGGAGGCCGCGTGTCAGGAGGCGCGAACGCTGGTGGACCTGCTGCGCGCCACGGGCCTTGCGCGTCCCCTCCTCGTGCACGGCTCGGAAGGAGGCGCGTGGGCCGTGCTCGGGTGGGCACGGCGCCACGGCTTCGACACGCGCATCGGGCTGGAGGACACGCTCACGCTTCCGGACGGCCAGCGCGCGGAGGACAACGCCGCGCTGGTGGCCGCGGCGCTCCAGCTCCGGGGCGGCTGAGGCCTACTTCGCGCATTCCTCCGGGCGCCAGGACGCGGGCCTGTAGCGGCAGTCCCGCGCCCGGGCCTCCTGGACCTGCGGCGTATCCGCGCCCAGGTGCCGGTGCTCCCGCAGCAGCCGCGCGAGCCCGTCGCACGCGGCCCAGGACTTCATGGCGCAGGCCTGCTCCGCGCGTGCGAAGGCGGCGTCCAGGTCCCGCGGCATTCCTCCCGCGACTGTCTCACCGTAGCGCGTCGCCAGGTGGCCGCAGGCGCGGGCGCTGCCACCCGCGCATCCCTTCTCCGCCACCCGGAGCTCTTCTTCGAGGTCGCGGTCGATGAGGTTGGCCCGCTTGTACTCATAAGCCAGGTCCGCGCACGCATCCGGGTCGCCCGCGTCGCAGTCCGCCCGCAGGTTGCGCGCGACCAGGGTGTCCTTCGGCAGCGGCAGGCCCAGGTCCTTGCAGAAGGACCGCAGGCGCGACTTGCATCCCTGTGCCTCGATGAGCGGGAGGCTTCGCCGCGCCTCCGCGCTCGCCCCCTCCTGAGCAGCGTCCGCGAGCTTCCGCGTCAGGATGACGAGCAGGGAACAGGTGCCGCCGTCCTCATGGGTGAAGCACCCGTGGCGCAGGGCGTTCATGCCCTTCTCCGGATTCGCATAGCGACGGGAGGTGTTGGTCAGGGCGAGGCCCAACTGGTAACACGCCGGGCCGCCGTTGCGCGCCTCACACCCTGTCTCCAGGAAGACGAGGCCCACGAGCGGAGCCGGCGCGATCTTCAGCGCTTCATCCCCGAAGGACAGCACACGCCAGAGCCGCACGCAGGCGGAGGGCGTGCGCTTCAGGCAGGCGTCCTCCAGCAACTGCATCGCCTTCGGAACATCCACCGCGAGCCCCGCGCTCCCCTCCAGCAGCACCTCCCCCAGCCGAGCGCACGCATCCCCTTCACCCTTTCCGTCCTGGCACTCGTCCTTCCAGCGGTCGACGGACGCGCGCGGCGCGGACTTCGCGCTCGCGGTGACCTTCCCCGCGTCCAGCTGGAGCGATTTCAGCACGGACCCCTTCGGCTTCTCCGGAGCGGTCTTCGCCGGGTCCAGTTGGAGCGACTGCAACACGGACTGCTTCGGCGCCTCCGCCTTCGTGCCGTCCGCCGCGAGCCCCAGCATGCGCCGCACGTCGTCGCAGGCCTCCGGCACCTCGTGGTCGCACGCGCGCTGGTAGAACATCGTCGCGCGGCCGGGGTTCACCGCCACGCCCGCGCCCTTCTCGTACGCGGTGCCCATCACGTAGCACGCCATGCCCAGGCCCACGCCCGAGCCCGTCTCACACATGGCACGAATCTTCTCCAGCTTCGCGCCCTCCTCCGGCGTGACGGCCGGAGCCGGCTCCGGCTTCGCTCCCGCCGCCGCGCTCGGGGACGCGCACGCCTCCTGCGCTCCCAGGCCGCACGCCGTGCGGAAGTAGCTGGACGCCAGCCGCGCGTCCTTGCGCGTGCGCACGCCCTGGTCGAACTCGCGCGCCACCGTGAGGCACGCGACCCCCAGGCTCCGGTTGCACGCCTGCACCAGCATCCCCATGCCCGCCGCCACGTCCTGCTCGACGCCGAAGCCGCCCATCAGCTTCAGCACGCCCAGGTTGTTGCACGACAGGCGGTCATCCCCCGCGCAGCCGCGCTCGTAGAAGCGCACCGCCATCGCGGCGTCCTTCGTCACGCCCCGGCCCTCGCCGTACAGCAGCGCCAGGTGGCCGCAGCCCTCCGGCAGGTCCCGCTCACAGCCCCGTGCGAACAGGCGCGCCGCTTCCGCCTCGTCCTTCGCGACGCCCCGGCCCTCCTCCTTCAGCACGCCCAGCGCCACGCACGCGCGCGGGTCGTCGCCGTTGCAGCCCAGCTCGTACAGCATCGCCGCGCGCGCTACGTCCTTCGGGACGCCGTCGCCCACGCGGAGGCGTTCGGCCTGCTCGAAGCACGCCTGCGCCAGCCGCCCACCGCAGGTGCGCTGGTACAGCGTGGAGAGCTCCTGCTCGGCCTCCGACTTCGTTTCGTCCGAGGAACCATGGGCACAGGCCACGAGCAGTGCGAGTGCCGGCGTCACCAGCCACGCGAAGAAGAATTTCACTGAGGGCATGGGGAGATCCTTCCACTCCGGTCGCCTTTCCGTCGAGGACCCCCTCCGTCATCCAAGCCGCGTCGTGCGTGGCTTCTTATGATTGGGACACCATGCAAGAGCCCCCCTCAGCAGGCGGATCCCCTCCAGCCCGGGAGGAGGAACCGCCGCCCCCGGCGTGGGCGCTCATCCTCGGCGCCTCCTCCGGCTCGGGCGCGGCCATCGCGGAGGCCGTCGCGCGCAAGCCGGGGCTGAACGTCTTCGGCGTGCACCGGGGCCGCTACCCGGACACCGCGCGCGAACTGGAGGCCCGCGTGCGCGACACGAGCCGGGACGTGCACCTGCGGCAGTCGGATGCCTCCACGCCCGAAGCCGCCGAGGCCGGCGCGGACGAGCTGCTCCAGCGCGCGGGCCCCCGCAGCGTGAAGCTGTTCGTGCACGCCATCGCCGGCGCGTCCGTGGGGCGCTTCCTCTCCGAGGGCCCGGACCGGCTGCACCCGCGCCGCATCCAGCGCACGTTCGACTGCATGGCGCACTCGTTCGTGTACTGGACGCAGGCGCTGGTGCAACGCGACCTGCTGGCCCCGGACGCGCGCCTGCTGGGGTTGCAGAACCCGCTGGACGAGACGCACCTGGGCAACACCGGCCTCATCAGCGCCGCCAAGGCCTCGCTGGAGATGTACGTACGCCACCTGGCCATGGAGCTGGGCCCGAAGGGCCACCGCGTCAACCTGCTCAAGTTCGGCACGGTGATGACGCCCGCGCTGCGCCACGTCTACTCGCCGGAGGCGCTGGCCCAACTGGAAGCGCGCCACGCGGCCATGAACCCCGCGGGGCGCATGGCCACGCTGGACGAGGTGGCCCGCTTCGTCACCGTGCTCGTGGGGGACGACGCCGCGTGGTTCAACGGCGCCACCATCGACTTCACGGGCGGCATGACGCTGAAGCTGCTGGACCTGGTGCTCAACCCGTGACGGCCGGAACGCGGAACGTGAGGCAGTAGTAGAACGGTGACACCTGCTCCTCGATGACGTCTTCGGCGTTGCGCGGCAGCAGGTCGCGGGGGCTCTTCGCCTCGCGCGTGTAGAACGTGAGGGCGCGGAAGGCGGCGCGCTGGAACAGCGACGGGCGGAAGGCCGCGTCCAGTTGCTCGTCCACCACCACCAGCGGCGTGCCGGGCCGCGCCACGCGCGCCATCTCCCGCAGCGCCACCGCGGGCTGGCGGTAGCTCCCAATCCCGCCGACGTGGAAGACCCGGTCGAACAGGCCGTCCTTGAATGGGAGCGCGTGCGCGTCCGCCACCAGCAGCCGCGTGTCCTTCACGCCGCGGCCCTTGCGCAGCCGCTTCTCGCACTGCGCCAGCATGCCGGTGCTCAGGTCCAGGCCCCACACCTCCACGGGCAGGCCCGGCGGCAGCGCGCCCCGGATGCGCGGCAGGTTCGCGCCCGCGCCCACGCCCACTTCCAGCACGCGCACGGGCTGTCCGTCGCCGCGAGGTTTCAGCGCGCCCAGCTCCAGCCTGCGCATGTACCCGTCGCGCATCCGCGACTCGGAGACGGACTGGAACAGCGGCGTCAGCACCGTGGTCAGCGGGTCGTGCAGCGCGGGGAGCCCGTCGTAGAGGTGGCGCATCAGGCGGTCCGTGCCCTGCACGCGGTCCTCGCGGTACAGCCGCGCGAGCCCGTCCTCCACCGTCCACGCCTCGCCGCAGCCGCCGCAGAGAAGCCGTCCCTCGTCCAGCCGGTCGTCCTCGCTCTGCCCGTGCCACACCACCTGGCCCCGGCAATCCGGGCACGCCAGCAACGCCACGTCCCGCAGCCACATCATCGCTTCGTCACCCTGCCGTCCCTTGTTCGGCCAGGGTCCGCGCCAGGTCCTCGCGCGCCCCCAGCCGGGTGAAGTCCTCCGCTGCCCGCCGCAGCAACTCCGCGCGCTCCGCTTCGCCCGAGGGCAGGTGCCGCGCCCACTCCAGCCGCGCGCGCGCCGCCTCGTAGGGCGTCCCCCGCACTTCGGACTCCGCGATGCAGCGCTTCCACGCGCGGAACGCCTTGCGGTGCTTGCCCGCGAGCCACGCCTCGCAGCCGCGCCACAGCCACGCCGCGGGCTCGCCGAAGGGGAACACCTTCGCGAAGCGCTCCACCTCCGTGAGCGCGGCCCGCGCGCTGTGCGTGAGCGCCTGCAGTCCGGGCCCGGGCGTCTCGCGCGCCAGCAGCGTGAGCAGCACCTCCGCCACCGCCGTCGCGCCGAAGTAGACGAAGTGCGCCACCGGCTTGCCCGCGGACAGCCGCACCAGCGCCTTCTCCGCCGCCGCGCGAGCCCCCGCCGCGTCGCCCTCGCGCAGGCACAGGAGCGCCAGCGTGCCGTCCGTGATGATGCGGTCGGTGGCGCCGCCATGCGCGTCCGTCCACGCGAGCGCCGGCTCCAGCGCCACGCGGGCGCGGGCGTGCTCACCCAGCCGCAGCAACATGTGGGCCCGGTAGTGCTGGGCCCAGTGCTGCGTCTGCGCCGAGCCCCGGCGCACCGCGGACGCCTCCAGCCAGTCCATCAGCGGCAGGCCCCGCGAGAACTGGCCCCGGTACATGGCGGACACGGTGAGCAGCGCGCGGCACTCCTCCGCCAGCCGCAGGTCTCCCACCGAGTCCACGATGGCCGTCGCCCGGGCGAGCCACGTCTCCACGTCCTGCCAGCGCGCCTGGTACACCGCGCACACCGCGTTGCGGTTGAGCACGTAGGCCAGGTCCGCCGGGCGGCCCACGCTCTCCGCCACCTCCTGCGCCCGCTTCACCCACGCGTCCGCCACGCGGTGCAACGGCACCGTGCCCGCCACCACCGCCATCACCGTGTACCCGCGCGCCAATTCCGGCGTGGGCCCCGCGGGCTCGCACAGGTTGAGCATGCGCAGGCCGCTCCAGAGCACCGGCAGCGCCTCCTGCGCGTAGATGAACGCGTCGGTGAGCCGCATCAGCAGCCGGCCCGCCAACCGCCGCGACTCCCGGCGCCGCCGGGAGTCATCCACGTACGCATCCGGCCGCGCGCTCTGCGCCAGCCGGGACAGCGTCTGCGTCAGCGTGCCCAGCACCCACGCCACGCGCGACGAGGGCACGCGCCAGCCGAAGTGCGCGAGCGCCGACTCCGCGTGCGCGCGGAAGGCCTCCAGGTCTCCCAGCTGGAAATGCGCCTCCGCCAGCAGCGCCTCCACGCGGCCCCGCTCCAGCGGCGTGGTCTGGGGCGCGACCGCCAGCGCCCGCGAGAGCAGCGGCAGCGCTTCGCGGCACGCCCCCACCGCCAGCGCCTCCTCGCCCGCGATCCGCGCGTGATGCGATTCGCGCGCCGCGTCCCCGGCCTGCCCCCAGTGGTACGACAGCGCGGCGGCGTGGCCCTTGGGGTGCGCCGCCTCCAGCGCCAGGGCCGCGCGCCGGTGGAGCGCGGGGCGGAGCGTGGGGGACAGGTCCTCCAGCAGCCGCTCGCGCAGCTTGTCGTGCGCGAAGCGCCAGCGGCCGTCCGCCACGTCCAGCACCGCCGCCGCCGCGCAGTCGGTGAGCCACGCCTCCACGTCCACGCCGGGCGCGGCCCGCTCCAGCACCCCCAGGTCCAGCTCCCGGCCCAGGAGCGCCGCCACGTCCAGGAGCTCCCGCGCGTCCCGGGGCACCTTCTCCAGCCGGCGCTGCACCAGCGCGCGCATGCCGCCCGCCCACACGCGCTGGGGCAGCGCGACGGCGCCCAGCCGGTCCAGGCCGCCCGCGTCCTCCGCCAGCGCGCGCACCACCTCCACCAGCAGGAACGGGTTGCCCTCCGACTCGCGGCGCAAGAGCTCCACCACGTCGGGCCGGCGGCCGACGGCGCCCAGCATGGACTCGCCCAGCTGGGCGATCTCCTCCGCGTTCAACCGCTGCAGCCGCAGCACGCTCGTGCCGGGCAGGCGCTCCGGCAGCTGCGGGGACTCGTCGTCGCGGAAGCTCACGAGCAACAGCAGCGGCAGCCCCGGCGCCCGGGCCGCGAGCTGCGCGAGGAGCTGGAGCGATTCGGCGTGCGCCTGGTGCA
This sequence comes from Corallococcus sp. NCSPR001, assembly GCF_017309135.1. Lineage (NCBI taxonomy): Bacteria > Pseudomonadati > Myxococcota > Myxococcia > Myxococcales > Myxococcaceae > Corallococcus > Corallococcus sp. NCSPR001. Next base: position 151,657 of record NZ_JAFIMS010000002.1, read on the forward strand.
GGTCCTCCAGGATGACCACGGTGGGCTGCGACAGGCGGGCGAAGAGGTCCTCCACCGTCTGGTGCAGGCGCAGCTGCGCCATGTCCGCGTCCAGCTCCGGCGCGGCGGGCACCTCGCGGCCGAGCAGCGCCTCCATGTCCGGCACCAGCGGCCGGAGCACGCGCGCCTCGCGGTCGGACAGCTCCGTGAGCATGGGCAGCCAGCGCAGCACCGCGCGCCACTCCTGGTAGGGCACGCCGCCGGTGTCCACCGCCTGGCCGCGCAGCACCATCGCGCCGCGCACCAGCGCCAGCGAGCGCACCTCCTCCAGGAGGCGCGACTTGCCCACGCCGCTCTCGCCGCCGATGAGCCACGCGCCGCCGTGGCCCGCGAGCGCCGCGTCGAGCACGCCCGTCAGGTGCTCGCGCTCCGCCACGCGGCCCACGAAGCGCGCGGACTGGAGGAAGCTCTCGCGCGTGGCGGCGGACTCGGCGGGCCGGGGCTGGCCCACGGCGTCGCTCAGCGCGGTGATGACGGCCTCCGCGTCGCGCGGCCGGCGGTGCGCCTCGGGCGCGACCAGTTGCTCCAGCAGGGCCTTGAGCGCGGGCGGGAAGCCCGGCGTCGCGAACACCTGGCCCGCGTGGGGCAGCCGGCCGAAGAACATCTGGCACGCCATGGCGCCGAAGCCGAAGAGGTCGGTCAGCTCGGACGGGGGCTGGTCCTCGAAGAGCTCCGGGGCCAGGTAGCCGGGGGTGCCCGCGGGCTGCGCGCGGCGGCCCTGCTGGTCGCGGCCCACGGCCAGGCCGAAGTCGAGCACCTTCACCTGGCCGCGCACCACCAGCACGTTCCCGGGCTTCAGGTCGCGGTGGATGATGCCGCGCCGGTGCAGGTACGCGAGCGCCTGGAGCGTCTGGATGAGCAGCCCCACCTGCACCGTCAGGGGCGCGTCCGTGCCGGCCTCCACCAGCGTGCGCGCGTCCTCCAGCAGGTCCATGGCCAGGTAGGGCCGGCCCTCCGCGTCGAAGCCGTAGTCCAGCACCCGGATGACGTGCGGGTGGCGCAGCGACACCAGCGTCTGGAACTCGTGGGCCAGCGACAGCGCCATGCCCTGCGTGGCGAACGCGGAAGGGGTGCCCCGGCCGGGCCGCCGCGCCAGGTCCGCCACCGTCTTGTGCAGCCGCTTGAGGGCCACGGGGCCTGAAAGGCCGTCCTGCGCGCGCCACACGGTGCCCGCGCCGCCGCGCCCCAGCAGGTCGAGGATTCGGTACCGGCGACCGACGACTTCTGGATCCATGCCCGGTGACGTGTCGGCATCCGGGGCATCCGCCCGGGGGGGGGTCTGACAGGAGGGGGGGTGAGACATGAGGGGGAGCCGCCCTTACGCGCGGTAAGGATATCTCCCCTTCTCGTGCGGGAGGGGGATTGAATGTATCGGGGGCAGCCGAAGCAGGAGGCGCTTCGGACCCTGGGGAGCAGCCCGGCGGGCGGGGCCCGGCAGGGTTCCTTCCCTCTGGAGCGCTGAAACATCACTTTTGACGTGAGGGAGGACACCGGATGGCGGGCTACGACTTCGACTTGTTCACAGTGGGCGCGGGGTCGGGTGGCGTGGCGGCCAGCCGGCGAGCGGGAGCCTCCGGCGCGAAGGTGGCCATCTGCGAGGAGGGGCGCGTGGGCGGCACGTGCGTGCTGCGCGGGTGCGTGCCCAAGAAGCTGCTCGTGTACGCGGCGCACTACCGCTACGACTTCGAGGACGCGGCCGGCTACGGCTGGACGGCGAACGGCCCCGCGCTGGACTGGAAGAAGCTCCAGGCGGTGAAGGCGAAGGAGCTGGACCGGCTGACGGGCATCTACGGGCGGCTCTTGCGCGACGCGGGCGTGACGCTGGTGGAGGGCCGGGGCCGGGTGGTGGACGCGCACACGGTGGAGGTCGCGGGCAAGCGCTACACGGCGGAGCGCATCCTGGTGGCCACGGGCGGGCGGCCCTACCTGCCGGAGGTGACGGGCATCGAGCACGCGCTCACGTCCGAGCAGGCGCTGGAGCGCCCCGAGCTGCCGCGCCGGGTGGCGGTGGTGGGAGGCGGCTACATCGGCGTGGAGTTCGCGGGCATCTTCGCGGCGCTGGGCGTGAAGGTGACGATGCTGATCCGAGGCGACACGGTGCTGCGCGGCTTCGACAACGACATCCGCGCGGCGCTGACGCAGGAGATGCGCAAGAAGGGCGTGGACATCCGACCGGAGACCTTCGTCCAGGACATCGAGAAGCGCGAGGACGGCACGCTCAGCCTGCTGACGCGCATGGGGGAAACGCTGGAGGTGGACGCGGTCCTGTACTCCACCGGCCGGGTGCCCAACACGCAGGGCCTGGGCCTGGAAGAGGCGGGCGTGAAGCTGAACGAGCGCGGCGCGGTGGTGGTGGACGCGCAGTCGCGCTCGTCGGTGGAGAGCATCTACGCGGTGGGAGACGTGACGGACCGGCTGAACCTCACGCCGGTGGCCATCGCGGAGGGGCGCGCGATGGTGGAGACGCTGTACCGGAACAACCCGGTGACGATGGACCACCAGAACGTCCCGTCCGCGGTCTTCAGCCAGCCGCCCGTGGGCACGGTGGGGCTCACGGAGCGCGAGGCGATGGAGCGCCACGGCAAGGTGGACGTCTACGTCTCCAGCTTCCGGCCCATGAAGCACACGCTGACGGGCCGGGATGAGCGGTCGATGATGAAGGTGGTGGTGGAGCGAGGCACGGAGCGCGTGCTGGGCTTCCACATGGTGGGAGCGGACGCGCCGGAGATCATCCAGGGGCTCGCGGTGGCGCTGAAGTGCGGCGTGACGAAGAAGCAGCTCGACGCCACGGTGGGCATCCACCCCACGGCGGCGGAGGAGTTCGTCACGCTGCGGGACAAGCGCCCGGATCCGTCGGAGAGCGCCACGATGCTGGAGCTGGGGCGCGAGGTGGTGGCCACGCCTCCGGGGGATCAGCGGGGATGAGGCGATGGAGGAAGATGGCCTCTGGATTCGCAGGCCATCTCCCTCCCCTCCATCACTCCATCAAAGCTGATTGCGACAGGTCACGATGACGGTGGGGTCGACAACGAGGCTGCAGGTGCCGAGGCATGCGACCAGGAGATCCGGATCGGTGACAGTCGCAACGCACCCGGTAAGGCAGATGATTTGGTTGAGCTCGACCACGACCAGTCCGTCGGTAATACACTGGGCAAACTCCTGCAGGCCCTGTTCACTGACGGTCCGCTCTTCCGCCGGTTGCTGGATGGGTTGCTCGTTCACCGGCTGCCGCTCCTCGGGTTCCATCGGCCCGCAGCCCACGGCCAGCAACAGCGCTCCCATCGCAGCCGTCCACTTCGTCAGTCTCAGCAAGTTGCGACCTCCAGGTTGAGCAGCGGAGGCAATTGTCTCGGCTCAAAGCCTCTCCCCGCCACGTCCCCAGGTGCGAGCCGTGGCCGCATGGCTGACACTCGCACTGGATGTTGGGACATAGAAAAGGACAGCGGTGGGCATCCACCCCACGGCGGCGGAGGAGTTCGTCACGCTGCGAGACAAGCGCCCGGATCCTTCGGAGAGCGCCACGATGCTGGAGCTGGGGCGTGAAGCGGTGGCCACGCCGCCGGGGGATACGCGCAAGCAGTCACGCTTCGTCGTCGGGGAGGAGCGTGCGGAGCAGTTCGTCGTCAGGGCCCAGCGGGCGCCAGCCCGGAGGCGGAGGACTCACGCGAAGGGCGGCCCGGGCCTGTTTGACCCGCTCTTTGTGCGTATCAGGGGTGTCAGCGGACCAGCAGCCGAGCGCCTTCGCGACCTGGAAACGAGACCCGTCATCCATCACGGCCGGCCAGCCATGAGGGAGGCTCTCGGAGAGTTCACGCACGAGCACGTCACGCACAAAACGTGTGACCTGATTGCGCTGCTCCGCCTCGGCATGCAATCCGCCCAGGACCTGCACCCCAGCAATGTCATCCTTGCCAAGTTCTTCGGCGAGCTGTCTTAGCGAGACAGCAGGCCGCGCCTCGGCGAAGGCGGTCAGCGAGCTGAAGCCGCGTTCGCGCACACGATCATAAAGGCGGGCCTTCCAATTGCCCTGCCAGGAACGACCGTCGGTCATCGCGGTCCCCATTGAATGAAATTCATTGGGATGTCGTAGCGCTGCATCCGAGACGCAACAATATTCAGGACCTCATTTCGCGTCAGCATGCGGCCAACTTCGACTTCAGCTTCACTCAATGCCTCCATGATCATCCGATTCCACTCGCCGGGCCACTTGCGTCCCTGTTTCCAGTTTCCTCCACCGTGAATCGCCTCGTGGTGGGCCCGCTCCATTCGGACACAGAACTTGTCGATGTTCATGTCGCCCTTGAAGCCGCGCCGTTCGAACCATTCACGGTGCTCTTGCGGCAGCACATGATGTTTCGGGGCATCGGACATCCCCGCCCCTGCCCTGCCGGTTTGATGCATGGCACGAACCTCGGGGCTGTCCCCCAGCGCTTCACGCACGCCCTTGGGCAGGTCCCGAGGCGCCTGCGCCATCAGCACCTGCCCACCGTGGATGAGAACAGCCGAGCTGACGGCGGGGACGGAGATGACGCCCGCCCGCACCAGCCTTCGCATCATCTCCACCCATTCGGCGGAGACCACCAGCCGCGAGCCCGTCATGACTCCGCCTGAACTCATCACGAAGCCCACGCCCAGCGTCGCAGGCGCGGAAGGAGGCAACCGCGGCAGCGACACCTTCAGCGTGGAGATCATGGCGACCATCTCCACCGCGCGCACCGCCGCGACGACCTGCTCGCCGAGCTTCATGCTCGCGCGGGTCTCCCGATGGATCGCGTCGAACTCACGGGTCAGCTTCCCCATCAACTCGGGCATCGCGACCGCAGCCGCCTCTACCCGCTCCGGGTCCTGGGAGGCGAGGTCCGCCAACGCGGGCTCCATCAACTCCTGCACGCGATGCAGGTCGACGAAGAGCTTCTCGACACTGCACGTCGGACAGTTCCGGAGCACGGCATCCGCGAGGTGGAGGAAGTCCACCCAGGTGGCCAGCAGCAGGCTGCCGAACAGGGCCGCCTGGAGCTTCGGCCCCGTCATGCGCAGGAGCCCCTGCTCCATGCTCGCGTCCTCCACGTCCGAGGCCACGCGAGTCAACCCCGTGGCACTCCCAAGCGAACCCTTCATCCACGTCACCTGACTGGAGCCGTGGTCGAGGTAGCGGGTGAAGACGCCTTTGAGGCTCCATCCCAAGAGAGGCGGAGGACGATTCGCCAGCTTGGAAAGCGCGGCCTCAACGCTACCGAGCGAGCCCTTCACGTCGGCAATGCCCGCGAGGACCGCATCGCGCGTCAGGGCATCGCTTTCACGCGCGCCCTCGCGATGCACAGGTCGTTGCGCCGCCCCAGAGAAGACGGACGTCCCACCCGTCGCGTAGCGCAAGCTCCGCGCACGCGGCTCGGATGCACATCCCGTGACCAGCAGCAGCAGCAAGACCGCCCCACTTCGCACCATCCGCTGCCCTCGATGACTGGTGGCCACGGCAGCCCCGTCAGTCCGTCTCACCCAACTCGAACGCAGAGGTGCCCGTGTGGTGCTTGCGCTTCGTGAGCTGGTGCTCGTCACGGAGCTTGTTCTCGTAGAAGGGCAGGTGCTCGCCCGTGCGGACCTTGCGCAGCGCGCGGATGGTCTCGTGCTCCGTGGTGTTGCTGTAGCCGTGCTTCGTGTGCTCGCGCGCGTACGCCTGGGGCTCCAGCACCATCCGTGTCGGATAGCGGTTCTGCAGGACGTGGATGAGCTCGTGCCCGTAGACGATGAACGCCGGCGCGGGGATGGGATGCTGGGCGCGGGAATAGTTGCGCTGCGTGCTGTCGCGCAGCCCGGAGCGCAGGCTGAGCCGGGAGCCGCGTCCGGAACCCTTGCCCGCGAGCCCTGGCGCCGGTTCGCTCAGCAGGTAGTCCTCGCCGTGGCCGTCCTCGTCGTACCAGCCGAGCTCCACCTCCAGTTCCCCGATGCGCGTGTCCACGGTATCGCGCCGGGTCCCCAGGTCCGCGTAGGGCCTCGACGACGACGCCAGACGCTTGCGCAGCTCGCCCCAGCTCTCACTGCCCTGCCGCGCGTCCTCCTCCATGCGGGTCAGCTCCTGGCTCATCCCTTCGTATTCGCTCTTCAAGCGCGTGAGCTCTTCGGACGTCGCCACCAGCCGCTGCTTGTTGACCACCACCTTCTGCCGGAAGTTGGCGGAGGGCGTGAAGGCCTGGGTGAGCACCAACGTCACCGGCCACTCCGGCTGCTCCTCCGTGTCCTCGAGGATCCACCGCATCAACTCCCGGCCGTGCGGCCGCGACAACAGCCGGGCGTGGATGGCGCGCACCTCGCGGTTGCCGCGCGCGTACTGCGGGCCGACCGGCAGCTTCACCGCGCCCGTGCCGTTGCGCAGCGCATCCCAGTCCGCGTCCAGCTGATTCAACGCGGCGGTCCCCAACGTCCCGCGATCCAGAGTGAAGAGCTTCAGGTTGTTCGTGTGGACGTAGTCCACCATCTCGATGTGCGACTCCTGGATCTCCACCAGCAGCCGCATCAACAGCAGCCGCGACGCCTTGGAATGGGCAAGCCGCTCCTGCTCCAGGTCGCAGATCCGGTACAGCAGGTGCTCCGCCGTATCGAGCGCCTTCAGCTTCCCGTCCACCCACGCCTGCTTGCCCGTGAAGAAGTACGAGGCCTTGCCCCAGCCGCTCCAGTCCGCATGGAACGCATCGAGCGCGACGCAGAACGGCCGGACGAAGTCATTCAATCGCGACACGATGGGCAGCAGGTGATGGGGATCCAGGCCCAGGTCCGACTTGAAGTCATCCGATGTGCTCAGCGCCATGTCCGCTCCCGGTGTCTCGACGAAAGCGGGACGGTAGCACGCGGCTCCCTACTCGCAGGCTCGGGCCCGGGAGAGCAGGTACTCCCGCTGCGGAGGCGTCCGCGCCAGCGCCGCGGCCTGACGGAAGCAATCCGCAGCCCGGCCCCGCGCCCCTACCTGTTCCAGCAGCATGCCCTCCACGGCGAAGCGATACGGGTACCGCCGCAGCACGGCCTCCGAACGCAAGCGGCCCAACGCCTCCAGCGCCTCGGCCGGCCCGCGCACGCGTGACAGCGCGACCACCCGTCCCAGCGCGACGATGGGCGACGGCTTGAGGGCAAGCAGCGCGTCGTACAGCCGCAGCAACCGGGCGCTGTCCTCCGGCCCCGGTGTGGATGTCTTCGCGTGCACGAGGGCGATCTCCGCCTCCAGGTGCAGCGGCGTCAGCACCGTCCCCATGGAGGCGCGCAGGTGCCACAGCCCTCGCGCAATCAACAGGGGCGACGACTCCGTCCCGGTCCGCGCCTCCTGCGGCACGAACGCGCCCCGTGCATCCACGCGGCCCGGGAGCCCCGCGGCGCGGAAGCAGAACAGCGCCGCCAGCGCATGGCCCTCCGGCGTCGCGACTCCCCGATGCGACAGCAGCACCTCCGCCAGACGCAGCGCCTCCAGACACAGCTCCGCGCGGGACAGGTCGTGGCCCTCGGAGGCTTCGTAGCCTTCGTTGAAGAGCAGGTAGAGCGCGGCGTGCACCGCGTCCAGCCGCTCCGGCAGCGCTTCCGGAGCAGGCACCTCCAGCGTGGCGCGGCAGGTGCGCAGCGTCCGCTTCGCGCGCACCCACCGCTGCGCAACGGTGGGCTCGTCCGCGAGCAGCGCGGCGGCGGCCTCTCGCACGGAGAAGCCACACGCCACCTTCAGCGTGAGCGTCACCTGCATTTCGCGAGAGAGCCCCGGATGGCAGCACGCGAAGAGCAACCGCAGCGCATCATCCGGAAGCTCCGCCGCGAAGCGCGTGGGCGCATCCTCCGGAGGCCCGGCCTCCTCCACGGCCTCCGAGCCCACCTCCGGCGCGCGCTGCCGCGAGAGGTCCGTCAGCCGGTTCAGCGCCACCCGCAGCAGCCATGCGCGCGGCTGCTCCGGGATGCCGTGGAAGCCCCATGTCCGCGCCGCCTGGAGCATGGCGAACTGCACCGAGTCCTCCGCCAGGTCCAACCGTCCCAGCCCCACGCGCCGGGCCAGGGACGCGACGAGCCCCGCGGACCACTCGCGAAAGGCCAGCTCTAGCGCCTGCGCCGCTGAGGACACGCCGTCAGACCTCTTCGATGGCGCGAAGCTCGACTTCACCGCCGTAGCGCAGGTGCGGGCACGTCCGGGCCAGGGCCACGGCGGCGTCATACGAATCCGCGGACAGGATGAAGAGGCCGCCCACCACGTCCTTCACCTCCGCGTACGGCCCGTCCGACACGAGCACCTGTCCGCCCTGCGGCTTCAGGCGCCGGCCGCCCTCGTCGCGCAGCTTCTCGCCCTGGAGCAGGCGGCCCTCCTGGAGCAATCCATCACTCCATCGGGCGTACTCCTCCACGATGGCCTGCAACTCGGCGGGGGACATGGCGGCGAAGGTGGCGGGGTTCTCGTGCAACAGCATCAGGTAGCGGGCCATGGGATGGACCTTTCGGAGGTCAGCGGGGTTTCGTCGAAAAAGACGGCCCACGTCGCCGGAGATCGACATGCCTACCTCACCGCACCGTGCGCACACCCACTCCGTGGACAGAGAACACTCGTCTCGCGCTCACGGGTGACACGTCACCCGGGGGTGCCTACCCCTGAAGCTCAGGAGGCGCGGGCACGGGCGTGGGCAAGGGCGGACGATGGTTGGGGGGAGTAATGGGGGCGTTGCTGCTCGCGGGATGTCCGTCCGCGTGCAACACGAAGGAGTCGTCCCGTCCATTCCAGCTCACGGGGCAGGTGGGGTCGCGTGGGGCGGGCTTCGCATCGGCGCTGTACCAGACGACGGGTGTGCGGATGGAGCCGCGCAACCGCATCCGGTGGGCGAACAACGGCGCCGTATTCGACGTGATGGTGGAAGAAATCGGCCGCGCCCGCGCCTCCATCCACATCGTGATGTTCATCTGGCGGCCGGGCCGTGCGTCCGACCGCATGATTGAAGCGCTGGCCGAGCGGGCCAAGAAGGGCGTGCACTGCCGCGTCCTGGTGGATCCGCTGGGCAGCGGCCCCTTCGAGACGGAGGTGAAGCCCCGGCTGGAGGCGGCCGGCTGCGAAGCCCACCTGTTCCGCCCGCTGCCGGCGGACGAGAACCTGGCGCGCAACCACCGCAAGATTGTCGTGGTGGACGGCAAGGTGGCCATCACCGGCGGGCTCGCCATCCAGGACGAGTGGCTGGGCGACGCGCGCAACGAAAAGGAATGGCGCGACACCAACGTCCGGGTCCAGGGCCCGGTGGTGGCGCAGCTCCAGCAGGCGTTCGCGGAGAACTGGCAGGAGTCGACGGGCGAGCTGTTGCCCCAGTCGGACTTCCCCACGCTGTCGGTGGAGCAGCCCGGCCTGGACGCCGCGGGCGAAGGCTGGGCGGCCTTCGTCAGCAGCACGGCGAACCCGGAGGTGACGCGCGCGGAGCGGCTGACGCAGCTGATGGTGAAGGCGGCGAAGAAGCGGCTGTGGATTTCGCAGGCGTACTTCACGCCCAACGACGCGCTGACGGCGCTGCTGGTGGAGAAGGCACGCGCGGGCGTGGACGTGCGGGTGCTGGCGCCAGGGGACAAGAATGATCAGCGGGCCATCACGGTGCTCCAGCGCCAGACCTACGACACGCTGCGGGCGGCGGGCGTGCGCCTCTGGGAGTACCAGCCGTCCATGATGCACGCGAAGACGATGCTGGTGGACGACCGGCTCGTGCTGGTGGGATCCATCAACTACGACGCGCTGTCGTTCAACCTGCTGGAAGAAGGTTCACTCGTCCTGGAGGACATGGAGGCGGCACGTCAGTTGGAGGCCATCTTCCTTGACGACCTCACGAAGGCGCGCGAGGTCCAGGCAGAGCAGGCGAACCGCTAGGGACCGGCTGTCCGCTTTCACGCGGGGCCCCGGGAAACAGTGGGCAAGGGGCGGGCCGTGTGCTCAAGAAGTGCTCCAGGGCCGCGCAGAGGGAAGGCCCGGGAGGCATCGCCATGAGCAGCGCAGCTCCTCGTCATCTCTTCGTCGCGGGCGCCACGGGCGCGACGGGCCGCACGCTGATGCGGCAGGCCCTGGCCCAGGGCATCTCCGTGACGCCGCACGTGCGCCCCAGGAGCGCGGGCACGGAGCCCGCGTGCCACTGGCCGAAGAAGGCGGTGCTGGAGCTGGCGGACGGACCCGCGCTGGTGGAGGCGATGAAGGGCAGCACCACGGTGCTCCAGCTCATCGGAACGATGCGCAAGCGCTTCGCTGCGGGGGATACCTACGAGACGAGCGACATCGGCACCACGCGGCAGTTGGTGGACGCTGCGAAGGCGGCGGGGGTGGACCACTTCATCCTGCTCACGTCGGTGGGAGCGGGAAGCCCGGTGGGCGCGTACCTCAAGGCCAAGGCGGAAGCGGAGCGCATCGTCCGGGAGAGCGGCATCCCCTACACGATGGTGCGACCCCCAGCGCTGGAGGGCGAATACCACGCGCCGCCCGGCATCCTGCACACGCTGGGCAAGCTGCCGCTGCTGCACAAGTTGAAGCCCATGCACCTGGACCAGTTGGCCGCCGTGCTCCTGCGAATCGCGGAGCGCCGTGCGCCGCTGGACACAGCGCTGGAAGACAAGCGCCTCTGGGCGGAGGTCGAAGCTGTCAGACCCTAGGCTTACTCCTTCACCGCGCCGGCCGTGAGCCCGGACACGATGCGCCGCTGGAACAACACCGTGAGCACCACCAGCGGCAGCGTGGCCACCACCGACGCGGCGGCGATCTCTCCCCACGGTTCTTTGTACTCACTGGCGAAGAGGCTGATGGCCACCGGCACCGTGCGCTTCTCCGGCGTGGACAGGAACGTCAGCGCGTAGAGGAACTCGTTCCACGCGAAGATGAAGACCAGGATGGCCGTCGTCGCCAGCCCCGGCGCCGCCAGGGGCAACAGCACCCTCCGGAACGCGCCCACCGGCGTGCACCCATCCACCCGCGCCGCGCGGTACAGCTCATCCGGCAGCTGGCGGAAGAACGACGTCAGCACCCACAGCGTCAACGGCAGCGCGAACGTCGTGTACGGCAGCGCCAGCCCCACCAGGCTGTCCCGCAGGCCCACCGCGTTGAGGATGAGGTACAGCGGGCTCACCGTCGCGATGGGCGGGAACATCGACACGCCCAGCGCCGCGGACAGCAGCAGTCCCCTCCCCCGAAACTCCAGCTTCGCCAGCGCGAACGCCGCGGACGCCCCCACCGTGAGACAGAACACCGTCGTCAGCGTCGCCACCACCAGCGAGTTCAACACCGCCCACAGGAACGGCCGCCCGAACAACACGCTCTCGTAGTTCGCCCCCGTCAGGTGCGAAGGCCACGGCCGCGTCAGCTCGCCGTCCGGCCACAGGCTCGTGAGCACCTGCCACAGGAACGGCCCCAGGAAGAACGTGAGGAACGCCACCACGGCCAGCGCCGTGCCCAGCCCTGGCCGCTTCATCGCCGCCCCTCCTCGCGCCCCAGCCAGCGCAGCCACACCACCGCCAGCAGCACCACGCACAGGAACGTCGCCACCGACAGCGTGCTGCCGTACCCGAAGTCCCCGGAGCGCATCAGCGTCTTGTACGCGTAGATGCTCAGCGTCTCCGTCGTGTTCGCGGGCCCGCCCTCCGTCAGCACGTAGATGGCGTCGAACACGCGGAACGCGTCCAGCGACCGGAACAGCACCGCCAGGAGCAGCGCGGGCTTCAGCAGGGGAATCGTGATGGACCGGAACTGCCGCCACCCCGACGCCCCGTCCACGCGCGCCGCCTTGTAGAGGTCCTCCGGAATGCCCTGCAACCCCGCCAGCACCAGCAGCGCCACGAAGGGCGTCGTCTTCCACACGTCCACCAGGATGGCCGCGTGCAACGCATACCCTGGCGCTCCCAGCCAGTTCACCTCCGCGCCGCCCAGCAGCCGGTTGATGAGCCCGTAGTCCGGGTTGAACATCCACGCCCACAGCCGGGCACTCACCACCGTGGGAATCGCCCACGGCACCAGCACCGACGCGCGCAGCAGGCCCCGCCCCGGGAACGCGCGGTTGAGCAGCAGCGCCAGCGGCACCGCGAGCAGCAGCTCCACCGTCACCGCCACCGCCGTGAAGTACGCCGTGTTCCCCAGCGCGGACCAGAAGCGCGCGTCCCCCATCAGGTAGACGTAGTTCTCCAGCCCCGTGAAGCGCCGCTCGCCGAACACCAGGATGAAGCGGTGCAGGCTCAGCCACATCGCGGCCAGCACCGGGTACAGCGCCACCACGGCCAGCACCAACACAGCCGGCGCCACCAGCAGGTACGCCTGCCGCCGCTCCCGGGCCTGCGACCCCACGGCCCTCATTCCACCTCCGGAGGCTGCTCGCCGGTCAGGTGATCCACCTGCTTCTGCGCCCGGGTGAGCGACACCTCCGGAGTCCGCAGGCCCGCCACCGCGGCGGAGAACTCGCTCTGGAGCACGTCCGCGATGAGCAGGTAGTACGGCGTCACCGGCCGGGGGCGCGCCCGTACCAGCGCCTCCTTCAGGCTCGCGATGAACGGCTCCTCGGCGCGCAGCTGCGGGTCGTCATACAGCGCCAGGCGGGGCGGGTTGCGCGCGTAGTGCAGCGCCAGCACGCGGTTCGCCTCCGGCGACGTCAGGTGCGCGATGAGCCGAGCCGCCGCCTTGCGCCGCGCGGGCGACACATGCGCGTTCACCGCGAGCTGCCAACCGCCCAGCGTCCCCCACCCCGGCTGTCCATCCTTCGTCGGCAGCGGCGCAATGCCCACCTTGCCCCGGATGGGCGAGCCCTCCGCCTGCGCCTCGCTCCACGCATACGGCCAGTTGCGCATGAACACCGCGCGCCCCTCCTGGAACACGCGCCGGGACTCCTCTTCGCCAAAGCCCGTGACCGTCTGGGGAGACAGCCCGTCCGCGATGAGCCCATGCAGGTACGCCAGCGCCTCGCGCGCGGGCTCCGTCTCCAGCAGCACCCGTCCGTCCGCTCCCAGCGACTGCCCGCCGTGGCCCCAGATGGCCTCGTACACGTTGCAGGTGAGGCCCTCATATTGCCGGCCCTGCCACACGTAGCCCTGGATGCCGGGCGACTTCGCCATCGCGTCGCGGGTGAAGCGCCGCAGCTCCTCGTAGGTGCGCGGCGCGCGAGGCACCAGGTCCGTGCGGTAGTAGAGGACGCCCACGTCCACGTACCAGGGCACCGCGTACGTGCGCCCGTTCATCACGACGGCGTCCACCGGCCCGGGCAGGAACTCCTCGCGCAGGCGCTCGGGAGGAAACTCCTCGGACAGGTCCGCCACCCAGCCCGCGCGAGCGAACTCCGGCACCCAGACGACGTCCGCCACCAGCACGTCGAAGTCCGTGGCCCCGCCCTGCAACGACGTGAGGAAGAACTGGTGCGCCAGGTCGGACGCGTTCGGCAGCGCCTCCGTCACCAGCTCCACGTCCGGATTGGCGCGCTCATATTGCGCCAGCAACTCACGGAACGGCTTCGGGTCCCCCCACAGCGGCTGAAACTTGAAGACGATGCGGGTGCGGCCCCCGGTGCCCGCTTCGTCGGACGAGCGCCGGCAGCCCCCCACACAGAGGCCCAGCGCGGCGAGGAGGACAAGGAGGCGGCCCATGCGCCCGGATGACTCCAGCGCGCAGGCCCACCGTCAACGACAAGCCCCGCGCCCGGTCATCCAGGCGACACGGGCACCAGGGCCCCCGGTCCTGGCGAGAACAACCGCCGGGCCGTGGCCCCCACCGCGCGGCACGCGAGCGCGTCCACCGCACCGCCCACCAGCCCACCGGCCAGCGGCACCACCTTGGACAGGTTCACGACGCCCTTCTGCGACGCCTTGCTCACCAGCCGGAAGCCCACCGCGCGGTTGATGCTGCTCAGCGCCTGCTTCGGCACGGCCTCCAGCGCGCGCATGCCCAGGTGCTGGCTGATTTCGATACCGGCCTGCTTCACCACTTCCTTGCCAATGTCCCCCACGATGGCCAGCAGCGTGAGGGTCCGCACGCGGTCCTCCTCCACGTCGTGCCCGTGGATGCGGGCAATGGCCCCCACCAGCCGCGCCTGCACCGCCCACGACACGCCCAGGCCCGCGGGCAGCGACACCGGCAGGGTGAGCAGGCCGCCCAGCCCGGAGACGAAGCCCGTGGTGAACAGCTTCCCCGTCTCCCAGTGGATGAGCGAATCGACGCGCGCCTCGTGGTGCGCGTAGCGCGTGTCGCGCAGGTACTCGTCCGCCAGCGCCGTCGCGCTGCACAGCGGGCCCAGGCCCTCGAAGCCCGCGTCCAGCACGGCGTTCACGACTTCCAGCGGCTTCGACATGCGTCCACCTTCCACGTGGCGGGCAAGGGCCTACGGCGACACCGTGTCCCGGGTGAATGAACGCGGCAGGCGCACGGTGAACACCGTGCCCTCCGCCGCGGACGATCGCGCGTCCACCGTCCCGCCGTGCGCCAGCACCAACTGCCGTACGATGTAGAGCCCCAGCCCGATGCTGCGCTCGGAGCGCCCCACCGTCGTCCCGCGCTGGAGCGGCTCGAAGATGCGCGGGAGCATCTCCGGGGCAATGGGGTCGCCCCCGTTGCGCACGTGCACCACCACGGCGTCCGGCTCGCCCCGGCTCTCCACGCGCACCGGCGTGTCCTCCGGGCTGTACTTCAGCGCGTTGCCCAGGACGTTGGACAGCACCTGCGCCATCCGGTCGGAGTCCCACGCCCCCTGCCCGTCCCCCACCTGCTCCACCTGGATGGTGCGCTCCGGGTGCGCCGTGCGCGCCTCCTCCACCACCTGCAGCGTGAGCGCGTGGAAGTCACACGGCGCCGCGTGCACCGGGATGCCGCCGCCCATGCGCGCCTGCGTGAAGTCCAGGAGGTCGCGGATCATCCGCGTGGCCCGCTCCGCCGCGGACAGCACGCGCGCCGCCGCCTTCGCGTGCCACGGCTGGATGTCGTCGCGCCGGAGCATCAACGACGCGCCGGTGAGGATGGCGCCCAGCGGGTTGCGCAGGTCGTGGCTGACGATGCCAATGAGCTGCTGCTCGAACTCCACCCGCGCCTGCGCCTCGTGCACCAGCTTCTGCCGCTCCTCCTCCGCCCGCCGCCGCTCCGTGATGTCGCGCATGGCGCCCACGATGCGCCGCGCCTTCCCGTTCTCTCCGCGCAGGATGGAGCCCTGCGCCGCCACGTACGCGTACTCGCCGTCCTTGCGCAGCACGCGGTACTCGTCCTGCCACCGGTCGTCGTCCGAATCGAACGCCCGCTGCAGCCCCGCCAGCACCCGCTCGCGGTCCTCGCCGTGGATGTGCCGGCGCCACCACGCCGCGTCCACGCCCACCTCTTCCACCGGGAAGCCGAAGACCTCCTCCGTCGCGTCGCCAATCCAGTGCATCGCGTCCGTCTGGAGATCCAGGTCCCAGATGGCGTCGAAGCTCGCGTGCGCCACCAACTGGTAGCGCTCCTCGGAGCGGCGCAGCGCCTCCTCGGTGCGCTTGCGCAGCCGCACCCCTTCCGCCTCGCGCAGCGCCCGCCGCACGCTGGGGCCCAGCCGCTCCAGCCGGTCCTTCAGCACGTAGTCCGTGGCGCCGCGCTTGAGCAGCTCGATGGCGCGGTCCTCGCCCAGCGCGCCGGACACGAAGAGGAACGGCGTGTCCGGACACACGGCCTTCGCCGCCTCCAGCGCGCTCATCCCGTCGAAGCCCGGCACGTTGTAGTCCGACAGGATGAGGTCGAATTTCCCCTTCTCCAGCGCCGCGACGAAGGCCGCCCGTCCCTGCACGCACTCCAGCGTCGAAGGCAGCCCGCCCTCCTCCAGCTGCGCGGCCACCAGCTGCGCGTCCAGGGGGCTGTCCTCCAGCAAGAGGATGGACAGGGGCCGCTCCGCCGATGGCAGGGGCGTCAGGTCCAATGCGGCTCCGCCGCGAGCGCTCACTTCGGAGCTCCGGACGTACCGGGCGAGCCCGGCGGCGGCTGGTTCACCACGGCCCAGAACAACCCCAGCTCCCGCAGCGCGGACACGAAGTCCGGGAAGGCCACCGGCTTCACCACGTAGGCGTTCACGCCCAGGCCGTAGCTGCGCGCCAGGTCCCGCTCCTCGCGCGACGAGGTGAGCATCACCACCGGCACCGCCTTCAGCTCCGGAGCGCCCTTCACCTTCTCCAGCACCTCCAGCCCGTCCACCTTCGGCAGCTTCAGGTCCAGGAGCACCACCGCCGGGTGGCCGTCCTGCCGGCCCGCGTACTCGCCCTTGCGGAAGAGGTAGTCCAGCGCCTGCTGCCCGTCGCGCACCACCACGACTTCATTGGCCAGGTGCACCTCTTCCAGCGCCGCCAGCGTCAGCGCCACGTCGTTGGCGCTGTCTTCCACCAGGAGGATCCGCTTCAGATCGATCACGCGTGCGTCTCGACTTTCTTCTCCAGCGGAGAAGCGCGGGGCAGGGTGAAGGTGAAGGTCGCGCCCTGCCCCACGGCGCCCTCCGCCCAGGTCCGTCCGCCATGGCGCGACACGATGCGCCGCACGTTCGCGAGCCCGATACCGGTGCCCTCGAACTCCTCGGCCGTGTGCAGGCGCTGGAAGACGCCAAACAACTTGTCCACGTACTGCATCTCGAAGCCCACGCCGTTGTCGCGCACCCACACCGCGACCTCGGTGTCCGTCTCCCGGGCCCCCACCTCGATGAGGGCCTCCGGCTTGGGACGGGTATACTTCAGCGCGTTCGCCAGCAAGTTGTGGATGACCTGCCGCAGGAGCGCCGGGTCACCCTCCACCGTGGGCAGGCTCCCCACCCGCCACTCCACCTGCCGCCCGTTGGCTTCCGGCATCAGGTCGCGCCGGGCCTCTTCCACCAGTTGGCCCAGGCCCACCCGCGACTGGCGCAGCTCCGCCCGGCCCATGCGGCTGAAGGCGAGCAGGTCATCCACCAGCGTGCCGCCCTGCTTCGCCGCGCCCGCGATGGTGGAGAGGTAGCCGCGCGACACGTCGTCCAGCTTCGTTCCCGCCCGCCGCTCCAGCAACTGCGCGAAGCCGGTGATGTGGCGCAAGGGCGCGCGCAGGTCGTGCGACACGGAGTAGCTGAAGGACTCCAGCTCCTTGTTCGCCTCCTGGAGCTGGGCGGTGCGCTCGCGCACGCGCTTCTCCAGGCCCGTGTTCAGGTGGCGGATCTCCTCCTCCGCCCGCTTCAGGCTCTCCAGCGTGCGGCGCTCATCGTCGATGTCCGTGTTGGTGCCGAACCAGCGGACGATCCGCCCCTCGCCGTCCCGCACGGGCATGGCACGCGACAGGAACCAGCGGTAGCTGCCGTCCGCGCGGCGCAGGCGGAACTGGTCCTCCCACAGCGTCCCCTCGCGCAGGGCCGCGCCGAAGTGCTCCAGCACGCGCCCGACGTCCTCCGGGTCCACCAGCTCGTTCCAGTCCTTCTCCCCCACCTGCGAGGGCGACGTCCCGGTGTAGTCGTACCAGCGCTGGTTGAACCAGAAGAGGCGCCCGTCCGGCTCCGCCATCCACGACAGCTGGGGGATGGAGTCCGCCAGCGTGCGGAACTGCTGCTCGCGCTCCTTGAGCTCCGCGGCCAGCGCCTCGATGCGCCGGCGCGCCAGCACCTGCTCCGTCACCTCCCAGGACACGGACACGATGCCGTCCACCTTGCCCTCGGCGTTGAGCAGCGGCTGGAAGGTGAGGTTGAAGTAGCCCTCCGGCGCCTCCTGCCCCACGTCGCGCCCCAGGCGCATGGGCACCTCGTGGCCGCGGTAGGTCTCGCCGGTGCGGTAGACGTGCTCCAGTTGGGCCACCTGCCCCTGGTCCTTGAGCTCCGGCAGCGCCTGTCGCACGGGCAGGCCCAGCAGCGGCCGGGAGCCGGTGAGCTTCATGCGCAGGTCGTTGGCCATTTCGAAGACCAGGTCCGGCCCGCGCAGCACGGTGATGGCGGCGGGCAGCTGCTTGAGCACCGCGAACAGGTTGCGCCGCTCCGCCTGCGCCGTCTCGTACAGGCGCGCGTTCTCCAGCGCCACGCTGGCCATCTGCGCCAGCTGCACGGCGATGGTCTCGTCCTCCGCGTCGAAGTCGCCCTCCAGCTTGTCGGACACCTGCACCAGGCCCAGGTTGCGGCCGTCGTGGCCCACCAGCGGCACCGCCAGGAAGCCCTTCAGGGGCAGCGCGGGGGGCGGCGCGGGGGGCGCCTCGGCGTAGGCCGCGTGCTGGAGCAGCGCCTCGCGCGTCAGGCGCAGCGGCCGGTTCTCCTCGCACACCCGGGCGAAGAGGCCGCGCTCGTCCACGGCGGGCTGGACGGCGCCGGGCGCCATCGGCTCATGCCCCAACGCGGACAGCGCGGCGAGCGGCGCGGCATCCCGGCCGTCCATCACCTGCACGAAGGACTGGTTCGCGCCAATCAGCTTGCGCGCCTTGAGCGTCACGAGCTCCAGGATGGCCTGGACGCTGCCCGCCGCGTTGAGCGCCAGGCTCGCGCGCGACAGGCCGCGAAGCTGCTCCGTGCGGCGCAACTCGCCCGCCATCAGCCGGGCCCGCTCCGCGTCGGCGCGCTTGCGCGCGGTGATGTCCTGCACGGTGCCCACGAAGCGCACCGGCTTGCCGTCCTGGAAGTGCGTACGGCCCGTGGCGCGCACCCAGCGCTCCACGCCGTCCTTCAACCCCACGGTGCGGTAGGCCACGTCGTAGTCGCCCTTGCCGCTGGGGTCCCAGCTGAGCGCGATGGCGCGCTGCACGGCCTCGCGGTCCTCCGGGTGCAGGCCCGCGAGGAACAGCTCGTAGGACGACTCCGAGTCGGTCGGCAGGCCGAAGAGCGCCTTGCAGCGCGCGTCCCACTTGAGCTCGCCCGTCACCACGTCCATGTCGAAGGTGCCCAGCGCCGTGGCCGTCAGCGCCAGGCGCAGGCGCTGCTCGCTGTCCGTCAGCGCGGCCTGCTGCCTGCGCAAATCCTGCGTGAGCGCCTCCGTGTGCCGGCGCGCGCGCACGAACTCCGTCACGTCGGTGGCCAGGGTGATGATGCCGGACGCGGTGCCGTCCACCTCCAGCATCGGGTGGTAGATGACGTTGAAGAAGACGGAGTCCGGCTGGCCGTCGCGCACCAGCTTCACCTCGAACTCCGGCCGCACGAAGGGCTGCTTCGTGCGCACCACCCCGCGCAGCACCTCCATCACCTCCGGCTGCTCGGCCATCTCCGGGAACGCCTCCAGCAGCGACTGGCCCGGCGTCACCCGCCGTCCCACCAGCAGCTCGTAGTAGGGGTTCGCCAGCTCGAAGACGAAGTCCGGCCCGCGCGTGATGGAGATGCCCACCGGGGCCTGCATGAAGAACGCGTGCAGCCGCTCGCGGTGGACGGCCTCCAGGGCGTGGCGCTCGCGCTCGCGCAGCGACTCCTCGCGCCGCTGCACCGCCTCGCGCGCCAGGTGCAGCTCCACGAACATGGACACCTTCGCCAGGAGGATTTCAGGCCGCAGCGGCTTGCGCAGGTAGTCCACCGCGCCGTGCGCGTACGCCGCCAGCCACTCCCTCTCGTCGCCGTCGCCCGCCGTCATCAGCAGCACGGGCAGGCGCCGGCTGCGCTCACGCTCGCGCAAGAGGCCCAGCACCTCCACGCCCGTCATGTCCCCCAGGTTCATGTCCATCAGGACGGCGGCGAAGTCCTCGTCCAGCACGCGCCGCAGCGCCTCGCGTCCGGAGGTGGCGCGCACCAGCCGCTGCCCCAGGGGCAGGAGGATGCCCTCCAGCGCCAGGAGGTGCCCGGGCGTGTCGTCGACGAGGAGGATGCTGGCCCGGGGCGAAGGCACGGGCGCGGACACGGCGGCGGAGGACATGGTGGAGGCTCGGGGGACGGGCTCCTCTTCCCTTTAGGCTGGCAGGCACGCGGTGGGGGACGGGCCCGGCTTCGGAGTGTGCCCGGTGACGGCAGGACAACACTCCACGCCGCAACCTGCCTCCTCCCCTCTGTCGATTCCAGCAGAACCCTTGGAAGTCCTCCGTTTACCGCCTCCCCGTCCGCTGGGAGACGTACCGGGAGGGCGCCCCCACCCCAGGCCGTACCTCGTTGGTGTTTCAGGTTTCCAGGCCGATCAGGGCGAGGGCAGCCGGCGCAGGGACGTCATGGGGAAGGGCGCCCAGAAGGGCGTTGTCAGGCTCTCCCCGTCCAGCGGGAACCAGGGCCCGTCCCTCCCCGCCAGGACGTGGAAGTCCTGCGCGGGGGTGAAGCCCTGCCCCACGAGCGCCAGCCGCTCCCCCTTCGCGTTGGTGGCCACGTCCAGCACGAGCACCGTGTGGCCGGGGCTGCCGCCCAGGACGAAGAAGTCCCCGGGGCGCAACTGCTCCCGCGTGGGGCGGGCGCCCTCCGCCTGGAGCGACAGGGTGCCCGCGTAGGTGAAGAGCAGGTTCAGGTAGCTCCGGAAGGCGGCCCGCGAGCTGTCCGCCGCCGCGCTCCCCGGCACCCACGTCACCTTCGAGCCGGAGACCCGCGCCCGCTCGCCCGCCGCGTACCGGGGCCAGGACGCCACGTGGCCGCTGGTGAAGCGGTACGCGATGCGCTCCGGCTGGCCGGACGCCCAGCGCCACTCCGCATGAAGCCGCAGGATGGAGTCCGCGCACTGCTGGAGGTTCGCGGTGCCCACGTCCAGCTCTCCCACCGCCGCCAGCCGGGCGTCGGAGGCCGCCAGCACGGTATTGCCCCGGAAGTCGAGCACCGGCGTTCCCTCCGGGCGCAGGGGCAAGCCGCGCAGCCAGGCGCCAAAGGAGCCCGCCTCCAGGGGCACGCGCGTATAGCCCTCGGGAGGCGCGAAGGTCTCCTCCAGCGAGCGCACCCGCGCGGAGGCCGGCAGCCAGGGGTAGCGCGTCCGCTCCTCGGCCGTGGGAGCCCTGGGCGCGACCTTCGCCCGCCCGGCCGCTTCACAGCTCGCCAGCGGCAGCGCCACGGTGAGCAGGGTGGCCAGGGCCAGCAGGGGGCGGCAGGGTGCCATCGCGTTCAAGAGGCGGACTCCAGGAGGACCCGGGCCGGGGAGAATCCCGGACCCTTCCCTGGGACACCGCACGCGGGCCACGGGGTCCTCGCGCCGGGCGTGGCTCCACGAGGCCACCGGAGGAGTTCTTCGCCGGACGCTCGCCATGCCGGGCAGGTGCGCCCCTGGGGTCGAGCACTACCTTTTGAAGGCCATGCACCGTCGGGCAAGCCTCGTGCTGCTCAATACGCTGTCCCTGTCGCGACTGCCGCTCGCCGCGGTGTTCATCGCGGTATCGGACCTGCGCATCCGGGCCTTCCTGGTGGTGCTGGCCGCGGCGACGGACTTCCTGGACGGATGGATTGCCCGGCACCGGGGACTGGCCACGCGCCTGGGAGCGCTCATCGACCCGGTGGCGGACCGCGCTTTCATGGTGACGGCCTTCATCGTGTGCCTGCTGGACGGGCTCATCGACCCCGTGGAGCTGACGCTGCTGCTCCTGCGGGACATCGGCACGGCCATCGGCTTCATCGTCGCCAGGGTGCGGCCGGACATGCGGGACGTCGAGCTCAAGGCGCGGATGCTGGGCAAGGTCGTCACGACGCTGCAGCTCGCGGTGTTGCTGAGCGTCCTGCTCTACCCGCCGCTGGTGCGGCCGCTCGTCGCGCTCGTCGCGCTGCTGTCACTGGCGTCGGTCGTGGATTACTCGCGGGCGGTGTGGCGTCAGCGTCAGCGCCGGGAGCTGCCGCCGTCCCGGCCGTCCTCGCACCTTCCCCATGGGCCCACGGGGACGCCCATGGGGTCCGTGCGCGAGTGACCCGGACGCCTCACGCGGGCACGGCGCGCGTGTCCACGGACACGGCCGCCAACCGGGCGCGTTCGCGCTCCATGGCGGCGCGCTCGCCGTCGGACAGCGCGTCCCAGACCTCGTCCATCGCGTCGAGCAGCGCATCCGCTTCGGGTGAATCCCCGCCGGGCGCGCGGGCGCGGACGAGGGCCAACTTGTGCAACAGGGTTCGGTACCGGTCGTAGACCGTCATGATGGGAAACCTCCGTCCGGGAGACGCGGACGGGGCCATGCGGCTGACGGGAGGAGCCCTGGGCTACCGGCGGCGTTGCGTCTCGGCGTCGCGGCGGGCCTCGGCGCCGGTCAGCACGGCGATCTCCCGCGTGTGGCTGCGGCCCACCAGGTTCACGGTGGC
Organism: Corallococcus sp. NCSPR001; assembly: GCF_017309135.1. Lineage (NCBI taxonomy): Bacteria > Pseudomonadati > Myxococcota > Myxococcia > Myxococcales > Myxococcaceae > Corallococcus > Corallococcus sp. NCSPR001. The sequence continues at coordinate 173,796 of NZ_JAFIMS010000002.1, forward strand.
GCGCACGCGCTCGCCCTCCTTGAGCTCCGTCACGCCAATGTCCTCGCCGTCGCGGACGATGCGCGTCTGGGTGCTGATCTCCAGCGGCAGGCTTGAGCCGTCGTTGTCGATGACGACCTCCTTGTCGGACACCGAGCGCACCTTGCCCCGGTAGATGGCGTCCACCACCGCGACGCCCTGCTGCTGGGCACCTGAAGCGGGGGGCTTCGCCGCGGCGGGGGCCCCAGTGCCCGTGTTGCCCGTGCCCCCCGTGCCCGTGTTCGTCTCCGGGCCCGGGTTGGGCGGAGTCGTCTGGCCTTCGGGGTTTGGTTCCGCGCTGGGGCTGTTCGGATCCGACGGGATGTCGGTGCCCTGCGCGGGCGCGGTGCCAGGAGCCGTCACAGCGGGGGCCTGCGTGTTCGTCCCGGAGCCGCCCGTCCCAGGCTGCCGCGGCGTGATGACCCGTGAGCCCGCGGGAGGGACGGTCTCCTCGGACGCGGCGTCATCCTCCATGCCGCCGGATGGAGTCCCGGCGCACATCAGCAGGAAGGCCAGGCCCGCGATGCCCAATCCCATCCAGGTGTCTCGCCTCATGCGCCGAGTGCCTCCCTTCCTGGGAAGGTGCACGCGCACGCGGCGCGAACCACCGGCCCGGACGCCCGGCGTTCGCCTGCCCGTCCGGACTGCCAACCCACGACCCGGCGCCTGCCCGGAAGAAAAGCGAACGCCCCCGGTCCCACGAAGGGACACGGGGGCGTCAGGCCCACGGGCGCGGAGGCGCGGCCGTTACGGCAGCGGGAGCGGACCGCCGCCCTGGGGCAGCGTCTTCGCCAGCTCCACGGCCTTGGCCGCCTGCACTAGGCCGTAGCCGTACTTCTCGTCCTTGCCCGGCGTCGTCTTGTCGTCCTTCGCCGTCCTCTCCAGCACCGCGCGCACGTGCGCGGCGCTCAGGTCCGGCCGGGCGCTGAACACCAGCGCGGCGACGCCCGACACATGCGGGGTGGCCATGGAGGTGCCCGACTCGCGCTGGTAGTCCAGGCCGGAGATGGACACCGTGACGTCCTGGCCCACCATCTTCTTGAGGGACGCGCCGGCCGCCATGGAGATCGACACCGTGGGCACCCAGTGCGAGTTCGCGGAGCCCAGCGTGAAGGTCCCCTCCCCGTCGTCCTCCACGTTGTTGCCGATGATGACCGCGCGGGCGCCGGCTTGGATGACGTTGCGCGCCTTCTCCTCGAAGAACAGGTCGCCGCGGTCCACGTAGGCGACGAAGCCCTCGCAGGTGGCGGACTCGCCGCACGACGCGCGGTCCGCGCCCAGGCCGCAGTTCACCAGCCGGCCCGTGTACGTGCCCTGCGCGGTGTACGTGAGCGGCGACGAGGCGATGGGCGACGACGCCGCGGTCACCGAGGACAGCGACGCCGCCCCCAGCACCGTGGCGCTCAGCACGTTCACGCCCGGCCCCACCACGGACAGCTCCTGGCCGAACTGCGAGAAGGGCGCGTACTCGCCCTGCAGGTCCACCGCGCCCACCGCCATCACCGACGGCAGGTACCCGGCCGGATACGCGATGCCGCGCTTGCCGTCATTGCCGCTGGCCGCGACGGACAGCATGCCGTTGCCGCCATCCCAGACCTTCTCGAACATGGTCTGCTCGGTCGGGGACGAGTCCGGCGCGCCCAGCGACAGCGAGGCAACGCGCGCCCCCTGCGAGTGGCACCAGTCCACCGCCGCGATGACGTCGTCCGTGCGGCCGCCGCCGTCCGTGTCCAGCACGCGCGCGACGAGCAGCGACGCGCCCGGCGCCACGCCCACCACGCCGTTCGGCTCCTCCCCGGGCGCCACGCGCGCGCCGGAGCCCGCGCCGAACTGCGCCAGGATGGTCGCGGACACGTGCGTGCCGTGGCCGCCGCCCACCGTCACCACGCCCTGGGACACGCTCTGGTCGGACGGGTCATCGTCGTGGTCGACGAAGTCCTTGCCCGCGAGGAACGCCGCCTTCAGCTCCGGGTGCTTGCTGTCCCAGCCGCTGTCGATGACGCACACCTTCACGCCCTCGCCCGTGGGCGCGCCGGGGTCGAGGACGCCGTCGTTGTTCGCGTCCCACACCTGCGGGGCCTGGACCATCTTCAGCCCTTCCGTGTACTCGCCCACCGACCCCTGCGTGCTGTACGCGCCCTGCCACGACGCCAGCGGCGGAGGCGTGGGCAGGCCCAGCGCGCGCACGCGGCGGTTGGGCGTCACGGAGACTACGTCCGGGCGGAGCTTCAGCGCGGAGATGGCCTCCGGCGACAGCCGGGCGGACACCACGTTCATGTTCGGGATGCGGCGCCTCACCGTGCCGCCCTCGCGCTCCACCGCCGCCGCGATGTCCGCCGACGCGGCCAGCGCGCTCGCGGACACCTTCGGCTTGTAGGTGATGATGACGCCATCCGGCGCCTCGTCCGTGCTCAGCGGGGAAACCCCCGGCTTGGGCAACGACACCTCCGCGGTGCCAGGACACGCCTGGGGCAGGACGTCGATGGGTTCGGGGTCACTGCCACAGCCGCTCGCCACCAGTCCGGACAACCCGAGCCCAAGCCAAAGCCAACGCTTCATGGGGTGTATCTCCTTCGCCCGGCCAACGTGGACGACCGCGCCGTGACCCGCCGCCCCCGAAAGAGGGGCCGGATGGAACGGGCCGGCCCTGCATCCCGTTCCCATGGCGATTTAAGCATGGACGCAGGACGACTGCTCGGGCGGCTGTCGTGCGCCCGACGGCCATTCGGTGCCAATCCAACGTGAGGCGCTCAACGCTGAGGGCGAGCGCCTCGCTCGCGGCAGGACCTCCGGCCCGGCATGACGCACCGGGCCTGTCCTCCCTGGCAGGGGGTCAGGCGTCGGAGGGATCCACGCCGAAGATGCGCTGGGCATCCACGGCGTAGGCCGCCAGCTGCCGCTCGGTCTCCGCCGCGTCCCAGCCCAGGCGCGGCGCCATCACCTCCGCGGCGCGGACGGCGGCGGCGCGGCCCTGGTCGCGCGTCTCGAACGCGACCTTGAGGCGGCGGATGAGCAGGTCCGCCAGCGTCTGGACCATCTCGTGGGTCACACCCCAGACGGCCTCGGCGCGGCGGTACGGCAGGCCCTCCACGAGCGGCTCGGCCAGTTCGGGCGACTCGCGAGTGAGCGCCCACACCGCGTGCCAGCGGCTGCCGTACGCGCGAACCAGGTGTTCACCCGTGGCCGCGTCCCCCACCTCCTGCTTCGCCGCCGCGAGCTCCGCGTCCAGCTTGAGGATGTCGCCGCCCGGCAGGGGCTGCTCGTGGGTGACGGGCTTCTTGTGCGGGAGGGCCAGGTGGCGCTCCACGGCGTTGACCACGTCGCGGGCCATGACCCGGAAGGTGGTGAGCTTGCCACCGCTGATGGCCAGCACGCCGGCCGGGCTGACGTCGATGGAGTGCTCGCGGCTCGCGCTGCCCGCGTCGGTGTTGCCGTGATAGCCGCTCGCCGCGAGCGGGCGGATGCCGGCCCAGGCGCTGACCATGTCCTCGCGGGTGAGGTTCGCCTCGGGGAAGAAGGCGTTGGCGGAGGAGAGCAGGTAGGCCACGTCCGCCTCGCTCGCGCGCACCTCGGCCGGGTGGGCGCGGGTGGCCGTCTCCGTCGTGCCAATGAGCGTGAACGCATCCGCGGGCAGGATGAACATCACGCGGCCATCCACGGGCGACAGGAGCGTGAGCGCGTCCCCGATGTTCAACCGCGAGCGGGGCACGGCGATGTGCACGCCCTTGCTGCCGCGCACCGCGGGCCCCGTGCGCTCCTGCTGCGAATCCAGCCGGCGGATCTCATCGCTCCAGGGCCCGGTCGCGTTGACGACGGCGCGAGCGCGCACGGTGTGCTCCTGGCCGGTGAGGTGATCCACCACCACCGCGCCCTTCGCCTTGCCGTCCTCCAGCACCAGCCGCGTCACAGACGCGTGGTTGAGCACCACCGCGCCGGCCTCGCTCGCGCCCAGCGCGTTCGCCAGCGTGAGGCGGGCATCATCGGTGGCCGCGTCGTAGTACCGGGCGCCGCCCTTGAGCCCCTCGGCCTTGATGCCGGGCTCGGCCTCCACCACCTGCTTGAGCGACAGTCGCTGATACGCCTTCACGTTCCGGAACAGGGACAGGGCGTCGTAGAGCATCAGGCCCGCGTTGAGCTTCCAGCGCGGAACGCGAGCCCCTTCATAGACAGGCCACACGAAGGCCAGCGGGCGCACCAGGTGGGGCGCCAGGTGCAGCAGGCGGCGCCGCTCGATGCTCGACTCGAAGACGAGCCCCAGGTGGCCGTGCTCCAGGTAGCGCAGGCCCCCGTGGATGAGGCGCGACGAGCGGCTGGACGTCCCGCTGGCGAAGTCCTCGCGCTCCACCAGGGCCACCTTCAGGCCCCGCAGCGCCGCGTCCCGGGCAGCCCCCGCGCCCGTCACCCCGCCGCCAATCACGAGCAGGTCGAAGGACTCAGTCCCCAGCGCACGCAGACGGTCGGCGCGCGAGGGCGGGGCAGGAACCTCCGTGGAGGCAGGCAGGGAACGAAGCGCTGCGGATTCGGAACGCACGTCACGAGTCTATGACGGGAAGTCTTTGGCCGCAGCGGATTCCGATGCAATGCGTCAAGAGGTCCACGGGGTGATGGGACCGGGCGGCAGGGAACTGTCTCGCAGCGGGCGGCGGAGGCGTCCTTGCGTGTCGTGGGGAGGACGGATAGGCAGGCGACCGCCTCACCTCCCCCGTCCTGGACGCTCCGCCGCCGTACCCCCGAATCGCCGTGTGGGATTCCCGAGACCGACGAGACCTGGCGTTCCTGGGACTGTGGGTCCTGGTGTACGGGCTCGCGGTGGCGCCGGTGCTGCACGCGGTGGTCGGCCACGGCGGAGGCCTGGGAGGCCACGAGCACGGCGTCAGCACCCACGTCCACGGCCCCCAGGGCGCATGTGACGCGACGAAGGCCGCGTGCCCGAAGGAGCAGGGCCATGGCCACCAGCACCTGACGGGCTCGGTGGAGCACCTGCTGGCGGTGGCGGCGAGCTGGACGGTGTTCGTGCCGCCGAAGCTGCGCTGGGTGTCCTGGCGCGTGGAGCCGGAGCGAAGCCCGGAGTGGTCGCCAGGCCAGCGGTTGCGGTCCACGGCGATGCCGCAGGGCCCCTAGGCCCCCTCGGACCTCCGTAAGGAAGACTCGCGAGCATGCGGACCGTCTGGCCCAGGCCAGCCACGGGCCTGCGTGAGCGTGCGTCCCGAATCCGTCCGTCCATCCACCCGCACACCCCGGAACGCGTCCCGACGCGAGCCGGGGACGTGTCGTCGTCTCCTCGTGCCGTCTCAATCGTGCCCATGTTGCGCATCGCGTTCGCCACGCTCTCGACGTGTCTGTCCTCGGCCATGCCCGCAGTACAGGAAGGGCCGGAGACCACCGGCCATGGGGTGACAGAAGCCACGCCAGAACATCAGCAACCCGAACCACAACAGCCCACGGAAGCCCCTGCCGCCACGGAGGCCGCCGGGAAGCAGCGCTCCACGGTGGTGCGAGGCACACGTCCGGCCCAGAGCGCCGCCGAGGTCACCATCGGGCGGGACATCCTCGACACGGCACCGCGGATGAACGCGACGGACGTGCTGAGGGTCGTCCCGGGCCTGGTGGCCTCGCAGCACAGCGGCGAGGGCAAGGCGCAGCAGCTCTTCCTCCGAGGCTTCGACGCGCTCCACGGTCAGGACGTGGAGCTGAACGTCGGAGGCCTGCCGGTGAACGAGGTGAGCCACATCCACGCGCTGGGCTACGCGGACACCAACTTCATCATCCCGGAGCTCGTCCAATCGCTGGAGGTGACGGAGGGCTCCTATCGCGCGTTCCAGGGGGACTTCGCGGTCGCGGGAACAGTGCGCATGGACCTGGGCGCGCGCGAAAAGGGCGTGGAGTTCGCCGGAACGCTGGGCCAGTTCAACACGCGCCGCCTCGTCGTAACGGTCCGCCCGGGCGAGGACCCCGGCACCTTCGCGGCGGCGGAGCTCAGTGAGAGCGACGGCTTCGGTCCCCAGCGAGGCTACGGCCGGGCCGCCCTCCTCGCCCAGGCGAACATGGACCTGGGCCACGGCCTGAGCGCGCGAATCCTGGGAAGCAGCTACATCACGCGCTTCGACTCACCGGGAGTGGTGCGAGAGGACGACCTCGAAGCCGGGCGCCGCACCTTCTACTCCGGCTCCTTCGACCGACAGGGAGGCACGGTCTCCAGGCACCAGCTCCTCATCGGAGTGGACCTCCCGCGCGAGGGCACCGCGCGAACGCGCCTGGAGGCCTTCGGAATCCTCTCGGACCTGCGCCTGCGCAACAACTTCACGGGCTACCGGGTGGACGACCGGGGCGACGGCCTGGAGCAAACCCACGGCGGCACCACGCTGGGCCTGCGCGCCGAGCACCGACGCCAGGTCACGCTCTTCGACCGCCCCGTCGCGCTGGAGCTGGGGCTCGGAGGCAGGCGCGACGGCATCCACCAGACGCAACGCCGTTACCGAGAGACGGACGGCACCTTCTTCGCGGACGAAGTGGACGCGGACCTCACCCAGACGGACGTCTGGGGTTACGCCGAAGCCAGGCTCCCGCTGGGCCGTTGGGCCTTCCGGCTGGGAGGCCGGGCCGACGCGCTGGGCGTGGAGGTCTTCGACGCGCTCGCCTTCCGGGACCCGCGCTACTACGACGGACAGGGCTACTCGCGAAGCGCCTTCGGGGTGCACTGGGGCGCTAAGGCCGGCATTGAATACGCGCTCACGGACACCTGGGCCCTCTTCGCCAGCTACGGAGATGGCTTCCGCTCGCCGCAGGCACGAAGCCTCGCGGAAGGAGAGCAGGCCCCCTTCGTGAACGTGCACGGAGCGGAGCTGGGCACGCGGAGGGACGGAGAACGTCTGTCCCTCCAGGCGAGCGTCTTCGGCTCGCAGGTAGCGGACGACTTCTTCTTCGACCACACGGTGGGCACCACCGTCTTCACGGGAGAGACGCTGCGCACCGGCATCTCCGCGTCCCTGCAGGCGCGTCCACTCGAAGGCGTCACGGCCGCGCTGAGCGCCACGGTGGCGAACGCGACGGTGGCGAAGACGGACGCGAAGCTCCCCTACTTCGCGCCGCTGGTCGCCCGAGCGGACCTCGGCTGGGAGAAGCCGCTGCCCGGCATCGACTCCGTGCTGTCCCTGGGCACGGGCCTCACGCTCATCGGCCCCAGGCCCCTGCCCTACGGCGAATACAGCCACACCGTGTTCCTCGCGGACGTGCAGGCCGCGCTGCGGCGGGGAGCGCTCGCGCTGCGGCTCGACGTGAAGAACCTGCTCGACACGCGGTGGCGCGACGGCGAGTTCGTCTACAGCTCGCGCTTCGACCCCACCGCCCAACCCAGCCTCGTTCCAGCCAGACATTTCACCGCGGGGGCGCCACGCGTGGCCTCGCTCACCCTGGAGGTCCACCTGTGATGAACCCGATTGCACTGGCCTTGTTCGTAGCCCTGATGAGCCTGGGCTGCGGCGGCAAGACCGAAGCCGAGCGCCGCACCTTCGCCGTGACGATGACGGCGACAGCGCCCACGGCCCCCAACGAGTACGGCTGGACGGTGACGCCCGAAGCCGCGCATCTGTCCGTGGGCTCGGTGCGCTTCTTCGAGGGCCGCGTCCTGCTGTCGCGACGCTTCGACTGGTACTCGCTCATCGGAGGCACCGCGAACGCGCACCCCGGCCACTACGTCCCCGGTGATGCCCTGGGAGAGGTGCTCAACGCCCAGACCGTGGACCTGCTCGCGGGACGAAACCTGGGCAACGCCAACGCCGTCACCGGCTCCTACGGCTCGCTGGAGCTGACGCTCGTGACGCCCACGGCGGCCACGGACGCACAGAACGTGCTCGGAGGCCACCAGGCCCACGTGCGAGGCACCGCGACCCACACGTCCGGAGCCACGGTGCGCTTCGACGCGGTGGTGGACCTGCCCAAGGCCATCGAAGGCGTGCGCTTCGAGCGCGACCTCCAGCAGGAGGCTGGCTTCGTGCGCATCGCGGTGGACCTGGGGAAATGGATGGACCGCATCGACTTCGCCACCGCGTCGCTTCCGGACGCGGCTGGCGTTTCCACCTTCCCCGCCAACAGCCAGGCCCAGAACGGGCTGGTGCGCGGCGTGGAAGACACCAGCGCCTACGTCGTGACGTGGGTGGAAGGAGCAGCGGAATGAAGAAGCATTGGCTGATGGGAGTGTCCTGCCTGGCCCTGGTCGCCTGCTCGTCGGGTCAAGGCAACGTGACGTTCACCGCGTACGGAGAGGACTTCATCGAGAAGGAGATCCCCTCCAGCGCCTTCGAGGACGGCTGGACGGTGAAGTACACGAAGTTCCTCGTGAAGCTGGGCGAGGTGAAGGTCGCCAACCACGAGGGAGAAGTCGCCGCCGAACAGACGGCCGCGAAGGTGTACGACGTGCACCGTCCGGGCCCCGTGGACGTCGTGACGTTCAACGACCTGGCCTCCGAGGAATGGGACGAGGTGAGCTACGCCATCGCCCCCGTCACGAACGCCACGGCCGGCAACGCGGACGCGGAGGACGTGACGCGGATGAACACCGAAGGCTGGTCCGTCTACGTCGAGGGCTCGGCCACCAAGGGCAGCGTGACGAAGAACTTCCACTGGGGCTTCGCCACCAACACCCTCTACGAGCACTGCGAGAACGAGGACATCGGCAACGGCGTGACGGTGCCCAAGGGCAGCACGGAGACGGTGCAGCTCACCCTCCACGGCGACCACCTGTTCTTCGACGACCTCCAGTCGCCGGACGCGAAGATGCGCTTCGACGCCATCGCCGCGGCGGACAGCACGGGCATCGTCGGTCCGGACGGCGAAATCACCCTGGATGAGCTGGGTCTGGTGAGCCTGACGTCGCTGCCCTCGGGCCAGTACGGCACGGGAGGCGCGGGCAGCGTGCGGACGCTGCGCGACTTCGTGACGGCGCTCGTGCGCACCGTGGGCCACTACCGCGGCGAAGGCGAGTGCGCGCCGCGCGTCCGCTAGGACAAACACCCGGAGGGGCCGGCCCGAACGCGCGGCCGGCCTCTCCCGTTTCACTCAGCGCTTCGAGGAATCGTCCCCGCCCGTCATCCCACCGCCGTGAGAGGGCGTGTGGGACGGCGTGTTCGGAGGACGGTTCGGGTTCATCTGGTTGGCGCGGTTGTCCTGCGCGGACTTGTGCTCCGGGCGCTCCGGGTTCTTCGTGTTGGAGCGCTGATCATTCGGGGTCGGGTTCTTGTGCTTGCTCATCGTTCGGCGTCCTCCGTGTGTCCGGGCATGGGCGCCCGGACGGAAGGCACGGTAGGGAGACGCCCCCGGGAAGCGCAGGGGCCCAGGGGGCGCTGCCCAATGTCCGGCACCGGTCGCTCGGGCTGTCCTCTTCGGACCGGGAGCGCTCGCCGCGCTTTCCTACGGATGCCGGGGACGACGCGAATGCCTAATCCTTGACCCTGGGGAGGTACGGCGCGTGAAGACCGTGACCTACGAGCGCAGTGGGCATACGAACACCGGAGCGCAGGCGCTGCGGGTAGAAGGCCTCAAGCACCTGCGCGTCCTGGAACAGGGCGAACCGGTGGTGGAGCGGGACCTGACGCCGGAGGAGATCCGCCGGCTGACTCCATTGCTGGAACCTCTACAACGGGAGCCCGAGCCCGCTGCCCTCGCGCCCCAGGCGGGAAGCCCGGACATCCTGGCGGTGACCCTCGCCTTCGAGGACGAGGAGACACCCCGGTTGAGACTCGCCACCGAGCGGCTGCCCGCGAAGGGAGGCGGGTATGATCGCCTGCTCGCGGAGCTGGATGCCCTGCTGTCCGCGGAGCTCCACGCGCGAGCCCCCCGCCACGCCCACGCCGTCCTGCCGCACCAGCTCCGTCAGGACGAATGACGCAAGGCCGCACGGTCCGTGAGGGCCACGTCGGACAGGGCACAGCAGGGGAGCAGCCGGGGCGGGTTGCCCTGGAGGCCCGGTTCTGACAGACAAGAAGCATGAAGCGCGTGCAATTCTCCGTGCACCGCACGGTCGGAGAGGCACGGATGCTGGCGGGAGCCTTGGAGTCTGCCGGGCTCTCAGTCGACATCCGCGGTGAGTCCCTGGTCCCGTTGAGCGGAGAGATTCCCAGCACCGAGGCCTGGGTGGAGCTGTGGCTGTGGCCCCAGGAACTGGAAGCCGGGCGCCAGGTCCTCGCGGAGCTCCAGGCCAACCAGGAAGCCGCCAACCGTTCGGTGACCTGTCCACGCTGTGGAGAGGAGAACCCCGCCAACTTCGAGCTCTGCTGGAGCTGTGAACTGGAGCTGCCGTCGGGGCTGCGCCCGCACCTCCGGGCCGTTTAGAAACGCCCCATGAGCGACCCATGGAACAAACCCGGGGAGCGGAGCGGCCGGCGCCGGAACCAGGGGCTCCGTGGCGTCCTCTGGGTCTGCGGAGTGGCGCTCGCCATCCACGTCATCCCCCTGTTCCTGCCCCGCGACATGCCCGAGCAGGAGCTGGCCATCGCGAGGGCCACGGAGAACGTGGAAGGTCGTCTGCGGTTCCTGGTGCCCCTGAAGCACAACGACAAGGCGACAGCCGCGGACCTGCGAGAGGCGGCCGAGCTCCTGCGCGAAGGAGCCCCCGCCGAAGCGCATGACCTGGCCCTGGAAGCCGAGCGGAGGGACCCGAACGCCCTGGAGACCCAGCTCCTGCTCGCGCGCATCTGCGACCGGGAGCGGATGTCCCGCTGTGTGGACCAGTCGCTCGCGAAGGCAGGGAAGCTCGCGCCGGCGGACCCACGAGCGGAGCTGCTCCGGGCGGACCTGAGCGAACAGAAGGGTGACGTCGAGGGCGCCACGGAGGCCCTGTCCCGGGCCTACAGCCGCACTCCAGGCGATCCCCTCGTCGGCGTGCGCTACGGCCGGATGCTCAGCCGGATGGGAAGGCCCGAGGACGCCCTGAAGGTCTTCACCTCCCTGGAGGGCAAGGTCCCCGCGGCCCGGCTCCTGGTGGAGCAGGGGCTGGTGCTCTCCAAGGAAGGCCGGAGCCAAGAAGCCGTCGGGCTCTTGCAGCAGGCGGTGCAGAAGGACCCGAAGCTCGCGGAAGGCCACTTCCAGCTGGGCATCGCCTGGTTCCAGTTGGGAAACGAGACCGCCGCCGAGGCAGCCCTCCGTCAGGCGGACCGGCTGAACGTGTCCGACACGCGGGCGCTGGCCACGCTGTGCACCCTCCAGGTGAAGGCAGGGAAGCTCGAGGGAGCACGCCAGACCCGCACGGACCTGGAGCGGCGCTTCCCGCAGCGGATGGACGCCATCCGGGAACAGTGCCGGCTCCCCTGAAGCACGGGGGACGCTCAGCGCGGCTCCTGCCCCCGGATCTGGCGAAGCATGCGTGCGGAGGCGATGACCGGCGCGTCCACGGACCCGTCAGCCCGTTCGGTGCGCACCACCGCCTGGAGGAAGGGGATTGCCTCTTCATCGCGGCCCTGCTGGAAGAGCAACTCCCCCAGCGCGAACCGAGCCTGGGTGAGGAGGACCAGGTCCTCCGCCGCCACGGCCGCATCAATGGCGTCACTCAGCGCGGACTCCGCCAGCTCGGGCTGTCCGCGTCCAAGCAGCTCGCGGGCGCGCTGCAGGTGTTCAAGGGTATTCATGGGGCACGGTCCCCGAGCGGAGAAGACAGCAATGGAAGACAAGCGCCTGGTCGAGCTGGAAATCCGCTACACGCAGCAGCAGGAGCTGCTGCAGGAGCTCAGTGACGTGCTCTACCAGCAGGGGCGCGTCATCGACGCGCTCCGAGCGGAACTGGACCAGCTCAAGCGCAAGCTGGACGCCGAGCCGGGCCTGGTGGACGCCCGCCAGCAGGAGCGTCCCCCCCACTACTGAGGCAGAGCCTCAGAACTTGTAGCCCAGCCGCAACCCAATGATGGGATTCGGATCGAGGTAGCCCACCTCGACGCCAATGCTCGCGGCCTTGCCCTGGAGGCCAAAGCCAAACGCCGCATGGGCCTTGAAGGTGTCACCCTTGAAGAAGATCCACGGGCCCGCGAGCCCTTCGATGTAGACGGTCCGGCCCACGGTCGCGCGAAGCGAGATGTCCAACGGAACGCCAATGATGTTGCCGTCGGTGACGAGCACCGCGCCGAACCGGGCACCCACGAAGAGTGGACCCGCGACATGCCCTTCAACGCCCAGCGTGAAGTTGAACGCGGCGCTGGTGTCGACCCAGTAGTCCGCGCCCACGCCGAGGCGCACCCCGGACTGCTGCGCCTTGGATTCCGCGGGCACCAGCAAGAGCCCCAGCGCGAACAGACCAGCGGCGTAGATTCGAAGCAGATGCATGCGAGAGGCTCCTGTCCAGAGAGGGGGAAAGAGCGCCACTCAAGCAAAGCAGCCAGGGTCAGGCCAGCCTCAAAGCCAGGCGCCTGTGCGTTCGCATCCCGTCGGATCAATCCACGACGAAGCGCGCGCCCGGGCTCCGTGACACAAGCCCGCAAAGACAAAGCCCCTGGCGCCTTGCGGCACCAGGGGCTTTCAAAAAGAATCCGGCAGCGACCTACTCTCCCACGCGGTTTCCCGCGGAGTACCATCGGCTCTGGAGGGCTTAACTTCCGTGTTCGGGATGGGAACGGGTGTGACCCCTCCGACATTGCCACCGGAAAAACGAATGACGGTGCATACGAAGGGTAAGTTGCAAGCTTCCGCTTGAGTGAAGCCTCTTGCGACAGAAGTCGAAGAAGCAATTGAAACAGCTGCCTTCCGGGCGGACGCGCATGGGCGTCCTGGCCTCGGCCTTGGCCCCGAGTCCCTTACTCCCCTTGAGGGGGCATGCAAGAGAATGGGGGAAGTAAGCCGCTCGACTTATTAGTACTGGTTAGCTTAACGCGTTACCGCGCTTACACACCCAGCCTATCAACGTGGTAGTCTTCCACGAGTCTTCAGGGGCTTGCGCCCGGGATACCTGGTCTTGAGGTCGGTTTCCCGCTTAGATGCTTTCAGCGGTTATCCAATCGGCACATGGCTACCCAGCGATGCCTCTGGCGAGACAACTGGTACACCAGCGGTGCCTCCAACCCGGTCCTCTCGTACTAAGGTCAGAGCCTCTCAAGTATCCTACGCCCACAGCAGATAGGGACCAAACTGTCTCACGACGTTTTGAACCCAGCTCGCGTACCGCTTTAATTGGCGAACAGCCAAACCCTTGGGACCTGCTCCAGCCCCAGGATGCGATGAGCCGACATCGAGGTGCCAAACCTCCCCGTCGATGTGAACTCTTGGGGGAGATAAGCCTGTTATCCCCGGAGTACCTTTTATCCGTTGAGCGATGGCCCTTCCATTCAGGACCACCGGATCACTATGACCTGCTTTCGCACCTGCTCGACCTGTCGGTCTCGCAGTCAAGCTCCCTTATGCCATTGCACTCGACGCCCGGTTTCCAATCGGGCTGAGGGAACCATCGCGCGCCTCCGTTACTTTTTGGGAGGCGACCGCCCCAGTCAAACTACCCACCAGACAGTGTCCCAGTCCCGGCTGACGAGACGTGGTTAGACACCAGAAATCAACAGGGTGGTATTTCACCGTTGCCTCCACCGAACCTAGCGGCCCGGCTTCAAAGGCTCCCACCTATCCTACACAGTCAATCCCTAGTGTCACTGTCAAGTTGTAGTAAAGGTTCACGGGGTCTTTCCGTCTTGCTGCGGGTAAACTGCATCGGCACAGCTATTTCAATTTCGCTGAGTCCCTCTCCGAGACAGTGCGGAAGTCGTTACTCCATTCGTGCAGGTCGGAACTTACCCGACAAGGAATTTCGCTACCTTAGGACCGTTATAGTTACGGCCGCCGTTTACTGGGGCTTCGGATCATCGCTTCGCCTTGCGGCTGACGAATCCCCTTAACCTTCCAGCACCGGGCAGGAGTCAGACCCTATACGTCGGCTTGTCGCCTTCGCAGAGTCCTGTGTTTTTGGTAAACAGTCGCTACCGCCATTTCTCTGCAACCTCTCTCGGCTTCGGCTGTACGCCTACACCTACCAGAGGCCCACCTTCTTCCGAAGTTACGGTGGAAATTTGCCTAGTTCCTTGGAGGAGAGTTCTCTCAAGCGCCTTAGGATTTTCTCCTCACCCACCTGTGTCGGTTTGCGGTACGGACACCCTGCAGACTCCCTGCGGGACTTTTCTTGGAAGCCGAGCATCAGCGACTTACCCCTTGCGGGGCGCCATGGGGTCTCGGGGATGACTGCCGCGCCTTTATTCGTACGCGACACCCCTACGCCTTTAGACTGACACAACCACCGGTCAGCTCGCCTAGCTTTCTCCGTCCTCCCTCAGTTCAACGTCTGCAAGATGGCGCAGGAATATTAACCTGCTTGCCATCACCTACGCCTTTCGGCCTCGGCTTAGGACCCGGCTAACCCTGGGAAGATTAACTTGACCCAGGAAACCTTGGGTTTACGGCGAGGGGGTTTCTCACCCCCTTTATCGCTACTCATTTCGGCATCAGCACTCCCAGTCGCTCCAGCGGCCTTTTCAGTCCACCTTCGCTGCAACTGGGACGCTCCCCTACCGCCATGCATGCCAAACATGCATGACCCGAAGCTTCGGCACTAGTCTTGAGCCCCGTTACATTTTCGGCGCGGCCTGTCTTGACCAGTGAGCTATTACGCTTTCTTTAAAGGATGGCTGCTTCTAAGCCAACCTCCTGGTTGTCAATGACCTGCCACATCCTTTCTAGTGTTCACTTAGACTAGATTTGGGGGCCTTAGCTGTCGGTCTGGGTTATTCCCCTCTTGCCAATGGACGTTATCACCCACTGACTGCGTCCCGGGATAACAATTGCCGGCATTCGGAGTTTGATACGGTTTGGTAATCTGGTGAGACCCCTAGCCGTTTCAGTGCTCTACCTCCGGCATTGAATTACCCGAGCCGATACCTAAATATCTTTCGGGGAGAACCAGCTATCACGGAGTTTGATTGGCCTTTCACCCCTACACACAGCTCATCCCAGAAATTTTCAACTTTCATGAGTTCGGTCCTCCATGCGGTGTTACCCGCACTTCAACCTGGCCATGTGTAGATCACCCCGCTTCGGGTTATAATACACGCAACTTAGCGCCCTATTCGGACTCGCTTTCGCTCCGGCTCCACCTAACGGCTTAGCCTCGCTACGTATATTAAGTCGCCGAATCATGATGCAAAAGGTACGCTCTCGCACTGGCTTGCGCCGTAGTGCTCGAACTGCTTGTAGACATGCGGTTTCAGGTTCTTTTGACTCCCCTCACCGGGGTTCTTTTCACCTTTCCCTCGCGGTACTTGTTCACTATCGGTCGCCAAGGAGTATTTAGGCTTACCGGATGGTCCCGGCAGATTCAGACAGGATTGCACGTGTCCCGTCTTACTTGGGTAACCCGCTCAGCTCCAGTTGGCTTTCGTGTACGCGACTATCACGCTCTTTGGTGCGTCTTTCCAGGACGCTTCCACTAGCCCTCCAGAGTCCTACCGCGGACCCGCTACCCCATCGCCATTTGCATGGCGCTGGTTTGGCCTCTTCCCATTTCGCTCGCCACTACTTTGGGAATCACTCATTGTTTTCTCTTCCTCAGGGTACTGAGATGTTTCACTTCCCCTGGTTTGCTCTGCAAACCTATGAATTCAGTTTGCAGTAACGCAGCTATTCGCCGCGCTGGGTTTCCCCATTCGGACATCTCCGGATCAACGTTTGGTTGGCAACTCCCCGAAGCTTTTCGCAGCCACCCACGTCCTTCATCGCCTCTTGGCACCTAGGCATCCACCGCACGCCCTTAGTAGCTTACTTGCCCTAATCTCTTGTCTAACGCCCGCCTCCCGGCGGATTGTCGAAACTCGGAGACCAAGGCCCAGACCTCTGCTCTTCGCTAGCAGGCCCGGAAGACATTCTTTATTGCTGTTTCTCACTGCTTCTTCTTGTGTGGGAGACTTCGCTTTTGCCCCACTCGGCTGCCTCGCGGCGCCAGGTGAGACTCATTTCGAAGTCGGCACTTCTGTTGAGAACTTCACTCAGCAGAAATTGCAACTTACCCTTCGTATGCACTTGTCAAAGAACGTCCTGCGACTTCCAGGAAACTTGTGGAGCTGATCGGGTTCGAACCGACGACATCCAGCTTGCAAAGCTGGCGCTCTCCCAGCTGAGCTACAGCCCCGACTCTCGCGTCAGCACCAGTCACTCTGTGTCTTCCCTCCAGTGAGGAAAGAAGAGTGGTGGGCCTAGGTGGACTTGAACCACCGACCTCGCGCTTATCAGGCGCGCGCTCTAGCCAGCTGAGCTATAGGCCCAGGGGGGCTAAAGCATCGGCGAACCTTACAGCGTCCTTCATTCTCAAAGAGCCGAGCACACCTTCGCTCGGTCCTTCAAAACCAAACAGCAAGCCCGAAGTTCATAATGGATTGTTTACCGGAAACATTGACCTAGTTAGACCTGATAGCCTTTCGGCTACTGGCATCGCCTGCTGCTCCGAAGAGTCAGCCCGATGCCCGGTCTCCTTAGAAAGGAGGTGATCCAGCCGCAGGTTCCCCTACGGCTACCTTGTTACGACTTCACCCCAGTTACCGAGCACTCCTTGGGCATCTCTTGGTGAGATGACTTCTGGAGCAATCGACTCCCATGGTGTGACGGGCGGTGTGTACAAGGCCCGGGAACGTATTCACCGCAGCGTGCTGATCTGCGATTACTAGCGATTCCGCCTTCATGGAGTCGAGTTGCAGACTCCAATCTGAACTGAGACCGGTTTTCTGCGATTAGCTCCCCCTCGCGGGTTTGCAGCGCTCTGTACCGGCCATTGTAGCACGTGTGTAGCCCTGGTCATAAAGGCCATGAGGACTTGACGTCATCCCCACCTTCCTCCGGTTTAACACCGGCAGTCCCTCTAGAGATCCACTTGCGTGGCAACTAAAGGCGAGGGTTGCGCTCGTTGCGGGACTTAACCCAACATCTCA
Source organism: Corallococcus sp. NCSPR001 (assembly GCF_017309135.1). NCBI lineage: Bacteria > Pseudomonadati > Myxococcota > Myxococcia > Myxococcales > Myxococcaceae > Corallococcus > Corallococcus sp. NCSPR001. The sequence continues at coordinate 190,745 of NZ_JAFIMS010000002.1, forward strand.
CGACACGAGCTGACGACAGCCATGCAGCACCTGTCTCTCGGTTCCCTTGCGGGCACTCCCTCATCTCTGAAGGATTCCGAGGATGTCAAGACCAGGTAAGGTTCTGCGCGTTGCGTCGAATTAAACCACATGCTCCACCGCTTGTGCGGGCCCCCGTCAATTCCTTTGAGTTTTAGTCTTGCGACCGTACTTCCCAGGCGGAGAACTTAATGCGTTAGCTACGGCACCGCAGGGGTCAACTCCCACGACACCTAGTTCTCATCGTTTACGGCGTGGACTACCAGGGTATCTAATCCTGTTTGCTACCCACGCTTTCGCGTCTCAGCGTCAGTTACCGTCCAGGTGGCCGCCTTCGCCACCGGTGTTCCTCCCCATATCTACGAATTTCACCTCTACTTGGGGAATTCCGCCACCCTCTCCGGCACTCAAGCTCTGCAGTTTCGGGCGCACTTCCTCAGTTGAGCTGAGGGCTTTCACACCCGACTTGCAAAGCCGCCTACACGCGCTTTACGCCCAATAATTCCGAACAACGCTTGCACCCTCTGTATTACCGCGGCTGCTGGCACAGAGTTAGCCGGTGCTTCTTCTCCCGGTACCGTCAAGGCAAAGCGTATTAGGCTTTACGGTTTCGTCCCGGTCGAAAGTGCTTTACAATCCAAAGACCTTCATCACACACGCGGCGTTGCTGCGTCAGGCTTTCGCCCATTGCGCAAAATTCCCCACTGCTGCCTCCCGTAGGAGTCTGGACCGTGTCTCAGTTCCAGTGTGGCTGATCGTCCTCTCAGACCAGCTACCCGTCGTTGCCTTGGTGGGCCATTACCCCGCCAACTAGCTGATGGGCCGCGGACTCATCTGGTTGTGATAGCTTGTATACAGAGGCCACCTTTTCCCTCAGCCTCCGAAGAGACCGTGGGCTTATCCGGTATTAGCCAATCTTTCGACTGGTTATCCCAGGCATCCAGGCAGATTATCCACGTGTTACGCACCCGTGCGCCGCTCTACTAAGGGTTGCCCCTATTCGCGCTCGACTTGCATGTGTTAGGCACGCCGCCAGCGTTCGTTCTGAGCCAGGATCAAACTCTCCAATTGTATTCTTGGTTTGCTTGAACCGGCGTTCCCCGAGACCCGGCTAAGGAGTCTCGGCTCGCTGATTCGTCGGCACTCCCCTCCTCGCTGCGCTTTTCAGCGCTGCTCTTGGAGGTGAAGCGCCCTCAAAAAATTGACTGCGGGTTTCCGCAATCCATTACTGCTTGGGCTTGCTATTTGGTTTTCAAAGACCGAGCCGCTTGTTGCGACTTTGTTGCTTGCCGGCTTGTTTCGTCCGGCGGGGTTGCAGCTTCTATTTCAGTTCGCAGCCAGCGTCAACTTCGCTTTTGCGTCCTGCGGGCTTGCTTCGAATTTCGTCGGCGCCGTCCAGTGACTTTCGCCGCTTCTTTTCGAAGGGGAGCGGCTTCTACTTCAGCGCCGCGCTCCCTGTCAACCGCTTGCTGTCAGCTTCCTTCACCGCTTTGCGTCCGTCATGTTGCTTGCCGGACTGCTGCTTCTTCGGTGGGGCGCGGCTTCTATCTCTTCGCCGCGTTCGCTGTCAACCCGCTCGTTGACTGCCCTATTTCCTTGTCGGTGCTGCTCTCTCCACGAAGTGCCTTCCGCGCCAGTGCGCGGGCTTCGAGGTGAGGGGCGCGGCTTCTACCTCTTCACCGCGTTCGGGATCAACATTCTTCGTCGATCCTTTTCTTCCCCCCTGCGGACTTTCCAAGGCCCGGAGGCCAGCGGTTCGTCGCGGGGGGTCCACTCTCTAACGCTTCGGGCCGACGACGTCAAACACTCGTTGCGCCGAGCCTGATCATTGGAGCTCCGACATCAAGAGAGCGAGCTGCGGACCCTTCCTTGATGTCACCGGCAGCTGGATGGGAGGAGGCTTGAACGCCTGGCTGCTGACCGAGGTGTTCTCGACCTTGGTGCTAGAGGGGCGGACCATGCTCCCCGAGAAGATCTACCTCATCGACCTCCAGCCTCAGCTGGTGAGGGCCTGGGACGAGGCCTTCGACGCGTTCGACTTCGTCGCCGTGCGGCAGGAGGACTTCTTCGCCGTCCCCGCGGACGCGATGGTCAGCCCGGCCAATAGCTTCGGCATCATGGATGGAGGACTCGACCTGGCAATCCGGGACACCCTGGGCCTCCAGGTACAGGACGCCGTCCAACGGGCCATCGTGGAGCACCATCATGGTGAGCTCCCCGTCGGCGCCGCCGTGGTCGTGCCTTCGGGTGATGCCCGCTGGCCGTTTCTCGTTGCCGCGCCGACCATGCGCATTCCGGAGAGCGTCTCTCAGACCGTCAATGCGTACCTGGCGTTCCGGGCCGCTCTTCTCGCGGTGAAGCGGCACAACGAAGCCGCTGGCGCTCCTGTCATCCGGACGCTGGTGTGTCCCGGCCTGGGCACCGGGATTGGCGGGATGGATGCCCGGCGGTGCGCGACGCAGATGCTGCTGGCGCTGAAGCATGTGCTCGCGCCGGCCCGCATCCCCTCCTTCCGCGACATCCATCTCACCCACCGTGCACTGCGCACCGGATAGGCCCGGACGCGACAAGGCCCCCGACCCGGTGACAGGTCGGAGGCCCTTTCGCCCTACGGATGCCGATTTACGTCACGGCGTCGCGGGGTCGAACGTGGAGATGCTCCAGCCCATGCGCTCGTGGCCGAACTTGTTCCAGTCCGGGTTCTTGCCGTTGACGACCTGGGTGTCCGTGTAGGACGGCGCCCCGGAGCCGGAACCGGAGCCGGAGAAGATGTTCACGCTGATGGTGGAGCCCGTGTACGTCGGGTGCGTGTTGTCCGACTGGATGTAGTCGTAGCTGGTGCTGCTGTTCGCCAGGTGGCCGTTCGCGTCGCGCAGCGTGCTGCGCAGGGTGACGCTGATGCGCTGCACGTAGGCGTCCTCGGTCTCGCCGGCGCGGTAGGCGATGGCGGCGGAGTCAATCTGGCCGTCACCGTTGCGGTCGTAGTCGGAGGCCATCATCTCCGCGAAGGCGTCCGCGCACTTGAAGCCGTACTTCGCCGCCAGGTTGCAGGCGCGCCAGTTGCTGCGCGCCAGCAGCGGCAGGAAGTACTGCTGCTTGTTCACCTTCTGGCCCGTCGCCGAGTCCGTGCAGGAGGTCAGCACGTTGTCCGCGTCATAGCCGGGGTAATAGATGTTGGAGATGACCTTCACCTTCGCGGTGGTCGCGTACTGGTTGATGGTCTGCATCGCCCGCTCCATGTACGTGGTGCAGGTCGACAGCGCGTTCTGCAGGCCGCTGTAGTTGCACGTCCCCGTCTGGTCGGTGAACGCGCTGCGGGCCTGCAGGTAGTCGTTGCCGCACATCTCGAACATCACGACGCGCGTGCGGGAGTCCTGCATGTAGGAGCGCTCGGAGACGATCTTGTTGTTGTAGATGTCGTCCGCCTTCGCGCCGGACTTCGTGCGGCGGATGACCTCCACGTTGGTGCCCCACTTCTTCGCCGCGTACTCACCCTCCACCACCGGGGCCGCACGACGCCCCACGCTGGAGATGCCGCCGTTGTAGCCGGCAAAGATGGAGTCGCCGTAGGCCACCACCCGGTACGTCTGCGACGCCGAGCGGTTGATGGTCCACGACGTGTTCTGGTTGATGGTGCTGGCCATCGCGGTGCCACCGAGGGTGGTGGCGGCGAGGACGGCGGCGAGGGACAGCCCGCTGCGACGAACGGACATACCGGCTCCTGAAGAGGTAGGGGGTTCCCGCCCCGGCAATGGGGAGAGGCCGCGCACGGTACACGGGTTTGACTCTGGAATCACTCCTCAGACCTGAATTAACCCCGCAGTATGTATTCCATGTTGAACATGAATTCCGCCACGGTGCGTCAGGCTGGCGCCGTCGCCCGCGCTCTGCTGACGCGGCGCTTCCGGTTGACGCGATGTTTCACGGTTAGAGTCCGGCAATGACCCTCTCCGGGAGTGCTCGAGCGCTGGGCCAGTGGCTGCTGTTGGGCGCCATCGTGGGGGGCGTGTGCGGCGTGGCGTCCGCGGTGTTCCTGGCGCTGTTGGAAGAGGCCACGGAGTTCCGGCTGGCGCATGAATCGCTGGTGTACGCGCTGCCCTTGGCGGGACTCGTTCTGGGTGCGGTGTACGGCCGGTGGGGTGCGTCCATCCGGGGCGGCAACAACCTGGTGCTGGACACGGTGCATGCGGGCGACGCGGTGATTCCCCTTCGCATGGCGCCCATGGTGCTGCTGGGCACGGTGCTCACGCACCTGTTCGGCGGGAGCGCGGGACGTGAGGGCACCGCCGTGCAGATGGGCGCGAGCCTGGCGGACCAGATTGCCTGGCGCTTCCGCGTGACGCCGGACACCCGGCGCGAGTTGCTGGCTGCGGGCATCGCGGGTGGCTTCGGTTCGGTGTTCGGCACGCCTCTGGCGGGCACGGTGTTCGGGCTGGAGGTCGTGTGCGTGGGCCGGCTGGGTTACGAGGCGCTCCTGCCCGCGCTCACGGCCGCTGTCGTGGGGGACCTGGTGACTCGCGGGCTGGGCATCCATCACACCGCGTATCCGGCGCCCCAGGCGCTGGCGCTGACGTTGCCCGTGCTGGGCAAGTGGCTGGTGTTCGCGGTGGGGATCGCGGGCGTGGCGGTGGCCTTCATCGAGGGCACGCATGGGCTGAAGCGGGTCCTGGAGCGCCGTGTGCCGTGGCTTCCCGTGCGCATGGCCCTGGGCGGACTGGGGGTGGTGGGGCTCTGGAAGCTCGCGGGCACCAGCGACTACCTGGGCCTGGGCGTGCCCGGCATCCTTCGCGCGTTCGAGGATGTGTCGCTGCCCTGGGGCGCGTTCGCGTGGAAGCTCGTGTTCACGGTGGTGACGTTGGGCGCGGGGTTCCTCGGAGGTGAGGTGACTCCGCTGTTCTTCATTGGCGCGGCGCTGGGCAATGTCCTCGCCCGGCTGTTGGGGCTGCCGGTGGACCTGGGCGCCGCAGTGGGGATGGCGGCGCTGTTCGCCGCGGCGGCCAATACGCCGCTCGCGCTGTCTCTGATGGCGGTGGAGCTGGTGGGCGCTTCCGTGCTGCCTCACGTGGCCATCGTCGCCACGGTGGCGTACCTGCTCACCGGCCACCGGGGCATCTATCCGTCGCAGCGCATCGCCCGGAAGAAGCTGGGCGGGCCTCTGCTGGACCGTGTCGTCGCGTTGCGCGACCTGCATGAGGCGCCCCGGAAGGAATCCGAGGCGCCTCGCTGAGCGGGCGCTACTTGCAGGTGAACGACCAGCGGCAGGTGCCGGAGGCGCACTCGCGATCGCTGGAGCAGGCCGCTCCCCGGCTCCGCTTGTTCACGCACTTGCCGGAGTTGAGCCCCCAGCCGCAGAACTGGTTCGCTCCGCAGTGCGAGTCGCTGTCGCAGAGGCAGCTGCCCGTGGGGTTCAGGTAGCAGTCCGCGCTGCAGCGGTCGGTGGTGCACTCGCGGTCGGACTTGCAGGTCTGACCGTAGGCCTTGGAGCGCGGCGTGTAGCACCAGCCCACCGCGTTGAAGCAGCCTCCACACGCTCCGGAGAGACACTGGCCGTCGCGGCTGCACGACGTGCCGTCCGTCTTGCGGTCCACGCAGTCGTTGTCGCCGGGGTTGGCCGGGATGTCGTTCTGGCAGTAGCGGGACGCGCCGCAGTCCCCGTCGTCATTGCAGACGCAGCGGCCATCGAAGGTGGCGCAGAGCACGGACGTGCACTGCTCGCTCTGGCATTCGTCGTCGAAGCGGCAGCCCTGGCCCAGCGTCTTGGAGTCCGGTGCGTAGGCCTTGCCGCAGACGGTGGGGTACGCCCTCTCGCGCTCGTCCGGCGGCACCCACGGCGCGATGCCTCCCGTGTCGATGTCCAGCGCGGGGTCCGCCATGCTGCCGTTGCGCGCGGTGCTCGCGGTGCGCTCCCACATGCGGATGAACAGCTCCGCCGAGCGGTCCAGCGGCGTGGTGTCCGCGCCCAGGTTGCGCACGTCCCGAAGCAGGTCCGGCAGGAGGCCGACGTGGGCCAGGCCCTGCTCGTCGAACGGCGTGCCCAGCCGGCCCGGTGCCTCCAGCTCCTGCTGGTGGGCCTGCGCGTCCGCTTCCGCCTGGAAGCCCGCGGAGCACGCGCCGTTGGGTCCGAAGCGGGGCCGCGTCTGCTGGATGAAGCCGTTGAAGTCCGCGCCGAAGGCCATGGGGACCTTGAGGCCCTGGCGGCCGTACTCGTAGGCCTGCGCGAAGGAGCGGCTGGAGCCCTGGCAGTCGTTGGCGATGTTCGCGGGCGTGTACGTGCGCGTCTCGTCGTGCGCGGTGCGCAGGCCGAACATGCCGCCCGTGCGGCGGAGCATCTGCACCACCCAGGCGGGCGTGGTCTTCTCGTTCTGGGCGAGCTTGCCGTTCATCACCTCGCGGAAGTGGCCGTGGCTGATGAAGAGCGGGTAGTAGCGGTTCGCCTGGGAGACGGCGTACGCGTCACGCACGCCCTTCTCCGACAGGTGCGCCAGGTCGATGAGCATGCCCTTGTCCATCATCGCCTGGAGGAGCTGCTGGCCGTCCGCGGTGAGGCCCTTCACGTTGCGGCACTGGGCGTCCACGTCGAAGCCCAGCGTGAAGCCGTTGCCGGTGAGGCCGCAGTCGGTGTCGATGTGGCAGTTCTCCAGGAACTGCGCGGCCTGGAAGATGGCGTTGTGCGGAGCCGCTCCGCCGAAGCGATTGTCCAGCTGGTGCACGGGCTGGAGGGTTCGCACGCCCAACGCCTGGAAGCGGTTCAGCTCCGCTCGCCAGTCCTTCGCGCCGAAGAGCTTGCTGGTCTCGATGGAGAGGACCATGGCGAGCTTGCCCTGCGAGATGATCCGCCTTGCGTCCGCGGGTGACAGGGCGATCTCCACCCAGTCGTTGGCCGCGTCGAAGGCGTGGGCCATCTGGAGCTGGACCTCCACGTCCATCATCTCGTCACAGGCGCGCTTGCGGTTCTGTGGGGGCAGCGCTTCGCAGAGGAAGCCGTTGCTCACCGCGGACACCACCACCAGCGACATGCCGCCCTGGTGCGCCTGCTTGAGCCACCCGCCCCAGGACTGCTGGTGGGCGATGGTGTCCCAGCGGGGCCACTCCGTGCCGGGCTGGCGGCGGCCCATGTGCAGGCCGGTGTCCCCTTGCGTGCCTTCAATCTTGCCGATGAACTCCGAGCCCACCGCTCCCGCGACTCCGAAGAGCTGGGACAGGACGGGGACTCCGCTCAGGTCCACGCCTCCAGAGTTGGGACACAGGTTGAGCAGGCCGCTCAGGTCCATGCGGACGCGGGCGTGGTCGCTCTCGGGCCAGCCTCCGTCACAGGTGTCGAGCGCGCCGTTGACGCCGCCGTGGAACCAGCCGCCTCCGAAGGCCTCCTCGGCGAACATGTGGTGGTGCAGCTCGGCGAAGCCCGGCACGTCCACACCCTGCTTCTGCGTGGTGGGTTGAGGCGGGGGCTCCAGGTCCTCGGTGGGGGCACAGGAGAGGGAGGCCGCCAACGTCAGCGCCAGGGGGCTCCAGCGGAACCATGGGAGGGGATGGGACACGAACGCTCCGGGATGAGTGGAGCGTTCACATGCTTCAGCCCGGACACCGCGTGCAAGACGCGGTGTCCCAGAGTGTGTTCAGGGCGCGGTTTGAGCCGTCAGCGCTCTTCGCCTCAGCTCCGGGGTGGCCACCTGGAACTCCGCGGACAGCATCCTCAGGATGCGTTCGCGGCGGTAACGGGCGTTCGTCAGACGTTGCTCCAGGGCGGCCTTCTCGGCTCGGGCCGCCTTGTCGGGCTTCGCGGTGCGCTGGGTGAGGGCCGCCAACCTTCGCGAGACCTCTTCCATCTCGCGGTCGATGAGCACCGGTTGGATGTTCCGCTTCGCCTTCGCCTTGCGGCCCTGGGCGTTGTTCTCAATCCAGACCGGCAACACGGAGACTTCCGCCAGGGACACCGGGGCTCCGGGCTCCGCGCGGGTCACTCCGACTCTCAGGAGCAGCGTGTCCCTCTTGTCTCCGTCCTTCCCCAGTTGCCCCTTCACGTGCCGGTAGAAGCGCGCCTGGTTCGCCACCAGGTTGCCCAGGGAGTAGGCGATGAAACCCTGGCGCCCGGACTTCGTCGTGTAGGCCTCCAAGGGCTGGAGCACGTGCGGATGGTGGCCGATGACCGCGAAGGCTCCGGCTTCCAGGAAGGACTGACCCAAGGCCCGGTCCAACGGATGCGGCGTGTCCGTGTACTCGCGCCCCCAGTGCCCCATCACGAAGAGCGCGTCGCATTTCGCCGCTGCGGCTCGCACCCGCTCCAGGGCTTCCTCTGGTTTCAGTCCCCTTCTTGATGCGTGCTCCGGATAGGGCAACAGCGCCACGTGCGGCGCGTCCGCTTCCTTCGGGTTGCTGAAGCCGTTCAGGCTCCTCGTGAAGGAGAGGAAGCCCAGCTTGATGCCTCGCACCTCCATGAAGACCGGCTCCCAGGCCGCGTCTTGGGTCGTCCCCGTTCCCGTGTGGCGCAGCCCCGCCGCGTCCAGGTGCCGCAGCGTCTCCACCAGGCCTTCCACGTGCTGATCCCTTGCGTGGTTGTTGCCCGTGGACACCACCTTGACTCCGGCGTTCACCAGGGCCTGCGCCATCGCGGGGGGCGCGTTGAAGACCAGCTCCTTCGTGAAGGCCTTCGTGTTGGCCGTGACGGGCGTCTCCAGGTTCACCACGCCCACGTCCGCAGTTCGCAGCACGTCCGACAGCGGGCCGAAGACGTGGTCCCAGCCCTCGTGGTTTCCAGCGCGCGCGTGGGCCTTCGCCACCGACTTCACCTCGCCGTGCGGAATCACGTCTCCGCCAAAGACGAGCTCCACCCGCGCGGGCGCGGCCATCCCCCACAACGGGATGAACACCAGCAGGGCCCCCCACCCTCGCATCAGTCCTGCTCCCGCACTCCGATGAAGACTTCCCGGTTCCAGGGGTCCCTGCGCGTCGTCGCGGGACAGCCGGCCTCCCGCATCCATTCGAGCCAGTCGTCCCGGCGGAACAGTCCGAAGCGGTGGCGCTCCTGCGACATGCTCACCGTTCCGTCCGCTTCCCTCAGCAGATAGGCGAACGCGGTCTCGAACGTCTCGTCGTCCGGATCCGGATCCCACGTCCACATGAGGTAGCGCATTCCGCGCCCGTCCGGCCCGTCGTGGCCTCCGGACTCGGTGAGGGGCTCGAAGGTCTCACGCACGCAGTCCGGCAGCAGCACCACCCGGCCTCCCGCACGGCAGTGCGCCGCCGCGGTGAGGACCGTGGCTCGCGCGTCCTCGCGCGCCACCGCGTACATGATGGCGTCGTGCACCATCACCCGGTCGAACGTGCGCCCCAGCCGCAGCGTGCGCATGTCCCCCACGCGGTGCTCGCACTCCGGATTCACCTTGCGGCTCACCGCCACCATCTCCGCCGAGCGGTCCGTCAGCGTCAGCGTGAAGTGCTTCTTCAGGTGGTAGGCCAGACTGCCTCCGCCCGAGCCCAGCTCCAGCATCGTGCGCGCCGGACCCTCCTCCGGGCGCAACATGGGGAGCAGGTCCTCCGCCTCCTCGCAGTACTCCTCCGGTGGCGAGAACATGGGCCACCAGGAGGCAAGGTCGGTGTAGAGCTGGGGCTCCTCCACGGGAGGCGGGAGCACGGTGCGCAACGACGCCATGGATGACTTCCTCGGAGACGAGGCACCGTTCTACCGCCCGGACAACCCGTGCGTCCATGAGGCCTAACGGACCTGGATGGCGTCCGCGACCACGTAGGTCCCCGCCGTCACCCACCGGCTCAGCTGGACCTTGTTCCACCCCGCCGGGAAGCTCCACGTGCCGAGCGTGTTCCACCTGGCGCCATTGAGGGTCTGGTTCACCTTCACGTTCGCCAGCTGCGTGCCGGAGGCGTTCGTGACGATGAAGGGCGCGGCCGTGGAGCGGTCGCTCGCCGCCGTCCACCACGCGTCCACCGTCTTCGTTCCCGCCGCGGACAGATAGAACCAGAACGTCGCCGGCTCCGACACCGCCGCTCCCGGGGACACCAGGTAGCTGGTGCCGTAGTAGCCCGCGACGTTCGTGGAGGACGCCCAGCTGGTGCCCGTGAGCTGGATGTAGCCCTTCGTCTGGTCGTTGTTCGCGTTGTTGCTGTCGATGACGAGCCCCGTCGACGAGCCGCCGCCGGACGTCCACAGGTACGTCACGTCCACCCAGTCGTTGTTCGACATGCCCAGGTCCAACCAGAACGTGCCGTCCGCGAGGTCGATGCCCGCGGGGTTCGCCGGCCGGCGGCCGAACTGGTCCAACCCGCCGTTGAAGTTGTCCTGGTACGCCGCCTGCGCCTCCGGCTTGCCCTGCGGCAGCGTCTTCCACATCTCGCGCACGCTGGACGGGTTCCAGTAGTCGTCCTTCGTGTTCCACGGGCCCACGTCCCAGACGGACGTCGTCGTGCATTTGGCCGTCTTCGAATAACAGACGCGCACCTGGTACTCGGAGCCTCCGTTGGACGCGAGGCCGCGCCGCGACGGCAGCGCGACGAAGCGGTCGTTGGACTTGATGACGTGGCCGTTCGCCGTCGTGCCGCCCACCAGGCCCTCACGGGTGGCGTAGACGCGGTAGGTCAGCGGCGCGAGCGTCTGGAGTGACTCTTCCGTGCCGGTGCCTTCGCGCCAGCCCTCCAGGCTCACCTCCTGGACCACCGGACCGCGGCCTCGCTCGTCCGCGATGAGCGCGAGGCGGACCTGCACCTCCGTGCCCGCGCGGGGCAGGCGCACGGCTTCGTCTTGCGTGGCGGTGCGCCATTCAGTCCAGGCGCCTCCGGGAGTCCTCACGCGCACGTCCACTTCGACGCCCTGCCCCAGGCCCACCGCCGCCTGGACTCTCGGACGGAAGGTGTCCACGGGCTGCTCGAGCGTGCGCGGCGGGAACTCGAAGAGGCCCGTGAGCCGGCTCAGGCCTTCGGGACGGCGCATCACGGCGTTGGGCTCGTAGAGCAGGCCGTCTCGCGTGCCCACGAGCTCCGACGTTCCCGTTCCGGCGGAGAGGTTCTCCGTCCAGCGCTGCGCGCCGGGCTCCGCCTCCGCTACTCCTTCCGCGAAGACCGCGCCCAACATCACCGCCATCAGGGTGGACCGCCACGACGCGCGCATGCCTGGACTCCCGGGAAATGGACAAAAACGTTTAGACCGTTCAACGTTTAAATCCGTCTTTCCCGGTTCTCAAGAGCCAAGGCGTGAAACAGCGTTGGCTCGGTGCATCACGTCCCGTTGATGACGTTGCGGATCCACGGCGTGTACGTGGCCACGTTGGTGAACACGGAGAACGTGTTGCACTGGCTGGAGCCGAACCCGCTCACAATCCCATACAGCTTCCCGTTGAAGGCCAGGGGGCCCCCGTCGTCCTTCGTGCAGACGTTGGCGGTGGCGCTCGGCGCCGTGCACAGCATCGTGCCGTTGACGTAGTCGCTCCCCACCAGGTCGCGGCAGGTGGCCGTGGAGGTGATGCTCAGGTTCACGCGCTTGAGCCCGTCGGAGGTGGGCGCGTTCGGGGTGCGGCCCCAGCCGCTCGCGACGTACGGCACGCCCGTGGGCGCGGGCGCGTCCGGCAGCGTCAGCGGTTGTATCGCCTGGGACAGGTTGAAGGGCTGGGCGAGTTGGAGGAGCGCGACGTCGTTGGCGGACCCGTCGTAGGACGGGTGCATCACCTTGCGGGACACCGCTCGGTACTGCTCGTCCGCCTCCACCGAGCCCAGCCGCAGGTCTCCCGCGTAGATGCGCATGGACGCGGGCGTGACGCCCTGGACGCAGTGGGCGGCCGTCACCACCCAGCTGGCCCGGATGAGCGTGCCCCCGCAGGTGAACGCTCCCGTCACGTGGAGGCGCACCTGGTGGGGCAGCTCGTACCGGGCCGCGAGGCCTCCTCCGAGGATCTCCTGGGCCTGGACGCCGGGGACTGCTCCCTCATCCGGCTCCCCTCCACAGGCGAGGAACCCCAATGCCATCAACGCGGACGCGAAACGGGAGGTCTTCATGCGGTGAGACATGAAGGATTCACGTCTCACCGTCAATCATGTAAATCGAGACTAGTCAGTCCGCCGACTTGGTGCCGAAGAGGCGGTCTCCCGCGTCGCCCAGGCCGGGGAGGATGTAGCCGTGCGAGTCGAGCTTCTCGTCGATGGCGGCGGTGAAGACGCGCACGTCGGGGTGGTGCTCGCGCAGGTTCGTCAGGCCCTGCGGACACGCGAGCAGACATACGAAGCGCAGTGAGCCCGGGCGGCTTCGCTTCACCCGCTGGAGCGCCGCCACCGCGGAGTTGCCCGTCGCGAGCATGGGGTCGCAGACGATGACGTCGCGGTCCTCCAGGTTGGCGGGCACCCGGTAGTAGTACTCCACGGCTCCGAGCGACTCCGGGTCGCGGTACAGGCCGATGTGGCCCACTCGCGCGGAGGGGACGAGTTGCAGCAGGCCGTCCAGGATGCCCTGCCCCGCTCTCAGGATGGGCACCAGCACCAGCTTCTTGCCGTCCAGCGCCCAGCCCGTGGTGCGCGCCATGGGCGTCTCAATCTCCTCCTCGCGCAGCTTCAGGTCCCGCAGCGCCTCGTACCCGAGCAGGAGGGAGATCTCCTCCAGCAGCGCCCGGAAGGCCGCCGTGCTCGTGTCCGTCCGGCGCATCACCGTCAGCTTGTGCTTCACCAGGGGGTGGTCCACCACCGTGCAGTTCGGGAAGTCCATGCGTCGCCGTCCTTGTCTGTATGGGTTTCAGAAAACCGTGCCGTCACTGCGGATGCGGATGGGCGGTACGCCCCCGGGGCGCAGCTCCGCCGCCACCCGGCGCCCCGCCGTCCACGTGCCGCCCTGGAGCACCTTCGCCAGCGGCAGCTCCTCCGCGCTCAATTCCAGACGCCCTCGCACCAGCGCGGCCACGCGGTCCAGCAGCGCCACCGTCAGCGCCCGCCACTCCACGATGGGCGGGTCACCCGGGCCGTAGACCTCCGTCGTCAGGCGCGGGTCCTGCGGCACCAGCACGCCCAGGTCCACGAAGAGGCCGCCGTTGCGGTACTCCGGCAGGCCGGTGAGCGCGTCCAGCTCCGTCACCGTCACGCCCGCTTCCGCCAGCGGCTCCACCAGCGAGTACGCCAGCCACTGGGACAACTTGTGGAAGGGCACCAGCGAGTCCGCGCTGCCCGGCGGCCCGAGCGCCGGATGCGGCCAAACGTCTCCCAGGTTCACGCCGTCCACCGTCGTGCGGCCCGGCCAGATGGGGCCCAGCACCTCCAGCACCGTGCCCAGCACCTCCGCGGCTCGCACGCTGCGGCGGTGCGCGGCCAGCATGTCGAACAGCGTCCCCGGCCTGGGCAGCACGCGCGACAGCGCCTGCATCAGGTGCAGCCGGCCCTCCACGCCCAGCAGCGGATTGGATTCCGTCACCTGGAAGCCGCGCTCCAACTGCTCGCGCGTCATGCGGCCCAGCGCCTCCGCGTCCGCGCGCAGCGGCCGGTCCGGGTCGGACGAGAAGCCGCCCGCCATGAACATGCGCAGCGACGCCACCGCCAGGCCTTCCGAGCGCACGTAGGACGCGCCTCCGGGCTCCTGGTAGCGCCACGTGGGGCCGCTGCCCGCGTCCAGGAGCACGCTCACCACGCCCAGGTCCACCTTGGCGCGTGCGCGTTCCTCCGGTGGCAGCGGGGCCAGGCGCGCCTCCAGTTGCGCGAGCCTGGGCACGCCTCCCGCGTCGAAGTGCCTCCAGCGGCTGTGCACCGGGATGTCCAGCCGGGGGTATGCCTCGTGCGTCACCGCCAGCACCCGGTCCACCACCGTGGGCAGCCGGGAGGGCTCCACCCGGAAGTACTCCAGCCGGCCGGCGAGCCCCAGGTCCAACACCTGGTGACAGCGCTCGCGGATGGCCGCCGGGCTGCGCAGCCATGCCACCGTGGGGGACACCTCCTGCACCCGGATCGCGTCAAGCATCGAGGTCCCGTCCCTTCACCTGCGCCAGCGCCCCCGCGTCCGCCACCGGCCCGTGCGTGAAGTAGCCCGCGGCCTTCTTCGCCTCCATCTCCACCTTCGCGTCCGCCGGAATCAGCCCGTCCGGGATGGGCACCCGTTCGAGGATTTCAATGCCCGAGCGCACGATGGCGTCGTGCTTCATGTCGCTCATGGAGATGAAGCGGTGGATGCGCGTGATGCCCAGCCAGTGCAGCACGTCCGGCATCAGCTCCTGGAAGCGCATGTCCTGCACGCCCGCCACGCACTCCGTGCGGTGGAAGTACGTGGCCGCGGAGTCTCCGCCCTCCTGGCGCTTGCGCGCGTTGTAGACGAGGAACTTGGTCACCTCGCCCAGCGCCCGGCCCTCCTTGCGGTGGTAGACGATGAGCCCCACCCCGCCCTGCTGCGCCATCCGCACGCATTCCTCGATGCCGTGCACCAGGTAGGGCCGGCAGGTGCAGATGTCGCTGCCGAAGACGTCCGAGCCGTTGCACTCGTCATGCACCCGCGCCGCCAGCGGCACGTTCCGGTCCGCGAGCGCCGTGATGTCTCCAAAGACATACAGCGACAGCCCGCCGATGGGCGGCAGGAAGACGTGCAGGTCCGGGCGGGTGATGAGCTCCGGGTACATGCCTCCGGTGTGCTCGAAGAGGCCCCGTCGCAGCGCGCCCTCCGTGAGGCCGAAGCGCTCGGCGATGCCGGGCAGGTACCAGACGGGCTCCACCGCGGCCTTCACCACCTTCACGTCGCCATTGGCCGCGACCAGGTCTCCGTCCACCTTGAGGCGCCCGGCGGCCATGGCCTCGCGCACCTCCGGCATGTTGATGTGGGCCCGGGTGACGGCGATGGTGGGCCGGTAGTCCACGCCCTGCTCGGCGTAGGCGCGGAACACCTGCGAGGCCACCGCGCCCCAGGGGTCCAGCGACACGATGCGCTTGGGGTCACTCCACGCCGGATACGGCCCCACCTGCGCCGCGGGCGAGGTGTTGGTCAGGTCCGCCTTGTGGTCCTGCGGCAGCTTGCCCGCGGACACCGCCAGCGCGCGGTAGATGGAGTACGCGCCCGAGTGCGTGCCGATGACGTTCCGGTTCGCGGGGTCGGAGAGCGTGGCCACCACCGGGCCCCGGCGCAGCGGCTCCGGCTCGCCCCAGCGCAGGGGGACTCCGGGGGCCTGACCATCGGGATGGGACGTGAGACGGATGTGATTGACCGGCTTCTTGTCAGCCATGGGGTGCACCCTCCTCGCGGGGCGCGTGGGAAAAGACAGATGTCTGGGAATGGGGCGAAGCGGCGTGTGTCAGCTCATCCAGGAGCCGTCGGTGCGCGCGGACCACTTGCGCGTCACCTTCTTGAGCTGGCTCCAGAAGTCGAGGCTCGACGGTCCCGTCACGTCCCCGTGGCCGAACTTCGATTCGCCCGTGCCGCCGAAGGAGAAGGGCTCGCGCGGCACCGGCACGCCCACGTTCACGCCCACCATGCCGGCCCTGGCGCCCTCCACCACCGTCTGCGCCACCGCGCCGTTCGTGGTGAAGATGGACGCCGCGTTGCCATAGGGCGACGCGTTCTCCACCGCGAGCGCCGCCGACAGCGTGGGCACCCGCACGATGGACAGCACCGGGCCGAACAGCTCACGCCGCGCGGCCTCCATGTCCGGGCGCACGTGGTCCAGCACCGTGGGCCCCAGCCAGTGGCCGTTCGCGTAGGCCTCGCCCGCGGGGCGCTTGCCCCGCCCGTCCAGGAGCACTCGCGCTCCGTCCGCCTGGGCTTTGGCGATGGCCGTCTCCAGCCGGTCCACCGCGCCCCGGTCGATGAGCGCACCCATGCCCGGGCCGACCTCCAGGCGTGAGGCCCGCCGGAGGATGTCGTCCACCAGCGGCTGCACGTCCCCCACCGCGAGCATCACGCTGGCCGCCATGCAGCGCTGGCCCGCGCAGCCGGTGAACGAGTCCACCACCGCCTGCGGCGTGAGCTCCGGGTCCGCGTCCGGCACGACGATGAGGTGGTTCTTCGCGCCTCCGAGCGCCAGCACGCGTTTGCCGTGGCGGCTGCCCTCGACATAGACGTGCTTCGCGACGGGGGACGAGCCCACGAAGGCCAGGGCCTTCACGTCCGGGTGCTCCAGGAGCGCGTCCACCGCGGGCTTTGCTCCATGCACCACGGAGAAGACGCCCGGGGGATAGCCGGCCTCCACCATCAGTTCGCCCATGGCGGTCGCGGTGAGCGGCACCTTCTCCGAGGGCTTGAGGATGAAGGCATTGCCCACCGTGATGGCGATGGGGAACAGCCACAGGGGCACCATCGCGGGGAAGTTGAACGGCGTGATGCCGGCGACGACGCCCAGGGGCTCGCGGCGGTACTCGCAGGTGACGCCCCGGCTCACCTCCAGGTGCGCGCCGCTGTCCAGGTTCTGCAGCGACAGGGCGAAATCACAGACCTCCATCCCCTTGAGCAGGCCCGCGCGGCCCTCCGCCACCGTCTTGCCGGATTCGCTCGCGGCCAGGTGCGCGAGCCTTTCCAGGTGCGTCTCCAGGAGCGCGCGGAAGCGTTGCAGGAATTGGGTGCGCTCGCGCAGCGGGGTGACGCGCCAGCCTTGCGCGGCGGCCTTCGCGGCCTCCACGGCCTGGGCGACACCCGAAGCGGTCGTCAGCGGCACACGCCCGATGAGCGCGCCAGTGTAGGGACTGCGAACCTCCTGCGCGGACGCTCCGGCCGGAGAGACCCACTCTCCGCCCACGAGGTTGCGACAAGAGACCACGCTCTCGGGTAACCGAACAAAGGACACGCGCACCCCCCCGGTGTTGCGTGACGAATGGGCGGCAAGGATAGACGCAAACCCGGAAGCCAGGGCAAGGCGGGGGGCGTCACCGTGTCATTGCTTGATCGGAAGCGATGGATCTCCCCATGTTGCTGTGTCGCAAACCCGACCGATGCTCAGGTGCGCGAACGTGCGCGCCGCGCTTCGTCAGGCCTGGGAGAGCATCCGTTGGTGCCGCTCGGACAGCGCTGCGGGGTCCGTGAGGGCGCGCAGCTCCGCGATGGAGGTGGCGTCCTCGGTGTCCGGGTTGAGGCCGAGCGAGATGGCTTCCAGGTACAGCTCCAGCGACAGCAGGAAGCGTGAGTCGGCGGTGAGCGGGTCGCCCTGCTCGCGCATCAGCTCGCCGTCCTCGCGCACCAGCTTCGCGAGCATCCGCACGCGGGAGGCGGTGCCCAGCAGGCGCGAGGTGGACTCGGCGTCCGCGAGGGTGAGCGCGCCGTACTCCATGCCCAGCACGGTGAGGGCGGTGTCGCGGATGTGGTTGCGCGCGTCCCCATACCGCTTCTCCTTCCGGGCCTTGAGGATGCTGGCGATGGCGGCGGCGAACTGCTCGGCGGCGCGCTCGATGAAGTCCTTGCGGAGGGACATGGGCCCCGCAGGGTAAGCCCGACCCGGGGCGCACGCACCTTTCCCACCGTGACGGCACCCCCTGTCACATGAAACCCGTGAGGTTCCACGTGGTTTCACCGTCAGGTGAGACACCGAGAAAGCCGCGGACCGCACCGCCGGTGTTCGTGTCCCCCAGATTCGATGACCAACCGGGTGGCCCGGCTCCGTATCCATTTCAAGCGCGGATCCACGGCGGTCCCGGGTGATTCGCGCTCCCCCCTGACGTCATTCATCTGGAGAGTCCACCGTGGGAGCGCCTTTCGCTCGCGCACAGCTGCGTCCGTTGTCCGAGGCACCGGTCCTGGAATGGGAGATCCGGTGGGACATCACCGACTCCGAGCGCATCCGCATCATCCTCGCCACCGCCGCCGCGCTGGGCTCGGCCGCGTTGCTGCGACGCGGAGACACGGCGTCGCCGCTGCGGCTGGAGACGCTGGAGTGGGAAGGCGGCTTCCTCCACTGGTCCGGGCTGACGGTGGATCCAGGCGCGGACGCGTGGGAGGTGGAGGTGTTTGGCCATGGCTGCGTCTACCGGATGCTCCTGTCCGGCGAGACGGCGGAGCCAGGGACGTGGGTGACGCCGCTGCCCCGTCAGTTGATCCAGGTGCGCCGCCGGGCGCATCGGCGGGCTCCCGCGCCCGCGGACCTGCGCGTGCGTCTGCCGCTGCCGGGGTGGCTGGGGCGGGAGCGCGATGCGGTGGATGTCTCCCTGCATGGGATGGCGCTGCGGTTGGGCGCTGGGGAACGGCTTTCTCCAGGCCGGGTGCTCCAGCCCATCGAGCTGCGCACGGCGGCGGGTGAGGTCCTGTCGCTGCGCGGGGAGGTGCGCCATGTGTCGGACCGCGCCGATGGGGAGCTCCAGTGCGGGCTTCAGGTGACGCCGCTGTCCGTCGAGGATGGCGAGCGATGGCAGGCGCTGGTCTCGCGGGCCCTTCATCCGACGACGTGCACCGATGGCGCTCGGGTGGAGGAGCAGTGGCGGCTGTTCATCGACTCCGGCTACTTCAACCTGGCCGGCCGGTCCGCGGAGGACTTCGAGTCGCGGCGGCGGAGCTTCATCGAGCTGGGCCGCCAGGCCGGTTCGATGGGCCCGGTCCTCACCGAGGTGGTGTGGCCTTCCGAGCGCGGCGTGGAGGCGACCCTCTCCGCGATGAAGCCCTACCGCTCCGTGTGGATGGTGCACCAGCTGGCGCGGCGCCAGGACGCCACCCGGTTCGAGCGCCTCAGGGGCCAGATGCTGCGCGAGCTGTATGTGCACTGCGTGGAGCACGCGCAGCGGGACAGCGGGTTCCGGTGGTTCGCGGCGTACATCGAATCGACCGTGCCCTTCACGTACCGGTCGCACGTCGGCTTCGCCGACCGCATGGCGGCGACGGGCCGGACGCTGATGCTGCCGATGCGAATGATTGACGTCGAGTGTGGCCATTCCCCTGCCCCGCCGTCTGCGGGTCTGGAGCTGGGGCCCGCGACGGAGGCCGAGCGGCGGTTGCTGGTGGAGCGGATCGCCCTCACCCGGCCCGCCTGCTACGCCGAAGCATTGGACCTGCGCCTGGAGACGCTGGACCTGCGGGATGTGACGCGGGCCTGGCAGGCGGTGGGCCTGGAGCGTGAGCGGCACCTGCTGGTCGCTCGCGAGGGCGCGAAGCCGGTGGCGGTGGCCATCCTGGAGTCGGGGCCTCCCGGGACCAATCCCTTCGGGCTGCTGGACTCCGTGCGGGTGTTCGCGCTGTCGCCGCGTGCACGGCAGGCCTATCCGGCGCTGATGGATGGGGCTCGCCGCTGGTTCGCGGAGCGGGGCCGCGAGGGCTTCACCTTCCTGGCCGAAGAGGCTGGCGACGTGGAGGCCGCGGGCCTGCACGACCCCGCGCCCGACGCGAAGCCGTACCTGTGGCTCATCCCCGCCGACCTCGCTCCCGAGTTCCTGGAGCACATCCACGAGCAGACGGCTCCCCGTCCGCTCTCCCATCCCCAGAAGGAGCTGTCATGAGCCTCATCCAGACGCAGTACCTGCCGCACGCCCAGCCCACCCGCGCCCGCCTGGAAACGGACCCTGTCGTGCGCACGCTCCTGTCGCCGGACATCACGCCGGACCTGATGGCGCGCTTCCTCATCGAGTGGTCCGCCCGGGGCGCGTACATGACCGAGCCCGTGGACGGGTGGATCCGCGGCGCCGGTGAGCGCTGCATCGCGCTGGGCCAGGAGAAGGTGGGCCGGCAGCTCATCACCCACGCGAAGCACGAGGCCGGCCATCACCTGATGACCCTTCAGGATGCGCGTGTGCTGACGGCCCAGTGGAACGCGGGCCACTCGCAGCAACTGGACGCGGATGCGCTGGTCGCCCAGGCGCCCACGGCCGCCATGCGCGAGTACCGGCAGGTGCACGACGAGGCCATCACCGGCGACCTGCCGCTGGGCCAGGCGGCCATCGAGTACGAGGTGGGCTACCTGGCGGTGGTGCTGGTGCCGCGCATCCTGGCGCGCGTGCGTGAGGTGCTGGGCCAGGGGACGCTGGACACGCTCACCTTCCTGCGCGAGCACGCGGAGGTGGACGTGGGCCACACCGCGCTCAACGAGCGGATGATGGAGGGGCTCTTGAGCACCCATCCCGAGGAGGGCCCGCGGCTGGCGTCGTTCGGTTCGCGCGGGCTGGACTGCTACCTGCGCTTCCTGGACGACTGCATGGAGGCGGCGCGCCGGAGCGTGAGTGGCGTCACGGCGGCGGCCGCCTGATGGGGTTCACGGAGCCGTGTGGCTCCGTGACTTCCAGTACTCGCGCTGCGCGGGCACGGAGATGAGCTCACGCTCCGGATAGCGCAGCGCGGTCAGCTTGCCTCCGAACACACAGCCCGTGTCCACGCAGACGGTGTTGTTCACCCATTCGGATTCCGGCACGGGGGTGTGGCCGTACACGACCGTGGCCTGTCCGCTGTACCGCGCCGCCCAGTCGGCTCGCACCGGCAGGCCGTAGGCGTCCGCTTCTCCCGTCGTCTCTCCGTAGAGGGCGAAGTCGCGCACCTCCGGAGTGTCCCGGCCGTGCATGGGTTCCTTCAGGCCCGCGTGCGCCACCACCAGGCGGCCGTCGTCGAGGACGTAGTGCGGCGAGCGGGCTTCGATGAAGTCGGCGACCGCCTGGGCGAATCCGGGTGGCTCCCGTTCCACCTGCTCCAGCGTCATCGCGAGCCCGCGCCCTACGCGCACGTCCTTGCCACGCAGCTTCTTGAGCAGCTTGAACTCGTGGTTGCCTGGCACGCACAGCGCGGTGCCCGCATCCACCATCCCCATCACCAGGCGCAGCACGTCCGTCACGCGCGGCCCCCGGTCGATGAGGTCGCCCAGGAACACGACCTTGCGCCCGTGGGGCGTGCCCACGTCGAAGCCGGGGCTTCCGTCCGCTCTCGGCGCGACCGTGTAGCCCAGCTGCGTCAGCAGGACCTTCAGCTCGTCGAAGCAGCCGTGGATGTCTCCGATGATGTCGAAGGGGCCGTGCTCGTCCTGGCGGTGACTCGGCAGGGGGCGGTGCTCGAAGGCCACCGCGCTCACCGTGTCTGGCGTGAGCACGTGCACATGCCGGATGCCTTCCTTCGTCAGCCCCTTCAGCGCGTTCTGGAGCTGCTGCACCTGGTTGCGCAGGGCCTTGGGACTGGCCGTCCCGGAGCGCGCGCGGTTGCGCTCCAGACAGAGCGCCTCCGGCGTGTCCATGGCCACCGCGACCAGGGCCACGTGGTGCTCGCGCGCCAGGGTCACGTAGTGCCGGCGGGACTCCGCGCTGAGGGGGACTCCGTCGATGACGGTGAGCGTGCCCTTCGCGAGCCTTCGGGACACCTCGTCGTGGAGCTTCGTTTCGTTGCCCGTGCCGGGCAGCACGTCCTCTGGGAGGAAGTGCGCGTTCGCGAGGGTGGACTTGCCGGAGCCGGAGGGGCCCAGGAGCAGCACGAGCGACTGCTCGGGGATGGGGATCATCATGGTGGGAACACCGGGGTGGGGGTCGGCGTACCGACCGGCGCCCCTTCCGGGGCAGGGCGCACGCCACGACTCCAGCGCGCGATCCCTTCCGGTGCCCGGGTCACGCGAGCGTTCGCGGACCCTCCGGCGTCAGACGGGATGCGCTCTCCACGGATGAACGCGTTCCCGCCTGACATGCGTCACTTCAGGGGCAGCAGGTACGCTTCCAGGAACACGTCCGGGAGGCGGTCCATGTCGCCTTCCGGCGCACGTTGGTAGCCCCGGCGCTGGTACATGCGCGCGACGCCCGCCGCGCCCCGGCGCACGTGGAGGGAGATGGCGTCCACGCCCCAACGCTTGGCGAGAACCTCCGCCTCCGCCAGCAGCGGCTGGGCCAGGCCCTGGCCGTGGTAGCGCACCGAGGTGGCCAGGGCGCGCAGGTCCGCCGTGCGGGGCAGCCAGGCCTCGGTGCCGGGCGCGCCGGGCGGGTACAGGGCCACCGTGCCCGCGACCTCTCCGTCCACTTCCGCCACCATGATGGTGCACACCTTGCGCTTGGCGGCGACGTCGCGCAGGAAGGCCTTGCGCTCGTCGGAGTAGACGACCTCCGGCAGCTTCTTCGCGTACTGCGTGACGTAGGCGTCCACCAACAGTTCGCCAATCGCCTTGTCGTCCTCGGGCCGCGCCTCGCGGATGACGGCTCGCTTCACCACGTCCGTGCTCATGCGCCGCCCTCTAGCATGACGCCCCGGAGCCCGCGCGGCGCTTCCGGGCAGGCAGCCAGGGTTGTACCTCCTTCGTCCGACATGGGTCCGACCCGGCGACCAGGACCCGGAGTCCGGGACGCGGCGCTTCAAAACCGGTCCGACTGTCGGACAGGTTTCCGCTGCCCGGATGGAGCGGGAGCCCCCGGGCCGCGGGCGTCCCGAACCTGTCCGACTGTCGGACAAGTTCGCGCCGTGGACTCCGAAAGGAAGGGGCCGAGGGCCCGCGGGCCGCGGCGATTCAAAACCGGTCCGACTGTCGGACAGGTTCGTCTCGTGCGCCTCCGGCAGGGAAGGGCCGGGAGCTGGACCGCGCGCTTCAAACCGGTCCGACTGTCGGACAGGTTCGTCTCGTGCGCCTCCGGTAGGGAGGGGCCGGGAGCTGGACCGCGCGCTTCAAAACCGGTCCGACTGTCGGACAGGTTCGCGCGGAGTGCCTCCGGTAGGGGGCGCGGGTCTGGGACGCGGTGCTTCAAAACCGGTCCGACTGTCGGACAGGTTCGCGCGGAGTGCCTCGGGCTCAGAGGAGCCGGGGTCCGGGACGCGGCGCTTCAAAACCGGTCCGACTGTCGGACAGGTTCGTCTTCTTTGCCTCCGGCGGGGGCCTCCGTCGTGGCGCGTTGCGGCAGGCGCGCTTCGCCTGCCCTCTCTGCGCCTACTTCCTGCGGGCGGGCACGGTCACGCGAGCGTGACGACGGCGCATGCCTCCGAGCGCCCAGGCCCCGAACAACAGGCCTCCCGCGACCGCCGCCGTTCCTCCTCCGCCCGTGGTGCAGCCTCCTGCCTGCGCGTCATCGAACGCGTCCGGCGTCACGTCGGAAGTGGAGCCGGGTGAACCCTTCGAGGGGCCTCCCGCGGCTTCGTCCGGCAGGGGCGCCGTGCCTCCGTCCGCCGGCGTGCCTGCGTCCGGGGGCTGCGTTCCCGCGTCCGGCGGCTGGGTCGCGGTCAGCTCCTCATAACGCTGGATGAGCTTCAGCCTTGCCGCGTCGAAGGCGGCTCCGTCGTCGGTCACTCGCGACGCGGCGGGGATCAGGTCGCGGGCCACCTTGCGCGCGAAGCCCGGGTCTCCCGCGTCACTCACCGCCTTGAGCCACTCGTAGTCCTGCATGCCCTGGCGGATGAGCTTGAGCCGCAGCGATGCCACCGGCACGTCCGTCTTCCCTCCAATGGCCTCCGGCGTTCCCGGGTAGAAGAGCGTCCCGTCCCCGTTGCCGTTGAAGCGGTACTGGTCCGTCCAGGCCGTGGAGAGCATGCCCACTGACTGGTAGTAGAGCTCGCCCGTCGCGCCCTGCAGGAACGTCACCCACTCCATCGCGCGCGCCTTCGCCGCCGACCGGTCCAGCATGTACGACGGCCAACCCGCGCCCGGCTTGTTCTCCGGCGCGTTGGTCCCATACGCACAGCCGTGGCTCATACAGCTCTGATACATCCACAACGCTGTTCCCGGACGCTCCAGGAAGTGCGTGTACGTTCCCCGCTGGTCACCCCGGAAGTTCGCGTCCGTGCCGTCCAGGTGGTTCACCAGCGGCACCGCAGTGTCCACCACGTCCTCCAGGCCTTGGGCCTTCAGCTCGCGCGAGTTCGTCGTCAGCATCGTGCGCAGCCCGGGCGCCGCCTGGCGCACCAGCTCTCCCGTCGCGTGCACCTGCGCGAAGGACGTGCCGTAGGGCGGCTCGTCGCCCAGCTGCACGTAGGCCCGGTCCAGCCAGCCCTTCGCCTTCATGTGCGCCGTGAAGTCCTTCAGGTTCGCCGCGTCGAGCGGACCCACGTACTCCAGGCTCGTCATCCTCGCGCCTTGCAGCCGGTTGGGCGCGGTGCCCTCCAGGTACGGTCCCCAGGTCGCGTCGAAGCGGCTCCACTCCGGCGGCCACGGCTTGCGCGGGAAGAGGCTGGAGAGCGTGAAGCGGTGCTCCAACGCCATGCGCTGGTAGCGCGTGAGCAGTGGCTGCAACTCCTCCGGCGTGCAGTCCTCGCGGCCCGTGTGCGCTCGGCACACGTGCGGCGGCCAGAGCAGGAACGCGGACGACAGCGAGGACGTGCTCGGCAGCTCCGCGTCCACCACCGTCAGCCTCGCCGTCACCTGCCGCTGGAAGCCTCCGTCCGCCTCCACCGTCACCGTGCCCGTGTAGTCCCCGGGCGGCGCGTCCTTCGGCACGTGCACGTCCACCCAGAGGGCCCGTGCCTCCTTCGCCGGCACGTCGAAGGGGAAGGCGCTTCGCGTCTCACCGGCGATTTCGTCCGTGTCCGGCACCAGCCCGTCCGGCCACGCGCCCACGGACTCGCCCGCCACCGACGCCTGCTTCGTGGTGACCAGCGCCTGGCGGTACAGCGTCACGTCCGGCCCCGTCAGCGTCGCGGAGCCCGGGCCCTCCAGCGCGGGCAGCTTCGCGCGCACGCCCTTCAGGCCCGTGTCGCCGCCTTGCAGCGCGACCTGGAAGGAGACGAACTCATTGCGCGCGGCGGTCAGCCGCACCTCGGTGGCGCTCCGGGCGGCGGTCCCCGGCCGCACCTTCACCATCATCCCCTCGCCCCACACGGCGGGCCCGGCCGCGTACACCGGCAGGGCCACGGTCAGCGATAGCAGGGCAGCTGCTCGGAACGGTCGAATCGAAGGCATGAAGAGACCAACGCAACCCGGCCCTGCCTGCCTTCCCGCGCCGCGCGCCGCCGTCAGCCTGTCAGGCAGCCGGACAGGAGCCGGGCGCTGGCTTGCTCCCACGCCGGGCCTGATGGGACGCATTCCGGCCTCCTGGCCTGGTTCGAAGACCTCACCCCGCTGTGACGGTTCAGCGGAGGGGCCCCGGAGCTTCGAGCTGGATGAGGGCCCTCGCGTGAAGCCAGGCACCAGCAACCTCTTCAATATCGCCCCGCCGATGATGGTGCACTCCGTGGACGCGCGTGGCTACGCGCCGCCAGCGGAGTTCGTGAAGGCGGTGCGGGTGTGCCCGCCCTTGCCCTCTCCCGCGTACGTGGCCGCGCTGCGCGACGTGGCGCCGCCGTGGCTCCTGGAAGCGGGTCCCCTGCCCCGGATGTCCGCGGGCGCCCGGCTGCGGGCCCGTTCGCGCCGCACGTGCCGGCTTACAGGAAGTCGCCGATGAGCCCCGGGAGCTGCTCGCCCAGCTTCTGAAGCAGGCCTCGCCGCTTCCAGCCGTGCCAGTGGACCTCCGCCGAGTGCGTGAGGTCCGCCTCGAAGGACTTCGCCAGCTCCTCCGCCAGCACCGGGTCCTCCACCATCACCGAGCCTTCGTCGGTGTGGCTGAGCGCCAGCGGATCCAAATTGGTGGAGCCCACGACGCACAGCGTGTCGTCCGCGACCAGCGTCTTGGAATGCATCATCGAGACTTCGTACTCGTAGATGCGCACGCCGGCCTCCAGGAGCCGAGCGTAGGACGCCCGCTGCGCGTTGAGCACGGGCCTCACGTCGTGGTAGCGGCCCGGCACCAGCACCCGCACGTCCACGCCCTCACGCGCCTTGAGGATGAGCATGTCGCTGATGGCTTCCGACGGGATGAAGTACGAGTTGGCGATCCACAGCCGGTGCTTCGCGGACGCGATGGACAGCAGCCACATCTTCGTGGCTTCCGACAGGAAGCGGTGCCCCGTGCTGGCGACGAAGAGGGCCCTCGCGTTGCCCGCGGGCGCGAGCTCCGGGAAGGACTCCGGGGGCAGCAAGGGGCCGCCGGACTCCTGCCAGTTCTGGGCGAAGGCGAGCTGCATGCCTCGCACGACGGGGCCTCGCACGCGCAAGTTGGTGTCGCGCCAGGTCTCCGCCGCGTCGCCGTTGCCCAGCCAACTGCGCCAGATGCCGAAGCCGCCGGTCAGCGCGACCTCGCCGTCACGGATGACCATCTTGCGGTGCATGCGCGCGCGGATCCTCACCGCGTCCAGCGACGTCACCGCGCCCTGGAAGGGCCGGTAGATGCGCACGTCGCAGCCGGCGTCCGCGAGCACCGGGGCCACGACCTCGAAGTTCACGCTGCCCAGTGGATCCACGATGACCCGGCACTGCACGCCAGGGGCCCGCTCGCGCAGCGCGATGAGCAGCCGGTCCGACGGGATGCCCGGACGCCAGATGTAGCTGGCGATGTGGATGCTGGAGCGGGCGGCGCGGATCTCCTCCTCGATGACGTCGAAGACCTGGCCGTTCTGCACCAACTCCACGCCGTTACCGGGCTCCATCGGGATGCCCATCGTCTGCTCGATGGCGAGGTCCCGCTCCGCCGGGTCCTCCGGCAGCGCGCGCAGGCGCAGGTCCTGTCGGTGGTTCGGGTAGGGACACCCCGCGGCGAGCAGGGCAATCAGGATGGGCCAGACCAGCCGCACGGACCGGAAGCTAGGGCAGCCCCGCCCCTTCCGCATCCGACGTGTGTCCCAGAGTCGAGGAAGCACGTGGATGGACAGGGACACCGTCCACCCGCCGACGCTTGAGCCCCGTGATACGTGAGGCCGGTGGTGCAGGACGCATCACATGCGCACTGCTGGAGCTCACGGCGAGCACACCGGGAGGACGGACACGGCATGGGGCGACGGGGGATGGCAACGCGCGGGGCGCTCCTGTCGCTGGTCCTGATGGGGGCACCCGTCGCGGGCGCCTCGGAGTGGACGCAGAACGTGCCACCCGCGGGAGATGTTTCATCCGCGACTCGGGATGAGCCGCCACCCACGCCGGACACGGCCGCGCCACAGGCAGGCGACGTCCTCGCGCCTCTCGATGAACCGCGCGAAGCGGATGCGCCCGCGTCCCCTGCTTCGACCTCGGAGCGGCCTCCGTCGTCGGCGCCCGAACCTCCTCCGCCGCCGCTGAAGCCCACCGTGCTGGATGCGCCGCTCCTGGACGCGGATCCTCCGCCTCCCGCCGTGCCGCCGCGTCCGCTGCGGCCCTTCATTCCGCACGGCGAGCCCTACACGGAGGCCCCTCTGTCCGGCGGCACCTGGGCCGCGCATGGCGGTGTCACGCTGCTGCCCCTGGGCACCGTCTGGGCCGCGACCCGCGTGGGCGGGGACACGCGCCTGGGCGCCACCGCCGCGGAGGCCGCCGCGGGCACCGTGCTCGCGTCGCTTCCGGGTCGCTTCCTCTTCGTGCATCCCTCCTATCCGCAAGGACGGTGGATGGAATTGGAAGTGGGCGCGTTCGGCGCCGCCATGGTCGTCACGCCGCCCGTCGCCGCGCTCGGCACGTGGGGCATGGGTGAGATTGCGTTCGGTGACAGCGAGGATCGCGGCCACGCGTACCTGGGCGCGCTCGGCGGCGCGACCGTGGGAATGCTGCTGGGCCTCGCCGCGCATGAAGGCCTGCGCCACCTGGCCGGCTCCAGCGAACGGTTGAGCTTCCTGCGCGAATACCTCGCGTACTCGCTCATCGGCAGCGGCGCGACGGTGGGCTACCAGTGGAGCCGCACCCCCACTCCCAGGCGTTGACGCATCGTTTCGCCGCATCGGTGTTTCAAATTTCTTCCCGCATGCGGCGCCTCGGCACCCCGCCCTCCGCGCGTGCGCGCGTGCCTGCAATCTCGACAGTGGCGTTGTCAGTCCCGGTCCCTAGAGTGCTCCGTGCAGCGCCAACACATCGCAGGGAGACGACACCATGCAGGCTCGCAAGAACGTCCGTCGCATCGCCTTCGTCCTCGCCGCCGCCGCCACCGTGATGGGCCTGGGCATCGCCGCCACGCCGTCCTCCGCCGACGCGCAGGACTGCACGCCCACGTGTTTCAAGAACCCCATCACCGGGCAGATCACCTGTACGTACCCCTGCCCGTAGTCCCGGGCCGGCCACGACCGTGATGAAAAAAGGCCCCACCCGCTTCATGCCGGGTCGGGGCCTTCTTCATGCGCCATGCTCGGAAGCGCGCGTGCTACTCCGTGCGCATCGCCTCCACGGGGTCCAGCTTCGCCGCGCGCGCCGCCGGGTAGATGCCGAACGCAAGGCCCACCCCGCAGCTCATCACCAGCGACACGATGACGGACCACAGGGGGACCTCCGTGGGCAGGTTGATCATCCACCGCGCCAGGTGCGCCAGCCCCACGCCCAGCGCCACGCCCACCGCGCCGCCCACCAGCGACAGCACCACGGCCTCCAGCGCGAACTGCGCGAGGATGCGGTAGCGCTTGGCCCCCAGCGCCTTGCGGATGCCAATCTCCCGCGTCCGCTCCGTCACGGCGACCAGCATGATGTTCAGGATGCCGATGCCGCCCACCAGCAGCGACAGGATGCACACGCCGAAGCTGGCCGCGGACACCGCCGCGGAGAGGTTGTTGAACATCTGCGTGGCGGACGCGTTGTTGTAGAGGAAGAAGTCGTCCGGTTCGTCCGGCTTGAGCGCGTGGCGGCGGCGCATGAGCAGCGTCACCTCATCCTGCGCCCGCTGGAGCACCTCCGGGGACTTCGCCTGGATGCTGATGCGGAAGTCGCGCACGCCGAACATGGACGCGAAGGTGGACAGCGGAATCATGGCCTGGTTGTCCTGGCTGCCGCCGCCCAGGAACCCGCCCCGGCGCTTGAGCGTGCCCACCACCTGGAAGGTGCGGCCCAGGAGGCGGAACTCGCGGTTCAGCGGATCCAGGCCGGGCCACAGCGTGTCCGCCAGGTCCTGGCCAATCACCGCCACGCGCCGGCCGTCCACGAACTCCGCGTCCGTGAAGGGCCGCCCGCTGGAGAGGCTCACCGAGTTGGTGTTGAAGTACTCCGCCGTGCCGGCCCAGACGTTCACGTTGGGACGCGACTCGCGGTCCGCGGTGGAGGCCTTCTGGCCGCCCTTGGAGTCCTCACCCGCGGCCTGCGAGATGGAGGGCTGCGTGCGGATGGCGTCCAGGTCCGCGTAGGTGAAGCGCGGCCGGCGCGCGAGCTCCGCGATGGACAGCTCGCCCTGGCCGAAGGGCAGCCGCTGCACCTGGAAGCAGTCGCTGCCCAGCTCCGACATCTGGTCGTTCACCTGGTTCTTGAGCCCCTCGATGAGGGACATCATGGACACCACGGTGGTGACGCCGATGACGATGCCCAGCAGCGTGAGGAAGGAGCGCAGGGGGTTGGAGCGGAACGTGCCGAACGCCAGCCGCACCGTGTCCCAGAAAGCCATCCACATGGTCAGGTCTCCCGCTCGCGCCTAGTCGTGGCGGAGCGCTTCCACGGGGTCCAGGTTCGCGGCGCGCGCCGCCGGCCAGATGCCGAACAGCAGGCCCACCACCGCGGAGAAGCCCACGCCCAGCACCACCGTCATGGGCTGCACCGCCGCCGCCAGGGGCGTGAGGTAGTTCACCAGCCACGCGAGCCCCATGCCCACCGCGGTGCCCATGGCGCCGCCCACCGCGGACACGCTGGCCGCCTCCATGAGGAACTGGAGGATGATGGTGTGCTTGCGAGCGCCCAGCGCCCGCCGCACGCCAATCTCGCGGGTCCGCTCGCGCACGGACACCAGCATGATGTTCATGATGCCGATGCCGCCCACGAGCAGCGTGATGAGCCCCACGCCGGTGGCCGCCCCGTAGAGCGCGCCGGTGAGCTGCGCGTACATGTTGGCCAACTGGTCCGGCCGGTTGATGGCGAAGTCGTCCGGCGCGCCGGGCTTGGTGTTGCGCTCGCGGCGCAGCGTCTCCGTGAGCCGGTCCTGCACGCGGGGGACGTTCTCCTGCTGGTCCACCGCGAGCACCAGGGTCACGTCACGCTGGGTGCCGAAGTGCCCCTGGAACGTGGTGTACGGCAGCATCACCACCAGGTCCACGTTCTGCCCCAAGAGCGTGCCGCGCTCCACGATGACGCCCGCGATGCGGTAGGGACGGCGGTCCACGAGGATGCGGTGGCCCACCGGGTTGATGCCCGGGAAGAGCACCTTGCCGATCTCCGCGCCAATCACCACGACAGCGGAGCGGTTGTCCACGTCCGCCTGCGTGAGGAAGCGCCCCTGCGCCATCTCCACGGAGGACGTCATCGCGTAGTCGGGGCTGGTGCCCATGGTCTGCACGGAGGCGAGCTTCCGGCTCTGGAAGGACACCTCCGCGTTGACGAACATCATGGGGGCCACGGCGATGACGTGCTCGGAGGCGCCGCGCATGGGCTCCACCAGGTCCAGCGAGAGCTTCTTGCGGTTGCGGTACGCCCACCAGTCCCCGTTCATCACCCAGGGGAACTTGGACACCTGCAGCGTGTTGGAGCCGATCTTGCTGAGCTGGTCCGCGAAGGAGCTGTTCAGCCCCTGGATGATGCCGACGATGGCCAGCAGGGTGCACACGCCCACGCCGATGCCCACCGTGGTGAGCACCGTCCGCAGCCGGTTGGAGCGCAGCGAGGTCAGCGCGATGCGCGCGCCCTCCCACACGTCGACCCGGAAGTTCACGAAACCACCCCTTCACGCTGGAAGCCGCGCGGCCTGGCGCACACCGGGAGGGTCCCCGGCGGACGGGCCGCGTCAGGCACTCTACGCCCAGGAGGGCCGCCCATTGCACGCGGCCTTCACCGGACGGCGTTCCGCGGCGGGATTTTCCCGTTTCAGGGCAGCACGGTCACCGTGTCACCGGTCAGGCGCACCTTGACGGTGACCTCGTTGGGCAGCGTGCCGGACTCGTCCACGATGTGGTTCTCGTCCACGCCCACGCGCACGGTGTACTCGCCGTCCGGGGTGTCGGTGACGTCCAGCCACTGGCAGGGCAGGTCCGCGGTGTAGACATCCGACCAGCCGGGCGAGATGCCCTGCCCCGGGTCGTACCAGCTGTACGGTTCCCCGTCCGCGCAGTACTGGGTGAAGTCGAGCATGAAGAAGCCCTGCTTGCGTCCCACCGACGTGACCTGACCCGCCGCGTCCTTCAGGTCGTAGCCGGCGAAGTTCGTCAGGTGGTGGTGCTCGTGGCACTCGTCGTAGACGTAGAGCTCCGGCCGCTCCTCCGGTGAAGGCACCACCAGCGGGCCCGTGCCCATGTTCATGATGGAGGTGGTGAAGCGCAGGAGGCGCCGCTCGCCGCCCGCGGGCACGCAGCCCTCGCGCACCTCGCAGGAGTCCGCCGTGAAGGTGCGCCGGTCGATGTAGAGCGAGCGGGCGATGGCGTCCCGGTCCACGGTGAGGTCTGGCTTGCCGTTCACGGGGTCCACCTGGAGGCCGCACGTCCGCGTGGGCGCCAGCGCGGGCGCGGGCTCCTGTGAGTCCGGCACCGCTCCGCCGCCAAACACCATCACCCGGCCCAGGGCGGACTCGCCGTCGCCTCCCGAGGGTGTGCCCGCGGGCGTGCCGCTGAGTCCCGGGGACACGCCCACCACCAGGTCGTCGTAGCCGTCCCCGTCCAGATCGCCTGCGGAGACCATGCCCAGATAGTCGGTGCCCATCGACGTCCGGGGGTCGAGCCGGTTGGCGCGAGGCCACGCCCACACCGGCTCCAGCGGACCGGACACGTTCGCGGTGGGGCGGAAGAGGTACGCACGGCCGATGGCGCCGATGGCGAAGTCGTGGCCCGTGCCACCCTCCACCATGGAGCCCACGGGGACGACGGTCTTGCTGAAGGTGAGGAAGGCCTGTCCCAGGAGGGGGAAGGCCGCGTCGTCCATGGGCTGCCAGGTGACTTGCGGCGCGTAGCCCGGGCCGGCGGCTTCGGACAGGTGCAGGCGCTGGCTGCCGTCCAGGAGCAGGAGCGCCTCCGAGCGGCCGTCTCCGTTCAGGTCGGGCAGCGCGGCGAAGGACTCGGCCTGGCCCGTCCACACGGGCTGCGCTGTGAGGGGCCCTTCACAGACGTGAGTGCTGCCCGCCTTGCACCCGAGGAAAAGCTCCACCGTGAAGTCATCGTGGGTCACGGCCAGGTCCTGGACCCCGTCCCCGTCCGCGTCGCCCGCGGGGTTGGGGACGCCGGTCAGCTTGCGCACGGCGGTGAAGGCCCCCTCCGGTGCTCCCGGCGTCGCCCGGTACACGGTGAGTTCCCCGTCGAGCGTGGAGACCGCGAGTTCGTCCTTCCCGTCCCCGTCCAGGTCCAGCAGCCGCGCGCCGGTGAAGCGCAGGGCGGTGGAGTCCGGCGCGCGGAACACCGGCTGCGCCAGCACCTGGGACAGGTCCGGCCCGCCCTTGAAGACGCTGACGCCGAAGGAGGTGGCGACGAGCACGTCCGCGTACGCGTCCCCGTCGATGTCGCCCGTGCTCACCGTCATCTTGTAGCTGGAGGCGAGGGGGCTGGGGTGCACCCACGTCAGCGTCGTGATGACGGGCGTCTTCGAGAAGTCGCGCGCCTCGCCCGCGTACACCATCACGCGGCCCGGGTCCCGCTGGAAGCTCGCGCAGGGCGCGGACGTCACCAGCAGGTCCTTGCGCCCATCGCCGTTGACGTCGCCCAGCGCCACGGTGCGGCCGAAGCATTCGCGGGGGTTCGCGCCGTCACCGGTCACCTGCCAGCGCGGCGTTTCGGAGAGGGTGGGGCCCGCGTCCGGCGTGCCGGCATCAGGTGGGGGCTTCGGATCATCCTTGCAGCCTGTCAGCGCCAGAAGCCCCACCACCGCGCAAGACCGCGCGAATCGCATCCGCATCGTGTCGTTCTCCCCGGAATGAACCGGCCGGCCTTGCACCGGCCCCATCTCCAGGAGCCCCTTCACGGTGAAACGATGCGCGCGGTCCGCCCTATCGCTTCAGGGCAGCACGGTCACGGTGTCCCCCTTCAGGCGCACCTTGACGGTGGCCTCGTTGGGGAGCGCGTCCAGCTCATCGATGATGTGGTTCTCATCCACGCCCACGCGCACGGTGTAGTCGCCGTCCGGGGTGTCCGTGACGTCCAGCCACTGGCAGGCGGTGTCCGCCGTGTAGACGTCCGACCAGCCCGGCGAGATGCCCGTGCGCGGGTCGTACCAGGAGAACGGCGTGCCGTCCGCGCAGTACTGGGTGAAGTCCACCATGTAGAAGCCCTGCTTGCGCCCCACGGACAGGGAGTTGCCGGCGGCGTCCTTCAGGTCGTAGCCGGCGAAGTTCACCAGGTGGTCGTGCTGGTGGCACTCGTCGTAGACGAAGAGGTCCGGGCGCTCCTGCGGGGAGGGCACCACCGCCGGCGCGGTGCCCAGGTTCACGATGGAGGTGGTGAAGCGCAGGAGGCGCCGCTCGCCGCCCGCGGGCACGCACCCTTCACGCACCTCGCAGGAGTCCTCCGCGAAGGCGCGCCGCTCGATGTAGAGCGAGCGGGCGATGACGTCCCGGTCCACCGTGAGGTCCGGCTTGCCGTTCACCGGATCCACCTGGAGGCCGCACGTCTTCGTGGGCATCAGCGCGGGCGCTGGCTCCTCCGAGTCCGGCACCGCGCCGCCGCCGTACACCCGCACCCGGCCCGGGGCGCGTGTGCCGTCGTTCTCCTGCGAGAGGCCCACCACCAGGTCGTCGAACCCATCCCCGTCCAGGTCGCCGGGGCTGGCCACGCTGGGGAGGGTGAAGCCCAGCATCGTCTGGGGCAGGAGGCGGTTGGCGCGCGGCCACGACCACACCGGCTCCAGCGGACCGGACACGTCGTGCGTGGGGCGGAAGAGGTACACCCGCCCCAGCGAGGCGAGCACGAAGTCGTGGCCCGTGCCGCCCTCCGCCATGGCGCCCACCGTGGCGCTCTGGGCGGCCACGCTGGGGAAGGTGGGGTCGTCCATCAACGTCCACACGGGCGTGGCGGAGTAGCCCTGCACGGAGGCGTCGGACAGGTGCAGGCGCACGCTGCCCCGGAGCCCCGCGAGCACCTCCGGGCGTCCGTCCCCGTTCAGGTCCGGAATCCCTCTCATGCTCTCCGCCGTGCCCTTCCACACGGGCTGCGTGGTGAGCGGTCCATCACAGACACGCGTGCTGTCCGCCTTGCAGCCCAGGAAGAGGCCCTGGCTGTTCTCCGCGTCGTACAGGGGGATGAGCAGGTCCTGGGCGCCGTCCCCGTCCGTGTCTCCCGCGGGCTGCGCGTAGCCGGACAGCACGCGGACGTTGGTGAAGGGGCCCTCCTTCCCGCCGGGCGTCGCGCGGTAGACGGTGGTGCTCCCGGTGAAGGTGGAGACGACGAGGTCGTCCAGCCCGTCCCCATCCACGTCCAGCAGCCGCGCGATGCCGAAGCGCGTGGTCGGGGAGTCCGGCACGCGGAACAGCGGCTGGGCGAACACCTGGGACAGGTCCGGTCCGCCCTTGTAGACGCTGACGCCGTAGTAGCTCTTCACCACCACGTCCGCGTACGCGTCCCCGTCGACGTCGCCCGTGCCCACCGTCATCTGGTAGCCCGACGTGCGCGGGCTGGGATGCACCCATGACAGCCTGGAGGTGACGGGCGTCCTGGAGAAGTAGGACGCCTCGCCGGGGTACACCATCACGCGGCCGGGGTTGGTGGGGCCGCTGGTGCACGGCGGAGAAATCACCACCAGGTCCTGGCGGCCATCGCCGTCGAGGTCGCCCAGCGCCACGCCGCGGCCGAAGCACTCCTTCGGTTCGAGCCCATCCCCTTCGACCTCCCAGCGAGGCGTCTCCGAGAGGGTGGGCCCGGCGGTGCCGGCGTCGTCCTGGGAGCCCGCGTCCGGGACTCCCGCGTCGGGCCGGGGCGTCGGGTCATCCTTGCAGCCCACCGACAGGGACAGCATCACGGCGCAGGTCAGCGCTCCACGGATCCGCATGTTCACTCCTGGGCAGGACGCACGCACGGGTCCGGCGCGTCCGGCGTCCGGCATGAAGGGATGCGCAGGATAGAGCGGCGCGCTGCGTTCACTGAAAGGCCCTTGCCGGTTGAACGGTACTTCCGGTGGATGCCCGACGGCGCATCGCCTCCGGGACGGAGAGCAGGCGGGCAGGCGGATGTGGCAGGCCCCCGCCGCCGTCCCCAGATTCGCGCGGATGCACGCGTCCCGAGCGCGTGCCCGAGCCATGGCCGACACCGCCGCCGACACCGCCCTGGACTCCCACGCCGCTCCGGCGTCCGAGCGGTTCAGCCGCTCGCAGAAGGCCTTCACGCTGGCGGGAGCGCTGCTGGGGCTGCTGCTGGCGGCGTTGGACCAGACCATCGTGGCCACGGCGGGGCCCACCATCCAGGCGGACCTCCACATCGCGCCGGAGCACTACCCGTGGCTCACCACCGCGTACCTGGTGGCCTCCACGATGATGGTGCCCGTGTGGGGCAAGCTGTCCGACCTGCTGGGCCGCCGCGCGGTGCTGGTGGCGGGCATCGCCGTGTTCCTCACCGGCAGCTTCCTGTGCGGCGCGGCCCGCTCCACGCTCGTGCTCATCCTCTGCCGCGCGGTGCAGGGGC
This sequence comes from Corallococcus sp. NCSPR001, assembly GCF_017309135.1. NCBI lineage: Bacteria > Pseudomonadati > Myxococcota > Myxococcia > Myxococcales > Myxococcaceae > Corallococcus > Corallococcus sp. NCSPR001. Next base: position 226,050 of record NZ_JAFIMS010000002.1, read on the forward strand.
TGGGCAGCGCGGCGCTCTTCACCGCTTCGCTGGCGGTGGTGGCGGACCTGTTCCCGCCGCGCGACCGGGGCAAGTACCAGGGCCTGTTCGGCGCGGTGTTCGGCCTGTCCAGCGTCATTGGCCCGCTGGCCGGCGGCTTCATCACCGACTCGCTGGGCTGGCACTGGGTGTTCTTCATCAACCTGCCGGTGGGCGCGTTGGCGCTGGCGCTCATCTTCCTGCGCATGCCGCCGCTCAAGCCGGAGGGCGTGCACGGCGGGAGGCTGGACGTGGTGGGGGCGCTGGCGCTGGCGGTGGCCGTGGTGCCGCTGCTGCTCGCGCTCAGCCTGGGCCATGGCGCGGCGTCTCCCCAGGCGGGCGGGTTCGCGTGGGGCTCCGCGCCCATCCTTGGATTGTTCGCGCTGTCGGCGCTGGGGCTGGGGCTCTTCGTGTGGCGGGAGCGCCGGGCGAAGGAGCCGCTGCTGGAGCCGTCGCTGTTCCGCGTGCGCGCGTTCTCCGCGGGCAACGCGGCGGTGTTCATCATTGGCGCGGTGTTCCTGGCGTCCGTCACCTTCCTGCCGCTGTTCATGGTGAACGTGGTGGGGCTGTCCGCGACGCACTCCGGGCTGACGCTGACGCCGCTGACCCTGGGGGTGGTGGCGGGCAACGTGCTGTCCGGGCAACTGGTGTCCCGGATGGGCCGCTACAAGGCGCTGATGGTGGGGGCGCTCTTGTTCCTCATGGGCGGCTTCGCGGTGATGGCCTTCACGCTGACGCCCGACTCCAGCCAGGCCGAGGTCACGGTGAAGATGGTGCTGGTGGGCCTGGGCCTGGGCCCGTCCATCCCGCTCTACACCGTGGCCGTGCAGAACTCCGTGCCGCCCCAGCGCATTGGCGTGGCCACGTCCGCGACGACGTTCTTCCGGCAGCTGGGCATGACGGTGGGCGTGGCGCTGCTGGGCACCGTGTTCGCGGGCACGCTGGGCCGGGAGATGCACGCGCGCACGCAGCAGGCCACGCGCGGACTGCCTCCGGACGTGCGTCAGGAGCTGCACGCGTCCGCGCCCGCGGGCCTGGGCGGAGAGGAAGGCGCGCCGCAGGGGCAGCGCTTCCAGCCGGAGCAGGTGAAGGCGAAGCTGCGCGAGGGCTTCGCCGAGGAGCGGCGTCAGGCCCTGCGAGAAGGGCCCGAGGCCCGCGCCCGCGTGGACGCGGACGAGGCCCGCGCGCTGTCCACCGTGGACCGCATGGAGCGCGCGCTGAAGGAGTCCTTCACCCGCGCGACGATGGCGGTGTACCGCTTCGCCATCTTCGTCGCGCTGGCGGCCCTGCTCGTCACGCTGCTCCTGCCGGAGCTGCCGCTGCGCCAGGGCGGTCCGCGCAAGGCCCCGGCGGAGGCTTGAGCCATGGGCCTACTTCTTCGCCGGCGGCGGGTCGTCCGACTCCGGCGCGGTGGGACGCGTAAGCGTGCCCGGCGACTCCGCCAGCGCGTAAGCCATCCACGTCACCGCGGCGGTGCTGCGCGCCAGGTCCTGCGGGTCCACCTTGTCCAGCGTGTCCGCCATGGAGTGGTGCACGTCGAAGTAGCGGCTGCTGTCCACGCGCACGCCCACGAAGGGCACGTGCGCGGGCTCCATGGGGCTCAGGTCCGCGCCCGTCGCGTGCCCCACCAGGAACTTCGCCGCGCCCAGGCCTTCCAAAGGCGCCAGCCACGGCCACAAGAGCGTCTCACCGCCCGGGCCCGCGTGCAGGCTCACGCCCAGGGGCCGCCCGCCGCCCGCGTCCATCTCAATCGCGGCCACGTGCTTCGGCAGCTCCTTCGCGTGCGCCTGCGCGTACGCGCGTCCGCCGCGCAGCCCGTTCTCCTCGTTCATGAACAGCACCACGCGCACCGTGCGCCGGGGCGCCTGGGGAAGCTTCGCGATGAGCCGCGCGGCCTCCATCACCATCACCACGCCCGCGCCGTCGTCGTGCGCGCCCGTGCCCACGTCCCACGAGTCCAGGTGCGCGCCCAGGAGCACCACCTCGTCCGGCTTCTCGCGGCCCCGCACCTCCGCCACCACGTTGGACGAGTCCGCGTCCGGCAGCTCCGAGCACCCCAGCACCAGCCGCACCTTCACCGCCCCGCCCTGGAGCATCCGGTGCAGCGTGAGCGCGTCCTCCACCGACACCGCCGCCGCGGGCAGGCGCGGGCCGCCTTCATCGAAGCGCGTGGACCCCGTGTGCGGTGAGCGCAGCGACGCCGTGGCCAGCGAGCGCACCAGCGCGGCCACCGCGCCCTGCTTCGCCGCCGCCGCCGGACCCCGGCCTCGCAGCCCCGCGAAGCGGCCGTAGTCCGCCGCCTCCGACATGGTGTGGTTGAAGAACACGATGCGGCCCTTCACCTTGTCCCCCAGCGCCGCCAGCTCCTCCAGGGAGTCCACCTCCACCACCTCCGCCGTGATGCCCTCCGGCGGCGTGGGGGCGCTGCCGCCCAGGGCCAGGAGCGCCAGGGGCAGGCCGCGCGTGCGCCCGGAGGCGAGGATTTCGCCGTGCTCCTCGCCCCGCACCCAGCGTGGCACCTTCACCGGCTCCTTCCACGCCTTCACCCCGTCCGCCTGGAAGGAGCGCAGGGCCCATTGCACCGCGGCCTCCGCGGACTCGGAGCCGGACAGGCGCGGCCCGATGCCGTCCGTCAGCTCCGCCAGCCGCGCGTACGCATGGCCCTCCGCGAGCGCGGGCCCCATCAGCTTCGCCGCCGTGGCCTGCTGCGCGGCGCTCAGCTTCGTCACGGCCGGGGGCGTGGCCTTCACCGACGAGGTGGCCGGGGACTTCGGCGCGGGCTCCTGGGAGGGCGCGGTCGCCGTGTTCTGGGGGGAAGGCGATGCCGAGGTGAGCAGTTGCAGGGCCAGCGAGACGGGCAGGACGAAGGCGGACGTGGACACTCGAATCCTCGAGGGGACCTGATGAGTGATGAGGGGCGGGGTGGAAGTCCCAGGGGCCACCGCGCGCCGAGAGGGGGAACGCGGCGCGCGGGGCTCAACTGGGACGTCACGCACCGGTTCCGCGGTTGGGGAACGCGAGGTCCGGTACATACGCCATCTTCCAAGAAGAAGAGGACGTGCGCGCATTCTTTAAAGAAATTCCTGGCAGCGTCAAGGCGGGAAGTGAGCATTGCGACCCGCGGGTGATGTGAGTGTTCACGACTCTCCGCTACGCGGGACGTTCCATGGCGCGCAGGGGCCCTGGTGACCCGTGACGTCTTCCAGATTCTGGAGGCCCTGGACACGCCGCCGCGCGCGGTATTCCCCAGGCCGGGCCGGGCTGACGCCCTGGCTGCCCTGCGTCAAGGCGATGGGACGCAGGGGAATGACTCCTTCGGAAATCCCCGTTGCCCACCCCGGAGGACCCGGGCGACAGTGCCATGGCTGAAGGTCGTCCCCCCCGACCCGCGGTCCCCCCGCTCATGAGCGCGCCCCCTTCCGAAACGGAACAGGCCCTGAGGGCCGAGGTCGAACGTCTGCGATTCCGCCTGCGCGCCGCGGGGCTGGATGACGGCGTTGGCACGGCGCCCGGGGCCGCGGCCTCCCCTGGCGGGAACGCCGACGCGCGCGTGAAGCAGGAGCAGCTGCGGCTGGCCCAGGAGGCGGGCGGCATTGGCGTGTTCACGCTGGACATCGCCACCAACCAGCTGACGGTGACGCCGGAGTTCTGCCGGCTGTACGGCGTGCCGGTCTCGGAGACGCTGCCCGCGCCGGTCATCGAGGCGCTCGCGCTGGAGGAGGACCGGCGCCACGTGTCCAACGCGCGCACGCGGGAAACGGGCCAGGTCACGCAGTCGGTGGAGTACCGCATCCGCCGTCATGACACCGGGGCCTTGCGGTGGATCCACCGGCGCGCGTCGCTGGTGTACGACGCGGCCGGCAAGCCGGTGCAACTGGTGGGCGTCACCCAGGACGTCACCGAGCGCCGCCAGACCGACGATGCCCTGCGCGAGGCGAACGAGCGCGTGCAGTTGGCGCTCAACGCCGAGGCAATGATTGGCACCTGGGTGTGGGATGTGCCCGGCAACCGCGTCGTCGCGGATGAGCGCTTCGCGCATTCCTTCTCATTGGACCCCGTGCAGGCGCGTGAGGGGCTGCCCATCGCCCAGTTCGTGGCCTCCATCCACCCGGAGGACCGGCCCGGGGTGGAGACGGCCATCGCCCGCGCGCTGGCGACGGGGGGGGCGTACCGCGCCGAGTACCGCGTGCTCCACGCCGACGGCGCGAACCGGTGGGTGGAGGCCAGCGGCCACTGCCACCTGTCCGCGCGGGGCGCGCCGCTGCGCTTTCCCGGCGTGCTGGTGGACATCGACGCGCGCAAGCGGGCGGAGCTGCGGCAGACGGCGCTGCTGGAGATGGCGGACCGGCTGCGCGAGGCCTCGTCCGCGGACTCCGCCGCGCAGCTGGCCATGGAGGTGGTGGGGCGGCTGCTGGGCGTGCCGCGCGCGGGCTACGGCACGGTGGACGCGGCGCACGCGCTGGTGCTGATGCACCCGAACTGGGTGGCCTCGCCGGACGTGGCGCGGGTGGAGGGCGTGCACCGCTTCCACGACTACGGCGTGTTCCTGGAAGACCTCTTGAAGGGCGAGGTGGTGGCCATCCCGGACGTGCGGGAGGACCCGCGCACGGCGCCCCAGGCGGACGCGCTGGAGCAGGTGGGCATCCGGGCGCTGTTCAACATCCCGCTGCTGGAGCACGGCCGGTTCGTGGCGGTGCTCTTCCTGCACGACGTGCAGCCGCGCCCGTGGACGGACGAGGAGCTCGAGCTGTGCCGCGACGTGGCCGACCGCGTGTGGGCGGCGCTGTCCCGGCTCAAGGCGCTGTCGGACCTGAAGCAGGCCAACGAGACGCTGGAGCAGCGCGTGGCGCAGCGCACGCGGGAGCGGGACCGCGTGTGGAACGTGTCCCAGGACCTGCTGGTGGTGGGCAGCCTGTCGGAGGGGAAGTTCCTCAGCGTCAACCCGGCCTGGACGCGGATGCTGGGGTGGACGGAGGAGGAGCTGCTGGGCCGCACGTCGGAGTGGCTGGAGCGCCCGGACGACTACGCTCGGTCGCGCGCCGAGGTGCGCCGCCTGGAGGGAGGCAATCCCACGCTGAACTTCGAGAGCGCCTACCGCTGCAAGCACGGCGGCTACCGGCGCATCTCCTGGACGGCGGTGCCGGTGCCGGAGGACGGCGTGCTGTACGCCGCCGGGCGTGACGTCACCGAGCAGAGGCAGACGGAGGAGCAGCTCCGTCAGGCGCAGAAGATGGAGGCGGTGGGCAAGCTCACGGGCGGCGTGGCGCACGACTTCAACAACCTGCTCCAGGTGGTGGGCGGGAATCTCCAGTTGCTCCAGCGCGACGTGGCGGGCAACGAGCGGGGCTTGAACCGGGTGCGCTCGGCGCTGAGCGCGGTGGAGCGCGGGGCCCGGCTGTCCGGGCAGTTGCTGGCGTTCTCGCGGCGGCAGCCGCTGGAGCCGCGCTCGCTGAGCCTGGGCCGGCTGGTGCGGGGGATGGACGACCTGCTGCGCCGCGCGCTGGGCGAGGACGTGGAGCTGGAGACGGTCATCGGCGGCGGGCTGTGGAACACGCTGGCGGACCCGCACCAGCTGGAGAACGTCATCCTCAACCTGGCCATCAACGCGCGCGACGCGATGGGGGGCGCCGGGAAGCTGACGCTGGAGTTGAGCAACGCGGCGCTGGACGACCACTACGCGCAGGCGCACCCGGAGGTGATGGCCGGGGCGTACGTGCTGCTGGCGGTGTCGGACACGGGTGGGGGCATGACGCCGGAGGTGATGGAGCGCGCGTTCGAGCCCTTCTTCACCACGAAGCCGGAGGGCCGGGGCACGGGCCTGGGGCTGAGCATGGTGTACGGCTTCGTGAAGCAGTCCGGCGGGCACGTGAAGCTCTACAGCGAGCTGGGGCACGGCACGACGGTGAAGGTGTACCTGCCGCGCGCCTTCCAGCCGGAGGCGCCGGTGACGGAGGTGGCGACGGGGCCGGTGGAGGGCGGGAAGGAGACCATCCTCGCGGTGGAGGACGACGCGGAGGTCCGCGCGACGGTGGTGGAGATGCTGACGGAGCTGGGCTACCGCGTGCTGCGCGCGGTGGACGGCCAGAGCGCGCTGTCCATCCTGAAGAGCGGCGTGGCGGTGGACCTGCTGTTCACGGACGTGGTGATGCCGGGGCCGGTGCGCAGCCCGGAGCTGGCGCGGCAGGCGAAGGCGCTGCAGCCGGACATCGAGGTGCTCTTCACGTCCGGCTACACGGAGAACGCCATCGTGCACGGCGGCCGGTTGGACCCGGGCGTGCACCTTTTGTCCAAGCCGTACCGGCGCGAGGACCTGGCGCGCAAGGTGCGGGCGCTGCTGGACCAGCGGCAGCAACGGATGGCGACGCCGAAGCTCCAGTGGCCGGAGGCGCCGCGCACCGGGGAGACGCCGGCGGCGCAGGAGGCCGCGAGGCGGATGCACGTGCTGCTGGTGGAGGACGACGAGGACATCCGCGCGTCCGCCAGCGAGCTGCTGGGGCTGCTGGGCCACGCGGTGATGTCTGTGGCGAGCGCGGAGGAGGCGCGGGTGGCGCTGGCGGCGGAGCGGTTCGACGTGCTCTTCACGGACATCACGCTGCCGGGTATGTCCGGCGTGGACCTGGCGCGCGAGGTGGCGCTGCGCAAGCCCGCGATGCGCATCATCATCGCATCCGGCCACGGCCGCGCGGCGCTGGAGGGGGACCCGCAGCAGTGGTTGGGTGTGGTGGTGCTGCCCAAGCCCTACGCCTTGCCGCAGATCCAGCGGGCCCTGGCCCAGGTGGCCGCGACAGCCCGCTGAGGGGGGGCAGCCGCGCTGGCGCTCCAGGAAGGCCCGCATGCCTTCCGTGTTGCGGCGCTCGTGGTCGTCCAGGGACGGCAGGGACTCGCGGACCTCCGCGAGCATCGCCTCCGCGGTGGTCAGGTCCTCAGGGGAGACCTTGTGCGCCCACTGCCTCGATGAAGGTACGTCAAGCCGGGTCGTGCAGGGTGGGGTCCTTGAAAGCTTGTTTCACCTTCCGCGACATGGCTCTCGACTCCCGGTCCAGCTGTCGATGGCGACAGGCCAGAAAACATTCGCGGCACAGTAGGCCCGGGCCCCGGGCCAGGGATTGACGGAGCTGCCGCGGGCCGCCTGATGCGCAGCCCGCGAGCGCTCCGCACAACACGAGGACGACGCCTAATCGCAGACCTGCTCCGTGGCGTGCGTGGTGGCGCGGGGGCTCCAGCCCTCGTTGCCGTCCTTCTCGAAGTAGAACTTCGCGCGCGTGCGCTGCCGCGTGCCCACTTCGTTCAGCGTGTTCGCGTCGTACAGCCGGCCGTTCACCATCGTGTAGCGCACCGTGCGGCTGTTGGAGATGTCCTCCAGCGGGTTCCTGTCCAGCACCACCAGGTCCGCCAGCTTGCCCACCTCCAGCGAGCCCAGGTCCTTGTCCATGCCCAGGTGGCGCGCGCCGTTGAGCGTGCCCGCGCGCAAGGCCTGCATCGGCGACATGCCGCCCTGCACGAACATCGCCAGCTCCCAGTGCGCCGCCAGGCCTTCACGCTGGCCGTGCGCGCCCAGCTGCACGCTCACGCCCAGGTCGTTCAGCTCCTTCGCCACGCGGGCCACGTTCTGGTGGTTGAACTCCTCGTCCGGGATCATCACGCGGCGGCGCGAACGCCCGTCCACCACGCGCCGGGGCACGAACGACAGCAGGCGCGTGTCCTCCCAGACGTTCGTCTTCTGGTACCAGTAGTTCTCCCCCATGAGCCCGCCGTAGGCCACGCCCAGCGTCGGCGTGTAGTTCACCTGCGTGCCCTTCCAGAGCTGGCGCACGTCTTCGTAGATGCGCGCCACCGGCAGCGAGTGCTCCAGCGCCGTGTGCCCGTCCACCACCATGGTCAGGTTGTGCTGGAGCAGCGAGCCGCCCTCGGGCACCACCAGCATGTCCAGCTCGCGCGCCGCCTGGAGCACCTTCTGCCGCTGGTCGCGCCGGGGCTGGTTGTAGCTCTTCACGCTGAACGCGCCCAACGCCTTCATCCGCCGCAGGTGCCGGCGCGCGTCGTCCAGCGTGTCGATTTCGACGTGCGCGTCCGCGCTCGCCGCGCCGTACAGGATGGTGCCCGTGGAGAAGATGCGCGGCGACGTGAGCATCCCCGCCTTGCCCAGCTCGCTGGCGGCGAAGATGGTCTCCGAGTGGTTGGAGGGGTCGTGCAGCGTCGTCACCCCGAACGCCAGCGACGCCGCCTGCACCCAGCTCTGCTCCGGCATCAGCCCGTCCACGCCCATGGCCCCGTGCCAGTGCACGTCCACCAGGCCCGGCATCAGCGTCTTGCCCTTCACGTCCACGATTTTCGCGGACGCGGGCACGTTCACCTTCCCCACCGGGCCCAGCGCCACGATGCGGTTGCCCTTCACCACCACCACGCCCTCCTCCACCACCTGCTCGCCCTTCATCGTGACGATGCGCCCGCCCACCAGCGCCAGCGTCCCCTCCGGCACGTCCGACTTCTGGGAGAACGCCACCTCCACCCCGTCCGCCTCCGGCGGCGGCAGCGCCTTGGGAGCACCGTCCATGAACGTAAACGCGTCCTTCAGCGCCCGCGTGTAGAGCCTGGGCCCCAGCGCCCAGTGCAGCGACAGCCGCGCGTCCGTGCCGGACCAGTGCAGGTACTCGCCCGCGTCACGGCTCACCTGCGTCACCGGCATCGCCTTGGTGGACGGTCCCACCCGCGCCTCCTTCGCGCCGCGCACGAAGGGCGTCACGTACGCGTTGAAGTCCTCGCGGAAGGCCACCCACCGGTCATCCGGCGACACGCGCATCTCCAGCGCGCCGCCGCTCGTCAGGTGCGTGCGAGGCTCGCCACCGTCCAGCCCGATGCTGCGCAGCGTGCGCACGTCCTCCACGTCCTTGGACTCCACGTGCAGGAAGTACACGCGGTCCGACTTCGCGCCGAAGTGCGGCTGCTCCCCGTCCCGCGTCAGCTTGCGCGCCGCGCCCCCGCCCGTGGACGGCACCACGAACAGCCCCGTCTCCCGGCTCCACGTGCCCGGCATCAGGTAGCCGTCGCCCGTCGTCCGGTACACCACCCACCTGCCATCCGGGCTGAGCGCGGGCTCCACGTAGAAGCCCGGCTGCGCCGTCACCACGCGGCCCTCGCCGCCCGTGGCCGCCACCACGCGCACCGCGCCCAGCGCGTCGTCGTCCCACGTCGTGTAGACGATGGAGCGCCCGTCCCGGGAGAACGACGGATAGAACTCCAGGTGCTCGTTCTGCCGCGTCAGCCGCCGCGGCTGCCCCGACGGCAGGTCCTTCACGTACAGCTTGCCCAGCGCCTGGTACACCAGCCTCTTGCCATCCGGTGACACCTGCATCCAGCGCAGCATCTTCACGTCGAAGCGGTCCGGCGCCACGGGCCGCGTGCCCTTCACCGCCGCGAACACCGTGCGCGTGCCCTTCACGTGGAAGGGGATGGCCGACACCTTCTTTGTCGCCACGTCGATGCGGTGCAGCGTCCCGCCCGCCCAGAACACCAGCGACTTGTTGTCCGGCGTCCACGCCATCACCGGGGACACGCCGTGGATGGCCCACGTCTCCTGCATGTCCCGGTCGAGCCCGTCATACAGCGGCCGCTCCGCGCCGGACTTCACGTCCGCCACGTACAGCACGCTCTTGCCGCGCACCCGCCGCACGAACGCCAGCTGCTTGCCGTCCCGCGACGGCGTGGGCCGGATGGAGCCACCCGGGCCGGTGACGAAGGGCTCCACCTCCTTCGTGTCCAGGTCCAGCCGCTGGATGGCGTAGAGCTCCTTGTTCGGATCCTTGTCGTACTCGAAGGACTTCCCCGGCGTGACGTCCTGGCTGAAGTAGACGTAGCGTCCGTCCGGTGAGAACGCGGGCTCGCCCAGGTCCTTCTGGTCGTTGGCGCGCTCGGTGAGCTTCACGCCCTCGCCGCCCGCGCGGTGGTACATCCACACCTCGCCCGCGCCCAGCGAGCGCCGGCCGGTGAAGTGCTTGCGCGCCACCAGGAACTGGCCGTCCGGGCTCCACGCCGGGCTGTTGAGCAGGCGGAACTTCTCCTGCGTCACCGCGCGCGGGTTCTTGCCGTCGCGGTCCATCACCCAGACGTTGTCCCCGCCGCCCCGGTCGCTGGTGAACGCAATGGACCTCCCGTCCGGGCTGTAGCGCGGCTGCATGTCCCACGCGGCGCCGGACGTCAGCGCGCGCGCCTCGCCGCCCGCGATGGGCAGCGCGTAGATGTCCCCCAGCAGGTCGAAGAGGATTTCGTCCCCGCGCGGGCTGACGTCCACGTTCATCCACGTGCCCTCGCGCACGTCGATGGGGACCTGACTGCTGGCCACGCCCGGGGGCGCGTCCACCTTCCACTCATCCTTCTTCGCGTCGGGGGCTTCCGGCGTGGCGACGGGGGCCAGGGAGCCGCCGTCGCCCTCGCTCGCCCGGGCGGCCTCGCGCGCGGTGTCCCTGGGCGCGGGCGGCCTGGGCGGTTCCTGCGGGGGCGCTTCCCCCTGCCCTGGGGGTGCGGGCTCGGGTGCACTCGCGGGCTTGGGCAGGGGCTGCGCCGCCAGGAGCATGCCTGGGACGAGCAGTGCGAAGCAGAGGGAGGAGAGGGGTCGGTTCACCGGAAGTGTCCTCGGGGAAGACGCGGGGCGCGGCATCCTGCCAGGATGCGCGGGCTCGCAGGGCGCCCGTGAACTCGTGGGTGGGCAGGCGTGTTCCTGGGCGCGGCGTGCCGCGGTGCGTTCCCCCGGCGCGGTCCGAATCTGCTACTGCCTCCAGCCCATGTCGGACTTCAGTCTTCCCACGGACCCTGCGGAGCGGCGCGAGAAGCTGGGTGTGCTGTTCACCGAGGCGGTGCCCCACAACCACGCGCTCCAACTGCGGCTGGAGGCGGTGGGGGCCACGGACGCGACGGTGGTGATGCCCTACGCGGACGTGCTCGTCGGCAACCCGGAGACGGGGGTGGTGGCGGGCGGCGCGGTGACCACGCTCATCGACGCGGCGAGCGGCACGGCGGTGATGGCGGCGCTGAACGCGTTCGCGGCCATCGTCACGCTGGACCTGCGCATCGACTACCTGCGCCCCGCGCGCCCGGGCCTGCCGCTGACCGCGCAGGCCGAGTGCTACAAGGTCACCCGCATGGTCGCCTTCGTGCGCGCGTTGGTGCACCAGGGCGACCCGGCGACGCCGGTGGCCTCGTCGCAGGGAACCTTCATGCGGGTGGAGGGATGATGAGCACGCCTTCGCTTCCCCTCGCGGACCTGGTGCGCCAGGTGCGTCAGTCGCGCGAGTACCACCGGCTCACGGACGCCATCCCCTACACGCGCTTCATGGGCATTGGCGTGGAGAACCTGGCCGGCGAGATGCTCTGCCGCATGCGCTACGCGCCGCACCTCATTGGCAACAGCATCCTGCCCGCGCTGCACGGCGGCACGCTGGGGGCGCTGCTGGAGTCGAGCGCCGTCTTCGAGTTGCTGCTCCAGACGGACACCGAGCGCGTGCCCAAGGTCATCTCCACCACGGTGGACTTCCTGCGCTCGGGCAAGGCGCAGGACACCTTCGCGAAGGCGTTCATCACGCGGCAGGGACGGCGCGTGGCCAACGTGCGCGTGGAGGCCTGGCAGGACGACCGCACGCGGCCCATCGCCAGCTCGCACGCGCTGTTCCTGCTGTCGGAGCCGTGAGCTAGCCGTCCACCACGATGCGGTACGTGCGGCGTTTGCCGTCACCGCCCCAGATGATGAGCGTGGTCGTCCCCTTCGCCAGCGCGGAGACCTCCACGCCGTCCGCACCCACCGTCTTCACGTCCGCGACGGACGGGTCGCCCAGCGCCACGCGGCTCATCCCCGGCACCGTGAGCACGCGCTTCGCGCCCTTCTTCAGGGTGAGCGTCTCGTCCGCGGCAGGAAGGTCCTTCGAGTCCCCGGCGCGAGCAGCCGGCTCCCTGGCCCCCGCGGGCAGGGCGCTGAGCAGCAGGGTTCCCAACGTCAGGGCCATGATGCGTGAAGCCATGGATGCGACCTCCGGGTGACTCCGGGGAGTCCGGAGCTGTCCCAATGTCCCATGCGTGGGCATCCGACGTCTCCCGAGAGTCCCCGCGATGCGGGCACTGACCTTGTTACAGCGTGGTTCCCATTTCTACAGGGTCCCTGCCGGGTCCTTCAGCGGACAGCGTGAACGGGCGCACGGTGGAGTGCCTTGGGGTCCGCCGGGTGGAGGACAGGGTTTCCGGCCTGGGGGCGCGGTGGGCGCGCGGCAGTGAACGCGAGCGCGCGTCACGGGGGCGCGGCACGTCGCCTGCTAGCTCTCGAGAGCGGCACCGACGCGGAGACCCCCCATGAGCGAGCGCGAGTCGTTGAAGCTGCGGGAGTTGAAGGAAGTCGCCCATGCGCTGTACCAGCGGGGGAGGTATGCGCAGTGCGTGGAAACGTACGCGCAGCTCGCGAAGCTGCTGCCACGCGACGCGAATGTGCGGGTCCGGCTGGCGGAGGCCTGCCGCCGCGCGGGGCAGAAGGAGCAAGCCATTGCCGCGTACCGTAAAGCCGCCCAGGTGCTGTTGTCACTGGGTTGCGAGTCCCGCGCGCGAGGCGCCCTGAAGGCCGCGCTGGAGTTGGATTCGCGCGACCCGGTGTTGCAGCAGGAGTTGGCGCGGATGGGTCAGGGCGCGGTGACGCCGACGGCGCTGGAGGACGAGGAGCTCTACCGTTTCGACCGGCTGCCGCCGCCGACGCCGCCGCCCGGGCGGATGCGCAGCGTGCCGCCGCCTCCGCCGCCACCGTCCATCTCGCCGGTGAACGTCCGGGGGATACCGAGCGCGATGCCGGGGCCAGGGCGGCAGGCGGTGCTGCCCCATCCGCGTCCCGCCGCGCCGGCGCGGGATTCCGCGACGGAGACGATGTCGCGCTCCATGTCGCAGGTGGCGGCGGGTGCGCCGGAGGCCGCGCCGTTGCCGAAGGTCATCGTGTCGATGTCCGCCTTCGGAGATCCGCCGGGAGGAAACGCGCCTCCCAGCATCAAGCCCGTCGCGGTGGACAGGGGCGTGCCCCAGAAGGTCCTGCCGGCCGTGCCGCTGGGCCTGCCCGCGCTGCCAAGGAGCCCTCCGGGCGTGCCGCCTGCTCCGATACCGGAGCGCCCCACGGTGAAGGTCCTCACGTTGATGAATCGCGCGCCCGCGGTCCCGCCGGCGCCTCCTCCCGCCGCGGTGATGCCCTACAAGCCGGAGATGCGCCGCCTGGCTCCCAACGTGGTGGCCCTGCGCGTGTCGCCGCAGGCGCGCTGGGTCATCATCCGCTCGGAGAGCGAGCTCGAGGTGAGCCGTTCGGAGGAGCTTCCCGGGGAGCCCGCCGCCGTGCATTGAGGCGGGCCGTGCGCGGAGCACGCCCCCTGCATTCGTCTGCCATTGCATGTTCAAATGACTCTCACGGAGCTTCTCAATCTCCGGAGAGGACATCCGCATGCGACGCTGGTGGTTGATTCCGCTTCTGGCCGTGCTGCTGACCGGCTGTGGCGGCGTCACGCGGTCCGTGCGCCTGGAAACAGGCAGGGGTGCACCCATCGTGGTCACTCCGCCCTCGGGCGGCACGCCGGTGGAAGTGGACGCGGAGGACTTCGAGGAAGCCGTCGCGGTGCTGGCCCGGGCCGTGCGTCCGGCCTCGCGGCCCCAGGATGCGGCACGGCGTCTCTGGCAGGTGGAGCCGCGCAGTGGTTCATATCTCTATGACCCGAGCGACCGCCGCATCACCCCCTTGGGGCCGGATGAGCACCTGGAGGGCGATGCCTCCAGTGCGGACATGGAGCTGACGCGTGCCTATCTGCGCTGGTGCGAGCGCACCGGCAGGCCTGGTGACTGTCTGCGTCTGCTGATGGAAGGCCCTGCGGTCAACGGAGATGGGCGCTACGCCCTGGCCATGGCGCTTTCTCAGGGGGCCGTGCTGGAGGAGCTGCTGGATGCATTCAAGGACATGGCCAATCCCCAGGCCATGCTGACGACGGTCCTCTGGACCTGGACCACGTACATGGTCCTGCTCGCGGTGCCCGAACCCTTCTCCAAGGGGCTCGCGGCGGTGATGACCGCCACGCTCATCGCCTACGTGGGCGTCGACACCTTCTGGAACCTCATCGTGGGCTTCAAGCAGTTGGTGGAAGCCGCGGACCGGGCCACCACGTTCAGCGCGCTGCGTGAGGCGGGCGAGCGCTACGGAAAGGTCATGGGCCGCAACGCGGCACGCGCCTTCGCCCTGCTGGCCACGGCGGCGATCGGCACCACCGCCCCCGGCCTGGCCGCGAAGGTGCCCCGGCTCCCCGGATCCGCCCTGGCGGCAGCGCAGGCCGAGTCCCAGTTGGGCCTGCGGTTCGCGGCGGTCGGCGAAGTGCGGACGGTGGCGGTGAGCGCGGGGACCGTGACGGTCGCGCTCGCACCTGGCGCGGTGGCCATGACCGCCAACGGTGGTGGACCTGCGCCCAGGGGCTGGGGCTCGTTCAGTGGCTTCAAGAAGGCCCTGGGCCCGGCGGGCCCGGGCAAGGAGTGGCACCACATCGTCGAGCAGACCCCGGGCAACGTGCAGCGGTTCGGTCCCCAGGCCCTCCACAACACCGAGAATGTCATCCCGCTGGACAAGGCAGTGCATGCCCGGGTCAGCGAACTCTATTCCGCGATCCGGCGTAACCTCACGGGCACTGGGAGCCTGACCGTGCGGAAATGGTTGAGTACGCAGTCGTACGAGGCACAACGCGATTTCGGGCTGCGGGCCATCGAGAACGTGTCGAAGGGGCTTTGGTGATGACCCTGGAGAAGCTGGTCGAACAGGTCGCGAAGCATGTCGCCGCCCAGACCGACGCCATCTGGCAAGGCGATTCCAGGACCGGCAACAAGCACGCCAGGAAGTACAACGCAGCGATTGATCAACTCCTGGCCCATGGCGATGCCGGACGGGACGCGCTCCTCGCGTTGTTCAAGCATGAGCGCATGGACGTGCGGGTGACGGCCGCTGCGACCCTGCTCCGCTACCGGACGGCGGAAGCCAAGGCGGTCCTGGAGGAAGCGGCCCGGGGCCAGGGCCTCGTTCCCTTCGAAGCCTCGGAAGCACTGAAGCGATGGAAGGAAGGCACCTGGTCCCTGGACCCGGGATAGCCATCCCCACAACGCACCGTGGCGCCCTCCCCTCTCCAGGGAAGGACGCCCGGTGACTCCGCTCCGCTCAGGAACCGCTCCGTCCTACATGGACACGGACTTCGCCGGGTCGATGAGGCTCTGGAGCGGATTCGTGGCCTCCGCGGTCTCCTGCTCCACGTCCGGCTGGTAGGCGCGGACCTGCGCCTCGCAGTGATTGCTCTTCCGGTTCTGATGGCAGTGCCGGATGCCGTACACGTGATGGCACCCGCATGGATCCACGCGCTTCTTGGCGCACAGCGAGGGATTGAACACCGGAGCCGCGCTCACCTCCACCGGCCCCGCCTGCAACGCCACCGCCAGCACCATCCCCGTCAAAAACCCCATCGCCCACCCCCTTGATGCACGCTGCAGAAATGGGAATGCCGATCCGCCGCCGCAACCCCCAGGCTTGTCTGAATGCCGCTTCGTGCACTCCCGGCCGTTCCTTGCGTCCACCCCACGGGGTTTCCACTCGACGCACGCCAGGCAGGCAGGCAGCCAATCGTGTGTCCGGAAACCGGCACCGTCAGGGATGAGGGAGGGCTTCGTCCCTGCCGCGGGTTCACCCACCTGGGGGATTCACCATGAGCTGGAAGCAACACCTGGAAAAGGTCTCCGAGGGCCACTACGTCCTGCCGCGCACCAAGACCATGCGCGTGCACGCGGACCTGTTCCTCTCCGACAAGCTCCTCTGGGGGGAGGAAGGCAACCCGGAAGCCCCCCCGCTGGAAGATGCCGTCTTCGATCAGGTCGTCAACGCCGCCACCTTCCCCGGCGTCACCCGCGTCGCCGTCACGCCCGACTGTCACGTGGGCTATGGCGTCCCCATCGGCACCATCGTGGAGACCGACGGCACCCTGCTGCCCACCGCCGCCGGCTACGACATCGGCTGCGGCATGGTGCAGTTACAGACCTCGCTCACCGTGGAGGACGTCGCCGACCCCGCGAAGCGCCGCCAGTGGATCGACGAGGTGACCGACCGCATCGCCGTGGGCGTGGGCGCCACCCGGGCGCGCAAGCAGCGCCGGCTCAGCGAACCCACCCTCAAGGAGGTCCTGCGCCATGGCGCCAAGGCCCTGGGCCGCAGCCGCTCCGTCACCGAGCGCGACTTCATCCCCGTGGAGGACACCGGCGTGTCCATCCCCGAGCGCGCCTTCGACAAGCGCGGACAGCTGGGCAGCCTGGGCGGCGGCAACCACTTCACCGAGATGCAGGTGGATGAGAACGGCCGCGTCTGGGTGATGCTCCACACCGGCAGCCGGGGCTTCGGCTGGAACATCGCCAAGCACTTCTTCGTCGCGGGCGCCGCGCAGCTGGGCCTGAAGAGCCGCAGCGAGGACTTCGTCTGGCTGGACGCGGACAGCGCCCTGGGCCGCAGCTACTGGAACCTGCACAACATGGCGGCCAACTTCGCCGTGGCCAACCGGCTGCTCATCGGCGAGGCCGTGTGCGGGGCGCTCGAGGACGTGTTCGGCGGCACCGCGAACATCTACTACGAGATCAGCCACAACCTCATCCAGCGCGAGGGCGGCAAGTTCGTCGCGCGCAAGGGCGCCACGCGGGCCTTCCCCGCCGGACACCCGGCCCTCAAGGGCACGACGTGGGAGGCCACCGGGCACCCCATCCTCATCCCGGGCTCCATGGAGACGGGCAGCGCCATCCTCTTCGCGGAAGCGGGGGCGGAGAAGTCCATCTACTCGGTGAACCACGGCTCCGGCCGGCGGCTGTCCCGCGCCGCCGCGCGCCGGCAACTCCAGCAAGAGGAGACGGACCGGCGCATGGCGGAGGCCGGCATCCTGCTCAACACCCGCACCACGCCGCTGGACGAGTCCGGGCCCTGCTACAAGAACCTCGACGACGTCCTGGAGACGGTGGAGCAGGCCGGACTCGCCCGGGTGGCCCACCGCCTCAAGCCGGTGGCCTGCATCAAGGGCGCGGACTGACGGGGTAGGACTCGTGGGGGAGGCCGGGCGGCGCTAGAGTGGGCGCCAGCCTGGAGCCCCACCCATGCCCCCGTCCCCCACTCCCTCCCGGGAAACCGAACTGGCGCGCGCCGAAGCCGACATGGCCCGGCTGGAAGCGCAGCTCGCTGAACAGGTGGCCCGCGCCGCCGCTGACGCCGCCGCCTTGAGCGAGCGGCTCGTCCGCATGCGCCAGGCCCTGGCCCGGCCGGAGCATGCCGGGGACTCGCGCCTGTCCCAGTGGGCCATGCGCCTGGAGGACACCGAGTCCCCCGAGCCGTCCCCGGAGCTCGCGCGGCTGCGGGAGAAGGCCCTGGACGCGCGCGAGGCCGCGCTGGACACGCGCCGCCAGGCCGGGCTGGACCTCCAGTCCGCGCTGCGCGTGCAGCAGGAGGACGCCGCCCGGGTGGAGAAGGCGCTGACGTCCGCCGAGTCCGACCTGAAGCGCGTGGAGGACGCCGCCAGGGCCCGCGCGGAGGCCGAGGCGAAGGCCCGCCGCGCCGCGGAGGCGGAGACCCAGAAGGTCGTCCCGCCCCCGGCCCTGCGGCCGTCCCAGGAGAAGCTGCAGACCGAAGCGCCGACGCGCGCGGAGCGGCTCCCGGCGCGCGCGCCCGTGGCCACCACTCCGGCGAAGAGCGACGCGCGCAAGGCGGGCCGGGTGCGGATGCACACGACCATCGACACGCGCAGTGATTCCAACTTCTTCACCGGCTTCTCGATGGACATCAGCGAGGGCGGCATCTTCATCGCCACGGTGGAGGCGGTGCCGCGCGGCACGGCGGTGGAGCTGGACTTCACGCTGCCGGGAGGCCGGCCGCTGACGGTGAATGGCGTGGTGCGCTGGGCGCGCGACGGCAACGACCGCACGCCGGACCTGATGCCGGGAGTGGGCGTGCAGTTCACCACGCTGCCGCCGGAGGTGGCGCACGCCATCTCGTCGTTCGTGGCGACGCGCGACCCGATGTTCTACCCGGACTGAGTGGCCCGGGTGCCCCAGGGGCGCAGGGGCTGGAGACGGTGAACTTCTCCTGAGTGAGGGTGATGAGCGTGCCCCGGTCGGGGATGTGCTCCACCTGGACGGGAGAGGGCAGTGGAGGCACGGGGCCTCGGAAGTCGGCGAAGTACACCGGAGCCTCATGCGCCCGGCACCACCGCCCATACCCGTCCCGCAGCATGAACCCGAACCCCAGGTCCAACTGCGCCCCCTTCTTCGCGACCGCGCGCACCACCCTGGGTGACCGACCGTCAGCGGGACCTCCAGCACCAGCCGCGCCAGTGCCTCCTCGAATTCGCGCGCGCTGACCGGCACCCGCCGGTCCCACGTCACCGGCGCATACGTCCGGGTCCCCTGCTCCGTGCGCATCCGCACCGTGGGGCCGCTGGTGCAGCCCGTGAGCAGCACGACCAGCAGTCCCCACACGATCATCCGGTCCTGCCCCTGTGACACTCGTGACACTCCTCGACAGGTGCCTTCTCCGGCCCTTTCTTCAATGCTATGCGCATCCCAGCAATTCAATTTTAACTTGAACATCTTGACTTCACTGGGAGCCCATCTTGAAGCCCTCTTCCCTCCTCCTGTCCCTGGCCCTGGCCGGCGTGCTGTCCGCCTGCGGTCCTGGCGAGGCGCCTGAACCCCAGCATCTGGGCAGCACCACGGCGGCGCTGGACTGCGCCGCGATCAGCAAGCCCGTGTATCACCGGGTGCGTCCGTCCACGGGCGACAGCCTCCTCACCCTCAACGCGAACGAGGCCGCCAACGCGGCCACCACCTACGGCTACACCGACGACCGGGGCACGCCCTTCAAGGCCGCGAGTTCCTCCGGCACCGGCCTGTCCCCCGTCTACCGGCTCTACAGCCCCAGCCGGGGTGAGCACATCGTCACCATCGACGCCACCGAGCGCTCGAACCTCATCGCCTCCGGCTTCACCACCGACGAGGGCGTGGGCTTCTATGCGTCCAAGACCGCGGACACGTGCCTCGTGCCCGTCTACCGCTTCGACAACCCGGGCCTGAAGAAACACCGCCACGCCGTCACCCAGGCGGAGCGTGACGCGCTCACCGCCGCAGGCTGGACCAACGAAGGCATCCAGTTCTACGCCGCGCCCACCACGGTGGACACGAAGTTCACCTTCGTCGTCATCCCCGACACGCAGCAGGAGACGGTCTACGCCCCCACCCGGCTCACCCAGCGCATGCAGTGGATCGCCGACAACAAGACGGCCCAGGACATCCGCTTCGTGCTGCACACCGGAGACCTGCTGGACTGGGACACGCCCGATCACCTCTACTACCAGCGCGCCAGTGATTCGTATCAGGTGCTCGACACGGCCCAGATTCCCTACGCCATCGCCCTGGGCAACCACGACACGGCGGCCGTGTGCCAGGGCGGCAGCGCGTGCCCCGGCAACGTCAACGCCAACCTGCGCAACACCACCACCTTCAACACCTACTTCCCGCTGTCCCGCTTCAAGGCCCTGGGCGGCGTGTTCGAGTCCGGCAAGTGCGACAACGCCTACCACACGTTCAACGCGGGCGGCCTGAACTGGCTGGTGTTGAACCTGGAGCTGTGGGCCCGCACGGACGCCGTGAACTGGGCGAAGACCGTGCTGGCCCAGTTCCCCCGGCACAACGTCATCATCATCACCCACTCGCACCTGAACGGCAGCGGCGGCATCGAGCAGTCGAACGGCGGCTACGGCAACAACAGCCCCCAGTACGTGTTCGACAACCTCATCAAGCAGTACGCCAACGTGCGCTTCGTCTTCTCCGGCCACGTGGGCAACGCCGCCTACCGCACCGATACCGGCGTGAACGGCAACACTATCTACCAGATGCTCAACACGTTCCACGACGGCACCACCAATCCGACGCGGCTCGTGGAGGTGGACACCGCCGCCAACACCATCAGCACGCGCGTCTACGCGCCGCTGACGAACACGGAGCGGGCGGACGGCGTGAAGGCATACAGCAACGTGAACTGGGTGCGCTGAGCTCACACGCCCGTGACATCCACATCCTTCAACGTGAAATCTTCGTGAACGAAGGTTTGCTTGAAATTCTTGCCAAACACAGATGGCCTTGCGGGTGACCGTTCCGTCCGTGGGGCGGTCATTTCCAGGAAGGTGCTCCGTGATGAACATCCGTTCGTGGCTGGCGCTGTCGACGCTGGGGTTGGTCCTGTCCGCCCCGCTGGGCGAGGCGCGGCCTGGGTCCAGCCATGTCGATGCCACGTCCTACCTGTCGTCCCAGCCGGAGTATCTGGCGTGGCTGGAGCTGCGCTCGAACCTGAGGGACAACTTCGACGACATCTGTGGGGACACGTTCTGCGAGGGCGAGTACAGCAACATCCAGTCGCTGC
This sequence comes from Corallococcus sp. NCSPR001, assembly GCF_017309135.1. Classification (NCBI taxonomy): domain Bacteria; kingdom Pseudomonadati; phylum Myxococcota; class Myxococcia; order Myxococcales; family Myxococcaceae; genus Corallococcus; species Corallococcus sp. NCSPR001. Next base: position 246,535 of record NZ_JAFIMS010000002.1, read on the forward strand.
GCTTCCAGTGCTCCGTGAACAGCGGGACGGGTGTCATTGGCCAGTGCGTCTGGGTGTTCGCCGCGAGCAACGAGGAGCTCGACCCGTCCACGGGTGAAATCTCCGTGCAGACACAGACCTGGACCTGCCAGAGCCCGCTGGCCAGCGGCACCCCCCTCACGTCGCTGCTGACGGCGCTCTCCGGGACCTCGCCCCTCTACGCCACGCTGCCCGGCACCAGCACGACCCTCTACGACGGCCTGGTGGACTGCCTGTAGACGGCACACGACGGCGCACCGTCTCCCTGCGTGAACGCAGGGTCCCGGCCCGTACGCTTCATGCTCGGAGGAGGCGTCGGCACAGAGGGAACAGCGCCGGACATGGCGGGCCCGGATGATGCAGAGGCGGGCCCGCCATGATTCCAGACCTCGCCCACCTCGCCGCCAGGGGAGAATCCGTCACACTCGAGCTGAAGCGCTCGACCGGTGAATTGCGCGAGGCGATGCACACGCTCTGCGCCTTCGCGAATGGACAAGGAGGCCAGGTGCTGCTGGGCGTGAAGCCTGGCGGAGAGCTCATCGGCCAGCAGGTGAGCGAACAGACCCTGCATGACATCGCGACGGCACGCGAGCGCTTCGAGCCCCCGCTCGACCTCCACATCCAGAGCGTGGAGGTCGCTTCAGGGCGCAGCGTCCTCGTGCTCACCGTGGGCGGCATCAGTGATTCCGTGCCGTACACCTTTGATGGCCGCGCCTATGAGCGGGTGGGCAACACGACCCGCAAGATGGCGCAGGAGCGCTATGAATTGCTGTTGCTGGAACGTGCGCACAGCCGCCGTCGCTGGGAGAACCAGGAGGCCGATGAGGTTCCGCTCCAGGAGCTGGACCGCCAGGAGGTGCTGCGCATCGTCGAGGCGGCCCGCTCGGCCGGGCGCCTCGTAGGACCGGTGGGACGAGGCCTGCCCGAGTTGCTCGACCGCCTTGGCGTACGCCACAAGGGCAGGCTCCTGCGCGCGGCCGTCGTGCTCTTTGGCAAGACGTTTCTTCCCCACCATCCCCAGTGCGAGCTGCGGATGGCCCGGTTTCGGGGCACCGACAAGACCGAGTTCCTCGATCAACGCAACGTGCGCGGACCGGCCTTCCGGCTGCTCGAGGAGGCCGAGCTGTTCTGCCAGCGGCATTTCCCGTTGGCCGGCCGTATCGAACCGGGCCGACTGCAGCGTGTCGACCGTCCACTCATCCCGCCAGATGCGATGCGCGAGCTCCTGGTCAACGCCTTCATCCACCGTGACTACAGCATCGCGGGTGGCGCGGTATCGCTCGCCATCTTCGACGACCGCGTGGAGATATGGAGCGCGGGGCGGTATCCGAAAGGCATCACGCCTGAATCGCTCACCCGGCCGCATCTGTCGGTGCAGCGCAATCCCATCATCGCGGAGGTCTTCTACCGTGCCGGGCTCATCGAGAAATGGGGCCGGGGCACGAACCGTGTCGCCGAGATGTGCCGCGCAGCCGGACTCTCCGCCCCGGAGTTCGCCGAGGTCACGGGCGCCGTGGTCGTCACGCTGCGGGTGAATGTGGGACAGACCCTGGCCGCGGATTGGGGGGAGCTCGCGCCCGATCTGGGGGATGCTCCGGACGGATTGGGGGATGCTCCGGACGGATTGGGGGATGCTCCGGGCGGATTGGGGGATGCTCCGGGCGGATTGGGGGATGCTCCGGACGGATTGGGGGATGCTCCGGACGGATTGGGGGATGTCGCTGGCCGGAAGGAAATCGACGCGAAGGCGCGTGAAATCATCGAAAAGCTAGGTCACCGGCCCAGAAAGGCAGCCCTGCGCGAGGCCATCCTGGCGCTTACCTCGCTTCGTCCCTGGCCCCCCACGGAGCTTGCCCATGAGCTGCATTACAACCCGGACAAGCTGACGGAGCGGCATCTCAAGGCCATGGTCGAAGAGGGTCTCCTCGAACGGACCCACCCCGATACCCCCAAGCACCCCGCCCAGGCCTACCGGGCCACTCGCAGGGGCTGACTACAGGTGCCCCTCCAGCATGCGCCGGATGGCGGTCCGGGTCATCGCTCCGACGGCCCGGTCCACCATCTGCCCTCCCTTGAAGACCACCAGGGTGGGCACCGCGCGGATGATGTACCGCTCCGCGAGCACCAGCTCCTTCTCCACGTCCACCTTCACCACCCTCACCGCGCTCCGGTGCCGGGCCGCCACCTGCTCCATCCATGCGTCCATCAGCCGGTACTCCGGCGGACACCAGGGCGCCCAGAAATACATCAACACCACCTGCCCGGACGCCAACACCTGCTGCTGGAAGGCGCGCTCCGTGAAGTGCTCGATTCGCATCGTTCCCTCCTCGAATGTCAGCCTTCGACGGGCGCGTCCTGCCTGCACAGCAGGTACCGGTCCGTGGCACGCAAGTGGTTGGAGCAGAAGTCCCGGAGCGTCGCGGCATCCACCTCCAGGGTGAAGCCCAGCAGGGTCTTCGTGTGACGCAGGCACGGTTCCCGGCCCAGCGCTCGCAACAAGGGGCCCAGTCCCTCATGGATGGCCTCTACGCGCCGCGAGCACTCCGCGTCGATGGCGAGCAGCCACGCCGACGGCGTCCCGGACCGAGGGGCCGCGACCACCGGCTCCGGCCCCCAGACGCCCGCCTCCGTCCACACCGCCCGGTCCACGGACCGGGCCACCAGCGTGTCCCCGTGCCGGAGCGCATCCACCACGCGCTCCCGCAGCGCATGCGTGTCCTCCCGGCGCCCCGCGACCAGCCACGTCGACGGCAGGACGCGGTGGACCTTCTTCCCCTCCAGCAGCTTCACCCAGCCCGGGGTGACCACCTTCGGGTGCCTCCATTCCGCGTGCATCAACAGATAGCCCATGCCTTCCCCCGGAATGCCTCCCGCGGGCAGCGCGGGGACACCCCATGTCTATGAATGACGGCGAAGGGCGGGCCCTCCCCCCTCGGGGAGGGACAGGGAATGGGGACGGCCCGGTCCCCGGAGGCGATGGCCGTCGGAAGCCCGGCGTGCCCAGCGGCTCGAGGAAGGCGTCCCGGGACGAGGCCGCCCCCCGGGCCGCCGTTCGTCACCGCACGGTGGGATCTCCGTCAGTGGACAGAGGGCTTCCGGCACGCCCGCGGAGCAATCCCTATCTTACCTGCGCCTTCCGTCGGATACCGGACCGGCTCCCGTGGCAGGGGGTGAAACACAGGCCCTGTCTCTGGCAGAAAGCAAGACAACCCACGAGGGGGTGGGACCGCGTCCCCCCTGAAGGAGTCCCTGTCGCATGAGCACGATTCTCCGGACCCCACCCCTCGCCGGTGGCCGCCCCCCTCGCTGGGATTCGCGCCGCCGTCCCCCGGCACAGGCCTCCGCGTCCCTTCCCCCCGTGGAGAAGGTGAACCTGGCCCACGCCTCCACCGACCTGCCGGCGCCTGGCATTGCCCGGCCCGTGGGCATGCTCCATGGCCAGCCCGTGCACCTGGTGCGGCTGAAGGGCACCGGCCCCTGGTGCCGTCACGCCTCTGGCGACGCCCTTTTCTTCGTCACCGGGGGCACCCTGCGCGTGGAGTTGCGTGAGCGCACCGTGGACCTGGAGGAGGGCGAGCTGCTCATCGTCCCCCGTGGCGTCGAGCACCGGCCGGTCGCTGACGTGGAGGCGCTGGTGCTGATGTCCGCTCCATCGCTCGAGGGGGAAGCAGCCGAGCAGTCTCCCGCCCCCTGAAGGGCGTCCCGCCGCCCCCCGGGCGGGCGAGCCCCTGTCCTGCCCGGGCGTGGTGATTCCTCCCAGGGAGGTCACGGCGCACTTTTGCCCTGAACGAACGGAAAGGGGGTTTCCCGCGCCGGTTCATCCGCCGCCGGACGGCCGCCGCCTTTCATGAGGAGCGGGAGCCGCCATGCGCATCCACCACCTGAACTGCACCACGATGTGCCCGCCCGGCGGGCGGCTCATGGACGGACGGCGCGGCTTCACCGGCCCGGCGGCGCTCACCTGCCACTGTCTGGCGTTGGAGACGCCGCGCGGCCTGGTGCTGGTGGACACCGGCTTCGGCCTCCATGACGTGTACGCGCCGCGCGTGCGGCTCAACGGCCTGTTCCGCGATGTGCTCTGCCGCCCCGCCCTGGCGGAGGAGTCCACCGCCATCCGCCAGTTGGAGCGCATGGGCTTCCAGGCCAGCGACGTGCGCGACATCGTCCTCACGCACCTGGACTTCGACCATGCAGGCGGCCTGGATGACTTCCCCCACGCGCGCGTGCACGTGCTGGCGGACGAGTACCGCGTGGCCACCGCGCAGAAGACCTGGCTGGACCGCGCGCGCTTCCGCCCGCAGCAGTGGTCCAAGGAGACGCGCTGGGAGACGTACGCCCCGAACCGGGGCGAAGGCTGGTTCGGCTTCGACTGCGTGCGCGAGCTCACCGGGCTGCCGCCGGAGATTCTCCTGGTGCCGCTCGTGGGCCACACGCTGGGGCACGCGGGCGTGGCCATCGACACCGGGGAGGGGTGGCTGCTGCACGCGGGCGACGCGTACTTCCACCACGGCGAGATGGACCTGGACCGCTACCGGTGCACCGCCGGCCTGCGCGCCTACCAGAAGCTGATGCAGAAGGACGGGTGGATGCGCTGGTACAACCTGCGCCGGCTGCGCGAGCTGGTGCAGCGTCACGGTGAGCAGGTGACGGTGTTCTGCGCGCACGACTCGCTGGAGTTCGAGCGGCTGGAGGAGCGCGAGAAGCTGCCCCCGGACTTCCCCATCCAGCCCGGCCTCGTCGCCCCCGTGCCCTCGCTGCACCTCTAGCTTCGCGTCACGGATGGATGGGAGGCGACTCCGCCACGGACGTCTCCTCCATGGGCCTGGGCAAGCGCGGCAGGTCCACGGTGAAGGTGGCGCCCCGCCCCGGCGCGCTCTCCAGGCGGATGACGCCGCCGTGCGCCTCCACCAGCTGTCGGGCGATGTAGAGCCCCAGCCCGTAGCCGGCCTTGGTCCGCGCGGCGCGCTCCCGCTCGAAGCGCTCGAAGACGCGGCGCTGGGCCTCCGGCGGGATGCCCACGCCCTCGTCGCGCACCCGCAGCCGGGAGTGGTCCGCGTCCAGCGCGCAGACCGACACCGTCACCGGGTGGCCCCGGCCGAACTTCAGCGCGTTGGACAGGAGGTTCGTCACCACCCGGTCCAGCCGGATGCGGTCCCACTGGCCCACCTGCCCCTCCTCCACCCGCAGCCGCAGGTCGCAGCCCGCCTCCGCGGCGGCGTCCGCGAAGCGCTCCACCACCTCGCGCGCCAGCTCCCCCAGGTCCATGGGCGCCGCGTCCAAGAGCCGCTTGCCGGATGACAGCCGGGACAAATCCAGCAGGTTGTGGAGCAGCTGGCCCAGCCGCTGCGCCTGCCCGCGCGCCACCACCAATCCCTGACGCACGTCCTCGTCGCGGCCGGCCCCCTGCGAGCGCTGCACCTTGCTGAGCAGCAATTGGAGCGCTTGCAAGGGATTGCCCAGGTCGTGCGCGGTGACGGCGATGAGGTCCACCGCCTCGCGCGCCTCGCGCAGGAGCCGCGTGTTCTCCAGGGCCAGCGCCGCGCGGCCCGCCAGCTCCTCCACCAGCACCTGGTCCGCCTGGGTGAAGCGGCGGTGGCCCCGGGCCGTCAGCAGCACGAAGGCGCCCAGCGTGTCGGTGCCCGCGCGCAGGGGCACCACCATGGAGGAGCCGATGGCGACGCGCTCGATGAGCAGCCTGTGCTCGTCCGTCTCCGCGGAGGCCGCCAGGTCGTCCACCGCCACCTCCACGTCCATCCGCGAGTGCCCGGTGCGCATCACCTCCCAGACGACCGGAGGCATGCCCGCGCGGGGCGGAAACCGCCGCAGGGCCTCCCACAGGCTCGCCTCGCGTTCGGGCTGCACGTGCGTCACCGCGCGGGGCCGCAGCTCCCCCGCGGGCGTGAGCAGGTAGAGGATGCAGCCGTCCGCCACCTCCGGCACCAGCAGCCGCGCCACCTCAGCCGCCGTCAGGTCGGGGTCCAGGGACTGGTGGAAGACGCGGCCGGCCTCCGCGAGCAGCTCCTGCATCCGCTCCTGGCGCCGCTGCTCGGTGATGTCGCGCGTCACCACGGAGAAGCCCTGGGGCTCGCCGTCCTCGCCGTGCAGCGCGGTGATGGACACCTCCGCCCAGAAGCGCGAGCCGTCCTTGCGCTGCCGCCAGCCCTCCGTGCGCAGCCGCCCCTCCTGGAGCGCCCGGGACAGGTCCCGCTCCGGCCTGCCCGCCGCCGCCTCCTCGGACGTGTAGAAGACGGAGTGGGGCCGGCCCTGGATCTCCGCCTCGCTCCAGCCCTTGATGCGCTCGGCGCCCGGGTTCCAGCTGGCCACCCGCCCGCGCGTGTCCAGCAGCACCAGGGCGTAGTCGCGCACGCCCTCCACCAGCGCCTGGAAGCGGTGCGCGCTGGCCGCCGCCTCGCGCCGCAGCGGGTGGAGCCGGCGGTGGAGCACCCACGCCAGCAGCCCCGCCATCGCCAGCCCCAGCAGGGAGGCCAGCAGCAACAGCGCCGTCTCCCACCGGTCCACCCGCACCGCGGACTGGTTCTCCATGGCCAGCCGCGCCTGCACCTTGCGCTCCAGCCGGGCCTGCGCCTCGCGCACCCGCCCGTGGGCCCGGGTGAGCCGCTCGCGCGCCAGCTTCTGCTCCTGGGGCGTGTGGGCGTCCATGAGCGCGCGCAGGGCCGCTTCATGCGCCTGCTCCGCGGCGCGCACCTCCCACACCAGCGCCTCGTCCTCGGGAGTGTCCAGCCGCGCGGCCAGCCGCTCCGCCGTGTCCAGGAAGCGCCGCCGTGGCTGCTCCGTGTCCCGGGTGAGCGACTGCCCGCCCGCCAGCAGCGCGCTGTTGGCCAGGGACACCTTGTCGCTGAAGGCCCGCCCCAACAGCCCCACCTCCTGCAGGTCCAGCGAGCGCTCCATCACCCGCGACCGCACGGAGGCGCGCGTCAACAGCAGCGCCACCACGGACAGGACCAGCAGGACGAGCGCCACCAGGAGGCTCGCCGCGAGCCCCCACCCCTCCTCCTGCCGCGCCCGCCTGGGACCTGCCGCCATGCGTCCTTCCCCGCTGGACGCACGTGTCCATTCGCGCCTCCGCGTCCCCTCACGGTGGGGCCCTCCCTCCCTCGCGCCCAGCCCCCTCCCTGGCCCGGCCGGTGTCCACCAGTGCGCGCCTTCCCGGCGGGCGGGGCGGGACAGTGACGCCTTTCCGACCGCTGGAGACGCACCGGGGCTTGCCGCCGCTTCGCGGGAACCCGACCGCTCCCCACCCTTGCCCCCAGGTCCCATGGCGGGTGGGGCCTTCACGGGCGGCGGGAACGGGGCATGGGGCGGACGGGTGTTTGGCCGGGCTGGGTGCTGCTGCTGGGGCTGTGGGCGGCGTGCGGCCGGACGCTGCCGGAGGACACGGCTTCCGCCAGGATGGCCTGGCGGCCCCCGTCCACCTGCGTGCCCATGACGTGCGAGTCCCAGGGGCTCGACTGCGGCTACGCCATCAACGGGTGCGGCGGCACGCTCCACTGTGGCGAGTGCTCCGAGGACGAGGCCTGCGGCGGGGGCGGCGTGCCCAACGTCTGCGGCCCCCGGCCCTGCGTCCCCAGCACCTGTGAGGCGCGGGGCGCCACCTGCGGGCCGCTCTCGGACGGCTGCGGCGGCGTGCTCGACTGCGGCACGTGCGCGACCCCGGAGGTCTGCGGAGGCGCTGGCGTGCCCAACGCCTGCGGGCCGCCGGCCTGCGTCCCCACCACCTGCGAGGCCGCGGGCAAGAACTGCGGCCAGGTCGCGGACGGCTGCGGCGGGGTGCTCGATTGTGGCGCGTGCGGGCCGGACGAGACGTGCGGCGGAGGCGGCACCGCCAACGTGTGCGGCCGCGCGCCGTGCGTCCCCACCACCTGCGGGGCGCTGGGCAAGGACTGCGGCGCCGTGTCCGACGGCTGCGGCGGCGTCCTGGAGTGCGGCGCGTGCGGAGAGGGGCTCACCTGCGGCGCGAGCGGCGTGGCCAACGTCTGCGCGGCCCCGCTGTGCCATGCGGCCACCTGCGCCGCGCTGGGGAAGGGCTGCGGCGAGGTGCTGGACGGCTGCGGCGGCGTCCTGGAGTGCGGCGCCTGCGAGGCCGACGCGACGTGCGGCGGCGCGGGGGAGGCCAACGTCTGCGGCGCCGGCACCTGCGTGCCCACGACCTGCGCGGCCCTGGGCGCGAACTGCGGCCGCGTGTCCGACGGCTGCGGCGCGGTGCTGGAGTGCGGAGGCTGCCTCGGTGCCGAGAGCTGCGGCGGCGCGGGCACGCCCAACGTCTGCGGCAGGGCCGCGTGCACCCCGTCCACCTGCGAGGCCCTGGGCAAGAACTGCGGCCAGGTCTCGGACGGCTGCGGCGGCACGCTGGAGTGCGGCGCGTGCGGCGAGGGGCTCACCTGCGGCGCGGGCGGCGTCCCCAACGTCTGCGCGGTGCCCGGATGCCGGCCGGCCACCTGCGGCTTCCTGGGCGCGACGTGCGGCCAGGTCTCGGACGGCTGCGGCGGCACGCTGGAGTGCGGCACGTGCGCGGCGCCGGAGACCTGCGGCGGCACGGGCGTGCCCCATGTCTGCGCGCCCCCGGAGCCCGTGTGCGTGGACCGGGACCTGGGCAGCGCGCTGCCGGTGTCGCTGAAGGGCTCCACCGTGGAGGCCCGGGACGACCACGCCGCCTCGTGCGGAGGCGCGGGCGCTCCGGACCGGGGCTACCTGTGGACGGCGCCCCGGGCGGGCACCTTCACCTTCGACACGGCCCGCTCGGCCATCCGGTCCGTCATCGCCGTGTACGCGGACGGCTGCGGCGGCGAGGAGCTGGCGTGCGCCACGGGCGGCATCAGCTACGGCGGCGGGTCCCGGGTGGCGGTGACGCTGACACAGGGCCAGCGGGTCCTGGTGACGGTGGACGCCGTGGCCGGCGAGGCGTTCACGCAGGGCGCCTTCGAGCTGCACATCGACGAATTGCGCGCCACCGAGGCCGGCGCCTGCTTCGACGGCATGGACAACGACGGGGACCGCTGGGTGGACTGCGCGGACACCGAGTGCCGCGACGAGCCCCGCTGCAAGGGCCAGGGCTGCGCCCACCACGACCTGGGCAGCGCCCTGCCCCTCACCTTCCAGGGCGAGACGGCCCTCTCCGGCGACGGCTTCCAGGGCACCTGCGGCGCGCTGCTCCAGCAGGACCGCGCCCACCTGTGGACGGCGCCGAAAGCCGGCACCTTCGTCTTCGACACCTCGCCCGGCGACGACCCGGACGCGGGCGGCCACGCCCTGTACCTCCTCACCGGCTGCCGGGGCACGGAGCTGGGCTGCGCCGCGAACCCACATCCTACGACAAAGGACGCCCCGGTCCTGAAGCTCACCCTGGCCCAGGGGCAGTCCGTGCTGGTGGTGGTGGACGGTATGGCCCGACCGGACCGGGACACCCCCATCCGCTACACCCTCCGCGTCACGGAGTGGGTCCCGTCCAAGGCCGACCACTGACGCACCGTGCCACAACCAGCGTCACACACCCACCTTCTCACTACATGTGAGGTGCTACGCAACTGATCGACGGCTTCCGCGATAATCCCCGCAAGACGTCCGCAGCCCTTCCAAATCCTTTCCTCGAACTCCGACGAGGGAGCCCCACATGAGCTTCATCGACCGCGCCCGCAGTGCCGTCTCCAACACCATCCGCCACGTGCAGCAGGACCCCATCAAGGCGGCGAAGGACATCGGGACGCAGGCGAAGAAGGGCTACGACACCTTCACGAAGGTGAAGACGGCCGTGAAGGACGGCTTCGACAACGTGAAGAGCCTGAAGACGGACGGCTTCAAGGCCACGTTGAAGGGCAACGTCGACAAGATGGTCTCCAAGGCCATGGACCCGAAGACCAAGCTCGACCTCAAGGGCAAGCTGGGCATCGCGGGCAAGGCCTTCGGCACCATCACCAGCGCCGCGAAGCTGGTGGGCCAGGCCGGCACGGCCATCTCCGACGTGCGCAACGCCGTGCGCTCCGGCAGCAGCGAGGACTGGAACAAGGCGCTGGGCTCCGTCGCCACCGCCGGCAAGACCGCGGTCGGCACCGTCAAGGGCGGCCTGGAGATTGCCCGCGACGTGAACAAGTTCGGCAGCGCGTACAAGGCCGCCAGCGGCGCCTTCAAGGCCGCGGTCCCGGGCGCCGGCCCCAAGCTGGCCCGCGCCGCCGCCGGTGCCGCCGCCAAGGCCGCCTTCGAGGGTGGCGCTTCCTCCGCCATCAAGAGCGGCGTGCGCTCCGCCCTGAAGACCGCCGTCAGCGAGTCCGGCGTGGCCCTGAAGGCCGCCACGGGCACCGCGACCCGCGCCGCCGCCAAGGCCGCGCTGTCCGAGGGTGGCAAGGCCGCCGCCAAGGCCGGCGCGACCGCCGCCGCCAAGGCCGCCGGGGGCACCCTGGCCAAGGCCGCCGGCCGCTTCGCCCCGGGCGCGAACATCGCCATCGCCGCCTTCGACACGGCGAACGCGGTCTCCACCCTGCGCGACCCGAACGCCAGCACCACCGCGAAGGTCACGGGCGTCATCACCGCCGTGGGCTCCATCGCCGCCGCCACCAACATCCCGGTGGTCAGCCAGGTGGGCGCCGCCGTCTCCGCGGTCTCCAGCTTCGTCGGCGGCCTGTTCGGGTAGAGCCGTTGAAGTACCGCGGCACCCCGGGCGGATGACGCCCGGGGATGTCCCCGGGGGGTCCTTTCTGGTAGCAACCGTGGCCGTGTGAGACGCGCACGTTTCAATCCCCTCTGGGACCACGGTCGCTACCTGCCAGGAGGCCCTCCGGTGGCCACGAAGAAGAACCCTCCCGCGAAGCCGTCCGCCCCCGCCGCCAAGGCGCCCGGTGCTGCTTCCGCCCCGGCGAAGCCGGCGAAGTCCGCCGCCGCCAGCCCCAAGCCCCCGGAAGCGCCCGCCGCCCCGCCGCAGGCCCCCGTGCACCAACTGGTGCAGCGGCTGCCCGTGGCGCCCGGCCTGGGCCACCAGGCGGACCTGCCGCAAGTGAAGGCCCCGTCGCTGGAGAACCTCAACATCCGCGTGCCCCAGGGCGAGGACCTCACGGAGGAGGACCTGCTGGAGCGCTTCCACGAGCTGGCCCGCGCGAAGGCGCAGGTCCGCGAGCGCGCGGAAGGCGAGGCCCTGGCCATGGGCGACGACGTGCGGCTGGACATCCTGGGCTACGCCAACGGCCGCCTCATCCCGCTGAGCACCCGCTTGGGCTACTGGATGGAGCTGGCCCCCCAGGTGATGCTGCCCGGCTTCGCGGAGGTCATCGCGGAAGCCAGCGTGGGTGACAGCGTGGAGGTGGGGCTGGTGCTGCCGGACAACTACCCGGCGGAGCAGCTGCGCGGCATGCCGGCGCGCTTCCTGGTGGACGTGCGCGGCGCGCGCGAGGTGCGCATGCCCGACACGGAGTCGGACGCGTTCCTCCAGCAGCTGGGCCGCGGCTCCACGCACGAAGAGGTCATGAGCTCCATCGTGGAGGAGATGGAGAACGAGATGGCCGACATGCTCTGGGTGGACGCGCGCAACCGCGTGCTGGACGAAATCGTCGCCCGCTCCGACGTCTCCGTGCCCAAGCCGCTGGTGGACGAGGAGATCCGCCGCCGCTGGCATCAGGCCGAGGGCGAAATCCTGGCGCGGAAGTTCTTCAGCCTGGAGGAGCAGCAGGAGGCGCTGGACGGCTGGCTGCACCACCCGGGCATCCGCGACGACGTGGAGCGCCGCCTCAAGATTGCCCTGGTGCTGCGCGCCATCGCGCAGCGGGACAAGCTCCAGCTCACGCCGCAGTACGCGCTGGAGCTGCTCAAGGAGTCCTCGGAGCCCTTCGGCATCACCGAGGCGCAGCTGCGCGAGTCCATGCTGGACCCGTCCGCCTCCGCGCAGATGATGGACGTCGCGTGGCACCTGCTCGCCGTGGAGCACGTGATGACGCAGGCCCGGGTGACCTTCGAGGGCGCCGAGGCGGGGCTCGCCTAGGCGCCGGGCCCGGCTACCCCGCCGGGTTCTTGGGCGCGGGCGGCTCCTGCCCGGGCGCGATGAAGGCCCCCGTCGCGGGGTCTATCTGCCAGGCCGAGTACTGGTGCGTGAGCACGTCGCGCACCTGCCCCTGCTCGTAGCAGACCGAGTACACGACGAAGACCTCGTTGATGAAGTTGGGCCGGCCGTAGCGGTAGCAGTCCTGGTCGCCCTTCTTCTGGAGCGTGAGCGGGTGGCCCAGCAGGCCCCCCACCTCCTGGGTCGTCATCCCCGCGCGCAGCACCTTGATGCCGTGCGGCGTGACGACGGAGAAGGACGTTCCGTTGGCACGCCAGAGGCCGACGAAGCCCAGGGCGAGCACCACCGGCACCGCCGCGGCGACGAACCAGGTGAAGGTGAAGCGGTGGGACTTCTTCTTGGACCCCTCGCGGAAGGCCGTGAACAGGGCGTCCGGGGAGGTGTCCGCCGGGGCACCGTCCGAAGTGACCGGGAGGGAGGCATTGGGAGTGCTCACCCCTCTTGAATGCCGTCAGTGCGCGCCGGATTCAAGCGAGGGACTGCCGGGGAGTCCACAGCCCGTACGCCTCGCCGGCCACTGCCGGGGTCGTCCAGGGTGGGATACGCCCGGATGTCCGGTTCCGGGCCAGACGTGCGAGTTCACAATCGGCGCGGTGCGGGACTGCTAGAGGGCACACCCTGAGACACATCCAGGAGGAGTCACCCATCATGGCGAAGCGCGCCACCGCGAAAGGCACCGCCCAGAAGGCCGTGGACCGGGACGTCGTCCCCCCGGGCACGGAGGTGCCGGACAGCGACCTGTTCTTCAACCGGGAGCTGTCGTGGCTGGCCTTCAACGACCGGGTGCTGCAGCTGTCCGAGTCGCCGGAGGTGCCGCTGATGGAGCGGCTGAAGTTCATCTCCATCTACGCGCGCAACCTGGATGAGTTCTTCATGATCCGCGTGGCCCGGCTGCACGAGCAGATCGTCGCGCGCGTGGGCCGCCTGGTGCCGGACGGCGCGTCCCCGGGCGACACGCTGGACAAGCTGCACACGGGCATCCTGGAGCAGGGCCGGCGCCACGCGGACTGCTTCGAGAAGGTCCTGCGCCCCGCGCTGGCGGAGAAGGGCCTGCGCATCCTGTCCATGAAGGAGCTGGACGCGGACCAGCGCGCGCAGGTGGAGCAGCGCTTCCGCGAGCAGATCTTCCCCGTCCTCACGCCGCTGGCCATCGGGCTGGGGCGGCACTTCCCGTACATCTCCAACCTGTCCCTGAGCCTCGCGGTGCTGCTGCGCGACCCGGTGGCGGAGGAGGAGAGCGTGGCGCGGGTGAAGGTGCCCAAGGAGATATTGCCCCGCTTCGTGCCGCTCAAGGGGGGCGCGCTCTTCGTGCCGCTGGAGGAGATCATCGCCCAGCACCTGGGGGACCTGTTCCCCGGGATGGAGGTCCTCAACTGGAGCCTGTTCCGCGTGACGCGCGACGCGGACTACACCGTGTCCGAGGACGCGGAGGACCTGCTCAAGGCGGTGGAGACGGAGCTCAGCCAGCGCCGCTTCGGGGACGTCATCCGCCTGGAAATCCAGGCGGGGATGAACGCGAAGCTGCTGGAGCCGCTGGTGGAGGCGCTGACGCTGGAGCCCCGGCAGGTGTACGAGGAGCACGGCCTGCTGGACCTGGCGGACGTGATGTCGCTGGCGATGACGCCGGGCTTCTCCGAGCAGCGCGACCCGCCGTGGACGCCGGTGACGCAGGCCCGGCTGCGCACGGACAACGAGTCCGCGGACGGCGGGGGCACGGTGATGTCCGCCATGCGCCGGGGCGACCTGCTGGTGCACCACCCCTACGAGTCCTTCACCACCTCCGTGGAGCGCTTCGTGAGCGAGGCGGTGGAGGACCCGGACGTGCTGGCGCTGAAGCAGACGGTGTACCGCACGTCGGACAGCTCCCCGCTGGTGCCCGCGCTCATCCGCGCGACGGAGCACGGCAAGCAGGCCGTGTGCATGGTGGAGCTGAAGGCGAGATTCGACGAGCGCACCAACATCCGCTGGGCGAACGCGCTGGAAGAGGCGGGCGTGCACGTCGTGTACGGGATTCCCAGCCTGAAGACGCACGCGAAGGCCATCCTCATCGTGCGGCGCGAGGGCGAGCGGGTGCGGCACTACGTGCACATCGGCACGGGCAACTACAACCCGAAGACGGCGCGGCTCTACACGGACCTGGGCTTGTTCACCACGGATCCGGAGATTGGCGCGGACGTGGCGGACGTCTTCAACTTCCTCACCGGCTTCGGCCGGCCGCGCTCCTTCCGCAAGCTGCTGGTGGCGCCGCTGACCATGCGGGAGGGGCTGCTGGAGGAGATCAGGAAGACCCAGGCGGCGCACACGCCAGAGGCGCCCGCGCGCATCCTGATGAAGATGAACGCGCTGGTGGACCCGGGCATCATCCGCGCGCTCTACGACGCGTCCCGCGCGGGCGTCCGCGTGGACCTCAACGTGCGAGGCATCTGCTGCCTGCGGCCGGGAGTGCCGGGCGTGTCCGAGCACATCCGCGTGGTGTCCAACCTGGGCCGCTTCCTGGAGCACCCGCGCATCTACGCCTTCGAGCGGGGCGCGGCGTCGCGGTGCTACATCGGGTCCGCGGACATGATGCCGCGCAACCTGGACCACCGCGTGGAAATCCTGGCGCCGGTGGAGGACCCCACCCTGGCCGCGCAGGTGAAGGACGTGGTGGAGCGCTGCATGGTGGACACCAGCGGCGCGTGGGAGCTGGGCGCGGACGGCACGTGGCGGCGGCGCACCGCCGCCACGCCCAGCGAAAGGCGCTCCGCCCAGGGGGAGCTCATGGAGCGCGCCATCCGCATGGTGCATGTGCAGAGCGGGCGCCCCGTGGGCTGAGGCCCCCCGAGGCTCCCACCGGAACTCCTCAGCCCCGCTCGCCCAGGGCGCTGCGCGCGGCGTCCTCTCGGCGGTGGGCCTCCACCTCCGGGACCTCCTCCCAGCGGATCCACCCGGCGCGCGCCGCGTGCCTCGCGGCGGCCACCGTGTCGTCCACGGCGACCAGCTCACTGCCCGCGTCGCGGATGTCCTTCGCGATGGCCTCCATCTCCTCGCCGCGCTTGGAGCCCCCCGGCACGTTGCGGATGTAGACGCAGCGGATGCGGCCCGGGTACTCGCGCACGATGGTGCGGTAGTGCTCCGCGTCCTCCTGGCCGCTGTCCCCAATCAGCACGAAGGGCAGGTGCGCCAGCGTCTCCAGCACGCCGCGAATCTTGTCCAGCTTGTGCCCGTGCCCCCCGCCCGGCGCGAAGCCGTGGCGTGACAGGCCCCAGTCGCGCAACAGCAGCGGGCCAATGGGGATGCGGTGGATGGAGAGGAACTCGTCCAGGTGCTCGTAGAGGTTCCACGGGCTGCTGGACACGTAGAAGATGGGGTTGTCCGCCGTGCCGCTCGCGCCCGCCTGGAGCGCCGCGTAGAACGCGTCCACGCCCGGGAAGGGCAGCCGCCCCCGGTGCTCCGTGAGGAACAGCGCCCACGCGCGCTTGAGCGGATCCGTCACCCCCGTGGCGATGACCGTGTCGTCGATGTCGCTGATGACGCCCAGCTCCGCGCTCGTGCCCGCCACCCGCACCGGCGCGGACACGCGCGGCACGCCTTCCGCCTCCGGGGACAGCAGCTCCAGCTCCACCATGTGCCAGCCGGAGCGCACGCCCTCCGGCGGCGGCACCCACAGCTCCAGGAAGCCCTCCTCGTCCGTCACGCCCTCCCAGCGCTTGTCCCCCCAGCGCACCGCCACGTGCGCGCTGGAAATCTCACGCGTCATGTAGCGCTTGTAGGAGGCCACGGCGCTGCTCCACAGCGTGTGGCGCTGGCGCTGGGGCGTCACCTTGCGCTCCTCCAGCACGCGCGCCTTGATGACCACGCGCTCCGGGGTGCCGTAGCCCCGGTACGGCAGGATGCGCAGCGGCGGGGCGATGCCCAGCCCCTTGCGCACGCGGCGGCTCAACACGTCGTAGTGGGCATCCGCCTTGACGGCGAAACGGAACAGCAGCGGGTACAGGTCGGGCATGGCGGGTGCGCGCGAGTCTACCGTCCCCTCCGTCAATCGTGGCGGCCCAACGTCCGGTCCAGGTTGTAGGCGGCGCTGATGAGCGACAGGTGCGTGAGCGCCTGCGGGAAATTGCCCATCGCCTCGCCGGACATGCCCGTCTGCTCCGCGTACAGCCCCAGGTGGTTCGCGTAGCCCTGCATCCGCTCGAAGATGAGCCGCGCCTCGTCCAAGAGGTCCGGCCGCACCGGGCTCGCGCGCGTCATCGCCTCCACCAGCCAGAAGCTGCACAGGTTGAAGGTGCCTTCGCTGCCTTCAATCCCATCCAGCTTCGTGTCCGTGTCGTAGCGGAACACCAGGCCGTCCGACGTGAGGCCCCCGTCCCGCGGCGCCTTGCGGATGAGGTCCAGCGTGGAGAGCATCCGCGGATCCACCGGCGACAGGAAGAACACCAGCGGCATCAGGAGGTTCGCCGCGTCCAGCGCCTCGTGCCCATAGGCCTGGATGAAGGCGCCCTTCTCCTTGCACCAGCCCTTGTCCATGATCTCCTCGAAGATGGCGTCGCGCGTCTTCAGCCACTTCGCCCGGTCCGCCGGCAGGCTGCGCTTGTCCGCGAGCCGGATGGCCCGGTCCACCGCCACCCAGCACATCAGCTTCGAATAGACGAAGTGCCGGCGCGAGCCGCGGATCTCCCAGATGCCCTCGTCCTCGCGCTGCCAGTGGTCGCACACCCAATCCACCAGCCGCCGCAGGTGACTCCAGAAGTCATACGAGATGGGCACCGCGTACTTGTTGGACAGGTACACGGAGTCCATCAGCTCTCCGTAGATGTCCAGTTGGAGCTGGTGCGCCGCCGCGTTGCCGATGCGCACCGGGCTCGCGCCGCCATAGCCTCGCAGGTGCGTCAGCTCCTCCTCCTTCGGCACCGGGGTGCCGTCCAGACGGAACATCAGGGGCAGCGGCCCGTCCCCGTTCTCCGCGCAGCGCGCCTCCACCCAGCGCATGAACGCGGCGGCCTCCTCGTTGAAGCCGATGCGGATGAACGCGTAGACGGTGAAGGCCGCGTCGCGCAGCCAGCAGAAGCGGTAGTCCCAGTTGCGCGTGCCGCCGGGAGACTCCGGCAGGCTGCACGTGGGCGCCGCGATGATGGCCCCGGACGGCTCGAAGGTCATCAGCTTCAGGGCCAGCGCCGAGCGCTGCACCATCTCCCGCCACCGCCCCGTGTACTTGCACTTGGACACCCAGTGGCGCCAGTAGTCCACCGTGTCGCGGAAGAGCTTCTCCGCGGAGTCGTGCGTGTGCAGGTGGTGGTGGCAGCCCTCCACGCCGCCCTCGCGCAGGGTGAAGACCGCGGACTGGCTCTCCTTCAGCGTGAAGTGCGCGACGACGCCGTTCTTCTCCTGCTTCAGCGGGATGGGCGTCACCAGCTGCATGCTCAGCGTCCTGGAGACGAAGGCCGCGCCGCCCTTCACCACGTGCGTCTCGTGCTCGTCCCGCGCGTAGTTGAACGCCGGGAAGCACTCCATGCGGAAGGACATCTCCCCGCGCACCACGCGGATGCGCCGCAGCACCTCGCGCCCCTCCGCCCTCGCCCCCTTGCCCAGGGGCATCAGGTCGATGAGCTCTCCCACGCCGTCCGGCGTGTAGAAGCGCGTCACCAGCACGTTGGTGTCCGGCCAGTAGAACTGCCGCTTCATCACCCCGTCCGGCTCCGGGGACACGCGCCAGTACCCGCCCTTCTCCGGGTCCAGCAGCGCCGCGAAGATGCTGGGGCTGTCGAAGTGCGGATAGCACAGCCAGTCGATGGTGCCCTCGTTGCCCACCAGCGCCACCGTGCGCAGGTCGCCGATGATGCCGTGGTCCTCGATGGCGATGCCGCCCTTCAGGTCCTCGTGGTGGGGATTCACCGGGCATGCTCCTGGAACGAGATGACGTGCTTGATGCCGCCCTTCGCCTCCACCACCTTGGCGAACTCCGACGGCGGGTGGCGCTGGGTGATGAGCGCCTCCACCCTCCCCGGCCACTTCGCGCGGAAGCGGGCCAGGTCCTCCAGCGCCTCACGGAAGTCGCTGTCCGACGCGTTCACCGTGCCGAACATCACCCGGTTGCCCAGGACCAACCGCCCCAGCACCTGGTCGCCCTGCAGCTCCAGCGGCTCCTCGCGTCCGGGCACGCCGGTGAAGATGAGCACGCCGTTCTCCTCCAGCACCTGGAGCGAGTCGAAGGCCACCTGCGACGCGCCCGTCGCCTCGTAGATGACGCCCACGCCGCCCAGCTGCTCCTTCAACGCCTCCACCGTCACCTCCTTGCTGGAGATGTACGGCGCGCCCACCGCTTCGGATGCAACGGCCTTCTCATTGGGCTTGGGGCTGCGCGAGTACACCGTCACGTCGAAGCCCGCGCGCATCAGCGCCATGGCCCCCAACTGCGCCACCGGCCCCGCGCCCAGCACCAGCGCCTTGCCGGGGCTCGGCTTCCACGGCAGGCGGGACTGGATGTGCGAAAGCTCGCGCAGGCCCTTCTCCGCGATGGTGAGCGGCTCGGTGAGCACGGCCACGCCGCGCAAGGAGTCCTCCGCCTTGTGCAGGTAGGCCGCGTCCTCCACGAAGTGCTCCGAGCAGAAGCCGTGCGCGCCCTGGATGCCGCGCTCCGTGTAGTCCCCCGTCACGCAGAAGTCCGGGTGGCCATGGCTGCACGCGGGGCAGTGCGCGTGCGGACAGGGCCTGCGCACCCGGGGCACCACCAGGTCCCCCGGCTTCAGGCCCTGCACGTGCGCGCCCACCTCCATCACCTCGCCCAGGCACTCGTGGCCCAGGATGAGGTGGTCCTCCCCCTTGGGCGCCGCGCCATGGTGGCCCTTCAGGATGTCCTGGTCGGTGCCGCACACGCCCACCTCCAGCGTGCGCACCTTGACCTGGGTGGGTGAGTGCAGCCGCGGTTCGGGAACGTCGAGGACGCGCACCTCGCGCGAGGGGAACATGATGGCCACGGCCTTCATGGGATGGAGGACTCCTTCCGGGCGAAGTGCTGAATGTCCCAGGACAAGGGGTGCGGACTTGGGCCCCATGTCGCAAGTGCCCGCCCGCCTGCCTGGAGGTCGACACTCGCGGGCGCGCGGGTCTATAGAAACAGGCCGTGCGTGCGCCCCCCGCCTCCCGACGCAGCCGCGCCACCGCCATCGGTGCCACGGCCTTCCTGATGCTCGCCCTGCCCTTCCTGGTGCTGGGGGTGTTCTTCCTCAATCAGAAGGCGCGCATGGACCTGAGATGCGAGCCCCGGGGCCCATGCGTCCTCAGCCGCTCCAGTTGGCTGGGCCAGGAGGAGGTGGGCCGCTACGCGCCCGGGGACATCCAGGGCGTGGAGGTGGCCCGCAGCCGCAGCACCCGCCGGGGCGCCGCGCCCATCTTCCGGGCCCAGTTGCAGACGACCTCCGGCGTCCAGCCGCTCGCCTACCAGTGGACGGAGTCCGAGCCGGAGGCCCAGGCCTTCGCGGACACCGTGCGGCGCTACCTCACGGGTCCCCGCACGGACGCACTCGCGGTGTTCCAGGACGACCGCCGGGCGTCGCTTCGCGTGGGCGGCGCCTTCACCGTCGTGGGCCTGGGCGTGCTCGCCGTGAGCCTGTGGCTGCTCTCCCGCACGCTGGCGCACCGCAAGGCGGAAGCGGGCCACCGTCTCCTGACGGACGACAGAGTGCGTTGAAAAAGCAGCCGACAGGGCGCCGCGGACTTCACTTCCTGTCCTACAGTGAAAGGCGCCTGCCCGCTTCCAGGCCCCTCCTGTGCGACCGCGGGGCAGGTGAATAGGTTGTGGCGAATGTTTCGACGCCTCATCGAGCGGATGCGGGGCCTGCGCCGGGCGGCGCCCTCCTTCCTGCGGCCCGCGAACGTGGAAGCGGACCGGGCGAAGATCTCCGTCGCCCAGTTGGACCACCACTACGCCAACAAGGTCGTGGCGCTGAAGGACGTGAACCTCAACGTCCGCTCGGGTGAGTTCGTCTGCCTGCTCGGCCCTTCCGGCTGTGGCAAGTCCACGCTGCTCTACGCGCTCGCGGGCCACGTGGTGCCCACCGGCGGACGGGTGGCGATTGAAGGCAAACCCATCCACGGGCCCGGTCCGGACCGGCTGCTGATGTTCCAGGAGGCCGCGCTGTTCCCGTGGCTCACCGTGCGCGGCAACATCACCTTCGCGCTGGCCGCCCGGGGCGTGCCCCGCGCCGAGCGCCGCGAGCGGGCCAACGCCTTCATCCAGCGCGTGCGCCTGGAGGGCTTCGAGGACACGCTGCCCCACCAGCTCTCCGGCGGCATGAAGATGCGCGCCAGCCTGGCGCGGGCGCTCGCGGTGGACCCCACCGTGCTCTTGATGGACGAACCCTTTGGCGCGCTGGACGCCCAGACGCGCGTGCACATGCAGGAGCTGCTGCAATCCATCTGGATCCGCTCCGGCAAGACCGTCGTGTTCGTCACCCACGACGTGCAGGAGGCGCTGATGCTGGGCACCCGCGTGGTGCTGATGGCGCCCCGGCCGGGCCGCGTGGTGGAGGACCTGGAGATCCACCTGCCCATGCCGCGCTCGCTGGAGGACCCGTCCCTGGACGCCATGGCGCGCGACATCCGCCACCGCCTGCGCGCCTCGGAGGGGCCCTCCGTGGAGGCCCCGCCCGCGGAGCCCCTGCAGCGCCGCACGCGCACGCCGTCCAGCCTGCCTCGCACCAGCGTCGTGACCGGCCGTTAGAGGGGACACCGCCATGCTGAAGTGGGCGCAGAAGCTGGGGATGATCGCGCTGCTCTTCGCGCTCTGGGAGGGGCTGTCGCGCTCGGGCATGTGGAACAAGCACCTGTTCCCCGGGCCGCTGGAGGTGGTCCAGACGCTCATCGCCATGGCCCGCGACGGACAGCTGGGCGGCGCGACGCTGCGCTCGCTGGGCCGGCTGACGCACGCCTACCTCATGTCCGTGGCCATCGGCGTGCCGCTGGGGCTGTGCATCGCGCGGCTGGGCTTCTTCCGCAACGCGGTGAAGCCGGTGGTGATGGGCCTGCAGGCCCTGCCCTCCATCTGCTGGCTGCCGCTGGCCCTCTTGTGGTTCGGCCTCAACGACGGCGCCATCCTCTTCGTGGTGGTGATGGGCAGCGTGCTGGGCATCGCCATCGCCACCGAGGACGCGGTCAACGGCCTGGACCCGCAGCTGTCCCGCGTGGCCAGCACCCTGGGCGTGCGGGGCCTGCGCTTCTACTTCGGCGTGCTGTTGCCCGGCGCGCTGCCCGGCATCGTCACCGGCCTCAAGCTGGGGTGGAGCTTCGCGTGGCGCGCGCTGCTCGCGGGCGAGCTGCTCTTCGTCTCCGGCGGCCTGGGCCAGTTGCTCACCATGGGCCGCGAGCTGATGGACGTGTCGCAGGTGATGGCGGTGATGCTGGCCATCATCCTCATTGGCATCACGGTGGACCGCGTCCTCTTCCAGACGGTGGAGACGCGCCTGAGGCGCCGGTGGGGCCTGACCGCGTCCGTGTGAGCCTCCAGACGCTTGTGCCCTCACGGGCATTGATAACAGGCGGGGAATCTCCATTAGCGTGACGCACCATGGCTTCCGCGCGTCCGCTGTCCCTGCTCTTCGGTGTCTGCACCGTCCTCCTGATGGGCGTCACGGCCTGCAAGAAGGACACGCCCTCCGGCGCCAACGCGCCCCTGCGCGTCGCCTTCTTCCCCAACATCACGCACGCGCAGGCGCTGGTGGCGAACTCCGAAGGGCTCTTCGGCTCCCAGCCCGGCATGGGCCACGTGGAGGTGCGGCAGTTCAACGCGGGCCCCGCGGCCATGGAGGCGCTGGTGGCGGGCTCCGTGGACGTGGCCTACGTGGGCCCGGGCCCCGCCATCAACACGTACCTCAAGGCCGGCAAGGAATTGCGCATCATCGCGGGCGCGGTGAACGGCGGCGCGGTGCTGGTGGTGAAGAACGTGAAGACGGCCGCGGAGCTCAAGGGCAGGAAGCTGGCGACCCCACAACTTGGCAACACCCAGGACATCGCCCTGCGCACCTGGCTGAAGGGCCAGGGCTTGAGCATCGCCAAGGACGCGGGCGGCGACGTGCAGGTGATTCCCATCAGCAACCCGGACATCCTGGCCCAGTACCTCCAGGGCGCCATCGAGGGGGCCTGGGTGCCCGAGCCCTGGGGCGCGCGCATGCTCGCCGAAGGGGGCGGCCACATCCTGGTGGACGAGCGCGACCTCTGGCCGGACAAGCGCTTCCCCACCACGGTGGTGGTGACGACGAAGAAGGTGCTGGAGACGCAGCGCCCGCGCATCGCGGCGCTCCTGCGCATCCACGTCGCCCTCACCGAGCGCTGGCGCGCGGACCCGGCGGCCTTCGCCACGTCCGTCAACGCCGCCTTCGGTCAGCTCACGCGCAAGCCCCTGCCCACGCCCGTGCTCCAGGACGCGTTCTCCCGCCTGGAGCCGAGCCTGGACCCGGTGCCCGCCGCGCTGAAGACGTCCGCCGAGCACGCGAAGTCACTGGGGTTCATCCCTGGTGATGACCTCGCGGGGCTCGTGGACCTGAGCGTCCTGGACGAGGTGCGCGGCGGCGGCGCGAAGCCGAACTAGTCCTGCTTCTCCCCCTGGAGGGACAGGGCCACGTTGTCCGTGTTGTCCACCTGGTAGAGGGCCTGGACGTGCTGGCCCTTCTCGGGCTGCTTGAGGATGGTCAGCGCGCTCATGTCCAGCGGCACCACCGGCCCGGTCACGTCCTTCACGTACAGCATCATCCCGGAGCGCTTCACCACCGGCCCGTTGACCTGACGGACCTTGTCCGGGTCCGGGGTGATCTGCCGCACGGATTGGCCCGGGGAGATGGTGACCGGTGACGTGCTGGGGACCGTGTTCACGACGTTCGACCGGCTGGTGCTCGCGGACTCGATGTTGGTGGACGGCTGGTTCCCGGACTGGTCGCCGCCCTTGCTGACGGTGGGTTCACTCGCCAGGGCGGGACCCGCGAACAACAAGAGACCGAGCGTCGGCGCGGTCCACGCCATGGCTCGCCAACGTCTGGGGAATCCGTGCATCATGGTGATACCTCCCGTGTCACGGGGGCGCTGCCCCCGGGCTCAGGCTCAAAGTAGGGTGGGCAGCACTGAATGTTCAGCGGCGGAACACGGACCGTGCGCGCGGCAGCGTCCACACAGTAGGGTGGAGCGCACGCGAGCCAAGGACCGCTCGCACACGACTACGAGGCACCTTTGGCTGGACGCACCGACGAGCAGCACCGCATCGCCCTCTTCATCGACTTCGAGAACCTGGTCACCAACACCGGCATCAGCGCCAACAACTTCGACCTGCAGCCCGCCCTGGACCAGCTCCTGGAGCAGGGCAAGGTCGTGTTCCGCCGCGCCTACTGCAACTGGTCGCGCTTCGAGGACGCGAAGCAGCGCCTGCACGACGTGGGCGTGGAGCTGGTGGACGTGCCCCCCTCCACCCGCGCCGGCAAGAACAGCGCGGACATGCGCCTGGTCATCGACGCGCTGGAGCTGTGCTACGCGCGCGAGCAGATCGACACCTTCGTCATCGCCTCCGGCGACAGCGACTTCTGCCCGCTGGCGTACAAGCTGCGTGAGAACGGCCGCACCGTCATTGGCCTGGCCGTGCGCGAGGCCAGCTCCCAGATGTTCGTGCGGGCGTGCGACCAGTTCATCTACATGAAGCCCAAGCACAAGGGCGACGGCTCCCACAAGGAGAAGGACCGGGACCACGGCGGCCGGGGCGGCAAGGGCGACGAGGGCAAGGGCGGCAAGCGGGGCGGGAAGGGCCACGACGCCAAGGCCGAGTCCAAGGGCGAGGGCAAGGGCGGCAAGCCCAAGGCGGAGGTGCCCGCCGTCGCGCGCGAGGTGGTGCTGAGCCTGCTGCGCCGGGCCACGGGCCCGCTCAACCCGTCGCTCATCAAGGAGACCATCGTCCGCAAGGAGCCCGACTTCGACGAGCGCGACCACGGCTTCTCCACCTTCGCGCGGCTGCTGGAGGCGCTGGAGCAGGAGGGGCTCCTGCGCCGCATCCAGCAGGGGCGCCAGGGCTACATCGTGGGCCCGGACTCGGACTTCGGCGCTCCCGCGCCCGAGACCAAGGGCGGCAAGGGGCGCCACGCCAAGGCGCCCGCCCCGGTGGAGGAGGAGGAAGAGGAGCTGGAGTCCTATCCGGACCCGGACGACGAGGGGCTGTAGAGCCCCCCGCCCGCGAGTCCATCAAGCCGCGCGCGGCGTGGTGGACTCGCAGAGGTGCTCCAGGAACTCCGGCAGCAGGCGGGCGGACATCACCCACAGCTTGCCGTCGCCCAGGTCCGCCAGGGACACGCGCTCCGCGTACTCCACGCAGGTGGCCTCCACGTAGTGGACGAACACCTTTCGGTCGCGCGCGCGGTACCACTCCGCCGCCTGGCCCAGCAGCGCCACGAACGCGTCCTGCACCTCCGGCCGCGCGTCGTCCTCCAGCGGCACCAGGCGCACGCCGTCCAGCACGTTGAAGAGGTTCAGGCCCGGCTGCGCGGACTCGAACACCGCGAAGGCCACGGCGCGGCCCTCATGACGGGCCACCACCAGCTCGCGCTCGCGGGACAGGCCCGCGTCACCCCAGCCGGTGCGCGTGGTCTCCAGGTCGAAGCGCTCCGGCACCAGGTCCAGCGCCTCCCGGTAGGCCTCCGGACGGGTGTGGGCCACGCGGGTGAAGAAGCTCGCGCGCTCCTCCCGGGTGGGCGCGCCCGTCGTGATGTTCGCGGGCCGGATCCAGGTGCTGTCCACCTCGCCCTCCATCAGGCGGAAGGGCACGAGGCACGTCTGGCCGGTGTGCGCGTACCAGGTGGCGAAGTCGAACTTCGTGTAGCGCACCCAGCGCACGTTCGCCTCGCAGTAGGCGAAGAACCACTTCACCTCCGGGTCCGCCTGGGTGGGCTCGTAGCCGCGCAGGTAGATGTCGCGCAGGGCCTCGCGCGCGGTGGAGCGGCTGCCCGGGGGCTGGTGCCGCGCCAGCTGGTGCGCCATCCAGCTGCCCGCGTACGGCTTGAGCACGGACAGCGTGGCCTCCATGCCCTCCTCCGCGGGGCGCACCACGCGGTAGCCCAGCAGCGGCGCCTCCTGGAGCTTGTCCTGCGTGCGGGAGAACTGGTCGCGCAGGCTGGTGAACTTCTCCGGCTCCTTGCCCGGGAGGCGGAAGTAGCCGGAGCGCTCGAAGAGCTTCCACGTGGCGTCGTTCCAGTCGCCCTCCACCTTCGTGGTGGGGTGGGCCTGGGCCTCCACCAGCGCCCGCCACGCGCGGGCCCCTTCGGCGTCCAGGGGCCGGACGCTCACGCCGCAGCGGCGGCCATGGGGCGTGCTGGAGATGTTGCGCACCTCCGCGCGCAGGCGCACCGGCGCGTGGCCCTCCAGCCCCACCTCCATCACCGGCAGGCGCAGGCCCGGGTACATCAGGTCCTCGCCGGGCTCCGTGAGGAAGGACAGGCCTTCGTAGGAGACATCCAGCAGGCCGCGGTTCACGTGCACCTGGGGCCAGAGCGGATGGTCGAACTCCACCGTGCAGGACGCGTGGGCCTGCGTGCGGCGCAGCCAGCGGTGGCGGAAGCGCACCAGCGACGTGGGCGCCGGCATCAACAGCACGCCGCCCTCCACGCGCGCGGCGTCCGCGTTGAAGTGCACCACGCTGGAATAGCCGAACGCCTCCAGGGTGAGGGGCCCGGGGGGGAGCGCGCCGTGCAGCTGCCAGCCGAACGCGTCCTGGAGCGGCTCGAAGAAGGCGCAGGTGACCTGCACCACGGCCTGGCCATCGCGCGAGCGCAGCACGCCGCGAGCCTGGCGGGACGCGAGCGCTTCGCAGATGCGCGCGACGCGGTCCGCGTGGTCGATCTGCTCGCGCCACACGGGCCGCGTCTCCGGCGTGAGCAGCAGGCCGTTGTCACGCAGCGACTCCAGCAGCCCCACGATGCGGCGGCCCGCGTCCAGCGGCGGCGCGACGAAGCGCAGGCTCACCTCCGGGCGCATGGCGTTGACGCCAATCACCTCCGCGTCCAGCGCGGTGGCCCACCGCTCGCCTTCACCGACCACCACGGACGCGGCCTGTCCCTTGCGGGGCACCGTGCGCGACTCCAGGCGGAGCGTCAGGTGCTCCAGCGACAGCTGCACCAGACGGCCGGGAGAGAAGTCCGCGCCAAACGAGGCCGCCGCGCTGAGTTCCGTCCCCACCCGGTATCCGAGGAGGGCTTCGCGGCCGGCCGGCGCGTCGTGAGTGTCCGTGTGCATGCGGGGGCTCCCTGATGTCCTACGGGGCATGATCCTACGACGTCCGAAGAAACTGTGTTGTCCCCAGTTACGCGCGACCCGGGGAACTCGGATTCCCACAGAGTGGAGATCCTTCATCCCTTGTGCACTTAGACCTTCGTGCTGGATTGGCGGCCACGCATTTCACTGTCACGAATTGGGTTCTCACACCTCGGGGATTTCCTTTACGAACAGGCGCATGGCCTTCCAAGACAGGTGCGGACCTGTCCCTCCCCTCGGGTCGTGCGGACCCCGGAAACCCAGGGTGATTCCGACACATGGAACACGAGGGGCATGTCGCATGTCTACTGGTGACACATGGCTCGCCTTCGAGGGACGGAGGCCGGTGCGACACATGTTGGGGATGACTCGCCTCCCCGCGAGGCGTTATCCCGGGAGCACGCCATGTCCTCCGCCCTGTCCACCCTCTGTCTCCACTGCGGCATGTGCTGTGACGGCACCCTCTTCACGCAGGTGCCGCTGCGGCCCTCCGAGGCGGAAGCCCTGCGCCAGCGCG
This sequence comes from Corallococcus sp. NCSPR001, assembly GCF_017309135.1. Taxonomy (NCBI): domain Bacteria; kingdom Pseudomonadati; phylum Myxococcota; class Myxococcia; order Myxococcales; family Myxococcaceae; genus Corallococcus; species Corallococcus sp. NCSPR001. The sequence goes on from NZ_JAFIMS010000002.1 coordinate 273,378, forward strand.
GCCTGTCGCTGGCGGTGAAGGAGGACGGCACGCAGGTGCTGCCCCAGCGCTGCGCCGCGCTGGAGGGCCTGTGTTGCACCGTCTACGAGGAGCGCCCGGAGGCCTGCCGCCGCTACCGCTGCCAGCTGTTCAACGCGCTGGCGGAGGGAGAGGTGTCCCTGGAGGAGGCGAAGGGCGTGGTGGATGCCGCGCACGCGAAGGTGGACGCGGTGGTGCACGGTGTGGGTTCCGCTGAGGGCGGAAGGGGCCCGGCGATGCGTCAGGCCCGGGTGGCCGCGGCCTCGCTCACCTTGGCTCCCGAGACACGAGAATCCCTGGCGCGCGCGGAGGTGTATCTGGACCAGCACTTCCGGGGGCGCTTCCGCCGCTCGGGAGGCTAGCGTGGCGGGGTCCTGCTCACCGACCGGGGTCCTGCTCCCATGAAGACATCCTTGCTGGCCGTGTTGTCCTCCGCCGCCCTGCTCGCGGGTGCGCCTGCCTCCGCGCAGGACAGCGGGTTCGTGAAGTCCGCGCAGGTGGACCTGGACGGGGACGGCAAGCCGGAGGCGGTGTCGCTCACGGCGGGGGAGGACGGGAAGTTCACGTTGAAGGTGGGCGGCGCCACGGCGAACGGCGACGCGTCCGGCAACGAGGTCCCGGGCTTCCAGGTGGTGGACCTGGACACGGGCGACAAGCGGAGGGAGCTGCTGGTCCAGACGCTGGGGGAGGTGGACGACGGCCACCGCTACTTCGTCTACGGCTACGACGGCAAGGCGGTGAAGCTGCTGGGGGACGTGCACGCGCTGACGGAGGCGAAGGGCAACGGCATCGTCCTGGTCGATCGATGGATGGGGTTCTGGCAGAAGCGGGACAAGTACACGCTGGACCGCAAGGCGTGGAAGCTGGTGCACGTGCCGCAGGAGCTGTACGCGGTGACGTACGCGCCCGGCGAAGAGGTCACGGCCACGGTGAAGAAGTCCTTCCCGCTGAAGCAGAGCCGCACGGGCTCCGCGGTTGTGGCCACGACGGCGCAGGGCACGAAGGTGAAGGTGCTGGCCGCGAGCGTCCCCGCGAAGGGAGAGGTCCAGTACCTGGTGAGGTCGTCCACCGGGCTCGTGGGCTGGGTGCCCGGCAACGTCCTGGTGGAGTCCACGGACGGGTTGCCGCTGGCGGGGTGAATCACTCCCGCATGAGCATCACGTTGCGTGCTCCACAGACGTCGCAGACCAGATACCGCTCGAACCGGGTCGGGGTTGTTGGAGCGGTCTCATCGTGGACGGTGAGGAAGCCGTCACCCTTCTCAGGGCAGCGGACCTGCGCGTCTGGATTCACCGCGAGGATCTTCCCGGCTTGAATCCAGGCCTTGCTTGTCTCAGAGATCATCGGGATTACCGCCTCCCTTCATCTTCTCCGCGTAGTCCTCCAGCTCCTGGTGCAGCGGCTCCGCCGCCTTGACGATGCCGCGCCAGATAGGGTGGCCCGCGGCGATGAGCTTTGCATCACCGAAGGGCAGGCCATGGAGCTGCGCCAATCCCATGATGCTCTTGGCTAGAGACAGACCTGCGTCATGGAGCGCCACGACGGTATCCTCCACGGAGAGGCCACGCTGGACGTCCGGGCGGAGTGAAGCAATGACGGCGTCGTAGTTCATGTTCAGTATTTCCGAAGGCTTGACCAATCCAGATGGATTGAATCATCCAGGCGCAACACCCTCCGGGCATCATTTCCTTGATACAAGAAGCGACACGTCATGGTCTGACCCGAGACTGTCATTGATTCTGCTCCGTTCAGGAATCGAAACACGCCGCTCAGGCCCTCACTCATCCACGCCGCCCTTCTGGGCGCCGGTGGCGACGTCGACCTCGAACGTCTGCATCATCTCCGTCCGCATGTCCCAGTACTCACCGATGATGGAGCGCTCCGTCATCTGGACGATCTTCAAGCCGTCCCATGACAGCCGCTTCGTCCGCCACCGCAGGCCATCCGCTCCGTAGGCCACCATTTCGGTGAAGTCCGCGAACACCACGACTCCCGCTGATGGCACAGCTCGGACGTCCATTACGGGCATCACCTGGACTGCTTCCCAGGCGCTGGGGTCCTGGACCGTGACGAGATAGCCCGCGCCTCGCGACACGACACAGAGCTTCTCTGGGTCAGGCATGGCGAGGACTCGGCTGACTCCCGCACCCTTCACGTTTCCGAACGCGAACATGCCCAGCCAGGGTGCACCGCCTGCCGGCGTGACCCGTACCAGCAAGCCGTCCTGTCCCCCTGCGGTGTTTCCGGGGAAGAAATGCCGCGGGGAGATCTGCGCGCCGGGGCCTTCATCCAGCACCTCCCACGTACAGGCGCCATGAAAGCAAGGGGCTATCGGTTCACTCATGCTGTTCAGTCAGGGTTTGGATCTGTCCCGTCGTACCAGGACGTCGTTGTCTAGCTTCTCGAGCTTGGAGAACCGCAGACCTTCGAGAGACATCCGGCGCACCAAGGGTCTGGCGGCCTCAGCCAACTCCTCGACCCGGATGGGACGCTCGGGCATGGCCACCCGCTTGTACGGCCCCCCATACGGATCCGCGTCGAACGCGAACACGCCCCGCTCCGCCATCATCCGCCAGGTGTTCTCGCAGCCCTCCGCCACGCTCGGCGCGAAGAGCACTCCTGAAGAGACAGCCGACGCGAGGATGGCATTGATGGCGGCGTCCACGGAGTCCGTGTCCTGCAGGACGTCGCGCGGCACGTAACCTCCCCCCGCCGTGCTCAGCAGGGCGACGTGTCCATCCACGTCGCTCGCGAGCCAATCGAATTCGTAACCATCGATCTCCTTGGCGGATATCGCGCCCATGGCTATTCGACCAGGGCGAACTCCACCCGGCCCAGTTGCTCATCCGTGGAGACGACCTTCACGTTGATGGGCATGCCCACGGTGAAGGTCCGCGTCTTGCTCACCATGGACAGCTCTCGCGCGTCCGGACGGTAGGGACCGCCCGCGAGTCCTTCCGCCGGCACCATGCCCTCCACCCACATGCCATCCAGTTGCGCGACGAGGCCGAAGGGCTTCACGCGCACGATGCGCGCGGGGAACTGCTGTCCGATGCGCGTGGACATGAAGCGCGCTTCCAACTCGTGGTGGCGGTCCACCTCGGCGCGGCTGGCGGAGCGGGCTCGCACGTTGATGTGCTGGGAGAGCTTTTCAATCTCCGGGTCCTCGTGCACGAAGTCGCGCCGGCCGTGGAGGTACGCCTTGATGAGCCGATGCACGGCCAGGTCCGCGTACCGGCGGATGGGCGACGTGAAGTGCAGATATAGCGGCGCCGCGAGCCCGAAGTGCGGGCCCGGCTTCACCGTGTAGCGGGACGGACCCAGTGAACGGCGCAGCACGGAGCGCAGCGCGGGCTCCGCCTTCGCTCCGGAGATCTGCCGGTCGAACGCGGCCAGCGCCAGCGGGGTGATCTGCGTGCCAAATCCCGCCGCGAACCCCGAGTGCAACGCGAACGCGTTCACGTCCGCCACGCGCTGCGGATCCGGCTGCTCATGCACGCGGTACACGGTCGGCACGCCACGGGTCATCAGCCAGGTGGCGATGGATTCATTGGCCGCGACCATGAAGCGCTCGATCATGTTGTGCGCGGAGGTGTCCTTCTCTCCGGCGAGCCCGGACACCGCGCCCGTGGCCGTGTCGAAGGTGAAGCGCGCCTCGTCGCGGGACATGGTCATGCCGCCTCGGGCCGCGCGTGACACCGCGAGCCGCGCGGATGCCAGACGGAACCAGGGCATGGCCTCACGCACGGGCTCCATGGCGGGGGAGATGGAGTTGTCGTCGAGGAAGGCCGCGACCTCGTCGTAGTTCAGCCGCGCCCAGGACCGGATGAGGCTTTCATAGACATCCGCGGCGGTGACACGGCCGTCGGGGTCGATGCGCAATTCAACGGTGAGACAGTGGCGCTCCTCGTTGGGCACCAGGCTGAGCCAGTGCGCGGACAGTTCCTCCGGGAGCATGGGGAGCACGCGGCCGGCCAGGTAGACGCTGGTGGCGCGGTCGCGGGCCTCCAGGTCCAGGGGGGTGTTCTCCTTCACGGACTCGCTCACGTCCGCGATGGACACGAGCAGGCGCACGGCGCCGTCTGGGCCCGCGGGCAGCACGGAGATGGCGTCGTCGATGTCCCGGGTGGAGGGCGCGTCCACGGTGACGGTGGGGATGGAGCGCAGGTCGCGCCGGGCGCCGCCCAGGGCGTGGGGGGTCTCCCTGGCGCGCAGGGCCTCCTGGACGACCTCCGCGGTGAAGTCCCGGTGGAGGCCATGGCGGGCGATGACGCGCTCCAGGGAGCGGTCGGCGCCGGGCTCCAGCTTGTAGAGGAGGACAACCTTCCCGTCCGCGATACGGGCGACGACGGCGTCGTTGTGCTGGACGGCGGTGCTGCCCGGGTCCAGGGGCCAGTCGGTGTTGGAGACCTCCTTGTCGATGCGCAGGAAGAAGGCGCCCTTGCGCGACACGACCTCGCCATAGACGACGGTGCGGGTGCGCTCCACGAGCGACAGGCCGGACGCGGTCCACCGGCCCTCGCCGGACGCGGTCACGGTGGCGGAGACGACGTCCCCCGAGAAGAGGGGGTTCAGGTCCGGAGGAGGAATGAAGGCGGACAGCACCTCCGGGGTGCCGGGCTTCTGCACGGTCAGGAAGCCGAAGCCACGGGGATGCACGTCGACGCGGCCGGTGACGGTGCGCGGGGAAGCGGAGGTGTCCATGTCGGTGCCGTCGTAGCCCACCTCACGGGTCAGCGGGGAGATGTTGGGATGCATGTTGCGGCTACGACGATAGATGGGATGCCATCCTGACCTGACGCCAGTGAGCTACTTGCGTTTGCGTCGGATATGGCCAAGATTCCTAAAGGTCCGCGCCAGGAGGAACCCATGACTTTGCCCACCGCTGAAGGTCTTCCTCCTCGGACATCGGAGCCCGTCGCTGCCAGCGACGTGACGCTGGAGCAGGTGCGAAAGCTCGCGCAGCTCATCACCCGGGAACTGAGCGACAAGGGCAGCAGGCACCCGCTCTTCTCGCTGCTCGGCCCGAACCATGAATCCGTGCCGCTGCCAACGGACGTGCTCGCGCTAATGCAGCAATTGCTCGCCATCCTCGCGGCAGGGGACGCCGTCACCGTAGTCCCCGTCCACAAGGAGCTCACGACCCAGCAGGCCGCGAACCTGCTCAACGTCTCGCGGCAGTACCTGGTGCAATTGCTCGATGAGGGCCGGATCCCCTTCCACCGCACGGGCACCCATCGTCGCGTCTACAGCAAGGACGTCCTCGAATACCGCGCACGGCAGAAGGCCGACCGCCGCTCCCAGCTCGACGCGATGATGCGCGAAAGCCAGGACGCCGGGGGCTATCCCGAACTCGACTGAGGATCGCGAGGGCGCCCCACTCCGTGATTCATGCTTCGTTTCCTGTCGTCCTCGATGCGAACGTCCTGATTCCCCTCACCGTCTGCGACACGTTGTTGAGCGCGGCGCATGAAGGGCTCATTCAGATCCACTGGACGGAACTCATCCTCGAGGAGACGCGTCGCAACCTGGTCAAGGCCATCGGACTGTCGGAAGAAAAGGCATCACGACGCGTCGCCGCCATGAAGGCTGCCTTTCCCGAAGCGATGGTGACAGGCCATGAGGGGCTCATTTCATCCATGACCAACCACGAGAAGGACCGGCACGTCCTCGCTGCCGCGGTCCATGTGGGCGCTCAGACGCTTGTCACGAGCAACCTGAAGGACTTCGGCAAGAACCATCTGCCCGCATCGCTCCAAGCCCAGGATCCCGACACCTTCCTTCAGCACCTGCTCAGCCAGGCACCAGACGTCATCATGGAGATGCTCCGAGCCCAGGCCGAGGCCCTTCGCAATCCACCCATTTCCCTGATGAGACTCCTGGACGGATTGGCTCGCAGCGTGCCGGGCTTCGCCCGCGAGGCCCGTGAGTTGCTGCCTCCTTCCTTCTTCAAATAACTCTCACTGGAAGCCCGGGGGCTTCCCGCTGTCTGTCTTCAACCTCGCTCCCGGGTTCAGTTCGAAGACCAGTCCGAACTGCCAGAGGCTGATGCGCTCCAGGAAGAGGATGTTGTAGTAGTCCTGCCCCCGCACGTACCGGGCGAACACGCCGAAGCCGGCCGCCCAGCGGGGATTCGCCGCCGCCTCCACGCTCAGCGTGCTCCGCTGCGCCGGCGTCTCACCGAACGGATGCGACAACCTCCCCTCCAGCCGGAAGCGGTTCCCGTTCACCGCCCGCTCCCCCACCAGCCCCACCCCCCAGTGCCCATTCCCATACACGTGGCGCTGCGCCGGGCTCATCCCTCCGGGCCCAATCGCTGAGTTCAATTCGTAGAACGCGTTCGCTCCCACCAGCCATGCGCTCAGCCGGTGCGGATCCACTCCGAACCCCAGCCGGCTGTGCAGCTCGAAGCGCAGCAGGTTCGTGGAGAAGCTCCCCGTGATTTCGTTCAACGGTGGCGTCCCCTCCGCGGGCTCGCAGTTCGGGTCCGTCCCCGTCTGGTTCGCGAAGAAGCACCCGTTCTCACCGTTGGAGTAGTGCCCCACGATGACGTTCAACCCCAGCGCCAGCACCCGGGGCGGGCCGTCCTTGTCGGGGCCGTGCAGCAGGCGCAGGTGCGCCGCCTGGAGCGTCAACTTCATCAGGTATGACGGCGGCAGGATGGGGTTGCTGTCCGTGTTCGCCATCCGCAGCCGGATGTTCGGCGTGAACACCGCCGAGAACAGCGTCTCCCTCCCGTCCTCCTTGAAGTCGTCCAGCTTCAACTGCGGCAGGAAGAGGTTCGGCGCGAACTGGCCCTCGAAGACCAACGGCAGGGGCGAGTCCGGGTCCCCCTGCCGCTGGATGCGGTTGGGCGACACGAACAGGTACGTGCGGTCCAGGAACAGCGGCGTCTGCAGGTCGTACTCCACCTGGAGCCCCTTCGCCTCCGCCCCGCTCCAACCCATGAGTACTCCCAGGAGCGCCCCCACGCGCCGGCCCCACGTCCCTGCCTGATGCCCTCGCAGCCGCATGGCACGCACAGTAGCGGCGCCCTTCCCGCTGTCCGTCCGTCCCCGAGGCACCCCTCCGGTGTCGGACAGTTCGCGCGCCTTCGTTCCAGAAACCCTGTCCTCGCCCGGACGGAGGCATGTCCTCGTAAACCCTGGCATCCGGCCAGAAACGGGGTCCCGGGCCTTTCGCGCCGGTGCCTGCCCCGGTGTAGAGTCGGACCCCTTCAATGGCTGGGACGACGCTGACGCTCACCCCGGACGGGTTCCGCGGCCGGGTGCTGGGCAAGTACGAGGTGCTCTGCCGCCTGTCGACAGGCGGGATGGCGGAGATTTTCCTCGCGGCCCAGAAGGGCCTGGCCGGCTTCCGCAAGATGGTGGTGCTGAAGCAGATTCTCCCCGACATCCGCGGCGAGGAGGAGTTCGTCCGGATGTTCCTGGACGAGGCCAAGGTCACGGCCGCGTTCAACCACCCGCACATCGCCCACGTGTACGACCTGGACGTGGCGGACGGTGAGCTGTTCCTCGCCATGGAGTTCGTCCCGGGCGCCACGCTGGTGGAGGTGGCCCGCGCGTGCCGCACCGCCCATGAGCCCATCCCCATGGGCCTGAGCCTGATGGCCGTGCGCGACACGGCCGTGGCGCTCAACTACGCGCACAGCTTCACCGACCCGCTGGGCCGGCCCTCGCCCGTCGTCCACCGCGACGTCGCCGAGAAGAACATCATGGTGACGTACGAGGGCGTCACCAAGCTGCTCGACTTCGGCATCGCCAAGAGCCTGGCGCGCGCGGGCCGCACGCAGGTGGGCATGGTGAAGGGGACCAGCGGCTACATGTCCCCGGAACAGATCATGGGCGACCCGCTGGACGCCCGCAGCGACCTGTTCAGCCTGGGCGTGGTGCTGCACGAGTGCCTCACCGGCATGCGCCTCTTCTACGCGAAGAGCGCCGAGGCCATGATGAACGCCGTGCTGAGCGGCGATGTGCCTCCGCCCTCGCGCGTGAACAAGGAAGTGCCGCCGGAGCTGGACGCCATCGTCCTCAAGGCGCTCGCGAAACGGCGCGAGGATCGCTACGGCACCACGCTGGAGTTCGCGCGCGCCATCGAGCGCGCCGTGGGACAGCGCATCTGGCACCCCGAGCAGAGCAGCGAACTGATGCTGCGGCTGTTCGCCGAGCGCCGCGACCAGACCCGCCTGCTGCTCATGAGCGGGCAGTCGTCCGGGGATGGCACCTCCAGCGAGACGCAGGTGGCGCAGGTGCTCGCCCGGGGTGGGGACGTTCCGGAGCCGGCCACGCTGCCGCCCGCGGGGGGGCTGCCGCAGATCTCCTCCACGCTGCCGCCTCGCGCGCCCGCGGCGCCCGCCAAGGCTCCTGCTCCGGCGAAGGCTCCGCCGGCTTCCGTTGCCGGGGCGGGGGGCCGCCGCAACACGACGGAGGAGCTCGCGGTCCGCAAGCCCGCGCCGCCGCCGTCCTCGCGCCGGGTGTCGCCCCCCGCGGAGACGCCCCGGCCGCCTCCGCCCACGAATGAGATGTCCGCGCAGCCCGATGATTCCGAACCGGGCGTGCGCACCCAGCCGGCGCTGCCTCCGGTGATGCTGGATTCGTCGCTGCGCATCACGGCGCCCGTGACGGCGTCCCCCGGCCACGTCGAGAGCGAGACCATCCTCACGCCGCTGTCACGCGTGGGCACGCAGCCTCCCGAGGAATCAAAGGCACGGCCTCCGGCCTTCGTGCCGCCGTCCAACGAGCCCCGCGCCCGGGGTGGACGGGAGTCCGAGGAAGGCCGTGCACGGTCTGGAGCCTCGGACGATGCACGGCAGCGCAACACACGGGATGCGGCCGAGGACTCGCGGCCCCGCCCGCCGCGTGAAGCCCTCAACGCGCCTTCCGAGGAGGCTCGGCCCAAACCGCCGCGTGAGGCCTTCAACACGTCGGGTGAGGATGCGCGGTCCCGGTCCGCGAGGGATGCCGCGAATGGGTCCGCGGAGGATTCCCGTCCCCGTCCTCCGCGCGAGGCCGCGAATGGATCCACCGACGATACGCGCGCGCGGTCGGGCCGTGATGCCGCGAATGGATCCGAGGATGCCCGTGCTCGGTCGGGCCGTGACGCCGCGAACGGATCCGCCGATGATTCGCGTGCCCGGTCAGGCCGCGATTCGAATGGATCCACCGACGATGCACGTGCCCGGTCGGGCCGTGACGCCGCGAACGGATCCGCCGACGCACGTGCCCGGTCGGGCCGCGACGCCTCGAACAACAGCGCGGAAGACTCCCGTCCCCGGCCCTCACGGTCCGCCACGCAGGACAGCCTCCGCGTCACCCAGCCCCACACCCCGCCACAGGCCCTGCTGAACGACGGCGAGACGGCCATCTCCCGCGTGCCGTCCCTGCCTCCCGAAGAGGCCCCCGAGAAGACACCCGCGGTCCGCCGCTCGCCGTCCTCCCGCAAGCAGTCCTCGCCTCCCGCCCGCTCCACCCCGGCGCGCGCCTCTGGCCGCCCCACCGAACCTCACGACTTCCTCGCCGATGCCCCCGCCCCCCGCCGTGGCAAGGGCGGACTCATCGCCGCCGGCATCGTGTTCCTCGCCATCGCGGGCCTCGGAACCACTGTCGCCCTGGGGCTCGACGGCGGCCGCGTGTCCGCGCTGTGGAGCTCCGCGCTCTCTCGCAAGCCAGACGCGAACTCATCCACAACTTCTCCACCGCCTCCTTCCGAGCCCGAGGCCCGGAAGCCCGCGCCCACCGAACCCGCCACTCCGGACCCCTCCACCGCGGTCGCCGAGGCCACTCCTCCCGCCGAACCCGCTGCTCCCACGGACCCGCCTCCCAGCGACGACTCCGCCACCGACGATTCCCAGCCCCTGAAGGCCAAGACGCGCACCCCCGTCCGCAAGGCCAAGCGCGACGCCAGCGACCCGGCGGCCACCCCGGTCCGCGGCAAGCCCCGCACCGCCGCGCCCACAGAGGACTCGGAAGGCGACCTCCCCGCTCCGGATGAGAGCGCCACCGAAGCGGCCGCGCCCCAGGGCTTCCTCACCCTGGTCACGGAGCCCTCCGCCCGCGTGTCCCTGGCTGGCCGTTCCCTGGGCGAAACGCCGCTCACCAAGGTCGCCCTCCCGGTGGGCCGGCACACCCTGAAGCTCATGGATGGCACCGGCCGGCCCCTGAAGCTCCTCGTGGAGATCAAACCCGACGACATCACCTCCGTCCGGGTCCCCCTGGAGATGCTGGCCAACCCCTGAGCCTGTCCGGCTGTCGGACAGCTTCGCGCGGCGCCACGCAATCAACCGCTGGGGTCCTGCGTACCCGAGGCATTCCGCCGGGACGTGCTCCCACGTCCTCGCGCCTCGCCCGGAGCCGCCCATGAGGATGTCCTCGCTGTCCCTGCTCGCCGCCTGCTGCCTCGCCACCACCGCCTGCACCGCCCACGCGGAGGACGCGGTCAAACCCTCCCAGGGCTCTGGCGAGACGCGCCAGGTGGAGGACTTCCACGGCGTCTCCGTGGGTCACGGCATGCACGCGGAGGTGAAGGTGGGCCCCAAGTCCGTCCGCCTGGAGGGCTCCCCTGAGAACCTCTCCCGCATCAAGTTGGAGGTGGAGGACGGCATCCTCACCACGAACGTCGAGCGCAAGGGCTGGAGCCGCCTCAACGGCACGGTGAGGCTCATCGTGTCCTCGCCCCGCATCGACCATGTGGAGGCCAGCGGCGGCAGCCACATGAACGCGGAGGTCACCGCGTCCGATGAGTTCGACGCGGAGGCCAGCGGCGGCGCGGTGCTCAGGGTGAGCGGCGTGGACGCCAAGAACGTGGAGGCCGAGTCCAGCGGCGGCTCCGAAATCACCCTCAGCGGCCGCGCCACCCATCTGGACGCCGAGGCCAGCGGCGGCGCGCAGGTGCATGCCCAGAAACTCCAGGGCCTCTCCGCGCTCCAGGTGGAGGCCAGCGGCGGCTCCATCGTGGAGGCCGATGCCCCCGCCAGCGTCTCCGGTGACGCCTCCGGCGGCAGCATCATCCGCCTGTCGAAGCGGCCCCAGAACGCCAACGTCGAGGTCAGCGGCGGCTCGCGCCTCGACGCCTCGAACTAGCAGCGGTCCCGGGAAAGGTTAGCCGGGCCCCGGGGAGTTCCCGGGGCCCGGATAGGCCCCCCACGGAGCAAAAAGAGACGCCGCACACCGGACCTCCAAGGTCATCCGGGCGACCGTCCTACCTTCCACGTGGATGCCGACCGCACCGGAGTGCTGACGGACAGGCGCGTGGGCCCCATGGAACGCGCTCGAGTGACCGAACGCTTCGCAGTCCCCAAGATATTGGAAGTTGGCCTCAATCCCAAACACCCAGCGTCGCTTTCGCCACGAGACTCGCAGGGGAATCCGCGCCCCCAACGCGCCTGCCGTCCCTGACGGACTGTAAAAACGAACGCACCGCTTTCACACGGTGCGTCGTTGAGACGCGTCAGGTCGGGTCCATCCAGCGATGATGGAAAACTCCGCACGCGCGGGACTCCGCGAGCAACCGGTTCAGCGGGCCGGAGGGAGGCGGTCCGCGTTCTGACGCTCCACCATCCAGCCCGGGTACTCGGGGGGCAGCCTGGAGACGGCGTCGAGCTTCGCGAGCTGCTCGGCGCCGAGGCGCAGCTCGGACGCGGCCAGGTTGTCCTCCAACTGGGCCTGCGTCTTCGCGCCGAGGATGACGGTGGTGACGTGCGGCTGGTGCAGGAGCCACGCGAGCGCCACGCGCGCCACGCTGGTGCCCGTCTCCTTCGCGACCTCGTCCATCACGTCGATGGCGTTGTACGCGCGCTCGCGGTCCACGGGCGGGAAGTCGAAGGTGGTGCGGCGGGCGCCCTCGGGGCCTTCGGCGTCGCGGCGGTACTTGCCGGAGAGGAAGCCGCCCGCGAGCGGGCTCCACACCATCAGGCCCACCCCCTGGTCCTTCATCAGCGGCACCAGCTCCCGCTCCAGGTCGCGGCCGGCGATGGAGTAGTAGGCCTGGAGCGATTCGAAGCGGGACAGGCCGCGGTGGTCGCTGATGCCCAGCGCCTTCATCAACTGCCACGCGGCCAGGTTGGACGCGCCCAGGTAGCGCACCTTGCCCTGGCGCACGAGGTCGTCCAGCGCGCGCAGCGTCTCCTCCAGCGGCGTGGCCACGTCGTAGCCGTGGATCTGCAGGAGGTCGATGTGGTCCGTGCCCAGGCGCTTGAGGCTCGCGTGCACGGAGTCGAAGAGGTGGTAGCGCGACAGGCCGGTCTCGTTCTGGCCCGGGCCCATGCGGCCGCGCACCTTGGTGGCCAGCACCACCTGCGAACGCTTCGGGGCCAGCGCCTTGCCGAGCAGCTCCTCCGACTGCCCGTACGAATACACGTTCGCGGTGTCGAAGAAGTTGATGCCCGCGTCCAGGCACCGGCCCACCAGCGCGTCGGCCTCCGCCTGTCCCTGCTGCCCGATGTTCTTCCAGTAGCCCTCGCCACCGAAGGTCATGGCGCCGAAACACAGTTCAGAGACAAACAGGCCGGTGCGGCCCAGCGGACGGTAGTGCATGTGCGTGTCACCTTGGGTGGAAGTGAAGGCGGCCCCTCTTAACGTCCGGTGCACGGCCCCGCAGCAGGAAGGCACGCGATGACGGACGCGCGCCGCTTCGTGGGCTGGGACCTGACGGACCCCTTCGCCCGCGCGCCCCGCCCCGTGGACGAGGCTGTCGTGGACGGTAACGGCCGCGTGCGCTTCTCCCAGCGCGTCTGGCCCCCGGCACGGGCCGGGCATGGGCTGGACCCGGAGGCGCTCGCGGAGGCCTTCGCCGTGGGACCCGGTGACGTGGTGGTGGTGGACGGGCCGCAGGCGCTGGCCAATCCCGGCGCGAAGGTGCGGGACGCGGAAGCGCGGCTGCGCGCCCCGGGCCGCACCCCGGACGTGCTGCCCCTGCCCGGTGCGCCCTTCGCGGGCTTCGTGCGCGGCAGCGTGCTGCTGTTCGCCGCGCTGCGGACCCATGCCCGGGTGCCGATGCTGGACCTGGACACGCCGTCGCTGTCACACGCGCGCCTGTTCGAAGCCTTCCCCGGCGCCACCTGGCGCGCGCTGGCTGTGGAGAAGTTGGGGGCAAAGTCCACGCCGGAGGGACGCGCCCGGAGACAGGCCCTGCTGGAGGCGTCCGGGCTGCGCTTCGAGGACGCGGGGACGTGCACGCACGACCAACTGGATGCCGCACTCTGCGCGTGGCTGGGGTGGCTCACGCGCACGCGGCCCGAGCATGTCATCGCGGTGGGACTGCCCCTCACGCACGACGCGGATGGAACATTGCGCGAGGGGTGCATCCTGGACTTGAGCCCTAGACGGTAATCAACTATTGCTATTTTTACTGCTTAAGCTGTTTTAATCCCTCTCAACTCCAACCGGAGAGGGATGACACATGCGTGGAACATCGTGGAAGGCCGTGACGGTGGTGGTGGGTCTGGTGGGCGCGCCGGTGCTGGCGGAGGAGACGGCCCATCTGCCGTACGGCGTGCCGGTGCCGGAAGGTCAGGAGCTGACGGCGGCGCCGCAGCCCTTCGACGAGAAGGTGCACGGCCAGGCGATTCCCAACACCCAACCGCAGGCGAACGAGGTGTTGAAGGGCGCGGCGGCGCGGCTGCCGGAGCGCTCCAGCCGTCCGCGTCCTCGAGACCCCATCCCGGACATCTTCCCGGGCTCCGGGGACCGGGGCTTCTGGGTGAACCAGGGCCAGGGCATCTTCGCGGCCAACGACGCGCAGACGGACCTGGTCATCCCGGACAACGCGATCGGGACGACCATCTATGCGCCCACGCACATGCCGGCGAACTACTCATGCGTGGAGACGGTGACGGCGCACTGGCGCTATTCGGGCATGGCGACGACGGCGCACGCGCACGGCTTCTGGGACCACTGCGGCTTCGACGGCGCCACCGGCTGGCAGACCTTCGAGGGCATGGACGCGACGTGGAAGGGCAAATACGTGCGCGTGCTGGACGGCGAGGAGCGCTACTTCACGGAGGCCTACAAGGACGGCAGCGGCTGCGCGCACGGCCTGCTCTACAACTTCACCCTGGGGGTCTGGGAGGAGAAGCTGACGCCCATCTGCGGCAACTCCGGCTTCGCCACGGGCTGGACGATGTGGGAGTCGCACTACCTGATGGACGTGGCGCAGCGCTGCCCCGCGTTCCCGCGCGTGCGCTCCTCCGGCATCCAGATCTACACGGTGAGCGCCTGGCCCGCGCTCGACGCGAGCAACAGCAGCCAGCTGGGCCCCTACGGCCTGTGCTGGACCAACGGCACGTACAACTTCTCCGTCGCCGTGCCCAACAGCGACTGGACCGCGCTCACGCCGTGATGCGCGTCATGGGGACTCAGCGCCCGCGCACCGGGTCCTCGTGATGGTCGTGCCCTGGCCCGCCGAAGGTTCCGGGCCAGGGTTCCTCCGCGGGCTTCAGGCCGGGAATCGGGAAGCGCCGGAAGCGCCCCTGGCTGTAGGCATACGGCGGATCGCAGTCGCCGCACGTCTCCGCCCCGTCCATCATCACGATGCTGTCCGGCCCCAGCTCCAGGAACTGCGCGGGCGTGGCCGCGTTCGGCACCGGGCACTGGAACACCTCGCTGCCGTCCTTCGCGCTCACCGCGAACAGCACCGGCCCCGCCGCGCTCATGCCCGTGCCCACCACCACCGTCTCCGGCGGTTGGCCCGGCCAGGTCGCCCAGCTCGCCAGCCGCACCTCCGGCGCCACCGGCCCCGGCCACCCCTGGAACCCGTGCGTCCAGGACGGCGTGAGCTCCGGCAACGCGTAGCCCTCCAGCGTCCACCCGCCCGCGGTGTCATCTTCCGATGGCGAGGGGATCACGTGCCCGGACGTCGCCACCGCGCGGCCCAGCGTCCTCGGGAAGGTCTGGGAGCCCACCGCCTGCCCGTCCTGCGTGCGCAGCGCCTGCGTGGAGCGCTCGTTGAGCAGGACGCCGTTCACGATGGCGAGCTCCCCCGCGGCGAAGGCCTCCGTCTTGCGCCAGCGCGGCACCCCGTCCTGCGAGAACGCCATCAACAACGTGGGCGCTCCCGGATACAGCGGCGCCCCCACGTTCTGCGTGGGCCCGAACGCCAGGTACAGATCCCCCGCCGCGTCGGAGGCGACGCCATACGGATGCGGGTGGTTGCACTCGGCGAGCAGCGGATCCTGCAACGCCTGCGCGGACACCATCCCGCCAAAGGCATCCAACACCACCAGGAAGTACTGTCGGCACAGCGTGTCGCGCGACGTGCCCGCCGGGTACGCCTCGAAGAGGGCCGCCAGCCGGTCCGGCTGCATCACCCCCAGCCGCGCCATGAACACCGTCGTCAGCCCCTGCGTGAAGTCCGGCCGCGCCGTCGTCAAATCGAACGTCCACCGCGGCGAGCCTGTCACCCGGTCCAAGAGCGACACCTGCCCGGACAGCGGCAGGTCCATGCACAACAGCCGGTCGTTCCACAGCATGCACCGGCGCCCGGACACGCTCGCGCGCACCGGCACCGGGCCCGCCGCGTCCAGCAGCGCCGGCACGAAGAAGCCCACCAGCGTCACGTCCCCCGTGGGCCCCACCAGCAGGTCATGCAGCGACTCGCCGTTGGAGGCCGCGTCGTAGGTCCAGTCCGGCGTCAGCGCCGTCGCGGCGGGGCGCTCGCAGACGGAGCCCTTGCACTTCCCCGGAGCCTGGCAGGGGCTGGCGGGCGCGCAGGTGAAGTTGTCCGGCGGGTCGCGGCGCTGGCACGTCCCGTCCAGGCACACGTCCGCCGCGTCACAGCCGCGCTCCGGGCCGCAGAACGTCCCGTCCGGCGCCTTCGCCAGCGTGCACCCCACCTTCGGGTCGCACGCGCCCACCTGGCACTTCCCATCCCCCGGACACGGCGGCGCCGGCACCGACGTGCAGCCGTCCAGCGGGTTACACACGTCCGTGGTGCACGCGTTGCCGTCGTCGCAGACGCGCTCCGCCCCCTTGCACCGCCCGGCCGCGCACGTGGCGTCCTGGATGCACGCGTTGCCCGGGTCGCAGGCCGCGCCGTCCGGCGCTTGCGTCTCCACGCACTTCTCCGTCGCCACGTCGAACGTGGAGGTGTGGCAGGCCACCGGCGTGGGGCAGTCCGGGTACGGGTTCGCCTCCCCGCGCAGCTCCACCCGCACCTCCCCGCCCCCCGGCGCCCGGCCCACCAGCGTGGCCGTCAGCACGCCCGTGGCCTCCGGCCGGTAGGACAGCCGGACCGGGACCTCCCCCGGCGCCATCCGCGTGGGCAGCCCGTCCGCGGCGAAGGGGGCGGCCAGCGCCGTCCACTCCACGTCCAGCGTCGTCCGGCCCGCGTTCACCACCCGCACCTCCACCACGCGCTCCACCCGGGGGTAGCTGGCCGGGAACGCCACGGCCTCTTGGGAGACCCGTAGGAGGCTCCTGGCGCCCGTCAGCGGGGGTTCCTCCCGGCAGGCGCTCCCGAAGGCCACCAGGGCCGCCAGGGCCATTGCCAGGGCCATCCGGCCCCCACTGCCCACCGTCCGCATGCGCGCCATCGAGCCCTCCCGCCCCTGCCTTTACACCCCTCTTCATCCCCGTGTCCCACGGCACCCCACCCCCAGGGCTTTCAGGATTGGGCACTTCCATGGCTGAGTTTTTTTCAGCCCCAAGGGTTTCGAGCCCTTCCAACCCCCCGGAACGACAGGCCTGTCGCAGGGTACGGTTCTGGCAACGGGCGCGGACATGACCCTGGCCGGACCGACGGACGATTCTCCAGGATTGCAGGCCTTCACGGTGCTCATCGCCCGGGGTGTGCAGTCCACCGTGGACGGACTGTCGGCGGAGGTCCGGCGGGCGGTGCTGGCCGAGTTGTTCCGCATGGGCACGCAGGCCTCCGAGAACCACTCGGGACACACGCCCTGTCCCCCCTACACCCTGCGCCTGGACGTGGCGGACTGCCGGATGCACGTGGAGCTGGACCCCATGCGCACCCGGCTGTCCCTGACCGGCCTCACCCGGCCCCGGCCGCACTAGAGGCCCTGGTGAGCGAGCGGTGGACGTATGGGCAGATGCTGCCCCGGCGCGCGGGCTACGAGGAGAGCTGGGAGCTCACCTACCGCGTGGAGCAGCTGCGGGAGCTGGTGGGCCAGGAGCTGCACCTGGACTCGGCGCTCGCGGAGGAGCTGGACGACACCCTGGCCCGCCTGGTCCAGCGCAACCAGCGCCTGCGAGGCCTGCAGCGCATGATGACCGCGGACCGGGAGCCCGAGGACCTGGTCATGCACCGCGCCGCCCTGGAGGACCTGGACCGGCAGCTGCTCCAGGAACTGCCCGGGCTGCTGGAGCGGCTTCGCGCCACGCTCCTGTAGCAGCGTGTCCCTGCGCCGGATGCCTGTCGGTTTCCGACTTGTGCACGGGCCCTGCTTCTTTTCACCAGTCTAATTGGAGTGTTGATCAACTGGTGGAAGCGGTAGGGGAAGCGGAGTTGGGGACAAGTCAGCAAGCTTCGGGAATCATTCACGAATCGGCGATCTGCTACATGTGGGCAAATTGCCGGTTTCCCCCGGGCATCCACAGGCGGGCTTCCGGGCCCCCGGTTATCCACAGGGACATCCACACCCTCCACAGGTGATCCACAGGGACCTGGCAGGCATCACGCCGGCAAGAAGGACCCGGGATGCAACAGCCCTGTTATGGTCCGGCCCGGCTTTCTTCACGACGCGGGCGCCATTTTTCGAAGGCGCTGGAGGATGAGCTCATCGACTTCCATCGGGGCGAGCGCATCGGGAAGTACGAGGTGCTCACGCAGCTGACCGTGGGCGGCATGGCGGAGCTGTTCCTGGGCTACACGTCGGGCCCGGGCGGCTTCCGCAAGTACGTGGTGCTCAAGCGCATCCTCCCGGACGCGCGCTCCAATGATCAGTTCGTCCGCATGTTCCTGGACGAGGCGCGCATCACCGCGGCCTTCAACCACCCGAACATCGCGCAGGTGTTCGACCTGGGGGAGGAGGACGACGGGCTCTACCTGGCCATGGAGTTCATCGGCGGGCAGAACCTCAACCAGGTCACCAGCGCGTGCATGAAGAAGCGCCAGCCGGTGCCGCTGGCCTTCACCCTGTCCGTGGCCCGCGACGTGTGCCTGGCCCTGCACTACGCGCACACCTTCACGTCCCCCGGCGGGCAGCCCAGCCCCGTCATCCACCGCGACGTGGCGCAGAAGAACATCATGGTGACCTACGACGGCACCGTGAAGCTGCTCGACTTCGGCATCGCCAAGGCGAAGAACAGCCTGGAGCGCACCAGCGTGGGCACGGTGAAGGGCACCACCGGGTACATGTCCCCGGAGCAGGTGCGCGGCGATCCGCTCGACGGTCGCAGCGACCTGTTCTCCGTGGGTGTGGTGATGCACGAGCTCATCACCGGCGAGCGGCTCTTCGCGGGCAAGACCGAGCGCGACGAGATGGTGAAGATCCTCGAGGACGCCATCCCGTGGCCGTCCGTGCTCCTGCCGCACATCTCCGAGGACATCTCCCGCGTGGTGATGCGCGCGCTGGAGCGCAACGTGGACCGCCGCTACCCGTCCGGGCGGGACATGGCGCGCGCCATCGAGAAGGCGGCCGGCGGCAAGCTGATGGACGCGGACCAGCGCGCCGCGCTCATGAAGAGCCTGTTCGCGGAGCGCATGGCGGCCACGCGGTCCCTGCTGGAGAGCGCGGACGTCACCACCAGCAGCCAGGTGCTGGCGTCGGCGAAGCGGGCGCTCCAGAAGGATGACGGCCCCTACCTGCCGGAGCGCAAGAGCACCGCGCTCAGCGTGGTGGAGGCGCGCAGGAAGGCGGAGATCGCGAAGCTGCGCGAGGAGCTCCCCGGCAGCGACGAGACCGCGCCTCCGGTGAAGCGCTCGAAGCTGGGCGCGGTGTGGGCGCTCCTGTCCCTGTCGCTGTTCCTGGGCCTGGCCTACGGCGCGTTCCGGCTCACTCAGCTGCTGGAGGCCGAGGAGAAGGCGCCCCCACCCTCGCCCATGAACCTGGGCGCCATGGTCCCCATCCGGCCGCCCAACGCCCCCGTGCCCGGCGGAGACGAGGCCGTCGCGGATGCCGACAAGGACACCCGGGCCGACACCCGGGCCGGCGACAAGGACAAGGACCGCGACCGGGCAGGCGCGAAGGACCGGGACAACGACCGGGACGACGCCACCGCCACCCGGAGCAGCCGCAAGGGCAAGGCCCGGGGCGAGGTGACGCTGTTCCTGGATGAGCCCGCGGAGATCTTCTTCAAGAACAAGTCCCTGGGCCGCGCGCCGCTGGTGAAGCACTCCCTGCCTGTGGGACAGGCGGAGCTGGTCCTGGTGGGCGAGGACAAGAAGCGCCGCGTGCTCGCCGTGCCGGTGGAGGCGGGCAAGCCCGTGCGCCTCAACCTCAAGCTGAGGGAGCTGCCGGGCCGCTGAGGGCCCGCGTCCGTTCCGGCGTGGACGAAGGCATGCTCGAAGGAGCGGCACGGGCGGAGGGCGTCCGCTATCTTCCGCCCCCACATGGCCCTCTCCCTAGGCTTCCTGATGGACCCGCTCGAGAGCGTGCGGGTGGACCACGACACGACGTTCTCGTTGATGCTGGAGGCACAGCGGCGGGGGCACGACGTCTATTACTTCGAGCAGGGCTGGCTGCGCTTCAACGGCCGGTGCTCGGAGGCGCGCATGCGCCGGGTGAAGGTGCGGCGTGAGCCAGGCCACCACTTCGACGTGCTGAGCGAGGACGTGCGGCCGCTGTCGAAGCTGGACGTGCTCTTCCTGCGCAAGGACCCGCCGGTGGACGCGGACTATCTGCACGCCACGCAACTGGTGGAGCTGTGTCCGGACCGCGCCCCCATCTTCATCAACAACCCGTCCGGCATCCGCGACGCGAACGAGAAGCTCTTCACGCTGAACTTCCCGGACCTGATGCCGGAGACGCGCGTCACGCGTGAGCTGTCCGTGGTGCTGGAGTTCGCGGCGAAGAACGCGCAGGGCACCATCCTCAAGCCCATCGACGGGTTCGGGGGCAAGGGCATCCTGTTCCTCGCCCCGGGGGACCGCAACGCGCGCTCCATGGTGGAGCTGCTCACGCAGGGTGGGAAGGAGCCCATCCTCGCGCAGGCCTACGTGCCGGAGAGCCGCCTGGGCGACAAGCGCATCATCCTGGTGGATGGAGACCCCGTGGGCGCGGTGCTGCGCGTGCCGTCGGACGCGGACCACCGGGGCAACATGGCCGCGGGCGGCACGCCGATGAAGGCGGCCATCACCGAGCGCGACCTCCACATCTGCAAGCGCCTCAAGCCGTCGCTCCAGGAGAAGGGGCTGACGCTGGTGGGCATCGACGTGCTGGGCGACTACCTCACGGAGGTGAACGTCACCAGCCCCACGGGTCTGGTGGAGGCCAGCCACCTGGACGGCGTCTCCTGCGAGGCGCGCGTGCTGGACGTGGCCGAGCGGATGCACGGCGCGCGCTGACCGTGGAGCCCGTCAAGCTGGAGGACGGCGAGACGCTGGACTCCATTGGCACCGCGGACGTGCGCGTGTTCCAGCGCCGCACGGGCTACCGCTTCACGTTGGACGCGGTGCTGCTGGCGCACTTCGCGGCCACGGAGGGCGGTGACCTGCCCGGGCCCGTGCTGGAGCTGGGCGCGGGCAGCGGCGTGGTGTCGCTGCTGCTGGTGAAGCAGTTCGGCGTCGCGGGCCCGGTGGACGCGCTGGAGCTCCAGCCCGCGGTGCACGGACGGCTGACGCGCGCGGTGGCGCTCAACGGGTGCGAGGGCCGGGTGCGGCCGGTGCTCGGGGACCTGCGGCAGGCGCGGTCGCTGTTCACGCCCGGGGCCTACGGGCAGGTGGTGTCCAACCCGCCGTTCCGCCGGGCCGAGGCGGGCGTGGTGAGCCCGGACGCGGAGCGGGCCGTGTCCAAGTCGGAGGTGGCCTGCGACGCGCCGTCCGTGGTCGCGGCGGCGCGGCATGCCCTGCGGCCCGAGGGTGGCGTGAGCCTGGTGTATCCGGCGGCGCGGCTGGCGGAGGTGCTGGGGGTGCTCGCGAGCGCGCGGTTGTTCCCCCGGGTGCTGCGCGCCGTCCATGCGCGGGTGGACGCACCCGCCACGCGCTTCCTGGTGCAGGCACTGCGGGACCAGGACCGGGGCCTGTCGGTGCGCGCGCCGCTCATCGTGCACGGCGAGGGGCCCGGCGGGTACAGCGCGGAGGTGGCGGCGCTGATGGACGTGCCGCTAGCGGAGCGGAGCGGGGGTTGAGTGCCCGGCCGCTGGGCGTGGGGCCCTGCGAGCGTCGGGGCCGGGTGAGCGGATGCGTCGCAACGTAAGGGGCACTTCACCCACCGGACGTGCGCGTCCCGACGAGGAGAGCCCCATGAACGTGACGATGCTCAACGAACAACCGTCGCTGCTGAAGTCGGCCGCGTTGCTGCCCCCGCGCCTGTCGCTGGGCGCGACGATGATCAAGCACGGCCTGGCGAAGCTGAAGAAGGAGGGCACCGAGCAGCACGCGGGCATGTTCGAGCAGATGGGCATCAAGCCCGGCAAGCCGTGGGTGCTGGCCACGGGCATCACGGAGCTGGCGGCCGGGGTGAGCTCCATCCTGGGCATCGCGACGCGCTTCACGGCGCTGGGGGTCATCGTCACGCAGGCGATGGCCATCGCGAAGGTGCACGGGAAGAACGGCTTCGACGTCACCAAGGGTGGCTACGAGTTCAACGTGGCGCTCATCGCCATCGCGCTCGGGACGCTGATGCGCGGGCCGGGGCGGCTGTCGCTGCACAGCGCGCTGGAGCGGCGGGTGAAGCGCCGGGAGCTGAGGCACTTCCGGCTGCTGCCACGTCAGCGCCGGGGCTCGATGCTGCTCGACGCGCTCGGGTAGCCGGGGCCAGGGCCTTTCAGGGGTGTGGGGGTGTCGCCTGCCCGGCTGCCAGCGAACCGGGCCTGCCGGTGGCGCCCCTGCCCCCGCTTCATCCCGTAAGATGCGCGGGCCATGGCCCCCCCGTCCGTCCTGCTGATGCTGGCGCTCGCCGCGCCCGCCGCGTCTGTCCCCAACTTCTCCACAGCCGAGTCCTCCAGCACCGCGCGCCTCACCGAAGCGGGCATGGCCTCCGTGCGCTCCGTCATCCGGGATACGAGCGCCGGGCGGCTCGAAGTCGCGGGCCTCGCGTCCGTGCGAGGGGCGACGGGGAAGCCGAATGGCACGCGCCAGCTGGATGCGGCGGGCCTCGCGTCCGTGACGGCCGCCACGCGGACCCGTGCCAGTGATTCCGAGACGCCCGTCGCGGTGCGGATGCCCGCGGGCGTCGCCGAGTCCATCCCGACGCCGCGCCCCGAGTCGAACACGGTGCCGGCCACGGGCGCGGCGCAAAGCCAGACAGAATCCCTCTCCGAAGCCGGCCGCATCGCCGTGGAGGCCAGCATCGGTGCCCTGCGCGCCGCGGGCCTCGCGATGCACGGCAAGGCCAGCGCGTCGGGCCTCGCCGCCGTGGGCAACCCGGATGAGCACTACGCCCGGGGCGTCGCCGCCCTCCAGTCCAAGGACTCGCGCACGGCCATCGCGGAGCTGTCCGCGTGCGTGCAGGCCGCGCCGGCCCGCGCCGACTGCCGCTGGGAGCTCGGCTGGGCCTACTCCGTCGAAGGCCGCTGGGCGGACTCCCTCACGCAGTGGACGCAGGTGCGCGCGCTCAATCCCAACCAGCCGGACCTGGAGGGCGCGCTCACGCAGGCGCGCAACCAGGCCGCGCTCCAGGCGAAGCTCGCGCAGCCCGTGGACAGCGCGCCCCGCCCTCCCCCGCCGCCGGGCGCGAAGCTGCGCATCCGCGCCGCCGGGGACCTGATGCTCGGCACCACCGTGCCGGAGGGCTACCTGCCCCCCGAGGGCGGCGGCAGCGTCATCGCCGCCGTGCGCCCCCTGCTGGAGGACGCGGACCTCACCTTCGTGAACCTGGAAGGGCCGCTCTGCGACACCGGCAAGACCACGAAGTGCCGCTCGCCCGCGAACTGCTACGCGTTCCGCTCCCCCACGTCCTTCGGTGACTACCTGAAGGAAGCCGGCGTGGACGTGGTCTCCACCGCGAACAACCACTCCGGTGACTTCGGCGAGGAGTGCCGCCGCGCCACCGAGTCCACCCTGGACGCGCTGGGCATCGCCTGGAGTGGTCCGCCGGGCAGCGTGGCCACCGTGGAGCGCAACGGCCTGAAGATTGGGCTCGTGGCCTTCCACACGTCCGCGGGCTGCAACCACCTCAACAACCTGCCCACCGCCACCGCGCTGGTGAAGCAGACCGCCGCCACGCACGACATCGTCATCGTCTCCTTCCACGGCGGCGCCGAGGGCGGCAAGGCCCTGCACGTCCCGGCCGGCAAGGAGATGTTCTTCGGCGAGGACCGAGGCGACCTGCGCGTCTTCACCCACGCGGTGGTGGACGCGGGCGCGCACCTGGTGCTCGGCCACGGCCCGCACGTCGCGCGCGCCATGGAGTTCTACCAGGGCCGCCTCATCGCCTACTCCATGGGCAACTTCGCCACCTACGGCCGCTTCAACCTCAAGGGTCCGCAGGGCCTGGGCATGATTCTGGAGGTGGAGCTGGACGCCACCGGCCGCTTCTCCAACGGCCGCATCCTGCCCACGAAGCAGGTGGGCGAAGGCATCACCCAGCCGGACCCGGCCGCCAACGTCGTCTCGCTGGTGCGCAAGCTCACCACCGAGGACTTCCCCGACACGGGCGCCCGCATCGCCGACGACGGCCGCCTCTCGCCGCGCAAGTCGCCCGTCACCGCCTCCAGCACCGCGCCGTAGCGCCGGGCCTTCACGACAACGCCGCACCCGCACCCACGGACGCCACGGCCTCCGTGGGTGTTTTGTATGTCACGCATCGCGCATCACCCTCGGGGAATGCGCGCTTCGTTGAAGCCGGGCTGCTGCCTGGGCTGCCGTGCGCTTCATTGCGCCTCCAAGCGTGCCGCGCCGTGCAAGGCACGCGTGGGCGACGTGCGCTAAGACAGCCATCGACGTGCCCGCCCATCGACTGCCCAGACTGACTTCGCTGCGCCCCTTCGAATACCCCGGCTATTTCGCCGTGTGGTTGGGCGCGCTCATCTCCAACATCGGCACCTGGATGGAGACGGTGGCGATGGGCGTGTACGTCACGCAGACCACCGGCAAGGCCGAGTGGACGGGCGCCATCGTCGCGCTGTCCTTCCTGCCCGCGGTGGTGCTGGCGCCGGTGGGCGGCGCGCTGGCGGACCGCTTCGACCGTCGCGCGTACGCGGGGCTGGGCGCGCTGCTCCAGGCGGCGCTCGCGGCCGTGCTGACGGTGCTGGCGTTCCGCGGGCAGCTGACGGTGTCCATCATCGGCGTCATCTCGTTCCTCAACGGGTGCGTGAGCACGCTCACCTATCCGGCCTTCTCCGCGCTGCTCGCGGAGCTGGTGCCGCCGGAAGACCTGCACCTGTCCACCAGCCTCAACTCCGCGCAGTTCAACCTGGGCCGCATCATGG
The DNA here is from genome assembly GCF_017309135.1 of Corallococcus sp. NCSPR001. NCBI lineage: Bacteria > Pseudomonadati > Myxococcota > Myxococcia > Myxococcales > Myxococcaceae > Corallococcus > Corallococcus sp. NCSPR001. The sequence continues at coordinate 297,875 of NZ_JAFIMS010000002.1, forward strand.
GACCCACGCTGGCCGCGGTGGTGTTGCAGGCGGGCGGGCCCGCGTGGGCGCTGCTCGCGAACACGCTGTCCTTCTTCGCGGTGTTGGTGGCGCTGTGGCGCGTGGTGCCGCCGGCGCGGGACGCGTCAGTGAAGCGCGAGCCGCTCTGGGACGGCATCCGCCGCGGCATCACCGTGGCGCGAGACGATGAGGACATCTCCCTGGTGCTGGTGGCCACCTTCTTCGTGGCCGCGCTGGTGGCGCCCTTCATCGGCCTGGTGCCGGTGTTCGCCATCCGCGAGCTGGGCCAGGGCGCGGCGGCCACGTCGCTGCTGGTGACGTGCCAGGGCGCGGGCGCGGTGACGGCGGCGCTGTGCGTGGGCACGCTCGCGGAGCTCTTCGGACAGCGCAGGCTGCGCGGCTACTCGGCGACGACCATCGCGGTGCTGGCGGGCGTGTACTGGCTGGCGCCCACGCTCCAGGTGGCGGCGGTGTGCATCTTCTTCCTGGGCGCCAACTACCTGGTCCTGATGAGCAGCCTGAGCGCGTCCTGCCAGGGCCGCGTGCCGCGTGAGCTGCAGGCGCGCATGGGCAGCCTCTACAGCATGGTGCTGGGCGCGGGCTATTCGCTGGGCGTCTGGTTCCAGGGCGCGCTGGCGGACCGCATGCATTTGCGCTTCGTGACCATCGGGAGCAGCGCCATCTTCCTCGCGCTGGTGCTCACCACGCGCCTGCTCAAGCCCGCGCGCTTCGAGAACGAGCCCCTGGCCCCGGCCGCGGACGTCCAGCCGTTCTCCGACAGCGCGCACTGACGCGCGTCAGTCCTCCTCCAGGTCCCGCTTCAGCTTCGTCAGCAGCTTCACCGCGTGGGTCGCGTAGGAGCTGATCCACCGCGCGTGGATGTCCTGGATGGGCGCCGCGTTGAGGTGGTTCCACCGCGTGCGCCCCTCCTTGTGGGACAGCACCAGCTCCGCCTTCTCCAGGACCTTGAGGTGCTGCATCACGGTGCAGCGGTCCAGCGTCTTCTCGAAGTGCTCGCACAGCTCCCCGGTGGTGCGGGGCGCGTCCTTCAACAGGTCCAGGATGGCCCGGCGGCGCGAGTCCGCCAGCGCCTTGAAGATGAGGTCGTCCCGGTCGTCACTCCTTGACATGTTATATTTCTATAACCTATTTGCGGGCAGGACCAGTTCACGCCCAGGGGTGCCCCATGGAGCCGAAGTTCCAGGTGCAGTTGAAGATCCGCAAGCCGGTGGCGCAGGTGTTCGAGGCGGTGGTGAACCCCGCGAAGCTGAGCGGCTACTTCGTGAAGACGAGCAGCGGTCCCCTGGCGGCGGGCACCACGGTGAAGTGGAGCTTCGCGGAGGCGCCGGGCGAGTTCGACGTCATCGCGCGCGAGGTGACCGCCAACGAGCGCATCGTCTTCGAGTGGCCCACGGACGACGGCTACGACACGCGCGTGGAGATGAGCTTCGTCCCGTTGGACGCGGGCAACACGATGGTGAAGATCAGCGAGTCCGGCTGGAGGCCGGATGAGAAGGGCATCACGGCGTCCTACGGCAACGCAGGCGGCTGGATGCACATGATGCTCTGCCTCAAGGGTTATCTGGAGTACGGCATCAACCTCCGGGAGGGCGGGGCCTTCTGAAAACCGCGACGCGGGGGAATGTCCCGGACAGACTGCCGTTGCCTCGCGTCCCGTTCGCAAAGGAGCCCCATGCCGTCCGTCCGCGTCCCCGCCCTGCTCCTGTCCGCCCTGCTGCTCTCCGCGCCCGCCGCGAACGCGCAGGAAGCGAAACGCGCTCCGGAGGCGCTGGGCCTGGGCATGGAGGGCTACCCCTACCCCGCCCCCGTGCAGTTCCTGCCCGTGAAGCTGGAGGGCCAGGACCTGCGCATGGCGTACATGGACGTGAAGCCCACGGGCAACGCCAACGGGCGCACGGTGGTGCTGCTGCACGGCAAGAACTTCTTCGGCGCGTACTGGAAGGACACGATTCGCGCCCTCACCGCCGCGGGCTACCGCGTGGTGGTGCCGGATCAGATCGGCTTCGGCAAGTCGTCCAAGCCGGCCATCGCGTACAGCTTCCACACGCTCGCGTCGCTGACGCGGCAGGTGCTGGAGGAGGTGGGCGTGAAGCAGGCCGCGGTGGTGGGTCACAGCATGGGCGGCATGCTCGCGACGCGCTTCGCGCTGATGTACCCGGAGGTGACGACGCAGCTGGTGCTGGAGAACCCCATCGGCCTGGAGGACTACCGCGAGTCCGTCCCCTGGAAGTCCACCGAGGACCTCTACCAGGAGAACCTCAAGGCCACGGAGGAGGGGCTGCGCAAGTACCAGCGCGGCTACTACGTGAAGTGGAAGCCCGAGTACGACGAATACGTCCAGGTCCTCTACCGCCAGACGCTGAGCGGTGAGTACCCGCGCCTGGCCTGGGTCTCCGCCGCCACGCAGACGATGATCTACGAGCAGCCGGTGGTGCACGAGTTCCCATTGGTGAAGGTCCCCACGCTGGTGGTGATTGGCCAGGAGGACCGCACGGTGGTGGGCAAGGGCAGCGTGCCGCCCGCGCTGCTGCCGAAGCTGGGGCAGTACCCGGCGCTGGGGAAGAAGACCGCCGCCGCCATCCCGGGCGCCACGCTGGTGGAGATCCCCAACGTGGGTCACATCCCCCACTTCGAGTCGCCGGAGAAGTGGCACGCGGCCCTGCTGGACTTCCTGCGCAAGGTTTCGAAGTAACCTCGCGGCATGCATCGCATCCGCGTGGTGCGCCACGCGTCCGAGCGGGGCGGCTGGGAGATGGCGCTGGCCACGCCGCCCCCGGCGTTGGCGCCGCTCATCCGGGACTACTGCGGCTTTCGCGAGGCCATGCCCCAGCCCATGCGCCGGCAGGAGCTGCCCGGGGTGCAGGTGGTGCTCATCCTGGAGTTCGGTCCGCTGCTGAAGCACCTGGACGACGCGGGCGGGGTGACGCGGCACCGCTCCGGCTTCGTCGCGGGCCTGGATGAGCGCTGGAGCACCACCGAGCACAACGGCGAGTCCCACGGGCTCCAGGTGAACTTGACGCCGCTGGGGGCCCGGCGCCTCTTCGGCCTGCCCATGCATGAGCTGGCCCACCGGGTGACGGGCCTGGAGGACCTGTGGGGCGGCGAGGCGCGGCGGCTGGTGGAGTCCCTGGCGGAGGCGCGGGACTGGGCGGCGCGCTTCGCCCTCGCGGACGCGTTCCTCTTGAAGCGCGCGGAGCGGGGGCCGGCGGTGGACGCGGGCGTGCAGTGGGCGGTGGAGCGCATCCAGCGGACGGGAGGCCAGGTGGACATCGCCACGCTGGCGAGCGAGCTGGGTCACAGCCACAAGCACCTCATCCACCAGTTCCATGAGCAGGTGGGGCTGCCTCCGCGCAGGCTCGCGCGCCTGATGCGCTTCGACCGGGCGGTGGAGCGGATCAAATCCGGAGGCCCGGTGCGCTGGGCGGAGCTCGCGTTGGAGCTGGGCTATTTCGACCAGGCGCACCTGAACCGGGACTTCCGCCAGTTCACCGGCGGGCCGCCGTCCGCCCTGCTGCGCCGGGCGCTTCCGGACGCGGGCGGGTTCGAATCCAGCGCGTAGGTAAAATCCGTCCAAGAAGGTTCGCGGGCGGATGGGCAGGATGCGCGGTGAAAGGAAGACACACCATGTCCCTGCCCAGCCTGTATCCCTTCGTCCACTACGCCGACCCTGAGTCCGCCCTGCGCTTCCTGAAGCAGGCCTTCGGCTGTGAGGAGCGGGTCGTCTACCGCAAGCCTGACGGCGCCATCGCCCACGTGGAGCTGACGCTGGGCCATGGGTTGGTGATGTTCGGCGGCGCGGAGGGCGGCCGGCTGAAGATGGCCGCGTCGAAGGACGTGCCCTTGAAGAACCAGGGCATCTACGTGGTGGTGACGGACCCGGATGCGCTGTACGCGCGAGCGAAGGCGGCGGGCGCGGCCATCGCGATGGAGCTGCACGACACGGACTACGGCTCGCGGGACTTCAGCGCGCTGGACCCCGAGGGGAACGTCTGGAGCTTCGGCACGTACCAGCCGCTCGCGGTGCCTCCGCCGAAGGGGTGAGGCGCCCTCGTCGACGGGACGGGGCGTCCATGCAAGGCTTTCCCCATGAAGCTCTTGCTGGGACCCATCCTGTACGCCCGGGCGCAGGCCACGCCGGACCCGAAGTCCCACGACGTGTGGAGCTTCTTCGTCAACGTGTTCCTGGACAGCACGTCGGTGAAGAAGCCTCCGGCGTTGAGGCTGTGTTTCCGGGACGCGAAGGGCCAGCGGGTCGCCGTCTTCGACGAGGTGAAGCCCGCCGCGGACCTGACCGCCCTGCCCAAGGACACCCGGGGCGTGGTGTGGCGCTGGGAGGTCATCCTGCCGCGCACGGACGTGGCCCAGCGGTTGTCCTATCACTTCGAATCACCAGACGCGCCCGGCGAGCCGGTGACCTTCGAGCGCCCGCCGCCGCGAGACGACCGGCCGTGGTCCTCGAAGGTGATTCCGCCGGAGCCACTGGTGGTGTCCGACGTCGTTGTGCCCGCGAAGGGCGTGTCGCCGAACATCGCGTTCTTCTCCTGCAACGGCGCCAGCCGTGCGAGTGATTGGAGCGACCTGGCGCAGCCCTTCGCGCTCTGGGAGCGGATGCTGCAACAGCATGAGGGGGACCCGGTGGATCCGGCGAAGACGCCGGGCTTCCAGCTGTTGCTCGGGGGTGGGGATCAGCTCTACGCGGACTCGCTGCACAACACGCTGGATGTGTTGAACGCGTTCATGAAGCTGCCCCGGTCGCAGCGGTTGACGTTGCCGGTGCCGGACGGGCTTTCGGAGAAGCTGTTCGCGGAGTACGTCTGGCTCTACCGGGAGCGGTGGGGTGGGAACCAGGGCATCGCGCCGTTGCTGCGGCGGGTGCCGGGCCTGTTCATGTGGGACGACCACGACATCTTCGACGGGTGGGGTTCGCACGAGGACCTCCAGCAGGCGCCCTGGTACCGGGCGCTCTACAGCGCGGCGGCGAGGGCGTTCGAAGCCTTCCAGCGGGGCTTCCTGGAGCAGCCAGCGGTGGAACGCGAGCCGGATGACCGGGGCGTGGTGAAGCCCGCGCGGCACTATTTCCAGACGTTCTGTTTCTCCACGGCGGACTGCGACCTGGACGTGGTGTTGCTGGACTTGAGGAGCGGCCGGACCAGCCGGGTGCTGGACACCGGGGACGCGCATCCACAGACCGAGTTCACGGTGATGAGCCGGTCCCAGTGGGACGCCTTCGACGCGTGGCGCGAGGAGCACCGCCAGCGGCCGGAGAACGGCAAGAAGGCGCGGCATGTGCTGGTGGTGTCGTCGGTGCCGCTGGTGCACCTGCGCTTCGGTCCAGCGATGGAGCGGATGACCGGAGGGGGCGTCGGGCTGCGCGACGACCTGTTGGACCAGTGGGAGTCCGCGGTGCACCGGGGTGAGCGCACGCGGTTGTTGATGAACCTGTTCTCGCTGGCGAAGAAGTCCTACTGCGCGGTGACGGTGTTGTCCGGGGACGTGCACGTGGGAGCGAGGGCGCGCGTGCGTTCACGCAACCCGGACCACCTGGTGCCCGCGTTGGGGACGGTGGGGGAGGTGTTCATCGAACAGGCGACGTCCTCGCCCATCGTGCATCCGCCGCCGGGGTGGCTCGCGTTCAAGGGGATGCTGGCGTTGTCGGAGGATTCAAGGGAGGACCTGCCGGGGTTCCTGCAGACGGAGCTGTTGCCGGTGGGCAAGGAGCTGTACCTGCGGGACCGCAACTGGCTGTCCATCCGGCTGGAGCGGCCCAAGCACCGGGACACGACGGCGCGACCGAAGCTGTGGGTGAAGTGGATCGCGGAGAAGGAGAACCTGCCCATGGAGGTGGTGGTGGAGCCACCGCCCTTCTGAGCGTGTCAGCGGACTGGGAGCTCCCGGAAGGAGATACCGGTCCAACCGCCCTGCTCCACCGCGTCCTTGAAGCGGTCCGTGCCGATGAGGACGGTGCCGTAGTCGCCCAGGCGGAAGAGGTCGATGTCCGTGGGCAGGGAGGCAGCGTCGAGGATGAGGTCCTCCGGGAGGCGAAGGCCTACGCGACCACAGGTGGGACAGGGCGGTTCCAGGTCGGGAGGAAGGCAGTCGCGGTGCATCCGGCCGCGCAGTTCGAGCTGGAGCTCAAGGACCTCTGGAGGTGTCTTCTGACGGAACCGCAGTTCCGTCTTGCAGCCGAGAAGGCCTCGGATGCCCGCGGCCTGGAGACTGTCGAAGGCGTCACGGCGCAGGAGGATCCAACAGCTTTCGAGCCCTGAGAAGGACGCGAACCTACCCGTCGCGGTACCCACCAATGGACCGAAGGACGTGCCGGGTGGCAGTGGTGCACCTGGAGGGGCCAGGGGGCGTACCAGTTCGCGAAGGCGGGCGAGCTCGTGGAGGGGTTCGGGCCGGGGTTCTTCGAACTCTCCCTGCTCTGGAAGATCCGACAGATCCACAGCAGGGTATTGGTGTCCCCAACTCGACCATGTGGCGCCGCAGCCTGGACAGTCCTTGAGGCCGGGCAGCCCCCACCTATGAGCGCAATCGGTACTACCGTTGTAGAGCGGGTAGACCGCCTTGTCGCGGCGTAGAGCGAAGTAACGGGTCATGGAGTTCGGTCCTCGCACGAGATCGGGTCAGTTGTACTTCTCGATGGGCCCGCCCATAAGTTGGAAGCGGTAGATGAGTTCTCCCGCATGCTTGAAGATCTCAGGAGGCTTGACGTTTTCATTCGCCCTCCGGAACTCGCGCCAGGCTTCATTCCACATGCCTCCGCTGGGCCCATTGCTGTGAATGCGCCGGTGGACGTGCACGGGGATGGGGATCGTGTACTGGTGGATGTCAATGCCCTTGAGCTTGAACCACGCGGCAAGGTCCCGTGCTTGAGGGAAGATGTGGTGCTTCTCGAACTTGCCCGCTGGCAACTGCCGCTGAGGAGGCACGGGCTTGGGGTTCCCGTACCACGGGAACACCATGACGGGTTCCGCATCACCCGGCAGGCCCATATCTGCGCCCCAATTGCGCCGGGGCCCGCTTCCTGGCGCAGGGGCCACGGCCACGGGTGGCGGCCGGGGCGGCAGACCCCGGGCCAGCACCACTTCTCCGGGCACGTCCTCGCACCGGAAGAAGCCGCAGGCCGTGTCCCCGCAGACCAGGGTCACACAGACGTCGCTGCTTGCGTCACCGCACTCTGCTTCGGCTTCGTCCCAACGCTGCTGGAGCGGCGTGCTGGACGCGCACGCCGCCATCCATAGCGTCAGGGCCAGGAACGTCAGGCTTTTCCTCATGGCGGAAAAGCCTAATCGACCGTGTCATTATCAACGCGATCCATTCCATCCATCGTTGGGACGATTTCTCTTCATGGCGGGGGCAAATACGAGGTTTCCATTCATGGCCACCCGAAAGAAGACGACCTCCGAGCCATCGATTCACGTGCTGCACGTCGAGTTGATGGAGATCGCCCCCGCCATCTGGCGAGAGCTTCATGTTCGAAGTGACACGCCGCTCTCGAAGTTGCACGGCATCCTGCAAGCAGCCTTCGGCTGGACCAACAGCCACATGCACATGTTCGAGGACAGCTCACGGCAAAAGTACGGGCATCGGGCCAAGGGAGATGCGGATGACTTCAGCTTGGGCGGTCCACCGCTATTGGATGAACGCGAGTACACCGTCGCGGACCTCGGCCCGCGGGCTCGCAGTGTCTTTGGCTACATCTACGACTTCGGTGACGACTGGGTGCACCGCATCCGCGTCAAGAAGGTGCAGCCACCTGAGGTTGGCAAGCGCTACCCCATCTGTACCGCGGGAGCACGTGCTGCTCCGCCCGACGACTGCGGCGGTGTTCCTGGCTACGAAGACTTGCTCGAGGCACTTCGAGATCCGAATCACGAAGATCACGAAGAACGACTGGAGTGGGTCGGCGGTTCCTTCGACCCGGAAGCGTTCGACCTGAAGGCCACGGACAAGGCGGTCCGCGCCATCAAGTGACAGGGACTTCAAGAACGCACGGGGAGCTCACGGAAGGAGATGCCAGTCCAACCGCCCTGCTCCACCGCGTCCTTGAAGCGGTCCGTGCCGATGATCATGGTGCTGAAGTTGTCCAAGCGGAACAGGTCCCTGTCCGTGGGCAGCGAAGCACCGTCGAGGATGGGGTCGTCCGGACGGCGGAATCCTTGTCGTCCGCACGTGGGACAGGGCGGTTCCAGGTCGGGAGGAAGGCAGTCCCGGTGCAGCAGGCCGCGCGGTTCGATTTGGAGTTCGAGGATGTCCGGTGGCGTCTTCTGCCGGAACCGCAGCTCCGTCTTGCAGCCCAGCAGCCCGCGGATGCCCGCGGCCTGGAGACCGTCGAGCGCATCGCGGCGGATGAGCATCAGCGAGGTCCCCTGCCAGGTGAACGGTCCAAACTGACCGGACGCGGTGCCCGTGAGCGGACCGAAGCTTGTTCCGGGAGGAAGCGATGCATCCGGTGGCACCAGCGGGCGCACCAGGTCCCTGAGGCGGACGAACTCATGAAACGGCTCGGCTCGGGGCTCCTCGAATTCCCGATGCTCGGGGATGAGTGAAAGGTCCACGGCGGGGTACTGACGTCCCCATCCAGCCGAAGTTACGCCGCATCCAGGGCAATCCTTGATGCCGGGCAGGATCCATTTGTGCGCGGCATCGAAGTCCCCGCTGTAACGGGATGTGGCTGCTTCATCGTCGCGGAGCCAGAAGAAGGAGGGCATGAACCGTCAGGCCTCAGATGAGTGAGGGCTCAGTTGTACCGCTGGATGGGACCACCCAAGAGTTGGAAGCGATAGATCAGCTCACCGGCGTGCTTGAAGATTTCCACTGGAGGAGCGCCTCCGTTCGTATCCCTGAACTCACGCCAGGCCTTGTTCCACAAGCCTCCGCTGGGACCATCGCTGTGGATGCGCCGATGGACGTGCACGGGGATGGGGATGGGGATGGTGTACTGGTGGATGTCGATGCCCTTGATTTTGAACCACGCGGCAAGGTCTGGGGACTGAGGGAAGATGTGGTGCTTCTCGAACTTGCCCGCCGGTAACTGCCGCTGAGGAGGCGCGGGCCTGGGGGTCCCGTGCCAGGGGAACACCATCACCGGTTCGGCATCACCCGGCAGGCCCATGCTGCCGCCCCAGTTGCGCCGGGGGCCGCTCCCCGGCGCGGGAGCCACAGGTGGCGGCCGGGGCGGCAGACCCCGCGCCAACACTACCTCTCCGGGCACGTCCTCGCACCGGAAGAAGCCGCAGGCCGTGTCCCCGCAGACCAGGGTCACACAGACGTCGCTGCTTGCGTCACCGCACTCCGCTTCGGCTTCGTCCCATCTCTGCTGGAGCGGCGTGCTGGACGCGCACGCCGCCATCCATAGCGTCAGGGCCAGGAACGTCAGGCTTTTCCTCATGGCGGAAAAGCCTAACACCCACGCTCAGGGCAACGGCCCCTCCACCAATCGCAATACATCCGCGAGCACTCCCGCCGCCGTCACCGCCGCGCCCGCGCCGTACCCTCGAATCACCAGCGGCGTGGGGCTGTAGCGCTCGGACAGGAAGCTCAGCGCGTTCTCTCCGCCCTTCACCGCCGCCAGCGGATGCTCCAGCGGCACCGGCACCAGGCCCACGCGCACGCCCTCCGGCCCCACGCTGCCCACGTAGCGCAGCACCTTGCCTTCCTTCCGGTGAGCGTCCACCCGCCTCTGGAAGATCTCATCCGCCTGCGGCAGCCGCGCCAGGAACTCCGGCAGCGGTCCCTTCGCGTCGAACTCCTCCGGCAACAGCGACGCCAGCGCCACCTCCTCCAACTCCAGCGACCGCCCCAGCTCTCGCGCGAGGATGAGCACCTTGCGCGCCACGTCCGTGCCCTCCAGGTCGTCTCGCGGATCCGGCTCCGTGAAGCCCTTCTCCATCGCCGTGCCCACCGCCTTCGACAGCGGCACCCCGGCCTCCGTCAGTCCCAGGATGAAAGACAGCGAACCCGACAGGATGCCCTCCACCCGGTGCACCGTGTCGCCCGTGCGCAGCATGTTCTTCAACGTGTCGATGACCGGCAGCCCTGCCCCCACGTTCGTCTCGTAGAGGAACCTCCGCTGGTGCCGCGCCGCTGTCTCCCGCAGCGCCTTCCAGTGCTCCTGCCGTCCCGCATTGGCCTTCTTGTTCGCCGTCACCACGTGCAGCCCGGAGGACATCAACGCGGGATACCCCAGCGCCACGTCCTCGCTGCTCGTGCAGTCCACGAAGATGGGCCGGCCCGGCCGCCTCGCCTTCGCCCACGCCCGGAACGTGTCCAGCGTGAACCCAGACTCACTCGCATCCAGCCGCGCCTTCCACCCCTCCAGCGCCACGCCCTCCGGCGCCACCAGGCTGTGTCTGCTATTGGCAATGGCACACACCCGCAAATCCAATCCATGCGCCCGCAGCTTCGGCGCCTGCTGATGAATCTGCCGCAGCAACTCCCCGCCCACCGTGCCCACGCCCGCCACCAGCAGCTCCACCACCTCCGTGGTGCCAAAGGCCTTGCGGTGCACATGCGCCATCGCTCGCGGGCCGTCCTCGCGAGAAATCACCGCGGAGATGCTGCGCTCACTCGACCCCTGCGCGATGGCCGCGATGCTGCAATCCACGTCCGCCAGCGCGCTGAAGAACGTCCCCGCCACGCCCACCCGGTGCCGCATCCCGTCTCCCACGATGCTCAACACCGCGAGCCCCGGCTGGTGCTCGATGGGGTCCACCTTCCCCGCCTCGCGCTCCACCTCGAACGCGTCCTCCAGCTCCAGCACCGCCCGCCGGGCCTCCGCCTCCCCCACGCAGAAGCTGATGGAGGACTCGCTCGAGCCCTGCGTGATCAACACCACGGAGATGGACGCCATCGCCATCGCCTCGAAGACGCGCGCGGCCGTGCCCGGCACGCCCTTCAACCCCGCGCCCGCGATGTTGATGAGCGCGATGTCCGGCAGGAATGACAACCCGCGCACCGGGTGCCGTGAGGCCGGCGCCGTGGCCGTCACCCGCGTGCCCGGGTGCTCCGGACGGAAGCTGTTGCACACCCGCACGGGGATGCCCCGCTCCCTCGCGGGGGCGATCGTCTTCGGATGCAGCACCTTCGCGCCGAAGTAGGCCAGCTCCATCGCCTCCTCGAAGCTCACCTCCTCCAGCGCGAACGCCTCCGGCACCAGCCTCGGGTCCGCGCTGAAGATGCCGTCCACGTCCGTCCAGATCTCCAACAGCCGCGCATCCAGCGCCGCCGCCGCCAGCGCCGCCGAGTAGTCCGACCCTCCCCGCCCCAGCGACATCGTCTTGCCGCGCGCATCCCCACCGAAGAAGCCCGGCATCAACATCAGCCCCGGTCCGGCCTCACGCAGCGGCGCGAACCGCGCGCGGATCTCCTCCGCCTTCGGCGTCGCCTGGAGCGGGTCTCCCGAGCACAGCAGCACCTGCCTCGGGTCCACGCTCACGGGCGCCAATCCCCGCGCCTCCATCAGCGCCGCGAGCAGCAGGCACGACGCCCGCTCCCCCAGCCCCGACAGGTGCGCCAGCACGGACGGCGAGCACTCCCGCAGCAACCCCACGCCCTGCAACAGCCCTCGCAGCTCGACGCCCAGCGCCACCAGGCCCTCCGCCAGCGGCCGGGTCTGCGCGGGCTTCAGGTCCTCCACGCTCAGCGCCTTCGCGATGGCGGAGTGCGTGTCGTCGAACCGGGCGCAGGCCTCCTGCACGGACTCGCCCTCCTCCGCCACCCTCGCCGCCTCCACCAACAGGTTCGTGATGCCCGACACCGCGGACGCCACCACCATCACCCGCTCGGCCTTGCGCGCCTCCTCCACCCGCGCCACCACGCCACGCATCCGTTCCGCATCTCCGACACTGGTGCCACCGAATTTCATCACGCGCATGACACGGCCTCCTTCCGGAGCGGCGGGACTCGGTGGCTGGGGAGGCACATCGGAAGCGGCGTCATGCGGGTCCTCGGGGTTGGCGACTGGCAGGTGGGGCAACGAAAAAGCCCCGCGCTCGGGAGGAGCGCGGGGCCGGGTTCGGAAGGAGGGACCTTCTGGAGGTCCACTTCGGAAGTCAGGCGGTCCGCGCTCCGCGAGGAGTCAGGCCGGTGCGAGTGCAAGTCTCGGTCATCACGGTCCGCACGCGCGCGCCCACGGAGGACGTCGTCCCCTCGTGCCGCTGGCTGTTCCCGCTGCGTCCGACCATGGAGTCCCCATCCTAGCCGCTTCCGCGCGCCAGGGTCAGGGGGCAGGCAACCAATCCCCCGCTCCACGGTCCCCATCGTGGTGCTCGCGGCCTGGGCTGCCGACATTGAGCGTGTGTGAGCTGTCCCACCACCTTCCGGAGCAACCCATGGCCACCCGCAAGAAGAGCGACACCGCCCACAAGCCTGGCTTCGCCAAGGACCGCGTGGAGCGGGGGTTGGAGGCGGACGACACCAAGCCCCTGTACGCGGACGACGCCAAGCACTCCACCGAGGAGCAGAAGTTCGCCCTCGACAGCGACGGCCCCGTTGGCGGACCCCGCAACAACCCCCAGAGCGTCATGGACGACATCGACGACGAGGAGCGCGAGGAGCGCGGCCGCCTCAAGGCCGAGGCCCGCCAGGAAGAGAACGAGCCCACCCGGGAATGAAAAAAACCGGGGCCCCGACACCCACGTCGGGACCCCGGCTTCCACACCTCGAAGTGGAGCGCTTCGCTACTTGGACGCAGGCGCCTTGTCCGACGACGCCGTCTCCACCAGCGTGAGCTTGCCCAGGTTGAGCGGCGTCACCTGCTCCTGGATGACCAGCGGGTCGCCCACGAGCACCACCTGCATGTTGGCCGGGTCCAGGTAGGACTCGGCCACGCGCTGCACCTCCGCGGCGCTGGCGTTCTCCAGGCCCTCCACGGTGCGCTTGAACTCATCCATGGGCCGGCGGTGGAAGTAGAGCTGCGCGGCGCTGCCGCCCAGGCCCTCCACCGTCTCGAAGGCGCCGGGGAACGCGCGGATGAGGCCTTCGCGCGCGGCGGCCAGCTCCTTCTCCGTGATGGGGTTGGACTTGATGCCGGCCAGCTCCTTGATGAACTCGTTGAGCGCCGGGCCCGTGACGTCCTGCCGCACGGCCGCGTACGCGGTGAGCGGCCCCACGCCCAGGCGCGTGCCCAGGTGCGCGTTGGCGCCGTAGCTGTAGCCCTTGTCCTCGCGGATGTTCATGTTGAGCCGGCTGCCGAAGAAGCCGCCGAACACCGTGGTCGCCAGCTCCAGCGGGTATTCGTCCGGGTGGCCCGCGGCGAGGCCGGGACGGCCCACCAGCACCACCGTCTGCTCCAGGCCCGGCTTGGCCACCACGCGCACCTGCTGACGCGGAGGCGCGGGCGGCGCGGGCGGCGGCTTGGGCGCCACGGCCCCGCCCTTCCACCCGCCGAAGTACTTCTTCCCCCACTCCACCGCCTGCTGGAGCGTCACGTCGCCCGTCATGATGAGCGCGGCGGCGCGAGGCCCCGTGTTCTTCGTGTAGAAGTTCTTCGCGTCCGCCAGCGTGAGCGACTCCACCGTCCTCGGCGTGCCGCCGGACGTGTGGCCGTAGGGGTGGTCCGCGCCGAACACGGCCTCGTAGTAGGCCTCCTGCGCCAGGAAGTTCGGGTCGCCCATGCGGCGCACCAGCTCACCCAGGTGCTGCTTCTTGCGCCGCTCGAAGGCCTTGGCGTCGAAGGTGGGCCGCAGGACGACGTCCGACAGCAGGCTCATCGCCGCGTCCACGTTGGTCGTGAGCACGCGCGCGCCCACGAAGGCGCCGTCCGGGTCCACCGACAGCGCGGGCGACACGCCCAGGTCCGCGAACGCGTTGTCCAGCGCCACCGTGTCGCGCTTGCCCGCGCCCTCCAACAGCATGCGGTAGGACAGGTCCGCGATGCCCAGCTTCGCGGCGGGCTCCTGCGCCACGCCCGCGGCGAAGGCGATGCCCACGAACACCAGCGGCAATTCCTTGCGCGTGCTGACGATGACGGTGAGGCCGTTGTCCAGCTTCGCCTGCTCGAACGTGGGCAGCACGATGTCCGGCGGCTTGCCGGGCTTGGGCTGCTGTTCGCGGAACGCCTCCGCGTCCGGAGCCGGTGTCTGGGTTTGAGGTTGCGCGGCCGGCGCCGTTTCAGCCGGCGTCTCCGCGGGCTTCGTGGTGGCGCAGCCGGCGACGGACAGCGTGAGGAGGGCAGTGAGGATTCGGCGGTGCATGACTAGCGGGCCTCCTTGCCCGGGGCGGAAGACGGCGCGGCCTTGCCGGCGGACGGCACCGCGTGGAGCACGACGCGCGCGTCCAGGCGCAGCACGTCGTTGGCGAACTGCTTCACCGCGTCGGGGGTCACGTCCTGGTAGCGCGCCAGGTCCTGCGCGACGTAGCTGGGCTCGCCCACGAACTGGTTGTAGCTCTGGAGCGTGTCGGACTTGCTGCCGGAGCCGCCCACCGCCTGCAGACCCGCCAGCTGGCGCGTGTCATAGCGGGTGCGCGCGCGGACGATCTCCTCCTGCGTGACGCCGTCCTTGCGGACCTCGTCCAGCACCGCGTCGATCTCCTTCTTCAGCGTGTCCGTGGTGACGCCGGGCCGGGCCACCGCCTCGATGGAGAAGACGGACTGCGCGCCCTGGCTCTGCTGCACGGCGTCCACGCTCTGGGCCAACTGCTTGTCCAGCACCAGCCGACGGTACAGGCGGCTCGCGCGGCCCGTGCCCAGCGCGGTGGCGAGCACGTCCGCCGTCGCGTCCCCGGGCTTCAGGTACGGGGCGGTGAGCCAGGACATGGTGAGCAGGGGCAGCGTGGCCACCTTCTCGTCGTGGCGGATGACCGTCTCGCGCGTGACCTTCACCGGCTTCACGTCCGGACGCTGGGGCTTGGGCCCGGAGGGCAGCGTGGCGAAGTACTTCTCCACCAGCGCCTTGGCCTTCGCGGGGTCGAAGTCGCCCACGATGGCGAGCGTCGCGTTGGAGGGCGCGTACCACTTGCGGAAGAACCCCTTCACGTCGTCCACGGTGGCCGCGTCCAGGTCCTTCATGGAGCCAATCACGTTGCCGGAGTACGGGTGCGGCGCGGGGAACAGCGTCTGCCACGCCTTCTCCTGCGCCTCGCCGTAGGGGGCCGTCTCCACGCTCTGGCGGCGCTCGTTCTTCACGACCTCCTTCTGCGTATCGAGCTTCTTCTGCGTGAGCGAGTCCAGCAGGAAGCCCATGCGGTCGCTCTCCAACCACAGCGCCGTCTCCAGCAGGTTGCTGGGCACGGTCTCGTAGTAGTTGGTGCGGTCGAAGCTGGTGGTGCCGTTCAGGTCCGTGGCGCCCGCCTGCTCCAAGAGGCCGATGTGCACGTCATCCGGCACGTGCTTGGAGCCCTGGAACATCATGTGCTCGAAGAGGTGCGCGAACCCGGTGCGGCCCGGCGTCTCGTCGTAGGCGCCCACGTGGTACCAGACGTTGACGGCCACCACGGGCAGCTTGCGGTCCACGGAGAGGATGACCTCCATGCCGTTGGGCAGCGTGTACTTCTCATACGGGATGGCCAGGTTTTCGCGGCCGGGCTCCAGCGGCTTCGCCTCGGGGGTCTGAGCGAGCGCCGGAAGCCCCACGAACAGGGCCGCTGCGGCGAGGGCCTTCAATCGGGACAAGGTTCCTCCACGGTTCAGGACGGTCTGTCGCGCGCTTAGCACGCGCCCCGGGGCCTGTAAGCCGGAAGGAGACGGGGTGGGCCTGGGGGTGCCGGGTGTTGCTCGCCGTGCGACACTGCGGCCATGAGCCTGGAGGCGCCCTTGTCCCCGCAGGGCCGCTGCGCGGTCCACCCGGACCTGCCCGCGGGCGGCACGTGTTCCCGCTGCGGGAGCTTCTTCTGCGCGGACTGCGCCACGTCCGTGGCGGGACTGCACGCTCGCCTGTACTGCCGGGCCTGCGCGGCGCGCCCGGAGGTGAACTACCTGGAGACCCTGCGCCAGCGCTATTGGGGCAAGCGGGATGAATGGGCGTGGGTGGTGGGAGGCGTGACGCTGCTGCTCTGCGTGGCCACCGCCGCCGCGCTGACGCAGTGGGGGCTGCGCGCGAAGCGGGAGTCGCTGTTCACGCTCCTCTTGCTGTTGCCCGTGCCGGTGGGCGTGGCCTTCTTCCTGGGCCAGCGCTGGGCGCGGCACGCCCTGCTGGTGACGCCGCTGGTGATGGCCGGGGTGGCGGATGCCATGAACCGGGACGGGCGCTTCCTCTACTTCGTGTGCGCCATCCCCGGGCTGCTCACCGGGATGCGCATCCACCGCGATGTGCGCAACCAGCTCTTCTTCCGGCTGCCGGTGTCGCCCGGGGCGCTGAAGGCGCTGTGGGACCAGCGCTACAACAATCCCATGGCAGCTCAGGCCGTGCGGTATGGCTTTGGCTCGGTGCTGATGCCCCTGCTCGCGCCCTTCGCGGTGATTTGCGGCGCGGTGGCGCTCCAGCGCGTGGACCCGCAGGCCACGCCGCCCATCGGCCGCCGGGGCCAGGCCCTCGCGGGGCTGGTCCTGGGGCTGCTCAGTCCGCTGCTGTGGTGGCTCGTCCTGGGGCCGTGGCTGTCCGGCCTGATCCACTCCTGACCGCAGGGATCAGAAGGAGCGGGTCTCCAGCTTGAGCTGGGTGCGGATGGCGTCGCGCGCCCGGTCCCCGGCGCCCTGGCACCTGCCGCCCACCTCGTCCAGGCTCCGCTTGGGGCCCGGCTGGGGCCAGTCCCCGTTCTGGTAGCACGCGGACAGCGGCAGCTCCTTCAGCCAGGCATCCTGGTTGAACATCACGCGCAGGGAGCCGCCCTCCGTCAGCGTGAGGTCCGATGCGGCCTCGGAGGCCATGGCCGTGCCTTCCGGCAGTTCCAGGTCCATGCCCCAGAAGGCATCTCCGGCGTGGAGGGTCTGGGCGGTGAAGCCATTCTTCCCCAGCACGAAGTCGATCCGCCGGTAGGTGCCGGGAGGCAGCTCTATCACGGCCTCGTAGGGCTCCCCTGACGGCAGGTTGATGGCGAACGGGCCCGCGAGCGTCACCGTGGCCGAGTCTCCCGACTGCACGCACCCGGTGTTCTCCGGGAGCTGCTCGCGCACGTCGTCGCAGCCGAGCCCCCCGGCCAATGCCAGACGGATGTCCGTCACCCGGACGCTGGCGTCCTGCAGTTGGAAGCGCATGCCGTCGCCGGACGTGATGTCGGGAGCCGTGGGCGGAGACGTCATGGCTTGGACGCCGGAGGCCGGGACCGCCAGGGAAGACGCGCCTGGCAGGTTCGGGTCCAGCGTGAAGATGAGCCGCGTATGGGTCCCGGTGTTACAGCCAGACAACCCCAGGGACATCAAAGACAGACACAGCCAACGGGAAGGCATGGGCATGGGCTCACCGGTGGGTGGCGCGGAACACCTTGGCGCTGGTTTCGATGTTGTTTCGCATGAGCACGGCGGC
Source organism: Corallococcus sp. NCSPR001 (assembly GCF_017309135.1). Lineage (NCBI taxonomy): Bacteria > Pseudomonadati > Myxococcota > Myxococcia > Myxococcales > Myxococcaceae > Corallococcus > Corallococcus sp. NCSPR001. The sequence continues at coordinate 315,301 of NZ_JAFIMS010000002.1, forward strand.
GTTCGCGCACTCACCCTTCCCCGTCTCCAGGCGCAGCGTGGTGCCGTCCAGGGTCAGGTCCCCTGACGCCAGACAGGCCTCCACGGGGATGAAGTCGAGCCACGTGGTCAAATCCAGGCTGCCCACCACGAGCGAGTTCTCGCCCCCGCTGAGGATGTCCAGGGGATCTCGTGCCTCGAAGCGCAGGGCCGCGGTGGAGGGGAAGGCCACCTTCAGGACATGGCGCTGGTCCTTCCAGGTGAAGCTCGCCTCCAGGCTGAAGCTGGGCAGCGCGGGCGTGTTCTGGCCCAGGCGGGCCTCGACGGAGCCATAGAATCCCTGGGGGATGCGGAGCGGCCAGTCCGGAAGGAGGGTGGCGTTCATCCAATCCACCTCCAGGGGCTCCCGCACGCTCAGCATCCCGTACTCGCCGTCCGCCGCGTCGGTGCACGTCACCAATGGATCCAGCTGGCCCTCGTAGTCCGAGCACTCGCGCCCGGGCGGTAGATACAGACGCACGTCGAACAGCGTGGCGTTGGCGGACTCCACCGTGAACACGAGGCCGTCATCCGAGCGGAAGGTGGGCGGCGGCGGCGGAGACTCCATTGCCGTCCGCCGGGAGGAAGCCTCCGCCGTCAGCGGCCGCATGTAGGTCGTCGGGTGGATGCCGAAGCGCAGCTCGGTGGTGTCCGAGCCGCTGTCACAGGCAGACAGACACAGCGCGGCGACAGCAAGGCCGGAAGCACGCAACCAGGGGATGGAGGGCATGTCGGAAGCACTACGCGAGGGGGAGCGCCTCCGGCCGGGCGTCCCGATGCGCGAGCCCCACGAGGCCCGCGAAGCCCCAGCATGCCCGAGGCCCGGGGAAATGGACAGACGCGCGTGATGGCGGCTCATGCCAGCGGACAGGCCGGTGCTCAGCGTGAGGAGGAACCCCACAGGAGAGACGCCATGGCAACGCAACGAGTGAGCGACGTAATGACATCCGACGTGGAGGTCGTCCGCCCGTCTGACTCCCTGAGGATGGCCGCGGAGAAGATGCGCCTGCTGAACGTGGGCCCCATCCCCGTGTGTGACGGCGACGAACTGGTAGGCATCGTCACGGACCGGGACATCGTCATCCGCGCGGTGGCGCAGGGGCTGGACGCCGAGCGCACCCAGGTGGCCCAGGCGATGACCCGGGGCGTGGAGTTCGTCTACGACGATGATGACCTGACCCAGGCGGCCCAGAAGATGAGGGCCTCGCAGATCCGCCGCATCCTGGTGTTGAACCGGGCGAAGCGGCTGGTGGGCATCCTCTCGCTGGGGGACGTCTCGGCGGAGCTCAGCGACCAGGAGAGCGGCAGGACGCTGGAGGAGGTGTCCGCCCCGTCACAACCGGCACAGCCCTGACGCGGACTACATGCCGCCGAGCTTCGTCTCCAGCTCCGACAGGTCGCGGTGCACGGCCGCGTCCGTCTCCCGCAGGCCTTCGACCTTGCGCACGGCGGAGATGACGGTGGAGTGGTCCTTGTTGAAGCGCGAGGCGATCTCCGGGAAGGAGCTCTTGGTCAGCTTGCGGCTCAGGTACATGGCCACCTGGCGCGCGTGCGCGAGCGCCTTGTGGCGCCGGTCCTCCTTCAGCGCATCGACCGTCACCTTGTAGAAGCGGGCGACCTCGCGCTGGATGGCCTCCACGTCCACGGTGCGCTGAGCGGGGAGGATGTCGCGCAGCACCTGGGACGCGAACTCCTCCGTCACCGGCTGTTTGGTGAGGCTGTGCATCGCGGACAGCTTCACGAGCGCGCCTTCCAGCTCGCGCACGTTCTTCTGCACGTGCTTCGCGATGAAGTGCGCCACGGGGTCGGGCAGGTTGAGGCCCTCCTGCTCCGCCTTCTTCTGGAGGATGGCGACGCGCGTTTCGTAGGTGGGCTCGCGGATGTCCGCCATCAGGCCCATGGCGAAGCGGCTGCGCAGGCGGTCCTCCATGCCGGGCACCTCCGCGGGCACCATGTCGCTGGTGAGCACGATGGCCTTGTTGAGGCCGAAGAGCGTCTCGAAGGTGTAGAAGAACTCCTTCTGCGTCTCCTCGCGCTTGCCCAGGAACTGGATGTCGTCGATGAGGAGCACGTCGCACTCCTCGCGGAACTTCCGGCGGAAGTCCGTCATGCGGTGCTCGCGCACGCTCTCCACGTACTCGTTCGTGAACTGCTCGCTGGAGAGGTAGACGATGCGCTGGGTGGGGTCCTTCTCCCAGATGTGATTGCCCACGGCCTGGAGCAGGTGCGTCTTGCCCAGGCCGGTGCCGCCGTAGATGTAGAGCGGGTTGTAGTTGTGGCCCGGCCGGTGGGCCACGGCCTGCGCGGCGGCGGCGGGGAGCTGGTTGCTGTCCGCGACGACGTAGGTGTCGAAGGTGAAGCGCGGGTTGAGCCGCGCGGGCCGCATCGAGTTCACCTTGACGGTGGGCGTGGGCGGCAGGTCCGCGGACGACGGCGGCGGACCGACGACGACTTCATAGGCGACGCGGCCCAGGGACGGCTCCAGCCGGGCGATGTGCGTCTCCAGCATGGAGCGGTAGTGGTCATCCACCCAGTCACGGAAGAAGCGGTCCGGCACGCCCAGGACCAGGGCGTTCTCGCGCACCTCCATGGGGCGCATCCGCTCCAGCCAGGTGAGGGCGTAGTGCAGCCCCTCCTGACGGATGGCTTCCAGCGTGCGGGTCCAGATGACGCCGGCACTGGGAAGCGAAGGCGAAGGGGCTTGGGCGAGGGCGTTCACGTGGAGGCTCGGAAACGCAGCGGAAGGAGGGAACCCGCGGGCGTTCGGCGGTGCTAACACCCGCTCTCCGGCTGATCAAGGAACCGGCCTGTAGCACGGATCAGCGGAGGCGCCCTGGCGGGTGGGGATGATCACTCCCGGTGGATCCGTTCGTCACGCCCACCCCACCTTCCGCGAGCGCCCGCGCCCGCTGTCGATTTCCGGATGGATGTACGACATGCCCTGCGGGGAGGGGGTTGTCATCCGTCCAGTGAATTCAACCTTGCTGCCAGTACGAGGGGATAACGGAGCGGCAATGCGGATGAATGCATGGTGGAGCGTAGCAGTGGTGGGTTGTCTCATGGGCTGTGGCGGCGCGCAGGAAGGGGATGCACCGGAGAGCCCGGTGGAGGCCGGAGCGGCGCAGGTGGCGCCCGTTTCGGAGACGGTGGCGGCGGAGCCGTCAAGTGAGGCAGCTGAGCCAGGTGAGGCCGGTGGGGATGCGGCCCCCGCGCCCGCGGTCGCATGTGCTCCCGGTGTGGCGCGGGAGGTGAAGCCGCTGTTCCCCTCCAACCGGGTGCCCGGGACGCCGCTCTCCAGCGAGCCGATTCCCCTGAACCTGACCGACGTGGCGGGGACGCTCTACTTCACGCTGTGGGATGGCTCGGGTGACGCGCTCTGGCGGAGCGACGGGACGGGCGCGGGGACCGTGGAACTGGTGCCCGCCAACGCCGTGGGGACGATCCGCAACCTGATGGCGGCCGGCACCCGGCTGTACTTCGAGGTCGCCAGTTCCTCCAGCGACTCCGAGGTGTGGCGCAGCGACGGCACCGTGGAAGGGACGCAGCGGGCCAGCGAGTTGCCCGCGTGCGCAGACCACCTCGCGGTCTCCGGCTTCCGGGAACTCGGCGCGGGCGTGTCCTTCTTCAACGCCCCCTGCGCGACGGGGGGCGTGGAGCTGTGGCGCACGGACGGGACGAGCGCGGGGACGGTGCGGCTGAAGGACTTCGGATCCGCCGCGGCGCTCGTAGGCGATGAGCTCACGGCCACCGGCCGCGTGTTCTTCCTCCAGGACGGAGCGGGCCTCCAGCTGTGGCGCACGGACGGGACGGTGGACGGCACGGCTCGGGCCCACGCCTTCGGCGCCCAGGCCCGCCTCGCGCGCCTGTTCAAGGTGGGGGACGCGGTGGTCTTCGTCGTCCAGGACCCCGAGACCGGGACGCGGCTGTGGCGGACGGACGGGACGGCCGCCGGGACGCGCCGGCTGAAGCAACTGGACGTGTCCGCGACGGTGGCGCTGAGCGAGGCCCACGTCGTGGACGCCACGGCGGTGTTCGCGCTCGTGAACGACGGCCCTGGCGCGACGGAGGTCTGGAGGACGGACGGTACGCAGGACGGCACGGCGAAGCTGGGAGCCTTCGCCAAGGGGGGCAAGCTCCTGGGCATCGCGGGCACGTCCGCCGTCATGCTGTCCCACACCGAGGACGCGAAGCACCTGGTGCTGCGCGGGCTGGCGCTGTCCGGCGGCAAGACGTTCGTGGCCACCCTGGACAACCCCTACGCGCACCTGGAGACGGCCGTCCTGGACGAGGAGGTCGTACGGGCCGGAGGAAGGATCCTCCTCAAGCAGGCCATCTACGCCTGGGGTCCCGCGCCCGTGGAGGTCAGCCTGTGGGTGACGGACGGCACCACGGACGGCACCCGGAAGCTCTCCGCGAAGCTGAGCACGCAAGATGAGTACGGCTCGCCGCTCTACGCGACCGGGACGGGCACCGTGTTCTTCACGAACTGGACGCAGGATGTGGGCTACGGCCCGTGGGTGACGGACGGCACGCTCGAAGGGACCCGGGCGGTGCCCAGCGGCTCGCCAGGGAAGCCCGCGCGGGCCGTGGGCTTCCAGCGGGTGGGGGACCGCGTCTTCTTCGCCGGCTTCCCGGGGGCCCCGGGATACTCGCTGTGGTCCGCCCCGGTGGATCCATTCTGCGCGACCACCCCGTGACCTGACGGCACCCGGGGGGTGATCGGAGTATGCTTCACCCCTACACGGGGGGCCCGGGACCCCTTGGGACCGGGCCTGCTTGGTCGGCGCTGGTGATCCTTGATTGACTTGTCCAGGAAATAGGGTTACGGACGCCCCCTTTCCAATGTACGGGTCGCGCCGTTGATTCAGGTGCGACCTTCAGCTCTCAGGAGTCGTTGTGTCCAAGCGCACGTACCAGCCGTCGAAGATCCGGCGCAACCGCGCCCACGGGTTCCGTAAGCGGAATGCCACCAAGGGCGGCCGGGATGTCCTCAAGCGCCGCCGGGCCAAGGGCCGTAAGCGCCTGGTGGTGTCGTCGTTCAAGAAGTAACTGGACGCACGGACGATGGCCGAGGGAGCGGCGCCGCGGGTGCCTCAGGCAACCGACGAGCGCTTCCCCAAGGCCCTTCGCCTGCTCCAGCGCCGTGAGTTCCTCGAAGTCCAGGAGGGCGGTCAGAAGCTTCCGTCCGACTGCCTCCTGGCCCTCGTTCAACGCAACAACCGGGCGCACTCCCGCGTAGGGCTCACCGTCTCCAGCAAGGTGGGCAACGCGGTGGTGCGCGCACGCCTGCGCAGAGTGCTCCGCGAGCTGTTCCGCAAGCACCGCGGGCAATGGCCCCCCGGTCTCGACGTAGTCCTGGTCGTCCGCTCCTCGGCGAAGGAAGCCTCCTTCGCGCAAGTTTCCCGTGCGTTCGACGGCGTCACCCGTAAGCTGCAACGGCTCTTTCCGGCACCGCGCGTGCCTCCTAAAGAGCCCGCCCCATGAGTCCACTCGCCTTCGTCATCGCCCTGCCCATCCGCTTCTACCGGCGGTTCCTGGGGCCGCTGCTGCCGAAGGCGTGCCGGTTCCATCCCTCGTGCTCCACCTACGCCATGCAGGCGCTGGAGAAGCACGGCGGTTTGAAGGGCAGCGCCCTCACCGTCTGGCGCCTGCTGCGCTGCCAGCCATTCCACCCCGGTGGATTCGATCCCGTCCCCTGACGGTTTGCTTCCGCCCGCCCTCCGGCGCCGTGCCGCCGGCACAGGGAACTCCATGACGAACGACCCGCTGTCGCCCCAGTCCAACGATTCTCAGAAGCGGCTGCTCCTGGCGCTCGCCCTCTCCTTCGCGGCCACCGCCGCCTACACCTTCTTCTTCGCCCCCAAGGGGCCGCCCCCGGGCGCGGAAGGGGCGGACGCGGGCGTGGAAATCGCCGCGACGACCGACGCCGGCACCCCGGGCATGGCCGCCGTGCCGCCGCCGGGCGTCACGGGTGGAGAGGACGCGGGCACCCACGCGGAGGTCCCGGCGCCCCCCGCGCGCACCGTGGAGTTCGCCCGCCCGGAGGTGAAGTACACCTTCTCCTCGGAGGGCGCCGGCCTCACCTCCGCCGTGCTCCAGGGCACGAAGATGCGCGAGCAGCAGTCGCTCACCGTCAAGGAGGGCTTCGAGAAGCTCTTCGGCAAGGACATCCCCCCGCCGCCGCAGATGAACGTGGCGCACCCGGTGCCCGGCCAGCCGCTGCCGCTCGCGGTGACCATCGAAGGCGCTTCCCCGCTGGCGGCGAACACCCGCTACGCCGTGCAGGAGGCCCCCACCGACAACGGCGGCAGCGTGGTGTTCACCGGCCGCCAGGGTCCGTGGGAGGTGACGAAGACGGTGCTGTGGCCTCGCGAGGGCTTCGAGTTCACCTACACCCTCCAGGTGCGCAACACCTCCGCCCAGGCGCAGTCGGGTGAGCTCAAGGTTCACTACGGCCGCGCCATCGACCCGGAGTTCGAGCACGCACCGTCCTTCTTCGGCGGCGTGGGCAACCTGAGCCGCTCCGCGTGCTGGGTGGAGGACAAGCTCCACAACCTGTCCCCGGGCGACAAGCCGCCCGAGGAGACGAAGGGCCCCATCTCCTTCTTCGGCATCAACCAGCAGTACTTCCTGTCCGCGCTCTACCCGCTGGACGGCGCGCTGCAGGGGCACTGCACGCTGACCGCCACGCCCACCGCGCGCGAGGTGTCCGCGGGCTTCCCGCTCAACGTGGCCCCCGGCCAGGTGGCCACCTTCCGCTTCGGCGGCTACGCGGGCCCCAAGGACCCGGACCTCCTGCGCATCGTGCCCGGCACGGAGCTGCGCGGCGTGGCCGGCCTGTCCACCACGGCCTTCCACCCCATGCTGGAGGACACGGTCGACTTCGGCATCTGGGCGGTGGTCTGCAAGCTGCTGCTCGCCGTCATGAAGTTCTTCCACGGCATCGTGGGGAACTGGGGCGTCGCCATCATCCTGCTCACCGTGGTGGTGAAGCTGGCGCTGCTGCCGCTCACCTACCGCTCCATGGTCAGCATGGAGGCGGTGAAGGTGCTGCAGCCGAAGATGGATGAGATCCGCAAGAAGTTCGCGGACGACAAGGAGCGCCAGAACCTGGAGATCATGAAGCTGTACCAGGAGGCGAAGGTGAACCCCCTGGGCGGCTGTCTGCCGCTGCTCATCCAGATGCCGGTGTGGATTGCCCTGTTCACGTCGCTGCGCAACAGCTTCGAAATCTACGGCGAGCCCTTCTTCGGCCCCGTCTGGCGCGACCTCACCTACAAGGACCCCACGTACATCCTGCCGCTGGCGCTGGGCGTGTCGATGATCATCACGCAGAAGATGCAGCCGCAGATGATGGACGCGGCGCAGGCGCGGATGATGACCTGGGTGATGCCCATCATCTTCACCTTCACGCTGCTGCAGTACCCGGCGGGCCTGTCGCTCTACATCTTCACGAACAACGTGCTCTCCATTGGCCAGCAGTGGGGCCTGCGCAAGTGGCTGGACCGCAAGAAGAACCAGACGGGTGGCGGGACGCCGGCGGTGGTCACCGCCGGGGGAGGCAAACGCAAGTGAGCGGGGCACAGGTGGTGGCGGGCGGCGGGGACTTCCGACCCCGGGTGGAGAAGCTGCTCACGGACATCCTCGGGCTGATGGGGTTCCCGGCGCGGCTGGACCTGCAGGACGCGGCCGACGGCAGCCTGTCCGTGGCGCTCCACTTCGAGTCCGGCGCGCCTCCGGGCGTGGAGCCGGGCAAGCGCAGCCAGGTGCTGGATTCGCTCCAGTTCCTGCTCAACAAGATGCTCCACCGCCCTGGCGTGGAGCGCCGCTGGGTGATGCTGGGCGCGGGCGCGCACCCGGAGCCCCGGCCGCGCCGTGACGCGGCGGCGCAGCAGCAGGCCGCCGCTCCGGCCGCGTCCGTGGCGCAGGTGGCCTCCACGCCCGCGCAGCAGCCGGCCCGGGCCGCGGCGCCCGCTCCGGCCGCGCAGCCGCAGCAGCGCAACGCTCGCGGTGGGCAGCCGGCGCAGCAGGCCGGAAAGTCGGCTGCACAGCAGGCTCCCGCGAAGGCCGCGGAGACGGACGAGCGCGCGCTGCAGGTCGAAGAGGATCCGGTGTTCCGGGCGGCCGTCCGCAAGCTCGCGGAGAAGTCCGCCAGCCTGGGGCGCTTCTATGCGTTCGCCGCGATGAAGACTGAGGACCGCGCGCGCGTCCTGAAGGCAGTAGAAGGAGTGGACGGAGTGAAGGTGGCGGCGGAAGGCGAAGGCCGCAACCGACGCGTGGTGTTCACCCCGGCGAAGCCCGCCCCGATGCCCAAGCGGAGCCTGCTGCCGGACGACGACGAAGACGACGTCGACGCCTGAGCGGGCTGTGCCCGCCAGGGACCGCCGGCGGGCACGAGAGGAACGAATGGGTAAGGCGAAGGGTTTGAAGGACAAGCTGTATGGCGCGGCGGTGCTGAAGATGAGCTTCCGCCTGCGGGGGGACGAGGAGTCCCCGGCGTTCCGCTTCGTCTACCCGGGCGTGCTGCGCGACCTGGAGGTCGACGACGCCGAGGTGGAGAAGTACATCGAGGCACACCGCGAAGACGTGGAGCGCGCTGCTCGCGGCTCCACTCCGCCGCAGGGCGTCCGGTAGGAGGAAGAGGCCTCCGCGCCCCCATTCCGGGCGCGGGCAGGCCTTCTTCCGGTGCGAAAGCATCCCAGGTGAGAATGCGCGCCTTCCGTTCCGAGGGGGCTGCTCCCGTGGGTGCTTCGCTTGTTCGCCGTGCAGTGGTGGCGTTGTTGTTGGTCGTGTCCGGCTGCAAGTCGGGAGAGGCGGGCCCCTCGGGGACGCAGGGGCCGCCGGGGATTCCGGGGCCCGTAGGTGAGATGGGGCCTCAAGGTCCGCAGGGGCCGGCGGGCGCGACCGGTCCCCAGGGTGCCGACGGTGCGACGGGACCTCGGGGTGCCGACGGTGCGATGGGACCTCGGGGTGCCGACGGTGCGACGGGGCCTCAAGGGATTCCGGGGCCCGCGGGGGCGGCCGGTGCCATGGGCCCGAAGGGTGACATGGGCCCCTCCGCCGCGGACGTACTCGCGACCGCGCGGATCCGGCTGATTCCTCTGGCCGCCACCGCGCTGGAGTCCGGTGCCGCGCTGCGGGCCGCTGTCGACGCCGTGCCCTCGGATGGTTCGGAGGTCTGGGTGCTGGAGTTGGGGGCCGGGACCTACGACCTGGGGAACACGGGGCTTGAGTTGAAGAAGGGCGTGTACCTGCGGGGCAGGGGTGCCCAGGTCTCCCGCATCGTGTCCTCCACGTCCGGCCTGGGCACGGTGGAGGGATTCCAGGAGGCCGGGGTACGTGACCTCTACATCGGCAACACGGGTGGTGGAGACCGGTCGGTGGCGCTCTACAGCGGCACCCCCTACTTCACGGTGCGGGACGTCCGGCTCGAAGCGCTTCACGGCAAGAAGTTCACGGCCGGCGTGTACTACTCGATGGTGGCCACCATGTGGATGAACGTGATCTCCCACGCCGACATCCGCGCGGAGTCCTCCACCGGCGAGGTGCTGGGATGCGCCTTCGATTACAGCTACGTGACCGTGGAGGATTCGCGGGTGGAGGCGCTGGGCGAGATCCCCACCACGGCGGTCACTGGCGTGCGCGCCTACGGGTACATCGTCCACCTGCGGCGGCTGCTCATCTCCGCGGCTGCCCAGGGCGGTCCGCGCAACATCGGCGTGCAGGCCGACAACGGCACGAACGTGTCCCTCGTGGATTCCGAAGTCACCGTGGGATACGGCGCCCTGTCCGCGGCCGTATCCGTCGGCGAATTCCCAACCGAAGCATCGAGCGGGGGGATGGTCGTGCGCTCCAGCAAGCTGTTCGGGACGTCGGGCCTTTCCGGCCACGGCTTCTACGTGAACTCCGAGCCCTGGAACGGAGTGACTCTTCGGATCGATCATTCCACCATCGAAAATTTCGGCGTCGCGGGCTACGCGAAGGCCGGGGCCCAGGTGCGCGTGGCGCATTCGACGCTCTCGGCCCGGCCGGTGGCGGAAGACAGTGCGACCCTGGGCTGTGCCTTCACCAACCTGGAGGACCTGACGCCGCTCGGCGCTTCGTGCCAGTGAATCGGAATGGTCATGACGTCTGACTCCGCCACCATCGTCGCGCTCGCCACCGCACCCGCCTCGGGGGCCGTGGGCATCCTGCGCGTGTCCGGACCGGCTGCGCTGGAGGTGGGGCGGAGGCTCGCGCCCGGCGTTCCGGTGGCTCCCACGCCGCGCCATGCGTACCTGGCGTCATTCGTGGACGCGGCGGGCGCGGTGCTGGATGAGGGCCTGTTCCTCTACTTCCAAACGCCCCGGTCCTTCACCGGCGAGGACGTGGTGGAGCTCCAGGCGCATGGCAGCCCGCGCCTGTTGCGGCTGCTGCTCGAGCGGGCGCTGGAGGACGAGCGCGTGCGTCCGGCGCTGCCCGGGGAGTTCACCCGGCGCGCGTTCCTCAATGGCCGCATCGACCTGACCCGCGCGGAGGCGGTCGCGGACCTGGTGGCCGCGGATTCGGAGGCGGCCGTGCGCGCCGCAGCGGCCGGTCTGTCCGGTGCGTTGGCCGAGCGGATCCACGCGCTGGAGACGCCGCTGCGCGAGCTGCACGCGGACCTGGAAGGCGTCCTCGACTTCCCCGACGAGGCGGAGGGCGCGGACGCGGAAGCCGGGCCTCGCGTCACCGCGCTGCGCTCTGTCGCTGAAGCGCTGCGCGCGGAGGTGGGCTGTGGACGGCTGGTGCGCCAGGGCGCGCGCGTGGCGCTGTACGGCCCGGTGAACGCGGGCAAGTCCACGCTGTTCAACCGGCTGGTGGGCGAGGCCCGCGCGCTGGTGGACGACGAGCCCGGCACCACCCGCGACGCGCTGGAGGCCCGCGTCGAGTGGGACGGCCTGGGCGTCACCCTCTACGACACCGCCGGCCTGCGCGAGGCGCCCGGACGCGTGGAGGCCTTGGGCATCGCGCGCACGCGGGAGCTGCTCGCGGCCGTGGACCTGGCCGTGCTGGTGCTGCCTCCGGAGACGTCGCGCGAAGAGGCCGCGTCGTGGACGCGCGAGGCCGGCGCCACGCCCGTGCTGGTCGTCACCGGCAAGTGCGATGTCCTGCCGGGGGCGCGGCGGGAACAGGACTCGCCCCGTGCCGGCGCGGGAGCGGACCGTTTCGCGCTTTCTCCGTCTGACGATGCGGGGGCATCGCCCATCCGCGACGCGGCGTCCGCGGCCCTCCCCTCCCCTGCCCCGCCGCGCGTCAGCGGCCTCACGGGCGAAGGGGTGGAGGCGCTGCGGACCTCCGTACTCACGCGGCTGTGGGGCGGTGGCACGCCCTCCGCGGTGGCGCTGGTCTCCGAGCGTCACGCGGACGCCCTGCGTCGCACCGCCGAGGCGCTGGGCCGCGCGGAAGAGGCCTCACGCGTGTCCACCCTGGAGGTCCTCTCCGGCGAGGTGGGGCTCGCGCTGGAGGCCCTGGGCGAGGTGTCCGGAACCAGCGTTTCCGATGCACTCCTGGACACCCTCTTCCAGCGCTTCTGCATCGGGAAGTAGTGCCTCCGCGGGTGGCGGTCCGCATGTCAGACCCCTCCCTAGAATGCCTCGCGTTCACCGGCGCTCCCCGAGGATTCATGACGGCACTTCAGCACCTTCAACCCACCTCTCACTCCCTGCTCTCGGCGCTGCCGTCGGGCTGGGTGGGGGAAATCCTCGATGGCGAGCTGGTGGCCTCGCCGCGCCTCTCCGTGGCGCCCGCTCGCGCGGCCTTCATGATGGGAGTGGAGCTGGGGGAGCGGTTGGATCCGCGCCGTGGCGGCAACGGCCGCTGGTGCTTCCTGCGCGCGCCGGAGCTGCACCTGGGCGAGGACATCCTCGTGCCGGACCTGGCCGCCTGGCGCCGTGAGCGCGTGGCCGCCCCGCCGGAGCCCGGCGCCGCCTTCTTCACCCTGGTGCCGGATTGGGTCTGCGAAGTGCTGACCCCCGCCACCACCGCGCTGGACCGGGCCCGCAAGCTGCCCCTGTATGCGCGGGCCGGCGTGTCCTACGTCTGGCTGGTGGACCCCGTCGCGCGCACGCTGGAGGTGTACCAGCGCCTCAAGCGCGGCTGGCTCCTCACCGCGAGCCACGAGGACGACGCCCTGGTGCGCGCCGACCCCTTCCCTTCCGTCTCCCTGGAGCTGGGCTCGCTGTGGCTCCCCGACGCGCCGGAGGAGATGCCCCGGCTCGTCGCGCTGCCCTGATCAGCTCGCGTGCTTGAGGCGCGCTTCCTCGGAGGCGCGCGACAGCCGCCGCACCGAGCGCAGCAGCAGGTCCGGATCCACCGGCGCCGCCACGAAGCCCCGCGCATGCACGGCCTGCGCGCGGGGCAGGTCCCGCTCCGGCGCCTTGCCCGCCACCAGCACCTGCGCGCGCAGCCGCTGCGCCAGCACCTCCATCGCGGGCAGCGGCGCCACCACCACCTGCGCCTCCGTCGCGGCGCACACGTCCCCCGTGCTCGCCACCTTCACCGTGAAGCCCGCTCCGCTCAGCACCCGCACCAGGCCCGCCGCCGCGTCCGCGCCCCAGCCATACACGAGCACCTGCTCGCGCACCGTCACGCGCGGCTTCGGCGTCGGCACCCAGGCGGGCTCCAGCGGCGCCAGCATGGGCAGCTCCGGGCTGTCCGCCCGCCGCACGGGCTCCGGGGCCGGCATGTCCGTCAGCTCCGCCAGGGACGAGCCCACCACCAGGGGCATCGACTCGTCCCACTCCGGCAGGGAGAAGCTCTCCATCCCGGGACGGCGCCGCGGCGTCGCCGGCTCACCCCGGTACAGCCGCCCGATGGCCCGCCCCAGGGCCGCGTCCGTGGCCAGCCGGGGCACCACCCGCGCCTTGCCGGACACGCTCTTCACCACGTCCAGGGTGGCCAGGCTCGCCGGCGCGGCCAGGGCCACCACCAGCACCTCCCGCGCCCCCTGCCCTTCCAGCCGCAGCGGCACCACGCGGTGGGCCTCCGCCACCTTGCAGGGAATCAGCCTCGCGAGCGACGCGTCCAGGGGCTGGGCGTCCAGGTCCACCGCCTCCACGCCGGACTGGGTCGCCAGCGCGGACAGCACCGCCTCCGCCGTGCAGAAGCGCTGGTCCACCACCACCTGCCCCAGCGCCACGCCCCACTTGCGCTGGTACGCCAGCGCCGACTGCAACTGCAATGCATCCACCACACCCCGCGCGAGCAGGATGTCCCCCAGGCGCTTCTTCATCACTCGTTCTCCTCCGGCCCCCCTCGGTGCTTCGGCCGGGACGACCTGCCCAACATGCCCTCCCCTCTACGTCAGGAGGGTGTAAAGTTACATTCAAAACGGAAGGAGTGAGTCGAGCCGGGTGCGGCTTGCCTGCTCGGACCCAGAAGGCGCCGTACGGCCACTTCTTCCCGCCGGTTCACCGTCCTTCAACGAACCCCGCCTCGATCCTTGAGGGGGGGACGACAAAGCGGACGTTCATTGGCAGACCCGAGGGTGGCCGGATGTCGCAGACATCCCTAGCCTGTACGCATGGCTGACGCGTGTCTGAGAGAGTTCGTGGGAATGCTCCGCGCGCGCCGCGCCGCTCCCGGGGGACTCACGGGGGTGGACGCGCGGATGGCGGGGCTGCGGCTGGAGCCCTCCAGCCTCAAGCCCTACCTGCACTTCCTGCCGGGCCGTTACACGCGCAACCTCGTCCACCGCGACGAGGGAATGGAAGTCGTCATCAACTGCTGGTCCGCGGGCGTGGCCTCGCCCATCCACGACCATGACGGTCAGGAGTGCTGGTTCAGCATCCAGCGCGGCGAGTTCCTCCTGGAGAACTACCCGCTGCTGGAGGGCGGAACGCAGCCCGGCCTGGCGAGGCTGGGGGCGCCGGTGCGCGTGGGGCCGGTGGGCGCCGGGCACGTGGACTTCCGCGACCCGGGCGCCGCCATCCACCGCGTGAGCGTCGCCGGCAACGCCCCGGGCATCACGCTGCACGTCTACGCCGGCCCGGTGGCCAGCTGCCTCGTGTTCGACCCGCGCCGCCACCGCTGCGCGTCGCACACGCTGCGCTACCACAGCATCTTCGGGCGGCCGGTGCGGCCCTCCGAGGGCCGCGTCCCCGTCCCCCTTCACGTCTAGCGAGCGCTACCAGCGCACCTCCGGAAGCGGCGCGTACAGCATGCGCCCCTCCGCGCCCTGCCCGGTGAGGCCCAGCTTCGCGCCCACGCGGTACACGGCCCGCACCTGCTCCAGCACCTGGGACGACACGGCGGCGTGGCTGCCGGTGGCCTCGTCGTCGCTGTTGTCCGCTTCGTGGTTGCCCAGGAGCTCCGACAGCACCTGGCCCGTGGGCCGGGGGCGCGGGAAGACGACGATGCGGACCGGGGCGTCCTTCTGCAGCTTCGCGGCCTCCCGGGCCAGCTCCAGCGCCTTGGGGTAGCCGCCGAGCGCGTCCACCAACCCGCGCTCCAGCGCGTCCTCGCCCGTCCACACGCGCCCCTTCGCGACCGCCTGGAGCTTCTCCAGCGGCATGTTGCGCGCCTGGGCCGCGCGGCTGGTGAAGTCCAGGTAGATGGTGTCCAGCTCGGACTCCAACTGCGCGCGCTGCTCGGGGGTGAACTCGTGGTCGGAGCTGGAGAAGGTGGCGTTCTTGCCGAAGGCGATGGTGTCGAAGTTCACGCCCAGCTTCGCCCAGAGCTCGGACGTGACGAACTTGCCGTTGTACACGCCGATGCTCCCCGTCAGCGTGCCCGGCTGGGCGACGATTTTGTCCCCGGCCATGGCCACGAAGTAGCCGCCGCTGGCGGCGTAGGAGCCCATGGTGACGATGACGGGCTTGCCCGCCTCGCGCGCGCGCTGCACCTCCCGGCGGATGGTGTCGCTGGCGGAGTAGCTGCCGCCCGGGCTGTCCACGCGGAAGACGATGGCCTTCACGGACGGGTCCTCCACCGCCTTGCGGAAGGCCGCCGCCACCGTGTCGCCGCCCATCACCTGGCCGCCAGAGAGCGGGTTGGACTGGCTCTTGCCGCGCAGCACCTCGCCCACGCCGTAGATGAGCGCGATGGTGGTGCCCGTCTGGTGCGGCCGGCCCGCGCGCTCCAGGTACTTCTCCACGTAGAGGAACTCCGCGCCCTCTCCGGCCTGCTGCTTGAGCTCGTCGTGGATTTCGTCGCGGTAGCGCAGCCCGTCCACCAGCTTCGCGTCCACGGCCGCCTGGCCCATGAAGGGCGCGCGGTCGATGAGGGCACGCACCTCGTCCTCGGACAGCTTGCGGCCCTCCGCCACGCCCTTCACCACCTGCTGGAAGAGGCTGTTGCCGAAGGCCTCCGTGGCCTCGCGCTGGTGGGGGCCGTAGGACTCGTCGGTGAAGGTGTTGACGGCGTTCTTGAACTCGGCCCGCTTGCCGAACTCCGGCTTCACGCCGAACTTCGCGAAGGCGTCGCGCGCGAAGGGCGTCTCCATCACCAGGCCGGTGAGCCCCACGTCGCCGGAGGGCTGGATGTAGACGGAGTCGAAGGCGCTCGCGAGGTAGTAGGCGCCGGTGCCGTTGCCCGCCTCACCGAAGCCGTCCGCGTAGGCCACCGCCCGCTTGCCCGACGCGCGGAAGGCCTTCACCGCGTCCCGCAGCTCCTGCACCTGCGCCGAGCTGCCCGGCTGCCCGATGCGCACCACCAGCGACTTCACCCGGGGGTCCGTGGCGGCCTTCTCCAGGCCCTCCACCACGTCCCTCAGGGAAGTGGGCTCCTCGCCGAAGGCGCCCGCCAGGGACGTGTCCAGCGTGTACTCCGGCAGCGGCTGCTGCAGGTCCAGCTCCAGCACCAGGTTGGACGGCACACCCGGCTTGCTGGACGCCGCGAGCATCAACAGCCCCACCACACCCACCACGAAGAGGATGGACAGCGCCCCAATGAAGGCCAGCGCGCCAATGAAGAAGCGTTTCATCCGGAAGGACTCCTGGTGCCCGAGTACCCGAGGGGCATTCCCCCATCTTCAGGCGGCCTACCATCAACGCACGCTTCCGACGACGCTTGCGTGCGGCGCATTGATGGGCGGCGGACGGGGAGCCAGGGCCCGTCCGTCCTGGTGGCCGGGGGGCGGGCCGGCACCCGGGCCCGTGCGCGAGGGCCGCCGCGGTGCACGGTGCACACCGTCCCTCCAGGGACCAGGGGCCTTCAGGCCCGGGAGGCACGGAATGCGGAAGCGACGGTTGGGCAATTCCGACATGGAGCTCACGGCGCTGGGATTTGGCGCGTGGGCGATTGGAGGGGGCGGCTGGGCGTTCGCCTGGGGCGCTCAGGACGACGCGCAGTCCATTGAAGCCATCCAGCGTGCGTTGGATTCGGGCATCAACTGGATCGACACGGCGGCGGTGTATGGGCTGGGGCACTCCGAGGACGTGGTGGCCCGCGCGCTGAAGGGCCGGGATAAACGTCCGTATGTCTTCACCAAGTGCGGGATGGTCTGGGATGAACAGGGCAAGGTCAGCCGCCGGTTGAAAGCGGACTCGGTGCGCGAGGAGTGTGAGGCGTCCCTGCGCCGGCTGAAGGTGGATGCCATTGATTTGTATCAGGTGCACTGGCCGGTGGAGGACGGGGCGGAGCTCGAGGAGGGGTGGACGGCGCTGGCGGAGCTGCAACGGCAGGGCAAGGTGCGCTGGTTGGGTGTGTCCAACTTCAATGTCTCGCAGTTGGAGCAGGTGCGGCGCATTGCCCCGGTGACGTCGTTGCAGCCGCAGTACTCGCTCATCCACCGGGACATCGAGGACGACCTGCTGCCCTACTGCCAGGCGCAGGGCATTGGCGTGATTGTGTATTCACCCATGGCGTCCGGCCTGCTGACCGGGGCAATGACACGCGAGCGCATCCTGGCGATGCCGGACGACGACTGGCGCCGTGGCAGCGCGGACTTCCAGGAACCGAAGTTGTCGCATCACCTGTCGCTGGTGGAGCGCATGCGCGAGGTGGGCGCGCGGCATGGCCGTTCCCCGGCGGAGGTGGCCCTTGCCTGGACGCTGCGGGGGCCAGCCGTCACCGCCGCCATCGTGGGGGCGCGCAGCGCGAAGCAGGTGGATGGGTTCATCCACGCGGGGGACTTCCGGCTGACGTCCGAGGAGGTCCGCGAGGTGGAGGAGGTCCTGGGCTCCGGCTCCGCGATGGCGCCCGGGGGCATCTACGCCTGAGTGACGGGGCGCATGGAGGGCTCAGTTTTCCTCTGGGCCGTCCATGCGTTCTTCCAGGACGTCGATGCGCTTGCGGTCGGTGGACTGGGCATCCGCGAGGTGGTTCAGCATGCGGCCCGCCTGACCGAACATCTTCGTCTGGTGGAGTTTGATGCCATCCACCTCTTTCGCGAGCGTCGAGAGGTGCGTGACGAACTCATGCATATTGTCGCGGAACCCATCCACTTCCCTGGAGAAGGCACGGACCTGATCCGCGAAGACTTGAGTTCGCCTGTAGACGACCCGGCACTTCATGCGGAGCACCCGGAGCTCCTTCTGGGTCCGCGCGTACTGCTCCTTCGCCTCCTCCTGCATCTCGCGGAACTCGTGCAGCATCTGCAGCATCAGGTCCCCGCCCATCGCCTTCGCCATTCCGTTCCCTCCCTGGTGACGCGCGAGTTTCCTACCAACCCATCCTGACATCGGATCCGCGTCAGGATACATGACGACCTGTGAAGTAGGAAGCGCGGGACAGGACCTGGGACGGTCCATGGATGTCCCTGGGTGGACGCCTGCCCGGTGGGCCCGGGTTTCTCGGGATGGGAGGACCCGGTGGAGCGGTTAGAAGTCCCGTGCCTTCTCCTTCGCACCCCGAGGACCGCATGACGCGTCGTACCCCGCTCGCCCTGCTGGCTGTCCTGCTCGTGGCGGCCCCTCCCGTGTGGGCCCGGGCCCCGGCTCCCCTCCCGAAACCCGCCGCCTCCCAGGCCGCGCGCGCGCAGACGAAGCAGGCGGCCCTGGCCCCCGTCGCGAGCGTGGAGGGCATCACCGAATACCGCCTGCCCAATGGCCTGCGCGTCCTGCTCTTCCCGGACCCCACCAAGGCCACCGTCACCGTCAACGTCACCTACCTGGTGGGCAGCAAGCACGAAGGCTACGGCGAGACGGGCATGGCGCACCTGCTCGAGCACCTGATGTTCAAGGGCACGCCCACCACCCCCAACGTGCCCCAGGCCCTCACCGAGCGCGGCGCGCGTCCCAACGGGACCACCTGGCTGGACCGCACCAACTACTACGAGACCCTGCCCGCGTCGGACGACAACCTGTCCTGGGCGCTGTCCTTCGAGGCGGACCGCATGGTCAACAGCCACATCGCTCGCAAGGACCTGGACAGCGAGATGACCGTGGTCCGCAACGAGTTCGAGTCCGGCGAGAACAACCCGCGCGGCATCCTCTTCAAGCGCACCATGAGCGCCGCGTACCTCTGGCACAACTACGGCAAGGCCACCATCGGCGCGAAGGCGGACCTGGAGCACGTGCCCATCGACCGGCTCCAGGCCTTCTACCGGCGCTACTACCGCCCCGACAACGCGACGCTCGTCATCGCCGGACGCTTCCAGCCGGAGAAGGCCCTGTCGCTCGTGCAGTCCACCTTCGGCAAGCTCCAGAAGCCCGCGGATCCGGTGCCCGTCACGTACACCGAGGAGCCCATCCAGGACGGTGAGCGCGAAGTGACGCTGCGCCGCGTGGGCGACAATCAGCTCATCTCCAGCGTCTACCACGTGCCCGAGGGCGCCCACCCCGACTTCGCCGCCATCGACGTGCTCACCCAGGTGCTGGGCGACGTGCCGTCCGGCCGCCTCTACAAGGCGCTCGTGGAGACGAAGAAGGCCTCGCGCGCGGGCGCGTTCAACTTCCAGCTGCGCGACCCGGGCGTCATCGGCTTCAGCGCCGAGGCCCGGCAGGATCAGCCCCTGCCCCCCGTGCGTGAAGCGCTGATCAAGACCGTGGAGGAGGCCTCCCGCACGCCCTTCACCGACGAGGAGGTGAACCGCGCGAAGACGGCCCTCGCGAAGCAGACGGAGCTCTTGCTCAACAACTCCGAGCGCGCCGCCATCCTCCTGTCCGAGTGGGCCGCCGTGGGCGACTGGCGCCTGCTCTTCCTGCACCGCGACCGCATCGAGGCCGTCACGCCCGCGGACGTCACCCGCGTGGCCGCCGCGTACCTCAAGAGCTCCAACCGCACGATGGGCACCTTCGTGCCCACGCCGAAGCCGGACCGCTCGGAGCTGCCGCCCCCGGTGGACGTGGCGAAGATGGTGGACGGCTACCAGGGCAAGGCCGCGGTCGCCCAGGGCGAGGCCTTCGACCCCTCCCCCGCCAACATCGAATCGCGCGTGCAGCGCGGCGAACTGGCCAACGGCGTGAAGTACGCGCTGCTGCCCAAGAAGACGCGCGGGGAGATGGTCAACCTGGCGCTGGACCTGCGCTGGGGCACCGCGGAGACCGTGAACGGCAAGCTGCCCGCCGCCTCCTACGCCGGCGGCATGCTCATGCGCGGCACGAAGAAGCACACCCGTCAGCAGCTCTACGACGCGCTCGACAAGCTCAAGGCCCGCGTGGGCGTGGACGGCGGCGCGATGGGCGTCAGCGTCTCCATCGAGTGCCCTCGCGCGAGCCTCCCGGAGGTCCTCAAGCTGATGGCGGAGGTGCTGCGCGAGCCCGCGTTCGACGCGAAGGAGTTCGCGCTCCTCAAGCAGGAGCGGCTGGCCTCGCTGGAGTCGCAGCGCAGCGAGCCGCAGCCCCAGGCCACCATCGCGTTCTGGCGCCTGCTCAGCACCCAGTACCCCAAGGGCCACCCGTTCTACGTGCCCACCCTGGATGAGCGCCTGGCCGACGCGAAGGCCGTCACGCTGGAGCAGGCGCGTGACTTCTACCGCCAGTTCTTCGGCGCCTCGCGCGGGGAGCTCGCGGTGGTGGGTGACTTCGACGCGAAGGAGCTCACCTCGCTCGTGGGCCCCCTGCTCGACGGCTGGAAGAGCCCGGCGCCCTACGCGCGCGTGGCCCGGACGTACCAGGACGTGGCCCCGAAGTCCGTGGTGCTGGAGACGCCGGACAAGGCCAACGCGTACTTCCTCGCCGGACAGCTGCTCCAGATTCGCGACGACCACGCGGACTGGCCCGGGATGATGATGGGCAACTTCATGCTGGGCGGTGGCTTCCTCAACTCGCGGCTGGCCACGCGCGTGCGTCAGCAGGACGGCCTGTCCTATGGCGTGGGCAGCAGCCTGTCCGCCCAGGAGCTGGACACCGTGGGCTGGTTCCTCACCTACGCCATCTACGCGCCGCAGAACGCGCAGAAGCTGGAGGCCGCCATGCGCGAGGAGGTCACCCGCGCCGTGCAGAAGGGCTTCTCGCAGGAGGAGCTGGACAAGGCGCGCGCGGGCCTCCTGGAGTACCGCCAGTCCGCCCGGGCGCAGGATGGGAACCTGGCGCAGCAGCTGGCGGACGGCCTGTACCTGGGGCGCACGCTGAAGTTCGACGCGGACATCGAGGCGAAGCTCCAGAAGCTGACCGCCCAGGACGTGCGCAAGGCCCTGGCCAACCACCTGGACTTCAGCAAGGCCACCCTCGTGCGCGCGGGTGACTTCGCGAACGCCTCCAAGGCCCAGGCCCCGCAGGCGCCGGCTCCGGCCAAGGCGAACGCGTCGCCGTAAAGCCGTGTCTGTCATTGGGCATGGGCGCTAGAGTCCGCGCTCATGCCCGTGCAACTGGTGGAAGGCGACCTGCTGGAGCAGCCGGTGGACGCCATCGTCAACGCGTGGAACCGGAACGTCATCCCCTGGTGGCTGCTGTTGCCGCAGGGGGTGTCCGGGGCCATCAAGCGCCGCGGCGGCACGGCGCCGTTCCGCGAGGTCGCGCGCGCGGGGCCCATGCCGTTGGGCTCGGCGGTGGTGACCGGGCCGGGCACCCTGCCCTTCAAGGGCATCATCCACGTCGCGGGCATCAACATGCTCTGGCGCGCGTCCGCGCGGTCCATCCAGGACTCGGTGCGAAACGCGCTGGCTCGGGCGCAGGAGCACGGCTTCCGCTCCGTGGCGTTCCCCATCATCGGCGCGGGCTCCGGCAGCTTCGACGAGGACCGCGCGCTGGAGCTGATGCGCGAGGCCCTGGGGGATGCCCCCGCTTTCGACGTGCGCGTGGTGCGCTTCCGCCGTTAGAGGGAGCGCACCTCTTCACACGCGAAGCGAGGGTGACATGATCGACCTGTACACGTGGGGCACGCCGAACGGACACAAGGTCTCCGTGGCGCTGGAGGAACTGGCGCTGCCGTACACCGTGCACGCGCTGGACATCTCCACGGGCGTGCAGAAGCAGCCCGCGTTCCTGGCCATCAACCCCAATGGCCGCATCCCCGCCATCGTGGACCGCGCGGCGGGGGACTTCGCCGTCTTCGAGTCCGGCGCCATCCTCCTCTACCTGGCGGAGAAGACGGGCAAGCTGATGCCCACGGACGCGAAGGGCCGCTCGCAGGTCATCCAGTGGCTGATGTTCCAGATGGCGGGCGTGGGCCCCATGCAGGGGCAGGCCAACGTCTTCTTCCGCTACTTCCCGGAGAAGCTTCAGCCCGCCATCGACCGGTACCAGAACGAGACGCGCCGCCTGTACACGGTGCTGGAGAGCCGGCTGAAGGACCACGAGTACCTGGCCGGCGACTACAGCATCGCGGACATCGCGAACTGGGCGTGGGTGCGCATCCACGACTGGGCCGGTGTGTCCGTGGACGGGCTGCCGGGCGTGCAGCGGTGGTTGGCCGCCATCGAGCAGCGTCCCGCGGCGCAGCGCGGCCTGAAGGTGCCCGCGCCTCGCGAGGAGAAACCCAAGAGCGAGGAAGAGGCCATCCAGCACGTGCGCACTTTCCTCCAGCGCTGAAGCGCCCTCCCCTCCCCTCCCCTGCCCCGTCGCATGGCCCCGGACATCTGTCCCGGGCGTGCGCATGATGGGGCCGTTCAAGGCTCCCGGCATGGGAGCCCAGGGAGTGGATGACATGGAAGCGGTGCGGAGCCTGGGCCGGTGGGCCGGACTGTGTCTGGCATTGGGACTGTGGGGCGCGTGCACGCCGAGCGGCGGCACCGTGCGCGCGTCGCGGGACAACGTGGCGCCGGATGGCTGCGCGCCGGCCACGTGCTCGCAGGCGATGGTGGCCTGTGGCCGGACGCCAGACGGGTGCGGCGGCTTCATCGACTGCGGCGACTGTCAGGCCGGCACCTGCACCGACGGCCGCTGCGTGGCCCCGTCCGTGCCCGCCGAGCCGAAGAAGGAACCCTCGGGCCCCGTCAGCACCTGCACGCCCGGGTGCAAACCCAACGAGTCCTGCGTGGATGACCGCTGCGTCTGTCAGCGCGCGACGTGCGCCACGCTGGGGTTGAAGTGCGGCACCGCGGACGACGGCTGCGGCGGCGTGGTGCAGTGTGGCGCCTGCGTGCCGGCGTGCCGCCCGGACGAGATGGAGTGCTGCGGCGCGTGCATCCCCAAGTCGGACGGGCGCTGCCCGGAGAACGTGCACTGCCCCAGCCGGTCGAATCCCCCGGCCACCCGCTGACTCCGCGCGGTTCCGGGCCCCCTCTGGAGCGGGGCCTGGAACCCGGAATGTCAGACCCCCCCGCTATACCCTTCCCCGTCGCGCACACGGAGGGTCCGCCGGCCTCGCTGGTTCGAGTCCGAGAGCCCCCATGCGCCCTCACCGCATGGGCCGCTTTCCGGCCCCCGTGTGTGCGACGCCATGTGAAGACACGAGGGCCGGGGGACTCGTGTGGGCAGGTCCCATGGATGCCATCGCCGTTGAAGGGCCAGAGACGCCACCGGTGTGTCAGGCGCGCCCTTGGACGGATCCACGATGACTGGTGCGCGCGAGGCGGGCGGCGTTGTTACCCCTCCCACTGCCCGCCTCGCGTGCTCCCGAACTTCGGGCCATGTCTGTGTTTGGGAAACGGCCCAGGTCGGGGAGGAGCCAGCCGGGTGGACGGTGTCCGCATGCCCATGATGCCCGGCTTGCCACGGACGCGCCGGGGCGTGATACCCCCCGGGACGCGATGGAACTCCGATACGACATCGTCGTGGTGGGGCTGGGCCACGCGGGCTGCGAGGCGGCGCTCGCGTGTGCTCGCATGGGCCTGTCCACCCTGGGCGTGACGCTCAAGCGCGAGCGCGCCGCCGTGATGAGCTGCAACCCCGCCGTGGGTGGCACCGCCAAGGGCCACCTGGTGCGTGAATTGGATGCGCTGGGCGGACAGATGGGCCGCGCGGCGGACCTCGCGGGCACGCACGTGAAGGTCCTCAATCCCTCGAAGGGCCCCGCCGTGCAGGCCACCCGCGTCCTCTGCGACCGCGATGCCTATGCCGCCGGCATGCAGGCCGTGCTCTTCACCCAGCCAAACCTCACCGTGCTCGAGGGCGAAGTGGCCGCCGTCGTCGCGGAGGAGGGGAGGGTGAAGGGCGTGGTGCTGGGAGACGGCACCCAGGTGGTGGCGCGCGCGGTGCTCCTCACCACCGGCACCTTCCTGCGCGCGCTCATGCACGTGGGCGAGCAGAAGGAGGTCGGCGGCCGGCTGGGGGACGAAGCCGCGCGCGGCCTGTCGGAGTCACTGCACGCGCTGGGCTTCACGCTGGGCCGCTTCAAGACGGGCACGCCCGCGCGCCTGTCCCGCGACAGCATCGACTGGGACGCCGTCACTCCGCAGCAGGGGGACGTAGGCGTGCGGCCGCTCTCCTGGCGCACGCAGGTGGAGCAGGGCCTGCCGTTTCCGCGTCTGCCTTCCGTGACGTGCGGCCTCACCGCGACCACGGAGGCGACGCACCGGCTCTTGCGCGACAACCTGCACCGCTCGCCGCTGTTCCAGGGGGACATCGTGGGGCGAGGGCCCCGGTACTGTCCGTCGCTGGAGGACAAGGTGGTGCGCTTCGCCGCTCGCGAACGGCACCAGGTGTTCCTGGAACCGGAAGGGCCCACGTCGCCGCTCGTGTACCCGGCGGGCCTGTCCACCAGCATGCCCGCGGACGTGCAGTTGGAGTTCCTGCGCACCATCCCCGGCCTGTCCCGCGTGGAGGTGATCCGCTACGGCTACGCCGTGGAGTACGACTTCGCGCCGCCCACGCAGCTGCACCCCACGCTGGAGACGAAGGCCGTCGCGGGCCTGTTCTTCGCGGGCCAGCTCAACGGCACCTCCGGCTACGAGGAGGCCGCCTTCCAGGGCCTGTGGGCCGGCATCCAGGCGGCGCTCCAGGTGAAGGGCGAACCGGCGCTCGTCGTGGGCCGTGACGAGGCGCACGGCGCGGTGCTCGTGGATGACCTGGTGACGAAGGGCGTGGATGAACCATTCCGCATGTTCACCAGCCGCTCCGAACACCGGCTCCGCTTGCGCGAAGGCAACGCGGACCTGCGGCTCGCGCGTCACGGGCATCGCGTGGGGCTGCTTCCGAAAGAGGCGCTGGAGCGCGCCGAGGCTCGGGCCCACGCGGTGACGGCGGAGGTCGCGCGGCTCAAGCGCACCGGCCTGACCCCGCGGCTCAAGCGCCCGGAGGTGACGTACGCGCAGCTGGCGCAAGAGCGCGCGGACTTCCCGGACCTCACCCCCGACGTCACGGAGGAGGTAGAGGTGGAGGTGAAGTATGAGGGCTACATCGCCCAGGCCGCCCGGGCCGCGGCGCGCGAGGCGGAGGCGTCCGACCGCTGGCGCATCCCGGACACGTTCCGCTTCTCGGACGTGCGCGGTCTGGGTACGGAGGCGGTGGAGAAGTTGTCCGCGCACCGGCCCGGGACGGTGGGGCAGGCGAGGCGGATTCCGGGCCTGACGCCCGCCGCGGTGTCCCTGCTCCTGGTCGCGCTCAAGCGGGGCCAGGGGCCGTCAAGTGATCAGGAACAGGGCTGTGGATAACGTGTGGACATTTCTGGGGATGAATTTCTCCTGAGTGATTCCAAGGACTTGAAGGGCCCTTCGGGGTGGAGGTGTTGTGGATAACGCGCGGTTCGCAGATCAGCTGGCATCCGGATGCAGTGCGTTGGGCATCACCGTGGGACCGGACGTGGGCCCCAGGCTCCAGCGGCTGATGGCGGAGCTCCTGAAGTGGAACGCGAAGGTGAACCTCACGGCCATCACCGCGCCGGAGGAGGTGCTGGAGAAGCACTTCCTGGACTCGCTCGCGGTGCTGCCGGAGGTGAGGGGCGCGACGTCGCTGCTGGACCTGGGCGCGGGCGCGGGCTTCCCCGGACTGCCGCTCAAGCTGGAGCTGCCGGAGATGGGCGTGACGCTGGTGGACACGGTCGGCAAGAAGATCGCGTTCATCAAGGCCGCCGCCGCCAGCCTGGGCCTCGTCGGCGTGCGCGGACTGCACGCCCGGGCGGAAGGCAAGCCGGAGACGGAAGGGATTCCGCGCGCGCAGGTGCTCATCGCGCGCGCGTTCATGGACCTGCCGGACTGGCTGAACCTGGCGCCCGCGTATGTGGAGGAGGGCGGACGCGTGGTGGCGATGCTGGGCAAACAGCAGACGGACGCGGAGCTCCAGTCGCGCGCGGCCGAGCGCAACCTGCGCGTGGTGTCCGCCCGGTCGTACCGGCTCCCGTTCTCCGGCGCCGAGCGCCAGGTCGCGGTGTTCGCGAAGCAGTAGGGGAGGGGAGGGCGCCCGGGCTCCGGCTTCAGTGCGCGCCCGCCAGCTCCTGTTGGATCTCCCGGAAGTGCTCCAGCACGTGCTCCAGCGCGTGCTCGGAGAGGAAGTCCAGGCCCCGCATGGAGCCCTCGGCCGCGATGGCGGCCCTCTCGAACATGGCCGCCTCGTAGCCCTTCACGGCCCGGCTCCAGTCGGAGTCCGCCGCGAGCGCGAGCCCCAGCTCCAGTCCGTCGAGCATCGCCATGTTCACGCCCTCGCCAGCGAAGGGCGGCATCACGTGGGCCGCGTCCCCGAGCAGCGTCACACCCGGCCGGTGCGTCCACCGGTGTCCCACGGGCAGCGCGACGATGGGGCGCTCAGTGAGGGTGTCATTGCACGCGTCGATGAACGCAAGCAGGGATGGCGCCCACCCGGGAAGCAGCGCCTTGAGTTGTTCACGGGCGCGGGCAGGGGAGGACGTGTCCACGAGCCCTTCTTGGAGCTGCGCCTCGGACACCCGGAACATGAAGTACGCGCGCACCTGTCCGTGGCTGCTGCGCTGGGCGATGAGCCCCTGGTTGCCCCCGACCACGGAGATCTTCCCTCGCGGGAGCAGCTTCGCGACCGCCGGATGCCGCGTGTCCACGTTGTCGATTTGCAGCTCGATGAAGAGCACGCCCGTGAAGGCCGGCGTCGCCGGGGACACGAGCGGACGGACCTTGGACCACGCGCCATCCGCGCCCACCACCAGGTCGAATTCTCCCAGCGAGCCCGAGGGGCCCACGACGCGGTAACGCCCATCGGGGAGCGGATCCACTGAGGACACCTTGCTCCCCCAGCGGATCCGTTCCGCGGGGAGGCTGTCCAGCAGGAGCGAGCGCAACTGTGTACGGTCAATCTCTGGCCGGTCGCCGTCGCTCGCCTCGTTGTGCTGGAGGTGCAGCGTCCCCTGGGCGTCATAGATGGCGTCGCCCTGGTCGTCGTACCGGGCGACGGCCTTGAACCCGGCCTCCAGTCCGGCCTCGCGAAGCGCGCGCAGTCCCGAGTCGCCGTGCAGGTCCAGCGAACCTCCCTGCGGACGCGCGAGCGGGTGCTCATCCAGCTCGAACACCGTGGCCGCGATGCCCCGTGTCTCCAGGATGCGCGCCAACGTCAGCCCGCCCGGACCACCCCCGATGATGCCTACTGTCTTCATGATGTGCATAGTGTGCTATGTAAATGGGGATGGGGCTCCGTGCAACCCGAAGAGGCCCGCCCGCCGGAAGGGGAGGGCACCTTCCGAGCGTTCACGCGAGGAGCACGCCGGTTCCGATGCCGCGCGCGGAGGGTTCGCCTAACGTTCCGCCGCGTGACGGACACCTCCCGCAACTCCGGGCGCGTCGAACTCGCGCAGTTTCTTCGCAGCCGCCGTGAGCGTTTGCGGCCGGAGGACGTGGGACTTCCTTCCGGTTCGCGGCGGCGCACGCCGGGCCTTCGCCGCGAGGAACTGGCGCGGCTCGCGGACGTGGGCGTCAGTTGGTACACGTGGCTGGAGCAGGGGAGGGACATCCACGTCTCCGAACCGCTGCTGGAGCGCCTGGTGGTCGCGCTCCGTCTCACGCCGACGGAGCGCCTGCACCTCTTCGCGCTCGCGCACGGCCGGCCCGCGTCCATGCCCGTGCGCTCACCGGAGTCGGTGAGTGACGTGCTTCAACGGCTGCTCGATGCGCATCCCTTTCCGGCGCTCGTCTCCACGCGGCGGTGGGACATCGTCGCGTGGAACGCGCCGGCGACCGTCCTCTACGCGGACCTGGAGCTTCCGGCCTCCTCCCCGGAGGCGCGCAATGGGTTGTGGGCGCTGTTCATGAATCCCGAGCGGCGCGCGCGCATGCCCACGTGGGATGAGGCGGTGCGCCGCGCGGTGGCGGGGTTCCGGATGGACGCCGCGAGGGCCGCGGACCGGTCGGAGTTCGACGCGCTGGTGGAGAAGCTCCAGGCCGCGAGCCCGGAGTTCGCGCGACTCTGGAGCGAGCACGACGTGGTGGAGACCGCCTCCATGGTGAAGGTGTTCCTCCTTCCGAAGTGGGGGCCCATCGCGTTCGAGAACGTCACGCTCACGTACTCCGAACCCGACGGGCGGGAGCTGCGCGTGTCCTTCTATTCGCCGCGTCCCGGTCCCAACCTGGAGCGCACGCGCGCGCTGTTCTCGCGGGCGTAGCGCGGATCCGCGGACCGCGCGTCACGGATTGAAGCGGACGCCGGTCCACGCCTCGCTCGCGGACCACAACCGGTCGGCCTTTTTCGGATCCACGGCGAAGTCCTTCACGCCGCGCCGGACGGTGGCGTCGGCGGGCGCCATCACGGCGATGTCGGCGTTCTCGCAGTAGACGCCGCCCCTGCCCGCGAGCTGGGGGCTGGTCGCGCACCAGACCGTGGTCGCGGCGCCCTGTTCCACGGTCTTCAGCGGTTCAATCTTGTCGGAGTTCGCGATGGAGGCGCGGATCTCCTCCTCGGACATGTGCCGGGCCAGGTCCGTGAGGATGCCGCCGGGGTGGACGGCGAACGCGCGCACGCCGTGGGC
This sequence comes from Corallococcus sp. NCSPR001, assembly GCF_017309135.1. Classification (NCBI taxonomy): domain Bacteria; kingdom Pseudomonadati; phylum Myxococcota; class Myxococcia; order Myxococcales; family Myxococcaceae; genus Corallococcus; species Corallococcus sp. NCSPR001. The sequence goes on from NZ_JAFIMS010000002.1 coordinate 343,461, forward strand.
TTCACCGCGCGCATCCAGTCCGACGGCGAAGAGGATGTTCGCGGTCTTCGACTGCCCGTAGGCGACCCACTTGTCGTAGGGGCGCTGCTGGAAGAAGGGGTCCTCGAAGTCGACGCCGGAGAAGAAGTGGCCGCGCGATGACAGGCACACCACGCGCGCGCCGTTCGCCTGCTTCAGCGCGGGCCACAGCCGCGCGGTGAGCTGGAAGTGGCCCAGGTGGTTGGTGGCGAATTGGGACTCGAACCCCCGCGCGTCGCGGGTGAGCGGGGCGGCCATGATGCCCGCGTTGTTGATGAGCAGGTGCAGGGGCCGGCCGGACGCGATGAAGCGCGAAGCGAACGCATCGATGGACGCCGGGTCGAAGAGGTCCATGGGCTCCAGCTCCACGCGCTCCAACCCCGCGAGCGCGGCGCGCGCCTTGTCGGGAGTCCGCGCGGGGACGATGACGGTGGCACCCGCGGCGTGGAGCGTGCGGGTGGTCTCCAGTCCGATGCCCGCGTAGCCGCCGGTCACGATAGCGACGGTGCCATCCAGCCGGGTGTTGCCGAGCGCCTCGCGTGCGGTGGTGGTGGCGCCGAAGCCGGAGTTCAGGGGCTGCTGTTTCGTGGTCATGGGCACAAGGTGCAGGCCCGAGGTCCGCGCGAAAAGAGCGTCAATTCATCCTATGTCTGGCACCACCCGGATGCGGATCCGGGAAGGGGAGGGCAGCGCATGGACACGGTGAAGATGCGGGTCGCGAGGCCGACACGGGACCTGGACGCGGTGGTGCGCTTCTACCGGGACGGGTTGGGCTTCGAGGTGCTCGGAGGGTTCGAGGACCACGCGGGGTTCGACGGCGTGATGCTCGGGTACGCGGGTGCGCCGTACCACCTGGAGTTCACGGTGGAGCACGGACACGAAGCGCCGCGAGCTCCATCCGAGGACCACCTCCTGGTGTTCTACGTGCCGAACCCAGAAGCGTGGGCGGAGCGGGTCCACCGCATGGAGCGCGCGGGCTTCGCGCCGGTGCGGTCACGCAATCCGTACTGGGACGCGAACGGGAAGACCTTCGAGGATCCGGACGGCTACCGCGTCGTGCTTCAACGCGCCGCCTGGTCGCGCTGACCGGTGAAGCGCGGTGGCGCGTGTTCCACGTGGAACACGCCCGTGGGTCCAGCCGCGTGATGGAGCGGAGTCCGGGACCGTCGCCGTGAAGTACGGCAGTGACCCGAGCCCCGAACCTCCATGCGAACAACGCGCATGCCCGAGGCCTCACGTGAAAGCGCATGCGGACCGGATTCGCCGCGCCCACGGTCAGCGGCTTCCTGTTCCACGTGGAACGTCCAAGGCGAAGTCGCCCGGATGCGTTCGTGAGCCCGATGCTCTGCGTTCCACGTGGAACGCGTCCGTGAGTTCAGCCGCGTGACGAAGCGGGTTCGGAAACGGGGCGGCTGGGGTCTCGCGCGAAAGCGCATGTGGACCGGATGCGCCGCGCCCGCGGTGAGTGGCTTCCTGTTCCACGTGGAACGTCCGCAGCGGGAGCCTCATGTGAAACGCGGAGGCACGGCACGGGATGCCCATGTTCCACGTGGAACACGCGCTGCCTGATGAGCTGGCGGAAGGACCTGAAGCTGGATGCCGTTGGGTCCTGGCTGAGCACCATGAGGTGCTGCGTGAAAGCCGTCCACGAAGCACGGGACCCGCGCCGTTGTCCGCGCATGAGCACGCGAGTTGGTCCGCATCGCGCCGTGGCTTCGAACTCAGGCATCCGCATGCGCGGTCGTCCACCGGATCCGCCGTGGGATGGACATCGCTGAAAAGGGACGAAGCGATGGAAGCACGGTCCGAGTGCCCGGCCGGTGTTCCACGTGGAACACGGCTGGCCACTGGTTCGCGAGTGGAGGCGCTGTCGAACAAGCGTTGAAGTGGCGCACGGTTGTTCGCCGTGGTGTTGAACGGGGCCTGACCTGGAGCGCTTGATGGGGCGAAGGGGAGGGGAGCTGTCGCCCATGCGCCTTCGCTTGTTCCACGTGGAACACGCTTCAAGAAGGGGCTCCGCTGGTTGCTTGGACTGCGGCCGTCAGCGTGAAGGGCAGCGTGTTGGATGTGCTGTTGGGCGCTGAAGAAGGCACCGATGAACGGCTCTTCAGCAGGCCCGCATCACAGCGGTTCGTGGGCCGTTGGCCATCGGATCCGGTCAGGACGGTATGCCGTGATTCATGGGTGGCGGATGCGAAGCGAAGTGGATGGAAGGGAGCCCCAGCCCGGTTGCTCCTTCTCCAACCTTGGTTCGAAGCACGCGTGCCGGAAGTGGTTCAGGCACTTCCACTTCATGGTCCCCATGACGTGTTCCACGTGGAACGTCCCGGTATGGAAGCGGCGGCTGAAGCGGGCATCAGCGCTCAACGAGCACCGATGGATTCGGTGCTCGAAGAAAGTGAAGCCGTGTTCCACGTGGAACGTGCTGGTGGATCCACCGCTTCGTGGCGCTGTGTTCATGAACGGTGCGGGACCGGTGTTCCCGTTGCGCGTGGTCGCGGGCGCGGACGCGTGTTCCACGTGGAACCTCATGGTGGGGACCGTGTCTTCAGCCACTCCGGTTCGTATGAAGCGCTGAAGGCTCTTCGATGCGCGGTGGTTGGGACGGCTTGAGCGTGTTCCACGTGGAACGTGCTGGTGGATCCACTGGCTGAACAGGCAGGTCATCGCGGCTTCTGTCCCGTGCTTCACCGGCCTGTGGTTGATGTGCCGGTGCTCACTGCAAGCGCGTGAGATGGCGTGCTCGTGTTCCACGTGGAACGACCGCGTGAGCCCGGCGCGCTGAGATGCGCCCTTGGCCACGATGGATGCGGCGACTTTCTTCGCGCATGTGCTCGCGACCGCAGCCGCCGTAGTTCTTCGCGCCGTCTGTTCGAAGCGGTGTGACGGGGTGCACTTGAAGCGGTGCTGAGCTGGGAACCTGGTTGATGAGATCTGTGCGGGACGCCGCGCATCGAATCGTGTGCTCGCCCTGGCGTGCGCGTGGAACGCGTGGCTCGGAAGCGAGGTCGTTGGTCGGCACGGCCCGCGAAGCGCGTTGGACTGGTTCTCCACACGGCGAGGTTCGCGAACTCACGCGTGTGCAGCGCGGGATGTGCGGCCTTGGGTCGGCGTGGTCCGCGAAGCGCGCTGGGCCGTTGTCGCGCATCGTGAGTCCGTGCGTGTTCCACGTGGAACGCGCGGCACGGATGTGCGGCCTTGGGTTGGGCTGGTCCGCGAAACGCACCGGAGTGTCCTTCGGCATCGTGGGTTCGGGCGCTCGCGCGTGTTCCACGTGGAACCGGCGGGCGCGCGACTTCAGTGGGCGTGGTCCGCAAAACGCACCGGACCGTTCTTCCGCATGGCGACGCTCGACCTCATGCGTGTTCCACGTGGAACCTGAAGGTACGGATGCGTGGCCTTGGGTTGTGGGGTGGTCCGCGAAACGCACCGGACCGTCCTTCCGCATGGCGAGGTTCGCGTGCTCACTCGTGTTCCGCGTGGAAGCTAGGGGCAGAGCGCGAGGCTCGGGTTGGCGCGGTCCGCGAAACGCACGGACCGCTCTTCCTCATGACGAAGTTCGCGTGCTCATGCGTGTTCCTCGTGGAGCCTGTTGGCGCTGGCGCGCGACTTCAGTGGGCGTGGTCCGCGAAGCGCGTTGGACCGGTTCTCAGGATGGCGGTGCTCGACCTCATGCGTGCTCCACGTGGAACGGCTGGCTGGATGGGCGACCTTCAACTGACGCGGTTCCGGAAGGTCGGACCGTGCGGCTGCGTGGCGGTGCTCGCATCCGTTCATGCCGCGTGACTCGCCTTCGATGTCCCGCCCGCATTGGATGGGGAGGCGCGAGAAGTGGCGGAGACCGGCGCATCTTCGAAGCGCCGTCCGGTGGAGTGGGTTCGTGCGAAGCGTGGCCAGGCAGTCCGTTCACCTCGCGGTGCGCATCCGCGGGCGGTCGCTCATGTGCGCGACCCATCGATGCCCCCGCGCCTCAAGCTCGGTTCGTGGAAAGTGGTGGCCCGGCCGTTCGCACCAGGACGCCGGTCGCGTGAACCGGCTCATGTTCGATGTGCCGCCGCGTTGAGCGAGGGTCCGTGGGCGAAGTCCCAGACCCGTGTTCGCATCGCGAGATGTCGGCCGCGCGGACTCGCTCACCTTCAAGGTGCCGCATGCGTTGAACGGCGTCGTGCTCGCAGCGGCATGGCGCGGGTTCCACGTGGAACCGTCGGCGGCCGTGGCTGGGCCCCCGCATCCACGGTCCGCGCGCCTGCCGGACCGATGATGGACGCCGTGCCTCACGGCGAACCGCGTGAACGGCCACCAGGGTCCAACGGCGCGCCTGAGCTGCGTCCACGCCGCCGCGAATCCGGAACCCACGGACCGAAGTCGCCGCACCGGCTCGCGCGAAATCCACCCGCCGCACGAACCCACGAAGCCCAACCCGTTCCACGTGAAACGCCGGATCCGCGAACCGCGCGAAGCCGCCGTCACGAAATCTCCGCGCGGGACCCCCTGAAAAACCCAACACCCTTCCGCCCCGCACGGAATCACCACCCTGGAAGCAGCCGAGCAGGCACTCGCAGCCACCCTCATCCGCGTGAATTTCCACCGCGCACGGGCCCCCGAGCGAGGGGCCGGGCAGGGCTCGCGTCCCACCTTGGATGGGAAATTGATCCGTCCTCGAACCCCGTGCTAGCTGCCTGATCAGGCCCCGATTCGCGCGCACGTCCGCGCGAACCGCGGGCGGGGCTCTGGCGTCAGCCGGGGCGAGAGAGGATGGGCCACGTGGGTCGTATCATCTGCATCTCCAACCAGAAGGGCGGCGTGGGTAAGACCACCACCGCCATCAACCTCGCCGCGAGCCTCGCCTCCGCGGAGCGCCGCACCCTGCTGGTGGACATGGACCCCCAGGGCAACGCCGGCAGCGGCCTGGGCCTCAAGCGCGAGAACCTCACCGGCACCGTCTACGACGCACTCCTCGGAGGCCGCCCCGCTTCGGAGCTGGTCCACCCCACCGAGCTGCGCTTCCTCCAGGTCATCCCCGCCACGCCCGACCTCACCGGCGCGGAGGTCGAACTCGTCAACCAGGAGCGCCGCGAGTTCCGCCTGCGCGAAGCCCTGCTGCCGCTCAAGGACAAGTACGACTACATCATCATCGACTGTCCGCCCTCGCTCGGCCTGCTCACGCTCAACGCGCTGGTGACCGCGGACTCCGTCCTCATCCCGCTACAGTGCGAGTACTACGCGCTCGAGGGTCTGTCGCAGCTCACGCACACCATCGACCTGGTCAAGCAGGGGCTCAACCCCTCGCTGAAGATGGAGGGCATCCTCCTGACCATGTTCGACGCGCGCGCCAACATCGCCCACCAGGTCGTGGATGAGGTGCGCGGCTACTTCAAGGACCAGGTCTTCCAGGCCGTCGTGCCGCGCAACGTGCGCCTGTCCGAGTGCCCGTCCTTCGGCAAGCCGATCATCCTGTACGACATCAAGTCCAAGGGCTGCGAGAGCTACCTGGCCCTGGGCCGCGAGCTGATGCGCCGGGACTCCCCCAAGCCGTCCAAGCGCCGGGTCGCCTGACCGGTCGCCTCCTTAATAGAGAGATGTGAATGGTGGGACCGGGTGCCCGGTTCGCCGTGAAGCACTCAAGGCCCATGCGCGCCGGTCTCAGGCCGGCGCGGGGAGTTCCCAACCGCCGTGCAGAAGAACGCAGACACCCAGAAGCGCGCCCTGGGCCGGGGCCTGTCCGCCCTCATCCCCCAGGCCGCCCCCGCCGCTCCGGCGCCGGCCGCCCCGCCGCCGAAGCCCGGCGTGCTCAAGCTGGCCATCGAGTCCATCCACCGCGACCCGCTCCAGCCCCGCCGCCACTTCGACGAGACGAAGCTCCACGAACTCACCGAGTCCATCAAGGCGCAGGGCCTGCTCCAGCCCATCCTCGTCCGGAAGAACCCGAACAAGGGCGGCGACGGCTACCTCATCATCGCGGGCGAGCGCCGCTGGCGCGCCTCCCAGGCCGCGGGCCTGAAGGAGATCCCCGCCATCGTGCGCGAGGTCACGGAGGCCGAGTCCTTCGAGCTCGCCCTGGTGGAGAACCTCCAGCGCGCGGACCTGAACCCCATTGAAGAGGCGGACGGCTACCGGCGCCTGGTGGAGGAGTTCAAGCTCACGCAGGAGCAGGTGGCCCAGAAGGTGGGCAAGGAGCGCTCCACCGTCGCGAACGCGCTGCGCCTCCTGGCCCTGCCCCCGGACGTGAAGGCCATGGTGGCGGACGGGTCGCTGTCCATGGGCCACGCCCGCGCGCTGCTCGGCGTGCCCCGGCTGCCGGAGCTCCAGAACCTGGCGAAGCAGGTGACGGAGAAGAAGCTGTCCGTGCGCGACACGGAGCGGCTGGTCCAGCAGGGCAAGTCCGCGAAGGGCGGCAAGGATTCAGGAAAGCCGGCGCCCAAGGTGAGCCCGCAGGTGAAGGCGCTCACCGAGGAGCTGCAGCGTCGGTTGGGGACAAAGGTCCGTCTGTCGGAGAAAAGCCCGGGAAAAGGCACCCTGGAAGTCGACTTCTTCTCCTACGATGACCTCGACAGGCTGTTGAAGCTTCTGAGGAAGGAGTAGGGCGTGGCGCTCCTTGGCGGGAAGAAAGACGAAGCACCCAGCAAGCCCCTGTTCAAACGGGAGGAGGATTTCGTGTCGACGCGTCCGGGTGAGGTTCACACGCTTCTGGGCAAGGGAAGCGAGTTCGAGGGGAAGCTCACCTTCGAGGGTCAGGTTCGAATCGACGGCAAGTTCAACGGGCAGATCGTCACCAAGGACGTGCTCGTCATTGGCGACGGCGCCCGCGTGCAGGCGGAGATTCAAGCCGGCACCGTCATCATCAACGGCACCGTGGAAGGCAACGTGCGCGCCACGCAGCTCATCGAGCTGAAGCAGCCGGGCCGCGTGAAGGGCAACCTGGAGACGCCGTCGCTCTCCATGGACCGCGGCGTCATCTTCGAGGGCTCCCTCAAGATGGAGAACATCGGCAAGGGCGGCGGCAACCCGCCCCCGCCCGGAGAGAAGAAGTAACGGTGCGCCTGTTCGCGTCCAGCGCGCGGAAGACCCCGGGGCTCATCGGCCTCGGGCTCGTCTCGCTCGGTGTCCTGTTCGGCGGCTGCGAGGGCTGCCAGAAGAAGACGCCGGCCGAGGACCTCACGTCGGAAGACGCGGGGCTGCGCTCGGGCGTGAAGGTGCCGCTGCCGCCGGGCTGGTCCGCGCAGGTGGCCACCGACGGCAGCTTCCAGGCGGGCCCTCCCGGCCGCCCGGCGCTGCGCGTGGATTTGAAGCCGGGGCAGGGCGAGCAGATGCCCTCCTCGGAGACGCTGGCGGACACCGTCCGTCAGCAGATGAAGCAGTTCACGCTGTCGCTGGACCAGGAGGAGGACACCCCGTCCTTCGCCCTCCTGCGCGTGACCATGGCCCCGTCCCTGGCGGACGGCGGCGTGGGCCCGGAGGCGCCCGCGTTCTTCGGCGCCCGGCGCGTGGGAGAGGACCTGTTCCTCTGCGCCAGCCTCCCCGGCGCCACCCCCGAGGAAGTCCGCCTGGCCACCGAGGCCTGCCGTACCATCCAGGTCCAGGCCGCGCCCCGCTGACAGTCCCTGCGTGAGGGCCGCGGCCTCCTTATGAAGGAGCGCGGAGGCCTCATGGACGACTGGCGCAAGAACCTCATCGAAGACGCGGAAGGCATTGGCGAGCTGCTCACGCGCACGAAGCGCATCGCCGTGCTGGGCATCCGCCCGGAAGCACTGGCGGACAAGCCCGCGCACGCCATCCCGAAGTTCCTCAAGGACCACGGCTTCACCGCGCTGCCCGTGCCCACGCACGGCGAGCAGGGGAGCATCCTGGGCGAGCCCATCTCCGCGTCGGTGAAGGACGTGCCCGGGGACGTGGACGTGGTGCAGGTGTTCCTCAAGCCGGACGACATCGACGCGCACGTGGACGCGATGCTGGCGAAGAAGCCGCATGCCGTCTGGTTCCAGCTGGGCATCCGCAATGACGCCGCGGCCGAGCGGCTGGCGCGCGCGGGCATCCGCGTGGTGCAGGACCACTGCATGAAGGTGGAGTGGAAGAAGCGCCACCCGGAAGGGCGATAAGCGCCGGCCGAGGGGAGCCCGGGAACGTCCTGCGCGGCCCGGGTGTCCTCATTACGTGAAGAGCGTGATGTTTCGAGTGGCTGTGACTGGCAGGGGATGGACTTCGGGGCCGGCCCGGGGTGCAATTCCGTCCACGTGCTGTCAGCCGGAGTCCCCGGGACTTCCCGAAAGCCTTCCGACTTCCTAACCTTAGCTTCCCGACCTGTGTCGAGCGCCCGCCCGTCCCGGGTCTTCACGCTGTGCCCCTCGTAAGGAGTCCGCGCATGACGCTCACCGAGATGCTTCCCCTCCCCCTGGCCGCCGTGGAGATCGGGCCCCTGGGTGAGCAGCTAGCAGCGGCGGGGGGACTCGTCATCACCGCGGCCGCCGCGCTCTGGGCCGCGTGGACCCGCCCGCAGCAGCAGCCGGCTCCGGTGCCGGTGCCCGTGCGCCGGGACCCGCCGCGCCGCCGCTAGGCCGTCCGTCGCACCCGCCTCCTGGATTCGGGCCGAGGCCCCGGCGCCGCTCAAAGCGCAGCGCCGGGCGGCCCTGAGTCCTACCGCTTCATCGCCAGCGACAGCGCGAAGTCTCCGTCCGCGTCCGTCCACCACGCGGCCAGGTCGAGGCCCGCGTCGCTCAGCTCCGCCTGCACCTGCTCGCGACAGAACTTGCAGCTCACCTCCGTGCGCAGACATTCGCCTTGCGCGAACTCCACGCGCCGCTCCAGGTCCTTCAGCCACACGGACTGGGCCTTGCGTGAGATGAGGCGCATCTCGATCCACTTGTTCGTCTCATCGAACGGGGCCAGGTGCTCGAAGGCCTCCGGGTCGAAGTCCGCGTTCAGCTCGCGGTTGAGCACGCGCAGCACGTTGCGGTTGAAGTCCGCCGTCACGCCCGCGCTGTCGTTGTAGGCGGCGAAGAGGCGCTCGCGGTCCTTGATGAGGTCCGTGCCCAGCAGCAGCCCGTCCCCGGGCTTCAGCCCCGCCGCCAGCTCGCGCAGGAACAGCGCGCGCTGCGCGGGCTTCAGGTTGCCGATGGTGCCGCCCAGGAAGGCGACCAGCCGCCGGCCGCCGCCCGGGATGCGGCCCAGGTGCTGCTCGAAGTCGCCCACCACCGCGTGCACGGCGATGCGCGGGTACTCGCGCGCCAGGCCCTCCGCGGCCTTGCGCAGGAAGGCCTCGCTCACGTCGAAGGGCACGAAGCGCTTGAGCTGCCCGGCCGCGTCCATGGCGTCCAACAGCAGGCGCGTCTTCTCGCTGGTGCCGCTGCCCAACTCCACCAGCGTGTCCGCGCCGCTCAGCCGGGCCACGTCGTCCGCGTGGGCGCGCAGGATCTCGCGCTCGCGGCGCGTGGGGTAGTACTCCGGCAGGCGGGTGATGTCGTCGAAGAGCTGGCTGCCGCGCTCGTCGTAGAGCCACTTGGGGCTCAGCTCCTTGTGGGACCCGTGGCAGAGCCCCTCCAGCACCTCCGAGCGCAGCGAGCGCCGAGCGTCACCGGGTTGCACGTGCACGTCCACCTTCACGCCCGGCGACGCGTAGCCCTCCGCGACGCGTGACTCACCCTGCTCCGACCTCATCCTCATGTGACCCTCACTTCACGTCGCGTGCACAGCGGAAGCCGGCGAAGATCTGCCGGCGGATGGGGAAGTCCCAGTTGCGGAAGCTGTTGCGCACCGCCACCGGCGCGCTCGCCCAGGCACCGCCGCGCAGCACCTTGGACGTGTCTCCGAAGAAGACCTCCGAGTACTCGCGGTACGGAAAGGCCCGGAAGCCCGCGTACGGTTGGAAGTCGCTGGCGGTCCATTCCCAGACGTCGCCGAGCAGTCCCCAGACACCGTCCGCGCTGCGGCTCAGCGGATGGCTGCCCACGGGCGACGGCCCCCAGCGCGTCCCGCCCAGGTTGGCGTGCGCGTCCGTGGGCGCGGCGTCCCCCCAGGGGTGCGCGCGAGAGACACCGTCACTGCCCTGCGCGGCCTTCTCCCACTCGGCCTCGGTGGGCAGGCGCTTGCCGACCCAGCGCGCGTACGCGTCCGCCTCGTACCAGGACACGTGCTGCACGGGCTCGTCCCTGGGCAGCGGCTCCACCGTGCCGAAGCGGCGGCGCAGCCAGACGTGGTGGCCCTGCGGGCTCCAGAAGAGCGGGTGGCGGATGTTCTCCGCCTGGATCCACGCGAAGCCCTTGGGGTCCCACCAGCGCGGATCCTCGTAGCCGCCAGACTCCACGAACACGAGGAAGTCCCCCGTGGTGACCGGGTGCGCGTCCAGGAGGAAGGGCGCCAATTCCACGACGTGCCGGGGGCGCTCGTTGTCGTAGGCCCACGGGTCGTCCGTGCCCAGGCGCACCGGGCCGCCGGGGATGAAGACCTCGTGCTGCGGCACCGCGCCGGGCCGGGGCCGGTGCGATTCCAGCGGGTGGTACTCCACGTGCGTCATCAGCTGCAGCGTGGCCGCCAGCGTCTCCGCGTGCTGCTGCGCGTGCTGCGCGACCATTCCGAAGACGAAGCCGCCGTGGAGCAGCGGATCCGCGCTGTCCTCGGGCAGCGTCTCCAGGTGCGCGGCCACCGCCGCGCGCACGCGGGTGGCGTAGGCCCAGGCGGCCTCCGGCTCCAGGAGCGGCAGCGTGGAGCGCGTGTTCCGCGGGTGGCGGAAGGCGTCGTAGATGGCGTCGAACGCGGGGTCGGTGAAGGCCGGAGCCCCCAGCGCGCGAAGGAGCCACTGCTCCTCGTAATTCGCCATGTGGGCCACGTCCCAGACGAGCGGGGACATGAGCGGCGAGTGCTGCCGCATCAACTCCGCCTCTGGCAGCGGCGCGAGCATCGACTGGATGCGCTCCCGCCCCGCCTCCAGCTCCCGCCAGGCCCGGGCCTTCCACGGCACGGCCTGCTGGGGGACTCGAGCGCTCCCCTGTTCCTGGCTCCTCAGCGACATGGTCGGCCCAAGGTAGGAAGGGGCTCCAGGCCCCGCTAACCCCCCGGGCCCCCCTGGTGGGACAGACCCGTGAGGGAGCACACGTTTGCGAGCCCGCTTCCCCTCCGCGGTGACGCGGAGTCCTAACCAAGGAGGGGGACCCTGTCGGAGAATTCTGGACCGGAGAGTTCGTTTCTGTCCAAAAGATACTCCCCGAAGGTGGTTCCTGGCTCAGGGCGGGCGCCGCTGGCGGCGCGCCTGGAGCCGGTCCAGCAGTTGGAGCAGGTCGAACCGGGGCGGCAGCCGCCACCGGCGCCACATGGCGGTGAGGCGCAGCAGGCTGGCCCCGGCGATGGCGGCGGCCTCGGCCAGGGGCGCGGGCACCTCCAGGCCCACCGCGAGCGCGACGTAGAGCAGGCCGCACAGCAGCGCGACGGAGGCGAACAGCTCGCCGGGGGCGACCAGCGCGGTGCGCTCGCCCAGGAGCACGTCCCGGATGACGCCGCCGCCCACGGAGGTGACGAGCCCCAGGAACACCGCGGACGGCAGGGGCAACTGGAACGCGAGCGCCTTCTCCAGCCCCAGCACCACCCACATGCCCAACAGCAGCGCGTCCACCACGTCCAGCGCCCGGTGCAGCCGGGACAGCCACGGCCCGAAGAGGACGGCCAGCACCGCGCACGCACCCACCGCCAGCAGGTAGCGCGACGAGCGCAGCGCCGCGGGCGTCTCCCCGAGCAGCACGTCGCGCAGCATCCCGCCCCCCACGCTGGTGCAGATGGACAGGGCCAGCACCGCCATGGCGTCCAGCTCCCGCCGCAGCGCGTGCAGCGCCCCCGACAGGGCCCCCAGCCCCACCGCGCCCAGCTCCAGGTAGACGGGCAGCATCAGCATGACTCCCGAACCTCCCAGAGTGGCCGGCCCGGCCCCAAGGGGGTCATCCTCCAAGGCGGTCATCTGTCCACCAGTTGTCGGGGTATTCCGGGAAGGCGTGCCCGCGTGGGGGAGGGGGTCTCTATGCTGCGGGACATGGTTCAGCCCGTGCCGCACAAGCCCGTGCTGGTGGTGGAGGACGACGAGGATGCTCGCGCCGCCATCGCCGAAATCCTGGAAGCCGACGGCTACGAGGTGGCCGTCGCCGCCAATGGCCGCGAGGCCCTGGACGAGCTCCAGCACCTGCCCCCGCCGAGCCTCATCCTGCTGGACCTGAGGATGCCGGTGATGGACGGCCCGGAGTTCCTGCGCCACCTGCGCGCGGACTGGCCCCGGCTGAAGGCCGTGCCGGTGCTGCTGTTGTCAGGCGTGGGGACGGAGGCGCTGCCGGACACAGGCGGCCTCCTGAAGAAGCCCATCGTCCCGGACGAGCTGCTGGCCACCGTGGGCCGGCTGTCCGGCCGGAGCGCGTGAAGCCAGGGCCCGAGCGGCCCCGGGTGTGTCAGCCCAGCCGCGTCACCGCGAGCAGCGTGAGCGTGCTGGCGCGCGGGTCCTTCTCGTAGACGAGCTCCAGGTCGTGCCCCTCCACGCGGTGCCGCGCGGGTCCCGCCACCGAGTCGTGTGACTTCGACCGCTCCGCCAGCCGCGCCAGGGTCTGTTGCAGGGCCTCGAAGGCCTCGGACGACATCCGACCCACTTCCCGCCACGCGGGCGGCGCGTAGTGGACGCGGTACGGCAGGACCAGGCGGTTTCTTGCGGAAGACTGGGACACGGGGTGGGTTCCTCGACGCTCCTTCGCTCATGCGAACCGCGTGCCCGCCTGCGGATGCCGGGAATTCCAGGCACTTTCGCGATGGGGCGGCCGTGACGTCTGAAGAACTTACGGACTGGCCAGAAATCGTAGGGGAAGAAATGACTGGCCGTATGGCAGGCCCGGCAGGGGGGTGAAGGGGCCCCTGGCCGTCCGTCCGGGTGGGGCTGGGGCGGGCCCGGGGGGCGAGGTGGCTGCCCCCTTCCGCGTGGGGTGCGCAGCCTTGAGGGGACGGGGCCGTTCCCGGCGCCCGCGCACCCCCGAGGAGACACACCATGGCACGGAGGACTCCCACTCCCTGGTCCCTGACGAACGGGCTGTTGTTCGGCCTGGCCGCGGGCGTGTTGCTGGCGCTGGCGCAGACGGCGTTGGCGGTGGCGGCGGGAGAGGGGCCGCTGGTGCCGGTGCGGATGAGCGCGGCGGTGTTGCTGGGGCCGCCGGCCTTCACGCCGCAGGTGTCCACGGCGGTGGCGGTGGCGGTGGGGCTGGGGGTGCACCTGGTCATCGCGGCGGGCTGGGGCGTGGTGTACGCGCTGCTGGACGCGATGCTGCCGGTGGACGGACGGGGGCGCTGGGAGTTCCAGGCCGCGGTGGGGATGCTCTTCGGCATCTTCGTGTGGCTGGTGGACTTCCAGCTGCTGGCGCGCGGCTACTTCCCCTGGTTCCTGAGCGTCCCGCAGTTCCTCCAGATTGTGTGGCACGCGGTGTTCCTGGGGCTGCCCATGGCCCTGCTCTTCACCGCGGCCGAGCGCCGGCGCGCGCCCGTGCCCGAGCCCACCCCCTGAGAGGGGCGGTCCAGGGAGGGCGTAGGGGGTCGGAAAAAACGCCAGAGGTAAGGTGACATGACCCGACCTTCAGGGTTAAGCCCAGCGCCCGGTGCCATGGAGGCCCCACGCACCCGGGACTGAGAAGGGCATGGACACGGAACTGGCGGGAATCCTCGGCGCGGCGGCACGGAACGTTCGGGTGAAGCTGGGTCTGACGCAGGCGGACGTGGCGGACCGCATCGGCATGGCGTCGGAGGTGTATGGCCGGCTGGAGCGCGGCCACATGCTGCCGAGCGTGCAGAACCTGCGCCGTCTGTGCGTCGTCCTGAACATCCCGCCGCACGACCTGCTGGGCCTGGGCGAGGAGTTCGCGGCGCCCGCGCCGAAGGAGAAGCCCCGGGCGCGGACGGAGGAGGACGTGCCGGAGATGCGGCGGCTGATGCGCAACCTGCGGCGGCTGACGCCGGTGCAGCTGAAGCTGATGAACCTGGTGGCGTCCGCGATGCAGCAGCAGAAGAAGAAGCCCTGAGGGGGCGTGGCGTTAGACTGGGTCCACCATGGTTGAAGAGCTGGTGCGGAGGCTGGACCTCAAGCCCCATCCGGAGGGCGGCTACTACCGGGAGACGTACCGGGCGGCGTTCCAGGTGCAGACGCTGCGAGGGCGCAGGTCCGCGGGGACGGCCATCTACTACCTGCTGCAGCGGGGGGAGTTCTCCGCGTGGCACCGGGTGGTGGGCGCGGACGAGCTGTGGCTGTTCCACGACGGGGAGCCGCTGGCGTTGCACCTGGTGCACGAGGACGGCCGGGTGGAGTCCCCGGTGCTGGGGCGGGACGTGACGCAGGGCCAGCAGCCGCAGGTGCTGGTGCCGGCGGGAGTGCTGCAGGCGGCGGAGCCGCTGGGCGCGTACACGCTGGTGGGCTGCACGGTGTCGCCGGGCTTCGAGTTCGCGGACTTCGAATTGCCGGAGGCGGAGGCGCTGGTGGCCCGCCACCCGGCGCACGAGGCGCTGCTGCGGAGGTTCGCGAAGGCCGGAAGGCGCTGAAGGGCTCAGGTGCCCCAGGGGCGCAGCGGGGTGAGCAGCCCCGCCGCCTGGAGGCGCGCCTGGACGTCCGCGGCAAGGGCGACGTGGGCGGGGTTGGAGGCGCTGAACTTCTCCTGCGTGAGGGTGATGAGCGTGCCCCGGTCCGGGAGGTGCTCCACCTGGACGGAGGAGGGCAGCGGGGGCACGGGCCCGCGGAAGTCGGCGAGGTAGGTGACCCAACCGACGAAGGTGCCGGGTTCGGGAAACCGGCCGGCCGTGATGAGCTGCCGGTGCTCATTGGACGTAGCGAGGGCGACCTCGGGCTCCCACGCGAGCGCCATGGCGCGCACCACGCCGGTCATGACGGGCGCGGTCACGACGCGCTTCGCGACCTCACTCGTGCCCAGTGGGTTGAGGATGCAGGTAGAGGTCAAGTATGGCGACGAGCCGCCGCAGCAGCCATTGACCCCCGAGGTTTCATCCGGCGACTCCCCGGCCCAGAGCCAGAACCTGGAACCATCACCAATCCGGTTGCTCTTTTTCCCCAGGAGCTTCGCGAGCGTCATGGCATCTGGTTGGACTTGTCGCTTGCGTGCCTTTTCAAAGGTTGCCGCGGACTGATACCAGCGGCTCCAGGTGGGCTCGAGCGGAGCCATCATTCCGAGGAAGGACTCCAGGCGTCGGGCGCAGGCATCCACTGGCTCCAGACGAGTCAGCCAGTAGCAACCCGCGTAGTGTGTCTCAAGCATGGCTACAGCATGCCTCATCGAATCGGTGAGATGGTCACCACGTCAATCCGGATGCCGTTCAACTCGAATGCATTACGTAGGAAGGTGGCGAATCGCTCCTCGGCGACAATCCATCGGATGCGCTTTCCCTGTGCCAGCCTGGATTGACGCCTTGCTTGGTCAAGCACTTTGACAAAACCTCGGTAGAACTCCTCTAACGACATGTCGTCCTTGATGAACTTCGCGTAGCCCGGGCCCTTGGCCTCCAGCAGCAAGTCGTCGGCCAGGTCGTAGCCGTCGAAGTCGACCTCTTCGTCTCCGACCTTGAGCCGGTACGCGGAGCCCTTCGGCGCTCCGGTCACCTGGGCCTGATAGTCGCGGGCGCGGTCGGACATCGACTCATTCACCTGCACCCACTTGCCCGGGCCTCCCGTGCTGTTGCTCGGAGGAGGTGGGCCCTTCACGGCCATGGCCACCGCCGTGGACGCGAGTGTCACCTCCACCACGCCGTCCACCACCGCCACCGCGCTCACATCCAGCACGCGCGCCGGGTTGAAGCCCACATTCGCCGCGCCCGCCCTCACCGCGTCCGGAAAGCGCGGCATCAACGCGAGCGATGACGACAACCCCATCGTCACGCCGTGACTCACCAGCACCGTCACCGCGAGCACGAAGACGCGCGCCACCTCCGGCCCCAGCGCCTGCGCGAAGACCTCCGCTGCCTCCTCCAACTCCTGGAACGTCTTCGCCCTGTCCGTCGCATCCTTCAGCGCGCCGCACGCCCTCACCACCGCGAGGAACGACTGCACGCCCACGTACGCCAGGAACACGGCGGCAATCACCGCCGCGGCCTTGGTGAACACAGGCTCCGGTGCCGCCGCCAGCACCACCCAGGACGCAATCGCTCCCGAGACCACGGAGACAAAGAACTCCGGATTCAGCGTGTCCTGAAGCGCCGCACCGATGCTCGCGCGCAACGGGTCCAACGACATGCCCACCGCGAGCGTGAGCCGGTCCAGCTCACCGAAGCCCGCACCATCCTCCAGCAACGACAGACAGTCCCCAGAAGCCTCATGCGCCCGGCACCACCGCCCGTACCCGTCCCGCAGCATGAACCCGAGCCCCAGGTCCAGCTGCGCCCCCTTCTTCGCGACCGCGCGCACCACCTTCGGGGCCCGCACCGTCAGCGGCACCTCCAGCACCAGTCGCGCCAGCGCCTCCTCGAACTCCCGAGCACTGACCGGCACGCGCCGGTCCCGCGTCACCGGCGCAAACGTCCGGGTCCCCCGCTCCGTGCGCAGCCGCACCGTGGGGCCGCTGGCGCAGCCCGTGAGCAGTACGAACAACACCATCCACACGCCGGCCTTGTGCGCACGCATGCCGTGCATCATGCGCCCCAAAGACAACGGGGCGGAAGGCCCGTGCGGACCTCCCGCCCCGAAGGGGCACCACCGTCAATGACAGACGGGGCTAGTTGTTCTTCACGGTGAAGCTGAAGCTCTGGATGACGAAGTTGTCCACCGCGTCCGTCATCCACACGTCCACCGTGTGCGTGCCATCCAGCAGCTCGCGCGTGTCCAGCGCCGCGGTCCAGTTGCCGTTCGACTGGAGCGTTCCGGCGCGGATGCCCGACCCGTCCCGCGTGAACGCCACGTTCTTGATGCTGCTCAGCGCATCCGTCACCCGCGCCGTCAGCGTCACCACGCCGCCCACCGTGCTGCCCGGCGCCGGCGTCAGCAGCGTCGCCGTGGGCGCCTGCGTGTCGTAGCGCACCGTGCGCGTCACGCGCGTCGTGCGGCCCGCCTCGTTCGTCGCGTCGATGGTCAGCGTGTTCACCCCCGACGCCAGCGTCACCGACGTCTGGATTTCACCGCCGCCGCGCGGCAACTGGAACTGCTGCGCGCCCAGCTTCACCGTCGTCGCGGACACGGACGACACGCGAATCACATACGGCAGCGTGTGGTTCGCGCGAGGCCCGAACGTGGCCCCGTCCGCCGGGTCCGTCGTCACCGTGGGCGTGCCCGGGTCCACGAACACGTGCACCACGGCCTCCGTCACGTTGTTCGCCGAGTCCGTGGCACGCACCAGGATGCCCTGCTCGCCGAAGTTCGGCAGGCTCACCGGGTGCGTCACCGAACCGGTGCCGAACTCCAGCAGCGTGGTGTTCACCCACTGCGTCTCCACGCGCGTCGGCGTCTGCTCGTCAATCTGGCTGATGACGTCCACCAGGCTCCCCACCACCTGGCCCTGCACCGGCGACTGGATGGTGATGACCGGCGGCACGCGGTCCACCGTCAGGTTGATCTGCTTCGTCGTGATGCCGCCCAGGTTGTCGCGGCCCGTGAGCTGGATGATGTTCGGCCCCTCCACCAGCTCCACCGGCACGTAGACCAGACCGCCGCTCAGCTCGGGGTTCACCACCACCGGCGCGCCGCCGTTCACGATGAAGGCCGCGTAGGTGATGACCGCGCCGTTGGTGGCCGGCTTCACGAAGCCCCACGCGTTCAGCGTCGTCTCGCGGAGGAACGCGGGCTGGTTGCCCATGATGACCTCCGGCGGCGTGTACGGATAGGCGTTGATGTTCAGCGTCTGCGCCGCCGTGCTGCCCAGCAGGTTCTGGCTGTTCGGCTGCAGCGTCACGCCGGAGTACACCGCGCGGTAGTCCTGCGCGCCCGTGGCGGACCACGTGTCCGTCGCGATGCTCCACGGCAGGGAGAACACGCCGTCGCCGTCCGCGTCGTCATCCGCGCCAATCGCCACGCCCGCCACGAAGAAGGTCACCACGCCCTTCAGCGGCCCCGTCACCACCGCGTTGTTGGATGCGTTGCGCACCCGCGCGGACAGCAGCGTCGCCTGGCCAATGGTCACGCTCGCGTTCGCCGCCGGAGTGACGATGGCCGTCGTCGTCGCCAGGCCCGTCACGGGCGGCGGCGGCGGCGTATAGGTCTTCGCGCGAGCCGAGGCGGACACGCCCGGCGCGCCACCGGAGGCCGCCGTCACCGTGACCTCCGACAGGAGCGACGGCAGCAGGTTCGCCGGAGCGCGCACCGTCAGCTTCACGGTGGACTCCGCGCCGGAGGCCAGGAACACCGTGGGCCGGCTCAGCGTGGCCGTCCAGCCCGGCAGGCCGCCCGCGGCGCTCATCGTGTACGTGTCCGCCTGGTAGCCGTGGTTCTTCACCTTGAACGTGTAGGTCGTCTCCTGCGCGGCCGGGTCGTAGATGGGGAACATCTTCGTGTCCTCGCCCACCACGGACACCTCCACGCTGAAGTCGCCGAAGCACGCCAGGCCCAGCGACGCGAACGTCGTCGGGATGTCCGGCGACGCCGTGCCCGAACCCCAGCTGCCGTCCGCCGCCTGCCGCGTCTTCAGCCACTCGATGGCGTTGAACAGGCGCGCGTTGCTCGCCGGCTCCTTGCCCGCAAGGCACAGCGCGTACACGCCAATGCCCGTGGCGAAGTCGTTGGACGCGTCCGAGGGCAGGTTGCCCCAGCCCTTGCCGCTCACCGCCGGCATCGCGATGAGCTGGTTGGCCAGCGTCTGGATGGCGTTGGCGTTCACGTCGTTCTGGCCCGCGCCCGCGGCCTTCAGGCCCACGATGGCCCACGACTTCTGGAACGTGTACGGCATGCCGTCACCGGTGCCGGACGTGTCGTTGTTGTTGAGGTTCGCGCGCAGGTACGCGGCCGCCTTGTCGATGGCCGCCTGGTACTGCGCCGCCTTCGCGGGGTCCACGCGCTGCTTCGCCTGCGACAGCGTCACCAGGAAGCGCGCCGTCAGCGGCACGCTGCCGTGGTCCACCGGGAAGTTGATGTGGTCCTCCGGCCACCGGCCGCTGGCCTGCTGCACGCTCACGGCCCAGTTGGCCGCCATCACCAGCGCGCTGCTGTACTGCGTGGACACGTACTGGTCGAAGCCCGCCAGGCCGAACGACGCCCAGCTCGTCTTCTCATTGGGGTACAGCGTGCCCTCGTGCAGCCAGTTGCCCGCGGGCCTCTGGTCCGCCTTGATGCGCGCGCCCAGCAGGTCCAGGTTCCCCTGGATGGTGAGGCCGTTGGAGGTGGCCTGCGCCATGTTGTAGCCATTGGCCTTGGCGCTCGACAGGCCGAACACCGCCGCGCCCTGGCGGTGGCACGCGATGCAGTTCTGCGACGTGGTCCAGTTGGCCACGTCCGCGCTCAGGAACTGGATGGCCTTCTGCGTGGCCTCCGTGTTGGTGGCGGCGGCGGCCGGCGGGCTGAAGGCCGACAGCACCAGCACCGCGAACATGACGAGTCGCGCCGCCCAACGGGGCGGCGTACGGGATACGGCGGATGACATGGGGGAACGTCCAGGGGCCTACGGGTGGGCACACCCGGACGCGAGGCTCAGGCATCGTGGCCCGTGCACCCCGCGAAAGGCGTGCGGGGCTAGAATACTCAAGTTTGGCTGTAACTGTCCAGGGAGGGGAAAGGGCCCACAGCCTGAGAAATCAAGGACATACGGCCAGTCCTGCGAGTCCGCCGGGACTCAGCCTTCCTGTGAGCCCCGGGTGCGCTTCCACAGCTCGCGCAGCAGGATGATCCCGAACTGGGAGTCATTGAGGATGTACCGGCGCCACAGGCGCTTGGGCTCGTGGGTGAGGCGGTAGAGCCACTCGAAGCCGGCCCTGGCGATCCACTCCGGGGCGCGCTTGGCGGTGCCGGCGATGAAGTCGAACCCCGCGCCAATGCCGATGGCCACCGTGGGCCCCAGCTTCTGGGCCACCTGGGAAATCCACACCTCCTGCTTGGGGCTGCCCAGCGCGACGAAGAGCAGGTGCGGGTCCTTCTCCCGGATGCGCGCGACGATGGGGTCGTTCTGCGCGTCGCCCGCGTCCAGGTTCACCATGGGCGAGTCCCAGCCCACGACCTCGATGCCGGGGTACTGCGCCTGGAACTGCTTGCCCACCTTCTCCGCGACGCCGGGGCCCGCGCCCAACAGGAAGATGCGCCACTTGCGCTCGGCGCCCAGCTTCACCAGCGGGAGGATGAGGTCGGAGCCCGCGATGCGCTCCGGCAGGGACACGTCCAGCATGCGCGACGCCCAGACGATGGGCATGCCGTCCACCACGGAGATGGTGGCCTTGGCGTACGCGTCGCGGAAGCGCGTGTTCGTCTCCGCCAGGACGACGTGGTCCACATTGGCGGTGAAGACGTAGCCGCCCTGGTGCGCGTCCACCAGCTCGCCAATGGCCGTGATGGCCTCCGGGAAGGTGAGCTGGTCGATGGTGAGCTGGCCGATGTTCAGGCGCGGGCGGGGGGAAGCGGCGGCGGGGGCGTGTGCGGTGGTCAAGGCGTCGTCTTCACTTCACCGTGAGGTCCAGCACGGTGATGGAGTAGGGGGGAAGGCGCTGTGAAAGGGCCTGCTCGGCCTTGGTGCCGGTGGCCTGTTCGGTGAAACCGCCCGGCGCGCCCGAGTACCCCATGACGCGCACGGTGTTGAGCGAGCCGCAGCCCTTGAACTCCAGCTGCGCCTGGGCGGCCTGCTCGGGGTCGAAGTTGAGCAATACGGCAGTGAGCTTCTTGCCGGACGCGTCCCGGGACGCGAAGAGGCTGGTGCCCTCCGCCGCGGTGGTGGACAGGGTGTTGTCCTGGAAGCGGCCGCCGCGCCCGTCGAAGTCGCGGTACGCGCGGAACGCCCAGAACGTGGGGCTGTTCTCCGCGGGGTACTGCCAGAAGAACGCGGACGTGAGCCCCTGCTGCCCGAAGCGGCCCAGGGCCTCCGCCTGCGCCAGGCCGCCGCTCATGTGCTTCATGGCGCCGAAGTTGTACTCGCCAATGGACATGCCCCGGCCGGGGTAGTTCTCCGCGATCCACTGCTTCACACGGGGAATGAGCTGGATGGGCTCGGCGATCCACGACTCGTCCTTGTACGTCGGATCCCACAGCGCGCGCGTGGAGCGGATCCGCCGCGCGTTGGTCTCTGGATCCGTGGCGCCCTCCAGGCCCAGGCCCACGTTGGTCTGCGGGTAGAAGTGCACGTCCACCACGTCCAGCAGGCGCACGCCGGTCTTCTTCTCGTGGTCGCGCAGCTCGCGCAGGTACCAGGGCAACAGGGGCACGTCGCCGTGCGCGCGGCGGTCGGTGTACGGCGGGCGGCCGGGCGCGAAGTCCGCGGCGGACCAGAAGTAGTTCGTCCAGCCCCACTCGGCGGGACCGGCGATGACCGCCTCCGGATCCGCCTTCCGCACGGCGGTGCCGTACTCGATGGTGCGCTTGAGCAGCTCGTCGTAGGTGAGCGGATCCGGATGCACGTCCCGGTGCGTGGAGCTCCAGAGGGCGGGCTCGTTGTCCAGGATGTACATGTTCACGCCGCGCCTGGCGGCCTTGAGCGACTTCACCCACTCGGAGATGAACTCCGGCGGCGCCTGCACGCTGGTCGTCGTGGGCGCGGCGGGGACCAGGGGCGTGCCGTCGCGGCGCACGCCGTTGCCGCCCGCGGGCTCCGTGTCGTCCTGGGCCTGCTGCGGGCCGAAGGTGGACACCGGGAAGCCCACGGAGGACGTGTCCTTGGCCACCCAGCCAATCAGCGGCAGCGTGAGCGCGGACTGGACGTTGTTCTTCCGGTTGGACTCCAGGAAGTCATCCGCGCCGAAGCCCAGCTCCACGTTGCGGAAGTACCAGTCATTGCCGGTGTTCCACGCGCGGCCCAGCTTCCAGTTGTAGCGGGACGTGGGGTTGCCGCCCCAGCGGCGGATGGTGGCGCCCAGCTTCCACTGGTGCGTGTCCGTGGTCTCCTTGTTGCCGTCCAGCGCGATGCCGTAGATGAGCGGGCTGATGGGCTTGGACGGCGCGGTGCAGTCGATGATCATCTTCGACTCGCGGCCATCGCCCCGGCCCATGCGCCCACCGCCGGCCGCGCGCGCGGCGGCCACGTCCGGCGACAGCGGCACCAGGGCCACCTTGTCGAAGAGCACCCAGTCCCGGCCCACCTCCTTCGACGCGCGCAGCACCAGGCGGTCGAAGGACTCACTGCGCGGGTTGAGGACCTCCATGGGCACGACGACCTCCGCCCACTCGCGGTCCTTCTTGACGATGAACTCCGGGCTGATCCGCACGTGCGGGAACGTCGCGGCGCCGGGGGCGTCCAGGCGCACGTCCAGGAACTCGCCGTAGGACTCCGGAGCGGTGAAGCGGAACGTCAGCGCGCCGTACGCGCCCGGCAGCTTGGGCCGGTAGAGGATCCACCCGCCGTAGTTGAACATCCGCAGCCGCGCGGGAGCGCCCTTGGGCAGCTCGCGAGGCGCCCAGCCGATGTCCTTCCATCCGGCCTGGAGGCCCCCGTCGTACACGGCCACCGCGTCCGTGGCGGCGGGCTGCGAAGCGGGGGAAGCATCCTTCGACCCGGCCTGCTGCGCCATGGCCACGCCCGCACCACCGCCCAGCACCGCGCAGGTGAGGATGACGGTCCGCTTCCACCGTCCGCGCTTCGTCTCTGCCATGACCTTCCTCAACGCATCCCCCGGAACGAACCCGGCACAGCGGATCAGCAAGTGACAACGGCTACAGCGGGACCTCGTCCAGGTCCTTGCGCGGGAAGATGCGCGCGGGGATGCCCACCGCCACGCTGTCCGGCGGCACGTCCTGGAGCACCACGGCGTTCGCGCCAATGCGCGACCGGGCGCCGATGCGCACGGGGCCCAGGATGCGGGCACCCGCGCCAATCCAGACGTCGTCCTCGATGGTGGGGTAGCCGTTGTCCTTGGCGGTGCCCACGGTGTTGTTGCCGTAGAAGCGCACGCGGTCGCCGATGCGCGCGTCCCCGCCGATGACGACGCCCAGGCTGTGCACGAAGTACACGCCCTTGCCCAGCGTCACGTCCTTGCCGATTTCGATGCCCATCACCGCCGTCTGGGCCACGCGCAGCACGTGGTTCACCAGCGGGATGTGGAAGGCCAGCGCCGCCTCGCGCGCGCGGTTGAGCGCGGTGATGCGGTACGAGTCGCTGGTCAGCACCACCTTGGCGATGGACTTCGCGTCCGACGTACCGGTGGCCGCCTTGGCCATCTCCAACGCGTCCGAGATGAGGGCTCCGAACATGGCTTTCATCCTTGGGGATTTCCCCGGCCCTGCAGGTAGCGAGCGAGCCCCTTGGCGACGCCCACCCAGCCACCGGCCTCCGTGCGGGCACCGCGCAGGTACTCCATGCCGTACGCCACGGACGTGCCCGCGAACGCGGCGCCCGTGAGCCCCAGCTTGTCCGCGACACCGGAGGCCTTCACCACGGCCTCCGTCAGCCGGCGCGACGCCTCCGGCGCCACCACCGCGGAGGCGAGCAGCGGGCGGGACAGCAGGTTCGTCTCGAAGAAGAGGCGCCACGGGTTCACGCCCTTCACGTCCGGGTGCTTCACGGACACGTGGGTGTCGAACATGCCGTAGCGGTGCGCGCGGCGGATCCACTTCTCGAAGCTGACGTGGTCGCTGCCGTGCAGCACGTACGCGTCCGGCGCGAAGAGGAACGCGCAGCCGGCCTTCTCCAGCCGCACGCCCAGCTCCACGTCCTCCGACTGGCCCAGCGTCTTGTCGAAGCCGCCCACGCCCACGTAGTCCGCGCGGGGGAAGGAAACGTTGCCCGTGTACAGGTGGTTGCCGCGCGCCTTCGCGCCGGGGACGGAGAGCTCCTCCGCCATGCGGTTGTTGAGGTGCGCGTACCAGCGCTCGAAGAGGGGCATGTCCCCGATTTCGGGGTCCGGCCGGATGCGGCCCAGCACCACGTTGCGCGAGCCGGGCGGGTGGTGGGCCAGGTGGCGCGCGAGGAAGTCGGAGGCCACCTGCATGTCGTCATCCGTGACGAGCACCGTGGGGGCCCGGGCGGCCAGCACGCCCCGGTGCCGCGCGGCGGCGGCGCCCGCGTTCTGCTGCACCTCCACGCGCAGGGTGTAGGGCAGCTTGAGCGCGGACAGCGGGCCCTTCACGTCGGAGGCGGAGCCGTCGTCCACCACCACCACCTCGAAGTCCTCGGGCGGCAGCGTCTGGCCGGCCAGCTGCTGGAGCAGACGGGTGATGAGGGGCAGCCGGTTGTACGTGGCGATGACGACGCTGAGCCGGGGGGCCGGGACAGCGGGGGTATCGGAAGGGCTCATGGCTTCTTCTTCTTGGCCGCGTCGGCGCGCTTCTGCTTCTTCGTGGGACGCGGGAAGGTGACGCTGCCGGCGAAGCGGTCCTCGCCCACCAGCTGGAGGGTCTTCTGCGCGGCGCCGAAGTCCGTCTCGCCCAGGGTGACGACCAGCAGGGCGGTGTCCGCGGCCAGGGCCAGCGGGAGGCTCGCGGGGTGGGTGATGAGCGAGTCGATGACCACGATGACCCGCTCCCCCTGCTCCACGCGGCGGCGCACCTCCTGGACCATGCGCGGGGCGCCGGCGGGCTCGATGCCGGTGGCGTCCACCAGGCGCAGGGGCGGCTCCGGGTAGGGCGCGCCGGCCTCCATCAGGGCCTGGCCCGCGTCCTGCGCGGGGGCGCCGGGGTGGGCGGGGACGACGACCAGGTAGCTCCAGGCGCGGCGGTCCAGCGCGAACCACAGCCGCGACAGCTCCGGCGAGGGCACGGCGCTGGCGGGCGGGGTCTCCTCGGCGGGCGTCGGGGGGCTCGAATCGGCGGACATGGGAGCGCGGACGGTATAACGCAATGAGGCGTCATGACCCAACGACCCGGGCGGGCGGGCAGGCGAAGGAGCGCGCCACCGGTCTGCTGTCACGGCTGACACCCCCCAACGGACCTGGGAGCCGCGGCCCGGGCCCGGGGAGCCTGGGGGACGCGGCGTGTTATGGAAGAGGGGTGCAGAAGATCGGCTACCTGATTCCCGAGTTCCCCGGACAGACCCACATCTTCTTCTGGCGCGAGCTGCAGGCGCTGCCGGGGAAGGGCGTGTCACCGGAGCTGGTGTCCACCCGTCCGCCGCCCGCGCGCATCATCAGCCACAGCTGGGCGCAGGAGGCCATGAAGCGCACGGAGTACCTGGCGCCGCCGCCGCCCCTGGGCGTGGCGATGGCCGCGCTGGAGATCGCCCGGGCCATGCCCACGGGCTGGGCGCGGGTGCTGGCCTCCATCGCCCGCGCGGAGGGCCTGGACGCGAAGGGCCGCGCGCAGCTGGTGGCGTTCGCGGTGATGGGCGGCCGGCTGGCGTCGCTGGCGCGCGAGCGCGGCTGGACGCACGTGCACGTGCACTCCTGCGCCAACGCGGCGCACGTGGCCATGTTCGCGCACCTGTTGTCCGGGCTCACGTACAGCATGACGCTGCACGGGCCGCTGGACGACTACGGCCCGAACCAGCGGGAGAAGTGGCGGCACGCGAAGTTCGCGTTCGTCATCACCAAGAAGCTGCTGGGTGAAGTCCGCCAGGAGCTGGCCGGGAGCCTGCCGGACCGCATCGAGCTGGCGCCCATGGGCGTGGAGCTGTCGCGCTTCCAGCGCACGGTGCCCTACGAGCCGTGGTCCGGTGAAGGGCCCCTGCGGCTGTTCGCGTGCGGCCGGCTGAACCCGTGCAAGGGGCACGCGGACCTCATCGACGCGGTGGGGATGCTGCGCAAGAAGGGCATCGACGCGCGGCTGTCCATCGCGGGCGAGGACGAGGCGGGCGGCACCACGTACCGCAAGGTGCTGGAGGCGAAGCTCCAGCAGGACGGCCTCACGGACGCGGTGACGCTCCTGGGCGCGGTGAGCGAGGACGTGGTGAAGGACGGCATCCAGCGCTCGCACCTGTTCGCGCTGGCGAGCCTCCAGGAGCCGCTGGGCGTGGCCATCATGGAGGCCATGGCCATGCGCGCGCCGGTGGTGGTGACGGGCGCGGGCGGCGTGAAGGAGCTGGTGGACGACGGCGTGGACGGCGTGCTGGTGCCGCCGCAGGCGCCCGCGGTGCTGGCGGAGAAGCTGGAGAAGCTGGCCCGGGACCCCGCTGAAGCGGTGCGGCTGGGCGAGGCTGGCCGCCGCAAGGTGGAGGAGCAGTTCAGCAGCGAGCGCAGCGCGGACATGCTGGCGCGGATGCTCGCGTAGCCGTCAGCGCACGGCCTTCCAGAAGAAGAGGGCGGTGGCGCGCTTGCTGCGCTTGTCGCCCTGCCCGAAGTACGCGGTCGCCGAGTGCACGAAGTCGGCGCGGTAGACGATGAGGCGGTTGAAGACGTTCTCCACCTCCACGTCCTGCGCCCACGCGTTGGCGGGCAGCTTCGCCACGCCGAAGGCCTGGGTGAGGTTGACGCAGCCGGGAGGGCAGGTGTTGCCGCCCAGCCCGCCGCCGGGCATGCGCAGCCGGTAGAAGGACGTGCCCACGTGCTTCACGGGCGGCTTCGGGTGCAGGTAGATGACGCCCGCGAAGTCGCACAGCGCCAGCGAGTCCACGTGCGGCTTCGCGGTGGACTCCTTCTCCCCCACGAGCTGCACGTGGTTGTGGGACAGCGAGCCTTGCGCGGGGGCCTCCTGCTTGAGGGCGCGCACGCCGGCCTGTTCGCGGATCCACTGCTCGATGGGCGCCAGCTCCGCGGGCGTGAGCGCGTGGGGCGCGCGGATGCCGGGCCAGATTTCAGGCCGCCACGGGGCGCCCATCGTCCAGTCCTCGCGGGCCAGGTTGCGCTCGTAGACCTCCAGCGCGTTGGGCAGGGCGTTGTCCTTGATCCAGTAGTCCCGTCCCAGCTTCGGCTTCCGGTAGGGAAGCACGTCGCGGACGGCCGACTCCGGGCGCCGGGGTTCAAGCATGGGGGGCGTGTCAGCAAGAACCCTGCCGTGTTTTCATGTGTGTTTCATGCATCGGGCGGGGCGTTCTGCCCCATCTGCGCGAAGGCCTCGCCACACCGGGGCGTTTTGCCCCGCGGTCAATCGCCCCGGAGGGCCTTCGTCGTGAGCCTTCGCCGGGGATGACGACTGCTGATCATCCCGGCGCGCTTCTGTCGGAAACCCCGGGGCACCTGCCCCCGGTGGACATCCAAAAGACAGACACTGGATGCATTCGTGACGGTGGCGGCGGAAATCGCCGGGTGGGATAGGATTTCCAGACACTCTTGGTAATCCCTGGAAAGAATGCCATGCCCGTATTGGATGGCTTTGTCATCATGGCCCTGCACGGAAACGGAGCTCGGGGGGCACTTCCATGGCTGACAATGAGATGCAGACGTTCGCGGCGCTGGTCATCCAATTCCGTTCAGGACTCCTGAAGCACGCCCAGCGCATCCTGGGGAACTCGGCGGACGCGGAGGACCTGGTGCAGCACGCGCTGGACGAGGCGTGGAAGGAGCGGCTGCACCTCCAGGGGCCGGAGGCCTTCCGTGCGTGGACGGGGCGGGTCATCAACACGCGGGCCATCAGCCTCTTGCGCCACCACCGCGCGGAGCAGCGCAAGGCGGTGAACGCGGGCTGGGTGACGGTGCTCGCGGACGACCCCGAGGAGACCGAGGGCGGCGAGCTCTGGACGTTCATCCAGGAGAAGGACCTGCGCGAAGCGGTGGCGCGCCTCCCGCCGCAGCAGCGGGAGGTCTTCCACCTGCGGGCGCAGGGGCGCTCCTACGTGAGCATCGGCGCCCAGGTGGGCCGCTCCACGGGCACGGTGGGCTGGTGGCTCCACCAGGTGCGTGAGCAACTGCGCGAGCGGCTCCAGCCCATCGCGGAGGAGCGCCGGCTCTCCGTGGGCACGTGGCACTGAGGCTTCAGCCGTTGCCCGTCCGCGCGGCCAGCAGCGCCGGTCCCACGGCCTTCTCCTCCGGGAGGGGCAGGGGCGTGGCCTCCGCGCGCACGAGCGGCAGTCCGTGCGGCTGGACCTGGAGGTAGGCCACCAGCTTCTCGCGCACCAGGCAGCGCAGGTCCCACGCCTTGCCCGAGTCCGCGCAGCTCACCAGCGCGCGCAGCTTCATGGTCCGCTCGCTCAGGTCCGTCACCTGGAGCCCCTGGGCCTTGCCGTCCCACAGCCCCTGCGACTCGTGCTCCAGGATGCGCTTGAGCTCCGCGCGCACCCCAGCCACGTCCGTGCGGAAGTCCACGTACAGCTCCGCCGTCCCCAGGATGTCCGGCGACACCTTGCTCCAGTTCTGGAACGGCTTCTCCAGGAACTGCGTGATGGGAATCACCAGCCGGCGCAGGTCCCACACCTTCACGACGACGTAGGTCAGGGTGATCTCCTCGATCCACCCCCACTCGTTCTCGATGATGACCGTGTCGCCAATGCGCATGGGCTGCGTGATGGACAGCTGGATGCCCGCGAGCAGCGTGGACAGCGACTTCTGCGCGGCGAGGCCAATGGCCAGGCCCGCGATGCCCGCGGACGCCAGCAGCGACACGCCCACGTTGCGCACCGCCTCGAACTGGAGGAGCAAGAGCGACGCGGCCACCAGCACCACCGCCACCTCCACCACGCGCCGCAGGATGGCCAATTGGGTGCGCAGGCCGCGCACACGGGCCACGTCCGTGCCCTCCGGCGACTGCGCGACCTTGGTCTCCAGGAAGCGCGCGGCCCGGGTGAGGAAGCGCAGCACGAACAGCGCCACCGCCACGATGATCACCGAGCGCGCCGCCAGGTCCACCGTCTCCTGCGCCGGCGGAGGCAGCTTGAGGAACCGCGCCCCCGCCGCCACCAGCATGCCCGCCAGCACGAAGCGGATGCTCCCCTTGCCCGCGGCGAGCAGCTCGTCATCCCAGCCGGACTTCGTCAGCCCCGCGGCCCGCGCCCCCACCCGCAGCGCCACCGCCTCCACCAGCCGCCCCAGCACCCACGCCCCCACGAGCACGAGCCCCAGCCCCAGCCACTGCCACGTCTCCAGCACCCACAGCGGGCGCGTGAAGAACACCGGCGGCAGCATCTCCAGGAGCGGCGACCCATGCTCCTGGAACAGCGCGTCGATGGCGCCCACCGTGTCCGCGCTGAAGACCCACACCGGGCCCCCTTCCGCGTCCACGCGCTCCAGCACGATGTCCTGGGGGCCTCGCGACGTGGCCACCTGGCCCAGCACCTCGCGGCGCGCGCGCTCCCCCGGCCCCACCGGCTCCTTGCCGATGCGCGCGAAGTCCAGCCACAGCGTCCGGTCCATCACCACCACCAGCCGCCGCGCCAGCTTCAGCCCCTCCTCCGCCTGCGTCTCCGGAGGCAGCCGCGACAGGTCCAGGTAGTGCGGCGCCCGCACCCCGTCCCGCGCATGCGCCGCATCCAGGAACCCCGCCGCCGTCGCCGTGGGCGTGCTCCGGTCCACCTCTGGCGGAGGCGGAGGCAGCCCTGCGTTCAGCGCGAAGGCCCCCACCGGCCCCAACAGCAGCAACACCCACAGCGGCACGAAACGACGCACGGCACTCTCCTGATTCGTATGTAATTTGAGAACAAACAATCACCCTGGAGTGAACCTGTCCAGGGTGGATGACGCGAAGGGACAAGGCCCGGACGCGGTGCGGACGGGCGGGAGGGCGCCGGCCCTTCCGCGTCATGGCGTCATGGTAGGTTTGCCACCTCCATGTCCGCTCCCGCTTCGCCGCTCAAGGCCGTCATCGCCGCGCTGTCCGGCAACGTGTTGGTCACGCTCATCAAGTTCATCGCCTTCTTCCTGTCGGGTTCAGGGGCGATGTTGTCGGAGGCGATCCACTCAGCGGCGGATACGGGCAACCAGGTGTTGTTGTTCCTGGGGTTGAAGCGGGCGGCGCGCGTGGAGGACGACTCGCACCCGTACGGCTACGGAGGCGAGCGCTTCATCTTCGGCATCCTGTCCGCGTCCGGCATCTTCTTCGTGGGCTGCGGCGTGACGGTCTACCACGGCATCCAGTCGCTCCTGCACCCGCACGTGGCGGAGACGGGGCCGGTGACGTTCGCGGTGCTGGGGTTGTCGTTCCTCATCGAGGGCGGCGTGTTGCTGTTCGCGGTGCGGGGGCTGCTGAAGCAGGCCGCGGGCGAGCCCTTCTTGCGCTTCGTGCGGACGAAGGCCGACCCGGCGTCGGTGGCCATCCTGTTGGAGGACGGCGCGGCGGTGCTGGGCCTGGTGCTGGCGACGGCGGGCATCGCCCTGGCGCACGTGACGGGCAACCCGGTGTGGGACGCGCTGGCGTCGCTCACGGTGGGCATCCTGCTGGGGCTCATCGCCATCTACCTGATGGTGGAGAACCGGGAGCTGTTGCTGGGCCGGTCGGTGCCCTCGGACGTGGAGCAGCGCTTCGAGGACCTGCTGCGCGCGCGCGCCAGCCTGGCGGACCTGCACGACGTGAAGACGCGGCAGCTCACGCCGGAGTCCTACCAGTTCAAGGCGGAGCTGCGCTTCAGTGAGTCCTTCGTCGCGGCCCGGCTGGCGGAGGCCCTGCCCGCGCAGGGGCTGCCCCCGGTGGGCGCGGAGCGCGAGCGCGCGCTGACGGACGCGGCCCGGCACCTCATCCGCACCTTGAGCGAGGAGATCGACGCCATCGAGGCGGAGGTCCGCCGCGCCATCCCGCAGGCGAAGCACATCGACCTGGAGCTGGAGCACCTGACCGCCGCCGCCGCCGAGGCCGCGGAGCTCCGCGCCCGCACCGGGTAGGCTTTGCCATGAATCCTGGTTTTGTAGCTTAGGCCGTGATATTGGTTTTCGCGGTTCCCCTCACGGGAGCGGCGAGACGGGATGCGCGGACGGAATGCATGGAGCGTGGGCGTGGCGTTGCTCGTGGGCTGCGCTGGCACGTCCTACTTCCAGAGCGGCCGGGAGGTCTTCTTCGGCCAGCGGGGCGCCAGGGTCTGGGTGAAGGGCCCGTGGCCCGCCATCCAGCCCTCCCGGGACGTGGACGAGGTCATCGACCAGCTCTGTCCGGCGGTGATGGCGCTGGAGCGGGCGAAGGAGCGGGACTACGGCCAGGAGTACTGCGGGCTCATCTATTCGCTGGGCGGCGGGGAGTACTACGCGAGCTGGCCGTCCCCGTTAGGGCGCACGACGCTGGTGGGCGCGGACCTGCGCCGCAAGAGCTGCAGCGTGCCCAGCGTGGTGAAGGACGAACGGGGCCTGCCCTCCACGCTGGCGGACTTCCACAGCCACCCCTGGTTCCCGTCGGGAATGTCACAGGAGGACCGCTGGAGTCAGTCACAACGTTGGACCTTACGGGTCCAATTTGATTCAGGATGCACGGTGACGAAGCTCGTTCCCTACAAGGGCGAGCCGCGTCCGGGTGAGGTCTATCTGCGGCAGGGCAAGGCGTGGAAGCTCATCGGGTACATCCACGAAGCGGACAAGGACACGGGCTTCATCACGCCTGTGGAGGACTAGATGGGGCGCCAGGGTTCGTCAGGGCTGTTCGTGAAACGCGGGCTCGTGGCGCTGCTGGCGTTGCCCCTCTGCGGCTGCGTCCTGTTCGGCAGGCCCATCCGCCCGCCGCGCGCCTCCGAGCAGGAGCTGGCCCGCTTCCAGTTCCCGTTGGACCTGCCCGCGGAGGGGCGCACCCAGACGCCCGCCGCCGTGGCGGTGGCGACGCAGCTGGCGATGGATGACTTCCGCCCGCTGGACCTCAAGCCACACAAGGGCGCGACCGCGGACGAGCTGTGCCTCTACCGGCGGGACTCCTTCGACGTGTGGACGTCGCCCGGCCCGGAGGGCGTGATGTTCGTGCGCTTCGTGCCCCGGCAGGATGTCTGCAACTCAGAAGGGCCCGTGACGGACGCGAGCGCCACGTACGCCATCGACACGCGCCAGTGGCGCATCGTCGGCATCCAGCGCTAGGCGGCCGTCGCTCCCGAAGGAGGCGCCTCTTCCGGCGCCGCGCGCGTCAGGCCCAGCACCTTCTCCCGCTGCGGCCACGGCCACGCGCCGGTGACCATGGCCAGCTTACCCGCGAGGATGGAGCACACCGCCACCTGGAACGTGCAGATGTACGAGATGATGCCCATGTCTCCGAACACCTGGTTCAGGTAGGACGCCACCACGCCCACGATGACCAGGCACGCTGTCCGGTGCTCCGCCGCGTACGCTCGATGGTACGCGCGCGCTGACAGGTACACCGTCACCACCAGGTACATCCACACGCCCGTGAACCCGAACCACCCGCCGAAGGCCAGCAGGCCCAACAGCGAGTTGTGCGGGTGGAAGCGGTACGTGGGGAACACGAACGCGATGTTGGGCAGCGGGTAGGGCTCCAGGAACTCGTGCCCGTAGCCCGTGCCGAACACGGGGTTCGTGTTCCAGGTCGCGATGAGGTTGAGGTTCTCGATGTCGCGGTAGTCCAGCTCTCCTTCGGCGTGCTGTCCCTCGATGATGGAGCGGAAGGTCGCCACCGGCTTGAAGATGCCGCTGCTGGAGCCCCACCCCACCAGGAAGTACACGACCAAAAGCGGCGAGCACGCGATGAGGCCTCGCGTGACGAACTTCTTCAGCGGCGTCCACGGGTTGAACAGGTACGCCGCCGCCAGGCCGCCCACGAGGCTCACGTACGCGAGCCGGCGGTCGTTGAAGAACATCCCGATGAACACCAGGAGGATGATGAGGATGCCCCGGATGGCGTGCCCGGACTTGGGGCGCTCCAGCCACCGCGCGATGCACACGGTGATGGCGAAGATGAACGTCATCGAGTCCGAGTGGCAGGTCGTGTACTCCACCTCCAGGTGCTGGGCCGGGATGATGACCAGCGCGAAGTAGGTGCTCACCGCGGACTTGGTCAGCGCCGCCGCGATGATGGTCTTCGCCACCACCGGCCAGTCCTCCGGCCCGCGCAGGCTGTAGTGGTACATCATGCCCACCAGCGGGAGCACCGCCGCCTGGTGCCACTGCCAGAGCGAGTTCTTGATGTCCCCGCCCCGCGCGATGCCCCACACCTCCATCCACATGATGGAGAAGAACGAAATCGCCAGCACCACCGACAGCGGCCGGGGGATGGGCACCACCGGTGGATCAATCTTGGACTTCGTGGCCCGCCGGTAGATGCCCAGCGCGATGGAGCCGATGATGAGCCCGTCGATGAGCGGGAATCTCAGGGCGCCAATGCCCACCAGCTCATGCATCTGCGTGAAGAGCAGCTTCCCCAGGGGGAACAGCGGGGAGGGCCAGAACATCGACTGGGGGCGCTCGGGTGTGTAGTCCACCGCGAGCACCAGGTAGAGCACCGTGAGCGCCAGGTAGCGCAGCGGCACCTTCAGGATGACCCACACCACCGTGACGGCCAGCACGGGCGCCATGGTGACAATGGGGTCCCCGTTACCCACGGCGGCCGCCCCCAGGGTGACGGCGCCCAGGCCCACGACCATGACGATGTACTGGAGCCAGGCGGCGAGCGAGGGTTTGAAGGCCATTCGAGCGAGGGGGAGGCTATATCCCGGGCCCGGGTTGGGATAGATGCGGAAGGCGTATGGCTGGCACCCGACCCCGCGTCCTCCTGATTGCTGAGCTGTGCAACCCAGACTGGGTGAGCGTCCCCCTGGAAGGCTGGTCCCTGGCCAGGGCGCTCGCCGAGGTGGCGGATGTGCACCTGGTCACCCAGGTCCGCAACCGCGAGAACATCCTCAAGCAGGGGCTGGTGGAGGGAAGGGACTTCACGGCCCTGGACTCCACGCCGGTGGAGCGCCCGCTGGAGAAGGTGGGCGAGGTGCTGCGCGGCAAGGCGGGCGTGGGCTGGACGACGGCCACGGCGCTGAGCGTGCTGCCGTACTACTACTTCGAGGAGCTGCTCTGGCGGCGCTTCGGGGACCGCATCCGCGCGAAGGAATTCGACGTGGTGCACCGCTACACGCCCATCAGCCCCACGACGCCCAGCACGTTGGCGGCGCGGTGCGCGGACGCGGGGGTGCCCTTCATCATGGGCCCCATGAACGGCGGCCTGCCGTGGCCCAAGGGCTTCGGGGACGCGCGCGTGCGTGAGCGCGAGTGGCTGAGCTACATCCGGGACGTCTACAAGCTGATGCCCTTCTACAAGTCGACGCGTCAGAACGCGGCGGCGCTGATGATGGGCTCGCGGGCGACTCGGGCGCAGCTGTCGCGGGAGTACCAGGACAAGGTGGTCTACATCCCGGAGAACGCCATCGACGTGCGGCGCTTCGGGTCCGCGAAGGCGGAGCCGCCGAAGCCGGGGGAGCCGCTGCGGGTGGCGTTCGTGGGGCGCTTCGTGCCGTACAAGGGCATGGCGATGCTCATCGACGCGGCGGCGCCGCTGGTGCGCGAGGGCAAGGTGCAGGTGGAGCTCATCGGCGACGGCGCGGAGATGCAGAACCTGCGCGCGCAGGTGGCGAGGGGCGGCCTGGAGAACGGCGTGACGTTCGCGGGCTGGGTGAAGCACCAGGAGCTGCAGGGCCGCCTGTCGAAGAACCACCTCTTCGGGTTCCCGAGCGTGCGCGAGTTCGGCGGCGCGGTGGTGGCGGAGGCGATGGCGCTGGGGCTGGTGCCCATCGTGATGGACTACGGCGGTCCGGGTGAGATTGTGAGTCCGTCCACGGGCTTCGCGATTCCGATGGGTTCGCCGCAGGAGATCGTCGAGCGCGTGCGAGGCGTCCTGGAGAAGCTGGTCGCGGATCCGTCCGTCATCGGCCCCATGGGCGAGCGCGCCCGCGCGCGCATCTTCAAGCACTTCACCTGGAAGGCGAAGGCGGAGCAGGTGCTGGAGGTGTATCGCTGGGTGTCCGGCGAGCGCGGCCAGCCGGACTTCGGCATGCCGCTGGCGGACTGAAGGGCCGAGGCCATACCTCTTGCGAGGAATGGTCTCCGGCACTGAGCCGATCGACGTTCGCTTCGTTCCCGAACGGGAACGAAAGGACACGTCATGGCAACGGTCGGGCAGCGGTTCAAGACGGGCAGCAGGTGCGAGACGTCGGGCATCCACGCGTTCGATGGCTACGCGGATGGTTCGACGACGCCCTCGCCGACGGCGGAGGAGCGCGTCATCCCCCTGAGCGCGGGGGAAACGTTCCCGCCCATCCGGTCGCAGAACAAGTCGGCCTGGTGGAAGCTCCAGCGCATCACCTGATGCATGCGTCCCGTCACGGGGCCTCGGCTCCGTGACGGGGCGTCGGGCTAGTGTTCCGGGCATGAGCTCCTCCCTGCTCCAGCGCGCTGTCCGTGGCTTCGCGGTGTACGACCTGTGCGTCACGCTCCCGTTCGCCACGCCGTGGACGGCGGACGCGATGCTGGGCGTCATGCGCCAGGTGCACGAGGGCCTGGCGCTGGGCGGTGAGTCCACGCCGGCCTTCACGCCCATGCACCTGTTCTTCGTCGCCCTCTTCGGCGTGCTCGCCGTCATCTGGGCGCTGGTCCGCGTGCTCCAGCCCACGGCGCTGCATGGCGCCATCGACACGGTGGGCCGGGGGCTCGTCTCCGCGTGGATGGTGCTGGCGCTCACGCAGGGGGCATCGCAGGTGCTCGGTGCATTCCTCGTGATGGAGGCCGCGGGCATGTTCGTGCAGGGCGCGCTCCTGCTCGGCGCGCGGCGGGTCGCCGCACCCGCTTGAACAGGGGCCCTTGCCTCTGCACCAAGGTGCAGGGGTTACGGTCCTTCGCATGAACCCTGAACCGTCCCTGCTTCGCCGTGTCGTCTTCGCCAGCGCGCTGTACGACTTCTTCGTCACCCTCCCGTTCGCCACGCCGTGGACCGCGGACGCCGTGCTCGCGGGCATCCGGTCCGTGCACCACGCACTGGGCCTGGGGGGTGAGCCGCTCCCCGCGTTCACGTCCGCGCACCTGTTCTTCGTGGCCCTCTTCGGCACCATCGTGACGCTGTGGTCCGTGGTGCGGCTCGTCCACCCCACCGCGTTCAACGGCGCCGTGGACACCGCGGGCCGGGCGCTGTTCTCCACCTGGATGGCGTGGTCGCTCACCCAGGGCGCGACGCGGGTGCTCGTCGTGTTCCTCGTGCTGGAGCTGGCGTGGATGTTCGCCCAGGGCAGTGCCATCCTCGGCGCCAGGAGGTGGCGTGGTGGCATCCCCGCGGCGGCCCGTTGAAGCAGTCCCCTTGCGCATCGGCGCGCTCGCCCGTGAGTCCGGCGTGAAGCTGTCCACACTGCGCTTCTACGAGCGCCGCAAGCTGCTCTTGCCCATGGACCGCAGCGAGAGCGGCCAGCGCCTCTACGGACCAGACGCCGCCATCCGCGTGCGCTTCATCCGCCGCTCGCAGGAACTGGGCTTCACGCTGAAGGAGGTGGCCGCCGTCCTCGCCCTCACGGACCGGCGCGGCACCCCCACCCGGGACGTGGCCCGCTTCGCCGAAGCGAAGGTCCAGGCCATCGACGCGCGCATCGACGACCTTCGCCGCATGCGCCGCGCCATCACCACGCTGATGGCCGAAGGCTTCTGCCCGCCGGACACCGTCTGCCCCATCCAGGCGTCGCTCGGCGCATCGAAGCCTCCGCCGAAGCGGAAGCCCCGCGCCTGAGCGCTACCGCCGCTCCGCCTCGCGCGTGGTGCGCACCCACTCGCCGCGCTTCTCCGCGCCGGGGCCGCGCACCATCAGCCACACCTTCCACACCACGTAGAGGGGCGCCCACGCCAGGTCCAAGAGGCCGCGCGCGCCCACGCCGGACACCCACCAGCCGCGCAGCACGTACAGCGCCAGCGACATCAGCCCGAACGACGCCAGCGCGGACGCGGCCACCGCCGTGCCGCCGGACAGCCACACCACGCCGGCCGCCAGCACCGAGCCCGCCACCGTCGCGAGCACCAACTGGCTCAGGGGCGGCACCAGCACGTCCATGGACAGGTCCAGGAGCAGCCCGCTCTTCTGCTTCAGCGCGTCGCTCAGGAGCGGCCACCCGTGCAGCTTGCGCATCTGCGCGCGGCCGCCCTCCCAGCGCTGGCGCTGCGAGCGGCTCTGCTTCTCCGCCGTCACCATCTCGCCCAGCACCTCCGCCTCCCAGGCGTAGTGCACGCGGTGCCCCGCGCGCGCCAGGCGGATGCCGTACTCCAGGTCCTCCACCACGCTGAACGCGTCGTGCGGCACCTGCTTCAGCACCGCGTGCGTGAAGCACATGCCGTTGCCGCGCAGGCCGCAGGACACGCCCATCCGCTCGCGCCCCATGGAGCGCACGCGGTGGAACATCCCCAGCGCGATGGTCATCAGCCGCGTGCGCCACGACGCCGTGGGGTTCATCACGCCGTAGTGCGCCTGCACGCCGTGCGCCCCGTCCTCGATGCGCCGCGAGAACGCGTGCAGCAGGTTCGGGGACACCACCGTGTCCGCGTCCACCACCACCACCGCGTCCGCGAAGCCGTCACGCTGGCTGTGCTCGAAGGCGTGCGCCAGCGCGTAGCCCTTGCCGCGCTTCTCCGCGTCCTGACGCTCCAGCACCGTGGCGCCTGCCTCCCGCGCCTTCTGCGCCGTGGCGTCCGAGCAGTTGTCCGCCACCACGATGATGCGCCGCAGGTGCGCCGGGTAGTCCACCGCGGACAGGTTCGCCACCGTCCGGGCAATGCCCAGCTCCTCGTTGTGCGAGGGGATGATGACGTCGAACTTCCGCGCCGCCGGAGACGGCGGCACCGGCGCCGCCTTGCGCCCCGACATCAGCGTCAAGAGCAGCAGGTAGCCGCAGCCCACCACCACCGGCAGCAGTCCCACGCACAGCGCCACGTCCACCCAGGTCCAGACCGTCACGACAGTGTCACCCCCGCGCTCGCGCCATCTTCAAGGACGGCCGAGCGCACGAACCTTCAGCGCCGTTCCAGCTCCGCCAGCACCGGCAACTTGAGCAGCCGCTCCACCTGCCACTTCTCCAGGACCCGGCGGCGCAGGATGTCCAGCGCCACCGCCGCGAACACCGCCAGCGCCACCCCGCCCACCACGCCCGCGATGGCGATGAGCTTCGGGTTCGGCTTGGATGGCTTCTCCGGGAAGAGCGCCGGCAAGAGCACGCTGTAGCGGTGCTTCATGGACACCTTCGAAATCTCCAGCTCCGTCTGCGCCTGGTCCAACCGGCGCAGCTTCTCCTGGTGACGCATCACCACCATGCGCATCCGGTCCGTGGCCACCGCCACCTCCGGATCATCCGGCGTGCCCAGCATCGCGCCCGCCAGGGGCTGTCCGAAGCCCGCCGCCAGGCTGGTGCCCTCCGTCGCGGAGTCCACGTCCGTGCCGCCCATGCGCAGGTACTCCTGGATGAGCGACTGCTCCTCGGAGCGCAGCGACGTCAGCTGCGGCGAGTCCGCCTGCATCGTCGCCACGCGCTGCTCCAGGTCGACAATCACCGGGTGCTGCGGGGAGAACACGACGCGCTGCTCCGCCAGCTGCGAGCGCAGCTCCGTGAGGCGGCGGCCGCGGAACTCCTCCACGTCGCGGATGGCGCGGCGCTTGGCCTGCACCAGGAACTTCAGCTGCGCGAGCGCGTGGTCCGTCGCCAGCAGCGCCTGCCGCGCGCTGGCCTGCTTGGGGTCCGCTTCCTTCTTCTTGCGGCGCGCATCCGCGGCCCGCACCGCGCGCTCCAGGTCCGCGATGGCCTGCTTGATGTTCGCGGCCTCGTTGGCCACCTGGCCCTGGAGGATGTTCACGGACTCGGAGATGGCGCCCATCTCCGACTCGTGGCGCATGTCCAGGAAGTTCTGCGCCGCGGCCTCCACGATGTTGAAGGCCATCTGCGGGTCGCTCCAGTCCACCCCGATGGTGACCGTGCCGCTGCCGCCCTCCGCCATCACGATGAGGCTGGTCTCCAGCATCGCGATGAGCGCCTCCTCCTTCTCCTCGTCCGTCATGGGAGGCGGCGCCTTCTTCAGGTACTGCTCCTTCAGGCGGCTCAAGGGGGACCGCATGTGGTCCCAGTACTCAATCAGCTTCGCGTTCTTCACCACGGACTTGAGGTTGCCGCGGCTGAGCACCATCTCCCACGCGGCGCGCGTGGGTTGATCCGCCTCCACCGGGATGGAGCGGCCCGGGTTCACCAGCGAGGAGATGATGAGGTTGCGGTACGTCAGCATCCGCGTCTCGACGTGGTACTTGCGCGGCATCAGCTTCGCCGCCGCCGAGCCCAGTGCCGCCATCACCGCGACGATGCACAGCCCCAGGAACCAGTGCCGGAAGATGGCCCTGCGCACGAAGCCCAGCCCGTCGAACAGGAAGCCCCAGTCGATGAGGTCCGCCGGCGCGTTCGTCTCCTCGCGCTCGGGGACGTACGGCGGGGGCGGGGCGGAGCGCGGCGTGCGCGGGGCGGGCGTGGTCACGCGCTGCCCCGGGGCATGGCGGCCTTGAGCACCTGCCGCACGCGCTTCTCCAGCTCCTCGGGCGTGAAGGGCTTGCCCAGGTAGCCGTTGGCGCCGGCCTCTTCCGCGTAGGCCTTGTCCTCCGGCAGGTTGCGCGCGGACACCATCAGCACCGGCACGTGCGCGATGGCGGGCGTGCGGCGGATGTGCTCGCAGACGTCGTAGCCGGACACGTCCGGCAACGTCAGGTCCAGGCACACGAGGTCCGGCTTGAGCTCGCCGGCC
This sequence comes from Corallococcus sp. NCSPR001, assembly GCF_017309135.1. Lineage (NCBI taxonomy): Bacteria > Pseudomonadati > Myxococcota > Myxococcia > Myxococcales > Myxococcaceae > Corallococcus > Corallococcus sp. NCSPR001. The sequence goes on from NZ_JAFIMS010000002.1 coordinate 383,034, forward strand.
GCCAGGTACTCCATGGCGGCCTTGCCGTTGGGCTGCTCCACCACGTTCTTCACGCCCATCTGCTGGAGCATGTCACGCAGCATGACGCGGAACATCGGAGAGTCCTCCACGAGGAGGACGGTGAGCTGTTGGAGCTCCATCACGTCTGACGCCTTTCCTTCCCTCACCCGAACCCGTACCTGGGAACGAGGACGAGCACGCCATATGCGTACGCCATGTTGAAGAGGGCCACCCACAGGATGGCCTTCTTCATCCCCCGCCAGGGATGCGCATCGCGCGCGGCCGCACCGGGCAGCGCGATGGTGGCAATGAGGACGGACAGGAGGATGAGCTTCGCCATGGCGGGAGGCTCAGAGGATACCTGTTTTCTGGACCGTCAGTCCCAGCGTCGCGGACCACACCGTGCGGGCCGCCTCCACGTCGGGCGAGCGAGTCCAGGCCGCGCGCGTATCCACCTCCAGGGTGACCCACCGGTTCACCGTCCAACCCGCGCCCACACCGCCCACCACCTGCCGGTCTCCCACCGCCCCGCCCACCGCGAACGCGCCGCCCCCTGTCCCGGAAAACCGGAAGCGCGGGCTCAGCGCCCAGGTGCCGTTCAACGTCAGGTCGGCCCTCGGATAGACGAGCCCCGTCAGCCGGTCCACGAAGGGCGTCACCCGCGCCGCGAGCCGGCCGTTGAAGTCCGCCGTCCGCGACGGCACCCGGTGGGACACCGCCAGCGTCAGGTCCGGGAGCAGCTCCAGGCGCTGCGCCGGGTCCTCCACCGGAGTGCCCCCGACCTGGAAGGTCGTCAGCCGCCGGAGACCCAGCGAGGCGGCCGCCGGCGTGACTCCGGTCACGTCCGGGTCCTCCGTGGGGTCTTCCTCCGTCGCGCGCACGGAGTACGCCACGCCCACGCCCACCCCGGCCTCCACCGCCGTGCGCCGGTCCAACCGGTGCGTCCAGCCGCCGGTGAACGTCGTCACGGAGGCGCGCGCGCCGGTGGAGAAGCGCGAGTCCGAGTAGGCCACCGTGGTGGAGAGCGTGTGCCGGGGCGCGGGGGAGTTGCCCAGGGACAGCTGCAGGCGCGGCCCGTACTGGAAGGGCACGGCCTCCTTCGCCGTGTCGTCCAGGCCGCCGCTGGCGGAGAAGCCCGCGCTGCCGGACAGCCGCCAGCCCGGGCCCAGCCACACCGTCTCCGCCGCCAGCGTCGTCAGCGAGGACAGGAAGAACACCGTGTCCACGCCCTCCGGCAGCGGCTGGATGGGGGTGGCCGGCGTGTCCCCGGGCACCGCTGGATCGTCATCCAGGCTGCCGCCCAGGGGCAGGTTGGTGAAGAGGTTCACCTGGCCCAGCACGAACTCCTGGGTGCCGTGCAGGGTGAGCCCGCGCGAGGGGCGCCAGTCCCCCAACAGCCGCCCCACGTGCTGCACCTCCGTGCGGGGGTTGGTGGTGGCCTCGCGGAAGGAGATGCGCGGCGCGTACTCCACGGACGCCACCGCGCTGCCGTCGTCGTACTTCAGGCCCACCGTGGGGACGATGTCCATGTCCGCCGCCAGCGGGGACACGGCCTCCCCGGTGGCCTGGGCGTCCATGGAGCGCGCGCGGGTGTCCACGCGGGCCGCGGCGCCGTACGTCACGGAGGCGGAGGCCACCTCCAGCCACAGGCTCGCGAGGGCCGCGTCCAGCATCCGGCTACTCCACCACCACCACGTCGCCGGGGCGCAGGCGGAAGGCGGCCGCGCGGCCCTCACCTCGGATGATGTCCTCGTAGCGCACGCGGATGCGCGTGGGCTGCTCCGCCTGCGGGTCGTCCCGGCGCAGCACGAAGATGCGGTCGCGGTGGGCGTAGTCGGTGAAGCTGCCCGCGGCGCCCAGCGCCTGGAGCAGCGTCGCGCCCGGGTCCAGCACGTGCGCGCCCACGTTGGCCACCTCGCCCAGCATCGTCACGGACATGGGGCGCGCTTCCTCCAGCGACACCGTGACGACGGGGTGGTTGATGAAGTCCTTGAGCCGCGTCTGGATCTGCTGCGCCAGCAGGGCCGGCGTGTGGCCCGCGGCCTCCACGTCGTCCAGGAAGGTGAGGCTGATGTGGCCGTCCTCGCGCACCTTGGCGCGCGTGGTGAGCGCCTCCTGGCCGAACACCTTCACGTTGAGCACGTCGCCGGGGACGATGCGGTAGGCCTCGTCCGACGCGACGGGCTTCTCCTGGTAGTCGTTCACCCAGGTGTACTTGCCCAGGCCGCTGCACGCGGGGCCGAGCAGCAGCAGTCCTGCGCACGCGAGCGCGCGGGAGACGGGACCGCGGAATCGGGACGGGCGGGAAGGCATGGCGCTGGAGTTTCTCACGCGGCGGGGGCGGCCGACACGGCCACCTCGGCACCATTACCACCGCGCTGCTTCGCCATGCGCACCACCTGCATCAGCTCCGCGGGGCGCACGGCGCCGGTGCCCAGCACGCCCACCACGTAGGCGGTGGCCGTCAGCCCCAGCCGGGGCCACGCCTGCACGCCCGCGCCCGCCAGCACCCGGTCCAGGACCACGCAAGCGACGCACACCGCGGCCGTCTTCGCCACCATGAGCAGGGAACGCCGGTCGAAGGAGTTCCTTCCCATGCGGCTGAGGAAGAGCACCGTGACGATGACCTCCGTGAAGAACATGGAGAGCGCCGTGGCGGTGGCGCCGCCGGACGGGCCAATGCGCCCGTACAGCCACGGGATGAGCATCAGGTTGAGGATGGGGTTCACCACCGCGCCCATGGTGGCCGCCAGCGTCACCCACCACTCCTTGTTGGACATGGTCAGCCAGATGCTGCTGACCATGGTGACGTAGGCCATCACGAAGATGGGGGACAGCACGCGCAGGGGCAGCGCCGCGGGCTCGAAGCCGGGGCCGCACATCAGGCGCACCCACAGGTCCGCGCCCAGCACCATGGCCATCATCACCGGCACGGTGAACGCGAGCACCCCCTCCAGCGAGCGGCGCGTCAGGTGGGACAGCTCCTGCGGGGAGCGGGCCGCCGCGCGCGACATCATGGGCATCAGCACCCAGCCGAAGATGGGGGAGATGAGGAACGTGAGCCCCGCGATGCTGAACGCGCCGCCGTACCAGCCCACCTCCTCCTTCGACGCGAGCTTGCCCAAGAGCGACATGTCCGTGCGCCCGTTGCACGCCAGCGCCGCCGCGGTGAGGAAGAACGGCAGGCACGCCTTCATCACCTTCTTCGTCGCGGCCAGGTCGACGCGGAACTTCAGCCCCAGGTGCTCCTTCGCCAGCTTCCAGCTGATGACGAGCTTCACCGCCTCCGACAGCACCATGGGCACGGCCAGCCACTGCAGGCCCACGCCGAACGCGGCCATCAGCGCCAGGCCGCCGCCCCACACAATCTTGGTGATGACGTTGGAGACGGACAGGCCCGCGACCTTGCCCTTGGAGTGCAGCAGCGCGGCCATGGACGCGTTGATGACGATGAGCGACTGCGCCACCGCGAACCACTGCACCAGGTGCTGCACCTCCGGGGGCTCGCCGGTGTGGTGGAGCACCAGCGCCAGCGCCACCATGAGGATGAGCGTCATCCCCAGGCGCAAGAGCATGGTGGTGCCGAAGAAGTCGCTCGCGTGCTCCGGGCGGACGGGGACTTCCTTGCGGATGTACGTCTCCAGGCCCAGGTTCGTGGCCACGAAGAACGTGGCGGCGAACGCCTCCGACCAGTTGAAGTAGCCGAACGCCTCCGGTCCCAGGTAGCGCGGCATCAGCGCGCGGATGCCCAGCGCGATGGCGTACGTCACCATCAGCGAGCCACCGAGCTGCAGGGTGCTGCGGACCGCGCCGCGCACTTCGTTCGCACGGGCGCCGTCGTCGGCTTCAGCGGAGGGAGAGGTCGGACTGTTCACGGTCATGGATGATGCGGGCCTTCGGGGCTGCGCACGCCAGGGGAGGAAGGCCCGCCCCATGGAAAGACGAACGGGCCCGGCGCGTCAACGCCGGGCCCGGGAGCAGATGCCGGTTGCTAGCTTGCTCCGCGACCGGTGATGACCACCGGGACCGTCTGCAGGAGCAGCCGCAGGTCGCCGGTGAGGCTCCAGTGGTCGATGTACTGCATGTCCAGGTACATCCACTGCTCGAAGGAGATCTGGTTGCGGCCGGACACCTGCCAGATGCAGGTGAGGCCCGGGCGCACGGACAGGCGGCGGCGCTGCCACGTCTCGTACTTCGCCACCTCGCTGGGCACCGGCGGGCGCGGGCCCACGATGCTCATCTCACCGCGCAGCACGTTGAGGAACTGGGGCAGCTCGTCGATGGAGAACTTGCGGATGAACCGGCCGATGCCGGTGATGCGCGGGTCGTTCTTCATCTTGAAGACGGGGCCGGTCTGCTCGTTCTGCGCGGCCAGCCGCTCCTTGAGCTCCTCCGCGTTCACCACCATGGAGCGGAACTTCAGCATGTAGAACGGCTTGCCGTGCTGGCCGGTGCGCAGCTGCTTGAAGAAGATGGGGCCGCGCGAGGTCAGCTTGATGGCCGCCGCCACCACCGCGAACAGCGGCAGCAGCGCCCACAGCGCCACCGCGGACACGGCGATGTCGAACAGGCGCTTCATGGCCATCTGGTGCGGCTTGGGCGCCACCGCGGCGAAGTGCAGGTAGCCGTCCGCCACCGCGCGGGACTCCACCGGGCGGGCGCGGTCCAGGCGGAACGAGTGCGCCGGCAGCGCGAACGGCACGCCGAAGCGCTCCGCCAGCTTGATGGCCGCCTGCATGGACTCGCCCTGCTTCAGCGTGTTGCCCGCGATGTAGACCTCGCTCACCGGCAGCGTGCGAAACAGGCGCTCCAGCTCGTCCGCGGGCCCCAGCACGTCCGCCGGCAGGCTGTCGCCGGAGGCGTGGTCCTCCGGGAAGCGCACGTAGCCCAGGATCTTGTGACGGCCGCGCTTGAGCAGGTCCTCGCCCGTGTAGCGGCCCATGGCGCCGGTGCCCACGATGAGCACCTCCTCCGTGGGGGCCTCCTGGGACGCCACCTGACGGAAGACGCCCAGCCGCAGGAGCAGCGCCACCGGCCAGAAGATGAAGAGCAGCGGCGCCAGGCCCACGTGGGCCGCCGTGGGCATCGCCAGCTCCAGCACCGCCTGGATGGTCACCACCGCCAGCGTGGTGACGGACACCAGCGCCACGTGGTCCAGCTTGCTGCGCTCGGCGAAGCGCGAGTCGTACAGGCACAGCGCCGTGCCGGTGATCAGCCACACCAGCACCGCCGTCACCACCATGCTGGGCAGCTCCCAGCTCATGGGGAACGTCAGCCCGCCGCGCATCCAGGCGGAGCCCACCAGCACCGCCACCAGCAGCGCCACATCCACGGTGAGGTTCAGCTTCGCCGCGAAGCCAGGGGCCAGGCGCGGCGGATCGGTGACCTCGGCCGCGGCGGTCACCCCCGTCGCCCCGGAAGCCTTGACCTCGGCGCTTGCAGTCGCACTGCTCATCGTGTCCACCCCCCTCTGCTCACGTTCCGGCTCTTGCAGAGGATACCGTCTAGACTAGAAAAGTTTAACCAGGAGGAAATGCAAGACTGCCAAATACTGCGTCGCGGCGCAACCACTGCTCAGCAAGAAAGACATGACAACAGGTGAAAACTTGGACACCCATCCCAGCCGTCGGGTGTGAGTTCCCTTGCGTGGACAGTGAAGTCTGGTGGGCTCATTGGATCCCACCCGGGTTCCCCCGTGACCCGGCAGGGCCGCTGACTGCATGTACGATGCCGGTCTGACGTTTGGACGCCTGCCCCTCTAGCGGGATGCGTCATGGCGAAAGTCATGAGGAAATCCCGGAGGTTGGGGGTGGGGCTCCAGACGCTCTGTCGCCGTGTAGACGTTGCAGCGGCCGTTCCTTGAGAACGCGGCGAGCGTCACGCCGGCACGCAGGGCCAGGTCGATGGCCAGGGAGCTGGCGGCGGACACGCTGACCACGACGGGGATGCGGGCGCGGGCGGCCTTCTGGACGATCTCGAAGCTGGCGCGGCCGCTGACGGCGAGGACCGTGGGGGCGGCGGGGAAGGGCGGCGTGGGCAACCGGCGTGGGGAGCGCACCGCGCCGGCCAGGACCAGGGCGCCCACCACCTTGTCCACGGCGTTGTGGCGGCCCACGTCCTCGTGGGCGGCGAGCAATTCGCCGTTCGCGTCCAGCGCGGCGGCGGCGTGCACGCCACCGGTGAGTTCGAAGGTGTGCTGGATGGCGCGCAGGCGTTCGGTGGCGCGGGCCACGGTGCGGGCGGAGAGGACGGGGCCGGGGGCGACGCTCGCGCAGGTGGCCATCAGGTCGTCCACGTCGCGGCGGCCGCACACGCCGCAGGCGGAGGTGGTGAGGGTGCCGCGGCGGGTGGCCTCCACACGCTCCAGGTCGAGCACGGCGCCGGCGGCGGGGACGACCTCCAGCACGTTGCCGTACCCCTCTTCGCCGGGGTGGCCGCAGTGGAAGAGGCTGCCCAGGTCCTCGCCGTCATCCAGGATGCCTTCGGCGAAGAGGAAGCCCACCGCGAGCTCGCGATCATGGCCGGGGGTCCGCATGGTGGTGGCGACGGGGTCGCCATTCACGCGGATCTCCAGCGGCTCCTCCACGGCCACGCGGTCATCCTCGGCCGCACGGAGGGTGTCTCCGTCGAAGCGGCGCACGGCGCGGTGGGTGACCCCGCGCGGTTCTGGACGGGAGACCTTGGATGGCGCGGATTGATCACGCAGCCACGCGGTGAGGAAGTCCGAGACCGCGCGGACGGTGGCCGGCAAGCGCGGGCGCGAGTCAGCATTTGACGGATGCGCGGGCGCGTCCGTCACCAGGGCGAGCACGTCGGGGCGGGAAGCCGCGAGCGGGGCCTCCAGGCCCTCGCGCCACACCTCCAGCTTCGGGAGCGGGCCGTCCTTCCAGCCCTCCACGAGCACCAGGTCCACGCGGTCCGCGTCGCGCGCGAGGAGCGAAGGGGACAGGGGCTGCCGGGTGGTGCGCTGGGTGCCGTCCGGCGTGGCGAAGCCGGTGAGGACCGCGCCCGCGGCGTCCAGGCGCGCGGTGTCGCTGCCCGGGCGGTGGAGCGGGTGCGCATCCGAGGAGTGCTTCACGTACGCGACGCGCAGGCCGCGCGAGGCCAGCTCCGGCAGCAGGCGCTCCAGGAGCGTGGTCTTGCCGGCGCCGGAGTGGCCGATGAAGGCGAGCGCGGGAGGCGGCTTCACGCGGCCTCCACGGCGTGGAAGTCCGGCGAGTCGAAGAGCTGCACGTCCACGGACTCGCCCTGGGCGAAGTCGGCGCGGCCGGCGGGGAGCACGGCCCAGCCCCGGGCGGCCACGTTCTGCAGAATCTGTCCGGCGCCCTGGGGACGCAGGCGGGCCCACGGTTCGGCGCCGTCCTCGCGCGGCTCGAGCGCGGCGACGGTGACCAGGTAGGTGAGGCCGGCCTGCTTGTGGCGGGGCTCGGAGATGCGGGCGCGGGTGACGCGGCGCTGTTCGAGGACGCCCTGGTGCTTGAAGAGGAGGGGGCGCGCGAACTGGTCGAAGGCGACGGTGGCGGCGCCGGGGTTGCCGGGCAGCACGACGACGGCGGTGGAGCCCAGGCGGGCCACGGCCACGGGCTTGCCGGGCTTGAGCGCGACGCCGTCCACGAGGAAGCGCGCGCCCATGCGGGTGAGGACGCGCTTCACGCAGTCCTTGTCGCCCACGGACGCGCCGCCGGTGGTGATGAGCACGTCGACCTGGGGCGCGAGCGTCTCCAGCTGCGCGCGCAGCTCCGCCTCGTCGTCGCGCGAGCGGGCCAGGTGCGTGACGTCCGCGCCAGCCTCGCGGGCGAGGGCGGCCACGAGGAGGCGGTTGCTCTCGAAGACCTGGTGGGGCGCCGCGGGCTGGCCGGGGGGAACGAGCTCATCCCCGGTGGCGACGACGGCGACGCGCGGCGCGGGGCGCACGAGCGCGGTGGCCTCTCCCAGCGACGCGAGCACGCCGAGCACGGTGGCGTCCACGCGCTGGCCGGCGGGGAACAGCGGCGTGCCGGGCATCACCTCTTCGCCGGCGCGGCGCAGGTCATGGCCGGGCTCGACGCAGACGAAGAGGTCCACGTGGGTGCCGTCATCGGTGGGGCGCGCGGCCTCCTGGCGGACGACGGCGTCGGCGCCGGGGGAGAGGGGGGCGCCGGTGAAGACGCGCGCGGCCTCGCCGGGCTGGAGGGCGCGGCGCGGCAGGTGGCCGGCGTAGACGGTGTCGACGATGCGCAGGCGCGCGGGGCGGTCGCGGTTGGCGCCTCGGGTCTCCCCGGCGCGCACGGCCCACCCGTCCATGGCGGAGTTGTCGCAGCCGGGCAGCGCGCGTGACGCGACGATGCCAGCGGCGAGGAACCGGCCATGGGCTTCCATCAAGGGAAGGCGGGCGGGGGCCGCGGGCGCGATGGCGTCGAGCGCGGCCAGTCGCGCGGCGGGGAGGGGAGTCAGCGGCATGAGTCGGCGAGGGGGCGGCGGACTCTACGACGGGGTGCGCGTGCCTTGTCCACGGGGGGCATGGGCGCGACGGTTGCTCCCTCCCTCTGGGGCTTGGCGAAATCCCCGAGATGAAGCGTTTTCTGGGGAGATGAGAGGTGTGTAGGGTCGGCGGACATGGACGGATCCGCGACCTTTCCCGACGTGACGCTGGCCATCCTGGCAGGGGGGCAGGGGACCCGGTTGGGAGGCGTGGCCAAGGGGCTGTTGAGCGTGGGGGGGCTCACAACCTTGGAACGGCTGCGGGCGTTCGGGTCGCATTTCGAGGACACGGTGTTGGTGGCGAATGTTCCGCAACCGTACGAACGCTTCGGGCTTCGCACGGTGGAGGACGCGGTGAAGGGCAAGGGAGCACCGGGAGGGGTGCACGCGGCCCTGGGCGCGGCGCGCACGCGGTGGGTGTTCGCGGTGGCATGCGACATGCCGTTCGTGACGGAGGCGGCGGCGCGGGTGGTGCTGGATGCACGGGGCGAGGATGTGGACGCGGTGTGCATCGAGCGAGACGGACGGTGGGAGCCCCTGTTCGCGGCCTATCGTACGGAGCTGGTGTCACGCTGGGGTGAAGCGTTGGTGGCGGATCCGTCTCTGCGGGGACTGCTGATGCGGTTCCGGACGCGGACCTTGCCCGTGGACGCCTTGCGCGCGGTGGATCCGGAGCTGCGGGCCCTGGCGAACGTGAACACGCCAGAGGATTTGGTCCGCTACGGCGTCACGTTGCCATGAACCGTGCGTAGGGCATGCCGGCCCGTGGCGCCGAGCCCTGGCCCAGCACGGGCAACGGGAAGCTCAGGGGCTTTCCGTCCGACGCCTCCGTGTTCCCGTCCACCTGGGCCGCACCCAGTCCCTGCCTCTGTCCCTGGAACGTGGCCTGTGGATTCCTCGCGGACGTCTTGCCCGCCTGGATGACGGCGTAACGCGCGGCCACCGCGCCCACCGTGGTCAGCACGTCCGCCGTCACCTGCTTCCACCTCGCGCGTCCCGGCAGCACGTCCATCACCAGTCCCGCCAGGGAGCACGTCCTCGACAACGTCCACAGCGCTCCCGATGCACCGGTGCGCAGCGGCTTGCCCACCTCCGCCACCTGCCGCGCCTCCAGCTCCACCGCCTCGCGCGTGAACAGCTCCGCCACCTTCCCCGCGACACGGAAGCGGCGCAGCACGCGCTCCTCTGCGTCCGTGTGCGGGAACAGGGACAACAAACTGCCCGCGCTCGCGGTCGCGGAGGCCATGAAGAACAGCGGCAGCGTGCGCCCCACCTGCTGCCACAGGGGCACCGCCGTGTTGCTTACCAGCACCGCCGTGTACCCCGCGAGCGGCAAACCCAGCACCGCGCCCATCCACCCCGCCGCGCGCCCCACTCCGCCTGGCATCCCGGGCATCCGCCGCAGCACGAACGCCGCCGTGTTCACCGCTCCCGAACCCGCCAGCACCCACGAACCCATGCTCATGGGCGACGTGGGCCGGAACACGCGCAGCATGTTCAGGAAGCGCGACGGCCGGCCCAGGTCGTGGATCAACAGCCCCGCGCTCACGATGTCCCCCGCCGTGGCCACCGCGTGGCAGCGCCCCACCAACCGCTCCAGCCTCCGTCCTCCCAGGGACTCCAGCGCCACCCCGAGCACGCTCGAAGCGCCCGCGACCCCACCCACGTAGAAGTACGCCGGGACCGTCCAGATCCACAGCGGCTCCTTCAACACCGGCATGCCGTAGTAGCTCGGAGCCTCCGCGCTGTCCGGCCCGGACCGCGACGGCACCGTGGGCAACACGTCCATCCCATGCCGCGCGGGCTCCGGATCCTTCACCTTCTGCTGAGCACCCTCGCCCTCCAGGATGCCCGCGCGCGGGTCGATGTTCCGCCCGTCCGCCTTGCGCTGGAGCCGATCCAACAGCGTGTCGTCGCTCATCCGCGCCCCTCTCGCCCGAACACCACCGCGCCCATCGCCACCGCCACCATGCCCACCGCGCCCATCGCCACCGAGGCCCACGAGCGCAGCGCCTTCTTCGTCGGCACCACCGGATCCGGCGGCAAGTTGTAGACCTCCGGCTTGTCCAGGAGCAGGAAGAACGCGTTGAGCCCACCCGTGCCCGGCTGATTCTCCGCGTCCTTCCCGTACAGGTACGCGTCCGTCACGCCCCGCTGATGCAGGTCGCGCACCCGCGACTCCGCTCGCGCGTGCAGCTCATCCAAATCTCCGTACTGGATGGACGCCGTGGGACACGCCTTCGCGCACGCGGGCGTCTGGTCATCACCGATGCGGTCGTAACAGAGCGTGCACTTCCACGCGCGCCCGTCGTCCTCGCGCCGGTCAATCACCCCGAACGGACACGCCGACACGCAGTAGCCGCAGCCGTTGCACACGTCCGGCTGCACGTAGACCGTGTCGAACTCCGTGCGCACGATGGCGCCCGTGGGACACGCCTCCAGGCACCCCGCGCGCTGGCAGTGCTTGCACACGTCCGACATCATCAGCCACGAGAAGTCCCCCGCGCCCGACGTCTGCCCCTGCAACGGCACCGGCCGCTCCACGAACGCCACGTGCCGCCACGTCGACGCGCCCAGGTGCGCTGTCTGGTCGTAGGACATCCCCGTGAAGTGGAAGCCGTCGTCCGGAAGCTGGTTCCACTGCTTGCACGCGACCTCGCACGCCTTGCAGCCGATGCAGAGCGTCGTGTCCGTGAAGAACCCCTTGCGGCTCCCCATGCGCCTATCCCTTCCCCTCGGGTTCCTGTGATTCCGAATGGTCCGTGTCCCCAGGCGGCGTCACGTCACGAGGCACCTCCGGCAGCACGGGCGCAGGCGGCGCCGCTCCCGCCGCGGCCCGCTCCCCCGAGCGCATCCGCCCCGCCCGCAGGTCCGCCGTGAACGCCTTCGACTCCTGGATGTCCACGTTCTGATCCGCGACGAACGCCGTCAGCTCGTTGGCCCCCTCGCCCCGCACGCGCCCCGTGACGCCCCAGTGGTACGGCAGGCCAATCTGGTGCACCTGCTTCCCCTTCACCTTCAGCGGGCGGATGCGCTCCGTGACCAGCGCCCGGCACTCCAGGTCCCCGCGCGCCGTGGCCAGCGTGCACCAGTCCCCGTTCTTCAATCCCTTCTCGCGCGCCAGCTCCGGGGAGATTTCGCAGAACATCTCCGGCTGCAACTCGCTCAGCCAGGACAGCCAGCGCGACATGCCGCCCGCGGTGTGGTGCTCGGTCAGCCGGTACGTGGTGACGAGGTACGGATAGCGCGGGTCGCCCCAGGCCCGGTGATAGGGATTGTCCTTGCGCCTCCACTCCTCGCGCGTGGGGCTGCACTGCTGCGCGTAGAGCGGGTTGGGCACCACCGACTCCATGGGCTCGTAGTGCGTGGGCAGCGGCCCGTCCATCATCCCGCTGGGCGCGAAGAGCCAGCCCTTGCCGTCCGCCTGCAAGAGGAACGGATCATTGCCCGCGATGGTCGCCAGCCCCGTCGCGCCCTCGGGCGGCCGGTACTCCGGGGGCCGGTCCGCGATGAAGTCCGGCACGTCCTCGCCGGTCCACTTCTTCTCGCCCGCGTCCCACCACACGTAGCGCTTGCGCTCGCTCCAGGGCTTGCCGTTCGCGTCCGCCGACGCGCGGTTGTAGAGGATGCGCCGGTTGGACGGCCACGCCCAGCCCCACTCGGGCGCCACCCACGTCTGCTGCTGCCCCGGCTTGCGCCGGGCGGTCTGGTTCACGCCGTCCTTGAAACAACCCGAGTAGATCCAACAGCCGCACGCCGTGGAGCCGTCGTCCTTCAGCGCCGTGAAGCCGTCCACCGGCTCCCCGTCCGCCACCGAGTAGCCGTTGATCTCCTTCAGCACCGCCTCCGCCGAGGGCTCCTCATGGGGCCCCTGCGTGGGGTAGTCCCATGTCAAATCCAGCAGCGGCGCGTCCTTCGGATCCGTGGAGCCCGCGTAGAGCCGCCGCAGCTTGCGTCCCAGGTGATAGACGAAGTGCAGCTCGCTGCGCGTGTCGCCCGCCGGCTCCACCGCCTTGTGATGCCATTGCAAGAGCCGCTGCGTGTTGGTGAAGGTGCCGTCCTTCTCCGTGTGCGCGGCGGCCGGGAAGAAGAACACCTCCGTCTGGATGTCCTCCGGCCGCACCTGCCCGGACTGGATCTCCGGCGCCGTGCGCCAGAACTCCGCGGTCTCGATGAGCGTGAAGTCGCGCACCACCAGCCAGTCCAGCTTGCGCAGCCCCTTGCGCTGGAGCGCCCCGTTCATGCTGCCCACGGCGGGGTTCTCCCCCATGACGAAGTAGCCCTGGAGCTTCCCGTCCGCCATGTCCGCCACCGTCTGCATGTGCGAGTGATTGCCCGTCAGCCGGGGCAGGTGGTGGAACAGGTAGTCGTTGTCCTGCGTGGCCTTGTCCCCGAACCACGCCTTGAGCAGCGACACCGCGTACTTGGGGAACTCCGTCCACCAGCCGCTGCCGGACTTGTTCTTGCGGATGTAGTGCGTGAGCGAATCCGTGCCGCTCGCGCGCGGCATGGGCAGGTAGCCGGGCAGCAGGTTGTAGAGCGTGGGGATGTCCGTGGAGCCCTGGATGGACGCGTGCCCGCGCAGGGCGAGGATGCCGCCGCCGGGCCGGCCGATGTTGCCCAGCAGGAGCTGGAGGATGGCCGCCGTGCGGATGTACTGCACGCCCACGGAGTGCTGCGTCCAGCCCACCGCGTAGCAGAACGCGCTGGTGCGCTCCGGGTTGGAGTTGTCACACAGCGTTTCCGCCACCTGGAGGAACAGCGCCTCGTCCACGCCGCACACCTGCGACACCACCTTCGGCGTGTAGCGGGAGAAGTGGCGCTTCAAGAGCTGGAACACGCACCGGGGATGCTGGAGCGTCTCGTCGCGGTGCTCGTCGCGGAGGTCCACGCGGTGCTCGTGTCCACCCGCGCCCGCGCCCGGCTCGTCCGTCAGCTCCTTGTGGCCCGCCGCCGGCACCACGCCGGACACACCCTGGTACTGCCAGGTGCGGATGTCGTAGCGGTTGTCCTTGGGCTGGTAGCCGCTGAAGAGCCCCTCCAGTTCCTCCGTGTCCTGGAAGCCCTCGCGGATGAGCGTGGCCGCGTTGGTGTACTGCACCACGTAGTCACGGAAGTACCGCTCGTGCTCCAGCACGTAGTGGATGAGCCCGCCCAGGAACGCGATGTCCGTGCCCACGCGGATGGGCGCGTAGAGGTCCGCCACCGCGCTGGTGCGCGTGTAGCGCGGGTCCACGTGGATGACCTTCGCGCCCCGGGCCTTCGCCTCCATCACCCACTGGAAGCCCACTGGATGGCACTCGGCCATGTTGGACCCCTGGATGAGGATGCAGTCCGAGTGCTGCAGGTCCTGCTGGAACGTCGTGGCTCCACCGCGGCCGAACGTGATGCCCAGACCGGGCACCGTGGACGCGTGTCATATTCGAGCCTGGTTCTCCACCTGCACGACGCCCAGCGCGCTGAAGAGCTTCTTGAGGAGGTAGTTCTCCTCGTTGTCCAGCGTCGCCCCACCCAGGTGCGCCAGCCCCAGCGTCCGGTTCACCCACTGCCCTTGCGCGTCCCTCACCTCGAACGTCGCGTCGCGCGTGCGCTTCACGCGCTCGGCCACCTTGTCCATCGCCTCTTCCAGCGGGATGGGTTCCCACTCCGTGCCGCCGGGGCGGCGGTAGAGGACCTGCTGCACGCGTTGCGTGCCCGTGACCAACTGGAAGGTGGCGGCCCCCTTGGGACACAGCCGGCCGCGTGAGATGGGGGACTGCGGGTCACCCTCGATGTCGAGGATGCGCCCGTCGCGCACGTGCACCTCCTGCCCGCAGCCCACCGCGCAATACGGACAGATGGACTTCACCACCTGGTCCGCGGACTTCGTGCGCGGCGCGAGCGAGCGGCTCCGCGCCGACATCGCCGTGTCGCCCAGTGCCCGGCTGTCTCCCCGGGCGAACTGACGCAGCACCGGCCAGCCATTCAACAGGTCGCGGAACTTCAAGGCCGCTCCTCTCCCAGGACGCGCACGTGCATCCCCACGCTGAAGATGGGGACGCATGGCGGCGGGGGCCAGGGCCGCCAGCCCCGTGTCCACGTCCGGTAGCGGACGCGACAGCAGGCGGGCAGGCACGAAAACGCGCGGTCAAAGAAATCAGCCCGGGGGGGTCGAACCGTTGTTTCTCCATGGCTCCAAGGCCTCGTCCTGCTCCTTCCCCCTGGGGGCCGGAGTCCCCACAGCCACGCGACGGCCGGATGCGTGGCGGAAAGCGAGTGGAGAACCCGCATGACGGACAGTGCCCCTCTCATCCTGTTGATCGAGGACGAAGAAGACCTCCGGGATGCGGTCGCGACGCTGTTGGAGATGGAAGGCTATCGCGTCGCGCAGTGCATCCACGGCGAGGATGCCTGGAGCTGGTTGCAGTCCCATCCGCGTCCGGGACTGGTGCTGATGGACCTGATGATGCCGGTGCTGGACGGACAGGCCTTCCTCACGCGGCTGTCCCAGGAGCGCATGCTGGAAGGCGTGCCCATCATCGTGCTGTCTGGCAGTCCCTTCCATCCACCGGGCGCGGCGGCCTATCTGCGCAAGCCCGTGGCGGTGGCGTCGCTGATGGAAGTGGTGCGCCACTTCCTGCCGGCATCCGGGGAAGGCCCGGAAGGACCTCACACGTCGTGAAACATGTGTCGCATGGCGCGGCGCGTGCGCATCGAGGACTCGCGATGGCGCGAGACCTGTGGAATCCTCGCGCCCCGTCAGGTCCCCGCCTGGTCCATTCCCCCTCATTCAAAGGACGGCGCAGATGCCGGCTGGCACGCTGAATCTCCCCGAGGACGTCGCTCGTGACCTGGAAGCCCGTCTGGCCGCGACGGGGCCGGAGGAGACGAGCCGGGGCCTGTTCTTCCTGGGCGTGTTGGACGCGGTGCGCTTTCTGGGCGGACCGGACGCGGTGAAGCGCTGTCTGGCGCAGGTGGACGAGACCGCGGACTTCATCCCCATGCAGACCTATCCGTTCCCGCGCTTCCTGCGGCTGTCCTACGTGGCGGCGGAGCAGCTCTCGCCGCTCGTCGGCGGCCATGACGCGGCCCAGCGGCAGATTGGCACGCAGGCGATGCTGGACTTCCTCAACTCCATGTTCGCGCGCGACTTCGTGCAGCAGGCCGGTGGCGACCCGAAGCGGCTCCTGGAGTTGATGCACTCCGGCTACCGCACGGCGCTGAACTTCGGCGAGCGCTCCGTGGAGTGGACGGGCCCCACGTCGGGCCGGGTCATCATGAAGCGCTCGCTGATGCCGGTGCCCTACAACGAGGGCATCCTCCAGTCCGCGCTGGAGGTGACGGGCGTGCAGGACGTGCAGGTGCGCGGGCAGGCCCAGTCGCTGGTGGACGCCGTCTACGACGTCTCCTGGACGTAGCCTTCGAAGGCAGCCTGCTCCCTGGTCCGAGGGGTGGACGGGCGAGCGGGCAGGCACGCGGAGGATTCCGGGGGCTTGCCCCGTGCGAACGCCGGGCGGAAGGCCCACCTCAGGGCGAGGAGGGGCGAAAGCGCATGGCGCGTCACGAGGACTTGAGGGGACAGGTGGCCATCGTCACGGGCGCGTCGAGTGGCGTGGGCTGGCAGTCCGCGCTGCGGCTGGCGGAGGCGGGCGTGCGGTTGTGCGTCACCGCCCGGCGCCAGTCGGCCCTGGAGCGGCTGCGCATGGAGGTGCTCCAGCGCGGCGGTGAGTGCCTGGTGTGTGACGGCGACGTCACGGTGGCCGAGGACGTGGAGCGCGTGGTGCGCGAGTGCGTGGCGCACTACGGCCGCGTGGACCTCCTGGTGAACGCGGCGGCGGTGCAGTCCTACGGCTACTTCGACCAGCTGCCCTGGGAGCACATCACGCGCGTGTTCGACGTGTCGTGCTTCGGCTACTTCCGCTTCGCGCGCGCGGTGCTGCCGCACTTCCGGAAGCAGGGCCACGGCCACCTGCTCAACGTGCAGTCCATGCTGGCGGCGGGGGCCGCGCCGCTCTTGTCCGCGTACGCCTCCGCGAAGCACGCGACGCTGGGGTGGGCGCAGGCGCTGGAGATGGAGCTGGCCGGCACGGGCATCCACGTGTCCAACGTGATGGTGCCCTCCGTGTCCACGCCCATGTTCGACCACGCGCCCACGATGCTGGGGAAGAAGCCCGTGCCGGTGCCGCCCACCTACGATGTGGACCTGGTGGCCCGCGCGGTGGTGCGGCTGGCGAAGCGGCCGGGCCGCACGTCGGTGCCGGCGTTCCTCCAGGGGCGGCTGATGCTGTGGCTCAACGGCGTGGCGCCCTCCGTGGGCAAGGCGGTGCTGTCCCGCTTCGGCGCGCGGATGCAGATGACGGACGAGCCGCTGGACCGGCCCGAGGGCAACCTCTTCCTCCCCGTGGAGGAGGGCGTGGGGCCCCGGGGCAGCGTGCCGCCGACGCCCGCGTGGAAGCGCTTCACCGCGACGCTGGGCCTGGCCGCGCTCACCGGCGGCGTGGTGCTGGGCGCGCGCGGCCTGGTCCGCGCGGTGCGCTGAAGCCTCCGGCCACCCCCCGGACGGGTTCGCGGGACGCCGTTGTGGACGGGGAGTCCACACGGCGTTCTCTTTTTCTCAGCGCCATGCGTTCGGGGCGCTGATGGTGGGGTGTCAACGAAGTGTTGGGTGGGTTGGAAAACATCCTTTCGTTGCGGCGCTCTTTGGCTAGAAGGGGCCCCGCATGCGCACCGGGAAGGGTCGGCCGGGCGCGAACGAGGGGAGAAACATCGATGCGTGGAAGCAACAAGTGGACGGGCATGGCGCTGGTGGCGGGCCTCGCGGTGTCGGCGCAGGCGGTGGCGGCCGAGGAGCCGAACCTGAACGCGGACCCGGGCCGGTCGTCGTCGTTCGGCCAGGCGGGCCAGATGGTCATCAGCCAGGACCTCAACGGCTTCCTGGGCTACAACACCGCCTCCGAAGTGTTCCTCATCCGCCTGGAGCCGTCGGCGGACTACTTCCTCCAGCAGAACCTGTCGGTGGGCGCGTCCGCGCTGGTGGCCTTCGGCTTCGGTGACAGCACCGTCGTGGGCCTGGGCGTGCTGGGCCGCGTGGGCTACCACCTGCCGCTGGGCGAGCGCGTGTCGCTCTGGCCCAAGGCGGGCTTCGGCGTGCAGTTCGCCCACGTGCCGGGCGCCAGCGACGTGAACTTCGTCCTGGACTTCAACGCCCCCGTCCTGTTCCACCTCACGCCGCACTTCTTCATCGGCGCGGGTCCGCAGGTGCGCGCGGTCATCAGCCAGGACGTGGGCAGCCTGGGTTCGGAGCAGGGCTACTTCGCCGGCAACGACGTGACCCTCGGCATCACCACCACGGTCGGCGGCTACTTCTAGCCTCGGGCCTTCTCCGGCACCCCGGGCTTCGTGCCCGGGTGTCGGGGAATGCAGGACCCGTGACGTAGGCTGTGCTGGGTTGACGTCACGGGTTGGATGTGTTGGGTTGGAGGGTGCCATGTCCGTGCTTCCGTTCGCTCGCCGGCTGCCCGCGTTCGCCCCCCTGCATCCGCTGGGGAGGGGCCCGCTGGGCGAGTGGGTGTCCCTGGTTTGGCCGCTGGAGCAGGACGCGGTGGACGCGCGCCCGCTGGTGGTGAAGACGTTCCTGCTGGCGTCGGGGCTGGCGCCGGAGACGCGGCGTCCGTTGGAGGACGCGCTGGCGCGGGCGGTGCCGCTGCGGCATCCGGGCATCGCCAGGCTCCATGGCTTCCAGGTGGACGTGCGCGACACGCTGACGGTGGTGTCGGACTACGTCCCGGGCTGCTCGCTGGCCACGGCGCGCCGGCGGGTGCTGGGGCGGGGTGGACGGCCGTCGGAAGCGTTCGTGTGTCACGTGGGCGCGGAGGTGGCGGGAGCGCTCCAGGCCGCGCATGGCGCGCGCGTGGTGCACGGGGACGTGCGTGCGCACCGCATCCGCGTGGGACCTCGGGGCGAGGTGACGCTGACGGACTTCGGGCTCAAGTCCGCGCGTGCGCTGCTGCGCCGCTTCACGTCGCCGTCGCGGCCGGACGGGGTGGGGCTGCCCGAGCGCGAGGACGCGGCGGACTCGCCGGTGGAGGCGCGGGAGGACCTGCGCGCGCTGGGGCGGGTGCTGCTGGAGCTGGTGTCCGGGAACACGGCGGTTCCGGAGGACGCGGCCGGAGTGGACGCGGCGCTGGGCGGGGTGTCGCCCGCGCTGCGGGACGTGCTGCGTGGGGTGCTGCTGGATGCGCGCGGGGCGGACTCCGCGGTGGCGCTCCAGGCGGCTCTGCGCGACTGCATGGAGCGCGGCGTGGAGTGCCACGGGCGGGACGCGGTGGTGCGCGAGTTGGCGGCGCTGCCGGGCTCGGGGCCGCTGTCTCCGGTGGACGTGTACGTGGGCGCGGCGTCGGTGATGGCGGCCTCCGTGCCCGTGCGCGGGCGCACGCTGCCGTCCTGAGGCGCGGGCTCAGCGCGCGCGGCTCGCGAACCACCTCGCCGCGGCGCGGGTGACCTCCTCGGGATGCGGGGTCGTCTCGCTCGCCCAGGCGACGAACCCATCCGGACGCACGAGCAGCGCGCTCAATCCCAGACGGTCCCTGGCGTCGCTGGCCACGTACCGGACCGTTTCGCCCCAGAGGCCCTCCAGCGCCTGGAGCGACGCCTGGCGGTCGAAGTCCAACAGCACACCCGTTCCATCCCGGAGCAGGGCGCCGAGCCGCGTCCCGTCCTCCAATTCGAAGTCCGGGCAGCTGCGGCCCACCCACGGGTGTTCCCCGCCCAGGTCGTAGCGCAGGGACACCCCCCAGACGCGCTCAGCGAAGTAGGTCGCGCCGTCGCGCGTGTCGATGAGGTCGCGCAGGATGGCTTCGAGCGCGCGGGACGCGCGTTGGGGGCGCATCAAAGCCACCTGGGCGCGCGACCAGTCGAGGATGCTCGCTCCAACCGGGTGCCGCTCCGGGGTGTAGCTGTCGAGCAGACCCTCGGGGGCATCGCCTCGGAGGGTCGCGGCGAGCTTCCACCCGAGGTTCATGGCGTCTCCCAGCCCGAGGTTCAGGCCCTGGCCGCCCAGCGGTGAATGGATGTGCGCGGCGTCGCCCGCCAGCAGCACCCGTCCCTTGCGGTAGGTCGTCGCCTGGTACGCGCGGTCGGTCCAGGTCGTGGCGACGTGCAACGCCTTGAGGGTCACGTCCGTGCAGGACACGCGCCTCAAGACGGCTTGCACGTGCTCGAGCGTGAGCGGTTGGGTGCGGTGGAAGGCGCCGCCGTCGAAGTCGGCCAGCGCGATGACCCCGGGCTGCCCCTGGTTGTACATCCCAGCCGGCGTGTAGTGACGGCCCGGGCGGAGCTTCTCCGGGTCCGCGAGCTCGGCGTGGATCGAATAGCCGGTGAACTCCGGCTCGGTCCCCACGAACTCGAAGCCCCCTTGCTTGCGCACGGTGCTGCGTCCGCCGTCGCACCCCACGAGCCAACGCGCGCGAAGGCGCTGGGTGCCGGCATGGACGGTGACTTCGTCGGTCGAAACCTCGAAGCCTTCGACCCCCTGGCCGCGCTGGAGCTCCACTCCGAGGGAGAGCGCATGCGCGGTGAGGACGCGCTCGAGATGCTCCGTTTCGCTCCCCAACTGGGTGTCCGCCGGGCCCGGGAGCCGGTACGTCCACCGCGACGAGTCGATGTTGCTGGAGTCGAGCGCGATGCCCGCGAAGTGTCCGGCCGGCCCGCGAGACGGTGCTCCGGAGGCCATGGACGCGGGCCTCGGCGGGCCAGGGACCGCGGATGCAATCGGCTCCAGCAGTCCGCGCCGGTAGAACGCTTCGATGCTGGGGCCCCAGAGTCCTCTCCGTCCGAACGGGAGCCGCTTCAAGGGCGAGTGCGGATCCTCCGCTTGTTCCAGCACCAGCACGGAGCATTTCGCGAGCCGCAGCTCGCAGGCGAGGAACAGGCCGACCGGGCCGGCCCCCGCGATGATCACGTCGTAGACCATGGGATGCACTTTCAGCACGGTTGGAGGTCTGCGAACAGATGCGCCGGCCGGAGCGCTCCGTGCGGCACGCCTCGGACGCGGGTCGGGTGTTCCCGTGGACTGGCGGACGTCGTGCGTGCTGGCCGTGTGAAACGCGACGGGCCGTGAACGGGAGGCTGGTGATTGCCGCGAGGCCGCGCCCACAGTCGCGCCGCCTCTGGCGACCAGGCCCGCGGAGGCTTCCACGTTGGAAGGGGGGCCATGGCTCCGCTGTTCCGCCCGGGGACCGACTCGGTGCTGCGGGCGTTCATCGCCCTGGCCCTGGGTGTGCCCGCGGTGGCGCTGGCGGGCCTGCTGTTGCTCGCGCGCAACCCGCTGGGGCGGGGCTCGTTCACGCCTCATGAGCAGCCCCTTCCCTTCGACCACCGCCACCACGTGGGCGACGAGGGCATCCCCTGCGGCTACTGCCATGAGGGCGCGTGGCGCTCACCGGTGGCGGGAGTGCCGCCCACGCAGCGCTGCCTGGGGTGCCACGCGCAGGTGTGGAACGAGAGCGCCCGGCTGGAGCCGGTGCGCGCCAGCGGCTTCGACGGCGCGCCGCTGCCGTGGAACCGGGTGCACGCGCTGCCGGACTACGTCTGGTTCAGCCATCAAATCCACGTGAACAAGGGCGTGGGCTGCGTCACCTGCCACGGCCGCGTGGACACCATGCCGGCGGTGCAGCAGGTGGCGCCGCTCACCATGGGCTGGTGCCTGGACTGTCACCGCGACCCGACGCCGTGGCTGCGACCCGTGTCCGAGGTCGCGAACCTCACGTGGCGTCCCCAAGGAGACCCGAGGGAGACGGGCCGCGCGGTGCAGGCCGCGCTCGACGTGAACCCGAGGACGGATTGCAACACATGCCACTTCTGACCGACCCCGCACGGACGGAGGCCCTCGACACGCCCGGCGCTGACGGGACGGAGCCGGTGCGCGCGTGGCGCAGCCTGGAGGAGTGGCACGCGGGAGGGCCCGGACGTGAAGCCCTGTCACGCGAACATCCTCCCGGCGCGATGCTCCCGCCCGAGGGCGTGGCGCGGCGCACCTTCCTGCAAGCCGCGGCGGCGTCACTGGCGGCCGCGGGTTTCAGCGGGTGCTTCCGTCAGCCGCCGGAGAAGATCCTCCCGTATTCGACGCCGCCAGAGGGGCTGACGCCCGGTGTGCCGCTGCACTTCGCCACGGGGCTGGAGTGGAGCGGGCGCACGGTGGGGCTGGTGGTGGAGAGCCACGAGGGGCGGCCCACGAAGGTGGAGGGCAACCCGTTGCATCCGGCGAGCCTGGGCGCGGCGGGCATCTTCGAGCAGGCGTCGCTGCTGGGGCTCTACGACCCCGCGAGAGCGAAGGCCGCGCGGCTGCAAGGCGTGGAGGCCGCGTGGAGCACCGTGCGGGATGCCCTGCGAAAGCACGCCGGGCGCGAAGACCAGGGCGCGGGGCTGCGCTTCCTGGTGGAGCCCACGAGCAGCCCGCTGGTGCAGGCGCTGTACGCGCGCATCCAGGAGCGCTTCCCGTCCGCGCGCATCATCCCCTGCGGCGTGGCCCTGGCGGACGGGCGCCGCGAGGGCACGCGGCTGGCATACGGCAGGGTGCTGGACGTGGTGCACGACGTGGGGCGCGCGGTGGTGGTGGCGGTGGACGACGACTTCCTCGCGACCACGCACCCCGGGCACCTGCGCGCGGCGCGGGACTTCGTGAACGCGCGGAAGCCGGACGCGATGAACCGGCTGTGGGTGGCGGAGAGCACGCTGAGCATCACGGGCGGCTTCGCCGACGAACGGCTGCGGATGCGGCCGTCGCAGGGCGTCGCGCTGATGCTCGCGCTGGCGGAGGCGGTGGGGAACGGAGGGGACGGGAGCACGTTGGCCTCGGGGCTCGCGAGCCTGCGCGTCCCACCGACCGCGCTCACGGAGGCGCAGCGCGCCTGGGTGCGCGGCGCGGCGAGGGACCTGCTCGCGCACCGGGGGCAGGGGCGGGTGACGGTGGGCCCGCGCCAGCCGCCGCTGGTGCATGAGCTGGCGTTCGCGATGGACGAGGCGCTGGGCAACACGCCCCGGCTGCTCGAACCCGTGGCGCTCCCGGACGGAGGCCCGGAGGCGCTGACCTCGCTTCTGGGAGAGATGCGCGGGGGGCGGGTGGACACGCTGATCATCACGGCGTGGAACCCGGCCTGGACGGCGATGGTGGAAGCGGACTTCGCGCGCCACCTGGAGCGCGTCCCCTTCCGCCTGTACCACGGCCTCCACGAGGACGAGACGGCGGCGCTCTGTCCCTCCTTCGTTCCCGGGACGCACCCCTTCGAGTCCTGGCGCGACGGCCGCGCACCCGACGGCACCGCGTCCGTGCTGCAACCGCTCATCGCGCCCCTGTTCCCTGGAGCGGTCTCCGAGGTGGAGCTCCTGTCCGTCTTCGCGGGCGTGGAGTCGCGCAGCCCCTACGAGCTGCTCAAGTCCCTGTGGCGGGAACGCGCGGGCTCACCGCCGGACTTCGAGGCGCGCTGGGAGACGTGGCTCGCGGACGGCGTCATCCCGGAGACCCAGGCCCCGCCCGCGCGGGCCGTGCTGAACGAAGCCGAGGTGATTCGCGACGCGCGGGAGGTCGCGGGGTTGGAGTTCTCCCGGCCCATCGGGGCGATGCCGGACCGCCGGGCAGAGGCCCGCGCCAGCCACCTGCGGGAAGCCCCCGAGGGCCTGGAGCTGTCCCTGGTGCTGGACTCGCGGCTGTACGACGGCCGCTTCGCGGGCAACGCGTGGCTCCAGGAGCTGCCCGACCCGGTGACGAAGCTCACCTGGGACAACGCGGCGCTGCTCTCCCCGGCCACCGCGAGGGCCCTGTCGCTGGAGAAGGGCGACGTCGCGCGCATCGAGCTGCTGAGCCAGGCGGTGGAGGTGCCCGTGCTGGTGCTGCCCGGTCAGCCGGACGACACGGTGACGCTGGCGCTGGGCCACGGCCGCGAGCGCGTCGGGCCCGTGGGCCAGGGCGTGGGCGTCAACGCGAACGCGCTGCGGATCCCATACTGGCCGTGGGGCGGCACCACCGTGAGCCTCGCCCGCACGGGCCGCCATCACGCGCTGGCGCTCACGCAGGAACACTGGAGCATGGAGGGCCGCCAGCTGGCGCTCCAGCTCCCGCAGGCGTCCTTCCGCGCGAAGCCCCAGGCGCTCCGCTCGCTCCAGGAGGACGGTGAGCGGCTCTACCCGCCCAACACGCTCTTGAAGAGCGACCGCCACCAGTGGGCCATGGCCATCGACCTGCACCGGTGCACGGGGTGCAGCGCGTGCATGGTGGCCTGCCAGTCGGAGAACAACGTGCCGGTGGTGGGGCGCGACGGGGTGCTGCGCAGCCGGGAGATGCACTGGCTGCGAATCGACCGGTACTTCCTGGGCGACCCGGACGACCCGGGCTTCATCACCCAGCCCGTGGCGTGCGTGCACTGCGAGGCCGCGCCCTGTGAATACGTGTGCCCGGTGAACGCCACCGTCCACTCGGACGAGGGCCTCAACCAGATGGTCTACAACCGCTGCATCGGCACGCGGTACTGCTCCAACAACTGCCCCTACAAGGTCCGCCGCTTCAACTACCTGGAGTACCAGCGGCGGGAGCCCCTCGCGCGGCTGCGCCAGAACCCGGACGTGACGGTGCGCTCGCGCGGGGTGATGGAGAAGTGCACGTACTGCGTGCAGCGCATCGAACGGGCCCGCACCGTCGCGCGCGCGGCGCAACGGGACGTGCGTGACGGCGAGGTCCGCACCGCCTGCCAGCAGGCCTGTCCCACGGAGGCCATCACCTTCGGGGACCTGCTCGCGCCGGAGTCGCGCGTGCGCCGCGAGCACGAGGACCCGAGGCACTACAAGCTGCTCAACACGCTGGGCACCCGGCCGCGCACGGTGCACCTGGTCCGCCTGAAGAACCCGGCGCCGGAGGGAGGCGCATGAGCACGGCCGACCCGCAGGTGCCCGCGCCCGGGGATCCGCTCACCGAGCATCCGCTGCTGGAGGGGCGCCACTCCGACCGGGCCTACAGCGAGTCGCTGCTGGCCTTCGTGCACCGCCCCGCGGGCCGGACCTGGTGGGCGCTCCTGGGGCTGGGGCTGGCGGGGACCGCGGTGCTGGCGGTGGCGGTGGGGGTCACGCTCTTCGTGGGCGTGGGGACGTGGGGCAACAACATCCCGGTGGCGTGGGCGTTCGGCATCACCAACTTCGTGTGGTGGATTGGGATTGGCCACGCGGGGACGCTCATCAGCGCCATCCTGCTGCTGTTCCAGGAGAAGTGGCGCGGCTCCATCAACCGCTTCGCGGAGGCCATGACGCTCTTCGCGGTGACGTGCGCGGGGCTCTTCCCGCTGCTGCACCTGGGGCGGCCGTGGAAGTTCTACTGGCTGGTGCCGTATCCCAGCAGCCTGCGGGCGTGGCCGCAGTTCCGCTCGCCGCTGACGTGGGACATCGCGGCGGTGGGGACGTACCTCACGGTGTCGCTGCTGTTCTGGTTCGTGGGGCTCATTCCGGACCTGGCCACGGCGCGCGATACAGCGAGGACGCCCCGGGCGCGCTTCTGGTACGGGCTGGCGAGCCTGGGGTGGCGGGGCTCGGCGCGGCACTGGCGGCAGTGGCGCACGGGCTACCTGCTGCTGGCGGGGCTGGCCACGCCGCTGGTGGTGAGCGTGCACACCATCGTGTCCTTCGACTTCGCGGTGGCGCAGCTGCCGGGCTGGCACACGACCATCTTCCCGCCGTACTTCGTCGCGGGCGCGGTGTTCAGCGGCTTCGCGCTGGTGCTCACGCTGTTGATTCCGGCGCGCAAGGCGCTGGGCATCGAGCACGTGGTGACGCCGCTGCACCTGGACAACATGGCGAAGGTGCTGCTGGCCACGGGCTGGATGGTGGCCTACGGCTACATCCAGGAGCACTTCTTCGCCTGGTTCAGCGCGAACCCCTTCGAGATGCACGCCACGGAGGCCGAGTTCTCCGGGCCGTACGCGCCGCTGTTCTGGATGCAGGTGTTCTGCAACGTGGGGGTGCCGCAGCTGTTCTGGTTCTCCCGGCTGCGCACGAACGTGGCGGTGCTGTGGGTGGCGGCGCTGCTCATCAACGTGGGGATGTGGACGGAGCGCTTCCTCATCGTGGTGGCGTCGCTGAGCATGGACTTCCTGCCGTCGTCCTGGGCGGCGTACCGGCCCACGTGGGTGGACTGGAGCCTGCTGGGCGGCACGGTGGCGTTCTTCGGCACGGCGTTCCTGCTGTTCCTCAAGTTCGTGCCGGCCGTGTCCGTGAGCGAGATGAAGGAGCTCCAGCGTGAGGTGGACGCGTCGCTCCAGTTCCGGCGCGAGCAGGGCCCTCCGCCAGGCGGTGCGCCATGAGCCGCCACTGGGTGCTGGGGGAGTTCGCGTCCAGCGACGCGCTGGTGGCCGCGCTGAAGGACCTGCGGGCGAGGGGCTTCGCGCCGCTGGACGCGCACACGCCGTTCCCGGTGGAGGAGACGTTCGAGGCGCTGGGGCTGAAGCGCTCGTGGTTGCCGATGCTGACCCTGGGGGCGGGGCTGGGAGGAGCGGTGTTCGCGTACGTGACCCAGTGGTTCACGAACGCGGTGGACTATCCGTTGGACGTGGGAGGCCGGCCGCTGCACAGCGTGCCCACGAACCTGCCCATCACGTTCGAGCTGGGTGTGTTGAGCGCGGCGCTGATGGTCGTCGGCGCGCTGATGCTGCTCTTCGGCTTCCCGCACGTGACGCACCCGGTGTTCGACGTGGAGTCCTTCCGCAGCGCGTCCGTGGACGGCTTCTGGGCGAGCGTGGTGGTGGACGACGAGGACGCGTCGAAGGTGGAGGCGGCGCTGCGCGAGCTGGGCGCGCGGCAGGTGTCGGTGGTGGCGGAGGGGGCGCGATGAGGGGCTGGGCGCTCATGGCGCTGCTCGGGATGGCCGCGTGCGACGACACGGATCCGATGGCGTCCCAGCCGCGAGCGGAGGCGTTTAGGGCGAGCGCGTTCTTCGAGGACGGCCGGGCCATGCGTCCCCTGGTGCCGGGGACGGTGGCGCAGGAGTGGCGCACGCGTGGGGAGACGCAGGGCCTCACGGCGGAGGGGGGCTGGCTTCAGGCCGTGCCGGTGCCGTTGACCCGGCAGCTGCTGGAGGAGGGGCGCACGGCCTATGAGACCTGGTGCGCGGTGTGTCACGGGCTGACGGGAGACGGGGACGCCATCGTGGCCAGGAAGATGCCGCAGCGCCGGCCGCCCGGGCTGTTCGTGCCGCACGACCATGCGAAGCAGGTGGTCTACGGCGTCGCGGAGGGCGAAGCCCCGTACACCGGAACGCAGGCAGTGACCGCCAGGGTGGGACCGGAAGCATTCCCACTGCCCCAGCGGGTGGACGGGTGGGGGGCCGTGAGGGACACGGCCGATGCGGGGCGGCCCGAAGCCCCGGTCGCCTGGACGAGCGATGCGGGCTGGCCCCGGGCATGGGCGTCGTCCCACGAGGACCCGAAGTCGCTGCCGGGCAGCTCGCCACGGGCAGATGGTGGGCGGGCTGCGCAGCAAGCGCCGGTGAGCGACGCGGAAGCGGCACGGGCCCGGCAGGTGGCGCTCGTGGGGCCCCGAGGCCTCGCGATGGAAGGGCGGCTCAACGAGCCCTCCACGACGGGAGAATTGCCGCACCCGCCGGGCTTCTACTTCGCGGTCATCTCCCACGGCTTCGGCGTGATGCCCGCGTACGGCCCACAGCTCACGCCCCATGAACGCTGGGCCGTGGTCGCGTACCTGCGAGCCCTGGGCCGCAGCCAGAGAGCCCCGCTCACCGCCGCGCCGCCCGACGTGCAGGCACGGCTGCTCAAGGAGGTTGGAGCACGATGACGCCTCCGACTCCCATTGCGCTGGGTCCCTGGACCCCCATTCTGTACACCCCCCATCCGACACGGCTGTCCAAACCTGTCGGACAGTCGGACAGGTCTCCGAGGTCCGGATGGAACGGCAGCCCCCGCGACCGCGGCTGTCCAAACCTGTCGGACAGTCGGACAGGTCTCCGAGGTCCGGATGGAACGGCAGCCCCCGAAGCCGCAGCCATCCAAACCTGTCGGACAGTCGGACAGGTTTGCGCGATCCGGGTGGCACGGTCACTCCGGTCCGACCTGTCGGACAGTCGGACAGGTTTCCGCGGCCCGGGTGGATCGGCAGCTTCCGTCGAACACGGGCATCCAAACCTGTCGGACAGTCGGACAGGTTTCCGAACTCCGGGCGGCAGAGTCCGCGTCCGGCATTGCAGCCCAAACCTGTCGGACAGTCGGACAGGCTTCCGAACTCCGGGCGGCAGAGCCCGAGTCCGGCATTGCAGCCCAAACCCGTTGGACAGTCGGACAGGTTTCCGAACTCTGTGCGGCAGAGCCCGAGTCCGGCACGGCGGCCCAAACCTGTCCGACAGTCGGACGAGGTTCCCCGGCCCGGTTTGCGCAGCCTCCGTCCGGCATGACAGCCCAAACCTGTCCGACAGCCGGACAAGCTTCCGCGGTTCGGCGGATGTAGCCCCTGTGGGGTTCGGCCATCAGAACCTGTCCGACAGTCGGACAGGTTTTCGGCCTGCGCCGCCGACGGGGCGGTCCAGCCGGAAGCCCGCCTTTTCACCCAGGGGGACGAACTCCCTGGCCGATGGCCTGGCGTTCCCGTCCTTCGCGTGCGCCACCGTCCGGACCTGGCCCGGCCAGGAGGTTGGCGCGCGATGACCTCTCCCGTGCTCCCACGCTTCGAGGGCGGACAGCGGGCGCTGGGCATCAGCGCCGTGCTCGGCGTCGTGGGGCTTGCCGCCACCGCTGTCGGCGCCTTCCTCGATGTGCGTCAGGCCCTCGCGGGCTACCTCTTCGGCTTCACCTACTGGCTGGGCCTGTGCCTGGGCGCGCTGCTGCTGCTCGCCTCCTTCCATGCGTCGAAGGCGCGCTGGCCCGTGGTGCTGCGCCGCGCGCTGGAGGTTTGCGCCGCCACCGCGCCGCTGTTCCTCGTGCTGTTCGTGCCCCTCGCGCTGGGAATGCGGCACCTGTATCCCTGGGTCGCGCCGGCCGCGGACCTGGGCGAGCACACGCTGCAGGTGCTCGACCACCGGCGGCTCTACAACAACGTGCCCTTCTTCCTGGTGCGCGCGGCGCTGTACTTCGTCACCTGGGGGCTGGTGGGCCACCTGCTGTACCGCTGGTCCGTGCGCCAGGACGCGACGGGGGACCTGCGCTGGACGGTGTGGCAGCGGCGGCTGGGCGGAGGCTCGCTGCCCGCGCTGGGCCTCACGTTCTCCTTCATGACGCTGGACTGGATGATGTCGCTGGAGGCGACGTGGCAGTCCACCGTCTACGCCGTCCACGTCTTCTCCGGCGCGTTCGTGGGCGCGCTGGCCTTGATGATCATCGCGGGCGCGGCCACGCGCGGCACGCAGCACTTCGGCAGCTTGATGTCCCCGGGCCACTACCACCGGCTGGGCACGCTGATGTTCGCCTTCATCTGCTTCTGGGCCTACATCGCCTATTCGCAGTTCATGCTCATGTGGGTCGCCGCCCTGCCGGAGGAGGTGAGCTGGTACCGCGTCCGCCTGGAGGACGGCTGGGGCGTGCTGTCGCTCGTGCTGGTGCTGGGCCACTTCGTCATCCCCTTCGCGCTCCTGTTGTCGCGCGAGCTCAAGTCGCGCCCGCGGGTGCTGGGGGCCGTGGCGCTGTGGATGCTCGCGATGCACGCCGTGGATGTCGCGTGGCTGCTGTTCCCCTCGCTCTCCCCGGAGCGCGTCGTCATCCCCTGGACGGCGCTCACCGCGTGGCTGGGCGTGGGCGGGCTGTCCGTGGCGGCGGCCCTCTGGCGCTCACGCGGCGGCTACCCCGTGCCCGTGGCGGATCCGTATCTCGTCCACTCGCTCCAGGTGCGCCCGCCATGAGCGAAGCCCGTCCACCGCCTCCGGAGCTGGAGAAGCTGCCCACCGCGTGGCTGCTGCGCGTCGGGGCCGTGGCGCTGGCGCTGCTCGCGGCGGCCAGTGTCGCGGCGTGGGCCCTGTGGGTCCTCTGGCGTCCCGGAACCGAGAGTCCCCTCCCCCCGCCTCCGGGCACCCAGCAGATCGGCATGCTCGACCAGCCTCCCTTCTCGCTGGACCGGAGAGCGGACGAACTGAAGGCGCGGCAACGCGAGCGGCTGGACGGCTACGGCTGGGTGGACGCGGACGCGGGCGTCATCCACCAGCCCATCGACGCGGCCATGCGGCAACTGCTCTCCGAAGGTGAAGGGGGCGCGCGATGAACGAGCTGCTGCGCCGCCTCTTCTTCCTCCCGGAGCAGGGCTCCACCTTCGCGGTGAAGGTGGACCACCTGCACTACGTCCTGCTCCTCACCACGTTCGCGGTGGCGGTGGGCATTGGCGCCGTCGGCCTGTTCTTCCTCGTGCGCTACCGCCGGCGCACGGCGTCCGACCCCACGCCGCGCGTGGTGGCGGCTCCGTGGATGGAGGCGCTGTTCATCGGCGTGCCGCTGTCGCTGTTCCTGCTCTGGTTCGTCCTGGGCTTCAAACAGTTCGTCTGGGTGATGAGCCCGCCCCAGGACTCGCTGGACGTGTACGTCACCGCCAAGCAGTGGATGTGGAAGTTCACCTATCCCGGGGGGCCGAGCGCCATCGACACGCTGGTGGTGCCTGCGGGCCGGCCCGTGCGGCTGCTCCTCACTTCGAGGGACGTCATCCATTCCTTCTACGTGCCGGACTTCCGCATGAAGCGGGACGCGATCCCCGGCCGCTACACCGACCTCTGGTTCGAAGCGCCGAAGCCCGGACGCCATCAGGTGCTGTGCGCGGAGTACTGCGGGCTGGACCACTCGCAAATGCGCGGGGAGGTGGTGGTGCTCTCGCCCTCGGACTTCGAGGCGTGGCGGGACGCGCAGCGCCGCAACCTGCCCGTGGCCGCGCTGCCCGGCGCCCGCACCCCGGAGTCCATGGCCGTCCGAGGCGAACGCGTCGCCGCCGCGCAGGGGTGCCTGCAATGCCACACCGTGACGGGCGCGCCGCACATCGGCCCCACGTGGCTGGGGCTCTATGGCAGGACGGAGCCGCTCGAGGGCGGCGGCGCCGTGCTCGCGGACGAGGCGTACCTCACCGAGTCCATGATGGATCCGCTGGCGAAGGTCGTGGCCGGCTACGCGCCCGTGATGCCCGGCTATCACAGCCGGTTGAGCGCGGAGGACACCGGCGCGCTCGTGGAGTTCATCAAGTCCCTGCGTCCCCTGCGCCCGGGAGTCACCGCGGCCGAGGAGCCCGTCTATGTTCCCACCGGCCGCTGAGTCCTACCTGTCGGACGGGCGCACCGTGTGGTCGTGGCTCACGACGCACGACCACAAGCGCATCGGGGTGATGTTCCTGGGGCTGACGCTCTTCTTCTTCTTGCTGGGTGGCCTGTTCGCGCTGGCGCTGCGCATCGAACTGCTCACGCCCGGCCGCACCGTGATGGGCCACCTGGCGTACAACCGGATGTTCACGCTCCACGGCGTCACCATGGTGTGGCTGTTCATGATTCCGGCCATCCCGTCCGCCTTCGGCAACTTCCTGGTGCCGCTGATGATTGGCGCCCGGGACGTGGCCTTCCCCCGGCTCAACCTGGCGTCCGTGTACCTCTACGTGCTGGGCGCCAGCGTCGCGCTGTGGGGCATGTTCGAGGGCGGCGCGGACACGGGCTGGACCTTCTACACGCCCTACAGCACGACCACGGGCACGGCGGTGCTGCCGGTGCTGATGGGCGTGTTCATCATCGGGTTCTCCACCATCCTCACCGGGCTCAACTTCATCGCCACGGTGCACACGCTGAGGGCGCCGGGCCTCACGTGGATGAAGGTGCCGCTGTTCGTCTGGGCCATCTACGGCACGTCCATCATCCAGGTGCTGGCCACGCCGGTGCTGGGCATGGTGCTGCTGCTGGTGGCGCTGGAGCGGGTGGTGGGCGCGGGCATCTTCGACCCCGCGCGCGGGGGAGACCCCATCCTCTTCCAGCACCTGTTCTGGTTCTACAGCCACCCGGCCGTCTACATCATGGTGCTGCCGTCCATGGGCGTCATCAGCGAGGCGGTGTCCGCCTTCAGCCGCAAGAACGCCTTCAGCTACCGGATGATTGTGTATTCCACGCTGGGCATCGCGTTCGTGGGGTTCTTCACCTGGGGCCACCACATGTTCGCGTCCGGCCAGTCCACCTTCGGCTCGGGCGCGTTCGGCGCCATGTCGATGCTGGTGGCCATCTTCACGGCGATCAAAATCTTCTCCTGGCTGGGCACGCTCTACCGGGGCTCCATCGCCATCGAGTCGCCGCTCATCTACACGCTGGGGTTCATGTTCTTCCTCTTCTTCGGGGGGATGATTGGCGTGGCGTACGCGACCACGTCGTTGAACCTGCACTGGCACGACACGTACTCGGTGGTGGCGCACTTCCACTTCATCATGGTGGGGGCGACGGTGATGGCGTTCCTGGCGGCGCTGCACTACTGGTTCCCGAAGATGTTCGGCAGGTGCTTCCCCACGAAGCTGGCCAACGGCGCAGCGGTGTTGATCATCTTCGGCTTCATCGCCACGTTCGTGCCGCAGTTCCTGCTGGGGAACCTGGGGATGCCCCGGCGGTACGCGGACTATCCGCCGCACTTCCAGTCACTGCACGTGGCGTCCACGGCGGGCGCGTCCCTGCTGGCGTTCGGGTTCCTGGCCATCGCGGGGTATCTGGCGTGGAGCCTCCGCCATGGCGCGGTCGCGGGAGACAACCCCTGGGGCAGCGAGGGCTTCGAGTGGCGGAGCGCGTCCCCGCCGCCCACGCACAACTTCACCACGACGCCCGAGTACCCCACGGGTCCGCACGAGTACGCGCGGGAGGAGGTGCCGCATGCCGCCTGAGGCCGTGACGGAGCACTGGGGTTCCGAGGACGCGCGCAAGCAGGCGGCGTACCTGGGCATGTGGGTCTTCATCGCGACGGAGGTGTTGCTGTTCGCGGGGTTGTTCACGGCCTATGGCGTGTATCGCTCGGTGTACCCGGAGGTGTTCCGGGCGGCGCAGCTCACGATGGACGTGGGGTTGGGCACGCTGAACACGTTCATCCTGGTGACGAGCAGCATCGTGGTGGCGCTCGCGGTGCACGCGGTGCGGGAGGACAGGCCGGGGCTGGGCGGAGCGTTGCTGCTGGTGGCTGCGCTGTTGGGAGTCGTGTTCTTGGTGGTGAAGGGCGTGGAGTACGCGCACCACGTGAGGGACGGCGGGCTGCCCGGGGACGCGTACCGGTTCACGGAGGTGCCGCGCGTGGGGGCGAGCCTCTTCTTCACGCTGTACTACCTGCTGACCGGCTTCCACGCGCTGCACGTGACGGTGGGCGTGAGCGTGTTGACGGTGCTGGGCGTGCGGTCCGCGTCGGGGACGTTCGGAGCGGGGTACGCGACGCCGGTGGAGCTGGGTGGCATGTACTGGCACCTGGTGGATGTCATCTGGTTGTTCGTCTATCCCATCCTGTATCTGTCATGAGGAGCGGGCCCGTGACCGAGGACACGGTGGAGAAGCCGGGGCGTCAGCTGGGCGTGGCGGGCGTGCTCATCGTGGGCGCGGTGCTACTCGCGCTGACGGCGCTGACGTACGGGCTGCACAAGCTGCCGCACGGCGCGTGGTCGCTCCCGGTGGCGCTGATCATCGCGGGAGCGAAGGGGCTGCTCATCGCCCTCTTCTACATGCACTTGCGAGAGCAGCGCGCGAGCAACGGGCTGGTGCTCATCACGTCGGTGGTGTTCGTGGCGGTGTTGCTGGCGGTGTGCGTGCTGGAGACGCGCACGCGCTTCCGTCCCACGATTCCCCCGGGCCCGTTCCCGGTGGAGGCGCTGCCGGGCGCGATGGAGGACCCACGGAGCGCGAGGCCACCGGAGCCCGCGGGGCCCCGGGAGCCGTGAGGGTCAGTCCTCTTCCCGAAGCCAGAACCAACGTCTTTCGGAGTGGAGCGCGCCGGCAAGGAACTCCGAGAAGGAGTTGGCGATCTGTGTGCAGTAGTACGGGTCTGGGAACGCTTCCCGGTAACCGTCGATGATGGGGTAGCGCCCGCCGGCTTGCTGGCCCACGTCCACGAGGACGTAGTTGCTGTCGTGGAGTGCGCACGCGACGTACCAGGACGCGGGACCGGACCTGTCGCTGTCGTCCTGGAGCATGACCGTCCGTGCGCGGCGAATCATGGCCAGCGGGAGGAAGTGGAAGTCCGGGTCGATGCGGTCGAACAGCTTCGCGCCGTCGCAGTGCAGGTAGAACGCGCGCATGTCCGGGTCCAGCCGCCATCCCATCCGGGCTTCGAACGCCTCGAGTTGATCGGGCGTCGCGGGTGGATTGGGGAAGTGGTGCCGTGACACCTCCTCCAGCAGCTCGGTCATCGTCGGCATGGGGCTACTCTCCGTAGGGGTAGCTTCCCCCCGCGGTGGTCCATGGGGGCTGACTCGCGTAGCACTGGTTGTAGAGCCCCAACAGCGTCTCGTGAATGTCCTTGGGGTAGGGGATGATGTTGTCCCAGTCGGTGGGGTTGCCTCCGTGCTTGAGGTCGCGAACGTGGTGCGCCTGGTATGGCGACCCATCCGCTTCGCGAGGCCACTCGCCGAACTTTTCGGACCACCGCTCCCGGAAGCCATCGCGGATGGACTTCCACTTCGCCCGCGCCGAGTCGTTCTGGGCCTTGCTCAGCGTCGGGTAGTTGCAGCAGCAGTTCGCCATGCCGAAGCGGCTTCCGGCGCGCACGATATCGCCCACGAAGTCCATCTTCACGTCCGCGAGCCAGATGCAGCCCTGGAGGGCGAGGCCCTCTCCTGAGCACTTGTCCCGGCAGTAGTTCATGAGGTTGGGGCTACACTGCCAGGGGCCGTAGTAGATGACCGTGCGGAAGTTGCCACCGCCCGGGACCCGCACCTCCGGTCCCACCCATCTCCGGATGCCCCCCGTCGCGGTCATCACGCCCTCCGCGCATGCTGCGAGAAGGACCAACGCAGAGAGCAGAAGGATCCAGGTGCGCCCGCGAGATTTGCTGAAAGGAATTGGCATGCCGCCGCACGCTAGCGGCGCCTTCTGACGTGCTTGAGGGCCACGGGCTCAGCGCGGGCCGTGGCCCTGGGGGCTGGGGCGGCGGGCCATGGCCGCGTCGCTTGCGTCCTGGAAGGAGCGGTTGACGCTGGCGTCCAGCAGATGCAGTTGCCGCTCCAGCTCCTCACGCCGGAAGGGTGGGGCCACGCTCAGCAGGTCCTGCACCAGGAAGCGCAGCCGCCGCGCGACCTGGATGTCCCCCGCGCCGAAGAGGCGGATCTCATCCACGGCGAGCCGCACGTAGGTGTCCCAGTCCGGCCGGGGGCAGAGCAGCCGCGGCGCCCCGGTGTCGTCCACGCGGGAGGGGGACGGAAAGCGCCGGTGCACCATGCGGCGCAGCAGGTCGTGGAGCGGGTCGATGGCCTGCACCGCCGTGGTGGGGTCGTTGATGCCGGGAGACAGGGCCCGCTCCGCCACGTCCACGAGCTGGCGGAAGCCAAACGCGGTGTCCTGCTGGAGCGTCCGCTCCGGGCCCGTGCCCACCGCGTCCACCAGGGCCTTCACGTCGAGCTTCGCGGCGTCCCCCCACACCTCGAAGAGCGGCGCGCCGTGCGGCACGAAGTCGCCCATCATCGGGACCAGCCCCACCAGCACGCCGGCCTTCTTCGCGCTGGCCAGCAGCCGGTCCTCGTCCACGGTGACGAGCACGCCGGAGGCACCCCCATGGGGCACCACCAGCGAGGGCGGCACGGCCGGCCGCTGGAGCTCCGGCTCGCGCGTGTCCTGCCCCACGCCTTCCGGATACATCCGCTCCAGCGTTGCGCAGGTCTCCTCCCGGATGCGGCTCAGGATGACCACCGCGCGGATGGACTGGGCGACGTGGTGGATGAAGAAGATGAACGCCCCCACGGACAGCAGCACCAGCACCAGCGCCAGCCACACCGAAAGCGATGGCACGTGGGCCTGGATCTGCAACTCCTCGGAGGTTCCCCGCACGCTTCGCAGGGTCAGCAGGGCGTAGACGAAGGTGCCCACGAAGACGCCCAGGGTGAGCTGGCTCTGCCGGTCGCTCAGGAACGTGCGCAGGATGCGCGGCGAGTACTGGTTGCTCGCCTGCTGGAGCACGAGGATGGTGACGGAGAAGACCAGGCCGGAGAACGTCATCATCGACGAGGCCACGGTGCTGAGCACGGATCGCGCCCCTTCCGGTCCGCCGCGGAAGAGGTACCAGGCGGACTCCGTCTGCCGCAGCCGCGCGTCGAGCGCCTCGGCCCCGGAGGACAGGGCGACGGCCGCCGCCACGCAGAGGACGGGGAGCAGCCAGTAGCTCGTGCCCAGCGTCTCCGCCAGACGTGTGGAGCGCAGCCGGGTGAGGGCGTGCGAGACCGCTCCTTGGCTCATGGAGAAGACGTTATGCACGCCGGGCATCCGTCACGCGCGATGAGCGGCTGCTCGCCTGGCGGCTTGAGACATCCCGCCGGCCCGGGGCGTGCGACGGCGTGGCGCTGACGGCCCTCCCGCTCAGGCCGCTTGCTTCAGGAGCTGGAGTCCCCGGCGCAGCCGATCCATGCGGGTGAGGACGTCGCGCGCGGCGGGCACCGTGCCGAGCGCCGCGCCGAAGGCGATGTGCAGGAGGAACAGCATCGCGGACGGGGCTTCGCGCGAGAGTGGAGGCGAAGCGAAGGGGATCATCAGCCGGGACATCACGGCCCACAGGCCCATGCCGTACAGCACCCCGAGGCAGAGCGCCGCGACGGCGGTCCCCCGGCGTGGCAGCAGGAGCGCGAAGCCCGTGGCCAGTCCGCCCGCCATGGCGAAGTGGATGAACAGGCCGAGCAACACCCCGCCGGCTCCGTGGGCCGTGCCATCGCGGAAGAACAGCCCCGCCACGAGGAGCGCGGGCCTCCAGGGCTCACCGTACAGCACGCCCGAGAACGCGCAGGCGAGCACCGCCATCAGGAAGGCGCCCAGCGTCCCCGCGAGCGCTCCGGGGAGCACGACGTCGCGCGGGAGGTTCCAGGACTCCACCGCCGCGTCCACCGCCCGGGTCCGCTTCCGCTTGCGCATGCCCATCCTCCCGAGCGGTCCAACGCCATGGCGCAGCCACCGCTCGCGGCCCTCGTCCGCGAGCGGCCGGGAGAGCCCTGGCCTTCAGCGCCTCGGGACCGCTCCCGCTTCAACCTAGGAACGGTTGCCTGTGCGCGGGAGACGCGGGCGCATTTCAGGCGCCCGTGGCGAAGACGGACGGTGCTCACGGAGCGCCCGGCGGCGGTCCCGGACAGCCTGCATGCGAGACGTTCCTCCGTGCTGCCATCCCGCACCCAGCGCCTAGCTTCACAGTGAAGCCGTCAGGCCCTCGGGGCCCGAAGGAGCCCGATGCCGTCTTCCCCCCGCCAGGACAGCGCCGCCGCGCCCATCGAGCGGGTCGACGTCTCCGCGTACACCGTGCCCACGGACCAGCCGGAGTCCGATGGCACCTTCGCCTGGACGTCCACCACGCTGCTGCTCGTGGAGCCCGTGGCCGGAGGCCAGCGCGGACTGGGCTACACCTACGCGCACGCGGCCGGCGCCGCGTTGATCCGCGACATGCTCGTCCCGCTGCTCGTGGGCGCGGATGCCTGGGACCTCCCGGCGCGGATGGCGTCGCTCCTGCACCGGGTGCGCAACGCGGGCTCGCGCGGCCTCGTTGCCCGAGCGCTGTCCGCCGTGGACACCTCGCTCTGGGACCTGAAGGCGAAGCTGCTCGGCGTGCCGCTCGCCCGGTTGTTCGGCCTCGCCCGCGCCGCCGCGCCCGTCTACGGCAGCGGCGGCTTCACCAGCTACACGGACCGGCAACTCCAGACGCAGCTCACGAACTGGGCGGACGCGGGCATCCCTCGCGTGAAGATGAAGGTGGGCACCCATGCGGACGCCGACCCCGCCCGCGTGCGCGGTGTGCGCGAGGCCCTGGGGCCCGGGCCCTCCCTCTTCGTGGACGCCAATGGCGCGTACACCGTGAAGCAGGCGCTGGCGTTGGCGCGCGACTTCCGCGAGGCCGGCGTGTCCTGGTTCGAGGAGCCCGTCTCCAGCGACGACCTGGCCGGCCTGCGCCGCGTACGCGATGGCGGGCCCTCGGGCCTGGATGTCGCCGCGGGCGAGTACGGCGACAGCGGCCCGTACTTCCTCCGCATGCTGGAGGCCGGCGCGGTGGATGTGCTCCAGGCGGACGCCACGCGGTGCCTGGGCTTCACCGGCTTCCTCCAGGCGGACGCGCTGGCGGACGCCTTCCACATCCCCCTGTCCGCGCACTGCGCTCCGGCCCTGCACCTGCACGTGGCCTGCGCCGCGCGGCGGCTGGTGCACGTGGAGTACTTCCACGACCACGCGCGGCTGGAGCGGATGCTCTTCGACGGCGTCTCGCCGCCCGTGGATGGCGCGATGGCGCCGGACCTGTCCCGGCCTGGACTCGGGCTGGAGCTCAAACGGGCGGACGCCGCCCGCTTCGCCGTGGGGACCTCCACATGACAACGACCTTCCTGGACACCCTGCGCCACGTGCGCCGCCCCCGTGCCGCCGCCTCACGCGAACGGAGGGCCGTGGACGTGGCGGGCCTGGAGCGCGAGCTGCGCCGCCGGCTGCGAGGCGACGTGCGCTTCGACGCGGGCGAGCGCGCGCTGTACGCCACGGACGCGTCCAACTACCGGCAGGTGCCGCTGGGCGTGGTGTGCCCACGCACCGTGGAGGACGTGGTGGAGACGGTGCGGCTGTGCCGCGGGTTCGGCGCGCCCCTGACGTCCCGGGGAGGCGGCACCGCGCTCGCCGGCCAGACGTGCAACGTGGCGGTGGTGCTGGACTTCTCCCGGCACCTGGACCGCGTGCTGCACCTCGACCCCGAGCGGCGGCTCGCGCGCGTGCAGCCCGGCACGGTGCTGGACGTGCTCCGCACGGAGGCCGTGAAGCGTCACGGCCTCACCTTCGGTCCGGACCCAGCCACCCACAACCGCTGCACGCTGGGCGGGATGCTGGGCAACAACTCCTGCGGCGTGCACGCGCAGATGGCCGGCCGCGTGGCGGACAACACCGAGTCCCTGGACGTGCTCACCTACGACGGCGTGCGCCTGCGCGTGGGCCGCACGTCCGACGCGGAGCTGGAGCGCCTGATGCGC
Source organism: Corallococcus sp. NCSPR001 (assembly GCF_017309135.1). Classification (NCBI taxonomy): domain Bacteria; kingdom Pseudomonadati; phylum Myxococcota; class Myxococcia; order Myxococcales; family Myxococcaceae; genus Corallococcus; species Corallococcus sp. NCSPR001. The sequence goes on from NZ_JAFIMS010000002.1 coordinate 421,605, forward strand.
GAGCCCGGTCGCGTGGGCGAGCTCTACCGGGGCATGAAGGCGCTGCGCGACCGCTACGCCGACCGCATCCGCGCCAGATATCCGCGCATCCCCCGCCGCGTGTCCGGCTTCAACCTGGACGAGCTGCTCCCGGAGAACGGCTTCCACGTCGCGCGAGCCCTGGTGGGCACCGAGGGCACCTGCGTCACCGTGCTGGAGGCCACGCTGAACCTGGTGCCGGAGCCGAAGGCCCGCTCCCTGCTGGTGCTGGGCTACCCGGACGTGTTCCGCGCCGGGGACGACGTCCCGGAGGTGGTGGACGCGGGGCCCATCGGCCTGGAGGGAATGGACGCGAAGCTCATCGACGGGATGAAGCGCAAGCACCTGCACGTCGACGACCTGCCGCTGCTGCCGGAGGGCGAGGGCTGGCTGCTGGTGGAGTTCGGCGGGGACTCCAAGGCGGAGTCGGACGCGAAGGCGCACGCGCTGATGGACCGGCTGGTGGCGAGGGGCCACGCACCCTCCATGCGCCTCTATGACGACAAGGCGCAGGAGGCGCTCATCTGGGAGGTGCGCGAGTCCGGCCTGGGCGCCACGGCGTTCATCCCGGGGGAGCGGGACGCATGGCCGGGGTGGGAGGACTCGGCGGTGCCGCCGGAGCGCATGGGCCTGTACCTGCGGGACTTCCGCGGGCTCCTGGACCGCTTCGGCTACCAGGCGTCGCTCTACGGCCACTTCGGCCAGGGCTGCCTGCACTGCCGCATCAGCTTTGAATTGCGCACGCGCGAGGGCATAGCCCACTACCGCCGCTTCGTAGAGGAGGCGGCGGACCTGGTGGTGCGCCATGGAGGCTCGCTGTCCGGCGAGCACGGCGACGGCCAGTCCCGAGCGGAGCTGCTGCCGAAGATGTTCGGAGAGGACCTGGTGCGCGCCTTCGGGGAGTTCAAGCGGCTGTGGGATCCGGAGGGCGGGATGAACCCGCACAAGGTGGTGGACCCGTACCGGCTGGACGAGAACCTCCGCCTGGGCACGCGCTACGCCCCCGCCGAGCCGCGCACGCACTTCCAGTTCCCGGAGGACCGCGGGAGCTTCTCGCGAGCCACCACGCGCTGCGTGGGCGTGGGCAAGTGCCGGCGTACCGAAGGCGGCACCATGTGTCCCAGCTACATGGTGACGCACGAGGAGAAGCACTCCACGCGAGGCCGCGCGCACCTGCTCTTCGAGATGCTGCGCGGCGACGTGGTGGGGAAGGGCTGGAGGAGCCCGCACGTGAAGGAGGCGCTGGACCTGTGCCTCGCGTGCAAGGGCTGCAAGTCCGACTGCCCGGTGAACGTGGACATGGCCACGTACAAGGCGGAGTTCCTCAGCCACTACTACCGGGGCCGCCTGCGTCCCCGGCACGCGTATGCCCTGGGCCTGGTGATGTTCTGGGCCCGCGTGGGCGGGCGCGTGCCACGGCTGGCGAACTTCGTCACGCACGTGCCGGGGCTGCGGACGCTGGCGAAGGCGATCGCGGGCGTGCACCCCGCGCGGGAGATTCCCCGCTTCGACGCGAAGCCCTTCCAGCGGCGCGTGCGGAACAGGCGCGCGGCGGTGGGGCCGCGAGGCCCGGTGGTGCTCTTCCCGGACACCTTCAACAACTTCTTCCACGCGGACACGGCCTCCGCGGCGCTGGAGGTGCTGGAGGCGGCGGGCTTCGAGGTGCGCGTGCCCCAGGGCTTCGTCTGCTGCGGCCGGCCGCTCTACGACTTTGGGATGCTGGACACGGCGAAGGCGCTGCTGCGGCACACGCTGACGCGCTTCCGCGAGGAGATCCGGGCGGGCACCCCCTTCGTGCTGCTGGAGCCCAGCTGCGCGGCGGTCTTCCGCGACGAGCTGACGAACCTCTTCCCGCATGACGAGGACGCGAAGCGGCTGGCGGCGCGGACGTATGTGCTGAGCGAGCTGTTGCAGCAGCGGGCGCCGGACTTCGAGCTTCCGAAGCTGGAGGGGAAGGCGCTGGTGCAGGCGCACTGCCACCACCAGGCGGTGATGAAGTTTCACGACGAGAGGAAGTGGCTGGACCGCACGGGGCTGGACTGGGAGAAGCCGGACTCGGGCTGCTGCGGCATGGCGGGCGCGTTCGGCTACGAGCGCGACACGTACGCGGTGTCCCAGGCCTGTGGGGAGCGGGTCCTCCTCCCGAAGGTGCGCGAGGCGCCGGATGACACGCTGCTCATCGCGGATGGCTTCAGTTGCCGGGAGCAGATCCGCCAGGCCACGGGGCGCGGGACGCTGCATCTGGCGCAGGTGCTTCAGAGGGCGCTGCGCCGGGGACGGGCCTGACCGCCTGGAGGGCGTGGAGGATACCCTGCGTGGGGACATGGGTCCGACGCGAGCCATGGACGGCCCCTGGGGGGAGGCCGTTAGGCTTCCCGCCGTGATTGCCTCCGTCCGCTTCGAGCACTACCGGTGCCTGCTTCAGGTTCAGCTCGCCCTGGAGCCACTGACCGTCCTGGTGGGACCCTCGGCGTCGGGGAAGACCGCCATGTTGGAGGGGCTCCAGCACCAGCTCGCGTACGAGCCTTCGGACTTCTGGCGGCGGGATGAGTCCCGCCCGCTCTCCATCGAATGGACGTACGCGCGCGGCGACCGCACGCGCGTGGAGTATCCGTTCAGCGTGATGGACACGCTGCCCGGCCAGGGGCACTCCACGCAGCAGCTGTCGCTGAGCATGGAGGCGCTGCGCGAGGGAGGCTCGTCCGCGAAGGCGACGTGGTTGGAGCGCAAGGGCGGCAACCTCGCGAGCGTCTTCGCGGCGCTGCCCATGTCCACGCGGGAGGTCATTTCGGAGGAGCTGGCCCGGCGCGTGCCGTCGCTGTCGGAGGTGGACGTGGCGCGAGACCTGGAGGACCGCTCCTTCCGGCTGCGCTTCCGAGACCGCTGGAGTCCGGACGTCTGGTTCGGCCCGGACTACGTGTCGGACGGAGTGCTGTGGCTGCTCGCGTTCCTGGTGCTGCCGTACCAGCGCCCGTTGCCGGAGCTGCTCACGCTGGACGAACCGGAGCGGGCCCTGCACCCGGGCCTGGTGCGCGAGGTCCTGGAGCTGCTGCGAGCCATGACGCGAGGCGAGTCCACGGGAGGCCAGCCGGTGCAGGTGGTGCTGGCCACGCACTCGCCGGACCTGCTGGAGCACGTGCGCCCGGAAGAAGTGCGCCTCCTGTCGCGAGAGCCCACGGACGGCTCCGTGCGGGTGAGCCCCGTGCCCGCCACCGCGCTCCACTGGCGGCGCGAGTGCCGCGAGCTGCTGGACACGCTGTAGCTCAGGCCCCGGAGGGAAGAGGTCCCGGGTAGAGTGGCGGAATGCTCCGCAGCATCCGCCTCCAGAACCTCCTTTCCTTTGGGCCTGACTCCGAAGCCTTCCCCCTTCAGGCGCTCAACGTCCTGATTGGGCCGAACGCGTCTGGAAAGTCCAACCTCATTGAGGCGCTGGGGCTGCTGCGGGCAGCGCCCGGCAACCTTCTGGCGCCCATTCGTGAAGGCGGAGGCGTCACGGAGTGGTTGTGGAAGGGAGGAGCGGAACCCGGTCCGCCCACTGCGAGCCTGGAAATCGTCCTGGACTATCCGGAAGGCGTCATGCCGCTGCGTTACCAACTGGCATTCACTTCCGAAGGACAACGTCTGGAACTGGTCGACGAGGTCATCGAGAACGAGCGTCCGCAGAAGAAGTCGACCCAGCCCTATTTCTTCTATCGGTATCAGTCCGGAAAGCCCGCCATCAACGCCCGCTTGAAGGTCGAGGCCCAGCCAGGCTCCGCGACTGGGCGCCAACGCAGGGTCTTGCAGCGGGAGGCCGTCAGCTCCGTGCAGTCCATCCTCTCGCAGAGGCGCGATGCGGACGTGTATCCTGAGCTGACCTACGTGAATTCGTTGCTGGGCCGCTTCTCGCTGCACCGGGAATGGAACATAGGGCGCTACACGCCACCACGGCTTCCCCAACGGGTGGATCTGCCGGGGGACTTCTTGTTGGAGGATGCGAGCAATCTGTGCCTCGTCCTCAGTGACTTGGAAGCCAGGGGCATGAAGAAGGTTCTGCTGGAGAACCTGAAGCTCCTCTACGCACGCGTGATGGACTACTCGGTCCGTATTTCGGGAGGGACCGTCCAGGTGTTCTTCCAGGAAGAAGGGCTGAAGGCTTCCGTGCCTGCAACACGCTTGTCCGATGGAACCCTGCGGTATCTCTGCCTGTTGACGATCCTCTGCCACCCCACGCCTCCGCCCCTGCTCTGCATCGAGGAGCCGGAACTGGGGTTGCATCCCGACGTCTTGCCGGTGATCGGACGCCTGCTCATTGAAGCAAGCACGCGCACGCAGCTCATCGTGACGACGCATTCGGACACGTTGATCTCCGCGCTCTCGGAGGTGCCTGAATCCGTCGTCGTCTGCGAGCAGGAGCCGGGCGGAACGGTGTTGCGGCGCTTGGAGAAGGAAAAGCTGTCGGAGTGGTTGTCGCGGTACAGCCTGGGAGAGGTCTGGCGGATGGGCGAGTTGGGGGGAACCCGATGGTGAAGGAGATACGGCTCTACATCGAGGGCGGAGGAACGTCCGCGGATGGCAAGGCCCTTCTACGCCACGGCTTCAGGCAATTCTTCGATGCGTCCGTGACACTTGGCCAGAAGAGCCGTGTCCGGTGGGCTTTCGTCATGTGCGGTTCGCGTGGCGAGGCATTCCATGCGTTCAGGCACGCGCTCAAGAATCATGCGTCCGCGGTCAACATCCTCCTCGTTGATTCCGAAGGACCTGTGACAGGCACTCCATGGGAGCACCTCGCGACCCGCGACCCATCATGGAGGCGGCCTGGAGAGGCTTCGGCGGACTCCTGCCACTTGATGGTCCAAACCGTCGAGGCGTGGCTCATGGCCGACCCGAAGGCCCTCCAGGGTTTCTACGGTCAGGGCTTCTCGCTCGCGAGCCTGCCCAAGACAACCAACGTGGAGCACATCGCCAAGGACACCCTGGAGTCCTCGCTGAAGAAGGCGACTCAAGGGACGCGGAAGGGCGAGTACCACAAGGTCCGCCACTGCTCGGAGCTGCTCAAGCAGGTGGACTCCGCGCAGGTTCGCGCCCGGGCGCCGCACTGCGACCGGTTGTTCTCCGTGCTCGAGAAGCTGCTGACCTGAGTCCCCGGAACCGGACTGCTGTGTCCACCAGCGCACGGCCCCGGCTCCTCGAGTGACCTCGGGGTGACGCTCCGTGCGCGGGGCTGACGGTTGTGTGCCGGCGTCGGCGGGCCACTCCTAACGTGGGCCTCTTCGCCCATGCCCCTCCTCCTGCCCATCCTCCTGGCCCTGGCGTGCGCGCCGCTCGCCTATGTCGCGGGCCGGTGGCGCCCGGGCGCCGCGGCGTGGATGGGCGCCGCGGGCGCGCTCGCCGCGATGGGGGCGCTGGTCCATGAATGGACGACGCAGGCGCCCACGCGCCTCGTGCTCCCGTGGGCCCCCTCCTGGGGCCTGTCGCTGGAGTTCACCCGCGACGGCCTGTCCGGCCTCTATGCCGCGATGGCGCTCGGCATCGGCGCGCTCGTGGTCCTGTACTCGCGCGCGTACATGCCGCACCACCTCCACGAGGAGGGCCGCCCCGCGCGCGACGAGGTGCGCTTCCAGGGGCTCATCCTCGCGTTCATGGCCGCCATGGTGCTGCTCGTCACCGTGGATGACCTGCTGCTGCTCTTCGTGGCGCTGGACCTCACCACCATCATCTCCTACCTGCTCATCGGCTTCGACCGCGAGGACCCCGAGTCGCGCGCCGCCGCGCTCCTGTCGCTCGTGCTCACCGGCGCCACCTCCGTCGTCTTCTTCGCGGGCGCCATGACGCTGGGCCTCCAGTACGGGACCTTCTCCCTGCCGCTCGTCTTCGAGCGCGCCGCGCAGTCCCCCGCGTCCACCGGCGCCCTGGTCTGCCTGGCCGTGGGCGCGCTGGGCAAGAGCGCGCAGGTGCCGTTCCACTTCTGGCTGCCTCGCGCCATGGCCGCGCCCACGCCCGTGTCCTCGTACCTGCACTCGGCCGCGATGGTCGCCGCGGGCGTCTTCCTCCTCCAGCGCCTCTACCCCCTGTTCGCCCCCGCCACGGACGTGCGCCACGGCCTGCTCGCCATCGGCTTCCTGTCCCTGGGCATGGGCAGCCTGATGGCCCTGGTGGCGGATCCGTTCAAGCGCGTGCTCGCGTACTCCACCATCGCGCAGTACGGCTACGCGCTGGTGCTGGTGGCGCTGGGTTCGGAGGGCGCGCCGCTCTACGTGGCGGCCCACGCGCCGTGCAAGGCCGCCCTGTTCCTCACCGCGGGCGCCGTCACCCAGGTCACCGGGAAGAAGAAGCTGTCCGAGGTCGGAGGCCTGCGCCACCCGCTCCCCGTGCTCGCGGGCGCCAGCGCCGTCGCGGCGGCGGGGCTCGCCGCGCTGCCCCTCACCGTGGGCTTCTTCAAGGACGAGGTCTTCTTCCACGCGCTCGCGAAGGAGGGCCCCGTGTTCATGGCGGCCGGGCTCGTGGGCGCGGGCATGACGCTCGCGTACACGCTGCGCCTGTGGTGGGGCCTCTTCGGCGGGCCGCGCCAGGCCGCGCCCGCCGCGCCCCCATTGCTCGTGGCCCCCGTCGTCGTGCTCGCCGCGGCCATCCTGCTGGGCGGCGTGCTGCCGGGGCTCCTCGTCGCGCCCTCCCGCGCCGCCGCGGAGGCGATGCGCGGCGAGCCCTCCACGCTGGAGCTCGCGTACCACCTGGACGCGCGCGCGGAGAACCTGCTCGCCGTGGGGGCCTGGGTCCTGGGCGCGCTGCTCTTCGCCACGCGCCGGGCGTGGACGCCCGGGCTCTCCCGCGTGCTGGAAGGCGCGTCCCACGTGGGCGCCGAGCGGGGCTACCGCCTGCTGCTGCTCCAGTTGGACCGGCTGTCCACGTGGCTGCACGAGAAGGAGGTGCGCGACCTGCGCGACCGCGTGGCCTCCGTGCTGGTGCCCACGGGGCTCTTGGGCCTGGCGGTGCTGGGCGTGACGCCGCTGCGCGACCGCTTCAAGGTGGGCCCCGTGGGGTGGGCGGACATCACGCTGGTGATGGCGCTCGCCTTCGCCTCCGCCGCCGCGCTGGCCACGTTGCGCGCCAGGGGCCACCTGCGGCTGGTGCTGCTCATCTCCTGCGTGGGCTTCAGCCTGGCCATGGTGTTCGCCTTCGCCGCCGCGCCCGACGTGGCCCTCACCTCCGTGCTGGTGGAGACCACCTTCACGCTGCTCTTCGCGGGCCTGCTGGCCCTCCTCCCCCAAGGCCGCCTCCAGCGCGCCCAGGACGAGTCCCAGAAACCCCGCGGACGCGACCGCCTGGCCGCGGCCGTCGCCGGCGCGAGCGCCTTCCTCCTGAGCTGGAGCGCCCTGTCCCATCTCCACGTCGACCGCGTGGGCGCGCGCACGGTGCAGCTGGCGAAGGAAGCGCACTCGCCCAACGTCGTCGCCGCGGTGCTCACGGACTTCCGGGGCCTGGACACGGTGGGTGAGATGACCGTGGTGGTCGCGGCGCTGCTGGGCGTCACCAGCCTCTTGAGCCTGAGAGGGAAGCGATGATCTCCTTCGTCCCACCCCTGTCGCGCCTCCTGCTGTGGCCGTCGTTGATCATCGCGCTGTCGCTCTGGCTGAAGGGCGGCGCGTCGGTGGGCGGCGGCTTCCCGGCCGGGGCGCTCGCGGGGCTCGCGGTGCTGCTCCAGTACGTGACGGTGGGCCGGGAACAGGCCCGGCGCTACGTGGCGGTGCGGTACGCGGCGCCGCTGGCGGGCGTGGGGCTCGTGCTCGTGGTGGGCACCGCGTTCCTGCCCGTGCTCGCGGGCTACACGCCCATGAGCCTCTTCCCCCGGCCGGACCAGCCGGAGCTGGGCGTGGGAGGCCTCCACCTGCACACCGCGCTCATCTTCGAGGGAGGGCTGATGCTCATCGTCTTCGGGCTGGTGGTCACCGTCATCGACCGCTTCGCCCTGCGCACCGGTTCGGAGGAGGAGTCCGGGCCATGATCCTCATCGCGTCCCTGGTGGTGGGCCTGCTGTTCGCGTGCGGCGTGCGCATGGTGCTGGAGCGCGAGCTGGTGCGTGTGGCGTGCGGCACGGTGCTCATCACCAACTCCAGCGTCCTGCTCATCCTGGCGGGCTCGTTCCCGGAGCGGGGCGAGGCGCTGAGCGTGAAGCCCGGCTGGCCGGTGACGGACCCGGTGCTCCAGTCGCTGGCGCTCACGGCCATCGTCATTGGCTTCGCGGTGTCCGCGCTGCTGCTCACGCTGGTGCACCGCACGCAGCGGGCGCACGGCTCGCTGCGCACGGACCGGCTGGTGGAAGCGGAGCTCAAGCGCGTGCACGCCGTGGAGCAGGAGGAGGACCCCTGATGCCGCTCTGGGGTCCGCTGCTGCTGCCGTGGGTGCTGGGCACGGTGCTGGCGTTCCTGGATGGACGCCGCGCGTGGGTGGCGTGGCTGGCCATCGTGGGGCTCGCGGGCACGCTCGTGTGCACGGCGTGGCTGTTGCCCCAGGCCTGGGGTGCGCAGGCGCCCCAGTTCGTCACGGGAGACTGGCCCGTGGGCGTGGGCATCCGCCTGCGCGCGGATCAGCTGTCCATCGTGTTCGCGCTGGTGTCCACGGCGGTCCTGCTGGGCACGCTCGTGTACGAGCACGTGGCCGGAGGCATCACGTCCCGTAGCTTCCCCTCGCTGGTGGTCTTCATGGGCGCGGGGCTCACGGGGGTGTTCTTCACGTCGGACGCGTTCAACTTCTACGTCTTCTTCGAGCTGGCGATGACGGCCGCCTTCGGGCTGGCGTCGTACGGCGAGAAGCCCCGCAACCTGCGCGCCGCGTTCACCTTCGTGGTGGTGAACCTGATGGGCTCCACGCTGTTCCTCACGGCGGTGGTGATGCTGTACCTGACCACCGGCACGCTGGACATGCTGTCCATCATCGCGTGGGGACAGGCGGGGCCGCCCTTCGCGCTGCTGGTTCCGGGCACGCTGCTGCTCTGCGCGTTCGGGGTGAAGCTGGGCTTCTTCCCGTTCCACTTCTGGGCGCCCGCGGTGTACCGGGACGCGGGCCCCACGGTGGCGGCGCTGCTCGCGGGGGCGCTGGCGAACATCGGCAGCTATGGGCTGCTGCGCTTCGGGGTGGACGTGCTGCCGCAGGTGCTGGCGCAGGCCCGGCCGCTGCTGGAGATACTGGGCGCGGCGAGCATCCTCTACGGCTCCATCCTCGCGCTCTCCCGGCGGGACACGCGCGAGGTGCTCGCGTACGCGTCCATTTCACAAGCGGGGCTCATCATCGCCGCGCTGAGCCTGGAGGGCCGCGAGGGCCTGTGCGCGGCCGTGGCGCTGGCGCTGGCGGGCTCCGTGGACAAGACGGCGCTGTTCCTGGCGCAGGACCGGGGCGGCGAGCGGGCGCGCCGCGCCTACTCGGTGGCGGCCTTCAGCACGGCGGGGGTGCCGCCCACCGCGGGCTTCTGGTCCAAGGCCTGGCTCTTGCGAGCGGCGCTGGAGCAGGGGCATGTCTGGCTCGCGGGGTTGGTGGTGCTGGCGAGCGCCCTGTCGCTGCTGGCCCTCTTCCGCGCCTACCAGCGCGAGCGCTGGTTGAGGGAGGGCGCGGCCCTGCACCGGGGCACGGGCGCCGTGGTGTACGCGCTGTCCCTGGCGCTCATCGTCGTGGGCCTCTGGCCGGAGCCGCTCCTGCGCGCCGGACGCGACGCCATCCAGGGCCTGGGGTCGCTGCCATGAGGCTCCACACCCTCGCGCACGTGCCGCCCCTGACGCTGCTGTACGCGCTGATGGTGGGCAGCTTCCATCCGGTGGACCTCGCGCTGGGCGCGGTGCTGTCCCTGGGCGTGATGCGCCTGTTCCCCCTGGCGGGCCTGCCGCCGGTCCTGGAAGCTCGCGAGCACTGGCGCCGCACGCTGCGCCTGCCCCGCTTCGGCTGGGCCCTGGCCGTGCTGGTGACGCGCAGCTGCTTCCAGGTGCTCGCGGTCATCTTCGGCCCCGCGGACCGCGCGGATCACGCGGGCGTGGTGGAGTACCCCATGGGCGAGCGCACCGCGCGCGGCGTGCAGGTGTCCTCGTGGGTCCTGTCCCTGGCCCCGGGCACGGTGCTGCTGGAGCTGGACTGGAAGCGGCGCGTGATGCGGGTGCACGCGCTGGACGCGTCGGATCCGGACAAGCTGATCCGGCAGCAGGACACCTTCTACCAGCGCTACCAGCGCGCGGTGTTCCCGTAGGGAGGCGGCCGGCGATGCACGAGACCTTCTTCACCCTGGCCATCGTGTGGATGGTGGGCCTGCTGGGCGCGATGGTGCTGCTGGCCTCACGCCAGCGCTCCTCGGCGGACATGCTCATGTCCGTGGACACGCTGGGCCTGGTCATCTGCGCGGTGCTGGCGCTGTACGGCGCCACGCGCGGCGAGGCCGGCTACCTGGACGCGGCCCTGGTGCTGGCCCTGCTCTCCTACGTGCAGACGGTGGCCGGCGCCCGCTACCTGCACCACGGCCGCACCTTCCACGACGAAGAGGACACCCGATGATGTCCGCCGCGGTGCAGTGGGTGTCCGACGCCCTGGTGGCGCTGGGCCTGTTCTTCATCACCGCCGCCATCATCGGCATGTACCGGCTGCCCTCTGTGCTCACGCGCGTGCACGCGGCGGGCGCGGTGCCCTTCGGCGGGGCGCTGGTCATCATCGGCGCCACGCTGGCGACGGCGGACGCCTGGCTCCTCTTGCGAGGGCTGCTCGTCGCCGCGTTCCTGATGCTCACCATCCCCAGCTCCGCCCACGCCATCGCCTGGCTGGCGGAGAAGCGCCCGGAGCTCGCCGACGACAAGACCCCGCGGCGCCAGCGCGGGCCGGAGGACTCCGAGCTGGAGCCTCCCAGCCGCCAGTAGCCGCCCGCACGCAGGCCCGCTCACGGAAGGGCGCGACGGGCACCCGCGCGCCCCCGGGCTCCCAGGCCCGCCACGGTCACTAGCTTTTCGTGCATGAGCGCCACCGTCAGCGACTACCTCGTCTACCGCCTCATCCAGTGGGGCGTGCGCCGCATCTATGGCTACCCGGGCGACGGCATCAATGGCGTGCTGGGCGCGCTGAGACGCAACTCCGAGATGAAGTTCGTGCAGGTCCGCCACGAGGAGATGGCCGCCTTCGCCGCCTGCGCGCACGCGAAGTTCACCGGCGAGGTGGGCGTGTGCATGGCCACCTCCGGCCCGGGGGCCGTCCACCTGCTCAACGGCCTCTACGACGCGAAGCTGGACCACCAGCCCGTGGTGGCCATCGTCGGGCAGCAGGCCCGCACGGCCCTGGGCGGCCACTACCAGCAGGAGGTGGACCTCACCACGCTCTTCAAGGACGTGGCCAGCGAGTACATCACCATGGTGACCGAGCCCTCCGCCGTCCGCCACGCGCTGGACCGCGCCGTGAGGATCGCCCGGTGCGAGCGCACCGTGACGTGTCTGGTGTTGCCCAACGACCTGCAGGAGCTGCCCTACGACCCCCCCGCGCGCAAGCACGGCACCGTGCACTCCAGCGTGGGCTACGCGTCCCCCCGGGTGATTCCCCAGGACGCGGACCTGCGGCGCGCCGCGGACGTCCTCAACGCCGGCAAGAAGGTCGCGATGCTGGTGGGCGCGGGCGCCCTCGACGCGGCGGACGAGGTGCTGGAGGTCGCGGACCGGCTGGGCGCGGGCGTCTCCAAGGCGCTGTTGGGCAAGGCGGTGCTGCCGGACGCGCTGCCCTTCGTGACGGGCTCCCTCGGCCTGTTGGGCACGAAGCCCAGCTGGGACCTGATGCAGGAGTGCGACACGCTGCTGATGGTGGGGACCAGCTTCCCCTACTCGGAGTTCCTCCCGCCGGCGGGCCAGGCGCGCGGCGTTCAAATCGACCTGGACGGCCGGATGCTCTCCATCCGCTACCCCATGGAGGTGGGGCTCGTCGGCGACGCGAAGGAGACGCTGCGCGCGCTGATTCCCCAGCTCAAGCGCAAGGAGGACCGGAGCTGGCGCGAGGGCGTGGAGAAGGGCGTGGCGCGCTGGTGGAAGGTGCTGGAGGCGCGCGCCATGACGGACGCGAACCCCCTCAACCCGCAGCGCGTGTTCTGGGAGCTGTCCCCGAAGCTGCCCGCGGACGTCATCCTCACGGCGGACTCGGGCAGCTCCACCAACTGGTTCGCGCGCGACCTGAAGGTGCGCCAGGGGATGATGGCGTCCCTGTCCGGCAACCTGGCCACCATGGGCTGCGGCGTGCCGTACGCCCTGGGCGCGAAGTTCGCCTTCCCGCACCGCCCGGTGCTCGCGGTGGTGGGCGACGGCGCCATGCAGATGAATGGCAACGCGGAGCTCATCACCGTGGCGAAGTACTGGAAGGAGTGGAAGGACCCGCGCCTCATCGTCCTGGTGCTCAACAACCGCGACCTGAACCAGGTGACGTGGGAGCAGCGGGTGATGGTCGGCGACCCGAAGTACGCCGCGTCGCAGGACCTGCCGGACTTCCCCTACGCGAAGTACGCCGAGTCCCTGGGCCTCAAGGGCCTCCGCGTGGACCGGCCGGACCGCGTCGCCGCCGCGTGGGATGAAGCGCTGGCCGCGGACCGGCCCGTCGTCTTCGAGGCCTATACGGACCCGGACGTGCCGCCCCTGCCGCCGCACATCACCCTGGAGCAGGCGAAGATGTTCGCCTCCGCCGTGGTGAAGGGCGACGCGGACGCGGGCGGCTTCCTCAAGCAGTCCATGAAGGAAGTGGTGGAGACCCTGCTCCCCCACAAGGGCAACAAGTCCTGACGGGAGGCCCGCGAGCCCTCATGCGTCCTGCTTGAGGGCCTCGGCCGGAGAGATGCGGGTGGCGGCGACGGCGGGAACCCAGCTTGCCGCCAGCGCGGTGAGGAAGAGCAGCGCGGACGCTCCCACGAAGATGAGCGGGTCGTGGGGCGTGATGCCATACAGCATCGCGGAGAGCGCGCGGGCCAGCAGCCCCGCGCCCAGCAGCCCCACGGCGAGCCCCAGCCCGGTGAGCCGCAGCCCCTGGGTCATGACCAGCCGGAGCAGTCCCCGGGGTGTCGCACCCAGCGCGCTCCGGATGCCCAGCTCCCGGGTCCGCTGCGTCACCCAGAAGGCCAGCAATCCATACAACCCCACCGAGGCCAGCACTCCGCCCAGCAGCGCGAAGGCCACCAGCAGCCGGCCCATCACCCTGACCCGGGCGGAGCTGGCCTCCACCACGCGGTCCAGCGGCCGGACGTTGAGCAGCCGCAGGTTCGGATCCGCCGCGCGGACCTCCTCCCGCAGCAGCGCCAGCAGTCGGGGCGCCGGCAGTGAGGACTTCACCGCCAGGTTCAGGCCCTTGCGCATGTCCTGGCCCAGCGGGACGTAGAGGTCCCCGGAAGGCGCCACCGAGACGTGCTCCATGGGCACGTCCCCCACGACGCCAATGACTTCCCGGGGCGCGGCGTCCCTTTCCAGTTGGAGCCGGACCCCCACCGGGTTCTGGCCCGGGAGGTACCGGCGCGCGAAGGCCTCGCTCACGACCACCACGGGAGGATGCTCCGCTGTGTCGCCAGCGTCCATGAGGCGGCCCTGCTTCAAGGCGATGCCCATGGCCCGGAACGCGCCCGCGCTGGCCGGCACGTAGCCGGCTCGGGGAGGCGTCCCGGATGGGGGTGGCGTCCCCGCGATGTGGAAGCCCACGTTTTCGCGCCAGACCTCACCGGAGAAGGGGAGCGCCGCGGTGAGCCCGGCCGCGTCCACGCCGGGGAGCGTCTCCAGCCGCGCGGTGAGCGCCTGGGCCAGGTCCGCGGCCCGGGCCTCGTCGGGGAACTGCTCCAGCGGGAAGAACACCTCCGCGACCGTGACGCGCTCGGGCTCGAAGCCCAGCGGTACGGCCTGGAGCTTCCACAGCGTGCGCAGCAGGAGCCCCGCGCCCACCAGCGGCACCAGCGCCAGGGCCAGTTGCACGACGACCAGCGCCGAGCGCGCCCGGCCCAGGGACGTCGCGCCGCGCCCTCCGCGCATCATCGGCGCGAGCACGGCCCGGGCCTCTCCGCGCGAGGCATGAAGCGCGGGCAGCACCCCCACCAGCACCGCCGTCACCAGCGACACGGCCGCGACGATGCCGAGCAGGCCTGGCTCGAGCCCCGGCCCAGACACGAACCAGCCTGGAATGAAGAGGGTGAGGAGTCCCCGCCCCCAGAGCGCGAGCAGCCACCCGCCCACGCCGCCGAACGCGGCCCGGACCGCGCTCTCCACGAACACCTGCCGGACCAACTGCCACCGGGTCGCGCCCAGCGCCAGGCGCACCGACAGCTCGTGCATCCGCGCGCTGCCCCGCGCGAGCAGCAGGTTCGTGAGGTTCGAGCAGCCCAACAGCAACAGCAGCACCGCCGCCCCGGCCGCGATCTGGAGCTGGGACAGGGATTGCTCGACGAAGTACGCGTGGAGGGGCTCCACGTGCACCCCCACCCGTGGTTCTCCCGGGACGTCCGCCGCGGCGAGCGTGAGCGGAAGCAGTTCACCCCGGGCCTGCTCCAGGGAGACGCCCGGACGCATCCGGCCCACGACGCGCAGCGTGTTGCCCCGGTCCTGGAGCGCATCCATCGACAGGGGCTTCCACGCCTCCACCTCTGGCTCGAAGCGGAAGTCTTCCGGCAGCACGCCCACGATGACGTGCGACATGCCGTCCAGCAGGAGGCTCTGGCCCAGGACGGCGGGGTCCGCCCCATACAGCCGCTGCCACAGCGCATGGGTCAGCACCAGCTCGCGGTCGCGGCCGGGGACCTCTGCTTCCGTCCCCCAGAGCCGCCCCAGGGCGGGCCGCACGCCCAGCAGCGGCATCAGCCCCGCGGAGGCGCGTCCCACGGTCAGCCGCGCCTCCAACCCCGCGCCGTCCAGCAACTGCTTCACCACCCGCACGCCCTCGATGCCGGAGAAGCTCCGGGCCCCCTCCCGCCAGGCGTTCCACACGGGCAGGCTCACGCGGGTGCGGTCCTTGTGCGGCCCGGCCCCCGCGCCCGGCGTCGTCGCCTGGAAGAGGCGGACCAACTGCTCCGCCTCCGGATAGGGCAGGGGCTGCCAGAGCACCGGGTACACGACGCTGAAGACCGCCGTGGTCGCGCCGATGGTGAGCGCGAGCGTCAACACGACGACCGCGGTGAAGAGCTTCTCCCGGGCCATCGAGCGCAACGTGCGCCGGACTTCGTGCAAGAGCATGGACCTGTCAGGGGTGGGGGACGAGGACGTGCGTGTAGCAACGAGGATGCCACGCACGGCCCTGCCCCGCCGGACGGCTCACGCGGGCCCGGCGTCTGACCGGAACTGGGAACGGTCGTCCCAGTTCCGCGAATCGGGCTCCTCCTCCTTCACCAGCCAGCGCATCGTCGCCTCGGTCACGACGCCGAACAGGGCCGTCTGCGCGAACAGCCAGACGTGCTCCGCGCGCGACCAGGTGTTCGCGAGCGCCGTCGCCTTGAACACGGGAAAGGCCGCGCGCTCGAACGCCAGCACCCCCAGGCCCAGCAGCACGCCGCTGTGCAGCAGGGTCCACTTCGCCGTGCGCACCCGCACCAGGCCCCAGCCCATCCCCAAGAGGGGCCCGTAGCCCGCGCGCAGCGCGAAGGCCCACTGTGACGCCTCATGCCGGGACAGCTTCCGGCGGAACAGCCGGCTCAGCACGTGCCGCGCGATGTTGCGCGCGGCGTAGGGCGGCGGATGGCCCAGCCAGGCATTGCGCACGGTGACCAGCAATCCCAGCGCGCCGGTGCCCACGGCCCCGGCGACATAGGCCGCGGCGTATGGATTCCTCATGGCCTACCCCTTCAGCAGGTTGCGCATCACGAACCACAGGTTGGCCGGCCGCTCCGCCAGCCGGCGCATGAAATAGGGATACCAGTGCTTCCCATACGGGACATAGACACGCACCGGGTGCCCGTCCTTCACCAGCCGCTCCTGGAGGTCGCGCCGGATGCCATACAGCATCTGGAATTCGAAGGCGCCCCTGGGCAGCTGCTGACGCGCGGCGTATTCCAGCGTGGCGTCGATCATCCGCTCATCATGTGTGGCGATACCGTGATACACGCCGCTGTCCAACAGGATGCGCATGCAGCGCACGAAGTTCGCGTCCACGTCCTTCTTGTCCGGGAAGGCCACGTCGGGACCCTCCAGGTAGGCCCCCTTGCACAGCCGGATGCGGACGCGCTCGGCGCACAGGGCCTTCGCGTCCTCCTCCGTGCGCCGCAGGTAGCTCTGGAGCACCGCGCCCACGTGCCGCTCGCCGAACTCCGAGTGCAAATCCCGCACGATGTCCAGGGTCGTCTGCGTGACGGCGCTCTCCTCCATGTCCACGCGCACGAACGAGTCCCGCGCCGTCGCGTCCGACACCACCGCCCGCGCGTTCTGCAGCGCCAGGTTCCGGTCGAACAACAGGCCGCACTGCGTGAGCTTCAGCGACACGTTGGCCCGCACGCCCACCTGGTCGATGCGCGCCAGGAGCCGCAGGTATTGCTTCACCTCGTCGTGGGTCTCCCGCGGGGAGCGCACCGCTTCGTTGAGGTGGTCGAAGCTGGCCATCAGCCCCTTCGCGGTGAGGGCCTTCACCGCGTCCACCGCCTCCTCCAGCGTCTCGCCCGCGATGAAGCGGGACGCGAGCTGGCGAAAGGGTTTGAGCCGCGTGGCCACGTCCTTCAGGTTGGACTGACGCGACAGGAACAGCAGCGCGGAGCGGGACAACTGATCCGAGGCAGTGGTCATCTGAGTGTGTTCCCCCGCCGCTAGAGATAACGCCTGCTCAGTCAGGGTGCCGCGACAGGAAGTCGGACACGCGTGCATTGAACGCTTCCGGGTGGCTCATGTACGGCAGGTGACTGGCCGTCTCCAGGAACTCCAACTCGGCGCCCGGCACGTGCGCCGCCACGTCGCGCGCGGCGGCCGGAGGCACCAGCAGGTCCCGGCCGCCCTCGATGATGAGCGTGGGCACGCGCAGCTCCCGCAGCCGGTGCAGGAAGTCCGCGGCCAGGATGTCGCGCAGCCGCCGCATCAGCTCCAGCGACGACAGGCGCCGGGCCTCGCGGACGATCTCCGCCCGCCCCTCCGCCGGCAGCCACCGGCCGCCCAGGACGCGCGCCACCGTGGGCGCGAACACATACGCCAGCGGCCGGGGCGCCCGCACCAGCGTGGACAGCGTCAACGCCAGCCGCCGCACCTTGCGCACGCTGGCCACCGGCGACACCAGCACCAGCGCCTTCACCCGCTGGGGGTGCTCCAACGCATACGCGATGGACAGCAGGCTGCCGTAGGAGGACCCCATCAACGCGAAGCGCTCCGGCAGCCCTGCCTCCGGGTGGTTGAGCACCGACAGGTTCCACTGCAACGGCGTATGGGTCGCGGGCGTCTTCAGCGGCGGCGTCCACAACAGCAGGTTCCACGCCTCCGCCAGCGGCTCCATGGGCGCGAAGGAGCGGCCACTGGCGCCCAGCCCCGGAAGACAGACCACCGTGCGTGATACATCCCTGTTGCCCCCGGGGAAGGTGAACAGCCGCACCGCCGTGCCCCGGACGACGCGCTCCTCGCAGTCCAGCCGCTCATAGCCTCGCTGGATGTCTTCCACGTCCGGCACCAGCGGCGGCGGGCGGGGCGGGGCGGGGACGGGAGTCGAGGCGGTATCAAGCATGGCAGGCCCTCAGCAGCAGGCGCCGGACGCTGGCGGCCACACGGTCCCGGAAGGCTCTCACGCGCGACTCCGACGCACCCGACGGCGGCGGCTCATGGGGTTCACCCACGGCGAAGGTTAATTGAACTGGCAGCGGCAGGGGGCCCAATCCCATCACCAACGGCATGCGGTATTTGTCCTCCGCGGCCAGGCGCACGCACCACCGGTCCTCGTCTGGAGGCCAGAAGAAGGTGTCATCCACCCCGAAGCCGGCGAAGGGCACCACCGGCACCCCGGCCTGCATGGCCAGCCGCACGAAGCCCAGCGCACGCTCCCACCGGAGCCGGTAACGGCCCTGGCTGCGTTTGAAGGTCTCCCGCGCGCCGCCCGGATAACACACGACGAGCTGCCCCTCCTGGAGCGACCGGAGCGCGTTCTCCCGCGTCCCCTCCACCCCGCCCAGCCAGGGCAACACCGTGCGTACGAGGGGAATCTTGAAGAACCCACGCTCCGCCAACCCCAACGGATAGCGCCCCGTGGCCCGGTGCAGGAGGTGGAAGAAGGCGGGGGTCTCGTATCCCCAGACACCGTGATTGCCCACGAGCAGCAACGGCCCATGTCTGGGCAGATGTTCAGCTCCCACCAGACGGGCGCGGTGATAACGCGCGGACAGGGCGGCGCCGCCCTCCGCGAAACGGAAGACGGCCTGCCGGACGCTGGTGAGTGGGTTTTCCACGGTGGAGCCAATGATGCGGCCGCCCTCGCGCGCCGGCACCCCGGAACCAGGCGGCCGGGCAGGGGCTCCACCGCCGTCATCACCGGAAAAGGGCATGCACGCCAGCAGGCTGCCTTTCACCGGGGCCGGATGGGTGCGGTTGTCTGCTTCCGGCGCCGTGCTGATGCTTGGGGGCATGGCCGGCTCTTTCGACATCCTTCTTCAGCAACACCGCGAGCTGGAGGAGCTGCTGGAGCGGCTGGCTTCGGAGGCGGACCCGGAGGAGGTGACTCACGGTCAGGAAGCCCTGGCCCGCCTCCTGCGCCTGCACTCCCGCCTGGAGGAGCGCTGCGTCCAGCCGCTGCTGACTCGCGTGGAGGGCCGCACCCGCGCCCGCGAGGAGGCCGAGGACCACCTCACCCTGCGCGAGTTGATGGAGGAATTGCAGGAGCTGACGCCTCGCGGCGTCGACTGGCAGGCACGCCTTTTCACGCTCGAGGATCAGGTCGTGGCGCATGTGCAGGCCATGGAACACGGGGTGCTCCCCCGCCTGTCCGCGTCCCTGGACGAGGAGGAATTGGAGGAACTGGGACACGACCTGGCACTGACGTACGAGGAACTGCTGGATCGCTCGCAGCACCCCCCCGCCTCCAGTCGTGGAGCGTTGTTGGAACCCCTGCATTGGGATGCGTGAGAAGCGCCTGAAAGCGTCGCCGGGCCCCATTTCCCGGGGCTTTCTCGCCTGCTGATACGCAGTGGCGTCACAACTTTTTATCGCTTCCTTCGACAATTGCCTTTCTGGAAGGTATTGGTAGTCCGGCGTGCCGGTTCACGCCAAGGCAATGCTCCCCCCTTAAACCGAGGATTGGTCGAAATGTCAGTTGACAAGGCGTTCCGCGAGATGATTCGCAACGAGATTGAAGTGCAGCTCAAGCCCCTGCGCGACGTGGTGTCTCGTCTGGAGTCGGGCACGGCGGACCTGGATGCGCTGCGCAGCGTGGCCGAGCGGCTGGCGCCCCTGGCTCAGGTGGTGGGCCCCCTCTTCGGCGCGAACGCGCCCGCGGCCGGCAAGCCCGGTCGTCGTCCCGTGGGGCGTCCGGCGGGCCGGGCCGCGGCGAGCGCGCCGGTGGCTGCGGCGGGTGGCAAGCGCCGGGGCCGCAAGCCGGCGGCGGCGGAAGGCGGCGCCCGTGAGTGCGCCATCAAGGGCTGCGGCAAGCCCAGCCGCACGAAGGGCTACTGCGCCGCGCACTACCAGAAGCTGCGCATGCTGGAGAAGACCAACCGCCGTCCTTCCGAGTGGTCCGACTACGCCAACCCCAACAGCGTGGAGGACATCAAGCTGCCCCGCGGCCGCGCCGCCTCCAAGGCGCTCGCGGAAGCCGCTCAGAAGAACGCTTAAGCAGTATCAGTCGTAGCCCCGGCCCGGGCATACAGGTGGACCGCGTCCTTCCGTCTGGAAGCACGTGGCAGGAGTGACCGCGCGGAGGATGTGCTTGCGCCGCGAGGGGGTTGGTGTGCATGAGTGCCCGGGCCATGAACAAACGCGACCTGGAGCCTGGAATCGTCACGGACCTCGCGGGCCGGACGACCTATGGCGATTACCTGCAGTTGGACCGCCTCTTGTCCGCGCAGGTGCCCCGTTCCCAGCCTCCCCATCACGACGAGCTGCTGTTCATCGTCCAGCACCAGACGAGCGAGCTGTGGATGAAGCTGCTCATCCACGAGCTGTCCGCCTGCATCCGTTACATCCAGGCGGACCGGCTGGAGCCGTCGTTCAAGATCTTCGCGCGCGTCGCGCACATCCAGCGGATGCTCTTCGAGCAGTGGAGCGTGCTGGAGACGCTCACGCCCAACGAGTACCTGGAGTTCCGCGACACGCTGGGACACGCGTCAGGCTTCCAGAGCTTCCAGTACCGGGCGCTGGAGTTCCTGCTGGGCAACAAGGACGACGCGGCGCTGGGCCCCTTCAAGCACGTGCAGGGCGTGCACGCGGAGCTGGAGCGCCTGCTGGAGTCGCCCGGCATCTACGACGAGTTCCTGCGTCACCTGTCGCGCATGGGCCACGACGTTCCCAGAAGCCACGTGGAGCGCGACTGGCGTCAGCCGTATGAGAAGAGCCCCCAGGTGATGGAGGTGTTCCGGCGCATCTATTCGGACACCGAGAAGCACTGGGACGCGTATGAGATGTGCGAGAAGCTGGTGGACACGGAGGAGCGGTTCCAGCTCTGGCGCTACCGTCACATGATGACGGTGATGCGCATCATCGGCTTCAAGCAGGGCACGGGCGGCTCGTCGGGCGTGGGCTTCCTGCGCAAGGCGCTGGACCTGCGCTTCTTCCCGGAGCTGTGGGATGTGCGCACGGCGCTGACGCCGCCCGCGAAGCCCCGGGGCATCTGAAGGCCCCCTTCGCCCCGCTCGTGCCCCCGCATGCCCCGCGGGCCGGCAGGGGCGGGGTGCCAGCCGGGGCACGGGCTCCCTAGCTTGGGAGAGGTCAAACCCTCTCAACTCGCGAAGGAGCCACCATGGGTGAGCATGAAAGCCCCCGGAAGGAACCGCAGCTTCCGGAGGACGAACAGGACAACAAGCGTCAGGCGGGAGACCGCCCCATCCCCACGCCCGGCCACATTGGCAACCTGCCGGACCAGGGCGAGGGCCCGGGTGGCATTGGCATCAAGCTGCCCGAGGGCGGCGGCGACTGATTGAAACATCCGGAAATGTTTCAGCGGAAATGTTTCAGGCCCGGGGCCCTTCCAGGGCTCCCGGCCACCGGGGTACAGGTGTCAGACGGGCATGAGAGTGTCCGGGCATGTCCCTACCTGCTAGGTTACGCGTCCCTGAGATGACCCGAAAGCCCGCCACCTACGCCGACCTGGAAGCGCTCCCTTCGAACCAGGTGGGGGAGATCGTCAACGGGGAGCTGTACGCGAGCCCCCGGCCGGCGGCGCGGCATGCCTCCGCCGCATTTGAGCTGGGTGGGGAGCTTCGCAATCCCTTTGGTCGGGGACGAGGGGGGCCTGGGGGGTGGCTCTTCCTGCCCGAGCCGGAGCTGCACCTGGGCAAGGACGTCCTGGTGCCGGACCTCGCGGGTTGGCGCCGGGAGCGGGTGCCCAAGATGCCTGACGTCGTGGGCATCACGATGGCGCCGGATTGGCTGTGCGAGGTGCTGTCGCCGTCCACGGCCCGGCTGGACCGCTTCCGGAAGCTGCCCATCTATGCCCGCGAAGGGGTCAAGCACGTCTGGTTGGTGGACCCGCTCCAGTACACGCTGGAGGTCTTCCGTCTTCTGGAAGGCTCGCACTACCTCCTCGTGGGAACCCATCAGGACTCGGAGACCGTCCACGCGGAACCATTCGAGGCGCTTCCCCTGGAACTGAGGGTCCTGTGGGAGGACGTCGAGTAGGCTTCAGCGCACCATGTCCGCGCCCGCCGGAATGACGCTGCTCTTCGAACAGGCCCACATCCTCTGCTACCGCACGTTCGACATCGCGGAGGAGATCGACCTGGAGCGCGCGCGCAAGGCGCTGTCGGAGGACTCGCGCCGCTTGAAGCTGTCGCGCGAGAACAGCCAGTACATCCAGCTGCCCAACCCGCCCGTGGCCTATGAGCTGGGCCGCAGGCCGCTCGCGCTGCGCGGCGGGCCCGTCACCGTGGACGCCACCGCGCGCCTGTTCGACCACGGCGCCGCGTCCATCATCCTGCGCGTCCCCGTCGCTCCCGGCACCACCTGGGAGACGCTCACCCTGGTCGCGGACGAGCTCTATGACAGCCAGGCCCTGGAGGACCTGGCGCGCGAGCTGGTGGAGGGCGTGCGCCGCACCATCGCCGCCGCCGTGCAGGGGCCGCACCTCTGGGACCAGAGCGAGAGCTACACCGTCATCTTCGCCGAGCGCATCCAGGGCAACCCCTCCGCGGAGGAGCTGTTCCAGTGCGCGGACATCGCGCGGCTGCTCCTGGGAGAGAGCACCACCGCGCCGCTCGCGCCGCGCGAGCGCGAGGCCGTCACCCAGGTGCGCTTCAGCTACACCGCCCATGACCTGGTCGTCGTGGACTGGAACAGCGCGTTCGTCTACGAGCCGTCCGGCTCGCGCGACATCCCGGACCTGTTGGAGATCGCCAACGCGCAGCTCCTGGAGTTCCGCTACTACGACGAGCGGTTGGACAAGCACATCGCGCGCATCCACGACGAGGTGCAGAAGAAGAAGCCCGGCTGGCTCACGCTGTTCCGCAGCCCCTACCGCAACCTCGCCCGGGAGACGCTGGGCACGCTCGTGGACCTCAACGAGTTCGTGGAGCGGGTGGAGAACAGCCTGAAGATCATTGGCGACTTCTACCTGGCCAAGGTCTACGAGGGCGCCGTGCGCCGCCTGCGCATCCCCGCGTGGCAGGCCTCCGTGACGCGCAAGCAGCAGCTGCTCGCGCAGACCTATGGCCTGCTCAAGGGCGAGGTGGACATCGACCGCTCGCACGTCCTGGAGGTGATGATCGTCGCGTTGATCATCCTGGAGATCGTCATGGCCTTTGGCCGCATGTTCGAGCACTGACGGCCACGGTTGCGCTACGCTTGCCGGACAGGCGTGTCACGGAGGCTTCCACGTGAGTGCATCAAACCCCCTCTTCGGTGATTTGCTGCTCAAGCTGGGCGTCGTCTCGCCGGGTCAGGTGCAGGAGGCGCTCGCGCTCCAGGCCCTCACCGGACAGCGCGTGGGAGAGGCGCTCATCTCCCTGGGCTACGTGTCGCGCGAGCAGATCCAGGACGCACTGGGAGAGGCCCTGGGCTTGAACCACGAGAAGGGGCCCGCGCAGCCGCCCCTGGGCGAGCTGCTGGTGGGGCTCAAGTACGTGACGCTCGCGCAGCTGGATGAAGCGCTGGCGCGGCAGCGGCGCGACGGGCGGCGGCTGGGGGAGATCCTCGTCGAGCTGGGCCACTGCACGTACAAGCAGATCTACGAAGCGCTGGGCGTGCAGAACCGCATCGTCGGCCGGCAGGACCTGCCGCGTCCCGCGACGGAGGGCCGCCGCCGCGTGGTGGTGGTGGACGACAGCCCCCTGGCGTGCGCCTTCGTGCAGGAGGGGCTGGTGGCCCTGGGCTACGAGGTCCTCTGCTTCCAGGACCCCTACGAGGCGCTGGAGGGCATGGGGCGCCTGCAGCCGGCCATCGTGCTGAGCGACCTGGAGATGCCGGGCCTGGATGGCGTGGAGCTGTGCCGGCGGCTCAAGGAGGGCCCGCGCAGCGCCATCCCCGTCATCATGCTCACCGCCAACGACCGTGAGGCGGAGCGCGTGCGCGGCCTGCGCGCGGGCGCGGACGACTACGTGAACAAGTCCGCGTCCATGGACGAGCTGGCGGCGCGCATCGAGAGCGTGGTGCGCCGCACGGACGAGACGGAGCGCATGCGCAAGCTGTTCGCGCGCTACACGTCCGACGCGGTGGTGGAGGAGATCCTCAAGAGCGCGGACGCGGCGGTGCTCGCCGGCGAGAAGCGCGAGGTGACGGTGCTGTTCGCGGACATCCGCAACTTCACCGGCCTGGCGGAGAGCCTGCCTCCCGAACAGGTGGTGGCGGTGCTCAACCAGGTGCTGGGCCGGCTGTCGGACGCGGTGCTCACCTGCGGCGGCACGCTGGACAAGTTCCTGGGCGACGGGCTGATGGCCGTCTTCGGCGCGCCGGTGGGCCGCCCGGACGACGCGCTCCGGGGCTTGCAGTGCGCGAAGATGATGATGGAGGCCGTGGCGGAGCTGCGCGCCGTGGCGGAGGCCGAGTGGGTGGCCCACGGCCGCGAGGGCCGGCCCCTGGTGCTGGAGCTGGGCGTGGGGCTCAACTCGGGCGTGGTGGTGTCCGGCAACATCGGCGGCGCGATGCGGGCCGAGTACACCTGCATCGGCGACGCGGTGAACGTGGCCGCGCGGCTGTGCGCGCTGGCCGGGCCGGGGGAAATCCTGGTGGGCGAGCGCACGCGCGAGCTGGTGGACGCGAACGAGACCGCCTTCGAGGACCTGCCGCCGGTGCGCCTGAAGGGCAAGCAGCAGCCGGTGCCGCTTTACCGCGCGCTCTGACGCGGTAGGGTGGACGGGCCATGTCCGCCACCTCGTCCCCGTCCGCCGTCCGCGAGAAGTCCCGCCGCTCCCCGCTGCCCTGGGTGGCGGTGGTGTTCGCGGTGGCGCTCGTCGTGGCCCTGGTGCTCACCGCCTTCCGCCGCCGCGACCCCGAGCAGGCCCAGCGCATCCACGCCGACTTCACCCTCATCCTGGACGCGCTGGAGCGCTACCGCGCGGACCACGGGGGGAAGTTGCCGGAGGAGGGGAACCTGGACGAGATGCTGGTGCCCAAATACCTCCACGCCGTGCCCCTGGACCCCTGGGGCCGGCCGTACCACTACGCGAGCAGCGACCAGGGCGTGTTCCTGTCCAGCTTCGGCCGCGAGAACCAGCGCGGCGGCGCGGGCGACAATCAGGACCACACCAACCACGACGGGCACCAGCAGCTCCTGCGCTAGGGAGGGCCTCGCCGCCGGGCCGCCCCACCCTGGTGGGCAGGCAGGCCGGCATGCGTGGACCGCACGTCACCGGGCATCTGGCGTGCGCATCCTTCCTGGCGGAGGAGGCTCCAGCGGGCATCGCCTCCTCGGGGGGCCCCGCCATGGCCATCATCTGCGCAACCAACCTGTCCGCCGACGCCGCGCACGCGGCCACCGTCGCGGCGACGCTCGCCGGCCGCCTGGGAGAGCCCCTGCTGCTCCTGGGGGTGGATGACGAAGTGCCGGACGCGGAGGCTCCGGACGCCCTGTCCGCCGCGGAAGGAGGACTGGCCGCGGAGTCCGCGCGCCTGCGGGCGATCGCGGGCAGGGTGGAGCCGCGCATGCAGCGGGGCGCCTCCGTGGAGACGCTGCTGGGAGACGAGGAGTGCCGCAGCGCCCGGCTGGTGGTGGTGGCCGCGGAGGGCTGGCGCACGTCCCCCTGGCGCAAGACGTCCCTGGCGGAGCGCCTGGCCCGCCACGGCTGCGCCCCGGTGCTGGCGGTGCGCCGGGACACGGCGCTCCTGGACTGGGCCCGAGGCCGGCGCCGGCTGCTGGTGATGGTGGGGGTGGACCCCCGCTCCTCCACGTCCGACGCCGCCATCACCTTCCTGCGGGAGCTGCGGCGCGTGGGCGGATGCGACGTGCTGGCCACGTACGTGTGCTCGCCCCTGGAGGAGCGCGAGCGGCTGGGCATCCACACCCCCGTGCACGTGGAGCGGCTGGACGCGCGCGAGCGCACCATGGAGGGGCTGGAGCCGCTGGTGGAGCGCGTGCTCCACCGCGAGGTGCGTGAGCGCCTGGGCGACCTGGAGGGGGAGGGCCGCGTGGAGGTGGTGCTGGAGCCCGGCTATGGCCGCCCGGCGGACCACCTGCTGCACGTGGCCCACGCGCGCAGCGTGGAGCTCACGGTGGTGGGCATGCACCTGCGCGGCGGCGTGCAGCGGCTGTGGCACGGCTCCGTGTCGGAGGGGGTGCTGCGCCGCGCGGAGCGCTCCGTGGCGTGCATCCCGCCTGGAGCGCGCGAGCCGCGCCGGCTCCCTCCGCCCCGGAGCGCGCTGGTGCCGGTGGACTTCACGCTGGCCTCGGGACAGGCCATCGCGCAGGCGTGTTCGCTGGTGGGGCCGGGGGGCCGCGTGCACCTGCTGCACGTGCACCGGCTCCGGGGCCGCGAGCGGGGCCCCCGGGACTTCCACGGCGTGCTCCCGGAGCCCGACAACGAGCGGGACCGGGTGCTGAAGCGGCTCTGGGCGCAGGTGCCCGGGGACACGGTCGCGCAGGCGGTGCACTGGAGCGTGGAGGGGGTCAGCGGGGAGGACGTCGCCACCGCCATCTGCCAGGCCACGGAGCGCGAGGGCGTGGACCTGGTCTGCGTGGGCACGTCCGCCCGGCGCGAGGTGGTCCCGGACGTCCTGGAGGAGGCGGTGGCGCGCGAGCTGGTGCTGCGCTGCCGCCGGCCCGTGATGGTGGTGCCTTCGGCTTGACCCGGGAACGGGCGTCCAGTGGAGGGGCTCCCGGGGAACGGGTCCCTGGTTTTTTCCCGCACGTAAGGGATTGAACAGGCGACCCTGGAGGGCGTTAGACTTTGGGAGGACCCGCTTTCCCAGAAGGGTAGGGCATCCCGTGGCTCTTCGCGGTTATCGAGAAGAGGACCTCGTCTCCAACCGTGCATCGCTGATCATCCACGGCGGCACCGAGGATGAGCGCAGGGCCTGGGCGGAGGAAGCCGCGCGCAACTTCGGCGTCCCGCTCACGGAGGTGCGTCAGGCCCAGGAGCTGGCCGGAGCGCTCCGTCAGCCCAACGGCGTGGTGTTCATCGCGGACGCGGGGAAGCTGCCGCTGGACGCCCAAGGCCTCATCCTGCGCTGCCTCCAGATGCAGGAGGAGCGGCCCAAGGTGGTGGTGGGCGTGTCCGGCACCGCGATGGCCGCCCTCACCCGGGGCACCCTGCGCGAGGATCTGCACTACCGGCTGCACCAGGCGCAGGTGGACCTGCAGACGGACGGCCTGCGGGACGCGCTCAAGCGCCGCTGGGCGCAGCAGGCGGAAGTGCTGGCCGTGCGCGCCGCCGCGCTGAAGGCCGCCGAGGAGAAGGAGCGCGCCGCCGCCGCGGCCCGCCGCCCCGGCTCCGTCACCCGCATCCTGCCCAAGCGCAAGGCCGCGGCCCCCGCGCGCAAGGGCGCGCCCCGCAACGCGGTCCGCTGAAACCCGATGGAGCCTTCCGGAAGGGGGGGCTCCCAGAGGGGGCTGGGGCGGGGAATGGGTACTACTGGAAAGATGGGCTAGAGTTGTTCCCAGCCGTCTTTCCTCTCCTCTCCGGAGCGAAACCGCAATGTCCCAGCAAGCCCCTGGCAAGAAGCGTGGTCTGTCCCGTCCCGTGGAAGTCGTCCGCGCGGAGCTCCTCAAGGATCCCGAGACGAAGCGCATCGCGGATGCCGTGGGGATGAAGCTGGAGGACTACGTCGAGCTGGTGCTCGAGTACGCCCAGGACAAGGACAAGGAGCCCATGCTCAACGTCGTGTCCGACGAGGAGCTGAAGGCGAACGGCTTCCCCGTGCACACGGTGGAGGAGGTCGGTGAGTTCCTGGTCGCGGGCGCCAAGGGTGAGCTGCCCGGCCAGGGCAACCCCTTCGCCAAGTCCGAGTTCGAGGCCAGCAAGAGCGCCGGGGCCGGCAAGCCGAGCCTGAACCCCTCGGCCGAGACCCCCAAGGCCCCCCAGGACGAGGCGAAGCAGAAGGAGCTGATGGACCAGCTGAAGAAGGGCGGCGGTGGAACCCGGGGCTGAAGCCCGCCTGGGAATCTCCGTGAAATAGATCGGAAAATGGGGAGGAAACATTTTCCTCCCCCCTCCGAGAATCCTTTTGAAGCTTCACTCCGGCTCACACTCTCCAAACCAAGTTCAAGTAGGGGGTTTCACCATGGGCGGCATCGGCAAGGTTGTCAGCAGCGTCGCGAAGACGGTCTCCAACATCGCGGGCGGCGTCGCGAACATCGCGGGCAAGGCGCTGAACTTCGTTCAGAACCCCATGGGCGCCATCGCGGGCGGCCTGAAGGGCATCGCGGGCGGTCTCCTGGACAAGCTCCCGTTCGGCCTGGGCAAGCTGGCGAAGCCGTTCGTGGACAAGTTCATCGACTCCGGCGCGTCCCTGCTGTCCAAGGGCCCCCTGGCCGGTCTGTCCCAGCTGACCAAGTTCGCCCCCACCGTGAAGTCCATCGCGGACATCGCGGGCGTGGTGAAGGATGGCGCGGACAAGGTCGGCGCGCTGGCCTCCCAGCCCGCGCAGCAGAACGTGCAGAACCTGTTCGCCCACGCGCAGGCTGCGCTCATCAACTGAGTTCCCCGCTGAAGTTGGCGTGACTCAGGCACGAAGGCCGGTACTCACCGCGAGGTGGGGGCCGGCCTTTCGGCTTTGCGGGCTTCGAGCCGGGCTCGGGGCCCGGGTGGAGTGAGACCCGGTGTGTCGCACCCGGAGTATGGGCGCGATCAGGAAGCGGTGGGCTTCAGCCCTCTTCGCGGGTGATGCGGAAGGCGTCGGTCTCCAGCTTCTGGGTCGCCTCGGGGTCCGCGCTGTCGTAGTAGCCGCGAATCTCTCCGGTGCCGTCCACCAGCACGAAGTGGGTGCCGTGGAAGATGGAGAGCAGGTCGTCCTCGGGGGCGCCGGCCTCGCGGCCCATGCTGATCTTGAAGCCCTGGACGATGGTGTCCTTGAGGGTGGCGTAGTCGCCGGTGAGGAAGTTCCAGCGGGTGAAGTCCGCCTTGTACTTCGTCCCGTACTCGGCCAGCCGCTCCGGGGTGTCGTAGGCCGGATCCACGGAGAAGGACACCAGTTGGAGGTCCGTCCCCAGCTTCGCGGTGTGCTCCTGCACGCGCGCCATCTTCTGCGTGAAGACAGGGCAGACGGTGGGGCAGCGGGTGAAGATGAAGTTGGCGATGAACGGGTGGCCGCGGAGCTGCTTCAGCCCGAAGGGCTTTCCGTCCTGCCGCGTGAAGGTGAAGTCCGGCAGCGCGCCCAGGCGGGGCGGCGGCTGGGAGCGGTCCTTCACCATGTCGTGGACCGCCACCCCCATGAAGCCGAGCGACGCCACGGCGATGCCTGCCCAGACCCAGGAGCGGCGGACGGGACGGGAGCGGGGGGCGGCGGACGGAGACGAGGGCGATTCGACGGACATGCGTCGGCACGTACGGCATCGGCGGGGGGCGCACAAGCGCCGGGCAGGCGCGGGGTAGGGGCTGGCCGCATGCGAGGCATGAGGGAGAGTGGCCGCTCCCGGGCGGACGGGGTGCTCCTTGAGGGGACGTTGGGTGCGTGCTAGCCCGGAGGCCATGTCCCAGGCCCTCTTCCTGCCTCCGGGTGGACGCGCTTCGCCGGGCGGATGGGGAGGCTTCCGGGTGCTGGCGCTCGGCGGCTGGCTCGGGCTCGTCGGGGCGCTGGTGCCGGCGGCGGCGTGGGCGTGCCCCTCATGCACGGCCCGGGCGCCGGAGTCCCCGGGGGGCGCAGGCGAGCTGCTGCTGGCGCTGATGCTGGTGCCCTTCGCGTTGGTGGGCGTGGGGCTCTGGGCGGCCCGGCGGGCGGGGCGAGAGGCGCCGGGAGCAGCGCGGGCTTCGGCCCCCGTGGAACAGGAGCATCCGTGATGGCGCAGTCCCCTGCGTTGCCCTCGTCCTCCCCCAGCGACGTCGCGCCGCCGGATGCGCAGGCGCCCCTGGCGGCGCCGCCCGCGCGGAGCGCCTGGAGCCTGGCGCCGCCGGAGAACGCGAGCGCGACGGGCGGCCGCATCGACGCGCTGCTGGCCACGAGCCATGGCTTCGACCTGGCGCTGGCGGCGGTGATGCTCGGGTGGATGCTGCTGGCGGTGGCGCGCTTCCGGGGCGCCCGGAAGGTGGCGCCGGATGGAGGCACGCGGCGTTCGAAGGCGTGGGTGCTGGGGCTGGCCGTGTGCGCGTTCGGCGTGGTGGACGGGACGCTGTTCCTGGGCTCCCAGGGCTACCTGAACGACGTGCTCTGGAACTTCCGCGTCCCCACGGCGGATCCGCGCACGGTGCGCATCCAAATCAACGCGCACCAGTGGTCCTGGGAGGCGCGGTACGCTGGCGCGGACGGGGCGTTCGGCACGAAGGACGACGTGGTGACGTGGAACGACCTGCGCGTGCCGGCGGACGTGCCTGTCTGGGTGCAGCTGGTCTCCACGGACGTGGTGCACGGGTTCTCGCTGCCGGCCTTCCGCGTGAAGCTGGACGCCATCCCGGGCCGCGTGAACCAGACGTGGTTCCAGGCCGCTCGTGAGGGCGCGTGGGAGGTGGCCTGCTACCAGCACTGCGGCACCAGCCACTACCGGATGCGCGGCATGCTGACGGCGCTGTCCCCGGAGGCGTACGCGGCGTGGCTGCGCGAGGCGAGCCTCAAGGCGGTGCAGGCCTACGACCCGGATGACACGGCGGCCCACTGGGGCTGGGTGTGGAGGACGCCATGAAGGCGGGGGCGCTCTTGAAGTCGCTCTGGACGACGGACCCCCAGCGTGTGGCGCGGCAGTACCTGTGGGGCGGGTTCCTGTTCCTGTTGGTGGGCGGCCTGCTGGCCATGCTCATCCGCTTCCAGTGGGCGTGGCCCGGGCAGCCGGTGCCGGGGCTCGCGTGGGTGCTGCCCGAGTCGAAGGGCGCGCTGACTCCGCCCACGTACACGGCCGTGTTCACGATGCACGGCCTGTTGATGATCTTCTTCGCGGTGACGCCGCTGCTCTTCGGCGCGCTGGGGCACTTCGTGCTGCCGCTGGCGATTGGCTCGAAGCAGATGGCGTTCCCCCGGCTGTCGCCGTTCGGCTTCTGGTCCTACGCGGCGGGCGGCGCGCTGATGCTGGTGTCGTTCGTGGTGCGGCTGGGGCCGGCGAGCGCGGGGTGGACGTCGTATCCCCCGCTGGCGACGCCCGCGTTCACGCCGGGGCTGGGGCAGACGCTGGTGACGGTGGCGGTGCTGTGCGTGGGCGTGTCCGCGTTCCTGTACGGGCTCAACTTCGTCGTCACGGTGGTGCGCTGCCGCGCGCCGGGGATGACGTGGGGCCGGATGCCGCTGGTGGTGTGGGGGCTGTTCTACGGCGCGGTGCTCAACGTGCTGTTCGTGCCGGTGCTGGCGGCGGCCACGGTGCTGCTGCTGCTGGACCGGGTGGCGGGCACGCAGTTCTTCATCGCGGGCGCGGCGGCGGTGGGCGGGGGCGGCGACCCGGTGGTGTACCAGCACCTGTTCTGGCTGTTCGGCCACCCGGAGGTCTACATCCTCATCCTGCCCGCGTGGGGCATGGTGGGGGACTTCGTGGCGTTCTTCAGCCGCAAGCCCGCGCACGGCTACCGGCTGACGGCGGGGGCCATGGGCGTGGTGACGGCGCTGAGCGGCGCGGTGTACGCGCACCACCTGTTCACCAGCGGGATGGCGCCGGTGCTGGGGCGCACGTTCATGGTGCTGACGCTGCTGATTTCCCTGCCCGCGGAGGTGATGTTCCTCAACTGGCTGATGACGCTGTGGCGGGGCAGCGTGCGGCTCACGTCGCCAATGCTCGCGGCGCTGGCGACGATGATTGTCTTCGGCCTGGGCGGCATCACGGGGCTGGCGCTGGGCGCGGTGGCGACGGACGTGCCGCTGCACGGGACGATGTGGGTGGTGGGCCACTTCCACCTGACGATGGGCGCGGCCAGCTTCCTCGCGGTGTTCGCGGGGCTCTACTTCTGGTTCCCCCGCATGTACGGGCGCGCGTTGGACGAGCGCATGGCCAAGGTGCACGTGGTGCTGAGCGCGGTGCTGTTCATCGCCGTCTTCGGCGGCCAGCTGGTGGCGGGCTACGCGGGGCAGCTGCGGCGGCTCTATGACCCGTACCAGTACACGTTCCTCGCGCACCTGCTCACGTTGAACCGGTGGACCAGTTGGGCGGCGTTCGCGCTGGGCGCGGTGCAGTTGGTGTTCGTGGTGAACCTGGTGCGGACGCTCGGGTGGGGCCGGGCCGCGGAGCCGAACCCGTGGCGCGTGGGAACGCTGGAGTGGACGGACGCGGGGGCCGGCGCCGTGGTGCTGCGCGGTCCGCATGCGCTGTCGCAACCGGAAGTACAGGAGCAACTGGGTCGCGATTGGATTGGCCAGGCGGAGCCACTGCCCTCGGGCGTACCCGTGGCGGAGCCGGTGGTGCGGCCGGTGCCCGGAGTGGAGGGCGCCGTCTAGCGGTGCTCCCAGAGGTCCACGCCGGCGTTGCCTTCGGGGAAGCGGCGGACGAAGTGCTGCTTGAACCAGGGGCGGCTCTGCGGCGTGAGCATCCACTCTCCCCGCGGGCCCAGGACGACGAAGCGGCAGGCGCCCAGCATGATGCGCAGGGCCTGCTGGGCCTCATCGGCGGAGAGGGCCTCGTTGGTGGTCTCGAAGCGGTCGCCCGTGCTCATGGCGTCCTGGAGCATGGTGGCGTAGCCATCCACGATGGGCGTGGCGCCCATGGGGAGCCGGCCCGCCGCGAGCGCCCAGCCGGGCTCGAAGGAGTAGAGGCACGCCTTGGGAGGCACGTCCGCGCGGAGGTGCTTCGCGAGCGCCACCACGTCCGGGGCCTGCCGTTGGGCGCTCTGGTGGACGTGCCGCGCGCCGGGAACGAACGCGACGGCGAACAGGAGCGCGGCCACGGCGCGTGAGGCCGTGCGGCCCCAGCGGGTGCTGAAGGCGTGGAGCACGGACGCGCCCAGGCCCGCGAGCACGGCCCCCGAAGCGGCGAGGTGCGCGTTGTCCGGGTTCCAGTAGGTCCTGGACGCGAGGAGCAGGGCCACGCCGAGGACGAACGCGGAGGCGAAGAAGCGCGCGGCGGGGCGGTGCTCGGGAGCGGCACGGAAGGCGCGCACGCACGCGGTGCCCAGGCCCAAGAGGGTGAGGACGACTTCGCCCCACCGGCGCTCGTGGAAGATCTCACGCAGGCGCAGCCAGCGGTCCAGCTCACCGTCCGGGGGACGCACGGCCTGGAAGGTGATGACGTCGCGGAGGAACTCGGAAGGGGCGAGCGCGGCCAGCGGACCCACGACGACGACGCAGGTGGCGGACGCGACGAGCACGGGCAGGAGCGCGCGGCGCCAGGATTCCTTCCCCGGTCGTGAGAGCAGCGCGGCGATGAGCCAGAGTCCCCCCGGAATCTTCACGGAGATGGCGAGCCCCAGGAGCACGCCCGCGCCGATGCGGCGTGCCCGGGAGTGGGGGCCGGACGCGAGCCAGAGGTTCGCGAAGCCCATGCACAGGACGTTGAGCAGGGGCTCGAGGAACGTGCCGCGCTCCACGAGGGCGGCCTCTGGATACGCGGCATAGGCGAGCGCGGCCACGCAGCCCGCGACCGGACCCCAGGCGCGCCAGGCGATCCGGCCCGCGAGGAACACGCACAGCGCGCCCACGGCGGCGGCGAGATAGCGGGTGATGCCGTATGCGGTGGCCGCGTCGAGCCCCAGCGTGAGCGCGGCACCGGGAGCCCAGAGCAGGAGGCCTCCGGGCGGATGGACGAAGATGAAGTCGCGGTAGGGCAGGTCCCCGCGCAGCAGGAGCGACGCGGCGGAGAAGTACACGCCCTCGTCGTAGTCCACGGGATAGCCCATGGCGCCGGAGCGATGGAAGAACGCCAGCGCGCGCAGCACCCAGGCGCCCAGCGCCACGATGATCAACGGCCAGAGGTCCAGGCCCCGAGAAGCGTGAGAGGGGACGGACGGGGACGGCGCTGCGAGCGGAGTGGGCGCGGGTTCCATCGGAGTCAGCACGGCAGGCTACTACCGGCGGACCCACACGCACGCGGAGTTCTTGCGCCGGAGGAAGGCACGGGCGAGCCAGGGCCGCAGCGCATCCCGGAGACGCGGCCCGTCAGCGCCGGGTCGTCATGCCACGAAGCCTGGATGCCAGTGGGCACGGCCCGGACGGGCCTCGTGCGTTGCTCCGCGCCTCGCGCGATTGCCGTCCTGCTCACGGGTGTGATGCGCGGAGGTGATTCGGTCGATGGGCGCCGCTCCGAGGGACGGGGGGCCGCCCGGCTTCCTGGTGCTTTCCGCCGGGTCCAGGCATGCGAGAGTCCAACCCCGTGAGCACGAACGACCCCTCCGGGACGCTGGCCTCCACGTCCCCCCAGCGTGACGAAGCGAACCTCTGGTTCGGGGTCGTCATCGCGCATGGCGCGGCGGCGATGCTCTTCTGCTCGATGGCCTTCACCGCGGGCTTCTACCGGCTGCGCGGCTTCTGGCCTCCCGCGTCCGCGCGCCCGGGTGTCCTTGTGCCCGCGCTGGCCGGTGGGCTCCTCGTCATCGGGGTCGTGCTGCTACACGGCGTGCTCCGGCAGTCGCGGCCGAACCGGCTCACGTTGGCGGGCGTGCTGGGCGCTGGAGCGGCGTTCCTCGCGACGCAGGCGGCCTGGCTGCACGTGCTGTTCTGGTACCGCGACCTGCGCATCCCCGACAGTGGTGTCTTCGCCTCCGCGCTGTATGGCCTGTCGGCGGTGCAGGCCGTGCATCTGGCGGTCGTGCTCTTGGGGTTGCTGCGCGCGGGACTGCGCGTCCTGCGCGGTCAGGACGCCCATGCTCCGTTGCGGCGCGCCCTGCCTGGCTGGTGGTGTTCGACGGTGATGTACGGCGTCCTCTTCGCGGTGGTGTACCTCCCATGAAGCCCACTTCCTGCTTCTCGTTCCGCATGCTCGCCGTGCTCGCGTTGGGGGCGCTCGCTCCCGCGTGCCGCAAGGAGACGCCCACCTTCGAGCCCCTGAAGCTCGCGGACGGCACCGTCATCCCCGCCGCGACGCTGGCGCGCGGATATGACGTCTACACGCACTACTGCGCGTCCTGTCACGGCGAGAAGGGCGACGGCCAGGGCCCGGCGGGCTCCGGGATGCGGCCTCCTCCGCGCAACTTCCACCAGGGCCTGTACAAGTTCGGCGGCGTGGCCGCGGGTGAGCTGCCCACCGACGACGCGCTGAAGCGCACCCTGCGGCGGGGCCTGCACGGCACGCCCATGTTCGCGTGGGACGTGCCCCCGGCGGACGTGGACGCCGTGGTGCAGTACCTCAAGACCTTCAGCCCGCGCTGGAAGCAGGAGCCCCCCGGCGCGGCCATCGTCCTGTCCGAAGACCCGTGGAAGGGCCGTGAAGCCGAGGCCGTGGAGCGAGGCCGCACCGTCTACCACGTGGCCGGCAAGGGCAACGCGGGCTGCGCCAGCTGCCACGTCGCCTACCTGCCCCGAGCGGAGCTCGCCGCGCTCACGGAGAGCGTCACCGGCCGCAAGGTGAACCTGGCGAACGTGGATCCGTACACGGCGCTGCAGCGGGATTCGGACTACTCGCTCACCGTGGACGCGAAGGGCGAGGCCACGCAGTTCGCCAAGGTGCTGCCGCCGGACTTCCTCTTCCATCGCCTGCGCACCGTGTGGCCGCGGGACACCCGCGTGGAGGGCCAGCCGTACACCGCGCAGGCCCAGCGCGAGGACCTCTACCGCGTGATGGCCGCGGGCGTTGGTGGCGCCGCGATGCCGTCGTGGAAGGGCGCCATCCCGGAGGAGAACCTCTGGGCGCTCGCGTACTACGTGCAGAGCCTCGTCGTGATGCACGACACCCGCGCCGCCCGCGACCTCCAGTCACGGTTGCGTGACTCGAAGATGCAGGAATAGCGGATAGATGCAGCAACCTGAAAAGTAGGTCTTCCTGGGAAACTAATTCCCAGGCGTCGCGAAAATCCGGGCACTGATTTACCTCTTTTCCCGGAGTTTTAACCGTGACGACCTATTCCGTTCGCAGCGGCGACACGTTGAGCGGCCTGGCGCAGCGCTTCAACACGTCGGTGTCTTCGCTCCAGAAGACGAACCACATCGCGAACGCGAACCTCATCCGCGTGGGCCAGAGGCTGACGGTCCCGGACGGGTTCCAGGCGGCGCCGTCGAAGGCGGGCAGCTACACGGTGCGCAGCGGGGACACGCTGAGCGGCATCGCGGGGCGGCACGGCACGACGGTGGGCGCGCTGGCGAAGGCGAACGGCATCGCGAACCCGAACAAGATCTACGTGGGCCAGCGGCTGACGATTCCGGGCGCGGGTGGAGGCGCGGCGCCGGTGACGTCGAAGCCGCCGTCGTCCGGGGGCGCTTCGTACACGGTGCGCAGCGGGGACACGCTGAGCGGCATCGCGGGGCGGTATGGGACGACGGTGGGGGCGTTGCAGCAGGCGAACCACATCGCGAACCCGAACAAGATCTACGTGGGCCAGAAGCTGACGATTCCGGGCCGCACGGGTGGGACGGGCGGGACGTCGAAGCCGCCTCCGTCGACGGGGGGCGTGGGTGGGACGCCGGGCACGTCGGGTGGGAAGGGTGGGGTGACGGTGGCGCAGCTGCGGCGGATCATGCCGAACCTGTCGCAGGCGAAGGCGGAGCAGTACCTGCCGCACCTGAACAAGGCGATGGCCGAGGCGAACATCAACACGCCCCGCCGCAAGGAGATGTTCCTGGCCCAGCTGGCGCATGAGAGCGGCGAGCTGCGCTACATGGAGGAGATCGCCTCCGGTGCGGCGTACGAGGGCCGCAAGGACCTGGGCAACACGCAGCCGGGCGACGGCAAGCGGTACAAGGGCCGGGGGCCCATCCAGCTGACGGGCCGCGCGAACTACCGTGCGGCGGGCAAGGCGCTGGGCATCGACCTGGAAGGGCACCCGGAGCGCGCGAAGGATCCGGACGTCGCGTTCCGCATCGCGGGTTGGTACTGGAGCTCGCGCAACCTGAACAGCTACGCGGACGCGGGCAACTTCCGCGAAGTCACCCGCCGTATCAACGGCGGCTACAACGGCCTCGCGAGCCGCGAGATGTACTACCGCCGCGCCCAGGACGTGCTCGGCTGAGCCCGTCTGGGGCGTGGGACCCGGGTCCCACGCCCTGGCGCATGGATGCGAAAAGGTGCCTGTGATTCCGGGCACCTGAGCGTGGCGCATCGGCTGCACAGGGCGTGGGCTCCTCCTTCCTCGGAGCGAGCCTGATGTCCCGAATCGATGCGCCCGGTAGCAGTCCCCTGTCCCCCGAACCCACGCTTCCTGAACCTGATGCACCCGCGCCGGAGCTTCGCGTAAGCACGACTGCGTCCCGCAGGACCTCCGTCAGTGAGAGCAGTGCGTCCGCGCCCTCGCGCAATGAGCTGCGGCCCTATGACGGCCCCTCCGTTGCCCCTTCCTCACCCCGTCCCTCCTCGCATGCGGACGGCCCCGCCGTGTCCGCGCGCGAGCTGTTGGCCATGGGGGGCCGGCTGCGTCCTCCCTCCGCTCCTGTCCCCGAGGATGTCTATGCCTCGGTCCGCTCGCACCTGACGCGCAGCCTTTCGAACCCCTTCCTCACCGGCAGCGATGTGAAGGCCACGCACGATGCGCTCGGCTCCGTGCCTCGTGACGCGTACCGCGCCACGCTGGAGCGCATGGACCGTGACGGACTGCTCTCCGCTTACGTGTCCCGGATGGATGCTCCGTCGCGCCAGGCCTTCCTCGAACAGGCTGCGTCCAATGGCGTCCTCTCGCGGCGCCCCGGCGGCGTGGAGGGACAGCTCGGCATGCCCGGTCGCCCGGAGACCTTCGTCAATGATCCGAAGCTCCCGGCATCCCTTCGCGACGCGGTGAACGCCCACGCCACCGACACGGGCCGTGCCGCCGTCGTCGCCTATGACGCCTACCTGCAACGGTATGGCGACGCCGTGGCCCAGTCCGGCAGCCTCCAGGCCCTTCGTTCACTCGGGCCTCCTCAGTCGCTGGACCTGCGTGAGACGTCGCTCGGCCTCTCCTGGTCCGACCCCCAGCGCGCACGCTTCGAGTCCGAATGGAAGGCCGGCCTGGGACGCCCCCAACACTCGCTCGTCCAGGCCTACGAGACCGTCACCGCCCGCGCGCAGGTCCTCTCCGGCGAACGTCCCGCCGGTGCCTTCGTCTCCGCCGAAGCGAGCGTGGCCCTGGAGATGCTCCACTTCAAGCGCACGGCCCATGCCTCCGCGCGCGGCACCACCGACGTCCAGACGCAGGCGGGCATCGCTACCAAGGCAGGGCCCGTGGGCCTGGAGGTGATGATGGACGCTCACGGCAAGTCGGAGGCGCAGCTCCAGGTGGAGCTGGGCATCGCCAGCGTGAGCCGCGACTCCGAAGGCAAGGTGGAGCTGTCCCTGGGCGCCGGCTCCCACGCCCGCGCCCACGCGTCCCTCAACCCTCGCACCGCGGAGTTCGGCGGCGGCATCTCCCTCGAGGTCTCCCACAAGGAAAGCCAGAGCCACGCCGGCCTCAAGCTGGGCTACGGCCTGCGCGGCCTCACCCCCGAGCGCGCCTCCCAGGCTGTCCGCGACGACATCCCCGGCCTCTTCAGCCGCCCCAGGGACCTGGACCCCGGCGTCGCCTGGGAGGCTCTGCCCGCGGAGCGCCGCGCCCTCTATGAACGGCAGGGCTGGACGCGCGAGGAGTGGGCCCAGGACTCGCGGCGCTGACTACCGCACGTTCGCGTGCAGCACCTTCTCCACCACCACCACGTCGTGCCACACACCGTCGAGCGGGGCGTGCTTCTCGTGCACGCCCACCTCCCGGAAACCCAGCCGCTTCAACAGCGCGCGGCTGCGCAGGTTGGTGGCGAAGACCCGCGAGGTCAGCTTGTGGAAGCCCGCGGCCTCCGCTTCCCGCAGCAGCGCCTCCATCACGTGCCGGCCCACGTCCCGGCCCCGAGCCTCCGGTGCCACGTAGACGCTGAAGTCCGCGATGCCCGCGTAGCACTCGCGCGGGCTGTACGCGCCGGTGGAGGCGTACGCGATGACGCGCCCGTCCTCCTCCGCCACCAGCACCGGGTGGCGCTTGCCCAGCCACCCGTCGATGTCCTCGGGCGTGCGCGGACGCGTCTCGAAGGTGGAGGCGCGCTCGGCGAGGGCCGCGTTGTAGATGGCCGCGATGGCCGCCCGGTCCTCGCGCGTGGCGGCCCGGACCGTGGGCAATGCGCTCACGGAGAAGCGCGCTTCGCCGGCGCCTCTTCCTCCTCGGCCTCCGGGCGCAGGGAGATGGCGGTCCACAGCGCGAGGTGCCAGGGGACGAAGAGCAGGGCCACGCCATTCGAGGCCAGGGCCAGCGGGAGCGCGACGATGATCCACAGCACCGCCGCCACCCACAGCCCCACCGAACCGATGGACTGCATGTCCCTCGACCGGGAGTGGTGGCCCATCAGGGAGAGCCCGGTGAAGATCCACAGGAGCGAGGCGACTCCGAAGGTCACCTCGGCCGCCGCCGGCATCCGGAAGTAGGAGAGGAAGAACCACAACCCCACCATGCCCGCTGTCTGGTACAGCGCGCTCACCACCGCCAGGACGACGTTGCCCGCGGTCAGCCCCGGTGGCCTGCCGTCAGCGCCCTTCGTCTCCAGCAGGTCGGGCGGCAGCTCCATCGCGTACGGATAGCCCATGGAGATGAGGGCCTCCTTCGCCGCGTGCCGCACCTTCATCCCGCCCGAACCCGTGTAGTCCCCCACCGGGTTGCCGCGGTCCAGGAGCCCCAGCAGCAGATCCGCCCGCTCGCGCAGCGGTTCGTCCGGCGCGGGCAGCCGGCCCAGGCCCACGATGAGCGCGTCGATGTCCGCGCGCACCATCCCCGGCGAGCGCACCTCCTCCAGCAGGAACGTCAGCGGCGGGAACGACTCCGCCGGGATGGACTCGGGAACGTCGGCGGGCGCCTCGTCGGTGGAGGCGTGCGACGGCTCGGAACGGAGGGCTTCCTGGGACATGGGTGCTCCTGGCGGACAGTCATCCTCCGGCGGAGGCCCGCGAGCAAGGGGGGCTGCCCCCGCCCCCGGGTGCCAGGAGGAGACAGTGTCCGTGGAACCGCCCTGGCCCCTTCAGCGCAGGAACTTCTCCACCACCACCACGTCGCGCCACGCGCCGTCCACCCGCGCGTGCTTCTCGTGCGTGCCCACCGTGGTGAACCTCAGGCGTTCGAACAGCTTGAGGGTGTGCGCCTGGTCCGCGAGGACGCTGGTGGTGAGCTTGTGGAAGCCCGCTTCTTCCGCGGCCTTCAGCAGCGCCTTCAGCAGCAGCTCGTCCAGGCCCCGGCCCCGGACATCCTTCGCCACGAAGAGGCTGAAGTCCGCGATGTCCGCGTAGCATTCGCGCGAGCTGTAGGCGCGGGTGGCCACGCACGCGACGACGCGCCCGTCCTCCTCGGCCACCAGCACCGGGTGCCGCCCGTCCTCCTCGCCTTCCACCGGCACCTCGAAGGTCGTGGGCCGCCGCGCGAGCGCCGCGTCCTGGAGGCCCGCGATGGCGTCCTGGTCCTCGGGCGTGGCGGGCCGCACGGTGGGCGGGGGCGGGCTCGCGCGCGGCGGCACCGGGGCCTCCAGCGGCGGCTCCACCGTATGCATCTGGATGGAGCACACCAGCGCCAGGTGCCACGGCATCAGGAGCGCCGTGACGAACTCCCCCTTGAACAGGGCTACCACGGCCATCAATGCCCAGACCACCGCCTGGAGCATGAACCACGCCGACCCGTGGCCCTGCCGCTTCAGGTCGCCCCTCGCGATGCCCCACAGCGACACCAGCGAGGGGAACAACACCAGGACCGCCACGGTGCCGTAGCCCTTGGTGAACAGCGCCCCGAAGTCCCACGGCGTCACGTCCGCCAGCGGCATCGCCCGGCGCAACTGGTACAGCGCGCCCAGCGCGACGAAGACCGCGGTGCCACGGCCGGGCGGCGAATGCAGCACGGACGCGCGAGCCGGGGCCCTGGCCGCCGCCTCCGCCTGAATCCCGTCGGACCCTGGAGGCACCAGGGACAGCAGGGCCGCCTCGGCCTCCTGCCAGGACTGCTTCCTCGGGGTGGTGGACGGCGGCTCGTGGGACATGTCGTTGCCCTGTCTTCCTTCACCGGGCCACCCGGGAGCAAGGGGGTGGGGCCTCCGTCCGGAGGGCGAGGGAGCGGCCTCCGGAGGTGGGCCACGCCCCCCACGCGTGCGCACCCTTCCCGGGCACACCCCTGACTTCTCATTCGCGACGAGCGAGGACACCCGATGCCGATGGAACGAGCGCAGCGGTTCGTGGACGCACTGTTGAAACTGGAGGAGCACGGCGACATCGAGCCGATGGTCGCCCTCTTCGCCGACGATGCGCAGGTGAGCAACGTCGCTTCCCCCAACGTCTTCTCCGGCATCGACGGCGCCCGCCGCTTCTGGACCGAGTACAAGGGTACCCTCGGCCAGGTGAAGTCCACCTTCCGCAACATGATTGAGTCCGGCGACCGCGTGGCCCTCGAATGGGAGACGCAGGGCACCGGGCGCAACGGGGCCGCCATCGCCTACGAGGGCGTCTCCATCATCGAGTGGGACGGCGACCGGGTCCGCCGCTTCTTCGCCTACTTCGACCCGCACGCCCTGGGGCAGGAGCTGGCGCACGGCACCGCGCCCCGCTCGCAGGTGCCTTCGACGACACCGGCCTGACACGGACGCAACTTCCGGCGGTCCCTGGGGTTCTTATGGCTACGGCCACCCAGGGACATGCCGGCATCGCAAGGTTCACCCGGACCGGGTGTGCACTGCCGTGCACCTGGACCGCGACCCGGGGTAGCCTGGAATGACATGGCCCACCCTTTTTCCGACGGGCCGCGTCGTCCCCCGGGAACCCCATGATGACCCGCGTCATTTCCCCCCTCCTGGCCGTCATGCTCCTGGCGGCCTCGCCCGCTGGCGCGGCCCTCGCGCCGGACGCTCCCGTGATGGTCGCCGCGGCGAAGCGCAAGTCCGTGAAGCGCAAGCCGGTGCCGCCGCCCCCGCAGGAAGCCGCGCCCGCGGCCCCCGCGCCGGTGACGCCGGACGTCACGCCGCCCGTGTCCGCCACGCCGGAGTCCGGCTCCACGGGCACCGCCGCGCCGCAGGACTCC
This sequence comes from Corallococcus sp. NCSPR001, assembly GCF_017309135.1. NCBI lineage: Bacteria > Pseudomonadati > Myxococcota > Myxococcia > Myxococcales > Myxococcaceae > Corallococcus > Corallococcus sp. NCSPR001. The sequence continues at coordinate 463,339 of NZ_JAFIMS010000002.1, forward strand.
AGCACCTCCGAGCCCAGCCTGGACTTCGACCTGCTCACGCCGGAGGCGGAGGCGTCCAAGGGCCTGCTGGACCCCGACCTCCAGAAGGACCTGGAGACGCGCCGCACCATGCTCAAGCTGCACCAGGGCCTGGGCCTGGCCATGGCGGGCGGCCTCACCGCGGCCACCGTGCTGGGGCAGCTCCAGTTCAACGAGTCGTTCCGGGGCGGCGGGGACAACCGCTCGCTGCTCGCCTGGCACCGGGGCGTCGTCATCGGCACGTCGGTGCTGTTCGCCACCGTGGGCACGCTGGGCGTGCTGGCGCCGGATCCGGTGGAGCGGCCGTTCCAGTGGGACACGGTGACGTTCCATAAAATCTTCATGAGCCTGGCCACCGCCGGGATGATTGCCCAGGCGGTGCTCGGCATCCTCGCCACCCACAGCTACGGCGAAATCACGGAGCCGAAGTACGCCACCGCGCACCAGGTGGTGGGCTATGCCACGCTGGGCTGCGTCGCCGCGGGCATCGTCACGCTGACTTTCTGACCCCATCCCCCCTGTCGTGAATGTCTCCGCGCGCCGGCCGTTGTGCGCAGACAAGACGTAGCCCCCTCTGGAGGACGCCGTGATTGCTCGACGACTCGTTCTTTCCGCTGCCCTGCTGTTCGCGCTGCCCGCCGCCGCGCAGAACGCGAAGATGTATTCGGTGAAGAAGGACGCCAGCTCCCTCACCTACAAGCTCATCCACAAGATGCACACCGTGTCCGGCAAGGCGCCCCCCAGCGAGGGCAAGGCCGTGCTGAAGCCGGACGGGACCCTGCAGGTGGCCGTGCGCGCGCAGGTGAAGGACTTCGACTCGCAGAACTCCAACCGCGACACGCACATGCTGGAGGTGACGGAGGCAGCGAAGTTCCCGCTGGTGGAGGTGAAGGCCGTGGGCTCCGGCGTGAAGCCGCCCGCCACCTTCCCGGGCTCCGTGCCGGTGACCCTCAAGGGCAAGCTCACCTTCCACGGCGTGACGAAGGACGTCGAAATCCCCATGACGGTGAAGTTCGACTCCGCGAAGCAGGTGACGGCGGACGGGTCCTTCAAGATCAGCCTGGAGGGCTACAACATCGAACGGCCCACGCTGCTGCTCGTGAAGGTGGAAGACGAGCTGGTGCTGGAGCCGCACCTCGTCTTCACGGAGGGCACGTGAGCTCGTCGCGCCGGGACTTCTTCAAGAAGCTGCTGGGAACGGGCGTGGTCGTCGCGGGCATCCCGCCCGCGTGCGCGCCCAACATCGACCCGTCGCCGGTGCTGGACGTGCCCGCGCCCGGCGCGGACGGCATCGTGTCGCTGGTGGTGCAGCGCTACCCGGACCTGTCGCGCGCGGGCGGCTCGGTGACGCTGCGCTTCCCGGGCGGCTCCGGGCAGGAGAACCTGCTGGTGGTGCACCCGTCCGCGGACACCTACGCGGTGCTGTCCGCCACGTGCACCCACGTGGGCTGCCCCATGGGCTTCGATGGGACGGAGGCCGTGTGCCCCTGCCACATCTCGAAGTTCAACGTCACGACGGGCGCGGTGACACAGGAGCCCGCCACGGTGCCGCTCAAGACGTACGTGGCCACGTACAACGCGGGCACGCAGGTGCTGAGCATCAACCTCAAGGCCGGCAGCGACAACTTCCCGTCGGTGGTCGACGGCAAGGTGACGCTCACCTTCGCGGAGTTCCCCGACCTGCAGAACGCGGGCGGCATGGTGAGCGGCAACCCCACCGGCTACGGCAAGACCATCTTCGTCTTCAAGCTGGAGGACGGGACCTACTCCGCCGTGGACTCCGTCTGCACGCACCAGGGCTGCGAGGTGGGCTTCGAGTCGAGCCTCGACGAGCTGCTCTGCCCGTGCCACGCGTCCGTGTTCAGCAAGACGGGCGTGGTCGAACCCGGGGGCGCGGCGACGGTGAACCTGAAGACGTTCTCCGTGACGGCGGACGCGTCCGGCGTGGTCGTCTCCATCGCCTGAGTAGGAAGGCCGGGACGGGAGGCGCTCCAGGCCTCCCGTCTCCTCGGCGCTGATCAGCGCAGCCGGCTCCAGAACGAGCGCCGGGACGAGATGCGCTCCAGCGCCTCCTGCAGCTCCTCGTCCTGGTCCGCGCGGCTGGCGATGTCCCCCAGCGCGATGATGCCCACGAGCCGGTCATCGGGCTCCACCACGGGGATGCGGCGCACCTGGCGGCGGCCCATCAGCTCGATGACGCCGTGCAGGTCCTCCTCCGGCAGCACCGCCTCCAGGTCCTCCGTCATCACGTCCGAGGCGCGCAGGCCGTCCACGGCGCGTTGGCCCGTGAAGGCGCGCAGCGCCAGGTCGCGGTCGGTGACGAGTCCCAGCAGGTGTCCTTCCGCGTCCACGATGGGCACCACGCCGCAGTCCTCGTCCCGCATCAACTGCGCCACCTCGCGCAGGGAGCTGTCGCGGCGGGCGGTGCGCACCTGGCGGGTCATGATGTCGCGCGCGGTGAGCGGCTCGCGCCTCCAGCGGCGGCGCGAGGACTCGGACGCGGTGGACGTGTCGCGGGAGGCGCGCAGCCTCGGGTCCAGGGGGAAGGTCTCCTCCCGCTGGGGCGCCAGCCGGTCGCGCAAGCGCGCGTCCTCGCGGGAAGCGGCGCGGGCGGGGCGGTCGCGCAACAGGGGCTCCTGGCCGCCGTAGCCGCTGCGGTCCCACTCGCGGTAGTCGGCGCGCTCGGCGGGCATCTCCTGGACGGTGTCCTCGCCCTGGGTGCGCCGGGGGCCCGCGCCATTGGCGTAGCGCGGGTCGCGGTCGTCGCGGCCATAGGGGCCGGTGGTGCCGCCGTCGCGCTCGCCCTCGCGGTCCTTGCGCCAGGTGCCGGTGTCGTCCACGTCCGTGCGCACGCGGCCCAGGCGCCACGCGGCGGCGCGGTGGAATCTCCCCTGCCGGTCGGCGGGCAGCTCGTCGCGCCCGGGGCTCCAACCGCTCACGTCGGACTCCGAGCGTTCGCGCGAGCCCGGCGGCGCCACGTCCGGTGAGCGGTGCGTGGCCATCGCGTCGGTGGGAGGCGTGGAGATGTCCGCGCGCCCCAGGTCATGCCTGCCGTTTCCGTTGCTGTAGTCCTTGGTGCCCATGTGCGTCGCAAGCCTCCTCGACTTGCGAACATGGGAAGCGGGCCCGGACGCGCAAAGCTCCAGCCGGCCAGGTGCGGCGCCGCTCGCCCGTCCGCCCTGGCGCGGAAGACACCCCGGGCGGGACCTCAGACGACGGTGAGCGCGTCCCCCAGGTGCACCAGCCCCCGGAAGTCCTCCAGGTCCGCGCCCGCGTCCGGCGCGGCGATGGCCAGCGCGCCCCGGGGCAGCCCTTCGGCCAGCCTCGCCAGGAGCGAGCGGTGGGCCTTCGCGCGCGCGTCCTCCACGCCCGCCAGGTGCTCCAGCGCGCTGACGGCGTCCGTGTCCGCGGCGTTGTTCGCGTGCGGCTTCAGCGCGGCGGCCGGGGCCAGGTCGTCATCCCGCGCCCAGCTGCGGTTGAGCACGTAGCCCGCGAAGGGCAGCCCCTTGGCCTGGAGCGCCTCCTGGAAGAAGGTGGCCTCGCGCAGCGCGGCGGCCTCCGGCGACGTGACGAGCAGGAACGCCGCGTCCTTCGACGACAGGTGCTCCCGCAGCCGGTCCGAGTGCAGGCGGATGCCGGCGAACAGGCCTCCGAAGGCGGCGACGAAGGTGCGCATCTCCTGCGCGAAGCCGCCGCCGAAGATGCCGTCCAGCACCTTGCCCACCAGCGCCTGCGCGCCCTGCCACAGCCGGCCCGTGCGGCCCGAGTCCGGACCGAAGAGGGAGATGATCCGCTCGTCCAGGAAGCGCGACAGCCGGCCCGGCGCGTCCAGGAAGTCCAGGGCGTGGCGGCTGGGCGGGGTGTCCAGGACGATGAGGTCGTAGTGGCCCTCCGCGATGAAGCCGTCCAGCGCCTCCGCGGCGGCGTACTCCTGCACGCCCGCGACCAGCTCCGACAGGAAGCGGTACAGGCGGTGCTCCAGGATGGTGCGCGCGGCGCTCTCCGTGGCGGACATCCGGCGCACCATGCGCTCGAAGACGATGCGCGGCTCCAGCATCCACACGTCCAGCCGGCCCTCGCCGCGTTTGCCGTCCGCGAACAGGCGCTCCGCGGGCACGGAGGTGGGCTCCGCGCCGTTCTCCTTCAGCCCCATGGCCTCCGCCAGCCGCCGCGCCGGGTCGATGGTGAGCACCAGCACCTTGCGCCCCGCTCTCGCCGCCGCCACGCCCAGCGCCGCCGCCGTCGTCGTCTTGCCCACGCCGCCCGCGCCGCACAGCACGAGGATCCGCTTGTCGCGCAGCATGCCGTCCAGGTTCATGGCGTGGCCTCCTGGCCGCCGTGGGTCGCGGCCCCTTCGAGTGTGGACTCCAGGAGCTCCGCCAGCCGCTCCACCAGCGCCATGCCCGTCAGCGCCAGCTCCGGCAGGCCCCAGTGGGGCACGCCCACGCCCGCCGCCAGCCGCTGCCGCGCCAGCCTCGCGCGCTCCAGCCGCTCCAGCGCCCGCTGCCCCCGGTGCGGCCCGTGCGTCTCCAACAGCCGCTCCAGCGCCGCGCGCGACTCCGGCGTGAAGGGGTCCTCCGGCATGCGGTTGAGCACCGCGGCGGACAGGGGCAGTCCCACGTCCTTCAGCTCGCCCACCAGCGCCAGCGTCTCGCTGACGGGCAGGGGCTCCGGCAGCGTGGTGACCACCACGCCCGTGCGCGCGGGGTCCTGGAGCAGGTCCAGCCCCTCGCGCACCGCGCGCCCCACGGGCCCGCCCGGCATCAGCGAGAGGATGCTCCGGGGCAGCGTGGCCAGCGCCAGCGCGTGGCCCGTGGCGGGCAGGTCCACCACCGTGAGCGGGTGCACCCGGCGGCCATCCGGGTGCGTGAGGCGCAGGAGCGCCAGGAGCTGGAACATCAGCCCCATCTCCTTGAGCGCGGGGCCGGCCTCCAGGAAGCGCCGCAGCGCCCGGGAGCGCAGCGCGGCCTCCGCCAGCCACTTCACGGGCAGGGTCTCCTCCAGGAAGAGCCGGTGGCCCTCCTGCGCGGACAGGCGCACGAAGGACAGGTTCGGCCCGGCCGGCACCACGCGCGGCCCGGCCTCCTTCACGCCCACCAGCCCCGCGAGCGTGGACGGGCCGCCCTCGTCCGGGGACAGCTCCGCCAGCAGCACCGGCCGGCCCGCGCGCGCCGCCGCCACCGCGAGCGCCGCGGAGAGCGTCGTCTTGCCCACGCCGCCCTTGCCCGACACGAGCACGGCGCGTCTGCTCCACAAGGACTCCAGCACCACGCTCCCATCCTCCGCGCCAGCGGCGCGACCCTTCACGGTGAGCAAGGAAGCGCGTTCCGACAACCGGCCGGAGATGCGCCCAGGGGCGGCCGTCCGTCTGGCCGCCCGCTCCACGAGCATAGCGGCTTTCCGCCCGCGCCCCGCAGGGGGCCTGCTTCGCGCTGACCCGCCCATGACACAACGGCCACACCTCCACGCCATGACGCGGCGTGCGAGGAATGACCCGGCCCGGAAGGACACGTGGCGTGCGCGCGTGCGTGACCCGGAGGGTTGGACGGGCGGATTCCCTCGGAAAAGGAGGGGTCACGGACTGGTGACGGGGGCCGGGTCTTGGTTACTCTGCGGCCCTCTGCGTGGGAGAGGGCATGGCGGTGCTGCGGGAGTGGGTCTTCGGGACACAGCGTGTCTCGCTGGAGGACTCCGACATCCTCTGGATCAAGGTCCGGGGAGCGTTTTCAGAGACGGACGTGCGGGCGCTGGTGGACGTGTTCCATGAGCTGGGGGCGAGCCCGGAGAAGCCCCTGTACCTCGTCGTGGACCTGAGCAGCTCCGAGGGGCTGTCGGTCGCGCCACGCAAGTACCTGGCCGAACACGTGAGCACCACGTGGTTCCGCGCGGCCGTCTTCTTCGGCGCCAAGCGCACGCACCGCGAGGTGCTGCGCGCGCTCGTGGTGGCGCTCAACTTCATCCGCGACACGAAGCTGCAGGCGGAGTTCCTGGACTCGGAGCCCCAGGCCCGCGCGTGGCTGGAGACCCACCGGCGCCGTCAGGACGCGGCGCCGCGCTGACGCGGTGTCCGGCCGTCCGTCAGTGGACGGCCCAGCGCTCGGCGATCTCCTCGCACGCGAGCACCACGTCGCCCAGCCGGCGGATGTGCGCGCGCGGCGCGACGAACAGCGAGCCGGCGAACACGTCCACCACCGTCATCAGCCGGTGGTCCGCCGGGCCCAGCCGGCACAGGTGCTGCTCCGCGAAGCGCTGCAACAGCGTTCCGATGTACTGGCCGCTGCGCTCGTCCAGCGGGTGCGTCTTGGAGAAGTAGAGCTTCATCAACCCCACGCGCGGGTTGCCCTGCTTGTCCAGCCGCTGCACCACCACCTCCGGGCGCACGCTGATGGTGACCCCGGCCATCTCCAGCACGGGCGGCTCCGCGCCCACCGCGCTGATGATGGCGTCGTCCAGGTCCAACCAGGGCACCAGGTCCGCGAAGCGCTCCAGTGCCTCCGAGCACAGTTGCATGCGCTGCGCCTCGAACTCCGTCTGCGGCACCGCGCAGGCGAACCTGCGCTGGGACTCCCGCAGCACGTTCAAATCCAGGCCCCGGCACAGGAAGTCCGTGATGGCCTGGGACGCCTCCGGATAGCGCAGGTACTGGGCCTCCGGCGGGTGCTTCTGGTCGTGGATGATGCGCTTGCGGCGGGCGGGCGTGGCCACCAGGTACTCGCCCAGCTTGTTCACCGAGACGCGCGGCAGTTCACGGGTTTCCGTCATGGTGTTTCCCCCTCAGAAAGGCTGTCGGAATGGGTACACAGTACAGAGGGGGTCTGACATCCAATGGACAGGGATTCCTTGTACGAAAGGGCAGGTTCGCGTCCAGGCCCTTCCCTGGGGTGGCGGGGTCCGGCGTAGGGTTCCTTCCAGAAGCCGGGGGGAGGACCGCATGGAGCAACAGATTCGCGAGTGGACGTGTGGCGCGCATCGGATCCGCATGACGGCGCCGGACGTGTTGCATACGAAGTACACGGGGCTGGTGGGGCTGCAGGACGCGAAGTGGGCGCTGCGCGTCTACGAGGAGATGGCGGCGCAGGGGCCGTTCTACCTGGTGGCGGAGGTGCCCGGGTCGGAGCTGCCCGCCGAGTCGCGCAAGTACCTGGCCAACAACGTGCGCGCGGAGTGGATGCGCTCGGTGGTGTACGTGGGGTCCGACCTCACACAGCGCGTGGTGGGCAAGGCCATGTCCGTGGCCATGCTGCTCACGGGCCACGCGGCCAGCTTCGACACGGTCTTCGTGGACACGATGGCTCAAGCGGATGCGTGGGTGGACGCGCACCGGTTGGATCACGCCCCGCGCCGCGTGGGCTGAGCGCCGCTGGCATCCGGGCATGACACAGGGCCAGGACGGGGCGGAGACGCCCGGTTCCTGGCCCTGGGTGTTTCCGGGCGCCGGGGCTTTCAGCGCTCGCGGTCTGGTATGCGGTCCGGGTGGCCGTAGCGGTACACGTCGGACACCGGATTGGTGCCCGCGTCGCTGCGAGGGCCGTCGCCGTCCGGCATGTCGTCGAGCGATGAGCCCGGGGCGCGCTCGCGCGGGTCGTAGGGATGCAGGCCGCTGGCATCGCGGAGGCGCAGGTCGCGGTCGTCGTCCCCGGTGCGCGGGCGGATGCCCTTCTCGTCGGCTTCGGTCAGCTCTCGGCGGGGCTTGCGCTCGTCGTCCTCCTCCTCGGTGGGGCGCGGTTTTGGATCCGCATGGGGCGCGGAGCCCTGGCCTTCGCGCGGCGGCTCGCCGCCCTCTCGGGGGGCTTTCGGACGCCCGTAGAAATCCTCGGCGGGCTGTGGGGGGACGGGATGCTTGTCGTTGCTGGCCATGAAGGATTCCCTCCGTCGGAGGAGGTTCGTCATCACCCCCGGTGTCCGGCAACCCGCTCCGGAAGCGCCCGCACGGGCCTGGAGGGCAGGCAGCCAGGCGTCAGGGCCCTCCCGTGAAGCGCGGGCTTCATGTCCTGAGGGCCACCGCTTCCGCTCAGGCTTCCTCATCGGGAAGGAGCGTCCGGAGCAACTCGTCGTCAGGACCGCGTGGACGCCAGCCCGCAGGAGGCGGATTGGCGAGGAGCACATCGCACACCTGCCGCACGCGCTCTTCATGGGTTTCTGGGGTGTACGCAGACCAGCGCCCAAGCGCCATTGCAACCTCGAAGCGGCTTGCGTCGTCCAAGATGGGCGGCCAACCGTTGGGGAGCCCCTCGGCGACTTCGCGCACGAGCACGTCGCGAACGAAGCGCGTGACCCGCTTGTGCTGCTCCGCCTCGTACAGCAAGCCGCTCAACACCTGCACCGCGGCAACGTCGTTGCCCAACTCGTCGGCCAGGACGTACAGCGGAACGGCAGGGCGCGCATCGGCGAAGGCGGTCAATGAGTCGTGGCCTCGCTCACGGACCCGTTCGTACAGGCGCGCCTTGATGTTGCCCTGCCATGCGCCTCCGTCGCTCATCGGCTACACCCCAGGTAAACGGCACTTGTTGGATCGTCCGGTCGCCGCTTCCGATCAGGCTTCTTCGTCGGGGAGGAGCGTTCGGAGAAGCTCGTCGTCGGGGCCGAGTGGACGCCAGCCAGCGGGGGGAGGGTTGGCGAGAAGCGCATCCCCTGCACGATCAACCCGCGCCCTGTGGGTTACTGGGGTGTAGGCGAACCATGACCCGAGCCCCATCGCAACCTCTCCACGGGTTGCATCGTCCAGCACGCCCGGCCAGCCATTCGGGAACCTCTCGGCCAACTCGCGCACGAGGACATCACGAACCAAGCGCGTGACCTGCTTGCGCTGCTCCGCCTCGTACATCAAGCCGCTTAGAATCTGCACCGCGGCAATGTCGTTGCCCAACTCGTCGGCCAGGACGTACAGCGGAACAGCAGGGCGCGCATCGGCAAAGGCAATGAGTGAGCCGAAGCCCCGTTCACGAACCCTCTCGTACAAGCGTGCCTTGATGTCGCCCTGCCAAGCCCCTCCACCGCTCATCGTCCTCTCACAGAAGTGAAGTTCATGGGGATTCGATAGTCCCGCATATGCCTCGCGACTTCCTTCAAGATCCCATCCCGCGTCAACAACCGGCCGGTTCTCGTCTCAGCCTGGAGTAGCGCGTCCATGATCATCCGATTCCACTCGCCGGGCCAAATGCGTCCCAGCTTCCAGTTTCCCCCACCGTGAATCGCCTCATGATCGGCCTGATCCAGCCGGACGCAAAAGTTGTCGATGTCCATGTCGCCCTTGAAGCCGCGCCGCTCGAACCACTCGCGGTGCTCCTGCGGCAGCACGTGGTGCTTGGGCGCATCCGACATGCCCGCCCCCGCTCTGCCCGTTACCTGCATCCCACGCACCTCCGGGCTGTCCCCCAGCGCGTCACGCACGCCCTTGGGCAGGTCCTGGTGCGCCTGGGCCATCGTGACCTGTCCGCCCTGAATGAGGACGGCCGCGCTGACGGCGGGGACGGAGATGACGCCCGCTTGCACGAGCCTTCGCATCATCTCCACCCACTCCGCGGAGACCACCAGCCGCGAGCCCACTACGACTCCGCCCGAACTCATCGCGAGGCCCACGCCCAGTGTCATGGGGGCCGAGGGTGGCACGCGCGGCATGGCCATCTTCATCGTGGAGATCATCGTGACCATCTCCACTGCCTGCATCGCTGCCATGACCTGCCCGCCGAACTTCAGGGTCGCGCGGGTTTCTCGCTGGAGCGTGTCGAACTCGCGCGTCAGCTTTCCCATCAACTCGGGCATCGCGGTCGTCGCCGCCTCCACCCGCTCCGGGTCCAGTGAGGCGAGGTCCGTGAGCGTGGGCTTTATCACCCCCTGCACGCGATGAAGGTCCACGAAGAGCTTCTCGGCGCTGCACATGGGGCAGTTTCGGAGCACGACGTCCGCGAGGTGCAGGAAGTCCACCCAGGCGGCCAGCAGGAGCGTTCCGAACTGCGCCGCCTGGAGCTTCGGCCCCGTCATGCGCAAGAGGCCCAACTCCATGTCCGTGTCGCCGACTTCCGAGGCCGCGGTCGTCAACGCGGTGGCGCTCCCCAGCGCGCCATGAAGCCACTTCACCTGCTTGGAGCCCTGGTCGAGGAAACGCGTGAAGATGTCGCCAGTCAGGCCCCATCCCCCGAGGTCAGGAGGACGGGCCGCCAGTTTGTTGAACGCGGCCTCGACTCCGCGCAGGGAGCCCTTCACGTCTTTCGTCGCGTCGAGGACTGCCTGCCGCGTCGATGCATTGCTCCGGCCCCTGCCCCCGATAGCGCCGGCTCCCACGGTGGTCACCTCGTCACGCGGCGGCTGGCGACGCAGGCGCCGTTGCTCGGACCCGGAGAAGGCGCGTGGGCGGAAGTCCTCATCGCCCGGAGTCTCCACCCACGCGGGCGAGGCATCCTCTCGCGGCGCATGGCTCAAGCTTCGGCCCCGCCCATGCGCTTGCGGCACGGAGGCGCATCCCGTGGCCATCAGAACCAGGGCCAGAAAGAGGATGTCAGCGCGCATCGCCCGCGAAACTACCAAACCGGAAGGAACAGGGCAGGCAGCCCGGTATCAGGGCGACACGAGGAGGATGCCCCCGGCGAGCGCGGGTGGCTCGTCATCGCCAATGGCGCGCACGTGGCTGTACCCAAGCTGGCCGGAGGTGTTGAAGCCCCAGCACAGGGCACGGCCAGAGGAGAGCACGGCGCACGTGTGCTGGCCGCCCGCGGTGACGGACGTGGCGGGTGCGCCGCCCACGTCGATGAAGGCGGTGCCGGGCGCGGAGAGGGAGCGCGTGTTGGCGTAGCCCAGCCGGCCCCGGGCGCCGTTGCCCCAGCACTGGAGCTGGCCGGACTCGAGCAGGGCGCAGGTGTGCTGCGCGCCCGCGGCGACCTGGACGGCGCGGAGGCCCGAGCCCAACGCCACGGACGTGAGGGGCGTGGCGTAGTCAGGGTTGCCGTTGCCTACCTGGCCGTAAGCGTTGGCGCCCCAGCAGCGCAGGGCGCCGGTGTCCAGCAGGGCGCAGGTGTGCTGGGTGCCCAGGGCCAGCTGCACGGCGGTGCCGCCCACGTCCACGTCACCGGCTGACGACGGCAACTCGGTGTCACCGACATCATCGTCACGGTTGTAACCCAGTTGTCCGTAGGCATTGGCGCCCCAGCAGCGGGGCCGGCCGGAGAAGAGCAGGGCGCACGTGTGGTCGCCGCCCGCGACCAGGTCCTGCACGGGCGCGCCGACGGGGACATCGGTGGTGGGCGGAGGCAGCGGGTCCGTGTGGCCCAGGCCCAGCTGCCCATGGGTGTTGTCGCCCCAGCAGCGCACGTGGCCGGAGGTGAGCAGCGCGCAGGTGTGATTGGAGCCCGCGGTGATGCGCAGCGCGCGGGCGCCACCCAGGTCGACGGTGCCCACGCTGGCGATGGGCTCGTCATCGCCAATGGTACGCGTGTGGCCCAGGCCGAGTTGGCCGGAGGCGTTGGCGCCCCAGCAGCGCACGCGGCCCGTGGAGAGCAGGGCGCAGGTGTGGCCCAGGCCGGTGGCCAGCTGCACGGCCTTCTCACCGGGAGCCAGGGGGACGGGGCCCTTGGACGCGGGAGTCTCATCGTCACCGACGTTGGCGGTGCCGGTGTAGCCGAGCCGGCCCTGCGCGCCGCTGCCGAAGCAGCGCACGGAGCCGTCGTTGAGCAGGGCGCAGGTGTGGCTGTCCCCGGCGACGAGCTGGGCGACGTCGGTGGGGCCGCCGGTCTGCAGGGGGGCGTCGGGGAACTGCTGCGCGCCCAGGCGGTAGGTGGCGGTGGTGCGGGCCCCGGCGGCGTCGGTGACCTGGAGGGACAGCCGGCCCTGGAGCGAGGGCGCGTAGTGCTGGAGGACGGTGGGGTTGGCCTGGGTGGTGAAGCCTGGCGACGGCGTGACGGGCGCGTCCGGGATGAAGCTCCACGCGTAGTCGAGCGTCTGGGACGGCTGATCATCCGACACGGAGGCGGACCACGCGACGTCGGAGGTGCCCGTGAGGCGGGACGCGGCCAGGCCCTTGATGACGGGCGCGAAGAGGATGCGCACGGTGGTGCCCAGCGAGTCCGTGGACCGGTCCGCCGGGAGCACGCGCGTGACGAACGTGGTGCTGACCGAGTGCCCCGCCGGGTTCGTGACGGTGAGCGAGTGCGTGTAGTCGGTGGGGCTGGGAACGCCGAACGGGGGCAGGTAGCGGGCGACGAAGGCGCCGGAGGTCCCGGTGAGCGTGAAGGTCCCGCTGGAGGGAACGAAGGAGCCGCCGTTGCTCGCGGCGGTGAGCGCGAAGGTGAGGGCCTCGCCGGAGGTGGCCTCGACGAAGAAGGTGACGGTGGCGGGCTGCCCGAAGACGAGCTCGCCGGGAAGCTGGATGCGGGGGATGCGCGGCAGGGTGATGGGCGCGCCGTCGTTGGTGGGCGCCAGCGTGATGGCCACGGACTCGCGGTCCGCGATGAGCGTCTGCGTGGTGCCGCCCTGGAAGAGGAGCGCGCTGTTGCCGTCGTACGCCCGCGCGATGAACGTGAGGGCTTGATGGCGGGGCAGGGACGGCATCGTGCCGGACCACCCGGCGGGGGAGGGCACCAGGTCGAAGTTGTTGAACAGCGCGCTGTGGCTGCCAGCGTCCTCCACGTCGACGCGGATGCGCGCCACGTCCGCGAAGGAGAAGCCCATCGCTCGCCGTGTCTGGGATTGGGAGCCGGTGCTGTCCGCGGCGATGGTGAACGTCACGGCGGAGGTGCGCAGCGCGGGCGTGTCACCCGTGGGCGCGGAGGTGCACGCGGCGGTGAGAGACAGCAGCAGCGCGACGGCAATGGGCTTCGTCATGGCATGGGTCGGTGAGGCGGGCGCCTCGGCACTCCAGGCGCCCGCCTCAGAAGGCACTGCGGTTACGGCGCGGGGACGGCCGGCGGCGTGATGGAGATGTTTCCGCCGGTGCTGGCCGAGTTGGTCGCGCCGATGGTGGCCGTGTTTCCGTAGCCCAGCGCGCCCAGCGCGCCGTAGCCCCAGCAGCGGGCCGCGCCCGTCGACAGCAGCACGCAGGTGTGGTTCTCACCCGCGGTGAGCTGGTAGGCGGTGGAGCCGTCCAGGTCCACGGCCTGGGTGGGCACGGTCGTGGACGAAGGCGGGTTGGGACCCAGGCCCAGCCGGCCGTTGGCGTTGGCGCCCCAGCACTTCACGCTGCCGTTGGAGAGCAGCGCGCAGGTGTGGTCATAGCCGGTGGCGATCTGCAGGGCCGTGGCGCCGCCCAGGTTGACGGTGACCGACTGCGCCAGCATGCGGTAGGTGCAGCCGTAGGGCGACCAGTCGCGGCAGCTGCTGTTGTTGGTGGAGTCCGTGGTGGACACCGTGGCGCCGAGCTGGCCGTTGTTGCTGGCGCCCCAGCACTGCACCGCGCCCGTCTTGGTCTGCACGCAGGTGTGGTAGGCGCCCGCGCTGAGCTGCGCCACTTCGCCGACGTACACGGGGGTCTGCGTGCTCGGGTCGGACACCTGGTTCGTATGGGCGTAGCCCAGCTGACCGGCGGCGTTGCGGCCCCAGCACAGGATGCGGCCCGTTTCGAGCAGCGCGCAGGTATGGTTGAAGCCGGCCACGATGTCCTTGGCTTTGACACCCGCGCCCAGGTTCACGTCGCCCTTGGTGAGGGGCTGCTCATCGTCGCCGACGTTGAGGTTGTTTCCGTAGCCGAGCTGACCGAAGTAGTTGTTGCCCCAGCAGCGCACCTTGCCCGTGTGCATCAGCGCGCAGGTGTGGTTGCCGCCCGCCGCGAGCTTCGTCGCGCCGCCACCGAGGACGACGTAGCCGGCCCCGGTGATGTCGTCCGCGGCGCCCACGTCCGCCGTGTTGCCGTACCCCAGCTGACCCGACTCGCCACGGCCCCAGCAGCGCACCAGGCCCGTCTTCAGCAGGGCGCAGGTGTGGTTCGCGCCCAGCGCGATCTTGGAGCCTTCTCCGGCCAGCTTCACCGCCAGCTTCTCGGAGGGCTTCTCGGTGTCGCCCACGTTCTGGGAGTCACCCAGGCCCAGCTGGCCGTAGAAGTTGTAACCCCAGCAGCGCAGCGAGCCGTCATTGAGCAGCGCGCACGTGTGGTTCTGTCCGGCGCGCAGCGTGTTCACGCCGGTGATTTCGCCCTCGGCGACAGGGGCGTCGGGGAACTGGTCGGGCGTCAGCACGTACTTCAGGGTGGTGATGCCGTTGTCCGGGTCCGTGACCTTGAGGCTGAGGGTGCCCTGCAGGGACGACGTGTAGTGCTGCAGGGTGGAGGGGTTCGTCTCGCCGGTGAAGGCGGGCAGCGGATCCGGCAGGGTGCTGCCAGAGGGCGTGAAGTCCCAGGCGTAGGTGAGGGTCGTCGAGGGGCTGTCGTCGCTCACCTTCGCGGTGAAGAGGACGTTGGCGCTCATGTCGCCTTCGGCATCGCGCAGGCGCTGACCGTCGAGCCCCTGGATGACAGGGTTGAAGAGCACCGTCACGGAGGTGTCCACGCCGCTGCTCGTCTCCCGGGGCTGGACGGTGGTGGTGAAGGTGGTGGTGACGGAGTGGCCCGCCTCGTTCTTCACCGTGACCGTGTGGTGGAAGACGGTGGTGTCCTGGACGTCTTCGGGCGGGGTGTAGAGGCTGACGAAGGCGCCGCTGGTCGCCAGCAGGGTGATGTCGCCCGACTGCGGCGTGAAGGTGCCGCTCCCCGTCTCGGGGGTGATGGTGTAGTGCAGCTTCTCCCCCGTGGAGGCGGCGACGGCGAAGGTGAGGTTGCCGCTCTGCCCGGCCGCGAACGCCCTGGGAATGCTGATGCGCTCGATGCGGGGCAGCTTGATGACAGCGCCCTCGGTGGCGGGCGACAGGGGGATGGTGAGCGTCTCGAAGTCCTGCGTGAGGGTGACGTCGAGCGTGCCCTCGAAGATGGGCGTCGTGGCGGCGGTGGTGTCGCTGTAGGCCTGCGCGAAGAAGGTGAGCGCCACGCCCTTGGGGAGGAAGGGCAGGGTGCCGGCCCACTTCTGGGTGGTCTCGTTCTGGAGCAGGTCGAAGTTGACGAAGAGGGGCTCGTTCGCGGACTTGCTCTTCTCCCAGACGGTGACGCGCAGGCGCTTGACGTCATTGTGGGAGAAATCCATCGCGGAGACGCGGCCCTTCTGCGCCGCCGCCCAGAAGTCCCCGGACCCCATCGCCAGCGTGACCTGCGACTGCGTCTGCTCCGCGGGCGCGGAGGGCGCCCCGGTGCCGGAGCTACATGCGGCCATCCACGGCGAGGACAGCGACAGCAAGAGCGCGCCCAGCATGCCGCGCGACCGGAACCAACGGGGGGACGTTCTCTTCACGAAGGCACTCCTTGGGAAGACGAAGACAGGGAAAGAGCCAATGACTCACAGCGGGCACACGCCAGCCTCACGCGTCCCCGGAGGAGCCCGGAGACACGTTTCCCGTGCCGCGCTCGGAGCGAGCACGGCCGGGGGACGTCATCGAAAACGGAGGGAATGGACAGGCCTACGCCGACCCGGGGGGACCTCCCGGCCCTCGGCGTATGTCTGGACTACAGCTGGAAATGCAAATCACAGTGCCAGCGGGTGAAAATGCTGTCACCCCTTTTATTGGTTCCTGTGAAAGTCTGTCAATGTCTGGGTTTGCGCTGACTGGCGGGTAGAACGCGTGTCAGTCGCGGCGGACCCGCGCGGTGACAGGAATTGTCATCCCCGTCGGAACCCCACCTGGAGGAACGGGCCGGCCGGGTGACGCAGTGGGTTGCTGACTGGAATAATTCAAGCAACTCACGGAAGCTTCGCGAAACACTGCAATGCCTTGCGGCTCGCGCTAAATCCGGAAAAGACAGTCATGGCCGCCATCCGGCACCCCGCTGGTCCCACAGGACTCGGGTAGCCGGAGTCCCAGATACCGCGCTCACACCGGCTGGTGGCCGTCGTCGTCGTCCTCGAAGGCGTCTCCCGGCGCCTCCTCGTCCGGGCTGGCCAGCTCGTCCAGGTCCTCGACCAGGTCCTGGGGCAGGGGTTCGTCATTCAGGTCCGGCGTCACGTCGTCGCCCCCGAGGAACGGCGGCGGGCCCTCCAGGCTCGTGGGCCCGGCGGCCTCGGACGCCATCGCGGCCTCCTCGGCGGTGAGCTCCTCCGGGTGCAGCCCGCCCTCCAGCAGCTCCGCCTGGTTGCGCCGGCCCGTGGCCTCCCGGGCCGCCTCCGCCACCTCCTCCGCCGCGGCCTGCCGCCCGTACGCGGGCGCATGGTCGCGCAGCCACTCCCTCAGGGCCGCCGCCAGCTCCGCCGCCGTGCCGAAGCGGTCCGCCGGGGACTGACGCAGCGCCCGCACCACCACCGCGCGCAGCCCCTCCGGCACCTCGCGCGCCATGTGCTCCACCTGCCCGGGCCCCACCAGCGCCATCCGCGCCGCCACCTCCGTCAGGGGCATCCACGTGGGCCCCTGCGCCTGCACCAGCGGCAGGTCCGGCGGGGGCGGGAGCGCCACGTCCCCCTCCTGCGCCAGCGGGTGCGTCCCCGTCAGCACCTCCAGCAGCACCAGCCCCAGCGAGAACAGGTCGCTGCGCGCGTCCACCGGCTCGCGCCGCAGCGCCTCTGGCGAGGCGTACGCCACGTCCCCCTTCACCAGCGGACGGCTGGTGATCTCCCGCCCCGGCAGCGTGGAGTACGCGGCGGTGAAGTTCGTGAGCTTCACCTCGCCGTGCACGCCCAGGCGCAGGTTCCGGGGGCTCACGTCCCGGTGCACGATGCCCAGCGGCCGGTTCCACTCGTCCCGCAGCGTGTGCGCGTGGTGCAGCGCCTCCGCCACCTCGGAGACGACCCACGCGCCGAAGGCCGGGGACATGGGCTTGCGCCGCATGGCCACCAGGTTGAACACCGTGTCCAGCGACCGGCCCTCCACGTACTCCATCACCACGTGCGGCACGCCCCGGTACGCCTTCAGGTGGTAGACCTTCGCGATGCCCGGGTGGTTGAGCCGGAACGTCAGCTCCACCTCCTCCACCAGCCGCCGCCGCTCCACGAAGCCAGACGGGTTGCGCAGCCGCTTGATGACCACCGGGCCGCCCAGCCCGCCCCGGTAGCGCCGCCGCGCCAGCATCAGCAGCTCCCCGGTGGAGCGCACCTCCAGCTTGCGGACGAACTCGAAGGCCGTGCCTCCCACCGTGAACAGCACGCGCGGCCGGCGGGGCATGCCGGGGTTCTCCTCCGTCGTCGTATCGGGCGTCTTCATGTCCTGCCTTCCTACCTCTCAGGTGGAGCGGGAATCGCTCCACCCCGCAGGTAGCACAAACCCTGTCGTGGGGAAAACCTCCAGGGTCGTGCGCAAGGCGGTCAACCCAGCGGGTTCATCCGTCCCGGCGCAATCCCAGACGCCGGAGCCACCGCTCCCACCGCCGCCGCCACGCCAGCCGCCGGGCCACGAACCAGGGCATGGGCGGGGGCAGGGGCGCGGCCAGCCCCAGTGACGGGCCGGGCGGGGGCGGCACGGGCGGCGTGGACGCGCTGGAGTGGGGCGCGGCGCCCGGGAGGCGCCGCTCATAGGCGCGGGCCCAGCGGCGCAGCTCACGCGCCTCCTCGTTGCCGTCGAAGTACGCGTCGGACTCCTCCGTGACGGCCTCGTGGGGCGGCGGTGCGTTGAACAGCGGCGTGTCCCAGCTGTCCGGGGCGCGCTCCAGCGCCGCGCTCAGGTCGGCGTAGAGGTCCGCGCCCATCTGGTAGCGCTGGCTGGCGTCCTGGCGCAGCAGCCGCTCGCAGATGTCATTGAGGGCGCGGGGCACGCGCGGGTTGATGGAGCGCGCGGCCCGCCCCTTGATGCTCTGGATTCCGCCCAGCAGCGCCGCGGCCGGCAGGTCCGGGGGATAGGGGAAGTCCCCGGTGAGCACCTGGAAGAGCGTGAGCCCCAGCGAATAGAGGTCGTCCGTGGGCTGGTAGACGTAGCGGGACATGCCCTTGGGGTTGTTCAGCCAGTAGCGCAAGAGCTCCGGGCTGCGGTAGCTGGGCGTGCCCGGCGGCGGACGCCCGTCCGTGATGGCCGGGGCGCAGGCGTGGTCGCTGGAGCCGAAGTCCACCAGCACCGGCCGCGCGTCCGACGCGCGCACGATGATGTTGTTGCCCTTGATGTCGCGGTGCCGCACGCCCGCGCGGTGGATGAAGTCCAGCGTCAGCGCCAGCTCCGAGAACAGCCGCGCCACCTGCCGCGCCGTGGGCTTCGCCCCCACCGCCCAGTCGGACAGCGTGGGACCCTCCACGTAGTCCATGACCAGGAACAGGTAGCCCGTGCGCGGGTGCGGCCAGCGGTGGTAGCCGCGCAACGCCACCACGTTGGGGTGGGTCATGCGGTGCAGCACGCTCACCTCCTTGAGCGTGCGCGCGTCCACCTGCGAGCCGTCCTCGGAGTCCTGCGGCCCCTGGAGCGCGAACTTCAGCGCCACGTGGAAGCCCCCGGTCTCCGCCAGGAACACGGTGCCGTAGCCCCCCGTGGCCAGGCGCTTCAACAGACGGAAGCTGCCCACCACCTCCTGGGGCTGGAGCAGCAGCGGATGTCCTCCCTCCAGGCTCATCGCGGGGTGCCTCCTACGCCCTGGGGATGCCGGGCTGCTTCTGGATGTGGGGAGTCCAATCGGAGAGCGAGAACGTGGCTGGGAGGATGCATGCGCGCAAGGAATGATGAGACGTGGCAGGTCCATAGCATGGCGCACGCCCCTTGGGGTAGTGTTGCTGCCGTGTCAGGTAGGATGCCGGACACCTGACTTCATGGGAGACACGGTCCGGCCAGGGGTGGTGAGCGGCAATGAACGAGGAGCTGGCCATCACGGTGGGCACCGCGGCGCGGCAGGCCCGCGAGCGGCAGGGCCTGACCCAGGGCGACGTCGCCAGCCAGGTGGGCATCGCCATGGAGGTCTACAGCCGCATGGAGCGCGGGCGCGTGCTGCCCAGCTCCACCACCTTGCGCCGCCTGTGCATGGTGTTGCGCATCCGCGCGGACACGCTCTTGGGGTTGGACGGGCCTCAGCCCCCGGACGAGGCGCTCACGCTGGCCCTGGCGGACCGCGAGGAGGATCCGCCCGCCCTGCGCCGGCTGGTGCGCGCCCTGCGGCCCCTGGATGAAGAGGCCTTGAAGGCCATGGGGCTCATCATCCAGGGCGCGCTCGCGCTGCGTGTCAGGCCCTGAAAACTTGCGCCCCGGGGGAGAGGTGCAAGGTTTTGCCGCGTGCCCGCCCCGGTGAATGAAAAGCTGAACACGGTGTTTGGAGCCGCCGCCCGAGACGCCCGGCTGCGCCTGGGACTCACGCAGGCGGACGTGGCGGAGCGCGTGGGCATCGCCATGGAGGTCTACAGCCGCATGGAGCGCGGCCGCATGCTGCCCAGGGCCCAGACCCTGCGGCGGCTGTGCGACGTGCTGTCCGTGTCCGCGGACGCGCTGCTGGGCGTGGGGGCGCCTTCCGCTCCGGCGCCGTCCCGGTCCCCGCCGCGCGAGGAGGACTCGCTGGAGCTGCGCCGCCTGGTGCGCACGCTGCGCGACCTGGAGCCCCGCCAGCTCAAGGCCGTGGCCCGCGTGGTGCGCACCGTGGTGTCCGTCATGCCCCCGAAACCGGCGCCCGGGTCCCCGTCCACTCCCGCCCCTCGGAAGAAGCCGCGGACCGTTCGCAAGCGCCGCGCTGGCTAGAGCAGACAAATCCTCCCGGACTGCAATGGCGTGGCCGCTCGCCTGTCCTCCTGACCCGGGGGCCGGGCCTTCGGGTGGGGCCCTCTCCCCAATGGCAGACAAGTGGGGTAGCACGGGCCACACGCATGCTTCCTCCTCCGACGCCCGCGGATGAGCCGCGGCGCCTCCAGGCGCTGCGTTCGCTGTGTCTGCTGGACACGCCCGCGCACGAACGCTTCGACCGCATCGTGCGCGCCGCGGCGCACCTGTTCCGCGTGCCCATCGCGCTCGTCACGCTGGTGGACGAGGACCGCCAGTGGTTCAAGGCCCGCCACGGCCTGGACGCCCCGCAGACACCGCGCGAGCAGTCCTTCTGCGGCCACGCCATCCTCACCCCCGCCACCTTCGTCGTGCCGGACGCGCTGAAGGACCCGCGCTTCCACGACAACCCGCTCGTGCTGGGCGCCCCCTTCGTCCGCTTCTACGCGGGCCACCCGCTGCGCGCCGCGGACGGCAGCCGCGTGGGCACGCTGTGCCTCATCGACTCGCAGCCCCGGGACTTCCCGGAGGGGGACCGCGCCGCGCTCGCGGACATGGCCGCCTGGGCGGAGGGCGAGCTCAACGCCCTGGATGAGCGCGAGGCCCGCACGGCGCTGGAGCAGCAGGAGCGCTTCTTCGAGGTCTCCGTGGACATGCTCTGCATCGCCGCCATGGACGGCACCTTCCTGCGCCTGTCGCGCGCCTGGAGCCGCACCCTGGGCTTCTCCGACGCGGAGCTCTACAGCACGTCGCTGGTGGACCTGGCCCTGGAGGAGGACCGCGCCGCCACCGCGCGGCACCTGTCCCGCGCGCACGAAGGCGTCCCCGTCCTCCAGTTCGAGCACCGCGCCCGCTGCCGCGACGGCACCTGGCGCTGGCTGCAGTGGAACGCCGTGCCGGACCCGGCGGAGGGGCTGCTCTACGCCGTCGCCCGGGACGTCACCCAGGCCCGCAAGCTGGAGGAGGAGCGCCAGCGCGTGGAGCGGATGAAGAACGAGTTCATCGCCACCGTGAGCCACGAGCTGCGCACGCCGCTCACCTCCATCCGCGGCTCGCTGGGCCTGCTCAGCGGCGGCATCGTCGGTTCCCTGGAGCCCGAAGTGGCGCAGATGGTGGGCATCGCCCACAAGAACAGCGAACGGCTGCTGCGCCTCATCAACGACATCCTGGACCTGGAGAAGATGGAGTCCGGCCGGCTGGACCTCCACCTGGCGCCCACGGAGGTCGCGCCGCTGCTCGCCCAGGCGCTCCAGGCCCACCAGGGCTACGCGGACGAATACGGCGTGCGCCTGGAGGCCGTGGTGGACCTGCCCCACGCCCGCGCCCGCGTGGACGAGGACCGCTTCATCCAGGTGCTGGCGAACCTGCTCTCCAACGCCATCAAGTTCTCCCCCCAGGGCGAGCGCGTCACCCTGTCCCTCACCCGCGAGGACGGCGCCCTGCGCGTGGGCGTGCAGGACCGCGGCCCCGGCATCCCGGAGTCCTTCCAGGCCCGCGTCTTCCAGAAGTTCGCCCAGGCGGACGCGTCCGACACCCGCAAGCGCCCCGGCACCGGCCTGGGGCTCTCCATCGCCCACGGGCTGGTGGCCCGCATGGGCGGCACCCTGCGCTTCACCACCTCGCCCACGGACGGCACCCGCTTCTCCTTCGACCTGCCGGAGTGCGAGCCCGGGCCTGAAGCCGCCTGACGGACATCCAGTTCCCCCTGCCTTCCGTACGGCGATCCAAACCCGTCTCCCTGGAGCACTCCCTCCCATGGCGAAAATCGAGAAGGTCCTGCTCGTGGACGACGAGGATGACATCCGCACCATCGGGCAGCTGAGCCTGAGCCGTGTGGGGGGATGGAAGACGGTGCTCGCGTCCTCCGGCGCGGAGGCCCTGGAGAAGGCGGGCCAGGAGGGCCCCGACCTCATCCTGCTGGACGTGATGATGCCCGGCATGGACGGGCCCACCACGTTCGGCCGGCTGCGCGCCCAGCCCGCCACCGCGAACACGCCCATCATCTTCATGACCGCCAAGGTCCAGAAGCAGGAGGTGGCGCGCTACCTGGAGCTGGGCGCGGTGGGCGTCATCGGCAAGCCGTTCGACCCCATGACCCTGCCGCAGGAAATCCGCCGCCTGGTGCCCTGATGGAACCCCGCCTGTCCAAACGCTCCGCCGCGCTGGCCGCCGGAGCCCTGGTGCTGCTGTGTGCCCTGTTCATCCTGGGCCGCCCGGGCTCCACCGCCGACCACGACCGCTACCGCACCCAATTGCGGCAGCTGCGCGTGGCCACGTCGGAGCTGGAACAGGACGTGCTGCGCCAGCGCGTGGGCATGGCGCAGCTGCACGGCGCGTCCGACAAGGACTTCGACGCGCTGTCCGCCCGCGCCCATCAGCTGCGCTCGGCGCCCGGCTTCCTCCCTGCGGAGGGGATGCGCTCGCTCAACGCCTCCCTGGACACGTACCTGCGCGTGCTGGAGGGCTCGCGCGCGCTCCTGACGGCGGCCCGCGAGAAGGACCAGCGGCTGGCCGCCCTGCGGGAGGCCTACCCTGGCGTCGTCGCCGCCACCGCCGCCGCGCTGCCCCCCGGCGCCGCGCGCGCGCACGTGGAGGCCATGGACGCGGACGTGCTGCTCGCCTCGCGCGCGCCGGGAGAGGCGTCGGGTGCGCGCGTGGAGGCCTCGCTGGCGCGCCTGGCCCAAGCGCGCGGGAAGCAGCCGCTGGCCGCCCCCGCCATCGTCTCGCTGGACGCCCTGGAGGCCCGCACGCGGGAGCTGATGGCGCTCCAGCGGGCCACGGACGCGTCCTTCCAGGCGCTGCTGGACCACGGCGCCACCGGCGAGGCCGAGCGGCTCATCACCACGTACCTCCAGCTCCAGGAGCAGTCCCAGGCCCGCGCGGAGCGCACGCGCATCGTCCTGTTCGGCGTGTGCCTGCTGCTGGTGGTCTACGTGCTCGTGGTGCTGGTGCGGCTGGCGCGGGCGTCCGCGGCGCTGAGCGAGCTCAACCGGGGGCTGGAGGAGCGCGTGGCGGAGCGCACCCAGGCCCTGTCCGCCGCGAGCGCGGAGGCGCGGGCCAGCGACGCGCGCAAGGCCGCCATCCTGGAGGCGTCGCCGGACGGCATCGTGGTGCTGGATGAATCCGGCCGCGTCGTGGAGTTCAACCCCGCGGCGGCGTCCCACTTCCGCCTGCCGTCCGCG
Organism: Corallococcus sp. NCSPR001; assembly: GCF_017309135.1. Taxonomy (NCBI): domain Bacteria; kingdom Pseudomonadati; phylum Myxococcota; class Myxococcia; order Myxococcales; family Myxococcaceae; genus Corallococcus; species Corallococcus sp. NCSPR001. The sequence continues at coordinate 486,189 of NZ_JAFIMS010000002.1, forward strand.
CGGGCGGTGGGCGCGGACTTCCTGGCGCTGGCGCTGCCCGCGACGCTTCCGGCCTCGCAGCGGGAGGCCGTCCACGCCGCGCTCCTCCAGGAGAGCGGCGCGGCGCGATTGGAATCGCCCTGCCTGCGCGCGGATGGCGACGTGTTCCCCGCAGAGCTCACCTTCGCGCGCGTGCACGCGGACGGCCCGCCGCGCACCACCGTCTTCGTGCGCGACCTCACGGAGCGCAAGGCCGTGGAGCGGATGAAGAACGAGTTCGTCTCCACCGTGAGCCACGAGCTGCGCACGCCGCTCACCTCCATCCGAGGCTCGCTGGGCTTGCTGGAGAACGGCATCGTGGGGGAGCTGCCCTCGCAGGCGCTGGACATGGTGCGCATCGCGCGCACCAACACCGAACGGCTCATCCGCCTCATCAACGACATCCTGGACCTGGAGAAGATGGAGTCCGGGATGCTGGAGCTGAAGCTCCAGCCTCAGACGGCGCAGGACCTGGTGGAGGCCACGCTCGCGGGCGTGCAGGGCATGGCGGAGACGGCGCACGTCACCCTGCGCTCGGACGTGGAGGGTGCTCCGCAGGTGAAGGGCGACCGGGACCGGCTCATCCAGGTGCTCACCAACCTGGTCTCCAACGCCATCAAGTTCTCCCCCCAGGGCGCCTCCGTGGTGGTGACGGCCGGCTTCACGGCGGACGGCCGGGTGCGCTTCAGCGTCACGGACCAGGGCTCCGGCATCCCGGAGGAGAAGCTCCCCCGCCTCTTCGGCCGCTTCCAGCAACTGGACGCGTCCGACACCCGCTCCAAGGGCGGCACCGGCCTGGGGCTGGCCATCTCGCAGGCCATCGTGGAGCAGCACGGCGGCCGCATCGACGTGTCCAGCCCCCCGGGCCAGGGCGCCACCTTCCACTTCACCCTGGAGTCCCTGCGCGCGCCGTCCGTCGCGCCGCGGCCCCGGGACGAGTCGCGCCACAACGTGCTCATCGTCACCGCGGACACGGAGCTGTCCGCGCTCCTGCGCGGCCTGCTGTCGCATGAAGGCTACCGGGTGGTGCGCGCCGCCACGCTCACGGAGGCCATGCAGGCGGTGGAGCACGCGCTGCCGGACGCGCTGCTGGTGGACACCCAGATGCCGGACGGCACCGTGCTGGACTGGGTGCGCCGCCTGCGGGAACAGCCGCGCACGCGCGAGCTGCCCGTGCTGGCCCTGTCCGGGCGCTCGCAGCAGCAGGGGGTGAAGGACGCGGGCACGGCGCTGCTGGTGGACTGGCTGCCCACGCCCGTGGATGAAACCCGGTTGCTGAAGACACTGAGGTACGCCATGCGCCAGCCGGGCCAGGCGCGCGTGCTGGTGGTGGACGACGACGCCACCACGCGCCGGGTGCTGTGCGCGCAGTTCGAACGGCTGGGCGCGCTGTGCATCGAGGCGGCGGACGGAGAGAGCGCGGTGGCGCTCGCGCGCGACACGCCCCCGGACCTCATCGTGCTGGACGTGGGGCTGCCCCGGCTGGACGGCTTCGAGGTCGTGGACATCCTGCGCCAGGGCAAGGGCCGCGCCACGCCGCTCATCGTCTTCACCGGCCGCGAGCTGTCGCGCACCGACCAGCGCCAGCTCACCCTGGGCCTCACCCGGCACCTGACGAAGGCCCGCGCTTCCGAAGAGGAGCTGGTGGCCTCCGTGCGGGAGCTGCTCAACGGACTGCTGGCCCGCCGCGACGCCGCGGCCGAGCCCCGAAAGGCGATGCCATGAGCACCGCGCGCAACGACAAGACGCTGCTCTTCCTGGAGGACGACCGCGACCTCCAGGCCCTGGTCTGCGCCTTCCTGCGGGACAGGGGCTACCAGGTGACCCCGGCGCGCACCGCCGCCGAGGCGCGCGAGGTGCTCCAGTCCAAGCCGGTGGACGCCGCCATCGTGGACGGCCTCCTGCCGGGCATGACGGGCGCGGACTTCATCCGGGAGCTGCGCAAGTCGAAGCCGGACCTGCCGGTGCTCTTCGCGTCCGCCTTCTGGAAGGACCTGAAGAGCCACGAGCTGCTCACGCGCCAGTTGGGCGTGGCGCGCGTGGTGCACAAGCCCTACCGGCCGGAGGAGCTGGCGGTGTGGCTGGAGCAGCTCTTCGCGGTGGCCCAGCCGCCGCCCCCGCCCCAGGAGGCGATGGAGGAGGCCGCCCCCGCGCCCGTGGACGACTTCGCGGTGAGCCTGGCCCTGCTGAGCGCGGACTATGGCGCGAAGCTGCCGGAGCGGCTGGCCACGCTCCAGGCCCTGCTCGGCAAGGGGCGCCACGGCGACGCAGCGGCCCTGGATGAGGCCTACAGCGTCGTGCACAAGCTGCACGGCACCGCGGGCAGCTACGGCTTCCGCGACGTGAGCATCGCGGCGGGCGCGCTGGAGGACGTGATGCGTCCGGTGAAGACCGGGGGCGCGCTGGACTGGGCCCGCGTGGACGAGGGCTTCCGCGCGCTGGAGGACCGCGTGTCGCTGCCGGTCCTCACCCCGGAGCCGGAGCCGGAAGAGGCCGTCGTCGCCGCCATGGGCACGCTGCTCGTGGTGGACGAGGACACCTCCGTGCTCGCGGACGCGCGCCGGATGGGCGAGCGCGAAGGCGTGCGCGTGGTGACGGCCGCCACGCCCCAGGAGGCCTGCGCCGCCGTGGAGAAGCAGTGGGTGGACGGGGCGCTCCTGCACATGGGCCCCGCGGGGCTCGCCACCGCGAGCGCGCTGCGCGCGATGGAGGGCCACCAGTCCCTGCCGCTGGCCTTCTCCAGCACGGGCGGAGGCCTCCAGGAGCGCGTGCACGCGGCGCACGCGGGCGCGTCGCTGTTCCTTCCCCGGCCCTTCACCCAGCAGGACTTCGCCACCGCGGCGGAGCGCCTGGTGGCCACGCGCCGGCTGGAGCGCGCGAAGGTGATGGTGGTGGATGACGACCCGGAGGCGGTGCGCGCCCTCTCCCAGGCGCTGGTGAGCGACGCCGTGGAGGTCGTGGGACTGGAGAACGCCTACGGCCTGCTGGACGCGCTCGCGCAGCACCGCCCGGACCTGCTGCTGTTGGACGTGCAGATGCCCGGGCCCAGCGGGTTCGACCTGTGCCGCATCCTGCGCCTGACGCCGGAGTGGCAGGAGCTGCCCATCCTGCTCATCACCGCGCAGGTGGGGCTGGAGTTCCGCCTGGCCGCGTTCCAGGCCGGCGCGGATGACTACCTGGCCAAGCCCGTGCTGAAGGAGGAGCTGCGCGCCCGCGTGCACGCGCGGCTGGAGCGGGCCCGGCTGTCGCGCGAGCGCACGGAGCGCGACGCGCTCACCGGACTGATGCTGCGCCGTCCCTTCGTGGAGGCGGTGGGCACGCGGCTGTCGGAGGCGCGCCGGAGCGACAAGCCGCTGGCGCTGTGCTTCCTGGACGTGGACCACTTCAAGAAGGTGAACGACCAGCACGGCCACCTCGCGGGGGACCGCGTGCTGATGCGGCTGGGACGGCTCCTGGGCGCGCGCTTCCGCCGCGAGGACCTGCGCGCCCGCTGGGGTGGCGAGGAGTTCGTCGTCGCGCTCCTGGGCGAGTCCGCGGAGAGCGCGAAGGAGATCCTCTCCCGCACGGCGGAGGAGCTGTCCGCGATGACCTTCGAGGGCGACGCGGGCGGGACCTTCCACGTCACCTTCAGCGCGGGGCTCGCGGTGGCGCCGCACGACGGCACCACCCTGGACGAGCTCTTGCGCGTCGCCGACGCCCGGCTCTACCGGGCGAAGGAGAACGGCCGGAACCGCATCGAAACGGAGTGACGCCCGCGCGTCACGGCTCCGCCAGCACCAGCAGCCCGCGTGACAGGTCCACGACGTACACGTGCCCGTCGCCGGGCACCCGGATGCCGATGGCGCCCTGGTAGAGGCTGTCGGTGCTGCGCGGGTGCGCCTCCTGGAAGGAGTCGAAGGCGGCGATCTCCTTCGGGCGCTCGGGCTCGGCCACGTCGAAGACGCGCACGCCCTCGTGGTACCAGGCCACGTAGAGCCGCGTGCCCACCAGCATCATGTTGTGGATGGACGTCTGCGGGCGCTTGCGCACCTCCGCGATGAGGCGGATGTGGAGCGGGTCGGTGACGTCCAGCACGCGCAGGTGTGCGCCGGGGCGCTCGCCACCCTCGAAGGCGATGGTGCGCCCGTTGAAGGTGCCCACCGCGTTCGCGTGGCTGTACTGGCCGTCGAAGGCATACAGGCCCAGCACGGGCGTCACGTCCGGGCGGGTGACGTCCACGACGGCGTAACCGGTGGTCGTGTGGTTGATGTAGAGCCGGTCGTGGTAGGCGAACGCGTCGTGCGGATAGGCGCCCTGTTCGTGGGGCACGATGATGCGGCTGAGCAGCCGGGGCTCCAGCGGCGAGGCCACGTCGAACAGGAGCGTCTCCCCGTTGGGGGAGGGGGACATGGCGTACAGCCGGTCGCCGTCCACGAACACGGTGTGCACGTTGATGGCGCCGCCGGGCAGCGCGCGCACGTACCGGGGATCCGCCGGGTTCGTGATGTCGTAGACGATGACGCCGGAGCCGCCGCTGGCGACGTAGAGCGCGTCTCCCTTGGCCCAGACGCCGTTCCAGTAATTGTCGTTGGGCAGGCTCACGCGGGTGACGAGGACGGGGTGGGCCGGGTCGCTCACGTTGATGACGCTCAGGCCGCCGGCCTCCTCCTTGCCGCGCGGCAGGGACACCACGTAGGCGTGGCCCTTCGTGACGTAGACGTCCACGGGGTCGCCCACCGGGATGGCGGTCTCGGAGACGAGGCGCATGCCCTGGGCGCCCGTGGGCGCTTCGTGGGACAGGTTCATCCGCCGGGCGTCGAAGGTGCCGGAGTACTCCGGCACACCCTCGGTGCAGCGCACGAAGCAGCCGGTGATGCGGCCGGGCTCCGGCACGCGGCAGCCCGCGAGCGCGTACTGCTGATGCTTGTTGGCGGAGGTGATGTACTCCCCGGTGACGAAGAGCCCCTCGGGGCCCACCTGGTTTCGCACCAGGGGGTTGCCCAGGAAGCTGGGAGGGGTGTCCAGGCGGAAGCCCACGCCGAACGCGCTGAGGGCGTTGTAGCGGAACAGGGCCTGGTAGACGCCGGAGGACTCCACGGCGCCCACCGAGGCCAGGTCACAGCCGGCCAGCTTGAAGCTGGCCGGGTCGGAGCAGTTCGCGCTCGGCTTCGCGTAGCTCGCGTCCATGCACGGCTCGGTGGGGACCACGTCGATGTAGTCGGTGAGCTCGTCGGGGGGCGTCGGCTCCGACGGGCCCGGGGCGGGCTCGTTGGAGTCGCTACAGCCGGACAGGGCCAGGGCGCACGCGAACAGGCCCGTGCCCAGGAGGCGAAGGGAGGACGTCATGGGATGGAGGCTCCAGCGCGGAAGCTTCGCGGTCCACGGCCGACGCGAAGTCGCGGGGAGTCTAGCTCATGGCTGCTCGGAGAGGATGAGCAGCCCCCGGGAAGTGTCCACGACGTAGATGAAGCCGTCCCCCGGCACGCGGATGCCGATGGCGCCCTCGAGCGGCGAGCCCGTGCGGTCCGGGTCGGTCTCCCGGTACGTGTTGAAGTACGCGACCTCGCGCGGCTTCGGCGGCACCGACACGTCCAGCACCCGCACGCCCTCCTGGTAGTGCGCGACGTACAGCTTCGAGCCCCGGAGGCGGATGTCGTGGATGGAGGTCTCCGGGCGCAGGGCGTACTCGCCAATGAGCTTCATGTTCGCGGGGTCGGTGACGTCCAGCATGCGCAGGTGCGCGCCGGGGTGATCGCCACCCTCGAAGGCGACGGTGCGGCCCGCGAAGGTGCCCACCGCGCTCGCGTGGGAGTTCTGACCGTCGAAGGAGTATCCGCCCATCGGGTACACGGACTTCGTGTCCGCCACGTCGAAGGCCTGGTAGCCCGCTTCCGTGTGGCTCACGTAGAGGCGCTCTTCGTACACGAAGGCGTCATGGGGGCCGCTGCCACCGGCGCCCAGGGGCACCCGGTTGATCTCCACGGGCTTGAGCGGTGAGGACACGTTGAAGATGAGCACCGCGTCGCCGGGCGCCGCGGCAGTGGCGTAGAGCCACTTGTCCTCCACGAACACGCTGCGCACGTTGAGGGGGGCATCGGTCACGGCGCGCACGTACCGCGGATCCGCGGGCTTGGAGATGTCGTAGACGAGGACGCCCGAGCTGGCGCTCGCGATGTAGAGCGCGTTGTCCTTGGCCCACACGCCGTTCCAGTTCGAGTCCCCGGCAAGCTGCACGGTCTTCGTGAGCACCGGGCGCGCGGGGTCCCTCACGTCGAACACCGCCAGGCCTCCGGGCTTGCTGGCCGTCCCCACGGCGACCACGTACGCGTGTCCCTTCGTGACGTAGACGTCCACGGGCATGCCCAGGGCGAGAGAGGCCTCGGACACGAGGGTGAGGCCGGAGGACTCGGACTCACCGCGTGCCCGGATGCCCGGGCGCGTCGCGGTGAAGGTGCCCACGGTGCCGACCTTGCCCTGGGCGCACTGGACGTAGCAGCCGTTGATGCGGTCGGGCGTGGGCCGGGTGCAGCCCATGAACACCAGGTCCCCGGCCGAGGTGAAGAACGAACCCGCGCCAATCTCCTGCCGGGTCAGTGCCTGGCCGGAGAGGGTGCCCTTGCCACCCTCGCGCGGCAACTGGAGGGTGTAGCTGGAGGAGGCGCTGTCGCCCGAGGAGGGGCGGGTCTTCAGGGAGTAGAGGCCCACGCTGTCCAGGTCATCGAGCGCGCCGGGAGCGCACGTGGACCGGTCGAAGAGGGACACGTCGTCGCACGCGACGGCCGCGGCCCCGACGGCGAGCGTGAAGGCGCAGTCCGAATAGGGCCCCGGGTCCACGGAGTCGGTGCGCTCGGGGAGAGCCTCCGCGCGGCCGTCCCAGGGCGCGGTGTTCCTTTCGGGAATCCCATCCATGTCACCGCTGAAGGGGGATGAAGACGAGGAGCAGCCGGTCAGGGCCAGCAACAGGAACCAACGGGGGAATGGCGTCATGTGGAGCGTCCTTGGAAACGGTTCGGACGCAGGAACGCTCCCCCCACGCGGAGTGACTGAAGTCGCCTCCATCCCGCAAGCATCTCCCCGCATGAAGAGAAGGCTCTTGCGCTCCGGGCCGGGTAGGCTCACGCGCACGCCATGGCCCTCACGCGTCTGGACATCGCAGGCTACCGCTCCGTGCGTCAGCTCCACCTGGAGCTGGGGCCGGTGACCGTGGTGGTGGGCCCCAACGGCAGCGGCAAGACGAACCTGTACCGCGCGCTGTACCTGCTCGCGGCGGCGGCGGAGGGCCGGCTCGCGCGAACGCTGGCGGACGAGGGCGGCACCTCGAGCGTGATGTGGGCCGGCCCCCGTGACCCCAAGAAGCCGGCGCGCATGCGCGTGACGGTCGACCTGGACGACCTCACCTACGAACTGCAGTGCGGCGTGGTGCCCACGTCGCCACCCCAGACGATGTTCACCCTGGATCCGGAGGTGAAGGAGGAGCACCTCTGGGCGCACGCGGGGGGCCGGCGTCTGGTGTTGATGGAGCGCAAGGACCGCACGGCCTTCATCCGGGACGCGGACGGTCAGCGCATCACGTTCCCCACGGAGCTGTGGGGCTCGGAGTCGGTGATGGATCAACTCGCCGAACCGCACCGCTTCCCCAGGCTGGGCGAGGTCCAACGCACGCTGAGCGCGTGGCGCTTCTACCACCACTTCCGCACGGATCCGGACGCGCTGCCCCGGCACCCGCAGGTGGGCGTGCGCACGCCGGTGCTCGCGTCGGACGGGCGCGACCTGGCGGCGGCGCTCCAGACCATCTGGGAGATTGGGGATGACCGCGCCCTGGAGCAGGGCATCGACGACGCCTTCCCCGGAGCGAGGCTGGAGATCCGCGCGGAGAACGGCCGCTTCAGCCTCTTCCTGCACATGCCCGGCCTGTCGAGGCCCATGGCCGCGCCGGAGCTGTCGGACGGAACGCTGCGCTACCTGTGCCTCCTGGCGGCGCTGCTCAGCCCCAGGCCGCCGCCGTTCCTCGCGCTGAACGAACCGGAGACCAGCCTGCACCCGGACCTGCTGGAGCCGCTGGGCCGGCTCATCGTGCGAGCCTCCGAGGACAGCCAGGTCTGGGTGACGACGCACGCGGAAGCCCTGGCGAACGTCATCGCGGACAAGACCGGCACCTCGCCCGTGCACCTGGAGAAGCAGCAGGGCGCGACGACGGTGAAGCGCGACGGGAGCGACGAATGACCCCCGGCCTCTACCTCACGCACAAGCCCGTGGGCGCCACCAGCTTCGCCACCGTCCGGGCCTTCCAGGAGGAAGCGCAGGCAACGAGGCCCGGCCGCCGCACGGCGCTGTGCCACGGCGGCACGTTGGATCCGTTCGCGGAAGGGCTGCTGCTGATGCTGGTGGGCCCGGCCACGCACCTCTTCGAACACCTGCACGCGGCGCCCAAGGTCTACGAGGCCCGGGTGGAGTGGGGCACGGAGACGGACACCGGAGACCTGCACGGCCGCCCCGTGCATCAGGGGGACACGGCCGCGCTCACGCCCGGACAACTCGAAGCCGCGCTGCGCCCGTTCCTCGGCTGGACGGATCAGGTGCCCCCCGCCACCAGCGCGAAGAAGCTCGGCGGCGAGCCCGCCTATCGCAAGGCCCACCGGGGCGAAGCCGTGGACCTGCCTCCCTCGCGCGTGTACCTGCACACCGCGCGCTGGCTGTCGCACGACCTGCCCAACGCCAGCACGCTGGAGCTCACCTGCCGGGGCGGCTACTACGTCCGCTCCCTGGCCCGGGACCTGGGGCGCGCGCTCGGCTGCGGCGCGCACCTCTCCGCGCTGAAGCGCACGGCCATCGGCCCGTGGAAGGACCCGGGCCCCGGCGCGCGCATCGAACGGCACGGCCGCGACCTGCTCCCCTGGACGCACTCGCGAGCGCTCACGGACCAGGACGTGGGAGCCCTGCGCCAGGGGCAGTCCATCGCCGCCACGCCGCTCCAGCCCCCAGAGTGGCGCCTGCCCCCGGGCTACCCGGAGCCACCGGGCCCGGTGCGCGGCTTCCACCAGGGGAAGTTGACCTTCCTGCTCACCCCCAGGGACGGAGCCCTCTGGCCCGAGACAGAGCTGCGCGGCGGCGTCTAGAACGGGCGCCCCATGGCGCCACCCGACCTGAAGACCGTGGAGCTCACCCCGGAGCTCTGGCCCGACCTCGAGAAGCTCTTCGGCCCCAACGGCGCCTGTGGCGGCTGCTGGTGCATGTACTGGCGCATCCCGGAGGGCGAGCGCTACGACGACGTCCGAGGCCCCGAGGCAAAGCGCCGCTTCAAGGCCCTGGTCGCGAGCGGAGAGGCCAGGGGCATCCTCGCCTACGCGGATGGCCAGCCGGTGGGCTGGGCCACCTTCGGCCCGCGCCGCCACTTCTCGCGCCTGGACCGGGCCCCCAGCTTCAAATGCGACGACGCGGACGCCGTCACCTCCGTGCCTTGCTTCTTCATCCACCGGAGCTGGCGCAACCAGGGCGTGGCCACCGCGCTGCTCGCCGCCGTGGAGGCCGCGGTGCGCCGCGAGGGCGCCGCCACCCTCGAAGGCTATCCGGTGAAACCGCCCCAGGGCTCCGCGCGTATCAGCAACGCCATGGCCTACACGGGCACGCTCCCGTTCTTCCTCAAGCGGGGCTACGTCCACGTGGCGGACCGTCCCGCCGGCAAGCAGCGCGTGCGCAAGGCGCTCAAGCCCGCGCGCCGGAAGTGATGCCTTTCGTCACCACCCCGGGGGCGGGGGGGATGGTGACAGTCATCACCGCTGGTGACTGTTGTCACCACCCCGGTTTTCGCGTCATCGCCGCGTAACCCCATGGAATCCCTCAGGGTGGGGTGACCCGGCGGGCTGGCACGACGCGAGCAATAGGTCCCGGCATGACCGCTTCCGAAACGGAAGCCGCTCCTCCCGGAGATCAAAAATGACCATCACCAAGTCCGCTTCCGCCGCCGTCGCCACCGCCCTGAACAGCAAGCCGGCCCTCGGCAACAAGGAGCTCGCGGTCCTGCGCGGCACCTCGTCCCCGGCGAAGCAGGCGGCGGAGATGAAGGCCACCCTCAACAACATGAAGTCGCAGATGGAAGGCCTGAAGTCGCAGCTCGCGGACCTGAAGGCCCACCACCACAACCACGTCGGCGACCGCTTCTCCACGCAGGGCCACGGCTGCTGGGGCCCGCGTGACAACTGGCAGCCCAAGGACCTGGGCGCCATGGTGGAGATGAACAAGCTGAACCAGACCTCCGGCTCCATCGGCGCGGAGCAGTTCGCGGACAGCATCGAGGCCGCGGTCGGTGACCTGGACGGCCAGGCCGCCTCCGGTGAGTACCGCGCCGTGGCGGACTGGGCCGCCAACAACCGCGAGCGCCTCACCCCGGAGGCCCGCCAGGTGATGGACATCTACAGCAAGTACGCGGCCCTCTCCCAGGCGCGCGGCGAGTCCGGCATCCCGCAGGGCGACTTCAAGAAGATGCTCGCGGAGATGCGCGACGTGGGTGACGCCAGCGCGAAGAAGGCGCTCGCCAACCTCGACAGCAAGACCCACGGCGGCACGGTCTCCGGCCAGGACATGGCCCGCGCCATCAAGAACGGCACCGCGGACCACGACGGCCAGGCCGGCGGCGCGGAGCTGAAGGAGTTCGAGAAGTGGGCCTCCAAGAACGAGAGCCGCCTGTCCCCGGAGGCCAAGGAGGTCCTGGACGTCTACCGCAAGCACACGAAGGCGGCGCAGGCGCAGGGCCGCACCGGTCTCACGGACAAGGAGACCGCCGCCATGAACAAGGAGCTGGCCCAGGTGGGCGCCGGTGACGTGAGCGCCCGCAAGGCCACGGAGGCGCTCGACAAGGAGCAGGGCCCCATCTCCGGCGAGGACCTCACGAAGGCCATCAAGGACGGCATCTCCGACAAGGACGCCCACGCCTCCACCTCCGAGCTGAAGGAGTTCGAGAAGTGGGCCGCGAAGAACGAGAGCCGCCTCACGCCCGAGGCCAAGGAGGTCCTGAAGACCTACCAGCAGGCCGCGAAGAAGGCCGGCAAGGACGGCATGACCCAGGCGGAGACGGACGCCATGTTCAAGAAGATGGAGGGCTTCAAGACCTTCCACGACAGCTCCATGCGCGACGCGCTGGAGGGCCTGGACTCCAAGAAGGGCAAGATCTCCGGCAACGACCTGACCGCCGCCATCGAGAAGGGCGCGGGCGACCTGGACGGCCAGGCGGCCGGCACCGAGTTCACCGACACGATGAAGTGGGCGCGTCAGAACTACGACCGCCTCACGCCGGAGGCGAAGAAGGTGGTCGACACCTACGAGAAGTACGCCACCCGCGCGCAGGCCCAGGGCTCCACGGGCATCGACCAGAAGGACTTCAAGAAGATGATCAACGAGATGAAGTTCGTCAGCAACCCGCGCCCCACGCGCCCCGTGTTCTTCGCGGCCTGAGTTGAAGTGGGGGGATTGAAGTCAGAGGGGTCCCGGACCTTCGGGGGAGGGTCCGGGGCCCTTCTTTTTTCTACAGGCGCGTCAGTGCTTCTTCGCCTTGGCGATGGTGGCGTGCGCCTCCTTCACCACGTTCTCCACGGTGAAGCCGAACTTCTGCTGCAGCGCCTTGATGGGGGCGGAGGCACCGAAGCTGCGCATGCCGATGATGCTGCCCGTGTGTCCCGTCCAGCGCTCCCAGCCGAACGCCGCGCCCTTCTCCACCGCGACGCGCGCCTTCACGGAGGGAGGCAGCACGCTGTCCTGGTAGTCCTGGGGCTGCTGCTCGAACAGCTCCCACGAAGGCATGCTCACCACGCGCGCCTTGACGCCCTCGGCCTTGAGCTTCTCCGCGGCCTCCACCACCAGCGCCACCTCCGTGCCCGTGCCGATGAGGATGACGTCCGGCGTGCCGCCCTCCGCCTCCAGCAGCGTGTACGCGCCCTTGGCCACGCCGGACGCGGGAGCGAACTTCGTGCGGTCCAGCGTGGGCACCGGCTGGCGCGACAGCACGAGCACCACCGGGTGGTGCTGCTGCCGCGCGATGTAGCGCCAGGCCTCGGTCACCTCGTTGGCGTCGCCGGGGCGCAGCACCACGTTGCCCGGCACCGCGCGCAGGGACATCAGCTGCTCCACCGGCTGGTGCGTGGGGCCGTCCTCGCCCAGGCCGATGGAGTCGTGCGTGAAGATGTGGATGGACGGAATCTCCATCAGGGACGACAGGCGCATGGCGGGGCGCTCGTAGTCACTGAAGATGAGGAACGTGGCGCCGTAGCCGCGCACGTGGCTCAGGTTGAGGCCGTTCACCACGGAGCCCATCGCGTGCTCGCGCACGCCGAAGTGGATGTTGCGGCCGGAGTACTCGCCCGGCTTGATGGACGTGGAGCTGGAGATGTACGTCTTCGTGGACGGGTTCAGGTCCGCGGAGCCGCCGACGAGCCACGGGTAGTTCTTCGCCAGCGCGTTGAGCACCTTGCCGCCGGACTCACGGGTGGCCATGCCCTTCGCGTCCGGGGGGAACACCGGCAGCTCCTTGTCCCAGCCCTCGGGCAGCTCGCGCTTGAGCAGCGCGTCCAGCTCGCGGGCCAGCTCCGGGTGCTGCTTGCGGTAGTCCGCGAACGACTTCTCCCACGCGTCGTGCAGCGCCTTGCCGCGGGCGCCCAGGCGCTCCTGGAAGCGCTGCTGCACGCCGTCGGGCACCAGGAACTGCGCGTCCTCGGGCCAGCCGTAGGCCTTCTTGGTGGCCTTGATTTCGTCCGCGCCCAGGGGCTCGCCGTGGGCGCTGGCGGAGCCCTGCTTCTTGGGCGAGCCGAAGCCGATGAACGAGTTGACGATGATGAGCGTGGGCTTGCCGCGCTCGTCCTTGAAGGACTTGTAGGCCTTGGACAGCGCGTCCAGGTCGTTGGCGTCGGTGACCTTGAGCACGCGCCAGCCGTAGCCCTCGAAGCGGCGGCCCACGTCCTCCGTGAAGGCCAGGTCGGTGCTGCCGTCGATGGAGATGTGGTTGCTGTCGTAGATCCAGCACAGGTTGGGCAGCTGGAGGTGGCCCGCGAGCGAGGCGGCCTCGGACGCCACGCCCTCCATCATGTCGCCGTCGCCGCAGAGGGCGTAGACGTCATGGGTGAACAGGTCGAAGCCGGGCTTGTTGAAGTGGGCGCCCAGCCACTTGCTGGCGATGGCCATGCCCACGCTGTTGGAGACGCCGGCGCCCAGGGGGCCGGTGGTGGTCTCCACGCCGGTGGTCCAGTGGTACTCCGGGTGGCCGGGCGTGGCTGAGTCCAGCTGGCGGAAGTTGCGGATGTCGTCCAGGGACACGGCCGGGACGTCCAGGACCTTGGCGTCCTTCACGCGCTTCACGCCGGCCAGGTGCAGCAGGCTGTAGAGCAGCATGGACGCGTGGCCATTGGACAGGATGAAGCGGTCGCGGTCCGGCCAGTTGGGCGTGGCCGGGTCGTAGCGCAGCTCCTGCTGCCACAGCTGGTAGGCCACGGGAGCCAGCGCCATGGGCGCGCCCGGGTGGCCGGAGTGGGCCTTCTCCACCGCGTCCATGGACAGCGTGCGGATGGTGTTGATTGCCTGGGTATCGATCTTCTCGGTCGTCATGCGGCCTCCCGCGCTGAGCCTGCGTCGCGGGCGCACCATGCCGTAACTGGGTCCGCCGCGCCGCACCAAACGCGCCCGTCCGTCGGCAGGCACACCGACGGTCGGGCGGGGGACTATTACTCGCCCTTCTTCAACAGCGGGAGCAGGTCCGGGATGGAAATTCCCAGGAGCACGTACCGGCCGCCATCGGAGGGAGCCCACGCGTAGCCGAAGTGGAAGGCCCGGGCCAGGTTGACGCCGATGCCCAGGGCCAGCCGGACGTTGGCTTCCTCTTCCTCGGAGCTTGTCGAAGCGCTCCCCGCGACCAGGGAGATGGAGGGGGCCACGGCGAAGTATTCCGCCAGATTGGGAAAGGTGCGCGTGTTGAAGCTGACGGTGAAGGGGAAGGTGACCGCCACGGAGGCGGAGCGATTGGGGCTGATGGGCAGGGCGAAGGAGACGGGGATGCTGGACGTGGCTTCGACGTCGCGGGGCGAGGCCTTCTGCGCGGCGGAGACGATCTCCGTGATGATGGGCGCGGTGGTGATGAGCCCCAGGTTGTAGACGTTGAAGGAGTCGTTGAAGACGACGATGTCCGCTCGTTCGGGGACCCGGTAGATGACGCGGAAGGTGACGCGCTGGTTGAGGTAGTCCTTCCAGGGCACCAGCAGCTTCCGGGTGCACCCGTCCTGGAAGCCCAGGTCCACCTTGGCCTTGCGCGTCTTGCCGTCCTTGCCGTCGGGGACCTCCAGCTCGAAGACCCAGGGGCTCTTCATGATGGAGCCGTAGGGGAACTGGTAGCAGTGGGGGTAGCTGAGCCGTAGAGCGACCTCTGCGTCCTGGTCGATGAGGTCCGCCAGGGGCTGCACCGTGCCGCCCGCTTCCTCTACGAGGAGCAGCGAGCCCACGCTCTTGACGATGGAGAGGGTGAGGGCGTCCTTCACCTCGACGCGGACGTTGTCGTAGTCGGGCTCGGAGGTTTCGGACACCAGGGAGCGCCCGAAGCTGGAGAAGCGGTCGTTGAGTCTTCGGACGATGCGGTCGGACAGCGCCCGCTTGTGGGCCTGGCGGAAGGCCCGGAGGGACTTGTCCTTCTCGTCTTCCTCGAAGAGGAAGCGATGGTCCTTCTGGGCCTCGCTCCAGGCCACGACGCCCCGGTCCTTGTCCGAGGAGTCGGAGCAGAACGTGTAGATCAACAGTGGGGTTGTCTCGCCGTCCCGGATGAGCCATCGCTCGAAGGAGCCCCAGTCGGAAGGCTTGTGGAGTGAGCCCGCGGCGGATTTGTAGAAGTGGGGGACCGGGAAGCGCTCCACATTGCGTTCACTCTGGAGGAGGGCGTTCTCCTGGAGGCAGAGAAACTCCGCGGTGTAGACGGCCTCCACGGTGATCTTGACGTTGGAGATGGGCTCGGGCCGGTCGTCGCCCCGCCAGCGCACGAGGACGAACTCCCGGTCAGGGAGCTTCTCGATGTTCTCCTTGAGGAGTTCGGTCTCCGCCTGGACCGTGCTGGATTCCACCTTGAAGCGCAGCCGGCTGAAGAGGGACAGGGCGCTCAGGGACACGCCGTCGGTCTTGAAGTGCACCACGATTCGGTCGAGCCGGTGTTGCTCGCCGCCATCAGGAAGCAGACCGTTCTGGGTGACCTCCAATCGAAGCGGCTTCGCCGTCTCCGACATGGGTTCATAGACAGCCAGGTACTCATAGGGCTGAGCGGAGGCGCTCAAGGAGCAGAGCAGACACAGCAAAGCCAGGAGTCGGGGCAGCACGGCCCCGCCAGTTCGTTCGTGCATGACGATCCTCAAGGGCGGGTCCAGCCGGACGTGGGTGGGTGACAAAGACCCGCATCGGCCTGACAGGAATCGCTGTTGAGCAAGCCACATGCCGCCCGTTCGCCAGGGCAAGGCCGCAAGCCATGGGACTAATCCGGCCATCCACCCGGGCAGGGTGGACGGATTCGTCCACTCCAGGCAGGCATTACGACCCGGAGGCAGTCATCTGACCGTGACTGGACGCAAAGGCACGCCTGTTGCTTTGATGGTCAAGGCAAACAAAGCGTGCGTTCACGGTGTCAAGCCGACAGCCCCGAGGAAGCCCATGCCGGAAGCAAAGCAAATCCAGGCGACGCAATCCGAGAGTGACAGCAAGGAGTTCACTCGTGAGGTTTTGAGGAACGTTTATCGGCAGCTCTTCAAGACGCCCGTGCCCGTTGGGACGCAGCTTCCTGATAATTACCAGTCGGGAGAGGACTTGCGCGGCAAGCTCTGTCAGCATGTGGCGAACGCTGGGAGCGAGCTCTCTGCGCCAAGCAGCACTGATCTGCCACGAGAAGAAGTCAACCGCATGTTCACGGACCTCTGCGCGGAATCAGGGACGATGATTTTCATCCCGTACGCCTTGAGCAACGGACAGTGGAAGGGACTGAGGCGGGCACTTGGGGGCGAGGATTACGCACTGCTGCGCAAGATCAAGGACGGCGTCGCGAAGGACTCTGCAGGTCCTGATGCGTATGGCGTCCTGAAGGTGGGCGAGCTTGAGCTCGGCTTGCTCTACCAGTGGCTATTCAACCCCACGGACACGAAGCAGGCCCATAATTACCTTCACGCGCTGAAAAAGGCGGCGAGGAAAGCCGAGATGAAGCCCAGGGAGTGCGGCGTGGACGCAGTCGAGGCAGTGTTGGGAGTGCTCTTCAATGACATCAAGTTCACGGGTGTTTCTTGGATGGATTTCGAGCACAAGTTCCCCATTGTCTCGCTTGAGTTTCAGCCTGGCGTTGTTGAACAGATCGCGAGATTCGTAAGGGACACGGACCTGAATGAATTGGAGCCCTACGAAGGTGGAGGCGTGTGCTTCGTGGATCAACCCCGCGATAAAGACAACTTCTGCTACTGACCCCATGGGCCCCAGCGACCTCGAATACACAGTCACGCTCGAAGCGCTGCCCAAGGACCTCCAGCCCTTCGCGAAGGAACTCCCCTTCCACCTGGGCCTGACCACTCACCCCGAAGGAGGCTGGAACGACTACAGCGCCCTGGCCCCCTTCCAGCGCCTCCCGGCCTACGCGTCGGAGCGCCAGGGCCCCGGCCTCGCCCCGGAACTCCAGTCCCGCTACCTCCGCGCCCACCACCGCGGAGGCTTCTTCGGCCTCCTCATCGACCGGCTCGACGACGGCCAGGTCCCACAGCGCCCGGAGTGGCCCCGGCTCCGTCAGGCCCTGTTCGACCAGTGGCTGCAATCCCTGACGGACGCGACCGGAAACGAAGTCCTCGCGACCGAGGCCATCAAGGTGGCCCTGGAGGACTGGGCCGAGGCCGTGTCCAACGAGAAGGCCCTGCTGTCCCGCCGCAGTCTGTCCATGGCCCAGTACGCCTGCCTCGTGAGCCAGAAGGTCTCCTGGCTGGGCACCAGCGCCTTCTGTCTCCTGCTCGCTCACGGCGACCCCGCGCGGTTGCCCGCGTTCCGCCGAGCCTTCGACCTGCTCCTGCTCAGCTCCCAGTGCCTCGATGACGCCCTCGACGCGGAAGAGGACGCCCGGCTCCACGGCATCGGCTTCCCGGAGGCCCTGGGCCATCCACCCCGAGGCCTGCTGCGCACCGCGCCCGGAGTAGCCCGGCTCGGAGCGACCCTGGCGTACAAGGGAGGCTTTAACGAACTGGGGACCTGGCTTGCGGAACGCGCACGTTCCCTGGATGAATCCCATTCCGGGAAGTCGTCACTCCAGGCGGAGATGAGCGCTCTCGCCTTGATGGCGGCCGTGACACAGCTCTATGGGGGGCCCACCGTCACGCACCCATGAACCCGCAGGGGCAAGGAGCCCGGGGCCATGACGTCTGGCGTGACGCGCAGCCGGTGGTGGACCGTCCTCCTCCTCGCCATCCTGGGCGTGGGGCTGAGCGCGGCAGTGGCATGGCGGGTGTCGACCACGCTCGGCACTCCCTTCGCCTCGCTTCTGGTGGACCCCTACGGAGCCTTCTCCTCCGTCTACCTGCCCACGTGGAGCGAGGGCCTCCGGATGCCCTTGCGCCACCCGGACCTCCTCGTGGCTTGTGAGGGGGCTCCCGTGGACGGAGACGTCGCGAAGTCAGGGCTGCCCGGAACGCAGCTGCGCGCCTGTGTCCAGGAGGCCGAACGTCAGGGCCGCGCGCACGTGGCCCTGACGTTCCTCCGACGAGGAGGCGAACGCCTCACCCTGAACCAACCCCTGCGCCACTTCGGAGCGGAAGAAGGCCTGTTCCTCTTCGGGGTCTACGCCCTGGTGGGCGGCTTCCTGCTGTGGTCCGGCTTGCTGGTGTTGCTGCTCGCGGGCCGGAGGGACGGAGCGTTGGCCTACGGCGTGCTGTGCATCTCCAGCCATGTCTTCCTGCTCACGCTGTTCGACTATCACACGCAAGCCACCTTCATGCCGCTCTTCATCGTGTCGCGTCTGGGGACGGCGGTGGGCAGTGTGTGGTTGGGTTACGCCTTCCCGGAGCGGCCCATGCGCTTGCGTCGCGTCTGGCTGACCGCGCTGTGGATGCTGGCGGTGGCGGCCGTGCTCGCGGCGGCGTGGCTCCTCATCGCGCCAGGCCTGGGCTTGGACACGGCCCGGGTCCGCCACTGGGTGGACGTCGCGTCCCAGGGCTCGCTGCTGGTCTGCGGCGTGGCCATTCTCGTCCGCCTCAAGGGCAGCACTGGACGCGCGCGGGCGGAGTTGCTCGCGGCGGCCTGGGGGCTCGCCGCGCTCCCGGTCGTGCTCGCGGTGATTGTGTTCTCCGGCCGGGGCTTCTACCTGGTGGTGCCCTGCTTCATCGCGCTGCTGCCGCTGTCCATCGGCTACGGCCTCATCCGGCACAACGTGCTGGCGGTGACGGCGGTGCTCACGCGGCGCCTGCTGGCCATTCCCCTGGTGCTGGCGGGACTGCTCGCGGCCTCCTTCGCCTGGCTCGCGACGCGGCGGTTCCTGGATGTCTCCACGGTGTCGCAGGCACTGCCGCTGCTGGTCGCGTTCGCTACCTTCCTGGCCCTGGTCTTGCTCGGAAGACCGCTCGTGGTCCGACTCTTCTTCCCCGCCACCCTCCAGTTCCGCCCCACCGTGGAACAGCTCAGCGACGAGCTGTCCGCCCCGCGTGAGCCCGGCGCCCTCCGGGACACGTTGGAGCGCGTCGTCCGGCGCTGGTTGCCCACGGGGCAGGTCCAGGTCCTCGACCTGGGAGAATGGTCGACGGTGGAGCACCTGCCAGAGAATGCGCAGGTCACCCTTCAAGCGGGCACGCACCTGTGGACGCAGGAGGGTCCCTGGCACCGGAAGCTCCTCGTCCCCATGCGCTCATCCGGAGAACTGCGAGGCGTCTTGCTGCTGGCCCCCAAGCATCAGGCCGCGCTCTACACGAACGCGGACCTGGAGTTGCTCCACACCATCGCCAGCCTGGGCGGAGTGGCGCTGCACAACGCTCAGGTCCTCCAGGAGCTGGACGTACTCCGCCAGGCCCAGGTGGGCGCGGCGCACGAGGAGAAGCGGCTCGCCCTCGCGGTGCTGAGCGCGGAGATCTCCCACGAGATCGCCTATCCGCTGAACTTCTTCCGCCACCTGCTCCGCCAGGGAGGCCAATCCCAGCCACTGGAAGCCGAGGACGTCGACATCGGCCGGGAGGAGCTCGAGCGGCTGGAGCGCATGCTCGGTTCCCTGCGCCGGCTGTCGCTGCCTCCGCCTCGCGTGGAGCCGGTGGCGGTACTTCCCCGAGCCCGCCGAGCCCTGGACCTCATCCGCGACCAGGTCCAGGCAAGGCGCATCAACGTCACGGTCGACGTCCCCGAATCGCTGCAATTGTTGGCGGAGCCGGATGCCATGGTGCAGCTCTTCGCCAACCTCCTGCGCAACGCCGTCCAGGCGGCGGGGGACGGAGGACAGGTGGGAGTGCGTGCCTGGGAGGAGGGCCCGGAGCAGCTCCTGGAGGTCTGGGATTCGGGTCCGGGCATCCCGGAGGCCGCGAAGGACACACTGTTCGATCCCTGGATGACAACGCGCAAGGAAGGGCTGGGACTGGGCCTGTCCGTCACGCAGCGAATCGTGCGGCGCTTCGGTTGGAACATCGCCGTCCATCGCGAGCAGGGACGCACCTGTTTCCGCATCCACGCCCGCCGCCTCGCGGACCCTCGTTCGCTGGAGAGTGCATGAAGATCCTCATCATCGACGACCAGCGCAGCGCACGGCGGGTCCTCACGACAGTGTTGTCATCCATGGCGGGCCTGGCGTTCCGGGAGGCCGCCAGTCTCGACGAAGCCCGAAGGTGTCTCGCAGAGGAATCCATCGACGTGGCGCTGGTGGACATCCGCCTGAGCGCGGACTCGCGCAACCGCGACGGGCTCATCCTCATCGAGGAGATCCGCAAGCGCACGAGCGCGGTCCCCATCGTCGTCACCGCCTCCAGCGAGATGGCGGAGATCCGCACCGCGATGCGCCTGGGCTCCTACGACTACGTCCTCAAGGACGACCTCTGCGCGGAGCTCATCGTTCCCATTCTCGAAGGACTGCGGGACCGGCGGAAGTTGGAGCAGGAGGTGCAGGTCCTCCGCGCGCGAAGGCGTCCAGCGGATGCCAGGGATGGTGGGAAGCTCCGCCGCGCACCAGCGCCTGCTCTCCCTGGTGCGCAGGGTGGCGCTATCGGACCGCCCCGTCCTCGTCCTGGGCCCCACGGGAGCCGGAAAGGAAGGCGCGGTCCGAGCACTGCACGCCCTGGGGCCCCGGCCAGACGCGCCGCTCCTGGAGATCAACTGTGGCGCCATCCCCGAACAGCTCATGGAGTCACAGCTCTTCGGTCACGAGCGGGGAGCCTTCACCGGAGCGGAGCGGCGGCAGGACGGCCTGATGAAGGCGGTGGGGCAGGGGACGCTCTTCCTGGACGAAATCGCGGAGCTACCGCTGAGCCTCCAGGCCAAGCTCCTGCGAGTCCTGGAGGCCGGGCACTTCCGCCCCATCGGAGCGACGGCGGAGCAGGCCTTCCAGGGCCGGGTGGCGGCCGCGACGCACGCGGACCTGGAGGAACTGGTGCGGCAGCGGAAGTTCCGCGAGGACCTCTACTTCCGGCTCAACGTGCTGGAGGTCCGCGTGCCGTCCCTGGAGGAGCGGCGCGAGGACATCCCCGCGCTGCTCGCCCACTTCGTCCAGCAGCAGCGGCGCCCCCTGCGCTTCTCCGCGGAGGCCGTGGACCAGCTCACGCGATGGCCTGGCCCGGCAACGTGCGCCAGCTGCGCAACCTCGTGGACCGGTTGGCGGTGTTCGCCGAGACGGACGAAATCACGCCCGAGGTCCTCTCCGAGCTGCCGGGCCGTCCCAGCCAGGGCGCCGCGCGTGAGGACCCCATGAAGGAACTCGTGCGAACGGTGCTGAGGATGCCCGACGCGGGAGACAAGCTGGAGCGCCTGGAGCAGGAGATGATCACCGAAGCCATGTCGCTCGCCGATGGCAACAAGAGCGCCGCCGCGAGACTGCTGGGCGTGCACCGCAAGGCCATCGAGCGGCGCCTGGGCCGGAAGGAGGACGAACCCATCTCCGGCCCGGAGCAATGACTACCGCCGAGCCATCGCGCCCCGGGGCGTCTTCCCCCGGGTCAGGTGGTTCACCGCCTCACCCAGCCCTTCCACGGTGAGGGCGAACATGGGGAACACATTGGCGATGACCGCGATGGTCCCCGAGCGCCACGACCCGCGAGGCTCCGGGTTGAGCCACACGTTGCGCTCGAAGTGCTGCGCCAGTTGCATCAGCCACGTGAGCCCTTCCAGCCCCTCCTGGCGGTACTGGCCATTCGCATCCGTGCGGATGCCCAGCTCATACGGGGCCATGGACGCATCGCCCACCATCACCAGCTTGTGATGTCTTCCCACCTGCGCGGTGAGCTCCGGCACGGTGATGCCGCCCGTCAGCTGCGGCGTGGCGTACAGCTTCCCGTAGACGCAGTTGTGGAAGTAGTAGGTGCGCAGCTCCTTGAAGTGCGTGGCCTGGCTGGCCACGCTGAACAGCCGGCTCACCAGGTGCGCGTACGGGTCCATGGAACCGCCCACGTCCATGCACAGCACCACGCGCGTGTTGGGCCTGCGCGGCGGACGCGTCACCACCTCCAGCTCCCCCGCGTTCTTCGCGGTGGCGGCGATGCTCTCGTCCACGTCCAGCTCCTCCGCCACGCCCTCGCGCGCGAAGGCCCGCAGCTTGCGCAGCGCCACCGCCATCTGCCGCGTGTCCAGCACCAGGTCGTCGCGGTAGCCCGCGTACTTGCGCGCCCCGGCCTGCCACAGCGCCTGGCCCTGACGCCCGCCCGTGCCGCCAATGCGCACGCCCTGCCGGGCCGCGCCGTTGTTGCCAAAGGCAGACGCGCCGCCCGTGCCTACCCAGCGCGTGCCGCCGTCGTGGCGCTCGGTCTGCTCCTTCAGCCGCTGCTCCAATTGCCGCCGCAGCTCCTCCGGATCCCACTGCTCCAGGAGCGCCAGCTCCTCCGGGCTCAGGTCGGTGCGCTCCTTGGCCTCCTCCAGCCAGGACAGCAGCTCCTCGGTGAGCTTCAGCGCGTCGGAGGCGACGCCCTGGAAGTGAGACAGGAACGCCTGGTCAAAGGCATCCAGCTGCGTCTCCGAGTGCACCAGGAGCGCGCGAGCCACGTGGTAGAACCCATCCAGGCTGCTGTCATGCAGCCCGGCCTTCAGCGCCCCGGCCAGGGCGAGCGCCTCCTGCGCGCCCACCTTCACCCCGCGCTTTCGCAGCTCGTAGAAGAACGGCAGGAACATGGCGTGCCCTCCGTGTGCTGCCTTTAAGCGCGCGTCCGCCGGCCGCGTCCGAAGGCTTCCGCCACCGCCACCAGGTCCTGCTCCTTCTTGAGCAGCGCGCCCAGGAACGGCAGCTGCTCCTCCAGCTTCAGCTCCACCACGCCGTTGGCCTTGAGCACCGAAATCCAGTCGATGAGCTCGCTCGTGGACGGCCGCTTGCGCAGACGCGTCATCGCGCGCAGCTCGTAGAAGACCTTGAGCGCCTGGTCCGCCAGCGCGCTGTCCAGCCCCGGGTGGTGCACGTCCACGATGCGCTGCATGAGCTCGCGCTCCGGGAAGTCGATGAAATGGAACACGCACCGGCGCAGGAACGCGTCAGGCAATTCCTTCTCGTTGTTGCTGGTGATGAGCACCACGGGGCGGTGCTTCGCCACCACCTCGTCGTTGGTCTCGGAGATGCGGAAGCGCATCCGGTCCAGCTCGTGGAGCAGGTCGTTGGGGAACTCCAGGTCCGCCTTGTCCACCTCGTCGATGAGCAACACCACGCGCTCCGGAGCGGCGAACGCCTCGCCCAGCGGCCCCATGCGGATGTATCGCCGGATGTCTCGCACGTCCCCGTCCCCGAAGCGCGAGTCATACAACCGCTGCACGGTGTCGTAGACATACAAGCCGTCCTGCGCGCGCGTGGTGCTCTTCACGTGCCAGGTGAGCAGCTTCAATCCCAGTCCCTGGGCAATCGCTTCCGCCAGCAGCGTCTTGCCCGTGCCGGGCTCGCCCTTGACCAGCAGGGGCCGCTGGAGCGTGAGGGCGCAGTTGACGGCCGCCTGCAGGCCCTCGCTCGTGAGGTAGGAGTCGGTGCCGCGGAAGCGAACGGGAGTGGGAACCGGAGTCATGGATGGTTCCTTTAACATCCTGGGGAATGTTTCCATCCCTCCCCAGGCGGTTGGGTGTATATCCTGCCCCACATGGCCCCACTTTCCCTTGAAACCGAACTTCGCGACATGGTCCGCCGCGAGTTGCAACTGCAACTGGCTCCCGTTCAGAAGGCCGTGGCCCGTATGGCCAAGGGGCTGGATGCGTTGGATGCGCTGCGCGCGGTGACCGACCGCCTGGCGCCGCTGTCCAGCCGCCTGGGAGCCGTCGCGGGCGTGCGCACGCCCACGCTGGCGCCGGAGCCGGTGGCCCGCCGCCGTCCGGGCCGTCCGCCGAAGGCCACGCCCGCCGCGAAGGCCGCGCCCGTGAAGGCCGCGCCCACCGCGAAGACGCCCGCCGCGAAGGCCGCGCCCGTGAAGGCGCCCGCCGCGAAGTCTCCGGGCCGCCCGCCGAAGGCCGCCGCCGCGGAAGGCAACGAGGCCTGCGCCGTCGTTGGCTGCAAGCGCCAGAGCCGCTCCAAGGGCTACTGCTCGGCGCACTACCAGAAGCTGCGCCTGCTCATCCGCACGGGCCGCCGCCCGGACGCGTGGGTGGATGGCGCGAAGCCGCAGTCGGTCCCGGACGTCACGCTGCCGCGCGGTCGCGCGGGCAGCCAGGCGCTGAAGGAAACGGCGAAGCCGGCCGCGCCCGTGGCGCCGCCCAAGCCCAAGGCGTGGTTGCGCAAGAAGGGCTCCAGCGGCGGCATGGTGTCGCTGACCTGACGGAGGACGTCGTCCGCGCGCCTCCCCGCGTGCCGGGTCGCCCCGAGCGGCCCGCCGTGCGTGCCTCGGGCCCGACACGGCTTGCTTCCTTTGATTGACATGGGGGTCGTGGCGGTGGGAATCCCGGCCCCATGAGCGAGCAATATCCAGTCACCGTCGCGGTCCGCCGTCCCGACGGTTCGGTGGAGCAGGTTCGGGTGGGCACGGCGTACAGGAATGGCGAAGGCTTCACGCTGCAACTGGGCGAGCTGTCCATGAGCGCCACGCCCGTCGCGGCGTCGGCCCCGGCGTATCGCCGTCCCGCGTCCTCGGGCGCCCCGTCTGGTGGTGGCGGCGGCGGCGGTGGCGACGGCACGCTCCTGCCCAACTACGGCCGCAGCAAGGGCGCGCCCGTCTACGGCGCCAGCCTCCAGGACCTCGAGTTCTACGCCAACGGCGCGCGCCGCTCCCTGTCGGACCCCAGCAAGTCGCGCTGGCACGACAAGGAGCGCCAGCTCCTGGCCGCCATCGAAACGGAGATTGCCCGGCAGCGCGGTGAGGGCGGCGGTGGTGGCGAGGCCCCCTCGCGCGGTGGAGGCCGGGGTGGTGGTGGCTACGGCTTCGGCAACCCGCCGGACGACGGCGACATCCCGCCCCCCGGCGACGACGACAACATCCCTTTCTAGAAGGGGCGCGATCCACCCGGGCCCGCACCGCGCAATATCCGAAGAGGAATTCGACGCACCTGGGTGGCCGAAATCCGACTTTCCCTGTCTTCCGTAGTGCGGTCAGGGCTCGGAGCGACCTGCTGGCAATAGGGGGGGAGGCGCGGCGGGCTTGTCGTCAGTCCACCGCCCGCCCGGCAGGGGGCGGTGGACCCTTGCCGACGCGGGGGCCATTGACAGCGCCAGACCAATGGCAGACACCGTGGGTCATTCGAATGTCCACCAGCAGTGAATTGACACGTCGCGTGTGATTCATTCCACGTCGATGGCTTCACTTCTGAAACATTCCGCATCCTGTGGATTTCACAGGCCTCCGAGGCAGTTCTGTCCTGGCCTGTACTTCACGAATGACTTGTCCAGGAACAGGAACTCCGTCTTTCCAAGGGCTTAGGAAGTGGCCTGGAACGTGCTCTAGGCACAGGAGCCAGGGAATCCATCCCGTCCGGCAAGGCTGTGAAATCACGAGGCCATGGAAATGACCGAACGGGTGTGTGTGGTGGGCGCGGGTTCGTTCGTCCCAGCACGGACCATCTCCAACGAGCGGATCGCGAAGGCGATCCCCGGCTGGTCGGCCGCCCGCATCGAAGAGAAGATTGGCATCAAGGAGCGCCGCTTCCTCTGGGACTTCGACGACGAGACGGGCCGCGCCATCCCGCCGCCGGACGACGTGATGGGGCGCTTCTACCCGGCGACGAACACGGACATGTGCGAGGTGTCGCTGCGCCAGGCCCTCTCCCGCGGCGGCGTGGAGGCGAAGGAGCTGGACGCGCTCTTCGTGGTGACTTGCACCCCGGATGCGCCGCACTTCAACCACGACGCCATGGCGCTGCATGAGCGGCTGGGTCTGCGCGAGGACGCCTTCGCGCTGGTGGTGGACGACGGCTGCGGCGGCACGCCCTACGTGCTGGACCTGGTGCGCAAGATGATGGAGGGCGGCCGCTTCCGCACGGTGGCGGTGGTGGCCTCGGCGTTCACCTCGCCGCTGCTCAACCGGGAGGTCTACACGGACGAGCTGCCGCCCACGCCGGGCCGCCCCAAGGCGCTCAACGCCTACCTGTCCATGTATGTCTTCGGAGACGGCGCGGGCGCGGTGGTGCTGCGCAACCAGGAGGTCCCCGAGGACGGTCCGGGCATCCTCTCCTCGTTCTCCGGCAACGCGTACGCGGAGCTCGTCGCGCGCCGGGGCGGCGGCATGCTGAAGCTGCCCTACCAGCCGGGTCGCACGCGCCCGGCCGAGATGGCCTTCGTGGTGGACGGCTTCAAGGTCGCGCGCAGCTACCCGGAGTACATGCAGAAGTGCCTGAACGCGGTGCTTACGCCCACGGTGCGTGAACAGGTGAAGCGCTATTACTTCCACCAGCCCAACAAGCGGGTGATGGACTCGTTCGTGGCCCGCGCGGGCCTGCCGAAGGAGTCGGTGGCCTGCAACGTGGATCGCATTGGCAATACTTCCGCGGCCGGGATGTTGATTCTCCTAGCGGACGATTTGGAGCAGGGTCGCGTTGCACTCGGCAGTGGGGACCTGGTGGTGGTGGCGGCTGTCGGTGCCAACGTCCATTATGGGGCCCAGCTCGTGCGGCTGTAGCGCGCACGGGTGTTCATCTCCTCCCCCCTCGGAGATTCCCCCCTCTATGAGTGAGCAGCGCAAGGAAGTCGCGGTCCTGGAGCCGGCCATCGCCCAGGACCTGGAGAAGCGCCTGTCCGTGGCGACCCCCGACGACACGGCCCGAGGCATGTTCTTCAACGGCGCGTTGAACGCGGTGCGCATCCTGGGCGGCGACGCCGCGGTGGAGAAATGCCTGGCGGTGGTGCCGGAGAAGAAGTTCGTGGACTTCTTCAACTACCCGGTGGCGGGCTTCCTGAAGCTGTCCTTCACGGGCGCGCAGTTGATGGGCCCGCAGCTGGGCGGCTTCGACGCGATGTTGCGCAAGATGGGCACGCAGGCGACCACGGACTTCCTGTCGTCGGCGGCGGGCAAGACGCTGCTCCTGCTCGCGGGTGACAGCCCCAAGCGGCTGGTGTCGAACCTGCCCACGGGCTACCGCGCGGCGGTGAGCTACGGCGATCGCTCCGTGGAGTGGTCCAGCGACCGCGCGGGCAAGCTCATGATGAAGCGGGACTTCATGCCGCCCGCGTACCACGAAGGCGTGCTCCAGGCGGTCATCGAGGCACTCGGTGCCCGAGGCGTCCAGGTGAAGGGCCGCCAGACGGGCCCGGTGGACACGGAGTACGCGCTGTCCTGGCAGTGACCGGAGCACGCAACCCGCGGTCCTGAAGATGGGTTTGGACATGACGAGGGAACAGGCAGGAGCCACGGTGCGGCTGCGGTCCGGCACGGAGTGGGTGTATGCCTTTCGCTCGCAGGAGGATGCCGCCACGCCGCCGGATGAAGCGGTGTGCGCGGCGGCGCCCTTCACGCCCACCGTGAAGCTGGGCGCGGGGCTCTACGTGCCCGCGGGAGACGGCGCCTACGAAAGGGTGGGCTCGGCCACGGCCTGCTTCCGGCTGACGGACCGGGGCTTCACCCCGGGCACGCAGGTCCCGTTCCACGCGCGCTTCCTCCTGCCGGTGGGGGCCTTCACCGCGCAGGGCGAGTGCGTGCTCGTGAGCAACGACCAGCCCCAGTCAGGCGTGGTGCTCGCGGGAGGCGCGCTCAAGCTGGTGGAGGTTCCACCGGGCTTCGTGGGCGGCGTGATGACGAACCTGAGCGTGTTCAACCCCCTCAAGCTGCCCGGCTTCGCCACGGGCTCGTACTACACGCTCTACACCTTCCGGAAGGAAGGCACGGGCGCCTCCAGCCCCTGAGCTCCGGCACCCCAGGGTGAGCAGGAGTGTCGGGGATGCCTGGGAGAATACGTCCCTGGGCATCCGATGCCATCACCAGGGGGACGCATGGAAAGCAGGTGGAATCCGCTCTACGAATCGCTCGGCTACCGGCCGCCCGCGAGGAGCGGAAGGTCCGTGCCGTCGGAGGCGCCGCCGGAGGACACGGACCTGCCCCTCCTCGGCCCGGAGGAGCTGGAGGCGCTCAAGTCCGCCTTCCTGCGGGAGCCGGAGGACGTGCTGCGCTGGACGGAGAGTGGCCTGGGCGCGAGGGTCACGGTGGGCGCGTTCGTGGAGGCGCTGCGGGAGCTCGAGCTGCTCTTCACGGACCCCGGCCAGCTCCAGGAGCAGCTCGACGCGACGGAGCGTCACGCCCGTCAGGGATCGGGAGGGCTGCCCGCGGACTTCACCTTCCCCTTGAGGACGGAGGAGATCCCCATCGACCCCACGCGCACGCGCTTCGAGCCTCAGGCGGACCTGCGCGGCTGGCTGTTGTTCAGCGGCCCGGTCTGGTTGGAGCAGGGCGCGGCGGCGCGGCAGGCCCCCTTCCGCTGGCACTTCGGAGCGAAGAGCCGCTTCGTCTATCCGCTGCGGGAGCCGGAGCCCGGCCATCCGGTGGAGGTGGCGCTCTTCGGGGACTTCGGCACGGGCGAATATGCCTCCCGGTACATCGCCCGGCAGTTGGTGATGCGCGGCGAGCGCCTGGACTGCGCGGTGCACCTGGGCGGCGTCTTCTATTCGGGCCGCCAGGGCGAATTCGACGCGCACCTGGCGGAGCCGCTGGAGCCGCTGCTCGGGACGACGGCGCTGCTGACGCTGAACGCGCCGCCAGAGATGCGCTCGGGCGCGGGCGCCTACTTCCGCTACCTGGACGAGCGGCGGGGCGCGAGCTCCCGTCACCCGCAGGAGGGCAGCTACTTCTGCCTCGCCTCGGAGCGCTTCCAGCTCATCGGCCTGGACACCGCGTGGTTCGAAGCGGGCCGCCACCGTGAGCCCGCGCTGCTGCAGTGGCTGGAGCAGCGCCTGTCGGAAGGACGCCGGCGCGGAGCGATGAACATCCTGCTGACCCACGCCGCGCCCTACGGCCCGGACGCGGAGCGGCTCGCCCCGCTGGTGACGGAGGACCTGAGCCCCCTGGTCGTGGAGCGCGAGTGGGTGGACCTCTGGTGCTGGGGAGGCGCCCAGGCCGGAGCGCTCTACGACCGCGCACCGGGCCTGCCCTTCATCGGAGCCAGCCTGGGCCACGGGGGCTTCCCCTCCGAGCGCAGGGACGCACCGGAGTACCCGGTGGCCCCGGTCCGCTTCTTCGAGTCCCGGCCGCGCTTCCCGGAATGGACGGGCGTGCGCCAGGACCGCGGCAACCACGGTCACGCGACGCTGTGGCTGCACGCGGACGGCAGGGCGTCGCTGCGCTACACGGACTGGATGGGCCAGGTGCGCTGCGAGGCGACGCTGTCACGCCGGGGCCCCAGGGAGCCCGTGACGCTGAAGACGCTCGACGTGAGGGAGTGAGTCACTGTCCCTGAACGCCGCGCTCCTTCATGTACTTGCGCAGGCCGGCGGCGCCCTGGGCGCGCACCTTGTTCTGCAAAAGCGGCGTCCACCCGAGCGCCCACCCCACTGGCCCCAGCGCCTGGCGCGACCAGGTCCAGAACGGGAACCGGTCGGTGTGGCGGACAATCTTCCCGTCCTTGAACTCGAAGGTCGCGTCGATGCGGTTGAGCACCTTCCGGCCCGTCTGGCTGAAGGTGTAGCGCGCATCCCAGTGGGCGCTGCCGGTGCGGTCATCGGCCTGGACCTGGCTGAACTCGAGCTCCAGGTCCTTGCCGCGCTCCAGCAGCATGCGCCACATGGAGGTGACCCCCGCGTAGCGAAGGCCCTGGAACACGGCGTCGTTGAACTCCACGTCCGGGTGGTAGCAGGCGGCCATGCCGTCCGCGTCGCGCCGTTGGAAGGCCGTATAGAAGTCAGTGATGAGCTGGGAGTGCGGGTGCATGCCGCCGGTCTAGCGGAACTGCCGAGCAATGGAAGGGGCCGCATGGCAGAGTCCGCCGCATGGCTCGCGACATCGTCATCTGGCCCCACAAGGTACTCACCACCGCCACCCAGCCCGTGACCGACTTCGGCCCGGCGCTCGAAACGCTCCTCCAGGAGATGTCGGAGGCCATGGCGGAAGCCAAGGGCATCGGCATCGCGGCCAACCAGGTGGGAGTCGCCCTGCGCGTCGCCATCGTCGGCCGCGAGGACGGCACCCAGTTCGAAATCGTGAACCCCCAGCTGCTCTCGAAGGAGGGGAGCGTGAAGTACGAGGAGGGCTGCCTCTCCGTGCCGGACGTCTGGGAGAAGTGCCCCCGCGTCGAGCGCGTGAAGGTCCGCTACCAGGACAAGACGGCCCAGTGGCACGAACTGGAGGCGGACGGGCGGCTCGCGCACGTGCTCCAGCACGAAATCGACCACCTGGACGGCCACGTCTTCGTGGACCACCTCTCCAGCCTGAAGCGCACCCTCATCCTGGACCGGATGAAGAAGCTGCAGAAGTCGCTCGCGCGCCGGAAGGAAGAGCCCGCGGAAGACAAGGGTCCGAAGCGCTCCTGACGCATGGAACCGCGCCCCGTCCCCCAGAAGGTCCAGGCCTTCCGTGAGGAGTACCGGGCGCGGACCCTCGGGCCGGGCTACCGGGGGCAGGTCCACTTCGCCTTCACCAGCCTCGTCTGCCTGGGCGGAATCGCCCTGGCGCTGAGCCAGGTGGAGGCCCCTCGTTTCTGGGAGCTGCTCGGCGTCCCGGCGGTCATCGCGTTCGCGAACACCGTCGAGTTCCTCGGCCACCGGGGCCCCATGCACCACCGCACCCGGGGCCTGGGCCTGATGTTCGAGCGGCACACCGTCCAGCACCACCGCTTCTTCACCCACGAGGCGATGGCGTACGAGTCCCCCCGGGACTTCAAGATGGTGCTCTTCCCGCCGGTGCTGCTCCTCTTCTTCCTGGGAGCCATCGCCGCCCCGCTCGGAGCGCTCTGCTTCCTCCTGATATCCCCCAATGCGGGCTGGCTCTTCGTCGCCACGGCGCTCGGCTACTACCTGGCGTACGAGTGGGTGCACTTCGCCACGCACCTGCCGGGCAACCACTGGAGCGCTCGGCTGCCCGGCATCTCCTTCCTCCGGCGCCACCATCAGGTGCACCACGAGCCCAGCCGGATGGGCCGGCACAACTTCAACATCACCTTCCCTCTGGCGGACGAGCTCTTCGGGACGCGATGGCGCGCCCCACAGGACGAGGAGCAGGCAGCACGCCGAGGGAAGTGACTGGGAAAGAAGAAAGCCGGAGCCGGGGGTTCACACCTTGGAACGGCGTGCCCATATCCCCGGCGGCTGGGGACGAATGATCAGGCCCGGATCAATCAGGGTTTGACGTCGCCGAACCGAAGCGTTAGAGACTGGACCCCCGCGCAACGAACCGCTGGCCCCCGGGCCTCGGAAAGTCAGCGCGGGGGAAGAAAAGGATCGACGAAGGTTGTTGATCCCGAACGCGGCAAAGAGGTAGAAGCCGCGCCCCGCCCGAACCGGACCGAACGCAGCAGCTCGGAACGCGGAGAGTGGACAGCAGCAAACGGTCGCCACCAAAATGGTTGATCGCGGATGCGGTGGTGGTACAAGCCGCGCCCCTCGCTACGAAGCCCGCGCACTGGTGCGGAAGGCACTTCGTGGAGAGAGCAGCACCGACAAGGAAATAGGGCAGTCAACGAGCGGGTTGACAGCGAACGCGGCGAAGAGATAGAAGCCGCGCCCCACCGAAGAAGCAGCCGTCCGGAAGGCAACACAACGGACGCAAAGCGGTGGGAAAAGCTGACAGCAAGCGGTTGACAGGGAACGCGGCGCTGAAGTAGAAGCCGCTCCCCTTCGAAAAGAAGCGGCGAAAGTCACTGGACGGTGCCGACGAGATTCGAAGCAGCCCGCAGGACGCAAAAGCGAAGTTGACGCTGACTGCGAACTGAAATAGAAGCTGCAACCCCGCCGGTTGAAACGAAACCGGCAACGAAGTAGACGGTAGCAAAAGTCGCGAAGCAAAACAAGCGGCTCGGTCTTTGAAAACCAAATAGCAAGCCCAAGCAGTAATGGATTGCGGAAACCCGCAGTCAATTTTTTGAGGGCGCTTCACCTCCAAGAGCAGCGCTGAAAAGCGCAGCGAGGAGGGGAGTGCCGACGAATCAGCGAGCCGAGACTCCTTAGCCGGGTCTCGGGGAACGCCGGTTCAAGCAAACCAAGAATACAATTGGAGAGTTTGATCCTGGCTCAGAACGAACGCTGGCGGCGTGCCTAACACATGCAAGTCGAGCGCGAATAGGGGCAACCCTTAGTAGAGCGGCGCACGGGTGCGTAACACGTGGATAATCTGCCTGGATGCCTGGGATAACCAGTCGAAAGATTGGCTAATACCGGATAAGCCCACGGTCTCTTCGGAGGCTGAGGGAAAAGGTGGCCTCTGTATACAAGCTATCACAACCAGATGAGTCCGCGGCCCATCAGCTAGTTGGCGGGGTAATGGCCCACCAAGGCAACGACGGGTAGCTGGTCTGAGAGGACGATCAGCCACACTGGAACTGAGACACGGTCCAGACTCCTACGGGAGGCAGCAGTGGGGAATTTTGCGCAATGGGCGAAAGCCTGACGCAGCAACGCCGCGTGTGTGATGAAGGTCTTTGGATTGTAAAGCACTTTCGACCGGGACGAAACCGTAAAGCCTAATACGCTTTGCCTTGACGGTACCGGGAGAAGAAGCACCGGCTAACTCTGTGCCAGCAGCCGCGGTAATACAGAGGGTGCAAGCGTTGTTCGGAATTATTGGGCGTAAAGCGCGTGTAGGCGGCTTTGCAAGTCGGGTGTGAAAGCCCTCAGCTCAACTGAGGAAGTGCGCCCGAAACTGCAGAGCTTGAGTGCCGGAGAGGGTGGCGGAATTCCCCAAGTAGAGGTGAAATTCGTAGATATGGGGAGGAACACCGGTGGCGAAGGCGGCCACCTGGACGGTAACTGACGCTGAGACGCGAAAGCGTGGGTAGCAAACAGGATTAGATACCCTGGTAGTCCACGCCGTAAACGATGAGAACTAGGTGTCGTGGGAGTTGACCCCCGCGGTGCCGTAGCTAACGCATTAAGTTCTCCGCCTGGGAAGTACGGTCGCAAGACTAAAACTCAAAGGAATTGACGGGGGCCCGCACAAGCGGTGGAGCATGTGGTTTAATTCGACGCAACGCGCAGAACCTTACCTGGTCTTGACATCCTCGGAATCCTTCAGAGATGAGGGAGTGCCCGCAAGGGAACCGAGAGACAGGTGCTGCATGGCTGTCGTCAGCTCGTGTCGTGAGATGTTGGGTTAAGTCCCGCAACGAGCGCAACCCTCGCCTTTAGTTGCCACGCAAGTGGATCTCTAGAGGGACTGCCGGTGTTAAACCGGAGGAAGGTGGGGATGACGTCAAGTCCTCATGGCCTTTATGACCAGGGCTACACACGTGCTACAATGGCCGGTACAGAGCGCTGCAAACCCGCGAGGGGGAGCTAATCGCAGAAAACCGGTCTCAGTTCAGATTGGAGTCTGCAACTCGACTCCATGAAGGCGGAATCGCTAGTAATCGCAGATCAGCACGCTGCGGTGAATACGTTCCCGGGCCTTGTACACACCGCCCGTCACACCATGGGAGTCGATTGCTCCAGAAGTCATCTCACCAAGAGATGCCCAAGGAGTGCTCGGTAACTGGGGTGAAGTCGTAACAAGGTAGCCGTAGGGGAACCTGCGGCTGGATCACCTCCTTTCTAAGGAGACCGGGCATCGGGCTGACTCTTCGGAGCAGCAGGCGATGCCAGTAGCCGAAAGGCTATCAGGTCTAACTAGGTCAATGTTTCCGGTAAACAATCCATTATGAACTTCGGGCTTGCTGTTTGGTTTTGAAGGACCGAGCGAAGGTGTGCTCGGCTCTTTGAGAATGAAGGACGCTGTAAGGTTCGCCGATGCTTTAGCCCCCCTGGGCCTATAGCTCAGCTGGCTAGAGCGCGCGCCTGATAAGCGCGAGGTCGGTGGTTCAAGTCCACCTAGGCCCACCACTCTTCTTTCCTCACTGGAGGGAAGACACAGAGTGACTGGTGCTGACGCGAGAGTCGGGGCTGTAGCTCAGCTGGGAGAGCGCCAGCTTTGCAAGCTGGATGTCGTCGGTTCGAACCCGATCAGCTCCACAAGTTTCCTGGAAGTCGCAGGACGTTCTTTGACAAGTGCATACGAAGGGTAAGTTGCAATTTCTGCTGAGTGAAGTTCTCAACAGAAGTGCCGACTTCGAAATGAGTCTCACCTGGCGCCGCGAGGCAGCCGAGTGGGGCAAAAGCGAAGTCTCCCACACAAGAAGAAGCAGTGAGAAACAGCAATAAAGAATGTCTTCCGGGCCTGCTAGCGAAGAGCAGAGGTCTGGGCCTTGGTCTCCGAGTTTCGACAATCCGCCGGGAGGCGGGCGTTAGACAAGAGATTAGGGCAAGTAAGCTACTAAGGGCGTGCGGTGGATGCCTAGGTGCCAAGAGGCGATGAAGGACGTGGGTGGCTGCGAAAAGCTTCGGGGAGTTGCCAACCAAACGTTGATCCGGAGATGTCCGAATGGGGAAACCCAGCGCGGCGAATAGCTGCGTTACTGCAAACTGAATTCATAGGTTTGCAGAGCAAACCAGGGGAAGTGAAACATCTCAGTACCCTGAGGAAGAGAAAACAATGAGTGATTCCCAAAGTAGTGGCGAGCGAAATGGGAAGAGGCCAAACCAGCGCCATGCAAATGGCGATGGGGTAGCGGGTCCGCGGTAGGACTCTGGAGGGCTAGTGGAAGCGTCCTGGAAAGACGCACCAAAGAGCGTGATAGTCGCGTACACGAAAGCCAACTGGAGCTGAGCGGGTTACCCAAGTAAGACGGGACACGTGCAATCCTGTCTGAATCTGCCGGGACCATCCGGTAAGCCTAAATACTCCTTGGCGACCGATAGTGAACAAGTACCGCGAGGGAAAGGTGAAAAGAACCCCGGTGAGGGGAGTCAAAAGAACCTGAAACCGCATGTCTACAAGCAGTTCGAGCACTACGGCGCAAGCCAGTGCGAGAGCGTACCTTTTGCATCATGATTCGGCGACTTAATATACGTAGCGAGGCTAAGCCGTTAGGTGGAGCCGGAGCGAAAGCGAGTCCGAATAGGGCGCTAAGTTGCGTGTATTATAACCCGAAGCGGGGTGATCTACACATGGCCAGGTTGAAGTGCGGGTAACACCGCATGGAGGACCGAACTCATGAAAGTTGAAAATTTCTGGGATGAGCTGTGTGTAGGGGTGAAAGGCCAATCAAACTCCGTGATAGCTGGTTCTCCCCGAAAGATATTTAGGTATCGGCTCGGGTAATTCAATGCCGGAGGTAGAGCACTGAAACGGCTAGGGGTCTCACCAGATTACCAAACCGTATCAAACTCCGAATGCCGGCAATTGTTATCCCGGGACGCAGTCAGTGGGTGATAACGTCCATTGGCAAGAGGGGAATAACCCAGACCGACAGCTAAGGCCCCCAAATCTAGTCTAAGTGAACACTAGAAAGGATGTGGCAGGTCATTGACAACCAGGAGGTTGGCTTAGAAGCAGCCATCCTTTAAAGAAAGCGTAATAGCTCACTGGTCAAGACAGGCCGCGCCGAAAATGTAACGGGGCTCAAGACTAGTGCCGAAGCTTCGGGTCATGCATGTTTGGCATGCATGGCGGTAGGGGAGCGTCCCAGTTGCAGCGAAGGTGGACTGAAAAGGCCGCTGGAGCGACTGGGAGTGCTGATGCCGAAATGAGTAGCGATAAAGGGGGTGAGAAACCCCCTCGCCGTAAACCCAAGGTTTCCTGGGTCAAGTTAATCTTCCCAGGGTTAGCCGGGTCCTAAGCCGAGGCCGAAAGGCGTAGGTGATGGCAAGCAGGTTAATATTCCTGCGCCATCTTGCAGACGTTGAACTGAGGGAGGACGGAGAAAGCTAGGCGAGCTGACCGGTGGTTGTGTCAGTCTAAAGGCGTAGGGGTGTCGCGTACGAATAAAGGCGCGGCAGTCATCCCCGAGACCCCATGGCGCCCCGCAAGGGGTAAGTCGCTGATGCTCGGCTTCCAAGAAAAGTCCCGCAGGGAGTCTGCAGGGTGTCCGTACCGCAAACCGACACAGGTGGGTGAGGAGAAAATCCTAAGGCGCTTGAGAGAACTCTCCTCCAAGGAACTAGGCAAATTTCCACCGTAACTTCGGAAGAAGGTGGGCCTCTGGTAGGTGTAGGCGTACAGCCGAAGCCGAGAGAGGTTGCAGAGAAATGGCGGTAGCGACTGTTTACCAAAAACACAGGACTCTGCGAAGGCGACAAGCCGACGTATAGGGTCTGACTCCTGCCCGGTGCTGGAAGGTTAAGGGGATTCGTCAGCCGCAAGGCGAAGCGATGATCCGAAGCCCCAGTAAACGGCGGCCGTAACTATAACGGTCCTAAGGTAGCGAAATTCCTTGTCGGGTAAGTTCCGACCTGCACGAATGGAGTAACGACTTCCGCACTGTCTCGGAGAGGGACTCAGCGAAATTGAAATAGCTGTGCCGATGCAGTTTACCCGCAGCAAGACGGAAAGACCCCGTGAACCTTTACTACAACTTGACAGTGACACTAGGGATTGACTGTGTAGGATAGGTGGGAGCCTTTGAAGCCGGGCCGCTAGGTTCGGTGGAGGCAAC
This sequence comes from Corallococcus sp. NCSPR001, assembly GCF_017309135.1. Classification (NCBI taxonomy): domain Bacteria; kingdom Pseudomonadati; phylum Myxococcota; class Myxococcia; order Myxococcales; family Myxococcaceae; genus Corallococcus; species Corallococcus sp. NCSPR001. Next base: position 522,384 of record NZ_JAFIMS010000002.1, read on the forward strand.
GGTGAAATACCACCCTGTTGATTTCTGGTGTCTAACCACGTCTCGTCAGCCGGGACTGGGACACTGTCTGGTGGGTAGTTTGACTGGGGCGGTCGCCTCCCAAAAAGTAACGGAGGCGCGCGATGGTTCCCTCAGCCCGATTGGAAACCGGGCGTCGAGTGCAATGGCATAAGGGAGCTTGACTGCGAGACCGACAGGTCGAGCAGGTGCGAAAGCAGGTCATAGTGATCCGGTGGTCCTGAATGGAAGGGCCATCGCTCAACGGATAAAAGGTACTCCGGGGATAACAGGCTTATCTCCCCCAAGAGTTCACATCGACGGGGAGGTTTGGCACCTCGATGTCGGCTCATCGCATCCTGGGGCTGGAGCAGGTCCCAAGGGTTTGGCTGTTCGCCAATTAAAGCGGTACGCGAGCTGGGTTCAAAACGTCGTGAGACAGTTTGGTCCCTATCTGCTGTGGGCGTAGGATACTTGAGAGGCTCTGACCTTAGTACGAGAGGACCGGGTTGGAGGCACCGCTGGTGTACCAGTTGTCTCGCCAGAGGCATCGCTGGGTAGCCATGTGCCGATTGGATAACCGCTGAAAGCATCTAAGCGGGAAACCGACCTCAAGACCAGGTATCCCGGGCGCAAGCCCCTGAAGACTCGTGGAAGACTACCACGTTGATAGGCTGGGTGTGTAAGCGCGGTAACGCGTTAAGCTAACCAGTACTAATAAGTCGAGCGGCTTACTTCCCCCATTCTCTTGCATGCCCCCTCAAGGGGAGTAAGGGACTCGGGGCCAAGGCCGAGGCCAGGACGCCCATGCGCGTCCGCCCGGAAGGCAGCTGTTTCAATTGCTTCTTCGACTTCTGTCGCAAGAGGCTTCACTCAAGCGGAAGCTTGCAACTTACCCTTCGTATGCACCGTCATTCGTTTTTCCGGTGGCAATGTCGGAGGGGTCACACCCGTTCCCATCCCGAACACGGAAGTTAAGCCCTCCAGAGCCGATGGTACTCCGCGGGAAACCGCGTGGGAGAGTAGGTCGCTGCCGGATTCTTTTTGAAAGCCCCTGGTGCCGCAAGGCGCCAGGGGCTTTGTCTTTGCGGGCTGGTGCTCCCCCTGCCTGATCCTGGCTTGGGATGTTTGTCTTTGCGGCTCAGCCCAGCAGGCGTACCGCGAGAAAGACTGGCAGGGCCACGTAATACAGCGCCCGGCAGGTCCACTCCGCGCCGGTGCGGACGTTGCGTGCCCACCGTGGGCCCAGCCACGCGGCGCCGAAGCAAAACGCTTCAGCGAAGGCTCTCCAGAAACAACCAAACAACAGCAGGGCCAGGAACACTGGCAACCAGGTGCGTGCGAAGGACGTGAAGTACGCTGTCCATCCGTACATCTGGGCTTCTCCGAACGGACCTCCGAAGGAGATGTACTGGTGAGCTCGGAAGAAGATGCCGGCGAGCGCTCCGGGCACCAGGCCGTACTTCAAGGCCCAGTCGTACCAGCGCCTCCGCCACTTCTCGCTCCGCGCTTGCGCGTAGCGCACCCGCGGATCATTTCGTGCCTCTCCCAGCGGCCCCATCGCCTCGAGCAGGGGCATGGGCGCCTGTACTTCCAGTCCGTAGTCGAAGGCTCTTCCTGTGCGCAGCCGCAGGGTCAGTCCCGGGCCTGGAGTGGGCAGACGCCATGGACGGATGGATTCCAGTGCTTCGAAGGGGAGCTCGAAGTGCGCTCCCCCGGACAGGGTGAGCACCAGACCTTCTGGCCGGACCGTGACGGTGGCCCTCGTTCCCAGGCGCAGTAGGCTCAGCGCGATGAACGGCAGGACTCCCCCTGCCACGAGTCCTGTCGCCAGTGGCCCGGGGGCCAGCGTCTGGGTGCCCGCGAGCACGTCCTTGAACAGCAGCGCGGTGAAGTAGCCGAGCGTGCCCAGCACCGTGGTGTGCAGGAACGCTCCCAGCGCGCGCAGACGGGGTGTGAAGGCGTGAATGCGGAAGGGGCCGGACGCTTCGACGGTCATGGGAGGGGCATGGCCGCGCGCGCATTGCTTCGATGCGAGCGGCTTCCGTAGCATACGCACCCCGGAGGCCCCTCAAAACATGCGTTCCCCGCAGCCTGGCCCTGAGTGTCGCACGGATTCCGATGGCGTGACGCGGGTGGCGCCCTCGCGCGAGTCCTCGGGTGGCGTGGGCTCCTGGCTCATCGGTGGCGCCGTCGTCATCACCGGGCTGTGCGTGGGGCTCTGTCTCTGGTGGCTCTCCCGACCTGTTCCCGTCGAGGAGCTGCCCCAGGTTGTAGTGGCCGAGCGCCCCGCTCCGGTGGCTCCCTCCCTGGAGCCTGCGCGCCCTTCCGTGCGTCCCGCCGTCGCGCGTGTCGCCGCGCCCATGCCCGTGGAGGAGCCTGCTCCCATGCCTATCGATGACCCGCCGCCTCCTCCCGAGGGCAAGAGCGGGACGGCGCTGTATCAGCGCGGCACCAAGCCGCTGAAACGGGGGCTCGTGGTGCCCGACGGCTTCGAGTTGCCTCCTGGCTACATGCGCCACTACCAGGCGACGGACAACGGGCAGCCACTCGCGGCCATCCTGATGTTCCATCCGGACTTCACTCCCAAGGATGCCAACGGGCAGCCCATCCCCATCCCCGAGAACCGCGTGGTGCCCGAGGAGATGGCTCCCCCCGGCATGCCCCACCAGCTGCTGGAGATTCCTGTCGAGGACGGGGACTCGCAGTGACGTCCGCGAAGAGGTGGGCCGTGGCGCTACTGGGCGTCGCGGCGACCACCGTGCTGTTCGCGGCGTTCGGACAGCTGCGACCGGGTTGGGTGTGGCTGGGCGTGGTGGCGATGGCGCCCTGGCTCGCGGCCTTGGACGGGGCTCGTTCCGCTCGCGCCGCCGTGGGGCTGGGCGTGATGCTGTCGGTGACGTTCACTGCGGCGGTGTTCGGTTGGTTCCCGGGCGCCATCGCGGCGTACTCCCGTGCTCCATTGTGGCTGTGCTGGGGCGTGTTCCTGCTCATCGCGCCCGTGCTGGAGCTCCAGTTCATCACCGCCGCAGGGGTGCGCTGGTACGCGCGCCGGCGGGTGGGGGATGCGCCGCGCCTGGCGTGGGTGCCTCCCGTGCTCACCGCGCTCGTGTACGTGGGCACCGAGTGGTTCACGCCCAAGCTGTTCGCCGAGACGCTGGGCCACGCGCTCTATGCCTCGGAGACCCTGCGCCAGGGCGCGGACCTGGCGGGTGCTCCAGGGCTCACGCTAGGCCTGCTGCTCATCAATGAATGTGTCGTCTCAGTGGTGAAGGGATTGGCTTCGCGGCGGGGCTTACGGCCGCGGCCCGTAGTCCTGGCCGTGGTGCTGGCCGTTGTGGGCTGGGGCTATGGATGGATGCGGCTGGGGCAGGTGCGCTCGGCGGTGCACTCGGCTCCTTCGCTGGTGGTGGGCGCCGTGCAGGCGAACATCACCCACATTGAGAAGCTGGCCGCGGAGCAGGGCACGTACGAGGTCGTTCGCCACATCCTGGATACGCATTACGCGATGTCGGATGCGCTGTTGCGCTCGGGGCCGCTGGACCTGCTGGTGTGGCCGGAGACGGTGTATCCGACGACGTTCGGCACCCCGAAGAGTGAAGACGGCGGCGCGCTGGATGATGAGATCCGCTCCTGGGTGGCGGAGCGTGGCGTTCCACTGGTGTTCGGCACCTACGACCTGGACGGTGAACGCGAGTTCAACGCCGCCATGTTCCTGGGGCCCTCCGCGACGGGCGAGCTGGCCCAGGCCGCGTATCGGAAGACGATGCTGTTCCCGCTCACGGAGTGGGTTCCGGATGCGGTGGACACGCCCACCCTGCGCGCGATGCTTCCGTGGACCGGCCGATGGAAGCGTGGTCCGGGGCCCCGGTTGGTGGACTTCCGGATCAACGGCGGCCGGGTGCTCAAGGTCGCTCCGCTCATCTGCTACGAGGCCATCTTCCCCAACTACGTCGCGGCGGAGGTGCGCCAGGGGGCGGACCTGATTCTCACGCTGTCGAATGACTCGTGGTTCTCTGGCACTCCCGCGCCCCGGCTGCACCTGATGCATGCGGCGTTTCGGAGCATCGAGACGCGCACGGCGCAGGTGCGGGTGACCAACTCAGGCATCTCCGCGTTCATCGACCCCGCGGGGACGTGGACCTCCGAGCTGGAGGACAACCAGCGTGCCGGCACCGTGATGCGTGTGCCTGCGGCGGATCGGCTGAGTTCGCTCGCGGGGGCCTGGGGGGATTGGTTGGGGCCCGTGGCGCTCGTGCTGGCCGTGGTGCTGGGCGTGCGAATCAGGCGGCTTCGGCCTTCTGCGTAGGGAGCTGCGCGTCCGTCTTGGGCTTCTGGGCGATGACCTGGATCTCCCGGCGCATGTGCGTCAGGCGGCAGACCTGGACCCAGGCCCAGAGGAAGGCGAAGCGGACGTACTCGTAGGGGGCCCGTACCCCCTTCGCCAGCCTGCTGCGGAAGATGTCCTTGCCGGCCTTCACCGGCTGCATTCCAGCCCTGGCGCAGGCGTCCGCGAGGTTGTGCTCGTAGAAGTAGACGTGGTGCTGCCAGCCTCGGCGGTCTGGCCGGAAGGAGCGGCCCTTCTTCGGCATCACGATGATCTTGTAGTAGGCTGCGTCCGGCACGATGACGAAGGCCACTCCTCCGGGCCTCAGCACTCGCTGGATTTCGCGCAGCCCGTCCATGGGCTGATCCACGTGTTCCAGCGTGTGCTTCAACGTGATGATGTCGAAGGACGCATCCGGGAACGGCATCTGGGTCAGCGAGCCGTATTCGGCGGTGTAGCCCCGCTCGCGGCAGAGGCTCACCGAGAAATGGGAGTAGTCCAGGCCCGTGGCCTTCAAGCCTGCTCGCTGCGCTGCCTCTAGCACGTAGCCCGCGGAACAGCCCACATCCAGCAGGTCCTTCGCGTGCGGCGCGTACTCCAGGCAGACCAGCACCTGCCGCAGGCACTTGCGCACCCGGTGGTCCCAGCGGCTCAGGTACTTCGCGCGGTTGTGCTTGAAGTACTTCTCCTCGTAGCCCTCGCCCAGCCCTGGCTTCTGCTCGCGCTTGTAGATGAGTCCACAGCCTGTGCAGCGGCCGTAGCTCAGCTCCTGGAACGCGACGACCGGGCGGGATCCGGTTTCATTGCAGACAGGGCACGCGGAGTAGAAGGGTGCGAGCATTTCGCGTCGCACCATCAGGCTTCGCGTTCCAGAGTGTCAATCCCACTCACTCAGTGCGCGGGGGCTCGCTCCGCCAGGTTCAGTGCTCCCAGGGCGAGCAGGGCGGCGATGGCGACTCCCAGGGCCATGGGCCTCGCGGTGCCGTCGTGGCTCGCGCTCACCGCCGCGGAGGCTCCCGCCGCCAGCATGAATTGCAACGCTCCCAGCACCGCCGACGCGATGCCTGCCTGCTTCGCGTGGTGCTCCATCGCCAGCGCCGTCGCGTTGGGCGTGATGGCGCCCAGGCTGGAGACGAAGACAAACAGCGACAGCGCGATGCCCCACAGCCCACCGAAGCCTGTCGATGCCACCGCCACGAGCGCCAGCCCCGCGAGCGTGGCGACCCGCACCGCCTGCTTCAACACGCGGGCTGGCGAGGAGCGCGCCAACAGCCAATGGTTAATTTGGGACATCGCCACGAGTCCCGCGGCGTTCGCTCCGAAGAACCAGCCGAAGTGCTCCGGCTTCACGCCGTGCAACGTGATGAATACGAAAGGCGAGCCGCCGATGTACGCGAACATCCCTGCCTGCGCGAGCCCCGCCGCCAACGCGTGCCCCAGGAAGTCCGGCGCCTTCGTGATGCCCCACAGGGTCTGGAAGGGCTTGGAGGGGGTGGATCCGCTCCTCGGGGGCGCGGTCTCCGGGAGGATGGCGAGGACCGCTCCCAGGGCGATGAGCCCGATGACCGCGTGGCTCGCGAAGATGGCGCGCCAGCCCGCGGCTCGCAGCACCCAGCCTCCCAGCAGTGGGGCCAGGATGGGGGCCAGGCCCATCACCAGCACCAGGCGCGACATCATCCTCGCCGCGGCTGCTCCGGAGTGCAGGTCCCTGACGACGGCCCTCGTGGTCACCATGCCCACCGAGCCACCCAAGGCCTGCACGAACCGGCAGGCCGCCAGGATGTCCGCCGATGGCGCGGTCGCGCAGCCGATGCTGCCCACGACGTAGAGCAGCAGGCCCACGTAGAGCGGCTTCGTGCGACCGAAGCGGTCGCTCACCGGACCCGCGAAGAGCTGCCCCACCGCGAGCCCCGCGAAGAACGTCGCCAGTGTGCGCTCCACCTCGCCCGCGGTCGCGTGCAGCGACTCGCCGATGGCGGGGAACGCCGGCAGGTACATGTCGATGGACAGCGGCCCGAAGCCGATGAGCACCCCCAGGATGAGGGTCAGCCAGGGCCCCTCCGTGGAGCGGGAGAGCTTGGGCGTGGCGGTCGTCATCGGGTGGTCCTCTTCCGCGGCTTTCGCGCGGGTGCTTCCGCTGGCGTCAGCAGCACCCGGATGAGCTGGCGCAGGACGGCTTCGTCTCCGCCTGGGGCATAGGTGGCGCCGCCCACGTGGGCGTTGAAGCAGCGGGCCTCCAGCACTCCACAGAGTGCTTCCGCCGCGACCCTGGGCTCGGCCAGGTCCACCCTTCCGGCTCGCTTCACCCGGGCGAGCCACTTCGTCAGTCCCTCTCGCAGCGCGACAGGGGGCGGCGTGTCCAGGTGCATGGCCCTCGCGCCGCCCAGCGCCGAGTAGTGCAGCACGAACAACCAGGGCACCAGTTGGCGCAGGAAGTCCCGGTGGTGCAGGAGCGCTTCCAGGAGCTGGTCCTCGATGGACGCGGTGTCCTTCGGTCCTGGGGCCAGCAGCGCCAGCGCGGTGGGCGGGACGGGGCGCAGGGCTCGCGCCATCAGCGCTTCCTTCGTGCCCACCCGGTGCAGGAGCGCTGGCTGCGAGATGCCCAGCCGCTTCGCGATGTCCTGCAGCGGCGCGGAGGGGCCCTGCGCCAGGAACACGGCTCGGGCCGCTTCATCGATCTGCAGGTCGCTGACGCGTGGGGGACGGGACATGGCGCGAAGGGTTAGTTACTGACTGGTAGGTAATAAATTCGCGCCAGTCGTGCAAGGAGCCCGTTTCTCGCGGGCCCCTCGCGGTGACTTCAGGGGGGGAATCAGATGCGGCCGGCCTTGAGCTCGCCCACCAGGTGGGCGCAGGCGCGGACGGTGAGGGCCATCATCGTCAGGGTGGGGTTCTGCGGGCCCTGCGAGGGGAAGCAGGAGCCGTCCGTGACGTAGAGGTTGGGGACATCCCAGCTCTGGTTGAACGGGTTGAGCACGGATGTCTTCGGGTCCTTGCCCATGCGCGCGGTGCCCACCTCGTGGATGGCCATGCCCGGCTCGGAGAGCTGCTTGTTGACCTTCTCCACCGTGCAGCCCGACTCCTCCAGCATCTCCAGGCAGGACGTGACCGCGTCCTCCGTCATCTTCAGGTCGTTGTCCGAGTGACGGCACTCGATGTGCGCCGCCGGAATGCCCCAGCGGTCCTTCACCGTGTCGCTCAGCGTGACGCGGTTCTCCGCGCGCGGGACCATCTCTCCGAAGGGCACCATGTGCATCTGGTCATCGAAGGTGAAGACCTGCACGCCGTAGCCTCGGGCGAAGTCCGGGTGGCGCTCGGTGACGTTGCGGAACTGGGGGATGTACGCCCAGCCGTGCTCCTTCTGGTGCAGGTGCGAGGGCAGGTTCATCCGCGCCTCGATGCCTCGCAGGTACATGTGGTCCATCAGGTGCTTGCCCACGAGCCCGGAGCTGTTCGCCAGGCCGTCCGGGAACGCCCGGTTGCGCGAGTGCAACAGCAACCGCGTGGATTCAATCGTTCCCGCGGCCACGACCACGACCTTCGCGCGCACCTCTTCGGACGTGCCGGTGTTCGCGTCGATGAAGGACACCCCCGTCGCCTTGCCCGTGTTGGGGTCGTGCAGGAGGTGGCTGGCGATGGCGTGCGAGCGCAGCGTCAGCCGCCCCGTCTTCAGCGCCGCGGGCAGCGTCACCGGCGCGTTCGAGGTCCGCCGGGCGACGACGTGGCGGTCGGGCCAGCGGGCCTTCACCTTCTCGCGCAGGCGGACCTCGCCGGGGGACAGCGGCGCGGGGCCGGCGAAGACGGAGTCCGGCAGCGTGTCCACGCCGTCCGAGTTGCCGTACAGGCCCATCCAGCGCTCCACGATTTCGTAGGACGGCGCCAGGTCCGCGTGCGACAGCGGCCAGTCCGGGCTCAGCCCGTCCAGGCTTCCCGCGTGGAAGTTGAAGTCAGACAGCCGGTAGAACTGGCGGCCGTGAGCCTTCACGCTGGTCCGCCCGCCCACCTGCCTCGCGCGAATCCACGCGAACGGCGCGTCGGCTGGCGTGGTGTAGGGATTGTCCACGTCATCCACGAAGGCGTGCGGATGGAACGGCCAGGCGAAGCTGGTGGCCTGGATGGACTGGCGTGACGTGCGGGAGGCGTCCGATTCGATGCGGTAGCCCAGCTTCTGCTTCACGCGGTGCATCAGGTGGAGCGCCCGGTCCGCGTTCGCGCCGCGGCCCGCCTCCAACACCAGCACCTGAAGCCCGGCTTCCGTCAGTTGCTTGGCGGCCCACCCACCGCAGGCCCCCGAGCCCACCACCACCGCGTCATAGACCGTCTTCGACGTCTTCATGCCTGCTCACCCAGGACGGTCACTCTGCCGCCGCTGCTAAAGTTCGCCTAAATTGTAAATCAGGGACCCTGGTAGCGCCTATAGGGTCTCGATGTCTGGCGGGAGCCAACACCTGCCTCGGGCGGTGACTTCCGCCCTGGGGACGGGTCGCTTGCTGTCGGAGAGGTGCGGACATGGCCGGGGTGTTGAAGCGAATTCGGTGGGGGCGGGTGCTGGGTGTGTTGGTGTTGCCGTTGCTGCTGGTGGTGCTGGCGTTGGGTGGCCGCGCGGCGTGGCGCTCCGAGCAGTACTTCCACTACCCGAGACCGGCGGCGGTGCTGCCCGCGGACTTCGGCTCCGCGCGCGAGGTGACGCTGCGCACGGACGATGGGGTGGAGTTGCGCGGCTGGTACGTGCCGTCCCGGAACAAGGCGGCGTGGGTGCTGGCGCATGGCCTGTCGCAGACCCGTATGGATTTGCTGCCCGAGGCGCGTGTGCTGCGCGACGCGGGGTATGGCGTGTTGCTCTTCGACCTGCGCGCGCATGGACAGAGCGGAGGCGAGACGTCCACCTGGGGTGACAAGGAGCGCCAGGACGTGCGCGCGGCGCTGGCGTACGTGCGGGCCCAGCCGGACGTGGATCCGGCTCGCGTGGGGGCGCTGGGGTTCTCCATTGGATCCGCGGCGGTGGCGGAGGTGGCGGCGAAGGACCCGCGGGTCGCGGCGGTGGTGCTGCTGTCTCCGTTCAACACGCTGTGGCTGGCGGCGGCGTATGACTTTCGCCGCTTCGGTGTCATCACCCAGACGGGAGCGCTGATTCCCTTCTGGCGGCGGGGGATTGCCCTGGACGAGGTTCGGACTCTCGACGCGGTGGACCACATCAAGCCCCGGCCGCTGTTCATCGTCGCGGGGACGGAGGAGTCCGGACAGCCGCTGCTGGATGAGTTGTTCACGCACGTCGCGCCGTATGCCCAGACGTGGCGCATCCCTGGCGCGTCGCATGGCAACTTCGCCGCCGCCGCGCCCACGGAGTATCCGCGCAGGCTGCGGGAGTTCGCGGACTCGGCGCTGAAGCCGGCGGCTCCCGCCGTGGAGACGCCCGTGGCTCCGGCCGTGGAGAAGAAGGCTCCGGCGAAGAAGCCCTCCCGGCGGACGAAGAAGGCGGGGGCCCGCTAGGCCTGGGCGGGCTGGGCGGCTTCGAGCTTCGCGAGCTGATCCAGGTACATGCGGCCCTTCTCCGGGTCCGTCATGTGGATGAACGCCGCCATGCCCTTGAGCTGCTCCAACGACTCGCCCTCGCGGCCCGGCTTGCCCTTCAGGCGATTGTGGATGGCCGCGCGCAGGCGGCGCACCACGTCGCGGGGGACCCGGGCGGCGGGCGTGCCTTCCTTGGACTCGTTGACCACGAGCCCCGTGACGCGCTGACGGCTGCCCTTGCGCGCGACCCGCGTCTTGTCCGGGTGCACCGTGAAGCCTTCCGCCTCCACGATGTCCTTCACTCGCGCGAGCAGCACCGCCACCGGCGCTCCCTGCGCGCGGCGGGCCTTGGGCGCCTTCGCCTTCGTCCAGGAGAAGGTCAGGTCGTCCGCGTAGCGCGTGTACGTGAAGCCCAGCTTGCGCGACAGCGCCGAGAGCCGCTTGTCCAGGCGCAGGCACAGCGCGTTGGTGATGCCCGGTGAGGTGGGCGCGCCCTGCGGGAGGGCTCGCGGGCCCTTCGCCACGTGCAGCGTCTTGCCCCGGAAGGACATGCGCTCGCGCGGCGCCTCCGTGGACATCAGCGCCAGCAGCGTGGACGTGTTCTCCGGCAGCCCGCCCTTGCGCAACAGGCCCTTCACCCGGCGCCAGTTCACGGAAGGGAAGAAGTCCTTCAGGTCCACCTTCACCAGCACGTCCGCGCCCCGGTGCGCCAGGGCGTTGGTGAGGATGGAGCGCCCCGCCACGAAGCCGTGCGCCGCGCCGTGCACCGGCAGCCGCTCCACGACGTTGGACAGCACCCAGCGCTGCGCTTGCTTCAGCTCCGGCTTGGGCGAGGTGATGGTGCGCTCGCCGCCCGTGCGCTTGGGGATGCTCCACGTCACGTAGTTGGAGCCCGTGTCCACGTCGCGGTGGAACGCGAAGCCGCGCAGCTTGGACACGCTCAGGCCCAGCGCCTTGGCCAAGTCCTCCGCGTTGTTCAGCGGGGGCAGGCCGTTCTGGCGCGCGCGCTCCTCGCGGTGCTCCAGGTCGAACTTGTCCGGCAGGCCGGCTTCGTTCCAGTAGATGCCCACGCCCAGGTGGTTCACGTGCGTGGCCTTCCACGCCTCGTGGGCCTGGCGCTCCAGCGCGCGGCGCTCCACCGCTTCGGCCTTCTTCTTCTCCTTCCAGGCCGTCTTCTCCTTCTCCTTCAGCGAGGAGAAGTCGACTTCTTCCGCGAGCGCGCCCTTCGCGACGAGCTGGGCGCGCACCCATTCGTCCGCGCCGCCGGCCTCGGTGATGGCCTTCCAGCGCGTGAGGAGGGCGTCGTGCGCGGCCTTCGCGGCCTCGCGCTTCGCGGCGGTGTTGGGGGATGCGGCGGGCGTGACTTCAGGAGCAGCCTGCGGCGGGGCGGCGGGGACGAACGACTCCAGCTTGGCGGTCATCGAGTTACCTTCGACGGGCGCGGCGGCTCAGGGAGGGGCGACGGAGACGAATTCGAGCGGTCGAGGGAGGCCAGGAAGGCACCACCAGCTCACCTGGGGCACGGTAGCCTCACCGGCTCTCCCCTCCCGAGCACTACCGTCGGGGTGGGAAAACGGCGGCTGCGTCGTTGGTTCCGCTTCCCGCCCCGACGGTAGTGCTCGGGAGGGAGAGAGCCAAGAACAGGCTACCTTGCGGAGAGTGTCCAGCATTTCAACCAGAACGGCGCAACGCCGTTCCTACGCTCGAGGCGTTGAGGCTGATGCGGTCCAGACCTCTCTCGACCACTCGCTATTCGGTTTTCGTCCGGCGCCACCATCCTTCCGGCCGCCCCGTCGGCGGCCGGGCCGTTGAGTGAGTGTTTACACCAGAGTCGAGGCCGCGTCGATGTAGCCGTCCGCGGTCAATTTCTCCAAACGGCTGAAGTACGCCGTCCGGGCTTCCGTATCCGTGTCGAACCAGAGTCGCTGGTGGCGCGAGTCTCCCAGGCGCGGTCCCCACGTGAGGGCCACCACCTTGCCGTCCAGTGATACGCGATACACCTGCTCCAGCCCCGTGGCCGGGTCGCGGCGTACGTACGCGCGCGTCTCCGCGCGGATGAGCTTGCGGCCCTCCGGCGTCTGACGGAGCGCTTCTTCCTCGGCGCGGCGGCGGGCGTACGCCAGACGCAGCGCGAGCATGTGTTCGCAGGGGCCTTCGCGCAGACCGGAGCGGCGGAAGTGCGGGCAGCCGCAGCTCGCGTCCTTCACGCGGCCCTCCAGGTCCATGGTGAAGGTGGGGAAGAAGCTGCGCACCGCCTCGCGGTCCACGACCTCTCCCTGGATGCGCGTGCCTTCGCCGACCAGGTCGTGCACCTGGGTGAGCTTCACTTCGCCGGAGCCCGGGGCGCCGTCGCCCAGCAGGCGGTGGGCGCGGGCCTCGCGCTCGTTGCCGTAGCGCAGCGCGGCCTCGTCCACCGGCGTGGGCATCAGCTCGCGCGGGCGGTAGGTGCTACGGGACACGTCGAAGAGGACGCGGCCTCGCAGGCATTCGAGTTGGAGCGCGGCGCGCACCTGATCCTTCGGCGCTCCCGCGTCCTTCGCCAGCACTTCGAAGGCGAGGGGACCGTCCTTGCGCAGGCGGTTGCGCAGCTGCTCCGCCAGACCTTCCGGCACGTCGCGCGGCATCAGCGCGTCGAAGGCGGCGGCGCTGGACCAGCCGCTCTCCGTCCAGCCGGTGAGCCCCAGCGTCAGCGTGGCCGCGCCCAGGTCGATGACCCAGAACACCGGCAGGCCCGGACCCAGCAGCTGCACGTGCACGCTCTTCGCGTGGGGCAACAGGCGCGCGAGCGCGGCGAGGCGCTGACGGCCGAAGGTGCGCACCACCGCGGGCGCGCTGCCCGTGTACACGCCGCCGTGGCACTCCAGCACCTGCTCCCAGGGCTCCAGCACCAGCCGGGGCGGGGCGCCGGGGACCAGCTCGAAGCGCAGCGCGCGGGGCGCCTTCTTCGAGCGGCGGGTGCGCAGCGCGAAGAGCAGGTTGTACAGGTCGATGGGCGCGATGGCGCAGGTGGTGGCCGGCAGCGTCGCGGCGGACTGCACCTGGAGGAAGCCTCGCAGCCACGCATGGGGGACCTCCACCGTGCGCGGTGCCCGGGGCTCCGTGGCGGGGGCGGGCTTCGCGGTGGGGGCGACGTGGGCCTCCAGCACCACCGGGGCGTAGGCGCGCAGGCGGTCCAGCCGGGCGGGCAGGTCCTGCGGCACGTCCAGGAAGGTGGAGCCGTGCGCGGCCTGGCGCTTGTCGAAGAGGCTGTTGTCGAAGGCGAGGCGCGCGTAGGCGCTCTCGTCGCGGGAGAAGACCTCCAGCGAGACCTGATCCGGATCCACCGTGAGGACGGGGTCCAGGACGGCGTCCTTCTTCTCCTCGCCCTCCAGCGCGTTGTCGAGGAAGGCCTTCTGCGCTTCCCAGATTTGAGCGCTGGCGCGCTTGCCCTGCTTCATCAGGTACGCGAGGTACGCGGTGCGGTCGCGGCCCCGGTAGCGCAGGTCGCTGGAGAGCACCGCGAAGGCGGCGGCCAGCGCGTCGCGGAAGAGGGTGGGGTCCTTCACCTGGCCACTGACGCCCACGGTGCCTCGCGAGCCCTCCAGGGCCAGCTGCACGCGCGAGGCGTCCGGCGTGACGACCACGTCGCTCTGCGCGGCGTAGCTCAGCGCGACGGGATGACGTGCGGTTGCGGTGCTCACGACGGTTGACCTTCCTTCCGGGCGCGCTCAGCGGCCCGGCGTGCACGTTTGTGGGCGCGGTAGGCCGCCTTGCGCAGCTCCACCGACTGCGACTTGTCGAACGCGGCCGTCTTCAGCAGCGCCGCGGCCTCGTCTCCGCCCAGGCGGCCCAGCGCGGCCCAGGCGTCCTGCTTCACCTCCGCCTTCGGGTCGGCGGCCACGGACTTGAGCGGCTCCAGGTCCTTCTTCGCCAGCAGCGCGGGGACCGCGAGCCGGCGGCCTTCGCTGGCCGTGAGCGCGGACGTGGCCACCTTCGCGCCCGTGGGGCCCAGGGCCACCGGGTCGAAGGGCTTCACCTCCAGCGCCCAGGCCGCGGACTGCTCCGGTACCAGCGCGGCCAGCACCGACGCGGCGGCGGAGCGCACGTTCGCGTCCGGGTCACCCAGGGCGGTGCGCAGGGCCTGCGCTTCGCTCGACGCCTTCAGGCGGCCCAGCACTCGCGCCGCTTCCTGGCGCACGGCGGCGGGGGACTGGGCCTCACCCTTGCGGAGGATTTCGGCGGACGTCGCCACCAGCTCCTTCGCGCCCAACCGTGAACCCGCCCAGAGCAGGCGCTCCCAGGCGGCGGCCAGCGGCTCCTTCTTCGGCGGCTGCGCGGTGGCCCAGGCGGTGGCGGTGCGCCGTTCGGCGGCCACCAGCGCGCGGGTCAGTCCGGCGGTGTCCACGGCGCCGGCTTCACGCGCGTCACCCGTCCAGGTGCCCACGAGCCGCGCGGCCTCCTCGCGAGCCTCCGGCTTGTCGTGGCCGAAGAGGGCGATGACCTCCGGCACCGGCATCGCGCCACGGCGGGCGAGGCCGCGACGCAGACGCAGGCGCAGTTCCACGTTGTCCAGCGTGGCCAGGCGGGGCACGAGCAGGGCGGGGTCGCCTTCGCTCGCGAGGTACGTGGCGGCGGGCTCGGAGATGTCCTCGTGCTCGCTCTGCACCGCGAGGAACTCCACCCGCGTGCGCTCCTTGGGGAAGAGCACGTCCAGGGCCTTGCGCGCGGCGGCGCGAAGGTCGTCGTCCTCCTCGTTCAGCGCGGCGGCCAGGGCGGCCTCGGCGGCCGGGTCTCCGAGCTTGCCGAGCTGCTCCGCGACCGTGGCGCGCACGTCGTCGTCCGTCTCGCCGTCGGCGAGCAGCGCCTCCAGCTTCACCCGGGCGCGCTCTCCACCGATGGCGCGCAGACCGCGCACGCCGGCTTCCTGGCGCTGGAAGGCGGCGCCGTCCGTGGCCGCGGCCTCCACCTTCTCCTCGATGCGGCGGCGGTCCTCGCCATCCGGCATCCGGTTCGCGAGCCGGCCGAGCGCCTCGATGGCGGCGAACACCATGTCCTCTTCGGCCGGAGCGTCCGGCGTGCCTCCGCCGGCCACTGTCTCCAGCTCGGAGAGGGCTCGCACGTCGCCCAGGGTGCCCAGGGCGAGCAGGGCGCGGCCCCGCTCGTGCGGCTCACCGGCGCGCGCGTACAGGAGCAGGGGACGCAGGGCGCTGGCGCGGCGCTGGTGCGCGACGCCTTCCGCCGCGGGCAGCATCAGCTCGCGGGCGCCGGCGCGGAGGATCTCCTCCAGCGGCTCCACCGCCGCGCCCTCTTCCACCACGCGCTTCGAGTAGTGCTCCACGGCCGCCGCGCGCACGGTGACGTCGCGGTCGTTGAAGAGCTGGACGAGCAGCGCGTCCTGGCCCTCGCTCTTGCCGTGCTCCAGCTCGCGGGCGGCGGCCTTGCGGACCTCCGGGTCCTGGCTCTTCACCGCCACGCGCAGGAAGCGCACCGCGAGCGCCGCGTCGCGCTTCTTCAGTTCGCGCTCGTGCTCCTTGAGCTTCTCCTGCTCCGGCGGCCAGGTGAGCTGCATCGCCGCCGTCACGCAGGCGAGGCGCACGGAGGGGGCTTCATCCTCCACGCTCTGGCGCGCGAGCACGTCCAACGCGTCCGCGCGGTGGGTGCGGCCCAGCGCGGCCACCAGCCGGGTGCGCTCCGGAATCTCCGTGGCCACCGTCAGGCGCGCGGCGAGCGCGGCCACGGCGGCGGAGGTCCCCAGTCGCGCCAGGGCCTCCTGGGCACGGCGGGCCACGGCCGACGTCTCCGAGCGCAGGAAGGTGCCCAGCACCTCCACCGCCCGGTCGTCGCCCCGGAACGCGAGCAGCTCCGCGGCGCGCAGCCGCAGGTCCTCGTGCTCGCTGCCCATCGCGCGGCCCAGGGCCTCCGTGACGCGCGGGTCGTTGGCGCCCGCGAGCCGCTCGATGACGCCCACGCGCAGGTCCGCGTGCTCGCTGCCCAGCGCGGCCAGCAGCGGATCCAGGCTGCCCGGCGGGCTCAGCTTCTCCAAGAGCTCGAAGGCGGACTTGCGCACCTCCGGCAGCGGCGAGTTGAGCGCCGCGGCCACTCGCGGACGGGCCTTGTCACCGCGCTCCGCCAGCTCCTCCAGCGCGGCGCGCGCCACGTCCGGGGACAGCGAGGCCAGGGCCAGCGCCAGCGGCTCGTCGCTGCCGACGGGGTACAGCTCCTTGAGGCCCGCGAGCGCGGCCCGGCGCACGAGCTGGTGCGGGTCCTCCAGCGCGCGCAGCAGGGCGGCCACCGCGGCGGACGTGCCCGCGTAGCCTTCCTGCGTGAGCTTCACCACGCGGTCCACGGCGTCGCGGCGGACGCGGTGGCCCTCTTCGTCACCCGCGGTCACCTGCCGCAGCAGGCCCACGTAGGCACCGAAGGCGAGGCGGCGCAGGTGCTGACGCTCCGCCTGCGTCGCGTCCTTCGGCGTGCCCGTGCCCGCGCCTTCCGGCGGCTTCACCGCGGAGAAGAGGCGGCGCAGCCAGCTCTTGCCCGTGGCGGAGGCCGTGCCCTGCTTCTCCGGCGTGGAGGGTTGGATGACGTGCGCGGCGCCCTCGGCCGTCTCCGGCTTCCAGGGGGCCTGGAGCGAGCTGGGCCGCGCGACCTTCTGCGCCTCGCGGAAGTAGTCCAGCGGCTTGTTGCGCAGCAGCAGCACCTGGGCCGCCGCGTAGCGCTGCTCCGGCTGACCGCTGGAGAGCGCCTCGGCGAGGCCAATCACGCGCTTGGCCCGGTCCTCCTCCGAGGGCCAGTCCTTCATGTCGCCGGCCTTCTCCGGACGCGGCGGCAGCAGCACCTCCACCAGGTGCGCGCGGTAGGCCTCCGGCTCCGTGCGCAGCTCCAGCGCGCGGGCCGCGGCGTAGCGCACCTCCGGACGGCCGCTGGACAGCGCGCTCGTCAGCAGGTCTGGCGGTCCCCCCTCGCGGCTGGCGCGCAGGTCCCGCGCGAGCACGATGGCGAAGACCATCTCCTGCACTTCGCGCGCGGAGTCCTCCAGGCCGTGCAGCAGGCCGCCGTCGCCCTCGTGGCCCAGGGCCGCGAACGCGAGGATGGCGCCCAGGCGGATGGGCAGGTGCTCATGGCGCAGGTTTCCGGTGAGCACCGGCAGCGCGCGCACGTCACCCAGGCGGGCCAGACCGTCCGCCGTCCACGAACGCGCCGCCACCAGCGAGTGGCCCAGCGCGTCCAGCAGCGCGCCCTCGTCGCCCCGGCGGCTGGCCGTGGCGAGACCGCGCGCGCCCTGCTCCTGGAGGTCCGTCACCTCGTGGGGCAGGAGCGTGGTGGCGTAGAAGCCCAGCAGGCGCCGCGAGCCCAGCGTGGCCAGCGCGCGCGACGCGCGGATGCGCAGGGGGACGAGGATGGCGGGCGGGTACATCCGCTCCAGGTCCTTGTCCGTGATGAGCCCGCGCATGGGCTCGATGATGTCCTCCGCGCCGCGCGGGGCGAGCAGCTCCGAGGCCCGCACGCGCACCGGCAGCGCCGACGCCGCGATGCCCGCGAGCAGCGGCCCGTTCTCGTTCGGGATGAGCTTGTCGAGCGCCTCCAGCGCGGCGAAGGCCACGTCCAGGTGCTCGTCCTGCACGCGCTTGAGCAGCGCGGAGCGCATGGCTTCCGCCGGGGCGTGCACGGAGGCCTTGGCGGCCTTCTCGCGCAGCGCCGGGTGCGTGGTGTTGAGCGCGGCCAGGTGCGGCTCCGCCTTCTCCTTGCCGGCCAGCTTCACCCACGCCTCGTAGGCGGCGGTGGCCACGCCCGCGTCGCGGTCCTCCACGGACTTCTTCAGCCGCTCCAGCGCCCAGTCGTCGGTGCCCTTCTGCGCGAGCACCTCCACCGCGCGGGTGCGCAGGTCCGGGAAGCGGCCCGCCAGCGCGCGGTCCAGCGCCTTCACCGGCTCCTGGTCGTTCCACGCCCACAGCGTGCGGAAGGCCTCGCCGCGCACCTTGGCGGACTCGTCCTCCAGCGCGTCGCCCAGCAGCCCTTCGGCGCCCTCCGCCTTCGCGCCCAGCTTCACCAGCCGGTCCAGGCCGCGCACGCGCACGTCCTCGTGACCGGAGCGCAGCGCGGCCTCCGCGGCGGACAGCGGCGCATCCACGTCCAGCGCCACAACGGCCGCAAGCGCCGCCGCGCGCACGTCGCCGTCCGCGTCGTCCAGCATCCACACCAGCCGCTCGCGGGCGCGGGGGTCCTGCAACGCCTGGAGCGCGGTGGCCGTCTCACGGCGGATGGCGGCGTCGTCCTCGCGCGACAGCTGGAGCAGGGCGCCCAGGGCGCGGCCGTCACCCAGCTGCGCCAGCACGCGCGCGCCACGCACGGCGGTGTCCGGCATGCGGCACGCCATGGCGGCGAGCAGCGGCTCCAGGTCGGCTTCCGTCAGCGCGGTGCCGGCGGGCGTCTTGCCGAAGAGCTGCTCGCGCGAGGCGGCCAGCTCCGCGTCGGTGTTGAACTTCGCCTCGGTGTCCCCGGCCGCGCGCTTCGCCTGGAGGGTCAGCATGCGGGCCACTTCCCGCACCGTGCGCGCGAACTCCTCGTCCTTGGCCTCCAGCGTGGCGGCCAGCGCGCGGCGCTCCAGCACGCGCACCGCGAAGGCCACGCGGCGCACGTCCCGGTCCGCGTCGTCCAGCGCGCGAGCCACCAGCGGCTGCAGGCGCGGGTCGCCCAGCAGGCCCGCCACGGACGCGCGCAGCAGCACCTCCACCTTGAGGGCCGCGGGGCCGCGCTCGAAGGCGAGCTTCAGCGGCTCCGTGCTGCCCTTGGGCGACACGGTGGTGAGCGCGTCCAGCGCGGCGATGCCCACGTCGTTGTGGGTGTCCGGCAGCTTGCTGGCGATGAGGCCCGGCACCAGCGGCGACACGCTGCCCTGCTTCGCCAGCAGGCGCAGGCCCTGCACGCGCGTGTCCACGAAGCGCGAGTCCAGCGCGGCGCGCGGGGCCGCCAGGGGCGACTCCGTCTCCAGCTTCACCAGCGCGTCCAGCGCCGCGGCGCGCACCGTCTTGTCGTCGTCGTTGAGGCGGTCGCGCAGCTTCGGGCGCGCGGCGGTGCGGCCGTGGTTGCCCAGCTCCGTGGCGGCCAGCCGGCGCGCCGCGACGTCCTTGTCCGAGGACAGCACGCCCAGGACGAAGTCCAGCGCCTCCGGCTCCTGGAGGGCCACCGCCTCCTTCACCGCGGCCTCGCGGCGGGGGAGGGCGGCCTTCAGCGCCTCGTTGAAGACGTCGAAGCCGTGGCCGAACGCCGTCGTCTCATCCGTGGGCTTGCCGTCCGTGCCCAGCGTGATGCGGGTGACGCGGCGGTCCTCGCCGCCCACGAAGAGGAAGCCCAGGAGCTGCTTCGCCTGGCGGGGGTTCGCCGGCGGCGCGAAGGCCACCGCGTTCAGGGCCTTGCTGCCCAGCTCGAAGGTGCGCGGCTTGCGGCGCTCATCCAGGCGCCAGACCTTCAGCTTGCCGTCGCTGCCCACGGACGCGATGCGCTCCGCCGGGTCCTGGCCCGCTTCCGCCTGCGGCGTGGGCGGGAACACCAGCCCCAGCACGGAGCCCGCGTGGCCGCTGTCCTTGTCGCCGCGGACCTCGAACTCCACCGCGCCGACGAGGTAGCCGATGCGCAGCTTGCCGTCGTCACCCGCGGAGACGAGCCGCCCGTCGCGCGGCG
Source organism: Corallococcus sp. NCSPR001 (assembly GCF_017309135.1). NCBI lineage: Bacteria > Pseudomonadati > Myxococcota > Myxococcia > Myxococcales > Myxococcaceae > Corallococcus > Corallococcus sp. NCSPR001. Next base: position 541,876 of record NZ_JAFIMS010000002.1, read on the forward strand.
TGAAGGCCAGCGCCCGCACCGCGCCCTCGTGGCCCGGCATGTCCCGGCGCGCACCCGTCGCCACCGTGAACGAGCGCACCACGCTGTCATCGCCCGCGCAGGCCACGTACGTGTGCGTGGGGTCCACCGCCACCGCGCGCAGCGGCTGCGAGGACGCGCTCCACTCCTTGAGCTTCTTCGTGCTGTCCCAGTCCCATGCGCGCACGAAGCCGTCCGCGCCGGCCGTGTAGAGCACCTTGCCGTCCGGGCTGGCCGCCACCGCCGTGCACCCGCCCGGGTGCGCGTCGTGGAGCTGGAACTTCACGGTGCCGTCGGTGAGCGACCCGAAGCGCACGGTGCCGTCCGCGCCCGCCGCGGCGAACTGCTCGCCGGACAGCGCCACGCCCAGCACGTGCGCGGGCAGCGGCGAAGTCCACAGGACCTTGTTGTTCGCTGCGTCGTACGCGGTGAGGCGGCTGTCCGCGGCGGCGCGGGTGCCGCCCACGATGAGCAGGCGCGCATTGGCGGCGAGCGCACGGACCTTCTCGATGTTGCCGATGGAGAGGCTGGCCATGGTGTCGTTGTCCTAGATGCCGCCGAGCTGCACGCCCGGGTGTGCCGCACGCAGTTGCACCAGCGAGGCCAGGCAGCTCTGCCACTCGCCCTTCGCCACGGAGCCGGTGAACTCGCCCAGCACGGGCGTCACCACTCGCGCGAAGCTCTCGTCTTCCAGGCCCAGGTCGCGCACCAGCTCCACCACGCGGCGCTTGGCCACGCTCGCGGAGAGCCGGCGCTGCACGTCGCCCTCGCGCGCTTCCTTCGCGCGCCCGGGCGGCAGGCCGAACATCATGCGCCGCAGGAACGTGCGCAGCGCTTCCACGTCGCTGAAGCGCGTGGTGCCACCCGCCTCGCGCTCGTCCTTGCCGCCGCCCGCGGGCTTCCAGCCCTCCGGCAGGTGCAGCGGGCGGTGCTTCTCCCAGAGCAGGCGCACCGCGAACAGGCCCACCTCGCGGTCCGCGCTCTGCATCAGGCCGGACAGCCGCTCCGCGCCACCCAGCCGCGCGTAGTGCCGGCGGATGAGCTCCACGGCGACTTCACGCGTGCTGCGCTTGGTGGACTCCGTGAGGGCGAAGACCTTGCCCGCGTCCAGTTCGTCCGGCTGCAGCGTGTGGCGCGCGTCCGCGCCCGGCTCGCCCGCGTTGAGCAGGGCGTCGTAGGCCAGGTTGCGGATCTCCTTCGCGTCCGAGTCCGCCAGCTCGTACACGCGCGTCTGGTAGCCCCACGCGCGCAGCTCCGAGCGGGCGATGGTCAGCGCGAAGCGGCGCACGTCGTCGCGCGCGTCGAAGAGGGCCGGCCACAGCCGCTCCGCCGAGTACGCCTTGCGCGGCGCGCGCGGGCGCAGCTCGTAGGACTTGGACTCCGGCTGCTCCGGCCCGATGCCCGGGTGGTGGCAGCGCAGGTACATCTGCGCGAACGCGCGCACCGGCGGCGGCTGCTTCGCGCCCAGCGCCAGGTCGAACAGGCGCTCCAGGCCCGCGTCCGCGTCGCCCGTGTCGCTGAAGTCCGCGGGCACCACGTTCGCCAGCAGGTAGCGGTGCGCGAAGTCGTGCAGCTGCGGGTCCGCCCGGCGCGCCAGCGCCAGCAGCCAGGGCACCGTGAGCTGCCGCGCGGTGAAGAGCTTGCGGTTGCCCAACAGCCCCAGCGCCGTGCCGCGGAACTTGCCGTTGAAGACGAGCGCCTTCACCCGCTCCACGTCCAGGCCCGGCAGGCTGTCCGCGCGGGTGAGCCACTGCGCCGCCTGACGGCCCAGGCGCGGGTTCGCGACGAGGTCCAGGACCCACTCCGGCCCGATGACCGCGACCTTGTAGGTGGACAGGGCCTTCATCGCCACGTCCTCCACGATGCGCTGGCGCGTCGAGTGCTGCTTCGCCTCCGTGAGCGCCACCTTCCAGAAGTCCGCCGGCATCTCCCCGGCCGCGTACTTCGTGGCGACGTAGTTCTTCGCCCAGTCGAGCTGCTGCTGCTTGCCCCAGAGCAGCTCGCGCAGGAAGTCGTGCGTGAGCTCCGCGCGGTCGAAGGACTGCTCCAGCGCCTTTGACGCGAACGCCGCGGTGGGCTTGGACACGAGCAGCCGGCCCAGCAGCGGCAGCCCCAGGTCGCGCGGCTTGTGCTTCTCCAGGGCGGCGGCGGCGAACTTCTGCACGTCGTCCTCGCCCTTCTCCACCAGGTCCGCCAGCCGGTCCGGGGCCAGGTCCTGCGCGTGGCCGCGCGCGTACTCGATGGCGTAGGCGCGGGCCTTGTCGCTGGGGGAGAAGAGCAGCGCGAGCACCGCCTCGTGCAGCCCGGCCGCGCGCAGCTTGCCCTGGTGGAAGTCCGGCGAGCCCTGGAGCGTCTCCACCAGGAAGTCGTGCGCGCTGCCCAGCGGACGGCGCGCCAGGCGGTCCAGCCACGCGGGCGTCACCTTGCGCAGCGCCTCCGGGTGGTCCTTGCGCAGGCCCTGGATGGCGAACTTCGCGGCGGGGTCCGACTGGCACGTGTCCAGCAGGCGCATCAGCGCGTCCGGCGAGCGCTTCCACGCGTCCGGGTACATGCGCTGCTTCACCATGTCGTTGGGCGGCTGGATGGCGAAGCGCGATGCCGTATAGCCCTTGCTGTTGTGCGCCCAGACGTGGTGCGCCACCCAGCACTGCGCCCAGGTGGTGTCCGGCTCGTAGTGCCGCAGCACCTCCACCGCGAACTGCGGGTAGAGCTCCGGGACAGCCGCGCCCAGGTGGCGCAGGAAGCGCCACGCGCGGCGCTGGAGGTAGGTGAGGGTGCCGCCGCTGACCTCGCGGTGACGGCGTCCGCCGCGCTCGGTGTCGAAGCGCCAGGCCATCGCGCCGAACATCTCCGCGTCGTGGCGCGCCTCCGCCAGTTTGTAGATGCGCTTGAGGCCCGCCCACAGGCCGAACTTCAGCGGCGCTTCCTTCACCAGGGTGATGAGGGCGGCTCTCGCGGGCTCGGTGTTCTTCTCGTAGAGGGACACCAGCAGGTCCGCGAGCAGCAGGCGCGGCGGCAGCGGCACGTCCTTCTGCGCGAGGAAGCGCTGCCACGCCTCGTGTGAACCCTTGCGGCGGCCCGGCTTGTCGTCGCTCGCGCGCGCCTGCTCCAGGAGCTGCTTCAGCGCGTCGAAGGACAGCGCGCCCTGCGGCAGCGGCGTGTCCGACGTGCGGTCCGGTTGGTCGAGGAAGGCCAGCACGGACTCGGCCAGGTCCGGTGCCTCCGCCCTGGCCAGACGTTCGAGGTCTGCTGCGCTCAGCGCGTCACTCGGGGTCATACGTGGGGTTTAACACAGCTCCCCTGGACCGCGAGGCATGTCGGACCCGCCTCACCACGGCAGCGCGGGGACCTCCACCTCCTGCGTGTCCCGCGAGGTGCCCGGGCCCACCGTCACGTCCTGACGGAACGACAGCCAGCGTCCCTCACGTTCTTGCAACACGAGAAGCGTGTACGGACCGGGAGGGACGAGCGCCCAGTGCCCTCCGATGCTGGGGATGAGCGCGGGGAGTGCCTGTTCGCGCAGCCACCGCACCTCCGCGGCCGAGGCCGATTCGGGCGGCGCGGGGACCCGGCCGGGGAGGAGATAGGAGGTGCCCTGCCTGCCGCGCTCGCCCCAGCGCAGCTTCAGCATGATGCCTGTCGTCGTCAGCGGCAGGTCCACCCGGTTGACGCGGTGGGGCTCCACGCGCACGACGCGAGGGATGGCCCTGCCGGTGTTCCCGCCCGCGATCTTCACCACGTAGTCGCCCGGGGCCAGGTCGCGGAACAGGGTTGTGCCGTCCATCGCCGGGGCGGAGATTTCCTTCTCCGGGTCCGCCTTCGAGACGGCCGCCAGGAAGTTCGACGATGGCCGGCCCTGGGCGTCCCGCGCCGTGACCTCCAGGCGGGTGGAGATGGGCAGGCGCAGCTCGAGCGTGTCCTCGGTGGGGCCCACGATGCGCTCGAGCAGCGCGTGTTCCTCCTCCTGCGCGGTGAGCAGGTAGGGCCGGGACTCCACGGCGGGCAGTTGGAAGGTGCCGTCCGGGCCGGTTTCGACGTCCGAGAAGGACCTGTCCTGCTCCGCGTTGGCGGCGCCTTCCGCGGGCAGCGACAGGGAGATGGACACGCCCTCCATCGGGGCGCCGGTGGCGTCGTCCACCACGCGGCCCTGGATGACGTGGCCCGCCTCCATGTGCACCGTGCCCAGGTCCACGTCCCGGCCGGCGGGGACGTCCACGTCGCGCTGGGTGAGGGCGTGACCGGGCGCCTCGAAGGTGAGGTGCTGGGGGCCGGGCTCGTCCACGAAGACGGCGAAGGCGCCCTTCGGGTCGCGCACCGCCTCTTCGTTCACGGTGAAGCGGGTGATGGGCGAGCCGTCCTTCTTCGCCAGACGGCCGGTGATGCGGCCCTGGAAGGCGAGGGTGATGCGCACCTCCATGTTCCCCGCGCGGGCCATGAGCTTGGGGCCCTCCCGCTCCTCCAGCCATCGCTTGTGCCTGGCCTTTATCTGCTCGAAGGTCTCGTCGTCCGGGGGCTCGTCGGAGCGCTCCTTCCTAGGCGGCTTGGGCAGCGCGTAGCCCGGCTTCGCCGCCGTCAGCTCGTAGTCCCAGTCGCGTACCACCGGCTCCAGGACGAAGCGGCCGTCCGGGCCCGTCGTGGCGGAGAGGGGGGAGTACCCGCGGCCGGTGCTGTCCTCCTCCTCCTTCGCGGTGGCCTCCACGGCGACGTCCGCCAGGGGACGGCCCTCCGCGTCCACGACGATGCCGCCCACCCGGCCGTCCATGTCCAGGCGCAGCGCCAGCTCTACGGTCTCCGAGCCGCGCAGCACCACGCGGTCGGGCAGGTGGCGCTCAAAGCCGCCCGTGGTGGTCCGCATCCACACGGCATAGGTGCCGGGCGGCAGGCCCTTGATGTCGAAGCGGCCGTCCTCGCCCGAGGAGCCCGCGAAGGTCGTGCGCTCGCCGTCGGACGCGCCGTCATCTTCTTTTCCTTCTGGAGACTCCGGCTCCTGCCGCTCCAGGGAGACGTCCACTTCATTGACGGGCGTGCCGCCCGAGCTCGTCACGGTGCCGCGCACGGTGGCGCCCGAGTCCAGGGTGAGCTTCAGGCCGGAGGTGGGGGCGCGGACCTGGAGCGTGCGCGGCAGGTAGCCCTCGGCCTCGACGGTGAGGGTGCCGGAGAGGGGCTGGTCCGCCTTGATGGCGAAGTGGCCCTCCTCGTCGGAGGTGGCGTCGAAGGTGAGGGGCGCTTCGTAGGACGGGGGCCTCATGATGAACGAGCGCGTGTACACGGGCGGAGGCATGCTGACCTTGCGCTTGCGGTCCGGGGGACGCAGCGACAGGGAGGCGTCCACCACCGGCTGGCCCGCGGCGTCGGTGACGGTTCCCTCCACGAGAATGGCGGGGGAGAGGACGAAGTCCAGCGCGGGGCCGCCCGCGGCGACGGTGCGGGTCTCGGTGAGATCCAACATCCGGTCCGCCTCCACCTGGAAGGTGTAGCCGCGGGCCCGGAGCGGGCCCAGGCGCACGCGGCCCTCCGCGTCGGTGGTGCCGAGCGCCTTGAAGCGGTGGGGGGCGATGTCCTCGTCGCGCTCACTTGGGAGGGCGGCGCTCACGTCGGCGTGGGCCACGGGGGCGCCGGCGGTGTCGTGCACGGTGGCCTCCACGTAGAAGATGGTGCCCAGGCGCAGCGTCACCGAGACCTCGCGCTGGTCCTCCCCGACCTCCACCGTCTCGTGCGCCTGGAGGCCGCCCTGCTCCGCATCCAGGGTGTACTCGTCGGGGGTCATTCCTTCGAAGGTGAAGCGCCCCTGGGCGTCGGTGGTGGCGACGAGATCGGTGTCGGCCACCGTGACGGTGGCGCCAGCGACGGGGTGCTCGCCGTCCACCACGGTGCCCACCATGCGCCGGGGCGTGTACAGCACCACGTCCTCCGGCAGGGGACCCACGGCCACCCCTCGCATCCACAGGGTGATGCGTCCCTGCCGGGCGGCGAGCAGGCCATAGGTGTCGTCGGGCAGGGGGCCCACGGAGAAGCGGCCGTCCGCGCCGGTCTTCGCGTCGAAGAAGCGCGCCGTGCCCAGATGCATCACGGTCACCTGGACCTGGGAGAGCGGGGCGCCGTCCTCGTCCACCACGCGGCCCGTGAGCGCCTGGCTGGCCTCGAGCTCCAGCGTCACGTCCTGGGTGCCGGAGGCGACGTCCTCCAGGAGTCCCGCGCCCTGGGCGCCCAGGGCCCAGAGGGTGACCGTCCCCTGGGGCAGGCCCTCCAGGGTGAAGGAGCCGTCCTGGGCGGAGGTGGTGCGCGACAGGACGAAGGCCCCGCCCCGGTGGGCCTCCACCAGCTCCCGGACCCAGAGGTTGGCGGGGGACGTGAGGCAGTCCTCCGAGGCCAGGGACACGTCGGGCTCGGCCGTGTCACACGGCAGCTCCGTCAGGGTCTCTCCGGGCAGCGGGACGGAGGCGGAGACCTCGATGCCGGCGACGGGCCGGCCCTGGAGGTCGACGACGCGGCCCTGGACCTGGAGGGCGCCCTGGGGCGGCGGGGGCGGCGCGGGGGGGAGCTGGCGGCGCGAGGCGTGGGCGGCCGGTGGGGCCGCGGGGGCGGTGGGGGTGGGGCGCGGCCACCAGAAGACCCCGGCTCCAATGAGGAGCAGGAGCACGACGCCTCCAATGACCACCGCCGACGTCTTCCGCATGGCGCCCCTCCAGGGTGGGCCACTGTAGCAGGAGCGCTGACGCGGGCCTCTTCAGAGGGGGCCGGCGAAAAAAAACAGGGCCGAACCAAGGTTTTTCGCGGCCGACGTATTGAAGGCGAGGTGGGGATGCTGGGGGCAGAGCCACCAGGGTCCAAGGGCTCGGGACGCAAGAGCGGACCGGGCAGCGGGGGAAAGGGTTTCGGGGGTCGATCTTCCGGGACTCAAGGTTTTCGGTAGTCGACGTCTTGAAGGAAAAGCAGGACGGACGCGGAGCTTTGGGGGCCGCATCCGAGAGGGGGACCCCTCGGGGGAGGGGTTGAGTTACTGGGAGCGCGTCGAGGGGGCGCGCTCCCAGTATTTTTTTGTGCGCCAGGGTCTGGTGCCGCGCGGCGGGTAGAATCGCCCGGCATGAACGCTCCGTCCTTCGAGAAGCCCTGGCGGGAAGCCTTCGAGGACTACTTCCGGTGGTCCACGCAGGGGCCACAGACCGTGGGCATCGACCTGGGCGCCAATACGCTCGCGCCCATGGCCAGTCACCCCGTGCTCTGGCGACTGGCCCTCCCGTTGAAGAACCCGATGTCGAACGGGCTCCGGGACAGCGACGAGCAGGACGCGGTGTTCGCGGTGCAGGGCGCGCTGGAGGCGTGCTTGCGTCCCCTGGGGCTGCTCAGGGTCGGGCACCTCGTGGATCAAGGCGTGCAGTTCGTCTACCTGTATGGCCCGAAGTCCATCTCGGCCAGGCAGGTACGGCCGCTCGTGCGGGCCCATCAGGGGACCTATGACGTGGGCGTGTCACGGACGTGGGACCCCCACTGGACGGCGTATCTCCGGATGCTCTTCCCGCCGCCCCTGCACTATCAGTTGAGGATGAACCGCCAGCGGGTCGCGCTCCTGCGAGCGGAGGGGGAGCCGCTGGACGTGGCCCGCAGGGTAGAGCACCGCGTGTCCTTCCAGGTGGGGGCGTTCGCGCAGGACGCGGAGGACGGGCTGAGGAGCGCGGGGTTCCAGGGCTTCCGGTGTGAGCTCGTCCGGGCGCCCGGGAGCGTGCTCGGGGTGGAGTGGCGCATGGACTTCCACCGGGTGGACACCGTGGACGACGCGCGGGTGGACGCGGTGGCCGAGGAGATCCAAGACATCGTGGAGTCGTACCACGGCACGTATGACGGCTGGGACTGCCTGCTCGTGGCGGAGGACTTCTAGCTAGCCGCTGGAGACGACTCGCAGGCTTTCACGGGGGGACTTCGTGGCGCCGGGCAGCTCCAGCACGTGGGCGCCCTCCGCTTCGAAGTGCTCGCGCAGCCACGGGTGGCAGGTGAAGGCGATGACCTGGTGGGCCTCCGCCAGCCTCGCGAAGAGCCGCACCGCGCCCCGGGCCCGCTCTGGATCGAAGTTCACCAGCACGTCGTCCGTGATGAGCGGCAGCGCGCCCCGGGTCTCTCCGAAGTCGCGGATGACGGCCAGCCGGAACGCGAGGAACAGCTGCTCGCGCGTGCCCCGGGACAGCTGCTCCGCGCTCCAGTCCCTGGTGCCGTCGCTGACGCGCAGCTCGCGCGCGTCCCCGGCCGGGATGAAGACGCGGCGGTAGCGCCCCGCCGTCAGCTCGGAGAACAGCTCGCTCGCCAGTTGGATGACGCGCGGCTGCTGCTCCTCCTCGAACCTCCGGCGCGCCCTCCCGAGCAGCGCGAGCGTCAGCCGGTCCGCCGCGTAGCGCGTGGCCAGCTCCGCCGCCTTCGCCCGCAGCGTCTCCTCCTGGATGCGCAGCCGGGACACCCGGTCGTCGTTCTCCCACTGCGACAGCTGCGTCTTCAGGCTGCCCTGCTCCGTGAGCAAGGCCTTGTGCCGCTCGCCCTCGGCCTTGTGGCGCTCGCGCAGCGTGGCGAGCTGTTCCTTCAGGCCCGCCTCACCGCCCGCCGAGTGGACCTCCTCGTTCGCCGCGTTCTCACCCAGGCCGGTGAGGGCCTGCACCCGCTGGACGTGCTCGCGCACCCGGGCGGCCAGCTCCGCGTACCTTCGCGCCTGCACCGCGCGGCGGCGGAAGGTGGCCTCGTCCTGGCAGCCGCCTTCCGTGAGCAGCGCCTCCCAGGCCTGGTCCTCGTCCAGCGACAGCTGGTCCAGCCGCGCCTTCTCCGCCAGCAGCTCTCCGCGCTGACCGTCCAGGTGCCGCTGGTCGGCAGCCCGCGAGCGCACCTCTTCCAGCGCCACGGACACGCGCGCGGCCACCGTCTCCGGCGGCCCCTCGGGCAGGCCGGCGGCCCGCGCTTCCTGTAGCAGCCGCGTCGTCACCGCGTCGCACGCGGCCTCCGCCACCGTGAACTCCTCTTCGTCCGTGCGCAGGTCCAACAGCCGCTGCCGCAGCGCCGCGGCATCCAGCCACAGCGTCAGCGCCGACGCCGCGGAGAGGGTCTCCGGGAAGCGGCGCGCCACCAGGAACGCCCTCCACTCCTCGCGCAGCACCTCCTCTCGCTGGCTCGCGCGCAGCCGCGCCTCCTCCACGCGCTGGTCCTCGCGCACCGCCGCGTCCCAGGCGGTGCGCAGCGTGTCCTCCTCGCGCACCAGCAGCTCGCGCCGCTCGGCCTGCGTCAACAGCTCCGCGAGCTGGGACTCCTGCGCGGCCAGGTCCGACAGCGAAGCGCCCGGGGACAGCCCCGCCGCGCCGGAGGCGTTCAGCAGCTCGCGCTGGAGCAACTCCTCCCGCGCGCACATCGCGGCCTGCGCCGAGCGGAAGCGCTCCTCCTCCTGCTGCCGCCAGCGGTGCCGCGCCGCCTGCGCCTCCAGGCTGGCCTTGCGCGCCGTCTCCACGCGGTGGCGCACGAACAGCAGCAACCCCACCAGCAGCAGGCCGCCCACCGCGCACAGCACGCCCACCGACGGACCCGCGAGCCACGCCGCGAGCGCCGCGAACCCCCACGCCACGAGGGCCGCCGCCACCACCCAGGACAGCGGCAACAGCGAGCGCAGCGGCACCGCGTCCGTGGGCGCCCGCACACCGTCCATCTGACGGCGCTGCTCCATCCGCTGCTCGGCCAGCCGTTCCAAATCTCCGCGCACCGCGCGCATCCGCCCCACCGCCGCCTGCCGCTGCCGCACCTGCGCGGGCCGAGCCTCGGGCAGCACCTCCAGCTCCGCCTGCACGCGCCCCAGCGCCGTCTCCAGCCGGGCCCGCTCCTCGCGCGTGCGCGCCTGCTCCGCCTCCGCCTGCGCGAGCGCCGTGTCCGCCGCGTCCAGCCTCCCCGCGAGCGACTCCAGCTCACCTCGCGCCCGCGCGCCCAGGTCCAGTGCGAGCAATCCGCCCGCGTCCACCGCGAGCCCCAGCTCTCCCAGCGACTGCTCCAACTGACGCCGCCGGGACGTGAGCGACGCCCTGCGCGCGGGCAGCGAGCGGAGCTGTTCGGAGTGCCCGGAATACGTGGCCAGCGCCGTGCGCAGGGACTCCGCGCGCTCGCGCACGGGCCATGGGGCCGCCAGCCGCTCCCGCGCCTCTTCGATGGGCGCGAGCCTTTCGTGCAGCTGCGCCTGCTGGGCCCGGTACGTCTTGCGCCGCTGGAGCACGTCCTCCAGCCGCGTCTCCGCGCCCGGTGGGAAGGTGTCCAGCACCGGCAGCGTGGCCAGCTCCGCCCGGTCGCGCGCGAGCACCGCCAGGTCCCCCAGCGCGGACTCCAGCCGCGAGGCGCGGTCCAGCTCGTGCTCGGTGTGCTTGCGCGCCACCTCCAGCGCGTGGCCCTCCGCGATGCGCTCCGCCAACTGGTCGCGCGTGGAGAAGTAGAGCGCGGGCCGGTCTCCCGCTTCGCGCAGCGCCTGCTGCACCTCCTCCAGTTCCTTCATCACGCGGTTCAATTCGGGCTTCTGCCCGCGCGGCGCATACAGCGCCTCCGCGTCCTTGCGCAGCCGCTCCACCGCCTCCGGCAGCCGCCGCGCGCCCTGCATGCCCGCGGCGAACAGCGCCTCCGACACGCCGCGCTGCTGCGCGAGCCGCTGGAAGGAGGACAGCTCATCCAGGCGGAAGGCGAACACCTCGAAGAACAGCTCGCGCGGCACGTCCGCCAGCGCCTGGTCGAGCAGCGTCTCCGGCAGCGGCTGTCCATCCAGACCGCGCACCGTGAGCGTGCCCTCCGACGCGCGCTTGCCGCCGTGGCGGTGCACCACCAGCGGGCCGACGGCCGTGTCCAGCCACAGCTCACCGCCGAAGAGCGCGCCCTCCGGTTCGTAGCGCTCCGGCTGGCCGCGCTTCTCGAAGCCGAACAGCACGCCGCGCAGGAACGCGAGCAGGGTGCTCTTGCCCGCCTCGTTGGGCCCGTACAGCAACGTGAGCCCCGGCCCCGGCGTGCCCGAGTAGCCCCGGAAGTGCCCGAAGCCGTCCACCTGGAAGCGGTTGATGCGCAGACCCGGCTTCATGATGCCTCCTCGTGGAGTTGCTCCACGCCGCGCTGGCCCGCCTGCGACACCCACTCCGGCCGGGGCGCTTCCAGCGCATCCACGCCCAGCCGCTTGAGGCGCTGTCCCAGCGTCGTCAGGTCCTCGTCGTCCCATAGGGCCGCGAGCGCTTCGTCGTCCTGGGTCAGCGCCCGCGCTTCTTCCAGCAGCGTGCCCAGGAAGCCGCCCCCGGCGCGCACCGCCTCCAGGTCCACCTCCGGCCGGCTGCCATCGCGCAGCGACTCCAGCAGCACCGGCGGATGCGCGCGAGAGAGCCGCTCGCGCAGGTCCGCCTCCAGCTGCGTCCTCGCGTTGGGCCGCGCGAGCTCCCGGTGCAGCGGGCCGCGTCCGGCCAGCGTGAGGCGCACCGCGTGCCCGTCGAAGTCCTCCGCGCAGCGCGACTCCACCACCTCCGTGGCCACCGCCTGGAGCATGTCCAGCGACGTGACGCCCGCGAGCGGCACGTCCAGCCGGTGCCAGCGCACGCGGTCCACCGGCACGAAGCGCCTGCGCGCGACGCCGTCCTCCACGTCCACCACCACGCAGCCGCGCTCGCCCGTTTCGTGCACGTGCCGGCCCTGCGGGTTGCCCGGGTACACCGCCACGCCGCCGCCGGGCAGCAGGTGCTCCGCGCGCGTGTGCACGTGGCCCAGCGCCCAGTAGTCCAGCCCGCCCGCCGCCAGGTCCGCGGCGGTGCAGGGCGCGTAGTTCGCGTGGCCCGCGTCGCCGCCCAGGTTCGCGTGCAGCAGGCCCACGCTGAAGTGCTCGCCGGTGCGGCGGAAGCGCGCGGACAGGTTCTCGCGCACCTCCACGTCCGGATAGGACACGCCCTGCACGTGGCACAGGCGCCGGCCCTCGCGCCGCACCTCCACGTCCTCCCACTCCGGGCCGAACACCTTCACCGACGCGGGCAGCCCCAGCGTGCCGGTGTCCCCGCTCAGCGGATCATGGTTGCCGTGGACGATGAAGGTCTGGATGCCCGCGCGGTCCAGCCGCGACAGCTCCGTGCGCAGCGCCAGCCGCGCGCGCACCGAGCGGTCCTTCACGTCGAACAAGTCCCCGGCCAGGAGGAGGAACGTCACGCGCTCGCGCAAACACACGTCCACGATGCGCGCGAGTGCATGGAAGGTGGACTGCTGGAAGCGCTCCAGGAGCGGGCCGTGCGTGGCCACTCCCCGGAACGGCGTGTCCAGATGGAGATCCGCGGCATGCACGAAGGAGAAGCGCATCGTGCGGGAACCGTACCCGAGTCCTGCCGTCCTCCCGACTTTCCCGCCCCCCGGGGTGATGCGCGGGTGGACAGAGGGGATGCCCCCGGGTCCCATGCCGCGTTCACCTCTGGAAACCCCGCACGTCGGACGCGCGGTCCGCCCCTCTTGCGCTTCGCGCGAAGTCCCATACCGGCTCCCTGCGATTCGCACGACGCCAGGGCCCACCCCGCTTCGCCAACCTCGCGGGGTTGCTGGCGTCCCGCGCGTTTCCGCCCCCGGGTACGACGGCTGCAATCCCGCCCGGCCATGAGACCCGTCACCTCCTGGCTGCCTCCGCTCCCGCTCCTACCCGCGCTCGCCGTGTTGCTGCTCGCACCGCGCGCCGAAGCCCAAGCCCCGTCCGACGAGGGCCCCGCGCCGCTGGCCTTCGCGGACTTCTCCTGGCTGCCCGGCAACGCGGGCGCCAGCGAGAGGCCGCTGAGCTTCGGCCCGTTCACCGGCGAGCTCCGCCTGGATACGGCGTACCACTACAGCTTCAACCGCCCCCAGGACGACACGCTCTCCGGCTCCAGCGAGGTGTTCCGCCACGGCGAGGTGCAGGTCACGCAGCTGGGGATGGGCGGGGACTTTCTCTACAAGAACGTCATGGGCCGCTTGATGACCCAGTTCGGCATGTACTCGCAGACCACGCCGCGCAACGACGCGAGCCCCTCGCGCGGCCAGTGGAGTCTGGACAACGCCTACCGCTACGTCTCCGAGGCCTACGGCGGCTACCACTTCGATGCGCTGCGAGGCATCAACCTGCAGGCCGGCATCTTCATGAGCTACATCGGCTTGTGGAGCTACTACAACGCGGACAACTGGACCTACCAGCCGTCCTACGTGTCGTCGAACACGCCGTGGTTCTTCAACGGCGTGCGCGCTCAAATCTTCGTCAGCGACACGCTCAAGATTGAACCGTGGCTCGTCAATGGCTGGCAGTCGTATGGCCGCTTCAACGACGGCCAAGGCGTGGGCGGGCAGATTCTGTGGCGTCCCACGGGCTGGCTGTCGGTGGTGGGCAACCAGTATTACGGCTCCGACACGCTGGGGAACCCGGGCCGCAAGCGCGTGCACACCGACGACAGCGTGATGGTGAAGTACCACGACGCGCCGGCCCGCTTCGTCAGCAAGGCGGCGGCGTCGCTCACGCTGGACGCGGGCTGTGAGTTCGGCGGCGGCGTGGACTGCGGGTCGCAGTACTTCCTGGGGTTCATGGCGTACCACCGCGCGTGGTTCCTCCAGGACCGGCTGGCGCTGACGGTGGGCGGTGGCGCCATCACCAATCCCGGGCGCTACCTGGTGCTGCTGCCGCCCATCAACGGGACGACCGCGGCCTCCGGCACGCCGTACTTCACCGCGAACCCGGGCGACCGCTACCGCGCCTGGGACCTCCAGGTGGCCGTGGACGTCATCCCCCAGCCGTTCATCACCTTCCGCGTGGAGTTCAACCACCGCGCCGCCAGCGTGCCGTACTTCTCCGGACGCGGAGGCGTCACGCCGCCCGGTGGCAACCAGGGCGCGCCGGGCTCGTTCGTGGACGGCTGGCGCCCCGACCTGGTGAAGACGGAGAGCCGCCTCACCGGCGCGTTGATGGTGAAGCTTTGAGCGAGGCGCGGGCGCGCCAGCAGGGCACGCCCGCGCCTTTCAGGGGCAATGAATGCCTAGCGGGTGGGCTCGGGGACCGTGCCACCCGTGTTCCCGGTGTCGGTGTTGCCGCTGGATTCCGGCGTCATGGAGCCGCCGGTGTCGCCACCGGTGCTGCCCGGCTCCATGCCGGAGCCGCCCGTGCCGGAGTCGTAGCCGGAGCCGCCGGTGCCCGCGTCGTAGCCGGAGCCGCCCGTGCCCGCGTCGTAACCGGAGCCGCCCATGCCCTGGTCCATCGTCGAACCTTCGCCCTGGGGCGGGGTCTGTTCCTGCCCCGCGCCCATGCTGGGCTCAGTGCCCTGGGTCCCCTGCGTGCCCTGGGACCCCTGCGTGCTTCCGGCGCCCCCCGTCCCACCCATGCTCTCCTGCGAGCGCTCCTTGCTCTGGCACCCCGTTAGGGCCATCGCGCCCGCCACCGCCCCCATCACCATCCATCGCGTGAAACCCGTCATGCATGTCCCCCCTTGTTGGTGTGACGAACCCAAGGCTGGGGGTGGGGCGGCGCGGGAGCATCGTCCGGGGGGCGGCACGACGCCGGGCCGCCCTCCCCACGTGCCTTGGGGCAGGGGCCCGCCAGGCCGTCTGTGCATGGGCTGCGGCTCATGCCTCGCGGCGCAGCACGAGCAGCGCGTACTCCAGGCCTCCATCCAGCAGGCCCTGCTGCAGCCACAGGTGCTCGCGGCGCGACTCGGCGCGCATGGCGTTGAGCGCGGCGCGCAGGCTGCGTGCGTCCGTGGGCGCGCGTGCCATGTGCTCGTGGATGCGCAGCTCCGAGCTCAGCGTCCAGAAGCCCACCGCTCGCGCGGACACGTCGTCGTGCACCTCCAGCTCCAGGCCTGCTTCGCGCGCGTCGGCGAGGAACGCGTTCACGCTGCCCAGGTGCCGGCTCCATGCGTTCTCGGTCGGATGCACGGCGTCGGGCCGCACCCAGAAGCAGTCCGCGATGGCGAGCATGCCGCCGGGCTTGAGCCGGGCGTGCGCGGCGCGCAGCCTCTCCGCCCGGGGCAGGGCGCAGGTGTTCTCCACGGCGATGATGGCGTCGTAGCGCTCGCGGGGCCGGGGCGGCTCGCCCGTACACGGCCGGACGTGCACGTGCGCGCTCATGCCCGCCTCGTGCACGAAGCGGCGCGCCTGCTCCACGTGCGTGGGCTCGCTCACCATCGCCGTCACGCGCGCGCGGTGCTCCTGGGCCCAGTAGAGCGCGCTGCCGCCCAGCACGCTGCCCACGTCCAGCACCTCGCCGCCGTCCGGGAAGGGGCCCATGGCGCGCGCCAGCTCCGCGAGCAGCGCCTCCTGCGAGCTCCTCAGCCGCTCGCGCAGCTCCGGTCCCGGCGTGCCGGGGGGAGGCAGCCGGTCCACCAGCCCCGTGTGGCAGTACACGCGGGGGCTCGCGCCCTGGCGGGCGAGGCCGCGCGCGGCGAGGGCTTCATGGTAGGCGCGCACATCGAGCGGGGTGGGCACGTGCGGGCCGCTGGACGGGGTCACCGCCTCATTCGCGGCGCGCCCGCGCGTCGGGGTCGTGGACGGCGTCGGGGTGGGTGCGCTGAGGGGCTTCATGGGTACTCCCGGGGCAGCAGGATGCGGAGCAGGGCGCCGCCTCCTGGTCCGTTGTGCCGGTGCAGCAGGCCCCCGCTGGCGCGGAGCAGGCACTCGCTGGTGTAGAGGCCCAGTCCCGTGCCCTGGGACTTGGTCGTGTAGAGCTCCTCCGCGGGTGCGGTGAGGCGCTCCGGAGGGAAGCCGGGTCCGTCGTCCTCGATCTCCACCTCCAGGCGTCCGCTGAGGGGTTCGGTGCGCGCCCGGATGAAGACCCGGGACGCGCCCTGCTCGCCATTGCCCTCGCATGCGTTGACAACCAGGTTCTCCACCACCCGGCGCAGCGTGAGCGGCCCGCCGCGCAGGAGCGCGCGAGGCGGCTGGGGCATCTGCAGCTCCACGTGGATGTCCACGTCGGGGAAGCGCAGGGACACCTGGGCCTGCACGGACTCCAGGACGAGCCCCAGGTCCACGGCCTCCGGCTCCGTGCCGGCGAAGCGGCGGCTCTTGGCGCGCACCTCCTTCACCATCTCCTGGAGCTGGCGCAGGCTGTCTTGCAGCTGGCGGGCCTGGTCCTCGAAGCCGGTGCGCGCGAGCACGCCGCGCTGCGTGCCGAAGGCCTTCATCATGTCCGCGGCGGTGCCGGCCTCGTGCAGCGCCTGGTCCATGCCCTGGTGGTGGCCGAGGATTTCCGCCATGGCCTGGGTGAGGCGGCCCACGTCGCGCTCCTGCTGCTCCACGAGCTGCGCGTGCACGGCGGCGCGCAGGCGGTCCGCGTCCGCGCGGGCCTGGTCGTAGCGCATGGCGAGCGAGCCCAGGTACACCTGCGCGCCGAGGGCCGCGGGCCCCACGACGGCGAGGAGCAGCCCGTTGTGGGCGTGCCACGCCAGGACCGCTGCGCCCAGCAGGGCCGCGAGCGTGCCGATCATGAGGAAGGGCTCGCGCCACGTCACGCGGTAGCGCTGGCCATGCACCGCCGAGGTGCCGATGAGCAGCAGGCCGAGGATGAACACCCCGGGCGGCGCGGCGAGCGCGGTGAGGCCCGCGAGGAAGAAGTGCTCCAGCGCCAGGCCCGGCAGCCACGCGAGCCAGCTCCCCTCGCCCACGCGACGGTGGCGCGCGTGCACGCAGGCGAAGGCGACGCGGTGGACGGCGCCGGGCAGGAAGCACGCGAGCGCGGGCGTGAGGGGCACGGCGAAGAAGGAGTGGACGCCGGGGGCCCACGCGACGGCGCCCACGAGCGCCGAACCCCGGAGGAGGTAGCCCGCGAGGGGGCGCACGCGCAGGGACGCGAGGAGCTGGCCCGCGTCCTGGGCGCGCATCCAGCGGCGGAAGGCCGTCACTCCCTGGCAGGAGGACGGGGGCGGGGACTTCATGCGGACGCTCCGGTGCCGGACCGCCACGCGGCGGCGCGGGCAGGTCGGTGCCCGGACGGATGCAGGTCTCCGCGATACGGACGCATGCTGGTCAACCCCCCGGCACCAGGCGCAGCCCTCGACACGGAGAAGCAAACGGCGGAGGAGGCCTCCCGGTCAAACCCGGGGGCATGGCCATTGTTGGCCAGTCCGCCGTCCCTGGCCTTCCGGTCAGGGCGGGGGGATGACTCCTGTCCGGAGCGACAGTGCTTGGGAGGGCGTGCGGGGCGCGATAGAGGGGCGCCCCATGCGTGACAGAATCCAGACGGTGTTGCGGCAGCTGGCTCAAGCTCCGGAGTTGGAAGTGCGGTGGCTGCACACGTTGTCGCTGCTGGAGTTCATTGGGGCGCGGAAGATTTCGCGCACGGTGGCGGACCGGCACCCGTCGCTGGAGGTGCTGGGGCACCTGGCGGACGAGACGCGCCACGCGTTCACGTTCAAGCGGCTGGCCTGTGAGGTGGCGGGCCGCGAGGACGTGACGGAGTTCCTGAGCGTGGACGCGGCGTCCGCGTGGTTCCAGTCGTTGGATCGGCAGTTGGCGGAGTGGGTGACGGGCGTCACGGGGACGGCGGACGTGTACCTGCACTACCTGCTCACGACGGCGGTGGTGGAGCGCCGGGCGATGGTGCTCTACCCGCTCTACAAGGCGGCCACGCGGCACGCGGTGGTGCGCGAGGAGCTGGGGCGCGTGGTGGTGGAGGAGCAGTCCCACCGCCGCGCCATCGAGGACGCCTGCCAGCAGCGCCTGGACAAGGCGGGAGTGACGCTGGAGCCCGCGCTCGCGCTGGAGGAGCGCCTGTTCGAGACGTTCCTCACCCAGTTGGAGAAGGACGTCACCCAGGCGCTCGGCGGAGCCCAGGCGGCCTGAGCCGTCACTCCGGTGACGGCTCGTCTTCGCCGTCACCGGCCGCGCTGGACAGCACCAGCTTCCCGCCCGTCCACGCCGCCTGGAGGTTCCTCGCTCGGCGTGCCCGCTTGCGGCTCAGCTCCAC
The DNA here is from genome assembly GCF_017309135.1 of Corallococcus sp. NCSPR001. NCBI lineage: Bacteria > Pseudomonadati > Myxococcota > Myxococcia > Myxococcales > Myxococcaceae > Corallococcus > Corallococcus sp. NCSPR001. The sequence goes on from NZ_JAFIMS010000002.1 coordinate 559,817, forward strand.
GCCCACCGCGTCCAGGCCCAGCGCGTTGGCCACCGCGAGCGCGGTGCCGTGGCCGCAGAACGGGTCCACTACCGTTCGCGTCCGCGTCTGCTCCAGGATGAAGCGGCACGCCACCAGGCACGCGTTGAGCCCCATGCCTCGCGTCCACGTCACCTCACCGGGGTCCGGCAACACGTCCGCCGTGGACCTCGCCGCGTCCGCCTTCAACCCCCGGCTGAAACACAGCAGGTGCGAGTACGCGGGCCTCCCGAACGTCACCGTCCCCGGCGTCCTGCGACACACCACCTTGTGCCAGAGCGTGTCGCACCCTGACAGCTCCGCCGCCTTCGACACCAGGTAGCCCTTGTCCACCCAGGCGCCGTCCTTCTTCACGTCCGACTGGTAGAACACCGCCACCCCGTCCTCCGGCACCCGCGACAACACCTTCGCCGCCGCCCCCACGAACCAGTCCTTCCACTGGGGCACCGTGAGCTGCGGGAACTCGGAGACGTCCGGCAGCGACGCCACCATCGAGCACCCCTCCAACACCGGCCGTGCGTCCAGCCACGCGAGCGCGTCCTCGCAGTACACCGTGCGCTTCGCTGCCGCCGTCCCGCTGCGTCCATCCGTCATGACGCACCCGAGTCTGCCGTAACCGCGCACCCGCTCCCACCCTTCATTCCCTCCCCCTCACACCTACCCGCCAGGACAGCTCGCTCCTCGGACCGTCAGGCAACCCCCGAGCATGTGGACGGCCACGCCCCAGTCGTGGCTTGCTACGCTTCCCCTGCAAGACGTGACTTCTCAGTCTTTCCCCCCGAAGAGGACAGCCCCCATGCCCACGACCCACGCGACGGATGGCACACCCCTGAACTACCGGGTGTTCGGGGACGGTCCTCGCGACGTGGTGCTGGTGCACGGGTGGATGGTGTCCGGCGCGGTGTGGGACGCGATGCTGGAGAAGCTGGACATGACCGGCCTGCGGCTCATCGTCCCGGACCACCGGGGCACCGGGGCGTCCGGGCGGCCGGCGTCGGGGTACACGCTGGAGCAGTACGCCAGGGACGTGCTCGCGGTGGCGGACCACGCGAAGGCGCAGCGCTTCGCGCTGGTGGGCCACAGCATGGGCGGGCAGATCGCCAAGTGGGTGGCGGCGGATGCGCCCTCGCGCGTCAGCGGCCTGGTGCTGCTCAACACGGTGCCCGCGGCGGGGCTGCCCCTGCCTCCGGACGCGGCGGGGCTGTTCCGCACCTCCGCGGGCGACCGGGAGAAGCAGAAGACCATCCTGGGCCTGGCCTGCAAGCAGCTGTCGCCGGAGTCGCTGGAGGTCCTGCTGAAGGACTCGGGCGCGGTGTCGAAGGACGCCATCGAGCAGTGCTTCGACTCCTGGACGGCGGGCGGCTTCGCGGACCGGCTGTCCGCCATCACCGCGCCCACGCTGGTGGTGGCCACGGATGATCCGTTCCTGCCGGCCGTGTTCCTCAAGCAGGCGGTGGTGGGGCTCATCCGCAACGCGCGCCTGACGCACCTGCCGGGGCCGGGGCACTACCCCCAGGTGGAGCGTCCGGCGGAGACGGCCGCGCTGGTGTCGGCCTTCCTCGCGGGCAACGCCGCGCAGGCCTGAAGGAGGACGTGACATGGCCTGGGGTATGTCGTTCGAGCGCGACGCCGAGCACGACGTCGTCACCGCGAACTTCACCGACTGCATCCTGGTGACGGACGAGGACGTGTTCCGCTGGCGGGACGAGGTGGAGGCCCAGTTCGCGAAGTTCAACGGCCGGGTGGACCTGCTCATCAACCTGGATGGGCTCGTCGTCCGCCACACGGCGGGGCGCACCTTCGGCAAGGTGCGCCGCGAGGTGCTGGAGCGCAACACGCACCGCTCGTACCGCTACGGCGGTGACACGACGACGCTCGTGTTCATCAACACCAGCGGCGCCATCAACGGCGCCGCCGTGAACCACTTCGCCACGCGCGAGGCCGCCCTGGCGGCCCTGCTCGCCGAGCGCGAGAGCCTGCGCAAGCGCGGCTTCACGCCGTTCCTGCCGGGCGTCATCAACTCCAAGCGCTAGACGCCGGCGAACCACTCGTAGCCGCGGTCCTCCCAGGTGCCCCCCGTGGGCTCCGGGAGGAAGCGCACGGTGGTGAGGTACTTCACCATCTTGTAGCCCAGCTTCACGCCCGAATAGAGGCGCAGCGGCGCGCCGTGGCCGGGGATGAGCGGCGCTCCGTTCATGCCGTACGCGAGCACGGTCTGCGGGTGCAGCGCGCTCGGCGCATCCCACGACGAGTAGTAGCCCTGGTCGAACGAGCGGAACTCCACGAACCCCGCGCGCGGATCCGCGCCCACGGCCTGGGCCAGGTCGCGGAGGGCCACGCCGTGCCATGACGCCACCGCGCTCCAGCCCTCCACGCAGTGGTGGCGGATCCGGTAGTCCGTCCGGGGCAGCCTCCGCAGCTCCTCCAGCGTGAAGGCGCGCGGACGGGCCACGAGTCCGCCCACTTCGAGCCTCCAGCCCGCGGGGGCCAGGGGCACGGTGTCGGAGATGAAGTAGTGGGGGAAGTCGCCGGGCGGGGTGAGCTGCTCGACGGGCTCCTCGGGGGCGAGCCGGTGGGGATGGAAGAGGGCGGCCTGGGCGCGCTCGTTGAAGCGGTCCATCACGCCGAGGAAGCCCGCGCGCGGACGTTGGGAGTCGCAGGCGCTGGTGGCGAGCGCCGCGGCGCCCAGGAGGACTCGGCGGCGGGTGAGGACGCGCTCAGCGGGCATCGGGCTTCCTCCCTCCGGTGATCATCTCCCCGAAGGTGCGCGGGTGCAGGGCGACGAGGAGGACGTGGCCCACGGTGAAGAACGCGAACAGCGCGAGCAGCAGCAGGTGCACGAAGCGCGCGGGGTCGTAGCCCCCGAAGAGCCGGGTGAGCCACTGGAGCTGCACGGGCTTGTAGAGGACGAGCCCGGACAGGATGGACAGCGCGCCCATGAACAGCGTGGCGGTGTACGCCAGCCGCTGGAGCCCGTTGTAGAGGCCCGTCTGTACGGGCGCGGGGCGCAGCCGCAGGTAGTACGCGAGCGTGGCCACGGCATCGCGCGTGTCGCGGCGCGGGAGGAACAGGCGGCGGCGCCACTCGCCGCTGATGGCGAGATAGAGCACGTACGCGAAGCCGTTGAGGGCCAGGAACCAGCCGAACGCGAAGTGCCAGCTTCGCGCCCCCGCGAGCCAGTCCCCCAGGCGCAGCCACGACGGCGGCGTGGCGTCCTGGAAGGGATAGAACGCGAAGGGCTGTCCGCGAGCGCCCATGCGCGGATACGCGGTGAGGATCTGCAGCCCGCTGGCCGCGAGGATGGCGAGCAGCGGCACGTTGGCCCAGTGCGCGAACCGGATGGGCCAGGGCTGGGGACGGCGGGACTCGGGCGGGTGCACGCGGCGGAACCCAACACCGCTGCGCCGCGCGAAACCATGCGGCGGGAGGGTGGCGCGAACGCTCGGGAGAGGACTTCGGTGGCACTGGCCCGCCGGTCGCGTAGGTCTGGCAGGCATTGGACGGCGTGCCGGATGCACGCGGCCCGTGTCCCCCGTGGATTGGACGTGTGGGAACGAGCCAGTATCGTTCCTGCTCCCGTCCTACTTCCCCGAGGATGCCGTGACCCTGAAGCCCGCCCGTGCGTTGCACCTCGTGGGGTTGTTGTTGCTGTCCACGTTCGGTTGCGTGGAGGAGGAGCCCGCCGTCACGGCGCCGCTGGCCGGTGGCGTGAGGGTGGTGGTCGCGGCGCCCCGCGCGGTGACGCCTCTCTTCGTGGGCGCGAGCGCGGGCCCTGCGTCGATGAACCTGACGCAGGCGCCAGAGGGGGGCCCCACCTGGGCCGGAAGCTTGAAGCCGGATGCCCCCGGGGAAGAGGTCTTCCTGTCCGCGGACGTCATGGACTCGGAGGACACCATCGCGGCCTCCATGAGGCTGGAGACGGGAGTGCGGGTCCCCCGGTATGGCGAAGCGCTCGCCGTCCTGGTGCCCACGCTGACGAGGAACCCGCCCCAGGGGTTGGCGAACCATGCGCCGAACATCCTCGCGGTGACCGGACCGACCGCCATCGTCGGGGACGGAGAGACGGTGGACCTGCTCGCGCACGCGAGCGACCCGGATGCGGACGCGCTCACCTACGCCTGGACCACCTCCTCCGGTGTGCTCGACTGCGCGGAGGCTTCATGCCAGTGGACGGCGGCCCTTCCCAAGGACGCCGATGAGCGCAGGAAGGGCGCGTTGATCAGCTTGCAGGTCACGGACGCGCGGGGCGCGGTGTCCACGCTCCAGTTCCGGATCGCCGTGGGCACCGTTCGCGGGCCCGCGTGGCTGGGGGACACGCGCTTCAACCGGGCCCCCATCCCTTCCGAAGCCGGTGAACCCCAGCAGGTGATGCTGGGCAGTGCCTTCCAGGTCCAGGCGACGGTGACGGACGAGGACGGGCCCCAGGAGGTGCTGACCTACGCCTGGAGCGCGACGTGCGAGGGCACCTTCGACAACGTCACCCTGGCCACACCCGCCTTCAAGCCTACGGCGGAGCCCACGGACGGCTGCGCCTGTCAGCTCAAGGGCGCCGTGACGGACGGCTTCGGTGGAAGCACGACGCAGCTCGTGAACCTGTGCGTGCGCGCGGAGGCGCCGCCGGTCCTGGAGACCACGTCGCAGTCCGCCACGAGCGCGCTCGCGGGTGAGCGCGTGACGTTCACGGTGGCCGCGACGGATCCGCGCGGCGAGGGGATGACGTTCGCCTGGTCCTCGAACGTCGGCGCGCTCGGCACGCCGGTGGGAAGTGGCGCGACGAGCACGGTGGACTGGACGGAGCTCTCCTGCCTGCCGGCGGGCGTGACGCCCACCGTGGAGTTGGTGGTGACGAACGCCTCGGGCGCGAGCTCGCGGCACTCCTTCCCCGTGGAGTGGATGGGCCGGCGCTGCGGCCCGGGCGAGACGGCCTGCGCCATCACCCTATCGCCCGGACAGGTGACGCTGCGCGAGGACTGCGTGGTGCAGAGCGCGGTGTTCATCCCGGACGGCTACACGTTCGACGGGGGCGGGCACACGCTGACCGCGTCCGAGGACGGGGCGGGGGCCAATTACAAAGGCGCGGTGCTGCGCAACCGGGGCGCGGTGGCGAACGTGCGGTTCGTCACCGTGACGGCGCGCAACCTGTCGGACGTGTGCGACGCGGGAGGGGACCGGCTGCGCGGCATCCTGCTGGAGGACGCGAGCGGCACCATCGAGAACACGGCGGTGGAGGACCTGAACCAGGGAAGCATCAGCGGATGCCAGGAGGGCTTCGCCATCGACGTGCGCAACAGCGCGACGGTTGGGGCGCCGCTGCCGGTGGTCATCCGGGGCAACCGGCTGCTGGGCTACCAGAAGGTGGGCGTGGTGGTGCAGGGGCGCGTGGCGGTCACGCTGGAGGACAACACCCTCGATGGCCTGGGGCCTACCGGCCGCATCGCGCGCACTGGCATCCAGCTCTCCTACGGCGTCTCCGGGCAGGTGGTGGGCAACGAGGTGCAGGGCAACGCGTACCAGTTCGATGAGCTGCGATTCGCCGACTACGGCTCCGGCATCCTGGTGGTGGGGGGCTCGGCCTACGGCGCGGGGCGGGAGCTGTGCCACGACCTGCTCATCCAGGAGAACGAGCTGGTGGGCAACGACGTCGGCGTCAACCTCATCCAGGCGGAGGGCAACGACTACGACCCGCCCGCCACGCCCCAGAACATCCAGGTGATTGGCAACGAGCTGAGCAAGGACGGGATGACGAACCAGGTCTACCAGGCCGCCATCTCGGACAACGGGACCGCCAACCTCATCAGCCGCAACCGCATCAGCGGTGACGGGTACAACGGCGAGCTGTACGAGAACGCCATCGGCGTGGACGTGGTGACGCAGGGCGATGAGCGCCAGGTGGGCTTCGCCACTCCGGCGCGGACGCTGGACGTGGGCACCTGTTCGGAGGAACTGGTGGTGCAGGGCTGGGACCTGGTGGGCAACCTGGCCGCGCTGTCCGTGCCGGAGGTGACGCTGGCCGCGTCGGATCCAGGCGCGACCTTCCACCTGCTGCCGGACTGCTCGGATGCGCCCGTGACGGAGGTCAGCCTCAAGAACGCGCAGCGCGAAGGCCTCTTCTTCGTCCGCGCCGCGACCGCCGGACCGCTGACCGTCACGGCGACGGGCGACGGCGCGAGCAAGTCCCAGGATCAGACGGTCCGTTGATCCACGCTGTGCGTGCGCGCGGCGGACCGACCGCCGGTCCAGATGGAGACGGTCCTCGCCGGATGTTCGCCTCGGCGATGCGGGCGCGGTAGAGGGGGATGCGTGTACGGACGGGCGGTCATTTCCTGGGTGGGGCTCTGCCTCCTGTTGCTGCTTCCCGCGTGCGCGCCGCGAGCCACGAAGCCCGCCGCGCCCACCGCGCCCACCGTGGCGCCCGGAGGCGTCGAGGACCGGGCCCTGCGGTACCTGGAGGCCTGGGCGCGCAACGACGTGGCCGCGCAGCGCCAGGTGGTCGTGGACGCGCCCCAGGACTTCGACGCGCAGCACGCGCGCTGGAGGCAGGACCTGGGCGTCATCGCCTCGCGCTTCGACCCGGTGGCGGTCGAGTCCCAGGACGCCACCACGGCGGTGGTGCGCTTCCACGGCGTGCACACGCTGCGGGGCCTGGGCGACTGGGAGGTCGAGTCCCGCCTGCGCTTCGTGCTCCGGAACAAGCGCTGGTACCTGCGCTGGACGCCGGAGGTGTTCCATCCCGACGCGCGGCCCGGAGACCGCTTCGCGCGCACGCGGAGCTGGGGCCCTCGCGCGGACCTGCTCGATGCGGAGGGTGAGTCGCTCACCGCGCCAGGCGAGGTGATTCGCATCGGCGTGATGCCGGGACGGGTGAAGGACCGCGCGGCCGTGGCCAGCGTGCTCCAGTCGCAGCTCGGCGTGGACCCCGCGAGGGTGCTCGCCGCGCTGAATGCCCCGAGCGCGCAGCCCGAGCAGTTCATCGCCTTCATCGACGTGCGCCCGGAGCGCTACCAGCAGGTGCGCCCCGTGCTCGCGCCGGTGCCCGGCATCTTCTTCCGCAAGCGGCCCGCGCGCCTCACCCCCGCGGAGGGCTTCGCCGCGCACACGGTGGGACGGGTTGGGGAAATCACCGCGGAGGTCCTCCAGGCGCTGGGCCAGCCCTACCAGCCGGGCGACATGGTGGGCCTGTCCGGCCTGGAGCGCGCGCAGGAGCGGACGCTGGCGGGACGTCCCTCGGGTGAGGTGCGGCTCCAGCGCCGCGCCGGCGGCAGCGAGCTGCTGTACCGCTTCGAGGGCGAGCCGGGACGCGCGGTGCGCACCACGTTGCGGATGGACGTGCAGGCGGCGGCGGAGGCGGCGCTCGCGGACGTCACCCAGCCCGCCGCGCTGGTCGCGGTGGACACGGCCACGGGCGAGGTGCTCGCGGTGGCCAGCCGGCCGTTGGGGGAGGGGTGGCACCGCGCGCTGATGGGGCGCTATCCCCCGGCCTCCACGTTCAAGCTGGTGACGGCCACGGCGCTGCTCGAAAACGGCCTGAAGCCGGACTCCCGCGTGGACTGCCCCCTGGAGGTGACGGTGGGCCGCAAGCGCTTCCGCAACTTCGAATCCGAGGTGCTGGGCACCACCACGCTGCGGCGGGCGTTCGCGTTGTCGTGCAACACGACGTTCATCCAGCAAGCGGCGAAGCTGGACCCGCGCGTGCTGGAGGACGCGGCCCGGCGCTTCGGCTTCGGGGTGCCCTACGATGTCGGGCTCCCGTCACCGGGCGCCACCTTCCCCCCGCCGAAGGACGACGCCGAGCGCGCGGCGGACGCCATGGGCCAGGGGCGCGTCCTGGTCACGCCGCTGCACATGGCCACCGTCGTGTCCGCGGCGGCCACCGGCGTCTGGCACGCGCCGCGCCTGCTCGCGGACGCGGCGCCCGGCCCGGAGGCGCGGCTGGGCGCGGGCACCACGGTCATGCTGCGTGACCTGATGCGCTCGGTGGTGACGGACGGCACGGCGAAGTCCGCCGCCGCCATGCCGGGCCTCATGGGCAAGACGGGCACGGCGGAGTTCGGCATGTCCGTGCCGCCCGAGACCCACGCGTGGTTCGTCGGCGTGCGCGACGGCATCGGCTTCGCGGTGTTCGTGGAGGGCGGCGGCGTGGGAGGCCGCGTCGCCCTGCCGCTCGCGGTCCGGTTCCTCCAGGCGCTGGACGCGGCCTCGGTCCTCTCCTTCAAGCGGGACGACGCCAGCTAGGGCCACGGGGCCGCCCCTCCGAGCGCCGCGCTCCCCTCCCGCGCTGGCTGGTCACCCCGGAGGACACTGCCCACGTTGCGAGGATGGGCGCCCAACGCTCGAGCGGCCAGGGCACCGGGCCCCTGGCGCACCCCCCGCGTCACTCCGGCGCGCGGCGGAGGCAGGCACCGAAGCGTGAAGGGCCCCCTGCCTGGAGCGAGCCGGTGGACTCCCTGCGCGCCCGCCTGGGTTCCCCACTCCAAGGACTGTCTCCCCAGGAGGCCGAGGAGCGGCTCGAGTCCCTGGGCCCCAACGCGCTGGAGTCCCGGCGCCGCCGGCCGCTCCCCCTGGAGCTGTTGCTGCGGTTGGGCAACCCGCTGGTGCTGGTGCTGCTGGTGGCGTGCGGCATCTCGGCCGTGGTCCACGACCTGACCAGCTCCGCCATCATCGCCGTCATCGTGTTGATCAGCGTGACGCTGGACTTCGTCCAGGAGCACCGCGCCAGCAACGCGGCGGAGCGCCTGCGCGGCACCGTGGCCCTGCGCGCCCGGGTGCTGCGCGACGGCGAGGAGCAGGTGCGGCCCGCCACGGAGCTCGTCCCCGGGGACGTGGTCCTGCTGGCCACCGGCAGCCGCGTCCCCGCGGACGCGCGCCTCCTGGAGTCACATGCGCTGTCCGTGAACGAGTCGCTGCTCACCGGCGAGCCCTACCCCGTGGAGAAGACGCCGGGCCTGGCGCCCGCGGACGCACCGCTCGCGGAGGTGGGCAACACCGTCTTCGCCGGGACGTCCGTGCTGGGAGGCACGGCCCGCGCGCTCGTGTTCGCCACCGGCCGCGACACCGAGGTGGGCGGCATCGCCCGAGGGCTGGACGCGCCCGTCTCCTCCACCGCCTTCGAGCGGGACACGCGCCGCTTCTCCGTGATGCTGATGCGGCTCACGGTCCTGATGGTGCTGTTCGTGCTCCTGGTGAACCTGACGCTGGAGCGCCCGCTGCTGGAGTCCTTCCTCTTCGCCATGGCGCTGGCGGTGGGGCTCACGCCGGAGCTGCTCCCCATGGTGGTCTCGGTGACGCTCGCCCGGGGCGCCCTGCGGCTCGCGGACCAGGAGGTCATCGTCAAGCGGCTGAGCGCGGTGCACGACCTGGGCTGCATGGACGTGCTGTGCACCGACAAGACGGGCACGCTCACGGAGGCGAACATCCGGCTGGAGCACACCGAGGACGCCGCCTCCCGGCACAGCGAGCGCACCCTCGCGTGGGCCTGCCTCAACAGCCACTTCGCCACCGGCCTGCGCAGCCCCATGGACGAGGCCATCCTGGCCCGGGGCGTGGCGTGCGCGCAGGGCTGGCGCAAGCAGGACGAGCTGCCCTTCGACTTCGAGCGCCGCCGCGTGTCCGTGCTGCTGGAGAAGGACGGCCGCCGCGTCCTGGTGGTGAAGGGCGCGCCGGAGGCCCTGCTGTCCCGCTGCGAAGCGTGGGAAGCCCCGGAGGGTCCGCCGCGAGCCCTGGACGCGGTCGAGCGGGAGGCGCTGCAAGCCCGCGCCGATACCCTGGGCGAACAGGGCTTCCGGGTGCTGGGGCTGGCCTGGCGCGACGTCCCGTCCCAGCGCGAGCCGCTGTCCCCGGAAGATGAGACGGGCCTCGTCTTCGCGGGCTTCGCCTCCTTCCTGGATCCGCCCAAGCAGAGCGCCCGGCCCGCGCTGGCGGCGCTGCACGCGGCGGGCGTCGCGGTGAAGGTGGTGACGGGCGACAACGCGCGCGTGGCGGTGCATGTCTGCCAGGAGCTGGGGCTGGAGGTGCGGGGCGTGCTCACCGGCGCGGAGCTGGCCCTGCTGGACGACCCGGGCCTGCGCGCGCGGGCGGAGGACACCACCGTCTTCGCGCGCGTGTCCCCCTCGCAGAAGAGCCGCATCCTGCGCGCGCTGCGGCAGCGCGGCCACGTGGTGGGCTACCTGGGGGACGGCATCAACGACGCGCCGTCGCTGCACGAGGCGGACGTGGGCATCTCCGTCGCGGGTGCGGTGGACGTCGCGCGCGAGGCCGCGGCGCTGCTCCTGCTGCGCCAGGAGCTGGGCGTCCTGCACGACGGCGTCCAGGAGGGGCGGCGCACCTTCGGCAACGTCATGAAGTACATCCGCATGGGGACCAGCTCCAACTTCGGCAACATGCTGAGCATGGCCCTGGCGTCGCTGGTGCTGCCGTTCCTGCCCATGCTGCCCATCCAGATCCTCCTCAACAACATGCTGTACGACGTGTCGGAGCTGGCCATCCCGCTGGACACGGTGGACGCGGAGCAGCTCGCGCGGCCTCCCCGCTGGGACCTGCGCTTCGTGCGCCTCTACATGGCGGTGTTCGGCACGCTCAGCTCGCTCTTCGACGCGGCCACCTTCACGGTGCTGCTGCACGGCTTCCGGGCCGACGCGCCGCTCTTCCAGACGGGCTGGTTCATGGAGTCGCTGACCACGCAGGTGCTGGTCATCTTCATCATCCGCACCCGGGGTGGCTCGGCGCGCAGTCCCCCCGCGCGGCTCCTGGTGCTGTCCTCGCTGGGCGCGGTGGCGGTGGCCTGCGTGCTGCCCTTCACGCCGCTGGGGCACTACTTCGGCTTCGTGCCGCCGCCGCCCGCCATCCTCGCGTCGCTGGGCGCGCTGGTGGCGCTGTACCTGGGCTGCGCGTGGGGGCTCAACCGCTGGTTCTTCCGCCGCTTCGACACCGCCTGAGGATGCAATCGCCCCGCCAACGGGGCGTAGGTAGGCTCATGCGTGGGAGAGAGCGAATGACCTGGAACCCGTTGCGCGTGCTGGCCGTGGCGCTGCTGTTCATCTCCGAAGCCGCGGTCGCCGCGACGAAACCGCAGGAGCTGGACAGGTTGCTGACGCAGTACCACCAGTTGCGCCAGTTCAACGGCGCGGCGCTCGTGGCCAACGAGAAGGGCGTCATCCTGAAGAAGGCCTACGGCCAGGCCAACTTCGAATGGAACGTGCCCAACACCCCGGACACGAAGTTCCGCATCGCGTCCGTGACCAAGCAGTTCACCGCGATGGTCATCCTTCAGCTTGTCGCGGAGGGGAAGCTGAAGCTGGATGACACGCTGGTGTCGGCCCTGCCGGACTACCGCAAGGACACGGGCTCGCGCATCACCGTCACGCACCTGCTCAACCACACGTCCGGCATCCCCAGCTACACGAACGCGCCGGACTTCTTCGCCAAGGTGTCGCGCAATCCCTACGTCGTCGCGGACTTCGTGAAGCAGTTCGCCAGCGGGGACCTGGAGTTCGAGCCCGGCTCGAAGTTCGCCTACAACAACTCCGGCTACTTCCTGCTGGGCGCCATCATCGAGCGCGTCACCGGCAAGACGTACGCGCAGGCGGTGCAGGAGCGCATCTTCACGCCGCTGGGCATGAAGGACTCCGGCTACGACGTCTCCACTACGGTGCTCCCCAAGCGGGCCAGCGGCTATGAGCTCGCGCCGGACGGCTACGTGAACGCCACCTACCTGGACATGTCCCTGCCGTACGCCGCCGGGTCGCTGTACTCGACGGTGGAGGACCTCTACCGCTGGGACCGCGCGCTCTATGAGAACAAGCTGCTGCCAGAGGCCCTGAAGCAGAAGATGTTCACGCCCGGCCTGGAGAACTACGGCTTCGGCCTGACCATGGACCCGCTGCCGCTGGACGACGGCAAGACGGTGCTCGCCACCATCGGCCACAGCGGCGGCATCAACGGGTTCAGCTCGCGCATCTACCGCGTGCCGGCGGGCAGGGAGGTGGTCATCCTCCTGGACAACACGGCCCGCGGCGGCAAGCTCAAGGAGCTGTCCGCGGGTCTCTTCAGCGTGCTCCACGGCATCCCGCCCAAGGCGCCCCGCATCGGCATCCGGGAGCTGCTGAGCACGACGGTCGAAAAGGAGCCCGTCGCGAAGACGATCGCGCGCTACCGCGAGCTGAAGGCCTCGAAGCCGGACGCGTATGACTACTCCGACGGAGAGCTCAACAGCCTGGGCTACCAGTTGCTCCGGATGAAGCGCCCGGCGGACGCCGTCGAAATCTTCAAGCTCAACGTGGAGATGTTCCCCAAGGTGGGCAACGTCTACGACAGCCTGGGCGAGGCCTACCTCGCGGTCGGAGACAAACAGCAGGCCCGCGTGAACTACAGTAAGGCGTTGGAGCTGGACCCGAAGAACACCAACGCGGCGGCCGCGCTTCAGAAGCTGGGGGCTCAGGCCGCTCCCTGACGCACGAGAGGTGCCTGCATGAAGCTCTATTTCAATCCGCGCAGCCGGGCGGTCATTGGCAAGTGGATGCTCGACGAGGCCGGAGTCGAGTACGAGATCGTGCCCATCGACCTGGAGAAGCGGGAGCAGAAGTCGCCGGAGTTCCTCAAGGTGAACCCCGCCGGCAAGCTGCCCGCGCTGGTGGACGGAGATGCGCGCGTGTTCGAGAACGCCGCCCTCTGTCTCTACGTCGCGGACAAGTACCCGAAGGCGAAGCTGGCGCCCGCGGTGGATGCGCCCGAGCGCGGCCGGTACCTGTCGCTGATGGTGTACTCCACGTCGCAGCTGGAGCCGTCCATGGGCGACCACATGGCCAAGGCCCCCATGCTGCCGCAGCGCGGGTGGACGGAGTACGCGCAGACGCTGGACGCCGTGGAGCGCGAGCTGGGGGACGGCCCCTACCTCTTCGGTGACTGGTTCACCGCCGCGGACGTGATGATCGGCTCCATGTTCATCTACCAGCGCATGCTGGGCGGTTCGACGGGGCGCCCGAAGCTGGAGGCCTACGTGGACCGGCTCCAGGCCCGCCCCAAGGGCTTGAAGCTGGGCTGAGCGCTCCACGCTTCACGGCGCGGTGAAGCCCCGCGTCAGCCAGTCGATGAAGACGCGCACGCGCGGGGACAGCTGCCGGTCGCGCGGGTACATCAGGGACACGGGCGTGGGCGTCGGCGGGTGCTGGGGCAGCACGGGCACCAGCGTGCCACGCCCGAAGTCCTCCTCCAGGCGGTAGCGCGGCGCCTGGATGAGGCCCAGCCCCAGCCGCGCGGCGGCGACGAAGGTCTCCGCGCCGTTCACGGACATCGTGGTGGGCAGCACGACGTGGCGCACCTCGCCGCCCACCGTGAACTCCAGCGGAATCAGGCTCCCCGTCAGTGACGAGCGGAAGCCCACCATGCGGTGCCCATGCTGGAGCGCCTCGACGCTCTCCGGCACGCCGTGCCGCGCCAGGTAGGCCGGAGACGCGCACGTCACCTCCTCCAGCAGCGCCACGCGGCGGGCCACCATGTCGCTGTCCCTGGGCTCCCCCGCGCGCAGCACGCAGTCCACGCCCTCGCGCACCAGGTCCACCAGCCGGTCGCCTTCGCTCATGTAGAGCTCGATGCCCGGGTAGCGCTCCAGGAACTCCGGCAGCCGCGGCAGCACGACCCTGCGCGCCAGCGTCCCCTGCACGTCCACGCGCACCAGCCCCTTCGGCTGGCCTCCCACGAACGCCGCGTCCGCCTCCTCCAGGTCCGCCAGCAGCGACACGCAGCGCTGGTAGTACGCCTCGCCCTCCAGCGTGGGGCTCACGTGCCGCGTGGTGCGCTGGAGCAGCCGCACCCCCAGCCTCTCCTCCAGTTGCTTCACCGCGTCCGTCACCGACGAGCGCGGCAGCCCCAGGTCCTTCGCGGCCTGCGTGAAGCTCCGGCGCTCCACGATGCGCGTGAAGGCCTTCATGGCGTCGAACCGGTCCATTGTCCGCCTTGTCGAACAGTGATGCCGGAACAAACCCGATTATCCGTGGAGCGGAAAGGTCCATCTTGTCCCCACCTGAAGGAGACGGACCCATGACGACCCAGACCCAGAAGAAGACGGCCCTCGTGACGGGAGGCTCGCGCGGCATCGGCGCCGCGGTGGCGGAGCGGCTCGCTCGCGACGGCTTCAATGTCCTCATCAACTACGCGGGCAACCGGGACGCGGCGGAGGCCGTGGTGCGCAGGATTGAAGCGGCGGGCGGCCGGGCCTCGAGCTTCCAGGCGGATGTCGCGGACCCCACCGCGTTCCCCCGGATGTTCGACGCGGCGGAAGCAGCGTTCGGCGGCGTGGACGTGCTGGTGAACAACGCCGGCATCGGGAAGTTCGTGCGCTTCGCGGACTTCGACGACGCGCTGTTCGACCAGCACGTGGCCGTCAACATCAAGGGCACGTTCAACGGCCTGCGTGAAGCCGCGCGCCGCCTGCGCGACGGGGGGCGCGTCATCAACTTCTCCACCAGTGTCATCGGGCTGCGGATGGAGAACTACGGCGTCTATTCCGCCACCAAGGCCGCCGTGGAGACGATGAGCGCGGTCCTGTCCAAGGAGCTGCGCGGCCGGAACATCACCGTCAATTGCGTGGCGCCAGGCCCCACCGCCACGGAGCTCTTCTTCGAAGGCAAGTCCCCGGAGCTGGTGGAGCGCATGGCGAAGCTGAACCCGCTGGAGCGGCTGGGCACGCCGGAGGACATCGCCGCGTCCGTCGCATTCCTCGCGGGCCCGGAGGGCGGGTGGATCAACGGACAGACACTCCGCGCCAACGGCGGCATGGTCTGAAAACCGCGCGGAGGGGGTGAGGGGAAAAAAGGGGCATTTCCGTTGGGTGGGGACAGGCGCGAAACCGGGAGGGCCCTCACGGCCGCCGGGCGCCACCATTGGGAGCAACCCCATGTCACCGTCCCCACGCCTTCGTTCCATGGCCCGGCTCACCGCCGTGGCCTTCACCACCCTGGGCTTCAGCGCGTCCGCGCAGACGACGTATGCCTTTCCCGGCGCCAGCGCGGACCTGCCCGAGGGCAGCCACTGGTGGATCGCCAGCGACCACGGCGGCACGAACAACCGCGACCTGGAAGCCGTGCGCTTCGACGACGACGCGAAGCGCTTCACCCGCGTGAAGATTCCCTTCGCGGACTACGCGGCCGACCCGAAGAACTCCGACTGGGTCATCTACGGGCTGCCCGTCTCCGCCATCGCGGACGGCGAGGTGCTCACCTGCTGGCGCAACGCCCCGGAGGGCCTCAAGCCGGCGGTGTACGGCGGTGACGACGTGCCCCACCCGGGCCGCACCACCAACCCGCTGCGCATCCCGCGCTCGGGCAACCACGTGAACGTCCGCACGGACGACGGGAAGATCATCCTCTACGCGCACCTCCAGCCCGGGAGCGTCCCGGAGGCGCTCTGCCCCTTCAACGACACCTACGTGGACGACGCCGAGGACCGCGTGGGGGACCTGCCTCGGGAAGTGATTGTCCCCGCGGCGCAGCGGGTGCGCGTGAAGCGCGGACAGTTCCTGGGCCGCGTGGGCAGCTCCGGCGCCTCGGCGCATCCCCACCTGCACGTGCACCTGCAACCCATGACGAGCGAGACGACGGTGGGCACGTCCCTGCCGCTGCCCTTCTCCCACGCGTGGCGGAAGAACGGCGACGTGGACTTCGACTCGTCGCTCACCTTCGACCCGCTCTTCAACCAGACGCTCAACCAGTTCCCCTCCGCCATCCACCCGGATCCGCTGCTGCGCCGGGGTGACATCACCGGGGACCCGGTGCTGGAGGTGGCGACGGCGTCCTCGGGCAGCATGGTGGTGACGGCCACGCGGGACGTGACGGGGCGGCTGGCGCTGGGCTCGTGGCAGCTCACGGGGGGCGGCCAGTTCACGAAGCTGCAGGACGCCTCAGCGGGTGCGGCGAGCTCCATCGCCATGGCGCACCCGCACGCCGGCAGCACCCGCGACGTGGTGACGGCGCTGCGGGATGGGAGCGGGAGCCTCAAGCTCATCGCGTGGCAGGTCGGCTCGAACGGCGCCATCGTGCGCAAGGGCGAGGCCGGAGGCGACGCGGACGCGACGGAGCTCAACGTCGCCGCCCTGCCTTCGGGGCTGGGCGTGGTGAGCGCCATCCGCGACGCCTCGGGCCACCTGAAGGTCAGCACCTGGGAGACGACCACGACGCTGGACACGTTGACCCGCATGGACAACGGCTTCGGCGAGGAGGCGACGAAGGTGGCCATGACGCCCGTCCTCAACGGCCGCGTGGCCGGGGACGTGAACCGCTTCACCGGCGTCGTCACTGCGGTGCGCACGCCCACGGGGAACCTGAGCCTGACGGCGTGGGAAATCACGCCGCAGAAGACGCTCATCCAGCGGGGCAGCCATCTGGCGGGCGCGGTGACGGACGTGGCCCTCAGCACCGTCATGGTGCCGGACGGTTCGCGCGAGATGGTGGTGGCCAGCACGCGCCTGACCAACGGGGTGCTGCGCAACATCTCCTTCGACGTCACCGCGGCCGGACAGTTCGTGCGCCGTGACCACGAGGACGGCGAGACCATCCTGGACCTGAGCGCGACGCGCGTGGGAGGCCAGCACCTGGTGACGCCGGTGCGCGACACCACGGGCAACCTGCGCGTCTACACCTGGGACGTGGGCACGGACGGCAAGGTGCGCCGCACCGGCAAGGAGCGCGCGGGCGCCATCGTGTCTGGCCTTTCCGCCACCTCCACCACCGTGGGCGTCCGCCTCGTCGTCACCGCCGTGCGCCTGACGACGGGCACGGGGGGCGGGGACCTGCGTCTGATTGCCTGGGACGCGAACCTCCGCTAGCACGGGTGTCGTCCCCGGAGCCCCAAGGCTCCGGGGAGGCTCCGGGGAGTTTTCCCGGATTGCCCGGCTTCTCCGAGGCGCCGATGATGCGTTCGAACGACGCTCGGCGCCCCATTCGCGAGGAGAGGCATCTTGGAGTTGCGGCACGGCCCATGGGCGGGTGCATCCCCGGACGCCGGGTTGGAGACGCTGCGGCGTGACCTGGGCCGGGCGCTCGCGAGCGTTTGTCCCGCGTCGCTCGCGGACCGGCGGGAGGACCTGTTGCAGGTCGCGATGATGAAGGTGGTGGAGCTGCGCGGGCGCACCCAGGGCCAGACGGAGCTGACCCCCGCGTACCTGTACCGGGTGGCGTACACGACGCTCATCGACGAGCTTCGCCGGATGGGGGCGCGCAAGGAGGTGGCGTTGGAGGAGGTGGCGGAGGGACCGGCCCAACCGGTGGCGCCGGGAGACCCGGAGCGGGCGGCGGGGGCCGCGCAGATTGCCCGGGCCGTGCGTGACTGTCTTCAGGGGCTGGTGCAGGACCGCCGCCTCGCCGTGACGCTGCACCTGCAGGGGCACACCGTCCCGGAGGCCGCGGAGCTGTTGGGGTGGGAGGCCAAGCGGACCGAGAACCTCATCTACCGGGGGCTGAGCGCGCTGCGTGCCTG
Source organism: Corallococcus sp. NCSPR001 (assembly GCF_017309135.1). Classification (NCBI taxonomy): domain Bacteria; kingdom Pseudomonadati; phylum Myxococcota; class Myxococcia; order Myxococcales; family Myxococcaceae; genus Corallococcus; species Corallococcus sp. NCSPR001. The sequence continues at coordinate 577,298 of NZ_JAFIMS010000002.1, forward strand.
TCTCTCCCTGAAGGGAGTCCAGCCGTGAGCGACCGCCGTCCCGAGGATGACACGCTGGATGCCGCGGGCGTGGAGCGGCTGCGCACGGCGCTGCGCGAGGATGACGCGGCGGGGGAGCCGGTGGACGCGGACCTCGTCTGGCGCGCGGTGAGGCAGGAGCTGCCGGTGGAGGAGCGCCGGGCGGTCGTCGAGCGCGTCGCGGCGGATCCCGCGTGGGCGCAGGCGTGGCGGTTGGCGAAGGCGATGTCGCAGGCAGCGGCGGAGGCGGAGCGGGGGGCTCCGGTGGAGGGAAGGGCGGAGGTGCCAGCGACAGGCTTGGAGACTCCCGCGAAGGTGGTGTCTCTGACCGCCCGGCGCTTCTGGCAGGGACGGCAGGCGATGGCCGCGATGGCGGCGACGGTGGTGGTCCTGGTGGGCGCGGTCGTGGTGGTGCGGCAGCAGCAGTCACAGGTGGATCCGACGCGCATCCGGGGCGGTGCGTCCGGGGCCATCGCCTCGCGGGTGCCGGAGGCCACCGCGCTTCCCCGCGAGCAGTTCGTGCTCCGCTGGAGCGGCGTGCCCCAGGCGGTGTCCTGGAGCGTGCAGGTGTCGTCGGAGGACTTGAAGGTGTTCCATCGCGCGGAGCGGCTGGAGTCGCGCGAGTACACGGTGCCGCCGGACGTGCTCGCGGAGCTGCCCTCCGGAGCGCGCGTCCTGTGGCAGGTGGAGGCGCGGCTTCCGGATGGAAGCGTCCAGCGCGGCAGTACGTTCGTGAACCGGTTGCGGTGAGCACCGCACCACCTTGGGCCAGGCCGGCGGCCCAATGACATGCAGAGGGGGATGCAATGAAAGCAATCAATATGGGTAGGGGATTCGTGCGCGCGCTGTCGATGATGGCGCTGCTGTGGGGTGTCTCGGTCGCGGCGCAGACCGCGCCCCCGTCGTACACGATGATCATCACCACGGAGCCGCTGACGGGCGCCACGAACGACACGGTGGTGGCCTCCGTGGTGGACGCGGGCATCCTGGGGTCATCATCCACGGTGCCCATGACCCTGCGCATCCTGGATGACTCCGGGGCGGTGCTCGCGACCGTCACGGGCACGGTGAGCACGACGGCGCCGCTGCGGGTGAGCGTGATGGCGCCTTCGGCCGGCGGCGTCCGCGCGCAGCTCACCCTGCCGCCCGGTGCCGGGAAGATGTCCGCCGGCATCCTGGTCATCGAGCGGTTGGGGCAGGGCGACCCGCCGCCGCCTCCCACGCGGGATGTCTGTGAGATTCCCCCGGTCAGCAGGGATCCCGGACCGGGCGGAGACCCTGTCACCCTCTGGGGATGCAGGGTGGAAACCCAGAAGACCTGAGGTGATGGAGATGCGGCGGCTGCGCGTATGGCGATGGGGCGGCTTCACCCTTTCGGTAGGGCTGGCCCTGTGCGCCCCCACGCGGGCCGCCGCGGAGTCCTCCGCGCTCGCCCGGTGCGAGGAGGGCTTCGACGCCCATCCGGAGACCTCCGACGCGGCGATGTGCTTCTTCCGGAGCGCCCAGGGGCAGGAGGCGCGCGACGAGGCCCGGCGCAGGCTGCAGGCCCTCATCGCACGGCACCCGGAGCGCCCTTGGCTCATGCTGGTGCTCGGCCACATGGAGCTGCCCTCCGACCCCGCGCTGGCGGAGGTGTCCTACCGCCGCGCGGCCCTCGCCTTCCGGAGTCAGGGGGATGCCGAGGGCGAGGTGATGGCCGGCATCAACGTGCGCAACGCGCTGGGCCTGCGCGGCCAGACGGAGGAGGCGCACCAGTGGGTGCTGCGCGTGGGCGAGGTGGCCCGGGCCTCCGGGAACCCCTGGCTGGAGGTGCGCGCGCTCATCCTGGAGGCGGCCGAGCTCTCCGACCTGGGCCAGGACCTGGGGCGTGCCTGGCGCCTGCTCAAGCGCGCGGAAGGGCTCGCCTTTCCGGACGGGACGGACGGCCTGAAGAAGCAGCTGCTGGTCCCGCTGGCCGCGGTGAGCGTGAACCTGGGGCGCTTCGACGAGGCGCTGGACGTGTACGGGCGGCTCGCGGAGCTGGCGGAGCGCACGAAGGACGCGAGCACGGAGGCGCGCGTCCGCTTCGCGCTCGCGAACCTCGCCTGGCGGCGGCTGGACGCGCGTCCCGACGCGGGAGGCCGGGCGGCGCTGCTGCGGCTCGGGCGCGAGGCGCTCGCGGCGTCCGAGCGCGCGGGCAGCAAGGTCTTGGAGACGAGCTCGCTGCGCCTCGTGGCGGAGCTGCTGGGCGACGGGCCTGGAGAGCGGAGCGAAGCGGAGGACGCGCTCGGCCGCTGCATCGACATCTCCCGGGAGACGGGCATGACCGAGCGGCGCATCACCTGTCTGTGGACGCGCGCCGAACGCAGAGCGGCGGTGGACGCGGCCGCCGCGTGGCGTGACGTGGACGAGGCCCTGGCGCTGGCCGCCGAGCACGACAACCCGCTCTACCTCGCCTCGGTGTGGCGCACGCGGGCGACGGTGGCGTTCCGCACGCGTCCGTTGCCGGAGGCCCTGGGGCACGCGGAGCGAGCGCTCGACGCGGTGGAGGTGCTGCGCCAGTGGCAGCGGGACGCCTCCAGCCAGGCCGAGCTCTTCTCCAACTGGGCCAGTGACTACCACCGGCTCGCGGGCTTCACCCTCGAGGCCGGAGAGACCTCCGCCCTGCCACCCCGCGAGGCCCTGGAGCGAGCCTTCGCGGTGAGTGAGCGCCTGCGGGCGAGGACGTTGTTCGAGGCCCTGGTGGCTTCACGCGCGCTCCCCACGCAAGAGGAGACACCGGAGCAGCGCAAGGCCCGGGACGGCGTGCTGCGGAACCTGTCCGCGCTCCAGCGCAGGCTGCTGGACCCGGCCCTGTCTGAGTCCGAGCGAACACGGCTGCTGGGCGAGCTCCAGGAACTGGAGCGCCGCGAGCGCGAGCTGCGACCCGCGACGCGGAGAAGGGAGCTCCCGTCCGCATCGCGCACCCCGACCGGGGCACGACCGGAGCAGGAACGCGAGGCGGGCACAGAGGCCGCGCATGCGGAGCTTCCCTTCGCGTCGCTCGCCGCGACGGAGCAAAGCCTGGGCGAGGAGGAGGCGCTGCTCGTCTTCCTCGCGGGTGTGGACCACGACCTCGTGGGCGAGCGCGCGGGAGGCGCGTGGGTGATGGCGGTGACACGCGAGGGCACGCGCGCGTACCGCATTCCAGAGCGAGCACGGCTACGCCCCTCGGTGGCGCTCCTGTCGGGCCTCATCGAGCGTCGCGATGGTTCGGAGGCAGGAGCCGCCGCGGCGCTGTACGCGCAGCTGCTTGCCCCCGCGCTGCGGGACCTTCCGTCGAAGGTGTCGCGCCTGCTGCTCGTGCCGGACGGTCCGCTGCACGACCTGCCCTTCGCCGCGCTGCGGGAGCACGCGGACGCTCCGCCCTTGATGGCCCGGTACGAACTGGCGCGGGTGCCCTCCGCGAGCCTGCTCCACTACTGGCGCGCGCAGCCCGCGCGGCCTCCCGAGGGCGAGGCCCTGGTCCTGGCGGATCCCGACCGGAAGGACACCCTCCAGGGCACGCAAGTGGCTTCCGCGCGAGGAGGCATGTTCCTGGAGACCGCGAACCTGGGCGCGCTCCCAGAGGCGCGGCGCGAAGGCCGCACCGTGAGCGAGTCCCTGGAGGACACGGCCGTGAAGCCCCGGCTGCTCATGGGCGCGGAGGCCTCCGAGCATGCGCTCAAGGCATCCCGTTGGGACGTGGTGCGCATCCTCCACGTGGCCGCGCACGCGGTCGTGGACGTCGAGTCCCCCGAGCGCTCCGCCCTGGTTCTGGCTCCGGGCGAGGCGGGGGAGGACGGCCTGCTCCAGCCCCGGGAGATCGCGGAGCTGCGGCTGCGGGACGCGCTGGTGGTGCTCTCCAGCTGCCGGGGAGCCTCCGGCGCGCTGCTCGCGGGAGAAGGCGTGCTGAGCCTCTCACGGGCCTTCTTCGAGTCGGGAGCGCGAGCCGTGGTCGCCAGCCTGTGGCCCATGCGCGATGCCGAGGCCGCGGCGCTGCTGGAGCGCTACTACCAGCACCTGGCGGAGGGACAGAGCGCGGCGTCGGCGCTGCGAAACGCCCAGCGCGACGCCTGGGAGGACGGCGAGCCCGCGGCCATGTGGGCCGGGCTGGGGGTGATGGGGGACGCGACGCTGGTGCCGGTGCGGCCCGCCGCGGGGGGCATGGGGCGGGGTGTCCTGCTGGGCGTGTCCACGGGGGCCGGCCTGCTGGCGCTGGGGTTGTGGGGTTTCGGGATGCGCCGCCGGAAGCGGGGGAGCGGGCAGGCGGCGTGAATCCGAAGCGGCCGGCGGGGCGTGCGCGGTAGGGTTCCAGGCGATGAGTGACGCGAGCCGTGAGCCGGCGCCGAAGCTGACCCTCGAGGTGCGGGACCTGCACAAGTCGTTTGGCGGGCAGGCGGCGCTGCGGGGCGTGGACCTGGTGGTGCCGGAGGGCACGACCTGCGTGCTGATGGGCGTGTCCGGTTCGGGCAAGACGGTGCTGATGAAGCACATCATGGGCCTGATTCGGCCGGACCGGGGCGTGGTGCTGGTGGAGGGCGCGGAGGTGGCGAAGATGAACGAGCCCGAGCTCAACCAGATGCGCCGCAAGCTGGGCATCCTCTTCCAGGCGAACGCGCTGTTCGACTCGCTGAACGTCTTCGACAACGTGGCGTTCCCGCTGCGCGAGCGCACGAAGATGTCCGAGCCGGACATCACCAAGACGGTGAACGAGACGCTGGGGAAGGTGGGTCTGTCGCACGCGGCCACGCGCTTCCCGGGAGAGCTGTCCGGCGGCATGCAGAAGCGCGTGGGCTTCGCGCGCGCGACCATCCTCCAGCCGAAGATTCTCCTCTACGACGACCCCACGGCGGGCCTGGATCCGCTCACCACGGCGGCGGTGAACGAAATCATCACCACGGGCAAGCAGCAACTGGGCGCCACGTCGCTGGTGATTACGCCGGACGTGGCCTCCGCCTTCGGCATGGCGGACAACCTGGCGCTGATGCACGAGGGCCGCGTGGTGGAGTACGGCCCGCCGGACCACTTCCGTCAGTCGCAGCACCCGGAGGTGAAGGCCTTCCTGCGCAACTGGTTGCGCAGGCGCTCCGCGCAAACGCAGGCACCCCAGGCCTGACAAGGATTGCTGAGGCACGCGGAGCAGTCCTGCTCCATCACCAATCTATTGCACCTGCGCCGCTCCTCGCTTCAGAGGGGCGGCAGCTTCTCCAGGAACCCCGAGCGTGACAGCCACAGCATCAGCGCGAAGCTGATGGTGTTGAAGGCCGCGTGGGCCACGATGAGCGGCAGCAGCCGCCCCCGGTACCAGAGGACGACGCCGAACCAGGCGCCCATCACGAACGTCTGGAAGACCGCGAGCGTGCCCTCGTAGAAGTGCCCCACGGAGAAGAGCACCGCGGCGCCCAGGATGGCCGGCACCCAGCCTCCCAGCACCACCTTCAGCCGGGGCACGAGGAAGCCCCGGAAGACGAACTCCTCGAAGCCCGTCACCACCACCATGATGGCCGCGAACGCCGGGATGCCCAGCCCCGTGTCCAGCAGCGCCGCCGCCACGCCCTTGCGCGCCGCCAGCTCCGCGCCCGCCAGCTTCAGCGCCACCGCGACCGCCGCCAACGGCACCGACACCGCGAGGTGCACCGCGTACGTGCCCGCCAGCACCACGCCGCCCAGCAAGAGCTCGCGCGCCCAGCCCTCGCGCACCAGCCCCACCTGCGCGGGGCCCTGACCGTCGCGCCACAGCAGCACCGCCACCAGCAGGCACATGCCCAGCGCCCGGACCACCAGCGGCGCCATGGACAGTGAGAAGCCCTTCGCCATCTCCGCTTCCGACGCCGCCACCCACGCCCCCGCGCCCGCGCCGCCCAGCGCCACCACCAGGCCCAGCACGCCCCACCACGCCCCGCGCCGCGAGGACTCCCAGGGCCGCAGCAGCAGCAGCCCCCACGCCAGCAGCGCCAGCTCCACCGCGACGGCGGCCCACTGGCTCAGCCGGGCCACCGAAGCGGGGCCCAGCACCGCGAAGAACACGAACGCCGCCTCCGCCAGCGCCTGGCGCTTCTGAGGGGCGTTCTCCAGCAGGACGGCGACATCACCACGAAGCAGCACGGGCACTTCCTTCCGGCGCCACGGGCCAAGGCCCGTGGGGTTCCCGGACACGCTACCGGCTTCATCCCGCCGCTCCCGGGTTTTCCTCCGCGAGACGCCCGGTTCAGGACGGGAGGGCCCTCCCTGGCATCTCCCGTCCCCACGGCCTACTGGCAGGTGATGCCGGGAAGTCCCCGGTACGCGCCCTGCGCGGTCCACCGCGTGTAGGGCGTGCCGCAGGAGCCCGCGTAGGGGTCATCCGTGCCGTAGCCCGGGACCCAGTACTCGAAGTGCAGGTGCGGGCCCGTGGACGCGCCGGACGAGCCCACGCGCGCAATCCAGTTGCCGCAGGCGAGCGTGGTCCCCCGCGCGAACTGCTGCGTGTATGCCTTCAGGTGCCAGTACCAGGTCTGCGTGTTGTCCGGGTGCCGCATGATGATGTAGTTCGCCGTGTAGAGGCCGCACGCGGCATAGGGATTGGCCTGGTTCCAATAATTGCACCGGTCGTAGTACCCATCCACCGACGCCTCGACGTAGCCCCGGGCGGCGTTCATCGCCCAGACGCCGTAGTCCATCTTGGAGAAGCCGCCCACCAGCGCGTAGTCCGTGCCCGTGTGCCCGCTGTAGCGCACGCCACCGCAGGCGTAGTCCCGGCCGCCGTAGTCCTTGTACGCGCTCACCGTGCAGCCACCGTTGCCGCACTGGTCCGCGAGCTGCGACGCGGGGAAGCGGAACATCGTCTGCGCGGTGGAGACCGCCGGGAGCGAAAGCAGCGCGAACGCCGCTGCCACCATCAGCCGCTGAAGGCGCATCACTTCGCACCTCCCACGTCCGCGGCCGCATGGCCGGTGCGCACGTTGAGCGTCCAGAACGCGCCGCCGCCCGCGTTGTAGCGGAGCACGTCGTCGTTCAGCCATTCCATGTGGTGGCTGGAGACGGGCGGGGGCACGAACTCCTTCGGCGGGCCGCCGAACAGCATCCAGTTCTCCAGGCCCACGTTGGTGAGCTGCTTGGGCTCCGCGCCCTCCACCGTCGTGACGAAGAACGACGCCACGCTCGTCCGGCCCGACACGAACACCACCGTCCTGCCGTCCGGAGAGATGCTCGGCGTCGCGTCCACGCCCGGGCCGTCCGCCAGCACCTTCACGCGCCCCTTCATGTCGATGATGCCCACCGCCGTCTCATGCGGGCCCGGAGCGCCCGTCTTCAGCGTGGCCACCAGCGCGTCCCCCTTCGCCGAGGGGAACAGGTCGCCGCCCACCTGCTCGGCGAGCAGCCGCTCCCGGCCGTTCGCGTCGCGCAGCCGCAGGGTGCCTTCGCCGTCCAGCAGCGCCACCTCCTGCCCCACGATGCGCGCCTCGCGGTACTTGAACTCCGGGGCCACCACGCGGACCGCGCCGGTGTCCTCGGCGTACCGGACGATGGCCAGCAGCGGCAGGTCATCCGTCCCCAGCGGCTCCGTGGGAATCTCCGCGACGATGCCCGCCAGCATCTCGCGGCCCTGGCCGAAGAGCTGGACGAAGCGCGCCTTGGGCCCGAAGGCCTTCTCCACGGCGGGCACCAGGCTCTCGCGCGCCTTCGTCACGCGGCGCAGGTCCGCGGGGTTCGGAGGCGCTTCCGCGAAGGCGGAGCCGCCCACCAGCGTCATCACGGTGAGTGCGAGGAATCGATGTGTCATTTCACTCCAGGGGATGGGGGAAACCGCGACGGGAGCGCGGTGACAGGGTTGTCTCAATGTCTGGGATTGAGTTGCTTTTAAACTGGCTATTCAAGATTAAGCGGAAAATTGAATGGATGATGCAGGAGCACGGCCGGGCCCGGCGTGTTACGAGCCCTGCATGGCGAAAACCCTTCCCGAGCGCCCGCGCGCGGTCCTCGTTGGCGTCCAGCTCCCCGGTGTCACGGACGAGGCGCATGCCGCGGACCTCGCGGAGCTGAAGCGGCTGGTGCACACGCTGGGCTTCGACACGGTGGCGACCGTGACTCAGCGCAGGCAGCGGCTGGCCACGGGCACGGTGCTCGGCTCCGGCAAGCTCAAGGAGCTGTCCGAACTCACCGGCGGCTCGGGCGTCATCCCGTCCGGCGCTCAGGGCAAGACGTCGAAGGCGCGGGAGAAGTGGGAAGCCGCAGCCGACATGGAGCCCGAGGCCCCGGACGCCCCGGTGGCTCCCGGCGAAGCGGACCTGGACGGCTCCGGAGCCGAGCCGTCGGATGAGGACGACGACGCCTTCCCGGACACGGACACGGACGTGGATCCGGACTCAGACGTGGACGCGGAGGCCACCGCCATCGAACCGGGCCCCAGGCCCACCGTGGTGGTCGTGGACCACGAGCTGTCCCCCAGCCAGCTGCGCAACCTGGAGCGCGCCACGGGCGTGCAGGTGCTGGACCGCGCGGGCGTCATCGTGGACATCTTCCACCGGCACGCCCGGAGCCACGAGGCACGCATGCAGGTGGAGATCGCCCGGCTCAACTACCTGGCCCCGCGCCTGCGCGAAGCTCCCGGAGGCCGCGAGCGCCAGCAGGGCCGGGGCTCTGGTGACTCCGCGATCGAGCTGGACCGCCGCAAGATTCGCGACCGGCTGGCGGAGCTGCGCGAGGGCCTGGCCGCCATCCAGAAGGACCAGGACCAGCGCCGCTACGCGCGCCGGGACCAGTTGCGCGTGGCGCTGGTGGGCTACACGAACGCGGGCAAGTCCTCGCTGATGCGGGCGCTGACGGGCAGCACGGTGCTGGTGGCGGATCAGCTCTTCGCCACGCTCGACACGACGGTGCGCGCGATGCAGCCGGAGACCCGGCCGCGCATCCTCGTCTCCGACACGGTGGGCTTCATCCAGAAGCTGCCGCACGACCTGGTGGCGTCCTTCCGCTCCACGCTGGACGAGGCGCTGGAGGCGTCGCTGCTGCTCTACGTGGTGGACGCGTCCGACCCCACCTGGGCCGCGCAGTTGGAGGTCACCCGCACGGTGCTGAAGGAGATTGGCGCGGACGTGGTGCCGGGCCGGCTGGTCTTCAACAAGGTGGACCGGCTGGACGCGGCGGCCCAGGAAGCGCTCCGGGCGGGACACCCCGAAGCGCTCCTCGTGTCCGCGCACCGGCCGGACGACGTGGCCGGGCTGCGCCGGGAGGTCATCGCCTTCTTCGAGGCCTCCATGGTGGAGGCGGACCTGGTGATTCCCTACGCGCGGCAGGCCCGCATCGGCGAGGTGTACGAGCACACCACCGTGGTGTCCCAGGCCTACGACGAGACGGGCAGCCGGCTGCGCGTGCGGGGATTGCCGGGCGCCATCGCCCGGCTCACCCGGTCGTTCCAGGAGTAGGCCTCAGCGCACGACGGGCACGGTCACCGGGTCCTTCTCGTCCACGGTGACCTCCACCTTGCCCACGCGCCAGAGCACGGGCTGGAACGCGAAGCTCAGACGGTGTCCGTCCGCGGTCTCCAGCAGGGCGGTGCCCTCCTTGGGAAGGTAGTTGCCGACTTCATATTCGAGCGCCGTGAGCGTGATGCGGTCCGTGCCGTTCGGGCCCGTCAGCTCACCCGGACCGTCGAACACCAGCGCCGTGCCGCCGATGATGGGCAGCCCGTCGCGCTTCCCCACGGTGCTGTTGATGTGGAAGCTGTGGCCCTCGCGGCCGGGCACCTGGCCCTCGACCTCCGCGAACAGGCGCGTCTCGTCGGAGCACGTGCCGTAGCCCACCTTGGCCTGGAGCGTCTGGCCATCCACGGCCAGCTCGCGCAGGTCGGCCTTCAACTCCATCAGGTCCTCGCCGCCGCGGTACTCCAGCACCGCGCGGCCGGTGAAGCGCAGGCCGTGCACGTCACAGCCGCTGGACGGGAAGGACACGACGACGGAGTCGGTGACGTCGTCCACGGCCTGCACCCGGGCGGTCGCGCAGGTCACCGAGGCGCTCAGCCCCTCCACGGCGTGGTTCAGGAAGGAGCGCCGGGGCTCGCCGCACGTGTACACGGGCATCAGGCCCAGCATCTCGAACGCGCCCCGCACCTGGTGCGTGGAGGCCGCCAGCCGTTCCACGCGGGCCTTCGCGTCGTCTATCTCCTCCTGAGAGGGGAGGTTGTCCCCACAGGCGGTGGTGGCGAGGGCGGCGAGGGCAGCGAAGGCAATGCGGCGCATGAAGGTCTCCGGAACGACGGTGCGGCTCCCCCCGCGCCATCGCGGGGGACCGTACCCGAGCCTTCAGCAACGGTCATGCCCCCCTCAACCCCGCGAATCTCCAGGGAAACGAGCCCCCATGACGCATGTGACGTGTGCAGCGCGCTGCGCACCCACGGGCGGCCCTGTCCGGGCCCGCCCGGTCCAAAACCTGTCCGACAGTCGGACCCGTTCGCGCGCGTCGCCTCCGGCCCGGCCCGCCCGGTTCAAAACCTGTCCGACAGTCGGACCCGTTCGCGCGCTTCGCCTCCGGCCCGGCCCGCCCGGTTCAAAACCTGTCCGACAGTCGGACCCGTTCGCGCGCGTCGCCTCCTACCCGGCCCGGCCCGATCCAAAACCTGTAGGACAGTCGGACAAGTTCACGCGGTCCGCCGCCCGCTGGGCCTCGGTCCAAAACCTGTAGGACAGTCGGACAAGTTCGCGCGGTCCGCCGCCCGCTGGGCCTCGGTCCAAAACCTGTAGGACAGTCGGACAGGTTTCTACGGGTCGCCGCCGGAGGGGCGGCAGCGCTCAGGTCCGAGGGGGCTGGGAGCTGCTTTCGTCCTGGGTCGAAGCATCCGGGGCCGCGTCCGCGTCATCCCCGGTTTCTTCGTCCACGGCCGACGCGTCGTCGTCCTCCAGCTCATCATCCGGCTCTGGGTCGTCCACGTACTCCGGTGCTCTGTCGGACGCTTCCGTGAGCACGGTGCCCAGCGGATAGATGACCAGGTGGCGCAGGGGCTCGCTGCCCACGCTCACGGCCTCCAGGTGGTTCTTCACCACCACCGTGTGCTGCAACTTCCGCAGGCGCGACGGACGTGGCGCGAGCGGCAGGCTGATGCCCTCCGAGAGCACTCGCTGGATGGCCTCTTCCACGTCCGCGACCGCGGCGTGCACGTCCGCGGGGGCCACGCCCTCCAGCAGATGGAACTCCGTGCGCAGCGCACGGCGGATCTCCGTGGCGCTGTTGCGCTTGATGGCCAGTACCCGCGCGCCCACGCGTTCCGCCGCGCGGCGCAGCCGGGGCGAATTCGCGCGGCTTCGCAGCGTGAGTACCACCTCCGCATTCTCCGGACGGCCCACCACCACGGCTTCCACCGGCAGGTCGCGCAGCACGCGCTCCAGCAACTCACGGCTCACCGCGTGCGCGGCGATGCGCGTGGGCCCGGGCCGTGGCGCACCCAACGCGGGCGTCCCCTTGGGCACACGGCCTCCCGGCGGCGTGGCCTCCACCACCTCCGGCGCGGCCTCCACGTGCACGGCGCCGTCCTGCTGCCGCCGCTTCTCGCCGCCCACCTCCGCGCCCGTGAGCAGCCGGTCCACCGCGCCGCCCGTGTCGCGGTGCACGCGCACCTCGTCGCGGCTCACCATCTCCACCACGATGTCGAACGTGGGCGTGCCCTTGCGCTCCGTGACGGTCTTCTGCGTGCCCCGGCGCCGGGCCTCGTCGTCGCTCAGCGTGACGGTCTGCACGCCGCCCACCAGGTCGGACAGCGTGGGGTTCAGCACCAGGTTCTCCAGCGTGTTGCCGTGCGCCGTCGCCACCAACTGCACGCCGCGCTCCGCGATGGTGCGCGCGGCGGCGGCCTCCGCGGCGGTGCCAATCTCATCCACCACGATGGCCTCGGGCATGTGGTTCTCCACCGCCTCGATCATCACGTCGTGCTGGCGGTCCGGCCGGCTCACCTGCATGCGCCGCGCGCCGCCGATGCCCGGGTGCGGGATGTCCCCGTCGCCGCCAATCTCGTTGGACGTGTCCACCACCATCACGCGCTTGCCCAACGCGTCCGCGAGCACGCGCGCCACCTCGCGCAGCTTCGTCGTCTTGCCCACGCCCGGCCGCCCGAGCAGCAGCAGGTTGCGGCCGGACTCCACCAGGTCGCGCAGCATGTCGATGGTGCCTTGGATGGCGCGCCCCACGCGCAGCGTGAGCCCCACCACGCGGCCCTGGCGGTTGCGGATGGCCGACACGCGGTGGAGTGTGCGCTCGATGCCCGCGCGGTTGTCGCCGCCCACCTCGCCTACGTGGGCGAGCACCGCCTGGAGCGCATCCTGCGTCACGGGCGCTTCCGACAGGCGCGCCACGCCGTGCACCAACCGCGCCTCCGGAGGCCGGCCCAGGTCCATCACCACTTCCAGCAACTCCGCCTCGGGGAGCCGCCGCACCGCCTCCTGGAGCGACGGCGGCAGGACCGCCACCAGCAGGGCAAAGTCATCCATCCCCCAAAGCTGCCTCGCCCCGCCCCCCCGCGCACGGCTTTCCTACGAGGGTCCATGAACGGGACGCCCGGAAGAACAACCCCTCCCAGCCCGGCAGGCGGCCAGGCGCACCGCGCGTGACGGGGAGGAGCCAGTCGGGGGCCATCCCTACCTTCAGGCCATGACCACCGCGACGCAGGACCGCTCCCCCCTCTGGCCCCAGCTCGAGCAGGAGGCGCGCGAGCGGTTCGGCGTGGAGGACTTCCGGCCGGGCCAGCGGGACATCATCGAGGCGGTGCTCGCGGGGCGTGACGTGATGGGCGTGCTGCCCACGGGCGCGGGCAAGAGCCTCACCTTCCAACTGCCCGCCCTCTTCGTGCCCGGCGCCACGTTGGTGGTGAGCCCGCTGCTCGCGCTGATGCACGACCAGCGTGAACACCTCACGGAGCGCTACGACCTGGACGCGGCGAAGCTGGACTCCACGCTGAAGGCCGGTGAGCTGAAGGCGCTCCAGAAGGAGATCCGCCGGGGCGAGCACGAGTTCATCTACGTCACCCCCGAGCAGTTGGAGAACCCGGAGCGGCTGGCGCTGCTCAAGCGCGCGAACGTAAGCCTCTTCGTGGTGGACGAAGCGCACTGCGTCTCGCAGTGGGGCCACGACTTCCGGCCCGCGTACCTCGCGTTGGGGGACGCCATCCGCGCGCTGGGGCGCCCCCGGGTGCTCGCGCTCACGGCCACCGCCACGCCCCGCGTGCGCGAGGACATCCGCACGCAGCTGGGGATGGAGGACCCGGTGGTGGTGCGCACCGGCATCCAGCGCGAAAACCTCACGCTGGAGGTCCACCGCACGGTGAACCCGGAGCTCAAGCGCCAGAAGCTGCTGGAGCTGCTGCGCGCCAACGACGGCAGCGCCATCGTCTACACGGCCACCGTGCGCAAGGCGGACGAGCTGTGGCGATGGCTGCGCGCGGAAGGACTGGAGGCGGGCCGCTACCACGGCAAGCTCAAGGCCGCCGAGCGCGAGGAGAACCAGCGCCACTTCATGGACGGCACCACTCCGGTGGTGGTGGCGACGAAGGCCTTCGGCCTGGGCATCGACAAGCCGGACCTGCGGCTCGTGGTGCACTACCACTTCCCCGACTCGCTGGAGAGCTACTACCAGGAGGCGGGCCGCGCGGGCCGAGATGGGCTCCCCGCGAAGGCGGCGCTGCTGTACCGGCTGGAGGACCGGCGCATCCAGGGCTTCTTCCTGGGCGGCAAGTACCCGCGCCGCGACGAGAGCCAGCGCCTCTACCAGGCCGCGAACACGCTGTGCGCGCAAGGCAAGGCCGTGGCCCTCAAGCGTTTGTCCGAAGCGAGCGGACTGGGCGACAAGCGCACCCGCGTGCTGGTGGCGCAGCTGGTGGCCGCGGGCGTGCTGGAGAAGGGCGCGCGAGGCGTGAAGCAGCTGCGCGCGTTCGAATCACCCGAGGAGCTGGATGCGTACCTGCGCGCGTACGAGGACCGCCACCAGAATGACCACGAGCGCCTGGACGCGATGATGCGCTACGGGAGCACCACCGCGTGCCGCTGGAAGGTGCTGGGCACCTGGTTCGAGGAGCCGCTGGAGGACGACTGCGCCCGCTGCGACAACTGCCGCGCCCGCGCCGAAGGCCGCTTCGAAGCCCGTCCTCCCACCCGCGCGAAGCCTCCTGTTTTCACTGACGGTGTTGGTTTGGGGGTCGCCGCCGCCCCTGCGGCGTAGGACCCTTTTTCCCCACCCTCGCGCGACTTGGAGAGCGGAAATCCGTACTCAAAGTACAGGTCTCCCAGGTCTTCAGGCTTGGGGGCATTGTGCATGAATACAGGTATGGCGTATATTGCACAGCATACCTGGACGTAATGCACTTCAGACCTTTCCCCCGGGGTCTTGAAAGGCGGAGACGCGATGGCGGAAGGCAAGTTGAAGGCGCTTGTGGTGGATGATGACCCACTCGTGCTGGAGCTGGTGGAGCGCTCCATCAGCCGCTACGGCTTCGAGGTCGTCACCACGCGCGCGGCGCTGGGTGTGGCCAACCTGCTGCGGACCGAGCAGCCGGACATCGTGCTCCTGGACGTGAACATCCCGGCGCTGAGCGGCGACCGCATCCTGGGCGTGGTGCGCCAGTTCGCGGGTCCGGACACGCTCTTCATCCTGTACTCGTCCATGGACGAGTCGCGGCTGCGCGAGCTGGTGCGCGCGTCCGGTGCGGACGGCTACATCCCCAAGGGTGTCACCGGTCCGGAGCTGGCGCTGAAGCTGTCCGGCCTGCACCACAAGCGGATGGCGAACCGCCCCACGCCGGTGCGCGCGGACAACGTGCTTCAGCGCGACGTGCCCGCGCCCCAGTCCCAGAGCACCACGGCCCAGGTGTCGCTGGCGTCGCGGTAGGTGTGGACGGTCTCGAACCCGACCCGCGCGTGCGCGCGCAGGGAGCGGGTGTTGCGCACCGAGACCTCCGTCACCACGCAGTCGAAGCGCGAGCGAAGCTGCTCGCGGTGCTGGTGGTAGAGCGCGTCGAAGAGGCCCTTCCCCCGGTGGGCCTTGTCCACGCACACCTGCCCCATCACGTAGAAGCGCTGGTCCTTCAGCGGCCGGCCCCGGTGTTCGAGCCCTTCGAGGAGCGCGAACATCGGGTCCAGGACGGGGACCCAAGCGCGGCACTCGCGAGGCATCACCAGCGCGTACGCCACGACCTCCGAGCCCTGCATGGCGATGACGCTGGGCTCCAGCGCATGCATGTGCAGCAGCGTGGCCAGGTCATGCTGGACGGTGACGAAGCCCTGGGCCTGCTGCTCTTCAGGCGATAGCGACGGAGGCAGGTTGCGGCGCTGCAGGGCCAGCACCTGCTCCAGCTCGTCCTGGGACTGCACGGCCCTCACGACATAGGGATGCGACGGCATGGCGCGGGAGCATAGGCCCGCGCCATGCCTTGAAGCGTCAGCGTTGAAGACCGCCAGTCCCGGCGAAGGCTCGTCCGGCAGGCCGTGGGGTCGCATAGGGTGATGCCCATGACGCGAGCCGTGAAGACGCCGAAGCCGGTAGTGCTGGGAGAGGTGGATCTGCCGGAAGGGGTGTTGCTCATCCTGGATCCAGGCCTGGGGCGCTTCTGGCGGCATGACGCGGAGCCGGCGTCGCCCCGGAAGAAGGCGCCGGCGGAGCACGACCTGCGCATCACCGGGCCGGACGCGGACGCGGCGGGCCAGGCCTACGACCGCGAGTTCGACCCGCGCTTCCTCTTCGACCGGAAGGACCCGGCGGACGCCGCGGCGCACTTCGAGGGGTTCGCGAAGGAGCGGGGCTTCGACGCGCGAGCGGAGGTGTTGTCCGCGCGGATTCCGCACACGGAGCGGGCGCGGCTGGCGCTGGAGCATGGAAGGGGATTGGGGGTCGTGAAGTACAACGGCCTGTGGGCGGTGGTCGCGGGAGACCTGCCCGCGGGCCAGGGCTTGAAAGTGATTGGAGTCCCCATGCCGCCGGGGGAGTTCGGCGGGCGTTGGCGGTCCATCGACATCGTCGTTGGCGGGGAGGCGGAAGCGGTCCGGTCAGAAGATGTGGCCGGAGTGATGGTGGACCATGGTCAATTGATGTTCACCGGGTTGGGCCCGATGGGACGGTTCCGCATGTGGGAGCCGGAGGACGGGCTGGCCGACTATGTGTTTCACGGCCGGGACGCGCCGAAGCTCGCGAAGGAGCTGGGCGCAAGCGACCTGGGCGGCGGGCTGTATGGGTGGAAGGACCTGCCCATGGAGCGGGTGGGGGAGAAGGCCACGCCGTTGCAGGAGCGCATCGAGAACGAAGGGCTCGCGGTGGGCGTGGACTACCGGCCGCACTGCAACCTGGAGAAGCTGAACGCCGCGCTGCGGGAGAGCGAGGAGGACGCGGCCTCGCTCGTGCTGGACGGCGCGCGCGTGGTGGGGTGTGGGAATCGCTGGGGAGACGGCATCTTCACGGTGAGCCGGCACCTGGACGCGGAAGGGAGGACGGTGCGCGTCCGGGTGGAGCTGGGCACGGAGCAGCGGCAGAAGTTGCTGCGAGGCATCCGGCTGCGTCAGGGCAAGGCGCTCGCCACGCGCTTCATCACTGAGAACGGGGAGCCCATCCGCTTCGCGGAGCGCTCGGAGCCCGCGGCGGAGGAGGACAGCGGCTGGCTCTTCACCTCGGGCCTGGAGACCAAGGAGTACATGGAGGACAGCGACAACGCGGTCATCGTCCCGCTGCGCGCGTTGCTGGGCCGGTACAAGGAATTGGACGCCATCCTGGACGCGCCGGTCGGCACGGTGTTCCGGCGCGAGGGGAACGGGTTCGTTCCGGAGGAGTAGGGCTCCACCGAAAGATCCGCTGATTCCGTCTGAATCCCCGCTCTGCCATTCAGCGCGGGGCGGACGCATCTTCCGGTCATGAACCACGACCATTCCGCACACGCGCCGGTGCACGGCTTTGGCGCAGACCGCGCGCCCCACTACGACGCCCAGGCCGCGGTCAGCCTCGCTGGCTACCAGGCGGCCTACGAGCTGGGCGTCAGCGCCCTGGCTGCCCATCTGGACGGCCAAGAGACGGCGTCACTGCTCCACGTGGGCCTGGGTACGGGCGCGGAGCTGCTGCCCTATCACCGCTTCAACGTGCCGGGCTGGCGCTTCACGGGCGTGGAGCCCTCCGCGCCGATGCTCGCCGTCGCGCGCAAGCGCCTGGAGGAGGAAGGACTGCTCTCGCGCACGCAGCTGCATGAAGGCGAGCTGCGCACGTTGCCGCAAGGTTCCTCGTTCGACGGCGCGCAGATGATGGGCGTGCTGCACCACGTGGAAGGGGAGGAGGCCCGCCTCGAATTGCTGCGAGAGGTGGCGCGGAGGCTCAAGCCGGGATCGCCGCTGGTGCTGGGCTGCCGCATCGGCCAGGACCCCGAGTTGACGAAAATCGAGTTCCGCCGGCTGCGGGCGTATGGCGTGACGCGGGAGAAGTTGGAGGCCCGGGGGCAGGCCATGGCGAAGATGCAGCCCATCGATTCCGACGCGGCGCTGTTCGCGATGTTCGAGCGAACCGGCTTCACGGCGCCGAAGACGCTCTTCGTCTCGCTCCAGTACAAGGTCTTCCTCGCGCACCGCGCGACGTGAGCGTGGCTTGGACCCCCAGGAGGGGGATGCTATGTCCCAGGTTGTATGCGAATCGCTCTACCTGGGACGTGGGCGCTGCTCGGGACGCTGTTTGCTGGCGCCGCCGTGGCGCAGGAGCACGAGCACGCCGTCATCCGGACGCTCTTCCTCCCCGAGGAGCCCGAAGCCGCGCCCCAGCGCATCTACGTGAAGGGGCAGGTCGTAACGGTCCTCCGCTTCGAGCAGGACCTCGCGCCGCTCCGGGCACGGCTGGTGGGCGGAGAGGGACGGTTCGAGCCGGTGGGCGTCGTGGGCCGGAAGGTGGTGCTGGAACCCCGGCGCGACCTGGCACCGGAAGAAGGATTCTCCCTGCTCGTCACGATGTCGGATGCGCGGGAGGTCCCCTTCCTCCTCCGTCCTCCGGGACGGCGCGAGCACGGAAGCGCGGACCAGCAACTGAATGTCTACAAGGACCGTGATGGCTACGAGGCCATGGCCTCCGCGCTGTTGGATTCGGAGAAGGAGAACAAGACCCTCCGTGCGGAGAACGAGCGGCTCCACAAGGAGGAGGTCTCCGAGGACCATGCGCTGGCGGCCTTGCTGACCACGGGCGCGGTGGCGCAGACGCCTTTCGGTGTAGCGGATCATTTCTCCGGCTCGGATGGCGAAACGGCAATGGATGGCACTGTCTACCGGGGCACGGGCAAGGCCGCGGTCGTGTTCAAGGTGAAGAACCTGAGCGCTCAGCGTCCGTGGAGCATGAGCTCCGTGCGGCTCGTGGGCAGGTCGGACACGCGTGAGCGGCCGCTGGCGGTCCGGTCATCCTCAGCGGTGATTGCGCCTGGGACCTCGGGTGTCATCGGGCTCGTGGTGGATGGAAGTGCGTTCGTGGACAGCGGGACCCTGACCTCCCTGTTCCTGGAGCTGTACCGGCACGATGGGCTGCGGCAGGCGGTTGTTGAGTTGAGCCCGAGCTTGCTCGGGAAGTAGGAACAGCCGCATGACCTCGCGTCGATACGTGCTCGTGGCCTGGATGGGCCTGCTGGCCCTTCATCCGGGTTGTGCGACGACCCTGGGCGACGTCCGCCTTCATGCGGATGGGACGCCCATGTCGGAGAAGTGTCCGGAGAAGTCGCTGGAAGTGATGCGCTACCTGCAGCTCTATGTGGGCGAAGCCGCGTGGGTCCAACTGGATGCGAACCAGAGCCGGGCGGAGCACATCACGCTTCACGACGGGCCCATCGAGAGCGTGCTCGATGAAGACATCGGGACGTTGGAGGCGCCCATGCGCCTCTACGGGCGCGTCTGGACCGGCGGAGAACAGCCGGTCATCCGGTACTACGAAGCCCAGTTCCTGAAGGGAAAGGACCGCGTGCCCATCTGCGCGGTGGCGAGGCTCGGCTTCGGACAGCTGCGCAAGCGACCCGAGTCCAAGCCAGGAACAGCGATCCTCAACTCCCCGCGAGCAGGCGTGTACATCGTGGACGAGTTCCGCTGAGCCGCCAGGGATTCGAGGCGTCATCAGATTTCCGAGGCAGCCTCCCGCCGCCAAGCACGCGGAATCCCTGCGATGCCCTCCTGGTCCACGCCTTGCTCCCGGCATGAGGCTTCACGACTCCAAGGAGCCACGATGCGCTGGATGCGGATGCTGGGCGGTTGTCTGACGGTGATGGCCCTCGCGGCCTGTGGGTCGAACGACGAAGGCGCGCAGGGGAGGCTGAAGCTGCGCGAGGGGCAGTCGCTGGACCTGGCGCAGGAGTGCGGAGTGGACCTGCCCCAGTGTCCGCAAGGCCTGTCCTGCCTCGTGCTCAAGCTGGACGGCGAGTCCAAGGCACGCTGCGTGGACGATTCCAAGGTCTGCACCGAACTCGTGTCCTGCACGGGCGGCACCACGTGCGCCATCCTGGACTCGTACCCCGGACAGGTCGCCTGCTCGGGCAAGTGCACCTCGGACTGTGACTCGTCCGTGTCCAGCAGCCCGTGAAGTCAGCGAATCTGGAGCAGATGCTTTATGGCGGCGGTCCAGAACTCCGTGGCGAGCTTGATCACGGAGACATCGGACTCGGCCTGACTGGAGTTCCCGTCGCTTATGACGTGAAAGGTGTGCCCTGTGGGAACCGCCTCGATGCGGTGGTCCCGGGGCACAGCTTCCGTGCTGGGAAGGGTCAGTCGAACGCCCGTGCCCTCCTTGTTCCATCCGCCAATCCCTCCTCCCGGAGGAATCGCACTGAAGGAAAGATCCATGTGCGCGCCATGGCTGTCACCCACCAGGCCGAAAAGCCAGTAGGGAGCTTTCTGGATGGAGGCCCATTCGCGCTCAGTCAGTGCAGGAAGGTCAGACACCTGCAGGTGCGGTCGATTGTCCTCCGGGAACTTCGCCATCAACTGCCCGGCGAAGTCCACGAGTGCGCCATGAAGCACTCGGACGGCTTCGTACCAACGGCTGAACTGGGATGACGTCGCGGCTCGCGTCTTACCCAGTTGCTCCGCCAGGTAATCAATCGAAGGCTCACGGACCTCCGTGATTTCACGGGACGCGCGCTCGTATTCTTCGAAGCTTTGGTCCAGACGATCGAGCGTCAACTCCACCATCGCGGTGATGTCGCCCGAATGGGATGCATCGAGCGCCAGGTAATACCGGGCCCGGTCCTCGACGAGCAGGACGATGGCGGGGTAGTGCTCCCGCATCAGCAACAGATTGGCGAGCAACCTCCCTGTCCGTCCGTTTCCGTCCACGAAGGGATGAATCGTCTCGAACCACGCATGCGCGATGGCGCAGACGACCACCGGGTGCTCGGTCTTGGCTCCCGCCAACCACTCTCCGAACATCCGCATCTCCTCCGGCACCTGGACAGCTTGCGGAGGCACGTACTTCGTACCGCCGATCCGTACGTTGATGCGCCGATAGGCTCCGGCGTTCTCGGGGTCGATTGCCCGCAGGACGATGCCGTGCATCTCGCGCACGTCCCGCTCGCCCAGGACGGAATCCTTGCGGGCCAACGCTTCGACGAAGTCGAGCGCGTGTGCGAGGTTCACCGCCTCGAAGTGATCCTTCAGCGACTTGCCCGCGATGGTGATGCCGTCCTCCACCACTGCGCGAGTCTCCGGCAGGGTCAGACGGTTCCCTTCAATCGCGTTCGAGTTGTACGTGTGATGGATCCGGAACCAGTGCCGCAGATTCTCCACCGCCGCAGGCGGCATCCGTGTGGCACGCAGCCGGCGCATGCGCTCGGTCGCCTGCTGAAGCCTGGGTTCGATGCTCTCGCTCCACCGGTACTGATGCACGCCAACCACCTCCGCTCTCCACTGTAACGCCGCCGCCCCCTTTCACCTCGCAGGGGCGAACCGCGCCGGTTCGTGCACGTTGCAACCCGGGCGTGGACCACGCGCCCGCAACCCCTCGGAATGTCTGGGCCTGACGCAAGGCCCGCTCCGGTACGGCGGATGCTCATGCCCCTTCCGTCATGAGCTTCGAATACGCCGCAGGGACCGCGCTCGCGGTCCTCCTCTCCATCTACCTCGTCTACGCCCTGCTTCGGCCCGAGCGCTTCTAGGAGCACGCCATGACCCTCATTGGCTGGCTCCAGACCCTGCTGTTCTTCACCCTCGTCCTCGCGCTGACGAAGCCCGTGGGCCTCTACCTCTTCCGCGCCTTCGAGGCCGACACCCAACCCCTTCCCCGCGTGCTCGGTCCCATCGAGCGCGCCCTGCTGCGCCTTTGCGGCGTGGACCCCAAACACGAGCAGACATGGGGCCAGTACACCGTCGCCCTGCTCGCCTTCAGCGCCGTGGGCCTCGCCGTCCTCTTCGCGCTCCAGCGGCTCCAGCACGTGCTCCCGCTCAACCCCCAGGGCCTGCCCGCCGTGGGCCCGGCGCTCGCCTTCAACACCGCCGCTAGCTTCGTGGCCAACACCAACTGGCAGGCATACGCCGGTGAATCCACGATGAGCTACGCCACCCAGATGCTGGGGCTGACGTGGCAGAACTTCGTCTCCGCCGCCACGG
Organism: Corallococcus sp. NCSPR001; assembly: GCF_017309135.1. Classification (NCBI taxonomy): domain Bacteria; kingdom Pseudomonadati; phylum Myxococcota; class Myxococcia; order Myxococcales; family Myxococcaceae; genus Corallococcus; species Corallococcus sp. NCSPR001. The sequence goes on from NZ_JAFIMS010000002.1 coordinate 598,864, forward strand.
GCCTCGGCGTCGCGCTCGCCCTCGCGCGAGGCCTCACCCGCCGGAGCCTGGGCAACTTCTGGATCGACCTGGTGCGCGGCACGCTCTACGTGCTCCTGCCCCTGAGCTTCCTCGCGGCCCTGTTCTTCGTGTCGCAAGGCGTGCTCCAGAACCTCGCGCCGTACCCCGAGCACACCACCGTGGAGGGCGTGAAGCAGACGCTCGCCTTCGGTCCCGTGGCCTCGCAAGAGACCATCAAGATGCTGGGCACCAACGGCGGCGGCTTCTTCAACGCCAACAGCGCCCACCCCTTCGAAAACCCCACCCCGCTCACCAACCTGGTCCAATTGCTGCTCATCTTCCTGCTGCCCGCGGGGCTCACGTACACCTACGGCAAGATGACCGGCGACACGAAGCAGGGCTGGGCCCTCTTCGCGGCCATGTCCGTCCTCTTCCTCGTGGGCGCGGCGGCAAGCTACGCCGCCGAATCGCAATCCAACCCCGCGCTCACCGCCGCGAACGTCCTCCAGACCGGAAACATGGAAGGAAAGGAGACGCGCTTCGGCGTCGCGGCCTCCACGCTGTTCGCCACCGTCACCACCGACGCGTCCTGCGGCGCGGTCAATTCCATGCATGACAGCTTCACGGCGCTCGGCGGGCTGGTGCCCATGGTCAACATGCAGTTGGGCGAGGTCATCTTCGGCGGCGTCGGCGCGGGCCTCTACGGCATCCTCGTGATGGCGGTGCTCGCGGTCTTCATCGCGGGCCTCATGGTGGGCCGCACGCCGGAGTTCCTCGGCAAGAAGATCGAAGCGCGAGAGATGACGCTCGCGATGCTGTACGTGCTCGTCTTCCCGCTGGTCATCCTGGGCCTGTCCGCCGTGGGCGCGGTGCTCCCGCAGGGCACGTCATCCCTCAACAACGCGGGGCCGCACGGCCTGTCCGAAATCCTCTACGCGTTCACCAGCGGTGTCGCCAACAACGGCAGCGCCTTCGCGGGCCTCAACGCCAACACGCCGTTCTGGAACATCAGCCTGGGCGTGTCGATGCTCGCGGGCCGCTTCCTGATGATGGTGCCGGTGCTGGCGCTGGCGGGCTCGCTCGTGGGCAAGAAGACCGTGGCCCCCGGGCCCGGCACCTTTCCCACGAATGGAGTCCTCTTCACCGGCCTGCTCGTGAGCGTCGTCGTCGTCGTGGGCGCGCTGACGTTCTTCCCCGCGCTGTCCCTGGGCCCCATCGTCGAGCACTTCCTCGGCGCGGCCGGAAAGGTGTTCTGACCATGGCCCCCGCAAGCAAGCAGGCCTCGCTGTTGGACCCCGCGCTGCTCAAGCCCGCCGTCTGGGAGAGCCTCAAGAAGCTCCACCCGCGCGACGTGGCCCGGAACCCCGTGATGTTCGTGGTGTGGGCCGGAAGCCTGCTCACCACCGTGTTCGTGCTCAAGGACCTGGTGGCGCGCCGGCCGGACAGCGCGCCCGTCTGGTTCACCGTGTCCGTGATGCTGTGGCTGTGGTTCACCGTCCTCTTCGCCAACTTCGCCGAAGCCGTGGCGGAGGGCCGAGGCAAGGCCCAGGCGAGCGCCCTGCGCCGCATGCGTCAGGACACCCAGGCCCGCCGCCTCACCGACGATGACCGGGAGGAGCGCGTCGGAGCCCCCGCCCTGCGCAAGGGAGACCGCGTGGTGTGCGAGGCCGGAGACGTCATCCCCGGCGACGGAGAGGTGCTGGAGGGCATCGCCAGCGTGGACGAGTCCGCCGTCACCGGCGAGTCCGCCCCCGTCATCCGCGAGTCCGGCGGAGACCGCTCCGCCGTCACCGGAGGCACGAAGGTGCTGTCCGACCGCATCGTCATCCGCATCAGCGTGGATCCGGGCGAGTCGTTCCTCGACCGGATGATCGGCTTGGTGGAGGGCGCGGCCCGCAAGAAGACGCCCAATGAAATCGCGCTGCACATCCTGCTGGTGGGCCTCACGCTAATCTTCCTGATGGCGTGCGTGACGCTGGTGCCGCTGGCGCTCTACTCGGGCGTGCCGTTGTCCGGCACGGCGGTGGTGGCGCTCTTGGTGTGCCTCATCCCCACGACCATCGGTGGACTCCTGAGCGCCATCGGCATCGCGGGCATGGACCGGCTGCTGCGCAAGAACGTGCTCGCGCTCAGCGGGCGCGCGGTGGAGGCGGCGGGGGACGTGGACACGTTGCTGCTCGACAAGACGGGCACCATCACCCTGGGCAATCGCATGGCCACGGAGCTCTTGCCCATGCCGGGCGTCCGCGTGGAGGAGCTGGCGGAGGCCGCGCAGCTCGCGAGCCTCGCGGACGAGACCCCGGAAGGGCGCTCCGTCGTCACGCTGGTCAAGGACACCTACAAGATGCGTCCGCGCGAGCTGCGAGCGCACCAGGCCACCTTCGTCCCCTTCACCGCGCAGACGCGCATGAGCGGCTGCGACCTGGTGGATCCGCACCCGCGAAGCATCCGCAAGGGCGCCGTGGACGCCATCGTCCGCCACACGCAGGCGCAGGGCGGCACCGTGCCGGAGGAGCTGACCCAGGCGGCGGGCCGCATCGGTGACGCGGGAGGCACGCCGCTCGCGGTGGCGGACGGTGCTCGGGTGCTGGGCATCATCCACCTGAAGGACGTGGTGAAGGGCGGCATCAAGGAGCGCTTCGACCGCTTCCGCGCCATGGGCATCCGCACGGTGATGATCACCGGCGACAACCCGCGCACCGCGGCGGCCATCGCGCGGGAGGCCGGCGTGGACGACTTCCTGGCGGAGGCGACCCCGGAGGCGAAGCTCGCGCTCATCCGCGCGGAGCAGGGCAAGGGCAAGCTCGTGGCGATGACGGGTGACGGCACCAACGACGCGCCCGCGCTGGCGCAGGCGGACGTGGGCGTGGCGATGAACACCGGCACCCAGGCCGCCAAGGAGGCCGGCAACATGGTGGACCTGGACTCCAACCCCACCAAGCTCCTGGAGGTGGTGGAGGTGGGCAAGCAGTTGCTGATGACGCGAGGAACACTGACGACGTTCTCCATCGCCAACGACGTCGCGAAGTACTTCGCCATCCTCCCGGCGCTCTTCATGGGCGTCTTCCCTCAAATCGCCCCGCTCAACGTGATGGGCCTGACGTCGCCGTTCAGCGCCATCCTGTCCGCCGTCATCTTCAACGCGCTCATCATCGTGGCGCTCATCCCGCTGGCGCTGAAGGGCGTGCGCTACCGGCCACTCGGAGCGGCGGCCCTGCTGCGCCGCAGCCTGCTCCTCTACGGCGTGGGCGGCGTCATCGTCCCGTTCGTGGGCATCAAGGTCATCGACGTGCTGCTCACCACCGTGGGCCTGACCTGAGCACACAAGAAAGGAACACCCATGGTCTCCGCGCTCCTCACCGCCCTGCGCGTCAGCGCCGTCACGCTGGCCCTCACGGGCGTGCTGTACCCCCTGACCGTCACCGGCGTGGCGCAGGTGCTGTTCCCGAAGGAAGCCAACGGGTCGCTGGTGAAGGACGACCGGGGCCGGGTGGTGGGCAGCGCGCTCATCGCCCAGGGCTTCACGCAAGCCGGCTACTTCCAGCCGCGTCCCTCCGCCGCCGGCACGGGCTGGGACGCGACGGCCTCCAGCGGCAGCAACCTGGGCCCCACCTCCCAGAAGCTCCGCGACCGGGCCGTGGCGGAAGCAGACCGGCTGCGCCGCGAGAACCCCGAGGCCGAAGGCCCCGTGCCCGCTGAATTGGTGACAGCCTCCGCGTCCGGGTTGGATCCGCAGGTGTCGCCGGAGGCCGCGCTGTGGCAGGTTCCCCGCGTGGCCAGGGCGCGAGGCATCGACCCGGCGCGCGTGCGGGCGTTGGTGCTGTCACGGGTGGAAGGACGGACGTTCGGCGTGCTGGGAGAGCCCCGGGTGAACGTGCTCACGTTGAACCTCGCGATGGACCGTCAGTTCGGCGGGCCCGCGCCCACGGCCTCCCGGTGAGAGGAACGCAGGCATGACGACGCGGCGCCCTCGCGCGGAGGACTTCCTGGAGCTGGTGGAGCGAGGCCGGCGCGGCCGGCTGAAGCTCTACATCGGCTTCGCTGCGGGCGTGGGCAAGACGTTCCGCATGCTGGAGGAGGCGCACGCGCTCAAGGCGCGAGGCGTGGACGTGGTGCTGGGTTTCGTCGAGACCCACGGCCGTCCAGAGACGGAGGCCCTGGTCGAAGGCCTGGAAGTCGTGCCCCGCCAGCGCCTCACGTACCGGGACGTCACGGTGGAGGAGCTGGACCTGGACGCCGTCCTCGCGCGCAAGCCGCAGGTGGCCATCGTGGACGAGCTGGCCCACACCAACGCGCCCGTGTGCCGCCACCGCAAGCGCTACCAGGACGTGCAGGAGCTGCTGGCCGCGGGCATCAACGTCATTGGCGCCTTCAACGTGCAGCACCTGGAGAGCCTCAACGACCTGGTGGAGCGCAACACCGGCGTCACCGTGCGGGAGACGCTGCCAGACAGCTTCCTCAAGACGGCGGACCAGGTCGTGAACCTGGACCTCGCGGTGGAGGACCTGCACGAGCGGCTCAAGTCGGGGAAGATCTACGCGCCGGACAAGGTGCCGCACGCGCTGGAGCGCTTCTTCACCGGAGACAACCTCTCCACCCTGCGCGAGCTGGCCCTGCGCGAGGTAGCGGAGAGCCTGGACCGGGCCACCACCGGCAGACAGGCCCGGGCGGGCGAGGACGCATCCCAGAAGGGTGGCGCGTGGGGCAGGGTGCTGGTGGCGCTCTCCAGCCATCCGCCGCGCGCGGCGACGCTGCTGCGCCGGGGCTCGCGCATGGCGGGCCGGCTCAACACGGACTGGTTCGTGGTGTACGTGGAGACGCCGCGCGAGGCGCCCAACCTCATCGACGCGGAGGCGCAGCGGCACCTGCTGACGAACATCGAGAAGGCGAAGGAGCTGGGCGCGGAGGTGGTGCGCCTGCGCGCCAGCGACCCGGTGGCGGCGCTGCTGGACTTCGCCCGCTCGCACGGCGTGGGGCACATCATCATCGGCCGTTCGAACCAGCCGAAGTGGCGCCAGCGGTTGGGGATGACCGCGGACGCGCGCCTCCTGCGGGAAGGGGAGGGCTTCGACATCCACGTCGTGTCCTTTGAGTCCCACGAGGAGAAGCGTCCATGACGCTGCGCTCGCGTCTGCTGCTGGCCCAGGCGCCGCTGGTGCTGGCGTTGCTCTTCCTGGGAGCCACGGCCGTCATCACCCTGGCGCGAGTGGGCCGCTCCGGCCAGCAGGTGCTGGAGGACAACTACCGCAGCGTGCTCGCCACCCAGCGCATCACGGAGCAACTGGAGCGCATGGACAGCGCGGCGCTGTTCATCATCGCGGGAGAGCGCGAGCAGGGCCTCACCCAGCAGGCCACGCAGCGCCCTGCGCTGGAGACGGAGCTGGGCATCCAGCAGGGCAACATCACCGAGCCCGGCGAGGCGGAGGCCACGCAGCGGCTGCGCGCCGCGTGGACGAAGTACCGCGAGGAGTTCGACCTCTTCCTCCAGGCGCGAGACGCGGAGGCCGCGCGCACGCGCTACTTCGAATCGCTCGCGCCGGCCTTCCAGGAGGCGAAGGCCGCAGCGTCGTCCGTCCTCGCGCTGAACCAGGACGCGATGGTGCGCAAGAACGACCGGCTGCGCCAGCAGAGCGAGCGGGTGAACACGCTGATGGTGCTGGCGGTGGTGGCGGCGCTGGGCTTCGGCCTGGTCTTCACCACGTCGTTGGTGCAGCGAGCGCTCCGGCCGGTGTCCGTGCTGTCGCAAGCCGTGCGTCGCCTGGGGCAGGGCGACGTGGAGGCGCGAGCGGTGGTGGAGGGGCGGGACGAGATCGCCGGGCTCGCGCGGGACTTCAACACCATGGCGGAGCGGCTGGCGCAGTACCGCAAGAGCAGCCTGGGGGAGCTGCTCCAGGCGCAAGCAGTGTCCCAGGCGGCCATCGACAGCCTGCCCGACCCCGTGCTGGTGCTGGGCGCGGAAGGCGGGCTGCTCAACGTGAACGCCGCGGCGGAGGACGTGCTGCGCCTGCGGCTGGATGAAGGCGGGGACGCGCTGGGCCGCGTGGAGCCTGAAGTGCGCGCCGTGCTGGAGCGGGTGCGAGCCCACGTCGTGGGAGGAAGGGGCGCGTACCAGCCCCGAGGCTACGAAGAGGCGGTGCGCGTCGAGTCATCCCCGGAAGGCGTCCGGTGGCTCCTGCCGCGAGGCAGCCCGGTGCACGGAGAGACCGGGGACGTGGTGGGCGCCACGCTCATCCTCCAGGACGTGACCCGGCTGCGGCGCTTCGACGAGCTGAAGAACGACCTGGTGGCCACGGTGGCGCACGAGTTCCGCACGCCGCTCACGTCCCTGCGCATGGCCATCCACCTGGTGGCCGAAGGCGTGGTGGGGCAGGTGACGGAGAAGCAGGCGGACCTGCTCTTCGCGGCGCGCGAGGACTGCGAGCGCTTGCAGGGCATCGTGGACGACCTGCTGGACCTGTCGCGCATCCAGTCCGGGCAGCTCCAACTGGACGTGCGGGAGGTGCGCACGGAGGACCTGCTGGAGCAGGCCCTCTCCGCGCAGCGCGCGCTGGCGGAGGACCGGGGCGTGCGCCTGTCGCAATCCCTGTCACCGGACGTGGAGACGGTGCGGGTGGATCCAGACCGGATGCAGTTGGTGCTGGGCAACCTGCTGGGCAACGGCGTGAAGCACACGCCGCATGACGGCGAGGTGTCCGTGCGCGTGTCGCGCGAAGGCCCCCACGTGCGCTTCGAGGTGAAGGACACCGGCGAAGGCATCCCCGCCCAGGAGCAGGCGCGCATCTTCGAGAAGTTCTACCGGGCCCCGGGCGCGCCCGCGGGAGGCGCGGGGCTGGGGCTGTCCATCGCCCGCGACATCGTCCAGGCCCACGGCGGCGAGCTGGGCGTGGTGAGCACTCCGGGGCAGGGCAGCACCTTCTGGTTCACGCTGCCGCAACCTGAACAGGGCTGAACCGCATCAAATCAGTCGAGGCCTGAATCAGGAGGAGACCGCAGGATGAAGGTCCCCTGGAGCAGGTGCTCGACACACCGGATCAGGTAGAGGAGTTGGTCTCCACGGACTGGCGTGCCCTCGTGAATGGCGGCGTTGCCACACCCCATCACCTGGCGCAGACGGTCTCGTTCTCGAGTGCCGAGCAGTCCCTGTGCGTGGAGCCTGTCGATCAACTTCGACTGAGGCTGGGTCGGGCAGCCGACCTGTCGCGCTACCAATTCGATCAGCATGCGCAGGCCTGCCACCGCGAGGATGGACTCGCATCGGGTCGCAAGGGCGTAGACCTCCTCAAGGCCAGTTCGGATGGGCTTGGGAAGCTCCTGGAGCCAGTTGGGTCTGGGCCAGAGAGAGGGATTCATGCGGGAAGACCTCCGTGAGTTCAGGACAAGGACAGGAATAGGCCCCAAACGTGGAAGCTTCAACACAGCGCCAATTGGCCGCCAATTGGCACTGTGCGAGGCTGAAGCAGGCTCTTTTCCTTGGGGACTCTCATGGGGTGGTTGGAAGCGCGCGCACAGGAAATCGATGGCACAGGACTTACGCTCACCGAGTGGGCGCGACGGCTGCGAAGTAAGTCCAATTGGCCCAAGGCGGTACGCCTCAAGGCATCCTCCCTGGGGACGTACTTGAAGAAGTTCGACCAGGGAAAAGACCTCCACTTCCTCGAAGAGAATCCTGCGCTTCGCGAGTTCCTGTCTGTCGCTCTGAATCTCGACGCGGATGAATTCGAGGCGCAGTTGATGGCGTCGAAAACTCCGCGTGACCGTCAGTTCTCTCTCTTCGAACTCTGGGACGCGGGCACTCGCCCACTGGACCTGCGCAAGGAATCACTTCCCCCCGCTTTCCCGCCTCAGGTGCTTGAGCCAAAGGCATGGCCCGTGTTGTGGCAGGCCCCCAGTGGCTCGGCGCGAACGCTCGTTGGCGAGTGGCTGGCGGCGCAATTGGATGTGGTTTTCATCAAGGCCGAGCACTGGGCCGAGGCGCAGCTGCAGCTGCCATCAGGCAAGGGCAAGGTCTTCATCTCACTGAAGTCGCCCATCGGAATGCCCGTGGTGCAGGAAGTGCCATCGAGGTTGTCCATCTGTGTCGCGGTGGATGGAGTGAGGGAACACCGTGTTCTTCCGCGGAATGTGTTGGATGGGGTGCCCCTGAAGCAGGACGAGCCCAACCCGGAGCAGACGTGGCCCCTGGTGAGGTCACCGCCGGTGGCGCAGTGGCTGGAAGCGCTCGTGGGCTGGATCTGGGAGCGACGAGACCCTGGTGTGGAGTTCAAAGTCCTCTCCTGCATCGAATGGCTACGGGAGGGAGTCTTACCCATGGGCTTCATCGACGGGTTCGACTCCGCCGTGGGCTTTGTTGGGCTCTATGCCACCCACCGGAATCATCTCCTGAGCGAGAAAGGCCCCTTGCAGTTCGAGTCCCTGCTGAAGCTCGCCCGCCCATTCATCCGGACGCGTCTGAGCCATGTCAGGAGCGAGCGCCAAGTCCCAAAGCTCGATGCGCTCTGGTCTTACTTGCAGCAAATGGCGAAGGGGATGCTTACGCACAACGAGCAATCCTGGGAGCAGGCTCGCTCGATTGAGGAGTGGCAGGAACTCGTTCCGGTCAACCCGGGTTCGGATGCACTCGCATGGCTTTCACAACAGGCCGTCCGCGACAAGCTGAAGGTGAGCGAGCGCGCCATCCAAGAGCTGGCTGAGAAGCACCCGCCCGATGCATTTCTGATGGTCCGCGCGCTGCAGGACACTCGGCTGCTTCGGGAACAGCAACCTGGCCAGTACATCCCGCGGCCCAGGTGGGTGTTCCTCTTGCTGTTCCAGCATGCCGCAGGCGCTCTCTTGAATGACTCTGCGGCTGCATGGGGCCAAGCGCTGCTGCATTCGCATTCAGCGCGTGCCATCCTCGGCAACCTTCTCATGCGGTGCGGCACAGGAGACTTCAAATCCATCCAGTCTCTTCTTGACCAGCGTGAGCCCACTTCCCCTCAGTGGGTGGCTTCATTAGAAGCTAGCTTCGTGGCGCTGGGCTGGACACTTCTAAAGGGCGGCCAAGTCCCTCCAGCGCTCGCCATTGGGGTTTTTGAGGCGCAGCAGCGGCTCATGGTCGAGCACCATGGGGTGCCACTTCCGCGACTGGGCTATGGGTATGATGCGTGGCACCCGATGTTGAAGCCGGGGGCCTGGCTGCTCGCGGCGCACGCCCTGGCCGAACAGCGCAACCCACCGCCAGACACGGATCACCCCTTGCTCAATCCATGGAGTGCAGGCGGGGAGCTTCCGCTGATGGAGCGGATGTTGTCCTTGGTCCAGGACGTGGTTTTCGATGATGCGATAGAGGAAGAGACGCGGCTGTGCGTCTTCGAACTCTACGGGCGCCTGTTGTGGACCGTAGGGCCCATCGCTCATCTGGGCGAACCCGTGCATGACCTGCAGATGCCAGAGTTTCTGTCCCAATGCGCCAGGGTCGAGACCCTCGACTGGAGCTACTTCAAGGGGTACCGCCAAGCTCGCGAGTTGTTCATGCCGCTGATGCGTGAGTACCTGGAACGACAGGACAACTCCTGGGAGGTGTTTGCACGCGCACTCTGGCGAGCATGGCTGGATTCGGATGAAGGGTTGGGAGGACGGCGAAAGACCGAGCTGCCAGACTGGGTCGTGGAGTGGTATGCCTTCGTGCCTCCCGAAGCCATTCTAGACAAGCGGCTCGAGCACGTTCTGAAGAACAACGAACTCCCCTTTGAGCGCTTCGGGGATGCGCAATGGGAGGCCTTCCTTACCTACTGGAAGCGAAAGGAGAACTCGGGTTTCTCCGAGGACTCCGAGGCCTGGCGCCACATGCCCGACAGGTTCATCCGGCGCGCCATCGACGAGGAGATCTTCTACCCCTACCAGCGAGGAGCCTTGGAGGTGATCTGGGAAGTTGCCGCCTCCTCGGTCCGGCAGGAACTAGGCCGGCTCATTGAGCAGGGACGATGGACTTCCGCCTTACTCCTTGTGTGGGAAGCGCCCGACGGGGAGACCCAGGCGATCACCCAGATGGTGCGGCAGGGCCTTAGGCAATCTGACGGGCCCCGTCAGGATGTCATTCACTGGCTTCACGAACGGATCCGGAGGCGGACCCAGGGGTGGAAGGAGGTCTGGTCCCTGCTCAACGAATTGACGGGCTCCTTCCCCTGATTCTCAAGTCGTGGCGTCACACCGGCGCGGCCGTCTCCAACTGGCGCATCGCTTCCTTCCGGGCGTCGGACGCGGAGCGGACGATTTCATCGCTGGACAGGCCGAACGCGCTCGCGTCCATCTTGCGCAGGCGGGGAATCACCTCGCGCTCCTCCTCCGACATGTGTTGCGCGGCCACCGCCTCCAGTTGCCGCACCGTGGCCTCGCGGCGGCGGGCGTCGTGACGGACGCGCAACAGTTCGGAGATGAGCTGGGTCATCTCCCCATGCTCCTCCACCGCGAAGTCGATGCGCGGCCCGTCCACGACGCTCCGCGCGACGGGATACACCCAGCGCTCCTCCAGGGTGCTGTGCAGGGTGAGCGTCTCGGCCAGGCGCAGGCACAGCTCCGCCTTCTCTTCGTCCAGGGCGTGGCGCCAGGCCTCGAAGAGGGCCTCTGCGTCGCGGTGCTGCTGGATGAGCATGTCGATGAGGTTCATGACGGGCCAGGGTTCGCACGCGCGCGCAAGGACGCAATCCACTCTCCAGGACGAGCGCCCCTGCACGCCCCGGCCGCCAGTGCCGGGCCTGCATGCACTGGAGCACAAGCCCAGGTGCGTCACGTCTCCGCTTCGTACTTCTTGCGCTTGCGCCACAGCGTGGACGCGTCGATGCCGAGCAGCCGGGCCGCTTCATCCAGCGTCGGCACGGAGGCCATCACCCGCAGGATGTGTTCGCGCTCCACCGCTTCCAGCGTGTGCGGCCCGCCCAGCGTCACCCCCGGCCCCACCGCGGACGCGATGCGCTCCGGGAACGCCTGCGGCTCCACCACGCCCGACGCGCCCACGATGAGCGCCCGCTCCAGCGCGTTGCGCAGCTCGCGCACGTTGCCCGGCCAGGGGTAGGCCCGCAGCATCGCCTCCGTGGCGGGTGACAGCTCCGGCGCCGGACGCTGCGCGGCCTTCGCGAAGAAGGCGATGAAGCGGCGCGCCAGCGGGAGCAGGTCCTCCGGCCGCTCGCGCAATGAAGGGAGCTTCAGCTCCAGGACGTTCAACCGGTACATCAGGTCCTCGCGGAAGCGTCCCTCCGCCACGTCCTTCTCCAGGTCGCGGTGCGTGGCCGCCACCACGCGCACGTCCGCCTTGCGCGTGCGGGCCTCGCCCAGCCGTTCGAACTGCTTCTCCTGCAGGAAGCGCAACAGCTGCGCCTGGAGCGCGGGGCTCATCTCCGCCACTTCATCCAGGAAGAGCGTGCCCCCTTCCGCCTGCTCCACGCGCCCCGGCTGGTCCTTCACCGCGCCCGTGAAGGCGCCGCGCGCGTGGCCGAACAGCTCGCTCGCCAGCAGTTGTTCGGACAGGGTGGGGCAGTTGATGGTGACGAACGGCCGCTTGCGCCGCGCGCTCATCGAATGCAGCGCCCGCGCGAGCACCCCCTTGCCCGTGCCGCTCTCCCCGCGCAGCAGCACCGAGGCGTCCGACGTGGCCGCGCGCTGGATGAACCCGATGGCCGCGTGCATGGCGGGCGACGCCGTCTCCAGCGTGGCCTCCGGCACCGCCTGCGCGAGCTGCCCCTCCAGGTCCCCCAGGTGTGAAGTCAGCTCCCGCTGCGCCTTCGCGCGCTCCAGGACGTGGCGGATCTGCGCGGGGGTGAACGGCTTGGGCAGGTAGTCGCGCGCGCCACGCTTCACCGCCTCCACGGCCGTGTCGAACGTCGCGTAGGCGGTGATGAGGATGACGTCCAGCGCGGGGGACTCGGCGAGCAGGCGGGGCAGCAGCTCCAGCCCGGACGCGTTGCCCAGGCGCAGGTCCACGAACGCCAGGTCCGCCGGGCCCTGGGCGAGCGCCGCGAGCGCGGCCTCCGGCGTGGCGGCCTCGCGCACCTCGCAGCCCAGGCCTTCCAGGCACACGCGCAGGGTGTGGCGGATGTTTCGCTCGTCGTCCACCACGAGCACCCGCATGGGGCGCTCGGTGGCCTCGGCACTGGCACGCACTTCCATGGTCACAGTCTAAGAGCACGCCGTGTGCCGGGCCCGTCTGTCGGATGCCGGGCGGCGCAAGTCACGGTGCGCGCATCGCATCCGGCACGGTGTGCCCCGGATGGCGGTTGCAAGGTGCAACGTGGAACGGGCTGGTGTCTGCTGCGGCTTGGGCCGTGCGGCTGGCACGCGCCATGGATGGAAGGGAGCCCATGGGCAACGAAGGGACGCCTCCGGACGCGGGGGGCGACGACAAGAACATCTTCGCGAAGGAGCTGGCTCCACCGCCCAGCATCTGGCTGCGCAAGGGCACCTGGCTCACCCTCGTCTTCGTGTCGATGGTGGGCGTCTTCATCTGGCTCCAGGGCGGGGAGAACCGCGCGCTGGACGCCATGTCCCCCTCGCAGCGTGAAGCCCTCTTCACGGACACCCGCGACGAGTTCCGCCTGCTGTGCCTGGCGGACGGCGGCGCCTCGCGCTGGCCCAAGAAGTGCGCGAGCCACGCGGCGTTCCTCGTCCGCTTCTCCGAGTGCGACGACGTCTGCCACCGCGAGGTGGCGCCCTTCCTCCCACAGCCCACCCGCTGAGCGGCCGGCCTGGCGCCTGCTTGGCCGCACCCGGGATGGCGTCACCGCCAGTGAAGCCATGCCGGTGGGCTTGGAATGATCGCGCCAGGGTGGTCACGCCAGCCCTCCACGGCTGACGTGCGGCGTCCTTCGCCACGAGTCCCACCTGACAGGGTGAAGTGTCCCGCATGACCCTGAGGGGCAATGCCGACCCGTTTCTGAGACAATTCAAGGGACGCGGGCTTGAGTCAGGGGGAGAGGTGTTGTCTATCCTACGAGTCCTGACGGAGCCCCGGCCCCCGGGAGAGCCCGTGGGGGCCGCGGAAGGATGAGCGACAATGAGCTGGCGCAGCAGGCCCGGCGCGGGAGTACGGCCGCGCTTCATCGGGATGGGTGACATGGGCGCGCGAGGGGGTGCGTGATGGCGATGCGGCTCAAGCAGAAGATGATGGTGCTGCCGACGGTGGCGGCGGTGTTCCTGGTGGCCATCGTGGCGGTGACGGTGGTGCTGGGCGCGCGCACGCGGAATGCGTCGGAGCGCATCGGCTCCAGCCTGGCGCCTTCGGTGAGCCAGGCGCAGACGGCTCGCGCCGGGTTCGCCGCGCTGCACCAGGACATCGTCGACGCGGTGGCGCTGAACGCGGTGAAGCAGGAGACGCTGGACGCGCAGATGGAGGGGCTCCAGAAGGGGCTCACGGCGCTGCGCGCGTATCCGGACGTGGATGTCCCGAAGGTGGAGGCGCTGCAGGCGGCCTTCACGCGCTACTGGAAGGAGGCGTCGCAGGTGGTGGCGCTGGCGGCGCGCAATGACACGGCCGCGGAGGCCGCGCTCGCGAAGCTGGAGCCCGCCTACCGGACGGTGCACGACGGCCTGGAGTCCGTGACGGCGCAGCAGGAGGCGTCGCAGCGCGAGACCTTCATGGAGGTGTCCTCGCTGCACGGCATGACGCTGACGTGGGTGCTGGTGCTGGCGGTGGCGTGCATCGTGGCGCTCGCGGTGGCCACGGTGTGGCTCTTGCGCGAGGTGACGACGCCCCTGGCCCGGCTGACGGCCACGGCGACGCGCATCGTGCGGGAGGGTGACCTGTCGCTGGCCATCGACACGAGCGCGCAGGACGAGGTGGGCGAGCTGGCGCGCAGCATCCAGTCGCTGATGACGCGGCTGGGCTCGGTGCCCAACACGCTGCACTCGGTGGTGACGGAGCTGACGGCGGCGGCGGCGCGGCTGAACGCGGCGAGCCACGAGCAGCTCAACTTCCTGACCAGCCAGTCGCGCAGCCTCACGGAGGCCAGCTCCACCATCGCGGAGATCGCCCAGACGTCCGGCATGGCGGCCAGCCGCGCGGAGATGGTGTTGAAGGTGGCGGCGCAGGCGGACGCGTACAGCGCCTCCGGGCAGGTCTCCATCGAGCGCAGCGCGGAGGGGTTGCAGCAGATCCGCGCGCGGGTGGGCGCGCTGGTGGGGAGCATCGGCGTGCTGTCCGAGCAGGCGGTGCACGCGGGTGAAATCATCGGCAGCGTGAAGGACCTGGCGGACCAGTCGAACGTGCTCGCGTTGAACGCGGCCATCGAGGCGGCGCGGGCCGGTGAAGAGGGCCGGGGCTTCGCGGTGGTGGCCAAGGAGATGCGGGCGCTCTCCAGCCAGTCGCTGCAGAGCACGCAGCGCATCGGGAAGATCCTCCTGGAGATCAACCAGGCCATCCGCGAGACGGTGGGCATCGCGGAGGAGGACAGCCAGAAGATGGAGGAGGGCATCGAGCAGGTGCTCTCGTCCGCGACGACGCTGAAGGACATCACGCAGGTGGTGCAGGAGAGCAGCCAGGCAGCGCGGCAGATCGTCGCCTCGGTGACGCAGCAGAACGCGGGCATCACGCAGATGACGGAAGTGGTGACGCAGCTGTCGGAGATGATGAGCGACGTGGTGATGGCCACGAGCAACGCCGAGCAGGCGGTGGGGCAGATCAACACCTCCCTGGGCAAGCTCCAGGAGCTGTCCACCACCTTCCGCGTCTAGCCGTCCGCGAAGGCATCCAGCAGGGCCCACGGGCCGCTCCGGAACACCGGGGCGGCCCGTCGTGCGTCAGACGCCCTTGAGGATGATCCGCTTGTCGCCGAAGACGGCGGAGACCTCGATTTCTCCGCCCATGGCCTCCACGGCGCGCCGGAGCGTGGAGAGCCGGTGGTCATCCCGTGCCTCGGTCTGGGAGAGCTGCCCCTGGGAGATGCCCATCCGTTCGGCGAGCTGCGTCTGTGTCAGCCCCGCGAACTCGCGCACCTCCCGCAGGCTCATCTCCAGGAGCTCTTTGCGGACGCGCTCGTCCTGCTCCTTGAGTTGCGCTGCCGTGAACTTCTCCCGGCGCATTCCCTTCCAGCTGTGGAGCTTCATGACTCCGTCTCCTCGCGCTCGTTCTTCGAATCGTCGTGAAGTCCGGCGGCCCTCTCCCAGAGGTACTGCAGCCAGATCTTCTCCGCCTGGGGGATCATCCGCTCGTAGAAGCGCTTGTCTGCGGTCTTGTCGCCTCCCAGGAGCAGGACCGCGTTGCGCTCAGGGTCGAAGGCGTAGAAGACCCGGATGGGATGCCCTCCGGACTGGATGCGAAGCTCCCGGAGCGGCTGGGAAGACCCCTTGAGCTGGCTGCTGTACGGGAACCCAAGTGCGACCCCCTTCGCGGCCAGAAGCTCCACCCCGTGGTCCACGGACCGCGCCGTCACCTCGTCGAGAGCAAGGAACCAGTCACGGAACTCATCGGTTCCGAAGACTTCAATCCCGTGGGACGGAATATCATTCCTGGATGATATTCCGTCAAGATGATGGGGGGATGGTTTGGTGCGCTTGGAGTGGGGCAGGGGCGGGCTCTCCCGTCGAGAGAAGACGGGAGACCCTAGGCCCTACCCCTGACGTCACTCGCCCTGCATCAGGCCCGTGATGCTGCCGTCCGGGTGGACCGTGACGCGGCGGGCGGCGGGCTCGCGCGGCAGGCCCGGCATCGTGAGCAGCTCTCCGGTCAGCGCCACCAGGAAGCCGGCTCCCGCGGACAGGCGCACCTCTCGCACCGTCAACGTGAAGCCTCGGGGCCGGCCTGTCTTCGCCGGGTCGTCCGACAGGGACAGGTGTGTCTTCGCCATGCACACCGGCAGCCCTGCGCCTCCCAGCGCTCGCGCCGTCTCCAGGTCCTTACGCGCCCCCGGCGTGAAGGCCACATCGTCCGCGCCGTACACCGTGCGCGCGATGGCGCGGATCTTCTCCTCCGGCGTCTGCTCCAGCTCGTAGAGGAAGCGCGGCTTCGGCGGCGCCGCGTCCGTCGCGTCCAGCATCGCGAGCACCGTGTCCGCCAGCTCCAGCGAACCCTCGCCGCCCTTGCCGAACCCGTCGCAGACGGCGATGCCCACGCCCCTCGCCTTCGCGAACGCCCGCAGCTCGTCCAGCTCGCTCTCCGTGTCCTGCGGGAACCGGTTCACGCACAGCACCGCCGGCAGGCCGAACGCCGCCACCGACTCCAGGTGCTTCTCCAGGTGGTTGAAGCCCTTCAGGAGCGCTTCGCGGTCCGGATCCGCGACCTTCGCCGCCACCGCGCCGCCGTGGTGCTTCAGCGCCCGCAGCGTCACCACCAGCATCACGCCCCGGGGCCACACGCCCGCGCTCCGGCACTTGATGTCCAGGAACTTCTCCGCGCCCAGGTCGAAGCCGAAGCCTGCCTCTGTCACCACCTCGTCCGCGTACGCGAGCGCCAGCCGCGTGCCCACCACCGACGAACACCCGTGCGCGATGTTGCCGAACGGCCCCGCGTGGACGATGGCCGGGCCGCCCTCGCGCGTCTGGGCGAGGTTGGGCATCAGCGCGTCCTTGAGCAGCGCCACCATGGACGCCGCCGCGTTCACGTCGTTCGCGCGCACCGGCGAGCCGTCCGGCGCCTGCCCCACCACGATGCGCCCCAGCCGCGCCTCCAGGTCCTTCAGGTTCTCCGCCAGCGCGAGGATGGCCATCACCTCGCTGGCGGCCGTGATGTCGAAGGACGTCTCGCGCGGCACGCCGTGCGCCTTGCCGCCCAGCCCCACGATGACGTTGCGCAGGAACCGGTCGTTCATGTCCATCGCGCGGCGCCAGCGAACCCGCGTGCCCTCCAGCGCCACCGGGTGGCCGTAGTACACGGCGTTGTCCACCAGCGCGGACAGCAGGTTGTGCGCGCTGGTGATGGCGTGCAGGTCGCCGGTGAAGTGCAGGTTGATGTCCGCCGCCGGCTCCAGGCTCGCCTGCCCGCCGCCAGTGCCGCCGCCCTTCACGCCGAAGACAGGCCCCAGGGACGGCTCACGCAGCGCGGCCACCGCCTTGCGGCCCCGCTTGCGCAGGCCCATGGCCAGCGCCACGGACATGGTCGTCTTGCCCTCGCCGGGGGGCGTGGGGTTGATGGCCGACACCAGCACCATGCGGCCCTGGCGCGAGCCACGGCCCAGGGCGTCCAGCGACACCTTCGCGCGGTCGCGGCCCCAGGGGAGGATGTCTTCCGGCGCGAGACCCAGCTCGGCGCCGACTTCAGTGATGGGACGGAGCGTCATGGCCGGGGACTCTCCGTGGCCCGCGGGAGGAGGTCAACGCTCGCGACATGGGGGGCAGGCAGGCGCGCGTCGCAGGCCGGTTCCCCGGGAGGCGGGCGGGGTGGGAGGATGCAGGCGCAGGGCGGAGAGCTTTGGGGGCGCGGATGGAATACGCGGCCGGGAGCTCCGTCAGGGAGAGCATCATGAACCGCATTCTCGGCATCGCATCGGTGGGGATGGCTTCGCTGGCACTCGGGGTGGCCCTGTGGGGGCCTGGGAAGTCGGAGGCCCCCGTCGTCCAGGAGGCGCCCCGCGCGCAGGACTCGACGGCGGACGTCCGGGCGCTCCAGAACCGGGTGAAGGCGCTGGAGGAGACGGTGCAGCTCTTGTCCCGGCGCATGATGGCCTTCGAGCAGGGCGGCGGCACGGCCCAGGCCGGCACGGGCGGTCCTCCGCCCGCGGGCCTGGAGGCGGAGGTCGCGAAGCTGCGCGAGGAGCTGCGCGGCGTGATGATGGGCGAGGCGCTGAGCAACGACAGCGCGAAGCAGTCGCTGAAGGAGCTGATGCGCACGGTGCAGGACGAGCAGCGCACCGAGCAGCGCCAGCAGTGGCAGCAGCAGGTGGACCAGATGCGCGTGCAGGCGGAGACCGAGCGCTCCCAGCGCATGAAGGACTTCATCCGCAACGCGGGGCTCAACTACAGCCAGGAGCAGACGCTGACGAAGGCGATGCAGGCCGAGGACGCGAAGCGCCAGGAGCTGTCGTCGGCGATGGCGGGAGGCCGGCCGGGGCGTGACATGCGCCAGCAGATGCGAGACCTGCGCACGCAGACCGACGCGGAGATGCAGAAGGTGCTCAGCGCGGAGCAGATGACGCAGTACCAGCAGATGCGCCGCGACGACATGAACCCGCGCGGCGCGGGCGGCCCCCGGGGCGGGCCCATTGGCGGCGGCTGGGACACGCGCGCCGCCGGGGGGCAGTAGCCGCTCAGGCCCGCAGGACGTCTTCGAGGTCGAAGGCGTCCGCCAGGGCCAACGACGGGGTGCACAGCAGCACAGGGATTCGTGAGGACGCCGCGCGAGCGGATTGGACCCGGTCCCAGATGGCATTCGCGGGCAGGTCCACGTCCCGTTCCTCCAGGAAGAGGAGCGGGACGTTCGCGTCGAAGGACTCCGCGGGCTGGACACGGAAGCCCCGCAGGAAGCCGTTCATCGCCCGCGAGGCACTGTCGGCGATCTCCCCCAGCCACGCGGCTTCTCCGTCGCCCAAGGAGGCCGTGGGGCCGGGAGGGAAGGTGGAGAGAAAGGCCTCGTCGCGAGGCGCGTCGGACTCGACGAAAGGGAGCGATATCCCCGCGAGCAGGGACAGGTCCTCCTGGACGACGCGCCACCGGCCGTCGGGAAAGCGCCGCAGCGTCACGCTGTAGTCGTCGCCATCCACACCCAGCACCAGCGTCACGGGGCCGTCCACCGCGTCCAACACCTGCGTCTGTTGAAGCCGGCCATGGGTCAGTTCGCGCAGCAACGTGAAGAACGCCACCAGGTCGCGCGTGACCGTGCCCTCCGGATCCACGAGGACTGTCAGCCGGGGCCTCGGCACGAAGTCGCGCAGCGAGCGCAGTCCCTCGGCCTGGATGCGCGTGAGCCGGTTGGACATGGCCGCGGGCCTATTCCTTTGCGAGGGCTTCGAGCTTCGACAGCCACTGGGCGAAGTGGGGACACGCGGCGCGGATGGCCGGAAGCCCGATGCTCATCACCGCCAGGGGACCGTGCAGGGTCTTCTGATAGCCGGGAGAAACAGCCAGGACGCGCTTGGAGGGAGCCGTGTCTGGATGCTCGTTGATCTCCTCGGGAGATTGCGCGCTGGCCCGGATGACCTGGAGCTTCGTGATCTCCTCCGTGGAAAACGAGATGGAGCACTGGCTGGGGTCGGTGAACAGCAACGCCTCGAACTCGTGCAGCACCAGATGGGGCAGGAAGCGGCGATGGCCGATGTCCTCTGCGAAGGCGCGCTCCACATGGTCGACGCGCGCGTAGCAGTCACCTTGGGGACGGGTCGCGAGTCCTGGGAAGTCCTTGGGCAGGCCGTAGTAGTCGAGCATCGACGTCACGCACGTTGCCCCTGTATCGCCAAGCAATCGCCGCAGGTCCCCCTGGACGAGCGCGTATTGGGGAACGCCGCCTTTGAAGCTGCCGCCTTCCTTGACGTACTTGGTGACCACCAGACGCGGAATGAGTGCCAGCCCCAGGCGAAGCAGATGAGGTGCGAGCACTTCGCGGACGAAGGTCTCCTCGGTCTGCCCTTCCACGAGGATGAGGACTCGCTTCATGGCTCAGCCCGGACGACCGCCCAGGACGTTCTTCTCCCAGAGTTCTCCCAGGCTGTAGCTCTCCAACCAGGAAGCGGTTTTTTCCGCGGTAGGGCGGTGGAACGTGGACGCGCGGTCCTGTCGGTCCACGATGACAAGGTCTTCCGGGGTGAACTGATTCACCAGTGTCACGGACTGCGTGGAGAGGATGATCTGGGACTTCTGTGATGCGCTGCGCACCATGCCGGCGAGGAGTTGGATGGCATAGGGGTGCAGGCCCAGTTCTGGCTCGTCGATGATGATCATCGGTGGGAGTTCAGGCTGGAGCAGGAGCGTCGCGAGGCAGATGAAGCGAAGTGTTCCGTCCGAGAGCGCATGCGCGTTGAAGTAGTCGTCGGATTCGCGTTCGGACCACTCCAGCAGGATCTTCTGCTCATTGAGCGGGCTGGGTCGAAGGCGGAAATCGTCGAAGTAGGGCGCCGCGAGTCGGACCGTCGCCACAATGCGGCGATAGCTGTCGGAGTGCTTCTCTCGGAGGAGATAAAGGAACGCAGCAAGGTTCGAAGCATCCGCGCGGAGGGCTTCGTTATCATCGATGTTCTGGGTCTGCTTCAGGCGGGCGCTCGAGCTTGTGTCGTGAAAATGATAGACTTTCAGTCCGCCGAAAAGAGAGCCTAGCTGGGCGAAGGATTGTTTGATGTCTTTGACGAGGGGCTTCATCATCGGGCGCGCGCTCTTCTCAAGCCAGATGAATGCATCTCGAAGCACTGACTCGTGTGATAGCGCCCAGCCAGCTTCGCGCATCGGGCGCTGATCTGTTGCCAGCGGGAAGGGAGGGGGAGCACTGTCGGATGGGAGTGCGATGGTCTCATTCGTGATGATGAGGGAATCGTCATCCGAGGGGGCCAGATCGAACTGGTGCGAAGTCTTCTGCTCGGAAAAAGTGAACTTGAGTCGGAGGAGTGGCGTCCGCTTCCTGCCGTAATGCAGCAGGCTGTCAGCGCCCCCAGCCTGCGCGACGTGCTGCTGAAGCTTCCCCTCCCTCATCCGCTGAAGCAGCGTGAACACGGAGATGAAGTTGCTCTTCCCCGCGCCGTTCGCGCCAATCAGGACGTTGATGGGACGCAGGTCGAGCGCCATCTCCTTGATGGACTTGAACCCCGCGATTTCAATCCGCTCCAGCGTCGGCATCGTCCACCCACCTTACGACGTCAGCCCCTGAAGCAGCCACGCCGCGAAGCTCCCGGAGGAACCTCGCGGCGCGAGTGATGCCAGGCCTCTCCGGCGCCTACTTCCCGCCGAAGATGCCCTTGAGGCGCTTCTTCGCCTCTTCCTCGGCGCGCTGCTTGGCCTTCTCCTGCTCGAGGCGGGCCTGGTCCTCCAGCTTCTTCTTCTCCTCGTTGGCGCGCGCCTCCAGCTCCTGACGCTTCGCCTCCGCTTCGGCCTTCGCCTTGTCCTGGCCGCCCGTGATGATGTCCTGCACGGCCTTGCCCTTCTCACCCAGCACGCCGCTCAGCGCGGCCCCTCCGGCCAGCTTCAGGATGGTCGTCGCCGCCGGCTTCACGTCCACGCCCGTCACCTCCGGGCTCCACGCCTTGCCCGAGATCTTCAGCCCCACCGGGATGGCCTCCGTCGGCGTGACCTTGCCCACCGTCAGCGTCTTGATGGTCGCGGGCGTCAGCGACACGCCGCCCGTCAAATCCAACGTGCCGTCCAGCCCGATGCCGCCGTCGAAGCTCATCGCCGCCTCCGGCCGCGTCCAGGTGATGGGCTTGCTCAACTGCGCCACGCCGTTCTTGATGGTCACGCTGAAGGGCAGGTCCGCGCCCAGCGACGTCACCTCGCCGCTCTTGAGCGCCTTCGCGAAGGGCAGCGCCTTGGCCAGCGGCCCCGTGACGGACGACACCAGGTCCTTGCCCAGGAACGTGCCCTCCAGCAGGTTGCCGTTGATGCCGCCCAGCAGCGTCTGCTTCAGCCTGTCCGGCGTGTAGCCCACGCCCTGCACGTCCACGTTGCCGTTGAACTTGCCCGTCAGCACCTGCTTCGGCGTGCGCGCCGCCAGCGCCTGCGCCATCTCCAGACCCTGCACCTGCACCTTCGCGGTGAAGGGCCGGGCCTCCGGCGCGGGCCCCAGGCGGATGGTCGTCCCGTCCGCCACCACCTTGCCGCCGTAGAGGCCCGTCGAGAACTTCTCCACGGTGATGAGGTCGTCCACCATCTTCACCACGCCCGTCACGTTCGTCAGGTCCATCGCCGTGTAGCGCAGCGACGCGATGGCGAACTGGATGTCACCCCGGTAGCCGTTGAAGCGGTTGGCCTCCACCGGCGGCTCCGGCGGGAGCTTGCCGCCGTTGCGCGCCAGGACCTCCTCCTCGCTCATCAACAACTTCTCCGCATCCAGCTTCGCGGCCTTCACGTCCGCCTTGAAGGTCGTCGTCGCCTTCTTGCCCGTGCCCGCGAGCGTCACCGTGGCGGTGCCCGTCACCGTGTCCTCCAGCGCGCCCAGGCTCATGCTGGTGACGTTCACCGTCATCCCGCTGCCCGTCTTCGCCGGCGCGTACGTGCCCGCCGCCGCGACCTCCAGCCGCTGCCCCGGCGCCTTGTTCACCAGCAGGCCCGGCCGCATGTCCACGCCGTTCAGGTCCGCCTTCGCGTCGAAGCGCAGCGCGCCGCCGCTCGCCGCCGCGCCCGTCACCTTCGCGTTCAGCTTCATCGCGCCGCCGGCTTCCTTGGACAGCTGAGCCGGCACCCGCAGCCGCACCGGCGTCAGGTCCACCGCGATGTTGATGGCCTGCGCCTCCTGCGTGCCACTGCCGCGCACGTCCAGGCCAATGGGGCCGGCGATCATCCCGTTGAGCTGCTTGCGCAGCGGCGGGTAGTACTCGGCGAGCACGGCCGGATCCAGGTTGCGGCCCACCAGCTCGAGCCCCTCCACCGCGGGCTTGTCCGTGAGCAGCCCCTTCACCTTGCCCTTGCCCGTGATGGCCGCGGGGCCCAGGTTCAGGTTCAGCTTGTCCAGCGCCAGGTCGCCGGTGGCCATGTCGCCCGTCACGTCCGTGTCGAGCACCACGTCCAGCGCCTTGCCTCCTTCGGAGCCGGCGAACTTCATCCCCAGCGCCTTGATGACGCCCACGAGCTTCGTGGGGCCCTTGCCGCCGGGCACCGCGCCGCCCAGGTCCGCCTTCCAGTCCGCGTCCAGCGTGCCCGCCTGAAGCCCCACGTCCGGGGGCAGGAACGGCCCCAGCGGCGACAGGTCGATGTGCTCCGCCTTCAGCGTCACCTGCTCCGGCGTGGGGATAAGCGTCGCCGGCAGCGGCGCCGCGGCGAGCGTCATCTTCAAATTCTGCTTCTCCGCCAGCACCGCCGCCGCCAGGTCCACCTTCAGCGGCTGGCCCACGCGCAGGTCCTTCACCTCGATGTCCAGGTCCTTCACCGCCAGCTCGCGCGCCTGCGCGCCGCCCGAGCGGTCCACGAAGCGGATGACGCCGTCGGTGAGAGCCGCGCGCTCCACGTGCACGCCCGACAGGTCCGTGGGCTGCGTCTCCTCCTCCGGCGTCTCCTCCTTCGGCTGCTGCGCGGCCAGCTTCTCCTGGAGGCGCTGCACGTTGGTGGTGCCATCCGCCAGGCGGATGACGTTCACGGTGAGCCCGGACACCTCCGCGTCCTGCACGCGGATGTCCTTGCCCTTGGAGGTGAGCAGCGGCATCGCCGCCACGCTCACCGTCACGTCCTTCACCTCCGCGAGCGGCAGGTCCTCGCCCTCGGCGGCGCCCACGCTGACGTTCTGGATGCGAGCGCCCACGTAGGGAAAGAGCTTCGTGGAGACGTCGCCAATCTCGATGGGGCGCCCCAGCTTCTGCGAGTACGTCGCGGCCTGGTCCCGCGCCGTCTTCAGCAGGATGGCGTCCAGGCGCCACAGCACCACCGCCACGATGGCGATCAGGAGGACGAGGATGCCTCCCAGCACATACGGCCAACGCTTCTTCTTCACAGCCGCCACGGTTCCTCCTCCGTCGGGAGAGCGATCGAACGCTTAGCGCAGCGCCAAGAGGGCCGCACCTCCCATGCTCGAGGGGAGGTTGTAAGCGTGACGGTCAACACCCGGGGGGAAAGTCACACTCCTGTCGACCCTTGCATCTAGGCACGAAGGGTCCCGCTCGGAAGGGGGTCGCTTGAGTCCCCACGACTTCGTGGATTCAGGAGTTTGACGGGTGCTCTGGGACCCTGAAATGAAGGGCCATGGGGAACACGACGCGTCTGGGGATGGCAGTCCTGTCGGGAGTGTGTCTGGCGACGCCCGCGGTGGCGGCGGAGCGCGGGGGCTGCAAGGAGTTGTTCGTCGCGCCGCTGGAGGCCGCGCTTCCACGGACGAAGCCCGGCGGTGCTCCGTGGGACGTGGACTCGCCCGCGGATCCCCAGCTCACCGCGGTGCCCACGAAGCGCAAGGGCGCGAAGCCCGTGGTCATCGGGCCCCGGATGGACGACACGGCGAGCCCCCGCTGGAACAGCGTGTTCGTGGAGCCCGGGCAGTCGGGCGGGTGGCTTCGCGTGGGCGCGGGGGACTCGCTGGACCTGACCCTGACGGACCAGGATGGCCGCAAGGCGGAGGTGGTGGGCCGCTACACGGTGGCGGTTCCTCCCGACGTCGCACGCCACGGCGTGGCCTACGCCCAGGCCCGGGGCGCGGACGGCTCCGAGCTGTCCCTGCGCTTCTCCGTCACGGATGGGACGCGTCCGTGCGCGGGCCTCGAGCCGCCCGTCACCGTGGAGACCGTGCTCCCGTCAATGCTGATCCGCGCGAAGGTGGACGCGGCCTTCTTCGCCCGCATCCGGCAGGTGCTCGGGTGCGACCAGAAGCCCGCGACGGCCGAGGAATGCCAGGCGGGCTCCTATGCCGCCACCTTCTCGGACCCCAACCGGGATGGCGTCCCGGATGCACAGGTCATGGGCGGTCCATTCGGAGCGGACAAGCGCCAGGTGATTGGCGTCGCATGGGGCTTCGACCCCGCCACGCGCAAGGAGCTCTTCGTGGGTGAGTGCGAGGAGCTGGCGCTCGTGCAGCACACGCGCGAGGCTTCCTGCTTCCTGGGGGACATGGCGACCCTGGTGTCCATCGACGGAGCGGGCGGCGTCCGCACGGCGCCGAAAGAGGAAGCGAAGAAGCTCGTCGCCTCGGAGCCCCGGACCGTTGCCACCACCGAGGTGAAGCTCTACCTCGGCGAGCTCTTCCAGCAGCAGCGGCGGTTCTTCGAGCGCCAGGAGCGCTTCACGGACAACATGGAGGCGCTGGGGTTCAGCCCCAGGCGGGGCAACTGGTACATGTACCTCCTGGACCCGCGCAAGCCGGAGTCCATGGTCTCGGCGACGTCGTACGAGCTGCGCGACCGGCCCGGGCCGTCGAGTTTCGAGACCTCGGGCTGTCCGGTGACCCCGGCCACCGCCCCGAACGGCGAGAAGGTGGGCCTGGGGTTCGCCGGAGCGCAGAAGCCACGGCACTTCATCGCATACGCGATGTCGAACCTGGATGACGACGAGGACATGGACTGCTGGTCCATCTCCAGCCTGGACCGCTCGACGAAGGACGGCACCCCCATCCCCGCCGGCCGGCCCTTCCACGAGCAAGACGACCTGGAGGCCCCTACAGGTCGATGACCTCCGGCTCCAACCCGGACGGGGGCGGCGCGTCGCCCTGGCCTTCCAGCAGGAAGCCCCAGGGCGCGTAGACGTTGCCGCCGGTGAAGGCGTCCACGTAGAGCACCACCGGCGTGTCCAGGCCTTCGTACGTCACTTCGAAGATGGACAGCTGGCCCTGGGACTTGCCCTGGCCGTCCACCTCGGTGAACTCGCAGCAGTCCCCCATGCGGCGCCACGCCACCGGCTGGCCCTGCGGGCCTCTCAAGAGCTTGAAGTACGCCATCACGCCCTTGTCGCCCCAGCCCACCCGCACCGGGTTCTCCGGCCGGGTGCCGTAGGTCAGCGGATCCGGCCGCTTCGGCATCAGGGGCGCGGTGCGGCGCATCACGTCCTCCATGGACGTGCCCGGGGAAGCGCACGCCGTCAGGAGCAGCAGCGCGGCGGGGATGCATCGGAACAGGGACATCGGGGCCTCCAGCTCGGCATTCGCGAACGCCCCAAGCTGGCGCCCGCACTGCTTCCGGCGCATCCCCGGCCCCGGGCGGACCGTCCTTCGGGAAACGCACCCCCGAGCCTGGCGCACACGCGCAAGGTCCCGGGGGGAAGGACGGCCAGGCTCCGCGCCGCTTTCAGCTGAGCGACTTCAGGTCCAGGCCCAGCTCGTGGCGGTAGCGCTCGAAGCACCGCGCGCCCGCCGTCAGCCGCAAGAGCGCCCCTTCCGCCAGGGGACGCGCGCACGCGGGGTTCGCCTCCACCAGCGGACGCAGGACCTCCTTGTTCCAGGTCTCGGAGTGCTTCACGTCCAGCGTGGAGTGCAGTGCGTAGTAGCGCCGCACGCGCATGTCGAACCCCAGACGCTTGAGGCCCTCGTTGACGCACGCGGTGCGGCCCGGCGCCGTCTCCTCCACGATGCCCAGCGCGCCCACCGCGTGGTACGTGTAGCGGCGGTTGAACGCGAACGCGCAGAGCAGGTTCGCCAGCGCGTGCGCTTCCCACACCGTGCCCTCGTCCGTGGGCTTCAACCCCAGCTTCTGCGCCATCTCCGCGAGCATCGGGCCGTGCATCGCGTCCTCGCGCCCGCGGCCCATCTCGTCCCAGTAGTTGCGCGCCAGCTCCAGCTTCGCCCGCGTGGGCAACTGCAGCTGCGTCAGCGCCACCAGGTCGTCGAAGCCCGCCTCGCCCGCGACCTCCTGCGTGAGGAACCAGTCCATCTGCTCACGCGTGGCCTGCGTGGCAAGCCACGGGAACAGCGGATCATGCTGTCCGGGACCGGACTCCTTCAGGTCCTCGAACCACGCGATGAACCCGTCCGCGTCCTCCGGTGCTTCGGCGGCCCATGCCGCCACGCGCTGTCGCTCCGCCTCCACATACTCACCCTCGAGCAACCGCAACTGCGTCTCTTCCTGCACGGCTGCTCGCCAGCCCTCGGTGGGAAAGCCCGGAGCCAGTCGTGCGTGGTTGAAACGCAAGAGGGTCCGGTGAAGCCGTTCGGACAGGCGTGCGTCCTCCATCCCCGCTTCCCCAGCCACCTCGCCAAGCCCGCTCATGGTGCGCACCCTCTCTTCACATCACCGGAAGGCGGGAGTGCCTTCCGGCCACATGTATGGGGATGACCTTGCACACCGGCCACATCGCTCCCGCCACCTTCGCCGTCAGTCAGGTGCGCTGTGAGAAGGACCACGTCCGCTCTCGCGACTGCGCGTATCAGGTCGCATGGAACATCAACCCGCATATGAAGCCCGGCGCCGTCGCGTGGCGGCGCGCCTGCACGCAGCACCGCGAGTTCCTGCGCGCCCTGCGTGAAGCAGGCGCGGGCTTCTTCGAGCTGCCCTTCGTCCACGGCGCGTTCGACTCCGTGTTCGCCAAGGACAACGCGGTGCTCATCTCGCAGGAGGGCGAGCTGCGCGCCCTGCTCGCCACCATGCGCCACGGGCAGCGCCGCAACGAGCAGCTCGCGCGCGCCCGGTGGCTGTCCGCGCGCGGCTTCGACGTCATCGAGCCGCCGCGCGTGCACATCGAAGGCGGCGACGTGGCCATGCTGCCCTCGGGCCGGGGCGCCCTCCTGGGCTGGGGCATGCGCTCCACGCAGCGCGCCGCGGGCGTGCTGGAGGCGTTCCTCTCCGCGCCCGTCACGCCGCTGGAGCTGTGCGACCCGTACCTCTACCACCTGGACACCGCGCTCACCGTCCTGTCCGACGGCACCGCGCTGGTGTGTCCGGAGGCCTTCACGCCGGAGTCGCTGCGCATGCTGGAGCGCACGGAGGGCATCCAGCAGGTGGTGCCCATCGCGCGCGAGGACGCGCTCGCGTTCGGGCTCAATCTGGTGGAGGTGGGCAACACCGTCATCGTCGGCGCGCGCGTGCCCCGCGTGGAGGCGGTGCTGCGCGGCCTGGGGCGGCGGCCCGTCAGCGTGCGGTTGGATCAGTTCCACCTGGCCGGCGGCAGCGCGGCGTGCCTCGTGGCGCGCGTGCACACCCTGCCGCCCCTGTCCGCCCGGCGCTTTCGCGAGGAGCAGGAGCAGGACGTGGCCCAGCCGCTCTCCGCGTGACGTGCGCCGGAAACGAAGAACCTCCCCGGGCGGCGAAGCGCGCGGGGAGGTCCGGGGTGAAGCGGGAGCGGATGCTCAGGACTGCTGTTCGCTGGGGACTTCCGTTGCGCTCAGCGCTTCGGCCTGCTGGAAGCGGCGCGGGTGGCCGTCGCCGCGGGTGCCGCCGGAGAGCTTGTCCACCCAGGGGTACTTCACCGCCTCTTCGGCCGTGTAGCCCAGGTTGAAGACGGTGGGGCTCTTGGGCTTGTCGGAGGCCTTCTCGTACAGAGTGCCGAACACGCGGTCCCAGAAGTAGTTGGTGATGCCGTAGTTGCCCTGCTCGTTGTGGAAGTGGTGGGACATGTGCAGGCGCTTGATGTCCTTCAGCCACTTCTGCTGCGGGGCGTAGTTGAGGTGCTGGATGCAGTGGCAGAACTCGTAGAAGCACGTCGTCACCATGCCCCAGCCCAGCGCCGCCGCCGCGCCGGACCGGCCGCCGATGAGGTAGCCGATGGGCGTGAGCACCAGCGCGATGGTGGGCAGCGTGGTGTGCAGCGCTCCGAAGAGCACGCGCAGGTCGTGCGGGTCCTGGTGGTGGTCGAAGTGGATGCGCTTCCACGTCACCGCCGTCGCCGCGGACTTGTAGAGGAAGCGCCCGTGCAGGATGTACCGGTGGATGAGGTACCAGCCAAACGGGTACGCCACCGTGGCCAGCAGCACCGCCGCGCCCATGCGCACCGGCGCCTCGAACCACTTCACCGACAGCACGATGCAGGTGATGCCGATGAGGATGTACGCAACGACGGCGTAGTAGGTGAAGAACGAGTAGACCAGGTCGCGCAACGACATCCGGTCCAGGTTGTGCTTCCGGTTCAGGAAAGAGACCGCCACGGGGATTCCCTCACTATCCGCTCCGCCGCGGGCCCCGGGCTGCCGGGGTGCGCGGGGCTCGAAGGCTTGCTCGCATCCCGGCCCTTGGGGTGATGCGGAGTTCCTGAGCTATCAGTCAAGAGGCCCCTTGGCCCAGGAACGATGGAGGCTCTCTTAGCGCCTTCCTGGAGGCGTTGAGAAGCTCCACTGTTGCCGCGCCCGCACATTGTCTGTCCGCCCGCCCTACATCCGACCCAGGGTCGGGCTTCCGTGCGGGAAGTCCACACCCCACCTTTCCGCCCACAGGCGCGAGCGATCGCGCGAGGGGGCAGACAGATGGCGCGCAAGGCACAGGGACAACAGGGCAGTGAGACCCAGGCGGGGGAACGCCCCGCGCGGCGGAAGATGGCCACCCGGAAGAAGGCGGGCGCCCCCAGCGAGGGACGCCTGGAGCTGCGCCGGGACATCGCGGAGTACCGCGCCGCCGCGGAGGCTCAGGCCGACATCGTGCGCGAGCGCATCAACGCCGCGCTGGAGGTCAGCCGCCGCACGCGCGAGGAGATTGAGCAGCGCATCGCCAGCGAGCTGCACACGCCGCGCGTCACCGCCGCGAAGAAGGCCGCGGCTCCGGCGCGCAAGCGCACCCGCGCCGCCCCGCGCACGTCGGCGAAGTAGGACGCGCCCCCGGCCTTCAGGAGCGGATCGCCGGAGCCCGCGCGGCCTGCGCGTTTCCCTCCGGGCCGGAGGACTCCAGGTCCAGCGCGGAGAGCTTGTCCGCCAGCGCCTGGACCTGGTCGTCGCCGCCGCCACCCGGAGAGGACGCGGCCCGGGCGCCGATGAAGCACACGCGGGCCCGCTCCAGCAGGGCCACCTGGGCGTGCAGCTGCGCGAAGAGGCGCTCCTGCTTGCGCGACAGCGCATCCAGGTGGTTGAGCTCCTCTCCCAGTGACGCGGCGGCGCGCTCCAGTTGGCGCCGGGCCACGCCGTCCTGCGTGTCTTGGGCGCGCTTCTTCAACTCCTGCACCTGCGAGTCCACGCTCCCCTGGGACGCGGAGGCCAGCTGCGCCTCCAATTCGGTGTGGGACTCGGCCAGGGTGAAGGCGTCGCGGGCCAGCTTCCCGAGCACGCCCTGGAGCTTCTCCAGCCCCGGGCCCCGGGCCAGCTTGCGCGCTTCATCCTGGCACTGGCGGTAGAGCGTGAGCGCGCGGGCCACCAGGCCTCGCACCTCGCCGGTGAGCGTGGCCTCCAGGCGCATGCCCCGGGTGGCCACCGCGTCCACGTCCATGGCCAGGTTCGCCGGCAGCGTGCCGATGCTCCAGAACAGCGCCACCACGGCGTAGTCCACCATCAGCGGGAAGTAGCCCCACGCCGGGAGGAAGCGCGCGTCCAGCACCTGGTGCACGTACAGGCCCAGCGCGGTGGTGACGGCCGCGGCCCCGGCGCACAGCGCGACCTGGAGCGGCGTGCCCACGCTGTCACGCCCGTTGCCCCGCCACGCCAGCAGCCCCGCGGCGATGGCGCCCGCGACCGTGTGTGTCCAGGGCGACCCGAGCCCCAGCACATAGGGCAGGGCGGGCAGCAGCACCATGCCCGCGCGCACCAGGAGGTTCTCCGCCGCCCTGGGCTTCACCGCGGTGATGGCCGCCGCCATCAGCGCGAAGTAGCCCGGCTCCACCGGGACGCGCAGCACCTGCCGCGCCACGCCGGCCACCATCGCCATGGCCCCGGCGCCCACGAGCGCGTACAGGCAGCGCGACTCGAAGTCCTCCCGCCGGATGAGTTGGATGGAGAGCGACATGGCGCACCGTGCTCGCGGACCGCGGGGGGACTAGTAGCTGTTGCTCTGGCCGAAGTTCTTCATCGTCTTCTTCTTGAGGTTGAGGGCCTCTTCGCGGACCTCGGAGTCACTCCGGGCATTGCCATAGGCTGCCTGGGTCCTGTCCAGGTCCGCAAGCTCCCCCGAGAGCGCGGACGCCGAAGCGCCGAACAGTTTACGCGCGTTGGTCAGGAGGTTGAGCGCGCTCTCGCGGTTGCCGCTCTGCATCTGCACCGCGGCCGCCTGGAGCTGCTGGGTCCCCAACGCCCGGATGGCATGGACGCGCACGTCGCGGTCCAGGTTCGCGTGCACCACCTGGACGTCGTCCGTCACCTTCGCGGCCAGCGCCAGCGTCACTTGCGACGGCAGGTCCGCCGCCACGTCCACGTACGACACCGCCGCGTCCAGCACGTTCATGTCCGCCGCGTTCGCGGGCGCGTCCAGCGTCAGCTTCGCCACCACGCGCGCGGACTGGCCGCCCGTCAAGTCGTAGAGGGGGATGCGCACGACGTTGCCGTCGCGGGTGGACGGCAGGCCCATCACCTCCACGCCGCTCACCCCGGGCGGCAGGGTCAGCGTCAGGCTCACGTTGCGAGCGACGGTGCTGGCGGCCTGCTCCAGCTCACGGGTGAAGATGGCGGCCAGCTGCGAGGAGTCGCTGACGAAGCCGGAGAAGCCGCCGCCGCGCTCGGCCATGCCGCGCATCAGCGTGTCGTTGAAGCCGCTGCCCACGCCCAGCGCGCTCACGGTGATGCCCGTCTCGCGCAGCCGGGCCACCGCGGAGAAGAGGCCGTCGTTGGACGTCACGCCCTCGGTGGGCTCGCCGTCGCTCAGCAGGATGGCGCGCGTCACCCGGTACTGCGTGGCGTACGCCCGCACCGCGTCCGCGCCCGCCATCAGCCCGCCGCTCATGTGCGTGCCGCCGTTCACCTGGATGGCGTCGATGGTGCTCAAGAGCTCACGGCGCGTGGCGGCGTTGATCTCCACGCTGGGCACCACCTTCACGTCGGAGCCGTAGTGCACCAGCGCTAGGCGGTCCCCGTCGCGCAGTTGCCGCACCAGCTCCTGCGCGGCGCGCTTCGCGTCCGTCAGCTTGGAGCCATCCATGGAGCCGGAGCGGTCGATGACCACCGCCAGGTTCACCGGCACGCGCTGGACCTTCTCCGGCATGCGCGCCGACAGCTCGAACACGGCGAAGGCCTCGCCCGGGCCCGTCTTCACGTACGCGCCGGACAGCTTGCCCGTGAGCTCCACCGGGCCGGCCTTGCCGGACGCGGGCTGGCCCAGGACGACGGGCAGCACCCCGTTGATGGGGGCCTCACCCGGCTGGATGACGGTGTGGGTCTGGTCCACGGTGGAGGTGGCCACGGCCGGGGTGCGGCGCGGGTGCCCGTTGGGGAGCCGGTCGGAGACGGGCGCGTTCATGGGCGGGTGCGAGGTGCCCTTCGCGAAGAACGAGCGCGCGTCGAGCGCGAGCGCGCCCACGAACAGCAGGCCTGCGAGGGTCAGCAACAGCTTGGTGCGGTTCATGCGCGACGGACCTTCCCCCAAGGGGTGCGAGCGGACGAGCACACGCTCGCAGACCCGTCACATGGGCGCATCGGTCAGCGGGAGGACCCTCCTCCCGATGACCGATGGGTCAGGCCGCGTCCGGCGGACCGTGCCGCACCAGCTCCTCCACGGCGCCGCGCACGCGCGCCTCGTCGAAGGGCTTCTCCAGCAGCGGGTTGGGGATGTGCTCCAGGAAGTCGCGCGCGCCCGCGGTGAAGGCGCCGCCGGACACGAAGACGAAGCGGCGCTCCAGGCCCGGGTGCTCGCGCCGCACGGCCTCGTAGACGTCGCGGCCGGCGAGGTCCGGCATCATCACGTCGCACAGCACCGCGTCGAAGGCCGGCGCCCGCCCCATGCGCTCCAGCGCCTGGCGGCCGCTCGTGGCCACCTCCACGTCATGGCCGCGCAACAGCCGCTGCAGCACGCGGCCCACCGCGGGCTCGTCGTCCACCACCAGCACGCGGCCCCGGGGCGCCACGGGCGCGACCGGCACCGGGGCCTCCGGCGGACGGACCTCCGGTTCGGGCTGGGGCGCGGGCAGCACCACGCGGAACGTGCTGCCCTTGCCCACGGTGCTGTCCACCTGGATGTCCCCGCCCAGCCCCGTGATGATGCCGTGGCAGATGGACAGCCCCAGGCCGGTGCCCACGCCCACGGGCTTGGTGGTGAAGAACGGGTCGAAGATGCGCCCCATCACCTCCGGCGCGATGCCGCTGCCCGTGTCGCGCACCTCCACCAGCACCTGCCCGCCGGACACGCGCGTGGCGAGCACCACCTCGTGGTCGTGCGCGGAGCCCTCTGGAATCGCCTGCGCCGCGTTCACCACCAGGTTGAGGAACACCTGGCAGAGCCGGCCCTCGTTGGCCATCACCTGCGGCACGTTGCCGTAGTCCCGGCGCAGCCGCGCGCGGTGCCGGATTTCATTGGCGGCCATCATCACCACCGAGTCCAGCACCGCGTGCACGTCCACCGGCGTCATGCGCTCTTCATCCGGCCGCGAGAACGTCTTCAGCTGGCGGACGATCTGGCGCACGCGCTCGGCGCCCTCGCACGCCTCGCCCAGCACCTCCTGCCACTCCGCCACGTCCGGCGGACGCACGCCGCGCACGCCGGGGCCGGGGGACAGGTGGCGGCGGAACTCGTCCGACAGGAAGCCCAGGTTGGAGACCACGAAGGCCAGCGGGTTGTTGATTTCGTGCGCGATGCCCGCCGCGAGCGTGCCCACCGACGCCAGCCGGTCCGCCAGCGTCAGCCGCGCCTGCAACTGGCGCTGCTCCGTCACGTCCCGCGCGATGGACACCACCGCGGGCTGGCCGTCGAAGCGCAGGGGCAGGGACGCCAGCTCCACCACGCGCGTGCGCCCGTCGCGCAGCACCAGGCGCCGCTCGCTGGTGAGCGGCTTGCTGTCCCCGGACACCACGCCCGTGCCCGGCACGTCCGCCAGGAACTCCGACAGCCGGCGGCCCACCAGCTCCTCCGCGCGCGCGAAGCCCAGCGTGGTGACGAGCACCGCGTTGGCGTAGACGATGTGGCCGTCGCGCTCGATGGCCGCGGGGTCGGGGAAGCCCTCCATCAGCGCGCGCAGGCTGGCCTCGGAGCGCTTCAGCGCCTCCTCCACCTGCCGCCGCTCCGTGATGTCGCGCGCCAGGCCCTCCACCGCCACCACGCGGCCCGCGGGGTCCGTCACCGGCGCCACCACGTGCTCCAGCCACAGCAGGGTGCCGTCGGGGCGCAGGAAGCGCAGCTCCACCGTGGCGCCATCCACGGACTGGGGCGACTCCAGGAGCCGCTCCAACGCGGCCCGGTCTTCCGGGAGCACCTGCCGGTACCACAGCTCCGGATCCGCGTAGTGCGCCTCCGGCCCCAGGCCCAGCTTCGCGTGCGCCACGCGGCTGACGTACGCGAAGCCGCGCGGCTCCTCCCGCCGGTAGAGGTACAGCACGTCCGACGCGTTCTCCGCGAGCTGGCGGAAGCGGTGCTCGTGCTCGCGCAGCGCCCGTTCGGACGCGCGGCGCTCCAGCGCCACGGAGATGGCGCCGCTGGCCGCGGACAGCAGGTCCACCTCCAGCCGGTCCCACTCCCGCGCCTCGAAGCAGTTGTCGAAGCCCACGAAACCCACCAGCCGGCCCTGCACGCGCAGGGGCAGCACCAGCAGCGTGAGGATGCCCTGCGGCTCCAGCAGCTCCCGCTCGACGGGGGGGAACGTGGCCACGCGGCCGGTGACGACCTCTCCGCGCTCCAGCAGGTTCACCCAGCGCCCCAGGATGGGCCGCATCGGGAGGTCCTGGAGCATCGGGTTGTCGATCTCCGGCGTCACCCCGGGCGCGCACCACTCGGCGCGCTGGCTGCACAGCAGCGCCCCCTTCGCGTCGGTGAAGGTCTCGAAGACGTAGACGCGGCTGGCGCCGGAGGCCTGCCCCAGCGGCGCGAGCGCGGGGCTGTACAGGTCCCCCCCTTCCGGCACCGACAGCAGCCGCTGCTGCATGTCCACCAGGGCGGTGAGGTAGCGCTCGCGCCGGGCCAGCGCGTCGCTCGTGCGCTTGCGCTCGGTGATGTCGTTGAGCGTGCCGGCCATGCCCACCAGCGTGCCCTCTTCGTCGAGCGTCACCCGCGCGAAGACGTCCACCCACCGGAAGCCGCCGTCGCGCGTGAGGTAGCGCACCTCGTGCTGCACGTAGTCGCGCTCGCGCGTGAGCAGCGAATGGCACACGTCCAGCACGCGCGCCCGGTCATCCGGGTGCACGAAGTCCAGCGCCACCCGGCCCAGGCACTCCTCCACGGGGAAGCCCGTCACCTCGGTCCACGCGGGATTGAGGAAGACCCACGTGCGCTCCGTGTCCGTCTGGAACACGACCTCCTGGAGCGTGTCGATGACCTGACGGAAGCGGCGCTCGGTGGGGGTGGTGCCGTCAGGCCGGGGAAACGGCATCTGCATGCAGGGGACTCGCGGTGGAAGAACTTGGCCGTGCGGGCGGAACGTCCGCGGCGCGGACGTGGATTGTCGAACGATTGAGGATCGCCGTCATGCAGGCAAGGGGGCCCGCGGGAAGAGCGCGAGGATGGGAAGCATTCCCTGTTCTTGAGGATGGAGTGGGCTTCAGGTCCTGTCTTCCTTTCTTCCCGGGAGGCGGAGATGACACCATGATGCGTGCGGAAAGCCTTGGCATGTCCGGCATCACCTCTCCAGCCTCGGAGGCTCGCGTGACGGATGGGGATGGCCCGCCCCTGTCGACGCGCGTCATGGACGCGGAAGGCGTGGTGCTCGTCGAGTGCACGGGCCGTGTGACTGTTTTCAACTCACAAGCCGCGGCGCACTTCGGCATCCCGGTTCCTCTCCACATCGAGCACGCCCGCCTGCCTGGGTGTGAATGGGTGCGGGACGACGGCACACCGTTGCCGCCGTGGGACTCACCGCTGGCGCGAGCGCTGGCGGGTGAGCCGGTGGACGCGGCCGTGTCGCACGTACTCCGTCCAGATGGAACACGCGCCGTGTTGCGTTGCAACGCAATGCCGGTGCGGGCCGCGGACGGGCAGGTGGCCGCCGCGCTCCTGCGCACGCATGCCGTGGAGGCGGTGCCCGCGTCCATGCTGGATGCGTCCCGCCTGCTGGCGGAGGCCGGGGCGCTCCTGGGCACGTCGGTGGACGCGGAGGCGCAGCTGGAGCCGCTGCTCAAGCTGCTGGTGCCCGCGCTGGGGGAGGGGGCCCTGCTCGTCCTCCGCGCGCCGGGCGCCCTGGGCGATGAAGCGCTTCGCGTGGCGGCGTCCCTGCACGTGGACGCGGGAAGACACGCGCTGTTGCGCGACCTGCTCACGCGCTATCCGCCGGACCCCGCCGTGCCGGGCGGGCTGCCCCACGTGTTCGCGTCCGGGGCGGTGGGGCGTCTGGCCCTCCTGTCCGAGGAGCACGTGGTGGCCATCGCGCGGGACGCGGAGCACGCGAGGCTCCTGCGCGAGGTGGGGCCACACGGCTGCCTGAGCGTGCCGCTGGGCGCGCGCGGCAACGTGCTGGGCGCGCTGATGGTGCTGCGCTCCAACGTGCTGCGTGTCTTTGGCGCGGAGGAGGAGCGCTTCCTCACGGAGCTGGCCCACCGCACCGCGCTCTACCTGGAGAACGCGCGGCTGTACCGCGAGGCGCGCGAAGCGGTGCGCCAGCGCGACGAGTTCCTGGGCATCGCGAGCCACGAGCTGAAGACGCCGCTCACGCCGCTGAGCCTCAAGGTGCAGTTGCTCCAGAAGCAGGTGGTGGTGCTGGCACGCGAGGGCAAGGACGTGCCCACCGACCGCGTCGCGGACGCGCTGGATGTCGTCCAGCGCCAGGTGCGCCGGCTGTCGGGCCTGGTGGACAACCTGCTGGACGTGTCGCGCATCACCGCGGGCCGGCTGCGCTTGGAGCTGGAGGAGATGGACCTGGCGAGCGTGGCCGCCGAAATCCTCTACCGCTTCTCCGCCGCGGCGGCGCAGTCCGGCACGGAGCTGGGCCTGGAGGCGCCGGTGCCGGTGGTGGGCCGGTGGGACCGGCTGCGGCTGGAGCAGGTGGTGACGAACCTGGTGTCCAACGCGCTCAAGTACGGCGCGGGCCAGCCCGTCATCGTGAGCGTGGAGGCGCGGGGCACGCTGGCGCGGCTCACCGTGAAGGACCACGGCATCGGCATCGCGCCGGACGACCTGACGCGCATCTTCGAGCGCTTCGAGCGCGCGGTGAGCGACCGGCACTACGGCGGCCTGGGCCTGGGGCTCTACATCACGCGCCAGATCGTGGAGGCGTTCGGCGGCACGGTGAGCGCCGTGAGCACGCCGGGGGAGGGCGCCACGTTCCTCCTGGAGCTGCCCCGGGGCGACATCCCGGAGGAGTGGCTGGTCGCGCACGCGGCGCCGGGGCCCACTCAAAGCGAGTAGGCCGGCGCCAGCTCAGGCGACCTCCAGCACCGTCCACTCACGCACCTCGCCCGCGAGCGTCACCTCCACGGTGTCGCCGGCCTTCTTGCCCAAGAGGGCGCGGCCCACGGGGGAGCTGGGCGTGATGACGGAGAGGAAGCCGTCGCCGCCGGGGCCGGTGAGCTCGGTGCCCGCGCCGGCGGGGAGCACGAAGAAGGTGCGCTCGGCGAAGCCGTCCTCGTCCTCGGTGCTGCAGTCCACCAGGGCGCCCAGGCCCACGGGGCCCTGGCGCGGGAAGCGGGGCAGCTCCTTCTGGCTGAAGGCGGTGAGCGCCTGGAGCTCTTCTTGAAGGCGGCGGGCGCGCTGGGCCTGGCCGGTGGCGAGGCTGCCGTACTCGATGGCGGCGCGGCCGTCCTCCTTCTTCTCGGACTCCGTGGCGAGGCTGCGGGCGGCCTCGCGGGCATCGGCCTCCGCGCGGTGGGCCAGCCGGTCGCTCTGCTGGAGCCGCTCGGACAGTTGGTGGAGCAGGGTGAGCTTGTCGAGTCGCATGGGTATCGTTACAGGACTGTAGCGCCCGGTGCGGCGGCCTCCAGTTTTCAGCCCGGATGGGCCCCCGGCTTTGGTTGAATGGGTGCCATGACGCCTCAGGAACGCTCGCAGAAGGCCCACGAACTCGTCGCCCACGGCGCGGTGCTGCTGGATGTGCGCACGCCGGAGGAGTTCCAGCAGGGACACCCGGACGCCGCCCGCAACATCCCCGTGCAGGTGCTGGCCCAGCGCCTCTCTGAGGTCGGCCCGGTGGGCACGCCCGTGGTGGTGTACTGCGCGGCGGGAGGCCGCAGCGCCGTGGCCGCGGAGCTGTTGCGCAAGGGCGGCTTCCCGGACGTGTTCGACCTGGGGTCCGTGAAGAACTGGTAGGCGTGCGCGCGGAAAAAGCGCCATGCAGCCTCGCACCGCCGGCTTCCTCCTCGTTGCCCTGTCCGGCGCCTCCTTCGGCGCGCTGGGCCTGTTCGCGCGCCTGGCCTA
Organism: Corallococcus sp. NCSPR001; assembly: GCF_017309135.1. NCBI lineage: Bacteria > Pseudomonadati > Myxococcota > Myxococcia > Myxococcales > Myxococcaceae > Corallococcus > Corallococcus sp. NCSPR001. The sequence goes on from NZ_JAFIMS010000002.1 coordinate 636,690, forward strand.
CGCGGCGGGCACGGACATGCCCACGCTGCTCTTCCTGCGCTTCACGCTGGCGGGCCTGGTGCTCGCGGGCGTGATGGTGGCGAAGGGCGGAAGGTGGCCCCGGGGCCGCCTGCTGTGGGGCCTGGTGGGCTTGGGCGCGGTGGGCTACTTCACCGAAGGCAGCGTCTACTTCATCGCGCTCCAGCACGCGTCCGCCGGGCTGGTGGCGCTGCTGCTCTACCTCTTCCCCGCGCTGGTGGCCCTCATCCAGGTGGCCCTGGGCCGCGAGCACCTGAGCCGGCGGCGCTGGTTGGCGGTGGGGCTGGCCCTGTGCGGGACGGCGCTCACGGTGGACCCCGGCCCGGACGCGAAGCCGCTGGGCATTGGCCTGGGCGTGCTGTCGGCGGTCATCTACGCGCTCTACGTCCTGTCCAGCGCGCGGGTGGCGGGGCCAGCGGGGCCGCTCGCGGCGAGCACCGTCGTCCCGCTGTCCGCGGGGGCCGCCTTCGGGGCGCTGATGCTGGTGAAGGGCCCGTCCTTTCCGCAGACGTTGGGAGGCTGGGGCGCGGTGGCGGGGTTGGCGCTGCTGTCCACGGTGGTGGCCATGCTCACGTTCTTCGCGGGCCTCAAGCGCATTGGCCCGGTGAACACGTCGCTGCTCTCCACGCTGGAGCCGGTGATGGCCGTGGTGCTGGGCGCCATCTTCCTGGGGGAGCGGCTGTCCCTGCGTCAGGGCCTGGGCGGCCTGCTCATCCTGGTGGCGGTGGTGGTGCTGGCCCGGGGCGACTCCGGCCGCCCGGCGGAACCCGGAACGGCCGGAGCCTGAGCACGGACTACAGGCACTCGAGGAACCGCTGCACGTCGTTCACGAAGCGCTGGGGGCGCTCGGCGTGCGGCGCGTGGCCGGTCTCCGGGTAGAGCAGGTACTTCGAGCCGCGGATGGCGCGGGCCAGGGCGCGCTGCTCGTCCACGGAGAAGAAGCCGTCATGGTCCCCGCCGATGATCAGCGTGGGCACGCGGATGCGGCCCAGGCGCGCGGAGTGGTCCTCCGCGATGAGCCCGTCCAGCGCGTCCTGCCACACGCGCGCGGGCAGCTTGGAGCTCTCCGACACGAGCGTGTCCAGGTACGACTCCGGCACGGGCGCGTAGAAGGTGCTGGCCTGGAACTCGTAGATGAAGGCGGGGTCCACGGGGTCGGTCAGCGTGTCCACGACCTCCTTGAGGCCCAGGGCCACCTCGTTGCCCGCGACGGTGGGCGCGGAGCCCACGAGCACCAGCCCCTTCACGCGGCCAGGGAAGTCCAGCGCCACCTGCTGCGCGATGAAGCTGCCCATGGAGTGGCCCACGAGCACGGCGCGGGACACGCGCTTCGCGTCGAGGAACGCCACCACGTCCTTCGCGAACGCCTGCTGCGTGTAGCAACACGCCGGGCGGGACGAGTCCCCATGGCCGCGCTGGTCCAGCGCGTAGAGGTGGAAGTCGCGCGAGAAGCGCTGGAGGTCCAGATCCCAGGTGTGGTGCGAGTCCGTATAGCCGTGCAGGAAGACGACGACGGGCCCGTCCTGGCGGCCCTGCTCGACGTAGCGGAGCGTGACGCCGGTGGACAGCCGGACGGAGCCCTCCCGCGCCTGGCGGCTGGCGTCCTCCAGCGAAGCCGGAGCACTCACGAGGTCGGACGCGGACTCCGAAGCGGCGTCGGGTCCACAGCCAGCGAACATCAGCACTGCGAGGAGGGGGCGAAGGGCGCGCAGCATGCGTCAGGGCCTCACGGGATGGGACGCGGCGGGTAGGTCCGCCGCGAGGATGCACGCCATCCTAAAGTGACCTCTGACATCCCTTGTGTGAATCTATCCTGGCAGGTCGGAAGTGACCTGCCAGGACGGGTCGCACGGGCCCCCTCCTGAAGGGAGTCTCACGGCCGCCGGGCGACGATGAGCTCGCCCACGCCGCCCAGACGCTGCTCGCGCCGGAGGATGCGGAAGCCCGTGGTCTCCACCAGGCGGAAGGTGTCGCGGTTGAGGCGGCAGCCGCCAGTCAGCTTGCGCCAGGCGGGCGTCAGCAGGTCCTGCGCGGTGGCCACGGCCGGGTTCGGGGCGCGCACGTGCTCCAGCAGGCGCAATTCACCGCCCGGCTTGAGCACCCGCATCACCTCCGAGAGCGCCGTGGCCGGCGCGTCCACGCAGCAGAACACCAGGCTGGACACCACCGCGTCGAACGAGCCGTCCGTGAACGGCAGCGCCTGCGCATCCGCCTGGAGCAGCGCCACGCCGCTCCTCCGGGCCCGCGCGCGCACCAGCGCGCCCAGGTCCACGTCCACCGCGGTCACCGACGTCACCGTGTCCGGATAGCCCGGCAGCGCCAGGCCCGTGCCCGCGCCCACCTCCAGCACCTTGCCGGACAGCCCTTCCACCAGGTGCCGTCGGGCGGCGTTCAACCCCACCCAGCCCAGCGGCGCCATCAACGCGTCGTACGCCAGTGCCTTCACGCGACACCCCCCGAAAAGCGGAACAACGATGACGCGCTAGCGCGCTGTCTCCACCCGGCCCTGCGGCGCGGGCGGCTTCTGGGAGGAAGCGCTCGGCGCCTGCTTGCGCAAGAGGCCCCACAGTCCGTACACCACCAGCAGCAGGCAGCCGTACTGCGCCGGCGTCATGCCGAAGTAGCGCGCGTCCACGTACGACAGGTCCGTGGCCCGCAGGAAGTCCAGGCCGAAGCGGGACGCCGCGTACAGGAGCGCCAGCAGCGGCAACAGCCGCCCCTTCATCTTCGGCATGTCCCGCACCGCGTACAGCAGGCCCGTGAGCGCGAAGAGCACGATGGCGTCGTAGAAGCCCAGGTCGTGCCGGTTGCCGTTGGGGAACTGCACCGCCAGGAAGAAGTCCGTCAGCTTCCCCGGGTGGTCGTGCACCGCGAAGCACCCCAGCCGCGCCACCGCCCAGCCCGGCGCCACGCCCAGCGCGAAGCTATCCGCGTAGTCGTTGAAGCGCAGCTTCTTCACCCGGAAGAACACCACCGCCGCCACGATGCCGCCCAGGAGGCCGCCGAAGGAGGACAGGCCATCCCAGAACCGCAGTATCTGGAACGGGCTCTTGGACAGCTCCTCCGGGTGGTAGAAGAACAGGTGCACCCAGTGGCCGAAGAGCATGCCGGCCGCCACCCCCCACATCGCGAAGTCCGCCAGCGGGTTCGGGTCCAGGCCCTCGCGCTCCGCCTGCTTCGTCAGCAGCCGGGCGGCCAGCAGGATGCCCGCCGCCACGAAGACGTTGAAGGGGTTCAGCTCCAGGGGCCCCAGCTTGAACGAGGGGGCGTGCCAATAGGGAATCAAGGGGGCTCCAGAAAGGCCAGGGCTCCGCGCGGACGTACTCCGGGCGGATGGAAGCCGAACAATCGGCGCATCCCGGGCTTCCCTCCACCTCTTTTTCCACGCACCGCCCGCCGGGCTCGCAAGCCCCGCCCGGACGCCCTCTTGGGCCCCCGCCCCTCCTGCCTGCCCCTTCCCCACATCCGCTGGCGGACAGAGCCCGTGTGCGCCCCCCGCCACTGCCCTCGTCCCAGGGAGGGAATCCGTTGTGTTTCCGGAGGTTCGGGGAAGCCGAGTGAGGACCGAGACACCAGACAATGGGTGTCTATTACGGAAATCCCGTGATTTTTTGTCAGGGGGGCGCGGTCAAATCCCCCGGTTGGCCCCCAGTGCATGGGGAGAGGGGAGGGCAGGTGATGCAACGGCTCCGGGCGCGCGCCCGCGAGCCCGACCCACCGGATCCGAAGGGGCTTGTCAGGGTCCCCAGGTGGGCGCGGTCGTACCGCAGGTGCTCCCCCTTCGGGGCCCGGCGCGGATTGAGCGGTCCAAGGAGCACAGCCATGAAGTCTTTCCTGTTGGTACCCAAGGAGTCCATCGAGACGCAGGCCCGGCCCGGTGTGCGTGGCACGGCGCAGGGCGAGCGCGTCCTCAGCCGCAGCACCGCGCTGCGCTTCAGCGCGGCCCAGAAGGCACCGGATGCCCTCACCGCCCTCGGACTGCGGTCGGCCACGCTGCCGGGCATGAAGCCGGAGGTCAGCGGCCAGGCGCAGCGCGGCCGCAAGCGCGCCCGCGGCAAGAAGGGCAGCGACGTCGACGCCACGCCCATGCCGGGCGCGCCCGTGACGGAGCAGGCCGGCACGGAAGCAGGCAGCTACCGGTTCATGCCGCTCATCGGCGCCACCATGGCGCACTTCTACTCCCAGGACGCGGAGAAGGCGGCCCGCGGCGAGCTGGCGCGGGAGTTCGAGTTCATCCCGGACGTGGTGCCCCTGTCCTTCCCCGGTCCGGTGTCCGCCGGACAGACGGGGCCGCGCAACCGCGGCATGAGCTCGCTCGCGCAGCGCGAGTGGCCTGACGAGTCCGGCGTCCCCCTGGCGCACGCCCAGGGCATCCGGGGCGCCGGCGTGATGCTGGGCATCCTGGACACCGGCGTGGACGCGGACCATCCGGAGCACGCGAGCAAGACCATCCAGTTCCGCTACGTCTCGCTCTTCCCCAACTCGCCGCACAACCCCGCGCGCGACGTGCGCGGCTTCGACCCGGACGGCCACGGCACGCACGTGTGCGGCATCGCCGCGGGCGTGCACCACGGCGTCGCGCCGGAGGTGGACCTGTACGCCGCGTCCGTCATCGAGTCGGAGACCATCCGCACCAGCCTGGGCCGCGTGGCCGCCGGCATGGAGTGGCTGCTGCACCAGTTCAGCCGTCCGGAGAACGCGTCGCGTCCCGCCGTCGTCAACCTGTCGCTGGGCTTCCCGCTGCAGCCGCCTCCGGGCATCTCCGAAGCGGACTACCTGCTCAACCAGCGCGCGCTTCAGGCCATGCTGCGTCGGCTTCTGGACAGCAACATCCTGCCCATTGTCGCGGCGGGTAACAGTGGACCCGACACGGTTGGTTACCCAGCGGCCTTTCCCGAGGCCCTGGCTGTGGGGGCAGTCGACTTCGAGCGCACCGTGGCCACTTTCTCGGCCAGCGGCGCCGTGGGGCGTCGGGTCGTCCCTGACGTCATGGGCTACGGGGTGAATGTGTATTCGTCTACTGAACGCCGCTGCAACAATCAGGCGTTCTATGAACGAATGAGCGGCACCAGCATGGCGGCGCCATATGTCGCGGGTATCGCTGCCCTGTATCGTTGCCGTGCCCCTGACTTGACGGCATTGGAAGTGAGAGATTTGATTCTGGCCAATGCCATCAAGCTTCCTCGCTCGGCGAACCACCGGACGGGGAAGGGCCTGGCTGTTTTCAGGTGACGCGGTAGTTGCCGGGGCCGGTGCCACGTGAGCACCGGACCTGGGGAGGATGTGGCCATGCGCAGGAAGAATGGCGTGCCGGGCGAACCCCAAGACATTTCGGCCCGGATGTCCTCCGTCGCCGCCGTGCGTCCGCTGCCGGGCAGCGGAGGCACGGTGCGTGCGTTGCCGGGCTCCGGCGGCGTGGAGCGCGACGCCCAGCCGGGCGGCGACATCGACGTCACGGTGATGCCCCGGGAGCCGGCCGCGCCGAAGCGTCCTGCCGCGGCCTCACGGGCACCCCTGCGTTCGCGCGCGGACCTCTACAAGGAAGGCCAGGCGGAGAACGCCCGCTTCCGCGAGAGCTTCATGCGCTGGCTGGAGGCACACCAGTTGGTGGGCGCCGTGCGCGCCATGAGCGAGCCGGGCGGTTCCCTGCCCATGCTGCACCTGAGGTGCGCCCCGCGCGTGCTGGACCAGTTGCGCCGCGCGCCGGAGTTCGAGGCGGGCACGATGATGCCGCTCGAACAGCTGTACTAGGCCCGCCCCACCGCACCTGACTCCCGTCACCGGCCCCATGCCCCGTTCAACCGACGCCGGGACAGCTTCTTCCTGATTAACCTAGAAACTCAGGATTGTAGCCGCCTGAAGCCATTGAACGGGGGGACCACTGCGCTGTCTGGGATTGGACGGTGTCAGTCCAGCCGGCAGGCGTCCTCGAAAGCCAGACGCGGGTTGCGCGGGAAGAGCTTCGCCGGGTCTCCGTAGCCCAGGTTGAGGAGGATGTTCGACTTCCAGCCGGTGCCCTGGAGGAAGGCCTCGTCCACCTTGGCCTTGTCGAAGCCGCCCATGGGTCCGCAGTCGAGCCCCAGCGCGCGCGCCGCCAGGATGACGTAGCCCGCCTGAAGCGTGCCGTTGAGGAACGCCGCCTGCTCGCGCGCCTCCGGCGTCTGGGCGGCGAAGACGCTCTTCATGTCGCGCGACGGGAACAGCTTGGGCATCTGCTCGTGGAACGCGGTGTCGTACGCCACGATGACCGTCACCGGCGCCTGCATCGTCTTGTCCACGTTGCCCGGGGACAGCGAGGGCTTGAGCTTCTGCTTGGCTTCGTGGCTCCGCACGAACACCAGGCGCACCGGCTGGCTGTTGACCGCGGTGGGCGCCATGCGCGCCAGTTCGTAGATGCGGCGCAGCGTCTCATCCGTCACCGGCCGGTCCTGCCAGCCCGAGTGCGTGCGCGCCTCGATGAAGAGCTGCTCCAGCGCGTCCGTGTCCAGGGCCGTGTTCGTCGTCGCCATGCGGGGTGTCCTTTGTTGCGAACACCCCATGGCTACCCGCGGCACTTTTATTTCGCAAGTTACTTCCAAAAAGTAAGTGCATGCCGCGCGGAGAGGGCGGGCGCTATACTTCCGGGTGGAGGCGGACACGATGCATGACGACTCAAGCCCGCTGTGCGCGCGGTTCCTGGCGGCGGCCGACCTGTTGGGCCGGCGCTGGACGGGCGTCATCCTGCGCATCCTGATGGACGGACCGTGCCGCTTCGGGGAGCTGACGGAGCGCATTGGCACCATCAGCGAGCGCGTCCTGTCGGAGCGGCTCAAGGACCTGGAGGCGGAGGGAATCGTGGAGCGCCACGTGGACCCGGGCCCGCCCATCCGCTCCGAGTACCGCCTGACGCAGAAGGGTCAGGCGTTCTGGAAGGTCATCGACGAGCTGGGCAAGTGGGCGGAGCGCTGGGTGGACGTGAAGCCCGCGCCCCGGAAGCGCAAGAGCGCCTGAGGTCCGGGGCGCGGTGCGGCAGCGGGCGGCCTAGAAGTTGTGGCCGCCGTCCACGTCGATGGTGCGGCCGTTGAAGTAGTCGCACTCCACGATGAACTTCACGGCCTGCCAGATGTCCTCCGGCTCGCCGATGCGGCCCACCGGGATGGCGGCCACCAGCGCGTCGCGGGCCTTCTGGTTCATGCCCTGCGTCATGGGCGTCTCAATCATGCCCGGGGCGATGGCGCCCACGCGGATGCCGAACGGCGCGAACTCGCGCGACCAGGTGACGGTGTTGGCGGCGAGCGCGGCCTTGGCGGACACGTAGTTGGACTGGCCGCGGTTGCCGTGCCGCGCGATGGACGACATGTTCACGATGACGCCGGGGCGCTGGTCCGTCTCCACCATCTTGGTGACGACCTCGCGCACCATCAGCGTGGCGCCGGTGAGGTTCACGCCGATGACCGCGTTCCAGTCCGCCGTGGACAGCTTCTTGATCTGCCCCGTGGTGCGGTCCTTCTTCACGAGCAGCGCGTCGCGCAGGATGCCCGCGTTGTTGATGAGGCCGTTGAGGCCGCCCATGGCGCCGTGCGCCCACTGCACGAAGTCCGTGACGTCCTGCTCGTTGGACACGTCCAGCTTGCGGCGGTGGATGCCCGCCGGCAGCGCCGCGAGCTTCTCCTCGTTCACGTCGCCAACGGCCACCTGGCCGCCCGCCTCGTGGATGCGCTGCGCGAAGTGCGCGCCCATGCCCTGCGCGCCACCGGTGACGATGATCTTCAGGTCCTTCAGCTGCATGTGCCTCTCCTGGGCGTCCAAAGAAAAAACGCGCGCAAGGGTACGCACACCGCGCGGGCGCTGGCCAGCGCCGCGGAGGCTGAAACCTGAATCAAGCTTCAACTTCTCATGAGGCCCGGGCCCCCGACGCGGTGCGTTGGGGGCCGCAGGACGGGAACTAGAGAGCGTCCGCGATGACGGCGCCCAGCCGCTTCATGCCCTCGACGATGAGCTCGGGCGGGCGGTTGGAGTAGTTCAGCCGCATGAACTGGGGCTTCTGGTCGTTGGCGAAGAAGGGTGCGCCGGGGACGAAGGCGACCTTCTGCTCCACGGCGCGGGGCAGCAGCTTCGCCGCGTCCAGACCGCCGGGCAGCTCCACCCAGAGGAACATGCCGCCGTCCGGCCGGGTCCACTGGGTGCCCTGGGGCATGTGGGTCTTCAGCGCGTCCAGCATCGCGTTGGCGCGCTGGGCGTAGATGGGCATCAGCGCCTGGATGTGACCCGCGTAGTCGAACGTCTCCAGCAGCCGCGCCGTGGCGCGCTGGGCGAGCGTGGCGGTGTGCAGGTCCGTGGCCTGCTTCGCGATGGTCATCGGCTTGAGCAGCGCCTTCGGGCCCGTCACCCAGCCCAGGCGCAGGCCCGGGGCCAGCGTCTTGGAGAAGGTGGACAGGGACAGCACCACGCCCTGGTCGTCCAGCGACGCCAGCGACGGCAGGTGCACGCCCTTGAAGCGCAGCTCGCCGTACGGGTCGTCCTCCAGGATGATGAAGCGGTGCTCCTGGGCCAGCCGCACCAGGGCCTTGCGGCGCTCCAGCGACAGGGTGGTGCCCTTGGGGTTCTGGAAGTTGGGGATGACGTAGAGCAGCTTCGGCTGGCGCTTCTTCAGCAGGGCCGCCAGGTCGTCCGTGTCCATGCCCGCGTCGTCGCTGCGCACGGTGGCGAACTCCACCTCGTAGCCGCCGAAGGTCTGGAGCGCCGCCAGGTAGCTGGGGTCCTCCACCACCACCAGGTCACCCGGGTCGAGCAGGATCTTCCCCACCAGGTCCAGGCCCTGCTGCGAGCCGCTGGTGATGAGCACCTGGTCCGCGTGGACGTTCTGGCCCTTGCGGGCCAGGTGCCCGGCGATCCACTCGCGCAAGGGGGCGAAGCCCTCCGTGGTGCTGTACTGGAGCGCGGAGCGCCCGTCCGCGTCGCTGGCGAAGGTCTCCGCGAACGCCTTGGCGATGGCGTCCTTCGGGAAGAGCTCCGGAGCCGGCAGGCCGCCCGCGAAGGAGAGGATGTCCGGGCGCTCGGCGATCTTGAGGATTTCGCGCACCGCGGACGTCTTCATCCGGGACATGCGCTGGGACAGCCGGTAGGCCGGAGGAGGGGGCAGGGGGGCACTCATAGCGTCCGCGCTCATGTTCATTCTCCGTTCAACAGCTCATCGGGGACACGCACGTGCGTGTCTTCCTTCAAGGTCGACAGGACGATGGTGGTGCTCGTGCGGGTGACGCCCGGGATGGTGCGCAGCGTCTCCACCAGCAGCGAGTCCAGCGTCCGCGTGTTCGCGGTCTTCACCTTCAAGACGTACGAGTCCTGCCCCGCGACCCGGTGGGCCTCCAGCACGTCCGACAGCTCCGCCACCTTCCGCGCGAAGCCCTCGAAGTGCTTGGGGTGCTCGATGCTCACCCCGATGAAGGCGGTGATGTCCTTGCCCAGCTGCGTCGCGTCCACGCGCGCCGTGTAGCCGGTGATGACGCCCTTCTCCTCCAGCTTGCGGATGCGCTCCGCCACCGCCGGCTGGGACAGCTTCACCCCACGTGACAGCTCCAGCTGCGTGGCCCGGCCATCGCGCTGAAGCATGTCCACGATGCGATAATCCAGGGCGTCCATGGGGCTTGAAACCTTATTTTTATAAGCAGCCTTGGCAGTCGACGGTGAAGTTATATGCACTTGTCCCCAAGTGCAAGTCCGTTTGCACGCAAAATGGTTGAGGCCGGTGGATCGTCCTCCACCCGACCTCCGGAGTCTCCAGGCGGGCAGGCGGCGAGGTGTTTGACGCCGCGCGTCCGTGTCTGTCTTTGACGCAAGGAGCCATCCATCCGCTTTTGACAGGGCGGTCGGCCGGGTGCTACCCGTCCTGAAAGATGAATCGCCCTTCAACTTCAGAACGAGTCCCCGTCACGCCGCGCGGTCAGCGGACGCGGCAGAAGTTGTTGAAGGCAGCGGAGGCGGTGTTCGGAGACAAGGGCTACGAGCGCGCGTCCATCGCGGACCTCACGCGCAAGGCCAGCGTCGCGCTGGGCACCTTCTACGTGTACTTCCCGGACAAGCAGTCCATCTTCGTGGAGGTGGTGGACGAACTGGGCGCGCGCCTGCGCCGCCTCATCGCGGAGTCCACGGCCGCGTGCACCACGCGCCTGGAGGTGGAGCGCGAGGGGCTGCGCGCCTTCTTCCAGTTCGTGCGCCAGCACCCCAACCTCTACCGCGTGGTGCGGCAGGCGGAGTTCGTGGACGCGGACTGCTACCGCCGCTACTACGACCGCTTCGCCAAGGGCTACGTGCGCGGCCTCCAGCAGGCCATGGACAAGGGCGAGGTGCGCCGCATGGATCCGGAGGCGCTCGCCTACTGCCTGATGGGCATTGGCGACTTCCTGGGCATGCGCTGGGTGCTCTGGGAGGAGGACATGGGGCTGGAGCGCGTGCTCGACACGGCGATGACGCTCCTGTCCCACGGCCTGCCCCCGGACGCCGCGCGCACGCATCTCCAGGCCGTCCCGAAGCCCTCGAAGCCCGCCCCCCCGAAGTCGAAGCCGTCCCCCCGCCGTCCGTCACGCGGTCCCCGGAGCTGAAACACCGTCATGCGTTACGCGAACATCCTGTCCACCGGCCGCTACGTCCCCGAGAAGCTCCTCACCAACGCCGACGTGGAGAAGATCCTCGGCGAGAAGGTGGACGAGTGGCTCCAGCAGAACGTGGGCATCAAGCAGCGCCACGTGATGGCGGATCACCAGGCCACCAGCGACCTGGCCGTGGCCGCCGCGAAGGAGGCGCTCGCCCGCGCGAAGGTGGACCCCAAGGAGCTGGACCTGGTGCTCGTGGCCAGTGACACGCCGGACTACCTCTCCCCCGGCACGTCGTCCGTGGTGCAGGCCAAGCTGGGCGCGGTGAACGCGGGCACCTACGACATCAACGCCGCGTGCGCGGGCTGGGTGACGGCGCTGGACGTGGCGTCGAAGACGATTTCGTCGGACGACAGCTACCAGCGCATCCTGGTGGTGGGCGCCTACGGGATGACCCGCTACGTGAACTGGAAGGACAAGAAGACCTGCACGCTGTTCGCGGACGGCGCGGGCGCGGTGGTGCTGGGCGCGTCCGACAAGCCGGGCTTCCTGGGCGCGAAGCTCTTGGCCAACGGCGAGTACCACGACGCGCTGGGCATCTACACCGGCGGCACGAACCGGCCCGCCACGGCGGAGACGCTGGCGCTGACGGACGGCAAGCCCGCGGTGCAGTTCGTGCGCAAGTTCCCCTCCACGTTCAACACCGAGCGCTGGCCCATGCTGCTGGACACGCTGCTCAAGCGCGCGGACCAGACGCTGGACGACGTGAAGCTGTTCGTCTTCACGCAGCTCAACCTGCGCACGATTGAAGCCACCATGAAGGCGCTCAATCAGCCCATGGAGAAGGCGCACTACACGATGGACAAGTGGGGTTACACGGGCTCCGCCTGCATCCCCATGACGCTGGACGACGCGGTGGTGCAGGGCAAGGTGAAGAAGGGCGACCTGGTCGCCTTCTGCGCCAGCGGCGGTGGCCTCGCCATGGCGTCCGCCCTCTACCGCTGGACGGCTTAGTCCCCCCCCACACCCCGCCTCATTCAGACAGGAGTTCTTCGCATGTTCATCGGGGACTGGATGGGGCGGGGTGCCCTCTACTGGCCGGACGCGGTGGCCGTGGTGGACGTGGCCCGCAGGGACGCGGGCCGCTTCACCTACCGGCAGATGAACGCGCGCGCCAACGCGCTCGCGGGCTGGCTGCGGGACGTGGCGGGCGTGCGGCGCGGCGACCGCGTGGGCATCGTCGCGCACAACGGCGTGGAGTACCTGGACACGCTGTTCGCGTGCGCGAAGCTGGGCGCCATCTTCGTGCCCTACAACTGGCGGCTGCACGCGGCGGAGTTGACGGAGGGCGTGCGCGCCGTCCGCCCGCGCGTGCTGCTGTTCGGGGACGACTTCAAGGACGCGGTGGCCCAGGTGCGCGAGCACGTGGGTGACGGCCTGCGCCTGGTGTCCCTGGAGGCTCGGGGGCTGCCCGGCGCGGATCCGTACGAGGAGGCCGTGGCGTACGCGCCCGCCGCTCCTGTCACCAACGACGCGGTGAGCGAGGAGGACATCCTCTGCCTGCTCTTCACCGGTGGGACGACGGGCCGGTCCAAGGGCGCGAAGGTTTCGTACCGCATGGTGGCGTGGAACACGCTCAACACGCTGGTGCATGAAATCCGTCAGGGCGACGTGACGGTGACGCACACGCCGCTGTTCCACACGGGCGGGCTGCTCGTCTACACGCTGCCGCTGCTCACCGTGGGCGGCACCGTGGTGCTGATGCGCCGGTGGGACCCGGACGAGATGCTGGGCCTGGTGGCGAAGGAGAAGGTGACGCTCTTCTTCGCGGTGCCCACGCAGTACCAGCAGTTGATGGACTCGCCGCGCTGGAAGGGGACGGACTTCTCCTCCGTGCGCTTCGTCACCAGCGGCGGGGCGCCCCTGCCGGTGCCGCTGCTCCAGGCGTGGCAGGCGGTGCACCCGGTGCCCTTCAAGCAGGGCTTCGGCATGACGGAGTTCGGCCCGGGCATCTTCAGCATGGGGCCGGAGTTCGCGGTGTCCAAGGCGGGCTCCATCGGCCGGCCCAACTACTTCATCGACGCGAAGCTGGTGGACGACGCCGGCAACTCGGTGCCCGTGGGCGGGGTGGGGGAGCTGGTGCTGAAGGGGCCCTCCATGTGCTCCGGCTACTTCGAGGACGACGCCGCCACGAAGGAGGCCATCAGCGCGGACGGCTGGTTCCACACCGGGGACCTGGCGCGCGTGGACGCGGATGGCTTCTTCACCATCGCGGGCCGCAAGAAGGACATGTTCATCTCCGGCGGAGAGAACGTGTACCCGCTGGAGCTGGAGTCCGTCCTCTACGAGCACCCCGCCGTGCAGCAGTGCGCGGTGGTGGGCGTGCCGGACGCGAAGTGGGGCGAGTGTGGCCGGGCCTACGTGGTGCTCAAGCCCGGGGCCGAGGCCTCGGCGGAGGCGCTGCTCGAGCACCTCAAGGGCCGGGTGGCACGCTTCAAGGTCCCCAAGCGGGTGGAGCTGGTGAAGTCCCTGCCGGTGTCCGCGGCCGGGAAGATTCTCAAGCGCGAGCTGCGCGAGGCGGCCATCGCCGCGGACGCGCGGGCCGCTTCGTGACGCACGGGTTTCCTCTTTCACGCAACGCAATCAGGAGCGCGCACATGGCTGATACATCCAGGAAGGTCGAGATCCGGGACATCCCCACGCAGCGGCTCCGGGTTCGCGCGCGGCTCGTGGGCGAGGACGGCTTTCCCGTCATCTTCGTGCACGGCAACTGTTCCTCGTCCGCCTTCTTCGAGTCGCTGATGAAGACGCTGCCCCAGGGCTTCCGGGGCATCGCGCCGGACATGCGCGGCTACGGGCACACGGAGCCGAAGGGCATCGACGCGACGCGCGGCATGCGCGACTTCGCGGATGACCTGGTGGCGCTGATGGACACGCTGTCGTTGAAGCGCGCGGTGTTCGTGGCGCACTCGGCGGGCGCGGGCATGGTGATGCAGCTGTCCATCGACCACCCGGAGCGCGTGGCCGGCCTGGTGGTGGAGGCGCCGCTGTCCCCCTACGGCTTCGGCGGGACGAAGGACGCGGACGGCACGCCGTGCTGGGCGGACTTCGCGGGCTCCGGCGGCGGCACGGCCAACCCGGACTTCGTGCAGCGGCTGAAGACGAAGGACCGCTCCACGGAGTCGCAGACGTCGCCGCGCAACGTGATGAACGGCTGCTACGTGAAGCCGCCGTTCCGCCATCCGGACGAGGAGATGCTGCTGGACTCCGTGCTGGACACGCACGTGTCGGACCAGCTGTACCCGGGCAACTTCGCCCAGTCGCCCAACTGGCCGGGCGTGGCGCCGGGCACCACGGGCATGAACAACGCCATGGCGCCCGCCTACTACAACACCTCCTCCTTCGCGGCGCTGAAGAACGGGCCGGACGTGCTGTGGATCCGCGGCGCGGACGACGCCATCGTCTCCGACACGTCCCTGTTCGACTTCGGCTTCCTGGGCAAGCTGGGCGCGGTGCCCGGCTGGCCCGGGGAAGAGAAGTACCCGCCGCAGCCCATGGTGTCGCAGATGCGCAAGGTGATGGAGCGCTACGCGGCCAACGGCGGCCGCTACCGCGAGGTCGTCCTCCCGGATACGGGCCACAGCCCGCACCTGGAGAAGACGCAGGAGTTCCACGACCTGCTCGTCCCGTTCCTGCAGGAGCACGCCCGCTAGGCGTTCCTGACGCACGGTGAGCCACGCGAGGCCCTTCCGGGGAGACCCTGGGGCCCGTCGTGTGTCCCGTGCGTCCTTTCTTCTGTCGCAGTCCGCTGTCGCCGCACCCTTCACCACCCGGAGGTCCGCATGCGAAGCACCTGGACATTGTCGCTCACGGCCGCATTGCTGATGGCAGGTTGCGGGGCTGAGCCGCCCGCGGAGGCGCCCCCGATGGAGGAGGCCGTCGGTACGGCCGAGGCTCCGCTGGACGCGGACCTGGCCCCGTACTTCGACGCCATCCCCACCAACTTCACCACCAACTACCGCGTGGTGGGCACGTACACGCCGCCCTCGTGGTCCTGGGGCCAGATTGAGCTCCTGGAGGGCCGGCAGCGCTTCCGTTCCGAGTACTACAACCCGCGTACGCTGAAGCTGCGGGACCAGGACACGTACCAGTCCAGCGACTACCCGCTGCGGACGTACTTCGGTTCGCTGAACCAGCAGCTGGTGAACGCGTTCAACCTCTACTACGGGAACAGCTGTGCCACGACGACCGGGGCCACCTGCCCCACGCCCGGCCCGACCAAGCCGGAGGCGCGCTTCGTCCTGCTGCACAAGGGGCGGGCCACCGCGGCGCGCACCTGTGACGTCACCAAGACGCCGACGCTGCTGGTGCACGGCGCCATCCAGGACGCGAACGTCTGGATGTTCCCCAACGGCAACAACGGCTCGGGCGGCACCTATGGCGGCGCGGCCCAGCTGACGGGCATGGTGCAGGACCTGGAGTCGAAGGGCCGCTGTGTGTACGCGGTGACGTTCGGCTCGTTCCACGGCGACAACTTCAACCACGCCATCCACGTGGCCAACGCCGTGCAGCGCGTGAAGGCGCTGCACCCGGGCGTGGCGCGGGTGGACGTGGTGGCGT
Organism: Corallococcus sp. NCSPR001; assembly: GCF_017309135.1. Taxonomy (NCBI): domain Bacteria; kingdom Pseudomonadati; phylum Myxococcota; class Myxococcia; order Myxococcales; family Myxococcaceae; genus Corallococcus; species Corallococcus sp. NCSPR001. The sequence continues at coordinate 651,899 of NZ_JAFIMS010000002.1, forward strand.
GGAGCAAGGGCGTGCTGGCGGTGGACCCGTGGCTGGCGAACGCGGCGACGTGGGGCGGCTTCAGCACGACGCGCTTCTTCGAGCGTCTGGCGAAGGAGCAGGCGTCGCAGGTGCCGGCGTATGACGACTCGGTGCGCGTGTACGTGCCGCTGTCCGGTCCGCACAAGGGCATCGACCTGAACTTCCGCCACCCCATCCACACGCTGACCATCGCGAGCACGGCGTCCAACGCGCCGGTGGGCCGTGGCCCGATGCCGTGGACGTACTTCTCCGCGATGCAGTGCGTGACGTTTGGTTACAGCGTGCCCTGGTTCAACAACCCCTACGCGGAGAGCGTGTGCAAGGATTCCGGCGGCGTGTGGACGGACTACTTCCGCCGCATCTACCTGTCGAACATCACGGGTCTGAGCAGCACGGGCACGCCGGTGTACGCGAGCTCGCTGCAGACGCTGAACACGAACCAGGGCCTGTCTTCGTCGTCGTTCAACTTCGACGACTACAACATGAGCCTCTTCGGCGCGGTGAACACCAGCGGCAAGTACGTGACGGCGTACCCGGGCCAGCTGCAGGCGGCGTATGACCTGCGTGGCACGTACCCGATTCCGGACCGCAGCGCGTCCGCGTGGGACAACATCGATCCGGACGAGAACCGCTACTTCCCCTGGCTGGACACGAAGCTCATCTACAACCCGTACAACCCCTGGGTCGCCGCGGGCTACATGGCGTCCAGCGACCACCGCGTGTGCCGCACGACGGCGTTCGACCCGGTGGGCTCGCCGTGCTTCGCGTACCACGCGTACAACACGAACCAGAACCGTGAGGCGTACGACTCGCTGATGTACGGCAAGTACCGCATCATGGACGGCCTGGGCATCAACGCGGCCATGGAGATGGGCGGCAAGTTCATCACGCGCCTGGCGGAGCACGGCCTGGATTCGCGCCTGCCGTCGCTCTACGTGCTGTACGGCACCACGGGCGGTTCCCAGCCCTTCGAGACCGACGGCATGACGTCCACCACGTCCACGCTGCGCAGCGACGGCGTGCTCTTCGAAGCGAGCATCGCGGCGATGACCCAGCTCACCCAGGGCTGGACGTCCACGAAGAAGACCGCGGACGCGAAGCAGGAGGGCATGGCCTATGACCACCTGAGCATGGGCATCACCCCGGCGGTGTGGAACAAGATCTCCGCGCACTTCGTTTCGCGGGATTGATGACGTAGGAGCCGCCGGGCATGCCCATCGTCCACGACTGGCTGTCCCGGCGGGCCTCGCTCGCCCCGGAGCGCACGGCGCTCGTTGATTCGCTCCGGGGTGGGCGGCGCATCTCGTGGGCGGAGTGGAATGACTCCGCCCACCGGACCGCGCTCTTGCTGCGCGGCCTGGGCGTGGGAGTAGGGGACCGCGTCTCCGTGCTGGCCTCCAACGGCGTGGAGACGCTGGACCTGGTGTTCGCGTGCGCCAAGCTGGGCGCCGTGCTCCAGCCGCTCAACTGGCGCCTGGGCGTGGAGGAGCTCCACGGCCTGCTCTCCGATGTCGCCCCCTCCGTCGTCTGCTTCGGGCCGGAGTTCCACGCCCAAGCCGACGCCCTGCGCCTCCGGATTCAGGCGCACTGGGTCTCCTTCGCGGATCCGCTCTTCCGCTCCCGCGAGACCCTGACCGGCGCGCTGCCCTCCATCGAGCTGGAGGCGGATGCTCCCTGGGTGCTGTGCTCCACCGGCGGGAGCACCGGCTTGCCGAAGTCCGCCGTGCTCACGCATGGCTCGCTCACCGCCAACGCCGTGAACACCGTCGTCAGCTGGGGCCTCACCCAGGACGACGTGGCGCTGCTCAACGCACCCCTGTTCCACACCGGCGGCCTCAACGTCTTCACGCTGCCCCTGGTGTACGCGGGCGGTGCCTCCGTCGTGTGCCGCGCCTTCGATGTCGCGCAGTGCTTTGACCTCATCGACTCGGGGGCCGTGAACCTGGTGTTCGGCGTGCCCACCATGTTCATCGAGATGCAGCGGCACCCCCGCTTCGAGGCCGTGGACTTCTCCCGCCTCAAGCTGCTCATCAGCGGCGGCGCTCCCTGTCCCGCCCCCGTCTTCGAGCGCTTCTTCGCCCGCGGCATCGCCTTCCGCACCGGCTATGGCCTCACCGAGGGCGGCCCCAACAACTTCTTCCTCCCCGACGCCGTCATGCGCTCCCACGCGGGCTTCGTCGGCGTGCCCCTCTTCCACGTCGAGGCGCGCATCGACGGTGAAAAGCACCCCGGTGACGTGGGCGAATTGCTCCTTCGCGGCCCCCACCTGTGCGCTGGCTACTGGCGCCGCCCGGAGGAGACCGCCCGCGCCTTCGTGGATGGCTGGCTGCACACCGGCGACCTGGCCTCGCGCGATGCCCGGGGCTTCTTCCGCATCGAGGGCCGCGCCAAGGACCTCATCATCTCCGGCGGCGAGAACATCCACCCCTCCGAGGTCGAGAGCGTCCTCGCCGGCCACCCCGACGTCACGGAGGTCGCCGTCATCGGCGTCTCCGACCCCAAGTGGGGCGAGGTCCCCCGCGCCCTCGTCGTCCCCCGGCCCGGTGCGGCCCCCACCCTGGAAGCCCTCACGGTCTCCTGTGCGGGCCGGCTCGCCCGTTACAAGCTGCCCCGGACGCTGCGCCTCCTGGAGGCCCTGCCGCGCACCCCGGCGGGCAAGGTGGACCGGCGGGCGCTCACCCGGCTGTACGGCGAGCCCTGAATTTCCATCCGTTGCGGCCGTCCCCCTGAAAGCCCCTGGGATGTCCCGCCGGACCGTCGTCCGTAATATTTCGTCATGGGCCCGTAGCCCCCTGGAAATGTAGGGGTGGGAGGTTGCAGGTCGCGGCCCGGAGGCGGTCCGCATCCCACGCGGAGATCCAACCCATGGAGACGACCCCACGCCCCACGACCTCCGAGGACGCCACCATCCAGGTGCTCCTCGTCGAGGACGATGAACGCCTGGCGCGGCTCACTGCCCGCTACCTCCAGGAGCACGGCATCATCGTGACCGTCTCCGCCTCCGGCACCGACGCGCTCCTCCAGACGTCCCGCCACACCTTCGACGTCATCCTCCTGGACCTTATGCTCCCCGGCCGCGACGGCCTGGAGGTCTGCCGCGAGCTGCGCACCCGCACGGACGTCCCCATCATCATGCTCACCGCGCGCGGCGAGGAGGCCGACCGCGTCCTGGGCCTGGAGTCCGGCGCGGACGACTACCTGCCCAAGCCCTACTCGTCGCGCGAGCTGCTGGCCCGCATCCGCGCCCAGGTGCGCCGCGCTCGCGGCAAGGTGGGCCCCACCAGCCACCCCGTGCACGCGGGCCGCCTGGTGCTGGACCCGCGCAGCCTGAGCGCGTCCCTGGACGGCAAGCCGCTGTCCCTCACCACGTATGAGTTCAGCCTGCTGCGCGTCCTGGCCGAGCGCGCCGGCCGCGTCCTCAGCCGAGAGCAGCTGCTCGACCTGGTGAAGGGCAGCGCGGACGAGGTGTTCGACCGCTCGGTGGACGTGCACATCTTCCGCCTGCGCCAGAAGCTGGAGGTGGACCCGCGCAACCCGCGCCTGCTCAAGACGGTGCGCGGCGCCGGCTACATGCTGGCCACGGAGACCGAGGCGGAGCCGTGAGGTTCTTCCGTCTGCCCATGGGCCTGCTCCCCCGCATCTACCTGGTGGGGGTCATCCAGATCGTCCTCGTGGGCGTGTCGCTGATGCTCGCGCGCGACCTCTTGCGCAACGAGTCCTGGCGCAACCGCTTCGACGACGAGCTGTCCTACTTCCTCGACGAGTGGTCCACCCTGCGCGACCACCCCGCCGCGCTCCAGGCGTCGCTGGCCCGCGCCCAGCAGCGCATGGGCATGCAGGTCACGTTGCGCGCCGCGGACGGGACGCTGCTCGGCAACACGCGGCAGGAGCCCGCGCCCGCGCTTGGCGCCGAGGAGCTCTCCGCCGTCACCTCCCGCGTCACCCGCAGCGGCCCGCGTGGACCCATCCCCGGAGTCGGTGGCGGCCCCGGCCGCCTGCTGGTGGTGAGCCCCTTCCCGGGCCCCATCCAGGTCTACGCCTCCGTGTCCCTGCCTCCGCCGCCTCCTCCTCCGGACGGCGACCGGCAGACGGCCATCATCGTGGGGCTCGTGCTGGCGTGTACCGCCATCACCTCCGTCGCCTTCGCGCGCACGCTCGCGGGCCCGCTGGAGAAGCTGGCCTCCGCGGCGCGCGCGTTTGGCGCGGGTCGGCTGGACGTGCGCGCGGGCCTGCGCCGCAAGGACGAGCTGGGCCTGGTGTCCGAGGCCTTCGACGAGATGGCCGGCCGCATCACCCAGCTCCTGCGCTCGCAGAAGGAGCTGCTCGCCAACGTGTCGCATGAATTGCGCACGCCGCTGTCGCGCATCCGCGTGGCGCTGGACCTGGCCGCGGAGGGCGACGCGCAGACGGCGCGCGAGCTGTTGCCCGACATCACCGAGGACCTGTCGGAGCTGGAGCGCCTGGTGTCGGACGTGCTCACCACGTCCCGCCTGGAGCTGGTGACGGAGGGCGCCAGCGGCGTGCCTCCCCTGCGCCTGGAGCGCGTGGACGCGAACGCGCTGTTGGACAAGGCCGCCGCCCGCTTCCACACCGCCCGGCCGAAGCACCGGCTGGAGGTCCAGGTGGACGGCACGCTACCCGCGCTGGAAGCAGACCCCGTGCTGCTTCGGCGCGTGTTGGACAACCTGCTCGACAACGCGGGGAAGTACTCGGAGCCCGGCACCACAGTGACGCTGCACGCCCGGGCGGCGGGCGACGGCCTCCAGGTGGACATCCAGGACCAGGGCATCGGCATCGAAGCGCAGGACCTGGAGCGCGTGGGCACGCCCTTCTTCCGCACCGACCGCAGCCGCGCCCGCACCACCGGCGGCGTGGGCCTGGGGCTGGCGCTGGTGCGCCGCATCCTGGACGCGCACCACGGCCGCCTCACGCTGGAGAGCCAGCCCGGCCAGGGCACCACCGCGCGGGTCGTGCTCCCCGGAGTGGGAGCGGCGGACACACCGGAAGGCCGCCTCGCCGTGGGTCATCTTTCGTAATAGAGACGAGATTCGCCGAAACATTTCAAAACGTAGATAAGGGGCATGAAGGCCTTGAGCGAGATGCCGCGGGAAGCGCCGGCCCTGGCGCCGGTGGAGCTGGATGAGGACGAGGGTCGCAAGCGGGGCGTGCCGCGCTGGGCCTGGATCCTGGCCATCCTGGTGGTGGCGGGCGCGGTCGTGTTCTGGCGCATGCGCGCTGGAAGCCCGTCGGACGCCGTCACCTACGACACGACCCCCGCCGAGGCCCGGAAGCTCACGGCCAAGGTGACGGCCACCGGCACCGTGGCGGCGCTGGTGACGGTGCAGGTCGGCAGCCAGGTGTCCGGTCGCATCCAGGAGCTGATGGTCGACTACAACTCCCAGGTGAAGAAGGGGCAGGTCATCGCCCGCATCGACCCGCAGCTGGTGCAGGCCGCGCTGGACCGGGCGAAGGCGAACATGACCGCCGCGCGCGCGAACCTCCAGAAGGCGCGCGTCAACGCGGACGTGGCGAAGAAGCAGGCCGTGCGCTCGAAGGAACTGCGCGCGCAGCAGTTCATCTCCCAGTCCGAGCTGGAGACGGCGGAGTCCGCCGCCGCCAACGGTCAGGCGGAGGTGACGGCCGCGGAGGGCTCGGTGGCCCAGGCGCAGGCCGCGCTCAACGAGGCGGAGGTGAACCTCAAGTACACGACCATCGTGTCGCCCACGGACGGCATCGTCATCTCGCGCAGCGTGGACGTGGGCCAGACGGTGGCCGCGTCCCTCCAGGCGCCCGTGCTCTTCACCATCGCGGAGGACCTGCGCAAGATGCAGGTCAACACCAGCATCGCGGAAGCGGACGTGGGCAAGCTGCAGCCCGGCCAGAAGGCCACCTTCACCGTGGACGCCTTCTCGGGGGAGACCTTCGAAGGCACCATCCGGCAGATCCGCAACGAGGCCATCACCGTGCAGAACGTGGTGACCTACCTGGCCGTCATCGACGTGCCGAACCCGGACCTGAAGCTCAAGCCGGGCATGACCGCCAACGTGACCATCGTCACGCAGCAGAAGGACCAGGCGCTCTCCGTGCCCAACACGGCCCTGCGCTACCGCCCGGCGCCGTCACCGAACGCGGCCGAGCAGGCTCCGGCACAGCCGCCCCCGGCCGGCATGCGCACCATCTACGTGCTGCGCCGCCAGCCGGAGCAGAAGCCGCGGCCGGTCGCCGTGAACGTGCGCACCGGCATGACGGACGGCACCTTCACGGAGGTGGTGGAGGGTGAATTGAAGGCGGGAGACCGCGTCATCACCGCGGCGAACTCGCCCGCGGGCTCCACGCCCTCCGCGGCTCCGTCCGGCGGCGCGAGCCCCCTGGGTGGCCCGGGCGGCGGCCGGGGCATGGGCGGCGGGCGCCGCGGCTTCTAGGCGCGCGCGAGGCCGTTCCAATCACAGACATAGAGGGCAGGGGAAGGGACAGAAGGCGGACCGATGGACGCGGACACGAAGCGGGCACCCCCCGTCATACAGCTCAAGAACGTGGTGAAGGTGTACAAGTCCGGCGACGTCGAGGTGCGGGCCCTGCGCGGCGTGGACTTCACGGTGGAGTCCGGGGAGTTCGTCTCCATCATGGGCTCCTCCGGTTCGGGCAAGTCCACGCTGATGAACATCCTGGGCTGCCTGGACCGGCCCTCCTCCGGTGAGTACCTGCTCAACGGCCGCGAGGTGGCCCGCCTGGACCGCGACGGCCTGGCGCGCGTGCGCAACCGCACCCTGGGCTTCGTCTTCCAGAGCTTCAACCTGCTGGCGCGCACCACCGCGCTGGAGAACGTGGAGCTGCCCATGCTGTACGCGGGCGTGCCCGCCAAGGAGCGCCGCGCGCGGGCGAAGGAAGCGCTGGAGCGCGTGGGGCTGGGGGCCCGGCTGGACCACCACCCGAAGCAGCTCTCCGGCGGTCAGCAGCAGCGCGTGGCCATCGCGCGGGCGCTGGTGGGGCGGCCCCGCGTCATCCTCGCGGACGAGCCCACGGGCAACCTGGACTCGCGCACCACGGTGGAGGTGATGGCGCTGTTCCAGCAGTTGCAGAAGGAGGGCCTCACGCTGGTGCTGGTGACGCACGAGCCGGACGTGGCCGAGTACACCCAGCGCATCGTGGTGGTGAAGGACGGGCGCATCGTGAACGACAGACGCCAGACGCCGAACCCGGCGGTGGTGCCCGCCGAGGAGGTGGGGACATGAACATCCTGGAGACGCTCGTCCTGGCGCTGCGCGCGCTGTTGCGCAGCAAGACGCGCTCGGTGCTCACCGCGCTGGGCATCATCATTGGCGTGGGCGCGGTCATCGCCATGGTGGCCATTGGCGACGGCGCGAAGGCCAGCGTGCAGAAGGTCTTCGACTCCATGGGCACCAACCTGCTCATCATCCTGCCGGGCTCGTCCAAGTCCGGCGGCGCGCGCGGCGGCTTCGGCAGCCAGCCCACCATCACCTGGGACGACCTGGAGGCCGTGCGCACGCAGGTGCCCAGCGTGCGCGGCGCCGCGCCGGAGATGCGCTCCAACGCGCAGGTGTTCAGCGAGGACCAGAACTGGAACACCAGCATCATCGGCACCACGACGGACTACTTCACCGTGCGCAGCTGGACCATGGCCAAGGGCGCGCACTTCACGGACGCGGACAACGAGGCGGGCGCGAAGGTGGCGGTGCTGGGCCAGACGGTGGTGGACAACCTCTACGGCAAGGGCTTCAACCCCGTGGGGCAGGTCATCCGCATCAACAAGACGCCCTTCACCGTGATGGGCGTGACGGCGCCCAAGGGCCAGTCGCCCGTGGGCCAGGACTTCGACAACACGGTGTTCGTGCCGGCCACCACGTTCAAGCGGCAGGTGCAGGCGCAGAGCCTGGGCGCGTACATCACCGGCGCGGTGTTCGTGCAGGCCGCCAGCGCGGACCTCACGGCCAAGGCGCAGGCGGACGTGACCAGCCTGCTGCGCGAGCGTCACCGGCTGGGCGAGGACGACGCCAACGACTTCGACGTGCGCAACCTGGCGGAGGTGGCCAGCGGTCAGCAGCAGAGCACGGAGACGTTGAGCCTGCTGCTCGCGGCCATCGCGGCGGTGTCGCTGGTGGTGGGCGGCATCGGCATCATGAACATCATGCTGGTGAGCGTCACCGAGCGCACGCGCGAGATTGGCGTGCGCGTGGCGGTGGGCGCGCGGCCGCGAGACATCCTGGCGCAGTTCCTCATCGAGGCGCTGACGCTGGCGGTGCTGGGCGGCATCATCGGCGCGGCCGTGGGCCTGGGCGTGGCGAAGCTGCTCGCCGCGCAGTTCGGCTGGCCCATGCTGGTCCGTCCTGACGTCGCGCTGCTGGCCATCGGGTTCAGCGGCCTGGTTGGGGTCGTCTTCGGGCTGTACCCGGCGCGCAAGGCGAGCCTGTTGGATCCCATTGATGCACTGAGGTACGAGTGATGCGCGCGCTTCCGTTGACGCTTTCGTTGTGCGTCCTGCCCGTGGTCGCGGGCGCCCAGGCTCCGGCGCCGGACCCGGCCAGTCCCGTGACGCCTCCGGCCGTGCGGCAGTCCCTGACAATGTCCGCCTCCGAGGGGCGCGTCATCACCCTGGCGGAAGCGGAGGCCGCGGCGCGCCAGTACCAGCCGTCGCTGCGCTCGGCGCAGGCGAGCACCGACGCGGCGTACGCGCGCGTGGACCAGTCCTTCTCCAACTTCCTGCCGCAGGTGAACGCCAACGCGGGCTACACGCTGGGCACCAGCAACCGGGCCGTCATCCAGAACGTGCCGGGCAGCGACACCGGCGTGGTGTCCAACTCCACGCGGCGCTTCAGCGGCAGCATCGCCGCCAACCAGCTCATCTACGACTTCGGCAAGACGTCCGGCCGCTACAACGCGTCCAAGGAGTCCGCGGGCGCGCAGGAGAACTCGCAGCAGCAGGTGCTCCAGGACGCGCTGCGCGACGTGCGCGCGGCGTACTTCAATGTCCTCACGCAGAAGGCCCTCCTGGGCGTGGCGCGCGAGACGCTCCAGAGCGAGGAGGCGCGGCTCAACCAGGTGAACGCGTCCGTGCAGGTGGGCTCGCGGCCGGAAATCGACCTGCTCCAGCAGCGCACCGCGAAGGCCAACGCGCAGGTGGCGCTCATCCGCGCGCAGAACGCGTACGCCACCGCGAAGGCGCAGCTCAACCAGACCATGGGCGTGGAGACGGGCACCGACTACACCGTGCAGGACGTGACGGTGGCGGCCGTGGCGGGCGAGGACGAGGTGCTGGACGCGCTGGTGAAGCGCGCGCTGGAGGCCCGCCCCGACGTCGCCGCGCGCGAGCGGCAGATTGCCGCGCAGGAGTCCCAGGTGAAGGTGACGAAGGCCGGCCACCTGCCCAGCTTGAGCGCCACGGGCAACCTGTCCGACGTGGGAGCGAACCCGTTCAACGGCGCCACGCTGAGCGCGCAGGGCGGCGTCCAGTTGAACTGGGCGCTGTTCCAGGGCGGGCTCGTCAACGCGCAGACGCGCGAGGCCCAGGCCAACCTGCGCGACCTCCAGGCGCAGAAGGACGCGCTCCGGCAGCAGGTGCGGCTCCAGGTGGAGCAGGCCCGGCTCAACGTGGTGGCCACGCGCGAGGCGCTCACCGCCGCGGACGAGGCCCAGGTGAACGCGCGCGAGCGGCTGCGGCTGGCCGAGGGGCGCTACCGCGCGGGCGTGGGCAACATCATCGAGGTGAGCGACGCGCAGGTGGCCTTCACCAACGCCGCCGCCCAGCAGGTGCAGGCGACGTACGACCTGGCCACCTCCCGCGCGGAGCTGGCGCGCGCCCTGGGCACGGTGGAGCTCACCACCCTGGCGTCGCGGTAGGCGCCCCGCGGCGCGGGTGTATCTGGACGGCACTGAAAACATGAGCCAACCCTGAAGGGTGGCAGTGGCGGCAGGACGCTCGAACACCGTAGGAAACGGCGGCCCCAACGTCATGGGTCACCTCCGGACAAGCCCGAAAACGGACGGTGACACACCCGCCGGAGGCCGTTTCCAGAGGGCGCTCCGTCTCAAAAGAGCCATGGGTGTCGGGGTTGCCCGGACTCCGAAAGTCCACCTCCCGCGCAGCGACCCTATGGGTGAACAATGGGAGGCTGACCCGGCAAGTTCTGTCTGTCTGCCTCTATACGTCCTATGCCGTCGGCCAAACGTTTCGGGTCGGCAAGCAAAGGCATGGACAAGAAACTCGCAACCACCATCGGCGCATCCGCACGGGTCGCCCGGGGCCGCATGGAGCTTACGCAGGCCGACGTGGCCGAGCGAATCGACGTGGCCACGGAAGTGTACGGCCGCTTGGAGCGCGGCGGCATGCTCCCCAGCGTCCAGACCCTGCTGAAGCTGTGCCACGAGCTGCACGTCTCCGCGGACGAGCTGCTGGGACTCGCGGCGCAGGGCGCTCCGCCGGCGCGCACCAGCGAGGCTCCGCCGCCCACGCCGGAGCGTCCGGAAGTGCGCCGGCTGTTGCGCAGCGTGCGCCAGCTGGACCCCGCCCAGGTGAAGCTGCTGGGCCTGGTGGCCAACGCGCTGACGCGGCGGTAGCCACCCTTCACTCCCACTTTCAGAGGTTCGACAGGACCCGGTCCAGGTCCGCGGGCCGCACCGGCTTGGTGAGGTGCACGTCGAACCCGGCCTTCAAGGCCTGCTGGTAGGTCTCCGCGTCGCCGTAGCCGCTGAGCGCCACCAGCCGCAAGCCCTGTCCCACGCGCGCGCGCAGTGTCCGGGCCACCTGGTAGCCGTCCAGCCCCGGCAGGCCAATGTCCACCAGCGCCAGGTCCGGCGCGTGCTCCAGGGCCATCTCCACGCCCCGCAGGCCGTCCTGGGCTACCGCCACCTGGTGGCCCCACAGCTCCAGCAGGTCGCGCATGGACTGGCGCGCGTCCGAGTTGTCCTCCACCAGCAGGATGCGCCGCGCGCGCCGCGCGTCCAGGAGGTTCGTCCCGGCCGACACGGGGACGCGGTCCGCGGGGATGAGGGGCAGCCGCACCACGAACTCGCTGCCCAGGCCCGGGCCGCCGCTGGTGGCCTCCACGGTGCCGCCGTGCATCCGCACCAGCGTGCGCACCAGCGTGAGGCCAATGCCCAGGCCTCCGCGTGAGCGCTCCAGGGACGTGTCCGCCTGGGCGAACAGCTCGAACATGGCGGGCAGCTTCTCCGGCGGGATGCCGATGCCGGTGTCCTTCACCCGCAGCACCGCCTGCGCGTTGCCGTCCACGCCCTCCTGGAACAGCTCCACGGTGACGCTGCCCTCGTCCGTGTACTTGGCCGCGTTGTCCACCAGGTTGGTGAAGACCTGCTCCAGGCGCGTGGCGTCACCCTCCAGCCACAGCGGCGCGCGCGGCAGGTGGACCTCCAGCTTCAGGCCGCGGGACTCCACGCGCGGGCGCAGGATGGCGAGCACCTGCTGGAAGGTGGCGGTGAGGCTCACCGGCTCCTTGCGCAGCTCCACCTTGCCCCGGGTGATGCGGCTGACGTCCAGCAGGTCGTCCACCAGCCGCGCCAGGTGGTGCGTCTGGCGCTGGATGATGCCGTGCATCCGCGCTTCCTTGGTGTCCGAGGGCGCCTTGCGCTCCAGGATGCCAATGGCCGTCATGATGGCGGCCAGCGGGTTTCTCAGCTCGTGGGCCAGCATGGCCAGGAACTCGTCCTTGCGGCGGTCCATCTCGATGAGCTGGTCCGTGCGCATCCGGGCCTGCTGCTCCGCGTGGCGCAGGCGCAACAGCGAGCGCACCGTGGCGATGAGCTCCGAGGGCTCATAGGGCTGGGTGAGGTACGCGTCCGCGCCGCCCTCCAGGCCCTGCACCTTCTTGTCCGGCGTGACGAAGGTCGCGGACGTGTGCATCACCGCGATGGCGGCCGTGGCCGCGTTGGCCCTCAGCCGCGCGCAGACCTCATAGCCGCTGATGTCCGGCAGCTTCACGTCCAGGACGATGACGTCCGGGCGGTGCTCCTCCGCCATGAGGAGCGCCGCCATGCCGGTGGCCGCCTCCAGCACGTGGTAGCCGGACATCTCCAGGATGCGGTTGACGAGGTAGCGGTTGGCCGCGTCGTCGTTGACGTTGAGGACCGTTGCCAGACGCGACTCCTCAGCCACGGGGGTTCACCTCGCGCAGGTCCCGGTTCCCCAGTCCCGCCTTGGACAGCGCGTCGCGGATGCGGGTGATGGCCACCTCGCGGCTGAGCGTGTGCTTGGCCAGGATGGCGGAGGTCTCGCGCGCCAGCCGCTGGCGCTCCGACTCCTGCAACTGGTGGGAGGTGTGCAGGATGATGGGGATGTCGCGCGTGCGGGGGTCCGCCTTCAGCTCGTCCAGCACGTCGAAGGCGGTGATGTCCGGCAGCACGAAGTCCAGGAAGATGAGGTGCGGGGCGTTCTCGCGGGCGATGCGGACGCCTTCGCGGCCGTTGGCGGCCTCCAGCAGCTGGAAGGGCGTGTCCTTGAGCAGCTGCTTGAGCAGGTAGCGGTGCACGTCGTCGTCGTCAATGATCAGCACCCGCTCCACGGGCCCGGTGCGCGCCATGGCGGACAGCTTGCGCTGCAGGCGCACCTCGTCCACGGGCTTGAGCCAGAACTCGTCCGCGCCCAGGGCGCGCGCCTTCTGCTCGCGGTCCGTCACGGTGACGACGAGGATGGGGATGTCGCGCGTCTGCTCCCCGTTCTTCATCTCCGCGAGGAAGCTCCAGCTCGTCTCGCCCTCCAGCATCACGTCCAGCACCATGGCCGCGGGGCGCACGCGCTGCATCACCTTGCGCGCGTCCTCCACGCTGCGCACGGGCAGCACCTGGAAGCCGGAGCGCGCCAGGTACTTCTCGTAGAGGAAGAGCGTCTGGCGGTCGTCCTCCAGCACCAGCACCGGCGCGCGCGAGGGGTCCAGCGCCTCGCTGCGCTGGGTGAGCCCCGTCATCTCCGACACCTCCGGGTGGACGCGCGGCAGGGTGATGGTGAACGTGGCGCCCTCGCCCAGCCGGCTCTGCACGTTGAGCGTGCCGCCCAAGAGCTCCGTCAGCTTTCGCGCCAGGGGCAGGCCCAGGCCGGTGCCCTTCACGCGCCGCTGCAGGTGGCTGTCCACCTGGATGAACTCCTCGAAGACGCGCTCGTGGTTCTCCGGCGCGATGCCGATGCCCGTGTCCTTCACGGTGAACACCACCGTGTCGCGCGGGCCCCGGGCCGCGGTCACCGTGACGGCGCCGGACTCGGTGAACTTGAGCGCGTTGGAGATGAGGTTGCGCACCACCTGGCTGAGCTTGGCCTCGTCCGTCTCCAGCTCCAGGGGCTCCGTGGGCTCCACGAAGTCGAGCGCCACCGTCGAGTCCGGCGGCAGCAGGGGCCGCGTCATGCCGCGCAGCGCGCTGATGAGGTCGGACGCGACGAAGCGGCTGTGGCGCAGCGTCGTCTTGCCGGACTCCACCTTGGACAGGTCCAACAGGTCGTTGACCAGCTCGAAGAGCGCCTCCGCCGAGCCGCGGATGAACTGGACCTGCTTCTCCTGCTCCGGCGCGAGGCTGCCGTTGAGCGGGTTGAGCAGCACCTTGGACAGGCCGAGGATGGAGTGCAGCGGCGTGCGGAACTCGTGGCTCACGTTGGCCACCACGCGGCTCTTGATTTCAGACGCGCGCTGGAGGCTCTCCGCCTTCTCGTCCAGGGCCGCGTGCAGGCTGCGCACGCCCTTGTTGGACTCCTCCAGCTCGCGGTTCAGGCGGGCCAATTCCTCCGCGCGGCGCTTGAGCTCGTGCTGCTGGCGCTCCGTCTCGCGGTGGAGCGCGGACAGCTCTCCCAGCGTGGTGCTCACCTGGGTGAGCGCGGCGCCGTAGTCCTCCGGCACCAGGCTGCCCACCAGCGCGATGCCGCCCTCGTGCGGCCGGGCGCGGAAGGCGAACGTCGCGGGCTTGTGGCCGTCCTGGAGGATGAGCTCCCACCCGTCCACGGCCTCGTCGCGCGCCTGCACGAGCAGCTTCTCCACCTTGCTCTCGCTGCCGTGGCTCGCCAGGCTCTTGAGCGTCTGGCCCGGCTTGATGCCCAGGAGGCGGGCCGCGCGCTCGTCGCGCCAGACGACCGTTCCTTGCGCATCGCAGGCCAACGCCAGCTCTCGGCTGAGGGATTCGAAAATCCCGGAGGCGCGGTCGTCTTCCTTCATCATGAGCAGGTCTCCTCCCACGAATCGGGCGTTCGCGCGAGCAACGTCAGCGCTTCGGAATGTCCGTCCAAGGTTGCCTTCAAGGCGTCCAGGGTTTGAACAAGAGTCAGGGGGGAAAGGCCCCGCTGGGGCCAGAAGCCCGCGTACCACTGGAGATGGGCATGCCACAGGTCGTCGCGACCGAGCGCGAGCGCATCCGAGAGATAGGACAGTTGGAGCCGCACCTCTTGTTCCAGCCGGGGGCGGCTTCCGGCGGGGAGCGGGTGTTCCAACCGCCGGACGACCGCGCTGATGAGGCCGGGCGCATCCGCCTCCAGGACGTGGGCGGGGCCTTCGTTGTAGTGCAGGGCCTGGCGGGCGGACTCGACGTAGGTGAAGGGCAGGGAGCCCGGGCCGAAGCCCTCCGCCTGGAGCGCGCGGCCGAGCCCCTGGAAGTGCTGATCCAGGTGCAGCGAGCACATGCCGCGCGTGACGAGCAGGGTGCGCAGCCAGCGCGCGTAGTCCTCCAGGATGGCGGGGCGCGCCGCGTCCAGCGCCTGTACCAGGTAGCGCACGTGGAAGACGGCGTCCTCGTCACCGAAGCGCCGGGCGCGCTGGATGCCGTAGCGCGCGGCCCAGAACGGGTCTTCATACAAAGCTTGAACAGAGGCGGAAGCGAGGGGCCCGGTCCGCGACTCGACCTGAAGGCTCACGTGCGGCATGGCGTCAGACCCCCAGCAGGCGGCAGGTGGAGGCGACCAGCTCGCGGACGCTCTTGCCGAAGAAGGACACGGCCAGTTCCTCTTCCAGGGCGGAGCCCCAGTCGAAGGCGAGCCCGCCCACGGCGATGGGCAGGGACGGCGACACCTGACGCACCTTGCGCACGGCGTCCCGGACCTGGGGCATGTGGAAGGGCATGGTGACGGAGAGGGCCACGAGGTCCGGCGGGGACTCGCGCACCATGCGGGCCAGGTGTTCGGCGGGCACGTTGGCGCCGAGGAAGCGCACGTCGAAGCCGGCCATCTCCAGGAAGTCGCTGGCCATGCGCGCGCCCACCTCGTGGAGTTCGCCCTCCACGCACGCCATCATCACGACCTTGCCGTTGGCCGGGTCGCGGGGCAGGTGGCGGTACAGATGGGCCAGGACGTACTGGGAGATGGCGGTGGCCAGGTGCTCCTGGGCGACGGAGATGATGTTCTCCTGCCAGAGCCGGCCGATTTCGTACTGGGCCGCCTGGATGACCTCCAGGTGGAGCTCCTGGAGGGGCACGCCGCACAGCACGCCCTCATCCACGAGCAGGCGCAGGGCCTCCTGGCGGTTTCCGGAGAGCTGCGCGGCCAGATACCGCGCCCGCAGCGAGTCGATGGCAGGGGTCGTTTGGATCACGGGAGCGCGAAGCGGACGGGGGAGGGTAGAGACGTTCCAGCTTCCGTTAAACCCTGGAACGGTCTCCCGCATCCGTAAGTAAACAGTCCCCGGTCCCGAGGATCGAACGGTCGCTTTTCTGCTTGCAGGTCAAGTGGACTCGCGAGTTGGGCGCACGTCCTGGACGTGCTTTGCTGGAATTCATGTTTAACCGTTCTCGCTGGTCTGGGTGGGGGCTGGTGGCCGGGCTGGGCCTGCTGGCGGGCTGCTCGGCTCCGCGGGAAGTGGAAGGGGTCTGGCGACCCGGTCCCGGTGCGTCGCCGGAGCACATCCCGGGGCCACTGAAGAACTTCGGGCCCTTCGACCTGGCGGCGGATGCGCTGTCCGCGGCCTGTCCTCTCATCCTCTCCAAGCCGAACGCGTCCGTGGTGGCGCTCCAGGAGACACAGCCCGAGGTGGCCCTCCGCATGGCGACGGAGTACTGCGCCTGGCTCTATGCCACTCCCGAAGGGCGATACGAGATGAGCATGCTGTCGGACTCATCCCGTCCCGGAGACGCGGTGCGCGGGCTGCGCAGTTGTTCGCTGCCTCCGTTCGTGGACGATTCCCGCTACGCGCCCGGCACGCTCAAGCAGATCTTCGCGCTGCACAACCACCCCTTCGGGACGCGCCTCTCCGCCGGTGACCTGCGCTTCATCGAGTCGATGGCCACCGTTCACGATTGGGAGGTCCTGACGCGGGAGGGCCGCGTCCGCCTGTCCATCATCGCGTTCTTCTCGCGGTCGCGAGATGCGACCGCGCCCACGTGCGATGGCTTCTATCAATACGTTCCCGCCACCCGGGAGATGATGCTGTGGTCGCGCACGGGCGGCCGGTGGAAACAGGAGTCCCATGGCACCGTCACCTGGCTCGATGGGCGCACCTATCGGCTGGATGCGCTGTAGGAAGGCCGCATGCGAGGGCGGATCATGTCGCTGAGGACGGTCGCGTTGGTGCTGGGGCTGCTGGGCTGCGCCCGGAGGCCCGAGCCTCTTTCGGCGCCAGTGCTCGAAGACCGGACCGTCCGCTTCCCGATCTCCTCCGATGCCGACGCGGGCGTCATCCCTGCCGGTGTGCCGGTCGTGCTGGATGGCGAGGCCCTGCGCGCGTTGACCATCGTCTCGCAGGACCTGTTCCCGCTGGGGAGCGCGGCGACATCCTGTGACAGCCGGCCCGAGTCCTACACGTACCGGGTGCTCCGGCAGGACGGCCTGCTCTTCGTCTTCGTGGACGAGAACCCCGCCGCGTGTGGACGGCGTTTTCCGTCGCTCGATTCCGGCGCGAAGTACGCCCTTCGTCCGGATGGGCGCATCCTCCGGCGCGTCGTCGATGGCGTGGACGCGGATGACGACCTGCGGGGCGTGATGCTGCCAGATGGCGGCGTGCAGCCCGTCCTCGTTCCCCAGAGCCAGGGGCTGCTTCCGGGGGACGCGGGGCAGTGAGGGCCATGGGTGGGCGGGTGTGCTCCGCTCGCCCAGGTCGGAGCTGGCGGGCGGACGTGCGGGCTTTCCTTTCCCGGCTCGGGGTGGCCGGGGTGGGGGGAAACGGGGTAGGCACGGCGCTTTCGTCAAAAGGCCGGTGACAGATTTCCGGGGCACCGGTGTTCCCCTGGCCAACCGGGAGGCGCGTGCGGTGTCCGTCGATGTGGAGGCCTATTACCGACGCTATGGCCCCCAGGTGCTCCGGCGCTGCCGCTTCCTGCTGCGCGACGAGGAACAGGCCGTGGACGCCATGCATGACGTGTTCGTTCAACTGCTGCGCTACCAGGCCGCGCTGAAGGACGCCGGGCCCTCCAGCCTGCTGCATCAGATCGCCACCCGCGTGTGCCTCAACCGCCTCCGCGGCGCGAAGCGGCGCCCCGAGGACCGCGACGATGAGCTGGTGCTCCGCATCGCAGCCTCCGGCGACACCGAGGCGCGCACCGCCGCCCGGGGCCTGCTGGACCGCCTCTTCGGGCGCGTCCCCGCGTCCAGCCGCGACATCGCCGTGCTCCACTTGGTGGACGGCATGACGCTGGAGGAGACCGCCCGCGAGGTGGGCCTGTCCGTGTCCGGAGTGCGCAAGCGCCTCCGGGCCCTGTCCGCTGTCCTGCAGGAGCTGGAGGCCGCATGACATCCCCCCACCGCACCCCGGACTGGCTGCTGGAGCGAATCGCCCTGGGGGAGCTGCCCCCGGACGAGCTCGCCGCCGCCCGCGACCGCCTGTCCCGCGAACCCGATGGCCCCTCACGCCTCGCCGCCCTGGAGGCCGACTCGCGCGCCACCCTGGAGGCCCTGCCCCCCGACCGCGTCGCCCGCGAGGTGAAGGCCCGCTTCGCCCGCGCCGGCTCGCCCGCCGCCGCGCCCCGCGCCGAGGCCCCGCCATCGCGCCCTTCCTGGCGCTTCCTGCCCGCCCTGGTGCCGGTGCTCGCCGCCGCGACCCTCGTCGTCCTCGTCCGGCCGGGGGCCTCGTCCCAGGAGCAGGAGGCGCGCGACCCGTGGTCGGCGACGGGCACCCCCGGCGTCCTGGAGCCCACGCGCAGCAAGGGACTCCAGCCCCGGCTCGACGTGCACCGCCAGTCCGGCACCCGCACCGAGCGCCTCACCGACGGCGCCCCCGCCCAGGCCGGTGACGTGGTCCAACTGTCGTACACCGCCGCCGGCCACGCCCACGGCGTCATCCTCTCCGTGGACGGCCGGGGCACCGTCACGCCGCACCTGCCCGCGACAGGCGACACCTCCGCGCCCCTGGAGCGCGGCGGCACGCACCTGTTGCCCCGCGCCTACGAGCTGGACGACGCCCCCGGCTTCGAGCGGTTCTTCCTCGTCTCCTCGGACACCCCCTTCGAACTGGAGGGCGTGATGGCCGCCGCGCGCGTGCTCGCCGCCTCCCCCGAGGCGCGCACCGCGCCGCTGACCCTGCCCGCGGGCCTGGGGCAGACCTCCTTCCTGCTGGAGAAGCCCTCCCCATGAGAGCGCTCGTCATCCTCCTGGTCGCGCTCGGCGCGGCCACCCCCGCCCCCGCCGCCGAGACCGCCGCCGTGCGCCGGCTGGCCCTGCTCGTGGGCGTCAACGACGGCGGCCCGGAGCGCGTGCGGCTGCGCTACGCGGAGACCGACGCGAAGGCCTTCTCCACGGTGCTGTCGGAGCTGGGCGGCGTGCTGCCCCAGGACCGCGTGCTCCTCACGGACGTGGACCGCGCGGGCGTGCTCGCCGGCTTCGACCGAGTGCGCCGCCTGGCGGAGGGCGTGCGCACGGCGGGGGCGCGCCGCGTGGAGGTGCTGCTGTACTACTCCGGCCACTCGGACGACGAAGGGCTGCTGCTCAAGGGCCAGCGCCTGGACTACGGCGAATTGCGCCGCTCGCTGGAGGGGCTGCCCGCGGACGTGCGCATCGCCGTATTGGACTCCTGCGCGTCCGGCGCGTTCGCGCGCAAGAAGGGCGGCGTCTCGCGGCCCGCGTTCCTGGTGGACTCCGCCATCCAGGTGAAGGGCCACGCCATCCTCACGTCGTCCAGCGCGGACGAGGCGTCACAGGAGTCGGACCGGCTGGGCGGCTCATTCTTCACGCACCACCTGCTGTCCGGCCTGCGTGGCGCCGCGGACGTCACGCACGACGGCCGCGTCACCCTCACGGAGGCCTACCAGTTCGCCTTCCACGAAACGCTCGCGCGCACCGAGCGCACGCAGGGCGGCGCGCAGCACCCCAACTACGACATCGAGCTCGCGGGCACCGGCGACCTGGTGATGACCGACCTGCGCGCCACCACCGCGGGCCTGGTCCTCACCGAACCGCTGGAGGGCCGCCTGTACGTGCGCGACGCGGTGGGCACGCTGGTGGTGGAGGTGCAGAAGCAGTCCGGCCGCGCCACCGAGCTGGGCCTGGCCCCTGGCATCTACCGCGCCCGGCGCGAGTGGGACGGCGGCGTGTCCGAGGCGGCCTTCACGCTGAAGGAGGGCATGCGCACGCCGCTGGCCCCCGGTGACTTCCTGGGCGTGGGCCACGAGGCCACCGTGATGCGCGGCGGTGGCGGAGGCATGTCGCTGTCTCCGCGGGGGCGCGTCCAGCTGCCGGTGAACCTGAGCCTGGTGCCGTCGATGAGCACCAACACGCTGCGGGTGGGGCGCGCGCAGGTGGAGAACCGCTTCGCGCTGGGCGTCGTCAACGGCGGCGCGGCGCTGGGTGGCGGGTTGGCGCTGGGCTTTGCGGGCAACGTGTACGACGCGGAGGTGTCCGGCCTGGCCATGGCGCTGGGCTTCAACACGTCCGGCCGCGAGGTGCGCGGCGCGCAGCTGTCCCTGGTCACCAACGTGGCGGGCGGCCCGGTGCTGGGCGCCCAGGCGTCGCTGGGGCTCAACGTGGCCCACGGCGACGTGGACGGCGTGGGGCAGCTGGCTCTGGGCGCCAACGTGGCCCGCGGCGCGCTGGGCGGTGTGCAGGCGGCGCTGGGCGCCAACGTCACCACCTCGGACGCCACCGGGATGCAGCTGTCACTGGGTGTCAATCACGCGAACGGCACGATGAAGGGCGTGCAGTTCACGCTGGGCGTCAACTCCGTGGCGGCGGCGGCGCGCGGCATCCAGGGGTCGGTGCTGCTCAACCACGCGCCGTCCCTCACCGGCATGCAGCTGGGGTTGATCAACGTGGGCGGCGACGTGTCCGGCATGCAGCTGGGGTTGATCAACGTCGCGGACACGGTGCACGGCATGCAGTTGGGCCTGGTCAACGTCTCCGACGAGGTGAACGGCGTGCCGGTGGGCCTGGTCTCCTACGAGAAGAAGGGCCAGCTGCACCTGGAGCTGTTCGGCAGCGACGTGCAGCTCACCAACCTGGCGTTGAAGTTCGGCGGCAAGCACTTCTACACGACGCTGCTCGCGGGCATCGGCCCGGACGACCGCTTCCAGCGCTTCAGCCTGGGCCTGGGTCTGGGTGGGCACATCCCGCTGGGCTCGCGCTTCTGGGTGGACGTGGACGTCGCGGCCAGCCAGGTGCTGTCCACGCGAGACCCGTTCTCCAGCGCGTCCAACAACCTGCTGTCCCAGGCGCGCGCCATGCTGGGCTTCCAGGTGATGCCCCGGCTGGCCGTGTTCGCGGGCCCCACCTACAACGTGGCCTTCACGTGGGGGGAGCCGGAGTTCGCGAAGCTGACGACGCTGCCGGTGCGCTTGCACTCCATCGGCACGGACACGCGCATGCAGCGCTGGCCGGGCTTCCAGGTGGGTGTGCGGCTCTGAGCCTTGCTGAGGGACCGCGCGGGACGCGGTCCCGGTGGGCAGAGCCGCTCAGCCGACGACGCGGGTGGCGCGCAGGACGATGGCGTCGCCCGCGGGGCCGGCCTTGAGCCGCTTGTCCAGGGAGCCCTCCACCTTGAGTCCGGGGCCGCCCTTGGCGGCGCGCTGCATGAGCTCACCCAGCTTCGCGTCGTCCCCGCCGGTGACCGCCGTCAGGTCGATTTCATGGAAGGACTGGAGCTTCTTGTCCGGCGCGTCCGCGCTGAACAGGTCGTAGTGGTCGCAGGGCGGCGCGAAGCAGCGCTTCCCGTTGTCCTTGATGATGTAGACGGTGCTGGTGGTCATGGTGGCGTCTCCGGGTGAGGGGGTGGGGGCGGCCGTACCGGGCTCGTTGGCGGCGCCCGTGGGCGCGTTCACGTCGGTCCGCTTCAGGTCGGCGGGGGCCTCCGCGCCGGACATGTCGCTGGACGGCTGCGCGGTGGGGGAGGACGGCGTGCTGCACGCCACCGGGCCGAGCATGAGCACGGCGGACAGGAGCAGGGAGCGGGCGTTCATGGCGGACTCCAGAAGGAGGACGGGGTGCCCTCCTTCAACGCGGGAGGGGCACGGCCGGGTCCACTCTGCCCGGCCGCGCGCCCTCCTGCCAGGGCGACAGGCGCGATTTTGCTCCATGTCCTACATGGGCCCCAGAGCGTCTGGAAGCGGTCGGAGCCCGTCCAGAAAGGGGTGCCAAGACAGTGCCTGTTCGTTGTACACCCGCGCCCCAAGAGATCGGCCTCCGGGGCCGTGACCTGTAAGGACGCCCACGATGGAATTCCGCATCGCCGCCGACGAGCTGAAGAAGGCCCTCTATCGCGCCCAGGGCATCGTGGAGCGCAAGACGACGATGCCCATCCTCGCCAACGTGCTGCTCACGGCGAACAAGGGCAGCATCACGGTCACGGCCTTCGACCTGGACATCGGCATCGTGTCCGAGCACCAGGCGGACGTGGCCAAGCCGGGCGCCGTCACGCTGAGCGCGAAGTACGTCTTCGACATCGTCCAGAACCTCCCGGACGCGGAGGTCACGCTCAAGAAGCTGGCGAACAACTACGTCGACATCTCCTCCGGCTCCGCGCACTTCAAGATCGTCGGCATGGCCGCCGAGGAGTACCCGAAGCTGCCCAAGGAGGAGAACGCTCCGCTGGTGCAGATCTCCGGCAACGTGCTGCTGGAGATGATCAAGAAGACCCAGTTCGCCATCTCCAGCGACGAGACGCGCTACATCCTCAACGGCGTCTTCTTCGAGCCGCAGCAGAGCGGCAAGGTCCGCATGGTGGCCACGGACGGCCACCGGCTGTCGCTCATCGAGCGCGAGATGTCCGGTGACTTCAAGCTCAAGAGCGGCGTCATCATCCCGCGCAAGGGCCTGATGGAGCTCAAGCGCCTGCTGGATGAGGCCCCGGACGCGGAGTGCCACCTGGGGTTCGCGGAGAACTCGGCGCTGTTCAAGAAGCCGGGCCTCACCATGGTGATGCGCCTCATCGACGGGCAGTTCCCCGAGTACCAGCGCGTCATCCCCAAGGAGGGCGAGAAGGTCGTCCTCGTCCCGAAGGTGCGCCTGCTGGAGGGCCTCAAGCGCATCGCGTTGTTGTCCGCGGACAAGAGCAACGCCATCCGCATCGGCCTGGAGAAGGGCAAGCTGCTCATCACCGCCAGCAACCCGGACCTGGGTGAGGCGCGAGACGCGCTGGACGTGGACTACAAGGGCAACGACATCACCATCGGCTTCAACGCCCGTTACCTCATGGACGTCCTGGGCGTGACGGAGACGGACGAGGTCAGCTTCGAGCTGGGGGACGAGCACAGCCCGGGCGTGCTGCACGGCCCCGGCGACCGCAGCTTCACCGCCGTGGTCATGCCCATGCGCGTCTGAGCCGGCGCGGTCGTCCACCTTCCCACGTCGGCGGGACGCCACCGTTCCAAGTCCGACGCTCCGCGCCATGGGGAGGCCTGCGCCCGGCGCGGGGCGCCCTTATGATGAAGGCGTGGCCACCCGTCCAGACGACCTGAGAGCGCGGCTGGAGGACCGAGCGGACCTCCTGGAGGCCACGCGCCTGCGCTACCGCGCGCTCAAGGGCGTGCTGGAGTCCTTCTTCTGGAAGGACCGGATCCGCAACCACTTCGAGCTGCTGCGTGAAGTGGCCGCCGACCAGCCGGAGGTGGACGCGACGCTGGCCGCGATGCGGCGCCGCGTGGAGGCGGAAGGCTGGCCCCACAACGCCGCCCCTGTCCGGTTGATGCACGAGGTGGAGCGCCTGCGCGAGGCGGTGGAGCGCGCGGCCGAGCGGCGGCTGTCCGCCAGTGTCTCCCCGGCTTCCGACGACGCGGAGGAGGACGACGGGCCCGCGACGTTGGGCGCGCGGCTGCTGCGCCTGGAGACGGAGGTGCTGGACGCGGCGCCATTCCTGGGCGGCCGCGTCTGGGCCCAGGCGGTGGAGCTGTTGCCGCGCAATCTGCCGGAGCTGCGCGCCGCGTGCGCCGCGGGCGAGGTCTTCGAGCGCGTGTTCAAGCGCCCGGTGACGGAAGGGGCGCCGGCCTTCTCCGACGATGAGGCGCGGGAGCTGGCGCGGGCGCTGCCGCTGGGCGCCGCCGCGCTGGTGGCGCTGTGGGAGCGGCTGGAGCGTTACGACAGCCGGGGGCGGGTGAAGGACTTCCTCCAGCGGCGCATGCGCCGGGCGCCGACGCGGGTGGCGCGCAGCGGTCCGGAGTTGCTGTTGCACGCGGCCTTCTGGCACGACGTGGCGCGGGTGCGGGTGCGCGCGGTGCTGGAGGCGGAGCTGGCGCCGGTGGTGCCGCGTGAGTCGGAGCTGCCCGCGCTGTTGTCCTGGAGGGCCGCGCTGTCGGAGGACCCGGCGCTGCGGCTGTCCGCGCGGAGTGTGTTCACGGAAGGGCGCGCGGGGCTGGTGGAGACGGCGGCGGCGCTGGCGGCCCTGTCTCGCGAGCGGCCCCGGGGCGCGTGGAATGAAGAGGTGGCGTGGTCGCGGCTGGAGCAGGCCGCGCAGCGGGCGCGCGCGGAGGAGGGGCAGGAGGCGGAGGCCCTGCGGGACGCGCTGCGCCTCTTCGTGATGCTGCGGGGCCAGGCGCGCACGCCCGCGCGGCTGTTCTCACCGGAGCACGCGAAGCCCGCTGGGGGAGACGTGGCGCGCAACGGGGACCTGGTGGTGCTGGTGCAGGCGGCTCGGCACGCGGCGCTGAAGCAGGGCGGCTGAAGACAGACACCGGTTTGGGGACGGTGCGAGGCTTCTGTTAGGTTGGCACGGCTGCTTCCTTTTCCTGTCGTCACCCCGCCCATGACCCAGCCAGTTCCTCCGCCGGCCTCCGACGAGGCATCGCTGCAGTTCGACCGCGCCGAGTTCACCGAAGCACCCTCGGCGCCGAAGTGCTCCTTCTGCCAGCGCGCCATCAAGAGCGTGTATTACGACTTGAACACGCGCCTGCTGTGTCCCGAGTGCCGCGAGCAGGTGGAGGCCGCGATGACGGGCGGCTCGAAGTCAAAGCGCGCCCTGAAGGCGGCGGTGTTTGGCTTTGGCGCGGCCATCGCGGGGGCGCTCGTGTATTGGGTGGTGAGCCTGACGGGCTACAACATCGGCCTCATCGCCATCCTGGTGGGGTGGATGGTGGGGACAGCGGTGTTCAAGGGCTCGGAGTCGCGCGGCGGCTGGTTCTACCAGGCGCTCGCGGTGGGGCTGACGTACTTCGCCGTGGCGGCCTCGCTCGCGCCGGATGTCTACAAGGAGCTCACGACACAGCCTCCGGCCGAGGTGGCGGCGGACGCGCCTGCTGGGGAAGCGGTGGAGTCCTCTCCCGCGGCCAACGTGGTCCTCGCGGGAGTGATTTCCGTGGCGGCGCCGGTGCTGGTGGGAATCAACAGCCCCATCTCCGGGCTCATCTACGGCTTCGCGCTGTTCGAGGCGTGGCGCCGCACGAAGCGGACGGAGCTGAACATCGCGGGGCCGTTCAAGCTGGCGGAGGCGCCGGCCGAGGGCGAGGCCGCGCCCGCGGAGCAGGAGCGGTCCGTTGGCTGAGGCGCTCGCGGTATCGCTCCTCACGCAGCGGTGTGAGGGGTGTGGTTCGGAGCTGGCGCCCCGGCTGCTCACGTGTCCGTCGTGCCGGAAGCTGGTGCACGGGAAGCGGCTGACGCAGCTGGCGGCGGACGCGCAGGCTGCGTCAGCGCGGGGCGCGCCGCTGGAGGCGCTGGCGCTGTGGCGTGAGGCATTGGAGTTGTTGCCGCCGGACACGGCGCAGCACGCGCAGGTGACGGCGCGGGTGACGGCGCTGAGCCAGCAGGCGGACGCGCAGGGCCTGGCGGCGCCGCTGGCGGAGGCGGAGCGCAAGCGTTCGGGGATGCCGAAGGTGTTGGCCAGCATGGGCGCGGTGGGCCTGATGCTGTGGAAGTTCAAGTTCGTGCTGGCGCTGCTGCTGGGCAAGGGAAAGCTGCTGCTGCTCGGGCTCACGAAGGCGAGCACGCTGTTCTCCATGCTGTTCGCGGCGAGCGTGTACTGGACGATATGGGGCTGGAGCTTCGCGCTGGGGCTGGTGGCCTGCATCTACGTGCACGAGATGGGGCACGTGGCAGCGCTGCGCCGGCTGGGCATGAAGGCGGACGCGCCCATGTTCATCCCGGGCCTGGGCGCGTTCGTGCGCCTGAAGCAGTTGCCGGTGGATGAGCGCGAGGATGCGCGAGTGGGGCTCGCGGGGCCCATCTGGGGCAGCGCGGCGGTGGTGGTGACGCTGGTGGCGGCGGTGCTGACGGGGTGGAAGGCGCTGGGCGCCATCGCGCACTTCGCGGCATGGATGAACCTGTTCAACCTGGTGCCGGTGTGGCAGCTGGATGGCTCGCGCGGGTTCCGGGCCCTGGCGCGCCAGCAGCGATGGCTGGTGGTGGCCGTGGTGGGCGCGACGTGGTTCGCCACGGGAGAGAACCTGCTCCTGCTCATCGCGGGTGTGGCGGCGTACCGGACCCTGCTCACGCCCGCGTCGGAGACGGGCGACCGCCGCACGCTGGTGGAGTTCTGCGCGCTGGTGGTGGGCCTGGGCGCGCTGGGCTGGGCCGCGCAACACTGGACGGGGGCGGCGGCGGCGCTGTGACGAACGCAACGGCGGAGGTTGTCAGCACACGGTCGAGCCGGATGCTGCGCGCGGGCGTGTATGGCTATTTCACGGCGCTCGGGGGAGGGCTGGTGCTCTTCTGCGCGGGCCTGTCGGGCTACAACGTCAGCGTGCTCGCCATCGCGGTGGGATGGGGGGGGGGCACGGCCGTGGCGAAAGGGGCGGACCGGCGCGGCGGCTGGTTCTACCGGACGCTCGCGGTGGGCCTGACGTACCTGGCGGTGGGCGCCGCGCTGTCTCCGGCGCTCCACACGGAACTGCAGACGCCGCGGCCAGGGATTGATTTGTACGTGCGCGGAGACATGAAGGCCTTCAAGCGAATCTTCGCGGGGAAGGATGCACCCCTCGACCCTCCGCCGCCCCCGCTTTCTCGGGGAGATCGCTGGGGGAAGGCCGTCATCTCCGGTGTGGTGCTGCCATGGATGGCCATTCCCATGGATGGCCTCACGCATCCGTGGTCGGGGCTCTCCTACGTCACGGCGTTGTTCGTGGCCGGGTTTCGCAGCCGGCGTGTTGTCCAGGAATCCGCGTTGTCCCCACGGTAGATTCCGTGGCATGGGTTGGAGACTCGTATCGCTGTGCGCGGTCAGCGCGTTGCTCACAGCCTGTGCCGGCGGAAGCGCACGGCGCTCCGTGCACGGAGACCTGCGCTTCGTCGACACGGAGACCGCCGCGAGGCTTCGCCATGCGGCCGTGGTGGCGGAGCAGGGCGCCTCTTCCACCACGGCCTCCGCCCTGGTCCAGGCCGCCCCGGTCATCCTCGGCTTGATGCAACAGGACCACTCCGCGGATGAGTTGGAGGCGCGACTCGTGGAATGCGCCGTCCAGGCCGAGCGCCAGGGCAATGCGCGTTTCTTCGAAAACCGCTCGCCGACACGGCAGGAGTGCCGCGAGGTGGTGGGGCGCGACCGCTGCGGCAACCCCATCACGCGGGCCATGCAGCTCGGAAAGCAGAAGCACGTCCTGGTCCTCCAGTGCGCGGAGGAGGTGCTCAAGGAACTCTGGGCCGCACCCTACAGCATCGAGCAGCGCTATCGCTACTATCCGAATGCCCGATTCGTGGAGACGATCAGCCGGGAGAAAGAAGCGCGGATGCTCGCCGAGGGCTGCACAGATGAACTCCGGGGCACGATCAAGCCGGATCTAGTCCTTCATGCGGACCGCAATCTGCTCGCGTCCGCGCTCACGTTGGACTTCAAGTTCCCCTGCCCTGAGGACAACCCACCTCGGTGGTCACCCTATGGGGACGGCAGTCCCTACAAGGGACAAACGCAAGGAGAGGTCTACGAGGATGCGCTTGGTGGGAGGGCCCTGCTCGTTTCTCCTCGCCGTGGAGTGGTGCGCTGGCCATGAGCGCGAACCTCCCCACCCTTCGTCGCCATCACAGGGACGGCGCAGTAGCGGCCCGCGACGGTGTCGCGGTCTTGTTCTTCATCCCCCATGACCACAGCATCGTGGCGCAGGCATGCTGGCGGGCCTTGCAGACCTACGTTCGAGCCCTCCCGCCCCAGTCGCTGAACTGGTACGGCGCGGACGATGGGGATGTCCTGGAGCTGGATGAAGACGGATGGGAAGTCATTCGCAAGCGGATGGTGGATCAGCCCTCCCGGTTGGCCTGGCACGTCGAGTTGTTCGACCTACCTGGAGGAACTGGCGGGTACCAGTTCGAGTATCACAGCAACCGGATCGTGCGCCCGCTCTGCATTGGGTCCAGCACCGCGATATCTTTCTCGTTCCCGACCGAATTCCTCCTGGAACAGGGGTCCCATCAGATGCGTGCCCTGGTGTTGGAGTTGGCTCGGGAACTGCCCTTTCATTTCGGCTACGCGAGCTTCGCCCTTGTCCCGCCAGATGGCTCCTGGGCCGCTGGAAAGTGGCAGGTCCTGGATGAATACTTCGCGCGCTATCTGGGCTTGGACCTGCCCTCGACCGCCAGGATCGGTTCCGTCATCGGGCTCCACGCCCTTGGAGCCCACTGGCTCACCTTCCTGGGCCCGCCGCTGCTGGACCGGATGGGCGGCACCGAAGCGGTGCGGCAGGCACTGCCGTTCCCGGAGGTCTCCCTCCTCCCCATGGAACAGGAGCGCCTGCTGGTCACCCTGAGCGAATGGCCCCAGGCCATCGACATCGAGCAGGAACCCGTTCCGCCCCAGTACCGCGCCCTGGCCTGCTTCCTGAAACCCTTCATGTACAAGTCGGACGACCCCGGGATCGGCAGCTACCTGGACCGCTGGCGGCGACGGCTCTGTCCGTGACGCCCCCGCGCCCACCAACCGAGCGTCACCCGCTGAATCCCGCGCCCCGCCGGCCGCCGCATCTGTAGTACGAAGGTCGGCCCCTTCACGGTGACGCTGTGCGCCTCCTCTCGCTCCAGGTCCAGGACTTCCGCAACCTCCCGGCGGTGCAGCTCGCACCCAGCCCCCACTCGACCATCGCCGTGGGCCAGAACGGGCAGGGGAAGACCAACCTCCTGGAGGCGCTCTACTTCCTCGCCACCCTCAAGCCCCTGCGCGCCGGACGCCTCTCCGAGCTCGTCCGCTGGGGCTCCCAGGCCGCTCGCGTCACCGGCCGCTTCCTCCTCAAGGGCGCCGAGCGCGAAATCTCCGTCGAGGTCGGCGGTGGCACCCGCCAGGCCCTCGTGGACGGCAAGAAGGCCGCCAGCCTCGAGGACTACTTCGGCGGCGTCTCCGTCGTCGCCTTCACGCCCGATGACCTGGAGGTCATCAAGGGCGGCCCCGACGCGCGCCGTGCCTTCCTGGACCGCGCCGTCTTCAACCGCTTCCCCGCCTTCCTCAAGGAGAGCCGCGAGTACGCCCGCGCCCTCAAGAACCGCAACCGCCTGCTCCGGGAAGGCGCCACCGTCGACGCCGCGTACCTCGACGCCTATGACGAGACGCTCGCCCGCGCGGGCGCACGCCTCTACGCCCGCCGCCGCGCCCTGATGGCCGAGCTCGCGCCCCTCGCCCAGGCCACCTTCGCGTCCATCGGCCGCACCGCCGACCCCGCCGTCTACGGCTACCACCCCGCGCACCTCGGCGCCGACTTCGCCCACGCGGACGAGGGCGCCCTCGCCACCGCGCTGCGCGAGGCCCTCTCCGCGCGCCTGCGCCGCGACCTGGACCGCGGCTTCACCTCCGTGGGCCCGCACGTGGACGACGTGTCCGTGACGCTCGGAGGCCGCAGCGCGCGCGCCTACGCGAGCCAGGGGCAGCAGCGCGCCCTGGTGCTCGGTTGGAAGATCGCGGAGATTGAAAACCTGGAGGCGGCCATGGGCTTCCTCCCCCTGCTGCTCCTGGATGACGTCTCCAGTGAGCTGGACCCCGAGCGCAATGCCTATCTCATGGGCTACCTGGCCCGGAGCGGCGCGCAGGTCTTCCTCACCACCACCGACGCGGGGCTCGTGAGGGCCGCCGCCGCCAGTGACACCCTCTGGCTCACCGTCCACGCGGGACAGGTGGCCACCGAGTCCCCGTCACAACCCTAGTGCACCCGCCGCCGGTGCCAGGGCCAGTGCACCGACCTGCGGTGCGTGTGGTGGGGCAACTCCTGCCGCGTCACGTGCCCGAAGTACTCGAAGCGGAACTCCGCCCAGAGCAGCCCGAACGCCACCGCGAACAGGAACACCGCCAGCGTCAGCCACCACACCGTGCCCGTGGCCAGCGCGGCGATGAACAACACCCCCAGCACCGCCGCCACCCCCAGCGACACGTCCCGCAGGCGCTTCGACTCGCTGAACGCCATCCCCATGGCCAGCATGGAGAGCGCCAGCAGCGGCCACGCCAGCCAGTACGACGTGCGTGCGTACAGGTTGGCAATCGACAGCAGGAACAACCCGAATCCGAATATCGCCAGTCCGCCGTCCATCGAATCCTCCTCGTGAGAATCCCCCGGCTCCCGGCTGAACATGCGCCCTCCGCAAGGCCGGGGGCACCCCGCCTCCGCCTTCCGTCCGGAGCCCGATCAGGGCGGCGGGCCCTCGGCGGGCGCGCGTCCGTGAGCCAACGTTCGCTCCGACGAAGTTCTTGCGGACCCGACGGGCGTGCACCATGACCATGCCCGCCGTCCCACCGGGCGGACCCGGGACGAACGAAATGGTGCCATGTCGCGCTTGCTGCTGACGCTCGTGCTGTCCGGCCTCCTCGCGGGGTGCCACCGCGCGACGTTCGAGGACTCGGTGCTCCAGAAGTCCGACGTGAAGTACCGCGTCGGCCCGCTGTCCAACGACGTCTGGGAGCGCCGCGGCTTCGACGACAACGACCTGGCCTTCGTGGAGCGCGGCGACACCGGCCGCGTCATCGCCTCCAACGCCACCTGCCGGGACCATGACGACCCGTCCCTCCAGGTCCTCACGAAGCACCTGCTCATGGGCTTCACCGAGCGCCAGGATCTGGGCCAGCGCACCTTCACCCTGGACGGCCGTGAAGCGCTCAGAAGCCGCTACGTCGCGAAGCTCGACGGCGTGCCCATCTCCCTGGAGCTGGTGGTGGTGAAGAAGGACAACTGCGTGTTCGACTTCAGCTACGTCGCCCCCGTGGGCACCGCCGACGCGCGCATGGCGGACTTCGAGAGCCTCTTCCAGGGCTTCCACGCGGAGCGCCAGCGATGATGCCCGAGGCGAAGCTCTTCGCCGGCGGCCCCAGCCTCAAGGAGCGCCTGCGCGAGCGCATGGAGTCCCTGGGCGCCCTGTCCGTGATGACGGGCCAGGTGTTCAGCCGCGCCGTGCGCCCGCCCTATGACTGGGCCGGCCTCATCTTCCACACCGAGTCCCTGGGCGTGCGCTCGCTGCCCATCGCGCTGCTCACCGCGACGTTCGCCGGGCTCGTCATCTCCCTGCAGTTCGGCTACTTCCTCGCCCGCTTCGGCGTCCAGTACACCGTGGGCCGCGTGGTCATCCTCACGCTGTTCCGGGAGCTGGCCCCCGTGCTCACCGCCCTCACCGTGGGCGCGCGCATCGGGTCCGGCATCGCCGCGGAGCTGGGCTCCATGACCGTGACGGAGCAGGTGGACGCCATCCGCGCGCTGGGCGCGGACCCCTTGCGCAAGCTGGTGGTGCCGCGCGTGTTCGCGTGCCTCATCGTGCTGCCGGTGCTCACCGTGTTCTCGGACGTGGTGGGCCTGGTGGCGGGCGCCCTGGTGGTGAAGTCCCAGTACGGCATCTCCCTGGACCAGTTCTCCCAGGGCGCGCTGGATGCCGTGCTGATGGGCGACTTCGTGTCCGGCGTCATCAAGGGCGCCGTGTTCGGGCTCATCATCGGCCTGGTGGGGTGCTTCAAGGGGCTGGCGGTGGAGGGCGGCACGGAGGGCGTGGGCCGCGCCACCACGCAGACGGTGGCCATCACCTCCGTCACCGTGTGTCTGGCGGACTTCTTCATCACGAAAATCACGCTCTACTTCTGAAGCCGTCCGCACCATGCGCAAGGCCCGCCACCACCACCACCGCGACCCCGCCGTCCCGTTCAGCTTCCGCAAGCCCACGCCGGGCGAGGAGCTCATCCGCTTCGACGGGCTCATGAAGCAGTTCGGCCCCAAGCGCATCTACGACGGCGTGGACCTGGACGTGCGCGCCGGGGAGACGCTGGTGGTGCTGGGCGGCTCCGGCGTGGGCAAGAGCGTGCTGCTCAAGTGCCTCATCGGCCTCTTGCACCCGGACGGCGGCAGCATCCTGTTCGAAGGCTACGACCTGGCGAAGTTCTCCGAGGAGCAGTTCCTGGAGGTCCGCAAGCACGTGGCCATGGTGTTCCAGGGCGCGGCGCTGTTCGACTCGCTCAGCGTGGCGGACAACGTGGCGTACCCGCTGCGCGAACACTTCAAGACGATGACGCGCGCCGAAATCCAGAAGCGCGTGGCGGAGAAGCTGGAGCTGGTGGACCTGCCCAACACGGAGAAGCTGATGCCGTCGGATTTGTCCGGCGGCATGCGCAAGCGCGTGGGCCTGGCGCGCGCCATCGCCACGGACCCGGAGGTCATCCTCTGGGACGAGCCCACGACGGGCCTGGATCCCGTCACCACGCAGACCATCAACGAGTTGATTGATTCGATGAAGCAGCGCCTGGGCGCCACGTCCATTGTCGTCACGCACGACATGGTGAGCGCCTTCGTGCTGGCGGACCGGATGGCCATGCTGGCCAACCGGAAGATCGTCCAGGTGGGCACCCCGGAGGAGATGCGCCGCTCCCAGGTGCCGGAGGTGCGCGCCTTCATCGACGCGCGCCGCCTGGAGCTGAACCCCCGGGGAACACCATGAGTCTCTTCACGTCGACCTCGAAGGAGAAGCGCCTGGCCGTGCGCGCGGGCCTCTTCGTCGCCGTTGGCCTCGCCGTGGCTGGCGTCGTCGTCTTCTTCATCGGCCGCGAGTCCAATCTCTTTCAACGCCAGGTCGTCTTCCACGCCTACTTCAACAGCGTGGACGGCCTGAGCGACCAGTCCCCCGTGTGGATTGGCGGCCTGAAGGTGGGCCGCGTGAACAGCGTGTCCTTCTCCCAGGACTTGAATGACAGCCGCCTGCAGGTGGAGCTCCAGGTGGCCAGCGCCTACGCGAACCGCATCCGCAAGGACTCCGTGGCCAAGCTCACCAGCATGGGCGTGCTGGGCGACAAGGCGGTGGACATCTCCCTGGGCAGCGCGAACCAGCCCCCCGTGGAGCCCGGCGGCGTCATCCAGTCCAGCAGCGGCGGGGACCTGTCCAAGCTGATGTCCAGCGCCAGCCGCGTGATGGATAACTCGGTCGAAATCAGCGAGTCCCTCAAGGACGCCGTGAAGGCCTACTCGAACCCGGACCTGACGCGGGACCTGGCCAAGAGCGTCGCGTCGCTGCGCTCCATCATGGAAGAGGTGGAGAAGGGCGACGGCGCGCTGCACGCGCTCATCTACGACCGGCGCACCGGCCAGGAGGTGAGCACGCTGCTCGCCAACGCCTCCGGCGCCGCGAAGCGCATGGACGGCGCCCTGGGCCACGTGGAGGCCATCCTGGGCGAGGTGCGCCGCGGCGACGGCACCGCGCACGCGCTCATCTACGGCCAGGACGGCGCGGTGGCCATGCGGGAGCTGGGGGAGGCCGCCGGCCAGCTCGCGGGCCTGCTGGAGGACGCGAAGAAGAGCCCCAACGGCGCCGTGCACCAGCTCGTCTACGGCGACGCCAAGGGCATGTTCGCGGACCTGGGCAGCGCCGCCGCGGACATCAAGCAGATCACCGCCACCGTGGCCAAGGGCGACGGCACCCTGGGCGCGCTCGTCAACGACCCCACCGTCTACGACGACCTGCGCGAGGTGCTGGGCAACGTGAAGCGCAACCGCATCCTCCGCGCCCTGGTGCGCTTCTCCGTGAGCAACCGCGAGTCCCTGGAGCAGGTGGGAGCCCCCCAGACGGCGCCCACCCCCCTCACGCCCGCCCCGGACGCGGGCGGCGCCCCCGCCCCGACGCCCTGAGTCGTCAGTGCGCGTCAGGGATTGGCGGGGTGCGAAACGCCTTCCGGGTGAAGATGACACCCGGAGGTTTCACGCGGTGAGACATCCTACGGGTTCGTAAGGTTTTACTTTGTTTCCACGACTGTCCGCGTATTGACTCGGATGTCGTTGGAAACGTATTCCCGCTCCCCCCTACTTTTCGAGGAGTTGGGAACCCATGCTTCGTCACGTCGCGCAGCGCAGCGGTCGATTCGCGGTGGTCGTTGGCACCCTGATGTCCCTGGCGGGCTGTAACAACAACGCCCCCACCACCGAGGAGCAGACGCCCGCTCCCGCGGAGGAGACCACCAACGCGCAGGCCATCCCGCACCGCGGCTGCGCGACCGTGGAGCCGTCCGCCGACGAGAAGCTGGAGATTGAAGCGGCGATCGCGGGCCGCGTGTCCGCGAAGCGCGCGGTGGGCTCCGTGAACGTGCCCGTGTACTTCCACGTCATCCGCAAGGGCACGGGCCTGTCCAACGGCGACATCCCGGACTCGCAGATCACCTCGCAGATGAACGTGCTGAACGCGGCGTACGCCAACACCCCGTTCCGGTTCACGCTGGCGGGCACGGACCGCACGACCAATTCGACCTGGTACACCGTGACGCCGGGCAGCTCCGCCGAGTCGAGCATGAAGAACACCCTGCGCAAGGGTGGCAAGGAGTCGCTGAACCTCTACACCGCGAACATCGGCGGTGGCCTGCTGGGCTGGGCGACCTTCCCCTCCAGCTACAGCAGCCAGCCGAAGATGGATGGCGTGGTCATCCTCTACACCAGCGTCCCCGGCGGCACCGCGTCCCCCTACAACCTGGGCGACACGGGCACGCACGAGGTCGGCCACTGGCTGGGCCTGTACCACACGTTCCAGGGCGGCTGCTCCGCCTCGGGTGACTCCGTCAGCGACACGCCGCCGGAGGCCTCGCCCGCGTACGGTTGCCCCGCCGGCCGCGACACCTGCTCCGGTGGCGGCGCGGACCCCATCTACAACTTCATGGACTACACGGACGACAGCTGCATGAACTCGTTCACCGCCGGCCAGGTGGCCCGCGCGGACAGCCTCACCGCCACGTACCGCTAGAAAAATCACGCAGGGCTGTGGCCGTTTTCCGGATGCCGGGGTCCCCGTCCAGGGGGCTCCGGCATTTTCCATTTCCAGGCGGATTCACGGACAGGCCGTCTCCCGGCCCTGTGACGCTTGGTTTGTCTTCAGTGTTTTGCTGGGAGTTCAATTTTATCGCGTGATTTGACATACGCTGTTTCATCCGCGTATCACTGTTTCACCCCTTTTCTGAGGAGTTGGGAACCGATGCTTCGTCACATCGCGCAGCGCAGTGGCCGTATCGCGGTTGTCTTTGGCACGCTGATGTCCCTGGCGGGTTGCAGCAGCAGCGCCCCGACTTCCGAGGAGCAGACGCCCGCTCCCACCGAAGAGACCAACGCCCAGGCCATCCCGCACCGCGGCTGTGCGACCGAGGAGCTGTCCGCCGACGAGAAGGCGGAGGTCGACGCGGCGATCGCGGCCCGCGGCGTGTCCGCGAAGCGCGCGGTGGGTTCCGTGAACGTGCCCGTGTACTTCCACGTCATCAACAAGGGCACGGGCATCGCCAACGGCGACATCCCGGACTCGCAGATCACCGCGCAGATGAACGTGCTTAACGCGGCCTACAGCAACACCCCGTTCAAGTTCACGCTGGCCGGCACGGACCGCACCACGAACAGCCAGTGGTACGGCCTGCGCAGCGGCTCCGCCGCGGAGAAGAAGATGAAGGCCGCGCTGCGCAAGGGTGGCCCGGAGTCGCTGAACATCTACTCGGCGAACCTGGGCGGCGGCCTGCTGGGCTGGGCGACCTTCCCCTCCAGCTACACCAGCCAGCCGAAGATGGACGGCGTGGTCATCCTCTACAGCAGCGTCCCCGGCGGCACGGCGTCCCCGTACAACGAGGGTGACACGGGCACGCACGAGGTCGGCCACTGGCTGGGCCTGTACCACACGTTCCAGGGCGGTTGTAACAACCCGGGCGACTCCGTCAGCGACACGCCGCCGGAGGCCTCGCCCGCGTACGGCTGCCCCGCCGGCCGTGACACCTGCTCCGGTGGCGGCGCGGACCCCATCTACAACTTCATGGACTACACCGACGACAACTGCATGAACACGTTCACCGCCGGCCAGGTGGCCCGCGCGGACAGCGTGACCGCGACGTACCGCTAGTCCACGGCTTCGCTTCCTGAAGTCACAGACGCCGGGGTCCCCGCCGCAGGGGGCTCCGGCGTCGTCTTTTTCCTGCGTGGACAAGCCGGGCCCGCGCTGGCCACAGTGGGGGACCGCCCTCCGGCTGTCCGGAGGGGGCCCTTCAGGAGGAGTGGCGCCGTGAGAGACCTGTTGATGATTCCCGGGCCGGTGGACGTGGACGCGGACGTGCTGCAGGCGATGTCCGGGCCGGTGCCCGGGCACCTGGACGCGGGCTTCATCGCCACCTTCGGCCGCGCCCTCAAGCGCCTGCGAGAGGTGTCGCTCGCTCCCGGCGCGCAGCCCTTCGTCGTCTCCGGCAGCGGCACCCTGGCCATGGAACTCGCGGTGGCCAACCTCATCGAGCCCGGCGACCGCGCGCTCGTGGTGAACACCGGCTACTTCAGCGACCGCATGGCCCACATCCTGGAGCGCCACGGCGCGAAGGTGACGCACGTGCGCGCGGCCAGCGTGGGCAGCGCCCCGGACGTGGCCCAGGTGGAGGCGGAGCTGCGCGGCGGCGGCTTCAAGCTGATGACCGTCACCCACGTGGACACCTCCACCGCGGTGCTCGCGCCCGTGGAGCCGCTGGTGAAGGCCGCGCGCCAGCACGGCGTCCTGGCCGTGGTGGACGGCGTGTGCGCCACCGCCGGCGAGGCCTTCCAGCAGGACGCGTGGGGCGCGGACGTGTACCTCACCGCCAGCCAGAAGGCGGTGGGCGTGCCGCCGGGCCTGGCGCTCCTCACGGTGAGCCCCCGCGCCATCGCCGCGTGGAAGGCGCGCAAATCGCCCGTCGCCAGCGTGTACGCGGACTGGGCGGAGTGGCTTCCCGTCATGGAGGCCTACGAAGCCGGCAAGCCCGCCTACTTCGCCACCCCGCCCACGTCCCTGGTGTGCGCGCTGGACGTCAGCCTGGGACAGATATTGGCGGAGGGCATGGAGGCCCGCTTCGAGCGCCACCGCCGCATGGCCCGCGCCTTCCGCGCCGCCTGGAGCGCGCTGGGCCTGAAGCCCGTTCCCACCTCCGAAGCCGTGGCCGCCAACACCCTGAGCGCCGTGTACTACCCGGACGGCGTGGACGCGACGCTCGTGGGCCGCGTGAAGGCGCAGGGGGTGGCCATCGCCGGGGGCCTCCACCCCGAAATCAAGACGCGCTACTTCCGCGTGGGCCACATGAACCGCGTCAGCCCCGGGGACGTGCTCGTCACCGTGGGCGCCATCGAGCGCGCCCTTCACGCCGCCGGCCACCGCGCCGCCGCCACCGGGACCGCAGTCGCCGCCGCCCAGGCCGCCCTCTCCGGGTAGGGCCCGAAGTGAGGGGCCTGACCCCCAATTCTTTCTCAGGCCACAAGAAAACCCATCCGCCCTCCCATTAGATTTGTGTAAGCTGGTGGATAATGACAGGTACTTCCGGGCTTACTGGGATTTCTTGTCGTTTTGGTGGAATTGTGTGATTTGGCTGCACGGTGTGAGCGGGGCGTGGGCCCCGGCACCTGTGAGGGGGAAGGGCTGCGCTGGCGGATGGCACCACGAAACGGGGGGGCCGATTCCAGCGCCTGAGGTGGAAGTGAGGTCGGTATGGATCGCGGACCGGTGGAAGGTTCGACGAGGGCGGCGGGCTGGGCGGAGCAGTACGCGGCGTGGCACCTGACGGAGCGGTGCCTGGCCGCGACCCCGGAGGACGGGGCGCGTGGGATGTTCTTCCAGGGCGTGGTGGGCGTGGTGAACTTCCTCCAGGGCGAGGAGGCCGCGGCGAAGTGCCTGGCGGCGTCCGGGCTGAAGGATCTGAACGCCGGGGAGCTGTACCCGGTGACGCGCTTCCTGGAGATGGCCGCCGAGGCGACGCGGCTGCTCAAGCCCCAGCTGGGCGACTGGGAGCAGGCGCTGCGCTACATCGGGACGCAGGCCACGTTGGACTTCCTGGGCTCCATGTTCGGCCGGGACCTGATGCAGGCGGCCGGCCGCAACCCCCGGAAGATGCTGCACCACATGGTGGAGAACTACCGCGTCGCGGTGAGCTACGGCGAGCGCGGCGTCCTCTGGACGGGCGACCACAGCGCCCGCTTCGTGATGCGCCGGGACTTCATGCCCGCGCCGTACCACGAGGGCGTGCTCCAGGCCGCCCTGGAGGCCGTGGGCGCCCAGGACGTCCAGGTGCACGGGCGGCAGCTGTCCCTGCTGGATACCGAGTACGACGTTTCCTGGTAATCCGGGGCTGTTGCGCTTCTTGGCGGTGGGCGCTGGCTTGGGGACGTTCACCAGCCAGCGCTCGGTGCTGAACGTCCGCCATTTCTCCCGCTGGCGTGACAGGCAGGGCCACTAGCATGCAGTGAAAGAGGCCCACACCCCACGGGAGGAGCAACGCGAATGGATGCAGCACGAGGCTCCCGGCCGAAGGGGCGATGTCGGGCCCCGGGGCTGATGGGCGGGGCCCGGGGATGACGCCCTTCCGGCTGTTGCTCGTGGAGGACAGCGTCAACGACGCGGCGCTGGTGACGGCGGCGCTGGAGCAGGCGGGCTACCTGCCCACGGCCCGGCGCGTGGAGACGCTGGACGCGCTGCGAGACGCGCTGGCCCATGCGCCGTGGGACCTGGTGCTGTGCGACTACCGGCTGCCGGGCTTCACCGCGCTGGACGTGCTGTCGCTGCTGCACGGGCAGGGGCGGGACGTGCCCCTCATCGTCCTGTCCAGCCAGCTGAGCGAGGACCAGGCCGTCACGCTGATGAAGGCGGGCGCGCGCGACTGCTTCTCCAAGGACCGGATGGCCCGGCTGGGCCCGGCGGTGGCGCGCGAGCTGGAGGAGACGCGCGTGCGGCGCGAGCGCGCGCGGGCGGACGTGGACCGCGACATCCTGTCCCGGGCCAGCGAGCTGCTCACCGCGTCCCTGGAGCAGGCGGCGCGGTTGGACCAGCTGGTGCAGTTGATGGTGCCCCGGGTGGCGGACTGGTGCGCCTTCTTCCTCCAGGATCCGGACCAGGGGGGCTTGCGGCTGGTGGCGCTGGCGCACCCGGACGCGGAGCGGCGCGCCCACGCGTGGAAGCTGGACCAGCGCTTCCCGCTGGACCCCCAGGCCGCGGCGGGCCCCGCGCACGTGCTGCGCACCGGCCAGCCGGAGTTCATGCCGGACGTGCGCCGGCGCCCGGAGCCCATCACGAAGGACGCGGCGCACCAGCGCGCCATCGAGGGGCTGGGGCTGCGCTCGGTGGTGAACGTGGCCCTGCCCGGCAACGAGGGCCGGCTGGGCGTGCTGTCCATGGGCACGCTGGGGGAGCGCACGCTCGCGCCGGTGGACCTGTCGCTGGCGCAGGAGCTGGCGCGCCGGACGGGGCTGGTGCTGGAGAACGCGCGGCTCTTCCAGGAGGCGCGCGAGGCGGTGCGCCTGCGCGACGAGTTCCTCACCGTGGCCGCGCACGAATTGCGCACGCCGCTCACCACGCTGCGGCTGCAGCTGGGCACGCTGTTGCAGCGCTCGGAGGCGCACCGGCTGGAGCCGGAGGTCGTCACGCGCCTGGAGCGCAGCGTGCGCCAGGTGCGCCGGCTGGGCACGCTGGTGGAGGGCCTGCTGGACGTGTCGCAGCTGTCCAGCGGCGAGCTGTCGCTCATGCCCGAGCGATTCGACCTGGAGGAGCTGGTCTCCGAGGTGCTGGAGCGCTACCAGGCGGAGGCCCGCGCGGCCGGGTGTGAGCTGCGCCAGTCCCCCCGCCGCGGGCTGTGGGGGACGTGGGACCGGCTCCGGGTGGACCAGGCGGTGGCGGCGTTGATATCCAACGCGCTCAAGTTCGGTCCGGGGCGGCCGGTGGAGGTGGACGTGGGGCGGGAAGGCAGCTTCGCGCGCATCCAGGTGCGCGACCGGGGCATCGGCGTGCCCGTGGACCAGGTGGAGCGCATCTTCGAGCGCTTCGGCCGCGCGGTCAGCTCGCATTCGTATGGAGGCCTGGGGCTGGGGCTCTACCTGGCCCGCCGCGCCGCGGAGGCGCACGGCGGACGGGCCTGGGCGGAGTCGGCCTCGGGAGAGGGCGCGCGCTTCACGCTGGAGCTGCCGCTGGAGAAGGAGACGCGCGAGTGAGTCGGCCGGTGTTGGTGGTGGATGACGACACGGACCTGCGGGAGGCGCTGGAGGAGGTCCTGCGCGACGCGGGCTACACCGTGTTCGGCGCGGGCAACGGACTTCAGGCGCTGGAGGTGCTCCGCCGGGAGCCGGTGATGCCGTCCCTGGTCCTGCTGGACATGATGATGCCGGTGATGGACGGCGCCACCTTCGGCCGGCAGATGCGCCAGGTGGAGGCGTGGCGGGACATCCCCGTGCTCGTCTTCTCCGCCTCCGCCAACGCGCGCCAGGTCGCCGAGGAGATGGGCGCCTGCGGCTACCTGCGCAAGCCGGTGGACGTGGAGACGCTGCTCAAGGCCGTGGCGGCCAACAAGGCCCCCGAAGCCGCCTGACACTCCGGGTGTGTCCGCTCGCACGCGCGGCCCGGCTCGCGCGGGTTGACGCTGCGCGAGACGCCTTGGTAAGTGCATCCTTAACACTTTCCCAGCGAGGCCTGTCCGATGAATCCCCACATGCTCGCCCAGCTCCTGGTCCAGCTCATCGTCATCATCGCGGTGTCCCGGCTGATCGGCCGGGGCGCGCGCTGGATAGGCCAGCCCCTGGTCATCGCGGAGGTGGTGGCGGGCATCGCGCTGGGCCCGTCGCTCCTGGGCTGGCTGGCGCCGGACGCCATGCGCTGGCTGTTCCCGCCGGAGTCCATGCCGTTCCTGAAGATGCTGGCCGAGGTCGGCCTGGTGCTCTTCATGTTCCTCATCGGCCTGGAGCTGGACCCCAAGCTCCTGAAGGGGCGGGGGCACGCGTCGGTGGCCATCAGCCACTCCAGCATCATCGCCCCGTTCGCGCTGGGCGCGGTGGCGGGCGCGCTGTGGCTGTACAGGTCGCTGTCCAGCCCGGACGTGCCGTTCTCCTCGTTCGTGCTGTTCATGGGCGTGTCCATGAGCATCACGGCCTTCCCGGTGCTGGCGCGCATCCTCACCGAGCGCGGGCTCATGCAGTCGAAGCTGGGCGCCATCGCCATCGCGTGCGCGGCGGTGGACGACGTGACGGCGTGGTGCATCCTGGCGTTCGTGGTGTCGCTGGTGCGCGCGTCGGACCTGGCGCAGGCGGGGCTCACCACGGTGTTCGCGCTGCTCTACATCGGCTTCATGCTGCTCCTGGTGAAGCCGTTCCTCGCCCGGCTGGGCGCGCGCGTGGCCAACCGCGAGGGGCTCACCCAGAACGTGGTGGCCATCACCCTGGTGATGCTGCTCGGCTCCGCGTGGACCACCGAATCCATCGGCATCCACTCGCTCTTCGGCGCCTTCATGTTCGGCGCGGTGATTCCCAAGGAGGGCGGGCTGGCGGCGGCGCTGGCGGAGAAGCTGGAGGACGTGGCCGTCGTGCTGCTCCTGCCCGTGTTCTTCGCCTTCAGCGGCCTGCGCACGCAGCTGGGCCTGCTGAACACGCCGGAGGCGTGGCTCACGTGCGGCGCCATCATCCTGCTGGCGTGCCTGGGCAAGTTCGGCGGCAGCGCGGTGGCCGCGCGCCTCACGGGCCTGCGGTGGCGGGAGGCGGGCGCCATCGGCATCCTGATGAACACGCGCGGCCTGATGGAGCTCATCGTGCTCAACCTCGGCCTGGACCTGGGCGTCATCTCGCCCACGCTCTTCACGATGATGGTCATCATGGCGCTGGTCACGACCTTCATGACCACGCCGCTGTTGCGCCTGATGTACTCGCCGGAGGAGCAGGCGCGGGAGAAGCTGGTGCAGGTGGCGGAGCCGGCGCTGGCCCCGTCCGCGTACACGGTGCTCCTGTGCGTGTCGCACGGGCAGGCCGGCCCGGGCATGGCGGTGCTGTCGCGCGCGCTGTCGGGCGAGCGCAACGAGGCGAACCTCTTCGCGCTGCACCTGCTGTCCCCGGAGCGCTCGCTCAAGGCCCGCGGAGAGGAGTCGCTGGACCCCACGGCCGCGTCCGGCGGCGCGCTGGCGCCCCTGGTGGGCCGCGCGGAGAAGCTGGGGCTGTCCGTGCGCACGCTGTCGTTCGTGTCCTCCGAGCCCGCGCGGGACATCTGCCGCACGGCGCGGGCCAAGCGCGCGGACCTGGTGCTCCTGGGCTGGCACAAGCCGCTCTTCAGCCAGACGGTGCTGGGCGGCACGGTGCACGAGGTGATGCAGGAGGCGGGCGGCACGGTGGCGGTGCTGGTGGACCGGGGCCTTGCGCAGGTGCGCCGGGTGCTGGTGCCCTTCGTGGGCAGCCGGCATGACCGCGCGGCCCTGGGCCTGGCGCGGCGGCTGGTGAAGCAGGCCGGCGCGGAGGTGACGGTGCTGCACGTGACGTCGCCCAGGGACTCGGGCCCGGGCGCGGGCCGCGCGCAGGTGGAGGAGCTGTTCCCCGCGGACGAGGGCGCCTCCGTGAAGCTCAAGGTGGTGCGCCACGCGTCGCCGGAAGAAGCCGCGCTGGAGGAAGCGAAGGCGGGTTACGACCTCGTGGTGGTGGGCCTGGGGGCCGAATGGGGCCTGGAAGACCGGTTGTTCGGCGTGCAGCGCGAGCGAATCGTGCGCGACGCGCCCGCCTCGCTGCTGCTCGTGCACCACCCGGAGGCGGCGGCGGTGCTGGCCCGCTCCCCGGAGCAGGCCCGGGCGCAGGGGACGGAGCCGGAAGCGAACCCGACGACGCAGCCGCTCGGCGCGCGGAGCTGACCGCCATGCACCTGGGAGCGACACTGCGGCTGCTGCGGGTGGATGCCGGATTGTCCCTGCGGGACCTGGCCCGGCGCATCGGCGTGTCGAGCGCGTACCTGAGCCGCGTGGAGAACGGCGTGGACGCGCCGCCCACGCAGGAGCGGCTGACGGCCATCGCCCGGGAGCTGGACGTGCCCCCGGGGCTGCTCATGGACGTGGCCAACCGGGTGAGCCCGTACGTGGCGGGCTACCTGGAGGACGTGCCCGCGGCGGGGACGCTGATGCTGGACATCGCGCGCCGCAAGCTCACCGGCGCGCAGCTGGCCCGCGTGCGGGCCTTCCTGGACGCGGAGTTCCCCCTGCGCGAGGTGCGCGGCGACGAACCCGTGCCCCCGCTGGTGCCGCTCTTGAGC
Organism: Corallococcus sp. NCSPR001; assembly: GCF_017309135.1. Taxonomy (NCBI): domain Bacteria; kingdom Pseudomonadati; phylum Myxococcota; class Myxococcia; order Myxococcales; family Myxococcaceae; genus Corallococcus; species Corallococcus sp. NCSPR001. The sequence goes on from NZ_JAFIMS010000002.1 coordinate 694,623, forward strand.
ACGGAGCGGGTGGTGGTCCAGCTCTCCTGTAGCGACTACGAGGACGCGCTGGACGTGGCGGCCGGACGGCTGGCGGCGGCCCTGCCCGGCGTGGACGCGGCGGCGCTCGCCGAAGGGCTGCGCCAGCGCGAGGGCGAAGCTCCGTCCCAGGTGGGCAACGGCGTGGCGGTGCCGCACGCGTTCGTCCCCGGCGCGGCCCCGGTGGCGGCGCTGGTGACGCTGGCCCGGCCCCTGAAGGTGGATGCCCCGGACGGCCAGCCCCTGCGGCTGGTGGTGGCGCTGGTGGACGGCCACGTGGGCCGCGCGCGGCTGATGCGGCTGGCGCACGTGGCCCGGCTCGCCGGGCGCGGGCTGGCGGACCGGCTCCTCGGCGTGGAGGAGCCGCGGCGGGTGCTGGAGACGGTGGAGGAGCTGGAGGCGCTGCGCTGAGGGCCGCGCGGCTTCAGCGCCTGGGGGGCACCCAGTGCTCCCAGGGACCGAGGTCGCGGAAGCCCAGGTGCCGGTACACGCGCAGGCCCGCCTGGGTGGACTGGAGCACCATCGCGATGCACCCGCGCTGGCGCGCCTGGGCGATGATGCCCCGCATCACCGCCGACGCGAGCCCCAGCCCCCGGGCCTCCGGGTGGGTGGCCACCAGGTACACGCCCGCCGTGTCCGCCACGTCCACCACCAGCCCGCAGGACAGGGCCCGGCCCTGCTCGCGCGCCACCACGGTGTGCACCGGCAAGCGGGGCGGCCGCTGCCACACGGAGAGGATGTCCCGCCACTCCGGGCCGTAGGTCTGGACGTTGATTTCGACCAGCTCGTCCATGTCCTCCACGGGCTCCACCGGCACGCCGGGCGCCGCGTCCGGCAGCTCCCTCAGCCAGGCCCCCATGGCCACCACGGTGAAGTCCGGCCGGTAGCCCCCGGCGCCCAGCACGCGCGTCGCGTCCCGCTGCCCCGGTGTCAGGGTGACGCGCCATTGCGACAGCCCGTGTCCCCGGTAGAAGTCCATGACGGCCGGCAGCGCGGCGGCCAGCGCGTCCACGTCCGTGAAGAGGACCTGCTGGAAGTGCGCGTCCTGGTAGCCGGGCAGCGCGAACGCGTCCACCCCGGGGAGCTGGAGGTGGCGCAGCGGGCCGCGCTCGGCTTGCAAGCGTTTGAAGGCGATGAGGTTGGTGTGCAGTCGAAGGGTGAGCTCGGCGTCCGTCATTGCGGGCCGGGAGCCTATGCGCGGGGACGACGGCCACAGAACAGCCCCGGAGGAAAGGACGCGCACACCGTGCGCCAGGGGGTTAGGTTTCATTCCTTTCGCCCGCCACCATGACCCCGCGCTTCTTCTCGTTCGATCCGCGTCCCACCCGAATCGCCCTCATCCTGGGCGCGTGCCTCCTGGCGGTCCTCACCGCGTGGGCCCTGGCGGATTACCGAGGCGGCGGAGGGCTGGTCGCCATGGCGCGGGCCGGCATCAGCGCGGGCCTGATGCTGACCTTCCTCGTCTCCGTCCACCGCCTGCGCCCCCGCGCGCAGTGGGGCATCACCCTGGACGCCGCGGGCGTGCGGGTGGCCCGCCCCTTCAGCGGCCAGCCGCTGGAGCTGCACTGGGGACAGATTGATTCCGTGCGCCGGGTCGGCCGCAAGGGGAGCGTGCTGGGCCTGTTCCTCAAGGAGGAGGGAAGGGTGCTCGTCACGCGACATCTTTTCGCCCGCAAGGCTGTTTATGAAGAGTTGATCGCGGCGCTGGAGGACCGCCTCCCGCCCTCGCGTTTCGACGCCTGATTCATGAATCTTTCCGCAGCCTTGCGTGGGCTCCCGGAGCTTGTCCGGGATGCCCGGTGGTGGTAGGCACAACGGGCTTGAGCCCTGTCGCAACGGCAGCCTTTCCCAAGGACACGCTTCACATGGAAAAGACCCCCGCTACCGGTGTCGCGCCGGCCGCGCCGCCCGCCGATTATGGGACGGACGCCATCACCAAGCTCGAAGGGCTGGAGGCCGTCCGCAAGCGCCCCGGCATGTACATCGGCGACACGATGACCTATGGGCTCCACAAGCTCGTGTACGAGGTCGTCGACAACTCCGTGGACGAGGCCCTGGCCGGCCACTGCACGGACATCGACGTGATCATCCACGTCGATGGCTCGCTCAGCGTCCAGGACAACGGCCGCGGCATCCCCGTGGGCCCGCACCCCGACCCCAAGTTCAAGGGCAAGGACACGCTGGAAGTGGTGCTCACGGAGCTGCACGCCGGCAGCAAGTTCGGCAACGGCGCGTACAAGGTCTCCGGCGGCCTGCACGGCGTGGGCGTCACCTGCGTGAACTTCCTGTCGGAGTGGTTCAAGGTCCGCGTCCAGCGCGCCGGCAAGGTCTACGAGCAGTCCTACGCGCGCGGCGTGTCCAACGGTTCGCCCCAGGAGGTGGGCACCACGGACAAGCGCGGCACGACCATCCACTTCAAGCCGGACTCCACGGTGATGGAGACGGTGGACTTCAACTTCGAGACGCTCAGCCAGCGCCTGCGCGAGCTCGCGTTCCTCAACGCGGGCCTGCACATCACCATCCGCGACGAGCGCACCCAGAAGGAGCACGACTTCAAGTTCGACGGTGGCATCTCCTCCTTCGTGGAGTACCTCAACAAGGCGAAGGAAGCGCTGCACGACAAGCCCGTCTACATCAAGTCGGAGCGCGAGGGCGTGTCGCTCGAAATCGCCATGCAGTGGAACGATGGCTACGACGAGCGCATCTTCACCTTCGCCAACAACATCAACACCCACGAGGGTGGCAGCCACCTGTCCGGCTTCAAGGCCGCGCTCACGCGCACGCTCAACAGCTACGCGGAGAAGGGCGGCCTCTGGAAGGACCTGAAGGAGACGCCCACGGGCGAGGACGCGCGCGAGGGCCTCTCCGCGGTCATCTCCGTGAAGCTCTCCAACCCCCAGTTCGAGGGCCAGACGAAGACGAAGCTGGGCAACAGCGAGGTGAAGGGCCTGGTCGAGCAGATGGTGAACGACCAGCTCGCGTCCTTCCTGGAGGAGAACCCGCCGCTCGCCAAGAAGGTCGTGGTGAAGATTGGCGACGCGTGCCGCGCCCGCCTCGCCGCGCGCAAGGCCCGTGAGACGGTGCGCCGCAAGGGCGTGCTGGACGGCGGCGGCCTGCCCGGAAAGCTCGCGGACTGCCAGAGCCGCGACCCGCACGAGAGCGAGCTGTACATCGTGGAGGGCGACTCCGCAGGTGGCTCCGCGAAGCAGGGCCGGGACCGGCGCAACCAGGCCATCCTCCCGTTGCGCGGCAAGATCCTGAACGTGGAGAAGGCGCGCTTCGAGAAGATGCTGACCAGCGCCGAAATCGTCACGCTCATCACCGCGCTGGGCACGGGCATCGGGGCGGAGGACTACGACCCGGAGAAGGCGCGCTACCACCGCATCATCCTGATGACGGACGCGGACGTGGACGGCAGCCACATCCGCACGCTGCTGCTCACGTTCTTCTACCGGCAGATGCGCGAGCTCATTGACCGGGGCTTCGTCTACATCGCGCAGCCGCCGCTCTACAAAGTCACGCGCAACAAGAAGGACAGCTACGTCAAGGACGAGCGCGCGCTCAACGAGTACCTGCTGCGCATCGCCGCGGAGCACTGCCGGGTGAAGACGCCGGCCGGTGAGCTGGGCGGCAGCGACTTCAAGGCGCTGCTGGAGAAGGTCATCACCTACGAGGAGCGGCTGGAGAAGCAGGCCAAGCGCCGCGACGCGCGCATCGTGGACGCCCTGGTGCAGGCCACCGACCTGCGCGCGGAGCTGCTCTCGGATGGGGCGGCGGTGGAGGCGCAGCTCGCCACCATGCGCGACTACTGCCAGCGGCGCATGCCGGAGGTGGTGGGCCGGCTGTCCACGCGGCTGGAGAAGGACGCGGAGCAGCAGGAGGCCCAGCGGCTGGTGGTGACCACGGACGTGAACGGCTCCATGCGCGAGTCCGTCTTCGACCACGCCTACCTGTCCTCGCCGGAGTACCTGGAGCTCGTCGCCCTGCGCGAGGCCTTCCACTCGCTGGGCAAGGCGCCCTACCGGGTCCTGGTGGACAGCGGTGAGGTGTCCGCGTTCTCCGTGCAGGAGGTGCTGGCCGCGGTCCGCAAGGACGCGCAGAAGGGCCTGGGCCTGCAGCGCTACAAGGGTCTGGGTGAGATGAACCCGGAGCAGCTCTGGGAGACGACCATGGACCCCACCCGCCGCACGCTGCTCCAGGTGCGCGTGGAGGACATGGTGGAGAGCGACGAGATCTTCTCGCTGCTCATGGGTGAAGCGGTGGAGCCGCGCCGCGAGTTCATCGAGCGCAACGCGCTGGACGTGCAGAACCTGGACATCTGAAGCCTGGAAAGACCCGTGGGCCCGGTGCCGTTTTCGGCTCCGCGCCCACGTGCCCTTCCCATCCTTTTCGAGCCGGGCCGCGGATGCTGCGCGGCGGCCCCCGTGAGCCCTTACGGAAGGAACCTGGCGACCAGTGACCAGCGCGAGGACGCCCCCGCGCGCATGTTGAGGATGGCGGTGATGCCGATGACGCCCGCCAGGGTGGCGAGGTTCACGATGCCGCCCACGTCCAGCGCCTTCATCGTCTTGGCGGCCTTCTCCGGCGTGCCCACGGTGGGCGTCAGGCCCGTCTCCGAGGGGACGGCGCCCTCCGGCGCCTGCTTCGCCAGGAAGGCCCCGCCGAAGATGTTGGCCGCGCCCAGCGCCACGCTGGCGCCCAGCAGCACGTCCTTCGCGATGACCAGCCCGCGCGTGGTGCCGTCAATCTCCCGGCCCGTCAGCCGCGAGCGGCCCACCAGCCAGGTGATGGCCGCCAGGCCCACGGACGCGGCGTTGACGATGTTGAAGCCGTTCCAGGCCGCGTTCACCACCTGCCCGCGCTCCGCCGTGGAGCCAATCACCTTCACCGCGGGGTTGAGGGCCACCTTGCCGAAGAGCGAACCGCCGAACCCGGCGGCGAGCCCCAGGTTGTGCAGCACCAGGCCGGTGGAGGACAGGACAGGCATCATGGACGGACTCCAGTGGAGAAGAAGTGGATGTCCGTGAGGGTAGGCACTGCCCATTCGCGCGGGAGCAGCGCGTCAGGGTGACACTGGGAGTGGATCAGCCGCCCGCCTGCTGGACGAGCCCCCGGGCGGGGGCCCGGGTGCCCGCCCGCTACCGGTCCGCGCGCTTGGCGCCGCGCAGCGCCTCCGCGCGCTCCTTGCGGGACATGTTCGTCACGTCGACGATGTCGAAGTCGAGCGCGCCCTGGTTGTCCGCCAACTGCAGGTCGGGGAAGACGCAGCGGAGGTCCTGCACGCCGGACACCTGGTAGCGCTTGCCCGTCTCGAAGAGGCGGTGCGAGCTGCGCACGGACTGGGCCTTGGGGCCCTTCTCCACGCACAGCACCGTGTGCACGCGGCCATTGGCGCCGGAGCCCACCTCCGCGAAGTCGTCGCGCACGGTGAAGGCGTAGGTGGACTTGGGGTTGAGGCCGCGCAGCAGCATCTGGTGCTGGGGCTTCACGTTCAGCGCGTTCTTCTCCGGCTCGAACAGCACGGAGCGGGGCGGGATGTACGCGGACTGCCGCAGGTGCACGCGGATGGAGCCGCGGTTGTCCTCCAGGCCGGTGTCGTCCAGGGCGAAGAAGTGGAGCTTCTTCGCGCCCTTGATGGTGCGCGGCGCGCTGCTGATGAAGCCCACGGCGTTGTCCGCCGGCAGGTCGCCTTCCGCGTAGTAGACGAGCGTGCCGGACGCGGTGCCGTCGCCTTCCGCGAACGCCGCGCTGCCCTCGGTCCACACGGAGTAGGCGGCGCCGGGCGACACGTCGATGGTGGCCGTGGGGTACTCCGGCAGCGGCAGCGCGTTGTACATGGGCCGCAGCACCAGCAGGCGCGTGGGGTAGTCCATGCGCCGCATCTCGCGGTCCTTGTCGTTGGCCAGCGGGTCGTCGTTGGCGCCGGCGGCCACGGCGGGCTCCGTCCCCGCGTCCGTGGAGGCCAGGCCTCCGTCCATGTCCAGGGCGGTGCCCGCGTCCGTGCCAACGGCGGCGGCGACGGCGCCCGTGCCCGCGTCCAGGGCCCCCGCGTCGGGCGTGGTGGAGGTGGGAATCTCCGACGCCATCTGGGTGGTGCCGGCCGCCACCTCCAGCTCCGCCTTGACGTGGACCTCCGCCTGGTTGGGCGTGAAGCGCCGCGTCCAGGCGCGGTAGCCCGGCTTGGTGACGACGATGGTGTGGGACGTGCGTTGATCCGCGCCGAGGACGCGGCTGGGCGTGTTGCCCACCGGCCGGCCATTGACGACGACGGCGGCCCCTTCCGGCTTGGAGGTGACCCACAGGACGACGGGCTCGTTGGAGACCTCGCCCTCCTCGGCCGGGGACAGGAAGTGGAACAGCAGGCCGATGACGAGCAGCACGCCGGTGATGCCGAACACGGCCATGCTCAGCTGGCGCACCTGCTTCGTGCGCTTCTGCTCGCGCTCGGCGGCCTCGGCGGCCAGTTGCTCGCGCGCGTCGTCTGCGGTGGTGCGGGCGCGCGGGGCCTGCTTCTCCTCCGGCTCGGACGCCTCGAGCGACTCCCGCGGCTCCGTCGCGATGGCCGTCTCCACCGGCGTGTCATGCGGCGCGGCCAGCGTGGACAGCGCCCGGGGCATCGCCGTGGGCTCCGTGCCCCCGTCGGTGTCCGGCTCGGCCGCGAGCTCGGGCGGCAGGGGGCGGCGGCCGGTGCCGGTGGTCTCACGGGTGCCCCCGGCCGTCACGCGGCGCACGCCGGTGGTGCTCCTGCGCACGGCGGTGGCCTGGGTGGCCGAGCGGCGCGGGGCGCCATCCGTGGAGGGGCGCAGGCCCGGCGCGCCGCCGGACGCGCGCACGCCGGGGCTGGAGGGGCGCGCCACGCCCGGGCTGGAGGGCCGCGCCACGCCGGGGCTGCCAGGGGTGGACGACCGGCCGTTGCTGGACGGCAGCCGCGCGCGGCCCTGGGACGGCTCCGACGACGGCGACTGCCACGCGGCCAGCTGCTCCTTGAAGCCGGGCGGCAGCTCCACCTTGCGTCCCTCGGCGGCCAGCTCCTCCGCGAAGAGGTACGTCATGAGCTGGCTCAGCATCGTGGGCGTGAAGCGCGGCGTGTCCCGGTAGAGCAGCTCCACCGCGGACTCGCTCAGGTCCTTCGCCGTCTGGTAGCGGGCCTCGCGGTCCACCGCCATGGCGTGCGCGATGATGGTCTCCAGGTCCTCGCCGATGCCCGGGTTGACGGCGGACGGGGGCAGGCAGTCGCCGGTGATGATGCGGGGCAGCACGGTGACGAACTCGCCCTCGAAGGGGCGCCGGCCGCAGAGCATCTCGTAGAGGACGACGCCCGCCGCGTACACGTCCGTGCGCGCGTCCAGGTCCTGCCGCCCCTGGGCCTGCTCCGGGGAGAAGTACGGGTACTTGCCCTTGAGCGTGCCCGGCGACGTCCGGGCCTCCACGACGCTCGTGGCCTTGGCGATGCCGAAGTCGATGACCTTGACCTCGCCCTCGTAGGAGATGAGGACGTTGTCCGGGGACACGTCGCGGTGGACCAGGCCCAGCGTCTGGCCGTCCTCGCCCACGTGGCGGTGCGCGTAGTCCAGGCCCTCGCACAGCTTGCTGGCGATGTGCAGCGCCAGGGGCTGCGGGAGGAACCCGATGCCCGCGCGCGACGCGCGCCGCAGCACCTTCGACAGGGGCTGGCCGTGCACCAGCTCCATGGCGATGAAGTACTGCCCGTCCACCTCACCGAAGTCGAAGATCTGCGCGATGTTCCCGTGCGTCAGGCCCGCCACCAGGCGCGCCTCGCCAATGAACATCTCCACGAAGTCGTGGTCGTCCACGAAGTGCGGGAGGATCTGCTTGATGACGCAGGGCTTGGTGACGCCCATCGCGCCCGTCATACGCGCGCGGTAGGTGACCGCCATGCCCCCCGCGGCAAGCTTGGAGACCAGGACGTACTTGCCGAATTGCTGGGGACTGGGTTCTGCCACGGGCGGGAGGCGAGGCCGGGATTGGGGAAGCCCCAGCATACTCGTCTTCCATCGAAAGTCCCGGCCGCGCTCGCATGGCATGCGAAGATTTCGCTCGGAGTGCTGGCCGGGCTGGAGCGGGCGTCCTGGTGGGTCGGAACCGCCCTCGGGCGTGACGCGATGTCCCAGGTGGGACGTGAGGCGGACTGTTGCGCCGGTTCACACTTCTTCACGCTGCTTCGTTCAGCGCATTCCGGGGGCGGGGTTATCTCCTGCGCCATTCCGGGCCTCGGGCCGGGTGGGAGGGGTGGAAGGCCGCTCCCAGGGAAGCGAGACGACGGTCATGGGGCATGGGCGCCCGGTGTGGAGTGCGCGAGCCACCTTCGCGGTGGTGCTGGGGCTCTGGCTGGCCGCGGGGCCCGCGCGGGCGCAGGACGGCGGCGGCTGGCGGTCCGCCTTCGAGCTGTTGGCGAGCGGTCCCGAACTGGGCGGCAGTGACATCCCCCGGGACGTGCCGAAGCGCCGGGGTGCGGACGCGTCGGTGGTGCCGCCGGAGGTGATGGCCCGGGTGCTGACGGAGGAGGGGCCCCGGCCGGTGCCCACGGCGTCCGCGGCGGAGTCCGGGCCGGTGGTGGCGCCGGAGGGAGGCCGGGTGTCGGAGCCCCGCGTGCGCCTGACGGAGGACGCGCCGAGGCCCCCGTTCAAGGCGGTGCCGGTGGTGGTCGCGGTGGTGCCGGGGCTGCTGCTGCACGGGCTGGGGGCCTGGACGGCGGGGGACCCCGAGACGGCGCGCGGCCTGTTCGCGGCGGAGGCGACGGGGCTGGGGCTCATCGCCGCGGGGCTGGTGCCCATCGCGTTGACGGGCGCGTCGCGAAAGACCATCGGGCCGCTGTACGCGGTGACGCTGACGGGGGCGGGGGTGTTCTCGCTGTCGATGCTGGCGAACCTGTACGCGGTGACGTCGCCCGCGTTCGACCCGGGGCGGGTGCCGGACACGCTGCCGCCGCTGGAGCTGGACCTGGGCTACCAGTACGTGCACGACGCGACGGCGGACTACCGGAACTTCTTCGCGCTGGGCGCGGTGGCGCGCCTGTCGAAGGTGCGGCTCCAGGCGTCCGCGCGGCTGGCGCCGGACGAGGGCAACACGTTGATCCGCGCGGGCGCGGCGTACCGGCTGTGGGGCGCGCCGGAGCGGACGCCAGGCCTGGGAGACGGGACGTCGTTGGACGTGGAGGGCTTCGCGACCTACCACCGCTACCCGACGGAGGGCTTCACGCTGGGCGGCGGCGAGGTGGCGCTCAAGGGCCGCTACGCGATGGCGCGCTTCGGGCCGCGCTTCGCGGGCTCGTTCGTGGAGGGCGGCGTGGGGCTGTCCGCGCAGGCGTACAGCTACCCGGGGCGCGTGGACGACGACAACCTGTACGGCCAGCTGCTCTACACCTTCGGCTACGGCGTGTGGCTGGGGCGGGGCGGGGCGCTCCGGGGCGATGCGGTGCTCTTCTACGACCACCGCAAGGACGGGCTGGTGGGCGGGCTGCGCGGCCGGGGCGGCGGCATGGTGGGGTCGTTCGGCCTGAAGGGGCGCGTGCTGGTGACGGAGCACTGGGGCGTGGCGGCGGAGGCGCAGGCCGGTGGCGCGCTGATGGGGCGGCTGTCGCTGGTGTACGCGGTGGGAGGTGACACGTGAGCGGGACGCGTGAGGACACGGTGGGCGCGCGTGAGGCGGGGCGGACGCTCGGAGGCGCGGGGCGCGGATCCGCGCGGTCCCGGCGCGTCCTGGGCGCGCTGGGCCTGACGGCGGCGCTGCTGTCCTTGGGCTGCGTGCGCCCCAGCGAGGACCGCGCGGTGCGGGACACGCGCGTGGGGCAGGCGGAGGCGGACGCGCTGACGGTGGAGGTGGAGGGCGGGCTCGCGTCGGTGCGGACGCTGGCGTCGGGGACGTTGGAGCTGTGGGGCCAGGCGCCGGTGTTCACCACGAAGGTCACCGCGGGCGCGGACGCGCGGACGGACTGGCTGTTCATGGTGCACAACGCGATGCCGGACGCGGTGCTGGACGCCGTGGACGAAGCGGGCACGCCGCTGACGGTGGTGGCGATGCCGGACGCGCACCCCACGGTGAAGGCGTGGCGCGTGGCCCTGCGGCCGGGGACGCTGATGCGGCTGACGGTGGCGCCGCCGGACTGGGACGCGCGTCAGCCGTTCCGCTTCGCGGCGCTGGCGGACGTTCAGGAGGCGCTGTCCAAGGTGGGAGACATCTACGCGAAGCTGAACCAGGACCCCACGTTGCGCTTCATCTTCTTCGCGGGGGACCTGACGGAGTTCGGCACGCGCGAGCAACTGGAGGAGTTCCAGCAGCGGCTGGAGGCGGACTCGCGGATTCCCCTGTACGCGACGCTGGGCAACCACGAGACCTTCACGGACGACGCGCGCGAGTACCAGCGGCTGGTGGGCCGGGGCAGCCAGCACTTCACCTTCCATGGCGTGCACTTCAGCCTGGTGGACTCCGGCAGCAGCACCGTGGATCCGATGGTGGAGGAGGCGCTGGACGGCTGGCTGGAGGAGGCGCGCGACGCGGTGCACATCGTGGCGATGCACATCCCGCCATTGGATCCGATTGGCGTCCGGGGCGGAGGCTTCGCGGTGCGCAACGAGGCGGCGGGGCTGGTGGGGAAGATGGCGCGGGCGGGGGTGGACCTCACGCTCTACGGCCACATCCACAGCTACTACTCGTTCTCCAACGCGGGCATCCCGGCGTACATCTCCGGAGGAGGCGGGGCCATCCCGGAGCGCTTCGACGGGGTGGGGCGGCACTTCCTGGCGGTGGACGTGGATCCGTCGGCGGGTGTGCGAGAGGTGGGCCTGGTGCGGGTGGATTGATCAGGGCCGACTTTCCGGCCGGTTAGACGACCCCCTTGAAAGGGCACTGAACATCTGGGCAGATAGGCGCCGTTCAAACGCCTTGTGAGGAGGCCTGCCCATGTTCGAAACCCCCGAGAACGATTCCATCTCCCCCGCGCTGCGCGCGCTGCTTGAGCTGTTCGCCACGGACCTGGCGGACGTGAAGTTCCCGGACGTGGACACGGCGGTGCTGGGCGAGTCCGCTGCGCACGTGCGTGAGAAGGCGGAGTTGGTGGCCCGGGCGCAGGCGGCGCTGGACATGGCGAGGCAGGCGCTGAACGAGAGCCAGGAGTCGCTGCTCCAGAAGGGTCAGCGCGCGCTGTCGTACGCGAAGGTGTTCGCGGAGGACGACGCGGAGCTGGGCGCGAAGCTGGAGGCCATCCACCTGCCGCGCCCGGTGCGCAAGGGCGGCCAGGCCCAGGTGGAGCCGGTGGGCGCCGCGCCGGGCAACGACGACAACGCTCCGCGCCGCCGCGGCCGTCCCCCCAAGCTGCGCCCCGTGGCCAACCTCTTCACGGACGGCAACGGTCCGGATTCCGCGCAGGACGAAGCCCCGGCGAGCCTCCAGTCGTAGTTGGTTCCCTGGCCTCCGGCCCGGCGCTCCTGCGAGGGAGTGTCGGGCCGTGTTGTTTTCGGCGGGGTGCTGAACTGGGGCGGAGCCTCGAAGTTGAAGTAAGGAAGCATCCATGATGCCGAAGCCGGAGGCCCAGGATGCTTGAGCGGTTGGAGATGGAGGGAGTGGGGCCCAGCCCGCACCTCTCGTTCGAGTTCGCTCCGCGCCTCAACCTGCTGACCGGTGACAACGGGCTGGGCAAGACGTTCGTGCTGGAGCTGGCGTGGTGGGCGCTGACCCGGAATTGGGATGATGTTCCTGCACTGCCGAGACCTGACCGGAACGTCGTACCCAGCATCGAGGCGGTCATCCAAACGTGGGGGGGCCGGGAAAGCATCAAACGTGAAGTGGTGCTTGTGCCGGGGCAGGCTCCATCGACGTTCATACCTCCCAGAAACGGATTGACCGTCTACGCTCGCGTCGACGGCAGCTTTTCCGTTTGGGACCGGATTCGGAACAGTCGGAAGGTCGGCTACTTCAAAGTCCCTGCGCAGCCTGCCTTCAACTTCACGCCGAACGAACTCTGGAACCGCTTGGAACAGGATGGACGTACGCTCTGTAACGGGCTTATCCAGGACTGGGTGGCGTGGCAGATCAAGGACGCGGAACCTTTTCACCGCCTGAAGAGGGTCCTGGAAACGCTTTCGCCCGGGGCTCATGAGCCACTGATTCCAGGCGAGCCTACGCGTATCAGCATTGATGAGGTCCGGGACATCCCGACCCTTCAAATGCCCTACGGCCTGGTTCCCCTCACGCATGTTTCGGCGGCGGTAAAGCGCATCGTAGGACTGGCCTACCTGTTGGTCTGGTCGTGGGAAGAACATGTGCGTGCCGCGGAACTCAGCCGCGAGCCTGTGACGGACCACATCGTGCTGCTTGTCGACGAGTTGGAGTCTCATCTCCATCCCCGTTGGCAGCGGCTCATCCTGCCCTCGCTGCTCGAAGTCGTCCGTGCGCTTCGCGAGGACGTGAAGGTCCAGGTGATTGCCGTCACGCACTCACCCCTGGTGCTGGCCTCCGCCGAACCCCTGTTCGATGAATCGCAGGACGCGCTCTTCATGTTCGACCTGGTGGGCCAGGAAGTGCAGGCCACCAAGGCGGAGTGGCGCCCACGCGGAGACGCCAATGCCTGGCTCACCTCCGAAGTCTTCGACTTGAAGGAGCCGCGCTCCGTGGAGGCCGAGCAGGCCATCACGGCGGCGAAGGCCGCGCTCAAGGACCCGAACCTCCCCATCGAAGAGGTCCGCCGCATCCACAACGAGCTCTACCGGGTGCTCCGGGATACGGACCCGTTCTGGCCACGGTGGCTTGCGCGCGCGGAGGCCGCGGGCATCGACCCATGATCCACGTCGCCCCGCAGCCAGAGCCCGCGGACTTCGATGCCCGGGTTCGACAGAAGGGACAGGAGGACCTCCAGGGCACGGACGAACTGCGTCCCCACTGGAGGCATTGCAGCCTTCAGCTTTGGAAGGCTTATCAGGGCATCTGCGCCTATTCGTGCCTGTACATCCCGCGAGGGACTGGAGCCCTCACCGTGGACCACCTGCTGCCCAAGTCGAAGCAGCGTGCGCTGGCCTACGAGTGGAGCAACTACCGGCTGGCCTGCAACCGGATGAACGCGCGCAAGAACGCCTTCGAAGACGTGCTCGATCCCTTCGAGGTGCAGGACGGCTGGTTCGCGCTGGAACTCTCCACCTTGCAAGTCATCCCTGGCGCGGGGCTACCGCCCTCAATGCAGCAGCGGGTCCAGGACACCATCGACCGGCTGGACCTCAACGACGAAGAGTTCATCGAGGCCAGGACGAGCTGGTACGACAACTATCGCCAAGGGGCGTTCACCTTCGACTTCCTACGAAGGCACTTCCCCTTCCTGGCCATGGAGCTCCTCCGCCAGGGACTGGTCCAGCCGTAGAAAGAAGACCGCGTGCCCCCGTACGGCGTCGCCGGGAGCACGCGGTCATGTGTTCACCGAAGGGCTAGTTCTTCGGGAACGCGGTCCAGCCAGCCAGCCAGTTGGTGGTGCCCACCGCGCCGACGAAGCGGGCGCTGGTGTCGAAGCCCGCGCCCGGGGTGGCCGCGTTGTCCGGGTTCAGCGCCGGGGAGCCGGTCGCCGGGGTGAAGTTCGGGGCCTCCAGGTTCGTCGCCGCCGTCAGCTGCGCGTCCACGACCTTGTTGTTCAGGCCCGTGGCCAGCACCTTCTCCGCCTCCGTGAACTTGCTCACGTCCGGATCCGTCACGTTGCCCGCCGCGTCCTTCTTCGGGTTCGGCGCGTTCGGGATGGAGACCGTGTCGCCCTTGTTGTTCCAGAAGAGGGCGTTCTGGATGGAGAGCTCCGGGGTGGCCGCGTTCCACAGCGCCGCGGAGGCCGTGCCGTCCACGTCGACCGCCTTGTCCGCGAAGTTCGCCACGATGACGTTGCGCAAGAGGCCGCCCGCGCCCGTGTTGAACACCAGGCCCTCCTGCGCCGGAGCCGTGCCCGCCGGACGGCCGGAGCCGATGAACGTCGCGTTCCAGATCTCCGGCACCGTGTGCGGCTGCGCGACGTTGTCGTTCTTGTTGCCGGACGCCTCGATGCCGCGGTTGCCCACCGTGGCGTTCTGCTGCACCACCAGGAACTGCACCTTGCCGCGCCAGCCCAGGTCGTAGTCCAGGCCGTCGTCGTCCGGCTGGCTGATGACGATGTGCTTCAGGCCCGCCGTGCCACCGAACATCTCCACGCCGTCGTCCGCGCCCTTGTGCACCTGCACGTAGTCGATGTCCGTCGCGGTGCCGCACGCGCCCGTCGTCAGGCCGTTGAGCTCATTGTCCTCGGCCAGCTCGTAGCCCGCGAACTCGATGCGTGCGTACTTCAGCTTGCCGCAGTCGTGCGCGTCGTCCTGGCCGCCGTACTTCGTGCGCGTGTCACCGCTGGTAGCGAAGAAGCCCTCGATGGTGTTCTCGCCGCCGGCCACGTTGATGCGCGCCTTGCCCAGCAGCACCACGCCGCCCCAGTCACCGGCCGCGCGCGTGCCCTCCGCCTGCGAGCTGGTGAAGACGATGGGTTTCTCCGCCGTGCCCACCGCGTTGAGCTTCGCCTCGCGGGTGATGACCAGCGCGCTGCCCGTGTCGCCCTTGACGATGACGCCCGGCTCGATGGTGAGCGTACCGCTCTCCACGAACACGTAGTCCTTCAGGGTGTACGTCGTGCCGGCCTTCCACGTCGTGTCGCCGGTGATGCTGCCCTTCACGTCCTGGGCGGTGGCCTGCGGATCGCCGCCGCCGTCCGGGGTGTTGTTGGTGTCGTCGTCGTCGCCGCAGCCGGCGAGCAGCGTCAGGCTGGAGAGCGTGAGGACGGAGGCAAAGAGGCTCTTCATGTCGGTGCGTCCTTTCAGGGAAATGGGAGGAGCTACAGGGCCCAGCCGAGCGACGCGGTGAACGCCACGCCGGGCTTGTACGTCTGCACCGTCACGTCCCCCTGGCGGAGGGTGACGGACGCGTTGAGGAGGTTCGCGGCGGTCAGCTTCAACTGCGTCGCGCCGAGCTTCTGGGTGAGGCTGAGGTCCACGCGGTGGAAGGGCCGCTCGTACACGTCCGGCAGGCCCTGCACGCCGACCTCGCTGATGCGCTGGCCGTACACGTTGTAGAGCAGGGCCACTTCGGTGCCGCTCTCCGGCCGCTCGTAGCCCACGTTCACGTTGACCACGTAGGGGGACTGGCCCTGGAGCGGGCGGTCCTTGTTCGTCTGCGCGCCCAGCGCGGAGTCACCCAGGTCCACCCGCGACTGGATGAGCGTGAGGTTCGCGCCCACGCGCACCGGACGCAGCGCGGGGCTGAAGCGCGCCAGCGACGTGCGCGCCTCCAGCTCCACGCCGTAGCTGTCCGCGCCCGCGGCGTTCTCGAAGCCCAGGTCGCCCGAGTCCGGGTTGCGGATGACGCGCTCGATGGGGTTCTGGAAGCGCTTGTAGAAGGCGCTCGCGGCCAGCACGTCGTTCTCTCCGACGAACCACTCGGCGCGCACGTCCACGTTGTGGATGCGCGTCTCCAGCAGGTCGGGGTTGCCGGACACGTTCCGGCGGCGCACGAAGTCGAAGAAGATGAAGGGGGCCAGCTCGCGGAAGGTGGGCCGCGCCAGCGTGTAGCTGTAGCCCGCGCGCAGGTTCACTTCCGGAGACAGCGCGTAGGTCGCGTTGAGCGACGGCAGCACGTCCAGGTAGTTCTGGTCCGCACCGCCGGAGTCGCTCTCCACGCCGGTGAACGGGTCCTTGAGCGTCAGCTGCTGGTTGGACGCCTCCAGGCGCACGCCGCCCACCAGGCGCAGCGGCTCCACGGGCTTGTAGTCCGCGGACACGTAGCCGGCGTAGATGCCCAGGAAGGCGTTGTAGGCGTCATCCGCGCGCGTCGTCTCGCGCACGCTGATGGAGGTGCCCACGTTCTCAGGCGAGAAGAGCTGCTCGGGGGTCTGGGTGCGGTCCACCGGCTCCTCGGTGAGCAGGTAGCGGAAGCGGCGCGCGTTGAAGTCGCGGAAGGACACCTGCGTGAGGCCGCCCACCTTCAACCGGAAGTCGGAGCTGAAGGGCAGGGTGAGGTTGAGGCTGCCGCCGGTGGACGTCTCGCCCAGCTCCGCGAAGAAGCGCTCGCCGCTGTTGGGCTGGTTGGGGAAGGACAGCTGCGCGTCCGGGTTGTTGAGCGCGGCGCTGTAGAGCGTGTCGCGCGTGTCCGGCTCGTCGCGGTCCACGCGGGAGAGGTTGGCCTGCCAGTCCACCTCCGAGTCGCCCAGCAGCCCCAGGCGGTGGAAGCCGCGCAGCTGCGTGAAGGACAGGGCGCGGGTGATGAACTGGAGGCGGGTGCTGGCGTAGGTGTCGCCGCGCACGTTGTTGTTGCCGTTGGCGGTGTACGTGCGCGTATCGGTGCCGCGCGTGTAGAGGCTGAAGAGGGTCAGCTCGTTGTCGCGGTCGAACTGGTAGCCCACGCTGGCCAGGCCGCTGAGGTTCGCGGTGGAGAAGCCCTGCGTGGTGCGGGCGACGTCCTGGGAGATGAGGCTGCCGGACTCGTCGCGGGCGGCGCGGGCGAAGTCGCCTGTCTGCACGCCGTCGCGGTGGCCGTAGTTGATGGTGGCCAGGTAGCCCAGGCGCTGGTTGCCGAAGCGCAGCGTGTTGCCCAGGGACGCGCCCAGGCCCAGGTTGGGGGCGGCGCGCGTGGTGCGCTTCTCCCAGATGTTGGAGAAGCTCTCCCACTGGCTCTCCAGTTGCTGCGCTGACTCGCCGCCCGCGCCCAGGCGGTGGTCGCGGGGGAGCGCGGAGGGCAGGGCGCGGTCGGAGGAGGCGAAGCCCAGCGTCTCACCGAAGCCGCCCTGCGCCTGCGAGTTGCGCTCGCGGAAGGTGGTGACGGTGTCGCCGCCCAGGGTGAGGCGTGGCTTGAACTCGAACTGGGAGGGGTAGGTGTTGGTCTCGATGAGCAGCGTGCCGCCGCCAAAGGTGCCCGGCAGGTCCGGCGTGTAGCTCTTCACGACGTTGAGGTTGGCCAGCAGGCTGGTGGGGAACAGGTCCAGCGGCACGCTGGGCTCGTCCGGCTCCGGGCTGGGCAGGAGCGCGCCGTTGAGGAGCGTGGTGGCGTAGCGGCCACCCAGGCCGCGCAGCAGCACGTAGCGGCCGTCCACCACGGTGGCGCTGACCACGCGCTTCACGGCGTCACCGGCGCTGGAGTCCGGCGTGCGGGCGATCTCCTGCGCGCTGATGGCATCGGAGACGGCGGCGGCCTTCTTGCGGTCCTGGAGCAGGGCGCCTTCCGCGCGGCGGTCGGAGCGGGCCTCGACGACGACCTCCTGCACCGCGCCCACGTCCGCGCTGAGCGCGACGTCCAGCTTCGTGGCCTTACCCTGCGTGACGATGACGCCCGTGATGCGGCGGCCCTGGTACACGTCGTAGAAGGCGCGCAGGTCGTACTTGCCCGGCGGAAGCGCCAGTCGGTAGTTGCCGTCCAGGTCCGTGAGGGCCTGCTTGTCGGCGCCCGTCACGACCTTCACGGTGGCCTCGATGAGGCCCTCACCGTTGGCCTCGTCCGTCAGCCGGCCGTAGATGCCGGTGAAGCCCGGAGGCGGTGTGGCGGACTCGGCCAGGGCCTCGTCGCCCATGGCCGCGTCATCGGAAGCCGTGGCCTCTGAGGGAGTGGCACCGTCGGCCGGAGCCGGCTGCGCGGTGGTCGGAGCGGAAGGATCCGCGGGCTGCACGGGCGAGTTGCTCGCGGGTGCGCTACCCGGCTGCGCGGCCTGCGACGGATCCGCGTTGCCGGGCTGCACGGGATCAACAGGCAGCGGGTTCGCGGCGCTGCCGGGCTGGGTGCCCAGGGACGGCGCGGGGCTGGTAGGCAGTGCTCCATCCGGCTGCGACGGCGCGGAGGTCGCGGGCGTGCTGCCCGGCGGAGGCGGAAGCTCTCCGGCCGGTTGCTGGCCGGGGGACGCGGAGGGCGAAGGCGCGGCGGGCGCGGTGGAGTCCGCGCCGGGCGCCTGCGCGAAGGCAGGCAGGGTGATGAGCACGAGTGACGCGACGAAGGCGCGCACGAAGCTTGAGGAAGACAACACGGCTCTCCTTGCCGACAGCGACGCGCACTCAACGCGACGCCCGTGGCATTGGGATGAAGGGTTTGTGACGTCTGTGGCGGCGGCGGGAAAACTCGGCGTCACGAACCGCGCGCGGCTTCACGAAGCCGCGCGCGGGGCGCCTGGAGTCAGTCCGCCAGTCGTTCCGGCAGCACGGCGACGGTGATGTTCCCGCCCCGCGCCAGGTCCAGCACTTCCATCGCACTTCCGTACGGCACCGCGTCGCCCGCGTCGAAGAAGACGATCTTGTCCGCGCGCGCGTTCAACATCCGTTGCAGCCGCGCCACCACCTGGTCGCGCGGAACCTCTTCGCGGTTGATGCGCAGCGTGCCGGCCTTGTCCACCGTGAGCACCACCGGCGGCTTCGCGTCCGGAGGCGGAGGCGTGGCCTCCTCCTTCTTGTCCGGCTTCGCGGGCACGTTCATCCACAGGTTCTTGGTCATCAGCGGCGTGACGACCATGAAGATGATGAGGAGGACCAACACCACGTCCACCAGGGGCGTCACGTTCATCGTGGGGCGGACGCCGCCGCCCTTATTGCCACCGACATCGAAAGCCATGGCGCGTGCCTCCCCTTCAGTGCTTCTTCCGGTCGATGACCTGGAGACTGATGCCCGGGAACCCGATGTCCTGCATCGCCTTGAACACGCCGCGCACCTGCGCGTACGCCACGCCCTTGTCCGCCTTGAGCACGACGGGCGCGTCCGGCTTCGCCTGGTGCAGCGCCTTCAACTCCACCACCAGCGCGTCCCGGTTCAGCTGCTTGCGGTCCAGGTAGAACGACCCGTTGGCCGCCAGGCTCACCGTGGTGGGCTCCAGGTTCTTGTTCTCCGCGTCCGGGTTCATCGCCGCGGGCAGGTCCACCGCGGCGCCGGCCTCCAATTGCGGCGTGACGACCATGAAGATGATCAGGAGGACGAGCACCACGTCCACCAGCGGCGTCACGTTCATCTCCGGCGTGAGGCTCCTACGCGTGGCCGACATCGCCCGCCTCGGTCCGCGTGGAGACGACGTCCGTGGCGCCCGCGTGCGAGCCGCCGTGGGCCGCCACCGCGCGCTTGTCGCCGGCCATGTCCTCCAGGTGGTCCATGAACTCGCTGCGGGCCTGCTCCAGGGAGAGCAGCAGCGCGTCCGCGCGGGTGGACAGGAAGTTGAACATCAGCACCGCGGGGATGGCGACCAGCAGGCCCAGCGCCGTCACGACGAGCGCCTCCGCGATACCGGCGGACACCGCGCCCAGGCCGCCGGAGCCCTCCTTCGCGATGCCGGCGAAGGCCTCGATGATGCCCACCACCGTGCCGAGCAGACCGACGAACGGCGCCACCGAACCCACCGTGGCCAGCACCGACATGCCCCGGCGCACGTCCGCGGTGATGCGCTCGTTGATGCGCACCAGGTCGCGCCGCGTGAGCTCCACCGCGCCCAGCTTGCCGGCCGGAGCCCGCGACTTGGCGAGGAACGTCTTCATGCCGCCGCCCAGCATCATCGCCAGGTGGCTGCTCTTGTTGCCGTCCGCCTCCTTCACCAGCGCGTCGTGCTGCTGCTGCGCGAGCAGCGGACCGGCGCGGCCCGCGAACTGGCGGGACGCGGCGCGCGAGCGGAAGAAGACGAACAGGCGCTCGAAGAACACCGCCAGCGACGCGACCGCGAAGGCGATCAGCGTCCAGGCGATGCCCAGGGCGAAGACGCCCATGTGCGCGTAGATTTCCTTGAGATTGAAGTTCATGGCGGTGGCTCTCCGAAGGGGGAGGAAGGCGTCAGGACTTGAGGCGGAACGGGACCTTGAAGATGCGGAAGACGGCGGTGGGCTGACCCGACACGACGGCGGGCTTGAAGCGCCACGTGCGAACGGCGGCCAGCGCGGCGCTGGCGAAGGGCTCATCGCCGCGCATCACCTTGAGGCCGGTGACGCGGCCGTCGACCTCGACGACGCCCTTGAGGATGACCAGGCCCTCGAGCCCCTTGGAGCGGGCGTCGGAGGGGTACTCGGGGATGAGGTTCGCGGCCAGCGGCTCCGGCGGCGTCCCCGTCTCCGGGAGGTTGATGGGCTGCGCGCGGCCACCACCAATGGCCATGCCCTCGCCGCTGCCGGTGCCACCCACCACACCGCCAGGGACGAGCGTGCCCGTTCCACCCACGGCCATGGGCGCCGCGGCGACCACTTCCTTCTCAGCCTCGGGCGGCTTGTCGAGCGGCACCGCGTCCGGGGCCTTCAGCGGCGCGGGAGCGACGGTGGGCACCGCCGCGGGCGGAGGCGCGGCCTTGGCGACAGGCGGCGCGGCGCGCGGAGGCGGCTTCGCGACGGGAGGAGGCGGCAGGGGCGGCGGCTTCACCTCCACGACGGGAGGCGGCGGAGGCGGAGGGGGACGGAAGACGACGTCCACCTTCTTCTCCTTGATGACTTCCTTCACCGTGTTGGCCGCGGTCATCGCCGCCACGGCGATGAGTCCGAAGACGGCGACCGACGCGGTGGTGGAGAGCGCGAACCGCCGGGCGGCGGGGGCGCTGGAGGCGCTGTCGAACGTTTCGAACATGACGGGGACGCATATAGCGACACCGTGTGTCACGAAGGTTCAGGCTCCGTGACACTTTGCCCCCGGCGATGTCTCGATTGGGTCACGAACCGCGAGCGTTCAAAAATCCGCGCGGCAGGTGGGTCACGGTCTTGTCGGAGAGCACCGCCGTGGGCGTCCCATGGCGCCGCGTCTGCCACAACAGCGCGATCAGCAGGGCGGCGTACGCCACCGCGAACGGCCGGAAGAGCAACACGCGCCGGGCCGGGTCCGCGCCCAACACCGCGTCGGACAGGGCCATGCCGATGAGGGCCACGCCGGCCACGCACGCCTGCCCCAGCCGCGAGCGCCCCTCCAGCGCCGCGCGGATCACCGGCCAGGCGAGCAGGTAGTTCGCGCGCCACGCCAACGGTGACAGAAGCGTGACGCCCAGGCAGCAGAACGCGAGCAACTCCACCGGACCGGGCCGCGCCCACACGAGCGCGCCGATGAACAGCCCCAGCGCCACGACCTGCGCCAGCGTCATCGCGCCCGCGGGAGGGATGGACTCCGGAGGCAGCACCAGCGACAGCAGCAGCGTGGGCAGGCCCTGAGGGTTGTGGCCCAGCGCCCACGGCGGCGTGGTGCGCGCCAGGGTCTCCGTCCAGTCACGCAGCTGTGACAGCGTGCCCGCCCACCCGTAGCGGCCCAGCGTGGGCAGCACCAGCAGGACGCCGAAGAGGGCGGTGGTCCCCGCCACCCGCCAGTGCCGGCGCGCCAGGAAGAACAACCCCAGGAGCGCGGCCGGAGGCTTGAGCAAGCACGCCACGGCGAAGGCCGCGCCGGGGCCCCACGTCCGGCCCCGCTCCGCGCCCACGGCCGCGAGCACCCCCAGCCACAGCAGCACGAGGTCCACCTGGCCGTAGAAGATTTCGAAGGAGAACGCGGGCAGCAGCGCGGCGGTGGCGAGCACCGGCGCCCAGGGCCACGGCGTCGCCTCTGCGTTCCTGGGGGCCGCGCGGCGCGTGAGCACGGACACGGCGCCGAGCGCGAGCACGGAGCCCAGGTTCCACAGCGCTACGGCCACGCGCGGCGGCACGGCGGTGAAGGGGAGGAACAGGGGCGCGGTGACGGGCGCGTACTTGAACGGCATGGTGCCGTCCTCGGCGCGGTAGAGGTCCGTGCCCTCGCGGAAGCGCTCGGCGGCGGTGAGGTAGACGCGGAAGTCCGCGCCGCGCCGGGGATGCTGTCCCACCGCCACGGCCGCCACGGCGAGCACCAGGAGCAGCGCCCACTCCACCTTCAGGGATGCGCGGTGGCGGGCGGGCTCATTCACGGACGGGGACACGGTGGGGCGCGCACCATTCCACGCGGGGGCGCCCCGCCGCAATCACAGGCCGTAGGCTTCCAGGAGCCGCAGCCACACCTCGCTCACGGTGGGGTACGACGGCACCGCGTGCCAGAGCGTGTCCAGCGGCACCTCGCCCGCGACGGCGATGGTGGCCGCGTGGATCATCTCGCCCACGCCTGGACCGGTGAACGTGGCGCCCACGATGACCCGACGCTGCTCGTCCACCACCAGCTTGGCCGTGCCCTTGAGGTCCTTGCCCATGACGGACGCGCCCGCCACGTTGCCCAGCTCGTACTCCACGGTCTTCACCGGCACGCCCGCCTTGCGCGCCTTCTCCTCGGTGAGGCCCACGCTGCCCACCTGCGGGTGCGTGAAGATGACCTGCGGCGTGGCCTTCGCGTCCGCCCACGCCTTCGCGGGCTTGCCCAGAATGACGTCGCCCAAGAGCCGCGCCTGGTACTTGCCCATGTGCGTGAGCAGGTTGCGCCCGTTCGCGTCGCCGCACGCGTACAGCCAGCCGCCGTCCACGCCCGTGGCGCGGAGCTGATCATCCACCTCGATGGACGCGCCGGGCTTGAGCCCCACCGTGTCCAGGCCCAGGTCGTCCGTGCGAGCGGTGCGGCCCATGGCGACGAGCAGCGCGTCCGCGCGCAGCGTGTCCCCGCCGGTCAGCGTGATGGTGTACTCGCCCTTTTCGCCGGAGCGCTGCACCTTGGTGGCCTGCGTCTCCAGCAGCACGCGCACGCCGGAGTCGCGCAGCGCCTCGGCCACCTGCTCGCTCACGAAGGGTTCGAAGCGCTTGAGCACGCGCGGCCCGCGCTGCACCAGCGTCACCTCCGAGCCCAGCTCGCGCCACGCCTGCGCCAGCTCCACCGCCTCCACGCCGCCGCCCAGCACCACCAGCCGGCCCGGCACGGCCTTGGCGCCGGTGCCCTCGCGGTTGTCCCACGGCTTGGAGTCCTTGAGGCCCGGGATGTCCGGCAGGCGCGGCTTGCTGCCCGTGGCGATGACGACGGCCTGCTTCACGTCCAGCTCGCGCACCTTGCCGTCCTTGCCCGTGACGGCCACCTTGCGCGGGCCGGTGAGCCGGCCGTGGCCGCGCATGACGGTGAGCTTCGCGCCCTCCGCCCACTTCACCTGGGACTTGTCGTCGTAGCCGGACACCATCTGGTCGCGGTGCTTGAGCACGGCGTCCGCCTTGAGCGGGCCCTGGATGAGCTCGCGCACGCCGGGCGTGTGCTTCGCGAGCCACAGCGTCTCGCTGGGATGCAGCAGCGCCTTGCTGGGCATGCAGGCCCAGTAGGAGCACTCGCCGCCCAGGAGCTCCTGCTCCACCAGCGCGACCTTCAAACCCCCCGCCGCCGCGCGCGCGCCCGCGTTCTCGCCCGCGGGACCCGCCCCAATCACCACCACGTCGAAAGTCTCGGCCATGACGCCTCCTGGCCCCTGCTTGCCCGGTGACGGCCGTCCCGCCAATCCGACTGTCGCCGCGCGTCGGATGGTGGATGGAACGGCTGGTCACCAGAGGACAGCACCGCCCTTTGTCAGGACCTGGAAGGCCCCCGCGTCCGTGGACGGTCCGCGCATCGGCTCGCGCGGCGGGAGGTGTGCCATGGGACGTGTCGCCAAGGTGGTCTCGGTCCGCTCCGCGGGGTCGCGCTTCTAGCGTCACCGGCGGCGTCCAGCGCCCGTCCGAAGGCCGCGCCCAGGTGAGCGCCGCCTTTGGTCGTGGAGGACGCCATTGCCGTGAGGTCCAGACGGCGTGTCCGCGCGGAGCCGTTCGCGTGCACACCCGGCCGTGCTCCGGCACGGCTTGCAGGAATCCGTCTTCATTCATGTCCTCTTCCAGGCATCGCCGTCCCCGCGCGTCCCTCCGGCGCTCGGGCTCCTCGCTGTTCCATTCCGAAGCCCCGTCCGCGCGTCACCTGCGCGTCCAGTCCACCCTCTCCGAGGACGTCTCGCTGCTCTTCCGCGGCGAGCTGTCCGACCCCAGGCTCGAAGACCTCACGCTGACGTCCTGCGAGCTGTCCCCCGAAGGCCGCACCGTGCGCATCGGCTACTCGCTGCCGCACGACGCGGACCCCGCCGCCGTGAAGGAGGCCCTCGTCAGAGCAGAGGGCTTCCTGCGCTCGCGGCTCGCGCAGCACCTGAACCTCAAGCGCACCCCGCACCTGCGCTTCGTCCTCGTGGGCACTGCCCCACGCACGGACGCCGAGGAAGGCGGTGACGCATGATGCCCCGCGTCCTCGAGGTCCCACCGGGCGCGGTGCCCCTCCTTGCCTGGGCACGCACGGTCCCCCCGGCGGCCTTGAAGCAGCTCCAGCTCCTCGCCGCGCAGCCCTGGGTGACGGAGCACGTGGCGGTGATGCCGGACGTGCACCTCGCGTCGGGCGTGGCGGTGGGCACCATCTTCGCCACGGAAGCGCACGTCGTCCCCGGCGCGCTGGGCAACGACCTGGGCTGCGGCGTGAGCGCGCACCGCTTCGCCTTCCCCGCCGCGTCACTCTCGCGCGCGGACCTGGAGCGGCTGTTGTCCCAGCTCGCCCGGGTCATCCCGGTGGGAGACGCGGTGCACCGGGGACGGGGCCTGCCCCTGCCACCGGGGCTCGAAGCGCCACCGCTGTCCACCCAGAAGCTCGCGCATGCCTGGGAGCGGCTGGCGCCGCGTCACCTGGGCACGCTCGGCGGGGGCAACCACTTCCTGGAGCTGGACCGCGACGGGGCAGGGGACCTGTGGCTGCTCATCCACTCCGGCTCGCGGGGCGTAGGGGGCGCCGTGGGGGAACACCACCAGCGCGTGGCCCGGGCGCTCGGGCAGGGCACGCCGCCCGCGCTCGACACCGGCACCGAAGCGGGCCGGGCCTGCGTGAACGACCTGGACCTGGCGTGCCGCTTCGCCCGCGCGAACCGGGACCAGCTCGCCGCCCGGGCCCTGGCGGTGCTGGCGGATGTGCTGGGCGTGGCCCCGGACCCGGGGATCACCGTGGACGTGCACCACAACCATGTCGCCTCAGAGCCGCACTTCGGCCGCACGCTCTGGGTCCACCGCAAGGGCGCGGTGGGGCTGGAGGCCGGAGCCCGGGGGCTCATCCCCGGCTCCATGGGCACGGCCTCCTACGTCGTCGAAGGCCAGGGGGAGCCCCGCGCCTTCCGCTCCTGCTCGCACGGGGCGGGCCGCGTGCTCACCCGCACGGAGGCCCGCGCCCGTATCCGCCCGGACGCCCTGGTCCACGCCCTGCGCCGCGTGGTGTTCGACCCGGGCCGGACGCACGCCCTGGTGGAGGAGGCCCCCGCCGCCTACCGGGACCTCACCGAGGTGCTGGAGGACGAGGCGGACCTCGTGACGCCCCGCGTTCGGCTCACGCCCCTGGCCGTCCTGAAGGGCTGAGGGCCTGGAAGGGGAGGGGGGCGCCTGTCGGGTGGATGACAGCCCGCCCGGGTGATCCACCCCCCGCACTCCACGGACGGAGGGGGTCAGCGTCAGAGTGGGTTCCCGCGCCCGTCAAAGTGCCGTAGTATCGGCCCACGAGTACGCGTGCGAACCTGCTGGGGCGTCGTCTAATGGCAGGACGTCAGACTTTGACTCTGATTATCAAGGTTCGAATCCTTGCGCCCCAGCCACTCCGCTCCGGGGGGACGCGGTAACGTCGTCCGTCCGGAAGCAAAGGCGGTGGGCTGATGCCGCAGAAGACGCTCCTGCTGGTCACCGTGGGCAGTCCACCGTCCGCGCTCGTGAACGCCCTGCAGGAACCGCTGGCGACCCATCTGGGCGTCAGCGCGGTCGTGAGCCGGATGGCGCTGTCGTCCCCGGCCTACGCCTTCAACAAGGACCGGAGCCAGTACCACTGCAACGCCATCATGCGCCGGCTGGGCACGGTGCTGGATGAGTCGCCGCAGGAGCTGGTGATGGGCGTGACGGACGCGGACCTCTTCGAACCGGACTCGCCCTTCGTCTTCGGGCAGGCGGACCGGGAGTCCAAGGTCGCGGTGATGAGCCTGTTCCGGCTGCGCCAGGGCGCGGAGGGCGAGACGCTGCGCCGCCGCGTGCAGGTGGAGGCGGTGCACCAGGCGGGGCACCTCATCGGCCTGTCGTACTGCGAGGACTCACGCTGCGTGATGTTCTTCCCGCAGTTCCCGCAGGACATCGACCGCAAGTCGCTGGGCCCCTGCAACGTCTGCCGCAACGAGCTGAACCGCCTCAACCGCTGAAAATCGCGTGCGCGCTCCCGGACACGGGCGCGCGTGAATGCCCGCGTGTGCGTTGACGTCCTGTCCGGCGCGCCCTGTAGTGTTCGGGCGGCAAGCGCGTGTGACAGGGCCGGCACGGCGGGAGACACAGCGATGATGGGCATGCGGCGATGGCTCGGCGGAGTGGTGGCGGTGGGGTTGTTGGGGGCGTGCGAGCCCACGGACTTTGGCGGCGGCGGCGGCACCGCGGGTGACGTCCTCTTCGACCGGGGCTTCGCCTTCGTGCGCGGCGACCGGAACATCTACGTGGTGGACGACGACGGCGACCCCAACAGCCCGCAGCGGCTGACGACGGCGGGCGGCGCGTACACGCCGGCCATCTCCAAGAACGGCAACAGCATCGTCTTCGTGCAGCGCTCCGGCAGCACGTACTCCCTGCAGACGGTGCCCACCACGGGCGGGGCGGTGGCCACGCTGCTGAGCACCAACGACGCGGCCTGCGGCGGTTGCACCAACTTCCGCGGCCCCAGCTTCAGCCCGGATGGGCGCACCATCGTGTTCGCGTTCGACCGGGGCTCGGGGTCGCAAAGCTCGCTGGGCCGCATCGCGGCGGATGGCAGCGGCTTCGTGGACCTGACGCCCGGCACGACCATCGCCTACGGCGCGCCGTCCTTCTTCCCCAGCGGGAACACGGTGGTGGCGCCCGCGGGCACCAATTCTTTCCAGTTCGACCAGCTCGCGTTCGTGCCGGTGGGCGGCGGCAGCCCCAGCTACGTGCGGCTGGGCAACGAGGTGCTGGCCATCGCGAACCGCGCGGTGATTTCGCCGGACGGGCGGCAGATTGCCCTGGACGGGCGGCTGTCCTCCGGAAGCACGCGCATCTTCGTGGGCAACGTGACGGCCTCGGGCCTCGGCGGCGCCCTGCGGCGGCTGACGGACTACACCGCGAGCACCGTGCAGGAGAGCTTCCCCAGTTGGACGAGCAGCACGGAGCTGGGCTTCCTCTTCAACGACTCCGGCGGTGACCCCAGCATCTACCGCGCGCCGGTGTCCTCCACGGCCAGCTCCGTGACGCTCGCGGTGCCCGCCGCGAACGAGCCCTTCTACGGGCCCAACTAGTCCGCGCCCTGCCGGAGGCCCTTCACCGCGATGAGCACGAGGGGGACGTCTTCTCCTGATGGAGGCTGAACGAAACCCCTCGCGGCCTCCCGGGTCATCGTTCGTCCGGTTCAGTACCCGATGCCCCGCTTCGTGCGCGGAGGCGGCTCGTCGTAGTTCCGCAGCCTGCCGGAGGGCGTGGGCCCGCGCGGCGCCGGGGCCTTCTTCGCCGGCGCGTTCATCATTACGATGATGGTCAGGGACGTGAAGACCACCGCGGCGAGCGCCAGGCTCAGGACGGCGAGCAGCCCGACCTCCGTGCCCACGCGCTGGTGCCGGTGGGGGTTGTCCGGCAGGTAGCGGACTTCAATCTGCTCGCCCTCGACCGTGCCCTGGGACAGGAACCCGCGGGACTGCTTGAACTCACCGTGGACCCGCGAACCGTCCGGCAGGGGGAAGACGTACTCGATGATGCGGTACCTCGTGTTCAGCCAGTTCGTGCGGGTGCCGACCACCTCGGCCCAGGCGTGAGCTCCCTTCTCCTCCAGCTCCACGGTGAGCTGATACTGGCGCCACAGCTGCACCATCATCACGAGGGGCGCTCCAATGAGGAGCACCAGGATCACGATCGCGTCAAAGGGCATGGCCGCCTCAGGATGACGGGGGAGGGGACTCAGGAGCAACCGGCGCCGCCTTCGCCAGCAGCGCCACCCCTCCGATGAGGGTGATGGACACCAGCACGACGCTGAGAAAGAGCGCGAGCCCCAGCGACGTCACCCCATGCCCCTCAGGGAAGCTGCGGCGCGGGTCGCTCTGGCCATATTGCACCTGGATGCGGTCCCCGGGGCGCAGCCGCTTCCACAGCTCCGCGGAGACGTTCCGCTGGTGCTGCCGGCGCTCACCGCCCTGGGGCGTGAAGGCGTAGACGAGGACGTAGTCACTGTCGTCCGGGGCCGCGAGGAACTCCTTCTTC
The DNA here is from genome assembly GCF_017309135.1 of Corallococcus sp. NCSPR001. Classification (NCBI taxonomy): domain Bacteria; kingdom Pseudomonadati; phylum Myxococcota; class Myxococcia; order Myxococcales; family Myxococcaceae; genus Corallococcus; species Corallococcus sp. NCSPR001. Next base: position 722,771 of record NZ_JAFIMS010000002.1, read on the forward strand.
ACCACCGTGCCCTCCGCGTGCAGCCCCTCGCGCAGGATGCCCATGTCCCGCCGGTACGACCCCCAGGTCAGCACCAGCATGGACGCGCCCAGCACCACGAACGTCGCACCCAGGACCCGCGCCGCGAAGAGAGCCACGCCGTGCCTCCTGCCCGCCCTCTAAGCGGGCGCCCGGCGACGCGAAACGGCAATGCCCTGCATTCTTCGCCGTAGAGCCAGCGCGTGGGCCCCTCCCTGGCGTCGCGTTCGCTGAAACGCCATGCTCCCGCGCGTCCTGCCGGAGGTACGCACCGTGTCCCTGTTCGATGCCGTCGCCGCGGGTGACCGCGCCGCCCTGAGCGCCCAGTTGGACGCGGGCGCGGACCCCAACCCCTTCGACGAGGAGGGCCGCACGCCGCTGATGGTGGCCGCGCGCGCGGGCCAGGAGGACCTGGTGCGCTTGCTCCTGGAGGCCGGCGCGGACCCCTCGCTGCCGGACGCCGTGGGCGAGACGCCGTTCGTCGCCGCCGCCGCCTACGGCCACCTCCCGGTCTGCGCGCTCCTGTTCCCGCACGCCACCTCGGACGAGAAGGACATGGCGCGCACGCTGCTCAAGAACCAGGGCATCGAGGAGATCCCCGCCCGCCCCTCGCGCCCCTCCGAGGTCCCGCCCGGCGGCTTCCGCCGCAAGCTCGCCTCCGCGGGCGCCTACGTCGCGGGCAAGCTGGGCGACGACGGCGCCACGAAGCGCCTGGAGCGCGTGCTGCGCTCGGAGGGCCACACGCCCAAGGGCCGCAAGTAGGCTTCCGAAGCCCGGAAAGGCGAAGGGCCCGGCCGCTCCCACTCGGGGAGCCACCGGGCCCTCGTCACATCAGGAGCTGGGACTGCGTTACTCCGGCTTGGCGCTCACCACGGGGCTCGGCGCCACCGTGCCGCCCTTGTTGCTGACCTCCATGGAGTCGGCGACCAGCTCGGTGATGTCCTTGACCTGGATCTGCTCACGGCCGGTGTCGTTCTTCGCGTCGTTGAGCATCGTGGAGCAGAACGGGCAGGCCACCGCGACGATGCCCTTGCCGCCCGGCTCCTTGTAGTCACCCACCATGCCCGGCTTCTTCTTGTCCGCGGCGTCGGGGTAGGGCGTGTTCGGGTCCTCCGCGTGCTTGAGCGTGAGGGCCACCTCGTTGATGCGGTTGTGGTTGATGCGCGTGCCGATGTGCTCCTCCATCCACATCCGGCCGCCACCGGCGCCGCAGCAGAAGCCTTCACGCTTGCTGCGCTGCATCTCCACCACTTCCAGGCCCGGGATGGCGTTGAGCACTTCGCGGGGCGCGTCGTACACGCCGTTGTGCCGGCCCAGGTAGCAGGGGTCGTGGTAGGTCAGCTTCGTTCCGGCGTTCATCACCGAGGACAGCTTGATGCGCTTGTCCTTGAGCAGCTCGTTGATGAGCTGCGTGTGGTTGATGACGCGGTACTCGCCGCCGAACTCCGGGTACTCGTTCTTGATGGTGTTGAAGCAGTGCGGGCACTGCGTGATGACCGCCTTCACGCCCATCGCGTTCCAGGACTCGACGTTCGTCTTGGCCAGCGTCTGGTACAGGTACTCGTTGCCCATGCGGCGCGCGGAGTCGCCGTTGCACATCTCCTGCTTGGACAGCGTCGCGAAGGACACGCCCGCTTCGCGCATGATTTTGACCAGCGCGCGGCTGACCTTCTTCTGCTTGTCGTCGTAGCTGCCCGCGCAGCCCACGAAGAACAGGTACTCGTACTCGCCGCCGTCGCCCCAGGTGGGCAGCGCCAGGTCCTCCGCCCACTCGTCGCGCCGGTCCTGGCCGATGCCCCAGGGGTTGCCCTGGCGCTCCATGCCCTCGAACACGCGCTGGATCTCCGGCGGGAACTCCGCCTTCACCTGCACCTGGTAGCGGCGCATGTCGATGAGGCGCGGGACGTTCTCGATGAACACCGGGCAGGCCTGCTCACACCAGCCGCAGCTCGTGCACGCCCACACCGTCTCCGCCTTCAGCGCGCTGCCGATGATTTCCGGCAGGGGCTCCTTCACGCCGTGGGGGCCGTAGCCCTCCTCCACCCAGCGCTCGTTGTCCCAGAGCCAGTGCTTCAGGTCCTGGTTGACGGCCTTGTGCGTGAGCGGCTTGCCCGTGATGTACGTGGGACAGTGCGTCTGGCACCGGCCGCACTCCGTACAGGAGTACAGGTCCATGCCGTTCTTCCAGGTGAGGTCCTTCACCGTGGCGGCGCCGAACTCCTCCTTCTCCAGGTTGGGCGTGGGCAGCTTGCCGGTGGAGTGCGTGCGCTGGAAGAAGACGTTGGGCAGGCCCGTGATGATGTGGAAGTGCTTGCCCAGCGGCAGGAAGTTCAGGAACGCCAGGATGATGGTCAGGTGGATGAAGAAGCCGCCCACGCCCAGCACGTGCGCCGCCGTGGCGCCCAGGGGCATCATCGCCAGGCCCATCAGGCTGGTGACGGGCTCCCACCAGACCATCGCGGCCGGCGCCGCTGGCACCTGCGTGGCGCCCATGGGCACCTGCTGCGCGGCGGCGTGCGCGGCCACCATGTGGCTGCCACCGAACATGAACTCGGTGATCATCAGGCCCGCGATGAAGCCCAGGATGAGGTAGGCCTCCCAGGACTGGGACATGCGGTCCGGCTTCACCTTCCAGCGCGTCCACACGAAGTACGCCACGCCCGCGAGCGCCAGCGCCGCGACGATGTCCTTCACCAGCAGGTAGACCTTGTAGAGGCCCAGGAGCGGCGGCGCGGCGTCCCACGCCGGGTGCGACAGGTCGGTGAGCACGTCCAGCGCGGTGGACGAGAAGCCCATCACGAACAGCATGATGGTGCGCACCGCCAGCACCATGAACGCCGCGTAGATGAAGATGTGGAACAGGCCCGGCGTGAACTCCTCCGGATCCACCATGCGTTTCTGGCCCAACCCGAAGCGCACCAGCTGCGCCACGCGGTAGGGGATGTGGTCCAGCCGGTTCTCCTTCTTCATCGCGAGCAGCACGCCCACGCGGCCGGACATCGTGATGACGAAGATCGAGATTGCGCCTGCCAACAGCAGGCCGGTGATGATGGGGTTCATGGAACCTCGGGACCCTCTGGGGCCGCACGGCGGCAACGCCGGTTGCTGCGACGCGGCAATTCGGGAGTGATTGTCAACCCTAGCAGGGGTGATTCGCGAATCAAGCGCTCTGCGGAGGCCATGTCCCGCAGCGTTCCCTTCATCGCTTCCAGGCCGCCCTCCAGGGTGGCGCCCACCCACCCTCCGTCCCGGACCCGTCGTGCGCGAAATCCCCGCGCCTGGCGTGCTGGAAGGCAGGCGGCCGGGCGTGGTCCCGCGGACGCTCCCGGAACTTTGCTGTCCCGAGGGCTTTACAAAATCGGGGCTGGCTCCCAACATGTTCGTAAATCGGTCAAGAAGCGCTTGTAAAGGGACCCGCATGGGGCGGGCCCGGTGACCGACGCAGGGCGTCCAAGGGGACGCGAGCCGTCATGAGGCCGTACACCCCGTGAATGGAGCGCCGAGGAGCCGGACATGAGCCACGACGAGAGCACGTACCTGGACGAGGGGTTGGACGACCTGGAGCTGTCCGCGACGGGTGAAAATGGCCGTTCGGTTCCGCTGGACCCCACGGATGACCGGCGCTGGGGCCACCTGGATGAAGAGGCCTGGGGCGGCTGGCACGTGGCGGAGTGACGCCCTGCCCCCGCGGCCCGTGGCCTGCGCGGGGGCCTCCGTTGTCGAACCTGTCGGACAGTCGGACAGGTTGGGGAGCTGACACTCCTGGACGCTGATGCAGTGCGCTGGACAACCGTGACGCTCCCCGCCCAAGGCCGGGTCGAGCTCACCAGAGCGGTCCCCGGAAATGCCCGGTGCCGGACCCTCCAGAAGTAAATCCGTAAAACGCCGGACGAACCTGCCGAAATCCGTGTGTTTGTAGGTGACGCAAGGCGTCCCGAGGCGCGCCGGACGGGATGATCGCCAGTGCCGGTCGGGCCTGGGACACCTGGGGCCGGTCGGGCCGGACACGTTGCTTTCACGACCGGAAACCCGACATCCTCCAGGAACAGCGACAGGACTTCGGGCGGACGCGGGCCCGTGCAGGGGCGTCCGGGGCCAGGGGGTCGTCGCGACGGCAATCGCGAAGAGCAGGATGGGGCCCACCCACCATGCGGGAGTGCGGATGAAGCAGACGGCCTGGGCAGTGGAGCGCGACGCGGAGGGCGGCCGCGAAGTGCTGCTGCTGGTGACCCTGGAGGCCGAAGCGGAGACGCCTCGGGCCCCGGTGGCGGTGAACCTGGTCATCGACCGCAGCGCGTCCATGCGGGGCGCGCCGCTGGCGGCGGCGGTGGAGGCGGCGCGCGCGCTGGTGGAGCGGGCGGGCCCCAAGGACTACGTGGGCCTGCTCACCTTCGACGCGGACGCGGAGCAGGTGCTGCCCGTGCGCGCGATGGAGCCGGGCGCGAAGGCAGCGTTCCTGAAGGCGCTCTCCCGCCTGGACTCCGGTGAAGGCACCGCGCTGCATGAGGCCGTGGAGAACGGCGCGGAGGCCGTGCGGCGCGTGCTGGTGCCGGGCGCCCGGCCGCAGCTGCTCATGCTCACGGACGGCGAGCCCTCCGTGGGGCCCACCGCGCTGGGCGAGTTCAAGGTGCTGGGCCAGCGGGTGCACGACTCCGGCGTGGCGCTGCACGCGCTGGGGCTGGGCAAGCACTACCTGCCGGAGATCCTGGAGGCCCTCACCGGCCCGTCCGGCACGGGCTTCACGCACGTGGACGACGCGGAGGGCCTGCCGCTGGCGGTGGGCGCGCTGGGCGCGGAGCTGTTCGGCGAGGTGGTGTCGGACGCGCGCGTGTACGTGCTGCCCACGGGCTTCGCGGACCTGCGCTGCCGTCACCGCTACCCGTCGCGCGTGGAGGGCGACGCGATGAGCGCCGCGCTGGGCGCGGTGTCGCACGCGTTCCCGCGCCGCGTCCTCTTCGCGGGCGTGCTGGAGAAGGGCGACTGGAACCTCACCGTCACCGCTTCGTACACGGAGCACGGCGACACCCGGCGGCTGTCCGTGCCGGTGACGCGCCTGCTGCCGGACAGCGACGAGGGCCGCTTCGTGCGCGCGGTGTCCGCGGAGCTGGAGCTCGTGTCGCACGAGGCCGCCGCCTGGAAGGCGCTCTCCCGCCGTCAGCAGGACGCGGCCGAGCGGGCGCTCGAGGGCGCGGACAAGGGGCTCTACAAGCTGGCCCGCCTGGGCTCCGCGGAGGTCCCCGCGCAGCGGCACGTGGACCGCCTGGCGGACCTGCGCCGGGCGGTGGAGCGCCGGGCGGCCCAGCCGTCCGCCCTGGGGGTGCGCCGGGCCCAGTCGGAGGTGTCGCGCATCACCATGAGCCGCATCGGGCCGGCGCTTCCGGCCGCGGTGAACGTGGGGCCGCCTCCAAGGCCGGCCCTGCCCGCTCCGGCGAACGGCGGCGCGCCTCCGGGTGGAACGCTGGATGGCGCGGCGCTGCTGCCCTGGAAGACGGGTAACACCGAGCCGTAACCGGCCGGAGTCCTTGAACGTAGGGGAAAGGCACGGGGGCCGGGATGGCCCCTGACGCCGGGCGTGCGGGCATGCGGAATGCCCGGCTGCCCGGAAGGTTGAGTGCACCCTGTGGGGACGCATCCCAGGTAGCACGGCGTTTCCAGGTGGATTAACGGGAGTCGCATGACGCATCCGTGGAGCAAGAGGTCTGGAAGCCGGCTCGGTGGGCTGGGCGTGGTGGGCGCGCTGCTGTTGGCGACGTGGGCCCAGGCCGCGCTGCCGCCCACCGCCGTGGGCAGCACCGCGCCAGACGAGGGCGACCCGCGCCTGGAGGGCGCGCTGCTCCTGGACGCCACGCAGGTGAAGGCGGGCGGCGACTTCCGCGTGGGCGTGCGCCTCAAGATGGACCCGGAGTGGCACGTCTACTGGAAGAACCCGGGCGACTCCGGCCTGGCCACGGACGTGTCGTGGGACATCCCGGGCGTCACGGTGGGGGACCTGCGCTGGCCCTTCCCCAGCACGTTCCGCACGCCGGACGGCTTCATCACCACGCACGGCTACCACGACGAGGTGCTGCTGTTCGCGCCCGCGCACGTGTCCAAGGACGCCACGGGCACGCTGAACGTGGCGGCGGCGGTGGACGCGCTCGCGTGCAAGGTGCACTGCATCCCCGCGCAGCTGGTGCTGACGCGCACGGTGCCGGTGGGGCCGGAGACGGTGTTGGATCCGGAGTTCGCGCCGCGGTTCGACGCCGCGCAGGCCCAGGTGCCGTCGCCGGTGGGAGCGCAGGGCGCGCCGCGCGTGGCCCTGGCGCTGGATGGCACGACGCTGACGGCGGGCCAGCCGTTCACCGGCAAGCTCACGGTGACGGCGGCGGACGGCAAGCCGCTCGCGGGCGACGTGGAGGGTGACTTCTTCGTGCCCGGCCGCATCCTGGGCGTGGACAGCGTGAAGCTGAAGCAGACGGCGCCGGGGACGTTCGCGCTGGAGGGCCAGGCGTCGACGGTGGTGCCCAAGGGCGAGCCCCGGCTCACGGGCGCGCTGCGCCTGGGCACGAAGGCCACGGGCTTCACGGCGGTGGACGTGGACACGGCGCTCGCGCCGATGGTGGCCGCGGCTGGCGCGTCCGCGGGCCCGGCGCCCCTGAAGGTCCCGTCGGTGAAGGACGCGATGGGCAAGGTGAAGCCCGCGGTCGCGGCGGCGCCGGTGGCGGCGGGCGAGTCCCCGCTGGGGCTGGGCGCCGCGCTGCTGTTCGCGTTCCTGGGCGGCGCGCTGCTCAACCTGATGCCGTGCGTGTTCCCGGTGCTGGCGCTCAAGGCGTATGGCTTCACGCGGATGGTGCAGGAGGAGAAGGGCAAGGTCGCGCCGCACGCGGCGGCGTACGCGGGCGGCATCCTGGCGACGATGCTGCTGCTCGCGGGCGCGGTGCTGGCGGTGCGCGCGGGCGGGGCCAGCGTGGGCTGGGGCTTCCAGTTCCAGGAGCCGCTGTTCGTCGCGGGCGTGAGCGCGGTGCTGGTGGCGTTCGCGCTCAACCTCTTCGGCGTCTACACGCTGGGCGCGGACGGCACGGCGCTGGCGGGCAAGGTGGACCAGAGCCACGGCCTGATGCGCAGCGCGGGCGAGGGTGTGCTCGCGGTGGTGCTGGCGACGCCGTGCTCGGCGCCGCTGTTGGGCACGGCGGTGGGCTTCGCGTTCGCGGCGGGCCCGGCCACGGTGGTGGCGGTGTTCGTGGCGCTGGGCCTGGGCCTGGCGCTGCCCTTCTGCCTGCTGGTGCTGGTGCCGGGGCTGGCGAAGCGGCTGCCCAAGCCGGGCATGTGGATGGAGCGCGGCAAGCAGTTCCTGGGCTTCGCGCTGTTGGGCACGACGGTGTGGCTGGTGTGGGTGATGGGCGGGCTCGCTGGCGTGGACGGCATGGCGCGGCTGCTCGCGTTCCTCATCGCGGTGGGCCTGGTCACGTGGCTGTATGGCCAGTCGCAGGGCCTGGAGGGCGGGCGCCGGGGCGTGACGGTGGCGCTGGCGGTGCTCGTGCTGGTGGGCGCGGGCGCGGTGGCGCTGCGCTTCGAGGAGGCTCAGGCGTCACTGGAGACGCGCGGCGCGGCGGTGGCGGCGCACGGTGGCGCGCAGGCGTGGGACGAGGCGGCGGTGACGGCGGCGCTGGCGGCGGGGCAGCCGGTGTTCGTGGACTTCACGGCGGACTGGTGCCTCACGTGCAAGTTCAACGAGCGCACCGTGCTGTCGCGCGATGACGTGCGGCAGGCGTTCCTGAAGCACAACGTGGCGTTCTTCGTGGCGGACTGGACGCGGCGGGACGCGCGCATCACCACGAAGCTGGCGGAGCATGGCCGCGCGGGTGTGCCCATGTACCTGGTGTTGAGCCCGGGCGCGCCGGACAAGCCGGAGGTGCTCAACGAGCTGCTCACCGCGGACAGCGTCATCACGGCGGTGCAGCGCGCGGCGGAGTGTGGGTCACCGTTGAAGGGTGGCTCGGTGGTGTGTGCCCGGCCTTGAGCCGGGAGTGAAGTGGCGGTCGGGCTGTTCGTTGCGCGGCGTTCAACTCATTGGAGGTTCCGTCATGAAGCAGGTCTTCAAGGCTCTGGCTCTCACCGCGGCTTTCGTGTCCGCGCCCGTCTTCGCCGCTGACACCGCGGAGGTGGGCAAGCCCGCTCCGGCGTTCACGCTGAAGGACGAGGCGGGCAAGGCCCACTCGCTGTCCGAGTACAAGGGCAAGGTGGTGGTGCTCGAGTGGACCAACCCGGAGTGCCCGTTCGTGAAGCGGCACTACGAGGCCAAGACGATGCAGAACACGCAGAAGGGCTTCGACGCGAAGAAGGTGGTGTGGCTGGCGGTGGACTCGTCCTCCACGCACAACGCGAAGAGCGCCGCGGACTGGAAGAAGAAGGAGGGCTTCAGCCAGCCGGTGCTGCTGGACACGGACGGCACGGTGGGCAAGAGCTACGCGGCGAAGACGACGCCGCACATGTACGTCATCGACGGTGAGGGCGTGGTCCGCTACGCGGGCGCCATCGACAACGACCCGCGTGGCAAGGAAGCCACCAAGGTGAACTACGTGCAGACGGCGGTGGACGCGCTCCTCAACGGCAAGCAGGTCCCGACCGCGACCTCCGAGCCGTACGGCTGCTCCGTGAAGTACAAGAGCTGAGCCGCTGTGACGTCATGAGGTCCGAAGGCCCGTGTCTCTGAGAAGGGATGCGGGCTTTTTCGCGGTTGACGTTGTCCTTTTTCTTCGGGAAATTTCGTACCACCATGCCCGCCGCCGTCCATCCCGTGCTGGAGCCGGGCCGCGTCTACCGGACGAAGGAGCTGGCCACGTGGGGCGCGAATGCACCCCGGCTGGCCCGGCGATTGGTGGGCGAGGGCGTGCTGATACCCCTGGCGCATGGGCTCTATGCCTGTCCCAAGCGGGGACGCTTCGGCGTGGTGGCTCCGTCCGATGAAGCCATCATGAAGGCGTTCCTGGAGGGCAGTCCGTTCGTCTTCACCGGGCCGGAGCGATGGAATGCGCTCGGGTTGGGGTCCACGGCGGTCTTCGCTTCGGCGCTCGTCTACAACACGAAGCGCTCGGGTCGCTTCGAGTTGGGGGGAAGGGCCTTTGAGCTGCGGCGGGTCGCCTTCCCTCAACCCCCGACGCCGGAGTGGTTCGTGGTGGATCTCTTCGAGAACGCCGGGAGTGCAGGCGTCGCACCCGCTCAGTTGGCGCGCGCATTGATGCGCGCACTGAAGCGAGGCGCGTTCGATGCCCGGCGGCTCGGAGAGATGTCTGACCGGTTTGGTAGGCAGAGCACGCGTGAGTGGATCCACGAAGCGATCCTCTCTGCCTCTGCATGACCTTCATCCACGACGACCCCGAATTCGATCAACTGCTGCGAATCGTCGCCGACAAACGGCGGCTCTCTCTTGGACTCACCGAGAAGGACTACTGGGTCACCCATACGCTGTGGGCCCTGCATGACGTGGGCTTCGAGGTCTGGTTCAAGGGCGGCACGTCGCTCTCGAAGGGCTTCTCGCTCATCCAGCGGTTCTCGGAAGACCTGGACCTCAAGCTGGAGGCAGGAGCGGTCGAGCTTCCCCGGGTGACGGACTGGCTCCGCACCGGCGCGGGAGCAACGAAGGCTCGCCGCGCGTTCTTCGAGGCCCTGGCCGAGCGCATCCAGGTTCCCGGAGCGAGGACGGAGCTGGATGTCGACGGAGCGGATCGGTACTGGCGCTCCGCCAGCGTGCGCATCCTGTATCCGGCGCAGCACCTGGGCGGCATGGTGGGAATCCTGCGTCCCTTCGTCCTCCTGGAAGTTGGCAATGCGCGGGTGACGCCCTTTGTCCGGCGCGACATGGCGTCATTCGTCCATGATGAGCTTGAGGCCCAGCGCCAACTGGCGGACTTCAGGGAAAACCGCCCCAGGGCCGTGCGGTGCGTTCATCCCATGGTCACGCTGTTGGAGAAGGTGGATGCCATCCAGCGCCGGCTCAAGAAGGAGCCGCTGGAGCCCGCTACCTTCGTGCGTCACTACGAGGACGCGGCACGCATCATCGCCGCCGAGGATGCGCTACCTCCTCTTGCCGACTACCCGGATGTCCGTGCGCTGGCGGAGGAGATGATCCGGCAGAAGCAGATTTCAGCGCCTCCTGCTGGTGACCTGCGGCACTTCCTCCCAGGCGGCGAAGGCACCGAGGCCATCCAGGATGCCTTCGAGGCGATTGCCCCGATGTTCTGGGGGCCACGTCAGACGCTGGATGAGTCCGTGGCGGCCCTCTGTGCCTGGCTCACCCGTTTTCATTCCGCGTCGCGGTGGGCGTAGTCCGGGCCCAGGCCTTCGATGCGGTAGGTGTTGCCGGGGTAGGTGCGGTTGAGCGTCGTGTCCAGGGTGGATGGATAGCGCTCCAGCGAGACGTGGCGTTTGACGCGCTTGCGCAGCTTGAGGGCGCCCTTCACCAGGCCTCCCACCCAGGCGGGTGGGGAGTCGAACTGGATGGCGGGGAGCAGGCGCGGCGGCACCAGGCTGAGGCTGATGGGGGCCACCAGCGGACGCAGCGGACGCGGCACCCAGCCGGCGAGGATGTCCACGGTGGACTGGGCGACGCGGTGGCTGGCCTCGTTGGGGACGAACTCTCGCGCTTCGTAGTCGCGGATGAAGGCGTCGTAGGCGGGCTTGTCCTCGGGGATGTCCTTCAGGCCCATGCGGCGGCCGATTTCGCACCAGTAATGGAACCAGGCCTCCTGCTCGTGCTGGGTGAAGGGACGCCAGCCGTAGTCCTTCATCCACTGGATGGGGAAGTCGATGAAGGTCCACAGCACGAAGAGGAAGTCCTCGTTCGGGATGCGGAAGAAGGAATGGATGTGGTTCATCTGCTCCAGCGAGCGGCGCCCATCCGCGCCATCCCAGCCGCACTCCATGAACCGCGCGATGAGCAGCCGCGTGTCGTCGTAGCGCTTCTGGCCTCGCTTGTTGAACTCACCCGTGCGGTCCAACAGGCGTGAGACGGAGCGGCTGCCGTAGGTGTGGAAGAGGGCAATCTCCGTGGACCGCACGATGTCGAAGGGGAACTCGTAGTTGGTCAGCAGGTGCACGATGCGCTGGCAGTCACGCCGTGCATCCAGGGAGGCGATCTCCCGGCTCACTTCGGGCAGACGCGCTCGCCAGAACGGCTTCCGGTAGACGGGGCCGGGGACTCGAGCGGCGGAGGCCTTTCCCGCGCCGCTGAAGGGACAGCTGGAGGGGACAGCGTCGGCCGGGTGGGTCATGGCGAGGCGGCTCCGAGAGGCAATGCGATTGGCCATGCTAGCCCGCCAGTGGCCTTGTCGGGGGATGGGACGCGCCGGACCTTGTCCTGGAGGGCAGGACATCCAGACAGGAGACGCGACCATGGCCAGCAACAAGGGGCCGCCGGTGAAGGGGCCCGAGCGCACGGATACCCACAGCGCGGAGGAACTGGAGCGTGAAGCCAGGCACCAGCGCCCGGGCACCGAACGGGGCGACGTGACGGACGAGGACGTGGGCGAGGACCGCATCCTCCAGAAAGGCATTGGCGGCTACGGCGCGGAGAAGGGCACGGAGCCCGCGAGGGAAGCGCCACCGCTCAGTGACGACGGCGAACGGTAGCGCGGGCGGCCGCACGGCGGACGGGCCTTGGCGGGCCTAGAGTGCCGCCATGGCCTCCGCCCGCCTTGTGCGTTCCTGCTGCGTCCTGGTGCTGTTGTTCTTCGCGATGCCAGGAGTGGCGCAGGAGAGGCCTGCGCCGGACGCGAAGGCGTGGCTCGCGGAGCACAACGCGGAAGCGGTGCGCGTGAACCAGACCGCGATGGGCATCCTGTTCGGCTGGGCGGTGCTGAACATCGGCACGGGCGTCGCGGGACACTTCGCGAGCGAAGGCGAGACGCGGGCCTTCTTCCAGGCGAACGCGGCCTGGAACGTGGTGAACCTGGTCATCGCGGGGCTCGGCTATCACGGGCAGGCGACGGCGGATCCCGCCTCCTGGGACCTGGCGCGCAGCCTGGCCGAAGGGCAGCGGATGGAGAAGGTGCTGCTCCTCAACGCGGGCCTGGACGTGGGCTACATCGCCTTCGGCGGGTTCCTGTGGGAGCGCGGGATGCGCAAGGACTCGGAGCGCCTGCGAGGCTGGGGCAAGAGCGTGCTCATGCAGGGGGCGTTCCTGCTGGTGTTCGACGGCGTGCTGACGTTCCTCAACGCGAAGCTGAACGGGCAGCTCACGGCGCGCCTGGTGCCCGCGCCGGACGGCGTGGGCTTGGTGCTGACGTGGCCGTGAGCCTCAGACGCGCGCGTGCCATTCGAGCCCGCCAGGCAGGGGCCGTGCCGCGAACTCCAGGTGGATGACCCGGCGGTGCGCGGGAACGCGTGCCGGTGACGAGGCGTGCAGCAGCAGGGGCCGCATCACCAGCAGGCCGCAGCGGGGCACGAGGCAGTCCACGGGGACACTTCGTTCGAGCCACCCCGGGATGCTCGAAGTGGAGAGACGACCTTCCCGGTGTGAGCCCGCGAGCACGCGCACGGGGCCGTTGTCCTCTCCGCAGTCGTCCAGGTGGACGCGCACCGCGACCATGGCCTCCAGGACGGACGTGGGCGGCTGCACGCATGGCACACCGGCCTTCTCCGACCAGGGACTGAAGCCGGGCACGTCGCGACGCTCGCGCACGGCGACGGTGAGATCCTGGTGCCAGATGACCTTCCAGTTCGCGTCCGGCGTCTTGTCGAACAGCAGGCCTCGCACCGCGAAGCAGTGCGGGCCCAGGACGGACTCGGCGGCTTCGCGCACCGGACCTGAACGGGCCAGCTCCCGGACGGCGGGCACGTTCTCCAGAAGGTTGCGCACGCCGCCTCTCCGCTGGGAGGACGCGGCCTCTTCATTCACGCGACGCAGGGCCTGGAGCAGTGCGTCCGCGGTGGCGGGCGTGATTCCGTGCGGGAGGATGGCGAAGCCCTCGCGCTCGATGCGTTCGGCCATGTCGTGCGCCTGCAATGAGGACATCGTGGGGCGCAGTATAGCGGTGGCTCAGGCCGCCACCGGTTCGCGGCGGTGGCGGGCCCGGGCGGAGACGTCCTTGCGGCGGCCCTTGCGCAGCACGTCCAGGTGCACCTCTTCCTCGGAGGCGAGCGCCATCAATCGCTGCAGGTCGTCCACGCTGTTGACCGGCCGGCTGTTGATGCCGAGCAGCAGGTCGTCTGGCTGGAGACCCGCGTCGTCCGCGGGCGTGCCCTCCTGCACCTTCAACACGCGCACGGCTCGCGGCTGGCCGGTGTCCTTCGCGAGCGCGGGCTCCAGGTTCACCGCCGTGGCGGCGATGCCCAGGAACTTCCGCTCCACCCGGCCTCGCTGGATGAGCAGGCTCGCGACCCAGGCCGCCGTGGTGGCGCTCACCGCGAAACCAATCCCCTGCGCGAACGGCAGCACCAACGTGTTCAGCCCCACCACGCGCCCTCGCGTGTCGAGCAACGGCCCGCCGGAGTTGCCCGGGTTGATGGCCGCGTCCGTCTGGAGCATCCCCTCCAGGATGACGCCGTCGGGCAGCGTGATGCTGCGGTTGATGGCGCTCACCACGCCCAGCGACACCGACTGCTCCAGGCGGAAGGGATTGCCAATGGCCATCACCAATTGCCCCACCCGCACCGTCTCCGGATCCGCGAGCGGCAGCGTGGGGAAGTCATCGCCCTCCGCGCGCACCACCGCGAGGTCCGTGGGGGCATCCGCGCCCACCAGCGTGGCCCGCCGCTCCTCGCCGTTGTGGAGCTGCACGGTGAGGCGCTTGGGCGTGCGCATCACCACGTGCCGGTTGGTGAGCACGTAGCCGTCCGGCGTGAGGAACAGGCCGGTGCCGTGGCCGCGCGCGTGCTCCACGCCCACCACGGCAGGAGCCGCGCCGGCCACCAGCCCTTCCAGGTCATCCGAGAGTTGCTGCAACAGTTTCATCGCCGGCTCCTTTCAAGAACGCTTGCCCACGGTGATGGGCACCTCGCGCAGTTCGCCCGCGCGCAACACCTTCGCCTGGATGGACGCGCCCACCTTCTCGTCGCCCAGGTAGCCCAGCAGGTCCTCCACGCCGTGCAGCGACTGGCCGCCCAGGCTCACCAGCACGTCGCCCAGCAGCAGCCCGGCCTTCTGCGCCGGACCCTCCGGATCCACGGAGAGCAGGATGAGGCCCGCCTTCGTGCCTTCGATTTCACGCGGCAGGCGCACCGGGTAGGCGCCCACGCCCAGGTAGCCGCGGCGGATGCCGCCGTGTTCACGCAGTGCGTTCACCACGCGGGTCAGCGTGCCGCCGGGAATCACGACCGCGGCGGTGCGGGAGAAGGCCGCGGTGGGGATGCCCAGGAAGCGGCCCTGCGCGTCCACCAGCGCGCCGCCGGAGAAGCCCGGAGGCAGGTCCGCGTCGGTCTCCAGGTAGCGGTCCACCTGGCCGCCCGCGTGCGTGCGCCAGTCGCCGCCGAACGCGCTGACGATGCCCAGCGTGGCCCGCGCCGTGCGCCCCGGCCGGCCAATGGCCAGCACGATGTGGCCCACCTTCACGTCATCGAGCGGCGCGGGCGCGAGCGCGGTCAATCCACTCGCATCGGCCTTGAGGAGCGCGAGGTCGGTGCTCGGGTCTCGGCCGACGAGCTCGGCGGACACCGAGCGGCCGTCCGCGAGGCCCACCTGGATGGAGCCCTCGTGTTCCACGGCGTGGCTGGTGGTGAGGATGTGACCGTCGGCGTCCCAGACGACGCCGCTGGCGCCCCGGCGACGGCGGGCCTCGACGCGGACGAGGGAGGGAGCGATGCGCTCGACGACGGTGGAGATGGACTGCGAGAGGGACTGGAGGGCGTCGGTGGACATGGCGTGTTCCTTTCGAGCCTGAAACTAAAGGGCTCGAAATCGCGCCACATCGGCGGACCGGGCAGGACGGCGACCTACCCATTCAGGCAGGACGCCCCTCCTTCCGGAGAGGGACCCGCCCGTTCATCCAGGCACTGCGACGAACAGGCTCCAACCGGAGCGGGGCTGCTCCGGCATTCAGCGCGTGAATGCCACCGGCATGACTCGGAGGTCTGAACGCATCTCCATCAGTCGACGCCTGGAGCGGTGCAAAAAGGTCCCGGCCCATCGGTAAAAGCTTCCCCGCCGCACTGCTCTCCGCTTGGGCAGTCCGAAGTCTCTTCGCACGCCCGCTGACAGGTACCTGAACCGGGTGTCAGCGACCAGAACATGCAATCCAGTTCCTCCCTACACTCGGCGCTGCTCTTGCAGTTCCCTCCCTCTTGAACATGAACCGGGGCCATCTTGGGACCACGGCTCACAGCACAGGAAGAGAGGAGAATCAGCAGCCCCAGCAAAGGCCATTCGGGTTTCATGTTCTGACCTATCGTCGACCCCTGTCGAGCAGGGCCCCACCCGGCCCGAAGCCCAGGGACAGGCACAGCACGCGGCGTCCCTTCACCTGCGGGGCTCGCCGCGCGGATTCGGCCGCCAGCTCCGCGTCGTTGAGCACGAGCACCGGGCCTCCCGTGTCCGGCAGGCCCGCTTGGGCGAGGATGTCCGGGACCAGGGAGGCCGTGCCCTCGAAGCCGTAGGTGCAGCCTCCGGGCATCAGGGCCTCATCCAGTGGACACGGCAATGCCAGACACAGCGCATCCGGCGGCTCGCGGCTGTCCTCCGCGAGGAACGTCCGCAGCGCTCCCGCGATGAACGCCACCGTGTCCCGGATGTGATGGCCGTCCGCTGGACGCGGCTGACCGATGAACAGCGGGGGCAGGGTGGAGAGGTTCCGTTCAACGACACGCGTGGCTCCGGCCCGCGCGAGCTTGATGCTCGTCTGGCCCACGTCCACGCAGAGCGGACTCCGCGCGCCCTGGGCTTCCAGCATGCGCAGCCCCGCGCGCACGGGGGCGAAGCGCGGTGACAACGCGATGTGCACCGGGCGGCGCAGCGATGCCGTGGCGTCCCTCAGCGCGGCGGGAAAGCCGTCCAGCTCCGCCAGGCCTCCACTCAGGTATGCCGCGTCCGGAGCGTGCTGCTTCACCAACAGCGCGAGCGCCTCCGCCAGCGGAAGCATCACGCGAGCCGCGAGCGTGGCTCCAGGCACTCCCGCGCGCCGGTCGTCCTCCACCCACGGGGAGCCCAGCAGCTCCCACAGCTCGCGGCCGAACACGGGCAGGTTCCACACCTCCAGCGGTGTGATGCCCTCCGGGTGATGCCGGCGAGGACTCCACCTGGAGCCGCTCATTCCACGAGCCCGGCGATGCGCTCCGCGGCGGTCCTCGCGCCGTCATGCGCACGATAGGAGCGGGAGATCTCCGCCACGCGGTCGCGCATCGGTGACTCCGGTGCGAGCAATCGCGCGATGGCCTCCCGGCACGACTCCACGGTGAGGGTCCTCGGGTCTCGCGCGAGCCCTGCTCCGGACTTCTCCAGGAAGTGTGCCTGCACGGGCTGGTCGTTGCACACCGGCAGCAGCAGCATCGGCACTCCCGCCGTCATCGCCTCCATCACGGAGTTGGCTCCGCCGTGGGAGATGAACGCCGCCGCGCGCTCCAGCACCTGTCGCTGCGGCGTGTAGCGCACCGCCACCACGTCACCGGGCAGCGTGCTCGGGAAGTCCGTGTCCGCCAGCTCGCCCGCGCACAACACCAGCGTCACGCCGAAGGGCTTCGCGGCCTCCGCGATGAGGCGGAACAGCTCCGGCTGATACGAAATCTGACTGCCGAAGGACACGTACAGCACCGGCTTCTCGCCCAGCCGCTCCCAGGGGAAGGGCACCTCGTCACCCCGGGGCTCCGGCGGAATGGAGGGTCCCGCGAGCAGCGTGTCCGCGGGCACTCCCGCGTCCGGGCCCAGGAAGGCCTCGGTGGCGAAGATGACGTTGAGCCGGGGCGACAGGCACTCGCAGGTGCGGAAGCGCGCGTCGAAGCCGTGACGGCGGAACAGCGCCTGACGGTCGTCCTTCAGCGCGCGCACGTTGCGCAGCAGGGGAATCTCCGGCCTCGGCTCCAGCAGCGTGAGCGCGGAGGACACGCCCGCCCACGGGATTCCCTCCGTGTGCGCCGCGAGCACCGCCGCGTACTGCATCCCGTCCAGCGCCATCACGTCCGGACGGAAGGCGCGCACCACCTCGCGCACGGGCTCCAGCGTCGCGGGGACCGAATCCAGCAACAGGCCCCGGATCCACTTCCCCAGCGCCACGTCGTCGAGCACCAGCTTCGCCAGCGCTTCGCCTCCCGTCTCGATGCCCGGCGGCGCGGCTTCGACGTGTGGCAATCGCAGCACCTCCACGCCCAGGGATTCGAGCTGCGGCGCCGGTTCGGGGATGCACAGCCATCCGACGGTGTGCCCCAGGCGGCGCAGCCATTGGGCCACGCCGACCATCGGGTTGAGGTGGCCCTTCTCAGGGGAGGTGGCGATGAGGACTCGGGACATTCAGGGGGGCGCCTTGGTGTGGGCCTGAAGCATGGCCAGGGACATGAGGCGCATCAACAGCCGATCCATCGGTCCGGCCCTCGGGTCGTCGGCCGGCAGTCGGACGTAGCGCTCCAGCAGTCCCAGCACCGCCTTCGAGTCGATGACCTGGAGGGGCTCCAACCGCGCGGGAGACAGCCAGGCGCGATACAGCTCCAGCCAGCGGGACCGCACCGGACTGGAGAGGGCGGTGTGGCCGTACCGGGGCGTCTTGCGCGCGAGGCGGACCTCGTTGGGCACCAGGGCCCGCACCGCGTGCCGGAACAGCCACTTGCCGAACCCGTCCCGCAGCAGCACGGACTCCGGCAGGGCCAGCGCCACCCTCGCGAAGCCTTCATCCAGGTACGGCGTGCGGACCGTGAGTCCATGGGCCCGGGCGCCCCGCAGCTCGGGCGGGAGGATGAGCTCGGCCAGCACCCACTGTGCGTACCGCAGCTCCTCGGTCGGAAGCGCATCCTCCTGGGGCAGCTCCCACGGCGCGGGGAGCCCGGTCCCCAGGTTGTCCACAGGGGGGGCGCGGAGGGCGTGATCGTCGTTTCCGCTCTCGGAAACAGTCCTCAAGTTGTCCACAGGGGTGGAGTCCGCACGAGGACCCACGGCTTGATCGGCGCCGTGATTCCCAGAGGGGATGGATGGCTTTGATTCCTGATCGCCTTCCAGCGCTTCGGACCGCGCCCCTCCCGAGTTGTCCACAGCCCCCCGTGCCGCTCCATGATCGTGCGAGCCGGCTCGGGACGGCGCCCACGAGTTGTCCACAGGCGCCAGGACCCGCGCGGCCAGGGCCCGGTCCTCATCCACGCGCGCCTTCGCCGAGGCGAGCACGCCCGGCGTGCCCTTGAGCACTTCATCCGCTCCCGCGCCGCTCAGGAGGACGGGGCCCGCGCCCTGCCGCCGGGCCTCCAGGTAGAACACGGAGCTGGCCACGGCGCGGGCGTTGAGGATGGCCGTCTGGTTGGCGAGGACCGCGTGCTCGAACAGGTCCGGGAGCACGGCGTCCGGGATGATCACGTCCACCAGCTCCGCGCCCGTCACCTTCGCCATCCGTTGCGCGTTGCTCCGCTCCACCGCGTCCGCGAAGTGCACGTCCATGGTCCACGCGCGCACCTGCCCGGGGGCGTGCCGCGCGGCCATCGCGCACAGGGCCGCGCTGTCCACGCCGCCGCTCAGGCTCACCTCGCGCGTGCCCGCTTCCACATGCGCCCTCACGGTGTCGGACCAGACGGACAGCAGCCGCGCCGCGAGCGCTTCCTCGTCGTGTCCCTCCGCTTCACGAATGACGCGAGGGAGCGCCACGTCGAGGATCGCGCCCGCGTTGGACGCGCGGGCATGCAACAGCAGGTCGCTCACCGCCCGGAGCGACAGGCCGCGCGCGGGCATTCTTTCCGGGGCGGGAGCCTTGGGAACGCGGGAGGGCATGCGGCCCGCATCATAGGGGCCTTGCCCTGCCGTGGCCTCCGCTGTCCCTGCCCATGTCAGAGGGCAGGGACCGGAGGCCCGCTCACTGGGGGAGCGTCAGGGTGAGCGTCGCCAGACCACTGGTCTGCGTCAGCCCTTGTTCAGAGAGGCAGCCCTGCGTCACATCCTCGTTGACGTAGGTCAGGGTCCGGACGGCGACCGCGCCCTTGTACTTCCCTTCGGTCACCGAGCCCACGCCGACCAGGACCGTGGACGCTCCCTGCGCTTCGACCCGCGTCTGGCTCAGGACCACCTTCGAGGTGCCCCCATTTCCCCAGGAGAAGGTGGCCTCCGTCTTCGCGAAGGGTTTGAGGAGATCCGTGCAGGTCAGCCCCGGGAAGAGCTGGGTCTTCGTGGGCGCCGCCGCGGTCGTGCGCTGGAGCGAGGGGAGGAGCACGCAGTTGGGGAGGTCGACGTTGGCGGTGTGGGTGATGTCCTGGGGTTCGTTCTTCAACCCAGGGGAGAAGGTGAAGGTGCTGGTGCCGACGCACGACACGTTGAGCGTGGGCAGTGGGAGGACGGACGCTGACGGAGTGGGGGCGCTCTGAGCGGATGCGTGCGCCGTCAGCGCCGCCAGACACGCGACAAGAAGGAAACGGAAGGGGGTGCGTGGTTGCATGTGAGACCTCCGAGGGACGGGTTGCGGACGTGACAGGCTGTTTCAGGGCGTGCTGGCAGGCGGCGCGACCGGTGTGCTCGGCAGCGCCAGGACGAGCGTCGCCATGCCAGTGGTTTGTTTGAGCCCTTCCGCGGAGAGGCACCCCTGGGCGATGTCCACGTTCGCGTAGGTGAGCGTCCGCGTCGCGAGCGCATTCAGGTACCGGCCCGCCGTCACCGTGCCCGTGCCGATGAGGAGCGTCGTCGCGCCCTCGACCTCGACACGGGTCTGGGTGAGGGACACGGTCGAGAAGCCTCCATCGTTCCAGAAGAAGGTGGCCTCCGTCGCGAAGAAGGGCCGGATGAGCTCCAGGCAGGAGAGGCCCTGACGCAACACATTGCCCGTGTCCGCGTACGCGGAGGTGAACAGGCCCAAGCGCCCTGGCAGGCAGAGGGGGAGGTTGGTGGTGGAGCGATAGGTGATGTCTCGAGGCGTGTTCGTCAGGCCCGGATTGTAGGTGGTGGTGCTTGACCCCAGCAGACAGCTGACGAGCGGTGTCTGGAGGCTGGCGGACTCGGGAGCGTCTGGCGTGGAGGCCGTGGCCACCGAAGCCATCAGGCAGGAGGCGGGAACGAGGCCCTTCAGGAAGAGGGTTCGCAGGGGCATGGGCAGTCTCCGGGAAAGAGAACCTCACGGTCAGGATGGAAGCGTTGGGAGGCCACCGGCCTCACGGGGAGGGTGCGATATCCTCCTGGGATGAGGACGGATGCGGTGGATGTGGTGTTGCGGGAGCGCTTCGGGCTGGAGTCCTTCCGGCCCGGACAGCGCGAGGTGCTCACGAAGCTGCTCGAGCCCCACGGCTCCGCGCTCGCGGTGTTCCCCACGGGCGGCGGCAAGTCGCTGTGCTACCAGCTCCCCGCGCTGCTCTTCGAAGGGCTCACGGTGGTGGTGTCACCGCTCATCGCGTTGATGAAGGATCAAATCGACGCGCTGGAGCGGCGGGGCATCCGCGCCGCGCGGTTGGACTCGTCCCTGTCGCTGGAGGAGTCACGCGAGGTGACGGAGTCCCTGCGAGACGGGACGCTGAAGCTCCTCTATGTGGCCCCCGAGCGCTTCAACAACGAGCGCTTCATGGGGCTCTTGAGCGAGCTCCCCATCTCCCTCTTCGCGGTGGACGAAGCGCACTGCGTCTCCGAGTGGGGCCACAACTTCCGGCCGGACTACCTCAAGCTCGCGCAGGCGGCCCGCACGCTCCAGGCCGAGCGCATCCTGGCGCTCACCGCCACGGCCACGCCGCAGGTGGTGCACGACATCTGCGAGGGCTTCGGCATCCCGGAGTCACACGCGGTCGTCACCGGCTTCTACCGGAACAACCTCACGCTGGAGACCACGCCCACGGGGCCGGAGGCGCGAGATGCCCTGCTGGTGGAGCGGCTCAAGTCGCGCCCGCCCGGCACCACCATCGTCTACGTCACGCTTCAGAAGACGGCGGAGCGCGTGGCGGCGCTCCTGAGCGCGGAGGGCCTGCCCGCCAGCGCCTACCACGCGGGCCTGGAATCCGAGGACCGCGAGCGGGTGCAGGAGGCGTGGACCCACTCCGACAAGGGCATCGTCGTGGCGACCATCGCGTTCGGGATGGGCATCGACAAGGCGAACGTGCGCGCCGTGTATCACTACAACCTGCCCAAGGGCCTGGAGAGCTACAGCCAGGAGATCGGCCGCGCGGGCCGTGACGGCAAGCCCTCCGTGGTGGAGTTGCTCGCGTGCCCGGATGACGTGCCCACGCTGGAGAACTTCGCGCTCGGGGACACGCCGCTGCCGGAGGCGCTGACGGCGCTGGTGAAGGAGCTGCTGTCCTCGGGGCCGGAGCTGCAGCTGGACATGTACGCGCTGGGCAACCGCCATGACCTGCGGCCCCTGGTGCTGCGCACGGCGCTGACGTACCTGGAGTTGGAGGGCGTGCTGCGCCAGGGCACGCCGTTCTACGCGGGCTACAAGGTGCAGCCAGCGGGCTCGGTGGAGGCGCTCATCGGGAAGTTCCAGGGGGAGCGCGCGCGCTTCGTGAAGGACCTGTTCGCGCACGCGAAGAAGGGACGCACCTGGTACACGTTCGACCCCGCCGAAGTCGCGAAGGCGCTGGACCAGCCGAGAGACCGGGTGGTGAAGGCGCTCGATTACTTCCAGGAGCAGGGCTACGCGGAGGTGCAGGTGGCCGAACCGCGTCAGCGCTACACGCGGCTGCGCGAGCACGAGGACGCGAAGGCGCTCGTGGCCCTGTTGCAGGAGCGCTTCCTGAAGCGAGAGGTCCAGGAGGTGTCACGCGTGCGCGACGTACTCCGGCTCGTCACGCACGACGGCTGTCAGAGCAACGCGCTGGTGGCCCACTTCGGAGAGCAGCGCGAAGCTCCGTGCGGCCACTGCACGTACTGCCGCACGGGCGTGGCGCGCGTGCTGCCGCCGCCGCATCCGCGGCCGGACCTGCGCGAACAGCTGGACGTGGCCACGTTCCATTCGCTCGTGGCGAAGCACCCGGAGGCGCTGGGGTATCCCAGGCAGGCGGCGCGCTTCCTCTGCGGGCTGAGCAGCCCCGCGCTCTCCAAGGCGAAGCTCGGCGGACACAAGCTCTTCGGCGTCCTGACCGAACATCCATTCGCCCAGGTGCTGGCGTTCTGTGAAGCGCGCTAACCGATCGCGGCCCGCAGGCTCGGAGAGAAGGGGGGCAGGGCGGCTTGAGCACGCGCCTTGAGCGCCTGACGCTCTCCGCCTGCCCCTTCCTGGAGGGCCCGGCGGAAGGGGGCATCGGTGAGCGCCCAGAAGCGCAGCTCGCGCCCGAACTCCGAATCGAGCCGCACCGCCTTCTGTTCATCGACCCCGAGCGTGGTCGCGAGGCCTCTCAGGACGTCGGCTTGCTGGAGGCCGCTGAAGGTCGAGGCCACGGTGTCCGAGGACTCGCGGAGAAGCGCCCTCGTGGTGAACGACTCCAGCTCCGTCACGTCCGGGAGCGGGGCTTCGAGGCACGCCTTCGCGTTGACGAGGCCCGCGCCCCACGCGAGCTGACTCTGGGGCCAGCTGTCACAGGTGGCGCGGAGCACATGGCGGAAGACCTGCGCGAGCGTCGGCCCTCCCCGGTACTTCGCGAGCAGTTCGTCCCGGCCATGGTGCGCCAGCCAGAGCGCGGCGATCCCCGCGACGGTCGCGGTCGCATAGGACGTGCCGCTGCTCTGCCCGACCTTGTCGTCGGGCTGCGCCACCCAGACGTTCTCGCCCGGGCCGGTGGCGTCGACGGCCTTGCCAAAGGCGGAGAAGGCCCAGGGCTGCGCGCTCGCGTTGCACGCGGCCATCGCGACGACTTCGTCATACGCGCCCGGCCAGACGACGATGGGCCCCGTGTAGTTGCCCGCGGCGGCGATGACGATGATGTTCTCCCGCACGGCCTGCTGGATGATCCGGTGCAGGCCGGCATTGGGCAGCCACCCGAGGCTGATGCTGATGACGTGGACCCGCCGCTGGATGGCGAACCCGATGGCGTCGCGCAGCCGGTCGACGCCCACGTTGAACAGCACCGGCGAGGGAACGAAGAGCGTGGGCTTCGAGACGCGCAGCGGGACGACCTCGGCCTTCGGCGCGACGCCATCCACGAACAGCTTCGGGCCGTCCACGCTCGGGTCGTTGTAGGGGCTCGACATGACGCTCGCGGTGCCCAGCCCGTGGCCTCCGCCCGGGTTCTCCGTCGTGGGGTCATCGTCGATGAAGTCCCAGCCCAATCTTGGCGTGAAGTTCGGTCCCAGCTCGGGGTGGGGCAGGTAGCCGCTGTCCGGATGGCCGATGAGGATGCCCTCGCCCTGGCTCGCGCCGCCGGCCAGGGTCCACGCCTCATCCGCCCTCACGAAGCGTGGGCTCCAATCGCAATCGTGCTCGTTGAACGCCCCCGGCCTGGCCTCCACCCGCTGCGCCTTGAGAAGCGTGGGCGCCGTGTCGGTGGCCTCGGTCTGCTCCGCATAGACTGCCTCGAAGGCAGGATCCGCGTCCTCCACGCTCGGGTCTGCCCGGAGGCGGCGCGCCAGCTCCCACGCCTCTGCCGGCTCGATGATGCCTGGAGGCAGGAGGTCGAACGAGCGGCCGGTGGGCTCGAACGGCACCGGGCGGATGATCCACTGCGCCGCGCCGATGAGCGCCGCCGCGGTCTTTTCCAGGGAGGCCCGGTCGAAACCCTCACGCAGGAGGACATCGAGGGTGCGGAGCTTCGAGGACTCGAATTGCTCGGGCGGCGCCATGGGAGCGCACCTGTATCCCTGGGACTCGTGGCGGGATACGGGCCCCCGGGGCGGTGGGTGCGTGAACAGTTGGACGTAGGCGACCTGCAAGCCACCAAGCGAGCGACTACGTTGATGTCACTGGCGCGGTGTACGTCTGCTGGAGCGCTTCACACAGCTCTTCGTCCTGTCGGAAATCGTCCACGACCGACGCGAACGAGCAGCCAGCGGCATACACATCGCGCGTAGGGAATGCCTCGGATGCAAGCGTGTGGTTGTGCTTCGCGCCCAGGCAAACTCGTTCCTTGGGCTTGCTTACTTCATCGAGTGCGTGCCGCTCTTGCTCCCAGCGCTGGAACTGGTCGGCATCACGCCCGCCGTAATGTCGTTCGCAAAGCCGGATGGCTTCGCGGGTGTTTTGAAAGAGCCAGGCTTCAATGCTGTAGAACGGGACGATCCGCTTGAGGCGCTTCATCCGCTGGCGCGCTTGGGCTTCGACCTCCCGCTGCGCGACGGGCGTGGCGGCGCGTCCTGCGAGGGCCGAAAGCTGCTCGACGATGAGCCTGTAGACCTTCGCCTCGATGAGTTGGCTGAACTTCGCCATGTTTTCACTCGATGCGCGTTCAGACCAGGGCCGATCTCCATCGAAATGAAAGAATGCCCAGCCGTGCTCTCGCATGAGCTGAGTTGCCAGGGTCCTGACCAGTTCTACCTGGTTGCGACGGTCGCGAGCCTTGTCACTCTTCCACACATTCGCATGAAGGGCTCTGAGCGCTTCCTCCTGGCGAACAGGTTCAAAGGAAAGACGGGCAGGCTGTGTCCGAGTGTACGCATCGACTTGCTTCAAGATCTCCTTCGCAAGCCGCTCAAGGGTGTCGAAGGCGTCGCTCCCAGAGTCCTCGCTCAAGAGCAGGACAGATAAGGCGGGCTGCGAGGGGCTCACCACAACCCTCGGGTTCGCAGGATCTCGCTGACGTGCTGGATGCCCACCTGGTACGCATCGAAGAAGCCCTGGGCCTCTTCTGCGGACATGTTTTCCCAGGTCAATTGAGTTCGCTCATCCTGTGTCACATTACGGCAGAGGACAAAGGAGGATTGGACCTCTTTAGCTGTTTCAAATGACAGATAGTCAAGTAGCAATGGGTTCTGGCTTGTCAGGAAGGCCTGTCGGCTACTCAGGTCTTCCAGGCACGCCTCAATCCATTCATGATGCATGCCGTTCACGAGTTCATCGGCAACAACGACTGGTGAGGTGAACGCCAGTTGGTAGTAAAAGGCGAGGAGCCGCTTCTGTCCGTAACTTAGATGGGAGTAGGACAGGATTGATCTGTCTCGCCTGGAGAACTCAAACCGAAGATTCCCGAAGTCGACTTCCTCGGTATATCCGATGGGGCGGCGTGCCGTTCGCGCGAGCTTGGCATTTGCAACATCCAACCCCACAAGGCGAATAAACTTGCTTAAGAACTCAGCGGTGTCGTCTTTGGTGCTGAGGCGGATTTCATCCGCATCATTGTGCTGGGTGAGTTGAACGTTGGCCTGTCCAAGGATGGACACGGGGCAGTCACCAAAGAAGAGGAGTCCTCCCCTTAGCTGTCCTGGCTGAGGAATGTTACGTGCAGAAAAGAGGCGTGAATTGGAAATGGCTTGCGTCAAAAGCTCAAGCGACTCGTCCAGGCGCTTGACGGAGTAATTGACCCCGAACACGGTCATCAGCCGTGCTGCAGCGGGGCCGTAGGACTCGCCAGAATCCGCCAACTGGATGCTCGATACGATATCTGGAAGATTCGCGATGTCGGACGGGCCAACGAAAAAGTCCGTGAGTTCCTTGAGGACTTTCTCGGGTGTGCGAATGACGACTCGCTCCCCTTCGAAACTGACGGTGATCGGAGGAGTGAAGTTAGGGCCGGAGAGGGTGATTTCGCCAATCACAGAAGGCCGTGCGCCTGAGTTGGCTCGGGTAAGCACCGAGTCACCCCAGCCTGTGCCTTGCCCGCTCAAGGAAGCCCAGCCCCAGACAGTGCCCTGTCCACTTGGTGGAGGGAAGCCCACCGAGGAGAACCGAAGGGTATTGCGCAGGCGGACCTCAATCCGGTCCTGGTCTGCTTCCAGTTCGTATTCGAGTTGGAAGGGCTCCTCCAGGATCTCAGTGAAGTCCCCGCGCAACGCCATGACGATGAGGTTCAACAGCGTCGTCTTGCCGCTGCCGTTCTTGCCCAGGAGGAGATTGAGGGAATCGCGGAAGTGAAGCTCCGTGCCTGCGGCGACGTGCCGGAATTCTTCAATTTTGAGTCTTCTCAGTTTCGTCATGGGCCGGGCCACCCTAGCAGGAGCCCAGTACGCGGTGGATGGGAACCCTGAGTCCAGGTGCTTCAAGGTGGAGTTGTCCACCTTGGCTCCCAGGAGGCAGACTTTCCGTATGGCGACGCTGATCCCCTCCCTGAACCAGTGCCTCTCGCGGATGCAGGCCGGGGAGAAGCGGTTTGCTCGCCGATTGGAGGAGAAGCTCGAGGACGACTACCTGCTCTGGTACGACGTCCCCATCGGTGGCACGGGTCACCATCCGGACTTCATCGTCCTGCATCCGCGCCGGGGGCTGCTGGTCCTCGAAGTGAAGGATTGGAAGCGCGACACCCTCCAGACCATCGACAAGGCACGAGCGGTCCTGGTGACGCAAACCGGCCTCAAGGAGGTGGCCAACCCCTTTGAGCAGTCCCGTATCTACGTCCAGGAGATCGCGACGCTGCTTCAGCGCGATCCCATGCTCGTGAACCCCGAGGGTCCGCACCGGGGCCGGCTCGTCCTGCCCTGGAGCCATGGGGTCGTCCTCTCCAACATCACCCGGAAGCAGTTCGACGAGGGCGACCTGGGAAAGGTGCTGCCTCCCTCGCGCGTCATCTGCCGGGATGAAATGGGGGAAGACGTCGACCCCGAGCGGTTCCAGAAGCGGCTCTGGGACATGTTCCCCTGGTCCCCCTCGCAGCCCATCTCACTGCCGCAACTGGACCGGATCCGCTGGCACATCTTCCCCGAGCTTCGGATTGGCAGCGGCCCGCTTGCCCGTTCCGCGCCGGTGCAGGCCGAGCTGGAGCTTTCGGTTCCGGACCTCATCCGCATCATGGACCTCCAGCAGGAGCAGCTGGCTCGCAGCCTGGGGGAAGGGCACCGGGTCATCCACGGAGTCGCTGGCTCCGGCAAGACGATGATCCTGGGCTATCGCTGCTTGCAGTTGGCCCGAGCGCTCCATCGCCCCATCCTCGTCCTCTGCTTTGGGAAGCCGCTCTATGGCTGGCTGGAGCAGTTGCTGCGCGCCCAGGGGCTCTCAGGGCAAGTGGTCATCCAGACCTTTCATGCCTGGTGCTACGCCCAGCTCCGCCACTTCCACGTGGGACTTCCACCCCAGGGGCTGCCGTCCGGTGAGTTCGTCGAGCAGCTCGTCCAGCGGGTCATCGCCGCCGTGGATCGGGGTCTCATTCCCCGGGCGCAGTACGGAGCCGTGCTCATCGACGAAGGGCACGACTTCCAACCGGAGTGGTTCAAGCTCATCTCCCAGATGGTGGACCCGAGCACGAACTCGCTCCTGCTGCTCTACGACGACGCCCAAGCCATCTATCCGCACAAGCGGTTCAGCTTCCGGAGCGTGGGCATCCAGGCCCAGGGCCGTACCACCATCCTGCGACTGAACTACCGCAACACCGCAGACATCCTTCAATTCGCCGCCGACTTCGCGCGGGAGGTGCTGACTCCCAACGACGCGGATGAAGATGGCGTTCCGCTCGTCCAACCCCAATCCGCGGGACGCCGCGGGCCTGTGCCGAAGGTCGTCACGCTGCCCAACCTGCATGAAGAGCTGCGATACATCGGGGGACGCTTCCAGCAGCTTCATGACGAAGGCCACGCCTGGAATGAGATGGCCTTGCTCTATCGCAGTGCGGACATCGGTCAGCGTGCCGTTCAGCGCCTGAGCCACATGGGCATTCCCCTGCAGTGGGTGGGCAAGGGCTCTGGCCAATCCGCCTTCAAGTCCTCCGAGGCCAGCGTCAAGGTCCTGACGTTCCACTCCAGCAAGGGGCTGGAGTTTCCTGTCGTCGCCATTCCCCGCCTCAAGCGCCCGGCACCCGAGCGGCCGGATGCCAAGGAGGAAGCCCGGCTGCTCTATGTGGCAATGACCCGTGCCATGGATCAGCTCGTCTTGACCGAGAGCTGACGGCCGACCGCTCCGGCACTTCTTCCTGATTCAGGGAGTAGACTCCCGCGCCGTGCGCTACGAGCTTCACGACAGCCGCGTCCTCACCTGGTCCCTGGAGACGCACGTCACCACGCATTGCAACCTGCGCTGCGCGCAGTGCTGCCCGCTGTCGCCGCACCTGCCCGCGTGGGCCGTGTCCCCCCAGGCTCTGGCCGAGGACCTGCGCCGCCTCTCGCGCGTGCTCAAGCCCAACGTCTTCAAGCTCACCGGCGGCGAGCCCTTCCTCCATCCGGACCTGCCCGCCGTGCTGGACGCGGTGCGCGCCTCCGGGCTCACCGACCAGGTGTCCGTCACCACCAACGGCTTCCTGGCGCAGAGCGCTCCCGACGCCGTGTACGAGCGGCTCGACCGGATGACGCTGTCGTTCTACACGTCCGCGCCCCTGCCCGAGCGCTCCATCGCCCGCATCACCGAGCGCTGCGACCGGCACGGCGTCCACCTCACGGTGAAGGCCATCGACCGCTTCCAGCGCATCACCCCGGACGCGCCGCTCACGTCCGACGCGCAGGTGCGCGAAGTCTTCGACACGTGCTGGCTCAAGCAGCGCTGCCACCTGGTCCACCAGGGCCGCTTCTACACCTGCACCCGTCCGCCCCACGTCGCCACCGTCTTCGCCGCGGAGCATCCGCACCTGCCCGCGCTCGTCGAACACGACGGCGTGCCGCTCGATGACCCGGACCTGCTCACGCGGCTGTTGGGCTACCTGGAGCGGGACACGCCGCTCGCCACCTGCCGCCATTGCCTGGGCTCCAGCGGCCCCTGGGAACCCCACGCGCAGTTGCCGCGCGCTCGCGCCGCGTCCTGATCAGGGCGCCGGAGCTCCCACGTCCGCCGTCAGCGCGGGCAGCGGCAGCTCCACCGTGAAGACGGAGCCCTGGCCCAGGCGGCTCTCCACCCGCACCGTGCCGCCCATGGTCTCCACCAGCGTGCGGGTGATGTAGAGGCCCAGTCCCAGGCCTCCGTAGTGGCGGTCACTCACGGCGCGCTCGAAGCGGCCGAAGAGGCGCGGCAGGAACTCCTCCGAGATGCCGATACCCTGGTCCCGCACCGTCAGCGCCGCCATGCCGTCGCGCGTCTCCAGCCGGACCTGGATGGGCCGCCCCTGGCCGTACTTGATGGCGTTGTCCACCAGGTTCACCACCACCTGCTCCAGGCGCGGCCGGTCCCACACGCCCATCATCGTGGCGTCCGTGCACTCCAACTGGAGCACGGAGCCGGAGCGCGCGGCGGGGCCCTCGTAGGCGGTTGCCACGTCGCGCACCAGCTCCGCCAGGTCCATGGGCACGCACTCCAGCGACAGCCGTCCCGCCGCGATGCGCGACACGTCCAGCAGGTCGTTCACCAGCTCCGCCAGCTTCTTCAGCTGCCGCGAGCCCACGTCCAGGTAGCGCTCCACCACCTCGCGCGGCACCGGGCCCGGGTGGCGGTCCAGCTCGCGCCGCAGCGACTGGAGCTTGAGGTTGAGCGGCGTGAGCGGCGTCTTCAGCTCGTGGCTCGCGATGGACAGGAACTCGTCGCGCAGTCGCACCGCTTCCCGCGCCTCGCGGTACAGCCTGGCGTTCTCCATGGAGAGCGCGGCGCGGTTGGCCAGCTCCTGGAGGAAGGGCAGGTCCGCGGACGTGTAGCGCCTCCCGGAGCGGTGCGTGGTGACGAAGCTGAGCAACCCCAGCGAACGCTCCCCGGCCACCAGCGGCACCACCACCAGCGAGCGGACGCGCAGCTCCTTCAGCAGCGCGATGCGCTCCGGGTCGTCCGTCAACATCGGGAGGACGTCGTCGGTGAAGTTCTCGATGAAGAAGGGCTGCCCTTGATGACGCGGCCCGGTGCCGGCCAGCGTGGGGAGGCCCGACACGTACGTCGTGCGGGACCGCAGCGGCTCCGCGAGCGACTCCGGCTCCGTGGTCGCGTGCTCCACCTCCATGCGCTGGAAGGTGCCGTCCTCCCGCGCGCTGTCGATGAGGCACCAGTCCGCCAGCGTGGGGACCGCCAGCCGCACCACGTTGCGCAGCGTGGCCTTGTCGTCCAGCGACGTGGCCAGGAAGGAGCTGGCCCCCGCCAGCAGCCGCAGGTGCTCCTCGTTGTGCGACAGTTCGCGCGCCAACCGCTCCGCCCGGGAGCGGGCGCGCACCACGTCCGTCACGTCGAAGCCGAAGCCCGCGATGCCGTCCACCTGCCCGTGCGCGTCGTGCGTGGGCGTGTACGTGACGTCGAAGATGAACTCCCGGAGGGAGCCATCGGGCTGTGGCAGCTTGAGGGACACCTCCCGGCCCTCGAAGGGTTCGCCCGTCGCGTAGACGTGGTCGAGGATGCGTGCCACGCGTTCGGCCTCCTCCTTCGGTCCCACCTCGCGCGCGGGCAGGCCCAGCAGATGAGGCGGGTTGCCCAGCATCGCGGAGTTGAGGGGGTTGGACAGCTCGAAGACGTGCTGGGGCCCGCGGAAGATGACCAGGTGCGCGGGCGCGTGCATGAACAGCTCATGCAGGCGCGCGCGTTCGTACTCGGCGGCGGCGCGGGAGGCGCGCTCGCGCTCCAGCAGGTCCGCGCGCTCCGCGTTGGCCCGGCGCAGGCGCACGTTGAGCAACGTCACGAACATCGACAGCGCGAGGAAGAAGCTCAGCGCGATGAGGTTGCCGGGGTGGATCATCCAGTTCCCCAGCGGGGACAGGAAGAAGTAGTCCACCGTCACCAGCGACAGCGCCGTCGCCACCAGCCCCGGTCCCCAGCCTCCCCGCCAGCCCGCGAACGCGACGGCGGCGAAGAAGGCCAGGAACGGGGCGCTGGACATGTAGGGCCACAGCAGCCGCTGGGCGAGGAACGCCACCAGGACGCCCGCCGTCGCCAGCCCATAGCTCAGCAGCGCGGAGCCCTCTTCCTTCTGGAACGGCCCCGGCGCGCGCGGAGACGGGGAGGAGGGGGGCGCCGGCGGATGCGGCGGGCGGGACGGAGCGGGCGCGGTCATAAATGCGCGGGGCGGACGGGCCAGGGGCCGGCCGTCAGCGTGTCTCCTTCCGGGTGTCGGTCTGGAGGAAGCCCTGCATGGTGGTGGGGTAGCGCTCGCCCGCGGCCACGCCCGGCGGCGCGATGGACTCGATGGCCGCCAGGTCCTCCTGCGTCAGCTTCACGTCCAGGGCCCCCAGGTTGTCGTCCAGGTACTTGCGGCGCTTGGTGCCGGGGATGGGGACCACGTCCTGCCCACGCGACAGCACCCAGGCGAGCGCCAGCTGCGCGGGCGTGCACCGCTTCTGGCCGGCGAGCCGGTCGATGTGCTCCACCAGCTTGAGGTTGCGCTGGAAGTTCTCCCCCTGGAAGCGGGGCGAGTGGCGGCGGTAGTCGTCCTCCGGCAGGTCCTCGAAGCGCTTGAACTGGCCGGTGAGGAAGCCGCGGCCCAGCGGGCTGTAGGGGACGAAGCCCACGCCCAGCTCGCGGCACGTCTGGAGGACGCCGTCCTCCGGGTCCCGGCTCCACAGCGAGTACTCCGACTGGAGCGCGGTGATGGGATGCACGGCGCACGCGCGGCGCAGCGTCTCCGAGTTCACCTCCGACAGCCCCAGGAAGCGCACCTTGCCGGCCTTCACCAGCTCCGCCATCGCGCCCACGGTGTCCTCGATGGGCGTCTTCGGATCCACGCGGTGCAGGTAGTAGAGGTCGATGACGTCCATTCCCAGGCGTTTCAGGCTCGCGTCGCACGCCTGCTTCACGTACTC
Organism: Corallococcus sp. NCSPR001; assembly: GCF_017309135.1. Lineage (NCBI taxonomy): Bacteria > Pseudomonadati > Myxococcota > Myxococcia > Myxococcales > Myxococcaceae > Corallococcus > Corallococcus sp. NCSPR001. The sequence continues at coordinate 754,494 of NZ_JAFIMS010000002.1, forward strand.
CGGCCGGCCGTTGACGCCGCGCGACTGGGGATTCGCGGGGTCACGCACCAGGCCGAACTTCGTGGCCAGGACGATGCGCTGGCGGTGGGGGCCCAGCACGCGGCCCACCAGCTCCTCGTTGCGGCCGGGGCCGTAGGCGTCCGCCGTGTCGAAGAAGGTGATGCCCCGCTCCAGCGCATGGAGCAGCGTGGCCTCTGACTCCGCGTCGTCACGGCCCGCGTAGAAGTCCGACATGCCCATGCAGCCCAGGCCCAGCGCCGAAACGGTGAGGCCCTGCCTGCCCAGCTTCCGAGTCTCCATGTGTCCTCCGTGCGGGTGCACCCTCCCTGGGAGAATCTTCACGCGAGGCGCGGGAATCCAGGGCAAACGGCCAGGCGAAGGCCCGGCTCATCCAGGAAGCGCCAGCTCGCAACGGAAGGGGAGCGGCTTGGCGGCCGGCGCCAGCCCCTCCTCCCCACGCACGTCCACCACCGGCGCCGTCCAGCCCAGGTTGCGCAGCGCCGCGGTGAGCCGCTCGCGCAGCGCCGCCACGCTGTCCGCGGGCGCGCCCGAGAGCTCCAGCGTGAAGCGCTCCAACCCCACCTGTGTCAGCCGGAACGCGCGCAGCGGGTGGTGCTTGAACACCCACGCCAGCGACCACGCGTCCACCGCGCGGCCCGAAGGCGTGTGGAACGCGCAGGCCCCGCGTCCGCCGAAGCCCGTCAGCGTCCAGCCGTGGAAGCCGCAGGCGCACGCGTCGCGCCGCACGGTGCCGGTGTCCCCGGGCCGGTAGCGCAAGAGCGGCAGCACGCTGGGGCGCAGCCGCGTCACCACCACCTCGTCCCCGTCCGGCTCCAGCCAGACGTCCGGCGTGAGCACGTGGAAGCGGCCCCGGTTCGCGTCCTCCATGCACTCCCACGCGAGCGGCCCCGTCTCCGTGGCGGCGTAGTAGTTGAGGACCGGCACGCCGCGCTCCTGCCTCCACGCGTCGCGCAGCGCGTGCGGCAGGTGCTGCGCGGAGGTGAGCACCAGCCGGGGGGACGGCACCTCCGGATGCGCGAGCAGCCAGCGCAGCCCCTCCGGGTCGGAGAAGACGATGGAGGCCTTCACCCGTTGAAGGCGAGCCACCGCGTCGTCGCGCAGCACGGAGACGCGGTGCAGGGCGCCGTCGTGGAACAGCGGCAGGCGCACCGAGTACTCCAGCCCGCCCGGCAGCGCGTCCAGCAGCACCACGCGCGGACGCGGCGGAGGCACGGTGTTCGTGCGCCCGGTGAAGAAGCGAAGCACGGCCCACATGAGCAGGCAGTCGCGCCGGTCTCGGAGCACGTTCACCGGGTCGCCGGTGGTGCCGGAGCTCCTCACCACCACGCACTCGTCGGACGCGGCGGGCAGCGTGGGCACGTCCTCCCAGTGGCGCGCGAGCGTGGCGCGGTCCAGCGCGGGGAAGTGCCGCAGGTCCTCCAGCCGGCGCAGGTCGCCCGGGTGCAGGCCCGACTCGCGCAGCACGCGCACGTAGTAGGGCGAGCCCCGGAGCGCGTCACGCAAGGCGGGCAGGCGCGCCTCCAGCTCCGCGCGGGCGGTGGCTTCGTCCACCGTGGCCGCTCCTCGCGCCAGCCCCGCCGCCACGTCCAGCGCCCACGGCAGGTGCGGGCGCTGCGTTTGGCTGTCGCGGCGGATGCGGGCCCTGGGCGCGACCCCGAGCGTCACTCGCGCCAGCCCCGGGCCTCGGCTTCCTTGCGCTGGGCCTCCTGGAGCATCTCCTGGCGCCGGTCCGCCTCCTTCTTGCGCGCCTCCTCCACCTTGCGCAGGTCCGTCACGGCCTGCCGGTAGTCCAGGTCCTTGAGGCGGCGCTTCGACTCGGCCTCCGTCTCGCCCTCGACGTCCGCGCCCACCGCCGCCAGCCACTTGCGCAGGAACTCCTCCTGGCGGAAGACGTTGGAGCGGATCATCTCCGCGGTGAGGGGATGGATCTCCTCGAAGAACTGCTGGAGCCGCGCCTGCGGGGTGCGGTCCGCGGTGAGGTAGAGCACCGTCTTCTTGCGCAGGTCGGACACCAGCAGCACGTGCGCGAGCATGCCCACCTGCTCCTGGAACAGCGGGTTCTTCAGGCGCTGCTCCAGCTTCGCCCACTCGGCTTGTGACGGGGGGCGCTGGCTGGCCATGCGGAAGGTGTCGCAGACGACGGCCACGGCCAGGTCGCGCGGATACGGCGACACGAGGGGCATGGCCGCCAGCTGCTCACGGATGTGGGGAATCGAGACCGCCATCATTTCTCCAACAGGGCATCGGCCAGTGCCGCGGCGGCACGGCCAAAGTCAGACATCCATTGCACGGTCGCCAGCCGGAAGCGCGGGCTGCCCAGCACCGGCGCCAGCACCTGCCGCGCGGGCGCGTCGTCTGGCAGCGCGAGGAAGGCCACCACCCGGCGCGACCGGTTCATCCCTCGGACAAACCGCGGCAGCGCGCCCTCCTGCCGCATGTTGTGGAGGAAGTCGCTGTCGGAGATGACGACGCGCAGCGCGTCCGGCCGCTCCTCGGACAGTTGCTCCATCACCTCCACCGGGAACCACGTCCCCCCGCCGATGTAGTGCAGGAAGAAGTCGCGCGCCGTCTCCTCGTCGTACATCCACGGGGACACGATGGGGTTGTCCGCGGAGTAGATGATGCCGCGCACCGTGGCGCCCTTGCGCAGCGCGGAGGCGGACAGCACCTGCGCGGCCAGCGTCATCGCGTTGAGGTCCTGCTGCGGGTTGGGCATGGAGCCGCTGGTGTCCAGGTAGATTTCCAGCGCGGGCACGCCCAGGTCCGACGGCGGCGGCAGGTCCGCCTCCAACTCGCGGCGAAGGGGGGTCACGGCGGCCAGGTGGCCCTGCGCGACCACCGTGAGCGTCCAGTCGATGGTGGTCGGGTCGTCGCCGTACTCCCACGCCTCCGGAATCGTGCGCAGGTAGGGCTCCGGCTTCGAGGGCGAAGCGGGCAGCTTGAGGATGTACGGGTCCACGAGCCGCCGGTAGTACCGGCCCACCAGCGCCCGCCGCAGCCTGCCGCCATCGTCGCCGGGACGGTGCGCGGTCGCGCGGCGGATGGTCTCCAGCGGATCCGACTCCTTCGTGTCGTGCGAGTCGTCCAGCCAGCCGTTCGCGCGGGCCTCGTCCAGCGCGTCCTGCCACCGGCCGCCCGCCTGTACCGCCGCGTCCAGGTCGCCTTCGTCCGGAGCGCCCAGGTCGCCCGCGAGCGGGATGCGGAAGCCCACTTCCGAAGGCAGGTCGATGAAGCGGATGAACGCGGCGCAGAAGTAGAGGAATTGCAGGCGCGGGTCGGGCAGCGCGTAGAACGTCTGCACGAACAGGCGCGCCTGCGCGCGGAAGCCCGGGTAGGCCTCCTCCAGCTTCGGCAGCAGGGCCTCGGGCACCAGGTGTCCGGGCTCGCGGCGCCAGAGCTCCTCGTAGATGGCCAGGTAGAAGCAGAACAGCGGGGACGGCCCGCTCGTGCCCGTGTCGCCGTCCTGCTTCTTCTGGGACTTGTTCTTCTTGCGTCCGTCGGGCGTGCGCAGAAAGCCCCGGTACACCTGGCACAGCGCCTCCGCGTGGGTGCGCCCCACGAACTCGTTCACCTGGAGGTCGAAGAACAGGTTGGTGAGCGACTGGCCCAGGCCCGGGATGAGGCGCTGCTCCAGCACGCGCAACTCCGCGTCCCACCCCAGCGTGTGCGGGAAGCGGACGTGGTGGCCGACTTCATGGGCCAGCACGGCGGTGAGGCTGTCGCGCGCGCCCATGCGGACGAGCAGGTCGAAGTGGACGAACACCTGCCGGCGCGCCAGGTCGATGTACGCGAGCGGTTCGTCCGGCGCGGCCTCGCCGGGCCGGAAGGGCTGGTGCGGTTCGGGCGGGCTCAACTGCACGTGCACGTCCCACAGCGCCAGCGCGTCGCGCCAGCACCGCTCCACCTCCTCCGGGGTGAAGGCCGCGCCCGCGCTCATGCCGGCAGGATGACCGCCAGCCACTGGGACGTGTGCATCGTGGCCACCGCGCGCCACTCGTTATGCTGGGTGCTGTACCAGTCCCCCGCGCGAGGGTCGCGCTGCGCCAGCGAGGTGAGCGCCTTGGAGGGCTTGCCCGTCGAGGGCTCCAGCCGCGCGTTGCACCCCATGGGCCCCAGCAGGATGGGCTTCTTCACCAGCCACACGCCCTGCGTGGCCGCGTCGCGTCCGCCCGCGGCGGTGGCGCGGTGCCGGTCGTGCACGCAGACGACGGCGGGCGCCAGGAAGTGCATCTCCCCGGGCATGAAGCGCGCGTCCTCCTGGGACAGGTCCACCCACTGCGCGGTGGACGTGTCGCCCAGCGCCTGGGTGGGCGGCTCCATCGCCTCGTTGGCGATGGCGTGCAGGTGGCCCTCCAGGTCCTCCAGCGAGGACAGGTTCGAGCCCAGGCGGCAGAACAGCCGCTGCACCCAGGGCGGCGCGGACTCCAGGTTCTCGCCGAGGTTCCACATGCGCGCGAGCGCCGCGGCCCGCTCCTCCTGACGCAGGTCCGGGAGCAGGCGCGGCAGCAGGTCCGTCCACGCGAGCGTGAAGAAGTTCTCCCTGCCGGCGGACCGCGGATACAGGTAGCCCAGCCCGATGCCCTCGGCGCCCAGGCGCAGGTAGGTGCGCAGGGTCTCCTCTCCCGCCGCGGCGTCACCGCTCGACAGCGCCCGGCCCATGCGGACCCCCGGGCCTTTGAGGAACTCGTCCCACAGCGTGCGATCCCAGCGCACGAACCGGCCGCGGGCCTGCTTCTCCAACTCGTCGACGAACTCGCTCATGGCTGCTTCCCCTGACCGCCCGGGTTCTCCTTCAACCACGTCGCGTAGTTGCGGTAGCGGCTGTAGAGGGACTTCAAGTGGATGAGGTCCTCGTACACCGGACCGGACAGCTCCTGGCGGGTCATCAGGTCGTTCATCAGCACGGTGACGGCGGACAGGCGCTTCTCCGTGGTGCGCAGGTCCACGCCGGACAGGCCCAGGTCCAGCTCCGCGCGCAGGGCGGCGACCTTCTGGCGCACGGGCGCGTGCGTGCCGTAGCGGGCCATGGCCATGTCGAACATGTTGCGGATCCACGCCACGCGGTCCTGGAGCAGCAGCTTGTTGCCCTTCACCTCGAAGAAGGGGCTGCGCGCGTTGGGGGTGAGCTTCTCGTGCAGCACCCAGGGGATGATCTGCCGGAAGTCCTCCAGCTCCGTCACGCGGTGGCCGCGGAAGAACGCGAGCGCCTTCGCGAAGTGGAGGATGGTCTGGTACGCGCGCACGCTGGTGCCGTTCTCCGTCTGCGTGCAGAGGTGCACCTTCTTGTCCAACGGGCACTGCTCGTTGCACACGGCGGACACGGTCTGGCCCGCGAGCTTCAGCGTGTCCTTGTGCTTGAACTCGAAGCGCGGGGACGCCATGCGGCAGAAGTCCAATTGGCCCAGGAAGAAGGCCACGCGCTCCAGCACGCCCTTGGGCACCTCCACGGCGAGGATGGCGTTGTAGGCGTTCTCCAGCTCGCCGGGGGTGAAGACGATGTCCCTGGGGAGCAGCTCCTCCGGGGACTTGTCGGACTCGATGCGCTGGAGCAGCGTGTCCACGAAGCCAGAGTTGAAGGGCACGGCGCGCACGACGACGTCCAGGCGGTCCTTGAGCGCTTCGATGACCTGGAACGTGCCGCCGCCCTGGTCGTCGTTGGCGGTGAGGAACCAGGACGAGCGGCCGGTGTAGACGTACTGGTCCATCATCTCCGCGTAGCCCTCGCCCAGGAGCGACAGCAGGGCGGACTGGGTCTTCGTGGGGATGCGGTTGTACTCGTCGATGATCTTCACGCGCTGGCCAATCCATTTGCGCCAGCTGACCTTCACGGCGGACAGGTCCTCCGCCTTGAGCATGTCGGAGGGCAGGGGCGCGCCGAGCAGGTCCGCGATGGACAGCTGCGGGTGGCCGCGCTGGATGCCCCGGTGCACGTCCTCGCGGCCCATGCCGGAGAGCAGGGCCATGAGGATGGCGGAGGTCGTCTTTCCGCGGCCCGGACCGCCCACGAGCAGGGCGCGGCGGCAGGTGAAGAGGGTGAGCAGCGGGATGAGGACGAAGGAGCTGTAGCTCATGTCCTCGGGGAGGTGGACCTCGTCCCCGGCGGTGTTCTTGAGCGCGGCGGTGCCGCCGAACTCGATGTCGTAGTAGGGGCAGATGACGGCGTTGTTGGTGATCCACCAATACGCCTGCCGCATCTTGTCGTGGAGGCTGCCGCCGTCGCGCTCGGAGAGGTGGACGCTGAGGCCCTTGTCCGCCGACGCACGCCCGGTGAGCAGGCGCGAGACCCAATCCTGGTTGGCCATGGAGGCGTGGGAGTGTAGCAGTCGGAGGGTGGGGCGGGTGTGCGCTGGATGGGTGTTCCCTCTCCATCCAGGCTTCCAGAAGTGGGCGGTGCGGACGGGATGCGCTAAGTGTCGGCGCATGCTCCGAGAGCTTCACCTTCAGGGGGTTGGCCCCGCGCCTCGCCTGGACGTCGAGTTCGCACCCCGGCTGAACGTCCTGACGGGCGACAACGGGTTGGGCAAGAGCTTTTTGCTCGATGTGGCGTGGTGGAGCCTGACGGGGACATGGCCCGGGTTGCCGGCGTGGCCTCATCGAGGGGCGAAGCGGCGTCGGATTGATTGGGCGCTGACGGGCAAGACCCAGCGTGCGTCAAACAAGACGAGCCACTTCGACCCGGAACGGCAGCTGTGGCCCTGGCCCGAAGGGCGCCCGAGCATGCCGGGCCTCACTGTCTATGCCCGCGTCGACGGAAGCTTCTCGGTGTGGGATCCCGCGCGGAACTACTGGCACAAGACGTCCCGTTCGGACCCGGACCTGCCTCGCAGACCGGACGCCTTCCACTTCTCTCCCCAGGACCTGTGGGAGGGACTGAAATACGAGGGGAAGACGGTCTGTAACGGGCTCGTCCGAGACTGGTTGACCTGGCAGCTTCAGGACGACGGCTCCGCGCACTCACCGTTCCAGATGTTGAAGCGCGCGCTGGAGCAGCTCTCACCCAAGGACGAGCCGATCCGTCCTGGAAGGCCCACGCGGCTGGCCGTGGAAGACGTCCAGGACTACCCGACCATCGACATGCCGTACGGCACCATCCCGGTGGTGCACGCCTCCGCGGGCATGCGGCGCATCCTCGGGTTGGCCTACCTCATCGTCTGGGCGTGGCACGAGCACACCCAGGCCTCGGCGTTTCTCGGGAAGCCACGAGACCCCCGGTTCATCCTGTTGGTGGATGAGGTGGAGACCCACCTTCATCCGCTGTGGCAGCGCCGCATCGTGGGGTCGCTCATCCAGGTCATCGACGGCCTCGCGCGCGAGACCTCCGTCCAGACCTTCCTGACAACCCACTCCCCCCTGGTCCTGGCCTCGCTGGAGCCGTTCTTCGATGAGGAGCAGGATGCCTTGTTCCTGTTCCAGCTCGAGAGGGGACAGGTGAACCTGCGGCATCTCCCCTGGGCGAAGCAGGGGGATGCGAACGACTGGCTCACGTCTCCTGTCATGGGGCTGGCCCAAGCGCGCGCCCTGGAGACAGAGCGCGCGGTGGAGGCCGCCGAGGCCTACATGCGAGGGGCGCGCGAGGGCGTGGGAACCCTGAAGGAGATCGACGCCGAACTACGGCGTCTGCTCCCGGAGCAGGATCCGTTCTGGCCGCGGTGGGTCGTCGCTCGTGATGGGGGAGGCGGCCGTGATCCGGTGCGATCCAAGAAGAGAGCCTGAGGACTTCGATTCACGGGTGAGAGCGCCCGGGCGCCGGTGGCTGCAAGGCAACCCGAAGTCCCTCCGCCGTCCGCCCGCATACTGGCGGCGTTGCAATGATCAACTCGCGGAAGCCTTCTTCGAACGGTGTGCCTACACCGCGATGTATCTGGGCGCGCCAGGCACCGTCGACCACTTCATCTCCCTCGATGAAGACCGGCGGCTTGCCTATGAGTGGACCAATTTCCGGTACTCGGCTGGATGGCTCAACAGCCGGAAGCAGGCGCTGGTCTCGGCTCGCCTGTTGGACCCGTTTGAAGTCGAGGACGGGTGGTTCGCGCTCCTGCTTCCATCGCTTCAGCTCCAGGTCACGGAGCGCTGTCCGCCGCGATTACGAGAGCGAGCCGCCGAGACGCTTCGTCTGTTGGGACTGGACCATGATGAGCGCGTGGTCCGGTATCGAAGGCAGTGGCTGGAGGAGTACGAGCAGCGGCGCGTGACGCTGGACTATCTGGAGGACAAGGCTCCGCTCGTGGCCCGCGCGGTGCGTGATTGGGAGTCGCGCGAAGGCCGGCAGTGGTCCGCGGGCAGCAACCAGGTGAAGTTGACGCGAAAGTCCCGGTCTGGGACTCGGAGGAAGAAGGCGTAGGCTGGGCGCATGGTCGTTCTTGGGCCTGACGGGGTGCAGGCGGCTCTGGATGAAGAATGGAAGCACCTGCGCGCCCTTGTCGTGCCATGAGAGGATGTCATGGCGTTCGAGCAGCGGATGCTTGCGGGGGACTCGGGATGCTGCCTCACCTGGAAGTGATTCACGGCACTGTCGAAGGAATCGATCCTGGCGTGTCGAACACGCCGACGATCCAGCTTGCACCGCGAGAGGGCGGGATTCTCACGCTGGCTGCCACGGCGGAACTGGTGGCGCAGGCCGCTCACCTGCGCGAAGTCTCCGCCATGGTCGTCAGAGGACCCAACCCCCGGCTCATCTGGATCCGCGAGCAGGGTGTGGACGTGCCGGTCCCTCCCGCCGAGGTCCGTGACGCGCACGCCCTGCGCAAGTGGAGTGAGCTGCTGCGGAGGCTGGCGCAATGAGTGACACGCAGCCGTATGACCGGTTCTGCGGCCTGGCCCGGCTCCAGGAGTTGCAGGCCAAGGGCATCGCCGCGCATGGCGGCAGGATGGGCGTCCGCGATGCGCTGGGCCCTGGCGCGACCCTGGGGGCTGCCTGGACCGCGGAGGAGTACGGCGCTCCGCCGGAGGCCGTGCCCGGGCTGCTGTTCGCCGTCTACCTGCTCTTCTACATCGCGACGAAGCAGGTTTTCGTGGACGGGAACAAGCGCATCTCCTGGCTCGCCATGTGCGAGGCCCTGGCGTGCATGGGCCTGGAGGTGGACGCCACGATTGATGAGGCGGAAGCGCTGGTGATGGCCATCTCCAACAACCAGTTCAAGGACGTCGAACCGGTATACCTCTGGGTGGTCGAACACCTGCGCGAGCTCCGCGTCGGCGATGGACGGGCGTAGGCTGTGGGCATGGCATCCCTTCGTCGCTGTTGCTCCCTGCTGACCCTGGGCCTGCTGCTCACCAGTGTGGCCTGCCAGCGTTCCTCGGGGGAACAGGAGGCGGTCCGGAAGCGAATCGACGCGCGGGTCCATGTGGCCGCGAACCAGCTCTGGGAGGGGCAGCTGGCCCAGGCCCAGACGGAGCTCGCCGCCATCCTGAAGGAGGCGCCCCAGCATCCCGGAGCGCTGATGGTCCAGACATGTCTGCAGTTGGAGCAGGGCGCCGAGGATGAAGCGGCCCGGACCGCGATCCTCCTCCGAGAGATGGCCCCTGACAAACCGGACGCCATCATGCTCATGGCGCTCGTCGAGCAGCGGCGCCGGACGCCCAAGCCCGGGTGGACCGAGTCGGTGACCGAAGCGTGGAAGAGCGCGGGCCGTCCCTCCCTCCGCGACAACAGCCGGTATCCGGAGGTCGCCATCGACGTGAAGAATGTCGTCTCCGACGTGTGGGCGCGGACCGAGTCCGTGGAGTCGCGCCTCGTCGCTGTCCTGGCGGACCACAAGGCTTCGGAGCCCCAGCAGCGGTGGCTCGTGGAGCACCTCTCCGAAATGGAGGACCTGCCCCTGTTGCTCTCCGCCCACGAGTATTTCAGCTACGCCGACGGCCTGCACGCGGACCTGCGGCGGCAAGCGCGCGAGACCGTGCGGCTCAAGCTCGAGGCGCACGGCCCTGAGACGAACGAGTCCCGCATCCCGCTGCTCCTGTTGATGGCGGATGCCTCGGAAGAGACGCCGCTCACCCACGAAGACATCGTGGCGCTGGATCGGATCGCCAGCTTGAAGCACTACCGCAACGTCTCGCTGTCCCAGTTGTATGTGGATGCGGAGCGGCGCCTGGAGGCCGCGGGCGCTTCCTCGCGATTCGACAAGGCCTTCATGGTGGCGATCTCGAACCTGGTCCTGGAACCCGCCTCGGTGCTTACGAAACGGGCAGCGGCGACGAAGGACCAGCTCACCCTGGCTGAACAGGACCGGCTGGGGAAGGCGTTGCTCACGTTGGGAGCGCGCATCCGGGCGGAGAACACGTTGGTGGAGCGCAGCGTGGGATTGCGCATGATGGAGCAGGGCGCGGTCCTGGTGGGGAACGAGGAGATGCGCGCCCAGGTGGCCGAGGGCTATGAGCCGCTTCGTCAGGTCATTCAATCCTCGCGGCAGGTGCAGATTGAAAACTGGCCCCTGCCTTCGCTCCAGCGCGAATGGGCGACGGTCCTGGTCCAGGACGAGTGGGCCTTCTTGAGCAACCTCCTCGCCCCCTGAGCGCTGAGCGCATGCTCCAGCGTGCCTATCGGTTCCTGTTGTCCTTGTGGCGGCGCGCGGCCTCGAATCCCGAGGCGCTCCAGAGACGCATCGACGCACAGATCTCGCGGGCCGTGACCAATGTCGGGTCGGGGAACCTGGCACGGGCCCGCCTGGAGCTTTCCAAGGCGCTGGAGGAGGCTCCTCGGCATCCGGGCGCGCTGAAGGTCCAGACCTGTGTGCTGCTGGAGTTGGGCGCTCTGGAGGAAGCCTCACAGGCCGTGGCCCGGCTTCAATCCCTGACGCCCGGACAGCCGGAGGTCGCGGTGCTCGCGGCGCTCGTCGAACAGCGCAGCCAGACGCCCGCGCCAGACTGGCGAGGGGCCCTGATCCAGGCATGGAACCGCGTGGGCCGACCTGACCTCGTGGAGGCGGAGCCGTTCCCGTCGCCGCTCCCTGACACGACTGCCTTCGTCGAACGGGTGTGGGAACGAACGCAGTCCCCGGAGGTCCGCTTCACCGCGATGTTGGCGGATGGTGCTTCGGACGCGCAGCGGCAGTGGCTCGCGGCTCACGTTGCCGGGTTGGAGGACGCTGCTCTGCTGCTCGCCGCCTATGAGTATTTCCTTCCCCGTTCCGGCGAGGACGCGCTCGCCGACGTGCGGCGTCAGGCTCGGGAGACGCTGCGGCGCAAGATTGAGCCGCTCATCCCCCGGATGCACGAGTCCGAGGGGCCGCTGCTCCTGCTGCTGGGGGAGTCCGCGAAGGAGGCTTCCCTTACGCAGGAGAACATCCATGCGCTGGAGCGGATCGCGGGCCTCCCGCGCTATCGACGCACCTCGCTGGCCCAGGCGTACGCGGATGCGAAACAGCGTCTGGAACTCACGGCGGTCACCGCACCTCCTCTCCGAGTCCTCCAGGCGGCGGTGGCTTCGATGGTCACGGATGCCGTGGTGATCCTGTGGACGCGGGTCGAGGCGACGAAGGAGCACCTCTCCGCGGAAGACCGGGTCCGGCTGGGACGGACCGTGTTCACGCTGGGGGCACGCATCGCCGAGGGAGCAACCCTGTCGGATCGCATGTTGGGACTGCGCCACATGGAGCTGGGGGCGGAGTGGATGGCAGACGTGGAGAAGCTCGCCCAGGTGAAGAGGGAGCTCGAACATGGCCGGGCCGTGGCCGAGGCCTCCTCCGCGCTCCAGGTGGACTCGTGGCCGTTGCCGTCACTTCACCGCGCCTGGCTTCAGGCCTCCCTGGACGATGAGTGGAACAGCCTGAGCATCCTTGTCGCGCCTTGATCGCCTATCACCGGGCAAGCATCCGCCGGAACCTGCCTGGAGACCCGCTAGGATGATGGGATGAAGAGGACTCCCTGGCGATTCCTGGCATCGCTGTTCCTGGGCGGGTGGCTCTGTGCCTGCGCCTCCGTGCCGAAGTCCTCCGCCACCCCGCGCGAACCCACCGACGTGCGGCTCCAGCGGGTGGTGAACCACGCCTGGGACAAGAAGCCGGATCAGGCGCATGCGGAGCTCGACGGAGTCCTGGAGGAGGCGCCGCTGTACCGGTCGGCGTGGATCGTCCGGGCGTGCCTGTTCCTGGAGGCGGGAAAGCTGGATGCGGCGGCCCGGGTGGTGGAGCGCTTGGGTGAGCTGGCGCCCGGGGATCCAGAGCCGCGCGTGCTCGCGGCCCTCATTGACCAGCGCCGGCTTCAGCCGAAGGGCAGCTGGCTGGATGCCATGCGCCAGGCGTGGTTCGACGCGGGACGCCCCAGCCTCCATCACGAACGCAGGATGGAGCTCCTCCACCCAATGCAGGACACCGTCGCCATCGTCTGGGCGCGGACCGAGGACGTCGAGGACCGGTTCATCGCCGCGCTGGCGGGAGATCCCTCCGCGGAGCAGGAGCAGTGGTTGATGGACCATGTCTCCGGACTGAGGGATCCGGTCCTGAGGCTCGCCGCGTTCGAGTTCTTCCACCGGACCTCCGGTCCGCATGCGGTGGTGGCGGCACGCAAGCGGGGGCGGGACCTGCTGCGGACGGAGATGACGTCGCTGGCCGCGGAGTCGACGCATTCCGACCTGCCGTTGCTGCTGCTGGTGGGCGGGACCTCCGGCGATGCGCCGTTCACGCGGGAGGAACTGCCGGAGCTGGAGCGGCTCGCGGAGCTCCCCCGCTACCGGGAGACCCGCATGGCCCAACTGGGCGATGAGGCACAGTGGCGGCTGGAGTCCCAGGGCGTCCGCTATCCGGATTGGAGCTTCTACTGGGCGGCCATGGGGACACGGCTGCTGGGCGCTCCCCTGGAGTTGCTGCGGCGGCTGGAGGTGACGAAGGAGGGACTGACGCCCGAGGAGCGGCTCCGGCTGGGCGTCGCGGTGTGGAAGCTGGGCGGGCGCATCGCCGAAGGGAACACCATCTTCGAGGGCCTGATGGGCTACAAGTTGATGGAGCAGGGCGCCCTGCTGAAGGGGGACGAGGCCGGGCGCGCGTTGGCGGCGACAGCGGCCCAACGAAGCCTGAATGCGGACGCGGCGTCCTTCAACTTCCGGTTCGAGCTGTGGCCTCTGCCCACCTTCCACCGCGAGTGGCTGGAGGCGAGCCTGGACGACGAAGGGCGCCTCCTGGAAACATTCGTCGCGCGCTGAGCACTCAGAGCGTCACCAGCCCCATCCGCGCCGCGCGGACCACGGCCTCCGTGCGGCGCTGCACGCCCAGCTTGGCCAGGACCGCGTTCACGTGGAACTTGGCGGTGTGCTCGCTGATGTCCAGCCGGTCCGCGATGGCCTTGTTCGACAGGCCCTCCGCCAGGAGCCCCAGCACCTCGCGCTCGCGCGGCGTCAACGTGTCCGGCCCGGGTGCTCCCGACGGCGCCGTGCTCCGGGGCGCGGCGCGCACGTGGGACAGGCCCGGCTCGAACACGGCGAGGCCTCGGGCGACCGCGTGCAGCGCGGCCCCCAGCATCCCCGGCGCCACGTCGCGGAAGAGCAGGCCCCGCGCGCCCGCGCCCAGCGCCAGCTCCCCCGCCGCCTCGTCCGCCACCAGCGCCAGCACCGGCGCGCCCAGGTCCGGCGCCGCGCCTTCCTCCAGCCGCAGGCCCGTGTCCCAGAGCACCACGTCGGGCGGCTCGCCCCGCGCCGCCTCCAGCTCCTCCTGCGTGCCCGCCGCCACCACCGTCCAGGCCTCCGCCTGGTCGCTCAGCGCCCGTGCGAGCGCACCCCGGGCCAGGGGGTCCTCCGACACGAGCGCGAGCCTGGGCGATGACGAGGGCGCATCCAACATGGGCCCCTCATCCCTAACCGCGCCCGCCCCGTTCGCCACACCGCGCGGCGCCAGGACGCCTGTCCTTCCCTCTGGGCCGCGCCCCTGTGAAGAATCGTGAAGTCCTCTCGTGAAGGGCTGAAGGCCTCTTAGCGCAGCGTGACGCCGTGCCCCGGCGCGTCCGGGTCCAGCGTCAGCCGCCCGCCCGCGTACTGACCGCCGCCCTGGAACGGGTGGTTCGCGATGAACAGCGGCGTGTCCAGGTCCGCGTAGGTGAAGCCGCCCAGCCCCGCCGCCAGGTGCGCGGACGCGGTCATCGCGAGCACGCTCTCCACCATCCCGCCCACCATCAGCTCCAGCCCCGCCGCGCGGGCCAGGCTCCACATCGTCACCGCGTCCACCATCCCGCACTTCATCGTCTTGATGTTGATGCCGTGGCACGCGTTCTCACGGATGAGCCGCAGCACGTCCTTCACCGAGCGCGCCGACTCGTCCGCGCACACGGAGACCCGCGAGCGGTGCGTCACCTCCGCGAGCCCCGCGACGTCGGCCACCGGCTGCTCGAACAGCGACAGCGGCACCCCCGCGCGCTCCAGCTCCTTGAGGAACGCCAGCGCCTCCGCCACGTCATAGCCCCCGTTCGCGTCCGCGATGAGCCGCGCCTTCGGGGCCTCCTGGTGGATGGCCACGAGCCGCGCCGCGTCCGCGTCCGGGTCCAACGCGCCGACCTTCACCTTCACCGTGTGGATGCCCCGCGCCAGGATGGCCCGCGTGGACGCCACCGCGTGCTCCACGCCTCCGGCGGTGACCGTCATGTCGATGTCCAGCTCCGTCCCCGCCCCGCCGAAGAAGGCGTACATGGGGATGCGGTGGTGCCGCGTGAGCGCGTCCAGCAGGGCGATCTCCACGCCACACCGCGCGGCCGGCGCCAGCGCCAGCGCGTCCCCCAGCGCCTCCGATGCCGGCCGCCACGCCTGGGCGTCGCGGCCCACGAGCAGCTCGCGCACCGGCTCCAACGAAGCGAGCGTGCTGGCTTGCGTCTCCCCGCTCACCGCCGTGAAGGGTGCCGCCTCGCCCAACCCCACGGTGCCGTCCGCGAGCGTCACGCGCACGAGCGCGTTCTCCGCCGCCAACTGCGCGCCGGTGGCGATGGCGAACGGCTCCGTCAGGGACAGGTGCAACGCTTCGAACGAGACGTGCGTGATGAGGGTAGGGCGCATGGGCAGGCATGAGTCTGGCCGACGTTCCCCTCCGGAGGGGAATCTTTCCCTTCCTTCCGGCTTTCACTCTCACGCGTCTGCAATTCGAGAAGGTTAAGAAAGATACGAAGACCGGGGCTGGCTTGAGCCGCCGTGCGATTCGTGGCGACATGCGGGCTCCCCGGGGGTGGGCGGTGCCTGGGCCGCGAGGAGCCGGATGTCCGCGACCGACATGACCGTGGCCCTCCCGCTCCCGGACGCGTTCCTGGCCGCGTTGGAGGAGGCCGAGCGCGAGCACCCCGAGGCATGCATGGTGCTGCGCGCGGTGCGCTCCCCGGGCGGGGCCATCCTGGACTTCGAGTGGCTGTGGGCGAACCCCGCCGCGGTGCGCGCGCTGGGCCGGGGGCCGGAGTCCCTGCGCGGGCGGCGCCTGGGCGAGGTGTCCTCCAGGGGCGGCATCGCCGGCCGCATGGACCTGTTGCGCCAGGTGGTGGAGTCCGGCCGGCCGCACGCGGACCACTTCACCGAAGGGGAGGTGCTGCTGCAGGGCACGGCGGTGCCGCTGCGGGACGGGGTGCTGTTGCGGCTTCGTGACATCACCAGCGCCCAGCGGGTGGAGGAGGGGCTGCGCGAGACGCTGGACTGGGTGCGCGACGTGCTGGAGAGCATGCCGGACGCCTTCTTCACCGTGGACACGGACTGGCGCCTCACCTACGTGAACCGCAACGCCGCCGCGCTCACCGGCCGCCCTCAAGAAGAGCTCTTCCGCCGCGTGCTGTGGGACGCGTGCCCGGAGCTGTGCGGCACCCCGTTCGAGCGCACCATGCGCGAGGTGGCCGCCGAGGAGAGCTACCGCCTCTTCGAGCTGCGCA
The DNA here is from genome assembly GCF_017309135.1 of Corallococcus sp. NCSPR001. Classification (NCBI taxonomy): domain Bacteria; kingdom Pseudomonadati; phylum Myxococcota; class Myxococcia; order Myxococcales; family Myxococcaceae; genus Corallococcus; species Corallococcus sp. NCSPR001. Next base: position 770,334 of record NZ_JAFIMS010000002.1, read on the forward strand.
CCGGCCGCGACCGCTGGCACGAGGTGCACGCCTGGTCCAGCGGCCGCAACGTCTCCACCTACGCGCGCGACATCACCGACAAGAAGCGCGTGCAGGCGGAGCGCGACGCGCTGCTCGCCCGCGAGCACTCCGGCCGCCTGGAGGCGGAGGCCCTGGCCCAGCGCCGCACGCACGAGCTGATGGCCGCGCGCGAGCGGCTGGTCCAGTCGGAGAAGCTGGCCATGGCGGGCCAGCTGGCCGCGGGCGTGGGCCACGAAATCAACAACCCGCTGTCCTACGTGGCCGGCAACCTCCAGTTCGCGGTGGAGCAGCTCACGGCGCTCGCCCGCAATCCCAGCATCCAGGGCGCGGTGGGCGAAGCGCTGGACGCGCTGCGCGAGGCGAAGGAGGGCGCGGAGCGGATCCGCGTCATCGTGCGCGACCTGCAGACCTTCGCCCGCGCGGACGAGCTGCGCCTGGGGCCCGTGGACGTGCACGCGGCGCTGGAGTTCGGCGTCTCCATGGCGATGACGCACCTGCGCAGCCGCGCCCAACTGGAGCGCCACTACGGCCACGTGCCGCCCGCGCTGGCGCACGAGGCGCGCCTGGGGCAGGTGTTCCTGCACCTGCTCATCAACGCCGCGCACGCCATCCCCTCCGGCGCCTTCGACCGGCACCGCGTGACGCTCACCACCCGCCGCGAGGGCGCGTGGGTGCTGGCGGAGGTGTCCGACACCGGCCTGGGCATGACGCCGGAGGTGCTCCAGCGCGCCTTCGAGCCGTTCTTCACCACGCGCCCCGTGGGCGAGGGCAGCGGCCTGGGGCTGTCCATCTGCCTGGGGCTCGTGCGCAGCATGCACGGCGAATTGACGGCCACCAGCATCCCCGGCCTGGGCAGCACCTTCCAGGTGCGGCTGCCCGTCTCGGAGCCCATCGTGCACCCGGGCGTCCCCGCGGTGCGCGCGGACGACGGGCGCTCCCGCAAGCGCGTGCTGGTGGTGGATGACGAGCCCCAGCTCACCTCGGTGCTGCGGCGCATCCTCGGCCGGCAGCACGACGTGGTGGTAGCGCACAGCGGCCGGGAGGCGCTGGCGCTGCTGGAGCAGGACGACGCCTTCGACCGCGTCTTCTGCGACCTGATGATGGCGGACCTCACCGGCATGGACGTGCACGCGGAGCTGTCACGGCGCCGGCCGGAGCTCCTGTCGCGCTTCGTGTTCATGACGGGCGGCAGCTTCACGGAGCGCGCCCGCGCCTTCCTCCAGGCCGTGCCGCTGCCGCGCATCGAGAAGCCCTTCGAGCCGGGCCTCTTGCACTCGCTGGTGGAGTCCTCGCCGCCGCGCGCCGGTTAGCGCGGGCGGCGAGAGCGTGGGAACTACAGCTTCACCTCGTCGCGCTCCGGCCGCGTGATGTACGCGGTGGTGGGGTTCGCGGGGTCGGCCAGCCGCTTCATCAGGCTGTCCATGCCGTTGGAGCGCGCGAAGGCCATCTCGTTCTTCGTCACGCCCACCAGCGTGAGCAGCTCCACCTGGCCACTGGGCAGGGTGAAGTGGCTGGGGCGGTTGGCGTCCTTCACGAACACGAAGCCCGCGAGCTTCGTCTCACCGCCGGTGAGCGTGCCGTCCACCGGGTAGCGGTGCCCCATGGCGAACAGCCGCGCGCACACGAGGTTGTAGGCCATCATGTCCAGCAGGCGCAGGATGGGCCAGCGCTCCTCCTCGGGCGTGTGGATGACCATCTCGTAGCCCAGCCCACTGCGGGCGTCGTCCGGCAGGTCCTCGCCGGGGGTCACGGTGAAGGGGTTGGACAGGCCGCTCGTCACGTAGGTCCAGTACGGGTGCTCCGGGCTGGGAGGCGCCACGCGCACGCCCATGGGCAGCCAGTTCGGATCCATCTCCGTGCCCTGGGCCAGCTCGCTCTCCAGCCACCCCTCCAGCACGCCGGTGCCCTCGAGGAGGTCCACCTCCTCACGGATGGCGCCGAACAGCTTGGGGTACTCCACCTCGTCGCGGTCCGCCCAGCAGTCTTCGTACCACTGGATGAAGTCTTCCTCTGTCTCCGGGACTTTCATGGGGGCGGACTCTAGAGGTTCACCCCGATTTAACAACTTGAACCGAGCCCGGATGCCCACTGGCCGGTGGGCTGGCGGACAGACGTTCAGGTTTTTCAGGTGCCGGTGGACCCGGGGGCAGGGGTTCCCCAGGGCTTGAGGCCGCAGATGCGCTCCGCCTCCTCCACGGCGGGGGCCAGCCGTGCGTGCTCCATGCGCAGGAAGCTCCGCACGGCCTTGTCCAGGCGCTTGTCGAAAATCAGGTGGGCGCTGTGCACGGCGGTGGGCTCGAAGCCGCGGGACACCTTGTGCTCGCCGCCCGCGCCGGGCTCGAACACCTTGCGCCCCGCGCGGATGCAGTCGTCCACGGAGTGATACAGGCAGACGTTGAAGTGCAGGAAGGGGTGCTCCTCCGTGCAGCCCCAGTAGCGGCCGTAGAGCCGCTCCGGCGTGGCCAGGTTGAAGGCCCCGGCGATGACCCTCCCGTCCTTCACCGCCTCCACCATCTCCACCATGTCGGGCAGGTCGCGGAAGACGCGCTCGAAGAAGCCCGGGGTGAGCTGCACCTGGCCCCAGGCGTGGCGCTCGCAGGTGGACGTGTAGAAGGTGTACGCGCGCTGGGCGTGCTCCGGGGTCAGGTCCGCGCCGCGCACGGTGCGCAGCTGGATGCCCTGCGTGGCCGCGGCGGCGCGCTCGCGCTTGAGCTGGTTGCGGCGCTTGGAGTCGAAGCGGGCCAGGTAGTCGTCGTAGCTGCTGTAGCCCGGGTTCTTCCAATGGAACTGGAGGGTGATCCGGCGCGCGAGCCCGGCCTCCTCCAGGAAGTCTGCCTCCTCGTCCGTGGGGTAGAGCACGTGCACGCCGGAGCAGTCCTGCTCCTGGGCGCTGTCCACGGCGGCCTGGAGGAGCGCGAGGCGCAAGGCCTTCGCGTCCTCTCCGGGGGCGGTGAGGAAGCGCGGCACGGTGGCGGGGGACAGGGGGCCGCCCACGAGCAGCTTCGGGTAGTACTCCACGCCCAACTGGGCGGCGGCGTTGGCCCAGCCGAAGTCGTAGATGTACTCGCCCATGCTGTGGAACTTGAGGTACGCGGGCGCGGCGGCGACCAGCTTCTTGCCCCGCCACAGCGTCAGGTGATGGGGGGCCCAGCCGGTGTCCTCGGTGGCGCTGCCGCTCTCCTCCATGGCGGACAGCCACGCGTGGCGCACGAAGGGGGGCGCGCCGTCGGCGACCAGGGCATCCCACTGGACGGCCGGGACATCGCGGATGGCATCGAGAATGCGGACCTTGAGCGGGGTGTCGGCGGGCACGGGAGCAGTCTTAACGCGGGCCTGTCTCCTTCGCTCCCGTTCGTCCCGCTGGAGGGCACCCGGGCAGGCAGGCCCGGGGCCTCTCAGGAGGCCTTCTTGCGGGGCTGCGCCTGGGTCCGGGCGGTCATCACCCGGGGGAGGTTGTCCTCGATCCAGGAGGTCAGCGCCTCCACGTGGACGGCGACCTCTTCGCCCAGGGGCGTGAGGCTGTAGTCGACGTGAGGGGGAATCACGGGGTGGGCCTCGCGGTGCACGAAGCCGTCCTGCTCCAGGGCCTGGAGCGTCTGGGCGAGCATCTTCTCGCTGACCCCGCCCACCTTGCGGCGCAGCTCGCTGAAGCGGTGGGTGCCCTCCTCCTTGAGCGCGACGAGCACCAGCACGCCCCACTGGCTGGTGACGTGCTCCAGCACGCCGCGCGAGGGACACATCGGCGCGTACAGGTCCCCGCGCTGCTTCACCTTCTCCAGCAATGCACTGCCCTTGCTTGCCTTCATGACGGGACACTTACCATGAGGTGCGTACTTACGGAAAGTGAGTACCCCCGTTACGGTAAGCCCAGTTCGATGTCGCGCCTGGAGCGCGGGAAGGAAAGGGCGGAGCCATGTTCGTGGTCACGGGAGCCTCGGGGAAGCTGGGCCAGTTCGTCGTGGAGGGGTTGCTGAAGAAGGTGCCGGCGGGCCAGGTGGCGGTGGCGGTGCGCAATCCGGACAAGGCGAAGGCCTGGGCCGAGCGCGGCGTGCAGGTGCGGCAGGTGGACTACGACCGGCCGGAGACGCTGAACGGGGCGTTTTCGAAGGGGGACACGGTGCTGCTCATCTCCGCGAACGAGGTGGGCAAGCGCTTCCCGCAGCACTCGGCGGTGATTGAGGCGGCGAAGAAGGCGGGCGTGAGGCTGCTGGCCTACACGAGCATCCTGTTCGCGGACAGGAGCAGCCTGTCGCTGGCGGGGGAGCACAAGGCGACGGAGGAGGCCATCCGCGCGTCGGGCATCCCGTATGTGTTCCTGCGCAACGGCTGGTACGTGGAGAACTACACGGAGCACATCGCTCCGGCGCTCCAGTACGGCGTGGTGCAGGGCAGCGCGAAGGAGGGCCGGGTGGCGACGGCGACGCGCCAGGAGTACGCGGACGCGGCGGTGGCGGTGCTGACGGGCACGGGCCACGAGAACCAGGTGTACGAGCTGGCGGGGGACTCCAGCTTCAGCCTGCCGGAGTACGTGGCGGAGCTGTCGCGCCAGTCGGGCAAGCCGGTGAAGTACGTGGACCTGCCGGTGGCGGAGTTCTCCGCGGCGCTCCAGGCGGTGGGAGTGCCCAAGCCCTTCGCGGACACTCTGGCGGACGCGGACGCGGGCCTGGCTCGTGGGGAGCTGAATGACACGAGCCGCACGCTGAGCCGGTTGATTGGCAGGCCCACGGCGCCGTTCGGGAACGCGATTGGCGCGGCGCTGAAACAGGGCTGAGGTTCGGGGGCGGGCCCTGGTGGGGCGCTCACCCCTTCAGCCAGAAATAGCTGTCGGCACTGGTGAGCGCCTTCTCCAGGAAGTCGCTGAAGGACACTGCGATGGGGCGTACTCCCTCGGGAAAAGTCTCGTGGTACGCGTCGAGGAGTGGGTACCGGCCATTCACTGGATGGGCGACGTCCAGGATGACGTAGTCGGAGTCCTGGAGATCCACCAGCGTGTACCAGGACGCGGAGCCGAACCGGTCATCGTCGCCTGGGCGCATGGCCACGCGGGCCCTGCGGATCTGCTCTAGAGGCAGCAGGTGGTAGTTCGCGTCCGGGAAGGGCCGGAAGAGGGCCGCGCCATCGCAGTGCAGGTAGAAGGCGCGCAGTTCCTCATCGAGCCTCCATCCAACGCACGCCTCGAAGGCAGCGATCTGGGAGGGCGTGGCGGGTGGATTGGGGAAGTGGTGGGCGGAGATTTCGGCCAGCAGCCGCTGCATGTTCGTGGACGCCACTTGGTGCATAAGAGGCCGGTCCGGAAGATTGGCGTTAAACGGGCGGCTTGGGTAGGGTCCAGGTTCGATGCCGAACGCCCTACCTGGCTGGTTCGTTGCCTTGTTCTTCCTCGTTGCAACGCCCGCCCTGGCGGGGCCGCGAGAGAAAGCGCAGGTCCGGACCCTGGTGCTGTCGGAGCACCCGGACGACGCGGCCCATCGCATCTACGTGGCGGGGCAGATCGTGACGGTGCTCCGGTTCGAGCAACCCTGCGATCCGCTGAAGACGAAGCTGCTCGGATGGGAGGGGCGTTTCGAGCCGCTGCTGGTCGAGGGAAAGCGGGTGGTGATCGAGCCCCTTCGAGCCCTGGGGCCGGATGAGAGCGTTCCCCTGCTCGTGACGCTCGCGGATGGGACCTCGATGTCGTTCCTGCTGCGGCCGCCTTTCACTGAGGAGGGTGGCTGGACGGATCAGCAGGTGGACGTCTTCAAGGATCGGGAGAACTATCAGTCCCTGGTCTCCGTCCTGTCGCGCACGCTCAAGGCGAAGAACGAGTTGGAAGAGGAGAACGCGCGGCTGCGTGAAGAGGAGACCTCCGCGGACCACGCGCTGGCCGCGCTACTGGTGTCGGGGGCGGCAGCGCAAACGCCGTTCAAGCGGCAGCATACGTGGCGTGGATATGACGTGGATGCCCAACTCTCGATGACGGTCTATTCGGGCAGGGGCAAAGCGGCGGTCATGCTCAGCGTGACGAATCAGAGCGAGCGCCGGACCTGGCGCCTGTCCCAGACGAAGCTCTTCGCGTCAGCCAGTCGCGCGCCGAAGACCGTGGCCATTCGGGCCGAACGCGAGTCGATCGCCGTGGGCCAGACAGGTGCCATCGCGTTCGTGGTGGACCGCAGCGCGTTCCTCAACCGAGAGGGGAAGTTCGAGGAGCTGGCGCTGGAGGTCTACCAGCACGATGGGCGTCTTCTGGCCGCTGTGCTGTTGGACCCCCAGTTGGTGCGTGAGTAAGAGCCGGGCAATGGTCTCCAGGAAGTTCGAACGTGTGTGCTGTCTTGCCTTGTCGGTGCTGGCCTCGGGATGCGCAGGCTCGACGATGGGCCGGGTGTCGCTTCGATCCGACGGGACACCAGGACCCGAGCGGTGCTCGGAAGAAGCGCTCGAGGCGATGCGCTATCTGCGGCTGCCAGTGGGGGCCGGCGCGATCGTTGAGTTCGATGTGAACCAGGGCGACGTCGAACCCGTCACGCTGTACGAGGGCCGGGTCGAAAGCATGCTGTTGAGTGATCTGGGCCCGCTGGACTCGCCCACTCGGCTCTACGGCTACGTATGGACAAGTGGGCCCCAGGTGGTCATCCGCTACTACGAGGCGCGTCCCCCGGATTCGGCGGCGCGGGTTCCCATCTGTGCGGTGGTTCGCATGGCCAAGGGACAGATGCTGAAGTTGTCCGGCTCTCTCCCGGGAACCGCCGTCCTCAAGTACTCACGAGGCGGTGTCTTCATCGTGGACAAGTTCCTCTAAGGTCCACGGGATGGCTTCCAGGACGTTTGAGTTCGCGCGCGGTCTTTTCTGCATGGCCCTGATCACGGGTTGCGCTGGTACCGCGACAGGGAAAGTGAGTCTGCGGTCCGACGGAACTCCCGGGCCCGAGAAATGCCCGGAAGAGGCGCTCAAAGCCATGCGCTATCTGCGATTGGGCGTGGGGGACGGCGCGAGCGTCGAATTCGATGTGAACCAGATGCATGGCCGGTCCGTCACCCTGCACGAAGGGCGTGTCGAGAGTGTGTTGATCGACGACCTGGGGACGCTGGAGGCACCGGCACGTCTCTATGGATACGTCTGGACGAGCGGACCTCAGGCCGTCATCCGCTATTTCGAGGCACTTCCACCGGGTGCATCACAGCGAGTGCCCATCTGCGCGGTGGCGCGGACGGCCAAGGGACAGATGCGGAAGCTCCCTGGCTCAGCCCCCGGAACCGCTGTCCTTGAGTTCTCCGGCGGCGGCGTCTTCATCGTGGACGAGTTCCTCTAGATCGTCGGGCAGGAATCCGGTTCTCGGGGATGAGAAAGCGAGAGCCCTGCTGGGCCTCTCGGTGACGCTTCGCACGAGCCTGTCCGACATTCGGACAGGTTTGGGACCGAGCCGGGCGGGAGGTGTAGATCAGGGATGTCCGGGGGCTTGGGATGCTCCCTGTTACGCGCAACACGGAGGCAGCCATGTTCGTCATCACGGGAGCCACGGGCCGGTTGGGCCGTTTCGTCGTTGAAGGCGTGTTGAAGCAGGTCCCCGCGCACCAGGTCGCGGTCGCGGTGCGCCATCCGGACAAGGCCGCGGAGTGGGCCGCGCGCGGCGTGCAGGTTCGCAATGCGGACTACAGCCGCCCGGAGACGTGGGACGGCGTGTTCTCCAGCGGGGACACGGTGCTGCTCATCTCCTCCAGCGAGGTGGGCCAGCGGCGCAAGCAACACCAAACCGTGGTGGACGCGGCGAAGAAGGCCGGCGTGAAGCTGCTGGCCTACACGAGCATCCTGCACGCGGACACGTCGCGGATGATTCTGGCCGGCGAGCACCTGTACACCGAGGAAGCGATCCGTGCGTCAGGGCTACCGTTCGTGTTCCTGCGCCACGGCTGGTACCTGGAGAACTACACGGAGGCCGCGAAGCGGACGCTGGAGCAGGGCGTGCTCCGGGGCTGCGCGAAGGATGGCCGTGTCGCTCCGGCCACCCGCCAGGACTACGCGGCCGCCGCCGTCGCGGTGCTGACCGGCACAGGCCATGAGAACCAGGTGTACGAGCTCGCGGGAGACACCGGCTTCACGCTGGCGGAGTACGCGGCGGAGCTGTCACGCCAGTCCGGCAGGACGGTGACGTACCAGGATCTGCCACCGGCCGACTTCGCCGCCGCGCTCCAGCAGGCGGGCCTGCCCAAGGGCTACGCCGACGTGCTGGCGAACTCCGACGAGGGCATTGCTCGCGGTGACCTGAATGACACGAGCCGCACGCTGAGCCGCCTCATCGGCCACCCCACCACGGCCCTGGCCGAAGCGCTCAAACAGGGCTGAGAAACACCACGGGGGAGCAGTCCCTGACGGACGGCTCCCCCGCGTGGCTTCCAGTCTGGACCGGAACTCAGGCCACCTGCGCTCCAGCGCCGCTCTGGCGGGCCACTTCGCGCGGCTCCGGGTAGACGGCGCGCTGGGGCGTGGTGATGCGGATGACGCCCAGCTTGGACAGCACGCGCATCACCTGCCACGTGGGGTCGATTTCGAAGGCGCGCGCCGCGAAGTTCGGGCTGCTGCCGTACTTGTGGTGGTTGTTCTGGAACAGCTCACCCATGCACAGCACGTCCACCGGCAGCGTGTTGCGCGACTTGTCCGCGCCCTTGAAGTTCCGGTAGCCGTACTTGTGTCCGCACCAGTTCACGATGGCGCCGTGCACCGGTCCCATCACGAAGTGCACCGGCAACAGCAGGAACATCCAGGCCGACGTCGCGAACGTCGCGTAGAACGCCGTGTACAGCGCCACCCAGCCCAGCACCGCCCACCAGGACTGGCCCAGCGTCTCGTCCACGAGCTTCCACTCCGGGTAGCCACCCTCGAAGCGCGGCTCCGGTTGGATCTTGCGCGTCAGGATGCCCGTGTAGCGCTCCTTCGTGTGCCACATCATCCGCAGCACGTCCTTGAAGTAGTGCGGCGAGTGCGGGTCGTTCTCCGTGTCGGAGAACGCGTGGTGCTCGCGGTGCAGGATGGCGTACGCCCGCGGCGACAGGTACGACGAGCCCTGCACCAGGTAGGTGAGCAGGTGCATCACCTTCTCCGTGCGCGGCCCCATGCTGTACATGCGGTGCGCCGCGTAACGGTGCTGGAAGAAGCTCTGGAAGAAGACGCAGAGCAGCCAGTGACTGATGAAGAAGATGATGATGGCCATGACTCTCCCGTGATGACAGACCCAGGGCTAACACCCCCCCTGTCACGGCAATGTCAGCGCTCCCCATGTCACCGGCACCGGATGCGCCCCACCGTCCCGCTCCGGACGCACGCCACTGAGCGTCCCACTCGCACGCCTGTCCGCTGGTGGATAAGGCCCGGTGCGGCCACCCATTCGCCCCCGTCCCGTGTGTCGCACCGCGACGTTGCGGGCCGCCCCCGGGGAGGGCAGAAGGGCACGCGGCGCGTCACCCCGGGCTTCACTCCCCTTCGCGCCCAGGAGCCTCCACCGTGGATCGGGCAACCCTCGTCGGACTGGACAAGCAGCACGTCTGGCACCCCTACACCGCCATGGAGCAGTACATCGCGAAGACGGACCCCCTGGTCGTCGTCCGCGCGGAGGGCGTCTGGCTCCATGACGCGGACGGACGGCGCTACCTGGACGCCAACGGCTCCTGGTGGGTGTCCACCCTGGGACACCGCCACCCGCGCCTCGTGCACGCACTCACCGAGCAACTGGGCAGCCTGGCCCACGTCTCGCTCGCGGGCATCACCCACGGCCCCGCCGCCCGGCTGGGCGCGGAGCTGACCGCGCTGGCTCCGGGCGCGGACCGGGCGGACGTGCCCTCGGGGGAGAAGCTGTCGCGCGTCTTCTATTCGGACAACGGCAGCACCGCGGTGGAGGTGGCCATCAAGATGGCCGCGCAGTACTGGGCGCAGAACGGCCGCCCCCGCCGCACCCGCTTCATCACCCTGACCGGGGCCTTCCACGGTGAGACGATGGGCTCCACCAGCGTGGGCGGCGTGCACGAGTTCCGCGACGTGTTCGGCCCGCTGCTCTTCGACGTGGTGCACGTGCCGTCCCCCGCGGAAGCCCACGGCCACGCGCGCGCCCTGGCGGAGGTGAAGGCCGCGCTCGCGGCGGATCCGGATGGCATCGCCGGCGTCATCCTGGAGCCCGTCATCCAGGGCGCGGCGGGCATGTGGATGTCGTCGCCGGACTTCGTGCGCGAGGTGCGCGAGGCCACCCGCGCGGTGGACACCTTCCTCATCGCCGACGAGGTCTTCACCGGCATGGGCCGCACCGGCGCGCGCTTCGCGGTGGACCTGGCCGGCGTGGTGCCGGACCTGCTGTGCCTGGCCAAGGCGCTCAGCGGGGGCCTGCTGCCCTTCGCCGCCACGCTCGCGTCGGAGCGCATCTTCCAGGGCTTCCTGGGGGCGAAGGACCGGGCGCTGTATTACGGGCACTCCTACTGCGGCAACCCGCTGGGCGCGGCCGTGGCGCGCGAGGTGCTGGCCGTGTACCGCGACGAGGACGTGCTGGGGCAGGTCCAGCGCAAGGCGCCGCGCGTGAAGGCCGCCTTCGAGCGCATGGCCGCCACCCTCCCCGGGCTCGTGCGTCCGCGCGCGGTGGGCATGGTGGGCGCGGTGGACCTGGGCGGCGGAGGCTACTTCGCGGACAGCGGCTGGCGCGTCTACGAGGCCGCCCGCCGCCGCGGCCTGTACCTGCGCCCCATGGGCAACACCGTCTACATCGCGCCCGCGCTCAACATCCCGGACGCGGACCTGGACCTGCTGCTCCAGGGCGTGGAGGACAGCCTGCGCGAGGTGGCGGCGGGCTGAGCCGCTCCACGCCGCCAGCGCGTGCCAGGAGGCCCCCTCCTGCCTCCCGGTGCGTCCCGGCCCTCCTCCGTGCGCATCCGTTGAGTCAGGCGCCGTGCCGGTGCCGGCTCTTGAGGAGGGAACCGCCGTGACACTCGAAACCCACCGCCCGCAGACAGGCCCCGGCCTGCCCGCCGGGCTGACGCCGGACAGCGTGGAGCTGTTCCGGGCGCAGCTGCGTGGCGCGCTCATCCAGCCGGGCGACGCGGACTACGCGGAGGCGTGCCAGCTGTACAACGCGATGATCCACAAGCGCCCGGCCATGGTGGCCCGGTGCGCGGACGTGGCGGACGTCATCGCCGCGGTGTCCCTGGCCCGCGAGCGCAAGCTCCCCCTGGCCGTGCGCGGCGGCGGCCACAACGGCGGAGGCCTGGGGCTGGTGGATGACGGACTGGTCATCGACCTGTCGCGCATGCGCGGCGTGCGCGTGGACCCGGACGCCCGCACGGTGCGCGTCTCCGGCGGCGCCGTCTGGGGGGACGTGGACCACGCCACGCACGCGTTCGGGCTCGCGGTGCCCTCCGGCATCATCTCCACCACGGGCGTGGCCGGGCTCACGCTGGGCGGCGGCCTGGGGTACCTCACGCGCCGCTTCGGGCTCACCATCGACAACCTGCTCGCCGTGGACATGGTGCTCGCGGACGGCCGCTTCGTCACCGCGAACGAGCAGAAGCACCCGGACCTGTTCTGGGCCGTGCGCGGCGGAGGCGGCAACTTCGGCGTGGTGACGTCGTTCCTCTTCCGCGCCAACCCCGTGGACACCGTCATCGGTGGGCCCACGCTCTGGCCCCTGGACCGCGCGGCGGAGGTGCTGGCCTGGTACCGCGAGTTCCTCCCGGCCGCGCCGGAGGACCTCAGCGGCTTCTTCGCCTTCCTCACCGTGCCGCCCGCGCCGCCCTTCCCGGAGGCGCTCCACCTCCAGAAGATGTGCGGCGTGGTGTGGTGCTACACGGGCGACCCCGCGCGCGCGGACGAACTGTTCGCGCCCGTGCTGGCGCTCCAGCCCGCGCTGCACGGCGTGATGCCCATGCCCTTCCCGATGCTGCAGAGCGCCTTCGACGCGCTCTATCCGCCGGGCCACCAGTGGTACTGGCGCGCGGACTTCGTGCGCGAGATTCCGGACGCGGCCATCGAGCGCCACGTGTCCTTCGCGCAGCGCCTGCCGTCCATGCATTCCACCATGCACCTGTACCCCATCGACGGGGCGGCGCACCGGGTGGGCCCGCATGACACGGCCTTCCGCTTCCGCGACGCGCGCTGGTCGGAGGTCATCGTCGGGGTCGACCCGTCACCGGAGCGGGCGGCGGACATCTCCGCCTGGGCGAAGGAGTACTGGGACGCGCTGCACCCGTACTCGGCGGGCGGCGCCTACGTGAACTTCATGATGGAGGAGGGCCAGGAGCGCGTGCAGGCCACCTACGGTGACAACTACCCGCGGCTGGTGGAGGTGAAGCGGACCTACGACCCGCACAACCTCTTCCACGTGAACCAGAACATCCAGCCCGGGCCGGTGAAGCCCCCGGGCGTCGCGCACTGAAGGCGCCTGGCTCAGGCCTGGGCCCGCGGCGGCAGCGGCAGGTCGATGATGAAGGCGGCGCCCTGGCCCGGAGTGCTCTTCAGGACCAGCTTGCCGCCATGGCCCTGGACGATCTGCTGGGCGATGAAGAGGCCCAGCCCCAGGCCGTGCACGGAGCGGGGCGGGCCGCCGCGCTCGAAGCGCTCGAAGACGCGGTCCTGGTGCTCCGGCGGGATGCCCGGGCCGCCGTCCGACACGTAGAGGATGAGCCGGTCGTCGTGCTTGCGCAGCCCGATGCCGAGCGCCGTGCCCGGCGCGTACTTGATGGCGTTGGACACCAGGTTCGTCAGCACCTGCTGCATGCGCGAGCGGTCCCACCACACGCGCAGGTCCAGCTCCGCCCGCAGCTGCAGGACGCACTGGGCCTGGTCCAACTGCTCGCGGAAGATGTCGAGGACCTCGTGCACCAGCTCCATCGGGTCGCTCTCCTCCATGTGGAGGTCGAGCTTGCCCGCGCGGATGCGGGAGACGTCCAGCAGCTCGTCCACCAGCCGCGACATCCGCTCCACCTGCCGCTGCGCGGACTCCATCGCCGACGCGATCTTCTCCAGGGAGGGCGGCTCGCCGCGCTTGGGAGACAGGCGACGGCGCGTCATCTCCAGGTGCAGGAGCAGCGCGGTGACGGGCGTCTTCAGCTCATGTGACGCCACGCCCAGGAAGCTGTCGCGCGAGGCCAGCGCGTGCTGGAGGTCGTGCGTGAGGGCCTCCAGTTGCTGGCGTGCGTGGGTGCGCTCGCTGACCTCCTGCACGGCGACGAGCAGGCCCTGGATGCGGCCCTCACCGTCGCGCTGGGCGTGGATGTCCACGTCCAGCAGCAGTTCCTTGAGGCCCCCCTGGCCGTCCGGCTGTCGCACCGGCACCTCGCGGCCCACGAAGGGCTCGCCGGTGCGGTAGACGCGCTCCAGGTGCTGGATCAGCACGCCGTGGCCCCCTTCCGGCTGCGCGTCGCGCGCGGGCCGGCCCAGCATGTCCCGGCCCATCAGGGCCGCGAACAGGGGGTTGATGACCGTGAAGACGAGGTCCGGGCCCGACATCACGCACATGGCCGCGGGGGCCTGCATGAAGAAGTCGGAGAGCTGCCGCCGGGCCCGGCCCAGCTGGAGCTGGCTGTCCACGCGCGCGATCAACTCGCGCGCGGAGAAGGGCTTCACCAGGTAGTCGTCCGCGCCGGCCTGGAGCCCCTCGATGCGGGCCTCCTCGCCCGCGCGCGCCGACAGCATGATGAAGGGGATGCCGCGCGTGCGCGCGTCGCCGCGCAGCTTCTGGAGCAGCCCGAAGCCGTCCAGCCGGGGCATCATCACGTCGCTGACGATGAGGTCCGGCTTCGCCTCGAGCGCCGCCTCGAAGGCCGCCTCGCCGTCCGCCACCGCTCGCACGCTCCAGTGCGCCGACAGCAGGCTGCTCACGTACGCGCGCATGTCCGCGTTGTCGTCCGCGACCAGCACGCTCCCGCGCCTCGTGGACAGCGCGAACCCCGCGCCCGTGTTCCCCAGCACGGTGGTCTCGACGGAGGCCTGCATCGGCTCCGGCTCCGGCTCGCTGCCCGGGGGCGGGGACTCCGGCGCATCCGGCAGCCAGCGCAGGGCCTCCTCGCTGAAGGCGGACCCCAGCTTGCCCGCGTGCGGGGTCCCCGCGTCCTCCTGGACCTGCTCCGCGGCCAGGTGCGCGCGGCCCAGCGGCAGCTCCACGGAGAAGGTGCTGCCCTCGCCCTCCACGCTCTGGACGCTCAACGTGCCGCCGTGCAGCTTCACCAGCTCCTGGATGAGCGCCAGGCCAATGCCGGTGCCTTCGTGCGTGCGCCCGTGCGAGGACTCCACGCGATGGAAGCGCTCGAACACGCGCGGCAGCTCCGCCTCCGGGATGCCGGTGCCGGTGTCCCGCACGGTGAGCCGCGCCCGCGCCCCCTCGCGCTGGAGCCTCACGGTGACGCCGCCGTGCAGCGTGAACTTGAACGCGTTGGAGAGCAGGTTGAGGACAACCTTCTCCCACATGTCCCGGTCCACGTAGACGGGCTCGCCCACGTCCCGCGCGTCCACGGAGTACTGGAGCCCCGCCTTCTCCATGGCGGATCGGAAGACGCTGGCCAGGTCCTCGGTGAGCTTCGCCAGGTCCGTGGGGTGGAAGCGGGCCTTCACCCGGCCCGCCTCGATGCGTGAGAAGTCCAGCAGCGAGTTGACCAGCTTCAACAGGCGCAGCGCGTTGCGGTGGGTGAGCTCCTGGCGCGCGCGCTGGGTGGGCGGCAGGGGCGCGGAGGCGTCCGCGAGCGACTCCTCCAGCGGGCCCAGGATGAGCGTGAGCGGCGTGCGGAACTCGTGCGACACGTTGGAGAAGAACGTCGTCTTCGCCCGGTCGATGGCCGCCAGCGCCTCCGCGCGCTGCGCCTCCGCCTCGTAGGCGCGCACGCTGGCGACGGCGTTGGTGACCGTGGCCTGGAACTGCTCGTAGAAGTTGCGGTAGGCGTCATCCATGGCGCGGCGGGGGCTCACGCCGGCCACCAGGTAGCCGAAGGGCTCCGCCATGCCGGCCGGGTGGATGGGCAGCACGCGCGCGTGCACGGGCGGCTCCTCGTACGGCCCCAGCGTCAGGCCCGCGTCCAGCGGCGCGCGCGGCACGTCCACCGACTCCACGCCCGCGGTGGTGAAGGGCCACGGAGCGTCCAACCCCGCCTCCGCCGGGCTCCACGCGGTGCCTGGAGGCAGGCCCATGCCGCCCACCCACTGGACGCGGGGGGCCGCCTCGTCGCGGCGGTAGAAGAGGAGGAAGGGCACGTCGAGCGCGGCGTCCGGCTGCAACTGCGACAGCGCGGCGCCAATGTCCTCCAGCGTCTTCACCTTGCCCAGGAGGGCGGACAGCTCGCGCAGCGTCTGCGTGCGCCGCGCGCTGAGCATCTTCTCCGTCACCTCCGTGATGGGGTGGAAGAGCCCGCCCACGCCTCCGGATTCGTCCCGGATGGGGCTGAAGGAGAAGGTCATGAAGGCCTCCTCCAGGTAGCCGTACCGGTCCAGGAACATGCGCTGGTTCTCGATGTAGGAACCGATGCCCGTGCCCGCCTTCTCGAACACGCCGCCCACCACCGGCAGCGCCGTGGCCCAGCAGTCGCGGAAGGGCTGGCCCATGGACTCCGGGTGCTTCGCGCCGCAGATGGGCCGGTAGCTGTCGTTGTAGATCTGCACGCGCTCCGGTCCCCACGCGATGAGGATGGGGAACGTGGAGGACAGGCACAGGCTGACCGTCGTGCGCAGGCTCTGCGGCCAGGTCTCCACCGGCCCGAGCGGCGTCTTCGACCAGTCCATGGAGCGGATCAACCGCCCCATCTCCCCGCCGCCGGACAGCCAGTCCATTCCCCCTTCCGTGGAGGACACCGCCATGGAGCTGGCCTGGGAGGGATTGGGGGAAGTCATGAAGCCTCGGATGTTCGTCCAGGGAAACCGTTGGGTTGATAGCGGATTCGCGCGGCGCGCGCCGGGACATCCAGGGCAAGTGTGAGCTTGCTTGCTTCAACCCCGGGTGAGGCGCCGGGGACCTCCGCTCCCGGGTTTCAGGGGGACGGGCGGGGCTGCCGCTTCTCGCGGGCATACCGCACGGCGAGTGTGATGAGCAGCACTGCCACGCCGGCCAGCGCGACGAAGTGCTCCACGCGGCCCACGCCCTTCGCCACGCGGTCCACGCTCGCGGAGCCCAGGTAGCCCAGCGTCACCACCAGGGGCGAGCTCACGCACAGCGCCAGCCCGTCCCAGAGCAGGAAGCGGCGCAGGGGCATGCCCTCCGCGGCGGCCATGGCGAACACCGGCACTCGCAGTACGGACATGAACCGGCCCACGAAGACGACGCGCGAGCCGTGCTTCGCGTACAGGCCCTGGATGCGCTCGCGGCGCTCGGGCGGGAACAGGCGGCGGGTGCGCCGGTGCGTGTAGAGCGCCTGCCCCAGCCGGCGCGCCGTGAGGAAGAGCACGGTGTCCCCGCACAGCACGCCCGCGAAGCACAGCGCGATGGCGGCCGGCAGCGGCATGGCGCCCCGGTGCGAGAGCACGCCCGCCGCCAGCTGCACCAGGTCCTCCGGGAACGGCAGCCCCAGGCCCCCCGCCACGAGCACGAGGAAAAGCAGCGGGCCCGAGCCGTGCGTCAGCAGGAGCTGGAGGGGCGAGCCGGTCATCGGGTTTCAGGCAGGACGGCCGCCGCGCGGCGCTCCTGGCGGAAGAGCAGGACCTCCCGGACGATGATCTGCACGGTGGCGGCCACGGGCACGGCCACCACCGCGCCCACGATGCCCGCCAGCTCCACGCAGAAGAGGACCGCGAGCAGGGTGAGGAGCGGGTTGACGTGCACGGTGCGCTTGAACACGAGCGGCGCCATCACGTTGCCCTCCAACTGGCCGTAGAGGAGGAAGTAGATGAACACCGCCAGCGCCTTCCACAGGCCGCCGGTGGCCAGCGTGAGCAGCGTGATGATGCCGCCCGCGATGATGGGCCCCGCGTAGGGCACCAGGCTGGAGAAGCCGCTGGCCACGCCCAGGGGCAGATAGAAGGGCATGCCCAGCACCGCCAGCATGGTGGTGGTGAGCGTGGCGTTGATGGCGCAGATGAGCGTGATGCCGGACAGGTAGCCGCCCGTCGCGGTGTACACGTTGCGCAGCACGCGCACGTAGCGCAGGCGGTGGTCGGGGCGGGCCAGGTCCAGCAGGCGCCTGAGCATGCCGCCGCCGAACACCAGCATGAACACCACCAGGAAGAAGACGGTGATGACGCCGCCCAGCAGGCCCACCACGCCGCCAATCGCGCTCATCAGGAGCTCGGGCAGGGGCCCCGCGAGCGCGGGCGTGGCCTCCTCCAGCCGTTCGTTCCAGCCCAGGCTGTGCAGCCGCTGGTTGAGCGCGCGCAGGATGCCGGTGCCGCGCACCTGCTTCCACAGATGCGGCCACTGGGTGACGAGCGCGTCCACCTGCTCCACCAGGTCCGGAATCACCAGCAGGCCCAGCGCGACGATGGCCACGAACAGCCCGAACAGCACCACGGCGATGGCCAGCCACCGCTTGAAGCCGCGCTTCTCCAGCCGCGACACGCCGTGCTCCAGCGACAGCGCGATGAGCGCCGCGATGCCGGTGAGCGTGAGCGCCACGCGCGTCTTGGCGATGAGCACCACCAGGGCCATCACGCCCAGCACCCCGAAGCACACGGTGAACACCGTGCGGATGGACACCTGGGACTTCGTCTGTAGCGGGGCGGCGGGCTCGGACACCGGTGGGGCTCCCCAGGGCGGGCCACCGGCTTCGGGCCCCATGTCTTGCGGATGCGTCATCCCGCGCCCGGCGGCAACCACTGTCCGCCTCCAAGTGTGCGCGCCGGGGCCGGGCCTCGCCCAAGCGTCCTGCGGGTGACACCCGGCATTCGCGAAGGGCATGGCCGGGCGCAATCACCGGCCGCGTGGTTCGTCACCCCGGCAGCCCCGAAATGGCCGGGCTGGCCGCCAGGCCGTCCGTCCCCCCGAGCACGGTTGCGCGTCCGCCACGCGACGGCGCCGCGCTCGGGCGTCCGGCACCTGACGCGCCGGGACGTCGTGGAAAAAGGGGACAGCACGGTTTGCCGGGCCCGAGCGTCAGACGGGGATGGGAACCTTCGTGGGAAGGGGCCTTTCGCGGGCCAGGAGAGGACACCATGAAAAAGACGGGTGAGCAGGAGCTGGAAGGGGTGCGGCGGGAGGCCCTGGAGACCGAGGCCCGGTGGCGCGGGCTGGCCGCGAAGCTGGCGGAGCTGGGCGGCGAGGAGATGGACGCGCAGCTGCTGGTGACGTTCCGGAGCGCGCGGGACGCGGGCGCGGTGCCGCCGGACGCGGGCTTCTTCCTGGTGGCGCACATCCTCACGGCGATGGCGGACGAGGCCATCGCGGAGGATCCGCGCGTGCGGATGCGGGCGCGCGAGCTGGACGCGATGGAGCGCGACTACGGCCTCACCGGCGAGGGCTGGCCGGAGGGCGAGCTCCCACCGGAGGACTGGGAGGCCCTGTGCGTGGAGTACGAGCGGGCCTGTGACGAGGCGCGCGCCGCGTTCTTCCGCGCGTACGGCGAGGAGGAGATGTCGCGGCTGTACCTGGACCAGCGCGTGACGTTCCACCACCGCTTCGAGAGCGGGCGGCGCTTCTTCCACGGGCTGCCCATGCTGCCCACGCAGCTGCACTGAGCGGGAGGTCCGCTACACTCCGCCCCCTTGTGCTTTTCGGGAGGCGGCGGATGCGAGCGGCAAGCCTGGCTGTGGCGGTGGGCTGTTGGGTGTGGGGCGCGCTGGCGTCCGGTGCGGCGCCAGCGCCCGCGCCCGTGCGGGCGGAGGCCAGCGCGACGTACGACGCGCTCCAGCGCCTGGTGCGCATCCGTGAAGTGACGCTGTCGCCGGACGGCACGCGGGTGGCCTGGGTGGAGTCGGTGCCGGGGACCGCGGAGGCCGCGAGGCTCCAGGTGCGGGAGCTGGCGCATCCGGAGCGCGCGCCGGTGCGCGTCACCGCGTCGAAGGATGGCGCGCCGTGCGCGGAGGGCTCGCTGTCGTGGAGCCCGGACGGTCGCCAGCTCGCGTTCCTCTCCACCGCGGGCGAGGGCCGGGCGAAGCAGCTCTACGTGGCGGACGCGTCGGGGGCGGGCGGGCCCGCGCGGCGGCTCACCACGGTGAAGGGCGTGCTGGCGGCGCCGAAGTGGTCGCCGGACGGGCAGTCCGTGGGGCTGCTCGTCATTGAAGGCGCGGAGGACGCGCTGGGGCCCCGGGGGCCCGCGGCGCGCGAGACCGGCGTAGTGCAGACGTCTCCGCCGGTGAAGCGCTTCGCGGTGGTGACGGTGGAGGACGCGAGGCTGCGGATGGTGTCGCCCGCGGCCCTGTTCATCCACGAGTACGCGTGGAGCCCGGACGGCGCCCGGGTGGCGGTGACGGCCTCGAAGCCCCCGGGCGACGCGAACTGGTGGAGCGCGCGGGTGTACGCGGTGGAGGCGGGGACGGGAGAGACGTCGCTCCTGCACACGCCCCGGTGGCAGGTGGCGGAGCCCGCGTGGAGTCCGGACGGTCGCCAGCTCGCGTTCATCGAAGGGCTGATGAGTGACGAGGGCAACACGGGCGGGGACGTGCTCGTGGTGTCGGTGCCGGAGCGGCTGGCGGCGAAGGTGCGGTTCGGGGAGAAGGCGGAGCTGCCCGCGAAGGTGCCGCCCGCGCGGAACGTGACGGAGGGGCTGAAGGCGACGGCGACGGACCTCTTCTGGCCCACGGTGGAGCGGCTGGTGTTCGTGGCGCAGGCGCAGGGCGAGGCCGCGCTGATGGCGGTGGCGCCGGACGGCGGGGACGTGAAGACGGTGTGGAAGGGCCCGGAGCGCGTGACGGTGTCGCTGGGGAGGGACGGGGTGACGAGCGCGGTGGTGCGCGACTCCCTCACCCAGGCGCCGGAGCTGTGGACGGGGCGGGTGGGGGCGTGGAGGCAGGTGACGCGCCTCAACGCGGACGTGCGCGT
This sequence comes from Corallococcus sp. NCSPR001, assembly GCF_017309135.1. NCBI lineage: Bacteria > Pseudomonadati > Myxococcota > Myxococcia > Myxococcales > Myxococcaceae > Corallococcus > Corallococcus sp. NCSPR001. Next base: position 790,250 of record NZ_JAFIMS010000002.1, read on the forward strand.
GACGGTGGGCGACGTTCGCAGCGTGACGTGGACGCGCGACGGGCAGCCGGTGCAGGGCTGGCTGGTGTTGCCGGTGCCGGACGCGTCCGGGCGCAAGGCGCCCATGGTGACGGTGGTGCACGGAGGTCCGGCGGCGGGAGTGTTGGCGGGGTTCAATCCGCAGGCGGCGTTGTTCGCGGCGAGGGGCTACGCGGTGTTCATGCCCAACCCGCGAGGCAGCTACGGCCAGGGTGAGGCGTTCGTGCAGGCGAACCGCCGCGACTTCGGCTTCGGGGACTTCGACGACGTGCTGGCGGGGCTGGACGCGGTGCTGGCGTCAGCGCCGGTGGACCCGGCGCGGCAGGGCATCACGGGGTGGAGCTACGGCGGCTTCCTGACGATGTGGGCGGTGACGCGGACGCAGCGCTTCCAGGCGGCGGTGGCGGGCGCGGGCATCGCGAACTGGCAGAGCTACTACGGCACGAACCACATCGACTCCTGGATGCTGCCTTACTTCGGAGCCTCGGTGTACGACGCGCCGGACGTGTACACGCGCTCCTCGCCCATCAACGGGGTGAAGCAGGTGAAGGCGCCTACGCTGGTGCTGCACGGAGAGCGGGACATGGAGGTGCCCGCGTCGCAGGGCTACGAGTTCCACAAGGCGCTGAAGACCCTGGGCGTGAAGACCCAGTTGGTCATCTACGCGGATGAGGGCCACAGCCTGCGCAAGCCCGAGCACCAGAAGGACCGGCTCCTGCGCACGCTGGACTGGTTCGACGCGAACCTGCCAGCGGCGACGGAGTCGAAGCCGAAGGTGCGGGCGCCGGCGCGGTGAGGTTCAGAGCTCCGAGAACAGGTCGACCGCGGCCTGGGCCAGCAGGGCCTGCTCGTCCATATCGAGGCTCGCTGCGTAGCGGATGACGTCGCGCGGGCCTGGCGCTTCCGTGTTCCAGAAGAGTGTGAGCAGCCTGTCCCGGAGCGCGCGCCCTGCTTTACCTGCTTGTCGCAGCGAGGCACGCACGGCCTGCGGGCCCACCAGCTTGACGTAGGCGAACATGTCGAAGCTGTCCTTGGTCTTGTCAGGCCGCAGCTCACGTTTGGCGCGTTCCTTCATCGTCAGGAACCCCGTGGCATCCGGCAGGAGGATCCGCAGCGGCTTTCCCGCGACCAGAACCACGGCGTGACCGCGGCGGAGCGCCAGCCGTGCATCCGGCAAGGGCGTCATTCCGGTGGGCAGTTCGTTGGGGTCGACGTCCTTGGGTGCGAAGAGGTCCACGTCCATCTGCCCACCGGGCAAGGTCTTCGACCAGCGGAAGTGCCGGGTCCTGGCATAGCCCCGATGGCGGAGGACCTCCGGAAGACGCTCGGCCATGAAGTCCGAGCCATCCACGTCGAACAACAGATCCGGCTCGTAGGAGAAGCCTCGCTCGACCACGATGCCGGTATCGGTCTCGATGGAGATGACCCCGGTTCCACCCCGCTGCCTGGACTCCAACGCGAGGACCTGCCCGCCAATGAGCATGATGCGGCTGGAAAGGTCTCCCAGGTCGAGCATCAGCTCGCCCAACTCACCGAGGATTTCGTCGAAGCGCTCTTCATCCGTCATCAAGTCTCATCCGAAAGGGGGAGGGCCCGTGCGAAGCGCCGCACCAACTCCTCCGCCTGTTCGGTTCCCCTGCCGCCGCTCTGGTGGAAGTCCACGGCCAGCTGGGGCAGCGCGACTGCTGGACCGTGCGGTAGCAGTCGCTGTGCATGGTAGATGCCGCCCGCGTCGGTTTCGGCGGCTGGCTCCGGGCGGAGCACGAAGAAGTTGTGCGGGGTCATCCGGCGCAGTCCGAACGCCGAGACGGCTGGCTCAAGGGATCCCGAAAGGTAGATGCCGTGGGGGAGTCCGGAGACGGCTCGTTCGTCGGGACGCAGGGCGCTCGCCAGCGTGAAGGTCGAGCGGATGCCCTGGGAGGTCAGCAGGCCATGGGCCTTGCCGAGCAGGTCCGGTGTCGTGGATGGCGCGTTGAATCCTTCCCGGGTGCTGGCTGTCGGCTTGTCGCTCGTCAGCCATGCTCTCAGCAGGGACACCGGATCCCGGAGCCGGAAGCCGGTGCCGCGGCCTCCTTCGACGAAGCCTTCCTTCAGGAGTCTCGTGGTGACTCCATGCGCATAGGAGTAGCTCGTCTGGGTCTGCTCGGAGAGCGCGCGAATGGTCCAGCGCTGCTCGGGGGACTGGAGCAGGACGCGCACGAGCCTGCATCCCTTGCCATGGAACAAGGGCTCGCGAGGCGTTCGCTCCAAAGGGCGATGTCCCTGCACCCGGATGAAGGTGCTGCCCGTGCGCAGGAAGAATGTTCCGCGCATGTCGAGCAGGCCCACCTCCTCGCGCTCGCAGAGGTCGATGACGCTGGCGGAGGCCGAGTCCGTGACGAGCATCGGGAGTCGGAAGATGGGCAGTGAGCGCGGATCCGCATCCCTGCGTTGAAGCTGCTCGCGCAGGGCGGACAGCTTCTCGCGTTGGCTCAGCACATCCGCCGGGAACAGGGGGGCGCGATACCCCAACAACACGGGAACGCGGGCCTCCGGAAGCTGGACCTCCGCGAGGTCATAGAGGGATTCCCCCCGAGGGCCCACCCGCGGCACCACGATGGCTTCCTGCTGCACCAGCTTGACGCCACGAGGCAGCGGCGGCGGATTCCGCCAGAACTCGTCACGAAAATGGGAGGGCCCGGGTCTCATTCAATTTTGTCGATATTGGCTTCCAAGCTTCGAACTGGGAGCCATTAAAGCTCCATATCCCCAATATCGACAAAATTGGAGGAGGGGTCAGGGGCCGCCGCGGAGGCCGGGTTCGGCTGGGGCCACCAGCGAATTGAGCACCTGGTCGCGCCACTGGCCGTTGATGAGGAGGTAGTCGCGGGCGTAGCCCTCGGGGATGAAGCCGAGGCGGCGGAGGACGGCGGCGCTGCGCAGGTTCTCCGGCAGGTGGATGGCCTGGAGCCGGTGCAGGCCCATGGCGCTGAAGGCGAAGTCGCAGAAGGCGCGGAGGGCCTCGGTCATGAGGCCCTTGCCCTCGTGGCGGTGATCCAGGCCATAGCCCAGGTCCGCGGCCTGGAGCGGCCCCCGGCGGATGTGGGCGAGCGTGGCGTTGCCGATGACGGGCGCGAGTGCGAGCGGCTGTCCCTTGGGGAGGAGGAAGACGCGCAGGGACACATCGTGGCGGAAGTCCTCGCGGTCCTGCGCAAGCCGCGTGCGCCAGTAGGCCCCGGAGAAGAACGTCGCCGGGCGCGCCGGGGACACCGAGCCCAGGTGGTCCTTGTTGGCCACGTGGTACGCCAGCACCCGCTCCGCCGCGTCGGGCGGCAGCAGCATCAGGTGCAGGCGCTCGGTGGTGAGCAGGACGGGCGACTTGTCGATCATGGCGGGGCCGGACTTCAAGGGTAGCGCGCTCTCACGGGACGTGCGCGCTTGATGCGTGGATGAAGAAAAAGGTCCCCACCCGCATGGAGTGGGGACCTTCATGTTCGAGAAGCACAGGCGTGCGTTACTGCCCGTGGTCCATGGGCTGCTGGGGCACCTGCTGCGGCGCCCCTCCGCCGCCCGTGCCCTGTTCGGGCCCCGGGCTCTGGTGGTCCACTCCCATTCCGTGCGGCTTCGCGTCCGTGCCGCTGCCGCCCATGTTCTGGCCCTGCTCATGGTTGCCCTGGACAGGCGGCTGCTGCGCTCCACTGCCGCCCACGCCTCCGCTTCGCGACGGCTGCGCTCCGGCCACGTTGCGCTCCACCACGATCTCCACGCGGCGGTTGTTCGCGCGGCCCTCCGCCGTGCCGTTCGACGCCACCGGCCGGTTCTCACCCATGCCCCGGACCTGGATGCGGTCCGCGGGCACGCCCTGGTTCACCAGGAAGTTCCGCACGCTCTCCGCTCGGCGCTCCGACAGCTGGTCGTTGTAGTCCTCCGTGCCTCGCGAGTCCGTGTGGCCTTCGATGAGCAACGGGTTCTTCGACTCCTTCAGCGCCGTCGCCACCTCCGACAGCCGGTCTCGCGCCGCGGGCAACAGCTCCGTCGCGTTCGTCGCGAACAGCACGCTGCCCGACAACGTCACCACCGTGCCGCGCGCCTCCTCCCGCACCTTCACGTTCTCGTCCTGCAGCCGCGTCAGCGCCTGCGACGCGCGCTGCTCCGCCTGGAGCCGCGCCTGCCGCTCCTGCTCCAACTCCTGCGTGCGCTGCTGGAGCTGCTGGTTCAGCTCGGCCAGCCGCTGCGCCTCCGCCTGCTGCTGCTCCATGCGCCGCTGCATCTCCGCTTCCATCTGCTGCCGCTGCTGCGCATCCGCCGCGCGCAGGCGATCCGCCTCCGCCTGGCGCTGCGCATCGAGCTGCTGGCGCTGGGCCTCGAACTGCTGGCGCTGCTGCTCATACTGCTGACGCTGGGCCTCGTACCTCGCGCGCTCCTCCTCCTGCTGGCGCGTGAGGTTCATCGCGCGCGCCTCCTGCTGCTCACGCAGGGACGCCTCCGCCTGGGCCCGCTGCTGCGCGGCCAGGTCCGCCTCGCCGCGCGCCGAGGCGATCTCCGCCTTGCGCAGGGCCACGTACGCCAGCGAGCGCGTCTTCACCGAGCTCTCGCTCTCCGCGTACTCGTTCTCCGCCTCCTGCAGGGCCGCCCGGGCCGCCGCCACGTCCGCGGGACGCTCGCGGCCCTCGGGGCTCGTGGAGACGTCGCGGTAGGCCTCGCGCGCCGCGGTCAGTTCGCTGGGCGGGGGACCGTGCGCACATCCCACCGAGAGCGCCGTGACTCCCGCGACCGCCAACCATCCAAGTTTCCAACGCTGCATGACTCGCTCCTCAAAAGGCTAGAGGTGGGGACTCACTGACCGCCGCGGAGGGACTCGGCCTGCTCGGAGGCCCGCCGCGCCTCGTTCTTCAGGGGCACCGCGCGCGCCAACGCCGACGCCAGGTCCGCGTCCGCCGCCGCCTGACGGAAGCGCAGCTCCGCGGCCTCCTGCTCGCCCTCCTGAATCAGCCGCTCACCGTCGGCGATCTGCTGACGCGCGAACTGCAGATGCCGGGCGGCCTCGGGCACGTTCGGCGCCTGCGAGTTCTCCGCCGAGCGGAGCGCGGCTTCCGCCTGGACGCGCTGCTGATGGGTGGACGTAGCAATCACCTGCTTGCCTGCACAGCCAACGAGGGCCGCGGCGGAAAGCAGGGCGGCGGCGAACAGCTTCGGGCGCATGGATCACCTCATGCCGGTGGAATGCTGGGACGCTCCGGCGCGGCCCAGAGGGAGTCGCTTCGGAAAATGGGGGGTGCCCGGCCAGTCGGCATCGGCGACCTGTTCCTACAAGGCACGCTGGCCGAGGGGGTTGACAGGCGTCGTGTAGGGAACGAGGCGCACAGGCCACGGCACGCACGGGCTGCTGGCCGTGCGGCGGGAGGGACGCTAGAGGGGGAACATGCGCCTGCACCTCGTGGACGGCACCTATGAGCTGTACCGGGCCCACTACTCGCCCCGGCCGGGCACCACCGCGCCGGATGGACGGGACGTGAAGGCCACGGCCGGCGTCATGGACTCCCTGCTCGCCCTCCTGCACGACGAGGAAGAGGCCGTGACGCATGTCGCGGTCGCGTTCGACAATCCCATCCGCTCGTTCCGCAACGCGCTGTTCGACGGTTACAAGGGAGATGAGGGCGTGCCGCCAGAACTGCGCGCGCAGTTCGACCTGGTGGAGGAGGCCGTCTCGGCGCTGGGCGTGCGCGTCTGGTCCATGAAGGACCAGGAGGCGGACGACGCGCTGGCCACCGCGGCGGCGCGCTGGGCGGGCGAGGTGGAGCAGGTGCGGCTGCTCACGCCGGACAAGGACCTGGGCCAGTGCGTGCGCGGCCAGCGCGTGGTGCAGGTGGACCGGCGGCAGCAGAAGGTGATGGACGCGGACGGGGTGAAGGCGAAGCTGGGCGTGGCGCCAGAGAGCGTCCCGGACCTGCTGGCGCTGATGGGCGACGACGCGGACGGCATCCCGGGGCTGCCGGGCTTCGGGGCGAAGGGCGCGGCGGCGGTGCTCCAGGCGTATGGGAAGCTGGAGGCCATCCCGGACAACGCGGTGGAGTGGACGGTGAAGGTGCGGGGCGCGGACAAGCTGGCGGCGACGCTGAAGGCCCACCGCGAGGACGCGCGGCTGTACCGCACGCTGGCCACGCTGGTGGAGGACGCGCCGCTGCCGGGCACGACGTCGCTCGCGGACCTGGAGTGGAAGGGCGTGCCGGAAGCGCGCTTCAAGGCGTTCTGTGAAGGATTGGGATTGAAGAGCCTCCAGCGCCGGCCGAAGCGCTGGGCGGCATGAGGAAGCCATGAGCATGGAATTGAAGCCCCCACCGTCGGACGGCTGGGTCCCCACGCTGGACGACACCCCCTTCACCCGCATGGGCGGCGAAGCGCCCGTCCACGCGCTGGCGGAGGCCTTCTACGACGTGATGGACGCGGAGGAGCCCGCGCTCGCGGCCATCCACGAGCTGGACGCCGAGGGCAAGGTGAACCGGGGCACGCGCCAGCGCTTCGGCATGTTCCTGGTGGGCTGGCTGGGCGGGCCGCAGCACTACAGCGCGACGCACGGCCACCCCCGGCTGCGCATGCGCCACGGACACCTGCCGGTGGACACGGCAATGCGGGACGCGTGGCTGCGGTGCATGCAGAAGGCCATGGACAAGCAGGGCATCACCGGCGGCCTGCGCGGCTTCCTGGATGACCGCTTCGCCCAGGTGGCGGACTTCCTTCGCAACACGGAAGGATGAGGTTCACCGAGTCCATCCGCATCACCTGTCCGCGCGAGCGCGTCTTCGCGTACACGCAGGACTACGGGCAGCGGCTCGTCTGGGACACGTTCCTGCGCGAGGCGGTGCTGATGGACGGCGCGACCGAAGCCGGGCCGGGTGTGAAGGCCTGGTGCGTGTCGTGGCACGGGCTGGGGATGGAGACGCAGTACGTGTCCTTCCAGCCGCCCGCCGTCACGGCGGTGAAGATGACGCGGGGCCCGCGCCTGTTCGAGAGCTTCGCGGGCTCGTGGCGGTTCGAAGAGGACGGCCCCGGCGTCACGCGCGTCACCTTCACGTATGCCTTTGAATTGAAGCGGCCCTTCGGCTGGCTCACGCCGCTCCTGAAGTGGACCCTGACCCGCGAGGTCCGAGGACGGCTGAAGGACCTGAATCAGCAGTTGAGTATGTTGAGGTTGTAGGTTTTTACGCGGCGATGAATGGCGAATGGAGGGTTGGATGTCGCGAATCCAGTCGGTGGTTGAGCGGGTTGGATGTCTGTATGGGGAGCCCGGGCCGATGCGAAATGACTTGGTGAGAGAGTCCGCAGATGCGCTTGCGAGTCTCTTTGCCGGACAGGAGAATAAGCCTGTCATCATTGCAAATCTGCCTGGATGGTCTGATCGTCACCTATTGAGTCTGGATGGCGCTCAGGCGGATATACTTTTGCTCGATGGACTGCTGGAAATAGTGATTCTTGTCCCGAACGATGCGTTGGGGTTGTCTGAAGCGGAAAGAAAGATGCAGTTTGATGTTTGGCTGCAGAGGGATCCTCAGAATCACTTTTTGTTCTTTGATAATCCGGCTGAGGCAAGAAAAGGGACGCCCGAGGCCATATATAAAATTGCCAGTGCTACGCTTGATCAGGAAGAAAAGCGATACGGGGATTTGGAGGCCAAGGCGCGCAATTTCTTTGCCAGTAACTCCATTGTGCTTGGTACGGGCGGGCTTGGGTTGGCTAATGCTTTTTCTTCGCTGAAGCTTGATCAGGAGTTTCGCGGGCTGATCGGCGTTCCATGCTTGATTGGTGTTCTCTTGGGTATTGTGGCGTCAGTGTTGTTTTATGTTGTTCAGCGCACGAAAACGTGGGACGGGCGGCCTTCGCCTGTTGAGATTGTTTCAAGGTATCGATTTTACGAGGCTGATGGTTTCTATGTTGTAATGACTGAGGTGTTGGAGCGGTCTTATGGATCGCTCAGTAGGGTTAATGACGGCATTGCGAAGGTTCTTGCTTGGGGTGTTTGGGTGAGTCTTGCTAGTATTTTATTTTTCTTTGGTTCTCTTTTGATGCTGTTGTGGGGCTTTTTTTGCGGGTAGCTGTGGGTGTAGTGTTGTTGGGTGGGAGGTGCTGTGATGACGATCTATGTGGGACGTGGTCGCGTCGGTAAGACGGTTGTGAAGAAGGCGGTAACGAAGACGACCGTCAAGAAGGCGGCAACGAAGAAGATCGCCAAGAAGGCGACTGCCAAGAAGGCGACTGCCAAGAAGGCGGCAGCGAAGAAAACGGCAAGAAAATCAACTAGGCAGTCCACGGCTAGAGGAGGGAAGTTGGGTGAGCCTACTCGGCCAACCAAGAGGCGTTGATGTTGTGGCGGTTTTGAGGTGTGTAGAATGAGTGGTGGGTTTTTGTGATTTCATTGTGTTGAGGCGTTTGGTTGACGGTGGGTTGGTGGGGCTTGTTCGTTCTCGGCGAGTCGCCTGAATAGAGTCGTTCCATGAGCACGCGGCTACAGCCGTCCCCCGTCACTCCGTCTCTCAATGAGCTGGAGCCGCTGTTCGAGGAAGCGGCGAGGGCCTCGGGCGCATCGCGTGCCCTGAAGGCCGGGTACCTCAACGCCATCATCGCCCGGTGGGTCCAGACGGAGGACCCGGCGACGCTCGCGCCCGCGCTGCATGCGCTGTTGGCGAAGGAGGGCGTGCAGCAACTGGTGGACGAGCAGGGCACGCCCGTCAGCGCCGCCGCGACGCAGGCGCTGCTGGCCATGTCCTATCCGCATCCGCTGGAGGTCTCCCCGGAGCACCTGGAGGCGCTGCGCCGGCAGCAGGAGCCCGCCGCGCCGCCCGCGCCCAAGGGGGCGATGCTCACGGTGTTGAGCCTCGCGACCGGGGTCCAGGCGGTCTGCTTCTTCCTGGCGGACAGCGTGCCGCGCCTGTTCCGGGGACTGACCGTCGAGATGCTGGCGGGAGAAGCGCCCCTGCAACCTCCGCCCTACCGACCTTTGTGGGAGGCCATCCTCATCCGGCTGGAGAAGGATGTGTGGTGGTCCCTGCGGCCCCTGGTGCCCTGGGGGCAGGTCGCTCTCGCCGCGGGCCTCTATTACTTCGCCACGGCCCTCGCGACGACGGCGGGGGAGCGCAAGTGGGCCCGTCGCGCCTTCCTGGGGCTCGGGGTCGTGGGCCTCGTGCTGGGCCTGCTCCCCACGGATGAGTACAAGCACTGGGGAACACTGGCTGCCGCGCTGGGGGCGCTGTTCGCGGGCCTGATGCTCCGCGTGCCCAAGCCGTCCACGCCACCGGCCGCCTGAGTGCCTGCCCGCCTGAACATGGCCGGACGGGCGACGCGCCCCCACCCTCCAGTTTTCACCACCCGGATGGGGGTTGGGAACCATGCGAACGAACAACGAACTCTGGACGGCGGCGGGCTTCGGCGTCCTCGCCGGGATGCGCAGCATGACGGCGCCCGCGTTCCTCTCGCGCGAGCTGTCGCGCAAGCCGACACGCGCGCTGAAGCGGGCCCTGCCGGGCCTTGCCTCGAAGAAGGTGTCCCAGCGCCTGGGCCTCCTGGCCCTCGGTGAGCTGGTGGGGGACAAGAACCCCAAGGCTCCTCCGCGCACCGTGTTCCCGGTCCTGACGGGCCGCATCCTCTCCGGGGCCATCACTGGCGCCGCGGTGTCACGCAAGCGCAAGGGCGCGCGGCTCGGCTTCGCCCTCGTTGGCGCCGCCGCCGCCGTCGCCTCCAGCTACTTCTTCGTCGGCTTCCGCCGCCTCCTGACGCAGCGGCTGCGCGTGCCGAACGTGGCCGCGGGCCTGGTCGAGGACGGCCTCGCGCTGGCCCTGGGCTCCCGCCTCACCCGGGCGCTGCGGTAGGGCCCGCTGTCGTGGCTCACCCCGGCGTCTTGCCGGGCGTGAGCCGCGCCTCCAGCCGCGCCAGCACCGCATGCTCCGCCCGCGCCCGCTCCGCCAGGGGCGCGAAGAGCAGCCGCGAGCGCAGGCCCATGCCTTCCGTCAGTTCGAACTGGCGCAGGTCCTCCGGCAGCGCGAGCAGCACCTCGCCCAACGGCCGCACGCGGTGCAACTGGTACGAACCCGCCGCCTCCAGCGCGCGCACCACGTCCGCCACGGGCTCCGCGCGGGCCATGGCCTTGCGCGACTGCTCTTCGTATCTCAGGCCCGCCTCCACCCGCTCCTCCAGGTCCGCGAGCACCGCCGCCGACGTGCGCTGCGCCTCCTTCACCAACCGCAGCGGATCCAACGCCCGCTCCACGCGCCTTCGCACCGCGGGGGACAGCGCCCGGGCCCGGCCCTCCACGCGCGACAGCACCGCGTCGCGGTAGCTCGCCGCGAAGCAGACCACGAACAGCGCCTCCTCCAGCGGCGCCCGCTCGCGCCCGGCCAGCCCTTCCGCCAGCGAGCACAATCCCTCTCCCGTGAGCACGTACCGGCGTCCTCGGGGCAGCCCCTTCACGGACGCGCTGGTGCTCGCCTCCGCGTGGCCTCCGCGCACCAGCCGCTCCAGCGTCCGCCGCACCTGCGTCAGGTCGATGTCCTGCGAGGGCCGGGTGACATCGTGCTCGACCCAGTTGGTGAACAGCAGGAAGTAGAAGCGCACGTCAGACACGCGGAAGCCGCCCGCGCGAGCCCCGGCTCCGTGCGCCGCCAGCAGCGCCGCCTGCACGAAGGTAGCCTGCGTGTCGATGTATCCCAACCGCGCCGTCAGGGTGCTGTTCCGAGCCATGGCCGTAAGGATGCCAGCCCCCGCTCCTCCCGTCCCATTCCTCCCAGGTGACAGTGTCTGTCTAGCGGAAAGACATCTCCGGTCGCGTCGTTCGTACACAGGGCCAGCCTGAAGTCACTCTACTGGTGGCACCGCGCGCGGCATGAGAGCGACGTGCTCTGGCGCTTCTTCCATCAAATCCATCACAGCCCACAGCGGCTGGAGGTCATCACCAGCTTCTACAAGCACCCGCTGGAGATGGCGGCCAACAGCCTCATCGGCGGGCTGCTCGTCTACACGGTGCTGGGATTGAGCCCGGCGGCGGGCGCCATCTACACGGCCTGCTGCGCGCTGGGCGAATACTTCTACCACACCAACATCCGCACCCCGCGCTGGGTGGGCTGGTTCTTCCAGCGGCCGGAGATGCACCGCATCCACCACGAGTACGGCAAGCACAAGAACAACTACGGCGACCTGCCCATCTGGGACATGGTGTTCGGCACCTACGAGAACCCCGCCACCTGGGACGCCGCGTGCGGCTTCGACGACGCGAAGGAGCAGCGGCTGGGGGACATGCTCGCCTTCCGCGACGTGCATCGCTCCTAGGCGGTGGCACACTGGCGCCCCCTTCGCTTCATCCGTGAGGTCGCGCCATGAGCAGCTCGCGTCGGCAGTTCCTGACCCACACCGTGATTGGACTCGCGAGCACCGCTGTCTCCGCGGCGCCGGACGCGGGCACGTCCGCCCCGCCGGCCGGTGCGCCGCCCACCTTCGGCGCGGGCCCCACGGTGGGGCCGGAGGTGAGCCCCACCACCTTCGCGGAGGCCGAAAAGCTGATGCAGGTGCAACTCACGCCCGCCGAGCGCACCCAGGCCGCGAGCAACTGGCGCATGTCCCTGGCTCCGCTGCACGAGCGCCGCACCGGCCCGCGCAAGCTGGCGCTGGAGCCCACGCTGTCGCCCGCCTCGCAGTGGAACCCGTCGCTGCCGGGGCTCAAGCCCACCGCGCCCGCGAAGGAGCGCTTCGTGCGTAGCCGCGACGCGAAGGTGCCGCTGCCCGCGAAGGAGGAGGACATCGCCTTCGCGCCGCTCACGCAGCTGTCGCGCTGGGTGCAGTCGCGCGCCATCACCTCGGAGCGGCTCACGCGGCTGTACCTGGAGCGGCTGAAGCGCCATGACCCCCAGCTCCAGTGCGTCATCACGCTGACGGAGGAGCTGGCGCTCCAGCAGGCCCGGCAGGCGGACAAGGACCTCGCGGCGGGCCGCTACAAGGGGCCGCTGCACGGCATCCCCTGGGGAGCGAAGGACCTGGTGGACACCGCGGGCATCCGCACCACCTACGGCGCGGAGCCCTTCCGCGACCGCGTCCCCACCACGGACGCCGCCGCGGTGGCGCGGCTGCACCGCGCGGGCGCCGTGCTGGTGGCGAAGCTCAGCCTGGGTGCGCTCGCGCTCAACGACATCTGGTTTGGCGGAGAGACGAAGAACCCGTGGCTGTTGGAGGAAGGCTCCTCCGGCAGCAGCGCGGGGCCGGGCGCGGCGACGGCGGCGGGGCTCGTGGGCTTCTCGCTGGGCAGCGAGACGGGCGGCAGCATCGTGTCGCCGTCCATGCGCTGCGGCATCACCGGCCTGCGTCCCACCTATGGCCGCGTGCCGCGCACGGGCGCGATGACGCTGTGCTGGTCGCTGGACAAGCTGGGGCCCATGACGCGCGGGGTGGAGGACTCACTGCTGGTGCTCGCGGCGCTCCACGGCGCGGACGCGGGCGACGTGGCGAGCGTGACCGCGAAGCTGGACTTCGACGCGAACGCGCCCGTGAAGGGCCTGCGCGTGGGCTACGTGCCCGCGTGGATGAAGGAGAGCCCCGCCACGGACGTGGACCGCGCGGCGCTGGAGACGCTCAAGGGGCTGGGCCTGACGCCGGTGGAGGTCCAGTTCCCCGACTGGCCGTACTCCGCCCTCAACGTCATCCTCTTCGCGGAGGCCGCCGCGGCTTTCGAGGAGCTCACGCTCACCCACGGCGTGGACGCGCTGAAGATGCAGACGCCCGACGCGTGGCCCAACCTCTTCCGCCAGTCCCGCTTCCTGTCCGCGGTGGACTTCGTCCAGGCGGACCGGCTGCGCCGCAAGGTGGCCCAGGAGATGGCGCGCATCATGTCGCGGGTGGACGTGCTGCTCGTGCCCTCGCTGCGCGATGAAGCCCTCACCATCACCAACCACACGGGCCACCCGTCGCTCACGCTGCGCACCGGCTTCGTGGAGGTGTCCAAGGCCCGCAGCGACTGGGCCCCGGACCCCAAGCGCCCCATGCCCACCTTCAGCCCCCCGCGCCGCGTCCCCCACGGCGTGACGCTCGTCGGCCAGCTCTTCGACGAGGGCACCCTGGGCCGCGTGGGCATCGCGCTGGAGCGCGCCTCCGGCGTCGCCGGCGAGCGCCCTCCCGGCTTCTAGCGGGTCGGATAGGGCACAGCCGGTCCCTCCGCCAGGGTGGGGGGACCATCCCGCTTGAGACCCCGGGGCCGCTGGTCCCCGGATTGGCACACCGGCACCTTCCGCCCCGGTCAGACAGGGGAGGGTGTATGGGATTGCCAAAGCCGGGAGTGAAGTTGTGGTGGATGCTGGCGTTGCTGGTGGCGCCGGTGGCGAATGCCTTCACGGACGCGGACGCGGTGCGCGTGTTCACGTTCGCCCGGGCGCAGCTCGCGGACACGATCCTGGAGATGCCCAGCGTGAACCGCTCGCCCAAGGCCTCCACGTCCAGTGGGACGTGGACCACGGTGGCCAACACGGACCGCGTCGCGTGGACGCAGGGCTTCTTCCCCGGGAGCATGTGGTACATGTTCCAGGTCGCCAACGAGCCCTACTGGCGTGACCGCGCGGACCTGTGGACGCGCCCCCTGGAGGTCCAGAAGACCAACACGGAGACGCACGACCTGGGCTTCAAGATGTACAACAGCTACGGCAATGCCTACCGGCTCACCGGCAATCCCTACTACCGGGACGTGCTGCTCACCTCCGCCGCGTCGCTGGCCACGCGCTACAACAGCACCGTGGGCATCATCGATTGTTGTGATTGGAATCCGGCCTGGAACATCCCGCTCGTCACCGACACGATGATGGACATCGAGCTGCTGCTCTGGGGCGCCCAGAACGGCGGCCCCGCCATCTGGCGCACCATGGCGGTGAACCACGCGCTCCGCACGCTCCAGGACGCGGTGCGGACCAATGGCAGCTCGTTCCACTACGTGGACTACAACAACAACGGCACCATCCGCTCGCGGGGCACCTTCCAGGGCTACTCCAGCACCTCCACCTGGGCGCGCGGGCAGGCGTGGCTCATCTACGGCTTCACGATGGTGTACCGCTACACGCAGGACGCCCGCTTCCTCACCGCGGCCCGCCGGGTGACGGACTACTACCTGGCGAACCTGCCCGCGGACCGCGTGCCCAACTGGGACTTCAACGCGCCCAGCCAGTCCAAGGACTCCTCCGCTGCGGCCGTCGTCGCGTCCGCCCTGCTGGAGCTGAGCACGCTGGAGACGGACGCCACGCGGCGCACCACCTACCGCAACGCGGCGCTGGCCATGCTCGACTCGCTGGCGTCGCCCGCGTACCTGGCGCAGGGCACCAACAGCCCGGGCATCCTGCTGCACGGCGTGGGCAACTACCCGGCGGGGCAGGAGATCAACGTCAGCCTCATCTACGGTGACTACTACTTCATCGAGGCGCTGCTGCGCTTCAACCCGCGCCCCAACTACCCCTGGTACTCGAAGCTGGACCTGCCGCGGAGCCAGCACCTGCTGGGCACCACCAACACGGGCACGCGCATCGTGGAGTTCGACCTCACCCCATTGGCGGACAACCTGGGCGGCGGCGTGGTGGGCTGGACGGACAGCTCCACGGAGGTGACCGCCTTCAACCGGCTGAACATGGCCCTGCGCATGAGCGAGGACGGCATCTTCCAGGTGCGCAACGGCGCGGGCTACTCGTGGATCCGCCGGGTGCCGTACGTGCGCAACCAGACCTACCACTTCCGCATGAACGTGGACCTGCTCGCGAAGCGCTACTCCGTCTGGGTGACGCCGCCCGGGGCCGCGGAGGTGCAGCTCGTGGACCGGGTCGCGTTCCGGTCGGATGGGCCGCCCATCGACGACCTGGGCCGCGTCGCGGTCATCTCCACCGTGACGGACAGCGACTTCCGCGTGAACAACCACCGCGTCTACTCGCCCACCGCGAGCGTCGCGGCGGCGCTGGAGAAGCGGGCCCCGCTGCCTGAGGCGCTGTTGAAGCAACTGGACGCGCCAGCCCCGGTCACCACGGGCCCCGCGGTTCCGTCCGAGCGCTGACAGCGGGCGCCTGTCCGGTGGCCCGCCCGGCGTCAGGGTGGGCCACCGCGGGTGCATGAGAGACGGAAGCCGGTTACATCCGCCGGGTGACGAACCTGGACCTCTTCCTTCCAGAACCCGCCCCGCGCCCGGCCACCGTCCCGGCGGGCCCCGGCCCGCTCGACCGGCTGTTGAAGGTGTCGCGCATCTACCTGGAGCCCACCGTGCAAGAGCATGCGCGCGGCCGGGAGATACTGGCGCGCTACCCGGACGCGGAGCGGGTGGAGGTGGCCTCGCACCAGCGCATCCCCGGGCTCTTCGGCAACGAAGGCAACGTGGAGGCCTGGAACCGCATCAAGGGCAGCACCCTGGTGCTGGGCGTGAAGAAGACGCTGTCCTTCATCGCCAACGACCGCAGCTCGGACTTCATCGCGCCCTCCACGGCGAACGGCTGCGTGATGGCGTGCGCGTACTGCTACGTGCCGCGCAACAAGGGCTACGCGAACCCCGTGACGGTGTTCGTGAACATCGACCGCATCCAGGACGCCATCCGCAAGCACGCGCACAAGCGCGGGCCCAAGCGGGAGCCCAACACGGTGGATCCGCACGCGTGGGTCTACGACATCGGGTGCAACAGCGACTGCTCGGCGGACGCGGCCATCAGCGACAACGTGCGGGACCTGGTGCGGCTGTTCACCACGCTGCCCAACGCCAAGGCCAGCTTCGCCACCAAGCTGGTGAACCGCGAGCTGCTCACCTACGAGCCGCGGGGGAAGACGCGCGTCCGCTTCAGCCTGATGCCGCACGCGCCGGCGAAGCTGCTGGACGTGCGCACCAGTCCCATCGCGGAGCGCATCGCCGCCATCGACGACTTCGTGGCCGCCGGCTACGAGGTGCACCTCAACTTCTCCCCCGTCATCCTCCACGACGGCTGGCAGGACGCCTACGTGGAGCTGTTCCAGCAGGTGGACGCCGGCATCGGCGAGCGGGCGAAGCAGCAGCTCGCGTGTGAAATCATCTTCCTCACGCACAACGCGGGCCTGCACGAGGTGAACCTGGGCTGGCACCCGAAGGCGGAGGAGCTGCTCTGGCGGCCGGAAATCCAGGAGACGAAGGTGTCCCAGGGCGGCGGCGTCAACGTGCGCTACCGCACCGGGTTCAAGGGCCGCCACGTGGCGGAGTTCCAGGCCCTGCTCGCGAAGCACCTGCCGTACTGCCGCGTGCGCTACGCCTTCTAGGGTTGGCGCTGCGGCTGCAATATCCAGGAGTAGGTGGTGTCCAAGTAGACGTACTGCCCGGACAGCTCTCCCGTGGGCAGCACCACCGGCCTGGCCGCCCCCGCGTCGGTGAAGAGGATGTTCCCGGGAAGGTCCAGCTGGGGGCCCCGGCAGTCGGGGCCACCGCTGACGTTGAGCTGCACGAGGGTCGGATCCGCGAGCGCCGCCGTGTAGGCGCGCGAGGGATGTGACAGCCAGTCCTCCATGTCAGGGTCCGGTGACGTCAATTCGTTGAAGGGGTTCAGCATCAGGATCCCGCCCGCGGGGAGCAGCGGGTACCGCGTGGGCCCGTGCGTGTACCTGCACCCTCCGGACACGTAGTCGACGTCGAGCGTGAAGTCGCCGGCGGGCTGCAGGAGGATGGAGCTTCCCACCCGCTTCGTGTGGGGGATGAGCGGGTGCTCGAAGTCCGGGTCCTCCAAGCCGCCCAGCACCTGGAACTCCACGTTCGTGTCGATGAGCTTCCGGCCCGACGACCAGGTCGTCCCCTTCAGGACGGACCGCGTGGTGCCCTTGAACCTCCAGCAGCCCACGTTGTTGCGCTTGAGGTAGGGCGTCTTCGCCGCCGTCAGGGTCCCGCCGCCGGCGGATTCGAACTTCGCGTTGCTGACCATGACGACGAGGTCCTCGACCCGCTGGGACTTCATGTCGCGGCAGAAGCCCACGTACTCGTATTCGCTCCAGTCCTCGTCGTGCCACGCCCCCGCTTCGTCCTTCCAGAACGCGAACACCTTCACGGGGTCCTTCGACTCCGTGATGTTCTTGAACCACCCGTTGTGGAAGAGCACGGAGCGCGTGCCCGGGTCGCTGAAATGCATGCGGTAGTAGCGGTTGGACAGGTTGTACAGCTCGTCGTGCAACTCGTCCGAGGCTTCGGGCCAGCCCGACAGGTCGGCGTTGAGGTCGTTCCTCCTCGCGACCTCCTTGAGGTTGTCCCACGCCTTGAAGGACTCCGGCCGGGTGCTGATGGGCGCCCCGTTCCAGAGGACCTTCGAGAACTCCGGCCAGACCTTCTCGAAGCCGCCGGGGAGGACGGAGTCCACCGCGGTGAGGCTGGAGGTCTCCGTGGTCAGCTTCGTCAGCGCGGCCACCACGACCGCCGGCCCGTACTTCTTCTCCAGGTATTGGAAGAACAGGTAGGCGCCGTAATCGCGCGAAGCGTCGCCCACCGCGCTGTCCGTGCAGTGGCCCTGGGCGCGGCTCTCCAGGGGCATCTCCGGAGAGTTGGTGAAACAACCGGCGAAGATGTGTTCGAACTGCTTCTGCGTGTTCTGCCCCACCAGGAGCGTGGGATACACGTGGTCGATGGCCCAGTTCGCGGTCGCATCGCGGATCCACCCGGAGTCGCTCTGCCGCCCCTTCAGCTTGTAGGCCCACTGGATGGCGTGCATCAGCTCGTGCGTCGCCCCGCCCTTGAGGGCGTTGTCGTCGTCGGGCTCGTCCTTCAGCAGGATGTAGGTGGCGGCCTGCGTGTTGTCCCAGCCTTCAGGGATGGTCAGTCCACGGTTGGCCATGTTGCTGACCAGGTACAGGTCGAGCTGGGGACTTCCCCCATTGCATAAAATGGCCTCGTCGGTGAGCGGCTCCTTGAGCCCCAGCGCCATCAGCCTGGGCCAGATTTCATTCGCGATCGCCGCGTCGAGCCTGATGGCCCGCTTGCGCTGCTCCGGGAAGTTCACCTGGTACCAGATCCGGACCTTCGAGATGGGATACGGGATGTATTTCCAGCCGCCGGAGGAGGGGCGGCAGCGCGGATCCTCCGAGCTGCTCAACCGGGCATCGGGCGTGGGTGCGTTGAGCCAGCTCCCCGGGTCCGCCGGGCGCAGCATGTACATCCCAAGGGCCGCCTGCATGGGCGCGGAGAGCGAGTTGAAGCGCTGACGCAGCTCTTCGAGCGAGGTGGCATCGAACCCCGGCTCGACCCGGGCCTTGTACTGGATGGGCAGCCGGGGGTCGCTGAACGCCGCGTACACCCGGTAGGCCAGCAGCTCCTCGTCGTTGATGAGCCCGGCCTCATGCGCGGACGTCAGCACCTCCTCGCTGGACGGACTGGACTCGTCGGAGGGCATCACGACCGCGGTCAGGGTCGCGCTCGCGGACCCGGCCCTGGCGGTGATGACCGCGCCGCCCGGGGCCACGCCCTCCAGCCGGCCGTCCTTCACCGTGACGGCGCCGGCCGGAACGGCGGACCACTCCACCTGGACGTCCTCCAGCACCTCGCCCGCGTCGTCGACCGCCAGGGCGGCCAGGGTCAGCGACTCGCCGACCAGCAGCGTCGCCCCGTTCGGGGACAGGGTGAGGGCGGCGACCTTGCCATTGTCGCCACCGCCTCCCGGGGACGGGCCGGGTTCGGTGGTGGAGCCGCAGGCGAGGACGAACGTGAGCAGCAGGCACGACGCGAGCCGTGAGGCTCCAGGCACCACGGGCATTTCCAGACCCCAGCGCAAGGGTGACGAGGCCTGGGTGGTACGCCGCGCCCTTTTAATATTCGCTTGAAAGGGCCTGGAACCAGGCGGCGTAGGGCGTGTTCTTCACGAGGCGCCGGTTGAGGTCCGGCGTGCCGTCCGTCCACCACGGCGGGCCCCGCTCCCCCAGGCCCACCTTGGCGCGGTGCACGCGGTCGCGGGCTCGGCGCTCCAGGGCCGCGTCCCTCGCGCGCTTCGCCCGGCCCACGTCCGCGCGGGCCCGCATCAGCGCGGCCACCAGCAGCTCGCGCTGCCGGGGCCCGAGCGCTGGATTGCTGCGGCGCCACAGCCGCCCGTCCACCACCAGGTAGCGTCCATCCGGGGTGGTGGGGGGCGGCGGCTTCGTCACTGCTTCACGGGGTACAGGAAGCGCAGGAGGTCTCCGAAGCGCGCGCTCCACGCGGCCTCGTTGTGCTGGCCTCCCTCCACCACCGTGTACTTGAGGTCGTCGTCCAGCACCCAGCCCCGGGCCACCAGCGCGTCGCGCAGCGCCTGCGCATCCGCCACCGTCTCCGCCTGTTCGCCAGAGCCTTCGTTCGTGCCGATGTCCTCCCAGATGCGCAGCGGCGGCTTCGCGGTGAGCGCGTTCACCTCCGCGACAAGCTCCCGGTCCGCCCACCACACCGACGGCGACACCACGCCCAGGCGGGTGAAGACGTCCGGGTGCTTGAGCCCCAGCGACATGGACACCAGCCCGCCCAGCGACGAGCCCGCGAGCCCCGTGAACTCCGCCTCCGGCTTCGTGCGGAACTCCGCGTCGATGCGCGGCTTCAATTCCTGGATGAGGAACTGGCCGTACACGTCCGCGCGGCCCGCGTCCGGGTACTCCGGCGGGAAGGGCACGGGCGTGTACTCCGCGATGCGGTCGGAGGTGTTGTAGATGCCCACGATGATGAGCGGCTCCACCTGGCCGGACTCCACCAGCGCCTGCGCCGTCTCATCCACCTTCCACTCGCCGGCGAACGCGGTGGTGACGTCCATCAGGTTCTGGCCGTCGTGCATGTAGAGCACCGGGTAGCGGCGCGTGGCGTCCGCCTCGTAGCCGGGCGGCAGCCAGATGATGACGTCGCGCGGCTTGAGGCTCGCGTCCTGGGGCACCACATTGCGCAGGTAGCGCACGTCGCCGGTGAGCGTCGGGTCCGGAGGAGGCGGGGGCGTGGTGAGGTCCGCCCAGCCCTTCACCGCCACGGGCACGCGCTCGAAGCCGCCGCCGGTGGTGAAGGTGTGGTTGGCCACCTCCGCGCCCGTCTCGCTCTTCTCCACCGTCTCCCACGAGCCGCGCGTCACCTTGAACTCCAGGCCCGTGCCCGCCGCGAAGGCGACGGCGCCGGCATAGGCGTTGTCCACGGCCGGGTAGAGCTCCACTTCCGCGCCATTCCAGTTCCCCAGCTCCGGTTGGTTGCCGGACAGCCACACCTTCGCCCCGGGCGGTGTGATGTCCGGGACCTGGACGATGAACACGGTCCTCGCGCCTGTCTGCCCCCCCTCGGCGCCGAAGCGCTCCACCGTGAGGTCGACACGCTCCTCGTTCTCACGGGCGGTGACGGTGTGGTCCGCCTCCGGGGCGCCCTGGGCGTCCAGCGCCACCTGGGGCGTGGGCGCCGTCATCCGCACCGCGTAGGTGAAGGCGGTGTTCTTGGGCAGCCGGGCCTTCAGGCTGAACTGACGGCCGCCCTGGTAGACCATCTCCAGGCCCCGCCCGTCCGTGCCGCCGAACGTGGCCGTGGGGCCCTGGAGGAAGATGGCCGCGTCGACCGGCGTCTCCGGCGGGACGGTGAGGTCGAACTGCACGTCGGAGTAGAGCTGCTCGATGGGCTTCGGCTCGTCGGAGGAGCAGCCCCAGAGGGCCGTCAACGCCAGGACGAGCAGCAGGGTGGGCCTCAAGGGCCGCGAGGACGACGACGACATGGATGGGTGGGCCTCCGGGGGCGGGTGCTCGAGCCCCTCGTGAAGGCGCACCCTAGCAGCGCGTTCCGACACCCATCAGTGGGGCCTGGATGCCCCGGAGTGGACATCCCGGAGGGCTGCCCCCTTGGCAGATGGTGGACAGTGCCTACCTTGCGGCGCGCACGGGGACAGGCGGGCCGCATTCCGCCACCCCCTCTAGCGAAGGAGTCACACCGAATGAAGAAGCTGACGCTGCTGGCCTTGACGCTGAGCGCCCTGTCCGTGGGCACGGGCTGCCACCGCAACACCCGCGAGTCCGCCAAGGACGACATGGAGCAGGCGGGCGACAAGGTGAAGGACACGGCCGAGGACGCCGCCGACGCCACGGGCGACGCCGCGGAGAAGGCCGGCGACAAGATCGAGGACGCGACCGACAAGTAGCCGTCCGCCGCATCCGTGCGGAAGGAACAGGCACCCCGGACGCCGGCCCTTCACGGCGCCGGCCTCCGGGGTGTTGTCATTCACGGGGACTGGAAGCCATGCGCGGCTAGAAGCCCGAGGCGAAGTCCTGGATGAACCAGTACAGGCTGAGCTGGTGGGCCGTGCCCTGCGTCGTGCCGTAATCCGACACGGTCCTGCCCGCCAGCGCGGGAATCTGCGGGCAGGTCAGCTGGCCGTGGATGGCCTGGGCGTAGCCGTTGGTGGTGATGGCGCTCGCCATGCTGGACGTGGAGGGCACCGTCACCCGGCCGGTCGTGCTGACCGTGTTGTAGGCGCCGGTGTTCGAGAAGGAGACGGCGATTGAGTCCGCGTCGAAGGCGTTGTTGTCGGTGATGAGCTGGTTGATGTACGGCGCGCCGCCGTTCACGCTCCAGGTGCCCGCTTCCCGCGCGGAGGCCACGCCGCTGATGGTCGTCCGGCCGGTGACGCGGCCCATGTGGTCGAAGCGGGCCTGGCACGGCGAGGTGCACGGCACCTTGATGGGGAAGGGGAAGCGCACCGGGAACAGCCCGCCCGGCCGGTGGATGATGAGGTCCCACCAGTAGTAGTAGCGCCAGCGCGAGCAGCTCAGCTGGAGCGACAACTGGCTGGAGCCGGTGACGGTCCGGTTGAGGCTCAGCGGGTACGTCGTGAGGGCGTTGGCGCTCAGCGTGTGCTTCGCGCCCGGGCCGTTCCAGCCATAGAGGCTGCGGTTCGGGTACGAGACCAGGATGCTCTGCGTGAGGTTGGGCGTGCGCGTGGTCGAGGACACCCAGCTGCACGTGCAGGGACCCTGGATGGGGATGATCCACGGGGACAGCTGATGCGCGAAGACGATGGCCTCGCCGCGCAGGTGCGGGAAGTTCTTGGAGACCTCCTGCACCAGGTCGTACTCGCCCTGGCCATACTTCGCGTCGAGCTGCGTGACCGCGGCGTCCAGCTCGCTGCTCACGTGCGCGACGTCCTTGTCCGACGTGACGCCCGCGGACACGGTGAGGCCGCACTCCTTGTCGTTCGCGCAGTCCAGCTTCACGTCATAGGGCTGGATGGCCAGCGGCTGGCCCTTCGGATCCTCCAGCACCAGCCTCTGCGCCCAGCCCGTCTCCCAGGGCTTGTCCAGCGCGCCAAAGAGCTTCACCTGGGAGATTTCGCCCGCCTTGGGCGTCACGTCCACGCCCGCGTTGACGCTGTCCTTGCCGTCGTAGGAGACGAGCTTCGAAGACGGGGGCAGGTCCTCCTGCCGGTCCGTCCACAGGATGCGCGCGGTCAGCTCCCCGTCCTCCAGCGCCACGTCGAGCACGGTGGCGATGTTCGGGCGGGCCTCCTCCCGAGGATCCGCGGCGTGGGCCGGAGCGCCCACGAGCAGGCCTCCGAGCGCGAGGGAGGAGACGGTCAGCGAGCGGAGCCAGGACGGGACGAGGCCGGTCGGGCCTCGCGACGGGGGATGGGGCATGGGGCAATCCCTTGCGGAGAATGGGGGTCCGCCCTCCAGCGCGAAGGCCGGAGGGCGGTTCCCCTTCAGAGCAGGTCCCGTGCCAGGGATTGCGCCCTGTCTGCGATTGATGCGGGTTTCGGAGGGAATGCGTGGTTTTCTGCGATGTTTCCGAAATCGTTGCTTGCGCTGGGAATGTGTCCCTTCCCGTTACGGAACCCCCGCCCGGTGTAGCGCGGAGGGCTACAGGATGCTGAAGAAGTCCTGGACGCTCTTCTCCATGGAGTCCACCTCGTTCTCCGGGAGCGTATAGGTGGACTGGATGTCGAAGGCGCGGCCAATGGGATTCAGGCCTCCGCCGGGGCACACCGCGATGCCCTGCACGGCGATGGCGTAGTTGCCCTGTGCGCGGCCGTACGGCTGCCAGGTGTTGGGGTCGCCGTTGTAGGCGTGGAAGGCCTCGCCGGACGTCTGCACGTAGCCGGAGCCGCTGCTCGTGTTGAACGTGGCGCCTCCCCTGTCGAATTCCTGGTCGCCGCTGGGCGCGTAGCGGGTCTCGTTGAACAGGGGGCTCAGGCCATTGCCCAGGTGGTACTTGCCCTGCTCCATGGCCGACGCGTTGGGGATGGTGGGCGGAGGGAAGGGGGTGGTGCTCTGCACGGTCGTTCTGCCGGTGATGCGGCCGAAGTGGCTGAACCGGCCGCTGCACGTCCCGGCGCAGGTGCTGTAGACGGGCTGGAGCATGCGCACGGGCTTCACCAGTCCGCCCGACTGCCGGATGCCGAACTCCTGCGTGAGGATGGAGACCAGCGACGTGCAGTGGAGGGTCAGGGTGACGCGGCTGCTGCCCTGCTCGGTCAGGCGGGCGTTGGAGGGCTTGTTCTGGGACAGGGGGCGCGAGTACAGGTTGTGCGCCGCGCCCAGGCCCGAACCCGAGGAGTTGGTGCGCGAGTAGGACGTCGTCCAGGAGCACTGGCAGCCCTCGGCGGGGCCGACCTTGACCATGCCGTGGGCGTAGGTCAGGGCCTCGCCGTACAGCGAGGGCTCACGCCGGGCCACCTCGCGCACCATGTCGAACTGCTTCGACCCCAGCTCCTTCTCGACGGCGTCGAGGGTCTTCTGCAGGGCGGTGCTCACGTGCAGGACCTCGCGGCTGGCGGAGATGCCGGGCGCGGCCGTCAGCTGGCAGGTCTTCTCGTCCTCGCAGGCGAGGCTGACGTCATAGGGCTGGTTGGCCAGCTCCCGGCCCTGCGCCTCGCGCACGACGAGCCGCTGCGCCCAGCCTGTCTCCCACGGCGCCTGCACCGCGCCGGACAGCTTCACCTCCACCTCCTCGCCGGCCTTGGGCGAGAGCCGCTCGCCCGCGGTGACCTTGTCCGTGCCGTCGTAGGACAGGACCTCCACCTCCGTGGGCAGGGACTTCGACTCCGCGGCCCAGCGGATGCGCGCGGTCAGCTCGCCGTCCTGCATGGACACGTTGACGATGGTGGCGGGCAGCTCGCGCGTTTCAGCGGCGTGGGCGGGCGCGGCCACGAAGAGGCCACCCACGGCGAACGAGGAGAGGGTCAGGGCGCGAAGCCAGGGGGAAGGGGAACGACGGTGCATGGAGGCAGTCCCTTGGGAAGAGGGGTTCCGCCATTTCTGACACGCGATGTCAGATTTGGCGGGCCGCCCCAAGAGCAGGTTGCGTGCCAGCGAGCCTCACGTCTGTCGCGAAGGACGTGGCTGTAGCGCGAAGCGCTACGCCGCACCGGGGACGGATCCGCTCGCGACCCGGGGGCAGTGCCGGTGTGTCCGGCCCGGACGCATCTGGAGCGCATGCGAAATCCCATCCCTCGAATCGATGCGAAGTGGGCCCTGGTGTTAGGGGCCTTCCTCTTGCTGGGCACCTCCGCGCGAGCGGAGTCCACCCTCATCACCTGCCCGCTGGGCACGGAGGCCACGCACTACCAGCCCGGCATCACCAACGTCCCCCAGCAGGTGAACGTCACCGCGGACGCCGTGCTGGGGCCCTGCGTGAGCCTGACGCCGGGAATCGTCTCCGCGAAGGTGCACACCACCGCGAAGGCGAACCTGAGCTGCTCGCTGAACCTGGGCTCGACGCCGTCCCAACTGGACATCACATGGAATGACGGCACGAAGAGCGTCGCCAGCGGCCAGACGCTGGTCAACGTGAAGGCCACGGGGCAGCTCGTGCTCGTGCTGACCGGGAAGATCACCGGAGGCCGGTTCAAGAACGCGACCATCGAGCGCACGTTGACGCTGCTCCAGACGGACCTGCTGGGCTGCTTCACGCCCGAGGGGGTGACCGACGTCTCGGGCGCGGCGATGCTCACGGTGGTGGGCGGCTCGTGAGGACCAAGCCTGCCGCCCCGCCGTGCTAGAAGGGAAGGGTGACTTTCGCTCTTCCCGGCCCGGAGCGCGCGGGCGTCGCGCGGCTCGCGTTCGAGCGCTCGGGGCCTCGCACCGTGGTGCGCACCGCGCTGGCGCACAGCCCCTTGCGGTTGCTCACGCCGCGCAACCACGGCCACGCGGCGTGGGCCTATACCAGCTCCTTCGGTGGCGGGCTGGTGGACGGGGACCACCTGCGGCTGGAGGTGGACGTGGCGGACGGCGCGTCGGCGCTGCTCGCGACGCAAGGGGCGAACCGCGTCTACCGCTCGCCCAATGGTTGCCGCAGCGACCTGGTCGCGCGCGTGGGCCGGGATGCGCTGCTGGCGTGGGTGCCGGACCCCACCGTGTGCTTCACCGGCGCCCGCTATTCACAGACGTTGGATGTGACGCTGTCGCAGGGCGCGTCGCTGGTGCTGATGGACGTGGTGACGGCGGGGCGCAGCGCCCGGGGCGAGCGCTGGGCCTTCCTGCACTATGCGTCCCGCCTGCGCGTCGCTCGGGAAGGGCGGGCGCTGGTGGATGAGCGCTGGGTGCTGGACCCCGCGCACGGCGCGCTGCCGGAGCGGCTGGGCCGCTTCGACGCGCTGGCGTCCGTGCTGCTGGTGGGGCCCGCGCTGAAGGACGCGCGGGAGGCCCTGGCCGCGCGCGTGGCGGGCCTGCCGGTGAAGCCGCGCGCCCGGGAGGTGGTCTCCGCCAGCCCCCTGGGCGAGGACGGACTGCTCTTGCGCGTGGCGGCCGTGTCGCTGGAGACGCTGCTCGGCACCACGCGGGACTGGCTGTCCTTCCTGCCGGGCCTGCTGGGCGACGACCCGTGGGCCCGGCGGGTGTGACTAATAGCGGGTGATGTCGAACGTGCTGTAGTCCTTGTACAGCTCGCTGATGTGCTCCGCCGTCAGGTTGACCGCGTCCTTGTGGTTGTTCGTCTTCCACTCGGCGGTGTTCGCGTCCAGCAGGCGGTTCGGGCCGTCCGTCTTGTGCAGGCCCAGCACGTGGCCCTCCGCGGACTCGCCCGACTTGCGCAGGCCGATGCGGTAGTGGCCATTCTCCTTCGTGCCGTCGTACAGCTTCTGCGCGAACGTGTCGTGGTTGATGGGCTCGAAGTCCTGCACCTTCACGCCCGGGTGGCCGCCGCCGCGGCCCGTACGGAAGTCGTCCACCAGATGGGAGATGGACTCCTGCTTCTGAGCGATGGCGTCCTTGTCCTGGTTGAGCTGCGCCAGCCCCTGCTTGAGCTCCTGGGTCAATTGGTGGCGCTGCGCCTGCAGCCCCTGGCGCTGCGCTGGCGAGAGGCTCGGGTCGGTGAGCAGCTCGTTGATCTCCTGACGCTGCGCCTTCTTGCCCTGGAGCTGCTCCACGCGGCCCTGGAGCTTGGAGATGTCATCCATATGCGCGCCGTTGAGCTTCGTGAGGGCGTCGCCCTGCAGGTGCTCCGCGTGCTGCTTGTCGATGAGCTTGCCGAAGTGGTTGTCCGTCAGCTTGCCGAACGCCTGCGAGCCCTTCATCGGGTCACCGCCGGCCTCCTTGCCGGTGCGGATCCACTCGGAGGTCATCGCGCTGCACACGCCCGCGTCCGTGCCCGCGGGCAGGCCCGGCTGCTTCAGCATCGGGTGGCCGCCCTGGTCCGTGTAGCGCAGCACCTCCGCGCCCGGGTTCCCCAGCTTCATCTCCTCGACCAGCTTCTGGATTTCAGGGCGCGGCGCCACGGCCTTGCCCTTGCCCGGCGTGCGGCCCAGGGCCAGGTCCGCGATGTCGCTCTCGGAGAGGTTGGGCGACGGGAGCTGCGGCCCCTGGAGCGAGTTCGCGTCGATGTTCGGGCGCGACGACGACGAGGCCTGGGGGCTGCCGGTCGGCTTGAACGCGTCCCCCTGGGGCGTCGTCCCGGTGGGCGTCGTCGGCCGGGAGACAGCCGGCGAGGCGGTGGGCGTCGTCGGCTTCGCGGCCGTCGCGTCCGGCTTCGAGAAGGTCGGCTGGGCCACCGTGTTCGTCGTCTTCGGCGGAGCGGGAGGCGCCTTGGGCGTCTTGGGGAAGCCGGCCTTGAAGCTCTTCATGGGGGACTCCAGAGGGGGAGAACGGCGCGAGGGGCCCCCATCCTGGCCCACGCTGACGCGTCGCGCTAGGGTCTGTCGGGTCGGCGCATCCCGCACCCGGTAGGAACCGAGGGAGTCGGACCCATGCATCTGTCCCCCCGTGACGTGGACAAGCTGCTCTTGCACCAGGCGGGCGTCGTCGCCCAGAAGCGATTGGCGCGAGGCCTGCGCCTCAACTACCCGGAGGCGGTGGCGCTCATCGCCACGCAGTTGCTGGAGTACATCCGTGACGGCAGGAGCGTGGCGGAGCTGATGGACCTGGGGCGCCGGTTCCTGGGGCGCGCGCAGGTGATGGACGGCGTGCCGGAGATGTTGGCGGAGGTGCAGGTGGAGGGCACCTTCCCGGACGGCACCAAGCTCGTCACCGTGCACCACCCGGTGGTGGCGGAGCACGGAGACCTGTCGCTGGCCCTCTACGGCAGCTTCCTGCCGGTGCCGCCGCTGGAGCGCTTCACCGTGCCCGCCGCGTCGCCGGAAGGCGCGCCCGGGCAGGTGCGCGCGGCGGAGGGCGCGCTGGAGCTCAACGCGGGCCGAAAGGCCATCACCCTGCGCGTCACGCACCGGGGCGACCGGCCCATCCAGGTGGGCAGCCACTACGCGTTCGCGGAAGTGAACCGCGCGCTGGTGTTCGACCGGGGCCGCGCCTACGGCCACCGGCTGGACATCCCCGCGGGCACGGCGGTGCGCTTCGAGCCCGGCGAGGTGAAGACGGTGCCGCTGGTCCCCATCGCGGGCGAGCAGGTGGTGCGCGGCGGCAACGCGCTGGGCAGCGGCAAGGTGTCCGACGAAGGCCGTGAGCGCCTGCTGGAGGCCGTGCGCGCCCGGGGCTTCGGTCACGAGGAAGAACGCGAAGAGGAGGGCCGCTCATGAGCCGCAAGCTGAACAGGCGTCACTACGCGGACATGTTCGGCCCCACCACGGGGGACCGGGTGCGGCTGGGGGACACCGGCCTGTGGCTCCAGGTGGAGCGCGACGCCACCGTCTACGGCGACGAGTGCAAGTTCGGCGGCGGCAAGGTGCTGCGCGAAGGCATGGGCCAGCGCGCGGGCGTGGGCGACGCGGACGCGCTCGACTGCGTCATCACCAACGCGCTGGTGGTGGACTGGACGGGCATCTTCAAGGCGGACGTGGGCATCAAGGCGGGGCGCATCTCCGCTATCGGCAAGGCGGGCAACCCGGACGTCATGGCGGGCGTCACGCCGGGCCTGGTGGTGGGCGTCACCACGGAGGTCATCGCGGGGGAAGGGCTCATCCTCACCGCGGGCGGCCTGGACACGCACATCCACTTCATCAGCCCGCAGCAGGCGGACGAGGCCATCGCCAGCGGCATCACCACCTGGGTGGGCGGCGGCACCGGCCCGGCCACCGGCACCAACGCCACCACCTGCACGCCGGGCGCGTGGAACCTGGCGCGCATGCTGGAGGCCACGGACACGCTCCCCCTGAACATCGGCCTCACCGGCAAGGGCAACACGTCCCTGCCGGAGGGCCTGCTGGACCAGGTGCGCGCGGGCGCCATTGGACTCAAGCTGCACGAGGACTGGGGCACCACGCCCGCGGCCATCGACACGTGCCTCACGCTGGCGGACGCGGAGGACGTGCAGGTCACCATCCACACGGACACGCTCAACGAATCCGGCTCCGTGGATGACTCGCTGGCGGCGTTCAAGGGCCGCACCATCCACACGTACCACTCGGAGGGCGCGGGCGGCGGGCACGCGCCGGACATCATCCGCGTGTGCGGCGCGCCCAACGTGCTGCCCAGCTCCACCAACCCCACGCGGCCGTACACGGTGAACACGCTGGATGAGCACCTGGACATGCTCATGGTGTGTCACCACCTGGACCGCGATATTCCGGAGGACGTGGCCTTCGCGGAGAGCCGCATCCGCGGAGAGACCATCGCCGCGGAGGACATCCTCCACGACCTGGGCGCCATCAGCATGATGGCCTCCGACAGCCAGGCCATGGGCCGCGTGGGCGAGGTCATCACCCGCACGTGGCAGACGGCGCACAAGATGCGCGAGCAGCGCGGACGGCTCCCCGGCGAGCAGGGGGACAACGACAACCTGCGCATCCGCCGCTACGTGGCGAAGTACACCATCAACCCGGCCATCGCCCACGGGCTGTCCCATGAAGTCGGCTCCGTGGAGCCAGGCAAGCTCGCGGACCTGGTGCTGTGGCGGCCCGCCTTCTTCGGCGCGAAGCCGGAGCTGGTCATCAAGGGCGGCTTCATCGCGTGGGGGCAGATGGGGGACGCGAACGCGTCCATCCCCACGCCCCAGCCGTACCTCATGCGCCCCATGTTCGGCGCGCGAGGCAGGGCGCGAGGCTCCACCAGCCTCGCCTTCGTGTCCGGGCGCGCGCTGCGGGAGGGCACCGTGCAGGGCCTGGGGCTCACCAAGCGGCTGTCCGCGGTGGTGGGCTGCCGCGCGCTGGGCAAGAAGGACATGCGCCTCAACGACGCGCTGCCCGCCATCACGGTGGACCCGGAGACGTACGAGGTCCGCGCGGACGGGGAGCTCTTGCGCTGCGAGCCCGCCACCTGGCTGCCTCTTGCACAGCGCTACTCGCTGTTCTGAAAGGGGCGCGCGCCATGGCTTCCGGCTGGAGGGTGTTGCAGCTGGCGGACTCGGGCTTTCCCACGGGGGGCTTCGCGCACTCGGGGGGGCTGGAGGCCGCGGTGCAGGCGGGCGAGGTGCGCGGCCCGGGGGACGTGCGGCGCTTCGTGGAGGCGCTGGTGTGGCAGGCGGGGCTGGGCGGCCTGCCGCTGGTGGGCGCGGCGTGGCGCGAGCCCGCTTCACTGCCGGCGCTGGACGCGCGAGCGGACGCGTTCCTCACCAACCACGTCGCGAACCGGGCCAGCCGCACGCAAGGGCGGGCCTTCCTGGACACCTGCGCGCGCATCTTCCCGGACGCCGTGGGGCCCGTGCGCGAGGCGGCCCGCGCGGCCGGCGTGAAGTTCCATCACGCGCCCGCGTTCGGCGCGGTGCTGCGCGCGCTGGACGTGGAGGAGGAGGATGCCCTGCGCCTCTTCCTGTCGCTCACCCTGCGGGGCGCGCTGTCCGCGGGCGTGCGCATGGGCGTCATCGGCACGCATGAGTCCCACCAGGTGCAGCACGCGGCCACGCCGCTGCTGGAGGCCGTCCTGGAGCAATGCAAGGCATTGGGCGTGGAGGACCTGGCCCAGCCCGCGCCGCTGTGGGACCTGGTGGGCGCCACGCACGACCGGCTGTATTCCAGGCTGTTCCTGTCCTGAAACCAGACACGAAGAGGGAGCGCGACATGCACGACGACGACCACCGCGGCCATGGGCAGGACGGGCACGAGCACACGCACGAGGACTGGGACCACCCGGGCCACTTCGACGCGCGCGACAAGCCGCACCGGCGTGACTACTCGCAGCGGGCCTTCACGGTGGGCATTGGCGGGCCGGTGGGCAGTGGCAAGACGGCGCTGGTGCTGGCCCTGTGCAAGAAGCTGCGCGACCAGTACCGCCTGGGCGTGGTGACCAACGACATCTTCACCAAGGAGGACGCGGAGTTCCTGGTGCGCAACCAGGCCCTGTCCCCGGAGCGCATCAAGGCGGTGGAGACGGGCGGCTGCCCCCACGCCGCCATCCGCGAGGACATCAGCCACAACCTGCTCGCGCTGGAGCAGTTGATGGAGGAGCTGCACCCGGAGCTGCTCATCGTGGAGAGCGGCGGTGACAACCTGGCCGCGCAGTACAGCCGCGAGCTGGCGGACTACACCGTCTACGTCATCGACGTGGCGGGCGGGGACAAGGTGCCTCGCAAGGGCGGACCCGGTATTACGCAGTCGGACCTTTTGATCATCAACAAGACGGACCTCGCGCCGCACGTGGGAGCGGACCTGGGCGTGATGGAGCGCGACGCCCGGAAGATGCGCGGCGAGGGGCCCTTCGTCTTCACGCAGGTCACCCGGGATGTCGGCGTGGACGCGGTGGTGGGCCACCTGCTCGACGCCTGGCGGCGGCGCTAAGCACTGGACGAAGGGTGTCTTCATCCGGCACCCGCGCCGGCACATGGGGGCGGGTTGTGTCAGGGTGCGCGCCGTGGAAATCCTGCAGCGGGCTCGGGTGGAGTGGTTCGCGGCGGCGGTGGGGCTCATGGTGGGCACGTCGATGGTGTTCGTGCCCTACGAGTTCGGCTCCGTCCTCTTCCAATACATCTATCCGCACATCCGGCTGCTGGGGAGCCTGTTCCTCGTCGGCGCGGGGCTGATGCTCATCGCGTTGATGTATCCGGCCTGGCCCGCCTTCGTGGGACAGGTGGGGCGCGCGTTGATGCTGTCCGCGATCGCGGTCTACTGGTGGGCGGTCTGCGTCCTGCCCGTCAGCCTCACGGGCACCGTCGTCTACCTGTTCCTGATGGCCCTGCTCGTCTTGGAGCGGCGCACCCTGCGCCGGGGACAGGGCCTGCTGTGGGTGTTCCTGGCCTGTGTGGCGGTGTCCTTCGGGCCGCTGATGCTCTGGGCGCCCCAGGACTTCGTGCGCTTCGCCCTGGCGTCGCTGGGGTCCTACGTCCGGTGGGTGGGGGTCCTCTTCCTGCTGATGGGGGCGCTGCTCGCGGTGGGGATGTGGCGCCGCGAGCCGCTCCCGTGCCGGGTGGCCCTGGGGGGCCTGTCGCTCTTGTTCCTGCACATGGTGATCGCGGTGGTGTCGCGGCGCTCGTGGTCGGGGATGAGCGTGTATGCCGTGATGGCGCTGGTGTGCGCGCTCCTGGCGGGCGGGCGCCGGTGGCCGGCCCTGGTGGGGGTGCGCTGGCGGCTGTTCCGCGGCATGGCGCTGGCGTCGATGCTGCCCATCCTGGGCGTGGGCGCGGTGGCGTCGTTCCTGGCGCAGAAGGCCCTGGAGACGGAGCTGCACGGCAAGGCGCGGCAGGCGGTGACCGTGGAGACCGCGTGGCTGGAGCAGACGGCCACCATGGCGAGCTCGATGTTGCGCGTGTACAGCCAGGGGCCGGGCTTCATCGCCCTGGTACGCGAGGGGAACCGCGAGGGCATGCGGGAGCGGCTGGAGCTGCTGGAGAGCCAGTCGGGCCTGTTCGACGCGGTCTGGTTGCTGGATGAATCCGGCGACACGCTGATGCCCTCCGCAAGGCTCGACTGGGTGAGCGGCAACGTCGGGTACCGGGCCTACTTCCAGGACGCGCTGAAGGGCGGCGCCCAGGTGCTGCTGTCGCGGCCCTTCCTCTCTCTCGCGAACCTGCCCTTCGTCGTGTTCACGGTGCCCATGAACCTGGGCGCGGGCCGGCGCGCCTTCCTGGTGGGCGCGCTGTCGCTGAAGCGGCTGGGGTTGCAGCCGGCGCTCGCGACGCCCGGCTACCACATGGAAATCTTCGACCGCCGCGATGGCAGCCTCCTGCGTGAGACGGAGCGGGGAAACGTGCTCACCCGGGCGCCGGTGCTGGACCTGGTCGGGCCGGACGCGCTGACGCGGGAGGGGCTCCTGGAGGTGTTCGACGACACGGGGCGCCGGGTGGTGGTGGCGCATGCGTCGGTGGAGGGCACGCCGTGGACGGTGGTGGTGACGGCGCGGCTGCGGGAGGCCTTCGCGCCGGTGACGCGCATGGGGGCGTGGGTGGTGGCCATCGCGGTGCTCGCGGGGGCCATCTCGCTGCTGCTGTCGCAGTGGGTGGGGCGGGACGTGGCACAGCGGCTGGAGACGCTGCGGGACGGCTTCGCCGTGCTGGGCACGCCGTCGGTGGAGCAGCGCGTGCAGGCGCGGGGCGATGATGAGATTGCCCAGCTCACCCTGGGCTTCAACGACATGGCGGCGCGCATCGACCGGACGCAGAAGGAGCTGCGCGAGGCCATCGCCATCCGGGACCAGTTCCTGTCCATGGCGAGCCACGAGTTGCGCACGCCGCTGACGCCCTTGAAGGCGACGCTGGACCTGCTCATCCGCCAGCTCGGGGCCGGGCAGGGGATGAACCCGGAGCGGCAGCGGGACACCATCGCCCGGCTGAACCGGCAGGTGGACCGGCTGACGCGGCTGATTGGCGACATGCTGGACGTGTCGCGGTTGCAGTCCGGGCGCTTCACGCTGACGGTGGCGCCCATGGACGTGGTGGCGCTGGCGCGCGAGGTGGTGGAGCGCATCCAGTCCACGCGCCCGGAGCGCGAGGGCTTGTTGTCCCTGGACGTCCCGGACGGGCCGCTCATGGGCCAGTGGGACGAGCAGCGACTGGAGCAACTCGTCACGAACCTGGTGGAGAACGCCCTGCGCTATTCGCCGCCGGGGACGCCGGTGGTCCTGCGGGTGCGCGAGGAGCCGGACGGGGTGCGGATGGAGGTGGAGGACCGGGGCATTGGCATTCCAGGGGAGAGCCTGCCGCAGCTCTTCACGCCCTTCTTCCGGGCGCGCAACGCGGCCGAGCACTACGCCGGGGGCCTGGGATTGGGCCTGGCCATCTGCCGCGAAATCGTGGAGCGCCACGGGGGCCGCATCGGCGCGCGGAGTGATGGGCCAGGCAAGGGAACGTGCTTCACGGTGTGGCTGCCCCGCTCGGCTGTCGCGGAAGCGGCCTGATACACGACAGGGGGCGTGCGGCGGTGACAACCGGACCGTGCGCTCCCGCCCCGGTTGTGTACTCTGACCTCGTGAGCATCCTGGAGCGCGCACGGGTGGAGTGGTTCGCGGCGGCGTTCGGGCTCGTCGTGGGCACCACGATGGTCTTCGTGCCCTACGAGTTCGGGGCCGCCATCTTCCAGGTCATCTACCCGTACGTCCGCCCGCTCGGCAGCCTGTTCCTGGTGGGGGCCGCGGCGATGCTCGCCTCGCGGCTCTACCCCACCTGGCCTCCGCTCGTGGGGTGGCTGGGCCGGGCGCTCTTCCTGGCCGCGGTGGCCTTCTACTGGTGGGCCGCCACCGTGCTGCCCGGGGGCCTCACGGGCTTCGTCCTGTACCCGCTGCTGGCGGGCTTCCTACTGCTGGAGCGGACCCGCCGCTTCCAGGAGCGGGGCCTCTTGTCGGCGCTCATCGCCTGCGTGGCGCTGAGCTTCGGCGGGTTGATGGTCCTCATCCCCGACAGCTTCATCCGCCTGTCGCTGCTGGCGTTCGGGCCGTCCATCCGGCTGATGGGCGGCGCCTTCCTGGCGACGGGGGCCCTGCTGGCGGTGGGGCTGTGGCGCGGCCACGAAAAGGCCTGCCGCATCGCCGCGGGCAGCTTGAGCGTCCTGTTCCTGAACATGACGCTCGCGCTGGGGTCGCGGCGCTCCTGGGCCGGGATGGGCGTGTACGCGGTGCTGTCCCTGTCCTGTCTGTTGTTGTGGAGGATGCGAGAAGTCCCGGCCCTGTCCGGCGTGCGCTGGCGGCTGTTCCGTGGCATGGCCCTGGCGTCGGTGCTGCCCATCCTGGGCGTGGGAGCCGTGACGTCCTACGTGGCCCAGCGGGCCATCACCGCGGAGCTGCGCGACAAGGCGCGGCAGGCGGTGCTGGCGGAGACCGCATGGCTGGAGCAGACGTCCGCCATGGCGCGCGCGCTCCTGCGCTCGCAGAGCCGGGACCCGGGCTTCATCGAGGCGGTGCGCACCGGGGACCGCAAGGAGATGTCCGAGCGGGTGGACCTGCTGGTCGACACCGGCCTGTTCGACGCGGCGTGGCTGCTGGACGCCAGCGGGGAGACCCTGGCGCCCTCCACGCGGCCCAACCGCTTCACCGGCAACTACGCGAGCCGGGAGTACTTCCAGCAGGCGCTGAACGGCGGCGACACGGTGTGGGTGTCGCGGCCCTTCCTCACCCGCGCGGAGCTGCCCTTCATCGTCTTCTCCACGCGGGTGGACCTGGGCGGCGGCCAGCGCGCGGTGCTGGTGGGCGGGCTGTCCCTGCGGCGGCTGGGCCTCCAGTCGACGCTGGCCTCGCGCAGCTACCACGTGGAGCTGTTCGACCGGCGCGACGGCATCCTGCTGCGCGATACGGACCGCGGCGGCGTGCTCACGCGGGCGCCGGTGCTGGGGCTGCTGCCCCCGGACGCGCTGGCGGCGCCGGAGGGCGTGCGGGAGACGTTCGATGAGCCCGGGCACCGCCTGCTGGTGGCGCACGCGCAGGTGCCGGACACCGAGTGGACGGTGGTGGTGACGGCGCGGCTGCGGGAAGCCTTCGCCCCGGTGACGCGCATGGGGGCGTGGGTGGTGGCCATCGCGGCGCTCGCGGGGGCCATCTCGCTGCTCCTGTCGCAGTGGGTGGGGCGGGACGTGGCTCAGCGGCTGGAGACGCTGCGGGACGGCTTCGCCGCGCTGGGCACGCCCGCCCGCGAGCAGCGGGTGCAGGCCCGGGGCGACGACGAGGTCGCGCAGCTGGCGGACGGCTTCAACGACATGGCGGCGCGCATCGACCGGACGCAGAAGGAGCTGCGCGAGGCCATCGCCATCCGGGACCAGTTCCTCTCCATGGCGAGCCACGAATTGCGCACGCCGCTGACGCCCTTGAAGGCGACCCTGGACCTGCTCATCCGCCAGTCGGAGTCCGGCGTGGGGCTGACGCCGGAGCGGCAGCGCGCCACCTTCGATCGGCTGACGCGGCAGGTGGACCGGCTGACGCGGCTGATTGGCGACATGCTGGACGTGTCGCGGTTGCAGTCCGGGAGATTCGCGCTGACGGTGGCGCCCATGGACCTGACGGCGTTGGCGCGCGAGGTGATGGAGCGCATCCAGTCCACGCGCCCGGAGCGCGAGGGCTTGTTGTCCCTGGACGTCCCGGAGGGGCCCCTGGTGGGCCGGTGGGACGAGCCGCGGTTGGATCAACTGCTGACGAACCTGGTGGAGAACGCCCTGCGCTATTCACCGCCGGGGACGCCGGTGTCCGTGCGGATACGCGAGGAGGACGGGCAGGTGCGGATGGACGTGGAGGACCGGGGCATCGGCATTCCAGGGGAGAGCCTGCCGCAGCTCTTCACGCCCTTCTTCCGCGCGCGCAACGCGGCCGAGCACTACGCCGGGGGCCTGGGCCTGGGCCTGGCCATCTGCCGCGAAATCGTGGAGCGCCACGGAGGCCGCATCCAGGCTCGCAGCGAGGGGCCGGGGAAGGGCACCTGCTTCACTGTGTGGCTGCCCCGCGCGGCCGTCGCGGACGCGGCCTGATGCGCTACGTGGAGGCAAGCCCCTGCGCGGCGCTGGCGCCGTACGTCCAGTGCTACTGGGCGCTGGAGCTGTCCGGCGCGGCGCCGGTGGGAGTGCACCGGGTGCTGCCGGATGGGTGCCTGGACATCCTGGTGGACCTGACGGACGGGGCGGGGCCGCGCATCGTGGGCGCGATGCGGACGGCGGAGGTGGTGCCGTTGTCCGCGCATGCGTCCTTCGTCGCGGTGCGCTTCCGGCCCGGGGGCGCGCAGCCATTCCTGCGGCTGCCCCTGCTGGAATTGACGGACGCGAAGGTGGCGCTGGGGGACCTCTGGCCGCGCGAGGCGCGCGAGTGGCGGGAGCGGCTGGGCGCGGTGGTGGGGACGGCGGCGCGCTTCGCCCTGCTGGAGCGGCTGCTGCTGGGCCGGCTGCCCGGGAAGGAGGGGGACGTGGGGGTGCGGCACGCGGTGGACCTCATCCTGGGGGCGAGGGGCCAGGTGCCGGTGCGTTCACTGGAGGAGGTGATGGGGGTGGGGGCGCGGCAGGTGGAGCGGCGCTTCCATGCGGCGGTGGGGCTGTCGCCGAAGGTGCTGTGCCGCATCGCGAGGATGCAGCACGCGGTGGCGCTGTCGCGGGAGCTGGAGGGCGCGGAGTGGGCGCTGGCGGCGGGGTACTACGACCAGGCGCACCAGGTGCGGGAATTCCGGGCGCTGACGGGGCTGACGCCAGGGGCGTACGTGCGCGAGCAGGCGGAGGTCGGATTCGTCCAATCGCAGGACGGGGCGGGTGCGTAAGGTGGGGATGTTCCCACTTCGAGGAGGCATCCCTTGTCCACCGCACCCCAGCAGGCCGAGCAGCACCACCGCATCGACTACATCGAGCTGCCCACGAAGGACATCGCGGAGGCGAAGCGCTTCTACGGCGCCGTGTTCGGCTGGAGGTTCGAGGACTACGGCCCGGACTACACGAGCTTCATGGACGGGCGGCTGAACGGAGGCTTCGACAAGGAGCGGGAAGTGTCGAAGGGCGGCGCGTTGCTGGTGCTGTATTCGAAGGACCTGGACGCGACGCTGGCGAAGGTGCGCGAGGCCGGAGGGCGCATCGTGAAGGACACGTTCTCCTTCCCCGGCGGCAAGCGCTTCCACTTCACCGACCCCACGGGCAACGAGCTGGCGGTATGGACGGAGCCTTGATGCGGTGAAGCCACCGTAAGGGCGGGGAGTGCCACGGTTCCCGCGAGCTGTCGCGGTCCCAACACTCCCGGTCCTCCCGGGACGGGCGGTGCGCGGGCGGGAGGGGGCGCGGAGTGATCCCGGATCGCTTGAGTTCCCGGCGCGCGGTAGAACCGGGCTGGCTCCTCCCTGGGAACGTCGCCCGTGCTCGCTACCATCAACGCCACCGTCCTCCACGTCAACGACACACCCGCGAGCCTCTATCTGGGGAGCTTCTCGCTGCGCCAGGCGGGCTACCACGTGCTGGAGGCGGTCACCGGAGGGGAGGCCCTGCGGGTCGCCTTCGATTCGCGCCCCGACGTCATCGTGCTCGACGTGAAGCTTCCCGACATGAGCGGCTACGACGTGTGCCGGCGCCTGAAGGAAGACCCGCGCACCCGCGAGATCGCCATCATCCACACCTCCGCCACCTTCATCACCGCGGAGAAGAAGGTCGCGGGCCTGCGCGCCGGCGCGGACGTCTACCTCACCCAGCCGTTCGACCCCGAGGAGCTCATCGCCACCGTCAACAGCGTCCTGCGCCTGCGGCGCGTGGAGCGCGAGGCCCTGGCGAACGCCGCCCGCCTGGAGGAGGCCGACCGCAAGAAGGACGAGTTCCTCGCCATGCTCGCCCACGAGCTGCGCAACCCGCTGGCCGCCATCTCCGTCGCGGTGCAGATGCTCGGGCAGAAGGACTCGAACGGCCTGTCCGAGGCCGACGCGCGCCGCCGCGACATCATCGAACGGCAGGTGAGCCACCTGCGCCACCTGGTGGACGACCTGCTCGACGTCAGCCGCATCACGCGCGGCAAGTACGCCCTGCGCCGCGGCCGGCTGGACCTCAACACCGTGTTGCAGCACGCGCTCGCCGCCGCGCGGCCCGTGATGGAGGAGCGCGGACTCATCCTGCGGGAGGCCCTCCCCACCGAGCCCTGCTGGGTGGACGGCGACCGGACGCGCCTGGAGCAGGTCTTCACCAATTTGCTCGACAACGCCTCCAAGTACTCACCCGAGGGCGGCGTCATCACCGTGGGCGCCCACGTGGCCGGGGACTCCCGCGTGCGCGTCTCCGTGCAGGACACCGGCATCGGCCTGCGGCCGGAGGACCAGGAGCACATCTTCGAGCTCTTCGCGCAGCTGAACGCGGGCCTCGCGCGCAGCCGGGGCGGACTGGGCATTGGCCTGACGCTGGTGCGCCACCTCGTGACCGAACACGGCGGCCAGGTGGAGGTCTTCAGCGCGGGGCCGGGCGAGGGGAGCACCTTCACCATCACGCTGCCGCTACTCACGGACGACGTGAGGCCGGAGGCCACCGTGGAGCGCATCGAGTCCCGCCGGGGCGAGTGGCGCATCCTCCTGGTCGACGACAACCCCGACGCGCGCGAGGGCTTGCGCGAGATGCTCCAGCTGTGGGGCCACACCGTCGAGGTCGCCTCGGACGGCCCGGAGGCGCTCGCCATGGCGACCCCTGGCACCTACGACGTCATCATCCTGGACATCGGCCTGCCGGGCCTGGACGGCTATCAGGTGGCGCAGGAGCTGCGCGGGCGCGTGGCGTCGGACGCGCACCTCATCGCGCTCACGGGCTATGGGACGCCGGGGGACCGGGCCCGCAGCGAGAAGGCGGGCTTCGACCTGCATCTGGTCAAGCCCGTGGAGTTGGTGGAGATCGGCCGGGTGCTCGCGCAGCTGGGGCCCGTGAAGCGAGGCACACGCCGCAGGTTCCAGGCGAAGAGCGCGTAGGACTTCACGCCCGGGGCTGGAGGCCGGCCGCGGGCTGCTCCGTGCCTCGCCTCGCCCACCGGTCGCGGATCCATGCCCGGGCGGGCTTCTCCACGCGCGCATGCGTGAGCACGCTCAAGCCCACCGAGCCCACGATGAACGCCACCACCGCCCAGGCGGACGTGGGCGGCTCACCCAGCCGCTTGAGCACGGACTTCCAGGCGAACAACACCGGCATGTGCAGGAGGAAGAGCGCGTGGCTCGCCTCCCCCAGCAGGCGCAGCGGCCGTGAAGCCAGCACCCGCGCCACGGCGCCCTGGCTCCGCGACAGCAGGAGGAACAGCGCCGCGAACACCGGCGCCAGCAGCCCGTTGTGCAGCAGCGGGAAGGGCAGCGCCGTGCTCACCGCGAGCGCCGCGATGACGCCCACGCACACCACCGCCAGCGCCACCGGACACGAGCGTTGCTCCGCGCCGTCCCGCAGCAGGAGGAAGCGCGCCGCGAGGATGCCCAGGATGAACTCCGGCAGCCGCGCCAGCGGGTTGAAGCGCAGCGCCAGCATCCACGGGCCGGAGTTGTAAGCGGACGCGGTGCCCCCGGTGTGGTCCGGATCCACCACCATGTAGAGGGCCGGGAACACCATCGAGGCGCCATACGCCACCGCCGCGCCCACCACGAGCGCCTTCGGCCCCAGCAGGCCCAGCCTCCCGGCCAGGAAGGGGAAGGCGGCGTAGAAGAACGCCCCCACCGCCACCGACCAGCCCGAGCCGTTCCACGCCATCGCGGTCCACGGCGTCCAGCTCTGGAGCAGCAGCGGCGTGACCACCAGCGCCTCCGCGTGCTCCATCCCCCTCCAGGGATCCACCGCCCACGTGTCGCGCAGCCCCTTGAGGTACGCGGGCGCGTCGAGCGCCAGGCCCAACGCATAGACGGGATAGATGCGCGCGAAGCGGTCCACCCAGAACGCCTTGCGTGCTTCGTACGTGTCTGGCGGCCGCTCCAGGTGGTTGTAGCCAAGGATGAAGCCCGACAGGACGAAGAAGAAGCCGATGCTCACGTACCCGCTGTCGAGCAGCCCATGCAGCCCCGGCGGCGCCTCCGTGCCGGTGAAGACCAGGTGATACACGTGGTAGGCGACGACGTGCGCGGTCGCGAGGAACCGCAGCCCGGTGAGTGCCTCCAGGTGCTGCCGGGAAGAAGCCATGAGGGCCACGAGTCTCGCAGGCCCGAGCGCGCCCCTCAATCAGGCCCGGTGCCATGGACCTGCTCAACCCCATCCACAACCGGAAGTCCCGCGCGAGGACGCGTACCGTAAAGCTCGCACGAAGGACCGCGAGGAAGGCTTCGAGCCGCCGGAGACGCGAAGACACTGGACAGGCCCGCCCGCCGGACGCGCAGTCCAAAAACCTGTCCGACAGTCGGACAGGTTTTCCCGCAAGAGGCCGCCAGCCGCACGGGCCCGCCAGTCAACGAGGTGGGCCTGCCGCGAGGGCGCACGCATCGCGAAGCAAAGCAGTGAACCGAGATGGTAGGTCGTGAGCGGACGGAAACAAGGGACCACGGACAGCACCCCTGCCGGGCGCGCAGTCCAGAAACCTGTCCGACACTCGGACAAGTCCGGACCCCATGAATCCGAGGTCACGCGCTTGTCGGACCACGGCAGTGAACCGCGACGCCGTGGATGCGCGGACGGCAATGAGGGAACACGGGCAGAGGTCCCTTCCGGGCGAGCAATCCAGAAACCTGTCCGACAGTCGGACAGGTTCGCACTATGTGGAGCCAGGGTCGTACGCCGTTCGGCTCTCAGTGGTTGGTCGCGATGCCGTGCGTGAGTGGGATGCGATACGGATCCACGGGCATCGGCCCCTCCGGGCGCGCAGTCCAAAAACCTGTCCGACAGTCGGACAGGCTCTCGCCATGTAGAGCCGAGGTCTCGCACCTGTCGGATCTCAGCGGTCGGCCGCGATGTCGTGCGTGTGCGGACAGCAGGACGGATCCACGACCAGGGCCGCCCGCCGGGCGCGCAGTCCAAAAACCTGTCCGACTGTCGGACGGGTTTTCGCCGCATCGGGCCTCGCGAACTTGTCCGACAGTCGGACAGGTTTTCGCCGCCCGGGGCTGGAGGGCGACCTCCTGGCTGGCAATGAGGCTGGTGGGGCCGCACGTCCATGTCAGACCCCTGTGGTTGGATGGCGATGCTGAAACGAGGAGGGGATGGGGATGGAACGGGGAGGGCTCGTGGCTTATGTGGAGGCGCAAATCGAGCGCGACATCGCGTTGGGACGACTGCACCCGAGCGGGCAATTCGGTCCCGAAGCGAAGCTGGCGCAGCGTTATGGGGTGAGCCGGGGCACCATCCG
The DNA here is from genome assembly GCF_017309135.1 of Corallococcus sp. NCSPR001. Taxonomy (NCBI): domain Bacteria; kingdom Pseudomonadati; phylum Myxococcota; class Myxococcia; order Myxococcales; family Myxococcaceae; genus Corallococcus; species Corallococcus sp. NCSPR001. The sequence goes on from NZ_JAFIMS010000002.1 coordinate 831,674, forward strand.
CGAAGCCCTGCGGCGGCTGGCGGCTCGAGGCCTCGTGGTTCAGCGCCCCGGACGCAGGACTCGCGCAGTGGCGCTGGATGAGTCGCTGATGCTGGAGAACCTGGGGTTGGCGCTACATGACGTGCGCTCCCCGCATGCCCGGTGGCTGCTGGAGGGCTACTTCAGCCTCAGGCGGCAGGTGCTGGTGGAGTTGCTGGTCGACTGCTGCGCGAAGGCTTCGGACCTCGACCTGGACCGGCTGGGGGGCTTGTGCTTCCAGCTCTGGAACGCGGCGCGCTGGGAGCCGGGAGCCGCCTGCGCCCACGTGGAGTTCGAGTTGCTGCGGCTGGCGGCCCGGGTGGCGGACCGTCCCGGACATGTGCTCCTCGTTCAGTCCCTGCAGCGGGCGTTCCTGGGAGGTGCCGCCCAACTGCTGCCGCTCCTGGGGGGAGAGGCGCTGCGCAAATGGGCCACCTGCGCGAGTGAAGCCCTTTCGGAGCGCAACGTGCAGGCGCTTCAGCACGAGCTGCCGGCGCTGATGAAGGCTTGCGATGAGCTGGTGCTGAATGCCTTCGCTCCCCTCCCCACGGAGCCTGTGTCTCCCGCGGCTCCATGCTCCCAGGAGGACCTTCTCAGTACCCCTGTGGCAGCCATCGCGCCGGACGATGCGCTGGGGGCACGGCCTTGCGTCCCGGAGAGCCCTCTCGGCGAGCCGGTGCAAGTCATCGGGCAGGAGAATGGGCTGGAGGCACGGCCCTTGGACGAGGAGCGCGGTTTCGGCGGTGTCGCGTCAGCCTCTGAGGGCTCTCAGGTGCTTGGGGTTGCCTCCTGCTTTCCAGTTGCGGCCCCTCAGCCCGGTAGCGGCGTGTCGTTGTCTCCAGCCGCCGCCGGGGTTCCCGAGCCATCACCCACCCCCGCCCATGGACACACGGGCATGGCGGGCGGTGCACCTCATGGCCGCCTCAGGCGGTGGGTGACCCGTCTCTGGCGGTCCATTGCGCACTCCCTGGGACGACCCGCCCCGTGTTCATGCGCTTCAGATGACCTGCTTAGAGATGCTCGGTGCCGGGGGATGCCGACGCACCTTTCACCGTCGCCTCTTCCGGACGCAGCTTCGCGCGCACGCGCGGGTCCAGCTTGAGGATGACCGCCTCCACCGCCTGCGCCTGGGAGTAGTCGCTGGCCGGCGTGAGCAGGAAGATGCCGACGGCCGCGTCGCCTCCCGCCGCCAGCGCCACCTTCCTCACGTGCGCGATGAGCTCCTGCTTGGAGTCCACCTGCCCCCGGCTGAAGGCCAGCTTGCCCAGCAACTGGTGCGAATACCCGTCCTTCACCTGGAGCAGGTGGGAGGTCATCTCGATGCCCTCCGGCAACGTCTCCTGCAGGAAGATGACCGATGCCACGTCCTTCACCGCCGCCGCCTGGGTGAGCACCTCGCGGTCGCGATCGGGCAGGTACTCGCCGTAGCCCCGGTACTCGTTCTGCTCCAGGGCCTTGCCGTGGAGATAGGTCGGACCCGAGCAGCCCAGGACTGCAAAGGCGCCCACCACGAGGGAAAGACAGACAGGTCGAAGGTTCATGCCCTGGCCGTCTAACACACCGCGCGAGTGCGCTCCTGAACGCACGGTGTGCCCTTTCGTGCACGAAGCTGGAAATGGAGCCCCGGGCTCCGGCGTAGAACGGGCCACATGCTCAGCCTGCGCAACCTGGTGAAGGTGTATCCGGGCCCGGTGACGGCCCTTCGTGGCGTGGACCTGGAGGTCCCCAAGGGGATGTTCGGGCTGCTCGGGCCCAACGGCGCGGGCAAGTCCACGCTGATGAAGATCCTCTCCGGCCTGCTGGAGCCGACCTCTGGCGAGGTGACGCTCGACGGCCTGGACCTCGTGCGCCACCCGGAGGCGCTGCGCCCGCACCTGGGCTACCTGCCACAGGAGTTCGGCTTCTATCCGTACCTCTCCGGCCAGGACATGCTGCGCTATCTGCTGGAGCTCAAGGGCGTCACCGCGCCGCAGGGGCTGAAGGCCCTGTGCGCCCAGCTGCTGGAGCGCGTGAACCTCACCTTCGCGGCGAAGCGCAAGGTGAAGGAGTACTCCGGCGGCATGCGGCAGCGGCTGGGAATCGCGCAGGCGCTGGCCGGCGATCCGAAGCTCCTCATCGTGGACGAGCCCACCGCGGGCCTGGACCCCGAGGAGCGACAGCGCTTCTACCGGCTGCTCGCGGAGATGGCCCATGAGCGCACGGTGCTCCTGTCCACGCACATCGTGGAGGACGTGGCCATGCTCTGTCCCCGCTTCGCCGTCATCCGCCACGGCCGCGTGATGGCCATCACCAGCCCCACCGAGGCGAAGGCCGCCCTCCAGGACACCCTCTTCGAGGGCACCGTCCCCCCGGCCGACATGGCCGCCTTCCAGCAGGCCTGGCGCGTCACCCAGGCCGTGCTCTTCGAGGGCAAGAACCGCGTGCGCATCCACGCCGCCCCGGGCACGCCCGTGCCCCCGGGCTTCGAGCGCACGCCGCCCACGCTGGAGGACGCCTACCTCCTCCTGATGAAGGACGCGCCCGAGTCCAAGGCTCCAGCGTCCGCCCCGGCGGTGGGCGCGTGAACGCGGCCCGGCTATGGCGTGTGGCGCGCACCGAGTGGCGCCACCAGACACGGCGCCCCTTGTTCTGGGTGCTGCTCGTGCTGCTGGTGCTGGTGGTGTGGGGCGTGTCCTCCGGCAACGTCACCATCGACGCGGGCAGCACGGAGGTGGGCGGCAAGAAGGCGTGGATCACCAGCGCCTTCGCTGTCGCGCAGACGGTGCTGCTGCTCACCTTCATGCTGTTCACCTTCTTCGTGTCCGTGGGCGCGGGCATGTCCGTCATCTCCGACGACGAGGCCCGCGTGCAGCCCATCCTGCACACCTCGCCGCTGACGCCCGCGGAGTACGTGTGGGGCAAGTTCGCGGGCGTGCTGGGCGCGTATGTGCTGGCGCTCGGGTGGATGATGGGGCTGCTCGTCTTCTTCCACCACGTCGTCCCGGCGGGCGCGGACGCGGAGTTCCGCGGGCCCTTCGCGTGGGGGAACTACGTGGGCGGCGCGGTGTGGTTCGGCCTGCCGCTCATCGTCTTCATGGCGGGCGCGGCCTTCGCCACGGGCGAGCGCACGCGCCGCGCGGTGCCGGTGTACTTCCTGCCGGTGGGGCTGTTCTTCCTCTGCGCGTTCTTCCTCTGGGATTGGTCCCCCGGCTGGCTGGATCCGCGCGTGAACCGGTTCCTGATGGCGCTGGACCCCGGCGGCTTCCGGTGGCTCACGGAGACGTGGATCAAGGTGGACCGGGGCGTGGACTTCTACAACACGCAGCCCGTGGGCCTGGACGCCCTCTTCGTCACCAGCCGCTTCGTGCTCATGGCCCTGGGCCTGGGCGCGGTGGCCTGGAGCGAACGCCACTTCCGCCGCGCGCTCCGGGGCGAGGTGCGCACGAAGACCCCTCGCAAGGGCGCGGTCATCGACGCGCCTCCCGCGCAGGTGGCGCTGTCGCACGCGGAGGCCCCGCTGTCCGCGCTGCGCATGGGCGTGCGTCCGCCGGGCTTCTGGACGGGGCTGTGGACGGTGACGCGCGCGGAAGGGCGGGGCCTCTTGTCGCAGCCGGGGCTCTACCTGTTCCTGCCGCTCCTGGTGTTCCAGATGGTGTCTCAGGGGTACACGGCGGTGGGCCCCTTCGACACGCGCGTGCTGCTGGTGCCCGGCCGCTTCGCGGTGCAGACGATGGGGCAGGCGTCCGTGCTCGTGTGTCTGTTGTTGATGTTCTACGTGGTGGAGTCGCTGGAGCGCGAGCAGGCCTCCCACTTCGCGCCCATCCACGACGCGACGCCGGTGCGCACGCTGTCGGTGCTGCTGGGCAAGGCGCTGGCGAACAGCTTGGTGGCGGTGGCGCTGCTCACGGCCATGGCGCTCGCGGGCACGCTGGTGCAGGTGTCCCAGGGCACGGTGCCGCTGTCGCTGACGCCGTATGTCCTGGTGTGGGGGCTGTTGCTGTTCCCCACCTTCCTCCTGTGGACGGGCTTCATCCTGGCCGCGCGCGCGGTGACGGGCGGCCGCTTCGGCACCTACGCGCTGGCCCTGGCCGCGCTGGGCCTCACCGGCTACGTCGCCGTGCGAGGCGACCTCACCTGGGTGACGAACTGGCCCCTGTGGGACGCGGTCCGGTGGACCGACCTGGGCGCCTTCCAGGTGGACCGCGCCGCGCTGGTGCTCAACCGCGTGGCCGCGCTGGGCGGGGCCGTCTTCTTCACGGCGCTGGCGGTGCGCCTGGACGGCCGCCGTGTCCGCGACCCGGTGACGACGCTGGAGGGACTGAAGCCCTCGGGCCTCGGGCGCGGGCTGTGGCGGCTCTCTCCGTATCTGGCGGTGCCGGTGGTGGCGCTGGCGTGGCTGGGCATCCTCGTGTCGCAGGGCCACCAGGGCGCGGCGGCGAAGAAGCGCGCGAAGGAGTACTGGCAGAAGAACCTGGCCACGTGGAAGGACGCGCCGCAGCCCATGCTGGCGGACGTGGACCTGGACGTGGACCTGGAGCCGGAGGCGAGCGCCTTCCGCATGAAGGGCACGTACACGCTGATGAACCGGCACGCCGTGGCGCTGCCGCGCTTCGCCTTGAGCGGCGGCGACAGCTGGACGGACGTGCGCTGGACGCTGGACGGGAAGGACGTGACGCCGGAGGACCGCGCCGGGCTGTATGTCTTCACGCCAGCCACGCCGCTGCCCCCCGGCGCGAAGGTGACGGTGGGCTTCCAGTACGCGGGCCACGTGCCGGCGGGCGTGTCCCGCGCGGGCGGCGCGTTCAAGGAGTTCATCCTCCCGTCCGGCGCGGTGCTCACCAGCGAGACGACCACGTTCGCGCCGGTGGTGGGCTACGAGGAGGAGCGTGGCATCGACCCGAAGGAGAACAAGTACGAGCCGCGCGTGTACCCGGATGACTTCTACGAAGGGCCGACGGAGTCCGCCTGGGGCAGCAACATGCCGTTCCCGTTCCGGATCCGCGTGAGCGGCCCGGAGGCCTACACGCTCAACTCCGTGGGCGTGCGCGAGAGCGACTCGGTGAAGGACGGCCGGCGCACCACCGTGTGGCGCAGCGATTACCCGGTGAGCTTCTTCAACGTCATCGCGGGGAGGTGGACCCGCGTGGACGGCGCGGGCACGGTGGTGTTCCACGACCCCGCGCACGGCTACAACGTGCCGGAGATGATGCGGGGGCTGGAGGCGGCGCGCCGGTACTACTCGGAGTGGTTCCACCCGTTCCCCTGGGCGGAGCTGAAGCTGTCCGAGTTCGCCGGCCTGGACAACTACGCGCAGGGCTTCCCCACGGACATCACGTTCTCGGAGTCCATCGGGTTCCTCACGCGCACGACGCCGGAGTCGAACGCGGTGCTGCTCGTCACCGCGCACGAGGCCGCGCACCAGTGGTGGGGCAACCTGCTCATCCCCGGCAAGGGGCCCGGCGGCAACGTGCTGTCGGAGGGCATGTCGCACTACTCGGCCCTGAAGCTCATCGAGCAGTTGGATGGGCAGGAGGCCCGCCGGCAGACCGCGAAGCGCATGGAGGAGCGCTACGGCAAGGGCCGGCGCGTGGACGCGGAGCAGCCGCTGGTGAAGCTGGACGGCTCGCGCGACGGCGACACCGTGGTCCTCTACGAGAAGGGCGGCTGGACGTTCTGGATGCTGGAGGACCTGATGGGCCGCGACGCGATGCACGCGGGGCTCCAGGCCTTCCTGAAGCACTCCATGAACAACGCCGACCATCCGGTGCTGCAGGACTTCATCGCGGTGATGCGCCCGTTCGCGCCATCCCCCGAGGCGTTCGACCGCTTCACCCGGCAGGCCTTCTTCGAGGTCGTGGTGCCCGAGTACCGCGTCACCGACGCGCGCGTGACGAAGGACGGCGGCCAGTGGGTGACCACGGCGACGGTGACGAACGTGGGCACGGGCCGCATGCCGGTGGAGGTGACGGTGACGAAGGCCGGGGAGTCCGCCGCGCCCCTGGGGACCGCGGCGGCCGTGACGCGCGTGGAGCCCGGGGCCGGTGAGGCCGTGCAGGTGACGCTGCGCTCGGAGTTCGAACCGGAGCGGTTGCTGGTGGATCCGGACGTGCGCGTGCTCCAGCTGCGCCGCGAGCAGGCCCAGGCGAAGCTCTCGCCGCCGTGACACGGTGACATGCGTGTCCCTTCGTGCCGGGGACACGTTGTCACGCTGTCAGACGTCACCGTCGCGGTGCTCCCTCTGTGAGCAGGCTGGCACATCGATTGCGATGGGTGTCCTCCGCATGACGGACCTTGGGGGTCCGGCTTCATGACGGGGTTCATCACATGGTCGCGATGAAGTGGGTGCTGGGTGTGTCGTGGGTGTTCGTGTCGGCGGCGGCGTTCGCGGAGGAGGGCGTCACCACGGGGTCGTTCCCGGTGGAGCGGCGCAACGTGGTGACGGTGTCCATCCCCCTCCAGAGCCTGGGGCAGGTGTCGCTGGAGGGAGAGCGCGTGCTGGGGGAGCGCTTCTCCGTGGGGCTGGGCGTGTCCGCGACCTTCAGCCACGACCGGACGCGGTTCGAGGAGGAGGCGCTCACCGGGAGGGAGGGCTACAACCGCACGTTCTATCAGTTCGGCCTGGCGCCCTCGGCGCGCTTCTACCTGACGGGCCGGGCCCCCGAAGGACTGTGGCTGTCACCGCGCCTGGAGGTGGGCGTGGGCCGGAGCTCCAACTGGACGCTGGGGGCCCTCTCCGGAACCCCGGAGCCCGAGGAGCAACACACGGACAACTGGTCCCTGGGGGGCATGGCGGTCCTGGGCTACACCGTGGTGGTGGATCCCGGCTTCACGGTGCAGGGCGGCGTGGGGCTCGGGGCCCGGCGCGACGTGCTCGCCTATGACACCCTCCGGCTGGGCGAGGGCGGCATGACGGAGTGGGTGCCGGTCCACCAGTCGTCGTGGAACCTCACCCAGCGCATCGTGGTCAACCTGGGCTGGGCCTTCTGAGGTCAGGGCCCGTGCGCCCGGGTGCTCACGGTCCACGGCGTGCGAGTGGTGTCCACCCACAGCAGCTGGAGGTCCCAGCTTCCGGGCGCGGCGCCGGGCGTGTCGGTGGCGACGGCGAAGACGCGCGTGTCCGGCTGGGGCGTCACGGAGAAGCTCGTGCGCGGCGCGCGGTTGGCGTCGTTGGATGGCACCACGCCCAGCGTGACGGTGCCACCAGCAGGCAGCGGCAGGCCGTCCTGCGCGGTGGCGGAGGCGAAGGGCACGTCCAGGAAGGGCGCGTCCGGCAGCACTCGGCGCTCCGAGCCCAGTGGGCCCACGTCCACGGCGGGCGTGTCCGCCGCGGCGTGCACCCAGCGCAGGCGCAGGTTGGACGGGTCGCTCGCGAAGCGGTCCGTGAGGGGCAACAGCGTGAAGGCGGACGCCGCCGGCCGGGGCGGCGCGAGGTAGCCCGCGGCGACCATCAGGTAGCGCTCGCCCGGGACGAGCGTGGGCGTCGTCGCCGTCACCACCGGCGGGCTCATGGGACGCTCCGTCCCGGCCGCGGAGGCGAAGAAGTCCAGCGTGTACGCGCCCGGAGGTACCTGGAGCGGCGAGGACAACGCGCCGTAGGAGAGGCCTCCGGCCAGCTCGTGGTCGCTGGCGAAGAGGTCCAGCGCGGGCGCGTCCGGTGACGCGTGCAGCACGTACACCGTGGGGTTCTGCCGGAGGATGGCCAGCGTGCCGTCGCGGCCCGCGGTGAGCAGCGAGAAGCCGTCGCCCGCGCGCGCGGGGGCGGACATCAGGCCGGTGGCGACGATGAGCGTGTCCGTGCCAGAGCCGGCCGCGGGCACGGTGAAGGACGTCAGCGCCTGGCCGCCCGCGCGCAGGCCCACCTGGAACGCGGTGCCTGAAGGCAGCACCTGGGCCGCTTCGCCAGAGTCCTGGAAGCGCGCGAGCGACTCCACCTCCACCGAGCCGTCATTGCCCAGGTCCACGTCCACCGTCGGCGCGTCCGTGCCGGCGTTGACGACGCGCACGCGCGTCTGGCCACCGTCGGCCGGGACGGTGTTGTCGCGCAAGAGCAGCGCGCGCATCGCCGCGTTGGAGTCCGGAGAGCCAAAGGCCCCCGCGGTCACCACCGTCCAGCGCGTGCCGGCCTCCATGCCCACCCGCTGGGACACGACGGGCGCGGAGCCCGCCGCCGAGCCCGTGGGCCGCAGCTCCACGGTGACGGCGCCCGCGTCACGCGTGAGGTAGGCCGTGGTGGCGCCATACGCCACGGCCCGGGCCACCGGCGTGGGGTCGCCCGCGAGGTAGACGTCCATCGCGGGAGCGCCCGGCGCGGCCTGCACGATGCGCAGCTGGGCCTGGGTCGGCGGGACGAGCACCGGCCCGTCCTGCGTGGGAGGCGTGTTGGAGTCCTCCGCCGAGCCGCCGCCGCACGCGGGCGCGAACACCCCCAGCGACGTGAGCGCGACGACGAGCAGTGTCTTCCCCCGCATCCAGGCCATGTCGAAGTCCCCCTCTCCGGCGGGCCGCGGACGCGGCTCGGCACCGATGTCGACAGGGGTAAGGGTGGGCATCACCCCCACGCGGGCGAACCCCCACGCGAGGGCCACTGTCCGCCCGCGACGTTGTGCACCGGCGCACGTCGCAAGTCCCGGGCATCACGGGCGCGGAGGCTTTCGTGAAGACGCGGAGTGCGATCACTGGCCGCCGCGGCGCGGCATCGAGCAGGGCGGCCGCCCGGGCCATCCCCTGTTCAAAACGCGTCATCGCGCGCGGATGCCGGAGAACACGACGGCGCTGGTAGGGTCGGTGGCACCATGAACCTCGCGTCCCTTCCGCTCATCGTGTCCCTGCTCGCGGCGCAGACGCCCGCGCCGGCGCCGTCGAAGACGCCCCCCGCGCCGGCCGCCGCCGCGAAGGCCCCCTCCGCCGTCCCCGGAATCGCCCCGCTGCCCGGCCTGCCCAACCTGTGGGTGAGCGGCGTGCCCGCGGTGCCGCCCGCGCTCTCCCAGCGCGTGCAGCAGTACCTGGAGTCCCGCTCCGCGCAGCTGCTGGACGTGAGCGCGGATGGCCAGCAGGTGCTCATCTCCACGCGCTTCGCGGACGTCAACCAACTGCACCTGGTGGAGATGCCGCTGGGTGCGCGCACGCAGCTCACCTTCACGAAGGAGCCCATCAACCGGGCGCGCTTCCTGCCGGGCAACCCGCAGGTCATCTTCTACCTGCAGGACACGGGCGGCGGAGAGTTCTACCAGGTGCTCAAGCTGGACCGGCGCACGGGCCGCTCGGAGCTGCTGACGGACGGCAAGAGCCGGCATGAGGAGCTGGTGGTGTCCAGGGACGGGCGCTGGCTCGCGTACGCGGGCACGGGGCGCAACGGCAAGGACACCGACGTGTACGTGGCGCCCACGGACAATCCCAAGCAGGCGAAGCGGGTGACGGAGGTGGAGGGCAGCTGGGCGCCGCTGGAGTTCTCCCAGGACGGCTCCAAGCTGCTGGTGCGCCAGTTCCGCGCGGCGGACGACGCGGACCTGAGCGTGGTGGACGTGAAGACGAACACGCGCACGCAGCTCACGCCCAAGGAGGGCAAGGGCAGCGTGGACGCCGCCGTCTTCACGCACGACGGGCAGGGCGTGTACGTGGCCACGGACCGCTACAGCGACTTCGCGGAGGTGTACCGGCTGCCGCTCACGGGCGCGCCCCCGGCCGCGCCGCCGTCGCTGACGAAGTCGGTGCGCTGGAACGTGCAGCACCTGGAGCTTTCCCCGGACGGCCGCAAGCTGGCGGTGGCCATCAACGAGGAGGGCTTCGGCAAGCTGTACCTGCTGGACACGCGCACGCAGGCGCTGTCGCCGGTGGAGACGCCGCGCGGGGTGCTTTCGCAGGTCCGCTTCCCGCACAAGCGGTCGGACCGCGTGGCGTTCTCGCTGACGTCGGCGCGCGTGCCGCTGGACATCTTCACGGTGGACCTGGGCACGAAGAAGACCACGCGCTGGACGCGCTCGGAGGTGGGCGGGTTGGATCCGGAGACGTTCGTGGAGCCGGAGTTGGTGCGCTACCCGTCCACGGACGGCGTGAAGGTGCCGGCGTTCCTGTACCTGCCGAAGAACGCGAAGGGGAAGGTGCCGGTGGTGGTGATGTTCCACGGCGGCCCGGAGGGCCAGAGCCAGCCCATCTTCAGCGCGCAGACGCAGCTGATGGTGACGGAGCTGGGCATGGCGGTGCTGCTGCCCAACGTGCGCGGCTCGGAGGGGTACGGCAAGGCGTACCGCGCCATGGATGACGGCGTGAAGCGCGAGGCGAGCCTGGCGGACATCGGTGCCACGCTGGACTTCGTCGCCTCCCGGCCGGAGCTGGACGCGGCGCGGGTGGGCATCTACGGCGGCTCGTACGGCGGCTACATGACGCTGGCGACGGCGGCGTTCTTCCCGGACCGCATCAAGGCGGCGGTGGACGTGGTGGGCATCTCGTCGCTGCCGTCGTTCCTGCAGAACACGCAGGCGTACCGGCGGGACTTGCGCCGCGCGGAGTACGGCGACGAGCGCGTTCCGGAGGTGCGCAAGGTGCAGGAGCGCATCTCGCCGCTGGGGTCGGTGGACAAGATTCGCGCGGCGCTCTTCGTGCAGCAGGGGGCCAACGACCCGCGCGTGCCGCAGTCGGAGGCGGAGCAGATCGTCCAGGCGGTGCGCAAGAAGGGCTCGGACGTCTGGTACCTGCTGGCCACGGACGAGGGGCACGGGTTCCAGAAGAAGACCAACCGGGACATGGCCCAGACGACGGCGCTGATGTTCTTCGAGAAGCACCTGCAGGGCCCGGCGGCAGGGCAGGGGAGCGGGGCAGCGGGCGGAAAGTAGCCCCCACTTCGAAGAGCCCCGGCCGCCGCCGGTATGTCGGCGGCCGGGGGCCGTTACACATTGTCCATGTCAGCGAGGGGAGTCCTATCCATGAAGCGCAGCAGCCAGTCATTGCGTCGCGGTGTGGGAGTGTTGGCGGTACTCGCGGGGGTGGGCGGTGCGTGGGCGTCCTCGGAGCAGGACCAGATGGGCTTCAGCGTGGCGCGGACGCAGTTCAACCTGCGGGTCACGCCGGACAACGTCACGGGGCCCGAGTTCCAGGTGTCCCGTCTTCCAGGCGAGCTGCGAGGCCGCGTGGCGGACGCCCCGGTGACGCTGAAGCTGGAGGACGAGAAGGTGAAGGGCAACATCGGGAGCTCGGTGGTGAACCTGGACGTGAAGAAGGAAGGCGACGCGGTGAAGGCGAAGGGCGGCTTCTATGGGCGCCCGGTGAACCTGACGCTGTCGCCGCGGGAGTTGACGGTGTACGTGCGCGACTGCACGTACCGGCTGAAGGCGAAGGAGGAGGGCCGCACCTACGAGGGCAAGCGCAGCTGCGACCGCTCGTTCATGCCGCCCACGGTCATCACGCTGCCGGACGCCTTCCTCGCGGCCTCGCCCGCGGAGCAGGCGACGCTGCTGCTGCTGGCGCTGTAGGCTCCGCCTGAACCCGCGCGGGCTCAGCCTCCTCATCGCCTTCACCGCGCTCGTGACCGCCGTGGGCACGGGCGTGTGGCTCGCGTGGCCCGGGCCGGACCTCACCGCGCAGGCGGACCTGTCGGAGGTCCCGGCGCGGCGCGGCCTTGAGTCCCGAGGCGGCGCCGTCGTGCTGAGCAACGGCGTCCGCCTGTCGAACGTCCCGTCCAACTGCCACGCGGACTCGCAGGGCTCGCTCGCCTGCGAGGACCGCTGTGACGCGGACGACGCATGTCCCGCGGACACCGTGTGCGCGCATCACCCGGACTACGGCTTCCGCGACTGCCAGCCCCTGCACCACTTCTGCGACGACGCGTCGGACTGCACCCCGTCCGACACCTGCCACCCCGTGGACACGTCCGCGTCCGGCCAGGTCCTGAACCGCTGCGTGCCCCAGGGGACGCTGCGCGCGGGAGCGCGGTGCACGGAGGAGGGCCGCTGCGCGCCGGGGCTCCTCTGCGTCCAGGGGGTCTGCGGCCCGCCGTGTGACGTGCACGACCCAGACGCCTGCGCCGCCGGCACCGGGTGCGCCCCCAATCCCTACCGCGTCCGAGGCGCCTGCGTCCCCAGCTGCCGCGACCGCCCCTGTCCCCAGGGCGAGCGCTGCGAGACGGACGGCCCGGGCGAAGTGCCCATCTGCCGCCCCTTCGTGGGCCCCGCCTGCCTGGACGACGCGCCCTGCGACGCGAACCAGGACTGCCTGCGCGGCTTCGCCGAGCCCACCCTCGAAACCGAGGCCTTCGAGTGCCGCGCCCGCTGTGATGACCAGGCCCCGTGCGGCAAGGGCCTCGCCTGCGATGAGCGCAGCGGCTACTGCTTCCAGCCCTGCACCCGCGACACCGACTGCCCCACCCCCGAGCGCTGCCACGTCCTCCACGGCCGCGAATCCCAACGCGGCTGCGGCTTCATCGCGGAGGGGCTCCCCGCCTTCCACCGCTAGCCACGCGGCAGCTCCACGGTGAACGTGGAGCCCTCGCCCAGGACGCTCTCCACCTCGATGTGGCCGCCCATCGCCTCGACAATCTGGCGGGCGATCCACAGCCCCAGCCCGAAGCCGCCGTAGTTGCGCTCGGACACCGCGCGCTCGAAGCGGTGGAACAGGCGCGGCAGGTGCTCCTTCGCGATGCCGATGCCGCCGTCCTTCACCCGCAGCCGGGCCCGGTTGTCCTCCACCTCCAGCGACACGCGCACCGGGTTGCCCCGCCCGTACTTCAGCGCGTTGGAGAACAGGTTGGTGAAGACCTGATCCAACCGCAGCCGGTCCCACTGCCCCTGCACCTCCGGCGCCAGCGACAGCTCCAGCGGCGTGCCCGAGCGCGCGTACTCCTGCTCGAACCTCTCGGCCACCTCGCGCACCAGCGCCCCCAGCTCCAGGGGCACCCGCACCAGCTCCAGCTTCCCCGCGCTCAGTCGCGACACGTCCAGGAGGTCGTTCACCAGCAGCGTCTGCCGCTTCACCTGCCGGTCCACCCGCTCCAGCCCGCGCTTGAGCCGCTCCGGGTCCAGCGCCGCCCCGGACCGCGCCAGCCCCGCCAGCAGGCTCTGCACCTGGAGCTGCAGCGCGCTGATGGGCGTCTTCAGCTCATGGCTCGCGATGGACAGGAACTCCTCGCGCAGGCGGATGGCCTGACGCGCGTCCCGGTAGAGGCTCGCGTTGTCCAGCGCCAGCGCCGCCCGCCGGGCCAGCTCCTGCGCCAGCGCCAGGTCCTGCGCGTCGTACGCCCCCTTCGACGTGACGAACGTCAGCGCCCCCAGCGTGTGCCCGCGCACCCGCAGCGGCACGCACAGGTACGCGCACGTCCCGCCCGCCCTCGCGCACGCCGGGTCCCCCTGCGACAGCCCCGAGCGCGACTCCGGCCTCCCCGACTGGATGACCCGCGCCACCACCGCGAGCCCCGGGGCCGGCACGTCTCCGTCCTCGACGCCCGCCGTGGCCACGCAGCGCACGCCGCCGGATTCATCCTCCAGGAACACGCCGCAGGCCTCCGCGTACTGCGGCACCGCCAGGTGCGCCACGCGCTCCAGCGTCTCCTCCTCCTCCAGGCTCCCCGCCAGCACCCCGCCGGCCTCCGCGAGGAAGCGCTGCGCCGCCTCGCCGCGCTGGCGCTCGGTGATGTCCACCATCACGCTCAGGCACTGCGGCGGGCCGCTCGCCGGGTGCACGCGCCCGGTCCACATGGCCACCTGCACCGCGCCCCCGTCGCGCCGCCGCGCCGCCAGCGGTGCGCCGTCCAGCACCGTGCCGCGCGTGGCGCGCTCCAGGCCGTGGCGGAACGCCTCCCAGTGCTCCGGCGGCACGGCCGGCAACACCTTCCCCAGCACCTCCTCCGCCGTCCACCCCAGCATCCGCTCCGCGGCCGGGTTCCACAGCCGCACCGTGCCGTCCGGGTCCAACAGCATGATGGCCGTGGGGCTCGCCTGGATGATGGCCTCCAGCGTCCCGTGCGCCTCGCGCAGCGCCGCCCGCGCCCGCTGCTCGCGCTCCAACAACCGCGCCCGCGCCAGCGCCTGCGCCGCGTGGTGCGCCACCAGTTGGAGGAAGGCCCGCTCGTCGTCGTCGAACCCGTGCGGCAGGCCGAAGGTGAACACCAGCGCCCCCAACACCCGCCCGTCCGCCACCAGCGGCAGACACGCGGAGGACGTCGCCGGCCGCTCCGAGCCCGCCAGCGCGTCCTCCGCCGTCAGCCACACCGGCCGCGACCCGCGCAGCACGCGCGCCACCGGCGAGTCCCCCTCCAGGGGCATCCGCTTCAGCCGCTCCGCCGCGTCCGGCGTGCAGCCCGCGCAGCGCAGCAGCGTGGCGCTCAGAGCGTCCGGCGCCACGCCCCACAGCGCCCCGGCCTTCGCGTCCGCCACCGCCAGCCCCTGCTCCAGCACCACCTCCGCCACGCGCGCCGCGGTGAGCGCCTCGGACAGCTCCGCGGTGACGTGCTGCAGCCGCGCGAGCCTCCCCGCCGCCACCTCCGCCGCCTGCCGCGCCTGCCGCTCGGACGCGTACGCCCGCGCCACGTCCAGCGCGAGCGCCGCCCGGTCCGCCAGCTCCTGGAGCAGCAACTGCTCGCCGGAGTCGAACGACGCCGGATCCGGCGCCTCCCGCCACACCGTCAGCGTCCCCAGCGGGCGCCCCCGGGCCCTCAAGGGCAGCACCAGCACCGCCTCCACCCCCTGCGCCTCGCCCGTGTCCAGCACCTCCGCCGCCACGCCCTCGTCCGCGCGCACCCGCTGGGTGAACAAGGCCTGCAGCCGCACGCGCGCCTCCGGCACCGCCGCCGCGGACGCCACCGTGCGCAGCCACAACCCGTCCTCCGACAAGAGCCGCAGCGCGCACGCGGAGCCCAGGAGGGGCACCACCAGGCCGCACAGCCGCTCCATCACCGCCGGGGGCTCCAGCGACGCGTCCGCCAGCACCCGCGAGGCCTCCGCCAGCAGCGCCAGCCGCTCTTCAATCTCCGGAAGCCGCGCTCCGTACTGCCGCGCCTCCCCCAGTCGGGTTGCCACCATCGTCATGCCACGTCCCCCCGTCGCACCCGCCATGGGAACACGCCCCCGCTCGCGGCGCTCTGCGTCCCAGGTCCCGCCATCCCTGACTTCTGTGGATGCTCGACACCGCCCGCCCGGAAGCGTTGGTGGCGGGCACCCGCCTCGTTCCGGGGCCCGGCACCCCCGAGGGCAGGGCGCCCGTTGCGCACATGGGAGCACCTGGAGCGGTTGGAAACCAAAGGAGCGTCACGGCTTCGGTTGCTCCGGGCCCGGGTTCGGCTAAAGCGGGGGCCGTGAACGCACCCTCGGAATCACCGGCCGCCCCTTCGGAGGGGCCGGATTCTCCCAAACGCATCGCGATGCTCGCCCTGAGCGCGCTGGGCATCGTCTACGGAGACATTGGAACCAGCCCGCTCTACGCGCTGCGCGAATGCTTCACCGGAGCGCACGGCGTCACGCCCACGCCGGCCAACGTGCTGGGCGTGCTGTCGCTCATCATCTGGTCGCTCATCATCGTCGTGTCGGTGAAGTACATCATCTTCGTGATGCGCGCGGACAACCGGGGCGAGGGCGGCATCCTCGCGCTGATGGCGCTGGCCATGCACCGGCCCCGGGGCCAGTCCCACCGCGCGCGGCCCGTGCTCATCACCCTGGGCCTCTTCGGCGCGGCGCTCATCTATGGAGACGGCGTCATCACCCCGGCCATCTCCGTGATGAGCGCGGTGGAGGGCCTGAGCGTGGCCACCCCCGTGTTCCAGCCGTACGTGATTCCCATCTCGCTCGTCATCCTGCTGCTGCTGTTCATGGTGCAGAGGAAGGGCACGGCGGGCATCGGCTCGGTGTTCGGCCCCCTGATGACCGTGTGGTTCCTGGTGCTGGCGGTGCTGGGCGTGAAGGAGCTGTTGCACAACCCCGCGGTGCTCTGGTCGCTGTCACCCGTGCACGGCGTCCAGTTCTTCATGGACAACGGGTGGCACGGCTTCCTGGTGCTGGGCGCCGTCATCCTGGTGGTGACGGGCGGCGAGGCGCTCTACGCGGACATGGGCCACTTCGGCGCGAAGCCCATCCGGCGGGCCTGGTTCGGGCTGGTGCTGCCGTCCCTGGTGCTCAACTACATGGGCCAGGGCGCGCTCCTGCTGCGCCACGCGGAGGCCGCCCGCAACCCCTTCTTCCTCCTGGCCCCGGACTGGGCCCTGTATCCGCTGGTCGCCCTGTCCACCGCCGCGGCCGTCATCGCGTCGCAGGCCCTCATCTCCGGCTCCTTCTCCACCACCCGGCAGGCCATGCAGCTGGGCTACTGCCCGCGCATGGAGGTGGTGCACACGTCCGCGGAGGAGATGGGGCAGATCTACCTGCCCGGCATCAACGGCGCGCTGCTGGTGGGCGTCATCGCGCTGGTGCTGGGCTTCGGCTCCTCCAGCCGGCTGGCGGCCGCGTACGGCATCGCGGTGACGACGACCATGGGCATCACCACCCTGCTGGCCTACGTGGTGGCCCGCGAGCGCTGGGGCGTCCGCCGCGCCGTGGCCCTGCCCGTCGTCAGCCTCTTCATGCTGGTGGACCTGGCCTTCTTCGGCGCCAACGTGGCGAAGATTCCCGACGGCGGCTGGTTCCCGCTCTTGCTCGCCGTCTGCATCTTCACGCTGATGACCACCTGGAAGCGCGGCCGGGACATCCTCGCCGCCAAGCTGCGCGCGGCCAGCCTGGGCCTCAAGGACCTGTTGGGCAGCTTCGGGGACCACCCGCCCGTGCGCGTGCCCGGCACCGCCATCTTCATGACGGGCAACCCGGAGGGCACCCCGCCCGCGCTCCTGCACAACCTCAAGCACAACAAGATCCTCCATGAGCAGGTGGTGCTGCTCACCATCATCCCGGAGGAGATCCCCCACGTCGTGGTGGGCGAGCGCGTGGAGGTGGAGCCCCTGGAGCAGGGCTTCGTGCGCGTCGTGGCCCGCTACGGCTTCATGGAGAACCCCAGCATCCCGGACATCCTCAAGCGCTGCCGGGAGAAGGGGCTCCAATTCCAGCTCATGGGCACCAGCTTCTTCCTGGGGCGCGAAACCATCATCCCCACCAAGAAGCCCGGCATGGCCCTGTGGCGCGAGGCCCTCTTCACCTGGATGAGCCGCAACGCCCGCAGCGCCACCGCCTACTTCCGGATTCCGCCCAACCGCGTGGTGGAGCTGGGCAGTCAGGTGGAGCTGTAGTCCCAAGCCGTGCCGCACCGGGACTTCACCCCAGGAGTAGAAAAGCTACTCGCCCGGTGCTGCACGGGTTTTGCCGGGCTTGAGGTTTATTCCTCCCCGTAACCCCTTGAAAATACATTGGCAGGGTCCTCAAGGGAGGGGTGTTTCCGACCCAGGGATGTTGGCTGGAGGTTGCTGCTCGGCCCTTTACGCAGGGGCTTGCCTGCTTCAAATTGCACCGTCCCCATCCGTCTTTTCCGGTTCGGACAGAAAAATACGGCAGGGCAGCAACACTTTCGTCGATGAATCGAGAATCTTTTCGCGGGGCAGAGAAAAGTACTGTCCCGGCGTAATAGAACTTGGTTACCCTGCGGCCAGGTGTCCCCCGGCACCCGGCGTCTGAAACGAGGTCAGCCCTTCCATGCTCCAGGCCATCGCCCCCGCCCCCGTGTCGTCCCCGGTCGTCTCTCCGGTGAAGTCCGTCATGCCGTGGATGGCCGAGCCCCGGATGCCGCTGTCGGACGCGGCGCCGTACACGGTGCTGAGCGCGCAGGAGCTGTACCCGCGCATCTGCGTGCGGGACCCGTACTTCGCGCTGAAGGACGTGACGGTGCTGCCGGGCGAGGTGGTGGCGCGCGTGCCGGTGCAGATGGCCCCGGACGCGGAGGCGATGCCGCTGGGCCTGGGGGAGGCGGGCCGGCACCTGGCCATCCTGGGCTCGTGCGGCGCGGCGCTGGTGGCGCCCAAGGACGGGCAGCACTTCTACCTGGCCAGCGCGGCGCGCGGTCAGTGGCTGGTGCCCCAGGCGCAGGAGCGCGCCACGGACATGCTCTGGGCGCTGGCGCAGGCGGAGTACACCGGCAAGCGCACCTGCACGGCGCGCACGCTCTTGTCCTCTTCGGACGGCACGCCGCTGTTCAAGCTGGAGGTGGACTACAACGTGCTGTCCGCCGCCGCCTTCACCCGCCTGTTCGGCGAGGCTCGCCAGGAGATGCGCCGCGAGCCGCGCCCCGCGGAGACCGTGCAGCGCACCCCGGAGGAGTGGGCGAAGCTGCGGCAGAACCCGTACAGCAAGCCGCTGGACCTCCAGGACTTCCGCATGGAGGGCGACCTCATGCGCTCCTCGCTCGTCGTCACCCCGGAGCTGTGCAAGGGCCACTTCGCCATGCACCCGGTGATGCCGGTGGCCGTCGTCGCGGGCGGCATGACGCGCATGGCGACCACGCTGGGCCGCTCGCTGGAGCGCGCGCCGGGCGCCCGCTTCGTGGCGAAGGACGTGACGCTGTCCGCGGACAGCCTGGCCTACGCGGGCCAGACGGTGGTGTTCGGCGCGCGCCGCACCCGCGTGCGCGGCGCGGACCACACCTTCGCCTGCCAGGCGTCCGTGGGCGAGCGCGTGGTGGCGCAGCTGGACGTGACCTACACCCGCGTGGACTGAAGCCTCAGGCCCACTCGATGTCGTAGTCCACGCGGTCGATGCCCTGCGGCTTCGCGGTGGCCTTGCCCGTCAGCCCCAGCACCTTCAGCGAACCGGTGAGGATGCCCACGTGGTACGCGGGCGGCATCATGTCCCGGCGCATGCGCAGGGTGCCGGACTTGGGGCCCGTCGTGAGGTACTCGCGGTTGCCGTAGGACACCGCCGCGCTGTACGCCATCTGCGCGCCCGCGAAGAGCTTCTGGGGGTCCCCCCGGGAGATGATGCCGAACACCAGCATCCCCGGCCCGGTGGAGTAGCGGGTGATGCTCACCTCGCCGCACGCGTGGAACACCGCGTCCTGGGGGCCGAGCGAGCCCTCCAGCAGGTCCGCCGCGTTGTACAGCAGCGTGAGGAACTCCCGCGCCGGGTACGAGCGCAGCTCCGCGTAGTCGTGGTTCAGCTCGCCCACGCGCAGTTGCTCCATCCCGATGGCGCCCGCGTGCTGCTGCACCAGGCCGAAGACGGACTTGAAGATGAGCCCACGGATGGAGTCCCCCGACTGGAGGATGGCGATCCGGGCGGCGAGTTCGGCCTTGTCCGACGGCATGACTTCCACTCCTTGGTTCACGGGCGAACCCGGCGGTGAGCTTAACGGCCCTGTTTCACCTGTCGACAAAGCGCTTCACCGGGCGTCACACCCGTGAGGACCTGCCATGTCCGGTGTCCAGGCCAACGCGGCGGGTTCCCTGGAGCCCGCGTGACTCACAGGCCCGGGGGAGGTCAGCGCTCGTCCAGCAGCACCGGCGCGAAGCCGGCCGCGTCACAGGACGCGAGCACGTAGCGCACGCCGGCCCGTTCGCCGGTGAAGCCCGCGGGGATGCCGCTCGAGTGCAGGTGCCCGTACACGCACACCTTGGGGGCGAACGCTTCGATGGGGGCGCTGAAGGCGGTGGCCCGCTCGTTCGCGTACACCGGCGGGAAGTGCACCGCGACGATGCGGGTGAGCGGCGTGGGGTGGGCCGCCTCCTTCTTGAGCGCGTCGTCGATGGACGTGGCCAGCCGGCGCGTCTCGCGCTCCACGTAGCCGGAGTCCCCCTGCTCGTCGCCCATCTCCCCGCCGGGCATGGGCGGCGCTTCGGGCGCGGTCCACAGCCGCGTGCCGGCGATGACCCACGGCCCCAGCACGAAGGCGTTGTTGTGTAGGAAGCCCTCCAGCGTGCGGAACGGCTCCAACAGCTTGCGCAGCTTGGACGCGGAGTCGCCCCACCAGTAGTCGTGGTTGCCGCGCACCAGCACCTTGCGCCCCGGCCGCGCGTCCAGCCACGCTAGGTCCTCCATCACCTCGTGGGGACGGGTGGCCCAGGAGATGTCCCCCGCGACGATGACCGCGTCCTCCGGCCGCACCCGTTCGTCCCACGCGCGCTGCAGGGGCAGCGGGTGGTCCGTCCAGCCGAAGCGGTGCATGTCCTTCTGCCGGGTGGAGGGCAGGTGCGTGTCGCCAATACCGAAGAGCCGCATGATGCTGGCGTCATAGCGGATGCCCTGGCCCCATGTCGGCCCTTCCAGCACGGCGCACGCCCGGACCGCCTGCCGCCCCGGTCCGCCAAGGGTTCAAATAGTGATTAATACAAGAAATGATGTAACAAAACGTTACGTCATGGATGTCCTGAAACACGGCAATGCGGCATCCGTGCACCACGCCGGACTCCGCGTGGAATCGCGAGTCCCGTGATGTAGGTAATTCCGTGATTTCAGGTGTTTGACGCCACAAGGAACGCAGCGCGCTGGGTATGGGTGGAGCATGCATGCACCGGTCGCGGAAGAAAACTGGACGAAGGTGACGGGATGGAGGCGGCTGGCACGCGCGGTGCTGTGAAGGCGCGCAGTTCCTCCCCCGATTTCTGGAGTCCCCTCATGTCAACCTTCCGCAATCCCTTCGCGGCGGCGGCCGTCGCCCTGGTGCTCTCCGCGTGCGGTCCCCAGGCGCAGCAGCCCACGGAGGCCCCTCCGGCCGAGACGCCGTCGCAGCCCTCCACGGACCCGGCGGGCAGCGCGCTGCCGCGTGAGCTGGATCCGCTGTTCGCGCAGGCCGCCCAGGAGTTCAACGTCCCGGCGGAGCTGCTCAAGGCGGTCTCCTACGCGGAGACGCGCTGGCAGATGGTGCGGGGCGAGGCGGAGTTCCCGGGCCAGCAGCCGGCGTTCGGCCTGATGGCGCTGCGTGGTGAGGACCTGGAGCAGGGCGCGGCGCTGGCGGGCGTGACGGCGGAGGCGGCGCGCACGGACGCGCTGTCCAACCTGCGCGCGGGCGCGGCGCGGCTGTCCCAGCTGGCCACGGACGCGAACGTGGAGCGCGGGGACCTGGCCGCGTGGGCGCCGGTGGTGGCCCGGCTGAGCGGCATCACCAACCCGGAGGCGCAGGCGGCGCACGTGCACCGCTCCGTGTACGCGGTGATGAACGAGGGCGCGGTGGAGCTCAACCACGACGGCTCGGTGGCCGTGTCGCTGGAGCCCGTGAAGGTGGAGGCGAAGTTCGAGCGTCCCCAGGTGCGCGCCATGGCGGCGGGCCCGGACTACGCGGCGTCCGTCTGGCGCCCGTCGCCCAACTACAACGCGCGCCCTTCCGGCAGCACGGGCGACCCGTCGATGATCATCATCCACACCTGTGAGGGCAGCTACTCGTCCTGCTGGAGCTGGCTCACCAACAGCGCCTCGGGCGTGAGCGCGCACTACGTGGTGAACGAGAGCGGCAGCGAGGTCTCCCAGCTGGTGCGCGAGGCCAGCCGCGGGTGGCACATCGGCGCGACGTACGACTCGTCGCTCAACGGCGGCAAGGAGAGCTGGCTCAACGGCGTATCGGCCAACCACTTCACCATCGGCATCGAGCACGGCGGCTACGCCAGCCAGACGTCCTTCCCGGCCGGGCAGATTGACGCGTCCGCGAAGCTGTCGTGCGACATCGCGCGCGACAACGCCATCATCAAGGACAGCTACCACATCGTGGCGCACGGCCGGTTGCAGCCGGCGACGCGCACGGACCCGGGCCCCAACTGGCCGTGGTCGTCGTACATCAGCAAGATCAACAGCTACTGCGGCACGTCCACGCCGAGCGGTGACATCATCATCGACAGCAACAGCGCGAACAACGACGCCTCCAAGGCGCGGTTCTCGCTGTCGGGCGCGTGGTCGGACGGCTACAGCGCCGGCTACTACGGCAGCGGCTACTACTACGCGGCCACGGAGGCCATCTCCGCGCCGGCCACGTTCGAGTTCTACCTGCCCACCGCGCAGACGCGCACCATCGACGCCTGGTGGGTGGCCGGCACGAACCGCTCCACCACGGCGCCGTTCATCGCCTACAACGCGGCGGGCTCCGAGGTGGGCCGCGTGTCCGTCAACCAGCAGACCAACGGCGGCAAGTGGGTGCAGCTGGGCACGTACAGCTTCTCCGCCGGCTGGAACAAGGTGCAGCTGAGCCGCTGGACGACCCCGGGCTACGTGGTCATGGCCGACGCCGTCCGGGTGCGCTGACGTGAGGCATTGGGGCCTTGAACGGCGGACGCGTTCCGGGCCCTCGCGGGCACGGCGGTGGTGGGCCGTGCTCGCCATGCTGGGCGCCATGGGCTGTCAGGGCCGCTGCGCCGGCACTGGCGGCGCCGCGGCGCCCGGCACGCTGTCGGAGGCGGAGCGGCGGGCCCTGCCGGGCACCATCGTCTTCCTCTCCGAAAGGGCGGGACAGAAGGACGTCTGGCGGGTGACGCCCGCCGGAGAAGAGACGCAGGTCACCACCGCGCCGGAGGACGAGTACCCCGGCCCGCCGTCGCCGGACGGCCGCACGCTGCTGGTGATTGCGTCGGGCGAGGCGAACGGGCGCGTCTTCCAGCAGCTGCGTCTGCAGCCGCTCGAGGGAGGCCGCCAGGTGGCGCTGCATCCGCCGCGGCCCCGGGCGCGCAACGCGAGCTGGGCGCCGGACGGCACGTGGCTCGTGGCGGAGTCCGACGCGCAGGGCTTCAGCGACGTGGTGCGCGTGCTGCCCCAGGCGAACGCGGTGGACACGCGGCTGACGCACGTGAAGGCAGGCTGCTTCGAGCCCGCGGTGTCCCCGGACGGCACGGAGGTGGCGGCCGTGTGCAGCGGTGACGGGGACCCGGAGGTCTACGTCTTCCGCGCGGACGGCACGGGCGAGCCCCGCCGCATCACCACGTTCTACATGGAGGACCGGACGCCGCAGTGGAGTCCGGACGGCAAGTGGCTGTTGTTCGTGAGCAACCGCGAGCGCAAGGAGCGCATGTACCTGGTGCGCGCGGACGGCTCGGACCTGCGCGCCCTGTCCGCGGAGGGCTTCGCGGGAGACGAGCGGGAAGCGGCCTTCAGCCCGGACGGCAAGCGCGTGGCGTACGTGGCCCGGCTTCAGGACGGCAAGAGCCGCATCTGGGTGGCGGACGTGGCGGGCGGCGCGCCGGTGGCGCTGACGGACGGACAGCACCGCGACGACATGCCGGCCTGGAGCCCGGACGGCAAGGCGCTGGTGTTCGTCTCCGAGCGCGACGGCGACACCGACCTGTACCTCATGCGCCCGGACGGCACCGGCCAGACGCGGCTCACCACGGCGAAGGGCGCGGACTGGCTGCCGCGCTGGTTCGTGCCGCGCTAGCCCGCCCGCTGGCGCGGCACTTCGGGCGCCTTGGGGGCGGCGGGGGCTTCCAGGGGCACGCTGAAGAAGAAGGTGACGCCCCGGTCCGGCTCGCTCTCCACCCAGATGTGGCCTCCGTGGGCCTCCACGATGAGCCGGCTGATGTAGAGCCCCAACCCCAGCCCCTTGCCGTCCGCCGAGCGGCCGTCCTCCGTGCGGTAGTACTTGTCGAACAGGCGCGCCGCGTCCCTGGGGGACAGCCCCGCGCCCTGGTTGGTCACCGACACCACGGCGTGGTCGTGCACCGCGGAGAGCCGCACGTCCACCGGCGTCCCCTTGGGGCTGTACTTGATGGCGTTGGTCAGCAGGTTCGTCACCACGCGCTCCAGGCGCGCGGCGTCCATGGGCACCGGCGGCAGCGGATCCGCCCGGTGCAGCCGGAAGCGCTCGCGCGCGTCGGGCGGCACGTCGCGCTCCAGCACCTCCTCCAGGAAGCGGCCCAGGTCGCGCGCCTCGCGGCGCAGGTTCACCCGGCCGGACTCCAGCCGCGAGCCCTCCAGCAGCTCCTCGATCATCGTGCTCATCCACTCCACGTTGTGGATGATGGCCTGGGCCATGATGCCCTCGCGCTCCAGCTTCCGCTCGTGCAGCGCGCGCTGGAGCAGGTGGGCGCGCAGGTTGATGGTGTTCAGCGGGTTGCGCAGGTCGTGGGAGATGAGCCCCACGTACTCCTCGCGCAGCTTCTCCAGGTCCCGGCGCTCGGTGACGTCGCGCAGGATGGCGATGCGCGTGGCGTCGTCCTCGCCCTCCAGCGGGCTCAGCCGCACCTCCAGCGGCACGCTGGTGCCGTCCTGCCGCTGCCCGGACACCAGCCGCCCGCCCGTGGCGCGCCCCGCGCCGTCCCCGGCGGTGGCCGGCCCGTGGAGCCCCTCTGGCACCAGCAGCTCCACCTCGCGGGCCAGCAGGGCCTCCCGGCGGTAGCCGAAGACGCGCTCCGCCTCCGCGTTGGCGAAGCGCACGCGGCCGGTGGCGTCCACCACCACCATGGGGTCCGGCGCGGTGTCCAGGAAGGTGCGGAAGCGCGCCTCGGAGGACTCCAGCGCGGCGGTGGCCCGCATGCGCTCTGTGTCCAGCACGTCCAGCGCCCGCGCCGCCAGGAGCACCAGCGTGACGCCGCCCGCGGCCACCACCGTGGCGAAGAGGGGCAGCTTCGCGTCGTGGCTGAGCCCGCCCGTCAGGTGGATCAACACCAGCGTCAGCCCCAGCACCGGCGGCCCCAACAGCGTCACCGGCACCAGCCGCCGCGCCACGAAGCCGCCCAGCGTGTCCCGCGTGAGCCGCGCCATCAGCCCCAGCTGCGGCCGGGCGCACAGCGTGCCCATGGCCAGCAGCATCAGCACGCAGGTGGTGTGCAGCCCCATGCTGCGCTCCTGGAAGAACGGAGCGGCCATGGGCGTCACCAGCGGGCCCAGCAGGAAGCCGTTGAGCCCCGTCAGCGCCGCCATCAGCGCGAGCACCACCAGCGCGTCCGACCAGGACAGCCGCTGCGGGTGGCCCCGGTCCACCAGCGCCAGCGCCGGACCCAGCAGCATCAGGCACAACGCCGTGAGGGGCGACGGCGCGATGCCGGGCGACGCGCCGACCTCCTCTCCAAAGACGCGCAGGAACAGCGCGTCCAGGCCCCCGGTGCCGCCGGTGATGACGCCATCCACGAGGCTCGCCGCGCCCAGCAGGGCCGTGGCCAGGGCGAGCGCGGTGCCCAGCCGGTGTTGGAAGCGTGAGGGCGTGGCCGGCAGCCGCAGGCCCAGCGCGGCCCCACCCAGCAGCAGCCCCAACGCGGCGCTGGGGCGCATGGCGGGGATCGCCGCGCCCATGGACTTGAGGACCATGACATCCAACGCCCAGCCCAACAGCACCAGCAGGCCCACCAGGCAGGCGGCCACCGCGGAGCTGCGCGCAAGGGCACGGACCAACGCCGTGCTTCGTGGCATGGATTGGCCGCTCATCATCCGCGTCCCCCCGGAACGCCAGCCCTGCATCCTGCCACAACATCACGTATCAGGGGCCCCCCCGGCAATGGGACGCCGGGGTTGGGAGGATGTCCGTCCTAGGCCGGGATGTCAGACCTGTCCAGGGTTGGGTCAGGGTGCGTAGCGGCCTGGATAGACGGTGAGGACGACGCCCAGCCCCGGGCCCACGTCGATGTTGCGTGGCACGTAGGTGTCGGTGCCCTCCACGGACAGCTGGAACGAGGACACTCCGGCGCCCGAGTGCACGAAGAGGAACAGCCCGTGGCCCGCGGTGCCCGCGGTGTCCACGGACGTCAGGTCACCGGACGGGTAGTAGACGCGGTCCCCCAGCTCCGCGCGGTTCAGCGCCACGCGCGCGCCGCTCACGGGCTGGCCGTTCACGTCCACCACGCGCCCCAGCACGAAGCCCGCGGAGGCCAGGGTGGCCGCCGGGTCCCCGGTGTGGCCCTGGAGGCGCGGCGCACCCACGGCGGCGCCCAGCTGATCCACGAACGCGGTGGGCAGGGCCCACGCCCGCGCGTCGATGATGTCCGTGCGCGGACGGGTGCCGGTGAAGGCGGTGTCGTAGACGAGCGTGGTGCTGCGCACGAGGCCTTCGTGCACGAGCCCCACCGCGAGCCCCTGGTGCACGTCGCGCACGGGCACGCCGGTGATGCGGAAGGCGCCGTCCTCGGACACCTCGCCGGTGGCGAAGGTGGCGGCCGCGTCGTTGACGGCCACGCGCAGCGGCTCCTCCACGGTGAGCGCCATCCCGGTGAGCGACGCCGGTGCCGCGGCCATGCCCGCTGCCTCCGGGAACACGCGCGCCTCGCCGCTCACGAGGATGCGAAGGTTTTCCAGGTCCACCGCCTCGGCGTCCTCGGTCCGCACGCCGGGGTCCGGTGTGAAGCCGCCGTCGCCACAGGCCATCGCCAACAGCCCGAGCACGGCACCACCCGCCGCCCGAATGTAGTGTTTCATCGGGCGGCAACATCTTCACGGCGGGGAGGGCACGCAATCCGTCCCCCGGTGTCGTCCGTCCCCTTCACGACGCACCGCCGCGCCCGCGGGCCGGATGCCCCGGACACCGGGCCCTCCGGGTGTTGAAAACACGTCGGCACCGGGAGCCTGCCTTCCGCTGGAAACGGAAGGGCGGTCGCCCGGTGCCGCGGGTCAAACGAGGGAGGAGGAAGCGGAGCGGCTACCAGCCCGACCCGCTCCTGCCGGAGGAGCCGGAGGAGCCGGAGCTCTTGCCGGTGTTCCAGCCGCCGTTGCCGCTGCTGCTCCCACTGCTACCGCCGCTGCTCCGGCCACTGCCGCTGCTGCCGCCGCCGCTGTTGCCGCTGGGAGGGGTGCTCCAGCCGCCGCTGCTCCGGCCGCTGTTGCCGCTGTTGCTGTTGCCGCGGTTGTTGTCCTTGTCGTCGTCGCGGCTCTTGCTGGCCGGGGTGTCCCAGCCGCCGCTGCCACGGTCATTGTCCCGGTCGTTGTCCCGCGAGTTGTTGGAGGGCGCGACGTTGTTGCCGCGGCCCCAGCCGGAGCCGCTGGGAGGCCGGGCGCCGGTGCCGTTGCCGCCGGGGGGCGGGTTGCGGCCCTGGTTGACGGGGGCCGGAGCGGGCGCGGGCCGCGAGGGGGCGATGTTGTTGCGGCCGCCAGGGACCGCGGAGGCCGAGTGGCTGTTGCTCCAGCGGTAGCCCCGGCTGCCGCGGTCGTAGGTGTAGCCCGCGCCCCAGGAGCCGCGCGGGTAGTAGTCGTGCTGGTGGCGGCCGTGGAGGTTGCAGTACCCGCCGCTGGCGATGGGGTGGTAGTCCCAGTACCAGACCACCGTCGGGCCCCGGTAGTAGTAGACGTCGTCCGTGTAGACGTAGGACGCCTGGGGCGGCTGGTAGTCGTGGACGTGGGCGTAGTCCTCCGGGCACCAGCCGCCGCCGTAGTCGTCGGGGACGGGGTGCGCGCCGGCGAACCGGTACTCCGCCACGGGCGCGGGGGCGACGTAGGCCACGCGGCGGACGGGGCGGTGCGAGTGGGCCTCGACGACACAGCCCGTCCCCATCAGCAGGGCCACGGGGACGACCAGGGCGAGCAAGCGGTTCATGAAGAGTCTCCTGTCGCGGAAGTGGACCCTCAAAGCGTCCCGCTTCGCAACCTCTGCCCCCATGACGGCCGGCCGCTCCGGAAATTCACCCGGGGCGCCCGCCCGCCGGGAAGGGGAGGGGCCCGCCTGATATGACACCCCGGTCGCGGCCCTGGGGCGCCGCGCCTTGGGAGGCATGCGGATGTCGGATGTGGATTTCGGACGCGCGATGGGGGCGTCCTGCGCGCTGCACCCGGGGCGGGAGGCCACGGGCACCTGCGAGCGCTGTGGCAACTTCATGTGCGACACGTGCAGCCAGGACGGCGCGTCGCCGCGCTGCCCCACGTGCCGGGAGCGCTCCGGCGCCACGTTCCCGCTGAACCGGGAGACGTGGAACTTCAACGCGCTGTGGGACGTGTGCTGGGCGGCGTTCCAGCGCGAGTGGGGCATGCTGTCGCTCGCGGTGTTGATCACCCTGGGCGTGACCCTCGGCGCGAACCTGCTCTTCAACGTGGCCACGGGCATTGGCGCGGCGCTGGACAGCGTCGCCATCGCCGGGGTGCTGGCCCTGCTGGGGCTCGTGGCGCAGCAGCTGGTGCAGGGGCTGGTGCAGCTGGGGCTCATGCGCGTGTGCTTCGACGTGCTGCACGGAGGCCGCGTGGACGTGGCGCGCCTCTTCAGCCAGATGCACAAGGCGGTGCCCTACGCGCTGACGATGCTCCTGCTCTTCGTCATCGTCCTCGTGCCGGTGGTCCTCCTCCTCTTCCTGGGCATCCTCGCGCTCGTGGGCACGGGCCTGCTGAGCGGCGTGGACCTGAACTCCTCATCGGACGAGTTCTGGAACGCGCTGGTGCCCTTCTTTGGCCTGATGGGGCTGGGGTTCGCGGTGCTGGTGGTGCCCATCACCTACCTGGTGCTGCCGCTGTACCTGGTCCAGCCGGAGCTCGCGTACGACGACGCGCCGCCCTCTCCCTGGGAGGTGCTGCGCCGCAGCTGGGTGGCGGCGCGGGGGCAGCGGCTGTCCATGCTCGGCGTGAGCCTCATGGCGGGGCTCGCCATGGTGGCGGGAGTCTTCGCGTGCTGCGTGGGCTTCATCCCCGGCATGGCCCTGGCCCAGCTGCTCATCGCGGGGATGTACCTGTCCGTGCGCCTCCCCAGGGACGCCGCCGCGGAGTCCTTCCCGGGCTGAAAGCCGCGGGAGACAGGCGCGCCTTCGCGTAACGGAGAGCGAAGGCGCGCGAGGGGGACTTCAGTGCACCAGCCGCTCGGAGGAGCCCGAGCGGGGCACGGCGACCTTGCCCAGGCACGCGAGGATGTGCTCGCGGTACTCGGACGATTCGCGCAGGCCGCACAGCATCCACCGGCCGCCAATCACCAGCGTGGGCACGCCGCGCACGCCGCGGCTGCCGGCCAGCCGGTGCTCGTCGTAGATGAGCCGGCGCGTCTCTTCCGAACGGAAGGCCGCGGAGAACTGGTTCATGGACAGGCCCACGCGCGACGCCAGCTCGAACACCACATCCGAGCGCGACACGTTGACGCCCTGCTCCAGCGCGGCGCGCTGCATGGACCGCGCGAGGAAGGCCCGCGCCTGCGGCCCCTGCAACCGCGCTGCTTCCAGTGCCGCCAGCGCCGGCACGCTGGAGCGCGGCGGATCACCGCCGAGCCACAGGTCCGTGGAGAGCAGCGAGGCCGTGGGGTCGGGTTCGCGCTGCGCGCGCTTCACCTCTTCCACCAGCCCGCGCACTTCGCGCTCCGTGGGCAGGACGTCGTGCAGACGCAAGGGGTAGGGACGCACGCTCCAGCGGACGGCGTCGCCAAACTCCTGGCGAAGCACCTCCAACCGTTGGTCGGCGAGGTAGCACCAGGAGCACAGCACATCCTGGTAGACGGTGATCTGCAGCGGCTTGTGCAGCGTTTTCATCGGGGGTCGCCAGATTAGAGGCGCATCCCGGCCGCT
Source organism: Corallococcus sp. NCSPR001 (assembly GCF_017309135.1). NCBI lineage: Bacteria > Pseudomonadati > Myxococcota > Myxococcia > Myxococcales > Myxococcaceae > Corallococcus > Corallococcus sp. NCSPR001. Next base: position 860,925 of record NZ_JAFIMS010000002.1, read on the forward strand.
GCCAACACCCACGGACAATCCACGCCCGAAGGCATTCCCGTATTCCTGAGGAGCATCCAAGGCACCGTGCGCACCGTGAGGCCCCGCACGCACGCCATGGAGCAGGCGGGCAGGCACGCAGACGCTGCTCGCGTGCCTGCTTCCAACACCACGGCTTGATCAGGAAGCGCGGCCCGCCCGTGTGCGCAACACGCTGGCCCGGGTCCCCGCGTACACCAACGCGTGCTCCACGATGTGCCCCGCGATGTCCTTGCCGGTGGCGCCCTCCAGGCCCTCGAAGCCGGGGCTGGAGTTGATCTCCATCAGGCGCGGGCCCTCGCGGCCCTCCAGCATGTCCACGCCCGCGACCTCCAGGCCGATGATGCGCGCCGCCTTCACCGCGGCCTCCACGTAGTCCGGGGGCAGGGTGATGGCGCGGCCCTCGCCGCCGCGGTGGATGTTGGAGCGGAACTCGCCCTTCTTCGCCTTGCGGCGCATGGCGCCCACCACGGTGTCGCCCACCACCAGCGCGCGCACGTCGCGGCCCTCGCTCTCCGCGACGAACTCCTGCAGGACGATCTCCTGGCCCAGGTCCCAGAAGGTGTCGAGGATGGTCTGCACCTCCGGCAGCGTGTGGGCGATCATCACGCCCACGCCCTGGGTGCCCTTGATCAGCTTGATGATGACGGGCAGCCCGCCCACCTCCTGCACCAGCTTGCGTACGTTGCCGCGGTCGTGCGCCATCACCGTGCGGGGCATGTCCAGGCCCGCGCGGGCGAGGAACTGGAGCGCGCGCAGCTTGTCGCGGCTTCGCGCGATGGCCGTGGGCGGGTTGAGGACGGGCACGTCCATCATCTCGAAGTGGTTCACCACCGCCAGGCCATACGCGGTGATGGACGCGCCGATGCGCGGAATCACCACGTCCACGCCCTTCACCTCCGCGCCGCGGTAGGTCATGCGCGGCTGGCCGCGCGCCAGCATCAGGCAGCAGCGCAGCGTGTCGAACACGAGCGCCCGGTGCCCCTGGGCCTTGATGGCCTCCACCAGCCGGCGCGTCGAGTACAGCGAGCGCTTGCGGGACAGGATGGCCACGGTCTTCTTCGCGCGGGGCCGCTTGGGTCGCGGTGCGTCACCACGCTCGGGTGCCTGTGCGCCAGGAGGGACCGGCGCCTTCTTCGGCTGGGCTTTTCGGGGGGGCATGCGGGGCGCGGGACACTAGCACGCACGGGCGTGGGGGCACGGTGCGTGGGCACCCTTTGCTATCCTCGCGTTCACTGATGACCGCACCCAACCCGCATCCCGACGACATCCACACCAATCCCGGAGACGTCGGCCTCGAGCTGTCCTCCCAGTCCCCCCTCCTGGGGGAGACCCTGGTGGTGGATCCGCGCGCCAGCGTGAAGCTGCACAAGTGCCGGCTCGTGGTGACGTCCGGGCCGGACACCGGGCGCTCCATGGTCAGCGACAAGGAGCGGCTGCGCTGCGGGGCCCACCCGGGCAACGACCTGGTGCTCGTGGAGGACCGCACCGCCAGCCGCCACCACTTCGAGGTGCAGTACACCGAGCGCGGCCACCTGCTGGTGGACCTGAACTCCACCAACGGCACCTTCCTGGACGGCCGCCGGATTGAACGGGCCTACCTGTCCCCGGGCTCGCAGATCCGCGCCGGCTCCTCCGTCATCACCTTCGCCCCCATGGACGAAGCGGTGGCGGTGGAGCCCGACCGCGAGGGCGAGCTGTGCGGCATGGTGGGCCAGAGCGTGAAGATGCGGCAGGTGTTCGGGCTCATCAAGCGCATCGCGCCCATGGACGTGTCCGTCATCATCCAGGGCGAGACGGGCACCGGGAAGGAGCTGGTCTCCAGCGCCATCCATGAGCTGTCCGGCCGCAAGAAGGGCCCCATGGTGGTGCTGGACTGCGGCGCCATCCCGCCCAACCTCATCGAGAGCGAGCTGTTCGGCCATGAGAAGGGCGCCTTCACCGGCGCCACCTCCAGCCGCCCCGGCGCCTTCGAGCGCGCGCAAGGGGGCACCATCTTCCTGGACGAGCTGGGCGAGCTGCGCCTGGACCTCCAGCCCAAGCTGTTGCGCGTGCTGGAGAACCGCGAGGTGCGCCGGGTGGGCGGCAACGACGTCATTGAAGTGGACTGCCGGGTCATCGCCGCCACCCACCGCGACCTGGTGAAGGAGATCGCCGCGGGCAACTTCCGCGAGGACCTCTACTTCCGCCTGTCCGTCATCCACATCCAGCTGCCGCCCCTGCGCCAGCGCCGGGACGACATCCCGCTCATCCTCAAGCAGGCGCTGGCGGAGCCGGAGGTGGTGGAGAAGCACGGCCGCAAGCGCTTCTCCGCGGAGGCCCTGGGGCTGCTCATGGCCTACGCCTGGCCCGGCAACGTGCGCGAGCTGATGAACGTGCTCTCCCACGTGCTGACCTTCTCCGAGGGCGAGGAGATATTGCCCTCCCACCTGCCCCCGCGCGTCCGGGGCCAGGCCCGCGAGGGGCCGCTGCCCTTCAACGAGCACCTGGCCTTCAAGGACGCCAAGGAGCAGCTGCTGGAGAACTTCGAGCGCGAGTACGTCACCAGCGTCCTCACCCGCTGCGAGGGCAACCTGTCCCGCGCCGCCCGGGAGAGCGGGCTGCACCGCAAGTCCATCGAGCGGCTGGTGAAGAAGTATCAGCTCGACGCCAAGGGGCTGAAACCGCGCTGAGACAGCGCCGTGATACGGTTTCACTGGGAGTGTTTCATCCCCAGGAAGTTTTCACCGGGCCCGTCCTCTGAGACACTGCCGGTTCCCCCTTCCGGCCCCGACGCAGTGTGTCGGCGGTCACTTGACGGATACTGCGAGATTCCCCCGTCCCGCAGGATGAGCCTCCGTATGAGCGCACGATCCCCCCGTGAAGCAGGCGAATCCGGCCAGGCCCTGGTGGAGGCCGCGCTGTCGCTGCCACTGGTGACGTTCCTCATCCTGGGCGCGTTGCAGCTCTTCCTGATGATGCAGGCGCGGGTGATGACGCACTACGCGGCCTTCCGCGCGACGCGCGCGGGCAGCGTGGCGCACGGGGACTGCGAGCGGATGACCCACGCGGCCATCCTGGCGCTGATTCCGACCTTCCACTCGTTCATGGGGCAGGGGACGGGTTCGCTCAACGGTCCCCTGGGCCGAGGCGCGGGTTCGGACGCGCCCCGGCTGTTGGCGGAGGCGTTCGCGGCGCGGATGAACAACCGCTACGCGGGCTCCGGCGGTGCGGGCCCCGGCCTGGACGGCGTCCACAACCGCAGCATCGTGTGGATCCAGCGGGACCTGGCGGGCGGCGGCGTGGACAGCCCGGAGGACAGCGACTTCGACCGGCCGGGCCACCTGCGGCGGCTGGAGGTGCAGCTGGTGTTCTGGTACCCGCTGCGCATCCCGTTCGCCAACTGGGTGATGTCGCGCATGTTCCTGGCGCACTTCAGCCTGCGTTCCTACACGGGCGCCGCGAATCCGCTGCTCATCCCGGAGCGCAACGCCAACTGGAACGGCAGCGACGTGACGGCGTCGCACGTGCTGGACGGTGAGCTGGGCGCGGAGCTGGCGGACCGCGTGCTCAACCGGCAGTACGTCTTCCCCATCATCACCACGTTCACCATGCGAATGATGACGCCCGTGAAGTCGCGTTTCTTCGCCACCATGGCCTGTCCCCGGTGAAAACGATGAAGCGCTCCTCCCCCCAGCGCGGTCAGACCCTGGTGCTGTTCGTCCTCAGCATGCTGCTGCTGTTGCTGATGGTGGCCCTCACGCTGTCGTTCACCATGAAGGTGCGCGAGCGCATCGAGGTGCAGACGGTGGCGGACGCGGCCGCGTACTCCAACGCGGTGGCCACGGCGCGCACGTTCAACACCATCGCTGTCTCCAACCGCGCGGAGATCGCCCACATGGTGGCGAACGCCGGCGCGGCCAGCCTGCTCAACTGGGCCAGCCTCTACCGCGGCGAATTGAACGCGGCGAAGATGGGCTACGGGGCGTGGGTGCCCGTCTACCAGGCGTTCGCCACCGCGGGCTGCCCCTGCGCCTGGAGCAACGGCTTCTGTGCGCGCATGTGCCAGTGCGGCGTGCGTGGCGTGACGGACCTGGGCCGGCTGATGACCATGCTCCAGCGCGAGGACCTGCGCGTGGAGGCCGTCTTCCAGGCGTTGGATCCGATGGTGGGCCTGCAGATGCGCCTGCACCAGGTGGCGGCGGGCGCGCTGTACGCCTCCTCGTATGCGGACTTCAGGAGCCTCAAGGACAAGGTGAACGACCAGGGCTTCGCCAACGACATCCTGGGAGACCTGGTGGCGGGGAAGAACCCTCACGATGCGGGGTGGCGGGCGCCCTCCGCGGGCAACGTCTCCAAGAACGAGCTGGCGGACAACGCACTGTGCGTGGGCGGAGGCGCGGTCTGTGATCCGCTGCCGTTGACGGTGGCCCACAGCGTGGACGCGGCCATGGGCAGCCGCGGCTTCACCTTCGTCACGTCACGCCTGCTCCAGCAGTACATCGCGCACGAGGCGAACCTGGCCTTCGTCATCACTCCGCCGGACATCGTCACGCTCCCGTTCGCCGCCGGCACGGCCCACTTCGGCAAGCCCATCCTCCAGTACGGGCTCTTTCCCCCCTACGCTCCCGCCGTCACGGCCGAGGACGAGGGCGAGGTGGCCTTCATCTACAACCACATCGCGCATGGCGGTGGGCCGCCGTGCCCGGTGATGGTGGGCGGCATCGTGCCGACCCTTGCCCTGTTCGCGGCCTCCGGTGGCGTCATGCCCACGCCCACGCACATGTGGTTTGGCGGCACGGATCCGGCGCCCTTCGCGCGGCACATGCTGGCGCCGTGTCTGGGTGGCCCGTCCAGTTGCCCGGGCATCTGGCCGCCGTTCCTGGACTACAACCTGACGGAGCTGTGGCCCAACGGCGCGGACAACAACTTCGGGCAGCCGAAGAACTTCGCGGTCATCCAGCGCGACCGCAGCAACATGTCCGCGATGGAGCAGGACCCGTGGAACCTGGCGTTCCGCTTCCGCTTCAAGGCGAGCAACCCGAACCCGAACGCGGGTAGGTTCGACAACACCAGCGCGACCATGGCGGACGGCGTCACGCCGCTGGGCATCCAGACGGCGCTGTCCACGGGCATCGCGTACTACCACCGTGGCCGCAGCCTGGGCATCTCCCACTGGAGCGAGCCGCCCAACCTGCTCAACCCGTACTGGCGCGCCACGCTGGTGCCGGTGGACACGGACGAGTCGGGTCTGGATGACGCCATCAACGCGTTGGGTTCCAGCTCTCCTTCCTCCGCCGACACCATCCGGGAACTGCGGCGCGTGGGCTTCAGGGGGTTCCAGTGATGCATCGCCACCTTCGTCGTCACCGCCGGCAGGCGCGGGGCCAGTCCATCGTCGAGGCGGCCCTCGGCGTCACGCTGTTCGTCACCATCCTGGTGTTCGGCATCCACTTCGCGGAGGTGGGCTTCCTGTCGCTGAAGGTGCAGGAGGCCGCCGTGTCCGCGCTGTGGAACGGCACGCACGGGGAGATGCACGACATCCCCCTGGACTACGGCTCGGCGCATGACTCCATGCGGCAGGCGGGCGAGGACGCGCAGGCGCGGTACGCGGACTTCAACGGCCTGTCGTCCGTCAACCGCGGCGACACCATCACGCAGGTGTTCACGCGGGGCTCGGACCTGCGGGTGAACTGCCGCCGGAACGGGGGCCTGGACTGGGATGGTCCTGTGCTGACCCGGCTGATGTACCGCGACGAGGGCGGCACGGCGTGCACGTCGCAGGCGAACCTGAGCTCCTGGAACATCCCCACCCGGTTCCTCGACCAGAATTCGGAGACGGGGCTGTACAAGGAGCAGCACCAGGACCCGACCCACGCCAACATCCAGGTGTGTGGCATTGGCCGCGCGGTGGGCGGCACGTGCCGGGGCAGTTTCTCCATGCTCGTGGATGACTGGGGGCTCTCCAATGAGATCGAGTCCTCCAAATGCGTGCTGTTCCAGGACATGGCGCTGCCGTGCACCAATGGGCCGTTCTACGCGGCCACGAAGGGTGTCTACGAGCCCACCACGCTGCCCATCCCGACCTACGCCAGCTTCCTGGCCATGGACGCCCTCTTCATGAATCCGCTGCCGCCCCTGGTCTTGATGCAGCGGGAGAACACCTTCTGGATGAGCGCGGCGGGTGAGGAGAGCCAATTCATGCAGGCCTTTATCAGCAGGCCTACGCCCCTGGGCAACCTGTGGAACACGTCCCCCGGCGCGCTGATTGGCATCACCACACCCCACTATGGTCTGGGCTATCTGGACCGGAACGGCTGTTTCCTTGGAAAGGACTGCTGAGATGAAGATGCGAAGCCTGCTGTCGGGTGGAGTGCTGGCGTTGGTGCTGGGCGTGTGCCTGACGGCGTCTCCGGCGCGCGCGGACAGCAACTCGTGCAACACGGACTGCGCGACGAAGAACGGCGACACGCTCAACGCCTGCATCACCGCCTGTCCGGCGCCGGGCAGCCCGGGTGACGCGAAGGACAGCAGCCGCACCTGCTCCGCGCGCTGCGCCAAGAAGTTCCAGGCCCAGTTCAACCAGTGCAAGGCCCGCTGCCCCAAGCCGGAGGGCGACACGGGGCCGAAGTCGGGCAAGTCCGTCAAGGCCGCGCGTTCGAACCGAGGGTAGGAGGGGCGGGATGATGCGCGCGATTCATGGGGCGGCGCTGACGCTGGTGTTGGGGCTTTCCGCTCCTGCCTGGGCTCAGCGGGCCAACTTCACCTGGGACATCCCCAAGACCGTCAGCGTCGTGGACGTGCCGGGCCAGGTGGACGCCAACGGCGTGCCGGTGAAGCTGCTCGCGGTGCGCAGCAAGGAGAAGGCGCAGGTCATCCTCCAGAGCGTGGTGGACCGCTTCCAGTCCTGGGGCTTCTCGGTGGATGAGGCGTACAAGCAGCCGCAGCTGCTGCGCGAGCCGATGGTGACGGGCCTCGATACGCGCAACTTCATCTCCTACACGGCCATCCTCCAGGTGAATCCGGACGGCACCACCACGGTGTTCCTGGGGCAGGCGAACCTGGGCGCGGCGAAGGCGCCGCAGCCGGCCGGGCTGCCTGTCTTCCCCGGCGGCTCCGGGGTGCTGACGGCGCAGACGGAGGGCTCGCACACGGTGAGCTACTCGGTGCCGGGCAGGACGACCGCGGACGTGGAGGCCTTCTACCGGGAGGTGCTCACCAAGGCGGGGTTCAAGGAGATCCAACCCCGCGTGTTCAAGTCCTCCACGGAAGAGGTCTCGCTCACCCTGGGCGTCACCAAGGACGGCCCGGTGGCGGTGCGGCTGGTGCGCCGGGCCGCGGCGGCGGACGATGACATGCGCCCGGGCGAGTGACGCCAGCGGGCAAGGGAAGACGAGAGCGACATGACGACGCGTATCGCGGTGCGGGGCTGGCTGGGACTGATGGTGTTGGGCGCGGTGCTGGTGGCGCCCCAGGCGCTCGCGCAGACGTGCGACGAGAAGTGCTCCATCAACGCCGGCCCCACGATGCAGGCCTGTGTGAAGAAGTGCTCCGCCAAGGACCGGAACTGCACGGACAAGTGCACGAAGGCGTTCCAGGACGCGAAGGCGAAGTGCGCCAAGAAGTGCCCCAAGGGCAAGGGCAAGAACACGCCCCGGCCGCACACGCACGAACACGGCGACGACCACCACGACGAGTGAGTCCGCGGGTGTGATTGAAGGACCGGCGGGAGGGTGTTACGGGCGCTCAAGCCATGAGCGACGCCCCCTCCCGCAAGGACCTCGACGCCACCGTCCACCTGCCGCGCACGGAGTTCCCCATGAAGGGGAACCTGGGCCAGCTCGAACCGCGCCTGCTCGCCTGGTGGCGGGAGCAGGACGTGTGGACCCAGCTGCTCGCGAAGAACGCGGGCCGTGAGCCCTTCGTGCTGGCGGACGGGCCGCCGTACGCCAACGGCCACCTGCACGCCGGGCATGCGCTCAACAAGGTGCTGAAGGACATCGTGGTGAAGTTCCGGAACCTCTCCGGACGCCCGTGTGACTTCATCCCCGGCTGGGACACTCACGGTCTGCCCATCGAGCAGGCGGTGGAGAAGCGCCTCAAGGAACAGAAGCTGGACAAGCGCACCCTGTCGCGTGACGCGCTGCTGGAGCGCTGCCGCGAGTACGCGCTGGAGTTCGTGGACATCCAGCGCGCGGAGTTCCAGCGGCTGGGCGTCTTCGGGACGTGGGACGCGCCCTACCGGACGCTCGACTTCAGCTACGAGGCGCAGGAGGTCCGCGAGCTGGCCGCGTTCGCGCGCCGGGGCATGCTGTACCGACGCAAGAAGCCCGTGGCGTGGTGCCTCCAGGACCAGACCGCGCTCGCGGAGGCGGAGGTGGAGTACGCGGAGCACACCTCGCCGTCCGCGTACGTGGCCTTCGACGCGGGGCCGGCGCTGCTGGAGAAGCTGCCGCAGCTGAAGGGACAGCGTGTGTCCTTCGTCATCTGGACCACCACGCCGTGGACGCTGCCGGCCAACCTGGCCATCGCGGTGAACGCCGGGTTCGAATACGTCTTCTACCGGCTGGAGGACCGCGTCCTCTGCGTGGCGAAGGACCTGCTGGCGAAGGTGCTGGCGGAGGTGAAGTCGGACGAGCTCGCGGTGAAGCACGTGCAGTTGCCCACGGGCGAGGTGTCGTCACCGGCGCTGGTGGATCCGTCTCGCATCCTCGCGTACGCGACGGGCGAGGACCTGGAGCACGTGACGTATCAGCACCCGTTCCTGGAGCGGCAGGGGCGCGTGGTGCTGGGCGAGCACGTCACGTTGGACGCGGGCACGGGGCTGGTGCACACGGCGCCGGGACATGGCCAGGAGGACTACGAGGTCGGTCTGAAGTACGGCCTGGACATCTACAACCCGGTGCGCGCGGACGGCCGCTACGACGACACGGTGGGCGAGGTGCTCGCGGGCCGGCGCGTGTTCGAGGCGAACCCGGTGGTGCTGGACCTGCTGGTGCAGCGGGGCGCGCTGCTCAACGACAGGTCGGACACGCTCACGCACAGCTATCCGCACTGCTGGCGCTGCCACCAGCCGGTCATCCAGGCGGCGACGTATCAGTGGTTCATCCCGATGGATGCGCCGTTCCACGGCACGCAGACCTTCCGGCAGGTGGTGCTGGATCAGGTGGACCAGGTGCGGTGGGTGCCGTCGTGGGGACAGTCGCGTATCCGGGGCATGCTGGAGGGCCGCCCGGACTGGTGCATCAGCCGGCAGCGCAGCTGGGGCGTGCCGATTCCCATCGCGTACTGCGACGGGTGTGACGACGCGGTGGTGTCCCCGGAGGTGATGGAGCGGGTGGCGGCGGCGGTGGAGAGGGAGGGCGCGGGCGTGTGGTACCGCACGCCGGTGAAGGAGTTCCTCGGGCAGGACTTCACGTGTCCTCGCTGCGGCAAGGGTGAGTTCCACCGCGAGACGGACATCCTGGACGTGTGGTTCGACTCGGCGTGCATGGCGTCCGCGGTGCTGGCGAAGCGGCAGCGCGTGCCGGCGGACCTGTTCCTGGAGGGGAGTGATCAGCACCGGGGCTGGTTCCATTCCTCGCTGCTGGTGTCGGTGGGCACGCGCGACGTGGCGCCCTACAAGGCCTGCCTGACACACGGCTTCGTGGTGGATGGCCAGGGCGAGAAGATGTCCAAGAGCCGGGGCAACACGGTGGCGCCGGACAAGGTCATCCAGCAGTACGGCGCGGAGGTGCTGCGCCTGTGGGTGGCGGCGAGCGACTACCGCAACGACGTGCGCCTGTCGGACGCCATCCTCAAGGGGCTGTCGGAGGGCTACCGGAAGATCCGCAACACCTTGCGGTACGCGCTGGGCAACCTGCACGACTTCGACCCGGCGAAGGACGCGGTGGCCGGGGACCAGCTGTTGCCCCTGGACAAGTGGGCGCGCGGACGGCTGGCGCAGGTGGCCGCCCGAGTGCGGCAGGCGTACGAGGATTATGAGTTCCACCTCGTCTACGCGACGGTGGTGGACTTCTGCGCCAATGATTTGTCAGCCGTGTACTTCGACATCCTGAAGGACCGGCTCTACACGGCGAAGCAGGACGGAGCCGCGCGGCGGGGTGCGCAGACGGTGTTGCACGAGGCGCTCACGGTGCTGCTGCCGCTGCTGGCGCCGGTGATGAGCTTCACGGCGGAGGAGGCGTGGCAGCACCTGCCGGGCGAGCGCGCGAAGAGCGTGTTCCTGGCGGGCTTCACGGAGGTGAAGGCCACGATGCCGCCGGAGCTGGAGGCGCGCTACGCGAAGCTCTTCGCGGTGCGCAGCGCGGTGCAGGGCGTGCTGGAGGTGGCGCGGCGGGACAAGCGCATCGGCGCGTCGCTGGAGGCCCGCGTGGTGCTGAGCGCCATGGGCACGGTGCGCGGGGTGCTGGAGGCGCACCTCGCGGAGTTGCCCGGGCTGTTCATCGTGAGCCAGGTGGAGCTGGCGGATGCTCCATCTGACTCAGCGAAGGTCATGGATGTTTCACAGACCTTCGGTGACGGTGTATCGCTGTCCATAGACGTGCTTCCGGCCCTGGGCATCAAGTGCCCCCGCTGCTGGGTGTACTCCGAAGCAGTGGGGCAGGGTGGGGATGTCTGTCTCAAGTGCCGTGAGGCATTGAGCTGAACTCAGGGCGCCTGCTTCCGGGGCAGCTTGAGGGTTCGCCCGGGTGTGGCCTGCGGCAGCCAGGTCTGTCCGTCCTTCTGGCGTTCAGCCCCCAGCGTCATCGACGCGCCCTTGGCTTCAGGCTGGATCTCCCAGGTGACGTCCCACTCGATGGGCTTCTGGCCCCATGCGAGGGTGGCGGAGAGGCTCTCCACGACCTCGTTCCCCAAGGTGATGAACTTCAATTGCTCGTGGAACCGCCGCTCCTTCGTCGACATGGGGAACGTGAAGAAGCGATCCGGGAGCGCGGGGATGGTGGGGACTTCGGCCGTCACGGATTGGGACTCCTCCGACTGACCGACCTTGCGGCTCGCAATCTGCTGCTCCCCCGCTGGGACGAGGCCGTCATTCGGATCCGGAAGAAGCCGTGGAAGTGCAAGTTGTCGGACCACTCAAGGTGTTGGCCATCCCGCTCCCAGCTCCCCCGGGAGGTGGCCTTGAGCGTGTAGACGCCCAACATGTCGCCAGGCGGAAGGGATTGGGCTGACAGGGATTTGTCATGCGTCCGCAGTCTCCAGCCTTCTCAGCGTCTCCACCAGGTTCTGCATGCGTTCATGGTGCGTGCCGGGCCAGAAGACGCGCTGGCAGCCGGGGCACTGCTGGAAGTGTCTGTGGCGCTGGGTCACGCCCTCCGGGACGCGGCCCTGCACTTCTTCCGGTGTCGCGGTGGACAGCGGCGCGTTGCACGCGATGCAGCGGGAGAAAGGCCTCATGCGGGACGTCAGGCCATACCTCCGCACCACCTCCACCAGCTGGTGCGCCGGATCCGTCTCTCGCGGGAAGTAGCCGTGCACCACCTCCGAGCGCTTCAGCACGCCCAGGTCCCGCGTCAGCAGCACCCGCTCCTCGTCGTGGGACAGGCGCGCCAGCTGGTCGTCCGCGTAGTCGTTGCGCCAGAGCGTGTCGAAGCCGAGCATCCGCAGGAAGCCCGACAGCCTCCCCAACCCCACGTCCAGGATGAAGCGCGGCATCTCCGGGAGGGGCGGCCCCACTCGCGCCACGCGCGGTGCGGAGGGATCCGTCGCCGGATACACGTCCAGGTTCGTGCCCTCCTGCGCGCGGTGCGCGAAGCCCACCGGCTCTCCGTCCACCAACACCACGTCTACTTCCGGATGCGGTGGGCCCAGCGACTCGATGAGGTCCTTCACCGACGGGCTGCCCTGCAGGACGTGCGTGAACGCCTGGCCCCGGCGCTCCGGTGCGACGAAGTCGTTCAGTGCGCCGTGGATCCGCACCGTGAGCTGCCGTGGTGACATCCTGATTCCTCACGTCCTGCTGCGTCGTAGCCAATTCCCGTGATGTCTTGCGTTGAATCCCCACCTTCCCCAGCTGTGGGTCGGTGAAACTCTCGGATTCTTGAAACACGGTGACGCAATCCTCACGGGCCGTCAGGGGACAGCCTTCTTGCAAAGTTCTATAATCACGCGCCAGTCGGCGTGCCGAAGCCGATGGGTCACCCCCTAGACACCCTCGGAAGCAAGGATCCAGGCCCTGCATGGCAATGAAGCTCTCCCCGTTCCTCCGCCCCTTCGTGGCGGTGGGTTTCCTGGCCCTCGCTTGCGGCGAGGGTGATGAGCCCATCACTCCTCCGGACTCGGGGACCTCCGTGGATGCCGGGACCCGCACCGACGCGGGCACCACCGTCGATGACGCGGGCTCCGACGCGGGACAGGCCACGGACGACGCGGGCACCACCGAGGACGCTGGAACCGACGTGGACCCGGGCACCGAGGACGGCGGCACCGCGGAGGACGCGGGCTCGACGGTCGACGCTGGCACCACGACCGACGCTGGCACCACGACCGACGCTGGCACCGCGGAGGACGCGGGCACCACGATCGATGCTGGTTCCACCACCGACGCGGGCTCCTCCACCGATGCGGGCTCTCCGACGGACGGTGGCTCCGCGGACTCGGGCACGATTGGCGAGACGGACACGGACGGCGGCTACACGCAGATCCGCCTGATGGCCGCCAATCTCTCCAGCGGCAACGGTCAGGACTACGACCCGGGCCACGGCATCCGGCTGATGCAGGGCGTGAAGCCCGACATCGTGATGATCCAGGAGTTCAACTACAAGTCGGACTCGGCCGCGGACATGCGCTCCATGGTCGACATGATTGGCGCGGGCTTCCACTACTACCGCGAGACCGGCGCGCAGATCCCCAACGGCATCATCAGCCGCTACCCCATCATCGAGTCGGGCGAGTGGACGGACTCCAAGGTCTCCAACCGCGACTTCGCCTGGGCGCGCATCGACATCCCCGGGCCGCGTGACCTCTGGGCCGTCAGCGTCCACCTGCTCACCACCAGCTCCAGCAACCGCAACGCGGAAGCCACCCAGCTCGTGGGCTACATCAAGGGGAAGATCCCCGAGGGCGACTACCTGGCCATCGGCGGCGACTTCAACACCGACTCCCGCTCCGAGGCGTGCATCACCACCTTCAAGCAGGTGGTCGACACCGCGGGCCCGCACCCGGTGGACAAGAACGGCAAGGACGGCACCAATGCCAGCCGCAGCAAGCCGTATGACCACGTGCTCGTGGACTCCGACCTGCGCCAGTACCAGGTGCCCACCGTCATCGGGAGCAGCACCTTCAACAACGGCCTGGTGCTCGACAGCCGCGTGTACACGCCCATCTCGGAGATCTACCCGGCGCTGAACTCCGACAGCGGCGCGTCCAGCATGCAGCACATGGGCGTCATCAAGACGTTCCGCACGCCCAACTTCTAACGGGCGCGTGGCAGGCAACGCGGGCCGGTCATCGGGAGCTCCCCGGTGCCCGGCCCGTGCCGTTTCAGAGCAGGTCGCTCCACTTGTGCCGGTTGCGCTCCAGGAAGCGCGCCACCGGCGGGATGCGCGCCACCAGCGGCGTCAGCACGAACACCGCGCCCAGCCGCAGCGGCTTGATGACCTGCGTGGCCACGTAGGCAGCGCCCCACGCTCCCGCCTGCGCGCCCGCGCCCTCCGGTTGAAATCCGGCGCGGATGGCCGCCCAGAAGCCCACCAACGACAGGCCGAAGCTCAGCCAGTACAGGGCGAAGGCCACCGGGCCGTACTCCAGCAGCAGCGCCTTGAAGCGGGCCATCAACGTCGGCTTCGCCGCCGGAGGCGTGGTGGTGCCGGGTGGGGCAATGTCGGGAGTGGAAGGTTTCACGTCGGGCTCAACAGGCGCCATGGGCGCACCATGCCCGAAACAGGCGGACTCCGGGAGTAAGTGGGCAGGCGGGCCCAGCCCCGGGTCCGGGTTGTCAGGGCTCCCGGGGGCGCGATAGAGGTTCGGCTAACGCATGAAAGCCTCCCTCCGCCTCCTCCTCGTGGTGGTCCTCGCCGTGCTGGCGGCGGATCAGGTGACCAAGTACCTGGCCGTGTCCCGGCTGACGGAAGCGCTGGATGGCCGCGAGGGCCTCTCGCGTGTGTCCGGCTTCCTGAGCGAGCAGAACCTGGACAACGACCCTCCGGTGGAGGGCGTGTTCCGCAAGAACACGCGGCCGTACCGCTTCATCGAGGACTACTGGCACTTCCGCTACGTGGAGAACCCGGGCGCGGCGTGGGGCATGTTCTCCAGCCTGCCGGAGACGGCGCGCAAGGCGTTCTTCCACGTGGTGAGCCTGGTGGCGCTGGGCTTCATCCTGACGCTGTACCGGAAGACGGAGCCGTCGCAGAAGGCGGTGCGCGTGGCGCTGGCGCTCATCACCGGCGGCGCGCTGGGCAACTTCGTGGACCGGCTCATCCGGGGCTACGTCATCGACTTCATCGACTGGCACTGGCGCAACCAGCCAGGCATGCGCTGGCCCACGTTCAACGTGGCGGACGCGGCCATCTGCGTGGGCGTGGCGCTGATGCTGCTGGACTCGCTGCGCCGTCCGGAAGCGGCCGCCGCGCAGCCCCTGCCCCAGGGCAGCAGCCCGCAGCCGTGACGCGCGGGGGTGGGCTGGTATAAGCCCTCTTCGTGCCGCGCAAATACGTCATCCTCCTCGCCCTCTCGCTGGGCGTCATCGTGCTGGACCAGTGGACGAAGTACCTGGTCGTGCGCGATCTCACCACCCGCTTCGACGGGGCCACCACGCTGTCTCAGCGGCTGGGCGCGTTCTACTCGCCCGCGCAAGAACCGGGCTTCCGGGGCCTGCACTTCCAGCCGAAGACGCACGTGGAGGTCGCGGAGAACTTCTTCCGCCTGCGCTACGCGGAGAACCCGGGCGCGGCGTGGGGCATGTTCAGGAACCTGCCCCCGGACGTGCGCGGCCCGCTCTTCCACCTGGTGAGCGTGGGCGCGGTGCTGCTCATCGTCTTCTACTTCCGGAAGCTGTCCGGCACGGACCCCGCGGAGGTGTGGGCGCTGTGGGGCCTGCCGCTGGTGCTGGGCGGCGCGTTGGGCAACTACATCGACCGCGTGGCGCGGGCCTTCGTCATCGATTTCCTGGAGGCCCATTGGTACGACAAGGCCGCCTGGCCGTCGTTCAACGTCGCGGACATGGCCATCTGCATCGGCGTGGGCATGCTCGTGGTGGATGCCTTCGTGCGCAAGGAGAAGCCGGAGGCCTCCACGCCCGCGAAGGCTTCATGAAGGTCTAAAGGTCTAGAGGTCCCCATGCTCCCCGTCCTGCTGCGCCTGTCCTTCACCACGCTGTGGATGCAGCTCTTGCTGTACGCCGCCGCGGTGGGGGTGGTGGCCTCCGTCGCCGTCAACGGCTGGAAGGGCACGCTGGGGCCGGTGGACGCGGCGACGGGCCAGGAGGGCCCCGCGCCGCTCCAGGACAAGCTGCTGCGCGCGGTGGGGTTCGCGGCGGTGGGCGGCTTTCTCGCGTACTTCGGCCTGAAGTACGCGCTGCCCGAGGACGCCTTTCCCGGCGGCAAGGGCGAGGGCATCCCGCTGCACACCTACGGCATCCTGCTGGCCGCGGGCTTCGTCACCGCGGTGTCGGTGGCGGGCCGGCTGGCGCAGGACGAGTGGCGCCGCGTGACGCTGGTGCCGGGCAAGGGCCAGGTGGACACGGAGGGGCCCCAGAAGCGCGAGCAGGTCATAGACCTGGCGTTCTGGGTGCTGGTGGGTGGTCTCGTGGGCAGCCGCGCGCTGTTCGTGCTGGTGAACTGGCAGGACTACGCGCGCGACTGGACGCAGGCCTTCTCCCTGGGCGGCGGGCTGGTGTTCTACGGCGGCCTCATTGGCGCGGGACTGGCGGCGTACCTCTTCGCCCGCAAGCACGACCTGGACTTCATGCGGCTGGCGGACGTGTGCATCCCCACCGTGTCGCTGGGGCAGTGCCTGGGGCGCCTGGGGTGCTTCTCCGCCGGGTGCTGCTGGGGCGACATGGCCGGGAGCCACTCGCACACGGGCGTCACCTTCCCGGGCTCGGGGCTGGCCCAGGACCTGTTCGGCCGGCTGGGGGGCGCGTCCAGCCTGGCGTACGGCTCACAGGCCGGGGATGGTCGCTATGTGGTGGAGGCCACCGGTCAGGTGCTCCACGCGTGGGCGCCGGGCGCGGTGCGCATCTCCGACTGGGTGGCCCAGCACGGCACGACGTTGCCGGTGTACCCCACGCAGCTCTTCGAGTCGGTGGGGCAGCTGGTGCTCTTCGTGGTGCTCCTGTACGCGCGCCGCTTCCGCCGCTTCCACGGGCACATCTTCGCCCTGTGGCTGATGGCCTACGCCTGCCTGCGCACCACGGTGGAGCTGTTCCGGGGCGACGTGGAGCGCGGCACCCTGCACGGCCTGCTGGAGTCGCTGGGGGCCCAGGGCCTGGCCGGGGCGGTGCCCCTGGAGGCCTGGTACAACGTGTCCACCAGCCAGTTCATCTCCCTGTGCATGTTCACCTTCGGTGCGCTGCTGATGGCCCGCCACCGACCGGCGGGTGAGACCGCTGGCCTGGGGCCTACACCGTCGGCGGCCTGAGGTTGCGAGCCGCGCCCGGGTTGGGGACACTCCGGGGAACATGCCGCCGCCCGACAACGCACGGCCCGCCGCCAAAGGTGGGGCCCGGCCCGCGCAACAGGACGCCAGTTCCTCCAGCGAAGCCGCCCTCCAACAATGCGAGGAGCTGGAGGCGGCCATCGCGGAGCTGCGCCACAGCTACGAGCAGTACTTCCTGGGCATGGAGCGGCAGGCGCCCATCCGCGCGCATGAGGACCTGAAGAAGCGGATGCTGAAGCTCAAGGGGGCCTTCATCCGCAGCACGTCGGTGAAGTTCCGCGTGCAGAGCCTCCACAACAAGTTCCTCACCTACGAGCGGCTGTGGGTGCGCACGCTCCAGGAGATTGAAGCCGGCACCTACCGCCGCGACCTGGCCAAGGCCCGCCGCCGCTCCGGGACGAAGCAGGCCAGTGCCACGGGCGAGCGCCCGAAGGGCGTGGTGGAGATCCCCGAAGAAGTCGACGACATGGACTTCGAGGAGATTGAAGAGCTCACCGGCCGCCGTCCCATCAACGAGCCGAAGCTCGCCTCGGAGTACCTGGCGGAGCAGCAGTCCCCGAGCGGCACGCCCTTCCGGGGGACTCCGGCGGCGGCGCCCGTCGCGGCGCAGCCGGCCGGCGCGCCCCGGGGGACGCCCGCGGGGCTGGTGCCGCCGAAGCAGTCCGCTCCGGCTGTCTCCCCCGTGAGCGGGCTGCCGTCCATCGCGCCCGTGGGGACCCCGGCGGCGGGACGTCCGGCCGTGCCTCCGGGCATGGCCACCAGGGCTCCCGCCGCGGCTCCGCAGCAGCCTGCGCGTCCGGCGGCTCCCGCGGCGGCGGCGCCCCGGCCCGCGGCGGCCGGCCCTGGTGGCGGCATGTCCGACGACAAGCTGCGCGCGGTGTACGACGCGTACGTCACCGCGAAGCGCCGCTGCCAGGAGGACACGTCCAAACTGTCCTACGAGTCGGTGGCCGCCACGCTGCGCAAGCAGGTGCCGGAGTTGCTCAAGCAGCACAACGCGAAGGCCGTGGAGTTCAAGGTCGTCATCAAGGACGGCAAGGCCTCGCTCAAGGCCGTGCCCAAGTAGCGGAAGGCACGGCATGAACCACGACCTGGAGTCGCTCAAGGCGCGGGTGGCGCGCCTGTCGGTGATGATCTTCGACATCGACGGCACGCTCACCGACGGCCGCATCTTCTGGGTGCCCAACTCCGGCTGGACGCAGATGTACAGCGTGCGTGACGGCATGGGCATCAAGCGCCTGCAGGAGGTGGGCATCGAGGTGGCCGCCATCTCCGGCGGCGACAGCCTCTCCGCGCAGATGCGCATGCAGTCGCTGGGCTTGCGCCACGTGCACTTCGGCAGCCAGGACAAGGTGGCGCACTTCGAGAAGCTGCTCGGCATCCTCAACGTGTCCGCGGAGAACTGCGGCTACATGGGTGACGAGGTGGTGGACCTGCCGCTGCTCAACGCGGTGGGCTTCTCCGCCACGGTGCCGGAAGCGCCGGACGAGGTGCGCGCGCAGGTGCACTACGTGGCCCAGCGCGCCGCGGGCTTCGGCGCCGCGCGCGAGGTGTGTGAGTTCATCCTGCGGCACCGGACGCGCGTCGCGCCGTGATGTGAAGAGGGGGAAGCACCGCATGAAGTGGGGGATGTGGTTCGCGGGAGTCCTGTGCCTCGCGGGGTGCGCGAGCACGCGGCCCGTGAAGGGCGAAGCCGTCGTGAAGTGCGTCATCACGAAGGCCGGCCGGGCCGAGGGATGCGAGGTCAAGAAGCGGGACGGCGCCGTCAGCGACGATCAACTCAACGAGGCCCTGCGCCTCATCCATGCGCGCGAGTACCCACCCGTCCGCTACAACGGGAAGCCGGTGGACATGCCCTACACCTTCCGCTTCACGTACCGGGATCCGCTCCCCACGGACGGCGGGGTGTCAGTGACGCCAGCGGAGCCGTGACGGCTATTTCCAGTCGCGCACCAGCGCGCCGTCCCTGCCGGTGACCGGGTCCGCTGGCGGCACCGGCACCTGCGCGATGCGCTTCACGGAGTCATCGTGCGTCGCCGCGTCCGGGCGCTGCAGGTCCCACTGGCCGTGGCCTTCCGGATAGGCGCCCACGACGAGGAAATCGCCGCTCGACTCCACACGCTTGTGGCCGGTGCCCGCGGGCAGCACCACCACGTCACCGGCCTGCACGCTGACGACCTGTCCCGCTTCACCGCCGAGCATCAGCTTCGCGCTGCCCTTCGCCACGCCCAGCACCTCGTGCGCGGTGGAGTGGTAGTGGTGGAAGTCGTAGACGCCGGAGCGCCACTGCGGCGGCCAGCCGTTCGCCTCGAAGCGCTTTTCGAACGCGGCGGCCAGGTCACCCTCGCGCGGAAGGGCCGCGCGGTACACCAGCACCGGGAAGCGGCTGTTGGGCACCTTGCCGTCATCCTTGAACGTGAGCCGAGTGGGCACCGCCGCCTTCGCGTCCGCGTGCGCGTCGACGGACGCCAGTGACAGCGCCGCGCCCGCGATGGCGCCGGACATCCAGCGCGCGCTGCCGGGCTTCGATGAATCCTTCATCGCCTTCCTCCCGTGGGCATGACCTTCCCAACCTGGGACAGGCCCGGGCCGTGCGCAACGAAATGGATTCACGGGCCTTCTGCCTCACCGTCAAACCGGTGGGATGGGAAAAAGGCCCAAACGTTCGCTCCTGGAAACGCCTACCTCCCCGGCTGGCGTTCGGGTTGTCGCTCCCAGGGCCCGTTCCTACCTTGCGCTGCCTGATGGCCGGTGGACGGCCCGAGACACCTGGGAGGCGACGTGGGGATGCGGCGGATGTGGCTCGGAATGGCGGTGACCGTGGGGCTCGCCGTGTCCACCGGATGCGGGCAGTCCCCGGAGGACTCCGAAGCGCGGCTCGCGGTCCTGGAGGCCGAGGGCAAGCAGATGGACCAGGCCCTGGACGCGGTCGAGGACCGGCTCCTGGGCAGCCAGGGCCGGCTCGCCATGTGGAACGAATTGGGGCGGCGTCACCAGGAGGTGAGCGCCATCCAGTGCAAGGTGGCCGACGCCCACATGGCCGCCATCCTCAAGCACGAGGACAAGCAGAACCAGAAGGCGCGGATGCTGAAGCAGCGCAACTCCATGGCCTCCGTGGACACCGCCGTGCTCACGTCCGGCAAGGCGCCCACGCAGCAGCGCAGCAACTGACGTCGCGCGCCTCTAGCCGGGGATGCGCGCGGTGCGCTCGCGCATGCGCTTCTCCACCGCGATGACGCCCCGGAGGAAAATCCCGGGCGCCAGCCGCCGCAGCCGCCAGAACCAGCGCGCGTCCGCCATGGGCAGCACGTGCGGCGCGTTCCGGTCCACCGCCTTGAGCAGCCGCTCGGCGACCCACTCCGGTCCAATCTTCGACTGGTCCACCAGCTTCACGCTCATGCGGCGCGTCTCCGGGTCGGAGTAGGGCGCGGCCGCGGAGGCGATGTTCGTGCGGAAGAACGTGGGGCACGCCACCGTGACGCCCAGTCCCAGCGGCTGCAGCTCCGCGTAGAGCGTCTCCGACAGCGCGACCACCGCGGCCTTGGACGTGTTGTAGGCCGCCAGGTTCGGCGCGTACACGAGCCCCGCAGCGGACGCGATGTTGAGCACGTGCCCGGAGCCCTGCTTCTTCAGGCGCGGCACGAACGCGTGGCAGCCGTGGATGACGCCCCACAGGTTCACGTCCAGCACGCGCTTCCATTCCGACAGGGGCAGCGTGCCCACCGCGCCTCCGGTGGCGACGCCCGCGTTGTTCACCACCAGGTCCACGCCGCCGAACGCCTCGTCCGTGGCGCGCGCCAGCGCCTCCACCGCGTCCGGGTCCGTCACGTCGCACGGGTGCACGCGCGCCTCGCCGCCCAGCTCCGTGACGCGGCGGGCGGTCTCCTCCGCGCTGGCCGCGTTCATGTCCGACACCATGACCCGCGCCTGCCGGGCCGCCAGCGCTTCACACAACGCGCGGCCCAGGCCGCTGCCGGCGCCTGTCACCACCGCGCGAGGACGAGAGGGAAGGCTCATGGTTTTCGGACTCCTGGTGCGAGAGGGGGAGGGCGTGACGCGGCAGGGCTAGCACAGCGGGCGAAACCCGGGGAACTCCCGCTTCCAGACGGGCGGGCAGGCGGGCGCACGGTTCGTGACCCGGGGTCGGAAGTTGGCTAGAACCCACGGCCGTGCAACGCGCCTTGGTGGCAGCAATGGCAGTCGCGGCGGCGGCGCTCCTGGGATGCAACGACCTGGAGAGCTGCGGCTCGACGCCGGTGGACATCACCCGGACCGACGGGGGCCTCTACCGTTGCGTGACGTCCGAGGACTGCCCCAGGACGTCCCGCGTCTCCGTGTGCGTGACGGACGTCTCCTCCGAGCGCGAGTGCGTGCGCTGCGACGAGTCGCGCTGCGTGCGCCTCATCCCGGAGTCCTGCCAATGACGCGGCGGCTGTCGCGTTGGGCCTGCGTCCTGGCGGTGGGGGCGCTCGCCGTCACGGGGTGCCGGGACAAGCCGGTGGACCACATGCAGCGCGCCCGCGACGCCATCTTCGAGAAGCGTCCGGACGAGGCGCTGGTGGAGTACCGCAAGGCCTACGAGATGCTGCTGCGCGACGAGTCCCCGGAGGCGCTGGTGATGCGCGCCCGGGCGCTCAAGGGCGCGGCGGACGTGTACTGGCTGGAGCAGCGCAAGGTGAAGGAGGCGGTGAGCGTCTACCGCCAGCTCATCCAGCAGTGCCCGGAGGCGCCGGAGTCGCTGGACGCGCGCATCATCCTGGCGGAGCTGCTGCGGGTGCACTACCGCGACCTGCGCGGCTCCATTGATCAGCTCACCGCCGCGCTGCACCGCAACCCGCCGCAGGGCGCGGAGCTGCAGTACCAGGTGGCCAAGACGTACTTCGAACTCCAGGACTATCCGCAGTGCGAGCTGGAGGCGAAGAAGCTGCCGGACCGCTTCGCCACCAGCCCCTACGTGGACGACGCGCTCTTCCTCCAGGCGCAGGCGCTGGCCATGGTGGAGGGCAAGCGCCAGGAGGCCCTGCGCACCTACGCGGACCTGCGCACGCGCTTCCCGGACTCGGAGCTGGCGCCGTACGCCCTCTTCGAGATGGGCAAGCTGCGCGCGGACGCGGGGGACAACGAGAAGGCCATCGAGACCTGGGTGGAGTGCCTGAAGACGCACCCCGACCCGTCGCTCGTGCAGGACGCCATCGCCCGGGCCCGCCGCCGCCTGGCCAACCTCACGGTGGAGGGGATTGGCAAGAAGGAGGTGGCGTTCGACCGCAGCAAGCAGGCGCGCACCTCCGTGGAAGCCATGGGCGGCAGCGCCGAGGAAGCCGCCCGCGACCGCGGCGACTGACGTAGGAGACATTCACATGATCGTGCTGGTGACAGGGGCCACGGCGGGCATCGGGCAGGCCATCGCGCGCCGCTTCGTGAAGGAGGGCGCGCGCGTCATCGCCGCTGGACGGCGGAGCGACCGGCTGGACGCGCTCAAGGCGGAGCTGGGCGAGCGGCTCCTACCGGTGACGCTGGATGTGACGGACAAGGCGGCCGTGAAGGCGGCGTTCGCCTCGCTGCCGGCGGACTTCGCGCAGGTGGATGTCCTGGTGAACAACGCGGGGCTCGCGCTGGGAATGGAGCCCGCGCAGGCGGCGCGGCTGGAGGACTGGGACGTGGTGGTGGACACCAACGTGAAGGGCCTCCTGTACTGCACGCGTGAGGCGCTCGCGGGCATGGTGGCGCGCGACCGGGGGCACGTCATCAACATCGGCTCCATCGCGGGCGAGTTCCCGTACCCCGGCGGCAACGTGTACGGCGCGACGAAGGCGTTCGTGCATCAGTTCACGCTCAACCTGCGCGCGGACCTGCACGGCACCGCGGTGCGCGTCACGGACATCCAGCCGGGGCTGCTGGGCGGCACGGAGTTCTCCCACGTGCGCTTCCGTGGAGATGACGCGAAGGCCGCCTCGCTCTACGACAAGACCCAGCCGCTCACGCCCGAGGACGTCGCGGACACGGCGTACTGGGTGGCCACGCGCCCGGCGCACGTGAACATCAACGTCATCTCCATGATGCCGGTGGTGCAGGCCTTCGGGCCGCTGCTGGTGAAGCGCGGCGGGTAGCTAGCCCGGCACGGGCAGCGCGGCTTCCAGGAGCGGCGCGGGCACCGACGGGTCGTCCGCGTCCGCCACCAGCAGCACGTGGACGCGGCCACCCTCCACGCGCGCGTCCACGCCCTCCAGCTTCACGGGCGCGTCCACCGCGTCCAGGTACACGGGCGTGCCGTCCGGGGCGAGCACGCCCACGGCCGAGCCCTTCACGGGCCCATCCGCCACGCGGTCGCGAGACGCCTCCGCCGTGGCGGTGAACACCACGCGCCCGTCCGGCAGCGGTGACGCGTCCGTGAAGGACAGCCGGACGCCGTTGGCTTCACCCAGCTCCCAGCGGCGCACGGTGCGCACGGCCTCCGGCCCCATCACGCCCGCGTCCAGGCTGCCCAGCACCCGGTCCAGGTCCAGGTCCACCAGCGCGTCCACGCCGCCCTCGCCGTTGCCCCGGTTGAGCAGCCGCAGCCGCTTGCCCGCCACCGCAGCGCCTTCCACGTTGAGCGCCACCAATTCGCGCTCCAGCTGCGTGTAGAGCGACGTGCAGTCCACCGTGCGCGGCTCACCCGCGAGCGTCCCGTCCGCGTTCAGGGGCAGCACCGACGCCCGGCGCCGCGCGGGCGTGGACCCGGACGGCAGGGCCAGGAGCGCCCCGTGCGCGAAGGACGCGGAGGGGCCCAGCCGGCACAGCGCCTCCAGGTCCGGCTTCGCGGCCTTGCGCTCCGCGTGCCCTTGCGGGAGCTCACCTGGAAAGAGGCGCACGGTGTGGCCCGGCGCGTCTCCGGTGGCGGGGAACACCGCGAGGTGGAGCGCGTCGTCCGCGACGACGTAGAGCCAGTCCCCCGCGCGCACCAGGCCGCTGGCGGCGGAGACATGCGCGGGACGGCCGGGGGCTTCGGGCGCCGCGAGGGTGAGCGTGCGCCGGCGGGTGGTGGGAATCATGGGACCCGGGAGCGTCGCCGACTACAGCAGGGTTCCGCTCAGGAAGAGGCTCGCGGCCGTGAAGTAGATGACGAGTCCGGACACGTCCACCAGCGTGGCCACGAAGGGCGCGGACGCGCTCGCGGGGTCGAAGCCCACGCGCCGCAGGATGAACGGCAGCATGGAGCCGGACAGCGTGCCGAAGATGACCACGCCCACCAGGGACACGCCCACCGTCAGGCCAATGAGCATCGCGTGGTCGCCGTAGCTGTGGAACAGGGCCTGCCACGCAATCACACGCAGGAAGCCCACGATGCCCAGCACCGCGCCCAGCGCCAGGCCCGTGGTCAGCTCCCGCCGGGCCACGCGCCACCAGTCCTTCAGCCGCATCTCCGACAGCGCCAGCGACCGGATGATGAGCGTGGTGGCCTGGCTGCCGGAGTTGCCGCCGGAGCTGATGATGAGCGGGATGAAGAGGCTCAGCACGACGGCGCGGGCAATCTCGTGCTCGAAGTAGCCCATGGCCGTGGCGGTGAGCATCTCCCCCAGGAAGAGCACCATCAGCCAGCCGGCGCGCTTCTTGAGCATCGCCATGAAGCCCACGTCGAAGTAGGGCGCGTCCAGGGCCTCCATGCCGCCGACCTTCTGGATGTCCTCCGTGGCCTCTTCCTGGACCACGTCCACGATGTCGTCCACCGTGACGATGCCCTTCATGCGCCGCTGCTCGTCCACCACGGGCATGGCCATGAAGCTGTGCTCGGAGAAGGTGCGGCTCACCGCCTCCTGGTCCGTGTTCTCCGCCACGGTGATGACGTCGCGAATCATCACGTCCGCCACGCGCTTGTCCGGCGCGGCCTGGAAGAGCTGGCGCAGGGACAGCACGCCCTGCAGCCGCTGCTCGGCGTCCAGCACGTACGCGTAATAGACGGTCTCCACCTTCTCGCGCGCCTGCTTGCGCAGGTACCCGATGGCCTCGTCGATGCTCATGTCCGGGCGCACGCGGGCGAAGCGCGGGTTCATGAGGCCACCCGCGTCGTCCTCCGAGTACGCCAGGAGGACGTTCACCTCGCGGCGGCTGGCGTCGTCCAGCTGCGACAGGATGGCGTCCACCTGCTCCGGCTCCACGGCCTGGACCAGGTCGGCCAGGTCGTCCGGGGGGAGCAGGCGGACCCAGGTGCGGCGCTCGGCCGGGGGGAGGCTGAGGATGAGCTCGCCCTGTTCGCGCGCGCTGAGTCCCAGGAAGAAGTCGTCCGCCACCGCCGCGGGCAGCAGGCGGAAGCCCTCCAGGCGCTCGTCCACGGAGAGCACGGCCCACGCCTCGTGAAGCTCGTCGGGGGACAGCGCGTTCTGGCTCTGGGGACTCTCCACCATGACGACGGCCTCGAAAGAAGAGGGGGAGGGTGCGCGCCTCGCTGCATCGCGCGCGGGCCTCTCTACACCCCTCCCGGGGACACGGCGAGCGGAAGGCGCGAAACATCGAGCGGAAAGTCCCGTCCGCCTGCCTGCCCATGCCCCCCGTGTCCACGGGTTCACGGGAGGACACCCCGGGGCCAGGTCAGCGCTTCTGCTGGATGAGCTCCACCTTGTAGCCGTCCGGGTCCTCCACGAAGGCGATGACGGTGGTGCCGTGCTTCATGGGGCCGGGCTCGCGGACGACCTTGCCGCCGGCCTGCCGGATGGCGTTGGCGGTGGCGTGGATGTCGCTGACGCCCAGGGCGATGTGGCCGTAGGCGGAGCCCAGCTCGTACTTCGCCGTGTCCCAGTTGTGGGTCAGCTCCAGGGCCGGGTGGGTGTCCTCCGGGCCGTAGCCGACGAAGGCGAGGGTGAACCGGCCGTCCGGGTAGTCCTGGCGGCGCAGGAGCGTCATGCCGAGCACGCGGGTGTAGAAGTCGAGCGACTTCTCCAGGTCGCCGACACGGAGCATGGTGTGGAGGATGCGCATGCGGTGGCTATAACCGCGGCGCCGAGAGTTCCGCCAGCAGCAGCTTCACCGCGCTGCTCGCGCGCCGGGCGGATTGATCCAGGTCGACACCTGGCGCTGACATGAAGCGGGCGTACTTCCGCGCGCCCGCCGCGTCGAGGTCCGCGAACTCCTGGGCCAGGGCGACGAGGGCCTGCTGGAACAGCGGATCCGTGTGGATGGGGCTTTGTCGGATGACGAGGGCGAGCCCGGTTTGTCCTCCGGGCCATGACTCGACCATCCACACGATGTCGTAGGCATCCTTGTTCTTGAGCCGGTTTCGCAGGGCGTCCACCTTCGCGGCGAGGTAGGCGGCTGGACCCGCGACCCTCAGGCGCTGGCGCGTGCGGCCCCCGCCTCCCGGAAGCGCGACGACGACCTCCTTCTCGACGAAGTCCCGGTCGATGAGGGTTCCGGTGGAAAGGACCAGCGCGGAGAGCTTTCCACCCACGACACCCCCGGGCCGGTACAACCGGCCTGCCTCGCGTCCGGGGGCCAGGGGGCAGAAGAACTCGACCGTGAGGGGATGGGTGACGCCTCCCTTCCAGCGCCAGCTCGAATGAGGATGCGGACGGAAGCCCGCGGCCTTCAGCGTCTGCTCCAGCCGCTCGTAGTGCCCCACCTCGCCTTCCACGAGCGCGACCCTCAAACAAAGGTCGAGGTCCTGCGTGCCGATGTGGGGCTCGAAGCCGGGACCCGGCTCGGGGACGAGCAGGGAAGGGACGAGGCCGCCGATGATGACGACATGGGCGCCCGCGAAGCCGAACGCACGCACGACGTGTACGGCCTCCGCGAGCAGGGCCGAGCGGACCGAGGGGTCGTACTCGCCCAGGTGTCCGCCTTCAGTAACCAAGGACCTCCTCGCGGAAGTGCCGCGCGAGGTCCTCGCCCCGGCGCTCCGTGCGGACGTCCAGATAGATGCGCACGGGCGGCGCGAGCAGGACGCCATCCCGGGACGTGGATGCCCAGGTGCCGACCCTGCCCGTGTCGTGGATCAACATGAGGTTCGCTCCTCGCTCCGTCACTTCCGCGTCCAGGTGCTTCGCTGCCTGGTCCAGGGGCACCTCGGGTGAGATGCGGATGCGCGACACGGGGACGCTGGTGGGCCCGACGCCAAACATGCTGACCGCCGCGGACCCCGTGAGTGCATGGGCGATGCCGGCCTTGCCGAGCCGCGTGCGGGTCTGCTGCCAAAGCTCCTCGGGACGCCGCGCATAGAGGGCCACGTGCAGGGAGCGCTCCCTGCGTGTCGCGGGAGCCTGCCGCTCGAGCCAGTCGAGCAGTCCGGTCCGATCCCGGACGGTGCGTCGTTTCGCGGGACCCCTGCCCTCCGCGCGGACCAGCTCCAACTGTTCGAGCCAGGTCAGCAGCTTGTGGGCCTGCCCCAGAGACACCGAGGCCTGCTCCGCGAACCGGGAAACGGAAAGCGGCTGTTCCCCCTGGAGGAGCACCTGCACGGCCCGGACGCCATGCACGCCAAGGGTCGCGGTGCCCGGGGGCTTCTCGCGCGCAGCGGTGCGCTCCGCCTCGATGTGGAGGAGCACTCCCCGGGCATGCAGGTGGAGATGGCCGCGCGAGTCCAGGTAGCCGACCCCCTGCGCCTCCAGCGCGTCGCGAACGTCCTTCTTGAGCCAGGGGCCGACGACGAAGGGGAGGTCCCGGGACGGTCGCGCCGTCGCGGGACGATGCGCCCCGAGCAGCAGCGGCAACTGGTCCACACGGAGGCCCGAGGCGGCCTCCAGCAGCGTGAACGTCGCCACTTCGCGGCCCTCCCATTCGAGGGACGGGCGCGCCGCGCCGCGCACCTGGAGCCAGGGGCGCGCCGGCAGCCAGGACATCAGCCTGGGAGGAAGATGGAGGATGGCGGACATCTTTCGCTCGCAATGGCTCGTGGATGTTTAGGAAATCCAATGGCTTGGGAACTGGATTTTCATTCCTGGGACAGATTCACTCAATAGTGAAAATGTATCTCCAGTGAATATTGGCGGGAAGGGACCCTGCCTGGTCGTGCCCCAAGGGCCTGGACGTCGTGTGGGGTCGGTAGCGGCCAGGCATCCGAAGAGTGGCGGCGAGGCACGCCGGGGCGCGTGTTATGGAACCGGCCATGAAACACGCTCAAAGCCAGGCCCTCTTCGCCCGTGCGCAGGCGCGCATCCCGGGTGGCGTGAACTCTCCAGTGCGTGCCTTCCGTGGCGTGGGAGGCGACCCCGTCTTCTTCAAGGAGGGCTCCGGCGCGTGGCTCACCGACGTGGACGGCAACCGCTACGTGGACCTGGTGGGCAGCTGGGGCCCGCTCATCCTGGGCCACGCGTACCCGCCCATCGTGGAGGCCATCCTGGAGGCCGCGCGGCGCGGCACCACCTTCGGCGCGCCCGTCGCCGCGGAGGTGGAGTTCGCGGAGCTGCTCTGCGCCACGGTGCCTTCGGTGGAGAAGGTGCGCCTGGTCTCCAGCGGCACGGAGGCCACGGTGGCCGCCATCCGAGTGGCGCGCGGCTTCACCGGCCGCGATTACATCCTCAAGTTCGAGGGCTGCTTCCACGGCGCGGGCGACCCGTTCCTCGTGAAGGCGGGCAGCGGCGTGGAGACGCTGGGCCTGCCGGACTCGCCGGGCGTGCCGGCCGCGCTGGCGTCGCTCACGCTCACCGCGCCCTTCAACGACCTGGAGGCCGTGGAGCGCATCTTCAACGAGAAGGGCCAGGACATCGCCTGCGCCATCATCGAACCCGTGGTGGGCAACATGGGCGTGCTGGTGCCGCGCCCCGGCTACCTCGAAGGGTTGCAGAAGCTCTGCCAGAAGCACGGCGTGCTCTTCGTGCTGGATGAGGTGATGACGGGCTTCCGGCTCGCGCGTGGCGGCGCGCAGGAGCTGTACGGGCTCAAGCCGGACCTGACCACCATGGCGAAGGTGGTGGGCGGCGGCATGCCGCTGGGCGCGTATGGCGGCCGGCGCGACATCATGTCCAAGGTGGCGCCGGAGGGCCCCGTGTACCAGTCCGGCACGCTGTCCGGGAACCCGGTGGCGGTGGCGGCGGGCATGGCGTGCGTGAAGGCGCTGGCGGCGCCGGGGACGTACCAGCGGCTGGAGCAACTGGGTCTGCTGTTGGAGGAGGGCTTCCGCGCGGAGGCGAAGGCGGCGGGCGTGCCGGTGACGGTGAACCGCGTGGGCAGCATGCTCACGGTGTTCTTCACGGCGGAGCCGGTGTTCGACTACGCGTCCGCGAAGAAGGCGGACACTGCGAAATTCGGGCGCTTCTTCCACGCGATGCTGCAAGAAGGTGTGTACCTGCCGCCCAGCCAGTTCGAGGCGGCGTTCGTGTCGCTGGCCATCGGCGAGCCGGAGGTGGCGCACGTGCTCGCCGCGGCCCGCAAGGCGTTCCGCGCGCTTGGCGACGCCCGTTGAACCCGAGGCCCTGAGCGGGCCCATGCGCTTCGGCCCCTACACCCTCGTGCGCCGCATTGGCGCCGGGGGGATGGGGGAGGTCTTCCTCGCGCGCGAGGAGGGCGTGCGGCGCGCGGTGGTGGTGAAGAAGGTGCTGCCGGGGCTGGTGGACAGCCGGCAGTTCGTGGGCCGCTTCCGCGACGAGGCCCGCGTGGTGGTGCGGCTGGCGCACCCGAACATCGCGCGCGTGTACGCGATGGGCGAGGTGGACGGGCAGTTGTTCCTCGCCATGGAGTACGTGCTGGGCAAGACGCTCAGCCGGCTCGCGTACCGCTTGCGGCAACGTCAGCGGATGATGCCCCTGGGGCCGCTGCTCCAGATGGGCATCCGGCTGTGCGAGGGCCTGGCGTACGCGCACGACGCGACGGACGAGGCCGGGCACCCGCTGCACCTGGTGCACCGCGACCTGTCCCCCGCGAACGTGTGCGTGAGCTACGCGGGCGAGGTGAAGATCATCGACTTCGGCGCGGCGCAGTCCACGCTGAAGGAGCAGCAGACGGCGCCGCGCGTGGTGATTGGCAACCTCACGTACATGGCGCCGGAGCAGGCCCGCAAGCGCACGGTGGACCGGAGGGCGGACCTGTACGCGGTGGGCGTGGTGCTGTGGGAGTTGTTCTCGTGGAAGCCGCTGTCGCAGCGGGGCGACCCGCTGGAGCGCTGGCGGCGCGCGGCCTATCCGCAGTGGGAGCCGGCGGGGCGCTACCGGCCGGACCTGCCGCGCGCGGTGGACGCGTTCCTGGCGCGAGCGCTGGCGTCCGAGCCGAACGACCGCTTCCCCACGGCGACGGCCATGGCGGAGGCGCTGGGTGCGCTGAAGGAGAAGCTGGCGCCCAACGTGACGGATCAGGACCTGGTGCGGCTGATGTCGGCGGCCTTCCCGCGCGAGAAGGTCATCGAGCAGCAGATGCTGGACGACCTGCTGCGCGAGCAGCCCGAGCGCGCGAACACGCGTCAGGAGTTTCCGTCCGTGCTCGCGCCCCCCGGGGCCGTGGACGCGGCGGAGGCGCTCCGCGCGCAGGAGGACATCGCGACCGAGGCGCTGGACGCGGCGAAGGTGGCGCAGGCGGAGGGCGCGGGCGCCGCGAGGCCACCACCGCCCGAGTACGCCACCGTGGGGCAGCAGACCGAGGCCTTGGACGCGGCGAAGGTGGAGCAGGCGCTGCGCGCGGCGGCGGAGGCGCAACGGCCGCGGGCGGAGTCTGGTGACGCGGCGGAGCCGCCGCGCAAGGCGCCTCCGGCGCGGCTGCACAACCTGGAAATCACCATGGATGCCTGGCTGCCAGGCATTGGCGCCGCGGAGCCCACCACGCCGGGACTTCCTCCCCAGACGCCAGAGGCGGCCACGGCCCCTTCATCCTCGCCGGGGGCCGCGCCATGGACGCCCGGGCCGGGCGAGGACGAGGCCACCCCTCAAGAGTCTCCCGCCACGCTGGAACCCCGTGGGGGACCGGGCTCCGAGGACACCACCGACCCGGGTGAGCGCACCCCCGCGCCCGCGGAGTCGCCTTCGGGCAGGCAGGCTCCGGCGGAAGAACCGCCTCGGCCGGATTGGAATCCGGACGCGGACGCGAAAGACTCCGTTACACACCTTCGAGCGTCTCACAGTGAGGGGCCCCCCCCGGCCCCGGAGGACTCACCGATGCAGAACCGCCCCTCGCGCCCGGGCTGGACTCCCGGCGCAGGCAGTGAGGACTCCACCACCAACGAGCGGCCCGCGCGCAAGAGCGCCACGGGCCTGCCCGCCGCTGGCAAGGGCGGCTGGACCCCGGGCTCCGGCGAGGACGACGCCACCGAGGGCGCCTCGCCCATGACCTCGCGCCCGGACGCGGACGACGACGCGGACGATGAGGGCACCGACGTCGACAAGCCCGGCCGCTCCAAGGCGCCCCCCGCGCCGCGCGCTCCGCAGCCGCGTCCCCAGACCTCCGTGGGCCCCGCGCCGCAGTCGCGCCCCGCCACCTCCGCGGGCGCCGCCCCCCAGGCGCGCCCCGCGGAAGCCTTCCCGGACGCCACCCGCCCCATGTCCCAGGACGAGCTGCCGCTGCCCTGGACGCCGCAGGGCTCGGGCGAGGCCACCGAGGCCCTGGAGGCCGCGAAGATCTTCGGCGCCCTGTCCCAGACGACGGGCAACATGCCGGCCTACCTGGACGAGAAGGCCACCCCCTACGTCGCGCCCAAGGAGGCCCCGCGCCGCAAGGCCCCCGCCGTGGACGAGCGGCCCCACGAGACGCGCCCCATGCAGGTGCGGACCAAGACGCGCGAAACGCTCGTGGGCTACGACATGGACATCTCGGAGGCGCTCCGGCAAGCGGAGCTGAAGCGCCGCGAGGAAGAGCTCGCCGCCCAGAAGCGCGGCAAGAAGAGGCCCGCGAAGCCGAAGTCCACGGGGGGCAATCCGCTCCAGGGCCTGTGGCCCATCCCGCCCCAGCACCGCTTCTGGGTCATGCTCGTGGTGGTGGCCCTGGCGTGCGGCCTGGGCTTCGGCGTGATGTGGCTCTTCCTCAACGGCGGCGAAGGCGGCGTCTGATCAATCCAGCGCCGGCAGCCGGTACTGGACGCCCAGCGACACGGTGGCGGTGTTCAGCCAGTTGCTCGTGAAGCCGTCGCCGAACTCGTCGTCGTTGTCGTCCGACGTGCCCCGCGCGCCGCCGCCCAGGTAGCGCAGGTTGAGGAACACGTCGACCTGGTCGGTGACGCGCACGCCGCCGCGCAGGCTCGCGTCCAGCAGCGCTCCCGTCGTGGCCGAGTCGCTGTCGCCGTTGATGATGGCCGCCGGCGCGTAGCTGCCATCCGCCTCCAGCCCCACCCACCAGTTCGGCCCCAGCGGCCAGCGCACGCGCACCTTGAGCAGCGGCACCGGCCCCACGTCCCGGCTGGTCCGCCGCAGGGTGCCGTCCGCGGACGTGAAGACGAACGTCGCGTTGCGAAGCTGGAGGGACGCGCCCACGGACAGCTCCCGCTCGGGGCCGCCGAGCAGGTCGTAGAGGTAGCTGGCCCGGTAGAACGGGAACGCGTAGCGCGTGTCCAGATTCGTGTTCTCCGGGAACGTGAGGTCGTCAATCGTGACGTCCCGCCGCAGCACGACCTGCGTCTGGAGGTCCAACGGCTGCACCAGGAACACCAGCGTGTGTCGCCCGCGCAGGGACAGCTCCGCGCTCAGGCGCACGAACGTGTAGAGGTTGTCCTGCCCGCCGTCCTCCGGGAAGCGGAAGATGGTCCCGTTGCGCCCCTGGCGCAGGCTGTGCGACAGGACGTCCAGGAAGCCCAGCTCCGCCACCGCGCGCAGCTCCACGCGCGGCTCCTCCTTGCGCGGCGCGTCCTCCGCCGCGTCAGCGGAGCCCGCCACCCCGAACAGCCACGCCACCATTCCTGCCACGACTCGCGACGCGCGCATGGTCTTCCCCTGGGGAGTGCATCCTCGAGGCCGGCAGCAGACGCGACCGGGGCGCGCGGAGGGGATTTTCGAGCGGGGGACTGTTCACTCCTCCCCGCGAGCGTTTACGTCACGCGCCCGTCAGGGGCAGGTTCGGCGCCACCGGCGGCTCCAGCGGCAGGAAGAGGCGGAAGATGGTGCCCTTGCCCGTCTCCGGCGCGTCCAGCGACACCTGGCCCACGTGTGAGTCGATGATGCGCTTCACCACGGCGAGCCCCAGCCCGGTGCCCTGGGCCTTGGTGGTGAAGAAGGGCTCGAAGACGCGCACGCGCAGCTCCGCCGGGATGCCCGGCCCCGTGTCGCTGATCTCCACCTGCACGCCGGGCCGGTCCATCCACGCCCTGCGCGCCGCCACGCGCAGCGTGCCGCCCTGGGGCAGCATGGCCTGCACGGCGTTGAGCGCCACGTTGAGGAAGCACTGGCGGATGAGCCGCTCGTCCACCGTCACCGACGGCACGTCCTCCTCCATCACCCACTCCACCCGCACCGGCGGCGGCGAGGTGCCGCCCACGTCGGAGAGCGCGCTGCCCACCGCCTCCTCCAAGAGCTGCGTCACCGACACCGGGTACAGGTGCGGCGACGGAGGCCGCGCGAACGTGAGCAGGTCCGCGACGATGCGGTTGAGCCGGTCCGCCTCCTCTCCCACGATGTCCACCAGCGGGATGGCCGGGCTCTCCGGCCCGATGATGCGGCGGATGGTGGCCACCGAGTTGAAGATGGCGCCCAGGGGGTTGCGCACCTCGTGGGCCACCACCGCGGACAGCTCACCCAGCGCGACCAGCCGCTCGCGGTTGACCAGCTGCTCCTGCGCGCGCGCCAGCTCCGCGTAGCTCTGCTTCAGGTCCTCCACCAGCCGCGCGCCCTCCAGCGCCAGCGACAGCTGGTTGGCGATGGCGTCCGCGCGCTCCAGCTCGGAGGGCGTGAAGCGGCGCGGCCGGCGCGTCTCCACCATCACCGCCACGCCCACCATCTGGTCATGCACGGCGAGCGGCAGCACCATGTACGACTGGGCCTCCGCCGCGCGGCGCAGCTCCTCGTCCGCCCGCGTCTCCAGCCGCGCGTCCTCCACGCGCATCGGCTGGCGCGTGCGGAACACCTGGCTCGCGAGCGAGTTCGTCGACGGGTCCAGCGACACGTGGCGCCCCACCAGCTCCGGGTGGCCGCCCGTCGCCGCGCGGACGGCGAGCCGGTTCCCCTGGGCATCCGGCAGGAGCACGTACGCGTCCGGCACGTCCACGATGCGCGCCAGGCTGGTGACGCCCGTGGCCAGCAGCCGGTCCAGCTCCAGCGTGGCCGCCAGCGCCTTGCCCACCTCGTGCATCAGCGCCAGGTCCTCCGCCCGGCCGCGCACCTCGTCCAGCAGCCGGTGGGACTCAATGGCCGCCGCGAAGTGCGTGCCCATGGCCTGGAGCGTCTCCACCTCCAGCGCGGTGAGCCGGCGGCGCGCGTGGAACAGCACGCTCAACGTGCCCACGCCGCGCGAGCGCACCCGCAGCGGCACCGACACCAGCGTCTGGAACGCCAGCGCCCGGAGCGCGTCGCGCGTGGGCGCGGGACACGTCTCCGCGTCCAGCACCTGCACGGCGTCCGGCATCCCGCCCGGACGGGGAAGCGACCCCAGCCGCGCGCGGCGCACGCGCGCCACCGCGTCCTCGGACAGGCCGCGCGCGTACACGAGCTCCAGGGGCTCGCCCGGCTCGTGCCGCATGTCCGCGGGCAGCAGCAGGCACACGGCGTCACAGCCCAGCAGGCCCGAGATTTCCTCCGTGCCGGAGCCGAAGAAGGCGCGCGGGTGGGGCGCGGACGCGGCCTGGGACGCCAGCCGTCCCAGCGCGGTGAGCGCCGTCGCGCGCACGCTCAGCCGCTGGATGGTGCGCGCCGCGTCCAGCGCGGAGGACACCTGCTGGCCGAACAGCCGCACCGCCGCCACGTCCTCCTCGCTCAACCAGTCGGAGGCCAGCACGAGCATGGCCATGGGCGCGTTCTCCACGTCGATGCGCACGCCCACCGCCCGGTGCGTCTCCACGCGCCGGAACACCGCCAGCACCGCGTCCATGCGCGCTTCGGAGACGAACCGGGACGCCTCCACGCCCAGGTCCTCCACCCACGCGTCGCCTTCGCGCCAGGTGCGCACCAGCGCGGGCGCCCAGCCGCCCGGGGCCTCCACCCGCACGCGGCCTCCCAGGGACGGCGCGTGCGGCACCAGCCGGGGGGACAGGCCCGCCACGGACAGCTCCACGCCCACGCCCCGGGGCGTCAGCCACGCGAAGCCCAGCTCCAGCGCCTCCAGCCCGCGGAACACCTCCTCGCGCACCGCGTCCTCGGAGTGCAGCGCGCGCACCGCGCTCCCCAGCTCCGCCAGCCGCCGCAGCACCATGCGGCGCCGGACGCGGGACGTCACATCGCGCACCTGCACCACCCAATCCCTGGCATGCGGATGCACGGTCAATTCCACGCGCAGCCCGCCAGCGCCCACGTGCAGCCACGCTTCGTAGGTGCCCGCCACGGGCGATGAACCCAGCCGCCGCGCGAGCCGATCCGCCGGGTCCTCCATGGGCCCCGGCTCCCACAGGAGCGCCGTCACCGGCTTGCCCATCAGCTGCTCGCGCGCCACGCCCAGCAGGCGTGACAGGGCGGCGTTGGCGTGGATGAGCAGGCCGTCCCGAAGCACGAACACGCCCAGGGGCATGTCGTCGAAGAGGCGGTACGCCGCCTCCGGTTCCTCGGGAACCGTCCCCACCCGACGGTTCGTGCGCTCTGTGCTCCTCACCCCCCTACCTTCGCACCCCTGGCCCCCCTCGGTGAAGCCACCCCCGCCCGTCAATCGCCCACCACCGCACAACAGCCGGGCCGGCCCGGCCCTTCAGGACCCGACACGTTCTCAAACCCTCTCATGAATTCCAACCCGAATCCTTGCATGTATTGACAGGGTTTATGAGAACACCTAGAAACATGGAAATGTGACAGTGCGGTTTCAAAGGGGAATGTCTTGAACCTGCCCCACGCGGCCTCCGGCGTCATCGTCCAGCAGCAAGGTGAAGCCTTCTTCCTCCTGGACACGGAGGGCGGAGAGGTCTTCCGGGTGAACGAGACCGCCGCGCGCATCTTCGAGCTGTGCCAGGGCGACACGTCCCTGGAGGGAGCGGTGGCGTCGCTGGCGCTCCGGCTGGGCGCCGTGGGCCAGGAAGAGGCCATCCGCGCCGACGTCCAACGCACCGTGACGCAGTTCCAGCAACTGGGGCTGTGCGAGCCCTCGCGCCCCGTCTGACCTTCGCCGTCCGCTGAAGCGCCTTTTTGCCCTCGTCAGAGGGACAGGCCGGGCCATGTCCCGAGCCTTGGGAATCCCGTGTGCCCGGGTCGCCCCGGGTGCGCGTGATGCCAGACGTGAGACGTGTTTTCACGGCTGGAATGAAGCACCGGAGTGTTGGCAGGCAATGTCAGACCCCCTGTCCACACTCCGCCATGTTTCACCGCAGTGAACGCAGCAATCCACCCAGGAGAATCACCATGTACATCCAGTCCGAGATCGTCCGCGTGTCCGCGTCGTCCGACAAGTGCACCTGCTCCAACGGCATGGTCATCGCCTCGACGACCGTGAGCGCGGAGTAGTCACTCCGTCGTCTTGCTTTCAACCCCAAACATTCATCCCAGGAGAACCACCATGTACATCCAGTCCGAGATCGTCCGCGTTTCCGCCGCCACCGACAAGTGCACCTGCTCCAACGGCATGGGCGTGATCGTCGTCGCGGAGTAACGCGTTTCATGGCCGGGAGGAGGGCCTGTGGTCCTCCTCCCGGCTGTGTCTTTCCTCAAGAGCGCCGACACGCCCCCGCCCATGCTGCCCGCATCCACGCAGTTGTTGCTCTTCACCCAGGCGGACGTCGGCGGACACGCGCTCTTTCGCGTCGTGCCCGTGGAGCTGTCCGTGCGCCCCGGCCAGGGACGGCTGTGGACGGACGTGTCGCGGGGCAATGCCTTCACCCCCGCGTGGCAGGACCATGCGCGCCACCTGTCCGCGGTGGGCCGCGCGCGCTATGCGCTGCCGTGGGAGCAGACGGACCTGCACGTCTCGCCGCGCGGCCGGAACGTGACGCTGGATGGCCGGAGCGCGTCGCTGCCGCTGTTCGTCGCGTGGGTGGCGCTGCTTTCGGGACTGCCGCTGCCGTCGCCCTTCCTGGGCACGGGCGTGGCGCTGGAGGCGCATGGGGAGAGGCTCGCGCCCGCGCCGCGCGAGTTCCTCCAGGGAAAGCTGGGCGTGGCGCAGGCCTACGTGAAGCAGGTGTTTCCGCGGGCGGAGCGGGTGGCGGTGTTCGTGCCGGAGGGCAGCGCCTTCGACACGGCGCCCCTGACGGCGCTGGACGTGCGGCCGGTGCCCACGCTCACGAAGGCGGTGGAGGCGGTGCTGGGGCTGAAGCCTCGCGCCGCCGGAGCCGATGGCGCGGAAGGGGTGGGGGGATGATCCGCCAGGGCGTGGGCGCCATCCGGGAGATGGTCGGGCTGACGCGGGGGCTGGGAAATCTGAGGGTGATGCTGGGCTCGGGGCTCTTGGGCATGGCGGCCTCCGGCCTGCTCAACCCGGTGATGCCGTTGTACCTGCGCGAGCGCGGGCTGGGCTTCCAGGAGATTGGCGCGCTCTACACGGTGGGGGCGCTGCTGCCCATCTTCGTGCAGCCGGTGCTGGGGGCGCTGTCGGACCGCCATGGGCGCAAGCCCTTCGTGGTGGGGCTGTCGCTCGTCACGTCGCTGATGGTGCCGGCGGTGGCGCTGGTGGACGACCCGCAGCCGCTCGCCGCCGTGATGATCCTCAAGATGCTGCTGTCGCGCAGCGCGGCGCCGGTGT
Organism: Corallococcus sp. NCSPR001; assembly: GCF_017309135.1. Lineage (NCBI taxonomy): Bacteria > Pseudomonadati > Myxococcota > Myxococcia > Myxococcales > Myxococcaceae > Corallococcus > Corallococcus sp. NCSPR001. The sequence goes on from NZ_JAFIMS010000002.1 coordinate 898,203, forward strand.
CCAACGCGATGGTGGCGGACTTCGCGCCCGCGAAGCAGCGCGCCACGCTCTTCGCGCTGCTGGATGCCACGTCCAACCTGGTGTTCGTCGCCGCGCTGTTCGCGTCCTCCGCCGTCATCCGCGCGCTGTCGGTGGCGGGCACCTTCTTCCTCGCGGGAGGCCTGTTCCTCGCGGGCAGCCTGCTGCTCCTGGGGCTGGACGAACCGGCGCGTCCTCCGCGCGCGGACGCCGTGCGCGGTGGCGCGGGGTGGGGCCTGGTGTTCCGGGGGCTGTTGTCGCCGTTCACCTACGTGAAGGACCGGCCGGGCGCGGCGGGGCTGTTCCTCTGGCAGTTCTTCTTCACCTTCGCGCTGGCGCTGTTCCCCACGTACCTGCCGCTGTACGCGGTGGAGCTGGGCGCCCCCCGGGAGGCGGTGGGGCCGCTGGTGGCGGCGTCGTGGCTGACGTACGCGTTCGCGCAGCCCTTCGGCGGGCGGCTGTCGGACCGGCTGTCGCGGCGCGTGGGCCTCATCGTGCCGGGCCTCGCGGGCATGGCGGTGATGGCGGCGGTGCTGGGGGCCGCGGGGTGGCTGCCGGACGGCGCCGCGTTGGTGACGCTGGTGGGGGCCTGGGTGCTGCTGGCGATTCCCGACGGCCTGCACCGCTCCTCCGCGTCCGCGCTGGTGGTGGAGCAGTCCCCGGCGCCCTCCGAGCGCGGCCGGTTCATGGGCGCGCTGGGCGCCTGCGGCGCGCTGGCCTCCGTGCTCGCGCCGGTCACCTACGGCTTCGTCGCGCAAGCCGCCGGCATCGGCTGCACGTTCCTTCTCTCATCGGGGTCCCTCGTGCTGGCGCTCGCCTGTGTGTCGCGCGTGCGCGAGGCGTCCTCACACGTCACGCCTGAACCGGCCCCCGTGGCCGCCCTCACCCCTACCTCGGAGCCCGGATGAGCCCCCTTCGCCACGTGTGTCGCTGGGGCACCGCGCTGTTGGCCGCGCTGGTGCCCACGCTGGGACACGCTGATTCGACGTACAAGGTCACCGCGACGCGGACGCAGGACGCCATCACCATCGACGGCAAGGGGGATGAGCCCGCGTGGCAGGCGGCCCCGGAGATTTCCGGCTGGTACCTCACGCGCGTCAACTACGGCAAGCCCGCGCCGGACGACACGAAGGTCCGCATCCTCTACGACCAGGACAACCTCTACTTCCTCTTCCACTGCATCGACTCCAAGCCGGAGCGCATCACCGGCTACACGGTGCAGAACGAGGGGTTCCTCCACCAGGAGGACAACATCACCATCATCCTGGACACGTTCCTGGACCACCGGAACGCGTACTACTTCTGGACCAACCCGCTGGGTGTGCGCACCGACGGGCGCATCGTGGATGACGGCGAGGCGTTCTCCACCAACTGGCGCGGGGAATGGGAGACGAAGTCCACCATCGTGAAGGACGGGTGGATTTCAGAGGTGCGCATCCCGTTCGCCAACTTCCAGTTCGAGACGAAGGACGAAATCTCCTTCGGCATGCTCCTGGACCGCGAGCAGTCGCGCAACCAGGAGTGGAGCAACTGGACGCCGGACGGCGTCAACAGCGCGAAGGTGAGCCGCTATCCGCACCTGGAGGGGCTCAAGGGCATCAAGCCGCGCAGCATCTTCAGCATCACCCCGTACGTGGCCACCACGGTGGCGCTCAAGACCACGGACGACCGGGGCGTCTTCCGTCCCAACGTGGGCGCGGACGCGCGCATCGACCCGACGCCCTGGCTGGCGGTGAAGCTCACCGCCAACCCGGACTTCAGCGACGCGGAGGCCGACCAGAGCTTCCTCCTGCTGGACACGGACATGCCGCTGCTGCCGGAGCGCCGCGCGTTCTTCACGGAGAGCGAGCACCTCTTCATCGCGCCCATCAACGTCTTCACCTCGCGCCGCATCGCGCTGCGGCCGCATGACCGGGTGTGGGGCGGCCTGCAGCTCACCGGCAAGCTGGGGGGCTTGAGCTTCTCGATGATGGACGTGCAGCACCGCGACCTCACCGGGCGGGACGCCAACGGCCGTGAGGTCTTCGAGAACGTCAACTCCGGCGTCATCCGCTTGCAGCAGGACATCGGCAAGCGGTCGATGATCTCCGTGGTGGCGCTCAACCGCAGCGGGCGGGGCGGGCTGTTCGGGGACTCGGACTTCCAGACGGTGGGCGTGGACGGCAACTTCCACCTCTTCGAGGAGTTCTTCATCCAGGCGCAGGCGCTGAAGAGCTGGAGCCCGCTGGGCAACGAGGACTCGGACGCGTACCACGTGGGCCTGCACCGCTTCGACACGCTGTCGGAGTTCTGGTTGCAGTTCGAGGACATCGGGAAGAACTACGCGAACCCGCTGGGCTGGACGCCGGTGGTGGACAAGCAGGGCTACAACTCGCGCCTGTTCCTGAACCCGTTCCCCGGGTGGCGCTTCCTGCCCCGGCTGGACGTGACGTGGGACTCGCTGTGGCGCCGCAACCACGAGCACGAGCGCACGCGCTGGCGCAACCGCCTCAACGTGCAGCCCTACCTGCACCACGACTTCGCGCTCTACCTGGAGGGCATCTACGACGACAACCTGGGCTTCCGGGACCGGCTGGGCACGTTCGGCTTCACCCTGTTCCCGCACGACTGGCAGAGCTACACGCTGACCGCCGTCGCCGGCCGCTTCCTGGGCGGGGAGATCCGCGGCTTCAACGGCGCGGCGAACATCAAGATTGGACCGCATATCGTCGCGCGCTTCAGCGGCTTCTACACGCGCAACTTCAACGTGCCGACGAACAGCGACCTCTACGGCACGTCCGGGGACGGCTACAGCTTCTCCGGCTACGCGCAGCTGCGCTACCACTTCAGCCCGGACCTCTACGCGCGCCTGACCTTGCAGAAGGGCGGCGTGTACGAGCTGGCGGACTACAACTCCGTGAAGGGCACGTTCCTGGACGCGATGGTGGGGTGGCACTACCGCCAGTGGAGCGACATCTTCCTCGTCTACACGGATCAGCCCTTCGGCGGCTCCCAGGAGCGGCGGATCCTCTCGAAAATCTCCTTCAACTACTGACCTGTCCCAAGGGCCATCCGCATGACCTCCGCCGATCCGCAGAGCCTCAAGCGCCGCTACGACGAGGTGTCCCCGAAGTACGACCAGGGCGCGCCGGACGCCACGGCCATCAAGCTGTTCTGGCTGACGTATGAGCACCTCACCTGGAAGCCCGTGGAGGCGCTCCTGCCGAAGGACGGCACGGCCTGGCGCGTGCTGGACGCGGGCGGCGGGGGCGGCAAGTTCGGCACGCGCTTCGCGGAGGCAGGTCACCACGTCACCGTGCTGGACATCTCTCCGGGCATGCTCGACGGCGCCAGGGCGCAGTTCGCCGCGAAGGGCCTGCTGGACCGGGTGAGCTTCGTGGAGGGCAACGTCGCGGCGCTGGAGCTGCCGGACGCGGCCTTCGACCTGGTCTTCTGCGAAGGCGACCCGGTGTCGTACTGCCTGGAGGCGTACCCGAGCGCGGTGAAGGAGCTGGTGCGCGTGGCGAAGCCGGGCGCGCCGGTGGTGCTGGGCGTGGACAACCGCTACGAGGCGTTCTCCGGCTACCTGAAGATGGGCAAGCCGCAGGAGGCCTTCCGCACGCTCCACGACGGCCGCACCACGTGCCCGTATGGCCTGCCGGTGCACGCCTTCACGGTGCGCGAGCTGGAGCGCGCGGTGGCGGACGCGGGCGCGGAGCTGCTGGAGATCTTCGGCAAGCCGGTGATGTTCTTCGACATGCTCAAGGCGATGGCGGCCTCGCACGGCGGGACCGCGGAGAAGCCGTGGGACGCGTGGGCCGCGCGCGAGGAGATACTGGCGTTGCAGGAGAAGCTGGCGCACGAGGGCTTCGCCGTCCTGGGACAGCACTTCCAGGTGATGGCGCGGCGCAAGGGCTGAAGCCATGGGCCTTCCCTTCCTGGGCGTGGGGCTCAGCTATCGCTGGGACCTCAATCCGCACCTGGCGCGCGGCAACCCCGGCGTGGACTGGCTGGAGGTGACGCCCGAGCACTTCCTGCCGCTCACGCCGGACTCGGAGCGGCGGCTGGAGCTGCTCGCGAAGCGCTACCCGCTGGTGGGCCACAGCCTGGAGCTGTCGGTGGGCTCGGACGGCGTGGACGCGCCCGGCTACCGGGACGGCTTGAAGCGCATCCGTCACGTCACCAAGAGCGTCTGGCACGGAGACCACCTGTGCTTCACGCGCGTGGGGAACCTGCCCCTGCGCGCGCTGACGCCGGTGCCGCTGACGGAGGAGGCGGTGGCCACGTGCGTGCGCAACGTGAAGGCGGCGCAGGCGGACCTGGACGTGCCCTTCGTGGTGGAGAACATCGCGTATCTCTTCCACACGCCGCTCAACACGCTGGATGAAGCGGAGTTCCTGCGCCGCGTGGTGGAGGGCGCGGACTGCGGGCTGCTGCTGGACTTGCACAACCTCCATTGCAACGCGGTCAATCACGGGTTCGACCCGTATGCCTTCCTGGACCGTCTGCCTTTGGAGCGCGTGGTGCAGGTGCACCTGGCGGGCGGCGTCACGATGGAGGGGTTGAGATTGGACAGCCACTCCGCGCCGTCGCCGGAAGAGGTGTGGCGCTTGTTGGAATACGTGGCGCCACGAAGCCCGGTGCGCGGGGTGAACTTCGAGATGGACAGCGGCTTTCCTCCGTTCGCGCGGCTGGTGGAGGAACTGGCTCGTGCGCGCGCCATCCTCCAGCGCTGCGGTGCGAGCGCGGCATGAGCTACCCACGAACGTTGGAGGTCCTGGCGCGGCTGCACGTGGATCCCCGCTTCCGTGAAGCGTGGCGCCGCGACGCTCTCACGGCCCTGGCTCCGCTGGACCTGACGCCGTTGGAAGCGGAGGCCCTCCAGCGGGTGGAGCCGGTGGTGGTGGAGCGCGCTGGCCGGATGATGGACTTCCACCGCACCGAGCGCGTGCGCGAGCAGCTCCCCTGGGTGGATGAAGCGAAGCGGCCGGAGCTGGGCCCACTTCGCGCGCGCTTCCTCCAGGACGTGCCGCCGGAGGTGCTCAACCGCGAGGAGGCCATCGCGTACTGCCACTTCCTGGAGACGGGCAAGCACGCGAAGCTCCCCGCGTACGTGCCTCAGTTGGCCCGGTGCGAACGGCTGCGCCTGTCGCTCGCGTGGGGGCTGACCCCCATGCCGGCGTCAGGCGTGTTCGTGGAGTCCTTCGACCATCCGGTGCTCACGCTGCTCGCCGCGCTGGACGCGCCGGGCTGGCCCCTGGTGGAGCCGAAGCCCACGCGCGTGGAGTACCTCAAGGTGCCGGGCCTGCCCGCGGTGATGACGCGCGAGCTGCCGTCACCTTGAGGTGCCCCGTGCGCCTTCAGTGCTTGCGGTGGTGCGTCTTCTCGTAGGTGCCCATGAGCTGCGTCTCACCCACGATGTGGCCCTGCATCGCCTTGAGCAGCTCCGTGCGGGTGGGCTGGTTCAGGTCCGGCAGCACCGTGTCCAGGGCGTACAGCTTGAAGAAGTACCGGTGGCTCCCGATGGGAGGCATGGGGCCGCCGTAGTCCTGCCGGCCGAAGTCGTTGCGCCCCAGCTTCACCCCGTCGGGCAGCACGTCCAGGGTGGCCCCGTCCGGGATGCTCTGGGCGTTGACCGGGAGGTTGTAAAGGACCCAGTGGCAGAAGGTGCGCTGGGGGTTCGCCGGGTCCGGCGCGTCCGGGTCCTCCACGATGAGCGCCAGGCTCTTGGCCCCGGCGGGGAGGTTCTCCCAGTGGAGGGGAGGGGCCTTGTCGTCGCCCTCGCCGGTGTAGGCGATGGGGATGGGCGTCCCGTCCTTGAACTTCGGAGAGGTGAGCTCGAGCGGCTTCGGCATGCGTGACTCCTTGGGCATGAACGGCCAACGTGACCCCTGCCAAGCTGGCGATGCCGTGGGCCCGGTGCTGAGAGACGGAGGGCGCTCCGCCCGGCCGCCCGTCACCTCCCTGGGACCCTGTCGCCGCTGATCCACCGGGCGCCCCCCGGGACGCCTGCTCCTCCGAACCCGTTCATCAGAGGAGAAACCACCCCCATGGCCCCGGCGCCGTGGTAGCTGCGCTTGCGGGTGCCGCAACCGCTGCTGGCGGTGGGGTGGCCCGGGTCCCCGTACCGGTTGCACGCGCCGCGCATTCGGTGCTAAGCGGCGCCCGCGCGTGTATGGGCGGGGTCGGGGTTGGTGAAGGAAACCCAAGACTTTCCCGGGGTTTGGTGAGGCGTCCGCATGGCAGACCAGGAGCCTCGCAAGCAGGAGGACGCGCCGGGCAGTGAGCTGGGCGAGACGGCCCGGCAGATGCGGGCGGCGGAGCCGTACATCTCCGCGGTCTGGAAGCTGGTGGGCGGGGCGGTGGTGGGGGTCCTGGGAGGGTACTTCCTGGACCGGTGGCTGGGGACGTCGCCCTGGCTGCTCCTGGGCTTGAGCCTGGTGGGGATTGGCGTGGGGTTCTACGGCTTCCTTCATGCGATGGCGCGGCTGGGGAAGCGCAAGTGACGGGGACGGGCGGACAGCCGAAGCGGGACCCGTTCTGGTCGCACGCGGGGCTGGCGGCGGCGGTGATGGGCGTGGGCGCGGTGGTGGCGGCGGCGCTGCCGAAGGTGACGGAGGACCGGGTCTCCGCGCTGCTGGGCGTGGGAATCGCGGCGGTGACGGGCGTGCTGGCGCTGGTGCTCAAGCGGCGCGCGGCGATGCAGGCGGATTTGAAGGCGGCGTTGAAGGTGGTCGGGGTGGTCTTCGCTCTCCGGGGCGTGGGCGTGGGGATCGGGCTGGCGTGGGTGGTGTCCCGAGGTTTGAGCGCGATCGCGTTCGTGGGCGGCTTCTTCGGCGTCTACTTCGCGCTGCAGTGGATTGAAGTCAGCTACGTGATGGCCGTGTCGAAAGACACGGCGGGCGGAGACGAGTGATGCGCAAGGCAATGGTGCTGTTCGCCTGTCTGTTCGCGGGCGCCGTGTGGGCCTCCGACCCGGCCGGCGAGCACGGTTACGCCAACGAGGACAAGGACGCCGAGGGCGAGGACGTCGCCGGCTACATCCTCCACCACGTGGCGGACTCGAACGAGTACGAGTTCGAGGTCCCCCTCAGCCACAACCACATCCCCATCCACCTGCCGCGCATCCCCATCTCGCTGAAGGAGGGCGCCTGCACGCCGGTGGCGGACACGCACGGCGGCCACGGTGAGGTGTACCCGGGCCTGAGCGAGGGCTGCCTGGACCTCTCCATCACCAAGCACACGGTGATGATGTGGCTGGCGGCGCTGCTGCTCATCGGCTCCATCCTCGTCTGGAGCAACCGCGACAAGACGAAGCTCGTGCCGCGCGGCGCCGGGGCGAACCTCTTCGAGATGCTCGTGCTGTTCGTGCGCGACGAGCTGGCCATCAAGAACATCGGCAAGGAGGAGGGTCCCCGGTACGTGCCCTACCTGCTCACCGCGTTCTTCTTCATCCTCTTCATGAACCTGCTGGGCCTGTTCCCCTGGATGGCGACCGCCACGGGCAACATCGCGGTCACCTGCGGCCTGGCGCTCTGCACCTTCTTCGTCACGCAGGCGGCCGGCATCCGCGCGGCGGGCATCGGCGGCTACCTCAAGCACCTGACGGGCGGCGTGGCCCCCTGGCTGTGGCCCATCATGATTCCGGTGGAGTTCCTGGGCCTGTTCACCAAGCCCTTCGCGCTCACCATCCGTCTGTTCGCCAATATGCTGGCGGGCCACATCGTCATCTTCTTCCTGCTGGGCCTCATCTTCATGCTCCGCAACCCCGCGGTGGCGCTGGTGAGCGTGCCGTTCGCCTTCGGCATCTACCTGCTGGAGCTGTTCGTGGCCTTCGTGCAGGCGTACGTGTTCACCATGCTGTCGGCGCTGTTCATCGGGATGAGCGTGGCCATGGGCCACCACCACGACGAGCACCACGAGGGTGGCGCCAGCCACGACCACGGCAAGGCCCACCACCTGGGCTGAGCCGCACAAGTTGACGGGGCGCACGTCGTTGTGACGGCGCGCCCCGGTTGAAGACCCGGCGGTTCGAAAGGCCGCCGGAGGTAGTCCTAAAGGGATTTCACGACCCCCCCACAAGCGGGTCCCGCCTCACGAAAGAAGACGTGCTCCCATGACCAACCTCGCTCTCGCGTTCCTCGCCGCCGGTATCGGCGCGGGTCTCTCCATCATCGGCGCCGCCCTCGGCATCGGTAAGCTGGCCGCCGCCGCCATGGACGCCACGGGCCGTCAGCCGGCCGCTGGTGGCGACATCCGCACCACGATGATCATCGCCGCGGCCCTCATCGAAGGCGCCACGCTGTTCGCGCTGGTCGTCTGCATCCTGCTGGCCATCAAGGTCTAGTCAGGGCGTCGGTGTCACCGGGAGCCGGCGTCCTCTTCGGGAAGAAGGGGCGCCGGCGTTCCGGCTCGCAGTGCGCAGCACCCGTGTCACCTGAAGTCTCCCGCATCCTCCCTCTGTCTTTCCGCTTCACCGGGACCCGCCATGTTCCTGCCCTCTGTCCTCGCCGCCAGCAGCTTCGTGGAGGTCCGTCCGGGCCTCATCTTCTGGACCATCGTCACCTTCGTCATCGTCCTGCTGGTGCTGCGGGCGAAGGCGTGGGGGCCCATCCTGTCGCTCGTCGAGGAGCGCGAGAAGCAGATCTCCAACGCCATCGAGAGCGCCAAGCGTGAGCGCGCCGAGGCGGAGAAGCTGCTCGCCGACCAGAAGACGGCCATCGCCGAGGCCCGCCGCGAGGCCGCGGAGACCACCCGCCGCGTGCAGGCGGACATGGAGAAGTTCCGCGACGAGCTGATGGCCAAGAGCCGCAAGGAGGCGGAGGAGCTGAAGCTGTCCGCCCGCCGTGAGATTGAGGACCAGAAGGCCAAGGCCATCGCGGAGGTCCGCTCCATGGCCGTGGACCTGGCCATGGACGTGGCCGGCAAGCTCATCAACGAGCGCATGGACGACGCCAAGCACCGCGCGCTGGCCGAGCAGTTCGTGCAGGGCCTGCCCGGCGCCACCAGCGCCACGGCGACCCGCCGCTCGGCCTAAAGGCCGGGAGTCTTCCGCCGCGCCCGCCTGTTCCAGGAATCCATCATGGCTCTCTCCATCGGCATCGTCGGTCTGCCCAACGTGGGCAAGTCCACCCTGTTCAACGCCCTGTCCGCCGCGGGCGCTCAGGCGGCGAACTATCCGTTCTGCACCATCGAGCCGAACGTGGGCGTGGTGCCGGTGCCGGACGACCGCCTGGACCAGCTGTCGGCGCTCGTGAAGCCGCTGAAGAAGATCCCCACGTCGCTGGAGTTCGTGGACATCGCCGGCCTGGTGCGCGGCGCGTCCAAGGGCGAGGGCCTGGGCAACCAGTTCCTGGGGAACATCCGGCAGGTGAACGCGGTGCTCCACGTGCTGCGCTGCTTCGAGGACGACAACGTCACCCACGTCGAGGGAGGCGTGAACCCGGTGCGGGACCGGGACGTGGTCGACACGGAGCTGTGCCTCAAGGACCTGGAGACCGTGGAGAAGCGCCGCGAGCGCTCGCTGAAGAACACCAAGGTCGGCGGCAAGGCGGGCGAAGAGGCCAAGGCCGAGGTCGCGCTCCTGGAGCGCATCAAGGCGAAGCTGGATGAAGGCATCACGGTGCGCGCGCAGAAGCTCACCGATGAAGAGAAGGCGGCCATCCAGGACCTGTTCCTGCTGACGGACAAGCCCGTGCTGTACGTGGCGAACATCAGCGAGAAGCAGATTGGCAAGGAGGACGCGGACCCGCGCGTGCAGCAGGTGCGGGAGATGGCGGCCAAGGAGGGCGCGGGCGTGGTGGTGCTGGCGGCGGCGCTGGAGTCGGAGATCCAGCAGCTCCCCGAGTCCGACCGTCCCGGCTTCCTGGCGGACTCCGGCCTGACGGAGCCGGGCCTGCACAAGGTCGTGCGCGAGGGCTACAAGCTGCTGGGCCTGTGGACGTACTTCACGGTGGGCGAGCAGGAGTGCCGCGCGTGGACCATCCACAAGGGCTTCAAGGCGCCGCAGGCGGCGGGCGTCATCCACTCCGACTTCGAGCGCGGCTTCATCAAGGCGGAGGTCTTCTCGTGGACCGACCTGGTGAAGCTGGGCAGCGAGTCGGCGGTGAAGGAGAAGGGCCTGCTGCGCGTGGAAGGCAAGGAGTACGTCGTGCAGGACGGCGACTGCATGCACTTCCGCTTCAACGTCTGACGCGGGCTCTTCCCACGGACTGAAGTGACGACGGGCGCTGCCTTCCACTCACGGAAGGGGCGCCCGTTTCGTTTGCTACCGGGGGCCGCTCAGCCACGTGTAGCCCCAGAGGCCCACGGCGAGCACGGCCAGCACGGTAGAGAGGATGGCGGAGCGCTTCGTGCGGCCGGCGGGGTCCGGGTGGTTCAGGGCGTACTTCCACACGCCGCCCACGCGCAGGGCCAGGAAGAGGGCGAGGAGGACGGGGCCCACGACCTGCCAACCCTCGGGGCGCTTGAGGATGACGATCCACGAGGCGATGAACGCCACGTTGCCGAGCAGCATCAGGGCGGGATAGGGCAGGGTCGGGCGGGAGGTGCTCACGGGGCCGCCAGTGTGTGCACGGGAGCCCGGAGCGCCAAACGGAAAGCCGCGCGGCGTGCACGCCATGTGACAGCCGCGCGGAATGTTTCACGGTGCTACCGGGGCGGGGCTTCCACGTAGCGGGCGCGGGGGCGGAGCAGGTGGCCCTGTTCACGCTGCTCCAGGACATGGGCGACCCAGCCCGCGGTGCGGCCCAGGCTGAAGAGCACGGTGGCGGCGCCGGAGGGCAGCCCCAACGCGTCCGCGAGCACCACCAAACCCCAGTCCAATGACGGCGGTGGGTGGCCGGCGTCGCGCATGGTGTCCATGACGGCGCGGGCCACGCGGACCCTGGGGGCTTCGGGCTTCACGCTCAACGCGGCGTCGACGAGCGGTGGCGTGCGCGGGTCGCCCTTCAGGTAGAGGCGGTGGCCGAAGCCCGTCACGGCTTCGCCCCGGCGCAGGCGGCCGTGGACGACCTGGGCGGCGCGCTCGGGGCGGCCGACCTCCGCGATGAGCGCTTCCACGCGGTCACAGGCGCCGCCATGACGGTGGCCGGAGATGGCCGCGAGCGCCGCGCTGATGCACGCGTACAGGTCCGCGCCGGAGGAGGCCGTCACGCGGGCCGCGAAGGTGGAGGTGTTCAGCTCATGGTCCGCGCAGAGCACGAGCGCCAGGTTGATCAGCTCCGCGGTCCGCTTCGGCTTCGCATCCCAGGCCGTGGCGAGTGACGCGGCCACCGTGGGCTCCTTCAACGCGCGCGACACGCGGCCGGGAGCCTGGGCCACGCAGACCCACGCGCCCAGGTGACGGATGAGCCTTCGCGCGCGGAGCATGTCCTGTTCCGCTGGAGCAGCGAAGCGGCCCGCGTCGCTCGCGGCGAGGAGCGGCACCAGCGCGGCCAGGGCGGAGAGGGGAGGCGTGTCGCGAGGAAGCATTGCTGCGAGCGCGGAAGGAGATACGAGCAACGCGTCCCTGGACGCGGAAGCGGCGCGCTCGGAGGTTGAGTACCGCGCGCCTCGCACGGGCGGCTCCGTGGACCCGACAGTGTCCCACGGTGTTTCAGGCGCGGGCCATGCCGTGGACTCCAGCGGCAGGTGCCCGGTCCACAGCAGCTCCGCCACGTCCTCGAAGCGGCGGCCTCGCGTGGCCAACTCCACCGCGTCGTGGCCCCGGTATGAGAGCCCCTCCTCGCTGATGCGTGACACCGACGAGTCGATGACGGGCTCACCCCAGCGCAAGGCTCCGGACGCCACCGCCGCGTGGCCTGCCCGTGCGTCGTGGCGTGTCTTCAGCCGCTCCACGTCCGCGCGCAGGTAGCGGTTCTCCTTCGTGCCCTTCTCCGGCACGCACCGCACGAGCCCCCGGCTGACGTACGTGTAGAGCGTCGCCCGCTTCACCCCCAGCAGGGCCGCTGCCTCCTCCGCGCGCAGCAGCTCCTCCTCAACTGGATGGTCGAATCGAGATTGAGAACGTCCCCCTGCACGACGCACCATGTTTCGCGTGCCTCCCGGATGCGGAGTCTCGACTCGACTGGACCACCCTGTCGAGTTGACCCGTCCGTGGTGAGGCCATTCCAGGCAGGGAGAGCGACCATGAACGTGGATTTCGGACGCACGTCGTCGGATTACGCGAAGCACCGGGCTGGCTTCCCGGAGGCCTTCTACACACGGCTCGAACAGGACGGCGTACTCAGGTCCGGCCTGCGGGTGCTCGACCTGGGCACCGGCACCGGCACCGTCGCGCGCAACCTGGCCCGGCGCGGCTGCGACGTCACCGCTCAGGACGTGTCCGCACCACAGCTGGAGGCCGCCGCACGACTCGCTCGCGACGAGGGCCTCACCATCGAGTTTGGCGAAGCGCCCGCGGAGAACACCGGCCTGCCTTCGGGTTCCTTCGACCGCGTGTTCGCGGGCCAGTGCTGGCATTGGTTCGACCGCGCCGCCGCCGCGCGTGAAGTGTTCCGCCTGCTCAAGCCCGGCGGGAAGCTCATCCTCTGCCACTTCGACTGGACGGCCCTGCCCGGCAACTTGCTGGAGGCCACCGAGGCCCTGGTGGAGGAGTTCAGCCCTCGCGTCAAACTGGCCGTGGATCACTTCGGCCAGGGCGTGGGCATCTACCCGCAGTGGTTCCGCGACGTAGGCGTGGCCGGCTTCCAGTCCCTCACGTCCTTCACCTTCGACACGCTCACCCCCTACACCCACGAAGCGTGGCGCGGACGGATGCGCGCGAATGCACGCATCGGCGCCATGCTCCCGCCCGAAGAGGTCGCTCGCTTCGACGCCGCGCTGGCCGCGCTCCTCGCCGCGCGCTTCCCTCAAGAGCCGATGTCCGTTCCCCACCGCGTGTTCGCGCTCGTCGCGGAGCGCCCGTGAAACAGGAGCCCGCCATGGCCTCGCCCCACCTCATCCACGCCGAAGATGTTCCCTGGACCGAGCTCGCCCACGGCAGCCGCGTGGCGCTCAAACGCAAGCAATTGGGCGCCGCCGCGCACGGCCGCAAGCTCGGGTGCAGCCTGGTGGAGCTTCCGCCGGGCCGCCGCTCGTGGCCGCTGCACTACCACCTGGGCAATGAAGAGGCCGTGTATGTCCTGTCCGGCAAGGGGCGGATGCGACTGGGGACCCAGACGCTGCCCGTGCGCGAAGGGGACTACGTCGCGCTGCCTCCGGGCGCGGAGTGCGCGCACCAGCTCATCAACGACGGTGACGAGCCGCTGCGCTACCTATGCTTCTCCACCATGGAGGCGCCGGACGTGCTCGTGTACGCGGACTCGAAGAAGGTGGGCGTCTTCGCGGGGGCGGCGCCCGGGGGTGACAAGGCGTCGCGCACGCTGCACGCGTATCTGCCCCTGGACGCGCAGGTGGATTACTGGGAGGGCGAGGAGCCCTGATAGGGTGGCCCGGCCATGGCCTCCCTGCTGGATGCGCTCGACCGCGAGCGGCTGCTCAAGGACTCCGCCGCCGCGTCCGGACTCGTACCCAAGGGCGAGCCTCCGCACGTGTCGTTGTTGCGGCTGTGTGACGCGGGCCTGCTCGTGGGCGGGCTCACCGTGGGGTACGGCGTCCGGCCGGATGAGCTGGTGGGCCCCCTCACCGCGGCCATGGGCGGCGCGGCGCGCAAGCTCAAGGTCGTGGACGTGCGCGAGCGCCCCGCGCTGGAGCTGCATGTCGCGGCGGGCGACGTCACGGAGCGCTGGGAGCTGGAGGACGTGTCCGCGCTCGTGCACAACCTCAACGACCTGTATCGCGACGCGGCCGACGTGCGCGCGGTGGCGGTGCTGGGGGAGTGGGAGGACTCGCTCCAACTGCTCTGCGTCGAGCGCCGCGCCCTGGGACGACTGCTGCGGCAGCCCTTCTTCGCGCCCGTCAACGCGCGAGGGCTCCAGGACCTGATTCCGTCCCGTTGAAGCAGGGGGCCACCCTCGACCCCGGACGCCCGGTGGGGCACCATGGGGGCATGCGCATCACGCTGGCTCTCATCGTTGGATTGCTCCTGGCGCAGGTCGCTCGCGCCGAGCCGGATTCCTTTGACCTGGGCACCGGACGCGACGGCGTGCTCAACCTCGCCGCGGGGCAGGGGCTCGCCCTGGGCATGGCCGCTCCGCTGGGGAAGAGCGTCGCGGAGGGAGGCCTGGAGCTGGTCGTGTCCGGCACCAAGATCGCCGCTGGCGATCTGGTGATGATCCACGAGAGCACCGGTCTGGCTTCCGCGCCTGACGTGGGCAACACGAAGCCCGTGTCGCTGGTGGGGACGGTCACGCTGGGACGCTGGGAGCTGGCGCGGGTGGAGCGGGTGTCGTCCACCACGCCCGCCCTCCTCACGCTGACCGCGCCGCTGCGTTACGGGTACGCCGCGGGGCGCACGCAGGTGTTGCGCGTGTACGAGTACTCCGACGTCATCATCCCGGAGGGCGCGCGGCTCACCGTGTCGCAGTGGAACGGCAGGTCCGGCGGCATCCTCGCGATGCTGGTGAGTGGGAAGGTCGTCAACGACGGCCGCATCGACGCGGATGGCCTGGGCTATCAGGGCGGCATCTTCCGGACCGACGCCGCCGACCTGAATGGCTGCACGGCGTTGGACCTGGAGCAGGGCAAGGGCGGATCCGCGCGCGGCGAGGGTGTGGCGGGCACGGTGTCCCGGACCGGCATCGTCAGCGGGCGCGGCAACCTGGCCAACGGCGGTGGCGGCGGCAACTGCGCGGCGGCCGGCGGCGGCGGTGGCGGGCACGGCGGCGTGGGCGGCATCGGGGGGCGCACGGCCACGGGGGACGGCTCGCGCGACCAGGGCGGCCTGGGCGGCGCGGCGCTGAGCTACTCCGTGTTCGAGCGCTTCACGTTCGGCGGTGGTGGCGGCGCGGGACAGGGCTCCGACACGGCCGGCGCCAACGGCGCCGCGGGCGGCGGCGTGGTGTTCATCCGCTCCAGCGCGTTCGATGGCAAGGGCGTCTACAGCGCGTCGGGCTCGACGGCGGGGGCCTCGACGGGCAACGACGGCGCGGGCGGTGGCGGCGCGGGCGGCGCGGTGGTGCTGCGCGCGGTGGAGCTCCTGAACTGCGGCGGGGTCGAGGCGCGCGGCGGCGCGGGCGGCAACACGCAGTTGGACAAGCAGCCCTTCGGCCCGGGCGGTGGTGGAGCTGGAGGACGCATCCTGATCGAGGGCAAGACCCTCGCGTGCCCGCCCAACGTGAGCGCGGGCAGCGCGGGGGTGTCCGCCTCCGCGGGCGCGGGTTCGTACGGCGCGGGGCCGGCCACCGCGGCGTCGGATGGCGGCACTCCGGACGGCGGCACGTCCACGGGGACGGTGCAGCAGGTGTCCCAGGCCTTCCAGGTCCCCGTCACGCCCGCCATCACGGCGCCCGTGTCGGGCGAGGCGTCCACCTCCACGCGCCCGCGCTTCGAGGGGACCGCGGGCACGACGGGGCCGGTCGTCCACATCGTCGTGGATGGGCGGGAGATTGGCGCGACGGTGCCGGGGTCGGATGGCCGCTTCACCTTCGACCCCACCGCGCCGCTGAACGCGGGCGCGCACGACGTGGTCGCGTGGGCGGAGTCGCTGGGCGTGGCGAGCAAGCCCTCCACGCCGGTGCGCTTCACCACGCCCGCGGTGGTGCTCGCGGACGGGGGCGTCGTGCAGATGGCCGTGCTGGTGGTGCCCTCGAATGGAGACACCGTGGGGCCCACGCCGCTGTTCGCCGGCACCGCGCCCAACGGCGTGAACGTGGGCGTGGTCATCGACGACGGGCCGGACCACATCGTGCCGTTGGACCTGCTGGGGCGCTTCCGCTACCAGGTGCCGAACTCCGCGCCGCTGAGCGTGGGCACGCACAAGGTCACGGTGCACTCGCACAACGAGGCGGGCGATGACGGGCCGTACTCCGACGTCGTGGGCTTCGAGGTGGTGGTGGCCGGCGCGGACGGCGGAACGGACGGCGGCACCGACGCGGGCACGGTGGATCCGGCGACGCCCATGGTGCTCGTGCCCGAGGAGGGCGCGACGGTGGATCCGACCTTCATGTTCGTGGGCGTGGCGCTGCCCGGCACGTCCGTGCGGCTGGAAGTGGACGGCAAGGCGCTCGCGACCGCCACCGCGGATGACGAAGGCGTCTTCCGCCACGTGCTGACGGCGGACACCGCGCTCGCGACGGGGGCGCACAAGGTCGTCGCGCAGGTGGTGACGGACTCGGGCGAGGCGGGGCTGCGCTCACCGGAGGTGGGCTTCCAGGTGCGAGGCCCCACCGACCTGGACGTGGGCTGCGGCTGCGGCTCGGCGCCCGCGGGGATGATCAGCCTCTGGGCGCTGCTGGGCCTGGGCGCCCTGGCGCGCCGCCGCCGCTCGCGGAGCTGACAGGGGCGGGGCGCGGTGCCTCGCGGGCGCCGAGTCCTGGCCCTCAGCCCTCATCCAGGGCTTCGAGTTGGATTTGCGCGATGTCACGGTAGAGCGGCACGACCTCGTCCTCCACGATGGCGCGGAGCACCTGCCGTGCGCCGTCCATGTCGCTCGCCTCCTGCCGCCGTGTTGCTTCACTGAGGGCGCGTGACAAACGGTGAGACCCGTCCCGGATGCGCTTTGCGACCTCGCCGAGCAGCGTCGCGGCGCTGGCCTCGCCATGGAGCGCCCGCTCGACGTCCGCTGCGGGAATTCCAACCTGGGGGCCAGTGCGCTGGAGAATGGCACGCGACTCGGAGGTGAGCTTGAACGGCTCCCCGTCCGAGACGCGACGCGCGAGGTCCCGAACGTCGTCCCAGTTCAATTCCTGCTCGTCCATGGGGCTCTCTAGTTACGGCGAGGACGGCAAAGGTCGAAGGGCCACTGTTTCTGGCCCTCGCAGTATCGCAGGCAGGCGTAACAGTCCCCCAACCAGCGGGGCTTCTTCGAGTCCTTGCACTGCACATAGCGGTCGATGCAGTGCTGTCGCCATCCCTGGTTTGGATCATCCATCTCTTTGAGCGTGGCGCCGACCGCGGCTGCTCCGACTGCCGCGGTGCCCATGAGAGCGGCGGCCTCGGCGTCCGTGAGTCCACATGCAGCTGGATTGCCCGGATGGGCCTCCACGCAGCAGGTCTCGCTGTCCAGGCACGTCGCAGTCGCGCAGCTCCCAAGCAGCATGCTGCACAACGCCAGCGTGAGTCATGCGCGCCAGTGAGTGGATTTCATTTTTATCTTGGAATACCACTTTTGAAGCCCGCCAGGCGTCCGGCCGGGTCGGCGGGCGCGGCGGTAGGGGGGCCGTTATCTTCCCGCGCTCGAAGGCGTCCCGGCTCCCGGGGCGACAAGGGTGGCGCGCGTGACGACGGACGTGTCCTCGGAAGAAGCCTCACCACGGCGAGCCCGGCGCTCGGCCGGGGCTCCTCGCTGGCGGTGGATGCTGTCCCTGCTGCTGGGGCTGGGCCTGCCCGTCGCGCTGCACATCTACATCGGCCTGCGCCTCTTCACCGCGCCCGGCTGGCCCGCTCCCTGGGCCGCGGTGGGCTGGGGACTGTTGGGCCTCTGCTTCCTCGTGCTGCTGGCGGGTTTCCGCGCCGCGCGCCGTGAGGCCACCGGCTTCTCCCGCGTCATCCAGTGGGGCGCGTACCTGTGGCTGGGCGCGTTCGGCGTGTTCCTCACCGCCGTGCTGGCCTCCGACATCGTGGGCGCCGCGCTGTCGCTTTCCGGCACCGTCACGGACATGCACGCGCTCGCCCGGGGCCGCGCGGCCGCCGTGCTGGGCACCGTCGTGCCCGCCGTGGCCTTCGCCTTCGTCACCGCGCGCGGCAGGGCCCGCGTGGAGCGCACCACCGTGGCCCTGAAGGACCTGGGCCCGGGCCTGGAGGGCCTGCGCGTCGTGCAGCTGTCCGACGTGCACGTGGGCCCCACCCTGGACGGTGTGTGGCTCCAGCGCGTGGTGGACCAGGTCAACGCCCTGAAGCCGGACCTCGTCGCCATCACCGGTGACCTGGTGGATGGCTCCGTGGAGGACCTGCGCGACCAGATGACGCCGCTCGCGTCCCTCAAGGCCCCGCTGGGCGTCTACTACGTCACCGGAAACCACGAGTTCTACCATGGCGCCCGCGCCTGGATGGCCGAGGTCGCCCGGCTGGGCATCACCGTCCTCACCAACGAACACCGCGTCGTGGAGCGCGGCGGCGCGAAGCTCGTCGTCGCGGGCGTCACCGACCACGACGCCGGCCACATCGATCCACCCCTGGAGAGCCGCCCCGACCTCGCGCTCGCCGGCGCCCCGCCGGACGTGCCCCGGCTGCTGCTGGCCCACCAGCCCCGCACCGCCCTGTCCCTGAAGGGCCTGCGCGTGGACCTCCAGCTGTCCGGCCACACCCATGGCGGGCAGATCTTCCCCTTCATGTTCTTCGTGAAGCTCCAGCAGCCCGTCGTCCAGGGCCTCGCCACCGTCGCCGGGACCCGGGTCTATACGCACCGCGGCACCGGCTACTGGGGTCCCCCCATGCGCCTGGGGCCCGCCCCGGAGATCGCGGCCCTCACCCTGGTAGGAGCTCCCCGTTCTGGCGGTGATTCAAGCCAAGCTTGATATTTCCGTTCTTGCTGCTTACTGTGCGGGGCGTGTCCACCGCACCGTCTTCCCTCCTTGTCCCGGAATTCGCTTTCAGCCGTCCCACGGCGCCCGCGGTTCCGGGTGCGCGGCGCGGGACCCGGGTCCCGGCAGCTCCGGCCCGGACGGGGATGGCGGCGCCGGTGCTGCTGGTGGTCTCCGAGGCCCCCGAGGTCCGGCTGGCGGTGGCGCGTGAGGTGGGGCTGGCGTGCCGCATCGTGACGTCGCTGGGGGCCACGTCGGCGGACCGGCGGCTGGACATGGGCGTGGCGGTGGACGGGCTGGTGCTGGACCTGGACGCGGATCGCCGCGTCGTGAGCGACTTCCTCTGCCGTCTGGTGGACCGGGGCTTCCACGGTCCGCGCATCCTCCTGTCCTCCGGTTTCCGTCCCGAGGCGAGCGCCACCTTCCTGACGGCCTGTGACACCCACTTCGCACTCGGCCGGCCCTGGCGCGCCGGTGAGCTGCGCATGCTCCTGGAGAGGGTCCTTGGGGTCTCCTACCTCGCTCAATCCGCAAGCCGTCCGTGACTCCCGCCGTGACGCTCCCCGCCTGGCGCCGTTGACGGCGCGGGTGGCGGACGCGGGCCACGGGCTGTTCACCGGAATCGCCGGGGCGTCCGCGGGCGCCGCGCGCAGCGCGTACCTGGCGCTGATGCTCTTCGCCAGCGGCATGGCCCGCTGCGCGACGGGGCGCTCGCGGGACGGGCTGCCCCAGCTCAAGCGCTCCCTGTTCCGCGTGGCGCAGGTGCCGGTGGACCTGGTGCTGATGCTGGGCGGGCGCGTGCTGTCCGCCGTGCAGGTGGTGACGGGCCTGGAGCCCGTGGGCCGCCGGCTGACGGACGTGGAGGTGGACCGGCTGCGCCCCATCTTCGGCGACAGCCTGGACTACCGCTGCGTGCGCGTGAAGGAAGGCGCCCTGGGCCTGCTGGGCCTGCCGGGCCGCGCGTTCGCCCATGGCGACGTCCTCTTCATCCCGCCCGGCTACGGCGCGGTGGGCTTCCGGCTGCTGGTGCACGAGCTCACGCACGTGTGGCAGCACCAGCACGGCGGCACGGGCTACCTGAGCGGCGCGCTCGCGGCCCAGTACCTGGGGGACGGCTACGACTGGCGCAAGGCCGTGGGCCACCGGCGCTGGGCGGAGCTCAACCCGGAGCAGCAGGCCCAGTTCATCGAGGACGCGGCCGACGCGCAGCTCATCCCCCACGTGGGCCGCCCCACGCCCCAGCAGCGGCTGCGCGGCTGGAGCGACGCCGCCCTGTGCCTGCTGGACGAGGCCCTGGACTGCCTCTACGCGGGACGGGGCGCGCCGTGAGGCCGCCGGTTCCATGACGGCGCGCACCGCCCGGCCCGGCGGTCCGCCCGTGGGCCGCTGCCTCCAATCCCTCACCTGGCGGCGCCTGGAGTCCCCGGGCACCGAGCACTTCGAGCTGTGGGAGTCCGCCGAAGGGCCGCTCCTCGCTGGCACCGTGGTGGGGGTGGGCGAGGGCCTGCCGCTGCTCGTGCGCTACACCGTGGCGTGCGACCCGGACTGGCACACGCGCGAGGCGCGGCTGGCCGTGCATCAGGGCGGCACGCGGCGCACGCTGGTGCTCCAGGTGGATGACCACCAGCGCTGGTGGCGCGACGGGCGCGAGGTGCCGGAGCTGCGCGGGTGCGTGGACGTGGACCTGAGCGTCACCCCCGCCACCAACACCCTGCCCATCCGCCGGCTGGCGCTGGAGCCGGGCCAGGGCCGGGACGTGACGGCCGCGTGGGTGCGGCTGCCGGACCTGTCCCTGGAGCGGCTGGAGCAGCGCTACACCCGGCTGTCCTCCACCCGCTACCGCTACGAGAGCGCGCAAGGCACCTTCGTCGCGGAGCTGGACACCGACGCGCTGGGGCTCGTGACGCACTACCCGGATGGCTGGGGACGCGTCGCCACGGCGGACGGTTGAGCCCGGCGCAACCCCGGGACCCCGAAGCCGGACAATCTCCAGGCCTTCCCGGATTCGCGTGTCGTTTCATGTGGGCTAATGGACCCGTGAACGGCGCGCTTCCCGTGGACGAGGGAATGCGGGACTACCTGCCATATAGGGATGGGCCCGGGTGACGTGGCGGGTTATAACGACCTCTGAACCGTTCCGGCGGTGGCGGGGTCGCGAGCCTTGCGGCCACCCCACCGGACGTCACGTGCAAGGTTGATGTGGTGAAAACCCACCCCCGAGGTCGTCTCGCATCCGGCCGCGTCCGGAAGAAGCCCCGTGTGGCGCCCGCGTCGGCGGCGGCGCTGTCGCGGCGGCAGTTGGAGCGCAAGCTGGCGGTCAGCGTGGGGGCGGCGGCCCGGGCCGCGCGTCTGCGGGCGGGCCTCACGCAGGCGGACGTGGCGGATCGCGTCGGCATCGCGTCGGAGGTCTACGGCCGGCTGGAGCGGGGCAAGATGATGCCCAGCGTCCCCACGCTGTTCCGCCTGTGCCTGGCGCTGCAGTTGTCCGCGGACGCGTCCCTGGGGCTGGCCCTGGCGGCGGCGGCGGGCGCGGGGCTGTGGGAGGAGGACTCCACGGACAAGGACGACCTGCCGGAGATGCGCCGCCTGTTGCGCGCGGTGCGCCGGCTGCCGCGCCCCCAGCTCAAGTTGATGAGCCTGGTGGCCAGCGCCATCCTGCCCACGCGCCGCTGAAGCGCGCCTTCAGGGCGCGGACGCGGGAGGGCGGGCCGTGCCCGAGCGCGGGTCGGCCTTCGTCACCCGCCACACCCAGCCGGACGGGGTGGGGTCGCGCTGCGCGGTGTTCACGTCCACCGCGTACACGTCCAGGGTGTGCTCGCCCAGGGGCAGGTCCTTCAGGCGCCACGGGGATTCGCAGGGGATGTAGAGGCTGCCATCCAGCGAGCACCAGAACACGGGCTTCAGCGTGGTGGCGGTGAAGACGAAGGTGGCCTCCCTGGAGGGCGTGGCGCCCGGGGGCCCTTCGTCGATGAACGTGTCCGGCCCCTCATTGCCCGCGCGCGCCAGCGACGGCGGGAAGAGCAGCGGCAGCAACATCAGGCACAACAGCAGTGACGCGAGCAGTCCGTGGGGAAGGTAGCGCAGGGACGGCGGGGGAATCATAAGCAGGCTCGCGTGACGCCGGGCGCCGCGCGAACCCTGCCTTGGTGCATGTCGTTGGAGAGTGCTCTGGAAGGGTTGGGGCGTTCCACCATGGGCATGGCGTCCGGGGAAGTGGGAAAGGGCGACTTCCTGGAAGGTGGGGATGGATCCGAAATGGGGCGCCCCGTCCCGGGGACCCACCTCGTCATCCACGGCGAGACGTGACGCGGAGGGCAAATGTCCTCCAGCGGAAAGGGGGCGCCGCCCGCGCGGCCCCGGGCGGGCGGTGATGGCACGCGTCACGGAGCAGCGCTTGTCAGGGCGGACATCCCCTGGCCTCATGGATGCTCGCCCGGACCTGCCTTGCACGAACGCCATCGCCCATGACCTTCGCGAAGAGGAGCACGCCCTGGCACGCCGCCGCGCTGGCGCTTTCCCTGTGCCTGACGTGGCCGGCCTGGGCCCAAGCCCCTGAAGCGGACCCTGGCAGTGCCCGGCTGGGCGATACCCTGGACGCGGGCCTGCCTGTCACGGAGGAGAACCTCACCACCGGCGCCGCGGCTCGGAGCATGGACGCGCCGTGGACGGAAGGGGACGGCCCGCGGGACGGCGGCACGGGCACGGTCGCGAAGGAGGCGGACCTCCAGCGCACCCCGGACGGTGGCTGGGCGGTGGAGCCCGGCGCGGCTCCCGGTGATGGCGCGGACGGGGGCCCCGCGCTGGCCGCCTTCGTGCCGCCCGCGCTGGTGGGGGACTCGCCCGCGCCGTACCCGCCCCGGCTGGTGGGCGAGGGCGTGGCGGGCACGGTGAAGCTGGAGCTGCTGGTGGACGAGGCGGGCGAGGTGGACAGCGCCACGCTGGTGGAGGGCGTGCACCCGCTGCTCAACGAGGCCGCGCTGCACGCGGCGCCGTCCCTGCGCTTCTCTCCCGCGATGATGGAGGGCCAGCCCGTCGCGGTGCGCCTGTCCTTCGAGTACCGCTTCGAGGCGCCCGTCCCCGTGGCCACCGGGGCGGACGGCGGCACGTTGGCACCTCAGGGCCCCATCACGCTCAAGGGCCTGGTGCGGCAGAAGGGCAACCGCCGGCCGTTGATTGGGGCGACGCTGGTGTCGGACGCGGCGCCGGACGCGCCGGTGCAGACGGACGAGAACGGCCGCTTCGAGGCGCGCTTCCCCACGGGCGGCCAGGCGGTGCGCGTGTTCGCCCCCGGCCACAAGCCCGGCCTGTTCCGCGAGGCGCTGAAGTCCACCGAGTCGCTGGAGGTCGTCTACGGCCTGGAGCCGCTCGTGGTGAACCCCTACGAGACGGTGGTGCGAGGCGACCGCGAGCGCACGGAGGTCAGCCGCATCACGCTGCACGACGCGGAGCTGCGCGAGGTTCCCGGCACCATGGGCGACCCCTTCCGCGTGGTGATGCTGCTGCCGGGCGTGGGCAGCATGCTGTCCGGCGTGGCGTACCCGGTGGTGCGCGGCAGCCAGCCCGCGTCCACGGGCTACTTCCTGGACGGCATCCGCATCCCCATCCTCTTCCACCTGTTCCTGGGGCCCGCGGTCATCCACCCGGACTTCCTGGACGCCATCGACTTCTATCCGGGCTCGCCGCCGCCGCAGTACGGCCGGCTGATGGGCGGCGCCATCGACGGGCGCCTCACCCGTCCCCGCGACGACCGCGTGCACGGCAGCGCCTACGCGGACTTCATCAACGCGGGCTTCTTCATCGAGACGCCCTTCAAGTCCACCGGCACCAACGTCAGCCTCGCGGGCCGCTATTCCTATACGCCGTGGATCATCGCGCTCGCGGCCAATCAGTTGCAGGACCCGCCGCCGCCGGGGCGCACCAACCCGAAGGTGGTGCTGGACTTCTGGGACTACCAGGCCCGCGTGGAGCAGGACGTGGGGCGGGGCAAGCTGCGGCTGTTTGCCTTTGGCTCGTCGGACACGTTTGGTTCGGAGGCGCAGGACGACCAGGGCGACACCGCGCTCCAGTCCGTCGCCTTCCACCGCGTGGACCTGCGCGGCCGCCACCCGCTGGGCAAGGGCGAGCTGGAGATTGGCGGCACGTGGGGCCTGGACCGCTTCGCCGTCGTGTCGCGCGGGCCGGACGACGGGAACGAAATCTACATCGACCAGGGCAACTTCTCCGGGCGCCTGGGCTACAGCGTGCCATTGGATGAGCGGCTCCTGCTGCGCGCGGGCGCGGACCTGGAGCACAAGCGCGCCATCGTGGACGTGCTCACGGTGGAGGACGGCCAGCCGGTGGAGGAGGACACGGTGCGCGTGCCGGTGGCGCTGGCCACCTTCACCGGCGCGTACGCGGAAGGCGTGTGGACGCCCAATGACAGATGGACGGTGGTGCCCGGCCTGCGCCTGGACAGCTACCACCTGTCCGGCGGCTTCGACCACAAGGTCATCGAGCCGCGCCTCACCGTGCGCCACAAGCTCACCGACACCGTGACGCTCAAGGGCGGCGCGGGCATCTTCCACCAGCCGCCCACCACCCTCATCAGCCTGCCGGTGGTGGACGTGGGCAGTCTGTTGTTGGGCCTCCAGGAGGGCGTGCAGCTCTCCACCGGCGTGGAGTGGAAGGCCTTCGACAAGTGGGAGGTGGGGCTGGACGTCTATGTGAACCCCATGCTGCGCACCATCGAGCTCACGCCCTTCTCCGACGAGGGCCTGACGGACGACCTGGATGACATCGGGGGAGAGCCAGACGTCACGGACCCTCCGCCTGGAGGGGGCGTCCGCCAGGACGGCTTCCGGCGGGTGCGCGCGCGGCAGATTGACGTGGATGGACCGCCGGTCAGCCGGGACGACTGGGACTTCCCGGACTTCACCAGCCACGGTCTGGCGTATGGTCTGGAGTTGCTGATCCGCTACCCGCTGGGGAACAACTGGTTCGGCTGGCTTTCGTACAGCCTCCAGCGCAGCACGCGGCGGACCACCTTCTATCGATACGACTCATCAGGTCGGGTCGTCTCCGAGGACACCGCGGACCTGCCCTTTGCGTTCGATCAGACACACATCCTGAACCTGGTGGTCAGCCACAAGTTCTCCAACAACATCACCCTGGGCGGCGTGCTCCACTTCAACAGCGGACGCCCGGAGTACGGCACCCTGGGAAGCCAGACGCACCGCGAGGGCGTGGACTCCGACGGCCGCCCCACGTGGGTGCAGGTGGACAGGGACCGGGTGGACCGGCTGCCGGCCTTCTTCCGCTTCGACCTGCGCGTCTCCAAGGCCTGGGCCTACGAGACGTTCAGCCTGGAGGCCTACCTGGACATGCTCAACGTCACCCTCAACACGGAGACGCTGGGCTTCGACTATCTGGGCGGCGGCTACAGCCGGCAACCCCTGACCAAGAATGCGGTGGGACTGCCCATCGCCCTGCCCATCATCGGCGTCAAGGGCCGGTACTGACCTGCCCTCCAGGGCAGGGCCACTGCTCGGGGGTGAACCGATTTTCGCGCCTCCTGCCCTTCAGGGCTGCTCCACTCATGGCCAGATGTGTCAGTATTCCGTGAGACGCGGGTTTTTCCAGCCTGCCCGGCACCGACGTGAAGGGTGGGGGAAGCAGACCTGTAGCGTCGGGGGGAGCACGATGATGGGTTTGTCCTGGGGGCCGGGAATGGCTCCGGCATGGGAACTGCCCGCTGACAGCGAGACGCCCTGCATCCTCCTCGAGCCGCTGCACGGGGAGACAGGCGAAGCGCTCGACTTCCGTTGGACGTCCATGAACGTCCCGGCGGAGGGCTGGGTGCGCTCCCTGGAACTGGGCCGTCACGTGTCCCTGTGGACGCGGGAGGGCGCCGCGCTGTTCGACGTGGCGGCGCTCGTGCGCGTGCTGATGCGCGGCGTGCCGCACGTGGGCCTCGTGCCGGGGGACGCGGCGGGGCGGCGGTACGTGGTGGTGCGGCACGCGGAGGGCCTGGCGCTGTGGCTGTTGCCCCGCGACGAGGGGCAGGCGGCGGACGCGCACCAGGCGGAGCGGGAGCGGGCGGCGCGGCAGGAGGTGGAGGCGGCGCTGGCCCGGGCGGAGCAGACGGTGAGCGCGCTGCGGGAGGCGGAGGAGCGCTACCGGCTGGCCACGCGCGCCACGCACGACGTGCTGTGGGACTGGCACTTCGCCACCGACCACGTGCGCTGGGACCCGGGCACGGGGAACGCGTTCGGCCACGCCACGTCCGTGCTGGAGCACAAGCTGGGCTGGTGGGGCGAGCGCGTGCACGACGACGACCGGGACCGGGTGGTGGACCGGCTGGTGGAGTTCGTCGCGTCCACGGGCGACGTCTGGAGCGAGGAGTACCGCTTCCAGCGCGCGGACGGCAGCTGGGCGCACGTGCTGGACCGGGGCGTGCTGGCGCGCGACGACGAGGGGCGCCCGGTGCGGATGATTGGCTCCATGATGGACGTCACCGAGCGCACCCGCCAGATGGAGACGATGGTGGAGGAGGCGAGATTCCGCGAGCGCTTCATCGGCATCCTGGGGCATGACCTGCGCAATCCGCTCAACGCCATCGTGCTGTCCGCGCGGGCGCAGAAGCGCCGGGGCCCGCTGGAGTGCACGCCGGAGCAGCACCGGCAGCATGCGCAGCGGATTGAGGCGTCCGCGACGCGCATGGGGAACATGATCGCGGACCTGCTGGATTTGACGCGCGCCCGGCTGGCCGGCGGCATCCCGCTGCGCAAGGCCCCCACGGACCTGGGGGCGGTGTGTCAGCAGGTGGTGGACGAATTGGCCGCGGCGCACCCGGATCGCGCGGTGGCGGTGGATGTGGACGGCAAGGCGGAAGGGGAGTGGGACGCGGAGCGGCTGGCGCAGGTGCTCTCCAACCTGGTGGGCAACGCGCTGGAGCACGGCAGCCCGGACGCGCCGGTGTTCCTGCGCTGCTGGGCGAAGGGCGAGCACCAGGTGCTGGAGGTGCAGAACCCGGGCAATCCCATCCCGGACGACCTGCGTGAGCGGCTGTTTGATCCGTTCCGCCAGGGCGAGGGCGAGCGCGAGCAGGGCGGCCGCCGCAACAGCGGGCTGGGGCTGGGGTTGTTCATCGTGAAGGAGATCGTCCAGGCGCATGGGGGGACGGTGGAGGTGACGTCGACGCAGAAGGAGGGCACGACGTTCACGGTGCGGCTGCCCCGACCGCCGCGCCCGAAGGCGAAGGCGAAGGCAGGCAAGGGCCGCACGCGGACGGCCTGATTCTTTTGGAAGGGGTGAGCGTTCGCCGCCATGCGGTGAATCCAGGAGCGTCCGCCGCCGCACGCCGCGCGTGTTGTGCGAAGGACCGAAGGGGATGGGTCGGGAGGGCAGGGGCGCTGCTCGCTTCGTCTGGGTGCGTTTACCGGTTGATCAGGCCGCACGGCTCGTGAGGCCCCTCACGCGGAGGCAGTCCCCATGCACCTCAATCCCCCTCTCGACGTTTCATTCCGTTCCTCCCCCTGGACGGCGCTCTGTCTGGCCGCGGCGCTGGTGGGCTGCGGCGCTCCGCTCGACGAAGGCGCCGAGCTGACGGGCCGGTCCTCCGCCGAACTGGTCTCCACCAATGGCTTGTCGACGAATGGCCTGTCGACGAACGGCCTGTCCACCAATGGCTTGTCGACGAATGGCCTGTCCACCAATGGCCTGTCGACGAATGGCCTGTCCACGAACGGGTTCCAGACCTGGTTCAGCCAGGACCCCGCGTCGGCGGACATGGTGATGCGCTACGTGGTGCAGTGCTCGATGGCGGCGGGGATGACGCTGACGTACCAGTCGCCTTCCACGGGGAAGAGCTACACGTGGAGCGGGAGTCTGGGATTGGCGCCGGGGTGGGCGGGCGGGCAGCCGGCGACGGTGGCGGAGCAGCAGGTGGTGAGCGCGTGTCTGGCGGCGCACGCGAACAAGTACGGCGTGCACGTGAACATCTCCGTGCTGGGGCGCGACGCGGTGGGCGGGGCGATGCCGTACTCCACGGACGAGCTGAATACATACAATGAGAAGGAAGCGTGCTTCTTCGGCAACCTCTTCACGGGGGAGGGCACGTTCGCGGCGAACGACGGCGCGTACCTGGACTACGACGAGAGCACGGTGCGCACCTGCGGCCTGTCGTCCTGGAGCGACACGACGGCGTGCACGCCGATGAAGCACGTGGGGGCGTGCCGGTACTACTGCACGCTGGACGCCACGCGGACGTACTACACGCGCTGCACGTACAACGGCGTGAGCTACCGGCCCATCACCACGCGCATGCTCCCCCAGGACATCTACCGCTGCGGTGACGGCGTGTGCCAGTTGACGGAGAAGTGCGGCGCCAGCAACACGGCGGACAGCTGCGCGGCGGACTGCGGCCCCTGCAAGTAGGCGCGGGAGGGGTCGGGCTTACGTGGGGCGGGGCCGCGCGGCGTGGAGCCGGTAGCGCGTGACGAGGTCCCCCCAGAAGCGGCCCATCATCGCGACGGTGGCCGCGCCATCCTGGCCGTGGCGCACGGGGTGGTCCATGCGGATGGCGTCCCAGCCCCGGTGCTCCAGCACCACGCGGGTGCCGCCGAAGGTGGGCTCGAAGCGGACGTCGACCTCGGTGGTCTCCCCGGGGGCGAAGTTGCTCGCGCACCATTGGAAGACGAGCCGCGCGCCGGGCTCCCAGACGAGCACGCGGCCGATTTCGTACACGTCGTCCTCGAAGGACTCCAGCAACCGGCCGCCGGGGCCGGGCGGTTCGAAGCGCAGCACGCCGCGAGGGTTCTTCAGGCCCCGGTAGCGCGGGCCCTTGTTCCACCAGAGGTCGGTCTCCTCGGTGAAGACCTCGAAGGCGTCCAGCGGGGACACGGCGACGAAGGTGGTGACGCGGGCGCGGTCCGCGGTCATGACTTGCGGCCTCCGGAGGGCTTCGTGCCCCGGGTGCGTTCGGCGTGGGCCTTGAAGGCGCCCAGCTGGTCCCCCCAGAAGGACTCCACCTCGTCGAGCCAGCCGCGCAGGGCGGCGAAGGGCTCCGGGCGCAGCGAGTAGACGCGCACGCGCGCATCGTCCGCGTCGATGCGCTCCTCCACGAGCCCCGTCTGCCGCAGCACACGCAGGTGGCGGGACATGGCCGGGGGGCTCATGTCGAACGCGGCTGCCAGCTCTCCGGCGGGGTGGGGCCGGTGGCGCAGCCGGTCCACGACGCCCCGGCGCGTGGGGTCGGCGAGGGCGGCCAGGGTGCGGTCGAGCGCGGAAGGGGTGGCCATGACGCGAGAACCTACTTCGGCCCGAAGACGCGCTGGGTGAACCACCAGCGGTGGCCTTCGAGGTCCTCGGCGCCGTAGGTGCGGTTGGTGCCCCAGTCGTCGCCGTAGTTCTTGGTCTCCGGCTCCTGGATGACGACGGCGCCGGCCGCACGCGCCTGGGCGCAGTGGGCGTCCACGTCGTCCACGTAGACCGTGAGGGTCTGCGTGTTGACGCCCCCGTGCAGCCGGGGGCTCTGGTGGAGGCCGTGGCGCCCGGAGGAGTTCACCATGATGACGCCGTCGCCGTAGGCCAGCTCCGCGTGCACGATGGTGTTGTCCGCGCCCTCCACCTTGAGGCGCGTCTGGAAGCCGAACGCGCGCTCCAGCCAGTCGATGGCGGCGGGGGCGTCCACGTAGAAGAGGCTGGAGGAGATGCGCGGCCAGTCCTCGGGGATGGGCTTCATGGCGGTGACTCCGGGCGGACGAATTTCGTTAACGTCAGGGTGAATGATTAACCCTGACGTTAATGGTCGTCAATCCTTCCGGTCCGTCGCTAGAAGACGCCCGGGAGGGGCCTGTCGCGGCCCGGGGTCCGGGGGGCCTGGCGGGGGTCTTTCGGCGGTTCCACGTGGCGCCCGAGGATGGCTGGCAGGGAGGCGGTGAGCCTGCCCACGTACAGCAGGCCCTGGAAGGGCTCATTGGGAGCGGTCTCGCGCAGCTGGATATACGGGCTCAGGCCGGGGCGGGCGGCCACCTCCGGGGCGGGCGTGGCGCCCACGATGCCGCAGACCAGCTTGCTGTCGCGGTCCAGGTCACAGCCCCAGCGCAGGCCCTGCGCGTAGCTCATCTCCAGCACGACGAGCGAGCGGTTCTCTTTCATCAAGTGGGCCATGGGCGTGAAGGACGGGTCCCACTGCGTGCCCTTCCTCATCTGGGTATGCGTGTTGCCCGCGAGCACCACCTGGACCTCGTGCGGCTTCGCGGCACGGCGCTTCGTCCAGACCTGGGCCTGGGCGGCGTCGCGTTCGCTGCCGTTGAGCACGTCCGTGTCGTAGGCCACCACCGTCACGCGCAGGCCCGCCGCGCGCAGGGCCCGCACGCGGTCGATGAGGTCCATGATGGCGCGGCTGCTGCGGCCGTCCTGGTAGGTGCGGGTCCAGAAGCGACCCTCCAGCAGCGCGTCCTGGTCCGCCGGGGCGCCGGGGCTGGAGAGGTACCTGTCCACGCGCGCCTGCTCCGTTTCGGGGAGCGACAGGCCCAGCACCACGGCGAGCCCTGTCCGCGCGGCCTGGCACACCAAGTGGCCCACGACGTCCGGCACTTCGTTGGTGCCCAGCTGCTCGCCGATGAGCAGCGTGAGGCCCGGGTGCAGCAGCTCCGCCAGTCCGCGCACGGGCGTGGTGCACGGGCCCGCGGCGACGGCTTCTTCCTTCCAGCGCTCCAGGTAGAACTCGGGCGCGCGGACGGGGTCGGGGCGCTTCTCCTCCGCCACGTTGCCCGCGAGGACTTCGACGGAGGGCGCGGACTCCAGCCGCAGGGTGAGGGCCTGCTCCAGGTCCAGGTCGCGGGTGCCCTGTTGGGCGGCGCGCAGCATGGACAGCCGCTTGGTCATCGCATCGTCCTGGCTGAAGTCCGCCTCCTTCACGAAGGGATTCGAGGTCTGCTCCCATCGCTGCACGCCGACCTTCCACCACTGCGCGCGCCACTCGACGTCATTGCCGGGGGTCTGCTGGGTCATGCGGAAGATGCGCACGACGGACTGGCGCGGGGCCACCTGGATGCCCGTCACCAGGTAGCGCGTATAGGTGGTGTTGAGCGAGTCGACCCGCTCAGGCTCGGACCAGGTGGTGACGAGCTGGTTGGGGTCTTCCGTGTCCTCGAACGTGTAGCCCCGCTCTTCCAGCAGCTGGCGCGTGGCCGCGAGCGCCTCCGTTAGCGGCTTCTGGAAGACATGCTCGTACTTGGGCAGTGCTGCTTCGGGCGTGCGCTTCGAGTGGGCGCAGCCGACGGACAGCAGGAGCAGTGCGACGACGAGCCAACGACAATGCATTTCGATCCCCCACGAGAGAAATGCGAAGCGGCTTTCATGAAAGCCCATCCAGGGCCGGGTTCAAGGCCTCGGCCCATGTTTAGCAGTGCCAGCACCCGGTTTCCGGGTCCCAGGTGGTGATGGATGCCCCTTCCAGGACGGGATCGAGAAAGCGCTTCGCGGCCTCGGTCACTTTCTCGAGCGTGGGCCAGGGCAGTTGGTTGTCCTGGGCCATCTCCGCGTAGGGCCTCTCCCAATCCCTGGAAGGCGGGGGCAGGGTGCCCGGCAGTGGATGGGTATCGCGGAAGTCGAAGGTCAGCTTGAGCGCTTGTCGCAGCCGCTCTGCCTCCAGCGGCTTCCGTGCCTGCGCCAGCAGTGCGAGGTCGGGCAGGTCCTTCACGCGGGAGTTCGGCCGCAGCCGGGGCATCGTGTACGCGTGCAGCTTCTCCGCGAGATGGGTTTCGACGGGGTAGAGGCGCAGGCGGGGCGGCGCGATGTTCGCGAATCCAAGCACGTCGGGGGCCGTGACCTCATCCGGTGTTCCCAACATGGGCTCCCCGAAGGCGACGTCCACGTCGAAAGGGCGGCTGTAGATCTTCTGTGCGAGCCGGCACTCCGCGCGAAAGCGCAGTCCTTCGTAGCGCATGCCCTCGTTCTGGATCTTCGGATGCTCGTGATCCGAACGGACCTCGAATGAAAAGAAGTCGCCAAGCTCGTGCCTTGCGGCGTCCTGCAACTGGAGCAGCAATCCGCTGGGGTCGCCTTGGATGCGAAGGTCGATGTCTTTCGTTGCTCGCGCTCCTTCGATACGGAGCTCCAGCACCAGTCCTCCCTTGAGGGTGACGTTGGAGCCCAGCTTCGCGTGGACGCGGGCGAGGAAGCGGCTGAAGACCAGCAGCTCGCGCTGACGTTCGAGTGGCAGGTTGCGCTTATTCGCCTCCAGGCGAAGGCGCTGCTCCAGCGCCTGTTTGAAGGCCGCGGGCGATGCATAGGTGCGGCTCGTCACGCGTTGAGGCCTCCAAAGGGCTTCAGTGCCTCCTCCACGGCCGGGAGGGCGCCCCTGACCATGCCGCGATGCAGGGCTTGCAGCGCGGCCTGCCGCATGAGGTCCGGAGTGAGCGCGCCCCGCGCACAGTCATCCAATGTCCTGGAGGGAGTCGTGGCCCGCACGGCTCCAACCCAGTGGCGCTCGGAATCGAGCAGGTCGGCATAGTGGAGCACTACGAGCCTCGGTACGCGCAGGCGGCGTTTACGCCAGGACTCGGGAAGCGTCAGGTGGATCCGTGCGGGCAGCACGTCGGAGAGGTCGTAGAGCGCAAGCGCGGTCTGATGGGAGAAGGTTCCCACCTGTTCGGACCAGAGCCAGACGGCGACGAGGTCCTCGTGCTCGCCTGCTGGGAAGTGCACCAGCCGGTAGATTCCTCGCTGGACTCGTGAGGCCCGGCCGATGCGCACGTAGTGAGCGAGCAGTTGGGGCGAGTAGCCCGCCTGGGCCGCTTGCTGCGTCGTGAAAAGGCCTTCCTGAGTCTCCGCCACTCGATAGAGCTGGTCCCAGTCCGGCTTGATTGGGGGCTCGATGCTCATGCACAAAAGTATAGATCCGCTTTATTTTTGTGCAACAGAAGGGCTCTCCTGTTGCGCGAAGATCAAGCTGCATTTTAGTTTCGTGCAGTTGCTGGCGCAACGGCGGGAACGCGCTAGCGCGACGGCGGGTACTTCTGGAGCTTCCGCTGGAGCGACCTTCGGTGGATGCCCAGCTTGCGCGCGGCTTCGGAGATGTTTCCGGCGCTGTCCGCGAGCACCCGGTGGATGTGCTCCCACTCCGCTCGTGCCAGTGATGGTGCCTGGAGTGTCTCCGGAGCGGCGACGTTGGGGGCCTCTTCGGCTCGCGCGAACGCCGCCAGGATGTCGTCCGCGTCCGCGGGCTTGGGCAGGTAGTTCACGGCTCCCAGCCGGATGGCATCCACCGTCGTGGAGATGCTGCCGTAGCCCGTCAGCACGATGACTCGCGTGGACGCGTCCACCGTCAGCAGGTCCCGCACCAACTCCAGGCCGCTGTGGCCCGGCATGCGCAGATCCACCACCGCGTACTCCGGTGATTCGCGCCTGGCCGCTGCCATCGCTTCATCGTGGTTGCCGGCTGTCGTCACGTCCCAGCCGCGCTCGCGGAAGGCTCGCGCCAATCGCTCGCGCAGGGTGCTGTCGTCGTCCACCAGCAGCAGGCTGGGGCGTTGATCCACTGGCGCCGTGCTCATGCCGCTGCCTCCTTCGCGTCCGCTCCCGGCAGGCTCAGGCTCGCCGTCGTGCCTTCTCCTGCCTTCGAGCGCAGCTCCAGCGACCCGCCCAGTTGCTCCGCCAGGGAGCGCGCCAGGAACAGCCCCAGGCCCATGCCTTCTCCTGGCGCCTTCGTGGTGAAGAACGGCTCACCCGCGCGTGTCAGCACCGCCTCCGGCATGCCCTGGCCTTCGTCGCGCACCTCCAGCCGCGCCCCCGTGCCCTCCGGCAGCACTCGCAGCTCCACGCCCCGATCCCTGGGCGTCGCCTGGAGCGCGTTCTTCACCAGGCCCCTCAGCACTCTCGCCAACGCCCTCGGCGGCCCGTGGACCGGGTGCTGCTTCAGCGCCTCCGGCACGTCCACCTTCACTCGCTCACGGCCGGACAGCTCCGACAGCGTCTCCTCCACCAGCCGCTCCAGCGGAATGGCCTGGAAGGGCTCTCCCGTCGTCTGGCCCGCGTCCGCGGACATCTGCACCAGCACGTCCCGGCAGCGGTCCACCTGCTGGCGGATCAGCCTCAAATCCTCTCTTACGGACTCGGAGGTCTGTGAGGCCGCGAGCGCCCGCTCCAACTCCTTCGCCACCACCGCGATGGTGGACAGCGGCGTGGACAACTCATGCGCTGCTCCGGCCGCCAGCGTCGCCAGCGAGGCCACCTTCTCCTGCCTCGCGTGCCTTGCCCGCGTCTGCTCCAATTCCTGCTCACGCCGGGCCAGCGCTCGTGTCACGCGTTGGATGAAGTACACGATGAAGCCCGCCGCCACCGCGAACGCCACCCACATGCCGCTCAGGTGCAGCCGCATCAACTCCGCGTGGTCCGGCCTCTCCAGGCCCGGCAGCGTCACGTCCTGCAACACGAACAGCGACCCGAACGCCAACAGCGTGAAGCCCAGCATCGCCCACGTGCGGCGCGGCGGCAGCAGCACCGTGCCCAGCGCCACGTTCACCAGGTACAGCGTCGTGAAGGGATTGTGCGTCCCTCCGCTCAACGCCAGCAGCCCCGTCAGCACCAGCGTGTCCCAGAGCATCAGCCCGAAGATGGCCGCTTCCGCCACCGGCCTCGCCCTCGCGAGCCCCGCGCGCACCGCCGCGTTCGTCACCGCCTCGATGCCCAAGAGCGCCACCAGCGCGGGCACCGGCAGCACCAGCTTCAAGCCCCACGCGGCCACCGCGACGAGCACCGCCTGCCCCACCAGCACGCCCCAGCGCAGCCTCAGGAGCCACACCAGGTTGATGCGGGCCCGGGGCGAGGGTTCGGAGGCGGAGGGCAGCGGAGAAGACGTCATGGCGCGACGGAGGACATCGCCACGGAGCGGGCCACCGTGTCCAGCGCCGTGGCCGCCGCCCCGGGGGACTCCAGGTCCACCGTGGCCAGCCACGTGTCCCAGGCGAGCGCGAAGGTGCGCTCGGCCGACGGCTCGTCCTCGGACAGCGTCAGCCCGTCCAGCACCACGTCCACCGTGGCGATGTTGGACGTCACCAGCCGGAAGGGCTGGGGCTCACCGCCTCCCGTGGTCACCCGCGTCCCCTCCAACCACAGCGTGTGCCCCACCATGTCCACGCCCGGCAGACCTTCCGCGTCCGCGTCCGCGGGCTCGAAGGTGAGCCTCGCCCGGCAGTAGCGCCCCGGCGGCGGTCTCACCGTGCCCAGCGTCAGCACGTTCCCGTCCGGCCGCTCCAGGCCGCTGACGTGCGGCGTGCCCAGCCTCAACGGCGAGCCCTCCGAGTGCGCGTGCGCGGTGCCAATGGGCGACAGCGCCTTCAACAGCCGCCACCCCAGCGCCTCCTCGCACGGCTTCAACTCCACGCTGCCCAGCGCCACGTAGCCTCGCGTCAGCGTGAGCACCTGGCCATCCGCTCGCGTCAAGGAGCGTTCGCCCCCCGCCGCCTGCACGCCCTGCGCGGTGGCCCGGTGCTCCAGGCCCAGCGTGACGGTCATCCCGTCCACGCGCTCGCCACATGCGCTCAGGGCCAGCAGCGCCAATCCCAGACACGCGGAGCGGATCATCACAGGTCGTACGCGAGCGAGAGCACCGCGATGGGCGTGGAGGACACCCGGCGCAGTTGGTTGACGACAGGAATGCGCACCCCGGCCTGCACCACCACGTCCATGCCCGGGCTGAAGAGGAGGTCCGGTGACGCGTACGCGATGAAGCCTCCGCCGGCCTCTTCCGGCGTGCCGTTCGTGTCCGGCGCCTTCTCCGCCCGGGTGTCCACGCCCAGCCGCACCGCCCACCTGGGAGACGGCTGGTACTGCGCCGCCACCTGCGTGCGCACCGACGCGCCCAGCCGGAAGTCGTCGCGCCCTCGCGAGGGCAGGAAGCCCAGGGCGCTCGCGAGGAACGACCAGTTGCCCCGGAAGCCCTGCCACGCCAGCCCCGCCATCGGATCCACGGAGCCGCTGCCCGGCTGCGCGTCGATGCCCAGGCTCGTGCCGTCCCTCGCGTGCAGCCGCGGGCCCGTGGGCAGCTTCACCCCGCCCACCACGCTGATGAGCTGGTCCGGCGAGAACTCCTTGTCCTTCCACACGAACGCCTTCGCCGTCACGTCGATGTCGCCCAGCCCCCAGCCGCGCTCCAGCCCCAGGCTCACGTCCTGGACCTCGCGGGCCTGGAGCGGCAGGTTCACCGCGAGTACCAGCCAGGGCCTGGGCGCGTACGCCACCGCCACGTCCATGCGCAGCTCGCGCAGCCGCTGCGCGTCCACGCCCGTCACCCCTTCGGTGTGCCCCCACGCGCGCAGCATCGTGGACAGCCGCAGGCGCCCTTCGAAGGGCTGCTCGCCTCCCATGGAGGTGAGCGTGGGGTCGCCGCACGCACAGCTCGCGCAGGCCCACGCCGGGGCCGTGGGCATGAGGAGGAGCGCGGCGCTCAGGAGGGCCAGGGTGGGGGTTCTCAAGGCGTGGGCACCCTAGCGCCCCCCTGTCCCGGCACGCTGTGGCGTGTTGTCGCAGCCCGCCGGTGCGTCACCCCGGAAACGGACCGGCTGTCCGCCCGTCAGGAAAGCGGGCAGGAGAGCGGGGGATGGCTGTCCGCCCGCTCATCCGTGCCTATCTGGAGAATG
Source organism: Corallococcus sp. NCSPR001 (assembly GCF_017309135.1). Taxonomy (NCBI): domain Bacteria; kingdom Pseudomonadati; phylum Myxococcota; class Myxococcia; order Myxococcales; family Myxococcaceae; genus Corallococcus; species Corallococcus sp. NCSPR001. The sequence goes on from NZ_JAFIMS010000002.1 coordinate 934,387, forward strand.
ACACCGACCCGTCCGCGTTGAGGGAGGACACGCCGGAGGCATGGAGGTCATTCATGGGGCTGCTCGCACCGCTGGGACGACTGCTGTTCTCGGTCATCTTCATCACCAGCGGGCTCAATCACTTCATCCAGCTCCAGGCCCTCACGGCCTACGCCCAGGCGTCCGGTGTGCCGGACCCGAGGACGGCGGTGCTGGTGTCCGGTGGGGTGCTGGTGGTGGGAGGCCTGTGCGTCCTGCTGGGCGCCTTCGCCCGCCTGGGCGCGGCCATGCTCGCGGTGTTCCTGGTGGCGTCCGCCTTCATGGTCCATCACTTCTGGAAGATGGATGACCCGGTGCAGGCGCAGAACAACCTCATCCACTTCATGAAGAACCTCTCCATGGCGGGGGGCGCCCTGCTCATCGTCTACTTCGGGCCCGGCCCCTTCAGCCTGTCGCGCAAGAAGCGCGAGGCCGGTCTGGGCGGGATGAAGCTGGGCGCGCCCCTGCGCTGAAGGCGGGCGCGCCCCTCGCGAAGCGGATCAGGTCGTCCCGACGTGGGCGGCCTGCTGCGTGCGCAGGGTGAAGAAGGCGACCTCCGGCGTGCTGCCCCGGCGCAGGTACGGCCCGCCGAAGCCGAAGCCCAGCCCCTGGTTCACGTACAGGTGGTTGCCGTTCACCCGGTAGTGGCCGCGGATGTACGGCTGGCCCGCGCGGCGGAAGATGGCCTCCGTGAGGCCCCGGACGATGAACTGCCCGCCGTGGGTGTGTCCGGAGAACTGCACCAGCCCCGCGTGCGCGGGCAGCTTCTCCGCGGTGGGCGGCGTGTGGGCCAGCACCAGCCGCGTGCCGGACGAGGGCGCGCCCCGGAAGGTGGCCTCCACGTCCTCCTTGCCGGTGAGCCCGTCGTCGATGCCCAGCACCGTCACCGGCGCGCCCTTCACGTGCACCACGCGGTGCTCGTTCTGGAGCACCGTATAGCCCAGCGCCTCGAAGGACATGCGCAGGTAGGGCGCGTCCACCCAGTGGTCATGGTTGCCCATCACCACGAAGACGGGGCCGTTGAGCCCCTGGAGCAGCTGGCGCACGCGCGGCAGCGGCTTGGGGCTGTGCGTGACGTAGTCGCCCGTGAGGAACACCAGGTCCGGCGCGGCCTCGTTCACCGCGGCCACCGCGCGGCGGATGCGCACGTCGCTGGTCGCCTGGCCCACGTGCACGTCCGACAGCTGCGCGATCCTCAGGCCGTCATGCTCCGGGTGGATGCCGTCCAGCTGGAGCAGGTGCTCGGTGAGGACGAAGTGGTCCCGCCAGCGCAGGCGCCGGTCCGGCCGGAAGGGGTCGGGGCCACGCGCCTGGAGCTCGTTGCGGCCGTGGGGCTCCACTGCCTCGGAGACAGCGAGGGAGGCGGCGGCACCAGCGGCGTGACGGCGGCGGGCGAGTCTCAGGCGCATGCGTTCGGATTCCTCCGGCGGGGCGAGGGCGATTGTAGAGAACGGTCCGGAGGGCCGTGAAGCCCGGGGGCCCGGCCCGCCTGCCCCCTTGCGCGATGGCACGGGGGCGGAAGCAGAACCGGGCCTCCTTCCAGAACATTTCCCGGGCCTTCCAAGCGGCCTTCCCCCCCATCACTCCCCCTGACACCGGGTGCGACATGCACACCGCCCCGGCGTCAGGGTGGGAGTCCTGCTCAGTGGCCGCGCAGGACGGTCAGGCCTTCCGACGTCAGCACCAGCAGCATGCCGGAGGTGCCGGAGCCGTCGTACACCAGCTGGAGGACCTTGTTGCCGCGCACGTCCGCCACCTTCTCCAGCGTCTTGCCCGGGGTCAGCCGGTAGAGGCCGCCCGCGTTGGTGCCGATGAAGAGCGAGCCGTCATTCGTGGACGCGAGCGCGTTGATGTTGGTGAGCGCGGGCACGTCCGCGCCGATGCGCGTTCCCTTCTGGAAGGGGTTGTTGGCGGAGAGGATGGTCATCTCCCACAGGCCCAGGTCCTTGCTGCCCAGGTAGTACTTCTTGTCCGTGGTCTGCTGGAAGCCGCGCCACGAATCGAAGTCCATCTGCGAGTTGACCTCCTGGAGGTAGGAGGACTTCACCTTCTGCTGGTTGATGCCCGGCGTGGTGGTGTCGTCCCAGTTCTCCATCTTCGTGTCGGGCGTGACGATGCCGAAGTTCCACTCGTTCGCGATGAGCACGTCCCCGTCCGGCGCGATGCCCAGGCCGTAGGTGTAGCCGGCGTACTGCGAGCCCTTCGCGTCGAACCACACCGGGTGCCGGTGGGCGTTGTAGGTCAGGCCCCGGATGCGCGTGACGCCGTGGTTGGAGCCGAAGAAGACGTCGCCCTTGTTCGGGCCGCGCAGCACGGACGTGCAGCTGTACATGGCGCGGTCTTCGTCGAAGTGGTGGTCGTTGCTGTTGCGGATGCCCAGGCTGACGCCGTCCACCACGGTGGGGCCGGTCTGGATGAAGGGGTTGCCGTTCGCGTCCTTGTTGGCGCGGCGGGACTGGTTGATGTGGCTTTCGAGGACGACCTGGCCGCTGGCGTCCAGCTTCACCGCGTCCACGTCACCCTGCTTGTAGAACTGGAGCCGGCGCGTGCTGAACGGGAAGCAGGTGGTCTCGTTCACCGGGACCTCGCACGGCTTCGCGGTGACGATGAAGTTGGTGTGGATGTCCGGCCACTCCGGATCCACGCCCAGGTCCTGCGCGTAGTAGCCCACGTAGGCGCGGCCCGCCTCGCCGCCGCAGATGACGCTGGAGGGCTGCCCGTCCGCCGCCTGGCCGACAGGGCCCGGCACCCAGACCAGCTTCTGCGTGTCCGCGCGCACCACGCCAATGCGGTCGCCGTCCAGCACCCAGACGTTCTTGCCCAGGTCGATGCCGACCGACTTCACCTTTCCAATGCCGTAGCGGTCCGAGTAGTTCGTCACCGGATCCGCCGGCCACGGGTCCACCGTCGTGCCCGCGTCCGTGCCGCCGTCCGTCCCGGCGTCCGTGCCCGCGTCGGTGCCGGCATCCGTTTCGCCGCCCGTGCCCGCATCCATGCCCGCGTCCGTGCCGGCGTCCGTGCCCGCATCCACCTCCGTCCCCGCGTCGGTGTCGCCGCCCGTCCCCGCGTCCACCTCCGGACGCGGATTGATGGTGTCCGTGTCATCAATGGGGGTCGTGGGCGAATCCGTCCCGCCGCAACCCCACGCCGACAGCATCACCGCACCCGCACACACGCCCAGCCCCAGCAGTCGTCGATTCACCATGGTCTCCCTACGCGTACGCGCTGCCTAAGCAAGCGGCGTACCCGCCCTGGAGAGCAGGCTGTCCGTGCGGCATTCCCTGGGGAGAGGGCAATTTCCTTCCCAGCCAGGGCAGCCGGCCGGCCCTGAAAGGGCAGTAAAAAAACCGGGCCCGCTTCCCTGGTGGGAGGCGGGCCCGGTGAGAGGCATTGAAGTGTCGGTCCGGCTACTTCTTGGGCTTGGGCGAGGTGGCCTTCAGCTCCAGCGCGACGGAGTCATCCCCCTCCAGCTGGAACTTCGCGCGCACGGTGGCGCCCTCCGGCAGGTCGCTCACCTTCGCGGGCTGGCCGTCCAGGGTCACCTTCGTCTTGTCACGCACGTCCAGCTTCACCTCCGGCAGCGTGTCCTTGCGCGCCAGGGTGACGTCGTCGTCGTCCTTGGCCTTCACGGTGCCTTCCAGGTTGAAGGCGTGCTTCTCCTTCCACACGCCCGTCTGCGCCGCCTCCTCCTTGGAGGTGTTCTTGCCCACGACCCGCTTCGCGGTGTCACCGATGGCGGGGCCCACCTCCTGGGCCTCGATGCCCGTGGAGGGGCCGTTCATCTGCCGTGAGCTGGGCGCGCTGGGCGCCGGGTTCTCCGGCGTGCCGGTGGTCTCCTGCGCGAAGGCAGCTGTTCCCAGACACATCACTGCCGCGACGATGAGCTTCTTCATGGTTTCGCTCCCTTTCGTGTATGGGTTTCGTGTTCGTGCTTGAGGTTCAGACGGGCAGGCACAGCTGCTTCACGGTGGTGAGCAGCGCGGACAGGTCCAGGGGCTTGCGCAGGTAGCCCGCCACGCCCATGCCATCCACCGTGCCGCGCACGTCCAGGTCCGCGCTGGCCACCACCACCGGGATGTCCGAGCACGCGCGCTCGTGGCGCAGCGCCTCGCGGAACGCGATGCCGTCCATGCGAGGCATCATCAGGTCCAGGAGGATGAGCTGGGGCCGGGGCTCCGACGAGCGCAGCCGCTCCAGCGCCTCCAGCCCATCCGCCGCCAGCTGCACGGCGTAGCCCTCCAGCTCCAACGCGTCCTGGAGCGCATCCCGGATGTCCATGTCGTCATCGACGACCAGCAACGTGTGATGGGCTTCCATCCCAATCCCCCTGCGAACCCTGGAGCACCCGCGCCGTTCCCCGAGCCGGAACGGCGGGTCCCCGCCTTCGCCAGGACCAATCTGTACCTGGGGCCAGGAGAGCGGAAGCTCAGATGTAGGCGTGTGCCTACCAGTGAGCACATCCCCACGGGGGCTCGACTGGCTGGCTGGAGGGGAGGGGGCTACTCGCAGCGGTCGCAGAGGCCGCGCAGCTGCACTTCCACGGCGCGCTGGGATACGGCGCGGGGGACGCCCCGGGCGGTGGTGAGGCGCACGGATTCTTCAGGCAGGCAGGCGACGGTGCCGCAGTCGGTGCAGGTGAAGTGGGGGTGGTTGTTGGCGTGCTCGCTGGCGCCGGCGCGCTTGAGCTCGAAGCGCCAGACGTGGTCGCCCAGGTCGGCGCGCACGACGAGGCCGGCCTCGGTGAGGTCGGTGAGGTTGCGGTAGATGGTGACGCGGTCGTAGCCCTCGCCGCCCAGCTCCTCCACCAGGTCCGCGTGGCTCATGGGGGCGGTGGCGGTCTCCAGCTTGCGCAGCACGGCCACGCGGGGGGCGGTGCTGCGCAGCCCCGCGGCGCGAATCCGGTCCTGGAACCCGGTCAGCTTCTCCTGCGCCGTGACTTTCTTGGCACCCATGGGCGGTCGAATAACACACCCGTGCAAACGAAGTGTACCTGTAGCCCGGTTGTACCTGTGACGCGGCAGGCCAGCGGCCGGTTCCCCCGGTCCGTGGCCTTCCAACTTCCAACACTTCCAAAGGGTTGCCTTGACTCGGAGGCCCCCGTCACCAGACTGCGCCCTTTCCACACCCTGGTGTCGGGCCGTTGGGGTCCCGCCGTCCAGAACGACCTGTCGCCCGCGCCCGCCTTCCTGCTCCCGTCCCCCCGATGAAGCCCACCCTGCTGCTCGTCGAAGCCCCGGGTCCGCGCCGGGAGCTCCTGTCCCTGGCGTTCGAGGGGCAGGGTTGGCGGGTGCTGCTGGCGGCGGGGGTGGAGCCGGGGGTGCAGGCGCTGCGTGAGTCCCCGCCGGTGCACCTGGTGCTGGCTGCGGGGGCGCTCCTGGCCACGGCGGCGGGGCGGTTGGACGCGCTGCGTGAGGCGCTGGCGGCGTCCGGGGCGTCCCTCTGGGCGGAGGCGCCGGCGGCCGACCAGGATTCCCTGCGGCGTTCGGGCCTGCCGGTGGCGGGGTTCCTCACGCCGGGGATGTCGCTGGGCGCCCGGGTGGAGGCGGTGCGCCAGGCCTTGCCGGGCGAGGCGCGGGAGCGCCGGACCGCGCTGCGGGTGCTGGTGGCGGAGGACGACCCCGTCTACCGCAAGCTCCTGCAACTGGCGCTGGCGCCCTTCCGCTTCGACGTGATGGAGGCGGAGGACGGCCTGTTCGCGCTGGAGCTGGCGCGGCGGCATCCGCCGGACATCGTGCTGGCGGACGTGCTGATGCCCCGGCTGGACGGCTTCCGGCTGTGCCTGGCCCTGCGCCAGGACCCGAAGCTCGCGCGCGTGCCCGTCATCCTCACGCACGCCACGTCGCCGGACGAGCTGGACCTGCGCATGGCGGCCAACGTGGGGGCCAACGGCTTCGTACGGCGCACGCAGGGGGATGACGAGCTGGTGGCCACGCTCCTGCGCGCGTCGCGCGCGGAGGGGCCCGCGCCCGCGCCCGTGCACGGCGAGCTGTCCACGGAGACGCACCTCTACGCGATGGTGCGCCAGCTGGAGCGGCGGGTGGGGCTGCTGGAGCAGGCCGAGCGCACCGCGCGCGAGAGCGAGGAGCGCTACCGGCTGGTGGTGGCCGGCTCCTATGACGGTGTGTGGGATTGGGACGTGCGCGACCAGCGCATGTACTGGAGCCCGCGCCTGCTGGAGATGCTGGGGCTCAAGCCGGAGGACTTCCCGGGGACCTCCGAGTCCTTCCTCGCGCGGGTGCACCCGGAGGACCGGGACGCGGTGGCGTCCGCGCTGGCGCTGCACCTGGAGCAGGGCGCGCCGTATGACGTGTCCTTCCGGCTGAGGCACGAGGCCGGGGGTTACCGCTCGTGCGTGAGCCGGGGCCGGGCCATCCGCGACGCGCAGGGGAGGCCGGTGCGCATGGCGGGCATCATTGGCGACGTGACGGAGCAGCTGCGGCTGTACCGCGAGGCGCGCGAGGCGGTGCGCGTGCGGGACGAGTTCCTGGCGGTGGCCGCGCACGAGCTGCGCACGCCCCTGGCCGCGCTGCGGCTGCGCGTGCAGGGCACGGCGGCGGCGCTGAAGCACGAGCGCCAGGTGTCGCCGGAGCGGCTGGAGCGCGCGCTGGTGGCGGCGGACCGGCAGGTGCAGCGGCTGGTGGACCTGGTGGAGGGGCTGCTGGACGTGTCGCAGATGCAGAGCCATTCGCCCCGGCTGAACCTGGAGGACGTGGACCTGGGGCAGGTGGTGCGGGACGTGGTGCTGCGCTGGGAGGAGATGGCGGCGCGCGCGGGGTGCCTGCTGGTGGTGCGCGACGTGACGTCCGCGGTGGGGCACTGGGACGCGCTCAGGCTGGGGCAGGTGGTGACGCACCTGCTGGTGAACGCGGTGAAGTTCGGTCCGGGCAAGCCCGTGGAGCTGGAGGTCCAGGCGGACGAGCAGACGGCCTGGCTGGTGGTGCGCGACCACGGCATCGGCATCGCGCCGGACCGGGTGGACGGCCTCTTCCGCCGCTTCGAGCGCGCGGTGCCCACGCGCAACTACGGTGGGTTGGGGCTGGGGCTGTACCGCCTGTATCGCATCGTGGAGGCGCACGGTGGGGACGTGGCGGTGACGAGCACGCCGGGGCAGGGGGCGACGTTCCGGGTGCGGCTGCCCCGCTCGGGGCCTCCTCCGGTGGGCCCCGCCTGACGGCCGTCCGGGCGACCGGCGCCTCTGTCGGATGCGCTACACCCGGGGTTCCCGGGGCGCTTTTCTCCCGAGCGAGAGGACGCAACCTTCCCGCATGGAAAAGCGACCCACCGTGCTGGTGCTCAACGGGAGTGAGGATCTCATCGAGGCGCTGGAGGAGGTGCTCGACGAGGCGGGCTTCCAGACGAAGGGCGTGCGCGTGCAGGACGTCGTCCGCGGGCCCCTGGACTTCGCCACGCTGGTGCGGGAGACCGCGCCCACGGTCATCGTCTACGACATCAGCGTGCCGTTCGATTTGAGCTGGCACGCGTTCCAGAAGCTGGCCGCGAACCCGGCCGCCGCGGGCATCCCCTTCGTGCTCACCACCACCAACCGCGAGGGCGCGCGGGAGTACACCGGTCCGGATGTCATCGAGTTGCTGTTGAAACCCTATGACATCGAGCAGTTCACGAACGCGGTGGACCACGCCGCGAAGCGCGGCGTCGTCATGGCGCGCTGAAGGCCGCCGGCCCCGCGTCCCTACGCGCAGCCGTGCGGCAGCCTCACCGTGAACGTCGTGCCCGCCTCCCGCGTGGAGGTCACGTCGATGGTGCCTCCGTGCGCATGCACGATGGTCCGCACGATGTAGAGCCCCAGGCCCACGCTGCGCGTCGCCGCGTCCATGCCCGGCGCCCCGCGCTGCATGGGCTGGAAGATGCGGGTCAGCACGTCGGAGGCGATGGGGGCTCCGCCGTTGTGCACCTCCAGCAGGACGCTCCCGGGCACCTCCCGCAGGCGCACCGCCACCGGCGTGTCCTCCGGCGAGTACTTCAGCGCGTTGCCCATCAGGTTGATGAGCAGCTGCGTGACGCGGTCCGGGTCCCAGCAGCCGCGAAGGCCCGCCTGCGGCAGTGACAGCTGGAGGTCGCGCTCCGGGGCGGTCATCCGCATCTCCTCCACCACCTGCCGCACCAGCGCCCCCAGCTCCAGGTCCTGACGCTGGACCGGGAGCCCGCCGCCCAGGCGCGCCTGGGTGAAGTCCAGCAGGTCGCGGATCATCCGCACCGCGCGCTCCGCGGAGGCCTGGATGCGCAGGACGGCCTTCGTCGCGCGCTCGTTCAACTCCTCGCGCCGGAGCAGCGACGTCGTGCCCAGCATGATGGAGTTCAGCGGGTTGCGCAGGTCGTGCGACACGATGCCCATCAGGTACTGCTCGAACTCCGCGCGCTGGCGCGCCGCCTCCTCCGCCAGCTTGCGCTCCGTCGCGTCCAGCCCCGTGCCCACGAAGCGCACGGGCCGGCCGTCCGGCGCGAAGTGCACGTGGCCCCGCCCGGAGATCCAGCGCACGGGCGGGTCTCCCTGGGGAGCCCGCGCGCGGAACTCGCACGCGTACTCGCCGGAGCCGCCGGGCCGGGCGGCCTCCGCCATCGCCTGCTCCACCTGGGGCCGGTCCTCTTCCAGGACGAACCGCATGGCCTCGTCGAGCGTCACCTCCCCCTGCGCGGGCAGGCCCAGCATGGCGCGGAAGCGTGCGTCCCAGGTGCCCCGGCCCGTGGTGAGGTCGATGTCCCAACTGCCCATGTCCGCCGCGTCCAGCGCCAGCCGCAGCCGCTCCTCGCTGGCCTGGAGCGTCGCCGCCAGGCCCTCCGCCCGGTGACGGGCGCGCACGGCCTCGGTGACCTCGCTGGCGACGACGAGGATGCCCTCGATGCCGACCTCGGCCGCGCGCAGCGGTTGGTAGATGAGATTGAAGTGCGCGTCCTCCAGGGCGCCGCCCGCGGCCCGGGCCAGCCGCACCCGCACCTCATGGCCCACGTAGGGGACGCCCGTGGCGAGCACGCCGTCCAGCAGCTCCCGGATGCCCTGGCCCTCCACCTCCGGCAGCGCCTCCAGCACGGGCCGCTCCAGGACCTGTTCGCAGGGGCGGCCCCACAATTGGCAGACGCGGTCGTTGGCCAGCTCCACGACGTGCTCCGGGCCGCGGAGGATGGCGAGCGCGACGGGGGCCTGCTTCAACAGCACGTGCAGGTGGCCGAGCGCCGTGTCCGCCTGGACGCGCGCGCTGCGGGCCTCCAGGAGCTGCCGCGCGCGCCCGCTCTCCTCCTCCCGCTGCGAGGTCACGTCCTGCATGGCGCCCACCATGCGTACGCCCCGGCCCGCGGCGTCGCGCAGGATGACCCCCGTGTCCAGCACGCGCACGACGCCACCCTGACGGTTGAGGAACCGGTACTCGTCCTGCCAGCGCGCCTGCGTGCCCCGGATGGCCGCCTGGATGCCGTGCTCCACCCGCTCCCGGTCCTCCGGGTGGATGCGCTCGACCCACCAGCTCGCCAGCGGGCCTGTCTCCTCGGGCGCGAAGCCGAGCAGGCTGCGTGTCTCCCCGCTCCAGGCGACCTCCTGGGTGAGGAGGTTCCAATCCCAGACAGTGTCCGCGGCGGCCTGGCTGGCCAGGCGGTAGCGCGACTCCGACGCCTCCAGCCGGGTGGTGGTCTCCCGCAGCTGGCCCATCAAGAGCGCGCGGTCGAGGATGCCGGAGAGGTACTCCACCAGCGTCTCCAGGAAGCGCTTGGTCTGCGGAGGCACCGGCCGCGCCTCCGTGAAGCCCACGCAGAGCACGCCCATGAGGTCGCCATGGGGCCACAGCCGCAGGCCCAGGAGCGTGCTCCACCCGGTGACGTGCAGGCCGTCGAGCGTGGCGTCCTCCAGGCCCCGCGCCTGCGCGAGCACCCGCGGCTCCTCCGAGCGCGCCACCTGGCCCAGGAAGGACGGGCCCCGCGAATCCACCGACCGGCCCGGAGGCGGCACCGGGTGCCCGGTGTGCGCGACGGGGACCATCCTCCGGCCTCCCGCGTCCACGAGGAACAGCTCCGCGCCGTTGGCCTCCATCGCACGGACGATGAGCTCCACCAGCGGCTTCACCGGGCCCTGCATGTCCGCGCCGGGCTCCAGCCACCGGGGCGCCAGCGCGTCCATCTGGCGCAGGAAGCGCTTCTCCCGCTGACGGTCCTCCAGCGAGTAGCCGGAGAAGAGGACCACCACGTGGTCCATGCTCTCCTCTATCTGATGGAACAGGCACTGGAGATCCGCGGCGTCGGGCTTGCACTCCGGCCGGGCGTCCTCCCAGAGCTGGGGGATGAGCCGCCCCAGGAGCGTGTATTCGTCCGTCGCGTCCTCCTGCGTGGCGCCCACGCGCAGCCGCAGGTTGATGTGGGTCTCCTCCAGGCGCACGCGCGTCTCCAACCGCTCCGGCGTGGCGCCGTTCCGGCAGATGGCCGCCACCGCGTGCAGGTATTCCGGGAGCGTGGAGATGACCTCCGACGGCTTCAGCCCCTGCGTGCTCTCCAGTCCTCGCGCCGCTTCGGAGAAGCGCCGCACCAGGACGTCCAGGTTCGCTTCGATGAAGTTCGCGACGATGTTCATTGGGTCCGTAGAGGAGGGGGTTAGGGGCTCGGGCCTCCCGGTGCAACCGGCCCGCCTGGTTTCGCTCTCGATTCCCGACAGCCGGACGGGTGGGGGCCTGCTCCGCGTGAGAATCACCGCGCGCCGTGAGGGCCGGAGGCACGACTTCCTTGGCGCTCGTAGCAATACCTGCGTAGGCTGCCGCCCGTGAGCAGCACCCCCTCGCGTTCCATCATCCTCATCGTCGACGACGAACCGGACCTGCGCGAGGTCGTGGCGGAGCTGCTGGAGATGGAGGACTACACGGTGCTCCAGGCCGCCAACGGCCAGGCCGCGCTGGACGTCCTCGCCGCCAACGACGAGCAGCCCTGCCTGGTGCTGTTGGACCTGATGATGCCGGTGATGGACGGACACGAGTTCCTCCACCGGCTGCGGGAGGACGAGCGCTACCGCGAGCTGCCCGTGCTGATGCTCACCGCGCACTTCTCCGCCAAGGCTCCGCCGGGCACGGTGGGCCTCTTGCGCAAGCCCGTGGACATCGCGGAGCTCCTGGCCATGGTGGCGCGGCACTGTCCCGCCGCCGCCTGAGTTCCCTGCGTCACGCGGACGCGGTATGCACCGCGATGGCGTCCAGCAGCTCCTCCAGCTTCACCGGCTTGCCCAGACGTCCCGCCACGCCCTGCGGCAGGGGCAGGGTGGGGTGCGCCGTCAGCACCAGCACCTGCGTGAGCGCGAGCGCGCCCGTGCCTCGCAGGTGTTCGATGAAGGCGTGGCCGTCCATCACCGGCATCACCAGGTCCAACAGGACGAGGGCGGGCATCCGCTCCTGCTCCGCCAGCAGGTTCAGCGCGTCCTGGCCGTTCGCCGCCGTGAGGACGCGGTAGCCCTCGGACTCCAGGATTTCGCGCAGCGCCTCGCGGACGTCCTCGTTGTTCTCCACGAGGAGCAGGGTGGTGCGGTGTTGCGAGATGGACACGCTTCCACCGTAGGGCACGGGCCCCGGCGTTTCCAGGGGGCTCGTGGGTCTGGATGGCCGGGCGGCGCGGGAGCGGGGCGTCGCGCGTCCGTCGTGACTCATGCCCCTCCGCGCGGCAGCGTGAGGGTGAAGACCGTCTGCTGTGAGTCCGAGGTCACGGTGAGCGTGCCCCGGTGGCCCCGGGCAATCTGGTCGGAGATGAAGAGGCCCAGGCCCAGGCCGGACGGGACGTGGGCGCCGGTGCGCGCGCGCTGGAAGGGGTGGAACAGGGTCTCCAGGTCCTCCGGCGCGATGGCCTCTCCCGGGTTGCTCACCCGCGCGATGGCGTGCTCCGGCTCGCCCACGAGCGCCAGCTCCACGCTGGCCTCCGGGGGGCTGTACTGGAGCGCGTTGCCCACCAGGTTGCTCAGCACCTGCGCCAGCCGGTCCGCGTCCCAGCTCCCCGTGAGGGGGCCCGTGGCCGTCAGCTTCACGGTGCGGTTCGGGTGTGCCAGCTCCAGCTCCTCCACCACCTGTCGCGCCACCTGGCCCAGGTCCGTGGCGCCCGGGGTCAGCGGGATGCCGCCGCCCAGCCGGCTGCGGGTGAAGTCGAGCAACTCGGTGATCATCCGCGTCATCCGGTCCGTGCTGTGGATGATGCGGCTGGCGGTGCGCACCAGCGGCGGGGGCAGTTGCTCGCTGGCGACGAGGAAGCTGGCGCCCATGCGGATGGAGTGGAGGGGGTTGCGCAGGTCGTGGCCCACGATGCCCAGGAGGCGCTCGCGGAACTCCGCGGTCGCGCGCAGCTCCGCTTCCGCCTGCTTGTGCCGGGTGACGTCCACCAGCGCGGTGCCCACGCCCACCACCTCGCCCCGGGAGGTGCGCACCGGGTGGTAGCTGGCCATCACGTACAACTCGCCGTGAGGCGCGTCCGGGTGTGCCAGCGTGAAGCCCAGCTCCTCCACGGGCTCACCCGTCTCGATGACGCGGCGGAGCAGCGGCTCCAGCCGGTCGGCCAGGCGGGGCAGGACCTCCGCCAGCGTCCGGCCCGAATAGGCGTCCAGGGGCAACCCGTCCAGCTTCGCCATGCGTGCGTTGACGCGCACGAAGCGCAGGTCCCGGTCCAGCAGCGACATGCCCACGGGCGAGGACGTGAGCAGCGCGTCCAGTTGCGCGAACACCTCCGCCTTCTCCTCGCTGGCGCGCCGCACGTCGTCCACCAGCCGCTTGGTGCGCGCGAGCGCGTCCACCCGCGCGCGCACCTCCTCCGTGCGGAAGGGCTTGGCCACGTAGTCGTTGGCGCCCGCGCGCAGGCCCTGCACCAGGTCCTCCGGCCGGCCGTGCGAGGTGAGCAGCAGCACCGGCAGGGCCTGGGTCTCCTGCTGGCCGCGCAGGAATTGACAGACTTCCGGGCCGGACATTCCCGGCATTTCCCAATCCAAGACCACCACGTCCGGTGCCCGCCCGGCGTGCAGCCTTTCGAGCATCGCGGCGCCGTCCGGGAACGTCTCCACCCGGAATCCCGTTCCCAGCGCGGCCTTGATGAGGCGCGCCTCGCTGGCGCTGTCATCCACCACCCAGACGCAAGGTGCGTGCTCCAAGGGAAGTGGAGGCGGTCCCAGCGGGCGGGGGAAGAAGGCGTCGGGTGGAGGAGGCGGGCGCATGGTTGGAATTCAATTCCTGGAGCGGAAAACGGGAGGGCGCAGGGTGCCGGATGTGCGGGCGGTCGTGGCGCTTCGTCGCCTGTCGTGGCACACCGTCTGGAGCGGGCGTGGACCAGCCAACGTTCAACGCGCGCCGGATGACTCATTTCTTTCAGCGGGTCGGAATCGATCTAGCTTGGCCGGCCGTTGCCAGAGGACGCCATGCCCGAGGTACTCGTCGTTGATGACAGCAAGGTGATGCGCGACATGGTGGTCGCCTGCCTGCGGCCCTATCCGGACAGCCGCTTCACCCAGGCGTCCAGCGGGTTGGAGGCCATCGAGCAGCTGTCGCTCAAGCCGTACGACCTGCTCGTCCTGGACCTCAACATGCCGGACATCGGCGGCATCGAGGTGGTGGAGTTCGTGCGCGGCCAGGACCACCTGCGCAACCTGCCCATCATCATCGTCACCACGCGCGGCGACGAGGCGTCCCGCGAGCGCGCGCTGCAGGCCGGCGCGGACCGCTTCATGACCAAGCCCTTCACGCCGGACTCCATCCAGGGCGCCGCCCGCGCCCTCCTGGAGAAAGCTCCGGCCGAGGCGCCGCGCGGGTGACCGGAACAGGGGAGTTCGCGGAGTTCCTCCCTGCCTACCTGGCGGAGGCGGACGAGTTGCTCGCCTCCGCGCAGAAGGACCTGCTCGCGGTGGAGGAGGCCGTGCGCAAGGGGCAGGCCCAGCCCCGCGCGGTGCGCGAGTTGTTCCGCGCGCTGCACACGCTCAAGGGCCTGTCCGCCATGGTGGACGTGGAGGCCGTCGTCTCCCTGGCGCACTGGATGGAGGCGTCGCTGCGGCTGGCGGACCAGGCCGGCGGCCGGCTGCCCGAGTCCAGCGTGGAGCCGCTGGTGGAGGGTCTGCGCGCCATCGAGCTGCGCGTGCGGCAGCTGGGCGCCGGGAAGCCGGCGTCGCCCGCGCCCGCGAACCTGCTGGAGCGGCTGGAGGCGCTGGGGCCGCAGGTGCGGGACGCGGTGCCCAAGCGGGCCCGGTCCGTGAAGCTGGACGCGGAGGCGTCGTTCGCCTCCCGCCTGGCCCCGTCCGAGCGCGAGCAGCTGGAGGGCGGGCTCGCCGAGGGCCAGCGCGCGCTGCGGCTGGACTTCGTGCCGTCGTCGGAGCGCGCGGCGAAGGGCCTCACCATCAACACCGTGCGCGAGCGCGTGGCGAAGCTCGCGGACATCGTGAAGGTGCTGCCCCTGTCCGGCGCCGCCGCGGGGGGCGCGTCGCTCGCGTTCGCGCTGCTGCTCATCACCCGCGCGGAGGACGCCGTGCTGCTGGACGCCGTGGGCGGCGCTCCCGCCACGGTGCGCTCGCTGGAGGCGCCCGCGCCCGCGGAGGCCCCGCCCGCGCAAGGGGCTCCCGGGGACGTGGCGGACCTGCCCGGCGCCGCCGTCCTTGAAGAGGAGCTGGACGAGCCGGAGGTGCGCCGGGGCGGAGGCCTGCTGCGCGTGGAGGTGTCCCGGCTGGACGAGGCCATGGAGTGGCTGGCGGCGCTCGTGGTCAACCGCTCGCGGCTGACGCGCGCGGTGGCGGCGCTCACCCAGGCGGGGGCGCCCACGCGGGAAATCACCGCCATCCTCCAGGAGAACGGCCGGCAGCTGCGCGACCTGCGCTCGGCCATCCTGCGGCTGCGCATGGTGCGCGTGGGGGACGTGCTGGAGCGGCTGCCCCTTCTGGTGCGCGGTCTGCGCCGGGCCACGGGCAAGGCGGTGCGGCTGGAATTGGACGTGGGCGACGCGGAGCTGGACAAGGCGGTGGCGGACCGGCTGCTGCCCGCGCTGGTGCACCTGGTGCGCAACGCCGTGGACCACGCGCTGGAGTCCCCCGAGGAGCGCCAGGCCGCGAACAAGCCCGCCGAGGGGCTGGTGCGCCTCACCTGCCACGCGCGCGCCAGCGGCCAGCTGGAAATCACCCTGCGCGACGACGGGCGCGGCGTGGACGCGAAGGCGGTGGCGAAGGCGGCGAACGCGCCCGTGCCGGACTCCGTGGACGCGCTGTTGGACCTGCTGTGCCGGCCCGGCCTGTCCACGCGCCAGGAGGCCACGCGCACCAGCGGCCGGGGCATGGGCATGGACATCGTGCGCCGCATCGTCGTGGAGCAGCTGGGCGGCGAGTTGAGCATGGACACGCGCAAGGGCGTGGGCACCACCTTCACCGTGTGCGTCCCCCTGACGGTGACGCTGATGGACGCCATCGTCTTTGAATGCGCGGGCCGGCGTTATGCCGTCGCGGTGGGCACCGTGGAGGAGCTCATCGACGTCACCGGCGTGGTGCGCCCCGCGGGCGCGGACGGCGTGGGGCTGGTGGAGCGCCGGGGCGCGGCGGTGCCGCTGGTGTCGCTGGCGCGGCTGCTGGATGCGCCCGTGAACGCCAGCGCGGCGGGCCAGGGCGCCAAGGCGCTCATCGTGCGCCAGCGCGGAGAGCCGGTGGCCTTCGCGGTGGACCGGCTGGTGGGACAGCAGGAGATCGTCCTGCGGCCGCTGGAGGACCCGCTCGTGCGCGTGCCGGGCGTGGCGGGCGCCACGGACCTGGGCGACGGGCAGCCCACGCTGGTGCTGGACCTGGGCACGCTGGGCGCGGCCCGCGTGGGCCGCCGCAAGCGGGCGTCACGGGCAGCAGGGGAGTGGGTGTCATGAACGTGCTGCACGTGCTGTTCAAGGTGGACGGGACCGAATACGCGATGCCCGCGGCGGACGTGGTGCAGATGGAGTCCTTCACCGGCGCGACGCCGGTGCCCGGGGCGCCTCCGCACGTGGCCGGCCTGGTGCAGGTGCGTGGCCGGGTCATCCCGGTGGTGGACGCGCGCGTCCGCTTCGGGCTGCCGGCGGGGACGCAGTCCCTGGATTCGCGGGTGGTGGTGGGGCAGTTGGGCGAGCGCACCGTGGGGCTGCTCGTGGACAGCGCCCGCGAGGTGTTGAAGCTGGACCCCCGCACCATCCAGCCGCCCCCACCCATGGTGGTGGAGGGCGCGAAGGGGTTCGTGAAGGCCGTGGCGCAAGTGGGCCCGCGGCTGGTGATGCTCATCGATTTCCCCCGGGTGGTGGGGGAGGAGGCGGCGGATGTCGACGGACAACGGTAACAGCGTGCGGAAGCTGGAGGATGCTCGCGCGCTGGCGGAGCGCGCCGCGCTCCAGGTGGCGGAAGGCGTGGGGCTGGTGAAGTCCACCGAACAGCTGGCGGCGCGGCTCGCGGCCGCGGGCAACGAGCAGGCGGCGGCGAGCGAGCAGGTGCGCACCGCCATCGAGTCCGTGGCCTCGCAGGTGGAGCAGACGAGCATCGCGGTGCAGTCGCTGGTGCGCGGCCAGGCGTCCGTGGGCGACGCGGCGAAGGGCGTGCAGGTGGAAGCGGAGACCACCGCGGCCACGATGCAGGAGGTGACGGCGTCGGTGTCCAGCGTGCGCAAGGACGCGGGCATGCTCGCCTCCACCGCGGACGTGACGGCCTCCACGCTGGAGGAGGTGGCGCGCTCGGTGAAGGGCGTGAGCGCCAACGCGGAGGACCTGGCCGCCTCCAGCGAGGAGCTGCTGGCGAGCATGCAGGAGATGACCGCCACGGTGGAGGACCTGGTGTCGCGCAACCAGACCAGCGCCGCCACCACGGAAGAGGTCGCCGCCACCATTGAAGAGATGTCCAAGGGCATCAACCGGCTGGCCTCGGACGCGCAGGGCGTGGGCGAGCGCATGGGCCAGGTGTCCGGCGCCGTGGTGTTCCTGGGCAAGACGCTCCAGGACGTGGTGCGCGACGCGGCCACCATGGCCAGCAGCGTGGAGGAGACGGCCTCCGCCACGGAGCAGGTGGCCCGCAGCGTGCGCGGCGTCGCCGAGCACACGCGCACCCTGGAGGCGAGCGCCGTCACCACCGCGTCCACCGTGCAGGAGGTGGCCGCCAGCGTGGAGGAGGTGGCCGCCACCGCGGAGAAGAACGCCGCCGTGGTGGACGCCAACGCGGCCACCATCGAGCAGCTGTCGCGCTCCGCCCAGGCGGTGGCCCGCGCGGCGGAGAGCATCAACGGCCTGGCGTCCACCAGCGCCACCGCGTCCTCGCAGCTGGAGTCCTCCACGCGCCGCGCGGCGCAGCTGACGGACGAGGCGCGGCAGGCCGCGGAGCGCGTGGGCACGAGCGCGCGCGAGGGCGGCGCCACCGTGGCGCGCTCCATCGCGGGCTTCGGCCGCATCCGCCAGTCCATCGTGGAATCGTCCGGGGTGATGAAGGAGATGGGCCGGCGCGCCGAGGAGATTGGCGACATCGTGCAGACCATCAACCTCATCGCGGACCGCACCAACCTCCTGTCGCTCAACGCCAGCATCGAGGCGGCGCGCGCGGGCGAGCACGGCCGCGGCTTCGCGGTGGTGGCGGAGGAGATCCGCGCCCTGGCGGACCGCGCGGCGGCGGCCAGCAGCGACGTGGCCAAGATCGTCCGGGGGCTCCAGACGACGGCGCGCGAGGCGGCGGTGGCCAACGGCGAGGGCGTGCGCGCGGCGGACGAGGGCGCGGCGCTGGCGGGGGACGCGGAGCGCGCGCTGGGCACCATCCTCAAGGGCGTGGAGGACCTGGGCTCGAACGTGCGCGAGGCGTCGCGCGCGTCGACGGAGCAGGTGCAGGCGGTGCAGGCGCTGGTGCAGGCCACGGCGAAGGTGAGCGAGCAGGGGCGGCTCATCGCCGCGTCCGCGGTGGAGCAGGCGCAGGCCGCGCAGGCGCTGACCCAGGGCGGCTCGGAGATGCGGCGCATGGCGCGGCAGACCACCCAGGCCACCCAGGAGCAGGCCAAGGCGCTGCGCGACGCGGTGCGCTCCAACAACCAGCTGACGGAGGTGGCGGAGAAGGTGTCGCGCGCGATGCAGGAGCAGGCCCAGGCCGCCACGGACCTGGCCCGGAGCACCGCGCAGATGCGCCAGCTGGTGCAGGGCGTGAGCAGCGCGGTGATGGCCCAGGGCCAGCAGGTGGGGGCGCTGGGGGCCACGGCGCAGGAGGTGGCGTCCTCCACGCAGCGCACGCTCACCGGCATCGCGGAGCAGGCCAAGGCCGCGCAGGAGGTGACGAAGGCGATGGAGGCCACGCGCAAGGAGGTGGCCCAGTCCACGCGCGCCATGTCGGAGCAGGCGCGCGCGCTCAAGCAGGGCGAGCTCGCCAGCCGTCAGGTGGCCACCCTGGCCAAGGAGGTGACGCGCGCCACGGACGAGCAGGCCCAGGCGCTCACGTCGCTGGTGCGCGGCGCGGAGGAGGTGCGCCGGGTGGCGAAGACCACCGCGCGCGCCCTGGATGAGCAGTCAGACGCCCTGTCCCTGCTCACCGCGTCCGCCGTGAAGCAGGCCACGGGCGTGGCGGCGGTGGCGAGGTCCGCCCAGGAGCAGGCCTCGGTGAGCGAGCAGTTGGGCCGGTCGGTGGAGGACATGCGCATGCGCGCCAGGGAGATCGCCGGCACCACGGCGGAGCAGGCGCGCGCCATGGCCGTCACCGCCCAGGAGGTGAAGGAGGTGGCGGGCCGGATGGGACAGCTGTCGCGGCTGCACGGAGAGCAGGTGGAGGGCTTGAGCCACCTGAGCGGCCTGTTGGGCGCCACGGAGCCGGGAACGCCCCGGAACACGCGGGAGCAGGCCACGTGAGCAGCACGACCGCGAAACAACACCCGTTGTCGCTGTCCGCGGAGGACCGCGCCCGGGTGGAAGAGGTGGACCAGTTATCGCGCCGGGGGCCGGCGAGCCTGCCGGTGCTGGTGAGCGGGCTGGACGCGCCGTCGTGGGCGGTGCGCCGCGCCGTGGTGTCCGCGCTGGCGCGCCTGGGCACCGCCGCGGTGGAGCCCTTGTGTGAAGTGCTTCGCCACCGCCGGGACAACGAGGCGCGCATCGCCGCGGCGGTGGACGCGCTGGTGGCCGCCACGGGCGAGGTGGAGGGCCCGGTGGAGCTGTTGGGGGACGACCCCAACCCGGCCATCGTCTGTGACGCCGCCCAGGTGCTGGGACGCCGCCGCAGCCGGCGGTCCGTGCCGCTCTTGTCGCGGCTCATCGTCCACCCGGACGACAACGTGGCGGTGGCCGCCATCGAGGCGCTGGGCCGCGTGGGCGGCGGCGCGGCGGTGGACGCGCTCCTGTCCTCGCTGGGGAGCGGCAACTTCTTCCGCATCTTCCCCGCCATCGACGTGCTGGGCCGCTCGGGCGACCCCACCGTCGTGCCGGCGCTGATGGCGCTGTTGTCCGACCCCTTCTACGTCCTGGAGGCGGCGCGCGCGTTGGGCCGCACCGGCCAGGAGGCCGCGGTGCCCGCGCTGGTGGGCCTGCTCCAGCGCGGCAACGACGCGGTGGTGCGCGTGGCGGCGGTGGCGCTCGTCGAAATCCACGACGCGCAGGTGCAGCGCTTCGGCGGCGCGCGCACGGTGCCGTCGGTGCTGCGCTCCAGCTCGTCGGAGCCGCACCCCACCGGACGAAGGCTGGCCCAGGTCATCGCGGGCGCGGACGCGGGGGAGAAGACCTCGCTGGCGCGCCTGCTGGGCTGGGTGGGCGGCGCGGACGCGGCCACGGGGCTCCTGAAGCTCCTGGACTCTCAGGACCTGGGGGTGTCGCGCGCGGCGGCGGCGGCCCTGGGCGAGCTGGGCGCGGAGGCGGACGCGCAGATCCTCCAGGCGCTGCGCGAGGGTGACAGCTCGCGGCGGCGGGCGCTCCTGCCCCTGGTCGGCAAGCGCTCCGCGGCGGTGCCGGACGTGCTGCTGTGCCTGGAGGACCGGGACGCGACGGTGCGCGCGCTGTCGGCGGAGACGCTGT
Organism: Corallococcus sp. NCSPR001; assembly: GCF_017309135.1. Classification (NCBI taxonomy): domain Bacteria; kingdom Pseudomonadati; phylum Myxococcota; class Myxococcia; order Myxococcales; family Myxococcaceae; genus Corallococcus; species Corallococcus sp. NCSPR001. Next base: position 954,358 of record NZ_JAFIMS010000002.1, read on the forward strand.
CGCGCATTGGCGACACGTCCGCGGTGCCGGCCCTGTTCGCGCGGCTGGCGGACGAGGACCCCCGCGTGTCGCAGGCGGTGGTGGGCGCCATCCAGTCGCTGGGCAGCGAGACGACGGAGAAGCTGGCGCTGGAGGCGGCGCGCTCCACGGACGCGCGCCAGCGGCGGGCGGCGCTGCGCATCGTGGCGTACTTCGGCTACCCGCGCGGCCTGGACGCGCTGCTTCTGGCCATGCGGGACCCGGACGAGCGGCTGCGCGACGCGGCCATCTACGGCCTGCCCTTCATCGACGACCCGCGCGCGGTGGACGCGCTCCTGGCCGCGGCGAGCCACGAGTCGGAGCGCACGCGCGCCACCGCCATGCGCGCGCTGGGCCAGACGGACAAGCAGGCGCGCATCACCTCCACGCTCCTGGGCGGCCTGAACGACCGCGACCCGTGGGTGCGCTACTACGCGTGCCAGGCGCTGGGGAAGCTCAACGAGGAGGCCGCCGCGGACGCCATCGTCGCGCTGGCCAACGACGACGCGGGCCAGGTGCGCGTGGCGGTGGTGGACGCGCTGGCGCACATGCACACGGAGAGCGCCATGGCGGCGCTGCGCCGGGCGGCCTCGTCCGCGGACGCGGATGTGCGCCGCGCGGCCCTGCTGGGGCTGGGCGTGGCCCGGCGGCCGGACGCGCTGCCGGTGCTGCTGGAGGCGGTGCATTCAGAGGACCCCGCCACGCGGCTCGTGGCCCTGTCCGCCGTGGCGGAGTACGACGCGCCGGAGACGCTGCCCGCGCTCCTGCGCGCCGCCGGGGACCGGGATGACAGCGTGCGCAGCGCGGCGGTGGGCTTCCTCGCCACGCGCACGGGCTCCCACGCGACGCAGCAGCTGGTGTCGCTGCTGGGCGACATGATGCTGCGCGAGCAGGTGGTGTCCGCGCTGGCGCTGCCCGTGGAGGGGCGCCTGCCCGGGCTGATGGCGGCGCTGGAGGTGGCGGACGACGCGACGGCGCCCCTGCTGGTGGCGGCGCTGGCGCGCATGCGCCGGGCGGACGCGAAGGCGGCGCTGATGCAGTCGCTCGTCAGCGCGAGCCCCTCGGGCCGCCGGGCCACCGCGCCCGCCGTGGCGGCGCTGGGCACGGTGGAGGCGCGCGAGGCGCTGGACAAGGCGGCCCACCGCGACGAAGACCCCGAAGTGCGCCGCGCCTGTCTGCTGGCTCTTGGCCGTTAGCTAGGACACCCACGGCCCATGAGCACGCTGCCGCTGTCACCGCAGGTCCTGGCCATCCTCTCCATGCTCATCGAGCAGCGCTCGGGCCTGCACTACGGGCCCGAGGACCGGGACCTGCTGGCGGAGAAGCTGTCCACCCGGGCGCTGGATGCCGGGTTCGACTCGCTGCTCGATTACTACTACTACCTTCGCTACGACCCGAAGGGGCCGGAGACGCTGGACTCGCTGGTGGAGGCGCTGCTCGTCCACGAGACGTACTTCTTCCGCGAGCCCCAGGCGCTGGAGGTGCTGGTGGACGAGCTGCTGGTGCCGGAGGTGCGCGCGGGCAGGAAGCCCCGCGTGTGGTGCGCGGCGTGCTCCACCGGTGAAGAGCCCCTCACGCTGGCCATGCTGCTGGACTCGCGCGGCGTGCTGAATGACGTGTCCATCCTGGCCACGGACCTGAGCTCCAGGGCGCTGGAGCGCGCGAAGGCGGGGGAGCACAACCTGCGCTGCCTGCGCGCGCTGCCCCCGGGCGTGATGGGGCGCTGGCTGGACATGGTGGACGGACGTCCCCGCGTGCGGCCGGACCTGATGGCCCGGGTGGAGTGGCGCCAGCTCAACCTGGTGGACACGGAGGGCTACCCGGAGCGTGGCGGCTGCGACGCCGTCCTCTGCCGCAACGTGCTCATCTACTTCCAGGACGACACCGCGCGCCGCGTGGTGGATGGCCTCACCCGGGCGCTGCGGCCGGGCGGGCACCTGGTGGTGGGCACCTCCGAATCCCTGATGCGCTTCGGCACGGCGCTGCGCTGCGAGGAGCGCCGCGGCGCGTTCTTCTACAGCAAGGCGGACTCATGACGTTGCGCGTGCTGGTGGTGGACGACTCGGCGTTCGCGCGCAAGGTGCTGCGCAAGGTGCTGTCGGAGGCGGAGGGGCTGGAGGTGGTGGGCACCGCGCGCGACGGCCTGGACGCGCTGGAGCGGGTGGCGGAGCTCAAGCCGGACGTCATCACCCTGGACCTGGTGATGCCGTCGCTGGACGGGACGGGCTTCCTGCGCGCGCTGTCCGGCATGCCGGACGCGCCGCGCGTGGTGGTGGTGAGCAGCGCGGGCACGGACAGTGAATTGGCGGTGGCCGCGCTCCAGGCGGGCGCGGTGGACATGGTGCACAAGCCCACGGCGCTCGCCACGGACCGGCTCTATGAGCTGGGCGCGGAGCTGGTGGAGAAGGTGCGCGTCGCGGGGCGCGCGGTGCCGCGCTACCAGCAGGAGCTGGCGGAGGCCGCGAACGCCCTGTCCCCCAAGTCGCCCCTGCCCGCGACGTCGACGAAGCTCCTGGCGGTGGGCACGTCCACGGGCGGGCCGCAGGCGCTGACGCGGCTGCTGTCCGCGCTGCCCCGGGACTTCCCGGCGCCGGTGGTGCTCGCGCTGCACATCCCCGCCGGCTACACGGAGGCCGTGGCGAAGCGGCTGGACTCGCAGAGCGCGCTGGAGGTGGTGGAGGCGGCGGACGGCATGGAGCTGGTGCCGGGCCGCGCGGTGCTGGCGCGCGCGGGCCACCACCTGAAGGTGGCGCGGCACGGGGCGCTCAACCTGGTGCGGCTGGACCGCCATCCGCTGGGCACCCCGCACCACCCCTCCGTGGACGTGCTCTTCCAGAGCGTGGCGGAGGTCTGGGGCAAGGACGCGCTGGGGCTGGTCCTCACCGGCATGGGCGAGGACGGGCTCCAGGGCGCGCGGGCCCTGCGCGCCTCGGGCGGCGTGGTGCTCACGGAGGCGGAGTCCTCCTGCGTGGTGTACGGCATGCCGCGCGCGGTGGCGGAGGCCGGCCTGTCCAACGGCAGCGCGCCGCTGGACGCGCTGGTGCCGCTCCTCTCGCGCTTCGTCTGACGGGCCTCAGGCGCGGTGCGAGGGGGGCGAAGGCGGCTCCGGCGGCGGCCCTTTGCGGGGCGGCGCGCGGCGCGGCAGCGTGACGGTGAAGGTGGTGCCGTCGTCCTCGGTGGACGTCACGTCGATGGTGCCGCCGTGGGCGTGCACGATTTCGCGCACGATGTAGAGCCCCAGGCCGTAGCTCATCTTCAGCGTGCGCGTCTGCTGCGGTCCCTGGCGGAAGGGCTCGAAGAGGTGGGGCAGGGTGGCTTCCGGGATGGGGCGGCCCTGGTTGTGGACCGTCACCACCACCTTGTTGCGCAGCCCGCGCGTGGACAGCAGCACGGGCGCGTCCGCCGGGCCGTACTTGAGGGCGTTCTCCACCAGGTTGGACACCACCTGCGCCAGGCGGTCCGGGTCCCAGTGCCCCTGCGTGTTGCCCTTGTGCTCCACGACGATGTCGCGCTTGGGGAAGGCCACGCGGAACTCGTGCGCCACCTTGGCCAGGAGCTCCTGCGTGTCCGTGCCGCGCGGTTCAATCACCACGCCGCCCACCAGCCGCGCGCGGGTGAAGTCCAGCAGCAGGCGCGTCAGCCGTTCGATGCGCACCGCCGCGGTGGCGATGCGCTGGCTGGTGCGCGCCGTCTCCTCGGCGGGTCCGCCGGCCGCGAGCACGCGCGACCAGTTCATGATGGCGCCGAGCGGGCTGCGGATGTCGTGGCTGATGATGCCCATCAGGTGTTCCTGGAACTCGGCGTGCCGGCGCACCTCGTCCTCGGCCCACTTGCGCTGGGTGATGTCGCGGCTGATGCCGAACAGGCCGAACACGTGGCCCTCCGGGTCGCGCAGCGGGCCCTTGGTGGACATCCACACGCGCGGGTCCCCGCCGGGGTCGCGCTGCGTGTCCTCGTAGGTGAGGGGGTGGCCCGCCTTGAGCACGTCCCGGTCGTGCTTCGTGTTGACGCGGGCCTCGTCGGGCGGGAACAGCTCCGCGTCGGTGCGCCCGCGCACCTCGGACACGGTGCGGCCCACGGCGCGCGCGCCCGCGGAGTTGATGACCTGGTACCTGCCCTCCATGTCCTTGATGTAGATGGCGTCGGTGGTGCCCTCCATCACCGCCTGGAAGAGCTGCCCCACGCGCTGCAGCTCGTGGCGGGCCTGGAACTCGCGGGAGATGTCGCGGCAGTGCACCAGCAGGCCGCCGTCCACGGGGCGGGTGCTCACCTCGAAGCAGAGGCCCCCCTCGTGCCAGCGGTGCTCGTAGGACTCGGCGGAGGGCTGCTCGGTCGCGGGCACGTCCAGGCGCAGGTGCGGGCCCAGGCCCAGCACGTCCGCCACCTTCTTGCGCAGGTCATCGCCCGGCTGGACGCGGGCCCCCAGGAGCTCGCGCATGCGCCGGCTCAGCCAGGTGATGCGCCAGCCCGCGTCCACGCCGAGGAAGGCCTCTGGCAGCGCCTCCAGCAGCGCTTGCAGACCCGGGCCAGAGGCCTCCGTCGGGGACGGGGCGGAAGGACGGGAACGCGGGCGGGCGGGAGCTTGGGCCATCGGTGGGTCGTCGGGGTGCGACGGGGAGCGGGTTCCTTCAGGTGGGAAACACAGCGGTGCCGCGGAGCGTGCCCGGCTTCAACGCCGGAACACGGAACCAGGACGGCGAAAGGCGTCCTGACCGCCTGTCTACGCGAAACAAGGACTCGTGGATTTCCGAGGGTAGGGAGGAACCTCCAGGAGGAAACGGGTCAGTGTTGTTCTTGTCGCCCCCGCCGCGCGCGAGGTCCGCCATGAGACAGAAGACTCGGGTTGGGACGGGGCCGGGGCGCATCCTCCCGGAACCATACCCCGCGAAAAGCAAAGCGGGGGCCCGCCCCGAGGGGTGACCCGCGACTTGTGCCCCGGGCGGAGGGTTGTGGCCGGAGCGGATGCTCCAGGGCTTCCCAGGGGATGGGAAAACGGGGTGGACGCCACCCGGGGGCGGTGGGTCCCGTTCCCCCCGGCTCAGGGCTTCTTCGCCTCCCGAGCCTCCCGGGCCTCGGCGTCCCCGCGCTCCAGCTTGCGGTAGAGCGTCTTGCGGTCCACGCCCAGGATGCGCGCGGCGAGCGTGCGGCTGCCGCCCACCGCCTCCAGCACGCGGTGGATGTAGCGGCGCTCCAGCTCCTCCAGCGTCACCAGCTCCGACGGGTCCGTGTTCTCCGGCACCACGCGCGGCGTGCTGTAGTTGCGGATGCGCTCCGGCAGGTCATCCACCGTGAGCTGTTCGAAGGACGTGAGCGCCACGGCGCGCTCGATGCAGTTCTGCAACTCGCGCACGTTGCCCGGCCACCCGTAGGCCAAGAGGCGCTGCGCCGCCGCGGGGGACAGGCCCACCACCTTCTTGCCCGTGCGGGACGCGAACTGCTCCACGAAGCGCTGGGACAACAGCAGCACGTCGTTGCCGCGCGCGCGCAGCGGGGGCAATTCCAGGCCAATGACGTTGAGCCGGTAGTAGAGGTCCTCGCGGAAGCGGTTCTCCTCCACCGCCAGCTCCAGGTCGCGGTTGGTCGCCGCGACGATGCGCGCGTCGAAGGGCGTCTCCGTGTCCCCGCCCACCGGGCGCACCACGCGCTCCTGCAACGCGCGCAGGAGCTTCGGCTGGAGCGTCATGGGCAGTTCGCCCACTTCATCCAGGAACAGCGTGCCGCCGTTCGCCTTCACGAACAGGCCCGTGCGTGACGCCTTCGCGTCGGTGAAGGCGCCCTTGGCATGGCCGAACAGCTCGCTCTCCAGCAGTTGCTCCGGCATGGCCGCGCAGTTGATGGCCACGAAGGGCCCCTCCTTGCGCCGGCCCCGCGCGTGGAGCGCGCGCGCGGCGACCTCCTTGCCCGTGCCGCTCTCGCCGGTAATCAGCACCGTGGCGTCCACGTCCGCCACCCGGTCGATGAGCGCGTACGCCTGCTTGAGCGCGGGGCTCTCTCCCACGAGCGCGCCGTCGTCCTGGCGCTGGTCCAGGGCCTGGCGCAGGCGGCGCACCTCCGCGCGCAGGGCGCGGTGCTGCACGGCGCGCTCCAGCACCAGCACCAGCGCGTCCAGGTCGATGGGCTTGGTGATGAAGTCGTAGGCGCCCGCGCGGATGGCGGCCACCGCCGTCTCCAGGCTGCCGAAGGCGGTGACGACGACGACGGGGATGTCCGGCCGGTTGAGCATGATGCGCTCGCACAGCGCCAGGCCGTCCATGCCGGGCATGCGCAGGTCGGTGAGGACGGTGTCGAAGTCCTCGACGGACAGCTTCTGGAGCGCCTCGTCCGCGGCGGCCACGGCCACGGGCTGGAAGCCCCGGCGCTGGAGGCCCTTCTCCACCATGGCGCGCATCTCGCGCTCGTCTTCGACAATCAGGATGCGGCCTGGCATGCGTGTGTCCCCGGCGGCAGGTAGATGGAGAAACAACTCCCACGGCCCGGCTCGCTTTTCACGTCAATCCAGCCGCCGTGGTCCCGCACCATCCCATAGGAGACGGACAACCCGAGCCCCGTTCCCTCGCCCACGTCCTTGGTGGTGAAGAAGGGCTCGAAGACGTGGGGCAGCACGTCCGCGGGGATGCCCGTCCCCTCGTCCTCCACGTCCAGCCGCACCCAGTCCTGCTCCGGGCCGCCCACGTCCGCGGGCGGCGTGGCGCGCAGCACCTGCGAGCGCACCCGCAGGGTGCCGGGCCGGTTCATCGCGTGGAGGCCGTTCATCACCAGGTTGGTGAGCACCTGCTGGAACTGCCCCGCGTCCACCTCCACGGTGAAGCCCGCGGGCACCTCCTGGGACAGCGTCACGCCCCGCTTGGTGGCCATGGGCTTGAGCAGGGACAGCGTGCGCTCCGCCAGCAGGGACAGGTCCTCTGGCGCGCGGGACGGCGTGCGGCGCCGGGCGAAGTCCAGCAGCTGCCGGATGATGCCGGTCATGTGCTGGGCCTGTTGGAAGATGATGCGGGCGCACTCGTTCACCTCGTCGCCCTCCGCCTCGCCGGAGGAGACCATCTTCGCGCGGCCCATCACGACGTTGAGCGGCGTGCCCAGTTCGTGCGCCACGCCGGACGCGAGCTTGCCCACCGTGGTGAGCCGGTCCGCGTGCCGCAGGTGCTCCACCGTGCGCAGGCGCGCCGCCGTCTCCGACGCCAGCCGCGCGCGCGTCTCCTCCAACTGCTCACCCATCCGGTTCATGGCCACCGCCAGTGTCGTCAGCTCATCGCCCTGCTCGCGCCGCAGGGGCACGCGCGCGGTGAGGTCGCCCTCGCCAATCCGTCCGGCCAGATGCACCAGCTGCTCCACGGGCCGGCCCACCAGCCTGCGGCCCATGGCCATGGCGGCCAACAGGAAGAACAGGGAGAGCGCCGCCGTGGCGATGAAGGTGCCCACCACGGTGGTGCGCACGTGCATCTCCTGTTCGGACATGGACTCGGTGATTTCAATGGCGCCCATGCGCCGGCCCAGGAACACCGGCGTGTATGAGCGCAGCACGCCCGGGCTGGTGGTGGTGTCCATCAGCCAGCCGTCGTTGCCCGCGCGCAGGCTGAGCAGCAGGGTCGGGGGCAGCGCCGGCGCGAAGCCGGAGCCCGGGCCGCCATCCAGCCACACCCACCGCAGCCGCACCTGCTCCTGGAAGCGGTTGGCCTGGTTGAGGAGCGTGAGCGCCTCGGCCTCGCCCGCCAGCTGCCACGCCTTGCCAATGGAGCCGGCCAGCGTGTGCCCGAGCAGGCGGTGGTCGTGCTGCGTGTCGATTTCCGACCGGGCGAGCTCCCGGTTGACCTGGAACGCCTGGAGCCCGGCCATCACCGCGACGGCGAGCAGCACGAGGGCCAGGGTGAATTTGCGAGCGAGCTTCACGGAAGAGGCAACCCCCGGTTCGTGCGTGAGGGGGAAGGAACACACGGACCGGGGAGGTACGCTACGGGTACCGCGGGTGCTGCGTCACGACAGTGTGTGGCTAGTTGCTGCTCGAGCCTTCGGCCGGAGCGGCGGGGGCCTTCTGGGAGGTGCCCGTCTTCGCCTTCTTCGCCTTGGTGCCGGCCTTCGCCTGGGCGGTGGGCGCGCTCTTGGCGGGCTTGGGGGCCGCGGCGAACGCGCCCATGGAGGCGAGGGACAGGGACAGGCCGAGGACCAGGGCGGAAGTGCGCTTCATGGAGAGACTCCGAATCAGACCCGCGAGGTGTGGAGTGGCGTGCGGGCTGACCGGGGCTAGAGCATTGGCCATGCCAACACGCGCCCCAGAGCGGGGGGCTGCCAACGCGGGGCACGATGTCCATGCATGCCTGGGGCACATTGCCCCGGCGGGGGCAGGATGCCCCGGAGCCCCACGCGACATGACGGATCCACGTCTCTTGAGGGCACGTGGCATGCGCCATGCTCCTCCGCAATCAAATGACGAACGCACCTCCGCGAGAAGAAGCCACGCACGCCCCGCGCATCCTGGTGGCCGAGGACGACGACGCGATGCGCGCCATGCTCGTGCGGACGCTCAAGCGCGCGGGCTACACGGTGGTGGAGGTGGAGGACGGCTTCGAGCTGGGGGACTACGTGACGATGATGCAGGGCCACGGAGGCTCGCTCGCCCCGCCGGACCTCATCGTCAGCGACGTGCGCATGCCGGGGCGCACCGGGCTGGAGGCGCTCGGGAGGCTGCGCGCGCAGGGCATCGCGTGCCCGGTGCTGCTGCTCAGCGCCTTCGCGGACGAGGAGACGCACGCGGAGGCCCTGCGGCTGGGCGCCCGCCGGTTGCTCGACAAGCCGGTGGACCTGGACGTGCTGAAGGAGGCGGTGCGCGACGCGGTGGCGCGCCCCTGATCCGGCTCAGGCCGGCGTCCCCGCGTCGGCGGGCGGGACCTCGGGGACGGGCTGCCCGTTGAGCTCCGCGCGCAGCCGTTCGCGGTCCAGCTCGTTCTCCCAGCGGGACACGACGATGCTGGCCACGCCGTTGCCAATGAAGTTGGTGAGCGCGCGCGCCTCGCTCATGAACCGGTCGATGCCCAGGATGAGCGCCAGCCCCGCCACCGGCACGGACGGCACCACCGCCAGCGTGGCGGCCAGGGTGATGAAGCCCGCGCCCGTCACGCCGGAGGCGCCCTTGGACGTGAGCATGGCCACGCCCAGCAGCGTGGCCGTCTGCGTGAACGTCAGGTCCACGTTGAGCGCCTGCGCCACGAACAGCGCCGCCATGGTGAGGTAGATGTTGGTGCCGTCCAGGTTGAAGGAGTAGCCGCTGGGCACCACCAGGCCCACCACGGACTTGGAGCAGCCCAGCCGCTCCAGCTTCTGCATCAGCGGCACCAGCGCGGACTCGGACGACGACGTGCCCAGCACCAGGAACAGCTCCGCGCGGATGTAGCGCAGGAACTTCAGGATGGAGAAGCCCGTCGCCCGCGCGACGAGCCCCAGCACGACGACGACGAAGAGCACGCACGCCAGGTAGAAGCAGCCCATGAGGCGCAGGAGCGGCCCCAGGCTGGTGACGCCGTAGGCGCCCAGGGTGAAGGCCATGGACGCGCCCGCGCCAATGGGCGCCAGCTTCATCACCGCGCCAATCATGTGGAAGAAGGCCTTGGAGAGCGCCTCGAAGAGGACGACCACGGGCTTCGCCTGCGCGCCAATGGCCGTCAGAGAGAAGCCGAACAGCAGCGCCAGGAGCAGCACCTGGAGCAGGTCGCCCTCGCCGGTGAAGGCGTCCACGAAGGTGCGCGGGATGATGTGCAGCAGGAAGCCCAGGGTGGACTGGTCATGCGCCTGCTGGGCGAAGCGGGCCACGGCGCTCGCGTCCAGCGTGCGCGGGTCCACGTTGAAGCCGGAGCCGGGCTTGAGCACCGTCACCACCAGCACGCCGATGAGGAGCGCGAACGTGGAGATGACCTCGAAGTAGAGCAGCGCCTTGCCGCCCACCCGGCCCACCTTCTTCATGTCCGCCACGTTGGCCACGCCCAGCACCACGGTCAGGAAGATGACCGGGGAGATGAGCATCTTCACCAGCGCGATGAACCCGTCGCCCAGCGGCTTGAGCTTCACCGCGGTGGACGGCGCGAAGTGGCCCAGCAGGCCCCCCGCGAAGATGGCGGCCAGCACCCACAGGTAGAGGCGGGAGGAGGGCTTCGTGTCGGCGCTCATGGCTGTGTCCCTCAGGCCGACTTCTGCTCGGCTTCGTCCTTCTCGAACAGTTGCTCCAGCTCACGGCGCGCGCGGACGATGACCTCCATCATCTTCTTCTCGTCCTTGAAGACCTTGGCGCTCTCCAGCATCAGGGCCTCGTCGTGCTCGCGGAAGCGCTCCACGGAGCGGCGGGCCTCCGCGAAGGTGAGGCCCAGCTCCTGGAGCACGTCGCCGGCCATGGTGAGGCTCGCGTCGAACGTCTCGCGGATGAGGTGGGTGACGCCCAGGTCCAAGAGCCGGTACGCGTGCTCGCGGTTGCGCGCCCGCGCGTAGATGGTCAGGTGCGGGAAGTGCTCCTTCACCATCTGCGCGGTGCGCAGGGACGCGGCCATGTCGTCGATGGCCAGCACGAACACCTTCGCCTTCTCCGCGCGGGCGGCGCGCAGCAGGTCCAGCCGGGACGCGTCGCCGTAGAACACCTGGTTGCCGAAGCGCTGGATGAAGTCGATGTGCTCCGCGCTCGCGTCGATGGCGGTGAACCCGATGCGGCGGGCGCGCAGCAGGCGGGCCACCACCTGCCCCACGCGCCCCATGCCCGCGATGATGACCGGGTGGTCCTCTTCCGGGGCCACGTTGTACTCGCGCTGCGGACCCTTGTGCTTGAAGCGCGGCGCCACCCAGCGCTCGTGGATGGCGGACAGGAACGGCGTCACCACCATGGACAGGCCCACCACCAGCACCAGCAGGTCCGCCTGCTCGCGGTCCATCACGTGGAAGGACACCGCCAGGGAGAAGAGGACGAAGGCGAACTCACCGCCCTGGGAAATCACCACCGCCAGGCTCTCCGCGGAGCCCGGCTTCTTCAGCCCCACGCGGCCCAGCCCGTACAGCACCAGCGCCTTGAGGAGCGTGAGGCCCAGCACCAGCGCCAGCACGCGCAGGGGCTCGCGCGCGAGCAGCGCCAGGTTCACGGACATGCCCACGGCGATGAAGAACAGGCCCAGCAGCAGGCCCTTGAAGGGCTCGATGTCCGCCTCCAGCTCGTGGCGGTACTCGGACTCCGACAGCAGCACGCCCGCGAGGAACGCGCCCAACGCCATGGACAGGCCCACCGCGCTGACCAGCGACGCGGTGCCCACGACCACGAGCAGCGCCGTCGCGGTGAACAGCTCCTGGCTGTGCACGGACGCCACCGCGCGGAACACCGGGCGCAGGAGGTAGCGGCCCGCCACCACCACCACCAGCACCGCGCCCACGGCCTTCACGGCCATCAGCCACCCGGGCTCCGTGGATGGCGTGTCGGACGTGCCCAGCAGCGGCAGCGCGGCCAGCAGGGGAATCACGGCCAGGTCCTGGAACAGGAGGATGCCGAAGGCCAGTTGCCCGTGCTCGGTGGTGAGCTGGTTCTTCTCCCCAAGCAGCTGGAGCGCGAACGCGGTGGAGGACAGCGACAGGCCGAAGCCCGCGATGATGGCCGCGTTCCAGGACAGGCCCAGCGCCTTCGACACGCCCGCGAGCAGGAGCCCCGTCAGCACCACCTGCGCGCCGCCCATGCCGAACACGGAGCGGCGCAGGTTCCACAAGCGCGACGGCTGCAGCTCCAGGCCAATCACGAACAGCAGCAGCACCACGCCCAGCTCCGCGGTGTGGAGGACGCTCTCCACGTTGGAGATGAGGCCCGCGCCATACGGCCCGATGGCCGCGCCCGCCGCCAGGTAGCCCAGCACGGAGCCCAACCCCAGCTTCTTGAAGAGGGGCACGGCGACGACGGCGGCGGCCAGGAACACCAGCGCCTGATGCAGGAAGGACATAAGGCGCCTGCATGGCACGCTGAAGGCCACCTCGGCAACAGGCGTGGGGCGCGGCTCAGGCCTGCTGGGTGGGCATGAGGGTGAGCTGCTGGAAGTTGATGTGCCGGGGCAGGGCGGTGGCGAAGGCGATGATGTCCGCGACCTCCTCCGGGGACATCCAGGTGAGCGACTTCCGGGCGCTGTCTAGCCAGGCCCGCGCGCCCGGGTCGGTGTTGCCGTCGTGCAGGGCCGTATCCACCAGCCCCGGCTCCAGGGCCATCACGCGGACGAAGCGGGGGCCCAGCTCCGCGCGCAGGTGGCGGGACAGGTGGGTGACGGCGGCCTTGGTGGCGCCGTAGACGTTGAAGTTCGCGTACACCGCCTGCGCGGCCACGGACGACACGTTGACGAGGTCCGAGCGCCCGCCCGCCTTCGCCGCCGCCAGCAGCGGCTCCACGAAGGTCTCCACGACGCGCACGGTGGCCTTCAGGTTCAAATCAATCATCCGCTCCCAGTCCTCCGTGGGGTGTGCCTCCATGGGCGTGGGCCGCATGAGGCCGGCGTTGTTGAGGACCAGGTCCACGACGCCCAGCTCGCCCGCGATGACCTTCGCCGCCTCCTTCACGGACTTCGCATCCACCACGTCGGTGCCCAGGGCGAGCGCCCGGCCACCCCCTTGCGTAATGGTGGAGGCGAGCGCGTCCAGCCGCGCCTTGCTGCGTGCGAGCAGGGCGACGCTCGCGCCGTCCCGCGCGAGGCGCAGGGCGGTGGCGGCGCCGATGCCGCTGGAGGCGCCGGTGATGACGGCGACGCGGCCAGACAGGGGCAGGGTGGGGGATGCCATGGCAGGACTCCTGCTCGCGCTTGGGAAGGGGACTGCTTTCGCGAGACAGGACAAGGGATAGGGAACGGGCGCTTGTGGGGGTAGGTCTGGAATCCGGATGGACTCCTGAAGAAAACTCAGGAATGGCCCTGACCCCGCTCAATGCCTTGCACCAGTTCATTACCGTCGCGCGGCACCGCAGCTTCACGGCCGCGGCGGCGGAGCTGGGCGTGTCCGCCTCCGCGCTGAGCCACACGGTGCGCCAACTGGAGGAACGGCTGGGCGTGCCGCTGCTGTCGCGCACGACGCGCAGCGTGGCGGTGACGGCGGCGGGCCGGCGGCTGGTGGAGCAGGCCGGGCCGGGCGTGGCGCAGGCGCTGGGGGCGCTCAAGGACGCGTCCTCGCGGCCCGGCGAGGTGACGGGTGCGTTGCGGCTGACGCTACCGGCCACCGCGCTGCCCTTCGTGCTCACGCCGCTCGTGGCCTCGTTCCGCGAGCGCCATCCCCAGGTGGAGATGGACCTGGTGGTGGAGAGCCGCAAGGCGGACATCGTCGCGGAGGGCTTCGACGCGGGCATCCGGCTGGAGGAGTACCTGGAGCGGGACATGGTGGCGGTGCGCATCGCGCCCCCGTTCCGCTTCATCGTGGTGGGCGCGCCGGAGTACCTGGAGCGCCACGGCACGCCGGTGAAGCCCCGGGACCTGCTCCAGCACGACTGCTTCACCTACCGCTCGTCCAACACCGGCGCGCTCTTGCCGTGGGATTTGGAGAAGGGCCCGCGCACGTGGCGGCTGCCGGTGCGCGGCACCGTCACCACCAATGACGAGCGCGTCTGGCTGGGACTGGCGGAGGCCGGCCTGGGGCTGGCGTACGTGCTGGAGTCACAGGTGGAAGCGCAGCTGGAGGCGGGCACGCTGCGCCGCGTGCTGGAGGACTACGCCGCGTCCGTGCCGGGCCTCTTCCTCTACTTCCCCAGCCGCGCGCGGGTGTCCCCCGCGCTGCGCGCCTTCCTGGAGCACGCGCGCCCTCCCGCGAGGAGGAAGGGGCGCTGAAGTCAGTGCTCGTAGGTGTCGCGCGGACGCGACATGCCACCGGCGGCGGCTGCCTGCGGAGCGGCGACGGGCATGCCGATGTGCGCCACGGGCAGCGTGAAGGTGAAGACGCTGCCGGTGCCCAGGATGCTCTCCGCGCGGATGGAGCCGCCGTGCGCCTCCACCAGACCCTTGGCGATGGCCAGCCCCAATCCGGTGCCGCGGGCCGCCGCGTCGCGCGCCTGCCAGTAGCGGTCGAAGATGTGCGGCAGCGCGTCCGGCGCGATGCCGTTGCCCGTGTCGCGCACGTCGAAGGACACCTCGCCGCCGCGCATCACCGCCTTCACCGCCAGCGTGCCGCCCGGCGGGGTGAACTTCACGGCGTTGCCCAAGAGGTTGCCCATCACCTGGAGCACGCGGCTGCGGTCGCACTTCACGCGCAGGCCCTCCGTGGGCAGGTCCGCCTCCAGGTGCAGCCCCTTGGCCTCCGCCAGCGGACGGATGGCCTCCAGCGCCTCCGTGGCCAGCGCCACGGCGGTGTGCTCGCCCAACTCCAGCGGCAGGTGCCCCGCCTCCAGGCGGCCCCAGTCCAGCAGGTCGGAGATGAGCCGCGACATGCGCTCCGCCGCGTCGTTGATGCGCGTGGCCTGCTTCGCCACCGCCTCGCCGCCCGGCTTGCCCGCCGTGCCGCGCAGCAGCAGCGCCGCGCCCAACTGCACCACGCCCAGCGGGTTCTTCAGGTCGTGCGACACCACCGCGAGCAGGTCCTCGCGCGCGCGCGCCGCCCGGCGGGACTCACCCACCAGCCGCGCGTTGTCGATGGCCAGGCTCGCGCGCAGGCACAGGTCCTCCGCCAGCGCCAGGTCGTCCGGGCCGTAGCGGCGCCCGGAGCCGGAGCTCACGAACGTCACCGCGCCCAGCGTGTGGCCGCGCGCGCGCAGCGGGATGATCATGTACGAGCGCGCCTGCAACGCCTCCAGCATCGCCGGGTGCGCGGGCTCCGCCGCCGCCGCGCGCAGGAGCGACTCCGTCACCGCGGGCACCAGCTCCGGCTCGCCCGTGCGCAGCACGCGCAAGAGGCCCACGGGCGCGTCCTCGCGGACCTCCGTACGCATGGGCAGGCCCCGGGCGCGCTCCTGCTGCGTCGGATCCAGGCACGCCACCGCCGCGCGGCCCACCCACGGGCCCTGCTCCAGCGCGTCCACCAGGCACCAGTCCGCCAGGTCCGGCACCGCCAGGTGCGCGAGCAGCGTGTACATGCCCTGCGGATCCGGCGGGTGCGTGAACAGCGTCGTCATCGCCTGGTAGAGGAAGGAGCGGCGGCGCTCGGCGGTCTCCACCTCCGCGCGCGCGGCCTGCTCCAGCTCCAGGGCGCGTGAATAGACGGCTTCGGCTTCCGTGAGCGCCCGCGCCGTCACCAGCACCGCCGGAGACGCCTCCGCGTCCGAACCCAGCGGCGTGAGCACCAGCGCGTGCCGGCGGATGCCCTGCGCGCCCGGCCACGGCGCCTCCACGGTGGTGGACTCCCGCAGCGTCACCACGCGGACGCGCGCGGACTCCAGCGCGGCCAGGGATTCTTGCGGCAGCCCCAGCTCGCTCCAGTGCCGGCCCGACAGCGCGCCCGCCTCACGGCCGAGCGCCCGGGCCCCCGCCGCGCTACACGACACCAACCGCCCCGTGCCATCCAGCAGGTAGGCGGGGTCGGGGATGGCGGCGAACACCGCTTCGTAGGCCAGACCGGTCGTGGGAGCGCTCATCGGGAAGAGGGGGGCGGGGGTGGGATGCCCCAATTGGACCCGATATTGACACTCCGTGCCAGGGCCGCCATTCCGGCCACGCAATCCGATGAATCAATTTCACTCAACCAACACTTCAGCCAAGCCGGCCCGTGGGCTGGAGCAGGGCCAGCAGCCGCCGCGCGATCTGCCCGAGCGGCAGGACCTCGTGCGCCAGGTTGGCGCCCACCACCACGGCGGGCATGCCGTAGACGACGGACGTCGCCTCGTCCTGGGCGATGACCCGCCCGCCTGCCTGGTGCAGGTCCCGGATGCCGTCCAGGCCGTCCTGCCCCATCCCCGTGAGCACGACCGCCAGTGACGTCTGCCCATACGCACGGGCCACGCTGCGGAAGAGCCAGTTGGCGGACGGCCGGAAGCCCTGGATGGGGGCGGCGCCGGACACCTGCGCGCGGTGATCCGTGGTGACACCCAGGTGCTTGTCGTCCGGGGCCAGGTACACGGTGCCGGGCACGAGGGGCTCGCCGTCCTCGGCCACCTTCACGCACAGCTTCGTGGCCGTGCCCAGCCAGGTGGCCAGGCCGGAGCCGAAGCCCAGCGCGATGTGCTGCACCAGCAGGATGGGGGGCGGGGGGGCATCCCTGCCGCCCAGGTCGGACAGGATGCGGTAGAGCGCGGCGGGGCCCCCGGTGGACGCGGCCATCGCCAGCACGGCGGGCGGGCGGGCGCCGGGCGTGGGCGTGGACTCCGGTGGAGACGAAGGCGTGAGGGCGCGGTCCGGCCAGCGGCGGACCACCTTCACCTGGGCCATGGCCTTGAGCGTGTCGCGCAGGCGGCGGCTGTCCGCCTCGAAGTCCGGCGACTCCGGGCCCACCGGCTTCTGGAGCACCGCCAGCGCCCCGGCCCTCAGCGCGGCCATGGACGTCTGGATGTCGCGCTCCACCAGCGTGGACACCACCACCACCGGCGTGGGGACCTCCGTCATGATGCGGCGGGTGGCGTCCAGGCCGTCCATGCGCGGCATCTGGATGTCCATGGTCACCAGCGCGGGCTGCAGCCGCTGGCACAGCTCCACCGCCTCCAGGCCGTCCCGGGCCTCGCCCACCACGGTGAGCGCCGGGTCGGTGCGCAGGATTTCCACCAGCAGCCGCCGGGCGGTGGGCGAGTCCTCGGCCACCAGGATGCGCAACGGTTCGGTCTTCATAGCAGTCGCCTCAGGGTCTCCAGCAGACTCGTGGGGTCAAACGCGCTCTTCACGATGTACGCGCTCGCGCCGGCTTGCAGGCCGCGCGCCTTGTCCTCGGGCTTCTCACGCGACGTGACGAGCACCACCGGCAGCCGTCCAAAGCGTGGAGAGGTGCGCACGGCCTCCGTCACCTGGAAGCCGTCCATGCGCGGCATCTCCACGTCCATCACCAGCGCGTCCGCGCCGCCCGCCTGGAGCCGCTCCCACGCCTCCGCGCCGTCCGCGCACGCGGTGACGTCGTAGCCGGCGCCCTCCAGGATGCTCTGCTCCAGCATGCGCGTCGTGGGCGAGTCGTCCGCCAGCACCACGCGCCGCCGCGCCACCTGCTCCTTGGGCGTGGGGAAGAACTGCGCGGAGGGGCGTCCCCCCGCGGCCCGCACCAGCGACGCGGGGTTGAGCAAGAGCGCCATGCGCCCATCCGGCAGCACCGCCGCGGCGGCCACGTGCCGGGCGCGCTTCACGCGGCTGCCCAGCGAGCGCACCAGCACCTCCTGCTCCGCGATGACCTCGTCCACCACCAGCGCCGCCTGCGCGGTGCCCGCGGACAGCACCACCGCGGGGGGCCGCGTCTTCGGCGGCCCCGGGGGCAGGTCCAGCACGCCCGCGAGCGACGCCAGCGGCACCAGCGCCTCCGGCGTCACCCAGGACATGCGGCCCTCCACCTCGCGCACGTCGGAGGGGGCCAGGCGCAAGAGCCGGTCCACGCCCTCGCTGGCGAGCGCCAGCACCTGCCCGCCCACGGACACCAGCAGCACGCGCAGGGTGCTCAGGGTGAGGGGCACGTCCAGCGTGAAGCGGGTGCCCTGGCCCGCCTTGAAGGCCACCTCCACGCTGCCGCGCAGGGCCTCCACCTGGGCGCGCACCACGTCCAGGCCCACGCCCCGGCCGGACACCGCCGTCACCTTCGCCGCGGTGGACAGGCCCGGCAGGAACACCAGCCGCGCCGCGTCCTCGTCGTCCTCGGGCGCCTCCATGCCCCGGGTCCGCGCGCGCTCGCGCAGGGCCTCCAGGTCCAGGCCGCGCCCGTCGTCCTCCACCGCCACCTCCACCCGGCTGCCGCGCAGCCGCGCGGACAGCACCACGCGGCCCTCCTCCGGCTTGCCGTGGCGCACGCGCTCCTCCGGCGCCTCCAGGCCGTGCGCCACCGCGTTGCGCACCAGGTGCAGCAGCGGTTCACGCAGGGACTGCAAGAGCGAGCGGTCCAGGTCCAGCCCGCCGCCGTGCACCTCCATGCGCACGCGCCGGCCCAGGCCGTGCGCCACGTCGCGCGCGGCGCGCTCCAGGCCGGTGCAGCCCTCCTCGAAGGGGAGCATGCGCGCGCGGCGCACCTCATCATCCAGGCCGGTGGAGGACTGGAACAGCGCGCGGCGGTCCTGCGCCAGCACGCGCGCCACCCGCCCCAGCTCCAGCTCCACGCGGCGCAGCGTCGTCTCGGACTGCGTGCCGCGCACCCGCTCGCGCAGCCCCGTCACGTCGTCGCGCAGCGCCTCCAGCGACTCGGCGTGGCCCTCCAGGCGCAGCATCGCCACGCGCAACTCACCGCTGCGGCCCAGCAGCGCGTCCAGCTTCTGCCCGGACACGCGCACCGGCAGCGTCTCCCCGCTGGCCTGCGCGGGGAGGGCGGGCTCCGGCTCGGCCTCCGCGGGGGCCGGGGGCTTCGCGTCGGCGGCGGGGGCGGCGGGCGCCGGCTTCGGCGGAGTCTGGCCAGGCGTGCCGTGCGCGGCCTGCTCCAACTGGGGCAGCAGCGTCTCCAGCGGCGAGCCGGCCAGCTCCTGGCGCGAGGCCAGGCGGCGGCCCGCGTCGTCCAGCGCGTCCACCGTGGCGAAGCACAGCTCGAAGAGGTCCGGCGAGGGGGCGCGCCCGTGGATGAGCGGCTCCAGCACCTCCTCCATGCGGTGGCAGGCGTTCTCCACCATGCTGGCGCTGGCCGCGCGCGACGCGCCCTTCACGCTGTGCAGCGTGCGCAGGATGCCCGGGATGAGCTCCTTCGCGCGCGCCGGGGCCTGCTCCAGCGCGAGCAGGTCCCGGTTGAGGGACACCACGTGCCCCTCCAGCTCCTCCAGGAACGAGTCCAGCAGTGCCTGCGCCAGCCTGTCGCGATCCATGGGTTAGCGCCCGAACTCCCCGAGCAGCCCCTTGAGCTTCTGGCCCATGGCGTTGATGTCCTGCATCGCGCGCTCCGTCTGCCGCGACGAGATGAGCCCCTGCTGCGTGGCCTGGTTCACGTCGTGCATCGCCTGGCGGATCTGCCCGATGCCGGTGGCCTGCTGGTTGGCGGACGCGGCGATTTGAGCGGCCGTGAGCGACGCCTGCGTGAGCAGGTCCGCCAACTGCTGGATGGTGGTGCCCGCTTCGGTGACGACGCGCGTGGCGGCGGACACGCTCTTGGTGCCCTCCTCCGTGGTCATCACCGCGCCGTGGGTGGCCTTCTGGATTTGACCCAGGATCTGGCGCACCTGCGCGGTGGCCTTCTTGGACTGGTCCGCCAGGGCCTTCACCTCGGAGGCCACGACGGCGAAGCCGCGGCCGTGCTCGCCCGCGCGGCTGGCTTCAATGGACGCGTTGAGCGCGAGCATGTGCGTCTGCTCGGAGATGTCGTTGACGGTGGTGATGATGTCGCCAATGGCCTGGGCCTGCTCGGCCAGGGCGAGGATGCGCGACGCGATGGACTCCACCTGGTCGCGCACGGCGCCCATGGAGGACACGGCCTCCTCCACGGCGCGGCGGCCGGAGCGGCCCACCTCCTCCGAGTGACGGGCGGACTCGCTCACCGCGCGGGCGCGGCCGGCGGCCTCCTCCGACGTCTTGGTGATCTCCTCGATGGTGCTCACCGTCTCCGTGACGGCGGTGCCCTGCTCCTGGGCGCCGGCCACCTGCTCGGTGGTGCTGGCGAGGATTTCGGAGGACGCGCCGGCCAACTGGTTGACGAACTCCGCCACGGTCTTGAGCGTGTGCTCGCGCTGCTCGGCCTGCTTGGCCAGCTGGATCTCCGCCTGCTGGCGGCGCTCCGCCATGCCATTGAAGGCGCCGGCCAGGTCGGCCATCTCGTCCTTGCCGCGCACGTCGATGCGGTGGGTGAGGTCGCCCTTGCCCAACTGCTCCGCGCCGAAGGTGAGCTTGCGCAGGGGGTCGGTGATGCCGCGGGTGATGACGAAGCTGCCCACGCCCACGATGGCCAGGCCCAGCAGGGTGCCCAGCGCCAGCACCCAGACGCTGCGCTGCGCGGCCTGGGAGGCGGCGTCGGAGTACTGCTTCCAGCGCTCCTCCTCCGTGTCGCGCATCTCGAAGATGACCTCCCGGATGCTCTCCATCTCCTTCTGGCCGCGGTTGGTCTTCACGATGGCCTGGGCCGCCTCGAAGCCCTGCTCACGGCGGACGCGGATGGTGTCCGCCAGCTCGTCCAGCTTGTTCAGGACCAGGGGCTCCAGCTTCGCGAAGCGGGTGCGCTGATCCGGGTAGCGGGCCATCGCCGGGCGCAGGGCGTCCAGGTCCGTTCGCAGCTCGGCCATGGCGTTCTGGTACGGGCGCAGGTAGCTCTCTTCACCGGTGAGGATGAAGCCGCGCTGGCCGGTCTCCGCGTCCACGACGAGCGCGCGCACCTCGCGCAGGAGCTTGTAGTTGTTGTGGGCCTCCAGCAGGCCCTCGGTGGTGGTGGTGAGCTGCTGGGCGCCCTGGAAGGCCACGCCTGCGATGATCAGCAGCACCAGCAGGGACAGCCCGAAGCCCAGCGCGATGCGATTCCCGATGCTCATGCGACTCCTTCTTCGGAAAGCTCGAACACGAGACGCTCGTCGGCGAGGAGGGCCTCTCCCTCCAGGACGAGCGTGCCGTCGGGGCTGACGCCGGACACCAGCGCGCCCGCTTCCTCTTCCAGGGAGGGGGGCGCGGGCAACAGGTCCGTGCCCGTCAGCACCATCACCTCCATCACCTCATCCGTGCGCAGGCCCAGCTCCGCGCGGGCCACTCCCACCACCAGCACGGGGCCGGTGCCCTGCGCCGCGGGCCGGCCGAACAGCGGCGCCAGCTCCACCACCGGCAGCACCTCGCCGCGCAGCAGCGTCAGGCCGCGCAAGAGCGGCGGCGCGCCCGGCAGCAGGGTGAGCTCCGGCGCGCGCATAACCTCCAGGATGAAGCGCGACTCCAGGGCATACGTCTGGCCCGCGGCCTTGAAGCGGACCATCTCCCGCTGGCTGCCGGGCAGCACGGGGACTTCCGGCGGGCGGGCCAGCAAGAGGGCGCGCGCGTCGAGCGCTTCGCGGGCCGCGTCGTCGGTGAAGGTGTCGCGTGCCTCGGTGGCGCGCTCCAGCGCTTCCAGCCGGGCCCGGGCCTTGTCCCAGTCGATGTTTCCCTCGCGCTTCGCCATCCGCTCGCCTCTTTAGACTTCGGTCTGCTCCAGGCGCCGCCACTCCGCGCGGGCCACGTCCGCCAGCGCCCCGGCCCGCTCACCTTCCGCCAGCGGCACCAGCGCCTCTGGCGACAGCTTCCGGCACAGCCCTTCCGCCTCGCGGTAGGCCCGGGCGGCGGCGGCGGACTGGTCCTGCCGGCGCAGCACGTGGCCCAGGAGCAGGTGGCCCACCGCGAGCCCCGGCTCCAGGTAGAGCGCCTGCCGGGCGGACTTCTCCGCGTCGGCCAGCCGCGACTGCCCCAGGAGCAGCAAGGCCTCCAGATACCGCAGACCGGCGACCAGTGGGTGACGAACCGAAGCCTCCTCGCAGGCGAACAGCGCCGCGCGCGGGTCCAGGTTGGCCAGTGCACGAACCGCGGCCAGGGCGCCCTCCGGGTCGGCGGATTGGGCCCCCGCCCGCCGGGCCGCCTCGCGCCAGTCGCCCCGGGCCAGCGCCACCCGCACGGCCTCCAGGGCCTCCACGCTGAGCGTGAAGCGGGTCCGCGTGCCCGAAGTGGACGCATCCCCGGTGCGGCCCGCCGGTGTCCCCGAAGCGGGAGCGGCGCCGGAGCGGGCTCCCCCCGGCAGGGGCGCACCGCCGCCCGGAGTCCCGAGGCCCGGAGCGGGCGCACCGCCGAAACGTCCGAGCTCCGGAGCGCCGTGGGGGCCGGTCCCCGGAGCCGGCGCGCCGGTCCCCGCTCCCGCGAGCCCGGACGTCCACGGCGGGGAGACACCCCCGGTCGCGCCAGCCGCTCCGGCCGTCGCGGGCATCCCGGCGGCGAGCGTCCCCGGCGCGGCGCCTCCGGCACCTCCCGCCGGAGGCGGCCGGGCCCCTGGCGGCGCGGGGAACGAACCGGAGCCGGGACGTCCGCCGGAGGCCGCCCCCGGCGTGGCCACGGGGAAGGGCGTGCCATCCGCGCGCAGCGGCGCCAGGGGCTGGAGCGGGACGAAGTGCCCGGCGTTCGCGCCGGCCAGGGGCTTGCGGTACAGCACGCCCCACTCCGTGAGGACGGGCTCGAACGGCGCGTAGTCCCCGAGCGGCGGATCCGACGGCCCCGTGAACAGGTACCCGCCGTCATTCAGCGACGCATGGAGCCTGCGCGCCACGCCCTCGATGGTGGCGCGGTTGAAGTAGATGAGGACGTTGCGGCAGAAGATGACGTCCATCTGCCAGAGGCCGCTCTCCGCGGAGGGCCACGTCTCCAGCGCCAGGTTGAGGTAGCCCAGCTGCACGTGGCGCTTCACCTCCTGCGACAGCAGGTAGAAGCGGCCCTCCTGCTTGAGGTGGGGGCGCATGCGGTCCGCGGAGGGGCCGCGCAGGGACCAGTCCGTGTAGCGGGCCTGCTGGGCGCGCTGGAGCGCCGTGCGCGACACGTCCGTCGCGCGCACCGTCATGCGCTCTTCCCACCCCTCGGTCATCAGCAGCGCGGCGATGGAGTAGGGCTCTTCCCCGGAGGAGCACGCCGCGCTCCACGCGCGCAGCAGGTGGTCCGGCCCCTGGCGCTCGCGCAGCTCCGGCAGCACCTCGCGGCGCAGGTGGTCGAAGTGCTCGTGGGTGCGGAAGAAGTACGTCTCCCCGATGGTGAGCTCGGTGAGCAGGTCGTCCATGAGCGCGCTGTTGAACGACAGCTCGCGCAGGTAGGCCTCCACGTCCTCCTGGTTGGCGCGGGCCATGGCGCGCTGGATCCCTTCCAGCGCGGCGGCCAGGCAGCTGGGCGCGGCGAGCCCCGCGCGCTCCTCCACCAGGGCGAGCACCTCCTTGAAGCCCGGGGGGAGGACGCCGCCAATCAAGCAGGCTCCGGACGGGCTCCGAGCGCGCTGTCGAGTTGCAGGGCCTCCGCCTCGGAGAGGAAGGAGCGCAGGTCGTGCACGAGCACCAGTCCGTCCGTGAGCTTCGCGGCCCCGGCCACGAACCCCACGCCCGGCAGCTCCCGGGGGGACGGGTCCCACTCCCCGGGGGTGACGGCGTGGAGTCCTTCCGCCCGGTCCACGCGCATCGCCACCACCCGGCCACCGGCGGAGGCGACGATGAAGTGGTCCATGGGGGACAGGGCGCGAGCGGGGTGGCGGAAGCGGCGGCGCAGGTCCAGCACGGGCAAGAGCTCCCCGCGCAGGTTGAGCAGGCCCTCCACCACGTCTGGGGCCCGGGGCAGGGGCGTGAGGCGCGCGGCGCGCACCAGCTCGCGCACGTCCTCCACGGGCAGGCCGTAGCGCTGCCGCTCCAGGGTGAACAGCAGGACTTCCTGTGGGCGGGCCTCCGAGGGGGGATTCATGGATGCGCGTCGCAGGCTACAGGAGGCCGGGCACCCTGGGGATTCAGGATGTTGGCCCGTCTTCCAGAGAACGCTCCGAAGGAGAAGGAGCGGGTCGGCCTGGAGCCAACGCCCGGCGGGCCGCCCGGAGTCCCGGAAGGAAACGCTTTTTCGTGCGGGCCGTCCTCAAGGGACAGTCGCCAGGCGGCATGGGGCCGGGCATCGTGAGGCACATGGTTCAGCACGTCATCGTCGTGGGCGCGGGCCCGGGGGGCCTGACGGCCGCCATCAACCTCGCGGGGCAGGGCTTCCGGGTCACCGTGGTGGAGAAGGACCCGGTGCCCGGCGGCCGGATGAAGGGGCTCACGCTGGGGGAGGGCGGCGAGTACGCGGTGGACACCGGCCCGTCCATCCTCCAACTGCCGGGCATCCTGAAGCAGATCTTCTGGCGCTCGGGGAAGCGGCTGGAGGACTACGTCACGCTGGTGCCGGTGGACCCGAACACTCGCGTGCACTTCTGGGACGGCACGCACCTGGACACGCGCAAGGACCTGGAGCGGATGGGCCAGGACCTGGAGAAGTTCGGCGCGGGGAAGGGGCGCGCGCTCCAGGAGTGGATGGAGGACGGGCGGCGCAAGTACGCGCTCGCGTACGAGAAGTTCATCTGCACGAACGCGGGCAGCCTGGACTACTACGCGCCCTGGCGGCTCGCGCCCACGCTGCGCTTCAAGCCGTGGCAGACGCTCTACCGGCAGCTGGACTCGTTCTTCCACGACGACCGGATGACGTACGCGCTGGCGTATCCGTCCAAGTACCTGGGGCTGCACCCGACGACGTGCTCCTCGGTGTTCAGCGTGATTCCGTTCATCGAGCTGTGCTTCGGCGTGTGGCACGTGCAGGGCGGGTTCCGGGAGCTGGCGCGAGGCATGATGAAGTGCGCCCAGGACCTGGGCGTGACGTTCCGGATGGGCACGGCGGTGGAGCAGGTGCGCACGGAGGCCGGGCGCGCGGTGGGCGTGAAGCTCGCGAATGGCGAGGCACTGGACGCGGACGCGGTGGTGGTGAACGCGGACCTGGCGTACGCGGCGCAGAAGCTCTTGGCGCCGGAGCTGCGCGAGGGCACGCGGCTGTCGGACGGGGCGCTGGAGCGGGCGAAGTATTCGTGCAGCACGTTCATGGCGTACTACGGGGTGGACACGACGTACGCGGACCTGCCGCACCACCTCATCTACCTGTCGGAGAGCGCGAGGCGCACGGACAAGGACGCGCTGGAGGACCGCACGGTGGACGTGGACGACCCGCCCTTCTACGTGTGCAACCCGGGGGTGACGGACGGCACGGGAGCACCGAAGGGGCACTCCACGCTGTACGTGCTGGTGCCCACGCCCAACACGGCGCGCCCGGTGGACTGGGCGAAGACGGAGGCGGCGCTGCGCGAGCGCATCCCGAAGATGCTGGAGAAGGTGGGCATCAAGAACCTGCGCGAGCACGTGAAGGCGGAGCGCTACTTCACGGCGGAGACGTGGAGGGACGACTTCAATGTGTTCCGGGGCGCGGTGTTCAACCTGTCGCACACCTGGATGCAACTGGGCCCGCTGCGGCCCCGCGTGAAGAACGCGCAGGTGGAGGGGCTGTACTTCGTGGGCGGCGGGACGCACCCGGGAAGCGGGCTGTTGACCATCATGGAGAGCGCGAACATCGCGGCGGACTACCTCACGCGTGAAGCCGGCAAGGGTCCGCTGAAGGGCTGGCCGTACGTGCCGCCGATGGAAGATGTCGGCGACGAGCCGCTCCGCGTGGCGCGGAGCGGCTGAAGGGGCGCGCCGGGTCATCCCATGTCAGACCTCCCCGCTAGGTTCGGCGACATCGTCGAAGCAGGGGGGACATCATGGGGCTGGATTGGAAGACCTTGCTGTGTGACACGCGGATCCGCGAGGCCATGGGTGGACGGGCCTCCGCGCCGCTGGAGGACGATGGCCGGACCGAGTTCGATAGGGATTATGACCGGACGGTCTTCTCCACACCGGTCCGGCGCCTGAAGGACAAGACCCAGGTGTTTCCGCTGGATCCGAACGACGCGGTCCGGACGCGCCTGACGCATTCGCTGGAGGTGTCGACATTGGCCCGGGGGCTCGCGCGTGGCGCGGCCCGTTGGATGTGGCGCGAGGGCCACATCGATTCCAGCCAACGGGTCCTCGACATTGAAGCCATCGCGGCGACGTGCGGCCTCATTCACGACCTGGGAAACCCTCCATTCGGTCATGCGGGCGAGGAGGCCATCAGCAGCTGGTTCAAGAAGCGCTTCGGCGAGACGGGCCAGGGGCTCTACCCTGGGACGAAGACGGCTCCTGGACGTGACGGCCAGCTCCGGAGTGATTTCTTGCGGTTCGAAGGAAACGCCCAGACGCTGCGCATCGTGTCGCGCCTTCAACTGCTCGCGGACTCCTACGGGCTGAACCTGACGGTGGGCACGCTGTCGGCCGCGATGAAATACACGGCCGCTTCGGATGAGACGTCCGACACGGGGCCCGCCGACAGGAAGAAGCCCGGTTATTTCGCCTCGGAGCAGCCCCTCGTGGACAGGGTTCGGTCGCTCACCGGAACGGGCGCTGCGCGCAACCCCATCGCGTACCTCGTCGAGGCCTGTGACGACATGGTCTACGCGACCGTGGACCTCGAGGATGGAGTGAAGAAGGGCATCGTGAGCTGGCACGAGGTCGAAGCCTTCCTGGAGGGGAACGACGATTCGGGCATGGCGCAGCGCATCCTCAAGAGTGTCCATGAGTACATCGAGAAAGCGGACACGCCGCTGGCAGGGCGGGCTCAGGACGAAGCCCTCGCGCAGCACTTCCGGACCCTGGTCATCGGCGAGGCCAAGAAGGAGGTCCTCGCGGCCTTCCGGCGGCACTACGCCCGGCTCATGCAGGGAGAGGCGCTGACACAGGGCGACCTCATCAATGCCAGTGGGGCGGCCCGCCTCATCGAGGTGTGCAAGAAGTTCGGGCGCGAACACGTCTACAACGCCCCGGAGACGCTCCGCCTGGAGACCCTGGGCCGCCGTGTCATCCACGGATTGATGGACATCTTCTGGGAGGGGGCTCAGGGATGTCCGGACCCGGTGGACACCACAAGCAAAGCCTGGAAGAAGTTCAACAAGAGCCCTGAAGGCAAGGTCTACAACCTGCTGTCGAGGAACTACCGGACCGCGTTCGAATCCGCCTGCAAGAACCCGAGCCTCCCTCCGCTGTACCACCGCTATCAGTTGGTGACTGACTACGTCTGTGGAATGACAGACACCTTCGCTTGCGACCTCCATGCGCGGCTCACCCACGGATAGCGCGGTCATCCACGATCCCGTGGGGGTCCTGCGCAGGCGTCTGAGCGACTTCGTCACCCGCGTGCCGCATCCCTGGCATGGGGCGATGCGGACGCTCCTGGACGTCTTCCGGGAGCATGACTGGCAGGTCTTCGTCTTTGGCGGCACGTTGAGGGACCTGCTGGCCGTGTCGGCGACGGCGGCGCCCCGGGACGTCGACCTGGTGGTGGCGGGGGCGACGGGGGATGCGCTCCGGGAGGCGTTCTCTCGGGAGTTGGTCCGGGTCAACCGGTTCGGGGGGTTGCGGCTCCAGGTCCAGAAGCTCCCGGTGGACATCTGGACCCTGGAGTCCACGTGGGCCTTCCAGCAGAGGCTTGTTCCCGGAGGGGACTTCGCGCACCTGCCGAGGACGACCTTCCTCAACGTGGAGGCCGTCGCCGCGGAGCTGGACACCCGGAAAGGGCGTGCGCGCCAGGTGTACGGAGACGCTTTCTTCCGTGCGGTGCGCGAGCAGGTGCTCGAAATCAACCTGGAGGAGAACCCCTACGAGGGCCTCTGTGTGGTCCGGTCCCTGCTCACGGCGAGGAAGCTCCACTACGCGCTGGGGCCTCGGCTGGCGCAGTACATCGCCCATCATGGCTCCCGCATCGACGCGGCCGAACTGGAAGCCATCCAGCGCTCCCACTACGGCCGCGTCCGGCTCGACCGGGACCAGTTGATGCGCCTGACCCGGATCGTGAGCCGGAAGGTGACGGCCACGCGGCCGAGGCCCGTCGAGCTGCCCCGGGTGCATCAGCTCGAATGGAAGCTGCCGCGTCCCCAGCAACTCGACTGGCACTCCCGGGAGTGGAGGTCCACGTCCCGGGAAGAGCCCCCTTCGCGGCGCACCGGCTGACCCTTTGTCAGGGGCGGCAGCTCACCTCCACGAGGATGCCGCCCGGGGCGCGGCAGTAGACGAGGGTGCCCCGGTTGTTGCGGATGACGTCGGACACCTCCAGGCCGTCCGCCTTCACGCGCTCATGGAAGGCGAGCACGGGGGCTTCGGAGTCCTGGAGGAAGCCGACGTGGAAGTCCTCGGGGAAGACGTCGGAGTCGCGCTTGCGGCGCTGGAGGATGAGCACGAAGCCATCCGTCCCGCCGAGCATGGCGATGGCGGGCGAGTCATGGTTCTTCGCGTGCGACGTGAAGCCGCAGTAGCGCGTGAAGAAGCGGGCGGTGGCCTGGACGTCGGGGACCTGCAGATCAAGGTGGTTCAGCTTCATGGTGGACCTCGCGAAGGCACACGAATGCCTTCGAAGGGCCGTGGGTCCTGAATCCCGAAGGAGACGGACAAGTGCTTCCACCATGGAAGTGACCGGGGCTCACCGAACCGGTCCGCCGTTTTTCGACCGGGATGGAGGCTAACGCAATGACAGACGGAAGGCCAGACTACGACACGTACCGCTCCGCCAGCTCCGACACCTGCCCCGTCGCCTGGGCCACCGCCGTCGCCGCTTCCTGCGTCGTGCCCAGCTGCCGCAGCGTCGCGGCCATCAGCTCGTCCATCTCACTCACCGCGCTGAACAGCTGATCCACGCCCGCGTGCTGCTGCGCCACCGCTTCGGCGATCTGCCGCACCGCCGACGCGGACTCGTGCGTCAGTTTGATCAGCTCCCGCAGCCGCTCGCCGCTCTTGCGCAGCGGCACCAGCGCCGCCTCCACGCCCGCGGAGCTCTTGTCCGCCGTCACCACCGCTTCGCCCGTGGCGGTCTCCATGCCCTCCAGCAGCCCGCGCACCTGGCCCGTCGCCTTGATGGACTGGTCCGCCAGCTCGCGCATCTGCCGCGCCACCACCGCGAAGCCCCGGCCCTGCTCGCCCGCGCGGCTCGCCTCGATGGCCGCGTTGATGGCCAGCATGTGCGATTGGTCCGCCAGCGACTTCACCACCTCCGACACCCGGCCCACCTCGCGGGCCCGCGTGCCCAGGTCCACCACCTGCCGGTTCAAGCCGTGCGTCAGGCCCCGGATGTCGTCGAGCCCCTGCTCCGTGCCCGCCAGTGACTCCTCGCCCAGCTTGCCCATCGCCGCGGCGCGCTCCGCCACCTGCAGGACGCTCCCCGCGCGGCTCGCCGCCAGCTTCGACATCTGCTGGATCTCCTGCGCCGTCGTGCGCGCCTGATGGATGGCGGACGCCTGACGAGACAACGTCTGGTTCTGCTGGTCGCTCGCCTCCGTCAGCCGCGTGCCCGCCTTCGCCAGGTGCCCCGCGGACGAGCTCAGCGCCCGGGGCAGCTCCTGCAATTGTTCGTAGAGCAGCCACGTGCGCGCGGACAAATCCCCCAGCTCATCCGTGGACACCCACTGCGGCGGCGCCGCGCGGCCCTCCACCAGCGCGTCCAGTGACGCCCCCACCGCCCTCGCGCCCTGCGCCAGCCGGCGCGCCGCCCACGCCGCCGTGAAGATGGCCCCCAGCGCCGCGAACCCGCCCAGGAACGCCACCGGCAACGTCAAATCGCGCTGCAACGGCTGGATGCGCGCGCGCACCCGCGCCGCGCCCCGGTACTCGCCCGACAGCTCCAGGTCGTCCGCCAGCGACGACAGGTTCTTCTCCAGCCGCAGCTGCAACGTGGCGATGCTCGTGATGCACGTAATCAGGAGCGCGGACACGACGATGGCCGGCAGGAACCAGCTCTGCCGGGGCAGGAACAGCCCTTCGCCAACGGGGCGCTCGTGCGGCGCGCGGCGGAACGCCTCCAGCGTCACCGCCGCCAGCGCCTTCTCGTAGAGCATGTACATGATGGGCGCGCTGAAGAGCCCCGCGCTCATCGCCACCGCCACGCCCACCAGGATGACGCGCGGCGGCCGGTCCATCGCCAGGCCAATGGCGCCGTTGAAGAAGATGCCGCCCAGGAACCAGCCCGCCTGCGCCTCCACGAACGTGAGCACGCCCGGCAGCCGCAACAGCCGCCCCAGCCGCTCCGCGGGACTCGCCTTCGCCTCCACCGCGTGCCTGAGCAGCGCGCCCACCGCGCCAATGGGCACCACCAGCGCCAGCCCGCCAATGACGATGGGCGTGACGACGCCGAGCACGAACCCCACGTTGCTCGCGTCCACCTCCAACAACTGCATGTCGACGTAGATGGCCGGCGCCACCGCCACCGTGACGACCAGCGTGCGCAGCAAGAGCAGCTTGAAGAGCAGCGCCTGGGTCGAAGGGGGGGATGGCTGTGTCATCGGGTGACGGATCCGGTTGAACGGCTCAAGCCTGCGGGCGA
Organism: Corallococcus sp. NCSPR001; assembly: GCF_017309135.1. Lineage (NCBI taxonomy): Bacteria > Pseudomonadati > Myxococcota > Myxococcia > Myxococcales > Myxococcaceae > Corallococcus > Corallococcus sp. NCSPR001. The sequence goes on from NZ_JAFIMS010000002.1 coordinate 984,345, forward strand.
AGTGCGGATGCGTCAATGCAACGTCTTCGTCTTGCGACCCAGACTCCCGGGTCTCCGTGGATAACAGGGACGCAGCGGGTAGGGAGGGCAGGGCGCGTGTCGTTTCATCGCGCGTCGCGCGCTGTCCATTGCCTGACATTCCGGCCTGTCGCGGTCCAAGCAGGGCGGCCGTGCGGACGAGCCACCGTCACCTGCCGCGCGCCTGGGACGTGAGCACGTTGTCTTCCACAACGATTCACACACCGACGTCAGGAGGACGCCATGGGCGAGTGGACTGACAAGGCCAAGGGGAAGGTGAAGGAAACCGTGGGCGTGGCGACGGGCGACCGTTCGCTGGAAGCCGAAGGCAAGGCGGACACGCTCAAGGGCAAGGTCAAGGGCGTGGTCGAGGACGTGAAGCACGCCATCAAGGACAAGACCGACGAGCGCGAGGAAGTGCGTCGCGGTGACGCGGATCCGTATCAGCGCTAGCGACACACCTCACAGCCGTTGAAATCATTCGGGCCGCGGAAGCCTTCGTGCTTCCCGCGGCCCGAGCTGTCTTCCGTGGCGCGTGCTCACTGCCGCATCTTCTCGCAGGGACACGCCACCTCCAGGAAGGTGGTGGACTTCCCGCTGAGCATCACCCAGAGGCAGCGCAACACACAGGCTGTTCCGAACTCCCGGTAGATGAGTCCCAGGTTGGCAACCACCTCACGTCCGGTGATGACCCCTCGCATGTTCCCGCTCCCTTGCGTCCTGCCGTCCGACCCGCCGCCCATGGCCTCGTGAGAAGCCGTGAAGAGGTCTTTGCAAAGGGCTGGCCGAACCTCTGAAAGCGCCCCCATTCCCCAAGGTCCGGCGGTGAACGTCTCAAACCGTTGAAATGGCGGCCCTGAACGCACGCCTGCCCTGGGGTCCTTGAACGAAGCGGTGCGGCGCCCTGAAAACGTTACAGAAACAGGACGGCGTCCAGAGGATGGAAGGCCTGTCCGCCTGCCCCCGCCAGAGCGTCCCGCCGGGCCACGCCGCTCGCATGCCGCGCCGCAGGGCTGCGGACGCAGCGTCCCCGCAGAAGACGGGTGGCACATCCACCGACGGGTCTGAATGTATGTCCATGAGGGCCCGCGTGAGACGGCAACCCTTCGCGGTGCGTCCCGTGGTGAAGGGGGAGGGAGTCGAGATGAGGCCAAACGTGTCTTCCAGGAGGAGCCTGCCCTTGCTGCCCGACAGCCTCCCTCGCGCCCAGCGGGGGCTGCGGCGGGTGGCGGTGGGGTTGGACTTCTCCCTGCAATCCGAGTTCGCGCTGGCCCGCGCGCTGCGGCTTCCGCTCGCGCATGGGGCGGCCTTCAGCGTGCTGCACGTGAGCCCGGCCTTGGATGGCCACGCCGGCCCGGACGGGGCGGTGGACGGCGAGCAGTGCCTGCGCCGGTCGGTGACGTCCGCGGCGAAGCGGCTGCGGCAGCGGCCCGACGTGGACGTGCGCGAGGAGCTACGCACCGGTGACGCGCCACACGAGGCGGCGGAGCTGGCGAAGGACCAGGGCGTGGAGGTGCTGGTGGTGGGCCGGCCGCACCTGCCCCAACCCGCGAAGCCCCTGCCGGACGACGCCATGGTGATGCGCCTGGTGCGCGAGGTGGACGCGTCCGTGCTGGTGGTGATGCCGCACCCTGGCCGCGTCTACCACCGGCCCCTCGTCGCGGTGAACTTCTCGCGGGAGTCCCGCCGCGCGCTGGAGCTGACGATGCGCCTGTGTCCGGCCTCGACCCCCATCGAGGTGCTGCACGTGGTGGACCTGCGCGAGAACGAGGACGCCCCCCTCGCGGAGCAGCTGCGGCTGCGGCAGGAGCGGGAGGACGCGGCGCGAAGAGCGCTCGCGCGCTTCCTGGCGCCGTACCGGGAGACAGGCCGGGCGATGGAGCTCCGCCTGCGCTTCGGAGACCCGTGCGAGTGCATCCTCGCGGAGGCACGGGAGCGCGACTCGGACCTGCTCACGCTGGGCATGTCCTCCGCGAACCCGCCCACCTCGCTGACGGAGGGCGTGCTGCGGCACTCGCGCTGCGACGTGCTCATCTCGCGGCACGCCGCCCCGCCCACCCCCCTGCCAGACGGCGGGGGCACCCCGGCCTCCTGAAGGCAGGGAAGTCCAGCGCGGCGGGCGCTGGAGCGTTATGAGGGGCGGCACCTTGTCACCCCCCCTTCCGACACCGCCGCCTACGCTCCGGGCCCGCCTGAAGAACGCGGGCATCCTCTTCAAGCAGCTCCCGGGCACCTTCCACCTCTTCTGGAGGGCGAGCCCCCGGGGCGCGGTGGTGCTGGGCGCGCTCACGCTGGTGGCGGCGGTGCTGCCGGCGGGCATCGCGTGGGTGGGCAAGCTCATCGTGGACACGGTGGTGGCCGCGGCGAAGGGCGACGTGGCGGCGAACTCGCGCGTCGTGGGGCTCGTGGCCACGGAGTTCGCGCTGATGGTGGCCTCCGCGGTGGTGGACCGGGGGCTCACGCTCACGAAGGACCTCCTGCGCGCGCACCTGGGCAACCTGCTCAACGAGCGCATCCTCCAGAAGGCGCTGGACCTGGAGCTGAAGCACTTCGAGGACTCGGACACCTACGACAAGATGCAGAACGCGCGGCGCGAGGCGAACGCGCGCCCGCTGTCGCTGGTGATGCAGGCGTTCAGCATCGTGCGCAACGTCATCACCCTGTCCACCTACGCGGTGCTGCTCGTGGCGCTGTCGCCGTGGAGCGTGGTGGTGCTGCTCGCCGCGTCCATCCCCGCGTTCATCGCGGAGGCGCGGCTGGCGGCGGAGGGCTTCCGGTTGTACTCGTGGCGCGCGCCGGAGGGCCGCAAGCTCAACTACCTGGAGTGGATCCTCACGCGAGACAGCACCGTGAAGGAGGTGAAGCTCTTCGGGTTGGGGCCGCTGGTGCTGGGGCGCTACCGCGACCTGTTCCAGAAGTTCTTCTCGGAGGACCGGGCGCTCGCGCGCAAGCGCATGGTGTGGGGCCTGGGGCTGGGCCTGCTGTCGCTGGCGGCCTTCTACGGCTGCTACCTCTTCGTGGCCAGCAAGGCGGCGGCCGGCGGCATCTCCGTGGGCGACATGGTGCTGTACCTGGCCGTGTTCCGGCAGGGGCAGGCCGCGTTCCAGGGCATCCTCACCAGCGTGGGCTCCATGTACGAGGACGCGCTCTTCATGAGCAACCTCTTCGCCTACCTGGACATCCCCACGGTGGAGAACACGCCGCGCGTGCTGCCCGCCGTCTCACCGCCGCGCGGCAGGCACAACGCCATCGAGCTGAAGGACGTCTCCTTCCGCTACGCGGGCAAGGACGCGTGGGCGCTGCGCAACGTGAACCTCACGCTCAAGCCCGGCCAGAAGCTGGCGCTGGTGGGGGAGAATGGCGCGGGGAAGAGCACGCTCGTGAAGCTGCTCTTGCGCATGTACGAGCCCACGGAGGGACAGGTCCTCTACGGCGGCGTGGACACGGCGCGGATGGACGCGGACGACCTGCGTGGCCGCTTCGGGGCGGTGTTCCAGGACTTCGTGCGCTACCAGTTCAGCGTGTCGGAGAACATCGGCCTGGGCCACGTGCCCGCGCTGGAGGACCGGCCCCGCATCGAACGGGCGGCGGAGCAGGGCGGGGCCAACTCCGTCATCGCGGCGCTGCCGGCGCAGTACGACACGATGCTGGGCGGCTGGTTCGAGAAGGGCCAGGAGCTGTCGAGCGGCCAGTGGCAGAAGCTCGCCGTCTCACGCGCGTTCATGCGTGACGACGCGGAGGTGCTCATCCTGGACGAGCCCACGGCGAGCATCGACGCGGAGGCCGAGCACGCCCTCTTCGAGCGCTTCCAGGCGCTGGCCGCGGACCGCATCGCCATCGTGATTTCGCACCGCTTCTCCACGGTGCGCATGGCGGATCAGATCGCCGTGCTCCACAACGGCACGGTGCAGGAGCTGGGCAGCCACGACGAGCTGATGGCGCTGGACGGGCGGTACGCGCACCTGTTCCGGCTCCAGGCGCGCGGCTACCGGGACTGAGGGCTTCTCAAGCCTGCGCCTTGGCTCCGCCGGGCAGGTGGTCCCGGATGACGCCCAGGAAGTACGGCTTGCCGTAGTACTGGCTCATCTTCCCCAGCAGCTTCCCGTTGCGGAACAGCAGGAAGGTGGGGATGCCGAACAGGCCGAAGCGGGTGGCCAGGGCCTCGTGCTCGTAGGCGTTGACCTTGACGACGCGCATGGGGGCGCCGTCCAGCTCCTTGAGGAGCTCGGGTTCGGCGGCGGCGTAGATGTCGCAGTTCGGGCAACCGGGGCCCCAGAAGTCCACCACCACCAGCTCGTCGCGGGGTTCCATGACGAGCGAGTCGAAGGTCTCGGTCGTTGCCTCGATGCTTACGGGATGCGCCATGGCGCCTTCCTAACGCCCGGGGGGACGGGCTTCCATCCGGGTTGCCTGGACCCGGGGCAGGCGGCCAGGAGGGATGGAGGGGGCGGGCGTGTCAGGTTGTCCAGATATGTCTAGAGGCCGTCGGGTGGACGAAACCCGACATGCACACTGCTCACGGGGGCCCAAGGCGCCATAAGGTGCGAGCCCTGGTGGCTGTCGATGTCGTGGAGGGGTCATGCACGAGTGGTTGGAGGCACTGCGCAAGTCGGCGAAGGCGACCTCGGAGGGTGTGCAGGCGGAAGAGGTCCGCCGCGCGGAGACGGAGTGCGGCGTCCCGTTCCCCGAGGACCTGGCGGACCTGTACCAGGCGCTCAACGGCGGTGAGTTCCAGGGCGAGGTGCGGCTGTTCCCGCTGCGTGGCGAGGAGGGAGCGCCCAGCGTCCTGGAGAAGAGCCGGCTGATGGTGGTGGGCCTGCCCGCCGCGGGCGTGTGGCGCTTCGGGCTGAAGGGGGCGCACCGGCACCTGTTCGTCGCGCGCAAGTCCGCGATGGAGGAGCAGGGGGACGGCGGCGGACCGCTGCCCGGCTGGGTGGACGCGCTGGACGGCGACACCTGGGTCTTCGGCACCTGGGACGGCGAGAAGAAGGAGATGCGGCTGTACCGCAGGCTCAAGGACATGCTCGAGGTGCTGATTCCGCCCGTGGAAGAGGTGGAGAGCTTCGGGGAGCGGACCTTCGCGCGAGCCATGAACGCCGTGCTCCAGGGAGCGCTGTCCGGAGCGGCCGCGCAGGCGCTGGAGGACGAGGAGGGAGCCCCCGCTGGCCGTGGCGGCGACTACTCGGGAGCCCTGGCCGCCCTGGCTCATGACGCGGGCGAGGACGAGGAGGAGGAACTCGAAGCCGCGGAGGCCGCCGACGAGCTTGAAGCCGCGGAGGCCGAGGACACGGAGGCCGAGGTGTCCGGCGAGGAGGAACTGGAGGCGGAACTGGCCGAGGACACGGGTGAGGCGGAGGCCGAGGCCGCCGAAGAGGAGGCCCCCGAGCAGGAGGAGCTGTTCGAGGAGCCCGAGCCCAAGCGCCCCGCCGCGAAGAAGGCCCCCAAGGGCATCGCGAAGAAGGCCGATGCCCCCGAAGCGGAGGCGCCGAGCGAAGCTGTCTCCACCCGAACGCGAGCGCGCAAGGCGGCCGGGAAGAAGGGCGCCGCGAAGAAGGCCGCGCCCGCGCGTGGGGCCGCGAAGAAAGCCACGGGCAAGACCGCAGCGAAGAGGTCCGCTGCGAAGAAGGGTGCGACCCGAACCCGCGGCACTGCCGCGAAGGGAGCGGCCCAGAAGCGTGGCGCTGCCGCGAAGAAGAGTGCCACCGCGAAGAAGGGGGCTCAGACGCGCGGGGCTGCCGCGAAGAAGGCCACGGGCAAGGCCGCCGCGAAGAAGGGCGCTCAGACGCGCGGGACTGCCGCGAAGAAGGCCACGGGCAAGGCCGCCGCGAAGAAGGGCGCTACCAAGAAGGGGGCAGCCGCCAAGAAGGGCGCATCCACGCGCGGGGCCGCGAAGAAGGCCGCCGCGAAGAAGTCCTCGCGCCGTTAGTGCCGGGCCGCATGGGGCCTCCCCTCGGAGGCCCCGCCTGAAAACGAAGGGCGCGTCCCATGCACGGGGACGCGCCCTGTTCTTTGCGCCGCATCCGACCGCTGGACCCGGCTACCCCTCGGGCAGCAGGTCAGGCGACTGGGCACGCGGTCCGGGCTCGTCGGGCTGCGCGGTCAGCTCGCGCTCCTCTTCCTCTTCATCGCCCCGGCCGAAGCGCTGGATCTGATCCGGCAGGATGTCCCGCGCATCCGCTTCCTCCTCCATGGGGGGCGACAGCGCCAGGTCCTGGTCCGAGATGTTGATCTCGTCCTCTCCTGTGTCCGGGTTCCGGTGGCGCAGCGAGGTGGACTCGCCCACATCCTCGTCTCCGAGCTTGTTGAACTTCATGGGGTCTCCTCGACAGGGACGGTTGAGAAAAGCTTCCGTGTCCCCACGAAAATGGGCCCCCCGGACGGGAGCGGCAATGGACGCCGCCCGCCTGCCTGGCGGGCCTGGTCCCCCGTCAGCGGGGAGCCGTCGGCGGCTGGCCGTCAGTGCTGCCGGGCTTCACCTCGAAGAGCACCATCCCCAGCGCCAGCACCCGGGACAGCGTCTCGCGCACCGTGTAGCGCCAGGGAGTCGCCCGTCCCTCGTCCGCCGCCACGCCCCACGCGTCGATGCCCACCGAGTTGGCGATGAAGAGCGCCCGCGACAGGTGGAAGCGCTGCGTGACGAGCACCGCCCGGTCCGCGCCGAACACCGAGCGCGCCCGCAGGCAGCTGTCATAGGTGGACAGTCCCGCCTCGTCCCCCATCACCGCGTCCTCCGGCACGCCGCGCTCCAGCAGGTAGCGCCGCATGGCCCGCGTCTCGTTGTGGAAGGGCGCGGAGTTGTCCCCGCTCACCAGGAGCGACCGCACCTTGCCCTGCCGCCAGAGCGCGATGGCCGCGTCCAGCCGCTGCGCCAGCACCGGCGACGGCACCGCGCCCGGCGCCAGCCCCGCCCCGAACACCAGGGCGATGGGGGCCTCCGGAGCCACGGCCAGCGGCACGATGCGGCCCTGGTAGCGCAGGCGCACGAAGTGGGACAGACCCAGCAGGACGGCCAGGGCCAGCCCGAGCAGCCCCAGGCCCCTGCGTACCCACACCCTGGTCGTGCCGCCAGCCTTCATGGACCCCGCAGAACGGTCGGAAGGGGCCATTCTCTTCCGGAGCCCCCCGCTCGGAAAGCACCACCCGCGCCCCTCTGGCGGGAACTGGTCACGCCCGCCCGGCCCCCGGACGGGCCATGGCGGCGGGCTCTGGTGGCAGGCAGGGGCCCCGGGTCCGGGCACCCCGCCGTTGACCGGCCTCCGCCCCGCCTATATAGGGGGCCCGCCGTCCCTTAAGGCCAGCCCGGGCTGTCACGGGGCGCGCGCCGCACGTCTTACGAGGAGTTTCCGGTCCATGGCGTCCCTTCGCGACATCCGCAAGCGCATCCGCTCGGTGAAGAACACGCGGCAGATCACCAAGGCCATGAAGATGGTCTCCGCCGCGAAGCTGCGGAAGGCGCAGGACGCCATCCTCGCCGCCCGCCCGTACGCGCAGACGCTGGAGCAGATCATCTCCGAGCTGGCCGTGCGCTCCGCCGACCAGGAGCTGGCGCACCCGCTGCTCGCCACCCGCCCCATCCGCCGCGTGGAGCTGCTGCTCCTCACGTCCGACCGCGGCCTCGCCGGCGGCTTCAACTCCAACGTCATCCGCCGCGCCAACCGCTACCTGTACGAGAACAGCAACCTCCAGGTGCGCGTCTCCACGGTGGGCCGCAAGGGCAACGACTTCTTCCGCAACCGCGGCCAGTCCATCCGCAAGGACTTCGCCGGCCTGTACGCGACGCTGAACTACCGCTCCGCCGCCAACGTCGCGGAAGAGCTGGCCGCCGCCTTCCTCAACGACGAGGTCGACGCGGTCTACGTCGTCTACAACGAGTTCGTCTCCGCCATCACCCAGAACGTGGTCGTGTCGCAGCTCCTCCCGCTGCAGCCCGCCACCACGAAGGCCGCCACCCCCGCCCCGGAGACCGTGACCTCCGCCCTGGCCCTGGTGGACTTCAAGTACGAGCCGTCCCGCCAGGCCGTGCTGGACCGGCTGGTGCCCCAGGCGGTGAACATCAAGCTGTACCGGGCGCTGCTGGAGAGCGTGGCCAGCGAGCAGGGCGCGCGCATGAGCGCCATGGAGAACGCCACCAACAACGCCACGGACATGATCTCCAGCTACACCCTGCTCTACAACCGCACCCGCCAGGCGGTCATCACCAAGGAGCTCATGGAGATCGTCTCCGGCGCCGAGGCGCTCAAGTAGCCCGCCTCCCAGCCGGCTGCCTCCCCTCGGCTTCAGACGATGGGCCCGATGCTTCGCGCTCCCACGAGCGCCGGGCACGGGCCCTTCGTCGTTCCAGACTCCCCCCTTTGAGGCTCCCCAGCGGCCAGGCGCGTCAGAGGGGAAGCGCAAGGGACTGGCGCTGGGGACACCGCTCCGCTAAGCGGGACTTACGCAGGCGGACCCGGGAGGCTTGACCCTGCCGGGCACCCCCCGGTAAAGGGGGCCCGCCCACACCCCTCTTCGGGGTTCGATTTCCTGACGGGCGGCGGCGCCCCGGCCGCTCGCCACACGAGACAAGGCAGAGGAGTCCCATGAGCGCTCAAGTCCCGACGACTGGCAAGATCACGCAGGTTCTCGGCCCCGTGGTCGACGTGGAGTTCCCGCCCGGCGGGCTCCCTGAGGTGTACGCCGCCCTCAAGGTGACCAACCCCAACCTGGGCGCGGAGAAGGACAACCTCACCATCGAGGTCGCGCAGCACCTGGGTGAGAACACCGTGCGCTGCATCGCCATGGACTCCACCGAGGGCCTGGGCCGCGGCATGCCGGTGAGCAACACGGGCGCCCCCATCCAGGTGCCGGTGGGCAAGGCCACCCTGGGCCGCATCATGAACGTCACCGGCGAGCCGGTGGACGAGATGGGCCCCGTGAACGCCACCGAGTACTGGCCCATCCACCGCGCCCCCCCTCCGTTCACGGAGCAGGACGTGCGCGTGCAGATGTTCGAGACCGGCATCAAGGTCATCGACCTGCTCGCCCCCTACACCCGTGGCGGCAAGATCGGCCTGTTCGGCGGCGCCGGCGTGGGCAAGACGGTGCTCCTGCAGGAGCTCATCCGCAACGTGGCCGTGGAGCGCGGCGGCTTCTCCGTGTTCGCCGGCGTCGGTGAGCGCACCCGCGAAGGCAACGACCTGTACCACGAGATGCAGGAGACCAAGGTCATCCAGACCGACAACCTGGAGAAGAGCCAGGCGGTCCTCGTGTACGGCCAGATGAACGAGCCGCCCGGCGCCCGCGCCCGCGTGGCCCTCTCCGCGCTGACCATGGCGGAGTACTTCCGCGACGTGGAGGGCCGTGACGTGCTCCTCTTCGTGGACAACATCTTCCGCTTCACCCAGGCCGGCTCGGAAGTGTCCGCCCTCCTGGGCCGCATCCCCAGCGCGGTGGGTTACCAGCCCACGCTCGCCACGGAGATGGGCGGCCTGCAGGAGCGCATCACCTCCACCACCAAGGGCTCCATCACCTCCGTGCAGGCCATCTACGTGCCCGCGGACGACCTGACGGACCCGGCCCCCGCGACCGCGTTCGCCCACCTGGACGCGACCACGGTGCTCAACCGCTCCATCGCGGAGCTCGCCATCTTCCCCGCCGTGGACCCGCTGGACTCCACCAGCCGCATCCTGTCCGCGGACGTGCTGGGCGCCGAGCACTACGCCGTGGCCCGCCGCATCCAGGGCATCCTGCAGCGCTACAAGGAGCTCCAGGACATCATCGCCATCCTCGGCATGGACGAGCTGTCGGAAGAGGACAAGCTGTCCGTGGCGCGCGCCCGCAAGATCCAGCGCTTCCTGTCCCAGCCGTTCTTCGTGGCCAAGGTCTTCACGGGCCTGGACGGCCGCTACGTGAAGCTCCAGGACACCATCCGCTCCTTCAAGGAGATCGCGGACGGCAAGCACGACGACCTCCCGGAGTCCGCCTTCTACATGGTCGGCTCCATCGAGGAGGCGCAGGAGAAGGCCCGCAAGCTGGCGGCGGCGTAAAGCACCCATGCGCCTGACCGTCGCGCTCGCCCTGCTGCTGTGTGGTGCCGCGCCTTCCGCCCTGGCGGAGGAGCGCGGCAGCCGGGCACGGGTGAGCGCGAACGGTCTCTACAGCGTCCGCAGCGTGGACGTGGGCGTGGGGAAGTGCCGGCTGGAGATGCTCAAGGAGAGCGGGCCCCTCTGGACGGCGGACGTGTGCGTGGGGACGGTGGATGACCTGTACTTCGCGTCGAATGACGGGGAGAAGGTCTGGGTGATCTACCCGCTGGTGGAGAAGGGCAAGCCGCTCCCCAGCAAGGGCAGGAAGAAGGCGAAGGGCCAGAGCCTGGCGTGGGCGCGGGTGATGGTGGCCGCCCAGTTCGACCGCACCGGGCAGAAGCTCCAGGAGCGGCGGCTGACGGAGTTGATGACGGCGAAGCAGCTGTCGGAAGTGCGGCAGCTGGCCCACCACCTCAAGTGGCTGGAGGGCACGCTGGGCATCCCGGGCAGGGGCCCGCGCCTGACGGACGCCGGGGTGGTGGAGTTCGAGCCGGTGGGCGTGAAGACCCAGCGGCTGACTTTCTGATGCGGTAGTGCGGTAGCACGAGGACCTTCATGGCCAAGCTGACTGTCGAGATCGTCACCCCCGAGAAGCGCATCCTGTCCGTGCAGGCCGACGAGGCCATCGTGCCGGGCGGAGAGGGCCTGTTCGGCGTGCGTCCCGGCCACACGCCGTTCCTGTCGCTGGTGGAGCCGGGCACGCTCACCCTCATCGAGGCGGGCAAGCAGGACCGCTACTTCGTGGCCGGCGGCTTCGTGGAGGTGAGCAACGACAAGGTGCTGGTGCTGGCGGACGCCGCCGAGCACGTCACCGGCATCGACGTCGCGAGCGCCCGCCGCCGCATGGAAGAGGCCCAGGCGCGCCTCAAGGACCTGAACACCGCAGACGCGCGCTACGCGCTGGAGCAGGCCGCGGTGCGCCGCGAGGCCGCGCGCATCAGCGCCTCCGAGTCCCGCTAGGGGCCTGTCTTCGCGGTCTACCGGAAGGGTGGAGTTCCGAAGCCCCGCGGCACGGGGGCCGGCGCTCCACCCTTTTCGCGTTCCAGGGCGCATGATGCGGCGCTGAAATGAGCACGCCCGACTCGCCCGTCCTGGAGCTGTTCCACCGCATCGCGGATCCACCGTCCGCCACCGCGCGCCGCTTCGTCACGGACCACGCGCTGGAGGACCGCGTGCGCTTCCGCAACCTCACCTACGAAGAGGTGGAGCAGGACTGGCGCGAGCGCGGCGGCCACACGTCCCCCGCGCTGTGGGACGGCGCGCGGCTGCACCAGGGCGCGGAGGCCGTGGTGGCGCGGCTGATGGCGGTGGTGAACCTGGGCCGCGACGACGCGTGATCCGCGCGCATGCACGTGCGTCGCCTGGATGAAGTGAAGTCGCCCGCGTCAAGGTGAACACCTGAGCCCGTGGGCGGCGCACGCGCACGGGTCCACCCGTGCGTCCCTTTCGGTCCATGCGCAGCATTCGAAGTTGGACATGCATGCGTGCTCGCGCGTTTCAACGGGCTCGCCTGCTTGCTGAAACGCAGCGGGATGCGATAGCTACCGCGCCCCCGGTTGCGCCGTGGTTGCGGCGGAGGAGGCGGACAGTGGCGACGCGCGTGGTGCAATCCAGCGGGACCTTTCTTGTCCAGCGCTCCACCGCACCCGCTTCGTGCACGTCAAGGCCCCATGTTCGATCCGCCATCGCGTCGCGCGCCCATGCAGCGTTCATCTCGGTGCTCGTCCTTGGCTGAGGCTCGGGTAATCTCCGCCCCTCCGATGCCGCTGACTCCCGCAGACCGCCAGGACCGTTTTCACGCGGCATTCCTGGGGCTCGCCATCGGGGATGCGCTCGGCTTTCCGCTGAGGGGCATCCCCCCGGCGAGCCTGGCGCGGCTGCCCGGCCTGGCGGAGGACTTCGCGCCCCGGCCGCGCGGCAAGTTCGCCAAGGGCCAGTTCAGCGACGACACGCAGCTGCTGCTCGCGGCCGCGGAGAGCGTCATCCGCGAGGGCAAGGTGGACGGCCGCAGCGCGGCGCTGCACCTGGCGTGGCTGTGGCAGGAGGGCATCATCCTCCAGCCGCCGCGCAGCCTGTCGGAGGCGCTGCAGCGGCTGGCGGGCGGTACGCCGTGGATGAGCGCGGGGGCTCCGCTCGGCACGAAGTGCCCGTCGGTGCTCAGCCGCGCGCTGGTGGTGGGGCTCTTCGAAAGCGGCCAGCGCGCGCGCCTGCCGCACGACGCGGGCGTACTCACCGTCATCACGCACAAGGACCCGGTCTGCGCCGCCGCCGCCGCCGCGTTCGCGCAGGCCGTGGCGCTGGGCATGGAGCAGGAGGCCCTCACGCCCGCGGCCTTCTGCGAGGCCCTGGCGCTGTCCACCGCCGTGCACGACAAGAACCTGGCGGAGGAGATCCGCCACCTGCCGCGCCTGCTCACCTGGGACACCCAGCGCGCGCTCAACCAGCTGCGCAAGGTGGGCGTGCCCCCCAGCGAGCTGAAGGGCGTGGACGGCCTGCCGTGCCACGTGGTGCCGGTGCTGCTCACGTCGCTGTACGCGACGCTGAAGGTGCCGCACGACTTCCGCGAGGCCGTGGTCCTCACGCTGCGCTGCGGCGGAGAGGCGGACGTGGCCGCGGCCCTCACCGGCGCCCTGCTGGGCGCGCATCTGGGCACCCGCGCCATCCCGGCCCGCCTGCGCAAGCAGGTGCTGTACGCGGAGAACCTGCTGGACACCGCGGACCGCCTGTTCCGGGCCCGGCAGGTGCGCGAGACGCTGGCCACGGCGATCGCGCACCAGAAGACCCGCCGCTAGGCCCTGGCGGCCGGCCGCCCCGCCCGGGAGGGCTGGGGCACCAGGCAGGCAGCCGGACGCGGATGGGGTGTGCGGCGGGACTTCTCCCACACACCCTTCCTGACCACCTTCAGGGACAGACCGGGGACAGCCGGGACGCCAGGCAGGCGGCCGTCGGTGATTCCCCGTGAAGTCATCCTGTCGGAGGCACGGTCGTGGACCTTGAATCAGAACGCCTGGAGCGCAGCCAGCTGGAGACGCTCTCCACCCCCGAACTCATCCGGCACGCGCTGTCGGAGACCCGCCTGTTGGTGAAGGCGGAGGTGATGCACGCCAAGAAGGAGCTGAAGCAGGAGCTGCAGGCAGCCAAGCTGGCGGGCATCTTCCTGGGCGCCGGGGCCGTGCTGGCCCTCACGTCGCTGGCCGTGCTGTTCGTCGCGCTGGGCCTGGCGCTGCCCCTGGGGGCCGCCGTGGGCGTGCTCATCGTGGGCGCGGTGCTGCTGGCCGTGGCCGGCCTCCTCCTGTTCCTGGGCACCAAGCGGATTCCCAAGAAGCCGCTGGTCCATACCCAGGAGCGCCTGAAGACGGACTTCCAGATGACCCGGGAGACGCTGCAATGAGCCAGGCACCCGACACCGAAGCGCACGTGGACCACGCCATCACCAAGCGCATGGGTGACCGCGAGCAGGTGGAGCAGACCGCGGACCGCATCCGCGACGAGCTGCTGCTCACCCTGGAGGAGCTGGACCGCCGGCGCACCCGCGCCACGGACGTGCGCTACCACGTCAACCAGAACAAGGACCTGCTCCTCACCGTGGGCGCCGCCGCCCTGGTGGCGGTGGGGCTGGGCGTGGGCATCGCCATCTACCGCGCCCGTCACCACGACGAGCGCGTGCGCCGCATGCGCCGCAAGGCCCTGGAGCGCGCCTGGGCCCACCCGGACCGCGTGGCCACCAGCATCGAGGACAAGCCGCTGGGCGCGGAGCTGGGCCGCAAGGTGGTGATGATCTTCGCCACCTCGCTCGCCACCGCCGTGGCCCGCAACTCCATGCAGACCCTGGTGCCCTCGCGGACCGTTGCCAAGGTGCCTGCGGACAAGGATAAGAAATCCTGAATGCGTAAAATGCGCGCATAAAGCAGACTGATGTCCATGACGGACCTGCTCTATGCGCGCGCGCAGATGGGGCTCTCGCTCGCGTTCCACATCGTGTTCGCGGCGGCCGGCGTGGCGTTGCCGGTGCTGATGGTGTTGAGCGACCTGAAGCACCGGCGCACGGGGGACGCGGACTACCGGAAGCTCAGCGAGAAGCTGGCCAAGGGCACCGCCATCCTCTTCGCGGTGGGCGCGGTGAGCGGGACGGTGCTCTCGTTCGAGCTGGGCCTCTTGTGGCCGGAGTTCATGGGCCGCTACGGGGAAGTGATTGGCCTGCCCTTCAGCCTGGAGGGCGTGGCCTTCTTCACCGAGGCCATCTTCCTGGGCATCTACCTGTACGGCCGCGAGCGCGTGTCGCCGGGCCTGCACCTGTTCAGCGGCGTGATGGTGGCGGTGAGCGGCGCGGCGAGCGCGTTCTTCGTCACGCTGGTGAACACGTTCATGAACAACCCGTCCGGCTTCACGCCCACGCCGGCGGGGCCCGCGGACGTGCAGCCGCTGGTGGCCATGTTCAGCCCCGGCTGGCAGTACCAGACGGCCCACGTGCTCCTGTCCTGCTATCAGGCCAGCGCGTTCGCGATGGCGGGCATCCACGCCTTCATCATGCTGAAGCACCCGGGCGCGGCGTTCCACAAGAAGGCGCTGTCCATCGCGCTGCCGCTCGCGTGCGTCACCGCGCTCGCGCAGCCGCTGGTGGGCGACCTGTCCGCGAAGCACGTGGCGCGCGCGCAGCCGGTGAAGCTGGCCGCGATGGAGGCGCACTTCGACACGGAGGCGGGCGCGCCCCTGCGGGTGGGCGGATGGCCGGACGTGGAGAAGCGCACGGTGTCGGGCTCCATCGACCTGCCGAAGGGGCTCTCCATCCTGGCGTTCGCGGACCCCAACGCGGAGGTGAAGGGCCTGAACGAATTCCCCCGCGACGTCTGGCCCCCGGTGGCCAAGGTCCACATGGCCTTCCAGGTGATGGTGGGCACGGGCAGCCTGATGGCGCTGCTCGCGCTGGCCACGCTGTGGCGCCGGTGGCGGGGCCGCGAGTGGCCGCACGGCAAGGGGATGATGCGCGCGTGGCTGCTGTCCGGGCCGCTGGGGCTGGTGGCGCTGGAGGCGGGGTGGCTCGTCACGGAGTGGGGCCGGCAGCCGTGGATCGTCCGCGACGTGATGCGCACGGGCGAGGCGGTGACGCCGGTGCCGCACCTGGCCGCGCCGTTCTTCACCTTCACGGCGGTGTACCTGTTCCTCGGGGTGACGGTGCTCTTCGTGCTCTGGCGGCAGGTGGCGGGCACGCTGCCCGCGAAAGACGGGGTGGCCCATGCCCATTGAGACGACGGTGCTGGGGCTCGCGGTGGCGGGCACGTTCGTGCTGTACGCGCTGCTGGGCGGGGCGGACTTCGGCGGCGGGGTGTGGGACCTGCTGGCGCGCGGGCCTCGCAAGGCGGAGCAGCGCGCGCTCATCGCCCACGCCATCGGCCCGGTGTGGGAGGTGAACCACGTCTGGCTCATCGTGGGGCTGGTGCTGCTCTTCAGCGGCTTCCCGCGCGCGTTCGCGGCGCTGAGCGTGGCGCTGCACGTGCCCCTGACGCTGCTGGTGCTGGGCATCGTGTTCCGGGGCACGGCGTTCACCTTCCGCGCCTACGACACGCGCGGGGACGCGGTGGAGCGCCGTTGGGGCGTGGTGTTCAGCGTGGCGAGCGTGGTGGCCCCGCTGCTCTTGGGCATGTGCGTGGGCGCGGTGGCCAGCGACGCCATCCGCATGCAGGGGCACGCGGTGGTGAGCGGCTTCTTCGCGTCGTGGCTGTCGCCCTTCGCGCTGTCGGTGGGCGTGCTGACGCTGGGGCTGTTCGCGTTCCTGGCGGCCGTGTACCTCACGCATGAGGCACGCACGCCGGAGCTGGCGGAGGACTTCCGGCGCCGGGCGCTGGTGACGGGCGGGCTCCTGTTCCCGCTGGCCCTGGCCGTCCTGCTGCTGTCGCGCGAGGGGGCGCCCCGGGTGTGGACGGGCCTCATCCAGACGCCGTTCGCGCTGGCGCTGCACACCGGCACGGCGGTGGCGGCGGTGACGGCGTTCGCGCTCCTGTGGACGCGGCGCTTCCGGGCCGCGCGGGTGGCGGCGGCCACGCAGGGCGGGCTCATCGTGCTGGGGTGGGCGGTGTCGCAGGCGCCGTACCTCGTCTACCCGCACCTGACGCTGCAGAGCGCCGCGGCGCAGCCGGTGGTGCAGCGGCTGCTCCTGGTGGCGCTCGGGGTGGGGCTGGTGACGGTGGTGCCGTCGCTGGTGCTGCTGTTCCGCGTCTTCGGGCCCCGGGGCCAGCAGGCTACGACTTGAGCACGGGGAACAGCGGCGGGTGCACGACGCGGGGCTTGTCGTCGCCTCGCGCCACCAGCACGCGGGCCCCTTCGAGCAGCTCCTCCGCATCCAGGGCCTCCACCACGGTGCGCGCGGCCGTGTCGGGGTCCATCACGCGGCAGTGCACGCGCATGACGCCCTGTTCCGTCTCGCCGCCCTCCACCTCGCCGTTGCCCGTCCAGCCGAGCGCGTCCGTGAGCAATTCCTCCACGGCGTTGCGCTGCTCGAAGTCGTGGCCGGTGCCCTTGCCCTGCACGGTGTATTCGACGAGCAGCACGGACAGGGCGTCCGGCTCGGGCTCGTCGTAGCCGGCGTCCACCAGGGCCTCGGCCTCCTGGGCGATGACCATGTCGGGGTCCTCGTCCGGGGGGACGGGAACGGTCTTCTGCTCGCCGCCATCACCGACGGTGCCCCAGTGCACCGTGACGACGCCCTCGTGCTCCCACGCCTCCCAGTAGCGCAGGGTGTCGCCGTCCTTCTTGTAGAGCTTCAGCAATGCGTTGGCCTCATTCGCGCGGACTGCATACCGCAACCGGGTTCAGTAGGCACGGCCCTGGCCGCCGTCCACGGGCAGGGTGGAGCCCGTCACCCACTTCGCCCGCTCCGAGCAAAGGAAGGCGACCACGTCCGCCACCTCCTCGGGCGTGCCGAAGCGGCCCCAGGGAATCTGCTCGCGCACCACCTTCGCCACCGCCTCCGGGTCGTGCTGCTGGCGCCGGTCCCAGCTGCCGCCGGGGAAGAAGATGGAGCCCGGGGCCACGGCGTTGACGCGGATGCGGTGGGACGCCAGGTCCACGGCCATCTCCTTCGTGAGCGCGATGAGGCCCGCCTTGGCCGCGCTGTAGGGCGCGCTGGTGGCGTACTCGCGGCCGAAGATGGAGCTGATGTGCACGATGCTGCCGCCGCCAATCTGGCGCATCACCGGCACCGCGCGCTGGCTGCACCACACGGCGGACATCAGGTTGCGCTGGAGGACGTCGTTCCACTGCTGGGTGCTGGCCGCGTCGAAGGCGCCCGCGCCGCCGCTGCCGCCCACGTTGTTCACCAGGATGTCGATGCCGCCAAAGGCGCGCACCGCCGAGTCCACCGCCAGGTACGCGCCCTCCTGCGTGGCCACGTCGGTGACGACCGTGGCCACCTGGGCGCCCTCGGAGCGCAGCTCCTTCGCGAGCACCTCCAGCGGCTCCGGGTTGCGCGCGCACACGCACACCCGGGCGCCCTCGCGCGACAGCACCATGGCGATGGCCCGCCCGATGCCCTTGCTGCTGCCGGTGACGAGCGCCGACTTTCCCGTGATTCCGAGTTCCATGCCGTCCCTTCTACCGCCTGCCCGGGCCGGGTGGGGGACGGGATTCACCCAGGGCGTTCAAAGCCGTTCGAAGACGTCCAGGCGCCAGGTGCCCTCCATCTCGCCGCGCAGGTGGCGCAGGTGCCTGGGGGTGAGCCGGCGGAAGGCGTCGTGGACCTCGTGGCCGCTGCAGCGCATGTCGCGCGTCTGGCCGGTCCAGTGCACGAGGACCAGGTGCCCGCCGGGCTCCAGGTGCTCCAGGATGCGCTGCTGCGCGAGCGCCATCTCCGGGAGGCTCCACCAGGCGCCGCGCCCGGACAGCAGGGTGAGGTCGAAGGTCCCCTCCGGGTAGCGGTCCGGCACGTTCATGCGCTCGAAGCGCACGTGCGACAGGTGGCGGCAGCGGTGGATGGCGCGGGCCTGGGCGGAGTCGGAGGTCTCCAGGGAGAGCAGGGTGTCACAACGGGCCTGGAGCTTCTCCGTGAGCAGGCCGATGGCGCCGCCAATCTCCAGGGCGGAGCGGTAGCGCGCGCGGGGAAGCGCGGACAGGGTGACGTCGTCGCGGCTGCGCACGCAGCC
Source organism: Corallococcus sp. NCSPR001 (assembly GCF_017309135.1). Taxonomy (NCBI): domain Bacteria; kingdom Pseudomonadati; phylum Myxococcota; class Myxococcia; order Myxococcales; family Myxococcaceae; genus Corallococcus; species Corallococcus sp. NCSPR001. The sequence continues at coordinate 1,002,559 of NZ_JAFIMS010000002.1, forward strand.
GTGCGCGGCGAAGGGCCACGGGTCTTCGGCTTCCCGAGAGGGGACGGGAGGGGCGAGCTGGAAGGCGGAGGACGGTTTCATCGGGAGGCGGCTCCTGGGGGTGAGCCTTCACGATGGAACCCGCCCGGGCCCTCCACATCCCGTGCGCCCGGGGCCATGAAGGTGTCGACCCTGGGGCAGTCCGAGCGTCGGGCGTTGATCAGGGGCCGTGCCAGTAGTCTGGCTGACAGGACCACGGGAGCTTCTCGCCGCGCCGGTCGCAGTGGAAGCCCTCGTCGCAGGGGTTGGGCTCGTCCGGGTCGCAGGCCTGGAGGCAGTGATAGCGGTCGCAGACCTGGCCTTCGCCGCACGTCGGGTTCGTTTCGGAGCAGCGATGAACGCACTCCGCCCAGACCTTGCCCGGGAACTCCGGGTGCGAGATCCACTCGCACTTGCGGCCATCGGGACACGGTGTGTCCAGACAGTTCGGACCATGGATGGATGCGCAGATGGAGGTGCCCTCCTCGAATGGGACACAGCGCTCCCCCTGCGGGCAGCCGCGCTCCTCACAGGTGGGGAGACACGAGGGCTTCGGCTTCACGTCCGCGCAGAAGAATCCCTCTGAACACGTCCCGGGTTGGCCAGGGGTGCAGGCACGAGCACAGTAGCCATCCCTGCCCACGCACTCGGACTCCGCCCTGCAGGCGGAGGTCGCATCGAAAGCGGTCTCCAGGCAGGGCTCTCCCTCCTGGCGGATGCCGACGAGCGCGCAGAGCCTGACCAGGACTCCGCCCGCGCTGAGGACCGGCAGGCTCGTGCATCGTTGCCCTTCGGGGCACTGACTGTCGGTCGTGCAGGCGCTGTCCGTGCAATAGCGCCGGAAGCGGACGTCGCGGTAACAGACGAGAGGGGCCTCACAGTCGGTCTGCTTCGAACAGGTGTAGTGGTAGGTCACCCGCCGCATCCGCTCGTCGTAGGTCAGCATGGGGACCAGGCCCTCCGGCTCCGGAATGGAGGAGGCACCGGCTTCCCGCACCTGGCGGAGGACGAAGAGGGCGGGGGCCAGGAGGACGAAGCAGGCCACCAGGCTCAGGGGCACGTGCCAGGGCCTCGTCATGGTCCACCACACCGCTCGATGCACTCTTTGCTCGGCTCGGTGTCCTCTGGACAGAGGCGCCTGTAGTCGCGCGCGTCACAGCCTTCCGGGCGGTGCACCTCCGGGCATGCCGCCAGCCCGCCCAGGACGCACAGCCACAGCCCCATCGCGTGTGCTCGGCCCATGACGGTCCAGGCTAGCCGTGGCCTGGAGCCGTCAGGCATTGCCCTTACGGGCAATGATTTGTCACACGGACTGGAAGCGGGCCTCCGCCGGACGCGCCCCACCCGAGCGCTTCACGCCGTGGTCGCCGTTCACGGACAGGTGCTCCAGCAGCTTGAACACCGTCTCCACCTCATCCGCCGCGCCAATGTCCTGCGCCAGTTGATCCGCGGACCGCGCCTCCGCCTTCGCCGCCTTCAGCTTGGAGAGCAGCTTGCCCTGGAGCTCCAGCACGCGCCCCGCGGCCTTCTTGCCCGCCTCCACGCCCGGCTGGTGATAGGCATTGATGTTCACCAGGCTCGCGTAGAGGCCCACCGCGCGCTCGTACAACGCGATCAGCGCCCCCACGGTGCGCGCGCTCACGTCCGGCACGGTGAGCGTCATCGACTCGCGGCCCTTCTCGAACAGCGCCCGGCGCGTGCCCAGGAGGAACCCCAGCAGGTAGTCACCGCTGGTGTTCTCCCCCTCCACCGCCAACGACTTGCCGTCCCGGTCCTTCAGCACCTCCACGAAGGTGACGAAGAAGTTGTTCACGCCCTCGCGCAGTTGCTGCACGTAGGCGTGCTGGTCCGTGGAGCCCTTGTTGCCGTAGACGGCGATGCCCTGGTTCACCACCTGGCCGTCCAGCGACAGCTCCTTGCCCAGCGACTCCATCACCAACTGCTGGAGGTACTTGGACATCAGCATCAACCGGTCCTTGTACGGCAGGATGACCATGTCCTTCTGGCCCTTGCCGCCGCCCGCGTGGAACCACATCAGCGCGAGCAGCGCCGCCGGGTTCGCCGCCACGTCATGCCCGCGCGTCGCCGCGTCCATGTCCTTCGCGCCCGCGAGGAAGCCGTCCACGTCCAGCCCCTGCAACCAGGCCGGCAACAGCCCCACCGCCGACATCACCGACGTGCGCCCGCCAACCCAGTCCCACATGGGGAAGGTGCGCAGCCACTTGTGGCCCTTGGCGTAGTTGTCCAATTCGCTGCCGTCGCCCGTGACGGCCACCGCGTGCGCGCCGAAGTCCAGGCCGCGCTGCGTGTAGGCGGCCTCCGCCTCCAGCATGCCGTTGCGCGTCTCCTTGGTGCCGCCGGACTTGCTGATGACCACGGCGAGCGTCTCCGCCAGCCGCTCGCCCAGGCCGTTGAGCACCCGGTCCATTCCATCCGGGTCCGTGTTGTCCAGGAAGTGCACCTGCATGGCGTCCCGGCCGCTGCCCAGCGCGTCCGCCACCAACTGCGGGCCCAGCGCGGAGCCGCCGATGCCGACGATGAGCACCTGCGTGAACTTCGCCGCCTTCGCGGGCTTCACCTTGCCCGCGTGCACGTCCTTCGCGAACGCGGCCACCTGGGCCTGCATGTCCGTGATGGCCGTCTTCAGCTCCGCGTCCGGCGCCAGCTCCGGGGCGCGCAGCCAGTAGTGGCCCACGCGGCGCTTCTCATCCGGATTGGCGATGGCGCCCTTCTCCAGCGCGTCCATGGCCTGGAACGCCGCGTCCATGCGCGGGCGCATCCCGTCCAGGAAGTCCGCGCCGAAGTTCATGCGGGAGATGTCCAGCGTGAGCCCCACGGAAGGGACGACGCACAGGTGCCGCTGGTACCGCTCCCACAACTCGCGCTCCGTCATGACCCGACTCCCTTGCAAGGGGCGCCGACCTCATGCGCGGCGCCCGCCAGAACCGTCGCGGCGCACCGTAGCAAGGCCCGCACGGCGCGGACGCAACGATGTCGCGGTCCGCGTTGTCTGGACGTCGCCTGGACGTCGCTTCTGTCCTCCACCCGGAAGGTCGCCGCCCCTACGGTGCGGAGGGCGCGGCCTCCACGGGCGCGGGCTCCGACGCCGGCAGCGCCCCCTTGGGCTTCCACGCCGGGTTGCGGAAGATGTAGCCCAGCCGCTGGCTCAGCGGCCCCGGGCGGGCCGCGTCCCGGGCGATGGCGGCGAACTCGTGGAACGCGATGCGCACCGGGTTGTGCGTGGTGAGGTTCTTCGTCAGCCCGTAGATGGGGCGCTCGGTCTCCGGGACGAACGTGCCGAAGAGCCGGTCCCAGATGATGAGGATGCCCGCGTAGTTCACGTCGATGTAGGCCGCGTTGGACGCGTGGTGCGCGCGGTGGTGCGACGGCGTGTTGAACAGCCACTCCACGGGCCGAGGCAGCCTGTCGATGGCCTCCGTGTGGATCCAGTACTGGTACAGCAGGCTGATGGCCTGCTGCGTGACGATCATCTCCGGGGAGAAGCCCAGCAGCGCCAGCGGCGCCCAGAACACCCAGCCCGTCATCGGCGTCCACGTCTGCCTCAGCGCCGTGGACAGGTTGTAGTGCTGGCTGGAGTGGTGCACCACGTGCGACGCCCAGAAGAAGCGGCTCTCATGATGGACGCGGTGGAAGGCGTAGTAGCAGAGGTCTTCCAGGAAGAAGAGCAGCACCCACGCCAGGAGCCCGTGGCCCAGGCGCAGGGGCGTCAGGTGGTAGAGCGCCGCGTAGCCCGCGAACGCCACGCCCTTCCAGAACACGCTCACCGCCACGTTGCCCAGGCCCATGGAGAGGCTGGCCAGCGTGTCCTTCCACGTGTGCCCCTTGATGCTCTCGCCGCGCTCCTGCCGCAGCTTGCGCACCCACAAGGCCTCGGCGATGACGGTGATGACGAACACCGGGATGGCCGGGGTGATGAGGTCGGGGATGTGCGACATGTCCATGGCTGCTGACCTCCTGCGAATCAATCCTTGGGGGCGAACGCGACGCGCATGAAGCGCGCCAGCGTGTCCAGCATGCGGCGGTGCGCTGGATCCGAAGGACGGGCGGCCCCACCCACCGCCGCGCCCTGCACCGCGTCCAGCGCCAGCTCCACCACGTCGTCGAAGTCCGGGTGCGTGGCGGCCACGTCCGGGAACAGCTCGCGCGCCACGCGGTGCATGTTCTGGCGGTGCGGCCCGTCCACCACCGCCAGCGCCCTCTGCAGCTCCGGGCTGGTGCGCGCCGCGACGTACAGCTCGATGGCGGCCTGGAGCTCCGGCCGCTGATAGGCGGCCCACAGCATGTCCACCGCCGCCCCCACCCGGTCCTTCCCGGACGGACGCGCGCCCACGCCCGCGAGGAAGTCCTGGATGAGGCGGGGGAAGAGGTGCTCCACCGCCACCGCGAGCAGCTCCTCCTTCGTTTCGAAGTGCGTGAAGAGCGCCCCCTGCGACACCCCCGCCCGCTTCGCCACCTCCACCGTCGTCAGCCGCGCGTAGCCCTGCTCCACCAGCGTCTCGATGGTGGCGTCCAGCAGCTTGCGGCGCGTCGACTCGCGGCGCTCCGCCTGCGTGCGGCGCACGGGAGCCTCGGCCTTCCTGGCGGCGGACTTCGGGGGCATGCCGGAACGATAACCGCCTACTTAAAAAGTGACCAGTCACTTTCTGAAGGGACGCCTTCAGGGTGTCTGATCGCCGACCCCTGGGCCTGCCCGTGGGGCTTTCGAGCAGGCGGGCGTCTGTCTTTAGCTCTGGTCAGATGACAGGGATTGGAGCGGCATGGGTTGAGAGGGATGAAGCCCGCCAACCGGGCAGGCAGGGAGACAGGCGCTCTTGTGCTTTCGGAGCGTTCTCCCTCTGGAGTGTGGTCAAGGGTCGCCCCCTTGAGACGGAGCAGGGCGCGGCTCGGCTGCTAGTGATCCGTTCGGGACTGAGCGAAAATCACAGGGAAATAGCGCAAGCCCTTGCGCCGGTTGTCCGCCCGCCCCGATATGAACATCTCCGCTCTTTTCGTCGGCTCCCTCCTCGCTTCGGCTCCTGTCCTCCCTCCCTCCGCCAACGCGGTCGCGAACATGCCTGAGGTCGGCGTGCCCTTCGCGTGTGGCCGCATCTATACGGTGAGCCAGGGCCATGAGACTGGCAGCCACCAGCACAACGACACGTTCGCGTGGGACTTCCGGATGCCGGAAGGCACTCCCATCGTGGCGGCGCATGACGGCGTCGTGCGCATGGCGCGTGGCGACAGCCGGCAGGGCGGGTGCGGCGAGCAGTTCGCGCCGCTGGCCAACTACGTCGTCATCTCCCACGGCGACGGGCTGGAGACGCAGTACCTGCACTTCAGCGCCGTGGTGGTGAAGGCCGGTGAGAAGGTGAAGGAGGGCCAGCTCATCGGCTTCTCCGGCGCGACGGGCTGGGCGTGCGGCGCGCACCTGCACTTCAAGGTCGCCAAGGAGCAGGGCGCCGGGTGGAACAACCCGTCCGTGCCCGCGCGCATCGTGGGCTATGGCGATCCGGTGCGTGACACGCTGGTGTCGGCGCCGCTATGCAAGGACTCCGCGCAGCCGATGATGGCCTCCAACGGCGGCGTCCACCTGCCGGGCCAGGCCGTGATGTCCATGTCACCCGACAGCGCGAATCCGCTCCAGGATGCGTCTCGCGGCCTGCCGCCCGGTGCCAAGGCCATCATCGACGGCCTCTCCCAGCCTCCTGCCCAGGGCGGCGAGGGCCTCGACAAACCGGCTCCGGCCCGCGCTCCCCGCATGGCGAGCGGCTCCAACGAGACTCGCTGACGCGAGCAGCGCTCCGGCGCCCGCGAGCAGCCCGAAGAAGGCCCCCGCGTTGAGGAAGTACTCCAACGGCAACAGGGGGCCTTCGACGTAGCCGCGCACCACGCGGTACCCCACGTGCCCCAGCAGCGCGAGCAGGGGCAGGTTGATGAGCGGCAACACCAGCCACCGGGCCGTGCGCCACCAGCGGGCCACGGCCTCCGCGACGGCGGTGGAGGCCGTGTAGCGCCAGGCCCCCGCGCGGGCCACGCGCAGCTCCGACAGCATCACCTCCACGTCCGGCACGCCCAGCACTTCCGCCTCCAGGCCCTGCGTGCGCGCCACGCTGCGCGCCTCCGCCAGGGCGGTGCGCGCGGCGGACTCCGCGAGGAAGTCGTCCTCGAAGGGCTCCACCACGGCCACCTCCGCGGCGCGGGCGCGGGTGCGGTCCCTCACCGCGTCCACCACCGTGGAGGCCGCCGCCACCGCGAGCCCCGCGGGCAGGCTGCGGCGCGCGACGAGCGCCCCCACGCCCATGCCGGACGCGCCCCACAACGACAGCCTCAAGCCCCACGCGGCGGGGCCCCAGAAGCGGCCCGCGGCCTGACGGCGGACCTCCGATGCCAGGTGCCCGTGGGCCAGGGACAGCCGCGCGTCGAAGTCCGCCTGGAGCGACTCCGCCGCGCGCGCGAGCCCCGCGTCCAGCGCGGTGCGCGTCTTCGCGAGCAGCGCGTCCGTGTCGTCGAGCGCCGTCCGCACGGTGTTGGCCAGTTCCTCCAGCGCGCCCAGGGCGTTGGTGTGGCGCACGCGCGCGGCGACGGCCTGGGTCGCCAGGCCCCGGAGGTGGAAGAGGAGCGGGCCGAACTCGCCGGAGACGTCCTGGCCGTCCTTCGCGGACCTCGCGCTGATGGCGAAGACGGGCACGTCCTCCGCGGCCAGGCCGTAGTGCTGGGTGGCCACGCGGCGGACCTGGGATTTCAGCGCGTCGCGGGATTCGGCGGACAGCTCGTCCGCGAAGTTGAGGATGAAGACGAGCGCGCGGCGCCGGGCGAACTCGCCGAGGAACTCCACCTGGGTGGCCTCCGCGACGCTGCCCCGGTGCATGACCACCAGCGCCACGTCCGCCTTGTCCAGCGTGGCGCGCGCGACATCCCGGTGCGCCGTGGCCACGCTGTTCAGGTCCGGCGTGTCGATGAAGACCTGGCCGCTCCACAGGCCCTGGGGGCCGGGCGTGTAGCGCACGACGCGCGCGCCGGTGCGGGCCAGCTCGTCCGTGGCGGTGCCCTCCGGCGCGAAGAGGGTGGAGACGGTGCTGGTGGGGCGGTCCACGCCTTCACGGGAGAGGTTCTGGCCGGAGAGGGCGTTGAGCAGGGTGGACTTGCCCGCGCCGGTGGCGCCCACGAGCGCGACGACGAGCGGTGCGTCCTTCCGGGCCATGCCCCGCGCGTAGTCCTCCAGCAGGCGCTCCAGGCGCGGGCCATGGGGCTTCAGCGCGGGCAGCGTCAGCGCGTCGGTGAGCAGCGGGCGGAGGGCTTCGGGGTCGGGGAGGCGGGTGTCGTCCACGGAAGGGTCAGCGTGGCGTGGCGCGCGCGTGCTGGCTACCGGGATGTGCGGTGACGGTGCGCCAGCGTGCATTCCCCTCCCTGGACGGTGGGGGATGGCCTGCTGCTACGGTCCGTGACACATGCACTTTCGTATCGTTCGTGGGTGGTGCCTCGGGCTCCTGCTGACCCTGTCCGCGTCCGCTGCCGAACCACCGTCTCAGGGCGTGGTCCTCGCCGCCGAGCCGCGGACCTTCGCGGAGGCGAAGGCGCTTCCTCCCCAATTCACGGAGTCCGCTGCCTGCGACCTGGGGCTGGGCAAGACGCCCGACATCACCGTCTCCCAGACCGTGGAGGTGACGCAGGCCCTTCCGGACTTCTGCCGGCCCGCCGAGGCGGTCATCACCCAGAGGCTGTCCCTGCCTGATGGCTCACACGTCGAGCGCGACTTCCGCATCGTGGATGACGCTCCTGGCACCCAGCTGCCCCCGCCTTCCCCGCGCCCAGGCTTCCGCGTCCGCTGCGAGGCGAAGCGGCTGGAGCTGTCCGTGGAGGGCGTGCCCGAATCCCCCGCGTTGACGCTGGAGCCCATCGGTATCGGCGCCACCTCCGGCTCGGTGAAGTTCCGGGTGTCCCGGGACAGCGAGGCCCGCTTCCTGCCCCTGCTGGCCCGGGACGACGCCGGGGCCCGCCGGGCGCTGGAGGCATGGGACTTCCTGGCCGCCCATGGCGTCCCCTCCCGCATGTACGTTCGAGACGCGAACCTGCCGGAGGCGGACAGCGTCGCGGGGCTGGCCGCCGCGCTCGAGCGCGCCCGGAGTCGCGCCGCCCTGGCCGCGGGTGAGGACCTGGAGCAGTACGCCCCTCGCGACGTCCTGGCGCCGGACCTGGAGGGAGACCGCCCGCCGTTGAAGACGGGCGTTCCCGAAACCATCGGCGAGCTCCAGCCGCCCGCGCCGGGCTCGGCAGCGGACTCGGACCTGTTCTGGCGCCAGGGACGGTTGTGCGTGGTGCGGCAGGACTCCGGTAAACGGATGCGCTGCTACGACCCCGTGGCGCGGCGCTGGGGCAAGGCCGTCGCCGTGAACCGGGGTGAACAGTCCGCCTGGAGCCCTCGCGTGGGCCGCTGCGGCATTCCCCTGGGGACCCGGAACGTCCGTCCTCCCTCGGAGCTCGAGCCCGTCCTGCGCCTGTCTCCCCGGGCCGTCCTGCTCTGGAACATCCGGGCCCACGAGGCGCACGTCATGGAGGTTCCCGAAGGGGACGGCCCACCGCGCCTGCGCGCGCCGGAAGCGGAGGAGCTGAAGACGGCGATGCTCGCGTCCACCGGCTCCCGGCTCCTCGCCGAGGGCCGGTTCATCCTGGACGAGGACCGCAAGCAGTTCTGCTCCGCGCGCAGGCCCCTGGGGTGCTGGTCCCTGCAATGGAACCGTGGGCCCGAGGATGAGGGCGGCAACCCATTGTCCAAGGCTCGGGTGTCCCCGGACGGCCGGTGGGTCGCCTACCTTCGCGGTCCTCCTCCCAGCAAGGTGGGCCCGGAGGAACGGACGCGGGCGCTGGTCGTGCGTTCCCTGGAGCTGGGGCCGTACGTCGCGCCCCGTGTGCTCGCTTCGACGGAAGCGCCTCTCGTGCGGACGGACGTGGTGATGCGGAAGCCGGCCTGGGACGGGCCCGCGCTGACGTGGAACGACGATGAACGCCTCACCCGCGCGCGGATCTCCTGCGACCTGGGCCAGGATCCACGCATCCCCTTGGAGCTGGAGACGAAGCGCACTGTCTCGCCGTACAACCCCCTCGGCTCCGCGGACAGCTGCCACGGCGGTTGGGTGAAGCTGCGCCAGGAATGGACCGCGCCCGGAGGCTTGCGGTTCGTTCGCCATGCCTCCGTCGTCACCGGGGACAGCCGGTCATCGGAAGGCGACATGAAGATGCGCTGCGAGCCCGGACGTCTGTCGTTGTGGATGGAGGGCGTGCCGGGCTTCCCGGCACTGACGCTGGCCTCCAACATGGGCGCGTTCGGCGCGGTGCGCTGGGACCTGGCGCCGGAGACCGAAGCCCGCCTCCAGGCGCTGCTCGCCCGCGACGACGCCCCCGCCCGCGAATCCCTGGCCGCCTTCGCGCGGCTGGTGAAGCTGAATGACGACGCGCGCGACGCCTCGTTCGGGGAGAAGAAGGAAGCGGTGCGCATCTCCCGCATGGGCTGTCTCTCCACGGCGCTGGAGGCCATCGCCGCCCGGCGGGCGCTCGCGGAAGGGGTCCACCCGGAGCTGCATGTCTCGCTGAAGACCGAAGGCGCCTGCGCCAGACGCTACGGCATGCACGCCCTCCAGCAGCGGCTCCAGGCCGCCACGCGTCCGCTCCCACTGAGCGTCGAGGCGGTGAAGGGCAAGGCGGAGGTCATCGGCCAGGTTCCGTTCGCCCCCAGCATCCCCCCGGAGCGTCAGCCCCAGCTGTACTGGCGGGAGGGCACCCTGTGCTTGGTCCAGCCGGATGGCGCACGGGTGCGCTGCTACGACCCGGCGGCGCGCGAGTGGGGGCCCGTGGCCGCCAGGCAGGACCGCCCGTTCCCGCGAGAGGACCTGCTCATGAAGTCGCGATCTCCCCCGGGCTCGTGCGACCCGCCGGGCGGCCCCTCCGTCCCCAATTCGGAGGCGCTGCGGGATGCCCTGCCGCTGTCGTCGCGGGCCTCGCTGTTCGCGGACACCTCGCGCGGCGAGCTGGCCCCGGAGTTCCAGGTCATCGAAGCCCCCGAGGACGCGGGCCCCGCTCGCACGCGAGCACCCACCGTGGAGGAGCTGGCGCTCGCGGCGCGCAACGGCGGAGGCTCCGCGTCCCTGGGGAACGGCGGGTTCCTGCTGCACACCCCGAAGGACGAACGTTCGCCGTGGCTGTGCACGGCGGTGCGCCCGTGGATGTGCTGGAAGCTGCCCGTGGAGTCCGACGACTACGGCGTGCGCGCCCCGCTGGTGTCGCCCGATGGCCGCTGGCTGTCCTATGTGCGGATCCCCTGGGGCAAGCCCGAGGACCCGAAGAAATACCCCAAGGAGCTCGTCCTGATGCCGCTGCCGGCCAGCCCCTGAGCCTCAGCCCGCCACGGCCTCGGCGGCCTGGGGGACCTGGCCTGTGTCCCCCACGGTCTTCCAGAGCCAGGCGTTCACGTCGAAGCGCGGGTCGCCCAGCTGGCGCCCCAGGTCGATGCCGTCCCAGGCCAGGTTCTGATCATCCGGAGGGCCCATGTCGCTGAGCGTGCCCATCAGCCGGTTCAGCTGCTCTTCGGGGAAGCGCTCGTTGGAGGCGCCAAACATCGCGTAGAAGGCTAGGTATTGCGTCGAGGCCTCATCGGGGCGGCTCGCGCGAAAGCCGGTGGGCGGCAGCGGGCGCGGGTGGTTGAGGTTCCAGCGCTGCTCCCGCTCCGATGCCAGGCCATCCAGTCCGGAGTCGGTGCCAGCGAACAGCAGGCCCAGGTCGCGTCCGGCCTCCGCGCCATGGATGCGCGTGCTGGGGCCGTCGCCGGTGGTGAGCAGCCACCGGACGCGCTGGGCCGCGCGGGAGAACAGCTCCAGGGCGAGCCGCCCCTCCCGGCGCTCCTCGTCGGCACGCTCCCGGAGGAAGTCGCGCCGCAGGTGGGCGTGCTGCCGGAAGAACTCGCGCACCTCCGCCACCCGCCGCGCCGCGACAGCGGTCAGCCAGTGTCCCCGTGCATCCATGAAGGCCACCGCTTCCGCCTGGAGGTCATTGTCGGAAAGCGGCGGCGGAGGGGCGGGACGATGCGCCATGGGTGTTCTCCGGGAAAGGGTCACCGGAAAGGTCGGAACGCTTCACGAGGCCGGGAGTGGGGACTCCTCCGCACCTGTCCGCCATCGCGCATCGCGGACGCCGACCGTGCTCTCGTGCGCAGTCACCCGGACCTCCCGGGTGTCAGGCGGCCTCCGCGGATGTGTTCTCGCGGTGGAGCAGGGTGTGCCTGTTCATGCGCGCACCGTGAGCCCGGAGAGTGACTTCGCGCTTCGTGAGAATAGCGGCCGGGCCGGCGTATCCCCCTTGCTCGAGCGCGGCCGTCGCCGCTGGCTCCTTCCTGGTGGCATGCATGACGCGATACCTGACCGGCCTTCCTCACCTCCTCCCCTTCGCGGCGGCCTCCGTCCTGGCGGCCTGCGGCGGAGACCCCTCCCCCAGCGGCTGTGTCCGGACCATCTCCAAGGACGTGACCTCCACGACGGCCTGGGCGCCGGACACGACCGTGGAGTACGCGGGGGCGCTCACCGTGGAGCCGGGGGTGCGCCTCCAGTTCGAGGCGGAGTCCGGGCTCCGCATCACGGAGACGGGCTCCCTGGTGGCGCGCGGGACGGCGGAGGCGCCCATCGTGTTCACGGGCAGGACGGAGACGCCGGGGTACTGGAAGGGCATCTCCATCCTCTCCTGAGACGGCACGACGCCGGACGCGAGGGGCTCGAGTGGCCCCTCCCGCCCGGCGTCTGGGTTTGAAGCCGGCTTGCCGCCTTACAGCGAGTTGACGAACTTCAGGAGCGCGTTGCGGTCCGCGGCGCTGAGGTTCACGAAGGCCTGCTTGGAGGCCTCGCCCTCGCCGCCGTGCCAGAGGATGGCCTCGGTGACGCTGCGCGCGCGGCCGTCGTGCAGGTACGCCTCACCGCCGGACACGCCCGCCGTCAGGCCAATGCCCCACAGCGGGGCCGTGCGCCACTCGGAGCCGGAGGCCTGGCCTTCCGGCAGGTTGTCCGCCAGGCCCGCGCCCATGTCGTGCAGGAGCAGGTCCGTGTACGGGTGGATGGTCTGGCCGCGGAACTCGGCCATCGCGCTGTACTGGCTGGTGGTCAGCGTGGGCGCGTGGCACTTCGCGCAGCCCGCGTTGTTGAACACCGTCTCACCCTGCATCGCCGTCGCGTCCGAGTGGTCGCGGCGCGCCGGGACGCCCAGCAGCGCGATGTAGCGGGTCATCCGGTCCAGTTCGGTGTCGCCCAGCTCCGTGCTCGTGCCCGCGCAGCCCTGCTGGGACGAACCGCAGTCCTGCGTCTTGAACACGTTGGTCGTCACGCCCATGTCACTGTTGAGCGCCTCGGCCACCTGGTGCTTCACGCGCGCCGTGCCGGCCTTCCAGCCGAAGCGGCCCATGCGGGTGACGCCCGTCTCCGGGTCCTTCACCGTCTGCATGCGGCCGGAGATGCCGTCGCCGTTCGCGTCGTTGGGGTCCGCCAGGCCGGCGATCTGCGACTCCGGCACCGCCTCCAGGAGGCCCATGCCCACCAGCTGCGGCGAGATGCGCGCGGAGAAGTTCGTCGGCGTCACGTTGAGGAAGCTGTAGTTGGGCTTGCGCAGGCTGTACGCCGTGCCGCCGTTCAGCGTGCCGCTCGCCGTGGTCGTCCAGCTGCCGATGCGCACGTCCGCCTCCGGCGTGCCGCTGACCGCGCGCGGCTGCAGGCGGAAGCCCAGCGCCGGATCCACGGACACCACGCCGTTGTTCACCTTGCCCACCTTCACCACGTAGTTGTCCAACGTGGTGTTCGTGGTGGAGGGCGGCAGGCCGCGGCCGTTCTGCTTGTGGCAGGAGATGCAGGACACGTTGACGTAGTTGTTGCCCAGCTTGTTCGCGTGCGCGGTGAAGACGGGGTTGTCCGGCTCGGAGTGGGTGCCGTCGCGGAAGTTCGTGTGGTGCAGGCGGCGGCCCTCCACGAAGGGCTGCGCGTTCACCGGCGCCATGTTGGTGGCCATCTGCAGGAAGCGGTTGTCCGGCTCGTTGGAGAACGGCGTGTGCAGCGTGCCGCGGCCGCCCGACCAGGCCTTCTCCGGCAGCGGGAAGGAGTCGCGCAGGCTGCCCTGGCCCTCGAAGGGCACGATGCCGCCCTGGCCCACGATGTAGAGCATGCCCGTGGAGTAGTAGTTGAAGCGGCCTTCCACCGGCGCCTGGAGGAACACGCCAATCTCCAGCTCCATCCGGTCACCCACGCGGATGGCGCGGCCCTCCTTGGCGTTGAAGTTCACCGACGACGTGTACTTGTAGTCGTTGACCTTCACGAAGTCCGCGTTGTGCCAGTACTCGGCCACCGTGTTGATGCCGCGGAAGAACGCGCGGAAGTCCGGCGAGTCATACGGATAAATCGTGTACAGGTTCACCGTGATGACGCTGCCGCCCTTGGCGACCTGGTCGACGATTTCAATCCAGTGGGTGCGCTTCTCGAAGTACAGCTTCAGGTAGTGGTCGTAGGCCTGGTACTGGTCCTCGCGCATGTGGCGGTCGCGGACGCGGTCGCCCACGCGGGTGATGAGGGCCGTGGAGGTGTTCTCCACCGTGGCCGGCTCCAGCGCCGTGCTGCTGGTGAACAGCGGCACCACCGGGCCCGCGTCGCCGTTGGGAGGAGGGCCGGCGTCCACGCCGGTGCCCGCGTCGGGCGTGCCCGTGCCCGCGTCCGTGCCGCCGCCCGTGCCGGTATGCGTGTAGCGCGTCCAGGTCGTGTCGCGCGCGCAGGCACAGGACACGTCCCAGTACGTGAAGAAATAGTCGATGGTGTTGCCGGTGCTCAGGCCCGTGACGGTGTACTGGTTGCGGCCTCCCGTCACCGTCATGCGGATGTTCTGCTGTCCGCCGCCGTTGAGCACGTAGTGGATGTCCGCCCAGTCCGTCGTGTCGACGTAGAAGACGGCGGAGGAGCCCGATGGCGTAACGCCATACGTGGCGGCTTCTGCGGATTGCACCGCCAGACAACTGACGGCCAGGAATGCGAGCGCGATTCCCGTGAGTCTGCTTCGGCTCATGGTTGCGAACTCCATGGTGGGGGTGGATGGGGCGTGGGACGGCGAGCGCTGCGAAGGGGACTTCGTAGTTTGACCGAAGAAAGTCTGAACGCCTGGGAGCCGCAAGGTGGGAGGCCGGAGAATTCGACTTAGACCTGATAACTGATAAATAAGTGAAATTGATGTCATCCTTGACGCGCCGTGCTGTCGCGGATTGACGCGACGTGTTGCGCATGGGGGCGTGGAGGGCCTCCGCCCGAGCGGCGGCGGGGGATGGGGCAGCGCGGCGTGGGTGGGTAGACTCCGGGCCCATGCGCTTCCAGCCACCGTGGGGTGGAGCCTTCCGGCTCGACACCTTCTTCCACCGCACTCCGGACGTCCTCCCCGAAGAGACGATGGCCTCCATCCGCTCGGCCATCCTGGGCTCGTCGCTGCTGGGGGAGTCGAACCTGTCGGGGCAGTTCTCCGGCACGTATGGCTTCTCGCTGACGTTCCGCCGGGACGCGCTGCCGGAGGTCCATGAGCGCTTCCCGGCGTTCGCGCCGTACCTGGCGAAGACGCTCCTGCCGGAGTGCAACGCCTTCCTGCTCAACCCGCTGCTGGTGGGCAGGGGCCGGAACGTCGCGGCGCACATCGACCGGAGTCTTGAATTCTACGGCCCGAGCATCGGCTGTCCGGTGGCGGTGAGCGTGCTGTATGTCCAGGTTCCGAAGGAACTCCGGGGCGGGGCGCTGCGGCTGTACCACCGGGGCGCTCGGGTGGCGGAGCTCACGCCCCAGGAGAACGCGCTGGTGATGTTCCGGGGCGACCTGCTGCATGAGGTGGAGGCCATCACCTCCGGCGCGGAGTCCATGCGGGAGTCGCGGATCAGCCTGGTGGTGGAGCAGTACCGCGCGCCGCCAGAGCAGCTGGCGAACGTGCCCCGCTTCGAACTGCGCACGCGTTCGGGGGTGCGGGCGTGAGCGACCTGACGCTGGAGTGGAGGCTGCCCGCGCCGCCGGAGGCGGTGTTCCCCGCGTTCTCGGAGCCCGCGCTCATCCGCCGCTGGTTCGGCGCGCCGCCGGGCTGCTACCGCACGCACGCGCCAGACCCCGGCGCGCTGGGCCAGCCCTACCGGGTGGGCCTGAGGGACTCGGCGGGCCGGGTGTTCTCGCAGGTGGGCTGCATCGTGCAGGTGGAGCCGGGGCGGTTCCTGGCGCTGGAGATGGACTGGGAGGGCGGCGGGCCGGTGCCGCCGGGGCGCACCCGGGCGGAGCTGACCTTCCATGCGACCGGAGCGGGGGACGCAGGCACGCGGCTGGAGCTGCGCCAGGGCCCGTTCGCGGACGACGCGGCCCGGGACGCGCACCGCGCCTACTGGGAGGCGTGCCTGGGGCGGCTTGGGCGCGTGGTGGCGGGCGAGGCGGTGCCGTGCTTCGAGGAGTTCTGGGAGGAGTCGCGCGGCTACGTGGGGCCGCTGGCGGTGGCCGCGTACACGGTGCTGGCGGGGCTGCGCGAGGCGGGCGCGCCGAAGGAGGCGGTGTCCCAGGTGGAGGACGTGCTCTACACGCACCTGTCGCGGCTGCGCGAGGACACCGCGGACGTGCTGGGCGCGGTGCTCCAGTCGCGGGTGGAGGGAAACGCGAGCTGACTAGGGGTTGGGGCAGGGGGCCGCGTCGTCGTTGCCATTGATGACGCGCACCTCCATCCCCGAATAGACGCGGTCGGCCAGCTCGCGCGCGCTGCACGCGGGCAGCAGGGGATTGTTGGCCACGTTGAACCCCTGCTCCACGGTCTGGAGCCCGTGCAGGCCCAGCTCCTGGAGGGACGGGTTGTCCGTCACGGTGAGGAACTGGAGCTGGCGCAGCCCCTCCATCCGGTTCAGCTCCCGCAGGTCGTTGTTGTAGCGGACCGACAGCCGGTCCAGCCGCAAGAGCCGCCCGAAGCCGCCCAGGTCGGTGAGGCGCGGATTCAACTCCACGAGCAGGGTGTGGACGGAGTCCAGGTGGCCCAGGCCCGCCACCGACGTCAGCAGGGCGTTGTTCCGGACGGTGAAGACCTCGGACACGGTGCGCAGCTCCGGCATGCCGCCCGCGGACACCAGCGCCGCGTTGTCGCCAATGAGCACCGAGCCCACGCGGATGAGGCTGGGGAAGCCCTCCATCGTCTGGAGCTTCGCGTTCTTGGCGACGGTGATGGAGCTCGCGGACTGGAGGTTGTCGAGTCCCTGCACCGTCGTCAGCTTCCCGCTGGAGAAGATGGACAGGTGTTCGACGGTGCGCAGGCTGGACAGGCCGGACAGCGACTCCAGGGACGCGTTCTGGCTCAGCGACACGCTGCCCGCGGACTCGAGGAACGGCATGGACAGCGTGCGCAGCCGCGGGTTGCCCTGCACGCTGAGGCCATCCGGGAGGCTGTCCACCCCGGGGAACTCGAAGGTCTCCAGCAGCGCGTTGTCGGACACGCCCAGCCAGCGGCGCGGGGTCAGCGCGCGCAGCCCGTCCAGCGACGGGAGCACGGGGTTGCCCCGCACGGACACGTTCCGGTCCACGTGGACGCGGCCGGCCGGGTCTCCCACGGTGGCCGTGGACAGCGCCGCGTTGTCATCCAGCCACAGCTCCCCGGCGAACCTCAGCCCGGGCAGCGCCACGCGGGTGAGCTGGGGGTTGGCCTGGATGGACAGGGCGCCCATGACGGCGGACAGCTCCGGCAGGGCCAGGTCCGTCAGGGTCTCGCCGTGGATGAGCAGGTCCCCGTCCACGCGGGTGACGCCCTGGAGCCCCGCCAGGTCCTCGGCGGTGGCCACCACGTACGGGCCGCCGCTGTAGACGCGCGCGGGCTGGCACAGCAGGAGGGTGGTCAGGGCCTCCGCGTCGGGGTCCCGCTGTCCGTTGTTGTCGAGGTCTCCAAAGGCCTCCACGCGCGTGCCGGGCCGCCCGCAGGCCCCGCCGGCCGGCTCGGGCTGGACCTGGATGCGCAAGAGGGCGCTGTCCACGAGGCAGAAGTGATGGGAGGCCTGGACCTCCGCGGTGCCGAGCACGCCGTCGCCGTCCACGTCGTCGCCTGCCTCCAGCACGGTGGCGGGGGACAGGCAGAGGGGGCTGTCCGTCACCGGCCGGGTCCGGGTGACGATGGCCGCGGCGCGCGTGCAGGCGGGGACCTCGCGGGTGACCTCGGCGTCGTCCAGCACGCCGTCCCCGTCCAGGTCGAGCCCCGCCTGCGTCAGCCGGCCCCCTTCCGCGCACACGGCGCCAGGGGCGAGCTCCGAGGTCCGGACCAGCACCTGCGTGGGCGCGTCCGCGCAGACGTAGTCGGTGTGGGTGACCTCGGTGGCCGCCAGCGCGCCGTCTCCGTCCAGGTCCAACCCCGTCTGCACGGCCTTTCCACCGAACGCACACGCGGCCCCCGGTGCTTCCGGGAGCACGCGGGAGAGGGCGGGGGCCTGCGGCTTGAGGGCGGTCAGGTCGAGCGGTGCGCACCCTCCCGCGACGAGGGAGAGCACCAGCCACGAACCCCGGATCCACCGCATGCGCGTCGCCTCTCCTGTCCTGCCGGAAGGCCCTGACGATACCGGGCCCCCGCCCCTTCATACGAGGGGGAGGGCCCGGCCGGGTCGTCGGGCCGGCCGCTCAGGAGGCCAGGGCCTGCGGAGGAGGGGCGGGGGTGTCCTCCTCCGGGACGTGGGCCTCCGCGTCCTTCGCCTGGGCGATGCGCTCGTCCAGCTCCGCGGTGAGGTGCTCGAAGACCTCCTTGTTGAGCGTGCCCTGCTGGTAGGCGCTGAAGAGGGCGTCCTTCTCCACGACGAGGACGCGGCGGATGGCCTCCTGCTTCTCCTCGTCGTGGAAGCGGTTGGACTGCTGCTTGAGCGCGATGATCTCCTGCTCCACCGCCTGCGCCTTCTGCTGGTAGTCGCGCTCCAGGGGCTCCAGCGTGTCCACCGGGATCTCGCGGGCGCGGCGCATGGCCTCCAGCGACGCGAGCGCCGCGTGGATGGCGCCCAGCCGGCCCCGGGCCAGCTCGTACTGCTCCTGGTAGACGTCCTTGATGCCGGTGATGCCCAGCGCCTTGAGCATGGGCGCCATGGTGAGCCCCTGGACGATGATGGACAGCACCACCACGCCGAACGTCATGTTCACCAGCAGCTCGCGGTGGGCGAAGTCGTTCGGGAGGCCGAGCACCAGCACCATGGACACCGCGCCGCGCAGGCCGCTCCAGGTGAGCACCGCGCTCCACTTCCACGGCAGCTTCTCCGACGTGAAGCGCAAGAGGCCGGACACGCCATAGACGACCACCGCGCGGCCCAGCAGCACCGCGGCGTAGGCCAGCAGGATGGGCAGCCACGAGTCGAGCAGCGACGACAGCTGCACCTCCAGGCCGATGAGCAGGAACACCACCGAGTTGAGCGCGAACGCCAGGTACTCCCAGAAGCTCTCCACCGCGATGCGCACCGTGGGGCCCATGCCCTCCTGGGCCGCCCAGTTGCCGCACACCATGCCGGCCACCACCACCGCGATGACGCCCGAGTAGTGGAAGTGCTCCGCCACCACGAAGGACCCGTACGCGGCGATGACCGTGCAGGTGATCTCCACCATGGCGTCCTCCACGCGCAGGATGACCTTGCCCACCGCCCAGCCCACCGCCGCGCCGATGACGGCGCCCATGCCGGCGACCTTGATGAAGTCCATCACCGCGCCGCCCACGGTGAACTCCTGGCCCGCGGCCACGCCCACCACCAGCGTGAAGAGCACCACGGAGGTGCCGTCGTTGAGCAGGCTCTCGCCCTCCACCAGGATGGCCAGCCGCTTCGGCGCGCCCAGCGCCTTGAACAGGCCCACCACCGCGATGGGGTCCGTGGACACGATGAGCGACGCGAACACCATCGCGTGGATGAGGCCGAAGCCCGCCATCAGGTTCATCCCCCGCATGACCGGGGACAGGAACAGCGCCGTGAGCGCCATGGACGCCACCAGGCCCGGGATGGCCATGGAGGTGATGGCCAGCTTGTTCTTCATGAACTTGCGGAAGTCCACGTGGAACGCCGCCTCGAACAGCAGACCCGGCAGGATGACCGCGAACAGCAGCTCCTTCGTCAGGTGCGGCGGTTCAAAGGCCTGCACGATGCCCAGGCCCAGGCCCGCCAACACCAACGCCACCGTGTACGGAAACTTGAAGTAGCGCGCCGCGATCGCCACCGCTGTCGCGATGGAGAAGAGCAGCACGAAGGCCAACTCGAAGTGCATGAATCCCCAGCCCCGTTTGTGCTCAAAAATGGGGAGGATGCCATGCGCGCGGGGCGGTGGGGCAACCCCCTTTCGGAGGGAAACGAGAGGGGACGGGCAGGCGTTGCAAATTGCCAGCCTGCTTTCTCAGGGCACGAGACTGAGCAGGGTGAGCGTGGCCGGACCGGCGACGGAGGGCACGCCCGTGGTGGCGCAGGCGAGCAGGTCCGTCTGCGCCAGGACGACGGTGTAGTTGATGGTGCCGCCCTGGAAGCGCCCCTCGGTGATGCTGCCGATGATGGTGGCGACGACCTCTCCCGCGGGACGCAGGGAGATGGACACGGCACCGGTGGACTTGCTGGTCGTTCCGTCGCTCCACCGGATGGTGAAGCTGGCGGTGCCGGTGCTCGGACCGCAGGCGAACTTGCCGAACGCGTCGTAGGTGAAGAGCGCGGACGCGATGTTCGTCGACGTCAGGCCCGTGCAGGGGCCGAAGACGGCGTCCGAGTGGACCTGGGTGTCCTTCGCGGTGTTGGTGAGCGGTGGCTTGTACGTGGTGGCGGACGTGCCCACCGGACACGTGAGCAGGGCGATCTCCGCGCGGGACTCGGTGGCGGACAGGACGGTGCCCAGGCAGAAGGCGAACGCGGCGATACGCGACAGGGATTGCAGGTGCATGGTCTGGCTCCAGGAGAAGGCCCCCGGCACGGGGACCGGACGAGGCGGAAGGGGGCGCCTCGCGGTGTCTGGAGATGGGGTCTGGCCGCCCGTTCCTCCATCTGTCCAGGAAGGCAGGGGCTTCGGGGCAAAGCGCGCTCAAGGATGGAATGAACATCCAATGTGGAGCGGTGGACGGCTGGACTTCAGGCGGACGGGTGGCGCGGGACAGATGCGTTGTGGGGGCTCCGGACGGCGGCTAGAAGCGAGGGATGATGGACCTCTTCCTGATGTCGCCCCCGGGCCGGGGCTGGGCGTTGCGAGGCCGTTCGAACTTCCGCAGCCGCGAGGCCGCCCCGGCGGATGCGCGCGGCGCGCGGCGGGAGTGGCTGACGCTCGCCCGGCACATCGAGTCCCGAGGCGGCACGGTGGTGGCGCTGCCCTCGCCGTCTGACGCGCTGACGGGCATGCCCTACGCGGCCGAGTGCGGCCAGGTGGTGGCGCGCGAGGGCCAGGCCCCGCTGTTCCTGCTGCCCAGGATGATGAGCGTGCATCGCTTCGCGGAGCGCGACCACTGGACGCCGCTGGCGAAGCGCCTGGGCCTGGAGGTCGTGGACCCCGGCGTGGGCATCTGGGAGGCGCACGGTGACGTGGCCACGTTCGACGGCGTGACGCTGCTGTTCTGGGGCGGGCGCACGACGCTCGACGGGCTGGAGGCGGCCCAGCGGTACTTCCCCGGCGAGGTGCTGCGCGTGCAGGTGCGCGAGCCCGCGTTCCACGGGAACATGGCGGTGCTGCCCCTGCCGGCGGTGGACCGGCTGGTGGTGTGCCCGGACGTGATGGCGCCGGAGTCGGTGGCGCTCCTGGAGCAGCGCTTCGGCGCGGACCGGCTGGTGCGGGTGACGGAGGCGGACATCCGCCGCTACGCGACGAACGGGCTGCCGCTGGGGAAGGACCTGCTCGCGCCCACGGTGATGCCCGCGCACATCGTGGAGACCTTCGAGCGGCTGGGGATGCGCGTGGTGTCCATGCCGATGCCGGAGCTGACGGAGAAGGGCGGCGGTTCGTCGCGCTGTCTCGTGTCGCGCGCGTCGGTGGACGCCTCGCGCGTCTCGCTTCCTCCGGAGTACCGGTTGGACGTCGTGGCGAAGGACCTCGACGCCGATGGCGGGTGAGCTCGCGTCGCTGGCCCGGGAGTTCTTCGCCTCGACCCCGGAGCTGTCATTGCAGGCGCTGGGCTCCGGCGTGCACGTCCCGTCGCTGGACCTGGCGCCGTACGGCATCCCGGTGACGCACCTGCTGGCGGAGCACAACGCGGAGCTCGCGCGGCAGTACCTCACGCTCAATCAGCTGGCGTTCGGCGGCATCGGCGTGCCGCGTTGGGTGCTGTCGGACCTGTACCTGTTGCCCGGCGCCATCGGGCTGTTGCGCTGTCCCGCGCGGCTGCTCAAGGCCCCCGCGCGCGAGCGGCTGCTGCTGGCGGACGAGGAGTCGGCCATTGGCGCGGCCTGCTACGTGGCGCCGTCGCTGACGCCGGGGCTGTTCGTGGGGGTGTCGCTGTTCAGCTTCCTGCCAGGGCGGGGCGCGTCCGCGTGGGTGAAGCTGCTCACGCTGGGCATGGTG
The DNA here is from genome assembly GCF_017309135.1 of Corallococcus sp. NCSPR001. Classification (NCBI taxonomy): domain Bacteria; kingdom Pseudomonadati; phylum Myxococcota; class Myxococcia; order Myxococcales; family Myxococcaceae; genus Corallococcus; species Corallococcus sp. NCSPR001. The sequence goes on from NZ_JAFIMS010000002.1 coordinate 1,024,107, forward strand.
CGCGCGAAGCGGCTGCGCGGCATCACCCAATGGGACAACCCCGCCGTGCGCGTGCACTCGCGGCTGGGGCCCATGCGGCTGGTGGGGCGCGTCCCGGGGGGACACGACTACGACGAGCGCACCTTCGTCTACGAGACGGACCTGCGTGACGAGTCGCGCGTGGCCCAGGCGATGATCCGCGGCGCCGCGCCGATGCCCGCGGTCCGCATCCCCGTCACCGACCTGCTGTCGCTGGGCGCGCTGCTGGACCGGGCGGAGGCCGGGGCCCGGCTGGAGCTGGTGCCTCCGGGCCAGGACGACGGCCACGTGCTGGTGCGCGAAGTGCCTCCGGGCTGAAGGCTTCAGGGCGCGGGGGCGTGCGGGAACTCGTCGTCCTCTTCCAGGGCCTTGCGCAGGGCGCTGGCGCCGTCCTTGAGGATGGGCGCGCCGTGCGCGAAGCAGACGGTCTGGATGGGCAGGTGGTCCAGGATGCGCTGGATGCTGGTGCGCGTGCGCAGCGGTTCGTCCTGGTACTCGCCGGGGACGAAGGTGGGCGTGCGCCGGCCCTCGTGTGACAGCAGGTCGGAGATGAACACCACGGCGTGCGGGCTCTTCTGGAGCCACAGCGTGTACATGGCCTCCGTGGGCCCCGGCGTCTGGAAGGTGTTGAGGCCGCCCGGCAGCGTGGTGCCGTTCACGTATTCGAAGTCCGGCTTCTCCTCCAGGCCCTGCGCGCCCTCGGGTGCCCAGACGGGTACGCCGAACGCCTTGCGCAGGCGCCACGCGGAGCGCTGGTGGTTGCCCGCGGTGAGCACGATGGCGTCGATGTCGCCCAGCTTGCGCAGGGCCTTCTCGTCGATGGGCAGCGGGTCGATGAGGGTGACGGTGCCGTCGTCGTCCACCACCGCGTAGGCGTCGCTGCGGATGCCGCCGAGCCGGTCGTCGGAGACGGTCCAGTGGTGCACGCCGGGGACGATTTCATCCGTCTTCTTCGCCTGGGCCTTGGGCTCGCTCATGCGGACAAAGCTAGGCACCTGTCCCCAGGTGACAGGGGGGCCCGCTCCGCTGCCCGCCTGCCCCTCCAGCGAGCCCTCCTGGCCCCTTCGCATCCCGCCCGCCGCGCGCACCTTTGTCGTTGGACGAAGGAGCGACCCGATGCGCGAGATGCCACCGCTGGTGCTATTCGATGGAGACTGCGGCTTCTGCAAGCGCTGGGTGGCGCGCTGGCGCCAGGACACCGGCGGCCGGGTGCGCTTCGCGCGGGGGAGCGGATGGCTGCTCAAGCTCCTGGGCATTTCGAAGAAGGACATGCTGCGGGCAATGCAGCTGGTGGAGCCGTCGGGGCGCCGCTCGTCCGGCGCGGAGGCCGTCTTCCGCATGCTCGCCTGGTCGCCTCGCTGGAGCACGCGGCTGGCCGCGCGGCTGGGATTGGCGCCCGGCGTCCGGCAGGTGGCGGGCGCGGTGTATTCGGTCATCGCGCACCACCGCCGGCGCGCGTCGAAATGGGACACGTGGTTGTTCAGCCGCGTGACGGAGCCCGCGGAGCACCGGCTGGTGCGCTGGGCCTTCATGCGCCTTTTGGGGGGCACGTTCCTCGTCGCCTTCACGTCGCTGGGGAAGCAGGTGCTGGGGCTCTACGGAGAGAAGGGCATCCGTCCCATCCGCGACGTGGCGCAGTCCGAGCGTTGGGCCGCGCAGGGCCGCTGGCGCCGTCCCTCCGTGTTCTGGAAGGACGCGTCGGACGCGGCGCTGGTGCGCGGCTGCCGCGTGGGACAGGCGCTGTCGCTGGCGCTGCTCTTCAACGTGGCCCCGCGCCCGAGCGCCGCCGCGCTGTGGGCGCTGTATCTGTCCTATGTGTCACTGGGGCGCGAGTTCCTGTCGTTCCAGTGGGACGTGCTGCTGTTGGAGATGGGGCTGCTGGGCGCGCTCACCGCGCCGGCCGGCGTGAGGCCCGGGCTGGGGAAGCGGGACGTGTCCGCGCTGGAGGTGTTCCTCTTCCGCACGCTCGTGTTCCGGCTCTACTTCGGGTCGGGCATCAGCAAGTTCCACTCGGGTGACCGGACTTGGCGCGAGTTGAGCGCGTGCGACGTGTACTTCGAGACCGCGCCCCTGCCCACGCGCGGCGGCTGGGCCGCGCATCAGCTTCCGCGCCGGGTGCGCCACGCGGGCACGGCGGCGGTGCTGGCGGCGGAGACGGCGGTGCCGTTCCTCGCGTTCGGTCCCCGGCGCGTGCGGCAGGCCGCCTTCGGCGTCTTCTCCGCGTTGCAGGCGGCCATCATGGCCACGGGCAACTACGGCTTCTTCAACGTCCAGTCGCTGGCCCTGGGGCTGTGGCTGCTGGACGACGCGGCCCTGCGGCGCGTGCTGCCAGAGGCGCTGTGGCGCGACGCCGGGCCCACGCGGCGGCCGTCGGTGCCGGGTACGGCGCTGGCCATGGCCGCGGCGGTGCCATTGCTCACGCTGGGCACCGTGGAGCAGCTGCGCCGGACGGGGTGGTGGCCTCGCGGTCCGGAGCGCCTGGTGCGGGCGGTGGACTGGCTGGAGGACCGGGTGATGCCGCTGCACTCGGTGAACTCCTACGGCCTGTTCGCGGTGATGACGGTGGACCGGCCGGAAATCACCGTGGAGGGCTCGAATGACGGCGTGCACTGGGTGGAGTACCCGTTCCGATACAAGACGTCGGGCGTGGACCGGCCACCGCGGCAGGTTGCTCCGCATCAGCCCCGGCTGGACTGGCAGATGTGGTTCGCCGCGCTGGGGTCGCCGCCGTCGTGGTTCCTGGCCCTGATGGAGCGGCTGCTGGAGGGCTCGCCGGAGGTGCTGGGGCTGTTCGCGTCCAATCCCTTTCCAGACCGTCCGCCCCGGCTCGTACGGGCGGTGCTGCACGATTACCGGATGACGTCCCGGTCGGAGCGCCAGCGCACCGGGGCCTGGTGGAAGCGGGAGCGGCGCGGGCTGTATGTGTCGCCGTTGACCCTCGCGCCCGGGTCGTCCGAGCAGGCCGGACGGCTGACCTGGTCCGTCTGAAACATTGCTGGGTCGATGTGAATCGTGCGCGGTACGCCAGGACCCCACACGGGGGCGGAATGGCTAATGGCTCCCCGTGCGAAAGCAAAGGGCCGGGGACTGGCGGGGGATGGCGATCGCTGGGTACGGTTCAAGGGCGATGGTGTCCGGTGCTTCCCCGTCTTCCCTCATCTTCGGCAGGTATGCGGTGCTGCGCCGCGTGGCCGTGGGGGGCATGGGGGAAATCTTCCTGGCACGTCAGGTGGGGGTGAGCGGCTTCGAGCGCCCCGTCATCCTCAAGAGCCTGCTGCCGGACCTGCTGGAGCACGACGGCTCGGTGGAGATGTTCCTCGACGAGGCGCGCGTCGCGGCGCACCTGAACCACCCGAACGTCGTCTCGCTGTACGAGGTCGGCGCGTGGCAGGGCACGTTCTACATCGCCATGGAGTACATCGAGGGCGAGAACCTGGGCCGTCTGGCCAAGGCCGCGGCGCGGGCCAGCACGCCGCTGCCCCACCGCGTCTGCGCGCAGATGATCCGCGACGCGGCGCTGGGGCTGGACCACGCGCACCACGCGCGCGACAGCCAGGGCCAGTCGCTGGAGCTGGTGCACCGGGACATCAGCCCGCAGAACATCATGGTGCGCCTGGACGGCCTGACGAAGGTGGTGGACTTCGGCGTGGCCAAGGCGACCATCCGCGCCAGCCGCACGCGCACGGGCGTGCTCAAGGGCAAGCTGCGGTACATGTCGCCGGAGCAGGTGCGCAACGAGCCCGTCTCCGGCACCAGCGACCAGTTCGCGCTGGGAGTCGTGCTGTGGGAGCTGTGCACGCGCCGGCCGTTCATCGACACGGACAACCCCGCGGAGGCCATGCGGCGCATCGCGCTGGCGGCGGTGCCCCGGCCCTCGCAGTTCGTGGAGGGGCTGTCGCCGCTGCTGGAGCAGATCATCCTGCGCATGCTCCACCGCGCGCCCGGTCAGCGCTTCGCCCGCTGCGCGGACGTGGCCCGCGCGCTCCAGACCTATCTGGACGAAGCGCCGGAGCCGCCGGAGGAGAGCGTCCCCGCGGTGGTGACGCGGCTGGTGGGTGACGTGGTGCTGGCGCGCCTGCGCGACGCGGGCGCTGGCGAGCCCGGGCTGCCGCAGGTCCGCGAGCCCTCCAACGTGTCGTGCCCGCGCTGTGGCCAGTCCACCCCCGCGACCAGCCGCTTCTGCCCCGCGTGCGGAAACTCGCTCACGCCCCCGGCCGGGGACGCCGCGCCGAAGCTGCTCACGCCGGTGTCCGGCAATGACGTGCCCAGGCTGGCCCGGACGCCCGCCTCCGGAGCCGCCGCGCCGGACCTGGCGATGATGCCCGCGCTGCGCGAGCCGCCCGTGCACCTGGGCGACGAGGACCTGCCCGACGCGCCGACGGCCAAGGCGCCCGCGCGCCGCGGCGACGGCGCCGTGCACGAGCCGCCCACCGACCCGACGATGGAGGTGCCCGCGCCGCTGGCCTCCGCCCTGGCCGGGCCGCCCGCCGCGCACGAGGACGACGAGGGGCCCCCGGCCCTGGGGGACGAGGCCCCGGGTCCCACGGTGAAGATCCGCGCGATGGACGCGCAGGCGCAGATGCGCCGGCTCACGCTGCTGGTGGTCGCGGGCGAGCCGGCCCAGGCGGCCCGCCTGCGCGAGGCGGTGGCGCAGTTCTCGACGCGCCACCACGTGGAGGCGATGGCGCTGTCGGACACGCACTGGTGTCTGCCTTTCGGCCTGCCGCAAGCGCACGCGGAGGACGCGACGCGGGCGCTCCAGTGCGCGGAGGACTTGGGCGGCGCCGGTTTGAACCTGCGGCGGGGCCTGGAGTCCGGCGTGGTGCGCGTGAGCGCGGAGGCCGGAGCGTCGCGGCTGTCCGGCGTGGGGCTGGAGCGGGCCCAGGCGCTGGCGGACGCGGCGGTGTCCGGCGAGCTGCTGGTGGGCGCCTCGGTGAAGTCGCTGCTGGTGGAGGCGGGCGGGGTGCGCATCGGCATGGCACGCGAGCTGCCCGGTGGCACGGCGTGGCGGGTGGAGTCCGGCGCGCCCGCGACCCGCGTGGACGCGCTGGTGGGGCGCGACGAGGCCCTGACCCAGGCGGCGCTGGTGGTGGAGGCGGCGTGCAGGAGCGAAGGCGGCGCGCGGCTCTTCGTGGGGCCCTCGGGCGTGGGCCGCAGCCGCTTCCTGGAGGCGGTGGCGGAGCTGGCCACGGGCGCCTCGCCGCGCGTGGTGTACGCGTGGGGTGGAGACCCCCGCTCCGCGGGAGCGCTGGGCCTGTGGCGCACGGTGTTCGCCGCGCTGTCGCGGGCCGCCACGGGTGGAGACGCGTCGCTGCCCCCGCTGTCGGGGCTGGGCTTCTCCGAACCGGAGGCCGCGGCGCTCTGGCGGAGGCTCGCGCGGGGCGCGCCGCAAGGTGGCGGACTCCTCCCGGCGGGTGACGGAGCGGTGGTGGACGCCATCCAGCGCGTGGCGAAGCCGTCCGGCCTGTTGCTGCTGGTGGACGACATGCACCGCGTGGACGGCCCTTCGCTGGAGATGCTCGCGGGGCTGCTCGCGGCGAAGGAGCCAGGCGTGTCGCTGGTGGCCACGGGTGACGTGGACGCGGTGCCCACGGCCCTGGCGTCGCTGCCCGTGACGGTGCTGGAGGGGCTGTCGCCGTCGGAGCTGAACGCGCTGCTCACCGCGAGCCTGGGCATGGCCCTGTCGCCGTCGCTGGAGCGGGCGGTGGCGGACCGGGTGCGCGGCAATCCCGCGCATGCGCTGGCGCTGGTGCGGCTGCTGGTGTCGGTGGGCGTGTTGCAGCGAACGGAGGGCGGCTTCCAGTCCAACGGCCCGCTGTCCCCCGCGGCGCTGCCGCAGGGCCTGGGGCAGGCCTTGGGCGCGCGGCTGGAGCTCCTGCCCGCCGCGTCGCTGCGCTTCCTCCAGCGGGCCGCGGTGGAGGGCTCGCTCTTCTGCGCGGAGCTGGTGCGCGCGTCGCTGCTGGCCTCGGACGGCGCCAGCGTGTTGGAGGACGCGGAGTGGGTGGTGCCCGTGCCCGGGCAGCCCGGCATCTTCCGCTTCAGGAGCGAGGAGGCGCGGCAGGTGCTGCGCGAGCGCCTGTCCCCCTCGCAGCTGCGGAGCGCTCACCAGGAGCTGGCGGAGGCGCTGGAGATGGTGGCGTTCGCGCAGGAGCCGGCCCGCGAGGTGCGCGTGGCGGACCACCTGCTGGGCGCGGATGCCGCTGGCGCGCCGGCCGCGTGCGAGCGGGCGGGAGACTGGTTCGCGGCGCGGGGCGAGTGGCGCTCCGCGGTGGAGTTCTTCCGCTGGGCCTTGGGCCGGGCGCCCGGCGCGACGGCGGCGGTGGTGCGCTGGCAACTGGACGTGCTCGCGCGCGCGGCGGGCTGTCTCACGCAGGCGGACCCCGCCGCCGTGGACGGGCTGGTGACGCCGTGGCTGGACCGCGTGCCGGTGATGCAGACGCCCAGCCGGTGGGCGGAGGTCGCGCGGCGCCTGGCGGTCGCGGAGCTGAAGCTGGGGCGCGTGGACGACGCGGAGGTGCGCCTCGGCATGGTGCAGGGGCCGGCGGGCGCGGACCCGGAGGTCGAGGCCCTGGTGCTCTGCGAGCTCGCGCGGGTGCGTGAGGCCAAGGGCGAGACGACGGCCGCGGTGGAGCTGCTGGCGCGGGCCTTCCAGCGCATGGGGAACCGCACCCCGCACACGACGGACTTCTTCTGGGAGCACTACCTGCTGCTGGGCCGGCTGCAGCAGCGGCTGGGGCAGTTGGACCGGGCTCGGGTGGCCTTCACGCGCGCGGCGGAGCAGGCGCGCTCGGTGGGCAGCGCGGCGGGACAGGCGCGGGCGCTGTCGCAGCTCGCGGGCCTGCGGGTCCTCGCGGGCGAGCCGGCCCAGGCGCTGTCGGACCTGGAGCGCGCGCTCGCGCTGGCCGAGCAGGGCGGGGATGCCCAGGAGGTGGCGCGCATCCACTACAACGCCGGGCGCCTGCTGGTGGCGGGAGGCCGGGCCCCGGAGGCGCGCGAGCGGCTGGAGCAGGCGAGGGAGCGCGCCCGGGTGGCGGGCTGGCGGGAGGGGGAGGCCCTGGCCGCGCAGGTGCTGGGGGCGATGGAGGCCCGGGCCCCGCGCCGGGGAAGTGGGCAGTAGTCGTCAGCAGGCGTGCGGGCGGGCGGACTTCGTCGCGGGCGCTCACGGTTTTCACGCCCGCCGGGTGATCCACCGGTAGACTCGGCCATTCCCCACCTGCCCCCGTGCCTGCCTTCGTGAAGACCTCACGTCCCGTCTCCTTTTCCCTGTTGGGGTTCCTCGCGCTGGGTGTCCTGGGCGCATGTGGACCGACGCCCACGACCATCACCCTGGAGCCGCCCGAGCAGCGCTACCTGCGCACCCAGGGGCAGAACCTGCCGCTCAGCTACACGGTGTTGGACGCGGACGGGCGCAAGATGATGGACACGCGCCTGCGCTGGACCAGCTCCGCGCCGGAGGTGGCCTCCGTGCTGGAGGACGGCACGGTGGTGGCGCGCAAGTCCGGGAAGACCATCATCGGCGTGCAGGGGGGACGCGCGAAAGCGGCGCTGCCGTTGGACCTGACCATCCTCGCGTCGCTGGACGTGCGCGCGCCGGGCGCGGACTTCGTGGAGGTGGGGCGCACCATCAAGCTGCGCGTGGTGGCGCGCAATGAAGCGGGCCACGTCATCCCCGACGCGGCGCCCGACTTCCGCTCCAGCAACGAGGCCGTGGCACGCGTGGAGAACGGCGAGCTCATCGCCGCGTCGGCCGGCGTGGCCACCGTCTCCGCGACGCTGGGGCACCTGCACCGCGCCATCGCCGTGCAGGTGGTGCCGCCGGACTTCGCGCGCCTGGGGCTGAACCTCACCTCGTACACCTTCAAGAAGAAGGGCCAGTCGGTGATGGTCCAGGCGCGCGCGTACAACCGCAACGGCGTGGCGCTGGAGAAGGTGCCGCTGGAGTGGTTCAGCTCCAACAGCGCCGTGGTGACGGTGTCGCCCGAGGGCCGCGTGACGGCCGTGGGCAAGGGCCGCGCGGTGGTGTCGGTGGTGGCCGGCCGCCGCCGCACGGCCGCCGACTTCATCGTCGAGTAGCGCCGCGTCCGCGACGCCGGGCCCGCCGCCCTGGAGCGACGGACCCTCGATGCGACGGCGCCGCTACGGCTTCTTCTTCGGCGCCGGAGACTTCGGAGCGGGGCGCTTGCCGGGCTTCTTCTTGGACGCGGCCTCCACGTCATCCGGGCAGGGCGGGCGCGGCCCGTCGCTCGGCGGCTGGATGGTGAACTCCACGCGGCGGTTGAGGGCCATGCCCTCCTCGGTGGCGTTGTCGGCCACGGGCATGCTGCGCCCGAAGCCCTGCGAGCACACGCGCTCCGCGGCGACGCCGCTCTCGATGAGGAAGCGCTTCACGCTGGCGGCGCGGCGCTTGGACAGGTCCAGGTTGTACTGGTCGCTGGCGCGCGAGTCGGTGTGACCCTCGATGAGGATGCGGTCCATCTTCGGGTTCTCCTCCATCACCCGCGCGACCTCCTCCAGCACCGGGTAGGACTCGGAGAGGATGACGTCCTGGTCGGTGGCGAAGTTCACCTGCTCCAGGATGACGATCTTGTTCCCCGACGTGCGCGCGAGCGGACAGCCGTCGCGGCCGCGCTTGCCCTGCGGGACGTCCGGGCACTTGTCGATGCGGTCCACCACGCCGTCGGAGTCCGCGTCGGTGTCCGGGCAGCCGCTGTTCTCCACCGGGCCCGCGAGGTTGGGGCAGCGGTCGCGCTCACCGATGACGCCGTCGAAGTCGGGGTCCACGGGCGGCGGGGGCGGCTCGGGCGGCTCCTTGAAGCGCTCGATGGCCTCCCACTCGCGCGTCTTGGCGGGCACCCAGAGGATGGACGTGAAGAAGCTCAGGTTTGGAGACGCCAGCGAGCAGCCGCAGCCCAGGCCGCCGCCGAAGGTGAAGGTGACGCCCAGCGAGCTGTACCAGCGCAGGCCGATGAGCAGCTCCGCGGGAATCTGCCGCTCCTGGCCCGGCGCCTTCTTGAGGCCGACCGCGCCGTTCACCATGCCCAGCGCGGTGATGCCGCTGCCGCGCAACAGGGGCACCTCCGTGCCCAGGCCGAACGGCGCCATGTCTCCCAGCTGCACGCCGCTGAAGATGACGTCCGGCCGCTTCCAGAAGCCGCCGTTGAAGGCGAGCAGGATGCCGGACTCGAAGCGGTAATCGAGCACCAGGCCCGGCGCCCAGGTGAGCTCGCCGTCGCCCGCGAACGCCTCCTGCACGCCGGTGGGGAAGCTGACGTTGAGCGTGAGCGCCGCGCCCCAGCCGTGGCCCTCCGCGGAGCGGCGGAAGCCGGGGATGGCCACCTTGCCCATCAGGCGCAGGTCGCCCAGGGCGAAGCTCTCCACGGGCCCTTCGGTGCCGATGACCTCCAGGTTCTGGCCGCCCTGGAGGAGCACGAGCGGCATGTCCACGCCGACCTCGAACCAGTCGAAGAGGCCGACGGTGGCCATGACATCCAACTGGAGCCGGTTGCCCACGAGGCTGATGGAGCCCAGGTCTCCGTCCTTGGGGACGAGCGAGAGCGGGTTGATGGAATAGCTGAAGTAGGGCCCGGCGGAGACGGACAGGTGGGACAGGGGCCGGGACTGGGTGACCATCACCAGGTCCTGCGGCGCGCCGGAGGGGCGGAAGACCTGGATGTTGAAGCGCGGATCCGGCGCGGCGTGGGCGGCGGTGGACAGCGCGAGGGCCAGCAGCAGCGGGAGCAGCGGCGTGCGGGAGGGCTTCATCGGACGCGGCGGGCGGAGCGCAGGAAGAGGAAGCCCAGGGCGAGGGTGACCAGCATGGCGGTGCTGCCGGTGGGCGTGGCCTCGGCGGTGGTGCCGCAGCAGAAGGCGCCGCCCTGGGGTTCAGTGCCGGGTTTGCGGCGGCCGCGTTCGCACTGCTGGGTTTCGGCGGAGCAGAACTCGACGCCCAGGCAGTCGCCGCTGTCGGCGCACGTTTCGAGACAGGTGTTGGACGTGAGGTCGCAGGTGCCGCCGCAGGGGCAGTGGGCATCCGCGAAGCACTCGACGCACGCGGAGCCGTCGCACACGGTGCCTTCCGCGCACGTCACGGCGCAGGCGCCGGTGTTGGAGCAGGTGCGGGTGGTGGGGTCGCAGGTGCCGCTGCCGCAGTCGGAGTCATTGACGCAGCCCACGCACACGCTGTTCTGCACGGTGCCGTCGGAGAGGCAGAACGGGGTGTCACCGCCGCACGAGTCACAGCGGGGACCACAGCGATTGTCGGTGGTGCAGGAGCTGCACTCACCGCTGACGCAGGTCTGGCCGTCGCCGCATTCCAGGTCGTTGCGGCACTGGACGCAGACCTCGCCGTCGAGACAGAAGGGGCGCTCGCCGGGGCACTTGGAGCAGCCGGGGCCGCAGCGGTCGGAGGTGTTGCACTCGGCGATGCTGTCGACGCAGGCGCCGTTCAGGGTGTCGCAGCGCTGGCCGTTGGAGCACTGGCTGTCGGTGGTGCACTCGACGCAGGAGGGCGGGGCGCCGGGAGTGGGCGCGGCGCACTGGGTGCCCTTGGGGCAGCAGTTGCAGGAGTTGCCGGCGCAGGCGTCGTTGGTGTTGCAGGGCGTGCAGACGTGGTTGGAGCACGACTCGCCACGGTCGCATTGGGTGTCTTCGTTGCACTCGACGCAGGTGTTCGCGGTGAGGTCACAGACCTGGCTGCCGGGGCACTCCGCGTCGGAGGTGCACTGGACGCAGGTGAAGTTCGGCTCGTCGCAGACCTGGCCGGAGCCGCAATCGGAGTCGCGGACGCAGCCAGTGCACACGTTGTTGGTGGTGTCGCAGCGGCCCGTGGCGCAGTCACTGTTCTGGGTGCACGCGACGCAGGTGAACTGACCGTTGACCTGCGCGCAGATGGGCGCGGTAGGACCGCAAGGTGAGCACGTGTCTCCGCACAGGAGGTTCGTGTCACAGGGCGCGCAGAGCGCAGCGGAGTTGCAGTAGTAGGACGGACCACAACTGCCATTGCCGGGCTGGTTCGCGAACTGCCGGTTGCACTGGACGCACTGGTCCAGGTTGTCCGGGAACGACGGGCGGCCGGTCTCTGTCTGGAACAGCTGCGCGGGCTGGACCAGCGAGAAGCCAGCGGTGTTGAGCGGGACGACCGGATCCTCACCAGCGGGCTGATCGAAGTCCGTGAATGCTCCGTCCAGGACGGCGAACTCCAGCGCAGCGTGCTCCACGATCTGCACGTAGAGCAGTTCAATAGGGTAAAGCCCGGATTGGGTGAAGGTGACGGAGTTGGTGGTGCGTCGTGTTGGCGCCCCCAACTCCGGCGGCCGGATGATGATGTCGTAGCGTCTGCTTGCCTTGTCGAACAGGACGAGGCTGATGGCGTCATCGGCGTAGAAGCCGAAGTGCAGGACGCGCCCGACCATGGCCGGAGTGACATTCAAGTAGCCGCGGAAGCGTGAGACGAAGCGCGTGCTTGAATTGTTGTAGTGGAAGGGGCAGCCGCCCTGGGCGCAGCCCGAGACCACGTTGACGAAGTCGCCGTAGCTCAGGATTCGACCGTCGTTCAGGTTGTTCGACAGGTCGAACGCGGAGCGCAGCACGGAGGTCATGCGCGTCGCGCGGTTCTCCTCCATGTAAGCATTCAGGTTGTCCGTATAGAGCGACTGACTTTGCGGATACTCCGCCGTGGTGCGCGTCCACACGTTGGACGCCATGCAGAGCCCCGTACCTGTATCCGTGGGCGACGGCGCCGCGGGTGCCCCCGTCACCACGACAGCCGGCAGCTTCTGCGCCACGGCAGGCGCGCTCGCGAGGCACACGGCGAGCAGGGACAGCGCGGCGTACGCGCGGAGGGGGAGGGGAGCAGTGCGCAAAGCGCGCGCAGCCTTACAGATTAAGTTGACGTTCTCAACCTTCCGCCCACGTCCCGAGTCCCAGTGCCCGAATGCGACCTCCAGGGTCCTCCGTCCCTCCGCGTCGCAATCAATCCGGACAGCATGCAAAACAGGAAACCGTCACGCGCGACGGCACGCGACATCCCCGTCCTGCGAACGGATGAACGCCGCGGCGAGCTCGTTGCCCAGGGCCGCGCACAGCACCTCGAACGTCCGCCGACGCGCTCCGCCGAAGAAGCCCGGCTGCCGCGCCAGGGTCTCCGGGTGACGCACGAAGACGTTGTACCCGAGGATGCAGCCGTCCGCGCGCAACACGGTGATGCCGTCGGTGGCCATCATGCCGCGCAAAAGCTGCGAGGCCGCCCGCACCGCTGACGCCGCGCTGCCGTCCTGGGTCGCGTGGTGCCGGTCCAGCAGCGCCACCACGTCCATGGGCCGGGGCAGCAGGATGCCGTCCACGAACAGCGCGGAGCCCGCGCGCTCGCGGGGCAACACCGCCACCAGCGTGCCGTGAGAGGACTGCATCACCTCGAACAGCACCCGCTGGAAGAAACCTCGCGCGTACTCGCGGCTGGAGGGCAGGACCTGCTCGGTGACCGCGCTCGCCAGCGCGTCCAGCACCACGGAGGGCGGCTCCAGGTCGACGCGCGCGCCAGACAGGTACACGTGCCGGCACAGCCCGCCGCCTCCGCGCAGCTCGATGATATTGTCCGCCAACTGCAACACGCCCACCACGCGGGCGCCCCGGTCCGGCGCGTGCCGCAGGCGCTCCAGCGGCGTCTCCGCCAGGGGGAACGGATCCGTGCGGAAGATGCCGTAGGTGAGGCCCGCGGAATCGCGCACCAGGTACAGCGCCCACCAGCGCCCCTGTCCCAGCGGCGCGCACTGCTTGAGCGCCCGCTGGATGGTGGCGCGGTTGCGAGGCCCCGAGCCCAGGGGAATCGGGTCGTGCCCGCCCAGCATCTCCATCATCGTGCCCAGGTCGTCACCCAGGAACGCGGTGGGGAACAGCAGCGCGCCCTCTTCGCGGTAGCGCGACAGCGTTACCAGCAGCTCGCTGAGCGCGTCCGCCGTCTGCGGACATGTCATGTCCGCCTCGTCGAGGAACGCACTGACGGACTCGGTCAGCAGATGACGGAACGACAGGATGAGAGGAGAACCCGCCTCCGGGCCCGGACCGGTCATGGCGGACCCAGCATGACGCATCGGTGACGATGAGGCACGAAGTCTCGCCTCCATCCGGGAGGCGGGACCCTGTCAGGAACCGGCCGCCTACTCCGCCGCCCGCCGTGCCGTCTCCAGGGTGGAGGCCGTGCGCAGCCAGCCCTCCGCCTGGGCGTCCAGGTGGGACAACAGCTCCGCGAAGAAGCGCGTCTCCAGGGCCCGCGCCAGCGTGGCCCCGTGCGCGTCCGCCCACTTGCGCGTCACCGTCGCGCGCACCTGGGCGCCCAGCAGGTCCACGAAGCGCTCCAGCAGCGGCGTGGACAGGAGCGTCCCCGCCCACACCACCGCGTCATGGCCCAGGCCGCCGGTGGCCACCGTCACCACCGCCGCCGCGCCGGATGGCACCGAGTACACCAGCGTGGTGAGCGCCTGGAGCAGCTCCTCGCGCATGCCGCCCTGCAGCTCGCTGCCCACCAGTTGGCGGCAGAAGTCATACAGCGTGGCCCGGTCCGCCGCGTGCGCGTGCAGCGCGCCCAGGTCCAGCGGCGCATCCAGCCGGCCGAGCATCGCGGGTCCGAACGCCTGCGCCAGCTTCTCGCGCGTCTCCCCGTCCCCGCGCCACGCGGCCACCTCCGGCGCGAAGGCATCCACCAGCCTGCGCAGCCCGTCCTTCAGCGAGTCATCCACCGCCTGCGAGGGCAGCGCCTCATGCGGCTGGGGCCCGGTGAAGGACTCGCGCACCTTGCGGCTCACGAACGTGAGCGCCGTGGCCAGCCCCCGGAACGGCAGCCGCACGAACCGGTGGAAGGTGCTGCGCGCATCCAACTCGTCGCGGAACGCATCCACCAGCACGTCCGCGGGCACGGCCTTCAGCGCCGCCTGCGCGCCAATGCCTTGCAGGTCGTGCCGCAGCCGCTGCCTCAACCGCTCCGGCTCACGGGCCGCGCGGGTCGCCGCTTTCGCCACCGCGTCCAGCTCCGAGCGCGCATCCGACAGCGACGCCTCCAGCGCCCGCGCCTTCAGCTCGCGCGCATGTTCCGCCTGTCCCAGCAGCGCGGCGAGCGGCGGCCGTCCATCCAGCGCCTCCGTGGCCAGCGGCTTCAGCCCCGCCTCCACGTCCGGCTGGTGCGGCGCCAGGTAGCGCGCGAGGGGCGGGTGGCCCACGTCCTGGGCCAGCTTGTCCAGGTGGCCGCGCGCCACGTCCTCGCGCGTGGCCTCGTTGTAGACGAGCAGGTACGGCTTGCCGTGGCCCACCGCCGCGCGCAGGAAGTCCACCAGCGCCGCGTTCTGGTACGTCTGCCGGCTCACCACGAACACCAGCACGTCCACCGTGACGAGCAGCGCCTCGGCCCGCTCGCGGTTGTCGCGGTACACGCTGTCGAAGTCCGGCGTGTCCATCACCAGCAGCCCGCGCGGGACGGCCTCCGACAGCACCAGGTACAGCCGGCCCGCGGGCCCGGCCTCGTCCACGGGCGCCACGGTGCCGTCGGCCACCGGGATGATGTCGTAGCGCTGGGTCAGCATGTCCTTCAGCGCGCCCGTCCACGTCTCTTGATTCGCCGCGGCCAGGCACTGCTTGGTGAGCCCGCCCTCGGGCCGCGCGGGGGACAGGGACGCCTTCGCCAGCGAGTTGAAGAGCGTGGACTTCCCGACGTTGTTGGGGCCGGCGATGGCCACGAGGAGCAGCGGCGCGTCCCCATCTCCCAGGCGGGGCAGCAGGTCGCGGCGCAGGCGTTCAGCCAGGCGGCGGGCCACGTCGGCGTCACCGCCGTCGGGGAAGCGCTCGGAGGCGGGCAGGGCGTCCAGGGCGGACGCGAGGGCGGTGCGCAGGGCGCGAGGGTCCTTCATGGGCATAGGGGGCCACGCGTAGGACAGCACGCACGCGGCGTGGTGCCCAGCGCGGTGTGCGCACTCTGTCCACCGGGGACACCCCTGGAGAGGCGCGGTAGGGTGCGCCGCATGCGCTCCCTCCTCGCCTGCCTGCTCCTGTCGGGGTCCATCGCCTGCACGGCCACGAACGCCAACGCGCCCGCGCCCGCGTCCGCCGAGGCCCACGCCGAAGGCCCGCTGCCCTTCATCCCGGACGACTACGCCCGCGCGCTCGCGGACGCGAAGGCGAAGGGTGTGCCCCTGTTCGTCGACACCTGGGCGCCGTGGTGCCACACCTGCCGCTCCATGCGCGCGTATGTCTTCACGGACAAGGCGCTGGCGAAGCACGCGGATCGCTTCGTGTGGCTGGAGCTCAACACCGACCTGACCCAGAACGCGACGTTCCAGGAGAAGTACCCGGTGGAGTTCTGGCCCACCTTCTTCATCATCGACCCGCGCGAGGAGAAGGCCCTGCTGCGCTTCGCCGGCAGCGCGACGGTGCCCCAACTGGAGCGCCTCTTCGAGGACGGCGAGCGCGCCTGGCAGGGCGGCGCCACCGGAGCAGAGGCGCTGCTCGCCCGGGGTGATGCCCTCTACGGAGAGCGCAAGCCCGCGGAGGCCGCCGAGGCGCTGTCGCTCGCGCTCGCGGAGGCGCCCGCCGATTGGTCCCGCCGGGGCCGCGCGCTGGAGTCGCTGCTGATGGCGCAGTACGGAGCGAAGCAGTACGTGCCCTGCGCACAGAAGGCGGTGGCGGAGCTGCCGAAGGTGCCGCGCTCACTCAGCCTGGCCAACGGCGTCCTCAACGGGCTCACCTGCGCGCTGGCCATCCCGGAAGGGACGCCCGAGGCGGCGGACCTGCGGCACGCGCTGGAGGCGAAGGCGCGCGACGTGCTGGCGCCGCCCGCCATCGACATGGAGGCGGATGACCGCTCCGGCCTGTACGAGGTGCTGGTGGAGGCGCGCAAGCAGGACAAGGACACCGCGGGCGCGAAGCAGGTGGCCCAGCAGTGGCTGACGTTCCTGGAGGGCGAGGCCGCGAAGGCGCCGAACCCGGAGGCGCGCAGCGTGTTCGATTCGCACCGCATGCTCGCGGCGATGACGCTGGAGCAGCCGCAGCGGGCCATCCCCGCGCTGGAACAGAGCGAGAAAGACCTGCCACAGGACTACAACCCGCCCGCGCGGCTCGCGACGCTGTACCGCCTGTCGGGCCGGCTGGACGACGCGCTCGCCGCGAACGACCGGGCGCTGGCGCGGGTGCAGGGGGCGCGGCGGCTGTCCGTGCTCTCCGGCCGCGCGGACATCCAGGTCGCGCGCAAGGACACCGCGGGCGCGGTGAAGACGCTGGAGGAGGCGCTCGCCTTCGCGAAGACGCTGCCCGCCGCGCAGGTGTCCCCGCGTCAGGTGGAGTCGCTGGAGAAGAAGCTCGCCGGCCTCAAGTCGCCCGCCGCCGTGCCTGGCGCGGCGCCGTAGTCCGTACACGGACCGTCGCGCGGGACCATCACGGAGCCAGCGGCACCGCGCGACGGCCAGCCAGGTCGAACAGCTCGAAGTCCTCCGCGCGGCCCTCGCGCATGGCGCCGTCGGTGAACACCATCACCGCCTCACCCGGGCCCGTCACGGGCGGCGGGCCGTGCGCGTAGTCCACGCGCGTCCCGTCCGTCACCAGGTGGCGCAGCACTCCGTCGCGCACGGGACCGGGTGACACCAGCTCCCGCACCCGCTTGTCCCGCGTGTGGCCCACCACCTGGGTCAACCCGAGCGGCAACCTCCGCGGATCAAACCTGCGCCGGGGCGTTCCCCGCACGCGCTCCCCGTCCTCCGCGGCGAGGCTGGGCCGCTGGTAGAAGATGCCCACGCCCTCGCCATCCTTCGCATTGCCCGGATGATGCAGCCCCGGCAGCACGAGCGGCCCGCCCTTCCACGCCGCCACCGCCCGGTCCATCACGCCGTTGAGCGCCTCCGCCACCGCGCGCGCCTCCGCCCACCGTTCGGGCTCGAGCCCCACGACCCCCAGGTCCTCGCGCGTGACGCCCGCGTGCAGCACCAGCAGCGAGTCTCCGGCCGCATGTGCCACGCGGAAGCGCCGTGCTCGCAGCAGATGCTCCACCCACGCGCGCTGCTCCTCGGTCCAGGTGCTGAAGTCCCGCGCCGCCAGCTCCACCGTCGGCAATCCGGGCCAGCGCTGGAGGAAGGCCCGCTCCGCCGCCGCGTCGGTGTCGTCTCCCGCGTAGATCCGGTCCGCCTCCACCTGTGCCGCGCGGAACGTCGCATCCGTGAAGTCCGCCAGCTCGCCCACGCGCCCCAGGTCGTGGTTGCCCAGGAGCATCACCGCCTGATCCGCTGGATGGGACGCGAGCCACGCCACCAGCCGGAGCGCGCTCCGGGCCACGCGCTCCCGGTCCGCCGCCGGGCCCCAGTCGAAGTAGTCGCCCACGCACACCAGGCACGCGTCCGGCCGCAGCCCTCCCGCTTCGTCCAGCAGCCCGTGCAGCGAGAGGATGGACAGCACCCGGTCGAAGTCCGCCTGCGGGTCCCCCATCGCCACGTGCAGCGTGCGCCGCCGCCCATCCGCCGGCACCGCGTGTGGCCCCCTCGCCACCGCCGCGTCGGCGCGGGCCAGCGCCTTCCTCAAGAGCGCTTCATCCATCCCCCCATCCTAGTCACGCCGCGCGGGCGCATCAGGACTGGAAGAAGCGAGAGATGAGCGCGGAGCGGCTCTCCACCTGCGCCTTGTTCAGCAGGTGCGTGACGTGCACCTCCACCGTGCGCTCGGCGCAGCCCAGGTGCAGGGCGATGGCCTTGTTCGTCTCTCCCTGCACCACGTGCTCCAGCACCTGCGCCTCGCGCGCGGTGAGCCCCCAGCGCTGGCTCAGCACGGGCAGCCGCGACGTCGGCTCCATCGGCGGTCCGGGGTCCAGCACCAGGTAGTGGTCCGGCAGCCCCTGCGTGCGCAGCGGGCCGGAGGAGAACAACGGCCCCGTGCCCGGCGGGCTCCGCAGACACTCGCGCACCTGCGCCGCCAGCGCCTGGGAGTCCTGCTCCCACCGCGCCTGCCCCGCCTTGTTCGCGTGCATCACCCGGCCGCTGAACGTGACGACCCACGCGGGCCGCCCCAGCACCTCCAGCGCCGCGCCCAGCGCCGGCCCCAGCAGGCCCGCCTCGCGCAGCCGCCGGTCCATGGCCATCCGCCGCTGGATGGCGGGCGTCAGCGCCTGCAACAGCCGCTGCTCCCGCTCCGTGAAGGGCTCCGTCCGGAAGGCGCCCACCCACCCCAGCAGCATGTCGCCTTCGCACACCAGCACCCGCAGCTGCGCCAGTTGCTCCAATCCCAATTGCCGGTAGAGCTGGGAGGCATGCCCGGCCAGCTGCGTCCGCGCGTGCTCCCACTCCTCCTCGCTCAATCCCAACCGCTCCCACAGCGGGCCCTCGCCCTCGCCGGTGATGGGCAGGGCGCGCAGCGGCTCCGACATGCCCAGGGGCGAGAAGCGCATCGCCCGGTTGCGCTGGGCCAGCGGCGGACGCGCGGGATCGAAATAGCCGAAGTGGCTGCCCGCCGGTGGCAGCGATGCGTCAAAGGCCTCGGAGAGGACGGAGGGCGGCTGAGGGAAGCCCACGCCGTGCACGAACGACGTGTGATAGCGGTCCGGGCCCACGTCCACGCCGTAGGCCGCCGTCCGCTCCGCGCGCAGGGCGCCTCGGAGCGCGACGAGGACCGTCGGCAGGGCCTCGGAGCCGGGCTCCAACCCCTCCAGAAGGCCCTCCAGCTCCTGCAAGAGGCGTTGGTCCTCGGAAATCAAATCAATCACGATTTTCTTACTATAGCCGTTGGAGACAATTGGAAGACTTGTGAGGTCGGGAGTGGAATCAGTGCTTCTTCCGCCTGTCCAGGTGGGAAGTGATTCCCTGCCCCCCGAGTCGTTTAAGACTCGCGTGATTTCCTCAATAGAAATGACTTTCGGCTGGCGGCACCATGGCGTTCCGTGCCCTTCCGGGGGGGTGGGCCGACCTAGGAGTCGAAGTATCCGCGTGTGCGCGCGCCGGGCGTTCCCCCAGGGATGTCCGGCGCGCTGCCCCTTTTCCGGCTCCTGTCCTCGCCTGTCCACCACCCCACGCGCCCGGTGCCAGCAGGCCCCGGGCCCGACGGGGCGCGGCGATGATGTCCGCTCCCGTCGTGACCGCGCCCGGAGGCCCTGAAATGCCGCGTGATTACGCCTACTACGCCCAGGCGCTGGAGGGACGGAGGCTGCCCCTGGCCTTCGCGGACCTGGACCTGCTCAACGAGAACGCGGCGGCGCTGGTGCGGCGCGCGGGCGGGCTGCCGGTGCGGGTGGCCACGAAGTCGGTGCGGTGCGTCGCGCTGCTGCGGCGCGTGCTCGACGGGCATCCCGGCTTCCAGGGCCTCATGTGCTTCAGCGCCGATGAGGCCGTGCACCTGCGGGAGCGCGGCTTTAGCGACCTGCTCATGGGCTACCCCGTGGTGGATGCCGAGGCCCTGGCGGAGCTGTGCCGGCCGCCAGCGCCCGTGACGCTGATGGTCGACTCGCCGGAGCACGTGGCGCTCGCCGCCCGCGCGGCCCGCCGGCACGGGACGCGAGCGCCGCTGTGCCTGGACGTGGACCTGTCCGTGGACCTGCCGGGCCTGCGCTTCGGGGTGCACCGCTCGCCGGTGCGCTCGCCGGAGGACGCGCTGGCGGTGGCGAGGAGCATCGCGGCGGAAGGGGACGCGGTCTTCCTCGCGGGCGTCATGGGCTACGAGGCGCAGCTCGCGGGCGTGCCGGACGCCGCGCCGCACGCGGGACCGAAGAACGTGGTCATCCGGGCGCTCAAGCGGGGCTCGGTGGGCCGCGTGCACTCGCGCAGGCAGGCGGTGGTGGCCGCGCTGAAGGAAGCGGGGTTCGCGCCGCGCTTCGTGAACGGCGGGGGCACCGGCAGCCTGGAGTCCACCCGCGAGGACGCGAGCGTCACGGAGCTCACCGCGGGCAGCGGCCTGTACTCGCCCGCGCTCTTCGACGGCTATCGCGGCTTCCAGCATCAGCCCGCGGTGGCGTTCGCCATCCCCGTCACGCGGCGTCCCGGCCCGGGCCTCTTCACGCTCCAGGGGGGAGGCTTCGTGGCCTCCGGCTCGGCGGGCGTGGACAAGCTGCCCGTCCCCTACCTCCCCGAGGGCGCGAAGCTCCTCCCGCTGGAGGGCGCGGGCGAGGTGCAGACGCCCATCGCGTACGCGGGCCCGGTGCCGCTGCCCCTGGGCGCGCCGGTGTTCTTCCGGCACGCGAAGGCAGGCGAGGTGTGCGAGCACTTCCGCACGCTGCTGCTCATCTCCGGGGGGCGCGTCGTGGAAGAGGTCCCGACCTACCGGGGCGAATGGGGGTGACGGCATGACGACCGACACGGCGAAGACGAAGACGTGGCGCAACTGGTCCGGTGGGGTGGAGGCCCATCCCTCCAGCTTCCTCCGGCCGGACTCCGTGGACGCGCTGAAGGCCGCGCTCCGCGACGCCAGCGCCCAGTCGCGCACCGTGCGCGTGGTGGGCAGCGGCCACTCGTTCCCGCCCCTGTGCGCGACGGACGAGACGATGGTGTCGCTCGAAGCGCTGCGGGGCCTGGAGTCCGTGGATGAGCGCACGCGCGAGGCCGTGGTGTGGGCGGGCACGAACCTGCGCGAGCTGGGCGCGCTGCTCGCGTCGCACGGGCTCGCGATGGAGAACCTGGGCGACATCAACAAGCAGTCGCTGGGCGGCGCGCTGGGCACGGGCACGCACGGCACGGGCGTGGGGCTGGGCATCCTCTCCACGCAGGCGGCGGCGATGACGCTCGTCACGGCGAGCGGGGACGAGGTGACGTGCTCGGAGGACACGTCGCCGGAGCTGCTCCAGGCCGCGCGCGTGTCCCTGGGCGCGCTGGGCGTGATGACGCGGGTGCGGCTGCGCCTGCTGCCCGCGTACCGGCTGCGGCTGACGCGGCGGAACCTGGGGCTGGAGGAGTGCCTCGCGGGATTGGACGAAGCGCGGGCACGCCACCGGCACTACGAGTTCTTCTGGTTCCCGCACTCCGACCGCGTGATGACGAAGGCGATGGACCTCACGGAGGAGACCCCGCACGGGGTGGGCGTGGGGCGCTGGTTCAGCGAGATGGTGATGGAGAACGCCGTCTTCGGCGCGGTGAGCCGCGCGTGCCGCATGCGGCCGGCGTGGTGCGCGCCGGTGAGCCGGCTGTCGGCGAAGCTGGCGTCGGAGGGGGTGCTGGCGGGGCAGAGCCACACGCTGTTCGCCACGCCGCGGCTCGTGCGCTTCCAGGAGATGGAATACGCCGTGCCGGTGGAGCGGGGGCCGGACTGCCTGCGCGAGCTGTCCGAATACATCATGCGCGAGCACCTGCCCGTGCACTTCCCGGTGGAGTACCGCTTCGTGCGCGGCGACGACGTGTTCCTCAGCCCGGCGCACGGCGGGGACCGCGCGTTCATCGCGGTGCATCAATACCAGGGCATGCCGCTGGAGCCCTACTTCTCCGGCGCGGAGGCCATCTTCCGCAACCACGGTGGCCGGCCCCACTGGGGCAAGCTGCACACCCAGACGGCGGCGACACTGAAACATCTGTATCCCCGCTGGGATGACTTCCAGCGCGTGCGCGAGCAGCTGGACCCGCAGGGGCGCTTCCTCAATCCCTATCTGAAACGTCTCTTCCTGGAGGGCGTCCGTCATACCCGCGGTGAAACAGGGGCGCGAAGCGCGTGACGCACCCCGGGGCCTGTTTTTCGCGCCGTATCGCGTCAGACGATCCAGCAACCTCTCGATAATGCACAATCCAGCGCCCGGCATGCGGTTGGCTAGGGCACTGGCTGGCGCCAGGCCCGGTGGCGCCCTTTCGAGGGGGATGGATGCGGACGAAGTCTTCATGGAAGCGCGTGGTGACGGCGTCGATGCTGATGCTCGCGGTGGGGTGTCGCACGCCCGCCGGGGGCTTGAGGGCCGCGGGGGCATCGGATTCGGGCAACTCCTCGGACTCGGGCGCGTCCAGCCAGGGGGACTCCAGCCAGTCGGACTCGGGCAACTCCAGCCAGGGTGACTCCAGCCAGGGCAACTCCAGCCAGGGGGACTCCAGCCAGTCGGAGTCCAACGGCTCCAGCGACGAGGGCTCCAGCGAGTCGGGCTCGGGCGAGTCCAGCGACTCCGACTCGGGCAACTCCAGCCACGGGGATTCGAGCAAGTCGGACTCGGGCGACTCCTCGGGCTCCAGCGACCACAGCTCGCGGGAGGGCGGCTCCAGCCACTCCGGCTCCAGCGAGAACAGCAACGCGGGCACCAGCGAGTCGAACCAGGTGGACCAGGGCGACGACTCGCGCACGCGCAGCGAGAGCAGCAACGGCCGCGAGAACCAGCTCCTGTCGACGGCCACGGTGGCGCTGACGGTGATGGGCCTGGGCATCATCATCTGGCAGTCGTACGCGCGAGCCGAACGGCGCAAGGGCAGGCACCCTCCGCCGAAGGAGGTGGGGCACGCGGCCCAGACGTACCTGCGGGCCCGCACGCACCAACTGCGAGAGGACCTGGCGCTGGGCGCGGGCCCGACGGTGGAGGACCTGGCGCAGGCGGCGCGCATCCGCCGTGAGAACCTGGATGTCTTCGGCAAGCTGCTGCGCACGCACCGCAAGGAGCTGCTGATGATGGCGGACGCGAAGACGCTGACGCCCGAGCGCGCCCGCGCCTGGCTGGAGCGCGTGGGGCAGTTGGCGCGCACCGAACCCCGGCTCGAAGAGGACCGTCAGGCCTTCATCCTGGAACTGGAGGGGGCGCCCCAAGCGGCCGAGGCCCTCCAGTGAGGCCTCGCACAGCCTGGATGGGATGGCTCACGGTGCTGCTGTTGCCCGTGAGCGCGCAGGCTCGTGACGAAGAACCCCTGGGCCACCTCGCGGTGCCGGCGTTCTTGAAGGAGCGGTCTCCGGAGGTCGTCCTGGCCGAACGGGTCGCGGCCTTGGAAGCCACCGCGGGCATCGTCCTGCGTGGCGCCGCAGCGCGGGATGCCTTGCTCGTCTCCGACGTGGAAGCAGGGCTCGCCGCCCTGCCTCCCGCGATGCGCCGTCCACCGGGAGGCCGGTTGGAGTTCGTGCTCCACGCGGAGCCCGCGCCGCTGGGCCTGGGTGACGGCACGACGGCCCGTCCGGACTGGTCGGAGCAGCGCGAGCAGTTCCACCTCTACCGCTACGCGCCTTCCGAGGAGCGCCGGGCCACGCTGCGTCTGTCACGTCTCACCGATACGGAGGCCGAGCAGCTGTGGCGCCGCCGCGCCGTGGTGCACGCCGTGATGCAGCGCTGGGACGACGCGCGCGGTTGGAGCAGGCGTCCCCAGTGGCGCAGGCTGGATGGATGGCTGCTCCCCTTCGAGCGCCCCCTCACGTGGAAGGAGACCGCGAGCATCACCTACGCGGGGGCCTTCAGCCGCGCGCGGGGGCAGGCGAGCGCCTCGCTGGACCTCGTCACGTTCGCGGAGGAGCTGTTCGTCCCCGTGGAGTCCCTGCGTCCGGACGCATTGCCCGAGGATGATCAGGTGCGCTGTCAGGAGCTGTCCAAGACGCGCGCCGTGTCGGAGTTCATCTCGGAGGCGCGCCTGGGCACGCTGCCCGCGCGGGGAGCCTGCCCGGCCTTCGACACGTGGGCGGAGGCGGAGGCGCTCTCCCATCTGGAGGTCCTGCTCGTCGCGGCCACGGGCCGTCAGCCCCAGTCCCTCTTCGGCCACCTGCTCCTGCGCCCGGTCTGGCGCGAAGGCGCCACGGTGCAGGGCCCCGGCTTCGAGCGCGTCGTGCAGCTCGTGGCCCTCACCGGCATGGAGGAGAAGGGCCTGGGCTACCTGATGAAGGGCATGACGGGCGGCTACAGCACCGTCTTCCTCACGGGCACCCTGGGCGACATCACCCATGAATCGCTGGAGCTGGAGCAGCGCACCATCCGCCGCTTCCGGCTGAACCTCACGCCCGGCGAATCCCAGCGCATGCTGGAGCGCACCTGGGAGCTCGAGCGTCGCGGCTACCTGGGCTACTACTTCTTCACCGACAACTGCGCCGCCGCGCTGCTCTTCCTGCTCAATGGCTCGCTGGAGAACGGCCGTCACGTGAGCGCGCCGGGCACCCTGTGGGTCCTGCCCACGGCCACGCTGGACACGCTGGCGAAGACGAACGTCGTGGACGCGAACGGGCGCGCGGTGCCGCTCCTGGAGCACGTCCCGGACGCCTTCGAATCCACGGGAGACCGCGCCCGGCGCGCGCTCGTGGAAGAGGAGCGGCTGCTCACGAAGCTGGCCTCCCTGCTTCCATCCACCGCGCTCGCGCCATTGCACCAGGTGCACCGCCGCCTCCAGTCCCCTGAACCCGACGAGCGCAGGCAGGCCTGGGAACAGTTGATCCACGCCGTGACGACGGCGCTCGACGCGGCATCTCCCTCCGCGCGCCCCGAAGCCCGGGATGCCCTGCACGCGTATGTGGCCCACGCGGTGCGGGTGGAGCGCGCGGCGGTGGACCAGGCCGAAGGGGAGACGCTCGCCATCGAACGCGAGCGCCTCGTGTCCCTCGACTTGAAGGGGCAGGGCGGCGCGGCCCAGGGCGTCAAGGACCGGCAACTCCTCTTCGAGCGCGAGGACGCCATGCAGCGCAAGCTCGCGGTGCTCGACCGCACGGCCCTGCTCCAGCAGGCCCTGGACACCGCCATCAAGCGCCCGCCCACGCCGGACGAGCTCAAGGCCCTGGTCCGCGCGGAGCACACCGAGGCCGCCTTCGCCGCGGCCACCGAGGCACAGGGCGCGCTCAACGACGGACCGCTCGCGGACGTGGATCTGCGGGCCTTCCTCGCGAAGGACCATGAACAGAAGGTGGAGACGGAGACCACCTGGGCCCGGGGCGCGCTGCGTGAATCCGGCGCGGCCCGCACGGTGGTCAGCGGCGGCGTGGACTTCCCGGAGGTGGGCGCCGCGCGGCCGGTGGTGAGCCTGCGCACCTCCGCGATGAACGAGGCCCTGGGCGACGCGCGCCTGCACGGCTTCCAGTCCAGCAGCGAGCTGCGCGTGCTGGACGGAGAGCTGTCGGTGGAGCCGCGCTGGGGCGTGCCGCGCATCCTCGGCTCACGCCTGACGCTGGTGGGCTACCGCACGCTGATGCCCGAACTGCCCCAGCAGCAACGGTCGTTCTCCGACGCGCTGGGCTGGGGCGCGGAGGCGAGGATGTCCACGGACATCAGCCGTCCGCTGCCCTACCGCGCGACGGTGGAGGCGGAGGCGCTGGGCGTGGTGGCGGCCTCGGAGCGCTTCGACACCTTCCTCGCGGTGGGGCTGGGCGCCCAGGCCACGATGGCCTGGAGCCCCACGGAGACGGTCCCCACGGTGGGGCCCCGTCTGTCATTGGCCCATCGCGTGGGCCTGCCAGGGCCTGGCAACAGCGCCCTGCGCCTGGAGGCCACGTACGTGCCGTCGTGGCGCACGGGCATCACGCCGGGCTTCACGCACGAGGCGGACGCGACGCTCCAGGTGGAGTGGTACCTGGGGCGCATCTCCCGCTGGAGCGTGCTGCTCACTCCCCGCGCACAGGTCCACTGGGAGGGGACACTCGCGTCGTGGGCAGGTCCCGGGAGAAGTCTCGCGAGCCTTCCGGAAGGGCTGGCGCGACATCGCCTTGCGCTAGGAGTGGAGGTCCGCTGACGTACTGCGTCCGGAAGACGGGCGTCTCACCGGTGAACACCGGCCGGCTGGCCGCGCCACAGAGCGCTCCGATGAACAGGCCGATGACGTGCAGCAGCGTCCAGTTCCCCCAACCCAGGCCCAGGAAGATGCGCTCGCCACCCACGCTGAAGACGTTGAAGGCCACGTAGAACGCGGCGGGCACCACCACCGAGGCGACGGCCGCGGCGCCCAGCGCCCGGCGGAGGCGCCCCGCATGGAAGCCGCCGAACGTGCCAGCCAGCAGGCCGTTGAACAACGGAATGAAGAACGTGACGGTGCTGATGAGCACCATCGTCAGCACGCTCACGTCGAACCGGTTGTGCTTCAGCTCGAAGTGGCTCTCCTCCACACGCACGCCGGGCGGAAGGACCTCGTAATCGAATCGCGCGTTGTTCAGGGGAGGGCGGTCGCTCGAATTCGTGACGCGATCCGAGTCCTCCGTATAGGTCTCACTCATGGAGCTTTGGCCTCCGTGCGGGCGGGGGAAGGACGTGCCCGGACACCTTGGGAGATGGTGCTGGAAGCGGGCGGGTGGAAGGGCTGACGGCTCCACCGGTCCCCGGGAAGGTGGGCGCATGCCGTGCCTGCCTGCCGGGAATTTCGCGACCCGGCGTGAGGGCGGATGCCGTACACGGGGGCTGTCACGCACCGGAGACTTGGCGTCTGGTGGCTGGCGGCTATGCTGCCGCGCCTCCGACGTACCGCTTCCCAGCCTGGATGGATTCCATGAGCCTTCGCCGCAACCTGCTGACCATCGCCGTCCTCTCCTCCGCGCTGCTGTCCGGCTGCGCGCTGCGCCCGCGCTACAACGAAGTCATCCAGGCCAACGGCGGCGCCTCCGAGCTCCAGGCGGGCCAGCTGATGGTGCTGCGCGTGACGGACGCCGCGACGGGCAAGCCGGTGAAGGGCGCCAAGATCCTGGGCGGCGAGTACCGCAACCACATCAACGCCACCACCGATGAGAACGGCGAGTTCTCCCTCCCGCTCGACCCGGGCCTGGTGAAGGAGAACCCCCTGGTGGAGGTCGTGCTACCCAAGGGCGTGAGCCGCTACAAGCTCCAGGTGGTGCCCTCCGGTCAGGCCCCCGCGCCCGAAGGCGCGCCCATCGCGCCCCCGGCTGAGTCGTCCGCCGCGGAGCCGTCCGCCACGGAGCCGTCCACCACGCCCGCGACGCCCGGCGCTCCGTCCGAGACCGCGGCCCCGGCGGCCTCCGAGTCGGCGAAGTAGGTCCGCTTCGTCAGGTGAACCCGCGGATCAGGCGCCTGCCCCGCAGGCGCCTGGCCGCCGCTGGAAGTCCTCGCCGATGGTGACGAAGCGCACGCCGCGGCGTCCTCGCGTGCGCTCCCCAGCAGCAGTGCGCCTTCCAGGAGATCGCCCGCCTTCATCAGCTAGAGCCTCTACGCACAGCGAGCGAGCAGGCGGACCCGCCGTGCAAAGCCTGGGAAACGTTGAGAAATTTCCCGGACGAAGGGAGCTGGCCATGTCGAAGGCATTCACCAAGGAAGACGGGGGCGGCGACGAGGGGCTCACCCCCGCGCGTCCCCGGTCGACGTCGGCGGAGCAGCGCTACATCACGCCGGAGGGCTACCGGGCGCTCCAGGAGGAGCTGCTGGAGCTGCAGGGCCCCGCGCCCCGGGACTGGCCGGAGCTGGAAGCGGGCGTGCGCAAGCGCGAGCGGGAGCGCCGGACGCGCGAGCTCACCGCCATCCTGGAGGACGTGCGGGTGGTGGAGGCGGATCCCTCGCAGGCGGGCCGTGTCTTCTTCGGCGCGTGGGTGGTGCTGGAGGACGAGGACGGCGCGCGCATGCGCTATCGCATCGTCGGTCCGGATGAAGCGGACGTGAAGGCGGGGCGGCTGAGCGTGGAGTCCCCGCTGGCGCGCGCGCTCCTGGGCAAGGAGGCCGGCGAGGCCGTGCAGGTGGAGCGTCCGCGCGGCACGGTGGAGTACGAAATCCTCGCGGTGGAGTACGCAGAGTCCGAAGCCGCCGCGGCCGCGCCGTGATTCAGCGCTTCGTGGCGATGACGGTGACGAGCCGGCCGAAGGGCTCCGGCATGTCGCCCTCGCGCACCTCCACGTCGAAGCCCGCCGCCTCCAGCAGCGCGCGGGCGCGGGGCACGAGGAACGTCAGGTAGTACATGACGAACGGCGGCTTCCAGAGCGCGTTGCGCACGCGCATGGCGGCGTTGAAGCCCTTCGCCACCCAGTAGCCGGGGTTGAGCGCGGACGGCGGTTGCGCCGTGACGAAGACGAAGCGGCCCCCGGGCTTCAGCGCCCGCGCGATGCCCTCGACGAGGCGCGGCTCGTCCTCCTCCAGGATGTGCCCGAAGGCGCCGAAGCTGGTGACCACGTCGAACGCCGCGTCGAAGGGCAGCGCCAGCGCATCGCCCCGGACGAAGTCGAGCGCCGCGCTGCCCGGCGCATCCGCGAGCCCGCGCCGCGCCTCCTCTAGCATGCCCTGGCTCAGGTCGAACCCGACGACGCGCTCCGTGCACAGCGGGCGTAGCACGCGCATCGCGGCGCCGGTGCCGCAGCACACGTCCAGCGCGCTGCCCACGCTGCCTTCGGGGCCCACGTGCGCGAGCGCGGCCTTGAGCACCGGATCCGGCGTGCGGAACGGCGTGTGCTCGAACTTGGGCGCGAGCAGGTCATAGCCCTCCTCGACGGAGGTGAGGGCCTGCCGTGCAAGCTCGCGGAAGGTGGGGCCGTCTCGGTGGAACATGACCGGAGATGTACCCACATCCCCCCGGGCCCGCCACCCCGCGGCCTCCGGTGTCGAGAGGGACTCGATGGGATTTGAATGTTCCGGCGGGACCCCCGTCAGTCAGGACAAGCAACTCGGACGGAGGATGGAAGACATGGCTTTCAAGCTCGGACTCGCGACCCTGGCCTTCGGTGCAATGCTGCTCGGTTCCTCCACGTCGTTCGCGGCGGACTGGCGCGGCCCGACCCGGGCGGATGCGCAGTGGGGCGGCCAGCAGCGGTACAACGGCGGCTGGGACTCCGCGCCGCAGGGCCAGGCGTTCCGCTACGACAATGACGACGCGAAGACGCGCCGCTTCATGGGCTGCCGCGGCCCGAACTGCAACTACGGCCCCATGCCGCGCCCGGTGGACTCGCGTGGCCGCTACGAGCTGCAGACGGTGGAGCGCTGGGTGCCGGCGCGCTACGAGCAGGTCTGGGTCCCCGAGCAGTGCGTGTCCCGTGGCCGCCACGGCCGCCACACGCGGTGCACGCCGGGCTACTACGACCAGCGCTATGTGGCGGGCGGCTACCAGGCGGTGACGGAGTGGGTCTGGGTGCCGTACGGCGGGCGCCGCTGGCAGACGGTGGTCTACTACCCGTAGCAAACACGAGGAGCCAAGACGGGACGGACGACGCAAAGGGGATGAAGTGCCGCGGGGCGGTGCCGGGAGTGGGGACTCCGGGTGCCGCCCCGCGGTGTTTTTTCGCGGGCGGGCCTGTTAGGCAGGGCCCGCATATGGGGACCGCATTCATCACGGGCGCGGGCGTGCGCATCGGCAGCGCGGTGGCGCGAGCGCTCGGCCGCGCCGGCTACGACCTGGCGCTTCACGCGAACCGCTCCATGGAGCCACTGGAGTCGCTGGCGCGGGAGCTGCGAGCGCTGGGCCGCGACGTCACGTTGTACAGCGGCGACCTCTCCGACGCGCAAGCCGTGGACGCGCTGGGCGCGCGGGTCCGGGAGGCGCACCCCGCGCTGGACGTGGTCGTCCACAACGCGGGGCTCTATGAGCGGGTGGACTTCGCGGCCGTGACGCGCGAGCAGTACCGCCGCATGCTCGCCGTGAACGTGGACGCGCCCTTCTTCCTCACGCAGGCGCTCTTGCCGTCGCTGCGCGCGGGGAAGGACCCGCTGGTGGTGCACCTCACCGACATCGGCGGGGAGCGGGCGGTGAGCCACTACGCGCACTACTCGGTGAGCAAGGCGGGGCTCGTGATGCTCACGCGCGCGCTGGCGGTGGAGCTGGCGCCGCACGTGCGCGTCAACGCCATCTCACCGGGCGTGGTGGCCTTCCCGGAGGACTTCGACGAAGCCGCGCGGAAGGAAGTGCTCGACCGCGTGCCCATGGGCCGCGAGGGCAGCGTGGAGGACGTGGCGCGCACGGTGGTGTTCCTCGCGCGCGAGGCGCCGTACCTCACCGGGCAGGTCATCGCCGTGGATGGTGGAAGGAGCGCGCAGCTGTGAGCCAGGAACCCGTGTGGATCCACCCCGTGGTCACCGACGCGCAGGGCCGTCCGCTGGACGTGATGGAGCTGCGCGGGCTCACGGTGGACGTCATCGTGGGCCTCTACAACCGCGAGCGCGTGACGCCGCAGCCCTTGCGCCTGGACGTGGCGCTCTTCCTGGACGCGCGGCAGGCGGCGGTGGGCGGGAGGCTGGCGAACACGGTGCACTACGGGCGCCTGGCCGGGGAGCTGCGCTTCCTCCTGGATGCGTGCCGCTTCGAGCTCTTGGAGTCCGCGGCGGAGGCGGTGTGCCGCTATCTCCTGGCGCCGCCCACGGACGCCGCGCCGCACGCGCCGCTGCACGCCGCCACGGTGCGGGTCACCAAGCCGGAGGCCCTGACGGGCTGGGCCATCCCGTCGCTCCAGGTGCACCGCACCGCGGAGGAGATGGTGTACCGGACGGACGCGAAGCCCTTCGGCCACGTGGACGTCATCCACGAAGGCGCGACCTACGGCGTGTACCGGCTGCGGGTGGAGCCGGGAGCGAGCATCCCGCCGCGCGCGGACGGCCACACGGAAGGCATGGAGCTGGTGCTGGGCGCGGGGCTGGTGCTGCAAGGACAGCCGGTGGGGCGGGGGATGGCGTTCAGCGGACCGGAGGTCTTCGGGCACGGCTACGACAACCCGACGGCGACCGAGCAGACGGTGCTGGGGGTGTACCGGCCGCGCCTGGTCCTGTCGGAGGCGGGCGGCTCCGGGGAGACGGCTCCCGTGGGGCAGGGCAGGCAGTACTACCTGCCCGAGTAGGCCCCGGGCGTCCAAGCGACGAGGGCGGGAGGGTGTGCTAGCTGTAGGGGCGCCTCTGCTCTTGAAGGACGCATCGGATGACCCTGGACCGGCGGATTCAGCTTTTCGTGGTGCTCGCG
The DNA here is from genome assembly GCF_017309135.1 of Corallococcus sp. NCSPR001. NCBI lineage: Bacteria > Pseudomonadati > Myxococcota > Myxococcia > Myxococcales > Myxococcaceae > Corallococcus > Corallococcus sp. NCSPR001. The sequence continues at coordinate 1,054,850 of NZ_JAFIMS010000002.1, forward strand.
GGGCTGTTCATCACCTCGCTGGTGGTGGGCGACATCATCGGCGTGAAGCTATTCGAGGTGCACCTGGGCCCGGTGGTGGCGGTGATGTCGGTGGGGATGTTGCCGTTCCCGGTGACGTTCCTGCTGACGGACATCCTCAACGAGTTCTACGGCAAGAAGGTCGCGCGGTTCGTGACGTGGGTGGGCTTCGTGATGGCCATCTTCACGTTCGTGATTGTCGCGCTGGCGGGCCTGATTCCGTGGGCGCCGATGACGGAGGCCAGGGACTACAGCGGGACGGTGGCGGCGTCGTTCAACAACGTCTTCGGCGGTTCGCAGCGCATCCTGGCGGCGTCGATGATTGCGTACCTGGTGGCGCAGTTCCTGGACATCTCGGTGTTCAACCTGCTCAAGCGGGTGACGAACAACCGGATGCTGTGGCTGCGGGCCACGGGCTCCACGGTGGTGTCGCAGCTCATCGACACGGTGGTGGTGCAGTTCGTCGCCTGGACGGGCGTGCTGCCCCGGGAGGTCATCTTCCGCATCATCTTCACCTCGTACGCGGTGAAGCTGCTGGTGGCCATTGGACTGACGCCGCTCGTCTACCTGGGGCACGCGCTGGTGGAGCGCAAGCTGGGCATCGCCCCGGTGGTGCTGGGCGAGGACGGTGAGCCGGTGAACCTCGTGACCACCAAGGCCGAGCCCCCGTCCGCGGCCGCGGCCTGAACGCGGTAGACTGCGGGGGCAGGAGGGTGCCCCATGCAGTTCACGATCACGGACCATCCGCTAACGCCGCCGCTCGCGAGCTATCTCTGGACGTTGTTGTTCTTCTTGCCCTGGGTCGTGGTGCCGCTGGTGCGCTGGTTGAGACGGGGGCCTCGCGACAGCCATGACGTCCTGGGCCTGATGGCACCGTCGCCCCGGAGTTCCATCTCGACCTTCCGTGACCTCCTGACCTGGGGCTGCGTGGCGGTGGCCCTCATCGGACCGCTGCTGCTCGGCATGGAGATCCTCATCAGCGCGGACACGCTGGTGGAGCATGTCGCTCAGGCGGGGGATGGCATCGATCCCACCCACTGGAAGTGGTTCGCCGCGATGACGCTGCTCTTCGTCCTCGTGCGCATGAGGTGGCTGCGGAGCGCCTCGTCCCACCGGGACGTGCTCCGCATCGCCTGACCATGTCTCAGCGCGCGTTCGCCGCCGGGTGTTTGAGTACCTGCATCGTGCCGCGCGTGACGCCGAACTGTTCGTGCACCGCCGCGCGCTTCACCGCCTCCGCGGGCGACAGCCGGCCCGCGAGCAGCTCCTGATACGCGCCCAGCACCCGAGCGGCCTCCTCGCGCGTCTCGCGCACGAACTCCACGCGGAAGCGCCGCACGCCGCGCTCCAGCAGCCGGGGCACCAGTGACGCCGCGCTCTGCGCCTGGGCGTTGAACACCGTGTTGCGGCACCCCACGTCCACGATGACCGGATGCTCCAGGCCCAGCCGGTCCTTCAGCGCGATGGCGCTCTTCTCACACGGCCGCCCGCAGGTCTTGTAGTCGCGCCCGTTGGACAGCGTGTGTGAGTACACGCAGTGCTCCGTGTGGAACGTCGCGATGTGGTGGTGCAGCGCGACCGCGAACCGGTGCGCCGGCGCCTGCTCCAAGAGCCCGAAGAGCTGCTCCGAATCCAGGTCGTGCGACACCGTCAGCGTGTCCAGCCCCAAGCTCAACAGGTGCGCCGCCGTCAGCGAGTTCGTGACGTTCAGCGAGAAGTCCCCGTGCAGCACCGGCCGCGAGGCCCCCGCCGGCTGCTCCAGGAAGTGCATCATCGCGCCCCAGTGGCGCACCAGCACCGCGTCCGGACGCAGCCGGTCCAGGCGCGTGTCGTAGCCCTCCTCGCCCGGCTTCTGCACACGCACCGTGGCGATGGTGACGCGCAGCCCAGCAGAACGCGCCCGCTCCACCGCCTTCTGGAGCCCCACCATCTCCATCCAGTCCAGCTCCACCTCGCGCAGGCCCGCGGCGATGACCGCCTCCAACTGCGCGTCATCGCGGCACAGCGGCAGCAACCGGGGCGCCTCCTCCGCAGGCCGCGACGCCACCTTCGCCAGCAGGTCCTGACGCACGCTGGCCTCCACCGTTTCCGTGCTCACCGTCCGCGCGGGGCCACGCTCCACATCCGCAGTCAGCTCAGTCACCAGCTGCCGCCGCAGCGCCTTCAGCTCCGACACCGGCAGGTGCAGCCCCGGCGCCAGTCCGGACGCATCCAGCTCCGCCAGGTGGAACGACGTCCCGCCCAGCGCGGCCAGCTTGTCCTTGAGCAATGCCGCGTCCACGCCCGCGCCCCGCGACGGCGCGAGCAGCGTCGTGCCCACGGCCTCGCGAGTGAAGCGCCCGGTGCTCATCCGCACGCGCAGCGGCGTGCCCTCCGCGCCGGACACCACCAGTGACAGCGGGATGCGGCCCTCGGGCTCACCCTGCGCGAGCAAATCACCCGTGCGCCGCGCGAGCGCGGGGTCGCTGTTCAGCCACACGCGCTGCCCCGGCGCCACGCGGCCCAGGTCCGGGCCCGGATGGCCGAAGCCCAGCACCCACGCGTCGCCCTCGCGCTCCACGCGGAAGATGGGGCCGCCCGGCTCGTGCTTGTCCTCCGGCGCGCCCGCGTCGAACACCACGCCCATGCCCGGGCGAGGATCCACGTCCGCGGGCTCCGTGTCCCCGGGCAGCGGCGCGGACACGTTGCCCGCCGGGGCCTCCGGGCGCTCGTCGCCCAGGCCCAGCGCGCCCGTCCACGGCCGGTCGTCCGGCACCACGAGCACGTCCTTGCCAGACACCGCATGCACCCGGCCCAGGTACAGCCCGCGGTGCTTCGGGAAACGCCCCTCCACCAGCGTCTGGTGGTCGGAGCCCGCCAGGAAGCCGTGGGAGAAGCCCCGGCTGTACGACAGCGACATCTCCGCCAGGTCCTTCGCCAGCCGCACGCTGTCGGGCTTGCCGGCCATCACGCCGTCCAGCCAGCGGCGGTAGCCCTGCACCGTGCTGGAGACATACGCCGGCCCCTTGAGGCGGCCTTCAATCTTCAAGCTGTGCACGCCGATGTCCGCCAGCTCCGGCACCGCGCGCACGCCCGCCAGGTCCTTGGGGCTGAGCAGGTACTTCACCTCGCCCAGGTCGCGCGTCTCGCCGTCCACCACCAGGTCGTACGGCAGCCGGCACGACTGCGCGCACTGGCCCCGGTTCGCGGACCGGCCGCCCCAGGCCTCGCTCGTGAGGCACTGGCCGCTCCAGGACATGCAGAGCGCGCCGTGGATGAAGACCTCCAGCTCGATGTCCGTCTGCGACGCCAGCCGGCGGATCTCCGCCACCGACAGCTCGCGCGGCACCACCATGCGCGTGAAGCCCAGGCCCGTGGCGAACCGCGCGCCTTCCGCGCTGGACAGCGTCATCTGGGTGGACGCGTGCAGCTCCAGCTGGGGACAGATGGCTCGCGCCAGCAGCGCCACCGCCGGGTCCTGCACGATGAGCGCGTCCACGCCTGCCTTTGCCACACCGCGCAAGAGGTGCTCCACCACCGGCAGCTCCGGCTCGAACACCAGCGTGTTCAGCGTCACGTAGGCGCGCGCACCGGCCCTGTGGATGAGCCCCACCGTCTCAGGCAACCGCTCGAGCGAGAAGTTCTCCGCGCGGGCTCGCGCGTTGAAGCCTTCGTCGAGCCCGAAGTAGACAGCGTCCGCGCCACTGGCGAGGGCGGCACGCAACGACTCCAGGTCACCAGCGGGGGCGAGGATTTCGGGGCGTCGGGCAGACATGACTCCTACCTAGCACGCCCGCTCCCGCCGCTCCCCTCTTGATGTCCGTCCACCTCCCCACCGGGCGGGCGCCCGACCCTCGCGGGTCAAGCCTGAATCCAGACAGGGTGCTTGGCGCGACAAGGATTCCAGTGGGAAGAGATTGGCCGTCCGAATGTTTGTCTTTGACGGCCGGAGTGATATCCGGTCTGCCGGCGCGCAGTGCAGGCATCCACTTCGAGGGGGAGGGATGCCATCCAGGCCGCGCGCCATCATTCCGAAAGGATTACCCATGCAGCGCGAGCAGGTGTCGGGGGCGCGCTCCGCCTCTGGACGGCTGGAAGCGGTGGATGCCATGCGGGGCACGGTGATGTTGCTCGTGTTCCTCTCTCATTTCGCGGACGCGTATCTCTATCCGCTGGGCGGTGAGGCCGCGCACCTGCGCGAGCGGCTCAACCTGCTGACACGGTTGGCCACGCCCGGCTTCATGGTCATCAGCGGCCTGATGCTGGGGCTCCTGTACGCGCGCAGCCGCGACTTCGGCCCGCTGCGCACGCGGCTCCAGCGCCGGGGTCTGTTCCTGCTCACCGCGGGACACCTGCTCATCGTGCCCACGTATCGCTTCTGGCCGGACGAGCCGTGGGTCCTGCTGCGGGCCCTGCCGGTGACGGACACCCTCGGCGTGGCGCTGCTCGTGGGGCCCTGGGTGGTGACGCGGCTCGACGGACGGGCCCGCGCGGTGCTGGGGCTGGGGCTGTTCGCGCTGAGCTGGACGGTGAGCCTGTGCTGGTGGCCGGAGTGGGGCGTGGCGCGCGCGTTCAAAGAGATCTTCTTCGGCCAGCGCGAGCTGTCCGTGCTGCTCTCCGGCTTCCCGGTGGTGCCGTGGCTGGGCGTGTACCTGGTGGGCAGCATGTTCGGTGAGTGGCTGGGGACGTGGGGCCGCGCGGACGTGAAGGGCATGGGGCGCCGCTTCGAGCTCGTGGGCCTGGGCATCGCCGTGAGCGGCGCTGGGCTGGTGGTGCTCCACATCGCGGTGCACCACCTGTGGCATGGCGCGGGCTTCGACACGCTGATGGCGCTCACGTCGCAGGCGCAGAAGTACCCGCCGGGGCCCGCATATGTCGCGCTCTATGGCGGCACGGCGCTCGCGCTGTTGGGGCTCCTGATTCGCGCCGAGCAGGCCGGATACCTGTCGCGCTGGCTGCGCGTGGCGAGCGTCATCGGCCGGCACTCGCTGCTCGCGTTCGTGCTCCAGTTCTACGTGTACTACGCGGGCCTGTACCTCCTGCGGCTGCACTACACGCCGCTGTGGCCGCTGCTGTTCGCGTGCACCGCCGCGCTCCAGTGGTGCGCCCTCTACGCGTGGGACCTGCGCGGACGTGCCCGGGAGGCCAGCGAGCGCCTGCCCGCGCCCGTGCCCGTGTCCGGCGTCCGCTGAAAGGCGAGCGGGCAGGGGAGCGAGCGCACTCGCGCCGGGTGGCGGACCGCGGGATGAGTCCCCACCCTTCGACGCAGGAGGCCGTGATGCTCGAGGTCGTCGTCTACATGAAGCGCACCTGCCCCTATTCGCGGCAGGCCATGGACCTGCTCAACGAGAAGGGCTGCGAGTTCCAGAAGGTGGATGTCGCCGCGGACGAAGCGCGGCACGAGGAGATGATGAAGCGCTGTGGCCGCCGGACCGTGCCGCAGATCTTCATCGCGGGCCGCCACATTGGCGGTTGCGATGACCTGTATGACCTGGAGGCGCGCGGGGAGCTGGACGCGCTCCTCGGCCGGGACGCCCAGGACTCCGCCGCCCCCTGAGGCCGACATCCGCCGTCGCGTTCGGGCCGTGTTCCTCCTTCCTGAGGACACGGCCCGAGTGTTTCTGCGCGCGGTGCCCACCCTCCAGCACATTCGCGGGCCGCTGTCGCCATGCCCAACCGCGTGGATTCACATGCCTGCCCGGCTGCCCTGCGACCGGGCGTCAGCAATGTCCACGGCTGACGGGGAATGCACGGCACGCATGTTCCCGTTGCCCGCCGACCCCGCGAGCGCACCCCCGCGCCGTGAACCCCTACCAGGAGTCCACATGCGCTTCCGCCAGACCCTGACGACCCTCGTCTGCGCCACCGGGATGCTTGCTGGCACCGTTGGCTGTACCGGCAAGGTCGAACCCGCGCCCGCGACAGCCACACCTCCGGGCACATCCGGTCCACCTGTCGTGCAGCGCCCGCAGATGCCCGCCGACGCGGGCACGCCCCCCATCGTTGACGGCGGCGTCGCCACGCCCACGGATCCCGTGGACCCGCCGCCCATGGAGGAGCCCGAGCCGCCGCCGCCCGCCGAGCCGCAATACACGCGGGTGCTCTGGGTGTCCCCCAGCGGCAACGACTCCGCGGCGGGCACGGAGGCGCTGCCCCTGCGCACGGTGGCGCGAGCCCTGTCCCAGGTGAAGCCCGGCGAGGCGGTGTTCCTCCAGTCCGGCACGTGGCGCGAACACGTGCAGTTAACGGAGCGGCAGGGCACGGCGGACAAGCCGCTGACGCTGAGGGCCGCGCCGGGCGCCACGGCCATCCTCAAGGGCGGCTCCATTGGCGGGACCTCGCTGGTGGACGTGAGCGGCGCGTACTGGAACCTCCAGGGGCTCACGGTGGACGTGGGCGGCGAGTCCATCTTCGCGGTGATGTGGCGCGGCGCGGGCGCGCACCACGGCGTGCTCCGCGACAGCATCGTGAAGAACGGCACGGAGGGTGCGGGCGTGTACGTGACGGAGAAGGCGCACGACGTCCTCATCGAGGACAACGACATCTCCCACTTCGACCAGGGCGACGTGGACAGCCACGGCGTCGCGGTGCAGACCTCCGCGTTCAACGTCACCGTGCGCGGCAACGACATCCACCACAACTCCGGTGACGGCGTGCAGTGCCTGGGGCCGGAGGGCGGCGCCACCAACCCGGGCACGCCGTTCGACAACCTGCTCGTGGAGGACAACCAGCTCCACGACAACCGGGAGAACGGCGCGGACATCAAGACGTGCACCCATGTCACGCTGCGCGGCAACACCATCTACAACCACCGCGCGGTGTCCACCTCCGCGGGCGAGGGCATCCTCGTCCACATGTCCCCGTCCGACGTCACGCTGGAGGACAACGTCTTCTACGCCAACGCGCGCGCCATCCAGATTGGCGGCAACCGCGAGGGCGCGCCCCCCACGCGCGTCATGCTGCGCCGCAACCTCATCCATGACGGCCTGGGCGAGGCGGACGGGGAGGAGGGCACCGGCATCCGCATCGACGCGTCCGTGGACGTGAAGGTGCAACACAACACGGTGTCGAACCTGAGCGGCGCGTGCCTCATCTTCGGCACGGGCTCCAACGGTGCCAGCCAGGGCCTGGACGTGCGCAACAACATCTTCGCCGGCTGTGGCATCGCCGCGCGCGGCGGCGCGGGCCGGAGCGGCGCCGTGGTGGACGGCAACCTGTACTTCCGGAGCAGCGGCGCGGCGGTGTTCAACCTGGAGGGCGCCACGATGGGCCTGGCGGACTGGCGCACGAAGGCTGGCCTGGACAAGCGCTCCCAGGAGCGCGCGCCCGGCTTCGTGGACACGGGCGCGGATGACTACCAGCTGTCCTCGCAGTCCCCCGCGCGCGAGGCGGGCCTGTCCCTGGGGCTGCCCTTCTGCGGTGCGGCGCCGGACCAGGGCGCCTTCGAGTCGGGCTGCCCCTGACCCCGGGGGTTGTGTAGACTCCGGGGCCCCTCGCTCCGGAGTCCAGCGCCCCGTGTCGGCCCCGTCGGAACCCGCCTTCGGCATCGTCCTGGTCCCCCCAGGGTCGGTGGCAAGAGAACCCCTCAACGCCGCCGCCGAGCGCGCGGGCCTGCGCGTGGTGGACGACCCGGACGACGCCGCCCTGGCGCTGGTGGACCTCACCGCCCCCGGCTGCGGCCCCGCGGTGGTGGAGCTGCTCACATCCCTCAACGGGCCGCACCTCACGCTCATCGCCGTGGTGTCCCCGGAGCCGCGCGGCTTCGCCGCCGTGGACACGCTGCGCCCCGCGGACATCGTCACCCACCAGGGGCTGCCCTACGAGCTCACCTGGCGCCTCCAGCGCGCCGCGGAGCGCCACCGCGAGCGCGAGGAGCAGGCCCGCAGCCAGACGGACCTGGCGCTGCTCCTGGAGCTCACCGCCGACTACGCGGAGAGCTCCGACGTGGAGGCGCTCCTGCACGGCGTGACGCGGCGTCTGGCGGAGCAACTGGACATCGCGCGCGCCACGCTGGTGATGGTGGGCGGCGGCGTGGACGAGGGCGTCATCGTCGCCGCCAGCGACGACCCGGGCATGAAGGACCTGCGCATCGACCTGGCGCGCTACCCCGAAATCCGCGAGGTGGTGCGCACCGGCAAGCCCGTGGTCATGCAGGAGGCCGCCACGCACCCGCTGCTGGGCGACCTGGAGCGCCGGGCCGTGGCCGCGCGGGGCATCCACGCCATCGCCGCGCTGCCCCTGCCCATCCGGGGCCAGGTGCGCGGCGTGCTGCTCTTGCGCGCCGCCGGGCGCAGGCGGGCCTTCAGCACCCGTGAAATCGACTTCCTCACCACGGTGGCCCACGCGACCGCGGTGGCGCTGCGGAGCGCGTCGGTGCTTCAGTCCGTGCAGACGGCGCGGCTCGCGGCGGAGGAGAAGGCCGCGTCCTTCAAGCCCTACCAGCTCTTCTTCGCCCACGTGAGCGAGGGCGTGGCCATCCTCGACGACGAGGCCGCCGTGCTGTCGCTCAACCCAGCCGGCGCGCAGATGCTGGACACCACCGCCGGCGAGGCCCGGGGCAAGCACCTGAACCAAATCACCCAGCCGGTGGATGACGGCGTGCTGATGGAGCTGGTGACGTCCGCGTCGCGGGGTGAAGCGCGCATGGGCGTGGACGTGGTGGTGCGCACGCCCGCCGGAAGGTGCCTCACGCTGTCCATGTCCGCGGCGCCGCTGCGCGACGAGGACGCGGCCACCATCCTGTCCTTCCGCGACGTGACGCACGCGCGCAAGCTGGAGGACGAGCTTCGCAACACGAAGGACTTCCTGGAGCGGCTCATCGACTCGTCGGTGGACGCCATCATCGCGGCCGACCTGAAGGGGCGCATCATCCTCTTCAACAAGGGCGCGGAGGCCATGTGCGGCTACACCGCGCAGGAGGCCCAGGAGAAGCTCAACGCGCTCCAGCTCTACCCGCCCGGCGAGGCCCAGCGCATCATGGCCCAGCTGCGCGGGCCCGACATGGGCGGCAAGGGCCGGCTGTCCCTCACGCGCCAGGAGCTCATGCACCGCTCCGGTGAGCGCGTGCCCGTGAACATGACGGCCTCCATCGTCTACGAGGGAGGCCGCGAGTCCTTCACCGTGGGCATCTTCACGGACCTCCGGGACCGGGTGCAGCTGGAGCGCAAGCTGTACGACGTGGAGACGCGGCTGGAGGAGAGCGAGAAGAACGCCGTCATCGTCGCGCTCGCCGGCACCGCGGCCCACGAGCTCAACCAGCCCCTCACCTCCGTGATGGGCTACGCGGAGCTGCTCAAGCGCAAGCTCAAGGAGGAGGACTTCGCCTACAGGCCGGTGGACATCATCTACCGCGAGGCGGAGCGCATGGCGGAGATCGTCCGGAAGATCGGGAAGATCACCCGCTTCGAAGTGAAGTCGTACGTGGGGGCGAAGCAGATCCTCGACCTGGACAAGGCCAGCTCCCATGAAGAGTGAGGTCCGCGCCGTGCGTCCGTCCGGAAATCTGGCCCCCGACGCCTTCCAGGCCTTCTTCGACGCGCTGGACGAGCCCGCCGCCGTCTGCGACGTGTCCCTGCGCATCGCGGCCGTGAACCCGGCCATGCGCCGCTTCTGCGCCACGCACGACATCAGCGTGGACGTGGTGTCGGAGGCCCTGTCCAGCGCCGTCGCGCCGGAGGACGGGCAGTCCCACGAAATCGACCTCGTGCTCCAGAGCGGCACCTCGCTGGTGCTCACCCTGTCGCGCCGCTCGGACACCGTGGCGGTGCGCGCCCGCGTGGACACGGAGGTCATCAGCGGCCGGCTGGTGGTGGCGGAGCGGGCCCTGCTGGAGCAGGCGCGCACGGAGGGCGTGCTCCTGGACCTGGGCCGCAGCGTGGCGGAGGCCGGCGGCGAGGAGGAGCTGGTGGCCGCGGTGGCGCGCGGCGTGAAGGAGCTCTTCCCCGGCCGCGCCTTCTGCATCCGCATCGTGGACGCGCGCACCGGCGGCCTCACGTCGCTCTACGCCGAAGGCCGCCTCAAGGAGGGCGCGCACGAGCCGCTGGTGCTCTTCCAGCGCTCGGTGGAGAAGACCAACCTCACGCAGACGGCGCTGCCCCAGGGGCGGGTGACCATCTCCGAGGAGGTGCCGCTGCTCTTCCACGGCAGCACCCGCGCGGTGAGCGCCCCGCTGGTCGCGAGCAGCCAGCTCTTCGGCGCCATCAACATGGAGTACCCGGAAGGGCTGGACGCGGACCCCGCGCACGACGAGCGCGTGCTGCTCCAGCTGGCCAGCCAGGTCGCCGTGGCGGTGAAGAACGCGAAGCTCATCGACGAGCTGACGTTCGTGCGCAAGTACCTGGAGGAGCTGCTGGAGAAGGCCAACGCCCTCATCCTGGTGGTGAACCGGGACAAGCAGGTGGTGGTCTTCAACCAGGCGCTGAGCGCGCTCACCGGCCTCACCAAGGAGCAGGTGCTGGGCCGCGACTTGTCCTCGCTGGTGGCGGACAGCGAACAGCTGCGGCTGGTGCCCGTGCTGGCGGCGGCCATGCGCGGCGAGTCCGTGAACAACTTCGAGACGCGCCTGCTCACCCGCGAGGGCGGCGAGGTGCGCGTGTCCTTCGCCACCTCCTCCATGCAGACCCAGCCCGGCGAAGTCGAGGGCGTCATCGCCATTGGCCAGGACGTCACGGTGGTGAAGGAGCTGGAGAAGCGCATCATCCACGCGGAGAAGCTGGCCTCCATCGGGCAGCTCGCGGCCAGCGTGGTGCATGAAATCAACAACCCGATGACGGCGGTGGCCACCTACGCGGACGCGCTGCTCCAGCGCTCGCGGATGACGCCGGGCGCGAACCCCGCGGATCAGGAGAAGCTGAAGAAGATATTGGAGAGCAGCCACCGCATCCTGCGCTTCACCCGCGACCTGGTGAGCTACGCGCGGCCCGCGCAGGACCGGCCGGAGCGCGTGTCGCTCAACGCCGTCGTGGACATGGCGGTGGGCTTCTGCGAGCACGTCGTGTCCCAGGCCCGCGTCAGCGTGCAGCGCGACTACGCGAGCGACGTGCCGCCCCTGGCCGCCGTGCGCGCCAACCTGGTGCAGGTGTTCGTCAACCTCATCACCAACGCCTGCCACGCCATGCAGCCCGGCGGGCTGGTGGCCCTGACCACGCTCCAGGAGGGGACGGAGGCGGTGGTGCGCGTGCGCGACACCGGCACCGGCATCGAGCCGCGCAACCTGTCGCGCATCTTCGAGCCCTTCTTCACCACCAAGCCCGAAGGCCGGGGCACCGGCCTGGGCCTGTCCATCTGCCAGGGCATCGTGGAGAACCACGGCGGGCGCCTCACCGTGGAGAGCACGATGGGGCAGGGCACCACCTTCACGGTGCGGCTGCCCCTGGCCGCGGATTGAGCGCGCGCGGCGTGGGGCGCCTCAGCCCTCGCCGCCCTCGTCGTCCAGCTCGCGCCGGAACTCCTCGTTCGTGAGCAGGCCCTTGCGCGCCATGATGCGCATCAGGGCCCAGAAGCGGCGCTCCAGCTCCTCCAGCCGGTCCGGCTCCTCGCGCGCCGCCTGGCCGAAGAGGTAGTCCAGGTCATCCAGCACGCCGCCCCCGCCGGCCGCGGGCGCCCGCGGCTTGCCCTTGTCCGCCGCGCCCCCGCGCTTGCGCTTCGCCTGCTCCTCGCGCTCGCGGATGAGGTCCGCCAGCGACGTGCGCTGCGTCTTCTCCGACGCGGGCAGCTCCTCGCCGACGATGACCTCCTCGTCGTCATCCTCCACGGCCGGACGCACGGGCACTGGAGCCGCTCTTGCAGCCGGCCGCGCCGGAGCGGGGCGGGGGCCCGTGGCCACGGGGACCTTGTGGTAGTAGCGCAGGATGGCGCCGCGCACCGCGGACAGCGCCGTCACCCGGCCGCTGACCTTCAGGCCGCTGGTGAACTCAATCTCTTCAATCGCGGTGATGTTCAGCGGATCAGCCATCGCCACCACCAGCTGGCGCTTGCCGCCCACGTTCTCCAACGCGTACGGGAACAGGTCGTGCTGTTCGCAGAAGCGCGCGCGCAGCAGGTGCACCGCCGCCCAGTCCGGGGTGATCGCCGCCAGGTCCACCTGCGGCATCCCCAGCGCCTCGCTGAGCGCCTGCGCGAGCGTGGCCTCCGTGATGGCGCCCTGCCCGATGAGCGTCACGCCCAACCGCTGCCGCGTCTGCCGCTGCGCCGCGAGCCCCGCCTCCAGCTGGGCGGGGGTGATCGCGCCACGTTCCACGAGCAGCTCACCAATGCGCTTCCTGGCCATGGTTTTCCCGCCTAACACGTCATCCCAAGGTGCCCAAATCGCTGGCATGCCTGTTGCGCAAGCCACTGAAAAGGGCCCGTCCTGTGCCCTGTGGAGCGACTTGGCAAGCCGCGCGCCAACGCAAAATTCCTGTGAGATTTCAGTAACTAACGCTGAGGGTGCCTGCCTTGACACGCCTGGGAGCGGTTCCTAGACTCGGCGCCACCGTGATCCAAAATTCCTGCCGCTGACCCGGGTGGATGTCCACCTGGCCGGCAGCAGTGCGGAGCGGCTCGCAGGCGCGTGCCGCGCCGTCCATCTGGAGGCTTTCCGTGATGAACCTGGGGTTCGTAGCCAATCTGTCCGTCCTCGCCAATGCCGGCGGAAGCAATGAGACCTTCCTGCAGGAGTTGGGGCGCCGCTGGGAGTCCGGTCAGGCCGGTATGTACCCCATCGCGGTCTGTCTGGTGATCGCGCTCTCCATCATCATCGAGCGCAGCATCGTCCTGTTCGGCAAGGCCTCCATCAACAAGGAAGGCTTCCTGCGCGGGCTGAAGAAGCACATCTACGCGGGCGACCTGGACAAGGCCATCAACTACGTGGCCGGCCAGAAGAGCACGCCGCTGACCAACGTCGTCAAGGCCGGCCTGATGAGCGTGCCCAAGGGCCAGGAAGAGGTCCAGGCGGCGCTCGACGAGGCCAGCCTGCGTGAGACGCCGAAGCTGGAGGCGCGCACGGGCTACCTGGCGATGCTCGGCAACGCGGCGATGCTCGCGGGCCTCCTGGGCACGGTGAACGGTCTCATCACCTGCTTCGAGGCGGTGGCGAACGTGAACCCGGCCGACAAGGCGACCATTCTGGCGAACGGCATCTCCGAAGCCATGAACTGCACGGGCTTCGGTCTGCTCACGGCCATCCCGGCGCTCGTGGCCTTCTCCGTGCTGATGGGCCGCACCCAGGGCATCATCAACGACATCAACGAGACCAGCGTCTCCGTGCTGAACCTCATCGTCGCCAACCGCGACAAGTTCAAGAACCTGAACATCCCGGCCTCCGCCCACGCCGAGGAGTAGTCCTCCTCGCCGTAGCGCGGTGTCGTGGAACCGGCGGTACTGGCGCGCTGTCTGGAAGCTCCAGGAGGCGCGCCAGCCTTCGCAGTCTTCTTGAAACGTCGTTCGTGCGCGAAGAGCGCGGTAGGGTTGGGAGGTAGTCGCCATGGCCGGCGGAATGGACCTGGGCACCGGTGGAAAGGGTGGCAAGAAGCCGCTCGATACCGCCATCAACATGGTGCCCTTCATCGACCTGATGGCAGTGACCATCAGCTTCCTCATCATGACGGCGGTCTGGACCCAGATTGGCCGTCTCCAGGTGTCGCAGGCCGGCGGGGCCTCCACGGACGAGCAGCAGGAGGAGGAGAAGACCAAGACGGTCCAGCTCACCCTCCTGGTGTCCGCCACGGAGATGCGCCTCACCGCCGACCAGAGCGCCTTCGACCCCATTCCCCTCACCCGGGATGACAAGGGGCGGCCGGACCTGACCAAGCTGGTTGCGCGCTTCAAGGAGTTGAAGGCGCAGCTGCCGGACCAGTCCGCCATCACCCTTCAGACCGAGGACGCGGTCCGCTACGAGGACCTGGTCCGTATCATCGACGAGTGCATCGGCTCCGGGTTGCCCCAGGTGTCGGTCTCCGCGGCGATGGGCTAACAGGAGTCACCGAACGCCATGGGCATCAAGGTTCCCGGTAAGCGGTACGGCAAGCGGTTGGAGCACTCCAAGGTCTTCGGCCACGGCGGTCACGGCAAGAAGAACGGCAACGCGGACCTGCTCATCACCCCGCTCGTCGACATGTTCGTCATCATCGTGCTCTTCCTCATCGCGAACTTCTCCGCGACGGGCGAGGTGCTGATGATGACCAAGGACATCGTCCTTCCCGAAGCGGTCAACGTGAAGGAAGTGGAGATGCACCCGGTGGTGATGGTGTCCAACGACCAGGTCAGCGTGTCGGGCACCATCGTGGGCCGGGTGGAGGACCTCACCAAGGACGAGTACCTCAACATCCCCGCGCTGGAAGAGAAGCTGCGGGACATGAAGAAGCAGTTCGAGGACCTGCACTCCATGGCCGGCGGTGGCGAAACCTTCAAGGGTGACGTGAACATCCAGGCCAACAAGGACGTGCAGTTCAAGATCATCAAGCGGGTGATGTTCAGCTGCGCCACGGCCGGCTACGGCAACATCAACTTCGCCGTCATCCAGGCCGGTGGCGCCGCGGCCGGTGAGAAGACCGCCGCCGTCACGCCGTAACAAAAGCTTCGCGGCGGCTCCCGGCCGGTTCCGGGAGCCGCGCTTTACCAACGACGCCCTGACCCTGCCTGGGTCGGGGCGTTCGCGTTTCTGCTAGAGAAGCGCCCATCATGCTCCTGCGCGCCGTGCTCTTCGACCTGGATGGGACGCTGGTGGACTCGCTGGAGGACATCGCCACGGCGATGAACCACGCGCTCGGGCAGCACGGCCTGCCGCCGCACCCGGAGGCCGCCTACCTGCGCTTCGTGGGAGAGGGCGTGGCGAAGCTCGCGGAGCGGGCCACGGGCGGGGCGTCCCCCGCGCTCCAGGGGCAGGTGCTGGCCACCTACCACGCCTACTACGACGCCCACCTGTTCGACCGGACGTATGCCTACCCGGGCGTGGAGGACGCGCTCGCGGAGCTGGCGGCGGACGGCGTGCGGCTGGGCGTGCTCAGCAACAAGTCCGACGACTTCGTGAAGCGGCTGGCGGCGCGGCTGCTGCCCAGGGTGCGCTTCACGGCCGTGTACGGCGAGCGGCCGGGCATCCCGCGCAAGCCGGACCCCACCGCGGCGCTGGCCCTGGCAGCGGAGCTGGGCGTGGCGCCGGACGCGTGCGGCTTCGTGGGGGACACCTCCGTGGACATGGACACCGCGAAGGCCGCGGGCATGTACGGCGTGGGCGTCACCTGGGGTTTCCGCACGGCGGAGGAGCTGCACGCGCACGGGGCCCGCGCGGTGGTGGCCTCGGCGGGGGAACTCCTGGCGGCACTGCGGACCGCGGGCGCCTGAAAAGCAGCAGGGGCCGCCTCCTTCGCATGAGGAGGGCGGCCCCTGGGGCTGACGCGCGGTGGCCGGGTGGCTTAAGCGGCCACGGCGAGCTTCGGCTTGGCCTCTTCCTCGGCGGAGCCCATCGCGGGCGGACGGCTCAGCATCTTGAGCATCCGGTAGTGCGACGCCACGGCGCTGCGGAAGGTCTTCGCCTCGATGTAGGGCAGGCCATGCTCCTGGGCGGTGGCCTTCACGATTTCGCTCAGGGCCGGGTAGTGGATGCTGCACACCTTGGGGAACAGGTGGTGCTCCACCTGGAAGTTGAGGCCGCCCACGTACCAGCTCAGCAGGCGGTTCTCGCGGGCGAAGTTCGCGGTGGTGCGCAGCTGGTGCGCCATCCACGCGTCCTCCACCTTGCCGTCCGTGTCCGGCACGGGGAACTCCGCGTCCTCCACCACGTGGGCCAGCTGGAAGACGATGCCCAGGATGAAGCCCGCCGTCATGTGCATGGCCAGCTGCCCCACCACGAACTGCCACCAGGTCACGTCCAGCACCAGCCACGGAATCACCAGCGTCCAGCCGTAGTACACGGCCTTCATCGCCAGCAGGCGGGCCCACTCGGCCGGCGCGTGCTTCTTGTCCTTGTAGGGGCCCAGGTCCTTCTGGAAGAAGTACTTGTAGTCCTTGGCGAACACCCAGAAGACGGTGGTCAGCGAGTAGGCCACGAACGCGTACAGGTGCTGGAAGCGGTGGTACGCCTTCCACTCGCTGTGCGGTGACAGCCGCAGCTGCGGGCTCACCGTCAGGTCCTCGTCCATGCCCTGGATGTTGGTGTAGGTATGGTGAAGGACGTTGTGGGTGATGCGCCACATGTAGCTGTTCGCGCCAATCATGTCGAACGCGAGGCCCACCACCGTGTTCACCCTGGCGTCGTCGCTGTAGGAGCCGTGCACGCCGTCATGGCCGATGCAGAAGCCGATGCCCGCGATGGCCACCCCCATCAGCACCGCCAGCCCCAGCATGCCCCAGGCGTTGAAGTGGCCGCTGAGCAAGAGGCCGTAGACGCCCGCCGTGAAGCCCAGGATGGACAGGGCCTTCACATACATGGCCTTGTTGGCCCGCTGCGAGAGGTTCCGGGTCTCGAAGTACTCGGAGACGCGCCGCTTCAGGTCCTCCGCGAAGGAGGCATCGCGCTGGCCAAAGGTCACACGGGTCGGGTTTGTCACTGGGAGGGACGCCTCACGGGAGGGGGACGGCAGGGTGGAGCGGGAACGGGCGGAGTCCACGATAGGCCACGTCCAGGCGGAAGTGTTCAGGGCTGGAAACTATTCCAGAACACGCGTGCGCCCGAAAAGTGTCACCCCTGGCTGCCTGGAGCGTCGGCCAGCGGGAAATGCACCGCCCCGAGAAGGCGTTTCACCCTGTGATCGAGGTTGTTACCTTTGACGGCGTGAGGGAGACCGGGAGTGGTTCCCGGCTCGACTTCATGCCTGTTCAGGGTTAAGGCGCGGTCTTCGCCCCAAAATATGGGGGCGGGCAGTCCGGCGATTTCGCCGGGTTGCCAGTGGGAGAAGGAAGCAGATCATGGCAAGTGGTACGGTGAAGTGGTTCAATGATGCGAAGGGCTTTGGTTTCATCACCCAGGACAGCGGTGGTCCGGACGTGTTCTGCCATCACACGGCCATCCAGTCGGACGGCTTCCGCACCCTGGCTGAGGGCCAGAAGGTGGAGTTCGAAGTGAAGAAGGGCCCCAAGGGGCTCCAGGCGGAGAACGTCCGCCCGGTCGGCTGAGCCTACCGGCTCGGTTGCTCTTCACGCATCCACGAGGTCCGGCCTTGACGGGGCCGGGCCTCTTTTTCGGTCAATGTTTTCAGAGGAGGTTCCATGCAGGGAAGGTCCACGAAGCGGCAGAAGGAGATGGCGCGCGCGCAGAAGCAGCGCGAGAAGGACGCCAAGAAGGCCGAGCGCAAGACCGAGAAGGACCAGCGTCCGACTCGCGGCCCGGGCGAAGAGGATCCCGACATCGCCGGTATCATCCCGGGCCCGCAGCCGCTGCCCGACGCGTTCAATACCTGAGCTTCATGAAGCGACACCGCCCCGGCCCATGAGGGCACCGGGGCGGCGGTGGGCGAGGGGCCGGTGGGCCCCTTTTTCATGTCCGGGCTCCCGAGCTTGGGGGGGGCCGCGTGCCTAGCCCATGCCGTAGCGCATCCGCTCCTTGTCCTCGGCGCGGTTGTACGCGGTGGCCGCGGCGATGACGTGGCACACCCAGCCGAGGATGCCGCCCGTGCCCAGCCAGAAGCCGGGCGTGATGATGAGCCAGAAGACCCCGCGCAGGATGTCACCGTTGTAGATCTGCCCCACGCCGGGGATGAAGAACGACAGCAGCGCAGCAAGACCGGGACGCGACATGGATTTCGTTCCTCCTTGCCCTTCCTACGGTCCCCAAGGGTGTCCATTGCATCGCCTGCCGCACACCGCCTGCCTGCCGGGCGGGCCTGCCGGCGGATGGGGTGCAACGCACGGCGGTCCCCGCTAGCATGACGCATGTTCCTGCCGGCCCTGGTGTCACGGCCCGGAGGGGACGGGGGGAATCATCATCCAAGGTCGTCCTCAGGCCCGTGTGGCGGCGTTCCCGGTCCGGGGCCTCGTGGAGGTCCTCGCGTTGGCGGCGGTGTACCTGCTGGCCGCGCGGGTGGCGCTGTCCCTGGCCGCGGAGAAGAGCCACATCTGTCCCGTGTGGTTGCCCTCGGGCGTGGCGCTGGGCGGGCTGCTGCTGCTGGGCGTGTCGCGCTGGCCCGCGGTGGCGCTGGGCGCGGGCGCGGTGTCGTACGCCATGGGGGTGACCCCGGGCGTGGGGCTGTCCGTCGTGCTGGGCTCCACGCTGGAGGCGGTGCTGCCGGCGCTGCTGTTCCGCAAGATGGAGGGCGCGCGGGAGCTGCACCGCGTGCGCGACGTCGCGTGGCTGGGCGCGGGCGCGGGGCTGGGCGCGCTCGTGGGCTCCGGGCTGGGCACGCTGGGGCTCGTCCTGGGCGGGGTGGTGCCCGCCGCGCAGTGGGGCGCCTCCGGCTGGCTGTGGTGGATGGCGGACCTGCTGGGCATGCTGCTGGTGACGCCGGTGGTGCTCCTGCGCAGGCCGCGGCGCATGGCGCGCTCGTGGGAGGCGCTGCTGCTCACGGCGCTGACGTTCATGGTGTGCGTGGGCGTCTTCGCCTTCCCGCGGCCGGGCTCCGGGGCGGCGCACGCGATGACGTTCCTGCTCTTCCCGCTGATGGCCTGGGCGGCCCTGGGCTTCGGGCTGCGGGGGGCGGCGCTGTCCTCGCTCTTCATCGCGCTGGCGGCCATCGCCGGCACGGCGCGGGAGCTGGGCCCGTTCTTCACGGTGGACCTGCCGCACCGGGGCCTGGTGGTGCTGCAGCTCTTCATCGGCATCACCGCGCTGACGGGCCTGCTGCTCGCGGCGGCGCGCGCGGAGCGGCGCCAGGCGGTGGAGCTCCTGGAGCTGCTCGCCACCACCGTGCGCGCGGTGCACGAGGGCGTGCTCATCTGCGAGGTGCGCGAGTCGGGCGGCCTGCACACCGTCTTCGCCAACGAGGCGCTGTGCGCGCTGGTGGGCCGGCGGCGCGAGGAACTCGTCGGCGCGGCGCCCGGGGAGCTCCTGGCGTCCGCGGACGGCGGGGGCCGGCAGCGGCTGCTGGAGGCGCTTCGCGAGGAGCGCTCGCTGCGCGCGGAGGTGGCGCTGACGCGGCCGGATGGCACGCGGGTGTGGAGCGAGATGCAGCTGTCCCCGGTGCGCGCCAATGGCCAGGCCGTGACGCACTTCGTGGCGACCCACCGCGACGTCACCGCGACGAAGGAGCTGCAGGCGCGGCTGGTGGCCGCCGAGCGCGTGGCGGCCGTGGGCACGCTGGCCGCGGGCGTGGGCCATGAAATCAACAACCCGCTGGCCTACCTGGCGCTGAACCTGGAGGCCGCGCGCAGGAGCCTCTCGGCGGGCCTTTCTCCGGAGGCCCCGCCGGGCGTGCGCGACGCGCTCTCCAGCGTGCGCGGGGCCCAGGAGGGCGCGGAGCGCATCCGCCTCATCGTGAGGGATTTGCAGGTGTTCAGCCGCGAGGGCGCGCCGGAGAGCGGCCTGGTGGACCTGAACGCGCTGGTGCCGCCCGCGGTGCGCGTGGTCCTGCACGCCCTGCGCGCTCGCGCGCGGCTGGTGGAGGACTTCGGGCCGGTGCCGCGCGTGATGGGCAGCGAGGCGCGGCTGGGGCAGGTGCTGCTCAACCTGCTGGTGAACGCCCTGCAGGCCATCCCGGAAGGGGACCCCGGCCGCCACGAGGTGCGCGTGCGCACCGGCACGGACGCGTCCGGCCACGCGCGCGTGGAGGTGGAGGACACGGGCGGCGGCATCCCGCCGGACGTGCTGCCGCGCATCTTCGACCCGTTCTTCACCACCAAGGGCAGCGACGAGGGCACCGGCCTGGGGCTCGCCATCTGCCAGCAGATCGTCCGCACCCACGGGGGCGAACTGCGCGTGCACAGCGTGCCGGGCCAGGGCGCCACCTTCACGCTGCTGCTGCCGCCCGCGCCCGTGCGGAGCGCGGGGAGCCCGGCGCCGCTGCATGCCGTGGCGTCCGTCGAGGAGGCGCCGGAGCCGGCGGCCTCCGGGCGGCACGGGCGGGTGCTCATCGTGGACGACGAGCCCCGGCTGGCGCAGTCCATGCGCCTCTTGCTGGAGCCTGGCCACGAGGTGGTCACCGTCACGCGCGGCGAGGACGCGCTGGAGAAGGTGGCCGCGGGCGCGTCCTTCGACGTGGTGCTGTGCGACCTGCAGATGCCGGGCATGGACGGCATCGCGGTGTACCGGCGGCTCCAGCAGCAGGCCCCCGAGTTGGCGGCGCGGGTGGTGTTCATCTCCGGCGGGGCGTCATCGCCGGAGGCGAGAGCGTTCCTGGAGACGGTGGCCCAGCGGGTGCTGGAGAAGCCGGTGCGCCCGGACGTGCTCTTGTCCACGGTGGAGGAGGTGCTGGAGGGCCACTCCCCGAAGGTGGCGGCGCGCGGCGCGGTGGGCGGCACGCGCCGCGGCTAGGCGCGACTCAGACGCGCAGCCACTTGCGGGCGGTGGGGCCGAAGAAGCGCACCACGCTGCCCACCAGGAAGAAGCGCACCGAGCGGCCGATGACGGACGCCAGCAGGAAGCGCTCCAGCGGCACCGACACCAGGCCGCTGCCGATGGCGACGATCTTGAACGGCGTGGGCAGGATGGAGCACAGGAGCGCCAGCACCCAGAAGTTGCGCCCCAACAGCTCGCCCACCGTGCCGGACACGCCGAAGCGGTCCACGCGCACGTCCAGGTCGATGTGCAAGAGCTGCGTGATGCCCTCGCCCACGAAGGCGCCCAGCCCGTAGCCGATGAGGCCGCCCACCAGGCTCGCCAGGGTCCCGAGCAGGCAATAGCGCACCCACTTCTTCGGCTGGGCGAGCACCATGGGGACCAGCACCGCGAAGGGCGGGATGGGGAAGACGGACCCGTCCACCACCGACACCGCCATCATCGTGGCGAGCGCGTGCGGGGTGGACGCGGCGGCCTCCACGCGCAGGTACATCCGGCGGTACCAGGACAGCTTCGGGGCGTCAGCGGCCGGGGCGGCCGGGGAGGTCGGGGGGGAAGGCTCGGTCGAGGACATTCGGGGGCGCACCCTAGCGGAACCCGGGGCCCTTGCCACCGGGACGCCGGGCCCGGATGCCTGCCTGATTGGAATGCGCCCCATGCCCCGGGGGCTTACACACGGGGAAGGGTGACCATGACCGCACAAGAGACCGTGGAACGCGCCGCCGGTGCGCTGAAGGTGTTTCCCCTGCCGTCGGCGGTCCTGTTCCCGCACACCGTGATTCCCTTGCATATCTTCGAGCCGCGCTACCGGGCGCTGGTGAAGGACGCCCTCGCCACGGACCGGGTGCTGGCCCTGGGCCAGCTGGAGCCGGGCTGGGAGGGCAACTACGAGGGCCGTCCGCCGCTGCAGCCCCTGATGTGCGCGGGCGTCATCGTCTGGGACGAACAGGTGGAGGACGGGCGCTACAACATCCTCCTGCAGGGCGTCAGCCGCGTGCGGATGGTGAAGGAGCTGTCGCCGGACACGCTCTACCGCCAGGTGCGCGCCCAGGTGCTGGCGGATCCGCCCTACACCGGGCCGGAGGAGGAGCAGCTGCGCCAGGCCGTCTTCGAGCTGGCGGGCAGGGTGCCGCCCTCGTTCGCGGAGAGCCTGCTGCCGGTGGCCGCGCGCGCCGGTGGGGGCATGCTGGCGGACGTGGTGGCGTCCGCGCTGGTGCCAGAGCCCGGACGGCGGCAGGAGCTGCTGGGTGAGCTGGACGTGCGCCGCCGCCTGGAGCAGGTGCTGGTGGACGTGAGCGACCTGTTGAGCCAGTTGCAGCCGGTGCGCCCCAGCGGACCGATGAACTAGCCGGGCCCTCCGGGCGAGGGAACTGAACGCCCCGGGGCCCGGGGCCGCATCCTCCGCTTGCCCTGGCCCCCCCATGCGCGCATTGCTCGGGACATCACGCCTTCCGAGGAGAGCGACGCACCATGCGGCTCGTGAAGATTGGCATCGCAAGCGTCAACACCACCGTGGGCGCCTTCCAGGCGAACACCGACCGGGTGCTGGACCTGGCGAGGAAGATGGCGGCGGAGGACGTCACGTTGGGCGTCTTCCCCGAGCAGGTCATCGCCGGCTACCCCGCGGAGGACCTGGTGCAGTGGCAGGGCTTCATCGACCACCAGTGGCCGCAGCTGGAGCGCTTCGCGAAGGAGACCGCGGCGCTGCCGCTGGTGAGCATCCTGGGCGTGGGCGTGGCCCACCAGGGCGTGCGCCTCAACTGCGCGGCGGTGGTGGCGGGCGGCAAGGTGCTGGGCCTGGTGCCGAAGGAGAAGCTGCCCACGTACAACGTCTTCTATGAGGGCCGCACCTTCGGCCACGGCCAGCCGGGCATGGCGGAGACGCACCGGGGCGTGCCGCTGGGTGACTACCTCTTCCAGTTCGACTTCGGCACGCTGGCGCCGGAGGTGTGCGAGGACATCTGGAGCGCGGACGGCCCCATGCGCCGGCGCGCGTACTCCGGCGGCGAGCTGGTGGTGAACCTGTCCGCGTCCCCCTTCCGGCTGGGCTTCTGGGAGACGCGCCGCGAGCTCATCGCCACGCGCGCGTCCGACCACCAGGTGACCATCGCGTACGCGAACGCGGTGGGCAGCAACGACGGCCTCATCTTCGACGGCGGCGGCTTCATCAACCAGAACGGCCGCCACGTGCTGGAGACGCCGCGCTTCCAGCAGGGCTTCACCTCCGCCGTGGTGGACCTGGACCGCACGCTGCGCCTGCGCACGGAGAACACCACCTGGCGCGTGGACCGCGAGGACTGGGTCACGGCCGGCGGCAGGCAGGTGCCCACGCTGGACTGCACGCAGGCGGTGGCGACAGAGCGCCAGAAGCTGACGTACCCCGTGCCCGCGCACCGCAGCTTCTTCCTGCCCGCGCCGGACACCCGCCGCACCGCGCGCGTGGCGCTGTGCGAGGACATCCTGGACGCGCTGTCGCTGGGCGTGGGCGACTACTTCGAGAAGACGCGCGCCTTCAAGCTGTTCGGCATCGCGCTGTCGGGCGGACGGGACTCGCTGCTCACGCTGCTCATCGCGCACCGGTACGCGAAGCGCGCGCGGCCGGACAACCCGGGCTCGCTCATCCAGGCGTTCTACATGCCCAGCCCGTACTCCAGTCAGCAGACGCGCGACGCGGCGGAGACCATCGCGCGGGAATTGGGCGTGCCCTTCCAGGTGGTCTCCATCGAAGAGGCCTTCGAGCGGGAGAAGGCCGCCGCCCAGACGATGCTGGGCGCAACGAAGCTCACCCCCATCACCGAGCAGAACATCCAGGCCCGCATCCGCGCCCAGCGCATGTGGAACTGGAGCAACTCCTGCGGGGGCCTGTTCCTGCAGACGGGCAACATGAGCGAGAAGTCCGTGGGCTACACCACCATCGGCGGGGACCTGATGGGCGCGCTCGCGGTCATCGCCAACGTGCCCAAGACGGTGGTGATGTACCTGTTGGACTACCTCCAGGAGACCACCGGCTACGAGGGCATCCGCAAGGTGCTGGCCAAGCCCGCGGGGCCGGAGCTGGCGCATGATCAGGTGGGCGAGGAGGAGCTGATGCCCTTCCCCATCCTGGACGCGTGCTTCTACCTGCACGCGGGGGAGAAGCTCACCCCGTCGGAGATGCGCACCGCGCTCACCGCGATGTTCCCGGAGGTGGATGCGGAGCGGCTGGGCGGATACGTGGACCGCTTCGTGCGCCTGTTCCACCAGTCCATCTACAAGTGGGTCCAGGCGCCGCTGTCGCTGCACATCGGCAACCTGGACCTGGACCGTGAGCGCGCGCTGCAATTGCCTGTCGTCACCGGTTCGGCCTGGCTGCGCAAGGCGTGACGGAAGGTCCATGGACGTCTGTCTTTGACGGTGGACAGGGGGGCGTCCGGGCCCTCCGTCCCCGTGAAGTGGCTCTGAAACCACGCCCTGTCCCCTGGAGGGCAGGCGGGCAGGTCAGCTGTCTTTGACCTTCCGCGCAAGGCTTGCCGGATGTCCCTCGCACGACAACCTTCATGTCAGTCAGTCGACGATGGAGGGTTGGATGAAAGCGAAAATTCTGGCGGGCGCCATCGCGGCGCTCATGTACGGGACGGGCGCAGGTGCGGCGGAGAAGGATTGCCCTCCAGGGCAGGCCGCGGTCCCCAAGGACCAGCAGAACAAGGACACGACGGCGCAGTCCTCCCAGGGCGGGGTCCAGGAGGAAGACCTCCTCATCGAGGAAGCGCCCGTGGATGAATCGCTTCAGGGCACGGGCGGCAGCGGGTCGATGGACGAGTCCTCGAAGAGCAGCAAGAACCTGGGCACCAGCGACCAGGGCCTGAGCAGCCCCAGCTCCAGCAGCACCGGTGAGGGTGGCGTCGTCTACCTGAACAAGCCGATGCGGTGCGAGCCGATCAGCCCGTCCGGGACGGGCGGCAGTGGCGCCAGCGGCATCACGCCGCAGAACGAACCGGTTGCGCCGGAACCCCCGGCGCCTCCTCCCGCGGCGGTGCCTCCCGCTCCGCCTCCGCCTCCGTCCGGCACGAGCAGCGGTGGCATGAGCCAGCGTGACAGCTCGCTGTCCGGCGAGCAGGCCACGGGCGGCAGCGGCATGACCACGCCGCCTCCGGCGTACACGCCCTCGGCGTCAACCAATGAGGACATCCAGCCGCTGGAGGTGGAGAAGAAGAGCAAGAACGACAAGAAGGGGCTGACGCTCCTCATCGGTGGCGGTGTGGAAGGCTACACCGGCGCCCTGGCCCCGCAGCTCGCCCCCGGTCCCTCCGCGGCCGTGACGGCGTCGCTCAAGCCGACGTCCGTGCTGGGCATCGAGGTCGGCTACTCCGGCGCCTTGAACAACATCAAGGACGCGGGCTCCGCGGGCGCGGATACCGGCCCGGACCTGGTGCGCAACGGTGGCCAGGCGGCCCTGACGCTCGCCGTGACGCCGTCGGCGGTGCAGCCGTACCTCCTGGGCGGCATCGGCATCAGCAACTACCACTTCCGCGGCGGTGAATCGCTTGGCTACAGCGATGACACCGTGGGCAACATCCCGGCGGGCGTGGGCGTGCGCGGCCACTTCGGCCACTTCACCGCGGACCTGCGTGGCTACTACAACTTCCTGTTCGACAAGCAGTTCGCCCCGGACATCCAGCCGGGCGGCAGCGACCCGTCGGGCGGTGGCAGCTACACGACCACGCTGAACGTGGGTGGCACGTTCTGACCTGAAGTCTCCATGGCAGGAGCTGGCGGCGGGGTGTCCGGAATCATCCGGAGCCCCGCCGCCACTTTTTTATTCCAGCCCGGGGCGGGGCATTCAGGGAGGCGGGAGGCTGCGCACGGCGTTAGAGTGCGCATTTTTCCAGGGCGGACCCTTCCGCCAAGGAGCTTGAGATGAGCCTGGGTGTAGAGGACGTGAAGGTCGGAACCGGGGCGGAAGCGGTCGCTGGCAAGCGGGTGACGGTGCACTACGTGGGCACGCTCACGGACGGCAAGAAGTTCGACAGCAGCCGCGACCGGGGTCAGGGCTTCACCTTCGGTCTGGGCGCGGGCCAGGTCATCCAGGGCTGGGACCAGGGCGTCGCGGGCATGAAGGTCGGCGGCGTCCGCAAGCTCACCATCCCGCCGGAGCTGGGCTACGGCTCGCGCGGCGCGGCCGGTGTGATTCCCCCCAACGCGACCCTCTTGTTCGAGGTGGAGCTGTTGGACGTTCGGTAGGAGGACTTCATGGCGACGCTCGAAATCACGAAGGACAACTTCAAGGAGACGGTGGGCAAGAGCGGCATCGTCATCCTGGACTGGTGGGCGACCTGGTGTGGTCCCTGCCGCGCGTTCGCGCCCATCTTCGACAAAACCTCCAACAAGCACGCGGACGTCGTGTTCGGGAAGATCGACACCGACGCGCAGCCGGAGTTGTCCGGTGCTTTCGAGATTCGCTCCATCCCCACGCTGATGGTGTTCCGGGACGGCATCCTGCTGTTCGAGCAGCCGGGAGCGATGCCGGAGGCGGCGCTGGAGGACCTGCTGCGGCAGGTCCGCGCGCTGAACATGGATGACGTGCGGCGCGAGGTCGAGGCGCAGCGCGCCGCGAAGGAAGCGCCCAAGGCCTGACGCTTCCGCCGGGGCCCTCCCCCTCGTGACGGGGAGGCCCTACGGCGCGGCGACGGTGCAGACGCCGCCGCCGTTGAGGTGCGCCTGATCCACGATGCTCTGGGTGACGAACTCCTGGAGCGTGCGCAGGGCGTAGGCGCCGGGCTGGTAGACGACCGGCTGGCCCTGGGCGTCCCGCAGCTCGCCGCCGTCCAGCCCGCGCAGGTCGAGCAGTTCCTGGGACGCCAGCCCCTCCGGCGTGATGGCGTGGTCCGCGTCCGCGGTGGCGGCGATGGCCTCGAAGCGCAATTGCACGCCGCGGTGGGTCCCCAACCGGTCGTAGAACATGTGCTCGGCGTGGATGGTGACCTCCGCCTCCGCCACGGAGCCCTCCGGTACGACGATGCCCTGGGTGCCGTCCACGCCGTTGATGCAGTCCACCATCCGCGCGTCCACCGGGAAGCCCATGCGGAAGGTGTAGAGGCCCAGCGCGGGGTCGCGGTTCTGCGCGCGGCCCTCCACGAAGTAGCTGAAGCCGCGCTCGCGCATCATCGCCAGGTCCTCCTCGGACACGGACGTGCCCGCCACGGTGCGCGCCTCCGGAGGGCTCACGCGGAAGGCCACGCCGTAGCGCCCCGCCTCCAGGCCCGTGAGCCCGGTGAGGGGCACGTCCCCCTTCTGCACGTCCACCAGCAGGTGCTCCGTCGTGGCGTGCACGTCGCCGGCCGCGGAAGTGAGCGTGAAGTCGCCCAGGGACACCAGGTACTTGGTGAACTGCACGGACCAGCCGTCCTGGAAGAGGTGATCCGCGTAGCCGCGCTGCGTCCCGTCCCCGCCGCTCAACGACACCCGCACGTCGCCCTGCGCCACGGCGTCACCGCAGCCGCAGGCCATGAGCGCCAACGCGCCTGGCAGCAGGCCACGGGTCCACTTGCTTCGTTGGTTCATGCATCCGGTTGGTATTTGTAACTATGTTGCAAGTCAAGTCTGGGTTGCGATATCCACGGGTGGCCGTTGGGAGGTCCGCCCGTGCCGGGTGGACCCCGAAGGCCGAGGTCGTTGCCTGTGTTCATCCCGACGCTGGTGCTCTGGCTGTTGAGCGCGTCGCCCGAAGCCCCCGTGACGCCGCCCGTCCCCGTGGAGGCACCGCCGCCCGTGATGCCGGCGGACGTCCCGCCGTTGACCCAGGCCGTGCGGGTGCTGCTGCGGCTGACCATCGACGCAGGAGGAGAGGTGTCCCAGGTGGAGGTCCAGGAGTCCGGAGGCACCGCGTTCGACCGGGCCGCGATGGCGGCGGCCCTGCGCTGGCGCTTCCAGCCCGCGCGCCAGGGCGCGGAGCCGCTGGAGGTTCGCGTGGACGTGCCGGTGACGTTCGAGCCGGTGGCGGAGTCTTCCGTGGTGGAGGTCGCGGAGCCCGCGCCTCCTCCGAAGCTGGAGCCGCCCTCATTCTCCACCACGGTGCGGGGGCAGTCCGCCGCTCCGCCTCCGGTCGCCGTGGGGGACTTCCACATCACGGTGGGTCAGCTGGCGGATGTGCCTCGCAACTCGGCCACGGACCTGATGTTGCTGGCGCCGGGCGTGATGCTGGCCAATCACGGCGGGGAAGGGCACGCGGAGACCGTCTACCTGCGCGGCTTCGACGCGGGCGAGGGCAAGGACGTGGAGATGCGCCTGGACGGGGTGCCCCTCAACGAGGTCTCCAACGCCCACGGTCACGGCTACGCGGACACGTACTTCATCATCCCGGAGCTGGTGCAATCCCTGCGCGTGACGGAAGGGCCGTATGACCCATCCCAGGGCGACTTCGGCGTGGCGGGCACCGTGGAGTACCAACTGGGGCTGGAGCGGCGGGGCATCACCGCGTCCGCCAGCTCCGGCAGCTTCGCGTCGCGCCGGCTGTCCCTGGTGTGGGGCCCGCCCGAGTCCACCGCCGCCACCTTCGTCGGCGTGCTGCTGCGCCAGGGGCACGGCTTCGGCCCCAACCGCGCGTACGCGAACGCGGGGCTGATGGCCCAGACGGAGCTGCGCCTGGGCCCGGAGACGAAGCTGCGCCTGTTCGGCGCGAGCTACGCCGCGCGCTACGCCTCCGCGGGCGTGGTGCGGGAGACGGACGTCGTGGACGCGCGGCTGCCGTGTGACGCGGACGCGGACTCGCAGTTCTTCTGTCTCTACGACCCGAACCAGGGCGGCGCGAGCCAGCGCCACATCGCCTCCGTGGAGCTGACGTCCCGGCTGGAGCGCGGAGGCCGCTTCGTGCAGCAGGCCTTCGCCATCGCCCGGCGGATGCGCAGCCGCGAGAACTTCACCGGCTTCCTCCAGGACACGCCTCCCATTGGCGAGGCCCAGCGCGGCGACAACACGGAGCAGTCCTACCAGGGCACCACCGTGGGGCTGCGCGGCCGTTACACGCCGGGCCTCACCGGGTGGGGCCAGCCGCAACCGGTGGAGCTGGGCTACGTGGCCCGCTACGACAACGTGCACACCCGCGCGCGGCGCCTGCGCGACAAGGGCGGCGCGCCCTACGCCACCGTGTTCGACAACCAGGTGCGCGTAACGAACCTGGGCGCATACCTGTCCCTGCGCGGCGCGCCGCTGGAGTGGCTCACGCTGCGAGGCGGCGTGCGCGTGGACACGTTCCTGTTCGGCGTGGAGGACCTGAACCGGCCGGCGGAGGACCGGCAGGGGGCGCGCATCCCGGAGGAGTCCGTGGAGGCCTATGGCTTCTTCGCCAGCCCCCGGGCCAGCGCGGAGGTGCGCCTGACGCCGCGCCTCACGTGGCTGACCAGCGCGGGCCTGGGCGCACGCTCCAGCGACGCGGCCGGCCTGTCCGACGCGGAGTTCGCGCCCTATGCGCGGGTGACGTCCGGGGAGACGGGCCTGGGGTGGCGGTGGGACGACGGTCCGTCATCGCTGGAGCTGCGGAGCGCCGTGTTCGCCACGCGCGTGTCCCAGGACCTGGTGTTCAGCGAGACGACGGGGCGCAACCAGCCCATCGGCCCGTCGCAGCGGCTGGGCGCGTTCGGCAGCGCGCGCTTCCAGTGGGAGCAGCACCTGGACGTGCAGGCGAGCCTCGCGTGGGCCCGCGCGACGCAGCCGTTGCCCGGGGCCTCGGCGTGGAGGCCGTGGGACGGCGCGGTGCTGCCGTACATCCCGCAGGTGCTGGGGCGCGTGGACGCGTCGTGGCGGGGCACGGCCACCGTGGCCCGTCAGCCGGTGGGGTGGAGCGTGGCGTTGGGGCACAGCGCCATCGGGCCCAGGCCCCTGCCGTTGGATCGCTACAGCGAGTCCATCTTCCTCTTCGACGTGGCGGCCCGCGCGAGCTGGCGCGCCGTGGAGCTGGGCCTGTCCGTGGAGAACCTGCTGGACGCGCGCTGGCGCGAGTCCGAGTTCAACTACGTGTCCAACTTCCGCGGCCCCGACGCGCCCGCGTCCCTGCTGGCCACGCGCCACTTCTCCGCCGGTGCTCCCCGCACCGTGCGCGGCACCCTCACCGTGTACCTGGACCTCCAGGAGGATCGGCCATGAAGCGCTACTCCCGTCGTGCCTTCACGTGGATGTTGGGCGGAGCGTTCGCCGCGGGATGCGGGCTGTCCGGCACCGGTGGCCGGAGCATCACCTTCCGCATGGGCCTTCGCACGGGACTCGCGTCCGGAGAGACGGCCGTCGGCGCCTTCACCACCGACACCGGTTGGCGCGTGACGCTCACCACCGCGCGCCTGGTGCTGGGGCCCATCTACCTGTTCGAGAAGGCCTCGCCCCTCCAGCCCCAGGCCCTGCTGCGCCGCCTGGGAGACGCGCTGCTGCCCACCGCGCACGCGCACGAAGGGGACTTCTTCTCCGGGGGCCGCGTGCTGGGCGAGTGGGACCGGGAGGTGGTCTTCGATCTGCTCGCGGACGCGGGACAGGCGCGCGTGTTGGGGCGCTCCCCTGGCATCGCGGGCATGGCGCGCTCGCTGTCGCTGCTGCTCCAGCCGCCGTCGAGCGCCCTGGGCGCGGAGGCGGACGTGATGCAGGGGCGCTCCCTGTTCCTGGAGGGCGTCGCGACCCAGGCTTCGGCGCGCGTGCCCTTCCGCGTCGCGATGGACTTCCCTCCGCCCGTGGAGCTCCAGCGCGTGGACTTCGTGCCCATCGAGGTGGACCTGGACGACGAGGGGCTCTTCGTCCTGGAGCCACGGCCGGACCGCTGGTTCACCGGCGCGCGCTTCGACCGGCTGACGGTGCCCGCGGAGGGGACACCGGTGGACGTGGGGACGGACACGCAGGTGTACCGGGCGCTGAGCGTCAACGTGCGCCGCTTCGACGCGTTCACGGGCGCGTGGGAGCCCGTGGCGTGATTCACACCTGCGTCCAGAACGGCGCCAGCACCAGGTCCACCTTGCCGAAGGGGTCGGCGCGCACGCGGTCCTCGCTCACGAAGGTGTTCATCAGCACCCAGCGCTCGTGGTCCTGGCGGAACACCTCCACCACGCGGTGCACGGGGTTGATGATCCACGCGTTGCGGATGCCCGCGCGGGCGTAGCGCGGCATCTTGATGGCCAGGTCCAGCTTCGCGGTGGCGGGCGTCAGCACCTCGCAGACCCAATCCGGCACGCGGTCGATGAACGAGCCATCCGGCAGGGTCGGCGGCCGTCCGCTCATCCATCCCGCCAGGTCCGGGACGAGCACGTCCTCGCCCAGCAGCAGCCGGGGCTCGGAGGTCCACCACCAGCCCTCGGGTGCGCGTCCCAAGAGCGGCGTCATGCCCTGCTTGCGCGCGATGGGCGGCGACGAGACGTAGAGGACGCCATCCAGTGCTTCGCCCACGAGGTAGTGGGGCAGGGTCTGCACTTCCTCGTAGGGGGCGAGCGTCCTTCGGGGAGCGGCGTGGCGCATGCGGGAGGCCTCCGGGTCCGAGAGATACCGTCACCGTAGCGGGCAGCCCTTCACGCGGCATTGGACCGGCGGGGAGGCCCACCTTGTCCTGGTGGACGCACGCCCTCCCCGCGGGCTGTGTGGGATTGCTATTCGCGCTCCAGCACGAACTGGAGGTGCTCCGAGGCCACGGGGCCGAACTGGAACAGGTGGATCTGGTCCCCCGGCTCCGACGTGAACGTCACCGTGTGCGTGATGCCGGCGCAGATGAACCGCGCGGGGGCGAGCACCGACGCCACGTCCGTCCCCGCCGTGTCGTTGGTCACCTTCGTGGGGACCTCCTGGTTCAGGTAGAGCGTGACGTGCTCGGCGTTCTCCGGGTCGGAGATGAAGCCCGTGTAGCCGCCGAAGCCCGCCTCCACCGGGCGCAGGGTGACGTCGTAGCGCGCGTGGCCGGTCTGCGTGTCGGGCGGGAAGTCGAAGGGCGTGCGGCCCGCGGTGACGGCCTCCGGCGTGTTGACGAGCGTGTGCGTGCACGCGTGCTCCAGCTCCGGGTCACGCTCGCCGGTGGTGAAGTCCAGCGCGGTGTCACCGCCCAGCCTCACGGTGGCCGCTGACAGCGCGTTCCCGGCCGCGTCCTTCAATGCGTCCAGCGCCAGGGCGTGGTGCGTGGAGACCTCCAGCGGCCGGGTGCTCTCCTCGGTGCGTGGCACGGTGACGGTGAGCGTGCGCGCGTCCTCGGACCAGATGCCGGTGAGGACGCGGGCGGGGGCGGTGGTGTCCGTGCGGTCATGCAGCGTGACCTGGGCGGCGGTGATGTCCATGGGCTCGCTGAAGGTGAGCGTCAGCACCTTGCGGAAGGCGATGACCGGCGTCTGGCCGGACGCGTCCAGGTACATCTCCAGCGGGTAGACGTCCGTCTCGCCCTCGGAGGGACGGGAGGTGGTGACGGTGGCGGTGGACGCGGTCGTGCCGGCGTCGGTGCCGGTGCCCGCATCGGAGCCCGCGTCCGTCGTCATGCCCGCGTCCGGCGTGACGATGGAGGCGTCATCATCGCAGCCGGTCAACGCGAGGGCGGCGCAGGTGGCGAACAGGAAGGTGGCGGAGGAGAGACGCATCGGGGAGTCCTTCAGGCATGCGGGGAAAGGCCCGCGCCGGAGCACCGTTCCGAGGTGAGATGCTCCAGCGCGGGAGCGGACCTGCTCAGGCCCGCGTCAGGGGACGGCGATCAGCACTGCGACCCGTCGCAGTTGTCATCGATGCCGTTGCCACAGATCTCCGTGGCGCCCGGGTGGATGCTGGCGCCGGAGCCCGGCGTGTCGTTGCAGTCGAAGCGCTGCGTCGTGTAGCCGGAGGGCGGCGTGCACGCGGTGAGGACGGACACGGAGTTGTTGCCGTACCCGTCGCCGTCCGCGTCCTGGTAGTAGCGCGTGCGCGTGTCGTTGAGGAACTCCGGCACCACGGTGAGCGCGTTGCCGGACGCCGGCCCCGCCTCGAGGATGTACGTCGTGCCCGCCGTCAGGTCGTAGACGGACACGTACGTGAGCGAGCACCCGGAGGCCGACACGCCGTGCGCCAGCGCGGAGGGCACCGTGGCGCTGGTGGCGCCGTTGACGACGGTGAAGGCCACGTTCTGCGTCCGGTAGAACGCATATGAACCGGTGGTGGCCGGGACGTACGTCACGGAGCCCTCGGCGCCGGACGGCAGCGCCAGGTCATACGCCTTGTGCTTCGTGCTGATGGCGGGCGCGCTGGTGACGCGCGTGGCGCTCGCCGTGATGGACACGTGGTCCGTGGGGTTGCCGGCGTGGGTGCACGCGTGCGTGGTGATGCTCGTGCCCAGCGACGTGCAACCGGCCTCCAACTCCTGCGAATCCCGCGCCTCGAAGGAGGCCTCCGGCGCCTCCTCCATCGGTCCGCAGGCCGTCAGGCCGAGCGACAACCACGCGCCCAGCGCGATGCGCTTCATCTTCAACATGGGTGTTTCCTTTCGGGATGCCGGACGCGGCGGGGTGCCAGGCGGCCAGGAAGCCACCGGTGCGTCCGGTGACCCACTCATGCCGTAAACGCAATTTTGTTGCAATAAGTCGCGGGGCGATTCAGGCCGTCACTGGAGGTGTTCGATGACGAGCCCGAGGTTCGTGAGCGGGGTGGGGCCGAAGGTGACGGTGTACTGGACCTTGTCCGTCAGCTCGTAGCCGACCATCTGCTTCAGGCCGTCACAGAAGCCGCCCGTGGCCTGGGTGCCCATGGGCTCCACGACGCGCTCGCCCTCCTTCACGGTGACGGCGACGTCGGGCGTGCTCAGGTAGAGGATGAAGTCGCCGCTCGCCCAGGCCTTGAAGCTGAAGGTGCCCATGGACTGGCCGTTCTCCGGGCGCAACTGGACGGTGTAGTGCGTGTGGAAGTCGTCCACGCGCGGCTGCCGCTCTGGCGATGCGGTGACGGTGGCGAAGGGGCCGTTGGTGACATGCCAGCAGGCGTGCTCGCCGTTGTCCCCGAAGTCGAAGTCCGTGCGCGGCACGTAGTCCGGGTCCGCCACGCACGACAGGCCCGCTTCGCTGGCCAGATAGCCCCGGTTGCAGTGGCACCAGTCGCCGTCAGGCTCGCGGTGGATGTGGCCGTTGGGGGCGCATGGGTCGCCCTGCTCCTGGGGCGTGCCGGGCGAGGCGGCGTCGCTGCCGCAAGCGGTCAGGACCGCGAGGCCGCCGGCCAGGAGGAGGGCTGGAAACGGGGTGCGCATGGGGCTGTCTCATCGGAAGCTGGGACGTAGATGCAATTGAGATACAGAAGTTTTCGGATGTTGGGAAGGCCCGTGGACCTTGGAGGTGTCCACGGGCCTTCGGTCACGCGGGCCTACTCCTCGGGGTGGTCGTGGCCCGTCTCCTCGACGATGAGGAGGAACGTGGCGGGCTGGGGAACGACGGCCGCGAAGTCCAGGCGGTAGTCCACGCCGCCCTCCAGGTCGGCCGTGACGGCGGTGCGCAGGTTGCCGCAGACCTCCTGCGGGACGTGGTAGCGGCACTCGAGGCCGACCTCCTCGTTCGTGGCCGCGTTGAAGATGCGGACGGCGCGGTAGCCGGAGGTGAGGAAGGCGTACTCGGTGGACTCTTCCGGCGTGAAGATGACGGAGCCCGCGTAGGCCAGCGTCCACTGCTTGTAGCGGATGGCCGGCAGGGTGACGTTGTACGCGGTGTGCCCCACGCTCACGTCCACGAAGGACGGGCCGCCATAGGGCGCGGCGGTGACGGACTCGAAGGGGCCGTATTCGGCGTGGATGCAGGAGTGCTCGGCGACCTCCGCCAGCTCCTCCGTGTCCTCGCAGGCGGCGAGCAGCTCCGACTGCTGGGTGACGGGGGCTTGCGTATCCGGTGCGGGGGCTTCTTCGGTTCCGCAGCCGGCGAGCAGGACGACGGCGCCAGCGGCGAGCAGGGCATGGAGATGCTTCGACATCAGGGACTCCTTGGGTGGGTACCGCGGGTGAAGGCGGGAGTCCGCAGTAGATGCCACCAGGAGTCACATGCAATCAAGTTGCATTTTGTGAGGTGGTGCCTGGGGGAGTGTCGGGCGGGGTGGGCTGTCACTCCGATTCCACGAAGGAGGGCTGGTCCTGGGACGCGGGCGTGCCGAAGATGGGGCGCTTTTGTCCCGCAGGGCTGGAGGTGCCGTGAAATGAGAGGGTCGTCCTTCTTGTCGCGCGTCCTGGTGTTGTCCGTGCTGGTGCTCCCCGCGTTCGCGCAGGCGGGCTCCTATCTCCGGGTGGTGAGCTGGAACCTCCGCCACGAGGGATGGGCGGCCGAGCAGACCTACCTGGATGACGCGAAGCAGCTGTGGAACCAGTTCGGTGCGAACAGCAACTCGAACAATGGCTGTGACCTGGTGTTCCTCCAGGAGGTGATGGACGCGGCGGCGGCGACGGCCATCGCGACGAACCTGACGACGGTCTCCGGGGTGACATGGAAGGCGGTGGTGACGCCGCTCATCGGCCGGTCGTCCTACAAGGAGCACTACGCGGTGCTGTACCGGACGGACACGGTGTCGCTGCTGTCCTCCACGGTGTGGACGGACACCGGGGACCTGTTCGAGCGCGAGCCGCAGGTGGTGAAGGTGCGCCACGTGCCCACGGGCGCGGACTACACGTTCCTCAACTGGCACGCGGTGTGGGGCACGGCGACGGACCGCACGCTGGAGGCGCAGGCCATCGACGGCGTGTTCGCGTCCGTGCAGTCCGCCAGCAGCTCGGACCAGGACGTCATCCTCGTGGGCGACCACAACATGGCCTGCACCCACGCGTCCTGGAGCCAGCTGAAGGGCCTGTCGCCCACGGTGACGTGCAAGCTGGACGTGGCCACGACCATGAACACGTCCGGGGGCTACGCCAACCCGTACGACCACTTCTGGATGCAGGACACCTACGTGACGGAGTTCTCCAGCACGGGCCGCGACTACATCGCGAACCCGCTGGACTACGTCACCCGGCTGTCGGACCACGCGCCGGTGTGGCTGTCCCTGTACTCCAACAGCGACACGGACTGATGCGCGTGAAGCAGGTGCTGGGAGGTCTGCTGGTGGCGGTGCTCGTGGGCGTGGGCCTGTGGATGCTGCTGCGTCCCGAGCCCGCGCCACCGCTGGCGCCGCCATCACCTCCCGTGACCGCGCGGGTCGAGGACGCCGGTGTGCCGGAGGTGGCTCCTCAAGTGGAGGCCGCGGTGGACGCGGGCCTGTGGCTGACGGCGACGCTGGAGGGCTCACGTCCGTTCGAGGGCGAGGCGCGCGTGGGCGCGGCGTTCATCTCCGACGCGGATCGCGGTTGGTGGGAAGAGGAGGGCCGCCGGCGCATCTCTCGCGCGGGCCCCAAGCGCCTGGAGGAGATGGCCAATGTGCGGGAGTGGGTGGAGTCTCCAGCCACTGCTTCCGCGCAGGGCGGCGTGGTGGGGCCGGTGGCGGTGCCTTCCGCGCCGCGCTACCAGGTGATGGCGTACGCGCCGGATGGCACGGTCTGGTGGGGCGACCATGTGCCCGACACGCAGCCGGTGACGGGGCGGGTGGACGTGGGCCGGCTGCGGGAACATCCACCCACGGGCGTGCGCGTGCGGCTGGAGGGGGCTCGGGATGTCCCGGGCACCTTCACCGTGCGGATGCAGCGGGGCGTGGATCCGGACGACGCGGAGGAGGCCAGCATGCTGCTGCCGGTGCTGGCGCTGGCGGCGCCGGAGTTGATGCACGCCTTCGAGAACGACACCCCCGTGCCCCTGGTGAAGGACGGAGAGACGCGGCTCGCGCCCCTGCCTCCGGACCGGTCGCTGAGGCTGTGGTTGCGCACGCCTTCGGGGAAGCAGAGCGAGCCGGTGGAGGTCCCCCTGCGCGAGGGCATCGTGGCGCCGGTGACGCTGGACGTGGCGAAGCTGTTCCCCGAGGGCGTGGGGGAGACCGTCACGCTGCGGGGCCGGGTGCTGCTGGGGGATGGGGCGCGGCCCCTGGGGCCCGCGGTGTACCGGCAAGGGGATGGCGGCGAGGAGCACCCGCTCGCGCCGGACGGCCACTTCACGATTCCGGACGTGCCGAAGTGGCAGGAGACCCGCTTCACGGTGCGGCGGGAGGTGACGGAGGACGAGGGACGGCCCGTGGGGCCCTCGTGGTGGGACTTCGTCTTCACGCCGACGGCGGAGTCGCGAGGCACCGTGGACGTGGTGTGGCGCATGCCGGTGTACCGGTGGCTGGTGCTGCGGATGGATGGCTTCACGCGGGCGCAGTTGAGGGAACGCACGTCGCCGCCCTATCCGGTGTACCTGCTGGAGCGCCGCGACGCGCAGGGCGTGTGGAGCGTCGTGCCCACGCGGGAGTTCCGCCCGGAGGAAGATGGCCTCGCGGTGTCCCTGCTGGAGCCCGGCACGTACCGGATCCAGGTGGCGTCGTCGCCGTATGCCTCACGGCCGAGCAGCACCGCCCGGGCGGGCGAGGACTTCTCGGACGTGGAGACGCGGCTGTCACCGGAGGACGCGGCCGTGTCCACGTGCGAGGTGCGGGTCTTCCGCGAGGGACGGCCGGTGGCGGGCGCGCTCGTCATCGCGGGCGGAGCGAATCCATCCCTGCCGCCCGTGCGGGGGGAGACGGACACCGCGGGCCGGTGGCGGATGGGGCTCATGACCTCCAGCGCGCTCCCCTTGCAGGTGCACGAAAGGGACGCCATGGATTGGGAGGGCGACGGAGCGGAGGCGTGCCACCGCTCGGGCGTCGTGGAGGTGCGGCTGTAGTTCAGGCGGCCGACGCCGTTAGAAGCTCGTCGGGGGCGCTGGCCAGCTCGACGTTCTCCTCGGTGACTTCCTCGGCGGTGCGGGCCTGGACGGTCAGGGCCTGCACCCACAGCTCCAGGACATCCATCAGCGCGCTGCGCGTCTCGCCCTGGAGCGGGGCCAGGCGCCGCGCCATGCGCTCCTGCACCTGCGCATCCATCTGATCCGCGAGCACGCGGCCCACGTCGGTGAGGCGCACGCGCACGCGCCGGCGATCATGCCGCACCGAGCGCTCCCGCCGCACGAGGCCGCCGTCCTCCAGCCGGTCCACCAGCCGGCTCAGGCGCGGCATGGCGAGTCCCCCCAGGCGCGCGGCGAGCACACCCACGGGCAGCAGGCTCTCCGAGCGCAACCACCAGATGGCCTGAAGCTCCCGAGGCTCCCAGTGGGGATGGCTCAGGGCATCCAGGGGACTCTCCAGCGCGCCGCAGCGGGCCGCGTCCACGAGGAGATTCCGCCACCGCGCCACCTGCACGCGCACCTCCGCCGAGAGCTCCGTCATGTGTCCCTCACCGCCGTCAGCAAGCGCCGCGTCCGAGCCTCGCGTGCGCCGCCTCCGGCATCCCGCGGGCTCAGCCCGCGAAGACATCAACGGAAATACGTGACGGATATATCGAACTGGTTACTGACCGGATTTTCGCGGGGCGGGCCTACCGCGTCTGGCACGACGGATGCTGGCGCCTCACGAGGCCTTGCTCACCTTGGGCCGAGCGGGTGCTGCTGTCCTCCTGCGAGCCATCAGCACCGAGCGGGCCTGGAAGGAGTAGCGCGCGACGCGGGGCGCCCACTTCACGAAGGCAGCGCAGGAGAGGTCCTCCGGGAAGACGTGTTGTTGCCGGAGTTCATCCACCCGCGCCTTCAGCTCCGCCCAACGCTCCGGTGATTTCTCGGAGCTGGGGCAGGCTTGGATGAAGTCCCACCACGAGCCCGTGGGCGCCTGTTCCACCAGGGTCTCCAGCACTCGCGTCGCTTCCGCTGGATGGCCAATCAGCATCGCGAGCAGGAACTGCGCGAACCGGCATTCGCCGGGACGCTCAGGGCTTCCGATGAACGCGGCCCGCTCGTTGGTTGGGAGGGAGGCATGCAGGAGGCGGTACGTGTTGACGAAGCGCTTGGCGGCCCGGGGTGAAGGGATGAACCCATGCAGCGCTTTCATGAAGCGGCCCTCCTCGTCCGTGATGCGTAACAGGAGCGGCGCTGGAGGCGGAGGGGGCGGTTCGCTGGCTCTGACGGGCTTCGCTTCTGGAGAGGGGACGGGCTTCTGTTCGGGATCAGGCAGCGCGGGTGCCGGGAGGGCGGGTTGGAGTGCGGCGTCTCCGGGCGGTGCCGGGAGGGTGGCTGGAGCCGCTTCGGCGGCGGCTCGGGTCAGGTCATCGATGAGGGAGCCGAAGCCCTCTGGATCCATGACGCGCAGGGCGTAGGGAATCTGGAAGATCTTCTCCAGGTAGTTGAGCGGCGTGGATTGCCAGTGGTGCTGCTCCTCGCTGGACATGCCGTTGTCCTTTTGGAGCGAAGACTGGAAGACCTTGGAGTTCTGCTGGAGGGAGTGCAACAGCCAGCGTGAGTCCACGCCCACCACGACGACGAACAGCTCGAAGGCGAGGAGGAGGTGGACGGCCTGGAGCACGTCGACGACTTTGTCCTCGGGGCAGCGGTCCAGGTCGTCAATGTAGAGGATGATGCGGTCGATCCGCGGCAGGTCGGAGGGCTTGTTCGAGTGTTCCTCGCGTGCCGCCTTGAGCAGCTCGGTGAGCCGTTCGAAGTCCTGCTGGGCGCGGGCAATGACGCCCAGGTGCTGGGTGTAGTCCGTGCTCTGGTGCCGCTTGCGGATGAAATCGGAGACCTGTCGGTCCGCGCGCAGGGCATCGAGCTGCGCCTCTACGTCGCGAAGCGCGGCCATGGCTTCGTCCACGGACTTCTGGGCCTGATCCACTTGAAGGGTGAGGGTCTTGCGCTCTTCTTCCATCTCCGCGCGCCGCGCCTGCTTCCGTTCTTCGATCTGCGTGGTGGCCGCGTTCCATGCGGTCTCCAGTTCCTTCGCCGCTGCCTTCGCCGCCGCGAGGAAGGGCCGCAGTTTCAGGACGAGTCCTGCGATGCCCGCGAAGCTCAGGAGCCCGCACAGCTCCTTCCAGGCCTCGATGAAGTGAGGTGCTACCAGCAACGCGAGGGCAGGGAGGCCCAGGCACACGAGCAGCAACAGCAGGAAGCTCCGCCGTTCTCCGGAGGGTTTGGACGCGAGCGACTGCCAGAAAGCACGGAGGCGTCCGGACAGGTTTCGCAGCTCCAGGAGTTGTTCGATGCCCTCCGGCGTCAGAGCTTGCTTCAAGGGAAGCTGGAGCTTCGTGGAGAGTTCCTCCGCCTGCTTCTGAAGTCCCGTGGTCTCCATGATGCGCTGGAGGGTGTTCCGGTTGAGCTTCACGTCTCGCAGGTCGGAGCGGAGCTCTTCCTCCGCGTGCTCCAGCTTCTGGAGTCTTTCCTCGCTCTGACGGAGGCTGAGTGCGACGGATTCCTTCTGCTGCTGGGCTTCGGCCAGCACGTTGCGCGAGCTGTCCGTGGCGGCGAGCAGTTGGGCGCGCTTCGTGGCGGCGGTGACGGTGTCGCCGCTGGAGAGCTTCTGGGCAAGCTGTTCGAAGATCTCCGAGGTCAGGCTGGCCCAGAGGTTCTGCGTGTCGATGTAGCTCCAGGCGTTGAAGCGGATCTGAACGATCTTCTCGCAATAGCCAGGAGTCGCCGTCGCCGCGACGGCGTCGATGGACTTCTCCAGCCGACGCATGAAGAAGCTCTTGCCGCTGCCCCAGTCGCCGAAGAGGCCCAGGGACAACGGAGGCTCCACGTCCCGTGCGGCCAGGACGGAGACCAGCGCCTGCACTTCCGAGTCGATGCCGAGTCGGTCCTCGCCTTGGAGGTCATCCGGGCGGAAGCCCACGAGGAGCGGTTCGTCCAGGGGCTCGAATGCGATGGCCTCCCGGCTCAGGCCCATGGCCGCCATCGCCTGGACGAGCGGGCTTTCGTTGACGGATAGGACACCGTGGAGCAGATGGGTGCTCTCGATGTGATCCGACAGTCGGACAGTGGCTGCCTTTGCGGCGAGATCGAAGGCTTCGCGAACGTAAGTGGAGAGTTCTGGAAGGGTTCTGATTGGGGAGACTTCGTAGCTGCCACTGCGAGGAATCTCGGTGCGACTCTCCTTGTGGATGGCAGTCATCAGCTCGTCAAGAGAGATTCCTCTGCGCCGCATCATCTCAGGAAGAGGACCGGCTGCTTCTTGCGCGAGCGCGGCGACGAGATACTCCAGAAGGATCTTAGGCCACGGCTTAGGGACAGCCCGGCGCATGCCATCCGCGACCTCAAGGACTTGACGTGCAGGGGACGTTAGCTTCTCGAACCACAGCCGCTCGGTGAGCATCTGCTGGGCCCAGGCTGCCTCGTCCCTCTCCGGTGCGAGATGCCCCTGTACGATGGACCAGAGACTGCTTTCTCTGAGCCAAGTCAGAGGGATGGCTTGGCAACGCCTTGGTGAAGTGGAGGAAGAACGAAGAATGCCCACGAGGCGGCCATCGGAAATGATGGGCGCTCCACTGCTTCCGGCTGCGGGAAGTGGGCCATCAACTCTTAAGAGCAGCAAGCCATTGGTCTCGACGAGGACTACGCTCCCCGAGAACCGCAGTGTGAATTGGGTTGGCTCATCATCATTGAAGATCCCTCGGGACTGCCAACTCGCGCCTACCTGCGGGGGGTGGAACGTCAGCGCTGGGGGACGTTGGGGGGCACCGTCTTGGTGCACCAACTGCAAGAGCGCGATGTCTTTCTGTGAATCACGCCCCACGACGCGGGCTGTTGCAGAAAGTTCCCGATTGTCCGGGTTGATGACAATGATGCGAGACGCGTTGCTGGGAATGGCGTGGTTGGTGGTGAGCGCCAGTCCCGGTGCCAGCAATGTCGCCATGGCGTGCCAGCGGGCTCTATGGAGAGGCCCCTCTGGAATCACGATGAGCGCGATCGAATCGAGGACCGAATGCTCTTTATTCACCAACTGCCCCCCAACGTGTCAGGCCTTGCTTCCGCAATCCTAACACGTTGGGCCGGTGCCTACGGTCACTCCGCGCCCGCTGCCTTGCGCCGCGCGGTCCGCGCCTTCGCGTGGGCCTTGTCGAAGCCTTCGTAGAAGCGCACGGCCTGCTCACCCACCATCTGGATGTGCTGGTTGTTGAGGTACGCCGTGATGGGCGCGGCGACCAGCGGCATCGCGCGGCCCAGCGTCGTCATGCCGCCCTTCGCGAGCAGCAGCGCCGCCAGCTTGCCCAGCACCTTCGGTCCGGAGCGGTGCAGCGGCCCCAGCCCGTTGGCGTAGCCGAACAGGTCCAACAGCTCTCCGCGCGCCCGGTCCGTCTTGAGGTTCGCCTTGTAGAGCGTGGCCACGTCCGTGAGCAGGACGAGCTGCAGGTACGCCATGAACGTCAGGTCCGCCGGCAGCGAGATGAGCCCGAACACGCCGCTCACGCCGCCCACCATGCTCGCGAGGCTCTTCTTCTCGTCCACCAGCCGCTGCGCCAGCTCCTTGGTCGTCGCGGACGGGTAGCGCTTCTCCAGCGCCGCCACGCGCACGCGCGCCCGGCCAATCTCCCCCTGGATGAGGTCCGACAGGCGCAGCGCCCCCAGCTTCTTCATCTCCGCGGGGGACAGCTTCTTCATGAAGCCCAGCCGCTCCGTCACGCTGTCGTAGAAGGCCATGTCGTCTCCTCCTTGGGGCCGCGATGAACGCGGCCGGTCGTCTCTAGTAACCCCGGTCCGCCAGATACAGGTCCACCAACGCGCCCTCTTCGTACCAGGCGTGTCGCATCTCGGACTGGAACCACCGCGAATCCGGGCGCGCCGAGCGCACCTCCAGCTTCACCCGGTTGGGCCCCGTGTCGATGACCGCCGCCCGCGCCTTGCACGCCGCGCCCGGCTCCTCGCCGAAGCCGCCCTCCAGGCACACCTCGTCCCCCACCGACAGGCGCCGGGCGTACTCCTGGGCCAGGTAGAGGGCGTCGTCACAGCCGCCGCGCACGGAGGACTTCCCCAGCGCCGCGCAGCGGTCCTGGGCGGGCGCGCGGATGACCGGCACGTTGGAGACGAACGCGTCCTCCTCGTTGGGGTCGCGCTGATACGGGCCCACCTGCTTGCACCCCGCCACCGTCACCAGGACCGTCAGCCCTGCCCACGTCCACTTCATCGCGTCATCGCCTCCGGGACGCGCGCCGCCGCGCCTCCGCGCCTACAGGGAAAGGGCGGGAAGCATGGCAGACAGGGCCGGAGCGGCAAAGCCGCCCCGGGGAAAGCGTCCCTAGGCGATACGGCGCGCGGGACCGGGGATTTCCTCGGTGACGCCGGGGACCGCCCGGTTCTTGCCGTCCACGAAGACGACCGTGGGCTTCCAGTTGGCGACCTCCGCCTCCTCCACTTCCGCGAAGGTGGCCAGGATGACCAGGTCGCCCGGCTGGTTGAGGTGCGCCGCCGCGCCGTTGATGCAGATGACACCGCTGCCGGACTCGCCCTCCAGGGCGTACGTCTCCAGCCGGGTGCCGCGCGTGACGTTCCACACCGCGACCTTCTCGAAGGGCAGGATGTCCGCCGCCTGGAGCAGGTCCTTGTCGATGGTCACCGAACCCTCGTAGTCGAGGTCGGCCTGGGTCACCGTCGCGCGGTGGATCTTGGACTTGAAGAGGATGCGGCGCATGGGGGGCCCTCGGGAAGCGGCGCAACCGTAACGGCTCCCCTGTCCGGGGACAACATCCCCGGTGTCCCATGCACCGCCCGCTTCCCTGCACGCCCTGCTGTCTATTTCGTGAAATTCACGAGCTGGCTCAGG
Source organism: Corallococcus sp. NCSPR001 (assembly GCF_017309135.1). NCBI lineage: Bacteria > Pseudomonadati > Myxococcota > Myxococcia > Myxococcales > Myxococcaceae > Corallococcus > Corallococcus sp. NCSPR001. Next base: position 1,097,835 of record NZ_JAFIMS010000002.1, read on the forward strand.
TTCAGGGGCACGGACTGCGCGTCCGACGTCAGGTTGCCCGTCAGGCTCACCTGCGCGTTGCCGCCCGAGCGCAGCGCCATGGCCGCCGAAGCCGCGCTCGCGAAGTTGATGGTGAGCGGCAGGGTGACCTGCTTCGTCCCGCTGCCATCCAGCATGCCCAGGTTGCCCGTGGACAGGTTGCCCACGTTGGCGCCCGCCACCTTGAGCGCGCCGGTGATGCCCGCCACCGGCAGGGGGAAGGCGTTGCGGTTGGTGATGGCCAGCGGAAACTCCACCGTGGCCCCGCTCAGCGTGACGTTCGTGATGCGCGGCGCCTGGAACTGCACCTGGGGAACCTTGGGGACGGGGAACGTGCCCTCCTTCTCCAGGGGGAATCGCAGCACGCCCAGCGGCGTCTGGACGCCCAGCGAGCCCTGCGCCTTGAAGGCCGCCACGTCCTTGTCCAGGAACGTGGTCACCACCGGCGCGATGTCCGCGAACTTCACGTTGGCGGGGAAGACAATCTGGCTCTTGCCGTTGGACTTGAGGTTCAGGCCCTCCTTCGGCTTGCCGGCCACCAGCTGCTTGCCCTCCACGAAGAAGGCGTAGTCCACCGACGCCAGCTTCAGGCCCAGGCTGTTGGGGTTGTCCAGCTCGTACACCAGGTCCACCGTGGCGTCGGACAGGGAGGCGTTCGCCAGCCGGGCTGTCTTGAACTTCAGCGTGGGCTTCTTGAAGGCTCCGTTGAGCAGGCTCTGCAGCGTGGCGCAGCCGGCGAGCGTGGTGAGCGAAAGGGCGAAGAGGACCAGGAACGCGCGTTTCTTCATGGGCATGGGCGTAGCAGAGGACGCCCCGCGTTCGCGCGGATTCAATCGCCGCGCATGTCGGGGCTTCGACGGGTGCACCTTCGGTGCGCCAATGGTATGCGCCAGGGGCTCCCCCGTGCTGGAGGTTGGCCCCTCGTGACAGGTGGCATCTTGTCTCACCCCCTCGCCTCGCTGGCGGTGCTGGCGGCGCTGTCACTCACGGGCTGTTCCCGGTCCTCCAGCGCGGAGGCCGCCTCCCCGCGGCGGATGGACCTGAAGCCGTGCCGGCTGGACGGGGTGGCCGCGCAGACCCTCTGCGGCACGCTGGAGGTCTTCGAGGACCGGGCCGCGGCGAAGGGGCGCAAGATTCCGCTGCGCGTGGTGGTGGTGCCCGCGCTCGCGTCGCAGCCGAAGGAGGACCCGCTGTTCTTCCTCGCGGGCGGCCCCGGCCAGGCGGCGTCCCGCACGCGCATCCTGCCCGCGCTGGAGCGCATCCGGCGCCAGCGCGACATCGTGTTCGTGGACCAGCGCGGCACGGGGGACTCGCACCCGCTGGACTGCGAGGCGTTGAACCCCTCGCGCGCGTCGCTGGCGGAGCGCTTCGAGGACCGCGAGGACGCGGACGTGATTCCCCAGTGCCGCAAGGGCTGGGATGCGGACGAGCGGCTCTACACCACGTCCATCGCCATGGACGACCTGGACGACGTGCGCGCGGCGCTGGGCTACCGGCAGGTGAACCTGTGGGGCATCTCCTACGGGACGCGCGCGGCGCTGGTGTACATGCGCCAGCACCCGGACCGCGTGCGCACCGCCATCCTGGATGGCGTGGCCCCCATGGGGCAGTACCTGCCGCTGTACGCCGCGCGCGACGGCCAGCGCGCCCTGGACCTGCTGATGGACGCGTGCGCGAAGGACAGCGTCTGCGCGAAGGCGTATCCGGACCTGCGCGCCCGCACGGAAGCGCTGCTCGCGAAGCTGGAGGCCAGCCCCGCGAAGGTGCACCTGGCGCATCCGCGCACGGGCGTGCCGGAGGACTTCACGCTCACCCGGCGCGTCTTCCTGTCGGAGCTGTTCTCGCTGCTCTACAGCCCGGACGTCGCGTCGCTGGTGCCCTTGATGCTGGACCGCGCCGCGAAGGATGACTGGACGCCCTTCGTCGCGCTGTCGCTGGGGCTCACCGACGAGGTGGCGCGCACCACCAGCCGGGGCATGTTCCTCGCCGTGGTGTGCGCGGAGGACGCGCCCTTCTTCACGGAGGAGGACGCCGAGCGTGAAGCGAAGGGCACCTGGTTCGGCCCGCGCATGGCGCAGGAGCTCAAGCGCGCGTGCGCGAAGTGGCCCCAGTCCAACGTGCCCCCGAGCTTCCGCGAGCCCGTGAAATCGGACATCCCCACGCTGCTGCTGTCCGGTGAGCTGGACCCCGTGACGCCGCCGCCCTGGGGCGAGGAGGCGAAGCGGACGCTCACGCACAGCCTGCACGTGGTGGTGCCGGGGCTGGGGCACAACACGGTGGGCGCGGACTGCGCGCGCACGCTGATGGCGGACCTGCTCACGCGCGGCAGCGTGGAGGGCCTGACGCCCGACTGTGGCGCGGGCCTCAAGCGGCCACCCTTCTTCACCTCCTTCGCCGGCCCTGTCCCGTAGGACCCAAAGCGCCCATGATTGAAGCCAGGAACCTGCACAAGCGCTTCGGCTCCGTGACGGCCGTGCACGACGTGACCTTCACCGCGGAGGACGGCGTCATCACGGGCCTCCTGGGCCCCAACGGCGCGGGCAAGACGACCACGATGCGCATGCTCTACACGCTGGTGCGCCCGGACGGCGGCACCGCCACCGTGGACGGCGTGGACGTGGCGAAGGAGCCGCAAGTGGCCCGGCGCGCGCTGGGCGTGCTGCCGGACGCGCGCGGACTCTATCCGCGCCTCACCGCGCGCGAGCACGCGCGGTACTTCGGCGAGCTGCACGGCCTGTCCGGCGCCGCGCTGGACGCGCGCGTGGAGGAGCTGGTGGAGCTGCTGGACATGAAGGACATCGCGGACCGGCGCACGGAGGGCTTCAGCCAGGGCGAGCGCGTGAAGGTGGCGCTGGCGCGCGCGCTGGTGCACGGGCCGCGCAACGTGCTCCTGGACGAGCCCACCAACGGCCTGGACGTGATGGCCACGCGCTCCGTGCGCACGCTCTTGCGCAAGCTCAAGGCGCAGGGCTGCTGCGTGGTGTTCTCCAGCCACGTGATGCAGGAGGTGGCCGCGCTGTGTGACCGCATCGTGGTGGTGGCGCGCGGGCGGGTGGTGGCGGACGGCACCGCGGACGCGCTGCGCGCCTCCACCGGCAAGGACAGCCTGGAGGAAGCCTTCGTGAGCGTGATTGGCAGCGAGCAGGGGTTGCGCGAATGAAGGGCCTCATCGGGACGGTGCTGCGCAAGGAAGTGCTCGACCACCTGCGGGACAAGCGCACGCTGGGCACCGCGGTGATGTGGCCGCTCCTGGGCCCGCTGGTGTTCCTGGTGATGTTCAACGTGATGGCCTCCTGGTACCGGCAGGACCGGCCGCTGGAGATGCCGGTGGTGGGCCGCGAGCACGCGCCCAGCCTGATGGCCTTCCTGGAGCGCTACGGCGCGAAGCTGACGGAGGCGCCGCAGGGCTACGAGGCGCTGGTGCAGGCGGGGAAGCTGGACCTGGTGCTGGTGGTGCCGGAGGACTACGCGAAGTCCTTCACGGACGGGCACACCGCCGCGGTGCGGCTGGTGGTGGACAGCTCGCGCAACAAGGCCCGCCAGTCCGTGCAGCGCGCGCAGCGGATGCTGGCGGTGTACTCGCAGCAGACCGGCAGCCAGCGCCTGTTCGCGCGTGGCGTGTCCCCGGAGCTGGCGGTGCCCGTGCGCGTGGACGAGCTGGACCTGTCCACCCCCGAGCGCACCGCGGCCACGGTGCTCACCACCATCCCGCTGTTCCTGGTGATGGCGGCGTTCGCGGGCGGCATGCAGCTGGCCAGCGACACCATGGCGGGTGAGCGCGAGCGCGGCTCATTGGAGCCCCTGCTCCTCAACCCCGCCCCGCGCGGCGCGGTGGTGGCAGGCAAGTGGCTGGCCACCTGCGCCATGGCGGGCACGGGCGTACTCTTGTGTCTGGTGGGTTACTTCCTGGTGGTGAAGCGCGTGCCGCTGGAGGACCTGGGCGTGCGCGCCCGCTTCGACACGCCGGCCGCGCTGGGCATGCTGGCCGCGGTGCTGCCGCTGGTGCTGGCCGCGTCCGCCGTGCAGATGTGGGTGTCCACCTATGCACGTTCGTTCAAGGAGGCGCAGACGTACCTGTCCCTCCTGATGGTGCTGCCCACGCTGCCCGGGATGCTGCTGGCCCTGTCCCCCATCCAGACGCAGACGTGGATGTTCGCGGTGCCGGTGCTGGGGCAGGAGCTGCTCGCGGGCGAGGTGATGCGCGGCGAGACGCTGGGGCCGGTGCCCTTCCTGCTCGCGTTCGCGTCCTGCGTGGCGGTGTCCCTGGTGGCGCTGCGGTTCACCACGCGTCTGTTGACCCAGGAGCGCATCATCTTCGGCAGGAGCTAGCGGGCAGGCGTGAGCGCTCCGAGTGTCTTCGGGGCACAACTTGGCTCGCGTGTTCACGTGACAGCGCCAGCGAAGTGCCATCCAATGTTTCGCGATGACGCTCGAGCGTGAACGAGAAGCCTTGCTGCCCTTCGCCCCGAACTCGGTGGCCTCCACGGAAGGGGAACCGCGGTTCGGCACGTACCAGGGAGAGCTGCCGGAGGTGGACCTGCCCCGGCTGCTGGGGAAGTGGGCTCCGGGGCGCACCACGCGGCTGCTCAAGCGCAAGCGCTGGCACTACACCTTCGTCGCCACGCAGGAGGTGGCGGCCCTCTTCGCGGTGGTGGACCTGGGCTACACGGCCAACGCCTTCGCGGTGGCGGTGGACCTCCAGGAGAAGAAGCCCCTCTGTGACGTGAGCTTCCTGGGCGTGCCCGGGCCGCTCGCGGAGGTGAGCGACAAGCCGGGCGCGGGGCTCGTGGCGGCCTTCCGCACGCTGGGCGGGCGCATGTCCGTGAAGCGCGGCGAGTCCGACGAGCGCTACCAGGTGGAGGTGGACGTCAGCCGCATGCGCACGCAGTCGCTCCAGTCGTTCCAGTGGAACGGCGAGCTGCTGGTGGCGGGCGGTCCGCCGGCCCTCACCGTCATCGCGCCGGTGCAGGGCGACGGGCTGGTCAACGTCACCCAGAAGCGCAGTGGCCTCTTGGCCTTCGGGAGCCTGGAGGCGGGAGGCCGGCGCTTCCGGCTGGACGGCGGCGTGGGCGGCATGGACTACACGCAGGGCTACCTGGCGCGGCACACCGCCTGGCGCTGGGCCTTCGCGGCCGGGCGGCTGCCGGACGGCACGCCCGTGGGGCTCAACCTGGTGGAGGGCTTCAACGAGGGCGCCACCGAGGCCAACGAGAACGCCGTCTGGCTGGGCGACCGGCTCTACCCGGTGGGCCGCGCGCACTTCGAATACGACGCGAAGGAGCTCCTGGACCCGTGGCGGCTGACGACGGCGGACGGCGCGGTGGACCTGCGCTTCAAGCCCATCTACGTGCACCGCGAGGAGCGCAACCTGCGGCTGGTGGTGAGCCACTTCGCCCAGCCCGTGGGCTTCTTCGAAGGCACCCTGCGCGTGGGCGGCCAGGAGCTGAAGCTGTCCAATGTCCCCGGCGTCACCGAGGACCAGGACATGCTCTGGTAGGGGTGGTTCTCCTGGATGGCGGGACTCCCTGGGAGGTCCTGGGTTGTCCGCGACCCGGCGCTTTGCCAGTGTGATGGGCCTTCACCTGGAGAGCACCGCATGTCGTCTGTCCGAGGAGCTGGCGTCGCGTTGAGCTGTGTCGTGGGGCTGCTGGCCGGCGGGTGTGGCGCTGACGGCACGCAGGGGCCGGCGGGGCCGGTGGGTCCCGCGGGGGCGGTGCAGGTGGGCACGGGGCTGAAGCTCGACGGCGAGGCGGTGAGCGTTGTCTACGGTGACGGGCCGGGCACGGCGGTGGAGGGGAATGATCCGCGCCTGTTGGCCGCGGGGCAGGGCATCCGCAACGGGACGGAGCCGCAGGACGCGTCGTTCGCGGTGGCGGGCACGGGGCAGGTGCGCGGCCGGCTGACGGCGAACGCGGAGGTGTTCCTGGACGCGGCGGCGTCCGCGAAGGACACGGTGCCGCTTCTGCGCGTGCGGAACACCGTGTCCGGAACCAACGAGCCCACCTGGGACAACTACCGCGTCTTCACGGTGGACTCCGCGGGCGGGCTGCTCGCGCGCGGCGAGCAAGGCGTTGGCAACATCCCCATCACGGGCGCCGGGGACCGGATGATGTGGCACCCGTTCAAGGCGGCCTTCCGCGTGGGCCATGCCGAGACGGAGTGGGATGAGGCCAACATCGGCTTCGTGTCCTTCGCGGCCGGCAACCAGACGACGGCCAGCGCGTACGGCACCGTCGCGTTCGGTGAGCAGTGCGCGGCGTCCGGCACGGTCGCGGCGTGCATGGGCAGCAACAACACGGCCAGCGGGACCGCGTCCTTCACCGCCGGTGCCTCCAACACCGCGAGCGGCTTCTGCTCCATGGCGGTGGGCTACACCAACGTGGCCACGGGGCAGGGCTCCATCGCGCTGGGCTATCGCACCAACGCGAACGCGGACTACTCCACGGCGATGGGGCAGCGCGCGAGCTCCGGCGGCTTCCGGGGGGCCTTCATCTGGGCGGACAACTCCACCAACGCCTCCGTGGTGGCGAACACCGCGGACAACCAGTTCACGGCGCGCGCGGCGGGCGGGTTCCGCTTCCGCACGAGCAGCAACATGGCCATGGGCTGTGACCTGCCGGCGGGCTCGGGCGTGTTCAGCTGCACGTCGGACCGGACCACGAAGGAGGACTTCCGCCGCGTGGACGCGGAGGCCGTGCTGGCGAAGGTGGCGGCGATGCCGGTGGAGAGCTGGCGCTACAAGACGGAAGCCGACGGCGTGCGGCACGTGGGCCCGGTGGCGCAGGACTTCCGCGCGGCGTTCGGCCTTGGCGCGGACGACAAGAGCATCGGCCTCCTGGACATCGACGGCGTGAACATGGTGGCCATCCAGGCGCTGGCGCGGCGCACGGAGGAGCTGAACGCGAAGAGCGCGGAGGTGGACGCGCTCAAGGCCCAGATGGCCGAGCTCCAGCGCAGCCTGTCCCGCCTGGAGGCGGCCGTGCATGCGCAGGCCGCGAAGCCCTGAGAGACTCCCGCGTGTTCATGCAGGTCGCAGCGAAGGCGCGGTGTAGGCTCTTCGCGCCTTTTTTCGCCTGAGGAGGACTCCACCCCATGTCCTGCCCGCATTGTGGTCAGCCGCTCCCTGAAGGCCATTCGTCGCGGACGTGTCCCTCTTGCGGTGGGGATTTGAACGCGCCGGGGTCGCCGGTGATGGACGAGGTGGCGGACCACGCACAGCGCGCGGCGGACACGGCGGGCCGCGCGGTGCAGGACGTGCTGGATGACCCGAGGCTGCGCGAGCGGCTGCCCGGGGGCTCGCTGCCGCTGCTCGGTTCCGGGCTGGTGGCGGCGGCGGTGGTGGTGCCCGTGCTGCCCTTCGTCGGCGGCGGGTTGGGGCTGCCCTGGTCGGTGTTGATGCTGGTGGGCGCCGGCATGCTGGGCGCGCGCGAGTGGCGGGCCGCGGGCCGGAAGCTGCCGGACGCGCTGGTGCCGGTGGTGAGGTGGGCCGCGCATCCGGCGTTCCTGCCCATGTTCACCGCGCTCACCGTGACGCAGGCGTTCCTGTCGCTGGGCCTTGGCGTGGCGCCGCTCTTGTGGGTGCTGGCGGCGGTGGTGCTCGCTTCCGTGCAGTGGCGGGCGTTCAAGGCGTCGTCGCTGGCGGAGCCGTCGCTCACGATGCGGCCGGCGGACGTGCGGCTGAAGCGGTGGGTGTTCGCGGGCGTGGCGGCGTGCGCGGTGGGGCTCTTGCTGCCGTGGAGCTCGGCGTGGTCGCTGGTGCCCACGGCCCACCTGCAGCGCGAGCGCAACATCACCATCGACGACAACTTCGCCTGGGACATCCAGGACAACGACACGTGGAAGTTCAACACGCTGGTGCTGCCGTCGGGGCAGGGCGCGGGGACGGGGCGCGGCCGGCTGGGCGCGACGGGCGTGGTGCTGGGGCTCTTGGCGCTGGGCGTGCTGGGGTCGGTGCGGCGCGCGCGGGAGGCGCTGCCCTCGGTGGTGCCGGCGGTGCTCGCGGGGCTCATCACCGTCTGGGCGCTGACGGGCCTGTCGTCACGGCCGGGGCCGTGGCTGTTCCTCCTGGGCATCCTCGCGGTGGACGTGGCCGTCGCGCGCGAGTGGCTGGGGCCCCGGAGCGCGGTGCCCCCCGCGGAGCCGCCCGCGTCAGCGTGACGCGCGGCCCTGCACGATGGCGCGGAAGGAGCGGCTCCTCAGCTCCTCCAGCGTGAGGCCGGTGGCGCGGGCCTCCTCCTCCGTGAGGGCGCCGCTGGCCAGGCCGCGCAGGAAGAAGTTGAGCAGGCCCTGGCCGGTGGCGGCGTCGTCGAACACGTCGCCCAGCAGGGTGGCCTGGGCGGCCTTGTCCACGAAGGCCTTGAGGCGCTGGGACGCTGGCTCCAGGCCCTCCAGGAAGAAGGCGTAGACGGCGGCGTAGCGCACGGGGAGCTGGGCGGGGTGCAGGTCCCAGCCCTGGTAGTAGCCGCGCTCCAGCGAGTGGCGCGTGTGCCGGTACGCCAGCTGCCACGCGCGGTGCACGGCGTCGGTGTTCTCGCGCCGCTGCGTGGGGAGCAGCGGGGTGTCGCCCTGCTTGCGGTGGGGGCCCACGGGCATGACGTTGGTGGCGCCGTCGGACAGGTGCACGCCGCTGCCCGCGAGGAGCACCTGCACGGTGTCGCGCAGGGAGTCACAGGCGGGGTGGAGCATGTGCTGCATGTGCGCGCTGACGTCCAGGGCGGCGGTGTAGTCGTAGACGCCCAGGTGCACGTGGGAGCAGCGGCCCTCGCCGGCCTCCACGAGCGAGCGCAGGTGCGGCCGGCCGCGCGAGTCGAAGAGGGCCTGGGGCGTCTCCACCATCAGCTCCAGGGCGAGCGCGCCGGGGGCCAGATGGTGGGCGGACTCCAGCTCCGACAAGAGCTTCGCCAGGGCGGTCACCTGTTCCGGCACGGTGACCTTGGGCAGGGTGACGACGAAGGACGGAGGCATCCTGCCACCGGATTGCTCCAGCAGCGCGGTGACGAAGAGGTCCAGGGTGCGCGAGGCGCGGGCGTAGAGTTCTTCGGTGAAGGACTTCACGCGGATGCCGATGAACGGCGGGAGCGAGCCCTGCTCCAGGCCCCGGGCCACCTCCGTGGCGGCGGCGACGGCGTGGGCGTCTTCTTCGGCATCGGGGCGGTGGCCATAGCCGTCCTCGAAGTCGATGCGGAAGTCCTCCACGGGTTCACGCTGGAGCTTGTCCACGACGCGGTCATGGACGCGCTGGGCGAAGCCGCCGCGCTGGGGCAGCCCCAGCCCGTGCGCGAGCTGGGAGCCATCCGCGGCGTAGTCGCGCAGCGCCGCGAGCGCCAGGTCCCCCATCTTCCGCGCCGTGCCCGCGCGGAAGAGGTGGGCGCCGCCGTACACGGTGTGCACGGGCTGGCGCCGGGAGGATTCACCCGGGTAGGCGTGGCCGAACGCCACGTTGGCGCGGCGCAGGGCTTCACGGGAGGCGGCGGAGGCTTCGGGCGTGAGCGTGGTCTTCATGGGGCTGGGGCTTCGGGAGCGGGGATGAACAGGCGCCGCATCCAGGCCACGAAGCGCTGGGCGAGCTCGTGGTCTGCCTGGAGGTAGTGCTTGGAAACGGCCTGGCCGAGTGGCGTGCCGGGTTCCTGCTGCCAGGCGAGCCAGGTGTGGATGGCGGCCTTGGAGTGGTAGGTGGGCTTGAAGCGGCGCTCGGGGAGGGCGTCCAGGGCCGTGAAAGCCGCGGGCAGGAGCGGGTCGCCCTGTGTGACGAGCTGCTGGAGGAAATCCTCCAGGATTCCGGTGAGCTGGTTGTCCGGCATCATCCAGATGCCGATGCGCGGCAGCGTGCCTTGGGTGGGGATGATGATGCCCGCTGCTTCAGGCTGCCCGGGCAGTTGGGTGTAGCCGGAGTGCTCCAATACATCGCGCAGCGACTGCCACCGGTGGGCAAGGTCTTCATCCGCGTCGACAACGACGCCGATCGTCTTCACTCCAGGCACGCGCGGTCGGACTTTCAAATCGTCGCGAAGACGCTCGTAGCCGTCCTTGGCTTCAACAACGAAGAGTTGCTTGTTGTCGAGCTTGTGGTGGTTGCAGAGGTGGTAGACGACCTCGCGGTCCTCCGCGCCTTCGACCAGGAGGATCCGCTCTGGCTTGGGCGGCATCAGCGGACCTCGATGGATTCCCGGGTGATGATCTCCAGGTCGCCCTCGTTGAAGACGGTGGCTTTGATGTCGCCGTCAGTCTGCGCGAGGCTGATGAGCATCCCGTCTTCAGGGTGAGCGGACGCTGCTTTCTGGAAGGCAGAGATGCAGTCCCAGCTGTGCGTGGTGGCGAAGACCTGCACATTGAGCTGGCTGGAAGCCTCGAAGATGAACCGCCAGAGCTGCTCTCGAATAGAGTAGTGGATTCCGTTCTCGATCTCATCGATCAGGAACAGCCCATTCCCAGAGCTCACGAGACCCAATGCCAGCTCGAAGATGCGAGTCATGCCATCTCCCATGCTCTGAAGAGGCTCTGGGATGGGATGTCTTGCCCTGGCAACGAGCGCATAACGCATGCCGGGTTGTCTGGAGTCTTCAATCAGTGAGATGCGTTCGATGTCCGGAAGGATGAGCCTCAAGGCATCAACAGCGGATTGCTCGTTCGCGGTCAGGACGATGTTGTCCCAAAGGGCTCCGATACTTGATCTGTCGAGACCACGGACTGGGACGTAGTTGCAGACCAAGGAGCCCCGTTGCTCAGGATGGGACTTGCGGCGTGCCTCTGAAGTCGATGCCGCGATGGCGTCATTGAGCGCACGAATACGAGAGCGTCTGGGGGGAGACGCGCCATACCGGACCTCCAGCGCCTCGTCGCTCTGCAGTTCCTCGTAAAACCGCGCATCACCTTCCATGACGAAGTGCGCACGGACGTCAGGCTCCTGCGACTGGACCGGGATGACGAGCCGACCTGATTGGATCCGAAGCTCTTTGTCTCCTTGTAGCGGCCCAAGCCGGATCGACTTCGGACGATCTTGGGGCGGACCGTGGAAGAACATCCGGTCGACATCAATCGGAGACTGTGCCTTGTCGCGGAGAGCGCCTCGTTGAATCTCTTGCCTGCGTTCGAGAAGGTCACGAAGTTCCCATGCAGCCTCCAACCCGGCTGCATAGACCTTGATCGCCTCCAACAACGTGGTCTTCCCCACGTTGTTCTTGCCGACGATGAGATTGACGCGGCCCAGGCGCGGAATCTCCAGGTCCCTGAACGCTCGGAACCCCTGGATGCGGAAGGAGGGGAGGAGGGGAGCGGAAGGGGGCGGCATGGCAGCGGTGTCCTGGCGCACGGCCAGATGCCGTGCAGTGCGCCCCGGGCAAGCCCCGAGGCATCTCGAACCATCCCCAGAACCCCCCGGCCGCGCAACTTCCAGATGCGCGGCCGGAGGCGTCCTTCAGGGCCTCACGGCCGGCGCTTCAACCACGCGGCCACCTCCGGGGCCACGCGCTCGCGCAGGGCCACGTCCTGGGTCAGCCTTTCCAGCGTCTGCGCGGTGGCCTGCTGGGCCTCCGGGATGGGGTTCGCCTGGAGCAGGGCCTTCATCTGCTCCAACTGCTCGCGCGTGCGCAAGAGGCCCAGGCCTTCCACCACCCGGCGCAGGAGCATGGGCGCCGCGCCCGTGCGCGCCACCAGATCCTTCCATCGCTTCTGCAGCTGCGCCCACCACGCGTCGCGCCCGGTGCGGTTGCCCAACAGGCCCGTCGCGAAGCTCGCCACGTCCTGCGTCTTCACCGTCTCCGTGAACAACAACCCCTGCGCCCGCTCCGCCAGCGTCGCGTCCTCGAAGGACGTGAGCGCCATCAGGTAGCGCCGCTGCGTCGCCGGGTCCGGCTCCCTCGGCATCCGCTGCGACAGGTCATCGAACAGCGCCGCGTCGCCCGCGCGCGCCACCATGCCCACCGCCGTGTCCAGCAGGTTCGCGTCCAGCGCGGTCTTGTCTCCCTGGAGCATCCGCGCCACCAGCGGACGCGCCTGCGCCAGCACCTCCGGACTGCGCGCCAGGCCGCCCACCGCGCGCACCAGCGCCGCGCGGCGCAGCCGCACCCGGTCCGGCTCGCCCGGCGCCGCCTGCCAGCTCAGCTTCTTCAGGCCGCCGCCCAACAACTGCTCCACCCACCGGCGGAAGCGCTCCTGGTCCTCGCCCTCCGTCAGCCGGTTCTCGATGTAGCCGAGCCGCCCGACGAGCTCGTCCAGCACCGCCTCGTCCTCCTCGTCCCCGAAGCGCGCCGCCAGGTCCAGCAGGTCCGCCACCGGCGCCTGCGCCGAGCGCACCAGCGCCCACGTGTCCGCCAGCAGCGAGATGCGCTCCGACGGCGCCAGCGTCCCCAGGTTCGCCGCCAGCGCGTCCAGCGCCGACTTCTCGTACGCCACCCGGTAGAAGCCCGTGGAGCCGCCGTTGGCGCACAGCCACTTCACGTCGCCCGAGCCGCCCTCCAGCGTCACCGTCGTCTCCGCGTCGCGGAAGAGCACGCGCTGCTCCCGCACGCCGCCCGCGTCCTCGAAGCGCAGCACCATGGGCACCGGCCACGTCTCCGAACTCTTCACCCCCGGCTCCGAGTAGAAGCGCCGCTGCGACAGCGTCACCTTCCGCCCCTCCACCTTCACCGACACCAGCGGGAAGCCGCTCTGGCCAATCCACTTCGTCGCCAGCTCGTTCACCGGCTGCTTCGCCGCCTCACCCAGCGCGTTCCACAGGTCTTCCTTCACCGCGTTCGCGCGCGCGTGCTTGCGCATGTACAGCCGGATGCCTTCGCGGAAGGGGCCCTCTCCCAGGAACCCCTCGATCATCCGCAGCACCGCGCCGCCCTTCTCGTACGTAATCGCGTCGAAGCTCTCACCGGCCTCGCCCGCGTTGCGCACCTCCCCGTGGATGGGGTGCGTGGACTTGAGCGCGTCCAGCGCCAGCGCGCTCGCCCGGTGCGCGTCGAAGTCCAGCCACATGCGCCAGTCCGGCCGCCACTGGTCGACGATCTTGAAAGCCATCCACGTGGCGAACGCCTCGTTGAGCCAGAGGTCGTCCCACCACACCATCGTCACCCAGTTGCCGAACCACTGGTGCGCCAGCTCGTGCGTCACCACCTCCGCCACGCGCTTCTGCACGGACAGCGGCGCGGTGGCCGGGTCCAGGAGCAGCGCCACCTCCCGGTAGGTGATGAGGCCGGCGTTCTCCATCGCGCCCGCCTCGAAGTCCGGGATGCCCACCTGGTCCACCTTGCCAAAGGCATACGGCAGCCCGAAGTAGTCCTGCAGCCGGGGCAGCACCTGCAGCGCCGCGTCCTGCCCGAACTTCGCCAGGTGCGCCTTCTCCGGCAGCGCCCACGTGCGCACCGGGATGCCTTCCGCCTGCTCCTCCGGCGTGCCCACCAGCGGGCCCACCACCAGCGCGATGAGGTACGAGCTGAGCAGCTCCGTCTCCTCGAACGTCACCTTGCGCAGCGCCCCGTCCTTCTCGTCCTTCACCACGCGGCCGTTGCCCAGCACCGTGTGGCCCTCCGGCACGCGCACCGTGAGCGCCCAGCGCGCCTTGAAGGCGGGCTCGTCGAAGCAGGGGAACAGCCGGCGCGCGTCCGCGGCCTCGAACTGCGTGGCGGCCACCTTGCCCGCCGCGTACAGGCCGCGCAGTCCGTCGCTGAAGTGCCCCGTCCACAGCACGTCCAGCGTGGCGCTGCCCGCGGGCAGGGGAGCGTCGAACGTGAGCACCACCGTCTCGCTCACCGGGGCCACGCGCTTGGAGGTGGGCTTGCGCACGTCGTTGCCGGCGCGGAAGGTGACCTCGCCCAGCTCCAGCGCGTTGGCGTGGAGGATGATCTCCGTCGTGGGCTGGGACAGCTCCAGCTCCACCCGCTGTTCACCCGTGAAGGTGCGCCCCTCCAGGTCCAGCGTCACCGTCGCCTGATAGCGGCGCGGACGGAGGGTGGTGGGCAGGCGGAAGTTCTTGTCGTCGGTGGGATGCGCCATAGGGGCGGCAATCTAGCGCCGGCCGCGCCTTGTGCTCGTGCTCCATTTCCCAGTGTCCTGCGCTTCACGGCGCTCCGCCCCCGCTGGCGGGGGCACCCGCTGCCCGAAGAAGCTCGACTCGCGCTGGAAGGAGCACACGCTGCGCTGCTCCGCGGGCGACAGACGCGAGTCGTGGGCGAAACGCACCAGGGGCTCGGTCCAAGCCCTGGGGGCCTGTCGCGCCGTACATCCACCTCCACCGGGCGACACCTCCGTTGGCCGGAGGGCAGGAAGGTGCCTCGGTGGATGGCATTGGAGCGGGGGACTCGCGCAGACTGTCCGGCCATGGGCTCTCGTCTCATCCACGTCCTCCTCGTATCCGTGGTCACCGTGGTGGGGCTGCTCGTCCCGTGGGTGCAGGCCGACGACTGGGTCCGCCTGCTGGCGACGGTGCTGGGCTCGGCGGCCGTCTGGCGGCTGTCTCCGGTGGAGCAGGGCGTGGTGCACCGGCTCGCGGAGCTGGGCGTCTTTTGCGTCGCGGGGGCGATGCTGGGGAACGCGCAGGCGTTCGCGCTGCGCCGGGCGGGGCTCCAGGTGCCGGGCTGGGCGGGGCGCACGGCGATGGCGGTGGCGGTGGGCCTGGTGGGCTCGCGGGCCCTGGCCGTGGCGCTGGGGCTGTCGCCCGGGACGGCGGCCATCGGGATGGGCATGGCGGTGGGCCTCACGCAGGGGTGGCTCCTGCGCCGCGAGGCGCATGGCGCCGCCGTGTGGGTGGCGGCGTGCACGGTGGGCTACGGCATGGCCGGGCCGGCGGCGGACTGGAGGGACCAGGCGTGGAGGGCGGCGGTGGACGTGGGCGCGACCTGGCGTTTGTCCTCCATCGTCATCACGGCGCAGGCCATGACGTGGGGCGCGCTTGCGCTGTGCACGGCCATTGGCGGGGCGTTCATCCTGTCGAGCCTGCGCGCGCAGGTGCTGCCCGCGCCCGGTTCGCGGATGCCCGGCGCCGTGGGCCAGTTCGCGGTGCTGGGGCTGGCGCTGCCCTTGATGGTCGCGCTGGAGGCCCGGGAGAAGAGCCCGCTGTCCCTGGCGTCGCCAGCCCCCAACCCTCCAAGGCTGATACAGCCCAGGCCCATGCGGACCTGGGGAACCGACCAGCCCGTCGAGGTCTTCAGCCCCGGATGCTCGGGCAGGGGCTGCGGGCCGGCGCAGACCCTTGAAGGAGGGCCCCGTCCGGCGCCCGTCCTCCATGACGAGCACCTGCGCGAGTTGTTCCGCGAGGAACGGAAGCGGATGCCGCCGCCGTCGCCCGGTCGCCGGTGGAACAACCCCGCGTCGGGTGACGCGCAGCTGCCCGCGGGCGCGACCGGAGGCAGCACGAACAGCGTCGTGTACTGAGGGACCCAGGGCGCGCGGTTGCCATGGGTGGGAACTTCCTTTCCCATCGCGAGCCGGAGGGCGCGCGCGCTTCGTCGTGAGGTGGACACGCGCAACGCCGCGGAGGCCGGGCACGGCGGTTGCTCTGCCGCGTCCGCATGGGACGAGGCGTGTGGGTGGGCGCGTTGGTGAGCGCGCTGGTGTGGGGCGGGGCGGCTCAGGCAGCGAACAAGGCCACGGCGATGAAGAAGGCGCGGCCGGCGGTCCAACTGGCGGACCGGGCGCTGTGGCGGGCGAAGTCCTGGGTGGGAATGACGACGCTGGCGAAGATGAGCTCGGCGGTGAGCGATGACTGCTCGGGCATGACGCGGCTGGCGTTCCAGCAGCGGCGGTTGGACCTGCTGCCGGACGACGTGCTGCCGGAGGAGAACGGCGTTACGGCCATCCACCGCAAGGCGCGCGCGCTGGGGATGCTGACGGAGACGCCGAAGCCGGGCGCGCTGGTGTTCTTCAAGAACACGTTCGACCGCAACCGCGACGGCCTCATCAACGACGGCCTCACGCACATCGGCATCGTGGAGCGGGTGGGGGAGGACGGCACGGTGACGTTCGTGCACAAGTCCGGCGGGCTGGTGAAGCGCTCGCGCTTCAACCTCGCGCAGCCGGAGGCGCGCAAGGACGCGAAGGGCCGCATCCTCAACGACTGGCTGCGCCGCAAGGGGAAGAAGTCGCGCGGCTACCTGGCGGGAGAGCTGGTGGCGGGCTTCGCGTCGGTGGACGAGCGCTGGCGTTCGCCCGAGCCGCAGCCGCGCCTGGCGTCCGCGAAGCTCACCGTGAAGGGTGACGCCCGGACGGCGCGGCGCTAGACACGGCCGGAAGATGTCCACCGTCGAAGGTCCATCCGAGTCCCCGAGCCCCGAACCCGCCGCGTCCCTGCCGCCGGTACCGCCGCAGGTGCGTCCCGCGCCGCCGCCGCGAAAGAGGCGGTGGGCGCGCTGGGTGCTCGGCGGTGTGTTGGTGCTGGGCCTGGGGACCGCGGCGGTCACGTTCGCCGGGCTGCCGGACGCAAGCCCCCTGGCGAAGGAGAACCCGAAGACGACGGCGCTCATCGAGCAGCGGGCGAGCGAGGCGCGCGAGGCCGGGCGCAAGCCGCGCCGCAGGCAGCAGTGGGTGCCATTGTCCGCGGTGTCCAAGCCCGCGGTGGACGCGGTGCTCCTCTCCGAGGACGCGAGCTTCTACCTGCACGACGGCGTGGACACGGTGGAGCTGGCGCGCGCGGTGGGGCAGGCGGTGGAGAAGGGCGAGCTGGGGCGCGGGGCCTCCACGCTCACGCAGCAACTGGCGAAGAACCTCTGGCTGTCCACGGACCGCAGCCTGACGCGCAAGCTGAAGGAGCTGGTGCTGGCGCACCGGTTGGAGGAAGCGCTGACGAAGCAGCGCATCCTGACGCTGTACCTCAACGTGGTGGAGTGGGGGAACGGCGTGTATGGGATTGAGGCGGGGGCGCGGGAGCACTTCGGCGTGTCCGCGTCCCAGCTCTCCGTGGCGCAGGGCGCGGTGCTCGCCGCGATGCTGCCGTCTCCGCGCAAGCGCTCGCCGTCCAGCGGCTCCCGGGCGCTGTGGAAGCACGCGCACCGCGTGGTGGACGCGCTCAAGACCTACAAGCGCATCAGCGCGGTCCAGGCGGAAGCCGCGCACGCGGAGGTGGACCGGCTGCTCGGCCGCGCTCCCGCGGATGACGGTGGAGACGACGCGGAGGACGACGGTTCTTGAGCGGTACTGCCGCCGGGTCCCCCATGGGAGGGCCGCCCCAAGGGGGCCCGGCTTCCGGCCCTGATATCCCCGTCAGGGACGTTCCCCTGGAGTGCGTGGGAGCGGCCGGATTGGATCCATGCCCCGCGCGTTTCCACCGGGAGTGGTCCGTTCCTCCAGGGAGGGCCCTGCCTCCCCGCGTGGCTTTGGCTGGCGGGGGGACCCCGTGGAACGTAGTTTGAGCGCAAACACCATGGCCGACCCCCACCAGGACCCCGCAGTCGACCCGCGCGAGCGGGTGCTGACGCTGCTCAAGCAGCACGGCTGGAACGCGACGTCCTTCCAGGTGCTGCAGCCGGGCTTCGAGTACTGGTTCGCGCCGGAAGGGGACGGGTGCATCGCCTACGTGGACACGGGCGGCGCGTGGGTGGCGGGAGGAGGCCCCATCGCCGCGCAGGAGCGCGTGCGCGACGTGGTGGGGGCCTTCCACCGGGCGGCCCGGAGCGCGGGCAGGCGCGTGAGCTTCTTCGCCACGGAGTCGCGCTTCTCCAAGCTCGTCCCCTTCGAGGAGCTGCCCATCGGTGAGCAGCCGGTGTGGGACCCGGCGAAGTGGGATGCGGTGGTGAAGGGCAGCCGCAGCCTGCGTGAACAGCTCCGTCGCGCGCGCTCCCACGGCGTGCGCGTGCGCGAGGTGCCCGCGGAGGTGATGGAGACGGAAGGCCACCCGCTGCGAGCGGCGGTGGAGGTGCTGGCCGAGCACTGGCTCGCGTCACGCCGCATGGCGACCATGGGCTTCCTGGTGGGGCTGGCCCCGGGAGCCTTCGCCCGCGAGCGCCGCGCCTTCGTGGCGGAGGTGGAGGGCCGCGTGGTGGGCTTCCTGTCGGTGACGCCCGTGTACGCGCGCGACGGCTGGTTCCTCCAGGACCTGCTGCGCGAACCCTCCGCGCCCAACGGCACGGCGGAGACGCTGGTGGACGCCGCGATGCGCGCGGCGGCCTTGAACGGGCGCCAGTACGTGACGCTGGGTCTGGCGCCGCTCGCGGGGCCGGTGCGGCCGTGGCTGCGGTTCGCGCGCAGCGCCGGGCGCCCGCTGTTCGACTTCGAGGGCCTGCGCGCCTTCAAGGCGAAGTTCCGCCCCGACGCGTGGGTGACGCTCTATCTGTCGCACCCGAAGGACGAGCCGGCACCGTGGGCCATCTACGACGCGCTCCGGGCCTTCGCGCGGGGAAGCCTGGTGAGGTTCGGGCTCGTGACGCTGCTGCGCCGGCCGCGCTTCTTCGTGCGGGCGCTGACGGCGCTGCTGGTGCCGTGGACGGTGCTGCTCGCGCTGCCCATGAGCGCGCGCTGGTTCCCCTCGCCGTGGGTGCAGCACGGCTGGGTGGCGTTCGACGTGGGGCTCATCGTGGGCCTGTTGCTGCTCCTGCGCCGCTGGCGTGACAACCTGGCCACGCTGCTGGGGCGGCTCACCACCGCGGATGCCTGTCTGACATTGGTGCAGGCATTGGCCTTCAACGCCGCCCGCGCGCGGGGGCCCTGGGACTGGAGCATCATCATCGCGTCGGTGCTCGCCCCCGCGACCGCGTCCGCCATGCTGCTGCGCTCCCGCGACCTGCGCGTCCCGGAGCCTTGAGGCGCTCCAGGCCCCGGTGATGGATGCTGCCCGGGCTGGACTCTTCTCCCAGGAAGGAATTGATCCAACGCGTGGGGACTCCGTCACTTCATCCTGGGGTCGACTGTTCCCTTCACATTGGAGCGACACATGAACGTGCTTGCCCGCAACAACATCAAGGTGAAGGGGCAAGGCACGCAGCCCATGGTGTTCGCCCATGGCTTCGGCTGCGACCAGAACATGTGGCGGTTCGTCGCGCCCGCGTTCGAGCAGGACTACCGCACCGTGCTCTTCGACCACGTGGGGGCTGGCGGCTCGGAGCTCGCGGCCTATGACCGCGACCGGTACGCAACGCTGGAGGGCTACGCCGATGACGTCCTGCGGATCTGCCACGAGCTGCGGCTCGAGCAGTGTGTCTTCGTCGGTCACTCGGTGAGCGCGATGGTGGGCGTGCTGGCGGCCATCAAGGAGCCGGAGCGCTTCGCCCGGCTCGTGCTCATCGGCCCCTCGCCCTGCTACATCAACGATGGCGGGTATGCCGGCGGCTTCTCCCGCGAGGACATCCTCCAGTTGTTGGAGTCGCTCGATGACAACTACCTGGGCTGGTCCAGCACGATGGCGCCCGTCATCATGGGCAACCCGGACCGGCCCGAGCTTGGCGCGGAGCTCACCAACAGCTTCTGCCGCATGGATCCCGAAATCGCGAAGCAATTCGCGAAGGTGACCTTCCTCTCCGACCATCGGGCGGAGCTTCCGAAGGTCAAGACGCCCTCCCTCGTGCTCCAGTGCTCGAACGACGTCATTGCCGGGGATGCGGTGGGGGAGTACGTGTGCCGGCGGCTGCCTGCGGGCCAGCTGGTCCGCCTCAAGGCGACCGGACACTGCCCGAACCTGAGCGCTCCCGAGGAAACCATCGCCGCGATGAAGCACTTCCTGGGCTACTGAAGGAGGACAATGCAAGGAAGCGCTGACACCGGGCAGGGGGAGGACTCTTCCGAGGACTCGGCGGAAGAACTCTATGAGAATGCTCCGTGTGGCTACCTCTCCACGAGCCCGGAGGGGCGCATCCTCAAGGTCAACCAGACCTTCCTGACCTGGACGGGCTACTCCAGGGAGGACTTGCTCGGCGGCAAGCGGTTCTGCGAGCTGCTCACGGTCGCGGGCCGCATCTTCCACGAGACCCACTACGCCCCGCTGCTCCAGATGCAGGGCTTCATCCACGAGCTCTCGCTGGACCTCGTCCGTGCGGACGGCCGTCCGCTGCCCGCACTGATCAACTCCGTGCAGAAGCGGGACGCGCTCGGCAGGCCGCGCTCCGTCCGGACGACGCTCTTCAACATGACGGAGCGCAAGCGCTATGAGCGCGAGCTGCTGATGTCCCGCCGCAAGGCGGAGCAGCTGGCCCAGGCGAAGGCGGCGCTGCTCGCCACCCTCAGCCATGAGGTCCGCAACCCCCTCAACGCCATCACCGCCGCCACGCGGCTTCTGGGGATGACGCCGCTCTCCGACAAGCAGTCGAAGTACCTGCGCATCCTCGGCTCCGCGTCCGGCAACCTGCTCGCGCTGGTCAACGACATCCTGGACTGGAGCAAGATCGAGGCGGGCAGGCTCTCGCTGGAGCAGCGCGAGTTCTCTCTCCGGGAGCTGCTCGGCGACATCCTGAACGGCCAGGCCGCCCGGGCCGAGGAGAAGCGGCTGCTGCTCCAGATGGAGACCGACGAGCGGGTCCCGGCCATTCTCCTGGGGGACCCCGTCAAGCTGGGGCAGATCCTCACGAACCTCGTGAGCAACGCCCTCAAGTTCACGGAGAAGGGTGGGGTCAAGGTCAGCGTGGTCCTCCGGTCCCGGGACGGCGACGCGTGTGACCTGTCCTTCCAGGTGAGTGACACGGGGATCGGGATTCCACCGGACCGCCTCGCCGCCATCTTCGAGGAGTACACCCAGGCGAACTACGACATCGGGATGAAGTACGGCGGGACGGGGCTGGGCCTCTCCATCAGCCAGAAGCTGGTGGCGCTGCATGGCAGCAAGATGGTCGTGGAGAGCGAGGTGGGGAAGGGAACCCGCTTCTCCTTCGACCTGCGCTTGAAGTCCGCGGCGGGGGGCGCCGCCGCCGGCGCGGCTCCCAGCACCGAGGCGTCTCCGCGGGCCCTGCGGGGCCTGAAGGTGCTCGTGGTCGAGGACAACGAGGTCAATACCTACGTGCTCGCCCGTTGGTTCGAGCACTGGGGCGTTTCGTTCGACGCCGCCAGGAACGGACACGAGGCGGTGGAGCGCCTCCGCCAGGGGGGCTACGAGCTCGTCCTCATGGACCTGCACATGCCGGTGCTGGATGGCTACGACGCGTTGAAGGTCATCCGGCAGCTCCCGGACGAACGGCTCCGCCAGATTCCCATCATCGCCATCTCGGCCTCCACGCGGGCCTGGCAGGAGAGCAAGGTCCTGGCCTCGGGGTTCACGGACTTCATCGGCAAGCCTTTCGACGAGGGCGTCCTGTTCAGGAAGATGGCGCGGTGCACTTCCCGCGCGGCTCCAGAGGCGCCCGCGCATCCCCCGGAAGCAGCGCCCCCTGCCTCCGGGGCCGCCGCGGACTCCCTGGTCCTGGCGCCCGACTTCAGCTTCACGAAGCTGAGGCAGTGGGGGGCGGGAGATCCCCGGGCGAGCCCGGCGCTGGCCCGCTCCTCCGTCCAGGCGCTGGAGCAGGCCCGGCTGGCGCTCACGGCCGCGATCAAGAAGGGGGCCCCCGACGAGTACGAGCGCGCGTGCGAGGCCCTCACGG
Organism: Corallococcus sp. NCSPR001; assembly: GCF_017309135.1. Classification (NCBI taxonomy): domain Bacteria; kingdom Pseudomonadati; phylum Myxococcota; class Myxococcia; order Myxococcales; family Myxococcaceae; genus Corallococcus; species Corallococcus sp. NCSPR001. The sequence goes on from NZ_JAFIMS010000002.1 coordinate 1,119,326, forward strand.
GAACCCTGCACCTGCTCGAAGCGCACGGGCTCGCGGCAGCCCTCCGCCGTGCCCGGTCACTGCTCGCCGGCAACGCCCCGGAGCCGGCGCGGATGCAGGCCGCGGTGTTCGCGATCGACTGGGAGGTGGAGAGCCTCGTCGGCGCACTCCTCGCCGTCGCGAGCGAGGTCAACACCTGACCCGCCGGCTCACGCAGGCTCCTTTGAGTCATGGAGCGGCTGCGTCCGCGGTCGGCACTTCATCGCAGCCACAGTGCCAGCGGCGCCCACAATAGAGGGGGGCCTCATCGGACCAGATCGAGAAGACCCGGTCGATCGCGGGCATACCGATGCAACCGATGATCTGCTCTGACTCGTGCAATTCGGCTGCACAGCGACCATTCTCGTCGGGTGGCTCCATGGAGAGGGTGCAGTCCCCGGCGCTGACATGGACTTCCAGGGAGCGTCGCTTCCAGGACGTCCTCTCCACATCGCAAGGCCAGGGAGGGATGTCCGAGGTGACGGTCCATGCCGGCCCGCCAGCGTCGGTCGCGACCTCCGAGCCTGGCTCCTGACTGGCGGATGCCTCTGGGCTCCCTCCTGCCGGCGAGACGACGGAGGCGCGAGGAGTGCAAGCCGCCAACATGAAGACGGCCAGGACTGCGGGGTGGTAACGGATCCTCATCGCTACTCCTGAGCACAATCCAGGCTCTGCGCATAGGAGCCTTGAAGGCCATGAAAGAGCTCCCAGGTGAATCACCATGACACTTAGCGTCCATGCCTGTCGCAGGAACGAAACAGGTGAAACGGAGGACCTGACCGTGGAACGCACGGGCGGCGGAGAGCCCAGCCTGTTTGGCTTCGAGGTCTGCCGGACCGAGCTCTGGGGAGCGCCTTGCATTGAGGAACTGGGCGCCGTGCTGTTGCCTGGCCTAGCGGAGCATGACCTCTACGTCGAGGGGGCAGAGTTGGAAGTCCTCAAGAGCGAGGTCGAGAATCTGCTGGCGAACTGCTCCACGATTTCCGCCGCGACGGGCTACCGGGAAGACTTCATCGCGTTCCGGCTGGAGAACTTCCTGCTCGCCGTCAAACGGGCCCTGTTGGAAGGCGGCGTGGGGGGCGTCTGCGTCTTGTAGCCACCGCATCCCCTTTCATCTCCCGTGCGGTCCGGCCTCACCGGACGCGGCTTCGTCTCCCGGCCAACCCTCGCGAGCAGACCCCCGGCGCGCGCGGAAGCCACACGGCTACGGTGCGCGGCCTCGTCCATGGCCTCCCCTTCCTTCGACAACCCGTCGCTGACCCTCGGCCTGTCCCTGGTGGCCGGCATCCTCGCGCAGCTCGTGGCCCGGCACCTGAGCGTGCCCGGCATCGTCGTGCTCCTGTCCGCGGGCGTGCTGCTGGGGCCGGAGGCCCTGGGCTGGGTCCAGCCCGCGTCCCTGGGCCCCGCGCTCCAGACCGTGGTGGGCTTCTCCGTGTCCGTCATCCTCTTCGAAGGCGCGATGAGCCTGGACGTGCGCAAGCTGCGCCGCGAGGCCCGCTCCATCCAGCGCCTGGTCACCCTGGGCGCGGCCATCACCGCAGTGGGCGGCACCCTGGCCGCCCGCGCGCTCATGGGGTGGGACTGGGTGGTGTCCGCGCTCTTCGGCACCCTGGTCATGGTGACCGGCCCCACCGTCATCACGCCGCTGTTGCGCCGCGTGCGCGTCACCCACCGCGTCGCCACCGTGCTGGAGGCCGAGGGCATCTTCGTGGACGCCGTGGGCGCCATCATCGCCGTGGTCGCGCTGGACATGGCGCTGCACGCGGAAGAAGGACCGTGGCTGCTGGTGAGCGCCCTGGGCTCGCGCTGGGGCGTGGGGCTCGTCGTGGGCGGCATCACGGGGCTGCTCATCACCGTGGGGCTGCGCAAGGCGTCCTGGGTGCCGGAGGACATGACCAACGTCTTCGCCCTGGCCCTGGTGCTGGGCGCCTTCCAGGTGAGCAACGCGCTCGCGCCGGAGAGCGGCGTGCTGGCCGCCATCGCCGCGGGGCTCGTCGTGGGCAACGGCAAGGTGCCCGCGCGCCGGGAGGTGCTCGCCTTCAAGGAACAGCTCACTCTCATGCTGCTGGGCATGCTCTTCATCCTGCTGGCCGCGGACATGCGGCTGTCCCAGGTGACGGCGCTGGGCTGGCGCGGGCTCGTCACCGTGCTGGTCCTGATGCTCGTCGTGCGGCCCGTGGCCGTCGCCGCGTCCACCGCCGGCTCCGGCCTGTCCCGCAACGAGAAGGCCTTCATCGCGTGGCTGGGCCCGCGCGGCATCGTCGCCGCCGCCGTGGCGTCCCTGTTCGCCACGCGCCTGGGGGACCAGGGCGTCCAGGAGGGCCAGGCCCTGCGCGCGCTGGTGTTCCTCGTCATTGGCGTGACCGTGGTGGTGCAGGGCCTGTCCGGCGGCTTTGTCGCGGGGCTCCTGGGCGTGCGCCGCGTGGTTCCGAAGGGCTACGTCCTCCTGGGCGCCAACGCGCTCGCGAGGCAGGTGGCGCACGCGCTCCAGGCCCGCGACCAGGCCGTGCTGCTCGTGGACTCCAGTGACGCCACGCTGAAGCGCGCGCAGCAGGAGGGCTTCCGCGTCCTCTTCGGAAATGGCCTGGAGGAGCGCACGCTCCTGCGCGCGGAGCCCGAGGGCCGTCAGGGCTTCGTGGGCCTCACCCACAACGAAGGCGTCAACCTGCTCTTCGCCGAGCGCGTGCGCGCCCTCCAGCGCACCGCCCGCAGCTACACCGCCCTGCACCGGGGCCACGTGGGTGTGTCCACGGACACCGTGAGCGCCACCGGCGGCCACGTCTTATTTGGCGCGGAGCGCGACCTGGACGTCTGGGTGGCGCGCTGTGAACAGGGCGCCGTGTCCCGCGAGTCCTGGCGCCTGGAGGCCCCCCAGGTGGAGGCCACCGTGCCTCCCGCCACCGGCAACCTGGAGGAGGCGCTCGTCCCGCTCGTGCTGGAGCGCGCCACGGGCGCCGTCCTCTTCGATGAGACGGCTGTCCCCGTGGCCGGTGACCGCGTGGACTTCCTCGTCGCGCACGGACGGAGGGAGGAAGCCCACGCGTGGCTTTCCTCTCACGGTTGGCGTCCCGTGACGGCTGACGCCTCAATCCCAGACACGTCCTCCGCCCCGGCGGGGCCTATCCGGGCTTGATGGAGGAGATGGCGTCGTTGTCGAAGAAGCCGCTGGCGCTCGGGTAGTAGCCGTTGTGGCCAGGGCCGCCCGTCGCGGAGACGCTCCACGTGGTGCCCTTGAAGTTCGAGTCCTTGTACAGCAGCCAGGTCCCGCCCAGGACGATGGCGGAGGACGCCTGGTCGTTGAAGTCGATGTCGCCCAGCGACGCGATGGAGCTCGTGACGGCGACCATGCGCGACCCGTAGTTCGTGTCCTGGAAGAGAATGGCCATGTTGCTCCCCTGCACGCCCGGCAGCGGGCGCACGGAGGAGATGGAGTCGTTCGAACCGCCCCACGTCCCGGGGCTGGGGTACTCGCCCGGCGTCAGGACGTAGACGGAGCCGCCGTAGCCCGCGTCGTTGTAGACGAGCCAGATGCCGCTCTGGACCCGGATGGACGACGTCTGGTCATTGAAGCCGTAGTCGTTGCCCAGATTCGAAGAGCCGCACGTCGTCAGCACGACGCTGCGTCCGCCGAAGTTGACGTCGCGATACAGGGTGATTTGGGGCTCGGCCATGGTCTGCTCCTGGTTCACGGTGGGTTTGGACAGCACACACCCCGGGTGCATTGGTTGTGCCATGGTGAACATTGAGAGGCTTTCCCTGAGAGGGATTGCAGCGAGCCGCCATCCGCGCGTGCGGAGGGGACGCGCGTGCGTCCAACGCAAACGCCACGGGGGGGCTTGCTTGGACGCGAGTGGAAAATTGAAGTGCCTTTGATGTTCCAATCCCAGACACTTCTCCCTCCCCCTGGCCCTAGAGACCGTTGAACGTTTCTCGCGGGTTGCGTGGAATGCCGCGACCGGCCTCGGACCCGGGCGGATGTCCCGCGGCGGCTCCAGAGGACGGGTAGGAGGCCTTCATGCGGCTGCCCTCGGGCGTCGTCACGATGCTCGCCGTGGTGCTCCACTCCGGCGTGGGACTGGCAGCACCTCCCCCTTCACAGCCCGCGAACGCGACACCGCCGAAGCTGCCGCCGGGCGTCTCCGCGACGCTGTGGCGGCTCTCGGTGCCCAAGGGCTCCGAGCCCACGCCGGAGCGGGTGGCGCTGGGGGAGAAGCTCTTCCGGGACAAGCGCCTCTCCGTGGACAACACCGTGGCCTGCATGACGTGCCACGAGCCGGAGCTGGGCTTCACCGACGGCAAGACGCTGTCCGAAGGCGTCAAGCAGCAGAAGGTGACGCGCAACAGCCCCACCGTCCTCAACGCCCTCTTCAATGCCACCCAGTTCTGGGACGGCCGCTCGGCCACGCTGGAGGACCAGGCGAAGCTGCCCATCCTCAACCCGCGTGAGATGGGCATGCCGGACCCGGACACCGTCGTGAAGAAGGTGCGCGGCATCCCCGAGTACGTCACCGACTTCCAGAAGGTGTTCGGCCGCGAGCCCAACTTCGACGACCTGGCCGTCGCCATCGCCGCGTTCGAACGGATGCAGTTCTCCGGCGACGCGCGCTTCGACAGGTTCATCGCGGGGGACAGCAAGGCGCTCACCGCGGCGGAGAAGAACGGCTGGGCGCTCTTCAACGGCAAGGCGCGCTGCAACTCCTGCCACGCGGGCAACGCCGTCTCCCCGCTCTTCAGCGACCAGAAGTTCCACAACATCGGCGTCGCCGCGCACAAGCAGGACTTCGTCACCCTGGCGCGCAAGGGCGTGCAGGTGGTGCGCACCGGCGACGAGAAGCAGATTGACGAGCTGGCGCTCAACTCGGAGTTCTCCGAGCTGGGCCGCTTCCTCGTCACCAAGCAGGAGAACGACGTGGGCTCGTTCAAGACGCCCACCCTGCGCAACGTGGGCATCACCGGTCCGTACATGCATGACGGGTCGCTCACCACGCTGTGGGACGTGATGGACCACTACAACAAGGGCGGCGTGGCCAATCCCTACCTCGACGGGGGGATGCAGCGGCTGGGGCTCACCGAGCCGGAAATCGACGACCTGGTGGCGTTCCTCTTCACCCTCACGGACACGAAGTTCGACAAGCTCAACAAGGAGCAGCTGTCGAAGCAGCGCGCCCGGAAGAACACCCGGCCGGAGCGGGACACCGCCATCGCCATGGGCAAGAAGGGCAACCTGGGCGACCTGGCTCCCAACCCGGACCTGAAAGCGAAGAATCCGGCGGACCTGGGCTTCTACGGCGACGTCACCCCGGTGACGACCACCCAGCAACGGTAGCGGAGGCGCGCCATGGCAAACAAATTCCAGAGCATCGAGACGAAGCACTACGCCGAACGCGACGCCTTCTTCGAGGGCCTGCGCAAGCTGGACCGCCGCGCCTTCATGCGCGTCGCCGGCATCTCCGCCGGCATCGTCGCGGGCATGGGCAGGCTCACGCCCAACAGCTTCCAGCTGGTCAACGTGGCGGAGGCGCAGGGAGAGAAGCCGAAGTTCTCCTTCGCGTACATCTCCGACACGCACCTGTATGAAAACAAGCTCAACGACCGCTTCGTGCGCGCCATCTTGAAGGCCGTGGATGACGTGAACGCGCTGGACCCCCAGCCGGACTTCGTCCTCTTCGGCGGCGACCTGGCGCAGCTGGGCCAGGCGGGTGAGCTCAAGCTGGGCGCTCAAATCCTCAAGTCCGTGAAGGCCCCCATCAAGATGATGGTGGGCGAGCACGACTGGTTCCTGGACATGGGCGAGCTGTGGCGCGACCTGTTCGGCGCGCCCAACTACTCCTTCGACCACAAGGGCGTGCACTTCGTGGTGCTCAACTCCATCCACGAGAAGGACTTCTGGACGGAGCGGAAGCTGTCCCCCATGGAGCGCATGAAGATCGTCGCGGGCCTGGACAATGGCATCCAGTCCCGTTTCGAAGTGGGCGCCGAGCAGCGCCAGTGGCTCCAGAACGACCTGGCCAAGGTGGCGAAGACGACGCCGGTCATCGTCTTCAGCCACTCGCCGCTCTACAAGTACTACAAGCCCTGGAACTTCTGGACGGACGACGCGGACGAGGTGCAGGCCCTCCTCAAGCCGTACGAGAAGGTCACCGTCATCCACGGACACACGCACCAGCTGCTCAGCAACCGCATTGGCAACATCTCCTTCCACGGGATGCTGTCCACCGCGTGGCCGTGGCCGTACGCGCCGGAGGGCCTGCCTTCGCTCACGGTGCCCATGAACCGCGCGGATCCGTTCAGCCAGTTCGACGGCTGCGGTGACGGCCGCATGGACGTGTTGGAATCAGGGCTCGTGGACAAGCTCTACAACCTCTGGCAGCGCGACCCCATCACCGTGCGCGCCAGCTACCTGGGCTCCGGTGGCAAGCAGTCCGCGCCGCCCAAGCCCAAGCTGCCCACCTACTAGGACCGGAAGAGGAACCCCCTCCCATGAACCTGCGAATGAAGCTGCTCGTGGTCCCGTGCGCGGCCCTGTCCTTCGCCGGCGGCGTGGCGCTCGCCACGTCCCCGGAGCCGAAGCCTGAGCCGTTGCCCAGGCACGTCGTGCCCGCGTCCAAGGACGGCAACCTGGTGCTGGGCCTGTGCGACGGTGAGACGTCCATGGAAGTGCAAGGCGTGAAGGACGGCCAGAAGCTCACCCGCGCCCAGGCCATCACCGCCACCGCGCAGTTGATGGACGACTGGCGCAAGAAGAACCCGAACGCGAACTGGGACGACGTGCCTGGCCCGGTGCTGGCGCAGGCCACGCCCCCGTCCGCGAAGAAGAGCCCTCCGCCCGCGCCCCAGCCCAACCCCGGTGCGAAGCCCTCGGGCAACGACGTGCGCCAGGGCGGGGTGGGCGCGGAGACGGGCGCCAGGGCGGTGCCCCAGCAGCAGAAGACGAACCTCCAGACGGGCCACACCTACGGCGCGTACTCCGAGCGCGACGAGAAGGTGTGGGCGGACTCCGTGCAGGAGACCGTGAAGGAAGGTCACCGCGTGTTCCATGACGCGGAGGCGCTGGGCGGCACGGTGGGCGTGTCGTGCGACATGTGCCATCCGGACGCGGCCAACACCCACCCGGAGACCTACCCGAAGTACCAGGTGCAGCTGGGCCGCACGGCGCTGCTGCGCGACATGATCAACTGGTGCATCGAGAACCCGGTGCGCGGCAAGCCGCTGGCGGACGGCGACCCGAAGATGCGCGCGATGGAGGCGTACATCTACGCGCAGCGCAAGGGCGTGAAGCTGGAGTACGGCAAGCACTGATGTCCGGGCAGGACCGTGGGCCCCGGGGCGCCTCGTGCGCTCAGGGGCCCAGGGACAGGGCCAGGGAGGTGTAGGTCGCGCGGAACGGATACGCGAACAGCAGGCTGTAGGTGATTCGCAGCGGCGTCAGGTGGCGCCGGTCGATGACGCCCTTCGAGGGGCCGCGTTCAGCCCGGCGGCGCAGGTACGCCCCCAGCGCGAAGGACACCACCCCGATATGGGCCACGCGTTCATGGGGAAATCATCAAGCGCGCTCAGGACGGGACGCAGGCCGGCCCCTGTCACATCCGGCCAAGGAAGAAGCGGATGAGCAGGAACAGCGCCATCGCATAGGCGTACCCCAGAAGCACGCGCCCGGCGATGCGCTGCGGCGTCGGCTTGCGCGGCCCGGCCTCTGGAGGAGGCGCGTTGCGCTGATCGCGCATCACGAGGAATCGCCCCAGGCCGAGCGCGACGATGACGGAGATGATCACAAGGTCGAAGGCGCCCATGGCACGGGAGCTTCGGGCCTCGGCCTGACTGGATTCAAGGCCGGTGACGCATCGCAAGAACCGGTCCAACAAGTTTCCGCTGGCCCGACGAGGTGCCCCCCGGCCGCGGTTGCTCCGAAACCTGTCGGACAGTCGGACAGGTTCCCGTGGGTGGAACGGAGCGGAGGCCCCCGCCAGCTACAGTCCCCAAACCTGTCGGACCGTCGGACAGGTTTCGTCAGTTCGGATGAGGCAGCGCCCCTGGCCAGCCACGGTCGTCAAACTTGTCGGACAGTCGGACAAGTTTTCGCGGCTCGGGTCTCGGGGGCCTGGTTGCCGTTGTCCAAAGCTGTCGGACAGTCGGACAGGTTTTCGCGGCTCGGGTGTCGGGGGCCCTTGGCCTGCCATGTGGCCCGACGCTGTCCGACTGTCCGACCGGTTTTGGCTGCGCGCCGCAGCCGGGGCTCGGCAGGGGGCTTCCCTTCTCATCCGTGGGCGCGGCCTTCAGGCCCGAAGACCTGACGGGATTCGGGGCTCGGGGTCTTGCCTTCCACCCACCGGGTCCCGGTTGAATGCGGGCCATGTCCCTCGCCCTTGTCACCGACCCCAGCGGTTTGCTGGAGCGCGCGCCGCGTCTGGCGGAACTCCTGCCGGATGCCGCACTGTCGGAGGCGCTCGCGCGGGGGGATGCGTGGGCGGTGCACGCGGTGCTCTCACGCCGGCTGGAACATGAGCCGCCCGGGCCCACGCGGGAGCTGCTCACGGCGCTGGTGGAGGACCGGGGCGCCTTCGTCATCGCGGCCCGCCCGCCTTCCGAGTCCTCCGTGCTGGGGACGGGCGTGCGGTGGAGGGGCTCGCCTGCGCGCGGCGCCGCTCCGAACGCGCCCTTCGTCGCGGAGCGCACCGTGTCGGTGCTGGGCGTTCCGGTGTGGCCCTTGGAGGGCTACCTCGTGCGCGCGGACGGCAAGGCGCCGCTCCAGGTCATCGGTCAGGTGCCTCCTTCTCGTGGCAGGTCGCGCCGCCGCGCGGTGGCCCTGGCCGGGATGGCGCTGGGGCTCTGCGGCCTGGCGGGACTGGGCGCCGTGTGGCTGGAGGCTCGCGGCATGCGCGCCGTGACGGTCGTCAATGGCCTGTCGCGCCCCGTGGACGTGCGCATCGGCGGCGAACACTGGGTGGTGGCGCCCGGGACGCAGGAGCAGGGGCGCGTGAAGCTGGGAGAAGGGCCGCTCCACGCGGTGACGACCTGGCCCGGCCAGGACTCCGTCATCGAGGACGTGACGCTGCCGGTCCAGGGCGAGCGCATCCTCTACAACGTGAAGGGCGCCGCGAGGCTGAAGGCGGAGGCCACGGACACAAGCCTTCCCTCCCGCTCCCTGCCGGAGGCCGCCTCGGTGCTCCAGGCGGACGAGCGGCTCGCCGTCCAGGCCGCGAAGTGGGAGGCCGCCGCGCAGGCCTTCGCGGATGAGGACAACTGGCAGGCCGTGGGCCGCGTGGCGTCCGCCGTGGCGGAGGTGGAGCCGGGCAACAGGCTCGCGCGGGAGACGGCCGCGCGCGCATGGCTCGTCGTGGACACGCAGGTGCCCGCGAACCTGCCGTCCGACCTGCGCTGGCGCAACACGCGCGACTACGCGGCGATGCTGATGCACACCTGGCAGGAGGACCCGGCCGCGCAGGCGCTGGCGCTGTCGTTGATGCGCTACATCGGACAGGGAGGCCAGGCCCGCGCACGCTACGCGGAGCACGCGCAGCAGCATCCGGACTCACCGCTGGCGGCCCTCTACCTCCAACGCGCGGGCTCGCAGGACCCGAGCTCCGCGGCCGCCGTCGACGCCTGGGCGAACCTGGCGGAGCGCTTCCCGGACTCACCCGACGTGACCCGCGCGTGGCTGGAGGCGCGGTGGCGCTTCGAGCTGGGGGACGGCTCGCGGTCCTGGAGTGACAGCGAGCGCCAGGACTTCGTCGTCGGGACGGCGAGACGGGTGCAGGCGCTCGAGGAGAAGCACCCGCCGGAGACCCTGGAGGCGCTGGAGCTGGACGTGCGCATCCTCCTGCGCGCGCAGCTGCGGGACGCGGCCACGGCACGGGTGCGCCGCTACGGCCAGGACCCGCGCCGCCGGACCTGGGACTTCCTGGTGCTCGCCGGACGCACGGCCGAGGCCGCCGGGCCCGAGCACACGTCCTACGTGATGCGCGACTGGATTCCCCCCGCCCTCGCGCGGCAGCCGGAGCGGATGCTGCTGCTGGACCTGCTCACCGGCCAGCGCTCACCGAAGGACGCGGAGCTCGCCGCGCTGCCGTCCGTCGAAGCCCGCTCCGTGCTTCGCCTCACCCGGGATGCGCTGGTGGATCCAAGGCGCGCGCTGAAGGAGGGGGATGGCGACCCCTCGACAGTGCTGTCCCAGCTGGACCCGGAGGTCCTCGCGCTGCTCGCCCTGGAGCACACGCGCACCGGCGACGCCGTGGGCAAACGGCTCTTCAGCTTCTCGCTGCCGCTGATGCTCGCGCGCGACCCGCTGCGAAACCACGTCCTGTCCACCTCGGGTGTCCCCGGACTGGACTTCAACCGTCTGCCCCCAGGGCTGCGCGCCGCCGCCACCCTGGTCCACGCCCGGCGCGATGCGAAGGAGGGCTACCCGGTGTTCACGGAGCGCCTGGACGGCCTGGCCCGCATGGACGCCCTGGGCGGCTTCTCCGTCCGCGCCGCCAGCGGCTGGATGCGGCGCGCCTTCGACGCCTGCATGGACACGAAGGTGGAGCAGTCCCTGCCCCAGGGCGTCCTCCTGAGAGGGGACCTGCTGAAGGAGCAGGCCCGCCAGGAGGAGGACCGGGAGGCACGCCGCCCGAACTGCGAGGCGCGCATCGTCAGGCCCACGGGGCTGCCCCTGCCCCGGGCCGCCGCCACCCCGCCGCCCGGAAACGCGAACGGCGCCGACCCCTGAGCGAGGTCCGGCGCCGTCACGGTGCAGCGGGGGAGGGGAACCTCAGCCCGGCTGGCAGACCTGGCGGAGGATGTCCAACGACTCCAGCGCCTTGCCCGCGCCAATCACCACGGCGGACAGCGGGTCCTCCGCGAGGAACACCGGCAGGCCCGTCTCCTCACGGAGCAGCGTGTCCAGGTTCTTGAGCAGCGCGCCGCCACCGGCGAGCACGATGCCGCGGTCCGCGATGTCACCGGCCAGCTCCGGCGGCGTGCGCTCCAGCGTCAGCTTCACCGCTTCCACGATGCCGTTGACGGGCTCCGCGAGCGCGTCGCGCACCTCGTCGCTGGACACCGTCAGCGTGCGCGGCACGCCGGCCACCAGGTCGCGACCCTTGATCTCCATGGTCATGACCTCGTCCGTCGGGTACGCCGTGCCGATGCCCATCTTGATGAGCTCCGCCGTGCGCTCACCGATGAGCAGGTTGTACTTGCGCTTGACGTACTGGATGATCGCCTCGTCCAGCTTGTCGCCGCCGATGCGCACGGACTTGGCGAACACGATGCCCGCGAGGCTGATGACCGCGACGTCGGACGTGCCACCGCCGATGTCCACAATCATGTTGCCGCTGGGCTCCGTCACCGGCAGGCCCGCGCCAATCGCCGCGGCCATGGGCTGCTCGATGAGGTAGACCTCGCGCGCGCCCGCGTTGGCGGCCGCCTCACGCACCGCGCGGCGCTCCACCTCCGTGATGCCGGACGGGATGCCGATGATGATGCGCGGGTTCACCAGCGTCTTGCGGTTGTGCGCGCTCTGGATGAAGTAGCGCAGCATCGCGGCGGTGATTTCGAAGTCGGCGATGACGCCGTCCTTCATGGGCCGGATGGCCACGATGTTGCCCGGCGTCCTGCCGAGCATCTCCTTGGCCTCCTTGCCCACGGCGAGCACCTTCTTGCCGCCGCGCGAGTCCTGCTGCACCGCCACGACGGAGGGCTCGTTGGACACGATGCCCTGGCCGCGGATGTAGATGAGCGTGTTCGCCGTACCCAGGTCGATGGCGAGGTCGCGCGAAAACAGGGTGTGGAGCCAGTCGAACATACGGGGGCGGAAACTTTCGGAAGGACCGGGAAACTCCCCGCCCTTCAGACGGAGTGCGTTGTCGAAACTACTACGCGCCGCGATACGGAGGAAGAAAAGCCGGAACCCGTCTCAGGGTGCCGCTCGCTGGACAACCAACCGCACCCGCCCGTCTGTTCCCTTGTCCGCATTCGGACCCAGCTCCCCCGGACAGCGGCCGGGCGGACGTCCGGGCCTCTCAGCGCTTCAGCGAGTACTTCGCGATGGCGTAGAGGGCGCGCACGCCGTCCTTCCAGCCAATCTTCTTGCCCTCCTCGTAGGTGCGCCCATGGTAGCTGATGGGCACCTCGAAGACGCGCCAGTTGCCGCGCGCCACCTTGGCGGTGATTTCGGGCTCGAAGCCGAACCGGTCCTCCTCCACGTGCACGGAGCGCAGCACCTCCGCGCGGAAGGCCTTGTAGCAGGTCTCCATGTCCGTGAGGTTCAGCCCGCTCGTCATGTTGGAGAGCGTGGTGAGCAGGTTGTTGAGGACGGTGTGCCAGTAGTACAGCACCCGGCGCGGCGACCCGATGAAGCGGCTGCCGAAGACGACGTCCGCGTCGCCATCCAGGATGGGCTGGATGACCCGGGGGATGTCCCGGGGGTCGTACTCCAGGTCCGCGTCCTGCACGAGGATGATGTCCCCCGTGGCCTCGGCGAAGCCCCGGCGCAGCGCGGCCCCCTTGCCCTGGTTCTGCTCCTGGAAGAGCACGCGGATTTCGTTGCGGTTCTTCGGCGTGCCGCCCAGGACCTCCAGGCCCTGCTCGGACAGCTGGCGCAGGAATTCGCGGCTGCCGTCCTTCGAGCAGTCGTCCACGAGGACGAGCTCCTTGGGGAAGTCCACGGCGACGCAGCGCCGGAGGATTTCCGCCAGGGTGGGAATCTCGTTGTAGACGGGGATGACGAGCGAGACGAGCATGGCGGCCCCGCCCTATCGCATTTCCCCCGCCAGGGCGACTCCCTTGCTCACAAAATTCAGGGCTGGCCCGCCGCGCTCCGGAGCGCGTCCAGCAGGGACTCCAGGTCCGCGTCGCCGGTGAGCGGGTGGATGAGCGTGGTGCGCAGGTACACGCCCCGGGGCAGCCGCGTCTGCACCAGGTAGAAACTTCCGCGGGAGACCAGCGCTTCACGCAGGCGGACCTGGAGCGCGTCCCAGCCCTCCGGCGGCACGTGCGCGGGGGTGTGGCGGAAGCAGATGATGTTGCAGTCGGGCTCCAGGGCCAGCTCGAAGTCCGGGGCGGCGGTGAGCATCCGGGCGAAGCGTCTGGCCTGGTCGTAGGAGGCGGTGACGGCCTCCTCGAAGACGCGCGTGCCCAGCACGGACAGGCACGCGTAGACCTTGAGGGGCATCATCTCCTTGGTGCACTCCAGCGTGCGCAGGCCCACGTCGCTGTAGGGGCGCGCGTCGTCGCCGTCGCCGTGGAAGAGGTAGTGGGCCTCCTGGGAGAAGGCGTCGAAGGAGCGCGCGCCGTCGCGGAAGAGCACGGCCGTCACCAGCGCGGGCATGAGCAGCCCCTTGTGCGCGTCCCACACCACGGAGTCCGCCCGCTCGATGCCCTTCACCTGCGCGCGGTACTTGGGGCTCAGGGACGCCGCGGCCCCGTGCGCGCCGTCCACGTGGAACCACAGGTCGTGCCTCTGCGCGAAGTCCGCCACGGGCTCCAGCGGGTCGAACGCGCCGGTGGCGGTGGAGCCCGCGCTGGCCACCACGGCGATGGCCTTCCTCCCCGCGCGGGTGGCCCGCTCGAGCGCGTCCTCCAGGGCGTCCGGCCGCACGCGGAAGTGGTCGTCCACGTCCACCGGGGTGAGGCCGCCCTCGCCCCAGCCCATGATGCGGACCGCGCGGGCCAGGCAGTAGTGGGCGGAGCGGGGGACCAGCACCGTCAGGGGCGGGCCCGCGTGCGCGCCGCCGTTCCACGCGTCGTAGCCGGCCTTCGCCTGACGCGCGGCGAGCAGGGCGGTGAGGTTGCCCGCGCTGCCGCCGGAGGTGAGCACGCCCCGGGCGCTCGGGGGCAGGCCCAGCTTCCCCGCCATCCACGCGAGCACGTGGTGCTCCATCGCGGTGGCGACGGGGCCCATCTCGTACACGGCCATGCCGTTGTTGAGCAGCGACGACACGGCGTCGCACAGCGCCGCCAGCGGCACGGGCGCCGTCACCTGGTGGCCCACGTAGCGCGGGTGGTGCAGGTGATGCGAGTCCTTCAGCACGCGCGCCATCAGCGCCGCGAAGGCCTGGGAGACCTCCGGCGCCGGCTCCTCCGGGAAGGCCGTGGCGAAGCGCTCCTGGTTCACCGCGGGCGGGGCCCAGGGCAGCACCGGCATCGCGCCCCCGGCGAGCGCGGCCTTCAGGTAGTCCGCGAGCTGATCCATCAGGGCGTGGGCGGTGGCCCGGAAGGACTCCGGTTCATAGGCGGCGCGCAGCGGCGGGAAGACGGGGTTCGTCATGGCGGACGCACGCTAACGGGAGCGCGTCCTCCCGGTGCGGGAAACCCGGCGCGAGGCGCCCGCCGGGCTCCAGGCCGGGCGTCCGGCGCCCCTGTCATGCTCCCGGGGCGGCCGGGCGGGCAGGGGCCCGTCGAGGGGGCGGGCGGCTCGCGGCGCCCACGGACCGTCCCCACCTTTCCAGCGCACAGGAGGAGACGACCGATGGCCTTCGACGACACGCCGTCCGAACGGCGCTCCATCATCAGCGGCATGCGCGTGCGCTCGGCGGATGGGACGCTCCTGGGGTACGTGGCCCTCATCGGCCAGGAGCATCTCTACGTCCGGCGCTCGCCCTTCGTCCGCCACCGCGACTGGAAGGAGGCCCCCCTGTCCGCCGTGGGCCGGGTGCTCCAGGGCGCCGTCATCCTGAAGGAGGGCACGGGCCCGCTGGCTCACGCGGATGCCATGTTTCACGGAGAAATCCCGACGCAGACCCTGCCCCTGGTGCTGGGGCCCGAACCGTCGCACGCGTGAGGCCGTCTGGCGGTGGACATTGAGGAGGGCGCGGGCCGCTGAAGTGTGATTCAACTCGGCGTCATGGCGACATCCCTCGAAGAGCTCTCCCAGCGGGTGTCCGCGGCGTTCGCGGACCGGGCGAAACTGAAGGACGCGGACACGGTGGCGGCGGTGCGCGAGACGCTCGCGCGGCTGGACTCCGGTGAGCTGCGTGTCGCGGAGAAGGGCCCGGAAGGCTGGCGGGTCAACGCCTGGGTGAAGGAGGCCATCCTCCTGTTCTTCGCCGTGTCGGAGATGAGGGTGATGGAGGTGGGCCCCTTCGAGTTCCACGACAAGGTACCCCTGAAGAAGGGCCTGGAGGCGGCGGGCGTGCGCGTGGTGCCTCCGGGCACCGTGCGCTACGGCGCCTTCGTGGAGAAGGGCGCGGTGGTGATGCCCGGGTACGTGAACATCGGCGCGCGGGTGGGCGCGGGCACCATGGTGGACACGTGGGCCACGGTGGGCTCCTGCGCGCAGGTGGGCCGCAACGTCCACCTGTCCGGCGGCGTGGGGCTGGGCGGCGTGCTCGAGCCGCCCACCGCGTCACCGGTCATCATCGAGGACGGGGCCTTCCTGGGCAGCCGCTCCATCGTGGTGGAGGGCGTGGTGGTGGAGGAGGAGGCGGTGCTCGGCGCCAACGTGGTGCTGACCGCGTCCACGCAGATCATCGACGTCACCGGGCCCCAGGAGGTCATCCACAAGGGCCGCGTTCCGGCGCGCAGCGTCGTGATTCCGGGCATGCGGGAGAAGCAGTTCCCCGCCGGGAAATACATGGTCCCGTGCGCGCTCATCATCGGGCAGCGCAAGGCGTCCACTGACCAGAAGACCAGCCTCAACGCCGCCCTGCGGGACTTCGCCGTCGCGGTGTGAGCCCGCGACAAATCCGGTGCGGGCGCGGGCGCGTATAGGAATTGTTACGCGACTTGTGACGTCCGCGCCGTTTTCAGGAGAGCATGGAACACCTCGATGACATCCTCCCCGAGTGGCTGCTCGGGACCCTGGAGCCGGCCCGGCGCGACGCCGCGGCCCGGCACCTGGAGGGCTGTGAGCGCTGCCGGGCGGAGCTGGCCCGGCTGTCGCCCGCCGTGGATGCGTTGGGGACGCTGGTGGAGCCGGTGGCGCCCCCCGCCTCGGTGCTCACGCGCCTGATGGAGCGGATGGAGGGGCCCGGCCGCTTCGCCCGTTGGGCCGGGAAGGTCGCCGCGTTCCTGGACGTGGCGGAGGCGCGGGCCCGCGAGCTGCTGGAGTCCATGGCGGAGCCCGCCAACTGGATGCCCGGCCCGGTGGAGGGCGTGGAGCTGATGCCGGTGGAGACGGGCCCGGGGCGCGAGGGGATGATGGCCGCCGTCGTGCGCCTCCAGCCCGGCGCCCGCTATCCGCGCCACACGCACCTGGGCCGCGAGTGGAACCTGGTGCTGGAGGGCGGCTTCCGCGAGGACTCCGGCCACGAGGTCTGGCCCGGGGAGGAGCTGGAGAAGGTGGACGGCTCGCTGCACGACTTCACCGCGCTGCAGGGCCCCGCGTGCATCTGCGTCACGGTGTTGGATGGCGTGACGTCTTTCGAAGAGCTGGCGGACGGCGCCTGACGGGACGATGTTCCGGGCCCGGGCGGGGAGTATGGTGCTTCGCGCATGGCCTCCATCGAACTCGCCACCCGACTCGCCCAGACGACGCTCGAGCTGTGTCGCATTGAAAGCCCCATTGGCCACGAGGGTCCCATCGCGGACCACGTGGAAGGCTGGGCGCTGAAGCACTTCCGCCGCGAGGAGGTCTTCCGCGTCGGGCACACGCTGCTGTTGGGCTCGCTGGAGGACCCCCGTCCCACGGTGGCGCTCATCGGCCACCTGGACACGGTGCCCATGCACCCCGGGGATGTGGGCCGCGCGCCGCGCATCGAAGGCGAGCGCGTGCACGGGCTGGGCGCGTCCGACATGAAGGGCGGCGTCGCGGTGATGATGGCGCTGGCGGAGGACCTGAAGCGCGCCGAGCTGCCCGTCAACGTGGCCTTCCTCCTGTACGAGCGCGAGGAGGGGGCCTACGCGGAGAGCGGCCTCATCCCGCTGTACGCGAAGCGGCCGGACCTCTCGCGCGTGAAGTTCGGCATCGCCATGGAGCCCACGGACGGCGTGGTGCAGGTGGGCTGCGTCGGCAGCATGCAGGTGACGGTCCGCTTCACGGGGCGCAGCGCGCACTCCGCGCGGCCGTGGCAGGGGGAGAACGCCATCCACAAGGCGGGGCCGCTGCTCACGGAGCTGCTGGGCCGCGAGCGCGTGGAGGTGAACGTCTCGGGCTTCCCCTTCTACGAGGTCCTCAGCGCCACGCTGGCCAAGGGCGGCCGCGCGCGCAACGTGGTGCCGGAGGCGTTCGAGCTGAACCTCAACTACCGCTTCGCGCCGGGCAAGAGCGTGGCTCGGGCGAAGGAGGACGTGCTGGCGCTGGTGGCGGGCCGCGCGGAGGTGGAGTTCACGGACAGCTCGCCCAGCGGGCCGGTGGCCGCGGGCAACCCGCTGTTCCAGCGGCTGATGTCGCTCACGGGGCTGCCCGCCGCGTCGAAGCAGGCGTGGACGGACGTGGCCCGCTTCGGCGAGTGGGGCGTGGACGCGGTGAACTTCGGGCCCGGTGAGACGGCGCAGGCGCATCAGCTCCACGAGAGCGCGCCCATCCCTCCGCTGGCCGTGGCGTACGAGAAGCTCGCCGCGTTCCTGAAGGGCGCGGCCTGAGCGCACCGCGCGGCACGTGAGCGCTCCGAGGCCGGATTTTCGGCCTCGCGCGGGATGTAGCGCCGGACGCATTCGTCAGATGGCGTGCATCCGCGCAGCGGGGCATGCGTGCACTTCCGGCGGTTGCGCTTACCCTCCAGGTGTTGTCATCCCTGGAGGTTGTTGATGCACGCCGAGTCGAACATGCAGGACCCGAACGAGACCCCGTCGTCCAACACGGTGCTGCCGGCCGGTGAGGCCACGCCGTCGCGCCGCCGCTCCCCTGGCGCGCGCAAGGGCGCCCGGAAGGCGTCGTCCCGCCGCACGGGGGCCGCGAAGAATGCGACCTCCAAGCGCACCACCGCGAAGAAGGCCGCGGGCAAGCGCACCGCGAAGAAGGCCGCGGGCAAGCGCGGCACGGCGAAGCGCGGCACCGCGAAGAAGGCCACCGCCAAGCGCGGCGCCCGCAAGGCCCCGGCCCGTCGCGCCGCCGCTGGCCGCACCGCGCGCAAGACGTCCGCTCGCAAGAGCACCGCGCGCAAGACGTCCGCTCGCAAGAGCACCGCGCGCCGTTCCACGCGCCGCTAGCAGGTCACGCGAGGGTCACGCGGGGAGGCGGATTCTCAAACCCTGATCCAACTGGGTCATCCCCCATCCCCGCGAACCCTTATTCGCTGGATTAACCAACGTTTCCTGCTCAAGCCGTTGTCCGTGGTGTTGACCACTGGACGACAGTACAAGCCCCCGGGGATCAACGAGGGGCGAGCATGTCCAAGGGGAAGCAGAAGCAACCGTTCCAGTTGCCGGACTTCTACGTGCCGTGGCCGGCGCGCCTGAATCCGAACCTGGAGGGGGCCCGCGCGCACACCAAGGCGTGGTCCTACCAGATGGGCATCCTGGGACCGCCTCGGGATGGCACGGACCGCGAGGTCTGGTCCGAGCGCCGCTTCGACGGCATGGACTACGCGCTGCTCTGTGCGTACACGCACCCGGAGGCGCCGGGCCCGGAGTTGGACCTCATCACGGACTGGTACGTCTGGGTCTTCTACTTCGACGACCACTTCCTGGAGGTCTTCAAGTACTCGCGCGACGTGAAGGGCGGCCAGGCCTACCTGGATCGGCTGCCGCTGTTCATGCCGCTGGACATGTCCCCGCCGCCGGAGCCCACCAACCCGGTGGAGCGCGCCCTCTGGGATTTGTGGCAGCGCACCGTGCCCTCCATGTCCATGGACTGGCGCAAGCGCTTCTACGAGAACACCAAGCACCTGCTCGATGAGTCGATGTGGGAGATCGAGAACATCAGCGAGGCGCGCGTCTCCAACCCTATCGAGTACATCGAGATGCGCCGCAAGGTGGGCGGCGCGCCCTGGTCGTCCGACCTGGTGGAGCACGCCGTCTCCGCGGAGATTCCGGACCGCGTCGTGAAGAGCCGCCCGATGCGCGTCTTCAAGGACACGTTCTCGGACGCGGTGCACCTGCGCAACGACCTGTTCTCCTACGAGCGCGAGCTGGAGGAGGGCGAGCTCTCCAACGGCGTGCTGGTGGTGGAGAAGTTCCTCGACTGTGACACCCAGCGCGCGGCGGAGCTGGTCAACGACCTGCTGACGTCGCGGCTGCAGCAGTTCGAGACCACGTTCGCCACGGAGCTGCCGTGGCTGTTCGCGGAGTACGGGCTCAACCCGGTGGAGCAGGCGCAGGTGCTCACGTACCTGCGCGGCCTGCAGGACTGGCAGTCCGGCGGCCACGAGTGGCACATGCGCTCCAACCGCTACATGAACCAGCACTCGGAGGAGCGGCCGGCGCTGTCCATCCCCGTGCCCTCCGGCCTGGGCACCTCCGCGCTGCGCATCCCGCTGACGCCCGGCGGCCTGGGGCTGGGGCCCCGCTCCCGCTCCCTGAGCCACGTGCCCCGCCAGTACGTGGGGCCCACGAAGCTGCCGGCGTTCTACATGCCGTACAGCACGTACCAGAGCCCGCACCTGGACCGCGCGCGCAAGAACTCCAAGGCGTGGGCGCGGCGGGTGGGGATGCTGGAGGTGGTGCCCGGGGTGGGGTTCTACGTCTGGGACGACCACAAGTTCGACGCGGCGGACGTGGCCCTCTGCGGCGCGTACATCCACCCGGACGCGACCCCGGAGCAGCTGGACCTGACGGCGTGCTGGCTCGTCTGGGGCACCTACGCGGACGACTACTTCCCCATGCTCTACGCGAACACGCGGGACATGGCGGGCGCGAAGATGTTCACCGCGCGGCTGGGCCAGTTCATGCCGGATGACGTGGAGGCCGCCAACGCCGCGGTGCCCACGAACCCCGTGGAGCTGGGCCTGGCGGACCTGTGGAAGCGCACCGCCGGCCCGCTGTCGCCGCGCGGCCGCAAGCTGTTCCGCAAGGCCATCCAGGACATGACGGACAGCTGGGTGTGGGAGCTGAACAACCAGCTGCTCAACCGCGTGCCGGACCCCGTGGACTACGTGGAGATGCGCCGCAAGACGTTCGGCTCGGACCTCACCATGAGCCTGTCGCGCCTGTCCAAGGGCGACGCGGTGCCGGAGGACGTCTTCAACACCCGCACGCTGCGCGGGCTGGAGAACTCCGCCGCGGACTACGCCTGCTTCGTCAACGACCTCTTCTCCTACCAGAAGGAGATCCAGTTCGAGGGCGAGCTCAACAACTGCGTGCTCGTGGTCCAGAAGTTCCTGGGCGTGGACAAGGACGAGGCCGTGAGCGTGGTCAACGCGTTGATGACCGCGCGCATGCAGCAGTTCCAGCACCTGGTGGCCAAGGAGTTGCCGGTGGTCATCCGCACCTTCAACCTGGATGCGAAGGCGCAGGAGAAGCTGAACAAGTACGTGGAGCAGCTCCAGCAGTGGATGGCGGGCATCCCCAGGTGGCACGCGGAGGTGGCCCGTTACACCGAGGCGGAGCTCATCCACGACGCGGCGCCGAAGCTCAAGGCCGGGAACGTCTCCGCCCTGGGCACCTCCGCCATGCGCCTCGCCGAGCTGTTCCGCGCCGGCAGGCCCTGAGTCCCACTGAAGTCCGAAACCTTTTTGAACCCTTAACCTGGAGAAGGTGACCCCATGTCCAACGACCTGAAGAAGTTCGACGACAACAACCAGAGCCTTGGCACGCAGGCGGCGCGTCAGCTGGCGACGACGACCAAGTCCGAGCCGCAGATGCAGGGCATCTCCTCGCGGACGCTGCTCAAGCTGCTGCCGTGGGTGCAGGTGTCCGGCGGTACGTACCGCGTCAACCGCCGCATGACCTACGCGGTGGGCGACGGCCGCGTCACCTTCACCAGCACCGGCGCCAAGGTGCAGGTGATTCCGCAGGAGCTGGGCGAGCTGCCCCTCTTGCGCGGCTATGAAGACGTGGACGCGCTCACCGCGCTGGCCAACCGCTTCGTGCAGAAGGAGTACAAGGCCGGTGAGGTCATCACCGAGGCCGGCAAGGAGGCGGACTCCATCGTCCTCATCGCCCACGGCAAGGTGAACCGCATCGGCACCGGCAAGTACGGCGAGCCGGTGGTGCTGGAGACGCTGGCGGACGGCGACCACTACAGCTACCAGGCGCTGCTGGAGTCGCAGGACTACTGGCAGTTCACGGCGAAGGCCGTGACGCCCGTCATCGCGCTCATCCTCCAGCAGTCCGCCTTCGAGGCGGTGGTGGCGCAGGTCCCGTCGCTGCAGAAGCACATCGACAACTTCAAGGCCCGCTCCAAGAAGAAGCAGGACAACTCCGGCCAGAAGGCCATCGAGCTGGCCGCCGGCCACCACGGCGAGCCCGTGCTCCCCGGCACCTTCGTGGACTACGAGACGCACCCGCGCGAGTACGAACTGGCCGTGGCGCAGACCGTCCTCCAGATCCACACGCGCGTCGCGGACCTCTTCAACGACCCCATGAACCAGACCCAGCAGCAGCTGCGTCTGACCGTGGAGGCGCTGAAGGAGCGCAAGGAGCACGAGCTCATCAACAACCGTGAGTTCGGCCTGCTGCACAACGCGGACCTGAAGCAGCGCATCCACACCCGCTCCGGCGCGCCGACGCCGGACGACATGGACGAGCTCCTGGCCACGGTGTGGAAGGAGCCGTCGTTCTTCCTGGCCCACCCGCGCGCCATCGCCGCGTTCGGGCAGGAGTGCAACAAGCGGGGCATCTACCCCACCAGCACCGACATGAACGGGACCATGGTGCCCGCGTGGCGCGGCATCCCCATCGTGTCCTGCAACAAGCTGCCCATCAGCGAGTCGCGCACCACGTCCATCATGCTGATGCGCGCGGGTGAGAAGAACCAGGGCGTCGTGGGTCTGCACCAGGCGGGCATCCCGGATGAGATCGAGCCCAGCCTGAACGTCCGGTTCATGGGCATCAACGAGAAGGCCATCATGAACTACCTGGTGACGGCGTACTTCTCCGCGGCGGTGCTGACGCCGGACGCGCTGGGCATCCTGGAGAGCGTGGAGCTGGGCCGCTCGTAGTTCTTCGTCCGCACGCAAACGGGAGGCTTCTTCCATGACGACTTCACAGAAGGACGTAGCGGCGCACGAGGGCACCACCCTCAGCACGGCGGGTGCGCGCCAGCTCGCGACGACGACGAAGACGCAGCCGGTGATGCAGGGCATCTCGCCCCGCTACCTGCTGAGCATCCTGCCCTGGGTGCAGGTGTCCGGCGGCACGTACCGCGTGAACCGGCGGCTGACGTACACCGTGGGCGACGACCGGCTGAACTTCAGCAACATCGGCGCCAAGGTGGAGATCATCCCCCAGGAGCTGCTCAAGCTGCCGCTGATGCGGGGCTTCGAGGACGTGGATGACCTGCTCATCCGCACCCTGGCGGGCCGCTTCACCCAGAAGCAGTTCAAGCCGGGGGAGAACATCGCGGAGGCGGGTAGGTCCGCCGAGCACGTGTTCCTGCTGGCGCACGGCAAGGCGCAGAAGCTGACGGCCGGCAAGTACGGCGACCCCGTCGTGCTGGACACGCTGGCGGACGGCGACCACTTCGGTGACCAGGCGGTGGTGGAGTCGAACGACGTGTGGCCCTTCACCGTCAAGGCCGTCACGGCCTGCACGGTGATGGCGCTGCCGCAGGACGTGTTCGAGTCCCTCATCACCCAGTCCCCGGCGCTGAAGGCGCACGTGGAGCGCTACAAGGCGAACCTCAAGAAGCCCCAGGACAAGGCGGGGCAGGCCGCCATCGCGCTGGCCGCCGGTCACCACGGCGAGCCCGTGCTGCCCGGCACCTTCGTGGACTACGAGCTGAAGCCGCGCGAGTACGAGCTGAGCGTGGCGCAGACCATCCTGCGCGTGCACACCCGCGTGTCGGACATCTTCAACGACCCGATGAACCAGACCGCGGAGCAGCTGCGGCTGACCATCGAGGCGCTGAAGGAGCGCAAGGAGTGGGAGCTCATCAACAACCCGGAGTTCGGCCTGCTGCACAACGCCGACCTCAAGCAGCGCATCAACACCCGCTCGGGTCCGCCGACGCCGGACGACATGGATGAGCTGCTGACGCGCCGCCGCAAGACGCGCTACTTCCTGGCCCACCCGCGCGCCATCGCGGCGTTCGGCCGGGAGTGCAACAAGCGCGGCCTGTACCCGACGGTGGTGGACGTGGGCGGAGCGAAGTTCCAGGCGTGGCGCGGGGTGCCCATCCTCCCGTGCGACAAGCTGCCCATCAGCCGGGAGAACACCACCTCCATCATCGCCATGCGCATCGGTCAGGACGACCAGGGCGTGGTGGGCCTGCACAACGCGGGCATCCCCGACGAGGTCGAGCCGAGCCTCACCGTGAAGCGCATGGCCGTGAACGACCAGGCCATGACGAACTACCTGGTGAGCACCTACTACTCCGCCGCCGTGCTCGTCCCGGACGCGCTGGGCGTGCTGGAGAACGTGGCGCTCGGCGGCTGAGGGCGTTCCCCGCCGTGAAACATGGACGGGCCCGGTGCCTTCAGCGCGCCGGGCCCGTTTGTCTTTGGGGGCCTAATACTTCACGCGCACCAGGAAGACGTCCCCGCGCGTGGGCTTGAGCTTGTCCACGCCGAAGTCGGTGACGCGGTCGGTGTAGCCGTACAGCACCGCGTCTCCGTCCGGCATCAACGTCACCGCCGGCACCGCCTCCACGCCGTACAGCTCGCCGCGCGCTTCCGGCGCGGTGCCCAGGAAGAGGCGCGAGGCCAGCGGCTGTCCCGCGGGGTCGAAGCGCTGGGTGAAGAGCTGCGCGGACCCCAGGCCGTCCGTGCCCGAGGCGCCGTTCTCCAGCCACGAGTACGTGTAGCCCACCACCAGCACCTCGCCGGTGGAGTGGATGGCCACGCCCTGCACGGACGCGTCCACGCCCAGGTCTCGCGCCCAGCGCTCGGTGCCGTCCGCGCCCGTCACCACCACGAAGGGGCTGGGGCTGGAGGCGCCCTTCAGCGACGTGCCCGCCCAGGCGAAGCTGCCCTGGTAGTCGCCGCCCGCCACCACGTCACCGGCGGCGTCGCGGCTCACGTCCAGGGCGCTCCCCTTCACGCCAGGGCGCACCTTCGCCCAGCCGAGCGCGCCGTTCTGCCGGTACAGCGCCACGAAGGGGCTGCCCGTACTGGAGCCCTGCGTGACGTTGGTGCCGAAGCGCACGGTGCCCGTGTAGCGCCCCGCCACCGCCACGCTGCCGTCCGCGCCGGGGGCCAGGGAGAGGGGCTCGGCGCTGGCGCCCTCGGACTCCGCGCTGCCCACGGCGAAGGCGCGCTCCGCGGTGCCGTCCGCCGCGAACACCGCCACGCCGGCCGAGGACCCCTTCACCTCGTTGCCCAGGTCCACGCTGCCCGGCGCGGTGTAGGCCACGTAGAGCCTTCCCTCCGCGTCCGCCGCCACGTCCTTCACCGTCAGCTCGCCGGGGAGCCGGTGGGCCCAGAGCGTCGCGCCGTCCGCGGACACCTTCGCGACGAAGGCGCCGTCACGGAGCTTGCCCGTGCCCAGGTCCACCGTGCCCTTTAGGTTGCCGGCCAGGAGCATGCCGCCGCTGCCGTCCGCCGCCACGCGGGCCCGCACGTCCGCGCGCAGTTCGACGGGCGTGGGGTCCACGCGCACGTCGTACGTCCGGGTCCACAGCGTCTGGCCTCCGCCGGAGCGCCGCGTGAGGACCAGGTCCACGGCGTCATCCGTGGGTGCGCGCGCGTCCAGGTCGTCGTAGCCGTGCACGGCGGCGGTGAAGAGGTCGCCCGTCGCGGCGTCCACCGCCAGGTCCAGCGCCAGGTCGTCCTGCGCGGCGCCCTCCTTCGCGAGCCACAGCGTGGCCCCCGAAGCGGGCGGCACGGTCTCCGGCTCCTTCACCGGAGGCGGTTGGGTCTGGGGGTTCTCATTGCCCGGCGGCGTCTGCGTGCCGCTGCCCGGTGGCGGCACCTCGACCGGCACCGATGGCTGGTCGTCGGGTGGGCACCCCATCTTCGAATCCTGGCAGGTGTCCGGATCAGGCTTTTCAGCCCCACCTCCGCACCCCCACCCTCCGCCGACCGCGAAACCCAGCACCGTCGCACCCACGACAGTCCGGCGCCACCCCCGCCCCAGATACATGGAATCCCCTCCGTGTACGGCAGGGTTCGCATGCCATCCCACACCGGCAAATACGGCACGGAAGGTTGCTCGGCTGCCCGCTGCCGGACGGCGCGTGGCGCTCACGGGTGGGGTTTGGGACGCCGTGGGTGGGCGACGCGAGCACCCACGAAGGTCCTCGCGTTACCCACCCCGGCGCAAAGCCAGACACTACCGCCAGAATCCGATGGAGACGCCCCAGTTGGAGTAGCGGCTCGCCAGGTCGAACGACGCGGTGATGGACCAGTCCTCCCAGTAGCGCAGCACGAACAGCTCGAAGCCGCCGGTGAGGTGCGGCCGGGGGTTGCGGTCCCGGAAGGGGGACGGCTCCAGCCACGTGCCCGCGCGCAGGCGCAGGAGGCCGGGGAAGGTGTCCCACTCCGCGCCCAGGCGCGGCTGGAAGGTGGCGGTGTCGCCCACGGGCTGGGGCTCCGTGGTGGCGGCCAGCGAGCGCGACGCCACCGCGTTGCTCACGCTGGAGATGAGGTCCACCTGCGCGGTGATGAGCCACCGGCCGGCCAGTGCGTCGCGGGGCTCCTCGTCCGGCACCGGCAGTGCGTCCCCGTCCACCTGGAGCTGACGCCGGGCGGCGGGGGACAGCCGGTTGTAGCGGTGCGCGCCTTCGCCCAGGCGCCAACTGGCGCCCAGGGACAGCACCGCGGGGGACACCACGGCCGCGTAGATTTGACGGCCCGCGATGAAGGGGCTCTGGTCGTCATCGCGGCGCCAGCCGGCCACCACCTCCGGGCGCACCGACACGCCAATGCGGTAGGCGCGCCCGTGCGGACGGAAGAGCATGTCCACCGCCACGCCGGTGTCGCCGTAGCGCCAGGACTGGTCGCCCAGCTCACTGAAGCTGGCCTGCGCGGAGAAGATGCCCAGGGACAGGATGAAGTCGTCCTGGCCAAAGGCGATGGAGCCCGCGAGCGTGGACTGGGTGAGGGAGACGCGCAGCTTCTCGCCCTCGCCCCGGCAGCCCAGGGTGAGGCAGTAGCCCGTGCGGCTGTTGCGCCAGAGAAAGCCGATGCCGAAGCGCTTGTATTGCAACATCAGCGCGCCCAGCAGCTGGCGGCTGTCCACGGATTCGTCGGCCAGGCCGTCGTTGTCCACGTCCCGGCGCTTGGTGCCGGTGAAGGGCAGGTCCAGCCAGGACAGGGTGACGCCCAGGTCCCAGTCGCGCTCCAGCGACGGGCTGCGCTGGGCCAGGGCGGCCAGGTTGCTGGACACGCCCGCCGCGCCCTCCGCGATGCCCACGTAGGCGCCGCCCAGGCCCACCACGCGCGCCGACCCCAGCAGCGCGCCGGAGTTGAAATACAGACGTTCCGGACGGGGCTCCGTGGGAGCGTCGTCCTGGGCCAGGGCCGGGAGCGCGGCGAGGGACACCGCGCACGCCAGGGCCGCCAGGGTGCCACGCACGCCGTGAATCACCGGACGGCGGCCCCTTCGTCGAAGAGGCGGTCCGCCTCCGCCGCCAGGGCGGTGTCGCGGGCCGTGAGGCCGCCCGCGTCATGCGTCACCAGCGCCAGCGTCACCTTGCGCCACCGGATGTCGATGTCCGGGTGGTGGTCCGCGGCCTCCGCGGCCTTCGCCACGCGCTCCACGAAGGCGATGCCCTCCAGGAACGAGGGCGCGTCGTAGGTGCGGCGGATCATCCCGCCCTCGTGCTTCCAGGCGGGGTGCTGGCTGAGGAAGGTCTGGAGCGCATCCGGGGAGAGCAACGTGCGGTCGTAGGCCATGGCGGTGTTTCTACCCGCTCCCCCGCCCGATGGAAGCCCCGGCGCGTTCAATGCGCCGGGCTCCTCTGTCTCATTTCACGCGCGCGAAACCGCCTGCTTCCACTTTTCCAGGTGGCGCGCTCGCACCTCCGGCTTCATCTTCGGCTTGAAGGTCTTATCCGCCTTCCACGCGCGGCGGATGGCGTCCGGGCTGGTCCACACGCCCGCGCCCAGGCCGCCCAGGAAGGCCGCGCCCAGGGCCGTGGTCTCCAGATTCCGCGGGCGGACCACCGGCACGCCCAGCAGGTCCGCCTGGTACTGCATGAGCAGGTTGTTGGCCGCGGCGCCGCCGTCCGCCTTGAAGACGGGGATGTCCCGCCCGCTGTCGCGGCGCATGGCCTCCGCCAGGTCGTGGATTTGAAGGGCCACGCCCTCCAGCGTCGCGCGCGCCAGGTGCGCCACGGTGGTGGAGCGGTCGATGCCGGCGAACAGGCCGCGCGCCTCCGGGCGCCAGTGCGGCGCGCCCAGGCCCGCGAGCGCCGGGACGAAGACGACGTCGCCGGAGTCCTTCACGCTGGCGGCGAGCGCCTCCACGTCCGGGGCCTTCTTGATGACCTTGAGGCCGTCGCGCAGCCACTGCACGGCGGCGCCCGCGATGAAGGAGCTGCCCTCCAGCGCGTAGTGCGTGGTGTTGCCCAGCTTCCACGCCACGGTGGTGAGCAGCCCCGCGGTGGAGCGCACCGGCTGCGTTCCGGTGTTCATGAGCAGGAAGGCGCCGGTGCCGTAGGTGCACTTGGATTCGCCGGGCTCGAAGCACGCCTGCCCGAAGAGGGCCGCCTGCTGGTCGCCGGCCATGCCCGCGACGAGGATGCCGTCCGGCAGGCTGCGCATCCCGCGCGTGGTGCCGTACACCTCCGCGTTGCCGCGGATCTCCGGCAGGCACGCGCGAGGCACGCCCAGCAGCGAGCACAGCTCGTCATCCCAGTTGAGCGTGCGCAGGTCCATGAGCAGCGTGCGGCTGGCGTTGGACACGTCCGTGACGTGGGCCACGCCGCCGGTGAGCTTGTGCACGAGCCACGAGTCCATGGTGCCGAAGCACACGTCACCGCGCTCGGCGCGCTTCTTCGCGCCCTTGAGGTGCTGGAAGAGCCAGGTGAGCTTGGTGCCGGAGAAGTAGGGGTCCAGCACCAGGCCCGTGACCTCGCGCACGCGAGGCTCCACACCCTGGGCCTTGAGCCGCTGACAGATGTCCGCGGTGCGGCGGTCCTGCCAGACGATGGCGCGGGCCAGGGGCTCGGAGGTCTCACGGTCCCAGAGGCCCGTCGTCTCGCGCTGGTTGGTGATGCCCACCACGGCGATGTCGCTGCCGGTGAGGCCGGCGTCCTTGAGCGCGCGCGCGATGCACCCCTCGCTGGTGTTCCAGATGTCGATCAGGTCGTGCTCCACCCACGACGGCTTGGGGAAGTGCTGGGGCAGCTCCTTGTAGGAGCGGCCCACCACCTGCAACCGGGTATCGAGGATGGAGACGTGGGTCCCCGTGGTGCCCTGGTCCAGCGCCAGGACGTATTTCGCCTTCGCCATGCGTGCGGAGCCTCTTTCGTCGGCCAGTGGCCGGACACTTAAAGGGGACCCTACTCCAAGCGGAGGCGCTCGCACCCACGGCGCGTGCGGGATGTCAGGCACCGGGAGCAGTCCGTGGAACGCTCCCGTGCCCGCGTGGGGGTGCCGTGACGGCGCGCCTGACCGGGGGAAGTCCACGGTACTTCCCGGCGCTGCCGAGCGCGGCGGCCCGGTTTCAGTAACCCGTGGTGGCCCGCGAGCGGTTGTTGAAGTAGCGGCGCAGGCCGTAGGCGCCCAGGCCCGCGAGAATCATCCGGCCCAGCGAGCCGCCCGCGCCGGAGGACCTGCGCCCCCGGTACCCGTAGCCGATGGGGCGGCGGCCGTAGGCGCTGCGCCCGCGGTTCCATCCACTGCCCCTGAAGACGCTCCGTTGCGACGCGCCCAGCGCGCCCAGCAGGTTGGATAGCAATGCCATGGTGTCACTCCGTGGTGAGAGGGGTACGGGGCCCATGCGTCCTCAACGGGGGTCGGACCCGTGAAGGACGCGCGTGCGTTGAAAGGTGGGCCTTACGCCGTGTGTCGACACCCCATGTCGAACAAGGGGCGCGAAAGCCCGTGTCCCGGGCTGGAGGGCAGGCGGGCGGGTTGGGTGCACGGCCCTACGGGAACGACGCGGATCCGGATGCATGGGATTGAGGCGCTCAGGCGGTGGCCGCCTGCCCATCGAACGGAAGCCCTGGCCAGGTGAGGCACGGCCCACCCGGTTCCCTGCCCTGGAGGGCGTCTCCAGATTGCGGTCCAGGTGGGCGCACCTCCGGCGCCCCGGCCTCAATCACAGTCAACGCGCGGGATGCGCAGGACACGTTCAAGATGCTCGGACTGAAGAAGACCGTCGGGATGTCGGTGCTGGCGCTGGGCATGCTGGGCTTTTCCGGCGCGGCGCTGGCGAAGGACGCCGCCGCGGCCGCCAAGGTGGATCCACAGATGCAGGTCATCCTGGACGCGCACAAGTCCCTGAAGCCGGTGCCTCCGCACACGGTGTCGCCGCAGGAGGCGCGCAAGGGCATCACCGCGAAGGACGCGGTGGAGAAGACGCTGAAGGACCAGGGCAAGCCGGTGACGCCGGAGAAGGTCGCCAAGGTGGAGGACACGAAGCTGAAGGGGCCTGCGGGGGACATCCCGGCGCGCGTGTACACGCCGGAGGGCGCGGGTCCGTTCCCGGTGGTGATCTACTTCCACGGCGGCGGCTTCGTGCTGGCGGACCTGGACACGTATGACGCCAGCGCGCGCGCCCTGGCCAACCAGGCGAAGGCGGTGGTGGTGAGCGTGGAGTACCGCCACGCGCCGGAGAACCCGTTCCCGGCGGCGGCGGATGACGCCACGGCGGCCTTCCAGTACGTGCAGAAGAACGCGAAGGAGTTCAACGGCGACGGCAGCAAGGTCGCGGTGGCCGGCGAGAGCGCGGGCGCGAACCTGGCGACGGTGGTGTCCATGCGCCAGAAGCAGGGTGGCGGCGAGCTGCCGGTGTTCCAGTTGCTGGTGTATCCGTTCGTCAGCAGTGACGTGAGCACGCCTTCGCACGTGGCGAACGGCCAGGGCAACTACCTCATCGGCAACCAGGACATCGCGTGGTTCTGGGGCAACTACCTGGGCAAGGACTGGGCGAAGAACAAGGACCCGAACGCGCTGCCCTTGAACGCGAGCAAGTCACAGCTGAGCGGCCTGCCCCCGGCGATGGTGCTGACGGCGGAGCTGGATCCGCTCAAGGACGAGGGCCAGGAGTACGCGAAGAACCTGAAGGCCGCGGGCGTGAAGGTGGACGTGAAGAACTACGCCGGCGTGACGCACGAGTTCTTCGGCATGGCGCCGGTGCTGGACGTGGCGAAGAAGGCGCAGGCGGACGCGGGCATGGCGCTGCGAAAGGCCTTCAAGGCGGCGCCGGCCCCTCGGACGGGCATTGGCGGCTCGGGCATGACGGAGCCGGAAAAGGAGTAGTCGGCGGTAGGCAGTCGGCGAAACGCGTGGGGGTCCGTCATCCCTGTGGGGCGGACCCCCATGTTCTTTTCAGGCGCGGGGGATGTGTCCCTGCTCTCGCAGGAAGGTCACGGTGCGGGCCACGCCGTCCGCGAGCGGGGTGGGGCGGAAGGCCAGCTCCCGTTGGGCCCTGGCCGCGTTCACGCGGGCTTCCCAGCGCATGAAGGAAAGCTGGCCGGGCGCGACGAGCGGCGTGAACGGGAAGACGCGCGCGAGCGGCGCGGACACGCGGGCCAGGGCCTCCATCAGGAAGACGGGCGCGACGGCGGGCGGCTTGCCGGCCCCGGCGGCCTGGTGGATGGCGAGCGCGAGGTCCGCGTTGCTGACGAACTGGTCGGCGACGAGGTAGCGCTCGCCGTTGACGCCATTCTTCGCGGCGGCGAGGTGCACGTCGGTGCATCCGTCCACGTAGACCACGGACATGCCGCCCGGAGGCAGCAGCGGCGCCTTCTTGTTGAGCAGCTGGATGAAGAAGGAGTTGAGCCCCACGTGCACGGGGCTGGGGCCATAGACGGCGGCGGGGTTGACGTAGACGACGTCCAGGCCCTGCTGGCGGATGGCCTCCACGGCGCGCTCTGCGTCCTGCTTGGAGCGTTCGTAGACGGTGGGCTTGGGGTGCGGGTCGATATGCGCTTCGGTCAGCTCACCGCCCCGGGGCGCGGCGAAGACATCCATGGTGGACGTGTAGACCACGCGGCGCACCTTCGCGGCGTGCGCGGCGGACAGGACGTTGACGCTGCCCTGGCGGTTCACGCGGTCGAAGATGGAGTCGTCCCGGTGCCACTGCTCCGGCATGCCCGCGGCGTGGAAGACGAGCTCCACGTCGTGCAGGGCGGCGGGCAGGGTGCCCGGGGACGTGACGTCCCCCTGGACGAGGTGCACCGTGGACGGGAGCAGCTTCGCGGCACGGGCCACGTCCCGCACCAGCGCGCGGACGGAGGCGCCCTGCTTCACGAGCCGATGGGCGATGGCGTTGCCGATGAGGCCGGTGGCCCCGGTGACGAGGACGTTCATGGGACCGGCAATCTAAGCCCCCGGGCCGCCAAGCTGTACACCGCCGGTCCGACACGGCCCGCTTGTCGAACAGGTCCCCAAGGCTCGAATGGGGCGCCCGCTCCCCGGCCGCGGTCTTCCAAAACCTGTCCGACAGTCGGACAGGTTTCGCGGCGGCACGGCCGGAACCGCGGCCCCAACGCACAAGGGGCCCAACTTGTCCGACAGTCGGACAGGTTTCGCGGCGGCCCAGTTGGAGCGGCCACCCGCGAGCGTGAAGGTCCAAACCTGTCGGACAGCCGGACAGGTTTAGCTGCGGCCTGGTTGGAGCGCCCCCCTTGCTGCGATGGTCCCGACTTGTCGGACAGTCGGACAGGTTTCGGCGGTGCGTCGCGGACGGAGCGACTCACTGGGTCTCTCCTTCTCATTCACCGAAGGGGGCGCTCGCGTCAGCGTTGACGCGTGCTGCGTGGCTCGGGGCGGGAGCGCAGCCCGTCGAAGAACATCCCGGTGAGGCGGTGGACGCGCTTGGGGCCCGAGGCGTTCTCCGCGACGGCGAGGGAGATGGCCATCGCCATGCACACCACGTCATCCAGGAGGACGTCGCTCCGCACCTCGCCCGCGTGCTGGGCGGCCTTCAGCAGACGCTCGCCCTCGGCCGTCGTCGCGTCGCAGCCCTCGGTGTGGTTCTTGAGGACGATACCCAGCGACGCCGCGAGCCCCTTGTACATGCTCGCCGAGTGCGCGAGCTCCTCCAAGTAGACGCGCAGCGCTTCGAGCGCGGGCAGTGACTCCGAACGTTCGCGACTCTTCTTCGCGAGCGTCAGCAGTTGTTCGTCACACGTCGCGGCGAGGAGCGCTTCCCGCGACTCGAAGTGACGGTAGAGCGTGCCAATGCCGACCTCCGCCCGCTTCGCCACGTCGGCGAGCGACGCATCCGCGCCGCGCTCGGAGAACACGTCATGCGCCGCCACGAGCAGCCGCTCCCGGTTGCGCCGTGCGTCCGCGCGCAGAGCTCCGCCCGTCGCGTCCTCCTGCGGGTTCTTTGGCTGCTTTGTCATTGCCACTTGAAAAACGGAGGATAGCTCCGCATTTAACCGGAGCAATCCTCCGCTTAGCAAGGGAAAGGCAGGACCTGATGGCGACGAAGAGCGAAGTCGTGTTGGTGCTGGGCGCGACCGGACAGCAGGGCGGCGCGACGGCGCGGGCATTGCTGAAGGACGGCTGGCGGGTCCGCGCGCTCGTGCGGGACCTGGCGAGCGCCAGGGCCCGGGAGCTTGAAGCGGCGGGCGTGGAGCTGGTGTGTGGGGACATGGGGGACCGCGCGTCGCTCGACCGTGCGGTCGCGGGGGCGTACGGCGTCTTCAGCATCCAGCCCAGCTCGCCACAGGTGCACTACGGCGTCACGGACGACGACGAGGTCCGCTTCGGCACCTCCATCGCGGACGCGGCGAAGGCGGCGGGCGTGGAGCACTTCATCTACACGTCGGTGCTGGGGCTTCGTCCCGGCACGGGGGTGGGCCACTTCGAGACCAAGTGGCGCATCGAAGAGCACGTCCGGGCGAGCGGCCTCCGTGCGACCATCGTGCGGCCGGGGACATTCATGGAGCTGCTGCTGTTGCCGAACATGGGCCTGACACCGCGGGGGCTTCAGTTCTTCATCCAGCCGGAGCAGCCCATGCAGTTCATCGCGGGGGAGGACATCGGCGTACTGACCGCGCGCGTGTTCGCGGATCCGCGCACGTACGTGGGGACCACGCTGGAGATGGCGGGGGACTCGCTCACCGGCAACGCGCTCGCGGAGAAGATCGGCCGGGCCACCGGGACGTCCATCGCCTACTCAAGGTTTCCGCCAGAGGTGCTCGCGGCGAACCCGATGCTGCGCAAACTGGTGAAGCTGTTCGAGGATGGTTTTGTGTTCGAGAGCGCGGACATCCCGGCGCTGCGGCGGCTGGCGCCGGGCCTGCTCACGTTCGATGCGTGGCTGGAGCGCGGGGGCGCCGCGGCCATCCGGGAGCGCTTCGCGGCATCGTGACCCGGGAGTCCACCGCGCACCGCTGTCCCCCGTTGTCGCCCGTGCGTGGTAAGTCACGCACGGTACGACTCGGGGGAAATCGTCATGACGGGAGCCATCAGCCTGGAAGCGCTGGCGGAATACATCCAGGACGCGTTCAGGGACGTGCACGTGGACACCTCCACGCCGGACCTCTTCTTCTTCGCGGGGGACGAGCGGAAGCATCCCTTCGCGACCATCGTCACGCGGGACACCGAGTTCGACCACCACTCGGAGCTGGACCGCGGCGACGGCGTGTTCCGGCTGAACCTGGGCGTGAGCAAGGAGAGCTTCCAGAAGCTGTTCCCGGAGCCGGACCCGAACGTGGACTACACCGACCTGGACGTGCTCCTGCCGCACCCGGCCTACGCGCGGATGTTCTGGCTGAGCGTGGTCAACCCCAGCCACGAGACGCTCCGGCTGCTGCGCCCGTACCTGAAGGAGGCCCACGACCTCCAGGTGAATCGGGGCGCCCGGGGCTGAGTCACGGCGTGCGGCTGCGCACGGTCTCGTCGCTCCGGGGCGCGTCCGCGTAGCCAGTCATCTCCAGGTAGCCGCGCCCCTGCACGGGCCGGCCCTCTCGAGTGCCGTCCACGGTCACCGCGCCCTCCCAGTAGCGCACCAGCACCGGCAGCTCCTGGTCCGGCAGCTTCGGCGTCACGGTCAGCTCCAGCGACACCTTGGGAACCTGGACGCGCCAGCCCGCCGGGTATTCGCCGCCACGCGGGCTCTTCCAGGTGCCTCGCGGCTCCAGCCGCATGTCGTCCGCGCTCAGGTGCACGGCCTCACCCGCCAAGGGAATGTACGTGCCCGCGCTGAAGGCGTCCTTCGACCCGTCCTTCTTGCGCAGCTGGTAGAGCATCAGGTCGCTGCCGTCGGAGAGCTGGAGCGCGAACCAGTCCCAGCCCACTTGGTCGCCGCTCAGCGCGCTGGTGCTCCACTCGCGGTCCATCCAGCTCTCGCCCTTCACCTGCACCGTCTGCCCGTCCACCGACACCGTGCCCCGCGAAGGCATGCGCGGCATCGAGTAGTAGTAGGACGCGTTGCCCCGCTCCGCGCCCTTCTGGCTCAAACCCTTGTCGCCTTGGAGCACCGGCGGCTTGCCCTCGTCCAGCGTCAGCTCCAGCGTCACCCCGTCGCCCTGCGCGCGCAGGTGCATGGGCCACGTGCCGCCGTTCGTGCCTTCGCCGCGCACGTCCCAGTCCTGAAGCCAGACATGGAAGGGCGCCCCGTCCGCGCCCGCCAGGCCCTGCGCCGCGCGGCTGAAGCGCTCGGTGACGTGGAACTTCCCCGCGCTCACGTCCGTGAGCGTGAAGTGCCCCATGAAGACCTGCCGCGTGCCCCAGCCGGACTCACGCTTCGGCTGCTCTGGCGACAGCGCGCTGCGGAACAGCGTGAACTGGTAGCCGAAGGCGCGCCCGTCCTGCGTCTCCAGATTGCCCGTCCAGTACCACCACTCGGTGCGGAAGTCGGGGTGGGGGCCGTGGTCCTCCGGGAAGTGGAAGGGCCGGGGCTCCATCGCGCGCGCGTAGCCCTCCGTGCCGCCGTCTCCGCCCATCGCGGAAGCGACCGTCATGCCGCCTGCGTTCGCGGGCCCGGTGTCCTCCGTGTCCCGCAGCACCACGCCCACCGCCACGCCCAGCGCGGCGAGCACCACCACCACCCCGATGACGAGTCCCCGCCCCATGCGTCACTCCTCCCGCAGCGCCATGGCCGGGTTCGCGCGTGCCATGCGCCACGCCGGGTACAGCCCCGCGAGCGCCGCCGCCACCAATGCCAGCACCAGCGCCTGTACCACCACGCCCGGCGCCACCACCAACTGCAACGTCCACCCGAACGAGCGCTGGTTGATGACGTGCACCAGCACGTAGGCCAACGCCAGACCCAGCGGCACGGAGAACAGCCCCGCGAGCAGCCCCAGCAGGCCCGTCTGCATCGACACCATGCCCCACAGTTGTCCCGGTGTGAGCCCCGTCGCGCGCAGCACCGCGAACTCGCGCGCCCGCTCCAACTGCAACGACATCAGCGCGCTCAGCACGCCCACGAACGCGACGCCAATGGCCAGGAGGCGCAGCACCTGCGTGATGGTGAAGGTCCGGTCGAACACCTCCATCGACGCCTGCCGCAGCGCCCGGTTCGCGCGCACGTTCAACGCCTGCTCACCGCCCGCGCGGTCGCGCACGCGGGCCACCAGTTCGTCCACGTCCTGTCCGGGCGCGGCGAAGAGGGACAGGCCGGACACGCCCCGGTCCTCGTACCAGTGCTCATACGTGGCACGCGGCATCAGCACCGTCCCCACGTCGGAGCCATAGTCGAAGTACACACCCGCCACGCGGAAGTCGTGGGGCCCCTTGTCGGTGGCCACGCGCAGCGTGTCTCCCGCGTGCACGCCCCGGTGGAACGCGAAGGGCTCCGACACGATGAGCGCGTCCGGTGACGCGTCCAGTTGCCGCCACACGTCCTCCGCGCGCCCTTCCTTGAAGCGGTACGTCCGCTCGTGGCCCTTCGCGAAGTCCACCGCCAGCAGGTCCGTGTCCACGTCGTTGATGCGCACGTGGATGACGCGGATGGAGCCGCTCGCCTCGACCCCCGGCGTGGACCTCAGCTTCTCCGCGAGCCCCGGCACCAGCGACGAATCCCCGCGCCGCGCCACCAGGGACGGCGGCGACACGAACACGTCCGCCTGTAGCGCGGACTCCAACCACGCCGCCACCGTGCCTCGGAAGCTGGACACCATCAGGCCCACGCCCACCGTCGTCGCCACCGCGACCATCAGCGCCGCCAGCGCCACCGCCGTGCGCGACAGGCTCGCCGTCACGCCGCGCGCAGCCATGCGTCCCAGGGGACCGAACAGCGCGCCCAACGGCCGCGCCGCCGCCACCGTCAGCTTCTCCGTCACCCAGGGCACCAGCAGCGAACTGCCCAGGAGCACGCCGAACAGTCCCGTATACGCCGGCAGCAGCGCCTGCGTGGGCCACGCGAGCACCGCCGCCGAGAGGGCGAGGATGAATACCCCCAGCACCGCCAGCCGGGGCGCCCGGTGGCGCGACACGTCCTCCACCGTCGAGCGCCGCAGCGCCGTCACCGGTGCCGCCCGCGCCGCTTCCCACGCGGGCACCAGCGCCGCCAGCACCGTCGCGCCCAGGCCTAGGCTCAGGCCCTTGAACAACGTGAACGGCTCCAGGGACAGACGCCGCACGTTCACCACGAAGTACAGGTCGTTGATGGTGCGGGTGATGAGGCCCACCAGACCGCTCGCCATCAGGATGCCCAGCAGCAGCCCCGCGGTCGTGCCCACGATGCCCAGGAGCAGGGCCTCGCCCAGCACCACCGCGAACAGCTCACCCCGCGTCACGCCCACCGCGCGCAGCCGGCCCAGCATCCCGCGCCGTTGCACCACGGAGAACGTCATCGTGTTGTAGATGAGGAACATCCCCACCACGAGCGCCAGCAGCGACAGCGCGGTGAGGTTGGTGCGGAACGCCCGCGTCATCTGCTCCACCGTGCCCGCGCGCCCGGACGTCTGGACCAGCTCCGCGCCCGGCGGCAGCGTGGCCCTGAGCGCCGAAGCCTGCGCCTCTCCGCCCTTCAAGCGCAGGTCCACGCGCGTCAGCCGCCCCTCCAGGCCCAGCACCTCCTGCGCGGTGGAGACGTCCGCGATGAGCAGCGACTCCAGCGCGCGCTCCGTCGTCTCCTGCGAAGGTGTCAGCAGGGCCGACACGCGCAGCTCCCGCCGAAGCCCCGTCACCGTCACCGGCAGCGTGTCCCCGGCCTTCACGCCCAGGCTCCGCGCCGTCTTCGCGCCCATCACCACCGCGCCGGGCCGCGTGAGCAGCGCGCCGACGTCCCCCACCGCGCCTCCGGAGGAGAAGTCCCGGAACGGCGCCTCCGCGAACGGATCCAGGCCCAGCAGCGTGAGCGTGCGGTGGTTGCCGCCCTCCACCTGCACGAAGCCCTGCACCACGGGCGCCGCGTCCGGTGCGTCCGGCCGCAGCTTCAGCGCCGTGTAGACGCCCTCCTGCAGGCCGGACGTGCCGCCGGTGATTTGATGCGTGGCGCGGCCCGCGACGACGTCCGTGGACTGCTCGAAGGCGCGCAGCGCGCTGCCGCTCGCCAGGTCGATGGACACCACCACCGCCACGCCCATCGCGATGCCCAGCAGCGACAGCGCCGTCAGCCACGGGTGCCCGCCCAGATGCCGCAGGCTGGAGCGCGCGAGCAGCGCCCTCATGGCGTCGTCCCCCGTCCGCGCGCGCCGCCGGGGCGGTCCACCAGCCGCCCGTGCTCCAGCGTCAGCACGCGGTCCGCGCGCGCCGCCATCGCGGGCTCGTGCGTGACGATGAGCGCGCAGGCGTTTCCCTGCCGCGTGAGCCCCTCCAGCAGGTCCAACACCTGCCCGCCCGTCTCCTCGTCCAGGTTGCCCGTGGGCTCGTCCGCGAGCAGCAGCGGCGGGGCGTGGGCCAGGGCTCGCGCCACCGCCACGCGCTGCTGTTCTCCGCCGGAGAGCCGGTCCGGGAAGCTGTTCGCGCGCGTCCCCAGGCCCACGCGTGTCAGCAGCTCCCGCGCCCTCGCGCCGGCCTCCGCGCCCGAGCGGCCGAGCAGCTCCAGCGGCAGCCGCACGTTCTCCTCCACCGTCAACGTGGGCAGCAGGTTGAACGCCTGGAAGATGAAGCCAATGCGCTCGCGGCGCAGCAGCGTGCGGTCCCGCTCCGGCATGCGCCCCAGGTCACGGCCCTCCACCAGGATTTCACCGTGCGTCGCCTGGTCGATGCCGCTGATGAGGTTGAGCAGCGTGGACTTGCCGGAGCCGCTGCGGCCCAGCAGCACCACGAACTCGCCCCGGTGCAGGGCGAGCGACGTGCCGGAGAGCACCTCGCGCACGGAGTCACCTTCCGCGTAGGACTTGGTGACGGCGCGCAGTTCGACGAGGGGCCGCGAATCGGAGGGAGAGGAGGGCATGCCTGTCATCCGACATAGCCGATGCCCGGCGTCCGGGAGCGTTTCCCCGGCCCACTCGAAGGGATGCCCGCTACTGGACGCCAGCAGCGCCAGGGAGCGCTCAGCCCATGACACCTGGCAGGTCGTCCGGGTTGCTTTTCGTGCGTCCCGACACGTCCCGGTGTTTGATGGCGGCCTCTTCTCGCCGGAAGCCTTGCCTTCCGCGGGGTAGGGGGGGCCACATGAACGAAGCCCAGGCCGGGTGGATCGCGGCGTCCGGCGGTGTGCCCTTGCCGCTGCATGAGCTGCTTCAGCAGCTCCCTGCCTTCTTCGGCCTCTACCGCGGCCCCGGCCACCACATCGAGTTCAGCACCGCCACGCGCCTGCCGCTGCTCGACACGCGCGGCCAGGTGGGCATCCCGCTGCGCGAGGCCTGTCCCCAACTGGGAGGTCCCGGCTGGCACGAGGCCTGGGACCGCGTCTTCGCCACCGGAGAAGCCCTGCACCTGCGCGAGGCCTCCGCCCGCGCGCGCACCGCCGACGAGGAACTCTTCTTCAACCTGTCCCTGCTGCCGCGACGCGATGCCCAGGGGAGGGTGGAGGGCGTGCTCGCCTTCGCGGTGGACGTGACGGAGCTCGTGCGCATCCGCCGCGCCGCGTGGACCACCGCGGCCTGGCGCACCGAACGCCTCCAGGCGATGACCGCCGCGCTGTCGGAAGCGCTCACCCCCGGGCAGGTGGTGGAGGTGGCCGCGCGCGAGGGCGCCATCGCCATGGGGGCCCTCACCGGCCTGGTGGTGGTGCCCGCGGGCGCGGCCCTGGATGTCTTCGAGCGCGCGGCGGCGCATGGCTTCTCCCCGGGTGAGCTGGAGGGCTGGCAGCGCTTCGAGGTCTCCGCGACCTGCCCCCTCACGGACGTGACGCGCACCCGCGAGCCCTGCGCGCTGGGCTCGTGGACGGAGTGCATGGCGCGCTACCCGAGGCTCGCGCAGTTATCCCGCGAGCGGACCCTGGCGGCGTGGGCGTGCGTGCCGCTGGTGAGCGGCGGGCGCGTGTTCGGCTCGCTGGGCCTGGGCTTCGGCGACGCGCGCGACTTCGACGCGCCGGAGCGCGCCTTCCTGCTGACGGTGGGCCGTTTGTGCGCGCAGGCGCTGGACCGCGCGCGGCTGTACGACGAGGAGCGCGCGGCCCGGAGCGTCGCGGAGGCGGCCAGCCGCGCCAAGGACGCGTTCCTCGCCACGGTGTCCCATGAGCTGCGCACGCCGCTCACGTCCATCCTCGGCTGGTCGCAGATGCTGCGGCAGGGCCTGCTGGGCGAGGACAAGCGCCAGCGCGCGGTGGAGGCCATCGAGCGCAACGCCCGCGCGCAACGACAGCTCATCGAGGACCTGCTCGACATCAGCCGCATCGCCAACGGCCGTCTGCGCCTGGAGCCGGTGCCGCTGGAGCTGGGCCACGTGGTGGAGGCGGCGCTGGATGCCGTCAGGCCCACGGCGCTCGCGCGCGAGCTGACGCTCGATGTCTCCGTGGACGCGGACGGCGTGCCGCTGTTCGGCGACCCGGACCGCTTGCAGCAGGTGGTCTGGAACCTGCTCTCCAACGCCATCAAGTTCACGCCGCCCGGAGGACGCGTGATGGTGTCCGCGCGCACGCGCGACGAGGGCGCGGAGCTGGTGGTGCGCGACGACGGCGAGGGCATCCCCGCGGACTTCCTGCCCTTCCTCTTCCAGCGCTTCCAGCAGGCGGACACCGGCGTGAGCCGCCAGCACGGAGGCCTGGGGCTGGGCCTGTCCATCGTGCGGCACCTGGTGGAGCTGCACGGCGGCACCGTGACGGCCGCCAGTGACGGGTTGGGCAAGGGCGCCACGTTCACCGTCGTGCTGCCCCGCTCGCGCGTGGGCACGGCCCCGGGGTCCTCGCGCGTGCCGCGCCCCGTGGAGGGCCTGACGCTGCCGCGCTTCCCGGAGCTGGAGGGCCAGCGCGTGCTGGTGGTGGACGGCCAGCCGGACGCGCGCGAGTGGATGTCCGTGCTGCTCACCCGCGTGGGCGCGCACGTGCTCACCGCCACCAACGTCACCGACGCCATGGATGAGGTGCGCCGCTCCCCGCCCACGGTGCTGGTGACGGACGTGACGCTGGCCGGAGAGGACGGCTATTCGCTCCTGTACCGGCTGCGCGCGCTGCCCTGGGAGTCCGGAGGCGGCGTGCCCGCGCTCGCCGTCACCGCCGCCGCGCGCCGCGAGGACCGCGACCGGGCCCTGCGTGCCGGCTTCAGCGCCTTCGTCACCAAGCCGCTCGACGCGGTGGAGCTGCTCACGGCGGTGGCGCGCCTTGCCCCTCCGCCCAATCCGGCTGAGCCCTGAAGTCCTCCTCCGAGCGCCACGGCTGGAGGAAGTCCCCCACCTCCCGGCCAAGCCGCGCCCCGCACACGTCGCGCGGGATGATGTGGAAGCCCTCCCGATAGGCCACCTGCCGCACCTCCGGACACGCCTTCATCCGCCGCGCGAGCCAGCGTCCGCCCTCCGGATCCACCACGTGGTCCTGCTCCGCGGTGGCCACCAGCACCGGGCAGCGCACCCGGGGCGCGTCCGCCAGCGCCAGGTCCTGGAGCCTGCACAGGTCGCGCAGCCGGGCCACCGGGAACGCGGGCAGCACCGGCGCCTGCGCCAGCGCGGCCGGGTCGGAGATGTCCGTGCCGCCCTTGTCCACCCAGGGCGTGGTCCATTCGAGCAGCGGCGTGCGGCACAGCTGGCGCACCAATGCCATGCGCGCGCCCTTGAAGCGCACCGCGGGCGCCACCAGCACGAGCGCGTGCACGGCCTCCGGTTGATGCGCGGCCAGCCGCAGCGCGAGGAGCGCGCCCATGGACAGTCCGGCGACGAACACGCGGCGGTGTCCGGCGAGCGACGCCAGCGCCTGGTCCGCGCAGGCCTGCCAGTCGCGGAAGTCCACGTCCAGCATCGCCTCCGGCGTGGTGCCGTGGCCCGGGAGCCGGGGCGCAAGCACGCGCATCCCCCGCGCCGCCAGGGCCTCGCCCAGGGGACGCACCTCCCAGGGGCTGCCGGTGAAGCCGTGCAGCAGCAGGCAGGCGTCCGGCCCGTGCCCCAGGGCGAAGGGCGCGGTGGACTCCCCGTCGATGTCCCGCCAGCGCGTGCTCACGGGGAGGACACTGGCCACGGCGGGCCCCAGGCGCTATGCCGCCTGACTCATGGCCGACACTCCGACGAAGCCCCCTGAAGTGCAGCTCCAGGTGCAGATGACCGAAGAGGTGTCCAATGGCCAGTACAGCAACCTGGTCCTGACGAACCACACGGACTCGGAGTTCGTGCTGGACTTCCTCTATGTCCAACCGCAGCAGCCCCTGGCCCGCGTCCGCTCGCGCATCATCACCAGCCCGCGCCACGCGAAGCGGCTCCTGAAGGCGCTCCAGGAAGGCGTGCAGCGCTACGAGGCGCGCTTCGGCGCCATCACCCTGGGCGAGGACGAAGGCCCCAAGCACTGACGGGCCGGGTCCATCGGGACTTTCCCTCCCGGCCATTCCCGGCGCACACTGCACGGCATCGTGTTCCGTGCCCTCGTGTTCGCCGCTGCCCTGCTGTCCGCCGCCCACGCCTCCGCCCAGTGCACCGGGGACGGAGTGCAGCTGTATCCCGCGCCCGGCGGCATCGTCCCCACCAACATGCGCATCCTGCTGGAGGGCGTGGGCACCGCGAAGTCGCCGGTGCTGGGGCTGGTGGGCAAGCCGCTGAAGCTGGTCTCCACCGACCACGAGGTGAAGCTCAAGGTCACCAAGGGCTGGGAGAGCTCCCTGGGTCGCGCCACCATCATCCTCAAGCTGGCGGAGCCGATGCAGCCGGACAAGCGCTACTTCCTGAACCTGCAGGAGGTGCTCCCCAACGTCGCGCTCCTCAATGGCCAGGTGGGCGCGCAGCCGTCGTGGCTGAGCGGCAAGGGGCCGGACGCCAAGGCCCCCAAGTGGGTGAAGCGCCCCGCTGTCTCGGAGGGCTTCGTGCGCCGCTCGCCCCAGGGCATCGCGCGCTTCGTGAAGCTCAACCTGGCGCTGCGCGAGGAGAGCCCCGCCTTCCTGGTGGTGAAGCTGTCGCCCCGGCGACTGGGCCTGTCACCCCAGCAGTACCTGCTGCCCGTGCAAGGCAACACGGCTTATCTGGGCCATGAGGCCTGCGGTGGAGCGTTCTCGCTGGAGGACGGGCGCAGCTATCGGGCGCGCATCGAGGCCTTCGATGCGGCGGGCAACCTGGCGCCGTCCACGCCTCCCGTGG
Source organism: Corallococcus sp. NCSPR001 (assembly GCF_017309135.1). Classification (NCBI taxonomy): domain Bacteria; kingdom Pseudomonadati; phylum Myxococcota; class Myxococcia; order Myxococcales; family Myxococcaceae; genus Corallococcus; species Corallococcus sp. NCSPR001. Next base: position 1,161,973 of record NZ_JAFIMS010000002.1, read on the forward strand.
ACTTCGAGGCCCCGTCCGCCCAGGGCCCCTAGTAGTGTGCCCGCCCGTTCAACCCGAACCAGGGAGACGACGGGCATGACGGCGACGGTGGATGTGGAGGGGTTGAAGGGGCGCATGGCCGCCTTCATCCAGAAGCTCCAGGACGACATCTGCGGAGCGCTGGAGCAACTGGACGGCCAGGGCCGTTTCCGCGAGGACGCGTGGAGCCGCCCCGGCGGCGGTGGCGGCCGCAGCCGCGTGTTGGAGGACGGCGCCGTCCTGGAGAAGGCGGGCGTCAACATCTCCATCGTCCACGGCGAGTTGGAGGAGGCCTTCGCCAAGAAGCTCCAGGGCGAGGGGCGCACCTTCTGGGCCGGGGGCCTGTCGCTGGTGCTGCACCCGAAGAGCCCGCATGTGCCCACGGTGCACGCCAACTACCGCTTCATCCACCAGGGCGGGCGCGCGTGGTTCGGCGGCGGCGCGGACCTGACGCCGTACTACCTGGACGAAGAGGACGCGGCGCACTTCCACCGCACGCTCAAGGCCGCGTGCGACGCGCACGACCCCACGTACTACCCGCGCTTCAAGGCCGCGTGCGATTCGTACTTCCACCTGCGCCACCGGGGCGAGGCGCGCGGCCTGGGCGGCCTCTTCTTCGAGAACATGGGCGGCGACCTGGAGCGCGAGTTCGCCTTCGTGCAGGCGTGCGGCAACAGCTTCATCCCCGCGTACCTGCCCATCGCGCAGAAGCACAAGGACACGCCGGTGACGGAAGGACAGCGCTTCTGGCAGGAGGTGCGCCGGGGCCGCTACGTGGAGTTCAACCTCGTCTACGACCGGGGCACCATCTTCGGCCTGGAGACGCAGGGGCGCACGGAGTCCATCCTCATGTCGCTGCCGCCGCGCGTGCGCTGGCGCTACGACCACCACCCGGAGCCCGGCACGCCCGAGGCCCGGCTGCTGGAGGTGCTGCGCAATCCCCGGGAGTGGGCCTGATGGCCTCGTCTTCGGAGACTGGGAACCCTGGGGAGCCCGGCCCCGAGCGCCCGCGCAACACGGCGGTGCGCATGGGCATCGCCGTCACCGTCTTCGCGGCGATGGCCGCCACCGGCCTGTTCATCACCCGGCTGTCCGCGATGAGGGCCTCCGGAACCGTGCCGCCGGAGCAGGTGGCCACCGAGGCCCGCGTCCAGGTGCTGGCCCTGTGCGACGCGGTGCAGGGCTTCCGCGACGAGCACGGCGACTACGTGTCCATCGCGCCCTATCCCGCCCCCGTGCCCCAGCGGGGCGAGGCGGTGCCCTTCCCGAAGGACCACGAGGACTTCCGTCGCATCGGCTTCGACCCCGGCCCCACCGTCCACCTCCAGTACGAGGTGCGGGTGGAGGAGAGCCCCGTGGGTGAACCGGAGGTGTCCTGCCTCGCCCGCGCGGACACGGACGGAAACGGCCTCAACGCCGTGTACCGCGTCCGTCTGGATGCCAACGGGATGACGACGCCCGTGGAGGTGGATCACGAGGGGGAGTAGCCCCCCATGCAACTCGGGGTTCTCGTTGTGAGAGAATCCCCCGTGATGGGAAACGTCGGCGACATCCGCGGCCCCCGCGCAGGGGGTCCCAACGGCTCGGGTGGGCCCCGCTCCGGCGGTGGGCCCTCCGCGCCCGCGAGCCCGTCACCGGCGTCTCCGTTCCGCGATGACGGGATGGAGACCTCCACCCCCACTACCTCCCCCGGGGACCGCACCCGCATCGGCGCTCCGCCCGTGGGGCTTCCGCCAGAGGCGGACGGCGGCGCGTCGTTGGAGCCTGGCAGGGAACCTGGAGGCGAGCCCGGCGAGCCGGGCCTCCCTGGCGGCGAAGGGACGGAAGTGGCTCCGGACGGGGGCGACGTGGGGGCCCGCTCGGTCCGCGTCGGCGTTCCCAACCGGGGCCCCCGCGCGGACGGGACGGGGCGCGCGCCCCGCGCGGACGCCGGCACCGGCTTCGAGTCCCCCGGCGCGGCCCCCCAGACGCCCCGGCGCAAGGGCGGCGACGGCTTCCGGACGCCCGGCTCCAGCCCCACCACCGCCAGCCCCTACCTGGGCGCGGGCGAGGCGCGCGGGCCGGTGCTGGACGTGGAGTCGCTCATCCCCTCCGGCCTGGACGACCTGGAGAGCCACCTCGCGGTGGGCAAGCGCTTCGCGTCGGACGCGGCGCTCCTGTCCGCGCAGGTGCGGCCCTCGTCGCTGCCCTCGTCGGACCGGGTGGCCCGCTTGTGGGCCTTCTTCGCCGCCTACGCGGAGGCCGCCGCCCAGCACCCGCCCGCGGAAGAGGGCCGGGCCGCCTTCGAGCAGGCCCTCAAGGACCAGGGCTTCGCGCAGCTCCAGGACGCCCACACCGGGCAGAACGGCGTGGCGGCCGGCATGTGGGTGATGGACGCGCCCACGCCGGAAGAGGCCCGCGAGCGCGCGGACGCCGTCCAACTGGAGCCCCCGCCCGACGTGCGCCACTCCGAGCAGGCCGCCCCGCTCACCCCCGGCCTCTACCAGCCCCTGCCCGGCCCCTTCGTGCGCCGGGACGCCCAGGGCCGCCCCCTCCAGAACGACGATCCCCGGGACCGCCACGGCTCGGACCGCCGGCTGGGCGCCCGCATGTTCTGGAACGTGCTCCACACCTTCCGTGCGGGTGAGGACACGGAGGAATCCTCCGTCACCCAGGCCCAGTGGGACCGCATGGTCTTCGGCGCGGTGCTGGCCATGGTGGGCCTGGCCCTGGCGGCCATCGCGCTCGTCAGCTCCCTCTAGGAGCGACGGGGCGCGTCGAAATCATTGGGGTTGGCGCGGCCTGTGCTACGGTGCCGCGCACTTGGCCACCGACGACCTCACACTCGTCAAGCGCGTCCGCAGCGGGGACCAGCGCGCCTTCAAGCTCCTCGTCGAGCGTTACCAGCGCAAGGTGTATGCCGTCGCGCTCGGAATGCTGAAGGACAAGGAGGAGGCGATGGACGTCTCGCAAGAGGCGTTCGTCAAGGTCTACAAGTACCTGGACCACTTCAAGGGCGACGCGTCCTTCTACACGTGGCTCTACCGCATCACGTCCAACATCTGCATCGACGTGCTGCGCAAGCGCCGCGGCGGCGGCGAGCCCGTGGAGTTCGACGAGACGCAGGACGTGGACCTCTCCGAGGCCCGCATCGGCGCGCTCGGCAGCCGCCTGGGGACCAATCCCCAGAAGAGCGCCCTGCGCAAGGAGCTGGCGGAGAAGATCCAGGAGGCCCTGGCCACGGTGCCGGAGAAGCACCGCGCCATCCTCCTGCTGCGCGAGATTGAAGGAATGTCCTACGAGGACCTGGCCCGCACGCTGGACATCCCCAAGGGCACGGTGATGAGCCGGCTCTTCCACGCGCGCGCCAAGGTGCAGAAAATCCTGGGGGATTATCTGGAGCTGGACGAAGCCAAGAGCGGGGTGGGCAACGAATGAGGACGCCAGAAAGGCCTCCTCGAATATCCGAGGGTCCCGTCGCGTCCCCACCGACGAATTCCCACCAGCCCGCAGGGTGAAGAGTATGGCCGGAAATCCCGCGTGTGAGCGTTTCGTACCGCTCCTGTCTCCCTACATCGACGGTGAACTCGCTCCCGGGGAGCGCGTCCACGTGGAGCGGCACCTGGCCGCCTGCCGGGATTGCACGGGCCGCGCGGCGGACCTGCGCGCGGAGTCCGGGTTGCTCCGGGTGGGCCTGGACATGGCGGTGGACGACGTCGACTTCAAGGACTTCGCCCAGAAGGTCATGGCCCGGGTGACGCCGGAGAAGCCGCCCCTCATTGAACGGATGCGGCTGGCCCTGTCGGAGATGTTCCTCTACCAGCGCACGGCGATGATTTCGTCGCTGGCCACCGCCGCGGTGGTGATGCTGGTGGCGCTGCCGCTGGTGCTGCGCGACAACGCGCCGGAGGGCTACGCCGCCGAGCGCATGACGGTGAAGTCCATCCAGTCCTACCAGGGCGCCCGCGTGGCCCCGGTGGTGATGGAGACCGAAGGCGGCGGCTCCATCATCTGGATGGTGGACGAGCAGGAGCAGGCCCCGGAGCCCGTGAAGGAGAAGAAGCCGGGCGCGGTGGAGTCCCAGGATTCGAGCGTGACGCCGGAGGACCAGGAAGGACAGCCGGCGCCGGCTCCGTCCGTCCCGCCCCGGCCCACCGGAGGAGCGCTATGACGAAGCCGACGTGGGCGGTGCTGGCACTGCTGTTCGCCGTGGGTCTGGTGATGGGGCCGGCGGTCGCCTCCGCCCAGGAGCAGAAGGTGAAGGTGCAGGTGGAGGTGGTGCTGGCCTCCAACAAGGGCACCGTGGTGGACCCCCCGGAGCTCTCCAAGATGAAGGAGGCGTTCCAGAAGCAGAACTTCAGCTTCACCTCCTTCAAGCGCATGTCGCTGGACACCGTGGAGGTGGGCGCCCAGAAGCCCACGGAAGTGAAGCTCCCCAACGGGACGAACGCGTCGCTCCAGCTTTTGGGCATGAAGGACGGCAGCGCCACGCTGCGCGTCATCATCCCGAACCAGTCCTCCGTGGAGGTGGAGCTGGGCCGCCAGGGCGCCGTGTACCAGAAGGCCGGCAAGCACGTGGGGGGCGAGCTCATCCTCGTCCTGGTGCCGCCGTCGAAGTAGCCGTGTGAGTCGTGCCGGATGCGCGCCGCCCTGGAGGCAGGCGCCGTCCGCGGAATCCCCACCCTGACGCCTGGATGGCCCCCTGTTCCCCGGGCGGCCCCGCGTCAGGGTTCCCCGTCCCTGAATCTTCCCAGGTCCTCGCACATCCACCCCTGCGTGGACGGTGTGCTGTCCCAGCGTCGGACAGCTCCGTTCCACGCCTGACGTGCGCCGGGGTGCGCATGGCACCGGAGGGCAGGAAAGAGGGCGGAACTACCTGGAGCGGGGCTGAAAGAAAGACAGTCCTGCCCGGCGTGACAGGGGGCCCGCGGACTTTCTTCCCTCGAAAAACGCCGGTTTGAGCGACGGCACGGCAGTTGCTCTTGGGTCTGAGGGCAGGACGGGCGGGACGGTGGGCGGGCAGGGCGGCGGGGCGGGACGGGGCAGCACGGGGCGGTACGGGGCAGGGCGGCGGGACGGGGCAGCAAGGCAGGACGGGGCAGGGCGGGTCGGGGCAGCAAGGCAGGACGGGGCGGTACGGGGCAGGGCGGGTCGGGGCGGTACGGGCGGGCAGGGCGGCGGGGCAGCAAGGCGGTACGGGGCAGGGCGGGTCGGGGCAGCACGGGGCGGTACGGGCGGGACGGGGCAGGGGCAGCACGGCAGGACGGGCGGTACGGGGCGGTACGGCACATCACGCAGACGGGCAGACACTTCATCCTCGGAGAACGAAGACCATGGCGACCAAGACCCAGAAGCAGACCATCCAGCGCAAGGCCCGTCAGGTGAAGGCGAAGACGGTCAAGGCCGTGTCCAACGCCGGCAAGCAGGCGAAGCGCGTGCAGGTGACGCTCGGTGACCTGATCGCCGCGGCCTTCGACACCGTGGGTGGCGAGGCTCGCAAGGTGGCCAAGGTTGTTTCCTCCACCGACATGACGCTGGCGACCGGAAAGCACATTGTCTTCGTGGGGTGATGCTTCCGCCGGCCGGGCGCGGACGAGACATCGGGAATCCACTCCAGGGCCAGGTGACCGACGTGAAACGCATTCTCAGCCCCGGACGCAACTGCTGGACGCGTTCGGAAACGCATGACGCGGGCGTGCTGGTGGACGCCCGGGACTACTACCGGGAGCTGTATCGGGCCATCCGGAAGGCCCGCCGCTCCATTGTCATCACCGGTTGGCAGTTCGACAGCGACGTGACGTTGCTGCGCGGTGAGGACCTGGAGGAGGCGAACGGCGGCGAAGTCCGGCTGCTGCCGCTGCTGGATCAGATGTGCCGGGAGAACCCGGAGCTGCACGTCTACATCCTCGCGTGGGACTTCAGCATGCTGCTCGCCATGGAGCGCGAGTGGATGCAGAACCTGCTCTTCAACTGGACGACGAACGAACGGCTGCGCTTCCGCTTCGATTCCTCCAGTCCGCTGTACGGCGCCCATCACCAGAAGCTCGTCGTCGTGGACGGCGTGATGGCCTTCACCGGTGGCATGGACGTGTGTGACTGCCGCTGGGATGACCGGGACCACCCCGCGCGCTCGAAGCTGCGCTGCGACTCCGGCCGCGACCCGCACGGGCCCTACCACGACGTGCAGACGGTGCTGACGGGCCCCGCGGTGAAGCCGCTCGCGGAGCTGTTCGAGGCGCGCTGGGCGCACTCGGGCGGAGGCGAGCTCCGCCTGGAGCCCGTGAACCGCGACGACATGACTTTCGAAGCGACGATGCCCGCGCCTCCGGGCCCGGTGGCCATCAGCCGCACCTTCGGCAAGACGCTCCTGCCGCCGCAGGACGAGGTGCAGGAGATCCGCGCGCTGTACGTGGACGCCATCGACGCGGCCGAGCGCTTCATCTACATCGAGAACCAGTACTTCTCCTCGCGCGCCATCTACGACGCGCTCGTCAAACGCATGCGCGCGGCCGGACGGCCCCGGCTCCAGGTGATGCTGGTGCTGCCCCGTCAGCCGGAGGCGCTGCGTGAGCAGATCGCCATGGGTGTCGCCCAGGTGCGCCTCTTGCGCGCGCTGCGCGCGGTGGCATCCGAGACGGGCCACGGCTTCGCGGTGTACGGCTCGGCGGCGAAGGACGAGGACGGCTCGGACGTCTTCACGTACATCCACTCGAAGGTGCTCATCGTGGATGACACCTTCATGACCATTGGCTCGGCGAACACGACCAACCGCAGCCTGGGCCTGGATTCGGAGCTCAACCTGAGCTGGGAGGCGGAAGGCCCCGGCGACGCCGTGTCGCGCGCCATCCGCCGCGTGCGCGTGTCGCTGATGGCGGAGCAGGCAGGCCTGGCGGGTGTGGCCGCGCTGCGCCCGCTGGTGGACGCGACGCACATGGTGGAGACGTTGGACGGGCTGGCCCACGCGGGACAGCACCGGCTGCGTCCGCACCCGCTGGAGACGGTGTTCGACCAGAACCCCCTCTTCAAGCCGCTGGAGCCGGAGGAGTTCCTCATCGACCCGGAGGAGTCGGTGCTGGACGAGTCCCTCTTCGAGGCCCTGCACAAGGGCGACGACGGCCTCTTCGCCTCCGGCGTGCGCCTCTTGTCGCGCTGGCTGGTGGGCAAGTCGTGCGAGACGGCCCGGCGGCACAGCGCCATCCTGCCCTGCGATCCCGTTCAGGAAGAGGGCGGGACGCTGGGGAGCTAGCGGCGGGCGAAGTCCACGCCCACGCCCGCGCCCGCGCTCACGCCTTGCACCAGCGTGCCGTCCGGCTGCGGGAAGGTCTGCGTGGAGCCCGCGCCCCAGATGTACATGGCGGGCAGCACGCGCTGGCGGAACTCCGCGGCCACCGAGTAGCGGGGCTTGTCACCCAGGCCCACCACGATCACGCGCGCGATGCCTCGCGACTCGCCGCCCGGGCTGCTGAAGCTCAGGGACAGGTCGCCGTCCGCGCGGCCGAAGGCGGAGTACTCCACGGCGCCGCTGGCCACCACCTCCGGGGAGTCCGGTCCGTCGCCTCGCGCCACGGACACCTCCAGGTAGCCGGAGAAGTCCTGGGGCACGCGCTGGTCGGACTGGGGCTCCTCGGAGAGGCCCACGGCGGAGAAGCGCGACAGCTCGTAGCCCGCGCCGAAGTAGCCGAAGCGGAAGCCTCCGCCCTGCCGGCGCCCCTGCGCGGTGACGCTGATCTGCGTGCCCTTGAAGTTGCCCTCGAACGCGACGCCCAGGAGGGCGCCCACGTCCTGCGCGCCCTCGTTGAGCCGCGCGCCGCCGGCGACCAGGGCCCACGTGCGCAGCCGCTCGCCCTTGTACATGGCGAACTCGCCGCCCACCGACGCCACCGTGGCCTCCGGCGTCACACCGCCCGCCTCGCCGAAGTCGTGCGCCGCGGAGGCGCGCACCAGGTAGCGGTCGAAGTTCCCCTCGCTGTCGCTGGCGATGCGGCCGATGTCCAGCAGCAGCTCGCCGGAGAACACGCGCGCGGCGAGCACGTCGCTGGCCAAGAGCTGCACGCGCGCGGGCCCCGCGGTGAATGACAGCGTGCCGCCCGCCGGGTGGTAGTTCGGGTTGAGCTGGTTGTCGTAGCGGTTCACCAGGTAGCCGCGCCCCAGCGACTCCTCCAGGAACGGCTGCACGCGCAGGCCGAAGCGGCCGGACTCGTCGCCAATGCGCAACAGGCGCACCACCTGGCCGTAGTCACTGCGCTCGTCCCAGTCCTCGCGCCGCAGCCACGCGCCGTAGTCGTCGTCCTTCTGCTTCGGCTCGCTGTCCAGGAGCCGGAAGCGCAGCGGCGCGCCCAGCATGAAGGCGAAGTCCTCGCCGCCATCCACGCCCAGCGACGGGTACGCGTAGCCGAACAGGTCCTGCCCCCCGCCCCGCGTCCCGGACGGGAAGCTCAGCGGCCCCACCTCCAGGAGCGCCCGGAACCCGATGCCGTCCGAGCCGCCCGAACTCCCCGATGATTCCGACGCGGAGTACGACTCCTGCCGCGGATCATTCGGGACCTCCTCGATGGTGGAGGACTGGGAGTGAAGCAGCGCGATGAGGGCCACGAAGGGAGCACCAGTCATTGGTGCTCACTCTAGTTGGAGGGGCGCGGGCTGGACAGACGAATACCCGGGACGGCCCGCGAGCGGGCTTTCCCGGGTATCCGCCCTCGCGTGGGGCGCGATGACTAGTTCGTGGGATCCGGCGTGGCGTCCGTCTCCACCTTGGAGGTGTCCGTGCTCGGGGCGTCCACATCGCTGTTGAGCGCGCCGGAGCCGGCCTCGTCGCTCACATCGCTCACGTCGCTCTTGCCCTCGGTGGTGCTGCCGGAGCCGCCGGTGCCACCCAGGTTGCCTTCGGTGCCCAGGTTGCCCTTCTCATTGGGGTCGCGGTTCTGGTTCACCGCGCCGGAGGGGGACTGGGTGTCGCCCAGCTCGGTGGGCGTGTTCTGCTGGACGTCCCATTTCTCTCCGTCCCCGGTCTTCACGGCCTCGTCGGGCGCGCCGGAGCCGCCGGTGGCCTCGCCCTCGTAGACGGTGGGCGCGTTCATGCGGTCGCGCTTCTCCAGGTCGCTGACGTTGCCGGTCTCACCGGGCAGCTCCTGGTTGGAGGAGTCCGAGGACGAGGAGTCGATGCTCCCGCTGGTGTCCTGGGTCTCACCCGCGCTGCCCGAACCTCCGATGGCACCGGCTTCCGGTGACGAGGCCTCGCGCGTGTTGGCATTGTGGCTGGCGCAACCGTACAGCGACAGGGCGGCGATCGCCGCGAACAGAGGGAGCTTCATGGGAAATCTCCGTGTGTGTCGGGTGGGTTCAAGTCGGCTGCCAGAAATCTGGTTGCCCTTCCGACAGAGACAAGGACACACACGGTCCTCTGCTACCCGACCCTTACCTGAGCGGCCGGGCGAGCAGGCGCCCGGGTGCCGGGCCGTAGGCGACTCGCCAATCCCAATCACGACGCACGTCCGCCTCGCGGAGACACCTGCTTGACGACAGCTGTAGTCAGGCGTACCTTGCTTCTTGACTACAGCTGTCGTCACGAAGGGCAGGGCGCATGAAGAAGCCGGTGGGAGAGCAGGAGCTGGCGGTGCTGCGGTACGTGGCCGAGCACGGGCCGGCGACGGTGGGCGAGGTGGCCGAGCGCTTCGGTGAGGCGCAGGGCCTGGCGCGCTCCACCATCCTGACGGTGATGGAGCGGCTGCGGCTGAAGGGGCACCTGACGCGGAGCAAGGTGGACGGGGTGTTCCAGTACGCCTCGCCGGTGGCGACGCAGGAGCTGCTGCGCGACGTCGTCGGGAACTTCGTGCAGCGCACGCTCTCCGGATCCCTGTCGCCGTTCGTGACCTACCTGTCGGAGACGGAGGACGTGTCCGACGAAGAGCTGAAGCAGCTCCAGGACGTCGTGGCGCGCCTGCGCCAGAAGCGGAAGGAGTGAGCCCCATGACGCCTCTCATGACCTCGCCGTGGTGGTCGTCGTGGTCGGAGTCGGTGTGGCGCGCCTCGTGGCAGGGGGCGCTGTGCGCGCTGGCGGTCTGGTTGCTGGCCCGGGCCGTGCCGCGCCTGCCCGCGGCCCTGCGCGCCGGCCTCTGGTGGCTGGTGGCGCTCAAGTTCGTGCTCACCCTGGGCTGGCCCAAGCCCATGCCGCTGGCGCTGCTGCCCGTGGAGTCCACGGCCGCGCAATCCCAGACGGTCCGCCTGGACAGCGCGCAATCCCAGACGCAGGGACAGACGGTCATGGTGCTCACGGCGCCCGATGCGACCGTGCGCATGCGGCTGTCGCCGCAAGAGCAGACACCGGTTCACGTGGAGCCCCCTTCGGCCAGGGCGCGGGCCGCCTCGCTCTTCAAGGGCGCGGTGGCGTCGCTCCGCGCGCATCCATGGACGGTGGGCGGGGTGTGGGCGCTGCTCGTCCTCTGGGGCGCGGGCGTGGCGTGGAAGGTGCGGGGGCACGTGCTGGCGTGGCGCCAGGTGCGGGGCATGCGGGAGCGCGCGCGGCCCCTGCGTCACCCGATGCTGGAGGAGGAGGCGGAGTTCCTCGCGAATGAAGCGGGCCTGCGCCGTCCGCCCACGCTGCTCGTGTCGGACGAGGTGGTGAGCCCGCTGGCCGCGGGGCTGCTGTCGCCGGTCATCGTGCTGCCCGCGAAGGCGCTGCGCGACCTGCCGGAGGACTCGCTGCGCATGGCGCTCGCACATGAGATCGCGCACCTGCGGCGCGGGGACCTGTGGCTGGGCTGGGTGCCGGCGCTGGCGGAGACGGTCCTCTTCTTCCACCCGCTCGCGCGCCAGGCGGCCCGTGAGTACGCGCTCGCCCGGGAGGAGGCGTGCGACGCGGAGGCGCTGCGCCTCACCGGCGCGGAGCCCGCGGACTACGGCGAGCTGCTCATCGCCTTTGGCATCACCCGGCCCCCGGGCAGCGCAGCGGCGCTCGGGGCGTCGGCCCACCTTCACGCGCTGCACAGGAGGCTCCGCATGCTGGAACATGTCGATGTCGTCCCCACGCAACCCCGCCGGTGGCTGAAGGGGGCGCTGTTCGCCCTCGGCGCGGTGGTGTTGATGCCCTTCCAGGTCGTCGCCAAGGCGCCCGCGGAGAGCACCGCCCCCGCCGCGAAGGACGCGGCCCCTGCCCCCGTGAAGGTGGGCACCGTCCGAACCCTGCCGGAGGACGCCGCGCCGGCTCCCCGGACGACCGTCGCTTCCCGCGCCACCGCGACGCCTGCTCCTGACGCGAAGCCGTCTTCCGCGGCGAAGCCCACCGCGACGGAGCACTCCGCGAAGGCGCCCGGCACGCCCGCGGACGCGACGCCGCTGCCCGCGCTGCCCCCGCTGCCTCCGCCCACGCCGGGGAAGGCGACCACGCAGCGCACCACCCTGCACGTCCCGCCGTCCGTGCCCGCGCCCGCGCCCATCCCGGACGGTGACAAGCTGGCGCCGGTGCCGCCGGTGCCGCCCGCGCCGCCGGTCGGCAGCAGGCCCACCCCGCCCGTGCCACCCGCGCCGCCGGCCCGTGGCGTGGTGTCCCCGGTAGCGCCCATGGCCCCCATGCTCGCCGCCGCGCCGCGTCCTCCCGCGCCGCCCGCGCCTCCGGACATGGACATCGAGGACGGTGACACCTTCGCGTACCTCTCCGATGGCCGCACGATGATGGCTGGCTCCACGGACGACCTGTACCTGGCGCGCACCTTCAAGCAGACGGGCAAGGACCTGCTCTTCGTGCGCCGCGACAACAAGCCCATGCTGATCCGCGACGCGAAGACGCTGGAGCAGGTGCGCAAGCTGATGGAGGACGACCGCAAGCTGGGCGACGCGCAGGGCTCGCTCGGTGAGAAGCAGGCGGCCCTGGGCAAGCAGCAGGCGGAGCTGGGCCAGAAGCAGGCGGACCTGGCCTACCCCATGTCGCAGATCGCCGCGAAGCACGCCGCCATCGCCTCCAAGCGCGCGGAGATCGCCATGGAGCGCGCCCGCCTCCACTCGCTCGCGGATGGCCCGGAGCGCGACCGCAAGGAAGCGGAGCTCGACAAGCGCGACGAGTCCTTCGACAAGGAGCTGGAGGGGCTGGACAAGGAGCAGGAGGCGCTCAGCGAGAAGATGGAGGCCCTCGGCGAGGAGCAGGGCAAGCTGGGTGAACAGCAGGGCAAGCTGGGCGAGGAGCAGGCGAAGCTGGGCCTGCAGCAGGCCGCCCGCAGCCGCGAGAACATGAAGAAGGTCATGGCCGTCATCGACGAGGCCATCCGCAAGGGCCTGGCCGAGCCCCTGCCCACCTGAGGACGGAGGGCGCGGCCCCTCGGTGACGGCGCACGCGGGGGTTCCCTCTACCGGGACCCGGTGTGAAGCCTGTCTCGGAGGTCGCCATGTCCGCCGCCGTCCCGCAGCACACGTCACGCACCACCATCGACATCCTGGTGCGCCGGGTCCGTGAGGGCTCGAGCGCGTGGGCGAAGCTCGCCCTGACGGAGCGCATCCGGCTCCTGGAGGAGCTGCGCCACGCGTACGTCGCCATCGCGGAGCCCAGCGTGCGCGCGGCCTGCGAGGCGAAGGGAATCGACCCCGGCGGTCCACTCGCGGGTGAGGAGTGGCTCGCCGGGCCCATGGTGGTGGTGCGCAACCTGCGGCTGCTCTCGGACGCGCTGAAGGACATAGAGAAGCACGGCGCGCCTGTCATCCCCGCGAAGCACCTGCGCACGCTGGAGGACGGGCGGCTCGCCGCGCGGCTGTTCCCCCGGGACAGGCTGGAGGGGATGCTGCTGCCCGGCACCACGGGCGAGGTCTACTTCCAGCCCGGCGTCACCGCGGCCAACCTGCGCGAGCACCAGGCGTCCTTCTATCGCAAGCCCCACAAGGGCCGGGTCTGCGCGGTGCTGGGCGGCGGCAACGTCAACTCCATCCCGCCGCTGGACTGCCTCTACAAGCTCTTCGTCGAGGGCACCGCCTGCGTGCTCAAGATGAACCCCGTCAACGCGTACCTGGGCCCGTTCCTGGAGCAGGCCTTCGCGCCGCTCATCGCGCGCGACGCGCTGGCCATCGTGTACGGCGGCGCGGAGGAGGGCGCGCAACTGGTCCACCACGGCGCGGTGGACGAGGTGCACATCACCGGCAGCGACAAGACCCACGACGCGCTCGTGTGGGGCCCGCCCGGCCCGGAGTCCGACGCGCGCCGCATGAAGAACGAACCGCTGCTCGCGAAGCGCGTGTCCAGCGAGCTGGGCAACATCTCCCCCGTGGTGGTGGTGCCGGGGCCGTACTCGGATGGCGAGCTGCGCTTCCAGGCGGAGGACATCGCCGGCATGGTCGCCAACAACGCGTCCTTCAACTGCAACGCGGCCAAGCTGCTGGTGCAGCCGAAGGATTGGAGCAGGCGCGGCGCGCTGGTGGACCGCATCCAGGCGAGCCTGGGCCAGGCGCCGGTGCGCCGCGCGTACTACCCGGGCGCCCAGGAGCGCTGGCACCAGTTCACGGACGCGCGCCCCAACCTGCGGCTGGTGGGCAACCCCGGCGAGGGCGACCTGGCCTACGCGCTGATTCCGGACGTGGATCCCTTGAAGACGGACGACCGCGTCTTCCACCACGAGCCCTGGTGCACGGTGCTGTCGGAGACGGGCCTGCCGGGCTCCGATGAACCGGTGGCCTTCCTGGAGGCCGCGGTGGCGTTCCTCAACGAGAAGGTGTGGGGCACGCTCAACGTGACGCTCATCGTCCACCCGAAGACGATGCGGGATCCGAGGGTGCGCGCGGCGGTGGAGAAGGCGGTGCGGGATTTGCGCTACGGCACCGTGGCCCTCAACACCTGGCCCGCGGCGGGCTACGCGCTGGGCAGCATGCCCTGGGGTGGCCATCCGTCCGCGTCGCCACGGGACATCCAGAGCGGGCAGGGCTGGGTGCACAACACGTTCATGCTGGAGTCCATCGAGAAGTCGGTCCTGCGCGCCCCGCTCACGTCCCTGTTCCCGCCCCCGTGGGTGCCCGGTCACAAGGCGATGGCGACGCTGGCCCGCCGGTTGACGGAATTCGAGCAGTCCCCGTCCTGGTGGAAGCTGCCGGGTGTCGCCCTGGCCGCGCTGCGCCGGTAGGGGCAGGCGGGGAGGCGGGGAATCTGGGGGCTCGTGGTAGGTAGGGGCCATGGCATCCAGGTACGCGCAAGAGGGTGGGCAGTCGCTCCAGCAGGGTCAGCCGGCGGAGGCGGTGAAGAGCTTCCAGAAGGGCCTCTCCATCGACCCGAAGGACGTGGACTGTCTGATGGGCCTGGTGCGCACCCACCTGAGCACCGGCGCCGCGAAGGAGGCCGAAGGGGCCGTGACGCGCCTGTTGCAGGTGCAGCCGGACAACACGGAGGCGCAGGCGCACCTGGCCATGCTCAAGGCGCAGGCCGGAGACCCCGTGGCGCTGGTGACGCTCAAGGCGCTGGCCGCCGCGCCCACCGCCGGCTACTTCGAGCGCTTCAACCTGGGCACGCTCCTGGCTGAACGCGGCGACCTGGAGGGCGCGAAGGCCGCCTTCGAGGCCGCGCAGGTGGTGGCCCCCCACAGCGTCTATCCGCACTTCGAGCTGGGCCGCATCGCCGTGCAGCGCGGGGACACGGCGGCGGCGGTGACGCACTTCCAGCAGGCCTCCGTGCTGGCGCCCCAGGAGTCCCTGCCGCACCTGATGCTGTCGCGCGCGCACGCGGCGAACGGCGCCATCGGGGCTGCCATCGCGGCGGCCACGCGGGCGCTGGAGCACGCGCAGGGCCGCACGCGCGTGGCGGTGCTGCAGGACCTCTTCCGCCTCTACCTCCAGGCCAGCAGCAAGGACGCGGCCCGCCGCACCATCCTGGAGCTGCGCGAGCTGGACCCGGCGCAGGTCCGCTACGTCCACCTGCACGGCCTGGCGAGCATGCTGGCCGGGGAGCTGGCGGAGGCGAAGGCCCTCTTCACCGAAGCCCTCCAGCGCGCTCCGAACCAGTGGGACATCCGCCACTCGCTGGCGCAGGCGCACGAGGCGCTGGGCGAGCGCGCCGAGGCCCGCAAGCTCCTGGAGGAGACCGTGGCGATGGTGCCCCACGAGCCCGGCCCCACCAACGACTTGGTGCGCCTGCTGATGGGCGACCAGGACCACGCGCGGGCCCGCGTGCTGCTGGAGCGGGTGCTGGAGGCGAACCCCCAGGACGCGCTCACGCACCTGAACCTGGCGCGCGCCACCCAGCCGTTCGACCGGGCGGAAGCCACCAGGCACGCCAGGCAGGCGCAGTCGCTGGGCACGGCGGACGCGTCCGTGAAGGACCAGGCGGCCCAGCTCCTCACGGAGCTGAGCGGCTGACGCACCCCGTCTTCCCCTGACCCGGGCCCGTGCCTACCTTCAGGCCCGGTCCAATCAGGGGCAGGGGGGCGCATGCGCAAGGCGGAGCAGGCATTGATCGAGCAGCTCGAAGCGCGCTTCCGCGAAGTGACGCGGCTGCTCTACACGACCTCCATCCCCGCGTCGGTGCTGGACGCGGAGCTGATGCCGATGATCGCGGAGGACGTCACCTTCACCGACCCCTGGCAGAAGGGGGGCGGCAAGGAGACGTACCGCAAGGGCGCGGCGGGCTTCCACTGCATGTTCCGCTTCGACTTCGACATCTTCCAGCTCAACGTCCAACTGGAGCCGGATGGGAAGAGCGGGCGGGCCATCGTGGACGGGGTGATGAACCTCAAGCAGTTCGCGTGGCTCTACACGTACCCGCTGCGCACGCTGCTCGTGTACGACTTCACGCTCCAGCGCGGCGAGGACGGCGGCGAGGTGCTGCCGCTCATCCACGCGCATGAAGAGATGTGGAGCTTCGGCGACATGATCGCCAACGTGCCCGGCGTGGGCGCGCTCTACGACCGCTTCCGCAACGCCTTCAGCGTGGGCTTCCTGGCGGCGTCCGCGCTGTGCGGGCGCCTCAAGCAGTCCACTTGAGACCGGGGCAGGGCGCGGGCGTCATGCCCTGACATGTCTGTCGTTATCCGCGGGGTGTTGCTCGCGGTGCGGCCGTCTGTCGGCCAGTGGGCACGGGTGTTGCTCTGGGGCGCGGGGTCCCCTGTCCCCGGAGGTCCCGCGTGCGCCGCTGGCTGTTGCTGCTACTCCCTCTTCTTGCTGGCTGTGAGCCCGGGCTGGAGGCGGCCGGCGTGTTGGATGCCACGGCGACGCGGCTCGAGGACGACCGCGTCTCCGTCGAGGTCACCCTGGCCTGCGGCCTCGTCTACGGCATGGGGCGGTCGCAAGGCTGTGACGCGGATGGCGAGCGCGTCTGCGTCTCCGCGGCGTGGTACGCGGCCGACGACACGGCCTTCGCCCATCCGCTGCACCGGGCGGAGTCGTGCCAGAAGGTCCCCGACATCATCGGCACCCAGGTGACGGTCACCACGCCGGACGCCGTGGCCCGTGACCCCGGGCTGCGCATCCTGGTCAGCGCGGATCCCCGCGTGTCGAACGTCGTCATCCCCAACCCCTGAGACCCCCATGCATCCGACCTTCATCCTCGTGGCCCTCGCGGGCCTGCTGACGGCCTGCGGGCCTCGTTGGGACGCCGTGGGCGTTCGCGCCGCCTCCGCCATCCGTGACGCGGACGACCACGTCACCGTGACCGCCGTCCTGACCTGCGTGCCGGCGAACGGCTCGGAGCCCGACGGCTGTGACAAGGACGGGGAGTCCCTCTGCATCGGGCTCGTCGGGTACCCGACCCCGGAGGTCCTGCCGGAGGAGCGCTCCTCCCTGGGCGTCTGGCGCGTCTCCGAGTGTCTGCAACCCAAGCACTGGGAGGGGACGACCGTGGTGTTGCGCTCACCGGAGCCCGTGCCGCGCGACGTGCCCTGGACCCTGGAGCTGGGACGGACCCTCATCGGTGGAGAGGGCCCGCGCGTCTTCCTCGCGAGCCCCTGACGCACGGGTGCTTCAGGCGGGGATGAGCTTCTCCGCCTGGAGTTGACGCATCAGCGCGACCATGGCCTCCGCGCTGTCCAGGTGCATCTCCTGGAAGCCGAAGCGGCGGGCCTTGTTCACGTCGAAGAAGGCGTCGTTCTCCACGCCGAAGATGAAGTCGCCAAAGGCCCAGTTGGCCAGCTTCTTCAGGCCATGCGGATGCAGGCCGTGGCGCTGCGTGAGCGCCTCCCAGACGGGCGACTTGTCCTTCATCGCCTCTGTCAGGGAGAAGGGCTGCGGATCCGCGCACGGGATGCCGAACGCGTCCGCGATGCGTGGGAACACCTGGCTCCAGCGGAAGACGTCGCCGTTGGTGATGTTGAAGATCTCCCCCGCGCACGCCTCATTCAGGGCGGACCACTCCATGGCCTTGGCGAGCACGGTGGCGTCCGTCACGTTGGCCAGGATGGAGTACGCGCGGGGCGTGGAGGGGAAGCGCAGCGGGACGCGCAGCGCCTTGCACAGCGACGCATACACGCCGATGAGGTTGCCCAGGTTCATGGGGTTGCCCACGGCCAGGCCCATCATCATGTCGGGCCGCAGGGCGGTCCAGGTCCAGCGCCGGCCCTGGGACGCGTCGCGCAGGAAGTCCTCCTGGTCGTAATAGAAGTTGGGCGGGAAGTGGCGCGGGTCGGTCTCCTTCGCGGGCGTCTTGTAGAGCCCGAACTGCGCGCCATACGCCTTGCCGCCCTGGATGAAGGACACATGGCGGAAGCCGGGCGCGTGCTTCTCCAGCGCCTCCACGACGTTGCGCAGGAGCGACACGTTGATGCGCGTGAGGTCCGCCGCGTCCGGGTGCTCCTGGTAGGCGGCGAAGAAGACGTGGGTGACGTCGCGCAGCCACTCCGCCGCGCCGGCGAGCGAGTCCGGCGACAAGAGGTCCAGCGGCTTCACCTCCGCGCGCGTGGCGAAGTCCGGCGCGCGGCGCGACACGGCCTTCACCTTCCAGTCCGGCCGTGTGTCCAGGTACGTGAGGAGGTTGCGGCCGATGATGCCGGTGGCGCCCAGCACCAGCGCCGTGTGCTTCGTCGTCATGAGGGTGTCTGTCTTTCTCAGCGGCCGAACAGCCCGCGCCGCTTCGTCTGCTGCGCCTGTCCGCCCAGTCGTGACAGCCTCTGGCCCAGGATGCGGCTCATCTCCAGCGCGACGGCCGGATTCGCCATCATCACGCCGCGGAAGTCCTCGCGGCCCACGGCGGCCAGCTCGCACGGCGTGGCGGTGACGGCGGTGGCGTTGCGCGGCTCGCCCGTGAGCAGGGCCAGCTCTCCGAAGAAGCCGCCCTGCTTCACCGTGGCCATGGTCTGCCGGGAGGCATCCTTCATGGCCACCTCGCCGGAGATGACCACGTAGAAGGTCTCGCCCGCGTCGCCCTGGCGGAACAGCTCCGTGCCCGCGGGCGTCTGGAGCAGCTCCGCGCCGCGCGCCACCGCCTCCAGTTCGTGGTCACTCAAGGGTGCCAGGAAGTCCAGCTTGCGCAACGTCGTCGCCAGTGATGACGCCACGCCCGCGCCCAGCGGCGGCTCGGAGGTGAGGAACTCCACCGCCTGCGCCACCTGCGTGCGCCGCGCCACGAGGATGACGTTGTGCCCGGCCTTCAGCACCGTGTTGCCCTCCGGCAGCGCGGTGTGGCCCTGCGGATCCACCAGCGCGATGAAGATGCACTCGCGAGGAAAGCCCTCCATGCCGCGCACCTGCGCCACCGTCTGCCCCGCCACCCGCGCGCGCACCGGGATGGCCAATTCAAACAGGAGCGCGTCACCGCTGCTGAGCGGCAGCGACCCGGACACCTGCGGGAAGTCGATGGCGGTGGTCATCTTCGCCACCACCACGTCCGCCTCCGCCACCAGCTCCTTCACGCCCGCCAGCCGGTACGCGTCGCGGTAGTTCGTGTCCAGCATCCGCACCATCAGGCGCGCGCTGGACGTGGAGCGCACCAGCATGGCGAACGCCAGGTTCGCCGGGTCGTGCGCCAGCACCGCCGCCGCCACGTCCGCCGTCCCGATGCCCGCCGCCTCCAGCACGCGCGGGTTGGTGGCGTCTCCGCACACCGTCACCACGCCCACCTCTTCGAAGAGGCGCGCGCAGATGCCCGCGTCGCGTTCAATCACGGTCACCGTGTGCTGCTCCGACACGAGCCGCGCCGCCAGCGCGCCGCCCACCCGTCCTCCCCCCGCGATGACGATCTTCATGACGCCTTGTGCTCCTTGCCTTCCGAGTTCGCGTGCCCGCCGTGCAGCACCTTCTCCAGGTCCAACATCCGCGCGTCCAGGTGCGCCAGCATCTCCTCCGCCGTCCCCTCCGGAATCAGCCCGTTGCGCCGCGCGCCCTGCAACGCCGTGCGCTCCGCGTCGATGAGCCGCCGCCGCGTGCTCAAGAGGTCCTTCGCCCCCTCGGCCAGGTGCTGCTCGCTGATGCGCCGCAGCTCCCGCTCCGCCCGGGCGATGTTCACCTGGTACTCGCTGCGCAGGTGCTCATAGGCCGCGCGCGGCAGCAGGCCCTGCGAATGCAACGCGTCCAGCTCCACGTGCGCCGCGCGGCTGGCGATGAGCTTGCCGCGCTGCTCGGCCATCTCCAGCGCCACCGCGTCCTGCTGGAACAGCCCCAGCCACTTGAGCGCGCCCGTGAGCATCAGCCCCTGGCCCACCATGGACACCAGCGTGACGCCGAACGCGATGGAGACAATCTGTTCGCGCGCGGGCGTGGTCTCCGGAAGACCCAGCGCCAGACCGATGGACAGCGCGCCCTTGATGTTGCCCAGCAGGAACACGTGCTGCCAGCGCAGCGGGATGGACTCCGCGGGCTTGAACAGCCGCAACAGCAGGAAGGGCACGTAGATGGCCACCGCGCGCCCCAGCACCACCGCCACCACCGCGATGCCCACGCCCGGCAGGTGCCCCTGGAGCGCCTCCGGCCGCGTGTCCAGGCCCACGGAGAGGAAGAGGAACGTGTTGACGCCGAAGGTGGCGTACTCCCAGAAGGAGTGGATGGCCACCTGGCTCTGCGGCGGCACCTCCCGCCGCAGCGTCACGCCCACCGCCAGCCCCGCCACCACCGCGGAGATGGCGCCCGACAGGTGCACCTCTTCCGCCATCACGTAGGACGCCAGCGCCACCGCCGTCGTCACCATGATCTCCGCGAGCGGATCCTCCGCGCGCCGGATGATGAAGCCGCCCAGCAGGCCCAGCGCCAGGCCCACCACCGCGCCGCCCACCGACGCGAGCAGCACGTGGCCGCTCAAGGAGCTCAGCGAGGGCGCCGCGCCGCCCGCCACCACCGCCGCGATGGCCGTGTACGCCACCAGCGCGGTGCCGTCGTTGAAGAGGCTCTCGCCCTGGATGATGCCCGACAGCCGCCCGGGCACCGGCGCGCGGCGGAAGGCGTAGAGGATGGACACCGTGTCCGTCACCGCGAGGATGGAGCCCAACAGCAGCGCGGGCCCCCACGCCAGATGCAGCATCCAGTGCAGCGCGGCGCCGGTGGCGCCAATGGCGAGCACCATCCCCAGCGTGGACAAGAGGCCAATGGGGACCGCGTTCGCGCGGATGCCATTGAGGTCCGCCATGATGCCGCCCTCGAAGAGCAGCAGCGGCAGGCAGATGAGGAACACCACCTGGGGATTGAGCGGAGGCACGCCCGGCAGCAGGTGTGCAACCGAGATGAGCAAGCCACCAAGCACCAGCGCGACGTTGTACGGCACGCTGGCCCGCTTGGCGGCGATGGCAAGCGCGATGGCCGCCACCATCAGGCCGATTAAAATGGGTACTTCCAGCAGCACGGCGACTCCACTGGGACCGGGAAGGGGACGCGAAGCTTTCCAGATTCGATCCGCGTGGTACAGCGGGACCCCCGATGAAATCCGGCTCGCTTGACACCCTGGTGCTCTCCGTCACGGCCCTGCGTAAAACCTACGGCGCCCACACCGCCGTGGACGGCATCTCCTTCCACGTGCGCCGCAACGAAATCGTGGGGCTCCTGGGCTCCAACGGCGCGGGCAAGAGCACCACCATCAACATGCTCCTGGGCGTGCTCCAGCCCACCTCCGGCACCATCGCCATCGAAGGCACGGATTTGGAGACCCAGCGGGTGAAGGCGCTGTCGCGCACCAACTTCGCCGCCGTCTACGCGCCCCTGCCCGGCAACCTCACCGTGGCCCAGAACCTGCGCGTCTTCGGCCTCATCTACGGCGTGAAGGGGCTGTCCGCCCGCATCGAGACGCTGCTGGAGCAGTACGACCTGAAGCGCTTCCGCGACACCAAGTGCGGCGTGCTGTCCTCCGGCGAGCAGACGCGCGTGTCCCTGGCCAAGGCCATGCTCAACGAGCCCCGCCTGCTGCTGCTGGACGAACCCACCGCGTCGCTGGACCCGGCCACCGCGCTGGACATCCGCACCCGCATCAAGGCCTTCGCCGCGCAGGGCCACAGCAGCGTGCTGTGGACGTCCCACAACATGTACGAGGTGGAGTCCGTCTGCGACCGCGTCCTCTTCCTGGCGCGCGGCCGGGTGCTGCTGGAGGGCGACCCGAGGACGCTGCCGCGCGAGCACGGCAAGGCCTCGCTGGAGGAGCTGTTCATCGCCGTGGCCAACGAGCCGCTGGCCCTGGAGAGGACCGAAGCGCCATGAACCTGAACCACGTCGCGGGCATCGCGCTGCGCCAGTTCTATCTCTACAAGGGCAACTTCGCGCGCGTGGTGCCGCTGTTCGCCTGGGTGGCCGTGGACATGGTGCTGTGGGGCTTCATGACCCGGTACCTCAACGAGGTGACGTCCGCCGGCTACGACTTCGTGCCGGCGCTCCTGGGCGCGGTGCTGCTCTGGGACTTCTTCGCGCGCGTGATGCAGGGGCTGACGACGGGCTTCTTCGAGGACGTCTGGTCGCGCAACTTCCTCAACGTCTTCGCCACGCCGCTCACGCTGCCGGAGTACGTGGGTGGCCTGGTGGTGACGAGCATCGCGACCAGCGCCATTGGCCTCGTCGTGATGCTGCTGTTGTCCACCACGGTGTTCGGCCTGTCGTTCGCCGCCTACGGGGCGCTGTTCATCCCCTTCGTGATGGTGCTGTTCCTCTTCGGCATCGCGCTGGGCATCCTCAGCAGCGCGATGGTCTTGAGGTTGGGCCCCGCGTCCGAGTGGTTCGTCTGGCCCATCCCCAGCCTGCTGTCCCCGTTCGTGGGCGTCTTCTATCCGCTGTCCACGCTGCCGGAGTGGATGCAGTGGGTGGCGAAGCTGCTGCCCCCGTCCTACGTCTTCGAGGGCGTGCGCACGCTGGTGGCCGGCGGCGAGTTCTCCGGCGCCACGCTCGGCTGGGGCTTCGCGCTGGCGCTCCTGGACATCGTGCTGGCGGGCTGGGTGTTCCAGCGCGTCTACCGCTACGCGGTGCGCACGGGCCTCCTGGCCCGCTACAGCGCGGAGAGCGTGAGCTAACGCCGCACGCGCAGCAGCAGGTCCTTCTTCGGGCCGCACTCGCCCCGGCCGTCGCAGTTGCTGGTGGTGACGTACAGGTGGCCGTCGGGGCCCATCAGCACGTCGCGCAGGCGGCCCCAGGTGTCGCGCAGGTACACCTCGTGCCGGGCCAGCCCAGGTTGTCGCCCGCCTTCACCACGTTCACCTCGTCGTGGCCAAAGCGCATCGTCTCACCGCTGGGGCCGTGGTCGGTGAGGTACAGCGTGGTGGCGTCCTTCCAGTCAAAACCTTGCGTGTTGCGCACGCCCAGCAGGAACACGGGCGAGTCCGGAAAGGGATTGTCCCGGGGCACCGCTCCATCCGGCGTCAGGCGCAAGAGCTTGCCCGCGGGGCTGGCCAGGTCCTGGGACAGGTCCGGATCCCGGGCGTCGCCCGTGCCCACGTAGAGCATGCCGTCCGGTCCGAAGCGCAGCCGCCCGCCGTCGTGATACTTCGCGGAAGGGATGCCGCCGAAGATGACGCGCTCGAAGGCCGCGCTCGTGCCGTCCGCTGACAGCGTCCAGCGCTCCACCCGGTTCTGCGCCTTCCCGTCCGCCTGGGTGGTGACGTACAGGTAGAACTGACGGTTCGTCGCGAAGTCCGGGTGCGCGGCGATGCCCAGCAGGCCCCCCTCGCCGTTCGCCGTCAGGGGCAGCGTGGCCACGGCTCGCGGTTGCAGTTGGCCTCCGCGGAGCAGCCGCACGCGGCCCGGCCGCTCGGTGATGAGCGCGTCCCCGGCTCCGCCCGGCAGGAAGGCCACGCCCCAGGGGACCTCCAGCCCCTCGGCCACCACCTCCACGGTGACGGGCACGTCGCCGTCCTGTCCCCAGCCGTCCTCCATCCGGACGCAGTCCGCGGCGGAGGCCGTCCCCTGCGCCTGGCTCTTGCGGCAGGCGGAGGCGGAGGCGGTGAGCACCACGAGGGCGGACAGGAGCAGGCGTCGGCAGCGCATGGCGGCAATCTAGCGTTGGTGAACGCGGCCTACCGACCTGGAAGGGGGGCAGGCGAGCGCACTCGGGACTGGAAGACGGTGCCGGGTGGCATTGTCGCGGCCCCTGTCGTGGGCACCTTGCTCGGGCGGGTTCAACGGCAACCTTTGCCCAGCGGGGAGGCAGTTCCATGGCGCGCATCGCATTCATCGTGGCGAATGACTTCGAGGACTCCGAGTTCCAGGTCCCCTACGACAAGCTCAAGCAGGCGGGCCACGAGCCCGTCGTCATCGGCGTGGAGGCCGGCAAGACGCTCAAGGGCAAGAAGGGCGCGGAAATCCGCACGGAGAAGGCGGTGAAGGAGCTGAAGGCCGCGGACTTCGCCGCGCTGGTGATTCCTGGTGGCTACTCGCCGGACCACCTGCGCATGGACATCGCCATGGTCGGCTTCGTGCGCGACTTCTTCAAGGCGGACAAGCCCATCGCCGCCGTGTGCCACGCGCCGTGGATGCTGGTGGAGGCGGACATCGCGGACGAGCGCACCGTCACCTCGTTCCCCTCCATCAAGACGGACCTCATCAACGCCGGCGCGCGCTGGGTGGACCGCCAGGTGGTGGAGGACGGCAACCTCATCACGTCCCGCAAGCCGGATGACCTGGAGGCCTTCTGCGCCGCCCTGCTGCGCCAGCTGAAGGACGGCATCGCCCCACGTCTGGAGTCACCTCTGGCCCCGGAAGCCACCGCGGACCGCGCACCGCCAGTGCACTGAACCGAAAACAACGCGGAACATGGTCCAACAGGACCCAGGCCCCCAGGGTGCGTCATGCGCTCTGGGGGTTTCTACGTGCCGCGCGAAAGACCGGATTTTCTCCGGCGGCTCCCCCTGCCTGCCCCCGCTTCCAGAGGGAAAATGTTGGCGGGAAGACCCTGCGTCCCCGCGGCGCATTGCGGTGTCGGGAGCATGCGTTGGGTTTTTGCTCCTCTGGAATTGTTCCGTTGTCTTTGGTTCTTCGGTACAACACACTCAGACATTTGTACGGGGTTGCCACAACCCCAGGGGAGTCATCTCTTCCCTGAATTTTACAGCTGAGTTGCGATTATGCAGCTCAGGTGTTTATTGTTCCGGCGGTAACGCCCCCCTCGACGGACCGCGCCAACACTGGCGGTCACTGTGCGCTCCCCATGAATCCGGCTCCTCGAACCATGGTGTCCCAGCCCCGTCAGGTTGTCCGGGCGGTGCTCAACGAAGCGCTGGAGAGCAAGCTGGGCGGTGAGGTGGTGGTGAAGTCCACCACGGTCTCCGGGCGCATCTTCGTGGTGGAGCGCAAGGTGGCGTGGACGGTGCTCACGGGCCCGGGCGCGCGCAGCTTCTCCACGGCGCTCATCGACGCGAAGCTGGTGAGCCGCGAGGACGTCGAGCAGGTGATGGCGGAGTGCCGCAAGAGCGGCGGCAACTTCTGCGAGACGCTGGTGGCGTGGGGTCTGGTGCCGCGCGACACGCTGCGCGACCTGCTCCGCGGCCATGTGGGCGCGCAGTTGGAGACGCTCTTCGTGCTGACGGAGGCGCAGGCCCTCTTCGTGCCGCAGCCGCGCTCCTACTCCAGCCAGCTGACGTTCGACCTGGCGGAGCTCACGGCCGACGCATCACAGACGCAGCCTGCCGTTCCGCAGTCGCAGTCCCCCTCGGGTCCCCCCGTCCTACTGGAAGGTGAAGTCATGGCGAACGTGAAGCAGGCGCTGGAAGAGGCGATGAAGATTGAAGGGGCGTTCGCGGTCTGTCTCGCGGATGCCAACAGCGGGATGACCCTGGGAAGCGTCGGTGGGAACGCGGCGTTCAACGTCGAGGCGGCGGCCGCGGGCAACACCGAGGTGATGCGCGCCAAGCTGAAGACGATGAAGGCCCTGGGCATCAAGGACCGCATCGAGGACATGCTCATCACCCTGGGCGAGCAGTACCACATCATCCGACCGCTCGCGGCCCGCGAAGGCCTGTTCCTCTACATCGCGCTGCATCGCTCGAACGCGAACCTGGCGATGGCGCGCTTCCGCATGGCGGATGTGGAGAAGACCATCCAGCTCTGAGGCTTCACCTGAGTGCCACCCCCACGCCGCCCGTTTCCCTCCTGGAGGGAAGCGGGCGGAGGCGTTTTGAGGTCATAGGTTTTATGACAGGCGGAGTGCCCAGGTATATATACCTGGGCACTCCGCCTGATATGGCCCGCCGAACGAAACTCCAGCTTGCCGCCGGGCTGATCGCCCAGGCCTTCCAGGATGAGCCTGGACGGGTCTACTCGCGCCCGGCGCTGACGGCGATGCTCAAGCGGCACCGCGAAGAATGGGGGCTTCCTGCTTCAGTAGGGCTGTCCGGCTTCATCCAGTTCCTGGCGGACTCGAAGCAGCTCTCCGTGGTTCGCTTGTCCTCGGACACTGGCGAGGTGGTGACGCGCTACGTGTGGGAGCAGGCGTCGCCCCTGGCCGTGGCGCTGACGCTGCGCCCGTCCGCCTATCTCTCCCACGGGACGGCGGCGTGGTTGCAGGGGCTGACCGACCAGTTCGCCAAGGTCATCTATGTCAACAAGGAGCAGAGTCCGAAGCCCCCTCCCAGGGGCGGGCTCACCCAGGAGGCCATCGACCGTGCCTTCAAGGGACATCAGCGCGCATCCACCTACGTCTTCCACTTCGACATCTACCGGGCCGTCCTGCTCAGCGGAAAGAACACGGGAGCGCTGGGGGTGGAGGACGTACCGACACCCGAAGGGGAGTTCCTGCCCGCCACGAACGTCGAGCGGACGCTGATAGACCTGACGGTCCGCCCCACCTACGCAGGGGGAGTCGAGGAGGTCCTGGGGGCCTTCCGGCGTGCGCGTGAGCAGGAAAAAGTGGACGTGGAGAAGCTGCTCCAGACGCTTGCTCAACTGAACTACGTCTATCCCTATCACCAGGCCCTGGGCTTCTACATGGAGCGGGCGGGCTTTGAGGCTGATGCCCTTTCTCCTCTGCGGGCTCTAGGACTTCAGCACGACTTCTACCTGGCTTACGGGCTCAAGGACCTCGTGTACGACGCGGGCTGGCGGCTACACCATCCCCGCGGCTTGTAGCCGGGCAACCTCCGCGCAGACGAAGTCGAAATAGAAGTCGAAGGACTCCAGCACTTCGCCTGTGACCGCTGCCTCCACTGCGGACCAGCTGCGGCGATGGAACTCCCGGTGGCGCTCCTCCGCAAGAAGCCGCAGGAGCGTCAGGGGCACATCCTTGGATGCGAAGATGCCCTCCAGGAGCGCGCGGTGCATGGTCAGGTCCACGCCCGCGTAGCGGACGCAGGCGTGCAGGTCATAGAAGTCCCGAGCTCGGCTGGCAGGGTTCTTCCGTGGCTCGTACTCGTCCATCTGCTGGCAGAGGGCCCGTAGCTTCTCGGCGGCGATCATCGCGGGCGTGTACACGAAGCATCGCTGACCGTTGATGAGCGTGGCCTCGGCCTTGCCCTGGCAGAACTCGAACTTGCTGATGTCGATGGTCCGCTTCGGCGCACTTCGCCGATGCAGCTCCTGGACCTGAGCCGGGTTGGGAACAGCTCCTTTCTTCGCCTCACGTCGACGCAGCTCTTCTTCGAGCCGCTTCATCGCCGCGACAGCCAGGACCTTGAACTCCGCATGGTAGCCACCCCAATTCACCCCAGGGCCTGAGCTGGAGGGCTTGGGCCCGAAGCGGAAGTCGATGAGCGCATACCCGGCAGCGGAGAATCGCGATGCCAGCGCGGCCTCCAGCTCACGCCCCAAGGCACCTGCGTCCTCGACGTCTCCTTCCATTGAGTAATCCAGGTCCATGGAGGCTCGCGCGCCCAGTTGATGGATCAGCTGCAACGCGTTTCCTCCCTTGAGCACCAGCCGGTCGAGCAAGGACTCGTTGGACGCGATGGCGGAAGCGGTGAGGACCGCGAGCTCGAATGCAGGAGTGGACGTCACGGTGGCATTTCCGGCAACAGGGGTCAGTGGTCGCCCGCGCGCTTCTCACCGGCTTCCACGCGCAGGGCCAGGCGGTTGCCGCGCGGAGGCAGCGGGCAGGTGGCGAAGCGGGAGAAGGCGCACGGCGGATTGTAGGCGCGGTTGAAGTCCAGCACGACGCGGCCGTCCTTGTCCGGCAGCGGCGCTTCGAGGAAGCGGCCGGCGCCGTAGGTCGCGTCGCGGTTCGTCTCGTCACCGAAGACGATGAACAGCGCTTCGTCTCCCTCCTCCCCCACGGGCGTCAGGCGGTACTCCTTGCCCGCCATCGTGAAGACGAGCGTGCCGGCGGCCTTCATCTCCTCCGCGTACCCCAGCACCGTGGGCACGCTGAGCATGCGCGGCTTTTCGTCCGGCACCAGCTTCGCCTCCACCTTCCAGTCCGCGCTGGCCGGATACATGGGGATGCCGTGGAACTGCTTGCGCGCCGCCGCCTCCGCGTCCTTCACCCGCACGCCCAGCCGGTCCTGGCGGCGGATGATCTGGAAGTTCACGCTCCCCAGCCGCACCACGTCCGGCGCGCCCTTCTCGTCTGTCTTCAGCGCGCCGCCCGTGAAGGGTTTGCCCTCCAGCGTGAAGGCCACCCCCGGCGCGGGCTGGAAGCTCACGGTGTCGCCCTTGCGCACGAAGGTCCCCGCGTTGGCCGGCGCCGGGGAGGGCAGCGGCACGGCGCTGCCGGGCGCGGAGCCGGCCGTCTGCTCGCCCTCCTTCAGCCAGGTGAGCCCCACCAGCGTCAGCCAGCCGTCCGGCGACTGAAGGTGTTGCAGCCGCTCGGCGTGCCACGCCTGGGTGGCGGCGGCGACGTCCTCCGCGGGGGCCTTCTTCTGCGTCTGCGCGGCGGGCTTCGGGAGCGGCTTCGCGGGCGGCGAGGCCTGTAATGCCAGGGACAGGACCAGGGCGAGGGTGCTCATGCGGAGGGGCCTCGGAGCGCGGGAGGGAAGGGCAGGGGCGCTGGGGCCAATGTCTAACAGGTGCCCGTCCCGGTTGCGCGCGGTCCTCCCGCCGTGCAAAGGCTTGAGAAACCTTCCATGAACCTGGACCTCCACCCCGCGCCTCCAGCCAGTGCCCTGCGAAAGCTCGCGCTGGGGACGTGGCGCGCGCCGCGAGACCCCACCGCCTACGCCGCGCTGGAGGTCCGCATGGAGCCAGCGCTCGCGTTCATGGCCACGCACCGCACGCTCACCGGCCGCCGGCTGACGGTGACGCACCTGGTGGCGAAGGCCGCGGCGGACGCGCTGCGCCGCTACCCGGAGGCCAACGTCGTGCTGCGCGGCCAGCGCCCGTGGCTGCGCGAGGACGTGGGCGTCTGCGTGCTGGTGGTGCAGCCCGCGAGCGGCGCGTCGCGCGTGGACCTGACCACCGCCACCGTGCACCGCGCGGACCAGAAGTCGCTGGAGGCGCTGGCGGATGCCATGGAGGCGCGGGTGTCGCGGGTCCGCGCGCGCGAGGACGTGGAGATTGAGCGGGGCAAGCGCCGCTCGTCGTTGTTGCCCGGCTGGCTGATGGGCCCCGCGCTGCGGCTGTTGTCCTTCGTCTGGTACGGCCTGAACGTGGACCTGCGCCGGGTGGGAATGCCGTTCGACCCGTTCGGCTCCGTGGCGGTGACGAACCTGGGCTCGCTCGGGTTGGAGCGGGGTTTCGTCGCGATGGTGCCCTACACCCGCGTGCCGCTCCTGCTGGCGCCCGGGCTCGTGCGGGACGTGCCGGTGGTGGAGGACGGAGCGCTGGTGCCCGGCAAGGCCATGACGCTCACCTGCACCTGGGACGCGCGTCTCATCGACGTGGACCTGGCGGCGCGGGTGCTCCGGCACATCGGCGGCGCGCTGGAGGACCCGAGCGGGTGGGATGCACCCGGGACCGAAGCGCGGTAGAACAGGGGCATCATCCGGAGGTCAGCGCATGTCCGTGGATCCCTTTCGTCGCGTCGGCTCGTCCCGCCCCATCGGCCGGGTGCTGAGCGGTCAGGACCGCTTCGAGAAGGAAGCCCTGGAAGGGCCCCCTGAAGGCCCCCTGGCCATGGACCGCCGCCAGCGCATGGCGGGCGGTCCGCTGCCGGTGAACGGCGAGAGCCCCTTCGCCGCGAAGCTGCGCAAGCTGGGCGCGTCGAACCCGGACGGCAAGGAAGACTGACGCGTCCGCCGCCGGCCTCAGACCTGTCCGGCGCCGCCATCCACGAAGAGCTCCGCGCCGTTGACGAAGCTGCTGTCGTCCGACGCGAGGAACAGCGCCGCCTTCGCCACCTCGTCCGGCTGCCCCATGCGGCCCAGCGGGATGAGGCTGGTGAGGAAGTCCTTGAGCTGCTGCTTCCCCTCCACGTCGGGCGCCAGCCCGTTGAGTCCCGGCGTGTCGATGGGGCCCGGGCTGAGCGTGTTCACCCGGATGCGGCGCCCCTTCAAGTCGGACGCCCAGGTGCGCGCGAACGAGCGGATGGCCGCCTTCGTCGCCGCGTAGACGCTGAACGCCGGTGAGCCGTCCGAGCCCGCGGTGGAGCCCGTCAGGATGACGGAGCCGCCGTCCTTCAACAGCGGCAGCGCCTTCTGCACCGTGAACAGCGTGCCCTTCACGTTGACGTTGAACGTCTGGTCGAAGTGCGCCTCCGTGATGGAGCCCAGCGCCGCGAACTCGCCCAGGCCCGCGTTCGCGAACACCACGTCGATGTGGCCCGCCTCCTCCTTCACCCGCGCGTAGATCCGGGCCAGGTCCGCCATCACGGACACGTCCCCGCGCACGCCCACCACGCCGTGGCCAATCTCCTGCACCGCCCGGTCCACCTCCGCCTGCCGGCGGCTCGTGAGGAAGACCTTCGCCCCCTCCTGCGCGAAGCGCTTCGCCGTCGCGAAGCCGATGCCCGTGGTTCCACCCGTGACGACCGCCACCTTCCCGTCGAGCCTGCCCATGGTCCTGCTCCTTGTCCGGTCTCCGCACTGGCGGAAGAGTTATGGACTTTGTGGTCCATATCTAAGAATGGTGGACCGAACGGTCAATAACTTTTATTTTCCGGGCATGGCTCGGCCTCGGACATTCGATGAAGCACAGGTGCTGCGGGCGGTGCGCGACCAGTTCTGGAACAAGGGCTACGCGGCGACCTCCATGGATGACTTGATGCAGGCCACGGGGCTGGGCAAGGGCAGCCTCTACGGGGCCTTTGGCGACAAGCATCAGCTCTTCCTGAAGGTGTTCGACACGTACTGCGTCAGCTCCCTGGAGTCGGTGAAGAAGGCGCTGGAGGGGCCGGACGCAGGGGCGCTGGAGCGGCTGCGCCAGTACATGCTGGGAGTGGCCACCGCGTCCGCGGCGCCCGCGAACCGGCGCGGGTGTCTGCTGTCGCGCGGCACGTCGGAGCTGGCGGCGCAGGACGCGCGGGTGGCGGACCGGGCGCTGGAGACCTTCCGGGGGCTGGAGGCGGCGTTCGTGCGCTGCCTGGAGCAGGCCCGGGCGCATGGGGACCTCGCGGCCCAGGCGGACCCCCAGCGGTTGGGTGCCATGCTGCTCGCGGTCTTCCGGGGGCTGGAGGCCGTGGGCAAGGCCGGCATGGACGAGGCCAGTCTGCGCGGCATGGTGGAGACAGCATTCGAACACCTGCCCGCGCCGGTGAAGCGCCGCCGCTAGCGCCGGCCTCTTCCGGTGACCCCCGCGTTCAGGCTAGGCACAGGGGCCTGACCGCGGGTGCGAGCGGTCACTCAACGGGATTGGGGGCATTGATGCGGAAGGCACATGCGGTGGCGGCGTCGATGGCAGCGCTGATGCTGGGGCAGACGGGCTGCTATCGGACGAGCATCGTCACGAACCTGCGGCCGGAGCCCCTGGTCCACCAGGACCGGCAGTGGTTCACGGCGGCGGGCCTGTTGCCCGTCTCCAGTCCCCCGGGCAGCGAGTGCAAGAACGGCATCGCGTGGGCGCAGAGCCGCGCGACCCCCAGCGACTTCTTCATCCAGGCGGGCCTCGCGGTGGCGGGCGCGTTCATTGGTTCGGCGGTGTGCGCCGGTGGCGACCGGACCACCGAGGAGCAGGGCAACTGCGCCGCCATTGGCCTGCTGGTGCCCACGCTCCTGGTGGGCTCGCGCACCGTGGCGTACTCCTGCGCGTCGCAGTACCAGAACGTCAACCCGCGCCATGACCTGGGCTCGGGCCCGGAGACGCCGGCCCGGGTCCCGGACCCTGCGAACGCATCGGAGGAGGGGGAGGTCCCGGCGCTCGAGGCTCCGACGCCGCCGCCGCTGCCGCCGCCTGGCTCCGTGCCGGACTCGAACCCCGGACTCTGATGCACCTCCGGACGCGGCGCGGAAGGTGTCCGCGCCGCGCCCGAAGGTGTCTGTCTATTCGCCGCGCCGCTTCGAGCGCGTCAGGGTCCAGCCCTGGTTGGACCGGGCGCGCTCCACCCGCTTGTGCGCACGCTGAGCGGCGGCGTCCGTCTGACGGAGCTGGAAGGCCTGCTCGCGCTGGAGCTTCTGGAAGCTCGCGCGCCGCTCCTCGGAGAGCGTGCCGTCCTCCACCGCCGCCCTCACCGCGCACCCCGGTTCACCCTGGTGGCCGCAGTCGCTGAAGCGGCAGCCGGTGGCCAGCGCGAGCACGTCCGCGAAGGCGGTGGCCAGGCCCTCCTCCTCATCGCCCCACAGGCCCAGCTCGCGCATGCCGGGCCCGTCGATGACGAGGCCGCCGTGCTCCAGCACGAACAGCTCGCGGTGCGTGGTGGTGTGCTGGCCCTTGTCCTCCGGCCCCACGGGCTGGGTGACCAGCCGCGCGGCGTCCAGCAGCCGGTTGGCGAGCGTGGACTTGCCCACGCCGGACGAGCCCAGCAGCACGCCCGTCCTTCCGGGAGGAAGCCGGGCGCGCACGTCCTCCACGCCCAGGCCCGTCCGCGCGCTCACCGCGAGCACGTCCACGCCGGGGGCCAGGGACTCCACCGCCAGGACGCGCTCGGCCGCGTCGTCCGCGAGGTCCGCCTTGCTGAGGAGCACGACGGGCGTGGCGCCGCTGTTCCAGGCCACGGTGAGGGAGCGCTCGATGCGGCGGGGGTTGAAGTTGCCATCCAGTCCGGTGACGAGGAACACCACGTCCACGTTCGCGGCGATGAGCTGGGCGTCGTGTTCGCTGCCCGCCTCGCGCCGCTTCAGGAGGCTGCGGCGGGGGAGCACGGCGTGCATCAGCGCCTCGCCGTCACCGGACGCGGGCGGTTGCAGGAGGACCCAGTCGCCCACCGTGGGCAGGGCCTCCACGCCCTGGGCCTGATGGAGGAGGCGTCCCGAGGCGCGCGCGAGGAAGGCCGCGCCAGCGGTCTGCACGGTGAGCAGTCCCCGCTGCTGACGCACGACGCGCCCGGGGACGAGGGTGTTGGAAGACGACTGCGAGATGAGAGACGACAGAGAGACGTCGAGGTCGGGACCCCAACCGAGGGTTTCGAGTGACACTTGAGGAACTCCGGGCAGAGCGATGCCAGAAGCGCGCGGGAGGTGACTCCGGGGCGCCGGGCGGAAAAGGAGGCGGGGCTCGCGCTGCGACGGACGACGGTGCTGCTACGACCGGCTCAGCGAATGAGCGCCCGCGTGGCGGACAGGGCCGCGACGACAAGGGGCGGAGTCATCAGGACAGGTCTCCTCAAGGGTGCGCGTCACCACCGGCGGTCATCGCCGTTCGCGTACTCAAGGACCCTAGCAATTCCTGCGTGCGTTTTCCCCCTTGAACCTCACGCGGCGTGAGGTTGTACCCATGCCATCCAGTCGCGCGAAGGGGCGTGGCTGGAAAGGGGTGAGGCATGCAGCACACGGAGCTGAAGGTCGGGGAGCTGGCCCGGCGCACGGGGCTGTCCATCCGCGCGCTGCACCACTACGACGAGATTGGCTTGCTCAAGCCCTCGGCGCGCACTGCGTCGGGGCACCGGCTCTACACGGCGGCGGACATCGCCCGCCTGAGTCACATCCTGTCGCTCAAGCAGCTCGGGTTCTCGCTGGAGGAGATTGCCGAGACGCTGGGCCGGGCGGACTTCTCCGCCCTGCGCGTGGTGGAGCTGCGGCTCCAGCGGGCCCGGGAGCAGCTGGCGGAACAGCGTCAGCTCTGCGACCGCCTGGATTCCCTCGCACGGCAGCTGCGCGCGGCGGAGCCCGTCTCCGCCGACGACTTCCTACAGACCATCGAGGCCATGACCATGTTCGAGAAGTACTACACCCCGGAGCAGTTGAAGGAGCTGGAGGCCCGTCGCCAGGCGATGGGTGACGACGCCATCCAACAGGTGGAGGCCGAGTGGCCCCGTCTCATCGCGAGCATGCGCGAGCAGATGGAGCAGGGCGCCGACCCCGCGTCCGAGCCGGTGCGCGTGTTGGCCACGCGCTGGCGCGAGCTCGTCCGCGCGTTCACGGGCGGCAACCCCGGCATCGAGAAGTCGCTCCAGACGATGCACCAGCAGGAGCCCCAGATGGCCCAGCGGCAGGGCCGCGACCCGAAGCTCATGGAGTACGTGGGCCGGGCCATGGCCTGTCTGGACGCGCCGAAGTAAAGCCAGACAAAGGCAACGGCCGCCAGCGAAGGGCTGGCGGCCGTGGCTGTTCATGTCAGGGCAAGCAAGGCTACTGGCCGCCGACAGAGCCGCCCGTGGTGCCATTGGAGCCGCTGGTGCCGGTGCCGCCCACGCCACCCATGGTGCCGCCGGAGCCGCTGGTGCCGGTGCCGCCGACGCCGCCCGTGCCCGTCGTGCCGCTGGTGCCACCCGTGCCGGTGCCGCCCGGGTTGATGACGGTCGAGCCATTGGACTCGGTGCCGGGCTCGGTGGCGCCGGTGGTGCCGGTGCCCGTGCCGCCAATGGTGCCAGTGCTACCGGAGCCGCCAATGGTGCCGGTGCTGCCAGAGCCGCCAACGCCGGTGGTGCTGGTGTCCGAACCGCCGTAGGTGCCGGTGCTCGTGCCCGTGGAGGGCGTCGTGTACGAGCCCGTGCCGGTGGAGGGCGCGGTGGCCCCGGTGCCGTAGGTGTCCGTGCTGGAGCCGGTGGTGCCGGTGCCCGTGCCGATGCCGCTGGTCCCGGTGCCGCCCGTGCCGGAAGTGCCGCCGCCGGTGGTGCCGGTGCCGGTGGTGCCCGGAGTCGTGTTCACGCCGGTGCCAGAGCCGCCCGTGCCGGTCGCGGTGTTGCCCGTCTCCACGCCCGTGGAGTTGGTGGTGCCCGGCGTGACCGTGCTCGTGGAGCCGGCGGTGCCCGTCTGCCCGCTGTTGATCATCTCCGGCGAGCCGCCCGAAGAGCCGGGAGTCGTCCCGGGGCTCGACCCGTCGCCTACCTGTTGGGCGAGCGCGGTGGTGGAGAGCAGGAAGCTGAAGGCCAGTGCCGCGGTGCCAATGGAGCGTCGCATGTGTGGAATCCTTTCCCGTCGTAGGTGGCGTAAAGGTGTGTGCTTCACCGGACAGGGCAACCCGTTGGAACCAGCCGGCACATGGCAGGCCGCCAGCTCGCAGGTCATTCATGGGACGGGGCACGCGGGACAGGGGTTGCACGTACGCGCGCCCGACACGGTGAAACAGGCGGGAGGTCTTCTCGCCGTTTCTGTGCTGTCCTCCAGACCAGCAAGGAGCGTGCGTGAGCGGACGGGAAGGGCACCTGGCGGCGGGCCGCAAGAGCGCGCGCCTCGCGCGAAGCGTGAGCGCCCGTGCATGGCCGCTCACGCTCGTCATCGCCGCGGGCCTGGGCCTGCTGCTCTACGTCGCCACCACCAGCCTGCCGTACCTCATCGCCTCACCCGCCGGGGACGCGCACCTGGGCGCGCTCAATGACTGCCTGGCGCGGCAGCTCGATGGGGCCACGCGCCTGGGCTGGGCCGTGGCGCCGGATGCTTCGCGCGCGGCGGTGTTCGGGCCCCGCGTCGTCGCGGTCTGCGGCGAGGATGGTTCTCACTCGCGCCTGGAGATTGCTGGCGCCACCGCGCTCGCCTTCGATGGCGAGCGCCGCCTGTGGGCCGCCGCCGGAGGCCATCTGCTGCGGGAGCGGAACGGCGCGCTCCTGCCGGTGGGCGACATCACTCCGCCGGAATGGCTGATCGGCCACGCGGGCGGCGTCCTCGCGCTGGATGCCAGCGGGCAGCTCGTCTCCGTGGCGGCGGACGGCAAGGTGCTGGGCCAGGCGCAGGTGCCAGGGCCGGGCGGCCGTCTGTCCATTGGCCCTGGCGGTGTGCTCGCGGCGGTGGAGTGGGGCGGCGGCGTCATCGTCTACGACGCCCGCACCCTGGAGCTGGTTCGGGCGGAAGCTCCGTGCAACGTGGAGTTCCTGTGGTGGCTGGACACCGTGGATCAGGTCCTGCTGACCTGTGGCGCGCCCGCGACCAGCGCACTTCGCTTCGATGTCCGCACCGGCGCGCGTGAAGAGGTGCCGGCACGTACGCGCGCGCCTGCCCGAAGGCTCTCGGGGCGGGCGTTGTATGTGCAGGGGTGCGACGGCTTCCCGTGTACGGCCTCACCTCCCTGAAGCTGTTATGGGGAGGTTCCGCCCGGGGTTCGTGACCGCGACCCGGGGCTTCCGGGGTTGGTGGGGCTCACGTCCAGGCACGGCGTTCAGTGCCTGACACACAGGGCCTTTCCGACCCGGCTTTACATTCGACAAACCCGCGAACTCATTGGACGTTCCTGGGATCGCGGACCGGTTTCGCAGTACCGGTCGCAACGCTTCCGCCGGATCAGGGGTTTCACTCGTGGACGACACCAAGGTTTCCAGCTCCTCCGCTCCCCGCAAGCGCGCCAACGGCCGAAAGACGGCCGCCAGCGCCGCAGGCCAGGACGCTGGCCCTCCAGGCGCCCGGTCGCAGGGCAACGTCGCGGCCAACCGGCTGAGCGACACGGAGGCTTCGCGAGTCGAGCCCGCGTCCGCCCGCCGTGCCCCCGCGCGTGGCCGCAACGGCAACAGCCGTCCGGCCGCCGACGACGGCCTGCGCCCCGGCGGCCCTTCTCCGCTCCAGCAGTTGCTGGCGGCGCTCCGGGCCGTGCAGGGCGGTGACTTCTCCGTGCGGCTGCCGTCCGGCGCGCAGGACGTGGTCATGGATGAGATCGCCCGCGCGTTCAACGCGGTGGTGACGCTCAACTCCACGCTCACCCACGAAATCGTCCGCGTGGAGCGCGTCGTCGGCCGCGAGGGCCGCATGGGCGAGCGCGTCACCCTGGGCGACGTGCGCGGCGACTGGGCCACCAGCGTCCAGTCCATCAACGCCCTCATCGGCGACCTGGTGCAGCCCACCACGGAAGTCGCCCGCGTGCTGGTGGCGGTGGCCGAAGGCGACCTCACCCAGAAGATGGCCCTCGAAATCGACGGCCAGCCCGTGAAGGGCGAGTTCCTTCGCATCGGCACCACCGTGAACGCGATGGTGGATCAGCTCAACAGCTTCGCCGCGGAAGTGACGCGCGTCGCGAAGGAAGTCGGTACGGAAGGCAAGCTGGGCGGCCAGGCCGACGTGAAGGGCGTGTCCGGCGTGTGGAAGGACCTCACGGACAACGTGAACGTCCTCGCCGGGAACCTCACCGCGCAGGTGCGCAACATCGCGGAGGTCACCACGGCCGTGGCCCGCGGCGACCTGTCCCGCAAGATCACGGTGGACGTGAAGGGTGAAGTCCTTGAGCTCAAGAGCACCATCAACACGATGGTGGACCAGCTCAACAGCTTCGCCTCCGAAGTGACGCGCGTCGCGCGCGAAGTGGGTACGGAAGGAAAGCTGGGCGGTCAGGCCGCGGTGTCCGGCGTGTCCGGCACGTGGAAGGACCTCACGGACAACGTGAACTTCATGGCGTCCAACCTCACGACGCAGGTGCGCGGCATCGTGAAGGTGGTGACGGCGGTCGCCAACGGCGACCTCACCCAGAAGCTGATGGTGCCGTCGCAGGGCGAAATCGCCGCGCTGGGCGCCACGCTGAACAACATGACGGACACGCTCAACGTGTTCGCGCAGCAGGTGACCAGCGTCGCGCGCACGGTGGGCGTGGAGGGCAAGCTGGGCGCCCAGGCCCAGGTGCCCGGCGCCGCGGGGACGTGGAAGGATCTCACGGACAACGTGAACCTGATGGCGTCCAACCTCACCAGCCAGGTGCGCAACATCGCGGAGGTTTCCACCGCCGTCGCCAATGGCGACCTGTCGCGGAAGATCACCGTGGACGTGAAGGGCGAGGTGCTGGAGCTCAAGAGCACCATCAACACGATGGTGGACCAGCTCCGCGCGTTCGCCGCGGAAGTGACCCGCGTCGCGAAGGAAGTGGGTACGGACGGCAAGCTGGGCGGTCAGGCCGCGGTGCCGGGAGTCGGCGGCACGTGGAAGGACCTCACGGACAACGTGAACAGCATGGCCTCCAACCTCACCACCCAGGTGCGCAACATCGCCCTGGTGACGACGGCGGTGGCCACCGGTGACCTCTCCAAGAAGATCACCGTCGACGCGCGCGGCGAAATCCTGGAGCTGAAGAACACCATCAACACGATGGTGGACCAGCTGAACAGCTTCGCCTCCGAAGTGACCCGCGTCGCGCGCGAGGTGGGCACGCACGGCAAGCTGGGCGGTCAGGCGGAAGTGAAGGGCGTGTCCGGCACGTGGAAGGACCTCACGGACAACGTGAACTTCATGGCGTCCAACCTCACCACGCAGGTCCGAGGCATCGCCAAGGTCGTGACCGCGGTCGCCAACGGCGACCTCACCCAGCGCCTGAAGATGGAGGCCAAGGGCGAGGTGGCGGAGCTCGCGGACACCATCAACGCGATGACCCAGACGCTCTCCATCTTCGCGCAGCAGGTGACGGACGTCGCGCGCACGGTGGGCGTGGAAGGCAAGCTGGGCGCCCAGGCCGTGGTGCCGGGCGTCGCGGGCACGTGGAAGGACCTCACGAACAACGTGAACCTCCTCGCGAACAACCTCACCGACCAGGTCCGTAACATCGCGGAGGTCACGACGGCGGTCGCGAAGGGTGACCTGTCCCGGAAGATCACCGTGGACGCGAAGGGCGAGGTGCTGGAGCTCAAGAGCACCATCAACACGATGGTGGACCAGCTCCGCGCGTTCGCCGCGGAAGTGACCCGCGTCGCGAAGGAAGTGGGCACGGACGGCAAGCTGGGCGGTCAGGCCGACGTGAAGGGCGTGTCCGGCGTGTGGAAGGACCTCACGGACAACGTGAACAGCATGGCCTTCAACCTCACCACCCAGGTGCGCGGCATCGTCAAGGTGGTGACGGCGGTGGCCGACGGCGACCTGTCCCAGAAGCTGGTGATGGAGGCCAAGGGTGAGATCGCCGCGCTCGCGGACACCATCAACGCGATGACCCAGACGCTGTCCGTCTTCGCGCAGCAGGTGACGGACGTCGCGCGCACGGTGGGCGTGGAGGGCAAGCTGGGCGCCCAGGCGGAGGTGCCGGGCGTCGCCGGCACGTGGAAGGACCTCACGAACAACGTGAACCTGCTGGCCAACAACCTCACGGCCCAGGTGCGAAACATCGCGGAGGTCACGACGGCGGTCGCGAACGGCGACCTGTCCAAGAAGATCACCGTGGACGCGAAGGGCGAGGTGCTGGAGCTCAAGAGCACCATCAACACGATGGTGGACCAGCTCCGCGCGTTCGCCGCGGAAGTGACCCGCGTCGCGAAGGAAGTCGGTACGGAAGGCAAGCTGGGCGGTCAGGCGGACGTGAAGGGCGTGTCCGGCGTGTGGAAGGACCTCACGGACAACGTGAACGTCCTCGCGGGCAACCTGACGGACCAGGTGCGCAACATCGCCAAGGTCACGACGGCGGTGGCCAACGGCGACCTGTCCCAGAAGATCACCGTGAGCGTGAAGGGCGAGGTGCTGGAGCTGAAGAACACCATCAACACGATGGTGGACCAGCTCCGCGCGTTCGCTTCGGAAGTGACTCGCGTCGGCAAGGAAGTGGGTACGGAGGGCAAGCTGGGCGGCCAGGCCGCGGTGCCCGGCGTCGCGGGCGTGTGGAAGGACCTCACGGACAACGTGAACGTCCTCGCCGCGAACCTCACGGACCAGGTGCGCAACATCGCCAAGGTGACGACGGCGGTGGCCTACGGCGACCTGTCACAGAAGATCTCCGTGGAGGCGAAGGGCGAGATCCTGGAGCTCAAGAGCACCATCAACACGATGGTGGACCAGCTGCGCGCCTTCGCTTCCGAAGTGACCCGCGTCGCGAAGGAAGTGGGTACGGACGGCAAGCTGGGTGGTCAGGCCGCGGTGCCCGGCGTCGCCGGCACGTGGAAGGACCTCACGGACAACGTGAACAGCATGGCGTCCAACCTCACCAGCCAGGTGCGCAACATCGCGCTGGTGACGACGGCCGTGGCGAACGGTGACCTGTCCAAGAAGATCACCGTGGACGCGAAGGGCGAAATCCTGGAGCTGAAGAACACCATCAACACGATGGTGGACCAGCTCAACAGCTTCGCCTCCGAAGTGACCCGCGTGGCGCGTGAAGTGGGCGCGGAGGGAAAGCTGGGCGGTCAGGCGGAGGTGAAGGGCGTGTCCGGCACGTGGAAGGACCTCACGGACAACGTGAACTTCATGGCCCGCAACCTCACGACGCAGGTGCGCGGCATCGTGAAGGTGGTGACCGCCGTCGCCAACGGCGACCTCAAGCAGAAGCTGGTGGTGGACGCGAAGGGCGAAGTGGCCGCCCTGGCGGAGACCATCAACAACATGACCGACACGCTGGGCATCTTCGCGGAGCAGGTCTCCACGGTGGCCCGCGAGGTGGGCGTGGAGGGCAAGCTGGGCGGCCAGGCCCGCGTGCCCGGTGTGGCCGGCACGTGGAAGGACCTCACGGACAACGTGAATTTCATGGCGTCCAACCTCACCACCCAGGTGCGCGGCATCGTGCGTGTGGTGACGGCGGTGGCCAACGGCGACCTGACCCAGAAGCTCATCGTGGACGCGAAGGGCGAGGTCGCGGCGCTCGCGGACACCATCAACAACATGACCGACACGCTGGGCACCTTCGCGGAGCAGGTCTCCACGGTGGCCCGCGAGGTGGGTATCGAAGGAAAGCTGGGCGGCCAGGCCCGCGTGCCCGGCGCGCGCGGCACGTGGCGGCAGCTGACGGACAACGTGAACCAGCTGGCCGGGACGCTCACCAGCCAGCTGCGCGCCATCTCCGACGTGGCCACCGCCGTGACCAAGGGCGACCTGACCCGCAGCATCACGGTCGTCGCGGAAGGCGAGGTCGCGGCGCTGAAGGACAACATCAACCAGATGATCGTCAACCTGCGTGAGACGACGCAGAAGAACCAGGAGCAGGACTGGCTCAAGACGAACCTGGCGAAGTTCAGCGGCATGATGCAGGGCCAGAAGTCCCTGGACGCCGTCAGCCGCCTCATCATGAGCGAGCTGACCCCGCTGGTGTCCGCGCACCACGGCGCCTTCTTCCTCTCCGACCCCGAGGGCGGCATGCCGTCCCTCAAGCTCACCAGCACCTACGCGTACCGGGAGCGCAAGCACCTGGCGAACCGCTTCCGCCTGGGCGAGGGGCTGGTCGGCCAGTGCGCGCTGGAGAAGAAGACCATCCTGCTGACGCGCGTGCCGTCGGACTACATCACCATCTCCTCCGGGCTGGGTGAGGCCGCGCCGCTCAACATCATCGTCCTGCCCGTCCTCTTCGAGGGCGAGGTGAAGGCCGTCATCGAGCTGGCCTCGTTCCACCCGTTCAGCGCCATCCATCAAATCTTCCTGGATCAGCTGACGGAGAGCATCGGCGTGGTGCTCAACATGATCATGGCGAACATGCGCACGGAGACGCTGCTCTCCGAGTCGCAGCGCCTGACCCAGGAGCTCCAGAGCCAGTCGCGCGAGCTCACCCAGCAGCAGGACGAGCTCAAGCGCACCAACATCGAGCTGGAGGACAAGGCGAAGGAGCTGGCGGACCAGAACACCCGCGTGGAGGAGAAGAACCGCGAGGTGGAGCTGGCGCGCGTCAGCCTGGAGGAGAAGGCGGAGCAGCTCACCATCATCTCCAAGTACAAGAGCGAGTTCCTGGCCAACATGAGCCACGAGCTGCGCACGCCGCTCAACTCGCTGCTCATCCTCGCGAAGCTCCTGTCGGACAACAAGGACGGGAACCTCTCCAACAAGCAGGTCGAGTACGCCAACACCATCTACGCGTCCGGCGGGGACCTGCTCAGCCTCATCAATGAGATCCTCGACCTGTCCAAGGTGGAGGCGGGCAAGATGCAGGTGGAGCCCCGGGACATCGTCCTCACGGAGCTCAACCAGTTCATCGAGCGCAGCTTCCGCCCGGTGGCGGACCAGAAGGGCCTCACCTTCCAGGTGGAGGTGCTCGCGGGCACGCCGCGCCACGTGCGCACGGACCCGCAGCGGTTGCAGCAGGTGCTCAAGAACCTGCTCTCCAACGCCTTCAAGTTCACCGACGAGGGCGGCGTGAAGCTCTCCGTGCGCCTGGCGGACAAGGGCATCCGCTTCGACCACGAGGCGCTGCGCCGCTCGCGCCACGTGCTGGCCTTCGCGGTGAAGGACACCGGCATCGGCATCGCCAAGGACAAGCAGCGCATCATCTTCGAGGCGTTCCAGCAGGCGGACGGCTCCACCGCACGCAAGTACGGCGGCACCGGCCTGGGCCTGTCCATCAGCCGCGAAATCGCCAAGCTGCTGGGAGGCGAGATCCGCCTGGAGAGCGAGCCGGGCAAGGGCAGCACCTTCACCCTCTACCTGCCGCCGGAGTACCAGGGCGCGGACGAGGAGGTGCCGCAGGGCGGCGAGGCGGCCGGCCGCGCGGTGGGGACGCTGGCGGAGACGCTCGTCACCCCGTCCACGTCCGGCACCCCCGCGACCACGCCGCAGACGGCGCTCGCCCAGCCGGCGCCGGTGTCGGTGGCGGAGCCGCAGGCCCACGTGCTGGACGCCGCGCTGCCCCCGCAGGTGGAGGGCTCGCACACGCCCGTCGTGGTGGAGGACGACCGCGAGTCCATCCGCGAGGGTGACCGCACCTTGCTCATCATCGAGGATGACCTGAAGTTCGCCCGCATCATGGTGCAGATGGCGCGCGAGAAGGGCTTCAAGGCCCTGGTCGCCACGCGCGGTGACAGCGGCCTGTCCATGGCGCACGAGTACCAGCCGGACGCCATCACCCTGGACATCCAGCTGCCCGTGGTGGACGGCTGGAGCGTGCTGGACCGCCTCAAGCGCAACCCGCGCACGCGCCACATCCCCGTCCACATCATCAGCGTGATGGACAAGCACCTGGGCAACACCCAGGGCGCGTTCGGCTACCTGACCAAGCCCGTGAGCAAGGAGGGGCTGGAGCGCGTCTTCGGCCAGCTGTCCCGCTTCCTGGAGCGCCGCGAGCGCCGCCTGCTCGTCATCGAGGACGACGACGTGCAGCGCAGCAGCCTCACCCAGCTGCTCAGCGACGGCGGCGACGTCGTCGTCACCGCGGTGGCGTCCGGCCAGGAGGCCCTCGCGAAGCTGGAGGAGAACGAGTACGACTGCCTCGTCATCGACCTCCTGTTGCCCGACATGGACGGCATCAAGCTGGTGGAGGAGGTGAAGACGCAGCAGCGCTTCCGCGACCTGCCCATCGTCGTCTACACCGGCCGTGAATTGACGCCCAAGGACGAGGCCCGTCTGCGGCGTTACACCGGCAGCGTCATCCTGAAGAGCGGCGCGAAGAGCCCCGACCAGCTGCTGAGTGATACAGCGCTCTTCCTGCACCGCCTGGACGAGAATCTTCCGGCGCGCGCGCGCGCGGCCCTGGCGCAGCGCAACGACCAGGACGCTCCGCTGGCCGGCAAGAAGGTGCTGCTGGTGGATGACGACATGCGAAACATCTTCGCGCTCACCAGCGTGCTGGAAAATCACAGCATGCAGGTCGTCTTCGCGGAGAACGGGCGGGCTGCCATTGAGATGCTCGGCCAGCACCCCGACGTGGATGTCGTGTTGATGGACGTGATGATGCCGGAGATGGATGGCTATGAAACCATGCGTGCCATCCGCAAGGACCCCAAGTACGCCAGCCTCCCCATCATCGCCGTCACCGCGAAGGCGCTGAAGGATGACCGGGAGAAGTGCATGGCCGCCGGTGCGAGTGACTACCTGCCCAAGCCGGTGGATACCGACAAGCTGCTGGAACTGGTCCGGCTGTGGGTGAGTGCTTGATACTCAACGAGGACGATCCATCCTCCCGCCCCCTTTGCACTTCCGTCTGGAAGGGGGCAGCCCTAGCCTTGTTCGCCGTGTCTCGGGTCCCCTGACCCACGCGCTCCCCCGCCGCGCACATGAACTCCACTGAGCACACTCCGGAACGTCCCCAGGAAGCCGCGGCGAGCCCCCGCGCGGCCATCCTGATGGTGGACGACCATCCGGCCAACCTGCTGGCGCTGGAAGCCATCCTCGAGCCGCTGGGCCAGGACCTGGTGAAGGCGACCAGCGGCGAGGAGGCGCTCAAGCAGCTGTTGCAGCGCGACTTCGCGGTCATCTTGATGGACGTGCAGATGCCGGGGCTGGACGGGTTCCAGACGGCGGCGCTCATCAAGCAGCGCGAGCGCACGCGCACCATCCCCATCATCTTCCTCACCGCGCTCAGCCGTGACGCGGCGCATGTCTTCAAGGGCTACGCGCACGGCGCGGTGGATTACCTGCTCAAGCCCTTCGACCCGGAAATCCTCCGCTCGAAGGTCAGCGTCTTCGTGGACCTGTTCCTCAAGGAGCAGCAGCTCCAGCGCCAGGCGGCCCTCTTGCGCCAGCGCGACCGCGAGGCCCTGGAGCGTCAGAGCGCGCTGCGTTACCGGCGGCTCACGGAGGCCCTGCCGGAGCCCATGTGGGCGGCTCGCGCGGATGGGGCCCTGACGTACGCCAACCGCGCCTGGCGGGAGTACACGGGCCATCAGGAGGGGTATGAGCTGTCGCTCTCCTCGTTCCTCCTGGATGTCCACCCGGTGGACCGGGAGCGGATGCGCACGGTGTGGAGCCACGGGCTGGTGCAGGTGCAGGGCAGCTCGCAGGAGTTCCGGCTGCGGCGCAAGGACGGCGTCTACCGCTGGCACCTGGCGCGCGCGGTGCCCGAGCACGACGAGCACGGGCAACTGGTGGGCTGGCTGGCCATCGCCACGGACATCGACGACAAGCGGCGCGCGGAGGAGGCGCTGGCCCGCTTCAAGACGACGCTGGACGCCACGCTGGACTGCGTCCTGATGTTCACGCCGGACACGCTTACGCTCGCGTACGCGAACGCGGGCGCGGCCAAGCAGCTGTCCGCCTCCGTGGAGGAGCTGGTGGGCCTGTCGGTGCTGGAGGTGGAGAGCGCCTTCGACGAGACGGGCTTCCGCAAGCTCCTGGCGCCGCTGATGTCCGGCACGCTGCCGTCGCAGACGTACTCCACCAACCACCGCCGCCGCGACGGCACGGAGGTGCCGGTGGAGGTGGTGCTCCAGTACGTGGCCGAAAAGGAAGGGCCCGGCCGCTTCATCTCCGTGGCACGCGACATCACCGAGCGCCAGCGCGCGGAGACGGCGCTGCGGCTGGCGAGCGAGGCGAAGGACGCGTTCCTCGCCGCCGCGAGCCACGAACTGCGCACGCCGCTGGCCGCGGCGAAG
Organism: Corallococcus sp. NCSPR001; assembly: GCF_017309135.1. Classification (NCBI taxonomy): domain Bacteria; kingdom Pseudomonadati; phylum Myxococcota; class Myxococcia; order Myxococcales; family Myxococcaceae; genus Corallococcus; species Corallococcus sp. NCSPR001. Next base: position 1,206,815 of record NZ_JAFIMS010000002.1, read on the forward strand.
GGCCACGCGCACCTGGCGCTGCTCAAGCTGGGCGGGCAGACGGAGGCCGGCCCCGGCAAGTCGCTGCAGATCATCAACCGGCAGATCGACCGCATGGCGAAGCTGGTGGAGGACCTGCTGGACATCAGCCGGCTGCAGGCGGGGCGGCTGTCATTGGAGCTGGAGCCGTTTGATTTGTCGCAGCTGGTGCTGGAGACGCGGGACCGCATGGCGGTGCTGTCGCAGACGCACGAGCTGAAGGTGGAGGTCCCCGAGCACCTGGAGGGCACGTGGGACCGGGGGCGGTTGGACCAGGTGCTGACGAACCTGCTCTCCAACGCCATCCGCTATTCGCCGGAGGGCGGCCAGGTGCTGGTGCGTCTGGTGGCCGAGGGCGACAGCGGCGTGCACCTGTCCGTGAAGGACCAGGGCGTGGGCATCCCCAGCGAGAAGCAGCGCCTCATCTTCGAGCGCTTCGGCCGCGCGCACGGCAGCAAGTACGGCGGGCTGGGGCTGGGGCTCACCATCAGCCAGGGCATCGTGGAGCAGCACGGCGGCCGCATCTGGGCCGAGTCCACGGGCACGGCGGGCCAGGGCTCCACCTTCAACGTCTGGCTGCCCCGGCGCACGGAGGCCCAGGCGGCCACGCCGACGGAGTCCTCGCGCACGCCGAGCTGAGCCTTTCGCGTCGGGCGGGGACGCGGCCCGCGGCCGTTTGCGTCCCACGGCGACGCGGTTCGCGGGGCCCGTGACTCTGGAGGGCCGCTGGTACGGCGCGTGCTCAGGGACGGGGCATGTCCACGTCCTCGCGGCCCAACATCCTCATCCTGACGGTCGACCAGCTCCAGTTCCCCCGCTTCGCCTATGGGCCCGAGGGCGGCTTCCTGCCGGCCATCAAGGACATCCTGGGCTTCGTGGACGAGGGCGGGGAGGACAACCCGTTCCGGAAGTTCTTCCCCGGCTTCGCGGCGCTGCGCAGGAACGCCGCGGTGTTCCGCAACCACACCATCGCGGCGTCGGCGTGTACTCCCAGCCGCGCGGTCATCTACACGGGGCAGTACGGCACGCGCACGGGCGTCACGCAGACGGACGGCCTGTTCAAGAGCGGTGACGCGGCGGCGTTCCCGTGGCTGTCGGCGCAGGGGATTCCGACGCTGGGGCACTGGTTCCAGAAGGCGGGCTACCGCACGCACTACTTCGGCAAGTGGCACGTGAGCAATCCTCCGGACCATTCGTTGAAGGAGTATGGCTTTGACGACTGGGAGCTGTCGTATCCGGAGCCGCACGGGGCCTCCATCAACAACCTGGGCGCGTTCCGGGACGAGGGCTTCGCGGACCTGACGTGCGGCTTCCTGCGGCGGATGGCCCTGGGTGAGCCGTACAACCGGGCGCTGGCGGAGCAGTCGTACGCGGCGCCGAGGGCCGCCGCGCCGGAGGGCGAGGCCCCGCCGTGGCTGGCGGTGGCGTCGTTCACCAACCCGCACGACATCGCGACGTATCCCATCCTGCCGCGGCAGTTGGACCCGGGGGCGCCCAAGCTGGGGCCGCTGCCGGTGCCGGCGCAGGGGGCGCGGTCGGTGACGCCCACGGCGGGGACGCTCACGGTGCCGCTGAACCCGCTGGGGTTCCCGCAGGACAACGCGGGCGTGCCGTCCAACCTGCGTGACACGCTGAAGAACAAGCCGGATTGCCAGCGGGACTACGCGTACAAGATGGGGCTCGCGCTGTCGTCGAAGACGGGGCTGACGCTGCACCAGGCGAACGAGAACATCGACCCGGTGACGGTGACGTTGAACTCGGGCATCCCGTTCCAGCTGACGCACGACCCGGAGAAGGCGGCGGAGCGCTTCCAGCAGTACTACGCGTGGCTCATCCACCTGGTGGACGGGCACATCGAGCGGGTGCTGCGGACGCTGGACGAGACGGGGCTCCGGGAGAACACGGTGGTGGTGTTCCTCTCCGACCACGGCGAGTACGGCGCGGCGCACGGCTACCTGATGGAGAAGTGGCACGCGTCCTACCAGGAGGCGCTGCACGTGCCGCTGGTGGTGCGGTTCCCGAAGGAGCAGCCCACGCGGCACATCGACGCGTTGACGAGCCACGCGGACATCGTGCCCACGGTGCTGGGGCTGGCGGGCATCCCGCGCGATGAGCAGGTGGCGATCCGCACGGACCTGCGGCTCCACCGCCCGGTGCCGCCCTTCGTGGGCGCGGACCTGAGCCCGCTGGCGAGGGGCGAGTCCACCACGGTGCTGGAGCCCAACGGCACGCCGCGAGAAGGCGTCCTCTTCATCACGGACGACGAAATCACGGAGCCGCTGCCGCGCACGGGGGACCCGCACCAGTTGCACGACGACGCGCTGTACACCGTGTACACGCGAGCGGTGGAGCGACTGATGGAGCAGGGCAAGGTGCCCGGGTTGAAGCCCGGAGCGGTGTGCCAGCCGAACCACGTCCGCTGCGTGCGCACGCCCCGCTGGAAGCTGGCGAGGACCTTCGACCCGTCCGGGAAGCACGCGGACCAGTGGGAGCTGTACGACCTGCAGACGGACCCGCTGGAGCTGGAGAACCTGCTCGTCTTCGACCAGCCATTCCCGACGCTGGTTCCGTCACTGCCGCGAGGGCTGTCCCGCGTGGAGGTGGAGGAGGCGGCGTGCGCGACGCATGCGCTGCTGGAGCGCTACGAGGCGGAGAAGCTGTCGCCCTGGCCGCAGGGCTAGAGGAACCGCCGGAGCCACCGGTTCGTATCGTGCTGGAAGGGGAGGAGCTCTTCGCCATCGTATTGGAAGAGGGTGGGCTCCATCAGGCGGGCCAGCGCGCGGTACTGGGGAGGGATGGCCTTCGCCTGCGTGTCGATGGGGTCTGGCCATTCGTCCAGCGTGACGAGGACGCGGTCACCGTCCATGGGGAGCAGGGAGACCTCCGGGAAGGGGAGCGCGTTCCGGAGCGCGTCGATGCCGCCCAGCTGTGTCAGCAGGGGTTGGCCGAGGAAGGTGAGCCAGGCGGGGGGCAGGGCGTGAGTGCCGATGACGGCGTTGAGCCTGCTGTTGTTGTAGGCGTCCAGTCCCGGATACCGGGCGAGGAGTGCCTCGATGAGGGTCCAGTCGCCCGAGCTGAACAAGCCTTGGGGTGAGACGATGGCGAAGCTGGCGTAGCCGAAGTTGAAAGGCAGCTCACGACCCAGCTCGAGCGCGAGGGCACGCAGGTGTGATGCTCCGTGCTCCAGGAGGTATTCGGTCGGGAACGTGAACGACACCGAGCTGATGGGGTCCTTGAAAATGGGGTCCCCGAGGCGGCGCGCGTAATACTCGAAGTGATAGCTGCCGGCCTCGCTTGGGCTCTCCATCAGCTCAATGGACCAGACGCCCTTCCATGGTGGGTCCAGCAGATACTTCCGGATCCGTTCCCAGCCCTGCGCGTCGAGCGGGTCCAGTTCCCCTTCCTCGGATGGATACCAGCCCAACGACCCGGGAGGGATGGCCTGAAGATAGATCTGAAGGGCGCGCCAGATGGCATGGGCGAAGGCCTCAGGATGTTCGTGGAAGAAGAAGGAGATGACGACTCCGTCGCGTCCCGCGATCCAGCCGCCTCGACCTTGAAGTCGGATGACGGGAAAGGCGTCTCTCATGGCGTCCTCACTCCAAATTTTGGCGAGATGAGCAAGGCGGGTCCACCCAGGGCTGCCTCGTAGATATTGCCTTGGTGCTTGCCAAAGTATGGGCTGCTGGGCCCATAGGGTGCCCACCGCGGTGGATTGCTATCCGGACAAGGGAACTTGAAGTCCAGGGTGAACACGGACTTGAGCAGGTCGCGGTCTCCGTGGAGGACGAGGTCCGGCTTGATGGTGCCCCGGAGTTCGTCGGTGCAGCCGTCGGCGATGAGCTGCGCTTCCTTCGCCCGGCTGAGGGTCTCCAGGAAGCGGGCGTTCGGGTAGTAGCGGTAGCGCTGCTCGATGCTGAAGGGCGCGGGCCACAGCTCTTTCAGCACCGCTTCCGCGCACTGGAGCGCGAGCACGTGCTTCAGCTTTCCCAACTGCATGGCCCGCGTCACGGGCTTGCCGCAGCGGTCTTGCTCCACCACCTCGGCGCACTCCTGGCGCGTCGGAGGCCGGTTTTCGAAGTAGCGCGCGTTTCCCACCTGCTCCGCCTGGACGGCGCACGCGGCGAGCTGCTGCTCCAACTCATCCGCGTCGTGGTCCTGCTGCATCAGCGCGAGGACGGCCGGAGGGATGGCCTTGACCAGCGGGGACGCCATGGCCTGGGTCGCGGCCCGCGCGGACGCCTGCTCCGCCACATACGCCGCGTGCCGTGCCTTCGCGGCGGTGTCCGTGTCGACGAATCTCAAGTCCCTATGCCGTGAACCGCCGGCACAGGCCGTGAGCAGGGCACAGGCCACCCAGAGGCTCGTCACTGTACGCACGCGCCGGACTCTATCCGGCGTCACACTGAATCAGGCGACCCTTGAGAACCATTCCCCCGTGGAGAACTGGGCCTCCAGCACCGCCGCCAGATGCACGTCCTCCAGCAGCACACCCACTTCGATGTTCCGTGTCTGTCCCCGGTCGGTGAAGTTCGCGGACGTCACGAAGACCCACCGCGCGTCCACCACGACGCACTTCGCATGCAGGCTGGCGAAGACGCCCTTCTCCGGCGAGAAACCGTGGCACTCCGGAAACGGTGGCCCGAAGGGCCAGTGCTCTCTCAGGAACGCCTCAGCCACCGATGCACTGGCATAGAGCCGGCAGCCCACGCCCCGCTTGAGCGCTTCGTGCAGCGGCCTCAGGACCTCCGCCGCGTGGTCGAACGCGAACCCGGCCACCAGCACCGTGCTCGTGGCCTTGTGAAACAGGTCCGCGAGCACCACCGCCGTGTCGCGGGCTCCGCTCCATCGGGTCTCCGGCCCCGTCCAGACCAGCTCCGGACGCCGGGGTCTCCTACGCCGCTCCACGAGCAGCGTGTCCAGCAGCACGAGCGTCCCCTCTCGCCCCAGCGCGTTCAATGCCGCGGTCTCGCCCGCAAGCTGCTCCAGCCCCTCACCCTGGAGCGCCAGCCGCGACAGCGGAAACCCGAGCCTCCGCGATGCGACCACTGCCCTCAGCCGTTCCAGGTCCGGCGTCGCCACACCGCTCAGGTCCACGGCGTCTTCAGGAAGGCGACGTCCTCGTGGCCCAACGTGGGCACGACGAGCGCGCGGTCGAGGTACTGGTTGAAGCGTTCGCACGAGCACTCGGGAAGGAAGAGGCAGCCGTGGCACGCGGCACCCTCCAGGTCTCGGTCGTCACGCCCCGTGGGCTCGTGGTGCGCGCAGACCGGGTCGTTGGAGCAGAGGCGCGCGTCCTCCAGTGCACGGGACAGGTGCTGCCCCAGCCTCCGTCCCTCCTCCACCAGTCCGCCCAACGTGCCCTCCGCACCCGTGGTCCCCGTCATCAGCAGGATGCCCGCCATGGGGACGGCGTCGCTGTGCGGCGCGCAGTACAGCCGTTCACGGATGGAGCTCGCGGGATAGCCACACTCCAGCGCCACCTCCGTCATCAGCAGGTGCGCCAGCGAGTGCAGCAGGTAGAGCCGCACTCCCGGGAACGGGAGCTTCGACCCGGAGCCCTGCTTCCAGCGCTCCCATCCGGCCTTGAGCACCTCCTCGCGCCGTCGCACCGGCGCGGAGGTCTCCCACGCGTGCACCTGCTGTTCGTCGAGCACCAGCAGCATGCCCTCACCCTGCATCTCCGTGACGGGCACCCAGTCGCGGTGAAGCGACATCGGCGCGAGCGCCACGTCCAGGTCGTAGCGGCCCTGGAGGTCCTTCGTCAGCGGCTCCAGCCGGGTGAAGCCAACCTGGGCCTGGACCTCGCGCAGCCGCCGCGCCAGCACCACGCGCTCGACCCACGAGGGCAACCCGCGCGGTCGCGCGATGCGCCGGGCCCAGAAGACCTCGGTGCGGTCCCGGGGCATCTCCCCCGGCTTCTCCTGCGGTTGCGCGAGGAACTGGAGCCACTCCGCGGTGCGGATCTCCGGGATGGCTTCGGGCGTGTGCTCGCGCTCCGCCTGGATGGCCGCCAGCACCTCCGCGTTGGAGACGGAGCCCAGCGCCGCTTGAACCTGGGGAATGGTCCGGAAGGCGGGCAGGCTCTCCGCCGTGGCCGCCTGGAGGATGTTCCACGCGGATTGCACCTTGCGCCGGAGCGACTCGGGTTCAGGAATGGTGATGGCGCTGGTGGTCTGCGCGAAGTAGCCGTTGCTGGCGGTGCGGACCAGCAGCCGCTGCTTCTCGTCGCAGCGCTCCCGTGCCTCCAGCCCCAGCCAGGGCCGCTCTCCGTCGCAGCGGTCCTGTTGCTCCTTGACCATCATGTCGGCCAGGCGCTTGCGCTTGCCGCAACTCGAGCACGCGACCTCGATGTCGCTGAAGTCTCCGCTCACGCCCTCTTCCAGCCTGAGCTGCGGGGCGTCGCAGGGCTTGCGCTCGTGCGCCCACCAGGACCAGTCGATGTCCGACAGGTGGCCCCGGGGACACGCCGCGACGAAGCGCACCGGCACGCAGCGCTCCGGCTTCGCCTCCATGCCCGAGCAGCGGTGGCGGTACTCCTGGTTCACACGCTCCAGACTGTTGGCCCGCACCAACGCGCGGCAATGGGGGTTCTGGCAGACGAACCAGCGCGGAAACTCATACACCTGGATGCCGCAGGACTCCGTCGGCTCGCGTTCATCCCCGGCGGGAGGTTTGCGGAAGGGAGCCTCCTTGCTGAGTGGCCACTTGTTGCGGTGGTAGAGCGGTTCGACGATCTCCAGGAGCCGTGGCTCGTTGACCACCTCGCCCTGGCCCTTGAGCCGCCAGAAGTCCAGGCCTCCCACGAGGACCGCATCGTTGAGCAGGTCCAGCATGCTGCCCGGGCCGAAGGTGGAGACCACCTGGCTCTGGCGCACGCGTCCGTCCGGTGGCCGCGTCGAGCGGGGCCGGGTCCACTTCCTACGGTTCGTCATGCGTCACCTCCTCGGGTGCGGCCTTCGGGGCGCGGTAGCCGCCCAGCGGTTGACGTGAAATCCACAGGTGCACCGAGGACTCCACGTCACGCATGGACGTGGGCGCTTCGAACTTGAGTTCGTCCTGGGTGAGGTTCTCGGTGGTGTCCAGGAAGCCGCGCAGCAGGGGCTTGAGACCCTTTCCCTCCGGGTCGTAGGGCGAGTACGCGCGCTGGGCGGCGTCCTTCTTCGCCTGCTCGATGATGTTGCGCCACGAGTCGAGCAGGCTCCGCGCACGCTGCATCACGATGCCGCTGGCGCGCTCCGACTCCTCCTTGGGCAGACCGCGCCCGGCGCGCTTCGCCAGTGTTTCGAGCGTCTGCTCCAGTGCGTCCCGGTGCGCCTGCAACGACTTCCATTCCAGGGGCGCGGTCATGGCGGTGTCCATCAGCCGGCCCAGCGCCACCACCACGCCCGCGAGGCCCCGGTCGAGCGCCGGAGCGGAGAAGGGCGTCACCGAGGTGGCTTCGACGAAGCGGTAGAACGATTCGTGGTACGTCCCGAAGCGCTCGTAGTGGCTGCGGTCGCGAGGCTTGGCGGCGTTGAGGCACGTCACCACGAGGCCGGGTTTGTTCGTGTTGCGGCCCACGCGGCTGGACGCCTGGATGTACTCACTGGTCGTCTTGGGTTGACCCGCCACGACCATGAGCCCCAATCGGTTGATGTCCACACCCACGGAGATCATGTTGCTGGCGAGCACGACGTCGATGCTCTGGGGCTGACCGTGCGTGAGCTCCAGGCGGTTCTTCGAGGCCTTGATGTCGGCGGTCTTCTCACGGCTGGTCAGCTCGATGGGCTCGCCACGGATGGTCCGGCTCCGGTACCAGGGGTGCTCGGCCTCTTTGTCGAAGTCCTCTGGACGGCGGCGGGCGCGGTCCATCACCAGCCGTCGCACCTCGTCCTCGACGAGCCGGCGCATGCCGCCCAGTTCGCGCAGGCTGTTGAAGTAACCAACGAGGGTCAGGTACGGGTCGGCGCTGGGCGCGCCATGGAGTTGTTCACCGCGCGCGGCGGCGGCGAGCACGCTGACGTAGACGCGCAGCAGGATGGCCTTCATGGGCCGCCCGGGCGCCGCCACGCCCAAGTACTGGCGCGCGCCCTTCTTGCCCACGGAGGCGAAGAACGTCTCGGAGGCATCCACGCCGGGGGGCGGGAAGAGCGCCACGTCCCGTCCATAGAGGCGGCTCACTTGTTGCCGCGAACGGCGGACCGTGGCCGTGGAGGCCACCAGCTTCGCCCGGGGTGCGAGCGTCAGGACGGCCCCTTCGTACAGGCCCACCATGGAGCCCAGGGGACCGGAGATGAGGTGCAGCTCGTCCTGCACGATGAGCTCCGGGGGACGCAGGCCCTTCGGGAGCGTCACGAGCGCCGCTCTCACGTCCGCGGCGTCGTCGCACGGGCCGACGAAGCGCTTCCCGGTGCGGCCCAGGGCCCGGCCGAAGAGCAGACCGGTCTCTCCACGCCAGGGCAGCATGGCGAACTTGTCCACGGTGGCCACGAGGAAGCACGGCAGCTCGCGGTAGATCTGCTCGTCGACGAAGAGGACGGGGAGCCCCTCCGGGTTGCGGCCCAGGTTGAAGGCGCACGCGATGTTCGCGCAGCCGACGAGCACCTCCTCGGGCCTGGACTTGGAGGGCCGGAGGATGAAGCACTCCCGCTCGAAGGGCGTGGCGCACCACGGGCAGGTGGCGAGCGGAAAGGGCGACTGGGCGCGAGCGCTGTTGTCGTTCTTGTACTCGGTGATCTGCGTGGAGACCTGCTCCAGCGTATTGGCGGTGGCGGAGCGGCCGACCCACAGGCCGATGGAGAAGCGGACAGCCCCCAGACGTTTCGGCTCCTGCTGGCGGAGCACGTCGAGCGCGCAGATGAGCGTCGCCGCGCGGCCGAGCTGGTCGAGCGTGAGCAGCCGCAGGGTGTAGCGCAGCAGCACGGCCACGCCCAGGCCGCCGTGGAGATGCGCCTGGCCGCGGAGGCGGCGCAGGAGCAGGGTGAAGGCGATGAGGCCCAGGTACGCCTGCGTCTTGCCGCCGCCCGTGGGGAAGAAGATGAGCTCCACGAGCTCGCGGTCCGCGTGGGCTTCGTCCTCGACGGACGGGAGGTTGAGCAGGATGAAGGCGAGCTGGAAGAGGCGCCATTCGGGAGCCCGGTCTGGGCGGGCCTTGCGTTCGGCCTGGCCCATGACGCTGTTCATCCAGCGGAAGGCGTCGAAGGCGAGGGGCTCCCGCTCCAGGAGCAGGATGCCCTCCTCGATGCGGGTGGCCGCGCGGTGGGCGCGGCGGACCAGCTCATCCCGGGTCTCCTCCCGGCGCTCGCTGCCCACGTCGAGGGTGGCCTGGTCGGTCACCCAGTCGCGGTAGGCACGCACCAGAGGGCTCAGGGCCGCGACGGCTTCCGAAGGCGTCGTGAACGCGGCGAGCTGTTCCATCCCCACCGCGACCTCGCGAATCTGGCGCGCTTCGACGGGGAGCACTTCGACGCGCGGCAGCCAGTCCGTCTCCACGCGGGTGACGGGTATGGAAGTGGAGGGGACACGCACGGAGACGCCATGGCCCACGGCCCACTGCTGACGGTGGCGGAACTGGAGGTCGTTGACGCGGTCGTCATCGTCCTCGCTTCGGGCGTCGCTGGAGTCCTGCCGGCTGACGAAGCCCTGCGCGCACTCCAGGGCGAGGTGCGTCTGGAAGGCATAGGCCTCGTCGCGGTCCGCGGCGGTGGGGGTGGGGGGACGCGCGTTGACGAGGAAGATGGCGACGGCGAGTTCTCCTTCGCTTGTCTTCTCCACGTGCCCTTCCAGGCGCAGGCCCCGACTGTCCTGGAGATATATGCCTTCACGCAGCACCGAGTCGTTCAGGGACAGCGTGACGGTGCGTTGGTGGAAGGTGCGGGTCCACGGCTTGCGTCCGTCTGCCTCGGTGCGCTGGTAATCCGCCCAGCAGACATGCGCGGTGAGCTGGGACGTGCCTGACGGGACGAAGACGGACAGGCCCATGGAGGCGGGAAGGCGGCGCACCTTCTTGGCGGTGGGGTCCGGCCGGGAGGCTTCCTCGTTGTCCTCGTCGTTGCCCGCAGCCAGGTCGTCCTCTTCGTCGTCCGGGTCGTCCTCGATGACGCCCTGGTCCAGAGGGACGAGGAAGCCCGTCAGGTACCAACGGGACGGCGGCGTGCGGAGCACTTCGGTGGCGTCCGACACGGGAGCGCCCGGGGGCTTGTGGAACGGACCGACGAGGTCCGCTTCGAGCGCATCGATGAGGTGGGAGCGGACCGCTCCGGCGTCATGGGCATTCATGGGAGGCCTCAGGCGGTCTGGGTACGGGTCTTCGCGGGACGACGTGACGTGGGGTGGGCTTCCTCGTGGGCGCGCTGCTCGTTCAGATCGAAGAGGCGGTCGAGGACTTCGTCTTCGAAGGCTTCGAGTTGTTTGGGAGTGGCGCCGCAGTACGGAGGGGCGTGGATGTCATTCCAGCCGTAGGCGTCCAGGACGGCCTGGTCCACGGCGACATGCAGGTCACGCAGGCGCTGCGTCGCGGCGTCCGTGACGGACTTGTCCTTGAGCCGGTTGTACGTCGTCGTCAGGCCAATGTTGTGGGCCTGCATGTACCGGCTGCGCTCGAAGTCGAAGCGCTTCCCGATTGCATCAAGTGATGCAAGCACTGACTCGTCAGGAAAGGGGAATGTTTCAAAACAGTCGCTGGGTGCGTAACGAAGATCGTTACGCATTGAGGACGATAGCAGGCGCGCCCAGGCTTCATGTACCCGCGATTGCAGCACCGTCAACCAATGGTCCTGCTCCACCGGAACGACGATGGCAGCCTCACTGAAAACCACGAACGATGGCTGCCACGAGAACATCAGGTGCTTCGAGACACGTGAGATCGCAAGGCAACGCGAGCTTGGTCGAAGGACCTCGTAGAGCGCGGGGGTATACCTTCCGTACTGCCACCAATATGACTTCCGACGTTTGCCGTCGGCATTGTCCTTGAGCTTGATGCGCTCCGGCTTCACCAAATCCCTTACGATGTGAAGAAGGTCAGGCCATCGTTCTGCCTCCTTCAGTTCCATTTGCTCGAAGTTGATGACGTATCTTTCCAGTTCGGGGCTGGGGTCGGAATTGATCTCCTCGCCACCCACGTAGCGGAAGATGCGCTCCGCGTTTTTGGATGACTTCGCGACAAGGGCCGAGCGCTGTTCAGGGCTGAGGACGAACCCCATGCCAAGCACGATGCTTCCCTGGAAGCTCTTACCCGCATTGTTGGCGAGCACTACGGGATCCGCACGTTCAGGCTTCCCCCTCAGTCGGGAGTTGAGGTGCTTCACGGGGTGTCGATCCAGCCGAGCCTCCAGCTTCAGGTCAGAGACGTGCCCCTTCGCCAGATGCACCACGGACACCGAAACATTGGCGCCAGCTACGGGCCACTTCATGGATCGCACGGCGTCGTACAGATGTCCGCCATGGTCCACCAGGTGCTTCAGTCCCGTGGTCCTCGTGTCCCCTTGCGCGATGGTGTTGGTGGCGATGAAGCCGAAGCTGCCGTGCTCACCCAGTAGGTGGAACGCACGGCGGAAGAAGTGCGCGGACAGGTCCGCATTGCCGTGCGCGCCCTCGTGAACCGCCTGGAGCCAGGGCAGGTAGTTATCTCCTCCTGTCTCGATGATCGCGTTCTTCCCCGCGAAGGGCGGGTTGCCCACGAACCCATCGATCCATGCCGCCTTGTTGGGCTGCTCGTTGTCGAGCGGATCGGGCCGACTTCCATGGAACACCTCCGGGAACTCCAGCGGCCAGTGGAACGTCCATGACGGCGCGGAGAATGCAGCGATGTCCGCCGGCATGGGAGGCAGAACGCCCTTCTTCTCCTGGGCCAGCCACACTCCAATCCGATCGAGCCGACGGATGCGCTCCTTCTCCCGCTCCTTGTCCGAACCATGGGCGAAGAACGCACCGACGCACGCGTTGGCAATCTGTTTGACGTCCGCCAGCGCGGCGTCCGCGTCACGGAGCAGCCCTTCCTTCACCCGGCCGGGGTCCAGGTCCAACTGCAACGGCTTTCGCTCTGGTCCTTCCAGGTCGAGCGCGAGTTGAAGGATCTCCTCGCGCTTCTCGAGCGAACGCGTCAGCTGCTTCTTGATGAGCGCCCACGGCAGCTCTGACTGCTTCTTGCTGTCCGGGTCCCAATGGAACGCTTGAAGCTGATCCAGGTCGAGCCCCACCAGTGAGTCGCCACACTTGAGCGCATGGTCCAGGAACGTGAAGGGCTCTGACTTCGCCAGCGTCACGAGCCACAACGACAGCTTCGCGAGGCTCACCGCCCACGGATTCTTGTCCACACCGTACAGGCACCGCTGCGCCACCAGCCGGCGCGCTCGCATCACCTCATCCTCGTGCTTGTCGCGCTTCAGCACGCCCTCACGGGTCCAGGCTGCGACGACCTGGTCCGCGAGGAAGCGGCAGGACTCCACCAGGAACGCGCCCGACCCCATGGCCGGGTCACAGATCTTCAGATTGAGGAGGCGCTCCGAGGAAGGCTGGGGGCCCATCGTCTTGAGCAGCGGCTCCAATGCACGCTGGACGATGGGCGTGGAGAGGCTTCGAGGCGTGTAGTGGCTGCTGGTCCGCCGTCGCTCGTTTCCGGGCTGGAGCACCCACTGGGAGGCTCGCCGCGTCTCGGTGCCTCTCACGCGGTAGGGCTCCAGCGCGGCCAGGACCATCTGCTGCGTGACGGCCTGCTCCAGCGTCTTCGCCAGTGCCTTCACCGCCTTCGTATCCAGTCCTGCTTCTTCCTCCATCCATGCGGCACGACGCTTCGCGGGCTGGGCCAGCACCTCGTCCGCGGAGACCCAGACCTTCGAGGGCTTGAGGCAGAGTCCAGCGCCAGTCAGGCGCTTGACGTGAAAGCCCATCAGCCCCTCGTACACGGAGCCGATCTGCTCCACGTCCAGCGACTTGAAGCTCAGTCGCTGTCCCTTGAGGAAGATGAGCCGCTCCAGGACCTGATGGACGGTCTCATCATCAATGGATGGCGTTGGCGTATGCGCGCCCGCATCGTCGGAGGTCCCGCCACCCAGGAAGGGAAACCTGTCGGGGTCGAAAAGCTGCCCGCGACGTGCCGGCATGCGCAACTTGTCGTGTGAGGCACCCAGATAGACGCACCGGAAGAGCGCCAGCAGTCGTGGCCACGCACCGAACCGCCGGTTCATCGCATCGGGATATTGGCTGGCATCCTCGACCAGTTGCTCGTGAAGCGCCTTCACCGACAGGTCATCGCGGTAGGGCTCCTGGTCCACGGGAAGCAGGCCCTGGTCCTCCGCGTAGAGGATGAAGACGAGCCGCAAGAGCGTGGAGAGGAGGCCGCCGTAGACATGGTCCTCGCCTCGTGAGAACGCTTCATCCAGGGCCCGCGAACGATCCCGCTCAGCGGCCGTCTCGAACCCCGTCAGCAAGATGCCGAGCGCTTCCAGCACCTGGTCCGCGAGTTCTTCTGTGACGTCCGCCTGGCGGCGTCGCGATTGCTCCAGGAGCGCGGGGAGCTGGTGCTCGGGCAGCACGCCGAAGAACCGGCGCGCGTGCAGGAGCATCACCATCGCGTCGAACAGGGGCCGGCCACTGGAGGTGACGAGGTCCTTGAACCGGAAGGTGAGATGCCCCGAGGTCTCCCCGTGGGGGGCGTAGACCAGGCGCACGCAGTCCCCATTGAACAGCAGGCCGATGGGGACGCGGGCTGCGCGCAGCAAGCGGTCGAACTTGGCGGTCGGTTCGTAGAACCACGCGCCCGTGGTGTCCTCCTTCTTGTCCAGGTCCAACCCGGCCGGCAGTTCCCAGGTCAGGAGCGCGAAACCTTCCGCGGCCCGGCTGATGGGCGTGGAGTCATCCGGCAGGCCTTCTGGCTTCGCGGGTGGAGGACCGCGTCGCCGCAGCCCCCGCGTAGGCCGGATCGTCTGTTGTCCCTCCGCGATGTCGAGCCGGAGGTTCTCCGGAAACTCCGTGAGGAAGTCATCGTCGGCGTAGCCCAGCACCTCCCGGAGGAAGCGCGGGACGTCCGTCACCCGAGGTGACTCCCGGCCCGCCAGCAGGACGAACCGCGACTGCGCGGACACCGGCAGGCGCTGCATGCACTGCGCGTCCTCGAGGACTGGGATGGAGACCACCAGCCCCTCGATGGGCTGCGCCATCCCCATCCATGTCTGGTGATAGCGACGCTCGACGTCACCGCCAAAGTGCCCGTCCATTAGCGCGCCCCCGGCCACAGGTAGACCATGCCCACGGGCACCAGACGGGCGACCCGCACGGCGTAGGTGGCTTTCAAGGATTCGGGCTGCTCAACGAGCTCCTTCCCGAGCGCTGTCAAACGTTGTTCGAGGTGGGCCTTGTCTCGCTTCCATTGGTCCTGCTCCGCCCGTGCGTCGAGCTTGAGCTCGAGCTGTGCGCCAAGCGCCTCTTGGATGGCTTCCTGCTGCGTGAGGAGAATCTGGGTCAGGGCCTTGGCTTCGGACGCCCCCCGGGCCGCCAGCTTCTTGCGAGCCTCCTTCTCCCGCTCCGAGGCCTGCTCCTCGATGGCGGGCCAGAGCTTCGAGAAGTCGGACGCGGCGCTGGCCAGCAGTCGTTTCTGGACGGCCTTCGGTGTCGCGGAGAGCGCGGGCGCTTCCGCCAGCGTGGTCTCCAGTTGATCAATCGCCTTGCGGTCCGCTTCGTCCGCGAAGGGCTTCAGGTGCCCGCGACCGCCGCCGTCCAGCCACTTCGCTGAAACGGAGACGACTTCGTCATGGAGCCGCGCCGCACCCTCGCCAAAGAGCGAGAGCCGGCCGAAGACGATGACCCGCGCCACCGAGTCGCGCTTCGTCTGGACCACCGTGACCCGGCTCAGGTCGTTCGCGGAGAACCCCTGCGCCAGGAACCGCTGGAGCACCCGCTGCACAAGCGGATGGGACAGATGCAGGTGAGCAAGCTTGCTGGAGACACCCGGAGGGGCCTCGAAGACCACGGGGGACAGGGGGCGCTTGCGCCACTCCCAGGGGGCCTCATCCAGTTCCCTCCTGGGGCGGATGGCATCCAGGGTCGTGTTCCATGAAGCGGGGAGGGCAGGAACCTTCCACGCCTCCAGCGTCCGGCCCTCCTCCGTGATGGTCTCCCGCTCCAGCCGCCCCGCGCCGGCCAGCTCGAAGCCCACGTCCAGTGCGTCGCGCAGCAGGACGGGATTGAAGTCCATCACCTTGCCGCTGCGCTCACGGAGTTCCCCAATCGCATCCAGCTCCTTGCGCAGGGATTGAAGCGTGCGTTGGGACTCCAGTTCCCGCTTCGTGACGTCGGTGCGGGAGGAGGTCGCGGCGCGGGAGAGGCTCTCCAGCGTGCCCTTGTGGATGCCCGATGCGAGGGCATCGTGCATCTGGTCCATCAACACGCTGCCAAGGCTGCCGAGCTCGCGGGTGATGGTCTCCACCTTGCGGGCCAGGGTGTCGAGCACCGCGTCCTCGGTGCGCTGGCTGTAGACGAAGTAGCCGCAGCGGACCGCGGGCGCGGGTTGCAGGGCCCGGTCGATACGACCATTGCGCTGTTCCATGCGCGAGGGATTCCACGGGACGTCATAGTGGAAGAGGTCCGCGCAGTGGCCTTGTAGATTGATTCCTTCGCGCGCGGCGTCGGTCGCGAGGAGGACCCGGACGGGGTACTCCTCCATCGGGCCGTTGAATGCGGCCTGGACCTGTGCGCGCCTCACATCATCGATGCCTCCCGTCAGGGTGAGGATTCGCTCATCGCCCCGGTGGGTCCCTTCGAAGGCCGCGGTGAGCTGCTCCTTGAGGAAACGGAGCGTGTCGCCGTACTCCGTGAAGATGATGACCCGGCGGGGCTTCCATGCGGCGCCTCGGGTGAGCGGACATTGATGCTCGCGAATCCAGTGGAGCAGGGCCCGCAGCTTCGCGTCCCGGGCAGTGCGGTGCCGAGCGCTCAGCTTGAGCATGTCATCCAGGAGCTGGCGTGCCTGGATGCGGGCGGACAGCTCCTGGCTCTGTTCGCGGATGGTCTCCGCGAACGCCAGCTCAAGGGATTCGTCTGTCTCGCCGTGCTCCTCGGACTCGGGGGCCAGGTCGCCGGTGAGCGCTCCGCCATCTGGGGCCAGCGAGCCCGCGCCGAAGGCCGCCGCATGGACGGAGAGGGTGCGGTGGAAGGCCTCGATGCTGGAGAGCAGACGCTTCTGGAGATTGATGAAGACCAGGCGCCCCTGCTTCGTCGCAGGAGCCATCAGCTCAGTGTAGCGAGCGAGCTTCTGGGACAGCTCCAGTTCGGTGGCCGGCCCTTCGCCCAGGTCGACGCGTTGCTCGACGGACTTGCCGTCCGGAGCGAGCCACTCCGCATGCCAGCGCCCCGCCTCATGCCTCAAGCGCACGCCAACGACGTGCCGCTCGGGGTAGCGCTGCGCGCTGCCAAGGGCGCGCAGGTCGCCTTTGAGCCGGCGCACCATGACAGGGGCCAGCTGGGATTCGCGGACGCGGGTGCCGCGGGTGAAGCGCTGGGGGTCCAGCATCTCCAGCAGCGCGGAGAAGCTGTTGGAGTGGCCGTTATGGGGTGTGGCGGAGAGGAACAGCCGGTGTTCGAAGCGCTCCGCCAGGGACCGGATGCTGCGGGTGGTCTCCGTGTCGATGGCGTACCGACTGGCCGACGCGGGAGCGACGACGTGCGCCTCGTCGAGCACCAGCAGGGACTTGTGATGGCCCTTCTCCTCCAGCAGGGTCTTCAGTGGCTCGAAGTACTCGCTGCGCCGCAGCGTCTGGTACGACACGATGAAGCGCGAGTGTGTTGCCCAGACGGGGACCTGGAAGCCGCGCTCCTGACGGCGGCGGGAGACGAACTCGCTGTTGAAGATCTCGAAGCGCAGGCCGAAGCGCTTCTCCATCTCATCGCGCCACTGGAGCGTCACGGACGCTGGGCAGACGATGAGGACGCGGTCTACGCGCTGGCGGAGGATGAGCTCCTGCAACACCAGTCCGGCTTCGATGGTCTTTCCGAGACCTACGTCGTCGGCGATGAAGAGGTTCACCCGGGGCAGCTCAAGCGCCTTCTTGAGTGGCGTGAGCTGGTGATTCATCAGGTGGATGCCCGCTCGGAACGGCGCCTGGAAGAGCCGGGCGTCGGTGGCGGTGACCGAGCTCCACTTGAGCGCATGCAGATACGCGGCGAAGTGACGGGGCTCGTCGAAGCGTTCGGGTGCTCCCAGTCCACCCTGCTCGGGCCGGATGACCCGAGCGGCGAGCTCGCGCTCCCATAGGACAGACAGGGGACGACCCTGTGCGTCATCATCCAGACAGGTCAGTCGAACGAGTGTGTGTTGCTCCCGGACATCCGAAGGAGCCACGACTTCGTTGACCAGATATTGGCGGTGTCGGACCTGCGCGATATCACCCGCGCACGGCATGGGAGTGGTGGGCACAGACACACCGTGCCGCTACATCCCTGTAGTGCACCATTCCCCATAATGAGTAGAGGGTTTGGTGGGATGTGTGCATGCCTATGGTGCACCGATACATTTATTCAGTGCAGGAGGCGCAGCAGCCACCGGTTCATGTCGCTCTCGTACGGGGTGAGCTCATGTCCCTCGTACTTGAACGTGAATGGCTTGAGCAGGCGCGCGAGGGCGCGATGTTGAGGTGGAACGACTGTCTTCTCGGTGTCGATGGGGTCGGGCCACTCGTCCAGGGTGACCAACAGACGGTCCTCTGCGATGGGCAGAAGCGAGACATCCGGGAAGGAAAGCGCGTTCCTCAGCGTGTGGATGCCTCCCAGTGACCCGAGCAACGGCTCACCCAAAAAGGTGAGCCAGGATGCGCTCAATGCATGAGTGCCGAGGCGTGAGCTGAATTCGCCAGCGTTGGGGATATCCAGGCCCGGATAACGGGCGAGGAGCGACTCGACCTGGTTCCAATCCGCCGAGGCCCATGAACCCCTTGAGGAGACAATCGCGAAACTGACGTATCCGAAGTTGAAGGGAAGCTCGCGAGCCAGTTCCAGGGCCAGTGCGCGCAGTTGGACCGCGCCGTGCTGCAGCAGGTACTCCGTGGGGAATGTGAACGACAGAGTAGTGGCGGGTGCATCATGAATGGGACTGTCCAGCCGTCGTCCGTAGTACTCGACTTGGTAGCTCCCGGTTTCGCTGGGGCTCTCCCGCAGCTCCACGGTCCGGCTGCCTCCCCCAATCCGCTCGATCACCACATGGCGATTGTGTTCCCAGCCTGCGTCATCCAGCGGGACCATGTCCCCATCCGAGGACGTGTACCAGTTGAGTGAGCCGGGAGGGATGGCGCGACGATAGGTTTGAATGGAACGCCAGATCGCAGACCCTACCTCCGAGTGGTCGCGATGGATGAAGAAGACAAGTACGACGCCATCTCGTCCGGCGAGCCACTCGCCTCTGCCGCGAAGTCGGATGCTCGGGAAGATGGGCTTCATCGCTTGAAGGGCTCCACGCCTGCTTTGGGCGACACGAGCATGGCCCGTCCACCCAGTGCTTTCTCGTAGATAGCCCCTTGGGAGTCGTAGGCGTAGGGGCTGTTGCTTCCGTATTCAGTCCACCGAGCCGGGTTGGTGTCCGGACAAGGGAACTTGAAGTCCAGGGTGAGCACGGACTTGAGCAGGTCGCGGTCTCCGTGCAGGACGAGGTCCGGCTTGATGGTGCCCCGGAGTTCGTCGGTGCAGCCATCGGCGATGAGCTGCGCTTCCTTCGCCCGGCTGAGGGTCTCCAGGAAGCGGGCGTTCGGGTAGTATCGGTAGCGCTGCTCGATGCTGAAGGGCGCGGGCCACAGCTCTTTCAGCACCGCTTCCGCGCACTGGAGCGCGAGCACGTGCTTCAGCTTTCCCAACTGCATGGCCCGCGTCACGGGCTTGCCGCAGCGGTCCTGCTCCACCACCTCGCTGCACTCCTGACGCGTCGGAGGCCGGTTTTCGAAGTAGCGCGCGTTTCCCACCTGCTCCGCCTGGACGGCGCACGCGGCGAGCTGCTGCTCCAACTCATCCGCGTCGTGGTCCTGCTGCATCAGCGCGAGCACGGCCGGTGGAATGGCCCGGACCAGCGGGGAAGCCATGGCCTGGGTCGCGGCCCGCGCGGACGCCTGCTCCGCCACATACGCCGCGTACCGTGCCTTCCCAGCAGTCTCCGAATCGACGAAGCCCAGCTCTCCGTGCCGGGAGTGCCGTGAACCGCCGGCACACCCCGTGAGCAACGCACACACCATCCAGAGATTCGTCACGGGGCGCACGTGCCGGACTCTATTGCCTCCTCGGGCTTCGGCGGTGGTCATGCTCGCGGCTCGCGTGAGCCGGGCGCCCTGGTGTAGTAGATGTTTCACGGAACACGCCCTGATACATCTGGGAGCACGGAACTTGGATTTTCGGCACCATTGGATCTCCCCCTCGTTCCTGGCACAGGCCTGCGCTCGGGGCCAGGCTCTCCCAATGCGGTTGCGCGTCCGGTTCGAGCGCGCCTTCGGAGCCGACCTGAGCGCTGTCCGCCTGCACGAGCATCCCCTGGTCGCGAGCATGGGAGCCGAGGCCCTGTGCTGGGGAGAGCAGATCCTCTTCGCTCCGGGCGCACTGGCGCTCGACCTGGCTCACGGGAGCCGGATCCTCGCGCATGAGCTGGTGCACGTGCTGCAACAGCGCGCGGGCCGCGTCCCCCACGGGCACGGCGGGACCGGACTGCTCGTGGATGGGGCCCTGGAAGCGGAGGCCGAAGCCCTGGCGGCACGGGCCCTCTCGGGTGAGCGTGCGGAGTTCGCGGTTGCCTGGACGGGGACTTCGCCCACCCCAGCGCTTCAGGCGTACCACGTCATCCCGAATGCTCAGTTCGGCGCGCAGGACGTCAACCTCCACAACGCCACCTTCGAGACCCAGCGGGACGGACTGCGGCCCCAGCCCTATCCGAAGACGAACGGGGACAGCTTCCTCATCGACGCGGGGACCGCGAACGTCATGGTGCGGGCGCACAACCAGGTCGCGCTCCGGTTCTCCGATGACAACGAACTCGCCATCGAGGACACCGATCCCCGCCACGAGCAGGCCAAGCACTTCTTCGCCACGGACCGCGCCATCGACCGGTGCAACCGCGCGTTGAGGTCCGTGGGCTCCAGCTATCGCATCGCCAAGGTCCCCGGGCCGCGCTACCTGGAAATCGGCCCCCCCGCGCAGCCGGGCTGTCTGCCCTTCCTGAGCGGCCCGGGACCCAAGCGGCTGTTCCAGGTGGCGATGTCCGAGGACGGGCACCTCGAGCCCGCGGTGTCGCAGAACTGCAACGAAATCTCCGGCAAGGTCATGGGGGAGCAGCAGGACTCGCAGCGCACCGTGAGGCTCTCGCAGTCCGGCAACCAGCTCTTCCTCAACCTGCCGCGCTGGCAGCTCGGAGGGTGGGCCCCCGTCTTCCCGGCCCACGGCGACATCCCCTTCCGGCTGGCGGTGCTCCTCACCACGTTCCTCTTCCACGGACAGGGAGAGGGCCCCAACGCCGCCGCGGCCCGGCAACGCGCGGTCAACGATTACCAGGTGGGATTGCAGAACGCGCTGGCGGGCGCCAATACGCCCAACGCCCAGATGGCGGCGCTCGCGGGCTACTACGGCCCCATTGGCCGCAACTACGGCCGGCTGGTGAACCGGGTCCGCGCCAATGCCGGCATGACGCTCAATGGCGTCAACCTCAATGGACAGACGCTCCAGGCACGGTACGAGCAGCTCCTCTACCGGCTGGGCCTCAACGCCTACGCGGATCCGCGCGTGGGCGACGCGTTCCAGACGTACTCCGTGGGCGCCATGGAGCGCTACCAGGATGCCCAGAACCGCAACTGGATGCGGATGCGGGACGAGGTCGCTCCCCGCCCGGTGGCGCCCATCCCTCCGCCCGTCTACTGCGAGCCGGTGTGGGAGTATCACTGGGGCGGCGTGGTCGCGGAGAGCGGCGCGGACCGCATCACCTTCGAGAACTACGCCCGCAACTACGAGGATCGCCAGGGGCCCCAACTCCAGGGCGGCGAGTTCCGCGCGTTCTTCCAGATGACCCGCGTGCCCACCGGGGTCAATGATCCGCTCATCGCCCAGTCCTGGCACGAGAGCTGTTACGCCCACGGCTTCGCCAATGCCCTGACGATGTGCGTCTCCAAGCTCAGCCGCTGTGGGCGCTGAGCCGGCTCACCGCTTCCCGCGGGCCAGCAGCATCACCGCGACCAGGATGGCGCTCATGGCCCCCCAGGTCATGGGGCCCAGCGTCTCTCCCGCGAACACCACGCCCAGCAGCACCGCCACCGCCGGGTTCACGTACGCATAGCTCGTCGCGAGCGCCGGCCTCGCGTGCCTCAGCAGGTAGCCATACGCGCTGAACGCCACCAGCGAGCCGAACACCACCAGGTACACGAACGACACCAGCGCGCGCGGGGGCACCGCGTCCGCCATCCGCTCTCCCAACACGAAGCTCAGCGCCATCATCATCACGCCCGCGCTCAACATCTGCGTCGCTGGCGCCATCAACCCGGAGGGCATCGGCAACCGCCGGCTCCACACCGACCCGAAGGCCCACGCCGCCGGCGCCACCACCACCGCCAGCGCCGCCACGCCTCCGCCGCTCATGTCACCGCCCAGGTTGAGCAGCGCCACCCCCGCGAACCCCAGCACCAGCCCCGCCAGCTCCGCGCGGCCCGGCCGCTGCCCGAACGCCGCCCCGAAGATGGCCGCCCACAGCGGCATGCTCCCCACCACCAGCGCCGCCACCCCGGACGGCACCCCCAGGTTCTGCGCCACCGCGATGCCCCCGTTGCCCAACACCAGCAACAGGAAGCCCGTCACCACGCCCGCCCCCCACTGCCGGAGGCCCGGCCCCGGCTGCCCCTTCAGCCGCAACCCCGCGAACAACACCCCGCCCGCCAGCAGGAAGCGCAGCCCCGCCATCCGGAACGGCGGAAAGCCCGTCAGCGCGAACCGCATCGCCAGGTAGGTCGACCCCCAGATGACGTAGAGCGCGAAAAGGCTGAACAGCAGGCGGCCCCGGTGGGGCGCGGGCTCGACGATGTCGGGGGTCGCGGTCGCGGTCGTCACGGCGGCGGCCTTCTAATCCCCACCTCCCTCCCGTGCGATGTGCGCTTTGCCGTACCCGTGCCACGCAGGCCGGCCGGCCAGCGCCCCGCCTGCCTGCCCTCCGGAAAGGCCCCTCCCAATTGAATGCCCCGGGCGTCCCTTTTAGAATTCTACAGGAGGCATGGAGACCCGAGGGTCGGGCCGACACCCTCCGGAGCGTGAGCGGGAATGCCCGACGAATTGGGTGAGCGCGAGAAGGAAGTCCTCCGGGCCGTGGTGCAGGAGTACATCACCACCGGCGGCCCGGTCGGCAGCCAGCAGCTGACTCGCAGAGGCGAGTTCGAAGTGTCTTCCGCGACCATGCGCAACGTGCTCGCCGACCTGGAGGCCCTGGGCTTCCTGGAGAAGCCCCACACGTCCGCGGGCCGCGTGCCCACCGACCGGGGCTACCGCTTCTACGTGGACACCCTGGTGAAGCTGCGCGACCCCGCGCCCCGCGACCGCGAGCTCATCCACGCCGGCCTGGTCCACGAGTCCAACCTGGATGACGTCCTGTCGGAGGCCAGCCGCGTGCTGCATTCGCTCACGCGCCACGCGGGCGTCGTCCTCACGCCCCGCGCCGACGCCGCCGTGTTCCAGCGCATCGAGTTCCTGCGCCTGCGCGAGAACCGCGTGCTCGCCGTGCTCGTGGGCCAGAACGGCCAGGTGCACAACAAGGCCCTCACCGTGGACTTCCCGGTGACGTCCGACGAGCTCATGAAGGCCAGCAACTACCTCTCCGAGCTCCTGCACCAGGTGCCCCTGGAAGAAGCGCGCGAGCGCATCCGCGCGGAGATGGACCAGGAGCAGGCCCTCTACAACGCGCTCACCGCCAAGGCCCTCAAGCTGGGCGCCGCCGCCACCGACCTGCAGACGCCCGAGCGCGTGCTCATCGAAGGCACCGGCTCCTTCCTGGAGCAGCCGGAGTTCGCGGACGTGGAGCGCATCCGCGCGCTCTTCCGCGCCCTGGATGAGAAGCACAAGCTGCTGCACCTGCTGGACCGCGTGCAGCGCACCAAGGAGATGCACGTCTTCATCGGCGCGGAGAGCGAGTTCTCCGCCGCCGGTGACGTCACCGTCATCGCCAGCCCCTACGGCACGGCGGAGGCGGTGCTGGGCACCGTCGGCGTCATCGGGCCCACGCGCATGGACTACCGGCGCGTGATTCCCCTGGTGAACTTCACCGCCCAGGTGCTCTCCAGCGTGCTGGAGAAGGTGTAGCGCGAAGCCCTACTGCGGCGCGGGCGCGTAGACGCGCAGCGCCGAGGGGGCCACCTCGAAGCGCATGGGCGTCATGCCCACGTTCTCCCCGTCCGCGTTGACCTCCATGGGCGGATCCGTCTCCACGACGAGCCGGGACGTGTGCAGGTGCACGACGGACTCGTGCTCCAGGTGCCCGCCACTGCGCATGCCCAGCGCCACGCGCGCCAGCGTGGCCACGTCTTGCAGGTGGCCCAGCCCCGTGCGCTCGCCGCCGTCCTCCATGGAGGGCGCGGTGATGGCGTAGACGTGGAACTTGCGGTCGTCCAGCGTGGCGTCCGGCGCCACCATGTTGCCCGCGCCGTGGTAGCGGCCGTTGCCCACCACCAGTTGGAGCGCGTCCAGCTCCAGCGTCTGGGAGTCCGCCTGGAGCCGGACGTGGAAGGGCTGCAGCGTGCGCATCTCCGCGGCGGCGGCCATGGGGTAGGCCAGCTTGCCGGCGCGCTGCTTCAATTCCTGCGTGAGCCGCTTCGCGATGGCGGTGGTGAGCCCCAGGCTGGCGGCGTTGAGGAAGGGCCGCCCGTTGACGAGCCCCACGTCCACGCGCGCCGTGTAGCCGCCCGCGATGACGTCACACGCGGCCTCCAGCGTGTCCGGGATGCCCAGCGAGCGAGCGAAGTCATTGCCGGTGCCCAGCGGCACCACGCCCAGCGTCACCTCTCGCCCCATCAGGGCCTGCGCCGCGCAGCTGATGGTGCCGTCGCCTCCTCCCACGAGGACGCGGCGGGCGCCCTGGGCGATGGCCTCCTCCACGACCTTTCGCAGGCGCTTGGGCCGCGTCAGCGCGTGCGCGGCCATGAGCGGGATGCCGTGGGCGGCCAGCAGCTCCCGGGCATGTTCGAAGGCGTCGCGCCCGGAGCGCGAGCGCGTGTTCACCACCAGGACCGCGGGCCCTTCGTCCAGGTGGCGGAGGCGCGGAGGTGCGTTGAGTGCGGGTTCCAGAGGAAACCTCGGCTTTGAGTGCAGCGCCTCCAAGCTGCGCACGACCGTCCCTGGGCACCAGCGGGACCCACGCCAAAAAGGGCAGGGGCTCTGTCCATTCCCCACCTCGGGCGCGCGTGGAGGTTCCACGGGAAGACAGGGGTAGGGGGCTGGCGGGTTCCCTCCCTGGGTAGGCGTGTTCACCTTCCAGGCGACGCGGACTCCGTGCCACGGACCCGCGCCGGGACATTCTCCAGGAGGGGATTGAATGGCACGAGGAAGCAAGGACAAGTATTCGGCGAAGCAGAAGCGCATGGCCGAGCACATCGAGAAGGGCTACGAGGACAAGGGCACCAGCGAGAAGACCGCGGAGGCCCGCGCGTGGGCCACCGTGAACAAGCTCACCGGTGGCGGGACGAAGGGTGGCTCCGGCAGCAAGGCGAAGGCGGCCCGCCGGCGCCCCACGGCCCGCAAGAACGCGCGCAAGGCCGGACGCGTGGGCGGCAAGCGCCGCGCCGCGACCGCGAAGAAGACCGTCTCCCGCCGCAAGAAGGCCGCGCCCGCCCGGGCCCGGCGCACCACCACCGGCCGCAAGGCCACCTCGCGCACCGGCACCGCCGGCAAGCGCTCCACGGCCCGCAAGAGCACCGCGCGCCGCGGGACGGCTCGCAAGAGCACGGCGTCCCGTTCACGCGCGAAGCGGGGCGGTTCGCGCAAGTAGCAGCGGCAAGGGCTCCACCGGTGGCCACGCTCCTCGTGGCCGCCGGGGACGCCTCCACCCCGTCACGCGCTTCTAGCGCGACTCCTCGTCCTTGGAGGTGTCCCGCGACGCCGCGTCCCAGGGCCAGATGTCGGGGTCCGTCTCCAGGCGGCGCAGCAGCTCCGCGGGGTCCTTCACCAGCGTGCGGCAGCCGGCCGTGCGCAGGTCCTCCGCGCGGAAGCCACCGCACAGCATGCCCACGGACGCCAGGTGCAGCTTGCCCGCGGCCAGCGCGTCGTAGGGCGTGTCGCCCACCACCACCACCGTGGCGGGGTCCGGCTTGCCCAGCTTCGCGAGCGCCGCCTCGAAGATGTCCGGGTGCGGCTTGCTCTTGTCGACCTCGTCCTTGGAGGTCTTCACCTCGAAGAGGCCGTCGATGCCGCACAGCTCCACGTAGCGCTTGAGCTCGTCGTCCTTGGCGCTGGAGGCCAGGGCGACCTTGGCGCCACGCTTGCGCAACAGCTGGAACAATTCCTTCACGCGCGGGAAGGCGCGCACCTTGGGCAGGAACTCGCGCTTGAAGCGCGCGGAGCGGTCCTCCTCCAGGTCCTTGCCGAAGCGCTCCAGCTCCTCGTCGTTGAAGAAGACGGGCAGCAGCTGGTCGGCGCCCTTGCCAATCTGGCTGCGCACGTGGGCAAACGGGATGTCCCGCCCGAACTCGATGAACGACCGGCGCCAGGCCTCGGCGTGCTCGTCCACGGAATCCACCAGCGTCCCATCCACGTCGAAGATGACGTTCTCGACCATGCGCGGCAAACCTCCGCCGCCAAGGTGGCGATGGGCAGCGGGCCGGTCAACCGCCCGTGGGTGACTTCGGTCCACTCTCCTGCGCTTCACTGTCCACGAGTGTCCGGGTCTGCACGCTGTATCCCTCCGGAGCGGCGGGGGTGAAGGCGTCGTTGGGCAGCGGCGTCTTCAGGTCCACCTTCGACAGCACCGTCTCCCCCTGCTTCGCGTCCCCCAGCCAGCGCGTGAGCTTGCTGGGCACGCACAGGCCCAGGGCCGCGTCGCAGTGCTCCTCCTCCATCCGCACCTCCGCCCGGGTGCCGTCCGGCGCGCGCGTCTTCTTGGCCAGGAAGTCCAGCGAGGGCCAGCGCAGCACGTACGTCACCTCCACGCCGCCGCCCGCCTCGCCCTCCAGCGCCATGGTCAGCTCCACGGCCTCCTTCGCCTGGGGCAGGCCCTGGCCGGTGACGCGCTTGGCCTTCGCGCTGCGCAGGAGCAGCGGCGCGCGGAAGCCGTCCGGCACGAAGGGGGTGAAGATCTCGGTGAGGAACGCGGACAGCTTCTCCGCGGAGACCTGGGACGTGAAGGTGGTGAACTGCTTCGTCGCCTCCACCTGCTCGTACAGGTGCTTGCCGTCCCACCACACCTGCCGGGCCTGGGGCGCGGACACGGTGCCGCGCATCTTCTGGGGCGCGCGGTACGCGAAGGTGAAGCCCGCGGAGGCGGTGTCCCCTTCCGTCTGGGTGCCCTCCATCTGGTAGGCCTGGAGCTTCGCGTCGCGCGCGGCCAGCTTCTCGCGCACCTGGGCCATCAGCTCCGCGTCGTTCGCGCCTCCGGACGAGGACGAACGGCACGCGACGAGGCACACGAGGGGCACGAGGAGGAGGGCGCGCATGGGGAGGGACTCCAGGGCAGGGGCTGGAAATGGAAAAGGCCCCGCTGTTTCCAGGGGGCCTTCGGACTGCCTCGGTGAGGAGGCAGCTTGGGACTACTTCACCGCCACGCCGGTCGCGGAGGAGCTGGTGATGCCGATGATGGTGCCGAACAGGGCGAAGATGCCGTGACGGGGCGTGGTGGAGGCCGACTTCAGGTCCACCTTGGAGGCGCCCATGGCCTTCGCCTCGGTGATGAGGAGCTTGTTCACCACGGTGTCCAGGTCGCTCTGGACGATGTCGATGATGTGGAAGATCGCGGTCAGGCCCAGCGAGCTGCCCTGGATGACGGCCACGGCCTCGCCGTTGGCGGCGATCTCGGAGCCGGAGACGACGGCGGACTCGACGCTGGTGCAGCCCACGAGGGAGGCGGCGGCGACGGCGGACAGGATGAACTTCTTCATGGTTATCTCCCCAACTGACGATGGCTTGGATGGTGACGGAGCCGCCCGGACGGGCCCTCCGCCGTTCGGTAAAGCCTCAAGCGGCGCGGTTCGTAGCAGAAGGCTTTTTCAAGTCAAGGACCCGGGGCGGGGTATTCCGAGTTCTGTTGGACACTTCATCCGCCGGGCGGCGCGGGACCGGTCGCCCCTGTCGCGGACGTGAGGCATCTTCGCGCATGCACCCGGTTTCCGTTCCCCATCCCGCCCCGAACCGCGTCTGGCTGCACCTGCTGCTGTTCGTGGTGACGCTGGGGACGACATTCCTCGCGTACCTGCTGCTCTTTGGCCGCTCCTTCCCATTCAGCGGGGGCGGCCTGCTGGAGGAGGACCGGACCCAGGCGCTGTTCTTCAGCGGGTCGCTGCTGGCCATCCTGGGGTCGCACGAGATGGGGCACTACGTGCTCGCGCGGTGGCACCGGGTGGACACGTCCCTGCCGTACTTCATCCCGCTGCCGGTGCCGGGGAGCCTGGGCACGCTGGGCGCGGTCATCCGGCTGCGCGGGCGCATCCCCACGCGCAACGCGCTGGTGGACATTGGCGCCGCGGGGCCGCTGGCGGGGCTGGTGGTGGCGCTGCCGCTGCTCTACTGGGGGCTGTTGCACTCCACGGTGGTGGACTCGCCGCCGGTGCCGTCCACGTTCCCCGGGGAGTCGTCGCTGTGGGTGCTGGGGCAGGACCTGCTGCGCTGGGTGATGGAGAAGCTGACGCAGGCGCCGCCCGCGATGCCGCCCGTCTACACGAGCCACCAGACGCTCTTTGGCGACAACCTCATCATGAAGGCGCTGACGTGGCTGGCGCTGGGCCCCCTGCCGGAGGGCAAGGACGTGGTGGTGCACCCGGTGGTGATGGCGGCGTGGTTCGGCCTGCTGGTGACGCTGCTCAACCTGCTGCCGGTGGGGCAGCTGGACGGCGGGCACCTGACGTTCGCGGCGCTGGGGCCGAAGGCCCGCTGGGTGGGCAAGGGCGTGGCGGTGGTGCTGCTCTTCCTCACCGTGTTCGTCACCGCGTCATGGGGCCTGTGGCTGGTGGTGGCGAGCAAGGTGGTGGGCTTCGGCCACCCGGAGGTGCTGCGGCCGGAGGAGCCCCTGAGCGTCTCGCGCAAGGTCATTTGCGCGCTGTGCCTGCTGGCGCTGGTAGGGTGCGCGATGCCCATCCCGCTGCGAGAGGTGTGGTCATGAAGTACCAGTGCGAAAGCTGCGACCGGCTGGTCAAGGTGGAGACCTACGTCCTCGAGGACCATGCGCTGGCCGTGGGGTGCCCCGCGTGTGGAGCGTGGACGCGGGCGGCGCCCTCGATCTCCAAGCCGGCCTCTCCTCGTCCCCCTCCGGAAGGTGACGGCCTGGAGGAGGTCGCGGTGGCGGCGCCCTACGCGGGCCCTCTTCCGCCGCCGCCCTCGCGGCCCAGCGTCACCGCGCTGCGGGTGGTGCGCCCGGACGCGCCCGCCGCGGCCCCGCTCACGCTGGACGAGGACCCCTTCCAGGCGCCGCCGGGCCGCTGCCCCAAGTGCGTGGCGCCCATGCGCGAGGACGACGGGGCCTGTTCGGCGTGCGGACTGGTGTACGCGAACTTCATCCCGGAAGAGCACCAGCCCTCCGAGGTCCTGGCCCGGGAGTGGCGTGAGCTGATGGCGGCCTGGCACGACCCGGACGCGCATGACCGCGTGCTGACCCAGGCGATGCTGCGGGGCGAGATGGCCATGGTGGGCCGGCTGTACCGCATGCGGCTCGCCCGGGCGCCGAACGACGCCCAGGCGCTGCGCGGACGGGATGAGGTGGTCCGCCGCGTGACGACGGCGACGGCGCTCACCTCCGACGGGCCGTCACCGGAGCTGGGGCGCAGGGTGAAGAGCGTGGTGATGGGCACCGTGCTGGTGGTGTCCCTGGTGCTGCTGCTGGTGCTCTTCCACATGATGCGCGGCTCCTTCTAGGCGGCAGGCCAAAGCGGAGCGCTGGCCGGCCCGCCAGGTGGGCGAGCGGGGGAAGGGATTTCAGCGGCACGACAGGGAACGCGCGGGGGGCGCCGGGCGCTGTTATCCTGCGGGGCCGCTTTCACGTCCTCCTGCCCCCGAACCGCCGCATGTCCGCGCCCGCGCCCCGTCCTCTCTCTGTCGACAGCCTGCTGGGTCCTGGTGGCGCGCTGGAGGAGGCGCTGCCCGCGTACGAGCACCGCCCGGAGCAGCTCCAGATGGCGCGCGCGGTGGAGCGGGCCTTCTCCGAGGGCAGCTACCTGCTGGCGGAGGCCGGCACCGGCACGGGCAAGACGCTGGCGTACCTGGTGCCCGCGCTCCTGTCGGGGCGCAAGGTGGTGGTGTCCACGGCCACGAAGACGCTGCAGGACCAGGTGTTCTTCAAGGACCTGCCGCTGCTCAGCGAGAAGCTGGGGCTGCGCTTCGAGGCGGCGTACCTCAAGGGGCGCGGCAACTACCTGTGCCTGCACCGCTACGACTCCTTCGAGAAGGACCCGCAGTTCGTCTCGAAGGAAGAGGCGAAGCAGTGGCCGCTGCTCAAGAAGTGGGTGACGCAGACGGAGACGGGGGACCGGGCGGAGCTGGATTTGCCGGAGTCCTTCGCCGCGTGGTCGCGGCTGTCCACCACGTCGGAGACGTGCCTGGGCTCGCGCTGCTCGCAGTACGAGACGTGCTTCGTCACGCGGATGCGCAAGCGCGCGGAGGTCGCGGACCTGCTGGTGGTGAACCACCACCTGTTCTTCGCGGACCTGGCGCTGCGCAGCTCCGGCAAGCGCACGGAAGGGGTGCTGCCCTTCTACGACGCGGTCATCTTCGACGAGGCGCACGCCCTGGAGGACGCGGCCAGCAGCCACTTCGGGTGCAGCGTGTCCAACTACCGGCTGGAGGAGCTGTCGCGCGACGCGGTGGCGGCCCTGCAGGCGAAGGACGAGCGGCACGCGACGCTCTCCGCGCTGGCCCAGCGGGTGCGCTCGCACGCGGACGCGCTGTTCCTCCAGGCGCCTCGCGCGCTGGGGCTGTCCAGCCAGGAGTCCACCGTGGCCCTGCGCCCGGAGACGATGGGCAAGCTGTCCGGCGCGCTGGAGCAGGTGCGCGAAGGCCTGGCCGCGCTGGCGTCCTTCGCGGGCAGCGAGCGCGAGCCGGAGCTGGCCGCCATCCACCGCCGCGCGGAGGAGATGGCGGAGCAGCTCACCTTCCTGGAGAAGTCCGAGTCCGCGGACCACGTCTACTGGGCGGAGGCGCGCGGCAAGGGGCTGTTCCTGCGCGCGAACCCCATCGACGTGGCGAAGGAGCTGCGCGACCGGCTCTACGGCGCGCTGGACACGGTGGTGTTCACCTCCGCGACGCTCGCGGCGGACAGCCGCTTCGACTTCTTCGCCAAGCGCATGGGCATGTACGACGACGAGGGCCAGCCCGTGACGCGCGTGCGCACGCTGGCGGTGCCCAGCCCGTTCGACTTCCCCCGCCAGTCCGCGCTGTACCTGCCCACGCACCTGCCGGACCCCAGCGCCCCGGGCTTCATCGAGGCGGCGGCGGAGGAGATCATCCAGCTGTGCGAGGTGACGGGCGGGCGCGCGTTCGTGCTCTTCACGTCGCTGCGCAACATGGTGCGCGCGTACGAGCTGACGGCGACGCGGCTGCCCTACCAGGCGCTGCTCCAGGGAGAGCGGCCCAAGCAGCAGCTGCTGGACGCCTTCCGCCAGACGCCCAGCGTGCTCTTCGCCGCGCACAGCTTCTGGGAGGGCGTGGACGTGCCCGGGGACGCGCTGAGCCTGGTCATCATCGACCGGCTCCCCTTCGCGTCTCCTGGCGACCCGCTGGTGGCCGCGCGCATCCGCCAGATTCAGGCGCGCGGGGAAGAACCCTTTGATCAGTACCAGCTGCCGCAGGCGGCGCTGGCGCTGCGCCAGGGCTTCGGGCGGCTCATCCGCACGCAGGCGGACCGGGGCATCGTGGCGATGCTGGACCGCCGCATCGTGACCAAGGGCTACGGCCGCGTGTTCCTCTCCAGCCTGCCGCCCGCGAAGCGGATGGAGGACACGACGGAGCTGAGCCGCTGGTTCAACGGCCCGGTGCGCCCGGTGCCGCCCGTGCGCTCGATTCGCTGAACACGTCGCGCAGGCGCAGGCCCACGCGCGCCTGGAAGGGCGGGGCCAGGGTGTCCACGCCCGCGCGGCCCGCGAGGTACTGGCGGTCGAAGAGGTTCTCCACCGCGCCGAAGGCGTCCACCTTCCAGAAGAGGTGGCGGCTCACGAACAGGTCCACCACCGCCGCGCCGCCCATGCCGCGCGTGTTGAGGTCGTCCTCGTACTGCGGACCGAACACGCGCAGCTGCGCGGTGACGGAGACGATGCGCGGGTCGTCGAAGGTGACCGCGAGCGAGCCGCGATGCCTGGGGTCCTGTGGGAGCTGGCGGCCCACGAGGTCGGGCTGGCCGGGAGCGCGCGTGACGACGGGGTCCACGAAGGTGTAGGCGGCGAGCGCGGTCCACTGGCGTGACACGCGCCAGTCCGCGCCCAGCTCCACGCCTCGCACGCGGGCCCGGCCCAGGTTCTGGCGCTGGCGGGTGGCGCCGTCCGGCAGGGGCGTGGCGAGGGTGACGTTGGTGACGGGCGCGTCCAGCACGTTCCAGAAGCCGGTGACGCGGCCGGTGAGCCCGCGCGGGCCGGTGGCCTCCACTCCCGCCTCGGTGCCCCAGAGGCGCTCGGCGCCCAGGTCCGGGTTCGCGGCGGTGAGGACGGTGCCCACCTGGAAGGGGCGGTAGAGCTCGTTGAGCGTGGGGGCGCGGAAGGCGCGGTACGCGGAGGCGCGCAGGGTGAGCCACTCCAGCGGGCGCACGCGCGCGGCCAGGCGCGGGCTGAGCTGACTCGCCGTGCGGGGATCGAAATAGGTGGTGCGGGTGGCGCCGTTCGCGAAGGCATTCCACTCCCTGCCGTCGAAGTTGCGCCACGTGTCCCAGCGCAGCGTGCCGGCGAGCTCCAGCGCGGGGGACACGGTGTAGAGGTCCTG
Organism: Corallococcus sp. NCSPR001; assembly: GCF_017309135.1. Classification (NCBI taxonomy): domain Bacteria; kingdom Pseudomonadati; phylum Myxococcota; class Myxococcia; order Myxococcales; family Myxococcaceae; genus Corallococcus; species Corallococcus sp. NCSPR001. The sequence continues at coordinate 1,238,897 of NZ_JAFIMS010000002.1, forward strand.
CACGAAGACGCCGCTGGACAACTGCGTGCCCTGCGTGTTGCGCGAGTAGAGCGTCGTGGCGGTGTACGTGGAGGGGAAGAGCAACTCGTCGGCCCTGCCGTGGGAGCGGCGCACGTCCACGCCCGCGGCGAGCACGTGGCTTCCTCCCAGCGCCAGCTCCGGCCCGGTCCAGACGAGCGAGCCGCCCTGGTCGTTCGCGGGCACGTCCTGGAAGGCGGAGCGGACCTCGAAGTTCCGGTCCGGGGTGACGCGGGCGCGGTCCTGGGCGAAGTGCTGGGTGCGGCCGAAGAGGCCCAGCTCGAAGGTGCCGGCGGAGTCCGTGCGGAGGCGGGCGTTCGCGGCGAACCACGCGAGGTCCACGCTGGCGACGGTGTATCGGGTGCCCCCGTTCTGCGTCTCGCGGAACACGCCCGCGCGGGCGGAGAGGGAGAGGTGGTCGGTGGCCTCTGCCTCGATGCGCGCCTGCGCGCTGACGTGGTTGGAGGGGGTGTCGCCGTCGATGCGGCCCCGCTGTCCCTCCGGGACGATGCGGTAGCCGTCGCTGGTGAGTCCCTCGACCTCCAGGGATGCACCCACGCGGCCCCAGCGGTCCGCGATGCGCGCGGCGGCGAAGCCGGTGCCCAGGTTGCCCACGGACACGTCCGCGTCGAGCACGGGGCCGGTGATGGGCCGGGAGAACAGTTGCACCACGCCGCCCAGCGCGGCGCTGCCGTAGAGCGCGGAGCCGCCGGTGGGGACGACCTCGATGCGGTCCAGGCCCAGGCGGGGCAGGGCGCGCCAGAAGACCCAGCCGCCGTAGGGGTCGTTGAAGGGAAGCCCGTCCAGGAGCACGAGCCCGCGAGCCACCCCGGAGGGCGCGAGCCCGCGCAGGTTGAGCCCCTGCGCGGTGGGGTCCGCGACCAGCGACGGCGTGCGGCGGAACGTGGCCGCGGACGGCAGCGTGCGGATGAGCGCGTCCTGCGTGAGCGTGGGGCTGCGTTCCATCTCCGCGCGGGGAATCACCACCGTGGTGGCGGGCACGTCGCGCAAGGGGCGCGGCAGGCGCGTGGCGGTGACGACGGTGCGGGTCTCGCGAGGAGACTCGGGCTCGGGGCCCGTGTCCTCGTCCACGGTCTGCGCGGTTGCCACTCCGGGCAGCAGCAATGCCAGTCCAAGAGGGAGTGCCAGACAGGAGAGCGCGCGCGGAGCAGGCATCGGGCCCGCTCTACTGGATGTCGGGCTCGCGGGCGAGCAATGGCGGATGGCAGAAACACGAACGGCGGTGAAGCGACCTGTGAAGGCCCCTCCACCGCCGCCGTTCACGGCCGCGAAGGCCGTGGGGAACTACGCCGCGGCCATGCCACCGCCGGAGGCGGCCGGACCCTGGTACTGAGCGTCACCGAAGCCGAGGATGGCGTAGAAGACCGGGCCGAGCAGCGCCAGGCCGATGCCAAAGCCCGTGCCCTTGCCGAACGACTTCGCCATGTCGATGCCGATGATGAACAGCGCGATGATGTTCACGCACGGCAGCAGCGCCAGCACCACCCACCACGCCGGACGGCCGACGATCTGGGTCATCACATAGATGTTGTAGAACGGCACGATGGCCGCCCAGCCCGGCTGACCCGCCTTGGCGAACGTCTTCCACAGGCCGGCGATCGTCAGGCCGATGAAGGCCAGGTAGATGATCCAGAAGAGCGGGCCCGGGCCCGACGCCTGCTGGTCCTGCATCTGCTGCATCATCTCAATCTGCTGCTGATCCATGACTTCCCCCTCGGAAGTGTGGGCCCGTCCCGGTAGGCCGGGTCCCAGTTCACTCCCGAACAAACGCGAAGTCGGGGGGAGAAAGCAAATTCCTTCCCGACTGTCAGCGCGGGCCGCTCAGGCCTTCAGCGTCTCCGGCACCTGCCAGTCCGGCTTCAGGCGCTGGATGACCTTCACGAAATTCTCCTTGTCCTGGGCTTTCTCCAGGGCGGCTTCCGGGAGGATGACGTCGTCCTTCACCAGCCGCTCCAGGTGCATGTCCAGGGTCTGCATGCCCTGGCCCTGGCCGGCCTGCATCTTGGAGGCGATCTGGAACACCTTGCCCTCGCGAATCATGGCGGCGATGGCGGGGCTGCCCACCAGGATTTCGAGCGCCGCGACGCGGCCCTTGCCGTCCGAGGTCTTGATGAGCTGCTGGGCGACGATGCCGGCCAGCGACTCCGCGAGCATGCCGCGCACCTGTCCCTGCTCGTCCGCGGGGAAGGAATTGATGATGCGGTCGATGGTGGCGGGGGCGCTGTTGGTGTGCACGGTAGCGAAGACGAGCACGCCGAAGCTGGCCAGCTGGAGCGCCAGCTTCATCGTCTCGTTGGTGCGCAGCTCGCCGATGAGGATGACGTTGGGGTCCTCACGGCCGGCGGAGCGGATGGCGGTGGCGAAGCTGGAGGCGTGCGGGCCCACCTCGCGGTGGGTGACCTGGGACTTGAGCGATTCGTGCACGAACTCCACCGGGTCCTCGACGGTGAGCACGTGCGCCGGGCGCGTCTTGTTGATGTGGTTGATCATCCCCGCGAGCGTCGTGGACTTGCCGGAGCCCGTGGGGCCCGTCACCAGCACCAGCCCGCTGCGGCGGTCCGCCATCTTGCGCACCACCTCCGGCGTCTTCAGGTCCTCCAGCGACAGGACCTTGCTGGGGATGGTGCGGAACACGGCGCCAATGCCGGTCATCCGGTAGAAGTAGTTGGCGCGGAAGCGGGCCTTGGTGCCGTAGCCGTAGGCGAAGTCCAGGTCCAGCTCCTCGGTGATCTGCCGCTTCTGTTCGGGCGAGCAGATCTCGAAGAGCAGCGACTCCAGCTCCTCGGTGGTGAGGGCCTCTTCGCGCAGGGGCACGAGCTCGCCGCGGATGCGGCCCAGGGGCGGGTAGCCTACGCCCAGGTGCAGGTCGCTGCCCTTCTTGTCGAGCAGGACGTCGAACCAGGCGGCGATGCGGGGATTGTCCGTCATGTCAGGCGCCCTTCTTGCCAAGCAGTGAGCCCACCTTGGACAGCATCCGCGCGCCCTCCTGGGCGGTGGCGGGCGGGGGCACGGTGGGGGCGGCGCCGGGCCGCTTGCCCGTCACCATGGCTTCGATTTCGTCCGGGTTCTCCGCGAAGCCCTTCACCGTCTCCAGGGTCGCCTTGCCGGAGCGGGCCAGGTCCGCGAGCGAGTCCTCGAAGCGGATGATGCCCAGCGACTTGCCGCGCTGCTGGAGGGAGGGGATTTGATACGTCTTGTTGTCGCGGATGAGGTTGCCCAGGGCCACGGAGCCGGTGAGCACCTCGGCGGCGGCGACCAGGGACTTGCCGTCCGTGGCGGGCATCAGCCGCTGGCTGACGATGAGGCGCAGGCCGCTGGAGAGCGACAGCCGCACCTGCTGTTGATCCGCCGGCGGGAAGAGGTCGATGAGCCGGTCGATGGTCTTCGCCGCGCTGGGCGTGTTCATGGTGCTGATGAGCAGGTGGCCCGTCTCGCTGGCGGCGAGCGCCATGCGCACGGTCTCCGTGTCGCGCAGCTCGCCCACGACGATGACGTCCGGGTCCTCGCGGAGGCTGCCCTTGAGGGCGCTGGCGAAGGTGCGGGTGCTGGTGCCCACCTCGCGCTGGCTGATGAGGGCGCGCTTGCGCGGGTGTACGTACTCCACCGGGTCCTCGACGGTGAGCACGTGGTGCGTGGTCTCGCGGTTGATGATGTCCACCAGCGCGGCGAGCGTGCTCGTCTTGCCGTGGCCGGACGGGCCGGTGAGCACGATGAGGCCCTGGTGGTGGTGCGTGGCCTTGGCGATGTCCGCGGGCAGGCCCAGCGACTCCAGGGTGGGGATTTCGCGGGGGATGACGCGGAAGGTGCCCTTGAGGCCCGTGCGCTGGCGGCACACGTTGACGCGGAAGCGGCCGGTCTCCTCGGAGTCCAGCGCGAAGTCCACGCTGCCGTCCTTCTCCAGCACGTGCCGCAGCCGCTCCGGGATGATGGGGAGCAGCAGCCGCTCCACCGTCTCCGGGGACAGCGGCGTGTCCTGCGGGAGCAGCTCTCCGGCCAGGCGCATCAGCGGAGGCCGTCCGGCCACCAGGTGCAGGTCGCTGGCGGCCATGCTGCGCGCCTGCTCCAGCAGCACCGCCAGGTCGCGGCCCGGAGCGGAGGTCGCGCGTGAGATGGGGATGACCCGCGCGGGCGGATTCGCGCTGGCGCTGGAGTGGGCCACGGCGCCCGAATGGGCCGCCGCGGTGGAGTGGGCCGCCGCGCCCGCGTATCCGCCTGCGCCCGCGTGGGACGGGGCGGATCCCGCGTGTGAAGCGGCGCCCGAGTGGGCCGCTGCGCCCGGGTGAGCCGCGGCGCCGGGAGCTGCGCGCGCGGCGGCTCCGGCACCCAGGCCACCAGACTGCGCGGCTCGCGCGTCCACGGGCGCGGAGACGGCGGGCACTCCCGCGTAGGGCGTGCGCGTGGGGGCCTGCGCGGACACCGCGGGCATTCCCGCGTAGGGCGTGCGCGTGGGCGCGGCAGGCGCCGCTGGAGCCGCGGCGGCTGCTGGAGCCGCCGCCGCCGCCGCGCCCTCCGTGCCCCTCGTGAGGCGCACGTTCATCAGCTCGCCCCGGCGCACCGCCGCGATGTTGAGGGAACCCAGGCCCGTGGCGTTCACCTGCCACTGCACTGGTGTCTCCGACACCGTGGACGCGCGCGCCATGCCCACCATCGCCTGGAGGGCCTTCACGAGCTCATCGGTGGAGAGTGCGCCTGGATCGATGGGCTCGTACCCGTTGGCGCCGCGCACCATCGGAGGACGGCCGCTGGCCAGGGCCAGCTCGGTGATTCCAGGACGCGAGAGATGACGCAGCAGTTCCGCGAGCGGTTTCATTCAGGGGGGAGGCCCCACCGCTGCCGTGCGTCAGGCCCGGCGGGGTGGAAACTCCCGCGAGGATAGTCGACCGCCACGCTCCAGGTCACCCTGGGGGCATGGGCCCAAACGCACGACGGGAGCGGCCGTGCGAGGGCCCCTCCCGTCGGGTCCAACCGATTTCGTTGGGGTGCTGAGGACTACAGCTCGCGCGACATCAGGAGCCGCAGCTTACCGGACTTCTTGGAGACCACCGTGGCCACCGTGGTGAAGCCCGCCTTGCGGTAGAAGCCCACCGCCGGCGCGTTCGCCGGATCCACGCGCAGCGCGATGGTCTTGCGGTACATGTCGCGCGCCGCGTCCAGCGCCTTGTCCAGCAGCATGGCGCCCACGCCGTGGCGCCGCAGCTCCGGCTTCACCACGATGTTGCGCAGGTAGGCCGCGCCCGGCACCGGACCGTCGCGCTCCACCGTCACGTAGCCCACCACCTGGTTCTGCAGCCGCGCCACGTGGAGGAAGGGCTTCAGCTGGGTGAGGGCCTTGAGGCTCTCCTCCTGCGTCTCACCCCGCCCCTTCCAGGGCTCGGAGTTGGCGCGCAGGGCCGACACCGTGGTCAGGTCCTCGTCGGTGGGCGGACCGAATTTGACCCCGGTCACAAGATCGTTGGGGAGCGTCGCTCCATCCAGCACCGGCGTGGGGGCCGCCACCTCGACGCCAGGGTCCACCTGCTTCATCGTCATCGCCTTGCTCCTCCGTCGCGTCCGCGATCCTAACCGGTCCCCCCGTACCCATGCACGCGATCATTCCGCGCGCATTGTCCTCTTTTCAGTGTGGGGAGACGTCCTCCTCCCAGGCGGGGAGCAGGAACTACTCGAACCCCCGTCGGCGGGAGCGTCATTCCGGGAAGACGCGTTCCGCCCCGCCGTCTGGACTGCGAGCGGCCTTCCGCGCGGAGCGTGGGGCCATTATAAAACCCCTGTCCGGGTCCCCCTCGGTCCGAGTTCTGCCCCTTGCAACTCAACCACGCCCAGCGCGAGCTGACGCTCAAGATCGTTTATTACGGCCCCGGGTTGAGCGGGAAGACGACGAACTTGCGCAAGCTGCACGCGCGAGCGCGGCCGGACGTGCGAGGGCGCCTCCTGTCGGTGGATACCCACGACGACCGGACGCTCTTCTTCGACCTGCTGCCCGTCTTCTTCTCCACCTCCACGGGCTTCAAGGTGAAGGTGAAGCTCTTCACCGTGCCCGGTCAGGTCATCCACAACGCCACGCGGCGGGTGGTGCTCCAGGGCGCGGACGCGGTGGTCTTCATCGCGGACAGCCGGCGCGGGGCGGCCCAGGAGAACAACGCCTACTGGCGCAACCTGCAGGAGAACCTGCGGGAGATGGAGCTGGACCCCACGCAGGTGCCGGTGGTCATCCAGTTCAACAAGCGCGACCTGCCCGACAGCCTGACGGACGAGGAGCTGGCGGAGGTGCAGCGCCGGGGCAGCCAGCCGGTGGTGGGCTCCGTGGCCGTGCGAGGCGAGGGCGTGGTGGAGACCTTCCATGCCGTGGTGCAGACGGCCTGGCGCGCGCTGGAGGGCCGGGCGCAGCTGTCGCGCAACGTGGGCCTGAGCGAAGAGGAGTTCCTGGGGCAGATCTTCCGTCACATCGACCTGAGCGGCACGGCGCTGGAGGGGCGGTACGGCCCTGGCGCCATGCCTGGCGGCAGGGAGAGCGGGAGGGCGCCATGAGCGGCGCGTCAGGCGGAGGACCCCGGAACACCGCGAGCGCGCCCCGGCGCGAGTCCGCGCTCCAGCGGCGGCTGTCGCTGGGGGACCTCCTGGATCTGCCATCCTTCACGGAGGTGGTGAAGGGCTTCAGCGACCTGTACCGCGTGGGCATCAAGGTGCTGGACACGCGCGGCAACAAGCTGGCGGACGTGAAGGTGGGCCACGGCGACTTCTGCGCCTACGTCTTCTCCTTCCCGGACGGGCGCCACGCGTGCACCGCCATGGTGGGCCGGGTGAAGGACGGCCCCGTGCTGCCGGAGGCCGGCGGGCGCGTGGCGGACGGAGACGTCTCCGAAGCGGCGGGCCTCATCGCGCTCACCTGCTTCACCGGCCTGCGCTACGTGGTGATGCCGGTGCGCTGGGACGGCGACCTCCTGGGCCGGGTCATCCTGGGGCCCTTCACGCCGGAGGAGCTGACGGACTTCCCGGAGACGCTCACCAGCATCCACGGCCTGGACCTGGAGCGCGCGCAGGAGCTCCTGGGCCGCGTGCGCCGCGTGCCGGAGCGCACCGCCGCGCAGGTGCTGGGGCACTTCGGCCAGGTGCTGGGCGCGCTCGTCGCCAGCGGGCAGAAGGCGTACCTGGCCACGCACCTGCATCTGGAGTCCACGCTGGAGGTGCACCGCGAGCTGGAGGCGCAGAACGCGCGGCTGCTCCAGGCGAACGCGCGGTTGAAGGAGCTGGACCGGTTGAAGTCCACCTTCCTGGGCACGGTGAGCCACGAGCTGCGCACGCCGCTCGCGTCCATCCTGGGCTACTCGGAGATGATGGCGGAAGGGCTGGCGGGGCCGCTCAACCCGGAGCAGCTCCAGTATGTGCGCACCATCGTGGAGAAGGGCGAGACGCTCCTCTCGATGATCTCCTCGCTCTTGGACCTGAGCCAGATTGAAGCGGGGCGCCTGCGCCTGTCCATGGCGCCGGTGGATCCGGGCTACGTCATCCAGACGGCGGTCTCCAGCGTGCTGCCGCAGGCGCAGCGCAAGGGCCTGGAGCTGGAGGTGCGGCTGCCGCACACGCCGCAGCCCCGGCTCGCCGGAGACCTGGACAAGCTGCGGCAGGTGGTGGTGAACCTGCTGGCCAACGCGGTGAAGTTCACGCCCGCGGGTGGCCGGGTGAAGGTGACGCTGTCGGACGCGGCGATGCAGCAGGAGCTGGGCGTGCCCGGCTACCGCATCAGCGTGGAGGACACCGGCGTGGGCATCCGCGCCGAGGAGTTCGAGCGCATCTTCCAGAGCTTCTACCAGGTGGACGGCAGCTCCACGCGTGAGTTCGGCGGCGCGGGGCTGGGCCTGGCCATCGTGAAGAGCCTGGTGGAGGGCCACGGCGGCCGGGTGCGCGTGGAGAGCGAGTTCGGCCACGGCTCGCGCTTCATCGTCCAGTTGCCGCTGCACCCGCCCATGCAGGGCGGGCTGACCGCCGCGCCGCCCATGCCGGAGCCAGACCGCTTCTAGCGGTCGCCGGAGCCAGACCGCTTCTGACGCGGTCAGGGATGGTGGGGCTCGATGAGCCCCGGGCCGCCCGGGTTGTTCGGGAGGAACTCCGGCAGGCGCGTCTGCACGAGCGCGCCCACGAGCCCCAGCAGCATCACCACGCCCAGCGCGCGGCCCAGCCGCAGCGTGAGCGAGCGCTGCTCCGACACGCGCGCCACGAGGATGAAGTTGATGGCGGCGCTGGCGAGCGACGCGATGATGGCGCCCACTCCGGCCGTCGTGGGGGAGATGGTGCCGTTGGCGCACAGCGACGCGGCGGACGCCACCGCGGACGCGCTGGACACCAGGCCGCCCACGGCGCTCACCGCGTAGAAGCCCCAGCGGCCCAGCAGCGTCTGGCCCACCGTGCCCACCACCTGGAGCGCCAGGAAGATGAGGCCGAACTTCAGCGCGGACGGCAGGGAGAAGGGCGACTTGAGGGGCAGGGCGGGGGGCTCGGCGCCGGGCGTGGCCTCCTTGCGCGAGCGCACCAGCGCCAGGCCCGTGCTGGACAGGAGGATGAGGACCAGCGGGATGGCGGAGTCCACCAGCGCGCGGAAGGAGAGCAGCCCCAGGAGCACGGCGTTGCGCAGCGCCATGGCGGCGGTGGCCAGCATCACCCCCCGGTAGGCCACGTCGAGCAGGCGTCCGGACGTCTCGCGCACGCGGTTGGCCAGCTCCGCCACGGTGACGGTGCTGTTGACGAGCCCGCCCAGGAACCCCGTCACCTCCACGCCGTGCGTGCCGAACATCTTCCACAGCAGGTAGTTCACGAAGCCGATGGCCGCGATGAGGATGACGGTCACCCACGCGGCGCGCGGCTCGATGAGGCCCCACGGGTCCACCGGCTGCGCGGGCAGCACCGGGTAGATGGCGAAGGCGAGGATGGCCAGCAGGATGGCGCTGCGCAGCTCCTCGGCGGTGATTTTGTGGCTGAAGGTGGCCATCCGCTCCTTCCACGCGAGCAGGCCCGCCGTCGTCACGCCCACCGCCGCGGGCGTCACCGTGTGGCCCAGGCCGCACAGCACGCCGGTGAAGCCCGTGACGAGCAGCGCGGCGGACGTGGTCAGCTCCGCGCCGCCGTTGGCGCGCAGGGACTGCCAGTTGAGGAAGCACAGCAGCACGCCCAGGAGCGCGAGGCTGAGCAGCGCGAAGTTCGGACCCAGCAGGCCGCCCATGCCGCCCAGCAGCGCCGCGAAGCCGAACGTGCGCAGACCGGCCTCCTTGCCGCGCCACTCGCGCTCCAGCCCGACGAACAGGCCCACCGCGAGCGCGAGCGTCAGCCGCATCAGCGTCTGGAGCGGCGGCCATGCGACGACGGGGGGAAGACCTTCGATCATGCGGAAACCCTCTCCCATCTCTCTCTGCTCGCCTGTCGGGCGGACGTCAACGCCGCACCCCGTCACGCGCGAAGCCCTCGAACCATCAGGCCTGGCCCTCCCGCCCGGCGCGGTCGTTCCAAACCTGTCCGACAGTCGGACAGGTTCGGCTGGGGCTCCGCCGATGGCAGGCCCAGCGGGAAGAGTGGGCTCTTCTCCGGAAGGACGCACCCTCCGCGTCAGGTGAGGGCGCGGGGGCCTTCAGGGGCAGGGCCGCCGCTGATGACGTGCAGCCGCTCCCAGCCCTGGCGCGCGAGGAGCTGATGCAGCCGGAGCCGCAGCGCCGCCTGCAACGCCTTCACTCCGGCCTCGTCCTTCAATGACAGCGCGGGCAGCGACCAGCGTTCGCGCACGCGCGCGTCCATGCCGGGAGCATGGTCCGCGACGTCGATGAGGACGTAGTGCGATGCGGGCACGGTCCGGTCGCGCAGGGGCGCGGCGCGCAGGTTCGCCTCCCGCATCAGCGCCTCCACCGCCGGCGGCGGCCCGTCATCCAGCCCCGAGCCCGGCGGCGGCGCCACCACCGCCCGCGCCCGGTCCGGGTGCGCCAGCGTGTTGAAGAGGGCGGCGGCCAGGTGCGCGGGCCCTGCTTCCGCGCACTCGAAGACGACCGTTTCCACGGCCGTGGGCGCCGGCCTCGGCGTGCCGCCCAGCAGCCACCGGAAGAGGAACACCGCCAGCGCCGCGCCCAAAAGCTGCGCCGCGACGAAGGACTCCACCTCCCACGGGCTCATCACGCCCACGTGGGCGCTGGCCGCTCGCGCCAGCACCAGCGCCGGGTTCGCCAGCGAGCGCGAGTCCGTGAACCACACCGTCGCCGCCACGTACCCCGCGATGGCCAGCGGCGTCGCCGACGGGCGCGTGCGCACGCAGCCCCGCACCACCACCAGCAGCCCGAACGTGGCCACCATCTCCGTGAGGAACCGCGCCCCGTCCGCCGCGGGCACCCTCGCGGTGAGCAGCAGCGGCTCATTGCACATGCGGTGCGCGATGAGCCGCCCCACCAGGCTGCCGGACAGCTGCGCCAGCGCGTACAGCGGCACCTCGCGCCAGGGCGTGCGGTCCCCCAGCGCGTCCGCGAAGGTGAGCGCCGGATTCAGGTGCGCGCCCGACAGCGGACGCAGCACCCACAAGAGGCACGCCAGCACCGCGCCGCAGGACAGGGACATGAAGAGGCGTCCCTCCGTGGCGCTCGCGCCCAGGTGCTCCGCGACGTGGTGCGACCCCTCCAGCGCCACCACCAGCAGCCCGCAGCCCAGCGCTTCCGTCACCAGCCGGCGGCGCAGGTCCATGGGTGTGGAGGAAGAGGGCACTCCCCAGTCCTATGCCTGGGCGGTCCGACACCGTCAACGCCGCGCGCCCCCATCTCGCGCTCGCGTTCGCGGGTCGTCATTGCGTCCCCCGGCGCGAGCGTGGTCTTCAGTGCCGCATGCCCGGCGAGTTCGACCTCATCCAACGCTTCCTCGCCTGCTTCCCGCGCGCGCGAGTGCCGGTGGGCCCGGGAGACGACTGCGCCGTGCTCGCTCCTTCCAAGGGCGCGCTGTGCGTCACCACCGACGCAGTGGTGGAGGACGTGCACTTCACCCGCGCCACGTTCTCCGCCGCGGACATCGGCCACAAGGCGCTCGCGGTGAACCTGTCGGACCTGGCCGCGATGGGCGCCACGCCGCGCTGGTTCGTCTGCGCGCTCGCGCTGCCCCGGGACTTCCCCGCTCGCGAAGTCTCCGCCCTGGGCCGGGGCATGGCCGCGCTCGCGAAGGCCCACCGCATCATGCTCGTGGGCGGCAACTTCACCTCCGCGCGCGAGGTGTCCGTCACCCTCACCGTCACCGGCGAGCTGTCCCACGCGCCCATCACCCGCGCGGGCGCCCGGCCCGGAGACCTCCTCTATGTCTCCGGCACCCTGGGCGACGCGCGCCTGGGGCTCCAGCACCTCCAGGCCGGCGTCCCCGGTAGCCATCGGAGCGCGGCCGTGAGACGCCAGCGGCGCCCCGAGCCCCGGGTCGCCCTGGGGAGGCTGGCCGCGCGCTTCGCCTCCGCCGGGATGGACGTGTCGGATGGCCTGGCGCAGGACCTGGGCCACCTGTGCACCGCGTCCCGGGTGGGCGCGGAGCTGGAACTGGACCGGCTGCCCCTGTCACCCGCCGTGCGCGCGGCGCTGGGGCCGGAGGGTGCCCTGCGGGGAGGGGAGGACTACGAGCTGTTGCTCGCCGTCCCACCTTCACGCATGCAGGCGTTCGAGCGCGCGTGCGCCCGCGCCGGGCAGGAGGTGACGCGCGTGGGAGTGCTCACCCGGGAGCGGACATTGCGAATCCGAGACGCCGGGGGGCATGTTCTGACCCCTCCATCCGGATTCGATCACTTCGCCCGGTCAAGCAGGCAGATCCGGCCGGATGATTGACCCGTACCGGACAGCAAGGCTAAACCCCTGGGCTGTTTTCCGCCCCTCCCGCTGAAAGCACTCCGTGCGCCGCCCCCTTCGCGACGACCCCTCCTCCGGCCTCACCCCCCGACGCGAGCCGGTGCAGCGACTGCTGCGCGCCGTCGAGGGTCCCAAGGCGGTTCGCGAGCAGTCCCTGCACCGGAAGATCACCACCGGCTACATCCTGCTGGGCCTGCTGCTGGGCACGTGGCTGCTCTGCACGGAGAGCCTCTTCGACGCGTCCTGGGGCCGCTGGAGCTTCATCATCCGCGTGGGCGTGGGCGTGCTCATCACCTTCGGTGGCGCCACGTTCCTGCCGTCGCTCCTGGCGCGCGTCACCCGCGTGAAGGTGCTCAGCCGCTCCGCCTTTGAAATCTCGCAGGGCGACCTGTCCAAGCCCGTGGCCGCGGAGGTGCACAGCACCCGCGACGAAATCGACGAGCTGACGGGCGCCATCTCCCGCATGCAGGAGAACCTGCGCGAGCTGGTGGGCAAGATTCAAGACACCGCCAAGAGCGTGGCGGACACCGCCATCGACCTTCAGCGCAGCGCGGAGAACGTCAACGGGTCCACCGAGGAGGTGGGCTCGTCGATGGACAAGATCGCCAGCGGCGCGGAGACCCAGTCGCAGCTGGTGTCCCAGGCCTCCAAGGTCATCACGGAGATGGCCGGCAGCATCCAGCGCACGGCGGCCAGCGCCCTGGACGCGGCCCGCACGTCCGCGGAGACCAGCAGCAGCGCGGAGGACGGCTCCAAGGCGGCGCGGCTCGCGGGCGACAAGGTGAAGAAGGTCTTCAACCGCATCGAGTCCGCCAGCCAGCAGGTGTTCGCCTTCGGCGAGAAGACGCAGGAGATTTCGAAGATCGTCGACGCCATCACCCAGGTGGCGCAGCAGACGAACCTCCTGGCCCTCAACGCCACCATCGAAGCGGCGCGCGCGGGCGAGTACGGCCGCGGCTTCGCGGTGGTGGCGGATGAGGTGCGCAAGCTGGCGGAGAGCGCGGGCCGCTCCGCGGAGCAGATCTCCCGCCTGGCGCGCGACATCTCCGGCCAGTCCACCTCCGTCGTCAGCGCCATGAAGGAAGGCATCGCGGAGCTGGCGGAGGGCCGTGAGGACCTCACCGACATCATGCGCTCCATGGGGGCCATCACCGACACCGCCCGCAAGGGCGCGGAGAAGGTGACGCTCATCTCCGACAGCACCCGCGACCAGATGAAGGGCAGCGAGGAGATGGTGAAGGCCATCGAGGAGATCAAGCTCGTGGCGAAGAACAACGCCAGCTCCACGGAGGCCATCCAGGCCGTCATCCAGGAGCAGACGGCCGCGGTGTCGCGGATGACGTCGCTGGCGAGCGAGCTGACCAACCTCTCCGTGGAGCTGCAGAGCGTGGTGCGCAGCTTCCGCCTGGGGCCCTGAAGCCCCCATCCCCCGCCTTTCCGCCGCCTTCCGGCACCAGGGCCTTCACCGTGCGGCACGTCATCTTCCGGGTCGAGAAGGAACGCTACGGGTTGCCCTTGTCGGCCGTCCGGGAGGTCGTCGTTCCCCCGGAGCGCTACACCCGTGTACCGCGCGCCCCCGCCGCCATCACCGGGGTGATGAACCTGCGGGGCCGGGTGGTGACGGTGGTGGAGCTGCGCCAGCTGCTCCACCTGCCAGAAGGTCCCACGCCCCTGTGCCGTGTCGTGCTACTGGACCGGGGTCGCAGGGATTTGGGACTGCTGGTCACGGACGTGGATGGCATCGAGGCGGTGGAGCGCGTCAGCGCCGCGCCGGGCAAGGTCATGCCCGCGGTTCGCGGCGTTGCCCGCCTGGGCGGTCTGGGAGTGACCGTGCTGGATCCGGAAGGACTTGATGCGGCGGTCGTTGCCTTGTTCACTCCCTCCAAGTGAGTAGCCCCCCGGAAACGGCCGGTGATAGGGTGCGCTCCCTCTAGGCCTGAAACGGAGGCGGAGTTCTTCACATGGCTAAGCGGGTGCTGGTCGTCGACGACGCCATCTTCATGCGCAACATGATCAAGGACATCTTTGCGTCTGGAGGGTTCGAGGTCGTCGGTGAGGCGGCCAACGGCCTGGAGGCCGTGGAGAAGTTCAAGGAGTTGAAGCCGGACCTCACGACGATGGACATCGTGATGCCCTTCAAGAGTGGCATTGAAGCCACGCGGGAAATCATCAAGGCCGACAGCAGCGCGGTCGTCATCATGTGCTCGGCGCTCGGGCAGGAGAGCCTGGTGATGGAGGCCATCGAGGCGGGTGCCTCGGACTTCATCGTCAAGCCGTTCCGGGCGGAGGACGTGCTGGCGGTCGTGAAGAAGGTGTTGGGCGAGGCCTGAATCGGCGCACACGGGGCCGCTGCCGCCCGGGTCGCGGCCCTGTCCGCCTGTGAAGGAGGTGCCGGGTCATGACGATGGACATGTCCCGGTACCTGGGCCTCTTCATCTCGGAGGCCACCGAGCACCTGGAGGCGCTCGGGCGGGACCTCGTGGAATTGGAGCGCGAGGCCACCGCCAGCACCGTGGACTCGATGTTCCGGCACGCCCACTCGGTGAAGGGCATGGCGTCGTCCATGGGCTTCGAGCCCATCGCGATGCTGGCGCACCGCGTGGAGGACCTGGTGGACGCGGTGCGGCAGGACCGCAAGCTCCTGGACCGGGACCTGGTGGACCTGCTGCTGAACGCCACGGACACGCTCACCGCCCAGGTGCGCGCCGTGTCGTCCAACCGTGAGCCGGAGCAGGCGGAGGGGTTGCTCAAGCAGCTGAGCGCCCGCGTGCAGTCGCTCACCGGCCACGCCCCCGCCGCGACCCGTGTGGCCCAGGTCAACGCGCTCAAGCCCGCGACCCCGTCCGGAGGAGACGACGGGGAGGGCTCGGGAGGCGGCGAGGGCCCTTCGGGTGCCTCGGGTTCGGGGACGCCGGGCGGCTCCGCCGGGCCCGCGCCGGGTTCGGGGACGCCGGGCAGTGCGGCCGGTGCCTTGGGGGCCGGTGCGCCGGGTTCGGGGACGCAAGGCGGCGCGGCCGGAGCTTCGGCCTCGGGTGCCGGAGCGGCTGGAGCCGGTGCGTCGGCCTCGGGAGCCTCCGCGTCAGGTGGCGTCGCGCCTTCGACTCCGGGGGCCTCCGAATCGGGGACAGCCGCTCCGGCCGCTTCCAGCGCGGCGGTGCCCTCCGCCCTGGCGGTGATGCCGCCGGCCACGCTGATGCCGCCTCGCGACCTGAGCGGCCCGGATGCGCTCTACGGCGCCCCGGGCGCGCGGTCCCTGGCGGTGGTTCCGGAGAGCGACCCTTCGTCCTCCGTGGTGGCGCTGGCCTCCGGGCTCAAGGCCGTGACCAGCGTCGCGGACGGCAAGTCCGGCGCGCCGCGCTGGTCGGTGCGCCTGCGCATCTCCCCCACCTGCCAGGTGCCCGGCGTGCGCGCGTTCCTCGTGCACAAGCGGCTGTCCTCCCTGGGCACGCTGGTGGACCTGCGCCCGCCCCTGGAGGAGCTCAAGGCCGGTCGCATCCCGGACGGCTACATCCAGGTGGACGTGGAGACCGGCGTGGGCGACGCCGGCATCCAGGCGGCCCTTCGCAACGTGGCGGAGGTGGAGGTCGTCTCCGTCGCTCCGGCCGTCCCGGAGCCGCCCGTGCTCCCCGTCGTCGCGCCCGCGTCGGACCCGGCGCGCGCCACCGCGGACGCGGGCTCCCGCACGGTGCGCGTGCGCACGGAGCTGCTCGACTACTTCCTCGACACGGTGGGGGAGCTGATGCTCGCCACCGCCCGCCTGCGCGAGGTGGGCAAGGTGCTGCCGGAGAACACGCGCCCCGCGCTGGAGGAGGGCGTCTACCGGCTGCACACGCTGGTGAAGGACCTGCACGACAAGGTCATGAGCGCGCGCATGACGCCGCTGTCGCTCATCACCGACCGGCTGCCCCGCGCCGCGCGCGACCTCGCCCGCCGAAAGGAGCGCGAGGTGGAGCTGGTCATCACCGGCGCTGAAATCGAGCTCGACCGCGCCATCCTCGACGAGCTGGCGGACCCGCTGCTGCACCTCTTGCGCAACTGCATCGACCACGGCCTGGAGTCCCCGGAGGAGCGGACGGCCGCGAAGAAGTCCGCGCGAGGCCGCGTCACCGTCACCGTGCGCCGCGCCCGCGATCGCGTCATCATCGACATCGAGGACGACGGCCGGGGCATGGACCCGGCGAAGCTCAAGGCCTCCGCGCTCAAGCGCGGGCTCATCACCGAGGACGCCGCCCAGCGCATGGCGGACCGCGACGCGTTCCTCCTGTCGTGCCTGCCGGGCGTCTCCACCGCCAAGGACATCACCGACATCTCCGGCCGCGGCGTGGGCATGGACGCGGTGAAGCGCGTGGTGGAGAGCGTGGGCGGCACGCTCGAGATCGACAGCGAGCGCGGCCGGGGCACGACCTTCACGCTGCGCCTGCCGCTCACCGTCGCCGTGGTACACCTGCTCCTCGTGGAGGTGGGCGAGGAGGTCTTCGGCCTGCCCATCGCCAAGGTGGTGGGCGCCACGGAGGCGGATCCCGAGTCCCTGAGCAGGAGCCGTGAAACGGCGCTCCTGCCGCACGGCAACGGCCTCTTGCCGGTGCACGCGCTGGAGGCGCTGCTGGGCGTGCCCGCGACGCCCAGGCCCGGCTACCGGCCCTTCGTGGTGATGGAGGGCGACGCCGGCACCGGCAAGGTGGCGCTGGCGGTGGATCGCCTCCTGGGGCAGGAGGAAGTCGTGCTCAAACCCTTGTCCCGCCCCCTGGACTTGCTGCCGGGATTGTCCGGCGTGACCATCCTGGGCAGCGGTCGTCCCGTGTTCATCCTGGACGTCCCGAGGTTACTGACCGCGTGAGCCCCCCCCTGCCCAGTGACGCGCAGCTCGACGCCCTGCGCGAGGTGGCCAACATCGGCTGTGGACACGGCGCCAACGCCCTGGCCCGGCTGGTGGGTGGCCGCGTGGACCTGTCCGTCCCCGAGGTGCGCGTCACGGACGCGGCCCAGGGGCCCGCGCTCTTCGCGGACGAAGCCCCGGCCGTCGCCGTGCGCCTGGGCATGACGGGCGAGCTGCGCGGCGCGCTGGTGCTGGCCATGCCGTCCGGGGACGCCGAGGCGCTGGAGTCCGCGCTGCTGCGAGGCCACCCCGCGTCCCCCGAGGAGCGCGAGAGCGCCCTGGCCGAGGCCGCGAACATCCTCGCCAGCGCGTGCCTGTCCGCCATCGGGCGGCTGACGGGCTGGCGGCTGTTGCCCTCCGTGCCCCAGCTCCAGCGCGGGCCCGTGCGGCCGGTGCTGGCGGGCGTGCTGGGGGACGTGGAGCCGGGGCCGGGCGTGGTGCTGGCGGCGCGCTTCTCGGCGTCCGGCCCCACGCCGCTGGGCGGCCAGATGCTGCTGGTGCTGGAGCGCGGGAGCGCCCAGGCGCTCCTGTCCCGGCTGGGACTCTAGGTCCGCCTGGAGGCGCGGGGGCGGCTGGGGTAGACCGCTCGCCCATGGACGAGAAGGCGCTCAGGGCCCTGCTGGGCCAGGTGAAGACGGGCAAGGTCAGCCTGGACGACGCGGTGGGCAAGCTGAAGGACCTGCCGTACGCGGAGCTGGGCTACGCGACGGTGGACACGCACCGCAACCTCCGGTTCGGCTTCCCGGAGGTGGTGCTGGGCGAGCCCAAGACGGTGGAGCAGCTGCTGGGCATCGTCGGCGCGCTGGTGGAGCGCAAGCAGACGGTGCTGGTGACGCGGCTGCAGCCGGACAAGGCGGAGGCCCTGGTGGCGCGCTTCCCCAAGGGCGAGTACCACCCGGTGGCGCGCATCTTCCACCTGGCCCAGCGCAAGGTGAAGGCGGGCCGCGTCGCCATCGTGACGGGCGGCACCAGCGACATCCCCGTGGCGGAGGAGGCCGCGCTCACCGCGCAGGCCATGGGCGCGGACGTGCGGCGCGTCTACGACGTGGGCGTGGCGGGCATCCACCGGCTCCTGCGCCGGCGTGAGGAGATTCAAGAGTGCCACGTCGCCGTGGCGGTGGCGGGCATGGAGGGCGCGCTCGCGTCCGCGCTGGGAGGCCTGGTGGGCATCCCGGTGGTGGCGGTGCCCACGTCGGTGGGCTACGGCGCGAACTTCGGGGGCGTCTCCGCGCTGCTCTCGATGGTGAACTCGTGCGCCTCCAACGTGGCCACGATGAACATCGACAACGGGTTTGGCGGCGGCTTCTACGCGGCGCTCATCTCCCGCACCAAGGGACGGAGCTGACAGGCCATGCGGCGCATCCTCTACCTGGAGCCGGTGGGCGGCATCGCCGGGGACATGTTCCTGGCGGCGGGCATCGACCTGGGCGTGTCGCCGGACGCCATCGCGCAGGCGCTGTCCGGCCTCAACGTGCCGGGCTGGAAGCTGGCGGTGTCGCGCGCGGTGCGCCACGCCATCAGCGGCACGCACCTGGACGTGGTGCTGGACGCGAAGGAGGCGCACCCGCACCGCGCCTACGCGGACATCCGCCAGCTGATTGAGGCCGCGCCCACGCTGCCGGAGCGCGCGAAGGCGCGGGCCCTGGCGGTGTTCCGCGCCATCGGCGAGGCCGAGGCGAAGGTGCACGGCGTGCCCATCGACGAAATCCACTTCCATGAAGTGGGCGCGGTGGACTCCATCGTGGACATCTGCGGCGCCGCCGTGGTGCTGGAGCTGTTGGGCGACCCGGAGGTGCACGCCGCGCCGCCGCCCCTGGGCAGCGGCACCATTCGCGTGGCGCACGGCCAGATGCCCATCCCCGTGCCCGCGACGCTGGAGCTCCTGCGCGACGTGCCCGTGCGCTTCGAGGGCGTGGGCGAGCTGACGACGCCCACGGGCGCCGCGCTGCTCAAGGTACTCACGAAGATTGGCCACCCGCCGGACTTCATCGTGGAGAAGGTGGGCTACGGCGTGGGGACGAAGGACTTCCGCGACCGGCCCAACGTGCTGCGCGCGTCGCTGGGCCGCGTGGAGACGCAGGCCACCGAAGGGCTGTGGGTGGTGGAGGCGAACCTGGATGACGCCACGCCGCAGCTCCTGGCGTACCTGGTGGAGCGGCTGTTGGAGGTGGGCGCGAAGGACGCGTGGGTGTCCCCGGTGGTGATGAAGAAGGGCCGGCCGGCGCACCTGTTGGGCGCGCTGGTGGAGGGCGGCCTGCGCGAGGCGGTGGTGGACGCGATGCTGAACGAGTCCACGTCGCTGGGCGTGCGCTACCACCGGGTGGAGCGCCACGCGCTGGAGCGCGACTTCGTGGAGGTGGACACGCCCTGGGGCAGGGTCCGCGTGAAGCGGGGCCTGCGGGACGGCCGGGTGCTCAACGCGCACCCGGAGTTCGACGACTGCGTCCGGCTGGCCCGGGCCGCGGGCGTGCCGGTGAAGCAGGTGATGGCCGCCGCGATGGCGGCCCTTACGCCGGCCGCGCCAGGGTGATGACGCCGAAGGCCGCGCCGCCGGGGTCGGCCACGATGGCGATGCGGCCGTAGGGTGAATCGAACGGCTGCATGATGACCTTGCCGCCCCTGGCGGTGACGGTGGCCGCGGCCTCGTCGGTGTTGGCCACGGCGAAGGTGATCATCCAGTGGGGCGGCACCTCGGCGGGCGTCTTGTCGTCCATCTGCATCACGCCGGCCGTCTCACCGCCGTCCTTCTTCAAGACCCAGTACTGCATCCGGTCGTCCGGCATCTTGTCCGCCGTCATGCCGAAGAGGTCCTTGTAGAAGGCGACAGCCTTCGCGCCGTCGCGGGTCTTGGCTTCGTGCCACGCCATGGCGCCGGGCTCGTTCACCAGCCCGGAGCCCGCGAACTGGTTGGGCTGCCAGAAGCCGAAGGGCGCGCCGGTGTTGTCCGCACAGAAGGCCATGCGCCCCGCGTCCATGACGTCCATGGGCTCCATCATCGCCTTGCCGCCCAGCTCCTTCAGACGGGCGACGGAGCGGTCCACGCTCTCCACGGCGAAGTAGGTGTTCCAGATGGGAGGGAACGGCGCGTCGCTGGGACGCGGCATCAGCGCCGCCACCGGGTGGGCCCCCTTGAACGCCATGGTGTAGTGGCCGTTCTCCTTCGAGCCCTCCTGGAACGTCCAGCCGAACAGCGCCCCGTAGAAGTCCTGGGCCTTCGCCAGGTCCCAGGCCATCAGGTCCACCCAGGACACCGTCCCCGCAGCGTGCTTCGTCATCGCAGGCATCGTCGCTCCCCTCGCAGTGCGCCCGGTGTGAGACCGGGGCTACCTGCAAGGTAACAGCGGATCCGAAGCGGACTGAAAGGATTTTCAGTGCCGCTTCGTGTCAACGGATGGGCTGACGCGCGAGCCCCTGCGCGAACGCATCCGTGTTGCCGCCCGCCACGCACACCATCAGGTCCTCCACGCGTCCACAGCGGGCGCCCGCGTCGAGGAAGGGCCGCACGTGCTGCGGCGGCACCACATACGCGGTCTTCGCGTCCAGGCCGCCCGAGGGCAGCCGCGCGTGGCACTCCGCCGCCAGCGCCTCCGGCGTGCGCGACGCGTAGCCGCTGTTGAACGTCAGCTTCAGCCGGTACGCCTGATACGCCAGCGCGTTCACCAGCGGCTCGTCATAGCGGCACACCCACTGCGCCTGCGGCGGGAAGAGGGCCAGGTGTTGATAGGGGCCCTTCAGCGCCTCCCACTCCGCGGACGCCAGGCGATGGAAGCGCACGGGCTTGAAGAGGGCGCTCTTCTCCTCGCGCACGTCGTACGCCTGGAGCGCCAGCGCCACCGTCAGCGTGGCCACGGTCACGGCGGGCACGTTGCGCCACAGCCGCGCCACCATCAGCACCGCGCCCACGACGAGCAGGGAGTGCAGCGGCCAGACGAAACGGCCGGAGGCGCGGAACGCGTTCGTCGCCTTCACCAGCGGCGCGTACAGCCCGCCCAGGTCCGCCACCGGCTGGCCCAGCCATGTCACGCGCGACGACAGCGCGTAGACGGCCATGAGCAGCACCACCACCGCCGCGGGCAGCACCCGGCGCCAGTCCAGCGTGCGCGCCTCCCGCATGCGCACCAGCAGGCTCACGCAGGCCACGACGCCGAGCAGCAACGCCCCCGCGCCCAGGTAGCCGAAGCCCTCGCCCTGCCGGGGCGCGGCGGGCAGGTCCGGCAGCAGGCGCCCCCAGCCCATGGGGTTCACCAGCGTGGCCAGGTCCGCGGAGAAGTCCCCGAAGCCCTCCGCGCCCAGCCCGCTGCCGCCGAAGTAGCCGAAGAGGGCGAACAGCCCCACGTCCAGCGCCGCGATGCCCGCGCACAGCGCCGCGACGCGCGCGGGGCCGAGTTTCCGGCTCCAGGCGAGCCGCACCCCGAGCGCCAGCGTCAGCGGCATCAACATGGCCACCCAGTACGGATGGGTGCCGGACGCGATGGCGTTGAAGAGCGCCGCCAGGCCCAGGCTCCGCGTCGCGGCGCGCGCGTCCGGGATGTCCCGCAGGTTGAGCCACAGCAGGGCCAACAGCAGCCAGTGCGCGCACAGCGTGGGGTGGCCGAAGCGCGCCGCCATCACCGGCGACAGCGCCAGCAGCGTGCCGCCCAGCACCATGGGCACCGGGCGCGGGGACACCGTCTCCACCAGCCGCGCGCCGAAGTATCCCATCAGCGCGTAGCACAGGGCCAGCCACGGCCCGGTGTACTGGAAGTCCACGGGCAACAGCGGCGACAGGGGCTTGAAGAGCAGCGCCGCCCACGGGTTGCCGTCCGTGAGCGCCACCGACGAGCCGTACGGGTAGAAGTGGTTGGGCGCCGCGCCCAGGGGCAGCGTCCAGTCCGCGTTGCGGAAGAAGAGCCAGCCGAAGATGTGCGCGGCCCAGTCCTCGCGCATCATCCAGTCGATGCGCGTGGGCGGCAGCACCGGCCCGCCGCCCAGCCACAGGAACCAGCCCAGCCCGCCGAGCACCGCCAGCGCGCGCGCCACGACGAGGGCCCGGTGGGAGGTGGACGACGAGGGCGGGGGGCTCAGGGGGACGGACTCGCTCAAGGCGCGGCGACTGTAGGCGCCCGCTTCCGTGCCCCGCAACCGCGCGCTTCCCGCGTGGGGCTCACGGGCAGAACTGCACGTAGCGCAGGCCGCGCGTCGTCGGCGGCGCGCCGCCGTCTGGCTGATGCTCGTAGTGCACGTAGGAGAAGCCCGCCTGTATCCGGTCCTGGTCGTCCACGTGGAGCGCGGAGGGACCGGGGAACGCGTTGCCACCGTCCCGCGTCTCCAGCACGAACGGCGGTGTGGCGAAGGCGGGGGACGTGCCGTAGAGCTTCCGCACGGACACCTGGCTGGTGCTCCCGTTCTCGAACGCGTTCACGTCCGCGTCATCCAGCAGCACGTGACGGACGTCCGGGGAGCGGGCGCTTCGCACCAGCGCGGGGCCCCGGCTCAGGTAGGCCCCCAGTCCGTAGGACTTCCAGCCGGTGGCCTCCTTCGTCCACAGCCACGCCCCCTGGGTGTTGGAGCCCACCACGGAGGGCCGCCCCTCCGCGTCCACCTCCAGCGCGATGCGGTAGCGCGGGGAGCTCAAGGGGAGCCACCAGTCCAGCGGCTCCTCGGTCCAGGTCCCCGACGCGTTGCTCGCGTACACGACCTGGTTCTGCGTGCCGTGCGTGCGCACCAGCGCGATGTGGAGGTGCCCCGCGGAGTCCACCACCATCCGCTCGCGGTCACCCCGGGGCCCGACGCCCTCCAGCGGCGTCATGACCCAGTTCCCCTGGGCGTCGCGGGTCCCAAGCACGTAGCCCACCTGGGGGGCGAGCAGGCCGATGAGCAGGTGCGGCTCTCCCCGGGCATCGAGGGCGAGCGCCGTGGACCAACCGGTGACGAGCAGCCGCGCCTGCCAGACCCCGCCCGTGTCGTGCGCGTAGCCCACCGCGGTGCCCTGCTCGTACATCACGTGCCGCGTGCCATCCGCGGCCACCGCCATGGACATCTCAAAGGGGCGCGCCACGCCCTCCACCCGCACCGGCACGTCACCCGGCCGGGTGGTGCCGACATAGAGGAGCTCGTCCTTCGAATAGGCGTAGTGGCCCACGCCCTGCGCGTCGAAGACGAAGCTGGCGGTGAGGTTGTCGATCTCCTCTTCCAGCACCCGCGACGTCCAGCCCCGCCCCGCGCCGCACGCGCCCCCGTCCAGGACCGGCCCGTCCCCCCCGTCGCCCGCGTCGGGCGGCTCGCTCCCGTCACCGCCATCGGAGCCGGCGTCGTCCTCCCCTGCGTCGGGGCGGGTCACCACGAGCTGCACGCAGGTGCCGGCGGCGTTCCGGGTCACCTGGCCCTGCCCGGGCTTGGAGACCCCATTCGTGCAGATGGGGTCGCAGCCGGTCAGCAGGCCAGTGGCCACGGCGGCGCCCGACAGCGCGGTGTACACGAGGAAGGAACGGGACACGGGAAGGACCGTCAGGGCTCGAGGTTGGCGCGGTGGGCGCGCACGGTGGCGCACCCACGCACGGACACGGCCGGGCCCGGCAGCCCGCGTCCGCTAACGCCTCAGGGAAATCTCCAGGCCGTACTGCCCGTCCATGACGGTCTGGCCATTGGCGGTGACGCGATCCAGGCCCACCTGGGCCGAAAGCCGCAGCGGCATGCCCGCGAACCGCCCCGTCACGCCCGCGGCCACGTGGCCGGTGAGCATCGCGGGGTCCGCCTGCCGGAAGCCCGGCGCGGTGAGGCCCAGAAGCCCCCAGCCCAGCCCCACCTCCGCGAACAGCGGCGTGTTCGCGGGACGCTCCAGCCCCACCAGCCCCTCCACCGTGAAGCGGTGCAGCCGGATGCCGTCCCGGGCCGCGAGCGGCGTCACGCCGTACGCCCCGCGCGCGCCGTAGTAGAGCAGGTCCATGGAGGACGGCGTGCGCCACGACAGGCTGGGCCCGGCGGAGAACCTCGCCAGCCCCAACGGCGAGCGCCCCGCGCCCAGGCCCAGCTCCAACCGCGACGTCCAGTCGGACGGCGCGGCCACGGCCAGCGGGGAGCGCGCCCCTCCGATGACGGACGGCTGGAAGGGGTTCGTGAAGTCCACCGGCACCAGCCCCACGGCGGCGACGTACTCGTCGTAGAACGACCGGTCCAACGGAACGGCGAACAGGCCCCGGCGGAGCGCCTCCTCCGCGGGACCTCTTTCTTGAAGCTCGCGCGGGCGCAGCTCCGGCGTGCCCGAGGACAGCTGCGCCAGCGTGACGCGCGCCTCCGCGTCCGGCGTGCGCACCCAGTACACGTCGCGCAGCGGCAGCAAAATCTGCGTCCACTGCTCCTTCGAGCGCCGCACGTCCACCAGCCGCTGGCCGTCCGCGTCCTCCACGGAGATGCGCGCGTACTCGAAGCCGGCGGGGAAGGTGACCCGGGGCCCCGCGGGCGCGGGCCCCACCAGCGGGCGGCGGGGCTCGGCCGTGGGCGCGAAGGCGTTGACGGACAAGCGCGCGGGCATGCCCTTCACGCCGTGCAGCGAGGCGGCCACGAACGCCGCCAACTCGCTGTACTCCACCTGGCCATCGCCGTTGATGTCCGCGCCGCCCAGGAGGCCGGAGCGGGCCACGTGGCTGAAGACGCCCGCGCGGATGCGGGACCACTCGTGCGTCTCGCCGTCCTCGCTCTCCGCGAAGAGGGCGCCCACGTGGGGGCGCGACGCCAGTTGCTCGCGCGCGAGCACCCCGCGCAGCTCCGCCAGCACCGCCGCGTCCGGCGTCCCGCCGCGGCTGCCCACCACGCCGGAGGCGCGGCACGCGTCCGCGATGACGTGCACGTAGTCCGCGCCCAGCGGGTCCACGACCTCCGAGTAGAGACTGCTGCGGTCCAGGCGCGCGTCGGCGAGCGTGAAGTAGGCGCGGCCCGCGTCGTCCGTGTTGCCGTGGCCCACGTAGATGATGAGCACGTCCGTCTGGCGTCCCGCCGCGCGGTCCGCGAGCGTCGCCGCCTGCAGCCGCTTCACGGCCTGCTCCACCGCGGCGCGCGTGGGGGCCTGCGCGGACTTCAGCACCAGGCTGCCGCTCTTGCGCGTGGGCTCGTCCGGGTCGACGAGCAGCGTGGTCTCCACGCCCAGCCGCTTGAGCGTCTCCGCCCACAGCACGCCGTCGTCGTCCGCGTAGCGAAGCGGCGCGAGCGCGGGATCGTCGCTGCCGTTGTGGGCAATGACGAGCGCGCGCCGCACGGTGTCCGCGAATGCCTCCGGCGCCGCCATCAGCAGCGCCGCCCCCAGGAGGACTTCCAGCTTCTTCATGGAGAATCCTTTACCCGGACCTCCTGCCTGAGCACCACCACCCCCTCCGTCATGCCCTGACGGAGGGCCGCCAGGGCGGCGGCCGGGTGCTCGGAGAACGTGGCGGTGACCTCCGCCATATCGGCGCCCGCGGGCAGCGCGACCGTCAGCTCCAGCGGGCGCTCCTCGCCGGCCTTGCCGCTGAGCGGGAAGGGGCCGTTGACCTCTTCGTGGCCGCCGGTGCGCACACGCACCGCGACGTGGGTGTAGGGCGGACGGGCACCCGCCGCGAAGGCCAGCGTGGCGCCCGGGGTGCACGCGGCCCCGGTGCGCAGCTCGCGCAGCGACTGGCCGGGCGCCGCGCAGAAGACGCGCAGGACGGGCTGGGCCACCGGGGTGGCGGGCACGACCGCCGGGTCATGCACGGCCCCCCGGACGCTGAACTCGGGCTCGGTGGTCTCGGTGGAGGGGCCCACGGACGTGGGCGTCACCACCACCGCGAGGAACAGGGCCGCGAGCGTGGCGCCGAGCACCGCCAGCGTGGGCCACCGGGCGGGGGCGGCGTCCGGGGGCGAGGCGGCGTTGAGGGCGGCTTCGAGCCCCGCGGCGGTGAGGGTCTCCAGCTCCGTGGCGGTGGGGGTGTCCGTCTGGCCGGACTCGAAGACGCGGTGGGCGCGGGCCCACTTGTCGTAGCGGGCGCCGCAGCGGGCGCAGGCGTGGGCGTGGCGCAGCAGCCGTGAGGATTCGGGGGCGGACAGCTCCCCCAGGGACCAGCGCGTCAGTCCCGCGTCCACATGTCGCTCGTACCACTTCATGGGAGGCTCCCGAATGGGATGGCGCACAGCAGGGCCAGGGTGGCGAGCAGGACGCCCAATTGCAGGCGTCCCGGCACGACATCGCTGTCCAGCCAGCCCGAGTCCTTCAGGTGTTCGGTGAACTGCAACCGCAGGCGGCGCTCGCGCACCCGCACCTCGCCGCGGGTGAGCTGGAGCTGGTCGGCGGCGGACTCCTGGGACAGGCCGTCCATGAAGCGCAGCTGGGCCAGGGCGCGCCCTTCGGCGGGCAGGGCCTCCAGGAAGCGGCGCACGATGGAGCGGACCTCCGCGCCCAGGGCCTCTTCTTCCGGGCTCTTGTTCTCGGTGGGGGCGTGGGTGAGCTCCGGCGCGTCATCCAGGGGGATGGCCTCCCGGGCCACGCGGCCGGAGGCGCGCATCAGGTCGATGGCGGTGGAGCGGGCGACGGTGAGCAGGAAGCCCAGGTAGGGGCGCACGCCGTCGTAGGCCTGGCGCATGTGGGGGCGGAAGGCCCGCACGAAGGTCTCCTGGTGGGCGGCGTCCAGGTCCAGGGGCGTGAGCGCGACGGAGCGGGTGCCGGTCTCTGAATGGACGGAGAAGCGCCGGGACAGGTAGCGCAGCACTTCCGGCGAATAGGTTCGGTAGACCTGGGTGAGCACGGCGGTGTCACCCCGGCGGAAGGCCTCCAAGACTGACCGCTCGGTTCCAGGCAGCACGCGGAATACTCCGTCTCATGGAGGCGCCCGGCCGGGCCCCTTCTGGAAATGAGATACGAAATGACCCCGAAATCCGGGTCGTCCCCACACGCACGGCGCGCGTTTTATTGAGCCCCGGCCCAGGGATGGTTGCGAATCCGGGCGTGTGGGAGTTCCACTCATGCTGGGCCGGTGGGCGTGTCCAGCGCTTCACCCGTCCACCACCCTGGAGAGGGCTCCTTCCAGCGGAGCGTGGAGGGGCGGCCGAAGAGCTCCACCAACGTCTGCTCCATCCGGGCCCGGGCCTCCTCGAAAGAAGTGGATGGGGTGCTGTCGAACAGCCTCCCATCCGTGACGCCTTCCTGGGTGTAGACGGCGTAGCGCCAGGCTTCGGTGGGCTTGGGTTGGTAGAGCACGACGGAGCGGAGCGCTTCGTTCGCCAGGATGTGGCTCATCCCCCGGGTCTTACCGCAGGCGCACGACGCATGGCCGCTATGGGAACGCGTCCACCACCGTGTAGCCCGCGGTCCGAGGAAGGAGCGCGGCGCCGGGCTTGGAGCCCGTCTCCAGTGGCCAGAAGCCATCGTCGTTCCCCAGGACGAGGCAGACCGGGTAGGTGTGGCCATCCGGCGTCTCCGCTCGCGTGTAGCGGCCCATGACCCGTTCTCCCCCTGTCCACAGTCGTCCGTAGAGCAGGGTCCCCTTCGGAAGCCCGCCGTGCTTCTCCTCCAGGACGCTGACGATGTCGCCGTCATGCACGGAGAGCATGAGCATGGCATCCAGGCGGTCGGGATAACGGATGTCGACCGTGATGGCTGCCTTCGCATCCCGCCGCAGCTTCAGCGCTTTCATCGCCTCCAGCGCCTCCGTGGGGCATCGCTGGGGTTTGGGCACCACCTGTGCACCCGCGCAGGCAATGAGGGTTGTCGCCGCACCGACAGCCAACGTGCAGCCGCGTGGCAGTGAACGTCCGCGGACAGGTGGGTCCTGCTTCAAGGGAATGCTCATGAGGTCCTTCTCCGGCGGGAGCGGCGCAGGGGAAGGAGGGGCCGCTCCGGACGCGGCAGCTTGGTCGGGCCCAGGCGCCCGCGCCACGGAAGGCGGGGAAGGGCGAACTGGCGCATCGATGTCGGACCTTGAAAAGAGTCCCAGGCTCCAGCCCACCCAGACCATGAACAGCACGCATGCGAATCCCACGGCACCCTGACGCCACAGGGTCCGCCACGTCCGTTGGCGGCGCACCGTGCTCGCGGCCAGGATGGCCTTGGCTTCCGCCCAAGCGACATGACGCGGAGACCGGCGCCGCAGCTCGCGTGCTTCGCGGAGGCGTTGAATCCGGTCCAGACGCTGAAGGCGTGCGTGCTGGAGCGGCACCTCCTGACCCGGTGCCACCGGCCCCACCATCCCGGGCGCCTCCTGCGTCGTACATGAGGAATCCGAGGGAGGTGTGGCCCAGTCGAACAGGGGCAGGTCCCAGGTGGTATCCGTATGGGCCAGGACCTGGTGCAGTTCGGAGGCCAGAGCGGAGGCGCTCGGAGGCCGTGCTTCGGGCGCGAACGCGAGCAGGCGGGTGACGAGTGAGGCCAGCGCCTCCGGCACCCGGGGGTTGGGCCATGCGTGTCCAGGCCCTTCACCTTCCAGCAGGAGCGCCGGATAGCTGTCGGTCATCAATCGATGGAAGGTGACGCCCAGGGCGTACAGCTCATCCGCCTCGCCATAGCGAGGACACTCCTGTGACGGAGCCGCCATCCGCCAGCGGTGGAGCTGGGGACTCAAGTAGTGAGCCGTGCCAGGCGGAAGCTGGCCCGTTCCGGTCAGGGGCTTCGCTTCGGGATGCCAGCCCGCTCCCCAGTCCAGAAGGGTGAGCCGTCCACCGGGCTGGACGCGGAGGTTGTCGCCTTTGACGTCGCGGTGCAGGACACCGTGCCGGTGCGCGAAGGCCAGGACCTCCGCGGCCTGGATGAACAATGCGCTCACCTCGTGGGCCGTGGGGTTGCGAGCGCGGGCCCATTCATAGAGCGACTCACCCTCTACGTGCTCCATCACCAGGAAAGGGTAGTTTCCGGACCCTGACCGCCATGCCCCGTCCTCCCTGAGGCGAGGCACTCCCAAATGCCGCAGGCGGGACAGCACCTCCGCTTCGCGTGAGAACCAGGGGCTGTCGGGCTGTCGCGCCAGCTTCAGGGCGTATCGCCTGCCGCGAGGCCGGTGGTTCGCCTGAACGACGTAGACCGTGCCGTACCCGCCTGATGCCACCCGACGGAGGACGCGCCAGGGACCGATAAGCGTCCCCGGTGGAAGCGCATCCACCATCAGCAGCAAGGAAGGTCGGGCAGGGCCGTGGGCCTTCTTGCCGGGCTGGGTGGAGGCATGATGCTGTTCGCCGGGCGGTGCCTCGTGCGGGCTCATGGCGCCACCTCTTCCCAGCGGACGCCGCGTTCACCCTTCGAGTCCAGCAACTCCAAGGTGAAGTGCGTGCCAGCAGGCAGGTCCGGAAGCGCGCGCCATTCCACCACCACGGTGGCCTGCTCCCCAGGCGCCAGCTGATTCACCTGCATGAGCAGGGGGAACTCACGGGCCGGCGGTGCATTGGACCCGCGTGGTGTCATCCGCGCGAACCCCGGTATCCAGGGGGCGCTCCCCACGGTGTTGATCAGCAACGTCGACAGGGCACGGGTGCTTTCCGTGCGGTAGAGCACATGAGGGCGTTTGGCGAGCATCCCCGGGCTCACGGACGGATCCCGGAGGTAAGCCACCGCGACGCCGCCAGGGGTGACATCCCCCATCAACACCGCGCCGCCCAGTCCACGCAGTGCGCACTGCGCACGCAGCGTCGCCAGCCCCGCCTCGGTGGCGACGCACCGGGCCCGCAGGTCCGCGAGCTCCTTCCCCAACTCCTGCGCGGTGCGTCCCTGCCGGAACACCTCCACCTGTGAATCCACCTCCGCCGCCACGGTTGTGAGCACGAAGCCCACCTGGGCCGGCGCGCCGGTCCCGGCGAAGCGCACGGTGAGCACGGGCTCCTTGCCCGCGGGGACATCCATGGACGCCTTGAGGACAAGCACGTCCTCATGCACCGCCACGCGGGAAAAGAAGGGCGCGAGCACCCTCCGGTCCACGGACTCCGGAACGATGGGCGCATCGAAGGTGACGGTGGTGACTTCATGCGCCGCGACATGCAGCGGATGCAGCACCGGCGGCTCCTCCGCGCGCAGCGTGAGCTGCCGGGCCTTGCGCTCCCGGACTTCCGGAGTGTGGGACTGCGCCACCGCCGTGGTGCCCAACAGGACCGTCAGCACCAGGGGAATGACCGAAGTGGGCAGCGACATCATGGGTCACCTCCATCCTTCAAACCTAACAGATAGGGGTGACACGCATGGGAATGCACGGGCCTGGGAGGCCTTTGGCTGCAGCGGCTGGGCAAGGAAAACCCAGCCTACCTCAAGGATTGCGTAGGGAAAGCACTACTCGGCCTTCGTATTTTCGGCTGGGGGAGCTTCGCGAAGGGGCGGCGGAGTCTGCTCCTCAGTGGGCGGAGCAGGGACCTCTGCTGTGTCGGGCCGAACTTCCAGAGGGGCGTCGGGTGTGCGTGGCGCTTTCGCTACCACCTCGCCTTGGGGGGTGACCGCGTAGACCTGCCACCAGTCGAGGACCCGGCCATTCGGACCACCACACCGGCTGAATCGCTGTTCCACGGCGACGTAGTACAGGCCGGCGGTTGGCCCGGTGAATACGGCGACATCGAGTCCCTGCTCCGGGCTCGCGCAGCCATGGAAGAGCCGCGGATGGGGATGGGTTCGGACCACTTCCCGCAGCGCTCCTGCCGCGGCCACTGCGGCACCCGCTTCGGTGAAGGGGAGGACGGAGGCCGAGGAACGTTCATCCGGCCACTGCACCTCCCCCGTCCATGACGGCTTGTGCCGAGCGCATCCGCCAGTCAACGCGATGAGCCCTGAGAGCAGGAGTGCCTTGCGCATGGTGACGTTCACTCAGGAGGATGGGGCGGCCGCGCAGGGGTGATTGTGGATGTACCCGACCACCCAGACGCGGGCCGCGGGATGGTCCGCGTCCTTCACGGCGAAGTATGGATTGCATGTCTCGTGGTCGCCCTGGATGGGCTCCGTCACCCTCCATGACATGGAATCCGGCGGACCTGCGACGTACACCGTGGCGCAGTACTCCGTGGAAAGTCCCTTGATGGGAACCTTCCTCGCCGGGTCGCACACATTCGCTCCAGGTCTCTTGAGCAGTGCGTCCGCCACATCGCGAAGAAACCCGATGGGAATCGCGGAATCGCCAGCGGGCAACGCCATTGCGGGAACCTCGGCCCAGGGACCTTGTGCAAT
The DNA here is from genome assembly GCF_017309135.1 of Corallococcus sp. NCSPR001. Lineage (NCBI taxonomy): Bacteria > Pseudomonadati > Myxococcota > Myxococcia > Myxococcales > Myxococcaceae > Corallococcus > Corallococcus sp. NCSPR001. The sequence continues at coordinate 1,269,759 of NZ_JAFIMS010000002.1, forward strand.
CGGAGCACCAGGTGCCGTGGTGTTCGGAGGCGGTGAACTCGCACAGGCCAGTGACATCAGAGGCACAAGCCATGACAGCTTCATGGAAAGCTTCGCTACGACCGCCGGCCCGTCTTCCGCGCGAAGAACTCGCGGTTGAACGTCGCCACGCCCCACATGCGCGGGTCATCCGGGAAGTCCTCCTTCGCCAGGGACTCGTCGCTCTGCTCCGCCAGCCAGCGGCTGAACTCGTCCCGCGACGCGAAGGTCCGTAGGGCCCGCGAGTCCCCCTGGATGTACCGGAAGCCCTGCGCGTACGTGCCATCCCCGGACCGCCACAGCGCGCGGGACACGCCCTCGCGGGGGTCGACGGTGATGGACAGGTCCGCTCCCGCGTCCAGCAACTCCGCCACCCGCTGCGCCAGCGCGCGCCCGTACTTCCGCGAATCGAAGTGGGCCTCCGCGCGGGCCTGCTCCTTCGCGTCATGCTCCCGCGTGGCCGAGTCCGTCATCCGGATGCGCGGCGCCGCGTGCGCGTCGCAGACGATGGACAGCGCGATGTCCCCCAGCCCGGGCGCCGACGCGTGATGCCGCCGCATCAGTCCCTGCACCTGGGCGCGCCGCGCCTCCGGCAGCGAACCGAACGTCAGCGCTCCGTCCGGCGCCGTGAAGATCAGCGTAACATCCAGGAGCTCCCCTTGATGCTTCAACGAAGCGGACAGCTCGATGCGGGCCAGCCCACGGGCTTCGCGCTCGGCACGCAGCCAGCGGATGATGTCGGAGTCTTCGGTCGGGAGTGAGGACATGGCTCGCTCCAGGACTCTGGCACGGCGCGAGCCCGCCATGACCTGAAACGAAAGACTGACATTCCTGTCGTGCTCGGGGGCCATTCCCACGCGGCGGAATCCGTGCCCCCGCATGGAGAGGCCCTGGCCGTGGGCTTGCAATGCGTGGCGCCGCCAACACTCAACCACCGCCGTCGGACGACGGCCCCTTCACCCTGGACGACATGACTGCTCGACACATCATCGCATCGCTGGCGCTGACCACCTGCCTGGGAGCGTTGCCGGCGGCGGCGCAGGAACCCTCGAACTCCGGGCTCGCGCTGGGCGTGCGCGGCGCCTTTGGCATTCCGGTGGGCGACTCCGGCACGGACCTCTCGCTGAAGGACACGTTCGGCAGCACCCTGGCGCCGCAGGTGGACGTCTCCTACTTCTTCAACCGGCGGCTCTCGCTGGGCGCCTACTTCCAGTACGGCTTCGGCTCCGGTCCCGGTGACGTGTGCTCGGACGGCGCGGACTGCAAGAGCAAGGTCCTGCGCTTCGGCATCGACCTGGACTACCACTTCCGGCCGGACGGCTTCGTCTCGCCGTGGGTGGGCGTGGGCGTGGGCTATGAGATCGGCTCGCTGGAAGCGGGCGAAGGGGCGGGGAACTCCTGGTTCAAGCTCGAGGGTTATGACCTGGGCCACGCCCACTTCGGCGTGGACCTCCAGCTCACCCGCTCCATCGCGGTGGGGCCCTACATCTCCGCGTCCGTGGGGCAGTACAACAAGGGCGCCATCCGCTTGGGCAACGCGGCCGAAGTCAGCAACGACCTCTCCGACGACGAGAAGCAGATCCACGTCTGGATCCAGCCGGGCGTGCGCGTGCAGTTCCGGCTGTAATCACCGCCTCGCCGTCCTCACGTCTCCTGCGATGGAGGCGTGGGGGCGGGCAGGGGATAGAGGACGCGGTAGTCGATGCGGTGGTGGTAGGCGGCCAGATACGGCGCCCCCGCGATGTCGATGACCACCTGCTGGGGCGGCGTGGGCTGCTGGTTCATCCACGCCTCCGCCTCCTGCTTCGTGGCGAAGGACAGGCCCGAAGGCTGGCGCCGCTGGTCCGCCATTTCCTGGAGATAGAATTCAAGGCGAGGCTGACGACCCAGTCCCCTCCACCCGCTCGTGGGATTGAAGAAGACGGAGAAGTACTCATCCGCCACCAGGATGGAGGCAAACAGCGGCGGACGTTTCTGGGCCATCAGCCAGGCATCGGCATCCTGCCGGGTGTCGAACCGGGCAATGGCAAGAGGCGGCGCGTAGGCTTCGAGGTTCCGGACGTAGTCCTCGAAATCGGCGACCTGCCCTGTCGCGTCGAGGAACTGGAGGGCAGCCGCCGCGGTGCGGATGGCCTCCTCGCTTCCAGGAGTTTTCGGAGCATCGTCGAGTAGGACCCGCCCGAGCACATCCATCAGGTCGAAGGGCTTGGTCATGGGCGCGTCTCCGCAAGAGGGAGAACAGATGCGCTGTCGTGGGCCGTCATGAGTAACGCCGGGGCCAGGACGAGCATCCCCACGCCTGCGGAGACAACGACAAAGGCGACCCCCGCGATGATGATCACGCTGCCCACGAGCAGGGATTCGCGGTGGCGGCTCGCCCAGTCCGACAGTGCCTCCGTGGAGGACATTTCCTGGGGACGAAGCTTCTCCAGTTCGAGGCAATCCCTGTAGGCCGGATCGCACTGATTGACGCAGTGGTCATTCTTTCCGCCCGAGCCTCGCGGGAGGCGGACATGGCCATAGCCACGAGGCAGGGGAGTCCTCATACACTGCTGGATGCACTCGACGTTCTCCGCATCGCAGTCCCGCACGGAGCGCGCGGTCCGTACGATGCGCCGGCCCTCGGGGGGCTTCACGTAGGGAGTAAGGTCGAAGTCCTCCGCCGGTCGCCACTCCTGGGTGAAGCTCCCATCCGGCGCCTCCCGCAGGAGCAGCACCCGCCGGGGAAGCTCCTCTCGTGAGGGCGATACCACCGCCGCACGTGTCCCACCACAGGCCGCGAGCCACAGGCAGAGCGCCACAGTCGTGACGCTCCTGCCCAGGTGAATCCAGACATGCATCCTTCCACCCAAGCAGAACCCCGGAGGGAAGTCATGTCATTGATGCCCTCACGTCTCCTGCGACGGAGGCGTGGGGGCGGGCAGGGGATAGAGGACGCGGTAGTCGATGCGGTGGTGGTAGGCGGCCAGATACGGCGCCCCCGCGATGTCGATGACCACCTGCTGGGGCGGCGTGGGCTGCTGGTTCATCCACGCCTCCGCCTCCTGCTTCGTGGCGAAGGACAGGCCCGAAGGCTGGCGCTGCTGGTCCGCCATTTCCTGGAGGTAATGCTCCAGGATGGGGGGCATGAAGACCAGATGCGTTCGCCCCGTGGCTGGAACGAACATGGCGGAGTAGTAGTCGTCTCCAATCAGCACGCGTGCCGAATCGATTGGGGGCTTGCGCGCGTTCATGGCGGCTTCCGCCTCCTGTCGGGTCATGAACCGGGCGATGACCAACGGAGGCGCGGAGGACTCCTGGCTTCGAACATATGCTTCAAACTCGGTGTCCTGCCCGGTGCCCATGATGAAGTAGATGGCATCCATCGCGAAGAGGAAGGCCTGCTTCTCCTTCTCGGAGGTGCTCTCCGCGTAGTGCCGTCCCAGCACCTCCAGCTTGTCGAAGAAGTGCATCATGGTGCGCTCTCCACCAGGCGCTGTGCCGGGGCCTCGGATGACGTCGTGAGAAGCAATGCAGGGGCGAGCACGATGAGCCCCGCACCCGCTGAGACGACGACGAACGCGACCCCTGCGATGACCACCACACTCCCTACCAGGATGGCGCGTTGGTTGCGCCGGGCCCATTCGGAGATCGCATCCAGAGAGGAAAGCTCCTGGGGCCTGAGCTTCTCGAGATCGATGCAGTCCTGGATGCACTCGACGTTCTCCGCATCGCAGTCCCGCACGGAGCGCGCGGTCCGTACGATGCGCCGGCCCTCGGGAGCCTTCAGGTAACTGGCGAAATCACAGGCAGAGCGCCACGGTCGTGACGCTCCTGCCCATGTGAATCCAGACGTGCATGCTCCCACCCAAGCAGAACCCCCGGTGGAAGTCATGTCACCGCGAACCGCTTCAGAACGCGGTGTTGTTCGCCTTCCGGCCCGGGGTCGCGGTGAAATAGTACAGGTCGTACCCCAGGCCCCAGGTCCCCGTGGCGCTCAGGTCCGGGGTCCGGTTGAACGAATAGCCCGGGTACACGTTGATGGCGGAGGACTGGTACGAGTGGCTGTCCTGCACCGTCCCGTCCGCGCGCACCAGGTACACGATGTCGCCCGCGCCCTGCTGGTTCACGCCCCGGTCGAACCGCAGCCCCGAGCCGCCGTTGGAGTACGTCGCGTACTGCGCCCCGTTCGGCAGCGCGGTCGCCCCCGAGTACACCACGTACGCCTTGCCCGCCGGCAGCACCGTGCCCGACACGAACGTGTGCCGCGCCGGGTCCACGCCCGAGTACGACTTCGCGTCGTGGATCTTCCAGCCGCTCAGATCCACCGACCCCGGACCCGCGTTGTAGATCTCCACGAACTGCTGGTCGTAGTCCGGAGTCGTCCCACCCGAGGCCGGCGGGTTGGGCTGCGGCAAGTACTCGTTGATGAACACCTGCTGCGTCGGCCGCGTCAGCGTGAACACCCCGTCGCTCGCGTCCGCCACGTCCGCGCGCGACGCGTCCGCCACGCGCACCTTCACGGCCGTGGAGGACTCGCTCGGCACCGTCCACGCGTAGCGGCCGGTGGACGCCGTCACGTTCGACGCCACCGCGCGCCACACCGTCCCGTCCAGCGTGTACGTGATGTTCACCTGCGACACGTTGCTGGACGTCCAGGTGATGTTGAACGTCTGGCCCGCGTTCAGCGTCTCACCGCCGTTGGGCGCCGTGACCCTCACGCTGGCGGACTGCGCCGCCGAGCCGAAGTTGAACTCGCTGAAGATGGGGTAGTGGTCCGACGTGGTGTCCTTGTAGCTGACGATGCTCGGCTTGAGCACCTTCGTGGAGTTCGCCACGTGGTACGCCGCCAGCTCGTTCGTCACCAACTGATGGTCGATGAACTGGCTGTTGCTCACCGTCGAGCGCTGCCCGGACTCCGACAGCGGCTGGGTGAGGAACTTGTAGCGCGCGGCGTCGTTCACCAGGTTCAGGTACGGCGACTCGTAGGGCGTGTAGATGGACGCGTCCACGTCGTCGTTCCAGTCGCCCAGCACCATCACGTTCTGCGTCGGCAGGTAGGTGTCCAGGTAGTCCTTGAGGCACGACGCCGCGCCCTGGCGCCGCGCGTACGAATTCGAGTCCGCGTATGCCTTCATGTGCAGCACCATCACCGTCAGGTCCACCGGTGAGGAGCCCCGGAGCACCTTCAGGTCCACGCGCAACGGCGGCCGGTACGCGAAGTCCAGCGCGCACTCCGTCAGCACGACGTTGGAGCTCACCAGCTCCACCGAACTCGTCTTGTAGAGCAGCCCCACCTTCTGGTCCGCGGAGCCGTAGGGGTAACCGCTGGCGAGCAGCCCGCTGTAGCCATTGAGATTCGCCTTCAGCGAGTTGAACGCGTTCACGTCGACGATCTCCGCCACGCCCAGCACGTCCGGCCCCGCGTCCGCGATGACCGCCGTCGCGTTGGACAGCTGCAGCGCCTCGTCCGTGGGGCCCTCGGCCGTGGAGCCGAACCATTCGATGTTCCAGTTGCCCACCTTCAGCGGCACCGTCGTCGGCTGCGTCCCGCCATCCGTGCCGCCATCCGGCTTCGTCCCGCCGTCCGGCTTCGTCCCGCCGTCCGTCACCGGGCCGCCGTCGGGCAGCTCCCCGCCCGACGTGGGCACGGGCACCTGGATGACCGCCTCCGCGTGGGCGCCGTTGGCGTCCTCCACCCGCAGCGTGAACTCATACAGCGCCGGGCCAAACGGCGTGCCCGTCAGCACCCCGTCCTCCGTCACCTCCAGGCCGTCCGGAATCGCCCCGCCCACCTGGGTCCAGGTCAGCGGCGGCGCCCCGCCCGTGGCGGTGAAGGTGAAGGTGTAGGGGCTGCCCTCGGGCGCGTTCGGCAGCCGCGACGGCGTCGTGGTGATGACCGGCGCGGGCCACACGCGCAACGCATAGCCCCGCGTGTGCTGGGCGCCCTTCGCGTCGCGCACCACCACCGTCATCGCCCACTCGCCGGCCGTCGTCGCGGGCCCCACCAGCCGCCCGCTGTCTCCATAGAAGGAGAAGCCCGGCGGCACCTGGTCCACCGAATACGTGAGCGGCGGCGTGCCGCCCGTCGCCGTCAGCACCTTCTCGTAGGCCGCGCCCACCGTGGCCGCCTGCAGCGTCACCTGGGGCAACACCGGCCCCTCGGAGGGGCCCGGTTCATTGGAGCCGCAGGCCACCAGCGCGAACAGGGACGTGAACACGACGAGCGATGACAGCGCTCGGAAGGACCGGGACGACATAGCGGAACGCTCCAGCACCGGGCCCGCCCCAACGCGGCCTTCCCGGAAGAGGGCACGCACCTTAACGTGTCCGCCATCCGACTGTCGCGAGCCCTGCGGCTTGCACCCCGGCGGAGCCCCTGACGCACTGCCACACGGCAATCGATGGCGCGCTCCGCCGTCCTATACGGACAACGCGGAAGGCTTTGCGCACGGTCGATACGTGCAGTTGGATGGGTGGAGCAGACGACGGAGGAGACGCGTCATGGCCGAGAAGTGGGACAGGCAGTTGATGGACTTCCTCAAGCGCACCGGCGAGGACCTCAAGCGCACCACGGACGACCTCCGCGGCGAGGCCGAGCGCCTCCTCAAGGAAGTGAAGGACCCGGAGAAGCAGGCCAAGGTGAAGGAAGGCCTCGTGCAACTGCGCACCTGGGCCGCCGCCACCACCAAGACCGCCGCGGAGAAGATTGAGACCGCCGTGCGCCGCGTGGAGACCTCCGTCGAGGAGGCCTTCAAGCCCGGCTCCACCCCCGGTGCTGCCTCCACCCCTCCGCCCGCCGCCGAAGCCAGGGCCGCCAAGGCCGCCCCGGACGAGGAGGCCGCCCCCAGCCGCCCGCCCCGCGCCAAGAGCGCCGGCGCGTCCAAGGGCGGCAACAAGTCCATCGGGCGCAAGAAGACCGCGAGCGCTCCCGCCGCCGCCAAGGGCGCCCGGGCCCCGAAGAAATCAGCTTCCAAGAAAACCTTGGGACGCAAGAAACCCGCGCCCGGGACGTGAAGTTCCGCTGCGTATGAAGTCGCGCCTGCCCGCACGCCGGGCATGCGCGACCGCCCCGGGTCCTGTTGGATCGCTCCGCGTCGCGTGAGATAGTGCGCGCCGTGTCGGGTACCAATGACAAGGACAGCATCCAGACGGACATCGGGCAGGACGTGATCGACGAGGCGGTTCGCAGCGTCGAGCGTCGGATGGACGGAGACGCGGACAGCGCGGGCACGGAGGTGGAGCTGGACGTCTCCGCCCCGGCCGCCGAAGCGGACGCCGCCACCCCCGAAGTCGCTCCCCCCACCGAGGACGCGGCCGCGCTCCGCCAGGAGGTGGAGTCGCTGCGCGCGCAGCTGGACTTCAGCCAGACCAAGGCCCGCGAGACGCTGGAGCGCCTGAAGGAGGCGCACGAGCGCGCCAAGGACTTCCAGGACCGGGCCATCCGCTCCGCCGCGGACCTGGAGAACTACCGGAAGCGCGCGCAGAAGGAGAAGGAGGACGTCCAGAAGTTCGGCGTGGAGAAGCTCCTCAAGGACCTGCTCCCCGTCGTGGACAACATGGACCGCGCGCTCGACGCCGCCAGCAAGTCCCCCGACTTCGACAGCTTCCAGAAGGGCGTGGCCATGACGCGCAAGTCCTTCGAGGACTCGCTCGCCCGTCATGGCGTGAAGGGCTTCTCCGCCAAGGGGCAGCCCTTCGACCCGCGCCTGCACGAAGCCATCCAGCAGGTGGAGTCCGCGGAAGTGCCGGCGGGCCACGTGCTCTTTGAGGTGACGCGCGGCTTCTATCTCAACGACCGCCTGGTGCGTCCCGCCATGGTCGTCGTCGCCCGCGCGCCGGAAGTCGCCGCCGCGGCGCCGGAAGCCGCCGCGGCTGGCACGGAAGCACCGAAGGCCTCTGAAGAAAGCAGCGCGGAGCCCCAGACTTCCGCGCCGTCCGACAGTTCCTCCGGGGGGAGTCAGTAGTCATGGCGAAGGTGATTGGAATCGACCTGGGCACCACCAACTCCTGCGTCGCCGTGATGGAAGGCGGCGAGCCGGTGGTCATCCCCAACAGCGAAGGCAGCCGCACCACGCCCTCCATGGTGGGCTTCACCGACTCCGGTGAACGCCTGGTGGGCCAGATTGCCAAGCGGCAGGCCATCACCAACCCGGAGAACACGGTCTTCGCGGCCAAGCGCCTCATCGGCCGCAAGTTCGACTCGCCGGAGGCGAAGAAGGCCATTGGCGTCTCCTCCTTCAAGGTGGCCTCCAGCCCCAACGGCGACGCGTGGGTGGAGATTCGCGGCAAGGGCTACAGCCCACCGGAAGTCAGCGCCATCGTGCTGATGAAGATGAAGCAGACGGCGGAGGACTACCTCGGCGAGCCCGTCACCGAGGCCGTCATCACCGTCCCCGCGTACTTCAACGACAGCCAGCGCCAGGCCACGAAGGACGCGGGCCGCATCGCGGGCTTGAGCGTGCTGCGCATCATCAACGAGCCCACGGCCGCCGCGCTCGCGTACGGCCTGGACAAGGTGAAGGACGCCGCCACGGAGCGCGTGGCCGTCTACGACCTGGGCGGCGGCACGTTCGATATCTCCATCCTGGAGCTCACCGCCGGCGTGTTCGAAGTGAAGAGCACCAACGGCGACACGTTCCTGGGCGGCGAGGACTTCGACCAGCGCCTCATCGACTACCTGGCCAAGCGCTTCGCGGAGCAGAACAACGGGCTGGACCTGCGCAAGGACCGCATGGCGCTCCAGCGCCTGAAGGAAGCGGCGGAGCGCGCCAAGCACGAGCTGTCCAGCGCGCCGGAGACGGAGGTCAACCTCCCGTTCATCACCGCGGACGCGTCCGGCCCCAAGCACCTCACGGAGACCGTGGACCGGTCCACCTTCGAGGCCCTGGTCGCGGACCTCATCGACCGCTCCATCGAGCCGTGCCGCATCGCGCTCAAGGACGCGGGCATCACCGCGCAGGCCATCAACCAGGTCCTCCTGGTGGGCGGCATGACGCGCATGCCGCGCGTGCAGCAGAAGGTGAAGGAGTTCTTCGGCAAGGAGCCCCACAAGGGCATCAACCCGGATGAGGTCGTCGCCGTGGGCGCCGCCATCCAGGGCGGCGTGCTCAAGGGCGAGGTGAAGGACGTCCTCCTCCTGGACGTCACGCCGCTGTCCCTGGGCGTGGAGACCGCGGGCGGCGTCTTCACGAAGATCATCGACAAGAACACCACCATCCCCTGCAAGAAGGGCCAGGTGTTCTCCACCGCGGTGGACAACCAGCCGCTCGTGTCCGTGCACGTCCTGCAGGGCGAGCGCGAGATGGCGGCGGACAACAAGACGCTGGCGCGCTTCGAGCTGGTCGGCATCCCGCCCGCGCCGCGTGGCGTGCCGCAGATTGAAGTGTCCTTCGACATCGACGCGAACGGCATCGTGCACGTGAGCGCGCGCGACCTGGGCACCGGCAAGCAGCAGCAGGTGCGCGTGGTGGGCAACTCCGGCCTGTCCGAGGCCGAAATCCAGGCGATGATCAACGACGCCCAGTCGCACTCCGCGGACGACAAGAAGAAGAAGGAGCTGGCGGAGCTGCGAAACAACGCGGACGGGCTCATCTACACCACGGAGAAGAGCCTGGAGGAGTACGCCAACCTCCTGTCGGAGAAGGACCGCGGCGAAATCCAGGCGGACCTGGAGCGCCTGCGCTCCGTGCTCAACACCTCCGACGCGGGCGCCCTGAAGGAGGCCTTCCAGCGGCTGGAGGGCAGCGCGTACCGCATCGCGGACGCCATCTACACGGACCAGGCCAAGTCCGGCTGATGCCCAACCCCGGGCGCGGGCCGGGCGGCGCAATCGCCCGGTCCCCCCGTTCGTAGGCCCGGGGTCCACCTCTCTTCTCCCCGGAGCCTCCCCCATGCAACTGACCGAAGCCGTGATGATCATCATGGTCACCGGCATGACCGTCGGTATTCCCCTGCTCGGCCTCACGCTGCGCTTCGCCCTCAAGCCCGTCATCGAGACCTGGCTGCGCGTGCGCGAGGTCCAGGCCCGGCCCGCCGGAGAGCTGGAAGGGCTGCGCGCGCGCGTGGCGCACCTGGAGCACATGCTGGACCGCCACGGCCTGCTGGAGCACCCGGTGACCCGTGCGTCGGCGGAGCTGCCGGAGCGCCTGTCCACCGTGGCCCGCGTGGAGCGCGAGCGCGTCTGACGTCCCACCCGGTGGGCGCTCCATCCCCGCCGGGTTTTCGGGTATTGATGGACGCGTGGCGTTCCAATCCCCGGAAGAAGAGCTGGCCTTCCTGCGCGGCCTGATGGCCGTGAACCGGATGGCCGACGACATCCTCGAGGACTGCCTGGAGCGGGGGCTGGACCTCGACACCGGCCTGGATGTGTTCCTCACGCAGTGCGCCCGCATGGTGCACGCGAAGGCGGGCTTCGTGTCGCTCCGGGGCACGCGAGGGCCCGTGCTGACGCGCGTGCTGGGCGAGCTGGGCGTGGACGTCTTCCAGGCGGCCCACTGGAGCGGCCCCCGGAAGCTGCGTGAAGGCCGGATGCTCTTCTGCCAGCAGCTCACCCTGGGGAAGCTGAACCTGGGCGGGCTGGGCCTGGTGGTGGACGGGGACTTCGCGGACGGCGGCCAGCGGGTGATGGGGCTGGTGGAGGCGATTGGCGAACAGCTGGACTCCGCGGTGCTGTCCTTCCTGGCGCTGACGGATGGCCGGGGCCCGCTGGAGCGGCTGGACGAACTGGACGTGGAGGGCACGCCCGTCAACCGCGGTCGCATTGGCCGCTATGAGGTCGTGAAGCCCCTGGGCACGGGTGGCATGGCGCAGGTGCTCATCGCGCGCACGCACGGGCCGGAGGGGCTGGGGCGGCTGGTGGCGCTCAAGCGCATCCTCCCCCACCTGACGGCGCAGCCGGAGATGGTGCAGCAGTTCCTGGACGAGGCGCGCATCGGCCTGCGGCTGTCGCACCCCAACCTGGTGCACGTCTACGACTTCGGCGAGGCGCAGGGCGCGTACTACATGGCCATGGAGCTGGTGAACGGCATCGACCTGGACCGGCTCCTGCGCGCCAACAAAGGGCCGCTGGAGCCGCCGGTGGCGTCCGCCATCGTGTCGCAGGCGCTGCTGGGGCTGCACGCCGCGCACTCGCTCAAGGGGGAGGACGGCGCGCCCATGGAGCTGGTGCACCGCGACCTGTCCCCCCACAACGTGATGGTGGGCTTCGACGGCCAGGTGAAGGTGCTGGACTTCGGCGTGGCCAAGGTGCGCGCGCAGCGCACGGTGACGCTGCCGGGCATCGTGAAGGGCAAGCCGCTCTACATGTCCCCGGAGCAGGCGCTGGGCCAGAAGCTGGATGCGCGAAGCGACCTGTTCGCCATGGGGCTCGTCCTCTACCAGGCCCTCACGGGGCGGCGCGCCTTCGAGCGCGAGGACGAGTTGGACACCATGAAGGCCATCTGCCAGGAGAAGCTGACGAAGCCCGCGGAGGTGCCCGCGGTGCTGTGGAACGTGCTGTCGGTGGCGCTGTCCAAGGACCCCTCGGCCCGTTTCCCCACAGCGCACGCCATGGCGGACCGGCTGGTGGCCGCGAGCCCCCCCGCGCGCGATACGGCGCTGGCGGCGCTGGCGGGACGGCTCTTCCCGGAGCGGCTGCGCGACTCGCAGCGGCTGGAGACCGCCGTGAACCACCAGCGGGAGTCCCCCACCCGCGCGACGCCGCCCACCCGCGCTCCGCGCTGACAACGACGAGGTGCCGCCTCCCCCGCACACCGCGCGCGTGAAGGCGCGGCATGCGGGGGCGGAGCACAAGGACTTCGATGGTCTGTCCGGCGGCGCTACGAGCGCTTGAGCGGATCGATGTCCGCGTCCGCGCGGTAGCCGGCGCGGCGCTTCTCCTCGTCCACGGAGGGCTCGGTGCGCACCACCTTCACGTCCTCCAGCTCCTCGTGGCGGACGCGGCCCTCCATGTTGCGGCGCTCCTCGATGGGGCGCTTGTGGATGGTGATCTCCTCGTCCGTGTACGCGCGCTTGGTCAGCTCCGCCTCCTCCGCGCTCAGGGGGATGCGGATGGTCTCCTCCTGGAAGGTCGCCACGTCGCCGGGAATGGTGTCCTTGTCCTTCACCGCGCGGCGCACCACCTCCACCTCCTCGTGGCGCAGGGGCACTTCCACCGTCTTCATCTCCTCGACGACGATCTTCCGAACCTGCGCCTCGCCCGCGGAGCGCTGGTGCTTGGTGACGCCCAGCTCCTCATGGTGCGTGCGCAGCGTGACGTCCTCGTTCGCGATGCGCTCGGCGGCTCGCATGTCCGTACGCAGGTCGCGCTCCCGCAGCTCCCGGTCCTTGAAGCCGACCTTCTCCGCGCCGGTCCGGGGGACCTCCGTCACCTTCGTGGTGCCCGTCTTCAGCCCCGCGCCAATGCCGCCCACGGTGCCGCCGGTGGCCGTCGCCGCCGTCGCGCCCACGGCGCCGGAGTCGGACAGCCCTCGCAGGGCTTCGCGGCCGTGGTTGAGGAAGATCTCCCCGTTGCGGATGTCGCTCACCTCCGCGTAGCGGACCAGGTAGTCCTTCGGGAAGAACATCCCCTTCTCGATGTGGAACTCGCCCTCGCTCACGGCGAACACCTTGCCCAGCTTCTCGCCGTCACTGCTGCGGACGGTCATCCCTTCCTTGATGTCGTTGCGCTTGATCATCATGGACTTGGCTCCTTGTGCCTTCACGTCGGGTCGGGTGTGGCCGCAAGCGGAACTCGGAGACCGTCCAGCGCGCTGGAGTGGGTTTCCTGGGAGGAAGTGGACGCTGAGATGTCCGCCACGGCCATCACCGGAAAAGTGGGTTCAATGACGCCCAAGAAAACCCCTGGTGCTGGATGCTCCAGGGGCTCGGCACGCCGCACGCCGCTTTCAACGCCGCGCCCCACGCCTCCCCGCTCCCTGTCCGGAGGGCAGGCATGCAGGAGCGGCACCCCCGGGCTTCACGCTGGCCGCGCGCGTCCCCACACCTCACTGTGAGGGCGCGTGCCTGGAGGATCCGGCCCGCGCGACAAGGAGTCTTTCGATGCGAGCCACGAGACCTGGCCGGGGACTCGGGTGGATGGCCGGCGCGGTGGGACTGCTGGTGGCGGGGCGGCTCTTGCGACGTCGCGCGGGAGCAGCGCTTCCGGAGCCCGTCTCCTGGCCGGCTGACGCGCTGACGGACGCCGGGGACCCTCCCTCCGCCGGGGGGGCGCTGACGCACGAGGACATGGCTCCCTGGGAGGACGGCGGGACTCAGGAGACCGAGCCCCAGCCCCCGCCGAGGATCCGCCGGGGACCGTCGGGCCGGGAGCACTTCTGGCTGGAGCCCTGAGCGGGCAGGGCGCGCACTCAGGGTCGGGGCGGGGGAGACGCGACAGCGATGTTCCGGGGTGTTGGCGGGACTCCGGAGCCAAGCTGTGCGCTTGACCCATGGGGAGGGCTCCCCTAGAAAACCGGGGCTTTGCCCGTCATCTCCCCCGGAGGAAGCCCCCGCATGCGACGACTTGCCCCGATGCTCCTCGCAGCGCTCGCCGTCCTGGCGGCCGCCTGCGAGAAGAAGACGCAGCCCACGGGAGAGGCGGGAGGCGCCCCCGCGGCGCAGGCCCCGGCCACCGCGCAGGGCGGCGGTGCGCCCCCGGCCGGAGACGACGTCATCGTGCTGGGCGAAGTGGGCGCGCTGACGGGCGGCCAGGCGACGTTCGGCATCTCCACCCGCAACGGCATCGCGCTGGCGGTGAAGGAAGCCAACGCGGCCGGCGGCGTGAAGGGCAAGAAGCTGGTCGTGCGCGTGTACGACGACCAGAGCAAGCCGGAGGAGGCCGCGCAGGCCGTCACCCGCCTCATCACCCAGGACAAGGTGGCGCTCATCCTGGGCGAGGTGGCGTCCTCCAGCTCCCTGGCCATGGCGGAGAAGGCCCAGGCGGCCGGCGTGCCCATGATCACCCCGTCGTCCACCAACCCCTCCGTGACGGAGAAGGGCGACAACATCTTCCGCGTCTGCTTCATCGACCCGTTCCAGGGCTTCGTGATGGCGAAGTTCGCGCGGGAGAACCTCAAGCTCAACAAGGTCGCGGTGCTCCAGGACAACAAGAGCGCCTACTCCATTGGCCTCACGGAGGTGTTCCGCCAGAAGTTCGCGGAGCTGGGCGGCAAGATTACGGCCACGGAGAGCTACAGCCAGGGCGACACGGACTACCGCGCGCAGCTGACCGCCATCAAGAAGACGCAGCCGGAGGGCATCTACGTGCCGGGCTACTACAGCGAGGTGGGCATCATCGCCCGCCAGGCGCGCGAGCTGGGCCTGAAGGTGCCGCTGATGGGCGGCGACGGCTGGGACTCCGAGAAGCTCTTCGAGCTGGGCGGCAGCGCCATTGAAGGCAGCTACTTCTCCAACCACTACTCGCCGGACAACCCGGACGAGCGCGTGAAGAAGTTCATCGCGGACTACAAGGCGGACAACAACGGCGCGGTGCCGGACGCGCTCGCGGCGCTGGGCTACGACGCCGCGCGCGTCGCCATTGAAGCGCTCAAGAAGGCCCCGGACACCAGCGGCCCGGCGCTGCGCGCGGCCATCGCGCAGACGAAGGACTTCCCCGGCGTGGCGGGCAACATCACGCTGGACGCCAAGCGCAACGCGGTGAAGTCCGCCGTGGTGCTGAAGGTCCAGGACGGCAAGTCCACCTACGTCACCACCATCTCGCCTTAACCCCAGGGCCCACCCCGGCACATGTCGCAGCTCATCCAGCACCTCATCAACGGTCTGGCCGCCGGCACCATCTACGCCCTGGTCGCGCTGGGCTACACGATGGTGTACGGCGTCCTCAAGCTCATCAACTTCGCCCACGGCGACGTGATGATGGTCGGCGTCTACATGGGCTATGCGACCGCCTTCGCCCTCGGGCGTCAGGCGCAGCGGTCCATGTGGGGCGTGATCGTCATCTTCGCGGTGGCCATGGTGGGGTGCGCGCTGCTCGGCTTCCTCATCGAGCGCTTCGCCTACCGCCCGCTGCGGGAGAAGCCGCGCCTCACCGCGCTCATCACCGCCATCGGCATCTCGTTCGCGCTGTCGTACGGCTTCCAGTTGGACATCGGCTTCCTGCCGGGCGCGTCCCCCCGGGCCTTCCCGGAGGTCATCACCCCCAGCGAGTGGTTCATCATTGGCGACCGGGACGTGGTCATCTGGAACTGGCAGGTCATCAGCTTCCTCATCGCCGTGGGGCTGATGGCCGCGCTCCAGTTCCTCGTGTACCTGACGCGCTTCGGTAAGGCGATGCGCGCGGTGTCCTACGACCACCGCACCGCGGCGCTGATGGGCATCCCCACCGACCGCATCATCGCGCTGACGTTCATGCTCTCCAGCGCGCTGGCGGCGGGCGCGGGCCTGCTCTACGCCATCAAGGACACGTCCGTGAGCCCGCTCATGGGCCTGTACGTGGGCCTCAAGGCCTTCGTGGCGGCGGTCATCGGCGGCATCGGCAACGTGCCGGGCGCCGTCGTGGGCGCGCTGCTCCTGGGCCTGGTGGAGGAGTTCGTCGTGGGCTACGCGGCCAGCACCTGGCGTGACGCGGTGGCCTTCGCCTTCCTCATCCTGGTGCTGCTGGTGAAGCCGGGCGGTCTGTTCGGCCGCGTCGCGGCGGAGAAGGTCTGATGGCGGCCCCTGGCGTAACGACGCTGACCGACGTGGACGTGGGCCGCGTGCCCCCGGCGCTGCGCGGCATCCTGCCCGTGCTCATCGCGGTGCCGGTGCTGGCGCTGGCGGAGGTGCTGCTGGGCACCTCGCCCTTCGCCACGTACCTCTTGTCCGTGGTGGGGGTGAACATCATCCTCGCGGTGAGCCTCAACATCGTGAACGGCATGACCGGCCAGTTCTCCATTGGCCACGCGGGCTTCATGGCGGTGGGCGCGTACATCGCGGGCGTCACGTCGCTGGAACTCAAGGAGGTGGCGCTGTCCTTCCTGCCCGTGGCCGCCAGCGACCAGGTGCTCTTCACCGTGGCGCTGCTCGCGGGCGGCACCTGCGCGGCGCTGTGCGGCTTCCTGGTGGGCCTGCCGTCCCTGCGGCTGCGCGGGGACTACCTGGCCATCGTGACGCTGGGCTTCGGTGAAATCATCCGCGTGGTGGTGCAGAACACGGAGGCCTTCGGCCGCGCGCTGGGCCTGTCCGGCATCCCGCAGTACTCCAGCGTGGCCATGGTGTACTTCTGGGTCTTCCTGGTGGTGCTGGTGGCCCGGAGAATCGCGGGCTCCAGCCACGGCCGCAGCCTGTGGGCCATCCGCGAGGACGAGGTCGCCGCCGAGGCCATGGGCGTGGACACCACCGGCTACAAGGTCCGCGCGTTCGTCATCTCGTCGTTCTTCGCGGGCATCGCGGGCGGCCTGTTCGCGCACTTCGTGCCCATCATCAACCCGGGCTCGTTCACCTTCGTGAAGTCCATGGAGATCGTCGTCATGGTGGTGCTGGGCGGCCTGGGCTCCACCACGGGCGCCATCGTCGCGGCCATCTTCCTCACGCTGCTGCCCGAAGGCCTGCGCTCGCTGTTCGGCGCGCTGGGCGCGGAGGGCAGCCTGGCGCAGAAGGTGGATCAGATCCGCATGCCCGTGTACGGCATCCTTCTGGTGGTGCTGATGCTCTCTCGGCCGCAGGGCCTGTTCGGCACGAAGGAGCTCTGGGACGTGCTGCCCCGGTGGCTTCCCCGGAAGAAGAAGGGGCTGACATGAGCACCGTTGCCGCCGCTCCTCCTCCTGGCGACGCGCTGCTGCAGGCGTCCGGCGTGAGCATCCGCTTCGGGGGCCTCAAGGCCCTCACGGACTTCAACCTCACCGTGCGCCAGGGCGACCTGTTGGGCCTCATTGGCCCCAACGGCGCGGGCAAGTCCACCGCGTTCAACGTGCTCACCGGCGTGTACCAGCCCACCGAGGGCGAGGTGCGCGTGGCCGGGCAGCGGGTGAACGGCTGGGTGCCGCATCAAATCAACCACCTGGGCCTGGCGCGCACGTTCCAGAACATCCGCCTGTTCCGCGCCCTGACCGCGCTGGACAACGTGAAGGTGGCCTGCCGCGCTCAAGGCGGGCTGCACCCGGTGCGCCTGGGCCCCATGGCCAAGGCGGCCACGGCGATGCGCAACTACCGCGACTGGTGGCGCGCGCTCCTGCTCACCCCCGGCTTCCAGGCCGAGGAGCGCGAGCTGACGCGCCAGGCGGAGCACCTGCTGGAGGTCATGGGCCTGTCGCACCGCCGCGACGAAGAGGCGAGGAACCTGCCCTACGGCGAGCAGCGCCGGCTGGAGATCGCCCGCGCGCTGGGCACGCGCCCCAGGGTGCTGCTGTTGGACGAGCCCGCGGCGGGCATGAACACGCGGGAGAAGGCGGACCTGATGGTGCTCATCCGCCGGCTGCGCGACGAGTTCTCGCTGGGGGTGCTGGTCATCGAGCACGACATGAAGCTGGTGATGGGCATCTGCGAGCGCATCACCGTGCTGGACCACGGCGAGACCATCGCCCGCGGCGCCCCGGCGGAGGTGCGCAGCGACCGCAAGGTCATCGAGGCGTACCTGGGCGACAGCTACCTGGAGTCCCACGGAGGCGCGGCGTGAGCGAGCCGGTGAAGGTGCTGGGCGAGCGGCGCGCGTTCGAGCCGCTCCTGTCGGTGGAGGGCATCCAGGTCCGCTACGGCGCCATCCAGGCGCTGCGGGGCGTGTCCCTGACGGTGGGCAAGGGCGAGATGGTGGCCCTCATCGGCGCCAACGGCGCGGGCAAGACGAGCACCCTGCGCGCGGTGAGCGGCATGCTCAAGCCGTCCGCGGGCCGCATCACGCTGGCGGGGCAGGACACCACCGGCCTGAAGGCGCACCAGCTGGTGCCGCGCGGCATGGCGCACGCGCCGGAAGGGCGGGGCATCTTCCCCAACCTCACCGTGACGGAGAACCTGGAGCTGGGCGCGTACCTGCGCAAGGACACCGCCCAGGTGCGCCTGGACATGGACAAGGGCTTCAGCCTGTTCCCGGTGCTGCGCGAGCGTCAGAAGCAGTTGGCGGGCACGCTGTCCGGCGGTGAGCAGCAGATGCTGGCCATCGCCCGGGCGCTGCTCAGCAAGCCGCGGCTGCTGCTCTTGGACGAGCCGTCCCTGGGCCTGGCGCCGCAGGTGACGGAGACCATCTTCCGCACGCTGCGCGAGGTGAACGCCACCGGCGTCAGCGTGCTCCTGGTGGAGCAGAACGCGCACCTGGCCCTCAACGCCGCCCACTACGGCTACGTGCTGGAGACGGGCGAGGTGGTGATGGCCGGCCCCGGCAAGGCGCTGCTGGACAGCGCCGAGGTGCGGCGCGCGTACCTGGGCGAATAGCCCTCCCGCGCCGAGTTTCCGGCCCCGGTGCCGTTGTCCGCCCCCGGACGCTTTCGGGGGCGGGGCGCGGGCAGTTGCTCGCGTCGCGTCGAAACTCGGGTAGTCAGCGGCGGAGGACTTCGTCTAGCGTCCGACAAGACCGTTTGTTTTCTTCCACTTCCCTCTCAGGAAGCGTGCCCATGCGCCCGTTGTCCCGCCTCCTCCTCGCGTCGCTCACCACCCTCGCGCTCATCGCCGGCGCGTGCGCCAACCAGCAGAAGACCGACGGCTCCTCGTCGGGTGGCTCCCAGGCGACCTCCACCATCGAGGACGTGCCCAACGAGCCCACCCCGGGCGCGGCGGGCGGCCCCGAGACCGCCGCGGCCCCGGCCTTCAAGCCCTACGAGGCCGCAGAAGGCTTCACCATCGACATGCCGATGGAGCCCCAGGTGTCGCGCCGGCAGGTGCCGCTGGGCTCCAGCACGGTGAACACCGCGGCCTTCTCCGTGCGCACCGAGGACGGCACCATCTACTCGGTCAGCACCGCGGACTACCCGGAGCGGCTGGTGGCGAGCCGTCCCCCGGAGGCCCTGCTGAACGAGGGCCGGGACGGCATCGTGAAGGAGGTCCAGGGCACCCTCAAGGAAGAGGAGGAGATCACCCTGGATGGCTACCCCGGCAAGGCCTACACGGTCAGCTCGCCGGTCCACGGCGCGGTGAAGGCGCGCAACTTCCTGGTGGGCCCGCGCCTGTACACGCTGCTGGTCATCTACAACCCCAACCACCCCAACACCACGGCGGACGCGTTCCTCACCTCGCTGAAGCTGGTGAACCCGCCCCCGGCCATCACCACCATGACGCCGGACGCTGGCGCGGCCATGGACGCGGGCACGCTCGAGGGCGCGGACGCGGGCACGACGACGACCGACGCGGGCACCGCCGCCCCGCGCCGCCGCAAGGCGAAGTAGTCGCAAGGCGCCGCCGCGACGCTCCCAACACTCTCGGGGGCGTCGCGCGGTGGGTGTGTTCACCTGTCCGCGTGGAGATTGCCGGGCCCTCCGGGTCCTCCTCCGCCGGATTGCTCCCAGGTCGGCCGTCCCTACCTTTCGGGCGGGGATACGACAGGGGGCGCACAATCACATGATGTCCTGGGTGGGGGCCCTGCTGACCACGGTGGTGGCGGCGGGAGGAGTGCCCATGGTGCCGGCCGGCGGGGGCAATGCCCTGACGCTGCCAGCGCATCGGCACGCGGTGCGAATCGAGACAGGCAACGGGCATGTGCCCACGTGGCTCCTGGCCATCCAGCAGCAGGGGGCGGAGGGCGAGGGGCTGAACCTGTTCCGTTCCGAGGACGGGTTCCAGGGCTTCTCCAAGCTGGCGGAAATCCAGCCGGATGCGTCGCACCACGACCGGGCGGAGCTGGTCGCGGTGGGGCGCGACGTGGCGATGGTCTACGCGTACGAAGGCCCCTCGCTGGCGGCGTCGTCGCGGCACGACGTGTACTTCCAGTGGTGGCGCTACGACGCGGCGGCGGACACCTGGACGCCGGAGCCGGCGGTGCGGGTGTTCAACGCGGACAGTTCGACGGCGTACTCGCGGGCGCTGCTGGCGCGGGACTCGAAGGGACGGCTGTGGGTGCAGGCGTTCCGGCTGGAGCCGGACGGCGGCGCCACGGCGGTGGTGGCGGTGTCCACCGACGGCGGCGCGAGCTTCCAGAAGCAGCCGGACCTGGGGCGCACGCGGAAGCGGGGCGGGGGACGGCTCTTGAGCGTGGGCTCCAAGCTCGTCTTCTTCTGGGCCATGCACGACGGCTTCGAGCCCACGCGGATGCGGGTGCGTGACGCGGCGGATCCGCTGGACACGTGGGGGCCGCAGCGGGACGCGTTTTCCGACGGCATCTACCATGGCGCGGCGCTGAGCGCGGTGGAGGACGGCGAGGGCGGCATCCACCTGGTCTACAAGGACGAGACGGAGCGGCTGTACTACCGGCGCTTCGACGGGACGTCGTTCGGCTCGCGCATCCTGGTGGAGGGGACGCCGGACTGGGCGTTGCAGCCCGCGGTGACGCGCATCGGGGACGCGCTGTATGTCTTCTACAATCACTTCCAGACGGCGACGGATTACGAAATCCGGGTGCGGGTGCTGCGCGACGGCGTGTTCAGCGACCCGGTGACGCTGGACTCGCGCACGAGCTTCAAGGGCTACCTGAGCACCCTGGACGTGTTGCCGGACAGCGTCACGGAGGTGCCGTGCTTCTACGGCGACGCGGTGGACGCGAACTCCAGCGGCCGGGTGATGCGCGTGGCGCTGGCACGCCAGCCGGAAGGCGGCGGCTCCGGGCAGGACGGCGGCACTCCGGATGGCGGCGGTGGCGGCTCGGATGGCGGCGTGGACGCGGGGACGCCGGACGCGGGGTCGGGCACGGACGCGGGTTCGGGCACCTCGGACGGCGGCGTGGACGCGGGGACGCCGGATGGCGGCTCGGGCTCGGACGGCGGCGTCGACGCGGGGACTCCGCCGGTGGATGGCGGGACGCAGGGGCCGGTGACGCTGGAGCCGGTGTTCACGAACACCACGCACGAGGTGCTGGCCGTGGACGGCGCGGGCACGGTGTACGCGCTGGCGCTGGACGGGAGCCGCTCGAAGCTGCTGGCGAGCACGGACGGCGGGCGCACCTTCAGCGCGCGAGGGCAGGGCGTGGGCGGCGCGTCGTTCTGGGTGATGGCGGTGCTCAAGGACGGGACGCTGCTGGCGCAGATGAGCCGCAGCGGCAGCTACCACCTGGAGCGCTCCACGGACGGCGGGCGCACGTGGGCGGACGTGGCCTCGTTGGGGAGCTACCGCGCGATGTCGCCCGCGAGCTTCGCGGAGCTGGGCGGCACGGTGTTCTTCCTGGAGTACCAGACGTTCACCTCCGCGAACACGCCGCTGCGGCTGTGGGCGAGCACGGACGGCGGAGCGACATGGGCCCCGCGCGCGACGTTCCAGGACCACCGGCACGGCACGGCGCTGCACGCGGACGCGACGCGCAGCGTGCTGTGGGCCACGTTCGGCAGCAGCAGCGCGCAGGCGGCGGTGGTGCGCTCGACGGACGGGGGCCGCACCTGGACGAAGGTGATGGGCGGCTACGCGGCCAACGCGGTGACGGGGACGGTGCTGCCGGGGGGCGAGCTGCTCCTGGGGCAGTCCACGCTCTATGAGCCCGAGCACCCGAAGCTCCTGCGCGTGTATGCGAGCGGACGGGTGGACGCGCTGATGACATTGCCAGGGCCGGCGTACTCGTTGGAGGCGCTGACGGCGGGCGGCTTCGTGCTGGGGACGGCGAGGGCGGACGTGGGCGACGTGCAGCCCGCGTCGGACCTCTATGCGCGGCTCTTCACCAGCACGGACGGCGTGACGTGGACGGAGGCCCGGAAATACGAGCGGACCACCAGCGGCGTCCTGGCCCGCGCGGAGGTCTGGGGCGTGCTGTCCAATGGAGACCTGGTGGTGCGGGCGGAGAACCTGAAGGGCTTCGGGACCGGAGGGAAGGGGTTCCAGGTCCTGCGCGTGAAGCGCTAGGGCGCCCGCGGGAAATCCGAATACACGACCGCGAGCCTGGCATCCGCCGCCAGGCTCGCGGGCGTCACCAGCTCCAGGTCCACCGGCACCGGACCCCGGTAGCGCTCCGCGATTTCACGCCGCAGCCCCGCGACGTCCAGGTCGCCCAGCCGCTCCATCTTCCCGTACTCCACGCCCGCGCCCATCGCGTACGCCTTGCGCACCAGCTCCGAGCAGTACATCGCCTCGTCCCCCCACCCGAAGAGCGCGTCGTACGGCTTGCCCAGGTGCCGCTTCGCCTCCTCCACCGCCCGCGCCTTCGCCGCGTCATCCACGCCCTGCGGCCGCATCACCAGCAGCCGCCCGTTCACCCCGCGCGCCTTCCATTGCGCGAACGGCGTGCGCTTCACCGGCTGCACCGCCTCCACCACGAACGTCCCCTCCGGCGTCACCTCCACCAGCCCCACGTGTGACAGCGGGCTGTGCGTGGCGACCTGGATGGCCTTCGACTGGCGTGATCCCGACGTCTGGAACACCACGTCCCCGGTCCGCACCTTCGCCGCCACGCCCTCCGCCTGCCGCGGCGCCGCCTGCGTCCCGCGGCCCACCAGCCACGCCGCCCCCACCAACACGAGGGCCAGCAGCCACAAACCCCTCACCATCCAGCGCATCCGTCCGTCCCTTCCATGGGTTGCATCCGTCCACCCACCCCCAGTGCAGCGCGGGTGCCAGTCAGCTCGGAGTGAAGTTCACCCGTGGTGTGTGGATGTCGCTTCCGACCCTGGGTCAGGACGTGGTAAACCTGGGGAATCTACTTATTACAGCGAATCAAGAATAGTGTGGCATCGCCGGAAATTTTCAGGTAGTTACGGGGCACTCGCGCGCAGGCGATCCATGCGTGCAGGAGAGGGGGCTCATCGGAGGAATTCGTCGTGACCGCATCGAACGCGCCCATCCGTTGCCTGCTCTATCCGTCCCTCGGCGAGGTACGGGAGCACGTGCGCGTGGAGCTGTTCGCGCGGGCGCTGTCGGAGCGGATGGGCCGCCCGGTGGTGATGTCCATGGCGCCCACCTACGAGTACCTGGAGGCGGAGCTCGCGGCGGGCCGGGTGGAGATGGCCTGGGGCACGGCCGAGCAGTGCAACGCCTTCGAGCCGCAGGCCCGCGCGGTGCTGCGCGCGGTGCGCTCCGGCAGTTGCTACTACCACGCGGCCCTCATCTGTCGCGCGGACGAGCCGCTGACGCTGGAGACGCTGGCGGGCAAGCGCGTGGCGTGGGTGGCGCCGCGCTCCACCGGCGGGCACCTGCTGCCGGTGCGCCACCTGGAGTCGCTGGGCCTGCGCCCGGACGCGCTCTTCTCCGAGCAGCGCTTCCTGGGCACCTACCGCAAGGCGCTGGACGCGGTGATGCGCGGCGAGTCCGACCTGTGCGCGCTCTTCTGCAACCACAAGGACGCGCACGCGATGCGCGCCACGCTGACGACGTACCTGGGCGCGGACGCCCCCCGGCTCACGCCGTTCCTCTTCACCATCCCCACGCTCGCCGACGGCCTCATCCTCACGAAGCGGATGCCGGAGGCGGACGCGCAGGCGCTCATCTCCGTCCTCACCCGGATGAACACCGACGGCGCGGGCCTGGAGATGCTCATGGGCCCCTTCCGGGTGGAGACCTTCGTAAGGTCTCCCGGCCTGGACGCGCCCGCGTCCGGTCCGCGCCCCTCGGGGGCCGCGGAGTACGTGGCCGGAGAGCTGGACGCGGAGGGCCGCTGCCTGCGGCTGTGGTCCCCGTCCGGCCGCGCCTTCGGCCTGAGCATGCGCGGCGCGGAGGGGCGCAAGCTGGAGGAGGTCCTGGGCTCCGCCGCGAGCAAGCCCCTCATGTCCCTGCTCGACGCCGTCCTCCGGGGAGGCTCCGACGGGCGGCTGGAGTACCGGCTCACCGTGAACGGCGACGAGCGCGTCTACGCGGCGGAGATCACGCCCTGCGAGCCCTCGCCCGGGGACACGGGCGTGCGGCTGGGCCTGCTGGTGCGCGACGTCAGCGGCCTGCGCGCGCTGGAGGATCCGCTGTACCGGCTGGCG
Source organism: Corallococcus sp. NCSPR001 (assembly GCF_017309135.1). Lineage (NCBI taxonomy): Bacteria > Pseudomonadati > Myxococcota > Myxococcia > Myxococcales > Myxococcaceae > Corallococcus > Corallococcus sp. NCSPR001. The sequence continues at coordinate 1,293,695 of NZ_JAFIMS010000002.1, forward strand.
TCGTTCCCGCTCTTGCACCCGGAGCCGCTCCTGGAGCTGGGCATGGACGGGGAGCTGCGGTACGCGAACCCCGCCACCCACGCGGCCTTCCAGGACCTGGTGGAGAAGGGCGCCGAGCACCCGCTGGTGAAGGCGGCCATCGTCTGGGCGTGGCGCGGCGCGCCCCCCGGAGAGCCGCCGCCCACGGTGCACCTGGACGGGCGCTACTGGGAGCTCACCATCGCGCAGCTGTGGGATCCGCCGGGCCTGCGCGTGTTCGCGCGCGACGTGACGCTGCGCAAGCAGCTGGAGGCGCGGCTGTTCCAGGCGGACCGGCTGTCCGCGCTCGGCTCGCTCGCGGCGGCGGTGGGTCATGAGATGAACAACCCGCTGGCCTTCGTGCTGGCGAACCTCTCGTACATCCGCGAGGAGATGGACCGCCTGAAGCAGCCGCTGCTGGACGGCAGGCCCGTACCGCGCGCGGACCTGGACGACATGCTGGAGGCGCTGGGCGAAACGGTGGAGGGCGCCACCCGGCTCAAGCACATCGTGCAGGACCTGCGCACGCTGTCGCGCAAGCCGCCGGAGCACCGCGCCCGCGTGGCCGTGCAGCCGGTGCTGGAGAACGCGCTCAAGCTCCTACGCGGTGAGCTGCAGCACCGCGCGCGGCTGGAGCGGGACTTCCACGACATGCCCACGGTGGACGCGGACGAGGCGCGCCTCACCCAGCTCTTCCTCAACCTGCTGCTCAACGGCCTGCAGCAGATGGACACCCAGGACGCCGCGCACAACGTGCTGCGCGTGGCGGCCTACACCAGCGAGGACGGCGAGGTGGTGGTGGAGGTGCAGGACTCCGGCAAGGGCCTGTCCCCGGACGCGCTCGCGCACATCTTCGAGCCCTTCGCCACCTCGCGCCCCAACAGCACCGGCCTGGGCCTGTCCGTGAGCCACACCATCGTCACCGGCCTGGGCGGCACGCTGCGCGCGGAGAGCCGCGAGGGCCGCGGCACGCTGCTCACCGTCACCCTGCCGGCGGCCGTGCCCGTGGCGGAAGGCCTGCGCGCCTGCTAGCCGCGCTCCAGCATCACCTCCAGCCGGGGCACGTAGTGGCCGCGCGTGCTCTCGAACAGGACCAGCCGGTCCACGCGCCCCTCGCCCCAGGACGCGTCCTGCAACTCCCGCGCGCACGCCGCCAGCGCCGGGTCTCCGCGCGGCGGCCGGGCCCGGGCCAGCGTCAGGTGCGCGATGTACTCGCCGTGCTCGGACGTGAAGCCCAGGGGCTCCAGCGCGCGCGCCACGTCCGCCTGGAGCGCCTTCAGCGCGGCGGTGTCTCCGCGCACGTCCGCCCAGAGCACGCGCGGGTGGGACGGCGGACCGAACGTCCCGCCACCCGCCACGGATAGGACGAACGGCGCGTGGTACAGCCCCACCGGCTCCAGCGCGTCGCGCAGCTCCGGCAGGCGGCTGTCGTCCACGTCGCCCAGGAAGAGCAGCGTCAGGTGCACGCCCTCCGGCCGCACCCATTTCGCGTCCGGGGCCAGGGCGCGCAGGCGCTCGATGCCCCGCCCGGTCTCGGCGGTGAGGACCTCTCCCAGCGTCACGGCGGTGAACAGGCGCATCGCGAAAGCTCTCCTTCAGGAAACCTGCGCGCTCCCCGCCGCGCGCGCCCTCTTCCGGGGCCACAGCGCGTAGACCCAGGCGGGCAGGAACACGAGGAACTCCACGCCGCTCACGTACAGGCCCCGCGCGGACAGCATGCCCGCGCCAATGGGCGCCACCGGCAGCGGCCGGACCGGCGCGAAGACGCGCGCATTGGAGAAGGGCCAGAAGAGGGCCGCGCCCAGCCCGCCGTCCGTGAGCGTGTCCAGGATGCCGTGGCTGGCCACCGCCGCGAGCGTCAGGAGCCCCCAGCGCGTGGCGGACTCGCCCTTCCACCGGGCCAGCGCCGCCACCGCCAGCGCCACCGCCGCCGCGAACACGAACGAGTGCGACGCACCGCGGTGTCCCCACGTCGCCGCGTAGGGGATGCGCAGCGCGAACGCCACCACGTCCGCGTCCGGCAGCAGGGCGAGCAGGGACAGGAACGCCATCACCGCCACCCGCCGCCGCCAGGGCGCGCCCGCGCCCGTCTCATGACGCCCCAGCGCCATGCCCACCGCTACGTGCCCGATGCTCGCCATGGGCCCGGACCCTAACGCAGGGGCCCCCCACCTGGAGAGCGCCCCATGCGTGGGGTAGCGTCCGTTGATACATGCGGTTCCTGTTTTCACGCGCCCGAGTCGAAGCCACCCTGCAACGCCGTCTGGAGGAGTGGCGGGCCGATGTCGGCTCGTGGCTCAACATGACGCGTGTCGGGGCCACCACCGCGTGGCTCCTGCTGGCCATGGCGGACGACTGGAGCGTGTCGCGCGGCGTGCTGGGGGCCTATATCGCGCTCGCGGTGGTGTCGTGGGCGGCGGCGCGCCGGGTGCCGGACCTGCTGCGGCGGCCCGCGCTGGGCGTGGCGCTGCTGGACATGCCGCTCATCTACTTCCTCCAGGCGCAGGCCATCCCGGCCACCGACAACGGCGTGCCCACCGCGCTGCTCACCATGGGCGTGTACATGGTGCTGGTGGTCATCGTGTCCATGGTGACGCTGTCGCGGCTCATCGTCGCGGGGGCCACGGCGCTGGGCATCGTCGCGGTGGCCCTGCTCACCTTGAGCGCGGGCCTGGCGCCGTCCCAGTTCCTGCCCGGCATGGTGCTGGTGATGGTGCTCGCGTCGTCCGTGGCCTTCTTCATCAGCCGCACGGTGATGGGGCTGGTGACGGACGTGGTGCGTGAGGAGATGCAGCGCGAACGGCTGGGCCGCTTCTTCTCCCCGGAGGTCGCCCGGCGCATCTCCGAGCGCGGCACCGACGGCGAGGCCGGCGAGCACCGCGAGGTGACGCTGCTCTTCTCCGACATCCGCGGCTTCACCACGCTGTCGGACCGGATGGACAGCCCCCAGGTGGTGGCGCTGCTCAACGAGTACCTGTCGCGCATGGTGGAGGTGGTGTTCCGCCACGGCGGCACCCTGGACAAGTTCATCGGCGACGGCATCCTCGCGTACTTCGGCGCGCCCCTGGAGCAGCCCGACCACCCGGAGGCCGCCGTGGCCTGCGGGCTGGCCATGCTGGAGGCGCTGGAGGCCCTCAACCGGGAGCGCACCGCGCGGGGGGAGTTCACGCTCGACATCGGCGTGGGCATCCACACCGGCCGCGTGGTGGTGGGCGCCGTCGGCAGCGAGCAGCGCCGCGAGTACACCGTCATCGGCGACGCGGTGAACCTGGCCAGCCGCATCGAGGGCCTGACGAAGAAGGTCGGCGCCCCGGTGCTCGTCTCCCACGCCACGCGCGAGCGCTGCGGGGACACCTTCGACTTCGAGGCCGCCGCCCCGCTGCCCGTCGCGGGCAAGCCGGAGCCGGTGGCCACCTTCCTGCCCCGAAAGCGCGCCCTGCTCGCCGCGAGCTGAAAAGACAACGGGGCCGGGAGTCGCCTCCCAGCCCCGCGGTGCGGCACACGTCGCCGCGTGCTCAGTACGCCTTGGAGAACACGATGCGGCCCGGCGACGGGTTGCCCGTCATCACGCACTTGCCCGGCTCCTGCTTGACGCTGAACGGGCGGCAGCGGGTCGTGAGGCCCGTCTCCTCCTTGATGCGCGCCTCCGTCTTCGGGTCCAGGTCCCAGTGCGCCAGGAGGAAGCCGTCCTCCGCGCGCGCCTTCAGCTCCTCGTAGGAGTTGACCTCGAAGGTGTGCGAGTCGCGGAAGTCCTTCGCCTTCTGGAACAGGTCCTTCTGCATCTGGTCCAGCATGGCCTGGGCCTTGGCGGCGGCCTCGTCCAGCGACACGAACTCCTTCTGGCGCAGGTCGCGGCGCACCATCACGCACGAGCCCTTGGCCAGGTCCTTGGGCCCCAGCTCGATGCGCAGACACGTGCCGATGAGCTCGTGCTCGTTGTACTTGAAGCCCGGGCCCTTCGTTTCGTCGTCGTCCACCACCACGCCCAGGCCCGCCTTGCGCAGGTCCGCGGCGAGCGCGTGCGACTTCTCCATCACCTGCGTCTTCTCCGCCTCCGTCGCCTTGCCGGCGATGGGGATGATGACCACGTGCGTGGCGGCGATCTTCGGCGGCACCACGAGGCCCGCGTCATCCGAGTGCGTGAGGATGAGGCCACCGATGAGGCGCGTGGAGGAACCCCACGACGTCTGCCACACGTGGTGCACCTTGCCGTCGCGGCCCTGGAACGTGGTGTCGAAGGCCTTGGCGAAGTTCTGGCCCAGGTTGTGGCTGGTGCCCGCCTGGAGCGCCTTCTTGTCCTGCATCATCGCTTCGATGCTGTACGTGCGCAGCGCGCCGGCGAACTTCTCCGACTCCGACTTGCGCCCCGGCAGCACCGGCATGGCCATGTAGTCCTCCGCGAACGTGCGGTAGACCTCCAGCATCTGCAGCGTGCGCTCCTCCGCGTCGGCCTCCGTCTCATGGCAGGTGTGGCCCTCCTGCCAGAGGAACTCCGTGGTGCGCAGGAACAGGCGCGTGCGCATCTCCCAGCGCATCACGTTGGCCCACTGGTTCACCAGCAGCGGCAGGTCCCGGTAGCTCTGGATCCACTTGGAGAAGCTGCGGTTGATGATGGTCTCGGACGTGGGCCGGATGACGTACGGCTCCTCCAGCTTCGCGCCGCCCGCGTGCGTGACGACGGCCAGCTGCGGGTTGAAGCCCTCCACGTGCTCGGCTTCCTTCTTGAGGAAGGACTCCGGGATGAGCAGCGGGAAGTAGGCGTTCTTCACGCCCGTGTCCTTGAACATCTTGTCCATCGTCCGCTGGATGTTCTCCCACAGCGCGTAGCCGTTGGGGCGGATGACCATGCAGCCCTTCACGTCCGAGTAGTCGGCGAGCTTCGCCTTCTGGACCAGGTCGACGTACCACTCGGAAAAGCCCTTCTCGCGGGGCGTGAGCTTCTCGGCCATGTGCTTGGGAACCTTGCTAGGGGATGGAAAGTGGGGGTTGCCTACGCCGGGATGTTCCGGAAATCAACGCCGGACACAGGCCGGACTCGTCCCCTGAACGCCGTCCGTGCTTGGAAAACGACCCGCCATGCCCACGCCCCCTGACACCGCGCCCCGCCAGCTCGCCGACGACGTCCACGTGTTCGACGCCCCCTTCTCCCTCTTCGGCGTCCCCGTGGGCGGGCGCATGACGGTCCTCCGCCTGCCGGACGGCGGGCTGTGGGTGCACTCGCCCGTCGCCTTCACGCCGGAGCGGAGGGCCGCCGTGCAGGCCCTGGGCCCCGTGCGCTTCCTCGTCGCCCCCAACCTCTTCCACCACCTGCACCTGCCGGACTGGGCCGCGGCCTTCCCCGACGCGCGCGTGGTGGCGCCCGCGGGGCTGCGCGCGAAGCAGCCGGCGCTGCGAATCGACCTGGAGCTGGAGGACACCCCCGACCCCGCCTGGGCCCCGGTGGTGGACCAGATGCACGTGCGCGGCATGCCCCAGCTCAACGAGTTCCTCTTCTTCCACCGCCCGTCCCGCACCGCCATCGTCACCGACCTGGCCTTCCACTACGCGCACGCGGAAGGCCTGAAGCTGCGCGCGTACCTGTGGCTGGACGGCGTCCTGGGGAAGTTCGCCGCCCCGCGCTTCCTGCGCCTGTTCACCCGGGACCCGGAGGCCGTGCGCGCTTCACTCCGGCGTGCGCTGAAGTGGGACGTGGAGCGCGTCGTCGTCTGCCATGGCCAGGTGCTGGAGCACGGCGGCCAGAAGGCCCTCCACGACGCCTTCTCCCGGCTGTAGGCCGCGGTACGCCCTGCCTCCGCGTCGCGGGGGAGTGTCGCCTGCTGCACTCCACGCCGCGCTGCGCTACAAGGGAACCTCCTCTTTTTCCTGAGTTCCCCCCAGGAGGTTCATTCCATGCGGTCCATTCTTCCGTCCGTGGGCGCGGTCGCGGTGTGCCTTGTCGCGGGCTCCGCGTTCGCCAACTCCACCGGCATCAACGGGCGCAGCGGCAAGCAGGGCGTGTCCTGCACCGCGTCCGGCTGCCACGGCGGCGGTTCGAGCACCCCCACGGTGACGCTGGAGGGGCCCACGGCGCTGACGGCGGGCCAGACGGGGCAGTACTCGCTGGTCATCACCGGCGGCCCTGGCGCGAAGGCCGGCATGAACGTGGCCGTGGACGGCGCGACGCTGACCGCGGGCTCGGGCACGAAGGTGATGAGCGGCGAGCTCACGCACTCGCTGCCCAAGACCTTCACCAACGGCTCGGCGCGCTTCGACTTCTCGCTGGTGGCCCCGGCCACCAACGGCACCTACAAGGTGTACGCCGCCGGCAACTCCGTGAACGGCGACACCGCCGCCACGGGTGACGCGCACGCCAACGCCACGCTGGACGTCGTCGTCACCGGCGGCAGCGACCCGAAGCCCGTCGAGGAGGACGAGGGCGGCTGCTCCGCGGCCACCAGCGGCGCTCCGGCGGTGCTCATCGCGGTGTTCGCGGCGCTGGCCGCGCGCCGCCGCCGCAAGGCCTGAGCCCGCCTGCCCTCCGGCCGGGCCCCGGGGGCGGGACGACAGCGCGAGGGCGGGCGGCCTACCATCGCCCCCCTTGATGCGAATGACGCGAACGAGCCCCCTCCTCACCGTCCTGTTCGTCGCGGGAACCCTGGCCTGTGCCTCCGGTCCCGTGCGTCCCACCCTCTCCTCGGGCACCACCCCCGTGGCCGCCGCCCCCGCGCGCGACCCGGGCGCCCTGCGGGTGATGACCTTCAACATCCAGTCCGGCCTCAAGGGGCTGGAGCAGGTGGCGGAGGTCATCCGCCAGGAGGGCCCGGACGTCGTCGCGCTGCAGGAGGTGGACGTGGGCTCCACGCGCGCGCACGGCGAGGACCAGGTGGAGCGGCTGTCCGCGCTCACCGGCCTGAAGTACCGCGCGCACTTCGGCACCACGCGGCTGTACGGCGGCGCGTACGGCATCGCGCTCCTGTCGCGCCACCCGTTCCAGTCCCTGGCGCAGTACCCGCTGCCCACGCCGAAGGGCGCGGAGCCGCGCACGCTGGCGCACGCCGTGCTGGACGTGGACGGGCGCGAGGTGAGCGTCTACGCCACGCACCTCATCCGCCGGCCCTTCAACGGCGCGGCGCGCGTGCGCCAGAGCGTCTTCATCTCGCGGCTCCTGGCGAAGGACCCCCGGCCCCGGCTCCTGATGGGGGACCTGAACGACGACCCGGACTCGCGCCCGGTGCGCCTGTTGCGCCGCCAGCTCCAGGACGTGGCGCGCGTCACGCGCTCCGACGGGACGGGCACCTACCCGATGCCGCTGTTCCTGAAGTCCCTGCGCATCGACTACGTGATGGCGTGCGGCGCGTTCACGCCGGTGTCCACGCGCGTGCTGCGCGTGGGCGTGTCCGACCACTACCCGGTGGTGGCGGACCTGAAGCTTCAGCCCGCCGAAGCTCCGGTCGTCGTGGCTCCGGCTGGGGCCGCGCCCGCGGGCACGGCCACGGCCGCCTCGGCGCCCTGAAGGCTCACGCGGGGGTGGGCAGGGTGAAGCGGTAGAGGACCTCCATGTCCCCCCTGCTGAAGCCCTTCACCACCTCGTGGTGGATCTCCTTGCGGCCGCTCAGGTACGCGAGGCCTCCGGCGGCGAAGCCCATCACCGCGAGCTCGAAGTAGATGTGCGGCCGGGGCACGCCGGTGATGCGCAGCTCCACGGTGTCGCCTTGCAGCTGCGCGGTCAGCTCGCCCTCGGTGAAGTAGCCCTTCCAGATGCCGGGGGTGAACAGGGCGAAGCGGCGGAAGTCGTCCTTGCCGAACATCGTCTTGAGCTGGCCCTGGCTCAGCGCGTACTCGGCGGATTTGACGCCGTATTGCCAGTAGGCCTTGGTGTCGCCGCCGTAGAAGCGCTGGGTCATGGCTTCGTTGAAGCGCAGGAAGGCGTCCGCCGGGATGCGTGAGACGGGCATGATCAGCTGCCCGAAGATGGGGTCCCGCTTCGCCTGCTCCGCGAGGAAGGCCTTCCATGCCGGTTCGCCGAAGGCCTGCACCGCCATGGTCTGCCGTGCCAGGAATGCGACGCCTTTGACATCCATCCGTATGCCTCCCACCGGCCGCCCCGGGTTCGCCTCGGACCCCGGCCGGGTCATTTGCGCATTGTGTCTTGAGACCCACTCCGGGGCGATACGCATCGCGACAATTCACCGGGTTGTCCGTCCGCCGGACTGAGTGAAACCTGTTATCGCGGACACAATGCCTTGCTGAAGGTGTTTGCAGGGCCACGGGATGTCCGGTGCAGGACTAGGTTCCCGGCGGTGCGGCCCCTTGCCCTTCTTCCCAGACCCGGACGTGCGCGCCGGGCGATGCTTTTGTGCGCGGGCGTGCTCACGGGCGGCGTGTTCGGGCTGGCCTGGTGGGTGGACCGCTTTGGCCGGCACGAGCGCGTGACGGACGCGGATGCGCTGGTGGTGCTGGGCGCGCGGGTGCTGCCGGGCGGTGTGCCGTCCGGCGCGCTGGTGGCGCGCATGGAGCAGGCGGTGGCGCTGTACCGCCGGGGCGTGGCGCCGTGGCTGCTGTTGTCCGGAGGCGTGGGCGCCCATTCGCCGTCCGAGGCGCGGGTGATGCGCGAGCTGGCGGTGGCGGCGGGCGTGCCCGCGTCCGCGTGCGTGCTGGAGGAGGACAGCCACTCCACCGAAGCCAACGCGCGGTTCAGCGCGCGCGTGCTGCGCGAGCGGGGAGCGCGCCGGGTCGTGGTGGTCTCCGACCCGTACCACCTGCTGCGCGCCAGGCAGTGCTTCCGGCGCGAGGGGCTGGAGGTGGCCACGAGCCCCGCCCCCATCGACGGGCGGATGCGCGCGAGGGACCGCGCGTACTGGACGGTGCGGGAGGCGTTCGCGCTGCTGCTGCACCCGCGCCTCTTGTGGGCGCGGGCGCCGGACGGGCGCTGAAGGTGCCTCAGGTTCCGGGCGCGGTGTCCGGAGCGGGCGCGTCCAGCTTGCTGAGCACCTTCTCCAGGACGCGGAAGAGGGCCTGGCGGTCTTCGGGGTCGAGCATGCCCATCACCACGCCCATCGCGCGGTGCATGGAGCGGTCGAGCTTGGCGAAGGTCTGCTTGCCCTTGTCGGTGAGCCGGCAGCGCACGACGCGACGGTCGGTCTCTCCGCGTTCGCGGACGATGTGGCCTTCGCGCTCCAGGCGGTCCACGACGCCCGTGACGGTCTTTTCGGTGACGCCCAGTCGCCGGGCCAGCTCGCCCATGGTGAGCGAGCCGTCCAGGCCCAGCCACAGCAGGGCATGCACCTGGGGCGGCGTGAACTGGAGCTGCTCGCAGGTGCTGGCGATGGGGTCACGGAGTGAACGGCGACGACCCAGCGAGAACATCAACTCCTGCATCCGGTCGATGTCCTTCGAGAGCGCTTCATCCTCTTTATGGATATTCCGTGACACAGAATATTCATTAGCGGCGGGGTGCGGGCAGGTCAACTTGTAGGCTCGAAGACGGCTTCCGGAGGGTTGGGGGCGGGAGGAGCGGACGATGCGGTGTGCGTGGTGGGGATTGCTGCTGGTGTGGGTGACGGTGTCGTCGGCGCGGGCGGAGGAGGTGCTGGTGTTCGCGGCGGCGAGCACGACGGACGCGCTCGAGGCGTTGGCGCCCGCGTTCCAGCAGGCGTCGGGGCACCGGGTGCGGTTCGCCTTCGGGGCGTCCAGCGACCTGGCACGTCAGGTGGTGGCGGGGGCGCCCGCGGATGCGTTCCTCTCCGCGGACGAGGCGAAGCTGGACGCGGTCGACCGGGCAGGGCTCGTGCAGGCGGGCTCGCGGGTGGACCTGCTGTCCAACCGGCTGGTGGTGGTGGTGCCGGTGAAGTCGGCGGTGAAGGTCGCCGGGCCGGCGGACCTGAAGGGGCTCAAGCGGGTGGTGCTGGCGGAGCCGGCGGCGGTGCCGGCGGGCGTGTACGCGAAGGCGTGGCTGACGAAGGCGGGCGTATGGGCGGACGTGGCGTCGCGCGTGGTGCCGGCGGTGGATGTGCGGGCCGCGCTGGCGGCGGTGGAGGCGGGGAGGGCGGACGCGGGCGTGGTGTACGCGACGGACGCGGCGCAATCGAAGAAGGTCCGGGTGGTGTTCACGGTGCCGGAAGGGGACGCGCCGCGCATCGTGTATCCGGCGGCGGCGTTGACGCAGGGCAAGGCGCCGGAAGGTGGGCTCGCGTTCGTGCGCTTCCTCCAGACGGAAGACGCGCGGAAGGAGTTCCGCCGGCTGGGCTTCCTGGACGCGAGCACGGCGAAGGCCGCGCCGGACGCGGGAGCGACAGGCACCGCGCTGGATGCAGGGAAGGGGACGCCCGCGCCGTGATGGACGAAGGGCTGACAGGATTGGTGCTGTTCACGGTGGCGGTGGCGGCATTGTCCACGGCGCTCATCCTGGTGCCGGGCGTGGCGGCGGCGTATGCGCTCGCGCGCTGGAAGGGCCCGGGGCGCGGCGTGGTGGAGACGCTGCTGGCGCTGCCGCTGGTGCTGCCTCCGACGGCGGTGGGCCTGGTGCTCTTGGAGTTGCTTGCGCGGGACTCGGTGTTGGGGCGGATGCTGGATGCGCTGGGCGTGGAGGTGGTGTTCACGCCGAAGGCGGTGGTGCTGGCCAGCGCGGTGATGGCGTTCCCGCTGCTGGTGCGCTCCGCGCGCGCGGGTTTCGAGGAGGTGGATCCACGATTGGTGGCAGTGGCTCGAACGCTGGGGGACACGCGCACGCGCGCCTTCTTCCGGGTGACGCTGCCGCTGGCGTGGCGCGGGGTGCTCACGGGAGCGCTGCTCGCGTTCTCAAGGGCGCTGGGTGAGTTCGGCGCGACGGTGTTGGTGGCGGGCAACATCCCGGGCAGCACTCAGACGCTGTCGCTGGCCATCTTCCAGCGCACGCAGGTGGGACAGGACGCGGAGGCGCTGAAGCTCGCGGGCGTCTCGGTGGTGCTCGCGTTCGGGGCCATGTACGTGACCGAAGTGGTGACGCGGCGGCGCGGAGCCCGGGGGCTCGCGTGAGCCACGGACTGACACCGTCCCGTGTGCCCGGCAGGGCAGGGCCTGCTTCGACGAGGCCTACGCGGAGCCCCGCGCGAGTAATCCACGGGCCGGCATCGCGAGCGCCCGGGAGGGCAGGGCCTGATTCGAAGGAGCCCGGGGCCGCGGAGGACCTACGAGGCGCCACGCGAACAGGAGGCGTGCGTCCGTGATGGAGCTGTCACTCAGGCTGCCCCTGGCGCGCTTCACGCTGGAGGTCGAAGCGCGCTTCTCGTCCGCGTCAGTGGCGGTGCTGGGGCGCTCGGGCTCCGGGAAGACGTCGCTGCTGGAGGTGCTCGCGGGCCTGCGGCGCGGCGCCACGGGGCGCGTCGTGGTCGATGACCGCGTGCTCCTCGACACGGCCGCTCGGGTCGATGTGCCGCCCGAAGCGCGCCGCATGGGCTACGTGCCGCAGGACGCATTGCTCTTCCCGCACCTCACCGCCGGACAGAACATCCGCTTCGGCGTGCGCGCCGGACGACCGTCGCGCGTGGACGAAGCCGTGCACCTGCTGGAATTGGAGCCGCTGCTGCACCGCTACCCGGTGACGCTGTCCGGAGGCGAGAAGCAGCGGGTCGCCCTGGCACGGGCGCTCGCCACCGACCCGGCACTGCTGCTGCTGGACGAACCCCTGGCCGCGCTGGACATCGCATTGAAGGAACGCGTGCTGCCGTACCTCCTGCGCGTGCGCGACGAAGCCCGGGTGCCCCTGCTCTACGTGACCCACCAGCTCGGCGAGGCACGGGCCCTGGCCCGTGAGGCGCTGCTCCTGGACGGCGGCGCGGTGAAGGCCGTGGGCCCCGCGGACACGGTGTTGGGCACCGTGGCGCGAGGCCTGCTCACCGGTGAACCCGAGGAGAACATCCTCGAAGGCACCCTGGAGCATCCCGGGTCCGGAGGCACGCGGCTGCGAGTCACGGACGGCCTGTCCCTCTGGGTGCCGGACGCGCCAGAACTGCCGCATGGCACCCGCGCCGCCTACGCCGTGCCCGCCGAGGACATCCTCCTGTCCACCGGACCACTGACCGGCGTCTCCGCGCGCAACGTGCTCGAAGGCACGGTGACGAAGCTGGAAGACGCGGGGGCAGGGGAGTGCGCGACCCACGTTGATGTCACGGGGGTGCACTGGGTGGTCCGCCTCACGCATGCCGCCGTGCGAGAGCTCCACCTCGCACAAGGGCTGCGCGTTTACCTCGCTGTGAAGTCCTCCGCCTGCCGTCGCCTGGCGGGACGGACTTCCTGAGCCGTTGGCCAGAGGTTCGCTGAGGAGGTCCGGGACCCGAAAGGACTTCGCGAGATACGCGTCTCGCGGAGCCCAACGGAGAGCCACGCCAGTCCAAGGCGATTTCGCGGACGGCAAGGCGGCGTCACCGGCGGAGGCGGCCCGCCGGACGCGCTGGCTCAAAACCTGTCCGACAGTCGGACAGGTTTTCGCCGCACGATGCCTGAACCCGTGAACGTGTCCGACTGTCGGACCGGTTTGCGTTGCCCGGCGCCGGAGGGAGCCCTCTTCCAGCAAGCGACCATGTCAGACCCCCATGGTTGGATGGCGATGCTGAGGCGAAGAGGGGGACGGGGGATGAACCGGGGCGGGCTGGTGGCGTATGTGGAAGCGCGGATTGAGAGCGATATCGCGCTGGGGCGGTGTCACCCGAGCGGGAGATTCGCTTCCGAAGCGGAGATGGCACGTCGCTATGGCGTATGCCGGGGCACCATCCGCGAGGCGCTGCGGCGGTTGGCGGCACGGGGGCTGGTGGTGCAGCGCCCCGGGCGCAAGACGCGCGTGGTGGCGCTGGATGAATCGCTGACGCTGGAGAACCTGGGCGTGGCGCTGCATGACGCGCGCTCACCGGACGCCCGGTGGCACCTGGATGGATATCTCAGCCTCAAGCGGCAGGTGCTGGTGGAGCTCCTGGTCGACTGCTGCGCGAAGGCTTCCCCAATGGCTTTGGGACAGGTGAAGGATGCCTGCTTCAAGTTGCAGGACGCGGCGCGATGGGGGTCGGGGGCCTGGTGCGCGCAGATGGAGTTCGAGTTGCTGCGGGTGGCGGCTCGGGTGGCTGAGCGGCCCGGGTACATGCTTCTTGTCCAATCCCTGCACCGGGCCTTCCTGGGCGGAGCGGTCCAACTGCAACCCCTCATGGGCGGAGCGTTGCTGCGTGAGTGGGCCTGGTGTGCGCTGGAGGCTCTGTATGAGCGCGACGCGCGGACGCTTCAGCACGAACTGCCGGCGCTGCTGAAGGTGTGCGACGACCGCGTGCTGGAGGCCTTCGCTCCGGTCCGCCAGGAGCCCGTCTCCTCCGAAGCAGCGGGCCCTCAGGAAGCGCCGCCTGGCGCTCCCGCGTCAGCCTCTGCTCCGTGCGGTGCGCCAAAGGCACGGCCTGACGTGGCCGAGAGAGACCTTGGCCAGCGCGTGCCAGCCGCGGAGAAGATCGGGGTGCTGCCGCCTCCAACCGTCCCTGGGCCCATTCTCAACGAGCCCGTGGGGCATGGCACCGGGGCGGACGAGCAGGCCGCGGCCTCGGAGTCCCTGTCCGACTCCCGGATGGAATCGCCTCATGAGACCGGAGGCCGCCTGGACGGGTGGATTGCGCGACTCTGGCGCTTCATGGTCCATGCCCTGGGGCCGTCTGGTTCGTGCTCGCAGCCCTGGGGCTTCAGTGCCCGCGCGCCTCCGCCTCGAACCGCCGATGGACGGACTCCATCCGCTCCAGCGCGTCCGGGAGGCTGCGCTCGATGTCCTCACGCTGGGCCTGCACCAGGGCTTCTGGAAACCCCATGCGCTCCAGCAAGTTCAGCTGCATGAAGAACTCCTCGCACTGGCGGTGGCCACTCCGGCCATCCAGGTACTGACCTGCCCACAGGAGGAAGTCTCCCCAGGAGATGGACCCGTCACGGTGGCGAAGGAACAGGCTCGCCAGGTGGTCCGCGTCATTCACGTCCCGCTCCTCGACGGTGGCCAGCCGCGGAAACTCCGGCATGTCGTAGAGCAACCAGAGTGCCCTGTCGGCATCTGGCACCGTGCACAGCTCCAGCAACCAGAGCGGTGGGGCGTCCAGCTTCATCACCCACGCATCCGCCCAGGCGATGATCCGCTGGAGCCCGACGAGCCCCGTCCTCACCATCACCGCGACGCGCGCGACGGCGACCGGGTCGAACGGGGTGCCGTCCCTCACCGCTTCGCTCCCGTCTTCTTCGCCCCGCCGCGTCCCGCACCCTTCGCGTGGTAGCCCTCCACGCGCATGCCCAGTTCATGGACCACGGACATCGCCGTGTCCTGCGGGATGCGCGTCTCCTTCAGCTTGTTGCGCGCGGGGTCCAGCACCAGGCCCGTGGCCCCGGAGAAGTCCGTCCGGGTCAGCGTGCATCCCCGGAAGTTGCTGCCGGTGAGGTCCGCGCCGGTGAAGTCCGCGTCCGTCAGGTCCATGTCGAAGAAGTTCGCCTCCCGCGCCACGCAGCGCACGAAGGACGTCTGGCGCAGGCTCAGCCCCACGAACGAGCTGTACGGCATGCCGCACTCCTCGAAGTTCACCTCCGGGTTCGCCGCCACGCCCGTCCAGTCGATGCCCATCAGCTTCGAGCCCTCGAAGCGCACGTCCCGCAGCCGGATGGCGTTGAAGTTCGCCCGCGTCAGGTTGCAGCCCTGGAACGCGCACGCCTCCAGCAGCGCCTCCTTCCACCGGCTCTCCTGCAGCTCGCAGTTCACGAAGGTGCACCGGTAGAACTCCTTGTCGCCCAGGTCGACGTTCTGGAGGTCCAGCCCCTCGAACGTCTCCTTCTCGAAGGAGTCCTCCTGCTGGAGCCGCTTCACCACCGCGCTGTCGTCCTGGGCCATGGCGGCCTTATACCGGCCCGTCGTCACGCACGCGCGCTTGCGCGGTGACCACTCCAACGCGAAGGGCCCGGCTCCAGGGGAGCGCCGGGCCCTCCACGGCCTGCATGCTACTTGGCTACCAGCAGCAGCACGCCGCGGCCGCACACGCCGTAGCTCGTGCCCTCGCCGCCAATCAGGTCCGCGCTGCCCGGGTTGAGCACCACCTGGTTCGCGCCCTCGGCCCACGAGCAGGTGTCCGTCACGCGGTACCACTGCTTGCCGCTGCCCGGCCACGGCAGCAGGAAGTTCACGTTGGCGGACCAGCCGTTGTACGCGACGTAGATGGCGCTCACCGTCTCACCGGAGAACTCCGACGCGTCGATGCGGTAGGCCAGCGAGTGGTTGCCCGCGTTGTCGAAGTACGCCGCGTCCGGCACGTAGCCGTCCGGCTTGAACCAGCGGTGCTGCTCCATCACGTTCCCGTTGTTGTCGTTCGTCTTGTAGAAGTCCGCCGGACGCAGCGCGGGGTGCGCCTTGCGGAACGCGATGAGCCGCTGGGTGAACGTGCGGAAGTTGGACTGGTCCGTGGTCCACGCGTAGTCCAACCAGTTCTTGTTCGAGTCCAGGTTGTACACGTTGTTGTTGCAGTACTGCGTGCGCAGGAGCTCGTCGCCGCCCGTCAACATGGGCACGCCCGCGCTCAGCATCATGAACGCCATGCCGTTGCGCGCCGCCTGACGCTGGAGCGCCGCGCTGCCGCCCTGGTCCCAGCTGTGATTGCTGTCCTCGCCGCCGTCGGACGGGCCGTAGGGCCACGGCTGGCTGTTGTTCTTGCTGTTGCACGAGTACAGGTCCTTCAGGGTGAGGCCGTCGTGGGCCACCATGAAGTTCACGGACGCCGCGGGCTTGCGGCCGTCATCCGAATACAGGTCCGACGAGCCCGCGAAGCGCGTGGCCAGGGCCGAAGGCTTGATGCTCTCCACGCCCATCTGGTTCTGGTCCTTGCGGAAGGTGTCGCGGAACGCGCCGTTCCACTCCCGCCACTTCGCCGGGAAGTTGCCCACCTGGTAGGAATTGCCGCCAATGGCCCACGGCTCCGCGATGAAGTCCGTGCCCGCGCCGCCACCCTCCGGCCGGGGGTCCAGCTGCGTGGTGATTTGGTTGAGCGCCGTGTTCGGGTTGTCGCGGTCGTAGAAGTAGCCGTCGTGGGTGTCCGTCTGGTGCTCGTAGATGTTGCCCAGCACCGACGCCAGGTCGAACCGGAAGCCGTCCACGCCCAGCGTGTCCTTCCAGTACGACAGCGAATGCAGGATGACGTTGCGGGCCGTGGGATTGAACGTGTTGAAGTTGCCGCCCACGCCCGTGTTGTCCCAGTTGAACTTCATGTCCTTCGTCAGGCTGTAGTACGTGGGGTTGTCCAGGCCCCGGTACGACATGACGTTGTACGTGCTCGGGTCGCCGCTGATCCACCCGCCGCCTTCGCCGGTGTGGTTGTAGACCACGTCCACCAGCACCTTGATGCCGGCGTCGTGGAACGCCTTCACCATGGTCTTGAACTCGCGCGTGGGGCCGCCCGGCGTCTGGTCGCACGCGTAGCGGCGGTCCGGCGCGAAGTAGCTGAGGTTCATGTAACCCCAGTAGTTGTCACCCGCGGTGCTCGCGACCGTGTCGTTGTTGCCGTTGTCCGTCTCGTGCAGCGGCAGGAACTCCACCGCCGTCACGCCCAGCGCCGCCAGCTGCGCGGCCTTCTGGCCCGCCGTCTTGTAGGTGCCCAGACAGGCGGCATCCAGCCCGGAGCCGGTGTCCTGCTTCGTCAGGCCGCGCAGGTGCACCTCATAGACGATGTCGTCCTTGAAGGCGCGCGTGGGCTTGGTGCCGGTGGCCGTGGTGTCCGGCGCCAGCACGACGCCCTTGGGCGCGAACGGGCCGCTGTCCTTGTAGCGGTGCAACGGACCGGACGCGAACACCGTGCCGTCCGTGTTGCTGGGGTTCACCGGGTCGTGCGACAGCTCCAGCGCGTACGGGTCCCACAAGAGCTTGTTCGGGTTGAAGCGGTTGCCCGAGGAGTCCACGTCCGCGATGAAGCCCACCGTGTTGTTCGTCTTGCTCCAGCTGGAGTTGTACGTCCAGTTGGGGCCCCACGCGCGGTAGCCGTAATAGACGGTGCCGGTGACGCCGTAGCTGTTCTTCAACGTGGAGACGGAGACGGTCTTCGTCCAGACGTTGGTCGTCGCGTTCTTCGTCATCACGTAGCTCACGGCCTCCTGCGCGCCCTGAGCCGTCTTGTAGATCCACACCTCGATGCGCGTGGCGCGCGACGAGTACACGTTGAAGGTGATGTTGGCCTGCGTGGCGTCGTACTTCGCGCCCAGCGTCCAGGAGAGCAGCTCCTGCTCGCGCTGCGCGAGGTCCTCCACGGCGGGCGCGGAAGGGGCGGGAGCGGGGGCTTCAGCAGGGGTTTCCGGGGAGGCGCAGGAGACCAGCGCCGAAGCGAAACCCACGGCGACGAGGGGATGCCACCGCGTGAGCCAGGGGCTCCGGCGGTGACGACGGGGAGGGGTCATCATGGATGTGGCTCCAGACGCGGCAAGCGAGGTTCACGACCGCTGCATGGCCACCGGGCCCGCGACTACCCGGGGCCCGTCCGGTTCACCACCCCCACGACCGTGAAGTCAACCGCACGTTCCCCCACTCAGGCACCCGGGTCCGCTCACGTGTGACGCAAGACATGGCCCGGTGCGTCAACGCGTGTGACCTCCCTGTTTCACGAGGGAGGTCACACGCCCGTGCAGCCGCTCAGGGCGCGGGCGGCGGAGGGACGACGCAGGTCTTGCTGGCCCCACACACCAGGTCGAGCGCGCAGTCCTCGTCGCCCACGCACTTCGTGCCCAGGGGGCAGTCGTAGCCGCTGCCGCCGTTCATCCCGCTCACCTTGAAGCCGTTGTTGCCGACCCGCTCCGTCAACGTCTGGTTGCCGATGGAGCCCTTCAGCTTGTGGGTGACGTTCACGGTGATGGAGCCGGTGACGACCGACGCCGTGATTTCGAACGGCTCCTCCACCGCGTTGATGGCGTCCCGGATGACGAGGGCGATCTGCGCCGCGGGCGTGCTGTTCGCCACGGTCACCCGCTGGTTGGCGGGGTTCCTGAGGCTGTTGTTGCGGTCGAACTCGAAGGTGACCGGCGTGTTGATGCCGTCGCTGATGGTGAACGTCTCCTCGTCGGACAGGTTCGCGCTCGAGACCGCGGTGATGGTGCCCGTCGCCGCCTGGAGCGTCTGCACCTTGCAGTTGGCGCTGCACGAGCCACAGGTGAGGGTGTTGCCGTCGTCGCAGGCCTCGTTCGCCGGGTTGGGGTCCTGCACCCCGTCCCCACACACGTTGCCCGTGAGCGAGAGGACCGTCTGGCAATCGTTGCTGCAACGCTTGCAGCTCGCCGTGCCATAGGCGCAGGCGGTCTCCGTGTCGGTGTTGCCGTCGTCGCAGGCCTCGTGGGCCGAGTCCAGCACGCCGTCACCGCAGACGTTGCCCGTGACGGAGACCAGCTCCTTGCAGTCGCCGCGGCACACCTTGCAGTTCGCCTGGCCATAGGGGCACGAGGACTCCGTCTGCGTGTTGCCGTCGTCGCAGACCTCGTTCGAGACGCTGGGATCCTGCACCCCGTCCCCGCACACGTTGCCACCGAGCGTCAGGAGCGTCTGGCAATCACTGCTGCACCGCTGGCAGCTGGCCACGCCGTAGGGGCACGAGGTCTCCGTGGTGGTGTTGCCGTCGTCGCAGGCCTCGTGGGTCAGGTCCGCCACGCCGTCGCCGCAGACGTTGCCCGTGACGGGCACGAGCTCCTTGCAGTCGCCACGGCACACCTGGCAGCTGGCCTGGCCGTAGGGGCAGGAGGTCTCCGTCCGGGTGTTGCCGTCGTCGCAGACCTCGTTGGTGGCGTCCTTCACGTTGTCGCCGCAGATGTTGCCCTGGAGCGGGAGGACCGTCTGGCAGTCACCGCTGCACTTCTGGCAGCTGGCCTGGCCGTAGGGGCAGGCCGTCTCCGTCTGGGTGTTGCCGTCGTCGCAGGCTTCGTGGTCCGGGTCCCTGGCGTTGTCGCCGCAGACGTTGCCGCGAACCGACACCAGCTCCTTGCAGTCACCGCGGCACACCTGGCAGTTGGCCTGGCCGTAGGGGCAGGAGGTCTCCGTGGCGGTGTTGCCGTCGTCGCAGACCTCGTTGGTGGCGTCCTTCACGTTGTCGCCGCAGACGTTGCCCTGGAGCGTGAGGGTCTCCTGGCAGTCGGCGCGGCACTTCTGGCAGCTGGCCTGCCCGTAGTCGCACGCGGTCTCCGTCTGGGTGTTGCCGTCGTCGCAGGCCTCGTGGTCCGGGTCCCTGGCGTTGTCGCCGCAGATGTTGCCCGTGCGCGACAGGCTCTCCTTGCAGTCGAAGCGGCACACCTTGCAGTTGGCGGTGCCGTAGGGGCAGGCGTCCTCCGTCTCGGTGTTGCCGTCGTCACAGGCCTCGTTCGTGGCGTCCTTCACGTTGTCGCCGCAGACATTGCCCGTCAGCGCGAGCGCCGTCTTGCAGTCGCCGCTGCACGCCTGGCAGGTGGCGGTGCCGTAGTCGCACGCGGTCTCCGTCCGGGTGTTGCCGTCGTCGCAGGCCTCCGGGCGGTCCGGCCCGTTGACGTTGACCACGCTGTCGCCGCAGATGTTCGGCTTGCAGGTGCCCAGGCAGTCGTCGTCGTCGCGGGTGTTGCCGTCGTCGCACTGCTCCTTCGCCGCCGTGTTGGTGACGCCGTCGCCGCAGGCCACGGGGGTGCAGTCCACGTCGCAGAGGGCGGAGTTGGGCCCGTCGTCGCACTGCTCGCCCGCCGCGGTGTTGAGGTACCGGTCACCGCAGGCCGCGGGCGTGCAGTCCGCGTTGCAGGTGCGGGAGTTGCCCGCCGTGTCGCACAGCTCGCCGCGCGTGGTGTTGGTGAAGCCGTCGCCGCAGAAGGCGATGGTGCAGTCCGCGTCGCAGGTGTTGCTGTTGACGGGGCCGGGGTTGTCGCACTGCTCGCCGGAGGACGTGTTCACCACGCCGTCGCCGCAGGCGCGCAGCGTGCAGTTGGCGTTGCAGTAGGCGGACTCGCCCTTGTCGTCGCACTGCTCGCCCGCGGTCCGGTTGACGATGCCGTCACCGCAGACGCGCACGGTGCAGTTGAGGTTGCAGGTGGCGGACTCGCCCTTGTCGTCGCACTGCTCCTCGCCGTCGCGCACGCCGTTGCCGCAGCCTTCCGCGGACCGGCAGTCCGCGCTGCAGCCGTCCTCGCTGACGTTGTTGCCGTCGTCGCAGATTTCACCCTTGATGGTGTCGAGCACTCCGTTGCCGCAGGTCTCGTTGGACTTGCAGTCGGAGCTGCACCCGTCGCCGTTGACGTTGTTGCCGTCGTCGCACTTCTCGCCCTTGGCCACGTCCACGTAGCCGTTGCCGCAGCTCTCCTGGGAGCGGCAGTCCGCGCTGCACCCGTCGCCGCTGACGGTGTTGCCGTCGTCGCAGCGCTCCTCCTTGGAGGGGTCGGTATAGCCGTTGCCGCAGACCTCGGTGGAGAGGCAGTCCGCGCTGCAGCCGTCGCCGGAGGCGTTGTTGCCGTCGTCGCACTTCTCGCCCACGGCCGTGTCCGTGACGCCGTTGCCGCACAGTTCGTTGGACTTGCAGTCCGCGCTGCAGCCGTCGCCGTCCTCGGTGTTGCCGTCGTCGCACTTCTCGTTCGTGATCCGGTCCACGACGCCGTTGCCACACGTCTCGGTGGACTGGCAGTCGCGGCTACAGCCGTCGCCGTCCACGACGTTGCCGTCGTCACATTGCTCGGAGCCCTGGATGACGCCGTCGCCACAGTCCGTGGAGATGCAGGTGGCCTGGTTCGCGGCGCACTTCAGTCCATCCGGACACACCAGCCCGGCGGGGCAGTCCACCGTGGTGGGCTGGAAGCAGGAGGAGAGCAGCAAGAGCGGCGCGGCCAGGAGCAGCAGGGCGCGCGCCATGGAGGAGGGAGAGACGCGTGTCATGCGAGAGCCTCTAGAAACGGAACGTGGCCACGGCACCGCCCGAACCCGCGCCGAGGAGCGGCGTGACCTGCACGGTCGCCGCCTCCTGGCCCGGTTCGATGCGGTACGGCTTGGGTTGGTTGAGGACGGCGAGCACCGCGCCGGTGACGATGACGGCTCCGCCCACGGCGTACCCGGCGATGGCGCCGGTCTGCATCAGGTTGCCCTTCGAGCGCTCGTCGGCGACGGCGGTGGGCGGCACGCAGCCCCCGCATTCGGCGATGCCGGACTCGAAGGCGCGGAAGTGGTCGCGGGACTGCAGGTGCAGGAAGGCGCTGCCGCCCGCCACGGCCACGCCCGCGCCCATCACCAGCCAGGGCATCGCGCCGGACCAGCGGCGCTTGTAGCGGATGAGGTCGTCGGAGGTGAAGAGCTTCAAGTCCAGCGTCGTCGTCTCACCGGGCAGCAGCGTGCGGCTCTGGTCGCTGGGCAGGTAGCCCGCCATCGTCGCGACGATGCTGTGCGCGCCGGGGCGCACCAGCGCCTCGTGGCGGCCGGGGGCCACGAACAGCGTCTGGCCGTCCATCGTCACCGTGGCGCCGGGCGTGGCGCAGGTGATGGCCACCCGCGCGAGCTGCTTCTCCACCAGCGTCTTGTAGTTGCGGGCGTACTCGTACTTCTCCTTCTCCAGCGGCGCCGGTCCGAAGCGCAGCGCCGCCACCAGGTGCTCGTGCACCTCCACGGGCTGGTCCAGGTTCATCAGCGCCAGCGCGAGGTTGTAGTGGATGGCCGGGTGGTCCCAGCGCGCCAGCGCCTGGCGGTACTTCTCCACCGCCTGCACGAAGATGGATTCCTTCAAGAGCGCGTTGCCCTCGCCGAACAGCGCGAGCGACGCGTCCTGGTCCGTCCTGGAGATGCCCTGGGCCCAGGGGCGCTCGTCCGCGCCGGGCTGCGAGCCCTCCAGCGTGCTGCTGGCCTGCTCCTGCTGGGACTCCACGGCCTTCGGCGTGGGAGGCGGGGGCAGGGGGAGGGACTCGGAGAGGGGCGTGTCCGAGGGAGCCGGCGCGGCCTCGGCGGCGGTGGGCTTGCGCTTGCGCTTCGAGGTGCCGGACAGCTTCGTCTTGCCCAGGGGCTTCGTCGCGGGGGCCTTCTTCTTGAGCCCCGCCTTCTTCGTGCCCCGGGACGTCTTCGTGGTGCCTGCCCGTGGCGCCGGCTCCTGCGCCAGCGCGGGCACAGACTCCAGCGCCAGCAGCACGGACAACGCGAACGCGGACCTGCTCATCACCCTGTTCTTCAAGATGCTTCTCACTTCAGGACCTCGATGACCGGACTGCCCAACTGGGATTGCAGACGGGAGACGCGCTCCTTCTCCCGCTTGAGCAACGTGGAGAGTTCTTCCGCCGCGCGGAGGGCGTCCTCGCGGGCGTCGCGCGCGGAGTCGGCGCTCTCCTCGGCGCGCTTCTTGGCGAACCGGGCGCGCAGCTGCGCTTCCTGCGCGCGCTTGAGCGCGGACACCAGTTCGTCGTTCTTGCTGAGCAGCTCCTGGTTGGCCAGGGCCACCTGCGCGTTGGCGGACTCCGCCGCCTGCTGCGCCTTCTGGCGCTCCAGCTCCTTGGCCTGCACCTCGGCCAGACGCTGCTTGGCCTCGGCCTCCGCGCCGCGAGCGTTGGTCTCGGCGGCGCGCGCGATGATTTCGGCCGCCTGGGCCGCCTGGGCCTGCTTCTCGGCCTCCTGCTGCGCATTGCGGATGACGATGAGCGCCACCACCGCCGCCACCACCAGGAGCCCCAGGAACGTCGCGCTGCCGATGAGCAGCGCGCGCTTCAGCCGGCGCCCCTTCTTCGCCTGCGCGAACACCGCCGTGAGGAAGTCCTGCTGAAGGCGGGGCAGCTCTCCCCGGTAGCGGCGCTGGAAGCGCTGGGCCTCCTCCACCAGCTCACCGCGCCACAAGAGGTGCGCGTCGAAGTTCTTGCCCTGCCACTGCCGGGCCGCGTTGCGCAGCTGCTCCAGGAACGCGGAGTCCTCCTGGCCCTCGTCCAGCCAGCGCCGCAGCGTGGGCCAGCTGTGCAGGAGCGACTCGTGGACGATCTCCACCGTGGCGCCCGTGGCGCCGCCGCCGGTCTGCACCACCAGCAGGCGCGCCTGCACCAGGTGGTCGATGAGGCGCTGCATCTCCCCGGTGTCCTTGGTCAGCTCGCGCAGCTCGTCCAGGGACACGATGGCGCGCGTGCGCTCCGGGGTGACGAGCCGCAGGAAGAGAGCGCGCACCAGGGTGCGCTCCTGCGTGGACAGGCTTTCCAGCACGCTGTCCGCGTGGCTGGCCAGCGCGCCCGCGATGCCGCCCATGGCCTGGTACGCGCTCTCCGTGAGCAGCCGGTGGGTGACGTCACGTGCCTCCCACAGCTGCGTGGCGGCGAACTGCAACAGGGGCAGCGCGCCCTGGGACGCGTCCAGGTGCTCCAGCATGCTGGACACCATGACGGGGCTCTCGAACTGGTAGCCCGCGCGCTCCGCTGGCTGCACCAGCGCGTCCTTCAGGCCTTCGCGGGCGGGGGCGGTGAGGAAGTAGAGCCCCTGGCTGAGCTCCGCCATGAAGCGCTCGTCCTCCGGCACGCGGTCCAGGAAGTCCGAACGGATGGAGAGGATGACGCGGATGGGCGTGGTCGCGTCGTCCGCGATGCCGGACAGGCACGCGGTGAAGGCCATCCGCTCCTGCACGTCCGGCACCAGCGTGTAGAGCTCCTCGAACTGGTCGATGAAGAGCAGGATGCGCCGCTTCTCCCGCCGCGCGCGGCTGCGCAGCACGTTGCCCACGTAGCCGGGCTCCGCGCGCAGCCGCTCCACCACCCGCTGCTGCTCCACCAGGTCGTCCTCGATGGTGGTGGACGAGCTCATCAGCGGCGTGACGATGCTGGCCAGCGCCGACAGGGGGCTTCTGCCGGGGCGGATGACCAGCGCCTCCCACGGCGTGCCGGAGCGCTTGAGCACGGGCACCAGGCCCGCGCGCACGAACGACGACTTGCCCGTGCCGGACGGGCCCACCACGGCCAGGAGCGGCCGGTCGTTGATGCGGTTCACCAGCGCGGCGATTTCACGCGTGCGGCCGAAGAAGCGGTCCGCGTCCGCCTCCTGGAAGGAGCTGAGGCCCGCGTAGGGGCTCTCGTCCACGCGCAGCTCGCGGCTCATGCGGCCGGGCAGGAACGGCTCCAGCGCGCGCAAGAGCGACGCCGCGTCCGGATAGCGCTCCTCCTTGCGCTTGAGCAGGCAGCGGTCCACGACGGCCGCCAGCTCCTGCGGCACGTCCGGCGCCAGGGTCCTGAGCAGCGGCATGGGCTCGTCCAGCATGCCCGTGACCATCAGCTGCGGGCCGCGCAGCGGATCCAACGGGTGCTTGCCGGCGAGCATGCGGAACAGCATCAACCCCACGGCCCAGATGTCCGTGCGGTTGTCCACGGCCACGCCAATGCCCCACTGCTCCGGGGACATGAAGGCCATGGTGCCCATGATGGCGCCCTTGCGGGTGAGGTTGGACACGTCCTCGCCCATGCCCTCCACCGAGTGCAGCCGGGGCTGGCCCCGCGGGCCGCCCGCGGGCGCTTCCGCGGGCTCGTCACCCTGGAGCACCTTGGCGATGCCGAAGTCGAGCACCTTGATGGCGCCCGAGTCCGTCACGACGATGTTCTCCGGCTTCAGGTCGCGGTGGACGATGCCCTGCTCGTGGGCGCACACCAGCGCCTTCACCACCGGCACCATCAGCTCCACCGCGCGCGCGGGAGGCAGGCGCTGGGTGCCCAGCACCTTCGTCAGCGGCTTGCCCTGCAGGTACTCCAGCACCATGAACGGGCCGCCGGTGAACTCGCCGACCTCGTAGATGATGACGATGTTCTCGTGGCTGCACCGCGCGGTGGCGCGCGCCTCCAGGATGAAGCGCCGGGTGATGTCGGCGTCCTCGCTGTGCAGGAACTTGATGGCCACCCGGCGTCCCAGCCGCACGTCGCGCGCGAGGAACACCGTGCCCATGCCGCCGGAGCCCAGCTCTCGGATGAGCTCGTAGTGCTGTAGCCGCATGCCCGGGCGCAGCGCGTGGCCCTGGATGGAGGGGTGGGTGTTGTTGCCGGTGTCACCCGTGCCACCCGTGCCCGGACGTGACGGCCCGTCCCACGTGGACGAACCCGTGTTGGAGCGCGACGGCGGCTCCACGGGCGCGGGAGCGGCTCCGAAGAGCGACTCCACGTCCGCGGCCTGTGTCCGGTCCGAAAGGTCCGAGGACACACCCGTCACGCCCACCGCGGGAGGCTCCCGCCGCACGGCACCTGCTTCGTTCTTCATCATGTCCGGCCACTTTTCCCGCGACGCATTCACAGCCATGGCGCGACCCGGGCACCTCCGCCCGATGCATCCATGCGCTGGCTAAAGCCCCCCGGCACTGCCTCCCCAGGCCGTAATCATACACGGTCACTGAATCGCGGACACTTCACGCCCCTCCGCCGGAGGCGTGTCTGTTTTGACCTTGGGGGGCAGGAAGGCAGACGGGCGCAGGGGGCAACGCCTTGTGACATCCACCCGTACACGCACTCGGAGAGTCATTGCGTCACCGCGACACGAAGTGTTTTGACCCCACGCGTCGTTCCATAATGCGGGGACTTTTCTTGTGACGCGCGCCGTCAGTAGATGGAATCTCTAGAGTGAAAGAGGGCAGAACCCAGTAAAAATCCAATCAATCTGTTTTCCTTGATTGAAACAAGGAATCCATGGTTATTTGGACTCCCATGGTTCCTTCCACTCCGACCCAGACGCCCGCATCCGGTCCTTCGCGACGGCGAGGAATACCCTGGGTGCTGGCGGGTGCGGGCCTGGTGGCCGTATTGGCGGCCGTGGGGCTGGTGTGGCGCGGCGGTGACGACACCCGGGCGCCGTCCGCGGTGGCGGCCCCCGTCAAAGCCACACAGCCCGGAGGGGCGCATGGCGGTGGTGGGGGCGCGGCGGCGGCGCCAGCCGGCGTGGAGGAGGCGGAGGCCGCGGAGCGCCGCTTCTCGGACCAGACGTGCTTCCCGGAGCTGGCGCGCTTCAACGACGGCGTGACGCTGGAGACGTTCCGCGACCAGGCCGCGCCGCTGCTCGCGTCGAAGGACCCCATCGTCCGCGACTACCTGAAGTCGAAGCTCGCGGAGCTGATTGGCGACGACGCGAAGAAGGCCGGGCAGGTGATGGACTGGGCCCGGGAGGCGCAGGGCGCGGAGTTCCAGGTGCTGCTGTCCGGGCTGCGCGGGTCGGACGCCGTGCAGAAGCCGCAGGTCGCCGCGCGGCTGCTGGAGGCGGGGATGGACAAGGGGCTGTCCATCGAGCGGAGAGCGGGCATGCTCTCCGCGCTGGACACGCAGAAGCACCTGACGCCGGACGCGATGGACCGGATGGCGGACTTCGCGCGCGACCCGGCGTCCACCGAGGCGGGCTGGGCCGCCACGCGCACGCTGGGCCGCGTGATGGCGCGCGAGTCGGAGAACCTGGGGGACGCGTCGCCGTACCTCGACCGGCTCATCACCATCGCCACGGACGCGCCGGACGAGCAGATCCGCCACCTGGCGCAGACGGCGCCGCTGCACAACTCGCCCGTGCTGGACGCGAAGGCCACGGCCCGCTTCGAGCGCATCCTGCGCAGCGAGGGCAACGAGGACGGCCGTGACGCGGCGGCGCAGGTGCTGGCCATGTCCTCCGACAAGGAGCAGGTGCTGAAGACGTTCACGGACGCCTTCCAGAACGAGCAGTCCGTGTGCGTGCGCTGGGCGCTGTTCCGCTTCTCCGCGCGCGTCGCGGGCCGGGACGCCCTGCCGGTGATGGCGAGCATGGCGACCGTGGATCCGCGCTTCCAGCCGCTCTACGGCATCTTCGAGACGCTCTACGCCCAGGGCAACGTCGACTTCATCCGCATCTGGAACGAGCTGCCGGACCAGAACCCCTTCGGCTGCATGGACCGCCACAACTAGGAGCCCTGCCGCATGCCCCGCTACCTCCAAGGTCTTCGCGCGCTCGGCGGCCTGACGTTGATGCTCGCGTCCCCGGTCGTCACCGCGCAGTCCACGCCCTCCGCCGCGAAGCCCGCGCTGAACGGGGAGCGCTGTTCGGTCCGGGGGTTGATGGATCAGCTCCGCCAGGGGATGGGCTCCAGCTCCAAGGCCTACCGCGAGTACCTCCAGGCCGTGCTGCGCGAGGCCGCCGTGTCGCTGCCCTCCGGCGAGCTGCACGCGGCGTTCGAGCGGGAGACGGACCCGATGATGGTGGAGCAGCTGGCCGCGGCGCTGGTGGCCCGCAGCGAGCGCGAGGCGGAGAAGGACGCCATCCAGGCCGTGGCCCGCCGCGCGCTGGAGGACCGCGACCCGTCCGTCCGCGCCGCCACCGTCCGCGCCATGCGCCGCACCGGCGCGCTGGAGAAGACGGGGGACATGTACGAGCGGCTGATGCGGGACGGCTCGCCGGAGGTCCGCATGGAGGCGGCGCAGAACCTCATCGAGGACAACGCGCATGTCTATTCCGGCCACCACGGCCCGGCCACGGACATGGCGGTGAACGCGGCGACGGTGTCCACGGATCCGAAGGTGACGGCGAGGATATTGGAGTCCCTGGACACGCGCAGGATGGGGCCGGAGGCGGGGCAGAAGCTGCTGGGGATGCTGGGCCACGAGAGCGCGGACGTGCGGCGCTCGGCGGCGCTCGCGCTGGGCGGCGTGCCGGCGGCGCAGATGGGACCGGCGCGCGAGGCGCTGGTGGGCATGTACCGGGGTGAGCGGGACGCGGGGGTGCGCAAGGCGCTGGTGCAGGGCATCGCGGAGCTGGGCTACGCGGACGCCGTGCCGGAGCTGCGCAAGCTGCGGAGCGTGGACCCGGGCATGGCGCCGGAGATCGACGCGTGGATCCGCGCCCTGGAATCAGGCGTTCAGGAGTGGGGCCTGCTCCTGAGAGAGAAGCAGCGGCTGCAACAGGTCCGTTGAGCGGCACCTCATGGGGCCGGACCCGCCGGCCCGAAAGGAACACCCCCGATGCGTCACATGAAGAAGAAGGCCTTCGCGGCCATCCTGGCCCTCGCGGTTCCCTCGGTCGCGGCTGCGTACTCGTACACGGTGAAGTCGCCCTTTCCGGGCACCGTGACGGCGACGACGTACTACTCCAGCGGCACGTTCCACGGCGCGTTGGACATCTCCAGCGGCCGTTGCAACTACTGGGGCGTGGAGACGGGCGTGATGGCGTCCCTGTCCTGGAACGTGACCATCCGCACGCCGGGCGTCTATTGCAACGGCACGGGCAGCGGCACGCAGAACGAGGCGAAGCACGCCTTCTCCAACGGCAGGACGTTCCGTCTGTGGCACTTCATCAAGACGTCGGACTCGTTCGACCGTACGTGCAACCGCTGCCAGGTGGGCAACGAGGGCGGTACGGGCAACGCCACGGGTCCCCACGTCCACGTGCAGTATGACCAGTCCGGCAGCAACCTGACCGGCTGGTACTCCGGCTACACCACCAAGGGTGAGGCCGTGGACCGCTCGGAGACCATCGGCGTCATCCAGTAGCTCCCAGCTTCCCGCCGGAGGCGGAGCGTCGTGGGGCGCTCCGTCGCCGGTGGGGGGTGGGCAATCAGTAGCAGAAGCTGTTGCAGTACGGCGCGCCGCTGGGCTGGGTGCAGCAGGTCTGGCCGTTGGAACAGGTGCCGTTGATGCAGGCGGGGCGGCAGAGCCCTTCATCGCCCGGGCCGGTATAGGCACAGACGGTGGTGCCCGGGCAGGCGCCGGTGCCGGTCTCGCACGCGAGCCCCTGCTCCCGCGAACCGAGGTCCACGTCCGCGCCGGCGCTACCGCCGCACGCCGTGAGACCGACAACGCACATCGCCGCGACCATCAGGGAACGCCACATGGATGAGACCTCCAGGAGTCAGGTGGGACTGTTGGAGGATATAGGCATCGCGGCCGGAGCATGCGCGACCCGCGTGGACGCGGCGAGACAGGACTGCGCGGCCCAGTACAGCAGCATGACGGCGCAGCCCAGGCCGGGAAGGGGCGCGACGAAGAGCCGGATGGAGAGCAGTCCGTCGCTGGCGGTGAATAGCAGCGCGCCCATGAGCGCCAGCCATTGCTCGCGCCGCGACAGCGCCACGTCGCCCATCAGGACCGTCGCGCGCCAGCCCATGGCGCAGATGACGGCGACATAGGCCGTCACCGGCGGAGCCATCCCGCCCAGGCCGGGCCACAGCGCCACGGTCGCGCCCACGGCCAGGAAGATGAAGGGCAGGGCACGAACCAGGGCCAGGCGCCGCGTCACATGGAGGAACGCGGCGGCGTAGCCCACGTGAGCCAGGAGGAACGCGCCCAGGCCCGGAAGGAACAGGTCCGGCCCCACCTCCAGCAGCACGTCCCCGAGCAGCGACAGCGCCAGCCCTGCGAAGATGAGCCGCGCATAGCGTCCCCGCGCGGGCCACAGCCACAGCAGTAGGCACACCATGGGCAGCGCCTTGGTGACGAGCCGCGCCTCGCGGGGGCCCACGTCCATGACGAAGAGGAAGCCCACCGCGCCCGCGAGGCCCACCGCCGCCAGGAGCTGGGTCCCACCTGTCCACGACTCGCGCATGGGGTGGCACCTTACTTCCCGAATGGAGCCTCTGGCTTGGGCTTGCTGGCGCGCACCTCGCGGCGCGAGGGGCTCAACGCAGGGTTCTGGAGGCAGCCGGGTCGGAAAGATTGAGATCATCCGCCGATGGTGAAGGCTCGTCGAAGTAGACCGACTTCACCGGCTGGACTCCAGCCTCGACGGCTCGTTCAACAATCACTTCCGTCCCTTCCTCCTTGAGCCGTTCGCGCAGTTGCTGGAACTCGCCACACCATACGGTTTCCATGTCGCGGTCGCGTTCGGGCTTCCGGTCATGCTGAGTCCCGTTGGAGCCCACCAGTCGGACTTGCACCCGTGCTGCATCGGCTGGTGCTCCCAGTTCTATGCCGTAGTCGGCGACTCCTGGTTTGCGCACGACGAGGCGCCCCTGCTTGGGCCAGGCCACCGTCATGGATTCGCGAACCTCATAGCCCAGAGCGGTGAGGCCACTCAGGATTGCATGCCGCCGGGCGGCTGCGCTCGCTTCCTTCCTCTCGGCTTCAAGAGTGGTCGTTGCTTCCTGGAGAAGCGCATCCATGGCTCCGAAGGTCTCACGTTCGACCGCATCCGCGATGCGCGCGCCCATGGTCCGTGCCGTGGGGGATTCCAGCGCCATTAGGCCGCTGCGCACGTTCCGCAGGCTCGCCACCACGTTCTCATGTGACTGGCGGGCCCGGCGGTGCGCGCTGACATCGAGCATGAGTGAATCCGTCAGCAGTGCGCGACGGCCGGGCTGAATTTCTTGGGCAATAGCGGAGGCCCTCTCAAGAAACGGGCGTGCCACCTCGGCGTCTTCCAGTGCTTCGATTTCCGCGAGCAGCGTCCGCAATCGCGCGTCAATGCTCCCTTCCTTCAATGGGACTTGTTGCTCCAACCAATCCGTGAACCGCTGGCCCCTCAAACCCATGGCGAGAAGTCCGGCCAGCTCCATCTGGTTCGCCGAAGCACCCCCGTCGCTTTCCACAGGCAGCGCGCGTAGGGCTTCCGAGATGACAGCTTGCATGTCGCGCATCGTGGCCTCGTCCGCGCTTCGTACTCCCGAGACTACCCGCTCCAATTGGGGGGGCGGTGCCTTCCTGGCGGACGTAAAGGCCGCCAGGAGCGTCCGTGCGGAAGCCTCCATGCGATGTCGCTTCGAACGTGCGAGTTCCGCCGCAGCGATAGCCTGGGCTTGGAAACGCTCGCGTTCGGAATCCAGGAAGGCGACTTCGCGAGCCGCCTGTTCCCGAAGGGCCGCCCAATTCCCATCCTGGAACAGGCGCTCCAAATGGCCCTGGTGTTGCTGGAGGCGTTCCTCCAACTGCGCGTCGAGCAGTCCATGGCGCTTCGCGCACCGGCTTAGTTCCTGGACTGCGTCCG
This sequence comes from Corallococcus sp. NCSPR001, assembly GCF_017309135.1. Taxonomy (NCBI): domain Bacteria; kingdom Pseudomonadati; phylum Myxococcota; class Myxococcia; order Myxococcales; family Myxococcaceae; genus Corallococcus; species Corallococcus sp. NCSPR001. Next base: position 1,324,536 of record NZ_JAFIMS010000002.1, read on the forward strand.
CGACTTGGTTCAACTGCTGCCTCCCAATGGCCTCCAGTTCCTCGCGCGTCACGATTCGGATGACCTTGGGCCCACTCATGTCCGTCTCTCCTCAGCGCAATGCCGCATGAATGGCTTCTTGGAGCCGAAGTTGCTCCTGCTCAGGATGGTGGTACCAAGCATGGGAAGACACGCGGTGCAGCTTGGGAATCTTCTGTTTGATGACTCCAGGCCGCCAGATCTCCCGGGCTCGGGCACGGACCAGCAATTCGTGTTGGGGAGCGTCGCATTCAATGGCGATACCGAACAGTCCATTTCGGGGGTCCTCAATGGCGAAGCTGACGCCAAAGGCATCTCCGTCATCCTCTGCGACCGGTGTGTAGCCGAGTTGCTGGATGTGTTTCGCTACCGCTGCGGCGAAACCATCTACGGGGGCCTGTCCTGCGCGCAGCGCGACTGCTCTGCTGGAAAACCTGCGGGTCGAATCGGCGGCGGTTGTCAGGTCTCCGCTGCTGAGCTTCTCGGCGTAATCGAGATAGGCATGCAGGTAGTCCCGTGGCTTGTTGGGCGCGCGCCCCGTCTTTCGCATATCCGAGACATCGTCGATTGGAATGGATGTGACCAGGATCACCTTCGCTCGGGCACGTGTCACCGCGACGTTGAGGCGCCGCTCGCCGCCCGCGTGTCCAAGGACACCAAAGTTCTTGCGAAGCTTCTTTTCACCCTTCCTGAGCCCGAACGTTGTGCTGAAAATGATGACGTCACGTTCGTCACCCTGCACGTTTTCCACGTTCTTGACGAAGAAGCCCATGTCCTCTCCATCCTCCTGGCGTGCGCACTCTCGCTCATAGGCAGTGCGAAACGCGGCATCTCCGTCCGCGCGTTCCTTGAGCAGATCCTCGATCAGATCGGCCTGTTTGAGATTGAAGGTGACGACGCCAACGCTGGGACACTGGTCGAGTGGCTGGGACCAGAGGGTCGCGAGTTGCTCCACGACCTTCCGTGCCTCTTCTTCATTCCGTTGGTCCGAATAAGGTCCACCGACCCACTTCACCTGGACGGGAAGCATCTCCTTGATCTTCGCTTCCGGATGCCGGACGGGAACGTTGAGACGATTGTCGTAGAAAGCGGCGTTCGAGAAGTTGATGAGTTCCCGGTACTTCGACCTGTAATGGATCTGGAGCGTGGTGGATGGCAGCACGCCTCGTCCCAACTGTAGGAGGTCGGGGCAGTCCTTCACCTCACGCCGGTTCCATGTCTCCTCAAGGGCGATCTTCTCTGCCTCGGTGGCGACATCATTGGACTCATCCCCGTCGAACTCCTCTTCCTCTTCACCGTCGATGCGGCTGGAGAAGAAGCTTGTCGGGGGCATCTGCTTCTCGTCGCCGCTGATGACGACCCGGCCCGCCCGAAACAGCGTGGGTACGGCGTGCTCCACGGGCATCTGGGAGGCTTCGTCGTAGATGACAAGGTCGAACAGCCTAGCCTTGAGCGGGAGCACCCGGCTGGCCACGTCCGGATTCATCAGCCAGACGGGTCTGAGGTGCATGAGTCCCAGCTCGGCCCCTTGGTCCAAGATCTCCCTCAGTCGTTTCGTCCTGGGACCTCGCAACAGGGTGAGGTTGTCCCAGGCCGCTTGGGTTCCCAATCGCGCACGGTCGAAATCAGACGAGAGCAGACTCTTGTTGATGACGCGCAGTTCCCTGTCGGCTTCCTCGAGGTTCCGTACCTTCCGTTCGAGCTCCCGGCGCTCAAGGAGCAGCTCAGGCCGGGCCTGCTCGATGCCCGCCTTCCATGCGAGCAGCGCCTCCCGGTGGATGATCCGCCGGACTTCCTCCTCAAGCCTGTCCGGTGCGATGGCTTCGAGTGCCTTCTCCTGGCTCCTCAGGAGGGAGAGAACCACCAGCGCTACCTTATCCATCCGCTGTGCACGGGCCCGGAAGCGCTGAAACCCTTCGAGCGTCCCCAGGGCCTTGTCGATTTCCTGCAGCCGCTCGAGTTCCACCTGTCCCCGGCGGACCATCTGTTCGGACTCGGTAAGCCACGCCTCCTGGAACCAGGGCTCCAGTGACTTGAGGGCCGCTTGGCTGTTCCTTCGCGCGGCATGTCGGGCGAGAGCGTTCTTCAAATCCGCCTTGAAACGCTCGTAGCCTTCGGACGTACCCGAGCGGGCCATGGTCTCCGCTTCGGCTGACCGAGGACACATTTGAACCGCTGCGACGGCCACTTGCACCGGGCGGAGAAGCGCCAGGGTTTCGTCGACTTCACTTCGGAGTGCCCGCAGGGGTGGCGGAGCAGCAGGGGCCGCCAGCTTCAATGCATCACGGGCCTCGACGACAACGAGGCGGATGGGGCGCAACCGTACTTCGAGGTCGAGTGCCTGCCGTAGTGCGAGCATGCGAAGCTCGGTCTGTTCCTCTCCATTCGCGGCGAGGAATGCACGCACGCGCCGACGGCGTTGCCAGCGCCCCGGGGTGAGCCGCCCAAGGAAGGACACCTCGGCTGTAGCGCTCGTCGCGGCATCGAGCAACTCGCGGAGCTCCCCCGCCGAGAGGCTGGCGATGACTGGAAACAGCGCGCGGTCATGCGCACGTTCATCCAGCCGGCTCAGGGTTTCCGCGGCTTCGCCCAGCGATTCGACGAGGCCCTTGCCCAGGACTGAGCCATCCTTCTTGGGGTGGAAGAGGTCGAACCATGAGGCGACCCGGGTGCGTGTCTCGTCGGACATCACCTCGAACACTCGCCCTACGTCCTCCATCCAGGTGCGTAGGGGCGCGGGATCCTCGATATCGAAACGGCTTGGCTGTGCCAGGACGTCGCGCCGTGCCGCCTCCACCTTGAGGAATGCGGAGAAATCCCTCAGGAAATCCTCGGTGCCTCCTTTGTCGGACTGGAAGACTCGCAAGACAGCGAGCGGGCTGGTTTCAAATCGAGACGCGAGCCAGAGCGGGGCAATGGGCGCGCAGAGTTCTTCCAGTCCCGAAATCTTGCCCGGGTCCAGTGTGGAGAAGTGACGCCTCAGGGATGGAACGTTGACGGGCGTGCCGCTGGTCTCTAGGTCAATGAGAGCCCCTAGCAGGGCCCGGTAGCTCTGACCCGTAGAGGGGTCGGGCTGGTGGAGGGCTTCATGGTAGCGGTCGACCTCTGCTTCAAGGACTTCAATCCGGCTTGCGAGGTCCAGGCGCTTCTTTCGCAGGGCCAGGGTGGGGAGTGCGTCCGTCCGCCGGACCGTGCTCACCTGCTCGCGAAGCGCTCGGACGATGGCTTCCCGGTCCCGGTTCACGTCCGTGATGACGAAGAGGCGCTCCTGAAGTCCCTCCGCAGCGAGTCGCTTCTGGACGATCCGGAGTGCAGCCTGCTTCTGGCAGACGACGAGGACGGACTCCCCCCGGCCAATGGCGTCCGACACGATGTTGACGATGGTCTGGCTCTTGCCCGTGCCAGGGGGACCCTCAACCAGAAGTCCCGGCGCCGAGCGGGCTTGTAGGACGGCGGACTCCTGGGAAGGGTCGCTTTCGACAGTGAGGAAGCGTTCACGTTCCGGCACCGAGCCAAGGGGGGCCGGTGACGGCTGTCTTTCGGAGACGCGTAAGGCTGCCTCCAATCCGGTTCCCGTCGGAGGCATCCGACGCATCTGGCGAAGATCCTCGCTCAGTGACTGACCGGTGAACTCGGCGTTGAAGAGTCCGGCGGCGCAGGCGAGTTCGCTCGTCCCGGTGTTCAGTTTCAAGTCCTTTCCGGGAATCCGGCCCAACTTGCGTGAACGTGGAGTCGCAAGCGTGCCCAGGATGTCCATCACGTCACTGACATGCAGGGTAGGCCGCGAGAGCAGATCGTCCAGGGCCGCCTTCCAGCGCGCGAACTCCGCTGCGCCAAGGAGGGCTTCGAGTGCGTGATTGAGGCGCACCTCTTCGCGCCGGTCGAAGGACAGGGTTCCGACGTTGCTCCCCATGGGGAACTCCACCATCACGGGCCAGAGCAAGACTGGCGCGATGCGTGGCACGGTCCTGGGGCCGGAGCGGCTGTCGCGCATCAGAAGGAAGGGGAACCCCAGGAAGCGGCCGTCAATGCCTGTGTCCCGCCGAAACATGAGGGCATGGCTCACCAGCCGACGCAGGCGGCCTTCGACTCCTTCGTTCGTGAAGGCGGCGGGGTCGAGCGAAGTGGGGCTCTCCGAGCGGCTGATGACGTGCTCGAGAAGTGCTTCCGCTGGCCGGTGCGCGGTTCCCAGTTCGGTGAGGTCGATTCGTGGCGTGGTCTTGCCAATGACGAACCGGACCAGCGGACCTCGCTGAACCGAGCCCGCGACGCGCTTTTCGAAGAGCTCGATCAGGTTTGCGACGTACTGCTGTTTGGGGGGCTCTTTCCACGCATCACGGGGGACGACGAGCACGACGACGGCGCGCTCAAGCGGCATGCGGCGCTCGACACGGAAGGTGTCCACCCACTCGTCCACGCGCGCGATTCCGCAACGCGCGAAGTTCGCGGTGCGCGCATCGAGTTCCTCGAAGAGCTCGCGCCGTGCGCGTACGAGGTTCTTCTCTGCTTGGGCGCGGTCAAGGGACACACCCTGATGCGAGGCGAGCTCCATAGCCCGATCCGTCAGGTGGCCAAGCGGGATGAACTGATGGGTGGCTGCACCGATCAGCAGGATGAGTTCCTCGTCCGTCAGCCGCGCGCGTTCGACCAGGGAGCCCAGGCCCACGTGGTCAGTCTCGGGGTAGAGGAGACGGAGCGCGGCCCGTTGCGCCTCCAGGTTCGCGCGGGAGGACGCCAGCATCGCGACCCGGAGGCGGTCTTCATCGACTTCAATCTGGAGCGACTCTGCTCGCTCGCGCACTGTCTCCGCCCGCGAGCCCAAGCGGACGAGCCAGAGTTCACGCCCCATGAGCCCCAGATGCCGCGAAACGCTCCCTGTGATGAGCGCGTAGCCGTCTTCGGGGTGCGCGAGGAGCCAGGCGGGCGTGACAATGTCTCCGGCCGACGTCAGGGGCAGGTCCGGATTCAAGGTCATGAGCACGAGCGCATGGCGAAAATCCTCCGACAGGGTTTCATCGGAAACGAGCTGACGCACCTGTGCGCACCGGCGGGGATCGAACTTCTGCTCCTCCAGCCAAGTGGTCACGGCTCCGCGAAGCGTGAGTGCCCGTGCTTCGTCCCGGTACTGGGGTTCCGCAGCCGCCAGGGCATAGAGTTCCGGTCTGGTGAACGACCGCTTGCCCAGTGACAGGAGCGGCCCGGTGGCCTCGGCTGTTGCGCCCGTGGCTTCCGGATCCGCCTGGGCGGGCTCGCCCGCGAGCCATGCCTTGAGCTGGGGCCATGACCAGCGCTTCAGCGGGTCTCGCGTGAGCAGGCCTCGCAGGAGCAGACGCTGCTCAGGGGACAGGTCCTCGGGCAACTCCACGCCACGGGTAACGATGTGGATCTGGAAAGCCCGGACGTCGACGTTCGCGAAGCAGGCCCCCGCCGTCACCTGCTCAAGGAGGATCATCCCCAGGCTCCACCAGTCGCTGGCCGCGCTCACCGCTCCCGCGATGACTTCAGGGGCGGAGTACCGGGTCAATTCCAGGGGCGCGACGGACTCCAGGTCGAAGTCGGAGAGGCGGGCCGAGCCGAAGCCGGTGATCACGAGGTCCAATGGCTCTCGGGAGCGCAACAGGATGGTGCTGGGTCTCAGGTCGCGGTGGCGAAGACCGGCCTCCGTGAAGCTCGCCAGTGCTCGGCCCAGTTCATCGACCATCCGCCGCAAGAATTCCGGCTCGCCCTTCACGAAGAAGTCCGCTTCCGCGAGCTGACCTCCATGGATGCGCTCGAAGACTTCGTAGGCGCGGCTCTCGTGCCGGCCTGTGGCGAGAAGCTCTGGAATATGGTCGCGAGGCATCCGCCGCAGCGCCTCGTGCACCGCCTGATCAGGTTCAGCATCGGCGCGATAGAGCGTCAGGATTGCACGATGTCCTGAATCGTCCTCGACTTCGAAGGACTCCCAGGGTGCATCACTACCAGGTTGTTGCCCTACGACCTGCCAGCCGTCCACCACGAGTGGGGCCGCCTGCGCGGGAGCCGCTGCGGGCACAGGCGGTGTGGTGATGCTCTCACCGCACTCCAGACAGAGTTGATCTCCCTCGTCCATCTCATGCCCATTGGTGCAACGGGGCACTGGAACAATGGGGACGGAGGCGGCCGGCGATCCCTGGCTGGTTATGGCTCTCGGAAGTCCCAGTTCCTCTTCAGAGATATTCCACTGACACTGCTCTCCCTGCGCCAGGAGGTTTTCGCAAAAGAACTCTGATGCCGGACGCTCGGTCCCACACTTTGGGCACAGCCGGACGAGCTGAGGTTGTAGGTTCGTCATGAGGGATTTCTCTTGTGAGAGGGGCGCGCCTCGGTCGTTGACGCGACATGCCCACCTGCGGAAAGAGCCTGAGCGAGACGGTGCATGTCGCCACGCCGAGGAATGCCTGCCATCCAGACCGTGCCGTCTTCGTCGAAGTGGACGTCCAGTCGTTGGTCGTCCGCCGTCAGGGGGCGTTCGTAGGGCTGGAACCGCTCTTGCCCCAGGGGCGTGAGGCAATGCAGTCGCTGGTTGTCGCTTCCCCGAAGGGCCAGGGTCTGGGGTGCGTCAATCTTGAAGGGGTCGGTGATGAGGGCGTCGATGAGTCCCGTGCAGGCCGCGAGGTGCTCGGTCAACGACTCCCATGGATGGCCTGAGTAGACCAGCACATCGCCTCGCGTCGCCGTCCGGAGACGGATCAAGAGGGTTCGCAGCGATTCGGGTTGATCAAAGGGTTCACCGCCGCTGATGGTGACGCCGTCTGCTTGGGCAAGCCACGGCTCGATCACGTCCATGACGGCCGCGACGGTTGTAATCCCACGTCCTTCCGCCCAGGTGTCTGCGGAGATACAGCCGGGGCACTGGATGGAGCAGCCCTGGAACCAGATGCCTACGCGGGAGCCCGGTCCCAATGTGTGGACGGGATGATGCAGCCGGGAGATGGCAACCTTCAAGCGGCGCTTCCTCGCGTGCCGAGGTCTGCCAGGCGAAGCGTCGTAAGTGCGCCTTGCGTGATCACCTGCTGGATCTCGAAGCCCCGGCCCGGTTCCGCATCCAAGTCGAACAAGGCACGTGCAAGCGGATTGAGCAGGTGCGTCTCGACTTTGTTGCGGATGCCACGCCCGCCGTTGGATAGGTCGGCGAGGCAAAGTTCCCGCAAGTCCTCACGTGCGACTTCATTGAGCTGGAGGGTGATGCCCTGGCCAGAGGCGATATCCGAGAGAGTCGTCTCCAGCATGCCGAGGAAGATCTGTTCCGCGATGGCCGGGCGTACGAAGTCGAAGACGAGGATGTTGTCGCCAATGCGGTTGAGAATTTCGGGACGGTTGAGGACGACCTTGAAGTGACGATCGATCTCCGCGCGGACTTTGGACTGGACATCCGTGACAGCATCCTCGGCGGTGACATTGGGCACCCGAGTGCCATCCGCTTCGAGCCGATAGATGCCGAGGTTCGAGGTGAAGATGATGAAGGCTTCCGAGAAGTAGACTCTGTCTCCGCGCCCCGATGTCAGGACACCGTCGTCCAGGATTTGAAGGAACTTGTCGAGGATGCGGGGGTGGGCCTTCTCAATCTCGTCGAACAACACCACGCTGAACGGTCGCTCACGAATGGCATTGGTGAGTTCCCCGCCAACGTCATAGCCCACGTAGCCTGGCGGTGCCCCGACGAGTCGTTGATCAGAGTGCTCCGCGCTGAACTCGGACATGTCGAACCGGATATAGGCCCCCTCCTCGCCAAAGAGCAGGCTGGTGATGGTCTTCGCCAGTTCGGTTTTGCCGACACCTGTGGGGCCAGCCAGGAATGCGACGCCGCGGGGACGGCTTCCCCGGCGAGTCGAGCCAACTCCCGTCACCGCGCGCTTCAGGATGTCGAGCATGTGGACGACGGCGGCATCCTGCCCCTTCACGCGGTTACGGACGAAGTCCGTGGCACCCCTGATCTTCGCGCGATCGATTCTGCGCCACGGATCCTCGGTGACCCCGAGCTTGTAGCGCCGGACCGCATCCGCGATATCGGCGAAGCCCAGTCCTTCGGTCCGGCCCAGAATGACGATGGATGCGAGATCCACCAAGAGTAGCCCATCGGTCTGGTCGACGAACGAGTCGAGCGCCTTCTCCGCTATGGTGGCTTCCGCGTCCTGGAAGCCCTCCAGTCCGCGCAATTGACTCGCGGCGAGCGCGCGTCTTGCCTTGGAGTCAGGCCGTGCGATGGGGACATGGCGAATTCGCGGGTTGTCGATGAGCAACCAGTCCGGCAGGTCTCCTTCCTTTTCTACGACCCACACCACGGTATTGAAGAAGGGCCGCGGGGGCGTGCCGTGTGGGCGGGCGCGCGCCTGATGGGAGAGCACCAACGCCCGGGTGAACGCCTGATGTTCGGACGGGGTGAGGCCGTTGGGACGAAGGATGAGGCGGGAGGCGAAATCCGCGATGAGCGCGATGGGCTCACCACCCCGACTCACGATGCGTTGGACGGTGTCCGCGAAAAGCTCAATCCCTGCGGGGGCGGCGTCATTGCCGACCTGCAGTCCTAGTTGCTTCAGGACTTCCGTCCCTAGGGCTGGGTCTTCGCCCAGTAAGGGAATCACTTTGAAGCCCGTGACGGGATCGTAGGTGAAGACATGGGCATATCCTGCTTCTCGCAGCTCCGAAGCCAGGACGTGGGTCATGGGGCGAGGAGTCACCACTCCGGGGCGTGTCTCGAAGAGCTGTTGGTCCCGGACATTCCCCGAGAGGACGAATTGGCTCTTGAGCGGTAAAAACCGAAGGAGATCTCGCAACCAGCGAGGCTTCTCGAAGGAGTTCTGAGTTGCCATGGAGTCCTGGGCACACCCCACGTCATAGGAGAACCGCTCCCACCCGAGTGGTCTCTTGGAGTGCAGTACGACGCCCCGCAGGCTAGCGGCTTCTGGACGATTCGGCACCTACCCAGAGCAAGGCGAAAACAGGGGGAGGAGGGAGTAGGCCGGGGTCGTTTCCACCCGTCAATCGCGGCTCGGGAGAGAACTCCCGCATTACTGGAGGGCATGCGGAGCAGCGCTGAAGTGATACCCGGCGCGTCGGAACAAGGCGGTCCAGCAGCTTGTAATACGAGTAAAGTGCGGTTACCCAGATGGGCACCTGCACTGGCCGGTGGTCGCTGACCGTTTGGGTAAGGATGCAGGTTGACGCTGCTCATGTCGGGCGCGATGTAGAATCGCGTTGATGCGCAGCCCGGTGTTCGGACCGCGCGGTCAGGCCTATCAGTGCGCCAATTCTGTTCGGGTCTTCGTCTATCGCCTTTGTCCAGTCCGCGCTCAGGACGAATAGCCGGTCACTGCGCTTCAAGAACGCCACGCCGTCGTCCGCCATCACGGCGTAGAGGCTCCTCCCTGCGTCTGCCATTCGCGGGTCCGCTCGCGCTTGCCGCGTTGATCAGCTGTACCTCTCCGCGTGGGTGGGGCCATCACCCAGACGAACGGCGACCTGTACGTCGTTCCGTAGGCGGGCCTGTGGATGTACGTTTAACTCGGCTTAATTCAATTCGGATGCGGCTCCGCGTGACTTGGGGAAACGACGCTTTCATCCCCGAGGCCGCTCCCGATGATTCAGTTCCCGCGCTTCATGCCCCTGGCCGTCCCTCCTCGCCCGCAGCCCCTGCCGGCTCCGGCGGGAAGGGGGCAACCGGCGCCCCAGCCCCAGCCGTTCGGCTCGACGTCCTCGTTCGACGCCACGCCCGCGCCCGCGAGCAACCTGCACACGGAGCGGTTGGGAGACGGCAGCGCCAACTGCCTGGAGAAGGCGGTGGGGCTGGCGCGGCCGGGGGACTCCATCGTCCTCATGCGGGACGCGAGCGACGGCGTGGGCCATGCCCTGGTGCGCAGGCCGGACGGCTCCGTGGTGGACCCCAACCACCCCACGGTGCGCTACGAGACGCTGGGCCAGTGGCAGGCGACGCACCCGCGCTACTCGCAGCCCGTCCCGGTGCCCGCGAGCAGGATGCAGCAGGTCCTCTCCACGCCTCCGGGCCCCCAGCGCGAAGCCCTCATCCAGAAGCTGGGGTTGTCTGGCGTCGCGGACCGGCGGGTGGCGGATGGCGAGCGCTGGGTCACGCCGACCGGCAACATGAACATCCGGAGCGGACCGGGCACGAACTTCGCGGACGTGGGGGACTTGAAGGCGGGCGACAAGCTGAAGGTGCTGGACCAGACCGAGGACGGCTCCTGGCTGAACGTGGAGCTGATGGATGGCACCCAGGCCTGGGTGTCCGAGTCCCTCACCGGGCCCACCGCCGCCCCGCCGCCGCCCCCGCCGCCGTATGAGTCCCCCGTTCCCAAGTGGATGGCGGACGGCACGTGCCCGCCCGACATCGAGATGCACGTCTGGACCCAACTGCCGAAGGAGAGCCGCGCGGAGATCCTCCAGACCGCCCGGGAGAAGGTGGTGGCGGAGCACTGGCCGATGCCGGAGTTCGACGTCAACGGCCCGCCGCCAGCCTCCGTGGACTCCCTGGTGTGGGACCACCTGCCGCCCGAGGGCAAGGAGTCCCTCTTCCGTCAGGAATGGCAGGCCGCCGTGCGCGAGCAGACGGCGCTCATCTTCAACGGTGTCCCCGAAGGCGGCGCGGTGGCGGAGCACCCCTTCCTCGGCGTGGACAGCTCGCTGGGCAATGGCCAGGTGGGGGAGTGGCTCGACAACGCCCTGCAGGTGGGCTCCGCCGCGCAGTACATCAACCTGGAGAAGGCGCTCGGCCAGGGCTGGCGCCAGGTCCACTACAACCTGTGCGGCCCCCTGGCGGTGGGCGCCTCGCTGGGCATGTCACCCAAGGAGGCGCTGACGGCCTTCGCGGCGACGAGCGCGGGCATCCTCAACAGCGGAACCACGACCACGGCGACCCCCCTGGAGACGGTCTACGAGGCCCGGGGATGGACGACGGGCTACACGTCGGGGACGGCGTCGATGCCGGCGCCGGAGGACATGGCGCGGATGCTCGATGACGGCAAGGCGCTCATCGCCCTGGTGAACATCGACACGAAGGGCGCGGACGGCATGCTGACCTTCTTCGAAGACAGCACCCAGGCGGTGGCGCACTGGGTGAGCGTGAGCGCCGTGGAGGAGAACGGGAAGGGCGACTGGACGGTGCGCGTCTACAACCCCTTCGAGAACCGCGAGGAACTCTACGCGTGGGATGACTTCGAGGCGTCCTGGGGGAAGAACGGCGGGCTGGTGCCCTCGACCGAAGCCGAGGGGGAGTTCGTCTTCAAGTTCAACGCGGGCCACGGCCTGCTCGTCGCCACGCCGCCCCCGCCGGACGCCGCGACGTCTCCCTAACCCGGAGGCGGGAGGCTCAGCGCCACCGCGCCGCGGCCCCGGCGCTGCTCGCGGACCCACTGCTTGGAGTAGTGGAGCTTGCGCAGCATCCCCTGCAGCGAGGGCTGCTGGCTGGCCATGAGCAGCAGGTAGCTCCACACGGAGCTGCCCCGGCGGTTCAACAGCGAGTAGGCGAACTGGGTCGCGTCCTGGTTCACATAGCTAGGGACGTTCTCGAACCACTCGGAGCTGCTGCGCGCCGCCAACTGGATGGCCAGCAGGGCGGCGCGCCGCTCCTCGTCATACGCCTCCAGCGCTGTGGGCACGTCCGGCTGTGTTCGCAGCTGCCGCGCCAGCCCGATGGCGTCCTGCATGGCCAGCTTCGTCCCGGAGCCAATGGAGAAGTGCGTGGTGTGCGCGGAGTCGCCCATGAGCACCAGGTTGTCGTGGTACCAGCGCTCGTTGGTGATGCGCTTGAAGTTGAGCCACGGCGCCCGGCCCATGCCCTTCAACTGGTTGAACAGCGATTTGCCCTGGAGCCGGCTCTGGAAGATGCCCTCCAGCTTGCGAAGCGTCTCCTCCGGTCCCAGCGTGTCGAAGCCCAAGGCCTTCCAGGTCGCCTCCTGGCACTCCACGATGCAGGTGCTGGTCTCACTGTTGAAACGGTAGCCGTGGAACCAGAGCCAGCCGGCGGGCGTCTCCTCGAAGGCGAAGGTGAAGGCGTCGAACACCTTGTTGGTGCCCAGCCAGATGTACTTGTTGCGGCCCTCCTCCACGTGCGTCTGGAAGTGATGGGCGTGGCGCTGGCGCAGCCGGCTGTTGACGCCGTCGCAGGCGACGACGAGGTCCGCGTCCATGAACCCGGAGAGGTCCGTGACGTCGTGCTCGAAGCGCACGTCCACGCCCAGCCCCCGCGCCCGCCGGATGAGGATTTCGAGCAGCCGGTCGCGTCCCAGCGCGAAGCCATAACCGCCGATGTGCGTCGCGTGATGGCCCCGCAGGTGCACCTCCTGCGTGTCCCAGCGCGCCGCGGCCTGGGCAATGCGCTGCGCGCTCACCGGGTCGTTCCGGTAGAGGTCGTCCAGCAGGTCATCCCAGAACACGACGCCCCAGCCATACGTCACGCCCGCGGGGTTGCGCTCGACGACGGTGATGTCGTGCCTCGGGTTGGACAGCTTCGCCAGGATCGAGAAATAGAGCCCGGCAGGGCCTCCGCCAACACAGACCATCTTCATCGAATCCCCCCAGCGCGCGAACGGCCCGGATGCTACCGGCCTGTCAGGGAAATCGACGCTGGTCGGAAGCGCCGTCTGTCGTTGCTGGCAGGACAGAAGAAGAGAGGGCTTGCGCGGTGGCGGACAGGCCGCGGGGCGACGTCCAGGAACCGCTCCCACTCCCTTGTTAGAAGCCCCCTCCTCTTTTCCCGGGACACCCCATGCGCATCGAACTCACTGGAAGGATTGCCCTCGTCACCGGCTCCACGGCAGGCATCGGCCTGGCCACGGCGAAGGGGCTGGCGGCGGCGGGCGCCACGGTCATCGTCAACGGCCGCAAGCAGGCGTCGGTGGACAAGGCCATCGCGGCGGTGCGCGAGGCGGCCCCGGGTGCCACGGCGAAGGGCTTCGCGGGCGACCTGGGGACGGCGGAGGCCTGCAAGGCGCTCGTCGCGGCGCACCCCCACTGCGACATCCTCATCAACAACCTGGGCATCTTCGGGCCCAAGGACTTCTTCGACGTGACGGACGAGGACTGGAGCCACTTCTTCGAGGCGAACGTGCTGTCCGGCGTGCGGCTGTCGCGCGCGTACCTGCCGGGGATGCGGAAGCAGGGCTGGGGCCGCGTCGTGTTCGTCTCCTCCGAGTCCGCGCTGAACATCCCCACGGAGATGATCCACTACGGCGTCACCAAGACGGCGCAGCTGGCCGTCGCGCGCGGCCTGGCCAAGCGCATGGCGGGCACGGGCGTCACGGTCAACTCCGTGCTGCCGGGGCCCACCCTCTCCGAGGGCGTCCGCGGGATGTTCCGCGAGGAGCACGAGAAGTCCGGCCGCTCCTTCGAGGACCTCGCCGTGGACTTCATCCAGGCGAGCCGGCCCAGCTCCATCCTCCGCCGCCCCTCCAGCGTGGAGGAGGTGGCGAACATGATCGTCTACGTCGCGTCACCCCAGGCCTCCGCCACGACCGGCGCCGCGCTGCGGGTCGACGGCGGCGTGGTGGACTCCATCGCCTGAAGTCCCACCTGTCCTGGCAGTGGTTGCTTTTGGAAGTCATGGACAGACAAGCATCCGCCAGCTGACAGATGTCTGCCTGGGAGTTGCCCTTTCAGGCAGGCGTGGGTGGCGAGGACTGGTCAATCCCTTCCGGCCTGTGTGAGGCTGGGAGGTCAAATGCAAACGGTTGATTCGGCCAGCCGGGGGGAATCGGGCCAGGCCGCGGTGGAGTCCGCGCTGGTGGTGCCGTTGATGGTGTTCCTCATCCTGGGGACGCTCCAGCTCACCACGCTGCACCATGCCAGGTTGATGACCGAGTACGCCGCCTACCGCGCGGCCCGCACGGGCATTGTCAATCATGGGGATTGCGAAACCATGAAGAGCGCCGCGTACATGGCGCTCGTGCCCACGCTGGGGCCGCCCCGGTTGGGGGGGCGGGGGCGGACGGACACGCTCCTCAACGCCATGGAGGTCCATGACGCCTATACGCTCGGGAGATACGCGCAAGAGAACCAGCGTTTCCCCGGCTCGAGCCTGGAGCGGGTGCGCGTGGAGGTGGTGAACCCCAGTGCCGGCCCGTACAGCGGCCTCTTCTCCTCTTATGGCTCGCACCTGGGTGGCAGGGAGATCGACTTCGACGACTATCGCGACGCCACCATCGTGGCGGCGAACCTGCTGTCCGTGCGGGTGACGTACTTCTACGAATTGCGCATCCCGTTCGCGAACTGGCAACTGCATACCTTCTACATGGGCCGTGAGGTGCTGGGGCAATTGGAGGGCGTCACCTTCCTCACCCAGCGGGCCCCTGGAGGCGGGTCCGCGTCCCAGTACCTGGAGGCGGAAGGGGCCAGGCGCAAGCAGGCCTATTTCAAGGAACTCGCCAAATTGGCCAATGCTCACACGTACGCGATCCCGGTGATCGCCACCTCCACCATGCGCATGCAATCCAATCTCATCAGTGGCGATGAGGGCCGAGGGCCCGTGTCCTGCGCGGTGGACGGTTAGGAAGGGGGCACTGGATGTTTGCCATGGTCAGGCGGATGCGCCGGGACGAACGGGGACAGGCACTGGTGCTGGGGGCCGTGTGCATGCTGGTGGTGGCGGTGGCGGTGATGTCCTCCGTCAGCATCGGGCACGGCGTGTATGAGAAGATGAAGCTCCAGGACGCGGCGGACGCGCAGGCGTACACGCTCGCGGTGAAGGAGGCCCGCGCGTACAACTTCCTGGCCTACACCAACCGCGCGATGATCGTTCATTACAACGCCATGCTCACGGTGATGTCCTACGTGAGCCACGCGGTGTACCTGGACCGGACCATCGGGGCCGCGGCGAAGTTCCTGAAGCTCCTCCCAGGCATCGGGCCGGTCTTCGCGGCCATCTCCGCGATGATCAAGGCCTGGGTGAAGACGGTGGAGAAGATCGTCCCGACCCTGGTGAATGTCCTCACCCAGCTGAACATCGCCCTCTGGATTGCCCAGGAGGGCATGCTGTCCGCCACGCTGCATGACCTCTACAGCGACGCGGCCCGCGACAAGAGCATCCACGCGACGGACCCGCGGGCGGAGGTGGAGTACTCCATGGCCCGCAATGCCAGCTACCGGGACATTCCGCTGCCCGCGCTGTACTCGGACATCGGCACCATCAACCACTCCAACGCCAAGAACTTCCTCCACGTGCTGGACGACGGTCCGCGCAGCAGCAGCCCCACCATGGGACCGGACCCCACGGGCATGCAGACGCGAGGGAGGCTGCTCAATCGCAACCGCAACCGGCTGTCCGACCCGGACATGGCCAAGTACCGCCTGCTCATGGGCAGCATGGCCAACGCGGTGCGCAGGGACTGGACCGCCACCGGCGAGGGCCCGGTGCTCATCGGGCGCGAGTGGAACCTGCGGCTGTGCCTCATCGTGGGAGAGCTGCGCGTCCAGAAGACCGCCGACAGTCAGATCAAGAGCTTCTCCGAGCAGTTCGAGGGCAACCGCAACGATCAGCTCTTCGCGGCGGATGACATCAAGATGGAGGTGCGCCCCGGCTGCGGCCTGGGCTTCCTCGGATGGTCCACCGTCTTCGAGCTGCACTTCCGAGTCGCGGCGGACGCGCGCAATGGCTTTCATCAGGAGTATGGCAACCAGAAGGTGTCCGCCCACCATCCGTGGCAGGGCATCACGCCGTTCGTCACCTCCGACACCAGCTTCGTCGACCCCTGGCACAACCACTTCGGCTACCCCTGCAACATGGTGGTGCTGAGCAAGGACATGGGCGCGGAGCGCAGCGGTGGCGGGGACGGGGGCCAGAAGGAGGTCTTCCAACTGGACAACCTCAGCCGGAGCCACTTCATGCGCAAGCAGGGGACCGGCCGCTTCAACTCCGGCACCGCCGAGTCGAATGGCACGACGAACCTGGAGGCGGGCATCCAGGAGTCCGTGCTGGACATGACCTGGAAGTACGTCGGGGGGAAGCAGGATGCCTTCGCCCAGGACTTCCGGACGTACTCCGGCGGAATGATGGCCATGTCCGTGGGACGCGCCATCTACCACCGGCCGGGTGAATGGAAGGAGGAGCCCAACTTCTTCAACCCCGTCTGGACCGCGCGCCTGGCGCCCGTGCAGACCCACTGGGACGAGGAGAACCTGGGGTGGCTGATTCCCTCCTACCGGGACGCGAAATGGCTCTTCAACGGCGTGACGTACTGAGGAAGGGGCGGGTGATGCGTTCCATGTCCCGGAGCCGGCGCGGCTCCGCCACGGTGGAGCTGGCGCTGCTGGCCCCCCTCTTCGTGGCGCTGCTCCTGTGGGTGAACTACTTCTGGGAGGTCCAGCGCGCGCGCCTCAAGGCCGCGCAGCTGGCGCGCTTCATCGCCTTCGAGCGCGTCGCGCGCTCGGACCTGACGGGCATCACGAGCGATGCCCTGCGGCGCTTCCAGGACCTGGACAGCGCCACGGAGGATGGCGAGCTGGCGAGAACCTCCCGCAACAACGAGGTGACCCTCTCCGCCAGGATGCAGGACGCGGACGCACCCTTGAAGCGCCTGGGGCTGGCGGACATCGCGGCGGCGGCGGGTGCCTCCGGCTCGGTGGGCGGGACGCTCGCGGCCCTGGGCAGCTCGCCGGAGCAGATGGCGCGGAAGATGGGGCTGGACACCCGCAACGGCGCGGTCCAGGTCGACGTGGAGGTCCGGATCGTGAACCACATCATCCCCCAGGCCATCGGCCTCTACACCACGGGCTTCAACGATTCGCGGCTGGACCTGGTCTTCCGGGAGAACTTCTACGTCTACCACGACACCTGGAGGGCCTGGCGCTCCGGGGACAGGCCGTCCCAGAGCTACGACCGGGTGGAGCAGCTGACGCGCGACCGTGTGCGTCCCATCCTCTACGCGGGCGCCGCCGATTCGGGCGTCGTCAACGCCATCAGCAATGCCTTGCAGGTGCTCCAGCTCGATTCACCGTTCGACGCGAGCTACATCCGCGACTCCATCCGGCTGCGCCACGTGGAGGAGCCCGGCGTTCCCACCGTCACCGCCACCCGGATGACTCCCGGTGACAAGCTGGAGGCGGCGTACTGGCTGGATGACACGAACTGGTGCCTCGGCTCCTGCGAGCCCCGGGAGATCCAGATGAAGCGCGGCATCATCCCGTCCAGCGGCTACGGCGCCAACTGGCCCATGCGGGCCTACCGCTGCCGCGGGCCGTACTTCCAGGGCGCGACCGAAACCGGCATCCCCGAGGCCGAGTACGTGAAGTGGGGAGAGCGCGGCTACTTCCACGAAGCCAACGACGCCTGCACCGGCTTCCAGAGCAAGGAAGAAGACGAATGAACGGCTGGATGTGGAGAGGCTACCGCTGGTTGCGCAGGCCCCGCTCGCGCGGGCAGGCCGCGGCGGAGTTCACCTTGCTGTTGATGGCCCTGATGTTCGGCACCCTGGCCATCACCACGTTCGCACCGGACATGTTCGCCGCGCTGACCATCTACGTCCGCGGCTACTACTGCGTGCTGGGCTACCCTTTCGGCTGAGGCAGGGCTCCGGGGGCCGCGCGGGGCGTCGCGTGTGCAACAGTGTGGGCTGTCAGTGAGGTTCAAGGGCGTGCAGGTCCGGCGATACACCATCGCATCCGGGCCTGCGGGGGATTAAGCCTGGGGACTCGGCTCCCCGGGTGGGACCCTCCAGGACTTCATGCCCAGCACGACCCGTCACGACCCCGCGCCATCCCCTTCGTTGAGCGCGGTGGGACGCGCGCTTCCCCCGCACTACGCCAGCCAGGAGCAGCTCATCGCGGCGCTGCGCGACCTGTGGGCGACGAAGCACTACAACCTGGAGCGGCTGGAGGACCTGCACCGCAACGTGCAGGTGGGCGGGCGGCACCTGGCGCTGCCCCTGGAGGAGTATCCGGCGCTCGCGACGTTCCAGCAGCGCAACGACGCGTGGATCCGCGTGGCCACGGAGCTGTCGGAGCAGGTGGCGCGCGAGGCGCTGTCGCGCGCGGAGCTCACGCCGAAGGACGTGGACCACGTCTTCTTCGTCACGGTGACGGGCATCGCCACGCCCAGCGTGGACGCGCGGCTGGTCAACCGGATGGGCCTGCGCGAGGACGTGAAGCGCACGCCCATCTTCGGCCTGGGCTGCGTGGCGGGCGCGGCGGGCCTGGCGCGCGCGGCGGACTACCTGCGCGCGTTCCCGAAGCAGACGGCGCTGCTCATCGCCACGGAGCTGTGCTCGCTCACGCTCCAGCGCGAGGACCTGTCCATCCCCAACATCATCGCCTCCGGCCTCTTCGGTGACGGCGCGGCGTGCGTGGTGCTGCGCGGCGCGGAGGCTTCCGCAGCGGGGCCTCAAGTGGTGGGCTCGCGGTCGGTGTTCTATCCGGACACCGAGCGGGTGATGGGCTGGGACGTGGTGGACACGGGCTTCAAGGTGGTGCTGTCCGCCAAGGTGCCGCAGCTGGTGAAGGAGCACATCCGGGGCAACGTGGATGGCTTCCTCGCGGAGCATGGGCTGAACCGCCAGGACGTGAAGCACTGGGTGGCGCACACCGGTGGCCCCAAGGTGCTGGAGGGCTTCGAGTCCGCGCTGGAGCTGGCGCCCGGCGCGCTGGAGCGCTCGTGGAAGTCGCTCAAGCAGGTGGGCAACCTGTCCAGCGCGTCGGTGCTCTTCGTGCTGGGGGAGACGTTGGAGGAGGTGGACGCGAAGCCGGGCGACTGGGGCGTGGTGATGGCCATGGGCCCGGGCTTCTGCGCGGAGATGGTGCTGGTGCGATGGTGACCGGCACCCAGGCGTTGTTCGCGGGCTTCATGGGGCTGCTCGTCGCGGAGCGGCTGTTGGAGCTGGTGCTCTCCAAGCGCAACGCGGCGAGGGCCTTCGAGCGGGGCGGGGTGGAGACGGGGCAGGGGCACTACCGGTTCATGGTCGTGTTCCACACGCTGTTCCTCGTCGCGTGCGTCGCGGAGGTGTTCGGCCTCCAGCGGCCCTTCTGGGGCGCGTGGAGCTGGGCGGCGCTGGCGGGCGCGGCGGTGGCGCAGGGCTTGAGGTACTGGGCCATCGGGACGCTGGGCGATCGGTGGAACTCGCGCATCATCGTGGTGCCGGGGCTGGCGCCGGTGACGGGCGGGCCGTACCGGTTCCTGCGGCATCCGAACTACGTGGCGGTGGTGTTGGAGCTGTTCTGCGTGCCGCTCATCCACGGAGCGTGGGTGACGGCGGTCGTGTTCACGGTGGGCAACGCGGCGCTGCTCTATGTGCGCATCCGCGCGGAGGAGGCGGCGCTCGGGGCGATGTACTCCGAGGCCTTCGCCCACCGCCCCCGCTTCATTCCGGAGGTTCGCCGTGGCTGACATCGTGATGGAGGCGATGGCGGAGATCCGCCGCATCGCCCGGGAGGAGCTGGAGTTCGAGGGCGCGGTGGAGCCCACGCACGACCTGCTCCGCGACCTGCAACTGGACAGCCTGGGGCTGACGGTGCTGGCGGTGGGGTTGGAGAACCGCTTCCGGGTGATGCTGTCGGAGGAGGACGCGCAGGGCGTGCGGACGGTGGAGGACCTGGCGCGGCTGGTGGCGGCGCGGGTCGAGGCCTCGAAGCCGGACGTGGGAGCGCACCCGTGAAGGGGCCGCCCCTGCCGGCGCTGAAGCACGCCACGGTGAACGCGATGCTGAAGGCGACGTCGCACACGTCGCTGGGGCTGGTGTTCGTGGACGCCTCCGAGCACGAGACATCCCTGCCGTGGGCGCAGGTCTACCGGCGGGCGAAGCGCGCGGCGGCGGGGCTGGCACGGCTGGGCGTGCGTCCGGGGGACCGGGTGGCGCTGCTGTTGCCCACGTCCCCCGCGTTCATGGATGCGTACTTCGGCGCGCTGCTGGCGGGCGCGGTGCCGGTGCCGCTGTATCCGCCGGTGCGGCTGGGGCGGTTGGACGAGTACCACCGCTCGACGGCGCGCATGCTCCAGTTGACGGGCGCGGTGGTGGTGCTGACGGACACGCGCGTGCGGCTGCTGCTGGGCCCGAGCATGGCGCTGGCCCGGCCGAGGCTGGGCTGTCACACGGTGGACGCGGTGCTGCACGGCGACGAGGACCTGGAGGTGGAGGTGTCCCCCGATGCGCTGGGGCTCATCCAGTTCTCCTCCGGTTCCACGGTGGAGCCGAAGCCGGTGGCGCTGACGCACGGGGCGCTGGTGGCGCAGGTGGCGGCGCTGGAGGCGGCGATGCCGGTGGCGCCGGGCGTGACGCCGGTGGGCGTGAGCTGGCTGCCGCTGTACCACGACATGGGGCTCATCGGCTGTGTGCTCGCGGCGCTGTACTACCCGGGCAGCCTGGTGCTGATCCCGCCGGAGACGTTCCTGGTGAAGCCGGCGCTGTGGCTGCGCGCGCTGTCACGGCACCGGGGCTTCGTGTCGCCCGCGCCGAACTTCGCCTATGGGTTGTGTTTGAAGCGGGTGAAGGACGCGGACCTGCAGGGCGTGGACCTGTCCGGGTGGCTGCACGCGCTCAATGGCGCGGAGCCGGTGTCCGCGGACACGCTGCGCCGCTTCGCGGAGCGGTTCGAGAAGTGGGGCTTCTCCGCGCGGGCGCTGCGGCCGGTGTATGGCTTGTCGGAGGCGTCGCTGGCGGTGACGTTCCCGCCGGCGGGCCGGGGGCCGCGCGAGCTGGGCGTGGATGCGGACGTGCTGGCGCGCGAGGGGCAGGCGCGTGACGGGGCACGCACGCTGGTGAGCGTGGGCGCGCCGGTGGCGGGCTTCGAGGTGCAGGTGCGAGGCGAGGACGGCGCGGTGTTGCCGGAGCGCCGGGTGGGGCGCGTGTTCGCGAAGGGGCCGTCGGTGATGCGCGGTTACTTCGAGGACGCGGAGGCGACGTCGCGGGCGCTGGTGGGCGAGGGCTGGCTGGACACGGGAGACCTGGGCTTCAGCGCGGACGGGGAGCTGTACCTGACGGGCCGCGCGAAGGACCTGGTCATCATTCGAGGCGCGAACCACGCGCCGCAGGCCTTCGAGGATCCGCTGCTCAAGGTGGACGGAGTGCGCACGGGCTGCGCGGTGGCGCTGGGCTTCACGCCCGAGGGTGGCCAGGACGAAGCGTTGCTCATCCTGGCCGAGCGCGCGGAGCGGGGCGCGGACGTGGCGTCGGTGGAGGCGGACATCCGCGCCGCGGTGGTGGAGGCGACGGGCGTGCAGCCGCACACGGTGAGGCTGCTGGAGCCGGGGACGCTGCCGCGCACGTCCAGCGGCAAGCTGCGAAGAAGCGAAGCGCTGCGGCGCTACCTGGCCGGAGAGCTGACGGCGCCGAAGAAGGTGGGCGCGGTGGGGCTCGCGGTGGAGATGGCGAAGAGCGCACTGGCGATGGTGCGCGCGGAGCACGACTCGTGATGTGGCAGGACTCGTGAAACAGCATGACGTGGTCGTGGTGGGCGGAGGCCCTGCCGGGCTCGCGGTGGCCATCACGGCGGCCCGGCGTGGGCTGGACACGGTGGTGGTGGAGCGTGCATCCACGCCCGTGGACAAGGCGTGTGGTGAAGGCCTGATGCCCTCTGGCCTCGCGGCGCTGGAGCGGCTGGGTGCGCTCGCGCACCTGGACCGAAGTGACAGCTCGCCCTTCGTGGGCATCCGCTATGTGCAGGAGGACGGGAGCACGGCGGAGGGATTGCTGCCCGCGCCCGGTGGGCTGGGAGTCCGCAGGCTGGCCTTGTCGAATGCACTGGCGACCCGCGCGCGCGAAGTCGGCGTGGACCTGCGCGAGCACACGCACGTCGTGTCGCACCTGCGCACGCCGGACGGCGTGACGCTGGAGACACCCGTGGGCCGCGTGTCCGCGCGCTTCCTCGTCGCGGCGGACGGCTTGAACTCACCGCTGCGCAAGGCCGAGGGCCTGGACGTCGAGCAGGACATGCCCCGGCGCTACGGACTGCGTCGCCACTTCCGGCGCGTCCCCTGGACCCCCTACGTGGAGGTGCACTTCGCCTCCGGCGTCGAGGCCTACGTGACGCCCGCCGGAGCGGAGCGCGTGGGCATCGCGTTCCTCTGGGAGGACGGTACGGTGCCGGGCCGCGTGGGCTTCGACGCGATGCTGGAGCGCTTCCCCCGACTGGCGGAACAGCTCTCCGGCGCGGAGCCGGACTCCCAGCCTCGCGGTGCCGGCCCCCTGGCTCGAGTGGCCCGCACGCGCATCGCGGATCGCTTCGCCCTCGTCGGTGATGCCGCCGGCTACGTGGACGCGGTGACCGGTGAAGGACTCACGCTCGCCTTCGCCTGCGCGGAGTCTCTGGGCGCGCTGCTCCCGGACGCACTGGCGAAGGGCGCGGGCCGCGACACGCTGCTGCCCTACGAGCGCACCTTCCAGCAGGTGTTCCGCAAGTACGCCTGGACCACGCACGGCCTGCTGATGCTCGCGCGCCGCCCGCGCCTTCGCAGGCCCGTGGTGCGCCTCCTGGGCCGCGCGCCCTGGCTCTTCGAGCGCATCCTCGCCGCCGTGGTGAGCTGACCCGGAAAGCCCGGAGCCACCTGGAACCCGGACGCGGATCCGCACGGCACGGCCCTTGTTCCACCGCCGCGCGCCGGGGACACTCGTCCCCATGGCATCTGGCCCCGCGCCTTCGCGTCCCTGGTTCGCGTTCTCCCTCGACCTGGCTCCGGCCGCGGCGAGCCGGCACCTGCACGGCCTGCCCCCCGTGCCCGACTTCCCCGAGGGCGAGCTCGCCGAGGCCCTGGACGTGGACGTCGTCTACGACGTGCACGTGCCCAACTGGGGCGGCCGGGTCGCACGCCTGGTGGATGCCCCCGGACACCGGCTGTCCGGGCGCCTGCGCCCCGTGGCCACCGAAGCCTGGCCCGTCCTCGCCCGCCTGGAGACCGCGCTCGCCTTCGCCTCCGAGGAGCGCCTGGTGAAGGTGCGCACCGCCTCCGGCACCGTGGTGGACGCCCACGCCTTCACCCCCGCCGAGCGCAACACCTCCACGCAGGGGCCCGTCAGCGAGGCCTTCCTGATCACCCTCGCCGTCGCCGCCGAGCGCGCCCGCCTGCCTGCCGCCGTCGTCGAAAAACTCCAGGCCGAAGCCCGCATCGTCCACGCCGTCCAGCACGCCCGGCCCGACGGACACCGCCCTCCGCCCCCCTCCAAGTCCGGCATTAAGTGACAGCCGGGTCCAGCCGGACCGAAAAACGCCCTGCCCCCTGAGAAAAAAGGCGGGGTGACGCAACCGGGCGCCGCGTCACACCGACGATGGAAGGGAGGGGCCCTCCCCGATCGTCTCCCCCGCCGGCCCCGAGGACTTTCACCGCATGTCGCTGCGAATCCCGACGGGAGTCTCCACCCCGCGTCCCACGCCCGCGAATGCCGCCGCTCCCACCGCCGCGCCCGCGAACACCGCGGTGCCCGCCGGGGCGGACCTCCCCGCCAATGCGCCCGCATCCAATGTCGTGGCGCCCACGGGGGGCAGCTGGAAGCGCTCCGCCACCAAGGAGGTGGCCATCTCCGACCTCCAGCAGAAGTTCGGCTGGACGGACGAAAGCTGGCAGGGGCGCCTGCTGCACGCGGCGGACGAGGGCGCTGACGGCAGCCGCGCCTCGAACGGCCAGGTGTCCGCGGCGGAGCTGGAGTCGTACCTCTCCGCGCCCACGGACGCGCAGTTCCTCACGTCCACGGCGCTCCAGCAGCAGCGCGCGGCGCTCGACGCGAAGCTTCAGGGCGGCGCGCAGTCCGCGAAGGTGGACAGCTTCGACAGCCCCTGGCAGCAGTCCGTGGCGAAGCGCGCGGACCTCCTGGGCGGCAACGGCGACGGGGAGCTCTCCGCCGATGAGCTGACGGCCTACATCAACGCGTCCAAGGCGAACCAGGCCAAGGGCACGGGCACGGCCGCGAACACGCAGTGGGTGCCGGACCAGCAGATGGCCGCCTTCCAGAGCCGCGTGGCGGAGGTCGCCGGCGAGGTGGATCCGCTCCAGGGCGTGGGCCAAAGCGGCGCGACGCCCGGCCTGAACATGGTGAAGGAGTACTCGCGCACGCTCATGGACACGGACAAGAACGTGCCCACGTTCGTGAGCTACATGCTGTCCGCGGCGGACGTGAAGGAGACGCCCGCGGACGTCAGCCGGCTGGACAGCACCTTCGTGCGCGACCCGGAGCTGAAGCAGGGCGGCGTGGTGGACTCCGACTACAACAACACCGGTTTCGACCGGGGGCACATGAAGCCGGCCGAGGACTCGCCCACGCAGGCGGCGATGAACGAAAGCCACTACATGAGCAACATCGCGCCCCAGCACGGCAACCACAACCAGCAGGTGTGGCGCACGCTGGAGCGCGGCGTCTCCGAGATGATCAAGGAGACCGGCGGCAAGGCCTACATCGTCACGGGCAACCTGTACCTGGACGACAAGGGCAAGCCGCTGCCGCCCGAGTCCCTCCAGACGACGGGCTCGAAGGCCGACCGGCAGATCGCGGTCCCCACGCACAACTTCAAGACGGTCCTGGTGGAGCTGCCCAACGGCAACCTGTCGATGTTCGCGTACATGGTGCCGAACGCGAAGGAGGGCCCGTCCAAGAAGGAGGACATCCTCCCGCTGCTCCAGCAGTCGCGCGTGCCGGTGGACCAGATTGAAGGGCTGCTGGGTCAGGACCTCTACGCGCAGCTGCCCAAGAGCGTGCAGGACAAGCTGGAGAAGGACACCTCCGCCGCGGGCGTCTTCCAGCAGCAGAGCCTCTACGAGTCCGCCACGCTGCTGCGCGCCCCCTGAAGCAGCTGTCGGGGGCCGCACACGCGGTCAGCGCCGCACGCGGTAGCGGAGCCATACGATGCCGGAGTCGCGGCGCTCCACGTGGGTGAGCTCCAGCGCGGCGCCCGCGCCAGTGGAGCCCTGGGGCCGGTCGAACAGGGTCGGGGTGCCGGTCAGGCCGTCGGCGGTGGGGTGCACGAGGAGGCTCACCTCGTCGATGAGGCCCGTGGCGAGGAAGGAGCCATTGATGCCGCCTCCGCCCTCCAGCAGCACGGTCTTGATGCCGAAGGTGTCTCCGAGCTTCTCCAGTACGCGGGCGAAGTCGATGTCCTGCTTGCCGCCGAAGACATAGGAGACGCCGCGCTCGCGCAGGTGGGCGAGGTGCGCGTCGGGGACGGACTCGGTGAGCACGACGACGAGGTGGTCGTCATCGATGGCGCCGGATTCCCAGTTCAGCTTGCCGTGGGCATCCAGGGCGATGGCGTAGGACTCCGCGTCCTTGCGAGCGACGAAGTCCGTGCGGGGCAGGGGCGACGCGGGAGCGGGCTTGGACACCGAGCCTTCGGCGGCGAAGTCCTCCATGGTGATGCGGCCGCACATCCAGGCGTCCGCGTCGAAGGTGTCGGCGGTGCGCTCGTACTCGCCGCGCATCGACGCCGGGTCGGGCCAGTGCTTGACGACGATGCGCCCGTCGATGGACGAGATCATGTGGCAGATGACACGGGGCTTCATCGGGTGGCTCCGGAGCACGGCCCATCTTCAGGCGGCGGAGCGCGGATGGTTCCCGAGGCGCCCCGGCCTGTCGAACCGATTCCGCGCCGGTCCGTTCACAATCGCGCGAGCCGCTACTGCGTCGCGCCAATTCCCACGTAGGAGCAGCCAGCCAGGGCGAACAGCGAGACGGCGGCGAGCAGTCGCGTCATGAGCGCATTCAAACGGATGCGCCGATGGGGGGTCCAGCCACGGAGCCGTTCAGCCGTTGGCTGTCGCCCGGGTGAACTCCATCACCCAGTTGGTCTCCCAGGTCTCTCCGTCGAGGGAGAAGGCCTGTTCCCAACGCGCCCGGTCGTTGCCCAGGCGGGTCCAGTGGAACACGACCTGGACCGGGCAGCCTCCTTCGGTGTCCTCTCCGTAGAAGCGGCCGTGGTCGCCCGTGAAGCCTCCGTGCACGGGGGGCTGGAGCACCGCGTGGCGACTGTCGATCCAGTGGATGGACCAACGGCGCTCCCGCTCGTCGAACAGGCGCAGGGCCATGCCGGAGAAGCCCCGCTCGAAGACGGTCTCCTCGACGTTGGAGAGGCCGCCCAGGTGGGGCTGGCAGCGCATCCTGGACGTGAAGACGTCCCAGTCGTTGCTGCCCGTCAGCCGCTGCTTGAGCTTCCGGTTCACGCACGTCCATTCGCCCATGAGGAAGTCGAAGTCGTGCACGTCGCCCGTGGGCAAGGGAGGGAGGGGCTTCATGGTTCGGATCCTTTCAGCGCAGCTCGGAGCGCGCGGTGGGAGACAGCGTCAGGTGTTCGATGGGTGCGCTCAGCCACGGTTGCAGCGGCTCCGCCCAGCCCTTCGCGGCGGCTCGGCGTCGAAGGTGCTCGGCATCCGGAAACACGGTGAGCCAGGCGAGGACGTGCTCGCCCGTGCGCACGGGCAGGGCAGGGAACGTGTTCTCCGCGGACTCGGTCTGGAACAAGGCTTTCGGCGTGGCGCCCAGCTCCGTGAGCACCGGGCGCACGTGCTGTTCGAAGCAGGCCGTGAGGGCTTCATCGGCGGGGGCTTTCAGGTAGCAGAGCGTCACCTCCACCCGGGAGTCCGGACGCGCGTCCGCGTTTGGCGGGGGGCGGGGCGTGCCCGGATGCTCGAGGCCCGTGTCCGGCCGCACTGGTCGCAGGAGCAGGACGTTGTCGGAGTCCTGCATCGTCGCGTTCGCCGCGCTCCGGTGCTCCTTCCACACCGGGCCGCCGTAGAACGCGCTCAGCGCTTCGCGCCGTGAGGCCATGTCGCGGAAGCCTCGCAGCCAGACGAACCGGTCCGGACGGTCCTCGTCGCGGAACTGACCGATGAGGTGCATGCCGGTGGCTTCCTGCGACTCGATGAAGGCCCGCTCGAAGAGCGAGATGAGGACCTCCCGCTGACCGGGATGGAGCGTGTACTGGCGCAGTTCGAGGACCGAACAGCAGGAGAGATGGGACGGCATGCGGCCATCCTTGCCAGAGAACTGGTAGGGTCATGAAGACCACTTCCGTAACAACAGGCCATACCAGTTGAAGACCTCCACCGGCGTCGCGTCATCGCTCCTCTTGCGGCTCGACTCGCGCAGCCCCACGCCGCTCCATGAGCAGCTCTTCGAGGGTATCCGCGCGCGCATCCTCGCGGGGGCGCTGGCACCCGGCCTGCGGCTTCCCTCCTCCCGTCAGCTCGCGACCGAGCTGGACGTGGCCCGCAGCACCGTCCTCCAGGCGCTGGACGCGCTCACGGCGGAGGGCTACCTCGTGGCCCGGGCGGGCTCCTGCACGCGAGTCGCGCCCGCATTGCCCATCCTCGCTGGAGACCGGATCCGTGAACCCGGGCTCCCTGTCGCCACACGCGCGCCGAGCTCCGATGCGCGAGACCCGCGTTCCCGGCTCGCCGCCACACGCGCGTCTGGCTCCGGGGCGCGGGGGCCTCGGCTTGCTGCGTCCGCACGGGCGTTGAAGGCTTCACCGGTTGGTGCTCCGCGCCTCGGGGCCGCGCCTCGCGCGTTCCGGCCCGGTGTGCCCGCGCTGGACCTGTTCCCCACCGCGCTCTGGGCCCGCACGGTGTCTCGCGTTCATGCTCGCGCGAGCACGGGGCTGCTCGACGGAGGGGACCCTTCGGGCCATGCGCCGCTGCGTGATGCCATCGCCACCCATGTGTCCGTGTCGCGGGGCGTGCGCTGCTCCCCGGCGCAGGTCTTCATCACGGCGGGCACCCAGCAGGCCTTCGATGAAGTGCTCCGGCTCGCGCTGGACCCGGGGGACTCCGTCTGGGTGGAGGACCCTGGCTATCCCGGTGTGCGTCGCGCCGTGCTCTCCGCGGGGGGACGTCCGGTGCCCATCCCCGTGGATGGGGACGGGCTCGACGTGAGCGCGGGGCTGGCTCGTGCGCCTCGGGCACGGGTCGCGCTGGTGGCGCCTTCGCACCAATACCCGCTGGGCGTCACGCTGAGCCTGGCGCGGCGGATGGCACTGCTCCAGTGGGCCGAACGCACCCGCTCGCTGATCATCGAGGACGATTACGACAGCGAGTTCCGTCACCGAGGCCGCCCCCTCACCGCGCTCCAGGGACTCGATGACTCTGGCTGCGTGGTCTACGTGGGCACGTTCAGCAAGTCGATGTTCCCCGGCCTGCGCCTGGGCTTCCTCGTGGTGCCGCCCTCGCTCGTGGAGGTGTTCTCCGCCGCGCGCGCCGCCGCGTCCGCGCCCGCCTCCTCGCTGGAGCAGGCCGCGCTCGCCGCGTTCCTCGCGGAGGGACACTTCGCCCGTCACCTGCGCCGGATGCGCGCGGCCTATCGCGAGCGCGGTGAAGCCCTGCTCGAAGCCCTGCGCGCCGACTGCCCGGGCGTGCTGACGCCCCGGCCCTGCGACACCGGGATGCAGGTCTGCGCGTCGCTGGCCGCCTCCCTGTCCGACCTGCGTGTCCGCGATGAGGCCGCCCGGAAGGGCGTGGAGGTCGCCGCGCTGTCCGGCTACTTCCTCGGCCGCCGCCGCGAGTCCGGCCTCGTCTTCGGCTTCGGCGGCGTGCGCCCGGACGACATGCGCGCCGGGACACGCGCCCTGGCCCGGGCCATCGAAGCCGCGCGCCGCAACGACCTCCGCCCCTCTCCACCCCACCCGAAAGGATCTCCCCGGTGAGGGACGATCCGCCCATGAACAGGATGCTGGGTGCGTTGGCCACCGGGCTGTACGAGGCCCCGGCCACCGTTCAGTCGCCCTGACATCCCTTCCCGAGCGCGAGCCGTCTACGATGGCGCCATGACCTGGCGTTTCCTCCTCCTCCCGCTGGTGCTGCTGTCCGCATGCGGGCAGCGGCGCAGTGACCCCGCGCGCGTGGCGGAGGACCTGATGCGCCCCGCGCCCGTGGGGGCCTTCGCCGCGGGCACGCCTCCGGCCACCACGGAGGACTGCACGGTGCGCACGGCGAAGCAGTGCTTCGACCAGGCGCTCACGCTGCTGGCCACGAACGCGAAAGGCCCCGAGCGGCTGCGCGCGTTGTCACTGATGGGCAAGGCCTGTGACGGGCAGGTGAAGGACGCCTGCTCCTGGCTGTCCCAGCACGTGAAGGAGCCCCGGCGCGTGCGCGGCGGCCCGCCGGAGGACCCGGTGTTCCAGGAGGCCTTCGAGCACTGGCGCGAGGGCCGCAAGCACCACGTGCGCGTGACGTGCCGGCTGGTGCAGGGCGGCGTGCCCCAGCAGTGCGAGGTGCGGGAAGCGACGCTGCCCCCGGACCTGCTGGCGCAGGCGCTCGCCAGCATCCAGGCTTCGCGCTACGTGCTGCCCACCCTCGACGGAGAGCCCTTCGAATGCGACTGGACCATCGTCATCAAGTGACGCGGCTGTGGCCCGTGCTGGCCCTGTCGCTGTTCACCGGCTGCTTCGCCGGCACCGTGCACCGGGGCCCGGTGACGGACCATTTCGACGGGGAGTCGTTCCAGAACATCGGCGACGCGCCGAAGCTGTCCCCGCTCACGTTGATCGCGGCCGTGATGGAGGAGCAGCGCGGCCCCTGGCGCGACTACGCGGACGAGCCCGCCGGTCCGAAGCCTCCGGAGCGCGTAGGCCCGGGCGAGCTGCGCGTGACGTTCATCGGCCACGCCACGGTGTTGCTCCAGGCGGACGGGGTGAACGTGCTAACGGACCCCATCTATTCGGAGCGGGCGAGCCCCCTGTCCTTCGTGGGCCCCAAGCGCGTGCGGCCCCCGGGCATCCGCTTCGAGGACCTGCCGCCCATCGACATCGTGGTGGTGAGCCACAACCACTACGACCACATGGACCTGCCCACGCTGCGGCGGCTGGAGGCCGCGCACCACCCGCTCTTCCTCGTGGGCCTGGGCAACCGCGAGCTGCTCCTGGACGAGGGCTTCCAGCGCGTGGAGGAGCTGGACTGGTGGCAGTCCGCGAAGAGTGGTCCCCCGGGGTTGAAGGTCTGGGCGGTGCCCGCGCAGCACCGCTCGAACCGGGGGCTGACGGACCAGGAGGAGACGCTGTGGGCGGGCTACGTGCTGGAGACGTCCGGTGGCCCGGTGCTCTTCGCGGGTGACACGGGGCTGGGGCCGCACTTCGACCGCATCGCGGAGCGCTTCGGGCCCATGCGCCTGTCGGTGCTGCCCATCGGCGCGTTCCGCCCGCGCGTCCTGCACCCGGTGCACATGGGGCCGGAGGACGCGCTGAAGGCGCACCAGGTGCTGCGCTCGGGCACGTCCGTGGCGATGCACTACGGCACCTTCCCCATGGCGTGGGACGGGCAGGACGAAGCGAAGTACCTGCTCCTGCGGCTCCTCTTGAAGGAGGAGGTGCGGCCGCGCTTCTGGGCGCTCGGCTTCGGCGAGGGCCGGGACGTGGCGCCGCTGGCGCCGGACAATGACGGGCGTGCCGATGCCGGACGCTGAAGGGGCGGTGCCGCCGGAGGTGGAGGCGAAGGAGAAGATGGACCGGGCGCGCGCGTGCATCCGCGCGGGCGCGTGGGAAGAGGCGATTCCGCTCTGTGACGAGGTGTACCGGCGCTTCACGCTGTCGAAGGTGCCGGCGCTCCAGCTCCAGGTGGCGCGGGCGCTGGGGCACCGGGGCGCGGCCATTTCGGAGCAGGGGATGTTCCACGAGGCGCTGGTCCACTTCGACGAGGTGGAGCGCCGCTTCTGGAGTCCGCGCCGGCCGGAGCTCTGGGAGGGCGTCGCGTGGGGGATGCTGTATCGGGCCCGCGTGCTCCTGGAGATGGACCGGGAGGAGATGGGCCGCAACTGGCTGGAGCGGCTGCTGAGCCGCTTCAAGGCGTTCGCGCAGCGGCCCGACCTGCGCGTCCCGGTGGAGATGGCGCGGACGGTGTTGCTCGCCGCCCATAACCAGGGGCAGCGTTTCGAGGAGGCGCTGAGCCAGTCCGAGGCGCTCCTGAAGGAGTACGACGGAAACACCGAGCCGTTCCTGGTGGAGCAGACGGCGGTGGCCCTGGTGCAGCGGGCGCTCGCGCTCCAGGGGTTGGGGCACACGGACGAGGCGCTGGAGGCGTTCGACGAGGTGGACGTGCGCTACTGCGAGGACACGGACCCGAGGATGCGCGCCCTGGTCTCCACCGCGCTCATGGGACGGGCCCTCGTGTTGCTCCAGGAGGAGTTCCTCCCTGAGGCGCTGGGCGCGCTCGACGCCATCCTCGAACACGCGGGCCCCAACCCGGGACGGCGTCTGCTGGAGCCCGTGAACTTCGCGAAGTTCCACCGCGAGGTCGTCGAGCGCGAGCTGCAAGTCGAGCGCGAGCGGGCCGCGCGCAGGCGGAAGCCGCGTTAGCCCGGAGACGGCAGCGACTTCCAGAGCCAGCCCAGCCGCAGGTCCCGCTCCTCGAAGGGTGGGGCGCGGATGAGGTCATCGTCCTCGCTGTAGACGCCGACCTCCACCCAGAGACCATCCCGCAACTCGCTCACGGTGAGCGTGCGCGCGTCCAGGTCCACGAACCACAGGTGCTTGATGCCGATGCGTGCGTAGAACGGCCGCTTGATGCGCGTGTCGTAGGCGCGCGTGGACGGCGAAAGGATTTCGCACGCCCAGTCGGGAACGTCCGTCCACTGCCCCTTGGGAATGGCGGGCACCCGGTCACACCGCCAGCCCGCCAGGTCCGGGATGAACTCCGGAGAGCCGCCCACCCGGATGCCGGGCTCGGTCATGATCCACCAGCCACCTGGCTGCTCACCGCTCAACTGGAGTGCATCATCCAGCTCACGGTGAAGCCTGTACTCGAAGTGGCCATGCGCGGCGCGCGGCCGTGCATGCGTATAAAGCGTCCCATCGATGATCTCGCCCACCACGCCCTCGGGCAGGGCCTCGATGTCAGCGAAGGTCGCCGGACCTTCGAGTGGTTTCGCGCCATAGGCCATGCCCGAAGTGTGGGGTTAGCAGCACGGTCTGACAAGCAGGCGCCGGGACCGTCAGTCCGGCTGCGCGATGATCAACGTCTGCAAGGGCAGATGCCGGATGGGCCGCGTGCTCTGGACCTTGAAACCCGCGTCATCCAGGAAGCCCTCGACCTCCGCGGGCGTGTACGACGCCGCGCCGGACGTGAGGAAGTAGTGCAACCCGATGAGCGGCGCGGACGTGCTCTCGGTCTCCCGCTCCTCGCGCAGGTACTCCAGCACCGCCAGCGTGCCCCGGGACACCATGGCCCCGCGCACGCGCCTGAGGAGCGCCACGTTCTGCGCGGGCGTCAGGTGGTGCATCACCTGGAACAGCAGCACGCCGTCATACGGCCCGCCCAGCTCCGCGTGCAGCACGTCCCCTTCCTTGTGCGTCACCCGGTGCGACATCCCCGCCTGGGCGATGATGTCCCGCCCCACGCGCACGCTGCCTTCCAGGTCCACCACCGTGGCCTTCAGCCCCCGGTGCATCCGGCACAGCTCCGCCGCGTACCAGCCATGCGCGCCGCCCAGGTCCAGCAGGTGCCTGGCGCCCCGGGGCAGGGGAATGGCCGCCGCCACCTCCGGCGAGGCCAGCCGCGCCAGCTGGTACATGGCCTGGATGTAGTCGCGCCAGCGCGGGTCGTCCGGAGCGAACTGGTGGATGTCCACCGACTGCCCGCTCTTCACCGCGTTCTCCAACTGCCCCCACCAGTCCCACTGCGCGTAGTTGAACTCCAGGAACGCCGTGATGGCCTGCGGCGAGCGCGGGTCCAACCACCGCCGCGCCCGGGGCGCCAGCCGGAAGCGGCCCCGGCTCAGCTCCACCACCTCGCAGGCGATGAGCGCTTCCAGGAGCGCCCGCATCCCTTCGGTGCTCGTCTTGAGCCGCGCCGCCAGCGCCTCCGCCGTCGCCGCGCCGTCCGCCAGCGCCGCGTAGACGCCCAGCCGGGCCCCGGCCATCAGCGTCCGCGACGCCATCATCCCGAAGAAGGCGTGCGCCAGGGGCTGCGGCGCCAGGTTGAGGAAGTCCGCCACCCGCTCCAGGAGGTTGCTTGCCTTCAGGCCCAGCCGCATCGCGCGTCGCTCCTTGGAGTGGGGGGAGTGGGCCTGCCGGTTACCGGCGGCGCCGCGAGCCTGCCACGGCGGCCACGCCCAGCACCATCAACGCGGCCTGGGGACCCAACAGACAGCCCTGCGTCTCCGCCTGGCGGATGCCGGTGTACTTGCACTTGCCCGCGTTGCAGCTGAAGCGCGGCGCGCAGTCGCTGGTGCTGCGGCAGTCCGTGGGCACGCGGCCGGTGTTGTCGTCCCCTTCCGGGGAGTTCGGATCGTCCGGCTGGCCCGCGTCCTGCTGGCCCTCCTGGGCCAGGACCGTCAGGGGGGAGAACAGCAGCAGCCCGGCCAGGAGCCCTGCCGGGGGGATGCGCGAGAAGAGGGAGGGCATGAGGCGGGCGACACCCTAACGCTCCAGCGGGGCGCTTGCATCCATCCTCTGAAGCGGGCGGCCTTCCGGGGTTCCCTGGAAACGCTGGCCGCCCTGGCGCCCGAATCTGCTACGGTCCCCCCGCGATGGCGCCTCGAATCCTCGTCGTGGACGACAACCAGGAGCTCCTCTCCCTCCTCACGCAGTTGTTCGAGGACGCCGGGTACGAGGTGGTGGGCGCCAGCCGTGGCAAGCAGGCCATCGAGGCCGCCCGCGCCCAGCCCCCCGGCTGTGCTGTCTTGGACATCCTGCTGCCGGACATGATGGGCTACCACCTGGCGGACACGCTGCGGAAGGACAACCCCCAGCTGCCGCTGCTCTTCATCACCGGCGTCTTCAAGGGCGGCAAGCACGCCACCGAGGCGCGCCAGAAGTACCAGGCCGCCGGCTATTTCGAGAAACCCTTCGAGGCCCAGAAGCTGCTGGAGGCCGTGGCCAAGGTCCTGCCCGCGGAGAAGAAGGTCCCCGCCGCCTCCATGCAGGACGCCTTCGAGGTGGAGCTGGACATCGACGTGGAGGAGGAGGGCCCGCAGGACGCCATGGAGCTGACCGGCCGCATCAAGGTCACCGGCGGCGGCAACCTCACGGCGGAAATCCGCGGCGCCGACCTCACCGCCACGCCCATGCAGAAGGTGTCCACCACCCAGGTGCGGCCCCCCACGCCGGGCCGCCCGCCGGATCCGCTGCCGGTGGGCGCGGGCGCGCCGGGCAGCCGCCGGGGCGAGCTGCGGGACAACCTGCCCTCGCTGCTCACCGCCTTCTACCTGTCGCGCGAGACGGGCGAATTGGGCGTTCAGCGCGGCAAGGTGAAGAAGGTCGTCTACTTCGAGAACGGCACCCCGGTGTTCGCGCTCTCCAACCTGCTGGCGGACCGCTTCGGGCAGTTCCTGGTGCGCGTGGGGAAGATCAAGCCCGAGCAGCTCCAGGACGCGTCCGCCGTCGCCGCGCAGAGCCACCGGCGCACCGGCGACGTGCTGGTGGAGCGCGCCCTGCTCAAGGACACGGAGCGGCTGTACTACGTGGGCCAGCAGGTGAAGGCCATCATCTACTCGCTCTTCTCCTGGGAGGAGGGCACGTACGTGATGAGCTTCAAGGAGAAGGCCTCCTCGGAGTCCATCAAGCTGGACGTGCACCCGGCGAACCTCATCGTCCGGGGCATCAAGAAGCTCTACAAGCCGGAGCGCCTGCGCCGCCTGCTCCAGCCCGAGGACCGGCTCATCCCCGCCGTCGCTCCCGCCTACGGCCTCAATGAGGTGGATCTGGAGCGCTGGGAGGCGGAGCTGCTGCCCAAGATCGACGGCAACCGCGTGGTGGGGGAGCTGCTCGCGTTAGCCAACCGCCCGGACCACGTCGTCTACGGCTTCCTGGTGTCGATGATGGCGCTGGGCATCCTGGACAAGCGCTCCTGAGCACCTGGGGGCCGCGCGGCCCTCGCTCGCCTAGACGAGCCGCGAGCCGATCCAGAACAGGCCCAGCGCGCCGGAGCCCAGCGCCACGCCGCGCTGGATCCACAGGCTGATGCGCGCGTTGGCGCGCGACAGGCCTTCGGCGAACAGCAGGCCCACGGCGCCCATGCCGATGAGGATGCCCAGCGCGAAGCCGGGCAGGTACGTCCACGCGGACAGGCTCATGCTGCCGCCCACCAAGAGCGGGGGCAGCGCGATGAGCAGCGACCGCACGCCGCTGACGGCCATGAAGGCGCCCGCGGCGGTGCTCACGGTGTGCACGTGCTCGTGCGGCTCGCGGTCGTGGCCGGGCAGGTGCGGGTGGCCGTGGTCCAGGCTGTGCGGGAAGAGCAGGGCGGTGACGGCCAGCGCCACCAGCACCGCGCCGCCGAACACCTCCGCCCACCGCTCGAAGGTCTCCGACAGGCCCACGCCCGCGAAGAGGCACACCGCCGCGATGCCGCCCAGCATGGCCGCGTGGCCCAGGGCGAAGCGCAGCGCCGTCATGAGGGCGACGCGGCGCCGGCCGCCACCCAGGGTGCCGAGCGTGGCCATGGCGGCGCAGTGGTCCGGCCCCAGGGCATGGAGCATGCCTTGGGTCAGGCCGAGCAGGAAGGCGAGCAGGATGGGAGCCACGACGGCGCACCCTAGCCGTGGTTTAACCCTGTGGCCAGCAGGAGGACGTCCCACACCATGCGCATTGCCCATCCCCGAACTTCCGCCGCGCTGCTGCTCGCGGGGCTGCTCGCGCTCTCAGGCTGCTCCACGGACCCCGGTCCGGAGCAGATGAAGAAGGCCGAAGAGCGCTACCAGGAGCTGATCAACCAGCAGCTCCCCGCCCAGGACCCGGCGTGGGCCGAGGTCGCCGCCCAGTTCGAGGCCGTCCCCAAGGACTCCAAGGTCCGCCCGGAGGCCGACAAGCGCCTGGCCGCGCTGAAGGCCGCCCAGGAGAAGGTTCCGCCGCGCCCCCTGGCCCGGCCCGGTGCGACGGGCAA
Organism: Corallococcus sp. NCSPR001; assembly: GCF_017309135.1. Lineage (NCBI taxonomy): Bacteria > Pseudomonadati > Myxococcota > Myxococcia > Myxococcales > Myxococcaceae > Corallococcus > Corallococcus sp. NCSPR001. Next base: position 1,360,291 of record NZ_JAFIMS010000002.1, read on the forward strand.
GGGCGCCAGCGACGTGGAGGCCAAGCGCGCCGCGTGCGAATCGCTCGCGAAGAAGATGGGCGAGGCCCACACGGACGCGACGCGCAACATGCTGCGCAAGGTGCTGGAGAACTGCCAGGCGGATCTGGTCAAGCTGGAGGCCCACGACCACCCGCCGGGCGAAGAGGTCCATCCGGCGGGCGAGGGCGCGCGCTGACGTCCCTGACGCGCGCGTGGAGTTGAGAAGCCCTCGGGGTCTGGGTATGGAGCCGACCCATGCCCATGCCCCAAGCAGGTGACAAGGCCCCCGGCTTCTCGCTCCCCGACCAGAGCGGCGCCACCGTCTCCCTCTCGCAGTTCAAGGGGCGGCACGTCGTCCTCTACTTCTATCCGAAGGACGCGACCCCCGGCTGCACCACGGAGGCGTGTGACTTCCGTGACGAGCACTCCGCGCTGGTGAAGGCCGGCGCGGTGGTGCTGGGCGTGTCGCCGGACAGCGTCGCGTCCCACCAGAAGTTCGCCACGAAACAGGGGCTGCCGTTCTCGCTCCTGGCGGACCCGGACCACGCGCTGGCGGACGCGTACGGCGTGTGGGGGGAGAAGTCCCTCTATGGCCGCAAGTTCATGGGCCTCATCCGCGCGACCTTCCTCATCGGCCCGGACGCGAAGGTCGTCCGCGTGTGGCCCAAGGTGAAGGTCGCCGGGCACGTCGCGGAGGTCCTGGCCACGCTCCAGGGCGGAGCGTCCTCCGCCGCGGCTCCGGCCCCCCAGAAAGCTCCGGCGAAGGCTCCGGCGAAGAAGGCCTCCGCGGCCGAGGCGAAGCCCGCGACTGTCAAGAAACCGGCGGCGAAGAAGGCCCCGGCGGCGAAGGGCGCGGCCCGCAAGGGGGCCCGCGCCTGAAGTGGGGTGGGCGCCGGTGCACTCCTGGCGGGACAGGGAGGCTGGGACCGTGTATGCCTGCGCCCGTGGCTGGCTCCTCTCTTTCCGAGCGGGGCTGGCCGTTCACGATGAAGCCCTGTCGGCCCTTGGGCCGGACAGCGGGCGGCCGGCAGGGCCTGCCCTCGGGTGGATGCCCGGTGGTGGGTGAGGACGGCATGACCATTCCTCGGGGATGGCGGAGACGATGAACATGCGCGAGCGAGGCATTCAGCGGTGGATGGGAGCGGCGGCGCTGGCGGCGGGCGTGCTCTTGGGCACGGCCTGTGGCGGGCTGCCGGAGACGGGCGGCAAGCAGCCGGATGAGTCGCGGGGCAATGCCTTCGCGCAGCGTGGGACGCAGCCGGAGGCCGTCTACAACGTGGCCGAGCAGCAGGGGCACGAGAACCCCGCGGACGCGCACCACGGCGACGCGGCCGCGAAGCTGCCCGCCCACGTGCTGACGGTGGACCGGGGCTACAACTCCACCATCGAGAAGATCGGCTCCAGCATCGACCCCCGCACGCCGGCCAAGGCGGGCAAGTCCAACAACTCCAAGTGGGACGACGCGGGCGGCATGATGGCGCACCGCTACGGCGTGCTCGGCGGGGCGGCCTACTCGCCCGCGGCCCAGGGGCTGGGCGGCTGGAACGTCTCCACCGCGAACGAGGGCACGCGCGGCTTCGAGGCGCCCTACACCTACGTCAGCCCGCCCGTCTACATGCAGAACCGGTAGCTGGACTGAAGTTCCAGGGATGCCCGCCGGCCAGCATGCCAGCGGGCGTCCGTGCTCCGGCCCCGCCACTCCCGGTGGGGCACCGGGGTGGCCACTCCTTCTGTCGAGGCCATGACGGCTTCTGGAGGGAGCAGGCCATGCACTCAAAGAGACTTCATCACTGGACGCTGGTGGCGGTGTGCGCCGCGACGGCCGCGCTGGTCGGCCCTGGCTGCAACCGCGACAAGCCCACGATGCCGCGTGCGGGGAGCAGCTACCAGGGCGTCGCCAACACGCAGCAGCCCGCGCCGCCGGGAACGGGGGGCTCGGGCACCACCACGCCCACGGACGCGAAGGGGTCACCGCTGAAGCCGCAGCCCGCCGGGGCCCAGGGCCTGCAGAACCAGATTGGCGCGCCCGGCTTTACCACGCCCCAGGAGCCGGTGCCCGGAGACCGTGGCGGGGCCCTCCGCTTCCAGGGCCCCATGGGCCAGGGCTCCGACCTGGGCTCCAGGCACGCCACCCACTGACGCGACGCGTGGGTGCCTTGATTTGAAGAGATGTCTTTGATTGCCGCCCTGAAATCATGAGGCGGAATCCACCCGGGCCTTGCCGCGTGACGCGCTCGTCACGCGTCGGTCACGGCTGATATGCCATTGCCCCAGCCGCGCCGGTCTTCCGGGCGGTCAGAGGGGATTTCCATGCGAGGAATGAAGCGGGAGGCGCTGGTCCTGGTGCTGGGACTGGCGTGGGCCGTCATGGCCTGTGGCGGGCAGGTCCCGGACACCGGGAGCGCCCGGCTGGTGGCCGTGGTCCAGTCCGCGAGCGCGGCCAGCGTCACCCAGGTCACCGTGGCGGTGTCGGGCCCGGGGATGGCGCCCATGTCGGGGGCGCTCGTCAAGGACGGGAGTGGCTGGAGCGGCACGCTGTCCTTCATTCCGGTGGGCACCGGCCGGGAGTTCGTCGCGAAGGCCTTCGACGCCGCCGGCGTGCTCCGCTTCGAGGGACGGGCGTCCGGCGTCACCATCGGGGCGGAGCAGACGACGGTGATGCTCACCCTGCAGGACCTGGAGACGCCACCGCCCTTCGACAATGACGCCCCCGTCATCCAGTCGGTCACGGTGTCGTCCAGCGCCGTCGCGCCCGGAGGGCGCATCACGTTGACGGCCGTGGCGAAGGACCCCAATGAGGGGGACACGCTGACGTATGCGTGGACCGCCGCGTCGGGGACCTTCAGCGCCGCGGCCAGCGCCACGACGAACTGGACCGCGCCTTCGACGGAGGGGCCCGTGGTCCTCACGTTGACGGTACGCGACGCCCAGGGCGCGGAGGCCAGGCTGAGCGTCACGCTGACGGTGACGACCCCGACCGGACAGGCGCTCGTGCAGGCCTCCTTCAACCTGTGGCCGCGGGTGACGCGTGTCACCGCGTCGGAGACGGCGGTGGAGGTGGGCGGCACGACGGTGGCCACGGCCCTGGCCGCGGACGCGGATGGGGACGGGCTTTCGTACCTGTGGACCGCCGGCTGCGAGGGTACCTGGACGGACGCGACGCAGGCCTCCGCGTCCTTCACGCCAGGCGCCCTTCCGCCCGCCGCGGAGGACTGCAACCGCTGCCCCCTGACGGTGACGGTGCGGGACGGGCGGGGCGGCGTGGGGACGGGGACGCTGCGCATCTGCGTGGGGACTCGGGACAGCCTGCGCTTCCACCCGGAGATTGTCGGCACTTCGCCCGCCACGGCCACGGTGGTGGCCAGCGCCCGGATGACCTTCGGGGTGACGGCTCGGGACGCCCAGGACCGCGCGCTCACCTTCCACTGGACCGCCGGTGGCGGCACCTTCGAGCCGCCCGTGTCGGGCGCCACGTCGAGCGAGGTCGTGTGGCTGCCGCCGGCATGCATCGCCCCGGGCGCGCAGTCCACCGTCACCGCCACCGTGGAGAACGCCCTGGGCCTGTCCACGGAGAAGACCTTCACGGTGACGGGGCTGCCGGCCTGTGCGTATTCCGGCTGGAGCGCCGCGGGCACCCTGAACTCCGCGCGTTCGTACGTCAGCGCGGCGCTGCTGCCTTCCGGGCAGGTGCTGGCGGCCGGTGGGTACACCGTGGGCGAGGGGGACATGGCCGCCAAGCCCCTCGCGGACCTGTACAACCCGGCGACGCGCGCATGGACGCCGACGGGGCCGATGGTCGCGGCGCGGCGTGAGCACACGCTGACGACGCTGCCGTCGGGAAAGGTGCTGGCGGTGGGGGGCACCAACAAACTCAGCAGCGTGCCCCTGGCCACGGCGGAGCTCTATGACCCGGCGACGGGGACGTGGGCCTCGACGGGCAGCATGGCGCTGGGCCGTTTCGGCCATGGCGTGGTGCTGCTGCCCTCCGGGGAGGTCCTGGTGGTGGGGGGCGTGGTGGGCGCCTCCAATGGCGGAAGCCCGACGGCCACGGCGGAGCTCTACAACCCGGCGACCGGGACGTGGCGCTCCGCGGGGAACATGTCCGTGAGCCGGCGCCTGCACGCCGTCGCCTTGCTGGCGTCCGGGCAGGTGCTGGTGTCGGGAGGCGTCTCGGGGGCGGCCCTCCCGTTGGGGCCTTCGGAGCTCTACGACCCCTCGACGGGGAAGTGGACGGTGACGGGGAGCATGGTCCAGCCCCGGTCGATGCACTCCCTGACGGTGCTCGCGTCCGGGCAGGTGCTGGCGGCGGGAGGTCAGAACAAGACGCAGCTTGTCGGCGAGGCGGAGCTGTACGACCCGGCGACCCAGTCCTGGAGCGTGGTGGGGAAGATGGTGCGGGGCCGCACCCATGCCGTGACGGCGTTGCTGCCGTCGGGCCGGGTGCTCGTCACGGGCGGGAGTTCTGTCTTCAGCTCGACCACGGCGACGGCGACGTCCGAGGTGTTCGATCCCACCTCGGGGTTGTGGACCGCGACGTCGAGCCTGGGGCGGGCCCGCATCGAGCCCGGGGCCGTGCAGCTGCCGTCCGGGCAGGTGCTGGTGGTGGGGGGCTTCGCCGGCTACTCGCTCTCCGCGGCGGAGCTGTACACCGAGTAGCCCCGCGGCCTACCGCGACGCGAGCATGACCTCCGTGGGGTCCTTGCCGGTGAATGCACTGGCAAGGCCCTGGGCCAGGGAGCGGTGCTCCGCGTCGCCCAGCGTGGCGAGCCGGTCCTCGGCGGGGTGCGCGAAGCGGGCGGCGAGCGCGTCCAGGCGGCGGTGCGCTTCGGTGATGCGCTCGCGCGGGACGCGGCCGGACTCCACCGCCTTCACCAGCGCTTCGATGGCGGTGCGCTGCACCTCCGCCTTGTGGCACACGAGGAACAGGTCCACGCCCGCGAGCGTGCCCTGCACCGCGGCCTCCGCCACGGAGTAGTGGTCCGCGATGGCCTTCATCTCCAGGTCATCGCTGACGACCACGCCGTCGAAGCCCAGCTCCTTGCGGAGCAGGTCATGCAGCGCGCGGTGGCTCATGGTGGCCGGGACGCCCTGCTCCAGCGCGTCGAACAGCACGTGCGCCGTCATCAGCGACGCGAGCCCCGCCTTCGCGAAGGCCTGGAACGGCACCAGCTCCACGCGGCGCAGGCGCTCCAGGTCGTGCGGCAGCTTCGGCAGGGTGAGGTGGCTGTCCGTCGTCGTGTCGCCGTGGCCGGGGAAGTGCTTCCCGCAGGACGCCACGCCGCCGGCCTCCAGTCCCTTCGCGAGCGCCACGCCCAGACGGCCCACCTCCACCGGGTCGCGGCTGAAGCTGCGGTCGCCAATCACGGGATTGGCCGGGTTGGTGTCCACGTCGAGCACGGGGGCGAAGTCCCAGTCGAAGCCCACGGCGCGCAGCTCGTGCGCGAGCAACCGGCCCACGCGTTCGGCCAGGGACTCGTCGCCGCGCTGTCCCAGCTCGCGCATGGGAGGCAGGGCGGTGAAGGGCTCACCGCGAAGGCGCGCCACCCGGCCACCCTCCTGGTCCACGGAGAGGATGAACGGCCGGCCCGCGCGCGTCTTGATGTCACGGCACAGCGTCGCGGTCTCCGCCGCGGTGCCCACGTTGCGCTTGAAGAGGATGGCGCCGTAGATGCCGTCGTCCATCAGCGCCGCGAGGTCGGCGTCGATGCGGGTGCCAGGGAAGCCCACCATGAAGAGGCGGGCACAGTCGCGGTACAGGGCGGAAGCAGGGCTCACGGCCGCGCAGTGTGGCAGAGCCCGCCGCCCATGGGGCATTACGAGCGCATGCCGAGCGTCGGCTGCCTGTCAGGGCACGGGGCGGGCCGACCCTCAAGCTGTCGGGCAAGGGCCTCCGGCCAGAACGTCTCGAAAACCTGTCCGACAGTCGGACAGGCCTTGAAGGCCGAGGCCGACAGGGGCTCCCGCCACAGCCGAGGGGCGGAAACCTGTCGGACAGTCGGACAGGTCTTGAAGGCTGAGGCCGACAGGGGCTCCCGCCGCAGCCGATGGGCGGAAACCTGTCCGACAGTCGGACAGGTCTTGAAGGCCGCAGCGGGCAGGGGCCCCGGTCCAGCCGGGCGGCGAAACCAGTCGGACAGTCGGACAGCTCTTGGAGGACCGTGACCAGGATTGCTTCCGCCGCAGCCGGGCGGCGGAAACCTGTCCGACAGTCGGACAGGTTTTGGAGGAGCGCCGCCGGGGCGGGCGGGGCTACTTCCGGAGGAGCGTGCCTTCGAAGAAGAACGCCAGGCACGCGGCCAGGATGAGCCACGTCCACAGCGGTACGGCGGGCTTGTCCGCGTCCCCCGTGGAGGCCTTCACCGTGTCCTCGCCGAAGTAGGCCGTCAGCGTGTCCGGCGGCACGCGCGTCAGGTCGCTCTCCGCCGGGTCCAGCGTGGCGGCGAAGTCCAGCGCGGCCACGGGCTTCCCATCCGCGCCCAGCACCGCGTGCACTCCCGGCTCCACCGTGGGGCCCGCCACGAACGAACCGTCCGGCTGCGCCTTCACCGGCAGTTCGCTGCCATCCGGCGCGCGCACGCCCGCCACCTTCTGCGTGCCCTCCGGGCGCAGCGTCACGGTCTCGCCCACGCGCACGCGCACCTCCTCGCGCTCCTCCAGCGAGCCCGTGAGGTACGCGGCGAAGCGTTGCATCAGCGGCAGGAAGCTCGTGCGGATGGCGAAGTCACTCCAGTCGCGGTCCACCGTGCTGGTGAAGAGCGCCACTCGGCCCTTGCCCCGGCGCGCCACCGCCACCGCGGGCGCCCCGTCCTCGTACGTGGCCAGCACCTGGCTGGTGCCCGGCGCGGACGGGCTGTCCGCCTCCAGCAGCATGTACTTGTAGAAGCGCGCCCCGATGAGCCCCTCCTCCGCGCGGCCCGTGAAGGGCGCGAACAGCGGATGGTCCACCTTCACCTGCGCCAGCTTCGCCGTCTTCGTCTCCGCGTCCGGGTCTTCCCGCTCGGCGCTCGTACGCACCAGGCGCAGGGGTCGCGGCAGGAGCTTGCCGAGCCGTGAGTTGTACGCCTCCGGGTTCACGTGGTCGCCCACGCTCACGAAGAGGCCTCCGCCGTTCTCCACGAAGGCCGTCAGCTTCTGTGCTTCTTCCTCCGACGGCGCCGTCGTGTTGAGCAGCAGCACCAGGTCGTACGCGCTGAAGTCCTCGCGCAGCCCCACCTCCGCGTCGCGCACCGCCACGTCCACCGGCGAGCCCGGCGACGTGAGCGCCGCGTCCACGAAGAAGGCCTCGTCCCGGTAGCGCGTCGCGTGCGGCGAGCCATTCACCACCAGCGCCTTCAGCCCGCGCGGCACCGGCAGCACGAAGGCCCTCCGGTCATCCTCCGCCAGCGCGTCCGGCGCGAGCGTCACCTGGCCCACCACCGTGCCGCCCTGCGGGAAGCGCACCGTCAGCGTCTTCTGCGTCGTGCCGCCCGCGGGCACGTCCACGAAGCCCTTGGCCAGCGTGGACTCGCCCACGCGCACCGCGGCCTCCAGGTCCTTGGCCGGCTTCGTGCCGAAGTTGCGCACCGTGAAGGTGAATTGGTACGCGCGCGGCCCCGCCTGCAGGGCGGGCTCCACGCGCAGGTCCACCAGCGCGTGGTTGTCCAGCGACTCGCGTCCGGACGCCACGTCGCGCAGCACGACCTCCGGCTTCACCATCGCCCCCGTGGGCCCCTTCACCGTGGGCGGCGGCGCTTCCAGCCGGAAGCCGGAGCCCGTCATGTCGGAGACCACCACCAGGCGCTTGCCCGGCATGGGGTTCTCCTCCAGCGACCGAGCGGCCATGTCCAGGCAGCGCGACAGGTCCGCGGTGCCGTAGGTGGGCTTCGCCTCGTCCACCAGCGCGCGCAGCCGCGCCCGGTCGAAGCCCGGCGGCGGCGGCGCTTCCGGCGCGCCCGTGCACACCATCACCGTGGCGGGCTCCTCCGGCAGCAGGTCCTTGAGCGCGTCGCGCGCCTCGTCGCGGCCCTTCTCGAAGTTCGACGTGCCGTCCGACCAGCGCATGGACAGCGACGCGTCCAGGATGACCGCCGTGGCCGCGGGCCCGCGCGTCACCGTGGCCGCCTGCGCGTCGCGGGTGAACTCCGGCCGCGCCAGCGCGATGGGGATCGCCAGCAGGATGAGCGTGCGCAGCGCGTACAGGAGCAGCCGCTTCAGCTTCAGCCGGCTCGCCGTGCGCTTCTGGCTGCGCAGCACGAACGCGAGCGGCCCGAACGGATGCGCCCTCGGCCGGCGCCGGTCGAACAGGTGCACCAGCACGGGGATGAGCGCACCCAGCGCGCCCAGCAGGAACCACGGGTTGCCGAACGTCACCGGCGCCTCCCTCGGCGTCCCAGGAAGCGCAGCAGCACCTCATCCAGCCGCTCGTCCGTGCGCACCAGCTCGTAGTCCACGTCGGCCTCGGCGCACTTCGCCTTCACGTCCGCGAGGAACGCGCCGAACTCCTCCAGGTAGCTCTGCTTGATTTCGCGCGGGTTCACCTCGATGCGGCCCTCGCCCTCCATGTCCAGGAAGAGCGTGGGGTCGTCGAAGGGGAACGTCAGCTCCGCGGGGTCCACCAGGTGGAACACCGCCACGTCGTTCTTGCGCTGCCTGAGGGCCAGGATGCGCTTGAGGGCCTCCTGCCGCTCATCCAGCAGGTCCGACAGCACGATGACCGTGGAGCGCCGGGGCAGCACCTCCGCCAGGTGATCCGCCGCGCTGCCCAGGTCCGTGGGGCCCTTGGGCTGCGTATGCTCCAGCGTGTCCAGCAGCACGTTGAGGTGTCCGGCGGAGGCGCGGGGCGGCACGTCCTTGAACGCGCCGCCCACCATGACGGCCAGGCCCGCCGCGTCCTGCTGGCGCACGAGCAGGTAGCTGAGCGCGCCCGCGAGCGTCTTGGCCACCTCCAGCTTGGACATCGCGCCGCTCTGGTAGCCCATGGACGCGGACGCATCCACGACCATCACCGAGCGCAGGTTCGTCTCATGCTCGAAGCGCTTGACGTAGTACTTGTCGAACTTGCCGTAGGCCTTCCAGTCCAGGTGGCGCAGCTCGTCGCCGGGGGCGTACTCCTTGTGCTCGGCGAACTCCACGCTCTGGCCCTGATGGGGGCTCTTGTGGAGGCCGGACAGCACGCCCTCCATCACGGCGCGGGCGCGCAGCTTCACGCCCTGGAGGCGGGACAGCGTCTGGGCGTCGAGCAGCGACATGGGATGGAAGCGCCTAGCCCTTCACCACCGTGAGGAGCTGGTCGATGAGCTTCACGGACGTGATGCCGTCGCTCTCCGCGGTGAAGTTGGGCAGCACGCGGTGGCGCAGCACGGGCCTCGCCAGCGCCCGCACGTCCTCCACCGTGGCCACGAAGCGGCCGTTGAGGATGGCGCGCGCCTTGGCCGCGAGCACCAGGTACTGGCTCGCGCGGGGACCCGCGCCCCAGGACACGTTCTTCGCCACGAAGTCCGGCGCGCCCGCTTCCTTGGGGCGCGTGTGGCGCACCAGCTCCACCGCGTAGCGCACCACGTGGTCCGGCACCGGCACGCGGCGCACCAGCTCCTGCAGGGCGAGGATGCGCTCGGGGGAGAGGATCTTCTCCAGCTTCGGCGGCGCGCCGGCGGTGGTGCTCTTGACGATCTGCACCTCCTCCTCGGCGGTGGGGTAGCCCACGTCCACCAGGAACATGAAGCGGTCCAGCTGCGCTTCGGGGAGGGGATAGGTGCCCTCCTGCTCGATGGGGTTCTGCGTCGCGAAGACGAGGAAGGGCAGCTCCAGCGGGTACGTGCGGCCACCGGCGGTGACGCGGTACTCCTGCATGGCCTGGAGGAGCGCGGCCTGCGTCTTGGGCGGCGTGCGGTTCACCTCGTCCGCGAGGATGATGTTCGCGAACAGCGGGCCCTGCATGAAGCGGAAGGAGCGGCGGCCGGTGGTCTTGTCCTCCTCCAGGATGTCCGTGCCGGTGATGTCCGACGGCATCAGGTCCGGCGTGAACTGGATGCGGTTGAAGGACAGGTTGAGCACGTCCGCCAGCGTGGAGATGAGCAGCGTCTTCGCCAGGCCCGGCACGCCCACGAAGAGGCAGTGGCCGCGGCTGAAGAGCGAGATGAGCAGGTGCTCCACCACGTCCCGCTGGCCGACGACGCGCTTTTCAATCTGCTCGACGATGGCGTTGCGGGCCTGGGCAAGCTCTTCGACGGCGCGCAGGTCCTCGGGGGTGGCGTCGGACGGGGGAAGAGGGGCGGGGGCGGCGCTTTCCATGGAAGGGTTCTCTTAATCGGCGCGGAGGGGGCGGACCAACGGTTTCCGTCGCCCTGGGGCCCCGAGCGTGGGGTGCCAACCGTTCCAGGGACCCGGTATTCCTTCGTGGACGGCCACGGGTCCGCCTGGCCCCGTGCCTGCCCCCCGGCCTGTTTCAGTGCCCCCTGGACAGGGGGAATGCCGGACCGTGGACACACTGCTTACGTTCCCAAGGCACCTGCGATGGGGCAGGGCAGGCATGGGAGCACGGCATGCGTTCAGCACGGCGAGTCATCTGGGGCGGGTGGGCACTTCTGGGCGCGGGACTCCTCGGGCTGGGAAGCACCGCGTGTGGTGGTGCTTCGGCGGAGGAAGCTGGCGATGTGACCGCCAGTGCGGAAGCCCAGGACACCCCGGTCCCCGCGCCGGCCCCTCGGACGGCTGCTCCCTCGCCTGGGACCCAGGCGCCGACGCAGGCCCCCGCGGCGGAGGCGCCCAAGCCCACGGCCCCGGCGGCGAGCCCCTGGTCCCTCACGCAGGGCGGTCCCCAGGACGACACGGGCGCGGGGCTGGCGGTGGGGAAGGGCGGAGATGTGCTGTGGGTGACGTCCGGCACGCCGCGCTCGGATGAGGACCGGGAGCAGGTGGACGGCGAGCGGCTGGTGCTGACGCTGTCGCGCTACTCGGCGGACGGGACGAAGCAGTGGGCGAAGGAGTTCGAGCGCAACCGCCTGTCGGACCTGCGCGTGGCGGGCTCCACGGGAAATGACGGCGCGGTGTTCCTGTCCGGCAACGCGTTCCTGTACTCGGCGGACTTCGGGCTGGGCGAGGCGCAGGACGGCTTCCTGGTGAAGTTCACGCAGGCCGGTGAGCCCGAGTGGCAGCGCCGCGTGGGTCAGAAGGTCTACGCGGTGGCGGCGGACGCGGCGGGCGGCGTCGTGGCCCTGGGCGAGGAGTGGACGCCGGAGGCCCACACGCCCCAGTTGGTGCGCTACGCGGCGGACGGCACGGTGGCCTGGACGAAGACGTTCAACGGCGCGAAGGAGGGCACGCTGCTGTCGGCGGTGGCGCTGTCCGGGACGGGCACGCCGGTGGTGGCTGGGCGGTTGGTGGGCCCGGTGACGGTGGACGGGCGCACGTTCGACGCGCAGGGCACGGGCGGCTTCGTGGTGCTGGCGTTCGGCGCGGACGGCGCGCTGGCCTGGGGCCGCGAGGTGCCGGGCGTGAACGGGCGCGTGGGCTCCGTGTCGGTGGGCGCGGACGGCACGGTGGCGGTGGCCGGCGAGGCGGTGGGCCTGCTGGTGTGGAACGGCGTGGCGCTGGATGAGGGCGGTCCGTTCGTGCTGACGGCGGCGGCGGACGGGCAGGAGCGCTGGGTGAAGCAGCCCACGTGTGGTGCGACGTCCGTGGGCACGGTGGCGGCGGTGGAGCCCTCGGGCCCGGTGGCCACGGCGTGCGGCGACACGGTCACGCGCTACGCGGCGGACGGCGCGCTCCTGGGCACGAAGTCGCTGGCGCCGGAGTCGTGCGAGAGCGGCACGTGCTCGCTGGCGACGACCACGCTGGTGGCGGCGCCGGAGTCCGGGCTGGTGGTGTCCGGGTGGCAGCGCGACGGCGCGGGGAACACCTGGAACCAGGATGCGTTCCTGCGGCTCGTGACGCCCTGAATTCGAGGTTACGTGGTCGCCAGGCCCGCGGCTCGTACTGCGTCCTGTACGAGCCCGCGGAGCCAGGCGTGCTTCGGGTCGCCCTCGTTCCCCAGATGCCAGGCCAGGAGCATCTCGATGGGAGGCATCGGGACAGGCAGGGGCCGAAGCGCGAGTCCGAGTGCCTTCGCGTGCGCGGAGGCGAAGCTGCGCGGAAGGACGGCGAGCCGGTCCGAACCTAGAACGAGCGGCAGTGCCAGGGAGAACGTGGTCACCACGCGCGTCACGCGACGCGGGAACCCCTCCTTCTCCAGGAGCACGTCGATGCCGCCACGGCGCGACTGCGCGAGTGGGGCCACCAGGACGTGCTCCCACTCGGTGAACCGTTTCAGGGACATGCGCCCGGTGGCGAGCGGATGCGCCCCGCGCATGACGCAGACGAAGTCGTCGACGAACAGGCGTTGTGAGCGCAGGTCCCGCTCCTTCGCGACCTCCGGGACGATGGCGATCCCGCCGTGCTCCCGCAGGAACGTCCCCAGGTCCGGCGTCTGGGTCCGCAGCGTGAGCAGGGCCCCGGGAGCCCGCGCCCCGAGGAGCCGGTCGAGCGTCGGCAGGAGCAGCTCCGCGACGCGGTCCGACGTCGTCACGTAGAGGTCCCAGGTCGCGGTCGCCGGGTCGAAGGGACGTCCCTGGTCGAACAGTCGTCCGGCCGCGAGCATCACCTCCCTGGCGGGCGCGCGAAGCGCCTCGGCCCGCTGCGTTCGCACGAGCGACCTTCCGTTGCGGACCAGGAGCGGGTCGTCGAAGTCGACGCGCAGCCGGTGCAGGGCATTGCTCGCCGCCGCGGGCGTGATTCCCAGCTTCTTCGCCGCGCGTGTGACGTGAGCCTCCTCGAGGAGATGATGAAGCGCGCGCACGTGGTTCAGGTCGAAGGCCGAGAGTTTCACGGCATGAACAATAGGCCTTCTGACCATCAAGTTCCGCGAATTGATGCCGCCCCGTAGCTTGAGGGCCATGAACGCACTCACCTACAGCCGCTTCGGCGGTCCCGAAGTCCTGCGGCACACCCAGCAGCCGGCGCCCCGTGTCCGCGCTCACCACCTCCTCATCCGAGTCCGAGCCGTCTCGGTGAATCCCATCGACGGGAAGATCCGGCGTGGCGCGCTGAAGTTGCTCAGCGGTGCCCGCTTCCCGAGGTCACCGGGCTCGGACTTCGCCGGTGTCGTCGAGGAGGTGGGGCCGGGCGTCGAGGGCTTCTCGGTCGGAGACCGCGTGTTCGGCTTCCCCGGAAGCATGCGGGAGGGAACGCTCGCCGGGCTCATCACGGTCGCGGCGAACTCCGTCGCCAGGGTTCCGTCAGGGCTCGACGACGTCGGGGCCGCGGCGGTCTCGATGGTGGGGCTCGCGGCGCTCCAGGCAGTGCGTGACGTCGCGCGCGTCGCTCCCGGTGAGCGCGTCCTCGTCAACGGTGCGACGGGCGGGGTGGGGCTCATGTTGATTCAACTCGCCCGGTCGCGTGGCGCGCACGTCACCGCCGTCACGTCCGCCGCGGGTCTGGACACGGCGCGGAAGTACGGTGCCCAGGGGGTCCACGATTATCGCGCCCGGCCGCTTTCGATGCTCGGCGAGCGTTTCGACGTCGTCTTCGACCTGAGCACGAAGCTGTCCTTCGCGGAGGCGCGGGACCTCCTCATGCCTCACGGCAGGCATGTGGGGTTCGAGCCGTCCCCTCTGTCGCTCATGGCCTCCGCGCTGCTCGGCCCGTTCCGTCGCCAGAAGCAGCTGCTGCTCGTCACAAAGCCGTCCGCCAAGGACCTCGCGGAGCTCGCGGAGAAGTTCCAGACCCGGGAACTCCTCGCGCCTCCCGTGGAGGTGTTCGAGCTGTCCGATGCCCAAGCCGCGTTCGAGCGGTCCGAGCGAGGGGGCGTCATCGGCAAGGTCGTCATCCGCGCGGCCTCCTCGCCTTGAAGTCCCTTCGCAACCCCACACACCGCCGCATCCAGGAGCCACCCATGTCCACGCGTCATCTCGTCGATCCGTCCCTCCTCCCTCTCATCGCCTACCCGTTCCTTCCGGGGCTCTCCCGCGAGAACCTCGCGGACGGCCGCACGTTCATGGACCAGATGATTGCGTCCATCGCTCCCCGAAACACCGCGCTTCGCAGTGAGGTGCGCATCCCCGGGCTGCACGGAGCGCCCGATGTCCGGCTCGTCATCCAGACGCCGCCGGGCCAGAGCACGGCACCCCGGCCCGCCGTGCTGTTCCTGCATGGCGGCGGCATGGTGATGGGCACCGCCGCCATGGGCGAGGGCTTCGACGCCGAGCTCGCCCTCTCGCACAACACTGTCGTCGTCTCGGTCGACTACCGCCTCGCGCCGGAGGTGCCGTTCCCGGGTCCCATCGACGACGCCTACGCGGCGCTGCGCTGGGTCCACGCGAATGCCGCGTCACTCGGCATTGACCCGTCGCGAATCGTCCTCATGGGTCAGAGCGCGGGTGGCGGGCTCGCCGCCTCGCTGGCGCAGCTCACCCGCGATGACAACGGGCCACGGCCCGCGGCGCAGATCCTCATCTACCCCATGCTCGACGCCCGCACGGGGACGGCCCTGGAGGTGGACCCCAACCCGACGACAGGCGAGTTCTCATGGACGCGTGCGCACACGCGCTTCGGCTGGGAGTCCCTGCGCGGGGACTACGTCCCGACCGACTTCCGCGCCGGGCACTTCTCCGCGTCGCTTGGCCAGGACGTCTCGCACCTGCCCCCTGCGTTCATCGCGGTGGGCTCGCTCGACGTCTTCTTCGACGAGTCCATGGACTACGCCCGCCGCCTCTCCCGCGCGGGAGTCCCGGTGGAGCTCCACGTCTACCCTGGAGCCATCCACGGCTTCGACGCCATCCCGAATGCCTGGATGAGCATGAGCTTCAAGCGCGAGCTGAACGACGCGCTCACCCGTGCGCTCCGGGCGCCGACCGAGCTGACGTCGTGAGCCCTGTTACCACGCGACCTCGATGCCCCCCGTGTCCTGTGCCCAGTCGGTGATGGCGCGGTCGCGGGTGAGCAGCGGCAGTCCGAGCCTGCGGGCCGCCGCCACGATGAGCCGGTCGAAGTGGTCTCGATGCTCCCAGTCGAGCCGGGCCGCCTCCCGGACATCCGCTTCGCTCATGGCGTCGTGCACCAGCTCCGGACATTCGATGTCCGACCACCATGCGTCCAGGGTGGTGGGGAAACGCAGCTTCCCGCCCTGGGCAAGCAACCACGTCTCCAACACGACGGGCGCGGGCACCACCAGGTAACCGCGCCGGTGCTCGAAGGCGGAGAACGCGCGCTTCGCCGTGGGCCCGAGCTTCTGGAACTGCTCTCCCGCGTAGAAGAGCAGGGCATTCGTGTCGAGCACGTAGCCTTCACTCAAGCTCCAGCACCTCCGCGGAGGTCAGGGCCGAGCGCTGGAGCCGCTGACTGGGGCTCTCATCAGGAGCCTCCAGGTCACCCACGATGCGCAGGGAGCCTCGAAGCTTCGACTTCCGTTTCCGGGCAGGGCGCACCTTTCGCTCTGCTTCCAGCAGGGCCTCCAATCGCGAGGGCGCGATGAGGAACGCCTTCAATTCATCGTGCACCGTGATGGCGGTGAGATGCCGCTGGGTGGCCGCCTGCTGCACGAGCGCGCTGAGATGGCTGCGTGCTTCACTGAGCGGGATGCGCTGCATGGGCAGGGGCCACGTGGGCGGTGAGGCGGCGGCGCGACGCGCGGTCGCGGGACGAGGAGGTGTCCGCCGTCGATGTTTGCTGGCCATGGTGTACGGATAATAGGCACAGGTCCGACACACCCTCGGGCCCGACCGTCAGGCCGCTGCGGCGGTGTTCAGCTTGAGGTCCTGGTTCAGACCCGCGTCCTTACGCACGCGCCAGATGTACTGGTCCAGGAAGTAGTGGTGCAGCGCGAAGCCCCAGATGAAGCCTTCCATCAAATCTCTCAGCGTGAGCCCACTGCTTCCCAGCGCCAGCTTCGCGTCGAACGCACCGCAGCCCGGGTGCACGCCCATGCCGCAGCCCAGGGTCCGGTACACCAGCGTGAACGTGAGCCCGCAGAGCGCGTAGATGATGAAGCGCTGGCTCACCTTCGGCGCCCAGCCGAACGCGGTCCGGTCCACGCCGTCCGAGTGGTAGCGGTTGCGGTGAAAGAACCAGACGATGCCGTGGTACTGCACGTTGTGGAACGCCGTCACCGCCACGGTGAACATCAGGAAGTCCATCCGCCGCGACACCGACGGCCAGAACACCAGCGACGTCAGCCCCAGCGCCGCGCCCAGCATCAACAACTTGGGCCCGTTCACCCCCAGCCCCCGGCGCCACCGCCACACCTGCCTCGCCGCCAGCACCCCCACCACCCCGAGCACCACGGCGAAGCACGCGTGCGCCACCCCGACCTCCCAGGTCGGCTCCGCCATCAGCCCCAACCGGCGCCGGGCTCCCGGATGCGTCAGCGCGAACGCCACGAACGGCGCGAGCAGCCCCACGTACAGGGTCACGCTGTCCAGCCGCCGGTCCCACGCGTCCCGCTCTCCGGCCTTGCGCTGGTAGAGCACCATGATGCCGTAGTGCTGCCGCACCACGTGCCAGTACGCCCACAGCGCCGCCAGCGTCACGAACACCGCGAACGGCCACCGCTGCCCGGACAGCACCGACGCCGCGAACACCGCCGGCCCCGCCGCGAACCACCCCAGGCTGCCCCAGAGCAGCCGGGCTCGCGCCTTGCGCTCCCGAGCGTCCAGGTACGTGCGCGACACCGTCGCGAACAGGTGCGGCCCGTCCAGCAGCAACACCCACGCCCACCAGAGCGGCGGCCCGCTCACGCCTCCCAGCACGTGCAACGCCATCAGCGCCAGGCTCGCGCCCAGTCCCCCCACCGTGGAGAGCAGGTCATGCCGTCGGTCCACCAACCACCGCGCATGCAGGGGAGCCGGGGCGAAATGGGGGACCGCGTTCATCGAGGGACTCCCGTCCGGTGGGCCCGGACTGCTTCCTGGGGGAAACGAAGTCCCAGGATAGCGGGGACATACACGTAAGTCAGATGCGCACCTGAAGGTCTCGAACGGGCACCGGCCGGACGGGCAGGGGGCCAGAACCCCCTTGAGGGAATGGCCCCCGGACGCGACAGTGCTGAACCATGGATCAAGGTCGGCGTACCTCGGACCGCAAGTCGGTCGGTCTGTTGGTGAAGCTCAAGCATGAGACCGTGGGGAGCTTCACCGAGGAGTTCGCCACCAACATCAGCCCCGGGGGCATGTTCATCCGCTCGCGCACGCCGCAGCCGGTGGGCACGCCCGTGCGCTTCGAGGTGCAGATCGCCAACGGCGTGCGCGTGCTCCAGGGCACCGCGACCGTGCGCTGGGTGCGCGATGTGAACGACCCCGCGGGGCCTCCGGGCATGGGGTTGCAGTTCCAGGACCTGGACACCGCGAGCCGCGCGCTCGTGGACCTGATGCTCCAGCGCAAGCCGGGTGGCAGCACCGCGCCGGCCGCGCCGCTGCCGTCCATTGCTCCGATGGTCGCGCCGGGCATCGCGCCGCTGGCCGCGCCAGGCATCGCGCCGTTGACGACGCCGGGCATCGCGCCGGTGCGTCCGCCCGTGGCCGCGCCGCCAGCCGCCGCCGCGCCCCGGCCCGCCGCTGCGCCCCGGCCCGCGGCCGTCGCACCGCCCGCGCAGCCGGCGGTGGGTGGTGCCGCGCTCGATTCGCTGTTCGATGACCTGGATGCTCCGTCCAGTCCCGCGCCCGGCGCGGACGAGCCGCTGTCCCTGGGCGGCTCGGACGAGCCGTTCTCGTTGGGCTCGCCCGACGAGGACATGGGGCTGGCGCAGGCGGACTCCGCGAACGACGTGGACATCCCGCTGGATGAGCTCATCGCGGGGACGCCTCCGCCCACCGTGCAGGGCGTGCTGTCGGGAGGCGACGAGCCGCTGCCGGGGCTCGACTTCGAGTTCGAGGCTCCGGTCGTGGGAGAGCCCATCGCGATGGGGGAGCCGCTGGAGGAGGTGCCCATCGAAGTGGGGCTCTCCGTGGAGGACGGCGCGGCTTCGGCCGACGCGGGTGGGTTCGAACTGGACTTCTCGGATGTCTCCCCCGAGCCGCCGCCTCGCGCCGCGCCGGTGCCTCCGGCGCCCGTGCAGCGCGCGGCCCCTGCGCCTCCGCCCGCGGCGCCGCCGGTGGCGCCCGCGAAGCCCTCTGGTGGCAGCGCCGAGTTCGACTTCGACCTGTCCTCCCTGGATGACGACGCGCCGCTGGAGTTGGCGCGCGAGCCCACTTCTTCGCCGGGCCGTCAGCGTCCGCTGGGGCGTGAGCCCGCATCCTCGCCCGGCCGTGCCGCCGCGCCGGGGCTGGGGCGTGAGCCGGGCTCCGCCGCTGGCCGTGCGCCGGGACTTGGGCGCGAGCCTGGATCCGCCGCCGGTCGCGCGCCGGGACTTGGGCGCGAGCCTGGATCCGCCGCCGGTCGCTCCGTGCCGGGCCTGGGACTGGAGCCTGGATCCGCCGCTGGTCGCGCGCCGGGACTTGGGCGCGAACCTGGATCCGCCGCCGGCCGTGCCGCGCCGGGTCTGGGGCTTGAGCCGCGCTCTTCTGGCGGTCGCCCCGCCGCGCCGGGTCTGGGACTTGAGCCGCGCTCTTCTGGCGGTCGTCCCGCCGCGCCGGGCCTGGGCCTTGAACCGCGCTCCTCTGGCGGGCGCACCACCGCGCCGGGCCTGGGGCGTGAGCCCGGATCCGCCGCCGGACGTCCTTCCGTTCCGGGCCTGGGACTGGAGCCTGGATCCGCGGCGGGACGTGCTCCGGGGCTGGGCCGCGAACCTGGATCCGTGGCGGGCCGTCCCGGGGCACACGCTCCCGGTGAGCTGCCGTTGGAGCCCGGCTCCTTCGCCAACCGTCCCGCTGCGCCCGGCCTCTCGCAGGAGCCGGCGTCGTCCTGGGGCCGCGCTGTCCCGCAGCAGCCTCCCGCGCCGCAGAGCCCGTCCGGCGGCAGCGCCGAGTTCGACCTGGACCTGTCCATCGACGACGACGGGCCGCTGGAACTCGCGCGCGAGCCCGTGTCCTCCGGGGGCCGTCCCGCCGCGCGGCCCGTGGCCCCTCCGCCGCCACAGCCGCCGCCGAGCGTGCTTCCTCCCTCCGTGCGCCAGGCCCCGCCCGCGCCCGCTCCGGTCGCCCCCGCGACGCTCGCGCCCGCCGCCGCGCCGGTGGCCCCCGCGCCCCCGGCCCTGGACGCCAACGGCCAGGTGCGCCCCATCTACCTCACGCCGCCGCAGACGCTGGCCGGCACGGGGCCGGTCATCGGCATCGACCTGGGCACCACCAACTCCTGCGTGGCGCTCCTGTCCAACGGCCGTCCCGTCGTGCTCCGCTCGCGCGAGGGCTACAACACCATCCCGTCCGTCATCTCGCTGAGCGCGCAGAACAAGCTGCTCGTCAGCCATCGCGCGAAGAACCAGCTCGTGCTGCGGCCCACGCACACCATCTACGGCGCGAAGCGCCTGGTGGGCCGCCCCTACGACAGCGCCGTGGTGAAGCAGGTGCGCGAGCGCTTCCACTACGAAATCACCCCCGACGCCGCCGGCCGCGCCGCCGTGCGCCTGGGCAACGACGTGCTGTCGCTGGAAGAGGTGCAGGGCATCATCCTGCGCGAGTGCAAGGAGATGGCCGAAACCCACCTCAACCAGAAGGTGGAGCGCGCCGTGGTGACGGTGCCGGCCTACTACTCCGAGCCCCAGCGTGAAGCGGTCCGCAAGGCCGGCGCGATGGCCGGCCTCAAGGTGGAGCGCATCCTCAACGAGCCCACGTCCGCGGCGCTCGCGTACGGCCTCAACCGCGAGCTCAACAAGAAGGTGCTCGTCTACGACCTGGGCGGCGGCACCTTCGACGCGACCATCCTGCGCATCGAGAAGAACGTCTTCGAGGTGCTGGGCACCGGCGGCGACATCTTCCTGGGCGGTATCGACTTCGACAACCTCATCGTCGACTTCCTCCTGGAGCGCTTCCAGGAGAAGGAAGGCATCGCGTTCAACGGGGACGGCATCGCCCTGTCTCGCGTGGGCGACGCCGCCGAGCGCGCGAAGATGGCGCTGTCCGAGCGCAGCACGTTCGAGGTCCACATCCCCATGTTGATGATGGACGACGCGGGCCGTCCCCGGGACCTGCGCGTGACGATGTCGCGCCAGGACCTGGAGAAGATCTGCGACCCGCTGCTCAACCGCACCATCGACGTGGTGCGCGACGTGCTCCTGGACTCCAAGCTGAAGGCCTCGGAGGTGGACGACATCATCCTGGTGGGCGGCATGAGCCGCATGCCGCTGGTGCGCGACAAGCTCAAGGGCCTGTTCAGCAAGAACGCGCAGGCGAGCGTCAACGCGGACGAGGCCGTGGCGCTGGGCGCGGCGCTGTACTCGGGCTCGGTGGACAAGGTGAGCAGCGTGGTGCTCATCGACGTGCTGCCCATGACCATTGGCGTGGCCATGCCCGGCGGCGGCTTCAAGCGCGTCATCGAGCGCAACAGCCCGCTGCCCACGCAGCGCTCGTTCGCCATCAGCACGTCGCAGGACAACGAAGAGCGGATGGAGCTGTCCGTCTTCCAGGGCGAGGACAACCACATCTCCGCCAACGAGTACCTGGGCACCGTGCGCATGGAAGGCCTGCCGAAGGGCCCCAAGGGCTCCGTGCGCGTGGCGGTGACGCTCAAGCTGGACTCCGAATGCGTGCTGCACGTGGAGGCGCGTGAGTATTCGACGCGCAAGGAGGTGAAGGCGACGCTCGCCACGCGCTACTCGCCGGAGGAGCTCCAGAAGCAGCTCCAGGTGAGCAAGGAGGCGGTGAGCGCCGCCGAGGAGCGCCGGGGCGCGGACCTGAAGGATCGCGCGGGCCGCTTCTGGGGATTCGTGAAGAAGGCGCTGGGCCGCAAGTAGACTGGCGCGATGACCGCCTCCGCCCCCCGCTACATGGCGCGCTTCCGTTGCATCGCGGAAGCGTGCGAGGACACCTGCTGCGCGGGGCTGACGGTGCCCATCAGCGAGTCGCGCTGGAGCCTGCTGCGCCAGAAGGTCGCGGGCACACCGGACGAGGCGCGCGTCGCGGCGCTGATTACACCGAACCCGGACGGCGCCACGGGCCAGCAGGCGGGCATCCTGGGAAAGCGCGCGGACGGACACTGCGCCTTCCTGGACGAAGCGAAGCTGTGCTCGCTCCAGCGCCGCTACGGCGAAGCGGTGTTGCCGGACGGCTGCTCCGTCTTCCCGCGAGTGCTCACGCGCTGGGGCGCGCAGGTGGAGATGGCCGGGTCGCTCGCATGTCCGGAGACGGCGCGCCTGTGCCTGCTGGCGGAGGACGCGCTGGTGCGCGAGCCCGTGCCCGAGGAACAGGCCCTGCGTCCGCAGGTCGCGCGGCAGGTGGCGGCGGGAGATGACGCGTGGACGGCCCACGCGGACACCGTGCGCGAAGCGATGCTGCGGCTCTTGAATCGCCGCGAGGTCCCGTACGCCGCGAGGCTGTACGCGCTGGGCCGCATGGCGCTGGACCTGGGCGACTTCTACCTCCCGGGGACGACGGCGTTCGGTTCAGCGGCAGGCGAGGCGACACGGCATCCCAGCGCGAGTGACGCTTCCGCGATCGAGGTGCGTGAGCCCATGTCGGACTCCGCGCCGGAGGCAGGCGAGGGCCGCGCGGAAGCAGCCGAAGCGCGGCTCACGCAGGTCCTGCGCGAGTACGAATCCGCGGACATGCTCGCGTCCCTGCACGCGCAGCTCCAAGTGCTGGAGCTGCCCGGAGGCCCGTGGGCCGGCATCTGCGGCGCCGTGCTCCGTTCACGCGAGGCCGCCGTGAGCAGCCCGCGCTTCCTCGCGCTCATGGACGCCGTGCGCGCGTCCTACGGTGGCGCGGACACGCATCCCGACCCGGCTTGGGAACTCCACGCCGCGCGGCGCTCCGCACTGGAAGCCCTGCACGGGGAACGCGTGCACCAGTACTTCCTGCACCACGCGCTCAACCACGTCCTACGCCACCCGTTCACGGAAGCCGAGAGCCTCCTGAACGCCGTGTTCCTGCTCGTGCTGCGCGCCTCCGTGGTGCGCTGGGTGCTGCTCGGGCACCCGGCCGTGGTGGCGCTGCTGGAGGCTCCCGGCACGCCCGTGGCCTCGCTGGATGCCGCCGCCGTGGAGGCGTTCCAGGTCGTCGCCAAGCACGTGGAGCAGGCGCCCTCGTTCCTGGACTTCGCGAAGGGGCTGGCCGGCGAAGGTCCGGAGACCTTCGCGCGGCTGCTCATCCTGGTGAAGGGCCTGTAACGCTCAGCCCTGCTGCTTCGGCTTGGCGCCCAGCTGCTGCATGGCCCGCTGGAACGATGGGTACTCGTGCGCGCCCTGGATGGCCAGCTTGTCACCCAGGATGAAGGTGGGCACCGCGCGGATGCCCATCTCCTGGGCCCCGCGCACGGACTCCTCCACCACCTGCCGGTAGCGGCCTTCCTCCACCGCGCGCTGGAGCGCGTCCGGATCCAACCCGGCCTCCACGCCCGCGGCCCGCAGCGTGTCCCACTGCCAGAGGTCCTGCCCTTCACTCCAGTAGCGCCGCAGGATGGCCGCCTGGAAGGGCTCCAGCCTGCCTTGAGCGCGCGCGTACTCCGCCGCCTCGTGCGCCCGGCGCGTGGACGGGATGATGTCCCGCTGCACCATCGTCAGCCCGGCCTTCGCGGCGCGGAGCTTCAGGGGATTGTTGGGGTCCTTCATCCCCTGGCGCACGTACTCGGGCAACGGCAACCCTTCCGGAGGCGTCTCCGGGCGCAGGAAGTAGGGGTGCCACTCCACCTGGACGTCGTATTCCTTCTTCAGCTTCTCGACCTCACCGAGGCCGACGTAACACCAGGGTCAAACGAAGTCGGACCAGATGTGGACGACGATGGGTGCGCTCATGGGCTGAATCTCTAGCACCGCGCGTCAGGGCCTTCCACCCATTCCACCGGGGCCCGCATCCATCGGTGGACAGTGCGTCCTCCCGAGGGCACGGTCCGGGTTCCATCTCTCCGGAGGAACCCACCCATGCCCCTGTCGCTCCTCGCGGCCCTGGCGCTCGGCGCAAGCCCCGCGCCCGCGCCGCATCCGTTCAATCAACAGGACCTGGTCACGCTGCGCCGGCTCAGCAGCCCGCGCGTCTCTCCCGACGGCCGCCAGGTCGCCTACGTCCTGCGCTCCACCGACCTGGAGGCGAACCGCGGCCGCACCGACCTGTGGCTCGTCAACCTGGACGGCTCCGCGCCGCGCCAGCTCACCACGGACCCGAGCAGCGACAGCGACCCCGTCTGGGCGCCGGACGGCAAGAGCCTCTTCTTCCTGTCCTCGCGCGGCGGCTCCTCGCAGGTGTGGCGCCTGCCCGTGGACGGCGGCGAGCCGATGCCCGTCACGAAGCTGCCGCTGGACGTGAACAGCTTCGCGCTGTCACGTGACGGCCAGCAGCTCGCGGTGGCGCTGGACGCGCGCCCCGACTGCGCGGACCTCGCGTGCAACACCCAGCGCGCCGCGGAGGCCTCCAAGAAGAAGACCACCGGCCGCGCGTATGATCAGCTCTTCGCCCGCCACTGGGACACCTGGAAGGACGGCACGCGTTCGCACCTGTTCGTCGTCCCGGTGGCCGGCGGCACGGCCGTGGACGTGATGAAGGGCATGAACGCGGACGCGCCCAGCAAGCCCTTTGGCGGCGCGGAGGAGTTCACCTTCACCCCGGACGGCAAGGGCATCGTCTTCGCCGCGCGCGACGTGGGCCCCACCGAGTCGTGGTCCACCGACCTGGACCTGTTCCTCGCGCCCGTCGACGGCAAGACGAAGCCGCGCAAGCTCACGGAGAAGAACCGCGCCACGGACACCAGCCCCGTGTTCAGCCCGGACGGCAAGACGCTCGCGTACGTGGCCATGTCCCGCCCCGGCTTCGAGGCCGACCGCTTTCGCGTCATCCTGCGCACGTGGCCGGGGGGCCAGGAGCGCGTGCTGACCCAGGACTGGGACCGCTCGGCGGGCTCGCTCGCGTGGAGCAAGGACGGCGCCACGCTCTACACCACCGCCAACGACGTGGGGCAGAACACCGTGTTCGCCCTGGACGTGGCCACCGGCAAGGCGCGCAGCCTCACCCAGGGCGGCAGCGCGGATGGCGCCCAGCCCGCGGCGGACGGCCAGGTCGTCTACGCCATGGATGACCTGGACTCGCCGGCGGACCTGTACGCGGTGAAGGCGGACGGCACCGGCGCGCGGCAGCTCACCCAGGTGAACAAGGACGCGCTCGCGGGCCTGAAGTTCGGCGCCTTCGAGCAGTTCAGCTTCCCGGGCTGGAACAACGAGACGGTGCACGGCTACGTGGTGAAGCCGGTGGACTTCGACCCGAAGCGCCAGTACCCGCTGGCCTTCCTCATCCACGGCGGACCGCAGGGCAGCTTCGGCAACCACTTCCATTACCGGTGGAACCCGCAGGTGTACGCGGGCCGCGGCTACGTGGCGGTGATGATCGACTTCCACGGCTCCACCGGCTACGGCCAGGCCTTCACGGACTCCATCTCCGGGGACTGGGGCGGCAAGCCGCTGGAGGATTTGCAGAAGGGCCTGAGCGCCGCGCTCCAGAAGTACCCCTTCATCCACAAGACGAAGCGGTGCGCGCTGGGCGGCAGCTACGGCGGGTACATGATCAACTGGATCGCCGGCAACTGGGCGGACGGCTTCCAGTGCCTGGTGAACCACGACGGCATCTTCGACGAGCGCGCCGCCTACTACGACACCGAGGAGCTGTGGTTCCCCGAGTGGGAGCACAAGGGGCTGCCCTGGGAGAAGCCGGAGTCGTACGAGAAGTTCAATCCGGTGAACCAGGTGGCGAAGTGGAAGACGCCCATGCTCGTCATCCACGGCGGCAAGGACTACCGCGTGGTGGACACGCAGGGCATCGCCACCTTCACCGCGCTCCAGCGCCGCGGCATCCCGTCCCGCTTCCTGTACTTCCCGGACGAGAACCACTGGGTGCTCAAGCCGCAGAACAGCATCCAGTGGCACGACGAGGTGCTGGGCTGGCTGGACCGCTGGACGCGCAAGTAGCGCGCGTCCAGCAAGGCATCCCTTGAGGCGCTGGGCTTCAGGGGATGCCGAAGCAGTCGTCGATGCAGCTGGCGATGACCTCCGCGCAGGTGCGGTCGGCGATGCACTGCGAGCACTCCGCGGTGCGCTCGCGGCGCTTGTCCTGCTCGCTCTCCTTCTCCTCCTCCCAGGCGCCAATCTTTTCGGCGCACTTGCCGGTGTCCAGGTCGGAGTCGAAGCACGTCTTGCGGTAGTCGCAGATGGCGTCGGCGTCGTTGGAGCATCCGGTGAGGAGCAGCACGGAGACACAGGAGGCCAGGGCAATCAGTCGGGACATGGCCCGGCACTATGCACGCGGAGGGCGCCTCCCGTGAATGCACTTCAGGGGAGGCGCTTCCACGCTTCACTGCTGCTGCATTACTTCGTCTTCGTCGCACCGCCCATGGAGCCGCTCGGCGGGGTGGCGCCGTGGTTCATGGAGCCGTGGTCCATGGTGCCGCCCTGCATGCCGGCGCCGCCCACGCCCATGGCGTCGTCCAGCTTGCCCAGCGTCTGGTAGGCCATGTCGCGGTGCTTGGGCAGCTCCTGGGTGAGCTGCGTGAGCATGGTGGTCATCTCCGCGGGAGCGGAGGTCATGCCCTGCTTGGCGGCCATCACCTTGCCAATGGCCTCGTCATGGGCGCCGACCTGGCCGGACATGTAACACGAGTCGAACGGCGCGCCCTTCAGCGCCTGGAGCTTCTCCATGTTCGCCTTGTCGGCGGCCATGGCCTTCTTCTCCACGTCGTTGGCGGGCTTGGGCATCTCCGCCAGCTTCAGGTTCTGCGTCTTCGCAAAGTCCATGACCTGCTTGTCCGCGGCCGTGTGCGAGTCGATCATCATCTTCGCGTAGCTCTGCACGTCCGGGTTCTCCGAGTTCTTCTGCGCGAGCTCGGCCTGCTTGATCTCCGACTGGTTGATGTAGTGCAGGCGCTCCAGGAAGGCCTTCGGATCCGTGGGGGCCATGAAGCCCTTGAACTCGGCCATGCCCTTGGCGGCGGGAGCGGGCTTCGTCATGGGCGCGGCCGTCTGGGCCAGCGAGACGCCGCCGGTGAAGAGGACCGCGGCGAGGGTGACTCCGTGCAGGGTGCGCTTCATGGGTGCAGCTCCTTTTCAGGGCCTCGGAAGTGAGGCGGGACAAGTCGGTGGACCGGACACACCCGGTCCGCGCGGCGCACCTTGGAGCAGGGCGCGGCGCTGGACCCAGTGGGTGGGAAGGAGGACGTGTGCCAATTCACGTTGCGCCCACGGACCGGTGCGCCAGTGGACAGCGCCACTGACCCCGGGACCGGGAGCGGACGTTCAGCACCGCACGACTGTCTGGGAACTCCATCCCGTCCTCCTCGTGCCCGGAAAGCTAGGCATCCCGGGAGGGAGGGAAGGGAACGGAGACAGGGGCCCGGCTGGCTGGCCGCCGGGGAGGAGGGCTACTTCGCGGGTTTTGGAGCGGGCGCGGGCTTCGGGGCGTCAGGCGTACCGGCGGGGACGTTCTTCGTCTCCGACAGCTCGTCCTCGGCGCGCAGGAAGGCCTGGGCGGCGCGGTCCACGTCGTCGGGCTTGAGGCCCGTGAGGTTGGCGGCGGCCAGGCGCGTGCGGGACGCGAGCGCCGTCTCTCCCAGCGCGCCGTGGATGCGCGTGAGGGCCACGTGGATTTCCGGGTCGAACGGGTCGGAGGCCAGCGCCTCCAGGTACGCCGTCTTCGCCTTCGGGTAATCCTTGCGGAACAGCAGGATGCGGCCCAGGTGCACATTGGTGGAGGGCGAGCCCGGGTGCATGCGCAAGGAGCCGCGCAGCACGGACTCCGCCTCCTCCAGCCGGCGCAGCTCCAACAGCGCGAGCGCGAACTTGTTGGACACGGACTCGTACTTGTCGCCCACCAGCTTGTGCGCCCGCGCGTACTCCTCCGCGGCGGCCTTCACGCGGTTGCGCTCGCGCAGCACCTCGCCCAGGTGCGCGAACTTGCGCGCGGGGACCTCGGTCACCTCGGAGAAGCCGCCGAAGGAGATTTCACGCCCCTTCTTCTCGCTGTCCTTCTGCGCGCCCTTGGCGTCCTCCTTGAGCACCACGCGGTCGTCGCGAGGCACCAGCTCCTGCGGGAAGGGCTGCTTCTTCACGTAGGACAGCCAGGTCTTCTCGAAGAGGGGGAAGGACATGCCCGTCGCCGCCTCCACCGCCTTCTTGTCCGGCTGGCCCGCCTTCAGCTCCTGGAGCAGCGTGCGCAGGCCCGCGGTGCCCTGGGTGCCGTGGATGTAGTCGATGGCGTAGAACACCTCCGCGAACGCGGTGGCCGCGTCCTCCGCCGTGGGCAGCATGGCGATGGAGGGGTGCATCTTCTCGAAGGGGATGAGCTTGTCCTCCTTCACGCGCTTGCCCAGGAGCGCCTGCGTGGACGGCGTCATGGCCAGGCCGCCCTTGCCACGCCAGCGCGACTCCAGGAACTTGGCCAGGCCCTCATGCAGCCAGATGGGCACGGTGTTGTGGGACATCTGGCTGACCACCAGGTGCACGTACTCGTGCGCCAGCGTGTCCTGCCAGTCGTAGCCCTGGGCCACGGCCTTGGGGCTCGTCACCATCAGCTTGTTGAACTTGCAGATGGCGATGG
This sequence comes from Corallococcus sp. NCSPR001, assembly GCF_017309135.1. NCBI lineage: Bacteria > Pseudomonadati > Myxococcota > Myxococcia > Myxococcales > Myxococcaceae > Corallococcus > Corallococcus sp. NCSPR001. The sequence continues at coordinate 1,387,896 of NZ_JAFIMS010000002.1, forward strand.
TGCCCGTGGTGCGGATCTGCTTCTCCGTCAGCGTGCTGACGCGGGACAGCTCGCGCGCGTTGTTCACCACCTCCACGCGCACCTTGCCCGGCGGCGTCCACCCCAGGTCCTCCGCGAGCGCGCGGTGGATGGACTCCAGCGTCTCCAGCGCGTAGGGCACCAGCACCTCTTCCTTGCCCTTCGGGTAGAAGAAGATGAAGTGCTCGCTCTCCGCCTTCTGGTGGTCCTTGACGATGGCGCGCGTGTCCTTGGCCAGCCGCAGGTAGCTGCCCGGCTTGTCCTCGATGTTGGCGCCTTCCAGCAGCGTCACCGCGTCTTCGTACTGCCCCTCCTCGAAGGCCACGCGCCCCTGGAAGTACTTCAGGGGCTCCAGCTCGGAGGGCACGCGCTTCTCGACCTCGGCCAGCTCGCGGCGGGCGCCGCCCACGTCCCAGTCGTCCAGCGACTGCTCCACCTTGCCCAGCCGCTGCTTCACCTCTTCCTTGAGGGCCGCGTCGGGGGGCTGCGCGAAGGCCGTGGGGACGGCGACGAGGAGGGCGCACAGGACGCCCAGTCCGTTGAGGGACGCGTGCATGTGGCGGCTCACTTCACCAGCTCCTCGTAGTAGCGCTTCACCTGCTCGCGGTACTTCTCCGGCGCGCCCTGCTTCATCGCGTCCAGCAGGTCCTTGCGGAACTCGCGAGGCGCCTGGAACGCGTCCTCGTCCGGCAGCTCCACCTTGTCCTGCGGGTTGCGGCCGTTGCCCTCCTGGCGCCGGCCGGAGCCCATGGGCATGGGCAGCCCGCGGCCGCCCTTGCGGCCCTTCTGGCTCTGCTGCATCTGCTGCTGGAAGCGCTTGAGGCCTTCCATGGCGGCCTGCTGTTCGCCGTAGCCGCGGCCGGGGTCCTTGCCCTGCATGCGCTGGGACGCCTCGCCCATGCGCTGGCCAATCTCATCCATCTGCTGGCCGGCCTCTTCGCCGAACAGCGGCGCCGTCTGCTCCATGTCCTCCATCTGCTGGCGCAGGCCCTGCGCGCGCTGCTCCAACTGCTGCTGGCGCTGGCCCAGCTGCTGGAGCTGCTGCTTCTCCTGCTGCGACAGCTGCGAGCCCGGCGGCGGGAAGAGGTTCTGCAGCTGCTGGCTCACGTCCGCCACGTCGCGCGCGTCCCGCTTGAGCTGCTCCGCGAGCTTCGCGGACTGCTGGCGCACTTCGGGCGGGTTGCCGAACATCTCATCCAGCTGGCGCTGCTGCTCGCCCATGCTGGACAGCTGGCGCGCGGCATCTTCCGCGCGCGCGGCGGACTCCGCGGCCAGGTCGAAGTCGTCCACCTTGAGCGCGTTCTCCACGTTGCGCAGCTCGGACTGGGCCTCCTCCAGCGGGCGGGCCGCGCGGCTGTTGAGCCGGCCCGGGTCCAGCTTCTGGTAGTCGTCCTGCACCTGCTTCAGCTTGCGGTTGAGCTCGTCCTTGAGGGCCTGGCCCTTCTCCTTCAGCCGCTCGCGGTTCTGCCCCCGGGCCTGGTCGCGCAGGGCGCGCGTCTGCTCGGCGACCTTCTGCTGCTCGTCCATGGTGCCCTGCAGGTCGTCCATGAACTTGCCGAACTTCTCCGCGAGCTCCGGGTACTGCTCCGCGCCGAAGTCCTCCTGGGACTTGTCCATGGACTCGAGCATCTCGTCCATCTGCATGCCCAGCTCCTGGAGCTTCGCCAGGGCCTCGTCCGCCTTGCCCTCCTGCATCAGGCGCTCGACCTCATCCATGGCGCCCTGCATGTCCTCCTGCTGCATCATCTCCGACAGCGCTTCGGCGTTGAGGTGCTCGTCGCGGATGCCCTTGCGCAGCTCCGCCATGCGCTGCATCAGCTCCTGGATGCGCGACTTGAGCTGTTGGATCTGCTGCATCACCTGCTCGCGCGCGGCCTCGTCCGGGTTGGCCTTGAACTGCTCGATGAGGCGCGACAGGTCGCGGCGCTCGTTGGCCAGCTGCTTCGTCAGCTCCTGGAGCGCCTCCAGCTTCTGCCGGTCCAGCAGCGACTCCAGGTAGAGGATGTCGCGCTCCAGGCCCTCGATTTCGTCCTCCACCACGGCGGTGAGCCGGGTGCCGGTGCCCCAGTCCTCGCCGCGCGCGCGCTGGGTGCGCAGGTACAGGCGGCGGAAGTCGGCGGTGGTGCCCACGCTGCGCTTGAGCTCCCCGCCGATGTTCAGCAGCGCGGAGACAATCTCCTTGGGCACGTCCTTCTCCCGGGACAGCTCGGCGCCCTGCGCGCGGAAGTCGTCCGCCAGCTGCTGGCCGCTCGTGTCCACGGACTTCGCGGTCTCCACCGCGGCCGCGTCCTTCTGCTTCGCGCGGTCGGGCCCCTCCAGGCGGTCCGCCAGGTGGTCCACGAGGCGGCCCCACAGCACTTCGGCCTTCTCCAGGGCGGCGCGGCGGTGCTCGGCGGCGCTGTAGACGCGCAGGGTCTGCGTGCGGCTGACGCCCTTCTTGGGGCCCTCCACCGCGTCGTTGTCCCTGGCCTCCACGTAGTAGGTGATGCGGTCGCCGGGGGCGGGCTTGAGCGGGCCCAGGTCCCAGTTGAAGGTGCCCCGGCTGCGGCGGCTGTCCTCGCGCGGCAGGTTCACGCGCGTCTCCTGCTTCGCGCCGGGCATGCGGTATACGAGCGCCAGGCCGGACAGGCCGTAATCGTCGGTGGCCTCGTACTTGAGCGTCACCGTCTGGCCGGGGTCGACCTCAATCTCCGTGGACGGGACGAGCAGCGTCACCTGGGGCGCCTTGTCCGCCTCCACGGTGAGCGGGATGTCCGGGCCCACCGCGAGCGGCTTCGCGCGCGCGCCGTAGAAGACGAAGTGGTAGTGGCCGCCCTGCTTCGCCACGAAGCTGCCGGTGAGCTCGCGGCCGCCGGTGACGGTGAGGGGCAGCGTCTGGTCGTTGACCACGACCTCCGCGCGCTCGATGGGCCGGTCCGAGCGCGTCTTCAGCGCGACCTCGGTGCCGGCGGGCGCGCTGGCCTCGCCGTTGGTGCCGGGCACGGTGCGCGGCGCGAGGCCGGTGTACGCGGGGTAGCGGTAGGTCAGCTCGATGTCGCCGGTGATGGGCTCCGCCTGCGCGGCGGTCTCCGGACGCGCGGCCTGCTCGCGCAGGTGCTTCCAGCCCGCGGCCCAGCGGCCCCCCACGAAGAACATCAGCACCGCGAGCGCCAGCACGACGCCGCCGCACGCCATGGCCACGCGCCGCAGCGGCTGGCGGTCCACCACGAGCCCGGGGTCCACCGTGCGGGCGCGCTCGTCCATCTGCCGCAGGAACGCGTCCGCGAGCTGCGGGGACCAGCCAGCCTCTTCACGGCGCTCGCGCGACAACTCCACCGCGGCGAGCACGTCCAGCGACAGCTCCGGGCGGCGCTGGCCCACGAGCCGGGCGGTGCGCGCGTCGTCGCCCACCTGCCGGTGCGCGAGCACGACGCCGAAGACGTACGCCACTGCGGCGCCCACGGGCAGGGCGAGCCACAGGAGGCTCCGGGCGAGCCCCGGCACCGCGCGGCCCAGCAGGCCCGTGGCGAACAGGAGCACGAGGGCCGCGACGGCGCCCAAGAGCAGGCCCTGGGCCCAGAGCTGGCGGCGCTGGCGGGCGCGCACCTGGGCGAGCAGCTCCGCCACGCCTCCGGAGCGCGCTTCGCGCCGGGCCTGGGGGGGCGGGGCCGGAGGAGGCGGCGGGGGCGGCAGCTCGGGGGCTGGGCTCTGCGGTGTCTCGAGGTTCACGCTGGCTTGTCCGCTCGTCGGTCGCGAGCCAACCCCGGGCGGGGCCGGCTATTTCCCAATTGTGGCGCACTCCCGCCGTCTTCGCGCGTGCATCGCCGGGGCGGAGGACAGAAAGGAAGGGGCCTGTGTCCGCCGCACGAAGGAGGGGCGGACGGCAGGGTTCTGGGGACAACGCGGAAGGGGGACCCGGGCCCTCCCCGTCCGGTGCGGACGGCGGGAGGGCAGGGGGGCGCGCTCAGCCTTCGGCGGGAGGGGTGGGGCGGGAGGGGGCCGCGTCCTCCAGGGGCGCGGAGAGGCCGCCCAGCTCCTCGGCGAGCGCCTTGAGCACCTCCTGGGTGAAGACGATGCGGTCGCGGGGCAGGCGGGCGAGCACGCGCTGCACGGCGGACTCGACGGTGCCCTCGGACGGGATGTCCAGCGCGCGGCCGGCGTCGGTCAGCGCGAAGAGCGCCTTGCGGCCGTCGAGCGGATCCGACTTGCGCTCCAGCAGGCCGCGCTTCTCCAGGCGCTTGAGCACGCCGGTGAGCGTGCTGGGGTGCACGTGGAGGATGTTGGCGAGCGTGCCGGCGGTGATGCCCGGGAAGCGGCCCACGAGCCGGATGACGAGGCGCTGCGGGCCGGTGAGCCCCAGCGTGGACTCCATCCGCTTGGACGTGGACTGCAGGCCATGGTCCACGGCCCACAGCAGGCGCATGAACTCCAGCACCTCACCCAACTGCTGCTGATGCTGCTGCGAACCCCGGGACCTGCTGCCCTCCGGGCCTGCCATCGACTCCGGGGCTTGTGTGTCCTTCATGGGCGCATCCTCCCTCACCTCCGGCCTCCCTGTCTTTCCGTTGTGTTCCAAAGATGGGCGTGTCCTAGCGCGTCGGCCTGGGCGTTCCAGCAAAATCCGGAAGGGGTGCGCTCAGGCGGACGGGGCCGCCCGGCTGGAGGCCTTGGGAGGCGGCGGAAAGCCGCCATCCCCGGGGCATGCCGGAGCCCGGGAATGGCGGCCCTCCTGAACCTGACTCAACCAATGGTTGTATTTGTCATGGGTTCGTGACGCTTGCCTCCCTTCCCGGCGACAGGGAGGCGGGGACCTGCTCCTTCTTGAGGGTCGTGGGGCCGGTGAGGGCCAGGTGGGCCCTCAGCTTGAGGAACTTCTTCTTTCCGAAGCCCTTGACCCGGACCAGTTCCTCGACGCGACCGAAGGGCCGCTTCTTGCGGTGCTCAAGGATGCGCTGCGCCGCCTTCTCACCCACGCCCGGCAGCAGGTCCAACTCCGCCGCCGTGGCTTCATTCAGGTTGACCACCCCCACGTATTGCATGCGCGGGCTGGCGGCATCCGCACGCCCCGGCCCCATCAGCACGCAGCCCAACACCCACGCCCAGGCCCACTTCACGAGTGGCCCCCCACGCCCGCCTCCAGCGAAGGCTCGCCGCCGCCGAAGCGGCTGCCGGCCGCCGTGTCGCGCTTCTCCGCCGCTTCGCGCACGTGCAGCTTCCCGTCCAGGGGCAGCACGTCCAGCAAGACGTTGAGCGAACCGTCCTTGTTGACGAACGCGCTGCCCGCGCGCACCCAGATGCTCCCGCCCTTGCCCTCGCGGATGGAGAACACCGCCAACCGCTTCCCCGCCATCAGCATCGACACGCTTCCCCCTTCAGACTCCCGCGCCACCACGGCCCGGGCACCTCGCTGGCTCGACCGCCTGAGGTCGCGTCCGGGCTTGAGCAGCCCGCGTGCCAGCGGCGTGCTCCTCTGAAGTGGAGTCCGTGCACCGTGCGGCGGTGCGTGAGGCGTCCACGAGCGGGGATGGGCGCGGATGCTCCAGTGGGTGTCTTGCGCGGTGAGAGACGGGACAGCGCGTCCGCACAGCAGTCACCGGGAACAGGGATGGCGGGCGAATTGACTCCGCGGTGCGGAGACAATTGGAGGCACGCTCCTAATGCGGCTTCGGCGAGGAGAACCTGCGCCGGTCGCTCCAACTCGCCACCGACTTTCCCGAAGCGGAGATTGTCGCAGCACTGCTGCGACAATTGGGGCGAGGGAGTAGGAATCGCCTCAGCGCTCGCTGTCGAGCATCTTCATCTGCTGCTCGGGGTAGCGCGTGCCGGCGATCGCCTCTTTCGGGAGGATGGCCTCGACGGCGGCCACATCATCGGATGACAGGGGCTTCTCCAATGCTCCGAGCACGTCGTGCAGTTGCTTTCGCGTGCGTGCTCCGACGACGGGCACGAACCCCGGTTGCTTCGCGAGCACCCACGCCACGGAGAGCTGCGCGGGCGTCATCCCTCGCTCCGCGGCGTATGCGTGGAAGCGCGCGATGGCCGCCGCGTTGCGCTGGCCCGCTTCGCCAGCGAAGCGCGGGTAGTGCACGCGGGCTCCTTCCACCTTCGCGCCCGTCAGCAGTCCGCGGGAGAGCACGCCGTACAGCGTCGCGCTCATGCCCAGCTCGGTGAGCGTGGGGAAGAGGGTCTTCTCCGGCTCGCGCGTGATGAGCGAGTACTCAATCTGAAGGTCGCTCAACGGGTGCACCTTCGACGCTCGGCGGATCGTCTCGGCGCCGACCTCTGAGAGTCCGATGCTTCGCACGTAGCCGCCCTTCACCAGGTCGGCGATCGCTCCCACCGTGTCTTCAATCGGCACGGTCGGGTCCAGCCGGGCGGGGCGATAGACGTCGATGTGGTCCACGCCGAGTCGTTGCAGGCTGTACGTGATGAAGTTCTTCACCGCCGCAGGGCGCCCATCGAAGCCCACGGGTGCTCCGTCCGGTCCGCGCATGGCCCCGAACTTCACCGAGAGCCGCACCTTGTCGCGCTGACCCTCGATGGCTCGGCGGATGAGCAGCTCGTTATGACCGCTGGCGTAGAAGTCGGCCGTGTCCAGCAGCGTCCCCCCCCGGTCGATGGCCTCGCGGAGGGTCGCGATGCTCTCCGTCTCGTCGGACGGCCCGTACGCTCCGGACATGCCCATGCAGCCCAGCGCGACGGGAAACACCCGCGGGCCTGTCGTACCGAGTTGCGTCGTGCGGTGGGTCGGGGGCATGGCTTCCTCTCCTCCTGCGGTTGGGCTATACGGAACGTTGTTCCGGTACGGCCGCACATATGCGGAACGTTGTTCCGTTTGTCAAGGCGATGAAGAAAACCCAGAGAGTGGATGCCCAGCGCAACCTCGACTCGCTGCTTGAGGCAGCGAAGGCCGTGTTCGCTGAAGCCGGAGTCGACGCGCCCGTGCGCGAGATCGCGAGCCGTGCCGGTGTCGGCATCGCGACGGTGTATCGGCACTTCCCACAGCGGGCGGATCTGATCGCCGCCGTGTACCGGCGTGAAATTGACGCGTGCGCGGCCGAGGCTCCGGCGCTGGCGCGCGAGCATGAGGCCTTCGAGGCGCTGACGCGGTGGCTTCACCGGTTCACCAGCCTCATCGCCACCAAGCGAGGGCTCGCCGCGTCGCTCAATGTGCAGGATCCGGCGTACCAGGCGCTGCCCGCGTACTTCCGTGAGCACCTCGAGCCGGTGCTCCAGTCGCTGCTCACGGCTGCCGCGGCGGCAGGGCAGGTGCGCAAGGACGTCGACGCGTACGAGCTCCTGCGCGGCGTGGCGAACCTCTGCGTCCCCGTGGCGGAGGTCGGCCCCGGTTTCACCCGGAGGATGGTCGACCTGCTCATCGACGGACTGCGCTACGGCGCGACGGCGCCCGTGCCTTGACGGGCTGGGGGTGACCTCCTAGAAGGGCCGGGCCCTTGGGTGCCCATGCCGGGCCTTCAAGAGGGAAGCCGGTGTGAGTCCGGCGCGGTCCCGCCACTGTGAACGGGTTGCCCTGAGGTCCAGGGCCGGAAGCCTCGGCTGTCACCACTTTCGCGTTCCGCGAAGGGAAGGTGGAGGGTTCCTTCCAGAAGGGCGCAGCGTGCGCCCACGTCTGGAGCCTGTCAGCCAGGAGACCTGCCCAGGGGTGCGGCAGCGGTGCTGCCGTGAGGCCTTCTCTCTTCGACGGAGGGAGCGGAAGGCGGAGCATGTCGCGCTCGCTTCTCGCCCGGACCGTCGTCGGTCTGGCGCTCGGTTTCCAGGCACAGGCCCTCGCCGGGCAGGAGACGCCTGCGTCCGAGACGCCGCTCCCTGAGTTCGTCCTCCCCACCGTGGAGGTCATCGGCGAGGAGGTCCCCGAAGCTCCCGTCGACTCCGCTCGACGCCGCGACCCCACCGGCGCCATCACCATCATCGATGCTCGCGAGCGCGCGGGCGAAGCGCGCGACACGGCGGAGCTGCTCGGCGGATCCGCGAGCCTCGTCGTGCAGGACTCCGGTGGATACGGGCAGAGCAAGAGCCTGGTGGTTCGCGGCGCGTCATCCAATGGCGTGCTCGTGTTCCTGGATGGCATCCCGCTCAACGGCGCGGGCGGCGCCGCGGACCTGTCGCTCATCCCCGTCGCGCTGCTGGAGCGGATGGAGATCCTCCGCGGCGCGGCCGGTGCCCGCTACGGCGCGGGGGGGCTGGGCGGCGCGGTGAACCTCGTCACCCGCGCGCCTTCGTCGCGGTTGCTCTCCAGCGGCGAGGTCACCTACGGCAGCTTCGACACCGTGATGGCCCACGTCGCCGCGTCGGGCGCGCTGCTCGAAGGGCAGGCGTTGGTGCTGCTGCATGGCGGCCGTTCCCAGGGCGACTTCAGCTACCGCGTCGACGAGCTGCCCGCGCTGGACGACAACCCGCTCACGCAGGAGGTGCGCACGCGCAATGACGCTCGCGGCGGCGGCGCGCTCCTGAAGTACCGGCATGGCCTGGACGGCGGCGGACGCGTGGATGTGCTCGCGGAGCTGTCGCTACAGGACCGCGCGCTCGCGGGCACCGTGCAGAACCCCACCGTGTCCCGCCGTCAGGACCAGACGCGCCTGTCGCTGGGCGCTCGCTGGGCGCGGCCCTTCGGTGACACGGGCGAAGGCAGTGCTCGCGGCTTCTTCCGCAGCGACTGGCTGGACGTCACCGGCGGCACCACCGGCGTGGAGTCCGGTGCGCAGCGCTACACCGTGGGCGGCGCGGAGGTGGAGGGGCGCGCGGTGCTGGGCCGCAACGCGCTCGCCGTCACGCTCGCTGGCTCCTCGGAGTCCGTCACGCAGGCCGTGGGCGGGCAGGCCGCGTCGTGGTGGCGCGCGAGCGTCATGGCCATGGACGAACTGTCCCTGTTCTCCGAACGCCTGAAGCTGGTGCCTTCCGTGCGCGTGGAGCGCGTGGGGCACTACTCGCTCCTGTCGCCCAAGCTGGGCGCGAGCGTGGACCTGGGCCGCGGCTTCGGCGTGCGCGCCAACGCGGGCCAGTCCCACCGCGCGCCGTCGTTCCTGGAGCTCTACATCCGTCAGGGCCTGCTGCTGCCCAACCCGGAGCTCAAGCCCGAGCGCGCCCTGTCCGTGGACGCCGCGGCCCTGTGGCGCGACGACGTCTGGAGCGTCACCGCGGGCGGCTTCGCGGCGGTGTACGAGAACCTCATCGCCTACGAGCTGTATCCGCCGAATCTCGCCAGGCCCTACAACTTCGCCGCTGCTCGCGTGTGGGGCGCGGAGGTGGAGCTGGAGGTCCGGCCTCGCGCGTGGCTCACCGCCACCAGCAGCTATGCGTGGACCCGCACGCAGAACCGCTACGGCGACCCTCGCTACTTCGGCAAGGAGTTGCCGTATCGCCCTCGCCACAAGTGGGTGGGCCGGCTGCGCGTGGGACCGGACTGGCTCAATGGCCGCACGGAGGTCCTCGTCCAGTCCTCGCAGTTGATCAACCGCGTGGGCGAAGCGCGGCTGTCACTGCCTTCGCGCACCTGGGTGAGCGTGGGGGCCTCCAGCACCTTCCTGCACCGGCCGGACCTCACCGTGTCGTTCGACGTGAAGAACCTGCTCGATGCGCGGACTGCTGATTACACCGGCATGCCGCTGCCTGGCCGCGCCGCTTACGTGACGCTCTCCGTGGCGCTCGACCCTTCCCCCTCCGAGGACTCCCATGTCGCGTCTCCTCCCTGATGCTCGGCTCGCGCTGCTGCTGTCGGCCCTGGCGGCGGCGCTCCTCACCGGCTGCCCGGAGGAGAAGGTCCTGTGCACGTCCGGCCTGAGCGTCTGCGGCGCCGAGTGCGTGGACCTCCAGGGCGACCCGTCGAACTGCGGCGCGTGTGGCACCGCGTGCCGGGCAGGGGAGACGTGTCAGGCGGGCGTGTGCGGATGCCAGCCGGGCACGGAGACGTGCGGTGATGCGTGCGTCGCGCTCGCGAGCGACCCGCTGAACTGTGGCGCTTGCGGCGCCGCGTGTCCGTCCGGTCAGGTCTGTGAATCCGGCACCTGCCGCGAGGGATGCTCCGCCGGTGCGGCGCGGTGCGGGGGCAGTTGCGTCGTGCTGGCGAATGATCCGCTCAACTGTGGTGCCTGCGGCGCGGTGTGCCCGGACGTGCAGTCCTGCCACTCGGGCCGGTGCATGTATGACGTGGTGACGGCCTGCTACACCAACGGGCAGTTGGTCGGCATCCAGGCGGGGACGGACCGGATGGGACCCCGGCGGCAGTTCGGCTCGGGGGTGCAGGCGCTCGCGGCCTGGGATGGCGTGGTGCTGGCGGCGGACGCGGCGCGCTCGGTGCTGTCGCAGGCTCCCGCGGGTGCGCTGGGGACGGTGGCGGAGGAGGACTCGCTGGGCGCGGTGGCGGCTTCGCCCAATGACATCCTCGTTGACCCTCCATATGTGTATGTCCTCGACTCGGTGAACAACACGCTCCAGGTGCTCAAGCGGGAAGGGGCCGCGCAGGGCGGGGGACTGGGACTGCGCACGGTGGGGCAGGTGAACCTGGGCGCGAACACCAGCCCGCAGGTCATCGCGAAGCGCGGCGACACGTTCTACATCCCGCTGTTCGGAACGGCCGGCTCCGACTTCAAGCAGGGCAACGCCGTGGCTCGCGTCAGCGTGAGCGACCCGGAGAAGCCCCGGCTCGTGGACACCGTTCCGCTCACCGGCCTGGACCTGAAGTCTTTCGACGGCGGGATGACGATGGCGCTTCCGTACGCGGCGGTGTCCGTGGACGCGGGCGTGTACGTGGCGCTCACCAACCTCAACCCCGCGAATGACTATCTGCCCAACGGGCCCGGGATGCTCGCGCGCATCGACCCGGCGGATGGTGGCGTGCGGGCCATCGACCTGGGCGCGAAGGACTGCCTCAACGCGGGCGACGTGCAGGCGGTGGGCGACCAGTTGGTGGTGAGCTGCCTGGGCGAGGCGGTGTTCGACACGGCGGGCGGTTACCAGGCCAAGGCGGTGCGGGCCACGGGGCTGGTGCTGGTGAAGGATGACAAGCCCGTGGCGTCGTATGCGCTGTCTCCGGGATGCACCGGCGGGCCGGAGAATGGCTGCGCGCTCGCGGTGGGTGGACGGCTCGCGGTGGTGGGCAATGCCGTGTACGTCACGGACGTGAACGCGGGCCGCGTGTTCGTGGTGGAGGTGCGCGACGGCCAGTTGGTCGAGCGGCGCGGCAACTCCACGCCGCACGCGATGGGACCGGCGCTGGATGCGTGTCCGGTGGACCCTCGTCGCGGCATCTCCAATGCCATCGACATCGTCGCGGTGCCGTGAGGCATTGGCCCCGCTTGTATTGACAAGCCCTGTCGTCCGCCATACTCCAGCGCCCGTCGTTGGTACGCCGCATCCGCACGGTGTGGCGTTTAAAGGGAACCCGGTGTGAATCCGGGACTGCCCCGCAGCGGTGAGCAGGAACGAACGCCGTCCTCGCAAGCACTGGCCCTTCGGTGGGCTGGGAAGCGACGGCCAGTAGGTGGGTGACCCGATGAGGGCCTCCCGCGCCTGTGAGTCCGAAGACCTGCCACGACCCATGCCTCCGGGCATGGCCAGACCGGAGCCTCCGAGGGGAGGTGACGGAGGTCTTCCGCTCGCGCGGCGTGTCGTGTCCTGACGTGTCCCTCGTGCGCGGTCCGCTCTCCGTCCATGCCCCTTGGATTCACCTCGCCCGTGGGGGCGATGCAAGGGAGCAGTCGCGGATGAAGACAGAGCGGATGATGACGGGGCGGGGACTCCAGGGCTTCGCGTGGGTGCTGACGAGCCTCGCGATGGCGCTGACCAGCACGGGTTGCGGCGATGAGTGCGTCGATGACTTCGACTGCCGCGACCAGGGCGCCGCCCCCGCGGGACAGCGCTACACCTGCGTCGAGAGCAAATGCGAGCTGACGTCCGTCTCCGTGCCGGATGCAGGCACGGAGACCGATGCTGGCACGAGCACCGATGCCGGTACGGACACCGACGCGGGTACAAGCACCGACGCCGGTACGACCATCGACGCAGGCACGGAGACGGATGCCGGTACGGAGACGGATGCCGGTACAGAGACCGATGCTGGTACAACCACCGACGCAGGCACGGAGACGGACGCGGGCACGGACACCGACGCGGGCTCGGATCCGTGCGAAGTCGCGACCTACGACCCGAAGCTGGGCACGCTCCAGCTCCAGACGGGCTTCGTGGCCGGTGAGGCCGCATCGCTTCCCACGGCCGCGGGTCCGGTGGGCGTGACGCCTGGCCCCACGTACTCGCTCTACACGGTGGTGTCGGACGGCTACGCCGGCCCGCATGCGCTGTACTCGCTGGGCACGTGGCCGCAGGTGTCGCTGGGCGCGGCGCCGCTGTTCGACGTGGCCGCTCCCGCCGACCGGGGCCCCTCCGCGTCGCTCTTCCTCAGCCCCTTCGTGGAGACGGATGGCCAGCACGTCCTCACCGGCTACACGAAGTCCGGCGCGGGCTTCCCGGGCTCCGTGGGCGTGTATGACGTCTCCTCGCCCGCGAACTCCACCTACGTCTCCGCGCCGAGCAACTTCTCCGCGGGCGTCGTGCCGGGCGCGTTCCTCATCAACGGCGGAGGGCTCGACACGGTGTCGGCCGGTCTGGCCGTCTACGCGTTGAAGACGGACAGCTCGCCGTTCACCTCGCTGAAGGTGGGCACGCTCCCCCCGGAGACGGGCGGCAGCGGCTTCACCGCCGTGTCCACCCACGGCGTCGCGATGATTGGCTACTTCTCCGACGACACCTTCCTCAACGAGGGCCGCGCGGTGGCCCCGGCGGCCATCACCGAAGCGCTCAGGTCCGGCACTCCGTTCGTCGTGGCGGATGCGCCCTTGCTCGACGTGGGCTCCAACTTCGTCGCCGCCTCGGGTCACGGCGAGGGCGTGTCCGTGCTCCGCGGTGACTACGTCCCGCCCGACTACAACTTCGCCGGCACGGACGTCTCGCGCTTCGCCTTCACCGTGACGGAGGCCGGTGAGACCGTGACCGTTGGCGCCCGTCAGCCGGTCCTCGTCTACGTGAATCAGTGCACGCGCGTGACCGGGATGACCGCCATCGGTTCGGACCTGCTCGTCGGCGTCGATGACAAGAACGGCGCGCGCCTGGTCCGCATCCAGCAGGCTCCGTGAGCACGCCCATGAAGAAGACCTTCGCGCTGGGCTTCACCGCGCTCCTCTCCGTGGCTTGCGGCGGCGAGGACTGGCAGGACTCCCTCCAGGGCCAGCCGCTGGTGGGGGATCCGTTCGCGGACCGCATCGTGTCGTTCTCTCCGGGCTCGGGCGCCGGATTCGGTCAGGCCCAGCTGCCGGGCATCGTGCTGGGCGCTCCGCGGGGGGATGGCGCGTCGTCGGGCTCGCTGGACGTGCTGTCGCTCGGACGCAACGGCGTCATCGTGCTGGAGTTCACGGACATCGCCGTCACGGACGGGCCAGGCGTGGACCTGCTCGTCTTCGAGAACGCGTTCATCAAGCCCAGCGGCAAGCCGTTCGCGGAGACGGGCGTGGTGGCCGTCAGCGACGACGGCATCATCTGGCACGAGTTCCCCTGCGCCTCCTCCGACGTGGCGAACAACTACCCGGGCTGCGCGGGCGTCACGCCCGTGTACTCACACCCCTCCAACGGCATCCCGGCCACCGACCCGGCCGTGGCGGGCGGGGACGGCTTCGACCTGGCGGACGTGGGCCTCACGCGCGCCCGCTTCGTGCGCATCCGCGATTCGGGCGCCAACGGCTACGCGGGCACCAGCGGCGGCTTCGACCTGGATGCCGTCGCGGTGGTGAACGGCGTGCAGTTGCCGTAGCCGCGCCGCGAGCGCCGGAGCCGTTCTCCAGCGGACGGTCCCGGCGGTCTCGCGCGTTCATACGGCGAGTCCGGGCCGCACGAGGCTTCCGGGGTGGGGGTGGCGGCATTAGATGCCCGTTGTCCCTCCCCCGGATGTGCCTTCATGAAACGTCGTTCCGCATCACTCCTCGTGCTGCTCGGCATGGCCGCTCCACTCCTCGTGCCCTCGGAGGTCTGGGCGCAGACGTCCTCCCGCACGCGTGCCGCGCCACCGAAGGTAGCGCCTCCGCCGCCAGCGCCTCCGCCGGCACCGGCGTACGAGTACACCTTCGTCAAGCGAGAGGGCCCGGACGAGGACCTCGCGGAGCTCCAGCGCCTGGGGGCGGAGGGCTGGCGCGTGGTGTCCACCGTCGTCGTGGACGGCAGCACGCGGCGCTACGTGTTGATGCGCGAGCGACGCGCTGAACTCGCGCCGCATTGACTTTGCTCCTGGGTCGCCATAGTCCCGCCCCGTCATCGATGCCTTCACGCCATGGGGCGTGAGGGCTTCCAGGGAACCCGGTGTGAGTCCGGGACTGCCCCGCAGCGGTAAGCAGGAACAGCGTTCGCACGAACACCGTTTCAGCGAGTCCGAAGACCTGGCGAAGACCCGGCGTCCTCCGCGTGGAGGGCCCGGCGACAGACCGGAACCTCCGCGGGGAGCTGACGGCGAAGGCAGGCCTCCAGGGTGCGACGCGCACCTGGAGGTCCGGTGCCTTCCGTCCGCGAAAGCCTCCCGCCAGGGCAATGCCTTCCGCCTTTCGTGCGGGAAGGCCAGGAGCGAGGACGCGATGCGGACCGACATGAAGCGGATGGGCACGAAGGGCCAGCGCGCGGCGCTGATGGGCGCCCTGCTGGCGGTGGTGCTGGGCGGCACGGGCTGCGGCGACGATGAGTGCGTGGACGCCTTCGACTGCCGCGACAAGGGCGCCGCCCCGGCGGGCCAGGCCTGGGCCTGCGTCGAGGAGAAGTGCACCCAGGTCGTCGTCGACATCGAAGAGGACGACGCGGGCACCGGCACGGACGCGGGCACGGAGGCCGACGCGGGCACCGGCACCGACGCGGGCACGGAGACCGATGGTGGCACCGACACGGATGGCGGCACGGTCGCCTGCGCCCCGCTGCCTCGCGAGCAGGTGCTGGGCACGCTCCAGCTCCAGGCGGGCTTCAGCGTCGCGGAGTCCGCGGACCTGTCCACGGAGGTGCTCGCGGTGGTGTCCACGCCCGGCCCCACGCATTCGCTCTTCGGGTTGCGCGAGACGGCCACGGGCCGCGATGTCTTCGCGCTGGGCACCTGGCCGGACGTGGCGCTGGGGAGCGCGGCGATCGACACGGTGATCGCGCCCGCGGATCGCTCCAACCCGACCGCCACCTTCCCGTCCTACTACCTGGCTTATGACGGCACGCGCCTGCTCGCGGGCTACACGAAGAGCGGCTTCCCCGCGCCGGGCTCCGTCGCGGTGGTGGATGCGTCCGGGCGCGACGCGACGGCCTACCTCAACGCTCCGTCCAACTACACCGCCGCGGGCACCACGGACGCGTTCTTCGTCAACGGCGGCGGCCTGGACACCGTGTCGGGAGACCTGGGCATCTACGCGCTGGTGACCTCCGCCAAGCCCTACGTCGCCGTGAAGGTGGTGGACTTCCCGGCGCAGGTGGGCGCCAGCGGCTTCACCGCCGTCGCGGACAACGGCATCTCGGTGTTCGGCTACGCGGAGGCGGACACGTACGTGAACGTGGCGCACGCCGTGTCCAACGCGAAGCTGGGCGAGGCGCTGGCCAATCGCACGCCGGTGGTTCTCACGAACGAGCCGAAGGTGGACGTGGGCTCTGACTTCAACAACGCCGCGAGCTTCGGCAACGGCGTGGCGGTGGTGCGCGGTGCCTACGGCGCCGCGGGCTTCGGCGTCACGGACGTGTCGCGCTTCTCGCTCACGCCCGGCCTGGGCGGCGGCCAGCCCATCAGCGTGGGCACGCGCACGGCGGTGCTCAACGCCGCGGACGCGTGCACGAATGTGGACCTGCTGTCGTCGCTGGGCGCGGACCTGCTCGTGGGAGTGAAGGACGTCAACGGCCGCCGCCTCGTGCGCATCCGGCAGGGCCAGTGATGAAGCGCCCGCTGCTCGCGCTCGGCGCGCTGCTGGCCCTGGGCGCGTGCACGGGCGAGTCCGAGCCCGGACCGCTTCCGGGGGAGGAACTCGTGGATGCCGGCATCCAGACGGATGCCGGTGTCCCCGATGCAGGCACGGAGGCCGATGCGGGGACGGACGCCGATGCCGGTGTCGACGCGGGCTCGCGGCCGGTGGATCCGTTCGCGGACCGCGTGACGGCGTACGCGTTCGGCGACTCGGCCGGCTTCGGGCAGGACCGCTTCCCGGACATCGTGCTCGGGCCTCCGGTGGGGGCGGGGCAGAACACCGGCTCGCTCGACGTGCTGTCGCTGGGGCGGGGCGGCTCCATCACTTTGGAGTTCACCGACCTGTTCGCGGTGGACGGCCCGGGCGTGGACCTGCTCGTGTTCGAGAACGCCTTCCAGAAGTTCGGCGGCGACATCTTCGCGGAGACGGCCCAGGTGTCCGTCAGCGACGACGGCGTCACCTGGTTCGACTTCCCGTGCGACGCCACCGACAAGGACGGCGGCTACCCGGGCTGTGCCGGCACGCACCCGGTGCACTCGGCACCGGACAACGGCGTGTCCCCCACCGACCCGGCCGTGGCGGGCGGGGACGGCTTCGACCTGGCGGACGTGGGCCTTCCCCGCGCGCGCTTCGTGCGCCTCACCGACACGGGGCTCAACAGCTACGGCGGCACGTCCGGCGGCTTCGACCTGGACGCGCTGTCGGTGGTGAACGGCCAGCTCCCCGACGGCGGTGTGCCCTGAGCACAATTCCGCACGCTGCGCGTGGGTGATTTCCGCTTCATCCACCGCCCCAGGTGAACTCCGACCCCGGCATCGGGGTGGAGCCCCCCGGGTATGACGCGACGCGGGAGGGCTGCCGGGGCCTCGGCTGGACGCCCGTCTTCCACGGGAAAGCGTCTCGGACTCTCGGAAGATTGGGAGGTCGTGTAATGTCTTGCGCCCGATGTGGCAGATCATCATCAACGGGCCCGGCTACTTCGACACGTCGTACGACCTGCCGGAGGGCGTCACCAGCCTCGGCCGTGCGGACGAGAACGACATCGTGCTGGGCGGCGACCTGGTGTCGCGCCGGCACGCGCGGCTCTACGTCGAAGGTGACGTGCTGCGCATCGAGGACCTGGGCAGCCGCAATGGCAGCCGGGTGAACGGCTCGCCGCTCCAGGGCAGCAAGCACCTGAACGCGGGCGACACCGTGGTGCTGGGGGAGAACACCCTGGCGGTGCGCCAGCCGCACACGGTGGAGAACGCCGCAACGGAGATGATGGACCTGGGCGCGGGCGGCGTCGTGCGCTTCGGGCACGGCACGGACGTGGGCCCCTCCGTGCTCCTGGCCAAGAACGTCAGGGACGCGGACGTGCTGCGCCTCCTGGACAACGTGGGGCCGCTGCCGTTCGACGATGCGTTCTCCGGTCCCTCGCCCGTGCCCGCGGGCTCCGCCGTCGCCAGCCCGCGCGTGTCGTACGAGACGCTGGTGCTGCTGGTGCACGCCGCGGAGGCGCTGGCCACCGCGCGCACGCTGACCGCGTTCCTGGAGTCCGCGATGGACCGGCTCCTGGAGCGCACCGACGCCACCACGGCGGTGGTGCTGCTCAAGCACGCCACCGGGCCGCTGGTGCCCGCGGCGGTGCGCCACCGGGGTCGGTTGGCCAAGGGCGAAGTGCCCGTGTCGGACGCCATCGTGGACGAGGCCATCCGCCAGGGCCGCGCCATCGCCGTGGGCGACGTGAAGGACGACCGCCGCTTCGCCGGACGCGAGAGCGTCATCATGTACGGCGTGGACCGGGTGCTGTGCATCCCCGTCGGCACCGAGCCGCCCTTCGCGGGCGTGCTCTACGTCAACGTGCCCGGCGGGGGCGACACCAGCCTGGAGCTGATGCTGGACGCGTGCACCGCGGTGGCCCACCTGGTGGCCAGCGGCGTGCAGCGCTTCGCCGTGCGCGACGGCTCCAGCACGGACCGGATGCGGCGCAACCTGGAGCGCTACCACTCGCCGGAGGTGGCCGAGCGCCGCGCCGCCGAGGCCCAGCGCACGGGCGGCAGGCTGCCGGGCCTGGAGGAGAAGAACCTCACCGTGCTGCACGCGGAGCTGGCGGACTTCGGCGGCGTCGTCAGCCGGCTGGGCGCGGCGCGGGCCACGCAGCTGCTCAACGACTTCCACGCGCGCATGAGCGGCATCGTCTTCAGCTTCGAGGCCACCGTCGAAGGCTTCCTGGGCGAGTCCATGCGCGCCCTCTTCGGCGTGCCCTACGCCAAGGGCGACGACGCGGTGCGCGCGGTGAGGGCGGCGCTGGCCCTGCGCGCGGACTGGGAGCGGGGCATGGCCCGCAGGCCCCAGGACGAGCGGTGCGACCTGCGGATCGCGCTGCACTCCACCAAGGCGCTGGTGGGGATGATCGGCACCGAGGCCCGCACGGAGTACAGCGCCGTGGGAGAGGGCATGGGGGTGGCGGGCTGGCTGGCCTCCACCGCGGCGCCCGGCCAGGTGCTGATGACCGGCAAGCTGCTGGCGGCCACCGGGGCCCGCTTCGACGTGATGCCCCTGGGCGAGCGGGTGGTGCGGCCCCCCCGCGACAAGGTCGCGGTTTTCGAGGTGATTGAAGAGGACATGGGCATGCTGACCAACCCCGGTATCCGGTGAGGCGGCCGGCGCGGCCGGTTGACGGGTTGAAGCGGGCCCCCTGCCCGGGGTTCAATGCGGTTTCCGTGGTGGACCCCCGCACCGCATGAACTCTTCGACCCAGCCCGCCCGATTGCGTCCCTTCCGGCCGCAGCCCTTCGGCCGGTACACGCTCCTGTCGCACCTGGCCACCGGCGGCATGGGGGAGATCTACCTCGCCCGCCTGGAGGGCGCGCAGGGCTTCGAGAAGCTGTGCGTCATCAAGAAGATCCTCCCGCAGTTCGCGGAGGACCAGGACTTCGTCGACCGCTTCGTCGGTGAGGCGCGCACGCTGGTGCGGCTGGGGCACGGCTCCATCGCGCAGGTGCTGGACATGGGCGTGCACGAGGGCGAGGCCTACATGGCCCTCGAGTACGTGGACGGCAAGGACCTGCGCAAGGTGGCCGCGCGCGTGCGCGACCGGCAGACGCCGCTGCCGCTCACCTTCGTGCTGTACGTGATGGGCCGGGTGCTGGACGCGCTGGCGTACGCGCACCGCAAGCGGGACGAGGAAGAGAAGGAGCTGAAGCTCGTCCACCGGGACATCTCGCCGCAGAACATCCTCATCTCCTACGAGGGGGAGGTGAAGGTCATCGACTTCGGCCTGGCCAAGAGCCGGCTGTCGGCGGCGAAGACGAACCCCAGCATCATCCTGGGCAAGTTCCTCTACATGTCGCCCGAGCAGGCCCGGCACCAGCCGGTGGACCGCCGCAGCGACCTGTACGCGGTGGGCCTGTGCCTCTACGAGCTCATCTCCGGCAAGAACCCCTTCGACGCGCTGCCGCCGGGCGAACTGATGTCCGCGGTGGCGAACCCGAAGGTGGCGCCGCTCGGTGAGGTGGAGCCGCTGACGCCGCCGGCGGTGTCGCAGCTGGTGGCGAAGGCGCTGGCGGTGGATCCGGCCCAGCGCTTCCAGAACGCGGAGGACTTCCGGGGGCGCCTGCAGGCGTGCCTGATGGAGATCGACACCAGCGCGGGCCCGGAGAGCGTCAGCAAGTTCATGCGCGACCTGTTCTCCGCGGACTACCAGTCCGAGCGCCGTCTGCTGACGTCCCTGCGCGAGGTGTCGCGCGACGTGCGAGGCAGCGGTACGTACGAGGCGCTGGCCCCCGCGCCGCGCCCGGCGATGCAGGCGCCCCCGCTGCCGCCCAAGACCATCCGCCTGGATGGTCCGGTGGAGCCGCTGTCCTTCCACCCCACGCCCCGGAGCCGCGAGGACGGCGGCGGCGCGCGCGACGACGGTGAGACGCGCCCCGGCGTGATGGTGGACGAGTCCACGCGCCCCGCGTTCCCGGTGGAGGCGCTGGAGGAGGCGGCCCGCGCGAAGATGCGGCCCAGCCCCGCGTCGTCGGAGCCGTCGCCCACGGTGGAGGTCCGCCAGGACGCGATGGACCGGCCCACCATCCTCGAGGGCCTGCCCGCCATCCGGTTGCCCTCGGACCGCGCCGCGGAGGAGCAGGCCCCGGCGCTCGGCGAGCCCACCGCGCCCCGCGCGGACGCGTTGCCGGGCTCCGAGTCGCAGGGCGAGCCCACCGCGCCGCGCGCCCCGTCGCTGCCGTACGCGGAGCCAGGGCTGCCGTCGCGCGACGCGCCTCCGGTGCCGGACGTGCCGGTGTCGCGGCCGTTCGCGGACGCGGGAGGGCGGGGGGCTTCGCTGCCCTTCTCCGATTCGGTGGGCCCGCGGGGCGTGCCGCCTCCTCCGATGGCGCCGGTTGCCGCCGCGCGGACCGCGGAGGGGCCCGTGCCCTTCGTGCCGGTGGATGCGTCGCGGCCGGTGGCGCCTCCGCCGATGCCTTCCTTCGACTCCGGGGCGGGGCGGTTCGAATCGGCGGGGGAGTCGCTGCCGTTCATGGAGCCGCCGCCTCCGCCGGACGGCCCGTTCGCGGATGACGAGGAGCTTCCGGAGAGCCCGTTTCCGTGGCCGGAGCCCCTCCCGGAAGGAGGCCGCTCCGCGGGCGCCGAGCTTCGCGCCGCGGAGGTGCGCATCCCGGAAGGCCAGCGCCCCACCGCCGCGATGCCGTCCCTGGCGTCGGCGCGGCCTGGCGTCACGACGCCGTCGAACGGCAGCCGTCCCGCGGCGCCGCCCGCGTTCGATGCGGCTCGCGCCTTGGAGCCCCTGCCGGCCTACGAGCCGGTGCGAGCGTCGGAGCCGTTGCGTGGCTTCGATTCGCCCCGCGCCGCCGAGCCCGCGCGTGCCGTGGAGGCCCGCATCCCGGAAGGTCAGCGCCCCACGGCCGCGATGCCGTCCCTGTCGTCCTCGCGCCCTGGCGTGACGACGCCGTCGAATGGCAGCCGTCCGGCGCCGGTGCCGCTGCCGTCGTACGCGGCGCCCACCATCCAGGTGCCCTCCATCCAACCCAGCGCCTCGCGCTCCTTCGAAGCCGAAGAGGACTCCGAGCCGCTCGATGCGGGCCCGGCTCCCCGGCCCACGATGCAGGACACGCGGCCGTCGGAGGACCTGGTCTCGGTGGATGCCCGCGCGCTGGAGGCGGACTCCAGCGTGCCGTACATCTCCGCGGAGCCAGACGACGCCCCGGCCGCGCGCGAGGGTGACGCGGACACGCACCCGCGCATCCCCATGCCCCGGGCCTCGCGCCGTGAGGAGCCCCAGGCCCGCGTGATGCTGGACGAGTCGCTGCTGCGCGAGACCTCCTCGTCCACGGGCAAGCGTGAGGCCGACACCGGCCCCACCGCTCCGGCCCGCGGAAAAACGGGGTCCCGGCGCGCCGTGCGCGGTTCGTCGCCGAGCACGCCGCCCCCGCGCTCCAGCACCGCGTCGAGCATGCGCGCCGTCGCCCGCGCCCCCGCGCCCGCCGTGGAGCCGGACGAGTCGTCCACCTCGCGCACGTCGCGCGACGACTCGACCCGGCGCAAGGCCATACCGGTGCGGCCGGAGCCCGCGGAGCCGCCGCGTGCCTCACGCCGCGAGCCCGCGCCGGTCCGCAAGGGTGGGGCGCTGCGCTCCGCGCTGGTGTTCCTGCTGCTGATGGTCGTCGCGCTGGGCATCGTCGGCGCGGGGCTCTACTTCGTCCCCGAGCTGCGCGTGGCCGCGGGCCTGGAGCAGTCGCGGACGTCGACGCCGCCTCCGCCCACCCCGGTGCAGCAGATTCCCATCCCGCCCGGGCCTCCCCAGGGCCGTCCGCCCGCGCCTTCCGCAACCACGGACACGCCTCCTGCCCAGAACGTGGCCGCGGAGCCCGCGCAGGCCCCCACCGAGCCGGATGCCACGGACACCAACGAGCTGGCGGACGACCTGCTCGGCCCGGGTTCGTCGGCGGAGGGCGCTGCCGCCCCCACTCCCGCGGCGAAGAAGGCGGCGCCGGCACGCCCCGCCAAGCGCCCCGCGCCAGCGCGTGCGCCCGCCAAGGAGAGCACCCTGCCTCCGGAGCTGGAGAAGGAATGGGCGCAGACGAAGACGCTCTTCCGGTCGCTCAAGAACAACCATGGCTGCGAGGCCATGTCGATGCAGTGCACCCTCTTCGACAAGCTGGCGGACGACTTCATCGTGGGCGGCAGTGAGACGCCGACCCTCAAGCAGGTGAAGGACCTGCACGAACAGTTGAGGAACGTGAAGCGCCGCCAGGACTTCTAGGCGTCCGCGAGGACGCCCTCGTCAGGGGCGTGCCTCAGCGCCGCGTGCCCGCGTCCATCATCTCCATGCCCGCGTCGCGTCCGGAGCCTCCCGTGCCCGCGTCCATGCCCCCGGAGCCCCCGGTGCCCGCGTCGAGCCCGGAGCCACCGGTGCCCTGCGAAGGCGCCGCGCTCCGGTAGCTCTCCGCGAGCCCCGTGCCCAGCTCCCCGCTGCCGCCCACCCGCTGGCCCGCGCCGGTGTTCCCCTCCAGCCGGTTGGGAGCCGCGGTGCCGCCGCCCAGCGAGCCGCGGCTGTCGCTGTTGTAGGGCTTGCCGCCGCCCTCCTCGCTGGAGGTGTCGCGCAGCGGGCTGCCCGCGCTTTCGCCGGCCGGTTCCGCGCGGGAGCGGTGCTGGAGCTGGACGGGGTCCTGGAACCCTCGCGTCTCGTCCGGGGGCGACTCCTTGCCGCAACCCCAGCCTCCCAGAGCGCCGCCCACCAGCAGTCCCAGTCCCACCGCGCGCTTGAAGCCCGTCATGATTTCCCCCTCGGGCGCGAGGAAGTCCGCGCCTGTCCGTCCGGGAAGTTAGGGCGGCTGTCCCATGGGGCCACCCACCCACCCCGACGGATGCCCGCCTGGCCGCTCGCCGGGCTCCGGGACGTGCCCGTGTTGACAAGACTGTCGCCCTGGCGGGAAACACCCAGAGCGCGGGAACCCTACGCCGTGCGTCTCCCCCACCCCAGAGGCCGCATGGTGCGCTACGCGCTCGCCATCTTCACCAGCGCCTTCCTGCTCTTCGGCGTCCAGCCGCTGGCGGGCCGCTACGCCCTGCCGTGGTACGGCGGCACGCCCGCGGTGTGGACCGCGTGCATGCTGTTCTTCCAGGCCGTGCTGCTCGCGGGCTACGCCTACGCGCACGCGGTGGCCTCCCGGCTGCGCCCGCGCGCGCAGGCCGCCCTGCACCTGGGCCTGCTGGTGGTGGCGCTGGCGGCGCTCGCGGCGAGGGCCTCCTGGACGGGCTCTCCGCTGGCGCCAGGGGACGGCTGGCGCCCCGTGGACGACCACCTGCCCGTGCTCCGGTTGATGCGGATGCTGGCCGCGACGCTGGGCCTGCCCTTCTTCGTGCTCAGCACCACCGGCCCGCTCCTCCAGTCGTGGTTCGCCCGCGCGCGGCCGGAGCGCTCGCCCTACGTGCTCTACGCGCTCTCCAACGCGGGCTCGCTGCTGGCGCTCCTGGGCTACCCGTTCCTGGTGGAGCCCTGGGTGGGCCGGAGCGCCCAGGCATGGGGCTGGGCCGTGGGCTTCGTCCTCTTCGTCCTCTGCGTCCTCGCCTGTGCGCGCGACCTGCTGCGCCGCGCCCCGGAGCCCTCCGCCACGTCGCCGTCCCCGGGCGCGGAGGTTCGCTCCGAGGCTTCCCCCGTGTCGGCATCCCAGCGTCCGGGCGTGGGGCTCACGCTGACGTGGCTGGCGCTGAGCACGTGCGCGTCGGTGTTGCTGCTGGCCACGACGAACAAGCTCTCCCAGGACGTGGCGGCGGGCCCCTTCCTGTGGGTGATGCCGCTGGCGGTGTACCTCATCACCTTCATCCTGGCCTTCTCGCGCGAGTCCTTCTACGCGCGCACGCCGTACTCGGTGGGGCTCATCGCCTCCGTGGTGCTGGTGACGTACGCGCACAAGGAGGGCCCCGCGCTGGGCCTGGGGTGGCAGGTGCTCTTCCACGCGTCCGCGCTCTTCACGGGCGCCATGGTGTGCCACGGCGAGCTGTACCGCCGCCGTCCGGCGCCGCGCTACCTGAGCGCCTTCTACCTCTGGGTGTCCGTGGGCGGCGTGCTGGGCGGCGTGTTCGTCAACCTCATCGCGCCCGCCATCTTCACCTCCTACTGGGAGCACCCGCTGGCGCTGGCCGCGTGCTGCGCGGTGGCCTTCGCGGGGCTGATGCGCAAGCCGAAGGAGGAGACGGTGGTGGCGCGCACGCAGCGCCTCTTCCGCGGGGCGCTGCTGGTGGGCGTGGCGGTGCACCTGCCGGTGCTCGTCCTCACGGACCTGGGGCGCGTGCGCTTCGCCGCGCGCAACTTCTTCGGCGTGGTGCGCGTGCTGGAGCTGTTTCCGGACGACCCCCGGCAGCATCAGTATGTCCTGCGCCACGGCGCCATCACCCACGGCTGGCAGTACATCCCCCCGGAGCGCCGCGGCCTCCCCACGGCGTACTACACGCAGGACGCTGGCCTGGGGCTCGCGCTCGCGGAGCAGCGCCGGTCGCGTCAGGCGCTGGGGCTGCCCACCGGCCTGCGCGTGGGCATGCTGGGGCTGGGCGTGGGCAACAGCGCCACGCTGATGGCCGCCGGGGACGACGTGCGCTTCTACGAAATCAACCCCGACATCATCGGCCTCGCCAGGGGCCAGGGGGGCTTCTTCAGCACGCTGACGGACACGCCCGCGCACGTGGAGGTCGTCGAGGGCGACGCGCGCATCTCCCTGGAGAAGGAGCTGGAGCAGGGCTCGCGCCAGTTCGACGTGCTGGCGCTGGACGTCTTCAGCTCGGACGCCATCCCGGTGCACCTGCTGACGAAGGAGGCGGTGGCGCTCTATCTCCAGCACCTGGCGCCGCGCGGCGTGCTGGCGCTGCACATCAGCAACCAGCACCTGGACCTGGTGCCCATCAGCCTGGCGCACGCGCGGGCCGCCGGACTGTCCGCGGCGCTCGTCGTGCGGGACAGCGACGGTGACGCGGTGGCCAGCTCGTGGATGCTGCTGAGCCCGGACCCGGAGTTCGTCTGGGGCTCCACCTTCAGCCAGGGCAAGGCGCGCGTGCGCCGGCTGGTGCTGCGCGGCGAGCCGGAATACGTCTGGACGGACGAGCGCAGCAGCGTGCTCCAGGCGCTTCGCCCCAGGGCCCAGGGCCTCGCCGCGGCGAATCCGAACGTCATGGACGTACCCACGCGGGCCGTGGTCCAGCCCGCGTCACCCTAGCGGCCCGGCGCGGTGGAGGACGGCGTGGGCTTGACGGCCAGCCGCGCGTCCAGGGCGGCCAGCGCGCCCAGCACCGCGCACGGCAGCACCAGCGTCACGGCCCCGTGGCGCAGGAACAGGTAGGGGCCCAGCGTGCAGCCCACGAGGAACGCCAGCACCAGGCCCAGGTGCAGCCGCGTGCGCTCGAACTCCACGGCGGAGGGCAGGCGCCGCACGCGGTGCCACAGCCCCTGCGCGTTCTCCCCGCGGAGGCCGTCGCGCACCCACGCCAGCATCTGCACCAACTGGATGCCGATGTCCGTGAGCATCCCCGTCACGTGCGTGGTGCGCACCACCGCGCCGGACACCCGCGTGACGAGCGCGTTCTGCAGCCCCATGGCGAAGGCGAAGCCCCAGAGCAGCTCCGGCGCGCGCGTGTCCGGCCCGGACGCGAGGCCCACGCCCACGCCCCCCAGCACGAGCACCTCCACCCCCAGCGCGGCCACGTGACGGCCCCGCTCGCGGTGCCGCGAGGCGTCCAGCAGCACCGTGGCGCAGAAGGCCCCGGCGACGAACACCGCCATCAGCTGCGCGGGCAGCCGCGCCGTCTCCCAGCGGCCCTGGGCCAGGGACTCGCCCAGCGTGGCCATGTTCCCGGACATGTGGGACGCGTGCGCGCCCAGCGCCACGAACCCCATGGCGTTGACCGCGCCGGCCACGGACGCCAGCAGCACGGCGAGCAGGGAGTAGGCGCGGCGGGACCGGGGCGACGACTGGGCGCTGAACATGACGGGCGAACCGGAGGCAGGTTAGCCCGGCGGCCAGTGCAGGGTGCGGCCCGCGAGCAGGTGCAGGTGGATGTGGAACACCGTCTGGCCCGCGTCGCGCTGGGTGTTCATCACCACGCGGTAGCCCGTGTCCGCGTGGCCCCGCTCGCGCGCCAGCTTCGCCGCGCCGACGTAGAGGCTGCCCACCAGCTCCCGGTCCTCCGCCGTGACGTCGTTCACCGTGGGGATGTGCTTGCGCGGGATGAACAGCACGTGGGTGGGGGCCTGGGGGTTGATGTCCTCGAAGGCCAGGCAGTTTTCGTCCTGGTAGACGACCTTCGCCGGGATGAGGCCATCGCGAATCTTGCAGAAGAGGCAGTCGGATTCGGGCATGGCCGTGGCTTACCAACCCGGCGGGGGGGCCGGAAGGGTCTTCCGCGTCCCAACTGTCCCGCTCAGGGCAGTCGCCACGAGTAGCCGGGGTCCGGCGCGCAGTCCGCCACGGGCAGCTTCACCAGCGCCAGCGGGCCGTCCTGGATGAGCAGCGTGCCCGCGCCCTCGAAGCCCGCCCGGGTGATGACGTGGCTGAAGCGGCGGGAGTCCCGCCCGGGGCCATTGTGGGGATACAGCGGCACCTTCCGGTGGAAGTAGCTGTAGCCCCCCGTCCACGCCAGGTGCACCGCCTCCACCTTGAGTCCACACACGTCGTCGCGCCGGCCCGCCGCCTCCAGCAGCCGGTTGACGTGGCCCTGGTCGTCCCAGGCGCTGTCCCTGGGGCGCACGCGTTCGTACTGGCCCACGTCCCCGAAGGTGAGCGCCCCCGCGCCCGCGCCGGACAACAGCGCCCCCGCCACCACCGCCAACGTGGCGGTGGCCCTCGCCGGAGTGCCGCGCAGTACCCGCATGCAGGAGTCCAGCCCCACGCCCGCGAGCGCCGCGAACAGGGGCAGCACCGGCACCAGGAAGCGCAGCTCCTTGTGCGGTTGAACCGCGTGCAAGAGGAAGAAGGCCGCGGCCAGGAGGGACAACCCCCACGCCCGGGGCACGGCCAGCACCGCCAGCGCGGCCGTGAGGACGGTCAGCACCGGCATCGCCGTGCGCAGGACGCGCGGGTAGTACTCGAAGGGCTCCGTGCCCCACTGGGCCGCCTTGCCCTGCACCACGTTGAAGTCCAGGTAGACGATGGCCGAGTGGAACCACCGCCCCCAGGTGAGCCTGTCCAAAAGGCCAAAGGCCAGCGCCCACCCGGACAGCACCGCCAGCGCCACGCCCGCCTGCCGCCACTGGCGCCGGCAGAGGAGCACCGCCACCAGCCCCACGCAGAAGACGCCGTTCTGAAGCCGCAGCAGCACCGCCAGCCCCAAGAGGGACGCTCCGGTGATGAGCGCGCGCCGGGACGCGGCCTTGGGCAGCGCCAGGGCCAGGCCCAGCACCACCGGCAGCACGGAGGCGTTCTCGCTCATGGCCCGGGGCGCGAAGTACAGCGGCACCGACGCCAGGGCGAACAGGGCGGCCCCGCCGGAGGCCGCCAGGGTGGAGGCCCCGGACGCGCGGGCCAGCCGCCACGTGGCCCACGCCGTCGCCGTGCCCACCAGGGCGAAGAAGCCCTTCACCCACGCCAGGTAGCCCGCCGGGTCCGTCAGCCCCACCCACCGCCCCAGCCCCAGCACCCCCGCCACCAGCGCCGGCAGGGCCCAGTTCCGGGCCCCCTGGACGAACTCCCAGGCGACCAGCCCGTAGCCGTAGACCAGGCGGTGGGCGGGCTCCAGGCTCTGGTAGACCTCGTCCGGCCAGTAGATGCCGTCGTCGTGGAGCGCCCGGTACAGGCGGAAGGCCGCGCCCAGGACGAGCACGCCCCCCAGCAGGAGCAGGCCCAGCCGGCGCTCGAAGGGGGCTTCGCCTGGAGTTCCGGCGCCGCCCCCGGGGGCGGCTGTAGGGGAGGCGGGGGGGACGGCGGACACGGTGCGGTTCACCTCCGGAGGCCGGTGGGTGATATCCAGGTCCCGACGATGAAATCCATTCGCATCTCCCAGCTCCTCGAGGACCAGGGCCACGACCTGCGGCTGACCCTGATGGCGGGCACCCAGGGGCTGGCTCGCACGGTGGACTCCTCGCGCATCCAGAAGCCGGGCCTGGCGCTGGCGGGCTTCACCGAGCACCTCCACCCGCACCGCGTCCAGGTCTTCGGCAACACCGAAATCTCCTACCTGGCCACCCTGCCGGAGGACGCGCAGCACGCGTCCCTGGCCAAACTCTTCAGCGAAGAGGACCTGGCGTGCGTGGTGGTCACCAAGGCGCTGGACGTGCCGCGTGCACTGGTGGACGCCTGCGAGGCGGCGGGCCTGTCGCTGATGAAGACGCCGCTGCTCTCCAGCGAGTTCATCCAGCGGGTGCAGAGCTTCCTGGAGGACGCGCTCACGGAGTCCAGCAGCCTGCACGGCGTGCTGATGGACGTCTTCGGCGTGGGCATCCTGCTCTTGGGCAAGAGCGGCATCGGCAAGAGTGAAATCGCCCTGGACCTGGTGATGCGCGGCCACCGGCTGGTGGCGGACGACATCGTGGACGTCACCCGGCGCAAGGGGGCCGTCTACGGCGCGGGCAATCCGGTCATCAAGCACCACATGGAGATTCGCGGACTGGGCATCATCAACATCAAGGACCTCTTCGGAGTGTCCGCCGTCCGGGAACAGAAGAAGATTGAGCTTGTGATTGAACTGCAGGAATGGGATCCGCACCAGGAGTACGACCGGCTGGGCGTGGAGGACAAGCACCTGCAGATCGTTGGCGTGGACATCCCCCTGTCGGTCGTCCCGGTGCGTCCTGGACGCAACATGGCCACCATCGTGGAGGTGGCCGCGCGCAACCAGTTGTTGAAGCTTCAGGGCCACCATTCGGCGCGAGAGTTCGCCGAGCGACTCAATCGAGCCATCGCCCAGGGGGCGATGCGCCGCACCTTGGGAGAAGAGGTCGAGTGACCGCCCCCGCGAAGCAGATCATCATCATCACCGGCATGTCAGGTTCCGGTAAGTCCACCGCCATCCGCGCGCTGGAGGACGCCGGTTTCTTCTGCATCGACAACCTGCCGGTGCTCCTGTTGCCCAAGCTCACGGAGCTCGCGGGCGGCGGCAACATCGAGCGCATGGCGCTGGTCATCGACGCGCGCGAGGGCGTCTTCCTCAAGGACGCGCCGCGCGTGCTCGCGGAGGTGCGCCGCGCGGGCCACCAGGTGGACGTGCTCTTCCTGGACGCCAGCGACGACAGCCTCATGCGCCGCTTCAGCGAGACGCGCCGCCGCCACCCGCTGGCCCCGGATGGCACGGTGGCCGAGGGCATCCACCGGGAGCGCGAGGCGCTGAAGGACCTGCGGGAGCTGGCGGACCAGGTCATCGACTCGTCGGCGCTCAACGTGCACGACCTGAAGCGCATGGTGCAGGGGCGCTTCAGCCCGGAGCCCACGACGGGGCCCAGCCTGTCCATCATGTCCTTCGGCTACCGGTACGGCGTGCCGCCGCAGGCGGACCTGGTGTTCGACGTGCGCTTCCTGCCGAACCCGTACTTCGTGCCGGAGCTCAAGGGGCTCACGGGCAAGAACCCGAAGGTGTCCGGGTACGTGCTGGAGCGCGAGGAGACGCAGGCGTTCCTGGAGAAGGTCGTGGACCTCTGCCGGTTCCTGTTCCCGCGCTACCAGAAGGAGGGCAAGGCGTACCTCACGGTGGCGCTGGGGTGCACGGGCGGCAAGCACCGCTCGGTGGCGCTGGCGGCGGAGATGGTGCGCCGGCTGTCCACGGACTACGGCCGCGTGCAGTTGTGGGACCGGGACATCGAGAAGGAGTAGCCCGGCCCGGCTCCGGAGCCTTCAGTGCCGGGTGTCGGTGACGGGCGTGAAGCGCGCGCCCGTGACGCCCTCCTTCTCCAGGGCCTCCTTCACGACCTCGGAGACGACGAGGGTGACGGGCCAGCCCCAGGGGCGGAACACGCGGGCGCGGCCCACCTGGGCGGGGTCGATTCGCAGGCCCCGGACGGAGCGGTACTGGCCCACGCGCGAGGGGACGCCGTCGCCGGGGCCATAGCGGTGGAGCTCCAGGCAGGCGGGTTCATCCACGCAGCGGATGAGGCGCGTGGCGACGACGAGGAAGTACGGCTCCGGCTGTCCCTCGATGTCCACGGGGATGAGCTGCACGTCCTCCGGCGCCAGGCGCGCGAACACGGCGGCGACGCGCGGGTGCACCACGGGGGTGAGGCCGGCGCCAGCGAGGCTGAAGTCCAGCGGGGCGGCCCTTTGCTCATTGGGGATGTGGAGGGGCCCGGGCGGATTGACGGGGCGCCCGGCGGTGAACATCCACACGTCGCCCACCTCCTTGTCCTCCAGGTCCAGCGGGTCACCGGGCTCCCAGCGGCCGGGGGCGCGGAAGTCGTCGTGCAGGTCGTAGAAACGCGGATGCGTGACGCCGGCGCGGCGGGCCGTCTTGCGGTTGCTGACGTGCGGGGCGGCCCCGTGCGCGACGATGCGGACGGCCTGGCGGCGCGGGCGGCTGGTGCGGACCGGAGGCGAGGTCTCCTCCGCGACCGACGCGCGCGAGCGCCGGGGCGAGGCGACGGTGGGTTCGGTACCGCCGGGCAGACTCTGCCGGTCCGGGGGGCTGCTTTCGGAGGGGCGGTGCCACAGCCGTCGCAGCGCGTTGGTGAGACGCCTGAACATCAAGCGATGTTACCCAAGCGCCCGCTGGAGGGGAGCCCCTCCTGTGAGCTTCCTCGCCCGTTCTCAAGGCAGGCCGGCAGCCGTACCGGTTTTCAAGGAGGAGAAGGCTTCCCGGGGACCGTTTCCCCCGTGGCCGGGCCGCGACGGGCCATGCCATGGTCCGCGCCCATGACGACGCTGAGCCCGGAGTCCGAAGCCCCCGCCACGCCGGAAGCCGTGTTCGCCAGCCTGCTCCAGAAGCTGGGCGAAGCAGGCCGGGCGCCGTCCGGAGCGGCCGCATCGCCGAGGACGCCGGAGGCATTGGCCGCGGCCCTCTTCGACATCGCGGGCAGGGCAGGAGCGGCGATGTTCTCCGTCTGGGCGGCGGATGACACGGACAGCGTCGTGGACGAGGACGACGGCGACGAAGCCCGAGCGGAGACGGGCGGCCGGGTGATCAACGCGGGCATCACGCTGTTCTTCATCGAGAAGGACACGCCGGGCACGGTGGGCTTGCTGGGCGCGGAGCGGGTGCCGGTGCGTCAGCCCATGGCATACGAGCTGTACCGGCCGCTGGGGAAGGCGCTGACGGAGTACGCGAAGCGGGGCGCGGATCCGGTGATGCCGGACCGGGGCCATGTGGCCTTCCCGGTGGGCGCGGTGGATCCAGACCTCGAGTTCCGCGTGTCGTTCCGCGAAGACGCACTGGGTACCTGGACCACGGCGCTGGCGAGGGACCGGGAGACGCGCCAAGCGTACCCGAGCATCACCAGTCTCCCGCTCTCCGCGGAAGCGGCGGTGTTCCTCAAGGGGCTCTTCAACCGCCTGGACAAGACGCTGTTCAACGGCCAGGTGGTGCTGCTCACGGGAGCCTCCAACACGGGCCGCAGCACGACCCTGCGCGCCGTGATGGACGCGCTGCCGGACAACGTGCACGCGCTGGCGGCGGTGGAGGAGCCGAAGGGCGGACCCGGTGGAGCGATTGGCGTCGTGAAGGTGGGAGGGGAGCTGAAGCTGGTGCAGGCGCTGCGTTCATTCCTGCGGCAGGACCCGGACCTCGTCTTCGCGGACGAGGTGCGCACGCTGGAGGACATGCGGATGCTCTGCACCGCGTCGCAGACAGGACACGCCACGGTCTGCGTCCTGGAAGCGAAGACCCCCGAGGAGGGCTACGCCTGGCTGACGGAGGCCATGCCTGGGACTCCCGTCCACTCGCTCATCGTGCATCACACGCGCGACGCGGCGGGGGCTCTCGCGATGACGCTCCACGAGACGAAGCCCACGGAGGACGGCGACACGCTGCACGTCGTTCCGTGGACGCCGGCCGCGTGAGCCGGGTTGGGACCGCGCCATGCCAATGCCGCCGCACAAAGTGGGGATCGTGGTGGATCCGGGCTTCGGAGACCGGGTGGCTGAGCTGGCTCGCGTCTTCCACGTATGGGTCGTTGAGTCGCGCGAGAACACTCCCGTCATCCAAGGCATCTGGAAGAGCGGCCTGGTGGAAGCGGCAGCCGATCCTCTTGCGGTGGGCGTCACGTCATTCGCCACGTTCGAGGGAGAATCTCTTGAGGAGATGTGCGCCAGGATCGCCGATGACGTGAACGTGCACCATGGTGAGTTCGCACATGATCCCCCGTGGTCCGAAATCGAGGTCTTCGGGGGCAAGCTGACTTCAATCTTGCGGCACGTCTTCGAGGAACTCGGAGCAACGGCCTTTACTCCCACTCAGGAGGGGTTCGTCTGTCGGCGGTCGTTGCCGAGCGGCCCCTGAGCACCCGGACCTCCATCTGATGCTCAGGGCGTCCGGATCGCGGTCAGCTGCCGCATGCCCCACCGCAGCGGAACGCTGCCATCCGAGCGCCGCAGCGGCTCCACGGCCTGAGTAAACGAGGCCTTGAGCGACGCCTGGGCCGCCGGGGACAGGCGGTCCGCGTCATACGTCGTGAGCAGCGACTCCCAGACCTCGCTCGGCGAGCCATCGCCCTGCACGGAGAGGGACCGCACCGTGACGTCCACGAAGCCCTTTGCGAAGAGTGTCCGCAGTCCGTCCGCGGAGCGGACCCGAGCGTCGCCAAGCCGCGTGGGAGGAACCGCCGCCGCGTTCTTCATGAATCCGGCGAACACCTCCAACGCATTGCCCGACACCAGGTCTCCACCCACGACGATGGACACCCGTCCACCCGGCTTCAGCACGCGCCGCAGCTCCGCGAGCACGGTCTCCACATCGTCCATCAGCATGAGCGCCAGGTGGCTCAACACGACATCGACGCTGGCATCTCCGAACGGAAGCGACTGCGCCCGTCCCTGGAACAGTGTCGCAGCGCCATTCAGTCGAGTTCGCGCCGCAACAAGCTCGTGCTCACTCATATCGAGCCCCAGCAAATACAGCCCGGGCTGCTTCCTCCGAGCGAGCAACTCCAGCAGATACCCATCCCCACAAGCCAGGTCGAGCACCGCCAGTGGCCGCGCATCGAGAGGCACGACCGCCTCCAGCAGCGCATAGGTCGAAGGCGCTGTCTCTCCATCCCACCGCACGGGCGCCTGTCCGAACCACTTCGAAGTCACGCCCGCGAGGCGCGCGTGGAAGTCCAGCAGGTACGACTCGGAAGGGGAGGGCATGTGGACCTCTTCAACGCCGGGGCTTCTTCTGTCCCGCGTTCGTGGCTTCGGCGTTGAGCGCCAGCACGGAGTACAGGTTCATTGTGTAGACGCTGTTCTCCGGCTCCAGGTCCGAGGCCTTCTGGAAGAACGCACTGGCGCGTTCGTAGTCGCGCTGGTGGTTCAGGAGGATCATCCCCATGCGGTTGTAGAGCGGCGCGGGCTTCGGCAACAGCCCGATGCTGCGCTCCAGCAGGTCCAGCGCCTCCGCCAGCTTCCCCGCCTGCTCCAGCCGCACCACTCGCTGGAGCACCTCCTCCTGCGCGTCCTCCTTCCGGGCCACCGGAGCCGGCGCCACCGGAGGCGGCTTCGACGTCAGCGCCGAGGCCAGCGACACCGAAGGCATCGGCGCCTGTGTCTTGGCTCCCGGAGCACGGGCCACCGCCTTCGCGGCCGAAGGCACGGTCTTCGGCTCACTCCGCCCGAACGCGGGCACGCCATCCCCCGTGAACGCCACCTCCGCCGACGCCAGCGTGCCCACCAGCTTCGTCACGCCGCGCTCCGACAGCGACTCGAACACCGCGCGCAGCTCCAGCTCCGTCACCTTCGTGATGAGCGCCATGTCCGACAGCGCCGTGCGCCCGTCCACGAACGACAGCACGTACGCCTCGAATGGGCTCAGCGGCCGGTTCACCAGGTCCAGCCCCGCCACGATGACCGGCCGCACCGGCGGCCCCTTCGCCTGCGCCTGGAACGTCACCACCCGCGTCGCCTCCTGCTGCGGCGGACGGGGCACGCCGCGCGCTCCCGTCTGCTCCGGGCTCGTGAGCAGCGCGCGCACCAGCGACACGTTGTCCCGGGGCGGCAGGTCCTCCACGCTCCTCACGAGCAGCAGCTCGCAGCGCGCGCACTGGAAGTCCCCCGGCTTGCACGACGCGCCACAGTGCGGACACGCCAGGTCCTCCGGCGGGTGCTCGAAGGCGTGCGCGTCCGCGTAGTAGTGCTTGCGGATGGCCGCGCGGATGGACCTGCGCACCGCCACGAACGGCAGCACCTGCGCCACGCCCACCGTCTTCGCGATCTCCTCCAACGCCCGCTGCCGCTGCGGCTCGGAGATGGCCACATACAGCGCGTCCTGCACCAGCCGCAGCGGCATGAAGTCGAAGCCCTCCGCCAGCCGCACCGGCACCTTCTCCAGGAGCGCCGCGTCCACCTTCGCCTGCGCCAGCTTCTCCGTGGACACGAAGCGCGTCTTCAGCTCCTGCGCGAGCAGCCGCAACACCGGCGTCTCGTCCACGCCCAGCCGCACCAGGCACTCGCCCAGCTTCAGCCCCGTCTCCTTCTGCCGCGCGAGCGCCCGGGACAGCACCTCCGGCGTCAGCACTCCATCCAGGATCAACTGCTCCCCGAGCTTGCGCGTCATGCCCCGATTCAAGGACGCCCGGGCCCACCCCGTCCACCGGCATCCACGCCACCTACACCCCTTTCCCGCACTCCCTGTTGCGAACGTGTATAGATGACACTAAGATGGTGTCCAGGTTACACAAACCAGATGCAGCAGGTGAGGGGGATGCGCGGATGTTCATCGGGTACATGAAGTCAACGCCGACCACGTACGTGATGCAGTACCGGGACGGCGAGGTGGTCCGTGAGGGCGCGGGCCTGTCGTTCCTCTATTGGAAACCCGCGACGACGCTGGTGGCGGTGCCCCTGTCCAGCTCGGACGTCCCGTTCGCCTTCAATGAGGTCACCCGGGACTTCCAGCCGGTGACGATTCAAGGGCAGCTGACGTACCGGGTGGAGGACCCTCGGAGGCTCGCGGGGCTGTTGGACTACTCCATCACCCCGGGCGGGCGTCACCGCTCGGACGACCCGGAGAAGCTGGCGGACCGGCTGGTGCAGGCCGCGCAGGTGCGCGCCCGCGCGGTGGTGCAGTCCCTGAGCCTGCGCGAGGTGCTGGTGCAGTCCGACCTCCTGGAGGCCCGGGTGCTGGCGGCGCTGGCGGAGGCCGAATCCGTGAAGTCGCTGGGCGTGCACGTGATGGCCTTCTCCGTGCTCTCCATCCAGCCCACGCCGGAGATGGCGCGCGCCCTGGAGGCCGCCGCGCGCGAAGGGCTCCAGCGGGAAGCGGACGAGGCCATCTACGCCCGCCGCAACGCGGCCGTGGAGCAGGAGCGCCGCATCAAGGAGAGCGAGCTGGCCACGGAGCTGGTGGTGGAGGAGCGCCAGCGCCAGATTCGCGAGGCGAAGATGGCCGCGGACATCGCGGTGGAGGAGCAGCGCGCCGCCCTCATGGAGCGCTGGGCCCAGAACGAGCGCCAGTCCGCGGACGCGCGCGCGTACACCCTGGAGAAGACGCTGGAGCCGGTGAAGAACGTGGATTGGAAGACGCTGCTGGCCACGTCCGCCAACGGCGGCGACCCCGCGCTCCACATCGCCCTGGCCTTCCGCGAGATGGGCGAGAACGCCCAGCGCATCGGCGAGCTCAACGTGTCGCCGGACCTGCTGCGCTCACTGCTGCCCCCGGACGTGAACGCGGGACCCCGCTCGGGCCCCAAGCCGAACAAGCCCGGCCGCGCGGACGTCCAGCACTTCGACCGCTGAAGAAGGCCCCGGAAGGAGTCACGCCATGTTCGAGAAGGTCGTCCTCGTCACACGCAAGACGCGGCTGGCGGACCTGGTGGTCCGCTTCAACACGAAGAAGCAGGCGAAGTTCTACGTGGAGCACAACGGCCAGGACTTCCACGGCTTCGAGGCCGAGGACGACACCTACCGCCGCGCGGTGGACGGCCTGCGCTCGCAGCTGGACGTGGGGCTGCCGGTGCAGCAGGTGGACCGCTCGCTCGTACCCACCTTCCTCTTCACCGGCAAGGAGGTGGTGGTGGCGGTGGGGCAGGACGGGCTCGTCGCCAACGTGGCCAAGTACGTGGGCAGCCAGCCGCTCGTGGGCGTGAACCCGGATCCGGAGCGCTTCGACGGCGTGCTCCTGCCCTTCCTCCCGCGCGACGCCCGGGGCGCCGTGCTCAGGACCCTGGAGGGCCGCGCGAGGATGCGCCAGGTGCAACTGGCGGAGGCGCGGCTCCAGGACGGCCAGCGGCTGCTCGCCTTCAACGACCTGTTCATCGGCGCGCGCACGCACGTGTCCGCCCGCTACCAGGTCCGCTACGGCGGCAAGGAGGAGTCGCAGTCCTCCAGCGGCGTGCTCGTGTCCACGGGCGCGGGCTCCAGCGGGTGGCTGTCATCCGTGTTCGCGCTCGCGCAGGGGCTCACCCGCTGCACGGGCGGCACGCCGGGGAAGCCCTGGACGCTCGGCTGGGAGGACGCGCGGCTCGCCTTCGTCGTGCGCGAGCCCTTCGTCAGCCGTCACTCCGGCGCGGACATCGTCGGCGGCTTCGTCACCGCCCAGGCGGAGCTGGTGCTCGAGTCCCGCATGCCTCAAGGCGGCGTCATCTTCAGCGACGGCATGGAGGAGGACTTCCTCACCTTCGGCGCGGGCGCCACCGCCCGCATCCGTCCCGCCGAGCAGAGGGCTCGCCTGGTCGTCCACTGAGACACCGCACCCGATGCGACAGGTCCCCAGAATCCGGCGGACCCCGAGTACCGTTGGACCTCGCGGGCCCTCCTGGGATTCCCCGGTGATACAGCCGCTCCCATGCGACGGGACGGTCGGCTCCCTACCCACCGAGCGGGGGCGCCGGACTCGCCCCGCGGGGCACGCACCGTGGGGCCGCACCGCGCATCTCCTAGAGCGTGGGGAGACCGCGCCCGGCTCCCCGTCCGGCAGACGACACCGTGTCCCTTCCCCGGACCTGAAATTCCAGGCATGGTGGGCGCAGTCGCCTTACCTTCGAAGCGAAGTTGTTGGGGCAGCGGTTCCCAGGTGCAGGCGGAAGACTTCACCGGAGTTGCGTCCGGTCGTTGATGAGCGTAGGACGCAAATTCTCCCGGGAAGTGGCTCAGGGGTGATCAATGGTCGGCCTCGTCATCGCATCGCACGGGCGTCTCGCGGATGAGCTTGTCTCTACCGCTGAACAGATCGTGGGCAAGCTGCCCGCGGTGGCGACCTGCAACATCGAGCCGGGGGCTCCCGTCGAGGACCTCCGCGCCAAGATGAAGCAGGCGGTGAAGGCCGTGGATGAAGGGGACGGCGTCATCATCATGGCCGACCTCTTCGGAGGGACCCCCTGTAAGGAATCGCTGATGATGTGTCAGCGGATGAATCTGGAAGTCCTGGCCGGCGTCAATCTGCCCATGCTGCTGAAGGCCAATTCGCTCCGTTCGGAGCAGATGGCCCTGTCGGACATGGCCAACCAGCTGGCGTCGTACGGCCAGCGCAACATCACCTGTGCATCCGCCCTGCTTCGCGAGGCCCAGCAGCAGCCGCGAACTTGACGGACCCGCACGGGTCGGCGATTCGAGACTGTCGTGATCACCCTGGTCCGCGTCGACAACCGCCTCATCCATGGTCAGGTGGTCGAAGCCTGGCTCCCCCACCTCAAGGTGTCCCGAGTGGTGGTGGCGGACGATGAGGCGGCCTCCAGTCCCCTCATCCGTGCCGCCATGGCGCTCGCGGTGCAGAGCGCCATCGAGGTGCAGATCCTCCCCCTCGCCCAGGTGGACTTCGCGGCCCTGTCCAAGGACGGCGTGCGCACGCTGGTGCTCCTGAGGGATGTCTCCTCCGTGCCCTTCGCCTTCCAGCACGGGCTGGCCATGGACCAGCTCAACCTGGGCAACGTGCACTTCGGCACCGGGAGGCGGCAGGTGTCGCCGTCCGTCTTCCTGGCGGAAGGGGAGCTTCAGGCCCTCCAGCAGCTGTCCGCGCAGGGCGTGCGCGTGGAGGCGCGCGCCGTGCCCGCGGAGAAGTCCGTGGACCTGCCGGACTTGACCGAGCGCTGGTCGAAGGCCGGGTGAGCCGGTGAACGTCGGCTGGACCCAGGTGGCGCTCGCGTGTCTCTGGGGGGGCCTGGTGGCCGTGGAGCGCAAGGCGTTCCTCCAGGCCATGCTGTCCCGGCCCCTGGTGGCCGCCACGTTCATGGGCGCCCTGTTGGGCGACGTGGGCGGCGGCCTGTCCGTCGGCATGCTGCTGGAGCTGTTCTACCTGGGCACCGCCAACCTGGGCGCCTCCCTGCCGGAGAACGACACGCTCGCGGCCACCGGCACCGCCGCCGCCGCGGCCACCCTCACCGCCGCCACCGGCGCGGGCTCCACGCCGGCCATCTGGTCGCTGGCCGTGCTGCTCTTCATCGGGCTGGGGCGGGTGGGGCGCAGGCTGGACCGGCTGCTGGAGGGCTACTCCGCCCGGCTCGCGCGCGTGGCGCTGGCATCCGCGGAGGCGGGCAACCTCCACCGCGCCATGCGGCAGAACCTGTGGGGCATGTGGCCGCACTTCGTGGCCTACGGCGCCATCACCGGCGCGTGCGCGCTGGCCGGCTACTTCCTGGAGCCGCTGATGGTGGCGCTGCCGCACGGGATGGTGCGGGGCCTGGCGTGGGCGTACCCGGCCATGGCGTCCGTGGCGGCGGCCATCGCCGCGCAGTCCAGCCACGCGAAGCGCGCGCCCCTGTACGCGGGCCTGGCCGCGGCGGCCGTCACCGCGGCGGTGGTGCTGGTGCA
Organism: Corallococcus sp. NCSPR001; assembly: GCF_017309135.1. NCBI lineage: Bacteria > Pseudomonadati > Myxococcota > Myxococcia > Myxococcales > Myxococcaceae > Corallococcus > Corallococcus sp. NCSPR001. Next base: position 1,426,699 of record NZ_JAFIMS010000002.1, read on the forward strand.
GTTGCAGGAGCACCGGCCATGACGACGCCGACTCCAACGCCCGCGCCCGCCGTGCCCGCCGCCGCGCCGGCCTTCACGCCGCCCGCGCGGCTGTCCCGGGGCACGCTCTTGCGCGTGTTCCTGCGCTCGCTCTTCCTCCAGGCGTCGTGGAACCCCAAGGGCATGCAGAACCTGGGGCTCGCGTACGCGGTGTACCCGGCGCTGGCGAAGCTCTACCCGCCGGGCCCGCTGCGCGAGGCGGCGGTGAGAAGGCACCTGGTCTTCTTCAACACGCACCCGTACGTGGCGGCGGCCATCGTGGGCGGCGTGGTGAACCACGAGCAGAAGATTGCCCGGGGGGAGGAGACGCCGGACCGCGTGGTGGGCTTCAAGGCGGCGCTGATGGGGCCGCTCGCGGCGCTGGGGGACGGGTTCTTCTGGCTGTCGCTCAAGCCCGCGGTGGGCGGGCTGTGCGCGGCCATGGTGCCGCTGTTGGGCGTCTGGGCGGTGGCGCTCTTCCTGGTGCTGTACAACCTGGTGCACCTGCTCTTGCGCATCCGGCTGTACTGGCTGGGCCTGAGCCTGGGAGACCGCCTGGTGGAGGCCGTGGCGCGGGTGAACCTGCCCGCCAAGGGCGCCCGGCTCCGGGGCGTGGCGGCGGCGAGCGCCGGCGGCCTGGCCGCGTGGCTGGCGGTGAGCTTCGGAGCGACGGCGGGCGGGACCTGGGCGCCGTTCCTGGCGGTGGGGTGCCTGGCGGTGGGCGTATTGGCGTACGTGCTCGTCAACCGGCGCGTCCCCACCTACGTGGTCCTCTACGTCGCGGCGGGATTGGCCTGCGCGGCGGGAGCCTTTCTGTGAGTACGAACAGTCGAGTGAAGCGGGAGTCGCACGATGGCCAGTGAAGCCGAGGGAACCTTCGAGATCATCAACGCGCTGGGGCTGCACGCCCGGGCCGCGGCGCAGATGGTCAAGGTCGCCAACCGCTTCAAGAGCGAGGTCTCCATCCAGGCCTCCGGGCAGCGCGCCAACGCCAAGTCCATCATGGGCGTGCTGATGCTCGCGGCGGCCCAGGGCACGAAGGTGAAGCTCACCTGCAAGGGCGAGGACGCCGAGGCCTGCTTGTCCGAATTGAAAAAGCTCATCGAGGACCGGTTTGGCGAAGCGCAGTAAGCGTCGAAAGGGGAGTTAGAATCCCCAAGAGGTCAGGAGAACCGTGAGCAGCCAGGCCACCCCTACACTCAGGTTGACGGGCATCGGCGCCTCCCCGGGCATCGCCGTGGGCCATGCCTTCATCCTGGACAGGAAGCGCATCCGCACGCCCAAGCTGCGCCTGGCGGACGCGGAGGTGGAGCCCGAGCGGATGCGGATGAAGACCGCCATCGACCTGTCCGACCGCCAGCTCGCGGAGCTCAAGGACCAGATCACGCGCACGGAGGGCAGCGACCACGCCCTCATCCTGGAAGCGCACCGGCTGATGCTCCACGACCCCATGCTCGTGGACGAGGTCAACCGCCTCATCGTGGAGGACCGCATCAACGCGGAGTGGGCGGTGCGCCGCACAGCCCGGAAGATCAAGCACCTCTTCGACAACATCCCGGACGAGTACTTCCGCGAGCGCCGCTCGGACGTGGACTACGTGGCCGACCGCATCATCCGCAACCTGATGGGCCAGGTGGTGGACGAGGACGTGGAGGTGCCCGCGGAGGCCATTGTCGTCGCGCATGACCTGCCGCCCGCGGACGCTGCGATGATGGCTCGCAGCGGACGCGTGGCGGGCTTCGTCACCGACCTGGGCGGACAAACGAGCCACACCGCCATCGTCGCCCGCGCGCGTGAGACGCCCGCGGTGGTGGGCGCGGGGCGCGCGAGCGAGCAGATCTCCCCGGGCGACCTGGTCGCCATGGACGGCACGCGGGGCGTGGTGCTGGTGAACCCCACGGAGGACCAGCTCGCGCTGTTCCGCGAGGAGCAGCGCCGCTACCTGGAGAGCGAGCAGCTGGCGCTGGCCACGAAGGACCAGCCCTCGGTGAGCACGGACGGCTTCCGCATCCGGCTCAACGGCAACATGGAGTTCCTGGAGGAGATCCCCTCGCTCCTGGCTCACGGCGCGGAGGGCATTGGCCTGTACCGCACGGAGTTCATGTTCCTGGACCGCAAGACGGCGCCCACGGAAGAGGAGCACTACCGCGCCTACAAGCAGGTGCTGGAGGCCATGGGCGGGCGCCCCGTCACCATCCGCACGCTGGACCTGGGCGGCGACAAGGTGCCGGGCAAGACGAAGCACGAGAAGGAGCCCAACCCGGCCATGGGCCTGAGGGCCATCCGCTACTGCCTGTCCAACCGGGAGCTCTTCCGCGTCCAGCTGCGCGCCCTGCTGCGCGCGAGCGTGCACGGCAACCTGCGGCTGATGTTCCCGCTCATCTGCGGCGTCAGCGAATTGCGTGAGGCGCGCAGCGAGCTGGAGGCGTGCCGCACGGCGCTGGGACGCGCGGGAGTGCCGGTGGGCAAGCGCTTCCCGGTGGGCATCATGGTGGAGACGCCCAGCGCGGCGACCATCGCGGACCGGCTGGCGCAGGAGGCGGACTTCTTCTCCATCGGGACCAACGACCTCATCCAGTACTCGCTGGCCATCGACCGCCAGAACCGTGAGGTCGCGTACCTCTACCGGCCGCTGCACCTGTCGGTGCTGCGCATGCTCCAGAACGTCGTGGACGCGGCGAAGGCCGCCAACATCCCCGTCTCCATGTGCGGCGAGATGGCGGGCGATCCGCTCTTCACCCTGGTGCTCCTGGCGCTGGGCTTCGACGAGCTGTCCATGACGTCCGGTCAGATTCCGGTGGTGAAGCGGCTGATGCGCCGGGTGAGCCGGAGCGAGGCCATCGAGATGCTCCAGGGCGCCATGGAGCTGACGACCGCCGAGGAGATTGAGCGCTTCGTGCGCACGGAGATGGACCGGCGCTTCGGCGGCCAGGAAGGCTCGCTGCTGTCGCCGATGCGGGACCCTGAACCTGAGTCCGTGTAGGCCCTGCTCCCCCGCGTGAATGCGCGGGGGAGGGGGTCGCGGTTTCCAGGCGGAGTGCACACGTTCGCCGGACACGGATGCAGGAGGCAGCAGCGTGTTCAAGCCAACGGACATTCAGCGGGGCATGACGGTGCGGGACCGGGACGGCGAAGCGCTCGGCGGCATCGTCGCGGTGGACCCGCGCGGCTTCACCATCGGCAAGGGGCGCATCTTCGAGCGGGAATACCCGGTGCGCTTCTCCGATGTCGACGACCTGGACGGAGACGACGTCTACCTGCGCCGGGACCTGGCCAGCCTCCCGGGCGCCGTGCTGACCGCGGGCGCGCTGGAGCTGGACGACGACTCGCGCCACGGCCTGCACGCGTCGCGACGGCCGGTGGCCTACACGCACGACCTGACGGGTGCGCTGGTGCCCATGGAGTAGCGGGCGTTCACACGCACGCCCCGCTTCACCCGGGACGGGACTCCTCATTCATCCGAGGGGGACCCGTCCTCGCTGTTCTTGCCCTCGGGCGGCGGGTCGTGCCGCCCGCCGCCGTGCCGGCCCTCTTCGGGTGACAGCAGCCGGGAGACGGGGCGCAGCACCACCAGCGACAGCAGGGCCAGGGCCACGGTGGCGCCAGCCGCCACGTAGAGGCCCAGCCCGGAGGCCAGGCCCACGGAGGCCGTCAGCCAGAGGTTCGCCGCCGTGGTGAGCCCTCGCACCGCCCCCCCGTGGCGCAGGATGACGCCCGCGCCCAGGAAGCCGATGCCCACGACAATCTGGCTGGCGATGCGGCTGATGTCCGTCTGCGTGCCGCTGGGGTTCGCCGTCATCCGGAGCAGCTCCTCCGTGTACACGCTGGAGAGCGTGAAGCAGCACGCCCCCAGCGCCACCAGTGTGTGCGTGCGCAGCCCCGCGGCCTGGTTGCGCGCCTCGCGCTCCACGCCCAGGAGGCCGCCCAGCAGCATGGCCAGGGCCAGACGCCCGATGATGACTTGAGGATCCACCCGGGCCCGGACGCTACTCGCCCAGGTCGATCTTCTCGTCCTTGTCCACGTCGTTCAGTTCGGGACTGGGCAGCGTGTCCAGCGTGGCCACCAGCAGCTTGTAGGACGGCACCACGTAGGGCTCCACCTCCTGGCCCAGCTCCGTCACGTACTGCTCCTTGCGCTCCACGTACTTCTTGTCCTCGGAGTCCCAGCTGCCGCCCGCCTCCGCGGCCCACACCTCCTGGCCGTCGCGGCAGCGGATGAGCTGCGCGCGCACCGCCACCTCCGCGCCATCACCCACGCGCTTCACCGCCGGGTCCAGCCAGAGCACGCCTTCGATGCCCTCCACGCACTGGTCCTTGAAGGTGGGGTCCGTGGGACGCTCCGGGAGGGACGTGTTGGACTTCACGATGTAGTCCCGGTTCTGGTTGAGCCACTGCCGCGCGACGAGGCTCCACAGGTCCCCGATGTACTGCTGTCCCTGAGGGAACGGCTGCGTCACCACCGCCAGCCGCTTCACCTGCAGCCGGTCCACCGTCGCGTAGTCGGGCCGCAGCCGCTGGCTCTTCACCGTGCTCGCGCAACCCGTGAGCACCATCAGGCCCAGCACCGCGCCCACCCGCTTGAACGTCCCCATGGCTCGAAGCTCCCGAAGAAAAGAACGGCCCCGCGCTTCCCTTGGGGGAAGGCGGGGCCGAAAGGTCCGGCGCGGATATTAAGCGCTTCCTCCGCGCTGTCAGGCGGCGCGTGTGGAGGACGTGTCACCGCCGGAGGCGGAACCGCCCTCTGGCGAACGTCCCGCGTCCTTCTGCCGCTGGTCGTGCATGAGCTGCATCACCGCCGCCAGCACCGTGAAGGACACCAGCAGCGTGGTGATGAGGCCGATGCAGGCGACGAGGCCCATGGAGCGCAGGCCGTTGTGGCTGGCCACCAGCAGCGCCGCGAAGCCCGCCACCGCCGTCAGCGTGGAGGACGCCACCGCCGCGCCCACGCTGCGCAGCGCCACCAGCGGGGACGTGCCCTCCAGGAAGCGGTGCAGCAGGTACAGGCCGTGGCTCACGCCGAAGCCCAGCAGGATGGGCAGGATGATGATGTTCATGAAGTTCAGGCGCAGGTCGAACAGCGCCATGAAGCCCATCATCATCGCCAGGCCCACCGTCAGCGGAATCACGGACGCCAGCGCCAGCTTCGCGTTGCGGAAGTCCGCGAAGTGCATCACCAGGATCCACAGCGCGGTGAGGATGACCGTGAGCTTCGCGTCCTTGAGCACCATGCGCGCCAGCGACGCGTAGAGCTGCGTGGCGCCCGCGGCGCGGAACTCCTTCTCCACCGGCGGGCCGGAGGGGCCGGCGTCCGTGAACTTGCCCGGCGTCACCATGCCCTTGATGGAGCTGGTCTGGTCCGCGAACTGGAGCATCTGCTTGCCGTCCCACAGGTCCACGCTCGGGTAGATGAACGTGAGGTAGCCGTGGTTCTCCGGGCTCGTCGTGGGCAGGTGGCGGAACTGCGAGGCGTAGATTTCCGGCACGTGGTGCACGTCGAAGGGGCGCGCCTCCAGCATCTTGAAGAACAGGGCCGCCTTCTCCTGCGTCTCCGGCGGCAGCGCCTTCACGTCGATGTCCTTCAGCTCCTCCTGCCACTCCTCCAGGATCTTCGTGTTCGCCTGCGCGATGCCCTCCGGCGGCACGAAGGTGAACAGGCTCATCACCTGGGAGATGGCGGGGCGCTTCTTCGGGTCGGTCGTCAGCTCCTTGTAGAGGGCCTCCGTCTCCGCCAGGTCCTTGGTGTAGACGGCGAGCGGGTCGCTGGCGATCTTGAAGCGCGCGTTGATTTCATCCTGCAGCACCACGGACGGCTGGTTCGCCGGCATCAGCGCGCGGGTGTTGTAGTTGAAGCGCACGCCGTACGGCAGCCGCGCGAAGAAGCCCGCGTCCGCCGGGGGCTCGCCGCTCTTCCACGGGATGGCCGCGCCGCACACCATGGCGACAATCACGCAGCCCACCGCCAGCACCAGGCCGGGGCGCGGGATGCGCAGCTCCTTGCCGGACGCGTTGACCGCGGGCGGCGGCTTCATCACGCCAATGAGCTTCTGCGGCAGCTCCGGGTTGCGCCGGCCCGCCAGCGCCAGCATCGCCGGGCACCAGGAGAACAGCGTGAAGCCCAGCATCAGCGTGCCCGTGCCGGCCAGGAAGCCGAACTGGGAGAAGCCTTTGAACTCGCTCACCATCAGCACGTAGAACGAACCCGCCACCACCACCGCGGACACCAGCGCCGGACGGCCCGCGTTGATGACCGCGTCGCGGATGGCCACGTCGTAGCGCTTGCCCGCGCCCAGCTCCAGGCGCGTGCGGAAGATGAAGTGGATGCCGTAGTCGATGCCGAACCCCATCAGGATGCCGCCCAGGATGGAGGTGATCATGTTGAGCTCACCCAGCGTCGCGTAGGTGAAGCCCAGCGTGTACAGCGTGCCCGCCACCGTGCCGCTCACCACGATGAGCGTGGGCGCCCACTTGCGGAAGAACGCGATGGTGATGGCGAAGATGGCGACGAGCGCGATGATGGTGACCGGCTGGAGCGAGTCCTCGATGGCGTACGAGTCGTCCACCGCCGTCTTGTAGGAGCCCGTGAAGCCGTAGGCGACCGTCTTCTTGTCGCCCATCTTGTAGTAGTCCTCCACCAGCTGCACGCCCGCGGCGTTGCTCTTGGAGTACTGCTCCAGGTCCACGCGCAGCTTGTCCACGTACTGCTTGGTCTGGCCAATCTGGTTGGTGTCCCACATCGGCTTGATGAGGAGCAGCAGCAGCTTGCGGTCCTGGGAGATGTAGTAGTCGTCCGCGATGCTCTTGTTGCCAACGCTGGAGTACTTGTCGACCAGGTCCTGCAGGTCCAGCTTCACCGGCTCCGTCTTCTTGATCTCGATGTAGAAGGGGTTCGCGCGGCGGATCTGATCCTTGAGGAACGCCATGATGCGGCGCTTGCCCTCGGCCAGGTCCTCCGTCTTCACGAACAACACCATGTTGTTCTGAACGAACTCGACGGGGATCTTGTAGGTGACGGAGCGCGCGTTCTCCTTGTCCTTGCCCACCATCGCGGCCACGTCGTCCGCGACCTTCTTGAGCGTGGCCTCGTCGTCACCGCGGAAGGTGAGCATGAAGAAGCCGCTGCCGCCCACCATGTCGATGACCCGCTTGACGTCCTTCACCTCCTGCAGGTCCTGGGAGATGAGGTCCAGCTGGTTGGAGTTGATGGTCAGCTTCGACGTGCCCCACACGGCCAGACCGAGCAGCAGCAACAGCACGGTCATGACGGTGCCGGGGCGCCGGACCAGCATCTCTGCGTAGGCCAGGGCGAGGCGGGGCGGGGGATGGGAGGAAGGATTGCCGCTCATGGGCGCGGGACCCTATCGCTGAACGTCCCTGCCCGGAAGCAAAGCCAGGGACGCCTGTCCGCCCCACCTCCGCGCGAGACAGGGCCTCCCGCCTCGCGGGAATAACCCCTCGAAGCGTCAGTGCCCCGGAGGCCCGGCCAGGGGGACGACCTGCTCCCCGGTCCCACCCGTGACGGGCGCGTCGCGGGGCGGGAGGAGGAAGGGGAGCGGGCTGCGCAGGAAGCGCAGGAACACGGCGCCCAGGAAGCGGGGGCCCTCGCGGACCGGCACGTCGCGGGCGCGCAGGGCCACGCCCAGGGCCAGCGCGAAGGACACGCCGAAGTTGACGACACCCACGACGAGCACCCCCGCGGCGGCCGCCAGGAAGCCCGGCTCCAGCACGGCGGAGGGGCCCAGCGCGCACCCGGCCAGGGCCAGCGAGCCGAAGGAGAAGGTGACGTGCCGCACGTCCAGGGGGATGCCGAAGAAGCCGCCCACGCCCGGCGCCACCGCGAGCAGCACGCCCAGGGTGACGCTGCCGCCCACGCCCGCGGCGTGGTGTTCGAGCGCGTCCGCCACCCTGCGCGCGCCGTTCACGCCGAAGACCGCGCGCAGCACCCGGTGGTGGGCCAGCGCCTCCGGCAGGCGGCGGTAGACGATGAAGTTCTCGAACCAGCCCGCGGCCACGCTGGACGCCCACAGCAGCACGCCGGTGAGCGCGGCGTAGAGCAGCGTGGCGCTCTTCCAGGGGTGGAGCGTGTCCACGACGTGGCGGGCCTTCTCCGGCGACAGGAACGTGTGGCCCGTGAGCGACTGGAAGCCCAGCGCGAGCGCCACCGCGACGGGCAGCACGCAGCCCAGGTTGCCCAGGATGGCCGCCAGCTGGGAGCGGGTGACGCGCGGCACCAGCGCGGACAGGCGCTCCATGCGCCGGGCGCGGCTGTCCGGGCCGGTGTCCTCGCCCACCGCCGCCGCCAGCGTGGAGGCCGTCATGGACGGCTGCTTGGTGGCCAGCGTGAGGCCCAGCAACTGCATCACCACGAAGGCGCCCGCGTAGTTGAGCGCGACGAAGAGGCCCGCGAAGAAGGGGGCCAGCGGCAGGCCCGTGAGGACGAACTTCATCGCGGCGGCGAGCGCGGTGAGCAACCCGCCGCCCGCGGCCGAGTGCACCATGTGGTGGAACTCGGCGGGGGTGGAGGTGATGTAGTGCTCACCGGTGTTGCCGGTGCGCTCGATGATCTTTCGCGCCATCAGCCGCGAGTTGCGCCGCACCAGCGCGCGCACGGAGCGGTCCGCGTGCGCCAGCCGCAGCAGGTCCGACAGGAGCGCCAGCGCCTCGCGCCAGCGGGGCTCGCCGCGGGGCGCGCCCAGCACCCGGGCGATGGCCTCCATCCGGTCCAGGCCGCGCTGGATGCGCTCCAGCCGGTACACCAGGTCCACGCTGACGCCGGAGTCCTCCAGGTGCCGGGTGACGGTGCGCACCACGCCGCGGCAGTCCTCCACCGTGCGGGTCAGGTCCGCCAGCGCCTCCTGGGCCCCGTCGCGCGCCAGCACCGCGTCGGAGACCAGCCGCAGCCGCAGGAAGGGGGACGCGCGGAAGGCCAGGTCCGGGGTGCGGTCGCGCACGTCCTCCGCCATCCCCAGCCCCGCCACCTGCACGCCCAGCAGCAGCAGCGCGTCCATCAGGTCCCCGCGCACACGCGAGGACGGGGTGGGCTCCGGTGGGGGCGGCTCGCCCACCAGCGCCGTCAGCCGCGCCAGCAGCATGGGGGACAGCGCGCCCAGCCACTCCGCGTCCTCCGGCACCGGGAACAGGCGCAGCAGCAGCTCCGACAGCTTGCCCGGCTCCGGCGGCGCGGGCAGCACGCCGCGCACGAAGCGGTCCGTCAATTCGGAGAAGAAGCCGTTGCCCGCGCTCAGGCCCACCTGGGCGAAGAGCTTCAGGCCCCGGCTGCCAGCGCACACCCCCGCCACCAGCCGGGTGACGGACGCGCGCAGGGCGCTCTCGCCCTCCAGCACGCGCACCAGCAGGGACAGCCGGGAGTTCGCGGGGGACAGCGCGGGGTCGTCCGCGTCCGTGAGGCCGTGGGCGGGGATGCGGTCGCGCATCCAGTGGATCCACCGCGCCACCCACTCCAGGCGCGGCTCCAGGCCGTCGCCGGGGACCTCCACCAGGAGCCGGAGCAGGTCCCGCACCGCGGGGTGGCCGGGGGCCCGGGGGGCATACTGGACGCAGAACGCGTCCATCTCACGGTCGGACGGCACACCCCGGAGCAGCAGCCGCGGGGCGGGGGTCGAAACACTCATTCGCCAGGCGCTCCGGGGGAGGAGGATCGCCCCAGCCTACCCGGCCCGCGCCTCCCCCGAAACCCGGAGGGACGGCGAGGGCCGGGTCGCCCGGCTGCCCAGGTGGCGACTGACTGGATTACTTCACCTTCACCGAAGCCAGTTCGTTGTTCTTCGTGCGCATGGCGCCGAGCAGCGCGTCCCAGCCGCCCTCCTTGAAGAGGGGGCGGACCTGATCATCGCGGATGCCGGTGAGCATGGAGTCGCCCAGCACGGACACGTCCACGACCTTCCAGCTGCTGCCCACCTTCTCCACGGCGTACTTGAGCTTCATCTCCTGCTTCTTCAGCGGGTGGTTGATGAAGATGGTGGAGCCCACGAGCGCCTTGTCGCCCGTCACCTGCGGCTCGTCGTAGGTGATGGAGTCCAGGTTCTTGAAGTTCTCACGCACCTTGGGGAAGGCGATCTTCGCGAACAGGCTCTGGAAGAGCTGGGTGAACTCCTTGCGCTGGGCGTCCGTGGCCTTGGTCCACTCTTCACCCAGCAGGAAGAGGCCCTGCTGGTCGCTGCCCAGGTTCTCCAGCGCCTTGAGGTCCTTCTCGTAGCGCACGGACTGCACCACGGTCTTCACCGGCTTGGTGATGGCTTCGGAAGCCTTGGGCGCGGCGAGCGCGGGCAGGGCGAAGGTGAGGGCAACCAGGAAGGGAAGGGTGCGAATGCGGGCGATGGCGTTCATATGGGTCGTTGACCTCCAGAAGAAGGGCGCGGGTCCTGTAGCCCAGGAGAACGCCGCGCGAACCATGAAATTCAACCGGCGGCCAGGCACACCCGCGACGTCGGTCCGCCTGCCCGGGGGGCGCTTCGCGCCGAATAAACCCCTGTATCGACAGGTTTGACTCTGCTGGGACCGCACGTTTAGTGTCCGCCCCTCTGCGCTGCGTCACCGAATAAGCGCGAAGCCCGAGAAGACATGCCTACCGACTTCCTGTTCACGTCTGAATCCGTCACCGAGGGCCACCCGGACAAGATCGCCGACCAGATCTCCGACGGTGTGCTCGATGCCATCATCGCCAAGGATCCGCAGGCGCGCGTCGCCGTGGAGACGCTCGTCAAGACGGGCCTCGCCATCGTCGCGGGTGAGGTGACGACGAACACCTACGTGGACATCCCGAAGATCGTCCGCTCCACCATCACGCGCATCGGCTACACCGACAGCGCCATGGGCTACGACGGCAACACCTGCGGCGTCATGGTGGCCATCGAGGGCCAGAGCCAGGACATCGCCCGGGGCGTGGACAACAAGAAGGACCAGGGCGCCGGCGACCAGGGCATGATGTTCGGCTTCGCGTGCGACGAGACGCCGGAGCTGATGCCCGCGCCCATCCACTACGCGCACGCGCTGACCCGCCGCCTGGCGGAGGTGCGCCGCAAGAACCACCCGTGGATCCGCCCGGACGGCAAGAGCCAGGTCACGGTGGAGTACAAGGACGGCAAGCCGCTGCGCATCGACGCGGTGGTGCTGTCCACGCAGCACTCGGATGACGTCTCCAACAAGAAGATCCAGGAGGCCATCCGCGAGGACGTCATCCTGAAGGTCCTGCCGAAGAAGCTCATCGACAACAAGACCAAGTTCTTCATCAACCCCACGGGCCGCTTCGTCATCGGCGGCCCCATGGGCGACTCGGGCCTCACGGGCCGCAAGATCATCGTCGACACCTACGGCGGCATGGGCCGTCACGGTGGCGGCGCGTTCAGCGGCAAGGACCCGTCCAAGGTGGACCGCTCGGCCGCGTACATGGGCCGCTACATCGCGAAGAACGTCGTGGCGGCGGGCCTGGCCAGCCGTTGCGAGGTGCAGGTGTCCTACGCCATTGGCGTGGCGGAGCCTGTCAGCGTGATGGTGGAGACCTTCGGCACGTCCACCGTGCCGGAAGAGCAGATCGCCCGCGCCGTGCGCCAGGTGTTCGGCCTGCGCCCGCGCGAAATCACGGAGCACCTGGACCTGCTGCGGCCCATCTACCAGAAGACCGCCGCGTACGGTCACTTCGGCCGCGCGGAGAAGGAGTTCACCTGGGAGCGCACGGACAAGAAGGACGCGCTCCGTGAGGCCGTCGCCGCCCCCGCCCCCAAGACGCGCACGCCCCGTCTGAAGGCGGTCTGACCCCACCGAAAGCACTCCGGCCGGGTCCACGCGCTCGTCTCCTCCCCGGGGGCGAGCGCGTTTTCATTTCCGGGCAGGGCGCGTGCGTTGGCCGGGCGCACACGTTGGGTGAATTGTTAGGACACGGCCATGCCGACTCCGGGTGCCGCGTCTGGCTGGCGCATCGTGCTGCTCACCGTGGCCCCCGCGGTGGCGCACGACTTCACGCTGGCGCTGAGGGCCCTGGGGCATGACGTGGTGGCGCTGGTGGTGCCGTCGGGCATCCGGGGCCTGCGCCCGCTGGACATGGAGGGCTGGGCGGAGCTGGGGCGGCTCTTCGAGGCCGCGCCCCCGTCCGTGGACGTGCTGCTGGTGAGCGAGCGGGCGCACCTGACGCCCCGCCTGGCGGGCCTGAAGCCGGACCTCCTCCTGTGCTTCTTCTTCCCGTGGAGGCTGCCACCGGAGGCGCTGGCGTTGCCCCGGCTGGGGGCGGTGAACGCGCACCCGTCCCTGCTGCCGCGATACCGGGGGCCCTGTCCATTGGGGTGGGCGCTGCGTGAGGACGCCCGCGAGCTGGGGCTCACCTTCCACCGCATGGACGCGAGCTTCGACACCGGGCCCGTGCTCGCGCAGGGGACGTTCGCGGTGACGGACGAGGACGCGGAGGAGGTGGTCTTCGAGAAGCTGATGCTCACGTCGCGCCGGCTGCTGCCCGGGGTGATGGAGCGGGTTGCACGAGGAGACGTGGGGGAGCGGCAGGCGGAGGCGGACGCGACCTTCGCGCCCTTCTTCGAGCTGGCGTACCGGGACATCGACTGGCGCGACAGCGCGCGCGCCGTGCACCTGAAGGTGCGCGCGTGCCGCTTCGCGGGGTGGCGCGAGGGGAAGGGGGATGCGAGGGCCCGGCTCGAGGGCCGCTGGGTTCGCGTCCAGCGCACGCGGGCGTGGCGGGGCGAGGACCCTCGCGCGGAGCCGGGCACGCTGCTGGCCCGGCAGGGGGATGAACTGCTGGTGCAGTGTGGGGACACTCCGCTCTGGGTGGTGTCGCACGCGCCAGAAGAGGCCTGAGGGTGGAGTGACGTGGGCCCACGGGTCGCGCGGCGGCGGTGGGCGTGTCGGTGATGGGCCAGTTCGGCCAGGCGAAGCAGCAGCGCGTGGGGCTGGACTTCGGTTCGCTGGGGCAGGGGCTCCAGCTGTACGCGATGAAGAAGGGCCGGCTGCCGGACACCCCCTCCGGGCTGCGCGTGCTGGTGGAGGAGAACATCCTCCCGGAGCTGCCGCGCGACCCGTGGGGCAATGACTATGTGTACACGCTGGACCGGGGCGTGCCGGCCATCGTGTCACTGGGCGCGGATGGCGCACCGGGCGGCGACGGTGATGACCGGGACCTCTCGTCGCTCGACAGGGACGCGCGGTCCGGAGGGTGACGTGAGGAGGAAGAAGGGTGCTGCCCGAGTGGAGAAGCCACGATTGGGTGGCGTTTCAGGCCAAGGCGGATTCGAACCGCGAGCCCCATTGTGGTGGAGCTTTACCAGAGCGTGTAGGGCCTCTCCGGCCGGGCAGCACTTCCATGGACGCAAGCGCCGCGAAAATCCTGACGGGGATTTTCGCGGCCGTGCCTTCAGTCCGCGGGGAAGGTCTCGAGCGTGAGGGACTCCGGCGGGACCTTCAGCTCGCGCGGCAGCTTGAGGACGCCGTCCAGGTAGCGCCAGCCGGTGCCGTCGTGGCGGAAGTCCGAGCGCTCCACGAAGGACTGGTCCTTCCCCTTCTCGAACACCTTGGCGAAGAAGAGGACGCGGGAGAGCCCCGTCGCGTCCGGAGGCTGGTGGCCCAACACCGCCAGCCCCGGGTACTGGTGGGCCTGGGCGAAGGCGCGCAGCTCGCGCACGACGTCCGCTTCCGGACGGGCCCGCATCGGGTGGTCGGGGTGGAGCGTCTTCCACAGGTACGCGGCGTCGCGCTGGGCGAAGGCGCTGTAGCGGCTGCGCATGAGGCGCTCGGCGTCCGGGGCTTCCGCCTCGCCTTTGTGGAAGGGGGCGCAGCACTGCTTGTAGCGCTGGCCGGAGGAGCAGGGGCACAGGGGGACGGGGGGCATGGCGGGGTGGAGCCTACCCGGGTTCGCCTCCCGGCTTCCCACGCCGGACGGTCGGGTGGCGGACCCGGGCCCCGGTGTGGGGAACCTTCGCGCTTGCGGGGCAGGGGGGCAGGGCATATCCCTGGCGGCCACGTTCCCTATGAGCCTGCTCGAAGCCATCGTCCTGGGTCTGGTCCAGGGTCTCACGGAGTTCCTGCCCATCAGCTCCACCGCGCACCTGCGCATCGCGCCAGAGCTGTTCGGCTGGCCCGACCCGGGCGCGGCGTACTCGGCCATCATCCAGTTGGGCACGGTGGCCGCGGTGCTCATCTACTTCCGCAAGGACATCGTCGCGCTGGTGAAGGCGTTCGTCGTGGGGCTGGTGAAGCGGGACCCGTTCGGCACGCTGGAGGCGCGGCTCGCGTGGTTCGTGGGCGTGGGCACGCTGCCCATCGGCATCTGCGGGCTGGCGTTCAAGAAGCTCATCGAGACGCAGTTCCGTTCGCTCTACGTCATCGCGGGCAGCCTCATCGTGCTGGCCATCGTGCTGTTCGTCGTGGAGAGGCGCGCGTCGCACCAGCGCACCGTGGCGGACATGACGTGGAAGGACGGCATCCTCATCGGCCTGTGGCAGGCGCTGGCGCTGGTGCCGGGCTCGTCCCGCTCCGGCACGACGCTCACGGGCGGCCTGTCGCTGGGGCTCAAGCGCGAGGACGCGGCGCGCTACTCGTTCCTCTTGTCCATCCCGGCGACGACGCTGGCGGGCATCTTCGAGCTGAAGCACCTGCTGGAGGCCACGCAGCGGCCGTCGACGGTGGCCCTGGTGGTGGGGACGCTGGTGGCCTTCCTGTCGGGCATGGCCGCCATCGCGTGGCTGTTGAGCTTCCTGAAGCGGCGCACCACGTTGGTGTTCGTGGTGTACCGCATCGCGCTGGGGGTGCTGCTCTTGGGGCTGTTGCAGGCGAACATCCTCAAGCCGATGTCCGGCGTGGAGAACCTGGCGACGCCGGAGGCTCCGACGAAGCCGCCGGTGGAGAAGCAGATCACGGACTGAGGAAGGGGGAGGTCGTGCGCGTGCAGGCCCTGTTCGATGCGCTGGAGTCGCGGCTGACGGCGAGGCCGGCGCGGACGTTCGAGTGGAAGGGCCGGGCGCTGCGAGAGGCCGCCGTGCTGGTGCCCCTCTTCGAGCGGGATGGCGTGCCCCACGTGGTCTTCACGCGGCGGCCCGCCACCCTGCGCACGCACGCGGGGCAGTACGCCTTCCCGGGCGGAGGCCAGGAGGCGCGGGACGTCACGCCGGTGGAGACCGCGCTGCGCGAGACGGAGGAGGAGCTGGGCATCGCTCGCGCGCACGTGCGCGTGCTGGGCCTGCTGGACGAGACGCCCACCACGTCCGCGTACCGCATCCGTCCCTACGTGGGCGTCGTACCGGGGGACGGAAGGTACGTGCCCAATCCGATGGAAGTGGACCTGGTGCTGGAGGTGCCGCTGGCGCGCCTGCTGGACCCCGCCATCCTCCGGGTGGAGCGGCACATCTGGGAGGGGATGGAGCACGACGTGCACTTCTACACGCACGGCGAGCACGTCATCTGGGGCGCCACGGGGCGCATCCTGCGCAACTTCCTGCAGTTCGTGGTGGAGGTGCCGGGCATCCAGGACCTGCTGGACGCTCCCCTGCCTGCTGACCGCTGAGCCCCCGGGTCCGTGCTGGCGGGCGGCCCTGGCGCAAAGGCGCCTTGTCGCCTTGGACGGCCGGTCCCACGTTGAAGGGGAAACCCTTCGAAAGGGCGCGACGTGGATGGTGGCAATGGGGCCGGGGGCATGGAGGTGAGGGAGGCCGCGCTGGTGGCGCTGGGCGAGGCTCTTCGCGCCAGGGGGTATGCCTTCACGACGGTGACCCCGGAGACGCACCGGCGGGTGAACGCGCGGCCGGGGGCGAAGGTGGCCCACTCGGTCCGGGACGTCTTCGGATGGAGCCGGCCTTTCGGACCGGGCGTGCTGGAGCCCCGGATGGTGGCGCTGCTGGAGGAGGCGGGCGCGCTGGTGGACTGCAGGGACGGGACGCACCGGAGCCGGGTGCGGTTCTCCAGCCTGGGCGCGGGGCTGTACGTCCATTCGGCGTGGCCCACGTCGGAGCAGGACGCGGTGTTCTTCGGGCCGGACACCTACCGGTTCTGCGCGTTGCTCCAGCGGGTGCCGGGCAGTTTCCGGCGCGCGGTGGACCTGGGGTGCGGCTCGGGGGCCGGGGGCCTGTCGGTGGCGGCGCGGAGCGCGCAGGTGGTGCTCGCGGATTTGAACCCGTTGGCGCTGGAGTACTCGCGGGTGAACGCGAGGCTGAACGGCGCGCACGCGGTCCAGGCGGTGCACTCGGACCTGCTGCGGGACGTGTCTGGCCGGTTCGACCTCATCATGGCGAACCCGCCGTACCTGGCGGACACGGACAAGCGCACGTACCGGGATGGCGGCGGCACGCACGGCACGGAGCTGTCGGTGCGCATCGTGCGTGAGAGCGTGGAGCGCCTGGGGCCGGGCGGCACGCTGGTGCTCTACACGGGAGCGCCGGTGGTGGACGGTGAGGACCTGCTGCGCACCGCGCTGGAGCCGGTGTGGCGGGGCGCGCCGCTCTCGGAGGTGCGCTACGAGGAGCTGGACCCGGACGTGTTCGGCGAGGAGCTGGAGAAGGAGCCGTACGCGGGCGTGGAGCGCATCGCGCTGGTGGCGCTGGTGGCGCGGCGGGGCTGAGGGCCGCGTCAGGGCTGGCGGCTCACGTCGCAGCGGCCGGTGGCCTGTCTCGCCAGGTCTTCCGCCACGGAGCGCAGCAGGCTCCCCAGGACGGGTGTTCCGGAGGACGAGGCCTCACCCTGGGTGAGCCAGCGCGCCATGCGGCCCAGGCTCGCGGCCGTCACGACCTGGAGCCGCACCTCCACCCGCACGACGAAGTGCTCGTCCGCTCCGGGCCTGGAGTCCAGCGTCCAGGCCACGCGCTCCAGCTCCAGCGTGCCCACGCCTCCGGTCAGCTCTCGCCCGTCCAGGACGTAGCCCTCTTGCGTGAAGGCGAGCACCTGGGTGACCCGCGCGCTGTCCAGGTGCGCGTCGAACCAGAAGGCGCGGCGCTTCCAGAGCGTCAGCTCCACCTCCAGCTTCCCCGCGAGGCCCAGCCGCACCAGCCGGTCCAGCTCCGGGGAGATGAAGGCGCGTGCCTCCGGCCGGACCATCACGCGCTTGCCGGAGAGCGTCGCGGTGCAGGCGGCGGACGCCTCTTCCGCGTGTGCTCCGGACGCGAGCAGGCCCGCCGCGACGACGAGCGCCGCGCCTTGCCTGCCCTTTGTGGCGTGCCTTCCCATGGCTCAGAAGGTCCGGTTGAACAGCAGGCGCGCCTCGGGCTCGAGCCGGGCCTTTTCGTCGATGCGCCAGGCGGCCTCGAAGCGCAGGGTGTCACCGAGGTGGAGGCTGGCCCCCAGGCCCAACTTCGCGTCCGACCATGCGCTCGCGGCGTGCACCGAACCCAGGTCCGCGAAGAGGCCCAGGCAGTCCCAGCGGTACTCGGCGCTCGCGAGCACCGAGCTGTCTCCGCCCCGGAACTCCTTGAAGCCGAAGCCTCGCAGCGCGCTCCAGCCTCCCAGCGCCTCCTGCTTCTGCAGCGGCAGGTCGTGGCCCGTCGCGGCCCGCAGGCGCAGGTTCAATCGAGTGTCCCACTTCATGGGCATGTCCAGCGCCACGTCGCCCACCAGCTTCCAGAAGCGCGCATCCGCGCCGTCCGCGCCCGGGCCTTCGCCCACCTCCAGCGTCACGAAGCCGCGCAGCCTGGATTCGCGCCTCCAGCTCTCATGATGCTTGAAGAGGGACGTCTCCGGCGTGCGGAAGAGCGAGCCCACGCGCGTGTCGCGCTCCGCGGTTTCGCTGTACTCCAGCCGCACCACCGCTGAACGGAAGCGCCCTTCGTTCACCGGCGCGTTCGGGAACGGCGGGTCATCATTCCGGAAGAGGCTGAGCGGCGGCGTGAAGGACTGGAGCGAGCTCATCGTGTCACCGCGCACCTCCACGCCCGCGAGCCACGAGTCCGCCCAACGCCAGGTGGCGAAGGCCGTGAAGCCCTGACGGCGGAAGTAGTCCCGGTCCGGCCGGTTGATGAGGAACGAGTAGAAGTACGAGTCGAAGTCCCCCAGCCGCCAGCGGTCCAGCGTGTCGATGAAGTCGTGCACCTGCGCGCCCAGCTCCTCGATGCCCAGCGCGGGCAGTTGCACCTTCGCGCCGCCCAGCAGGTTGACGTGGCGCTGACGGCTCGTGCCCTCCGGATCATCCGGGATGTGCTGTCCGCCCAGCCGCAGGGGGATGAAGAAGCCTCCCTCCAGCGTCGTGTGCACGCGGTCTCGGGAGTCGAAGATGCGCAGGCTCGCCTTGAGCCCCGGCGCGAAGCCCGTCACCTGCGTGTGCACGGGCAGCAGGTCCACGTCCAGGTCCGGAGGACGCGGGCGCACGTGCACGATCAGCCGCTTCCCCGCCAGCGTGAGGCCGTCGCTCCCGGCGTCGCGCCAGCCGTTGAACATCCGGTTCCAGCCCAACTCGAACTCCACGCGCTCGTGGCGCCGCGGCTTTCGGCGGGGCTCCTCTTGCGTGCGGTAGGTCCGCGTGCCGTCGGCCTCGCGCTCCTCGACGATGCGCACGGCCGTGCGTTCCTCCTGGAGGTCCTCGCTGTCCACCGCGCGCAGGAAGGGCAGCCGCGACTCCATGCGCTCCATGGCGCGGCGGGCATCACTGCGGAGGAAGACGTCGCCGGGCTCCAGGCCCAGGGCTTCGCGCACCCGTGTGGCCATCGCGTCGTCCACGCCACGCACCTCCACGGACTCCAGCTGGCCTTCGTCCACCGTCACGACCAGCCGGCCTTCAGGGGACAGCGTCGCGGACACCGTCGCGAGCAGGTATCCGTCGCCCTCGCGCAGCGTCTTGAGGACGCGGTCGAGCGCGGCGTCCAGGCCTCCCCGCATGATGCCGGGGCGGAACGCGCCGCCCTCCCGTCGCGCCAGCCACGCCCGGGGCGGGCGCGGCGGTGGGCACGGGCTGACGACCCTCAGTTGCCCGCGGCGCGTGTGGAAGCTCAGCGTGGTGACCTCGTCATCGTCCTCGGCCGCGTCGGCGGAACGCTCGAACAGCGCTCCCCACAGTTCGTCGGGCCGGAGGTCTTGAAGGCCTTCGAACTCCACCGAGGTGAGCGTGGGGTTCTCCTGCAACGTCACTTCGAGCAGGGCCGGACCCTGCTCACTGACGCGAACACGCGGCTCCACGCGGGCGAAGAGGCCGGTGCGCGCCAGGCGATGCAGCAGGGACTGCACCTGCGTGGCCGTCAGGGGGCGGGATGCATCCGGGGGCGGTGCGCCCACGAGCTTGCGGACCTGCGCCTCCGTGAGCCGCTGGAGCCCGCGAAACTCCAGGCCCGTGGGCGTGAGTCCCCGGCCGTCCACCTCGACCTGCATGGCTCCGAGCACCGTGGAGTCCGAGAGGTCGCCATCGTCCTCGTTGAAGCCCTCCGGGCACGTTGAGTCATCGGAGTCCTCCGATGGCGCAGGCGCCGTGTGGAGGGTGGCCGAAGCGTCGGAAGGGTTGCCCTCTTGAGCGGGGCGGGCCGCGTCGCTGGCCGAAGGCGCGGAGGCGCCACCGGCATCCGGTGCGGGATGGGAAGCGGGGACCCCGGCGGAGGTGCCGGCATCCGGTGTGGGTTGGCCCAGGGCAGCGAGCGAGACGAAGCAGAGCGCCAGTGCGAGACGGTTCATGGAGGGCGGTAGGAGCATGCTCCGTTCCAGGCGGGGCCTCGCGGCAAGTGCCCGGAACGACGGAGGGCGAGCAGACGGGCGGATGTCATGGACACATCCGGATGTCTCGGGCGGTTGTGGCCGTGACATCGCGCGGCTCACGAAGACACAGGCAGACCCAGGGCCTTGATGCGCCGGTAGAGGTTGCCCCGGTCCACCTGGAGGATGCGCGCGGCCCCGGCGATGCTCTCACCTTCGCGGAGCGCGGCGCGGATGAGGTCCCGCTCGAAGTCCTCCACGTGCTCGCGGTAGCTCTTGTCCCCCAACGTCCTGCGCGGCGCGGGTGCGGCGCCCGTGGGAGCCGCCACCGCGTCCGGTCCCAGCTCCAGCGGACCCTCGCCGCGAAGCAGGTTCAGCCGCTCGATGACGTTGCGCAGCTCGCGCACGTTGCCGGGCCACGGGTAGGCGCGCAGCGCGGCCTCCGCTCCCGGCGCGAGCACGAGCGGCGTCTTGGGGCCCGCGAGCTCCGCCGCGAAGACGCGCGCGAGGGGCAGCAGGTCCTCGGGACGTTCGCGCAGCGGCGGCAGGTGCAGGGGCAACACGTTGAGGCGGAAAAAGAGGTCCTGCCGGAAGCGGCCTTCCTTCACCGCGCGGCCCAGGTCCTGGTGCGTGGCCGCGAGGATGCGCACGTCCACGGGCACTGGCAGCGTGCCGCCCAGCCGCTCCACCTGCCGCGTCTCCAGGACGCGCAGCAGCTTGGCCTGGAGCTCCAGCGGCATGTCCCCCAACTCGTCCAGGAACAGCGTGCCGCCTTGGGCCTGTTCGAAGCGGCCCGCGCGCCGCGCCACCGCGCCGGAGAAGGCGCCTCGCTCGTGGCCGAACAGCTCGCTCTCCAGCAGCGTGGAGGGGATGGCCGCGCAGTTGACCGCCACCAGCCGGCCCTTGCGTCCGGAGGCCTTGTGCAGCGCCTGCGCCACGCGCTCCTTGCCCGTGCCCGTCTCTCCGGTGATCAGCACCGCCGTGTCGCTCGGGCCCACGCGCGCGATGAGCTGGCGCAGGGACTCCATGGCCGGGCTCTCGCCCACCAGGTTCCCCGGCTGGGCCAGCGCGTCGAGCAACCGTTCGCGCTCCTCGCGCAGCGCGCCCAGGGCCAGCGCGTTGTGCAGCGCCGTGAGGAGCCGCTCGGGGGACGGAGGCTTCTCCACGAAGTCCGTGGCGCCCAGCTTCAGGGCCTGCACGGCTTCGGTAGGAGAGGCTTCGCCGGACAGGACCACCACGGGGACGGGCAGCGGCTTGGGCAGACGCGCCAGCAGCTCCAGCCCGGTCTCGCCCGGCATGCGCAGGTCCAGCAGCATCAGCGCGGGCGGCGCGTCCGGGGCTTCGAGCAGACGCGAGGCCTCCGCCGTGGAGCGGGCTTCCACGGGCGTGAAGCCCCCGTCCTGGAGCAACCCGCGCACGGCCCGCAGGACGCCGGGGTCGTCATCGACGATGAGGATGCGGGCTCCGGTCTTCATGTGGGCACCTGGGAGGCGTCGGAAGGCAGCACCACCTGGGCCCGGGTGCCACCCTGGGCGCCCGGCTCCAACCTCAAGGTGCCGCCGTGCTCGTGGGCAATCTTCTGCGCGATGGGCAGGCCCAGCCCGCTGCCACCGGGCTTGGTGCTGAACAGGCCCCGGGTGAGGGCAGGGCCCTCCAGGACGCCGGTGACGCCGCTGCCGCCGTCGCTCACGGTGACGTGCACGCGTCCGTCCGCGGCTCCGTGCAGCGCGACGTGGACGGGTGGGGCGTCCGGTGCGGAGGCCTCGGTGGCGTTCTTCACCAGGTTGCCGAAGAGGCGGCGCAGTCCATCCGGGTCCGCGCGCAGTGACACGTCTTCACCGGGGTCGAGCATCACGGGCACCGGCGACGTGCCCGCGTACAGCGCGCACACCTCCGCGAGCAGTGGACGCAGCGCGACGTCCTGGAAGCGGGGGGCCGGCAGGCGCGCGAAGGTGGAGAAGCTCTGGGTCATGCGCATGAGCAGCTCCACCTCCTCCTGGAGGAGGGCCACGGCTTCGGCGAGGCGTGTCGGGTCGGGTGGGGTGCCGGCATCCTGGGGAGACAGACGCGCGAGCGACAGCCTCATTGCGGTCAGGGGGTTCTTCAGCTCGTGGGCGAGCGCCCGCGCCACGTCCTGCCACGCGGCGATCTGCTGGGCGGCCTTGAGGTGTTCGCGCTGGTCCAGTAGCTCCTGGCCCATGCGGTTGAACTGGCCCAGGAGGAACTGGAGCTCATCGCGAGCGGGCTCGGGGACGGGGAGACGGACGGACAGGTCTCCGCGCGAGTAGGCCCGCATGCCTTCCAGCAGCGTGGCCATGGGGCGCGTGAGGACGCGGCCCAGGAGCACGGCGGACACGGCCAGCACGACGGCGGCGATGGCGCCCACCCCGGCGATGAACACGGGCACGCGGCGCACCAGGGCCCGCCGTGCCAGCTCCGCCTGCGCCAGGTTCAGCCGGGCTTCGTCGAGCGCATCCGGCGGCAGCCCCCGGCGGCTCAGCTCATCGGAGACGGTGTCGAGCACGGCCTCCACGGGCGCGATGGAGATGGAGAGCACGCGCTCCAGCACGCCCTGGGCGAGGGCGCCCAGCAGCCCCAGCGGGATGAGGCCCGCGAGCAGCATCACGGCCAGCAGGCGCCGGCGGAAGCGGAACGGAGGCGGGGGAGGGCCCATGGATGGCGCGCGGCTCATGGCGCGCTGTTCATATCGCGGGGCATGCATCGTTTGCGCGGATGGGGACTCCCCAGGGGGTGCTGGAGATCCCCATGCGCCATTCCTCGAGGTCGCTCGCGTTGGCTGCCGTCTTCCTGGTGGGCCTGCTGGTGGCCCTTCCCGCTCAGGCCCGTGACCCGCTCCGCGAGCGCATCGACGCGTTCGTGCGCGCGGAGCAGAAGCGGCTGGGCGTGCCGGGGCTCGCGGTGGGGGTGGTGAGCCACGGCAAGGTGGTGCTGGCGAAGGGGTATGGCTTCGCGAACCTGGAGCACCAGGTCCCGGTGGGGACGGACACGCTCTTCCAGTCGGGTTCCGTGGGGAAGATGTTCACGGCGGCGGCGCTGATGCTCCAGGTGGAGGCGGGGCGCGTGTCGTTGTCCGACAGCGTGACGAAGTACTTCCCGGATGCGCCCGAGACATGGAAGCCCATCACGGTGCGCCACCTGCTGACGCACACGTCTGGCATCAAGGACCTGGAGGGACTGCTCGACGAGCGCAAGGACTACACGGAGCAGGAGTTCGCGGAGTTCATCTACAAGCTACCGCTGGAGTTCCCGGCGGGGCTGCGGTGGAGCTACAGCAACTCCGGCTATGTGTTGCTGGGCATCCTGGTGAACCGCGTCGCGGGCATGACGTATCAGGAGGTGCTGGCGCGCCAGGTCTTCAAGCCCGCGGGCATGAAGACGGCGCGCGGCATCAGCGAGGCGGACATCATCCCGAACCGCGCGGCGGGTTACGCGCTGGTGGGGGGCGTGGTGAAGAACCAGCAGTGGGTGTCGCAGGCGTTGAACACGACGGGGGACGGCGCGCTCTATTTCTCGTTGAAGGACATGCTGTCGTGGGATGCGGCGGTGGAGAAGCGGGCCATCCTGACGCCGGAGAGCTGGCGGGAGGTGTTGTCGCCGGTGAAGCTGAACAGCGGCGTCGTCTGGCCGTATGGCTTCGGGTGGGAGGTGCTGGAGCGCAACGGTCAGCCGCTGCACAGGCACACGGGATCGTGGCAGGGATTCCGGACAGCCTACTCACGCTTCCTGGGGGACGGGCTGTCCATCGTGGTGCTGGCGAACCTGGACAAGTCGAACCCGGCGCTGCTCGTGGAGGGAATCGCGGCCATCGTGAATCCGGCGCTCGCCGTGCCGCCGCTCAAGCCCATTCCGGACACGGAGCCGGAGGTGACGGCAAGGCTCACGGAGTTGCTGGAGAAGACGCGGCAGGGGGCCTGGGAGCCGTCGATGTTCGCCTACGTCCCGGCCAGGTACTTCGAGGAGGCCGGTCCGTTCTTCCGGTCCATGTTGCAGGGGCTGGGGCCAGCGGGGCCGCTGGTGCTGGCGAACCGTGAGACGCGAGGCGACGACCGCATCTACACGTACCTGGTGCGGTTTGGCACCGCGACGTGGCGGTACCGCGTGGGCCTGACCACGGACAACCGGGTGACCCTGTTCACTCTCCAGGCGAACTGAAGCGGTGGCGTAGGCTCGGCGGGACTGTGCGTCTCGCCGGGGCTAGGGGGAGTAGGGATAGCGCTCGATTCGCCCATCGGGCGAAATGGCATACAGCTCGAACCAGTCCGTCTCGAGGCCCGTGACACTCGGGCCGAAACCGGGGCACCTGTCCACGCGTCGATTGACGCGGACAAAGTACCAGCCCGCCTCCTGACCGATGACGACTTCAAGGGCCTGGGCGGAAAAGGCGCACTGGCCCTTGGACTCCTTTGGAAACTGCTTCAGCGCCTCTTCCAGGGCTGCATGCGCGGCCTGAATGGCGGGCCCTTCCAGGGTGGCGAGTGGCGTCAGGTTTTGCTTGGGCCAGGGAATTGTTGCTTCAGCGCCGGTCGCGGATGTCCCCGCATCTGGAGGCGCCTCCTGCGCTTGCGCTGCCGCTGGACTTGGATCCGGCCGTCTGTTGCAGAAAGGCATCCCAAGGAGCCCTGTCTCCAGCAGCAACGATGCAATCAACATCGAGTGCGGAACCTTCAACATGTTGCACCTGAATGGCTCATGGGCCTCTAAGGGTTGAGTGCCGCTGAGCAGTTGGGGGGAATGCCTTCAGGCCTGAGCATGCTGGGAGGACTGGGTTCGCAGCGTGCCTGGAAGTCCCAACGCTTCCTATCGACATCCCACCGGAAGACATCGCCTTTCTGGTTCCACCTGTAGAACCGGGGCGCATCACGATGCCCGGTGGCAAGCCAACCCCAGGCTGGAATCACCTGTCCTTGTTCGTCGCGCGCGAGCCGTCCATCCGGCGTCGTGCCATAGGCGACCATCACCCATGCACCTTCCGACTTCGCCATGGGCCAGGTGCGCAGGTCCTGATTGCTCAGGCCTGAGGCGCATGGATGGTTGTGCGCGTATCCAAAGACCGGAAGGTTCCTGCCGAGATCCGTGTCGTCGACACCTCCAAACGGGGGCATGCAGGAGCCGCTCGACTTCGATGTGTTGCGCACAGGCCATGAAACGCGCCAGTCCGAAGGCGTTCGATAGATGGCGACGCAGTACTCCGATGCCTCCGGACGAGGGCGCCCTGTGTTCGAATCACATGTGTCAACCGCCCCTGGAAGCTCAAGCAATGCCTGGAGCGTTGGAATCACCAGGTCATCTGGAACAAGCGCGGATTGCGTCAAGACAGCGGGAATCTCAGGCCATGGCCCAGGCGCTATGGTCAGCCCGTCCAAGCCGTCCTGCGTGGAGAGTTCCGATGCCAGGTAGAATCGCCGCGCACCTGAACTCGCGCACGCGATGCCCAGGCCCGCGATGCTCAGCCAGAGGAGCTTTCGCCGGAGGAGACTCATCCGGCGCCAGCCTACTCAGAACTGCAGGTACACGTACGGACGGGTCTCCAGCGTGGACAGCTGGCGGATGCCCAGGCCCAGGAGCACCAGCACCACCGCTCTCGCGGGCGCGGGCAGCTTGAGGAACACGAGCGCCGCGGTGTCGTAGAGCTTCATCGGCACCGCGTGCGCGAGGATGGCGATGGCCAGCATGCTCCACACCAGCGGGCCCACGTTCGCCAGGCCCGGGATTCCGGCCAGCATCCGCGCGTAGAACTCACCCGCGTGCGCCATGTCCGGCGCCCGGAACACCACGCGCGTCAACACCACCAGCGTGAACGTGGCCAGCATCCCGAACGCCACGCGCACCGGTCCGGGCTCCTGCTGCTTGCCCTTGAACCACCACCAGCACCGCACCCCGCACAACGCCACGCCGTGCACCGCGCCCCAGACCGCGAAGCGCCAGTCCGCCCCGTGCCACAGGCCTCCCAGCACCATCACCATCATCAGGTTGAAGCACACGCGCGGCTTCGACCGCCGGTTGCCGCCCAGCGGGATGTACAGGTAGTCCCGCAGCCACGACGACAGGCTCATGTGCCAGCGGTTCCAGAACTCGAACAGGTTCTTCGCCAGGTACGGCCGCGCGAAGTTCTCCGGGAACTTGAAGCCGAACAGCGACGCCACGCCAATCGCGATGTCCGAGTACCCCGAGAAGTCGTAGTACAGCTCCAACGTGTACGCGACCGCCGCCACCGCGCACTCCGCCGACGAGTACGCGTGCGGACTGCCGAACACCGGATCCACGATGCCGCTGCCCAGCACGTCCGCGATGACCAGCTTCTTCACCAGCCCCACCGCGATGCGGAACAACGCCTTGTTCCCGTCATCCGATGACAGCGTGGGCACTTCCCGGAAGTGCGCCATCAGCTCCGACGCGCGGACAATCGGTCCGCTCAACACGCGCGGGAAGAACAGCATGTAGAGCAGGTGCTCCACGAACGAGTGCTCGGAGCTGGCCTTCCCCCGGTACACGTCCACCGTGTAGCTGATGGACTGGAACACGAAGAACGACAGGCCCACCGGCAACAGCAGATGGAACGGCTCCGGCCGCACCTCCACGCCCCACGGCCCCAACAGCGACGCGACCGTCCTGCGCAACAGCTCCAGGTACTTGAAGCCCGCCAGCAGCCCCAGGTTGGAGACGATGGACAGCACCACCAGCGCCTTGCGCAGCCCCGGCCGCTCCGTGGCCCCCATCCCCTTCACCAGCAGGTGATCCACCGTCACCCCCGCCAGGAAGATGAACAGCGGCACCAGCTTCACCACCAGCTCGCCGGGCGGCATGCTGCCCACGAACGCGCTCAGCGGCACCCCGAGGAACGACAGGTAGACCAGCAGGCTTGCCGCCAGCAGCAACAGCATCCGCGGCCAGTAATGCCGGTGCACCGCCCAGTAGAGCGCGAACACCGTGATGACGAAGACGACGTACTGGAGGCTGTGGGACAGCACGGCTCAGGGCGCTCCCGCGGCGGAGGCCGTCGGCTCGCCGCCCTTCTTCGTGGACTCGTACGCCGCCATCAGGTCCTTCACGAACGCGTTCGCCAGCACCGCGTACCCCCGCGGCGTCAGGTGCACGCCGTCCGCGTGGCCCAGCGGCTCCGGCTGGCGCTGCCAGCGCTGCATGGAGCGCTCACCGCCCATCGCCGCGCGCGCGGACCAGTACGCGCAGCCCGCGTCCTTCGCCACCTGCGGCAACGTGCTCAGCACCTTCGCCAGCGACGGCGCCTCGTCCCAGCGGCCATTCGCGTCCTGCTGGAGCCGGTCCGTGGGGCCGATGAGCAGACACTCCGCGTTCGTCGCCTTGCGCATGCGCGCAATCAGCGCTGCGTAGTCCTGGCGCAGCCCGGCCGCGTCCAGTCCCGGCAGCTCCGCCTCGTTGGTGCCGTACCAGAACACCAGCAGGTCCGGCCGGCGCGCGGTCAGCTGCGCGTCCATCGCCGGCGCATCCATGTCCCGCGCCGTGAAGGCCGTGGCGCCGGGCAACCCCAGCGCGTCGTACACCAGCCCCGGCACGTCGTACTCCAGCGACGCGCCCAGCACCGTCGCGCTCCCGCCGCCCTCCGGCACCTTCACCTGGACCGAGTGCGCCACGCCCGTCACCGGGAACGAACGGATGCGCACCGTGGGCTGCGTCAGCGGCTCCGGCGGCGGGGCTTCCGGCGGAATCTCCTCGCCGTCCACCGTGATTTCAGGCGCCGCGGCCCCTGGCGCGTCCAGCGCGTACAGGTCCAGCCGGCCCTGGCGGTTCTTGTCCTCCGCGCAGCCTTCGCAGAAGGAGATGCCCAGGCTCGCGCCGGGCGCGCCCACCG
Source organism: Corallococcus sp. NCSPR001 (assembly GCF_017309135.1). Lineage (NCBI taxonomy): Bacteria > Pseudomonadati > Myxococcota > Myxococcia > Myxococcales > Myxococcaceae > Corallococcus > Corallococcus sp. NCSPR001. Next base: position 1,454,174 of record NZ_JAFIMS010000002.1, read on the forward strand.
CGCGGATGCCGGTGAGCCCCCAGATGCTTCCGGAGGCGCCGCCGGGCGTGCGCTTCGCGTCCTCCACCGTCCACGCGCCGTCCAGCGTGCGCGTCACGTGCGCCGCCTCCAGGCGCGAGGACGGCTTGCCCGCCGCGATGAAGCCCCGGCCCGCGTCACCGAAGCGCTTCGTCAGCGCGTCGCGGACCTGGTCGGAGAAGTAGTGCGCCGCCGTGTGTGACGCGCCCAACTGCGCGACGCCCACGCGCAGCTTCGCGCCGGACTCGCGGCGGGCCAGGGACTCGAACGTGCGGCGCAGCGCCGGGGTCGCGTCCCGCAGACCGGTCATGTCCGCGCCCGGCACGCGCGGCGGATGCGTGCGCGCGAAGGCCCGCTGCAAGGCCAGGTCGAACAGGTGGCCCAGGAGGTTGGAGCCGCGCACGCGCGGGTGCACCAGGTCCTCCAGCATCAGGCCGGACTCCAGCCACTTGAGCGCGGAGCCCTCGCCGCCCATCGCCGCCAGCGTGTCGTAGAAGGCGCAGCCTCCCGCGCGCGCCTCCTCGCGGAACACCTCCGCCACCTCCGCCGAGTGCCGGCGCGTAATCACCTCACCGCTCAGCGTGCGCACGCCCGCGTCGATGGGCGACATGACGAGGCACGCGGACTCCGGCACCGCCGTGCGCACGCGCGACACCAGCTGCTTCATCTGCGAGCGGACCTCCTCCAGCGTGGTGCGCTCGCGCGAGAGGAAGAACGCCTCGTTGCCGCCCACCATCAACACCACCAGCGACGGCTTGCGGTGCTTGAGCTGCGCGCGGAACGCCTGGGGCTGCGCGCGCAGGTACACCTCCGCCATGCCGCCCAGGAGGCCCACCGTGTCGTAGACGACGCCCGGCGTGCCTGACTCCACGGAGACGCCGTGCAGCTCCGTCTTGCCGCTCGCGGTGAGCGTCAGCGTCCTGGCGCCCTCTGGAATCCTGAGCCGCGCGAAGGCCGCCTCCGCCTTGGAGCCGAACGCGCGCGTCTGGATGCGCTGCGTGTTCTTGCCGTCCACCGCCACCTGCACGGCGCCGTTGGCGGGCTGGGCCAGGAAGAACAGCTCCGCCTCGCGCGCGCCCTCCACGGAGTAGCGCGTGGACTGCGCCGGGCCGCTCGTGGAGAAGGCCACGCCCGTCCAGCCCACGCGGTCCTTGGGCCAGTGCGTGTCCACCAGCCGCTCCATCTTCCATCCGTCCGTGCTCGCGGTGCCCGCGCGCGTGGCGCGGCCGGCGCTCGCCAGCCGGTGGATGTAGAGGAAGCCCGGACCGCCCGAACCGAAGCGCTCCTGGAGCCGGTCGCGCACCACGTCCGTGACGTAGTCGGAGGCGATCAGCGAATCGCCCAGGTGCACCACCCGCACCGGCGTGCGCCGCGAGTCCGCGCGCAGGTCTCCCAGCGCCTTCATGAACGGCGCCAGGCCGTCCTCTTCACAGGTCCCGTCCGCGCGCGTCTTGCGGCAGTTGAGCTCGATGTCCACGTGCTTCGCGCCCATGCGCTCGCGCAGCGCTTCCAATTCCAGCGCGCCCGCCAGCGTGGGGGCGGAGAGCTCCTCCAGGCCGATGCCGGGCACGGCCGGGGCTTCCCCCACCTGCGGGCCCGCCCGCGGATCCGTGTCGTTGGCGGCGGTGTCCGCCTCCGCGACCGCGGCGGGCGGGGCGTCCGGAACCATCGTGTCCGAGGGCGGACGTGGAGCCTTCACGCCGCGCAGGGACGCGGGCAGCGCGATCGCCGCCAGCTTGGGCCCGAGCGAACCTTCCTGACGGAGGCTGGGGAGGGGGCGGTACTTCTCCGGCAATGGAGCCAGGGACAACCCCACCGCCAGCAGCACGGTGAAGGCCAGCGTCCATCCGGTGGATGTGGGTTTGAGGCTCAACGCCGGGGCATGAGACTGGCTTTTCGGGGGCGGGTCAAAACTCTGCCCACATTGTCGCGCCCCATCCCTCGGAGGGCAGGCGGCCGTGCCCCTTCCGCCGCTGGCGCGAAGCGCTATGGTGCGCCGCCGTGCGCGCCAGGCGGTGGCCCGGCGTGCCCCTAGGAGCTCGCACCCGCATATGGCCCTCTACCCCGTCATCATGGCCGGAGGCTCCGGCACCCGCTTCTGGCCGCTGTCCCGCCAGGCCCGTCCGAAGCAGTTCCTCCCGCTGGCCTCCAAGCAGCCGCTGCTCACCGACACCGCCCAGCGCCTCAAGGGCCTCGCGCCGGTGAAGAACACCTTCATCGTGTGCGGCCCCGTGCACGCGAAGACGGCCATGAAGCTGGTGAAGGGGCTGCCCAAGGGCAACCTGCTGGTGGAGCCCGTGGCGCGCAACACCGCGCCCGCCATCGCGCTCGCCGCGCTCCAGGTCGCCGCGCGCGACCCCAAGGGCGTGCTCGCGGTGCTGCCGTCGGATCACCACGTGGGGGACGTGAAGGGCTTCCAGCGCACGCTCGCGGAAGCGGCCCGCATCGCGGAAGGCGGCCACATCGTCACGCTGGGCATCAAGCCCGCGCGCCCGGAGACGGGCTACGGCTACATCCAGGTCGGTGACGCGCTGGAGGGCGGCGGCCGCCGCGTGAAGGCGTTCAAGGAGAAGCCCGACCTCAAGACGGCGCAGGAGTACGTGGCCGGCGGCGACTACCTGTGGAACGGCGGCATCTTCGTCTTCCGCGCGGACGTGATGCTGGAGGCCTTCCAGAAGCACATGCCGGAGATGCAGAAGGGCCTGGACGCGCTCCAGAAGGCCGCGGGCAAGCGCACCTTCCCGGCCGTGCTCAAGCGCGTGTTCCCCAAGCTGCCCTCCATCTCCATCGACTATGGCGTGATGGAGAAGGCGGAGAACATCGCGGTGCTGGACGGCGACTTCGGCTGGTCCGACGTGGGCTCCTTCGCCGCCATCCCCGAAGTGCGCCCCGCGGACGCGCAGGGCAACGTCGTCTCCGGCGACGCGGTGCTGGTGGACTGCACGAACTGCGTGGTGCTGGCCGACAAGCGCACGCTCTCCGTCGTGGGCATGCACGACGTGGTGGTGGTGGACTCCGGTGACGCCGTGCTCGTGGTCCCCAAGGACAAGAGCCAGGACGTCCGCAAGGTCGTCGAGGCCCTCAAGGCCAGGAAGCGCACCCGGCTGCTGTAGGCCTTGAGGCGACTCCGCCTCCTGTTTCACCCCACACATTTCTTCCTGGGGCTCCCTGTCGTTTCTACAGGGGGCCCTGGTTCGTTTTGCGGGGTTTGCTGGCACTCGCGGGTGTTGGAGTGTCGTGGCCTGGACGAAGGCGGGTCCCCGGGCATGAGGCGCGCGGGTTGCAAGCCCACCCCGGGTCCGCCCCATTTCCGGGGCGACAGGCGGGGTGGGCGATGGGCTGCAAGCGCTGCGTGGGCGAACACCGGGAGGGGGAGGCGTGCTCCGTCGCTGGCCGGCCTCTGGTGCCGGGGGATTCGCTGGAGGGTCAGCGGCACGGGCCGCTGCTCTTGAAGCGCCGGCTGGAGGTGGGGGCGGTGGCGTCGGTGTACCTGGCGGAGTACGTGCCCACCGGGCACCGCTTCTCCGTGAAGGTGCTGCACGCGCATCTGGCGGCCCGTCCCGCCGTGCGCGCCCGCTTCATCGCGGAGGCGCTGGCGCAGCGCAACGTCGTGCACCGCCACGTGGCGCGCGTGCTGGACGTGCGCCTCGGTCCGCAAGGGTTGCCCTGCGTGCTGCAGGAGGCGCCGGAGGGTGAGTCGCTGAGCGCGATGCCCCTGCCGCTGTCTCCGGCCGAGGTGGGCGAGGTGTTGGATCAGGCGCTCGCGGGGCTGGAGGCGGCGCACTCGCGCGGGCTGGTGCACGGGGACCTCACGCTGGATTCGATGTTCGTCACGCGCGACGCGAAGGGCGAGCGGCGCGTGCGGGTGCGCGACTTCGGCGCGGGCGCGGTGCGCGAGGCGGCCCTGTCGCAGGAGGAGCGCGCGCAGGGCGTGACGGTGGGCTCGCCCACGTTCATGGCGCCCGAGCAGTGCGCGGGGATGAATGGAGGCCCGCGCGCGGACCTGCATGCGATGGGCGTGGCGGGCTACCTGCTGGTGACGGGCCGGCTGCCGTTCGGGTTGGGGCGCTCCTCGGACGTGACGCTGTTCCCGCCGCACGCCATCAACGCGAGCGTGCCGCCCGCGCTGTCCACCGTGCTGTTGCGCGCGCTGGCCGCGAAGCCGGAGGAGCGCTTCGACAGCGCGTGGGCCTTCCGCGTCGCGCTCGCGGAGGCGCTGGGCATGAAGGCGCCGGTGCGCAACGCGTCCGCGGATGCTCCCGAGGAGGTGTCCCAGGTGGAGGGGGTCTCCGCCGCGAAGGAGGCCGCCGGGAAGCACGACGCGGCGGACGACTTCGACATCGTGGAGGACGTGCCCGAATGGGGCATGACCGCCACGTCCGTGGAGGACGCCGCGCTGCGCGTGGCGGATGGGGCGCCGTCCAACGCCCGCTCCGGTGACGGGGCCATGCGCGCGGAGGTGGCCGCGTTCTGGGCCTCCGCCGTGGCGCTGCTGGGGGACGCCGATCCGGAACCGCCGGCGGGAGGCCCCGCGTCCCACGCTCCGGCCAGGACGATGAAGCTCGGCATCGTCGAGCCGAACTCGCTCCAGGCTGGCGCGCCCATCCTGCTGGTGGATCCGGCCTCGCCCCTGGACGTCACGACGCAGGCGGCGGTGAACCCCACGTCCACGCTGGGCGCCGCGGCCATCCCGTTCATGACCCTGGCGCCCTCGCTGGAGCCCGCGTCCATTCCGTCGCCTCCGCCCATCCCGCTGGTGGACGTCGTCCATGACGCCGCGCCCATCCCGCTGGTCAACCCCGCCGTGCCGCCGCTGGAGGCCTCCGCGCCTCGCACGGACGCGCCCGCGGACCTGCGCGTGCGCCTGGGCCTCACGCCGGGCGAGGTGCTCCAGTCCGTCTGCGTGAGCGACGTCGCCCCTGAAGGCCTCTTCGCCGAGTGCCAGGGCTCACTGCCCCCGCTCGCCGCGCGGCTGACGGTGGAGGTGTCCTTCCGGGGCGAGACGGCGCTGGGCGCCTGCGACGTCGTCCGCCACGTCACCTTCGACGAGGCGCGCACCTGGAACGTGCCCGCGGGCGTCTTCGTCCACTTCTCCGACGAGTTCCCCGCGCTGGGCCGGCTGCTCTCCCGCGCCCTGATGGAGGACGCGGAGCCCGCGCCCGACGCGGAGCTTGCCCGCATGCTGTCCCGCGCGGAGGCCGTCGCCCGGGACCCCTACACGCTGCTGGGCGCGAAGCACGACGCGGACTTCGGTGACATCCACCGCCGCGCCCAGGCCGCCCTGCGCCGGCTGGTCGCGTTCCAGAACCGCCCGCTGCCCACCGGCCAGCGCCAGTCCCTGGACGCCCTGCGCGTGCGCGTGCTGGCCGCGCAGCGGATGCTTGGAGATCCGCTCTCCCGCGTCGGCTACGACGCCACCCGGGGCAACCTGGGGGGCCTGGCCCGCTGCGTGGCCGCGGGCGTCCCGGAGCCCACCATGGAGGCGCTGCGCAGCGCCTTCCTCGCGGCCCGACCGGAGGTGGAGAAGAAGGCCCGCGCGCTCTTCACCCAGGGGCATGCGTTGGAGGTCCAACGGGCCGTCCCGGCCGCGCTGGAGCGCTACGCCGAGGCCCTCAAGCTGGACCCGCTGAACACGTCCTGGCTGAAGCACTACCAGGCGCTGCGGCGTCGGGTGCCGGCCGGGGCCGCAGCCCAGGCCCCCGAGGCCATGGCCTGATGGGGGCCATCAGCCTCCGCCAGGGGTAGGTTCCGCCCTCCCCGGGGGGCCGGGCGTTCAACAGTCAGCCGGGCTCGTTCGGGCGTGTGCAGCCCCCGGGCCCGCTCGTGTAGTGTCCGACGCCTTCCGTTACGCCCTCCCGGTTCCTGTCGAGGGTGGGGACACTGCCATGAACGCGCACATCTTCCGCGAGTACGACATCCGAGGTCTGGTGGACAAGGACCTCACCATCGAGGTGGTGGAGCTCCTGGGCCTGGGCCTGGGCACCATGATCCGCCGCAAGGGCGGCACCTCCATCGTGGTGGGCCGCGACTGCCGCGAGTCCTCCACGCGCTTCCGCGACGCGCTCGCGAAGGGCCTCACCGCCACCGGCCTGGACGTCTACGACGTGGGCGTGGTGCCGACGCCGCTGACCTACTTCGCGGCGAACACGCTGCCCGTGGACGGCCTGGCGATGATCACCGGCAGCCACAACCCGAAGGAGTTCAACGGCTTCAAGATTGGCGCCGGCAAGACGACCTTCCACGGCCCCGAAATCAAGGAGCTGCGCCGCCTCATCGAGGCGAAGGACTTCGCGACCTCCAACAAGCCCGGCAAGGTCACGCCCTTCGACATCATCACGCCCTACAACCACTTCATCCGTCAGACGGTGAAGGTGGGCCGCAAGGGGATGAAGATCGTCATCGACGCGGGCAACGGCACGGGCGGCGCCATCGCGGTGCCCCTGTTCGAGAGCATGGGCTTCGACGTGGTGCCCCTGTTCTGCGAGATGGACGCGGACTTCCCCAACCACCACCCGGACCCCACGGTGGTGGAGAACCTCCAGGACCTCATCAAGAAGGTGAAGGAGGTCAAGGCGGAGGTGGGCATCGCCTACGACGGCGACAGCGACCGCATCGGCGTCATCGACGACCAGGGCAACGTGCTCTGGGGCGACCAGTTGATGGTGCTCTTCAGCCGCTACGTGCTGAAGGAGTCCCCGGGCGCGGCCATCATCGGCGAGGTGAAGTGCAGCTACACGATGTACGACGACATCGCGAAGCACGGCGGCAAGCCGGTGATGTGGAAGGCCGGGCACTCGCTCATCAAGTCGAAGATGAAGGAGGAGCACGCGGAGCTGGCCGGCGAGATGAGCGGCCACATCTTCTTCAAGCACCGCTACTTCGGCTTCGACGACGCGGTGTACGCGTCCGCGCGCCTGCTGGAGATTCTCACGCACGAGAAGCAGTCCATGTCGCAGCTGCTCTCCGACGTGCCGAAGACCTTCGCCAGCCCCGAGCTGCGCTTCGACACGACCGAGGAGAAGAAGTTCGCCATGGTGAAGCGCGCCACGGAGATTTTGCGCGACGCGGGCCACAAGGTGGTGGACGTGGACGGCGTGCGCGTGACGTTCGAGGACGGCTGGGGCCTCATCCGCGCGTCGAACACGCAGCCCATCCTGGTGCTGCGCTACGAGGCCAGCACGGAGGCCCGCGTGAAGGAGATCCAGGCGCTCATCGACACGACGGTCGCCCAGGCGCAGAAGGACGTCGGCGCCTGAGCCGCTGACGCTCCACGCGAAGCACACGCACGCACTTAACGGAGGAGCTGGACATGCCGACGCTGGGAATCGACCTGGGCGGGACGTTCGCCCGGGCCGCGGTGGTGGACGGGAAGGGTGAAATCCTCGCGAGCGCCAAGGTCGCGGTGCAGGACCGCAAGCCGCAGGGCGTGGTGGAGACCATCGCCCAGGCGGCGGAAGAGGCGGTGAAGAAGTCCGGCGTGAAGGTGGATGGCTGCGGCGTGGGCGCGGCGGGGCAGATCCACAAGGACACGGGCGTCATCTCCGTGGCGCCCAACCTGGGCTGGCGGGACGTGCCCCTGGCCGCGATGTTGACGAAGCGGCTGGGCTTCGACGTGAAGGTGGTGAACGACCTGTCCGCGGCGGCGTGGGGCGAGCTGCACGCGGGCGCGGGTCGCGGCGCCCAGGACATCCTGGTGGTGTTCGTGGGCTCCGGCGTGGGCAGCGCCATCATCTCCGACGGTCGGCTGGTGAACGGCGGCGGCGGCGTGGCGGGCGAACTGGGCCACATCAAGGTGGTGCCCGGCGGCCGGCTGTGCGGCTGCGGTGAGCACGGCTGCCTGGAGGCGTACGCGGGCGGCCACAACCTCATCGCGCAGACGAAGGAGTTGCTGGCGTCCGGCGGCTCGCCCGTGCTGGAGCGGCTGACCAACGACGACCCGGACACCATCACGCCGGTGACGCTGGAGACGGCGGCGGAGGCGGGGGACGCGAAGGCCAAGGAGATCCACGCCCGAGCGGCGCACTTCCTGGCGGTCGCGGTGGCCAACTACGTGACGGTGCTCAACCCGTCGCGGCTGGTGCTGGGCGGCGGCGTGCTGACGCACTGCCCGGGCATCAAGCGGCTGGTGCTGGAAGGCGTGCAGCAGTGGTCGTCCCGCGTGTCGCGCGAGGGCCTGCTCATCGCCGACGCGGAGCTGGGCGACGACAGCGGCATCATCGGCGCGGCGTTGCTGGTGAAGTGAAGCACCCGGCGCGGGGAGGAGGCTCCCCGCGCCCATGACCTCGGGTTACGGCCCGCCGGGAGTCAGCTTCGCGATGCGCCCCTCCTCACCCACCGCCCAGGCCGTGTCCTTCGAGCGAGGCGGCGTGGACACGGCGTGGAAGCCGGTGGCGTCCAGCGGCTCCCACGTCCTGCCCGCGTCCTTCGACACGTCCGAACCCGTGGGGCCCACGGCGACGAGCCACATCTTCCGCTCGCGCGTGAGCGGCGCCACGCAGGAGCGGTAGCCCCCGGGCGCCTTCCGCGGCACGGTCCACTGGCGCTTGCCCGCATCCAGCGTGAGCGCCACGTTGCCGGTGGCCACCTCCGGCTGCTTGTAGTTGCCGCCCACGGCAATGCCCGCCATGGGGCTCCAGAAGTAGAGCGAGAACACGCCCGCGCCTTCACCCGTGGCCAGCGGCGTGGGCGCGACGCCCCACGTCTTGCCCCGGTCCGCCGAGTGCAGCACGCGCGCGATGGAGCCGCCCAGGCCGAACCAGACGTCGGACTTGCCGTGCACCGCGATGCTCGTGCCGCTGGCCGCGAAGCCCGCTTCCCCTTCGAGCGCGGCCGGCAGCACCCCTGGCGGCACGGGCTTCCACGTCGAGCCGCCGTCCTCCGTGGTGATGACGACGAAGTGCTTGTCCACCGGGTCGCTGAACGCGATGCCGTGCTGTTCGTCCCAGAAGGCCATGCCGTTGAAGAAGGCCCCGGGCACGGTGTTGGTGAACTGGAGCGTCCAGTGCGCGCCGCCGTCCGTCGTCTTGTAGATGCGCGACTTGTCGCCCGCGCCAATGGACAGCACGTAGGCGGTGCGGTCGCTGAAGGCATCCACGTCGCGGAAGTCCAACGCCTCCGCATCTGGCACGGGGGCCCGCGTCCAGGTCTTGCCGCCGTCCGTGGTGCGCACGACGGTGCCCTTGTCGCCGCTGGCCCACGCCACGCGGTTGTCCACCGCGCTCACGCCGCGCAGCCGCACCGTCGTCCCGCTCGCCTGCGGCTCCCACTTCATGTCCGCGCTCCCCAGGGCCAGCCACGTCGCCAGCCACACCGCTCCCATCGTCATGTCCCGGCGCCTCCCGCGTGTTCCTTCCGCGATGGAGGGACGCTAGCCGAGAAGGGGCGGTGTCAGGGCCGCTGCTCGGCGGTGCTCGCGGCGTCGGGCAGCGAGGTGTCCTCGGGGATGAACTCGATGTGGCACCGGTCCAGGTCGGGGCCGCAGGCGCGGTCCAGGTCGCCGCGCGTGTCGCAGCCCGGGCGCTCCTCGCAGGTGTCCGGCAGGAAGGCCCAGACGAACTGGAGCACGTTGCCGCCCCGGCCCTCCGGCAGCGCGGCGAGGAGGTCCTGCTTCCGCTCCTCGAACAGGTGCGCCAGGCGCACGGTCTTGTCCTCCAGCTTCACGTTCCGCGCGTCCCCCACGTACCGGCGGCTGGCGTCGTTGAGCTGGGCGTCCAGGAACTCCGGCTGATAGGGCGCGCCGTCCAGCCGGGGCCCCCCGCGCGTCCCCCGGAAGAGGGCGAAGTTCACGCGCGGGTCGGCGTACTCGCCCAGCAGGATGTGATGCTCCAGGGCGTACAGCGTCAGCCGCTCGCCGCCCACCGGCCACGCGCGGCCCCAGTAGAAGCGGCCAAACCAGGACGCCTCCACGCCGTTCGGGTAGCGCTCCACCAACTGCAGGAGCACCAGCGCGTTGTACGCGTTGATCCAGTACGCCATCCCGTCCTGGGGCGACGGGAAGAGCTCCGGCTGCCGGTGCGGCGACACCGCCGCGAGCGACGCGACGAAGCGCTCCAGCGCCGCGCGGTCGCGCTTCAGGCCCTCGAAGTCCAGGTCCCCGCTGGGGCGCACGTGGTTCAGCGCCTGCGCGTAGTCCGAGTAGCCGAAGGGACCGGCCGCTGGGGGCACCGGCGCCGGCAGTGCGCCGCGCACGTACAGGCCCGCTCCCGTGGCGAGCGCCACCAGCACGGCCATGGTTCCCACAGCGAACCAATGCATACGGCGGCGGGGAGGGGCGGGAGCATTCACGGCCGGGCAGTCTATGCCACCCACCTGGGTCCGCAGCGACAGACCGCTATACTGCGCGTGCCATGGAGCCTACCCCCGACGTCGTCAGGCATTTCCATCCGGTGCTCCCCGCCCGTCAGCTCCGCGGCCAGCCCGTCCGCGTGGAGCTGGCGGGCCACGCCTACGCGCTCTTCCGGGACGCCTCTGGAAAGGCCGCCGCGCTGTCGGACGCGTGTCCGCACCGCTTCGCGCCGCTGTCGAAGGGCACCGTGACGAAGGAGGGCCAGCTCCAGTGCCCGTACCATGGCTGGCGCTTCGACGCGCGAGGCCACGGCACCAACCCCAGCCAGCCGGAGCTGCGCCACTGCGAGGCGAAGAGCTTCCAGGTGGTGGAGCGACACGGCTACCTCTGGCTCGCGCGCGCGGACACGCCCGAGTCCGCGATGCCGGAGCTCGCGGGCGGGGACTACGTCTTCGGTGGGACGTTCTCCACGCTGTTCCAGGCGCCGCTGCACGTGGCGCTCGACAACTTCAGCGAGGACGAGCACACGCCCTTCGTGCACACCCGGCTGGGGTGGAGCGGCTCGCAGGCGGGCCACGTGGAGTTCGAGGCGCACAACCACGAGGACCACACGGAGGTGCACTACCGCGCCCCGCAGCGGCCCGCGCCCATCATGCGCCTGCTCGCGGTGGGCAAGAGGGACCTCTTCCGCAATGACTGGGTGACGCGCTTCGATCCGGTGCGCAGCGTCTACACCGTCAGCTGGGTCCAGCCCTCCGGAGCGCCGCGCCCCTTCATCACGCAGGCGCACATCTTCTTCGTGCCGGAGACGGCGCGCACCACGCGCCTGCACGTCTTCTCCTTCCTGCGCACGACGGTGCCCGCGCTGAGGCCCCTGCTCCCGGTGGCGGCGAAGGCCGCGCTGGGCCTCACCTGGTGGGAGGTGCGCGACGACGCGCGCTTCATCCCCACCGTGGCGGACACGCCCTACAGCCACAAGGGCATGCGGCTGGACAAGTACGACAAGCCGCTCGTGCACCAGCGCAAGCTCATGGAGCGCATCTACTACGCGCACGAATCGCACGAGGCGCATGAGCCTGGCGGGCCGGCGCTGTCCCCGGTCCGCGACGCCACCGGCACCTGAGGGCCGGTGGGACACGCGCGCCGTCAGTGCATGGGCGCGGGCTCCTCGTAGCCAGGCAGCATCTCGCCGGTGCGGGCCTCGTAGGCGTTGCAGCCGCTGTTGCCGGAGACCACGAGCGCGAACTGCTTGAGCTCCGGCTGGTTGCAGCTCTGCGTCGCGTCGTCGCTCGGCTCGTCGCTGTTGCCCGCGAAGAAACGGCAGTTCTTGCAGTTGCCCCAGGATGCATCCGCCATGGTTCCCTCCTCGTGGAAACGGGTCCTACAGAGGAGGGTGGGGCCGGTGACGGACCCCCACAACGAAGCACCTGCTTCCCGCCCGGGAGGGCAGGGGACCCGGCGCCCTGGAGCAGGCGCCGGGAATTCCACCTCACGTCACACCGCGCCTACTGCTGGGGCGCGGGCTGCGGCTGGGCCGGCTGCTCCTGGGCGGGCTGCGGCTGGGCCGGCTGCGACTTCGGCGCGCCCGCGCCGGGCTCCGCGCCCAGGGCGGCCGCGTCCCTCTTCACCGAACCGGACTCGAAGGAGCCCAGCGAGTTGAGCAGGCGCAGCGCGGCGAGCGACGCCTGGAGGCGCTCGGACACGAAGCCCACCTCCGCGTTGGTGAGCGCGGTGTTGGCGTCCGCGACCTCCAGGTAGGTGGCGACGCCCGCCTTGAAGCTCACGTCCGTCAGGCGGTTGGACTCGCGCGCCAGCTCCAGGGCCTCCTCGGCCTTGGAGCGGTTGGCCAGCGCGTTCTCCAGGTCCAGCTTGGAGCGCCGCACCTCTTCCTTCACCCGGGCCTGCGCCAGCGCCTGGGTGACGGTAGCCTCGCGCACGCGCGACGACGCCTCGGAGAGGTTCGCCTCACGCAGGCCGCCGTCGAACAGCGTCCAGCTGGCGCCGAAGGTGATGGCCCAGGTCTCGTTCTGGCCGGTGAAGCCCGCCGCGTTCGCGATGCGGTACGCGCCCGTCACGCCCAGCGTGGGCAGGTAGCTCAGGATGACGCCCGTCTTGTTGATGCGGCTCAACTTCAGGCCCACTTCCGCGGCCTGCACGTCCGAGCGCTCCTGGATGGCCTGGTTCACCAGGTCGTCCGGCGACGCCTGCGCGGGCACCGTCGGCTCCGGCGGCGGGGCCAGGTCGAATTCCGGCTCGCGCTGGATGAGCGTGCCCAGCGCCAGCTTCAGGCCCGCGAGCGCGTTCTTCGCGCGCACCAGGTCCTGCTCCGCGCGCGAGCGGTCCAACTGGGCGCGAAGCAGCGCCACGCGCGTCACCGTGCCCGCGTCGAACCGGGCCTGGGTGTCCTTCTCCCGCGCCTGGTTCAGCTCCAGGAGCCGCTCCTGCGCGCGCAGGGCTTCCTGCTGCGCCGCGGCGCCGTAGTACGCCTGCGCCACGCCGAAGAGCACCTGCCGGCGCGCCGTCTGCGTGTTCAGCTCCGCCAGCCGCACGGACTTGTAGGAGGCCGCGATGCCCGCCCACAGCTGCGGCGCGATGATGGCCTGCCGGATTTCCGCCTGCGCGCCCTGCTGGATGAGCGGCTGGATGGTGATGTCCACCGGGGCGATGGGGCCCGCGGGGATGATGGCCGCCACGTTGTTGCGCGTGATGGACGCGCCCACGCTGATGTTCGGCAGGTAGCCCGACCAGGCCTTGCGCGTCGCGAGCGATGCCTGCTCGAAGCGCTCCTGGGCGATCTTCAAATCGAGGTTCTGCTGGCGGGCGGACTCCAGGGCCTCATCCAGCGTCAGTACGGGCGCCGCGGCCAGGGTGGCCGACAGGGACAGCGCCAGAAAGGTACTCATACCGCTCGACCTCCTCACCGACCCGCGGAAGCGCGAGGCGGATCCGTCCGATGGACGACTGCGTTGCGTCCTCTACCCGACCTGGGGGCGGCGTTGAAGTAATCCGCACTGTCGGATGTTGGAATATGCGGAATGTAGTAGCGGTCAATGGTTGATGATGTCAATTGTTTATGTGTGTCCGATGAATTAACGTAACTTCACTATGAATGGCTTCAGCGACGGTTCCAGCGAGCAGGTGACGCGCCGCCCAGCGGCCACTTCCGACTTGTCGGAGGGCGGGAGTGGGTTGCCGGAGCAGGCGTGGACGCTCCTCTTCGAGCTCCTGCACACGCACATGCGCAACTTCCCCGCGCTGGCGGCGGAGTTCGACCTGTCCCCCGTGCAGGCGCACGTGTTGAGGCAGTTGGGCGAGGGAGCGCTCGCCATGAGCACGCTCGCCCACTACCTGTCGTGTGACGCGTCCAACGTGACGGGGCTGGTGGACCGGCTGGAGGCGCGCGGGCTGGTGGAGCGCAAGAGCAGCGACCAGGACCGCCGCGTGAAGATGCTGGTGCTGACGGAGGCAGGCGCGGAGCTGCGCGGCCGGCTGATGGCGCGGCTGACCGCGCCGCCGCCCCTCATCGCCGCGATGCCGGACGAGGACCTGGCCGCGCTGCGCGACATCATGCGCCGCGCGCTCAAGACGCAGTAGGCCCGAGGCGCCCTTCAGTCCAGCAGGAAGGTGTACGAGTACTTCATCTCCGTGGCCACCGCTTCGCCGCCCTTGATGGCGGGCTTGAAGCGGAAGCGGCGGATGGCGTCGCGCGCGGCCTCATTCAGGCCGTAGCCGGGCCCGGAGATGACCCTCACGTTGCTCACCTTGCCGTCCGCGTCGATGGTGATGGACAGCGTGACGGTGCCCTCGATGCCCGCGCGGCGCGCCTCGTCCGGGTAGGGAATCTTCACCTCGGACGCGACCGACGGCTCCGTGTCCACCTGGTACACGGGCACGTACTTGGGCGCGGAGTAGCCCTTCACGTCCTGGGGCGCCTTCGCGGGGCCGTTGGCCTTGCCGTAGGCGGTGTTGCCCACGGGCGCGGCGAAGGAGCCCGCGCTGGTGGTGGACGACATGGTCATGCCCACCACCAACGGCGGCGGCTTGGCGGACGGCTCCGGCGGCGGCGTGTCGTTGGGCGGCGGCGGGGCCTCCGTCGGCGGCGGGGGCCTGGCGGCTTCCGCGACCTTGATGGGCGGCGGCTTCACCTTGACCTTCGGGGGCGGCGGAGGCGGCGGCTTGGGCTCCTCCGGCTTCTCTTCCGGCGGCGGCGGGGGCGGCGGCTTCTGCACCTCCACCATGACCAGCTCCACCGGCTTCTGGATGGCCGGAAGCCTGCGGCCCTCCAGGGTGGACAGAAGCCCGAAGCCCACCCCGTGCAGCGCGAGCGACACGAGGACGAACACGAGCAGGAACCGCGTGGAGCGGTCGCGCTGGGGCAGGGGAGAAGGGTCGAGGACCGCCTGGCTCATCTTCGCTCAGCCTCGTCTCAGGGCGTGGCGGGCGCGGCCCGTGCGGGGGCGGCGTCCTTCTCGATGTTGAGGGCGAACTTCGCGATGCCCTGGCCCTTCACCACGTCGATGAGGCGCATCACGCGGCCGTAGGCGAGCGTCTGGTCCGCGCTGATGATGGCGCGCGTGTCCTTGTCCTTGGCCACGGCCTCCGTCACGCGGCGGGACAGGTCCGCCTCCGTCACCTCCGCGCCGTCGAAGTAGAGCTTGCCCTCCTTGTCGAGGACCACGTTCACCAGGCCCTGCACCGTCTCACCGCCGTTGGCGGCGCGGGGCAGGTCCACCTCCACCGTCTCGCGGACGATGAAGTTGGCCGTCACCATGAAGATGATGAGCAGCACCAGCACCACGTCCACCAGCGGGGTGACGTTGATGCCGCTGATCTCCTCGTCGCTGTCGTTCGCGCCGCCGGCCATGGGCTAGTTGCCTCCCGCGGCGCCCGGCTTGCGCGCCTTCATGGCGCCCACGAGCGCGTGGCCCAGGGCGGTGGTGCGGCTGGTGAGCGTCTTCAGCTGGCGGTTGAAGATGTTGAAGGCGACCACGGCGGGGATGGCGACGGCGAGGCCCACGGCGGTGGCGACGAGCGCCTCCGAGATGCCGGCCATCACCGTCTGCTGCATGGCGCCGCCCTTGGCGTTCATGGCGCCCAGGTCGTTGAAGGCCTTGATGATGCCGAGCACCGTGCCGAACAGGCCGATGAACGGGGCGTTGTTGCCCAGCGTGCCCAGGATGGACAGGCCGCGCTCGTACTGGGGGCGCTCGCGGGCGACGGTGGACGCGATGACCTGCTCCACGGTGTCGGGGCCCTGGGACGCGGAGGCCAGGGCCTCGCGGATGACGGCGGCCTCCATGCCCTTCTGGTTCTTCACCTCACCGGCCACGGCGTCGAACTCGCCGCGCGCCAGGCGCACCGCCAGGGCCTCCGAGTTGGCCAGCCGGTGGCGCGAGAAGTAGACGGCGCGCTCCAGCATCACCGCGATGGAGAGGATGGACAGCGACACGAGCAGCCAGAGCACCCACTCGGCGCTGCCCAACGTCACCCCGAGCAGCTTGCTGCTCAACCATCCGAGTTCGGGGTGGGCCGCCTGGGCCAGGAGGAAGAAGGACGTCATGTGGAAGATGCCCGGTTCAAGAGTGGGACCGCTCTAACGCGCGGCGCAGTCTCTTGTTCCCCCCGACTTAAAAGTCAAATGGATCGGGGTGGAGTTCACCCGCCTGACGCGCGCCATGGGACGGGCGCGCGAAAAACCAGGGCGCGGATGTCATACGCCGGGCACCCGGCGGGACGGGCGATGGAGCGCCTGCCCCGCAGGGTGAGGGGAGCGTTCTTCAGGGCCTGCGTTGGGGGCTGGTGGTCTGCGCGGGGTCGCGCTCCACGACGGGGCCGAGGATGGAGTCGATGCGGCGCAGCAGCTCCGCGTCCAGCTTCACGCCGGTGGCCTTCACGTTGTCGAGCACCTGCTCCGGCTTCGTCGCTCCGATGATCGCGGAGGAGACGCTCTTGTTCTGGAGCACCCACGCGATGGAGAGCTGCGCCATGGACAGGCCGGCTTCCTGGGCCAGCGGCTTGAGCTGCTGGACGCGGGTGAGCACGTCGTCGGTCATGAAGCTGGTCATGAACTGCGCGCCCTGCTGGTTGGCGGCGCGGGTGTCCGACGGCGGGGGCTTGCCGGGGAGGTACTTGCCGGAGAGCACGCCCTTGGCCATGGGGGACCAGACGATCTGGCCGAGGCCTTCGGCGTCGGAGGTGGGGATGACCTTGGACTCGATGACCCGCCAGAGCATGGAGTACTGCGGCTGGTTGGAGATGAAGGGCACGCGCAGCTCGCGGGCCAACTTCGCTCCGGCGGAGATCTGCTCGGCGGTCCATTCGGAGACGCCGATGTAGAGCGCCTTGCCCTGGCGGACGATGTCCGCGAACGCGAGCATGGTCTCTTCGAGGGGCGTCTCCGCGTCGAAGCGGTGGGCCTGGTAGAGGTCCACGTAGTCCGTCTGGAGGCGGCGCAGGGAGCCGTGGATGGACTCGATGATGTGCTTGCGCGACAGGCCGCGGTCGTTCTGGCCGGGACCGGTGGGCCAGTAGACCTTGGTGAACAGCTCGTAGCCTTCGCGGCGCTGGCCCTTGAGGGCGCGGCCGAGCACGGCTTCGGCCTTGGTGCCGGCGTAGACGTCGGCGGTGTCGAAGGTGGTGATGCCCGTGTCGAGCGCCGCCTTCACGCACGCGACCGCGGCGTCCTCCTCCACCTGGGAGCCGTGGGTGAGCCAGTTGCCAAAGGAGATTTCGCTGACCTTCAGACCGCTGCGACCAAGGAATCGGAAGTTCATGGGGGGCGGCACACTAACCGCCGCCTGCGGGAGGCCGCTCGGGTTTCGCGGTTTCTCGACAGCTGGAGTCAGGAGGGCGACCGTCCACGGCGGGATTCGACCGTTCCCGGGCGTCGCTTGTGAACGGTGGGCCGGGTATCCGACACTGGCTTCCACGCATGGCCGCCAGTGACGAACGCCGCTTCCAGTCTCTCGTGCTCGCGCCCATCCGGCGCGTGCAGCGGCGGCTCAACGTGGTGGCCTGGAGTGGCGCGGGCATCGCTCCTCTCTGGGCCCTGGCCACCGCTTGCGTGGTGTCCCGGTTGCTCTTGCGCGACCTGTCCGTCTGGGCCGTGCCCCCGCTCGTCATCGCGGGGCTGGCGTGGTGGTTCGTGCGTGCCCGTTCGCGCGGCGTGTCGCTGGAGTACGCGGCGGTGCTCGCGGACCGGTCCGCCAATGCGGGTGGCCTGCTGCTCACCCGGCTGGAGCGCCCTGTCGGCGAGTGGGAGCTGAGCCTCAACCAGTTCGCGCAGCATGTGAAGCCTCCGGAGGTCCCCTGGCGCAGGCCCGTGGGCGCGCTTCTTGGCGCGCTCGTGTTCCTCGCGGTGGGGTTCCTCGTCCCGCTGCCGACCCTGCGCACCTCGAACATCAACGCCGCCGCCGCGACCCAGGTCGCCGCGGTGCAGGCGCAGGCCGAGGCCCTGGCCCGCGAGGAGCCCCTGGGCCCCGACGTCGAGGAGGAGCTGCGCCGGCTGTCGGAAGAGGTCGCTCAGGGCCGCTTCGACTCCGCGGATTGGGAGGCCTCGGATGCACTGGAGCAGCGGCTCGCTGAACGCGCCTCCGAGGCCGCCGCCGAGCTCAACCGTGCCTCCGAGGCCGCCGCTGAATTGGAAGATGCGCTCGCCGCCGCTGGCGGTGCGGAGGCCGCCACCCGTGAGCGCGAGTCGCTGGAGCAGGCGCTGATGGCGCTCGATGCTCGCGCCAGCGGGACCTCGGAGGACGACGCCACCGGCGCTCAGGAGGCTCCCGCGTCCGAGCGGAATTCGCAGGGACAGGGCGCCGGTGATCAGGATGGCGACAAGCAGGGCACGGGGGAACAGGGGGGCGAGAAGCAGGGCTCCGGCGACCCTTCGGCCCGCGAGGCCGAGGCTCGCGCTTCCGCCCGTGCCCAGGCCTCGGGTTCACCGGATCAGATCGCCGACCTGCGCCGCACGCTGGAGCGCCGGCAGCAGTCGCTGGCCGAGCGCTTCGGTGAGGAAAACGCGTCGCGAGGGAACCGCGGCGCCCAGGCCCGGCGTCCCACCCGGCGGCAGCAGTCCGGGCAGGGACAGAAGGGCCAGGGCCAGAAGGGACAAGGCCAGGGCCAGGACGGGCAGGGCGAAGGCGAAGAGGGCGACGGTGAGGGTGCGCAGGGCCGTCAGCACGCGAGCCGGAACACGCGGCAGGGCAAGGGCGAGGGCGCGGGCGTGAGCCGGGGCGGAGAGAGCCAACCGGTCGTCTTCGGCGGCGAGGCGGAGATGGATCCGGACCGGCTCGCGTTCCAGCCGCTGCCAGACGGCAACGGCGGCGAGGCGGAGGAGTTGTGGGGCCTTCGCGCGGCGGATCCGCAGGCCCGGACGGGGCAGGCAGGGCCGTCCAGCGCGAAGGGCACGGGCGCGAAGGGCGATGCGACGGCGGGGCCGACCTCCGGTCCGCTGCTGCCTCGCAACCGCGACCTGGTGAAGCGGTACTTCGGTGGTCCGTAGTCCAGAAGGGGGAAACGACGTGGCAGCGGAGCTTCTGAGTCCCGCCGAAGCGCAGGGCGCGGCGGACGTGGCGTCCCGGCTCAAGGCCGGGCTCAACCAGGTGATGCTCGACCAGGAGATGGTCGTCGAGCAGGTCGTGACGGCGGTGCTCGCCCGGGGCCACGTGCTCATGGAGGGCCTGCCCGGCCTGGGCAAGACGGAGCTGTGCAAGGCCCTGGCGCGGCTCTTGTCGCTGCCCTTCCGCCGCATCCAGTTCACCCCCGACCTCTTGCCCGGCGACATCACCGGCACCTACGTGCTGGAGGGCGAATCGCGCCGCGACTTCGTCTTCCGCGAGGGGCCCCTCTTCGCGAGCCTCGTCCTCGCGGACGAGATCAACCGCTCCAGCCCCAAGACGCAGTCCGCGCTGCTGGAGGCCATGCAGGAGCGGTCCGTGACGGTGCTGGGCCAGACGCGGCCTTTGCCCGACCCCTTCTTCGTGCTCGCCACGCAGAACCCCATCGAGCTCGAGGGCACGTACCCGCTGCCCGAGGCGCAGCTGGACCGGTTCCTCTTCCGCATCCTCGTGCCGCCCGTGGGCGCCAGGACGCTGCGCACCCTGCTCACCACGCGCGTGCGCGGCGCGCCTCCCGCGCAGGAGCCGGTGCTGGACGCCGAAGGCCTGTCGCGCCTGTTCGCCGCCGTGGACCGCGTGCACCTGCCCGGCCCGGTGGCGGACTTCATCGGCCGGCTGGTGGAGGCGTCCGACCCGCGCCAGCCCTCCGCTCCGGAGCCCGTGCGCCGCTTCGTGCGCTTCGGCGCGAGCCCTCGCGCGGCGCTGGCCCTGGCCGCCGCGGGCCGTGCGCGCGCGCTGCTCCAGGGCCGGCCCAACGTGGGCTTCGATGACGTGGTGGCCGCCGCGCCCGCCGCCCTCAACCACCGCCTGGTGCTGGCCTACGAGGCGTCCCTGGAGAAGGTGACCGCGCCAGACGTCGTGCGCGAGCTGCTCAAGGCCACCCCCGAGGTGCCCCGTGGTTAGCCGCGCGCCCCTGGCCTTCGCCGTGCTCCTGGGGGCCCTGCTCTGGACGGGCCTGCCGGGCGTTCCTGGAGGAACGACGGCGTTCGCCACCAGCCCGGTGGTGGAGGTGGCGCGGGAAGCGGAGCCCCAGGGCAGCGGCTACCGCGAGGTGGTGGAGACGACGGAGAGCCTCCCCACCCAGGGCGACCTCAAGGCGACCGTGCGCGCCGTCACGCTCGTGCCGAACCGGGGCTACACGCCCATCCAGGTGACGGTGCACAACACCGGCGGCCAGCCGCGCCCGGTGCGCCTGTCCATCCACTCGCAGGGGCGCATCATGGAGCGCTCGCTGGAGCTGGGCCCCCGCGAGCGCACCGTCACGTGGCTCTTGATGCCCGCGGACCTGCAGTCGGGGACCCTCCGCCTGGACTCGCCCGGGATGGACACCGCGGCCCAGAGCTTCTACCTGGACGGCTACCGGGGCGCCCGCGTGATGGTGCTGGGCGACGTGAAGGCCTTCGAGGCCGCGACCGGCCTCACCCGCGCGGCGGAGAACCTGGAGCCGCTCGTCGCCACGCGCTTCGTGGAGCCGCACACCGCGCCGCGCGAGCTGGCGGCCTACGCGGGCTACGACGCGGTACTGGTGGCGGTGCCAGCGGACCAGGTGCCCGACGACGTCTGGGCGGTGCTGGAGACCTTCGCCGTGACTGGCGGAAAGCTGGTGCTCGACCAGCCCCCCGCGACTCCGCGCCTGCGCTTCCCGCTGCTCCAGGATGAGAAGGCCGAGCTGTCGCCCTACGGCTTCGGCTTCGTGCGCCAGTTCCGCGAGTGCCGGAAGCAGAATCCGGGCTGCGGCTTCAACCTCTGGGAGGACACGGAGCGCTCGCCCGCCGCGGTGGTGCCCGCGGGCCCGCCGCCCCGCTGGGAGCGCTACAGCATGCTCAGCGATGGACGCCTGCCGCTGCTGTCGAGCGCCCGCGCGCCCGTGGGACGCTTCCTGCTGCTCATCGTCCTCTTCGTGCTCGCGGTGGGGCCCGGCGGGTGGATGCTCGCCCGGCGCAAGGGGCCGTTGGCGGTGCTCATCGCCGTGCCCACGCTGGCGCTCCTCACGAGCCTGGGGCTGGTGGCGTGGTCCGTGCTGGTGGACGGCTTCAGCGTGCACGCCGCGCGCTACAGCCTCACGCTGCTGGACCGCGAGCGGTCCCGCGCGGTGACGGTGGGCCTCAACGCCTGGTACGCGAACCTCGCGGAGGACAGCGTGCGCATGCCCGCCTCCAGCGTGCTGCTGGCCTCGGAGTCCCCGACGGGCCAGGAGGATCCGCCGCGCCTGCTGGACTGGACGAACGGGCTGGTGGTGAAGAACAGCTTCCTGCCTTCGCGCAGCTACCGCGAGTGGGGCGAGGTCGCCGTGGTCCCCTCGCGCGCGCGGCTGACGGCGCGCAAGGCCGACGGCGGCGTGCAGGTGCAGAACGCGCTGGGGGCTCCGCTGAAGGGCGGCCTGTTGATGCTGGACGGCCAGCTCTGGGCCCTGCCGGAATTGGCCGACGGCGCGGAGGGGCTGGCCACGCCGAAGGACGCGGAAGGGCAGGACCTGTTGTGGGGGCTCGAGCATGAGCCGCGCATGCGCTTCCCGGGCGCGTCACTTCCCCTGGAGCAGCCGCTGAAGGACGGCACGTTCGTGGCGCGGCTGGGCGGGCGCGGCTTCACGCCCACGGCGGCGCTGGACGTGGAGCTGGAAGCCGAGATGCACCTGGTGCGCGGTCAGGTCGAGGAGGCACGACGATGAGCCTGCTGGAGGTGAAGGGGCTGCGGCGCGACTACGGGGCGCTGCGCGCGGTGGACGACGTGTCGTTCTCGCTGGAGGCCGGCGGCATCCTGGGCTTCATCGGGCCCAACGGCGCGGGCAAGAGCACCACGCTGCGCATCCTGGCCACGCTGGACGTGCCCACCGCGGGCACGGTGCTGCTGGACGGCACGTCGCTGGTGGACGCGCCGGACCGGGCCCGGCCGCTCCTGGGCTACATGCCGGACCGCTACGGCACCTACGACGACGTCACCGTGAAGGAGTTCCTGGACTTCTTCGCGCGCGCGTACGGACTGCGGGGCGCGCTGCGCAAGCAGCGGGTGGACTCGGTGATGGAGTTCACCGGGCTGGGGCCGCTGGCGGACAAGCTCACCACGGAGCTGTCCAAGGGCATGCGTCAGCGCGTGGCCCTGGGGCGCACGCTGCTCCATGACCCGCGGCTGCTGCTCCTGGACGAGCCGGCGGATGGGTTGGATCCGCGCGCGCGCATCGAGCTGCGGGAGTTGCTGCGCGCGCTGGCGGACCAGGGCAAGGCGGTCATCATCTCCAGTCACATCCTCACGGAGCTGGCGGAGATCTGCGACAGCTGCGTCATCATCGAGCAGGGGCGCCTGCTGGCCCAGGGCAAGGTGGAGGACCTCTTGCGCCAGAGCGCGGGCCCGTCCCGCGTGATGGAGCTGACGGTGCGGCTGGCGGCGCAGGGCGACGAGGCGGAGGCGCTCTGGTCGCGCACGGAGCGCACGCTGCTGGAGCAGCCGCGCGTGAAGGACGTGGCTCGCGAGGCCAGCGCGCTGCGCGTGCGGCTGGAATTGGAGGCGGACGCGGGGCCGGCGCAGTCGGAAGCGGCCGCGGCGGCGCTGCTCGCGGCGCTGGTGTCGCAGGGGCTGCCGGTGTGCGCGTTCAGCCCGCGCGAACGCAACCTGGAGGACGCGTTCATGACGGTGACGAAGGGGAGGGTGGCGTGAGCACGCAAGCGAGTCCCGCGTCGGGCGCGGCCGAGTCCGCCCCCTCGCCAGGTGTCCCGGCCGCGGCGTCCGACCGTTGGGGGAAGTGGGGTGACCGGCTCAACCCGCTGGTGGTGAAGGAGGTTCGGCAGGGGCTGCGCACGCGCGTCTTCTGGGTGAGCTTCGGTTTGTTGCTGGCGGCGTGTCTGGTGCTGTCGCTCATCGCGTTCGCGAACACGCACGACAGCACGTACACGCGCGAGGGGCGGTCGTACTTCTTCTCCTTCTTCGTGTGCCTGGCGCTGGTGCACTTCGGCCTCATCCCCTTCAACGCGTACCGGTCCCTGGCGCGCGAGCGCGAGGACGAGACGTGGTCGCTGCTCCTGCTCACGGGGCTGGGCCCCCGGCGCATCCTGCGCGGCAAGGTGGCGTCCTTCCTGGTGCAGGCGGTGCTGTACGCGTCGGCGGTGGAGCCGTTCCTGCTGTTCAGCTACTTCCTCAACGGCATCGACCTGCCCACCATCCTGATGGTGCTGCTGCTGGGCGGGGCGTGGCTGGTGTTCCTCACGCTCGTGTCGGTGTGCGCGGCGACGCTGGCGGACAGCCGGATGGGACGGGCCGCGGTGCGGCTCGCGCTGGTGGGCGTGCTGGTGGTGACGTTCTTCCAGGCGCTGACGTTCACCTTCGTGGTGACGAACGAGCGGGGCAGCGGGTTCTCGTTCGACCGGAACTTCTTCCTGGGGCTGGGCGCGGCGTTCTGGCTGCTGGTGTCGGACGGGTGGCTGATGTTCGAGACGGCGGTGTCGCGGCTGTCGCTCGTGACGGAGGACTACACGCGCCATCCCCGGCGGGCGTTGGTGGTGCAGGTGGTGCTGACGTTCGTGGGGATGACGGCGGTGTGGTGGCTCCTGGACCGGGATGACGACATCCCCGAGGTGATGGGCATCCTCGGAGGGCTGCACCTCATCTTCGCCACCCTCTTCATTGCGACGGACGTGGACGGGCAGTCGCGGCCGCTGCGCGCGGGCACCCGGATGTGGACGCTGTTCCGGCCCGGGGCGCTGCGCGGCTTCCGGCTGTCGGTGCTGCTGCTGGTGGGGTGGGCGGTGGGGTGCGCGGTGCTGTTGTGGCTGTCGCCTCGGGCGACGGGGAACCTGCGGATGGCGATGTCGCAGGGGGCGCTGGCGCTCTACGGGGTGCTGTACCTGTCAGTGGCGCTGCTGTTGGGGCGGATGCCGCGCTCGGGGCGGTTCGCGTCGCCGGTGTCGGTGCGGTTGCTCTACGTCCTGGTGGGAATCCTGGGGGCGGGCGTGCCGCCGCTGCTGGCGGTGTTCCTGGACCTGGAGGGGCGCGATGAGTTGCTCAACCTGCTCAACCCCGTGCTGGGGACGGCGAACTTCGGCAAGCATGACTTCAGCGGCTACCTCGATGCCAAGATGCCGCCGTCGCTGCTCCTGTGCGTGGCGCTGGTGGCGTTCCTGGCGGCGTTCGCCGCGGACCGGGTGCTCGCTGAGCGCGAGCGGCGGGTCCACCAGCAGTGAGCGCGATGTTGGATGAGGCGGAGGTCGCGCGGCTGGCGCCGGGGCTGGGCCTGGCGCTGCCGCGACTGCCGCAGCGGGGACGGGTGGGCGAGGTGCGCGCCACGTCCGCGGGCAGCGCGATGGAGCTGCATGACTTCCGCGCGTACCAGCCGGGGGATGACCTGCGGCAGTTGGACTGGAACGCGGTGGCGCGCACGGGGGAGCTGGTGCTGCGCGTGCGGCAGGACGAGGTGTCGCCGCGCGTGGAGGTGCTGCTGGATGGTTCGCGCAGCATGGGGCTGTCGCCGCGCAAGGCGGCGGGGGCTCGTGAGGTGGCGCTGCTGACGGTGGAGGTGGGCGGGCGGCAGGGGCTGACGCCGACGCTGCTGTGGGGAGGGGCGCGGTCGGAGCGGGTGCAGGGGCCGGCGTGTCGCGCGACGCTGCGCGGGGCGGAGTTCGAGGCGCGGGATGATCTGGCGTCGGCGCTGGGGCGGCTGCCGCCGTTGCGGCCGTGTGGTCTGCGGGTGGTGGTGAGCGACTTCCTCTTCGAGACGGACCTGGAGGCGCTGTGCGCCCGGCTGTCTCGGGGCGCGTCGGCGCTGTTCCTGGTGCAGGTGCTGGACGCGGAGGACCTGGATCCTACGGGCGGCGAGGGCGCGCGGCTGGTGGACGCGGAGAGTGGCGTGGCGCTGGAGGAGCTGCTGACGGACGGAGTGCTGGCCTCCTACGCCCGCCGCTTCGCGGAGCACCAGCGTGCGCTGCGAAGCGCGGCGGTGCGGGCGAGGGGAACGCTGCTCACCGTGAACGCGGCGGAAGGACTGCGCGCGCAGGTCGCGGGGCCGTTGCGCGCGTTGTTCATCGCGGGAGGCGGGGCGTGAGCAGCATGGAGCGCGAGGCGGTTCGCACCGACGTGCGCCGTCACGGGTGCACTCGCGTGCGGTACGTCGTGGGAGGCGGGGCGTGAGCTTCGGGTTTCCCTGGGGACTGATGGCGTTGGGCGCGCTGGTGCCGCTGGTCGCGGCGTACTTCCTGCGCCGACGGCAGAAGCCGGTGGTGGTGAGCGCGCTGTTCCTGTGGCGCACGCCGCGTCCTCGCGCCGAGGGCGGGCCCCGGTGGGAGCGCTTCACGCGTGAGGCGTCACTGCTGCTGGAGGCGCTCGCTGTGCTGGCCGCCGCGCTGTACCTGGCGGACGTGCGGCTGGGAGAGAACGCCCGGCGCCGTCACCTGGTGCTCGTCGTGGACGGCAGCCTGTCCATGTCCGCGCGGACTCCGGATGGCAAGACGGTGCTGGAGCACGTCCGCACGGAGGCCGCGAAGCGTGTGGAATCGGAACGCGCGACGCACGTCACGGTGCTCGCGAGTGGCGTGGCGCCCCTGGTCCTCGCCGGACCGGAAGCCGATGCGTCGCGGGCCCTGGGCGCGCTGGAGTCCTTCGAGGCGCGCGGTCCGGACCATGACGTCATGGCCTCTCTCCTGTGGGCGCAGGAGCTGGCGGGCCCGGGCAAGCACGTGCACTTCTTCACCGACGCGCCGCCCTCCGAGGACACGACCGTGCCGCCCTCCGTGCGCTGGACGGCGCTGGGCTACTCCCAGGGCAATGTGGCGCTGGTCTCCGCGCAGCGGCGTGACGAAGGTGGCCGGGCCACGGTGACGCTGCGGGTCGCTCGCTTCGGGGCGGGGCCTTCGGAGATTGAAGCCCGCGTGCGCGCGGCTCCCGGCCCCGGCGCGCGTGAAGGCACCGAACGCACGGAGCGCATTTCATTGCCGGAAGAGGGCGCCGCGACCGTGCGCCTCATGTTCCGCGAGGCTGGCGACGTGGAGGTGTCCCTGCCGGACGACGCGCTGCCCGAGGACGGACACGTGCGCCTTCCACCATCCCCCGTGATGCCGGTGTCCGTGGGGCTGACGGAGGGCCTGTCGCCCGCGTCGAAGCAGGCGCTGGAGCGCTTCCTGGCGGTGTCTCCCGATGTGGCGCACGGCCCTCCTATCCCCGGCGCGCCGGTGCTGTCCGTGGGCCCCGCGCGCGCGGAGGCCCGCGTGACGCTGGGCGCGGAAGGACCGCTGCGCACCTTCGTGGGGCCGTTCTTCACGGAGAAGGGCAGCACGCTGATGGACGACGTGCAGCTTTCGGGCGTGCGGTGGACGGCGGGCGCGAACCCTCCAGGCCGTCCGTTGATGACCGCGGGCGAAGCCGTGCTCGTGTCGGAAGAGGAGGGCGGGCGGCTGCACCTCAACGTGGACCTGGCGCGCTCCAACCTCCAGCGGACCACCGCCTGGCCCGTGCTGCTGGGCAACGTGGTGCGCGAAGCACGGCGGCTTCGCGAGGGCTTCCCCCGGCGTCAGCTCAACCTGGGCGAAGCGCTCTCCGTGGTGACGGAGGCCGGTGCACGCTATGCGCTGAAGGGGCCTTCGGGCCGCAAGCCCGTGTTCGGCGCGGGCGCGCTGAGCCTGCCCGCGCCCACCCGCCCCGGCCGCTACGTGCTGGAGCGCGAGGGCCGTGAAGTGGACTCGCTGGAGGTGCTGGCGCTGGACGCTCGCGAGTCGGACCTGCGGGGCCGGGGCAGCGTGGACGTGGCCGCGAAGGACGTGGGCGAGGACTCGGAAGGGAACAGCGGCCATGAGCGCGCGCACTGGCCCCTGATGGTGTTGCTGGCCGCGCTGCTGGCGGACTTCTACGTCACGAGGAAGGCATGACCTTCACCCTTCCCCAGGCGTGGTTGCTGCTGTTGCCGCTGGGCCTCTTCCTGTGGCGCTACGGCCGGAGGCCCGGTCCGCCCATGGTGCTGCGGTGGGTGCTGCTGGTGCTCGGAGTGGGCGCGCTGTCCGGGCCGGAGCTGCGGCTGGCGAACGCGGGCAGCGACGTGGCCGTGGTGGTGGATCGTTCGCGCTCCATGCCGCTGGACGTGGACCGCGTGGCGCAGGAACTCGTCTCGCTGGTGGAGTCCCAGCGCCGGCCAGGAGACCGCGTGGGCGTCATCACCTTCGGCCGCGAGGCCCGGGTGGAGTCCCCGCTGTCGGAGTCCGGGCGGTTCGGTGGCTTCACGCGGGCGGTGGACGCGGAGGCGTCCGACCTGTCGGCCGCGCTGGACGCGGCGGGCGCGCTCATTCCCCCCGAACGCACGGGCCGGGTGCTGGTGGTCTCCGACGGCCGGGCCACGGGAGCGGACGCGCGGGGCGCGACGCGGCGGCTGGCGGCGCGGGGCATCGCGGTGGACTACCGGCAGGTGTCCCGGCCGGAGCCCGCGCTGGACGTGGCCGTGGTGTCGTTGGACGTGCCCGCCACGGTCTCCGTGCGCGAGCCCTTCCAGTTCTCCGCCGTGGTGCAGGCGACCTCGGCGGTCACCGGCACCGTGCGTCTGGAGCGCGACGGGAAGGTGCTGGTGAAGGGGGCGTACGACTTCAAGCCCGGACCCAACCTGCTGCCCCTGCGCGACCTGCTGGAGGAGCCGGGGCTGGTGCATTACCGGCTCACGGTGGAGGTGCCCGGAGACGGCGTCCCGGAGAACGACGTGGGCGTGGGCGTGCTGCGCGTGGAGGGGCCGCCGCGCGTGATGCTGCTCACCGCGCAGCCTTCGGGAACACTGGCGAAGGCGCTGGCGGCGACGGGGATGGCGCTGGAGGTGAGGGCGCCGTTCCACCTGTCGCTGGAGGCGCTCGACGGGGTGGGCGTGGTGGTGCTGGAGAACGTGGACGCCAACGCGCTGGGCGAGACGGGGTTGAACGCGCTGGCGGACTACGTGGACCAGGCGGGCGGCGGGCTGGTGATGACGGGAGGGCGGTCGAGCTTCGGAGAGGGCGGCTACCGGCGCTCGCCCCTGGAGCCGCTCCTGCCCGTGTCGCTGGAGATGCGTGAGGAGCAGCGGCGCGCGTCGGTGGCGATGAGCGTGCTCATGGATTCGAGTTGCTCCATGGGCATGCAGGTGCCGGACGGGCGCACGAAGATGGAGCTGGCGGCGGAGGGCGTCACGGCGGCGCTCACGTTGCTCAACGCGAACGACGAAGCCTCCGTGCACATGGTGGACACGGAGCCGCATGAAATCTTCCCGTTGAGTCCGGTGAGCAAGGGCCTGCCGTTCGAGCAGGTGGCGCGAGGCTTCAGCGGAGGCGGCGGCATCTACGTGGGCACGGCCCTGCGCGCGGGCAGCAAGGAGATCCTCCGCAGCGAAAAGCCCACGCGGCACGTGGTGTTGTTCTCCGACGCGGCGGACTCCGAGGAGCCGGGCGACTACCAGGAGACGCTGGCGGCGCTGCGAGCGGCCAACGTGACGGTGTCGGTCATCGGCCTGGGCAAGCCCACGGATCCGGACGCGGACCTGCTGCGCGAGGTGGCCCGGCGGGGCGCCGGGCGCATCTACTTCGCGGAGGACGCCATGAGCCTGCCGCGCATCTTCAGCCAGGAGACGCTCGCGGTGGCGAGGGCCACGTTCGTGGACGAGCCCGCGTCGCTGGAGGCCGCGCCGGACCTGCCGCTGCTGGGGCCGCTGCCGACGACGGGCCTGCCGCAGGTGGGCGGCTACAACCTCACCTACCTGAAGCCGCGGGCGAACGTGGCGCTGCGCACGTTGGACACGAACGCCGCGCCGGTGCTGGCGCTGTGGCCGCATGGCGCGGGGCGCACGGTGGCGCTCACGGCGGAGGTGGACGGCAGGTACACGGGTGAGTTGCGCGAGTGGGGCGCGCTGCGGGCGACGTTGGAGTCGGTGGTGCGCTGGTCGATGGGGCGGCCGACGCCGAAGGAGGAGGCGGTGGTGCGTTCGGAGCGCCAGGGCAACCTGCTGCGCGTGACGTTGGACCTGCCGCCGGGCGAGCCGATGCCGGGCGCGTTGCCCACGGCGGTGTTGCTGACGGGCGACGGGCGCTCGGGAGTGGAGAAGCCGCTGCACTGGGAGGACGAGGACAGGTTGGTGGTCGAGTACCCGCTGACGGGCAGCGGCACCTGGCATCCGGTGGTGAAGTGGGGTGGACGCGTGTTGAGGGCGCCACCGGTGGCGCTGCCATACGCGCCGGAGTTCGAGCCGGGCAGCGCGAAGGAGGGTCTCAAGCTCCTGCGAGCGCTGGCGGCGGTGGGCGGAGGGCAGGAGCGGCTGTCGATGACGGGCCTGTTCGCGGAGGCGCCGGAGTCGGAGGGCCGCGTGGCGTTGGCGCCCTGGCTGGTCGCGGTCGCGCTGGCGGCGATGTTGGCGGAGGTCGCGGTGCGCAGGTTCCTCTCCGCGCCGCGGGTGCGGGCGGCGCGGGAAAAGCCCGTGAAGGAAGTCAGCGCACGTGAGCCCACGGGAGCGCCGCGCACGGACGTGAAGCCCTCCGCGGCGCCCCGGCCTGTTCAGGGCGAACCCGCCGAGCAGAAGCCGGAGCCTCCGAAGCCCGCGGGTGTGGACTCCGCACTGGAGGCCGCGCGGGCAAGGGCACGGCGTCGTACAGGGCGCTGAGCCGACGTGCGCGGGCGCGAGCACGCGCACGGCGCCAGAGGTCCTCTGAGGGCCACGCTATCCACGAGAGAGAACCCCGCTGGGGCTGCCCGGCAGCAAGCGAGCCTCACGAACCTGTCCGACAGTCGCACCCGTTTGAAGGACCTCGGCTCCAGGGCTGCTGGTCCACCTGGGCTGCGGGAACTTGTCCGACAGTCGGACACGTTTGGAGGCCCCGGCTCGGGTCGGATGCTGGCCCACCCGGGCAGCGGAAAACCTGTTCGACAGTCGGACCGGTTGGGAGGACCTCGGCTTGGGGAGCATTGGTCCACCTGGCCTGCGGGAACTTGTCCGACAGTCGGACAGGTTTGGAGGCCCCGGCTCGGGTTGGCTGCTGGTCCACCCGGGCAGCGGAGAACCTGTCCAACAGTCGGACCGGTTGGGAGGAACTCGGCGCCAGGGCTGCTGGTCCACCTGGGCTGCGGGAACTTGTCCGACAGTCGGACAGGTTTGGAGGCTCCGGCTCGGGGGCCACTGGTCCACCTGGGCTGCGAGAACTTGTCCGACAGTCGGACAAGTTTTGGGGCCCCGGTTCGGGGGCCACTGGTCCACCTGGGCTTGGGCTGCGGGAACTTGTCCGACAGTCGGACAGGTTTGGGACCACTCGGGGCGGACCGTGCCCCTTCCTGCGCCTGATGCCGGGCTTGCTTTCGCGGTATGACGGCGCCGATGACGGAGCCCCGGGCCTTGCGGTGGGGGCTGGGTGTCGTCCTGGGCGTGCTCGCGCTCCAGGCCTCGCGCCTCGCACTGCACAAGGCATTCAGCATCGACGAATTCCAGTACGCCCATGCCGCGTGGCTCATGGCCCACGGGCAGGTGCCCTACCGCGACTTCTTCGAGGTCCACTTCCCTCTCGTGTACCAACTGCTGGCGCCTCTGTTCCGGCTGCTGGGAGATGATCCGCGCAACGTGCTCGCGCTCCGGGCCGCGATGCTCGTGCCGCTCGCGGGGACGTGTGTCTCCGTGTTCTTCCTCAACCGGCGCGAAGGACGCATCGCCGCGCTCCTGGCGCCAGTGCTGCTGCTCTGCACCCCTGGCTTCCTGCACTTCGCCACCGAGGTGCGCCCGGATGCGCTCACCGCCGCGCTCTTCCTGGGCGCACTCGCTGCGCTGTCCGTGCAGCCCGGCTCCGTCCGTTCATCGTTCCTCTCAGGTGCTTTGCTCGTTGCCTCCGTGTGGGGCTCCCAGAAAGCGCTCTTCTTTGGCGGACTCGTGGCCGCGGTGCTCCTGGTGGACCTCCTGCCGCGTAGGAACGCTTCTCCCTCGCTCATCGCCGCGCCTCGCGCCTTCTTCATGGGCATCGCCGTTGCGACGGGCTCGGTGGCCGCCTACCTCACGGTGACGGACTCGTGGGGCGCATGGTGGCGGTGGTGCTTCGTCTGGGCTTCCGAACACCAGCGCCACTATCCGGGTTTCTCCTGGCGCGAATACCTAGTGCCGGCGATGGGAGCACAACCCGCGTTCTTCCTCCTCGCTACCGTCGGGCTCGTCGCCACGTTCCTTCGCTTGCGGAAGCACCCTCGCACCCCCGACCTGCTCCTGGTCGTGGCCGTGCCCGCGACCTTCGGCGCCTATGCGCTCCAGCGCGCTCCGTTCCCGTACAGCCTGTTGCCCTTTCTGGGCGTGCTCGCGCCCCTCGCCGCTCGCGGCCTCCTCATCGTGCTCTCTGGATTGCGCACCCCCGCTGCGCGGACCTTGGGGCTTGCCGGGCTGGGCGGCCTGTTCGTTGTCCAGGCCGCGCGGGTGGAGGCCTTGCTGGACGGCGGCGGCAATGCCCGGCAGCGCGAGGTGCTTGCTCGCATCGCCGCGCTCACGGGACCGGAGGATGTCGTCTACGACAACTCGGGGGGCTATGTGAGCCGCCCTCACTCTCACTTCTACTTCTACACGGACGCGTATCTGCGCGGCTCGCTCGTGGGTCTGCTGTCCGACGAGATGCCCCGGGCGCTCGTGGAGCAGGGCTGTGTGCTGCGGGTGGATGACCTGCGTACCTCCGGTCTTCCTCCGGCGCTGCGCCGCTTCCTCGACGCGCACTACCAGCCCTACGACGGTGACCTGTTCCTGTGGGGACAGCGCTACCGCGTGCCCTCGGGCTCCGGCGCCCTGGAGGATCACTTCCTCGCGGTGCGCGCCGACCGGTACTTCGTCCAGCCCGCGAGCACGCTCGACGCCGGTGCGCTGTTCATCGATGGCGAGCGCATCACCACGCCTGAGTTCACGCTGTCCCGGGGCGAGCACACCCTTCGCTATGAAGGGCGCGCCGAAGCCTTCCAGCTCCTGTGGCTGCCCCGTGATGCGAAGCGCTGGACGCCACGGCCCGGGGCTCCGTCCACGTACTCGCGCCTGTTCTGAGCACGCGTCGAGAGCAGGCGACCTGGCGTGAGCACAGCCTTCCGGGATGAGGGCACTGTCGTCCTGGCGGTCCGCCGTGGTGCCTCCATCCTGAACTCAACCGTGGAACCCGGCTCCGGGTCGAACTTCCCTGCGCAAGGGTGATTCCTACTGTGCGTGGGCAGGCTGGTTCGCAGGGGAGGTTGCCGTGGCTGGTGATGAATCGGGGCGGAAGCGGAACAGTGCGCCCGTTGCCTCCCAAGGCGTGATGTCGCTCCTGGACCGCTGGGTCTCCGACCTCGAACGGGATGATCCCTTCTCACAGGAGGATCCGCTCGATGACTCCGGCACAGGCGGCCGGATGACGCAGGGCGGGCCCGCTGACTCCTCCCGCGCGGCCCGGGAGCGGCGTGGCTCCAGGCCTCCTTCCTCTACGCGGGAAGGCGAAGCACCGGAGACAGCGGGTTTGCCGCTGCGTCCTCCTCGTCCGGCCTCCGACCCGTTCGCTGAGCCAAGACCCAGCCGTCATGCCTCCTCTCGCGAGACCCGGGGAGAGGGGCGCCCTGTGCGTCCTGACCGTGCGCCGTTCTCGGAGGCGAGGTCCCGTACTGCTTCTGCTTCCAATGCCCCTGGTGCCGCACGTGACGGCATGCATCCTCCACGAGCGGGTTCCAGCTCACCCGCTGAGTCCGCGCCTCGAAGCCGGATGACACAGGGGGAAACCGCTGCTTCGTCTCGTTCCTCCGGTGAGGGCCTGCACCCTCTACGTCCCGGCCGAGGTTCGCGCGATGAGCCTTCGTCCCGCTCCAGGGAGATGCAGGACGGCCCCTCCGATTCCTCCCGTCGGGCCCGTGATGGCATGCGCCCTCCGCATCCCAGCCGCGGCTCGCTCGCGGAGTCCGCGCCCCGACCCCGGATGACGCAAGACAGCCCCACTGCTTCTCCCCGCGCACCCCGTGAGGAGCGCCGGCACGAAGCGACTCCATTCGGCGAGCAGCAGCCCCGCGTCGATTCCGCTCGCTCGGCGCGCGAGGAGCGTCGCCTTGAGTCGGAGCCATTCAGCGAACGGGCATCCCGTATGTCGAGGGCATCGGGACGCCCGGCCCATGATGAAAATCGCCACTTGAGCGCCGACGCGGATCCGTTCGCGCCGCCAGTTGCGGCTTCTGCTCGCTCGCAGCGAGAGGAGAGGCGCCATTCGAGCAGCGCCGCGGAATCGCCAGTGTCGGAAACGGTTGCTCCTCATTCGCATCGTGAGGGGAGACGCCATTCGGGCGCTGCTGCGGATCTGTTCGCGTCAAAGGCCGCGGGTGCTCGTTTAGAGCGTGAGGCGAGGCGTCATTCGAGCAGTGCCGCGGAACCGCCAGCGTCGGAAGCGGCTGCTGCTCATTCGCATCGTGAGGGGAGACGCCATTCGGGCGCTGCTGCGGACCTGCTCGCATCTGGGACAGATGCTGTTCGTTCGGAGCGTGAGATGAGGCGCCATTCGAACTCCGAGGCGGATCCGTTCACTGCGTCAAGGGAGGATGTTGCTCGTTCTGGGCGTGAGGCGAGCCGCCATTCGAACAGTGATGCGGACCCGTTCGCGCTGGAGGCGGCGGCTGCTCGTTCGGCCCAGGATGCAGGCCGCTACGCTCGCTCGGGTTCGGATCCATTCAGGGAGCCAGAGATGGCCTCCACCCGTTCGGTTCGTGAGAAGAACCGCCACTCTGACGGTGGCGCGGATCCGTTCGCGACGCCAGCGGTGGCCTCGGGTCGTTCGGCCCGTGAGGCAAACCCTCACGCGCGCTCCGGTGCGGACCCCTTCAGGGAGTCCGGGCCGGCACGGGGCCGCGTATCCCTGGAGGAGGACGTCCACCTCCGAGCCGGAACCGACTTCTTCACCGAGTCCCAGTTCCGCGCGGCGGACGTGCAGGACTCTCCCTTCCGCGCGGCCCGTGAGGAGCTCCGGCTCCAGGGGCCCGTGGTCACCTTCCCGGATGGCGCGCGAGTCGTCCTGGGCAGCGAGGGCGGCAGGCCCATCCATCGCGGCACCGTCGCGGTGCGTGGCCCGTGTGCGCCTTCGCGTGAGGCGCTCATGGGGTCAGGCCTCACGGAGCCCCAGTCCCGCGCCCTCGAGTTCGTCCTCGCCTGGTTCGGGCACCCGTTCGACTCCGTCACCTCCGAGCCCCCGTCCGGCGGAGCGCCCCGATGGGGCGCCTGGCCTTTGTCAGGGCCTACGCTCATCGCCGCGCTCGCTCACTGGAAGCAGCATGAACCCGAGGCATTCGACGCGTGCCTCGGACGGCTGGGATTCGATGCCACGGCCCAGTTCGCTGAAGACCCACGGCTGATCGCGGCGCTCGCCCGGGCCGGCCGGGAGCGCGGCGCTCAACGGGCGCAGCTCGAGACGCTCGTCACGCACGTGCTCCGCCCCATGCTCGACTCCTGCGCGCAGGCGGAGACCGCCGTGGACGCACCCGGTGGACTCTTCGCCTCGGCCCGCGCGCTGGCGCTGCTCTTCCACTCCGAGCTTCGCTTCGGCCACGGCGGCGTCACGAGGCTCGTGACGCTTGCTCGCGAACGGCCGGAGCCACCCGCCGCGGGAGAACACCTCGCGGAGGACCTGCGCGCCTCCGGCCGCTCACGCGAAGCCTCCGAGGTCTGGCGCATCCTCACCTCTCCCGAGCTGGCGGATCCGGCCTAGCGCACGCCATGCGGACGCCTCTTCCACCCGGGAGCCATGTCCTGCTCGTGGTCCCCGACCCCAACGCCCCGGCCGCGCCCCAGGAGCAGAACCGCGCCCTGGCCGGCGAGCTCATCCTCAACGGTCAGCGCTACCACCTGGTGCCCGCGGAGGACTCCGCGAACCCTCCGACGACGACGCCCGCGGCCGAGGCTCGGCTGCTCACCTCGCGCGAGCTGCAGGTCGTCTCATGCGTCTGCGCGGGCTGGGGCAACAAGGAGATCGCCACGAAGCTCCACATCAGCACGTGGACCGTGGCGGCCCACCTGCGACGCATCTTCGTCAAGCTGGGCGTGGACACCCGCGCGGCCATGGTGTCGCGCTGCCTGGGCGCGGTGTCCCTACCACGGACCCCGTGAAGGCCCGCGCGCTGGAGGCGCCACGCTCCGGCGCAGCCCCAGCACGAGCGCCACGTTGGCCTGCGGCCGGCACGCCAGCCGCACGCACTCCGCCGGACAGATGAGCAGCGGCGTCACCCCGGGCCCGTGCCCCGCCACCTTGCTGTCCGAATGCACCACCACCCCCACGGTGACGATGCCCGCCCGCCGCGAGGGCCCGAAGCGGTAGTCCAACGGGCAGATGGCCACCAGGTCCCCCAGCCGGAGCGCGTCCAGCCGGTGCCTGCGCACCCGCCGTGCATCCGACAACTGGATGTCCAGGTCCCCCAGCACGCCCTCCGAACGCCCGAAGCCCGAGCCCATCAGCTCCGCCGGCACCGTGTGCGTCACGGGGACCACCAACCGCCCCGCTTCCGTCCGGATGCCCCAGCGCCGCAGCAGCCGGGGCGACAGGTTCAGCGCCCGCACCCGCGGGAAGTCCGGCAGCTCCAGCCCCTGGCCATACGCATCCAACTGCACGCGGTCCCCGATGCACAGCCGGCGCTTCACCGCGGGCGGGAAGTCCACGATGACGTGGTTGATGCCGCCGTGCTTGCCCACCACCGTGCCCACGGCGCCCCTCGCGGGGCCGGTCGTCACGCGCGCGCGGTTGCCCACGCACGCATAGAACATCAGCGCCCGGTTGGAGCCGCCGCGCTGGCCGACGTCGTCCTTCCCCGTGTTGTGCAGCGACACACCCGCTTCCATGTGGTCCGCCGCCAGCCCCACCGCGCGGTCTCCCACGCGGCGGTTGAGCACGATGCCGCCGCTGCCCGGCACCAGCCGGGGCACCCCATCCCGGCCAATGCGGTACGGCGACGCACGCACGATGGGGTGCGACACCTGGCCCGCCACCGCCGAGGCCACCATCCGCGACACGTTGGTGCGCGGCGCCGAGGCGGCCCCCGTGCTCGCCTCCATCAGGGGTTGCAGCGGGATGTCCATGGCGCGCCTCCCTTCTTCAGCGGATCGCCGGCGCGGGGCTGGTGATGCCCAGCGTCGTGCGCAGGGTGGGGGACACGCCCCGGAACGAGCGGCCATCCGGCGTCATCCGGTACGCGGCGATCCACTCTTCGGCCACCGGGCCCAGCGGCATCACCTCCGTCTGGAAGTCCCTGAAGTCGCGCGTCTTGAACGGGTTGTCCGCGATGAAGTTGAGCAGCAGGCGCCCCGCGTCCGCCATCTTCGAGCGCTGCGAAATCTCCCCCGTGCCGCCCAGGTAGCGCTGCGACACCACTTCAATCACGTCCCACTTGGTGTTCGCGTCGAAGGCCTTCTTGATGTCCGGCGTCTCCATCGCGTCGAGGATGGTCTTGAGGTACTCGCCCACCTCCACGGTGAGCGCCAGGATGTTGCCGTAGGTGGCGCGGTCAATCTGCCAGCGGATGTCCGTGCCCAGCCGCTGGATGGTGGCCTGGCTCGCGAAGGGCCGCTCGTTGAGCTGCTGCGAGCCGCGGATGACCTCACCGATGAGCAGGTCGCGGAAGTACTGCGCGATGGCGGACACGAAGGCGACGAACTCGCGGTGGAAGTTGCGGAACATCACCGCGCCCGGCGGCGCCGCCAGGCTGCCGTAGTTGAAGGCGCGCCGGTACGCGAGCTGCCGGTCGCGCGGCTTGTAGCGCAGCGGCTGGTGCTTCTCCATCAGGTACAGCGCCCGCGCGCCGGGGCCCCGCTGGATGCGCATGCGCCCGTCGTGGAAGAGGCGCAGGAGCACGCCCGCCACCTGGAACACCTTCATCCGCTCGTGCTGGTAGATGTAATAGAGCTCCGCGGTCGCGTGGAGCTGCGTCTCGATGACGGACTCGTCGAAGTCCTGGACGAGCACCGGCCGGCTGATGGAGTCGAAGGAGGGCGCGCCGTTCTTGTCCAACCCCATCAGGTCGGAGAAGAGCGACGCCGTCGAGCCGTCGGAGGCGCTGGCGAGCAGCTCCTCCTCCCGGAGCGCCAGCTGCTTCTGCAGCTCCGAGCGCTGCTCATCCGACGTGACGTTGGCGAGGACTTCCCGCTTCCACTGCGAGAACAGCCGCTGAAGGGCTTCTGCCGTACCGATGCTCATGGCATGCCACCTGGGTCAATGACGTTGAAGGAAAGGGTTTCAGTCCGGTGCGCGCGCGCTCACGGCTTGCGCGCGTGGCGGACATGGCGGCGCGTGTGGCCCGACTTGGCGTGCCCGTTGGACGGCGTGGGCCGGCTGTCCGCGCCGTGCCGCTCCTTGCCGGCGATGATGCGCTCCACGGCCTTGAGCTGATCCGAGAACGCCTGCTCCAGCTGACGGGCCAGCTCCGGCCCCTGGGCCTCCAGCTGCTGCTTCACGTCCGTCATGATGCGCGCCCGGCTCCTCTCGATGAGCGAGGCCACGTCGTCCATGCTGGCCCCGTTGCCCACCGTGGCGGAGGCAGGCGCCTCCCGCTCGCCGCCTTCCGCTTCCATCGGGTGCTCCACGGCCCCGGGGTTGATGATGCGCGGCTCCAGGTCCTTCTCGATGCGGTCCAGCGAGACGCGGATCGGCGGAGGCACCGTGAACGGCTCGCCGGTGTTGCAGTGCGCTCCCTCCGGGAAGCCGTACTTGTGGTTCCGGTCGTCCTCGATCTCCTCCGCCTGACCGGGCGCCTCCTGGGTCAGCGTCTTCGCCAGCTCCAGCGAGTCCTCCTCCAGGCCGCACTGCTCCCGCAGGAAGGCCGGGCTCACGTTGAAGACGTCCACGTTGTCGTCCAACTGCTCGATCATCTCCTCGTGGAGGTCCACGCGGTTGCCGCCCGGCACCACGGCCTCGTCGTAGTCCAGGAGGAACAGGTCGATGATCCGGTCGATGTGGTAGAGCTTGCGGTCCAACCGGGCCAGCTCCTTCCAGAACTCCACCGACGTGCTGGGGTCCATCAGGAGGTCCTCGATGAGCTCCTGGGTGTCGTTGCGCTCCCGGAACTTGTCGTTCAGCTCCTGCTCCTTGCCCGTCAGGTCCCGGAAGGTCAGCGGGACGGGGAGCACCAGGTTGAGCAGCCGCGCCCCAGCGTTGGGCCGGTCGAACGCGTCGATGAAGAGCGTCAGCGCTTCCACGAAGGCGGCCAGGGGCGCGGAGGCTCCCTGGACCTTCGCGTTCAGCGCGACGCCCCGGCTGGTGCCGTTGGAGTTGGAGAAGGAGGTGGTGGACGTGTCCAGCAGGCTGCCGGCCACGTCCCGCAGGCGCCGCAGTTGGATGAGCTCCACGGGCACCGCGGACGCGATGCCGCGCATGTCCTCTGAATTCTGCCGGGGCGCGTGGTTCAGGAGCACGTCCAACAGCCGCGACATGGCATCCGGCCGGACGATGGCGCGCAGGTCCGACTGCCCCCGGGCGCGCAGCTGATCCAACAGCTTGCCGTAGGACGCCTGGCCGTCACCCCAGTCGTCGTAGCCCTCCTGGATGGAGGTGGCGGTGAGCTGCTCCAGCGAGTTGATGAGCGCCTCGCGGCGCTGGCGCAGGTCCTGGAGCGCCACCTGGAACACCGTGCCGCCCTTGTCGAAGCCCGCGCGGAAGAGCGCCTCGCCCGCCAGGATGCGCAGGAGCGTGGCGTTGTCGTCAATGGTCGCCGCGAGCCGGCCGAACTCCTGGACCACCGTGGGGTTCACCATCCCCACCAGGCGCGCCACGCGCGCGGTGTCCCCCAGCTTGCGGATGGAATAGAAGGCCCGGTCGCGCGACACGGGGTCCACCGCCAGGTTCGCCGCGGCCTCGCCTTCATCCAGCTCCGCGAGGATGGAGTCGCGCCAGCCGCACATCGGCGCCTTGAAGTCGCGGTTGGAGGCCAGGTTCACCGCGATCTCCAGGTCGTCCACCAGCGCCTTGCGCTCCTGGCGGAAGCGCCGCTGGCCCGGCGAGTCCAGGATGCCGGTCATCGGGGTCATGGCCGGCTCGGGCGTGGCCGAGACGCGGATGGGCTGGCCGCGGCTCTCGTCGTCCAGGCGCGCGGCCGTGGTCGGGTAGAGCTTGCGCAGCGCGTACACCACCGCCTGAGGGTCACGCGCGTCGGACACGCCGAGCTGACGGCGCAGGAACTCGTCGAACTTCGACTTCGCGCTCGAGGCCAACTCGATGGTCGCGGCGGGGCTTCTCCCCTTCACGTTCTCGTACATCGTCCCTCCCTTGAGGTCCTGTCATGCGGCCAGGGTGACGCCCATGCCCGGCATCCGCGCGTTGCGCGTGCCGAGCTTCACCAGATGATTGAGCACCGTGCGCGAGATGCGCTCGGGCGAGGCCAGCCTTCGTTCGAGCGCCTCGCGGCTGGCGCTCACCACGTGGCGCGGCGGAAGGCCCGGCGGGATGTGCCCGCGCGCCAATGACTCCGCGCCCCGGTCGATGCGCTCCTGGTCCGACGGCCAGAAGGGCACCACGTCCACCAGCGCGCGCTGTGCCAGGCCCCGGCGGGGCTGGAACGCAATCTCATCCACGACATGGGGGATGAGCCGCGTCGCCGTGCTCAGGAGCAGCCGTGGGATGCGCGCGAAGGGCAGCCGCGCGCGGTACAGCCGGTCCCAGTTGTCGCGCACGTCGCAGGCCCGGTGGATGAAGCCCATGCGCCGGAGCATCTCCGCCTGGATGAAGACCCGCAGGAAGGGCGTGGGGTGCGCGCTGAGCGGATGGAACGTCAGCACCCGCGACGACGGGTACGCGAGGAAGTCCTTCATCGAGTGCACCGACGCGGGCCCTCCGAGCAGGCACGCGATGAGGTCCGCGAAGATCTCCTTGTGCCAGCGGCCCCACAGGCGCGTGAGCCACGGGTTGCCGGTGGCGTGCAGCACCCGCCGCTGGAGCGCCACCTGCGTCTCCTGCCAGATGCCCAGGTCGGCCTGCAGGTTGTGGCCGATTTCGTGGAGGATGACGCCCATGCCCCACGGGGCCTCCACGCGCTCGTAGGGCACGCGGATGAGCGGGAAGGGGTTGCGCTCCCCGAGCAGCCGGCTCAGCAACACGCCGCGCCGGAAGGTGGCCGGAGAGAAGCCGTGCTCCAGGTAGGTGAGCGGCTTGAGCACGGGGCCGTCCAGGAGGCCTGGCGCGGCCTGGCGCACCGCCTGGAAGCAGTCCACCGCGATGGCGTCGCAGGCCGCCAGCGCTGGCGCGAACCGCGTGCCCCGCTGGCTGAAGACGTCGAAGAAGAGGCCGTAGGCGCGGCGGGCGCGGTCGATTTCGCGCTCCAGCAGCGCGTTGCGCTCCAGCACCTCCTCGGAGCTGAGCGGGGCGTCGCGCAGCCGGCCGTTGAGCCGCGCCAGGGCGCGGCGCACGTCCCGGTCGATTTCGCCCAGGCGCGTGTTGGCCGCGGCGAAGTGCGCGGCGGAGGGGGCGTAGGGGACGTCCCGGGGCCGGATGCCCACGTCCTGTGGCGTGAGGCGCGACAGCCGCCCCGCCCGGAACGTGATGCTCTGGACCTTGGCCCGCAGGAACCGCTGAAGCGTGTCCGCCATGTGCCCGCCTCCCCCTTGCCGCCCACGCCCCCTGGTTCACCGAACGATGACGCGCACCGGCCCCCGCAGCGTGACGGTCCGCAGCCGGCGCAGGCCGGGGCCGCCGCCCATCATGGGATTCGTCCGGCCGCGCGGCCCCGTCCGGCGCAGGCCCGCGCGCGCCCGGAGCTGCCGCACGGCGGCGCTCGTGCGGGCCAGGCGGCGCACCACGCGCGGGTTGGAGATGACGCGCCCGCCAATGCGGCGCAGCATCCGCGGCACCGCCTGGGGGCTCGCGCCCTGCTGGCGCACCAGCCGCGTCACCTGGCGCACCACGCGCGTCACCGCCGGCAGGGCCCGCGGGCCGTAGCGCTGGCTGATGCGCGAGGCGAGCTGCGTCGTCATCTGGCCCACCGCGCGTCCCAGCGCCCGGGCCTGCTGGGGCGACTGCCGGCGGCGCGCGGGAGACAGGGTGGAGCGCACCACGTGCCGCGCCGCCAGCCCGCCCAGCACGCGGTTGAAGGCGTCCATGTCCTCGTCGCTGGCGTAGTCACCGGCGGCGTCCGCGAAGGCGTCCATCGCGTCCGCGCGGAGCAGCCCTCCCAGGGTGCGGCCAATCTCCTGGCCCGCGATGCCGCCCAGCCGGGGCGCGGCCTGGCGGATGAGCCTCATGGCGATGGGCATGGCCCTGCGGCGGATGCGCTGGAAGGTGGGCCCGGCCACGGTGGCGAGCCTTCGCGCGCCGGCCGCCAGGCGGCGGAGGAACTCGTCCTCGTCCTGGGCGTCCATCGCGTCCGCGAAGGCGTCCTCCAGGGCGTTGGGGTTGTCCATCTCGAAGCCTTCGCCCTCGAAGGGCTCCTCCATGTTGGTGGGGTTCTCCTCGAAGCCCTCCTCCATGCCCTCGGCCTCGAAGCCCTCGGCCTCGAAGCCCTCCTCCATGCCCTCGGCCTCGAAGCCCTCGCCCTCGAAGCCCTCCTCCATCATGCCCTCGGCCTCGAAGCCCTCGCCCTCGAAGCCCTCCTCCATGCCTTCGTCCTCGAAGCCCTCCTCGCCCTCTGCCAACAGGTCGGACATCTCATCGCCCTGGCTCGAAAACTCCTCTTCGAAAGGCTGCGGTTGCATGGGTCCTCCTCCTTGTCCTGAAGACTTCTTGAGTGGGTTCACCTAGGCGCGCCGGACGCTCGCGGCGCTGACCACGGAGACGGGGATGTGGCGCAGCGCGTGCCGCCGGGCATGCACCCGCCGCGCGGCCAGGCGCGGCGGAACGACGCCCATCGAGGGCACCTGGACCGCGCGCGTGAGCACCCGGCGCCCCGCGCCCCGCACCACCCTCGGCAGGGCGGTGATGGCGCCGCCCGGGCCGCGCAGGCGCAGGTTCCCCGCCGCCAGCCGGGCGATGAGGCGCATCAGCCGCAGCCGCCGGCCCGCGGTGCCCGGCGTTTGATGGCAGAGCCGCATCAGGAGCTGCTCCACGCCGCGCGTGCGCGCTCGCAGCACGCCCTGGGCGGCGCCACCGAGCGCGGTGCTCATGGGCACCGCCTGCCGCGTCACCACCCGCGCCGCGAGCCCCGCGCCCAGGGGCAGGGCCACGGCGGCCGGCACCTGCCGCGCGTCCGCCATGTCCGCCAGCGCGTCCAGCGACGCGTCATCATCCGCGCCGTCGCCGCGCAAGACAGAGGACGCGATGCGCCCGCCCACGCCTGGAATCAGGCCACCCACCGCCCCCGCGAGCGCACCGCGCAATCCCT
This sequence comes from Corallococcus sp. NCSPR001, assembly GCF_017309135.1. Classification (NCBI taxonomy): domain Bacteria; kingdom Pseudomonadati; phylum Myxococcota; class Myxococcia; order Myxococcales; family Myxococcaceae; genus Corallococcus; species Corallococcus sp. NCSPR001. Next base: position 1,496,303 of record NZ_JAFIMS010000002.1, read on the forward strand.
GTCCGCGCAGCAGCCCCTGCGCCGCGCCAATGCCCGCCGCGACCACGCGTCCCCACGGCCCCGCGAGCCCCGCCACGCGCTGGACCACCGGCAGCGCACGGGCAATCAACGGACCCGCGCGGCGCAGCGCCGCGGCCCCCAGCTGGCCCGCCCGCCGCACGCCCCGGGCGATGCCTCGCGCGGCGCCGCGGATGCGCCGGGTGATGCCGCGGAAGAAGGCCTCGGCGTCATCCGCGTCCATGGACTCCAGGACGAAGGGGTTGAGCGCCCGCGCGAGCGTCACCGCGGCGGGACCGGACACCAGCCGGTTGCTGGTGGCCGGCACGAACAGGCCGCTGGTCGGGCTCGGCTCGAAGCCGTCGAAGCCGTCCTCCTCCAGGAAGGCGTCCTCCGCCTCGGCCTCGGCGAACAGCTCCTCGAAGCCGTCATCCTCGAAGCCCGAGGGCTCGAAGCCCTCCGGGGCGAAGGGGTCCTCCTCGAAGCCCTCCGCCTCGAAGGACTCCAGCTCGCTGAACTCATCCGCCAGGTCCTCCAACTCCTGGAGGGCATCCGCGCCCTCCCAGGGGTCCATGGCGTCGAGGGACTCCACATCGGACAGGTACTCAGCGCTGGTCATCGCTTCCCCCCCGCAGGTGCGACCTCCACCCTTCACGGGCCGCAAGTTGGAGAAGGGACAGGGGGAGTGACAGTCACTCGTTTGAGCTAGTGCTGTCGGAATCCCGCGCGCGCGATGACCCTGGGAGAATCTGGACGCCATCAAAGCCCGGCGGGGCGACGGCGGTCCGGGGGCGCCCGGCGCGAAGGCCGGGCGCACGGCACTGCTTCAGCGGCTCAGTTCTTCACGCACGCGGCCTGGCCACCCGCGTCCTTGTACGCCTTCACGCGCTTCACCAGGTTGCCGCCGTCCGTCTCCGGCGTGGTCTGCTCGTAGTTGCCCGCGCCGAAGAGCATGCCCACGCCGCCCGCGGCGGCCACTTCACCCGGGTGCGTGAGGAAGTAGTCCACGCGGTTGTCGCGCCACTTCTGATTGGTGTTGGGCAGGGACATGTTGCCCACCGGCAGCTGCCACCAGATGTGCGGCTTGCCCAGCCGCGTGGACACGGCCTTCGCCCAACCGAAGGCCTGCTGGAAGTGCGGCAGCTTGCGGTTCTCCGGATCCCACCAGGCCGCGCTGCCCGTCGTCTTCTCGTACCAGCCCGCGTCGCGGTCGGACGCCTCCACCGTGACGAAGTCCGTGTCGCCCGCGCCCACGGACAGCAGGAAGTCCGCGACCTTGTTCGCCTCGCCCGCCACGTCGAACGACGCATCCGTATTCTGGGACACGTCCGTCTTCGTCGCCCACGCGCTCGCGTGCAGGCCCACCTTCGCGTTGGGCGCGTACTTGCGCACCATGGCGATCATGCACCTGCCCAGGCCCGCCCCGTTGTTCTCCTGGGTGCCGCAGTCCGTGGGGTTCGCCGCCTTCACCGCGACGGGCGTGGAGGTCGCCTTGCCGTCCTTGGGGAAGAACTGGAGGTAGGCCCACATGTCCGGCTCGATCTGCAGCAGCGCCTTCTCCTGGCCCACCTGCTTCAAGAGGAAGCGCCAGTCCGCGAGGTAGCGGCCCAGGAACGCCGAGTCGTTGAGCGCCTTCAGCTGCTCCTCGCCCTCGGTGTAGCCGCTGGCCTGGAACGCCTCGTAGTAGGTGATGAAGGGAATCTGCCCGTTCGACTGCGCGGCCTTGATGAAGTCGCGCACGTAGGCACCGGGCGGCTCCTGGTCGTACTGCCAGCAGCCCCACCACCCGCAGCCGCCGCCGCTGTTGGAGCACGACGCGCCGTCGGACGTGCACCCGGACGCGCACGAGTTACACGCGTCCTTCGAATCGAACAGGCCCGCCGCGAGGTACAGGTAGCGCACGTCGAAGGGCGCGGCCTTCGCGGTGTCGTCCTCCATCTGCGCGCCCACCAGCACCGTGCTCTTGCCCAGCGGGGTGAGGAACTTCGCGCCCAGGCACTCCGAGCCGTCGCCCGGCGTCACCCCGGGCCCGTCCGTGCCCGGCCCGGGTTCCTCCCCGGGCTCACTCGAATCCGAACAGCCCGCCACGGCCAGCAGGCCCGCGGCGAGGAACGGCCAACACTTCCGACGAAACAGGGCAGGGGTCCGCATGATGTCCAGAACTCTACTCCGCCCTCCTCCCACCCTGCTGGAGGGTTATTCTCACGTTCCGGGAAAGTCTTGAGTCATGCTCGCCCCGTCGGCCCCCCGGCCGGCGTTCCCCTCGAGAGGTGCGCGTGATGAAGCTCCGTTTGTGTGTGCTGCTGGTGCCGGCGCTGCTGGCGGCCGGCTGCGGTCCCCTGGATGAGACCCCCGAGCCCGTGATTGACGAACTGACCGGGCAGGTGCTCCAGGAGGCGACGACGAAGTACGACATGCACCGCCTGCTGGAGGACTCGGACGTCACGGGTGGGACGGGCATCACGCCGGCGCAGGTGCAGGCGTTCCTCCAGCAGCAGGGCTCGTACCTGGCGGGCTACACGGACCCGGCCTACGGCAAGACGGCGGCGACGCTCATCGTGGAGCGCTCGCGGGCGAGCAACATCAGCCCGCTCTACATGCTGGCGCGCATCCAGGGCGAGTCCAGCCTCATCCAGAGCGGCACGTCCACCAACCTGAGCAAGGCCACCGGCTGTGGCTGTCCGGACACCAGCGGCTGTGACGCGCAATACGTGGGCTTCGGCAAGCAGGTGGAGTGCGCGGCGAAGAAGATGCGCGGCTACCTCACCGACCTGGAGGCGGGCCGGGCCACCATCTCCGGCTGGAAGACGGGCGTGACGAAGTCCACGTCCGACCCGTGCTCGGTGAAGCCGGTGAACCACGCCACCGCCGCGCTCTACACGTACACGCCCTGGGTGGGCGCGTACGCCATCCAGTGTGGCCGCACCACGGTGGGCGGCTCGTCGCTGATGGCGTCCATCTACAACCGCTACAAGACGGCGTACCCGTGGACGCTGACCAGCACGACGGAGGGCTGCTACTCCGGCACGGTGGACGCCACGGTGCCGGAGGGCTCGTGCGTGCAGAGTTCGTCGGACGCGCTGTGGCGTCAGTGCTCGCAGGGCGTCTTCATTGGCGGCACCGCCACGAAGCCGTCCAACTGCAACGTGTCCTTCCCGTACTGCGTCTCCACGCGCCTGGGCCGCGGCGTGCCCGTGCGCACCTGCGTGCAGGTGAGCAGCACCCTCTGGCAGCAGTGCGGCGCGGAGGGCGCGTGGCGGGACGCGCCGGGCGCGGGCACCACGGGCGTGGGGCCCATGGGCACGTGCTACGCGGCGTACGCGCTGTAGGGCATCCCACCGCCGCCCGGACGGGACTCACGTGTCCGGGCGGTCAGTAGTCCTTGGTCCAGATGAGGTCCAGGCCGCCGGAGCGCGCGTCGCCGTACATGCCTTCCAGGCTCCAGCGCGGGCTGAAGAGGTACTGGAAGCGCACGGCGTTGGCGTTCTCACCCTTCTGGAGGTTGGCGCCCACGCGGCCGGTGTAGCCCACGTAGATTTTATCCGTCACGTACGTGCCCACCTCCAGCTTGGTGCCGGCGATGCCGCTGTCCCCCGCTTCGATGGAGAGCACGTCCAGGGGCAGCTTCGCGGCGATGGCCTTGCGCGCCTCGTTGGCGACGAACGAGCCCACCACGGAAGCGGCCTGCGCGCCCGCGTTCATGGACGCACCGGAGCCGCGCTCCAGCGTGCGCCGGCCGGTTGCGAGCAGCGTGTAGATTTCCGACTCCGGCAGGGCCGGCTCGCTCGTCGTCTTCAGCGTGACCTCCTTGCCCTGGCCGCGCACGGTGACGAAGACGGTGACGTTCGCGTTGTCGTTGCGGTGCTCGGCGGTGACGTTGATGTATGGCATCATCACGGGGCCGGTGAAGCGCACCTGGCTGTCGCGCTGCACGTCGAAGCGGCGGCCCAGCACGTCCACGCGGCCCAGGAGCACCATCACCTCGCCGAACATGCGCGCCTCGTTGGCGTACTCGACGCGGAAGCCCTCGGACAGGCCCAACTGGACGTTGAGGTCCGTGCCGCGCACCCACAGGTTGCGGGGCGCGTTGATGTTCACCCAGAACTGGCGCTGCGGCGCCTCCTCCTCGCCGTCCTCCGCCAGGGCCTCGGCCTCCGCCTGCGACGTGGGTCCGCCCGCGCCGCCGCTGCCCACGGTGGGCTCCGGGTTGCCGGGCATGCCGGGCGAGTCCGGTGCGTTGCGGGGGTTCTCCGCCTTCTGCGACGTGGCCACCTGCGTGGGCGCCTTCTCCTTCTTCTTGCGCTTGTCCACCGGCACGCCGTTGCGGACCATCACCACGTCCACGGGGCGCTCCAGGGGCTGCAGGTCCTTGCGCTTGGCCTCCGGCAACTCGACGTGCGCCTCCGGGATGGACAGCTCGCTGATGTTCACCAGCCGTTCGGTGAGGCTGCCCTTCATGGACAGGTTCAGCGTCAGCAGGGCCATGAGCTGGTCCTCCACCACGATGGGCAGGTTCTTGGTGTGGCCCTTGCCCACCAGCGCGAACTCGCCGCTCTTGCCCTGGCGGTTCGCGGTGGCCGTCAATTCCAGCGTGCCGTTGCCGGACTTCGCGGTGAGCTTCTTGAGGTCGATGCGCTCCTGCGACGCGTTCAGCGCGAGCTGGATGTCGTGGTACTCGCCGAAGCCCATCAGCCCCAGCCGGCCGTCCTTCCACTCCAGGTCGCCCTTGAAGGTGGGCGCGCCCACGGTGCCGCCCAGGTTCGCGTCCGCCTGCATGATGCCGCCCAGCGAGCGCACGTACGGGGAGATGCCGGAGAGGAACGTCGGGTCGAAGCGGCGCGCGCGCAGCGACACCTCCACCGGCGCCCGCTCCGCCTTCTTCGCGGGCCCCTGCGCGGACTGGAACGCGGGCAGCGACAGGTCCAGGTCCATGGTGCCGCCCAGGAGCAGCGACCCGCCGCCGGGCGCGGTGAGCATCGCGTCGAAGAGGGACTTCGCCTGCGAGTAGGAGTAGTGCAGCCGCGCCTGGCCCAGCGCCGTCTGCGCCACGCCCAGGCGCTGCATGCCCGCGTTCAGCTCCAGCTCCGGAGCCTCCGGCGTGCCGCGCGCCACCAGCTCCATGGACAGCACGCCCTGCGGGCCTCGGTTGCCCTGCGCGGGCTCCACCGCCATGCCGGGAATCTCGTTCAGGGGCACGGGCCCCACGCGCCCCTTCATGCGGAAGGGCACGCGGCTGACCACCTCGCGGTCCTGGAGCGCGGCCAGCGGCGCCAGCACGCGCGCCTCCAGCGTGGCCAGCGGCCCGTTGGGGCGCTGCACGTCCAGCGTCAGCTTCACGTCCTCGTTGCCCGCCAGCGCCAGCGCGGTGCCGTTGAGGGGCGGCAGGCCGTTGGCGGTGACGCCCTTCGCCCGCAGCTCCACGCGGCCCTGCGGCGCGAGCGCGCTTCCGTTCACGTCCGCCTTCAGCGTCAGCGTGCCGTCCGGCTTGTCCACGCCCTCCGCGCCCTGGAGCAGCTTCAGGGGCAGCTCCGCCACCAGCGCCTCCAGGTGCAGCGGCGCCTCCAGCGCCTGCGCGGGCGTGGGCGGCTTCGCGATGACCGCGCCCAGCGTGAAGGGCGTCTTCACCAGGACGTAGGCCTGGGGCGCCACGCCCTTCACGTCCAGCCGCGCGCCCAGCGTGGCGTCGTTCGCGTCGGAGTTCGCGCGCAGCTCGAAGCCCAGCGCCTGCGCGAAGAGCGCCTCCGGCCGGCCGGGGTAGCGCATCTCCGCGCCCACCACCTTCAAGTCCAGCCGAGGGTCCTTCGCGGAGCCGTCCACCACCAGCGTGCCGGTGACCTGGCCGGAGGGGCCGGGCGGCTGGTTCGCCAGCTTCAGCACCTCCGCGACGTCCAGCTTCTCCAGGTTCACCGTCAGGGACAGGGGCTCGTTGCGCCGGCGCAGCACGCCCTGCACGGGCACGTCGAACTTGGACGACACGCGCGCCGCGTTCAACTCCGCGCCCAGCGTGCCGGTGGCGCGGTCCTTCACATATTGTGCCTTCACCTGGAGCCCCAGGCCCTCGTAGCCGCGCGCCTTGCCGTCCGCGAGGGTGAGGTCCACGTCCGCGTCCGGCCGCGCCATCCGGCCCTTCGCCGCGACATGGCCGGACAGCGTGCCGCCCAGGCCCAGGTCCTCCGGCACCGCGATGCGCGGCAGCTTCGACAAGTCGAAGGCGCCCAGGTCGATGCGCGCGTCCACGCGCTCGCCGTCCTTCACCGCGGCGAGCTTCAGGGTCTGCGGCCCCGACGCGAGCGCCAGCGGCGGCTCCAGCGCGATGCGCCCGCCCCCGAAGGCCAGGTGCGTGGGCTGCTGGAGCGTCCAGGTGGCCTCCGGCCAGGACAGCGAGAAGGCGCGCATGGCCAGCCCCTCGTTGTCCTCGTCCACCGTGCCCTCCACGCCCAGCGCGATTTGCGCGTCGCCGTCTACGCGCACGCTGGCCTTCAGCTCGCGGTTGTCGTCGGTGGTGAGCGCCAGCGACAGGTCGCGGAACGTCTTGCCCGCGGTCTTCAGCTGGCTCACCAGCACGGTGGCGTCGGTGGTGAGCGGGCGCGTCACGTCCGGCACTTTCGCCTTGAGCGACAGGTCCTGGATGGCGATGTCGCCGTAGTTCAGCGCCACGAAGTTGCCGTCCGCCTTCACCCCCGGCGATCGCGGCGGCCCCCGCACTTGGAGCTCCAGCGAGCCGCTGCCGGACATGGGCGGCACGGTGCCGCCGGGCAACAGCTTGTCCAGCGCCTGCGACAGGAGCTTCAGGTTGCCCGCGGACAGGCTGCCGCGCGCCTCCAGCGCCTTCGCGGTGCCTTCGCCGGACGCGACGAACGCCGCGCCCGGCATCATCACGCGCAGGTTGGCCACGTTGTAGCGGCCGTCCTTGGCGCTGGCCTTCATCTCGATGGGGCCCACCGACTGGCCGCGGAACTCGGACGGCGTCACCGTGAGGGCCACGTCGCCGTCCAGCGTCTCCACGCTGTCGCCACCGCCGTGCGCGACGAGGTCCGCCGCGATGTTGGTGGGGATGCCGTTCTCCATCAGCTCCGCCAGGTTGACCCCGCGCGCCTTCACGGTGGTCTCCGAGGTGCGGAACGTCTTGAGGTTCACGTCGCCCGTGAGGTCCAGCGTGGCCTTGCCCGCGGACGCGCCCAGCTTCGCCTTCGCGAGGTCGCCGTCCATGGACGCGGTGCCCTTCGCCTCGATGGGCACCACCAGCGGGTACGCGGGCACGAAGGCCTTCACCGGCTCCGGCGGCACGGCCAGCCGGCGCAGCTCCACGGCCGCGGCCGTCTCGCCCGTCTGCTTCGCGCCCAGGTCCGCCTCGATGCCCGCCAGCCCCAGCTGCGCGTCCACCTGGCGCACCACGTCCTTGCCCTGGCCCTTGAGCACCAGCCGCACGGGCCCCTGGAGCGGACGGGTGAGGCCGCCCGTGGCCTGGAGGTCCGCGGCGAAGTCCATGTCCGCCAGCGCGTAGTGGCCCTCACCCTTCGCGCCGAGCTCCTCCAGGCGCACCTGGCGCTCGCCGCCGTCCGGCAGCTCCTGCTGGAAGTCCACGTAGCCGTGGCTCAGCTCGAAGTCCTTGAGGTTGATGCGCAGGGCGCTCTGGCTCTCCGTGGGAGGCTCCTCGGGCTTGGGCTCCCGGGGCTCCAGCGCGCGCATCAGGTTGAGGCCGCGCTCGTCCTGCACCAGGTACAGGCGGGGCGTCTCGATGCGGACCTTCGTCAGGTCCACCTGCTGGCCCAACAGCGGCGACAGGTTCAGCCGCGCCTCCACGCGGGCGATCTCCGCCGCCAGGTCGCCTTCCGGCGTGTACAGCTTGATGCCGGTGAGGACCGCGCCGTTGAAGTCCAGGTCGAACCCGCCCAGCTCCAGCCGGCCGGCGAACTGCTTGTTCGCCAGGTCCACGCCGAAGCGGGCGATGCGGGCGGAGCCACCGGGACTGGTGGCGTACACGAGCACGCCCGCCACCAGCAGGACGATGAGCCCCAGCAGGCCAAGCAGCCCCCACAACAGCCGCTGTCCCCAGCGCTTGCGCCGGTGGGGCGGGGCGGAGGGGGCGGGGGTCGTGGGTTCGCTCAAAACGCCTCTCCGATGGAGATATGGACCGCGCAGAGCCCTTCCGGGGCGCCCGCGTACGCTGCATCCGCGGACGTCGAGGCCTTGTCGAACTTGCGTCCGAAGCCCAGGCATCCACCCGAGGACGGATAGATGTATCCGGGATCGCTGACGGGCAATCCCCGCCCGATGTTCAAGCGCCGGGCAAGGTCCAGTCGGATGGGGCCCACCACCGTGAGGTAGCGCAGGCCGGCGCCCACCGCGTGGTAGTGCTCGGGACCGAACAGCCTGGCGGAGTTCTTGCCGAACAGCGCCTCCGTGCCTACGAGGCCGGAGTCATAGAAGATGGCGAGCATCAGGCTGTCCGTGAGCATGTAGCGCAGCTCCACGGCGGTCTCGAAGAGGCTGTTACCGCCCACGGGCACGGTGTCCCAGGAATCCAGGATGGGGTTGCCGTTCGCGTCCAGCAGGACGTTGCCGTCGTCGTCCTTCTTGTAGGTCGGCGGGAGCGGCGTCATGGGGGACAGCCGCTGGCCGTTGAAGCCGCGCATCGCGGTGGCGCCGCCGGAGAAGAAGCGGGTGACGATGGAGCTCTGGCCGCCGCCCGCCGGGTCCAGCGTTCCCGCGCGCACCTTCACCGCGAGCGTCAGCTCCTTCTTCTCGCCAATGGAGTGGTAGTAGCGCAGGTCCGGCAGCAGCCGGACGTAGTCGTACTGCCCGAAGAAGGGGCCGCCGCCCTTCTGGATGGAGAAGCCCACGTAGTAGCCGTCGCGCGGCTCGGTGCGGTCGTCCCGGCGGTCCCAGGCGAACGCCACCTCCAGGAAGCTCAGCGCCTGGTCGCACTTGCCCTGGGCGTTCGTGTTCACGCAGCCGAGGGTGATGGGCGGGACGCCCTCCTCCAGGTTCACCTGCCCGGTCAGCCGGTAGAGCTGCAGGTTGTACGAGGGGAAGACGGAGAAGGACGGGTGGGGCGTCCAGATGACGCCCGTCTTGAGGTAGCCGCCGTAGAACGAATAGGCCTGCTGGAGGCCCTTCTCCGCGGTGATGGAGGCCTGCAGGGCCACGTCTCGGAAGAGGAAGCGCGGCTGCTCGAACTCCGTGGTGAAGGTGAAGACGGGGGCCTCCTGGGAGCCCTCATCGTTCCGGAGGGCCGCCAGCACGTTGGGGATGAACGCGTAGCCCACGCGCCCGCGCAGCGTGAGCCTGCGCAGGCCGCCGCGGAAGTTGCGGTTGGTCCACTCCCCCAGCACGCGGGCTTCCTGCCGCGCGGCGTCCACGCCGATACCGCCGCCCAGCCGCAGCGAGTGGAAGGGCGACTCACGCACGTCCACCACCACCGGCACCGTGGCGTTCTGCCGGTCCGGCGCGCCCCGGTTCACCTTCACCGCGCCGAACACGCCCATGCGGAAGACGCGCGCCTGCGCCTCCGCCAGCGCCGCTTCGCTGAAGAAGGCGCCCTTGATGACCGCGCCCTGCGCCTGTTCGATGATGCGGCGGGGCGGCACCTGCGGGTTCGCGTCCGTGGCGATGAAGATGTTGCCGAAGCGGTAGCGCAGGCCCGGGGCGATCTGCAGGTCCACCACGGCCTTCTGCGTGGCCACGTCCACGCGCACCTCGCCGCCCACCTCCGCCTCCGCGTACCCCAGGTCCTTGAGCCGCTGGAGCACCAGCTCCTTGGTGGCCGTCCACGTCTCCTCGCGGAACACGTCGCCGGTCCTGACCGGCAGCTCCTCCAGGACGCGCTCCCGCTCGCGCTGCGAGGGCTGGTCCGGCCCTTCGCCCAGGGACTCCAGGCCGTGCGTTTCGACGCGGTCGATGACGGTGGGCGCGCCCTCGTTGACCACCACCTTGAGGCGCACGGCCTTGTCGCCTTCGGGGATGACCTCGTTGGACTCCACCTGCGCCTGGTAGAAGCCCTGCGCCTGGTAGAAGCGCTCGATGCGGCGCAGGTCCGCCTGCCACGCGTTGGTGTCGAAGTAGTGCGCCTTGCCGAAGGGCCAGAACGCGTACCAGGGCGTGGAGGACGTGAGGATGCGGTCCTTGATGTCCCCGTCGTCCACCTGCTTCGTCCCCTCGATGTCCAGGGACTTCACCTTCGGACCGGTGGGCTGATTGGAGGTGGTGGCGCACGCCGTGAGCAGCACGGCCAGCGCGAGGGGCACGGCGGAGCGGAATCGGAGGAGTCGGACGTCGGCCACGTCACGTTTCTTACCGGATGGCCAGCCCCTGACGCGTTTCGCAATGTTTCTTTGTGCGGCGAATGTCGCATTCCACGACCTCGGGGACGGGGTCAGTGTCCGCCAGACCCCCGGGTTCCGCCGTGGCGCGTGCAACCGGGCCCGGGGTGCGTCAGATTCGGGCCCCTATGGTCCGGCGAATCGCACTCCTGCTGTCGGCCACGCTGGTGTTCGCCACCGGCTGCGGCGTGAGCGAAGACGAAGTGGTCCAACTCAAGGAGGGAGAGAACCTCTCCGACACGCCGTACTGCGGCTCGCTCGGGTGCGCGGATCCATTCCGCTTCTGCGCGGAGCTGTTCCTGGAGTTCGGCCGCTCGCCGCCCCTGTGCGTCGTGGACAACATCTGCGACCGGCTGGAGTGCGCGAAGGCGGGCCGCCGCTGCGCCGTGTTCGACGGCTTCCCCGGCCAGGTGAAGTGCATCGAGGACAACGGCCAGTAGGGATAGGGCCGTCGTCCAGCGACCCCGGGGCGGCGCGGCCCCGGGGCTCCAGGCTTCAGGCTAGCGGCGCGACGAGGCGGTGAGCCACGCCAGGCGCTCCGCGGCGTCCTTCGTCTGGGCTTCCGTGAGCAGCGCGTCCGTGTTCTGCGCGATGCGGTAGGCCCAGTTGGCGTCGCCCATGGTGCCGGGCAGGTTGATGCGGTCGCGCGTGCCCAGCACGTCCTGCCACGGCAGCACGCACAGGTCCGAGCCCGCGTTGAGCGCGGCGGCCAGCGTGGCGCGGTGGATGTCCGGGGTGAACTCGCGCGTCACCGCCACGCCTTGGAACTCCGGCCACGCGCGCGCGGCGCTCTGGCGCTCGTGCTCCTGCGCCTGCTCCCACCACTCCGCCTGCGGCTCCGTGTCGTGCGTGCCGGTGGTGACCAGCGACACGGCGGGGAACTGGTGCGGGTCGCGGTAGGTGTTGTCGTCGCGCTCCCAGCGCAGCACCCGGTAGCCGGGCAGCTTCAGGTCCGCCAGGATTTGCCGCACGAACGGGGGAATCACGCCCAGGTCCTCGGCGACGATGCCCGCGCCCTCCGACAGGAGGCGGAAATGCTTCTCACCCTGGCGGCGCCAGGTGGGCTCGTCCCCGGGGACGAAGTAGCCGGTGGGGTTCTTCTCGTCGCGGATCCACTGGCGGAAGTAGCCCACCGCGTGGTCCACGCGGCGCAGGTCGTAGTAGCTGGCCGCCTTGGCCGCGCGCTTCTTCAGCCACGCGTAGTCGTCCTTCTCCATCGCGGCGAAGTCGAAGTAGGGCAGGCCCCAGTCCTGGCCCGTGGCGGAGAAGTCGTCCGGCGGCACGCCCAGGCGCGCGTCGCGGCGCAGGATGTCCGGGTGGGCCCAGCAGTCGGAGCTGTCCTGCCCGATGATGAAGGGCTCATCCCCGCACAGCAGCACGTCCTTCGCTTTGGCCTGCGCGCGGACCTGGTTCCACTGCGCCTCCGCCAGCCACTGGAGCCACGCGTGGTAGCGCACGCGGCGCTCCAGGCCTTCCTTCTGGATGGCGAGCAGCGCGTCCGGCTGGCGCGTGCGCAGCCCCTCGGGCCACTGCCACCAGGGACGGCGGTCCTCCTTCTCGCTGATGGCGGTGAAGAGGGCGTAGCTCTCCAGCCACTCGCCCTGCGCCTCGCGCCACTTCTGGAACTCCTGGGCGCGCGGCGTGCGCGGGGCCCACTCGTGCTTCTCGAAGTGGTCGAACGCGCGCGCGAACGCGGCGTCCTTCAGCGGGAACACCAGGTCGTAGCGCACGCGCGCCGCGGCGCGGGCCTCCGCCAACTGCTGCTTCTGCGCGTCGCCCAGCGCGCCCTCGCCGCCGGTGGCCTGGAACTCCGGCACCTGGTTCAGGTCGATGAAGAGCGGGTTCAGCCCGAACGCGGACCGCGTGGCGTAGGGGCTCGGGTCGCCAGGCGCGGTGGGGAGGAGGGGCAGCACCATCAGCATTCGCTGACGCGCGGCCTTCATCCAGGAGAAGAGCCCGTCCATGGCACCGAAATCACCGATGCCGAAGTCCGTTCGCGAGCGCAGGGAGAAGAGAGGCAGCAGGAGACCGGAGAGCCGGCCAGGAGTGGACATGATGCGGCGCAATCTGCCCCAGCCCCGCCCCGGTGTGAACTGCTGTCGCGGCGCGGTGCACACCCGCTTGCTTGTCGGGCCCGCCATGGGTCCCGAGACGCTCAATGGTTGACGAACACCCCCATGAGGCAGGAAGGACCGACCCCGTGAAACCGCTCCCCCTGTCCTTCTACGCCCGGCCCACCCTGGAGGTGGCGCGCGACCTCCTGGGCACCCTGCTGGTGGTGGATGGCGTCCGGGGCCGGCGCGTGGGCCGCATCGTGGAGGTGGAGGCCTACCTGGGCGAGCACGACCTGGCCTGTCACTCGTCCAAGGGCCGCACGCCGCGCACGGAGGTGATGTTCGGGCCGGCGGGGCGCTCGTACGTCTATCTCATCTATGGAATGCACCACTGCTTCAACGTGGTGACGGACGCACCCGGGGTGGCGGCGGCGGTGCTGGTGCGGGGCGTGGAGCCGGTGGAGGGCATCCCGCCCGGCGAGCGGACGGACGGGCCAGGGAGGCTGTGCCGGGTGATGGGGGTGAACCTGAACCACAACGGCCTGAAGCTGGACTCAGAAGGGCTGCACCTCTTGGCGGGGACGCCGGTGCCGGACGCGCGGGTGGAGCGGGGGCCCCGTATCGGCGTGGAGTACGCCGGGGCGTGGGCCGCTGAACCCTTCCGGCTGTGGGACCGGGACAGTGGACACGTCAGCCGCTTCGTCTCCCGGCGGCCTCGCCGTCGGCCTTGACGCGGAACGTTTCGACTGGTTGGGTGGGAAACGCCATGTCCCAAGAGGCTCCCCAGGAAGAAGACCGGCAGGAAGAAGACCGGCGGCTCCTGACGCGGGCCCAGGACGGTGACGTGTCCGCCTTCGAGGCCCTCGTGGGCCTGCACCAGGACCGGGTCTACGGCCTGGCGCTGCGGATGACGCGCTCGGAGGCGGACGCGGCGGAAATCACCCAGGACACCTTCCTGTCCGCCTACCAACACCTGAAGGACTTCCGGGGCGAGGCGGCCTTCGGGTCCTGGGTGCACCGCATCGCGGCCAACCACGCCCTCATGCGCCTGCGTCACCGCCGGGTGGCCCAGGCGGCGGAGGCGGAGCTCCAGGCCCCTGAATTCACGGAGCGGGGCACCCTGGCGGACTACCCCGTCACGGACTGGAGCCGGGACGCCGAGGAGAAGGCGCTGGACGCGGAGCTGGGGCAGGCCATCCAGCAGGCGGCCGACCGCCTGCCTGAGGGCTACCGGGAAGTCTTCCTCTTGAAAGACGTGGACGGCCTCAGCTACGAACAGATCGCAGAAGTGACGGGGGATTCCATCCCCGCCATCAAGAGCCGCCTGCACCGGGCACGGCTCGCGCTGCGAGAGGCCATCGACCTGTTCTACAACCGGGACAATCGCGGGGTGTGAAACCCCCAGGGCGCCTCGGCATCTTCGAACTGGAACGAGGGGAGCCGCAGCCAGCCGAGGTTCGGATGTATACCTGCAAAGATTCCATCAACCTCCTGCTGGAGTTTCTCGAAGGTGAGATGCCAGAGGAGGAGGCGCGGCACCTGCAGGAGCACCTGTCGGGCTGCAAGCCCTGCGAGGAATTCCTCAGCACCTATCGGGCGACTCCCGGCCTCTGCAAGCGCGCCATGGCGCTGAAGATGCCGCGGGAGGTGTCGGCGAAGCTGACCGAGTTCCTGCGCTCGAAGATCAAGTCCTGCTCGTGAACCTGAAACAACTGTCGCTGCCGGAACTGGAAGCGGCGCTCGCGCCGGCCCAGCCGTCCGCGACCGCGGTCCGCAAGGTGTTCGCGGGCGTCTTCGCCCACGCCCGTCCCACGGTGGACGCCGTCGCGCTGGCGCCCCAGGTGCCGCGCCGTGTCGCGGACCTGCTCCGCGCGCAGGCGGAGATGCCCTCCCTCAAGGTCGTCGAGCGGCGGCAGGCGGAAGACGGCTTCGTGAAGTACCTCTTCGAGTCGCCGCTGGGCGGCCGCATCGAGGCGGTGCGCATCCCCATCTTCGAGGAGAAGTACGTCGTCTGCGTGTCCAGCCAGGTGGGCTGTGCGTTGGCGTGCGACTTCTGCATGACGGGCAAGCTGGGCTTCCAGCGCAACCTCCAGACCTGGGAGATCCTGGACCAGGTGATGCAGGTGCGCGCGGAGGCGGACCGGCGCGTGGGCGGCGTGGTGTTCATGGGGATGGGCGAGCCGCTGCTCAACTACAAGGAGACCATCCGCGCGGCGCAGATCCTGTCGCACCCGGCCGGGTTCTCCATCTCCGGCACGGCCATCACGTTCTCCACTGCGGGGCACGTGCCCGCGATCCGCCGCTACACGAAGGAAGGGCACCCGTTCCGCCTGGCGTTCAGCGTGACGAGCGCCATCCCGGAGAAGCGCGCGAAGGTGCTCCCCATCGAGAAGACGCACCCGCTGCCGGAGCTGATTCAAGCCATCCGTGAGTACAGCGAGGCGCGGCGCGAGCGGGCGATGATCGCCTACGTGGCCATCCAGGGCTTCAACCTGGAGCGCGAGGACGCGGAGGCGCTGAAGGCGGCGTTCGAGGGCATCCCCATCAAGGTGGACCTCATCGACGTGACGGATCCGACGGGCAAGTACCTGCCGCCCACGGCGGAGGAGTTGAGCGCGTTCCGGGACCACCTTCAGATCCTGAAGGCGCCCATCGCGCGGCGCTATTCGGGCGGCAAGGAGATTGGCGCCGCGTGCGGCACGCTGGCGGCGAGCCAGTACGGCGGCACGGTGCTGCCGACGCCCGTGGCTTTGCCCCGTCAGGCCTGAGGTCCACGTTCCGCCGGCCTGGGCCTGGGTGCCCGGCGGCGGGAGGTGAGGCGCTCGCGGCTTCGCGCGGGGCTTGTGATTTCGACGGCAAGAACCGGAGCGCGGGCCCGGGGCTCGCGGCGCTACGAGGACCGTGCGCCGCGGCGAGAGGGCCCCGCGGGCGCGACCTCATGAGCGGGCCCGTGTCTGGGAGAACCGTCGGATGACGCATCGATTGGAAGGCAAGGTCGCCCTGGTGACAGGGGCGGGTTCAGGGATTGGCCGTGCGACGGCGCTCGCGTTGGCCCGGGAGGGCGCGCGGGTGGTGGCGGCGGGCAGACGCGTGGAGCCGCTCGAAGAAACCGTGCGCATGGCGGGAGGGCACGTGGTGGCCCGCGCCGCGGACGTGACGAAGGAGGACGACGTCGAGGCCCTGGTCCGCTTCACGCTGGAGACGTTCGGGAGGCTCGACGTGGGCGTCAACGCGGCGGGGGGAACGTTCGGCGGCGGGCCCACGCACACGTTGGACACGGCGTCGTTCCGGGAGTGGATCGACGGGTACCTGGTGAGCGCGTTCCTGTCGACGAAGCACGAGGTGGCCGCGATGTTGAAGTCCGGCGGGGGGAGCGTCATCAACATCGGGACCTTCGTTGGGCACACGAAGGCCATCCCCGGGACGTCCGGCTACGCCGCCGCGAAGACGGGCCTCATCGGGCTCACGCGCACCGTCGCGGCGGAGTACGCCCCGCAGGGCATCCGCGCGAACGTGCTCGTCTCCGGCGGCGCGGACACGCCCATGTTCCGGCTCTGGAACGGCTCCGAGGAACAGCGCGCCGCCGCCGCCCGGCTGCATGCGCTCCAGCGCGTCGCGAACCCGGAGGAGATCGCCAACGCGGCCGTCTTCCTCGCGAGCGGGGAGGCGTCGTTCGTCACGGGAAGTGTCCTCACGGCCGATGGAGGCGTCTCGCTCGGCTGAGGCCAGGGGGACCAAGGCCCGCCCGTGTTCACCGTCGCGCGGGTGGTGGAGGATACGGGTTCCGCCGGGCGGGGAGACGACTTAAGTCTCGCGCGGAGGGATTCCGGCCCTGGAGGGCACCGCGCCGATGTGGATCGAGCACGTCGACAAGCTGATTGGGACGCTGGGGCCATTCGGGTTCCTGGTGCTCGGCGTGGCGGCGATGCTGGAGTACGTGGTGCCGCCATTTCCCGGGGACACCATCGTGCTCATGGGCGGCATCTACGCCGTGCGCGGGGAGAAGCCCTGGTGGCTGGTGCTCGCGGTGGTGACTGCGGGCAGCGTGGTGGGCGCGTTCATCAACTACACGGTGGGCCACTGGCTGGCGAAGCGCTTCGAACAGCAGCCCGGGCGCTCCTTCTTCGGGCTCACGCACGCGAGGCTGGAGCAGGTGCAGGCGCGGATGCGGCACGCGGGGCCGTGGCTGCTGCTGGTGAACCGGTTCCTGCCGGGCATCCGGGGCGTCATCTTCATCGCGGCGGGAGCGGCGCGGATGCCGCGCTTCAACGCGCTGGTACTGGGGGCCATCTCCGCGCTGGCGCACAGCGGGCTCATCCTGGCGCTGGGCATGGCGGTGGGCGGCAACCTGGAGCGGCTGACGGTGCTGGTGTCCCGCTACCAGTACGCGGTCATCGGGCTGCTCGGGGTGGCGGCGCTGGCGTTCGGTGTGAGGGCGCTGACGCGGCGGCGTGAGTCCGCCGTGGAACCGTAGCGGGCCCGGCCGGGCAGGGAAGTGTGCGGGGACGACCCGACAGGCTGGGGCGCACGTTGCGTGGGCCCGGGGTGGCGCGGTTGAGTCGGGGGCATGTTCCGCGCCCGTGCTCGCTGGTGGCTGCTCCTGGTGCTCGTCCTGGTGGGAGGGTGCCGCTGTGGCGACGACCCCAACGTGGGCGGTGCGAGCGCCAGCTTCCGGTCGCAGGAGGAGGTGGTGGACTTCGGCCGGGTGCTGGAGGGCACGCAGGTGCGCCGCTCGCTGACGCTGGTGGCCACCGGCCGCGCGGGCGTCACGGTGGACGCGGTGACGGACGCGCCCTTCTTCGTCGTCGTGTCCCAGATTGTCGTGGGGGGCAGCGGCACGGGCACGGTGGACATCCTGTTCTCCGCGGGCAACACGCCGGTGGAGGGGGAGCTGGTGCTCACCGCGGGGCGCACCACGGCGAAGGTGAAGCTCACCGGCGTGGGCGTGCGTCCGCTGACGTGCGTGCCGCGGGGCGAGTGCCGCGACTCGCGCTTCGACCTGGACTCCGGCCAGTGCGTCGAGTCCCCACTGGGGGATGGAGCGTCATGCATCCCGAGCAGCCGCTGCCAGGAGAACGGCCTCTGCCAGGCGGGCGTCTGCGTGGGGCAGCCGCGAAGGTGCAATGACGACAACCCGTGCACGGTGGACAGTTGTTCGCCGACGCAGGGCTGTGTGACGGCGAACGTCGCGTGCCCGGTGCCGAGCGACCCCTGCAAGGTGGGCGTGTGCGACCGCAACTCGGGCTGCCAGGAGGTGGACGTGGCGGACTTCAGCCCCTGCGGCGCGGTGAGCTGCAAGGCGGCGCGGGTCTGCTTCAGCGGCACGTGCCGGTCGGTGACGCCGCCGGACGGCTTCGTCTGCGCGCCAGCCACGCCCTGTCAGGAAGAAGGCAAGTGCAACGCGGGCGAGTGCGTGCGCCCGGACGCGGGAGACCTGGAACCCGACTTCAGCGCGGAGCTGGGCGGGGCGCCCATCGCGGAGGACGGCGGGCCGGTGCTGCTCGTGGACGACGGGACGGTCTACGTGTCGGTGTGCGGTGAGGACGCGGGCTGCTGGCTTGCCGCGTACACGGAGAGCGGACTGCTGCGCTACGAGTCGCCCTACGAGGACGGAGGCGCGAGGACGCTGCTCGCGGCATCGGACGCGGGAGTGGTGGTGTTGGCGCCGGAAGCGCTGGAGTCATACGCGCCGCGAGGCGTAGGCGAGCTGCGCTGGCGCACGTCGCTGACGTTCGCGGATGCGGCGCTGGACGGAGGGACACCGGAGGTCATGCCCGGCACGACGGGAGCGGGGAGGGTGGCGCTCACGAAGGAAGGGGATGTGCTGACATACGTCACGTGGAGCGACGACGCGGGCATGGAGCCGCAGCACTCCCGGCTGGTGTTGCTGAGCGCGGACGCGGGCGCGCCGCTGGCGATGGGGCCAGAGGAGGACGGCGGCGGAGCGGCGAGGCTCGCCGTGGACGACGCGCGCGGCGTGTACCTCTACACGCCGTGGGATGGGCGGCTGGCCTTCACGAACTGGGCATTGCCTGAAGTGAGCACGGACGGCGGGACACTCATGGCGCGGCCAGACCCGTCCTTCGGTGACGCGCCCGAAGACGGAGGCATCGCATCGCTGAGCCTCGAACCGCTCGACGCGGGTGTCCCCGGTGGCGCGCCGTCACTGGCGCTCGCGTCGGGACGGTTGCTCGTGGGCACGCAGGCCTTCTTGGACACGGATGGAGGTGTGCTCACCGCGCTGGATTGGGACGCGGGCACGCGCACGCTTTCGCCCCTGGCCGAGCCGGTGCTCATGTCCCCCGGAGGCATGGTCGGTCATGCGTTCGCGTCCGCGTGCGACCACACGGACGGAACTCCTTGCACCGGTGCGGAACTGCGCACGGTGCTGCGCTCGTTCAGCTCCGATGATGGACACTTCCTCACGGAGGTGGACGTGCTGCCCTCGCTGCTGCTGCCCGGTGCGTTCCACGAAGCCGCGCTGCTGGAGCAGAACACGGTGGGCGTGCTCGCGGAAGCGGAGCTGCCGAACGGTCAGCGCCAGGCGTGGCTCGAATGGATCGCCTTCGGCAACAAGCTCAACCAGTGCTCGCTGAAGGGCCGCGTGGAGGTGGCGGGAGCGGTGTTCGCCGGAGACCTGCTGCACGTGGCCCTGCGCCGCGACGGCGTCTGGTGGCTGGAGTCCTATCCCCTCGGTGGACGCACCGAAGTCCGGGGCTGGCCCCAGCGCAACGCCAGTCCCGCGGGCACGCGCCGTGCCGTGCCGTAGCCGGGATGCACGGACAAGCGGCACCCTCCGGGCGGCCGTCCGCCAAAAACCTGTCCGACAGTCGGACAGGTTTCCGCGCTTCGCCACCGGAGGGCGAGGACGCCGGAGCCTCGAGTCCATGTCAGACCCCTCGGGTTGGATGGCGAGGCTTGGGCGGGGAGGGTGGCGGAGATGGAGTGGGTGAGGGTGATTGCGAAGATGGCGGCCTGGGTGATCCGCTCAGCCGCCCGCGGCGGGGTCCACCCAGAGGTCCTCGAAGCGGACCTGCGGTGGAGTCTGGTGCAGCCGCAGGTTCTGCACGGAGGCCACCGCCACCGCGTGCGTTCGGTCGTGGTACAGCGGGATGAGCGGGCAGTCCTCGCGCGCCAGCATCTCCGCGCGCCGGTACAGCTGCGAGCGCAGCTCCGGGTCGATGGACACGCGCGCCTCGGCGGTGAGCCGGTCCAGCTCCGGGTTGCGGTAGCCCAGCGGGTACACCGTCTGCGCGCTGGAGTTGAGCAGGAAGTGCAGGAACGCGTCCGGGTCCGGGAAGTCCGCCAGCCACAGCGTGCGGAACGCCGGGACCTTCCCCTCGCGCAGGCGCGCCAGGTACTCCTCCGGTGGCAGCTGCTCATGCCGCAGCTCCAGCAGCCCCGCCTGGATCAACGGCCGGAAGAGCACCGCGTCCTCGGCGGCCGTGTCGCGGCCCACCGCGTGGTGCAGGGTGAGCTGCAACCGCCGCACGCCCGCCTCGCGCAACAGCCGCTCCGCCAGCGTCAGGTCCGGCACCGGCGTGGGCCCCAGCTCCTGTGCCCCGTCCAGCAGCTCCGGCGGCGTGAAGGTGCGGGCCACGCGAGCGCCCGGGTGGAACTGCTCCACCACGCTCGGGATGTCCATGCCCGCGCGCAGCGCCCGCCGCACGCGCACGTCGTTGTAGGGCGCCTCGTTCAGGTTGAGCCCCAGGAACGCCGTGGAGGGCGTGGTGCTGGTCACCACCTGGTGCGCGTCCAGCCCATGCGCCTCCGTGTGCTCCACGTGCAGGAACGACACGAGGTCCACCTGTCCGTCCAGCAACTGCCGCACCGCCTGCGGACGCGTCTCCGTGAGGACGAACTCCAACCGGTCCAACAGCGGAAGCCCGCCGCGCCAGTAGGTGGCGTTGCGCTCCAGCACCATCCGGTCCGCCTGCATGCCCACGACGCGGAACGGCCCCGTGCCCACCAGCTTGCCCGTCGGGTCCATCTTCGCCACCGCCGTGGCGGTCAGCGCCATGAGCTGGAGGAAGAACGCCTTGGGCTCGCGCAGGCGGATCTCCAGCGTGCCCTCGTCCAGGACCTCGATGCCCGTCACCTCGCGGGCCATGCCGCTGGCGTACTCGCGCGCGCCCTCCACGTCCTCCAGCAGGCTGCGGTCCGGCGAGCGCAGCGCCGGGTCCATCAACCGCTCCAGGTGGCGCTTCACGTCCTGCGCGGTGAGCAGGGCGCCGTCGTGGAAGGTGACGCCCCGGCGCAGGTAGAAGCGGTAGCGGCGCGCGGACGGATCCGCGTCCCAGCGCTCGGCCAGGTCGGGCACCAGGATGCCGTCCTCCAGCCGCACGAGGCAGGAGAAGAGGCACGCTGTCAGCTCCGTCATCTGGTTCTCCACGGAGAACAGCGGATCCACCGTCTGCCGCGCGCGCAGCGAGCCCGACTGATGCAGGCCCACCCTCAGCGTGCCGCCCACGCGGGCCCGCGGCAGCTGGAAGCGGAACACCTCCGCCTCCAGGCTCGCCGTCTCGTGACCCAACTGGTCCACCGTGCGGTCCAGCCCGTCGCCAATGCGGATGACCCGGCGCGCGTCCTCGCGCACCTGCGCGACCTCTTCACGGATGGACGCATCACCCCGGGTGAGCACCTGGTGCGCGGCCCTCAGCTCCTCGATGGCCGCGCTCAGGCGCATGACCGCCTCGGACAGGTCGCGGCCGGTGCGCGCCTGGGCCTCGGCCTTCTGGCCGGCGCTCTGGCCCACGCGCGACATCTCTTGAATCTGGCGCACCAGGTCCCGCGCGTTGCCGGACTGCTCGATGGCCATGCGCGTGATGTCCTCCACGCGCCGGGCCACGCGCTTGCTGGCCTCCACGACGGTGGCGCCCTGCGCCTCCAGCCGCTGCGTCTCCATTACCGTGGCCTCCACGGCGGCGAAGGTGCGCTGGGTGATGGAGCGGATCTCACTGAGGGCTTCCGACGCGCGGTCGCCCAGGGCCACGCCCGCGGTGGCCTGCTCGCGGCCCTCCTGCACCAGCGCCACCGCGGTCTCCACCGCGTCGCGGATGCCGGTGACCATGGTGCCAATCTCGCGCGTGGAGCGCGTGGTGCGCTCGGCGAGGCTCCGGATTTCGTTGGCCACCACGCCGAAGGGGCGGCCGTGCTCGCCGGCCTGCGCGGCGATGATGGCGGCGTTGAGGGCCAGGAGGTTCGTCTGGTCGGCGATCTCCTGGATGACGTCCACGATGCGGCCAATCTCCAGCGACCGCGTGCCGAGCATCTCCATCAGCTCGGCCGCCTTGCGCACCGTCTCCTCCACCCGGTACATGCCCTGCACGCTGTCGCCCACCAGCGCCTCGCCGCGCTGGGCGGTGGCGGTGACGGCGATGGCCATGCTGTTGGTCTCCGTGGCGCGGCGGCGCACGGCGTCGATGCCGCCCTCCACCAGCGCGACGAAGTCCTCCGCCTCCGAAGCGAAGCGGCCCAGCTCATCTCCGGACGCGGCGATGTGGGTCAGCCGCTCCGTCATCGCCTGGGTGAGGCCGCTGGTGCGCTGGCTGAAGTCGTTGACGGTCTCCAGGCCGTCCACCACCTGGTGCAGCCGCTCGGTCATCTCCAGCAGGGCGCCCGTCGTCTCGTGCGCGAAGGTCTCGATGTGCTGCACGCGCTTGATGGCCACCTGGAGGCTGGTGCCGTTGCCGCCCACGGCGGTGAGCGTGCGCTCCACGGCGCCGCCCTGCCGGCGCGCGGCCTCCAGCAGCATGCGGGCCTGCTCGCTCACGCCGTTGCCGGTGCGGTGCAGGTTGCTCGTCACGCGCTGCACCTGGGACATGGCCCGGCGCAGGGACAGGATGAGGCGGCGCAGGTCCTCCTGGCCCTCGAAGCCGGTGTGGATGGGCGTGGTGAGGTCGCCCTCCGCCAGCCGGGACATCAGGTCGCGCCGCTCGCGCCGCCGCATGGCCGCGAAGCGAAACCACGACAGGTAGCTGCCGATGAGCCAGAGGAACGGCACGCCGAGCAGCAGCACCGCCCAGCCGGCCGTGTCATCCGGCTTGCCCGTCACCCAGAACAGCACGAAGCCCAGGATGAGGGCGGAGACCAGGGCCGCCACCAGCCCGAACGAGAAGAGGTACCGTTTGGCGCCCATGGACGGGGTGGACGCTAACCCGCCTTCTCGCGCCGGTCCTGATTTCGACGCATGCTTCATGAGACATGAAGGCCCTGCTCGCCATCGCCATGCTGGCGCTCCCCGTAAACCCCGCCAGCACGGGAGCCGAGACCGCCAGGGCCGCCAGGGCTACAAGTCCGGCCCGGTTCGTGTTCGCGTGGCGGGGCGTGCCGGTGGGCACGGTGGGCCTGTCCCTGGAGGCGGGGCGGTTCACGTACACCAGCCGGCACCTGCACGTGCGTGACGGCCACGCGGGCGAGCGCGTGCGAGAGGTGGCCCTGCGGGTGGACGCGGCGGGCCGCGTGACGGACTCGGACGCGGTGCCCCAGGCGCTGTGGCTGTGGCGGGGCCCACCCCCCGAGGGCTGCGTCACGGGCCGCGAGGAGCTGTCCGGCCAGGAGGGCCCCCACTGCGTCACGGCGAGAGGCCCCACGAGCGCCGAGGGCACGATGCTGGGCGCCCGCTTCCGCGCCCGCTATGACGAACGGGGAGAGCTCCAGGCGCTGGAGGTGGGCGACTCCCGCTTCACCCGTGCGGCCCCCGGGGCGCGGCTGCGAGCGCCGCCAGAGCTCTTCGCGGAAGGGGTGCCCGTGGAGGGCGGCGCGGAGGGCGCGCTGAGGCTCGTTCCCAGCGGGACGGTCCCCACCCGGCTGCCGGAGATGACGGAGTGGACGCCGGCCGAGGCCCGCGCCCTGTCCGCGAAGGTGCACGCGGCCTTTCCGGACAAGGGGCCCTCGGCGGCGGACTGGCGCGCGGGAGGGGAGGGCGAGGCCGGAGGCTGTCTGGCCCATGCCCTGCGCTACGCGTCCCTCGCACGCGGCCGGGGCCAGCGGGTGGGGCTGGTGCACGGGCTGCTGGTGGTGGACGGCGGCCCCGCCCGGCCGCACGCCTGGGTGCGGGTGGCGCTCAAGGGCGGCGGGACGTTGGATTTGGACCCCACGTCCCTGGACCCCGTGCGCCCGGACACGCACCTGGCGCTGGCGCTGGTGCCGCCGGAGGGCCCCGCGCTGGAGGCAGGGGAGCGCTGGCTGTCGCTCCTGCGCGGGGACTTCCGGGTGGTGCGCGCTACTCGAAAGGAATGACGGACAGCTTCGCGCCGGGCTTCACTTCGAGGATCTCCTTGGCGCGGGCGGGCAGGTGGATGACGGTGTTGTCCAGCCGGGCCTGGCAGCGCACGGAGCGGAAGCGGTTGCGGCCGGATTCGCGCTCGGCGGCGACCAGCACGTCGTCTCCCACCAGCTCGAAGTCCTCTTCCGCCAGCTTCATCGTGCGGTAGCGGCGCACCAGGGAGATGTCCGCCGTGTCCGCCTCGAAGTGCGGGCCGCCGTCGAACGGGTCGATGCGCTCCACGTACCGGAAGCCCACCCGCTCCAGCATCCGCTGCACGCCGCGCGTGGCCGGGCCCACTTCGCCCAGCACCTTCTGCACGCGGTCCGGGAACAGCGACGCGTAGATGTCCGACGCGGGGAACAACTCCTTGATGAACTCCTTGTTCTGGCGGCTCAGCCGGTCGGCCTCCAGGTAGGTGAGGCCGGTGAACTTCTTGCCGCAGGCCTCCCACAGGAGGCTGCGCCCGTCCGGGAGCAGCGGCGGGAGCAGCTCCGCCAGCACGCGCGGCCGGAACAGCCGCCGGTGCATGGCGATGAAGAGGAAGCGCACGAAGGACAGCTGCTTGCCGGGCTTGTCCGGCGTCGCGCGGTAGGGCGGGTCCACCACCAGGCCGCCAATCTCCGTGGGGCCCTCGTAGTTGTACGCGATGGACAGCACCTTGTGCCGCAGGTGCCGCTCCAGCGAGGCGGAGTAGTGCTCGCGCTCACTCACCTCATAATAGATGTGGGGCGCGTCGTACGTGCCGTGCTGGGCGATGATCATCGACGTGCCGATGATGAGGTTGTTGCGCACGTCCTCCAGCACGAAGAGGTACTCGCGCTCGAACGGGTCCTTCACCTTGCCGGCGAAGCTCTTCACCGACTTGTCGATGATGGCCTCGAGCGTCTCCTCGTTGTTCGGCAGGTTGACCGTGTTCAGCACCGCGGCAAGACGCTTCAGGCCGGGCAAATCGGTTTTCTGGACGTCTCGCAGCACGAGCATGGGGCACACGAAGGGCGCCCCGGGAAGGGAGCGCCGGAAGGGCCCGTGACCTTACACCACGCCCCCGTCCCGTCAGCCTCTTGCATGCTCCCCTGTCAATGACGCGTTGCGTTCAGGACATCGCTCCGCCGTCCGCTCGGTGGGTACGGGCAGCCCGGCCTCGACGTGAAACATGTCTCAATCCAGGGGAGGGCCTGTCTGGCTGCATGCTGTGTTGTCAGGCGTCTTGGAATGGTTTGGTGGGGGAATGAAGTGAGGGAATGGTTTGGGGTAATGTTTGTCAAAGCTTTGCTGTCAAAGCATCAGCCCCTCCCCTTCCACCTCCCCCAAGGATTCAGCATTGAAAGCACTGCACCTCTGGCTCGTGGCCTGTCTGCTCCCGAGCCTCGCTGCGGCGGAAATCGTCTGGCGGGGCGATTTCGAGACGGGAAACCGTTCCCAATACAGCGTGGAACAAATGGTGAGCTCGGACCGGCTCCAGGTGGTGACGAGTCCGGTGTCGGAAGGAAAGTACGCCCTCAAGGCGACGGTGAAGCAGGGCGATGACCCCATCAACTCCAGCGGCAACCGCAACGAGCTCGTCTACCTGAGCAACGAGAAGGTGGGGTCGGAGTACTGGTACCGCTGGAAGGTGATGTTCGCGAACGACTTCCCCAGCGTGGACGCGTGGCAGCTCTTCACGCAGTGGCACCACGACGGGTGCTGCGGGTCGCCGCCGATCGAGTTCTTCGTGAAGGGCGAGCTCATCCGCCTGACGCTGAACGACAGCGGCACGGTGTGGAGCACGGCGCTCAAGCGCGGCGCGTGGCAGGAGTTCATCTTCCACGTGAAGTGGTCCCCGGACTCATCCGTGGGCTACGTGGAGCTCTGGCACAACGGCGCCCAGGTGCTGAAGAAGACCTACGGCAAGACGATGTTCTCCGGCCAGAACAACTACCTGAAGCTGGGCCTGTACCGGGCGGACACCATCAAGCCGGTGGGCGTCGTCTACCACGACGGGATGATCCAGGCGACGAAGCGCGAGGACGTGTTCCCGGTGGTGCAGCCCGACCCTGAGCCCGTGGTGGACGCGGGTTCGCCGCAGGAGCCGGACCCGGTGGTGGACGCGGGCAGCCCGGTGGACCCGGACCCGGTGGTGGACGCGGGCAGCCCGGTGGAGCCGGAGCCGGTGGTGGACGCGGGCTCGCCCGTGGACCCCGCCCCCGTGGTGGACGCGGGCACGAACACGGGCGTGAAGCCCGCGCCGCTGGACGAGACCGAGGGCGACGCCGACTTCCGCGGCGGCTGCTCCGCGAGCGGGGGTTCGCTGGCCGCGTTCTCGCTGCTGGGCCTGCTGGGCCTGGCGCGTGCGCGCCGCCGCCGGAGCTGAGCGTCGGTGAATGATGGACCCTCCCGCTCCGGTGCGCCTGGGGCGGGAGGTGGGTTGAAGGAGCCCGCGCCTCCATGCGAGGAGGCGCGGAATGACTCCTCCCCGTTGGATGCGGTGGCTGTGCTGCCTCCTGCTGTGGACCGCGTGCGCGGGCCCAGAGGTGCGCAGGCCCTCAAGTTACTCCCAGGCGGCAATGGACTCCGCGACGTCGGGATGCCTGCGCAATCCGGCGTGCGCATCCCAGGTGGGGCAGGACGCCATCCTGCCGTGGCTGTCACGCGCGGCGGCCCGTGCGGCGCAGGCCGCGACGGTGATGCGCCTGTGGGAAGCGGCGGAGGTGGCCCGTGTGGAGAGCGTGCTGGTGGAGTGCGCGAAGCAGGCGAACTTCGACGTGAACGAGCGCCTGTTGGGGCCCGGGAAGCGGACGTCTCCCCAGGTGTGCCGGGAGAAGGTGGTGGACGCGAACGGCAGGGAAATCACTCGGGCCATGCAACTGGGAGAGGCCAAGCATTCGGCCGCGCTGGAGTGCGTGCAGCGCGCGCTGGGCGCCACGGATGAAGGACGGTTCAGCCTGGAGCCGCGCTATCTGCGGGACGCGAAGACCGGGCAGACGCGGTGGTTGGCGCCGGAGGAGGTGGCGCAATGGCTGCGGGATGGCCTGTTCCACCTGCTCACGGGGAGCATCGCGCCGGATGTGGTACTGCACGCGTTGGGCAACCCACTCCAAGCGCAGCGGGTCTATGACTTCAAGTTCCCGTGTCCCGTGACGAACCCTCCCAGGTGGGACACCTATCCTGAAGGACATCCTTTCGCGAAGAAGGAGCAGGGCGAGGTCTACTCACTGCTCCTTGGTAGAGACACTTCTCCTCGTCTCGTGTCTCCGAATCTGGGAGTCAGGTGATGGCCACTCGCTATCCAGAAAGCCGTGTCACCCTCGACATCGAAGGTGAGTCGATCGTCGTCCTGCGCGAGGCGGTGAGCATCGCCTTCTACATGGGCGGGCCCCACGAGGAGCTGGCCTTGCCACTCTGCCGCGCTCTGGAACGTTACCGGCGTGCCATCGAGCCCCATTCCCTGGATTGGTACGTGGACCGCCACGGCGATTGGAGTCCCCTGGCCGAAGAGGCTGACGCATTCCTGAGCGGGGAGTTGATGCACCCGGCGACCGGGCGCATTGAAGCGAGCGAGAAACCCGACTCCGTGACGGGGATCCGGTTCAAGTACCGGGGCCGAGGGCTGCCTCAACAACCCTTCTTCCAACTCACACCGCATGGCACCTTCGCCGCGGAGTTCTGGCTCCCCGTCGAGTTCCTGGAGCATCCAGGTCCGGACTGGGTGCGTGCATTGGCCTTCGAACTGGGGCGAGAGCTGCCCTTCCACTCTGGCTACGTGGGACTGTCCTTCGACGCCTGGGGCTGGGCGGAGTCCACCACGCCGGTGATGAAGCAGAAGGGATTCCGGCATCCTGGCCTTCTGCTGCCAGGATTGGAGACCCTGGCGCTGGAACTGGGGACACGGCTCTGGGGGCCAACATGGCTCACGTTCCTGGGGCCGCCCGTGCTCAACGAATTGGGTGGCGCGGAGGGCTTGCGCTCCCGGCTGCACTCACCCTCGACCCGGGTGGAAGCCCTGTCTCCAGAACGCGCCGTGGTCTCCCTGGGACCTGCTCCTGAAGCGGGGGACCTGGAGGCCGGTGACATCCTGCCCGCGTACCGTGAGCTGGCTCGCGTGCTGGAGCCGTGGCTCTATGCACACAAGGGCTCCTGGGGCGACCTCACGGAAGCCGAGGTCCGCCAGTGGGAGCGCCGCTTCCTCTGACCGCGCTGTGGCATCATCCGCGACCGTCATGTCGCAGCCGCCTCGCAAGGTCTCGCTCGTCCTGAGCTACCAGTACCCCGGCAAGTACGCCTTCACCGTGCTCGCTGGCGCCGTGGAGGCGGACCCCGCGCTCTCGGACGTGTCCCTGCATTTCCCTCGCAACCGCGAGGACCTGCTGACCACCGTGCGCGAGCGCGTGGACGCGGGCGACACCGTCGTCGCCGCGTGGTCCTTCTACTCCGCCAGCTTCGGCCCCTCCGTGGAGGAACTCCACTGGGTGCGCGAACGGCTGGAGGGCCGCGACGTCCTCTGCATCGCGGGCGGCGTGCACGCCACCGCTGAAACACTCCAGACGCTCCAGGCCGGCTTCGACCTCGTCGCCGTGGGCGAGGGCGAGCACACCCTGCGCGCCCTCCTGGCCCGCGTCCTCGAGGGTGAGGACCCGCGCACCACGCACGGCACCGCGCACCTCCGGGACGGCAAGCTCGTGCAGCACGGCCACGGCGAGGGCGTGCGCCTGGACGACTTCCCTCCGTTCGCCGCGAAGCACGTGAAGTTCGGCGCCATCGAGATCACCCGCGGCTGCATCTACGCCTGCCGCTTCTGCCAGACGCCCTTCATGTCCAAGGCGCGCTTCCGGCACCGCACCGTCGCCAACATCGCCCACTGGGCTCGCGAGCTGCGCCGCGCGGGCCGGCGCGACCTGCGCTTCATCACCCCCACGTCCCTGTCCTACGGCACCCCCGACGAGGCCGTGAACCTGGCCGCCGTGGAGGAACTGCTCGCCGCGGTGACGGAGGCCATGGCCCCGGACGGGCGCATCTACTACGGCACCTTCCCCTCGGAGGTGCGCCCGGAGCACGTCACGCCGGAGTCCCTGGCGCTGCTCAAGCGCTACGTGGCCAACGACAACCTCATCATCGGCGGGCAGTCCGGCTCCGAGCGCATCCTCCAGGCCACCCGGCGCGGCCACGACGTGGAGACCGTGGTGCGCGCCGCGCGGCTCGCCGTGGAGGGCGGCTTCGTGCCCAACGTGGACTTCATCCTGGGCCTGCCCGGGGAGGAGCCCGCGGACGTGGACGCCACGCTGGACCTCATGCAGCGGCTGTCCGACCTGGGCGCCCGCGTGCACGGCCACACCTTCATGCCGCTGCCCGGCACGCCCTACCGCGACGCGGCCCCCGGCCGCCTGGACGCGCGCACCCAGCAGCGGCTGGATTTCCTCGCGTCCCAGGGCCGCCTGTATGGCCACTGGAGGGCGCAGGGCGTGCTCGCGGAGGCCATCGCCGCTCGCAGACAGCCGCGCGCCCGCTAGCCGCACCCGTTACACTCCAGCGATGGCTGAACAGACGCCCTACTGGCTCCTCATCTCCGTGCTCTTCAGCTCCCAGCCCCTCACTCCGGCGCTGGCCATGACGCTGCACGAGGCCGCCTTCGAGCTGTACACGCGCGGCGAGGGCTCACGCGAGGTGGGCGGCGATCTGCTCTCCGGCCGCGTGAGCAACCTGCGCAAGGACGTGTCCCTGGGCGGCATCGCCGGGCCCGCCTTCGAGGCTGAAATCGAGACCGAGCGCGGCTCCGGCGTCGTCCGCTTCGTGCTCACCCGCCAGGGCCTGGAGATGATGAAGGCCCAGCCCCCGGACGTCGCCAGGAAGCCGCAGTACCTCAACTGAGGAGCCGTCCCCCTGGCCGCCCGGCCGCTCCCGGTCCGGCACTCCGTCACCACCTTGAGGGCTCAAGGGAGGAATGACGGCATGGACCCCAAGGACGAATACCTCAAGAAGAGCGCCGGCATCCCGCTGGACCCCAGCAAGCAGAAGGATCCGGACGAGGACGGCGACCGGGTGCCCGCGGAAGGGCGCTCCGAAGAACTCAACGACGTCACCGGGCAGAACGGCGGCCAGCGCTCCGACGTGGACAAGCCCTGGAACGACACGCGGCACCGGCACGCCGGCATCCGCGACCAGTACAGCGACGACAGCGACAAGAAAAAGCCCTGAGGTCTCCCCCAGGGCTTCTTGAAATCAAGGCTGTGAAGGACGGCCTGGGGCGAGGGGACTACTCGCGCTCCAGGTCCAGCTTCATGCCGCCCATGTGCAGGATGGACTGGGACATGGACACCGACGACATGATGGCCAGGTCCTCGATGGCCTGCATCTCCTCGCTCTTGGGCTCCGCGCCCGTCTGCGAGGCCGCGGCCTGCTGCTGCTGGGGCTGGTTGCCCGAGACGTTGATGGGCGTGGAGGTGGCGCCCGCGGTGTAGGCGTTCAGCAGCCCGCCGTGCGGCGTGGCCCCCATCTGCGCCAGCGCCGACGACACCACCGAACCCCCCGTCACCTGCGCGCCCACCTTGGGCTGCGCGGCCGCGCCCGACATCAGCGAGCCGAAGCGGCTGCCCGACACGGAGGAGGGGGTGTTCGTCGTGGCCGGCTGCACCCGAGGACCGGAGAGAGACGTGATGCGGTTCATGGCGGCTCCCGTCAAAAGGCCCCGGTCTGCACGGCACACCCGGAGGCGTGCCTGTGGGGCTTCAAGTTCGTTCCCTGCATTATCGCCCCGACGCCGGGGAAGTTGCCTGATTCGCCCAACGAACGGCGAAGGCCGCGAAATCCCAGGGAATTTCCCCCGGGACGCCGCGGCCTTCAGCGCCTCTTCAGGCGCAGGGATGATCCGCCGGGCCTAGAACTGGTGGGCCTCGGTGGACTCGTGCAGGGCCAGGGTGCTGGCGCTGCCGCCGGAGATCACCTCGGCGACCTGGTCGAAGTAGCCGGTGCCGACCTCGCGCTGGTGGCGCGTGGCGGTGTAGCCGTGCTTCTCCGCGCCGAACTCCGACTGCTGCATCTCGCTGTAGGCCGCCATGCCGCGGTCCTTGTACTGACGGGCCAGCTCGTACATGGAGAAGTTCAGCGCGTGGAAGCCCGCCAGGGTGACGAACTGGAACTTGTAGCCCATGGCGCCCAGCTCACGCTGGAACTTGGCGATGGTGCTGTCGTCCAGGTTCTTCTTCCAGTTGAAGGACGGCGAGCAGTTGTACGCGAGCATCTTGTTGGGGAACTGCTTGCGGATGCCCTCGGCGAAGGCCTTGGCCTGCGCGAGGTCCGGGGTGCTGGTCTCGCACCACACCAGGTCCGCGTACGGCGCGTAGGCCAGGCCGCGCGCGATGGCGCACTCCAGGCCGCCCTTGATGCGGTAGAAGCCCTCGCCCGTGCGGCCCGCCGCCTTGTCGATGAAGGCGTGGTCGTACTCGTCCGCGTCGCTCATCAGCAGCTTGGCGCTGTCCGCGTCCGTGCGGGCCACGAGCAGCGTGGGCACGCCCATCACGTCCGCCGCCAGGCGCGCCGCGGTCAGCGTGCGCACGAAGTGGCTGGTGGGCACCAGCACCTTGCCGCCCATGTGGCCGCACTTCTTCTCGCTGGCCAGCTGATCCTCGAAGTGCACGCCCGCGGCGCCCGCTTCAATCATGCCCTTCATCAGCTCATAGGCGTTGAGCGGACCGCCGAAGCCGGCCTCCGCGTCCGCGATGATGGGCGCGAACCAGTAGCGGTCGTTGCGGCCCTCGGCGTGGTCGATCTGGTCCGCGCGGCGCAGGGAGTTGTTGATCTTCTTCACCACGGAGGGGACGGAGTCCGCCGGGTAGAGGCTCTGGTCCGGGTACATCTGGCCGGCGTTGTTCGCGTCCGCGGCGACCTGCCAGCCGGACAGGTAGATGGCCTTGAGGCCCGCGCGCACCATCTGCACGGCCTGGCCGCCGGTGAGCGCGCCCAGCGCGTTGATGTAGTCCTCCGTGTGGAGCAGCTCCCAGAGGCGGCGGGCGCCCAGCTCCGCCAGCGTGTAGCTCACGCGGATGGAGCCGCGCAGCTTCTCCACGTCCTTCTCGGTGTAGTTGCGCTTGATTCCCTCGAAGCGCTGGGCATGGAGCTTCGCGTGAGGGGAGGCATCGGAAGTGGTCGGCGTCGCGTCGTACATGCCAGGACTCCTCGGGCTGCGGTGAAGGGTTGAGAAGACTTCGTGGAAGCGGTTGAAGAGCGTCAGGACTGCGGGTCGAGGGCCTCGTAGGCCGGCAGGGTGAGGAAGTCCTCGAAGGCGGGCGCGGTGGACAGCTGCTCGAAGAGGGCGCGGGACTTCTCCATGTGCGCCTGGCCGTAGCGCTCGACGGCGCCCTCGCGGCCCATCCGCGCCATCTCCTCCGCGAGCAGCTCGCGGAACAGCTCCGGCGTCACCTTGCGGCCGTCCTCCAGCGTGGCCTCGTGGTGAATCCACTGCCACACCTGGGCGCGGGAGATTTCGGCCGTGGCCGCGTCCTCCATCAGGTTGTAGAGCGGCACGCAGCCCAGGCCGCCCAGCCACGCGGCGGTGTACTGGATGCCCACGCGGATGTTGTGGCGCAGGCCCTCCTCCGTGCGCGTGCCGGAGGGCACCTGGAGCAGGTCGCTCTCCGTGATGCGCACGTCCTCGCGCTTGTTGGCCACCTGGTTGGGGCCCTTCATCTGCGCGTCGAAGATCTCCTTCGCCACGGGGACCAGGCCGGGGTGCGCCACCCAGGTGCCGTCGTGGCCGTTCTTCGCCTCCCGCTGCTTGTCCGCGCGGACCTTGGCCATCACCGCGTCGTTGGCGGCGGTGTCCCCCTTGATGGGGATGAAGGCGGCCATGCCGCCCATGGCGTGCGCGCCCCGGCGGTGACAGGTCTGGATGAGCAGCTGCGAGTAGGCGTTGAGGAAGCCCTTGTCCATGGTCACCTGCCCGCGGTCGGGCAGCACCACGGACGCGTCGGACTGGAGCGTCTTGATGAAGCTGAAGATGTAGTCCCAGCGGCCGCAGTTGAGACCCGCCGAGTGCTCGCGCAGCTCGTAGAGGATTTCATCCATCTCGAACGCGGCGGGCAGCGTCTCGATGAGGACCGTGGCCTTGATGGTGCCGTTCGGGATGCCCAGCTCCTTCTGGGCCAGCTGGAACACGTCGTTCCACAGCCGGGCCTCCAGGTGGCTCTGCATCTTGGGCAGGTAGAAGTAGGGGCCCGTGCCGCGCTTGAGCTGCTCGCGCGCGTTGTGGAAGAAGAACAGGCCGAAGTCGAAGAGCGAACCGGAGATGGGCTTGCCGTCGATGCGCACGTGGCGCTCCGGCAGGTGCCAGCCGCGCGGGCGCACGAACAGCACGGCGTGCTTCTCGTTCAGCGCGTAGTGCTTCCCGTTCTCCGCCGTGAAGGAGATGGTCTTGCGAACGGCGTCGCGCAGGTTCAGCTGGCCGCGCACCACGTTGTCCCAGGTGGGGCTGTTGGCGTCCTCGAAGTCCGCCATGAACACGCTGGCGCCGGAGTTGAGCGCGTTGATGATCATCTTGCGGTCCACCGGACCGGTGATCTCCACGCGCCGGTCCTGCAGGTCCGCGGGCACCGGGGACACGCTCCAGTCCCCCTTCCGGATGTCCGCCGTCTCCGGGAGGAAGTGGGGGCGCTCACCCTTGCGCCAGCCCTGCGCCACCTTCTTGCGCCGCTCCAGCAGTGCTTCCCGCCGCTCACCGAAGGTGCGGACCAGCTTCGCCACGAAGGCCATGGCCTCCTGCGTCAGCACCTCCGCGTAGTCCGGGTGCCAGGCGCCCTCCACGGTCACGCCGGGGCCGAAGGCCGGGGGAGTCTGGGAGGTGCGGGCGTCCATATCGGCTCCTGACGAGATGCGTTGTAAAAGCGGCTCAACGGGCTGAAAGATGTCCCTCCCGTCTAGGGAAGGGAAGCCTTGGTGAATTAGAAGCTGCTTGCCTGTAAGGCTGTCAACATCACCTGGATTAAATCTGTAAATCGACTGACGCAGCCGGCCAGAACCCCCCGGAATCACGACATTGGAGGGCGGGTGCAATCGCGGGCGGTGGGGTCCGTAGGTAGGGATGGGACCCCCATCGTGCCAAGCGGGGGCCTGACTGGGAGGTCACCTCATGGACGTCACGACACGCTGCAGGGCCTGTTCGAAGGAACTGTCCGGGGAGGCGCCGCGCTGCCCGCACTGCCGTGCGCGGACGGTGCCGATGCACCGGGGCGAGGGGCGGGCGCTCCTGGGGGTCTGCTCGGCGCTGGCGCGCGAGCTGGGCGTGGACGTTTCGCTGGTGCGGGTGGCGTTCGTGCTGATGCTGTTCGCGTCCGCGGGGATGAGCGCGGCGCTCTACCTGCTGCTCTGGGCGTTCATCCCGGCGAAGGCGTACGGCCGGGCGCCGCTGCAGGGGACGCTGGACTGGGTGTCCAAGGTCGCGAACACGCCCGTGGACGACGACACGCCTCGCTGGGAGAAGCGCGTCTGACGGGGCCGCTGGCGCGTCCCGCTAGACGCGCCAGACGCCGGCCACGGACTCCATGCGCTCGGCCGCGCCGCGCAGGGCGTGCGTCATGCGCTGGGTGCCGTGCATGGCCTGGAGGGTGTCGTCCATCATCCGGGACAGGTCCGTGACGGCGGTGAAGATCTGGGCGATGCCGGCGTTCTGCTGGATGACGGCGGCGGCGATCTGCTGGGCCGCGGATGCGTTGTCCTGGATGATGTCCGTCAGCGCGGCGAGGCTCTGACCGCTCTCGCGCACCTGGGCCAGGCCCGCCTCGGAGCGGCGCTGGCCCTCTTCTGACAGCGCCACGGTGTCGTGGATGCCGCCGCGGATGGCGTCCAGGATGTCGCGCACCCGGCTGGTGGCCTGGATGGACTGGTCCGCGAGGCCGCGGATCTCCCTCGCCACCACGCCAAAGCCCCTGCCGTGCTCGCCGGAGCGCGCCGCTTCGATGGCCGCGTTGAGCGCGAGCATGTTGGACTGGTCCGCCAGGTCCTTCACCGTCTGGGTGATGCCACCAATCTGGCGCGTGCGCTCGTTGAGGGAGGAGATGCCCTCCGCCAGGCGCGCGCCGTGCTCGCGCAGTTGTTCGAAGCCGTCCAGGCTGGCGCCGAGCGCCGTCTGGCCGGAGCCGCCTGCTTCACGCGCGCGCGCCACCAGCGCGAGCACCGCCTGCGAGCGCTCCGCGGCCAGCTGCGAGGTCTGCTGAATCTCCTTCGCGGTGACCTGCGTCTCCTGGATGGCGGTGCCCTGCCGGATGAGGTTGCGCTCCTGCTGCTCGGTGGCCTCGGTGAGCTCGCTCACCGTTTGCCCCAGCACGCGGGTGGCCTGCTGGAGGCTGGTGGTGGACTCGCGCAGGTGGTCCATCATCCGGGAGAAGGCGGAGGCCAGTTCGCCCACTTCGTCCTGGTGGCCGTGGGCCTCCACCTTCTGGGTGAGGTCGCCCTCGCGCACCACGCGGGACACCAGCTCGCTCAGCGTGGCGATGGGCCGCGTCACCCCTCGCGCCAGGGCCCAGGCGGCCAGGGCGGCGAGCCCCAGGAGCAGGGCCCCCGCGAGCAGGCTCAGTTGCAGGAAGCGCCGCAGGGGCAGGTAGGCCTCGTCCGCCTCCATCGCCGCCACGAAGCGCCAGTCCTCGCCCGCGGCGAAGCGGTGGGCGGCGTCGTTGTGGACCTCGGCCCGCACGGGGTTCGCGAGGCTCGGCGTGCCCTCGGCGCGGGCGCTGAAGAGGCGGGCGCCGTCCGGGGCGAGGATCTCCAGGGTGAAGCTCTTCTGGCCCCGGTCCTGGGCCCGCTGGAGCGCGCCCGCGACCACCTGCTCCAACTGGCCCCAGTCATACGCGGCCAGCAGCACGCCCACCCGCGCGCCGGAGAGGGGGCTGAGCACGGGCAGGGCCAGGGGCATCACGGGGCGGTCGAGGAAGGGGTCCTTCTTCGTGAGCGCGCCCGTGAGGACGCCCGCGTCCAGGCGGTCCTCCAGCGCGGTCTGGAACCAGGGCGCGGCGCGCACCTCCTGTTCGCGGCCGGCGAAGGCCTGGCGCAGCTCCGGCCGGCTCGCGGAGACGGCGCGCCCGTCGGGGGTGAACAGCACCAGCGCGGCGAAGCTGGTGTGCCGGCCGTTCAGCGACGCGAGCACCGCGTCGCTCTTGGCATAGGTGTCGAAGAGGAGCGCGCCGCGCACGATGGCGTCCTCGGTCCAGGCGCGGGCGTTCGCTTCGCGCTCGTGCAGCGAGGCTTCGATGAGGTCCTGCAGGCCGTCCGCCTCCACCTGGAGGACGCCGTGCACCTGCTGCTCCAGGTTGCGGCGGAGGGTGTGGACCCCGGCGCCGACGGCGGGGAGGAGGGCCGCGGCGAGCAGCAGGCAGATCCACAGCGTGAGGCGGCCGCGCAACTTCAATCCGGACAGCAGTCGCATGCGTGAGGACCCAGGGTGGACGGTCGGTGTCACAGGTCGAGCAGGGACAGGCCCACGGTGAGCGCGCCAATCACCCGGGCGCCGTCGCGGACGGGGAGGGACACCTGGATGACGTAGGCCTGGGAGGACTCGTCGAAGAAGGGGGCTTCCCTCAGCGCGGGGCCGCCGCGGCCCCGGGCGTAGGTGAGGCGCCACTTGTCCTCGTCGCCCTGCCAGTAGTCGGACGTGCGCCGGCTGGCGCAGACGAGCGCGCCCTGGTCATCCATGGCGAAGGCCTCCGCCATCGCCGGGCCCAGGCGCTCGCGCAGGCGGAGGAGCGCGCCCGTGCAGGGGCCGTCCAGCACGTGCTGCTTGTGGGGCGTGAGGGACGGGGTCGCCAGCCATTCCGCGTCCAGCTGTTGGATGGTGGCGAGCGGCGTGCGGCGCGCGTTCTGGGCGCGAAGGGCACGCACCACTTCGGGGTCCTCTGCCAGACGCCGCAGGTGGGGCATCACGCCCTCCACCTTGTGGAGCTGCGCGACACCGTCGGGAGGAAGCTGGCCCCCGATGGCCAGCGCCAAACCCAGCCATTGCATGGACATTCAGGCGCCCCCAGGAGCCGTGAGAACGATTGAGAAAAGTGTGTCACGGCCGCCCTGGCGGCGTCACCCAGGCAGGCGTGATTTGAATAATTCAAGCAAAGCTTGTTTTCATCGGGTTCAGGGCAGACGGCATTGCACGGGCCTGTCTTCCTGCCTCCATGCGCCGGGCATGGTCGGCCCTCGGCTTGAGGATGTCAGGGGTAGGGGGCATCCTTGCGCGCATGGGCGATGGAAACGGGAGCGGGAAGGGGAAGTCGGTGTCGTACGCCGTCCTGGAGGACGTGCCGCCGACGAAGGTGGGGGAGATCATCGAAGGGGAGCTGGTCGTCAGTCCCAGGCCGGCGTCTCCCCACGCGCGGGCGGCGACGAAGCTCGGTGGCTGGCTGGATGGGCCGTTCGACGAGGGCAGCGATGGTCCCGGTGGATGGGTCATCCTGGATGAACCGGAGCTGCGCTTCTCGGGGACGGGGGATGCGCTGGTGCCGGACCTCGCGGGATGGCGCCGCGACCGCATGCCGCGCATTCCAAACACCCCTGTCTTCTCCCTGGCTCCGGATTGGATCTGCGAGGTGTTGTCACCGTCCACCTACCGCTGGGACCGGGGCCCGAAGATGCGCGTCTATGCGCGCGCGGGCGTGGAGTGGCTGTGGTTCATCGACCCGCTGGCGAAAGGGTTGGAGATCCACCGTCTCCAGGAAGGCCAGTGGCGCGTGCACGAGGTCCACCTTGGAAGTGGCACCGTGAATGCTGTCCCCTTCGATGCGGTGCCCCTGAACCTGGGCAGGCTCTGGAGCCGGTGACCGCTCAGGGCAGCCTGGGTCGGATGATGCGCGGGGCGTCCGGGTTCACGTCCAGCAGGCGCACGGTGTCGCCTTCGTGCACGGTGCCTGCCTTCAGCACCCGGGCGAGCTGACCCCTTCTGCCCCAGCTGTCCTTCAGCAGGCCGGGGCGCAGGGCGTCCAGCTTCCAGCAGGGCACGCAGGGTTCGGTCAGCTCCACCACCACCTCGCCTCCCAGCGCCAGCCGCTGTCCCGGCGGCAGCGCGTCCAGGGGCAGACCCTCCACCAGCACGTTCTCCTTGAGCGCGCCTCCGGGCACGTCCAGCGACTGGCGCTGCGCTTCGTCCATGAGCAGGAGCTGACGCTTGTGTCCCACCGCCCTTCGCTGGTGACGGTCGCCCTCGAAGCCGTGCTGCTCCACGGCCCGTGCCTCCGGGACGCGGCGCATGGGCGTGCCTCGCTCCTGGGCGAGGAAGAGGGCCTTGATGATTCCAGCGGTGCTCACGACGTGACACTAACGCCCGGTCCTTCACTCTGTCCTGCCACGCCAGCGCGGCGGTGTTAATCGCGCGGGACATCGTTCCTTTTGCGCGGAGGCCGCACCCGTGAGCACGAAGAATGTTCGCATCGAGAAGGACACCTTTGGTCCCATCGAAGTCCCCGCCGACCGGCTCTGGGGCGCGCAGACCCAGCGCAGCCGCCAGAACTTCGCCATCTCCTCGGAGCGCATGCCGCTGGCGCTCGTGCACGCGCTGGTGCTCGTGAAGAAGGCCGCCGCGCTCGTGAACCAGGAGAACGGCTCCCTCTCCCAGCAGAAGGCCCAGGCCATCGTGAAGGCCGCGGACGAGGTGCTCGCCGGCCAGCATGACGAGGAGTTCCCCCTGCTGGTGTGGCAGACGGGCAGCGGCACGCAGACGAACATGAACTGCAACGAGGTGCTGGCCAACCGCGCCTCGGAGCTGTTGGGCGGCGAGCGGGGCGAAGGGCGCAAGGTCCACGCCAACGACGACGTCAACAAGGGCCAGAGCTCCAACGACGTGTTCCCCACCGCGATGAACGTGGCCGCCGTGGAGGCCGTGGTGAAGCACGTGCTGCCGGAGTTGGTGGCCCTGCGCGACGTGCTCGCCCAGAAGTCCCAGGCCTTCCAGTCCATCGTGAAGATTGGCCGCACGCACCTGCAGGACGCGACGCCGCTCACCCTGGGCCAGGAGTTCAGCGGCTACGTGGCGCAGCTGGACCGCGCGAAGGGCCACATCGAGGCGGCCCTGCCGCACATGCTGGAGCTGGCGCTGGGCGGCACCGCCGTGGGCACCGGCCTCAACGCGCCCCCGGGCTACGCCGAGCGCGTGGCGGCGGAGATCGCGAAGCTCACCGGCCACGCCTTCGTCACCGCGCCCAACAAGTTCGAGGCGCTGGCCGCCAACGACGCGCTGGTGCAGGGGCACGGCGCGCTCAAGGGCCTGGCGGCGGTGCTGTTCAAGGTGGCCAATGACATCCGCTGGCTGTCTTCGGGGCCGCGCTCGGGCATTGGTGAAATCAACATCCCGGAGAACGAGCCGGGCAGCTCCATCATGCCGGGCAAGGTGAACCCTACGCAGAGCGAGGCGCTCACCATGCTGTCCGCCCAGGTGATGGGCAACGACGTGGCCATCTCCCTGGGCGGCGCGTCCGGCAACTTCGAGCTCAACGTCTTCAAGCCACTCATCATCCAGAACTTCCTGCAGAGCTGCCGCCTGCTCGCGGACGGCATGCGCAGCTTCCGCCTGAACTGCGCGGTGGGCATCGAGCCCAACCTCCCGCGCCTCCAGGAGAACCTCCAGCGCAGCCTGATGCTCGTCACCGCGCTCAACCCGCACATCGGCTACGACAACGCGGCGAAGATCGCCAAGACGGCCCACAAGCAGGGCAAGACGCTGAAGGAGGTGGCGGTGGAGCTGGGGCTCGTCACCGCCGAGCAGTTCGACCAGTGGGTGCGCCCGGAGAAGATGACCGGGAACCTCTAGGCCTCTCGCCTCACGGCATGGGCAGGGCCCACAGCTCCCGGCCGTGGGTGGGCGTCCAGGCCGGGAAGAAGACGCGGTCGCCCGAGGGCACCAGGGGCCAGGCGGGCGCGGAGGACAGGGGCCCCGGCGCGATGTCCGCGGCGCGCACCGTGCCTTCGGGCGTGCCGTCCGTCCTCCAGAGCTCCAGGCCGGAGGCGCCGTCCGACGCGGCGAAGAGGAAGGGGCCTCCGGGCCTGCTCCGCACGAGCGGGCCCGGTGTCGCCACCGCGCTGAGTCCCCCTTGCGCCTGCATCAACAGGGTGGGCTCGCCCCCGGGCCCCGCGCGCCACAGCGCGTAGCCGTTCGTGGGGGTCGCGGCCCAGAAGAGCAGGTGGTCGTCCTGCACCGTCAGGTGGCTGGGCCACAGGGGCGTGCCTTCCGGCCCGAAGGTGCCCGTCATCGCGTTCACGACCTGTCCGTCCGTCCGGCACAGCTGGGGCGCGCCCTGGCCAAAGCCGCAGGGGAAGTAGAGCGCGTCCCCAAGGGCCACGCCGGGATCCGTCAGCGACGGGTGGGCGCCGGGCATGACGCCCAGGGGCACCGTGCCCTCGGGCGTGCCGTCGCTCTTCCAGAGGGTGAGCGGGTCGCTCTGGTAGCCGGTCCAGAAGAAGAGGCGGTCGCCCACGGCGGCGCCTCCGAAGATGACCCGGTAGGACTCCGGGGGCAGCAGTTGCACGGTGCCCGCCTCGGTGCCGTCGCTGGTCCACAGCTCGGAGCTCTCCATGCTCGGGGTCACCGCGAAGAAGAGCCGCCGGCCCACGGGCATGAGGTTCGTCGCGAGGTAGGGGGTGAGGCCGGCCTTCAGCCGCACGGTGCCCCTTTCCGTCCCGTCCGTCTTCCACAGCTCGTGCTGGACGCTGCCCGCCTTTCCGGAGTCGACCAGGAAGTACGCGGGGCCCTCCGTGAGGAGGGGGCGGGAGGTGAACATCTCCGGGCCCCCCGACGAGACCCAGCGGCTCAGCGAGGACGCGAGCCGCGTGGCGCTCCCGGACGCCGGGGCGTAGTGCCAGAGGGAGTAGGGCACCCCGAGCTCCGGGGCCGCGGACGCGAACAGGAGCTGCCCGTTCACGACGGTGAGCATCTCCGGTGACAGCCGCACGCGGCCGTCCTCGCCCGTGACGGGAGGCTTCGCCTGGACCGTTCCCTCCGCCGTGCCATCGCTCTTCCACAGCCGCCAGGTGTCCATCCGGGTGGGGTCGCGCTGGGTGAAGTACAGCGTGCCTCCCAGGTCCACCGCCTCCGTGAGCGCATCCCACGAGTCCGCGGGCAGGGGAGACGGCGGCGCGACCTGGGTCGCGGGGCCGGTGCTTCCATTGTGCGTCCAGAGCCCGTCCTCCAGGCTGCTGAGATAGAGGACGCCTCGCGCCCGCATCTCCAGGCCCATGGGCACGGCGAGCGGCGCCGACACGGCCTTCGCCTCGGCGGTGGTCGCTCCCACGCGCCACAGCCGGAGCGACGTGTCCGCCGGCGTGGTGGCGAGGAAGAACAGGGCGTCCTCGGTGGCGACCATCCGTCCCCCGGTGGGTTGCGGCGTCTGCTGTGCGCCGTCATCCCAGACGTTCACGCGCGTCGTGTTCTCCCCGGCCCCGAGGGTGCGGAACAGGCGCGTCCCGACCTCCGTGCGCGCGGTGAAGTAGACGGAGAGGCCCTGGCGCGTGAACGCGGTGGGGTGGGAGCTCGCGGTGCCGGGGTTCATGTCGGCGATGAGGGTGGTGCCCTGCGTCGTGCCATCCGTCCGCCAGGGCTCGCTGCCGGTCAGCGGGTCCTCTCCGCTGAAGAACGCCATGCCGTCCCGCACGAAGAAGCCGTCCTGGTCGCGGTCCGGGGCGACGTCCGCGAACGGGACGGTGCCGTCCTCCGTTCCATCCGAGTGCCAGAGGACCACCCTGCTGAGGCCTCCCAGGGCCTGCGCCCAGAAGATCACCTGGTTGCCCAGCCGGGTGAGCCGCCGGGGCGTCTCCACGTTCCCATAGGGGGGCAGGAGCGCCAGCCGCCGCGTCCCCTCCATCGTCCCGTCCGCCCTCACCAGCTGCCAGCCCCCCACGGAGGACCGGGCGGTGACCAGCACCGCGTTGCCCAGCGTCGCGGCGCTCGAGTCCTTCAGGGAGAGGCGGGCGTCGGGTGGCAGCGCCACCTTCCGGCTGCCCCCGGGCGTACCGTCGCTGAACCAGAGCGAGGCCGCGTCCTCGCCGGAGTCCGTGAAGTCCGGCGCCGACAGGTAGACGCCGCCGCTCGCGGCGACGAGGAAGCCCGGGCGGCGGGGCAGCGCCAGCACCAGGGTGGTGCTCTCCGCGGTTCCCCGGGTGCGGAACAGCGCGAAGGTGTCCGCGCCGCGAGGAATCACGGTGTCGAGCGCGTAGGTCGTCCGGGCCACGAAGTAGACGCTGCCGTCGTCCGCGCGCGTGAAGGTGTCCGGCTCGGAGCCCGGGAACCCGGGCAGCAGGTCCAGCAGCATCGCGGTCCCCTGCGCGGAGCCGTCGGTCGTCCAGAGCTCGCGGCCGTGGACGCCGTCGTCCTGGGTGAACAGGAGCGTGGTGCCCAGGTCCATCAGGTCGCGGGGCGCGCTCGTCCTCTTCCCGGGACGGTCGCCCGTCTGTCCATCCCAGACGGGGTACGCGTCCCGGGGACCTTCTTGCGGCGTGCTCTTCTCGCCGCAGGCCGTCCCCAGGACCAGCGCACCCGTCAGCAGCATCTTCACGGACTTCGACGTCATGCATCCCCCTCTGCGCTGGACCCGCGATGGCGGGGCCCGCGTGGCGGGGAATCCCTATCAAATCCGACGGAGCCTTGGACAGACACGCTCCGGCGAACCGATAGGCTTTCGCGGGCGTCAGCGCAGGGGCAGCACCCAGGGCTCGCGGCCCGTCTCCGGCGTCCACGCGGAGAAGAAGACCTTGTCGCCCGCGACCACCAGGTTCGCGGGGGACGAGGACATGGGGCCGGGCAGCGCGTCCGCGAGCGGCTTCGTTCCTCGCGCCGTGCCGTCCGTCCGCCACAGCTCCACGCCCGTGGCGCCGTCCGAGGCCGCGAACACCCACGGCCCCTTCGGGCCCAGCGGCACCAGCGGCCCGGGGATGCCCACGCTGCCCGCGGCGCCGGGGTGCAGGTCCTTCACGGGCACCGTGCCCGCCTCCGTGCCGTCGCTCTTCCAGAGCTCGAAGCCGCTCGCGCCGTCCGTCCACCAGAACAGCAGGTGGTCCCCGTTCGCGGTGAGGCGCGTGGGCGGCGCGGCCACGTTCGCCTGGGGCAGGGCGCGCACGACCCCCGAGCTCTTCCCGTCCGTCTTCCACAACCTCGGAGCCTCGCCGCCAAAGGATTCGAACGAGAGGAACAGCGTGTCACCCACCGCGGCCCATTCGACCCTGCGCGGGACGAACAGGCCGGCCCCGGGCAGCTCGGACACGATGCGGCTGCTTTCGGCGGTGCCGTCCGTGAGCCAGAGCTGGTGGGTCTCCGCCCGGACCCGGAAGTACACGCGCGAGCCCACCGGGTAGATGGCCAGCAGCTCCACTCCGGCGGGGCCGCGCACGAAGGACTTGAGCTTCACCGTGCCCTCGGGTGTGCCGTCCGTCTTCCACAGCGAGTCGCGCAGCTCCACGTCATCGTGCGAGGCGAAGTAGAGCGTCCCGCCCACCGGCGTGAGCAGCCGCGGCGTCCATCCTCCAGGCGAGTCCATGGGCGTGGCCGCCACGCGCACCGTGCCCTCGGGCGTGCCGTCCGTCCGCCACAGCTCCTGGAGGGAGGTCGACAGCTTTCGGACGAACCACGCCTGCGTGCCCGTGGAGGTGAGCGCGAGGCTTTCGTCGCCCTGGGGCAGGTCCGTCAGCGGGCGGACCTCCTCGGTCCGGGCGTCCAGGGTCCAGAGCGTCTTGCGGTCGTGCGCGTCCACGAACAACAGCTGGCCGTTCACCGGGGTGAGGGAGGTGGGCGCTTGCTCGAAGACACCCGGGGCCCTACGGCTCACCT
The DNA here is from genome assembly GCF_017309135.1 of Corallococcus sp. NCSPR001. Lineage (NCBI taxonomy): Bacteria > Pseudomonadati > Myxococcota > Myxococcia > Myxococcales > Myxococcaceae > Corallococcus > Corallococcus sp. NCSPR001. The sequence goes on from NZ_JAFIMS010000002.1 coordinate 1,539,695, forward strand.
GGCGCGTTCCTTCCGGCGTGCCGTCCGTGCGCCAGAGCACCGGGACGACGCCCTCCTGCCCCGGCTTCAAGAGGAGCCTTTGCGGCCGGGTGAAGTAGTACGCGCCGTCCAGCGCCACGGACTCGGTGAACTCCGAGGAGTAGACGTCCTCGCGGTCCGCGGAGAAGCGCCGCAGCACGCGCGTCCCCTCCGCGGTGCCATCCGTCGCCCAGAGCGTCCCGTCCGTGGACGTGAAGTACTGGAGGCCCAGGCCCCAGCCCTTCAGCTTGAATTCATGGGTGTCCGAGGCAGGGACGAGCGGATCCGGGCCCGAGGCGGTGGTGTTCGTGCGCCAGACCCGGTGGCCTCCCTCCTGGAACCAGTCGCTGTAGATGACCTGCCCGGAGCCGTCCGGGAGCACGGACCAGGACGTCAGCACCGCCGGGTCCCCACCCGACATGGGCGCGAGCACCACGGTCCCCTCCTCCGTTCCATCCGTCCGCCACACCCCCGGGGCGTACCCACGCGCCGTCGCGCTGAAGTAGACGCGCCCGTCCCGCGCGATGAGCTCACCGGGGTTGCTGCCCTCGGGGCCCGGCCACAGGTCCTTGACGCGGACGGTGCCCGCGGGCGTGCCGTCCGTCTTCCACGGCTCCTGTCCGCCCTCGGCGTCCCAGGCGCTGAAGAAGGCCGTGTTCCCCAGGACGACGAAGCGCTCGGGCTGTGCGTGGTAGCCGCGGCTCATCAAGAGGTCCTTCAGCGGGGTGGTGCCCGCCTCCGTGCCGTCGGACGTCCACGGGATGGGGGAGGGCCGCCCCTCGCTCCAGGCCCAGAAGAGGACCCTGCCGCCCAGCGTGGTGAGGTGCTGGGGCGCGGCGGGGCCCAGGCCGTCCAGGAAGCGCGCGACGCGGACGGTGCCCTCGGGCGTGCCGTCCGTCTTCCACAGCTCCGGGCGCTCGTCGTGGCCCGTGGCCCGGAAGAAGAGCGAGTCCCCCAGCCAGGCCGGAGTCAGGGCCGCGTGCCGCTTCGCTCCGACCTCGTGCAGCTCCCGGGTGCCCTCGGGGGTGCCGTCGCTGCGCCAGAGGTGGGCGCGGTGGGGCTCACCCACGGTCGGGGCCTCGAAGTAGAGGGCCCCCTGGTGCTCGGTGATGAAGGACGCGGCGCCGCCCAGGGCCACCACCTGCTCGGTGCCCTGCGCGGTGCCGTCCGTGCGCCACAGGCCATGCAGGTCGCTGCCGTTGAACTTCGCGGGCATGTAGGGGTCCGTCAGCGTCCGGGCCACGAAGTACAGCCGGTCCCCCATCGGGATGAGCGAGGCCGGGTTCGACCCCAGCGCCCCTGGCATCAGGTCCGCCACCATCGCCGTGCCTTCCGGCGTTCCGTCCGTCCGCCACAGCTCCGGTCCATGGATGCCGTCATCCATCGTGAAGAACTGGGTCGCGCCCAGCGCGACGAAGCTGGCGGGGCTCAGCTCGGGGGCGCTCGGAACCCCGGGGAGGATGTCCTTCAACAGGAGCGGCGTGGGTAACGGCGCCTCCGCCTCCGTCACCGGGTCCGGCTGCTCCTGTTCCTCCTGGGGCGCGGGGCCGGGTTCCTGGGGCCCGGAGGCCTCTGGAGGGGGCCCGGGCTCCGGCTCGGACGGTGACCCGCATCCGAGGCTCGCGCCCAGGGTGAGGAGGAAGGTGGTCAGCACACTCCGCGACGGCTTCAAACGCATGATGTTCCCCAGCAATCGATGTCGCACGCAGGGACGGTGAGTGCGTGTCGACGGGGGATGTGTCGGGACGGCCGCTGCTCGCGACAAGGGGGCGGCGCTCCATGCGCGCGCGAACGTGAGGCAGCGCACGGTGGCGGCTTCGTGCGCGACGCAGGAGGCCCCCGGTCTGGCGCGGATGACACGCCGGACCGGGGGCCTCCTTCACTTCCACATCCGGGGCCTATCGCGAAGCCGGAGCCTCGGGGGCCTGACGCGGCAGGGCCCACAGCTCACGCCCGGACTCGGGCGTCCACGCGGAGAAGAAGAGGTGGTCACCCGCGACCGTCAGGTGCGCGGGCGCCGAGGACCGGACCCCGGGGACCAGGTCCACCAGCCGCTTCGTGCCCTGGGCCGTGCCGTCCGTCCTCCACAGCTCCAGGCCGGCGTCGCCGTCAGACGCGGTGAAGAGGAGCGGCCCGCCCGGGCGCAGCGACACCAGGGGACTGGGGGCCGTGACGCGGACGGGGGCGTCGGTCGGTGGGGCGCTCTGCACCGGCGCCGTGCCCTCCGTCGTGCCGTCGCTCCTCCACAGCGCGTAGCCGTTCGAGCCATCCGACGCCCAGAACAGCAGCTGGCCGTTCTGGACGACGAGGGACGTGGGCCCCCCGGTGGTGGGGCCCAGGCCGAACTCGCGCACGACCCCGGAGGTCTGCCCGTCCGTCTTCCAGAGCTTCGGGACATTGCCGCCCAGCGGCAGGAACAGCGTGTCGCCCAGCGCCGCGGCTTCGTGGCTGGGGACGTGGTTGAAGGGCAGGTCCGCCACGAGGTGCGTCGTCTCCGGCGTTCCCTCCGTGACCCACACCTGATGGGTCCAGGAGTCCACCATCAGATGGAAGTAGACGCGCGAGCCCGCGGGCCAGATGTGCCGGATGGAATTCCAGCCGGAGGCGTTCTCGAAGGAGTGGACGCGCACCGTGCCCTCGCGCGTCCCGTCCGACTTCCACAGCGTGTCGCTCATCGGCGTCCAGACGCTCTGGACCGTCGTGAAGTAGAGCGTGTCCCCCACCGCCCGGAGCACGGGCCGGATGTCGCTGTAGATGCCCCGTCCGATGCGGTCCACCACGCGCAGGGTGCCCTCCACCGTGCCGTCCGTGCGCCACAGCTCCTGCAAGTCAGGATGCTGCCCGCGCACGAACCAGATGTGCTTCCCCGTGGAGACCAGCTGGGGGTCGTTGCCCCCGAGGTCTCCCACCCGCCGCGACTCACCGCCCGCGCGGTCCACCCACCAGAGCGAGGTGTGGTCGCGCCCGTCGAGGAACAGCAGGCCTCCGTTGAGCGGCGTCAGGTGCGTGGGCTCCAGCTCGGAGGTGAGCTCCACCCGCTGCGTTCCCCCGTTCGTCCCGTTCGAGCGCCACAGCGCCCGTCCGGACGGACCGGCGCCCTGGGGGACGGGCGTGGTGAAGAAGAGCGTGCCGTCCACGTCCACGACCTCGGAGCTCGCGTCGAAGGAGCCCGCCTGGCCAGCGGCCAGCGGCGCCAGGGTGTCCGTCGTGCCGGGCGTCGCCCGCGTCGCGTGGAGCACGCCGTCCGCGGACGTGAAGAGCATCCGGTCCCCGTTCCAGCCGGTCAGCCAGGGCAGGCCCCGCGGATCCGCGGCGCTCACCGGGAGCGTGCCGTTGGCGGTGCCATCCGTGCGCCACACCTGGTTTCCCCCGGCGGTGCTGAAGGCGGAGAAGAAGACACCCGAGGGCGTGGCCTGGGGCTTCGCCTCGGCGTCCAGCCGCGCGCCCGCGGGCGTCATGCGCATGGTGCCCTCCGGGGTGCCGTCCGTCTTGAAGAGCACGGTGTCCGTCCCCTCGAGCGCGGTGAACCAGGCGCTGCCCGCGAACGCGGCGGTGAACACGGGGTGGCTGTTGGCGGCGCCAGGCATCAGGTCCGCGATGCGGACGGTGCCCTCGGGGGTGCCGTCCGTCTTCCACGGCTCCTCGCCGGACTCGGCGTCCCAGGCCCGGAAGTAGGCCGTGTTCCCGATGACGGTGAAGGGCTCCACCGGCTGCTCCGGGGTGGAGCTGCTGGAGCGCACGGAGTTCAGGGAGACGGTCCCCTCGGGCGACCCGTCCGTGCTCCACAGGGTGAAGGGCCCCGTCTCACTGCCGCGTGCCCAGAAGACGTAGCGGCTGCCCACCCGGGTCATGAGCGTGGGCTCCCAGGGGCCCACCATGCCCACCAGCTGTCGCGTGCGATAGGCCGTGCCGTCCGTCCGCCATAGCTCGGCACCGCCGTCGAACCGCCGGACGATGAAGTCGAGCGAGCCGCCCTCCCAGGCCGGGGCAATCGCGGTGACCCGGTCCACGAAGCCGTACTCCCCCAGCTCATGGGTCCCCCGGGGCGTGCCGTCCGAGCGCCACAGGGTGTACCAGTCACTCCACCACGCGGATCCGGCCACGGCCCGCGCCTTGAAGACGAAGACGCCATCGCCCACGGCGACGTTCTGGGCGTGGCTGCCCAGCAGGGTCACCCGCCGGGTGCCCTCGGCGGTGCCGTCCGAGCTCCACAGCGCGTACAGGCCTGGCAGCATCCGGGCGGTGAAGTAGAGCCGGTCTCCCATGCGCACGAGCGACTCGGGGTTGGAGCCTTCCGCGCCGGGCAGCAGGTCGGTCACCATCGCCGTGCCCTCCCGCGTTCCGTCCGTGCTCCAGAGCTCCTTGCCGTGGACGCCGTCGTCCACGCTGAAGAACCAACGGTGGCCCAGCGGGACGAACCCCTCCGTCCGCGCGGCGGGGAGCGCGGCCAGGAGCCCGGGCGTGACGTCCTTCACCAGGAACGGCGCGGCGATGACCTCCTCCACGGGCTCGGGCTCCTCCTCCGCGGGGCCGGGCTCCTCCTCCGCGGGGCCGGGCTCCTCCTTCACCGGCGGCGGCTGCTGCGCCACCGGGCCGGGCTCCTCTTTCACCGGCGGATCGCCGGGCCGAGGGAGGGGCTCCTTCGGGCCCTCCTCGGTGGGGAGCGGCCCGGCTCCAGAGGCGGGCGCCGCAGACTCGCAACCCGTGCTCGTGCCCAGTGAGAAGAGAAAGACGGCCACCGTGCTCAACGACTGCTTCCAACGCATGACATCCCCCAACAGAGTTGCCGGACGCACGGACGGTGGGTGCGTGTCGGCGGGGGATGTGTTGGGACGCTGCCCGCCGGCAACAAGGGGGGCCACTTCACTTCGGGTCAAAGCGTGGGACAGCGCACGCTCCGGCAAGAAGGGAGGAGCGCGCGGGAAAGGGGACGATTAGGGTACGGGGGCCATGAACGTCCCCTTCGTCATTGAGACCACGCACCGCGGCGAGCGGGCGTACGACCTCTACAGCCGTCTGCTCAAGGACCGCATCATCCTCCTGGGCACGCCCATCAACGACGATGTGGCCAACCTCATCGTCGCCCAGCTGCTGTTCCTGGAGTCCGAGGACCCGGACAAGGGCATCAACCTCTACATCAACTCGCCCGGTGGCTCCGTCACGGCGGCGCTCGCGATGTATGACACGATGCAGTACGTCAAATGCCCCGTGTCCACCATCTGCGTGGGCCAGGCGGCCTCCGCGGGCGCGCTGCTCTTGCTGGCGGGCTCCAGGGGCAAGCGCTACGCCCTGCCCAACAGCCGCATCATGATCCACCAGCCGCTGGGTGGCGCGCAGGGCCAGGCGACGGACATCGACATCCAGGCGAAGGAGATCCTCCGCCTGCGCACGTACCTCAACGGCCTGTTCGTGAAGCACACGGGCCACACCATCGAGCGCATCGAGAAGGACACCGAGCGCGACTACTTCATGAGCGCCGAGGAGGCCCGGCAGTACGGCCTCATCGACGAGGTCGTGGAGCGCGCCTCGGGCGTGCCGGCGCCCAAGTAACTTCCATTCCCACAGGGACCGGAGGAGCAGGCCCCGTGCCGCTGCTCCGGGCAGGCATCCGATGGGTGGCGGCTTCGCAAGCCGCCCCACGGTGCAGCTTGACGGAAGCGTGTCCAATGTCTGGACATGCTTCCCCGTCTCCTCGCCGCCGCTCTGCTGCCTGCCTTCCTGGCGGGTGTGGGTTGTGCCACCGGCCCCACGGGACGTCTGCCCGTGCCCCCCAGCTCCCAGGCGGTCCAGGACCAGTTGGGGGAACGCAATGTCGTCGACGCGGGCGCGGAGTACGCCCGGCAGAACGGCATGGTGCTGGCGGAGGCGGGCCAGGCGGTGCGCATCCGCCCCAACTACTGGCGGATCCGCTTCGCGCTCCCGGAGGAGGGCTCCGGGAAGTTCCTGGAGCTGGACTTCGACGAGCTGGCCCAGCGCGTGACGAGGGAGCGGGTCATCGACATCAACCCCTCCCTGCTGCCCATGCCCAGGACCTCGCTGCCCAGCGAGTCGAGCCCCGCGACGGGCGGCTCGGGCCCCCAGTGAGGGCTACGGCAGCTGCGTGACGCGGTCCAGCGCCGGGGCCTGGAGCGGCGCGGCCTCCGAGCTCTTCGCGGTGAGGTACGCCTCCAGCGCGTCCGCGTCCACCGCGCCGCCCAGCGGGTTCGTGCCCTCCGCGAGGACGGTGAAGCCGTCGCCGCCAGGAGCGAGGAAGCTGTTCACGGTGACGCGGTAGCTGGCGGCCGGGTCGATGACCACGCCGTTGAGCTGGATGCTGGCGGGGTCCACCTTGGAGCCCGCGGGCGCGGACGCGCTGAACGCATACGTGAAGCCCGCGGAGGGGTGGAGGATGCGGGGGCTGGCGAGCTGGAACTGCTGCTCCAGAAGGCGCTCGATCTGCGCGCCCGTCAGCGTCAGGGTGACCAGGCTGTTGCCGAAGGGCTGCACGGTGAAGGCCTCGCCGTAGGTGACGGCGCCCTTGTCGTTGGGGTCGGCCGGGTCGCGCACGAGGTCGGCGCGCACGCCGCCGGGGTTCATGAAGGCAATCTGGGCGGCGCCCACGTTCGGGCCCTGGGTGGCCTCCAGCTGCGCGTCCGCGATGACGAAGCCCATGGTGGACTGGCCGGTGGGGTCCAACTGGATGTTGCCGCGCGCGAGCGTCTGGTCGATGTAGCCGATGACGCGGTTCTCCAGCGGCGTGGTGAGGCCCTTGTAGCGGGTGATGAGCTCGTTGACCTCCGGGTCGGGCGTCACGGTGCGGGTGACGATGACGTTCTGGGCCTGGGCCTTCACGACCTGGCCCGTGGCCGCGTCCAGCGTCAGGTCGATGTCCGTGACGAGCCGGCCCACCGACGCGGCGCTGGTGACGAGCTTGCCGCTCAGCGTGCAGTTGTAGGCCTGGTGGGTGTGGCCGCTGACGATGACGCTCACCGCCGGGTCCAGCTTCGACGCGATCTCCACGATGGGGCCGGTGATGCCCTTGCACTCGTTGTAGAGCGAGTCCGGGCCGGGCGTGCCGCCCTCGTGCACGATGACGACCATGGCGTTCACGCCCTGTGCCTTCAGCTCCGGGACGAGCGCGTTGACGGTCTCCACCTCGTCCTTGAACTCCAGGCCGCGGATGCCCGTGGGGGTGACGATGTTCGGCGTGCCCTCCAGAGTCATGCCGATGAAGGCCATCTTCACGCCCTCGAAGGTGCGCACGTCATAGCGAGGCAAAAGCGTGCTGGTGGGGCCGGTGGCGACGTTGGCCGCGAGGATCTTGAACTTCGCGCCGGAGAAGCCGGTGCCGTCCTGGCAGCCGTCCACCGGGTGGCAGCCGCCGGACTGCATGCGCAAGAGCTCCGTGCCGCCCTCGTCGAACTCGTGGTTGCCCACGGCGCTGATGTCCAGGCCGATGTCGTTCATGGCCTCGATGGTGGGCTCGTCGTGGAAGAGCGCGGAGAGCAGTGGCGTGGCGCCGATGAGGTCACCCGCGGACACCACGATGGAGTTCGGGTTCTTCGCGCGCAGGTCCGCGATGTAGCGGCCCAGGTACACGGCGCCGCCCGCGTTCACGCGGCTGGTGGTGTCCACGCCGCCGTCCGGCAGCAGGGCCTGGTGAATCTGTCCGCCGCTGCCGGCCGCGGGCTCCAACTGCCCGTGGAAGTCGTTGAAGGCGATGATCTTCACGGAGACGGTGGTGCCGCCGTCGGTGTCGCCGGTGCCCGCGTCGGTGTCACCGCCTGCCGGGGGCGGGAAGGTGACGGCCTGGCAGACGTGGTCCACGCAGGTCCAGCCCTGGCCTTCCGGCGCGGGGTTCTGCTCCTGGCAGTCGAAGGCATTGGTGCACTCGTTGTTGCCGCAGCCGCCGTGGAAGGCGAGCAGCAGGCCGGTGACGAAGGCGCCGGCGAGGAGGAAGACGCTGGGACGCGCGGCATCACGCGTGCGGGGGGCGGAGGGCTGCATCGAGACGGCTCCTGGGGCAGGGTGGGCCCGGCGAGGCAGGGGACCCTGGCATCGTCTCGTGGCGTGGAAGTGAGCGCCGGGTTCCGAATGCGTATCGGTCCGTCGGATGTGACGTGGCCGACACCGGGAGCGGGCTCAGGAGCGCGCGGGCTCCCGGCACATCACCAGCTCCGCGGCGCCGCCCACGGAGCCCCAGAGCACGGCCTCCTGGTCGAACAGGCGGCCCATGCGCACGGCCTCGTCGCGGGACAGGCCGGGGGCGAAGAGGCTCTCCTCGAACCAGCGGCGGTCCTCCGCCACGCCCACGGCGGACACGCTCGGGTGGCCTTGCGCTTCAAGCAGCGCGAGCAGCCGCTGCTGGAGGCGCGCGTTGGTGCGGAGCGGACGCGCGTGCGCGCGGGGGTTCCACGCGGTGAGGAAGGCCCAGCGGGTGAACCCGTGAGCGGTGAGTGCCGCGTCGAGCTCCGGATGCACGGCGTCCACGCGCAGCACGTGCTTGCGGTCTCCGACGAGTGGATGCGGGAGCACCACGTAGCCCGTGGCCCTGAAGGCCCCGTGCAGCGCGGCCCGCCGTGCGTCACTCATGCGGCGTCGCGACCGCGGCTCCCGCTGGATTGGGAATGGGAGCGGCCACGGTCGCGGGGACAGCGGGCATCGTCCCCGCGCCCTGCGGAGCTGGCGAAGGAGGCGTCGCGCTCGGAGGAGCGGCCGACGGAGTCGCGGCGGTCGGCCCCGCGCCTTGCGGAGCGGAGGGTTGCGCGTTCATCACCGGGGGATTCACGCTCGGCGGTGCGGCCTGGGGCTTCGCGGCCGTCGGGTTCGCGCCTTGCGGTGCGGCCTGCGAATTCGGGCCCGGCTTCGTGGCCTGCGCGCCCTGCGGGCTCACCGTCGCGGGCACCGGGAGCAGCGGCAGCGCGGGGTGTCCTTCCCTCAGCTTGGGCGGAATCTGGCTGGCCACGATGGGCGCCTCCTCCGCCGTCTTCCACGGACGGTCGGGCCACCAGCGCTCCACGGGCGGCGGCGCCAGCGGGAGGAAGTCCTGCCCGGGCCGGGGCGCGGTGATGCCCACGCCGTCATGCTTCGCGGCCACCAGCGAGCGCTCCATCGGCTCCGTCCAGCCGTGATACGCCAGCGTCACCAGCCCCCAGTGCACCGGCAGGAACAACCGGCCCTGCACCAGCCGGTGCGCCAGCACCGCCTGCTCCGGCCCCAGGTGCCAGTCCGGCCAGCCCGCGCCGTACTGCCCCGTTTCAATCATCGTCAAATCGAACGGCCCCAGCTTCGCGCCAATCTCCTCCATCGCGGGGAACAGGCCCGTGTCGCCGGAGTAGTAGACGCGGTGCTTGGAGCCCACCAGCGCCCAGCCCGCCCACAGCGTCTTGTTCTGCTGGAGGAACCGGCCCGACGCATGCCGCGCGGGCGTGCACACGATGTCCAACCCCTTCACCTTCGTGCGCTCCCACCAGTCCAGCTCCACGATGCGCTTGGCCGGTACGCCCCAGTATTCCAGGTGCGCGCCCACGCCCAGCGGCACCACGAACGTGGTGTCCCAGTCCTTCATCGCCTCGATGGTGGCGAAGTCCAGGTGGTCATAGTGGTCGTGCGAAATCACCACCGCGTCGATGGGCGGCAGCGCGTCCAGCGCGATGGGCGCGGGGAACCAGCGCTTCGGGCCAATCCACCCCAGGGGCGACGTGCGCTCGCCCCACATGGGGTCGGTGAGCACGCGGTGCCCGTCCACCTCCACCAGCGTGGACGAGTGCCCCATCCAGGTGACGCGCAAGCCGTCCTCGGGAGGCGTGGCGAAGCGCTTCGGGTCGATGCGGTCCACCACCACCGGCATCCGGGGCGTGCTCTCCTCGCTGGAGTGGAACAGGTCCGACAGCGTCCGCTCCCAGTTGTTCAGGATGGGCTGCGGGTTCTCGAAGCCGCCGTCCAGCCACTGCGGCGAGCGCTTCATCCGCTCCAGCCGCGCCCCGTCCGGCACCTGGCCGAACGAACGCCACCCGTCGATGACGACGACCCCCAGGAACGCACCCAGCAGGAGCAGGCCCCATCCGAACAGGCGCAACAACCTGCCGCCCCAGGACGGCCGCTGGCCGTGGGAGGGAAAGGCCGTGCGGAAGGCCTTCTGTCGGGCCTTGTCCGCGGCCCGCATGGGTCCCGCGTTCATCCTCATCCCCGGACCCTGATGGGTCCGGTGCGTAGGTGTCAATGGGGAGACATCCCGCTACGCCCCGGTTTTTCCTGACTCCGGCGGCGTCGAGCCCGACCCGTGGCCGTTCCGCGCGCCCGCGGGTCAGGACCTCTCAGGATTCCGGCGGGACGATCTTGAACCCGCGCTGGAGCAGCGGATCCAGCCGGTCCGTGATGTCCCAGGACTCCACCAGCCGGCCGTCGCGCAGCCGGTACAGCGAATCCCCCTGGAACGTGAGCGGGCGGGACCTGCCGTCCCGGGTGGGCGGGCCCTGGGTGTCCGTGCCCGTCGCGCGCCAGCGGACCATCACCCAGTCGTCCTCCGCCATCACGTGGAGCAGCTCGAACCTCAGGTCCGGGAAGAGGGTGAACCCGGCTTCCGCCTGCGTTCGCACCACCTCCGGGCCGCGCAGGTCCTGGGGCGCGCCCTCGGAGCGGTCCACGTAGTCCGCCGCGACGTACTCCGGGATGCGCTCCAGGCGCTTCTGGTTGTAGATCTCCTCGGTGAACAGGCGGGCGCGCTCCTTGTTGGCTTCGCCCACCTGCCGGGCCCGTTCCGCCGGGGACACCGTCGCGCAACCGGTGAGCCCCACGAGCCCCAACACCACCCACGACACACAGGTCCTCATGACGCGCGGGAATCTGCCGGGCGCGCACGGGCGCTGTCAGCCGCCGTGTCGTCGAACCGTTCACCGCCGGGCGCCAGCCGCCCCAGGCCGATGGGCGCCGCCAGGAGGGAGTCGGGGATGCCGAACGCGTCCACCAGCCCCACGGCGTCCGGCCGCAACTCCTCGCACAGCTTCACGCGCTCCTTGCGGATGGCCTGGGCCTTGGGGGCCGTGAGCCAGCCATGCTCCAGGAACCAGCCGCTGGCGGACTCCAGGCAGGACAGGCCGAAGAGGTCCGCCATGCGCCCCAGCACCGGCTTGAGCGCTTCGTCCTTCACGTCCGCCACGCCGCGCAGGAACTGCTCCAGCACGATGCGCTCCACGCTCGCGTGCGCCAGGGCCAGCAGGTGCGCCTGCACCTGGTTGAAGGCCTCGAAGGCCTCCACGCCCGCGGTGAGCCGCTTGCGGATGCGCTTGGACACGGAGGCCAGCAGCGCCTCCTCACGGAAGCGCAGGGCGCGCAGCTGGAAGTCACTGTCGCGCAGGTGATCCGTGTCCGTGCGCCGGCCGGCGATGGGGTTTCTATCCGTGAACACCGTGGTGGCCTGATCCACGATGAGGCGCAGCACGGCGAAGACGCGGTCGTCCTCGAAGCGCTGGCGGTAGCCCGTGAGCAGGCCCTTGGCGACCAACTGCATGAGCACGGTGTTGTCACCCTCGAACGTGGTGAACACGTCCGTGTCCGCCTTGAGCGACGCGAACCGGTTCGCGGTGAGGTAGCCCTGGCCGCCGCACGCCTCGCGGCATTCTTGAAGGGTGGCGGTGGCGTTCCACGACGCGTAGGCCTTGAGCCCCGCGGCGAGCGCCTCGATTTCGCGCGCGTCGTCCTCCGTGCGGTGGACGTAGCGGTCCACCAGGTACTCCAGCGCGAAGTCCACCGCGTACGCCTTGGCCACCAGTGGCAGCAGCCGCAGCTGGTGCGACTGGTGGTCCAGGAGGCGGACCTCGGGCGCGCCCTGGGGGCCGAACTGGCGGCGCAGGTCGCCGTAGCGCACGGCGATGGTCAGCGCGCTCTTGGCCGCGGACAGGGACGCGCACGCCACGCTCACGCGGCCCGCCACCAGCGCGCCCAGCATGGTGAAGAAGCGCTTGGAGTCGCCGGTGATGGAGGAGGTGTACTCGCCTGCCTCCGTCACCTGTCCGTAGCGGTCGAGCAGGTTGTCGCGCGGCACGCGCACGTGGTCGAACCACAGCCGGCCGTTGTCCACGCCGTTGAGGCCCATCTTCTCGCCGCAGTCCTCGATGCGGATGCCCGGCAGCACCTTGCCCTTCTCATCGCGCAGCGGGACGAGCAGCGCGTGCACGCCCAGCCGTTCCCCATCCACCTCCAGCTGCGCGAACACGGTGGCGATGCGCGCGTGGCGGGCGGCGTTGCCAATCCACTCCTTGCGCGCGGTCTCCGACGGCGTGTGGAGCACGAACTCGCCCGTGGCCGCGTCGTAGCGGGCCAGCGTCTCGCAGTCGCGCACGTTGGAGCCGTGGCCCAGCTCGCTCATCGCGAAGCAGCCGGGCAACTCCAGCGAGGCGACCTTTGGCAGGTACTGCTGGTGGTGCCGCTTGGTGCCCAGGAACAGGATGCTGGAGCCGAACAGGCCGAAGTGCACCCCCGCCTTGATGACGAGGCTCAGGTCGAAGAAGGCCATCGTCTCGAACGCGGCGATGAACGCGCCCAGGTCGCCGCCGCCCTCGCGGCCCTTGGGGAAGGCGAGCTGGCCCAGGCCGTCATTGGCCAGGTGCTTGAGCCAGTCGAAGACCTGGTCGCGGTATTCGGTGGTGGAAAGCCCTTCCTTGTAACGGAAGTCCGCGTCCTCCAACCAGCCGCGCACCCGCTGGCGCACGTCCGAGTAGGTGCGCTCCAGCACGGCCGTCATCGCCACGGGGTCGAAGGATGCCGCGTGCGAGCGGGGCTCCGCCTTCGGGACGCGCGACGCCCTGGGCACCAGCGAGCGCACCGCCTCCTTGCCGTCCACGCCCAGGGTGGCCTCGATGGAGGCCAGGGCCCGGGCCAGCTCCGCGGGCGGGATGCTCAGGGGGGCTTCGCCCGCGAGCGCCTGGGCCAGCTGCACGCCCAGCTCCGCCAGGTTCTGCTGCTGACTGTTGGCCAGCTTCTCCGCGGTGGCGCGGATGTGTTCCCGCACGATGGCCAGCTCGCGGGGCGGGGGCGGACGCAGCGGATCCACCCAGAGGGCCAGCACGGAACTGGACTTGAGGTCCAGCCAGGGCTGGGAGCGGGCCGCGGCGCCCAGGGCGCGGAGCTCGTCGCCCGTCAGCTCGCCGTCCGTCCAGGCGACGTACAGCATGGGGACCAGCGGGGCGAGGCTGGAGAGCGAAAGCAGCTCGCGGGCGGAGGGGCGGGATGGGGCGTCGAGCATGCGGACTCTCCAGGCGAGGTGACGGAACCCGGGCAGTGTCGCCACGGTGGAAGGCTCCGGCAACGACGGAATGGGGTCCTGTTCACCGCGCGGATGTCACCCCCGCGGGCAGGCTGTCCCCAGGGAAAGCTTCCCTAGCTTTTCCTGAATGAAAGAGTTTCAGAGGGTAGCGACAGGGCGTCGGTCCAGTGCTCCCGGAGTGGGACGTCCCGAGCGCGAGCACGAGCCGAGGCGACCTGTCGCGCTGCCGCCGGGGCCCGAGGGGTTCTCGTTCGCGCTCTACCAATCCACCGGCGTAGGGCTGACGCCGGGGCACCGGATGCACCTGTTGGAGAACAGCCAGGTCTTCGACCGGATGCTGGAGGACATCCGCGCGGCGAAGCACAGCGTGCACATGCTCGTCTACATCTGGCGGCCGTGCGAGCTGTCGGGCCGGTTCGTGGAGGCGCTGATGGAGCGCTCGCGCGCGGGCGTGCAGTGCCGCGTGGTGGTGGACCCCGTGGGCAGCCAGGCCAAGGGGGCGACGTCGAAGTTCCACGAGCACGTGGAGGCGCCCCTGCGCCAGGCGGGCGTGGAGGTGCGCTTCTTTCATCGCGCGTTGCAGGGGGCGGCCCTGGGGCGGCTCCTGACCCGTTCCCACCAGCGGCTGGTCGTGGTGGACGGGCGCATCGCGTACACGGGCGGCTTTGGCATCTGGAAGGTCTGGGAAGGGGACGGGCTGAAGGAGGACAACTGGCGCGACACGCACATCCGGGTGGAGGGGCCGGAGGTGCGGCGCACCCAGGTGGCGTTCGCGCGGCACTGGCAGGAGTCGGGCGGCGGGCTCCTGCCCCTCGAGGCGTTTCCGGACCTGGATGAGGTGGGAGGTGGACGGTCGGCGTTCATCGACAGCTGTGGACAGCTGGGCACCACCGCGGCGGAGCGGATGGTGCGGCTGGTGGTGGCCGCCGCGACGAAGCGGCTGTGGATCGCCAACGCGTACTTCACGCCGCCCACCCCGGTGCTGGAGCAACTGGAGGCAAAGGCACGGCAGGGGGTGGACGTGCGGGTGCTGGGGCCCGGGCCGAACCACGACGAGCCCCTGGTTCGTGCCTCGCAGCGGTCGACGTATGAGCGGCTGCTGGCGGCGGGGGTGCGCATCTGGGAGTACCAGCCGGCGATGCTGCATTCGAAGACGATGCTGGTGGATGACTGGCTGTGCGTCGTGGGCTCCACGAACCTGGACTCGCTGTCGCTCAACAAGTTGAGCGAAGGGTCGCTGGTGTTCGAGGACCGGGAGATCGCCGCGAAGCTGGAGGCGTGCTGGGAGAAGGACGTGCGGTGCTCCCGGGAAATCACCCTGGCCCGTGGCGGCCGGACGAACCTCTGGTGGCGGCTGGCGCGCCGGGCCACGCAGTTCGTGGGCCGGGACCGTTAGGGCGTGTTCAATGGGCCAACAAGGACGGCAGGGGGTGGCTGCCGCGGGCCGCCCGGCGTTCCTAGCTTGCCGGTGACATGAGTGAGCTAACGGACGAGTTGCTGCCCCAGCCGGGGGCGCATGGGTTCGACGGTGGCGACGAGACGCGCAAGCACGAGATGCAGGGGCCGTTCGAGCTGCCCCCCGGGCCCGAGGGCTTCTCGTTCGCGCTCTACCAGGCCACGGGCGTGGGGCTGACGCCGGGGCACCGGATGCACCTGTTGGAGAACAGCCAGGTCTTCGACCGGATGCTGGAGGACATCCGCGCGGCGAAGCACAGCGTGCACATGCTCGTCTACATCTGGCGGCCGTGCGAGCTGTCGGACCGGTTCGTGGAGGCGTTGATTGAACGCTCGCGCGCGGGCGTGCAGTGCCGCGTGGTGGTGGACCCGGTGGGCAGCGAGGAGACGACCGGGGACAAGGACTTCGATCAGCAGATTGAAAAGCGCCTGACGGACGCGGGCGTGGAGGTGCACTACTACCGGCTGCTCGCGGGCAAGGTGCTGGGCCGGCTGCTCAGCCGGTCGCATCAGAAGATCGTCGTGGTGGACGGGCGCATCGCGTACACGGGCGGCTTCGGCATCTGGAAGGTGTGGGAGGGGGACGGGCTGAAGGAGGACAACTGGCGCGACACGCACATCCGGGTGGAGGGGCCGGAAGTGGGGCGCATCCAGGTGACGTTCGCCAAGCACTGGATCGAGTCGGGCGGAGGGTTCCTGCCGCGCGAATGCTTCCCGAAGCTGGAGGCGGACGGAGGCGGGTGCGCGGCGTTCATCGACAGCTCCGGGCGGTTGGGCATCACCGAGGCGGAGCGGATGGTGCGACTGGTGGTGGCGGCGGCGACGAAGCGGCTGTGGATCGCCAACGCGTACTTCACGCCGCCCAACGACGTCCTGGACCAGCTGGAGGTGAAGGTCCGCCAGGGCGTGGACGTGCGGGTGCTGGGCCCGGGGCCGCATCACGACGTGCCGGTGGTGCGCGCGTCGCAGCGGTCCACGTATGAGCGGCTGCTGGCGGCGGGGGTGCGCATCTGGGAGTACCAGCCGGCGATGCTGCACTCGAAGACGATGCTGGTGGATGACTGGCTGTGCGTCGTGGGCTCCACGAACCTGGACTCGCTGTCGCTCAACAAGTTGAGCGAAGGGTCGCTGGTGTTCGAGGACCGGGAGATCGCCGCGAAGCTGGAGGCGTGCTGGGAGAAGGACGTGCGGCACTCGAAAGAGATCTCGCTGGAGAACGGCGGCCGGACGAACCCCTGGCGGAGGTTCGCGCGGCGGGCCACGCAGTGGGCGGGGCACGACCGGTAGGCTTCAGCGGTGGGAGGTGACGCCCTCCTGCCGGCAGTATTGGAGCACGGGGCAGGTGGAGCACTTCGGGCGCGAGCCGGTGCACACGTGTTTGCCGAAGGGGACGAGGAGCCGGTTGAGCTCCACCCAATACGGCCGGGGGAGCACGGCTTCGAGCGCGGCGAGGGTGCGCTCCGGAGTGGAGGCCTTCACGTAGCCCCAGCGGTTGGTGACGCGGTGGACGTGGATGTCCACGCTGATGACCTCATGGCCGCAGGCGATGCCGAGCGCCAGGTGCGCGCACTTGGGGCCCACGCCCCTGAACGACTGGAGCACGTCCGGATCCGCGGGGAGCTGGCCGTTGAACTCGTCCCGCGTGCGCACGGCGATGGCGTGGACCTGGTGGGCCTTGCCTTCGTGGAAGGTGACGGGGCGGATGAGGGCGTCGATTTCTTCGGGCGTGAGGCGCGCGAGGGCTTCGGGCGTGCGCGCGCGGCCGAGGAGCCGGAGGGATGCGGGGAGGCTGACTTCATCGAGCGTGCGGATGGAGAGGATGCACGCGATGAGCTGTTCGAAGAGGGAGCCGTGGCCCTTCGCGGCGAGCTCGAACATGGCGGCGTCCGCGAAGGAGCGGACTTCATGGCGCACGCGGCGGAGGACCTCCTCGATGTCGAACGGGAGCTTGTCCGTGTCTGACGCCACGGCGTGCGCGGTGCGGGTGCTCTGGACGCGAGGCGCCCGCCGTGGACCTGTCGTCTGCTTCTTGAGAGCCATGCGCGCCTCCTGACCTGGGAAGTTGGGTCCGGAGGACGTGACTGGCCGGGCGCACTTGCCGGGCCGGTGGGCGGGCGGTCAGGCTCTCAGTCTGATGAGGCTACATCCCTTCTTGTCCCCCTGCTGCTGGTGCTCGCCTGTGCGAGTCCAAGGCTCTATTTCCTGAGCAGTGAGCTGTCCCAGTTGGAGAACAACCCGAAGCTGATTGTCGCGCCTGGACCGTGGGCGCATCCGGAGGTTCCCGTGGTCTACGCGGACATGGGCACCGTTCCTGATGACCTGGTGCTCCCCGCGCTCAAGACCTTGATGGCCCTTCCAGGTGCCACGGATGCGTGTGATGCCAACACGGGACGTCCGCGACCGGATGCGACCGAGTATTGCCTGGCGGTGTACCGGACGCCGAAGGACTGGCGCGTCTCCTGGCCCGTCCGGAAACAGACGGGGGAGCGAAGAGGCTGTCAGCCTCCGATGGGCGGTGTCGTGGACCAGGACTTCGGAAGCGACCTGCCCATCTTCGGCTTCGCTCACAACCACCCGTGCGGAACGGACATGAGCAATGCGGACCTGCGGGTGTTCCCGGCCGTCAGACTCGGCGAGGCACGTTGGACGATGATTGAGTACGCCGTGTCTCCTGGTGGGAAGCCTGCTCGGGACGCTCGTGGGCGCCCTATTCCTGCCTGGGCCTGGCTGGCGACAGGGCATGCGGATGCGCCACGCTTCCTGAAATGGAACTTCGAGGGAGACGTCTTCCGCTGGAGCGAGCCGGAGCGACGCTGGCGGCTCGAGGCCCACTGCGAGCCTGCGCCTCCCAGCAATATCGGTTCGACCCTTTCTCCTCCGAAGTGCTACCCACGATGATGCAGGTTCATCGTTTCCACGGGCGAGGTGCCTCTTGCTGAAGCTTCATCACGTCCTGCTGCTGGTGTCGCTCGTGGCGGACGGTGGAAGCACGCCCTTCCGGCCCGATGCAGGGCTTCCTGCAAAGCCGGATGGCGGAGCTTCGGACGCAGGCATCCAGTGGCCCACGGACTTGCGCCCGCTCGCGACGCTGGATGGGCCCGCGGTCCTGGCGGCCCATGCCGCGCTCCAGCGCGTCCTTGCCAGCTTTCCCAAGCAGGACGCGGGGGCTTGTGAGTCGTCCGCCCGTTCGCTGGACGTGGTGGTGGGCCTGGAGGGCGGCGTCTACTTCGTCCGGGTCGACCGGCGGCTCGACCGGTGCGGATGGCCCGCAGGGAGCCAGTTGGAGTTCGACTGGTTCGAGCTGTACGCCGTTTCGCCCGAGGGCAAGGTCCTTGGGCGACGCGCGGTCATGCCGTAGCGCTTACGTCCCCTAGGTCAGGGGCATCGCGTACCAGCGGTCGCAGCCGAAGTGGCCGGTGCGGCCCATGGGGGCGCAGAGCGGTTCGAAGCCGACCTTGCGGTAGAGCTTCTGGGCTTGATCCATGCCCGCGAGCGTCTCCAGGTAGCACTGCTTGAAGCCGGCGCTTCGCGCGAACTCCAGACAGTGTCTCAACAAGCGCTCGCCCATGCCGTGGCCCCGGGCCGTGGGCAGGAAGTACATCTTCCGCAGCTCGCAGACGTCCGGCGCGCCTCCGTCCAGCGGCGCGATGCCCGCGCCTCCCACCACCTGGCCCCCATGCTCCACCACGAAATACACGTGCCGGGGACGGCCGTAGGCCGCGCTCATCGCGTCCACCTCCGGGTCGTGGATCGCGAACCCCGGGCCGTCCGCGCCGAACTCCGGCATCACCGCGCGGATGACCGCCGCCATCGCCGCGTCGTCCCGGGCCTCGATGGGCCTCAACGTCAGTTCCGTGCTCATGACCTCCACGGTCCCATGACTCACGCCCTCCGGCCAGCGGCGACGGGTGTGCACGTGTGCAGCGCCCTGCACAACCGCCACTCGCCCGACGCACCCCGGTGGATTTCAATCCCGTGCCTTTCCAGGGCATTCTCCGTGGCACGGTCGTTGTAGAGGGGGAAGTTCCATGTACTGTCCTGCCTGCCGGCAAGAACGCCTGGGAAGCGCGTCCCAGTGCGTCGTCTGTGGCAATCGTCTCGCCGCCCGCGCCCGCTCCGCCATCGAGGCCGAGCTCGCGCATGTCCACTTCCTCCTGGACGAGGTGCGCCGCTGGGACGTCCACGACGTGCCGCCCAACGTCGCCCACCGCCTCAGCGAGCGCTACGAGCGCCAGGCCCGCGTCCTCCTCTCCGTCCTCACCGAGACGCCCATCGACGCGCTGCCGTCCGCGCCCGTCGAGCTCCGCGACGAAGCCGTGACGCCTCCGACGATGGGGGAGGGCGCCGTCGCCCTCGGTCCCGTGACGCTTCCCACCGTGGATGCGGCCGTCGAGGAGACCCCCATCGCGCAGGCCGTGAGCGCTGACGCCCAGGAGGGCGCCTCCGCTTCCGTGACTCCCGCCGCCGCCTCCTTCACCTCGGACGTTGTTGCTCCCGACGCTCACTTCGCTGTCTCCGACGCTGTTGCCTCCGAGAACGCTTCCTCCACGGCTCCCAGCTCCACGGGCGCGTCCTTCCACTTCAACTCGCTCGACCTCATCGCGTGCCTGGGCATCGCCTCGCTGTCGGATGGCTCCGCGGCTCGCCGGTTGAACGCGGGGCGTGTCTCCGCCGAATCCCGTGCGCGGGCCGTCAATGAACAGCGGACCGCTCGCCAGTTGCCTCCCAACCCGGGCGAACCGTTCGTGGAGCCTCCCGCTCCGAACAGCCGCACCGCCCGCATCGTCGAGCAGACCTCGACGTGGAGCCGCGTGTGGCGGCCGTTCCTCTACGAGAGCATCGCGTGGTTCATCGGCGCGTTCCTCATCCTCTCCGGCACGCTCTACTTCGTCTTCGAGTCCTGGGACGGGATGACGTCCGTCACCCGCTCGCTCACCGTCTTCCTCATGACCGTGGGCTACTCCGTCGGCTTCTCCGTGTGGGGCGGCTACCTCGCCCGCCGCGAGTCCCTGCGCAAGCCGGGCCACATCCTCGGCCTCATCGGATCCGCCGTGGCCCCGCTCGGCGGCGTCGCGCTGGGGCCGCTGGGCTTCGGTGAAGCGCTCCATCTCGACGGCGTGCGCCCGTTGCTGCTCGTGCCGCTCCTCTTCGCCTGGTCCGGCGTCGCCGCGTGGTTCGCCCGCAAGCCCGTGGAGTCCTTCGACGCGCCCTCGCGCCCGTTCATCCAGCTGGGGCTCGTCGGCGTCACGCTCATCATGGGCCTGGCTCCCGTGGCCGCGCGCGTGGGCGTCCCGGCGGTGTGGCTCAACACCCTGCCGTGCGTCCTCTTCTTCCTGCTGTCGAGCAAGGCCACCGGGACCTCCCGAAAGGGCGGTGCGCTCACCTTCGCGATCGCCGCGCCTCTGTTCCTCACCGCGATGTTCGCCATCCGGTTGCACCTGGCCCTGGGCGCCGCCGGGACCTCCGTTCCTCCTGGCACCTACGCGCCCTTCGCGGCGTTCCTGCTCGCCACCTGCCTGCGCTTCCGCACGCTGGATGAGAAGCGCGCCGCGGATCCGCTCGCCGTCATCACCATCGCGCTCCAGGTGGCCTGCCTCGCGGGCGCCATCGTCGGCACGAAGCCCGCCTTCTTCTTCACCGCCGCCATCTTCACCGGCACGCTCGTGTCGCTGTCTCGCGGCCCCGTGAACCGCCTGCCGTGGCTCTACCCGGCATACGCGGGCGCCTACTTCAGCTATGCGTCCAGCGCGCAGTTGATCCCCCACGCCCTCACGCTCCTCATCAATGCCATCAAGACGCGCATGGGCTACCCGCCCTCGGCGCCGCTGCCCTTCCAGTACGGCGCGCTGACGGCCGTCCCGTTCGTGCTCGCGGGCCTGGTG
The DNA here is from genome assembly GCF_017309135.1 of Corallococcus sp. NCSPR001. Classification (NCBI taxonomy): domain Bacteria; kingdom Pseudomonadati; phylum Myxococcota; class Myxococcia; order Myxococcales; family Myxococcaceae; genus Corallococcus; species Corallococcus sp. NCSPR001. The sequence continues at coordinate 1,560,293 of NZ_JAFIMS010000002.1, forward strand.
CTCGCGTACTTCTCCCAGAAGCGCGGCGAGCGCACCGGTGACGCGCGCTCCCTGGGGCTCGCGGACGTGCTCCTGCGCTGCACCACTTGGGCCGCGCCCGCGTTCGCCCTCTACTCCCACCTGGGGCCCGACTCGCGGCCCTCCTTCTTCGCCACGCTCGCCCTGGCCGTGCTGTCCCTGGGCGCGGGCCTGCTGTTCAAGCGCTTCCCGCTGTCCGCCGTGGGCTCGGTGCTCTTCGGCCTGCTGCCCTTCAGCGCCTTCCGCGTCTATGGCGCGGCCCCCGCGGCCGTCGTGTCCGGCATCCTCGCCCTGGGCCTCGCGGTCCTCGTGTGGCGTCTCACGGACGAGCGCACGCGGCGCTTCATCTCCGCCGTGGTGGGCGTCATCGCCACGGCCGGGTTCGCCATCGCGCTGGGCACGACCCCCGTCGCCGCGCCGGTCGTGGGCATGACGCTGGGGGCCGCGGGCGTGCTGGTGGCCGCGTACCGGCTGCGCGACGAGAACTTCCTGGCCTACGGCGCCTTCCTCGCGGGCGCCATCCTGCCGAAGCTGGCGGCGGCCCACTCCACGCAGGCGCTGGTCGCGGCGATGGTGGGCGGCGCGCTGGTGCTGGCGCTCCTGGGCGAGCGCGGCGGCCTGCTCAAGCGGTTCGGCGTGCCGGCCCTCCTGTACGCGGGGCTCGCGGTGGTGTGGGGCCTGACGAACCAGGTCTTCATGGGCCCCGTGCTCCTCACCGCCGCCGCGACGGTGGCGGTGGCCTCGCGCAGCTTCCCCGGCGTGCGGCCGTTCGCGGTCGTGCTCGTGGGCCTCGCGCTCCTGCCGGACATCCCGCACGTCTATGCGGTGTGGGGCCTGTCGCCGGGGCTGTCGTTGGTGCTGCTGATTGCCGCGTCGCTCGTGGGCTCCATCGTCGCCGCGCGCAAGGGCAAGAGCGCGAGCACCACCACCGCTGGCATCCTCGCGCTCATCCTGCCGCTGTTGCCGGTGGCGCTGGCCCGCTCCAGTGACGAGCCCCTGTTCCTGATGGGCGCGGCGCTGGCGGCGCTCTTCACCGCCCGCACGCTGCCCGTGACGCTGGGACTGATGGTCGCCTCCATCGAGGCGCTCTTCGCGCTGCACGCATCCGGCCCGCTGGCCCTCCTGGGGCTCGCCACGTTCCTCAGCGTCCTGGCCCTCCTGGAGGACGTGCCCGCCGTGCGGCGCATCGCCACGGGCGGCGAGTCCTTCCGCATCGTCGCCACGCTGGGCGCGATGGTGGTGCTGGCGGACGCCTCGCTGGCGTGGGACGGGCACGCGCTGTCGGAGCTTCGCGGTGCCGCGCAGCTCGCGCTCATCGGTCCGGCGTTGCTGCCGCTGCTGTGGACGCGCTCGCTGCACCGGCCCTTCGCCGCGGCGCTGATGGTGCCCTATGCCGTCGTGACCCTGATGGCGTGGCACCCGCCCTTCGCGTGGACCGCGCTGCTGCCGCTGTTCCCGCTGCTGGTGGTGCGCGGGGTGGAGCACGTGCCGGCCATGGCCTCGCTGCTCCTGCGCTCGCGGGAGGAGCGCCCGCGCCACGAGCTGTCAATGAGCATGCAGGTGGCGCTCATGTGCCTGGGCGGGCTGGCGCTGCTGGTCCCGGAGCAGGAGCTGAGCCAGCGCACGGCCCTCTTCTGCGCCCTCGCGCTGGTGCCCATGACGGGCCCGCTGCCCTCCGTCCGCGTCATCGGCGCGTCCCTGCTGCTGATGTTCATCCCGGAGGCGCGGCCCTGGGCCACGGGGCTGCTGCTGGCCCTGGCGCTGGCGGATCACCACGCGCCTCAGGCCCTGGCCTCCTTCTTCCGGAGCCCGCGTGACACGGCGCTGCGCGCCTCCGCCACGGGCTCGGCCCTGGCCATCGCGGCGATGTCCACGCTGGTGTCGCCGACCCCTGGCGCGCTGGCCGTGCTGGGTGCGGTGATCCTGGTGTCCGCGTTCCTGCTGTCGCAGCGCTGGCTGCTCACCGCGGCGGTGGCGGCGTTCGCGCTGGCGCCGCTGGGCCAGACGGGAACCCTCGCGGTGGGCGAGTGGCGCCCGGAGGGTGGGGTGCTCGTCGCGCTCGTGGGCCTGGCCTCCGCGCTGCTGTCCGCGCTGTGCCAGTCCGGCGGCGTGCAGCGCGCGCTGACGAACGTCACCGCGCGCCTGACGCCCGGCATCGAGGGCACCTGGAGCGAGCCGCTGTGGGCCGGTGGCGCCGGCACCGTGGCGCTGCTCGTGGGCCTGCGGCTGTTGGACGCGGGGCCGGGCGAGCTGCCCCCGTCCGTGGCGCTGGTCGCGGGCGCCGCGTCGCTGACGCTGATGGTGACGCGCGAGCGCCTGATGATGAACGCCGCCACGGCGCTGCTGGGCCTGGTGCTGGTCGCCGCCGTGCCGCCGCTGTGGGCGCCCGCGGTGGTGGCGGGCACGGGCCTGCTGCTGGCCCTCGCCGGCTTCGCGCTGGACAGGCGCGGCGTGGTGGTGGGCGCGGCGCTGCACCACGGTGGCGCGGTGCTGGCGCTGCTGTCGCTCGCGGGCCTGCGTTCGCTCACGCACCCGGGCATGCCGCTGTGCGTGTTCTTCGTGTTGGCCACGGCGTGGGTGGTGGTGCTGCGCCGCCGCGACCGCGAGTGGGTGGGCTGGCTTGCGTCCCTCTTCGCCGAGCACGCCTTCCTCCTGCACTACGGCGCCACGCACTCCACCGGCCGGGGCGCGCAGTTCCTCCTCCCGTACCTGGGCGCGGCGACGGCGCTGCTGGCCACGCTGGTGCTGTCCGTGGCGGGCAAGGCGGTGCGCGGGCGCATGGGGCGGGCGTTCTCCTTCATCGCCCTCACGGAGGTGCTGTTCGCGGTGCTGTCGGTGCGTCTGCCGGGCGGCGCGGGGCGCGAGGCGTGGGTGGCGTGCGGCGGGCTGGTGTTCCTGCTGTTCGCCCTGGTGCGCCACGCGGCGCGCGAGGAGGACGAAGCCGCGGCGTGGCTCGCGCAGGCGGCGGTGGCGCTGGGCTACTTCTGCGTGCGCTTCATCGGGCTGAACGCGCGGCCCGACGCCGCGGACAGCCTGGTGTCCATCATGGGCGGCGCGGTCTTCATCGGCCTGTACCTCTTCGTGCGGCGCGAGGGCTCGGGCCTCCAGGCCTTCCGCCGTCCCGCCGTGGCGGGCGCGTGGCTCTTCCCGCTGGCGGGCCTGTTGACGGTGCCGTGGAGCCATCCGTTCATCGCGGTGGCGCTGCTCGTGGGCTACGCGGCGCACTTCGCGGCGCTCGGGGCGTTCACGAAGCAGCGGGGCCTGGCGTCGACGATATCCGTCGCCGCCTTCAACACGGCGCTGTACCTCGTGTGGCTGGGCACCGGCTCCGGCGAGCCGCAGTACTACGCCATCCCCGCGGGCCTCTCCCTGCTCCTGCTCCTGCGCGTCTTCCGCAAGAGCCTGTCGATGGATGCCTACGCGCAGCTGCGCGCGCTGGCGGTGACGGGCATCTACGTGGCGGGCGCGTGGAAGCCGCTGCTCTTCAACGACGGCGAGGCGATGCTCCTGTGCGTGTTCCTCTGCCTGGTGGGCGTGGGGGCGGGCATCGCGCTGCGGATCCGCTCCTACGTGTACCTGGGCTCGGCGTTCCTGGTGACGGCGGTGGCCGCCAACCTGGTGCGCTTCGGCATGCGCGACCACCGCATCGGCGCGCTGTTCCTGTCGATGTTGGGATTGCTCGTGGTGGGATTCATGGTGGTGCTCAGCGCCCACCGCGCCACCCTGCTCCAGAAGTACGGGCGGGTGCGCGACCTGCTCGCGACCTGGGAGGGATGATCGCTGTTTGACGTAAAACGAATCCGGGGTTGAATGCGCCCGCTTTCACCCCCGGAGGACTTGTTGCTGCTGCGCCGTTCGTCGCTCGTCACCCTGATGTCGCTGGGCTGCCTGGTGGGTTGTGCGCACGTCCCGGACGCCGCGCCTCGCATGGCGGTGGAACTTCCGGTCGCGCCCGTCGCGCGGCCCCCGGTTGAAGCCCCAAGCGTCGCGCCGGTGGGCGCGGAGGGGGCACTGGGTGTGAAGGCTGAAGCGCCTCCGCCGCTGGCCTTCGTGATGCCGGAGGGGAGCGAGGGACTGACCGCTCTGCTGGATGCCGAGCCGCACCCGGTGCCGGAGGAGGCGGGCGTCATCGCGGCGGCGCTGGAGGCCGCGGCGCTGTTCACCGGGCCCACGCAGGGGCCGGGCGGCTTCTGGGATGAGCTGCTGCCTCCGCCGTCGAAGCTGGCGCGCGGCATCGTGGCGCGCGCGGCGCAGTTGGTGGGGGCGCGGCGGTTGGACCGCTCGGTGCCCAATGACTGTTCGGGGCTGGTGCGGCTGGCGTACATGCAGGCCGGCATCGACCTGGTGGCGCACGGCTTCCTCGCGGGCGAGAACGCGGTGACGGGCATCTTCCGCCGCGCGCAGGCCGTGGGCGCGGTGCACCGGCTGAACCCGCGTCCGGGCGACCTGGCGTTCTTCAAGGAGACGTACGACCGCAACCGCGACGGCAAGCGCAACGACGGCATGACGCACATCGCGGTCGTGGAGTCCGTGGCGCCCGACGGCACCGTGACGTTCATCCACCGGGGCGGCAAGGGCGTGGCGCGCAGCCGCATGAACCTGGCGCGCCCCACGGTGCACAAGCTGAACTCCGGTGCGCTGCTCAACGATTTCATCCGACCGGCGAGCAAGGGGATGCGCGCGTACCTCGCGGGTGAATTGTTCGTCGCGTTCGCTTCGCCTGGAGCTTTGTAGTCTCACGGCAGTCGCGGGGGCCTGCTCGCACCGCGAGCGCGTTTGAATCCAGACGCGGGTGTGGCGTCATCCCGCGCATGAGACTGCCCCTGACGTTGCTCCTCGGAAGCCTGTTGCTGTCATCCGGCTGCATCGTGGCGGAGACGCGTCCGCACAGGCCGCCTCCGAGGCCGCCGCCTCCGTCACGCCCCGTGGCGATGAGCTACGACGAAGCCGTGCATCGCGGGTTCGACCAGTGCCGTGCGCGCGGCTACCGCTGCGATTTGCAGGAGGCGCACCTCACCGGCAACAACGTGTGGAAGGTGAAGTTCCGCGTGGATGGCCGGGGCGAGAAGGGCCACCTGCACCTGGATTACGACGCGTACTCGCGCAACCTCATCAAGGTGAACGACAAGGTGAAGGACAAGGGCGGCCGCGGCTGGGACGACGACTGGGACGGCCCGGGGCGTGGCAAGAAGAAGGGCCACGCGCACCGGGACGACTGAGACACCGCGCGTTTCAGCGCGAGGTCTTCTTCAGCAGTGCCTCCGTGTGGTCGAGCAGCTCCGGTCCGCCGGGCTGCTCGTGGCCGGGGATGACGATGCGAGCGTTGGGGAAGTGCTCGCGCTCGCGCTGGATGCTCGCGGGCCACGCGGCGATGTCCGCGTCCTCCAGGTTGCCCAGGGTCTTCGCGTGGGCGTCCTTGATGAAGCAGCCGCCATAGAGGATGCCTGACGCCGGGTGCATGACGACGAGGTTGTCGGGCGAGTGCCCCGCGCCGGGGAAGAACACCGACAGCGGCCCGAAGTCCTGCGCATCCGCCAGCCGCTTCGAGGGAACGGGGTTGCCCTGCTTGCCCGCGCGCAGCGCCGTGTCCTCGCGAGCGTGGACGGGGATGCCCTGCGCGTCGAGCGTGGGAATGCCGCCGGTCCGGTCGAGGTGGAAGTGCGTCACCACCGCGGCGCGCACCGGATGGTGGAGCGTGTCGCGGGCCCAGGTGAGCAGCGCCTGGGCGTGCTCCGGCGTCCAGCCGGTGTCGACGAGGATGGACGCGTCACCGTCCTCCACGAGGAGCCCGTTCGCGGTGATACCCGCCCAGTCCCCGCCCGCTTCCGTGACATGCATCCACACGCCAGGCGCCATGCGCCGCACCCGCACGTCCTTCGCGAGCACGAACTCCTCCTGGGAAGGGGGAGGATTCACGGAGGGCGTGGAGGCACAGGCCGTGAGGAGGAGCAGGAGGGGACCGCAGCGCAGTGGATTCATGGGGCTCCAGGGAGGGGACCGCGAGAGAGGCCCGCCGCGAGTGCAAGATGGATGCACAGCGGATCCGCTGGGAACGCGCGGCCTGCGTGACACACGTGCGTCCGGAGGGCCACGCTACGGCGCGGACTTCTTCTTCAGCTCTTCGATGGCCCGGTTGAACGTCTGCGGGTTGCAGGCCTTGCCGCCTGGCGGGTTCTCCGCCGCGCGCGTGAGGGCGGGCAGGGCGGAGGCGTTGCCCAGGCTCGCCAGTCGCAACGCTGCCTTCGTGCGCACGCCGCAGTCGCTGGACTCCAACGCCGTGGAGTAGAGCCCCACCAGGTCCAGGCCCGGGGTGTCCTTCGAGTCCAGATAGCGCAGCGCTCCCCACTGCTTCGTCGAGGGAGTCCCCTTGGCCAGGGACGCGAGATGGGAGTGCACCGTCGTGGCGGGCAACGCCTCCAGGGCCCTGCGCGCGGAGATGTCCTTCTCGTTGTTCCCGAAGTCCTCGGCCAGTCCATCCAAGAGCCTCGGCTCTGGCGCCTCCCGGCCTTCCTCGTCGAGGCCCAGGATGAGGCCGTGCTCCTCGTTGTGCCTGTTCAGCGCGTGCTTCGCCACAGCGCGCAGCCGCGTCGCCTCCGCGTCATCCGGCGTGTCTGGCGCCTCCAGCCGCTGGAGCGCTTCCTTGGGCTTGCCGTCGTTCAACAGCCCGCGCGCCTGCACCAGCGGATCATTCGCGTGCGCCATCCAGGCGGCGCCCGCCACCACCAGCGCCAGGACACCCGCGCCGCCAGCCAGGACTCGCGGACGCTGACGCAAGGCTGCCACGCTCTCGCGCGCCTTCGCGCCCAGACCCGCCAGCGGTGACGGCTTCGTCCCGGAGTCGGGGATTCCCAGCGCCGCGCCGAACGGCGAGCCCTCCGTCGAGCGCGTCACGCGGTACAGCTGCACCTTCTCATCGCGCCCGGGCAGGGGGATGGTGCCGCAGGGCTCGGCGGCGGCCTCGGCGCGGTTTCGCACCATGTTCACGGCTTCGGTGAAGGTCACCTCGTCCGCGGCGGCCACGTGCTCCACCGCCTTCACGACCTCCATCGGCTCGCCGAGCACGGCGTCGTTCGTCACCAGCACCTCGCCCGAGTGCAGGCACACGCGGACGTGGAGCTGGTGCTCCTCCGGCACCGTCTGGTTGTAGCGCCACAGCGCCTGCTGCATCGCCATGCCGCAGCGGATGGACGCGGAGGGAGCCCGGAAGATCGCGACCAGCGCGTCGCCGCGCTTCTGCACCAGCTTCCCGTCGTGCTCGCGCACCAGCGGCATCAGCAGCCGGTCGTGCGTGTCCAGCATCCGCGCGTTCTCCTCGTGCGTCTGCCGGCTCATCCGGTCGGTGAAGCCCTGGATGTCGGTGAGCATCACCGTCACGTTCTGCGCCTTCGTCACCGGCGAGCCGCCGGTCACCGCGCCCAGCGCGCCCGACAGCAGGCCCGGGGTGCCGAACGCCGCCGTGCCCGTGCGCGGCGGTGCCTGCACCGGAGGCGCCGTCACCGGGGGCGCGGCCTGCGCCACGCCGAACGCCGACGTGCCGGAGCCCGGGCCCGCGGGCGCGGGGTTCACGCCGAACGCCGCCGTGCCCGAACCCGGCGCGGCCGGCGCCGCCGGATCCACCCCGAACGCCGCCGTGCCGGAGGACGGCGTCATGTTCGCGTGGACGATGGGCGTGCCCTGGCTGGGCGTGAACGCCATCAGCGCCGCGTGCGCCAGGCCCAGCGCGTCCGCCAGCTCGTTCGCCGTCTGGGGCCGCTTCGCTGGGTCCTTGTCCAACAGCCGCATCACCAGCGACAGCAGCCCCACGTAGCGCGACAGCTGCGGCGCCGCCCGGTCCAGGGGCAGCGGCGCGTGCGAGGCGTGCTGCGACAGGAAGTGGCGCGGCGTGGGCCCGTCGAACGGCAGCCGCCCGGACAGCACGCGGTAGGCCAGCACGCCGAAAGAGTACAGGTCGCTGCGCGTGTCCACCTTCGCGCCCACGGCCTGCTCCGGGGACAGGTACTCCGGCGTGCCCAGCACCACGCCCACCTGGCTGAGCGCGGTGCCGGCCTCCGGCTCCACCAGCCGCGCGATGCCGAAGTCCAACAGCCGCGCCTGTTCTCCTCGCGCGGACGGGGAGATGAGGACATTCTCCGGCTTCAGGTCGCGGTGGATGATGCCCTTGTCGTGGATGGCCGCGAGCCCTTCCGCCAACTGCTGGAGCAGCGCCAGCGCGCGGGGCGCCAGCAGCGGTCCGCCCTGGAGCGCGTCATGGAGGCTCTGCCCCTCCACGAACTCCATGACGAGGCACGCGGCGTCGCCGGACTGGCCGAAGTCCACGATGCGCACCACCGCCGGGTGCTCCACGGCGGAGAGCAGGCGCGCTTCGCGCTTGAAACGCTCGGCCATGCCGGCCTGGGCGTGGAGGTCGTGGTGGAGGACCTTGATGGCGACCTTGCGGCCCAGGGAGACCTGCTCGCCCAGGTACACCTCACCCATGCCCCCAGAGCCCAGGGGCTTGAGAACCCGGAATCGACCGTCGAGAACCAGTGCGTCGGGGGCCAGCACGGCGCGGCATCTTGCACGGCTTCCGCTTTGGGCGCATGACGTTCCTCCTGGACGGAATCACCTGGGAAACGCCTGGGTACGCCGTGCCCCGCCGCCTGCCTTCCAGCCAAGGGTTTGCCTAAAAATTCCAGGGCTTAGGGGTCATGGTAGCCTCCCCAGCCTCCTCCGATGGCCACCGATAGCGAGTCCCCCAAGCCCGTCGCGCCCGCTTCCGGCGCCGCCCCCGAGCTTCGCCTGTTGGATCGGCGTGCGTTCGTGGGCTTTCCGGCATTGGAGGTTCAGCCCGGGCTGCGCATCGCCGACTTCGCGCTCCAGATTCCGGACGTCAGCTTCCCGTTCAACGTCAGCGCGGGCGCCACGCGCTACCAGCGCAAGAAGCTGCTCTTCGGCTTCCTGGAGCTGACGGTCGACGCGGACCTCGTCACGCGCAAGGTGGCGGAGCTGGCCGGGCGGCTCGCGGGCGTGGAGGAGCTGCGGCTGCACTTCCGCCCCGGCTACCTGGAAGGCCAGGGCCGGCTGCCGGCGCCGGAGCGCACGCCGTTCACGTTCAAGATCGCCTTCGACGCGGACGGGGACCGGCTGGCCGTCTACGTCTACGACGTGCGGCTGTATGGCTTCTCCGCCACGCCGTCCGTGCAGCTGCCGGGCCTGTTGTCCGAGGCCGTGGGCGCGCTGGGCCTGTTGCCGGACGTGGAGGTGCGCGGCGCCACCGGCTTCTCCACCCGCGTGCTGCCCGCGCTGTGCGAGCGGGCCGCGCTGAGCCGGGGCTACAAGGTGCCCACGCTGGACACCGCGCGCCTGTCCGCGGCGGAGGTCTCCAGCACCGGCCTGCGTCTGCGCTTCGCCGCCGGAGGGCTGCCGCCGCCCGCCGCGCCGGACGAGGAGCTGATGCTGGCGCTGGAGGGCGCCCGGGCGTTCGCGGACGCGGAAGGGCTGGTCGCGCAGGGACGGCTCGCGGAGGCGCGGCAGGCGTACCTCCAGGCCGGTGACGCGCAGGACGCGCACCCGTTCGCGGCGGAGCGGCTCCTGGCGCTGCTCGTCGCGGATCCGCAGGCGCACGACCTGGCCCTGGATGTGGCGGCCACGCTGTCTCGCCGGCGTGACCGCAGCCCCGCGGCGCTGTGGGGCGAGGCCGTGGTGCGCGAGCGCCGGGGCGAGGGTGCCCGCGCGGCGGAGCGCTACCTGGCGCTGTGCGCGCTGGCCCGCCGCACGTCGGAAGAGGCCGCCGCGTTCTTCGCCGCCGAGGCCGCCGCGCGCTCCTCGCGAGACACCGCGCCCCAGGTGGCGGTGAAGGCGCTGCATGAGCTGCTGGGCCTCAAGCCGGACCACCTGCCGTCGTTGAAGGCGCTGGCGCGCGCGTCGGATCAGGCGCGCGACCGGGCGGGCGCGGTGCGGGCGTACCGGCGGCTCGCGGCCCTGGCTCGCGACCCGTTGGAGGCCGCGGACGCGCACGTGCATCTGGCGCGGCTGTGCGCGCAGACGGAGGACGACATCGCGGGGGCCCGGCTGCACTGCGAGGCCGCGCTGCGCCTGTCTCCGGATCAGCCGGACGCGCTCTTGCTGTTGGGCGAGCTGTGCCACCGCGGCGGTGAGCACCTGCGCGCGCTGAAGGCGCTGGACCGGCTGCGTGAAGTGTCCATGGCGCGCCATGAGCTGGACCGCGTGGGACAGGCGGACCTGCTCGCGGGCCGGGTGTGGGAAGACGGCCTGAAGCAGCCGGAGAACGCGCTCCTGCGCTACCGCGAGGCGGTGTCGCTGCTGCCCGGTGAGCCGGAGCCGCTGTTCGCCTCCGCGCGCGTGGCCGAGGGCCTGGGCCGGTTGCAGGAGGCCTTGAGCGGCTACCAGCAGGCGCTGGAGCTGGCGGGGCCGGCGCCGCGTTCGGAGAGCGTCCGTCACGCCGCGCACGAGAGCCACCACGCGCTGGCGCGGCTGTCGCGCACGAAGCTGGGCGACCCGGCGCGGGCGCGCGAGCACCTGGAAGCGGCGCTCGCGTTGGATCCGCGCGACGCCGTCGCGCTGGAGGAGCTGATCCCGTACTTCCGCGTCACCGGCCGCTCGCAGGAGCTGGCCGAGGCGCTGGAGAAGGCCGCCGCCCTCAAGGAGGAGCCGAAGGCCCGCGCCGCGCTGTGGGCCGAGGCGGGCGAGCTGTACCGGGGCAAGCTCCAGCAGGCGGACAAGGCCGACAAGCTGCTCACGCTCGCGCTGGAGGCGGACGGAGACCACCGGCCCGCGCTGGAGTCGCTGCTGGCGCTGGCCGAGGCCCGCCGTGATGGGGCGCAGCTCACGCGGTGCCTCGCGGCGCTGGCGCGGCTGACGACGGAGCCGAAGGAGCGGGCGCAGAAGTACCGCCGCCTCGCGGTGGCCGCGCGCGACCTGGCCTTTGATTTGGACCTGGCCGTGCACGCGTTGCAGGAGGTGCTGCGCGCGGAGCCGGACGACCTGCCGGCGCTGGGCGAGCTGTGCGCGTTGCAGCGCAAGCGCTCCGACCTGGCGGGGCTCGCCACCGCGCTGGAGGACCGCGCGCGCGTCGCGGAAGCGCAGGGCGACAAGCGGCTGGCGGCGGCGGCGCTGCGCGAACTGGCGGGCGTGCTGGAGGCGCGGTTGGGCCGCGTGGGCGACGCGCTGGTGGCGCTGGAGAAGGCCGCGCGGCTCGCTCCGGACGCGGCGGTGCTGCTGGACCTGGCGGACCTGAGCCTGCGCTGCGAGCGGCCCGAGCACGCCCGGCGCGCGCTGGAGTCGCTGCTGGCCACGCTGCCGCGCACCGCGGCGCCGGAGAAGCTGGCGGACGTGCGCGCCCGGCTGGGCCGCGCGTGCGAGCTCCTGGGTGACCGCGAGGGCGCCATCGCCGCGTACGCGCAGGCGTTCCCGCTGCGGCGGCTGGATGACGTGCTCGCCACGCGGCTGGAGGCCCTCTACACGGAGGCCGGCGAGACGCAGGCGCTGGCGGAGCTGTGGGCCACGCGCGCGCAGGCGCTGGCGGGCGCGGACCGTTCGGAGGAGGCGGCGCCGCTGTTCCTCCAGAGCGCGCGCGCCCTGCTGGAGCGTGGAGAGAAGGCCGCCGCGCTGATGCGCCTGTCCTCCGCGCTGGAGGCGAGCCCCGAGGGCCCGCTCGCGGCGGAGGTGCTGGAGGCCCTGGCCGAGCTGGAACTGGAGCGCGGCGAGAAGCTGGAGGCGGCGCGGCTGTACGCGCGGCGGGCCACGCTGGTGCCGGATGCCCGGGCGGGCGCGAAGCTGCTCTTCCGCGCGTCGCTGCTGGCCGCGGGCACGAGCCGCGAAGAGGCCTTCCTCGCCGAGGCGTTGGAGCGCGACGCGACGTTCGCGCCCGCGCGCATCCGCCGGGGCGAGCTGCGGCTGGCCACGGATGCCCGCGCCGCGCTGGAGGACTTCGAGGCGGTGCTGGCGCTGCCGCCCGCGGACGTGGATGCCCCGCGCGAGGCGGAGCGCGTGGCCCTCACGCGCAAGGCCGCCACCGCCGCCGTGCGCGCGAACCGCACGGACGCGGCGCGGCGCCTGCTCGCGGAGTTCTGCGCGCGCACGCCGGAGGACCTGGACGCGCGGCTGGAGCTGGCCGCGCTGCACCGCAAGGCCGGTGCCCGCGAGGCCCTGGCGGACCTGCTGGTGGAGCTGTGGCCGCGCCTGTCCGGAGATGCCCGCCGTCAGGCCCGCCGCGAGCTGGCCGAGCTGTGCCTCTCCCTGGGCCGCGCGAGCGCCGCGATGGATTCGCTGCGCAGCCTGCTGGCGGAGGAGCCGCAGGACGCGTGGGCGGCGCAGGCGCTGCTGGAGCTGCTGCCTCCGCCCGGTACGGGCACGCCGGAAGAAGAGTCCGAGCGGCTGGAGCTGCTGGGCACGCTGGTGTCCGCCGCGTCGGGTGAAGCCCGCGCCGAGCTGCTCGCGCGCCGGGCCATGCTGCACCGGAGCGCCGGCCGCACGGGGCCCGCGCGCGACGACTGCGCCCAGGCCGCGAAGCTGTCGCGCCGTCCCGCGCCGCTGCTGCTGATGCTGGCGGAGCTGGCGCGTGAGGCGTCGGACGCGCCCGCGGAGCTGGATGCATGGCGCCGCGCCGTGGCCGCCGACGCGACCCTGGGCACGCGCGCCCGGGAGCGGCTGCTGGCCCTGGCCACCGTGCTGCTGGAGAAGGACGAGCGCGCCTCCGCCGGAGACGCGCTGCGCGCCGCCATCGCGCTGGAGCCGCCCGCCGACGCGCGGTGCGATGCCTTCTTCCAGTTGGCCGAGCTGGCCCGCCGCGAAGGCAAGCCCGCGGACGAAGCCGCCGCGCTGGCCGAGGCCGCGCGCCAGGGGCCCACCGCCCGCCGCGTGGAAGCGCTCCTACTGCGCGCCGCGCTGCTCGAAGGGCAGGGGGACCGCGAGGCCTCCGCGCGCGACCTGGAGGCCGCGCTCGGTCTGGCGCCGCGCCACGAAGAAGCGACGCTCGCGTTGCAGCGCGTGCTGCGCGACCTGGAGGATTGGGCCCGGCTCGCGGAGCTGCTCGCCGCCGAGGCGCCCCACGCGTCGCCCGCCGCCGCCGCGTCGCTGTACTCGGAGCTCGCGAGCCTCTACCTCGACCGGTTGGGGCAGGGCGCGCCCGCGGAGGCCGCGCTGCGCCAGGCGCTGCGGCTGGCCCCGGCGGACGCGGCGGTGCGCCGCCGGCTGGTGTCGCTGGTGGCTGGCCGTGGAGAGTTGCTGGAGGCCGCGGGCCTGCTGGAGGCCGCGGCGGAGGACGCCGACGCCGCCGAGGCCGCGGCGCTGCTGCGCGAGGGCGTCACCTACGCGCGGCAGGCCCAGGAGCTGGACCGGGCGCTGGCCCTGGCGCGTCGCGCGCATGAGCGGGTGCCCGCGAAGGGCGAGGACCTGGCCACGCTGGCGGACCTGCTCTACCTGCGCGGCGTGGTGCGCGAAGCCCTGCCGTTGCAGGAGGCCCTGGTGCAGGCCGCGGACTTCCGCGCGGCCCCGGAGGCGGCGGAGGCCACGAGCCTGCGCCTGGGCGACCTGGCCGAACAGGCCGGCGATGTGAAGCGCGCGGTGGCCGCGTACCGGTACCTGCTCACGCAGCGTCCGCTGTGCGAGCGCGCCGTGGAGCGTCTCTCCGCGCTGCTGGAGCGCGACGACCCGCGCGGTGCCTTCGAGGTGCGCGTCGCCCACGCGCGCGTCCTGGCGCCGTCCGAGGACACCGTCTCGCGGCTGGTGTCGCTGGCGGAGCGGGCGCGCGAGGCGCTGGCGGACGCGGCCATCGCCGCGTCGCTGCTGTCCCACGCGGCGAAGATGGCGAAGGAGCCCCTGCCGCTGCGCCGCCGGCTCGTCGCCCTCTACCGTGAGACGGGCCGCACGTCGGAGCTGCTGGCGGAGCTCCAGCCGGTGGCCGCGCTCAGCCTCCAGGCCGGGGACGTGGACGCCGCGCTCGCGGCCTACGATGAGGAGGCCCGGCTCGCGGAGTCGATGGGCCGCACGGACGAGGCGCTGCGCTCGCTCGCCAACGCCCGTGACCTGCTCGCCGCCGGTGAACGCAACGCGGAGGCCGCCGCGTGTGAACGCCGCCGCGCGGAGCTGCTGCGCGACGTGAAGCTGGACCTGAACGCGGCGGAGGCCTCGCTGGAGCTTGCCTTCGGCCTGGCCGCGGAGCTGGACACCGCGCGCATGGGCGCGGCCCTGGCCGAGCGCCGCGACGACGCTGCCGCCGAAGCGCGCTGGTGGGAGCGCGGGCTGCCCCGGATGACGGGCACGCGCGAGGGCGCGGCGGTGCTGCTGCGCCTGGCCCGCCTGAACCTGGGCGAGCTCGCGGACACGGCGAAGGCGGAGGGCTTCCTGCGCCAGGCCTTGCGCCAGGACCGGTGGCTCACGGAAGCCGAGAACCTGCTCGCGGAGCTGTTGGAGCGCGACGGCCGGCTCGCGGAGCTGGCCGCCTGGTACGAGGAGTGCGCGGAGTCGGAGCTCGACGCCGACCGTCACGCGGCGCTGCTCCTCCAGGCCGCGGTCCTCTACCGCGACCGCGCGAACAAGCCAGAGGCCGCCGCCGCCGCGCTCATCGCCGCGCGCGCCGCGAAGCCGGACGACCTGAACCTGACCGCGCAGGCCGCGGAGCTGCTGCACCAGGTGCGCCGCCCCGCGGACGCCGCCGAGTTCGACGCCATCCTGTTGGAGGCGGATCCGTTCCGGGAGCCCGTCTTCACGCGCCACCGCGCTTATCTGGAAGAGAGCGGCGAGCGCCAGGCCCTGGCCGAGCTGATGCTCCGCCGCGCCGAGCGCCAGACGCCCGCCGAGGCCGCCCAGAGCTACCTCGCCGCCGCGAGCGCCTTCCGCGAAGAGGGGGCCCGCGAGCGCGCCATCCTCTGCGAGGACCGCGCCTTCGAGCTGGACCCCGCCAACGCGGAGGCCTTCCAGCACGTGCGCGAGCGCGCCGCCGGTGACGTGCGCCGGCTGGCGGACCTGCTGGGCCAGCGCGCGGAGGCCGTGGCCCCCACGGAAGCGCTGCCCCTGTTGCGTGAGCGGGCCCAGCGCCTGCTGGACGCGGGCGAAGCGCTCAAGGCCGCGGAGGCCTTCGACGACTACCTGGGCCGCGCGAACGGTGACGTGGACGCCCTCTGCGCTCGCGCCGAGCTGGCCGCCCAGGGCGGAGGCCCCGCCGCCGCGCAGCCGTATGACCGCCGGGTGCTGGCGCTGGGCGGGGACTCGCTGCCGGTGCCGGTGCGCGTGCGCACGTGGCTGCGCCTGGGCCATGCGTCGCTCGCGTCGGGCGCGTTCCACGACGCGGCGGACGCCTTCGAAGCGGTGGTGTCGCTGGAGCCGGAGGGCGCGCGCGGCGGTGAGGCGCTGTCGCTGCTCGCGGAGGTGCACTCGCGCACGGGCAACGGCCCCGGCCTGTACCGGGCGTCGTTGCAGCTGGCGCGCAGGGCCCAGGACGCGGCGACGGAGGAGGTGCTGCTGCGCCGCGCGGCCGACCTCTTCGACGACCCGCGCGAGGCCATCGACGCGCTGGTGCCCCTGGCCCGGCTGCGCCCCGCGGACGCGGGCGTCATCGACCGCGCGGTGGAGGGCCTGCGCGCCCTGGGCCGCCATGGCGACCTGCTGGGCATCTACGAAGCGGGCGCGGAGGCCGCGGGAGGTTCGCGCGCCGCGGAGCTGCTGCTCGCCGCCGCGTCCGTGGCGAACGAGTCGCTGTCGGACGCGGACACGGCGTGGGCCCTCACGCGCCGCGCGGCGGAGGCGGATCCGGAGAACCCGGCCGCCCTGCGCGCGCTGGTGGACGGCCTGCGTGCGCGCAAGGAGTCCACGGAGCTGCTCGCCGCGCTGGAGCGGCTGATTCCGCTCACGGACGACGCGGACGAGTCCGCGGTGCTCCGGCTGGAGCTCGCGGGGCTGGCGAAGGACGCGGGCCGCGAGGAAGCCGCCCGCGACGCGCTGGAGGCCGTGGTGGCCCGGGGCGCTTCGGGTGCCGGCTACGCCGACGCGCTGGAGGCCCTGGAGCCGCTGCTCGGTGATGCGCACGCGCGCCGCGCTGAAGTCCGCGTGGCCCGCGCGGAGCTCGCGTCGGGCGAACAGCGCGTGTCGCTGCTGGTGGCCGCCGCGCGCGCCTTCGAGAAGGCGGGCCTGCTGGAAGACGCGCTGAAGGCCGCGAAGGCCGCCGTCGCCACGGAGCCGGACCTGCGGGCCGCGCTGCTCGTCGCGCACCTGCACCGCGCCTCCGGAGACGCGCCCCGCGCGGCCCGCGCGCTGTTGCAGGCGGCCCGGCTCGCCGCGCCGGAGGAGCGTCCCCCGCTGCTGCTGGAGGCCGCCGGCCTCTGGGAGAAGGCGGGCGAGATGGGCGAGGCGCTGGAGGTCGTCGAGCGCATCGCCACCGACGCGCCGGACATGCTGTCCGCGTCGGAGCTGGCCGAGCGCTTCGCCCGCCTGGGCGCCTTCGCGCGCGCCCTGGACGTGGGCTTCACGCCCGCCATGGCCGCGGGCGAGTACACCGACGCGCTGGCCATGGCCGCGCAGGCGGGCGACGTGGCCCGCACGCGCGTGGCCCTCTGGGCCCTGGTCGCGACGCCGGACGCGGACCCCGCCCACGCCACCGCGCTCGCGGACGGTCTGCGCGAGGACGCGGAGTGGGAGGGCCTGCTGGAGCTGGCGGCCCTGTCCTACGACCGTGACGCCGCCTTCGCCGTGGCGCTGCGCGACGAGGTCCTGCGCGCCCGTCCGGCCCCGGTGCTCGCGCGCCTGCGCGCCCTGGAGGAGCTGGGCGGAGAGCCCGGCCTCGGCGCGCGCCTGATGCTCCTGCTGCCGGAGCTGGGCCTGGAGCCGGAAGCCCTGGCCGAAGCGGTGCTCGCCCGCGTGCGCGCGCTGCCGGAGCCCGCGCGGCTGGAGTCCCTGGCCTTCGCCGCGGACGGCTGGCCCGCGCGCCGCGAGGAGCTGCTGCGCGAGCGCTACGCCCTGGAGCGCGAGCTGGGCCGCCTGGAGTCCGCGGAGCGCACGCTGGCGCTCATCGCCCAGGACACGAACGACGCGAAGGCGCGCGCGCTGCTGCACCTGGAGCGCGGTGAGCTGCTGCAAGGCCCCCTGGCCCAGCCCGCCGAGGCGCGCGAGGCCTTCGAGGCCGCCCTCACCGACGACGCGGACAGCCTCGCCGCCGTGCAGGCGCTGCTCGGGCTGGTGGACGAGGCGCGCGAGTCCACCGTGTTCCTCACGCTGGCGGACGCCCTCGCGAAGCTCGCGGGCGCCGACGCGTGGGCGCCGTACCGCGAGCGTCTGGCGGACGCCTACGAAGCGCAGCAGCGCTGGGCCGAAGCGGCCACGCAGCTGGAGCAGCTCCCGGACACGGACGAGCGGCTGGCCCGCCGCGTGAAGTTCGCGGACGCGCGCGGCCTGGTGGGCGAAGCGCTGCGGCTGCGCGAGCGCCTCACCCAGGACCCGGCGGAGCTGGAGGTCATCCTCCGCGGCTACCTGGACGCGCAGCTCGTGGGCCCGGCGGTGCGTCTAGCGGAGCGGCTCGCGGACGCGAAGCAGCTCACGCCCGCGCTGACGCGGTGGGTGACCGAGCGCTTCTCTCCCGTCCCCGACGGCGCGGTGCTCGCGGTGCGCTTCTGGCCCGCGCTCCTGCGTGAGAAGTGGCCGGACGTGGACGGCTGGACGCTGTACGCGGAGGCGCTGCGCGCCCTGGGCCGTCCGGAGGCGGAGCGCACGGACGGCATCGGCGCCGCGCTCGTGGCCAGCGACGCCCCCGCGCCGCGCGCGCCCGTGTCCCGCCTGGAGCGCCCCGCGCAGGACTTCCAGCACCCGGAGCCGGAGGGCCTGGTGCCGGTGACGGAACAGAGCCTCGCGCGGCTGCACGTCGCGCTGGGCCCGGTGCTCGAGTCGCTGGGCGCCGAAGGCGTGCGCGTGTCCGTGGATCCGCGCGGCGGCGTGGAGGCGTACCTCACGTCGCCGGACGCGCTGGTGGTGGGCGCGGGCGCGCTCGGCTGCTTCGGCGCGGTGGAGCTGGGCTGGCTGTGCGCGCTGGCGCTGGCGCTGGGCTCGGAGGGCGTGGAGCTCACCCGCCCCGGCGCGGTGCTGGCGTGGGAGGACGCGGCGGTGGCGGCCTGGCGCGCGATGCCCGCGTCGCTGGCGGCGGGGCGCGTGCTGGCGCGGTTGGACTCGGACGTGCGCGGCGGTGACCCGACCGGCGTGGATGTGGGTGCGGTGCTGTCCCGCAGCGAGGCCTTCCGGCAATTGGCCCTGGCGTCGCTGGACGCCTAACCTGGAGGGCGTCATGCACCTGAAGCGACTGGCAGTGGCGCTCTTCCCCGCGGCGGCCCTGGCCGTGGCGGTGGGCTGTTTCTCCGACCCCGTCTACCCGGGCAACCAGGTGATGGGCACGTTCCGCTTCCAGGCGAAGCTGGACGCCGCGCGCACCACGTGTGACGCGGGCTCGCGCGACTTCGCGCAACTGGACGACGCGGGCAGCTTCTTCTTCGAGGGCACCTTCTCCCGCGACACCGACGCGGGCACGGGCTTCTTCACCGTGCAGGGCTTCTCACGCGACGCGGGCTACACCGGCCAGAGCGTGTCCTCCACCCACCGCGCCACCGCGCGCCGCGACTCGTGCGGCACCGGCTGCGAGGACTCCGAAATCGAGGAGGCCATGAACGTCATGCTCCTGAGCGACAGCCAGGCGCGCAACGTGGCCCGCGACTGCAAGCGCCTGGACGGCGGCGTGCCGGAGGGGGACATCCCCGCGCCCACGGAGAACGGCTACGACGTGTCGCTCGCGTGCGGCACGCTCACGGACATCTTCCTGCCGGGCAAAGGGGCGAGCTGCAAATGCAACCCGGTCACCTGCACCACCGTGTACACGGTGAGCGGCGACCGCATCGACTGAAACACCCGGGGCCCGTCCCCGTCGTGTAACGTGCGCCGCCCCGAAGTGGAGGATGGAATGGCGAAGCGTGCGGTGGTGCTCCTGTCCGGAGGCCTGGACTCAACGACGTGCCTGGCGATGGCGAAGGCGGACGGCTTCGAGCCGGTGTGCCTGTCCATCGCCTACGGACAGCGCCACTCGGTGGAGCTGGAGCGGGCCAGGAAGGTCGCGGCCACCATGGGCGTGCGCGACGTGCGCGTGGTGACGGTGGACCTGCGGCAGGTGGGCGGCTCCGCCCTCACGGACGACATCCCCGTGCCCAAGGACCGCACGGAGGACGCCATGTCCCACGACGTCCCCGTCACCTACGTGCCCGCGCGCAACGCGCTGTTCCTCTCCATGGCGCTGGGCCTGGCGGAGGTGGTGGGCGCCACGGACCTCTACATCGGCGTCAACGCGGTGGACTACAGCGGCTATCCGGACTGCCGCCCGGAGTTCATCCGCTCCTTCGAAGCCATGGCCCAACTGGCCACCAAGGCGGGCGTGGAGGGCGCGACCTTCAAGGTCCACGCGCCGCTGTCCGGCCTCACCAAGGCGGAAATCATCCGGGCCGGCGTGAAGCTGGGCGTGGACTACGGGATGACGCACTCCTGCTACGACCCGGACGCCCAGGGCCGCGCGTGTGGCCGCTGCGACAGCTGCCTGTTGCGCGCGAAGGGCTTCCAGGAGGCGGGCGTGCCGGACCCCACCGTGTACACGGACGGGGTGCGCTGATGCTCCCGGCGGCAGGCCTCACGCTGACCCTGGCGCTGCTCGGAGGCGCACCGAAGACCGAGCTGGTGGACGCAACCACCGTCATCCCGGACCTGGTGCTGGACCTGCGCTACGCGACGAAGGACAACTTCCTCAAGCGGCAGGTGTACCCGGACGGCGCGCGGTGTCTGTTGTTGCCGGACTCCGTGAAGCGCCTGTCGAAGGCCGCGGAGGTGCTGCGGGCCCAGGGCTACCGGCTGAAGGTCTACGACTGCTACCGGCCGCGCGCGGTGCAGTACGAGATGTGGAAGATCCTCCCGAAGCCCGGCTACGTGGCGGACCCGCGCAAGGGCTCCAACCACAACAGGGGCGGGGCGGTGGACCTGACCCTGGTGACGAAGGACGGGGCGGAGGTGGAGATGCCCACCCCCTTCGACGACTTCACCCCCGCGGCGCACCACGGCTACACCGGCGGCACCCCCGCCTCGCGCGAGCACCGGGAGGTGCTGCGCAAGGCCATGGAGGGCGCCGGCTTCAAGCGCAACCGGATGGAGTGGTGGCATTACGACCTGCCCGGCGCTACGAAATTGCCGGTGCTGGACGTGCCCTTCACCCCCGCCGGGTGACGCCTGGCTGCCTGCCGGCCCAGTGGTTTCGGGCGGTTGCGTCACGGACTGCGCGTAAGTGGGCGCGCGCGGGGAGTGCCTGCTATTCCTGGCGTCCCATGAGTCAATCGCTCGCGGCCGGCCTGGAAAACACGCTCATTTCTCCGAACTCGGGAGCCGCCTCGCTGGCGCCCACGCTGGCGCCGGGGGGATCCACGACCCAGCGGCGAAACACCGTGCTGCCGCGCGTGGAATGGAAGGGCCAGCAGCCCAGCGTGATTCCGCTCCAGCGCGAGCGCTTTGAAGAAGTGCGCCCGCTGGGGCAGGGCGGCATGGGCGAGGTGGTGCTCATCCGCGACCACGACATCGAGCGGGAGGTCGCGCTCAAGCGGCTGCCCCCGGGCGCGGACCTGGACCGCGTGCTGCGCTTCGTGGAGGAGATCCGCACGGTGGGCATGCTGGACCACCCGAACATCGCGCCCGTGCACGACGTGGGCGTGGATGAGCAGGGCCGGTACTACTTCCTGATGAAGCACCTGAAGGGCGAGACGCTGGAGTCCATCATCGCCCGGCTGCGCAGCTCGGAGCTGGACGCGCTGGTGCGCTATCCGTTCCAGGTGCGGGTGCAGATCTTCCTGGGCGTGCTGCACGCGGTGTCGTACGCGCACGGCAAGGGCTTCATCCACCGCGACCTGAAGCCCGCGAACATCATGGTGGGCCCCTTCGGCGAGGTGACGGTGCTGGACTGGGGCCTCGCGCGCCGCGTGGGTGCTTCCGCGGCCCGGGCGCTCCCGGCCGGCGAGCCGACGGACCTGCACTCGGCCCGGCCGCTGCACACGGAGCTGGGCTCCGTGGTGGGCACGCCGCTCTACATGTCCCCGGAGCAGGCGCGCGGCGAGCACGAGACGATGGACGCGCGCAGCGACGTCTACAGCCTGTCCGTCCTCTTCCACGAGCTCCTGTCGCTGGGGCACTACCTGGAGGGCCTCCAGTCGGTGCCGGACATCATGACGGCGGTGCAGACGCGCGAGCTGAGCATGGGGGCCATGCACAAGAACACCGCGCAGGGCCCGGTGCCCGCGGAGCTGATGTGGTTCGTGAAGAAGGGGATGAGCAAGGACCCCAAGGACCGCTTCAATTCCGTGGACGACATGGTGGCGCAGCTGCAGGCCGCGCTGGAGGGCCGCATCCACGTGCATTGCCAGCGCACGATGCTGAAGAAGACCCTGCACAAGGGCCTGCGCATCGCGGACCGCAACCCCATGGCCCTCACGGCGGCGGGCGTGGTGGGCGCGGGCCTGGTCATCGCGTCGGCGGTGAACCTGGGCCTGTCGCTCTTTGGCGCGATGCTGCACTGAGCCTTCTGTCGCCCCGAATGCGCGCGGTGTGATGGAGTGCCGGCGTGCAACGCCTCCGCCGCCTCCTCATGGCCTTCGTCCTCATCACCGGCATGCTGTACCTCGCGCTGTGCGCGGTCCTCTTCGCCGCGCAGCGCTCCCTCATCTACCCCGCGCCCCGCTCGGAGCCCTCGAAGCTGCGTGACCAGCCGGGCTTCGGCGTGGTGCCGCTGGCCACCGGTCTCAACGTGGACCGCTTCTATCTGCCCGCGCCTCCGGGAGCCCCCACCGTGGTGCACTTCCACGGCAACGGCGAGCAGCTCCTGTGGCAGCAGGGATTGGGGCAGGCGCTCGGGGACGCGGGGCTGGGCTTCCTCGCGGTGGAGTACCCGGGCTACGGCGCGTCGCCGGGCAGCCCAACCGAGGCGGGCCTGTATGCGTCCGCGGAGGCCGCGCTCCAGTTCTTGCGCGACCAGGGCGTGAAGCCGGAGGACATCGTGCTCAGCGGGCGCAGCCTGGGCACCGGCGTCGCGGTGGAGATGGCGCGGCGCGGATATGGCGCACGCATGGTGCTGGTGTCGCCGTACACGTCCATGGTCGCCATGGGCCAGCGCACCGTGCCCTTCCTGCCCGCGGCGCTGCTGATGCGCGATCGCTTCCAGTCGCTCGACAAGGCGAAGGACATCCCCATCCCCGTCCTCATCATCCACGGCGAAGAGGACGAAGTGGTCCCCGTGGACATGGGCCGCACGCTGGGCCAGCGCTTCCCGAAGGCCCGCGTGGTGACCGTGCCGGGCGCGGGCCATAACGACGTGCTGGAGCGGGACGGACAGCAGGAGTTCGCGCGGCTGGCCACGTTCGCGCTCGACGGGACCTGAGCGGCCCGGCATGACGTCCTGCGTCGCGTTCCCTTGCGCCTACCGGCGACCGGCGGACTATGCTCCGTGTCATCAACGCGATGTTTCATCGCGTCCTCAAGCTCCCCCGAGGGATGGATGAGCATCGAACCGGCCCCCGCCGCGCCCCTGTCCGAAGCGGCCCGTGAAATCGTCGAGGTGGGCCGCTTCTTGAGCGTGCGCAACTTCGTGCCCGCCACCAGCGGCAACTTCTCCCGCAGGCTGGATGCCCGCACCTGCGCCGTCACCCGCTCCGGCGTGGACAAGGGCGAACTGGTGGAGGCGGACATCCTGGTCGCGGACATCCACGCGCCGCCGCCCAAAGGGTCGTCCGCGGAGACGCCCCTGCACCTCCAGTTGTACCGTGACCGGCCGGAGGCTCAGGCCGTGCTGCACACGCACTCCGTGGTGGCCGCGCTCCTATCGAACCTGCGGCTCGCGGAAGGCGAGCTGGTGCTCCAGGACTTCGAATTGCTCAAGGCCCTGGGCGACACGCGCACGCACGAGACGGCGGTGTCCATCCCCATCTTCCCCAACGACCAGGACATCCCCCGGCTCGCGGACAAGGTGACCGCGATGCTCACGAAGCGCACGGAGTTGGTCGCGTATCTCATTGCCGGACATGGGCTCTACACCTGGGGCCGGAGCATGGCCGAGGCCCGCCGCCACGTGGTGGCGCTGGAACACCTGCTGACGTACGAACTCGAGAAGATGAAGGTGCGGCGATGAGCAAGCTGATTGTCTACAACGACCACCAGCCGGAGACGCCGCTGGGCGTCTTCACCGAAGCCGAGGACATCCGCCGCGAGCTCAAGCCCGCGGGCGTGCGCTTCGAGCGCGTGAACGCCTCCGTGGACCTGCCGGACGGCGCGGGCCAGGAAGAGGTCCTCGCGGCCTACAAGCACATCGTGGACGCGGAGATGAAGGCCCACGGCTACAACACCGTGGACGTGGCGCGCATCAAGCCGGACGCCCCCAACGTGGAGGCCGCGCGCGCGAAGTTCCTCTCCGAGCACGCCCACACGGAGGACGAGTCGCGCATCATGGTGGAGGGCAGCGGCTGCTTCTACCTGCACGCGGGCGACAAGGTCTTCCAGGTGGAGTGCACGCGCGGTGACCTCATCAGCGTGCCGGAAGGCATGAAGCACTGGTTCGACATGGGCGAGAAGCCCCGCTTCGCCGCCATCCGCTTCTTCATCCGCCCGGACGGCTGGGTGGGCCACTTCACCGGCGAGACCATCGCCGAGCGCTTCCCGAAGTACGCTCCGTGAGTGCTCCCAAGGCGGTCGTCACGGACATCGAAGGCACCACCAGCTCCATCGCCTTCGTGAAGGATGTGCTCTTCCCCTTCGCCCGGAAGCACCTGGCGGAGTACGTCGCCACGCACGGGCAGTCGCCCACCGTGCGCCAGTGCCTGTCCGACGCCCGCACGCTCGCGGGCGAGCCCGGCCTGGACGAGGTGGGCACCGTCGCGCTGCTCCAGCGCTGGGCCAACGTGGACCGCAAGGCCACGCCGCTCAAGACGCTCCAGGGGCTCATCTGGGAGGAGGGCTACGCGCGCGGTGAAATCAAGGGCCACGTCCACGCGGACGCGGCCCGGGCCCTGCGCGAATGGCACGCGAAGGGGATGCTCCTGTATGTCTATTCCTCCGGCAGCATCGCCGCGCAGAAGCTCATCTTCGGCTACAGCGTGGAGGGGGACCTGACGCCGGTGTTCTCCGGCTACTTCGACACCACCACCGGGCCCAAGGTGGAGGCAGCGTCGTACACGAAGATCGCCCAGGCGCTGGAGCTGCCCCCCGGCGACATCCTGTTCCTCTCCGACAACACGGCGGAGCTGGACGCGGCGAAGCAGGCGGGCCTGCGCACCGCGGCCCTGGACCGGGGCGAGGTGGCCCTGCCGCCGGGCCACGGGCACCCGGTGTTCCACGACTTCACGTCGCTCGACCCGTTCGCGCACGTGTCCTGAATCCCTAGCGGAGTTTCCCCATGTCGAGTTCCAACAAGCCCGTGCTGGGCATCATCGGCGGCAGCGGCCTGTATCAGATTGATGGCCTGACGGATGTCTCGTGGCGCCGGGTGTCGTCGCCGTTCGGTGAGACGTCGGACGAGTTCTGCTTCGGGCGCATCGGCGACCAGCCGGTGGTGTTCCTGCCGCGCCACGGTCGCGGGCACAAGATTCCGCCGTCGGAGCTGAACTTCCGCGCGAACATCGACGCGCTCAAGCGCAGCGGCGTGACGGACATCCTCTCCGTCTCCGCGGTGGGCAGCCTGCGGGAGGACCTGCCGCCGGGCACCTTCGTGGTGGTGGATCAGTTCGTGGACCGCACCTTCGCGCGCACGAAGAGCTTCTTCTCGCAGGGGCTGGTGGCGCACGTGTCCATGGCGAAGCCCACGTGCTCGCGCCTGGGTGACGCGGTGATGTCCGCGTGCGAGGGCCTGGACATCCAGGTCGTGCGCGGCGGCACGTACCTGGTGATGGAGGGCCCGCAGTTCTCCACGCTGGCGGAGAGCAAGCTGTACCGGCAGTGGGGCTGCGACGTGATTGGCATGACCAACATGCCGGAGGCCAAGCTCGCCCGTGAAGCGGAGATCTGCTACGCGAGCGTGTCGATGGTCACGGATTACGACTGCTGGCATCCGGACCACGACGCGGTGACGGTGGACCAGGTGGTCGCGGTCCTCCTGGGCAACGCGGGCAAGGCGCGCGGGCTGGTGAAGAACATCGCGCCGCTCGTGAGTCAGCACACGTCGCTGTGCAAGGCCGGCTGCCAGACGGCGCTGGAGCACGCCATCATGACGTCGCCCGACGCGCGCGACCCGGCCATGGTGGAGAAGCTCTCCGCGGTGGCGGGCCGAGTCCTCAAGCGCTGAACGCACGGAACAAGGAAGACACGGCGATGAAAGTCCAAGGCGTTCCGATGCGCTCCATCTGGGTCGAGTCCGACGGCTGGAGCGTCGGCGTCATCGACCAGACGCGCCTGCCGCACGCGTTCGTGAAGGTGAAGCTGTCCACGGCGGACGAGGCGGGCCACGCCATCCGCAGCATGCTGGTGCGCGGCGCGCCGCTCATCGGCGCCACGGCGGCGTACGGCGTGTGTCTGGCCATGCGGCAGGACGCGTCCGACGGCGCGCTGGAGCAGGCGCTGACCCTGCTCCGGGCCACGCGGCCCACGGCGGTGAACCTGCACTGGGCGCTGGATGGGATGCGCCAGGTGCTCGCGCCGCTGAAGCCGTCCGAGCGCGTGGCGGCGGCGTACCGGCAGGCGGCGGCGCTGTGCGACGAGGACGTGGCCATCAACCGCGCCATCGGCGAGCACGCGCTGAAGCTGTTCCAGGAGGCGTGGGACAAGAAGGGCCGCAAGGGGCGGCTCAACGTGCTCACGCACTGCAACGCCGGCTGGCTGGCCACGGTGGACTGGGGCACGGCGCTGGCGCCCATGTACCTGGCGCACGACGCGGGCCTGCCCCTGCACGTCTGGGTGGATGAGACGCGTCCTCGCAACCAGGGCGCGGTGCTGACGGCGTGGGAGCTGGGACAGCACGGCGTCCCGCACACCGTCATCGCGGACAACGTCGGCGGCCACCTGATGCAGCACGGGGAGGTGGACCTGTGCATCGTCGGCACGGACCGCACGACGGCGCGCGGGGACGTGGCGAACAAGATCGGCACGTACCTGAAGGCGCTGGCCGCGAAGGACAACGGCGTGCCGTTCTACGTGGCGCTGCCTTCGCCCACCATCGACTGGACCATCCAGGACGGCGTGAAGGAGATCCCCATCGAGCAGCGCGACGGCGCGGAGCTCAGCGACGTGACGGGCCGGCTGCCTTCGGGGGACATCGCCACGGTGCGGATTACTCCGCCGGGGAGCCCCGCCGCGAACTACGCGTTCGACGTGACGCCCGCGCGGCTGGTGACAGCGCTCGTCACGGAGCGCGGCGTGTGTCCGGCGACAGAGGAAGGGATGCTGTCCCTCTTCCCGGAGCGGCGCGCCCAGCGGAGCGCGGCGAAGTGAGCGGGGCGGGGGGCCACCAGGACTTGCGCGAGGCGATGGTGGCCACCTCGCGGCGGATGAACACGTCCGGGCTGAACCAGGGCACGTCCGGCAACCTGAGCCAGCGGGTGGAGGGCGGCTTCCTCCTCACGCCGTCCGGGATGAACTACGAGACGATGACGCCGGAGGACCTGGTCCTCATGCGCTTCGACGGCTCGCACGAGGGCCACCGCAAGCCGTCCACCGAGTGGCAGCTGCACCGGGACATCCTCCAGGCGCGGCCGGAGGTGGGCGCGGTGCTGCACGCGCACAGCATGTTCAGCACCACGCTGGCCTGCCTGCGCCGGGGCATCCCCGCCTTCCACTACATGGTGTCCGCCGCGGGCGGCACGGACATCCGGTGCGCCGAGTACGCCACCTTCGGCACGCCGGAATTGGCGCGGCACATGATGGTGGCCCTGGAGGGCCGCAAGGCGTGTCTCCTGGCCAACCACGGCATGGTCGCCCTGGGCGTGGACCTGGCCGCGGCCTGGAAGCTGGCGGTGGAGGTGGAGACGCTGGCGGCCATGTACTGGCGCGCGCTCCAGGTGGGTGAGCCCGTGGTGCTGGACGACGCCGAAATGGAGCGCGTGTTCCAGCAATTCCGGGGGTATGGCCAGTAGGAAGTGCTCCGCGCACACGTTCCTGCATGATTCCTGGGGTCCCTGCCTCTAAGTCGGGAAGGGGGACCCGGATGGGTCATCCCGGTCTCCAGGAGGAGTCGGAATGCGGTGGGTTCTCGGGTGCATGGTGATGATGGCACTGGGGTGTGCCTCGCTCATGCCGGTGGGGCGTGAGCCCTCGGACCCCCGGCTGACGGAGGCGAGCGAGGCCTATGACCGGTCCGCGACGCTCTATGAGGAGGGCCGGTACGCGGAGGCCGTGGCGCCCGGTGAGCAGGCCCTGGCGCTGCGGGAGGCCGTGCTCGGGGGCTCGCATCCGGACGTCGCCTACTGCCTGAACCTGCTGGGAGAGGTGTACCGCCTCCAGGGCGACTTCGTCCGGGCGGGCGTCGCCCACGAGCGCGCGCTGGTCATCCGCGAAGCGGTGGTGAACGACGACGCGGCGAAGGCCGTCACGGTGGCTTCGCTGCTGAGCTTCGCGGCCTCCCCCGACATGGAGACGGACCGTCAGGCCGGGGGCTTCTACGGCCACGGGCACGCCATGTCCCGGCGGACGAACAACCTGTTCAGCATGGACAAGCGCCGCCGCATGGGCGCGTTCGCCAGCCAGGAGGTGACGCTCAGCGAGAACCAGTCCGCCTACGCCGAGTCCCTCAACAACCTGGCCAACCTCCATCAGCAGCAGGGGCTCTACAGCCGGGCGGAGCCGCTCTACTCGCGCGCGTTGGATTTGCGGGAGACGGTGCTCGGCAAGCACCACCTCACCGTCGCGGACTCGCTCAACAACCTGGCGCTGCTCTACCGGGAGCAGGGGCTGTATGGCCGGGCGGAGCCGCTCTACGTGCGGGCGCTCGCGCTGCGCGAGTCGGCGCTGGGCAAGGAGGATCCGCTGGTCGCGGACTCGCTCGACACGCTGGCCACGCTCTACCAGGACCAGGGCCAGTACGGCCGGGCGGAGCCGCTGGGCCTGCGCGCGCTCTCCATCCGCGAGGAGGCGCTGGGCAGGAAGCACCCGCTGGTCGCGGACTCACTCAACAACCTGGCCAATCTCTATCAGGACCAGGGGCTGTACGAGCGCGCGGAGCCGCTCTACGCGCGGGCGCTGGCCATCCGGGAGGCGGCGACGGACGGCAGCCCGTCCGACCTGGCCGCCGCGCTCAACAACCTGGCGACGCTCTACCAGGCGCAGGGGAGGTACGACCGGGCGGAGCCGCTCTACGCGCGGGCGTTCCGCATCTGGGAGAAGGCGTTCGGCCGGAACCATCCGCACGTGGCGGCTTCGCTCAACAACCTGGCGACGCTCTACCGGAAGCAGGGGAAGTACGACCGGGCGGAGCCGCTCTACGAGCGCGCGCTGGCCATCTGGGAGCAGGTGCTCGGCCGGAACCATCCGGACGTCGCGGGCTCGCTCAACAACCTGGCCACGCTCTACCGGGACCAGGGGAAGTACCGCCAGGCGGAGCCGCTCTACGAGCGCGCGCTGGCCATCCGTGAAGCGGTGCTGGGCCGGAACCATCCGGACCTCGCGGCGTCGCTCAACAACCTGGCGCTCCTGCGTCTGGCGCAGCACCGCCTGGACGACGCGGTGCCCCTGTTCACGCGCGCCTTCGGGGTCTCCGAACAGCGCCTGCGCCGCGAGGCGCTCGAGTTCTCCGAGGCGCGGCTGGCCAGCTTCCTCCAGCACCTGCGCGCGGACGAGGAGCAGCTCTACGCGCTCGTGCGTACGCACCCGGACTCCGCGGCCGTCCGGCGTCTGGCATTGAGCGCCGCGCTGCTGCTCAAGGGCCGCTCCGTCGAGGAGACGGCGGACATCTCCCGCGCGGTCTACCGGAGCCTGGGCGCGGAGGAGCGCGGCACCTTCGAGCGGCTGCGCAAGCTGCGCACCCAGCTGGCCAGCCTCTCGCTGCACGGGCCCGGCGCGCTCACGCCGTCCGCGTATCAACGGCAGCTCACGGCGCTGACCGAGCAGGGCGATGCGTTGGAGTCGACGCTCGCCAGCCGTTCCGCACCGCTGCGCGCGTTGGCCGCGCTGCCCTCGCCGGGGGACATCGTCGACCGTGTCGCTGGGGCCCTGCCGGACGATGGCGCCCTCGTGGAGTTCATCACCTACGAGGACCGCCCCCTCGTGCTGGGGACGGGCACGGCCCACCTCCGCTGTCTGGCATTGGTGCTGCTGCCCGATGGGAACATCCGCGCGTTGGACCTGGGGCCCGCGGCGCCCATCGAAGCCGCGGCCTCCAGCCTGCGCGACGCGCTGGCCCGCCGGGACGCGGCCTTCGAGGACTCCGCCCACGCGCTCTACCGGCTCGCGTTCCAGCCGCTGCTCCCGTTGTTGGGGAAGGCCCGCCGCCTCTTCCTCTCACCGGATGGCCAACTGGCGCTGGTGCCCTTCGCGGCGCTGCACGATGGGCGGCAGTACCTGGTGGACAGCTACGACTTCACCTACGTGACGTCCGGCAAGGACCTGCTGCCCCGGCCGCGGCAGCCGCGGCCGGCGTCCTCGGTGGTGGTGCTGGCGGATCCGGCCTTCAACACGGGGCCGCAAGCCTCCGCTGGAAGCGCGCCCGTGGTGGCGGAGCGCTCGCCTTCCCTGCGGCGCGAGGACCTGGTGGCGCGCGACTGGGCGCCGGTGCCGTTGCCGGGCTCGCGCGAGGAGGCGGAGGCCATCCAGCGCCTGTTCCCGCAGGCGCAGCTGTTCCTGGGACCGAAGGCGACGAAGGAGCGGCTGCTGCACCTGCGCACGCCGGGCATCCTGCACCTGGCGACCCACGGCTTCTTCCTGGAGGACGCCGCCGCGCCGGAGAACACGCGAGCCGTCGCCACCTTCGGAGCGCTGGGCGAGGACCCGCAGGCCGCGCGCCCGCCGGATCCGCTGCTGCGCTCCGGCCTGCTGCTCGCGGGGGAGACGGAGAAGACGAGCGCCTCCGACAGCGCGCTGGTGACGGCGCTGGAGCTGGCGGGGCTGGACCTGTGGGGCACGCAGCTGGTGGTCCTGTCCGCGTGCGACACGGGCCGGGGCGCGGTCCGCCGGGGCCAGGGCGTCTACGGCCTGCGCCGGGCCTTCCTGGTGGCGGGCGCGGAGACGGTGGTGATGAGCCTCTGGAAGGTGGACGACGCGACGACGCGCACGTTGATGGAGACCTACTATCGCCACCTGCTCGGCGGCGAGGGCCTGGCCACGGCGCTGCGTGAGGCGATGCGGGAGCTGCGAGTCGCGCAGCCCCATCCGCACTACTGGGCTCCGTTCATCGCCATGGGACGGGACACGCCGCTGCGATGGATTGACGCGGACGCGCGGCGGTAACCCGCGCTTCAGGCGCTGCGCAGCGTGAGCAGCGTGACCTCGGGAGGGACGCCGATGCGGAAGGGGAGCCAGTGCCCCGTGCCGCCGGAGACGTAGAGGTGGTGGTCCTTGAAGCGGTAGCGGCCCAGCATGTGCTTGAAGGCGAAGCCGAACAGCGGCACTCCCAGGAAGGCCACCTGACCGCCGTGCGTGTGGCCCGCGAGCGTGAGGCGTGCGCCGCGCTCGGCGGCGTAGGGGAAGAAGTCCGGGTGGTGGGAGAGGCAGAGCACCACGTTGTCCGGGCTCCCGTCCTTGAAGGCCGTCTCCGCGGAGCGCTGCCAGCGGCGGTCGCGTCCGGTGCGGCTGGCGCCGGACATGGGGAAGTCCACGCCCACCACGCGCACGCGCTGACCGCCGTGCTCCAGCACATGGGCCTCATCCACGAGCAGCCGGACCGGCGCGCCCTGCCGCGACAGTTGCTCATAGCCGCCCAGGACTTCCTCGAGCCCGCGCCAGTGCTCATGGTTGCCGAGCACCGCGAGCATGCCGTGGCGGGCCGTCGTGGAGGCGAGGGCGGCCATCGTCTCGTCGATTTGATTCACGTCGTCGATGAGGTCACCGGTCATCACCTGGAGGTCCACGCCCGCTTTGTTCATCACCTCCACGGCGCCGCGCAGGTACTCGGGGGAGATGAAGGGGCCCACGTGCACGTCGGTGATCTGCCCGATGCGGAAGCCATCGAGAGCGGCGGGGAGGCCGCGCAGCTTCACCTCCACCTCGCGAACGCTGAAGCCCAGGCTGCCGCCCACGACGCCCACGCCACTGGCGCTGATGGCGAGGACGGGCATGGCCTGACCGGCCTTCACCAGGAGGTCCCGGCGCCCCAGGTCCACGCCCGGAGGCGCGGCCTGCCGCTTCCGTTCCGCGCGCAGCTTGAGGAGGAGGAACGGCGGTCCCATCAGCATCACCAGCAGCGCGGCGATGCTCCACACCACGGCGAACAGCTTCACCGGCACGAGAGCCGGAGGTGTGTGGTGCAGGCCGTAGCCGGTGACCGCGGGCACGGTCCACGCCGCGAACGCGAAGACAGACAGGCCCACCAGCACGCCATGGCGCCAGCCCCGGGTGACAGCGGGCAACAGCCTGCGCAGCACGAGGTACGCGCCCAGGTAGACGAACAGCAGGACCAACAGCCTTCCCATGGTGTGCGCGCTCTCGGGTGTGAGGAGCCCCGAGGATAACGGCTCCCCTGACAGCGCGCTGTGCCCCGTGACCGGGCTGCTCGCCTCCTGGGCTTCACGGAACTTAACGTGGAATAACGGGAAAATGAGACGAGACTCAGGAGCCGGTCTCCGCGTCGTGTGCCTGTGGCTGGTGTTGTCGCTGGGCTGTGCCTCCGCACCCGTGAGAACGGAGTGCGAGGCCCGCGACGAGGACCAGTGCCTCACGCACGTCTGCGAGGACGACGTCTGCGCGCTGTTCCGGTGCGAGGACCTGGCCCCGAAGCGCATCGTGCGGACACGAGGGGCCATGCCGGTGGCGCCCATCTTCGTGGCGCCCGGCAGCGGGCCGCAGCGGACCTGGGGAAGCGCGCAGGGGCTGCCGAGAGATGCGGTGCCCGTCATGGTCTTCCGCTGGCACCGGCGGGAGAAGCTGCCCAGCGAGCTTCGCCGCGAGAAGTCGCAACAAGAGTGGGCGAAGCGGCCGAAGGAGCGGCACCACATCTTCCCTCAGGCGTTCAAGGGTGAATTCGAAATCAAGGGCATCGAGATTCACAAGTACGTGTTGATGATCGACGCGGAAGTACACGCACGCATCCATCGAGGCGAGCGTGGCGGGCCATGGAATCGGGACTGGCGCATCTTCATTAATCGGGTCGAAGAGGATGTTCCCGTCTCCGCGTACTTTGAGCATGCCTCCTGGATGATCCAGAAGTATGAGCTCTTCGGTCTGCCCATGACGTACTGGCAGCAGATAGAGCTCTCACCCGTGCCCTTCGAGGACTGAGCCATGCGCTACTTCACGGTGGAGTGCTTTGAATTCGATGAGCCAGGACAGTGGAGCGGGCAGTACCGGGCGAGCCATCGGTGGCGCCTGGCTGGGGTCGACTGTCCTCGGGAAGGCGTCTGGTCAGGGAAGAGTGCGTTCCCGACCGTGGACCTGTCGGCAGTGGATGAGCCGGTCCTGGCCAACCCCAAGGGCCCCACATCCTTGGAGGAGTACAACAGGCTGGTTGCTCTGGTGCGTCCCTTCGTTCCTCCTGAACTCCCTGTCCGTGCAGGTGTTTCGTTCGGGCCCATGGTGGGAACCGCTCAAGGCCGGTTCGGCCCGGTCACTTGCTATCCACCGTGGGAACTGGTCCTCCGTGAAGACGCGGTCGAACTGCTCAAGGCCGAAGGGCTGCAGGGCATCATCGCGGTCCGCATGGAACTCCGGTCCCGCCGGAGCAACATGCCCGC
This sequence comes from Corallococcus sp. NCSPR001, assembly GCF_017309135.1. Taxonomy (NCBI): domain Bacteria; kingdom Pseudomonadati; phylum Myxococcota; class Myxococcia; order Myxococcales; family Myxococcaceae; genus Corallococcus; species Corallococcus sp. NCSPR001. The sequence continues at coordinate 1,593,154 of NZ_JAFIMS010000002.1, forward strand.
GCTCTACGAACTGGAAGCGCGGCCCCTGGCGAAGCTGCACCCCGACTGCATCGGCGAATTCAAGACGCCCGCATGTGACGTCTGCGGCAGGCCCGAGTCGTTCCGCCTGCCGCCGAAACGCTGGTTGCTGCGCTCCTCCATCCCAGAAGGGCTCGACGTCTTCGGCATCCAAGGGGCCAGCCCGCGCGTCGTCAGCGAGCGCTTCGTCGAAACCGTGCAGCGGCTGGGCCCCAGCGACGTGCACTACCGCGAACTGCCCGCCGAGTAATCACATCCCTCCACCCGGGCTCGCGAGCCGCAGGTGCGAGTGCAGCGTCTCCGCTCGCAGGTACAGGAACTGCGCATCCCCGAAGGCCAGCGCGTCCCCGTCCGCGAGCATCCGCTCCTCGCCTTCGCCCAGCTCCGCGGCGTTCAGCCAGGTGCCATTCATGGACTTCAGGTCCTGCACCGAGCACGTGCCCTGCGCCGCATGCCAGCGCAGCACCGCGTGCTGCTTGGACACGGACGGGTCGTGCACCATCAACGCGCACCCATCCGTCCGCCCCACCCGCAGCTCCTGCCCGTCCTGCTCCGGCCCCAGGAAGTGGACTTCCAGTGAGTCGAACGCCTGGAGCATCACCAGCAGCCGGTCCACCAGCCGGGACCGGTGCGCCATGCCCACCGTGCGCGCCTCCGCCAGCCGCAACGCCACCTGCTGGAACACCGGCTCCGGCGGCTGTTGGATGAGCACCACCGGTCCGGAGGCTTGCAGGAACGCCTGGACGGGCGCGTAGGCGAACGGGCGGAGCTGTTGGACGGAAGGCATCACGTCTTCACGTTACCCCCAGCCCCGCCTGTGCGCGAGCCACGGACTCCCAGTGTCAGCTGCCCGTCGGTCCTTCCAACCACTTCAGGACGCGACAGACGCCTTCATCAGGTGGTCGCCGTAATCCTCCCGCAACTTCATCTTCAGGAACTTCCCCGTCGACGTGCGCGGAATCTGGGTCACGAAGAGGATGTCATCCGGCAGCCACCACTTCGCGAACTGCTTCTCCAGGTGCGCTGTCAGCTCCGCCTTCGTCGCCTCCTGCCCCGGCTTGAAGACCACCGCCGCCAGCGGGCGCTCGTCCCACTTCGGGTGCCGGCCCGCGAACACCGCCGCCTCCAGCACGGACGGGTGCGCCATCAGCGCGTTCTCCAGCGCCACGGAGCTGATCCACTCGCCGCCGGACTTGATGACGTCCTTGCTGCGGTCGGTGATGTGCAGGTAGCCCGCCGGGTCGATGGTCACCACATCGCCCGTCTTGAACCACCCGTCCTTCGTGAACCGGTCCTTGCCCTCGTCGCCGTAGTACGACGCCGCCACCATGGGCCCGCGCACCTCCAATTCGCCCATGGCCTTGCCGTCCCAGGGAAGAATCTCCCCGGTGTCGCTCACGTGGCGCGTCTCCACGAACGGCACGGAGTAGCCCTGCGAGGCGTACGCCTCCAGCTGCGTCTCCGGCGACGCCGTGTGCAAGTCGCCCTTGAGCCGCGCGAGCGTGCCCACCGGGTTCATCTCCGTCATGCCCCACGCGTGCAGCACGTTCTGCCCGTGGCGCTTGCGGAACCCGTCAATCAGCGCCGGCGGCGCCGCCGAGCCACCAATCACCATGTGCCGCATCCGGCCCAGGTCCCACTTGCCCGGCTCGCGGTCCAGCTGCGCCAGGATGCCCAGCCAGATGGTGGGCACGCCGCCCGCCACCGTGACCTTCTCGTTCTGCATCAGCTCCAGGAGCGACTGCGGATCCAGGTGCGGCCCGGGCAGCACCTGCTTCGCGCCCGTGAGCAGCGCGTCGAAGGGCAGGCCCCACGCCGCCGCGTGGAACATGGGCACCACCGCCAGCACCGTGTCGGACTCCCTCAGCCCCAGCACCTCCGGCATGCAGCACACCAGCGTGTGCAACACGATGGAGCGGTGGCTGAAGAGCACGCCCTTCGGATTGCCCGTCGTGCCGGACGTGTAGCAGAGCATCGCCGCGCTGTTCTCATCCAGGCGCGGGAACTCGAACGTGGGCGGCTCCGCCGCGAGCAGCTTCTCGTAGTCCAGCCGCCCCTCCGGCACCGGCCCGTCGTCCGGGATGACGATGACGTGCTTGAGGCTGCCGGCGGCCTTCTCGAACTTCTCCACCAGCGGCAGCAGCGAGCGGTCCACCACGATGACCGTGTCCTCCGCGTGGCGCGCGATGTAGCCCAGGTCGTTGGGGTGCAGCCGCAGGTTGAGCGTGTGCATCACCGCGCCCATCGCCGGCACGCCGAAGTAGACCTCCAGGTGCTGGTGGTGGTTCCAGCTCAGCGACGCCACGCGGTCCCCGGACTTCACCCCCAGCCGCGTGAGCGCGTTCGCCAACTGGCAGACACGCTTGTGGAAGTCCGCGTACGTGTAGCGGTGCAGGGACTTGTCCGGCTTGCGGCTGACGATCTCCTGCGCGGCGTAATAGGAGCGCGCCCGCTCCAGGAAGTGCGTCAGGGTGAGCGGGAAGTCCATCATGCGACCGGTGAGCATCGGCACCATCCCTTCGGGAGAGGGGGAGAAGGGCGGATGCTACCGGATGCGCGGCGTCACGCCTGCCACTCCACGTGGGGGCAGGCATGGCGCATCACGTCAATGTCAGCCGAAGAAAACCTGCGCGACCTCGAAGAACTCCCTGGGCACGCGCTTGAGTTCTCGGGTGGCCTCGGCCAGGTGCTCGCTGACGATTTCGTTGCCGCGCAGGGCGGCCATCTTGCCGAACTCGCCCCGGGCCACCATGTCGCACGCATGCACGCCGAACCGGGTGGCGAGCACACGGTCGTGCGCCGTGGGGGCGCCGCCGCGCTGGATGTGGCCCAGCACGGAGACGCGCGTCTCGAAGCCGGTGCGCCGTTCAATCTCCGCCGCGACGATGTTGCCCACGCCGCCCAGGCGCGGACGGCCCGCTTCGTCCAGGGCGCCCGTGGTGACGAGCTGCTCGGTCTGCTCCGCGGACATCTTGATGCGCGTGCCCTCCGCCACCACCACGATGGAGAAGGTGCGCCCGCCCGCGTGCCGGCGCTGGAGGTGCTGCGCGACGGCCTCCAGGTCCGCGGGAATCTCCGGGACGAGGATGACGTCCGCGCCGCCGGCGATGCCCGCGTAGGTGGCGATCCACCCGACGTGGCGGCCCATCACCTCGCACACGATGACGCGCTTGTGCGACTCGGCGGTGGAGTGCAGCCGGTCCACGGCCTCCGTGGCGATGGCGACCGCGGTGTCGAAGCCGAAGGTGAAGTCCGTGCCGTTGAGGTCGTTGTCGATGGTCTTCGGCACGCCGACGATGCGCACGCCCTCCTGGGACATGCGCGTGGCGGCGGACAGGGTGCCCTCGCCGCCGATGGCGATGACCGCGTGGATGCCATTGCGCTCGATGGCGCGCTTCACGCGCTCCAGGCCGTTCTCCACCTTGAACGGGTTGACGCGCGACGTGCCCAGGATGGTGCCACCCCGGTGGAGGATGCCGGAGGTGGTCTCCCGCGTGAGGCGGAAGTGGTTGTCATCCAGCAGGCCCTTCCATCCATCCCGCAGACCCATCATCTCGAAGCCGTGCTCGCTGGCACGGCGGACGATGGCTCGGATGACCGCATTGAGGCCGGGGCAATCACCCCCGCCGGTGAGCACGGCGACTTTCATGGGTCCGGTTCTAGCCCGACCCGGCCTCCACGCGTGAGGACGGATTGCACGGAATGCCCGTGGGAAACCTTCCCCGGTCCCCGGGCGTGCGGGGGACCGGCGATCCGGGAGGGGAGGCCGGCGTATGCTGACCCGCCCATGGACCTACGGGTGTTCCAGACGGAGCAGGAGGCGGCCACCACCTGCGCGGCGCGAATCGCCGAGGCGGTGCGTCACACGCCGGAGCTGGTGCTGGGGCTCGTCACGGGGCGCTCGCCGCTCAACGTGTACCGGAGCCTCGTGGAGCTGGCGGCCCGGGGGGCGCTGGACCTGTCGCGGGCCACGACCTTCAACGTGGACGAGTTCCTGGGCCTGCCGCCCGAGGACGCCGGCAGCTTCCGCGCGTACATGGACCGGCACCTGTTCCGGCATGTGAATCTGTCAACGGAGCGGATCCACTTCTTCGACGGGTGCGCGCCGGACGCGGAGGCGGAATGCGCGCGCTATGACGCGGCGCTCGCGGCGGCCGGAGGGCTGGACCTGCTGCTGTTGGGCGTGGGCCCCAACGGGCACATCGCCTTCAACGAACCGGGCGAGGTGCTGACGGCCACGAGCCACCGCGCGCGCCTGTCGCGGGAGACGCGGCTGTCTCACGTGATGGCGTTCGGGGATGATCCATCGAAGGTGCCCATGGCGGCGCTGACGCTGGGCATGGCGGCGGTGCTCCAGGCGCGCAAGGTGGTGGTGCTGGCGTTCGGCGTGAACAAGGCCGCGGCGGTGACGGCGATGGTGCACGGGCCGCTCACGCCCCGGTGGCCCGCGTCGTTCCTCCAGCTCCACCGCGACGTGGAGCTGTGGCTGGACACGGGCGCGGCGAGCGGCCTGCACGGGCGCAAGCTGGAAGCAGCCGGGACCTGAGGCAGGCGTCGTGCCCGCCGGTCCCGGGCGTCAACGCGTCGCGGAGGCGAGCTTGGCGGGGGGCTTGTTGCCCGCGGCCGGACGGGTCGCGGGCTTCGCGGGCGCCTTCCCCTTCGGTGCCGCGGACGGCTTCGGTGCCGCATCCGGCGGACGGGCCTTCCGCGCGACGGGGGCCTTCACGGCGGCGGCCGGGCGCTTCGCCACGACCGGCGCCTTCGGCCGCGTGTGCTCATAGGCCGCGAGCACCTTGGCCACGTAGAACTCCGTCTCCCCGTTGCGCGGCACGCGCCCGTTCACCGAGCCCGGGCCCGCGTTGTACGCGGCCACCGCGAGGGGCACGTCGCGGAACCTTCGAAGCTGTTCGGCCAGGTAGCGCCCGCTCGCGTTGACGGCCGGCGCCGGGTCGAAGGGGTCCTCCACCCGCATGTGCGCCGCCGTGTCCGGCATGAGCTGCCCGGGCCCCATGGCCCCCGCGGGCGAGATGCGGTGCACCCGCGTCTCCGACTCCACCTGGATGAGCGCCTTCAGGAGCCCTGGCGGAATCCCGTGGCGGCGCTCCGTGTCCTCGATGAGCGGCTCCAGCGGGGGATGGCCGTCCAGCACGCACTCGGGCCGGTGCGCCACGTAGGCCCCCAGCGCGCGCGCCTTCGTCTGGAGGAAGGAGAAGGACAGGGGCGACACCTGCGTGTCGCCCAGCCACGCCACGCCCAGGTTGAGCAGCACCACGGGCACCAGCGCGCACGGCACCAGCCACGCCCATCCCGGAATCTCGATGCCGCCCACGGCCCGCTTGCGTCCCACCCTCCCCACTTAAGGGCGCCAGGTGCCCCCGTCCAGCTTCCGGCCAGCCCGCCGCCCCGGCGGAGTCCTCTTCGCCGGGGCGGGAGTGGAGGCTTCAGAACAGCAGGCCGAAGTAGTTGGCGCTCGCCTTGGCGCCCACGCAGACCTCGACGTCCGCGGTCCACGACTGCGTGGGGGGCGTCCCCGTGGCCTGGAAGAGGAACTCCAGCTCCTCCTGCTTGGCCAGGTCCAGCACGTCCACCGCGCCGCTGCTGGTGAGCTGGAGCTTGTTCGTGGAGCCGCCGTTGCCGGTGCGCCGGAACTCGCCCAGCAGCACGTACTGCGCGGAGCCCGGCTTGCGCACGGAGAGGCTGGCGCGCTCGATGCCGCTGATGTCCGTGCTGGCGGTGGCGTCGAAGAGCTTCAGCCGCAGCTCCGTCTCCACGTCGGCGTCCTCGGGCAGCGCGCTGGCGAAGTCACCCAGCGGAATCGTGAAGGACTGCTCCACGGAGCCGGCGAGGGGCGGGGAGGCGGGGAAGGACAGGTCGTTCTCGTTCTTGCAGATGCGCTCGGCTTCCACCTCGACGGTGAAGAGCGAATCACAGCCCGTGCCCAGCAGGGCCACGGCGCCAGCGAGCAGGAGGGTGCGGAAGGTTTTCGTTCGCATGATGGAAGGGCTCCTGGCTCAGAAGAAGTAGACGATGAAGCCCAGCTTCACCGACGGGATGGTGGCGCGCAGGTGCAGCGGTCCGGACGTGACGCTGTCGTCGCCGGAGGCGTCCTGGATGAGCGGCGTGGGGTCCGGCACGGTCATCGCCACGTAGCTCAGGCCCACGTTGAGGAAGAAGTTGAAGCGGCTCTTCGTGCCCACCTCCAGGCCCAGGCTGCCCGTCACGTAGTTGTAGGTGACGTCGCGGATGGCCTCCGACGTGGCGCTCGGCTCACGGCCCAGCCAGTCCAGCACCTCGCTGTACTCCGAGCCGAAGTAGTGCCCGGCCTCCACGTTGAGGGACGGCGCGATGAAGGTGTCCATCGGCAGGATGCTCAGGCCACCGCGCACGCCCACGCTGAGCGTGTTCGTGGTGGGGCCCGCGTGCAGCCGCAGCCAGTTCGTGGGACGCACCACCGCGGACAGGCCGATGCCGTGCGGAGCGCCCGCGTCCAGCAGCAGGCCCACCTTGTAGGGCGTGTCGTCCTGCGCGAGCGCCGGGGTGGCGGTGCCCAACACCGCCAGGCACCCCAGGGCGATGCCGGAGGAGAGAAGGGAGGGGTGTCGTCTCAAGGAAGGGGAGTCCATCGTCATGACGAAAGTTCCACGGTGAATGCCGGCCCAGCGGCCATTCTTCGCGGAAGGCGAGCGGGAAATGAAGTGCTTCACGCGAAACCCGTACGGGCTTTCCGGGATGCCACGACCCGCGGTGGAGGGACTGCCCGGTTCCCGACACGCCGCGTGGTCGCTCAGGACTCGGGATTGCGCGCAATGCCTGTCAAATCAAGGACGTCCTGTTCAATCCCGTGGGCGATGTGCATCCAAATCACCGGATGCGAGCGTATGATGAAGGCAAACAGCGGCGTGGCATTCAGGGCCGGGAACCGGGGGGCCAAGGATGATCGACGAAGTCGATCTGCGCATGAGGGCGTGGGTGGGACGCATTGCCACGGATGCGCCGGTGCACCTGGGCGTGCCCGACCGTGAGGCCCTGGACCGGGGTGTCTGTCTTTACCTCCTGGAGCTGGGGCCGGCGCCCCTGACCCGGGCGGGGAAGCGGGGCGGGCTGCAGTTCACCGTCTGCTACCTGGTGACGGTGGGCGCGGAGACGCCCGAGCGCGCGCACCGGCTGTTGGGCGACCTGGTCTTCGCGGCCATGAGCGACAAGGAATTGGAGGTGGACCTGAGCCCGGTGCCGGCGGCGCTGTGGGCGGGGTTGCGCTCGGTGCCGCGTCCGGCGTTCCGCCTGCGGGTGCAGGTGCGCAAGGAGCAACCCCTGGCGGAGGTGAGATGTCTGTCTTTGGTGGATGGAGAGTCCGCGCAGGCCCCCCTGCTGGGGCGGGTGGTGGGACCCGGTGACGTGCCCATCCGCGACGCGTGCGTGGCGCTGCCGGTGAAGGAGGAGTGACGATGCTCGCGGGTCCGTCATCCGGGGCCGTGGAGGCGCGGCCTCGCGAGCGGCGGCACCTGGCCTGGGTGCTGTCCCTGGCCCGGTGGGTGAAGACCTGGGCGGAGCGGGTGCTCGCGGAGCACGCCGCGGCGGTGGCGAAGGCGGCGGTGGAGCTGGGAGGAGGCGCGCGGGTGCGCTCGCTGCCCCTGCGCGAGCCGGCCGTGGTGCTGCTGCCGGTGCCCCCGTGGCCTCCCAGGGTGGACGCGCCGGTGTCCCCGCCGCCGTTCCCGGAAGCGCCCACGCCCCGCTTGAACACGCTGCGGTGCATCCCGACGGAGGGGGACGCCCCGAACGTGGAGCGCGAGGCCGTGTCGCTCCAGGTGGTGCCCCGGGTGCCCTTCGGGTTCGACCCGGATGATCTGCTGCCCCCGGAGCCCGTGGCGGTGGTGGCCCCGCCACCGTCGCCCGTGCTGCTGCTCCAGGCCGCGGCGCTTCCATGCGACGAGCCGCCGCCCGTCGCGTCCCGGCCGTTGCAGGAGGTGACGTCGTTTCCCAGGGACCCCGCGAAGGACCTCATCGCGCTCCTGAAGGAGTCGATGGGAACACCGGCCGAGCCGCCCGTGCCCTGGTCGGAGGCGATGCCGCCCTCGCCCGACGAACCCGCCGATGCGGCGGAGATGCTGCGTCAGTGTGAGCGGTTGGAGCTGGAGCCGCCGGTGGAGTGACGGCGGGGCGTGCATCCGGCGGCCTGTTTCGCGCGGGGCTATGCTGTCGTGCGCGATGCCCGAGCGGTCACGTCCCAGCGCTGTCCTGCCAGGCCTTACGGCGGCTGATGTCGAGCGTCAGCTGGAGGGCCGCGCGGAGGTGCTCGCGGCGGCGCGGCGTCCGTATGCGGAATTGGAGAAGGCGCTGTCCGGCCGGCGATGGCGGCGGGCGCTGACGCGGCGTCCGGAGCTGGTGCCCGCGCTCGTGGCGGAAGCACCGGCGGTGGAGGAGGCGCTGGACCGGGTCCAGCGCCGCGCGGCGCAGGAGGCCTGGCCGGACGACACGCCCGTGTGGAAGGCGGCGCGGGAGTTGTCGGCGCGGCGGGAGCGGCTGACACGGCTGGCCCGGCGCCGGTTGGATGTGCTGACGGTGGCGCCCGAAGGTGTGTCCCTGGAGGAGGCGCTGAGGCGGCTGGATGCGCTGGTGCGCCAGGAGGTGCGGTGGGCGCTGAAGCCCGGCGAGGTGCTCGTCTTCGAGCATGATGCCTGGCGACAGTCGGGGCCGAGCCTTGTACCCAGGCCCCGGAAGCAGGCTGTGTCGCCGCTGATGGCGAGCGGATGGGCGGCGCTGGGCGCGCTGGGCTTCCTGTTCTTCCTCTCCGTCCGCGACGGGAGGGAGCTCCTGCTGCTCCTGCTCCTGACCGGCATGGTCGTCGGAGGGGCGTTGCTCCTGGGCACGGGCCGGCTCCGGCTCACCAGCGAGCGGCTCATCTGGGCACCGCTGTTCGGTGAGCCGCAGGAGGTGCGGCTGGGCACCATCGCTCCCAACGGGCTCCGGCTGGAACAGAACGGGAACCTCCACGTGGAAGGGGACCGCCGGCTCCATTCGCGCTCCTTCAAAGGGGCCACCGCGGTCGCGCTGCTCGTGGAGTTGCACCGTCAGCCGCCCCTGCGCGGCGCGGCCCGGGCGGGCGTGCGCCTGGACACCGTGGCGGTGTTCCCCGCGAAGCTCGGCGAACAAAAGGGCTTCTGCGTGCTGGGGCCCCAGGGCCTGTCCTTCATCCCGGAGGGGCGGGGCTCCCGGTCCCTGCGGGCCGTCACCGGTCATCCGTCCGCGCTGAGCGGCTTCGACTCCGACCTGGTGCTGGACGCCCTGCGCTGGCTTCCAGAGGCGGAGTTCGACGCCTGTGTGATGCGCATGGTGGAGGCCACCGGCGGTGTGGCCTGGTCCCGCACGGACGCGCGCTACGTGCCGGGCGCGCCGGTGTGGCGGCGAATCCGCATCGAGCGCGGGGGCCTGACGCTGACCGGCCGCGTGGAGTGGGACCAGCAGGATGCCGCCGACTGGCTCCTGCGCGACTGGCCTCGTTGACGGCGGTCCGCGACTCACGGCGCGACCTATTCACCGCAACACAGATCCTTCACTCAGTGAAGGCGGCGGAACATTGCAGGAGTCACGCCCACGATGACGAGCAGAGTTTGCACAGGTCAAAAACCTCAGCTTGCGACTGCAAGACTTTGGTGGTCGCCGGACGGCCAAGGACGTTTCAAGAGTTTCGCAGCGCTGGGGGCTATGCGAGATGGCGTGAACGCCGAACTACTTTCCCGGTAGCGGGCCAGCAACGGCTCCTGCAGGGATAGTCGGAGCGAATTGTGCAGGGACTGTTTCAGCTAAGAGCTCCCGTAGTTCGTCGATTTCAGGTTCCTGCTTGGAGCCGAACCGCATGCGTAACAACGCCATAAGAATATTAAGTGCGTCATCGACCAGCGCGAGGGGCAGTGGCGTGTATGCCGCCGGTGCGACTGGCACTACGGGGAATAGGCGGTCGAGCCGTGCAACAGACGCCAGTACCTCAGGACTATTGTTCGAAGGGCAGTAGAAGAACTGACTGTACATTAGGGCATCAATGCGATGCCGCATCACTTCTGGAAATCCATTCGGATGATCAGCGGTCTGAACGCCAGAGAGCGGAGCGACGAGGATATTTCGCTCTTGTAGATGCTTTTTCCCTCCGAGCTTCACGACCGAATCGACATCTGGGAATGTCGTTCCGAACAGGGCTACTACTATGGCAAGGCGACGCTTGGCCTTTTGAACCATCAGTTCTTCGTGATCGGCCAAGTTCAACTTGTAGACCGGTAAGCCCCCACGACGTCTAAAGTCACTCGTCGTAACATTTCGAATCGTCGAGGAGGCTGACGCATGCCCTCGAGGGTCATTGCGCGCGACTTCCAAAATTTGCGGAATTGGTAGAGGCGCGGGCGCAGGTACCCACGCAAGTTGGCCGAGAACAGGGCCCTTCCCAGCTTGGGCTGGATCGAGAGCCCTATAAAATGGGGCGACGAGATCGGATAGACCCATGGTGGTCAGGAGTCCCCATTGGGTTGGCGCAGATCGCCGAAAACGACGACCCCTGAAAACTCCGGCAGGCCGTCGCTGACATCCTCGATATTGACTGCCTGCAGGAATGCTTCGTCGTGCGGTCCCGTATCCAGCGGAGTGGTTTGCGCATCAGTCCTTGAGCGCTTTGTCAGCGAGGCAATCAGCTCAAGGGCCTTCTTCTTTTTGGCGGTAGAAAGGTTCACGGCGGGCACCCGTTCAACCTTTGGAGGAGGGACTGCCTTCCGGAAGTCCAGAAAATTGGAGGGTTCGATGTCCTCCATGGGTTCCGTCTCGAAGTACACGTGAGTAAGGAGCCCAGCAGTATCGTCCCCCCATTTTCTCACGGCCTGCTTCAGCATCACCGTGGTGTAAGTGGAGAAGGCGTCGACCAAGGCCTCGATTGGCAGCTCGCTTTGCGCGACCTTTCCTCCGTAAACGAACTGCTCGTCGTTCGTGTACTTGGACTCGTAACTCCGGCGAAAAATCAGTCCTAGTGCATGGGCTTGATCGACCGCATGCAGCGACTCGGCACAATAGGGCCCGAAGCTGACAAACCTCCACGGCCACCCGGTTAGGGTTCGTCCCCCTGTTTTTCGCGCATGGTAGAGGTCGGCTAGGTAGAGGAACTTCACGAGCCGTAGCTTGGTGAGTTCCTCCCCTCGTACCGCAGCCCAGGAGCAAATGAGCTGCACCAGTTCTGGAAGTCGGCTTCCAGGAATGTCGCCAGCCATGAAAAACGAGTCTTAGCATGTGGCACTGACAATCATGCAAGGCCCGTGTGCCTGAGGGACAGCCGAGGGACCGTAGACCTAGTTATCGGAATGCGGCGTGCGCAAGTTGCTCGACCGGGTCGAAAATGATTCATCCCATAGTGTGGGGCGGCGCACGCAGAGTAACCACAGGTCTGTCCCGTGCTGTTTCACGATGGGCGCCTGTCCCTTGATGAAGGGAGTGACTCCATGGACGAGGCGCGTACTTGGCTTCGCCTCTCCACATCACGAACCAGCAGATCGCGTGTCCAAGAGGTACTGCTCCCTCCAAACTGCGGAGGACGGCACCTCAGCACTCAATGAGGCGGTAGTCGGAGTTCCTTGCCCACTTTCCGCTGAGTGGTGTGCTCGCTGGTCCACTAGTACGTCGGCACAGTGATCCTCCCCGGACTTTGTGGACACCCGAGATGAGGTGACCGAAGGATGTCCACGACGATGCCGAGACGAGAGCGCAGGACGTACACGCCGGAGTTCAAAGCCCGAGCGGTGAATCTGGCGCTGGAGGAGGGCAAGTCCCGGGCGCAGGTGGCCAAGGACCTGGACCTGACGCGCAGCGCCTTTGAAATCTGGGTGAGGCAGGCCCGCGCCGATGCGGGCCAGGGGCCGTCCGGGGCGCTGACGACGGTGGAGTCGACGAAGAGGACGCTCAGGTCCAATTCGTCCTGAGCCCGTAGCTGCCTGGAGTTTTTGCACCAGCCGCAGCCAGGTGCCGTCCTTGCGCCAGCGCACGAAACGGTCGTAGACGGTCTACCAGGGCCCGTAACGCGAGGGCAGGTCTCGCCGGCGCCCGTGTGTAGGCGCCAAAGAATCCCATTGAGCACTGTGCGGTGGTCGCTCCACGCCCCGCCTCATCCCTGGTGCGGCAGCAGAGGGGCCAAAGCCCTCCACTGCCGCTCGTTCAACTCGTAGCGCATCATCCCGGCCTGCCTCCTTGGAGGAGACAACACCCGGATAGTACCCATGCATCAGACAGGGCCTGGCGGGCCAGTCTTGAACCCGGGACGCGCCGCGCCTCATCTCTGAGCCCCTATCGCAGCAAACCCTGAAGATGAGGTGGGAAGGTGTTGGTCGGCCTCCCCAAGGCCTTGCAGGATGCCGCCGACCGGCTCCTGCTCGACTGGCCTCGTTGACGGCGGTCCGCGACCAGGGAACGCCCTTCACTGCGTACAGAGGGATGGAGTCGAGGTCAGACGCCACAACTACAGTGAAGCAGGGGCCCCCCAGCCCCCCTTTCCCCGAGAGACTTCCATGAAAGCCAGACACCCGGCGGTGCGCCGTGCCTTCCAGCGCACCGCGTCCGCGGCGACGCTGCTGTTGGGCCTCGCCATGGGCAGCCCGTCGCAGGCGCAGCACTTCACCGTCTTTGAAAGTGGCCAGGTGCGCCCCCTGGCCCTGTCTCCCAACGGCCAGTGGCTCTACGCCGTCAACACGCCGGACAACCGGTTGGAGATCTTTCAGGTGGGCACCAGCGGCCTCACCCACAAGGGCTCCGTGCCCGTGGGCCTGGAGCCCGTGGCCGTCGCCGCGCGCACCAACAGCGAGGTCTGGGTGGTCAACCACCTGTCCGACAGCGTCAGCGTCGTGAAGGTGGACGCGAACGGGCAGGGCGGCCGCGTGACGCGCACGCTGCTCGTGGGCGACGAGCCCCGCGACATCGTCTTCGCGGGCACCGGCAAGAAGCGCGCGTTCATCACCGCCGCGCACCGTGGGCAGAACGCCGGGTTCGACCCGCAGCTCACCACGCCGGGCGTGGGCCGCGCGGACGTCTGGGTGTTCGACTCGGAGAACCTGGGCACGACGCTGGGCGGCACGCCGCTCACCCGGCTCACGCTGTTCGGTGACACGCCTCGCGCGCTCGCGGCCACGCCGGACGGCAGCCGGGTGTACGCGGCCGCGTTCCACTCCGGCAACCGCACCTCCGTGGTGCATGAGAGCCTGGTGCCCAACGGCGGCGAGTCCGTGGGCGGCGTCCCCGGCCCCAACGTCAACCACCAGGGCATCCCCGCCCCGGAGGTCTCCGTCATCGTGAAGTACAACGGCGAGGACTGGGTGGACGTGCTCAACCGCCCGTGGACCGACTTCGTCCGCTTCTCCCTGCCGGACAAGGACGTCTTCGCCATCTCCGCCAACGCCAACCCGCCCGTGCCGGTGTCCGGCGCGGCGGGCACCTACGCGGGCGTGGGCACCATCCTGTTCAACATGGCCGTCAACCCGGTGAGCGGGAAGGTCTACGTGAGCAACACCGAAGCGCGAAACGACCTGCGCTTCGAGGGCCCCGGTACGATGACGGGCAACAGCCTGCGCGGCCACCTGCACGAAAGCCGCATCACCGTGCTGGGCGGCCCCAGCGCCCCGTCCGTCACGCCCCGCCACCTCAACACGCACATCAACTACGCGGCCTGCTGCGCGGCCACGCCCAACGCGGAGAGCGAGAAGAGCCTCGCGCAGCCCACGGGCATGGCCGTGACGTCCGACGGCGCCACGCTCTGGGTCGCCGCGTTCGGTTCGTCGAAGCTGGGCGTGTACGCCACGTCCCAGCTGGAGTCCGGCACCTTCACGCCCTCCACCGCGAACCAGGTCGCGCTGACGGGCGGCGGCCCCACCGGCCTGGTGCTGGATGAGGCCCGGGGGCGCCTGTACGTGCTCACCCGCTTCGACAACGCCATCTCCGTCGTCAACACCGCGACGAAGACGGAGGTCGCGCACCTGCCCATGTTCAACCCGGAGCCGGCCAGCGTGGTGCAGGGCCGCCCGTTCCTCTACGACGCGCGCAACAGCTCCAGCCACGGCGACTCATCCTGCGGCAGTTGCCACATCTTCGGTGACTTCGACAGCACCACCTGGGACCTGGGCAACCCGGACGGTGACGTGAAGGCGAGCTACAACCCCATCGTGCCGGTGCTGCCGGAGTTCGGCACGGACCCCACCTTCGGGCAGGACACGTCCTTCCACCCGATGAAGGGCCCCCTGTCCACGCAGAGCCTTCGCGGCATGGCCAACCAGGGCCCCATGCACTGGCGTGGAGACCGCACCGGCGGCGACAGCGCGCCCAGCGTGCAGCCCAACAGCGGCACCTTCGACGAGGTCGCGGCCTTCAAGCAGTTCAACCCCGCGTTCAAGGACCTGCTGGGCCGCGGCTCTCAGTTGACGGAGGTGGAGATGCAGAAGTTCTCCGACTTCATCCTGCAGGTCGTCTACCCGCCCAACCCCATCCGCAAGCTGGACAACTCGCTCACGGCTTCGCAGCAGGCGGGCAAGGACTTCTTCACGAACACGACCAGCTTCTTCCAGGGCTCGTGCGAGTCCTGCCACCGCGTGGACGTGAACGCGAACCCGGGCGAGGGCCCCTTCAAGGGCTTCTTCGGCACGGATGGCCGCAGCTCCTTCGACGCGGAGCCGCTGTTCCCCAAGGTCCCGCACCTGCGGAACATGTACCAGAAGGTCGGCATGTTCGGCGCCGCGTTCCCCTTCGGCAACACGCCGGCGGATCCGTTCCTGGGAGACCAGGTGCGCGGCACGGGCTTCAACAGCGACGGCGCCATCCCCACGCTGTTCCTCTTCAACAGCGGCTTCGACTTCCACCCCATCTTCAACCAGGTGGGCATCCCGGACACGCCCGCGGGCTTCCAGGCGAAGAAGGACATGGAGGAATACATGTTCGCCTTCGAGACCAACCTGGCGCCCATCGTGGGCCAGCAGGTGACGCTCACCGCGACCAACGCGGCGGTGGTGGGTTCACGCATCGACCTCTTGATGGCGCGCGCGGACGCGGGCGAGTGCGACCTGGTGGCCAAGGGCCGCGCGGGCACGTACGAGATGGGCTTCCGCTACCTGGGCAGCGGGCAGTTCAAGGCGGACCGCGCGGCGCTGCCGCTGGTGCCGTCCGCGTCGCTGCGCTCGGGCGTGGCCGCGAGCCAGGGCGTGCTGACGTACACCTGCGCGCCGCCGGGCTCCGGCCAGCGCGTGGGCATCGACCGGGACCTGGACGGCTTCCTGGATGGGGATGAGCGCGCCGCGGGCACCAACCCCGCGGACCCCGCCAGCCACCCGTAACGGAAGGACACCCGGCGGCCCGGGGACCTGTTGCCCGGGCCGCTTGTCGTCGCTCTCTCCCGGACGCCTGATATGTGAGGAACCCGTACGGCCTGGACCGTGAACGGGAGGCGCCATTGGTGTCTGGGAAGGATACGCGGCTGCCGCGTGCGAGCGTCGAAGCGCTTCCGGTGGAGGAGCGGCTGTGGCGGCTCATGGAGCCTGCCTGGGGACATGACGCTGTCGAAGGAACGCACGGCCAACAGGTGCTGGCCCTCACAACCTTCTTCATCCGGGACATCGGAAACGGTGGGTTGGATCAGGCCCTTTACAACTTCGCTCCTTCCTCGGTGGAGTTCGTCCTGCGGAGTTTCGAGGAACTTGGCGCCGCCGAGCATGTCGCTCTGGTGAGAAGGGGAGTCGACGTGCTCTTTGGCTCGCGCCCTCCCGGAACGCTCGAGGCGCGACGGCGCATCCTCGACACGAAGCCGCGAGCGTGGATCGACGCGCATCTCGGCCTACTGAGCGAACAGCTCCAGGGGGAGGAGAAGCTTGAGGCCTGTTTTCTTCGCTATATCGACTCGCACCCCTCCGAGTTCTTCCGGGACTGAGTGTCGGGGGCTTCAGACAGCTCCCTGACCCGGCACAAAGGCCCTGCTCATGCGCATTCTCGCTAGCATCGCACTCCTGACGTTCCTTTCTGCGTGCGCCTCGTCGGCACCGCCAACGGGGGCCCACGAAAGCCGGAACAAGAGAGTCATCAATCTCCAGCGAGCGGCGGCGCTGCCCTGGAGAGACGATGGGCAGTGCGTTGTCCGAGAGGCTTCCCAGCCTTGGCCCGTGATGGTGGAGAGGTGCTATCAGGCCCTCGACCATGACCGGATTGAGTTCCACGACACCACGGGAAGGTGCGCGGTCGCCTCCGCTGGCGCCGCTGCCGTAGGAATCGGGTTCTGCGTGCTGGCGGCGCCTGAGATCGTCGTGGGTGCGGTGATCGTCCTTGGGGTGGTGGTCGTCGCCGTCGCCATCAAGGAGGAACTGGATGCATATGAGTTGCGGCACCTCTATCCCGAGGAAGCAGGCGCCGCGCGAGGAGCGAAAAGAGCGCCTCGCGCGGCCATGACGGAACGGAAGCCCAAGTTGGAACCGGAGCCAGCGGGGCAGGACTGGCGACCCCCAGTGCCGCCGATGCCTGTGGACCGGACGCGCCACGCCAGCTGCGAGCCCATTCCGGTGAAGCACCGAGGTGGCGATGACGCGCACAACACATGTGCCGATAGGATTCCGCCCAACCGTTATCCCGGCATGGACGTGCTCGTTGGCGGAAAGCACTTCGATGCGCTGCAAGTCGGCGCGCGCGTACTGTGGGAGATCAAGACCGACCAGTTCGACACGTACAGTGTCTTCCTCCGGGATCAGGTGATTGAAGATCAGGTGGCGGAGTTCAGGGAAGATCGCGAGATTGCGCGGAACTGCGGATACGGTTTCGTCGTTGGGGTGAGCAGCGCCGCGCACAAGAAAGCGCTGCTGGATCTCGCTCCCGACCTTGAACCCCATCTCGTCGTCACGGAGTGCAAACGATGAGCATGCAGGCTCGTCTCCATTTCGCGGTCTACGCGCCTGAACTCGTAGCTGACGATGGCCGCACACCCGCTGTTGTCCATGGAATCGAGCGGGCCCTTCCAGGTTTGCGCCTGGAGTGGGAAATCGGGAAGGGCGGGCGCCCGGTCGAATTACCGCGGCGCGATGCCTGGCTCGCCGAGGCGGCAACACGCGGGAGGTTCCCGATGCTGTGCAATGGCGACGAGAGTTCCCCCGTGACGATTAGCGGGTTGAGAACGCCTCCGAGTCAGGCCCCAGGCGGTCAGGCACTGCTCGATATCCATGCGAGGCTTCCGCTGGATGCGACCGTTACCGCGGCAGCAGCGAATGTGCTGGAGGGCATCGCCGAAGGCGCTCGTGCGTTCTGGGGGCATGTATCGCCGGAGGGCTATGGTTCGGAAGTCGCGCAGCAGTTGCGCGGCTCGGCTCACGGGTCGGAGCGCTCACCCCGTGGGCTTCCCATGCTCACCCCTCCAGCGCGACTCCGCTCGCCCGAGATTCCTCAGTGGCTGGGGTGGCTGAACTTCTGGTCCGCCGCTGCCGCACGTGCCATCGGGTTTCCCGAACGTGCTCTTGACGCAGACTTGCTTGGGCGGGCGCGGCGTACGGCATCGGGGGGCTGGGTCGTGCAGCTCACGGATGCACCGCTCGACTACGACAATCCTGCCCACCTGGAGACGCTCAAGCGGACGTACGAGCGCTTTCCAGAGATCGGCGGACGTTCGGCGCCTTGATTTCAGACCGTCCAACGTCAGGGGACGCGCGGGGGGGCTCAACCCCGGGGGCAATGCCTGGATCCTGGTGCGATGAGCACCCTCGTGGACTGCGGTCTTCCACAGCGAAGGGCGGGCACATGGCCAGCGAAACGCAGACGGGGCGGATTTCCGGCAGCTTCCTCACCACGCGCGATGGCACGCAGCTGTACTTCAAGGACTGGGGTCCCCGGGACGGGCAGCCCGTCGTCTTCTCGCACGGCTGGCCGCTCACGTCCGACGCCTTCGAGGACCAGATGCTGTTCCTGTCCGAGCGGGGCTACCGCACCATCGCCCATGACCGCCGGGGACACGGGCGCTCGTCGCAGCCGTGGGATGGCCACGACATGGACACGTATGCGGACGACCTCGCGGCGCTGACCTCCGCGCTGGACCTGCGCAAGGCCGTCCACGTGGGCCACTCCACGGGCGGGGGGGAGGTGGCGCGCTACATCGGGCGCCATGGCACCGGGCGCGTAGCGAAGGCGGTGCTCATCAGCGCCGTGCCGCCCATCATGCTTAAAACAGACTGGCACCCCAACGGCCTGCCCATGAAGGTCTTCGACGACATTCGCGCGGGCGTGCGCGGGGACCGCTCCAGCTTCTTCAAGGAGCTGAGCCTGGCGTTCTACGGCTTCAACCGGCCAGGCGCGAAGGTGTCGGAAGGGCTGCGCGAGAGCTTCTGCCTCCAGGGGGCGATGGGGAGCCTCAAGGCCGAGTACGACTGCGTGAAGGCCTTCTCCGAGACGGACTTCCGCGCGGACCTGGCCCGCTTCGACGTGCCCACGCTGGTGATGCACGGCGATGACGACCAGATCGTCCCCATCGACGGCGGGGGGCGTATCACCGCCACGCTCGTGAAGGGCGCGAAGCTCCAGGTCTTCCCGAGCTTCAGCCACGGCATGTGCTCCGTCAACAAGGACGTCATCAACGGAGCACTGCTGGCCTTCCTGAAGGAATAGCGGCCCTACAGGTCCAGGATGAGGCTCAGCTCCTCCTCGGTGGCTTCATCCGTCTGGACGGCGGCGTCGTTGTCATCCGAGTCATCCCCATACTTCGACCAGCCGGCGAGCGCCGCCGACGCGCCGAGGCACATCATCTGCCGGGGCGTGGCCCCGACGCCGTCGCCGTCCTGGTCGCGGTAGAGGGCGAGCCACCGGTAGCGGTCCGCGTCCGCGTCATCGCAGTCATTGCCCACGGCCTTGGCGAAGTAGGGCGGGGGCAGGGCCTTTCCAGTGCAGAAGCGCTGCGCGGGGATGGGCGCGGTGAAGCCGTCCCCGTCGTGGTCCGCGTGGGTGGCCTCCAGGTCCTGCCAGCGCGCCGCGTCCTGCGCGTCGCAGTCCGTGTCGCTGGCGGACCAGGGGCTGGGGACCTGTCCGTTGGTGCAAAGGAGCGTTGATGCTCCCGCGCCCACGCCGTCCCCGTCCGTGTCCGCGTAGGCCGTCACGTTGCGGTACGCGGCGGCGTTCGTGTCGTCGCAGTCTTCGCCCGACAGCGGCTTCGTGCCGTAGCCGGCGGGCAGGGCCGTTCCCGCGCACAGCTCGCCCGTCTGCGCCACGGTGTACGTGTCGCCGTCGGCGTCGCGGTGGGTGAAGCCCAGCATCCGCCACGCGGTGGCGTCCTGGGGCGCGCAGTCCGTGGCCTGCGTGGAGTAACCCCCGGGCACGGCCGCCGTACCGCAGACGGAAGCCGCCGCGCCGGAACCCACGCCGTCCCCATCCACGTCCGCGTGGACGCTCCAGGCGCGGAAGAGCGCCGCGTTCCCGTCGTCGCAGTCGTCATTCCGCACGGACTGGGAGTAGCCCTGGGGCAGCCAGAAGCCGCTGCAGACCTCGCCCGTCGCCGGGGACAGGTAGCCGTCGCCGTCGGCGTCCCTCGAGGCGTAGGCCTGCGGCTGCCAGCGGGTGCTGTCGCCCGGCGCGCAGTCCCCGCCCCGGAAGGTCTCTCCCGGCACGGACTCCTCCGGATCCACGCAGCGAAGCATGGGGCCTCCGTCGCCGTAGCCGTCCCCATCCACATCCCACCAGCGCTCGACCCTCACGGTGCGCCGGGCCTGGTGGTCGTCACAGTCGGCGGGGCCGGGCACGGTGTCGTATCCCGCGGGCAGGTGCTCGCCCGCGCACACGGTGCCTTCCTGCGCCACGGTGAAGCCGTCCCCGTCCTCGTCCCGGTGCGTGAAGGGCAGCTGTTGCCAGAAGCGGGTGTCCCGAGGGGCGCAGTCGCCCGAGGTGCGCACGTATCCCTGGGGCGGCGAGCGCCCCTGGCTCGGACACCAGGTGATGGCCTCACCCGCGCCCACGCCGTCCTGGTCCGCATCCGCCCACGCCTGGGCGAGCGCCGACACCGTGGCGTCCCCATCATCGCAGTCCGGTGGGCCCGCCTGCTCCCGGTAGCCCAGGAGCGAGTCCCCCACGCAGCCCGTCACCGGCCCCGGGCCCGTGGCCCCGTCCCCGTCCGCGTCCGGGTACAGGCCCCGCACGGAGCGCCAGCGGGTGGCATCCCCCGGCGCGCAGTCGCCCGCTTCCCGCGTCCACCCCGTCGTCGTGTCGCCCACGCAGGTGACGGGCTGGGCCGCGTCGCCGAAGCCGTCCCCATCCGTGTCCGCGTAACCCGTGACGGACCGCCACAGGGTGGGGTTCGCGTCATCGCAGTCCAGCGCCGCCGGATGGCCGTCACCGTCCAGGTCCCGGGGACCCACGCTGCCGCCACCGCAGCCCAACTGGAGTCCCAGGGCCAGCCACACCCATGCCCGCATCATGCGCACCCGCGTCTTCATGGAAGCAGCCGGGGCTACTGACGGGTCAGCGTGCAGGTCGGGTAGTAGCCGGCGTATTCCCTGTACCAGCTGAAGTGGAAGCGTCCGGGCCGGGTCATGGCGAGCAGGGCCAGCCGGTCACACCGGGTCGCCTCCGTGCCGTCGTACGCCGGGGCGTCGAAGTAGAGGGTGCGGGGCGCGCTCTCCCCCTGAAGGACGCCGGTGATGACGAAATGGCCGGCGCCGGCCGTGTAGGCATCCACGGTCGCGAAGACGTAGGTCACACCCGGGACGGATTCCTCTGGCGCCGCCAGGGCCGAAGCCGGGGCAAGGGTCAGGGTGGCCAGCAGGGCGAGTGCGCGGAGCGACGACATGGGGTTCCTCGGGAAGAAAGGGCCGCGACGGGGGCGCGGCGTCGAGCGCTATACGGAGTGCGTTGGATTCCTTGGATTGTTTCCCGCACCGGCCCGCCGCCGGGCTTGTCATGCCCCAGGGGCTGCAATACGCCTGGAGCCATGTCCACCGCCGCGCTGCCCGCCGACTTCCTCCGCGCCATCGCCGAGTCCTTCCCCGCCGACTTCCTCACCCGGGAGCCCGCGGAGCTCCAGGAGTACGGCCGCGACTGGACGCGCGTGTACGCCCCCGCTCCGGGTGCGGTGGCCTTTCCTCGCACCACGCAGGAGGTGGCCCGCTTCGTGGCGCTGTGCCACCAGCACCGCGTGGCCATCGTGCCCTCCGGCGGGCGCACGGGCCTGGCGGGCGGGGCGGTGGCCATGCACGGCGAGGTGGTGCTGTCGCTCAAGCGGATGACGCGCATGGAGCCCGTGGACCTCCTGGGCAACACCGTGCGCGTGCAGGCCGGCGCGGTGACGGAGGCCGTGCACCAGCACTGCGCGCCGCACGGGCTCACCTGGCCGGTGGACTTCGCGTCCAAGGGCAGCAGCACGGTGGGCGGCAACATCGCCACCAACGCGGGCGGCGTGAAGGTCATCCGCTACGGCCTCACCCGGCAGTGGGTGCTGGGCCTCCAGGTGGTGACGGCGCAGGGGCAGGTGCTGGAGCTCAACGGCGCGCTGGAGAAGAACAACACCGGCGCGGACCTGCGCCAGCTCTTCATTGGCAGCGAGGGCACGCTGGGCGTCATCACGGAGGCTACGCTCAAGCTGACGCGGCTGCCCGGCAAGCAGGACGTCTTCCTCTTCGCGGTGCCGGACGTGGCCGCCGTGCTGCGGCTGTTCCGCGACGCGCGCCAGGCGCCCCTGGTGCTCTCCGCCTACGAGTTCTTCACCGACAAGTGCCTGGCCCGCGTGCAGCGCCACCGCAAGCTGCGCTCGCCCTTCGAGGCCCCCAGCGGCTGCTACGTCCTCGTGGAGTCCGAGGGCGGCGACCCGGCGGCGGTGGAGGCGTGGCTCGGCTCGCTCTTCGAGCGCGGGCTCGTCACCGATGGCACCCAGGCGCAGGGCGCCGCGCAGGCGCAGGAGCTGTGGTCGCTGCGCGAGTCCATCAGCGAGAGCCTCTCCGCCACGGGCGTGCTGCACAAGAACGACATCTCCCTGCCGGTGGCGAACCTGGAGGCGTTCTGCGCGGAGCTGGATGCCGTCTTCGCCAGCCGCTACCCGGGCTGGGAGATCTGCCTCTTCGGCCACATTGGTGACGGCAACCTGCACGTCAACGTGATGAAGCCGGACGCGGTGGAGAAGGCGGACTTCTTCGCCCACGCGAAGCAGTCCGACCACGCCATGTTCGACCTCGTGCGCAAGCACGGCGGCAGCATCTCCGCCGAGCACGGCATCGGCCTGCTCAAGAAGGACTACCTGGACTACACGCGCGCGCCGGGGGAGATGGAGCTCTTGCGCGCCCTCAAGCGCGCGCTGGACCCCGCGGGCATCCTCAACCCGGGGAAGATTCTGGACGCTTAGGACACGATGCGCGTCTTGATGTCCGTCTCCAGCCCGGCGATGGCCTCGCACACCTGGCGGGACACGTCCTGGTCCAGGTCCATCACCAGGTAGCCCACGTTCGCGTCCGTGCTCAGCACCTGCGCGTGGATGTTGGCGTTCAGGTCGGACACGATGCGGTTGATGTCGCGGAGCACGCCCGGCGTGTTGCGGTGCACGTTGATGATGCGGTGGGTGCCCGGGTTGATGGGCGCCTCCACGTTGGGGAAGTTCACCGCGCCCGTCGTCGCGCCGCCCTTCACGAACTTGAGCAGCGACGTGGCCACCTCCTTGCCAATGGACGCCTGCGCCTCCTCCGTGGACCCGCCGATGTGCGGCGTGAGCACCACGTTGGGCAGCCCCTGCAGCTCCGTCACGAAGCCGTCCGAATTGCCCTCTGGCTCCTCCGGGTACACGTCCACCGCCGCGCCGCCCAGGTGCTTGGAGCGCAGCGCCTGCGCCAGCGCCGGGATGTCCACCACCGTGCCGCGGCTGGCGTTGATGAGGCACGCGCCCGGCTTCATGGCGGCGAGCTGCTCCTGTCCCATCATCAGGTGCGTGGAGGCCAGCGCCGGCACGTGCAGCGTCACGAAGTCGGACTCCGCCAGGAGCGCGTTCAGCGTGGGCACCGACCGCGAGTTGCCCAGGGGCAGCTTCGTCATCACGTCGTAGTAGAGGACGCGCATGCCCAGGGCCTCCGCCAGCACGCCCAGCTGCGAGCCGATGTGCCCATAGCCGATGATGCCCAGCGTCTTGCCGCGCACCTCGTGGCTGCCCGTGGCCACCTTGCGCCACTGCCCCGCGTGCACCTCCCGGCTGCGGTCGAAGAGCTGGCGCGTGAGCACCACCACCTCCGCCAGCACCATCTCCGCCACGCTGCGCGTGTTGCTGAACGGCGCGTTGAACACCGGCACGCCGTGCACGCTGGAGGCGAGCAGGTCCACCTGGTTGGTGCCGATGCAGAAGGCCCCAATCGCCAAGAGGTCGTCCGCGTACTTCAGCGACTCCTCCGGCACCGTCGTCTTGCTGCGGATGCCCAGCAGGTGCACGCCCTTGAGCCGCTCCGCCAGGTCCTCCGGCTTGAGCGCGGCGGACAGCCGCTCCACCTCGAAGCCCTCCGCCTTCAGCATCTCCTGGGCCGAGGCGTGGATGTTCTCCAGCAGCAGGACTCGCATCGGCCCCTCGGTGCTCACGGGGCGGCGGGGCGACGGCGGGAAGCGGGGTGTGCTCATGGCGCCTTGCGTTAGACCTCGCCCTCCAAGGTGTCAAGGGTCGGGTGGGGAGGATGGTCCTCCAAGGAGGGGGAGCTGAGGGGCAAAAGACACCGGGCCCGCCGCTCCCCACGGTGGGGAGCGACGGGCCCGGAAGAAAGACAGCAGAAGCGAAAGGCTACTGGAGGGTCCAGGCCGCCGTGCCGCTGCACGCCTCGTTGCCGAAGCAGCCCACGCGCATCTGGTACGTGCCGCCCGCGCTCGCCGGCACGGTGTAGGCCGCGCGGGACAGCGAGCCGCAGCCGGAGGCGTCGTCGTTGAACGTCACCTGCTGGCCGGCCGCGTTGAACAGGCGCACCACCGTGTCACCCGTGCCGGACGCGCCCGCCACGCCGCAGCTGCCGAAGGACAGCGTCTGGCCGGCCGCGAGCGTCACGTCGCTGTTCGCCGTGCCCGTGGTGGCGTTGGCGGTGTTGCTCACGTTGAAGGCGAACGAGCCCTGGGTGGCCGCGCTGGCCTGGGCAATCTCCCAGGCCACCGTGCCGGCGCAGGCGCCGGCCTGGTAGCAGCCGGCGCGGACCTCGTAGGTGCCCGCGACGCTGGCCGTGTAGGAAATCCTGGAGCCGTAGCCGCTGCCACAGCCGTCGTCGTTGAAGGCGACCTCCGTGCCGGACGGGCCGCGCAGGCGCAGGAAGGAGTCACCGCTGGTGAGGGCCGCGCCGGTGACGCCGCAGGTGCCCACGGTGAGCTTGTCGCCGGCCTTGAGCGTCACCGTGCCGTTGACGGTGTTGCGCGTGGCGCTGGCGGTGTTGGACGCGTTGAAGGCGTAGTTCGTCGCCGGGGGCGGCGTGGTGTTGCACAGCCGCACGCTGGTGTTGGCCGCGCAGAACGCGGAGATGGCCTGGTTCACGTAGATGACGCCCTCGCCGCCGCAGGCGCTCTCCTGGCACACGTTGACCACGTTGCAGCCCGCGCCCGAGCGGGGGACGTAGTCCTCGTCGCCGAACACCAGGATGCCGGCCACGGTGTTGTTGGCCGTCTCGTACACGCCGGAGCCGGAGTTGCCCGCGAAGGTGTCCGTGGTGGCGATGAAGTAGTCCTTGAACGACGCGTTGTTCTCACGCACGGAGCCGCCCGAGTCGATCTTGAACGGGATGCCGCTGCCGCTGCCGATGACGGCCACGTTCTGGCCCACCGCCAGCGCGTCGTTGCCCGGGCGGATGGGGGCGGGGGTGAAGCGCGGCGCCGCCGAGCGGTCCAGCCGGATGATGGCGAAGTCCACGTAGCGGTCGCCGCTCTCCACCAGCTTGCGCGTCACGATGCTCTTGCAGGAGAAGATGTCCTGCGTGGTGAGGGTCTCCAGCGTGTTCTCCGCCGTCTTGTAGAACTTGAAGACGAAGCGCGTGTCGCGGCAGTCCGCCGCCGTCTCCACGCAGTGGCCCGCGGTCAGCACCAGGTCATCGTCGATGAGCGTGCCCGAGCAGAAGGCCGGCGCCGGGTCGTTCCGGAAGCGCTGGTCCGTGCAGAGGTTCTCCCAGTCGTCCAGCGTCACGTCGCTCAGCACGACGTTGTTCGGGTTCGAGTCGTCGATGTCCTCCGGGAACAGCAGCGCCACGGTGGACTGCTGGGCCCGCTCCCGCAGGGCCGCGCTGGGGTGCGCGTAGACGTCGAAGCGGTCGTCGTTGCCGTAGACGACCGGCGCGCTGGACTCGTTCAGCGCGGGCTGCTGCTCCGGCGAACCGGACTCGGGGGCCGGCCCGCAGGCCAGGGCGGTGAGGGTGCAGAACAGGGTGCCGAGCAGCTTCGCGCGGCGGGCGGGGGCGGACACGGACATGCGGGGTGACTCCTGACGGGTACGGCGACAGATACAGCGAAGAAAGGGGGTGTTACTGGAAGACGTAGACGGACCCGTGCGGTCGCATGGAAGGACCGGGGGGAGGGGATGCCAGGGGTTCTGCCGTTCTTCAGTCCGCGTCGGGGGCTTCGAGCCAGGACAGGGCCTCGGAGCGGGTCTCGAAGGTCTTCGCGGGGATGGTGAGGCCGGCGTTCTTGGTCATGCGCCACGCCTGCAGGCCGCTGCCGGGGTCGCTCACCACGCGCGCGGAGCGCTTCATGCCGAGCTGCTGGGCGTAGGCGTTCAGCCGGGCCATCTCCCCCACCACCGAGGCGGGCATCACGCGCAGCCGGGACTGGTCCACCAGCGCGGACCACTCCGCGCCCTTGCGGGCGGTGATGTCCTTCTTCAGTTGCTCGACGTACTCGGTCACGTCCTTCGGCGTCACTTCCGACGGATAGATGATCTCGATGATGTCGTGGGGCAGGTGGGCGATTTCAATCTTCATGCGCGGCTTGCGGCTCTCTTCCAGGCGGGGCGGGCCATCCTAACCGCAGTGTCTGTCGCCGGATACCGCGCCCCCCGCAAACCCCCGCCCGGGGCGGGGATTGTCGGACCTTGCGGGTAGAACCGTGCCCGGAGGGCCTTGCGGACCCGGTGCGTCACGCTACGTGCGGCCGGTATGGGCCGGGCGGTGCAGGGGGGGCCCGGCCGGCTGGCCGGGGCTGGACCTGGCGAAAGGCGGGGGCTCGGGAAGTGGATGACCCCCGCTCCCAGGTTGTCAGGATGATGCCCATGCGCCAGCCCATCCTGTCGGTCCACGGCGCGGCTCTGCCGGTCGCGCCTGAAGCCAACCACCTCGTCCTGGTGAATCCCCCCCGGGAAGACGAGCCTCCCACGGAAGAAGCGTTCATGGAGGCGCGCGAGTGGCTGGACAGCCTGCACTCGCGGATGGTGCAGGGGCCGGATGAGACGCTGCATGCCGGCATGACGGCCCTGCACGGGGGGCTGATCCACCGGCGGCGGCGGTGGAGCCCGGAGGTGTGGAAGCGCTTCTGCCAGGAGCTGGCGCGCAAGCACCCCATGCGCCCCTTCCTGCACCAGTGCCCCTTCACCCGGCACGCCTTCGAGCGGCCCCGTGGCTACGCGGGGGACGCGGCGCTCATCGACTACCTCTACATGGACCACGCGGCGGACGAGCTGCACGCGGGCCGCGAAATCTACCGCTACATGCACGGGCAGCCCTCCGCGCGCAGCGTGCGCGAGCGCCGGGAGCTGCTCGCGCGGATGATGGACGAGACGGCCGCGCGGCGCCCCGACGGGCGCGTGCTGTCGGTGGCGTGCGGGCACCTGCGGGAGGCGGAGTCGTCGCGCGCGGTGGTGGAGCGGAAGCTCCAGGAGCTCATCGCGTTCGACCAGGACCCGGTGAGCCTGGCGGAGATTTCGCGCCTGCACCCGGGGGGCATCGTGCGGCCGGTGTGCGGCTCGGTCCGCTCCCTGCTCGCGGGCAAGGCGGTGTTCCAGGACCTGGACTTCGCGTACTCCGCCGGGCTGTACGACTACCTGTCGGACTCCGTGGCCGCCCGCCTCACCGCGCTGCTCTTCCAGATGCTGCGCCCGGGCGGACGCCTGCTGGTGGCCAACTTCGCGGTGCACCCGCCGGAGACGGGCTACATGGAGGCCTTCATGGACTGGTGGCTCACCTACCGGGACGAGGACGGCATGCGCGACCTCCTGTCGGAGACGCCGCTGGAGCAGGTGGACAACGTGCGGCTGTTCCGCGATTCGCAGGACAACGTCATCTACCTGGAAGTGACGCGCCGCTAGTCAGTGCCCGGTCAGTGCACCGGTGAGCCGGAGCGGGGCAGGGTGACGGTGAAGGTGGAGCCCTGCTCCGGGGCGCTGGCGACGTCGATGTTGCCGCCCAGCGCCTGGACGATTTCGCGGACGATCCACAGCCCCAGCCCGAAGCCGCCGTAGTGGCGCACGGACACCGCGCGCTCGAAGCGCTCGAAGATGCGCGCCCGGTCCTCCTCCGCGATGCCGATGCCGTGGTCGCGCACCTCCAGGCGCACGCGCGTGGCGTCCCCGTCCAGCGTCACCTCCACGGGCTTGCCCGCGCCGTACTTCATGGCGTTGGTCAGCAGGTTGCCCACCACCTGCTCCATCCGGAGCGCGTCCCAGTGGCCGATGAGGCGCGGCTCGCTGGCGTGGAAGCGCACCTCGCACTCGGCGCGGGTCAGGGCCTCGCGGCTGCGCTCCAACTGGCCGCGCACCAGCGCCACCAGGTCCACGTCCTCGCGCTTGATGTGCAGCTGGCCCTGCGCGATGCGGGAGATGTCCAGGAGGTCGTTGACCAGCTTCCCCAGCCGCTGCGTCTGCGAATAGGCGGACTCCAGCTTCGCGGTCAGCTTCTCCGGCGGCATGGGCGCGCCCTTGGCCTTGGCCTGGAGCCCCTGGATGTGGAGCTGCAGCGACGTGAGCGGCGTCTTCAGCTCGTGCGCGGCGATGGACAGGAAGTCATCGCGTCGGCGCACGGCCTCCTGCTCCTCCCGGTACAGGCGGCCCTGCTCCTCGGAGAGGGCGGCCACGCGCTCGAAGTTCTCCGCGTTCTCCAGCGCCGCGCCCGCGAGGATGGCCACGAAGGACGCCAGGCGCTCCTCGTCCTCGCCGAAGAGCGCGCCCACCTTGCGGTGGCTGGCCACCACGCACGCCACCGTCTTGCCGCGCACCTGGAGCGGCGCGCACAGGAGCGAGCGCACCCCGAGCAGCTCCATGCTCTCACTGATGCCGCCGGGCAGCCCCTGGCCCAGCACGGTGATGCGGCCCGTCTCCAGCGCGCGCGCGAGCGCGGTGCGGCTGAGGCCCTGGTTCTTCGCGTCCTCTTCCGACACCACCGCGCGCGGGTCCACCACGGCGCAGCGCTCCGCGCGCAACAGCTCCTGCATGGACTGGCGCGCCGTTTCGAAGACGGCCTCGCGCGACAGGGCGGACGCGAGCCTGCGCCCCACCTCCAGCACGCGCGGGAAGCGGTCCACCAGCGACAGCGTCTCCACGCCGGCCGTGGCGTGCTCCGCCTCCCGGTGCAGGCCGTCCTCCATGGCCTCCAGCTCGCGCGCGGCCGTCTCCAGGTCGCGCGCGGCGCCGGGCCAGCCCTGTACCCGGCCCACCTCGCCACGGGCCTGGAGCGTGAGCGCGCGCTCCTGGCGCATCTCCAGCTCTTCGGCCACGCGCAGGGCTTCGTCCAGGTGCTTGCGGGCCCGCGCGGGCCGGCCGCGCAGCGCGCACATCAGGCCGCGCTCGCGCAGCGCGTGGGGCAGGTTGTTGCGGTAGGTCCGCGCGACCTCGTGGGCGCGCTTCGCCACGCTGTCGGCCTCCTTCAGGAGCAGGTCGCGCTGTCTGGGATTGAGGGGGCTGGCCTGCTGCGCCAGCCGCCTGCGCGCGGTGGCGAGCCACGGGGTGATGGGGGCCACGTACTCCTGACGCAGGTGCGCGTCCTCCACCACGCGCTCGGCGCGCTCCAGCACCTCCGCGGCGCGCGCGGGCTCGTTCTCTCGCAGCAGGCGCAGGGCCTCCGCCTGGAGCACGCCCGCGAAGGACTGCGGGTCGGTGGCGGTGGGCGCCGCCAGCTCCGTCTCCAGGAGCGCCGCGGGGATGCGGCCCCCGGTGGACTTGGCCCACGCCTCCAGGCCCAGGCGCAGCGAGTACCGGTCCCCCAGCGCGAGCGCCGCCGCGTGCAGCTTCTGGCTCACCGCCGCGGCCTCCTTCAGGCGGCCCAGGCGGTAGAGCGACATGGCGATCTGGAAGGTGGCGTTGTTCACCTCCCACGGGTCGCCGGTGCGCTCCAGGAGGCGCACCGCTTCCCGGCACTTCTCGATGCAGTCCTTGAAGCGCGACGAGGCGTAGAGCGCCAGGCCGTAGAAGTGCAGCGACTGGCCCTGGCCCCACACGTCGCCCAGCTGCTGACGCAGGGCCAGCGACTTCTCCGCGTAGGCGTACGCGCGCTGGAACCAGGGCAGGGTGGTGAGCGCGGGCGAGTGCGCGGAGTAGGCCTGCGCCAGCTCCGGCGTGGGCGGGTAGCGCTCCGCCAGGTTCATGTCACGCAGGTGCGCCCACAGCACCGCGGCGCGGCCCCGCTGGTACCAGTAGCCGTACGCGAGCCGGCTGTAGAGGTTGACCGCGAGCAGGTCCTCCTCGCTCCGCGCCAGGGACTTGCGGGCCAGCCACAGGCGCGGCGCCACGGTGTGCGCGGCCTGCATGAGGATCTCCCACGCCGCGCTGGCGCCGGTGGTCAGTTTGCCGGGCGGCACCCAGCGGCCCAGGAGCTTCAGGCCCTGCTCCAGGTAGGCGTTGGCCTGCACCGTCTGGCCGCGCTTGAAGGCGAGCTCGCCCAGGTGGCCCAGCGTGCGGCCCTGCTCCAGCCGGTCGTGCGCCAGGGCCTGCGCGGCCTCCAACTGCCGCTGCGCCTCGTCGTAACGGCCGCGCATCATCAGCGCGGTGCCCAGCCCGGACGCGATGCGGTAGCGGGTGCGCGCGTCCGCGCCGGAAGCGCCGCGCTCCGCGATGCGGTAGTTCACCTCCGCGCTGTCCAGGGAGAAGCGCTGGCGCGCCTGCTCCGCGGCCACCAGCGCGTAGGGCAGGGCCTGCGCGCTCTCACCCGCCGCGTCGAAGTGGTAGGCCAGCTCGAACGGGTCGGTGGGCACGGCCTGCTGCGCGGCCCGCGCGGCCAGCCGGTGCAGCTCCCGGCGCTCCTCCGGGGAGAGCAGGTCCAGCAGCACCTCGCGCAGCTTGTCGTGCACGAAGGTGGAGCGCGTGCCCTCCGCCCACAGCATGTGCCGGCGGCGCGGGGGCTCCAGCGCGGTGGTGACGGCCTCCAGCGGCGTGCCGGCGAGGGCCGCCACCGCCCTCGCGTCGAAGGACTTGCCCAGCACGGCGCCCACGCTGAGCACGTGCAGGGACTCCGGCGGCAGCAGGCGCAGGCGTCGCACCAGGAAGGTGGCCGCCTGGCGCGACGAGCGCGCGTGCGCCATGGCCTCCGGCTGCACCCGCCAGCCGTCCGGGCCGGGCATGAGGACGCCGTCCTCCACCAGCCCGTGCAGCACCGCGGAGGCCATGAACGGGTTGCCCTCCGCCAGCCGCGTCACCAGCTCCAGGGCCTCCTGTGGCAGCACGCCGGCCATGGACTCCGCCAGCAGCGCCACCTCGGCCGCGCCAAAGGCGGACAGCTTCAGGTGCGCGCCCGGCGCCAGGCGCCTCAGCAGGTGGTCCGCGTGGATGTCCTCGCTGCGGAAGGACACGATGAGCAGCAGCCGCCCGTCCCCGGCGCGGCGGCCCTGCGACCATGCCTCCAGCGCGCGCAGCGTGAGCGTGTCCGCCCACTGGCAATCCTCCAGCACCACCACCGCGGGCGCGTCCGGCGTGCCCAGCGCGCTCAAGAGCGCGGTGAGGCTCCAGACGCTGCGGCTCTCGCTCAACGACTCCGGCCCCAGCCCCTGGGCCCGCGGCGTCCGCGAGTCCGGGAGGAGCACCTCCGCGAGCGGGGGCAGCACCGTGCACAGGCCGGCCTCCTGGCCCGCGAGCCGCTCCCGCAGGAGCGCGCCCAGCGCGGGCTCCTCGCGCGCGGCGGCGGCGATGCCCTCCGCCACGCCCGAGAAGAGCTGGAAGGGGCGCTGCGCGGCCTGGTCCTGCGCCTGGCCATGCAGCACCCACGCGCGTTGGCCCGAGGCCCGGGCGGAGAACTCCTCCAGGAGCCGGCTCTTGCCGCCGCCGGACTCGCCCTCCACCACCACGGCGCGCGAGCCGCCCTCGTGCGTGCGCTCGAGCTCGCGCTCCAGCGTCATCAGCTCCTCGCGGCGGCCCACGAAGGACGGCTCGGTGAGGCTCTGGCGGTGGTCGTGCGCGCCGGTGAC
This sequence comes from Corallococcus sp. NCSPR001, assembly GCF_017309135.1. Lineage (NCBI taxonomy): Bacteria > Pseudomonadati > Myxococcota > Myxococcia > Myxococcales > Myxococcaceae > Corallococcus > Corallococcus sp. NCSPR001. The sequence goes on from NZ_JAFIMS010000002.1 coordinate 1,624,486, forward strand.
GAGCGCGGGCTCCGCCTCCCCCCGGGACAGCGCGGCCTCCAGCGCGTTCAGGTCCGCGAGCGCGGCGTCCGCGGACTGGTAGCGGTCGCGCGGATCCGTCTGGCTCAAGCGCGCGATGAGCTCCTCCATCGCCAGCGGCACCTCCACGCCCACGGGCCGCAGGCGCGGGTGCGCGGTGAGGTGCAGGCGCAGCACCTCGCCCACCGTCGCGCCCTCCAGCGCGGGGCGGCCGGACAGCGCCTCGAAGAGCACCAGGCCCACCGCGTACAGGTCCGACGGCGCCTCCACCGGCCGGTTGATGAGCCCCGCCTGCTCCGGGGACATGTAGCGCGCGGTGCCCACGGGCAAATCCCGCAGGGTCGGGTCCAACCGCTCGCTGCGCGACAGGCCGAAGTCGGTGAGCCACGCGGAAGCCATCGGGTAATCGCGCACCAGGATGTTGGAGGGCTTCACGTCGCGGTGGAGGACGCCCTCCCGGTGCGCCTCCGCGAGCGCCTGCAGCAGGCGCTGGCCCAGGACGATGGCCTCCGGCAGCGACAGGGGGCCGCGCCGCAGGCGCTCCTCCAGCGTCTCGCCGTCCACCCAGGGGGTGACCAGATAGAGCAGCTCGTCGAACGTGCCCAGGTGGCGCACGGGCACGAGCGCGGGGCTGTGCAGCCGCGACAGCACCTCCGCCTCGTGCTCCAGCCGGTGGCGGGCCGTGGGGACGAAGGCGGACAGGGCGGTGATCTTCACGAGCACGCGCTCGTGCGTGAGCAGGTCCAACCCCTGCCAGGTGGAGATGCCCCGGCCGGCCTTCACCCGCTGGCGCAGCTCGTAGCGGTTGCCCAGCCGCTGGCCCGGGTGTGGCTCCCTGGGGGTGTCGCCGGCCTGTTGGAAGCCTTGCGCCATTCAATGCCCTCGCGAGCCCCCAACCGCGTCGCCCCGGCGGCGTGGTCGGCCGGATGTCCCTCTTCCTCAAGCTGGGTTTCCGCCCGGGTCCCCGCCAGGGGGGGGCGGCCCGCGCCGTGGGCGCGCTGCTCGGGATTTGAACAGTCGGAACGCGCCCACTTCCCGCCTCCATCCCCCGGTGCCCCCTGTCCGTTCGTGGAGCAGGCGGCCCGACAGGCGAACTCGTGGGTTTCCACGACGTCCCGGCGTACGAAAGGGCCGCGCTCCGTTCTTCATCCGACAGCCACGCGAATGCGAGCGGCCAGCAACGTTGCTGGAGGAAGGAAGGATGCCGCGCCGCGTTCAACGGGCGTGCTTGACTCGCCTGGTGGCCCGGCGGAAAAGCCCGTCGGGTCAGGCGGCCTCCCCCTTCCTTCCCCACAGGCCGCCGAGGGAGCGCGGAATTGAAGCTCGCGACGCTCAAGGACGGAACCCGCGACGGTCGGCTCATCGTCGTCAAGCGTGACAACTCCGCCTACGCGCTGGCCACCAACGTGGCCCTCACGCTGCAAGCGGCCCTGGATGACTGGGACGCGAAGGAGCCGCAGCTGCGCGCGCTGGCGCAGCAACTGGAAGCCGGCGCGGTGCAGAGCCGCCCGCTGGACGTGAAGGCGCTGCACGCGCCCCTGCCGCGCGCCTACGAATGGGTGGACGGCAGCGCGTACATCAACCACGTGGTGCTGGTGCGCAAGGCGCGCAACGCGGAGCCGCCGGCCACGCTGCGCACGGATCCGCTGGTGTACCAGGGCGGCTCCGGAGACTTCCTCGCGCCCACGCAGGACATCCCGCTGCGCGACGAGGTCTGGGGCCTGGACTTCGAGAGCGAGGTCTGTGTCGTCCTGGGTGACACGCCCATGGGCACGAAGGCCGAGGACGCGGACAAGCACATCAAGCTGGTGATGATCGCCAACGACGTGTCCCTGCGGAACCTCATCCCGGAGGAGCTGGCCAAGGGCTTCGGCTTCTTCCAGAGCAAGCCCGCCACCGCGTTCGGCCCCTTCGCGCTGACGCCGGACGAGCTGGGCCCCGCGTGGAAGGAGGGCCGCGTGCACCTGCGCATGCGCAGCACGCTCAACGGCCAGCTCGTGGGCGACACGGACGCGGGCCCAGAGATGCACTTCTCCTTCCGCGACCTCATCCAGCACCTGACGCGCACGCGCGCCTTCACCGCGGGCACCATCCTGGGCAGCGGCACGGTGTCCAACGAGGACCGCTCGCGCGGCATCTCCTGCCTCGCCGAGCGCCGGATGATCGAAACCATCGACGCGGGCAAGGCCAGCACGGCGTTCATGAAGCCCGGGGACACCATCGAAATCGAGATGCTGGATGGCGAGGGGCACAGCCTCTTTGGCCGCATCTCCCAGACGGTGGTGAAGGCGCCATGAAGAACCTCAAGCTGCACGGCTACTGGCGCTCCTCCGCGTCGTGGCGCGCGCGCATCGCGCTGAACTGGAAGGGGCTGCCCTTCGAGTACCTGGCGGTGCACCTGCTCAAGGACGGTGGTCAGCAGAACTCCGCGGACTACCGCGCGCTGAACCCCATGGCCCGCGTGCCCACCCTGGAGTGGACGGAAGCGGACGGGCAGGCGCGCAAGCTGTCCGAGTCCATGGCCATCCTGGAGTACCTGGAGGAGCGCGTGCCCTCGCCCGCCCTCCTGCCCACGGATGCGTACCTGCGCGCGAAGGCCCGCATGCTGGCCGAGATGGTGAACGCGGGGATGCAGCCCCTGCAGAACACGTCGGTAACGCTGCGCATCAAGAACGAGCTGAAGGCGGACGAGAAGGCCTGGGCGGCGCACTGGAACGTGCACGGGCTGACGGCGCTGGAGGCGGCGGTGCAGGCGACGGCGGGGCGTTATTGTGTGGGAGACGCAGTGTCGTTCGCGGACGTCCTGCTCGTTCCCCAGCTCTACGGGGCCCGCCGGTTCGGTGTAGACCTGAAGTCCTATCCCACGCTCTTGCGGATTGAAGCGGCGTGCAACGAACTCCCCGCCTTCCAGGCGGCGCAGCCGGACCGGCAGCCCGACGCGCAGCCGGCGTAGTCACGAAACATCTTCTTCATCACCACGAGGAGTCAGCGACATGGCCAAGCAGGAATCGCTGGGCATCAAGGCCCTGGAGAGCATCCACTGGTACGTGCATGACCTGGAGCGCAGCCGCCAGTTCTACACGAAGGGGTTGGACTTCGCGGAGGTGGCTGTGTCCGGGCCGGAGCTGGAGGCGCACGGCAAGCAGAAGTCCGCGCTGTTCCAGGCGGGTGAGATTGCCCTGGTGGTGAGCCAGCCTGTCGGCGAGGGCGGCCGCGCGTGGCGCTACCTGCGCAAGCACCCGGACGGGGTGGGCACGCTGAACTTTGAAGTGGAGGACGTGGAGAAGGCGTTCAAGCTGCTGGAGCAGCGCGGCGCCACGTTCATCACGGACATCCAGCGCTTCACGGACGACGCGGGCGGCAAGCTGTCGTTCTTCTCCATCACGACGCCGTTTGGCGACACCACGTTCCGCTTCCTGCAGCGCAACAACTACAAGTCCATCTACCCGGGCTTCCAGGTGCACGCGCAGCCCAAGGGCGGCCAGAACAAGTACGGCTTCGACAAGCTGGACCACGTCACGTCGAACTTCCAGACGATGAAGCCCATGCTCCTGTGGATGGAGCACGTGATGGGCTTCGAGAAGTTCTGGCACATCGAGTTCCACACGGACGACGTGGCGTCGCAGCAGAAGCGCGACCACGGCAGCGGCCTGAAGTCCGAGGTGATGTGGGACCCGAAGAGCGGCGTGAAGTTCGCGAACAACGAGCCCAAGTTCCCGTTCTTCAAGGCCAGCCAGATCAACATCTTCAACGAGGACCACCGCGGTGACGGCGTGCAGCACCTGGCCATCACGGTGAAGGACATCCTGACCTCCGTGAAGGACATGCGGCAGAACGCGGGCATCCAGTTCATGCCCACGCCGGGCTCGTATTACGACGCGCTGCCGGAGCGCATCCAGAACATGGGCATCAAGAAGATCGACGAGGACATCAACGTCCTGCGCGACCTGGAAGTGCTCATCGACGGGGACAAGGAGCGCAGCTACATGCTCCAGATCTTTATGAAGGACGCGGCGAGCCTCTACAAGCAGGCGGACGCGGGCCCGTTCTTCTACGAAATCATCCAGCGCAAGGGCGACCAGGGCTTCGGCGGCGGCAACTTCCGCGCCCTGTTCGAGAGCATCGAGCGCGCGCAGAAGGCTGAAGGGCGCGTGTAGTTCCGCGAGGGACCCGGCCGCGCATCATCGCGGCCGGGTTTCCGCCCAGCTGGGCTAGGGATCGTACGGCTCACACAGCTGCATCGGCATGAGCCACTTCGCGAAGGCGGTCTTGATGCCGCTCTTGGCCACGGGCCGGTTGCAGACCAGGCAGATATCCATGCCCACCTGCGTCGTATAGGTGGCGTCGCTGTAATACTTGACGTGGTAGGTCGCGGTGCAGTTGTTCAGCGCCTCTTCCTGCGTCGAAAGCGCGGGCTCCTCGCTTCCGTCCGCTTCGACGCCGCCGCAGCCTGCCAGCAGCCCCAACGACAGAATTCCGCCAACGATACGCTTGCGCATGGTTTGCTCCGATTGGAGTGGCACGGCGTGCGGAAGCCTATCATTCCAAGGCGAGCTGCCGCGGCGTCCTGCATCGCCTATCTTTACTCCATGCGAATGTTCATGGGGCTGCTCGTGGCGGGCGCGCTGGGGTGGGGCTGCCAGGCCGCCGGGGACAAGGTGCCAGCCAAGGCGCCCCTGGACTGCAGCGCCACCTACGTCGCCTGTGGTTGCGGCTGCTGCGGCGGAGTGGAGCCGGAGGTGCAATGTCTGTCCTGCTCGAAGGGCGACGACCTCCAGGCCCTCATCCAGAAGGACGAGGAGGCGAAGAAGGATCCGCAGTGCGCCGTCATGGGCTGCTCCCCCGGCACGAAGTACGTGTACTGCGACGCGAATCCCCAATGACCCTCATTGAACCCATCATGCTCGTGGGCGCCGTCATCAGAGGTGTGACGGGCGCGGTCTGGGGCTTTGGCTCCGGAATCGGCTGGGCGGCGGCGGGGCTGCTCGTCATCGCGATGTTGATGGCGCTGGTCACGAAAGGGCCGCGCGCGGTGCTGCGCGACCTGCGGGGGATGTTTCCCCGGGAGCGAGCCTGAGGCACGGTTGTCTGAGCGCCCCTGAACGCGCTTCGTCTATCCTCTCCCCATGACCTCGCCAACACCGCCCCGGGACTGGGACGAGCTGGAACGCCGCACGAGCCCGGCGCCGGTCGCTCCTGTCCCCGGCGCACGACGGCTGCTGGTGGTCGAGGATGCTTTCGACATCCAGGGGCGAGGAATCCTTGTCGCTCCCGATGTGGACATGGGGGAGCGGGGACAGCTGGAGATCCGTGTTGCGTTGCGGCGGCCGGATGGCGACGTCCTGGAGGCTGTCGCGCTGGCGCAGATCCCGCTCGGCTCGTTCCGGTCACGGCCTCAACACGTGCTCTGCTTCAGCACGCTCTCCAAGCAGGACCTCCCCGCGGGAACGGAGGTGTGGCTGCTTGGAGAGGTGGAACCTGCCTGACAGGACCGTGCGAGCCATGCCGTAGCAGTCAACCCGTTCGGCGGGGCCGGCGTCCTCGCACGGCGGTGGGGCCATGGCCGTGACTTCCGCCTCCTGCTCCACTCCGCCATGGCCCGAAAAGAAGCCCACCGGCGGCAATGCCGCGATGAATGACAAACGCATGGAGTGGCCCTTGGGTGCAGACGGGCTGGACCGCGTGTGAGAAGCGTTGAGCGCCCGGGGCCCCACCTGCCTTGGGTAGGGCTCCACGACCCACCCCCGTGGCAGGAGTCAAAGGACTCATCCACGAGCGCCTGGCTTTCGTCCGGCAGTCTCGTGGAAGAGAGGAATTGACGGCCCGCTCAGTTCTCGTAGATCTCCACCTCGTTGATCCGCACGTAGCCCGGCTGCAGGGCGGACCCGAGTTTCCCGAGCACCCGCAGCTTCGACGTGGTGGTGGGGGTCAGGGTGTAATGGGAGCGCCACCACTGGCTGTTTCCCTGGACCTCGTGGAGGTCCTCCCAGGCGTTCCCGTTCCAGATCTGGATGCTGTAGGTCTGGGGAGCGCCGTATTCGCTCATGAAGAGCTCGACGTGCCGGAAGGTGCGGGGGCCACCGAAATCCAGCTCCACCCACTGCGGGAGCGCGGCGCCCCAGGCATTCGTCCAGCTCGTGTCACCGCCAATCAGCGTACTGAAATCGCCGTCGTTGACCTTGGACGCGGAATAGCAGCCGAGCGCGCAAAAGGAAGAAGACGCCGAGGCCTTCGCGGAGAGCGCCAGATTCTCATGGTTGTTGTAGACCTCAAGCTCGTTCACGCGCACATATCCCGGCTGTGTGGTGGAACCCAACCGGCCCAGCAGCCGCACGCGGCTGGCGACCACAGGCTCGAAGGTTTGGATTCGCTCCACCTGCGTATTGCCCGTGACGTTGTTCACCGCCACCCAGGCGGAGCCATTCCAGACTTCGATTGAATAGGCCTGCGGGACACCGCCGCTGCTGAAGACGGCGTTGACCTGGTTGATGACGTGAGGCTGACCGAGATCCACCTGGACCCATTGGGGGAGGGCCGCGCCATTGGCGTTGGTCCAGCCATGGAGGCCATTGAGCGTGCTGTCGCGGGATGCGTCGTTGACCCGGTTGGGTGAGTAGCAATGCTCGCTGGTGCCGACGCAATAGGTGGATGACGCCGAGGCGTTGCCCATCAGGGCCAGGTTCAGGTTCCCACGGCCATAGAGCGCCCGGATGCCAATCCGGTCGCGCTGCGTGAGGTGCAGGTCCACCGTATTCGTGCCCGCGCACTGCGGGTAGTGCATCACCGAGTCTGGGTCATAGCTCGTGAGCGTTCGCCAGTTGTTGTCCTCATGGCAGACGCCGCTGTCGGGTCGCGTGTGCTCATGCCGCAAGCCCAACGTGTGCCCCAGTTCATGGCGGAGGACCCCCTCCAACGTATAGGGCGGGATGCTCCCGAAGGCGCTGGCGTCGATGAGGACGTTGCGGTTCGCGCGGACATCGTCAGGGAAGAAGGCTCGCGCCAGATAATCCTGGCCCGAGACAGGGCTGACGTCGAAGACGACGTTGGGATTGCTCGCGCCGCAGTTGCTGTCCTCTGCCTGGGCGTGGATGAAGTCGACGTTGGCCGCGCTTTCCCAGGCATTCGCGGCGCGTGACATCGCCTCGACGACCCTGGCATACCGCGAGCCGAAGCCCGTGCTTACGCAGTACCGGAGGTTGAGCTTCTGGGCGCTGTTCCAAGTCGCCGTCACTCCGTTCACGGTACGGACGATGAGCGCGCCGGGCTTCGAGAGGCCGTCGTAGTACTCCCGCAGTTCATCGAGGTCCGACATCGGCATGTCACCGTCGACGATGTAGATGCCGGTCTCCGGTTCGCGATACGTGCGCCTCTCGAACTCCTCGAAGCTGAGCCTTTGGGTGCTCAAAGGCCCCTCGTCAGGGGCCTCTGTCGCCACTCCGGCGCCGCATCCCGCCGACGCCAGGAGGGCTGTGAACCGCAAGGCATGACAAACCCAGGCGTTACGCTTCGGGGTCGTTCTTTTCATGTGCGTGAGCTCCAGCCAATGCCTTGGGCAGACATGGCGTTTCCAGGCCCGAGGGAGCGAGGAATTGGCTCACGGAACGTACGGGAGTCTACTGGGCGCCGGCATCACCCATAGGGGTGACGCTGCCCGCGCCTTCGCCCCGCGTCAGTGCCGTGCCGGGCGCCAGGCCCTTCTCACCCAGCAGCAGCCCCGTCAACGTCTCCCGGTTCTTGAACATGATGAAGACGCCCATCACGACGAGGAAGAGGGAGAAGGCCCGCTTGAGGGCCGCCTGCGAGACGTAGTGGGTGGCCCAGGTGCCAATCAGGATGCCCGCCACGGCGATGGCCGTGAAGATGCCCAGGGAGAGCCAGGGCACCTGGACGTGGCCGAGGTAGCCGGCGAAGCCCACGAAGGAGTTGAGCGCGATGACGAGCAGGCTCGTGCCCACCGCCTGCTTCATCGGCAGGCCCACCAGGAGCACCAGCGCCGGGACGATGAGGAAGCCGCCGCCCACCCCGACCAGCCCCGTGAGCCCACCCACGCCGAGCGCGGCCAGGGCCATGACGGGGAAGGACGCCTTGCGGGGTTCAGGCACGGGCGCGGACTCCTTGCGCGCGGCGAGGGCGGCCTCCTTGCGGCTGTTGCGGAACATGAAGAGGGCGGCCACGAGCATCACCGTGGCGAAGAGCAGCAGCTGGAAGGCGCCCGAGACGAAGGCGGACAGGCGCGCCCCCGCGTAGGTGCCCGCCATGGCCACCGCGCCGAAGACGAAGGCCGCCCGGAGCTGCACGTTGCCCTTGCGCCAGTGGCCCGCCGCGCCGAAGAGGCTGGTGACGCCCACCACGGCCAGCCCCATGGCGATGGACTCCTTGGCCCCGAAGCCCAGGACGTACACGAGGATGGGGACGGTGATGATGGAGCCGCCGCCGCCGAGCAGGCCGAGCGACAGGCCAATCAACGCCGCGAGTGAGAAGCCGAGGATGGGCATGGTGTCTACCTTCAGCCCTGTGTCGTGCGGGGTTCGCGCACGGCGAGCATCCCGCCCGCCAGGTTGTAGAGGTTTTGGAAGCCGCCGCGGGCGAGCGCCTGCGCCGCCTTCACGGAGCGACCGCCCGAGCGGCAGATGAGCAGCAGCGGTTGTTCGCGCGGCCACGACGCGGCCGCCGCCTCCAGCGTGCCCAGCGGGACGAGCTCCGCTCCGGGCAGGTGGCCCAGGGGGCCCGTGAACTCATCCAATTCGCGCACGTCGATGCGCCGCACCTCGGGGCCGAGCGTGTCGAGCTGCGCGGGCGTGACGTCCTGATACGGATGGGATGTCATGTCAGGCCCCCTGCGGTGAAGGCGCCGTGTATCCACAGGCGCGGTTGGCTGGGACCGCGACGTCGATCTTCTTGGGCTTGGGCAGCTGGAGGTTCTCCATGATGGCGATGAACTCCTCCCGGCTCTTGCCCGCGACGCGCGGGTTGTGTTGCTTCTCCTCGCCAATGCTCGTCACCATGTGACCGTGGTAGTCGTGCGCGGGGTAGACGCGCGTTTCGTCCGGCAAGCGGAAGAGGACGCGGGTGAGGCTGTCGTAGAGCTGGCTCGCGTTCCCGTTCTGGAAGTCGGTGCGGCCGTTGCCGCGCACGAGCAGCGCGTCGCCGGTGAAGACGCGGTCGCCCAGGAGATAGCTGACGCTGTCGTCCGTGTGTCCCGGGGTGGCGAGCACCTGGAAGGCGAGCCCCCCGACGCGCACTTCGTCTCCGTGGCGCACCTGGACGTCGGCGCAAGCGGCACCTCCCTCGCCCCCCACCACCGTGGCCCGCGTGCGCTCGCGCAGAACACCGGACGCGGTGACGTGGTCCGCGTGCACGTGGGTGTCGAAGACGTGGGTGAGGGTGAGGCCCAGCTCGCTCACCAGTCGCAGGTCCCGGTCGACCTGCTCCAGCACGGGGTCGATGAGGACGGCCTGTCGCGTGGCCTCGTCGCCCAACAGATAGGTGTACGTCGAGGACTCTGAATCGAAAAGCTGGCGGAAAATCATGTTGAAACCTCCTGTCCTTGAGAGCCAGGGGAGGGAAGAAAGGATTCAGGGATTTCCCCTGGCTGAATCCTCCACCTCTGAATCTGGCTCTCACAGGACATGATCTCCTCGTTCCTTCCTCCCCTCCTGGGTGGGGCGCTCATTGGCCTGAGTGCCTCCCTGCTCCTGCTGGCCAACGGCCGCGTGGCCGGCATCAGCGGCATCGTGGGCTCGCTGCTGGCGCCCGTGCGCGGCGACATCTCCTGGCGCGTGCTCTTCTTCGGGGGGCTGCTCACGGGCGGCCTGCTGCTGGCATGGCTGCGTCCCATGTCCTTCGCGGCCCCTGCGTCCCTGAGCGCGGGCGGTGTGGCCCTGCTGGCCGTGGCCGGACTGCTGGTGGGCTTCGGCTCGCGGCTGGGCAACGGCTGCACCAGCGGACACGGCGTCTGCGGCATCAGCCGCGGCTCGGTCCGTTCCATCGCGGCCACGCTCACCTTCATGGCCACCGGCGTCCTCACGGTCTTCGTGATCCGCCACGTCCTCTAAAGAGAGTTCTCCATGCGTTCGAACATCAGTGCATTCCTCGGCGGTCTGCTCTTCGCCATCGGCCTGGGCATCAGCGGCATGACGAATCCCGCCAACGTCATCGGCTTCCTCGACATCGCCGGTGACTGGGACTTCCGGCTCGCGTTCGTGATGGGCGGCGCCATCGCCGTGCACGCGGCGCTGCGGCCTCTCATCCACAAGCGCGAGCGGCCCCTGTTCGCCGCGAAGTTCCCCGCTCTCTCCGCCAGCAGGGTGGACCGCAAGCTCCTCGTGGGCGCGGGTCTCTTCGGCGTGGGGTGGGGCCTCGGCGGCTACTGCCCCGGTCCGGCGCTCATGTCGCTGGCCACCGGCGCGACGCAGTTGCTCGTCTTCGTGCCCGCCATGTTCGCCGGCATGTTCCTCGCCCAGGTGCCGCGGACACGGCGGAACGCGAGCGCGGGAGTTCCGGCCCCGGGCGCATCGCCCGCTTCGTAGCCCCTCGGGAACTTTTCCCGACCGCCACCGTGTCCCTGGAGGAACGTGAGCAGCCGGTCCTTCATTGAACGTGCCCTGGAGCACCTGCCCGCCCTGCGACGGGTGGGCCGCCGTCTGACGGGCAGCACCGCTGAGGCGGATGACTTGGTGCAGGAGACGGTGGCGCGCGCGCTGGAGCGGCGCGGCGAGCTGAGGGACCCGGAGCGTCTCAAGGGCTGGCTGCTCGCCGTTCAGCGCACCGTGTACCTCAACTCCCGCCGGGGCCTGCGCCCCCACCTGGAGGTGCTGGAGGGCGGGCTGGGCAAAGCGCTTCCTCCCGAACCTTCCGCGGACCTGGAGGCGGAGCTGCACGCCCACACGCTCAGCTCGGGCATGAAGGCGGCGCTGGAGTCGCTGGCCCCCGAGTGGCGGGATGCGCTGTGGCTGCGCGAAGTCGAAGAGCTGAGTTACGAGGAGATCGCCCGGGTCCAGGGCTGTCCGGTGGGCACCGTGCGCTCACGCCTCGCGCGGGCCCGGGGGGCGATGCTCGACTTCCTGGAGAAGGAGAAGGCACATGGAAGCCTGTAGCCCGGCGTGGCAGGAGCGGCTCTCCGCGTGGTTCGACGGGGAGGGCCCGGCGCACGAGCGTCAGGCCGTGGAGCAGCACCTGTCCCGATGCGCGGGCTGTGCCCGGGAGGCGGCCCGCTATGCACCGCTGCGCGAGGCACTGAGGGCCCAGGCCGCCACGGAGACGCACGTGCCGCCCGAGCTGAGGGCGCGTGTCACCCGGCTGGCGCCGCGCTTCCGCCCGGCCTTCCGGCGACGGTGGACGGTGGGGCTGGCCGCGGCGGTCGCGTCCGTGGGCCTCCTCTGGACGTCGTGGCCCAGCGGCATGAATGACGCGCTGGCGATGGACCTCGAGCGGCACCACCTCAAGGCCTTCTCGCGCGCGACTCCCTGCGAGTTCGAGTCCTCGGATCCGGCCGAGGTGAAGGCTTGGGTGGCGCGGGAGGTGGGCTATGCGGTGGACGTGCCGGTGGTGCCCGGCGCGACGCTGCTGGGTGCCCGCCGCTGCCGTCTGCATGGTCAGCTCTCCGCCTCGCTGCTGTACCGGTACGAGGGGGGCACGGCGATGACGCTCTTCCTGCCGCCGCCGAACTCGCCCGCGGCGCGGGAGGCGGCGAGCTTCGCTGGAGAAAAGACGCGCTGCACGCAGGGGCCCATCGGTGAGCGCATCTGTGTGGCGCCGCGTGGGGGTGGGCAGGCCGCGCTCGCCGTCTCCGAGCTGGAGTCGCCGGTCCTTGTCGATGCCCTGACCCGCCTGGCGCCTTGAGGTCGCGAGGCCGGGAACTTTCGAGCGTCCCGGTCGTGTCCTCGGGGGCATGTCTTCGTGGATGCCGCTGGCCAGGAGGTGGCGCGCCGCGTGGGCGAGCAGTCCCTGGCGTCCATTCGCGAGGGCCTGGAGTCCATCGCGGGGATCCGCTGCGCCGGGCTCCTCCCTTCAGGGGAGGCGGGTGTTGAATCCTTTTGAGCCTTCGTGGCTCTCACCCCGCTGTACCCCGTTCCCCAGGGCCCGCGGGCCTCTGGGCCCGGTTGGAGCCGCTCCATGAAGTCCATTCTCGTCGTCGCTGCCCTGTTCGCCAGTCCGCTCCTCGTCTCCTGTGCGCACCAGCGCTCCGCCGGGGCCGAGGCCCACCAGCGGGTGGAAGCCGGTGCGACCCTGGTGGATGTCCGCACGCCGGAGGAGTTCGCCGCCGGGCACCTTCCCGGGGCGATGAACATCCCAGTGGATGAATTGCCCCAGCGGCTCTCCGAGCTGGGCTCGCCTGAGAAGCCCCTGGTCATCTACTGCCGCAGTGGCGCGCGCAGCAGCCGCGCCGAGCGCCTCCTGAAGGAGCGCGGCTTCCAGGACGTCTTCAACCTGGGCCCCATGTCGGCCTGGGAGTGACGGGAGGGAGCGGCCGGGGCGCGGGAACTTCGCGCGGTGCACCTCGTGTCTCCATCCCTGTCCCTCTCCCTCAAGGTGCTTCACGATGATGCGTCTCCTCTCCCTGCTCGGCGCGCTGTTCGCGCTGGGCGGTCTGGGCCCCGGCTGTACCCTGACGCGTCCGGGCTCCATCTCCCTGCCGGCCGCCCGCGTTCCCGCGACCCAGCGCAAGCAGCTCACCGTCCTCTACGTGGCGGACCTGCACGCGCAGCTGCGCGCCCATCCCGAGCTGTTCTGGCGTGAAGGGAAGGAGCGCATCGAAGAGGCCGGCGGCTTCGCCCGCGTGGCCGCCGCCATCCAGCGGATCCGCGCCGAGCGCGGCGGTGACGTGCTGGTGCTCGATGCCGGTGACACGATCCAGGGCTCCGGCGCGGCGGCGCTCACCGAGGGCGGTGCCCTCATCGAGCCGCTCAACGCGCTCGGGTTGGACGCCGCGGTGCCTGGAAACTGGGAGGTGGTGTACGGCCCCCAGGTGCTGCGCCAGCGCGCCCGCGAGCTGAAGCATCCGCTCGTCGCCGCCAACCTGCGCGACGCGGCGAGCGGCGAGCGCCTCTTCCCTCCGTACTTCGTGAAGGAGGTGGGCGGGGTGAAGGTGGCTGTCATTGGCTTCACGGACCCGGACGTCCCGCGCCGCCAGCCTCCTGGCTACAGCCAGGGTCTGCGCTACGACGGCCCGGAGGAACTGCCGGCGCTCGTGCGCGAGGTGCGCGAGCGTGAAGGCGCCCAGGTGGTGCTGCTGATGACGCACGTGGGGCTCGCCAAGGCGGTGGGGCTCGCTGGCAAGGTGCCCGGTGTGGACGCCCACCTGTCGGGGGACACGCACGAGCGCACCTACGCGCCGATCGCGCAGGCCGGGAGCTGGGTGGTGGAGCCCGGTGCCTTCGGCTCCTTCCTCGGGCGGCTGGACCTGTGGGTGGAGGAGGGCAGGGTGGTGGACCGCCGCTGGGAGCTCATCGAGCTGACCGCCTCGCGCTTCCCCGAGGACCCGAAGGTGGCCCGGCTGGTGGACGCCGCCCTCGCTCCGCACGAGGCGAAGCTGGCCGCGCCGGTGGGCCACACCGACGTCACGCTCGCGCGCTACGCGGTGGTGGAGAACCCGCTCGACAACGTGCTGGCCGACGCCATCCGCATCGCGGGAGGGACGGAGATAGGCCTCTCCAACGGCTTCCGCTTCGGCACGCCGCTGCTGCCCGGGCCGGTGCGCGAGGCGGACCTGTGGAACCTCTTCCCCATCGTCAACAAGCTGAAGACGGGCAAGGTGAGTGGCCGTCAGCTTCGTGCCTTCTGGGAGCAGGAGCTGGAGAACGTCTTCGCGAAGGATCCGGAGAAGCGCTTCGGTGGGTGGCTGCCGCGCCCGTCGGGGATGACGCTGCGCTTCCGCGCCGACGCACCCAAGGGGCAGCGCCTCCTCGCCCTCGAAGTCGGCGGCAAGCCGGTGGAGGACGCGCGCCTCTACACCGTGACTGCCTGCGAGCGTGAGGGCGATGCCTCCGACATGGTGTGCCGGATTCCCGGCGTCCAGGAGCCGCACGTCCTGGACATCGATGCGCACGAGGCGGTGCGCCGTTTCCTCGCCGGCAGTCCGCGTCTGGACGACGCGCTGCAAGGGCGCGCCGTGGGCGAGGACCTCCCACCCGTGCTGCGCACACAGCAGGTGCAGTGAGCCTCTTTTCAGCCAACCCGAAGCGGAGCTCCTCGAATGAATCGCAACCTGCTGCTCGTCCTCGCCGCGCTCGTCATCATTCCTCTCGCCGCCATCGCCGCGGCGCCGTCCCAGTCCCCCGGGAAGAAGGCGCCCGCGCACCAGGGCAAGCTCGTCTTCGTGTCCACCACGGGCCTGGAGGACATCGGCACGCTCTCCAGTTCCTTCCGGCACGCGAAGACGGCCAAGGAGTCCGGCTACCTGTCGGACGTGGTGTGGCTGAGCTACGGCCGCGCGGTGGTGGCGTTGGATCCGACGGTCAAGGCCGTTCCGCAGGCGGTCCGCGAGGAGGCCCAGGCCGCGAAGGCCGCGGGCGTCCGGCTGGTGGCCTGCGGCAACGCGCTCGCGAAGTTCGGCATCGACCCGAAGAAGCTCCAGCCGGAGGCGGAGGTGGTGGACAACGGCGTGGCGGAGCTTTCGCGCCTGGTGGCCGAGGGCTATCAGGTCATCCGCTACTAGCGCGCCTCATCCGTCCCATCGGAATCCCTCGCACCCATGAGGGTCGTTCAGCACCGGCGCCAGGTTCCGGCTATGCATGCTCATGAGGATGGCCAGGAAGGCATCCTCACGGCCGAGCGGTCTCCGCCTCGGGCGTGATGGGGACCTGTGGAGGAGGCGACCGGGTGATGTCGACGCGAACCGATGAGCAGCTGATGGAGGCCGCGCGCGCTGGCGATGACAAGGCGCTGGATGAGATCCTCGCCCGCCACGAGAAGCAGGTGTACCGCTTTGGCCTGCGCATGTGCGGCTCGGAGGAGGACGCGAAGGAGGTGCTCCAGGAGACGCTGCTCGCGGCCTTCCGGGGCATCCACGTGTTCCGGGGCGACGCGGAGCTGTCCACGTGGCTGTATCAGGTGGCCCGCACGCACTGCCTCCGCCTGCGCCGCAAGCGCGTCGGAGCGCCCGAGGAGTTCCAGCCGCTCGACTCCCCCGCCGCCACCCATGTCGCCGCGGAGGAGGCCACCCCGGACATGGCCTCCCATGCGCGGCAGATGGGAGAGGTGTTGCAGGCGGCCATCCTCGCGCTGCCGGAGGCCCATCGGGAGGTGCTCATCCTCCGGGACGTGGAGGGGCTCTCCGCGGAGGAGGCGGCGAAGGTGGTGGGCATCGAGGTGCGGGCGCTCAAGAGCCGGCTGCACCGCGCGCGGCTCCAACTGCGCGAACACCTCTCCACGCTGATGGGGGAGGGCGCCGGGGAGCAGGCCCCGGCGTGCCCGGAGCTGGCCCAGGAGCTCACCGAGTTCGCCGCGCGGGAGGTGGACCAGGCCACCTGCGTGCGCCTGGAGGACCACCTGTCGCGCTGCCCGCGCTGCGCCGCCGCGTGCGACTCGCTCAAGCGCACGGTGTCCCTGTGCCGGCGCATCCCGGGGGACGAGGTGCCCGCGCCCGTGCGCGCGGCCGTGCGCCAGGCGCTGTCCCAGGCTACGAGGCCGTGAAGGGCAGGGCGGCCACCGTGACGGTGCCCGCGCCTTCGCCACCCAGCGTCAGCTCCGTGCCCGGCTCCAGCGAATCGCGGTGCACGTAGCCCAGCGCCACCCGCTGGCCCTTCACCGGGGACGTCACCACGCTCGTGACCCAACCCACCTTCTTCTCCCCCCGGCGCAGCTCCGTGCCGGGCGCCACGTCCTTCTCACCCAGCAGCAGCCCCGCCAGCTTGCGGTTCATCTGCCCGCGGAAGGTGGCCCGGGCGATGACCTCCTGCCCGATGTAGCAACCTTTATTGTAGGAGATGGCGTGGGTGAGGTTCGCCTCCAGGGGGATGGTGGTGTCCACCATGTCCTGCCCGTAGCGCGGCACCCCCGCCTCCACCCGGACGAGCTCCAGCGCGTCGAACCCGAGCGGCTTCAGCCCGTGCGCCCCGCCCGCCTGGACCAGCGCCTCCCACACCGCCTCCAGCCCCGCGCGCGGCACCAACACGTCCACCCCGGACAGCCCGCCCGGCAGCGCCGTCCCCAGGAGCCACACCTCCTGGCCGGCGAGCGTGGCCTTGCGGCTGGACAGGGGCGCCGGGAGCTCCGAGGGGCCGCCCGGGACGGCGGCCAGCACCTGGGCCGTCCGGGGGCCGAGCAGCTTGAGCCAGGCCAGCTCCGGGGTGCCGTCGTGTAGCTCCGCGTCCTCGGAGATGAGGTATTTGTCCAGGAACTCCCGCACCTTGGCGCCCAGGCCGGGCTCCAGGTCCAGCAGCAGGTCGTCCTCCCGCTTGAGGATGCGAGCGTCTCCCACCATGGCGCCCTTCACCGTGAGGAAGGCGGCATAGGCGGCCGAGCCCACCGGGAGGTTCTTCACCTCCTGGGTGACCATGCCGTGGAGGAAGGAGGCGCGATCCTCCCCCGTTATCCGGAGGATTTCGCGGTAGGACGCATCGTGCAGTGCCACGGCGTCGCGCGCCGCGCCATACTCCGCGCCCACGTCTCCATACCCGGCCACGACTTCACGGCCGCCCACCGGAATGAAGCGGGCACCCACCCGCTCGTGAACAAAATGCAGCGTCAGCGGTTCCATGCCCGTCGCTATATAGAGGCGCAGGAGCGGATGCCACGATGGATGTGAAGCAGCTTTCGGCCTTCCAGGGCTTCTCCTTGGAGAAGCTCCAGAAGCACACCGTCTTCCAGTCGGGTCGTTTCTTCCTCGACGTCTACTGCCTGGCCCCGGGCCAGGCGCAGAAACCCCACCGGCATGCCACGTCCGACAAGGTGTACCTCGTGCTGGAGGGGAGCTGCCGCTTCCGCATCGGCGACGAGGAAGCGGCGCATGGCCCCGGTTCCACCCTCTTCGCCCCCGCGGGCACCGAACACGGCGTCGTCAATGACGGCCCGGACAACGCCCGCCTCCTCGTCCTGATGACCCCGCCTCCGGAGCACGCATGAGCAAGAAGGCCCCGACCCCGGCCGCCCCCGTCCCCACCCGTGGCGCACTCGCGCTGCTGGTGCTGGGCCTCCTCACCAGTGCGCTCGCCGTCTATCAATGGATGGAGCTGCTCACGCTGCGCGCCGGTGGCGCCACCAGCTGCGGCATCAACGAGCACGTCAACTGCGAGACCGTCTGGAACTCGGACTTCGCCAGCGCCGTGCACGACACCCTGGGCATCCCCATCGCGGGCCTGGGGCTCGTGTGGGGCCTGTCCGCCGTGGGGCTCGCCGCGCTGTACCTTGCGTGGGCGAAGGCGGGCCGCTCGGTGCGTCCGGCGGCCAGCGGCCTGCGCCTGCTGGCGGTCGCGGGCGTCATCTCCGTCGCCGTCTTCGCCAGCGTCAGCGCGAGCGTGGGCGTGGTGTGCCCCACGTGCCTGGGCACCTACGTGCTGGTGCTCGCGTTCGCGGGCGTGGCCTGGCGCGGCCTGCCCGGACCCCTCATGCCCCAGGCGGGCGAGTGGGGCGACACGCTCATGTGGACGATGGGCATCTCCGCCGTCGCCTTCGTGGCCATGCTGATGCCCGGCCGGGCCACGCCGCACGCGCAGAAGGCCGGTGACTTCCTGAAGCCGGTGGCCTCCACGCAGACGCAGACGTCGGACAGCTCCAGCAGCACTCCGCCCCCGCCCGCGCCGCCCTCCACGCTGCCGGAGTTCATCGCCAGCCTGGATCCGCAGCAGCGCCAGTTCCTGTCGGACGCGCTCGCGGTGTACCGCTCGGCCACGCCGAAGCTCGCGGCCTATCCGCCGCGCGCCCTCTTCGGCCCGCCGGACGCGCCGGTGAAGGTGCTGGAGTGGACGGACAGCAAGTGCCCCCACTGCAAGGCGCTGGTGGAGGAGCTGGCCCTCATCAAGCAGCACGCGCCCCAGGGCATGCTGTCCGTGGAGGCCCGGCAGTTCCCGCTGGATGGCCAGTGCAACCCGGCCATCCCCAACCGCGGTCCGGACGCGCTCAGCGTGCGCTGCGCCGCGGCCCGCGCCACGGTGTGCCTGGAGGGCGCCAAGGACTTCTGGACACTGCGCGAGAAGCTCTTCGCCGCGCAGGCCTTCCTGGACACGGACAAGGTGATGGAGATCGCCAGCTCCGGCTCCGTGGCGCGCCCGCAGCTGGAGGGGTGCATGTCGGCGCCGGAGACCATCGGGAAGCTGCGCCAGGACGTCGAGTACGCCATGCGCTTCAACATCCAGGGCACGCCGCTGGTGCTGGTGAACGGCCGTGAGGTGCCCCCGTCCGCGCCGCTCATCTACGCGCTGGTGCTGGCGAGCGGAAACCCGGACGCCCCCGGCTTCAGCGCCCTGCCGCCGCCGCGCTCGCGGGGCACCGGCTCCCCCGGCCACGAGGGCCACGCCCACCCGTAAGGGAACAGGAGCGCGAAGAAGCCATGGGCAAGCGCGACAAGAAGGACGAGGCCCCGCCGCCGGGGCCCTTCAACAACCCCTTCGCCGCCCTGTCCGCGCAGCGGGAGGCGCTGCCCGTGGGGCCGCCTCCGCCCGCGCCTCGCGAGAAGCCCGAGCCCAAGGGCCCCGCGCGCGCCGTGGTGCGCATGGAGCGCAAGGGCCGGGGCGGCAAGGAGGTGACGGTGGTGGAGCAACTGGGGCTGCCCGCCGCCCAGCTGGACACCTGGCTCAAGGCGCTCAAGAACGGCCTGGGCTGCGGGGGCGTGGTGGAGGAGGACGCGCTGGTGTTGCAGGGCGACCAGCGCGAACGGCTCCCAGCGCTCCTGGAAGCGCGGGGCGTGCGCAAGGTCACCGTCGGCTGAAGAAGCACGAAGGGGGCGGAGGAGGAATCCTCCCGCCCCCTTGGCTTTTGAAGCGGTGAAGCGGACTACAGCGCGGCGATGATGGCGTCGGTGAACTCGCGCGTGGTGGCGCTGCCGCCCAGGTCGCCGGTGCGCACCTTGGACTCGCCGCCGTAGACCTTCTGGATGGCGTTGGCCATGCGCTGGGACGCCTCACGCAGGTCCAGCCACTCCAGCATCATCACCGCGGACATCATCAGCGCGGTGGGGTTCGCGATGCCCTTGCCCGCGATGTCCGGGGCGGTGCCGTGCACGGCCTCGAAGACGGCGGTGCGCTCGCCGATGTTGGCGCCCGGCACCATGCCCAGGCCGCCCACCAGGCCCGCGCACAAGTCGCTGACGATGTCGCCGTAGAGGTTCTCCAGCACCATCACGTCGAAGCGGGTCGGGTCCTTCACCAGTTGCATGCAGAGGTTGTCGACGATGACCTCGTCGTAGGCGACCTCCGGGAACTCGCGGCTGACCTTGCGGCAGCAGTCCAGGAAGAGGCCGTCCGACAGCTTCATGATGTTCGCCTTGTGGATGGCGGACACCTTCTTGCGGCCGTTCTTCTTGGCGTACTCGAAGGCGAAGCGCGCGATGCGCGTGGACGCCTTCTCCGTGATGACCTTGATGGCCTCCACGACGCCCGGCACCACGATGTGCTCCAGGCCCGCGTAGAGGTCCTCGGTGTTCTCACGCACGACCACCAGGTCGACGTTCTCGTAGCGCGTCTTGACGTTGGGGACGCTCTTCACCGGGCGCAGGGACGAGTACAGGTCCAGCCGCTTGCGCAGGCCCACGTTCGCGGAGGGCAGACCGCCGCCCACGACGGTGCCGGTGGGGCCCTTGAGCGCCACGCCGCTGCGCAGCACCGCCTCCACCGTCTCGTGGGGCAGGTTGGTGCCGAACTTGGCCACCACCTCCGTGCCCGCGTCCTTGAACTCGAAATCCAGGGGGACCTTGAGGGCTTCCAGGACGCGAATGGTGGCCGCCGAAACCTCGGGACCGATGCCGTCGCCGTTGATGACCGTCACAGTGCGCGTGTTCGCCATGGGGGCGGTTCACACCACAAATCCGGGAGGGCCGGAAGGGCGAAAGCAGCCGGGATTCACCCCTGGGCATGGCCCCCATCAGCCCGGGTGGTCCGTCCGGCCGCCCGGCAGGGGGACGGGGGGCCCCGCCGGGGGTGGCCCCGGCCGCGGCCCGCGCGGGTGTGTCGAACGTGTATCGGGCCAGGGGCCTGGGATGTCTGTCGTTGCTCCGCGGACAACGGCGGTCCCTGTCCATTGTGGCCTGCGCGTCCTCACGGCTCGAGCCGCTCCCTCTGGGGCGCGGGGGAAAAAGCCCCGGCACGCCTCGTGCTCATGGGCCGCGGTGTCCGGGCCGTGCTGGCCCGTGCGCACCCCGATGAGGCTGTCCATGAGCTTGCGCAGAACCCCCGTCCGGCTGCCGCGCCCCGTGCGCTGGGCCATGCTGTCCACCCTGTCGCTGGCGGCGCCCCAGGCGCTGGCGGCCACCTGCCCCCAGCCCACGCTGACCGAGTGCTCCAACGTGGACTACCGCGCGTCCGCGTGCGGCCAGGAGAACGACGCCTTCTGCCAGGGCCTGATGGAGTCCGAGTGGAAGGCCCGCTACACGTCCGCGTCCAAGCGCACCGCGCTGCTGCCCGACACCATGGGCGGCGGCGTGGAGACGGTGGCGGTGCAGCCCAACGCCGTCCTCGACACGCTCTTCTCCGGTTCGGACGAGTCCATCGTGGGCCAGGTGCAGCGCGGCCAGGTGCTGGCGCGCAAGGACTACAAGAACCTCACCAAGGTGGAGGCGGCGTACAACAAGCAGCGCGGCGAGTGGGACGCCAACGGCGTGCTGGAGCGCTCGTGCCAGGAGTTCGTGCACGAGAAGCACTACGACTACAGCCGCTTCGAGCAGGACGCGGGCCGGTTCGGCGACGACTTCCGCGCGCAGTTCAACGCGGCCTACGGCTCCAGGGGCATCGCGGAGCGCACGCTGTTCAGCAAGGACGGGGTGAAGCAGGCGCCCATCTGGGACGGCAAGACGCGCGTGGAGAAGAACGCGTACTTCCGCTTCGTGCCGGGGCCGTACCCCAAGAACACCAAGGCCTACGAGTTCACCTCCGAGGCGGCCCGGAAGGCGAACAACGCCGAGGCCCGTCAGGCGGTGCTGCCCTCGGACGCGTGGCACCAGGTCATGAGCAAGTCGCTGAGCAAGGTCGCGGACGACGTGCTCAACGACTCGCAGCAGCGCCAGGAGGCCTTCTCCGCCCTGCTGGACCGGCGCAACGCCGCCTACGCCAGCTGGCAGCGCGAGTCGGAGATGCTGCGCAGCCGCGACTTCAGCACGGTGGATCTGGACGAGAAGACCGCCGAGCAGTTGTACGGCCTGGACAAGGCCCTGGAGGCGTCGCTGGAGAAGGCGGACGCCGAGGGCTGCCTCGTCACGGACAAGACGACGGCGTGTGACTGGAGCCCCCGCCGCTACAAGGCGATGGTGGACGCGGTCATGGTGCCCCGCCGCGAGGCGGACCTGCGCCAGTGCCTCACCGTCACCGGCAACGACTTCGGCGCGGAGAGCTTCATCCGCAACGCGGACCGGCTGAAGATCAAGGGCCTGGACCAGAAGGACTACACGCTCAACCCGACGCTGGTGGCCGCGTACACCCGCCTCCTGGCGGAGTACCTGGCGCAGCAGGCGGCGAACCAGCAGCCGCCCACGAACCCGGTCACCATGACCAAGCGCCAGGGGCAGGACTTCTCCGCGGGCGGCTACTCGGGTGACAACAACTTCGGCGGTGGCTATTCGCTGCGCGCGGGCTGGGAGCTGTCCACGCCCGGCTCCGCGTTCACCGGCAACTGGTGCGACACCAACGCCGCCATCTTCAGCGAGCTGGGGCTCTACGCGAACGTGTTCAGCCCGACGCGCACGGAGGTCGCCTACCTGAAGGGCCGCGCGTCCACGCAGCCCTCGGCCATCCGGGTGGAGCTGAGCGCGCGCGTGCTGGGCAACCCCGTCTTCACGTTCGACCAGTCCTACCCGGCGCGCTTCACCTTCGTGGAGCGCAAGCCCTTCGTGGACAAGGACGCGGCCAAGGGCAGCGCCACCTTCATGGTGTGGTTCATCCCCGTGACGGTGAGCGGCGGCCTGTCCGTGGAGGTGGGCATCGTCGCGTCGATGGGCGGCGCCCTGGGCCGTGACTGCACGCGCAACCTCATCACGCTGGACCTGCTGGGCAACATCGGGCCCTACGCGTCCGCCAACGGCTTCGTGTCGCTGGCCATCGGCATCCCGGGCCTCCAGATTGGCGTCCGCGGCACGCTGACCATCCTGCGCTTCGAGCTGCCGCTCCAGGGCCGCATCGGCGTCGCGCTGAGCTCGCCCACGCACCCGACGAACCCCAACACGCTGTTCCTGGGGCTGGGCACCAGTCTGAACTTCACGCTGCGCTCGCTGGATGGCCGGCTCTCCCTGTTCGCGGAGCTGGGCTTCCTGAAGGCGGAGTTCCCCATCGTGTCGTGGCCGGGCATCGGCACCAGCGCGCAGCTCTTCAACGACCAGCATTACCTGCCGCTCGCGCAGCTGTACTGAGCCGCGCGCGCTCTCGCAGGACCCCCGGGGCTGGCTTCCATGGCCCCGGGGGCGCGGTTCCCTCTTCCTTCGACTTCTTGCTTCCGGAGTGTTTCATGCGTCGCTCGACCCTCGTTCGTGGCGTGGCTGGCCTGGGTGCCCTGGTGTGCCTGGGGGCGCTGCCCTTCTGGCTGTCCGAGCCGTTCCCGTCCGCCGCGACGGTGCAGCCCGCCGAGTCCGCCCACCGGCTGCCGCTGTTCCGCTGGCGCGTGGGCGAGGCGCACACCTTCCACCTCGTCTGGGATGACCTGACGCGCGTGGCCCTGCCCATGCCGTCGCAGGACGCGAAGGCCCAGGAGCTGGAGGGCGTGCTGCACCTGGACGGCGAGCTGACGCTCCAGGCGCTGGAGACGCGCGCCACGGGCACCCGGCTGCGCCTGACGCTGCGTCGGCTGGCGCGGCACGAAGCCGTCCTCTCCGGACAGGCGCTCTTGCCCGACGCGGCGGCGTTGCAGGCCCACTTGCCGGACACCGCCAGCGCGTGGCTGGAGTTGGATGCGCGCGGCGCGCTCCAGGCGGTGCGCTTCTCCGAGGCGGAGCCTCCGCTGTTCCGCCAGTTCGCGCAGACGCTGTCGGCGGAGCTGTTCCCCTCCGAGCTGCGCGACGCGGCGTCCTGGACCACCACCGAGTCCACGCAGACGGGCGAAGTGGAGTCCACGTTCGCCTTCGAGCCGGGGGACACCTCGCGGCTGACGCGCCGCAGGTCGCGCTACCAGAGCCTGCGCGCGGCGGGCGCGGCGACGGTGGCGAAGCAGGAGCTGGGCTCGCTCACGACCTTCGACCGCGACGCGCAAGGGCACCTCGTCGCCATCAGCCAGGACGAGGTGCTGGACGCGCTGGGCACGGACGGGCGCGTGCTCGTGTCCAAGCGGCTGCGCCTGCGGCTGACGTACCAGTCGCGGGAGGTGCAGCCCCTGCCGTCGTCGGACGAGCAGAAGCTGGTGATTCGCACGCCGTCGCAGATTGCCTTCGAGCTGGATCCGGAGACGGCGGCGCTGCAAGGCCAGGCGGACGGGATGACGGTGGACGCGCTGCTGGAGACGCTGGAGGACGCCAGCGGCCCGGACGCCATCGCGGAGATGGACGTGTTCGCGCGGCGGGCCATCGCGGCGCTGACGCTGGAGCCGAAGCGCTGCCAGGAGCTGGCGCGCCTGTTCCTGAAGCCGGGCACGAAGCCCGCGATGCGCGAGCTGATGCTGGACCTGCTGGTGGGCGCGGGGCACGCGCAGGCGCAGGCCACGCTGCGCACGCTCCTCCAGTCGCCGGAGGCCCGGGAGCACGCGGGCGCGTACGTGATGATGGTGCAGCGCGCGGGGTTCCTGACGAAGCCGGAGCCGGAGACGGGCGTGATGATCAACGGCCTGCTGGAGCGCGCCCGGACGGAGCACGACGTCCCGGTGGAGCGGGCCACGTCCTACGCGCTGGGCGTCTGGTCGTCGCACCTGGACCCGCAGTCGGCGGAGGCGCGCGCGGCGGTGCGGACGCTGGAGACCGCGGTGGCCCAGGCCTCGGGGGACGAGGCGCGGGCGCACGCGCTGCGCGCGATGGGGGGCACGCGGGCGGAGCGGCTGATGGACGTGGTGCCGCCGCACCTGCGCGCGGAGTCTCCGGACGTGCGGGCCGCCGCGGCGGACGCGCTGCGCGCCGCCCCGCAGGAGCTGGCCACGCGGCTCTTGCTGGACGCGCTGGAGACGGAGAAGGACCGGGGCGTGCAGCGGGCGCTGCTGGACGCGCTGAACACGCGGTCGCTCGACGCGGGCGCGCTGGAGCACCTGCGCGCCTGGGTGGTGGCCGGAGGGTTGGCGCCCGGCGAGGAGCCCGCGCTGCTCGCGGTCGCGGCCCAGCACCTGGAGGGGGGCACGCCCGTGTTCCAGATGCTCCAGGCCATCGCGGTGCGGCCGGACTTGCAGGCCCCCACGCGCGCCCGGGTGATGGCGCTGATGGCGCAGGTGGGCGCGCAGCTGGGCGGCTAGGGTCAGTGCTCGAACGGGGCCGGCGGGCGCGGCGCGTTGGGGCGTCCGCCCGTCCGTGGGCGCTTGCGGCGCTGGATGGCGTAGGGCCGGTAGAAGGACTCCCACAGCGCGGCCCTGCGTCCTCGCGGCCGGGTGCGCAGCTCGCCCAGCGGCGCCCGGATGAAGAAGGACGCGGTGAAGAGGTACGCCGCCGCCACGGTGAGGAAGAGCAGCGCGCCCATCACCGCCGGCCCCGGGATCCAGGCCACGTGCGCCCGGTCCACGAACTCCCCGAAGTCGCGCGGGGGGCGCGGGTGGCTGTAGACCTTGAAGAACCAGGTCAGCAACAGGACGATGAGGATGGGCCCGTACGCGCGGTTGAGCCGCGTCGCGATGGCGGACAGCAGTGACAGCTGGAGCTGCGGCCGGGACATCTCCACCGCCAGCTCCCGCAGCGCATCCGGATCCACCGGCTCGCGCCGCAGCATCGGCGCCCACCAGCCGTCCTCCAGCAGGCGCACGCGGCGGTTCCACAGGTCGTAGTAGCGGTAGCGCCGGGCTTCGATGAGCAGGAAGGACACCACCATCCAGATGCCCACCAGAAACGTGACGTGCGAGCTCTCCGGCGAAGCGAAGCCGAAGGAGATGACCGCCGCCGTCGTGGTGAGCGCCCAGTTCGTCGTGGTGTCCAGTCGCGTGCGCCACGTGTCCGAACGGCTCAGCTCGCCACGGAAGAGCTGCGCCATGGCCTGCTGGGAGACCTCCGGCTGCTCCAGTTCGTTCTTCCTGTGCTCCTTCGCGCTCATCCGTGCCTGGAAAGGTGGGGACGACCGCTCGCCGCGGCCAGGGGGGGCGGGCAGGCGGGGGCTCGGGGCCCGCAATGGAGGCGTTCATGTGGAACGCCTGACATTGCCGCACCGCGCGGGGACGGGGGGCGGGTGGCTGGGCGCCCGGGGCGTGCGCATCGTGCGCCCTTGAGCGTGCCTTCTTCCCATGACGCCATCGCCGCGCTGTCGGGTCTGCTCTCGGACGAGGGCGAGCGCATCACGCGCTTGTGGTCCAAGCGCCTGCGCGCGGAGACGTACGAGGTGGAGGTCCCCGGCCGGGACCTGCGCGCGCCGCTGCGCCATCTGCTGGATGAGCTTGCCCGGCTGCTCGAGGACCGGGGCGAGGACGCCGTCCGGCTCTGGCCGGAGGTGGTGCGTTCGCACGGGTCCTTCCGGTACGACCAGAACTTCGAACCCGAGGACCTGACCCGCGAGTTCAAGTCGCTCCAGGAGGTGCTGCTCTACGTCTATTCACGCCGCAACGGAGGCGTCATCCACGCGGACGTGGCGGAGCTCGTCTCGGAGCTGGTGTGGGAGGCGGACGCGTCCGCGCAGGCCTCCTACGCGCGCGTGCTCAAGACGGAGGAGGTGCGCTTCCGCGAGGCGGCGGTGATGGAGTCGGTGCTCAATCACGTGGAGGTGGGCATCCTGCTGGCGGAGACGGACGGCATGGTGTCCTTCGCCTCGCCGCCGGTGAGCCGCCTGATGGGCGTGCCCATGCGCGCGGTGGTGGGCGCGCGCGCCACGGGCTCATTGGGCCCCGTGCTCACCCAGGTCAACGCGCGGCACCCCACGGGCGAGCCCTTCAAGGTGCAGGACATGCCCTTCCTGCGCGCGCTGCGCGAGAAGGCGCCGGTGCGTGGCGTGATGATGCAGGTGGAGCGCCCCGGCGGCGGGGACGCCACGCTGGAGATGAGCGCCACGCCGGTGTGGGAGGAGGACCAGGTCCTCGCGGGCGTCATCCAGACCTTCAGCGACCGCACGGAGGCCGCGGTGAAGACCAAGGCCCTGGAGAACGCGCACGGCGAGGTGCGCAGGCTCCAGGGACAGCTCCTGCGCCGCACCCGGCAGCAGGCGCTGGGGCAGTTGGCGAGCGGCGCCGCGCACGCGCTCAACAACTTCCTCAACGTGCTGCGCCTGCGCATCACGCTGCTGCAACGCGAATACAAGCCCGAGCACGTGGAAGCGCTGGACAAGACGGTGCGCAACATCGGCGAGCTGGTGGCGCGGCTGCAGGAGTTCAGCGTGCAGCGCACCGAGGAGCGCCTGGGCAACGTGCCGGTGGACCAGACGGTGCGCGAGGCGCTGGAACTGGCCCGGGGCGAGCTGGAGCAGCGTCAGCACCCGGTGCACACGGAGCTGGACCTGGGCTTCCCGTGGGGCGTGAAGGCGGACGCGGGCTTCTTCCGCGAACTCATCGTGAACCTGCTCCTGTCCGCGCGCGACCGCATGGAGGAGGGCGGCACGCTGGTGGTCCGCTCGCGCCCCTTCGGCGAGGACTGGCTGGACCTGCGCATCGAGGATGGGGGACGGCCCTACGCGCAGGATGAGCTGGCGGGCCTATTCGATCCGCTGCGCCGGGACCCGGGGGCGCCGCAGTTCTCGCTGTTCCTGGCGGTGGCGCGCACGCAGGTGCAGCGCTGGGGCGGAGAGCTGACGGTGGAGAACCGGCGCGACGGCTCGGGCGCGAGCTTCATCGTGCGGCTGCCGCGCTTCAGCGACGTCTCGGCCGGGGCGCCTGTGTCCGCCGAGCCGCCGTCCGCGCAGGCACCGGGACCCATGCCGCGCATGCCCGGGCGCGCGCGCCGCGTGCTGGTGGTGGACGACGACCTGGACAACGCGCGGATGATGGCGGAGGTGCTGGGCGAGGAGGGCTACGAGGTGCAGGTGGCGCACAGCCCGGACATCGCCCTGCGCGTCTGGGAGAAGCAGCCCTACGACGCCGCGCTGCTGGACGCGGTGATGCCGGAGATGACGGGCTGGGAGCTGGCGCGTGAGCTGCGGCGGATCTCTCCCCATGCGCTGCTGGCCATCGTCACCGGCATGGACGTGCGGGGCCAGAACCGCGCGAGCCTGGCGCAGGTGGATGCCGTCTTCCGAAAGCCCATCGACGTGGGCGCCCTGGACGACTTCCTCTCCCAGAGCCGGGGCGAGGAGGAGACGGCCGGGCCCGAGGACGCGCATGACGTCACGCATTGATGGCGAGGAAGTCCGCATTAGAGTCCGCGTGTGATTTCCCCGGTGGAACTGGAGCGCCTGCGCCGCAAGGTGGAGGCGGGTGAAGTGCTCAGCGGCGCGGAGCTGGAGGCGCTGCGTGACGAGGCCGCGCGCACGCCCGGGCCCACGCTGCGCCTCACCGTGGCGCATGCGCTGGTCAACGCGGACGCGGAGCGCGAAGCCCTGCCGTTGATGCAGGCCCTGCGGCGTGACTTCCCCAAGGACCTCCAGGTGCGCCTGGGGCTCGCGCGGGCGCTGCTGGGATTGGAGCGTCACCGGGAGGCGGAGGCCGAGCTGCGCGAAGCGCTGGTCCTGAACCCTGGCGATCCGGAGGCCCTCAAGGTGCTGGCCGTGCTCGCGCTGCGGCAGGGCGAGGGTGCACGCGCCCGCGCCTACGTGGCGGAGGCCGTGGAGCGGGATCCCTTCGACGCGGAGGCGAAGCTGCTGCGCGCGGAGCTGGAGGCCGCGGACCTGCCTCCGCCGCCCGCGCCCGAGGAGCAGGTGTTGCGTCCAGAGTTCACCGCCGCGCTCACCGCCGCGTTGGGCCGCGCGGGCGTGGCCTTCCGGCGTCAGGGCCGCGACTTGCTGGTGAAGCTGGCCTCGGGCGGCGTGGGCCGCGTGGACGTGGGCTCGCTGTATGCCGCGTATCAGGAGGCGCCGGGCCCGCAGGGGCTCACCGCGCACGTGGAGGCGCTGGCGTCGAGGCTGGGCGGGTTGTCCTCGGGAGTGGGGCCCACGGGGGTCTCCCTGGACGCGCTGCGCCCGGTGCTGCGGCCCCAGGGCTTCGTGGCGGGGACCCAGGGCGCGCTGTTCCGTCCATGGCCCGGGGGACTGGAGGTCTTCTATGTGCTGGAGGACGCGGAGTTCGTGCGCTACCTGCCGGCCTCCGCGCTGAAGGAGGCGGGGCTCACGCTCGAAGCGGTGGACGCGGCGGCGTGGCACAACCTGGAGCTCAGGCCCGCGGACGTGCGGCCCGTCGTCATCGACCAGAGTGAGGTGCGGCTGGCGGAGGCGTTCTCCGGCATCTGGGCGGTGGCGGGCGGCGACGGGCATGACGGCGCACGGCTGCTCACGAAGGCCCAGCGCCGCAGGCTGGAGGCCGCCACGGGAGGAGGCCCGCTGCGCGTGAGCCTGGGCCGGCGCGAGGTGGCGCTCCTGTGCCGCGACTCGGACGGTGAATCGGTGCGGAGGCTCGCCGCGCTGGGGCACGCGCCGGACGGGGTTCCCGGGTCGTTCGTCCTGGAGGGGGATGCGCTGCGGAGCACGTGACCTACGCGTTCAGCGCCCGCTGATACACCTTCAGGTCCTGCTCGCTGAAGAGGACCACGGTGACGCGCTCCAGCTCCGGCCGCCGCGCCAGGGCCGCGCGAATCTCCCGCAGCGCGATGGGCGCGGCCCGTTCGATGGGAAAGCCATAGGCGCCGGTGGAGATGGCGGGGAACGCCACCGTGCGCAGCCCGTGCTGCTCCATCAGCGCGAACGTGCTCCGGTAGCACGAGGCCAACAGCGCGTCCTCGTCGCGGTCCCCGCCCCACCATGAGGGGCCCACGGCGTGGATGACGTGGGCCGCGGGCAGCCGGTAGCCCTTCGTGATGCGCGCCTCGCCCGTGGGACAGCGGCCCACCGTGCGGCACTCCGCGAGCAGTTCCGGTCCCGCCGCGCGGTGGATGGCACCGTCCACGCCGCCGCCACCCGACAGGCCGGAGTTCGCCGCGTTCACGATCGCGTCCGCCGCGATGCGCGTGATGTCTCCTTGAATCAACTCCAGACGTTCCGTCATCCCGCGCTCCCCACCGGCAAGGTCTCCACGAACCGCACCTCGCGGAAGCCTAGCGTGAGCAGCAGGCCCCGCAGCGAGCGCTCCGCGGACTGACGCGCCTTCTCCTGGAGGCGCCGGTCCTGCCGCACCTCTTTTTCAAACGCCAGCCGCGCCTTCTCCAACAGCTGCGCCGTCTGCGCGCTGTCCAGGTTGGAGTCGATGATCTCCGTCTCCCCGGGCCGCAAGGCCACCGTGACCTGGAGCGGCGGCAGGAGCACATCCACGCGCGTGCCCACCGCGCGCAGGTGGCTCGCGTCGAAGCGCTGGAAGTCGAACCCCATGTGCGCGTCCGCGAACACGATGGCGCGGCCGTGCGGGTTCTGGAGCGTGTAGCTGGCCCAGAGCAGCACGTCCTTCCACAGCGCGTCCGTGGCCTGCGGCTCCGGCGAGAACGTGACCTTCTTGTAGAGGGACACGTCCAGCGTCTCCAGCCGGGCCACCTCCCGCATCTGCTCCACGACCGCCGCCGTGTCCGGCAGCCGGGGAGACGTGGGGCGTAGCAGCACCCAGGCCCCCAGCGCGCCGAGCGCGACCGCGGCGACGAGGGAGAGGGCTCGCGTGACGTTCTTCGCCATGGGGGAAAGTCTACCCGCTTCCGGAACGGGGGCGTCCTGGTGCAGCGTGTCGGACGCGGGCTTCCGGACAGGGACTCGCGAAGGAGTCACGCAGGATGGAGCTGACGGACGTGGAGGCGGAGGCCCTGGGTTCCCGGGGATACTTCGTTCGGGACGCCTTCCTTGGCGAGGCGCGAGCGCTGGCGGCAAGGGCCGCGGCGCTCGCGCGAGTAAAGGCCGGGATGCTGAAGCCCGCGGGCATCCGGCGCGGCGCCGGCCGCACGTTGGATGCGTCCGTGCGTGGCGACCACATCGAGTGGGTGCTGCCCGGCGCCGCCCCCGACCTCGAAGCCCTGTGGCACCACTTCCAGTCGCTGGGAGAGGCCGTGTCCGTGGGCGCCTACCTGGGGCTGGGACGCTTTGATTTGCAGCTCGCCTGCTACCCCGGCGGCGGTGCGCACTACGCCCGCCACCGCGACGCGTTCCCCGGCCAGTTCAACCGCCGGCTCACCGCCATCTGGTACGCGAACGCGGATTGGAAGCCGGAGCACGGCGGCATGCTGCGCCTCTTCCCGGAGGACACCGGCGCCCCGGTGGAGGTGGCGCCGGTGCTGGACCGCCTGGTGGTGTTCCTCAGCGAGCGGCTGGAGCACGAGGTGCTGCCCGCCCACGCCACCCGCCTGGCCCTCACCGCGTGGTTCTACGGGCGGGGCACCTGAGGGCCACAACGCGCCTCCACGCTCTCTATCCCGCGTCGTACACGCCCGCGTCGTACACGCCCGCGTCGTACACGCCCGCGTCGTAGGACGGACCGGGGCCCGCGTCGTAGCCCGCGTCCCAGTCCGGGCCGGTGCCCTCCAGCGTGCCGATGATGTAGATGTCGCCCGTCCCCCCGCCCGGGCAGTTCCGCTGATTGCGCATCAACTGGAGCTGCGCGTACGCCACGGAGCCGGAGGACACGTCCACGAACGTGGTGCCGGCGTACACCTCCAGCCCCGCCTGGTTGTAGGCCCTCACGTCCACCCTGCGCCCGGCCCCGGAGGGGATGTTGCTCAGGTATCCCTCGATGTAGCCATTCCCCACGTAGAGGGATTGGGGATACGAGGGCGGGAGGTCCGGCGCGCTCACGGTCGCCTCGGCCGAGGTGACGCCGCACGCGTCACCCGCCAGCGAGATGCGCATCTTCACGGACTCCGTGCCCCCGAGGTCCTCGGGCCCGGCGCCGCAGGCCGCGACCATCAGCGCGCAGCCCGTTCCCAGCACGAATCCCCATCCGGTTCGCTTCATGTCGTCCCTCTCCCTGGTGGCGCGTCGTTCGCGCGCCCTTGAGACACGCACCCCATCCGGGTTGGGACATCCCCCGTGACGAAAGTGCGGGACGGCAACGGCGCGGAGAGGAAAAGGGGCCAAGCCTGCCTGCTCCACGGCCTGCCCGGACGCGGACCGATTCCAGGGGGAACGGCGGCGTCCGTGGCCCCTGTCGCGTGACGGGAGCGTGTCTACGTTCTTCCCCAGTCATCTTCTTGGACGGGGGATTGAGAGCATGTTCCAGAACAGGACGAAGCGTCATTGGGTGATGGGACTGGCGTTGGGGGCGACCGTGGCGTTCAGCGCCGGGTGCAGCAGCTCCAAGGCCGCGCGCGTGGACGACGCGATGCTGGCGCGCGTCCCCGAGGACCAGTTGGGCGAGGTACGTGACGCGCAGATGGCCCGCACCAAGGCCGCCGACAACGTGACGCGCGCCGAGGTGGCGGTGCGTGACGCCGAGCGCGCCGCGGAAGTGGCCCGCCGCAACAACGACGCCGCCAAGAGCCGCATGGAGGCGGAGAAGGCCGCGGTGAAGGCCGCCGAGGCCACCGGTCAGCGGGACGCCATCGCGCAGGCGCAATCCAGGCTCCTGGGCGCCGAGGCGGGACGCGCCGCCGCGGACGCCGAGGTGGCCTGGCACGACCGCAAGACGGACACCGCCAAGGCGGAGAAGGACCTGCGCGACGCCGAGCTGAGGGTGGCGGAGTCCGAGCTCAGCCTGGCCGAGTACCAGGCGCTGGAGAAGAGCGGGGATGTGCGCGCCAAGAACCTGTCCGAGGCGAACTTCATGTCCGTCGTCGCTCGGACCAAGGGCGAGGTGGAGGACGCCCGGCGCCGCGTGGACGAGCAGAAGCGCGTGGAGCAGGACGCCCGCGCCCAGTGGCAGCGGCTGCGCTCGAACGCCCCGCAGGGCTACGGCGGCAGCGGCGACGCGGACTGACGGTCCGGCGTGAAGCGCTGACAGGGATGGCCCCGGGCACTCGCGAGAGTGTCAGGGGCCCGTCCCATGCGTGGGGCTACTCCACCTTCAGGGTGGCGGTGCCCTTCAGGTCGCGCTGGAGCGTGAGCCAGAGCGCCTTGCCCTCCACGTCCACGGAAGCGAAGTAGTCCGTGTCCGCGGTGAGCGCCTGGCCATCCAGGGTGACCGCCGTGGGCGCCGTGGTGGCGGTGTAGCCATGCACCACCAGCATGGGGTGCGCGAGCGTGCGCCCCGCGGTGTCGAACGCCAGCGTCACGCGGTTGGAGGCGGCGTCCGCCTCCCACGTGGCGTAGACGGGGTTGTAGCCGGCGACGTCGTAGGTGACGGAGTCGGTGCGGCCCACGCCGCCCGGGCCGCGCGTGCGCACGGTGCCCTGGGAGGCGGTGAGCTTCACGCCCTGCCAGGCCTCCACCTCCGACACGAGCGACAGCACGGGGTTGGCCGCGTGCGTGCCCAGCACCATGAAGACGGAGTAGCTCTGGTAGGGGTGGCCGGAGAGCATCACGCCGTCATCACCCAGGCGCGGGTACTGCGACAGGCCCACCGCGCCGAAGTTGCTGCCCCACGCGAGCCGGTGCGAATTGGTGACGGAGGGCAGCTCGTACTGGTTGAGCTGGTAGGGCCAGTTGTAGTCCACGGGCATGGGGCCGTTGGCGTGGCGCGTGCCCCACTCCGGATACAGCCAGTAGCCGCCCGCGGGCTTCTGCTCCCACGTCTGGGTCTGCACCGCGCCCATCTCCGCGTCCGGCGCGGCGGTCCACATGCGCGTGTAGGGGACGACGTTGGGCTCGCGGTAATCCCAGCCGGTGTTCATCGTCACGGGGGAGGACAGCGTGACGAAGCGGAAGCGGTCGCCCCAGCCCAGGCCGGCGATGTCCGTGCTGGCGTTGCCGTCGAAAGCCAGGTCGCCGTAGGGCGAACGCACGTCGGCTTCAATCTGGTTCGCGGGGAAGCCGGACGCGTCGTGGGTGATGGCGTACAACGGATGGTCACGGCCGGTGGCGAAGAGGTACTGCACGGTGACCTGCACCACGCGGCCATCCAGCGACAGCGGCCACTTCAGCTCGTGCAGGGCATGGTGCGCCCCCTTGAAGACGAAGCGGCCGGTGCCGCGCACGTCCTGCGTCCAGGCGCCCCACGTCTGGCCTTCCTTCAGGTGGCTGGTCACCATGCCCCAGCCGGGCACCTGGGTGCTCTGGCCGTCGCAGACGCGCTCGGCGCCCGCGACCTCGTAGGTGTAGCGGCGGATGTAGCCGCCATTCCAGCCCGCGGGGTCCGCCGCGTCGTTGCGCACGAGCGACACGGAGCGCACGTGGCAGTCGCGGTCGCGCCACACGTAGCGGTCCGTCTTGAAGCCGCTCAGGTCCTTCGCGCACTGCAACCGCAGGGGCGCGCACGTCCCGCTGGCAGGGTCGGCGGTGGTGCTCTCCACGCAGGGGTCGGTGACGGGGTTGGGGTTCTCATCACCGGGGCGCACGTCCTTGCCGCCACA
The DNA here is from genome assembly GCF_017309135.1 of Corallococcus sp. NCSPR001. Taxonomy (NCBI): domain Bacteria; kingdom Pseudomonadati; phylum Myxococcota; class Myxococcia; order Myxococcales; family Myxococcaceae; genus Corallococcus; species Corallococcus sp. NCSPR001. Next base: position 1,658,180 of record NZ_JAFIMS010000002.1, read on the forward strand.
GGCGGTGAGGCCGAGCGCCAGCAGGGCCACGGTGTGTCGAGCGGAGGGGAGGGGCATGGGGGCGGTCTCGAAGAAGAGGGAGCGCAGGCTTGCCACCCCCACGCAGGGTGACGCAAGCCCCTACGGAGAGCGCCAGCGCATTGGGTTGTTCCCGAAGCGGGCGGGCGGCCGAGCGGTGGGGAGCACGGCGGAGAGGCCCCGGAGCACGAAGACCGTGTCCACCGTGCGGGCATGGCGAACGGACGGCGGCTCGTCACGGTGGGACTCCTGGGCCTCTTCTCGGTACCGGCGATGGCGGGGGAAGGGGTGCAGGGGCGGGTGCAGGAGTTCTTTCTCGGAGACGGAGCGCCACCGCAGCAGCGCGGGCAGGTGGAGCTGGGCACGGGGCTGGAGTGGACGCGTCAGGACGATGAGACGCGCTTCGAGCTGCCGGTGCGTGCCGAATACGGCCTGAGCGACCGCGTGCAGTTGGAAGCGAAGGTGGCGCTGACGACGCCGGAGGATCCGCGAGGGCTGGACACGGCGGAGGCGGGCATCGGGCTGGCGCTGATCAACGACAGCCGGCGAGGCTTCACGTTGAGCGTGGGCATGGACCTGGAGGCCACGCGCGATATCCGGGACGACCGCTTCCGCCCGGGCTTCGAGCCCTACCTGCTGGCGTACCAGGATGTGGGACCGGTGGGCTTCAACCTCCAGTTGAAGGCGGAGGAGCTGCCAGGGGTGCGCGGCCTGGGAAGCGAGCTGCATCCGGACTTCGCGGCCGGAGCGGTGCTGGCCCTGGGGCCGCTGAGGCCCATGGTGGAGGCTGGCTGGAGGGACGAGGACGGCACCTCTACCCTGCTCCTGTCACCGGGGCTGTTGGCGCGCCCGCTGAAGTCCCTGGAGTTCGGAGTGGCGGTGCCCTGGAGGATCCACGCGGGAGGAGCCCGCGACGTGGGCGTGATGGGGATGCTGACCTGGCAGGGCGGCGGGGCGTAGGCTCAGGTGTCTGAGAACTTCAGGTTCCCAGCCCTCCACTCGCTGAGTGTCATCTCAGCGTCGAGTCTCACCACGCCCGCAGGGCCCTGGGCCAACCGCTCCAGTTCCGCCTCCGCGAGCGCGGGCGCGAATTCCAGGGCATGAGATGCCGCCCAGAGACGAACGCGAGGATTGCTGTCCTCCAGCAGTCCCGTCAGCGCTGAACGTCCATCCTCTCCCCGGGCGCGCAGTTCCCGCGATGTGGCGATGAGCTTGTCGTACTGAGCATTCGCGGACCGGTGCTTGCCTTCGACGGACGCCTGTCCGTGCAACTCCGCGGCCTTTGCGAAAGCTGCCGTCAGTTCATGAATGGAAGCCTGCTTCAGCGACGTCTGCTTCATGGCGTGACTCCGAAATCACGGAGGACCTTCAGGCCGAACGCTCGCTGGGCTTCGAATGACTGACTGCTGAGCCATCCACGCACAGTCCTGCCTTGAGAAAAGGAACGAATCGAGGAGTAGAACCCGCTGATCTGCTGGTGAACGGCCTCATCCAAGGGAATGACGTTCACCGTATTGTGGAGTGCCTGTGGGCCGAAGCGCGCCACGTTCCCGTCGGTCTGCTCCACGATGTGGTGCCACTCCTTCCCGTTCCCGGCCGGTCCCATGGCCCGCTTGAACGACTTGAAGGACGAATAGCCCTTGGGCCCGCTTGAGGGTGAGCCTTCTGAGCTTGAGTCATCGACTCGCTGGAGGATGATGACCGCCCCGGGGCCGCTGCTCAACACCGCCGCTGTACGTCCCACGGGGACCGAGATGCGCTCCAGTACCAGCGCTCCCTCCGCTGACAGCGACAGCACGGGCACCGTGGCGTCGATACCCGAGGCCAGCCCTTTCAGTGTCCGCGTCGTCGCCGTCGTCGCGCCCCAGATGGCAACGACGCTCGTCATTAGCCGGGCCGTCTCGCGGATCTGCTCGCCGGCGGTCATGTATTGGAAGCGCTCCCAATACTCAGGTGACGACGCGATGAGGGCCACGACGCTCGCGGGAAGGTGGCGCAGGCCCGCGATGCTGTCCGCAGGGCGGGAGAGGACCTGTCCCAGTGCGTGATACAGCTCCACGAAGGCGTCTTCCGCGCCATCCAGCGAGCGGCTGACGACATCCGCGTCGTCGTACACCTCGGCCAGCGGCCTTGAGTCCGACACCCGGAGTTGCGCATCGAGCGGGCGGAAGACCCCGCCCTTGCCACTGTAGAAACGCCCCAGTTCGAAGTTGCCCGCGCGGAAGGCGCCGTTCCTCCACACGATGGACGCGACCTTCTGCTGCGTGCGCCCATTGAGCGCCCACGCGAGGTATCCATCTGGCCGCAGCATCGCCACCTGCTCGCGGGCGAAGCGCGTCACCCGCCGCGCCAGTTCCTCGCGGGAGACCTCTCCGCGCTCCAACACCTCCCGCAACAGGAACCCCGCCACCATGCGCGGCGGGAAGGTGCCGAGCGTCACCGGCTTCTCCATCAGCCGGTCCAGCACCTCCACTGCGTCGTCCGGAGTGAAGGGATTGCGGCGCAGGGGCAATGCGTCCACGTCCTCCATCCCGGCGCGGACCAGCAACGTCTCGAAGGCGTCCACGTCCAGCAGGCCCACCTCCAGGGCCTCGCGCGAGACCTTCCCGGCAGGTGCGAGGAGGACCGTCCCCGCTGGCATTCGGACGGGTTGCGAGATGCCCTGCCGGAAGGTCCGTGAACTCCCTCTCGTGGAGGAAGTCTCCACGCCCGCGCAGCCCACCATCAGCCAGGCCGCGAACAGCGCCAAGACACCTATGCGCATCGTCCAGCTCCGGGTCGCACCTCGAATGCTTCCACCCCAGTCCGCATGCTCACAGCGACGGCGCGAGCAGCACGACGGAGTAGCCCACCGCCGTGCGCGCGCCGGGGTTCTCGTAGGAGTGCTTCTGGTCTCCCCGGAACACGACGACGTCTCCGGCCTCCAGCACGAAGCGCTCGCCGCTGGCCACCAGCGCGATGGTGCCGGACTCACAAGCCAGGTACTCACGCGTGCCCGGCGTGTGCGGCACGCCGGTGATGCGCGCCCGGGGCGGCAGCTCCATCCGGTCGAACTCCATGCCCGGAATTGGATCCGGCAGGAGCTTGCGCAGGAAGGCCGCGCCTCGCTGCTTCATGGGCAGGCTGTCTTTCCGGTAGTGCCGGGCGCTCGCTTTGGGCCGGGCCAGCAGCTCTTCCAATGACACCTGGAGCGCCCCCGCCACCCGGTGCAGCACCGACAGCGTGGGGTTCGCCGCTCCAGACTCCAGATGCGCCCAGGTGGCCCGGGGCACGCCCGCCAGCTTCGCCAACTGCACCTGCGTGGCCCCTCGCGTCTCCCGCAGCGTCCGCAGGTTGCGTGCCAGCCTGCCTGGAAGGTCCTCTTCGCTCATACGCTGGCATTCTGCCAACGCATTGGCGCCCATGCCATCCTGTCGGCACCCATCCGCTATCCATGTCCCAAGGAGAGACATGCCATGGACATGCGGAATCAAGCAGTGCTGGTGACGGGCGCGAGCCGCGGACTGGGCCGGGCCCTGATGGAAGCCTTCGCCCTCCGGGGCGCCCGGGTGGTGGGCGTGGCTCGCGACGCGAAGGTGCTGGAGTCGGCGGTGGCGCCCCTGAAGGCGCGAGGACTGGCGGTGCACGGGCTCGCCTTCGACGTGGGGGACAAGCAGGCCATCTACCCGCTGGTCGGCGCGGCCACCGCGCTCGTGGGCCCGCTGGATGTCCTGATCAACAACGCGAGCACCCTGGGGCCCACGCCCCTGCCGCTCCTGCTCGACACGGCGTGCGAGGACGTGTCGCAGGTGCTGGAGGTCAACCTGCTGGGGCCCTTCCGCCTGACGAAGGCCGTCGCGGGGAGCATGGTCGTCCGGGGCCGGGGACTCATCCTCAACATCACCTCCGACGCCGCCGTGTCCGCCTATCCCCGCTGGGGCGCCTACAGCGTGTCGAAGGCCGCGCTGGAGCACCTGACCCGCATCTGGGCCTCGGAGTTCGAGGGCAGCGGCGTGCGCCTGCTCACCGTGGACCCCGGGGACATGGACACGGCCATGCACCGCGACGCGCTCCCGGACGCCGACCCCGCGACGCTGGCGAAGCCGGAAGACGTGGCCGCGCGCATCCTCGCGCTCGTGGAGGCCCGTGACACCGCGTCCGGCCAGCGCTTCGAGGCCGCGAGCTGGGAGGCCGCATGAACGCCGCACGCTGGCCCCGGGAACGCCCCGACACCGCGAGGCTCCTGCACGTGCAGCCCCGCCGTGAACGCTTCACCGACACCGTCGCCTCGGAGCTGCCTCAACTGCTCCGCGAAGGCGACCTGCTGGTGATGAACGACGCGGCCACGCTTCCCGGCTCCCTCACGGGCCGCACCCACTCGGGCGCCGCCATCGAGCTGCGGCTCCTCTCCCACGAACCCGACGACACCTGGACCGCCGTCCTCTTCGGAGCGGGGGACTGGCGCCGACGCACCGAGGACCGTCCTCCTCCGCCGGAGCTCCCCGTCGGCGCGCGCCTGGACGTCGGAGGACTCACCGCGCGCGTAGTGGAGGTGCTGCCCCCATCCCCCCGGCTCCTGCGCGTGGCCTTCGACCGGTCCGGCGCGGCGCTCTGGCATGCCCTCTACTCGGCGGGCCGGCCGGTGCAGTACGCGTATACGGCAGGACCGCTCGCGCTGTGGCACGTGCAGACGCTCTACGCCTCACGGCCCTGGGCCGCGGAGATGCCTTCCGCGGGGCTGCCCCTCACCGCGTCCGTGCTGCTGCGGCTGAAGGCGCGCGGCGTGCGCTGGGCATCCCTCACGCACGCGGCGGGGCTCTCCTCCACGGGCGACGCGGCGCTGGACGCGGCGCTGCCCCGGCCCGAACGCTCGGACATCTCCGAGCGCACGGTGTCCCTGGTGGAGGAGACCCGCGCGAGGGGCGGGCGCGTGGTGGCGGTGGGCACCACCGTGGTGCGCGCGCTGGAAGGGCGCGCGACCCAGCACGGGAGGCTGGTGCCGGGCGAGGACGTGACGGACCTGCTGCTCGGGCCCGGCTACGTGCCCCGCGTGGTGCACGGGCTGCTCACCGGCGTGCACGATCCGGGGAGCAGCCACCATGCGCTGCTCCAGTCCTTCGCGCCGCTTCCGCTGCTGCTCCGGGCCTCGGCGCATGCGGAAGCGGCGGGCTACCTGGGGCACGAGTTCGGCGACACGTGCCTCATCCTGGATTCGTGACGCGCGTCACTGGAGCGTGGCGCCCGGCTCCAGCTCCACCTTCACCCAGCCCGGCTTGCGCAGGTCGAAGTTGCGGTACGCGTCGATGGCGGAGGCCATGGACTTCACGTGGCTCAGGATGGCCGTGGGGTCCACGGTGCCGGAGCGCACCAGCTCCAGCAGCTTGGGGATGTACTTGCGGTGGTTGCAGTTGCCCATGCGCAGGGTGAGGTTCTTGTTCATCGCCGCGCCAATGGGGAACGCGTTCATCGTCTGCGGGTACACGCCGATGATGGACAGCGTGCCCGCCTTGGCCAGCGCCTGCACCGCCCACTGCGCGGCCTGCGACGGCGCGTCGCCGGGCACCCAGTTGTCGCCGTCCGGATTCTGCTTGGGGGCGACCTGCTCCACCTCGCGCTTGAACTCGGGCTTCTCCGCCTTGGCCTTCTTGGCCGCCGGGCCGTGGTGCGCGTGCTGCGCGTCCACGCCCACCGCGTCGATGGCGCGGTCCACGCCGATGCCGCCGGTGAAGCGCTTGAGCGTCTCCACCGGATCCTCCTGCTCGAAGTTGATGACCTCCGCGCCCTGGGCCTTCGCGAGCGCCAGCCGGTCCTCGTGGCTGTCGATGGCGAAGATGCGCCCCGCGCCCAGCAGCTTCGCGCTCACGATGGCGAACAGGCCCACCGGGCCGCAGCCGAACACCGCCACGGTGTCACCGGGTTTGATTTCCGCCATTTCCGCGCCGAAGTAGCCCGTGGGGAAGATGTCCGAGACGAGGATGGCCTGGTCGTCGGTGACGCCGTCGGGCACCTTCACCATGGTGATGGCCGCGTGCGGGATGCGCGCCTTCTCCGCCTGCATGCCGTCGAAGGGGCCCGTCATCGCCGGCCCGCCGAAGAAGGCCGTGCCCGCGTCGGGGCCGTTGGGGTTCGCGTCGTTGCACTGGGCATAGTAGCCCGCGCGGCAGTACGAGCAGTTGCCGCACCCGATGGTGGAGCAGATGACCACGCGGTCGCCCACGTTGAAGTTGCGCACGTCCTTGCCCAACTCCTCGATGACGCCCACGCCTTCGTGGCCGAGGATGGTGCCGGGCTTCATGCCGGGCATGGTGCCGCGAATCATGTGCAGGTCCGTGCCGCAGATGGCGCTGGCGGTCAGCCGGATGATGGCGTCCGTGGGCTCCTTCAGCTTCGGCTCCGCGACGTCGTCCAGCCGGATGTCCCCGATGCCATGGAAAACGACTGCCTTCATGTTCCGCTCCTTGCCCCGCCAGGGCCTCGAAAGACGTGAAGGCCCACGGCGCCTTCGCGAAGGCACACGGGACCCGTTCGTCTGGACTCTGGGCATGGCGCTGGAGCGGGGCAGGACAGGCGCCGCGCTCCCTCCGCCGGAGAGCGGGCGGGGAGACGGACGCTAACGCCCGGCCGAGTGGACCTGGAAGGTGAGCCGCTTGCCGAACACCTTGCGGAAGGCGGCGACCTCGCGCTCGGCGTTCCACAGCTCCAGGTCGAGGGGGTGGCGGGCGTGCAGGTGCAGCGTCACCGCCTCGCGGCCGTCCGTCACCTTGAAGTCGCGGATGGGCTGGTGGTGGCTGTGGTCCAGCGAGTTCGCCACCCGCAGCAGCGTGGCCAGCTTGCGCACGCGCCGCGCTTCGGACGGGGTGAGCCCGGCCATGCCGGAGTGGGACAGCTCCGGCGGCGAGCGCCGGTGGTAGCGGGCGACGCGCGCGATGATTTCACGCTCGCGGTCCGCCAGGCCCGGGAGGTCCGCGTTGTGGATGAGGTAGTAGGTGTGGCGGTGGTGGCGCTCGTAGCTGACCGCCGTGCCGATGTCGTGCAGGAGCGCGGCGACCTCCAGGTGCGGGCGCACGGACAGGGGCAGTTGGTGCAGCGAGGCCAGGCCGTCGAAGAGGGCCAGGGACAGGCGCGCCACCTGGCGGGCGTGCTTCTCGTCGAAGCGGAAGCGCTGCCCCATGGCGAGCGCCGCGTCCGCGAGGCTGTGGTCCTCGCGCGATTCGTCCTGGCGGTAGAGCAGGTCCACGAGCAGGCCGTCGCGCAGGCCGCGGTTGACGATGCTGACGGACTCCACGCCCAGGTGACGCGCGACGCCCTCCAGGATGACGGCGCCGGAGACGATGATGTCCGCGCGGCGCGGGTCGAAGCGCTTGCGGCGGCGCTCCGGCGGCATCTTCGCCAGCGCCTCCACGGTCTGGGTGAGCTGTCGCACGGTGGCATTGCCTCCGTTGTCCGCGGCGGCGAAGCCGACCACGGCGCCAATGGTGCCGGACGAGCCCAGCGCCACGCGGGGCAGGGCGGGGAGCTTCTCCGGGAGCGTCTTGTGGAGGGTCTCCTCCACGAAGCTGCGCATCAGCCGCAGCTGCTTGGGCGTCACGGCGCGCGCGGTGTCGAACACCTCCGTGAGCCGCACGGAGCCCAGGGAGAGGCTCCAGAGCTCGTCGGGCTTCTCGCCGGTGGCGATGGCCACCTCCGTGCTGCCACCGCCAATGTCCACGAGGAGCGAGCGGGAGTTGGCGGGCTTGCGGTGCAGCACGCCCAGGCAGATGAGGCGGGCCTCCTCCTTGCCGCTGACGACCTCCAGCTCCAGGCCGGCCTCTTCATGCACGCGCCGCACGATGTCCTGCTGGTTGCGGGCCTCGCGCAGCGCGCTGGTGGCGACGGCGCGCACCTGGGCCTTGTGACGGCGGCAGAGCGCGGCGTAGCGGCGCAGCGTGGACAGGAGGCGGTCGGCCGTCTCCGGCGACATCACGCCGGTGTTGAAGACGCCCTCGCCGGGGCGGATGGGGTCTCGCTCCTGGTGCAGGGTCTCGAGCGAGCCCTCGGCGTCCGGGCGGGCCAGCTCCAGGCGCACGGCGTTGGTGCCCACATCGATGGCGGCGAGGACGGGGGTCGGGGAGGGACGGGCGGGAAGGGCCATGGGCTCGCGGACGAAAACGCCTGGAGGGGCACGGTCCTTCCGGGCCGTGTCCCTCCAGGTGGGGGCGGTTCCTAGCGTAGCCGTGTGACAGCCGTGTGGCGTTGGTGAAGATGGGGCTTCAGGAGGGGGAAGCGCCGGCTTCCTCCTGGGCGCCCTCGGCGCGGATGCGGCGGGAGCGCTCCTGCAACTCGCGCCAGTTGGCCTCGTACTGATCGCGGGCCGTCTTCCAGACATGGCCGCGCGCGTGGCGCAGGTTCTTGAGCATCTCGCCGGAGGACTTCAGGCCGCGCGTGATGAAGTCGAGCTCCTCGCGGGTGAGCAGCGAGTCCTCGGCCCGGGTGCGCTTGTGGGCGGCGATCCAACTGTCCATCTGCGCGCCCAGCTCCTTCAGCTCGGCTTCGCGTTGGCGCTGGTAGCCTTCGCGGAGCCCTGCCCACCGGGAGCCCGCTTTGTCCAGGTGCTCGCGGAAGCGGCCGCGGGCCTTCTCCGCGCCGGCCTTGACGCGCTCCCAGTCGCGCTCGTCGGCGCGGCGGAGCGCCTGGAGCTCGCGGTTGACGTCGTCGTTGAAGGCACGGGCGCCGGTGAGGACATCCAGCGTGTCCTCACTGTCGGCCAGGTCCGCCTGGGCTTCGATTTCGCGGAAGCGAGCGGTCGCCTCGCGCTGCTCGGCCTCCATCTTCTGGATGTATGCGTCCCGTTCCGTCATGGCGTCCTCCCAGGCACGTTGAATGGAAGAAGCATGGGAACGCCCGCGGGGCGGTGCAGGACGGAGGGGAACGGGTGGCGGAGCGCTCCGTGAGGCAGGCCATCCATGCGTCCCGCGTCGCAGCCCGCTGTCTCCCGCCTGTCAGTCCCCGCGCCCCAGGTAGGCCCCCTGGCGCGAGACAGCGACACCGCGCCTTTCCATCACACCTGTGCGAATCCACCCGGCCAGGGAGGGCCCATCGACGCATGAGACGTGAATCGATACCCTGCGACCCGTGACCGTCGCCGCCGCAGAGAAGAGTGAGAGGATCCGCCACCGCAAGATTGGCGCCTGCCGCGTGCTCGGCGAGCTGGGCCGGGGCGGCATGGCGTTGGTGTATCGCGGCCTGCATGAGCTGCTTCAGCGCGAGGTCGCCATCAAGGAGCTGCTCCCCGAAGGCCAGCGCGACCAGGAGGCCCTGTCCCGCTTCCGCCGGGAGGCGCTGGCGCTCGCCGCCTTCCGCCACCAGAACATCGTCACGCTCTATGACCTGGTGGAGAAGAACGACAGCCTCTTCATGGTCATGGAGTACGTGGACGGCCCCACCCTCCACGGCCTCATCAAGGACGGCCCGCTGCCCCCGGACGTCGCCGCCGTCATCGGCGCGCGCATCGCCAGCGCGCTCGACCACGCGCACTTCCGCCGCATCATCCACCGCGACCTCAAGCCCGCGAACGTCATGCTCACCAAGTCCGGTGAGGTGAAGCTCATGGACTTCGGCATCGCCAAGGATGTCAGCCTCGAAGCCCTCACCCAGCAGGGCATGGCCGTGGGCACCCCGTCGTACATGTCCCCGGAGCAGGTGACGGGCGCGCCCATCGACGCGCGGACCGACATCTTCTCCCTGGGCGTGCTCCTCTACGAGGCCCTCTCCGGCACCCGCCCCTTCGTGGGCAAGACGGCCGGCGAGGTCTTCGCCCGCATCCGCGACGGCAAGTTCACGCCGCTCCAGAAGGTGGCGCCGAACGTGCCGCCGCCGCTCGCGCGCATCGTGAAGCGCGCGCTGTCGGTGAAGCCGGAGGCCCGCTTCCCGGACGCCGCGGCCATGCGCCGCGAGCTGGACCTGTTCCTCGCCCACGAGGTGCGCGTGTCCCACCCCGCGCTGCTCGTGGCCTTCCTGCGCTACCGCGAGAAGCTCACGGAGACGGAGGCCCTGGCCCACCTCACCCAGCAGGAGCTGGGCGTGCTGGACGTCTTCGCCACGAAGAAGCCCACGCGCGCGCCGGGCAAGCTCAAGTGGGTGCTGGCCGCGCTCACCGCCGGCGTCGCGGCGGCGGGCACCGGCCTCTACCTGTCCCAGTCCCAGTGGGCGCCGCTCCTGGAGCAGCTCACCCGCTGAGAGGCGTGGCTCAGGCCTGCTTCTTCTTGTCGTGCGTGACGGTGACGATGGTCCCGATGCCGCCGCGCACGAAGAAGTCGCCCACCACCGTGAGCTTGCGCGGCTGGATGGCCTTGATGATGTCGTCCGCGATGGTGTTGGTCACCTTCTCGTGGAAGGCGCCTTCGTTGCGGTAGGACCACATGTACATCTTCAGGCTCTTGAGCTCCACGCAGAGCTGATCCGGCACGTACTTGATGGTGAAGCGCGCGAAGTCCGGCTGGCCCGTGAGGGGGCACAGGCAGGTGAACTCCGGCACGTCGAAGGCGATCTCGTAGTCGCGATCGGCGGCGGGGTTGGGGAAGGTCTGGATTTCCTTGGACGGCTGAGAGGGCATGCGCTGTCGTGTAGCACACGTTCGGCGTGTGTCACCGCCCTGCACAACGTCGCCTCCCCGGCTGCCCGGCACCGGCTCTGTTCGGGTCCCAACGTGCCGCGACCCCCTGGGACAGGAGAACGTCCGGGGGTGGTTGGCGATCATGCTCGGGGATTCCTATCTCCCTCCGGCGACCCCTGCTTCGCCCCCTTCCATGCTGCCACCCAATGACCTCGAGGATGTCCTCTCGTGCCTGCCCCAAGCGCTCCTGCGCGTGGGGGCCGACCTGCGCGTCCAATGGTGCGAGGAGGGCTTCGCGGCCAAGACGGGCGTGACGCTCTCACAGGGCAGCACCCTGCTGGAGGCCCTGGAGCCGGGCCGCAGCCTGGACGCCCTGGAGCGCGCCATCCGCGAGCACCGGGCCCACTCCGGCCATGTCATCACCCGAACGCTGCGGCAGGTGCGTGTGCAGGTGAAGCCCACCCACACGAACGGCACGGCCGGGGCGTGGCTGGTGGTGGAGCCGTCCGGCGTGGACGACGAGGGCGCGTTTTCACAGGCCGTGCGGGAGATTGCCCGCGCGGTGGGTGAGTCGCTGGAGGTCGACCGCGTCTGCTCGGCCGCCGTCGTGTCGCTGGTGCGGTGTGCCCAGGTGCGGCGCGCGGAGGTGTTCCTCTACGAGGAGGACGACGCGACGCTCAAGCGCATGGCGGTGTCGGACCTGGAGGGCCTGGACGCGCCGCAGGACGCGTTCGACCCGTCCGAGGACCCCTACCGCCAAGCCCTGGCGCTGCGCCAGCCGCAGCTGGGCATCCAGCGCGGGTACGGCGACGCGGTGGGCTCCGTGTTCGCGGCGGTGCCGCTGTGCGCGCCGCGCCGCACGGTGGGGCTCCTGCTCATCTACAAGGAGCAGGGCGCGTCCTTCTCCGTGCGCGAACTGGAGATGTGGAGCGCGGCGGCCAGCCAGTTGGCGGTGGCGGTGGAGAACGCGCGGCTGTTGCGCGAGGCCCAGTCCGCCCTGCGCGTGCGCGAGGAGTTCATGTCCATCGCGTCGCACGAGCTGAAGACGCCGCTCACGCCGCTGAAGCTGGGGCTGTACTCCATGGAGCGCCGCCTCGCCGCGGGGCAGCCGGTGGCGCTCGCGAGCGTGCTCAAGTCCAAGCGGCAGGTGGACCGGCTGGCGGGGCTGGTGGAGGACCTGCTGGACGCAAGCCGCCTGGAGCTGGGCCGGCTGGCGCTGGACTCGTCTCCGCTGGAGGTGGGGCAACTGGTGGCGGAGGTGGTGGACCACTTCCGGCACGCCTTCGAGCGGCCCTTCACGGTGGACGTGCCGCACGACGGCGTCTGGGTGCTGGGGGACCGGGACCGGCTGGAGCAGGTGCTGGTGAACCTGCTGGAGAACGCGCACAAGTACAGCCCGGTGGGGGCGCCCATCGCGGTGCGGGTGGGGCGCACGGCCGAGTCCGCGCGCATCCAGGTGCAGGACCACGGCATCGGGATTCCGGGCGCGGATCAAGCGCTGGTGTTCCAGCGCTTCTACCGGGCGCGCAACGTGTCGCACCGCAACTTCGGCGGGCTGGGGCTGGGGCTGTTCATCAGCCACTCCATCGTGAAGATGCACGGCGGCGCGCTGGCGCTGCGCAGCCGCGAGGGCGAAGGCTCCACGTTCCTCCTGGACCTGCCGCGCATGCCCGCGCACGAGGTGCGCAGGCTGCCCCGGCGCGTGCTGGTGCTGGACGAGGACTCGAATCAGGAGGCCACGGCGGAGCGTACCCTGCGCGCAGAGGGCTTCGAGGTCTTCACCGTGCAGAGCGGCGCGGAGGCCCTGCGCAAGGCGACGCACCTGCCGGTGGACCTCATCGTCCTGTCCACGAGCGCCACGCAGTCCGCGGTGGGCAGCTTCCTGGAGACCTTCGCCACGCTGCCTCGCGCCAGGCCGGTGCCCATCCTGCTGGCGGGGGATGCGCGGCCGTGGTGGGCGCAGGAGAACGCCGCGCTGTGTCCTCGGCCGTACCGCCCGGAGGAGCTGCTCGCGGGCGTGCGCACCATGCTGACGCGAGAGAATCGCCGGACGCTGACGCCGGTGGAGTCGGAGCTTCCGCTCGTCACGCCCGCGTGAGTGGGGCCTCGCGCAGGACGCGGTAGTCCGTGGGGCGCACTCCCGCGTGTTCCAGGGCCGTGCGCGCACGGGCGTCCACGAAGGTGGCCCGCTCCACCTCTCGCTGCGCGGCGTAGCGCGTCGTGACGAGCTCGGGCAGGTGGCCGGGGTGACACATCCACTCCGTGACGCCTTCGCCAGGCAGCGCCGCCAGGGTCTGGGCGAAGCGCTCCGGCGTCCAGTACGCCGTCGCGCCAGACTCGCCCACGAAGTGGTCGTTCGTGGCCACGCTCCGGGCCCGCAGCTCGCCGCGCATGTCCGCGTCGATGGAGCGCACCGGCAGGCCCGCGCGCCTCGCGACGCGGGACAGTCCCTCCAATACTTGAGGATGCCGGTGCAGGTGCTTGTGCACGTCCAGGTGCGTGGCGGCCTGGCCCAGCAATCGTTCCAGCCGCTCCAACTGCGCGAGCGCCTCCGCCTCCACCACGTCCGCGGGCAGTCCGTCCACGCGGCCGCCGTCGAGGCCTCCATCCACGGTGCGCCACTCGCGCGGGAAGCCCTGGGCCACGGGCGCGCCCCGGTCCAGGTTCAGGTGCAACCCGATGGCGAGTCCCCGGGCCTGCCTCGCGGCGGACTCGGAGTCCGGTGCGTTCACCAGCAGGGTGGCGGAGGAGACGACGCCCTCGCGCAGGGCCTGGAGGATGCCCCGGGTGATGCCCGGGTCGTAGCCCAGGTCATCGGCGTTGATGATGAGCGCGCGGGGCTGCGTGGCCTGGCCTCCTTCAAGGGCGGGGACGCGCCTGGAAGAAGCGCCACATCTGAAGGGTCGCGTCCAGGTCCGTCGTGCCGCCATTGTAGAGGGGCTGGCCCGGCCAGGCATGCTTGCCGCCAGTGACGGTGCACAGGCTCGCGGTGGCGCTCTCCGGCTGGCAGCCCGTATACGCCACACAGGTGCTGTTGCCCTGCTGATACGTCTGCTGCTGGGGGCCGGTGCAGCCGTTGAGTTCCGCGAAGCGGCGCACGGACTCCGGAGCGGACGGGTAGGGCCTTCCCCCGAGCACGTTGCTGCCTCCGTCGTAGAAGATGGTCTCGTCGGCGCTGCCGTGGAAATGGAGCACGGGGACGGGACGCGACGGGCGGCAGTCCGTCACGCCCTCCATGCCGGACACGGGCGCGATGGCGGCGATGCGCTGGGCGCGCTCACAGGCCAGCCGGTAGGAGAAGAACCCCCCGTTGGAGAAGCCGTTGGCGAAGACGCGGCGCGGGTCGGTGCACACGCGGGTGTCCAGGTCCGCGAGCAGCGCGTCCACGAAGCCCACGTCGTCCACGTTGGCGATCTGCGCCGGGCCACAGCACGCCTCGCCATTCCAGCCCCGTGTGTCCGCCTCGCCCCGGCCGTAGATCTCCGGGAAGTTGAGGCCGCGCGGGTATACGGCGATGAAGCCCTCCGCGTCGGCCAGGGTGGAGAAGCCGGTCAGCGCCTCCTGCTCCTGCTCGGTGGAGCCGAAGCCGTGGAAGCTGAGGACGACGGGCGTGGGCTTCGTGGCGTCGTAGCCGGTGGGGACATGGACGCGGTAGGCGCGCGTCTGGCCGCCGTGCTCGACCGTCCAGTCGTAGGTGCCGGGCGTCACGGTCAGGCCCGAGCAGGCCGTGCGGTCCGCGGGAGCCACGTCCCCGGCCGGCGTGTCCGGAAGCTCCGTTTCGTCGTCGGGCGGCGTGCTGGAGTCGTCCGTGGCGCCGCACGCGGTGGCGGTCAGCAGCAGGCTGGACGCGGCGAGGGCGAGCAAGCGAAGGCGCATGGTGGTGGAAGCTAGTTCCCCGCTCCGCACTCCGCCGCGAGCGCCACCGCCCGGTCCGGAAACCTTTCCGCCAGCGTACGTTTCACCTCGGCCACCCCGGTGGCATCGCCTTCGTGGACGTGCAGTTGGCAACGCGCGGTGAGGGCGCGGGGATCGTCCGGGGCCAGACGCTCGGCCTCCCGATATTCGCGCTCGGCGCCGCGCAGGTCGCCCTGCCGGAAGAGGACCGCGCCCAGGTAGGAGTGGGCCACCGCGAGCGAGGGGGCCTTGCGCTGCGCGCGCTTGAGCAGGGCGGTGGCGTCGTCCAGCTTCTCCTGCCGGAAGCGCACGAAGCCCAGCTCCGCCAGGGACTCGGCGTCGTCGTGCTGGCGCGTCCAGGCGGACAGCACGGTGGCGGCCTCGTCCAGCCGGCCTCCCTGCGACAGGAGCTGGCCGTAGCGGGGGGCGACCTTGGCGGAGCCCGGCGCCTGCGCGTACGCCTTCGCGAGCGCGGTCAGCGCACCCGGCACATCCCCCTGGAGGGCCCGCAGGTCGGCCAGGGCCAACGGCGCGCGGATGTCCTTGGGGGCCAGGACGGTGGCCTCGTCGATGGCGCGCTCCGCGCGCTTGCCCATGCGCAGCTCGGTGGCGGCGCGCGCGGCGAGCAGGTGCGCCTCCGCCTCCTTCGGGAAGCGCGAGGTATAGGCCTCCGCCAGCGCCAGGGCCTGCGGGTGGGCGCCCGCGTCGAGCAGCAGCGTGCCCGCGCGAGCCAGCTCCCCGGCCGTGGCGCGCACGTCCTTGCCCAGCCCCTCCAGCGCGGACACCTTCGCCTCCGCCGTCGTCGCGGCCTCGGCGGCGGCGATCCTCGCGGGGGGCGGCAGGTCCGGGCGCCGCAGGTACCACGTGGCCCCCGCGCCCAGTCCGCCCAGCGCGAGCACGCCCGCCACGATGGCCAGCGCCCTGCGCGACCGGGGAGCGCCACGCGACGCCGGCTCGCGAGCGCGCACCGTGCTCTCGGACACCGGGGCCTGGAGGCTCGCGGCGCCCTCCGCCGGGGCGCTCGGGGTCGAGGCCGGAATCTCCGCCGTCACGGGCCGGGTCGCACCGCGAATCGACACGGTGTGGCTGCCCACGGGCGGAAGGGGGCGCAAGGCCTCCGGAGCGGCGACCGGTGGAGGCACGGGCCAGGACGGGATGCCCTGCACGCCGAACGGCGGGAGCACGTCCATGCCGGGGGTTCCATCCGCGCCCGAATTGGACGGATCCGCGAGCCTCGCGTTGCGCAGCGCCAGCCGCTTGGGGTCCCGGTCCGGCGGAAACAGCGTGTCCAGGTACCCGGCCACCTGCGCCGGCGCGGCGACCTCCGCGGGCCCGCCCAGCCTCTCGATGGCGGCGATGAACGTCTGCAGGCTGTCGAAGCGCGCCTCCGGGTCCTTCGCGAGCGCCTTGAGACACACCGTCTCCAGCGCCTGCGGCACGGACGGGTCGAACGCGGTGGGCGGCTTCGGCCTTCCTTCGGAGATGCGCGTGAGCACCTCGTCGGTGGACATGCCGGTGAAGGGCCGCCGGCCGCACAGCTGCTCGTAGAGCATCACCCCCGCGGCGAACAGGTCCGCGCGGTGGTCCACGCTGCGGCCGGCGATCATCTCCGGCGACATGTAGAAGAACTTCCCCTTCAGCGTCCCGGGCTCCGTCCCCGCTCCCATCGCGTCCGCCTTCGCGATGCCGAAGTCGATGACCTTCACCGCGCCGTTCGCCCCGACGTGGATGTTGTCCGGCGTGAAGTCGCGGTGGACGATTTTCAGCGGCCGGCCCGCCTCGTCCACGGCGCGGTGCGCGGCATCCAGCCCCCGGCACGCATCCACCAGCACGCGCAGGGTGATGCCCAGGGGCACGCGCTGGCCTCGCTCGGCGGCCTCCTGCCGCACCTCCGCGAACGAGCGCCCCTCCAAGAGCTCCATGGCGATGAAGGGCTCCCCGCCCTCCATGCCCAGCTCCAGGATGGACACCACGTTGGGGTGGCGCACCTGCGCGGTGATGCGCGCCTCGTTGAGGAACATCTGCACGATGCGCCGGTCCGCGACCAGGTGCGGCATCAGCCGCTTCACCGCCACGGCCGGGCCACGCTGCCCGTCCAGGCTGATGGCGCGCGCCAGATACACCTCCGCCATGCCGCCCGTCGCGATGCGCGCGCTCAAGCGGTAGCGGCCTGCCCAGGAAACGCCGGGTTCCGACACCAAGGTGGCGCCAGTCTACGGGCCCGCGCCCCCGGCGCCCAACGTCATGACGCGCCGCCTGCCTGCCTGGCCCCGGCTGCCCGGCGCATGCCCACCGTATTGGGCCGGCCGGGACGACGGGTGTGGGTGAACGGATGTGTGGAGCCGATGACGGAGGACGGGCCGGGAGTGCTAACGTCGCGGGCCTCACGCGTGACCCCTAAGGGGAGGGGGCCGCCTTCACGAACCTCGCGTACTTCACGCGAATGCAGGGAGGGATGTTGGGCACCGTCCTCAAGGGTGGTTTCGTCGTCGAGCTGGAACCTGCGTCCGTGGAGCGGGTGGACCTGCGCATCGAAGGTGAGCGCATCGTGGCGCGGGGCGAGGACCTCGCGCCCGGCCCCGACGACGAGGTGGTCGCGCTGTCCGGCAAGCTCGTCTTCCCGGGGCTCGTCAACGCCCACCACCGGCTGGCGACCGTGCTGTCGCGCGGCCTGGTCCGTCCGACCCCCACGTCCTACCAGGGCCTGCTGGAGCAGGTGCGCTGGCCCTTCGAGAACGCGCTGGACCTGGACGCGGTGCAGGTGGCCGCCACGGCGGGCGGCCTGGAGTCCATCCAGTGCGGCACCACCACCTTGTTCGACCTGCACGCCTCGCCCAAGGCGGTGACGGGCTCGCTCCTGCGCGCGGCGCGCGGCCTCCATGAGGTGGGCGTGCGCGGCGTGCTGTCCTACGCGGTGACGGACCGCATGGGCGCGGTGGGCCGCGAGGAGGGGCTGGAGGAGACGGTCAGCTTCGCGCGCAAGGCCCGGGGCCGCTTCCGGGGACAGGTGGGCGCGGGCCCCTGCTTCACGCTGGGCGACGACGCGCTCCAGGGCCTGGGCGAGGCGCTCAACACCACCGGCACCGGCCTGCACTTCCCGCTCGCCGAGGACCCGCTGGACGAGCGGCTGTCCACCGAGCGCCACGGCAACTCGCCGGTGACGCGGCTGCTCACCAGCAACCTGCTGTCACCCCGCGCCATGGCGGCGCACGTGGGGCACCTGGCGTGGGCGGACCTGGCGCAGGTGCTGGCCACGGGGACATGGTTCCTGCACACGCCGCGCTCCAACCAGGGCCAGGAGGTGGGCTACGCGCCCGCGCTGAAGTTCGGGGCGCGCGCGTCGCTGGGGACGGACGGAACGTCGCCGGACCTGTTCGCGGAGGCGCAAGCGGCGTACCTGCGCTCGCGCGAGGCGGGGCAGCCCATCGACGTGCTGCGCTACCTGGCCAACGGCCACCGGCTGGCGTCACAGGTGTTCGAGGCGGCCATCGGCCCCATGCGCGAGGGCGCGCTCGCGGACCTGCTGGTGCTGGACTACCTGTCGCCCACGCCGCTGACCGCGGAGACGCTGGCGTGGCACGTGGTGCACGGGCTGGGCAGCCGCCACGTGGAGGCGGTGATGGTGGACGGCGTGTGGCGCGTGTGGGCGCGCAGGCCGCTGTCGGTGAACCCCACGGTGGTGGCCGAGCAGTCGCGCGAGGCCGCCGCCGCCGTGTGGGCCCGCATGGCCTCGTCGTAAGGGCCTGGGGCGCCGGGAGCTTGTCGCGGTGGCCGGGGCCCGTTAAGTCCCGGGCATGCTCAACTCCCTGCTCGTCGTCGGATGGCTCAGCGCAGCGATTCCCCAGGTGGGTGACACCGCCCCGGACTTCACGGTGAAGGACACCGCGGGGACGACCTACACGCTGTCGGAGATGGTGAAGAAGGGGCCCGTCATCGTGGCCTTCTTCCCCAAGGCGTTCACCAGCGGCTGCACGAAGGAGCTGACCGCGTACCGCGACCGCTACAAGGACATCGAGCAGGCGCAGGGGCAGGTGCTGGCCTTCTCCACGGACGACGCGGAGACGCTGGCGCGCTTCAAGACGGAGCTGAAGGCGCCCTTCGTGTTCATCCCGGATCCGGACGGCAAGGTGGTGGGCGCGTACGACGTGAAGATGCCGGTGGTGACGGTGTCCAAGCGCTACACGTTCGTCGTGGGCGATGACCGCAAGGTGCTCAAGGTGAGCGAGGGCAAGGACGCCATCGACGTCTCGGGCGCCATCGCCGCGTGTCCCCTGCGCAAGGGCGGCGCCGCGAAGCCCGCGGCGGCCCCGGCGGGCACCACGCCGCCCACCCAGGCCGCGCCCGCGACGAAGTAGCCGCGAGGCGCTCTGGCTCACGGGACAGGGGCACGGTCCACTCGCGGACGTCCTCATGGCACGCGCGGGCCGGACGCCGGCCGTGCCGTTGAGGAGTTCACGCGGCACGCGGCCTGCTGGCTTGTCCGCCCGGGGCGCGGAGCGATAGCCCTGGGGCATGCCGCGCGCGGGGCGTCCTCCGTCCGCCGGGCTGGGGGCGTGAGGAGGCCCGAGTGGATGGACATCGTCTTCCTGGGCCCCGTGTGCCGGGCCACCGCCGAGGTGCAGGCGGCCACGGCCCCGAGACAGCTCGCGCAGGCGCTCCGGCGGCGCGGCCACGCGGTCCTCTTCCTGGAGCGCTCGGCGCCCGGTGCACTCGGAGATGCGTCGTATCTGGACCTGGCGGACCTCCACGCGCGCTTCCATTCGAGGGTGCGCCGCGCGGACTTGGTGCTGGTGGACGCGGAGGCGCCGCAGGTCGCGGACGTGAGCCGCTGGACCACGAACACGGCGAGGGGGCTCACCGTCTTCTGGGACCGGGACACGCCCCGGACGCTGGCTCGGCACGCCCTTCGCGAGGACCCCGCCTGCATGACGCCGGGCCTCTTCGCGGGCTACCGGCTGTATCTCTGCTCCAGTGGAGGCCCGGTACCCCGTCAATTGGAGCGCGAGTGGGGCGTGGCCCGCGCGCGCGTGTTCCCGCCGGGAGTGGACGCGGAGCACTTCGCGCCCGGAAGCGGCCGGACGCGCTGGGACCTGGGGGACGCGGGGCCGGCGTCGCCGGAGCGGCGGGGGCTCCTGAAGCAATGGTTGCTGGGCGCCGCGCGAGGCTGGCCCGAGGGGCGCTTCGTGCTCGCGGGCACGCTGTCGGCGGTGGATGACGCCTGGCCCGCCAACGTAGCGAGGCACGCGGTCCCCTCCCTCCAGGAGCACGGGGGCTTCCTCGGTGCGCAGCGCTTCACGCTGGCGCTCTCCCAGGCCGAGCACACGCCGGGAGCGAACCTGTTCGAGGCCGCCGCCCGCGGAGCGGCGCTCATCTGCGACCCCTGGCCGGGCCTGGAGGACCTCTTCGCGCTGGGCGAGGAGGTGATGGTCGCCCGCACGGAGCAGGACGTGCTGCGCTACCTGCTCGCGATGCCCGAAGCGGACCGGCGCCACCTGGGCATGCGAGCCCGGGCCCGGGTCCTGGCCGAACACACCGTGGCCCACCGGGCGCTGCGACTGGAGCAGTACGCGAGCGAGGCGGAGCGCGGAGCCGCCTGGATGGCTCCGGTCCGCTCCCTGAACTGAGCGTCCGGAGCCGGGGAAGACGGACGCGCCGCCCTGCCAGTGGCGCACCGCGAAAACCTGTCCGACAGTCGGACAGGTTTTGGACCGCCGCGACCCGAGGGGGCCTACTCCGCCGCTTCCGGGGCCTTCACCATCTCCCGGGGCGGGAACACGAACTGCGCGGCGCCGGCCACGAGCGGGGACTCATCGCGCTGGAACATGGCGAGCGCCTCCAGCCGCTCCTCCGTCCACCCGCGCCCGTCCCCCGCGTCGCGCACCAGGCAGTGCAGGGCCACGCGCCGCGCCTCCGGACTGGGGCTGTGCGCCAGAGGTCCGCCCACCGTCTCCATCATGTCCACCGGCAGGTTCGACACCGCCACCTGGGCCGCCATCAGCGCGTCCGCGTGGAGCCAGCCCTCCTGGCCCATCGTGTCCAGGTGGCTCGCGAAGGCCGGCGGCGCCAGGGCCACCGCCGCGCAGCGCACGCGCAGCGTCGCCAGACACGGGTCCTTCGTGAGCAGCCCCGTCACCAGTCCCTGCACCGCGCTCAGGGGCACGGGCCGCATCCGGTCCCGGGGCTGGAGCAGCGCGTCCATCGCCACGCTCAGCGCGCGCCGGTCCTGGGACACCGCCTCCAGCATCCGCTCGAACAGCTCCACGTCGCGCTCGTCGGCCCGGTACACCAGCGCGCCCATCGCCGCGCGCACCTCGTCGTCATACGGCGAGGCCAGCCGCGCGCCACAGGCGGAGAGGAACACGCGCTCCCGGTCCTTCACGGACAGCCAGGCCGCGCGCCGCAGCAGGTCGATACGCGCATCCGGCTCCGGCCGCGCCAGCACCTTCGCGAGCAGCGCGGACAGCCGCGCATCCAGTCCTTCCGTCAGCCGGTCCGCCGGGATGTCCCCCACGCGCGACGCCATGATGGCGTCCTCGCTGGTGACGGCGCGCTCGAACACCGCCCACGTGGGCTCGCGGTCCAGGTGGTCCCACAGCGCGCGCAGGAGCGCGATGCGCACGTCGCGGTGCAACGGCTTCGCGTCCAGTTCCAGCAGCCGCTCATAGCTCGCGTCCGAGCGCAGCTCGCCCAGCAGGCGCACCACCTCCTTGGCCACCGTGACCTTGGTCAGCGGCACCTCCGCCAGCAGCGTCAGCACCCGCGTGACGGGCATGCCGTTGAACGCGCGGCGCAGGCCGTAGATGGCGATGCGCGCGCGCGAATCCTCCAGCGCCGCCAGCAGCGTGGGCACGCCCTGGCCCTGGTCGCACCGGGCCATCACCCGCAGGGCCCGCTCCTGCACCGCGGGCCGCTTGTCGTTCGCCAGCGCCAGGAGCGAGTCCATGGGCGCCCAGTCCAGCGCCGCCATCCGCGTCACCGCCACCAGCACGGACGGCGTGTCCCGCTCCATGTCCGCGCACAGCTTCGAGAGCGCGCGCGAATACGCTTGGTTCTGCTCCACCGTCCACCGGAAGAACCCCGAGTCGAACGGCAGGAGCCAGTGAGTCACGCCCGTGGCGAACTGGCCGGTGATGACCGGCGCGTTCAGGTACGGCCCCAGCAGGTCCTGCCGCCGCCGGTGCAGGAACTCGCGCACCACGGGGATGGCGATGGCGCTCTCATCCCGCTTGAGCAACGCGGGCAGCATCCGGTCGAAGTCCTTCACCGCGCGGGAGCGCAGCACCCACAGCGCATTGCCGGACGGCTTGCCCAGCCGCAGCGCCACGCGCTCCAGCTCCTCCACCAGCTCCCGGTGCAGCGGGAGCCCGTCCTTCTCCGCCGCCGCCAGCGCCACCACCTCCTCGTCCCAGCCCCGGTCCCGCCAGCGGCGCAGGGTGGCCGCGAGGGTCGATTCGAAGCGCGGCCGGTCCTCCCGGGACAGCCACGCGCTCAACGCCAGCGCCAGCCGGTTGTCCGGCGCCGTGTCGCGCACGGAGACGAGCCAATCCGACAGGCCGGGCACCAGCGCCGCGCGCTTGCCCAGGCTCGCCGCCAGTTGGAGCAGGGGTCCGCCGCGCTCACGCTCCGTCCAGACCTTCGCCAGCGCCAGCAGGTGGGGCGCGGCCTTGCGCACCTCGTCGTCCGTCAACCGGTGGCCCAGCCCGCCGTCCTGGATGCGGCCGCGCTCCTTGAGGAAGGTGCCCAGCCACTGCGCGCCCCACGCCGGGTCCGCGCCGAAGGCCCGTACCAGCAGCCGCTCCGCCGACTGCGCCGTCCCCATGGACAGGTCCGCCGCGTCCAGCGCGTCGCGCAGCATCCTTCCCAGGGCCTCGGTGTGCTCGGCGCGCCACATCCGCCGGGGCCACTCGGTCAGCGCCTGGAGCATCACCCCGCGCACGGGGTCCTGTTCGTTCTTCCGGGCCAGCACCATCGCCAGCGCGGGGGCCACCCACGCGGGCTCATCCGGGCGCAGGCCGGGCAGCGCCAGGAGTGCGCTCAGCGCCACGCCGCGCATCGCCGCGTCCGGGTGCCCCAGCGTGCCCCGCAGCGCGCCCAGCGCCTCCTCCCAGGGCAGGAAGCGCGCATAGGCGAACCGCGCCTCCGCGCGCGTCCCCAGCGCCACCACCTCGTCCAGGTGCCGGCGCGCCTCCCGCTCGCGCAGCTCCACCGGCAGGTGCCGCACGTACTCCGGCGCGATGACGCCATCCCGGGTGCGCGCCCCCACGGTCCAGCGCGCGTAGACGCTCTCACGCAGGGCCGGGTCCGCGATGCGCGCGATGAGGGGCGTGCCCCACGCGGGGGCCCGCTCCACGGACGCGGCCCAGGCATTGGTGAGCGTCGCGTGCAGCGGCTCCGGCAGCTCCTTCAGCACGTCCTCCGCGCGGCCCAGCAGCGTCGGGTCGCGCTGGACGATCCACGTCAGGGACTCGGCATCCAGCGACGCCAGGGACCTCGCGAACAGCAGGTGCGGGAGGAACGCCGGGGACCGCTGGCGCAGCAGCGCCACCATGCGCAAGGGGCGATGCTTCACCAGCGTCCGCACGGCGTGCTCGTCCGGCGGGATGCCTCGCTCCAGGAGCAGCGCCAGCAGCGTCTCCGCCACGTCCGGCGTCCGCTCCGCCAGCCACCCCATGCCCCACGCCAGGTTCTGCCTCGTGACGGGGTCCGGCTCGCCCGGGACGGCATTCAGCTGCTCCAGCAGCACCTGTCCCAGCACGGAGGGCGCATGCCGGGCCAGCCGCGCCCAGAACCGGTAGCTGGGCCGCTCCAGCGCGCGCGCCAGGTGCTTGCGCAGGCTCGCCTCGGAGCCCAGCGGCGCCGTGTCCGCGAAGGTGACGTGCTCGCCCCGCTCCGCCAGCCCGTCCAGGAACGCGTCGATGACGGCGTGCCGCTTGCGCTTGCGCAGCTGGTGGATGACGGCCTGCTCGCGGCGCATCCCGTGCGCCATGCGCAGCGCCTCCAGCGCCTGGGCATCGTCACAGGCCAGCGACACCAGCTCGAAGGCCAGCGCGCGCACGCGGAAGGACTCGTCCGCCGTGGCCTTCAGCACCGCCGCGCCATCCCGGCGCGTGAACTGGGCGGCCAGGGCCAGCCGCCGCTCGAAGGCGTCACCCCGCGACAGCGCGTCCAGCTGCGCCTGCGCCGCCGGGTCCGTCCGCGCCTTGCGTCCCAGCGCCACCATCTGACGCACCCGGGCGTCGTGGAAGGTGGCGTTCAGCTCGGAGCGCAGGGCGGACAGGGCGGGGTCGGACATGGCGCCCAAGGATGCCCGCTCCCCGGGTTTCCTGACAGACCCACCCTGGCCACGCCCTGCATCAAAGGCTCAGTGCGCCGCCTCCGAGGGCGTGACGGGGTAGTTGCCCGTCGAGTGCGCGCGCGTGTGCTGCGCGAAGAGGAAGCGCCGCACGGCGGCGCGGGTGATGAGCCCGCACGGAGAGAGGCCCAGCACGGGCGCCACCGGCAATGCGTCCACGTCCTCCTGGTCCATCACCTGGAGCGCATGCGCCAGGTCCGAGTCCGGCGCCAGCGCGGGCAGCTTGCGCGCCAGGTCGCTGGCCACGAGCAGCGGGTACATGGACTCGTCGCGCCACACCTCGCGCAGCTGCTCCACCTGCACCGTGCCGTAGAGGTTGCCCTCGGTGTCCAGCACCGGCAGCGTGCCGGCCTCGGACGTGAGCAGCTGGTCCGTCAGCGCGCGCAGCGGCGTGCCCGCGGTCACCGCCGGCACCTCCGTCATCAGGGCGCGCACGTGCGTGGCCGCCAGCAGGTCCTCGTCGCTCTGCACCTTGGGCGCCGTGCGCTCCGTGAGGAAGTGGCACACCGCGGACGCGATAGTGCACGTCACCATCAGCGGCAGGATGATTTCGTGGCTGCCGCTCAGCTCGTACAGCATCATCATGCCGGTGAGCGGACCGCGCGTGAGCGCCGCCACCGCGCCGCCCATGCCCACGATGGCGTACGCGCCGCTGGGGCCCGTGGCGTGCGGGAAGAAGTAGTGCACCAGCGTGCCGAACGCGCCGCCCGCCATGGCGCCAATCAGCGCCGCCGGGAAGAACGTGCCGCCGGAGCCGCCTGAACCAATGGTGAGCGACGTGCCCACGAGCTTCAGCACGCACGCCGTCACCAGGAAGAGGAAGGGCAGCTGTCCCGCCGCCGCCAGGTTGATGTAGTCGTGCCCGCTGCCCCACACCGTGGGGCTCAGGAACGCGAGCAAGCCCGTGCAGAGGCCGCCCAGCGCGGCGCGCACCGGCAGCGGCTTCTTCCCCAGCCACGGGGACAACCTTCCACCCATGCCGCCGTGGAAGAAGTGCTCCACCCCGTGCAGCAGCTTCACGAACGCGAACGAGAGCAGCCCGCACCCGATGCCCAGCGCCGCGTAGGCGAAGACCTCCGAGCCGCTGACCAGCTCGTAGTTCACCCGGTTGAGCATGGGCGCTTCGTCCAGCACGCCGCGGCTCACCAGCGTGCCCGCCACGCTCGCCAGGATGATGGGGGAGAACACCCGCAGCTCGAACTCGCGCAGGATGATCTCCATCGCGAACACCGCGCCCGCGATGGGGGCGTTGAAGGACGCGGAGATGCCCGCGCCCGCGCCGCACGCCAACAGGATGGACAGCTCCCTGCGGCTGAAGCCCAGCACGCGCCCCACGCTGGACGCGAACGCCGCGCCGCCATAGACGATGGGGCCCTCTCGGCCCGCGGAGCCGCCGCTGCCAATGGTGATGGCGGACGCGATGAGCTTGAGCAGCCCCCGGTCCGCCGGCACCACGTTGGCGCCGCTCTTCACCGCGCGCACCACCTCCGGAAGGCCGTGGCCATGCGTCTCCGGCCGGTCGCGCAACAGCCGCCCCACCGCCAGGCCGCCCACCGTGGGCGCGAGCAGCATCAGCCACCAGGGCAGGTGCGGCAGCACCGCGGGCAGGTTGTGCGCGTGGCCGAACACGGCGTTCACGGCCGCCAGGCCCACCAGCGGGTAGTAGAGCGACAGCGCGCCCAGGGTCAGCAGCGCCAGCAGGCGCAGGCGGCGCTTCACCTCGTCGCGAGGGCCGCCGGGCTCAATCACCCGCGCCAGCAGGAGCGCGCCCAGGGCGAGCGGCACGCCCACCAGCGCGTATTCCAGGTGCCAGCGCGCGGAGGAGAGCGACTCCATCAACGTGCGCAGCCGCTGCGGCTTGAACGTCGCCGCCAGCTCCGCGGCGCTGAACGTGATGCCACTCATCACGCCAATGAGGTTGGAGAAGATGCCCGCGGCCAGCCCGCTGTAGAGCCCGACCACCGCGCCCGCGATGGGCAACACCGAGGGGGTCGGCAGGCGGATGCGATTGGACGCGCCCAGCAGGAAGTAGATGAGGCGTGAAAGGTTCTGTCGCGCCCAGAGCGTGAGCGCGGTCATCCGCTGCGCTTGGGCAGGCGGAGGTTCGTCCGAGGTGTTCATTTGGTGCACCTACTAAACGGAGGAGTCCGGTGCGTTTCAAGCATCTTGATGATGGCGCCCCCCCGGTGCCGTCCGCCTGCACTCCACTCCACACATCACCCGAGCGGTGCCCGGCCCCCTGCCCCCGGAGCGTGCTACGACGCCCCCGGTTTCCACCCCATGAAGGAGGCATCGCACATGCTCAAGCAGGGAGACGTGGCGCCGGAGTTCACCGTGCAGGACTCGACGGGGAAGACGCACCGGCTGTCGGACTACCGGGGCAAGAACGTGGTGCTCTGGTTCTACCCGAAGGCGGACACCCCGGGATGCACCGCGGAGGGCTGCTCCTTCCGCGACCACAAGACCCAGTACGAGTCCAAGGACACCGCCATCCTGGGCATCAGCTTCGACACGCCGGAGGAGAACCAGGCGTTCTCCCAGAAGTTCGGCTTCAACTTCCCGCTCCTGTGCGACGTGGATCGCAAGGTGGGGCTGGCCTACGGGGCCGCGGATGACGCCTCGGCCTCCAACGCGCGCCGCGTGGGCGTCGTCATCGGGCCGGACGGCCGCATCAAGGAGTGGCACGCCAAGGTGGACGCGCGGGCCTTCCCCCAGGAAGCGCTGTCGCGGCTCCAGTAGGGCGCCCGCGCTCAGGGCGCGAACGAGCGGGACGGCAGGCGCGAGCGGATGAACACCGCCACGCCCGCCAGCACGAACCACGGCAGCACGTGGCCCAGCATCAGGTGGCCCGCGCTGCCGTCCGGGCAGTGCACGTGAAGTACCAGCAGGCTCACACCCGCGGAGGACAGCCCCGCCGCCAGCGCCCGCACGGGCTGGAAGGCGGAGCGGCACAGGAGGACGAGCGCCAGGGCCAGCGGCACCACCGAAAGCGCCACCTCCGCGCCCATGCACCCCAGGGTGCCCGCGAGGAACGGCCGCACCTGGACGCCCGAGCGCCCGGTCAACTGCGCCAGCGCCACGACGAGCGCGCCCACGGCCACGAGCGTGAAGGGCCAGGCGCGCTGCCTCGGGGCCAGGGCCACCATCGCTCCGCCGCCCACGCCCACGACGATGAGCAGCGCCACCAGCGCCACCGCCATGGGCGACGCGGAGTTGAGCAGCAGCCCGTGCCGGCCCACCCAGAAGAGCCCCAGCACGCCCACGCCCAGGTAGGTGGCGAGCAGCACCGCCACCTCCTTCCACCACGGCGTGGGCAAGGGGTGCGCCGCCAGCTCCGTGAGCGACTGGCGCCGCGACTGCTCGAGCTTCGCTTCATCGATGGGGACGGCGGGCGCGGCGGAGGCGGGGGGCGCCAGCACCTGGAAGCCCTCCAGCAGGGCGCGGCAGTCCGAGCACCCGGCCGCGTGTGACGCCAGGTCCGGAGGCAACGGGCCGTCCATCCGGTCCAGGACGCGTTCGCACTCGGGCGTCATCGGGAGGTCTCCTGCTGAAGGGGCGCGAGCAGCTCGCGCAGCCGCGCGTAGCCCCGGTGGGCGCGGACCTTCACCGCGCTCTCGGTGAGGCCCAGGGCCTCGGCGATTTCAGCGAAGCCCATGCCCTCGAAGCGGTGCATGAGGATGGGCAGCCGCTGGCCTTCGGGAAGCTGCGCCAGGGCGTGTTGCACCGCGCGCTCCAGCCCCAGGTCGCGAGGCTCCGGCGTGTCCGCCACGGCGGTGAGGGGCAACTCCCCCTCGGGCGTGAGGTCCTCCGGCCGGCGGTGGCGGCGCGCATGGTCGCGCGCGGCGTTGGTGGCGATGGCGTACAGCCAGGGCCGGACGCGGGCGCCGGGCTGATAGCGGCCCCGCGCGCGCACCAGGGACAGGAAGGTGAGCTGCGCCAGGTCCTCGGCGGTGGCGGGGCTGCCGGTGAGGCGCGCCAGGTAGCCCTGGACGGGGCGCGCGTAGCGCTGGAAGAGCGCGTCGAACGCCTGCGCGTCTCCCTGGCAGAACCGCTCCATCAACACCTCGTCCGGGTCGCCGGCACCTCCCCCGGAGGCTTCCGGAGACGCTGGCATGTCCCCGGTACGCACGGGCGCGGCATCAGGTTTCACGGGAGGGGACGAAGGGCTCACGGGCGGGCGTGGATTCTAGGGCCCCAGGGGCGCCGGTCGGGAGAAAGTCGCCCTGTCAGGACGAGGCGGCCGGCCGCAGCCTCGCCAGCCACTCCTCGAAGGCGGGGTGCCCGTGCAGGTGCGCCAGGTCCTCGTCGGAGGCGGCATAGGCCGCGTCCTTGAAGCCCAGCTCCTCCGCCCGCTGTAGCAGCCGCACCGCGTCCGCCACGTTGCCCGCGCGTGAGAAGGCGCAGGCCGCGTCGTACGCGATGCCCGGGTCCGGCACGTGCTTGAGCGCCGCCTCGCTCACCGCCGCGGCCTCCGAATAGGCGCCCCGGATGAACAGCGCCCGCTCCGCGCACCGGAACGCGGCCGCCGGGTCCACGCCGGGCAGCCGCAGCGCCTCGTTCACCTGGCCCAGCCGGATGAGCGCGCCCGCGTACTCGTGCATCACCGTGCGGTCCCGCGACTCGCCCCACGCCTGCTTCCAGTAGCCCACCGCCCGGGCGTCATCCCCCACCAGCGAGAACGCCGCCGCCACCGCGTGCATCTCCACCGGCTGGCCCTGCACCTGGGAGAAGTGGTCCAGCGCGGGCCGCCCGTGGCCCTGCTTCAGCGCCACCCAGCCCAGCAGGTAATGGGTCCGGCTGGTGAGGTTCGGGGACAGGCCCTCCGTCTCCAGCACCCGGTTGCCCTGCCGCCACGCGTCGTCCAGCCGGTCCTCGCGCAGCGCCTGCTGCGCCTCGCGCAGGGTCTGGGCATTGGGGCCCTCCTCCTCCTTCGCCTCGTTGCGAGCGCGCATCACGTCCGTCAGCACGCGGAACGACTGGAAGCCGAACATGGCGAAGAGGACGCCCATGAACAGGGCCCCGAGCTTGATGCTGAGCAGCACCAGGCCCACGCACAGGCCCAGCGCCAGCACGTGCGACACGATGAAGCCGCGCCGCCCGAACATCCGCGTCGCCAGCGCCGTGCTGATGTGCCCGCCATCCAGGGGGGGCACTGGCAGCAGGTTCAGCACCGCCCACCACATGTTGGCGAAGAAGAAGTTGCCCAGGAAGAAGTCCGCCATCTCCGAGCGGCCCTCCACCTGCGTCAGCACCACCCGGCACAGGACGCCCAGCGTCAGCCCCGCCAGCGGCCCCGCGAAGCTGCTCACCACGTCCCGGTGCCAGACCAGGGGCGCGTCCGTGTTGGGCCGGGTGACGCCGCCCATGAAGACCAGGTCCACGCTCGGCTGGTAACCATAGAAGCGGAAGGCCACCGCGTGCCCCAGCTCATGGACGAGCACGGAGACGAAGATGATGAACATCCACGCCAGCACGTAGGCCACCACCGCGCCCATGTACCCGGGCGACGCGGAGTCGGCCAGCTGCGCCCCCAGCCACCCGGCGCCCGAGTGCCGGCCCGGCAGGGGAAGGGACTGGTAGGCGAACACCGCGGAGAAGAGCAGGTGACTCGTGTGGACGTGGACGGGGACGCTCCCGAGCCGAAAACGGAACATGGAGGGGGACCTTAATCGTTGGCCCCCACTCGCGCAGGGCCGTTCTCATGGCCCGCGCACTTCTGTTCCTCCAGCGGGTATAGGGTGTCTTTCCGCATGCTGAAGCTGGGTCCCTACACGCTCCCCAACCCCTACATCCTCGCGCCCATGGCCGGCGTGAGCGAGCGCCCCTTCCGCGTCATCGCCTTCCGGCTGGGCGCGGCCCTCTGCCCCACGGAGCTGGTCAGCGCCCAGGGGCTGATGCGCCAGAACCAGCGCACCCTCAAGTACCTGCGCTACGACGCCACCGTGGAAAAGCCCTACTCGCTCCAGATTTTCGGAGGCGAGCCGGAGGCCATGGCCCAGGCCGCGCGGGTGGGCAAGGCCGCGGGCGCGCAGGTCATCGACATCAACATGGGCTGCCCGGTGAAGAAGGTGGTGCGCAACGGCGCCGGCAGCGGCCTGTTGTGCGACGTGCCCCGCGCCGCCGACATCGTCCGCGCCATCCGGGAAGCCACCGGCCTGCCCGTCACCTGTAAAATCCGCTCGGGTTGGGACGCGCGCACGCTCAATTATCTGAAGGTGGCGGAGGCGCTGCAGGAGGCCGGGTGCGCCGGGCTCGCCCTGCACCCACGCACGCGCGAGCAGGGCTACTCGGGGCAGGCGAACTGGGCCCACATCGCGGACCTGAAGCGCCACTTCCCGGAGCTGCCCATCATGGGCAACGGCGACGTGAAGACGGTCGCGGACGCCCACCGCATGCTGGACAGCACCGGCTGCGACTTCGTGATGATTGGCCGGGGCGCCCTGGGCAACCCGTGGCTCTTCCGCGAACTCTCGGGCGGCCCGCCCGCCACGCCGGAGGAGCGCTGCGCGCTGGTACTGGAGCACGCCCGGGCCCACGCGGAGTTCGTCGGGGAGCCCTTGAGCGCGGTGCGCTCCTTCCGCCGGCACCTGGCCTGGTACGCCCACGGCCTCAAGGGCGCGGCGCACTTCCGCTCGGAGGTGAACGGGCTGGACTCGCCGGAGGCGGTGGAGGACAGCGTGCGCCGCTTCTTCGCGGGCGCGGACACGGACCCCACCGCTCCCCTGGAGGAGCCGGAAGTGGACTACCGCGCGGCGCTGGGCTGAGCGGCGCCAGCGCCTGGCGGCACCAGCACGCGCCCGGTGGCCACGGCGCGGAAGTAGTCGCAGGCCGGGGTGGGGCGGCGCTCCAGCGTGTCGAAGTCGACGTGGTAGAGGCCGAAGCGCGGGCCCCAACCCTCCAGCCACTCGAAGTTGTCCAGCAGGCTCCAATAAAGGTAGCCCTGCACGTCCACGCCCGCCTCGCGCGCGGCCAGCACCTGGCGCAGGTGCGCGTGCAGGTACTCCGGCCGCACCGTGCCCTGGCGGTCGTCGATGCCGTTCTCCGTGACCCACACCGGCTTGCCGTAGCGCTTCACCTCCTGGAGGAGCTGGAGGAAGCCCTCGGGCCGCTGCTCCCACCCGATGTCGGTGAGTCCGCGCCCGTCCGGGTCGCGGTACTTGAAGTCGATGAAGGGTGGGCGCGGCATGAAGCGCAGGTGCGCGCGCGTGTAGTAGTTGACGCCCACGAACTCCACGGAGTCGCGCGCCCCCTCGATGCGCACGTCCGTGGACGCCACGCCCGGCATGAACACGCGCAGGTGCCCGGAGGACAGCGCTTCGTGGAACGCGTGGTTGTAGGCCGGGGCCGCCAGCCGCACCAGCGAGCGGTCCAGGGGATGCCACCAGCGGTCCGGCGCGAACGCGAGCATGTTCTGGGAGATGCCCAGCTCCACCCGGCCCAGGTGCTGGCCCAGCTCTTCCCGCGCGATGACGTGCGCGCGCACCATGTTGCCGAGCGCGGCCATCGTCTTCGCCCCGTCCGCGATGCCCGGCGGCATCAGGCCCTGGAGGTAGCCGCCCAACAAGAGGACCATCGGTTCGTTGAAGGAGATGACGAGCGCGTCCAGCCCCTCCAACAGGGGCGCGCACCGGCGGACGTACTGGCGGAAGGCCTCCAGGCTCTCCGGAAGGTGCCAGGGCGTGGACGCGTGGAACCACGTGGGGTGGGTGAAGTGATGGAGCGTCACCACGGGCCGCAAGCCCATCGCGCGCAGCTTCAAGAGCCGCTCGCGGTAGCCCTCCAGCGCCGCGCCATCGAACCGGCCGCGCTCGGGCTCGATGCGCGCCCACTCCAGCGACAGCCGGAACGCCGTGGCCCCCACCGCCTTCGCCAGGGCGAAGTCCTCCGCGTAGCGGTTCCAGTGGTCCACCGCGCGGCCGCATCGCGCATGGGGCTCCTTCAACTTCCCCTGCCGCTCCCACTGGGCCCAGTCGTTCTCGATGCCGCCCTCCACCTGGTACGCGGACGTGGCGACGCCGAAGGTGAAGGACGCGGGGAAGGTCAGCGCGGGGGAGCTCATGCGGGCGGGCACCGTAGGCCGCCGCCTCCACGACGTGAAGCGACGCGATGCGCGCGCGCCGGATGCACGGCAGCGGACATCCAGACCTGTAGCGCGGACCCTCGAAGTGCGTCCGGAGCCGGAAACTCGGCCTCGCACGCGACGCGCCGGACCCCCGAAATGACCGCCACGAACGGTTCGAAGCGCCCGGAGGCCAAAAATCGGCCTCGCCGCGCACTGCAATACATCACCATGCGTTGACACACTGGCATGTCGCCCGTACCATTCATTTCAAGCACTCACGTTCAGTTCGAAGTGGGTGCAGGGCTCGCGTCCTCGCGGGCCTCAACACTGAACGGAGGATTCCGATGGCCGCGAAGAAGAAGACCGCGAAGAAGGCCGCGACGAAGAAGACCGCGACGAAGAAGACCGCCCGCAAGGCTCCTGCCGCCAAGCGCGGTACGGCCAAGAAGGCCGCCGCGAAGAAGCCGGCCGCCAAGAAGGCCGCGAAGAAGAAGACCGCTTCCCGCCGCAAGGCTGCGGCCCCCGCGGCCCCGGCGACCCCGGAAGCCTGAAGTAGCGGTGTCATTTCGGGCGTCCGTTGACGTCCGGTGAACGGCTCGGCGAAACCCGCCGGGCCGTTTTTCTTTTGCGGGCCAGGGGTTTACCTCTCCTCGTGTGTCCGCCCGGGAGGGGCCCATGTCGCTGCGTCCGGTAGAGTTCGAGGAGGTCGTGGCGGAGGCCGCGGCCCGGCTGGTGGGCGCGGTGGCCCAGAAGGCGTGGTGCCCGCTGCCCCGCCTGGCCTACCTGGAGCTGCGCGTCCCCGGCAGATCGGTGGTGCTGTGCCTCTGCGCCGAAGGCGAGCTGTCGCGCCTGTCCGTCGCGGAAGATCGCTTCCCCACGCCAGGAGAGCCCGCCCCCTTCCAGCGCTGGCTGCGCCAGGAGCTCACCGGCTTCAAGCTCCAGGGCGCGCGCTACCTGGAGGAGAGCCGCGCCATCGTCCTGGAGTTCGAGCGCGAGGACGTGCGCCGCCGCCTGGTGATGGAGGTGGGCGCGCCCGGAGGCCTGCTGCTCCTCAGCGACAACCACCGCGTCCTGATGCTCTCCGGCGAGGGGTTCGGTCAGCGGCGCAACCTCTATCCCGGAGCGCAGTGGTCGCCTCCGGAGCCCGTGTCCGCGGAGGCGTTGGCGAAGGGCCGCGCGCAGCCCTCGCGTCTGGAGCCGAAGGAAGACGACGCGCTGCCCAGGCTGCAGGCCGCCGAGCGGGTGCTCGGACAGAAGGACCGCACCAGCCGCGCGGACGCCATCCGCCGCCGGCTCGCGCAGCCGTACCGGGCGCGGCTGAAGCGCTCCTCGCGCACGCTGGAGAAGGTCCGCGCGGACGCGGCCCGGGGCCCGGAGGCGGAGAAGCACCGCCAGGTGGGCGAGGTCCTCACGCAGAACCTGTACCGGCTCAAGCGCGGCGTGTCCCAGACCTTCATCGTCCTGCCCGTCTACACGGAGGCCGGCGTGGAGGAGGTGGAGGTGAAGCTGGACCCGACGCGCACGCCGCAGGAGCAGGTGGACTGGCACTTCCACCAGTACCGGCGCCTGCTGCGCGGCGTGGAGCAGGCCCGCCACCGCGAGGCGGAGCTGGCGCGAGAGGTCGCCCACGCGCAGGCGGCGCTCACGCAGATTGAAGCCATGGATGACGCCGCGCTGCTCGCGCAGGTGGAAGTGCTCCAGGTGACCCAGGGGGAAGAGGGCCCGAAGGGGGGCCTGCCCTTCAAGGAGTACGTGGGCCACGGCGGTTCTCGCATCTGGGTGGGGCGCGGCTCGGAGGACAACGACCAGCTCACCTTCAAGGTGGCCCGTCCGTGGCACCTGTGGATGCACGCGCGCGGCCTGCCGGGCAGCCACGTGGTGGTGCCGCTGGAGAAGAACGCGGAGGTGGCGCAGGAGGTGCTCCTGGACGCGGCGCACCTCGCGCTGCACCACTCGGGCGCCAAGGGCGAACCCCGCGGCGAGGTGAGCTACATGCCGGTGAAGTTCGTCCGCAAGCAGAAGGGCGCGGCTCCGGGGCAGGTGACCTATGCCCGGGAGAAGACCTTCGTGGTGCGCATGGAGCCGGAGCGGCTGGAGCGGCTGCTCAAGTCGCGCCATGGCGACCCGGGCCCCCTGTCCTGAAGGACGATGCCTCTGGGACGAATTCAACCCGGGGTGTCGCGCTCGGCGTGTGGGCCCGGTCGACAGGCGGACGGGCATCCAGCCCCTGGCCTTGAGGTTCGGGAAGTGCCGGGTACGATGCCCCCCGCGTGACGCCCGAAGCCTTCCGCCAGATGTCCCTGTTCCCGCGTGGCTCGTCCGCGGAACGCGCCGCCACTCCCGCGCAGCGCGCGCCGGAGGGACAGGCGCCCCTGCCGCCGCGCAACCGCGTCGCGGAGGAAGCGCCGCGCGTCCTCACCGCGTCGCGCGAGGAGCTCTGGTCTCGCGCGGAGTCGCTCGCGTGGCGGCTGAGCGCGAACCTGGGCATGCCGGTGCGCCTGGCCGTGACGGACAACCGCTCCACCATGGTGTCCTTCCGCCGCGGCTCGCAGGTGCTCCAACTGCGGCTGCACCACATGTTCCTGGACGCGCCCGAAGTCATCGTGCGCGCGGTGGCGGACTACGCGGGCCGGGGGCACCGCGCCGCGGGCGCCCTGCTGGACGAGTACATCCGGGGCCAGCAGCCGCTCATCCGCCAGCTGCGCCGGGAATCCGACGCGGAATTGAATCCGCTGGGCCGCTGCTTCGACCTGCGCGCGCTCTACAACGGCGTCAACGAGGCCTACTTCGGCAACGCCATCCAGGCCCGCATCGGCTGGGGCCGCATGCCCCCGCGCCGCCGCCGCAAGTCCATCCGCCTGGGCGTCTACGACCACCAGACGCGCGAAATCCGCATCCACCCCGCGCTGGACAAGCCGGACGTGCCCGCCTTCTTCGTGGAGTTCATCGTCTTCCACGAGATGCTCCACCAGCTGTTCCCCAGCAGCAATCGCACCGGGCGCCGCGTGCACCACCCGCGCGCCTTCCGCGAGCGCGAGCGCACGTACCCGCACTACGCCGCCGCGCTGCGTTGGGAGCGCGAGAACCTGGGCGCGCTGCTGCGCGGTTGAGCGCACGCCGAGCGGCCTGGACATTTACTGGTTTACCTGCTCGGTCGCGCTCCGTGACTCCTTGACCGAAACGCGCTGGGGCCGGATGTTCGGCCTCATATGCGACGAGCAAAGATTGTCTGCACCCTCGGCCCCGCCAGTCAGACCCCGGAGATGTTGGAAGCGCTGCTGGAGGCCGGCATGGACGTGGCCCGGCTCAACTTCTCCCACGGCAGCCACGAGCAGCATCAGGCGAACATCGACATGCTGCGCGCGGCCTCGCTGAAGGTGCGCAAGGCGGTGGGCATCCTGGGGGACCTGCAGGGCCCCAAGATTCGCACCGGCCGCTTCGTCACCGGCAGCACGGAGCTGAAGCACGGCGCCACCTTCCACATCACCACCGACGAGACGGTGAAGGGCACGGACGAAATCGTGTCCACCACGTACCCGCACCTGGCGGCGGACGTGAACCCGGGCGACCGCATCCTGCTGGATGACGGCCTCCTGGAGCTGCGCGTCGTGGAGACGGACAAGAAGCAGCTCATCAAGACGGAAGTGGTCCACGGCGGCATCCTGAAGAACAACAAGGGCATCAACCTGCCCGGCGTGGCGGTGCGCGCGGACGCGCTCACGCCCAAGGACCGCGAGGACCTCATCTTCGGCCTCAAGGCGGGCGTGGACTACATCGCGCTGTCCTTCGTGCGTCAGCCGTCCGACCTGGACTCCGCTCGCCAGGCCATGGCGGAGGTGGGCCGCACGGTGCCCATCATCTCCAAGCTGGAGAAGCCGGAGGCCATCGCGCGCCTGGACGCCATCCTCGACAAGACGGACGGCGTGATGGTGGCCCGCGGCGACCTGGGCGTGGAGATTCCCCCCGAAGAGGTGCCGGCCGTCCAGAAGGACATCATCCGGCGCTCCAACCTGCGCGGCCTGCCCGTCATCGTGGCCACGCAGATGCTCAACTCGATGATCGACAACCCGCGCCCCACGCGCGCGGAGGCAAGCGACGTGGCCAACGCCGTCTACGACGGCGCGGACGCGCTGATGCTCTCGGGTGAGACGGCGAGCGGCAAGTTCCCCCTGGACTCCGTGCAGATGATGGAGCGCATCATCCTGGCGGCCGAGTCCTCGTCCCGCGCGCAGCTCCAGCCGCGCGTGATTGAGGCCCCGCTGGGCCTGCCGCTGCACTTCCCGGACGTCATCGCGCGCGTGGCGTGCGAGGCGGCCAAGGCCAGCGGCGCCTCGCTCATCGCGGCCTTCACGCTGTCCGGCGTGACGGCGCGCCTGCTCGCACACTACCGGCCCACGGTGCCGATTGTGGCGTTCAGCCCGAACCAGGAAGTGCGCCGCCGCCTGGCGCTGCTCTGGGGCGTGGTGCCGCGCGTGCTGGAGCCCATCCAGGAGACGGAGACCATGCTCCGCCGCGTGGAGGAGGAGCTGGTGTCGCGCGGGCTGGCGCGCAAGGGCGACCGCATCGTGGTGGTGTTCGGCGCGCCGGTGGGCCAGCCGGGGAAGATCAACAGCCTCCGGCTGCACACCATCAGCGCCTGATGCAGCGTCCTACGCCGGGCTCTTCTTGAGGGCCCGGCGGGGAATCTCCGCCTCGACGAAGATGGTGAAGAGGTCCCTGTCGAGCTGTCCGGACCCCGCCTCCTTCTTGAGGATGTCCAGCGCGAGCGCGTGCGGCACGGCCTTCTTGTAGGGCCGGTCGCTCGCGGTGAGCGCGTCGTAGATGTCGCAGATGGACATCATCCGGGACTGCACCGGGATCTCCGGGACGGCGCGAGGGTAGCCCGTGCCATCCAGCTTCTCGTGGTGCGCGTAGGCAATCTCCGGCACGCGGCGCAGCGCGCGGGTCCACGGAATCTGCGACAGGAAGCGGTACGTGTGCTCGACGTGGCTCTCGATTTCGCGGCGCTCCTCCGGGGAGAGCGTGCCGCGGGTGATGGAGAGGGATTGGATTTCATGGGGCAAGAGCAGCGCCTGCCCATGGTCGTGCGCATCCGTGAACGTGAGCTTGCCCAATTCCAGCAGCCGCTCGAAGTTGCCCTGCGCGAGCACCGTGGGCTTGTTGCAGGTGAGCAGGAAGCCCATCACCTCATCCAACTGGGCCAGCTCCTGGCCCAGCCGCGCGTCCTCCTCCTGGTGGATGGAGGGCAGGGCGGCCAGCCCGCGGACCTCCACGGCGGCCAGCCGGCGCCGGGAGCTCTGTAGCTGCAGGTCCTTGCGAGCCAACTGGAAGCGGGCGCGCAGCGCCTCCAGCTCATGCGGGTACAGCTTCTCCGCCTTGACGAGCACGTTCTCGCGCACGCCCACCTTGCCGAAGTCATGCAGGAGCGACGCGTACCGCAGCTCCTGCAGCTCCACGGCGGTGAAGCGCGTCTGGGCATAGGGGCCGGTGGTGTGGTGCTCCAGCGCCTGGGCCAGGGACACGGTGAGGTCCGCGACGCGGCCGGAGTGGCCGGCGGTGGTCGGGTCGCGCGCCTCGATGGCGACGACGGACGCGGAGACGAAGCCCTCGAAGAGGCGGTTGATTTCCTCATGGAGGAGGGCGTTCTCAATCGCGCCAGCGGCCTGGGCTCCCAGGGCGAGCAGCAGCTCCTCGTCCTCCGCGTCGAACACCTGCCCGCCGCGCTTGTTGAGGGCCTGGATGACGCCCGTCACGTCCCCGTTGGCGTCGCGCATGGGGACGCAGAGGATGGTGTGGGTGCGGTAGCCGCTGGAGACGTCGAAGGAGCTGTTGAAGCGGGGGTCGGCGTAGGCGTCGGGGATGTTGATGACGGCGCCCGTCTGGGCGACCTGTCCGGCGATGCCGCTGCCCGAGGGGAGGCGGATCTCGTTCTTGGAGCCCTGGGCCACCTTGCTCCAGAGCTCATCGCGCTCGCGGTCCAGGATGAAGAGCGAGCAGCGGTCCGACTCCACGACCTTGGTGGCCTCATAGAGGATGAGGGGCAGCAGCAGGTCCAGGTCGCGCTCGGCGCTCATCGCCTTGGCGACATCCAGGATGGACGTCAGCTTCGCGAGCCGGCGGGACAGGTTGGGGGAGGCGGGCACGGACTGGGGAAGCACCGGGGCGGGCTCCGTGGGATGCGGCGGATGGCCGCGGGCGCGTCAGGTTGTAGCACGCGGGCTGTATCGGCCGCCCGGACCCCCCACCTGACAGGTCCACCTCTGTCCGCCAGCCCTCTGTCCTGCCGGGCGGAGGTACCCGGGGCGTCCGGAAGCGGTTAAGAAGCGCCGCCATGACCCGCCCCGTCCGCATCTCTCCGTCGCTGCTCTCCTGTGATTTCAGCCGCCTGGGAGAGGAGGTCCGCGCCATCGAGGCCGCCGGCGCGGATTGGATTCACGTGGATGTCATGGATGGCAGGTTCGTGCCCAACCTCACGTTGGGGCCGGTCATCGTGGAGGCCATCAAGCGGGTGGCGACGAAGCCGCTGGACGTGCACCTGATGATTGTCGAGCCGGAGAAGTACGTGGAGGCGTTCGCGAAGGCGGGGGCGGACGTGCTGACGGTGCACCAGGAGGCGAGCCCCCACCTGCACCGCACGTTGCAGACCATCCGTCAGGCGGGGGCGAAGCCCGCGGTGGTGTTGAACCCGGGCACGCCGCTGTCGGCGATTGAAGAGGTGCTCGGGGACGTGGACATGGTGCTCTTGATGAGCGTGAACCCGGGGTTTGGGGGGCAGTCGTTCATCGAGTCCACGGTGGACAAGGTCCGCCGGCTGCGCGCGATGTTGGACGCGCGGGGGCTGAAGGACGTGGACATCGAGGTGGACGGCGGCATCAACGCGCAGACGGCGAAGCGCGTGGTGGACGCGGGGGCGACGGTGCTGGTGGCGGGCAGCTACGTGTTTGGCGCGAAGGACTACGCGCAGGCCATCCGTTCGCTGCGGCCGGCGTGAGTCAGGCGGCTTCGGGCGAAGCGGGGGGGCGCACGGCGGCGGCGGCCATGCGGGCGATGCGGGTCATGAAGGTGGGGTCGCACGGCTTCACTTCGTAGTCGTCGGCGCCCAGCTCGAAGCACACGTGGCGGGTGAACTGATCCTCCACGCCGCTGAGCATGATGACCTTGCTGTCGCGGGTGACGGGGTCCTTCTTCAGCTGCGCGAGCAGGTCGCGTCCATCCTGGTGCTGATTGATGTCCAGGATGATGACCGCGGGCCGGTGTTTGCGGGCCAGCTCCATCACATGTTCGGAGGTGGTGTCGGACACGCAGACGAGGCCGGAGCGCTTGGCCTCCCGGGCGAGTGCGGACACGACAAGGGGCTCATCATCCGAGATGAGGACAGTGGGAGCAGTCATGGTCCTCTGTGGGGGAACAGGGGCGGATCAACGTGCAACATCTTGGAACTACAGGAAGGCCCGGATCTTGTGAAGAGGGTGAACATTGTCCCGTCCTGAAGGGTAGGTAGGACAACAGTCGGGGGAGCGAGGGGGGCGGGGAGGGGGAGGGAAGGGGGAGGCGAAAGAGTCCGTTGACTGAAGGAAGCGGCTCGGATAGATCCGCCCACGCTTCGCCGGGCCCGAGAGCAGTTCCTGGCGCAGCACCGGATATCGGGGAGTGGCTCAGCCTGGTAGAGCACTTGGTTCGGGACCAAGGGGTCGCAGGTTCAAATCCTGTCTCCCCGACCAAACGACGAAGCGGGCTGGAGGCCGAAAGGTCTCCAGCCCGTTTTCGTTTTTGGGGACTGACGCTGCGGTCCTTTCCGTATCCGGATGGCCGCAGGGATCAGGTGCATGTCCTGCTGCGTGGTGGAGCGGTTCTAGTCCTCGTCCCGGATGAAGTCTGCCGAGGCTGCATGTTGGCCCAAGTAGGAGGGTCGACATGCAGGAGCCTGGCGTGAAGCTGAAGCAGGCGGAGAAGGAGGCGCTGGACGCGCTGATGCGCCGGGGCCGGCATTCGGTGCGGGTGTTGAAGCGAGCACGGGCCCTGCAGTTGCTGGGGGAAGGCTGGACGGGTGTGGCCGCTGCAGAAGCTGCGGGCCTCTCGGAGCGGACGGTGCGGCAGGTGCGAGGGCGCTACCGGCGCGAAGGCCTTGATGCTGCCCTCCAGGAGAGGCCACGGCCTGGGCGCCAGCGACGCTTCACTCCCGGGCAGGCCTCCCAAGTCGTGGCGCTGGTGTGCAGCAGTCCACCGGAGGGATATGCCCGGTGGACGCTGAGCCTGCTGGTGCGTGAAGTCGTAGGACGGGGAATCGTGCCTCACGTAGGCATGGAGACGGTGCGCGAGCTCCTGCAGCGGCATGACTTGAAGCCGTGGCGGGAAAAAAAGGTGGTGCGTGCCCAGCCTGGATGCCCAGTACGTCCAGCGCATGGAGGACGTGCTGGCCCTTTACGAGAAGCCCTTCAGCCGACGTGAGCCCGTCGTCTGCTTCGACGAGAGGCCCGTACAACTGCTGGACTCCAAGCGAGACGTGCTGCCCATGCACCCTGGCGCTGTCGCTCGGCGTGACTTCGAATATGTCCGGTGTGGCACCGCCAATCTCTTCTGCGCGGTGGAGCCGCAGACAGGGCGCCACTTCGTCAAGGCGACGCGCTGCCGCAAGGCCGCTGATTTCGCGGAAGCGGTGCGGGACCTGGCGCGCCGCTACCCCAACGCCCGAAAGATTCACCTCGTGCTGGACAACCTCAACATCCACACACGTTTCTCGCTGACACGTCGCTTTGGATGGAAGCAGGGCCTGCGCCTGTGGAGTCGCTTCTGCGTGCACTACACGCCTGTGCACGGCAGCTGGCTCAATCAGGCTGAAATCGAGGTGAGCCTCGTCTCGCGTCAATGCCTGGGACACCAGCGCATCGCTTCCGTGGAGACCCTGCGCGACAGGACTCGCGCCTGGGAACGCGATGCCAACCGCCACCGCGTTCCCATTCGCTGGGCCTTCACCACCGCCAAGGCCCGGCACACCTTCCACTACCAACCGGAGGACTTCATCCGGGACGAGGACTAGTCCTCGTCCCGGATGAAGTCTGCCGAGGCTGCATGTTGGCCCAAGTAGGAGGGTCGACATGCAGGAGCCTGGCGTGAAGCTGAAGCAGGCGGAGAAGGAGGCGCTGGACGCGCTGATGCGCCGGGGCCGGCATTCGGTGCGGGTGTTGAAGCGAGCACGGGCCCTGCAGTTGCTGGGGGAAGGCTGGACGGGTGTGGCCGCTGCAGAAGCTGCGGGCCTCTCGGAGCGGACGGTGCGGCAGGTGCGAGGGCGCTACCGGCGCGAAGGCCTTGATGCTGCCCTCCAGGAGAGGCCACGGCCTGGGCGCCAGCGACGCTTCACTCCCGGGCAGGCCTCCCAAGTCGTGGCGCTGGTGTGCAGCAGTCCACCGGAGGGATATGCCCGGTGGACGCTGAGCCTGCTGGTGCGTGAAGTCGTAGGACGGGGAATCGTGCCTCACGTAGGCATGGAGACGGTGCGCGAGCTCCTGCAGCGGCATGACTTGAAGCCGTGGCGGGAAAAAAAGGTGGTGCGTGCCCAGCCTGGATGCCCAGTACGTCCAGCGCATGGAGGACGTGCTGGCCCTTTACGAGAAGCCCTTCAGCCGACGTGAGCCCGTCGTCTGCTTCGACGAGAGGCCCGTACAACTGCTGGACTCCAAGCGAGACGTGCTGCCCATGCACCCTGGCGCTGTCGCTCGGCGTGACTTCGAATATGTCCGGTGTGGCACCGCCAATCTCTTCTGCGCGGTGGAGCCGCAGACAGGGCGCCACTTCGTCAAGGCGACGCGCTGCCGCAAGGCCGCTGATTTCGCGGAAGCGGTGCGGGACCTGGCGCGCCGCTACCCCAACGCCCGAAAGATTCACCTCGTGCTGGACAACCTCAACATCCACACACGTTTCTCGCTGACACGTCGCTTTGGATGGAAGCAGGGCCTGCGCCTGTGGAGTCGCTTCTGCGTGCACTACACGCCTGTGCACGGCAGCTGGCTCAATCAGGCTGAAATCGAGGTGAGCCTCGTCTCGCGTCAATGCCTGGGACACCAGCGCATCGCTTCCGTGGAGACCCTGCGCGACAGGACTCGCGCCTGGGAACGCGATGCCAACCGCCACCGCGTTCCCATTCGCTGGGCCTTCACCACCGCCAAGGCCCGGCACACCTTCCACTACCAACCGGAGGACTTCATCCGGGACGAGGACTAGTACCACCTGATCAGATTCGAGAGGGGCCGCGCGGCAGGTTCGAGTCGTCGACGAGCCTGCGGCAGAGGGGGCAGACGCCTATCCAGCGCAACAGCACCTGTTGAAGACGGCGGCGGACTTCAGGCAGCGTCCATTTCACCCGGCCCCGGGGGGGAAAGCGCTCGTCGGAGCGCGAGAAAGCCATGGGCCATGGCGCAGAGGGTGGCGTGGTGGTGGAAGCCCCGCCAGGTGCGGCCCTCGAAGTGGTCCAGGCCGAGTTCCTGCTTCATCTCCTGGTAGTCGCGCTCGATGCGCCAACGCAGCTTGGCCAGGCGCACCAGGGTGCGGATAGACGTGTCAGCTGGGAGGGAGGAGAGCCAGAATTTCGTGGGGGCCTGCGCTCCTTGGGGCCATTGGCACAACAACCACTGCTCATCTCCAGGCGGCACTCCATTCATATGCCGGTGCGCCGTCCGGATGCGGACGGCTGCGAAGCGAGAGGACTGCCAGCCCCGGCTTCCCTCGCGCCAGCTGACGGCGCGGTACTTCAACTCCTTGGCCAGCACGCCCACCAGCACCGGCGGATGCTTGTCGTCGTAGTGCCGAGTGGAAGGCCGACCGCGACTGCCCGGCGGCTTCTTGCGAATGGTTGGGGTGCTGCCTGGCGGCCACACAGAGGTCTCGCCCTTGATGCCCACCACATAGTCCAGCCCTCGCTCGACGAGGCCATCGCGAAAATCCCCGCAGTCCCCGTAGCCCGGGTCGGCAAGCACGACATGCTTGCGCACGCCAGAGGCAAGCGCCGAGTCCAACTGCGCCAGAGCCAGCCGCCACTTCTCCGTGAGGCCCACGTCCTCTGGAATGCCTGCCTTCTTGCGACGTGCGGTGTCCTTCGCCCAGGCCTCTGGGAGGTACATCCGCATGCCGATGCAGCCAGAGCCATTCTCGCCCGCCAGGTGCAGACTCACCGCCACCTGGCAGTTGTCGATTCGCCCCAGCGTGCCCGAGTACTGGCGTGCCACGCCGGCCGAGTGCGTCCCCTTCTTCGGAAAGCCCGTATCGTCGAGGACGAACGCCTCCAGTCCCGGCAGTTCCCGCTCCAGCTTTTGGCCCAGGCGTCGGAACACCTCCGCATCGGACCATCCGCTGATGACGACGCACTCCTGAAGCCGCTGGCGCATCGCCTCCGTCTCCGACGCGTTATCCACCAGCCGTGCCGCCATCGGTTGAATGCTTTTGCGCTCGCCGTCGAGCAGCAGCCCCGTCACGTACGCCGCCATCGCGGCGCGCCGCTCGGGGCGGCCCATGCCTTCCACCATCGAGTCGAGGTACTCGCGCAACTCCTCATCGAGTCGCTTCAGCGTCCGCCGGTCCATCGCGACCGTAGATCATGATCGACCGGCGGCTTCAATAACCGACTAACAGCACCTAATACTACTTGATCAGATGCGTGACGGTCCTCGAGGAGGAGCGCGAGCGCCGAGTCTGCGGAGGCACAGCGGACAATGGCCGAGGCGGCGCAGCAGCAGATGCTGAAGCCGCCGACGCACCTGGGGAAGGGTCCAGGGAATCCTCCTCCGGGGGAAAAAGCGCTCGACGGAGCGCGAGGAAGCCATGGGCCACCATGCAGAGGGTGGCGTGGTGGTGAAAGCCTCTCCAGGTGCGGCCCTCGAAATGGTCCAGGCCGACTTCGCCCTTCATCTCCTGGTAGTCGCGCTCGACGCGCCAGCGCAGCTTCGCCAGGGTGACGAGGCGTTTGAGGGGCGTGTCTTCCGGCAGAGACGAGAGGTAGTACTTCGTTGGCGCGGCCTCGCCCGGCGGCCACTCACACAGGAGCCACTCGGGAGCGCCGGGCGCCTTGCGCACGACATGGCCTTCAGCGACCTGGATTCGCACTGCGGCGAAAGTGGAGGACTGCGTGCCGCGGCTGCCCTCGCGCCAGCTGATGCGGCGGTACTCCTCCTCGGGTAACTGGCGCGCCAACTCTTCAATCGTCCAGGGCTGCACGCCGCTGTCGTCGACGAAGCGAGTCCGGGGGCGTCCGTACGCGCCAGCCTTCTTCACGGGCAGGTGCGGCGTCGCCCCCGGAGGCCAC
This sequence comes from Corallococcus sp. NCSPR001, assembly GCF_017309135.1. Taxonomy (NCBI): domain Bacteria; kingdom Pseudomonadati; phylum Myxococcota; class Myxococcia; order Myxococcales; family Myxococcaceae; genus Corallococcus; species Corallococcus sp. NCSPR001. The sequence continues at coordinate 1,702,368 of NZ_JAFIMS010000002.1, forward strand.
ACCTTGTGCTGCCCCGGCACGGCGACGAGGTAGGGCAGCCCGCGTGCCGTGAGTCCTTCGCGAAACTCCCGGCAATTGCCATACCCCGCATCCGCCAGGACGACGTGCTTGCGCACGCCCCACTCCAACGCGTCATCCAACTGCGACAGCGCCAATTCCCATTTGCGCGAGGCGCCTACCGCCTCGGGGACTCCGGCCGCCTTGCGTCGGTCCTTCTCCGTCACCCACTCCTCGGGCAGGTACAGCTGCATGCCGATACACCCGCTGCCACGAGCCCCAGCCAAATGCAGGCTGACGGCCACCTGGCAGTTGTCCGTGCGCCCCAGCGTCCCCGAGTACTGACGGGCGACTCCCACCGAGTGCTTCCCCTTCTTCGGGAAGCCCGTGTCGTCCACCACAAGGGCTTCCACCTCCGGCAGCCGCTCTTCCAGCTTCCGCGCCAGTCGCTCCCTCAGCGCCTCGTCGCTCCACGTCCCTTGCGAGACGCACTGCTGCAGTCGCTGGCGCATTGCCTCGACATCCCTGGCGTCCTCTACCAGCCGGGCCGCCATCGGCTCGATGCTCTTGCGCTCCCCATCCAGCAGTAGGCCCGTGACATAGGCCTCCATGGCGCGCCGCCTCTCCAGTCGCCCCATGCCGGCGACCATCTCTTCGAGATAGGCGCTCAGCGACTCATCCAACTTCTTGAGCTGCGCGGGTGTCATCCCGGCCGTAGATCACACGGGCCCCCTGGATTCAAGTGACCGGGTAGTACTAAGACTTCCTTTCATAACCGGCGAGGGAGTCTGCGCTGAAGTATGACGCAGCAACCGAGCTGCAGGAGCGCCAGGTGCAGGTCGGCTCGGCGCTCCTCTCGAATGCGCAGGCGCTTGAGGTGGTGCAACCAGGACAGACTGCGCTCCACCACCCAGCGGTGGCGTCCCAGTTTCTGGCTCGACTCGACTCCTTTGCGCGCGATGCGCGGCTTGATGCGCCGCTCGCAGAGTCCGCGGCGGATGACGGCGTAGTCGTAGCCCTTGTCACCGTGCGCCTTCTTGGGGCGCCTACGCGGCCGGCCGCGGCGCCCGGTGTGTACGGGAGGGATGGCATCGACGAGGGGGAGTGCGCGCTTCATGTCGTGCACGTTGGCGGCCGACAGGAGCACGGCGAGTGGCAGCCCTTTTCGGTCTACGACGAGATGGTGCTTGGAGCCCTTCTTCCCTCTGTCGGTGGGATTCTTGCCCGTTTCGGGCCCCCCTTTTGAGCCCGGACACTGCCCGAGTCGAAGGAGGCACGGCTCCAGTCGATGCGGCCGCGCATGCCCAGTTCGTCGAGCAGCTTCCGCTGTAGCTTGCGAAAGACACCCGCCTTCACCCATTGGTTGAGCCTGCGCCAGCAGGTGATGCCACTCACACCGAAGACTTCCGTCGGCAGGTCCTCCCACGCGATGCCCGTCTTCAGCACGAAGAGGATGCCGCGCAGGGCCGCGCGGTCATCTGCGTACGGTCGGCCTCCCTTGCGGTGGCGACGGCGCTTCGGCAGCAGCGGCTCCATGCGCTGCCAGAGGGCCTCTGGCACGAGCTCACGCTTCATGCCTCCAAGGTGCACATCCACCCGAGCGACTGCATTCCCACCCCATCGCTGGTGGGGTTATGAAAGGAAGTCTAACGAAAGTCAGGGCTGGACTGGCCGAGCACAAGGGGCGTCCCCAGGTTGAGGGGCATGGTCCGCGAACTCGTCCCCGACGCCTTCTGGCAGCGCGTGGCACCGCTGCTGCCGCCGCCCCGGCCCAAGAAGAAGCTGGGCCGTCCTCGGGCAGATGACCGCGCGGCGCTGGAAGCCATCGTCTTCGTGCTCCGAAGCGGCATCCCGTGGGAGATGCTGCCTCGCAAGCAGTTCGGCCTGTCGGGCATGACGGCCTGGCGCAGGCTGGAGGAATGGACCCGGGCTGGCGTGTGGGAAAAGCTCCAGGCGCGATTGCTGGATGAACTGGGCCTGCGCGGCAAGGTGGACTTCTCCCGCGCCGCTATCGACTCCTCGTCCGTCCGGGCGTCAAAAAGGGGGCCCTCACGGGCCCAAACTCGACGGATAGAGCGAAGGCGGGTAGCAAGCATCATCTTCTCGTAGACGCCCAGGGGCTGCCGCTCACCGAGTCCGTGACGGCCGCCAACGTCCACGACACGCACGAACTTTTCCCGCTCGTCGACTCCGTGCCCGCGGTGCGGATGCCTTCGGGGCAGCGCCGCTTTCGCCCGGGAAAACTCCACGCCGACAAGGCCTACGCCTCCAGGAAGAACCGGAGCGGGCTTCGTCTACGCAGCATTGCCGCCCGCATCGCGCGTCCCGGCGTTGAGTCCAAGGAAAGGCTCGGACGCTACCGATGGGTCGTGGAGCGCACGCTGGCCTGGAAGAACCAGCTGCGCCGCCTTCGCGTCCGCGACGAGCGCAGGGACGACGTCCACTTCGGATTCCTCGTCCTCGGTTGCTGCGTCATGCTCCTACGCCGCCTCTGCCCTCACATTTGTTAGAGGCTGTAATCCTACAGCTGCAGTTTGAACCGAGCCCTTCGGGCCCGATAGTGGCACTGCATGGCCACGGCTTGGTGGTGGCGTCGCCAGCGACTCCACGCGAGGACATGCGCAAGCGGAGCCGCCACACGCCGCAGAAGCGCTACCAGAAGCACTCGCACTTCCTGGACGGAGTAGCGGACGAAGGCCGTTAGTGAAGGCCGCGCCGGGCGAGAAACGCGCGCATGGGGTTTCTGCGCCTCGGCAGGCCGAGTGCTTTTGGGGGCAGGCCCTCCTGGAGTTGCTGATTGGCCACGGCACGCGCGGCGGCGAGAAAGACGTGGGCCACCAGGCACAGCGTCATATGCCGGTGCCAGGCCGTCCAGGTGCGCACCTCATAGTCGGCGAGGCCCACCTCGTTCTTGGCGGATTCGAAGTCCTCCTCCACGGCCCACCGGCTGCCCGCGGCGCGCACCATCGACTCCAGTGAGGCATTGCGCCGGGCATGGGCGACGTAGAAGGCCACCTTGCCGTCCGCGAGGCCTCTGCGAAAGAGCAGCCACCGCGACAGGCCCAGGTGCCGGTTGAGCCGCATGCGCGCCCAATCATAGAGGCGAGGGCCCTTGGTGCCCGCGCCTGCGGACAGACGTGTCCAGTCCTCCGGAGGGACCTCCTCCACCATGTCTCCAGGCTTCACCTGGTAGAAGCCGCGCCAGACGTGCGTATTGGAGGCCACCGCCAGCACGTAGGGCTGGTGCAAGTCTTCGAGGAAGCGGCGCAGGGTGCTGTCGCGTCCATAGACTTCGTCCCCCACCACCCACGCCGGCTTCAGTCCCGCGCCCAGCGCCCGCTGCAGCATGCCTTGCGCGAGGGCCGGTTTGGATTCGAAGCCCACTTCGTCCGGAATCCCTCCCGCTTTGCGGCGGGCCGCATCCTCCGTCCAGGGCTCCGGCAGGTACAGTTCCCGGTCCACCAGCGCATGCCCGCGAGGCGTCACGTACGAGAGGAAGACGCCCACTTGCGCGTTCTCCACCTTGCCCGCGGTGCCCGTGTACTGGCGCGCCACGCCCACGGACTTCTCTCCTTTCTTCAGGAAGCCCGTCTCGTCCATCGCCAGGATGCCGCCTTCGCCCAACGCCCTGCGCGCGTACTCCAGCACGTCGTCGCGTACTGCATCCGCGTCCCACTTCGCTCGCAGCAGCAGGTGCTGGAAGGCATAGGGCGCTTGATGCCCCGCATCCTCCGAAAGGCCCCACACATTCTTGCGCTGTGCCCGTCCCAGGAGGGCCTTCACGTACTCGACCGCAGTGGCGTGCGCCTCGCGCCTGCGGAAGTGCGGCTGCAGCCAGGCGCCTATCTCCTCCAGCTCCGTCACGAGACGGCCAACCAGCCGGACTTCCGGTGCCTGCGCTTCTGTGGCTGATGGCTGCTGCATGGGAGGTCTCGTTCCTCCCCCTCCTGTTTCTTCAACAGGAGGAAGCCTGCGGAGTCTTCCGAACTACAGCTGTAGGAGTAAGTGGCACTAAGTAGGTCGCCAGAAGTTCTCTAACAAATCGCGTAGCCAGAAGCCCTCGGCGAGGCAGCCGGCCTTGCGGAGGGCGTCCTGGGGCGACAGGCCCAGCACCCACTGGATGGCGGCATCGATGTGCTGCTGCATCGTGGGGTACTGCCGGTTGGCGGAGACACGCTGCTTGAGTGGGCGCCAGAGGTGGTCCATGCAGTTGAGTTCCGAGCGCTGCTTGGGCAGCAGCACCAGGTGGACACCGAGACGCGTGGCGAGCCGCTGAGATTTCTGGGCGGTATGGCAACTGGCCCTGTCGAGCAACAGCAGCAGCGGGCGTCCGGGGGAGGAGGAGCGCAGGGCATGCAGGAAAGCCATGAAGTCCTCCTGTCTGCCGCGCTGGGTCGCCATGACGATGCGCCTCCCAGTGCGTGGATTGATGGCCCCCCACAGCGTGCGCTTGGCGTTCTCGCCGGTAATCCGCACCTGCGCCTGCTTGCCCACCGGCGCCCAGGCTGCGCGCAGCGGTGGAAACCAACGCAGCACGGTGCTGCCCATGACGACCAGTACCGCACGAGGCCACTGGCGCTTGAGCCTCTTCAGACGGCGAACAAGGCCCCCTTTTTCTGCCCCAGGTGAGATGCAGCCGTCGCGTACATGTACCGAGGCCGCTTCCAAGCCAGCCCCGCCTCATGCAGCCGTCGGCGCAGCGTGCGGGGTGACACCTCCAACCCCTGGCGCTGGAAGTGAGTGCACAGCAGCGGCACCGTCCATCCATGGCTCGCCCAGCCCGACTTCTCCGGGCTTGTGCCTACCACCCTCCTCAGGCGCTTGGAGGTGAGACGCGGGGCTTTTCTGGGGCGGCCCGAGCGCGGTGCATCCACCAGGGCTGACGGGGTGCGCTCTGCCAGGTAGCGCTCCAACCAGCAGTAGACGGCCGGACGACTCAAGGCCGCCAGGTGTGCTGCCTCACCTGGGCTCTTGCCCTCGGCGATGAGCTTGATGGCCAGAAGGCGACGGAAGTGCCGAGCATCGCGTGCCTGCCGCAACGCTCGCTCCAGCTTCCTCCTGTCGTGTGCTGTCAGCCCCAGCTCGGCTGGGCTTCTTGCCGGTCGCATGCCCCAGAATTTGGACATGCGGCCGGATTTTGTCTCGGAACTTCTGGCGGCCTACTTAGCTGATCACGCCTCGCCCGCTTGCGAATGGGTACGGGGACGAAGCCTTCTCCTCGGACTTATCCCGCTAGGGAGAAGAGACTTTCCGGAGGAAGTTGCATGGTAGAGGGGAGGCCGAGCAGTCGCGCCCCCTTGGAACCTGCTGGCCGATGGTGTAAATTCATCTTCGGTCCAAGGAAACCGCACCTGCCGCCGGGTGAAATTCCTCAGGCTGATGATGCTCAGCTTCGTTCATTGCCGACCCTATGGGTCGGTGCGTAATCGGCGGACACCGACCCCGAAGAGTTCGACAATGAACGCCGTTATTGATCTGGATTACATCAAGCTTCTAAAGCGTGAGGCAGCCGAACTAGCGTCGGCCGCTGCATCATCGCATCTCACCGAAGCTATCGCTGCTGGCTTTGGCTTCAAAACCAATGCCGCATTGAAGGCGGCCCTGAAGCAGGGCCCAATCCAGGCCGCGCTTGATGACAACGCTGCTTGGCAGCGTCTCATCGAGATTGGTGCAGACCCGTGCCCGCCCAAAGGTATGCTTCGTCTTGCTGCCATGCGTCCTCTGGTGAAGGATGCAATGGACGCGATGCCTGAGTTGACGACATTCGGCTTAGAAGTTCATAGCCCGCAGAGCAAGACTCGGGAGCAGATCGAAAGCGAGTTCGCAAAAGACCGAGCGGCGATGCTCAAGCCAAGCGCGATCGAGGAGTTTGATCGCTGCTACCAGTGGCTTACCCGTCTTGAGAAAACCAAGGCCATCAATGCGAGTGTGAGCAGCTATGGCCTGAAGCACAAAGTTGAGAGCCATTGGCGAACGGTTGCACCGGGCGGCCTTGCCTATGTAGCCAATGGCATGTGCATTGCGGCTGCACATGCAGCGGGCTTCAAGGTGGCTCGGGTGGGCGACAGCCCGAACGCCATGTTCAATATCAGCCGCCGTTCCCTCAAGGCTAATGATCCCAAAGTCAACAGCCGTAGCAAGTCATCGTTGAATGACGCATGGAAGGTCGAGTGGTCGGATCACCGCTTGATGCGTGCTCCTAATTCAACCGAGCCGCCAGCAAGCTACCAGCGAGTCGATTGCCCTGATGAAGAGGAAGCGATTGCTCGCGCGTTGTCTCTCATCGGGCAGAATAAATTCTATGTGAATATTCGGCGAGGCCGCGAAATGGTTTACGGGCTGGCCGAACTCCAGGCTATCGCCTACTGGCACCGTCAGAGCACTTAACACTGCTGGGGCATTAGTAGAGGAGATTCTCGGCCAGACGCACGACGGCCCCGCTTCCACTCGGAGACGGGGCCGTTTAGTTTCGGGCTATCGCTTCCACCGCAGGACTAGGCGTCTCACGATGCGCACGAACTTCTTCAAGGTCGTCTTCTTCTGGCAGGCCACGCAGTCCACCTCTGCGAAGCACTTGCCAGAGCGGTCCTGCCAGATGCCGAAGTCGGGGATTACCGTCCCAGGAGTCTGACACAACCGGCAGGTTCTCGGCACTTTCGTCCAGTCGGTATCCGTGCTCATGGCGGTGCAGCCTGCGGGTGGTGGCGTCTCATGCGGGCTATTCGGGCGACTGGTTCTTCGGGGGGCTGGATCGGAGCACTACGCCAGGCCTTGCAGCAACTCTGAATCCGAGGGACTCCGTTGAGCATCCTGACGCCGACCTCTGGTTCAACCGGCTTCGTCTCGCCGCACTTCTTGCAAGTGTGTTGAACCCTCGTCCAGTCAACGTCTTCGGTTGCGGCGGCAGGCCCAGGGACATAGACGTTCAACCCATGCCGCCGCGCATCACGAAGAAGCGCGAGACCAATGGCACCTGAGTCGTTGGAGGGGACTCCCCGGTGAGTCCCTGAGCAACTGGACCAGATACCCGAGCGCCGCCATCTCATCCATGGTTAGAGGCGCACGGACGGTGCCTACGACGGTGCCCTTGGGCTTGCGCTGATTCTCAGGCGGAGTGCTGTCCTTATCGTGGCGGGGCATCAGTTCTCCTCGGCGGGTTCGCCGTTGACGGTGAGCACGAGGTCCGTGTCCTCGTCGGTGCGGAGCGTGTGGGTGGCCCAATTCCAGTCACCCCACACCGCAGTGCCGCCTACGCTCTGCCCGGCCCGGTCCTCGTCCACCACCAGCGTCTCCACCGACACGCCCTGCCGGTTGCTCCCGGTGTGCAGCTCGACGCTACGCCCCTCGTTCAGCGCAGCCTCAGCCACCTTGCGCAGGTCCGGTGAACAGCCCGTCAGCATCGGTCCACGAGCACGGCTCTCCACATTCATCGCGCTCCAGTTCGGGGATGGGCGTCGTCGTGCTCACGGCTGCGTCCCCGCCCCGGCCAGGAGTGCGTCCTCCGTCGCGATGGCTTGGCGCTGCTTGGATCCCTTTAGCAACTCCAGGTTGGCCCGCACCTTCCGCGACCAGAGCATAGAGGAGATGAACGGCCGGCCAGCCAGCCACGGATGTGCAAGCAGGCCCACCGAGGCCCAGATTGCGGCGGCGCGGACTTGGTCGCCAAGGCAGGGGGAGCGGGCCAGCGAGTTCATGGGCATCGACGTGCACAAGCGGGACAGCAAGGGGGCATCCTGGCGGAGGGAGGCGGAGTAGTGCTGGAGCAGCGGCTTCGGGTCCAACGGGAACTGTTGAGCAGGCGCCCCAAGGCGCCAGCGCTACTGACTGGAGGACTCCACCGAGAGCGATTGGGTGGCCCGATGCCTGGAGGAACTTGGCCACGAGCTGGTGGCTGTTACCGAGCGACCCTTCAAGGGATGAAAAACAAACGCTCCATCTCATTGAAGTCCGCGCTGAGGCCCTCCAACCACCATCCCCTCCGGCTGCCTCCGCCTCGTGACGACCTGCTACCCCGTGGATGAGACGTTGGATTCCCACCCCAATAGCTCGTAGGTCAGAAGGCTCGCCCTCCCTTTTCAACAGCCTGCTAGGTACAGAGGACGGCTAGGTTAGGCGGCGCGGCAGGTACTGTTATCCGGGTTCATTTACCCCGGCAGGGGACTGTCGGGCATATCCCACATGACTCAGATGTTCAGTATCCAGGAAGGGGGATATGGCCTGCTAAATTCGGCATTACCGGTTTCTGGCTCTCTCGCTCTCCCAACAAGGGGGCGAACTAGTACTTCTCCGAGGGGAGTCCCCCCAGGACAAGAGCCCAAAGTACCTAGATGGGTACTAGGGGTTTTAGCCAAGAAGCTCTTGACCAATATGCCGAGCCCGGTTACCTTCCCCACATCAAATCCCGCAGAAGATACGGGTTGGGCTACCAGCCACGGCTTCTGCTATTAGATCCCCAGGGGGCGCCTGCACAGGTTGCCCCCTGAATTTTTTTCTAGACCTAGGAAAGCTGCTGTGACTGGTCCCGTGGGTGCTGGTGCTGCTCCTGTAGCTGCACCAGACGTTCGCGTTCGTATTTTCGTTGACTTCTGGAACTTCCAGCTCGGGATCAATCAGGCGATTGGAAAAAAATTCCATCTAGACTGGAAGACTTTTGGTCCGTGGATTACCCAGCGTGCAGCCGAGCTGACCTTGGAGGCCGGACAGCAGGGCCGGATGCGATACGAAGGCCTGCACGTCTACCTGTCCTATAACCCCAAGAAACCAGAAGATACGAAGCTTCGACACTGGGCTACGAACGTGCTTGATCGGTTTCCAGGCGTGCAGGTGACCGCCATGGAGCGCAAGCCGAAAAATCCTCCCGATTGTCCGTTGTGCCATGCCTCTGTAGCTGTTTGCCCTCACTGTAGTGGGAGCATGGCAGGCACAGTTGAGAAGGGGGTTGATACCGCCATAGTGACGGACATGATCCGGCTGGCCTGGGAGAAGTCCTATGACGTCGCGGTGCTTGTGAGCAGTGACCGGGACTTTATCCCCGCCGTCGATTTTCTCGACAAGAAGGGCCTTAAGGTCATTCACGCTGGTTTCCCTCCCAAGGGAGTGGATCTCGCGACAAGTTGCTGGGCCTCATTTGATCTTAAGAAAGCCAAGCTCCCCGAGCGGCCGTGAGCGTGGCTGCGAGGAATTTCCCCAAGAGGTAGTTGGCATCGGGACCGCGCGCGTTGCCGGTGTGCTCCTGACGCCGTCTCCAAAATGTCTCCAGGGCTGGAAGGGACTTCGGGGGAGAGGTGGGGTAGGTGGGGCTTCCCCCCCGTGGACTCGAAGTGCCGGATTCACTCACGATTCAGCGAAAGGCGTGCGCCGTCGCGGGTTTGGAGCACCCCGTGTCCACGGGTTCAAATCCTGTCTCCCCGACCAATCGACGAAGCGGGCTGGAGGCCGAAAGGTCTCCAGCCCGTTTTCGTTTTAATGGGCATCAGGAGCCGGATGGCTCTGATCGGGGTTGGATTCGTTCCAGCCCATCGATCCGCGGCCAGAGGCCAGACTGCTGCCCTTCCAGGACTTCACTGAGGAGCAACGTGAAGCAGGAGCGCGGGCGACAAGGCTCTTGCGCGGCATCGGAACCTGTCAACGCGAGTGAGACAGCGACTTCATGAGATGACTGCGCAGCCTCCTGGCAGAGAGGTCAGGGCCGCGCGGGGACGCTCGGCATGGCCCGGGCCGACCAGTCCGCCAGGCTTCGGGTGAACCTCACCGCGCCGTCTGGCGACAGGTGCAAGGCGTCGGAGAAGCCGTCGTCGCCAATCCAGTCGGCGGCAGCGACATACAGGGCCCCTTCGCTTCGAAGCGCTGACTCCACCATCGCGCGGTACGCCCTCCACGCCTCGCTCTGGTAGTAGAGCCGCCGATGCGCCGACGGCATCGGCATCTCGATGACGACGAACTGACCACCACCCGCCCGGGCCCTCCGGGCCATCTCCACCACCGCGGGCGTCAGCGGCGTGGCGGCGGCCACCGCCTGGCGACAGTGGTCCTCAAAGGCCCTGGCGTCCTGCTCCAACAGGGAGAAGTCGGCCACGCGGCCGAACTGGTTGGTTTCCACCCGAGGCATCCCGATACCGCCGAGCCCCCGGCGAATCCGCTCGACCCAGGCCCAGAGCGCCTGCCGCTCCACGAGCATGGGCACGACCGAGACAGCCCGAAACGCCGCGCGGTGCCAGAGGGAGTCGGCCGCGTACAGCCGCTCCGCGATGTCGGGTCGCACGTAGTACGACAGCGCGCGGTTGCCCACGAGCGTCGTCCAGCGGCCCTCGGGCACGCGCGTCAGCTGATCATCGAAGAAGCCGTAGTACACCGCCCGCACCGTCCCCGGATCGCTGGCGGCATACATCTGCAGGTGCTCCACCGGGAAGGTGGCGCCGACCCCCAGGTTCACCGCGACGCGCTCCGGCCTCCGCTCCTGGAACACGCTGGGAACGAAGCCCGCCTGGATGAGCGAGTTCCCCAGGAACAGATCGGTTGTGCCGGACGTGCGCGACGCCTGGCGGAGGACCTGCCGGGGCACGGAGTTGCGGGCCAGTCGCGCGATGCCGACGTTGAGCGCGCACAGCCCCACGGCCGCGACCAGCAGTTGTCGCCACAGGATCCGGAGCGGCATGGGAGGACACCTCAAAAATCGATGTAGATGAACTTCGACGACTGCCCGCAGAACAACGCGATGAGCAGCAGCAGCACGGTCCACCACAAGCCCCACCCCACGCTCGACAGCGGGAGGTTGAGTCCCGGGGGCGGTGCCTCCGTCACGCCGCCGGCGTACTCGGCGGCTTCCTTCAACCATTGCAACAAGCGCATGTGGAACCTCATCCGACGACCAGCCGCCGGAAGAAGACACCGGCCGTGGGCAGGTCCATGGCGAAGAACGCCCATCCGATGTTCACGAGCAGGTACGTGGACAGCCGCGCCACCGCCTGATGGAAGACCTTCCGTTCACCCTCCGGCAGGGGCCGTCGTCGTCGCCACTCCCGGTGGATGACGAGCAGCGTCCCGTGCCACAGGCCCCACACCAGGAAGTTGAGGCCCGCCCCGTGCCACAAGCCGCTGACCAGCATCACGATCAGCACGTTGCGTGAGGCAAAGGCCGCCGAGCCGCGCGAACCGCCCAGCGGAATGAAGACGTAGTCCACCAGCCAGCGGTAGAGCGAGATGTGCCAATGCCGCCAGAACTCAGTGATGTTGGTCCGGAAATAGGGCCAGTCGAAGTTCTCCGGGATGCGGATGCCGAAGAGTCGCCCCGAACCAATGGCGATGTCGGAGTAGGCCGAGAAGTCGAAGTAGATCTTCCAGCCATACGCGAGGAGCCAGAGCGGGAGCATGCGGCGATCCGCGGCCAGGATGTCATCGCGATTGAGATGGTCGGTCACGCTCGTCAGCAGGTCCGCGAGCATGAACTTCTTGACCAGTCCCACCAGGATCCGCGTCACGCCGCGGTTCCAATCCCTCGCGGTGTCCAGGCTCGGTGAGCGGAGGCACGGGAGGAAGTCCTGGAAGCGTTTGATCGGCCCGGCGACCATGGTGGGGAAGAAGAAGATGAACGCGAGGTATTCCCCCAGCGTGCCCCGCTCAACCGTGCCCTTGTACCGGTCCGCGGCGTAGTGGATGAACTCGAACGTGAAGAAGGAAATGCCCAGGGGAAGGAACGCCGAATGCCAGTACAGGGGATGGGTGTCCCAGGGCAGGAAGAGGGCGCCGGTGAAGAAGTTCCAGTACTTGAAGACGCCCAGCATCAACACGCTGATGCCAATCCCGATGAGACACATCCGGGAGCGCAGATCGTAGAACCGGCGAAACGACGCCTCCCAGATGAAGATCAACACACAACTGGCGGCCCACACGCCGTGCGGGGTGGCGAGCGAGAAGTAGATGAAGAATGAGATGCCGGCGACCGCGCAAACCCATACCCGGAGCTTCGGTCCCACGAGGCGGAACAGGACGGCCGACGGGATGAGGAACGCGAAGAAATAAGCGAAGGTATTGAAGATCATCGTCGACCCGCCCCGACCTGATTCCGGTGCGGGAGCTGCCGCGGGCCTCAGCGGGAGGAGCGCGACAGCATACCTCCCGAGTAGGGGGGATGCCACCCGCGGAGGAGTCCCGGCGGCACGGCGCGGACCGCTTGCGGCCGCCGGCGATTCGGGGGCACGAGATGCGCTCGTGATCATCCGTCTCCGCAGCCGCTACAGGGCGAACACCCCGGAAAGTGAGCCCCGAGGGGTAGGGCTGTCTTCCCCCTGGGACGGGTGGGGTCGGTCCGGAGGCATTCCCATCCATTCGGGGACGCGGGCAGTGCCGCCCGCCTCCGCAAGGACCTCCGCATGGCCTCTCCTTCCTCGCCCGTCGCTCCGGACAGCGCGCTTTCCCCCGTCTCACTGGAGGTCCGGGGCAACCGCGGGCTGACGCTCCATGCGCTCACCTCCGCGGAGGACATCGAATGGCGGAATGACTCGGACGAGGTCCTGGGGACGGGCAGGACCTTCTTCGATCGCAGCCCGAGCGAGGCGCTGGTGGTGGTGGCGCGCGAGGGTGACGAGCAGGCCCGGGTGCGGGTGCGGGCGCGCAACGTCTTCACCACGCACGCGGTCTTCGATGCGCCCTCGGTGCTCGCGGCGCTGCGCGACGATGGCTCGGTGGTGACCTGGGGCGGCGAGAACCACCCCGCGCTGCTTCCGCCGGAGCTGGGCGCGAGGCTGACCGGGGTGCGCACCCTGTGCGGAACGTCTCAGGCCTTCGTGGCCCTGCGCGGGGACGGCACCGCGGAGGCGTGGGGGCATCAGGACTTCGGCGGCACGCTGCCGGAAGAGGCCCGCTCCGGTGTTCGGACCGTGACGGACACGCTGTCGGCGTTCGCGGTGCTCAAGGAAGACGGCTCGGTGGTTGCTTGGGGAAACCCCGCCGAGGGTGGAGACATCAGCGCGGTGGCGGACGAGCTGACGTCCGACGTGCTGGCCGTCCTCCAGGTCGAGACGTTCTTCATCGCGTACAAGAAGGGCGGGGGCGTGGTGACGTGGGGCGACCCGAAGGTGGGCGGGGACAGCAGCGCCGTGCGGGAGGAGCTGCGCTCGGGCGTGGTCGGCCTGATTCCCAACTTTGGCGCGGTGACGGCCTTGAAGGAGGGCGGCGCCGTGGTGGCTTGGGGCGACCCGGAGGCAGGCGGTGTGCCGGACGAGGCCACGCGTGAGCAATTGAAGGAGGGCGTGAAGTCCGTCCACTTCAGCATGTATGCCTTCGCGGCGCTGAAGGAGGACGGCTCGGTGGTGGTCTGGGGGGACCCCGAGACGGGAGGCGACAGCCGCGCGGTGGCGGATCAACTGAGCTCGGGGGTGGTGGCGGTGTACTCCACGGCGCAGGCCTTCGCGGCGCTGAAGGACGACGGCTCGGTGGTGACCTGGGGCGGGGAGAAGGGGGGAGACAGCTCCGCCGTCCGGGAGCAGCTCCAGTCAGGGGTGAAGGAGGTGTTCGCCACCACCTTCGCCTTCGCGGCGCTGAAGGAGGATGGCTCGGTGGTGAACTGGGGCCACTACGGCTTCGAGCCCGGGGATCCGGGCCCGAACAATGTCGGGGATCCGGACGTCATCGCGCAGCTCTCCGGAGGGGTGGAGCGGGTGCTGCACTTCCTGGTCGCCTACGTGGGCTTCAAGGCGGATGGCTCCGTCGTGACCTGGGGGGGCACGCTCTACGGCGCGGACAGCTCCGCGGTGCATGAGCGGCTCCAGCAGGGCGTGCTCGACGTGTACATGAATGGGCCCGGGACGAGCCTGGCGGCGCTGATGCGGGACGGCTCCGTCGTGACCTGGGGATACGCGGAGGCGGGCGGGGATAGCTCCTCGGTGGCCAGGGAACTCGCGGAGGGAGTCCATGCCGTCTACCGGGGCTATGGCGCGCTGGCGGCGGTGAAGCAGAGCAGCCTGGTGGCGTGGGGCATGCCCAAGGATGGCGGGGATGCGTCGGGGGTCCGGGAGGAACTGGAGGGCCGCATCTCGTACGCGGAGGCCCCGGCCCGCGCGACCAGCGCTCTCTGCCAGGGGCTGCTGAGCCGGGAGGATTCGTTCTGGCGGAGCGCGGCGCCCTGGTCCCGGCTCCAGGGGCGCGGCCAGCGACGATAGCTCCGTCGTGGCGCTCCTGCCTCCTCGACATGGCTCTTATTTCTCTACCTTCGCTGTAAAACCGGATATTCCGGGAGCATGAGAAAGCAATCCATCGCCCTTGTGTTGACGCTGCTGCTGACCAGCTCCGGAGCGGCCCTGGCCGCGGTGGTGTACGTCACGGGCAGCGGGCAGAGCCATGACTCCGGCACCGCGCTGGCGAATGCCCGCGAGGATGCCATCGCCAGGTGCACGGCGCAGGGCGGCACGCCCGTGGCGGAGGTGTACAGCCACGTGTCCCGGGCCGCCCTGTGGCTGGCGTCCTCGGTCTGGACGTGCGAGCGGCCCTGAGAGGCGCTGCGCCTCACGCCGCGCCTGGGAGTCGGAGGCCCACGCGCTCCCCACGCGAGAGGCGGGCTTCTCGTCCGCGTGACAGAACGCGCGGACGGTGAGGTCGGGCTGGAACATGACTTGAGTCTCCAGGGGCTGGGAGCGCCGCCTGTGGAAGCGCTCCTCGCCCGGGACACCCCTTCCCTGCGCCGTCTGTCGCGCGTGCTACTCGTGGATGATCTGCGCCACGACGCCCACGCCCACGGTGCGACCTCCTGCGCGAACCGCGAACCGGACACCCGGCTCCATCGCGATGGGAGCGATGAGCTCCACCTCCACGGAGGTGTTGTCACCTGGCATGACCATCTCGCTGCCTTCCGGCAGCTTCATGACGCCGGTCACGTCCGTGGTGCGGAAGTAGAACTGCGGGCGGTAGTGGGTGCGGAACGGGGTGTTGCCGCCACCCTCCTCCTTCGACAGCACGTAGACTTCCGCCTTGAACTTCGTGTGCGGTTGGATGGTGCCTGGCTTCGCCAGCACCTGCCCGCGCTCCACATCCTCGCGATTGATGCCACGCAACAGCACGCCGATGTTGTCGCCCGCCCGGCCATGGTCCAGCAGCTGGCGGAACATCTCGATGCCCGTCACCCCCGAACTCCGCGTCTCCCGGAGGCCGACGATCTCCACTGCTTCGCCCACCTTGATGACACCTCGCTCCACGCGCCCCGTCACCACGGTGCCTCGACCGGTGATGGAGAAGACGTCTTCAATGGGCATCAAGAAGGGCCCATCCTCCGCTCTTGCCGGCGTCGGGATGTAGCTGTCCACCGCCTCCAGCAGCTTCAGGATGGCCGTCTCGCCCGTTGCGTTGTCGTCCTTGCCTTCCAGCGCCATCAGCGCCGAGCCCTGGATGACGGGGACGTCATCCCCGGGAAAGCCATACGTACTCAGCAGCTCACGGACCTCCAACTCCACGAGTTCGCATGACCCTGCGTCGTCCACCAGGTCGACCTTGTTCAGGAAGACCACGATGGATGGCACGCCCACCTGACGGGCCAGCAGGATGTGCTCGCGCGTCTGGGGCATCGGGCCGTCCGCCGCCGACACCACCAGGATGGCGCCGTCCAGCTGCGCCGCGCCCGTGAGCATGTTCTTCACATAGTCGGCGTGCTCCGGGCAGTCGACGTGCGTGTAGTGGCGGTTCGCCGTCTTGTATTCCACGTGCGACGTGGAGAGGGGGATGCCACGCCCGCGCTCTTCTGGCGCCTTGTCGAGCTGGTCGTACGCCAGGAACGAGGCGCCGCCCGACTTCGCCAGCACCTTCGTGATGGCCGCCGTCAGCGTCGTCTTGCCGTGGTCCACGTGCCCGATCGTTCCGATGTTCGCGTGGGGTTTGTTTCGCTCGAGCTTTTCCTGGGCCATGAGGCCTCCGTTCCCGCGGATACGTGGTGCCTCGCGGGCTGCATGGGTTGACCGTGCAACGGTGGAGGCTCGCTCAGAGGACCGGAGCCGGTGCCCGGGTCTGAGAGGCCCGGCCCTCCGGGAGGCGGTGCGATAGGTGCGGCAGACGCTGCCCCGGGAGCCCAGGTCGAGCATCACGGATTTCGGCGTGGAGGCGCTGGTGACGCTGGCGCCCGCCGCGCATCCAGGGGCTGGCGCGCCGAAGTGACCCGCGCCGGGTCCTCGTGATGACGAAGAGCCCCTTCCCAGCCCGTGCTGGAAAGGGGCTCCTTGTTTTTCTCCGAGGCGCGGTGCCGTCGGCCTACTCGATGGTGGGGGCCTGATTCATGCCGGCGGTCGGGTCCGGGTTGGCCTGACCGAGCGCGCCACCGAGCAGCGAGCCGCCCGCAGTGCCAACGGCACCGGCCACGCCTTGCACGCCCTGGGAGACCGCCTGCACGCCCTGGGTCGCGGCTTGCACCAGCTCCGTGATGCTGCTGATCACCGAGGTGATGCCCTCCAGCAGCTTGCCGATGCTCTCGGTCTTGCTGGAGCCGGCCGGGGAGAAGGCGTCCGTCTGGAGCGACTGCATCACCGGCGAGGAAGACATGGCGCCCGGACCCTGGAGGCCGTCGATCATCGAGGGCGGGGGCATTCCGCCCGGACCCTGGAGGCCGTCGAGCATCGCGGGCGAGGGCGGCATTCCGCCCGGACCCTGGAGGCCGTCGAGCATCGCGGGCGAGGGGGGCATTCCGCCCGGACCCTGGAGGCCGTCGAGCATCGCGGGCGAGGGGGGCATTCCGCCCGGACCCTGGAGGCCGTTGATCAGCGAGCTCGTGGAGAGCAGGGCATCCGGCACCTGCATGGCGGAGTTGAAGAGGTCGGTCTTCGAGAACCGGGAGTCCGGCTTCTGGGGCGCGTTGGGCGAGTTCGGCTTGCCGTCCGGCTTCTGGGGCGCGTTGGGCGAGTTCGGCTTGGTGTCCGGCTTCAGCGTGGTGTTGGGCGAGTTCGGCTTCTGGGGCGCGTTGGGCGTGCTCGGCTTGGGCGTGCTCGGCTTGGAGGACGGGAGGTCCTGCGCGGGGGGACGGCGGATGGCGTTGGAGGAGCCGCGACCGGAGATCTTCATGGGGGAACTCGTTTCAGGAAGAAGAGGGTTGGGACCGCGTTCAGCGTTGAGTCCACCCATAGCAGCGGGCGTGCCAGGGCCCCGGAGGCCCAGGGACATGCGCAATCCCTTGATCTTCCTTGGGCTTGGAGGCGCGCCAGCGCGATTCGCGCGGCTGGGACTGGTGACCGCCGTCACTGCCTGATGTCTCCAGTCATCAGGCGCGGCCCGTGGCGTGGGCGGAGCCGCCCCGGACGCATGCGAAGGCGTCCGGGGCGGCTCACGTCAGGAGGGCGGAAGGGGCTACTTCACACCCTTGCCCTTGCCCGTCGGGCCCAGCGGCCGGGTCGCGCCGGGCTTGTAGGTGGGCGCCATGTCGAACGTCTTGCCGTTGGCCGTGAGCGAGTAGCCCAGGCCCTCGCGCGCGGCGTTGCAGAGCAGGCCGTCATCCTGGTCCGCGGACCAGGAGAACATGCCGCCCAGCTGGTGCTCGAGGGCGAACTCCGCCTTGGCCTTCACCGTGCGCGGCGTGTCCAGCGAGATGAAGTGCTGCATGGTGCTGCTGTACAGGTAGTCCGCGTTGGGCGTCGGGTCGGTGTACAGCGTGAAGCCGTGCTTGCCCTCCGGCGGGCTCTTCGTGAAGTCGATGTGGTTGAAGATGGAGTCGAAGAACTCCACCGCGCCCGCCTCGAAGGAGCCCAGCGGACTGCCCTGCTTGTTGTGCGTGCCGGTGTCCGGGTTGGCCTGCGCCGCGGCCCGGCCGTAGTTGGCGTAGCCCATGTGGAGCGCCGTGGAGGGCACCCCCGACTCCAGCAGGTACTTCACCGCGGCTTCGGCGGAGAAGGGCCGGCCCGGGGACGCGTGGAGGTTGGTGTGGTGCGCGAGCTCGTTCGCCCAGGAGAAGCCGAAGAAGTCGTACGCCATCAGGTAGACGTTGTTGAGGCCCTTGCGGATCAACTCCGGGATGTTGGCCCGCTTCAGCTTCTCCACGTCGCACGCCGCCGCGATGGTGATCTCCCGCTTCTTGCCCCCGGGCAGGGCCGGCAGGGCGTCCAGGCGGGCGCGCAGCTCCTCGATGAGGAGGGCGAAGTTCGCGCCGTCCTCGGGGAGCACCGGGTTGAAGTCCAGGCCGCCGCCGCCCGGGTACTCCCAGTCGATGTCCACCGCGGAGAACATGGGGAAGCGGGTGAAGATGTCGATGACGCTGTCGATGAAGACCTTGCGCTGCGCGGGGTCGGCCGCCATCGGGGAGAAGTAGGCGGACATGGACCAGCCGCCAATGGAGAACGCCAGGTCCAGCGGGTGGTTCGCCGCGTCGGCCTTCTTCTTCAGCTCGCGCAGACCGCCGAGCAGGCCCGCCACCTGCGACTCGGTGTAGTAGTTCAGCCAGTTCGTCGGCGTCACGTCGTAGTGGCCGGCGGTGAGGCCGCAGTTGCGGTACGACGCCAGGTCACCCCACGCGTCCACGAGCGTCACGTGGCCCAGCTGGCCAAAGCCCGCGCCTTCCGCGTGCGCGATGATGCTGTCCGCGATGTCCTTGTCCCCGGGCTTCGTCTCCGGGTTGCGCGCCTGCTTGTAGACGCCCATGAAGCTGAAGATGAGCCGGTCGTAGGCCGTCACCGGGATGTTCAGCAGGTCGAAGCCGCGGCCGTAGTCCTTGGCCTCGAGCTGGTCCGCGGGCTTGTCCAGGCGGCCGTCGTACTGGCACCAGTCGGTGATGTAGGCCGACACCTTCGGCTTCGTGCTGGCCTGGGCGTACTGGTTGTAGACGGGCTTGGCCACCCGGGCCGACGAGTACGACAGCTTGCTCGTGCCGGAGCCGTCGCGCTCGTAACCCACCTTCTTGTAACCGGCCAGGGTCTGCGCGTCGTCGCGGGTCAGGGCGTCGCCCGGCTCGGGGATGGGGTTGTTGCAATCGGTCGGGTTGCCGAGCTCATCCATCTCCGGCTGCGTGGCGTCCCGCTTGTAGCGCCACGGGTTGGTGTTCGGATCATCCACCTGGCCAGGGCAGTGAATCGCCTCGACCCACCAGGCGTTCTCGTAGACCTTCCCGTTGAAGATGACCTGGAAGGTGTCACCTCCGCTCTGCCTGTTCCAGGCGGCCAGCGGCTGGGTCGCCGTGGGGGCCGGGGCCTGACCCGCGCCGACGGGCTGCGTGCACCCCGACTCCATGTTCACATCCAGCGTCTTCTTCTTCAGGTCCACGTGGACCTGGACCTTGACGCATCCGTCGGCCGCATCGGCCACGTCAGCGCAGTTGCAGTCTTCCTTCGTCTTGCTTGCCATTGTGCGGTGCTCCCCGTCGGGTCGTTCGCCGTGGACCTTCACGCAAGCGAAAAAGAACCCTCCCCGGAGCGACGAGCGCCCGTGAGCGGTGGCAAAGACCCTGATTGCTTGCGTGCCAGGAAGCTGAAGTCCGTGCTCTGTTCCAACAACTGCCTTTTCGGCGGGGGACACGCAAAGACAGACGTGGAATGGCGAACGCTGCTGGGTGGGGCTCACGCCCCTCCAGGCCATGACTCATCCCGCGGTGCGGGGCGCGGCCCTGGAGGGAGCCCGGCCCGGGTGGGGCACGCGGTGGGCGTCAAGGGGGTTGTCGCGTGAGAGGGTTCAGCCGATGCGCGTCAGTTGCTGGGCTTCCGGCGAGGGATGGAGGCGCACGGACCCCGCGGGTGTCCAGTCGCGCGTTTCGCGACGCCAGTGCTCAGGGGGACGTGCGCGAGCGAGCAGGTACGCCTGGCAGCGCTGGGCGAGCAGCGCGTGCAAAGGATTCGGGTCGAGCCAGAAGCTGGGACGCCACCGCTGGGGGGTGGAGCGCAGCCTGCCCTGGTTGCACCACTTCAATCGCCTGCGCACCCGAGAGGAGCGCCGAGCCGACCTGCACCTCGCGCTCCTGCGGTTCGGTTGCTGCGTCGTACTTCAGCGCGGACTCCCTCTCCGGTGATGAAAGGAAGTCCTGGACGGCGCGGGGCCGCGAAGAACACAGCGGCCTCGAGCGTCGTAGGTGACTACTTGCCAGCCAGCGCGGCGACGAGCCGATCCGCCTGCTCGCGGATGTGCTTGTCGGTGCTGGCCTGGGCCTTCTGCGCGTGCGTGCGGGCCTGGGCCTTGTCGGTGTCCGCCAGCGACAGGGCCTGATTGAGGTGCAGCCCCGCGTCGTCCGGATGCGCCTGGAGCGCTGGCGCCAGCACCGCGCGCGCGTTGGCCGCGCCCCCGGGCTTCGACATCAGCAGCACGGCCAGGTCATTCGCCGCGCCCACGTCGGACGGGTCGCTGGCGTGGGCGGCCTCCAGCAGCTTCTGGGCCTCCGCGTCGTCGCCCATCCGCCGGCGCACCTTGGCCAGCGCGATGCGCACCATGGTGTTGTCCGGCACCTTGGCCAGGGCCTCGCGCAGGATGCGGTCCGCGTCCGCGTCCTTGCCGGCCACGAAGGACGCCAGCCCGTGCAGGTAGATGGCGTCCGCGTTGTCCGGCTGCTGGAGTCGGATGTCGATGGCGGCCTTGATGGCCGGCTCGGGCGCGCCCGCCACGAAGCACAGCGTCGCGAACTCCCGGATGAGGGCCGTTTCGCGCGGGCTGCGCAGGATGGCCTTCTGGAGCGTCTGGAGCGCCGCTCCCACCTGGTCCTTGAGCACCTGCACCCGCGCGGCCAACAGCAGCGGCAGGTGTTCCGTGCGGCTGGCCTCCGCCGCTTCCAGATAGCGCTTCAAGGCGCGGTCGAGCTGCTTGTCTCCCTGGAGCGCCATGCCCAGGTACGTCAGCGTCTGGGCGTTGCCCGGCTGCAGGGCGAGCGCCTTCTCCAGCGCGGCGATGGCGGCGGGGTACTGGTGGTGCGCGAGCAGCGCGCGGCCGTGGTTGACGACCTCGAAGAAGCCCGCCTTCGGCTGGGCCGCGAGCGCCTCCAGCACCGCGAGCTGCCTCGCGTCACCCTTCTCCGCGTCGAGCCGGGCCAGGTGGCTCAGCGCCTCGGGGTGGGTGGGGTGCAGGGCCACGAGCCGCTGGAGCACCTCGCGCGCGGCGGGCTCGTCGTGCTGCGCGAGGCGCAGACGCGCGAGCCCGAGCAGCGCGGCCGCGTCCTTCGGATCCTGCTTGAGGGCGCGCTCGAATTCGATGGCGGCATCCTTGAGGAGGCCCTGCTTCATCAAACGCGCCGCGGAGGATGCTTGCTTGGAGACGGCCATGGCTCAGGAGGATAGCCCAGCCCGGTGGGGCTGGGCGGTTTCACGCCTGCCTACCAGGGGGTCACCCAATCCCCGACCGTGCTGAGCCCGTCCTTCACGCCGCCGGCCAGGTCGCCCAGGACGTCCACCGCGCCGTTGAACACGTCGCCGGCCGCGTCCGCCACCGCGCCGCCCGCGTTGATGGCGCCCTCGGCGATGTTCTCCAGCACCTCGCCACCGGCCGCGGCGGCCGTCTCGCCGACCGCCTTGAGGATGTTGCCGGGGTTGACGGAGCCTTCCACCTCGACGCCCAGGCCCAGGCCGGCCGTGGCCTCCACGCCGACGTCGAACTCCAGGTTGCCGCCGTCCAAGCCGATGTCCGCGTGGGCGTCGCCGCTCACGCCGGCGCTGGCGCTGGCGGTGATGCTGGCGGAGGCCAGGGTGTCACCCTCGTGCTTCAGCTCGATGCCGCCCGTGAGGCTGGCCTGCGCGCCCGCGAAGCCGGAGGCGGCGGCGTTGAGGGACAGGTTGCCGTCGGTGCCGACGTGCAGGTCCAGGTCGATGGAGCCCTCGGCGCCAATCTTGCCCAGCGCCGCCAGGTCCAGCTCGACGGAGTACTGCTCGCCGGCGATCTCGAAGTCCACCGTCTTGGTGGCGCTGGCGCCCGCTTCCACCAAGTTGGCGGACACGTCCACCTGCACGTTCACGTCGATGCCGGACAGGCCAATGTCCGCGTCCACGGACGCGTCCGCGCTGAACGTCGGGCCCTGGACATAGGCGTTGGTGTTGACGCCGCCGGGGCCGGTGCCGTTGACCTCGGCGCGCGAGCCGCCCGCCTCGAAGCTGGACTCGCCGCTTAGCACGTTGCGCGAGGGCGTCTGAACGTTGCCCTGCGTCTGCGTGGAGACGCTCGGCTGCGTCCCGGGCTGCTGCTGCGTCGTCGTCGTCGGCTTCGCCGGGGGCGGCGCGACAGGCTTCGGGGGCGGCGGGGGCGGCGGAAGCGGGCGGTAGCCGATGGGCAGGGTCATGGTCGGACTCCGGAGTTCGATGGGAACGGCGCCCGGAACGGCGACCGTTTTTTCCCATTCTCCCCAACCCCGTCCGGAAGTTTCCGCACCTCGATCACTTTGTAAGAAATTCCTGGTCGGATTCCGGTGAAGTGGGATGGTTGATTACATTTCGGTGGGGATGTTTCCATGTCGACGCTCGGAGAGTGGAGCGTCGCGTCAAATCACGAGGGAGAGAGGAGGGCATCGGGTTCCGCCCGGGCGCTGTCCTGAACGGACAAACCTCACAGGCGGAATGTTGGGAAGGGCGGGCGACTCTCGGCCTTTGAGAGTGCCTCCAGCCCCTTCCGGGTGGCGCGAAGAGGAATACGCGGCAGGGCGGAGTCCGGTTACAGGGTGGAGGGGGCGTGGAGCCGGGGCGTCGAAGAGAGCCGCCGCGCGGGCCTGCCTGCACGCAGTGTGGCCTGGCAGTCATATCCCCATCTGTTCCGACAGGGTTTCCGTCAACGACAGACATCGCCAGGTGCTAAGGGGTATCCACGACATGCGGATTTGGGCAACTTTGCCGGATTCAGTCTCATAATCAGTAAAGCCCGAGCACCGTATTTCTTTCCCGAGGAATGCCCATGAAGGTCGGTCAGAAGCCTGCCACCCCATCTCCAGTGAAAGCCCAGACGGCGCAGACGACGACGCGGCCGGCATCTTCTTCGGAGCTGCTATTGCTGGCGGCCCTGAAGGCATCCGTGACCACGCCAGCGGCGTCCACGAACAGCACCGCGCCGGCGGCGTTCTCCGCGGCCACGCCCCAGCAGACGCCGCCGGCCTACGACCTGCTCCCTCCCTCCATGAACCCGCCCCGCAACGAGCGGTTGGACACGGCCGTCAATGACGCCGTCCGGCGCGCGGCGGGTGAGAACATCCCTTTGCCGAGCCCGACCGAGCGCAATGAGCTGTACGCGCTCGCCCAGAAGATGCGCAATGAGGGCTGCTGTGACGTGAAGGAGATTGAAAACGCGCTCGTCGCGAAGCTGCGCGAGAAGGTGACCGGACCGAGCAAGCCCAAGACCGCGGCGGAGCTCGATGCCGTCATCGACCAGGCCTACAAGTACGTCTACTTTGACGACGCGCGTCCCACCTCCGAGTCGGAGAAGGCCGCGTTCCGGGAGCTGGCCCGGGAGCTCTCGGACAAGGGCCTTGGCGGCAAGGACCTCCTTTACGGCCTGTCGGAGAAGATCCGGCAGGTCAAGGACTGGGGCGGCAAGCCGGGCGAACCCGCGGTCATCCGGTCCGCCATCGAGAAAGGCTTTGATCGGGTCTTCGAAGGCTCGCGCAAGCCCAACGCCGCGGAGTACGCGGAGTTCACGAAGATGGCCGAGGACATGGCGAAGTCCGGCTCCAGCTCCAAGGACATCATGTTCGCCGTCGCGGAGAAGATGCGGGCCCGCCAGAGCACGGGTGGTGCGCCGGTCAACTCGCCGAAGGTCATCGACGACGTCATCGACCAGGCCTACAAGTACGTCTACAACAACGAGTCGCGTCCCACGACCGAGGCTGAGAAGGCCGAGTACCGGGCCATGGCCAAGGAGCTCGCGGAGAAGGGCGCCGCCCCCAAGGACATCATGTTCGCCGTCGCGGAGAAGGTCCGGCAGATCAAGGACTACGGCGGCAAGCCGGAGGACCCCAAGGCCATCAAGGCCGCCATCGACAAGGCCTTCGCGCGCGTCTTCGAGAAGGAGAACCGCACGGCCACCCCGGCCGAGTACGCGGAGTACTCGAAGCTGGCGCAGGAGATGGCGAAGGGGGGCTCCGCCTCCCAGGCCATCATGTACGCCATCTCCGAGAAGCTCCGCTCGGAGAAGGACTTCGGCAAGACGCCCAGCCCGGACGGCATCGTCAACATGGCGTTCAAGGACGTGCTCGAAGGCGCCTACCGTCCGCCCAAGCCCCGTGAGATGGAGGCGTGGAGGCGGATCGCGGAGGAGATGCTCAAGGCCGGGAAGGCCCCCCGGGATGTCCTCATGGAGATCCGCTCCCAGCTGCGCGTGGCCGTCTACAACCGCTGAGCGGACCCACGATATCATCCCGAGCTTCGGGCTCGGCCTGGGGGACCGGTGCAGGTGCTCCCCGAAGCCAGGCCGGGCCTGCCGCTCCTCCATGCGCGGCGCACGGCTCACTTCCCGGTGGACACCCCCAGCTTTTCGAGGACCTTCACCGCATTGGCATTCTTCGCGTCCAGCGCGAGTGACTTCCTGTAGCTCGCGATGGCTTCTTCCTTCTGTCCCAGTTGGAGCTGTGCCTCGCCCAGGCTGTCGTAGGCATTCGCATCCGTCGGGAAGAGCTTCACGTTCGCTTCGAACACCCGCACCGCTTCCGCGCCCTTGCCGTCTCCCAGCAACCGGTAGCCGAGCTGGTTCAGGTGCCCTGGCTCCAGGCCCTTCATGCCCTCGTGATGCTTCGCGGTGTACCAGGCGAGCGCGGTGTCGACGCCCTTGAGCCGCATGAGCACATCCACGTGGGCGGACGGCGACTCGGGCTCGGGCTTGAACCCGGTCCAGCCATACTCGGCCGCGACGCTGGCGATGAGGCGGTCGAAGAGCAGGAAGCCGTTGTCGGAGTTGGCCATGACGAACACGCCGCTGCCCGTGTCACTGAAGGCCATGAACGCGGCCTGGAAGCCTTCATCCGAGCCTCCGTGAACGAAGCGGTCGGTGCCGGGCTCCACCTGGAAGCCCAATCCGAACGACTCCGACTGCCGCGTCAGCATCTGCTTCGTCATCGCTTGCGACAGCACGCGCTTGGACTTCCCCGCCTTCGCGCTGGACACCTCAAGGGCGACCCGCGCGAGGTCGGACGGCGTGGTCCACAGTCCGGCCGCGGCCATCTCCGGGTACACGTGCCAGCGGCCCGCGACGCTCTTCCCGCTGGCATACGTCCCGGTCGCGGTCCTTGCGGCGAGGGCCGGAGGGAGGGGCTGCTCGTAGGAGCTGCTGCTCATGCCGAGCGGCTTCAGCACCGTCTCCCGCATGACCTGGGGGAACGGCTTCCGGAGCTGATCCACCATCATCAGTTGGACGATGGATGTCCCCCCGCCGCTGTAGCGCGTCTTCGTACCGGGGACGAGGTCGACGCGCACCGGGGCCGTGTTCGCGGGCGCCTCGCCCTCCAACACCTGCACCAGCGTGGGCATGGGGGCGTCGACGGCGTACCCGGGAAAGCCATGCACGGTCGTCCCCGCGCTGTGGCTGAGCAGCCGGCGCAGGGTGACCTTCTGCTCCTTCGTGAGGTCGTTCTCGGGGACCTTCCACGAGCGCAGCCTGTCGTTGATGTTCTCGTCGAGCGACCATCTGCCAGCCTCGACGAAGTGCAGCGCCGCCAGGGCCGTCACGGGCTTGCTGATGGAGCCTGCCTGGAACAGCGTCTCCAGGGTGACGGGCTCCGAGCCACCCGCCTCCTTCACGCCATAGGTCCTGGCCCAGACGATGGCGTGCTTGTCGACGACGGCGATGCTCAGCCCGGGGATCCGGTACAGCGCCATCCACTGCGAGAGCGTCAGGCTCTGGGGTTTCTCGCCTTCGATGACGACCGGGGCCAGGCCCGCCTCCACTCGCGCCGCGCGGGCCGCCTGTGCAGGGCTGGCCAGCCATTGCGTCGCGGGCTTCTTCGTCCCCTCCGCCGCGAGGGCCGCACCTCCCGGGCTGAACACGATGGCCGCGAGCATGAGGCGGGACAGGGAACGACGCATGGGTTCACCAAGGGAAGGAGTCCGCGAGGTGTACGCCCGCCTCTCCGTTCGATTGCCGGCCCGACCTCGGGACCGCAGAGGAGGACCGCCTGGCATCAGGGCGTGGGCAGGGCTGTCACGTGGCCGGTAATCACCCGTTGGGGTCTCCTGGGGATGAAGGCAAACCGCTGGCTGTTGCTGGGCGCCCTGGGTGTGGCCCTCGGTGTCGTGGCTTGTAGCAGTGGAGACATCGGCAAGCCGCCGGACCCTCCGCCGGTCACGGTGGATGCCGGAACGGACGCGGGGCCGCAGCCCCTGCCCGACGCGGGGCCTGGCTCCCAGTGCCTCGGCGAGGGCACGGCGTGCAGCCGGGACTCGGGCGCCCAGTGCTGTACGGGCCTCTGCTCGGACACGGGCGTCTGTCCGGCCCCCAGTGCCCAGTGCACCGCCGCGGGCGAGGCCTGCACCAGCGGCATCGAGTGCTGCACGAACAGCTGCCTGGACGGCAGGTGCTCCACGCTGCAGTGCTTGGACGTAGGCAGCACGTGCGCGAGCGCGGAGGCGTGCTGCACGAAGCTCTGTGGCGCGGACGGCAAGTGCGCGGCGCTGCCTTCCAGCAGCACCAGCAGCTGCAAGGTGCCGGGCCAGGCCTGCACCGGCGCGGGGGACTGCTGCTCCAGCAACTGCCAGGGAGGAGTCTGCAAGGCAGCGTACTCGTGCCAGGCCAATAACGACCTGTGCATGAAGGGCGCGGACTGCTGCGGCGGTGTGTGCTCGCAGGAGAACACGGGCACCCCGGGCCGCTGCGTGGCGGTCAGCGGTGGCGGCGCGGGCGGCTGCCTCCAGGACGGCAATCCGTGCTCGGGCTCCAGCACCTGCTGTTCGCGCACGTGCGTGGACCTGGGCTACGGGACCACCGTGTGCCAGCCGGTGGGCGGCTGCCGTCCCACGGGCGACTACTGCACCGACGACGGCGTGTGCTGTGGCGGCGAGAAGCTGTCCAACGCGGTGGACTGCCGCGAGAGCCGTTGTGACAAGCCGAATGGCTGCAACCCGGTGGGCAACATCTGCGGCAGCGGCCAGCTGCCGGATGGCGGCATCATCGACGTGAACGCCCGCGAGGCCTGCTGCGACGGCCAGAAGGCCGTGTGCAAGGTGGACTCCGTCGGCGTGCCGCGCTGCTTCGGCGGCTGCCCCAACAACAACTGCCCGGCGGGCTGCCCCACGGGCTACACCGGCGAGGAGCCGTGCTGCATCGCGCAGGACCAGCAGTGCCAGTTCTCCGACCAGTGCTGCGGCGGGGCGCGCTGCCTGCCCGGCGCGGATGGCGGCCTGACCTGCCAGAAGGTGACGTGCGATCCCGTGGGCACGCCCTGTGACCCGCGGAACTCCAGGTGCTGTGCGGGCACCACCTGCTTCGTCGCCTCCGAGTTTGGCTATGCCTGCCGTACCGGGAACGTGCCGGGCGGTGGCGGCACGGACGGTGGCACGGGCACCCAGGACGCAGGCACGGGGGGGACGGACGCGGGCACGTGCGCCGCGAACGGGAAGGCCTGTGCCTCGGGCGCCGCCTGCTGCTCCGGCATCTGCTCCAATGGCACCTGCTCGGCTCCCAGCGCGTGTCAGCCCCAGGGCCAGGCCTGCACGACGCCCGCGGACTGCTGCGTCGGGCTCGGCTGCAACATCCCGGGTGGGAGCGTCGTCGGCACCTGCGAGACGGGTTCGACCTGCTCCGCCGGCGGTCAGGCGTGCTCGCCCACCAGCCCGTGCTGCCCGCGGCTCAACTGCGAGACGATCAGCGGGGAAGCCTGCACTGGCACGACGCCCTGCGTGTGCAACAGCCCCATCGGATGACAGGAGACACCCATCATGCTCACACCTTTTCCGCGTGCCGTGACCGCTGTCGCGTGCTCCCTCTTCCTGTCCCTGGGCCTCACGGCTTGCGGTGATGACGACATCAGCTCCGACGAGCAGGCCCGCCGCGCGTACCTCGGGCTCGACCCGTCCGTCAGCAAGGCCCTGCAGCTGGGCTTCGTCGGCTTCAACACCGCGTCCAGCGCGAACATCGCGCCCCAGTCCACGACGGGCGACGTCTCCGGGACGCTGCTCGTCACCGGGCAGGTGGACCAGGGCAGCTCGGCCAACAAGGGCATGCGCCTGCGCATTGGCATGACCGGGTACTCTGACGGAGAGATCCTCCCAGGCGGGGACGAGGACCCGGTGAACATCACCTACGCGTCGAGCACGGACACGGCGGCGCAGCCGGAGCTCACCCTCCAACTGCGCGACATCCCGGACGGCACGTTCACCGGGACGCTCAAGGGGCCCTTCCAGATGACGGGAGACCTGGAGGGCAGCGTCATCCTGGATCTCACCCTCACGGGTGAAATCGAGGACGACGGCACCGGCAAGGTCCGCCGCACGCCGGGCAGCACCCACGTGACGGGCACCGCCACGTCCGGCGATGGCGTCTACACCGTCGACGTCACGCAGTAGCAGGCTGCACGTGAAAGAAGCCCAGCAACCCGATGGGGTTGCTGGGCTTCTGACTGCACCCACGGGGCTCCGGCCTACAGCGCGAGGATGCGCACCTGGAGCTGCCCCGTGCGCACCTCCGTGACGAGCACCAGCTCACCGTCGTGCACGAACACCCGCTTCGCGATGCCAGGGTGGTAGCCCGCGGAGAGGATGTCGAAGGTGCTGCTCAGCACGCGCAGCTGCGTCGTGTTGCCCACCGTGTCGATGAGGTAGTAGCGGCCGCCGTGGAACGCAGCGTCCACGAACGACAGGCCCATGCTGGTGCGGTAGGTGAGGTCGCCAGCGTTGAAGAACAGGCCGCTGCCCACCAGGACGCCTGACTCGTCCGGCAGGAGCCGGATGGGGTTGGGCAGGTTGTAGTCACCGTGGTACGGCGAGTCCCGCTCGGCGCCCAGCGTGCCCGCCACCGGGTCCACGTCCACCATCGTCACGTCCGTCGGGGAGACGCCCGAGTTGAGCAGGTAGACGCGCTTGTTCACCGGGGAGAACACGAGGCTGCGGGCGGAGTAGCGCCACTCGGCCGTGGCGACGCGCGCACCCGTGGCGCGCTGGTAGAGCGAGTGCGAATCCCACGCGCCGGAGCCGTCGATGGTGAACAGGTAGTTGCCGGCCACCACCATGCTGGAGACCGTCTCCGGCGCCGCGGCGAAGAAGCGGGCGGTGCCGTCGCGCGAGAAGGCGTCCATGCGCCCGCCGGTGTAGGCCAGGTACGTGGTGGCCCCGTCCGGAGTCACCGCCATGGACACGGCGTCGGCCGTGCCCGCGTAGGCGCTCAGGAAGCGGCGATTCTTCACGTCGAGCCGGTGGACCCGGTCGGCGGTGCGGTCGAAGAAGTGGATGATGCCTCCGCTGGTCAGTGTGGCGTCGTCCACGTTGAAGGCCAGCTGCGCGCCATCGAGGACGATGCCCCCATCCGAGGGCGACCCGCCGTCGGACGTGCCCCCGTCGCTGGACGGCTCACCCGTCTCCAGCGACCCGATGATGTCGATGCCACCGGTGCCCGGCGTGCTGGGGCAGTTCGTGAGGTCACGGCGCAGGACGAGGTTGGCCGAGGTGACGCTGCCCGCGACCACATCTACCTGGGTGCTGCCCGAGTACACCATCTGGCCGGAAGCGTTGAGCGCGTTCACCTGGACCGTGCGGGCCGTGCCCGCCGGGACCTGGGTGATGCGGCCCTGGATGGCCGCCTCTGTCACCTGGAGCGCCACGGGGCCCAGGGTCGTCATGTCCGGCGCGGAGACCGTCGCGGTGGCGGAAGTGACTCCGCAGACATCCCCCGTCAGGGCGATCTCCATGCGAATGATTTCGGAGCCCTCCGGGGGCATCCCCTGACACGAGGCAAGCCACGCGCACGTGGCCAGCATCCCCATCCATTGAATGGCAGTCTTCATGCTTGTCTGTTCCGTGGCCCCTTGGGACCACGCCCCCTGCTTGTGTCTGGTTGTGAGGCTTTGGCCGTGACGGGTGGCAGTCTAGAACCTGACGGCGACGGCTTCGCAATCGGTCTGAAGGGACAGGATGGCAAAGCCAGATGGAGTGGGCCGCATCCCACCAGGCCACCCGTTGCGGAAAAAGCGAAGGGCCCGGAACCTTTCGATTCCGGGCCCTTCTTGGTGGCGAGGAGTACGGGACTTGAACCCGTGGCCTCCGGCGTGACAGGCCGGCGTTCTAACCAACTGAACTAACTCCCCACAAAAGCCCCAGGGCGGAACGGGCTCTGAAGCTGAGCCGCTCACCTCGTGCGGGCGCCGGTCTACCGCTGATCACCGGATAAGTACAGGGGGAATGTGGACCCTCCTGTTGGACCGGCGGGCCCGGCACCAGGCCTGCTGGGTGGAACGGCCCACGGGCAAGGCCCCGGGGAAAGACGCGTCGATGGATCCGACGCGCGATTCCAGCCGGGGCCGGGCGACTCAGGGCGCCGTGAAGCTCACGACGGTGCCACCTTCGCCCGCCGCCACGATGCGAGCGGGTGAAGGGGCATCGAGCGAGTACAGCGGGGCTGGTCCTGTGTACACGGTGGTCCACACGGATCCGTTGTAGAAAAGGATCATCCCTGCGCTGGTGGCGACGTAGATGCCCTTCTCGCTGAAGGCAAGGACGTCCCGAATCTGGACCTTCGTTGTTCCGTCAGACTCGACGACGGTAGGCAAGGGGGTCCAGACGCCTCCACTCCTCTTGAAGACCAGTCCATTGTCGCCAGCCGCGTAGGCGAATCGGCTGTCCGTTACATGGATGCCTTTGAGGAATCCGTCGAAGCTTCCGCTCAACGGGTCTGAAACCCACTGAGAGCTTGCCGTGTCATAGCGGTAGGCAACTGCCTTGGCATTGCTACTCCCACCAACGGCCAACAACGTTCCCTCGGACCCGGAGTTCGCGATCGCACGAAGATTGTCACCAACATTACCGAAGGTAGAAAGAGCACCGCTCTGGCCGTAAGGTGATGTCCATTTGAAAATCCTGCCATTGCTTGAAACCGCATAGACGGTGGCGTCTTGCCCGGACTGCTCGATGCCGGTGATGCCATATAGCGATGTTGGAGCGGGCGCGGTGACCTGGAAACAACCGGGATCGCCGTTAAAGAGCCGGGTCACAATCTTCCCTGACTGCGCGACGGCGAAGAGCCGTCCGTTCGCGGACGCCCATGCCGCCGTCCAGTTATCCAGGCAGGAGGAATGCGTATACGGCGTTGCAGTGCCAGTTGTGAAGTCGTAATGGACGAGATTGTTTGTGCCAACCAGCCATCCCTTTTGCCCATTGTCGTAAAGGGTGATGGCCGTCAGGCTATCGCTTCCACCGACTGACGTTTTCACCGTCCAGGTGAGTGGACCACACCCCTCGTCCACCGTGCCAGAGCAGTTGTTGTCCAGCCGGTCGCAGACCTCCGGTAGCCCATTCCGGACGTAGACAGAACTCTCGTCGCAGTCCTGGGCGGGCGAGACACCACCTGCAACGGGCGACTCACAGGCCTGCTCCGCCACTGCCTGGCCCTCGAAGCCGTCACCGTCGCTGTCCACGTACCAGGTCAGCGGCTCCTCGATAGGCACACAAGCAGTCTGGCTTGAGGTGCTGGCACATGCCACCTTGCCAGCGCATTTGAACTCAGTCTCGCAATCACTGCCGAGATTGAAGTTCTCGTCGTTCGTGCCATTGCAGTTGTCATCCTTGCCATCGCAGAGGAACTCTGCCCGGCCCGGCCGGACTTGCGCGTCGTTGTCGTTGCAGTCACCGCCCAGAGCCACGGTCCCAGCAGGCTGGGAACAGGACTGCACCGCGACGTCTCCGTATCCGTCCCCATCTCCGTCCGTGTACCAGGTCGGCTTGTCGTCCGCGTCCGACTCTCCGAGGGTGCAGTTGTCATCCTTTCCGTTGCACACCTCCTTGGCGCTGGGGTTCACAGCCGGGTCCCCGTCATTGCAGTCGGAGCCCTTGATGGTCCCCCCGGGGCCACCGCTACTGAAGTAGCCGTCTCCATCTCCATCAATGGCGCTCACCGTGAAGGCCACGTCCAGCGTGCCCCCCTCGGGGACGTCCGTCTTCTTCTCCTGCGCGGCCCCAACCAAGGGGGCTGAACAGTCGATCTCATGCAACTGCGTCGTCACGTTCAGCGTGTGGCCCCAGTCCTTCGTCCGGAACACCATCACCGACACGGAACCGGGCGTCTTGCCGGGGAGCGCTACGTCGAGGCTGCTCGTGTTCCCCGGGTTGGCCGCGTCCGTTGCGGTCACCGTGACGCACCCGCGCTCGAAGCCGCTGTATTCGAAGGTGACGTTCAGCGCTCCACCCGTCCAGTCGCCAATGCTCCCGTCGGCGTTGCCACACCGTTCAGGGAACTGCTTGCACAGCTTCTGCTTTTCCAGATCGAAGTCGGTGCAGGCCACGCTCGCGAGCACGAACAGGACCAGCGCTGCCCGCAGTCGAAACAGGTTCATGGCCACCTCCCATACACAAGCGCCGACCGGCCATCCGTTCCCATCTGCATGGCGAGGTTCTTCTCGGGAGCACCGATCAGATACATGCCCGTCGCCAACCCCAGCCCCAGCACACCGACCCCCAGCATTCCGACGCCCGCGGCTTGCAGTGTCCGCCCCCGCGACGCGGCCCGGTCAATGTCCGCGAAGTTCGCCAGGGACGGGTCCGCGTTGCGAAGCTTCGACAGCTCTCCACGAGACAGGGCCCAGGAAATCCCACCCGCGACGGTGAGCGCGCCGCCGGCGATCGCGGGGATATAGGCCTTGGAGCGCAAGGAACTCTTCCGCGTCTCCTGGGTCACCTGGAGCGGGGGCGCGATGGGCGCCGATGCCACCTCGACGCTGGCCGGAGACGTGATGCGAGGCGGTGCGGATGGCGGAGGGCCTTCACGCGGTACATCCGTCGCCTGACGCGGTGCGGGCGAGGGCTTGGGCGCGTCACGGCGCGTCTGTTGCGTGCGCTTCACCACCTTCCGCAGCGATTCGAACTGGTTCGCCACCTTGGGCGACACCTTCAAGGGGAGCTGTGCGTCCGGCCGCAGGAACAGGGCGGCCATGAAGGCAGCGTTGGACTCCTCCGTCCGGCTCAACTCCGCCATGAGCAAGCCTTCCCAGAGTGAAAGTTCGACGTCGTCTTCCGGTCCGTTCGCCTGCCGCCGCGCCGTGGCGAGTTGGCCGAGGGCACTCTCGAACTCGAGCTCTTCGTAGAGACTGGCGATGGCCTCCAGATGGCCTTTCACCTCGCTGCTTGGAGCCGCCAGCCCGACTGACGGCAGGATGACGAGAAAGACCCAGCACAGGGGCGGCCCCAATGCCTGAGATGAACGCATGAACTCCTCCCGGAACCGGGCAACTCCTAACATGCGGAGTAGGGGAGGGGGAATGAGAGCGGTCCATTCGCCCCTTCAGCCTGGCACGCAGGGCGACTACGAAGGGGGCCGCGGCTGCCAGGACGGATCAGGCCCGACGAAGGGGGTTCCACCTGGCTACGGGCGGTGCCGCTACGGCCGGCCGAAATCCAGCACCCAATAGCTGTACGTGCTGCCCTGCACGGTGGACTGTCCGATGCCCACGTGAATGTGCGCCGGGCTCATGATGTTGTTGCAGTCGCGGGGATTGGCCATCCATGCATCCACCACCGCCTCCACCGTGCTGTAACCAGCGGCGACGTTCTCCTCCACGTACGATAGCGGGGTGTAGCCCGCGTTCGTGACGCGCCGCAAGGGGGTCCAGCCATTCAGGCTGATGTATCCAAGGTAGCCATTCGTAGCCATGTCTTGGGCGTGATTGGTCGACGTGCACGTTAGTCTCGCGTTCACGGAGAGCGGAGGCACCGGCATCTTCGCCACCCCACCACAGTTAGCGCCCGCAGCACGTCGCTGGTTGAGGAGCGAAAGCACGAAGTTCTCCTGCGTCGCCGCCTTGCAGAAAGGATCGATGGTCGAGCGGCTCTCGACCGTTCGCAGGTCATCCGTCGGGAGGACCGTGGTTTCGCTCGTGGGCGTGGTCGTCTGCTCCGCTTCACAGCCACCCATCAGCGCAGCGCCAAGGAAGAGCAGGGCAAGAGAACGGGATGAGGTCGTCATCGTAAACCTTTCTGTGGGCTAAGTCGGTTTGAGCGGATATTCCCACTTCAAGGGCTTCAGGTGAAGACGCACCACCCTGCTGCTATGAATGAGTCTCATGGGAAACGCATCTGGCAGGCAGAAGCAGAAGCCGCTCATTCTCGGTCCCGCTCCTGGCGCCGGCATGGGCGCCTACGCGGTGGCGTTCGATGAGTTGGAAGACCGCGAGCTGGCCACGCTCAAGGAGAGCAAGTCCCCGGATACCTTCTACCTGCCGTGGAAGTCCGGTGACGTCACGGAGGGCGAGATCGATCTCTCGACCGGCACCCTCACGTACTTCTTCACCGCGAACCTGAGCGGTTGCAGCCTCTGGTACAAGTTCCAGGAGGGCCGCATCTTCATCCGGCACGAGGCGCGCACCGACAGCGCCTCGCAGAACCTGCACAAGCTGGCCGGCTTCAAGTGCGTCGTCGACAGCAGCCTGAACCCGGACGACATCCAGCTCTCGGTCGACCAGGAAACGATGGTTCGCCGGGCGCGGTACTACGTCGTCTACGCGCTCTTCGACTACGAGGCGCGGCAGGTGGAGTTCCGCGCGCAACTGGTCGCGCAGCAGACGAACCTGGTCAGCCGGCAGGAGTCCTACGACCTCGTCAAGGTCTCCTCCAGCGTCGTCAAGTTCCCCAAGCTCTAGTCAACCGTCGCGCTTGCGGCGCCGGGATATGATGCGGCTCAGTCCCACCTCGGTGATGCCAAGGTAGGCCGCCACGTCGCGCTGGGGGACCCGTCCCTTCAAATGGGGATGCTCCTCCCAGAAGTTCACGAGCCGCTCCTCCGCGGACAGCTCCAGGAACTCCTGCTCACGGCGCTCCTTGAGCAGGAAGTGCTGCTCCGCCACGCGGCGCGCCAGCCGCTCCCAGCACACGTGGCCCTGCTCCAGCGCCTGGAAGTCCCGCGCCTGGAACACCAGCACGCGGCTCGGCTCCAGCGCTTCAATCGAGGTCATCGACGGCCGTCGCTGCAACATCTCCGCGTACGCGCCAATCAGCTCTCCCTCGGCGCGGAAGGCCTTGATGGACTCGCCCCCGCGTGGCGACACGCGCACGCCCCGGAAGACGCCCTGGAGCACCACGGCGAACCGGTCCGCCGCGTCCCCTGGCCGCAGGAAGAGCTCCCGCTTCGCGAGCGACTGTTCCTTCGCCACGGCCTCGGCCTTCACCCATTCCTCGGGAGGTAGCGGGGCCAGCGTGGCGAGGCGCTCGAAGAGCTTGGGGAATCTCACGGCTCGAAGGACCCTGGCTTGACCTGGGTTAAGGCGCAGGCCGCTGGGGGAACCATATACCGGCGGCATGTCCATCAACGTCTATGCCGTGGCGACGCCCTTCGTCATTGCCCTGGCCCTGACCGAGTTCGCCTGGTGCGTGGCGCGGCGCAACGGCTACTACAGCTTCCAGGACTCCATCGCGAGCATGGGCACGGCCGTGATGAACCAGTGCGTCAACGTCGCGGTGGCGCTGCTGGTGCTGCCCCTCTTCACGCAGTTGGGCCAGTTCGCGCCGTGGCGGCTGGACGCGACGTCGCCGCTGTCACTGGTGGCGCTCTTCCTGGGCGTCGACTTCCTCTTCTACTGGTTCCACCGCTTCGGCCACCGCACCAACATCGGCTGGGCGGCCCACTCGCCGCACCACTCCACCGAAGAGCTCAACTACGCGGTGGCCCTGCGCGCGAGCGTGACCCAGCGCCTCTTCTCGTTCCTCTTCTACTGGCCGCTGGTGCTGGTGGGCTTTCCGCCGGAGGCGGTGCTGGCGATGGTGGCCTTCCACCTGGTGCTCCAGTTCATCCCCCACACGCGGGTCATCCCCAAGCTCCCCCGGTGGGTGGAGTCGTGGCTGAACACGCCGTCGCACCACCGCGTGCACCACGCGCGCAACGACCTGTACATCGACAAGAACTACGCGGGCTTCCTCATCATCTGGGACCGGATGTTCGGCACCTACGAAGAGGAGACCGAGCCGTGCTCCTATGGCCTGACGACCCCGGCGAACACCTGGGACCCCACGGCCATCAACTTCCAAGCCTGGGCCCGGCTCTTCGCGGACGCCGTCGCCACGAAGAGCCACTGGGACCGGCTGCGCCTCTGGGTGATGCCCACGGGCTGGCGGCCCGCGGACCTTCCTCCTCGTGCGTTGGGCTACTGGAAGCAGGAGGGCGCGGAGGTGAAGTACCACTCGCGGGAACTGCCTGGCGTGCGGAGGTACCTCGTCTTCCAGTTGTTCGCGTCGATGCCGTTCATGCTCCTGGTGAGCCACCATGCCTCGCCGCTCTCGGGCTGGCAGAAGGTCGTGTTGAGCCTGCTGCTCTGGGCGATGGCGACCGCCTGGAGCGGCATGCTGGAGTCGAAGGCGTGGAGCGAGCCCCTGGAGCTCGCCCGGGTGCTCGCGATGGGGGTGGTCGTGACACTGTGGTTGGTCCAGGCCAGCGCGCCCCAGGCCTGGAGTGCGCTCACGGCGGCGTGGCTGATGGTCTCGCTGGTGTGGCTGCGCATGGCGAGGAGCGCCGTGGGCCGCGTCGCAGTGGACTGAGGGGCCGGGCGCCTTGCCGGGCGCGTTCATCCTGCCTGGACCCCGGTCCGGGTTGGCGCGGTGATATCGGCCACCCACCTTCCGCGCCGTCCCGCACCTCGCGCGGACTCATCCGGAGAGGCCGATGAACGCTCAGCGTTTCACCCCACGGAACATGCGCCGGCTGGGCCTGCTCCATGCTCTCTGGATGCTGCTGGCTGTCAGCGCCATTCCCTCCCAGGCCGTTGCATCCGAAGACGTGGCGAACACCGGCTGTCGTCGCAAGCCCACCATCGTCCTCGTCCACGGCGCGTTCGCCGACGCATCCGGCTGGGCCGATGTGATCAAACGGTTGCAGAGGCAAGGCTACACGGCGCACGCGTTCGCCAATCCCTTGCGAAGCATCTCGGGGGATGCGGAGTATCTTCGATACTTCCTGGGGACCCTCACCGGTCCCGTCGTCCTGGTCGGCCACTCCTACGGCGGAGCCATCATCACGAACGCGGCCAACGGGAACCCGA
This sequence comes from Corallococcus sp. NCSPR001, assembly GCF_017309135.1. Taxonomy (NCBI): domain Bacteria; kingdom Pseudomonadati; phylum Myxococcota; class Myxococcia; order Myxococcales; family Myxococcaceae; genus Corallococcus; species Corallococcus sp. NCSPR001. The sequence continues at coordinate 1,739,419 of NZ_JAFIMS010000002.1, forward strand.
GCGTGAGGGCGCTCGTGTACATCGCCGCGTATGCACTGGATGAGGGGGAGAGCATCTCGGAGGCCAACACGCTCGGCGGCGGCCACTCCGAGCTTGGCGAGCACCTCGTCTTGCGCCCGTTCCCAGGGGGCGGAAGCTCGGACGCCGACGCATACATCGACCCCGCTTTCTTCCAGGAGCTCTTCGCGGCCGACCTCCGTGAGAAGGACGCGGCGGTGGGGGCCGCCAGTCAGCGCCCAGCCGCCGTCTCCGTCTTCAATGAGCCATCTGGGCCGCCAGCGTGGAAGGTCATTCCGTCCTGGTACATGGTCGCACGCGACGACAACACCATCCCGCCCGAGGCTGAACGCTTCATGGCCCGGCGCGCTCGCGCCCATACCGTCGAGATTCGCAGCTCACACGTCGCGATGATCAGCCACCCTGAAGCCGTCACCGAGCTGATCTTCAAGGCTGCTGGTTGCCGTTGACCCGCGGCTGGCCGCCGTTGATGTGTCCCTGGGCGCAGCGTCGCGCTATGCCGGCGCCGTCGTGCGTTGGCCCCGGGCGTCATCACGGCGCATCGGCTGGGCCTTGCCATACGTCAGCGACCGCCACACCCACTCCGCGGGGCCGAAGCGGAAGCGCGACAGCCACAGGTGGCTCCATGCCACCTGGACGCAGAAGATGGCCAGGCAGTACGCCACGCACGCCGTGGGGCCCAGCTTCGTGATGAAGCCCAGTCCGTATCCATAGAAGAACAGCACGCTGATGAGCGACTGTGACAGGTAGTTCGTCAGCGCCATGCGGCCCACGGGCGCGAGCAGGCCCAGCGCTCGCTGCCAGGGGGCCCGCTGGAAGAGCAGGGTGATGCCGGACACGTAGACGGCCGCGAAGCCCAGCTCGCCCAGGTTCCGCAGCGGCGCCATGACGAAGGACACCCACGTCGGCAGCGTCTCCGGGGTGAAGACCTGCTTGAGCATGAGCTGTTGCAGCACCAGGCCGCTGCCGCCGCCAATCACCCCGGCCACGAGCCCCCAGCCGAGGACCCGGCGGAACAGCCCCAGGTGCTGGGGCACGTCGTGGAAGATGCGGCGCTTCCCCGCCAGCAGGCCCAGCAGGAACCGGCCAAAGGTCGAGAGCGTGATGGCCAGCAGCAGCGGGAAGTAGTCGCGGAAGACGAAGTGGAAGGTGGCCTTCGTCACGTCCAACCAGCCTCCACCCGCGTAGGCCGCCAGCGTCCGGGCCCGGATGGCTTCGGATTTCTCGGTGGCCGCCTTGACGATGGCCGCGCCGGCCTCCGGTGAGTCCGCCATCAGCTGTGGGAGCTTGAGGATGACCACTCCCACGACGGACCACCCCAGGGCGAACAGCAGGGCCCAGATGAGCAGCGTCCGTTCCGAGCGCCCCCGGAACAGGAGCAGGCCGAAACCCAGCACCGCGTACGTGCTGAGGATGTCGCCGTACCAGATGAGGAACAGGTGGGAGAGCCCCATCACCAGCATCACCCCCAGCCGCCGGACATAGAGCGGTGTGATGGAGGCCCCTCGGGCCTCGGCGCGGCCCATCTGCACCGCGAAGCCGAGGCCGAAGAGGAACGAGAAGAGGGTGATGAACTTCCCCGCCACGAGGAACACGTACGCCTGCCAGGTGAGGGTGTCCGCGAGCGACGCGGTGTTCATCGCCGCGAGCGTCTGTTCTCGCGGCAGGAATGCCCTGCCGCTGAACCACACCATCACGTTGGAGATGAACACGCCGCACAGCGCGAAACCACGCAGTGTGTCGAGAAGCGCCAGCCGCTCGCTGGAGTCCACGGGACGGGCCTCGGCACTGGGGGACGAGACCTCGGAAGGGGCTGGGGTCATGCTCGGAGAAACCGTGGGCAACGTGAAACGGCCCACCCGTATTCCTCACGAGTGCTTCGCGCGGACTTCGCGTCAGGGAGGTGGGGGAAGCCCCGGCGGAAGCTGTTGCTCCTTGGACTGTACGGGTCCCAGGTGCTGCTGGAACCACGGGAGCAGCGAGGGCCCGTCCGACAGAAGCAGTTCAACGCCTTGCACTCCCGCTCCGCACCACCGCTCCTCGCGCAGGCGGAGGACGTCCTCGCGCACCAGTTGCGCGAAAACCGCCCGCCCGTCCCGGAAGTTCAGCTCCAGGAGGACGGACTCCCAAGGTGGCGTCGTCAGGGCCGGGGTCCGCGAAACCGCTGCCTGGGGCAGCGCGGTCCGAAGCTGCGTCAACAGCGGCTCGGGCATCCGCGCCAACACCTTGTCCCCCTGGCAGGAGACAAGACGGGCCGATTCGACAAGGGGCGCCTCCGCCTTGAGCCGCTCCGCCACGCTGGCGCCCGGCGAAGGCTTCGTGCTGGCGGACAGCGCTGGGGCCTCCACCTGGCCCTTCTCACCGCCCCCATGTTCCGAATCCGCGGTGCCCCGGGATTGCTCCTGACAGGCAGGCGCCATGAGCAGCGTCGCGGCAAGCCCCGCGCAGAGCCACGCCCGGATGACGCCAGGCCGCATGTCGGAATCAGAAGACATCAGCCCGTGGCGCGTGCGCGCTGCGTGGCATGGAGACGTGCTTCGATCTCCTGACGGTCCTCCGCTTCCGGCGCCATCCGCAGATACGTCTGGCAGTCGCGGACCGCGTCCTCTTCCCTCCCCAGGTCGAACAGCGCGATGGCCCGGTTGCGGTAGAGATCCGCCATCTGCGGCGCGTGGCGGATGGCCGCGTCGAGGTCGGCGGCTGCCTCCGCGATCTGGCCGGACGCGTAACGCAAGATGGCGCGATTCGCCAGGAGCCCGGGCTGGGCCGGCGAGAGCGCAAGCGCCGCGCTGTAATCCGCGATGGCCTGCTCGGAGAGGCCCAGGTCGTCATGGCAATCGGCGCGGCCACGCAAGGCGAGCAGGTTGTTGGGGGCCAGGTCCAACGCCTCGGAGAAGGCCTGCACCGCTTGCTGCGGGCGGTTCATCGCGCGATAGCACTGCGCCAGGTTGATCCAGACCTCCGCGTAGGGAGGACTGCAGTCAATGGCCTTTCGGAAATCCGCGAGCGCCTTGTCTGGCCGGCCTGACTTGAGGAACAGGGAGCCCCGCTCGTTGTAGTACTCCGAGTAGTTGGGATCCATCTCCATGGCGAGCGTGATCTGCGAGATCGCCTGCTCGACCATGTCCAGCCCCGCGTAGACCTGCGCGATGTTGTAGAGCAGCACGGAGCGGTGCAGCTTGTGCCGCTCCGGGTGGAGGTGCTCGCTGAGCCGTTCAAACCCCTGCTTGCACAACTCAATGGCTTCCTGGGGCCTGCGCTGCCGCATTCGCACGTAGGCCAGCCCATTGCGATTGAACACATGGGCGAAGTGCTTCTCGCCTTCGGGCAACGACGAGCGCTCGATCTCCTTCAGCGCGTCCTGGAGGTAGCGCTCCGCCCGGTCGTAGTCGGGCTGGGGAAGAAAGCGCGAATGCAACATCGCCAGGTTGTAGTCCAGCCGGATACAGGTCTCCGGAGACTCCACTCCCGGGTCCAGCCGCATCACGATCTGCAAAGCCCGGGCTGGCTCGCCCGCGGCGATATACCCATACATGAGGCTGAAGAGGGCCGAGCGGTAGAGCTTGGGGGCCTCCTTCGCGAGCAGGTCCAGCTCCCCGAGCACCCCGGCGCCGTACCGCATGGCGTCCGCGTAGGTTCCCCGGTGGATCGCGAGGTTCAGCGCGAGCGCCAGGCTCTTGCGCCACATGTCATCTCGCTGGGACTGCTTCCAGTATTTGAGCACCGCCGGGAGGTGCGCTTCATGCTCGGCGGGGTCCTTCGCCATCCGCTGTTCGAGCTCTTCCGCCAGCCGCGCAGCGGTGGCAGGACTCATGGGGGCCTCGGAAGAGGGCGCCAGGTCGAGCCGCACGCGCGAAACCTCGGCGGTGTGCATCTGGAGGGGCGGAATCTGCTCCTCGCCCGTACCAGGAGCCACGGCCAGGACCACGGTCACCTGGAGCGACTGCCCCCGTCGACGGAGGAGCTCTGAGACAAAGAGCTTTCCCAGCGTGCTCGCATGCTCGAAGGCATCGAAGACGAAGACCCACCGGCCCGCGGGCGCGAGCGCTCGCCACGTCGTGAGCAGATTGATGACACCCTGCACGACTCGAAAGGCGCGATCGGGTGGATAGTGCCGGACCTTCTCATCTCCCCTGGCCACGTCCGTGAGGGAGAAGCCCCGAACCTCCATCTTGTGCCGCAGCATGGGGAGGATCGTGCAGAGCTCATAGCTGTGCCGCTCCAAGAGCTCGGGGGCGTTCTGCTCGATGTCGCCCAGCAGGTCCGCCAGCACACCGCGGAGGCCGGCCCACGGCCCCTGCTCGTTGAAATCCGCGGTGACGTGCCACGTGCGTGCGGCCTGCGAACCTCCCTCGCGCAGCCAGCGCGCCAGGAGCTCCTGACGCCCGTCTCCAGGGGCTGCCTCGACCACAACGAGCGACGGAGTCTGCAAGGACTCAAGCAAGGGAAGCGAGTCGTGCCAGGGCATTGTCACTCCACAGGAGACGAGATGGACCGCATTCACGTGCCCGCGATGAAGGGCTCCAAATACAACGCCGTGCGCTCAGGAAGAGCGCACGGCGTCGGATTCCACTGCCTGGGAATTACGCCCAGATCGGTCCGTCAGAATCGCAGAGCCAATCGTAGAAAGGGAACGCCGTCTTCGCCATCTCGGCCTGAACAGTCAGCTTCTTCATCTTCATGAATAGCCTCCCAGATTCGATTTGCGGGGAACCCGCGCCAAAAACCTTCTCATTGGCAGTATTGAAGTGTCAAGCAATGACCTGAAAAGACTTTCAAGAGGGATTGACTGTCTGCATCAAATCCTTGCGTTGCCGCGTTGCGCAGTGGAGGGGCCGGGCAGCCCCATGGGGGCTCATTCCTGCCCCTCGGTTTTCCGAACGTTGACACGCCCTGGCGCTGGCGGTCGCACCGATGACCCGGAGCGTCCCGCCTGGAGTAGAACCGCCGCGGCGCGTTGTCAGACCGCGAGGGCATGCTTGCTTCGACGGACACCCGAGCGAAGGACGTCATGGCAGCCCTGAAACAGCTGGCGTTCCGGATGGCGCGGACCCCTGCCTCTGGCTCCCTGGTGCGCTGCGGAGCCGCTCGTCACCAGCGCCGCGCCGGTGAGGGCCACCTGGAGGACGTCACCGTTCAGCGGCAGGCCGAGGAACACCGCCGCGAAGCCCGTGAAGAGCAGCAGTTGCACGAACGACATCGCGCACGCGGGCAGCACCTTGCCCATGGCGAACGCGAGCCGGGAGGGGCGGATCAGCGCCTGCCTGCCGTGGGTGTGGTACCAGAAGTCCCGGTAGAACGCGTGACCGGAGTAGGTCACCACTATGTAGCTGAACATCACCGCGAAGCCGATGGTGGCCCGGCCCATGGCGCCCGGAGCCGAGTCGAGCCCCGACACACCGGGGCCCAGGATGGCGGAGAGCACCGCGGGCAGGATGAAGATGAACACCATGGCCGTGCGCTCGCGAGCGAGCACCCGCCACTCCGTCAGCGCGTAGCAGCGCACCACGTTGACAAAACCCGACACGCCGCTGGGAGCGGAGGGGGCACTCGAAACGATGTCTTGATTCATGGCGCCTCGGACTCCCGGGCGAAGGCGCTCAGGGACGGGTCCCTCTGCAGGATGTCGCGGAGCCGGTTGCCGGACAGGCGCAGCTCGGACAGGTGGACATCGGAGGGGACCTCGCCCAGCTTCGAGCGGACCTCCTCCAGGCTGCTGGTGGCGAGCGTGAGCTCCCACGAAGCGTCGGGACGCGCGCCACGCAGCGACAGCGTGCGAGTCTGGTTCGACAGCACGGTGCCCAGCTCTCCCAGGTCGCGGGTCTTCCCGTCCCGCAGCAGCACCAACTCCGTGGAGAGTTCCTCGATGTCCTCCGGGTAGTGCGCGGTGACGAGCACCGCTGCGGCTTCCTCGCGCCACGCGCGCACCCGGCGCACGACCAACTGGCGCGCCTCGAAGTCGAGCGCGACGGTGGGCTCATCCAGCAACCGGATGGGAGGCGCATGGACGAAGCTGGCCGCCAGGTGCACGAGCCGCCGCTGCCCACCCGACAGGTGATGCACGCGCATGCGCGCAATGGAACCCAGCGCGAACTCCTCCAGGGTCCGCTCGATGGCGGCCTTCGCTTCACCGCGTCCCAACAACAGCCGGGTCAGGTGCCCGACGTTCTCCTCCACCGTGAGCACGGGATAGAGCGCGATGGCTTGCGTCGCGAACCCGATGGCGCGGCGGGCGTGCAGCCCCCCACGTCGAGCCGCACCGAGCCGCCCGTCGTTCCCCGCACGGTGCCGGTGAGCGCGCCGAGCAGCGTCGTCTTGCCCGCGCCGTTGGCGCCGAGCAGCCCCACGGATGTTCCCCCTTCAAGCGGAGGGAGACATCGCGGAGCACGGGCGTCCCCTGGGGAAAGGCGAAGGAGAGCCGCTCCGCGGAGAGCAGGGCGGTTCCTTGCGCGGGCCCCATGGACTGACGAAGACGCCCAGGTGTTCTGATCTGATCCTGAAATGCTGGTTCTTCAGGAAAGATGATTTTCTCGGTCATCGTCGGGATGACCTTCTGCAGATGCGGTCTGACATCCAGCGTCAGCGGTCCGCGTCGAAGATGAGGCGGCCATACTCAGCACGGAGTCTTCCGTGAAAGTCTTTCCAATCCCATACGTCGTGCTCACCTCCTTCCGTGCCGGAAGCGAAGGTGACACCGCCGGTTGAGGGCGGTACCGCGACCCAGGCGGTCGCGGTCCCCGTGAAACGTTGGCCGAGCAAGGAAGTCGAAGGCTTCCTCGCCCGGGGCGACAGCATGCCGTTCTACTGCCAGGCTACAGCCCTGCGTCTGCTCCATCCTGGAAGCCAGGCTCCTGCTGGAACCATCCCGCGTCTGGAAGCACCCTGAATGAACGCCCTCCATTCACCACTTCCATGCCCCTGGGCAGGCCAATGCAGTGGGGAATCTGAGGTCCGTGCGCATCGTACAGCACGCAGAGCAATCCTCCGGGGCACAGCTCGGGTACACCTGCGTCCGGGAAGCAAGGGATGACACAAGTGGCAGTCAGTTCACTGCCCTCCGCGGACCGTGCGGGGGCGCATACCTGGCCCTGCTCGCAGGCAGGGGCATTCCGGCACGGGTCCGTTGCTGTTACCTCCAGCGGCGCGCTGGCTCGTATGCAGGCCATGAAGGTCAGCAGCAAGCAAGAGGCGGTCGATGTGAGCACTCTGCGATGCGCGTGTGTCATTCGGCGTGTTTTCCTTGTCCCGATGCCCGCCTGAATCCCGTTGGGAAGGGTGATGCTCTTCGCGGTTCCTGTGTTGATTGATGCGTATTTGAAGGCCGCATCCGTCGTCCCTTGTTTGGCTGGGAATCGGCGACCTTCCAGCCGCCCGTTCGTGCCAGCTTCTTCAGGATGGCCTGCGGCATCTCTATCCGCGTCCCGGGGGAGGGCGTACCGCGGCCGAAGGGATGGCGCGCTGACGCGAGGACTCTATCTGTACACGGGTCGCCATGGGAGGCCGTCGTTCCACCCTTCCGGCCCCGGCCGTAGTAGGACCGTCCCGATGTCCGAACTCGACGACGCCTCGCTCCTGGAACTGTTGGACCTGACCTTCGACGCGCTCTGTGCGTCCCGCGTCTCGGATTGGGTGGACCCCGACCGGGTTCTCGCCGCGGTCGACCTCGCCCTGACGCCCGAGCGGGTGACGGGCTGGCACACCCGGCTGGTGGCGCCCTTGCGCACGCGCCTGCTCGCGCGCGCGGCGAAGAGCCCCATCAAGCTGGGGGCGTGGTTGCCCGACGAGGCCACCGCGTCCCTGACGACGCTCCTGGGAAAGCCGGTGCACCTGCCGCGCAAGGCCATCGACGAGCTGGTGGCGTCCGAGCAGGTGCGGGAGACCGTGCGCACCACGCTCCAGGAGACCCTGTCGTCCCTGGTGAGCAAGGTCATCGCGGGGGCTCCCGGGGCAGGTGTCGCCGGGGGCCTGAGGGATGCGCTGAGCTGGGGCGCGCGCGCGGCGGCCTCGGCGGGCAAGGGAATCCTGGGAGGCCTGGGGGGCAGCTTGCAGGACCGCGTGCGCGAGGTCATCGATGGCTCCATGGCCATGGTGCAGCGGCGCATCGCGGAGCGGCTCGCGAGCGAGGAGACCGCCCGCGCCCTGGGCGCACGGCGCCTGCAGGTCTTCCTGGCCACCCTGGAGAAGACAGAGGCTGAAGCAGCGGAGGCACTGGGCCGGGTGCCCCATGAGCACCTCGACCCCCTGGCGCCCCAGGTGATCGCGCACAACCTCGCGCGTCCCGAGGTGCGTGAGGGATTGAAGGCCGAACTCCACACCGTCCTGGAGGACCTGTCGCGGCACACCGTGGGGGAGCTGCTCGACCAGGCCGGGCTGCGTGATGCGACACGCCAGTGGCTGCATGCGCACGGCCTGCCCTTCGCGCGCACGCTGGCTCACTCCGCGCCCTTCATCGCCTGGCGGACCCGCATGGGGCGCTCCGGGACCTAAGCCACGCTGACACCGCGAGCTCGCAAACCCATGTGAGCGGTGGACGGCGGGGAGGTCTACGGCACGGGCTTGGGAACCGGCTTCACGTCGGTGTTCTGACCGGAGACGATGCGCCACTGCTTCTGGGTGCGCTTGAGCACATACCGCATCTGCGTGCGCAGCAGTCCGTCCTCGGTGTTCTGCACGCCGGGAGGAAGCCCCGTGTGGCCGGTGACCTCATGCGTCGTGTCCACGACGGCGATGTCCGCGCTGGGGAAGCGGATCTTGCGCACGGTGACCTCGGCGTGGCTGGTCTTGAAGATGCTCGCGAAGATGGCGGCGTGGCGCGTCTCGATTTCCGCGCGGCCCTGGAACACCGTGCCGACGATGTTGATGAAGTCCGCGTCGTCCGCGAAGTCCCGCGACCATGCCGTCGCGTCGTGGGCGTTCCAGGCTTCGGTCTGTGCCTTCACCAACTGACGGAGGTCCTGCTCGTCCTGAGTGTGGTCAGGGGCCGTGCACGCCGTGGACACCAGCACCAGACTCAGCGCCGCGACGACTGCGAAAGAAAAAGAGCGGGTCATGGCCTCAGTCTGCCATGGGGGCCGGTGCTCACGAATCCCAGCGCACGCGGTATGAACAGGCGTGGCCGTTGTAGTCGAATGGCTCCACGCGGATGTTCTTCGCGCCGGCACGGGTCAGCCCGGCTTCGATGATGCCCATGTGGTAGCCCGGGTTGCCGTTGCACTCGCTCACCTTGATGGTGTGGTTCGCGCGGCCGTGGGTGATGAGCTCGGTCTTCAGGTAGTTGTTCACCGTGGCGAAGCTCTCCTGCATGCGGGAGAGCACCCGGTCGGGCCCGAAGATGGGCCACAGAGACACGAGCGCCTTGCCCAGCAGCGTGTGCTCCAGGCCCTTGATGACGCCCATGCCGAGCCGCCGGTAGCCTTCATTCGCGTCCACGTCCGGGTACAGGTGGCGCGCGGTGATGCCCAGGGCCTCCGCGAAGACGTGGCGGGGCGTGTGGTGCGGGATCTTCTCGTCCAGGTCCAGCCCGATGGCCCTCAGCCGGGCCTTGAGCTCCGGCGTGAGGCGCGTGCCCAGGGAGCGCAGGAAGAGCCCCTCGATGGCATGGCGGTAGACGATCTCTTCACTCAACGCGGCACCCATCCCAGACGTCCGCCCCAGGGCGGGGCGGACGCGCGGAAGCATCCCTGGATTGGGGCTGCAATGCACTCGCGCGCGGGGTGAAGTCAGGGACAGCGAGGCTCCCGGGGCAGAGCGCCCAGACCCGGCGAGCCTCCGTGTATCAAGGGCTTCCCGTGCTCAGTGCATCTTCGGGGCAATCTGCTCCAGCGGCGGCAGTGGCGGGATTCCGCCGCTCGCGCCCATGGAGACGGTTCCAGCGCGGGACGTGTCCTCTTCTTCGCTGCCCTCCAGCTTCTGGCTCACCTGGTCTCCCAACTGGGCCAGTCCTTCCTGTGCGCGGCGCTTCGCGGGCTCCAGGAGCTGACGCTCCTTGTCCGTCACCGGCAGCAGGCTCGCGGTCAGCATGCCCAGGGCCACCGCGCCGAGCGCGAGCGCCAGGGGCTGCTCCTCGAGGGCCCGGTCGTACCACTGCGAGGTTCTTCCCCGGATGGCCTGGGGCGACGGCACGCGCTCGCGCAGGTGCGAGGCCTGGCTTCGCACGGTGTCAGCCGCGTCATGGACCCGGCCGCGCACGCTGTCCGCGGCGCTGCTCACCCGGTCCTTGAGGTGCGTGCCCTCATCCCCGGTGGACTCGTCGCGTGTGTTGTAGCCAGCGACCGGGATGACCCTGCCTGAATCCGGGGCGCCGTAGTACTCGCGCTCGGCCTCGTACAGGGGGATGCGCTCGCGGACGCGGTACTCGCGCTCCTCGATGCGCGAGCGGAAGGCCCGCTTCATCAACATGGAGCCGACCCCGGCCCCCAGCAGCGCGCCCAAGAGCCCCAGTCCTCGTGGCGTGTGGGTGGCCTCATCCGTCCATTCATACGTCTTGCGCATCGCCTTCTCCTTGGCGTGTGATTTCCAGTCGAGCACCTTCTCGCGGGCCTGCTGTTTCAGCTCCTCGCGCTTCTCCGCGGCGAGCTGCTTCGCGTGCTCCGTCACCTCTTCCTTCTTCTCGAGCGCGAAGTCCTTCGCGCGGGCCTTCAAGAGCTCGGGGTTCGCGCGGCGGCCGAGCTCATCCGCCAGCACGCTCATGCGTGCCCGTGCATCCGCGATTTCGCGGAGCGCATCGTCGTGCTCGCCCATTGGCTGTCCTCCTTGAGGGTCTGGATGGTCTTGCGCGGTGCGTGGACCGCCTTGAGTCGTTTCGCTCCCACGGCGGCGATGCCCGCCCCCGCGGCGATGAGCAGCACGGTCACCAGCAGCGCGCTGGCCCACAGCGGCATCACCTGCGCGAGCGCGATGACCAGGAAGGCCACCAGCGCCATGGCGCCCAGGAGAAGCACCCCGCCTCCCGCCGCGAGCATTCCGCCGCCCGCCGTGGCCTTCTTCGCCTCGGAGCGCATCTCCGTGCGCGCGAGGCTGAACTCCGCCCGCAGCAGGTGCCGGCCCTGCTCGAGGAACTCGGACACGATCGTCCCGAGCGACTGCTCGCCCAGCGAGTCCGTGTCACGGAAGCCTTCCGACTGGGGGCGGGACCGGACGTCGTCCGCGTCCAGCCCCATGTATTGACCGCGAGCGCGTGAGGATGAGGGATCCATGTCCGTCCCCCTCACGCCTTGAGGAATCGCGCGGCGACGAAGCCGAGCAGCGCGCACCCCGCCAGCGCCACGCCCGGGCGCTCACGCATCCGCGTCTGCGCCTGGCGCAGCAGCTCCTCCGTGGAGTTCTGTTCCAGGGTGTCGGACGCCTTGCGCACGAAGCCCACGGCGCTGCCAATGAGCTGCTGGGGCAGCTGTGTGTCCCCCTGACCGGAGATGGACTCGAGCTGCTTCGCGAAGCCGTTGAGGCTCTCCACCAGGACGCCCTTGCGGGAGTCCACCTGGGAGAAGGCGCGCTGGCGGGTGATGCCGCCGATGCGCTTTACCTGCTCCGTGCCCTCCTGCTTCAGGCCCACCCGCTCACCGCCGCCCGCTGATGCGGACTGGCTGTCACTGTAGAAGCTGGGATTCCTCAGGCCCTCTTCCTCGATGATGCTGCCCATGTCGCGACCTCCCCCGGTGTGATGGGTTCATGTGTGTCGTTGAACGACTGCACATGAAGCTATGCAATCAGCCGGGGACTGCTTCGAGGACGGCGTGCGCTGGCCGTGGAGCAGGCGGAGTGGCGAACCTGTTTCACGGTGACGACAAGGGAATGACGCGCTCGGTGAGACGGGCTGTGTCTCTTTGCTGTCCCTCTGCGTGGTCATCAGGCGCGGCACCTGGACCCACGTACGATGCTGTGCGTCTCGGCGGCCCGCGCGCCCGTAACAGGCTCGTTACGTGGCCGCTCGAAAAAACGCGCTTCAAACCAACCCAGGGAGTGGTCACAACCTGAACAGATTTTCAAGGGCGCAAACGCACTTCGGTTCAGCTAGAGGGCGGCGCATTCCCTGAATCGGCTGCTCCCGTCAGCCCGTGGGTGCCCACGATGCATGCCTCCGCTCCTGAAGTGCCTCTCGCCTCACCGCCGCGCGCCAGCCGCCTCAAGCGGTGGATCATCGGCGTGCTGCTCCTGCTCGCCATCTTCGCGGGGCTCGCCGCCGTCAAGGCGGGCCAGATCGTCTCGATGATCAACGCCGGTGAGACCTTCGTGCAGCCCCCTGAGTCCGTCACCTCCACCCAGGCGGAGTCCTTCGGCTGGCAGGGCACCCGGAGCGCTGTCGGCACCGTGCTGGCGCTCCGGGGTGTGACCCTGAGCGCGGAGCTACCGGGCGTCGTCACCGACATCCGCTTCGAGAACGGCGCTTCGGTGAAGAAGGGCCAGGTGCTCGTGCAACTGGACACCTCCAGCGAGCAGGCCCAACTGGCCGGCGCCGAGGCGGACGCGGAGTTCGCGCGACTGACCCGCGAGCGCGCCGAGAAGCTCAACGCCCAGGGCGCCAACACCCAGTCGGACCTGGACGCCGTCCGCGCGCGGGCGCTCCAGTCCTCCGCCACGGTGGCCCACCTGAAGTCCCTCATCGCCAAGAAGACCCTCCGCGCGCCCTTCGATGGCCGCATCGGTATCCGCCAGGTGGAACTGGGACAGCTCGTCTCCCCGGGCAACCCCATCGCGTCCCTCCAGTCCTCCACCCCCGCGCTGGTGGAGTTCCAGCTGCCCCAGCAGGCGCTGGCCCAGGTGAAGCAGGGTCAGAAGGTGCGCCTGCGCGTGGACGTCTTCCCGGGCGAGTCGTTCGAGGGGGAGCTCACCACCATCAACCCGGAGGTGGAGCTGTCCTCCCGCAACGTGCGCATGCGCGCCACCGTGCCCAACGCGGATGGCCGGCTCCTTCCGGGCATGTTCGCCAGCGTGGAGGTGCTCTCCGACGCCAGCGAGCAGGTGGTGGCCATCCCCGCCACCGCCGTGCTCTTCGCCCCCTACGGCGACTCGGTGTTCACCCTGTCCGAAGGCAAGGACGCAGCGGGCAAGACGGCCCTGCTGGCGCGGCAGCAGTTCGTGCGGCTGGGGGAGCGCCGGGGGGACTACGTCGCGGTGACGGCCGGCCTGAAGCCCGGGCAGACCGTGGTCAGCAGCGGCGTCTTCAAGCTGAAGAACGGCGCGGCCGTCGTCGTGAACAACGCGCTGGCGCCGCCCATTGAAGTCGCGCCCCAGCCCGTGAACCCCTAAGGGACGCAAGAGGGCGAACCCATGAAATTCACCGACCTCTTCATCCGGCGTCCGGTCGTGGCGCTGGTCGTCAACCTCATCATCATCATCGCGGGCCTGCAGGCCCTGCGCTCGCTCAACGTGCGGCAGTACCCGCGCAGCGAGAACGCCGACATCACCGTCACGACGGTCTACGTCGGCGCCAACGCGGAGCTCGTCCGTGGCTTCATCACCACGCCGCTGGAGCGCGTCATCTCCGCGGCGGACGGCATCGACTACGTCGAGTCCACGAGCTCGCAGAACGTCTCCCTCATCCGCGCCCGGCTCAAGCTCAACTACGACGCCAACCGTGCCCTGAGCGAAATCAGCGCCAAGGTCGACCAGGTGCGCGGCGACCTTCCGCCCGAATCCCAGGTGCCCGTGATGGGCATCGAGTCCGCGGACAGCCAGTTCGCCGTCGCGTACCTCAACTTCACCTCCGACTTCCTCGAGCAGAACGAGCTGTCCGACTACCTGGTGCGCGTGGTGCAGCCCCGGCTGTCCTCGGTGGAAGGCGTGCAGCGCGCGGACATCCTTGGGGCGCGCACGTTCGCCATGCGGGTGTGGATGAAGCCGGACCGGATGGCCGCGCTCAACGTCAGCCCCATCCAGGTCCGTCAGGCGCTCGCCGCCAACAACGCGCTCGCCGCCGTGGGCCAGACGAAGGGCTCGCTCGTGCAGGTGAACCTCACCGCGAACACGGGCCTGCGTTCCGTGGAGGAGTTCAAGCAGCTCATCGTCCGCAAGGATGGCGGCGCGGTGGTGCGGCTGTCGGACGTCGCGGACGTGGTGCTTGGCGCCGAGGACTACGACACCGACGTGACGCTCAACGGGAAGACGGCCGTGTTCGTCGGCATCTGGGCGCTGCCCAACGCCAACTCGTTGGACGTCATGCAGCGCATCCGCACGGAGATGGACTCGCTCAAGAAGGACCTGCCCGAGCAGATCCACGGCGGCGTCGCCTTCGACGGTACGGACTACATCCAGAACGCCATCGACGAGGTGGTGAGCACGCTCATCGAGACGCTCATCATCGTCGTCATCGTCATCTTCCTGTTCCTGGGCTCCGTGCGCTCCATCCTGGTGCCGGTGGTGGCCATCCCGGTGTCGCTCATTGGCACGGTGTTCCTGATGCAGGTGTTCGGCTTCACGGTGAACCTGCTCACCCTGCTCGCGGTGGTGTTGTCAGTCGGCCTGGTCGTGGACGACGCCATCGTCGTGGTGGAGAACGTGGAGCGCCACCTGCGTGACGGACTGCGCCCGGTGGACGCCGCCATCAAGAGCGCGCGCGAACTGGTGGGTCCCATCATCGCCATGACCCTCACGCTCGCGGCGGTGTACGCGCCCATCGCGTTCCAGGGCGGGCTCACGGGCTCGCTCTTCCGCGAGTTCGCGCTCACGCTGGCCGGAGCGGTGACCCTGTCGGGCGTGGTGGCGCTGACGCTCTCCCCGATGATGTCCTCCGTGCTCCTGAAGGCGGGCCACGAGGACAAGGGGCTCGCGGGCGTCATCAACCGCGGCTTCGAGCGCCTGCGGGCCGCGTACGCCCGCACCCTGGACAGCTCGCTGCTCGTCCGCGGGCCCATCTACGCGGCGTGGATCTTCCTGAGCCTGCTCGCGTTCTTGATGTTCAACCAGTCGGCGCGGGAGCTGGCGCCCGTGGAGGACCAGGACTTCGTCATCGGCATCATGAGCACGCCGTCCAACTCCACCCTGGATCAGCTCAAGCCGTCGGTGACCAAGACGAGCGAGCTGCTGATGGAGATGCCGGAGTCCAGCTTCAACTTCCAGATCGTCCAGCCGAGCAACGGCTTCTGGGGCCTGGTGCTGAAGCCATTCAAGGAGCGCAAGCGGACCACGGCGCAGGTGCTGGCGGAGGCGCAGGAGCGGGTGAACACCATTCCGGCGGTCCAGACCTTCGCCCTCCAGCCCCCCGCGCTGCCGGGTGGCGGCAACTTCCCGGTGGAGTTCGTCATCGCCTCCACGGCGGAGGCGGACGAGCTGCTGGGCTTCGCGCAGCAGCTCCAGGAGAAGGCGACGCAGAGCGGGCTGTTCGCCTTCCCGCCCATCATCGACGTGAAGCTGGACCAGCCCCAGTCGGAGCTCGAGGTGGACCGCGAGAAGGTCGCGCAGCTGGGGTTGAACCTGGGCACCGTGGGCCAGGACCTGGGGTCCGCCGTGGGCGGCAACTTCGTCAACCGGTTCAACATCGCCGGCCGCAGCTACAAGGTCATCCCGCAGATCCTGCGCTCCTCCCGCCTCACGCCGGAGCAGCTCAAGGACATCCACGTCACCGGCCCGGACGGCAAGCTCGTGGCCTTGTCGTCCATCGCGTCCCTCAAGGACAAGGTGGCGCCCCGGTCGCTCAACCGCTTCCAGCAGCTCAACGCCGTGAAGCTCAGCGGCGTGGCCATCCGTCCGCTGGACGAGGCGCTCACCTACCTGGAGACGGAGGCCGCGCGCATCCTGCCCGCGGGCTACCGCATCGATTACACGGGCGAGTCCCGGCAGCTGCGCACGGAAGGGGACTCGTTCGCCCCGGCGTTCGGGCTGGCGGTGGTGTTGATCTTCCTGGTGCTCGCGGCCCAGTTCAACAGCTTCCGGGATCCGCTCATCATCCTCGCAGGGTCGGTGCCGCTGGCGCTCTTCGGCGCGCTGGTGACCACGTTCCTGCGGATGCCGAACCCGATGATGCCGTACTTCACGGACAGCTTCACCACCACGCTCAACATCTACTCACAGGTGGGGCTGGTGACGCTGGTGGGCCTCATCGCGAAGAACGGCATCCTCATCGTGGACTTCGCCAACCGCCTCCAGGAGGAGGGCAGGTCGAAGCTCGAAGCGGTGAAGGAAGCGGCCTCCGAGCGACTCCGTCCCATCCTGATGACGACGGTGGCCACGGTCGCGGGCCACTTCCCGCTTGTCTTGGTGTCGGGCCCGGGCGCGGCGGCGCGCAACAGCATCGGGCTCGTGCTGGTGACGGGCATGGCGCTGGGCACGCTCTTCACCCTCTACTTCGTGCCGGCCATCTACCTGCTCATCGCCAAGACGCGCACCGCGGCCGTCAGCGAAGCCCCGGAGCTCCAGCCGGCGCCTGACGCCGCGACGTAGGCGGCGGTTGGAGCAGCGCGGTTGAATGAGCCGCCTGGAGGCACCTGCCCCAGGCGGCTCTTCAGTTTCTCTCCGGAGTGCGCATGCGGATGGCGAGCGCACGGCAACCTGCTTCGGGCGCTGCGTCGGCGGGCGGGGCCCACGCTCCGAGCGAGTGGTAGAGCCTGCCTTCCCTCCGCTCCAGGTAGAGGATCATGTTGAGCGGCCAGCCGCTGCCCTGGAACAGGTGTCTGTCCATGGGCGTGGGCTCCTGGCTGACGCGCAGGCCGCGCTCGTGGGGCGGGCCGATGCGGTGCCAGTCCGGGTGCAGGTGGATGGAGCCGAGCACCTCCAGCCCTTCCGCCTCGGCCTCGGCGGTGATGCGCAGCAGCTCGCGGGGCTCACACCAATAGCCGCGCCTCCCGTTGGCGTAGCAGGCGCCGAAGCGGGGGATGATGGCCGCTTCGAATTCCTGGAGCACGGTGTCGTCGGTCTCGCGGATGTTGGTGGCGAAGCCCACGCGCTCCACGTGCATCGCGTCGTCCGTGAAGCGCCCCAGCAGCACCGCCCAGCTGCGCGGCGGCAGCTCCGGCGTGCACGTTGAGTACTCCCGAACGGCGTCCGCCATGAAGTCGGACAGCGCCGCGGGGTCCACGAGCACGACGTCGGCGCTCATTCCTCGGACTCCGGCGTGGGCAGGCGGCCCGCGGCCCGGTCCTCGCGCAGCTGTGTGATGAGGTGGCGGGCCATGCGCTCCTCGAAGGCGGCGGCGCTGTCCGGCGTCCATGGATAGAAGCCCTGGCCCGTCTTCAGGCCCAGCTGGCCTTGGTCCACCTTCTGCTCGAGCACCGGCGGCACCGGGCGCCCCGCGCCGCGCAGGACGTTCGTGATGAAGTCCAGGCCCACGAGGTCCAGCCGGTCGAAGATGCCAGAGGCCCCCAGGCGCCGCCCGATGCCCTGGGTGAGCACGCGGTCCACCATCTCCGGCGTGGCCACGCCCTCCGTCACGATCCGGAGCGCTTCGCCGATGAGCGCCTGCTGCAGGCGCGGGCCCACCGAGCCCGGCACGTCCCGCGCGAACACCACGGGCGACTTGCCCAGCTCCTCGAGGAAGCGCCGCACCGTCTCCACCGCGTCGGGGGACGTCTTCTCGCCGGGGATGACGTCCACCAGCGGCACCAGGTGCGCGGGCAGGTAGTAGTGCGCGGAGAGGACCCGCTCGGGGTGTGCGCAGTCGCGGGCAATGGCTGTCACGCTCAGCGCGGTGGTGTTGGTGGCGAGCAGGGTGTCCGGTGCCGCGAGCCGGTCCAGCTCCTTGAAGAGCTGCTGCTTGAGCGCCAGGTCCTCGGGGATGGATTCGATGACCAGGTCCTGGACCACGGCGGCCTCGGCGAGCTCCGTGGTGCGATGGATGCGCGCGAGCGCGAGGGTGCGTTGCTCCGCGCCGAGCAACCCCGTCTCCACCAGCAGCGCCGCGTCGCGCTCCAGCTTCACGCGCGCGGCCTCGCTGCTGCCCGCATGCCGGTTGAAGAGCACCACCTGTCTGCCAGCCATGGCGAGCTCGAGCGCGATGCCGCACCCCATGGCTCCGCCGCCGACAACGCCAATCCTCATCAGCCGCTTGTGTCCCATGTGACACGAGCGTGGCTGCCCGCCGCACGCGTGGCAATCCCTTGAATAGTGGCTGCAATTGTCCAGGGCGCGTGTGTGACGCGCCGAGCCTTCAGGGGACGCACATCCCGTCCGGCGGGCCCCTGCCTGCCCCCCCAGACGGACGGGGCGTGCATGACGATATTGCGCTCATGCCGCAGCTTGTCATGAGCCGTGGTTTCAATTGATTCAGCGCGGCCTGCCGCGCGAGGAGGAGCACCCATGCTGGATACCGAACGTGTTGGCGAGCCCCTTCGTCATCTTGAAAGTCGCCTCCTGCTGGCCGAGGCCCGGAGGGCCGTGCCGGAGGCCTTCGACTCCCAGGGCCGGCTGCTCTCTCCCGTCGCGGGAAGGTGGGTCCAGCCGCCTGCCTGGTTCAACGCTGTGTCGCCCATTGATGGCAGCGTCCTCGCGGAGCTGCCGCTGCTGGGCGCCGCGCAGGTCGCCGCGGGCGTCGAGCAGGCAGCGGCGGAGTTCGGGCCCTGGGCGGCGCGTCCGCTCGATGAGCGCGCCCGTGCTGTCGCGGAGGCGGTGGTGTTGCTCCATTCACACCGGGACCTGCTCGTCCGCATTCTCGCGTGGGACATCGGCAAGACGCTGCCCACGGCCTCCAACGACGTGGACCGGTGTCTCGCGGGCATCGCGTGGTACCTGGAGCGGATGGACCGGATGCTCGATGGCCGCAAGCCGCTCGGCCTGGTCTCGAACATCGCCTCCTGGAACTATCCGTTCTCCGTCCTGCTGCTCAACGTGCTCGTGCAGTCGCTCGCGGGCAACTCGGTCATCGCGAAGATTCCGACCCAGGGCGGCGGCGTCTCCCTCACGCTCGCCTTCGCGTTGCTGCGCCGCGCGGGCCTGCCCGTCTCGCTCGTCGGTGGACGCGGGAGGGACCTCTCCGAGGCGCTCGTCGGACATTCCCACATCGCGGGCGTCGCCTTCATTGGCGGCCGCGCCAACGGGGGCGAGGTCCACCGCCGCCTGCGTGACACGGACAAGCGCTACGCGTTGGAGATGGAGGGCGTGAACGCCTACGCGGTCACGCACTTCTCGGATTGGGATGGGCTCGGCGCACAGATTCGCGCGGGCTTCGACTTCGGCAAGCAGCGCTGCACCGCCTACACGCGCTGGGTCGTCGAAAAGTCGCTCGTCCCGAAGTTCGTCCGGACGTATGTCGATGCGGTCTCCACGTTGCGTGTCGGCAATCCGGTCCTGGGGGCGCACGTGGACTTCGGGCCGCTCATCTCCCCCAGCAAGGCCGAGGAGCTCCGCTCTCTTATCGCCCAGGCGCGGGAGCAGGGCACGCAGGTGCTGCATCAGGGGATGCTTGCGGAGGATGCCTTCACCGCGCGGCAGGAGCGGGGCGCGTACCTGCCGCCCGTCCTGCTCTTCGGTGTCCCGCGCGACAGCGAGCTCTACCTGCGTGAACCCTTTGGCCCCGTCGACCTCCTGGTGTCGGTGGACTCCGAGGAGGAGTTGCTGCGGGAGGCCAACGTCTCCAATGGCGCGCTCGTGGCCTCGGTGGCGACGGATGACCCGGAGCTCGCCCGGCGCATCGCGGAGCGGCTCCATGCCTTCAAGGTGGGCATCAATGCGCTGCGCTCGCGTGGCGACCGTGAGGAGTCCTTCGGCGGCAGGGGCGGCTCCTGGGCAGGCGCCTTCGTCGGTGGCATCCACCTGGTGCGTGCCTTCACGGATGGCCCGCATCCCATGGAAGGCAACTGGCCCGCGTGAGGCCTTCATCCGTCGCGGCTCCAACAGTTCGTGAAATCCCTTGATTTCACTGTCTGTGTTGAGTGAGCGATTGTCTGTGAGCTTCAGGAAGAATGGTCTAGAAAACTTTCAGGTCCGCCCCGGCGACCCGTACCGGGACCACGGAAGCACCGCATCCGGACCTGAGAGGAACCTGTCATGTTCAAGAGAGCAGCAGTGCTCATGGTGAGCTGCGTCGCGTTGCTGGCCGGCTGCGGTGGGAACCCGCAGGTGGAGAACGAAGCGAGCCCCTCCGACGTCACGAGCGTTGGCAGCGAGCTCACCTGTGGCGCGGATGGCGAAGCGGTGTGCAACGGCGTGTGTACGAGCGTCTACAGCGACCTGGAGAACTGCGGTTGGTGTGGAATGCGCTGTGGTGTCCCGGGCGGTAACAACGTGTGCTGGTATGGCACGTGCTACGCCTGTGATTCCAACGGCACGAACTGCGTCGCCATCTGAGCTGACGCCTCGGATTGGAGCCTCCTGGCGAGTGAATGCCGCCAGGAGGTTCATCCGGGGATGTGCTGAGCGCTCAGGGGCTGGCAGCCACCTTCCAGCAGGCAGCGGTGTAGCGGACCTCCGCTCCATGCACGAAGGGCTCGAACGCGGCGCGGACCGTTTCGATGACCCGGGCGCGAGTCGTCTCGTCCACCTCCTGGAGGACCCTTGCGAGGAGCCCGAACCGGGTCAGGTAATGGACCAGCTCCTTCTCGGGCAGGGTGCAGGTCACGTCGATGGGCTGGATGTCGATTCCGGTCCAGCCGCTCTCCTCCAGGATGCGGTGGACCCGGTTCGAGTCCGCGAAGGCGAACTGCCCTGGCGCGTCCGGCTGACGGACGGGAAGGTTCGGCACGAGCGGCGCCGCGGCGCGCTCGGCCGTCGTCATGAACGGGTTCTCCGAGGGGCTCCGCCACGCGATGGCCAGGAGTTTGGCGTCGGTTTTCGCGGCACGCCGCAGGTTCGCGAAGGCCTGGACGGGGTCCTCGAAGAACATGACGCCGAAGCGCGAGATGACCCTGTCGAAGGTCGCGGGCTCGAAGGCGTGCGACTGCGCGTTGGCGCGGATGAAGTGGGCCGGAATGCCCTCCTGTTCGGCCCGGGCCCGGGCGGTGGCGAGCATCGGCTCGGAAATGTCGATGCCGGTGCAGTTGCCCATGGCGCCAAGCCGCCGTGCAATAGCGAGCGTCGTGCTGCCGGTACCGCAACCCACGTCGAGCACCTGGCGCGCGGAGCTTGCGACGACGGCTTCGACGAGCAGGTCCTCGAACGGCTTGAACATCGCGTCGAGCACCTCCTGGTTTTCCGCCCAGGCGCGTCCGGCGGTGCCGTTCCAAAGCTTCGACTGCTCGTCCGTGTCATTCATGGGGCGCTCCTTCAGCTTGCCTTCAAGAATCATCACCCGCAGGGTGCCACTTCAAGTCGACTTGAGGTCAAGAGGATGACGGCATTGGACATCACGGAGGTGGCGAAGCGCTCGGGCGTTCCCGCCTCGACACTGCGCTTCTATGAAGAGCGGGGGCTTATCGCCTCCATCGGCAGGCGGGGGCTGCGCCGTCTGTTCGGGCCCGAGGTGCTGGAGCGGCTGGCGCTGATCGCGATGGGCCGGGCCGCGGGCTTCACGCTCGATGAGATTTCGCGCATGTTCGCGCCAGGCGGGCAGCCGCGAATCGACCGGAAGATGCTCTCAGCCCAGGCGGAGAAGCTGGACAAGACCATCCGCGAGCTGAGCGCGATGCGGGACGGCCTGCGGCACGCCGCGTCCTGCCCCGCGCCAAGCCACATGGAGTGCCCTACGTTCCGCCGCCTCCTGCGAGGCGCAGCGTCGGGCGCGCGACGGAAGAGAGCACCTCGGCGGCCGTAGCGCCGGGAGGGGCTCAGCCATCAGCCAATGGAGATTCTGGAGATCTCGGTGAGGTCCAGCCTGCTGAACTCCTCCAGAATCCAATCGATACGTTCGAGAAGATCATCGTTCTTCGGGTTTCCTGCCAGCGCGTCCCGCAGCTTCCGGAGCTCATCCATCAATGCCGGCAGCTCTCCCACGTCGACAATGGGGCCGTCTTCAAACAGGGGAACCCACTTGAGTCCAAGCTTCTCCGCCGCCGGAAGCCACAAGGCGTGGTACGCCCCTTGGGTGGCAACCGGAATGTAGAGTGATTCCCTGTCTTTCGCTTTGAAGCTGACGAGAATTGCGACGGACATCAGCGGCCCTCTTGCTGGTGGCCCACGGTGGCCCAGTCAGGCAGGGGTGGCAAGCGGAGGTCAATGCCCCAGCGCACCTCGAACGTCCAGCCAGGATGGGACGAACGGAGCATTCTCAGCGCGGCTTCCACTCCTGCACGCAGTCCCGGAGTGTCCGCGTTGATGCGGAAATATACGGGAATTGCTCGCACGGCGAAGTCCGGGTGTTCTCAGACATCAAAGCGGAACTGGGTCGCGCTGGCGGAGGGGCGCTGGGCGAACTGCTGACAGAAGCGGTTCAGTGCCGCATAGGAGGCCGTGGGTAGGACGTCCCGGAACTCCAGATGGGTCACGAGGCAGAAGAGGGCGACCTCCAGGTAGCTCAGGTCCCGCTCGGGCGGGAGCGCGGCCAGCGCGGCGCTCGCGTTCTCCTCCAACCACGACATCATGTTGAGCAGGGACTCACGGAGCTTGCGTGCGTGGGTCGTGCCTTCACCGGCGCCGGCCAGCTTCTCCATGACCAGCGTCACCTCCGTTGCCATGGCCTGCAGGGTGAGCTCCTGCAGGTTCGCCAGCAGCGGCGTGTCCAGGTCCTCCGGCCACACCACCCGGAGCCTGGGATTCGACTGTCGCCACAGCTCACGTGAGACATTGAGCGCGCCAAACCAGGCCCCTTGCGCTGTCTTCAGGACCGGGATCCGGAGCGCGGGGTTGCCGCCGTAGTCCTCCGGGTTCGTGGACAGGAGGTCCCTCACCACCTGGAAGGAATGGTCGACGCCCAGCTCCACGGCGAAGAGCCGGGCAATGCGTGTGAAGTGCGAGCTGGAACGGCCGATGATGACAGGCTTGTCGAGCGCGGACATGGCGCCTCCCGTGAATGTGGCGTGGCAGGTTAACCTCCCTGCAGCGCCGCCGCGATGATCCGCGCGGCGATGTCTGGCTGGTCCCCTCCCATGTGGAGCGTGTTGACCGAATAGATGAGGCGACGGCGCAGGTCCCGCGTGGCGCCCATCCCGTTGTTGTAGCCGTGCCGGTCGCCCGACTTTCCCCAGAAGATGACGCCATTGAGGTCGTAGCGGGAGAGCCCCGCGCTGTAGGTGGCGCGACCGCCTCCCGCGGCGGGCAGGTCCGGGACGGTGAACAGCTCCTCCTGCTGCTTGCGCGGCAGCAGCCGGCCCTGGAAGAGCGCGACGAGGAAGCGGTCCAGGTCCTCGGCGGTGGAGATCATCTCTCCGGCGGCCCAGGGCACGGACTGGCTGGCCTCGGTGACGTCCACCAGGCAGCGCGTGCCGTACACGATGGCACCCGTCGGGCAGCCCGTCTCTTCCGGCGCGACCTCCTCGTAGCCGCGCGCGTGGCGGCCGGGGAGGGTCACATCGTTGCCGGGGACGAAGGTGTCCCGCAGGTGCAGCGGCCGCAGGATGCGCTCGCGCACCGCGTCCCCGTAGGGCCGGCCCGTCACCTGTTCGATGAGCAGCCCCGCGACGAGGTAGCCGATGTTGCCGTACTCCTGCTGCGTGCCCGGGGCGAAGCGGGGGCCCTGGGGGAGCGCCAGGGAGACGAGCTCCCGGGGGCTGAAACGCCGGAAGCGGTTCTCGAAGAACCAGTCGGGGTCCTTCTGAGGCACCGGCACGCCGGGCAGGCCGTGGGTGAAGTTGAGCAGCTGGCGCACGGTGATGGGCGCGTAGACGCCCGCGGGCAGCAGGCGCGGCAGGTAGTCCTGGACGGGCCGGTCCAGGTCCACGCGCCCCTCGGCGGCGAGCTGCAACACGACGGTGGCCGTGAAGGTCTTCGTCATGCTGCCAATGCGGAAGTGCGCGTCCGCGGGCACGGGAGCGCCGGTGCGGATGTCGGCCACGCCAGACGTGCCCAGCCAGCGTCCCTCCGCGCCGCTCACCCGGACCAGCGCGCCGGACACCTCCGCGTTCGGCAGTCCCTCGATGGCCTGTCGCAACGCCTCACGGTTCAGGGGCGGCAGGGGCGACCGCGCCGCCTCCAGCTCCTGTTCGCCCACCTCCAGCGCGGCACCGGCCGGTAGCTCCGGCCCGCAGGCGGGGGCCGTGAAGCTCGCGAGCAATGCCATACCCAGCCGCAGTCCACGGTGCAGGACAGCCATGTTCCATCTCCTGTGAGGGAAGGGCCGGTGCTTTTCTTCCGGCCGGCGGATGGAACACCGGTGCTTTCCGGCGGTGTCACCGGTCAGGGCGGAACTTCAGTCCACTGACACGTACAGCTCGCCGTCCTGGCCGATGGCGCCGGGGGCGAGCGACCAGCCCTGGCTCTCCCTCAGGAGGTACAGCGTGCGCTTTCCCTCCGGCGAGCGCGCCGCACCGATGAGCAGGTACCGGCGTGTCCGCTTCGCTCCGGTGAGCGTCAGCACGTCGTGCTTCACGCTCCAGGTGCCCTGGTCGTCCTCGGAGCCGAACCTCATCGCGCCCACCTGTCCGGACGCGCCGCCGTACTTGTATTGGAACGCGTGATTGGCGCCGAAGGTGTAGTCGATGCTGTAGGAGACCGCCGTCATGGTGGTGCCGCCGGTATAGGCGTTGACCCACTGGGCCGCGGAGCTGGTGCCGTAGACGAAGTGGCCCACGACCTCCGCGTCGTCCACCAGCGGCAGGCCCACGGGGCTCCCGCGCACGCCCTTCAGCGCCTCCTCCACCCGGAGGTAGGACGTGTTCCAGGAGAACGAGGCCGACATGGCCTCACCCAGGCCTCCGGGCGTCATGAAGCTCTGGATGAAGAACAGCGACTCCAGGCGGTCTCCCGCCTCCACCAAATAGAGGCTCACGCGGAAGCCGCGGTCGTTGTTCTTCGCGCGCACCACCGCCGCGGTGAAGAAGGCGCGGGCCCCGTTGGACATGAAGCGCCGCATCACCAGCGGGTTGGGCGGCACGCCGTTCCAGTCCACGCCAATGCGCTCCTGCCAGAGCTTCACGAGCCGGCCCTCGGCGTCGTCGAGCCCGGGCAGGGCCGGCAGCCGGAGCGCCTCCACCCCCAGGGTGTCGCCCCGTTCGTCCCACTCGAGGATGAAGCGCCCGTCGGGCTGGGTCTTCCAGCCCTTGGGCGCGTCGAACGCGAAGCCTCCGGGCTCGCCGGGACTGCCGCCGCCACGGGCCCTGCTCACCGTGCCGGAGGCTCCGGACGTGGCGCTGTCGTCCCCCGCGAACAACCCCAGGGCCATGAGCCCCAGGGTGCCGGTGCAGCAGAACGCGCAGGCGCCTCCGACGGTGAGGAGGATCCAGAAGAGGGGACTCTTGGGGCGGGCCATGGTGGGGTGCCTGGGAAGGGGCTCATCCGCTTCTACGCCCCTCGGGTCCAATCTTCCCGCCCGGGCCCGCGAATCCGTCAGCGCCCCGCGCGCCGCAGGACGGCCGGGGTGAGCCCCGTCACCCGGCGGAACACCGTGGTGAAGTGACTCTGGGAGCTGAAGCCGACCGCGAGCGCGATGTCCCCGAGGGAGCGGTTCGTATGGCTCAGCAGGTCTCGCGCCCGCTCCACCCGCCGCTGCTGCACGTAGGCGTGCGGCGTCATGCCCATGGACTGGCGGAAGGCGCGGGTGAAGTAGAAGACGCTCAGCCCCGAGCGCTGGGCCAGTTCGCCCACCTGGATCCTCCGCGCGAGGTGCGCTTCGATGAAGAGCCGCACGCGGTGGAGCGCGGCGGCGGAGAGGCCACCGCGCCGCCGCGCCGCCCGTGTCCCTCCGGGCTCCTGGAGCAGCTTCGCCACGCGGGCCGCATGGCGGTCCTGTGACTTCCTCGCCTCGCCCAGGAAGCGGGCGATGACCTTCAACTCCTCATCCGGCAGGGGCGCCATCATCCGCAGGCCCTCCGCCTGGAGGGGGCCCCAGAGGGTTTCAATCCATTCGCGCGCGTGCGCGGTGAGCGCGAGCCTCCTGCTGCTTCCCGCGCCCTCCCGCTGGATGTAGCCGGCGAGCTCCAGGCGCGCCACGTCGGCGCCTCGCGCGACGGCGCTCAGCGGCGCGGGGCCTCCGAAGTGCAGTTGCGCCAGACACGTCAGCTCCGCGCGGCCGAGCGCGAGCACCTGGCCCACGGTGGCGTCGAACTCCGCGGAGGCATCCTGGAAGCGGACGATGTCCGCGCCAATCTGGGCGAGGAGCGAGTGCCGGGGGCTCATGGAGAACACCGCAGGATCGAGAAAAACAGCACAAGGGCACGAAAGACGTTCGGGTGCACGGGACGCATGCTGTCCCCATGATGAACCTGAAGCCTTCCGGGGCGGAAATCCTGTTGTGGCTCTTCGTGCTCAACCTGGGCGTCGCGTTCGGCGCGGGGCTCTATGAGCACCGCATCTCGCTCCCCCGGTGGCTCGATGTCACGGGCGCGCACTGGTCCGCTGAGGCGGCGCGCCAGGATGACGTGGGCCGTCGCTTCTGGGGCGTCGTCACCACGGCGCCGCTGACGCTGCTCACGCTGGCCAGCCTCTACTTCGCCACGCGAGCGACGGGACCGCTGCGCTCCTGGTGGCTCGCGGCCGTGGGGGTGGTGCTCGTGGACCGGTTGCTGACTTTCTCGTACTTCATCCCCACGATGGTCCGGCTGATGCAATCGCAGGACACTCCGGTGGCCGTGGAGACCGCCATGCGGTGGAGCCGGATGAATCATCTCCGTCATGCGCTGACGGGAGGCGCGTGGGTCGCGGCCCTTCAAGCCCTGTCATGGCTTCGGGTGAAGGGAGCCGGGTGACGTGTGCGCACCGTGAGTCACGGCGCGTCGGGCAGGGTGTACTGGAAGTCGTAGGAGTGCTTCCCGCCCGGCGCGATGTCGATGGTCATCGAACCGGCGAGCCCCGTGAGCTCGCCGGTGCCGGAGTCCGGCACCACCGTGATGACGAGCTGGGGTGCACCGCGCGTCAGGGTCCCGGAGTGCTGGAGCGCGAAGGTGCCGGCGCGGCCGTCCAGCGTGCCGTTGACGCGCTCCATGGCCACATACCCCGCGGACCCCTCCACCGGCGTCCGCACCGCGAGCATCTGTCCGTGGCTCGTGGCGTCCAGTCCGCCGTGAAAGCGCTTGTCGAGCATCATCCGGCCCGGGGCCGCCTCCACCGCGCCCGCCTCCGGGGCCATGGGGGTGAGCTTCACGTCGAAAGGACCACTCGCGCGCTTCGTCATGGGTATCTGCTCCCTTGCCTGGTGGCCGGACAGATACGCCAGGAGCCTGGGGTTGGATTGCAAAAACGCGTCATGGCGACCGTGACGGGCAACACGACAGATGGCTACGCCGCCTCCCCGGTGGTGCCCATCCGGGGCTGAGCCCGCCTGCCCGCCCGCGCTCCGTCCTGGAGGGATGGCAACCCTCCGGGAGGTGCTGCATCTTCGGGAAACAACCGTCAGCCCCCCGCCGGACAAGGAGCCCCGCCGATGTTCCAGCCTCCGAAGGAGACCACCTCGAAGAAGCACCGGGGTGGCTTCATCCAGCAGACGAAGGACTTCCAGAAGATCCGCAAGCCCACCCAGGTGACGGGCAAGCGCATCGGCGGTGCGCTGCGGGCGGAGTTCGCCCGTCAGCAGAAGCGCCGCGATTCGCGCTGAAGCGTCACTTCGCCTTGGCGGGCGCGAAGTCGAAGGGCTTGTCCTGGGCGATGAGCATCACGCACTCGGCGCCCGGCGCGCACTGGTTGCGGTGCACCACCTTGCCGGGCTGGTCCCAGGTGCTGCCGGCCTCCACGGCGCCCGCTTCGGCGGCGCCCTCGCTGGTGTTCGTCATGCGGCCCTTCACCAGCACGCCGTGGTAGCTGGCGGAGTGGGTGTGCGGCCCGGAGTCGAACCCGGCGGGGAACTTCATCAGCAGGGCGTACGGGCCCTTCTTCATGTCGCCCCAGAGCACGTGCACGGACGGGCCGCCGGGCATCATCTCCGTCCAGGTGAGCTTGTCATAGGCGGTCTGCTGGAACGCGGCGGACTCCTTCCCCCCGGCGGCGGCGAAGGTGAACGCGGAGAGGACGGCGACGGCGGCGGCGAGCTTGGGCAGGGTCTTCACGGGAGGCACTCCTCGGTGGAAGGAAACGCCGGGGAGGATGGCCTTGAGGCGGCCCTGCGAAAATGCCCGAATCCGCAGGGCACCTCTGCGAAAGTGCAGGCCATGCCCGAATGGAGCGACCTGCGGCACTTCCTGGCCATCGCGAGGGAGGGGAACCTCTCCGCGGCGGCGCGGCGGTTGAAGGTGGACCAGACCACGGTGGGCCGGCGCCTGGCCGTGCTGGAGAAGGAGCTGGGGGCGCGGCTCTTCGACCGGACGCCCACGGGCCTCAAGCCCACGGCCGTGGCGCTGCGCATCCGTCCGGCAGCGGAGGCGGTGGAGGCGGAGGCGCTGCGGGTGGAGCGGCTCGCCAGCGGTGAGGACCTGCGTCCCTCCGGGCCGGTGACGGTCACCGCGACGGACTCCTTCCTGGTCCACAACGTGATGCCGTGGCTGGCCGCGTTCCAGGAGCGCCATCCGGAGATCGAGTTGCAGCTGCTCTCCGGCTACGAGGCGCTCTCGCTGGTGCGGCGCGAGGCGGACGTGGCCATCCGGCTGGTCCGGCCGCAGGAGGCGTCCCTGCGGGCCCGGAAGGTGGCTGCCATTGGAGTCGTGCCCTTCGCGTCGAAGGCGTATCTCTCCCGCCGGGGGCCGGTGCGCTTCGACACGGGGCTCCAGGGGCACTCGGTGGTGGGCTACGCGCAGGATTCGCGGCGCTGGCCGGAGTCGAAGTGGCTGGACGTGCACGCGGCGAAGGCCACCGTGGCGCTGCGGCTGACGTCCATCCTGGGACTGCTCCAGGCCGCGCGCGAGGGCCTGGGGGTGGCGCTGTTGCCGGCGTTCTTCGGTCACCTGCATCCGGAGCTGGTGCCCCTGCGGGACGCCCTGCCGGAGCTGGAGCGGACCGTGTGGCTGGTGTTCCATGAGGACCTGGCCCACAATGTCCGGGTGCGCGCGGTGGTGGACTTCCTGGCGGAGACCATTGGGAGGCAGGCGGAGGCGCTCGCGAAGCCTCCGGCCCGGTCCCGGAAGAAGCGCGCGCGGTGACGGGGCCGCGTCACCGCACGTCAGGCGTCACGGCGTTCCGAGCCGCTTGCCGCGGGCGAACTCCAGGCCCAGCAGGTTGCCCCGGTGGTGGATGGGATCCAGCGTGACCTTCTGGATGCGCCAGCCCTCCGCGGCCGTCTTCACCACCTCGTGCGTATAGCGCCCCACCAGGGTCCACTCCTGGGGATACCCGTCCATGGTGAAGAAGTGGGACACCTCCGCGTAGGCGTGCACTGTCGCGTGGGTGGGGCTGGTGAACTCCGTGCGCACCGTGTTGGCGGTGGCGTGCTGCACGCGGGTGAAGCACTCCAGCGCCTTGTTGCCGAACTGCGCCAGCACGGCGCGCGGCGCGGTGGAGGGCGGCACGCCCATGAAGCGGGAGTAGTCCGACGTCACCTCCGGGGCGAAGACCCGCTCCCACCGGCTCCAGTCGCCCGTGTCCTTGCCATGGTCGATGGCCTGCCCGTACTCGGCGACCAGCTCCTGCACGGCGATCCAATCCAGCATGTACTCCAGGTTCTTCTCGCGCATCGCCAGCTGCCTTTCTGGAAGAGGGGATGCACAGGCTTTCACTCTCCGTGGCGGGAGAGCAACCCGAGGACGTGCCGCTCAGAGCGACGTGAAGGTGAACTCGACGTCGTCCTTGGCTTGCTTGTCGGTCTCCAGCTTCATGACGCCGGTCACGTTCGGCTGGGTGAGCACGAAGACGTGCTCGGCCAGGACCTGGTCATCGCGCTCATCCACGATGCGGACGCGATGCCAGGGCTGAGTCTCCGTGCTGGTTTCGGCGGGCAGCTCCCAGCGTGGCTCCACCACGAAGGAGACACCGACGAGGGACACCTCCACGCCGGACCCCGTGCGGCCGGCGGCCTGCACGCGCAGCCGGGGTCGGGCGCTGGGGGTTGAAGTGGTCAACGTGACGGATTCAGCCGGGCCTTCCTCCATCACCCAATCCCTTTCGGGGACACAGGCGGAGACCGTCAGCGTCAACAGCAGCAGGGCAGTTCGCATGTGGGTTCCATGACAGGGGTTACGGCTCCGAAACGCTCACGGCCATGCCCGCGGGAATGTCGGACGTGTCGAGCACGCGCGCCCGGGCGACTCCGGTCCACTCCAGCTCGACCGTGCCGGCGGCGTCTGGCTGAAGCTCGACGGTCAGCTCCGTGGCCCACTCGCACCCCGTTCCCAGCTGACAGGCCGGATCCAGGTACGCCGGGGTCTGCGCCCGCACCTCCGTCCCCGCCTCCAGCACGACGGAGCGCGCGGGCCTGGACCCGTTCTCTCCAGGCCTGGCCAGCGAAACGCGCATCCAGGGCTGCGTCGTCCCCGTGGGGTCCGCCGGCGTCCAGCGCGCCTTCACCTCCACCGTCAGGTCGGCCTCGGCGGTCCTCGAGGACGCCTTCGGTACCGTGACCTTCACCGTGATGGGGCGCGTGAGCTTGGGCGCCTCCGTCGTGAGGGTCAGCGGCGCGCTCGTGTAGGGCTCGGAGACGACGTCTCCGGACGTGACTCCGGACGTGGCCACCACGCTGGCGCAGGCGACCAGGAGAATCAGCCGGGTGGCCCAATGACGCAGGCCGGGACTCGCGGAGGCTTCACGGGATGGGGACATGGTGCCCGGGCCCTTGAGCAAGCCCGGTGCCAGGATGTCCCAGAGGGAATGGCTGTCCGGAGTCACCGCTCTTCCGGCCCCGGCGCGACATGTGTGTCACAGCCTCGGGTCAGCGGTAGTGGACCGCGATGCGCTTCCCGTCGAGGAGGTGGATGTCGATGTCCATGTCATAGATGTCGCGGAGGACGGCGGGGCGCATCAGCTCCTCCGGCGTCCCCTGGAAGGCGACCTTCCCGGCGCGCATGGCGATGACGTGGTCGGAGTAGCAGGAGGCGTAGTTGAGGTCGTGCAGCACCAGCACCACGCACTTGCCCAGCGTGTCCGCGGCGCGCCGCAGCTCCTTCATCATGGCCACGGCGTGTTTCATGTCCAGGCTGTTGAGGGGCTCGTCCAGGAGCACGTAGTGCGTGTCCTGGCACAGCACCATGGCCACGAAGGCGCGCTGGCGCTGGCCGCCGGACAGCTCGTCCAGGAAGCGGTGCGCGAGCGGCTCCAGGCCCAGGTGGTGGAGCGCCCCCTCCACGAAGGCGCGGTCCTCCACCGTGGGGCGGCCCTTGGAGTGCGGGTAGCGGCCGAAGGTCACCAGGTCGCGCACGGTGAGCCGTGAGGTGACGGCGTTGTCCTGCCGCAGGATGGCCAGCCTGCGCGCCAGCGCGTCGCCGGGCGTGCGGGCCACGTCCATGCCGTCCACCCACACCGTCCCGGAGGACAGCGGCAACAGGCGGCTGACCATGGAGAGCAGGGTGGACTTGCCGGCGCCGTTGGGCCCGATGATGGACGTCACGCCCGTCTCCGGGAACTGGAGCGTGACGTCGTCCACCACCACGGTGTCTCCGTAGCGGCGGGACACGTTCCGGGCTTCGATCATCGCAGCACGCCTCGCATGAGCAGGGTGATGAACATCAGGCCGCCCAGGAACTCGATGATGACGCGCAGGTTGGCGCCAAAGGAGAAGACGCGCTCCAGCACGAGCTGACCGCCCAGGAGGCCAATCACCGCCAGGAACACGGCGGCCGGCAGCACGTGGACGTGCCGGTGCGAGCGCACCAGCCCGTGCGCCAGGTTCGCCACCAGCAGCCCAAAGAAGGTCACCGGTCCCACCAGCGCCGTGGACACGGACACCAGCACCGCCACCACCGCCAGCAGCCGCGACACCGTGCGCCGGTGGTCCACGCCCAGGTTGAGGGCCACGTCGCGCCCCAGGTTCAGCACGTCGCACGCGCGCAGCAGGCGGAAGCCCAGGACGGACGCGCCCACCGTCATCAGCGCGGAGACGATGAGCAGGTCCGGGTCCGGGTTGTTGAAGCTGGCGAAGAAGCGGTCCTGCAGGAAGTCGAACTCGCCCGGCGCGATGAGGCGCTGGAGGAAGCTGGAGAGGCTGCGGAAGAGCACGCCCAGCACCACGCCCGTGAGCAGCAGCAGGTGCACGCTGCGCCGGCCACCCTCGAACAGCCAGCGGTGCAGCACCGCGGAGAAGGCGACCATGAGGGCGACCTCCACCGTGAAGAGCAGCCGGGGGTCCAGGCTGGCCATGGTGCGCGAGCCCAGGAAGAAGAGCAGGCTGGACTGCAGGAGCAGGT
The DNA here is from genome assembly GCF_017309135.1 of Corallococcus sp. NCSPR001. Taxonomy (NCBI): domain Bacteria; kingdom Pseudomonadati; phylum Myxococcota; class Myxococcia; order Myxococcales; family Myxococcaceae; genus Corallococcus; species Corallococcus sp. NCSPR001. The sequence continues at coordinate 1,771,584 of NZ_JAFIMS010000002.1, forward strand.
AGAGCGTGTCGAAGCCCATGATGGCGGGCGTCAGGACGCGGTTCTCCACCACGGTCTGGAACAGCACCGTGGAGACGGCGATGGCGTAGCCCACCAGCAGCACCGTGGCGACCTTGCGCCCGCGGAACGGCAGCACGAAGTCCCACCTGCCGCCCGCGTCCACGGTCATGAACACCACCACGCAGAAGGTGGCCAGGCCCCCCAGCAGGAGCAGCCGCCGCTCATGGCCTTCCAGCCTCAGCGCGCTAGCCGACACGGCCGTCCCTCCGCAGGAGCAGGTGGAGGAAGAGGAGGCTGCCCACCACGCCCGCCACGGTGCCCACGGGAATCTCATAGGGCTGGCGCACCACCCGCCCCACGATGTCGCACAGGAGCACGAAGCCCGCGCCCATCGCCGCCACCCACGGGATGGAGCGGCGCGCGTTGTCGCCCACGATGAGGCTGACGACGTTGGGCACCACGAGCCCGATGAAGGGAATCATCCCCACGGTCGCCACCACCACCGCGGTGACCATGGCGACGATGGCCAGCCCCAGCGCCAGGATGCGCGGGTGGCTCAGGCCCAGGTTGGTGGTGAAGGCCTCGCCCATGCCGGCGACGGTGAAGCGGTCCGCGACGACATAGGCGATGACGGTCAGCACGAACGCGCCCCAGAGCAGCTCGTACCGGCCGCGCAGCACGCTGGAGAAGTCGCCCGTGGTCCAGGCCATCAGCGATTGCAGCAGGGAGAAGCGGTAGGCGAAGAACGTCGTCGCCGCGTCGAAGATGGCGCCCAGCACCAGGCCCACCACGGGCACGATGAGCGCCGAGCGCAGTGGAATCCGCCGGAGGATGAACAGGAACAGCGCCGTGCCCGCCATGGCGAAGCCGGCGGCGACCGCCGTCCTGGCGAGGATGGGCAGTCCCGGCGCGAGCAGCGTGACGGCGAGCAGGCCCAGGCTCGCGGACTCCGCCGTGCCCGCCGTGAAGGGCTCCACGAAGCGGTTGCGCGCGAGCATCTGCATGATGAGGCCCGCGACGGCCAGGGACATGCCCGCCAGCACCAGCGCCAGCGTGCGCGGCACGCGGCTGATGACCAGCACCTGCACCGCTCGCTGGTGCTCCGACGGAGAGAGGAGCGCCTCCCAGGACACGTGGCTCACGCCAATCAGCAGGCTGATGCCCGCGAGCACCAGCACCCCGAGCACGGCCACGCCGAGCAGGGGCAGGGGAGCCACGGACCCGGGGAGCGCGAAGCCCGGCTCAGGGAGCGGGGGGCTGTCGGGGCTTCGCGTAGACATCGGAGATCTGCTCCATCAGGCGCCGCAGGGACTGGATGCCGCCGCCGATGAGATAGGTGTTCGCCGGCTCCAGGTACACGACCTGGCCCTGCTTCCAGGCCGTCGTCTGGTGCACCAGCTCGTTGTCCAGGAGCCGCTGCGCGCCGCCGCCCTCGCCAATGGCCGCGTCCCGGTCGATGACGAAGAGCCAGTCCGGGTTGGTCTCCAGGATGAACTCGGAGCCCACGGCCTCTCCGTGCAGCGACGCCTTGAGGCCCGGGGCCGCGGGCGGGATGCCGAAGGTGTCGTGCAGCACGCCGAAGCGCGAGCCCGGGCCATAGGCGCTCATCCGCCCTCCGGACGTCAGCACGATGAGCCCCTTGCCCCGGCTGGCGGTGGTGCCCTTCAGCGTCGCGATGGACTGGTTCAGCGCCTCCACCAGCGCGCGCGCCTGCTCCTCCTTGCCGAAGACGGTCGCCAGCCGCTGCGTGTTGCCCACCACGGTGTCCAGGAAGTGCGCGTCGTCCGTGGTCTGGTCGATGGTGGGCACCATGGCGGCGAGCTTCGTGTACCGGGCGCTGGAGCGTCCGCCGGTGATGACCAGGTCGGGCCGGGCGGCGTGCAGGGCCTCGTAGTCGGGCTCGAAGAGCGTCCCGTAGCGCGGGTACTTCTTCGCGTCCGCGTACTTCGCCAACTGCCCGGGGAAGTACTCACCCGCCACTCCCTGCACGTCCACCCCCAGCGCGTCCAACGTGTCCAGCGCCGCCAGGTCGAACACCACGACCTGCTTCGGGTGCCCGCTCACGACGGTGCTGCCCTGCGCGTGGGCAATGGTCCGGCCCGCTGCCGGAGCCGGGGCCGGAGCTCGCGGGCCCCGCATGAAGAAGACCGCGAGCGCGATGACCGCGACCCCCATGAGGGCCGCGAGGAGGGGAGGGAACCGCCGGGGAGGGGGGCTCACGGGAGAGGCAATCCAGAGAAAGGGAGGGTCAAATGATATTGATATGCAATATCGAAGTTGCGGATATAGCGGATCGCCGCCGGACGGTCAAAACCCATCGGCCTTGCGCGGCCCAGGTCTTCCCTGGAAGCTTGAATTTCAAGACTTCCATGGAGAGGCCTCATGAAGCCCGTCCGAGCCGTCCTGCTGTTGTCCCTCCTCACCACGACCTTCGCCGGGAGCGCCCTCGCGCAGGACAACTCGCGCACGCTGCTGATGCAGTGGCTGGCGGATCCGGACGTCTACAAGGAGAACGACGACCTGTTCTTCCTCACTGGGACGGGCAACGGGGTGCTGCTGCCGCTGTATGAGTCCAACGACCTAACGACGTTCCGCTTCAAGCGCGACTACAACCCGTCCGCGGCGGATCCGACGTACGACTACTGCTTCCTGTGGGCTCCGGACCTGAGCAAGGTGGGCAGCGTCTACCAGCTCCACTTCTCAGGACACCGGGTGCCCAACGGCGCGGCGTGTCCTCCGGCGGGGCAGGAGGTGACGACCTTCGTGGCCACGGCGCCGGATTTGAACCTGGTCTTCGGCGCGCCCCAGCCCATCAACGCCAACACCACCTGGCCGCGCACCACCACCGGCACGGCGTGCCTGCCGCAGGGGTGCAACCGGAACATCCGCATCGACTCCGCGACGTTCAACGACGGCGCGGACCGGTGGCTCTTCTATGTCTGGTTCCAGAACGGCAACAACATCTCCTCGTTCAAGCTGGCCGCGCCCGGCACCGTCTACAACCACGCGGGCCCTGCGGTGTTCGCGACGCCGGCCTACGAGGAGGGCATCAACGAGGCGCCGGAGCTCTTCAAGCGCGACGGGCGCTACTACATGGTCTTCAGCGGCGGTTGGTACAACAGCCAGTACGCCATGTACTACGTGATGGCGGACTCCATCCCGGAGCTCACGCGGGCGCGGGCGGTGCGGCGGCTGTCCCTGCCGTCGAAGAACTCCGCGGGCCGGCTGGTGCAGACCCACGGCCACAACGTCATCGTCGAGCGGCGGGGCGAGTACTTCAACATCTTCCACCAGGGCGCCTTCGACAGCGCGGGCAACCTCACCTCGCGCAGCACGTACAAGCAGCGCGTCGCGTTCAAGCCGGACGGGGCGATGACGTCGCTCAACCAGGTGAGCGTGCGCTGGAACCGGCTCGCGGGGTACAGCTACTCGCTGGACGTCGTGCTGAAGAATGGCTCGGTGGTGGGGCCGTGCACGTCCGTGGTGCTGCTGGGGCAGGCCAACAAGACGGTGTTCGACGGCGTGTGCCGCAGCGCCGGGGACCGCGTGGTGACGAAGGGGGAGATCGCCGCGTTCCGCCTCTTCTATTCCAACAACAACGTCTGGGGGCCCTTCGTGGAGAAGGCCTATGACGGCATCTCCGACGACGTGACCCTGGAGCTGCCCGGCGGCGTCACGCCCTTCGTGGACCTGGAGTGGAGCGAGGAGGAGACGCTGGCGCAGTACTCCATCGACGTGCAGCGGCGGGACACGGGCGCGTGGATTGGCCCGTGCATCGGCGTGGGCGCCGTGAACAAGAGCCTGGCCTGGACCTACCAGGGGCGCTGCGACACGCCGGGCATCAACGTGCCGTTCTCCAACATCCAGGCCTTCCGCGTCTGCTCCGCGGTGAATGGCGACTGGGCCCATGCGCGCTGCGGCGCCGCCGCGTATGACGGGCGGGCCCTGCACTCGCGCATCAACATCCCCTAGCGATGGCGGTGGCAGATGAAGATGAGGGGCGCGAGCGCGCCCTTCACCTTGTAGGAGAAGGAGTGGCCGTCCTCCTCGGCCGAGGCGTATTCGAGGTCGGGCTGGGCATCCATCCACTTCATCGTGGCGGGCAGGTCCGCGCAGGGGTCGTTGAACCGCGCGGCGAGGCGCTTCTGGAAGGCCTCCATCTTCGCGTGGGCCTCCATGACCTCGCGCTCATCCACCTCCCGCTGCGCCTGGGAGCGGATCTCCCGCGTCTGCGGCTCGCTGAGCCAGGTGCTTCCGTCGGAGTAGCGCGCCTCCAGCGCCAGCCTCACGGTGCGCGCCACCGTCGTGTCCAGGGGGACCTCGACCTGGAGGCTCGACTCGTGGGCGTTCTTCCCCATGGGCAGTGACTTCAGGCGCCGGGTCACCCTGCCTTCGGCGTCCACCTCCACCAGCGTCGCCTCGGTGGGGCGGGGGATGAGCTGATGCGCGGACACGTCCACCTGGAGCGGGGTCTTGTCTCCCACCATGAAGTCCCACGGCTCGCGCAGGGACAGGGGCTGCCGGTTCCCGGGGGCGGGGACGTCGCAGCGCACGGCCAGCTTCATGGCGACCTCCTGCTCCAGCGGTGGCTTGCCCTTGCAGGTCAGCTTGATGCGCACGGACTGCTCGAGGGGCCTGGGCGTGCCCTCGCATTGCTGGAGCACCTGCGGGACCGACCAGAGCGCTGGCGTCAGGTCGAAGGTCTTCGTGCCCGGGTAGCGGGAGTCCTCGGGCCGCAGGGTTCGGCCCACTCCCTTCGCGGTGCTCACCAGCTCCACTGACTCCACGCCGGTGAGACAGGAGGCCGTCAGGTCGATGCTCGGGTGGAGCCACCTCGGCGTGGCGCCGCCGCCCTCCACTCCCACGAGCTTCCCCTTCATCACGTAGGCGGTGGTGTCCTGCCTGGCGTCGAGCCGGGGCCGCTCCTGCTCCTCCATGAAGGCTTGCTGGAGCCGCGCGTGATACATCGCGAACTGCATTGGCGTGAGGCGTTCCAGCTGGGCCTGCGTCAGCGGGACGTTGGGGAACGGCTTGTCGGGGAGCGGCTCGCGGCTCTTGAGCACGACCTGGGTGGTGCCCTTGGGGTGCGGATCCACCTTGAGCCAGAGGGACTCGCCGGGCTGGGGCGTCAGCGCGTCCTGCAGGTCCGTCGCGTCGAGCTGGGGCAGAGGGACCTTGATGAAGGCCCGGGCCGGCATGTCGATGCGCTTCACCTTCATGCCCGGCTGGAGACCCGCCTCGGCGGCGACGCTCTTCGGCTCCACCTGGGTGACGGTGACCGTCTCGCCATCCGAGTGGGCGGAGTAGCCCGCGGACTTCATCGTGACGGTGAACGGCGCCGCCGCGAACATCCAGGCGCCAGCGAACACGGACAGCAGCGAGGCAAGGAACATCAGGAGCACTCCGGGAACGGCGGGTCTGTCCAGCTCAACGCGGCGCGAAGCGCTTCGCGGACCGCAGCTTCGCCTTCATGGCTTCCATGTCGCGGTTGCGTGGAGGGGCCGTGGTCACCAGCGAGTCCATCAGCCGCCGCGCGGTCTCGGTGATGTCCTCGACGGCGCGGTTGAAGGCCTCCTCGTTCGCCTTGGATGGGGCGCTGGTGCCGCTCAGCTTCCGCACGAACTGCAGGGCCGCCGCCCGCACCTCCGCGTCGGACGCGGGGGGCTCGAAGTTGAACAGCGTCTTGATGCTCCGGCACATGGACGGCTTCCCCTTCACGTGAGGTGCCGCCAGCGTACTCCACGTCCGCGCCCCCCGCCGTGAACCCTATCGAATCGAATCTTGTGTGGATAAACTGTCTAGCTGGACGTCTCTGCAAGAAAGGACAGGATTCATGAAGCTTGTCTCGGGTGTGTTCGCGGCACTGGTCATCGCGACGATGGCGGCCTGCGGTGGAGTGGAGTCCGGCGACGCGTCGGAGGAGCTGGGGCAGGTCTCCGGCGCCTTGTCGACGTGTTCGACGACCTGTGCGTCGGGGGCGACGGTGGCCTGCTCGGGGAACGCCTGCTCCTCCGTGGATGGCCAGTATGTGCAATGCGACGGCGCCTATCAGTACTGTCCCACGACGCCTCCGCCGCCCAACTGCTCGCGCGCCAACACGTGCATCTTCATCGAGGGCTCGTCGTGTCCCTCCGCCGGCACCTACCGTGATTGCTGTCTGAACGGGCTGCCCACGGGCAGCTGCTATTGCAAGTTCGACAACACCTGGACCTGCACCCTTCCCCCCGACGGTCCGTGACTCCATTGCCGTGAGAATGTGACTTGGCTCAAAGAGGCCAAAGTGGTTCTCTCCGGACTCTCCCCTTCTCCTGGAAAGGTTTTCCAATGATGCGGAAGCTCTTCGCTGTTCCCGTGACGCTCTTCTCGTTCGCGCTGGTTGCCTGTGGTGGCAGCCCCGCCGCCGAGCCGCAGACCCCCGCCCCGACGCAGCAGGAGCAGGGCCTCAACGCCGTGGGCCAGGGCTGTTCGGCGGACACGCAGTGCGCCACGGGCCTGTGCTGGACGGAGGCGGACTCGTACCCCATCTACAATTCGCAGTGGATCCGCGCGGACCAGTGCACCGAGGAGTGCGGTGGCGAAGGCGATAACGCCTACTGCCAGCAGCTCGCCGCGGAGTTCAACGCGCCGTATCCGAACCAGGCGCGCTGCATCCCCGCGCGGGGCGTCTACGACAACTACCCGTACGACGACATCTTCTACGTCTGCGACCTCATCCCGGCGGGGCTGGGCAAGGTCCACTGGGCGGAGTGATGCTCCAACCCACGCCGGAGCTCCGGACACCGGCGGCGCCGTAGGAGGAGGGCAGGGGAGCGTGAGGGGCCAACACCCACGCTCCGCGCCACTTCTCCCGTGGGGCGGGAGGGAGCAAGCTGAGTGGCGTGTCCCGCCGCTCACAGCTGCTTCTGCTGCTCGTCGTCTCCGGGCTCCTGCACGCGGCGCTGCTCTTCGCGCTGTGGAGGAGCCCGTCCGCCGACGTCCGGCGTCGTGAGCCAGCGCAGGCGGTCGAGCTGGAGATCGTCACCCGGGACGCACGCCCCGCGCCGCCCGTGCCCGAAGAAGCGCCTCGGCCCGCGCGCTCGGCGGAGCGTGAGCGGCGGAAGGACGAAGCGCCGAAGCCGCTGGCGCAGCGCGAGCGGAAGAAGGACGAGGCTCCCGCCGCTTCCGGGGAGGCCGCTCCGGAGCCCCTCGCGACAGCCCCCGACGAGCGCCCGCCACCTCCAGCCCGGGACGTCCCGCTCCAGCTGGAGCCGCCCGGGCTGCTGGGCGGTGGGCTCCTCAAGGGGCCGCCGTCGACGGGGCGGACGCTTCGCAACGTCCCCGGCTCGGAGCCGGACCCCAAGGCCCTGGCGGCCCGTGAGGCGGAGGAGGCGCGCCAGAAGGTGGATGGCTGGGCCCACGACGCGACCGCGTCCGCGCGGGCCACGGGCGCGACGCCTCCCTACTTCGCGAAGCTGCGCCAGGGCTTCTCCGAGAAGCTCGTGGACCCGCCTCCGCCCGACACCGACGTGCTCGCCCGCCGGCTGAAGCGCGAGCAGCTGGAGGCCATCGAGCGGTTCGGCAAGACGGGCACTCCCTTCGCGCCCCAGGCGCGCGACGTCCGCCGGGAGACGTCCGACCGGCTGCGCGCGGCGGTGGAGGCCGGGCGCGCGGCGAACGTCTACATGATGGATGTCACCACCCCCATCCTGGCGCTCGTCGCCATCGTGGAGGTGCGGCAGGCGCGCGATGGCAGCCTCATCGACCTCCAGGTGCTGGAGGGCTCCGGGGACCCGAAGTTCGACCGCTGGGCGGTGTCGCACCTGCGGGATGCGCTCGCCAGCGCGGCGCCGCCCACGGACGGCGGCGTGGGCATCCACGAGGACGGGATGCGGACCCGCTGGCGGTTGGAGGAGTACCTCGGCAACCCCCGCGTGCGGGTCCACCTCATCTCCATCTACTGATTCACTTCATCCCGATGCCGCCGAGGGTGTTTCCCGTGGCGGCGTCCAGCACGAGCAGGCTGCCCCAGATCGGGACGTACACGCGGCCCTCCCGGACCCAGAGGGCCGTCAGCATGGAGGTGTAATGGGACTCGGGCAGGGCCACGTCCCAGGCGATGTCGCCGGTGCGCAGGTCGCGCCGGATGAGCTGCGAGCCGCCCTTCGCCAGCTGATAGACGACGTACACGGCGTCCTGGGTGATGTCCCCCACCTCCGGCGCGGTGTCCCGCAGGAGGAGCGGATCCTTGTCCGACAAGGTGTCGTGCCACAGCGGCTTGCGGTTGCCCGGCGCGTACAGCGCCACCAGGGGCACCTGTGTCCCCGGCCACCGCGTGCCCAGCGCCAGCGTGTAGCCGCCCGTGCGGAAGAGGTACTTCGTGGAGAAGCCGCGGATGTCGGAGGGCGGGTAGCTGGAGCGCTCGCAGGTGGTGGGGTGCTCCGCCGGCCGGCTCATGTTGCACGTCTGCGGGCTCAAGGGCGGCGTGGCGCAGCCCTTCGGCGCGCGGGGCGCGGGCTTCGCGGTGGCTGTGCGCGTGTCGAAGAGCAGGTGCTGGTGGTCCACCAATTCCACCCAGACGGAGGTCGTGTCCCCCGGAGGAATGCACAGCCGGCGCGGCGAGTCCGTCAGGGGCACGCGCCCCAGCCGCTTGCCGGTCTCCAGCTCCAGCAGGTTCACCGTGCGCTGCTCGCTCATCACCAGCCGGCCGTTCTGGGCGATGACCTTCGTATGGCGGGAAGCGTCCGGCCCCTCCGAAGGCGCTGACTCCCAGAGCTTCTGGAACGTCCGGCCGTCGAACGCGGCGATGACGTGCTGGAATTCGGAGCCTGTGACGTGCCGGTTCACGTGGCCGACGATGTCCTCCGTCCCGTCGCCGTTGACGTCCACGAACGCGGGCGCGCCCCGCTCCACCCACTGGAGGCTCTCGGGTTCGGGCTTGGGAGGCTCGGGCGGAGGCCCGGGGACGACCGGAGGCGCGACGGGGACGACGGCCGCGGGAGGCGGGGTGCGAGGGGGCTCGTACGTGTCCGGGGCTGCGGAGAGGGCGAACACCGCGCCCATGACTCCCATCAGGACCGTCACCGCGACGCCCGCGAGCATGATCGGGATCTGCTTGTTGTTCGCCTGGGCGGGCGGCGGCGGGCGCACCGGAAGCGGGCCGTCCAGGTCGAAGGCGTGGCCGCAGTAGCCGCAGTCGTAGTGCGTCTTCGCGGCCTGGGGCGTGAAGGGGGCGTTGCAGTGGGGACAGCGCGAAGCTCTGGGCCGGGCCATGACACCGGGTGTAGCACTCCGCGTACCCAAGGTCGCTGAAACACGAAGACCCCCTCCCTCCAAGAAGGGAGGAAGAGGGCCTTCGCGCGCTCAGGCTGGTGTCAGGCGACGGCTACGGCACCGTGGCCTTCAGGGAGACGCCCGAGTACGCGGAGTAGCCGCGAATGGAGACGTACCAGGTGCCGGCCGCGGGGGCGGTGATGGTGCAGGTCTCCGCGTTGCCGCTGAGGTACGGGCGGCAGTTGTACGCCGTGGTGGTGGGCAGAGAGCCCTGGCGCACGTAGAGGTCCGCGTCACCCGTGCCGCCGGACTGCTCCACCGTCAGGGTCGTGGCGCCCGCGGGGACGGTGATGGTGAAGTTCTTCCAGGTGCTGGCGGAGCCGGAGAGGTTGGTCTGGCTCAGCAGCGTCTGCGTCGGCTGCTGGACCGCGTTGATGGTGCTGTCGATCCAGCTGGCGAAGGACGACACGCGGCCGTACATGCCCGCGTAATTCGCGTCGGCGCAGCCGTAGCCCCAGCTCACGATGCCCGCGAGCACGCGGGTGCTGCCCTTGAGGACGGTGAGGGGACCGCCGCTGTCACCCTGGCAGGAGTCCTTGCCCGGGGCCGTCGCGCCCAGCTGGTCCGCGGTGATGGTCTCCTGGCCCTGGTAGTCCGCCTGCGCGTCCGCGTTGCTGATGATGTTCACGTCCACCGTCTGGAGCGTGGTCGGCAGCGAGGAGGAGCCGCTGGACAGCGTGCCCCATCCCGTGACGCGCGCCACGGCGCCCACGCCGCCCACGCCCGCCGCCGCGTCCGCCGCGGTGACGTAGGGGATGGCCTTCACGTTCGCGCCGCTCAGGTCCAGCGGCGAGGACAGCTTGAGGAGCGCCGCGTCCTTGCCGTAGTTGGCGTCCACGTAGCCCGGGTACACGACCACCTGGGACACGGTGCGGACCTGGCCGCCGGTGGTGGTGGTGCGGTTGGTGACGCCCGCCACGATGCGGCCCGGCTTGGAGATGCTGCCGCCGGAGTTCACGCAGTGCTGCGCGGTGAGGATCCAGCTCTCGTTGATGATGGAGCCGCCGCAGAAGTGGCTGCCGCCGCTGCTCTGCAGAGACACCTGCCAGGGGTTCGCCCCGATGGTGGTCGCCGAGCCACCGACGATCTCCTGGGTGGTGGCGGCGGGAGCCGGCGTCTCCGGCTGGGTCTGCTTCTCTTCCGTGGTCTGGGGACCGCAACCGACGACCAGCAGCGACACCGCGCTCGCGGCAGTCCAGCGACGCACCATCTGAGCCGAAATCATGTGAACCCCGTTTTAAATGGGAGGTATGAGGCGCGGGGATTCTGGAGGAATCGCGGACTCGTTGTAAACACCCGGGGCGACGATTTGTCGTAACTGGATAACTACTGTGATGGGGTTGGCATGACCGCTACGCCGTGTCACCCGGGACGAAGGTGAAGCCCGGAGACACCTCCAGGCGGTAGCCGGGGTCGTCGAAGAGCACGCGGGTGCCGGTGCCCTCCAGCATGTCTCGCACGTGGCTCACGTGGACGCGCAAGGCGTTGTCATGCAGGCGCGGGTCGTAGTCCGCGTTCCACATGGCGCGCACGCAGTCCTCCTTCGACAGGATGCGGCCCGGCTGGCGGGCCAGCGCGTAGAGCAGCCTTCGCGGCAGGGCCCTGCGCTCCAGGGAGACTGTTTTTCCCGGGGCTCGCAGTTCGTGACGGCGGGCATCCAGCACCACCGCCTTGGGCGCGGGCGCTTCCGGGGCGGCGGCGGCGAATGGCCGGGTCAGCTCCGCCATCAGCTCGGGGTCCACGCCGCCTCCGGTCCCCTCGCGCGTGGCGGCCTCCAGGGCCTGTGCCGCCTCCCGGGCGCGGCCCGCGTGCTGGTGGAGCGTGGCGCGGGCCAGGTGCCCCAGCGTGCGCTCCAGCGCGAAGTCGTCACCGCGGGCCAGGGGCTCCAGCGCGGTGAGCAGCGCCGTGGCGCGCGGGGCGTCCGCGCTCCGGGCGGCGGCCAGGGCGGCCAGGGCGCGCTGGCGGGCGGCGATGCCGGGGCGCACCTCGCGGGGCTCCACGGTGATGGGCGGCGCGTCCGGTCCCGGCACGTCCAGCGTGCGCGCCACCCGGGCGGCCCGCATCAGCCCCACCACGCCGCGCGAACGGACCTCCTCCTCCACGACGTCCAACTGCGCGTGGCCCTCCGCGCGCCGGCCCATTTCCAGCAGCATGCGGCCCGCGCCCACGCGGCACAGCAGGCGGACGAAGAGGTAGCCCGCCTTCTCCGCGCGGCCCTCCGTCTCCCTCAGCGCCGCGAGCGCCGCCCCGCGCTGTCCCGACTCACCGCGCACCCACGCCGCGATGCAGTCCAGCTCCAGCGCGAGGCGGGGCGCGCCCAGCTGGCCCAGGCGCTCCCGGGCGCTGGCGAGCGCGGCGTCGGCCTCCGTGAAGCGGCCCAGCCGGCTGAGGATGCCCGCGGACATGGCCGCCACCAGGGGGCCTCGCGAGTCGAGCGGCGCGTCCTCCAGCAATGACACGCATTGGGCCAGGGGCTCCGCCAGCTCGCTGTCCCGGCCTTCAATCCAGAGCATCAGCGCGCGGGCGTAGGCGCACCAGCCCAGCACGCGCCGGTCCCCGGTCGCGGCTCCAGCGTTGTCCAGCATCGCCAGGGATTCATCCAACCGTCCCTGGAAGAAGCGCAGCGCGGTCCATGCCAGCAATTGCTGGAGGAAGACCTCCGCGCTGCTCGGCACCGGCATGGCCTCCAGGGTGCGCTCGCAGGCCTCCGGCTCCAGCGCGAAGAGGGCCACCCGCACCAGCACGGCGCCCACGCCCTCGCGCAGGGCCTCGTTCGACTCCGGCTCCGGCGCGCCGGAGCCGGCCTCCAGGGACGCGCGCAGGGCCAACAGCTCCGGATAGGCGCGGCGCAAGTCGAGCAGCCGCACCCGCGCGCGCGCATGGGCCAGCTTCACCTGGGGCGTGCGCAGCGCGGCGGGCAGCGAGTCCAGCAGGCCCAGCAGCTCGTCCGCGGCGCCGTGGCGCACCAGGGACTCCGCCTGCGCGACGATGAAGGCCGCGCGCGCGTCGTGCCGGTCGAGCGCCTGGAGGTGGCGGCACACCGCGCGCACCCGGACCACGGCGGGCAGGGGCTCCCGCTCCAGGACCTCCAGCAGCGCTTCGTGGGCGGCGCGCGCTTCGTCTGGCGACAGCAGGGACACCATGGCTTCGCGCACCAGGTCGTGCACGCCGTGCCGGCCCCTCGGGTCCGTCTCCACCAGCAGCCTCGCGCCCAGCTGGCGCAGCGCCGCGTCCGCCGCGTCGCCGGACAGCACCGGCCGCAGCGTGCTCGCGGTGAGCGGCAGCTGGCTCAAGGCCAGCGTCGCGCAGAGCCAGCGTTCGTCCGGGGGCAGCGCCGCGAGCGCCGCGCGCACGGGTTCGTCCCCGCCCGTGTCGCCCGCGTGGGCGCGGCGCAGGAGGAAGGGCAGGCCCCGCGAGCGGCCCCACGCCGCGTCGAAGCCGTCGCGCTCGCCGTAGAGCGCGTCCAGCTCCCGCCACAGCTCCCGCGCGGCCTCCCGGGACAGGCCCTCCAGCCGCAGCTCCACCCGGTCCGGGCTCGCCGCGTGCCGGGGGACCGATTCGCGCGAGGTGGCCAGCAGCGTGCCCTGCCTCAGCCGCCCTCCCAGGTCCTCCACCAGCGCCGCGCGCTCCGGCGGCCCGAGCACGTGCAGGTCGTCCAGCACGCACAGGGCGCGGCGCGCCTCCAGCTCCTCCGCCAGCGCCTCCAGCCGGGACGCGTCCGACAGGGCCTGGGCCACGGGCGCTTCGCTCAAGAGGCGGCGCACGTCGTCCACCACCGTGTCCAGCGTGTCTCCGGGGCGCACGCGCCGGTGCACGACGGGGCCCCGGTGCTTCGCGGCCACCGCCGCCACCAGCGCGGACTTGCCCGCGCCCGGAAGTCCGTAGACGACCCCCGTGCGCACGCGCCTCAGCATGTCCCCCAGCCGCCGTACCTCCTGGGCTCGGCCCACGAAGACAGCCGGCGGTCCCAGCCCCGGAGCGGTTGGCGTGCGCATGGCGCGCGCCAGTGTACGTCCATCCCGGGACTGCCCGTCACAGCCGCCTCAGGTGTCGTCCAGGCTGAGCGCGCGCAGGTGGCTGACGTCCCCCCAGGTCACCATCCGCAAGGACCCCTCGTGGAGGTCGAACTGGTTCCAACCCGCGTTGAGGACGGAGAAGGCGCGCGGCGCGGCGGCGGGGATGCCCAGGCAGTGGCGCAAGAGGGCGCTGAGCAGGCCGCCGTGGGTGACCACCACGACGCGGGCCCCCGGGTGGCGCGCCCCCAGCTCCTCCAGGCATTGCAGCCCCAGCAGCAGGCGCTGGGACGCGCTCTCTCCTTCGGGCACCACGTAGTCGGCGTGTCCCTCCGTGTACGCGGCGAAGACGGCCGGGTGGCGCTGGCCGGCCTCCGCGCGCGTCAGCCCTTCGAGCACGCCCAGCCCGCGCTCGCGCAGGCGCGCGTCCCGCTGGACGTCGTGGCCCGTCCTCGCCGCGATGGTGGCGGCCGTCCGCACCGCGCGGTCCAGGTCGCTGCTGTAGAGGGCCTGGAAGGGGAGGGTGGAGAGGCGCGCCGCGAGCGCCTCCGCCTGCCGCTGTCCTTCACGGCTGAGCACGCTGTTCAGGTGCCCCTGCAGGCGCCCCAGGGCGTTCCACTCCGTCTCCCCGTGCCGGAGCAGGATGAATTCGGTCGTCATGGCCCAAGCGTGGCGGGCGGGCTCCGGCGGAGCAAGCCGCGAGAAGTGTCAGCCCGCGGGCGCCACCATCGCGCCACGGCCGCGCCCACCCCGTGTGCCCGGGGGTGTGTCACATCGATGAAACACCGCCGCGGCAGGCCGTTGCCCGTGGGCTTCTGACGCCTGGAGAACGCGGCGATGGGCGTGTTCCGGCCCGGTGGGGCAGGGGGCCTGCTCGCTGGCGCGCACGTTCACGGGAATCGGGTCGGACAGCACTCCTGGACGGCTGTGATGCCACTGGACGCGCGTCCACCTTTCCGCGATTCCGAGCTAGGGCGTGTCTTCCTGATTACGCGGGTGGGAGGACGGCGGATTTTCCGTGGACGCCGGGCCGGAGGGGGAGGCATCAATGAAAGACGGTCAGAATCTGGAAGTGATGAGCCTGGACGCAGGGCCCCGGGAAACTCCGGAGCCGGCACCGCGAAGGGCTCACCGCTTCGGCTGGCTGCGGATGCTGGGGGTGGACGCGGTCCTCATCGCCGGCTCGCTGGTCGCCGCCACGGTGCTGCACTTCGCGGATGGGCTGTCCCCGGCCTGCAGGGAGGTCCTGCCCCGGGCCGTGGCGCTGCTGGTCGCGGTGCGCCTGGTGACGCTCGTCTGGCTGGGCCTGCACCGCTGGTCCTTCCACCGCTCCGGCATCCACGAGGCGGTCCGGCTGGAGCTGGCGAGCCTGGCGGGCACCATCGTGTTCGAATTGCTGCGCACCGTCTTCTTCATGGAGTCGCTGCCGGGGCAGGTGGTCGCGCTGGAGTTCTTCGTCACCACCACGCTCCTGGGCTTCCACCGCTTCGCCCCGCGCATGGTCCGGCAGTGGTACCTGGACCGGCAGCGCGCGAGGGCGCAGGGCTCCCAGCGCACCCTCATCGTGGGGGCGGGCAGCGCCGGCGACCTGCTCCTGCGCGACCTGCTGCGGGAACGAAACAGCCCGTGGCACGTCATCGGTCTGGTGGATGACGACCCGGGCAAGCAGGGCACGTACCTCAACGGCAAGCCGGTGCTGGGCGTGCTGGACGCGCTGCCGGAGCTGATGAAGAAGCACCGGGTGACGCAGGTGCTCATCGCCATCCCCCGGCTGTCCCCGGAGCGCACCCGGCACCTCTTGAGCCTGTGCCGGCACCAGAGCGTCAGCTTCAAGATCATCCCGGCCTCGTTCGCCTACCTGGACCAGAAGATCACCGCCGCCATGCTGCACGACCTGTCCCCGGAGCACCTGCTGCCCCGGGACGCCATCTCGTTCGACCACGAGGAGGTGCACCGGCTGGTGACGGGCCGCCGCATCCTCGTGACCGGCGGCGCGGGCTCCATCGGCAGTGAAATCGTCCGGCAGGTCGCGGGGCACTCGCCCGCGTCGCTGGTGGTGGTGGACATCAACGAGAACGAGCTCTACCTGCTGGTGCGCCAGCTCCAGGCGCGCTACCCGCACGTGCCGGTGCACTCCGTGGTGGCGGACATCCGCGACCTGGACCGCATGCTGCGCATTGGCCAGGAGTTCGCGCCGCAGTACGTCTTCCACGCGGCGGCGCACAAGCACGTGCCCCTGATGGAGGACGCGCCGGAGGAGGCCATCAAGAACAACGTCTTCGGCACGCAGAACGTGGCGCGCATGGCGGACGCGTGCGGGGCGGAGCGCTTCATCCTCATCTCCACCGACAAGGCGGTGAAGCCCTCGTCGGTGATGGGCGCCTCCAAGCGCCTGGCGGAGATGGTCATCCGCGACATCGCCGTGACGTCACGCACCACCTTCTGCGCCGTCCGCTTCGGCAACGTGCTGGGGTCCGCGGGCAGCGTGGTGCCGCTCTTCAAGCAGCAGATTCAGGCGGGCGGCCCCGTCACCGTCACCCACCCGGACTGCACCCGCTACTTCATGATCATCCCGGAGGCGGTGGGCCTGGTGGTGCTGGCCGGCCTGGGCGGCTACGGCGAGCTGTGCATCCTGGACATGGGCGCGCCGGTCCGCATCGCGGAGCTGGCCGCGAACATGATCACCATGACGGGCCTGGTGCCGGACAAGGACATCAACATCGTCTACACGGGCCTGCGTCCGGGAGAGAAGCTGGAGGAGGTGCTCATGTCCGAGGAGGAGGAGCTCACCCAGCAGGTGCGCAACCGCATCAAGGTGGCCCGCAGCCCCGCGCCGCCCGCGGACTTCCAGCTCCAGCTCCGGCGCCTGGACCGCGCGGCCCGCGCCGGTGACGCCCACGACGTGAAGCGCGCCCTCCAGGACCTCATCCCCGCGTACACCCCGTCGAAGATGACGGGGACGGTGGCGAAGGTGCTGCCCGCCTTCGCTTCCGCGAAGCCGTCCGCGGCGGAGCAGAACGTCAGCGCCTGAACCCCACGCGGCCCCGGCCGTCCGCGAGAAGCCCCGGTCTCCCGTGCCCCTTCCGGGGTGGGAGGCCGGGGCTTTTCGTCATGGACGGGCCGCGCACACCGTGCTCACGAACCCCCGCCGGATGTTTCGCCGCATGTGCCGGCGGTCCAGCTCCCCGGGTGTGAGCGGGCGGCGAGGGGCCACGAAGAAGACCTCGTTGCGCGCCGTACCTTCCGTGAAGCAGTGCGGTCCCTGAACCCGCTCCCTCACGAAGATGCTGACAAGCTCCGTGCTCCGCCAATCCACAGAGGGTGCTGGCAGGCTGCCCCAACCCCCCGTCATGCCGCCCGGAAACCCATACGGAGCGATGGCGTCGCGATACGGGGTGCCGTCAATGGTTCTCACGATGAGTGGGATTCGCGCCGTCCCACCCGTATGGCTTTATTGGATGAACAGTGTATGGGTCACCTGTTCGGCGCGAAGATGATGCCCGGAGCGGAAGTACTGCCCGGATAACGCCGAGGCGCCCGCGTCGGGAACGAGCATGGCGCTTGCCTGCCCTGGCCTGTGCATCCATCCCCGACCCTGAGTCCGCCAGCCCGGGCGGACAGGCCCATGAAGCCTTGCACTGATGACCCACGGGCAGTCTCAGTGATTTTTTTGTCTCATCACAAAGGAATTACATGAGCCGTCAAAGGCTTTTGGCGTCCTGTGAACGCACTCCGGCGTTCCCACAACAGGGTAGCCTACCGGGCGGTTGACGGCAGCTACCCCACAGGACCCCCCTGATGTTGGAATCCCGTCGTCGCAACTCTGGTCGCGCCCTGTCATCCCTGTTGTCGCTGAGCCTGCTGTTGGGGGGTGCTTGCGGCCCCCAGCCCGAGCAGGACGCGGCCAGCACGGCCAGTCCCAACGGAGATAACACCCCGGGCAGCACCGAAGCCTCCCCCCCGGACGCGGACGCGCTCGCTCCCTCTTCCCCCGAAGAGGAAATCGCGGTCGGCCCCTCCGAGCCGGAGACCGAGGCTGCTCCCACCACTCCGGAGGCGGACGCCCCTGCCGCCGCGGAGTCGCCTGCCACCTCCGCCGAGGAGGCCCTTGGAACCACGGCCCAGGCGGCCGTCAGCCTGCGCACGGTCGCGGCCTGGGAGACGCTGTTCCTGAACCGCTGGAACTCGGAGCACACCTCCAGCTTCCTGCCCATGAGCAGGTCGCTCGACAGCTGGCAGTTCTACAACCTGGCCTACGGCATCGACGGCAACACCGCGATGTATCGCGCCACCGGCAAGACGCAGTACATGGACCGGGCGCTGCTGTATGTGAACAACATGGTCAACAACGCGAAGGTCTCCTCTTCGCTGCCCCGGAGCCAGTTCAAGGACAGCTACATGGGCTGGGCCTCGGCGCGCTCGGACACGCTGGGCCAGGAGGTCCCCCTGTTCGAGAGCTACTGCTGGCGCTACGTGACGCGCATGCTGCGCACCATCCGTGAGACGCCCGCGCTCTACGGCAACAGCACGTACAAGGCGCAGTACGACAAGCTGCTGGCGTTCACCGAACGCAACATGTTCGAGAAGTGGCTCAAGCGCGGCGCGAACAGCTACATCTACCGCGTCAATACGCACATGGCTTCGCACTGGGCGTACATCGCCATGGACCTGTCGAAGATGACGACGAACGCCACGAAGAAGGCGCAGTACATGACCGTCTTCAACAACATCAACCGTGACATGCCCAACAACACCTCGTCGCTGCGCGGCCAGTTGATGACCAGCCCGGTGAACGCCAACGCGTACTTCTGGGCCGCCGAGTGGGGCTCCAAGAAGCGTCCGGGCCAGGACGTGGCGCACGGCAACGGCGTGATGGCCTACCTCGTGGAAGCCCACGACGCGGGCATGGAGTGGACGGACGCGGACATGCGCAAGTTCGTCGTCACCCTGAACAACGTCATCTGGCCGTCCGCCAAGAAGTACGCCAACTACGTGGACGGCACGGGCGCCGGCACGGGCTGGTTCAATGACGGTCTGGTGAAGCTGGGCCGCTACAACGCCGCCCTCCAGCAGCGTCTGGAGACCCACTCCGTGGGCCAGAACACCCAGTACTACGGCAACGGCGCGCTCAACGCGAAGCTGCTGTCCCAGGGTTCGGCGCTCTAGTCCGGATTCCATGATGCGAAACACACACACCCTCCTCCCGCCCGAGCGCGCGGGAGGAGGGAGTGTGCGAACGCTCCAGGCAATGCCGGGGTCCATCCACCCGGTCCTGCCTGGAGCTTTTCGCATGTCCTCCCGCATCTACCTGTCTTCGCCCCACATGGGCACGCTCGAGCGCGGCTATGTCGACGACGCGTTCGCAAGCAATTGGATTGCCCCCCTGGGGCCCCACGTGGATGCCTTCCAGGAGGAGTTCGCCCGGTGCGTGGGCACGCCGCACGCGCTGGCGCTGAGCTCCGGGACGGCCGCGCTCCACCTGGCGCTCCAAATGGTGGGGGTGGGTCCCGGCGACGACGTGCTGGTGAGCACGCTCACCTTCTCCGCGTCGGTGAATCCCATCCGCTACCTGGGCGCCTCTCCCGTCTTCATCGACAGCGAGCGCACGTCCTGGAACATGGACCCCGCGCTGCTGGAGGAGGAGCTGGCGATGCGGGCCCGCCTGGGCCGGCTGCCCCGCGCCGTGGTGGTGGTGCACCTGTACGGCCAGAGCGCGGACCTGGAGCCCCTCATGGCCAGCTGCGACCGCTACGGCATCCCCGTGGTGGAGGACGCGGCGGAGGCCCTGGGCAGCACGTACAAGGGACGAACCCCCGGCACGGTGGGCCGCGTGGGCATCTATTCATTCAACGGCAATAAAATCCTCACCACGTCCGGCGGCGGGATGCTGGTGTCCGCGGACGGCGAGCTGGTCCAGCACGCGCTCAAGCTGGCCACGCAGGCGCGCGACACGGCGCCGCACTACCAGCACTCGGAGGTGGGCTACAACTACCGGATGAGCAACGTGCTGGCTGCCATTGGCCGGGGGCAACTGCACGTGCTGGAGGACCGGGTGGCCGCGCGCCGCGCGAACCACGCCTTCTACGCGGAGGCCTTCCGGGACCTGCCCGGCATCCAGTTCATGCCGGAGGCCCCGTGGGGCCGGCACACGCGCTGGCTGACGACCCTCACCATCGATCCGGAGGCGTTCGGCGCGGACCGGGAGGCGGTGCGGGCCGCGCTGGAGCGGGAGAACATCGAGGCGCGGCCGGTGTGGAAGCCCATGCACCTCCAGCCCGTCTTCGCGAACTTCGAGCGGCGGCGGGGCAGCGTGGCGGAGGACCTGTTCCGCCACGGACTGTGCCTGCCGTCCGGCTCCAACCTCACGCGCCAGGAGCTCGAGCGGGTGGTGGAGGTGGTCCGAGCCGTTCCCCGGAGACAGGGGCTGCGGACGGCGGGCTGACGGAGGCCGGCTCCTGCTGCCGGAGCGCCACGACCCTGGCCTCCGGCCGCGGGGTGCCCATGAACTTGTGCAGGGTGGCCTCGCTCGTGAAGGAGATGCCCTGGCGCTGAAGCACGCGCACCACCGTCAGCGCCAATATCTTGAGGTCCAGCGCCAGGCTCCAGTGGTCCACGTACCAGACGTCCTGGCGGAAGCGCTTCTCCCAGGAGAGCGCGTTGCGGCCATTGACTTGCGCCCAGCCGGTGATGCCGGGCAGCACATCGTGGCGCCGCGCCTGCTCCGCGGAGTAGCGCGGCAGGTACTCCACGAGCAGCGGGCGCGGCCCGACGAGGCTCATGTCGCCCCGGAGCACGTTCCACAGCTGCGGCAGCTCATCCAGGCTGGTGGAGCGCAAGAGCCTCCCGGCCCAGGTGAGGCGCTGCTCGTCCGGCAGCGGCTGGCCGCTGGCGTCCGCCGCATCCAGCATCGTGCGGAACTTGAGGACGGTGAACAGCCGGCCCTTCTTCCCCGGGCGCCGCTGCCGGAAGAGGACGGGGCTTCCCATCGTCAGGCGGACGAACAGCCCCGTGGCGGCCATCACCGGGGAAAGGCATATCAATCCGGCTCCCGCCGCCACCACGTCGATGCTCCGCTTGAAGAACAACCCGGTTCCTGCCTGTCTTTGCATGGGGACGCCGCTCCTTGAAGCCGGCAAGGCTAGAAACCCTTTCGGACCACCACCACGACCCCTGGGCCTCAGCCTGCTGTCGGCTCCCCTGCATCCACGGGCCCTGATGGGACGGCTGGGCGCGCTTGCGCGGGCTCCGGCGCCGTCAGCCGCCGCCAGACGCGCAAGGTCAGCCAGATGCTGCATGCGAGCTCCGACACCCACCCCAGCCCCAGGGCCCAGGCGGCGCCCACCGGCCCCACGCGCGGCACCCAGATGGCGCTGCCCAGCGCGACCACGGCCACGGAGACGACGAGCAGCACCACCTGGCCCTTGAGCTCGCGCGCCGCGGTGAGCCCCACCGCGAGGCTCAAGCAGACGTACTCCAGCGCCGCCGCCCCCATCAGCCAGACGAACAGCTCGAGGTTTCTGGCATAGGCGGCCCCGTAGAAGAGCGTCAGCGCCCACCGGCCGAACAGCGCGGCGCCGGCGATGGCGCACAGGCCCACCCCCGCGGACGCCGCCGTGAAGCCCGCCAGCACCTTGCCGTAGCGGCGCGCGTCCCCCGCCGCGTGGTAGCGGCCCAGCCGGGGGCTCACCGCCTGCCCCAATGAATGCACCACCCGGCCGCCCAGCGCGGCGAAGTACGCGAGCGCGGCGTACATGCCCAGCTCCGCTTGGCCCGCGTGCGCCTCCAGCAGGTAGCGGGGGATGTTGGGCCGCAGCGCGGCCATCAGCGCGGTGAGGCCCAGCACCCAGCACAAGAGGAAGAGCGCCTTGAGCCGTCCTCCCTCCTGGCGCCACGGCGTGCGCCAGAGGGTGCTCCAGGGGCGCACGCCGGGGAACTCGCGCCGGAGCGCCCGCGCGTCGAAGACGAAGAGGACGATGGCCCACGCGAAGGCCATGGCCGCCGCCCCGGCGATGGGGCTGTGCGTGAGCCACAAGGCCAGCGGCACCAGCACCACGGACAGCACGCTCTTGGCGATGGTGGACCGGGCGATGAGCCCCAGCCGCTCCACCTTCTGGAGCGCGCCGTAGAACACCTCGCTCACCGCTTCAAAGCCCTTGGCCAGCGCCACCAGCGCGATGACCTGGCCCGCGTGGAGCGAGTCCGCCATCCCCACGGCGATGGCGCAGCACACCGCCACGCCCGCCAGGACGTTGAGCACCATCAGGCCCAGGTAGTGCTCGAAGCCGAAGGCGCCCTTCGCGTCCGTGGCCTGGAGCGTGCGCAGCTGCATGCGGGACATCAGCAGCACCGGGGCGGTGATGGCCAGGGCGAGCGCGAACTGGCCCACCTCCTCCATGGTGGCCAGCCGCGCGAAGGCCACCAGGACGCCCCACTGCGCGAGGGCGTAGACGAGCCCGGCGGAGAGCGACCAGATGAAGTTGCTCCCCACCGAGCGGGCCGTCATGACCGGGCCGCCGCCGCGCGCTGCAAGACTTCAGACAGGCGCTTCGCGGCGATGTCCGCGGAGTAGCGCTCGCGGCCCAGCTTCCCGGCCAGCGTGCCGGCCTCCGCGAGCCAGCGCGGGTCGCGCAGCCGCCGGGCCAGCATGGCCGCCGCGGCGGGGATGTCCTTGGGCGGCAGCCTGAGGCCGAAGGCCTCCCGGTCCAGCAGCTCCGCCTGCCAGCCGCCGTAGTTGAGCGCCAGCGGACGGCCCGCGGCGAGCGCGTCGAAGAACTTGTTGGCGGAGTTGTCCTGCATGCCCGGCACGTCCGTGAACAGCGACGTGGCGATGGTGGCCGCGCTCAGCACCGCGGGCACCTGCTCCTTGGGCACGCTGGGCAGGAAGAAGAGGTTCTCCCCCTTGACGCCCAGCCGCTCCGCCAGCGCGTGCAGCAGGGCCTCCTCGCGGCCCTGGCCCATGATGACGAAGCGGACCTCCGGGTCCAGCTTGCGCATCTCCGCGGCCACGCGCACCAGGTACTCCACGCCGTTCACCAGCCCCAGCGTGCCCGCGTACAGCACCAGGGGCCGGTCCCCCAGCCACGCGTACTTCCGCCGGAACTCCTGGCCCGCGGACGCCGGCACCTGGAAGCGCTCCGGGTCGCAGAGGTTGGGGATGATGGTGATCTTCTCCGGCGGCACGCCCGCCGCCTCCACGCCCGCCTTCATGCCCGGCGACAGCGCGACGATGTGCTCCGCGCCCGCGTACGCGGCCTTCTCCAACAGCTGCGCGGCCACGATGGCGGAGCGGCTCTTGAGCGCGCCCACCGCGATGGGGATGGCGGGCCACAGGTCCCGCACCTCGAAGACCATGGGCCGCTTGTTCCACCGCGACGCGGCGATGCCGGGCACCGCGATGGTGAGCGGCGTGCTGGTGGCGAAGAAGACGTCCGCGGGCAGCTGCGCGGCGCGGCGCGTGGAATTGACCGCGAAGTGGCTGAAGGCCCGGATGCGGTCCGGGTAGCTCATGGCGTTGCTGTAGGGCACCGGCAGCCAGTGCACCTGGATGCCGCTCTCGTTGGACTCGCGCCAGCCCTTGCCCGTGCTGGCGTCCGCGCGGGTGTCGGAGGTCACCATGTGGACCTCGTGGCCCATGGAGACCAGGCGCCGCGCGAGCTCATAGGAGCGCGTGCCCCCGTGCATGGTGGGGGTGTTGAAGTACTGATGCAGATAGACGATGCGCATGTCAGGCGGCTCCTGTGAACGAGGGTTGGGAGAGGGCGTGGGGCAGGGGCGGGCCCGACTGCGCGGACTTCCGCCCGGGGACCGCGGTCGCGGAGGCCATCACCATCAAGAGGAAGAGGGCCCGGCTGTCGTAGAGGTCGCCGCTGGCCTGGGCGCCCAGCAGCACCAGCACCG
The DNA here is from genome assembly GCF_017309135.1 of Corallococcus sp. NCSPR001. NCBI lineage: Bacteria > Pseudomonadati > Myxococcota > Myxococcia > Myxococcales > Myxococcaceae > Corallococcus > Corallococcus sp. NCSPR001. The sequence goes on from NZ_JAFIMS010000002.1 coordinate 1,794,803, forward strand.
CCGCGCCCACGGTGGCGCCGTCCAGGCCCTGGCGCCGCAGGAACGCCGAGCGCGCGAAGGTGCCCAGGACGGTCGCGAGCAGCAGCAGCCCCACGACGCCGCCCTCGCAGAACACCTCCAGGAAGAGGTTGTGCGGGTAGACCCCCAGGCGCAGCGCGGGGAACGCCGCGAGCCCCGCCCCCGCCACCGGGTAGTCCTTCCCCAACTGGAGGGCCCTCTCGTAGAGGATCTCCCGCCCGGACAGGTACACCTTGTTGTCCTTGCCGCTGGCGCCGCCCGCGCCCGACTCGTAGTTGAGGGTGAGGCGCAGGAAGCGCTCCTGCACGGAGTTGCTGAGGGCCTCCCCCAGCGGGGAGAACAGGGCCACCGCGGTGATGGCGGCGGTCGCCAGCAGCAGCAGGATGAGCAGCCGGCGCAGCGGCACGCGCCCCACCACGAGGCAGGTGGTGATGCCCGCGACGATGGCGGCGGATCCGCCGCGCGAGCCCGTGAGCAGCGCCAGCACGACGCCGGTGGCGGCCACCGGAATCCACAGCCACGCCTGGCCCCTCCAGTACCAGAAGTAGAGCGCCCCGATGGCGAGCAGCCCCATGAGGCGCGCGAGGATGTTGGGCCCGCCGCCCATCACCGCCAGCCGCGCGCTGCCGCCGCCCCCCAGCAACTGCTTGACGGCGGTGAGCGCGAGCAGCCCCGTGGCCAGGACGACGGCGGCCCAGAACGCGTCCAGCACCCGGGGCGCGGGCTGGCGCAGGCACGCCAGCGCGAAGCCCACGCACATCAGCCCCACCAGCAGCAGGTCGGCGACCTTGGTCAGGGAGAAGAGCGGGTCGGGCGTCCAGGCGATGCTGGCGCCCATGTAGCCCAGGAAGCCCAGCAGGGCCGCGATGAGCGGCGGGTCGAATCTCGCCTCGCCGGGGCGCGCGTCGCGCCGGGCGCGGTGCAGCATCCCCACGGAGGCGAGCAGCACCCCGCACAGGACGATCCACAGGCGCAGCTCCTGGACCAGGTTCGTGTCCACCTCCTCGTTGACCGCGAGCCCCAGCCGGTGGAAGCCCCAGCGGCCCGCGAGCACGTAGAGCGCCGCGATGAAGCCCAGTCCTGTGCAGCTCATCCAGCTCACGGTGGAATCTCCCGGTGTGGGGGCTTCAGCTCGCGGACGGGTATTCGTATTGGTAGACGCCGCTCACCGCGCGGCCCGTCCGGGAGCGCGGCACGCCGTTGAGGACCACGCCCCGGGCCGGGACGCCGCTCTGCTCCAGCTGGTGCAGCGCGGTGGCCACCTCGCGCAGGGACTGGGTGGCCGCGCGCACCACGGCGAGCCGCACGCCCGCGTGCCGGCCCACGAGCGCCGCGTCCGTCACCGCGAGGATGCAGGGCGTGTCGAAGAGGACGACGTCGTACTCGGCCGCCACGCGCGCCACGAACGTGTCGAACGCCGCGCCGGCCAGCAGCTCCGCCGGGTCCGGCGGCAGCGCTCCCGCGCCCAGGAAGGACAGGCCGGGCGCGGCCTCCGGGAGCAGGGCCTGCTCCAGCGTCGCGGTGCCGCGCAGCACCTCATGGAGGCCGGGGAGGTGCGCCTCGCGGAAGCAGCGGTGCAGCCAGCCCCCGCGCAGGTTCGCGTCCACCAGCAGCACGCGCTGGCCCGTCTCCGCCAGCACCCACGCCAGGTTGAGGGCGACGAAGGAGGTCCCCGCGCCGGGGCTCGTCCCGGTGACGCAGACGACGTGGCTGCCCGTCTCCTTCAGGGTCCGCTGGAGCCGGGTCCTCAGGCCGCGCACGCATTCGACGGTGACGTCCCGGGGGGCGCTGCGCGCCAGGATGATGGACGGGCCGCGGTGGGACCTGGCGCGGCGGGGGCCGGTGGGGACACTGGCGAGCACGGGCACCGCGAGCGCGGACTCCAGGGCCGCGGGGTCGGTGACGCCCGGCTGCAGCGACTTGCGCGCGAAGGCCAGCGCGACGCCGGCCACCAGCCCCAGCACCGCGCTGACCGCGAACACGTCCGGCTTCAGGGGGCGCACCGGCAGGCGCGTCACCACGGGCGCGTCGATGAGGCGCGCGTTGGTGATGGTGCTCGACTTGAGCACCCGGTACTCCTGGGCCTTGTTGTTCAACTGGAGGTACAGCTCGTTGGCCACCTTCACGTCGCGCGTGAGCTGGGCGGACACCCGCTCCGCGTCCGGCAGGCCCTTGAGCCGGGTGTCCAGCGCGCCCTTCTCCATGCGCAGGCGCGCCAGCTTGCGCTCCATCGCCAGGATCAGCGGGTGGTGCTCGGTGAAGCGCTGCCGGAGCTCCGAGCGCTCCAGCGCGAGCGTGGAGAGGTCCTTGTCCAGGTCCACGCTCCGGTTGAGGACGGCCTGCGCCTCCAGCCCCAGGTCCACGCCGCCCTTGCCGGCGCGGTAGTCGCGCAGCGCGGCCTCCGCCTGCTCCAGGCCCTGGCGAAGGCCGGGCAGCTGGCTGTCCAGGAACGACAGCGTGCGGCCCGCCTCCTCGCTGCGGCGCTCCACGTTGGAGCGCACGTAGGTGTCCGCGATGGCCTGGAGCGTGGTGGTGGCCAGCACCGGGTCCGGCCCGTCCAGGGTCAGGTTGAGCACGCCCGTGCCGGCGCCCTTCTCCCCCATGCGCAGCGCGCGCTGCAGGTCCTCCACCAGCTCCAGCTTCGAGCGGCGCATCACCTTGAAGCGCGTCCCCGGCCGGGCGTGCAGTTCGGTGACGAACAGCTCCACCTCGTGCGCCGCGCCCGCCTCCGTCCGGGCGCTGGTGCCCACGGCGCCGTGGAGCACGGCGCGCCCTTCGGGGCCCCACAGCGTGTACGCGCCGTCCGCCTCCGCCACGAGCGTGAGCGGCAGGTCCTCCCACTCGGTGGGCACGTTCAGCCGCTCCACCTGGAGCTTCTCCCCGCCCCAGGCGTACGAGGCCCCGCCCCACCACGGCACCGGCGCCAGGTCCGGCCCCTCGTGCGCCCGGGCACGGGCCGCGCCCACCACCGGGAAGTAGCGGGGCTCCAAGCTGACGCCCAGGTGCAGCGCGTCCGCCACGCGCCCCAGCAGGGCCCGGGAGCCCAGGACCTCCATCTCCGGGGCCGCCATGCTGGGCGCGTCTGGAATCAGCGCGTCCAGCTGGCCCAGGCTGCTGCCCTTCTGCTCGATGCGCAGGATGGCATTGGCCCGATACACCGGCGCCGTGGTGAGCAGATACAGCCCGCCCAGCACCAGGGCCACCGCGACGGACGCCGCGATGGTGCCGCGGCGCTCCCCCAGGATGGCCAGATATCTGCCCAATCCCAGCTCATCATCCTGCGTGCCGGGTCCTGGGCGGGGCGGCGTCACGCGTTCGGGGGTGCTCGTCATGGGTTGTCGATGATGATGGTTCTGTCTCCGATATCCACTGCCTGCCAGAGCAGCTGAACTGTTGGCTGGATTTGCTGGATGATGCGATTCCAACGGGTCAGGTCGTGGGCGGAGACGAAAACGACGTCGCGAGGTTGTAATTGGAACTGTGTCGCGAGCAGCAGCCCGTCCGGTGACTTCGCGTCCAGCTTGAAGATGTAGGGCCGCTCGAAGCTGCCGCGGATGACATAGACCTTGCCCGGGTTGGACGTGAGCGGGTCGAAGCCCTCGGTGTCGCCAATGGCCTCCGCCAGCGTCATCCGTCCCTTCACCATCACGCGCGAGGACGGTTTGCGGACCTCTCCCAGCACGAAGACCTTGTTGCGGCTGCGGTCCGCCACGTTGACGATGTCGCCGTCCTGGAGCAGCCAGTTCTGGCTCACGTCCCCCTGTTCGTAGAGGGCCTGCAAATCGAGCGTGAAGGTGGTGCCGCCCCGGCTGAGGGTGACGGTGCGCAGGTCCGCCTCCGGAGCGAAGCCCTTCGCCTGGGCGATGGCGTCCTGCACGCGCAGGGGCACGTCGGTGACGGGCAGGGTGCCGGGGGCCACCACCTCGCCCGTCACCTGGACCTTCTGGCCGCGGAAGCCCACCACGCGCACGTCCAGCTGGGGCTTCTCGATGACGCTCGCCAGCCGCTGCGTGAGCAGCTCGCGGATCTCCCGCAGCGTCTTGCCCGCCACGGGGATGTTGCCCACGTGGGGGTAGTACATGGTCCCGTCCGCCGCCACCGGATGACCGGTGGCCTCCGCGGGGCGGAACTCGCCGGCGGGGATGGTGAGCTCCGGGTGGTCCCAGACGATGACGCTCAGCACGTCATGCGGCGTCACCCGGTAGTCATAGTCCGTGGCCACCCGCGCCAGCGGATCCACCAGGGGCGCGGGGCGCGCCTTCCTGCGCTCCTCCAGTTGGTGGCTGATGAGGGACGCGTCGATGGGAACGATTTCGTAGGCGCCATCCGCGCCGCCGTCCGCCATTCCCGCGTAGCGCTCCCGGAAGGCATCCTCGTCCATCTGCATTCCCGGGCCCCAGGCGCATGCGCTCAGGCACGACACCGCGGCCAGTAACAGGACGTGTTTCATGGACCGGCAATCTTCAGGAGGAAGCGTGCAAGCGTAAGCCCGAACAATGCCAAATGTCTGGAAGCCGTTATGCCTCGCTGGCGATGTGACACATGCCCTGCCCTCGGGGGCTGGCGTGGGGCGAAGCGCTGGAATCAAGACATCCGCGCAGCACCCCGGGGGGCGGTGACGGACCCGGGTCCCATTCATATACCCTCTGGCTGTTTCGGGCGCTGTCGGGCCCGCTCGTTCGCGCCCGGGGGAACACCATGCGTCCAGTGGCACCGTGGAGAGCCGTCCTCGTCCCTGACGGAGGCCAGCGCGCCATTTCGTCTGACTATTTCCGCTCCGAGCAGCACCTGCGCGCGGAGGGCGTGACGCACAGCCTCATCGTGGAGGATGGAGCGGGGCGGGCCCTGCGGGTGCCGCTCATCGTGCGGCCCATTGAAGGGACGCAGTTCCGGGACGCGGTTTCTCCGTATGGGTTTCCCGGGGCGGAGTTGAACGGGCTCTCCGAGGTGCCGGTGGACGCCATTGATTGGCGGGGCACGGAGCTGGTCAGCATCTTCCTGCGGGACCGCGTTGGCGGGCCGTACTGTTTCGCGGGCGGCCGGCTGCGCACGGAGGTGTGTCTCATCGACCCGAAGCTGCCGGTGAGGTTCCGCGGCGACCACGGCGCGGACATCCGCCGCAACGCGCGGCGCGGCTATGTCAGCTCCGCCGTCCCCGTGAAGGACTCCACGCGGGAGCAGCGCGAGGCGCTCAAGTCCCTCCACCGGCGGAGCCTGGCCGGGGAGCGGTACCCCTTCTCCGACGCCTGGTTCGAGGAGGTCTTCACCTGTCCCTTCGCGTGGCTGGTGACGACGCGCGCGCCGGACGGGGCGGTGGCCGCCGCCTCGCTGGTGGTGCTGAGCGACGGACTGCTACACGACTTCATTGGCGGCACGGCGGACGCGTACCTGATGCATGCGCCCGCGAAGAACGCGTTCCCGGTGATGGTGGAGCTGGCGGAGAAGCTGGACGCCTCCGTCCACCTGGGCGGCGGCGTGAAGCCGGGGGACGGCATCGAGCAGTTCAAGCGCGGCTTCGCCAACGCGATGTCCCGGTTCTACACGCACGACCTCATCTGCGATCCGGAGGCGTACGCGCGGCTGTCCCAGGGGCACGCGGGCGGGGACTTCTTCCCCGCCTACCGCGCGCCCCGTTCCTGACGTTTTCGTGCCGTTGGTGGAGGGGTTCCCATGGTCCTGTCACTTCCCCAGCTCCGTGATGTCGCGGAGGCCCGCTTCACGTGTCTCACGGAGCGGGAGCTCGCCGAGCGCCGGCGAGAAGAGGGCGTTCGCGTCATCTCCCACCGGGGGCACTACTGGGAGCAGTCAGGGGCGCCCGGCTTCTTCCAGCCGGTGCACCTGCTGGCGCGGCTGACGCCGGAGGAGGCCACGCCGCCCACGCCGCTGGCCTGGGGCTACCGCGCCGCGCTGACGCCGGAGACGGCGAACGTCGCCACCGGCAAGGTGCCCGTGGTGCGGCTGAAGGATTTGGAGACGTATGACATGAGCCGGTTGAACTCGAACCGGCGCAACAAGCTGCGCAAGGCCCAGCGCACGGTGCGCATCGTCCAGCTCACGGGGCCGTCGCTGCTCCTGGAGCAGGGCTACCCCGTGGTGCGGGACGCGCTGACGCGCACGCAGCACAAGAAGATTCCCACGCTGGACGAGTACCTCAAGGGCCTGCGGCAGTACTTCACGTCCGACCACTGGTGCGTGCTGGCGGGCATGGTGGACGACAAGCTGGGCGGCTACCTGGATGGCTACATCGTGGACGGCGTCGCGTATGGCTTCAGCGCCTACTACGCGACGTGGGCGCTGCCGACGAACATCTCCACCGGCCTCATCTACGAGTTCGCGCAGGTCTGCCGCCGGCTGGGAGCCCGGACGCTGGTGGGCGGGCTGCATGCCCGCGAGGCGGCCCAGCTCGAACAGTTCAAGGACGAGCTGGGCTTCGTCGTGGATCCGGTGCCCATCCACTGGGGCATGAATCCCCTGGCGCGCGCCTTCATCCGCTGGCGCCGTCCGCACGCGTACTACCGGCTGACGGGCCAGGCCTGACGGCGACTACGGCGTCATCACGACCTTGATGCAGCCGTCTTCCTTGTCGCGGAACTTCTTGTAGAGGGCGGGGGCGTCCGCCAGCCGGGCGCGGTGGGTGATGAGGCGCGTCGGGTCGATGGCGCCCGCTTGAATCTTCTCCAGGAGCGGCCGGGTGTAGCGGTGCGTGTGCGTCTGGCCCGTCTTCATGGTCAGGCCCTTGTTGACGAAGGCGCCCATGGGGACCTTGTCCAGGAAGCCCACGTAGACGCCGGGCACGGAGATGCTGCCGCCCTTGCGGCAGCAGTAGATGGCCTGGCGCAGCGCGTGCGGGCGGTCCGTGGCCAGCTTCACGGCCGCCTTCGCCTTGTCGATGACGGCGTCCAGGCTGCCGGTGCCGTGAGCCTCGGCGCCCACGGAGTCGATGCAGCGGTCCGGGCCCAGGCCGCGGGTCATCTCCTTGAGGGTCTCGTAGACGTCCTGCTTCGTGAAGTCGATGGTCTCCGCCTTGCCCCACGACTTCGCGAGCGCCAGCCGCTCCGGCACATGGTCGATGGCGATGACCCGGCCCGCGCCGAACATCCACGCGCTCTGGATGGCGAACTGGCCCACGGGGCCGCAGCCCCACACGGCCACGGTGTCGCCCTTCTCCATCTGGCAGTTCTCCGCCGCCATGTAGCCGGTGGGGAAGATGTCGGTGAGGAAGAGGACCTGGTCCTCGGTGAGGCCGTCCGGAATCTTGAGGGGACCGACGTCCGCGTACGGCACGCGCACGTACTCCGCCTGGCCGCCGGAGTAGGCGCCCAGCATGTGCGAGTAGCCGAAGAGGCCGGAGGGCGAATAGCCCATCACCTTGGCGGCCATCTCCGCGTTGCGGTTGGAGCGGTCACAGAGGGAGAAGAGGGTCTTCTGGCAGAAGAAGCACTCGCCGCACGCGATGTTGAAGGGGACGATGACCCGGTCGCCCTTCTTGAGCTTCGTGACGCCGGAGCCAGTCTCCATCACCTCGCCCATGAACTCGTGGCCCAGCACGTCCCCGCTCTTCATGGTCGGCATGTAGCCGTCCAGCAGGTGCAGGTCGGAGCCGCAGATGGCGGTGCGGGTGACGCGGATGATGGCGTCGCGAGGGTCTTCAATCTTCGGGTCGGGGGCGGACTCGTAGCGGACGTCGCCGTGGCCATGCCAGCAGATGGCTTTCATCGGGGCTCCTTGGAGGGGATGGAGAAGGCGTTGGAGCAAAGGTGGGGACTTGCAACGTGCACGGCCAACGCTCGCGGGCAGCCGCCGCCTGGCCGGCTGGCGCTCGGAAGGGCGGAATCGGCGTCCGGGGATGCAATGGGACCCCTGGCCGATGCAAAAAGGGAAGGTGACCTTCGCACCCGTCCTCGACTTCGGCCGTTACCTGGGCACGCCCCTCCAGCGCGTGGAGGTGGCGGGGCTCGTGCTCACGGAGAGCACGTATGCGCCGGGTGCCCGGTTGCCCTCCCACGGGCACCGGCACGCGGGCTTCCGGCTCACGTTGGAAGGGGGCTTCACGGACGTGGTGGAGGGCCGCGCGCGAGAGTGCCCGGCCCGCTCGGTCGCCTTCCAGGCGCCCGGACTGGAGCACGCGCAGCGCATCCGGGACGTGCGCACGCGCACCTTCAACATCGACTTCTCGGAGGCGTCCTGGCGGTCGCGGAGCGCGCTGGCCGGGCGGTTGGATCCGCGGGTGGACCTGGGCTCGGTGCGGCTGGCCACGCTGGGGGCGCGCGTGTACCAGGAGTTCCGGCGCGCGGATGACGTGGCGGCGCTGGCCATTGAAGGGCTGACGCTGGAGATGCTGGCGGAGGCGGTGCGCGCCTCGGCGCCGGGGAGGGAGGCGGGGGGCCCTCCGGCGTGGCTTTCGCGCGTCCGGGAGCTCTTGGACGCGGTGCGCGGGCCGCCGCCCACGCTGGAGGCGTTGGCCCGGGAGGCGGGGGTGAGCCCGCAGCGGTTGGGGCGGGCCTTCCGTGAGGCTTACCGGTGCAGCCCGGCGGAGTATCTGCGCCGGTCCCGGCTGGAGCGCGCAAGCCGGGTGCTGCGCGAGACGGGGCGGCCCTTGAGCGACATCGCGCTCGACGCGGGCTACTGCGACCAGAGCCACCTGACGCGCGAGTTCCGCCGCCGCCTGCACCTCACCCCGGCGGAGTACCGGCGGCTGGCGGGGCGTGCATCCGGTTCCACGCGGTAGGTTTCGTCCAAGACGGCGCCAGGCGGGCGGTCCTATCTCCTGGCCATGACCCTGGAATCGCATTCCTTCCGCCGCGCCGTGGCGCTCCTGGGCGCGGCGCTGATGTGGACCGCCTGCTCGGGTTCCCGGCCCGTCCCGGCGGCTTCCGAGCCGCCCGTGCGCCGCGTGGACTCCGGACGCACGCAGTGGGTGCTGCGGCCGTCGGAGGCCTACGACGCGCTGTGCCTGTTGAACCTGCTGCGGGGCGACGCGTTCTACACGCGCTTCTACCCGGCGGAGTTCCAGCGCTTCTCCGCGCTCCTGGAGACGCGGGAGCAGGCCGCGCTCGCGCACCTCACCGAGCGGGTGGCGAAGCAGGGCGGCAAGATGGTGGGGCCGTACCTGACGCTGGTCTTCTCCGTCACGGGGGCCGCCACGGTGGAGGACCTGGCGGCGACGGTGGCGGACGATGCCGCGTGGCGCCGGATGCGCGCGGACTTCCTGGCCACGACGTATGGGCGGGAGGAAGGCTTCGAGCAGATGGAGGACGTGCGCGAGGACCTGGGCGTCCTGCTGGCGTTCCTCACGCGCGTGGAGTTTCCCCGCGTCTGGAGGGCGGAGTACCTGCCGCAGGTGGAGCAGGCCATCGCGGGGCTGGCGGCGAAGGTGGCGCCGCACGACGTGGTGGGCTGGAACGAAGCGGTGCTGGGCCGCGAGCTCCAGGTGCCGGCGCTGAGCGCGCACGTCCTGAAGTTCGCGAAGCCGCACGGCATCCGGGTGACGGGGTGGAACTTCCTCACGGACGCGACCTATCCGGCGGACGTCACCGTGAAGACGGCGGTGCATGAGCTGCTGCATCCGCCGTTCGCGCGCGAGGGTGTGTTGGACGCGAAGCTGTCCGCGCTGGAGGCGGACCCCTACTTCCAGCGGCTCGTGCGCGAGCATGACCCCGCGTTCGGCTACACCTCGGCGCGCGGCCTGACGGAGGAGGACTGCGCGGAGGCCATCGACGTCTACGTCAGCGAGCGGGAGGGCCTGCTGAAGAACCGCGAGGGCCGGCCGCTCACGGGGGCGGAGTTCTTCCGCGACCACGACGACGGCATGCACGTCCTGGCCTTCGTGCTCTACGAGGAGCTCAAGCTCGCGGGCCCTTCACGGGGCGGGACGTACGAGGCCTTCCTGCTGGGCCTGTTCGAGAGGGGCGTGCTCGAGCCCGGCGGGTTGGAGCGCCGCTTCCGCGCCTCCCCGGAGCACTACCCGGTGAAGGCGCTGGGCGAAGCGGCGGCTCCGTGACGGCGCCGAAGCATCACGGCGGGGTGTCCTGGGCGGTGGTCTTGTCCAGGCGCTCCTGGAGGGCCTTCCAGCCGCGGTTGCCCACTTCACGCGCGCGGTCGAGCGTTTCGCCCGCGCCCTGGGCCACCTGCTCCGGAGAGAGCGCCGCCGTGCGCTGGCGCACCCGGTCCATCCAGACGAGCGGGGCGTAGAGCTCTTTGGCACGCTCCGGCCCCAGCAGCACGGTGAGCACGTGCTCCAGGCCTCCGGCTCGCGCCAGCAGCGTCCGGCCCAGGAGCAGCGTCGCGCGGGTCTGCTGGAACACGGGCAGGCTGTCCCCGTGCTTGCGCAGGGCCTCCGCGCTGTCGTGCACCTCGCGCCGCTCCGTGTCCTCCAGGTAGGGGCTGGCCGCGAGCTTGTCGAGCGACGCCGCCGCCTCTTCGTAGCGTCCGCGCCGGGTGTGGATGAAGGCCCAGCCCCACCACGTCAGCTCGTTCTCCACGCCCAGCGTCTGGAGCGAGCGCAGCCCCTGTTCGATGTCGTCCTCGGCGGCGCGCTCGCGCTTGAGGCCCATGCGGTTCCAGGCGCGCAGGAAGTGCCCGGCCGCGAGCACCGCCTCCCGCGACTGCGCGGGCGTGCCCTGCTGGATGGCGGGGAAGGCCTCCGGCGGCAGGGCTTCCGTCTCCCTGATGAAGCCGGTCAGCTCCTCCTCGGCGGCGTAGTGGTAGCCCGCCTGGCAGAAGGCGGCGCCCCGGCTCGCCTGCACCGCGGCGCGCAGGGGGGCGGGCCATCCGGGAGTGGGTGTGGCGCGCGACAGCTCGTAGAAGACGAGCTCCGTGGCGGGGATGCGGTCGGACTTCTCCGCGGTGTCCAGCGCCAGCAGGACGGCGGCGAGGAAGGCGTGCTCCTGGCCCGCGTCATAGGACGGCAGGGGCAGGGCCTCGCCGGAGGCCCACCGGGTCCACAGCAGGGGGAACTCGTCCTCGTCGCGCGTCTGGAGCGTCTTGCGCGCCTTGTAGAAGGCGATGCCCAGGTCCAGGTACGTGCGGGCCGCCGCGCGCGTCGCCTCGTCGGTGATGGGCTTGTCCGGCAGGGCGCGCGTTTCGGCCACGGCCTTCCAGAGCAGGGCCACCTCCTCCGGCGCTTTGGGGTCATCGCCCGCGCGCACGGAGAGCTTGAGGGCGCGGTAGGGCACGAGCGCGACGGAGTCACGGAGGCGCTGGTCGATTTCAGCGCGTTCCTTCGCGGCGCGCTCGGCGTCCGTCTTCTGACAGCCGCCGCAGGCGGTGAGCCCCACGAGGAGGAGGGCGGCGATGCGGTGGCGCAGCCCCCGGTGTGCGCTGACGGAGTCCTTCATGCCCGCGCACGGTATCATCCCAGCAGCGCGGCGAAGAGGTCGCGCGGATCCAACCCGGGCGGCAGCCCGGAGACGCCGCCGTCATTCACCTCCACCACCGCCCAGCCGCCGTCCTCCAGCATCGCCACGTCCAGGGTGAAGAACGGCGAGGGGATGCGGCGGCCCAGCGATTCGAAGGCGGTGAAGTCGGGCACCTCCACGTCGAACTCGTGGTACGGCTCCGCGGCCAGCAGCCGGCCTGCGCCGAAGAACAGCCGGAACTCCAGGTGCGCGGGGCCCGCGGGCGTCCGGCCGTAGACCTTGAGCGGCAGGTAGCGGCGCACCACGAAGCCTCGCTCGAAGCGGTCTCCGCGCTCGTCGAGCAGGTTCTGGCAGATGCGCTCGAAGTCCTCGCGCGTGGCGTCCGCCGGCACGAAGCACGCCTCCGCCCAGCGCTCCTTCGCGGATTTCACGTGGTCCTTGAGGATGTACGGCGCAGGCCCCAGCTTCCGCGCCGCCCGCCACGCCTCCGCCGCGTCCGGCCCCTCCGTCCAGACCGAGCGCGCGGTGTAGCCGGCCAGCCTCGGGTACCAGTTGGGCAGGTAGTGCGCGGCGGCGTACTGCTCCGGCGACGTCACCAGCCGGTGCCCCAGGGCCCGGACGGCCTCGTCGAGCTCCGTGTACTCCTCCTCCGTGAGCATCCAGCCCCGGTACAAGAGCCGGAGGTGGCCGCGCTCCGGCACCCCCGTGAGCGCCCTCACCGCGTCGCCCGACAGGAGGGCGGAGAGGTCCGCTTGATACGTGTCCACGCCCAGCGCTTCGGCCGCGTCGGCCTCCACGTCGAACGGATCCGGCTGGTGCGGGTTGCGACCGAAGAGGATCGCCTTCACGGCGGGGGAAGCGGGCATCCGGTGGCCTTTCGTCAGGGGAAGGGCCCACGTGGACGCGAGCACACGCGGGGCCTGACACGGCCACGGCGGACGCTGGAGGGCGCGGACGCGGGCGGCATGCCGGGACGAAAGGGGGCTTCCAGGAGGCAGACGGCCTCGCGCGGTGATGCCTGACAGAACCCTTTCCGGAAGGCTTGCTTCACCGGGCGGCGGGCCCGTAAAGCCCCACTCCATGTCGAACCCTTCCGACCTCCTCCACGCGGAGCTGCGGCCCTACCTGCGCGGCTACCCCACGGCCTCCGTGTGCGCGGCGATGACCTGGCGGGGCGCGCTGCACGTCGAAGGCCTCCGGCGCAAGGGGACGCCTCCGGCCACGGACGCCCTGTTCTCCCTGGGGGCGCTCACGGAGGTCTTCACCGCGGCGCTCCTGTCGGTGATGGCGGAGCGGGGGGACGTGCGGCTGGACGAGCCCCTGGGGAACATGATCCCCGCGTCGCTGCTCAACGACGAGGTCGCGCGGAGCATCACGCTGGAGCAACTGGCGACGCACACGTCCGGACTGCCGCACCTGCCGCCGAACCTGGGCGCGGCGCCCGCGAATCCGGATGACCCGTTCGGACACTACTCCGCGAGCCTGTTCGGCGAGTTCCTGCGCAACTACCACCCCCGCCAGCCGCCGCCGCACCCGTCCTCCGAGTCCTTCCTGGGCATGGGCGTGCTCGGCCACGCGCTGTCCCGGCGCATGGCGCTGAACTACGGGCACCTGATGCGGGACCTGCTCTGCAAGCCCATGGGGCTCGTGGACACCACGGCGCGCGTCACGGACGAACTGGCCCCGCGGCTGTTGCAGGGCCACACCGCGCGAGGCAAGCCCGTGCCGCCGTGGACCTTCCCGGCGCTCCCGGGCGGCGGCGCGATGCACTCCACGGTGGGGGACGTGATGCGCTTCCTGGAGACGAACCTGGGGCGGGGCGAGACGTCCTTCACCAAGGCCCTGTACCGGATGCAGGCGCCCCGGGTGAAGGCCGGGCCCTTCCAGCGCGGCCTGGGATGGAACGTGTCCCAGGTGCGCGGCAAGGACGTGGTGTGGCGCTCGTCGGTGATGGGGGGCTACGTGGGCTTCATGGGGCTCAGCGTCGCGGCGGACGCGGCCGTGGTCATCCTCGCGGACCACGGCTGGTCGTTGTTCTCCGCGCTGCGGGGGCGCGTGCCCCTGGAGGCGCCGGGGCTCGCGCTGCTGTCGCGGTTCCTGCCGCCGTGAGGGGGCTTCAGGGGATGGTGAAGCGGTAGAGCTGGAAGCCGCCTGACGACGCCATCTCGAAGTCGCGCACGTTGCGTGGGGCGCCGGTCTCGCTGCGCTGCGCGAGCTTGAAGTCGCCGGTGCCGTTGCTGGCCTGGAAGCGGAACTCGTACGGGCCCGGTTCGGTGGGCAGCGGGGCCGCGGACATCTTGGTCACGGCCAGGTTGGCGAAGCCCGGCAGGGTTTCACCGTCCGGGCGGCGCACGGAGCCGATGGCGCGCAGGAAGGGCGAGCCGCCGGTCAGGATGAGGTACTGCGGGTCGGCGGTGCGCGCGGGCTTCGCAGGAGCGGAGGGGGCCGGGGCGGGCTCCTCGGTGGGGCTTGCCGCGCCCTTGGCTCCGCGCTTCGACTTCGATGCAGGATCCTCGCTGGAGGCCGCGGGAGCGGACGCCTCTTCAGTCACTTCGGCGGGAGCGGCCTCGGCTTCGGCGGCCTTCTTCTTCGCGGCGCGGCCTAAAGCCTTGCGCGAGGGAGCTTCCTCGGCGGTCGCTGTCTCCGTGGCGGGAGGCGGTCCTTCCACGGTGCCGGTAGCACCCGTCTCCGCCTGTGGCGCGGCCGTGGAGCTCTCTGCCGGCGCGGGGGCGGTCTCCTGCTGCATGGGGGCGGGAGTTCCTTCGGCCGGGGTCTTTCTAGAGGAAGAGCCCTTGGGTGCCTTGCCTGCGCGCTTGGAAGGGGCCTCGTTGGCGTCTGTCTTCAGCTCGGAGGCGGTCGGCTCTGAAGCTTGGGGAGTCTGTTCGGAGGCCTTCGGGCTCTCCACGGTTGATACGGGCTCCGAGACGACTTCGGCGGGCTTCGATGCATCGGCCTTCGAGTCCGTCTTGGTCGAAGCAGGCTCCGTAGCCGCCGAGGAGGGCTTCGATGCATCGGCCTTGGCACCCTCCTCGGTCGGTACAGGCGCCTGGGCAGCCTTTGACGCGGAGGCCTTCGGGCCCTTCTTGGCTGACGCAGACTCCGCTGCGACTGCCTGGGAGGGCCTTGATGCGGAAGCCTTGGGGCTCTCCTTCGCCGGGGTGGGCTTCGTGGCGGCCTTGGCCACAGGCGCCTTCGACGGCTGTGCGCCCGTCTTCGCGGTAGCAGTCCGCGCGGCGGTCTTCGCAACGGGCGTCTTCGGCGCCTGAGCCGTGGACTTCGCGGCGGGCGTCTTCGAAGCCTTGGTAGCCGTCTTCGCCACGGAGGCCTTCGGCGCTTGAGCCGTCTTCGCGACAGGCTTTGCCTTGGAGGCCGGTGCCTTCGCCGCCGCGCCCTTCACCGTCTTCGCGACCTGCTTCAGCTTCGAGGCCACGGTCTTCAGGGCCTGCGCCACCGGCTTCGTGACCGCGGCCTTCTTCGCCGGGGCAGGGGCCTTGCCCCCGGCGGGACGGCCCCCGGGCTTCGTGGCGGCCTTGCCAGCGGCACTGCGGGACTTGGACGAATCGGAGGAGGCGGAAGGTCGGGTCGGGCGGCGCTGGGCCATAGAGTCATCCTCGGAGGACCCGAGCGGTCGGCGCCGTCGGCCCTCGTCCCCGATGGCTAGTGCACCCACCGCCGCACCGCAAGGCACACGTGGGGCGCGTGCACGCTTCCTGTCCTATGGAGAGGTCAGGACCTGTCCACGACACAGGACAGGGACATCAGCGCGCCAGCGCTTCCAGGTGGGCGATGGCCTCGGCGAGGACGCTGCGGAAGTAGCTGTCGGACTTGCCAGGTGGGTCCCGAAGACGATGGAGCAGCGGCAGCAGCGACGTGTCCTCCAACTTCTCCGCGGCTTCGACGGCCAGGACGACGACCTCGCTGCTCTCCAGTTCGCGGCGCAGCGGCTCCAGGACACGCGGGTCCTTGCGCAGCGCCAGTCCGACCAGGGCCTCGCCGCGAAGCTCCATGTCGGACTCCGTGAGTCGGTCGAACAACGCGTCCCGGAGCTCGGGCGTATCCACGTCCTCCGCCTGGCTGCCCAGGCTGAAGGTCGCCCAGTTGCGGACGTCCTCGTCGCTGTCCCGGGAGAGATCAATCAAGGTCTGGATGGCGACCGGATCCCGATGGGGCATCATCCCCATGACCACGCCCATCCGGACGTCCTCGTCCGGGTGGGCCGTCAGGGGCTGAAGGGCGGGAACCGCTCGGGTATCCCGGAGGTGCCCCAGGGCCACACCCATTGAACCCAGGACGTCGGCATCCTGCTCGGTCGCGAGCGCGGACAGGATTTCATCCGCGCACTTCGCCATGAGTGCGTCGCTGCGTCTCTGCCCGCCCAGTTGCGCGAGGATGTCCGTGCCGCGTCCACGCTCGCGTGAAGAAGCGGAGTGCAGCAACCTGACGGCGGCCTCGAACACCTCGTCGCCGCCCCGGAAGTGCAACTCGCGGATGGCCTCCCAGGCTGTTTCATCCTCCTCGTCACCCTGCAATGCGAGGGCAATCAACTCCTGGATGGAGCGGTCTTTCATGGCGCCAGACCTCAGTAAGCAGTCGATGGCGAAGTTGATGGCGTCCTCGAAGGCTTCGTCCATGGGGCGGTCCGCCGCCCCCCGGGCCACCAGGAGCAGCGACAGGAGCGAAGCGTCTTCCAGGTACCGGGCCGCCTTGATGGCCGCGATCTCGACGGGATGTCCCGCCAGCTCACGGCGGAGCGGCTCCATGGCGCGCGGGTCCTTCCGCTTGGCCAGTCCGACCAGCGCGTCCGCCCGGATGCCGCGGTCCTCATCGGAGACCCGGTCGAAGAGCGCGTCCCGCAGTTCCGGGCTGTCGACCTCGTCCTCGCCCTTGAGGGCCAGTCCGGACAGCACCTCCTTGCGCACGGACGAGTCACCGTCCCGTGAGAGCTCCAGCAAGGTCTGGATGGCCACGGGGTCGCCGGAGTGCGGCATCAGGCTCCGGACGACTCCCTGCCGGACACGGGGCTCCGGATGGTCCTTCAAGGGCCGCAGCGCGGATACCGCTCGGGCGTCCTCAAGGTATCCCAGGGTGCGGCCCATCTGCTGGAGGACGGTGGCGTCCTGCTCCGTGGGAAGCGCGGCCAGGAGGACGTCCGCGCACCGCGCCCTGAGTTCGCAGTGCTCCTTCGAGTCATGTCCGGCCACCTGGATGAGCAGCTCTGCGCCCCGTGCGCGCTCCCGTGAAGTAGGGGAGCGCAGCAGTTGCACTGCGGCATCGAGCACCTCCTCACGGTCACGCTCTCGCAGCGCCTCGTGCGCGGCCATATCCCCCTTCTCAAGGAGGGCCAACTCCAGCGCGGAAAGGGCGTCGTAGGAATCAGCAGGGGCCATGGGGAAAGGATAGCGCGGGGCGCGCTCCCCATCCCTTTACGCGGAGAGCTTCTGTCTGGAGCTCGCGTCCAGCGGGAGGGTGATGGTGAAGCAGGTCCCCTCCTCGGCGCAGCTGGTCACGGTGGCCTTGCCGCCGTGCGCCTCGGCCAGACCCCGCACCAGGGGGAGCCCCAGCCCCCAACCCTTCTCCGCGCTCTCCGTGGCGGAGCGCGTGCGGTGGAACGGCTCGAAGATGGTCTGCTGATCTTCCGCCGCGATGGGCGTGCCCTGATTCCGCACCTGGAGCCTCACCTGGGTCGCATCCCGGTCGAGCAGGATTTCAATCGGAGTGCCCGGCGCGCCGTACTTCGCCGCGTTGGAGGCCAGGTTCTCCACGATGCGGCGCAGCCCGAGCGGATCCGCCCGCATCATGAACTCACCTTCCGCCTTCAGCTCGAATCTCCCCGGGTAGAGCGCCGACAGCTCCTCCAGCGTCTGGGCCGCGACCGCGTGGAGGTCGCACTCCCGCACCTCCAGCGCCACGTGCTTGCCGGCCTGGATGCGGCTGGCGTCCAGCAGGTTCTGGATCATCCGCTCCGCGCGGTCCAGGCTCGCCGACACCCGGGCCACGGAGGACTGGACGCCCGGCACGTCCGCGTGGCGCCTGCCCATCAGCTGCACGCTCAGCTTCGACGCCGTCAGGGGCGTGCGCAGGTCGTGCGTGAGCGCCGCGACGAACGTGTCCCGCATCCGCTGCTCGGTCTTCAGCTTGCGGATCTGATCGCGCAGGTTGATCTCCGTCATGATGGAGGCCGTCAGCTCCTTCATGACCAGGTGGTCCTGCGCGGTCCATTCTCGCACCGTGGGCTGGATGCAGCAGAAGGTCCCCAGCACGTGTCCGTCCGGGTTGATCAACGGCAGCACGATGAGGGCGACGATGCCCCAGGGGCCGGTGGACGGATGGACCTTCAGGAACGAATCCGCCGGCGCGTTGGAGGAGATGATGGGCTCCCCCTCGAGCGTGTAGCGGCACAGCGACGCGTCGATGGGCAGCGTCCGCGTCTCGCGGAAGGGCGAGGGCAGACCGAAGTCCGCCTTGAAGAATTGCCGGTTCGCGTCCACCAGCGACATGATGGTCAGCGGGACGTTGAGCAGCTGCGCCGCCAGACGGGCGAGGCGGTCAAAGGCCTCCTCCTGGGGCGTGTCCATCAGCCCGGTGTCCCGGATGGCCTGCAGACGGTTCGGATCCACGAGGCGACGGTTGCAGCGCTGGGTCCGCGAGAGAGAGGCCTCGTCCAACTCACCTAGGAACTTCATGGGGGTGGACTCTAGAACCTCGAGGCAATGACTGGACAGCTTGAGCCCAGGGGCGAGCTCCTCCGTTCGCTGACCAACCTTCCAGGACCGCTCGGGAAATCTTTCAGGGGCTTTGACCCGCTTCCCCCGGGCCCGCCCTCCCTGTGTCCCGGACCCTTTCCGGGAGGCTTTTCCCCCAATGCATCCCCCTCGTTCGTCGTCCCGCGCGGCGCTCGCCGTGCTCCTGCTGCTTCTGCCCACCCTGGCCCTGGCCGCGGACCGGGGCGCCTGGGCCCCGGGCGTCGCGTACACCGTGGGCGACATCGCGTCCTATGGAGGGAAGGGCTACGACTGCCGGCAGTCACACACGTCCCTGGTGGGCTGGGAGCCGCCCAACGTGCTCGCCCTGTGGCTGGAGCGCACCGGCAACCCTCCCGCGGACACGCAGGCCCCCTCCGCCCCCTCCGGCGTCGGCTCGCCCTCCAAGACGTATGACAGCGTGTCGCTGACCTGGAGCGCGTCCACCGACAACGTGGGCGTCACCGGCTACGAGGTCTTCGTCAACAACGGCGCCTCCGCCTCCGCCACCTCCACCACCCCGAGCGCCACCGTCACGGGGCTCGCCGCCAACACGACCTATACGTTCACCGTGAAGGCACGCGACGCGGCCGGCAACCGCTCCGCCGCGAGCGCCGCGTTCAGCACCACCACGCCCAACCGCCCCGCGCAGGACACGCAGGCCCCCACCGCGCCCGGCTCCCTGCGCTCCACCGGCGTGACGGCCTCCAGCGTGTCCCTGGCGTTCAACGCGTCCACCGACAACGTGGGCGTCACCGGCTACGAAATCTTCGTCAACGGCGGCGCCACCGCGGCGGCCACCAGCACCGCGCTGAGCGCCACCGTGACGGGGCTCGCCGCCAACACCACGTACACGTTCACCGCGAAGGCGCGCGACGCGGCCGGCAACCGCTCCGCCGCGAGCAACAGCGTCGCCGTGACGACGGGCAACACGGCTCCGGCGGGCAGCAAGGTGCTGGTCGGCTACTGGCACAACTTCGACAACGGCTCCACCAACATCCGGCTGCGCGACGTGTCCTCGAAGTTCAACGTCATCCAGGTGGCCTTCGCGGAGCCGGTGGCGGGCGCGCCGTCAGGCACCATGGGCTTCACCCCGTACAACGCCACCGTGGCCGAGTTCAAGGCGGACATCGCCACGCTCAAGGCGCAGGGCCGCAAGGTGCTCATCTCCCTGGGCGGCGCCAACGGCACCATCCACCTGGACGACGCGGCGGCGCGGCAGGCCTTCGTCACCAGCATGCAGGGGCTCATCAACACGTATGGCTTTGACGGCCTGGACCTGGACCTGGAGGGCGCGTCGCTGGCGCTCAACGGCGGGGACACCGACTTCCGCAACCCCACCACGCCGCGCATCCAGAACCTCATCGCCGGCACGCGCCAGTTGCTCAATGACAACGGCTCGGGCTTCCTGCTCACCATGGCGCCGGAGACCGCCTACGTGCAGGGCGGCTATGCGGCGTATGGCGGCCCGTGGGGCGCCTACCTCCCGGTCATCCACGCGCTGCGCGACCGGCTGACGTACCTGCACGTGCAGCACTACAACACCGGCACGGTGATGGCCCTGGACGGCCGCGCGTACGCGCAGAGCACGCCGGACTTCCATGTGGCCATGGCGGAGATGCTGCTCCAGGGCTTCCCCGTGGGCGGCAACGCGAGCGCCGTCTTCCCCGCGCTGCGGCCGGAGCAGGTGGTCATCGGCCTGCCGTCCTCGCCGCAGGCCGCGGGCGGTGGCTACACCACGACCGCCAACGTGCAGAAGGCGCTGGACTACCTGATGAAGGGCCAGTCCTTCGGAGGCACCTACGTGCTGCGCAAGGCCGGCGGCTACCCGGGCTTCAAGGGGCTGATGACCTGGTCCATCAACTGGGACAAGTTCACGAACTTCGAGTTCTCCAACAGCCACCGCGCCTACCTGGACACCTACCGGTAGACCCGTGAGGCTTTTGCCTCCACCCGTGAAACGCGGCGGGACGGGTGGAGTGCAAGGCATTGCCTTCCACCGGGCACGGCAAGGAGGTGGGAGTGTTCCCAGGGCCTCCGGGCTGCCCGCCCCAGGGGGAGCCGCCAGGGGATGATGCCCGGAGAACGCGATGCGCCAAGTCCTCACGCATGCGATCCCGCCGACATCGACTCACTCGTCTGGCTTGCCGAGCGCTACAGTCGGGAGCCCATGGAACGGACGGAGCGCAGTGATGCCGGTGGTAGCGCCATGGCTGGAGGTCAGCGCTTCCAGGCCCGGGTGGCTGCCTGGTGGATGACGCGGATCCTCCTCGGCACGCGCCTGGGCGCCCGGTTTGGGCTGGTGGGGGCTTGTGTCGCGGAGCGGCTTGCCGGGGAGAGTGGAGACGCAATCGACGACATCCGGGTCGAGCTGTCTGGCGGCGCACGGCTCTATGGGCAGTGCAAGCGGTCGCTCAAGGTGGGAGTGTCCGAAGACAGTGAGTGGGGCTCCGTCCTGCTGCAGTTCGCACGGCAGTCCCAGGCGGACGCAGGGGAGACGGGGGAGCGCCGCTATGTCCTCTTCTACGAGGAGCACAATGGAACGCTCACTCGCCTCGTCCAGCTCCTAGACCGCTACCGCTCCCTGGCGGACGGAGCGGCCCTGGTGGCGGCCGCGACCAACGCCCGGGAGCACGAACTGGCCGAAAACATCACCTCGATCCTGGATCGGCTTGCCGGGAAGTACTCACTCGCGGCGCTGAGCACTCTACGACAGCACCTGCTTCGACAGGTGTGTGTGGCACAGCTCCGGCTGGCGGAAGGAGAAGCAGACTTCCTGAGCGCTCAGGATGCCCTCCAGTACGGGCTCCTCTCAGAGTCATGGCAAGCGCCCACGGCCATGGCGCTCCTTCACCGCTGCGCGGATGATCTCCTGGCGGAACGGCGTTTCCATGACCGCAGCTCACTCCGCAAGGTCTTGGCCGAGAAGGTCTCACTTCGGGAGGGGAGTGACTACTGGCGGGACTTTGATCGCCTGGACAAGTTCTCACAGGATGAGCTCGCCGCGCATGAGCAGGAGGGACGCTCCCGCCTCCAACTGGGGAGGACCTTCTCGCTCGAGCGGCCTGCGCTCCGCGCCTTGCTGGACGCACCGGAAGCCTCATTCGTGGTGGTCGGGGACGCGGGTACGGGCAAGACCGGCTGCCTCCTCCAATTGGCTCGTCAGCTGCGCAAGCGCGAGCAGCGTGTCTGGTACTGGGCCGCAGACTCCCTGATGGGGCCCACTCCCATGCGCATGGGCGCCACGCTCATGCTTCAGCACTCCTGGAGTGGTCTCTTCAGCGAGGCGCGGGCCACCGGGGGCATCACCCTCATCGTCGATGGGCTGGATGGCGTCCGAGATGCCAGTGCCCAGAACGCCTACCAGAAGCTGCTGAAACAGGCCCGCGGCGCAGGAGTGCGCGTGATCGTCTCCATCCGCCGGGTGGATGCCCAGTACGCGAGCTGGCTCAAGCAGTGCTTCGCCCGGGAGCTAGAATGGCTGGACTCCGAGGAGGGCGTTCCCGACGCATCGGCCGTGCTGGGGGCTCGGGTGAACGCGCTCCTCATCGATGTGCTCAGCGAGCAAGAGTTACAGCAGGTCCTGACGGCCTTCCCGGTGCTGGGACGCGTGTTGGCTCATGCTCCCGCGCTGAGGTCCGTCATCCGGAACCTCTTCAGCCTGGATCTGCTCTGCCAGATGCTCGATGAGGGGCAGGAGCCCACGGCGCTCTCTGGGATTTCGACACAGGCGGAGCTGTTCGAGCGTTACTGGGAGCGGCGCATCCTGGATCACCCCCAGCACGCCGAACTCGAAGCCGGGCTTACGGCGTTGGTGGATCAGATGGTCCATGAGCGCACACTGCAGATACCTCCGCGAGCGCTACCGACACCCGTGCTCGATGTCCTTTTGAGTACCGGGCTCATCCGCCATCCGCCGCTCATTCCCGGACGGCTCCCCGAGGTGGAGCGTGTCGAGTTCTCGCACCACCTCTTCTTCGACTATGCCGCCGAGCGGCTTTTCGTGCGCCGCCGTCGCAAGCGGCTGACCGCCGAGCTGGTCTCGGATGAGGCCTGGCCGCTCATGCTGCGCCCCAGCTTGGTGTTGTTCCTGCGGTACACCTGGGTGAGGGGGCGGCTCGACTTCTGGGATCTGCTGCTCGAGCTCGAGCGCGCCAGGGTCTCGGGACTGCACCGGCTTTCGGCCTACGTGGTCATCGCGGAGGAGGCGAAGACCGAGGCGGAACTCGACCCGCTCATGCGGGGCGCCTTGGGCCCGGGCCGTGACGAGGAGGATTGGGCGCGTGCACTCAAGGGAGTGGCCATTGGGGCTGCCTTCGTCATGTTGCCTCGCCGCTTCCCGCAGGGAGAAGGCGGATGGTGGCTCCGCCTGGCACAGCAGTTGGTGCGCACGTCGGGACCGGAGCTCTTGGAGGCCTGCCAATTGCTCCTGGCCACCGCAGACACGCACCTCGAGAGCCTGGGAGACGAGGCACGTGGGCTCATGAACGCTGCCGCGATCCTCCTGGCGGACGAGCGGAGCCGTCAGGACCCCTGGGGCGAAGCTCCGCGTCCAATGCTCGGATGGATCTGCCGGACATTCTCCTCAGCTCCGGAGCGTTCCCGTGACTTCATCCGTGAACTCCTCGTTGAAGAGGGACTGGAGACCCGGCCTGCCATTGCGTTGAGCGAGCTTGCGAACCACCTCGGTGACATCGCGCGCGGAGACGCACGCCTGGCGCGCTGGCTCTATGAGGTGGCGTTCGGGTGCTGGGAGGCGCGGACGCTCTCCGGGGCGGAGGCGCTTACGAAACAGGTCGCGCCATGGGGCGCCAGTGGAGAGGGCGCCAGGTTCCAGCTCAACCGAGACTTTCCTTCTTTCTTCAGAGTCTCTCCCGAAGAGGCGACCCGGGCCGTGCTTCACGTGGCACGTCGATTCTCGAAGAGGCACGACCGCGGTTCGCACAGTCAGTCTTTCGAGACGCTCAAGCTGGCGGGCCAGGAGCGGCGGATGGTGGAAGATGGCTACTGGCGCTGGTGCTGGAACTCCATCAATCTCAACACGGAGAACCCGAACGAACTCCTTGAGAGCTGGCGGGATCAGCTCGTAGCGCTGGCGAAAGGTGCAAACGGACAAGAGGTATTCACCCGGGTCTGGTCGGTCCTCCTCCATGAGAACGACCAGGCGAGTCTCTGGTGTCAGGTTCTCGCTGCCATGAGAGAGGCTCCTGAGTTCTTGGGGAGGAGGTGCCTGGAGCTGCTCCTGGCTCCCGCAGTCCTTGTGGGGCGAGGCACTCATTGGTTCGCCCGGAGGGCCCTGGAGACTGTCAGCTACGAACTGGCGCCGGAAGACCTCCATCGCATTGAGGCCGTGATTCTTGGACTCCGAGGCGAAGTGGGCAGGGGCGCACGGACCCGGCTCCGTCAAATCAAACGAGCCAGGGCGACTCTCCTTCGGAGAATTCCCCAGGAGCATCTGGGAGAGCAGGCGCTGCGCCTGAGCAAAGGCTTGGGTTCGAGGAACGCGGACGTCGATGAGGACGTTCCTGTTCCCACCATCCTTCCGATTCCCGAGAACATGAAGGACCTGCTCGCGAACAGGCACGTCGACATAGACCGTCCCGGGCACGGACCCCTCATCGAGGTGGGTGACGCGCTTCGTGAGCTCCTCGCCTTCGAGAGCCCTGGCGCGGAGGTGGCAGAAGTCTTTCGTGTCGTCCGAGAGGCGGAAGCCCGAATGGCGGCGGCTCCGTCTTCCGTGGAGCCCGTGCTGGTTGACGTCGTCCGACGATATGTCCTTCATGCCCTGTCGGACCTGGCGCATGCCAGGGTCTTCCTGGATGACCTGCAGATGGCGGAGATGACTGCCCGCTTCGAGGAGGCACTGGACTCGCCCTCTGATCCCAACGCGAAGGGGCTTTACGCGTTTGGCGCGGAGCCCGGAGATGCTCAGTCCAGCGCGGCCCGGGGCCTCATTGGCCTGGCGCTACGCGAGGGGAGCCTGTCCCCTCATGCAGAAGCATTGCGTCGTGTGGCTCGGAGCCCTCGCGGGAAGGTACGCCAGATGTTGGGGTCGTATCTCTGGCGCCTGTTGGAGCCCTTTCCATCCGTCGTCTTCGAGTCGCTCGAGGAGTGGGTGGAGGAGGTAGGCCTTCGGAGGGATGGCACGGAGCTGCTCTATCGACTCCTCATAGACACTTGGCAACTGCACCTCCGCGGTCGGGATGCGATGCGTGCGGACGCGCTGTTGAAGGCACTTCTCTACAAAGCACGTCAACATCGTGAGGAAGAGCGGGATACTCACTTCGATCTTCGGAAGACAGCGGGAGCAGCACTCGGCATGCTCCACTGTGTTCTTGCGCCGGCCTGGGTGGAAGAGGAACTCTCCCGCCTTCTGGAGGGGCCTCGAGATGGAGCCGTGGAGCTCCAGTACGTGTTGTGGCAAACCACTCGGGTGGTCCTCCCGGAAGGACTCCCTCGAAAGCGCCCGGAGTTGGTTCGAAGACCTGAAATCGTGGAGCGCGCCCAGGCCCTCCTCCTTGGTGTCCTCAAGAGCTGCCTGGGTGAGTTGAGGGCTGATTCCCCTGAATGGCAGCCGCCCCGTGTCATCACGACCTCCTGGGGGGCCGACTTGTGGCGTGAACGCCTTGAGGAGTGCTTCCAGGGAGTCGCGGGCAAGTTCTGCCGGGCTTCCATGCGATGGTTGCGCACCCAGGATCCAGACCTCGCAGCGAGGTTGCGCCTCGTGCCTCTGGACGAAGACGAGGAGAAGGGCGACCCGCTCTACGAGGATATCTCGGCTGAAGGGGCGGAGACTCCGATGGCGGGTTTCGCGTCCCAGGCGGAGGCTATGCGTGCCTGGTGGAGGCGCGTCGAGCCGATTTTGGAATTGCTCCTGGAGCGGCTCTCGCCGTTCACGGCTCGTGCACTCGTCAAGGGGCTCTCGTTCTGCGCTCACCTGGACGCACCTCGCACGCTCCACTGGTTGAGGCGTTACGTCGAGGGGGCCATGAGCCGAGGCCAGCTGAGTGACCGGGAATCGGCGGACCTCGCGGTCGAGTTGCTCGCCCGTGTCTTCGCGGATGACGACGGCGCCCTCGCGGTGCGTACGGACTTCCGAGCCGACTACCTCCGGGCGTTGGATGCGTACCTCAGCATGGGATGGCCGAAGGCCGTCGAGATCGCACTCCAGGTTGAGACCCTGTTCCGCCCGGCGTCAGCCTGACCGCCGGGCAGAAGGCCGATTCCTACGTCTTCTTCAGCTTCTCTCCCACCGCGGAGAGGAGCTGATCGAAGGACTCCGTGAACAGGCGGATGCCGTCCGTGGCCAGCTCGTCCGTCACGGTCTTCATGGAGATGCCGGCCGCCTCCAACTGGCGCATGGTCGCCTCCGCCCCCGGCAGGTCCTCCTCCAGGCTGGAGCGCACCTTGCCGTGGTCGCGGAACGCGTCGATGGTGGCGGGCGGCATGGTGTTCACCGTGTCGCGGCCGATGAGCTCCTCCACGTAGAGCACGTCGCGCAGCTTCGGGCTCTTGGTGCTGGTGCTCGCCCAGAGCACCCGCTGCACCTTCGCGCCCTTCGCCGCGAGCGCCTTCCAGCGCGCGCTCCCGAAGACCTCCTGGAAGGTGCGGTAGGCGAGCTTCGCGTTGGCGATGGCCACCTTGCCGCTCAGCCCCTCCATCGCCTTCTGCTGCTCCGGCGTGGCGCCCGCCTTCAGCTTCTTCTCAATCTCCTTGTCCACGATGGCGTCGATGCGGCTGATGAAGAACGACGCCACGCTCGCCACGCGGCTCACGTCCCCGCCGGACGCGGCGAGCTTCTCCAGGCCCGCGACGTAGGCCTCGGCGATCTCCTTGTAGCGCTCCTGGCTGAAGAGCAGCGTCACGTTGACGTTGATGCCCTCGGCGGTGAGCTGCTCGAAGGCAGGCAGGCCCGGCAGGGTGCCCGGGACCTTGATCATCACGTTGGGCCGCGCCAGCGTCTTCCACAGCCGCCGCGCCTCCTCCAGCGTGCCGTTCGTGTCCAGCGCCAGCCGGGGGGACACCTCCAGGGACGCGTAGCCGTCCTGGCCCTTCGTCGCGTCGTACACGGGCTTGAGGAGGTCCGCGGCGCCCTGCACGTCGCGCACGGCGAGCTGCTCATACAGGTCGTTGCCGGAGAGGCCCTTGCCCTTCGCCGCGTCGAAGAGGTCCTGGTAGTCGTCGCTGCCCGACACGGCCTTCTGGAAGATGGTCGGGTTGGAGGTGAGCCCCTTGAGGCCGTCCTCCTCGATGAACTTCTTCAGCGTGCCCTTCGTGATGTAGCTGCGCTGGAGGTTGTCCACCCAGACGGATTGGCCGAACTCGGCGAGCTGTCGCAGCGGATTCATGGATTCTCCCGGCGGGGGCCCAGGGCTCCCCGGATGGCGTTCTTTCAATGTGCGCATGCCCCGTCGCCCAGGTCCGGCCGGGCGGGCAGGCACTCGCGGATTCTGCCTGTGAACAGGGCCGGCGGGGGGCAGCGCTTCTCGCGAGCCGGAACAGTCAACACAGTACCGGCGGACCCCCAACCCCGGAGCGACACGATGGCGGACACCCTGGCGGACCTCGCGGCGCAGCTGCGCATCGACAGCATCCGCTGCACCACGGCGGCGGGCTCGGGCCATCCCAGCTCGTCCATGTCCGCGGCGGACATCATGGCCGTGCTGTTCCAGAAGTACCTGCGCTTCGACTTCCAGCAGCCGAAGGCCCCCAACAACGACCGCTTCGTGCTCTCCAAGGGCCACGCCTGCCCGGTCCTCTACTCCGCCTTCAAGGCGGCGGGCGCCATCGACGACCGGGAATTACTCTCCCTGCGCAAATTCGGCAGCCGGCTGGAGGGGCACCCGAACCCGCACGTGCTGCCGCTCGTGGACGTGGCCACCGGCTCGCTCGGGCAGGGCCTGGCCGTGGGCGTGGGCATGGCGCTGGGCGCCAGGATGGACGGGCTGCCCTTCCGCACCTACGTGCTCATGGGAGACAGCGAGACGGCGGAGGGCTCCGTGTGGGAGGCGTTCGACAAGGCCAGCCACTACGGGCTGGACAACCTGTGCGCCATCATCGACGTGAACCGTCTGGGGCAGAGCCGTGAGACGGAGCTGGGCTGGAACCTGGAGGCCTACGCGGCCCGCGTCCGCGCCTTCGGGTGGAACGCCATCACGCTGGACGGGCATGACCTGGACGCCATTGACCGGGCCTTCGCCGAAGCCCAGGCGAAGAAGGGACAGCCCACCTGCCTCATCTGCAAGACGGAGAAGGGGCACGGCTCCTCGCTCATCGCCAACCACGATGGCTGGCACGGCAAGCCGCTGCCGGAGGACAAGGCGAAGGACGCCATCCGCGAGCTGGGCGGAGCGCGTGATGTCCGCATCCAGGTGAAGAAGCCGGAGCCGCTGAAGGCCACCGTCCAGGACAAGGCCTCACCGTTGCAACTGCCCACGTATGAAGTGGGCCAGAAGGAGGCCACGCGCAAGGCGTATGGCGACGCGCTCCTGGCGCTGGGCAACGCCCGGCCGGACGTGGTGGCGCTGGACGCGGAGGTGTCCAACTCCACGTACTCGAACGAGTTCCAGAAGGCGCACCCGAAGCGCTACTTCGAGATGTTCATCGCGGAGCAGAACATGGTGTCCAGCGCGGTGGGCATGGCGGTGCTGGGCAAGAAGGCCTTCGTCAGCACCTTCGCGGCCTTCCTGTCGCGCGCCTTTGATCAGGTGCGCATGGCGGCCATCTCCAACGCCACGGTGCACCTGTGCGGCAGCCACGCGGGCGTGTCCATTGGCGAGGACGGCCCGTCGCAGATGGCGCTGGAGGACCTGGCGATGATGCGCGCGGTGGGCGGCAGCACGGTGGTCTACCCGAGCGACGCGAACCAGACCGCGAAGCTGCTGGCGCAGTTGGTGGAGCGCCAGGGCATCACCTACCTGCGCAGCACCCGTGAGAAGACGCCGGTGCTCTACCCGGCGACGGAGGACTTCCCCATTGGCGGCAGCAAGGTGGTGAGGCAGTCCGATGAGGACGTGGCGACGGTGGTGGCCGCCGGCATCACGCTGCACGAGGCGCTCAAGGCCTACGAAGCGCTGAAGAAGGACGGCCTCGCGGTGCGCGTCATCGACCTGTACTCCGTGAAGCCGGTGGACGCGAAGACGCTGCGCAAGGCCGCGCGCGAGACGCTGGGGCGGCTCATCGTGGTGGAGGACCACTGGGCGGAAGGGGGCCTGGCGGACGCGGTGCTGGAGGCCTTCACCGGCGAGCGCGAGCGGCTGCCCACCGTGGTGCGGCTCGCGGTGACGAAGATGCCTGGCTCCGGCAAGCCCGCGGAGCTGCTGGACGCCGCCGGCATCGACGCGGGGCACATCGTGGAGGCCGTCACCTCGCTGGTGGGGGAGGGGACGGCCCGGGAAAGGCCGTCCGAGGACGCCTGGGGCCACACGAACGCGTGAGGCTCAGGGCTTTGGGTCCAACCGGGCGGCCGCGCGCTGCGCGCCCATGGAGCGCGCGTAGTCCAGCGCGGTGCGCTTGTCCGCGTCCCGGGCCCGGTGGTCCGCGCCGCGCTGGATGAGCAGCTCCATCATCTCCAGCTTGTCGAACATGGCCGCGAACATCAGCGGCGTGCGGCCATCCGGGCCCACGCCGTCCACGTCCGCGCCCGCGTCCAGGAGCACCGTGGCGATGGCCTCGTTGCCCTTGAACGCCGCGCCGGCCAGGGGCGTCTGGCCGGCGTCGTTGGGCTGCTCGGGGTCCGCCCCGCGCTCCAGCAGCAGGCGCGTCGCCTCCACGTGGCCGTGGTAGCTGGCCAGCATCAGCAGGGAGTCGCCCCGCTCGTTGCGAACAGTCACGGGGAGCCCTGCGTCGAGCATCTCGCGCAGCTTGCCGGCGTCCCCCGAGCGGACCAGCGCGAAGGCGCTCCGCACGAAGTCCAGCACGGCGGCGTCCTCGGCGGACGGGGAGGCATTCTTCGGATCGTTCGGGGAGCTCATGGTCGGTGTTCCTTCCTGACAGGCCCTCCGCCGTGTCCGAGGGAGGTGCCCCCGGAGTATCGACAGCCTCCCCTTCCGTCAATGCGAGGCACCCGGTCCCATGAGGGACCTGTCCAAAGGGCAATCTCATCCCGGGAATCCGACATCAACCCGCGCTCCCGGACCATGGCCGGGGCCCGGTGGCGACGGCACCCTGGCCGCTCTCAATCGAGGTGCCGGACATGCGCGACTCACGGTCATGGTGGAGGTTGTCCCTGCTGCTGGCGCTGGGCGGGCCGCTGGCGTGCGAAGTCGCTCCGGCTCCGGGGACGTTGTCATTGAAAGCTCCCGCGAGCGGGGACACTCCAGACGACGCAAAGCCGCCGGAGACAGCGGAATCCCTCCAGGCCCTGGCCATCTTCGAGGCCACGCTGCGCGAGGAGCCCACGTCGGCGGCTGGCGGGCTGAAGCCCGTGGAGCGGCTGGGCAAGCTGCTCTTCTTCGACCGCCGCCTCTCCGAGCCCATGGGCCAGGCCTGTGCCGTCTGTCATGGCCCCGAGGTGGGCTGGACGGGTCCCAGCCTGCTCATCAACCTCACCGGCTCTGTATACGAAGGCGCCGTGCGGGGCCGCTTCGGCAATCGCAAGCCGCCGTCATCCGCCTATGCCACGCCGGCTCCCATCCTCCACCTGGTGACGCCAGGCCAGCCCGCCTTCGTGGGCGGCAACTTCTGGGATGGCCGCGCCACCGGCGAGGAATTGGGCAACCCCGCCGCGGACCAGGCGCAGGGCCCCTTCCTCAACCCGGTGGAGCAGAACAACCCCAGCGAGGCCGCGGTGGTGGCCAAGGTCTGCGGCGGCCCGTACGGCGACCTCTTCCGGTCTGTCTGGGGCGCGCGCATCTGCGGCGACGTGCCGCGCGCGTATGACAACATCGCGAGGTCCATCGCCGCGTACGAGAGCTCTCGCGAGGTGAACGCCTTCTCTTCGAAATACGACGCTTATCTCGCCGGCCGCGCGCGGCTCTCCTCGCAGGAGCAGTGGGGCCTGAGGCTCTTCGAGGGCAAGGCGAACTGCGACAACTGCCACACGAGCCAGCGAGGCCCGCACGGCGAGCCGCCGCTCTTCACCGACTACACCTTCGAGAACCTGGGCGTGCCGCGCAACCTGCTCAACCCCTGGTACTGGCAGCTCCAGTTCAACCCGGACGGGCCCTTCTGGATCGACACGGGCCTGGGCGGCTTCCTCCAGACGCGCCAGGACTATGCGCCCTATGCGCGCGCCAACCTGGGCAGGGTCAAGGTCCCCACCCTGCGCAACGTGGACAAGCGTCCGTTCCCGGGGTTCACCAAGGCCTATGGCCACAACGGCTACTTCAAGAGCCTCGAGTCCATCGTCCACTTCTACAACACGCGTGACGTGCTGCCGGTCTGCACGGGGAGCGCGTCTGGGATGCCCGGTGTGGACTGCTGGCCCCTGCCGGAGGTGGGGCTGAACATCAACACGCAGGAGATGGGCAACCTGGGCCTGTCCCCCCAGGAGGAGCAGGCCCTCGTCGCCTTCCTGCGCACGCTCTCGGACGGCTACTTCCAGTGACAGCGCGGGCTCAGGACCTGGACTCCAACCGCGTGGCCGTGCGCCACGCACCGAGTGCCCGCGCGTAGTCCAGCGCGGTGCGCTTGTCCGCGTCCCGCTGCTCGCTCTTCGCGCCGCGCTGGATGAGCAGCTCCACCAGCTCCAGCTTGTCGAACATGGCCGCGAACATCAGCGGGGTGCGGCCGTCCGGGCCCGCGCCGTCCACGTCCGCGCTCGCGTCCAGGAGCACCGTGGCGATGGCCACGTTGCCCTTGAAGGCCGCGCCGGCCAGGGGCGTCTGGCCGGCGTCGTTGGGCTGCTCCGGGGACGCCCCGCGTTGCAACAGCAGCCGCGTCGCCTCCACGTGGCCGTGGTAGCTGGCGAGCATCAGCAGGGAGTCCCCCCGCTCGTTGCGCAGCCCCACGGGTATCCCGGCGTCGAGCATCTGCCGGAGCTTCCCGGCATCGCCCGCTCGGGCCATCGCGAAGGCGGACCTCGCGACGTCCATCAGGGCGGCGTCATGGTCGGCCGGAGTGGGAAGGGGGGGCCTCGGATCGTTCGTGGGGCTCATGGCCGGCATTCCTCCCTAGCGGGCGCGGCGCTTCTGCTGGACGGAGTTCGCGATGCGTGAGCCGTAGTCCTCGTCGGCGGCGCGGAAGTGGGCGATGGCCCGGATGATGATGTCCTCGCGGCTCACCTGCGCCAGGCTGCCGGAGAGGTTCTCCACCAGCCGCGCCTTCGCCGCCTCGTCCATCAGCCGGTAGAGGGCGCCGGCCTGGACGAAGTCGGTGTCCTCGGCGTGCTTGCCGTGGACGAAGGTGCCCGTCATGCCGCTCACCGCGTAGCCCGTGCCGTAGCCCTCGTCCGTCTGCGCGGGGCCGTTGAAGCTGTTGGGCTCGTAGTTGGGGCCGCGCCCGCCGTTGCCGTCGAAGCGCATGGCGCCGTCACGGCCGTAGTTGCGCGCGCCGCCCTTCACGCCCCTGGGCGCGTTCACCGGCAGCTGCGTGCTGTTGATGCCCAGCCGGTAGCGGTGCGCGTCACCGTAGGCGAACAGGCGCGCCTGGAGCATCCGGTCCGGGGACGGGCCGATGCCGGGCACGAAGTGCGATGGATCCAACGCGGCCTGCTCCACCTCCGCGAAGAAGTTCTCCGGGTTGCGGTCGAGCGTGAGCCTGCCCACCTCCATCAGCGGGTAGTCCTTGTAGGGCCACACCTTGGTCAGGTCGAACGGGTTGAAGCGGTAGTTCGCGGCGTCCGCCTCCGGCATCACCTGCACCTTGAGCGTCCACGAGGGGAACTCGCCCCGGTCGATGGCCTGGTACAGGTCGCGCTGGTGGTGCTGCGGGTCCTTGCCGCCAAGGGCTTCCGCCTCCTGCGTGGTGAGGGTGCGGATGCCCTGGTCCGTCTTGAAATGGAACTTCACCCAGAAGCGCTCGCCCTTCGCGTTCGCCCACTGGAAGGTGTGCGAGCCAAAGCCATCCATGTGACGCAGCGTCGCCGGGATGCCCCGGTCGCCGAAGAGCCAGGTGAACTGGTGCGTGGCCTCCGGTGAGTAGGAGAAGAAATCCCAGACGTTGTCCGGCTCCTGGCAGTTCGTGTACGGGTCGTACTTCTGCGAGTGGATGAAGTCCGGGAACTTGATGCCGTCGCGCAGGAAGAACACCGGCGTGTTGTTGCCCACCAGGTCCCAGTTGCCGTCCTCCGTGTAGAAGCGCACCGCGAAGCCGCGCGGGTCGCGGGCGGTGTCCGGCGCGCCCTTGGAGCCCGCCACGGTGGAGAAGCGCAGGAAGGCCTCCGTCTTCTTGCCCACCGCGCTGAAGACCTTCATGCGCGTGAAGCGGGTGATGTCCTGGGTGACTTCGAACGTGCCGTAGGCGCCGGAGCCCACCGCGTGCACCACGCGCTCCGGGATGCGCTCGCGGTTGAAGCGGGCCAGCTTCTCCAGCAGGTGGTGGTCCTGGAGCAGCACCGGACCGTTGGGACCGGCCGTCTGCGAGTGCTGGTTGTCGGAGACCGGCGCGCCGGCTTCGGTCGTCAGGGTGGGTCGCGGGGACATGGACGCTTTCCTTTGCGTGGAGGTCTTCGGGGCACTTCGACGCGGAGAAAGGTAGAGAGGTCTCGCTGATTGGGCCAAGACATCGTTTGGATGGGAGTGATAGGCAGGGGCTATCGGTTCCAGGCGTCAAGGACGGACCATGGCCTCTCTGAACGACATCACCCTGCGGCAGTTGGAGTACCTGGTGGCGGTGGCGGAGACGCTGGGATTCCGGCGGGCGGCCGAGCGGTGCCACGTCTCCCAGCCCGCCCTGAGCGCGCAGATTCAACAGCTGGAGTCGGTGCTCGGGGTGAAGGTGTTCGAGCGGGACGCGCGCCGGGTGATGCTCACGCCCGCGGGTGAGGAACTGGTGGCGCGGGCGCGCCGGGTGCTCACGGAGGCGGAGGACATCCTCAAGGCGGCGGCGAGGATGGGGGACCCGTTCGCGGGGCCGCTGCACCTGGGAGCCATTCCCACGGTGGCGCCCTACGTGTTGCCGGAGGTGGTGCCCGCGCTGGTGAAGCGCTACCCGAAGCTGCAACTGCGCCTGCGGGAGGAGAAGACGGCGCTGCTGATGCGCGACATGGACGAGGGCCGGCTGGACGCGGCGCTGCTGGCGGTGGACGTGGAGCTGGGGCGTCAGGTGGAGCACGTGGTCATCGCGGAGGATCCCTTCGTCGTGGCGGCGCCGCCGGGGCATCCGCTGGAGAAGAAGAAGCACGTGCAACTGCGCGACCTGGATGACGAGGACGTGTTGCTGCTGGAGGACGGGCACTGCTTCCGCAGTCAGACATTGGCGCTGTGCACGCGCGTGGGGGCGCGCGAGGTGGACTACCGCGCCACCAGCCTGACGACGCTCGCGCAGATGGTGATGGCGGTGGGCAGCGTCACGCTGTTGCCCCAGTTGGCGGTGCCCATGGAGAACCGGCGGGGGGAGCTGGTGGTGAGGCCCTTCGCGCCGCCGGGGCCGGGCCGGACGCTCGCGCTGGCGTGGCGCCCGGGGCACCCGAGGGCGGAGGCGCTGCGCACCATCGCGGGGACGCTGCGCTCCGTGTGGCCCGGGGCAGGGAAGGGGAGGCTCAGCGCAGCGCCTTCTCCGAAGTGACGATGCCGTCCGCGTCCGCGTAGAGGTGATGGCCAGGGGTGAAGGTGACGCCGGCGAAGCGCACCTCCACGTCGCGCTGGCCCTCGTTGCGCTTGCCGCTCTTGAGCGGGTGGGTGCCCAGCGCCTTCACGCCGATGCCGGTGCGGCCGACCTCTTCCGCGTCGCGGATGCAGCCGTTGACCACCACGCCCGCCCAGCCGTTCTTCTGGCCCAGGGCCGCGAGCACGTCACCGACCAGCGCGCAGCGGCGGCTGCCTCCGCCATCCACCACCAGCACGCGGCCCTGGCCGGGCTCCTCCAATGCCTTGCGCACCAGCGAGTTGTCCTCCGGCGCGCGCACGGTGCTGATGGGTCCGGAAAAACTCCTGCGCCCGCCGTAGTCCAGGAAGCCCGGCTCGGCGACCTGGAATCGCGGAGTGCCCGCGTGGGCGTCACAGAGGTCAGCGGTCTTGATGTCAGGGGTGTCGCTCATGATCCGTAGGATGCACGCGCCGGCCGGGTATGGCTGTGATTGCGCGTGCGGGTCCGCTTGTCTTGACCGTGCAGTGTCCGAAATCCTATCGTCGGCGTCTTCCTGAGGGGGAAGTCCATGCAAGGGTTGAAGTGGTTCGTGGGCGCGCTCGCGTTGTTGGCGCTCGCGTGTGGTGAGGTGTCTGAAACGTCCACGCCGGTGGTTCGCGACGGTGAGGGATTGCTGGAGCTGCCGCTGGTGTCGACGTCGGCGGGGCGCAGCTACAAGCTGGTGGGGGCGACGTTCGCCATTACCGGGCCGCAGAACGCGACCATCACGGATACGTCCGCGGAGTCGGTGAGTCTGCCGCTCATGGCGGGGACGTACACCATCCAGATGAACGGCGAGTGGCACGTGGAGCGCACGGACGCGCCGGGCGTCGCGGTGCCTGTCACGCTGGTGTCGCCGAACCCCATGTCGTTCGTTCTGGGCGAGGGCGAGACGCGTCCGGTGCGCTTCCTGTTCAAGGTACCTGAGGATGGCACCGCGACCGTGGGCATCGGCGTAGACTCGGGCGGTTGGATTGCCGGAACCATCGAGTTCGAATCCCGTCCGACGTCGCCCGGGGAGCCTTGGGACGTCTTCGGGGAGCTGAGCGGGAAGAGCATTCCCTTCGTCATCAGCTATGAATCGGCGACGGTGACGCGGTCGAATGAGTACGGCTACAAGCGCATCGAAATCCAGACCGCTCCCGTGACTTTCCAGGTCGGGGGCGCGACCGGTGCGGCCTTTCAGCAGCGGATCGTCGGCGCGCTCCATGGTCGTTCGATGAGCTTCTTCCTGGAAGCCTCCGATCCGACCGGCGCCACTGCGGGACCCATCGTTCTTGAGAACATCGAGCGGGCCATCCGCTTCGAGATGGGGCCGATGGCGGTAGCCTTCGGTTTGGATGCTGACGGTTATCCGCTCATGCATCCCGCGCCCATCGCGACGGCGTATGCACGCTTCAACGACGCGAACGCTGGGAGCATCTACGGCAGTCTCACCAGCGGTACGTTCTCGCCGCGGTAGCACCGACCGGCGTGCTCAAGGCCGGATGGCGATCTTGAGCACGCCGTCCTTGCGCTGGCTGAACAGCTCGTACGCTTCGCGAATGTCCTTGAGCTGGAAGCGGTGCGTGAAGAGCGGCGTCAGGTCCACGCGCTTCGCGCGCACCACCTCCATCAGGCGCCGCATGCGCTCCTTGCCGCCCGGGCAGAGCGTGGTGACGATGCGGTGGTCCCCCAGCCCCGCGGCGAAGGCGTCGTAGGGCATTTGCAGCTTCCCGGAGTAGACGCCCAGGCTGGACAGCGTGCCGCCGGGGTTGAGCGTGCGCAGCGCGCTTTCAAACGTCTGCTGCGTGCCCAGCGCCTCGATGGCCACGTCCACGCCGCCGCCGGTCAGCCGCTTCACCTCCGCCACCACGTCCTGGTTGCGGAAGTCGAGCACCACGTCCGCGCCCAGCTTGCGCGCCATGGCCAGCCGCGTCTCGTCCCCGTCCACGCCAATCACCAGTGACGCGCCCATGAGCCGCGCCCCCACGGTGGCGCACAGGCCAATGGGCCCCTGCGCGAACACCACCACCGCGTCCCCAATCCTCACCCCGCCGGACTCCGCGCCGCTGAAGCCCGTGGACGCGATGTCCGCCAGGAGCAACACCTGTTCGTCCTTCAGCTCGTCTGGAATGGGCGCCAGGTTCGCCTGCGCGAAGGGCACGCGCACGTACTCCGCCTGCACGCCGTTCATCGTGTTGCCCAGCCGCCAGCCACCCATGGCCTCCAGGCCCTCGCCGTGACCGCACTGGGACGCGTGCCCGGACAGGCAGCCCCGGCACTGGCCGCACGGCGTGATGGCGCCCACCAGCACGCGCTGACCCACCTGGTAGCCCGTCACACCCGGGCCCAGCTCGTCGATGACGCCCACCATCTCGTGGCCCACGGTGAGGCCGGGCTTCACCGGGTACTCGCCGCGCAGGATGTGCACGTCGGTGCCGCAGATGGTGGTGAGCGTCACCTTGACGACGGCCTCGCCCACGCCCGCCCTGGGCCGCTCCACCTCCTCCACGCCGACCTGCTGGGTGCCTCGGAACACGGTTGCCTTCATGGCTCACCTCGTCTGTCTTCAGGCGCGCGGCATGCGCACCGTCACCGCGGGGCGGTCGCTGCGGGCCATCACCTGCTGCGCCACCGAGCCGAGCACCACCCGGCTCACGCCCGTGCGGCCGTGCGTGCCCATGCACACCAGGTCCACGCAGTGGCGTTCCGCGGCCTGGGTGATGACCCCCGCGATGTCGTCCCCCTTGAGCACCGACAGCTCGACCTTGTGGCTGCCGTCATGCTCCGGCGGCGGGACGCGCAGCTCCAGTTGGTGCCGCGCCGCCTGGAGCTCCTCGGGCGTCGCCTGCGCGGGCTCCACGTGCAGCAGGTGCACCGTGCCGCCCGGGGGCGTGATGGCGAAGGCGTAGGCGATGGCGCGGTCGCCAGCCTCGCCGAAGTCCGTGGTCGCGAGCACCGAACGCACCCGGGGAGGCTCCTGCTCCAGCCCCTGCTCCGCCGGACGCACCGGCACGCTGACCACCGACATGGGAGCCAGCCTCCGCGCGGACTGGGAAACACTCCACAGCTTCGCGAGCGCCCTGCGCTGGTGCGTGCCCACCACCAGCAGATCCACCTGCTCCTCCGTGGCCAGGGCGATGAGGTGGTCCGCGATGCGGCCCAGCCCCGGCTCCAGCCGGAAGCGCACCGGCAGACCCGCTGCGAGCAGGGGCTCCAGCAGCGACTCGGACTCGCGCTCCAGCGCCTCCCGCAGCTCCGGGGACATGTCCTTGTAGCTGTGAGGGTGCACCAGTCCCAGCCGCTCCGCCTCGCTCCCCACCCAGACGATGCGGCCCGCCACGACCTCCACGGGCCCGACCTTCCCGAGCTGCTTCACCCATTCCCGGGCGACCTCGAAGGGTCTGGAGCGGTCCACGCCGAGCATGACCCGCAGGGGGCGTTCACCGCGCGCCCAGGCCGCCAGGCCCGAGCCCTCACGGACCACCAGGAAGGGGACCTCCAGCAGCTGGGCCATCCGGTCGACCGTGCCCCCCAGCCCCCGGAAGGGCGTGTCCTCGCGCGGCGTGCCGGCCACCACCCACTGGATGCCACGCTTCGCCACCAGGTTCCGCAGCTCCTCCTCCGGCTCTCCCGTGAGGAGCACGGAGTCGACCTGGATGCCGGTGGCGCGCAGCCGGTCGCATTCGCCGCGCAGCGTGGCCTGGGCGGTTTCGCAGATGGCGTCGCCGAACGTCCGCACCAGGTTCCCGGTCAGCACGTGCACGAGGCACAGGGGGACGTTCATCCGCCGTGCGAGCAGCGCCGCGATGTCACAGGCGCGCCGGGCGTCTTCCGAGAAGTTGGTCGCGCAGGCGATGGTCATGGCCCCTCCTTGCAGTCACCCTCCCAAGCTAGTCACCCCGCAAGCGCGGGAGTCCCCACGTGGAGCGGCGGACGCGGCGCACGCCAGCAGGCCCCGTCCTCAGCGCGGTGACTCCTGGCTCGCGGACTCGAGGCCCTCGAAGGGACGCGCGGCCTGCCTCAGCTCCACGGCCACGCTCCGCCCCCATCGGGCGATGCGCTCGGGGTCCCGCCAGTCCCCCGCGTGCTCGCGCGCCATGGCGTGGGCGATGAAGCCCCGGGCGTCGGGCTCCAGCCTCCCCCCGAAGGTCTCGTGGCCCCGCGCGCCGACCTGCTCCATGAGGGCCTGGACCTGGGCCGTGGGCGGAATGCGCTCCCGTGACGCCGAGTCGTCGAGCGGTCCGCTGGAGAAGAACCACACGGGCCGCTCGCGCAGCGCATGGACGTGCCGATGCACGAAGCGCCGGGCCTTGCGGTGCCAGCGGTTGGCGTAGAGCCCGCCTCCGACGATGACGGCGTCGTAGGCGGAGACGTCGTCGACGGCGTCCGCGGGTGTCGCCTCCGTGTCGAAGCCTTCGTCCCGCAGGACGCGGGCGAGCAGGTCGGCGATCTCCCGGGTCCCGCCCAGCTTGCTTCCATGGGTGATGAGAATCCGCATCCGCGCCCTCCCGCACGAGCCCACCGTCATGCGTGGAGCGGCCAGTGCGCGTGCGCAAGGAGGCTCTGGGCCAGGCGTCCCCTCCGGCGGCGAGACCGCTTGGAGCCTCGCGACGCGCCGCCGGAGTCCCGAGGGGCCCACGGCCGCCGGACGCGTTGCCGACACCCATGCTGGACCCCAGCTTCTTCCGGGGGCGTCATGCGAGTCCTGGTTTCGGTCGACCGCCTGCCTCATGGCTGGGAAGACGCGCGAGGTCTGGAGACGGAGGAGGTGCTGGCGCGCCGCGCGCGCCATGGCCGCAACGACGTGCGAGGCCGGCCTGCCCGCTCCTCGCTCCAGAGCCTGCGCGAGGCCGCGAGCGACCCGATGCTCTGGTTCCTCGTGGGCACGAGCGCCCTCTACTTCGCCCTGGGCGAGCACGTGAATGGCGGGGTGATGCTGCTCGCCCTGGTGCCGCTGCTGGGCATGGACGTCTTCCTCCACCACCGGACCCAGGCCTCCACCGAAGGCCTGCGCGGACGCCTGGCCGAGCGTGCCACGGTGTCGCGCGACGGCCAGGAGGTGGAGGTCCCGGCGGAGGACGTGGTGCCAGGAGACCTCCTGCGCGTGGAGGCGGGCGGCACGTTCCCCGCGGACGGGCTGGTGGTGCGGGGGCAGGGCCTGCAGGCCGAGGAGTCCTCGCTCACCGGCGAATCGCTGCCCGTGCGCAAGCGGCCGCTGGAGCGCCTCCCGGTTGGCGAGGAGCCCGCGGTGGATGCGATGCATTGGGGGTTCGCGGGCACGCGGCTGCTCACCGGGACGGCCTGGGTGCGCGTCGTCTTCACCGGCGCGGAGACCTTGTACGGGAGCATCATCCGTTCGGCGGGCCAGGAGGCGCGCGCGCGGACGCCGCTCCAGCACGCGGTGGCGCACCTGGTGGCGGTGCTGTTGGGCGTGGCGGCGGCGCTCTGCGTGGTGCTGGCGCTCGTCCGCCTGCGCCAGGGGTTCGGGTGGCTGGACGCGCTCCTGAGCGCGACGACGCTCGGCGTCGCGGCGCTGCCCGAGGAGTTCCCGGTGGCCCTCACGTTCTTCCTGGGCGCGGGCGTCTACCGCCTGGCCCGGCGGCAGGCGCTGGTGCGGCAGGCGGTCTCGGTCGAGAACATCGGCCGCGTGAGCTGCGTGTGCTCGGACAAGACGGGCACGCTGACCGAGGGGCTCCTGCGGGTGGCCCGGCTGCTGCCAGCCCCCGGGACCTCGCCGCAGGCGCTGCTTTCGACGGCGGTGCTGGCCTCGCGGGAGGAGGGGAAGGATCCGCTGGACGTGGCGCTGCTGGAGGCGGGGGCGCGGGACCTGCCGGAGCTGCCCGCGCCCATGCGCGAGGCCACCTTCCCCTTCACCGAGGAGCGTCAGCGCGAGACGGCGGTGGTGCGGCAGGGGCCCGGGACGCTGCTCGCCGCGGTGAAGGGCGCGCCCGAGCGGGTGCTGGACCTGTGCGCGCTCTCCCCGGACGCCCGGCGGGAGTGGGCGCTTCGCGTGGACGCGCTCGCGCGCGAGGGGCACAAGGTCATTGCGTGCGCGAGCCGGACGCTGGACGCGGCGCACTGGCACGGCGGCGAGCCAGACCGGGGCTTCGACTTCGTGGGGCTCGTGGGGTGCGAGGACCCGGTGCGCGCGGGCGTGGAGGCGGCGGTGCGGGAGTGCCGCGACGCGGGGCTGCGCACGGTGATGGTGACGGGGGACCACCCCCGCACGGCGCTCGCGGTCGCCCGGCGGCTGGGGCTGGGGGGCGCAAACCCGGTGGTGCTCACGGGAGAGGCCCTGGAGGCGCGGCTGACCGACACCGGCCGGGTGCCGCCCGTGGACGTGGTGGCGCGCGCGCTGCCCGCCCAGAAGTACGCGCTGGTGAAGGCGCTGCGCAAGCAGGGCGAGGTGGTGGCCGCCACGGGGGACGGGGTGAACGACGTGCCGGCGCTCCAGGCCGCGGACGTGGGCATCGCCATGGGGGAGCGGGGGACCCGGAGCGCTCGCGAGGCGTCCTCCATCGTGCTGCTCAATGACGACTTCGGCACGCTGGTGCGCGCCATCGCGGAGGGCCGGCAGCTCTTCTCCAACCTCCAGCGCTGCTTCCTCTACCTGCTGCTCATCCACATCCCGCTGGTCGGCACGGCGGCGCTGGTGCCGCTCTGGGGACTGCCGCTCCTGTACCTGCCCATCCACATCGTGTGGCTGGAGCTCATCATCCACCCCACCGCGATGCTGGCCTTCCAGGCGGCCGCGCGGCCCGGGCGGCTCACCCCGCTGCGCGCGAGGCCCGCGACGCGCGTCTTCTCCTGGCGGGAGTGGTCCCTGCTCACGGCGGTGGGCGTGCTGATGGCGTGCGGGCTCGTCTGGGCCTTCGCGCGATGCCTGTCCGAGGGGCACGACCTCGAGCGCGCGCGGGCGGTGGCGATGGCCTCGCTCACGCTGGCGAGCGCCACCTTCGCGGCCGTGCTCACCGGTCTGCGGACCCGCACCGCGCGGTGGGTCTGCGCCCTGTCGCTGGGCCTCTCCGTCCTGCTCATCCAGGTGCCCTCGCTGGCCGCGCTCGTGGGGCTGCACCCGCCCGGTGCTCGCGACTGGGGCCGGGTGTTCGCCGCCGTGTGCGCCGCGCTGGTGCCCCTGCTCGTCGTGGGGCCGCACGCGCGAGTTGGTTTGCTCCGGGGCCACCGGTGGCGGATCGGCCGGCCCACGTCGGCCCCGGAGGCCTCATGACGCACCCGCCTCCCGCCACCCCGTCCGTGCCTGCCGCCCGGAGCGCGCCGCCCTGGCTCAAGCGGGGGCTCGTGAGGTTCATCGCCGGGGCGAGCGCGTTCGCGGTCCTGGTGGGCGCGCTCCTGGTGGACGGGTGGGCCCTGTCGCTCTTCAGGGCCTCGGGCCGTCCATTTCCCTGGGACGGATGGGGCCTGGTCTTCGAGGGCGGCGCGCTCTGGCTGCTTCACACCCAGACCGCGCGGAAGGGAAGGCGCCTGGTGGGGCGGGGGCTGGCGACCGGGGGCGTGGTCATGGGCATCACGGGGCTGACCCAGGAGACTCCGGGCGGCGGGATGGGCCTGCTGCTCATGGGGCTGTCGCTCTGGGCCGTGCACGTGCGCACGCGCCAGGGCGGGTACCCCGCGCGGTGGCTGGCCACGGGCGTCGGGTTGATCTCGGTGTGGGGCGTCATCGGAGGGCTGTACCAGGGGCACTGGTTCGGCCTGGCCCCCCTGAACACCGTGACGGGGTGGCCCAGGGGGCCGGGGCTTCCGCTGTCGCTGGCGCTGTGGCTGCTTTCAGTGGGGCTGCTCGCGCTCCATCCGGACCGGGGGCTGACGGGCGTGCTGCTGCGCGAGGACCTCGGGGGGCACTCCGCGCGGCGGCTGCTGTTCGCCGTCCTGCTCGTCGTGCCCGCGGTGGGCGCCGTCCGGCTCCTGGGCGAGCGGCTGGGGCTCTATGGCACCACCGAGGGGGTCACGCTCTTCGTGCTCCTGACGATGGCGGCCTTCCTCGCCGTGGTCCTCTGGAACGCGAACGCCCTCTCCCGCCTGGATGCGAGCCGGCGGCGGGTGGAGCATTCGCTGCGGCTGTCGGAGGCGCGCTTCGGGGGCATCGTCACCCACGCCGCAGACGCCATCATCTCCATCGACGCCGAGCAGCGCATCGTCCTGTTCAACGCGAGCGCCGAGCGCATCTTCGGTTACTCCGGGCAGGAGGTCCTGGGCCAGCCGCTGGACATCCTGCTGCCGGAGCAGCTCCGGGCCGTCCATGCGGCGCACGTGCGGCGCTTCGCGAGGGGCGCGGCGACGTCGCGGCACATGGGCGAGCGGCTGCCCATCCTCGGGCGCCGCCGCGGCGGAGAGACGTTCCCGGCGGAGGCCAGCATCATGAAGCTGGACGTGGAGGGCACGCAGCGGCTCACCGTCATCCTCCGGGACATCAGCGCGCGGCGGAAGGCGGAGGACCTGCTGCGCCTGAGCGAGGAGCGCTTCCGCACCTCGTTCGAGGGCGCGCCCGTGGGCATGGCGCTGGTGGACCTGGATGGCCACTTCCTCCACGTGAACGCGGCGCTCTGCGACCTGGTGGGCTACTCCCGGGAGGAGCTGCTGCACCGGTCGTTCCAGGACCTCACCGCGCCGGAGGACCTGCCGGTGGACGTGGCGAACGCCGAACGGATGCGCCGGGGAGAGCTGGCCTCCTTCCAGCGGGAGAAGCACTACGTGCGCAAGGACGGCCGCCGCATCGCCATCCTCGTCTGGAGCGCGGTGGTGCGTGACGCGCGGGGCATGCCGCTCCACTTCATCTCCCAGATGCACGACATCACGGAGCGCCAGGAACTGGAGCAGGCCTGGCGCTTCCTGGCGGACGTGGGGCCTCGGCTCGCGGCGTCGCTGTCGTCGCGGACGACGTTGGCCACCGTGGCGCGGCTCGCCGTGCCGGCGCTGGCGGACTGGTGCGTGGTGGCCTGCCTGGACGCGAAGGGAGACCTCCAGCGGGTGGAGTTCGCGGCCGCGGACGCGCGCACGGCGGAGCGGCTGCGGGCGCTGGAAGCGGCACATGGACCGGAGTGCCTCGTGCCAGCCCCCCTCATCGCCGCCGCGCGGCGCACGGGGAGGCCGGTGCTGGTGCCGGAGGTCCCTCCTGGAGTGTCCGGCGCGGCCGAGGTGGACGCCGGGCCTCGGGAGCCGCTGCCGCTCCGTTCAGCCCTGGTCCTGCCGCTGCACGGCCGGGAGCGGAACCTGGGCGTCATCCTGCTCGCGGCGTCCGGGGACGGGCGCCGCTACGGAGCGCGGGAGCGGGCCCAGGCGGAGGAGCTCGCCCGTCGCGCCGCGCTCGCCATCGACAACGCCGGCCTGTACGAACGGGCCGAGCAGGCCATCCGCATGCGCGAGGAGGTCTTGCGCATCGTGGCGCACGACCTGCGCACCCCGCTCAACGTCATCCAGCTCAGCGCGAGGATGCTGGAGAAGCACCTGCCTCCGGACGACGGCGCCCGGCCGCGCCTGGACACGCTCCAGAAGTCCGTCCAGCGGGCGAACCGGCTCATCCAGGACCTGCTGGACGTGGCCCGGATGGAAGGGGGGAGCCTGTCGGTGGAGCGCAAGCCGCTGGAGGTGGCGCCGCTCATCCAGGAGGCCCTGGAGCAGCACCGGGGGCTCGCGGAGGCCAGGGCCCTGCTCCTCCAGGCCCACGTGCCAGAGGGCGTGCCCCGCGTCCTGGCGGATCCGGAGCGGCTGGCGCAGATCCTCTCCAACCTCCTGGGCAACGCGCTCAAGTTCACGCCCGAGGGCGGCCGCGTGCTCCTGCGCGTCCAGCCGGAGGTGGGCCAGGTCCGCTTCCTGGTGAGCGACACGGGCCCGGGCATCGCGGCGGAGGACCGGCCGCGCATCTTCGAGCGCTTCTGGCAGGCCGGACCGAAGCGCAAGGAGGGCGCGGGGCTGGGGCTCGCCATCGTGAAGGGACTGGTGGAAGCCCACGGCGGCCAGGTCGGCGTGGACAGCGCGCCCGGCGCGGGCAGCACATTCTTCTTCACCCTGCCCACGGCGGATGGTGCCCAGGCGCACGCCGGGACGTACGCCTGAGCGCGGCCTACCGGCGCAGGGCGGACTCCAGCAGCAGCCGCCGCTCCGCCGCCGCCACGACCGCCCGGGTCGCGCTCACGGCCGCCGGGTCCACGGAGATGGAGGTGATGCCCGCGCGGACCAGGTGCTCCGCGAAGGCGGGCCGGTTGGACGGCGCCTGGCCGCAGAGGGACGACGTGATGCCCGCCTCGCGGCTGGCCCGGATGATGTGGACGATGGCGTCCAGCACCGCCGCGTCCCCTTCATCGAAGAGCTCCGCGCACAGCTCCGAGTCCCGGTCCACGCCCAGCATGAGCTGGGTCAAGTCATTGGAGCCGATGGACACGCCGGTGATGCCCATCCGCGCGTACTCGGGGATGCGGTAGACAACGGAGGGCACCTCCGCCATCACCCAGCGCTCCAGCCCGCGGTGGTGTCCCAGCGGGCTCTGCTCCACGGCCTCCAGGCACGCCTCCAGCTCCCACTTCGTCCTCACGAAGGGAATCATCAGGTGCAAGTTGGGCGTCTCGTCCCGCACGCGGGCG
The DNA here is from genome assembly GCF_017309135.1 of Corallococcus sp. NCSPR001. NCBI lineage: Bacteria > Pseudomonadati > Myxococcota > Myxococcia > Myxococcales > Myxococcaceae > Corallococcus > Corallococcus sp. NCSPR001. The sequence continues at coordinate 1,839,224 of NZ_JAFIMS010000002.1, forward strand.
AGCACCTCCATCTCCAGCCGGAACACCTCGGGCTCGCGCAGATAGCGGTAGCAGCCCCGGAAGCCGATCATCGGGTTGGCCTCCACGGACTCGAACTCTTCGCCGCCCTCCAGTCCCCGGAACTCGTTCGTGCGGAAGTCCGTGGTCCGGTACACCACCGGGCGGCCCCGGAAGGCGCGGGTGATGGTCAGCAGCGCCTGGGACATCCGCTCGACGAACTCGCGGCTCCCGCCCCCGGCGATGAGCTTGCGCGGGTGCACGCCGCCCAGGGCCTCGGTGAGCATGAACTCCGCCCGCAGCAGCCCCACGCCATCCACCGGGAGCGCCGCCGCCTCCTGGGCCTGTCCCGGTAGGGCCAGGTTCACGTAGAGCCGCGTGCCCAGCGCCTCCGGCCCGGTGGCCTCCCGGGGTTGGGGTCCCGGCTGGGGGGAGGACGTCCCCACCACCGCCACGGCGGGCGCCTCCGGGGCGCGGCCCTCGCGCACGGTGCCGGCGGCGCCATCCACGGTGACCTCCTCACCGTCGCGCAGGACCTTCGTCGCGGTGCGCGTGCCCACCACGCAGGGCTTGCGCAGTTCACGGCTGACGATGGCCGCGTGGCACGTCATGCCGCCGCTGTCGGTGACGACCGCCCCCGCGCGCCGCAGCGTGGGCACCCAGTCCGGTGACGTCATGGGCGCCACGAGGATTTCACCGGCTTCCAGCCTGGAGCCCTCCTTCGCGTCGCGCAGCACCCGCACGCGGCCGGAGACCACGCCGGGAGACGCGCCCAGGCCGCTCACCCGCGCCTTGCCCGTGGACGCGACAGGCTCCGTCTCCTCCGGCGCGGCGGTGAGCCCCGTCGTCACCGGCCGCGACTGGACCAGGTAGAAGCGGCCGTCCTGCTCCGCCCACTCGATGTCCTGGGGCGCGCCGTAGTGCCGCTCCACGCGCAGCCCCAGCCGCGCCAGCTCCAGCACCTGCACGTCCGTGAGCACCCGCGCGCGGGCCCGCTCCGGGGGGAGCTCCTCGTGCTTCTCATGGCCCACGCCGTCGCGCACGAGCTGGAAGTCCTTCACGCCCACGCGCGTCTCCAGCAGGCGGGGCCCCTCGCGGTCCACGACGTAGGTGTCGGGCTCCACCTGTCCCCCCACCACGACCTCTCCCAGGCCGAAGGCCCCTTCGATGACGAGGTGCCGGCGGTTTCCGGTGGAGGGGTCCACGGTGAACATGACGCCCGAGCGCGTCGAGTCCACCATGGCCTGCACCACCACGGCGATCTCCGGCACCTCCGTGAGCCCCTGCGCCTTGCGGTAGGCCACCACGCGCGGGCCAAAGGCAGACGCCCAGCACGCCCGCACGCGGTCGAGGAGCGCCTCGTCGCCTACCACGTTGGTGAACGACTCGTGCATGCCCGCGAAGGAGGTGGTGGCGGTGTCCTCCGCGGTGGCGGACGAGCGCACCGCCACCGCGGCGCCCTCCCTCAGCCGGTGGTAGGCGGCGAGGATGGCGGTGGCCATCCCGTCGGGCAGGGGCGCCTCGAGCACGAGGCCGCGCAGGTCCTCCGTGAGCCCGGCGAGCGACCGCGGGTCGTCTGGGTTCACGCGCTCCCACAGCGCATGCAGCCGGGCGCGCACGGGCTCCATCGCCTGACGGAAGGCGGCGGCGGTGATGACGAAGCCCGGGGGCACGGGCAGCCCGGCGCGGGTCAGCTCTCCCAGGTTGGCGCCCTTGCCTCCGGCCTGGGCCACGTCCTCCCGCGACAGGGCGTCGAACCCGAGGATGGACGGGGGCGGCGCCGGTTGGGGGGACGGCGTCTGGGGAGAGGGCTCTGGGGGAAGGGTTGGCTCCATGGTCTTGGGCTCCTCGCGCTCCTTCCAAGCTGGGGCTGGCGCCTCACGGACGCACACCGGCAGGGGGGCAGGGACACCGCGAGCCTGCCCGTCGCGGCGCGCGGAGGGCGCGCTCCGTGCTTATCCGCACCGGTATGGATGATTGGATGAAGCGCCACGCGGACCGGGTGAGGACGGCCGGGGAGGCCCTGCGCGCCGTCCTGCCCGGAAGGCGCATCCTCATCGGTTCGGGCGCGGCCGAGCCGGTGACGCTGGTGCGCGCCCTGGTGGACGAGCGGGGCCCCTTCCTCGCGGACAACGAGGTGGTGCACCTGCTGACGCTGGGGCCCGCGCCCTACGTGGAGCCCTCGCAGGCCGGGCGCTTCCGCCACGTCGCCTTCTTCATCGGGCCCAACGTGCGGCAGGCCGTTCAGGAGGGGCGGGCGGACTTCATGCCGGTGTTCCTGTCGGAGATTCCGGAGCTCATCCGCGGCCGCAGGGTCCGCATCGACGTGGCGCTCATCCAGGTCAGCCCGCCGGATTCGCATGGCTACGTCAGCCTGGGCGTCTCCGTGGACATCGTGCGCGCCGCGGTGGACGCGGCCTCGCTCATCATCGCGGAGGTCAACCCGAACATGCCGCGCACGCACGGGGACTCGTTCCTGGACGTGCGCCGCATCCACCACCTGGTGCCGGTGTCGCGTCCGCTGCTGGAGGTCCACCCCGAGCCGCCCGACGCGGTGTCCCGGAGCATCGGGGAGCACGTCGCCCGGCTCATCCCGGATGGCGCCACGTTGCAGTCGGGCATCGGGAGGATTCCAGACGCGGTCCTGGCGGCGCTGGTGAACCACCACGACCTGGGCATCCACACGGAGATGCTCTCCGATGGCGTCATGCACCTGGTGGAGGCGGGCGTCATCACCGGGCGCGGGAAGACGGTGCTCGCGGGCAAGCTCGTCACGTCGTTCATCATGGGCAGCCAGCGGCTCTACGCCTGGGCCCATGACCACCCGGCCATCGAGATGCGGCCGAGCGACGACACCAATGACCCGGCGGTGGTGGCGCGCAACGCCCGGATGGTCGCCATCAACTCCGCCCTGGCGGTGGACCTCACCGGACAGGTGGCGGCCGACACGCTGGGTGGCTGCTTCTACTCCGGCATCGGCGGGCAGGTGGACTTCATCCGGGGGGCGAGCCGCAGCCCCGGGGGCCGGGCCGTCATCGCGCTGCCCTCCACGGCGCACGGCGGAACGGTGAGCCGCATCCAACTGGCGCTGGAGCCGGGCACCGGCGTGGTGACGAGCCGGGGGGACGTCCACTCCGTCGTCACGGAGTACGGCGTCGCGGAGCTCTGGGGGAAGAGCATCCGTGAGCGCGCGCTCGCGCTCATCAACGTCGCCCACCCGGACTTCCGGGCGGAGCTGATGGCCGCGGCCAAGGGACGCCGCTGGGTGCTGCCGGATCAGGTGGTGCCTCGCGCGCGCTACCCCTGGGCGGAGGAGCGGCTGGAGCACACGCTGTCGCACGACGCGCTGGTCGTCCGCGCGGCCCGCGTCACCGACGAGCGCGCCCTGCAGGACCTGCTGTATGGCCTGTCGCGCGAGAGCGGCTACCGGCGCTTCATGGGCTTCAAGAAGGAGCACCCGCACGAGGAACTCCAGCGGATGGTGGACCTGGACTTCGAGCACGACATGGCCCTGGTCGCCTGTCCGCCCGGCACGGAGGAGGTGGTGGCCGTGGTGCACTACATCGTGGATCCAGCCACGCGCCTGGCGGACGTGTCCTTCGTGGTCCGCGACGACTGGCAGGGGCGGGGCGTGGGGACGGTGCTGATGCGGCGCATCCGCGAGGCCGCCATGGCCCGGGGCATCCCCGGCTTCCAGGCGGACGTCCTGGTGACGAACACCTCCATGCTGGCCGTCTTCCACGAAAGCGGCCTGCCCGTGCGCAGCCGCCGTGAGGACGGCATGTACCACCTGGAGCTGCTCTTCCCGGAGGCCCAGGCTCCGCCGTCCCCTTCACCCGGTTAGGGGAGCGCGCGCCGCCTGCTCCTGCCTGTCGCGCTTGCGCCCTCCACCACAGGTCCCAACGTTCCACGGGAGGGGCGCGCCCTCGCGGGCAGCGGGGCATGCCAGGGCCCCTTGGGGGACGTCATGGCCATCGTCGTCGGCACGGATTTCTCCGACCATGCGCGGGAGGCCGTCCGCGTCGCGGCGGCCATCGCGGAGCGGACGGGCACGCCGCTGGTGCTCGTGCACACCGTGGAGCCCGGCATGCTCCGGCGCGACTGGCCGGCCGAGCATGGCAGCACCATCACCGAACTCGAGAAGCGCCTCACCGCCGAGGCCGACAGGTTGAGCCATCCGGGGCTGTCCGTGGAGCCCCGGGTGCTGCTGGGCATGCCGGACGAGGCGCTGGTCGAGCACGCCGCGAAGATCCACGCGCGGATGATCATCACGGCGGCCCTGGGCTGGCGGTCGGAGAAGCGCTGGCGGCTGGGGGGCATCCCGGCGCGCATCGCGCAGCTGTCGCGCTGCCCCTTCCTGATGGTCCGTCTGGCCGAGCCGTTCCTGGACTGGTGCCAGGGCAGGCGCCCGCTGCGGGTCGCCGTGGGCGATGACTTCTCCCACAGCGCGGAGGTCGCGCTGCGCTGGCTTCCGGAGCTGCGCCGGGTGGGGCCCGTCGAGCTGACGGTCGCCCATGTCTACGACACGGCCACGGAGTACGGACGGCTCGGGCTGTACCGCGTGAACCCGGAGACGGAGAACGTCGAGTCCATCCTCGAGCGGGACCTGCGCGAGCGCCTGTCGCGCATCGGTGAGCCCCGGGTGGAGGTCCGGATGTCCTCGGACCCCGGGAACGTGGCGGAGCCGCTCGCCAGGCTCGCGGAGGAGGCGCGGGCGGACCTCCTCCTGCTGGGCAGCCACCAGCGGCGGGGGCTGCGGCGCGTGCGGCACGGCTCGGTGTCGCTCTCCGCCCTCCAGCTCGCGCCGGTGGCGGCGGTCGCCTGCGTCCCGTCCTGCCCGGAGCGGGAGGCCGAGGCGCCCGTGGACATCCCGTCCATCCACCGCGTCCTCGTCTCGACGGACTTCTCGCCGCTGGCGAACCGGGCCATCCCCCACGCCCTGTCGCTCCTGCCCCGGGGCGGAGAGCTCATCCTGGCGTATGTCATCGAGTCGCCGGTCCCCATCGTCTACGCGGACTTCTGGCCCGCGGTGGCCCTGAGCGGGGACGAGGACGAGGAGCCCGAGCTTCGGCGCCAGCTCGAGGCGCTGGTCCCCCGCGACGCGGCCGGCCGGGGCATCACCGTCCGGATGGAGCTGCTGTCCGGGGTCCACGCCGCGCAGGCGCTCTGCCAGGCGGCGGAGCGGTATGGGGCGGACGTCGTCTGCCTCGGCTCGCATGGGCGCACGGGCGTGCGCCGCGCGGTGCTCGGCTCCGTGGCCCAGGAGGTGGTGGCCCGCAGCCGCCGGCCCGTGCTGGTGGTCAAGCACCCCACGCTGCCGTGACGGGGACGCCATGCTGAAGCCCTTCGAGGTCCACGTGCAGGCCAGCTCCCTGGAGCGCTTCCGGCCGGGGCTCACGGGGCTGGAGTGGGAGGCGCTCCAGGCGAACGCGGACGAGGCCCGCGCGCGCATGCTGGGCCGCACCTTCTGGAACGTGAACTCCACGGCCCGGGGCGGCGGCGTGGCGGAGATGCTGCCCCGGCTGCTCGCGTACGCGCGCGGGGCGGGCGTGGACACGCGCTGGATGGTGGTGCAGGGCACGCCCGCGTTCTTCCACATCACCAAGCGGCTGCACCACGCGCTGCATGGCTCGCGAGGAGACGGCTCGCCGCTGGGGGCCGCCGAGCGCGCCTGCTACGAGGAGGTGCTCCGCGACAACGCGGAGGAGCTGCTCGTCCTGGTGCGGCCCGGGGACGTGGTGCTGCTGCACGACCCCCAGACCGCGGGGCTGGCCCCGACGTTCACCGCGGCGGGCGCGCACGTGGTCTGGCGCTGCCACATCGGGTGTGACACGCCCGACGAGGAGGTGGCGCGGGCGTGGGCCTTCCTCGCGCCGGACCTGGCCGCCGCGCGGCTCGCGGTCTTCTCCCGGGCCGCCTACGTGCCCCCCATGCTCGCGGACCGGTCCGTGGTCATCCCGCCCTCCATCGACATCTTCGCGGTGAAGAACCAGCCCATGGCGCCGGAGGTCGCGCTCGCCATCCTGGGCCACACCGGGCTCGTGGGGCTCGCGCCAGACGCGCCCGACCCGGTCTTCACCCGGATGGACGGGGTCCCGGCCCGCGTGTCGCGTGGCGCGGACATCACGCGGTTGGGCTCGGCGCCCGTCCCCGGCACGCCGCTCGTGGTGCAGGTCTCCCGGTGGGACCCCCTGAAGGACCCGGTGGGGGTGCTGCGGGGCTTCGCGCGGCTCCTGCGCGAGTCGCCCGGCTTGCGCGCGGCGCTGGTCCTGGCGGGGCCCTCCGTGACGTCCGTCGCGGATGATCCGGAGGCGGCGGCGACGCTCGAGGCCGTCATCGCCGCGTGGCACGAGCAGCCGCACTTCCTGCGCCAGCGCGTCCACCTGGCCTGTCTGCCCATGGTGGACCCGGAAGAGAACGCCGCCATCGTCAACGCGCTCCAGCGCCAGGCGGCGGTGGTGGTCCAGAAGAGCCTGCGGGAGGGCTTCGGGCTCACCATCACGGAGGCCATGTGGAAGTCCCGGCCCGTGGTGGCCAGCGCGGTGGGCGGCCTCCAGGACCAGGTCCGCCACGAGGTGGACGGCCTGCTCGTGCGGGACCCCGGGGACCTGGCCGGGTTCGCCGCCGCGGTGCGACGGCTGCTGGACGACCCCGTCTTCGCGGCCCGCCTGGGGACCCAGGCGCACGAACACGTCCGCACCCACTTCACCGCCGCCCGCCACCTCACCGACTTCATGGCCCTGCTCCAGGAGCTGGGCGTGCGCGCGGACGGGAGCGTCTAGGTGGCGTGCACGCTCCGGCCCGCCGCCCGCCGCCGGGAGCGCAGCCACTTCTCCAGGCCCACGACGGGCAGCACGCAGGCGCCCACCAGCACCGACCGGGCGATGTCCCCCAGCGACAGCGGCGCGGAGCCGAAGATGCGCTGGAAGAAGGGCACGTACATGAACGCGGCCTGGAGGAGCACCAGCGCGGCGATGCCCATGAAGACGGTGGGGTTGCTCGCGAAGCCCACCTCGCGCGAGGTGCCCGTCAGCGTGCGGCACAGCCACAGGTAGAAGATTTGAAAGCTGACCACGGTGTTGACGGCCATGGTGCGCGCCTCGGCCAGGGCCGGGGCGTTGGAGGCGTCATGGCCGCCGCCCTGACGCGCGAACTCCCAGAGGAACAGGCCGATGGCGCCCGCCGCCATCAGCACCGCGACGAGCCCGGTGCGCATCACCACGAAGTGGCTGAGGACGGGCGTGTCCGGCGCGCGGGGCGGGCGGCGCATGACGTGGCGCTCCTTCGCCTCGAAGGCCAGGGGCAGCGCCAGGGTGACGGTGGCCACCAGGTTGATCCACAAGAGCTGCGTGGGGCGCATGGCCAGCAGCGGTTCGCGCACGCCGCCTGCCTCCTGAAGCGGGAAGAACGTCACGCCCAGCATGAGGATGAGGGCGAGCCCCAGGTTGGTGGGCAGCACGAACGCGAGCGACTTGACGAGGTTGTCGTAGACGCGGCGGCCCTCCTCGACGGCGGCGACGATGGTGGCGAAGTTGTCGTCCGTCAGCACCAGGTCCGCGGCCTCGCGGGACACGGCCGTGCCGGTGATGCCCATGGCCACGCCGATGTCCGCCTGCTTGAGCGCGGGCGCGTCGTTGACGCCGTCGCCCGTCATCGCCACCACGTGCCGCTGCGCCTGGAGCACGCGCACCAGCCGCAGCTTGTGCTCGGGGGCCAGGCGCGCGAACACGTTCGTGTCCTTCACCGCCACGGCCAGCTCCGCGTCGCTCATGCTGGACAGGTGCGCGCCGGTGAGGCCCGGATGGCCCGGAGCCTGGAGGCCGAGCTGAAGGCCAATGGCCTCCGCCGTGCCCGGATGGTCCCCGGTCATCATCTTCACGTGGATGCCGGCGGCGTGGCAGGCCTTCACGGAGGCCACGGCCTCCTCGCGGGGCGGGTCGATCATCCCCTGCAATCCCAGCAGCGTGAAGCCGGCCTCCACGTCCTCGGGCGTCAGGGCCTCCGCCCCGGGCAGGCCCTTGCGCGCGAAGGCGAGCACCCGCAGGCCCTGCCGCGCCATGCGCTCCACCTCCACCAGCACGGCGTCGCGGTCCAGCCCCGGCCCGCAGCGGCGCAGCACGACCTCCGGGGCGCCCTTGAGGATGAGCTCGCGCCCCTCCGGTCCCCCCGCGTGAAGCGTGGCCATGTACTGGTGCTCGGACTCGAAGGGGATGGCGTCCAGGCGCGGGTTGCGCTCGCGCACCTCCATCACGCCCAGGTCCGCCTTCTTCGCGGCGAACAGCAGCGCCCCCTCCGTGGGGTCGCCGGTCATCCCCCAGCGGCCCTCGCGAGGCTGGAGGTCGGCCTCGTTGCAGAGCACGCCCGCGACGAGCAGCGCGCGCACGTCCTCCGGCGGCACCTCCAGGGCGCGTCCCGCGTGGAGCAGCTCACCCAGGGGCGAGTGGCCCACGCCGGTGAGCGCGTAGTGCCCGCGCCGGGTCCACAGCGCCTGCACGGTCATCTCGTTGCGGGTGAGGGTGCCGGTCTTGTCCGTGCAGATGACGGTCGTGCTGCCCAGGGTCTCCACGGCGGGCAGCTTGCGGATGACGGCGCGGCGGAGCGCCATGCGCTGCACGCCGATGGCCAGGGCGATGGTGACGATGGCGGGCAGGCCCTCCGGGATGGCGGCCACCGCCAGGGTGATGGCCACCAGCACCGCGTCGCTGAAGGCATACCCCCGGACCATGCCCACCCCGAGCAGCACGGCGGACAGCACGACGATGCCCAGGCTGATGACGCGGCCCAGCCGGGCCAGCTCCCGCGTGAGCGGCGTGCTCAGGTCCGTGGCCTGCTCCATGAGATGGGAGATGCGGCCCAGCTCCGTGGCGCCGCCGGTGGCGACGACGACGGCGGTGGACGTGCCGGACGTCACCAGCGTGCCGCCGAAGGCCAGGCTCGCCCGGTCCCCCAGCTGCGCGTCCGCGGCCACGGCCGCGACGTGCTTGCTGGACGGGACGGACTCCCCGGTGAGCGCGGCCTCCTCCACCTGGAAGTTGCGGGAGCGCAGCAGGCGCAGGTCCGCGGGCACGCGGTCCCCCGACGCAAGCTGCACGACGTCCCCGGGGACGAGCTCCGCCGCGGGCCTCGCCACCAGGTGCCCGTCGCGCAGCACCTGCGTGGTCTCCGGCACCATGTGGTTCAGGGCCTCGATGGCCCGGCCCGCGCGGTACTCCTGCACGAAGCCGATGAGGGTGTTGAGCACCACGACGGCGGCGACGACGAGCCCGTCGGTCACCTTGCCCAGCAGGATGGCCAGGCCCGCGGAGGCGATGAGGACCCAGATGAGCGGGCTGTCGATCTGCCGCCACAGGAGCTTCCACGCGCTGTCCGGCCGCGAGCGCTCCAGCACGTTGGGGCCATGGCGCGCGAGCCGCTCCCGGGCCGCCTCTTCCGTCAGTCCCTGGGGCGTGCTGGAGAGCCGCTCCAGCACGGCCTCTGGGAGGAGCGAGTGCCAGGGGACGGAAGGTGCGTCGGGGGCGCGAAGCCCTGCCTGCTTCCTCGGCTGTGACGGCTCCTGCATGACGTGCCTCCCCTGGGGAAGCTGGCCACGGGCAGGGCTGGCCGTCAGCGGGAGGCGAGCAGCGGGGCGGTGGTCATCCTGTCTTCAATGGGGATCCGTGACGCGCTCGAACGACACGCCCAGGTTGCCGACCGCTTCGAGGGCGTCCTTGACGGCTTCCGAGACGATGAACGCGACCTTGAACTTCTTCAGACGGAAGACCTGCGCGCCCCCGGTCTTCGAGGGGGCGATTCGCAGCCCGTAGATCCAGTTGTACTCCCCCTCCAATCCAGGAGGGTGGTCGCCCTCGTCGTAGTGATGCACCTCCCGGCACCGTGCCTCGTCGATGCAATCAATGACTTTGGTGGCATTGACGACGAAGTACGGGTCGGCCTCTCCCTCGATTGATACGGGGAAGAGCTGCACATCGCCGGGGGCGAGCGTCCTGAAGACGTTCGCAACGGCTTCGCTGACGATGGGAGCTGCTTCAATCACAGAGAAGTCAAACGTCCGCTTCCTTCCAGGATGTGAGATTCGTGACTTGAGAGATCCCAGGTCAGGAAGGACGCGACCATCCGCGAACATCCAGGGCTCGTCAAAAGCCTCACCAGAACCCCGTGTCGGCGTCTCAAGGAGCCACCGCGGAACATCTCCAAGCTCCACCCAGTAGAAATGACGCTCCACCTCAACCCTCAACCTTCACAATGAAGCTCCGTAACTCGGAATCTTGCGTCAGAAGCTCGTTGGCGATCCTCGCAAGCTCCTTCATCAAACTGGCCCGGCAGTTCTCCGTGGTTCGGCAGTTTGCAACCGAGCGTTCGAGTCGCTGAACTACCCTTCGGTGATACAGCTCAGGGTGCGGACCCTCGTGCCCCTTGAGCCGAATCTTGTTGGCCGCGTCTTCAAGCGTCATCCCGGCCTTCCCGAATATCTTCTCGCACTGGGGCGTCCACGGCCCGCCCGCGGCAGCCGAAACCAGGTTCTTGTTCGTGCAGATGTGATGAACCGGCCCCGTCTCGTCACCAGGAAACCGTCCCTCTCCATACATCGCCAGTGCCGCCGCGGCTCCCGGAGCCAGCGCCACGTTCAGCACTCCTGCGGCAGGCATCGCGATGGACGTCACGCCGCCATTCAGTGCCTCTCCGAGGATGAATCCCGCCTCGGCCTGTCCTCGCAAGGCGGCCTGGGGGAAGCCCGGGAGCCTGGGGCCCTGGGCCGCCATCGCACTCCTTCCGCCCAGGGCCGCGGTGACGAGCAACACCAGGACACGCGTCCCATTGGTCCCGAGCACCTTGCCGAAGCGATGGCCGATGTCCTGCAACTCGATGACGCTCGTTGCCGTCCCTGCGTCATCCCAGAGCCGCACGAAGCCCCGGCCCATCTCCCAGACCGGCACGATGCCCAGGTAGGCCACCATCGCCGCCGTCAACGCGACCGCGATGACCTTCGTGACGGGCTCGGGCAGCGTCATCGTGAGGAGCACGGACAGCGCGGCCGAGGTCACCATGGCCTTGAGGACCACCGGGTTCAGCACCTTGCCGACCTCGGCCTCGACACTCTCCCAGACCGTGTCCAGCGCGAACGACAGGGCCATCAACGTCCGGTCCTTGCGCGAGAACGTCAGCCCCGTCCCGCCCACCAGGGTCAAACAGTCGTCCCCGTCAGGGCAGATGCGCGCGTACAGCGCGTCAGGTGAGCTGCCCGAGCCCGGGTCCGCGAGTCCCTTCGAGGACGCGAGCAGGGCCCTGGACCGCACCCACCCCCGCTGGTCGGCCGCATCCGTCTCGCGGAAGGCCACGTCCATGCGCATGTCCAGGAGGAGCCGCGTGAGGGCCGCCTTGAACGCGTCCTCACCCACCTGGACCGGAGCCACCTCCATGGACTCATGAACCACCTGCCTCCCGCCTCCAACATCCACGTGGACGACGCGGGTGGTCGCACACCCTCCCAGCAAGAGGAGTAACAGAACAAGCCAGACGGATTGCATGGAACTCCCAGGAGCCGGCCCTCTGGAGATCAGGAGCTGCGTCATCCTTGCTTCAGGCTTTTAGATTTCAAGGCTTGGTGTGATTCGCATGTTTGTGGGTTTTTGGGGTGGTCTTGGGTTGGCCGGCGGACTTCCATCCTGATACGTTGTCTATTCTATGCGACCTGGCCCATTCGCAAGATCGATCCTGCTTTTCGTCCTGCTGACCGGAGCGGCCGTGAAGGCAAGCGACAAGTGCGACCGCCCCAAGCAGCGGACCATCCTGCTCTCGGAGCACCCGTCGGACGGCACCCAGACCGTCTACGTGAAGGGGCATGTCATCACGACCTTGCGCTTCGAGGGCCCCGTTGATCCGAGCGAGACGAAGGTCCTTGGCTGGGAGGGCCGGCTCGAACCGCTGACGGTGGTTCGCAACAAGGTCATCATCGAGCCGATCCGGGACCTCGACAGCGATGAAGGGCTCCCCTTGATCGTGACCCTGGCGGATGGCACCGGGATCCCATTCCTCGTAAGGCCCCCGTGGAGGGAGAAGGATGGCGGTGGGTGGCCACCGATTCTCGACCAGCAGGTTGACGTGTTCAAGAATCGGGAGAGCTACGCGGCCATGCACTCGGCCCTGATGGACGCCCTCAAGAAGAACGACGTCTTGACCGAGGAAAACGAACGCTATCGCAAGGAGGAGAACTCCATCGATCATGCGTACGCGACGCTTCTGGCGAATGGGCAGGCAAAGAAGACGCCGTTTCGATTCGTGGCATCCGCCCGCCCGAAAGACCCGGACATGGAAATGATCGTTGAGGTCTACTCGGGCCAAGGCAAGGCGGCAGCCGTTATCTCCCTGACGAACACGGGCTCCGCCGGCACATGGGAGTTCGCGGACGCCTACCTGACGCGCGACATGACGAGCCACACGAAGCAGTCCTTCGCGCTTCGGATGACCCGTTCCGCGATCGCTCCAGGGCAGTCAGGAACCATCGCCGTCGTGGCGGACAAGAGAGCCTTCGAGAAGAACGGGCGATTGGTGGATCTGGCCCTGCAGATCTTCAGGTCTGACGGCAACCAGCAGGTCCTGGTGAGGATGGATCGCACCCTGGTTCGGCAGTAGAAGTTCCTGACATGCCCACCCACCGAGCCCCCCTGCTCTCCTCTATCATCCTGCTTGTCACGTCCTCTGCGTGCACCACGGCCGGTGGCGTTTCATTGCGCTCGGACGGCTCTCCTGGAATGCAGGCGTGTCCAGAGAAGGCGCTCGAAGCCATGCGATACCTGAAGCTGCATGTGGGGGACGCCGCGCTCGTGGAGCTGGACGCGAACCAGATGAGATCGCGCCGCATCACCCTCTACGATGGCCCGATTGAGAGCGTCCTCATGCGCGATCTGGGCCCGCTGGAGACGACAACACGGCTGTACGGAGAGGTCTGGACGAGCGGGCCACAGGCCGTTGTCCGGTACTACAAGGCCCATCCACCCGACGGCGACGAGGTCCCCATCTGCGCCGTGGCACGGCTGAGCGAGGACCAGATGCGGAAGCGACCCGAGTCAAAGCCCGGCACGGCCATTCTCGATGGCTCCGTGGCGTCAGCCGTCGTGGTCAATGCGTTCCGGTGACACCTCGGACACCACGATGGGGCCTCGCCCGGTCTCCTGCCATTCGACAGGGAGAGCACGCCCGCGTTCAGCCGGAGGAGGGGGCAGCTTCTCCCACCCCTCGTGACATTCCCTGAGGCTGTCCGCCAGGACACCTCGGGTGCGACTTCCGGCCGCCTCCCCGGGGGCAATCTCCCTTTGAAATTCAGGGCGCCATCTCGTAGTTTCCCCCGCGACTTCGAGGAGCGTTGCGAGGCCTTCCCGGCCCCAGGCTCGAAGCCGAATGACCCAACGGCGCTCACCTGAACGCGTTTCTCGCGAGGGTGAGGCGGCCTTTCTTCCCAGGGCACGGCCGCTCCCTTGCCAGCAGGCGCGCCACCCTGGATCCGGAGCCACACATGACCGCGGTTATCAAGCAGCAGAATCAGGACTACGCCATCGCCGACCTCAAGCTCGCCAGCTGGGGCCGCAAGGAGATCCGCATCGCCGAGAGCGAGATGCCCGCGCTCATGGCGATCCGCGAGGAGTACGCGAAGCAGCAGCCGCTCAAGGGCGCTCGCGTCACGGGCTCGCTGCACATGACCATCCAGACCGCCGTGCTGGTGGAGACGCTCCAGGCGCTGGGCGCGCAGGTGCGCTGGGCGTCCTGCAACATCTTCTCCACGCAGGACCACGCCGCCGCCGCGCTGGTGGAGGCCGGCACGCCGGTGTTCGCGCACAAGGGCGAGTCCCTCAAGGAGTACTGGGACTTCACCCACCGCATCTTCGAGTTCGGCCCCGCCGGCAGCGACCACGAGGGTCCGAACATGATCCTCGACGACGGCGGTGACGCCACGCTGCTCATGCACCTGGGCAAGCGCGCGGAGAAGGACCTGTCCGTCATCGCGAACCCCCAGAGCGAGGAGGAGACGGAGCTGTACGCCTCCATCAAGGCCAAGCTTGCCGAGGACGCCACCTGGTACTCGCGCAAGAGCGCCAAGATCCTCGGCGTCACCGAGGAGACGACCACGGGCGTGCACCGCCTGCAGGAGATGTCCCAGAAGGGCACGCTCCTGTTCCGCGCCATCAACGTCAACGACAGCGTGACGAAGAGCAAGTTCGACAACCTCTACGGCTGCCGTGAGTCCCTGGTGGACGGCATCAAGCGCGCCACGGACGTGATGGTTGCCGGGAAGATCGCCGTCGTCGCGGGCTACGGCGACGTGGGCAAGGGCTCCGCGCAGGCCCTGCGCGCGCTGTCCGCCCAGGTGTGGGTGACGGAAATCGACCCCATCTGCGCGCTCCAGGCCGCGATGGAGGGCTACCGCGTCGTGACCATGGACTACGCCGCGGACAAGGCGGACATCTTCGTCACCGCCACGGGCAACAAGTCCGTCATCACCCATGAGCACATGGCCAAGATGAAGGACCAGGCCATCGTCTGCAACATCGGCCACTTCGACAATGAGATCGAGGTCGCCTCCCTGGAGAAGTACCAGTGGGAGGAGATCAAGCCCCAGGTCGACCACGTCATCTTCCCGGACAACAAGCGCATCATCCTGCTGGCCAAGGGCCGCCTGGTGAACCTGGGCTGCGGCACGGGCCACCCCAGCTACGTGATGTCCAGCTCCTTCGCGAACCAGACCATCGCGCAGATCGAGCTGTACTCGCACAGCGACAAGTACCAGGTGGGCAAGGTGTACGTGCTGCCCAAGCACCTGGACGAGAAGGTCGCCCGCCTCCAGCTCAAGAAGCTCAACGCCCAGCTCACGGAGCTCACCCCGGAGCAGGCGCAGTACATCGGCGTGGAGAAGAGCGGCCCCTACAAGCAGGACACCTACCGCTACTAGTCACCGCCTGACGTGACACACCCGGGGCACCGTGGGCCTGCAAGCGCCCGCGGTGCCCTTCGTGTTTCTTCAGAACAGCCGGTTGAGGCCGTTGAGCGCCGCCACGCGGTACGCCTCCGCCATGGTGGGGTAGTTGAAGGTCGTGTTGATGAAGTAGTCGATGCCGTTGCCCGGCCAGTCCTGCGCCATGATGGCCTGGCCGATGTGGATGATCTCCGAGGCGTTGTCCCCGAAGCAGTGGATGCCGAGAATCTCTCGCGTCTCCCGGTGGAACAGCAGCTTCAGCATGCCCACGGTGCGGCCGGTAATCTGGGCGCGCGCCAGGCTCTTGAAGAAGGCGTGGCCCACCTCATAGGGGATGCCCGCCTGGGTGAGCTCGCGCTCGGTGCGGCCCAGGCTGCTGATTTCGGGGCTGGTGTAGATGCCGGTGGGGATGTCCTTCACCAGCTTGTGCTCCATCCGCCCCTCCACGATGTGCGTGGCGGCGAAGCGGCCCTGGTCATAGGAGGCGCTCGCCAGGGACGGGGCGCCCACCACGTCACCCACCGCGTAGATGTGGGGCACGGACGTCTGGTAGCCGTCGTTGACCTGGATGCACCCGCGCGAGTCCACCGCGATGCCCAGCGCCTCCAGCCCCAGGTCCTGGCTGTTGCCGGAGCGGCCGTTGGCCCAGAGGAAGACGTCCGCCTTCAGCCGCTTGCCGCTCTTCAACTGGAGCACCACGCTGTCGTCGTGCGGCTCCACGGAGACCATCTCCTCCTGGTGGCGGATGAGCACGCCCTGTTCGCGCAGGTGGTAGGAGAGGGCGTCGGAGATTTCATCGTCCAGGAAGGACAGGAGCCGGTCGCGCGTGTTCACCAGGTCCACCTTCACGCCGAGCATCCGGAACATGGAGGCGTACTCGCAGCCGATGACGCCCGCGCCGTAGATGATCATCGACAGCGGGGACTCGCGCAGCTTGAGGATGGTGTCCGAGTCGAAGATGCGCGGGTGGCGGAAGTCCACGCCCGCGGGCCGGTAGGGCCTGGAGCCCGTGGCGATGACGAAGGCGTCCGCGGTGAGCAGCTCCACGGAGCCGCGCGGCTCCGTCACCTCCACCGTGTGCGCGTCCCGGAACTTCGCGCGGCCCGTCACCAGGTCCACGCGGTTGCGCTCGTAGAAGGTGGTGCGCAGCTGCACCTGCTTGGACACGACGGTGGTCGCCACGCGCATCATGTCCTTGAGCGTGGTGTGCCGGGCCAGCTCCGCCCGCATCTCCGGGTGGTCCTGCTGCACGTCCAGGAGCCGCTGGATGGCGTGGCGCAGGGCCTTGGAGGGGATGGTGGCGGTGTGGGTGCAGGCGCCGCCCACCAGGGCTCCCTGCTCCACGGTGCACACCTTGCGGCCGGACTTCACCGCCTTCATCGAGGCCCCTTCACCGCCGGGGCCGGAGCCGAGGACCACCACGTCGAACCGCCGAGCGCTCATGGGTCCGGAGTGTTCCCCCAACCCCGGCCCCGAGGGAAGAAATCACCTCGGGGCCGGGCACTGCTTCACACATCAGGTTCGCGGGACGGCTTCAGTAGGACGCCTTCAGCGTCACGCCGGAGTAGTCCGTATAGCCCTTGATCATCACGTGGTAGACGCCCGCCGTGGGGGCGTTGATGAGGCACGACTCCGTGTTGCCACTGGTCAGGGGGCGGCAGTCGTAGACGTAGTCCTCGGGCCGCGAGCCCAGGCGGACGTACAGGTCCGCGTCACCCGTGCCGAACATCGTCTGCACGAGCAGCGAGGTCTTCCCGGCAGGCACGGTGACGGTCCAGTAGCGGTACGACCCCTGCGCGCCCGACAGGCCCGTTACCGGGACTCCGTTCGTCAGCGTGCCGGTGCCCGGGTTGCCCGTGCCGCCGGTGACGTAGGCGCCGCGCACGGAGGCGTTGGTGAGCGCCGTGGACGAGGACGCGTTGTACACGCGCACGTGCCAGGTGCCCGCCGTGGGGTTGGTGAGCGTGCACGACTGGTTGTTGGTGCCGCTCGTGTTGGCCAGGCAGTCATAGGAGGACAGGGTGGGGGAGCTGCCGCGCTTCGCGTAGAGGCGCGCGGTGCCGCCCGAGCCGTTCGTGGTGCTGAAGGTGACGCTCGTGGCCCCCGACGGGATGTCGAGCGTGTAGTCGCAGGAGAAGGCCCCGGACGGCGCGCTCACGCCATACATGGGGGTGTTGTTGTTGAGCGCGCTGGTGGTCGTGCACCCCGGCTGTCCCTCCGACAGGGTGTACGTGCCCGTGATGCTCACATTGGAGAAGTCCCCGGTGCCGTACAGGCGCGCCCAGTAGATGCCCGTGGACGACACGGGGAGGGTGCACGTCTCATAGCTGCTGTAGTAGCTGTTGGACCTGCAGTCGTAGACCGACTCGGTGGGAGAGGCCTCCCGGCGCACGAACAGGTCGGCGTCGCCGCTGCCGGTGGTGGTGAACGTCACGTGGGTTGCGCCGGTGGGGACGGACAGCTTGTAGATGCAGGACCAGTTGCCCGCGGTCGCGCCGATGCCGTTCAGGGGCACGTCCTTGGTCAGCGTGGTGCTGCTGGTGCAGCCCGTGGGACCGGACGGCGTGGACGTCGCCTTCAGGGTCGCGCCGCTGAACGCGGAATAGCCATACAGCTTCACGTAATACGTGCCCACCTGTGAGCCGGTGATGGTGCAGGACTCCGTGCTGGTGCTGCCCGCGGAGCTACAGGTGCTGCTCCCCGTGGTCGGCTCCGAGCCGTACTTCACGTACAGGTCCACGTCGCCCGAGCCGCCGGAGGTGCTGAAGGTGAGGTTGCTGTTCGCGGACGCGACGTACAGCGTGTACGTGCAGGAATACTCCCCGGCGTTCGCGCTGATGCCGGTGACGGTCACGTTGGGGGTGAGGGCGATGGGGCCGGAGCAGCTGGCCAGGGCCTGCACCCGTTCTTCTGGCGGAGGGCCCTTCTCCAGCTGGGGCTCCGCGCCCTGCTCCATCTCCGCGCCACAGCCTGTCAGGGCACACGTCAGCCACACCGCCGCCAAAGACTTCCATCCAAGATTGCGCAAGATGTTCCTCGGTTTGTGATAACGCTTTTCGCCCAGGAGTGGCGAAAGCCTGTCGTCCGGTCGGCCTCGGACAGTACGCAAGCTATCAAGCGCGTCTGACATTCCGCGTGAGGACGGCCCGCACGCAGGGCGCGGGCCGGAAGCTGGCGCTGGAGGGCTTCTCAGCGCGGGAGAAAGAGGCTCTCGCCTCGGGCCAGGCGCTTGCTGGCCGCTCGCGCGTCCAGCTTGATGAGGACCTTCGGATCCTCCTCCGCCTGCTGCTGCGCGGAGAGGGAATCCCATTCCTCCAGGTCCAGGACCTCTGGAACGACCAGCGCGCGCAGGTCGGGAGGGTTCTGCGACTTGATGACCTTGCGGCCGTTCATCACGTAATGCGTGAGATGCTTCACGTGCAGTTGGGACGCGTCTCCAAAGAGGGTGAGCCACGCGCCGGAGCCGGAGTCGACGAGCTCCGCCTCCACCACCCCCGCCGCGTACGTCACGCTGTCCATGGACGTGGCCACGAGCGTCTCCTTCACGCGCAGCGTCCCGGTGCAGACGAAGGTGAAGCCCACGTCGACGAGGAGGTTGCGGCACGTGACGTCGCCGAACACGACGAGGATGCCCTCGTCATACCCGGCGACGTCCACCACCACGTTGCCTTCGACGTCCAGGTTCCCCATCACCAGCGTGTAGGCATTGGGAGGCCGCCAGGCAGCGGCACCTGTCTGTTTCACCTCCGCGGGCTGGGCCCAGGGCTCCTCCAGGTCCAGGGTGAGCAGGCCCTCGACGAACTTGCGCAGCGCTTCGGGCGCGGACTGGAGCTGGGGCGGTGCGGTGGGCCTGGGCGGCATGGGCGGGCTTCCTTCCGGTGCGGGGTCCAGGACTCCTCCTGCCCGGAGGCGGAAGCCGGGGCAACCGCATTCGTCACTCGATGGTGGCGAGCGCCTCCACGCCGTGCTCCTGGCACCAGCGGCGGTACGTCTCCAGCCGCTCCGCGGGGCTCACGCTCCGGAGGACCTGGCCGTCTTCGCCCAGGTATTCGATGCCGCCCTTCACGGTGATGTGCAGCACGAGGGGCTCATCGCCCACGACCTGCCAGCTGTCCACGTTGCCGGGCGGCTCATAGACATACGTGCCCGGGCCAATCACCTCGCCGGTGTCGAGCAGCTTGCGGCGCCCGGAGATGTTGTAGGCGTGCGACTCGCCCATGTGGCGGTGCCGGGGGATGAGGGTGCCGGGCTCCAGGCGGAAGAGGTACATCCAGCCGCTGCCATCGCGGAAGAAGCGCAGCGGCTTGAACGCGAGCCCGGGCCGGCCCATGGGAATCCATGGCATGCGTTCGGAGTCGACGGGGTGGGAGGCGTAGGTGGAATCGGTCATGGCGGAAGGATGGTCCTCCGCTGGCCCGGTGGCAGGGCCAGGATTGGCGAAATCCATTGGGCCAATCCGTGGGAGGATGCGGCATGGACTTCCATGTGGAGCTCCGGGGACGCCGGGACCTGGCCGGGCAGATCTACCGGGGGCTGCGCGCGGCCATCCTGGACGGGCGCCTGCGGCGTGGGGAGCGGTTGCCGCCCACCCGCGAGCTGGCCCTGCGCCTGGACGTGGCCCGCAACACCGTGGGCGTGGCGTATGAATGGCTCACCGCCGAGGGGCTCATCGCGGGGCGCACGCGGGCGGGGAGCTTCGTCCAGGGGGAGGCCTCCCGGCCGCGCGGCAGGGCAGGGCGGGAGGCCCAGGTGCCGCTGCGCGCGCGGGCCTTCTGGCGTTCGCTGCCGGACCTGCCCGCTCCGCTGGCTCCCGCCGCGTATGACTTTGGCGTGGGCAGCCCGGATGTCTCGGGCTTCCCCTTCGAGTCCTGGCGCCGGCTGGTGGCGCGCCAGCTGCGGGCCGCCACGGTGTCCGGAGGCTACGTGGACGCCGCCGGGCACCGGGGGCTGCGGGAGGCGGTGGCCCGGCACGTGGGCGTCTCGCGGGGCGTGCGTGCGGAGGCGGAGGACGTGTTCATCACCAATGGCGCGCAGCAGGCGCTGGACCTCGTGGGCCGGGTGCTCATCGAGCCGGGGGACTGCGTCGCCATGGAGGAGCCGGGCTATCCGCCCGCGCGGCAGGTGTTCCAGTCGCTGGGAGCGCGCGTCGTGCCGGTGCCGGTGGACGCGGAGGGGCTGGACGTGGCGGCGCTGCCGGACGCCGCGCGGCTCGTCTACGTCACGCCGTCGCACCAGTTCCCGCTGGGCATGCCCATGTCACCCGCGCGCCGGGTGGCGCTGCTGGAGTGGGCGAAGCGGCGGGACGCGGTGGTGATTGAAGACGACTACGACAGTGAGTTCCGCTTTGGCGGCCGGCCCCTGGAGACGTTGCATGGGATGGACCGCTCCGGGCGGGTGCTCTACGTGGGCTCGTTCTCGAAGGTGATGGTGCCCATGCTGCGGATGGGGTTCCTCGTCGCGCCGCCGTCGCTCCAGCGGGAGCTGCGGTGGGCCCGGCGCGTGATGGACTGGCACAGCCCGGTGCCGGAGCAGGCCGCGCTCGCGCGGTTCATCGACAGCGGGCTGCTGGCGCGGCACATCCGCAAGATGCGGCGGGACTACGAGGCGCGGCACGAGCGCGTGGCGGAGGGGCTTGCGCGCCATTGCGGCGACTGGCTCCAGGGGGTGCCCTCCGTGGCGGGCCTGCACCTGTGCGCGACGTTCCGGCGGGGTGGCATGGCGCTGGAGCGCGAGACGGTGGCGCGAGCCCGGGCCGCGGGGGTCGGGCTCATCACCCTGTCGCGTTACTTCATGGGACCTCGCGCGCGGCCAGGGCTGGTGCTGGGCTATGGCGGCATTCCCGCGACACGCATTCCAGAAGGCATGAAGCGGCTGGGCGCCAGCCTTGCCTATGTGGGATTGACGAGGGATTGAAGACAGGTCCTAATTCCTCTCTTCATGCTCAGTGCCGTCGAGGGGGAAGTTGAGCCGCAGGCCGTGTGTCCGCAGCATCCCGAAAGGGAAGCGGTGCGCACCTGCGCTCGGTGTGGAAGATATGTCTGCTCGGGGTGTGGCCAGGAGAACGGCTGGTGCCGCGAGTGCCTGCGGTTCTCCGCCCTGGAGGTGCCTGACTCGCGTGGCCGGGCTCGGCGAGCGGTGACCGCGCTCCAGTTCTCCGCGGCGACGGACCTGTTGAGCCTGGGCCTCCACGTCATCCTGTTCCTGGGGGTGTTCACCGAGCAGGTGCAGGGCCTGCCCGCCGCGGGCGTGGTCTTCCTGAACGTGGGGGCAGGGGTCCTGGCCCAGGTCTTCCTCCTGATGTGGTTCCACCGGGTCGTCCGTCAGCTCAAGGCCCTGGGAAGAGACATCGGGGATTCCCCAGCGATGGCGGTCTGGTGGTGGCTGATTCCCCTGGCGAACTGGGTGAAGCCCTACCACCTCATGAAGGAGGTCGCGACGCGGCTGGGTGGGGCGCACTTCGCCGCGGTGCTTCCCCTCTCCATGTGGTGGGGGGCCAACGTCCTGTCGCGGATCATGAACCAGGTGGACCAGCGGATCATCGGGAAGCTGGAGACGGCGGACGGGGGCATGTCGACCGCCGGCGCCGTGGTGGGGCTGATCGCCGCGGGCTCCGCCCTGGTCATGGCCCTCTTCAGCGTCCAGATCATCCGGGCGCTCCAGGAGAAGCTCGACCAGCGGCGCGACGGGCTGGAGTTCGCGGACGGCCCCGTGCCGGAGGCCGGGGCCGAAGCGGCGTGAGGCAGGTTACCTGGACAGCCGGGTCGCGTGGCTCGCGGCGAGCTTCCACTGACCATCGCGGTAGACCCAGGTGTCGGTGAACTGGAAGTCGCCTTCGAACTGCGTCTTGCCGGAGTGGCCCTTGAGGGTGGTGATGCCGGTGACGACGGCGGCGTCTCCGTACAGACGGATCTTCTGGTGGTGGTTGCGGAAGACCTCGTAGACGGGGTCCTTCTTCGCCACCTCCGCCAGGTTCTGCTCCAGGTCGGTCACCGTGCCCTTGGAGTCGGTGAGCGTGAAGCGCGCGTCCAGGCTCTTGCGCAGCGTGGCGACGTCGCCAGTCTCGAAGGCGCGGCAGAGCGCGGCCTCGACCTTGAGCAGCTCGCGCTCGTCCTGCGCGGGGTCCCGGGCTTCCGCGGCGCCCGTGGCGAGGGCGAGAACAGTGGTCAGCGTGGTCTGGAGTTTCATCCGCGGCTCCGTGCGTGAGGTGGAAGGTGACAGGCTACCGCGCTCGGACAGGGACCGCGACGCGGACCCGCTGCTTGCCCAGGTAGGCCGCGCGGTGCGGACGGCGCCTGCTCCAGTCCCTCGGGGAGGGTCTCCGTCAGGACGAACTCCCCCCGGCAGCCCAGGTGCATGTCGTTGCGAGGCGTGGCGCCGTGGTCACGGTCGCGGATGTCGTCCGGCCAGCTCCGGGGCCACTTATTGACCGGGATGGCGGGTCGTGGGAGCAGGTCGGTCAGGAGGCGAGTCATGAAGGACGCGAACCGGATTCCCGTCATCGTGGGCGTGGGGCAGATCAACGACCGTCCGGACGATCCGCTGCGGGGGCTGGACTCGCTGGGCTTGATGGAGGCCGCGCTGCGGGCGGCGGACGCGGACGCGGGCGGTGGCTGGCTCTCCCGGCTGGATTCGCTGGCGGTGGTGGATCAGCTCTCGTTCCGGCAGATGGGCCCGCTGCCGCTCGCCCTGGCGGAGCGCCTGGGCGCCCGGCCGCGCCTCCATGAGCAGACGGCGGAGGCCAGCGGTGACAGCCCGGTGCGGCTGCTCCACGAGGCCGCCAACCGCGTTGCCGCAGGCGAGGTGGAGGTCGCGGCGGTCGTGGGCGGTGAGGCGCTGCGCACGGCGGCCCGGCGTGCGGCGCTGGCGGCGGGGGATGCACCCTCCGCGCACAACGCGGCGACGAGCATCGGTGTCCAGGCGCACGCGGCCTACCGCAAGCGCTACGGCCTCAACTCGCCGGTCGACGTCTATCCCCTGTATGAGAATGCCGGCCGCGCCGCGTACGGCCAGACGCTGGCGGAGGCGCAGCGGGAGAGCGGCGAGATCTGGTCGCGGTTCTCCCAGGTCGCGGCGGGCAACCCGGGCGCGTGGCTCCGAGAGCCTTTGTCCGTGGAAGAGATTGTCACGCCGTCACCGTCCAACCGGCCCATCGCGTTCCCGTATTGGAAGCGGATGGTGGCGAACAGCGCCGTGAACCAGGGCGCCGGGTTCCTCGTCACCAGCCTGGCGAAGGCGCTCGCGCGCGGCATGCCGGAGGACCGTCTCGTGTACGTGGGACGGGGCGCGGCGGCGCACGAGCCGGAGGACTTCATGGCCCGCGATGGCTACGCGAGCTCACCGAGCATGGCCGTGTCGCTGCGCCGCACGCTGGAGCTGAATGGGCTGGGCGTCGACGCGCTCGACTTCGTGGAGCTCTACAGTTGCTTTCCCTGCGTGCCGAAGATGGCGCGCCGGGTGCTGGGCTGGCCGGTGGAGAAGCCGGCCACCGTGTTCGGAGGCCTCACGTTCGGCGGCGGGCCCATCGCCAACTACATGGGCCACGCGGTGGTCAGCATGGTGCAGCGGTTGCGCGAGCAGGGACGCCATGGCCTGCTCTTCGGCAACGGCGGCTTCGCGACGTACAACCACGGCCTGGTGCTCACGCGCGAACCTCCGCCCGCTGGAACACTCCCTGAGGCCTTCGAGCATCAGGCGGAAGCGGACGCCGCGCGTGGGCCGGTCCCTCCGTTCGTGGAGGACGCCACGGGCCCTGGCCGTATCGAGACGTACACGGTGCTGTACGAGCGCGACGGCAGCCCGAGGTTCGGCGTCATCGTCGGGCGCGGAGCCTCCGGTGAGCGCTTCCTCGCGAAGGTCCCTGCTCACGACACCGCGGGCATCGACTTCCTGTGCGACGGCAAGGAGGAGCCGGTGGGCAGTGAAGGGCGCGCCGTCGCTGGACCCGGCGGGGACATCCTCTGGCACCGGGCTTCCGCCTCCAGCGGATAGGCGGGATGGGAGACGTCCGGAAGCTCAGCACGGGCGAATGGTCGCTGACACTCGAGGCCGGCGCCGCGATGGATGCCGTCACCCACGCGATCCGCTTCGTGCACCGGGCGTCATCCATGCCCACCTACGCTGTGTGAAGCCATCCATCCATGACAGAGTGGGAGCCATCCGAATCCTCCTCTCGATCGCGTTCTGGACCTTCCTCGCGCTGTCCAGCGCGGTGTTGTTCCTTGGAGCGCTCCTGCTGTGGACGCTCACCCGCCCGTTTGACGCGAATGGACGCGTGCTTCACCTGTACTCGTGCTTCTGGGCACAGCTGTATTTCTACGTGAACCCGATGTGGCACCTGCGGGTGGAGGGCCGCGAACGCCTGCCCTGGAAGGGCGCGGCGGTGCTGGTGGCCAACCACCAGTCGCTGGGGGACATTCTGGTCCTCTTCGGCCTCTACCGGCCTTTCAAATGGGTCTCCAAGGCGGAAAACTTCAAGCTGCCGCTCATCGGCTGGAACATGCATCTCAACCGGTATGTGCCGCTCATCCGCGGAGACCGGGCGAGCATCATCCAGATGATGGCCGAGTGTGAGCGTTGGCTGTCGCGTGGCGTCCCCATCCTGATGTTTCCCGAAGGCACCCGCTCCAAGGATGGGGAGGTGAAGGCCTTCAAGGACGGCGCCTTCACGCTGGCCATCCAGCAGCGCTGCCCCATCATCCCCGTGGTCCTCACTGGCACCGCGCGGACCATGCCCAAGCACGGGCTGGTCATCCAGCAGGCGGTCCACGCCCGGGTGCGCGTGCTGGAGCCCATCGACCCGGAGGGCTTCGCCGGGGACGTGCACGCCCTGCGCGACCACGTGCGCGATGTCATCGTCCGTGAGAAGGCGCGCATGGACGCCGAGCGCTGAACGTCACGCAACCGGCCCGGGACACCGAGCCGTAGCCCCCACGTGGAAGGGGGAGGGGGCGAGCGATTCTGGCGCACCTGGGACTGCTCACGGCGAGTGCAAGGCTGGCCCCGGCGCGTGGGCCACCCCAGGCCGCGGGGGGCTTCGACAGGCGGACGAGGAGGTACTCGGAGGAGCCTGCGCCGAATTCTGTGAAGAGTGTGCCGGGGGGGTGACAGTTCCGGGGGACAGCGGTATTCGACATCCCGATACGGCCTCGCGAGCGACCGCCGTCATGCCGCTATCAAAGGGGGACCCCCATGCTTCCTGGATCCGGGTTCAACAACCTCACTGCCGTTGCGCTGATGACCGTCGCGACCCTGGCCTCCGCGGCCGGGGCGCCGGTCCTATCGCAGTCCGCCTTCTTCCTGACCCGGAGCGAGAACCGCAACCAGGTCCACTACTCCGTGCGCCTGGACGAGGCCTGCCGCCCCGTGGGGACGCGTCCCGTGCATGTGTACTGGCGGATGTTGGAGCGCGGGCCGGCGGAGGTGGAGGAGCTGCTGGGGGTCGAGCAACCCGTGTATGGGTTGGAGGACTCGCAGTCGGTCGAGGCCACCGCGGAGGGCTGGCGGGTCCGGGTGAGCCTGAAGGCCTTTCCCTCGCGCCCCGTCGACATCACCACCACGCGGGTCGACGGCGGATGCCAGGTCCAGGCGTGGACGAAGCTGGGCAACGGCGTCTCCCGCCTGGAGCACGTCTTCGTGAAGACGTCCTGGCCCTTCTCGGTCGACTTCGTGCGGCTGGATGGCGTGGGACCGGATGGAAAGCCGGTCCATGAGCTGATCCGCCAGTAAGCGAGATGGCTACTTCTTGATGAACGCGGCGAAGCGCTTGTCGAGCAGGGGCGCGGCCATGTCGACGGCGTCCCACGTGTCGTCATCCAGCTTTGGCGCGTCGTGACCATGCTCGCCTGCGCGCTTGCCGAACACCTTGATGAGATCCTTCGTGATCCACAGGTCGTTCATGTTGTGGAACCAGCGCCACAACAGCGTCTGGAGTGCTGGCTCATCCCGCAGATGGTTCGCCCAGAGTCCACGCGGCATGGCCTGCTTCACCAACTCCGAGCCCTGGGCCTCCCGCCGCGCGATGCGGGTCAGCAGCGCCTGGTGTGCCGGGAAGCGTGAGGTGTCCAGCAGCCCACGCGTCACCGCATAGCCGACGAAGAGCGCCGTGGTGACATCCGGATACCGGGCGAGCTCCCCCGAGCCCGTCACCGTGAGGGTGACGGAGACCGAATCGTCGAACT
This sequence comes from Corallococcus sp. NCSPR001, assembly GCF_017309135.1. Classification (NCBI taxonomy): domain Bacteria; kingdom Pseudomonadati; phylum Myxococcota; class Myxococcia; order Myxococcales; family Myxococcaceae; genus Corallococcus; species Corallococcus sp. NCSPR001. The sequence continues at coordinate 1,865,363 of NZ_JAFIMS010000002.1, forward strand.
CGACCTCGAGCTTCAAGTACCCAGCGCTGTCGAGCGCATGGACCCAATAGGCGACGGTGGGCTCGTCCTCATCCGTGAAGCGTGCCCGGCGGCCGGTGGGCGGCCCCAGCACCTTCGAGACCTCCTCCTCCGACTTCGCCTTCCAGGGCACGCCCAGGACGTCTTCGCCTATCGCCGGCCGTACCCATGCGAGGGAGACGTAGGGGATGAAGCTTCTGGCGGTCTTCGGAACCGGCGGAAAGGCGTCGTGCAGGATGTCATGCGACAGGACCAGCTCCACGCCGTGCTTGGGCGCGGAGACGTTGACCGAATCGTTGTTCTCGCTCGTCGAGGCCGGCAGCTTCTTGCCGAGCACCTCCGTCACGTAGGTGATGACCTCGGGAGCGTCCGCGCGACGTCCGAGCACCGACGCCACCTGCCGTGTCTTCGGACCGAGCTTCGCCACCACCCCGGTGGGCGAGAACGTGGGCGCGGAGACCGTCCGCGGCATCGCGCCGGCCTTCTCGTCGCCGTCGAGCCAGGCGGAGAAGTCGAACGCCTTCGCCTTGGGTGCCTTGACCTTGTTCTTCTTCAACCATGCGGCCAGGGCCTCGCGTCCGGACCCGGCCTCCTCGTCGTCGAGCTCGCTGATGTCCGTCTCTCCCTGGGACCACAGGGCGAGGAACTCCTCCAGGCTGTTCGCGACGGTCCGCGTCTCCCCTTCGGAGCCGAGCAGCGCCACGGCGGCTGGGGCCTTCCCGCCGGGCTTCACCAGCAGGAGCAGCGAGCCATCCGGGAGGTTCAGGAACGAGAAGGCGGAGGCGCGAAGACGCTCCGCCTTCACCGGGTCCCACTCCTCGGGGACGGTCTCGGCCAGCAGCCCATCGAACCAACCCAGGGTTCCATGGTCTTGCTTGCCCACCCACTCGCCGACCTTCTGGAGCAGCGGTGGGACCTCATGACCTTCAGGCGCGGCGGACAGGTTCACGGAGTACTTCGGCATGGGCGGTCGGGTCAGCCTCCTGCTTCGAATCATAGGGCAGCTCCCGCCGGCGCGGCGCCAGATATAACGGATATCCCGTATGTGGCGGGTTTCGCTATGAATCCTGGGTCGTGTGTGGCCATTCCTGTCACAGCCTGCCGGCCCGCGGAAACGCCGCCGCCTGGGACAGGCCCCTGAGCTGTGATTGGCATTCGCAGTGCAGAGGTCTCGGAATGACGAGAGGCGTTCCCGGGGTGGCCCATGGGGACGCTTTTCCCTTCTCGTCATTCCCCTGTGGGTGCCCTCATGACTCGAAAGTTCGTCCAGGCTTTCTCCCTTGTCGCGGCGCTGGTTCTGACCTCCACCACGGCCATCGCCGGTGAGCGGCTGGCGGCGTACATGCCGCGCCTCGACGCCCCGAAGGCTCCCACGCTGGAGTGCACGGACCCCCGGGCGCAGTTGCATGAAGCGGCCAAGGCGGCCGGTGTGAAGATCAACCCGGAAGAGACCGTCACCGTGTCGAAGGACGGCAGGACGTTCGCCGGCAGCAGCATTGCCGGCTTCGAGCAGGTCCCCGCCACCGCGCTGGCCGAGGGCGCGGACTTCGGCTTCACCTACCTGGACGCGCCGCAGGCCGGCATCCCCGCGGGCTACTACAAGCTGCGCGCGCGTGCGGCCGCCGAGGACATCCAGGTGGGCGAGTACCGGGGTGAGGTGGACGTCATCGACGCGTCCGGCAAGGCCGTGGCCCGCCTGCCCGCGACGATGCAGACCGTCTCCACGGAGGTCCCGAATCCGCTGCCCTTCGCGCGCACCACCGTGGACGCGCAGTTCCGGCAGACGAACTTCATGGGTGGGCGGCCTGACCAGCTCACCCGCTACCACCACTCGCTGATCATCATCTACCACTGCCCCAACGGCACCACGATCATCATCTTCATCGACTACTGGGATTGGTACTGAGCCGCCCTTCGCGGACCGACGGAATGCATGAACCCCGGCCCCGGAAGCGCGAGTCCCACGCGCCTTCGGGGCCGAGGCAGCAACCTGACTCCTTCCTGGCATTCGCATGGAGTCACCCGGGATGTCTCCGAATGATGGCACCGCGGTGTTCTTCGCGTGCTAGACGTCCGGGACGCCGGGCTGCCGGGCGGCGAGCCTCCGCGCGGAGAGCCAAGGCGATAGTCATTGCCTGAGGAGCCCTCGCATGACCGCCACGCCCCCTTCCTCCCGCGTCACCGGAACCGAATACGAACGACTGCTCGCGAGCCTGCGTCGCAAGAGCCCCTGGGCGCTGGCAGGCCGGAACACAGCGGTGGCGCGGGATGCTCCGGCGCGCGTCCCGGACTCCAGGGTCGACCACGGTCCATGGCGCTCGGTGGTGGACGTCATCGCGGAGCAATGCCGGCTGCACGCGGACCGCGTGGCGCTCTCGGACGGGACCACTGAAACGACCTATGCGCGGCTGGACGCGCGCACCCACGCCCTGGCCTCGGCCCTGCGGGCCCGCGGCATCGGACGGGGGGACGTGGTCACGCTCGTGCTGGACCGGGGCCCCGCCTTCGTGGAGCTCGCGCTCGCGGTCTGGCGGGTGGGCGCGGCCTACCTTCCGCTGTCGCCGGCGCATCCGCGGGCCTGGCGGGAGGACATCGTCCGCAGGGTGGGTGCGGCGCTCGTGGCCGGCTTCTCGCCGGACAGCGCGGTGCCAGGAGTCCCCTTCCTGGATGCGGGGACCGAAGCGGGCTCCGCCACGTCACACGCGGACGACGCGGTGCTCGCTCCAGAGGACCTCGCGTACATCATCTGCACGTCCGGCTCGACGGGGGAGCCCAAGCTGGTGATGAGCGAGCATCGCGGGGTCGCCAACCTCCTGCACGCCCAGCGGGACTTCCTGGGCGACTTGGGGCCGGACACGCGCGCGCTCCAGTACTTCCACCCGTCGTTCGACGCGTCCCTGTTCGACGTCCTGCTGGCGCTGCCCAACGGCGGGCGGCTGGAGACCCTGGATGCGGCACGGCTCTCCGGCGAGCCGCTGGCCCAACTGCTGGTGGCCCGGCGCATCACCCACGCGGTGCTGCCCGCGACGGTGCTGCGCACGCTGCGGCCGGGCGGCTTCCCCGACCTCCAGATGCTGATGAGCGTGGGAGACGTGTGCCTGCCGGAGACCGTCCGGCAGTGGGGCGCGCAGCACCGCTTCATCAACGGCTATGGCCCCACGGAGGTGACGGTGGCCAGCACGCTCCAGGCCGTGCGCTCCGTGGACGGCGAGCGCGTGCCCATTGGCCGCCCCATCTCGAACTACCACGTGGTCCTGCTCGATGAGCACCTGCGCCCCGTCCCCGACGGAGCCCCGGGAGAGCTGTGCTTCGGAGGAGACGGGGTCGGACGCGGATACCTGGGCCTGCCGGGCCTCACCGCCGAGCGGTTCATTCCGGATGCGTTCGGCCCGCTGCCGGGAGGCCGGCTGTACCGCAGCGGCGACCTGGGCCGGTGGCTGCCGGACGGCACGCTGGAGTTCCTGGGCCGCCGCGACGACCAGGTGAAGATCCGCGGCGCGCGAATCGAGCTGGGCCAGGTGGAGGCGGCCCTGGCCGCGCTGCCGGACGTGCGGGACGCGGTGGCGCTCGTGGACGGCACGGGGGAGCGGCTGCTGGGCTACGTGATGCCGGTCGTCGGCGCGGTGCTGTCCGGCGACGCGGTGCGCGCGGAGCTGCGCCGCCGGCTGCCCGGCTATCTGGTGCCGGACGTGGTGGTGGTGGTGGACGCGTGGCCGCTGAACACGAGCGGCAAGGTGGACCGGGCCCGGCTGCCCCGTCCCCAGCGGCGGGAGCGGACCGGCTACCAGCCGCCGGAGTCCCCCGCCGAAGAGGCCCTGGCGGCCATCGCGGCGGCGCTGCTCGGGATGGAGCGGGTGGGGCGGCATGACGATTTGTTCGAGCTGGGCGGGCACTCGCTGTTCGCGACCCAGCTCGTCGCCCGCGTGCGCCGCGTCCTGGGGGCTCGGCTGGAGTTGAGCGCGGTGCTCCAGTCGCCCACGGTCGCCCAGCTCGCGGCCGGCTTGAAGCAGGGGCAGGGTGGGGTGGACCTGGGGCCTCGCGGAGGCGAGCCGGGCGCCGCCATCGCCCCGTCGTTTGGCCAGGAGCGGGTGTGGTTGATGCACAAGCTCAACCCGGACGCGCGGGCCTACCACACGCAAGCCGTCTTCCGGCTCGCGGGGGCCCTGGACCTCGCCGCGCTGCACGCGAGCCTCACGGACGTCGTCCGTCGTCACGACGTGATGCGCACCCGCTTCCCGGAGGTGGATGGAGAGCTGCGCTGCGAGCTGGAGCCGCCCTGGGAGGTGGAGGTGCCGCTCCAGGACTTCAGCGGCGTGGGCGAGGACGTGCTGGAGGCCCGGGTGGGCGAGGCGGTTCGCGAGGCCGTGCAGACGCACTTCGTGCTGGCGGAGGGCAGGCCGTTCCGCTGGCGGCTCCTGAAGGTCGGCGCGGAGGAGCACCTGCTCGTGCACGTCGAGCACCACGTCGTGCACGACGGCTGGTCGTTCAACGTCTTCGTCCGCGAGCTGATCAACGGCTACGCCGACCATGTGCGCCACGGACAGTCGCGCCGCCCTCCGCTGGCCGTGCAGTATTACGACTACGCGCGGTGGCAGCGGGAGTGGGTGGGCACGGAGGCCGCGAACGCGCAGCGCCGCTTCTGGCGTCAGGCCCTGGAGGGCGCGGAGACGCAGCTCCAGCTCCCGCGCCGCGCGCTGTCCGGGACCCGGCGCTTCCGGGGCGTGGCGCCCCGGATGGAGCTGGACGCGGAGCTCGCGCGCCGGTTGCAGGACCTGGCGGACCGCAATCACACGTCCCTCTTCACCACGCTCCTCGCGGCGTTCTTCGTCCTGTTGCACCGCTACACCGGCTCGCGGGACATCCTCGTCGGGACCGCGGTCGCGAACCGGCGCTGGCAGGACACGGAGAGCCTGCTGGGCATGCTCGTCAACACGGTGGTGTTGCGCGGCCGGCTGCACGAGGACCCTACCTTCACGGAGCTCCTGGCGCGGGTGCGGCGCAACACGCTGGAGGTCTTCGACCATCAGGAGCTGCCGTACGAGCACATCTTCGCGGAGTCACCCGCGCGGCTCCAGGGCGGGCTCAATCCGTTGATCCAGACGATGTTCAACTTCCATGACTCGTCGGTGGGCTCGCTCGACGCGTCCCCGCTCGACGTCACCATCGTCGAGGGCCTGAGCAACGGCTCCGCCAAGTTCGAGCTGTCCGTCGTCGCGGTGCCCCTCTACGCCGAACCGGGACACATCAGCCGGTTCGCCGGGGACCTGGTGAGCATTCCCCGCTCCGACAGCCCCGTGCGCTCCAGCCCCCGGGCCTCCCTGAGCGGCATCCTGCTCTCGTGGGAGTTCGACTCCGACCTCTTCGACGACTTCTTCGTCACCGGGATGCTGTCCGCGTACCAGCAGCTGCTGCGCTCCATCACCGCCGAGCCGGACACCCGCGTGTCCCGGCTGGCCTTGATGAACGAAGCGGGGCAGCGCGCGCTCGTCAGCGTGGGGGCCAGGACGGAGGCTCCCACGTACCGGGTGCATGACCTGCTGGCCCACTGGACCCGGCTTGCGCCCGACGCTCCTGCGGTGAAGGCGGGGGCGTCCGTGCTGACGTACGGAGCACTGATGCGCCAGGCGGAGACCCTGGCGCACCACCTGCGAGGCCTGGGCGTTGGCCAGGGGTCGCTGGTGGCGGTGTGCATCCACCGCTCGGCGGAGCTGGTCGTGGCCCAGTTGGGGAGCCTCATGGCGGGGGCGGCCTTCCTCTCGTTGGATCCGAAGGCGCCGCCGCCCTACCTGGAGTCGCTCGTCCGGGATGCCGGGGCGCACGCCCTGGGCACCACGGCGGCGCTGACGGACCGGCTCACCGGCCTGCCCACCGTCGTGCTGGACGACCTTCCCCCGAAGTCCGGTCCGCCGTTGCCCTCGGGGAGTCCGTCCGACCTGGCCTATGTCCTCTACACCTCCGGCTCCACGGGCAAGCCCAAGGGCGTTCAAATCGAACACCGCTCGGTCGTGTCGCTCATGTACCGGACGGCCCTGGCCGACGACCTGGGGCCGGGCAAGACGATGCTGGCGATGGCGTCGGTCTCCTTCGATGTCTCGGTGTTGGAGGTCTGGGGGACGCTGTTGAACGGCGCGGCGGTCCACTTCCTGCCGCCCGTCTGGGACGTGCCCTCGCTGGCCCGGTGCCTCGTCGAGGAGCGCATCACGCACGCGGTGGTTCCCCCCGTGGTGTTGCCGCGGTTGGCGGCGGAGGCCCCGGAGGCCTTCGCCGCCCTGGACCGGATGATCGCGGGCGGGGAGGCCTTTCCCCCGGAGGCGTTCCGCATGCTTCAGCGCGCGGGCTTCACGAAGCTGACGAACGCCTACGGCCCCACGGAGGCCACCGTCATGGCCACTGCCTACAAGCTCGACGAAGGGCATGACCCCGAGGCCCCGAACGTGCCCATCGGCCGGGCGCTGCTCAATGCCCACGTCGTCGTGCTCGACGCGGCCGGGCAGGTGGCGCCGCCGGGCGCCGTGGGGGAGATCTGCATCGGAGGGGACGGCCTCGCGCGGGGGTACCGGAACAGGCCGGAGCTCACCGCGGAGCGGTTCGTGCCGGATCCGCTCGCGGCGCATCCGGGCGGGCGGCTCTACCGCAGCGGAGACCTGGGCCGGTGGCTCCCGGGGGGCCTCATCGAGTTCCTGGGCCGCCGCGATGAGCAGGTGAAGGTCCGGGGCTTCCGGGTGGAGCTGGCGGAGGTGCGCGCCGCCCTGGCGGAGCATCCCGGCGTGGCGGACACCCTCGCGGTCATCGACTCGCGCGCGGAGGAGCCCCGCCTCGTGGGGTATGTGGTGTCCGAGCCGGGAGTCGCGGTGTCCGCGCAGGCCGTGCGCGAGGACCTGGCGCGCAGGCTGCCGGGACACCTGGTGCCCTCGGAGGTCGTCGTTCTGGAGGCGTGGCCGTTGACCCCGCACGGGAAGGTGGACCGCTCCCGGCTGCCCACCACGACCCCACGCAGTCCGGAGGCGCCCTTCACGGCGCCCAGGACCGAGACCGAGGTCCGCATCGCGGCGGTGGTCGCGGAGCTGCTGGGGGTCATCCGGGTGGATGTCCACGAGAGCCTGCTCGCGCTGGGCATGCACTCCCTGCAGGCGATGCGGCTGGCCTCGCGGCTGAGCCGGATGATGGGGCGCGAGGTCGGGCTCGCGACCATCCTCATGGGGCCCACCGTCGCGCAGCTGGCCGCGGCGCTCACCGTGGCGCCGGCCGCCTCCACCTCCCTCAAGCGATTGCCGCGCGCATGACGACCGCGTTCCCGATGTCCTTCGCCCAGCAGCGGCTGTGCTTCCTGCACCGGATGGACCCCACCGGCGCGGCCCATGCCACGGTCCGCTGCCACCGGGTGGCGGGCCCGCTGGACCTGCGAGCCCTGCGAGAGGCCCTGGACGTGCTGGTGGCCCGGCACGAACCGCTGCGGACCGTCTTCCCCCTGGGGACGCAGCAGCACCTCGCGCCGCATGGACAGGCCCCTCTCCATGTCGTGGACGTGGCGACCGAAGCCGAGGCCCTGCGCCACGCGCAAGCCGAGGCGGCCCGTCCGTTCGACGTGGAGCGCGGACCGCTGCTGCGGCTCACCGTGCTCCGGCTGGAGCCCCGGACGCACTTCCTGGTCTTCGCGCTGCACCTGCTCGCGGCGGACGGCGGGTCGCTCCAGGTCTTCTCCGAGGACCTGGCCCTCGTGTACCGCGCGGCGGTCCTGGGCGAACCCACGGGCCTGGCCGAGCTGCCCGTGCAGTACGTGGACTGGTCCGCGTGGCAGCGCGAACAGCTCACCGCTCCACGGCGCGAGTCCCTGTCGCGCTGGTGGCGTGAGCGGCTGTCCGGCGCTCCCTTGTTCCTGGACCTGGTCGCCCCGCGTCCCGCGCTGGGCCAGGGGCGCCGTGCGCATCGCGTGCTGCCCGCCGCCCTTGTCCGGTCCGTGCACGCCCTGGCGAGCGCTGAACGTCAGACGGTGTTCACGGTGCTGGCCGCCGCGTGCGGCCTCGTGCTCGGTCAGCGCGCGGGACGTGAGCGGGTGTTGCTGGGGCTGGCCGTGGCGAACCGGGACCTGCCCGAGGTCGAGCGCGTGCTCGGATTCTTCGTCAACACCGTCGTGCTGGAAGTGGACCTGCGCGGCGCCCCTGATTTTCGCCAGCTGCTCACGAGGGTGGCCGCGGCCACGGCGGACGCGTACGCCCACAAGGACCTGCCCTTCGAGCAGCTCGTCCAGGACCTGTGCCCGCCCAGGGAGCCCACGCGCTCTCCCGTGGTCCAGGTGAACTTCGCCTACCATCCGCCCCACACGGCGGGAGCGCTGGCCCTGCACGGCTGCGAGGTGACGGAGTCGGTGTTGGACCTCCCCTCCGCGAAGTTCGAGCTCACCCTGCGGGTCGAGGAGCGCCCCGACGGCCTGTTCACGCTGTGGGCCGAGTTCGATGAGAGTCTCTTCGATCTGGCGTTCATCGAAGGGCTGCTGGCGGCCTACGAAGAGGTCCTGCGGACCGTGAGCCCCGGCGCACGCGTGACGAGCCTGCGTCCGCCCCCGACCGCGACGGAGGCACACCTCGCCCGCATCTTCGCCGACGTGCTGAAGGTCGCTTCGGTCGACCCGTACGACGACTTCTTCCGGCTCGGCGGTCATTCCCTCCAGTTGATTGAGATCGCGGCCCGGGTCCGGACCGAGATGGACCGGGACCTGGGAGTGCGTGAGCTGTATCAGCATCCCACCGTGGCGGGCGCCGCCGCCCTGCTGACACGAACAGGAGCTTCCCGATGAGCAATTCCTATCCGTTCCCCAAGGATTGGCAGCACCCGTTGGAGCCTCCCGCTGAATACAAGCGATTGAGGCAGGAAGCCCCGGTGTGTCCGGTCCGGCTGTTCAACGGCAACACGGCATGGTTGGTCAGCCGCTATCAGGACGTGCTCGCGGTCCTGAGCGATACCCGGATGGTGCTGGACTCCACGCTGCCAGGGTTCCCGCATATCTCCGCCTCCTCGGTGGCGCGGCAGGAGCGGACCCTGCCTTTCTTCTTCCGCCCGGACGCGGAGTACCGGGTGCAGCGGGCCATGCTCGTGCAGGAGTTCCTGCCCCGGCGCATGGAGGCCCTGCGGCCGCGAGTCCAGCGCACCGTGGATGAGGCGATCGACGCGATGCTGGCGGGCCCTCAGCCAGTGGACCTGATGGCCGCGTTCGCGCTGCCTGTCGCCATCCGCGTCATCTGCGACCTGCTCGGGGTGCCCCACGACGGCGCGGAGCGCCTGCACGTCCTCAGCCGGACCATCGGCTCCCGGACCTCGTCACGCGAGGAGGCGATGGCGGCCCTGGCCGGACTGGATGACGTCTTCCTGTCGCTGGTGGAGGCGAACCTGCGTGAGCCCACGGACACGCTCATCGGGCGCGTCGTGGCCGAGCAGGTGGCGACGGGCAAGCTGAGCGCCCCGGATGCCGCCGCCATGTTCCATGCGCTGTTCTACGCGGGCCACGGGCCGCCCGCGTACATGTTCGGCCTGGGCACGCTGGCGCTGCTGCTCGACCCGGAGCAGTTGGAGAAGTTCCGCGCGATGGAGGACCCCGCGGCCATCACCGCGGCCGTCCAGGAGCTCCTGCGCTTCGTCAACGTCTCGCACCTGGGCCGGCAACGCGTCGCCACGGTGGACGTCACCCTTGGCGGCCAGCTCATCCGCGCCGGCGAAGGCATCCTCGCCCAGCCGGATTCAGCCAACCGCGACGAGACGGTCTTCGAGAACCCGGACCGGCTGGACCTCGAGCGCGAGGTGCACCGTCACTTCGCCTTCGGCCATGGCATCCACCTGTGCACGGGGCGGGCGCTGTCACTCATCGAGTTCGAGGTGGTCTTCAAGACGCTCTTCCAGCGCATCCCCACGCTGCGGCTGGCCGTGCCTGCGGAGGAGCTCAGCTTCAAGAAGGATGAGAACCTGCTCGGCGTGCACGAGCTGCCCGTGACCTGGTAGGCGCGTCAGGGAGCCAGGGCCTCGAAGCGGCAGTCCATGTCGCCCAGCACCGTGCCTGGCGACGTGAAGAAGTCCGCCCGGAACTCGAGCGCGTAGGTGGCGCTCTGGGGCGCGGTGAAGACAGCCCGCCAGCGCACCTCCTCCCGGTCCTCCAGGGTGGACGCCTGGACCGCCCCCGTCGCGTCGAGGAAGACCACGTCCGGCCGGTGCTTCGCGCCCGACACCTTCCAGGGGCAGTCGAGCTGGTAGCGCTGTCCGGCGACGGCCTGGAACGTGTAGACGTCGTGGTCGATGGCGTTAGCGATCCGGAAGGACAGCGTCTGGGGGCCGTCCGGGATGGGAGTCGCCGTGTCCAGGGTGTCCCCGTGGTCGTCCAGGCCCTGGTCCTCCACCTGGAGCGTGTAGTTCCCCGTCACGTACTTCGCTTCGAGCGCGGGCGTGCCCGTCATCTCCACGAAGTGCGTCGCCTGGGACGCCTTGAAGGACGTCGAGGTGGGGACGCCCCCGGAGGCCGGATGGGTGCCGAACGGGCCCCCCGGCGCCGCGTCCCGGAGCGCGCCCTGGCGCTGTCCCGTGAGGGCGAAGGACACCCGGTAGTGGTGCCCGGGCTGGACGGAGAGGGCGAAGACGTCCCGGTCTCCGGGCACCTCGATCTTCCCCTGCACGGACGCGGTGCCGGCCAGGACCGGCGTGGCCGCTTCCGGGGTGCCCCCGTGGTCCTCCGGCCCCAGGTCGTTCAGCACGCAGGTGTAGGGGCTGGACGGAAGGAGGGAGTTGGCCTGGATGGAGGCGAAGTAGGTGCCCCCCAGGGCCTTGATGCGGGCTTCGCCCTCGGTCTCCCGGTCGTTGACGTCATACGCGGCGCCTTGCGACTTCTCCTGGCCGTTGAGGAACCGCAGCTCCCAGGAGGGGTTCGGGAAGGCGCAGCCGAGCGCGTAGACGTGGTCCACGGTGGTCTCGAACGACAGCAGGTCCCGTTCGCGCCAGTGCTCGCCGTAGCCCGTGAAGGGCTGCTCCGACGGCTTCCAGGGCGTCGCCCGGAGGAGCAGGTCCCCGTGGTCGTCCGGCCCGCGGTCCTCCAGGCGGAACTGGAACGGCACGCGGGGGTGGCTGTTGAGCGGGAGCAGATAGAACGTGTGCACGGCGCCGCGCTCCAGCCCGGACCAGTGCCGCGGGCTGGGGGGATAGTCGGTGCTGTCGCTGTACTGGTCGGCGGAGTCGAGCCGCGTGCCCGCGGCATCCCGCAGGACCACCGAGTAGCCCAGGCTCCCCGGCTCCACCGTGAGGTCGTAGTGCCGGCATCCCCGGGCGACGAAGGCGAAGTGCACCGGCACGCCTCCTCCGGGCGGCCAGGTGACGGTGTGCACTTCGTCCGAGGGCGTCAGCAGCGTGGCGCCATCCGGCACGCCCGCGTCCCCCGGGTCCCCAGCCGTCCCGTCGTCCGCGCAGTCGACGTTCCCCGCGTCCGGCTCCGGCTCACTCCCCGCATCCGCCTCCGCGTCCGTGCCGGCGTCGAGCACGAGCGGCGGAGGCTCCGGTGTGGAATCACATCCCGCGCCGAGGACGAGCCCGCCGGACAGGAGGAGGACAGACAGCCACCGCTGCTTGACGTTCATGGCAATGGACATGTCAGGGGGCCAGGACCTCGAAGAGGACCGTGTGGTCGACGAGGTTCTCCCGCAGATAGGCGGCCATCGCGAAGTAGTAGGTCCCCTCCGTGGTCAGGGTGAACTCCTTCACCCAGCGCGAGCCGACGCGCTGCCCGGGGGCCCGGATGGAGCGCCCCTGCTCATCGTAGAGCGTGGAGATCAGCTGCTGCCCGGTCGACGTGTCCCTCCAGTCGCCGCTGAGGCGGTAGCGCCCCCCGGCGATGGCCTGGAAGGAGAGGTAGTCCTCGTCGATGAACTCAGAGATGTGCACGGTGACGGTCTGCGACGGTCCGGTCAGCGGCGTCGCGGTCTGCCGCGTGTCGCCGTGGTCGTCCAGGCCCAGGTCCTCGAACCGGAGCGAGTACGGGGCGGACGTCCACTGCGCCCGCACGACCCCGTCCCCCTTCACCCCCACATAGTAGGAGGTCTCGGCCGCCTTGAAGGCCAGGACGATGTCGTCGAACCCCTCGAACTCGCCGTCCGGCGGCGCCGCGAGGACCCGACAGTCGGGCGGCGTGGCGCCGGGAGTGCAGGTCGCGCGGTAGTGGTGTCCGGGTTGGACGCCCAGCGCGAAGACGTCGAAGTCCCCACGGAAGTCGAGCCGCCCCTCGACGGAGGTCGTCCCCTCGGCGAGCGCGGTCGCCGTCTCCATGCGCTCACCGTGGTCCTCCGCCCCTTCGTCCTTCAGCCGGCACTGGTAGTCGGAAGGGGACGGGGCCACCAGGACGTTGTTGGCCTGGACGATGGCGAGGGCCCGCTCCGCGGGGGCCTTGAAGGCCGTGGAGGCCCGCAGCTCCGTGAAGTTCGCGCCGTTCACCTCTCTGACGGCGTAGTTCAGGACCGGATCGAAGAAGGACAGCCACCAGCCCCGGTGTGAGAAGTCGCACTCCATCGAATAGACGTGGCCCGCCACGGTGGAGAACGAGAACACGTCGCGGTCCCCCGAGTGCTTCCCCTGTCCCATCACTGGCTCCGAGGGGCGCCAGGGGGATGCAGTGGTGAGCAGGTCACCGTGAGCATCCGGCCCCTGATCCACGAGGCGGAAGACCAGGTCCCGGGGGAACTCGAACGGCTCCGTCGAGACCTCCAGCGTGTAGAAGCCCTCCTGGGTGAACCCGGACCAGTGCGTGATCACGGGGAGAGTCCCGGAGAGGCCTTCCCGGCGTTCGAGGACGGCTCCGGACGGGTCCTTCAACGTCATGATGACCCACCGCTGGTACTCCTCGATGAGGAAGTCGTAGTGCCGCCCGGCCTGTCCCAGGAAGGCGAAGCGGAGCGTGACCTGGGGGTCCGTCCAAGGCGCGGTGCGAACGCGCGTCGCGGACGGGCGCAGGAACGAGTGGCCCGCCGGAACGCCTGGCGGCGGGGGCTCCTCGGGTCCGTCGTCCGGCCCCGCATCGGCCCCCGCGTCCACACCGGCATCCAGGCCCGTGTCCACACCGGCATCCGAACCCGCGTCGCTTCCCGCATCCACGCTCGGGCCCGCGTCTGACAGGGGAGGCGGCTCCTCCGGAGTGGACTCGCACCCCGAGCCCATGAGCAGACACCAAGAAACGAGAAGGGCAGACAGCGAACGCGATTTCAAAAACATCTCATGGGCTCCCGGGACGCGGGCACCCTATCCGAAGAGCGCCTGGGGTTGCCACGGCCGCCTTGTCAGGCTTCAAGACGGCGGGCAGACGCCGCGTGGAGCCGCGCCTCAGTGCCCCCAGGTCCCCGAGTTCCAGAGCGGGGTGACGCCGTCCTTGTCATAGATGACGAGGTTGCCGTCGTCCTGGAGGATCAGATAGGCGCCCGGATGTCCCCAGGTCATGCTGGACCAGACCGCCTGACCGACGGTCGGGGTGCTCGTGCGGTAGACCACGAAGTTGCCGTCGTCCTGCATGTGGGCCGTCAGGGCCCCCTGTCCTGCGGTGTTTGCCGTCCACAGGGCGCTCGTCGCGTCCCAGAGGACCAGGTTCCCATCGTTCTGCAGGACGAGCGAGAACCGGCGGTCGTTCGACACCATGGACTGTCCCAGCCAGAGGCCCTGGCCGGCGAAGAGGATGCTCGGGCCCACGCCCACGGCCTGCCAGGCGGCGGTCACGGAGGCGATGTCGGCCGCGCTGTACCCGAGCTGCGCGGCGGCCTGCTCCGTGGCCAGCTTCGCGTCGGCGAACGTGGCCATCGTCTTGCCAAGCAGCAGCACCGTGTTGGCCCGGTGGAAGACCTGGGCCGCCTTGGCGATGCCGATTCCGCGCACGGCGATGGAGGAGCGGCCCCGTGGGTGCTGGCCACCCTGGGACAGCAGATAGAACGCCAGGTTGGGGATGCCCGAGCTGTAGTGGACGTCGGTGAACGGGCTGAAGGTCTGGTCGAAGTAGTCCAATGACTGCCCATCCAGCTTCGGGTCGTTCATGTAGCGCAGGGCATCGCCAGACGTGGCGGGAGTATAGATTTCCTCCGCGCACTTCCAGGTGTTGGCATTCACCACCTGGCCGTTGCGGTACCACTCGCACACGCTGCCCATGATGTCGGACATCGACTCGTTCAGGGCGCCGGGCTCGGCGAAGTACAACAGGTTGGAGGTGGAGAGGGTGAGCCCATGGGTCACCTCATGCGCTGTCACGTCCAGCGCGTTGACCATGTTGCCGAACGTCACGCCGTCGCCGTCTCCGTACAGCATCTGATTCTTCGAGCCGCTCCACGCCGCGTTGGCGTAGCCGTAGCCGTAGTGCACCGAGCTGACGAGCTTGGACCCCGCGCCGTCGTAGGAGTCGCGGTTGAAGAGGCTCTTGTAACAGTCGTAGGTCGTGCCGAGCAGGTCGTAGTTGGTATTGACCGTCGGGTCCGCGACCGCCGCGCCGCCCTCCGCCCGGACGAGGGTCCCCGGGAGGTTCGCGGAGCCGCCGTGGTTGACGTCGTACACCGCCCGGTTCTTGAGCGTGTAGAGGTTCGGCAGCCGCTGCACGACCGACCCGCTCACGGCGTGGATGATGACGTCCTCATCCACAGCCATTCCGTCCTGGCTCCGCCCCGTCACGTTCACGCGGTACACGAGGTCCAGCTTTCCGCCCGCTGGCCAGTAGGCCATCCGCGGATGGGTCTCCAGCTCGATCCGGTCGAGCCGCGCGGAGTCCCGCCGGGCCACCGCGATGGCGTCCTCGGGACTGAGCCGCGCGTCTCGCGGCGCGTCGAGGTCCGCGCGGGCGTTGCCGTGAACCGCGTAGACAGCGTCATTCCTCGTGTGGAGGACAAGCGCGGCGCCCAGGACCTCGCGGCCATGCTTGCGCTGCACGTAGATGAAGTGCCGGTCGCCCAGGCCATCCGTGACGGCCCGCTGGAAGGTGAGCTCCGCGGGGTCCGCGTGGAACACATTGCTCACCGCGAGGAGGGAAGGGCGCAGCGCGCGGACCTCTGCCTCCTCGGTCCGCTCGTTCCCACCGAGCCGCAGTTGACCGAAGTTCCCATTCGCGAACGTGGGCACATGGCCCTCGTCGGTGCCCACCACCTGGAGTCCGGAGATCGTGACGCCCAATGCGTCCGGCTCGGCGGCGGTGCGCTTGTCGTTTTCTTCCATTCCCTGACAGGCCGAAAGGCCGACCAGGACGCCCAGGGTCGCGAGACCCCGAATTCGATGCGCGGTCATCATTTGCACTTTCGTCTCCTGCCGCTTTTCGTTGCGTTGTGATTCGATGCCGCTCAATCCCTCAAGGAGAGACATGCCATGAAGAGCTTCCTGGGTGTGCTGACGGTGCTTGTCGTCCCGGTGCTGGCGGCCTGTGGTGGATTGGAGCCTGTCGAGGCGCCAGAACTGGAGCAGCAGTCGAGCGCCCTCGTCACGTGCTCACAAACCTGTCCGGATGGTTCGACGGTGTCTTGTGAAGGGAACACCTGCTCGGTGCAGGCGGACTCCGTCGAGTGCGATGGCTTCTACAACATCTGCCTCCCCTCCACTCCCTTCTGTGGGCTGAACAATCGCTGTAGCAAGCTCGCGGGGACCCCGTGTTCGCCCGTGGGTGGGACGCGGAGTTGCTGTCTGCCGGGCCACCCCAATCCCAATTGCTTCTGCACGCCCCTGGGCGTCTGGGCTTGCAGCGCGCTGTGAAGTGCCGACCCGGACGGCCCCTGTCAGCGGCCGTCCGCGTCCCCAAGGGAGCTTCAGTTTCTCAGGCAGACCCACTTGTTGGCGGGGATCTCCTGACAGAAGCACTCGCCAAAGGCGCCATCGGCCCACTGGCAGCCCGTCTCCGCCCCCGGAGAACAGCGGCGGGTCTGGAGCGTCTCACAGCTGCTGAGGGCCTCGGCGGAGACCTGGCCGGGCTGCGCACCGCTCTCGGCACCGTCCGTCACTTCCGCGCCACCACAGCCCATTCCGAAGATGGAGACGACGGCGAACATCGCGAACCCACGAAGCAACATGTGACGCTCCCTTTCGCTGGTGAGGTGTCGATGCAACTGCAGACGAAAGGATTGGTCAAGGTTTGCCTGGAAAGCGCGATGTTGTTGGAAAGCTACGCGCGGAGCGGTCTCAGCGTTTGAGATTGCGGTTCGCGCGCAGGCTCAGCAGAACGCCTGCGAGCAGCGCGGTGCCACCCCAGAGCAGCCGCTGGGTGAGGGGTTCTCCGAGCAGCAGCACCGCGCCCACCGCCGCGATGACGGGGACGGACAGTTGCACCACCGCTGCGCGCGCGCTGCTCAGGTGTGGCAGTGCTGCGTACCAGAGGCTGTAGCCCACGCCCGAGGCGAGCGCGCCGGACGCGACCGCGAGCAGGAGCCCCTTGGACGACGGGAGTGGGGCCGCTTCCAGCGCACGGGCGAGCATCACGAGTACGAGGGCCAGCGGCACGCTGCGCGCGAAGTTGCCGGCCGTTGCCGCGAGCGGGTCCGTGCTCCCGCGTCCCCGCAGGCTGTAGATGCCCCACGCCGCGCCCGCCGTGGCCATGAGCCCCGCGCCGAGCGCATCCGGGGCGCTCGCTCCAGGGAGCGTGAGCCCCGCGAGCCCCACGAGGGCCACCGCGAGCCCCGCCCACTCGAGCGCACGCGGCCGCTCACCGCGCGCGAGCCCCGCCGCGAGCATGGTGAGCTGCACGCAGCCGAAGAGCAGCAGGGCGCCCACGCCCGCCCCGATGCGCACGTACGCGAAGCTGAAGCCGGCCGCGTACACGAAGAGCGCGAGCGCCGAGGCCCAGCTCCCGTGCCCCTTCGTCCCGTGGCCGCCCCGTCGGAGCCGCAGCAGCAGCGCGAGCACCAGCGCTCCCGACGCGAGCCGCACCAGCGTGAACGAACCCGCGTCGATGCCGCGCGCCGCGCCACCCGAGAGGGCCGCGCGGCACAGCAGCGAGTTCGCGGCGAAGCCCAGGAGGGCAAGCAGGGTGAGGAGGGGCGTGCTCACGCGGCAGGGGCATAGCGGGCCGCGTGCCGCGCGTCACGTGCCCGGACATGGAAGTGTTCCATCGCCGGTGGATGCGGCCCCACGGCTTCGTGCTCACTCGCGAGCCGCTGCCTGCCTGCACGGCCTCGCCGCGAGCCTCGACTTCTTGTGTGACGGGAAGAGGGCGCCCGTCGGCATGGCACCGGGCCTGAAACACGCCTTCCGCACATTGGGGAGCGTGTAGGTGTGGTTTCTCTCCGATGCGCCTTGCCCGCGTCAGGGGCGCGCCCGAAAATGCCGGGCCATGCGTTTAATCCTGATGACGGTGCTGTGTGCCTCCGTGTTGGCGGGGTGCAAGAAGGACGACTCGAAGGCCGGAGCGCTGAACGTCACCATCGGCTACAGCGGCTTCACGAAGGGCTGCGTCACGGTGACCGCCACGGACGAGGCCAACGCGGCGAACACGAGCCGCCTCGACGTGCCGATCCCCGGCAACAAGCCGGACACCGTGTCGGTGGCGGTGTTCCGGAAGAAGGACTGGGGCCGCGTGCTGAGCGTGACCACGCAGCTGCATGAGGTCGACTGCTCGGGCCCCACGGTGGGTGTCCCCCAGGAGGAGAAGGCGGAGGTCCCCGAGGAGGGCACGCTGGACGTGACCTTCTCGGTGCGGGCCGTTGATGGAGATGGGGACGGCTACTTCAGCAGCGATGGACCCGGTGGCGCCATCAAGGGCTCTGACTGCAATGACGGAGACATCACCGTGCACCCCGCCGCCAAGGAGGTGTGCAACGAAAAGGATGACAACTGCACCCTCGGGGAGTCGGACGCGGACGAGAAGCCGACCTGGTACATGGACGGGGATGGGGACGGCTACGGAGACGTCGCGGTGCAGGTCTGTGCCCAGCCTGCCGGGGCCGTGGCTCTGGGCGGTGACTGCAACGACGCCAATCCGCAAATCCGGCCGGGGCGGGCAGAGCTCTTCTGCGATGACAAGGATGACAACTGCGACGGCAACAAGGATGAGGGTTTCGGTCTTGAGAGTGATTGCGAGGCTGAACTCAAGTGCGCGGGCAAGGTCAGGTGTGCCAGCACCGCGAGCCAGACCGCCTGTGTGCGAGTCGAAGAGCCGGTGATCTGGTATGTGGACAGCGATGGCGACGGCTTCGGTGGCCAAGCGGTGCCGGGGGCCGCCTGTGAGTCGCCCGTGGATGGCGGTGTTTCGCCATCGCAGGACTGCGATGAGAGCTCTCGCTACGTTCGGAATGGGCTGCCGGAGGTCTGCGACCGGCTGGACAACAACTGCTCCGGCATGGTGGACGAGGAGTGCGCCCCCCTCACATGGACGACGAACACGTCAGTGGGAGGCAGCGATAACCTGAAGGCCATCGCCCTTTACGACAATGGGCAGAAGGGATGGCTGGCCGGTACCGATAATCTCGTCCATTACGATTTCGCGACAGGCACTCCGACGTCGTATACAGATCCTTCCTGCCTGGGTAACTGGACGGCGGCGTGGGCGTCCGCGAACGGGCGGCTCTTCGCTGTCGCGGACTCAGGGAAGATGATTACCCGGCTCTTCAACAACGACCCCCTTTGTTTCGCGGTCACCGCGCCCGGCTCAGCGCCGTTGCATGGCGTCACCGGTATCGAGCAGTCCGGCGGCAACCCCACTGCCTATGCGGTCTCAAGCAATGGCAAGATTTTCAAGTGGACCGATCCCTACGGAGAAGGCGGCGCTCTTTCTAACTTCGGCAATGTTGGCGACAACCTTCGTGCGATCGGGAGCGCCGGGTCCCAGGGCACGTTGTTTGCCGTGGGTGGGAATGGCGGTAACAAAGCGGTCGCCTACCGCTATGACGCGGCAGCCTCTCAGTGGGTTTCAGACTCCTTGGGCGGAAACTTCGATGGGTATCTCTATGGCGTCCATGTGACGGATAGCCGATTCGCTTACGCGGCAGGTGCCAATGGACTCGTTTTCAAAAAGAGCGGAGGCTCCTGGGCCTCTTTGCCTCCCGTTTTCGAAGCGAATGGAACAACGAAGGCCGGCATCCGAGACATCCTTGCCTTCAGTGAGAAGGGCATCTACGTCGCCACCACCGAAGGAAGGATTCATTTCTACGATGGATCCGTGTGGACCCCCGTGCACCTGGGGACAACCCCGCTGTACTCGCTGGATGGTCCATCTCCCACGCGTGTCGTGGCGGCGGGCGAAGGCGGCACTGTCGTGAGCTTCACGGCTCCCTGAGCCCCATGGACCCGACGCCCCTGCTCCAAGCTCTGCCTGCTTGATCCACTCCAGCTCGGCCCCGGCAGGAAGACGTGGCCGACCTGGTGTCTCAACGGGCGAAGGACCTGTCCCGCGAGGAGCAGGCAGTGCTGGAGCAGGCGGCTCTCATCCGGCTGGACGCAGGTTCGACCCCTGCCCCTGGAGCGCTACTTCCTCCGGCCGCGCCAGAGCCGCAGCGTGGCCAGGAGCCCCAGCACCGTCAGGCCCCCTCCCGCCTGGGTGCAGCCGTTCTTGGACGGGTCGTGGAGGGGCTCTTCGTCATCGGGGTCTCCGACAACGTCCGTGCCCCCGTCGGCGCATCCTCCACCCATGCACGCCGTGGGGCAGTGGAGCTCGAAGTCCACGCTCAGCGGCGGCAGCGTGACGCCCGCGTGCTCCAGCGTTCCCTTGAGCGTGGCCTGATGGCGTCCGGGCGTGAGGCCCATGTTGGGCGGCGGCGGGTTGTACGCCTTGCAGACCGTGTAGAGGGACAGCAGTTGCCGCCGGTACTCGTACTTGTGGCTGTCCGGGTTGTCCTCGCCCGTCGAGGTCAACCCGTGGTGATTGGCGAACGACCAGGGCTGCCCGTCCACCTCCACCGCCCAGTGCACCCAGGGCAGGAAGGGCACCAGCTCCGGTGACGGGGTGAAGCGCAGCGTGGTGGCCTCGCCCTCCTGCGGGCTTCCGCAGTTCGAGTCCCCGAACACCGGGAACACCCCCTGGCTTGGTGTGTCCACGCTCATCGTGCCCAGGGTCGTGGGCAGGGGCAGCTCCGGGCCCGCGGTGAAGGTCGCGGATTGCGTCTGTGTGTCCCGGTACTGGCAGAGGCCCTTCGCCTCGATGCGGTACTGCGTGCCCGGCACGAGCGGCGCCTTCGGGACCACGACGTGCGTCCTCCGCTCGCCTTCCGCCAGCGTGAAGGGCACCGGCGTGCCATCCGACTGGAGCAGCTTGAAGGTGGAGACGTCCGTGTTCTCCAGGAGCGGCGGCACCACCACCAGCCCGGGGACGTTCGAGGGAACCGTGCCGCCGTCCTCTGGGAGAGGGAAGCGGACGTCGACGAGGCAGTTGGGCGCGACGCATGCCTCCGCGGAAGGAGGCGCGAGCGCCCCCAGCCCCAGGAGGAACATCCCCACCGCGCCCCATGTCCAAGCGTGTCCGTGCATTTGCTTCATCAGACACGGGAGCCCGGGACGTTGGGACATGCCTCAGGGGCGGTTCTTGCGCCGCCAGAGCCGGAGCGTGGCCAGGAGCCCGAACGCCGCGAGGCCTCCGCCCGCCTGGGAGCACCCCTCGTGCCGCGGAGCCTCGGGCTCGGGGTCGACGTCGGGGACCGGCTCGGGCTCGGGCTCTTTCTCGGGGCACGTCAGCTCGAAGGAGACCTCCAGGGCGGGAAGCGGCGTGGGGGACTGTTCGAGCACCGGACGCAGCGTGGCCACATGCCTTCCAGGAGCAAGCCCCTGGTCCGTGGGAGGCGGCTGCTCCTGTGGGAACTCGCAGACCGAATACACGGTGAGCGGGACGTGCAGGTACTGCAGCCGGTCCATGAAGCGGAGGGTGCCCGCCGGCTCCACCGCGCCGTGCGGTGCGGTGGCCCACGGCTGCCCATCCACCTCCAGCGTCCAGTGCACCCACGGCAGGAAGGGCACCAGCTCCGGCGAGGGCGTGAAGCTCAGCGTCACCTCGCTGCCCTGCACCTCCGTCGAACAGGATGCGCCACCGTAGACGGGGAAGGAGCCGTGCTGCTCCGGGCCCGCTCGCAGGGTCCCCGACGTCGTGGGAAGCGCGACGGCCGGGCCAGCGGTGAACGTTGCCGTCGCGGTGTTCTCCTCCTCCGAGGCTCCTGGACATGGGCTGTGGCCCTCCAGCCGGTAGACGGTCCCCGGCACGAGCGGAGCGGCCGGGACGAGGACCCCGCTTCGGCCAGGGCCTGACAAGAGCTGTGCCTCCACGTCGGCGCCGTCCTCCGTGCGCAGGCGCAGGCTGTCGCTGTCGACGGGGGGCCATCCGAGCGACGCCATCACCAGCGCCGGCACGTTCGCGGGCACGACCGAGTCCGCCGGCATCGGGAAATCGATTCCTCGGGGGTAGCAGGGGGCTCCGCTGCACGCCTCCGCGGAAGGAGGCAGCACGAGCCCCCCTCCAAGCAAGAACGTCCCCACTCCCAGGGCCTTCCATGCGCGTGTCGTCATGCCCTTGGGACACGCGAACCCGCCAGGCTGGGACAACATCACTCCCTCCGGCGGCGCCAGAGCCGCAGGGCCGCGAGAGCGCCCAGCACCGAGAGTCCACCTCCGGCCTGCGAGCACCCCTTGGCCTTCACCGGAAGGTCGTCATCCGGGCCCGTGTCAGTGCCGGCGTCGGGGAGCGGCGCGATGCCGCCGTCGGAGCCCATGGCGGGACACGTCAGCTCGAAGGAAGTGCTCACCGGGGGCAGAGGGGTCCCCGACTGTTCGAGCACCGGGCGCAGCGTGGCCGTGTGCACCCCGGGCGCGAGGCCCGTGGCCGAGGGCGGCATCCCGGGGGACTCGTAGCCACAGAGTGAGTAGACGGTCAGCAGGTCCCGCATCGTCCTGAATCCATCCGCGGGGATGACCCCGCCGCTGGAGTCCACCGCGCCATGCGGCGCCGTGGCCCACGTCTGTCCATCCACCTCCAGCGTCCAGTGCACCCACGGCAGGAAAGGCACCAGCTCCGGCGAGGGCGTGAAGCCCAGCGTCACCCAGCCCGCGATGTAGCCCGACGCGCACGACGCGCCGCCGTCCCAGACCCGGAGTTGTCCGTGCTGCGCGGCTGCCGGCTGGAGCACGCCGGTCGCCGTGGGCAGCGCGACCTCCGGACCCGCGAGGAAGCTCGCCATCGTGACGAAGGGCACTCCCGTGCGGCCTTCGGAGCAGGGGACGCTCCCCTCCAGGCGATAGCGCGTTCCGGGGACGAGCGGGGCGGCCGGGGCGAGCACGCCGCTGTTCCCGGGACCCCTGAGGACGCGTGCCTCCACATCCACACCTTCCGTTCGCAAGCGCAGGCTCTGCTCCTCCACCCACTCATAGGCAGGAGGCACCACCACCAGGGCCGGCACGTTCGCCGGGACGACCGCGTCCGGTGGCAGGGGAACGCGGCTGTCCTGCACAGTGCACAGGGGGCGTCCGCACGCCTCCGCAGAAGGGGGCTTCATCAGGCCAAAGCCTCCCAGGAACACTCCTATCGTCAGCGCCGTCCATCCAGGTGTCTTCATGGCCCTTGAGACACGCGGGCCCGGCGAATTGGGACAATGGCGTCTCCGCGACCGTTCAGCGCGCGGCGCCGACCGTCCGGCCCGAGGGGCCACGCCGCGGCCCTGCCCCCGGCCGAGACTGCCGGGCATGCGACGCAAACTCGTGCTGCTGGTGCTGGCCGTGGCGGTGTGGCTGCCCGCGCTCCACCTGCTGTTCCGGCCCCGCGACCGGGAAGCGCTGACGGCGGCGCTGGCCTTGCGCCAACGCGCGTTCTCGCTCCAGGAGTCGAGCGCGGAGCGCGACGTGCTCCACCGCTCGAACCCGGAGTGGGACTTGATGGTGCGCACCTTCTCCGTGCTGTCGTTCGCGAACCTCGCGCTGTCGGAGCCCGCGCGAAAGGCGGAGCACCTGGCGGTCGTGGACAGCCTCATCGCCCGGACGCTGCGAGACGAACGGCGGGCGCACGAGGCCTTCTTCCTCCCCTACGTGCACGCAGGCCCCTTCAAGGACCCGGGCGGGCGCAGCCTCTTCGTGGACGGTGAGCTGGCGTTGATGCTCGCCGCGCGCCAGGTGGTGGAGACGCGCGCGGACTACGCACCGCTCCTGCGCGAGCGCGTGGACCTCATCGCCGGACAGTTGGAGCGCGCGCCGGTGCTCGCGGCGGAGAGCTACCCGGATGAGGGCTGGACCTTCTGCAACACGGTGGCGCTCGCGGCGCTGCGCCTGTCGGACCAGGTGGACGGGCGGGACCATGGCGCGCTCCTTCGCCGGTGGGTGGCTTCCGCGCGGGAGCACCTGTCCGACCGCCGGACCGGTCTGCTCGTGTCCAGCTTCACCTACGACGGCGTGACGAAGGACGGGCCGGAGGGCTCCACGTTGTGGCTCGCGGCGCACATGCTCCAGGTGGTGGACGCGGACTTCGCGAGCGACCAATACCAGCGGGCCCGCGCCGCGCTCCTGGGGCAGACGCTGGGCTTCGCGTGGGCGGCGGAATGGCCAGCGGAGGTGGAGGCGATGCAGGACATCGACTCCGGGCCCACGATTCCATGGGTGAACGCGAACGCGGGCTCCAGCGGGCTCGCGCTCGTGGGGGCGGCGGCGTTCGACGACGAAGAGGCGTTGGACGGGCTGCTCACGAGCCTCCACTTCGCGGCCTTTCCGGTGCACGACGACACCGGCGTGCGCTTCGCGGCGGGCAATCCGCTCGCGGACGCGGTGCTGCTGTACGCGCTCGTCGAAGGACCGCTCTGGCGTCTGGCGCGGGCGCCGCGCCTGGAGGCGCACCGATGATGCGACACCCGTTCGTCATGGCCGCGCTGGGCATCTGCGCGCTCTACCTGGCGCTGCACCTGGGCGGAGGCCGTGAGTCCGTAAGCGTGCTGTCCGGGACCGTCGTGGGAGGCCCCTGGAGCATGGGCTTCGGAGTCCTCTACGCGCTGGCCTGGTTCGGCGCGGTGCTGGTCGCGCCGGTGCTGCTGCTGGCGGGGCTCGCGGACGCCGCGCTTCAGAGCAGCTCGAAGGTGAGCGTCACGTCACAGCGGGAGTAGGAGTCCTTCGCCCGGCCCATCTCCAGCGAGATGCGCAGCCCCTCTTCGTTGGTGGCCATCACCATCCGGCGCTGTGAATAGGTGTCCCACGAGTCCAGCCGGGAGTCCTGCCAGCTCCAGCCCGGGTAGCACGTGCTCATCAGGTAGCTGGAGAGCAGGTGGAAGCGGTCCTGCGCGGGCGAGCACTCCTGGTTCGTCTGGACGCAGTACACGTAATCCCCCAGCACCCGTGTCTGGTAGACGGAGCAGCGCAGGTCCTGGATGTTCTTCGTGGACTCCCAGATGGAGAGCTCCTCCGTGTTGCCCCGCTGGGCCTGCCCTCGCAGCGGCTTGAAGCCCTTGCCCACCGTGCGCACCACCGCCTTCACGTCCTGGCAGAAGGCCTGCTTGTCCGGCAGCACGCTCCCGGAACCCTCACGGGTAGCGTCCCCCATCTTCACGCTGGAGCCGGGCAACGCCTTCCAATGGGACACACGTGAACCATTTCGTCCCTGGGCCTGGGGCTCTGTCGTAGCCATGAGGCAAATGCCACCCAGGACCCACGGACAGATGCTGCGGAGCAATGACATGGATTGTTTCCCTGAAATCAAAGACAGGTCTGGAAGACATCAGGGCTCGGGCTCCCATGCCCGTCCCCCCTCGGAGCGCGGACGTATAGGCAAGGCGGGTCGGCCGGGTCAATCCCTGCCCTGAGGCGGGGTTTCTCGGGGAGGGTTTTCCGGATGACAACGGGATGTGATTAGACTGCGCGCCGTCTCATCCCGAGGGGAAATGTCTTCACAAGTCAATGAGGGGGCCGCCGTCGAGGCGAACGGCGGAGGGGCCACGCGCGACGGCGCGAAGTGGGCCCTGCTGTTCATGGGCGCGTTCGGGATGGCCCGGCTCGGGCAACTGGCTTCGCCAGAGGTGATGCCCCGGTTCCTGGAGGCCTGGGTGCTGGGGCCGTGGCTGTGGAGCGCGCCGCCCCGGCCCTGGGGGCTCGCGGTGTCGCTGGTGCCCTGGCTCGCGTGGGCCCTGTTCCTGGCGGTGGCGGTGCAGGGCCTCCGGGGGCGCGGCGCGCTTCCCGCGTCCCGGCCCGCGTCGGTGGCGGCGGGGCTGGTGGCGGGCCTGCTGCTGGCGGGACTGCCCCGGCTGGCGAGCGTCCTGTCCGAGCTGCCGCACGCCCGCGCGCGGATGCTGAGGGCCTGCGCGTCCGGCATCGTGCTGCTTCAGGGCGGGGTGGCGTTGCTGCTCACCTCGGAGTTCCTCACGCGCTCGCCGCGCTGGGGTCTGGCCGTGCTCTGCGTGGACGCGGTGCTCCTGGGCCTGCAACTGGGTTTCCTGAGGGCCGTGTGGTGGACGTGGCGCGACGCGGAGGCGGTGGGCGTGGAGGCGGCGGACGTGGAGGCCGCCGCGGCCCCGGAGGCCGCGCGGCAGGAGGCGGGCTACGACTGCCCGGACTGCCCGGCGGCGGTCCCGCTGTGGCGGAGCGAGGGGCGGCTGGGGGCCCACTGCGACGCCTGCGGTGGCGACCTGCTGACCGCCCGGGAGCAGGACCAGGTCCTCACCGAGCGCGGCCTGCGCGCGGATGCGCTGCGCCGGATGCTGGAGGAGCCCGGAGGCAGGCCGGCGAGGTGCGCCTCCTGCGGGGGCGCGTGCTCGACGGTGGTGTTCCAGGGCGTCGCGGTGGTGCCGTGCGCCTCCTGCGGGACGCTGTGGATGCGCGAGGGCATCCTCCACCAGCTGAGCCGGGGACAGCATGGCTTGCCCCGGGCCTCCCGGGCCGCGCCGCAGGGCCCCCCGGCGACGCTGCCGTCCTCCTGGGCCGGGGCGGGAGCGCTGGCGCTGCTGGGGCTCGCCGCGGGCGGATTCGTGGCGGACCGCTGGAGCCTGGACGCCTGTCCCACCGGGACCACCTTGCGGCGCGATTCGTCGCCAGGGGGCCACGTGCTGTCCCGCTGCCTGACGGTGCTGGAGTCGCCAGCGGGGCCCTCGTGGCTGAGGACCGCGCGGGGACAGTTGCTCTTCCGCGAGGCGTACGCGAAGGGACGGCGCGACGGGCGCTGGTCGCGCTGGGACCGGGAGGGGCGGCTGCTCGCGGACGGTGAGTACGCGAACGGGCTGGAAGTGGGCGAATGGCGCCTCCACGACGCGTCCATGCCGGAGGCGGTGGTGTTCCGCGCCCGCTTCAACAGGGGGCGGCTGGAAGGCGTGGTGGAGGACCTGGCCCTGGACGGGCGCGTGCTGGAGAGCAGGACGTACGCGGACGGCCGGCTCCAGGGCCCCTACGCCCACTTCTTCGCGAGCGGCATCACGCACGTGGAGGGCCACTACGCGCGCGGCCTGCGCGACGGGGAGTGGAGCACCTACGACGCCCGGGGCAACCGGCAGGAGCTGTCCTGGTGGCAGGGAGGACGGCCTCTGCGGGTGCACGGCGGCGGGACGCCCCTGGCCCAGAAGGACTCGCGGCCGGAGGAAGAGGAGGAGCGCGAGGCGCGGTGGGAGTCCGCGGCGGACATGGTGAGGGTGAAGCGGGCCCTGGCGGTCCAGGGGGCTTCCGCGCCCGCGGAGGAGGAGGCGCTGTACGGCGGACATCCGCTGGAGTGGTGGGGCCAGCGGCTGCGGCTCGCCTGGCCCCGGCGCGACACGGCGGACGGCGCCGCGCGCTACGCGCTCACCGTGCGGCGGGCGGGGCTCAACGGCCTGCGGGTGGAGGAGTCGGTGGCGGGCCCCCGCGTGAAGGTGGGGACGGACGCGGCGGTCCCCGCGACGGGGACCGGTGCGCAGGTCGTCAGTCAGGAGGCGCCATGAAGGCGTGGGTCTGGGGAGGGCTGCTGCTCTGGGCCTGGAGCGCGGCGTCGGCCGCGCCCTTCGAGGTTCAACGCTCGCGGGAGTCGCCGGAGCACGCGCGCCTGGTGCTCGCGCCACGTCCCGGGACGGAGCGCGCCACGCTGCACGTCGTCTTCACCGTGGGGCGCTACGACGAGGGCGGCCTGGTGGGGCTCACCCGGGCGGCCCAGCACGTCATGCTGGAGGCCAACCGGCGCGGGCGCTACGAGGACCTGGTGCGCGAGCTGTTCGGCGCGAACGCGACCCTGACGATGTCGACGGGGCTGCGCCAGAGCGGCTTCACGCTGATCGCGCCCCGGCAGGACTTCGACGCGCTCGCGGAGCACCTGCTGCCGCGGCTGCTCTCGCCCCAGGTGGACGCCGCGCGACTGGATGACGCGCTGGAGCGCACCGGACAGGACCCCTCGCTCACCTTCGCGGACGACTTCCTGGAGTCCGTGCTGGCGGTGGTGCTCTCCACGGAGCCGCGCTTCAGGGCCCCCGTGCCGCCGAGCGCGCAGTCGGTGCTGTCCTTCTCCGACCGCGACATCGCGGCCTATCTCTCCGGCCCGTTGAGTCCTCGCAACGCGGTGGTCATCGCCGCCGGGGACTTCGACGTGGAGGCCCTGAAGCGCACCGTGGCCCGCTACAAGGGCGGGACGCCGTCGGCGGTGACGCGGCTGTCGCCCCAGCTGCCGGTGACGCTCAAGCTCCCGGCGGTGAGCGACATCAACGTGCTGGCCTACCCCATCGAGCTGGGGGACGCGCGGCAGGCCGCGGCGGCGCGGGTGGTGGGCGCGCTCCTGGGACAGCGGCTGGAGCAGCGCTTCCGCCGCCTGGGCGTGGGCTACGCGCAGGACGCGTCCGTGGTGCTGACGCCATGGATGGATCAGCTGGTGCTGACGCTGCCCGCCAGGGACCCGTCCGCGCTGGACCTGGGCCCCTTCATGCTGGAGGAGGTGGGCGCGGTGCGCGAGGGGCGCGTGAGCGCGGAGGAGTTCGCGCAGGCCCGGGCCCAGGTGCTCGCGCGGCTGCGGACGGACGACCGGAGCCCCACGGAGGTGGGGCTCGCGCTCGCGGCGAGCGTGCACTCGCCGGCCTGGTACGCGCCGGAGCTGGAGGCCGCGCTGACATCCCTCACGCTGGAGTCCCTCACGCAGTCCGTGCGGGGCTGGTTGGGCGAGGACCGCCGCATCCACCTGCTGTTCACCCCCAGCGTCGTCCCGCTCCGCTCCACGGCGGGCGTCCGGATGCGGCGGAGATAACCCATGCATCGCCCCTTCTCCTGGAAGCCCGCCCTGCTCGGGCTGGTGCTCCTCGCCGCGTCCCCGTCCGCCGCCGCGGCGCCAGCCGTCACCTCCGAGATGTTGGTGGATGGGACGGAGCTGCTGCTGGTGCCTCGGCCCACGTCGGACACCGCGTCGCTGCGCGTGGTGGTGCGCTCCGGCGCCTCGCATGATCCACCGGGCAAGGAGGGCCTGGCGCACCTGGTGGAGCACCTGGTGTTCCACGGCAGCCACGACCTGGCGGGCCCGGAGCTGCGCGCGCGCGTGGAGGCGGCTGGCGGCACGTTGAATGCCCACACGATGTCGAACGCCACCGTGTACATGCTGGATGCGCCCGCGAGCGCGTTCGTCCCATTGGCCCGGGACGTGCTGCGCATGGTGACCAGCCCCATGCTCCCCGGCGGCAAGCGGCTGGACCGCGAGCTGGGCATCATCCAGACGGAGAGCACGTACCACTTCAAGGACTCGCTGCTGGGCAGCCAGATTGAAGGGGCCCTCTTCTCCAGCGTGTCCGCCGCCTACGCGCTCATCGGTTCGCGCGACTCGCGAGGCCGCATCACGCGCGAGGACGTGCTGAAGTTCTACGCGTCGGAGTACCTCACCTCCAACGTCTCGCTCGTCTTCACGGGCGCCGTGGACGGCGAGGAGGCGCGCCGCCTGGTGGACGAGGGCTATCGGCTGGCGCCAGCCCTGGCCGAGGAGCGGGTGGCGCCCGCGCTGGAGGAGGCCGTCTTCCCGGTGGAGCAGGAGACGCGGGCGGACAACACCTTCGTGACGCTGGGCTACGCGCTTCCCCGGGAGGCGCGCGCGACGTGCCGGACGGTGGCGGCGCTGCTGGAGCTGCGGCTGCTGCTCGCGGTGCACGTGAAGGAGCCCATCGTCTCCGGCGTGGACGTGCGGTGCCTCACGCTGCGCGGCAACGACCTGCTCCTGGCGTTCGCGTACACGCGCTCCCTGGACGGCTCGTTCCTGCCGTCGCGGATGCAGGAGACCTTCGAGTCATTGGCGAAGCGTCCGCCCGCCGCCGCCGAGCAGAAGCTGTTGGCCCAGCGGGGCCGGCGTGAAGTGGACGGGCTGTCGAGCGCGGGCCCGGCGCTGGCGGATGCCCTGGCGGCGGAGGCCTCGGAGCCGCGCCGGGAGGGTGGCACGGACCTGGGCTTCCTCCAGCCGCCGCCCCCGCTCACGCCCGCGGTGCTCAAGGGCTTCGTTCGCCGCTACTTCGTGGAGGAGCGCTCCGTGCGCATCGTGAGCACGCCGCTCTGACGCTGGCTTTCAGCGCGAATACAGCGTGCCGCCCTTCATCACCCACCGCACCTGGCGCACGGCGCGGATGTCCTGCGTGGGGTCGCCCTCCACGGCGACGAGGTCCGCGAGGAGCCCGGCCTTCACCTGCCCGATGCGGTCCTCCCAGTGCAGCATCCGCGCGTTGCCGGACGTGGCCGCCTGGAGCGCCTGCGCGGGCGTCACGCCGCTCTCCACCAGCAGCTCCAGCTCGCGCGCGTTCTCCCCGTGCGCGAAGACGCCCGAGTCCCCACCCACGCACAGGGGCACGCCCGCCGCCAGCGCGGCCTTGAGGCCCTCGCGCTTCTTCTTCGCGGATTCGGGCTCCGGGTCCACGCCGCGCTTCCAGCCGCGGTACTGGAGCATGGCGTCGCCCGCCGCCAGCGTGGGGCACAGGAACACGCCCCGCTGGGCCATCAGCTTCCAGACCTCCGGCGTGCCGGCGTCGCCGTGCTCGATGCTCCGCGCTCCGGCCAGCACCGCGCGCTTCATGCCCTCCGGCGTGCTGGCGTGCACGGCCACCGGACGCCCGCCGCTCTTCGCCGTCTCCACGATGAGGCGCATCTCGTCCTGGGAGAAGGTGGGGAGCGCCTCGCCGCGCGGACCCCAGCGGTAGTCGCCGTAGACCTTGATCCAATCCGCGCCGCGCCCCATCTGCCCGCGCACCGCGCGCGTGAGGCCGTCCACGCCGTCCGCCTCCTCGGCGCCCTGGGGCACCGTCCATTCGGAGGCGAAGCCCTTGGGGCCGTAGCTGCCGGTGGCCACCAGCGCGCGCGTGGTGACGACCATGCGCGGGCCCGGGATGATGCCCTGGTCGATGGCCTGCTTGAGGCCCACGTCCGCGTCCGCCGCGCCCTCCGTGCCCAGGTCGCGCGTGGTGGTGAAGCCCGCCAGCAGCGTCGCCTTCGCGTGGTTCGTGGCGCGCGCCACGCGCAGCGCCAGGGGCTCCTTGAGCACCTGGTCGTTCCAGTTCGCCTCGTTGTACGGGTGCAGGAACAGGTGCGAGTGGCCCTCGATGAGGCCGGGCAGCAGCGTCGCGCCGGGCAGGTCGATGACCTCCGCGCCCTCCGGCGCCTTCACGCCCTGCGCGGGCCCCGCGGCGACGATGCGCTCGCCGGTGACGACCACCACCCAGCCCGTGTGAGGCTTGGGTGTGGTGCCGTCGAAGACGCGCGCCGGGCGCAGCACGTAGGAGCGGGCAGGGGCCTGGGCCCGCGCGGACGCGGCCGCGAGGACCCCGGACAGGACGGTGGCGAAGAGCAGGGCGCGCATGTGGGGGCGCAGTCTGCGCGCGTCGCCCCGTCCAGGGCCATGGGTTCGTGGGGCAGGGGGCGTAGAGTGCCTGGCTTCGTGCACGCCGTCCCGCGTGCTGGCGTCAAGGGGCCAGCGCGCGGAACACCTTGGTGTCGCCGTCGTAGTTGCCGGGGTTCCAGTACACCTTGTCCGCGCCGTCCCGGCCGTCGATGTCCGCGAAGAAGAAGTCCGTGTTCTCCGAGTTGCTGAAGCCCGTGTTGTCCATCACCGGGCTGCCCGCGAATTGGGTGCCGGTGCTCGGGTACACCTGCATCCGGCCCTCGCGGAAGCCCGGCCGCCAGAAGACCTTGTCCGCCTTGCCGTCGCCGTCCACGTCCGCGAAGTAGAAGCGGGACGTGTCCACGCCGCTGGTGCCTGCCTCGTGCAGGAAGAACAGCGAGAACGCCCCCGCGCCCGTGGAGCGGTACACGCGCGTGCGGCCCCCCTCCTGGTCCGGATTCCAGAGGATGCGGTCCGCCTTGCCGTCACCGTCCACGTCCGCGAAGTACACGCGGGTGCCCGCGCTCGTGTTCGCGCCCGTCGTGCTCGTCACCGCGGCGCCGAAAGACACCGTGCCGTTGCACTTCGACACGAAGGTGTCGAAGGCGCCGGACCTCTGCGTGGGGTTCCAGCGCACCAGGTCCGCGCACCCGTCACCGGTGATGTCCGCGAAGAAGAAGCGCGTGGCGTCGCTGGTGCTCGCCGCCTGGGTGACGGCCACGCGGTCGCCGAAGGTGCCGTCACACTTCGCGGGGTAGACGCGCAGCTCGCCGTCCCCCAGGTTGGGCCGCCAGAGGACCTTGTCCGCGCAGCCGTCGCCGGTGACGTCCGCGAAGAAGAAGCGCGTGGTGGCGACGCCGCTCGTCGCGCCCGCGTTCTTCACCGCCGTGGCGAAGCCGCCGTCGCACTTCGACTTCGCCACCCACGTCTCGCCCTCGCCCACCGAATAGTTCCAGGTGATGCGGTCCGCGCAGCCGTCGCCGGTGACGTCCGCGAAGAACAGCTGCGTGCTGGTGGACGTGCCGTTGGGCGTGGGCGAAAGGGTGGAGCCCGCGTTGAAGAGGGACGGGCGGATGGTGGCGAGCACCGGGTAGTGGTCCGATGGCGTGAGGCCGCCGCTCTCCGTCCGGTCGATGGAAGGCGCGGACGAGGTGAGCGCGCCCCCGTTGTGGAAGATGTAGTCCAGCCGCTGGTACTTCGTGGACGTGGATCCGTTCCACGCGTTGTTGAACGTGGCGTCGTCCTCGCCCGTCACGCCGTCGAAGCGCGCGGTGCGGAACAGCCGGGCCCCGGCCTCCAGGTCCGCGATGGTCGTCTCCCCTGGCGTGTGCTGGCCCTGCGCGTCGGAGTTGAAGTCCCCCATGGCGATGACCGGCAGGCCCCCGGGCTTCGTGGCCAGGAACGACGCCATCTGCTCGGCTTCCCTGAGACGCCCCAGCGAACACTCCGCCGCGTAGGCGAAGTGCGTGTTGGCCACGAAGTACACTTGGCCGGACGTCAGGTCTCGCAGGCCCACCCACGCAATCTTCTTCCCCTCCGCGTGGCTGAAGCACGTGGCGCTGGAGGCGTAGGGGTTCACCAGCGCCTCGTTGCCCTGGCCCACTTCCGGGGCCAGCTCGAAGCGGCTCTTCTTGAAGAAGATGAGCTTCGGGCTGCCACCGCCCGGGTTGTAGACACCGTAGGGCTTGTCCGTGCCCGTGAGCCCCGCGATGAGGTCCGCGGGGATGCTGGGCCCGCCCGAGGGCGCCTGGGCCTCCTGCACGCCGACGATGTCCGCGTTGTTCGCGAGGATGCGCTGGAGGACCGCCGCCTTGCGGTTGGGCCACGCGCGCACGCCCGTGTCCAGCGGACCCCGCACGTTGTACGTCATCACCCGGAACGCTTTATGGCCTGTCGCCGCCAGCGCCCGCGACTGCCCGGCCGGCGCCTCGGGGACGGGCCGCGCGTCTCCGTCCGGCCCGCAGGCCAGCAGCGGTGTGAACAGGGAGAGCAGCACCAGACGGGAACAGAAGCTTCGCATGGATGCGATTATACAAGTAAAACGAGAAATAACATAAAATCCATCCAGGCCCGTGGCTGTGGCGTGGACGTCTCACGGCGCACGAAAGGCCGCGCCCGGCCCGGAAGCCGGACGCGGCCTGGGGATGAACCGCGAGGGGCGTGCTACTGGCGCACGACGCGCTTGAGCCGGAAGGGCGAGGGCGACTCGCTCATCGTGTAATAGGCCGTGCCGGTCGGGTCGTACTCGATGGCCTCGCCCTGGCCCTCCACGGTGTCCGTCAGGGAGACGGGCGTGGCGGCGAACGCGGTCTCGAAGGCGGCGCCGGTGGCGGCGCGGAACTCATACACCTTGCGGTACGTGCGCAGGATGAAGCGGTTGGCGCAGGCGTGGATGGCGCCGGACGTGGCGGCCCCGTAGTTGGTGTCCGTGGTGGTGGGCAACGGGAGGTTGGCCACGAACACGAGCGTGCTCAGGGTGCCCGGCGCGGGGAGCGGCTGGGGGAACTTGTAGACCTTGCTCGCGCCCGAATAGGACTTGGTGACGATGTAGATGTCGCCCGTGGTGGGGTGGACCATGAGGGTCTCGGCGTCCTTGGGCGTGTCCGGGTACTGGAAGGGGAAGGCCTCGGCGGTGAGGTTCCCGCTCGTCTGGCCCGCGCCGATGTTGGGCTCCCGGATGCGGTAGACGGCGAAGGTGGACGGCGGCGTGGGGAAGTTGGCGCTCGAGCGGCCGATGTCGCCCATGTAGATGCACTGGCCCGCGGGGCAGGGGCCGGTGGCGACGTCCTCCCAGTCCGCGGGCGTCACGTTGGACACGGTGAAGGTGCCCTTCGTGCTCGCGTCCGCGGTGCTGATGGCCACGATGGCGGTGGTGTCCTCGTTGTGCGCGTAGAGGACGCCTGACGTGAGGCGGCTGGCGGCCAGGCCCGACGGCTCCACCAGCGCGGTGGCCGTCACGGTGCCCTGGGTGGTGTACGCGGTGGAGAAGGTGTCCCCCACGGAGCAGGGGATGGTCGCGTTGGCCTCGCGCAGCGTCACCACCTGCGCGGTGTTCGTCTCCGCGTAGGGGGACGAACCGTTGAACGGCCCCTGCGCGCCCGCGGCGCCCAGGTCCTTGTGGGCCACGTTGTAGATGAGACCGGTGGACGAGGACACGAGGCAGGTGTCCACGGGTTCGGTGAAGCCCGCGGGCGGGACGATGGGGCTCGCCGGGCACGCGGAGCCGGTCCACAGCTGCGAGCCGAACCACACCGCGACGCCGTTGGAGGTGCTGGTGGAGAGGGCGGGCGTGTTGAAGCTGGCGGTGAGGCCGTTCTTCTGACCCGTCTGTGCGTCGACGGGGTTGTTCGTGTCCGCGCCGGAGAACGCGGAGATGCTGCCGGCCATGTAGCTGGCGATGTCGAGGGTGAACGCGTACGAGGACGGCTCGGACGCGGTGGCGACCTTGTAGAAGATCCACGCCTTGATCTGTGACGCGCTCTGGTCCGAGCGCACGAACTCCCAGCCCGCGGGCGGCGTCGCCACCGCGGCCACGTTGTTGCGGTTGATGATGCGCGCCAGCAGCACGTCACCCGCCGCCGTGCCCGTGGGCTTCGCGATGCTCAGCGACGTGCGCGTGCTGCCCCCCGCCGTGGCGCTGCTCCGGTACGCGATGGTGGACACCGCCTGCCGCGCGGTCGCGACCTCCTGCTCGGGGAGCGAGGGGGCGTCCGCCTCCATGGGCCCGCAGCCCGCGAGCGCGAGCAGGGACATGGAGCACAGCATGCGTGAAACATTCCGGTTGAAGAACGTCAAGGTCACTCCTGCCTGGGGGATGAGGCGCGTCGAGGCAGGAGGTTTTCGAAAAGACCCGGAAAGTGTTGCGGATTCCATGCGGGGCGGCCGTCGTGTTGGCTGTGATTGCAATCTTCCGCGAGCGGCCTTTTCTCGCGTGCGCGGGTGTGGAAGAGGGGAGGGCATGAAGCGTCACGCCCCGGCCACCGAACGCAACCGCGAACCGCTCCTCGCCGTCCTCCGGGAGGTGCTGCCCACGGAGGGCACGTTGCTGGAGGTGGCGAGCGGCACCGGCCAGCACGCGGCCTTCTTCGCGAAGGCCTTCCCGGAGCTGACCTGGCAGCCGACGGACGGTGACGCGGCGTCGCTGGAGAGCATCGACGCGTGGCGCGTGGCGGAAGGGCTGGCCAACGTCCTGCCCGCGCGCGTGCTGGACGCGAGCTCGGACGCATGGCCGGTGGAGCACGCGGACGCCATGCTCTGCGTGAACATGATCCACATCGCGCCGTGGACGGCCTGCCAGGGGTTGATGCGGGGCGCGGCGCGGGTGCTGCGTCCGGGCGGACGGCTGGTGCTGTACGGCCCCTACTTCGTGGAGGGGAAGGAGACCGCGCCGAGCAACCTCGCCTTCGACGAATCGCTCCGCGCGCGCGACCCGTCCTGGGGCGTGCGCGAACTGGGCGCCGTCACGGCCGAAGCGGCGCGCCACGGGCTCCTGCGCGAGCGCGTGGTGGAGATGCCGAGCAACAACCTCACGGTGGTGTTCCGCCGGTAGGGCCACCACCGGGACGGCGTTCGCCACGCCGTCCCGGCGCGTGGGCTACATGCCGGGGCAGTGACCGCCCTGCATCTGACGCGCGGTCTCGTGGACCTCGTCGATGAGCTGGCGCTTCTGCATGTGGTCCTGCGCGGAGTAGGTGACGGTGATGCCCTCCGGCGTGTCCGTGGCCACGACCGTGGAGAGGACGGAGGGCGCCCCGGCCATGCCCTGGTTGCCAGCGCCACCGGTCCCGCTCTCGTCGCGGCCAGACTGGATCTCCGTGGGGGTGTCGCCCAGGTCCTCCTCCTGCGCCAGGTCCAGGGGCGTCTCCGCGCTGTTGGTGCGCTTGGACTGCTCGTCCAGCAACCGCCGGGCGCGCGTCTGGAGGTCGGACACCTGTGACGGGTCGGACGTGGTGAACACGAGCGCCACGCCGTCGGACGTGTCCTGCGTGTGGACCTGCGCGCCCGGCACGGACATGGGGCAGCGCTGGTCCCCCGTGGACGACATCTCGGTGGCGGACATCGGCCCCTTGGAATCCTCCTTGTGCATCCCCTTCTTGGAGCAACCCGCGGAGAAACAAAGCGCCGCGGTCGCGGCGAGCATCAGCGGAAGTCGGGACATGGGCATGGTGTGCCCTCCTCTGTCGTGGGTTCGTCGTGCGGCAAGGTGGCGAGGTGCCCCAGCCCTCGCAACTCGTCCTCCACGCCGCCCTGCCTGAAGGCCCCACCCCGGGGATGGACGGCTCCATCGCACAGCGGACACGCGCACCCCCGCGGACGGCGCGGCGGCGGCCGCCACCCGCCTCAGCCCCGCTTCGTCATGTCGAACAGCGCGCGGGCCTGCGGCCCCAGGAACCCGTCGAACCCTCCCGAGCGCTGGGCGATCTCGAAGTACGCATACGGCCATGCGCGCGTGCCTCCGCCCCGGAGCGTCAGGGGCAGCGGGGCCGCGTGCGTGGCCGTCTGTCTGAGGGACGTGCCGGCCTCGCCCTCGATGTCCGCCTTCATGGGCACGCCCGCTTCGCGCATGCGCCGCTGCCACGCCTCCACGTCGTCCACCGCGCCGGTGAAGTGATTCACCTTGCGGCCGAAGGCCAGCAGCCACGCGCCGTACTGCGTCTCCTTCTCCAGCTCCAGCAGCGCGGCCTCCTCGGGAGGCTGCGGCGCCGTGAACCACGCCGCGAGCGCGTCCACGTCCTCCGGCGGCGGCGGATCCACCGGTAGCGCGGCGAGCAGTTCGCGGGCGCGCGGTGAGAGCTCCTCCTGCTTCAGCTCGGACAGGAAGACGCGCGGCAGTCCGTCCGGATGCGACAGGTAGATGGCGGACAGGTGCGCGTCCGGGAACGTGTACGCGCCGGCTGGCTTCCACCCGAACCGCTCGAACACGCGGGAGAAGAGGGCGATGCCTCCCTCCGGCCGCGCGAGGGTGCGGAACGCGACGTGGTCGTTGCGGAAGTGGCCCCCGGACAGCGTCACGAAGGTGCGCGCGAAGGGGACTTCGGAGGCGTAGCGCTCCCACAGCAGGTCCAGGAGCCGCGAGGCGTCGGAAGCGGAGGTCGTCATGACCGGCAGTCTACGCCGTGCGCTCCCAGGCTTTGAGCGCCGTCCGTGAGCCGTATTAACAAGCGGAAGCCCGCTCAGGGCGGAAGCGCTGAATACACGGAGACAGACGATGAACGCGATGAAGCTGGGCCTGCTGGCCCTGGTGTCCGGACTGCTGCTGGCGTGCGGAGGGGCCGTGGAGACTGAGACGGCCGCGCCCGAGTTGGCGCGTCAGGAGAAGGCCCTGTGCGGTTCCTGCGGCGACTTCATCTGCGACCCCGCGACGGAGAACCCGTTCAACTGCCCGCAGGACTGTGGCACCGGCCCCACCTGTGGTGACTCCGTGTGTTGCGACGGAGAGACGCCGTCCAGCTGTCCGCAGGACTGCCCGTACCTGTCTGACTTCTGCTACGTGACGCCCATGGGGTTCGCGTCCGCGTCCGCCGCCGGCCTGTGCGCCGTGTGCGGTGACAGCTATTGCGACCCCAGCGCGGAGAATCAGTACAACTGCCCGCAGGATTGCGGCAGCCCCGGCGGCTACTGCGGCGATTACGTGTGTGACCCGGGCACGGAGAACGCCTTCAACTGCCCGAGGGACTGCGGCGGCGGGCCTGTCTGTGGCGACAGCGTTTGCTGCGACGGGGAGACGCCGTCCAGCTGCGCGCAGGACTGCCCGTACCTGTCTGACTTCTGCTACGTGACCCCGGCGTACTGAGCCCACGGGGGCACGCGGTGGGCTTCAGCGCAGCTCCACCGTGAGCCCGCCGAAGGTCATCTGCTCCGGGTGATCGTTGTCTCCGGAGTGCGTCATCGGCGCGTCCGCGAGCCCCACCGCCACCAGTGAGTCCTCGTCCGCGTCCACGCCCAGCAGGTGGAAGTGCCGGCCCTGTCCCTCGGGGCCGGCCTTCCGCGTGCGCACCGTCTGGCCGTCGGTGGACGCGAGCGCGAGCAGGGCCCCTGCGCCGCGTGAGATGCTCATCCCTCCGTGCCACCGGTCCCAGCCGGATGCGCCCACGGCGATGAGCCCCGCGTCCGTCCAGCGCAGCGCGGAGAAGTGGTCCGCGCGGCCCGTGTCCACGCGGTGCTCGAAGCGCAGCGCGCCCGAGTCGAGCGACAGCACGCCCAGATATCCGTCATAGGGCGTCATCCGGTCCTCCGCGCCCGGCGCGGACGGGTACCAGGCGATGGTGCCCTCCGAGCCCTCCGTCACCACCGTACCCGCGAGCGCCACCTCCCCGTCGCGCACCGCCATGTCGAAGACGACGAACTCCGCCGCCCGGGCGGGGACGAAGACGTGCGTCCCGATGCGCGTCCCCACCGGCGTGAAGGCCGTCAGGGCGAAGGGCTGCCGTTCGGTGTCCGCGGGCGTGGTGACGTCGTCGCCGGAGCGGCAGTGCACGGCGGTGAAGTCATTGAACGTGCGGCTGGAGGCCAGGCAGCGGGAGCTGTTCCAGGTGCGCCCCACCACCAGCCGCCCATCCGCGTCCACCGCGAGCAGCGGCCGGAGCGCGGCCTCGCGCCAGCGGAACTCGTCGTAGGCCCAGGCGGCCGGCTGCGTGGAGTGGCGTCCGTCCACGACGCGGGTCCACTGCTCGGTGTAGCGCCCGTCCATCCACTGGAGCGTCATCAGGCCTGACGCCAGCTCCGGGGTGGTGGGTCCGCCTTCCGGGACGGCCACGAGCGACAGGAAGGCCACGGCCACGTCCTCGCCGCGCGCCTCCGTGCGGAGCCAGCCGTCGGTGAGGGCGTGGATCCAGGGCGACTTCATGCGGAACGCGGGGGAGGGGAGGGTGTCTCCCAGGTCGGCGCCGGGAACCGTCGTGGGCGTGGGCAGGGGCTGCCGTGACAGCACCTGGCCTTCGGTGGACAGGCGCACCAGGTCGTAGGCCTCCGCTGTCGCACCGGTGCGCTCGACGCCCAGGGTGACCTCCCCGGACGGATGCACGGTGAAATCGCTCAGATGGTCACCGGCCGTGGCGTCGAACCGCCACAGCCGCGAACCGTCCGGTGCGGACACGGTGAGCCTGCGGGTGTCCCGGCCTTCCGCGTCCCGCGACGTCTCCAGTACGAAGGTGCGTCCGGAGGCTCGCCGCACCTTGAGGCCCCCGAAGTCCGCGCGCGCCAGTGTCTGGGTGGAGGGCGTGCCCTGTTCGAACGCCCGGGTGAGCCCGGGCACCGCACAGTCCGTGTCCTCGCACGGGGACGTGGGCCCGTCCGTCCCGTGGCAGGCGGCGGCGCCCCACGACAGCAGGGCGCCCAGCAGGTACCGCGTCCGGCGGAGGTCCATGACTCGCATGCCTCCTCATACGGAGGCACGCGGCCCGGCGGGTCATGCCCTCCGGACGCGAAGCCCGGGACCGGTGGGCGGCGGGCCCCGCCATCGGCTCCGTGGACGCGTGCCGCGCCCACGGAGGGCCGTCCTTCGCTACGGCACCGACACCGCCTGGAGCGCGGCGCGGCTGGGCTGCTCATCCCCCGTGACGCTCACCACGAGGCGCTGGAGGCAACCCGCGAACTCCTGCTTCAGCGCGTCCGCCGTCACCGCCTGGAGGTGCGCGGGGCGCTGCGCCACCGACTCCACCGGGAAGCCCCGCACGCGCGCCTCGAGCAGCGCCTCCACCCACGCATCCGTGGAGATGAACGACACCCCCTGCCGCGCCAGCAGCCGCGCGCGCGCATGCGCCAGGTCCCTTTCGGACACCTCCTTCGCGAACGCCGCCAGCGTCTCGCGCAGCGACCCCACGCCCTCGCTCATCCGCTGCGCATCCAGGCTGCCGCCCAGCAGCAGGTGCGCCGCGCCGCCCCGGCCAATCCAGGGCTCGGCGTTGAAGCCGTAGGACGCTCCCGTCCCGGAGCGCGTCCGGTCGTAGGCCTCCACCTCCAGCAGCTCCGCCATCAGCGCGTAGCGCGCCTCCAGCTCCGGCGTCGCCGTGGGCAGCCGGCAGGCCACCTGCACCTGGCCCTGCGTGGCCCCGGGGCGCGCGGTGAAGAGCGTGCTCACCTTCGCGGACGCGGCGGGCAGCGCCGGCGCGGGCGGCACGGCCACCGGCTGAGGCTTGCCCCTGCTCCAGTCACCCAGGTACTTGCGCACCAGCGGCTCCACGTCCTTCACCTCGAACTCGCCCGCCACCACCACCGTCGTGTTGCCCGGGCGGTAGACGTCCTCCAACCACGCCTGCGCCTCCGACCAGGACACCTGCCCCATCTGCGCCCCCGTGGCCTCGTTGGCGTAGGGGTGCGTGCCGTAGAGCGCCTGCATCAGGTTCCGGTGCGCCAGCACCTCCGGCCGCGTGTCCACCGCCTCGCGCCACGGCTGCACCTGCTCGCGCCAGTAGCGCACCACGTCCTCCGAGGTGCGGGTGCTGGACAGGTCCTCCGCGAGCATCGCCAGCATGTTGCCCACGTTGCCCGCCGTGCCGGCCATGTCCACGCGCACGTGGTCCAACGCCGTGCGGGTGGACTCGTGCAGGCCCCAGTCGCTCGGGCGGCCCTCGAAGTGCGACTCGCGGAAGGAGCCCCACTTCGCCAGGTCCGCCACGCCCGGCTTCACCCCGTGCGCCGTCCCGCCGCCCATCGCCGCGCCCACGCGCACCACCGGCAGTCCCGGGCGGGGCACCAGCAGCACCTCCATGCCGTTCTCCAGCTTCAGCACCTGCACGGGCGCCGTGGTGGCCGCCAGCATGGACGGCGTGACGCGCTCGCCGCCCTCCACCGCGGGCTCGCCGCCCGGCAGCTTCGCCAGCGTGGGGAGCGCCGTCTGAGTGCCGCTCTCTCCCGGCCGCACGAGGATGGCGTGCGCCCGGTCGCGCTGGAGCCACTGGTAGGCAAAGTCCGTCACCTTGCTGCCGCCCAGCCCCATCAGCGCCATCTGCGAGCGCGTATACGAGCGCACGTCCGTGGTGAAGTGGGTGAGCAGCGCGCGGCTCCGGGTCCGCGCCAGCAGCCGCTCCGACTCCAGCACCATGTTCGTCACCACCTGGCGGCGCAGGGCCTGGAAGTTGAACTCCTGGCCCAGCACGCCGCTGGCCTCGATCTCCCCGCTCCAGGTCTTGTGCACCTGGTCCAGCACCTTCTCCGCCGAGCGCTCCGGGTGGTCCCCGCGCGACAGGTGCACGCGCACGATGAGCAGCGACGCGCGCGTGCCGGGCACCAGCCCCGTGGAGATGCCCGCGATGTCGCCATCGCTGCGCACCGCCTCCCAGAGGTTGTTGTCCAGGCTGACGCCCACGAAGTCATGCAGGGCGCTGGCCTCGTCGAAGGCGCGCGGCAGCACCCAGGACAGGTACAGCTCCGGCGACGGCACCGCCGCCGCGTACACCGGCATCGTCTTGCTGACCGGCGCGGCCGCGGGCTCCGGGCGCTTCGCGGGCATGCGCGTGTCCAGCGCCAGCGGGGCGCCCGTGCCCACCCACGCGGGCGGCAGGTTCTGCATGAGCGTGGCCTCCACCTCCGCCAGGTCCACGTCCCCGGAGATGACCAGGGTGACGTTGTCCGGGCGGTAGTGGGCGCGCGCGAAGCGGTGCGCGTCCGCCAGGGTGAGGGCGGACAGCGACTCGTGCGAACCCACCACGGGCCGCGCGTACGGGTCTCCCGCCGGGAACGACGCCGCGTGCACCCAGCTGAACACCTGGCCCACGTAGCCCGTCTCGTTGCGCTGGCGCAGCTCGTTGCGGACCACCTCGCGCTCCACCGCGAAGACCTCCGGGCTGACGTTGGAGAGCGGCGACGACAGCCGCTCCCCCTCCAGCTTCACCAGCGCGCCCAGCGACTCCTTGGGCGCGAGCTCCTCGTAGGCGGTGTAGTCCAGGCTGGTGCTGGCGTTGGAGTGCCCCGCGCCAGAGGCGTTGAGCCGCGCCTGCACGGAGGGGCCGTTGGCGGGGCGCGCGCGGAAGGCCAGGTGCTCCACCAGGTGCGCCAGCCCCTCCTTGCCGCCCGGGTCGCTGGAGCCTCCCGCGCCCACCACCGCGACCACCGCCACCACGGGCGCGCGCGCGTCGCGCTCCACCACCACGCGCAGGCCGGACGGCATGCGGAAGTCACGCAGGGGGAAGGACACGTCGCGCATGACGACCTGCCCTCGCGGAGGAAGCGTGGCGCACCCTCCCAGGGTCAGGGACAGGGAGGTCAGCGCGGCCACGGCCAGGCGCGAGGCGCGGACGGAACCCGACAGGAAAGACATACGACTCCAGGCACGAACCCGGAGGCAGCCCACGAAGGGCCCTCGGCCCCACGCCTCCCCCCGGGCGGGAAATGATGGATGTGGATGGTGGAACGACCGGGGAGACAACGTCTGACCGGAGCGGGCCGCGAAGGGCAAAGCCAGACGGCGACAGCCTCATAGCATGCTCACCCGTGGCGCGTCATCCCACCCTCCGTGTCGGCAGGGGATGACAGGAATTACAAGGAGCCCGGGCTCAGCCGTGTCCACGGTCCTCCGGATAGGATGAAGGCCATGTCCCTTCCGCCGCGCGTCGTGCCGCCGCTGTTGGCCTGCGCCCTCTGCCTCTCCTCCTGCCTCTGGGTGGACGACGCGTTCCCCAGGGCCACGGGGGAGTGCCGGGGAACGCATCAGGGGCGGCGCGTGCGCTGGCCCATCGAGGAGCAGTCCTCGCTGGTGCACCGCGCCGTCCAGGGCGAGCTGCCGGACACCTTCATCGACCTGGACTACACGCCGGAGGACGAGCCGGTCCTGGAGGGCTTCGGCGTGGACATCCACCTGGTGGAGGACGCCCGGGTGGAAGCGGACCGGACCGTGAACCTCTTCTCCCGGCAGGGCCGGCTGGTGCCCGCGGAGCCGTCGCTGGTGACGGCGTGGGTGGGCAACATCGGCGAGGAGACCGGGTACCTCTCCGTGCCCGGCGTTCCGTTGGAGGGCTCGGTGACGCTGGACGAGGTGTCTCCGTGGGCCGCGCAGGGGCGCTTCGTCTACCGCTACTCGGATGGCGGCGAGCTGACGTGCACCTTCGACGTCCTGGAGGCTTCCGAGGAATGACGCGGTGGGACTGACGGGACGGGTGGGGGCCCTGGTTAGGATGGGCGGATGCTCCGACCCTTGTTCCGCACCGCGCTGCCATGGCTGGCCTGCGCATGGTCCATCACCGCCTGTGATTCCGTTCCCAAGCCCGAGGGCGAATGCCGGGGCCCGTACGGCGACCGGAGCGTGGTGTGGCCCATCCACAACAATGCCGTGATGTCCGCGTACTTCATCCAGGATGGGGACCAGGGCACGCAGCTCCACCTGGAGTACTCGCCGGACGGCGCCCCGGAGTTGACGCACTTCGGGGTGAACGTGCTGATCGCGGGGGAGCCCACGGTGACCGCCGGGACGTGGACCGCGAAGCTCCGGCGGGAGGGAGACGCCCTGGTGCCCGAGGATCCGTCGCGGCTCCTCGAGTGGTACGCATTCCTCGGCCCCGGGCATCCAGGCTACCCCTCCGTCACCGGCGTCCCGGTGGAGGGAACCCTGACGTTGGAGCGGCTGGTGCACGGGGATGGCCAGGCCCAGGGCCGCTTCGTCTACCACTACGAGGACGGCGGCGAGCTGACGTGCACCTTCAACATCACCGACCGGTACTACACCGACGACGGCGATTGGCTGGACGGTGTCGGCGACGGTGACGACGATGACGATGACTGAGCCGCCCGGCCGGGACTGGTAGGCTCGAGCCATGGGCGTCCACGACTACCGATGCAGCGTCTGCGGTCCTCCCTCGTCGTTCGAGTGCGGTGAGAAGACCGGCAAGGAGTGCGAGGAGGAGGGCATCGGCAACGACGAGGCCCTCCTGGACCTGTTCTTCTTCGCCGCGGACGAGGCGCCGGAGGACGCGGACGCCTTCGAGGAGGCCCGGGGCCGCGCCCGCCGCACGCGGACGCAGGCCTACGGCTACGACTGGGGCGAGTGGGAGTTCGTCCCCAGCCTCAACTACCGGCAGCTGCTCATGGACGACGATGACGCCACGGGCGTCTGGCGCATCGAGCCGTACGAAGAGGACGTGAGCGACGGCAGTCCCGTCTCACTGGAGATTCCAGAGGGCGAGCGCGTCTGGGTGGTCAATTACTGCCCCGTCTGTCATCCGCTGTTCGCTGAAGGCAAGACGCCCCAGGACGAGCCCTGTCTGGAGTACCTCCGGGCCATCGCCGAGAACCTGGACCTGGACTTCGACGGCGTGAAGGGCAGCGCGGACAAGCCGGCCTTCATCGCCACCGTGCGGGAAGTCGTCGCCCGCAGGCGGCCCGTGTCCCGCTGAAGCGCCTTCAGCTGGCGGAGACCCGCGCGCCGGTGACGCGGACGTCGTCCGGCAGGTTGGCGACCCAGGTGGTGACCTCTTCCAGGTGGAGCGTCTCCTCGCGAAGGACTTCGCGGAAGGCGTCCACCAGGTCGGGCGGTCCCAGCTCCTGGGCCAGGTCCACGAGCATCGCCCAGCCGGCGTTGTTG
Source organism: Corallococcus sp. NCSPR001 (assembly GCF_017309135.1). NCBI lineage: Bacteria > Pseudomonadati > Myxococcota > Myxococcia > Myxococcales > Myxococcaceae > Corallococcus > Corallococcus sp. NCSPR001. The sequence goes on from NZ_JAFIMS010000002.1 coordinate 1,909,582, forward strand.
AGGATTTCGGAGATGAGGACCGCGCGCAGCGCGTCCGGGAGCGTGGCGCACGGGTCGTCCACGGCCCGCAGCAGCCCATGGGGCCGCGGATCCGCGCTGTCCCCGTGCGCCATCAACTGGGGCGCGTCCATGCCGAGCCGGTAGATGCACTCGCGGATGAGGTTCAGGTGGTCCAGCTCCTGGTTGTGCAGCTCCACCAGCCGCTCCGGCGTGGGGCCTCCCGGGTAGCTGCCCAGGGCATGCGTCTTCACCAGCAGGCCCGCGTAGAGCCGGGAACTGGTCCGCTCGAAGGCGAGCCGCTCCCGCAGCTGCGCGACGAAGAGCAGGGGCGCGGGGCCCTCCACGGCCTGGAGCGCGGCGCCTACCACCTCCTGGAAGTCCGGCAGGTGCAGCTCGCCCAGGTGTCCCGCGATGCGCATGAGGTGCACCCGCAGGAACCGCACGGCGCTGCCCGAGGGGGGCAGGGCGGAGTCCCGGAGCGGCTCCTCGCGGGCCACCTGCTCCAGCTCCTCGGCGGTGAGCTGCGCCGCCGTGTGCTTCAGTCCCCAGTCTCCGCCTTCGCCAGATGACATCGCGCCCCTCCTGAGGGGGGCACAACGTGGAAACGATGCGCCAGGTCGGCCATCGGCCCCAGGGACTAGCGCACCGCCGCTGGGGCGGAGGCGAGCGACTCCCGCAGCCTCGCGATGTCACGTGAAGGTGGTGCACCGAACATCCTGCTGTACTCGCGGCTGAACTGGGACGGGCTCTCGTAGCCCACCGAGTGTCCGGCCATGGCCGCGTCCATGGCCTGGGCCAGCATCAGGCGGCGGGCCTCCTGGAGCCGCAGCTGCTTCTGGTATTGCAGCGGGCTCATCGCGGTGACGGACTTGAAGTGGTGGTGGAGCGCGGACGGGCTCATGTGGACGGCGCGCGCCAGCCGTTCGATGCGCAGCGGCGCGGCGTAGTGTTCCTTGAGCCAGTGGATGGCGCGGGTGACGGACTCGCGGCGGCTGTCCGCCACGGCGATGCGCCGCAGCCGTTCGGAGTTCTCGCCGGTCAGCAGGCGGTAGAGGATTTCGCGGATGACGAGCGGCGCGAGCACGGGGATGTCGCGCGGCGTGTCCAACAGCCGCACCAGCCGCGCCGTCGCGTCCAGCAGCGGCGCGCCCACCGGACCCAGGGCCAGGCCCCGGACCATGTCCGTGGGGCCGGGCGCGTCCAGCGCGGCCTCCATCATCAGGCTGCCCAACTGCCCGGGCTCCAGGTCCAACCGGAAGCAGAGGTAGGGCGCGTCCGCGGAGGCCTCCACCACCTGCCCCGTGACGGGCAGGTCCACGGACGCGACCAGGCACTGGTCCGGCCCATAGACATACAGCTCGTCGCCCAGGAGCACCTGCTTGCGGCCCCGCGCCACGATGCACAGCGCCGGCTCCTGCAGCGCGTGCAGGGGCGTGGAGGGCTGGGAGGCGCGGATGAGCACCATGCGCGGGATGGCCGTGGCGTGGATGCCGTCCGTGGGCGTGTGGCGCTCCAGCAGCAACGCCAGCTCGGACAGATGCGGGCTCAGGTCGGTCGGCATGCGCCTCAGTCATAGCGCCTGTGGAGCCGCGGTGCCCGTGCAGGAATGGGCAAGAGTCCGCGAGCATCCGGATACCGCCATCGCCGCCCTCTTTGAGAGGGTGTCCTCATCCCCGGCGCCCTCTTCGCGCCGGGCCCACGAGCGAGGACGCAAGCCATGACGACGGACATCCAGGGCAAGGTGGTGGCCATCACGGGCGCGAGCAGCGGCATTGGCGAGGCGACAGCCCGCCTGCTCGCCAGCCAGGGCGCGAAGGTGGTGCTGGGCGCGCGCCGGGCCGACCGGCTGGAGGCGCTGACGGGCGAGCTGCGAGGCCAGGGCGGTGAGGTGCGCTACCGGCCGCTGGACGTGACGAAGCGCGAGGACGTGGAGGGCTTCGTGGCCTTCACGCTGAAGGAGTTCGGGCGGCTGGACGTGCTCATCAACAACGCGGGGGTGATGCCGCTGTCCAAGCTGGAGGAGCTGAAGCTGGACGAGTGGAACCGGATGATCGACGTGAACATCCGGGGCGTGCTGCACGGCATCGCGGCGGGGCTGCCGGTGATGAAGCGCCAGAAGTCAGGGCAGTTCATCAATCTGTCTTCCATTGGCGGGCACTCGGTGAGCCCGACGGCGGCGGTGTACTGCGCCACGAAGTTCGCGGTGATGGCCCTCTCCGAAGGGCTGCGCCAGGAGGTGGGCGCGGACATCCGGGTGACGGTGATTTCGCCCGGAGTCACCCAGTCGGAGCTGGCGGACAGCATCAGCGACCCGGCGTCTCGCGAGTACATGCGCGAGTTCCGCAAGGACGCCATCCCGGCGGACGCCATCGCCCGCGCCATCCGCTACGCCATCAGCCAGCCGGCGGACGTGGACGTGAGTGAGATCATCATCCGCCCCACGTCGAGTCCGTACTGAGAGGAGATTGGCGGGGCGTCAGGCGTCGAATAGGGTGGGCGTCCCTTCCGAGGTATGCCCATCCTGAAACGTTCCCTGTCTGCCTTCATGCTCGGCGTCTGTCTCTTCACGCTGGGCGCCTGTGATTCCAACGACGAGCCCACCCCTGACGCGGGCGCCACCGTCGACGCCGGCTCGGACGCCGGGACCGACGCCGGCTCGACGGTCGTCATTCCAGAGGGCCATACGCTCCTGACGCCGTCCGCGACGGAGGTCCATTCCATGACCTGGGCCAGCGTGGAGACGCCGCTCCGGCTCGCCTTCGTGCCCAAGGCGGGGCACCACTACGACCTCATCGTCGAGACCGGCTCCGATGGCCACACCCTTCGGCTGCGGGACGCAGCAGGGACGTCGCTCGACTACGGCATGCCGAACCGGGGCGTCAGCTCATCCCCCCATGCGTGGCATTGGTCCGGGCTCACGGCGGGCGCCGTCCATACGGTGGAGGTCCAGTGGTACTCCGAGTACTCCGAGGCCCCCGTGGCGCCCTTCTCCTTCCGCTTCATGGACATGGGCCTGGACGACCACGGCGACCTGCTCGCCACGGCGACGCCCTACACGCCGTCGGCGCAGGTCCTGGTGGGGAGCGGTGAGCACTGGGGAGAGCGGGATCTGCTCTCCTTCCAGTCGGTGGCGGGCAACATCTACGTGCTCGATTGCACCTTCCCCACGCAGTTCTGGTACCAGGCCTTCCTCACCTCCAAGGGGAAGGTCCACGCGTACGCCGAGAACGGCGGCATCGAGCCGGGTTCGCGGGGACGCATCACCATCAAGGGCCTGGGGGGCCTGGCCTACGCGGAGATCAAGGACCAGGGAGAGGCCGGTGCGTCACAGCCCTACCGCTGCACCCTGAACGACCTGGGCGCGGAGGACCACGGGGACACCGTGGAGACCGCCACGGCGCTCCCGCGGGGCACCTCCTCCGTGTCCGGGAAGGTCGAAACGCTGACGGACGACGACGTCTTCTCCCTCGTGGTCCAGCCCGGCCATCACTACCGCGCCACCTGCACCATGGATGGCCTGCGGCTGTGTGACCTCTCCGCCGCCGCCCCCGGGGCTGCCTTCCACTCCTCGAATCCAATGGACCGGAAGCGCACGGCCTTCAAGGCATCCCAGGGCACGCACTTCGTGCGCATGCACAGTGAGGCCGGCCTCGCGACGGGGTGGGAGGAGGGCCACTACACCCTCCAGTTCGAGGACCTGGGCGAGGATGACCACGGCGACACCCTGGCCACGGCGACGCCGCTGACGGGGCCGGCGCAGACCGTGCCCGTCCGCATCCCGGACGCGGCCGACCGCGACTGGTTCTCCTTCCAGGCCGCCGCCGGGCAGCGCTACCAGTTCGGCTGTGATTGGAAGGACAGCCCGGGCCAGGTTCAGCTCTACCCGTTCTTCTACGACGCCCAGGGCAGCCGCTTCGAGCCTCTCCGCGAGCACGTGGGCGCGCGCTGGGTGTTTGCCTTCACGGCAGCCCACTCCGGCACCTACGGCATCGATGTGGGAATGGACTCCACGTTCCAGGCCCTGGAGGACTCCACCTGCCAGTTCGAAGTCCTGGCCCCCTGATTCAAAAGCGCCGCGGTCCCGGGACATCCGCCCGGGACTGCGGCGCTCGCGTCACATGTTGCGCCGGTACTGGCCGCCCACCTCGTACAGCGCGCGGGACAGCTGGCCCAGCGTGCACACCTTGCAGGCGTCCATCAGCGCGCCGAACACGTTGCCGTTGTCCAGGGCCGCGCGGCGCACCGCCTCCAGGGCCGCGGGCGCCGTCTTCGCGTTGCGCTTCCAGAAGGCGTCACGCGCGGTGATGGCGTAGTCCTTCTCCTCCTTCGTCGCGCGAATAACCTCCGGCGGCGTCACCGTGGGGGAACCCTTGGGGTCCAGGAAGGTGTTCACGCCGATGATGGGCAGCGTCCCGTCGTGCTTCTGCATCTCGTAGTAGAGCGACTCCTCTTGAATCTTGGAGCGCTGGTACATGCGCTCCATGGCGCCCAGCACGCCGCCGCGCTCGGAGATGGCGCGGAACTCGTTGAGCACCGCCGCCTCCACCAGGTCCGTCAGCTCCTCGATGATGAACGAGCCCTGGTTGGGGTTCTCGTTCTTCGACAGGCCGAACTCCTTGTTGATGACCAGTTGGATGGCCAGCGCGCGCCGGACGCTCTCCTCCGTGGGCGTGGTGATGGCCTCGTCGTAGGCGTTCGTGTGCAACGAATTGCAGTTGTCGTTGAGCGCCAGCAATGCCTGCAACGTGGTGCGGATGTCGTTGAAGGCAATCTCCTGCGCGTGCAGGGAACGGCCGGACGTCTGGATGTGATACTTCAGCTTCTGCGACCGGTCGTTGCCGCCGTACTTGTCCCGGATGGCCTTGGCCCAGATGCGGCGGGCCACGCGCCCCAGCACCGCGTACTCCGGGTCCATGCCGTTGGAGAAGAAGAACGACAGGTTGGGCGCGAAGTCGTCGATGTGCATCCCGCGCGACAGGTAGTACTCGACGAAGGTGAAGCCGTTGGCCAGCGTGAAGGCCAGCTGGGAGATGGGGTTCGCCCCGGCCTCCGCGATGTGGTACCCGGAAATGGACACCGAGTAGAAGTTCCGCACCTTCTGGTCGATGAAGTACTGCTGGATGTCGCCCATCACGCGCAGGGCGAACTCCGTGGAGAAGATGCAGGTGTTCTGCGCCTGGTCCTCCTTGAGGATGTCCGCCTGCACCGTGCCGCGCACCGCCTGGAGCGTGGACGCACGGATCTTCGCGTAGACGTCCGCCGGCAGCACCTCGTCACCGGACACGCCCAGGAGCAGCAGGCCCAGCCCGTCGTTGCCCTGGGGCAGCTCGCCCTGGTAGCGCGGACGCGGCAGGCCGCGCTCCTGGTAGAGCGCTTCGATCTTCTTCTCGACCTCCTCCACCTTGCCGTTGGCGCGGATCCACTTCTCGCACTGCTGATCCACCGCGGCGTTGAGGAAGAAGCCCAGCAGCATGGGCGCCGGGCCGTTGATGGTCATGGACACGGACGTGGACGGGTCCGCCAGGTCGAAGCCGGAGTAGAGCTTCTTCGCGTCGTCCACGTTCGCGATGGAAACACCCGAGTTGCCCACCTTGCCGTAGATGTCCGGCCGGTGGTCCGGGTCCTCTCCGTACAGCGTCACCGAGTCGAACGCCGTGGACAGGCGCTTCGCCGGCAGGCCGCGTGACACGTAGTGGAAGCGCTTGTTGGTGCGCTCCGGGCCGCCCTCGCCCGCGAACATGCGCGCGGGGTCCTCGCCCTCGCGCTTGAGCGGGAAGACGCCCGCGGTGAACGGGAAGGCGCCCGGCGCGTTCTCCCGCAGGAGCCACGTCAGGATGTCGCCCCAGTCCTCATACTTGGGCAGGGCGATCTTGGGCACGCGCAGGTGCGACAGCGTCTCGCTGATGAGGTCCAGCTCGATGACCTTGTCGCGCACCTGGAACTGGTACTTGGACGCGGCGTAGCGCTTCTTCGTCGCGGGCCACTCGGCCAGCAGGCGCCGGCAGTCCGCGTGCAGGCGGCTCTCCAGGTCCTGGTACAGCGCCACCAGGTCGCCCAGGTACGCGGGCTCGCCCTCCACGCGCTCCGTCACCTGCACCACGTCGTCCGCGCTCTTCGGCTCGACGATCTCCAGCTTCTTCTTCCCCACGTTCTGGCGCAGGGCCTGGATGGTGCCGTGCAACTGGTACATGCGCCGGGCGATGGCGGCCTGGGCGCGCGCGAAGCCGTCGTAGTCCTCGCAGGCGTCGACGATCTCCGCCAGGTAGCGCGTGCGCTCCGGGGGGATGATCCACTTCTTTTCGCTCATGCCGGGCGTGAGCTGGAAGCGGCTGTCCAGCTTCGCGCCCGTCTTCTTCACCAGCGCGTCGATGATGGCCCGGTAGAGCGTGTTCATGCCCGGGTCGTTGAACTGCGACGCGATGGTGCCGTACACGGGCACCGCGTCATCCGCCAGGGTGAAGGCGTTGTGGTTGCGCTTCCACTGCTTCTTCACGTCGCGCAGCGCGTCCAGCGACCCGCGCTTGTCGAACTTGTTGATGGCGATGACGTCCGCGAAGTCGAGCATGTCGATCTTCTCGAGCTGCGTCGCCGCGCCGTACTCGGCCGTCATCACGTAGAGCGCCACGTCCGAGTGCTCGGTGATTTCGGTGTCCGACTGCCCGATGCCGGAGGTCTCCACCACGATGAGGTCGAAGCCCGCCGCCTTGCAGACTTCAATCGAGTGGGCGACGTGACGGGACAGGGCCAGGTTGCTCTGGCGGGTGGCCATCGAGCGCATGTAGACGCGCGGGTTGTCGATGGCGTTCATGCGGATGCGGTCGCCCAGGAGCGCGCCGCCGGACTTGCGCTTGGACGGGTCCACGGAGAGCACGGCCAGCGTCTTGTCCGGGAAGTCCGCCAGGAAGCGGCGCACCAGCTCGTCCACCAGGCTGGACTTGCCGGCGCCGCCCGTGCCGGTGATGCCCAGCACGGGCACCCGGGGCGCGTCCGTGCCCGTGGTCTTCAGCGCGCTTCGCAGCTCCTCTCCCGCGTCCGCGAAGTTCTCCGCGATGGTGATGAGCGACGCGATGCGCTCCGGCTCGCGGGGCAGCGGGGCCTTGAGCAGGCCCTTGAAGTCGGAGGGGCGCTTTTCGAAGTCACATTGGGAGATGAGGTCGTCGATCATCCCCTGGAGGCCCATGGCGCGGCCGTCGTCCGGGGAATAGATGCGCGCGACGCCGTACTTGTGCAGCTCCTCGATTTCCGTGGGGAGGATGGTGCCGCCGCCGCCGCCGAACACCTTGATGTTCGCACCGCGCTCGCGCAGCAAATCAATCATGTACTTGAAGTACTCGACGTGGCCGCCCTGGTAGGACGTGAGGGCGATGCCCTGGGCGTCCTCCTGGATGGCGCAGTCCACGATTTCAGCCACGGACCGGTTGTGGCCCAGGTGGATGATCTCCGCGCCGGAGGACTGCATCAGGCGGCGCATCACGTTGATGGCCGCGTCGTGTCCGTCGAAGAGGCTGGCGGCCGTGACGATGCGGACGTGGTGGCGGGGCCGGTACGGCTGGGGAGCGGTGTTCGGTTGGGGGTGTCGCACGGGCGTACACTAGGAGTGCGGTGCAGGCCCGGCAAGCGATTGAGACAGGCGTTGCCCGTTGGACGACGCGCTTTGTCAGACCTGCGATTGCGGCAGGAATGCGCCCAGCACACGCAGTGCGGCGGAGGTGGGCGTCGCGCGTCCTTCGCGTACGGCCTGCTCCAGGACCGGCACCAGGGCGGCCACCTCGGGGTGCGCCCGCAGGGCCGCTCGCAGGCCGTCGTTCACCATGGCCCACATCCAGCCCACCTGCTGCTGGGTGCGCCGGTGCGACAGCTCGCCGGAGGACTCGCGCTTCGCGATGACGTCCACCACGGAGGCCCACAGCGTGTCGATGCCGGTGCCCTCCATGGCGCTGCACGTGGTGACCACCGGCTCCGCGCCGGGGCGCATCAGGTGCAGGGCGGCGCGGTACTCCGCGCGGGCCCGCGTGGCGCGCGGCAGGTTGTCGCCGTCCGCCTTGTTGATGGCCACCATGTCCGCGACTTCCAGGATGCCGCGCTTGATGCCCTGGAGCTCGTCACCGGCGCCCGCGAGCATCAGCACCAGGTAGAAGTCCACCAGGTCCGCGACCACGGTCTCGGACTGGCCCACGCCCACCGTCTCCACCAGCACCACGTCGAAGCCGGCGGCCTCGCAGAGCAGCAGCGTCTCCCGCGTCTTGCGCGCGACGCCGCCCAGCGTGCCGCTGGAGGGGCTGGGGCGGATGTACGCGGCCATCTCGCGCGCCAGCCGGTACATGCGCGTCTTGTCGCCCAGGATGCTGCCGCCCGTCACGGTGCTGGACGGGTCGATGGCGAGCACCGCGACTTTGTGGCCGCCGCCCACCAGGTGCATGCCCAGCGCGTCGATGAAGGTGCTCTTGCCCACGCCGGGCACGCCGCTGATGCCCACGCGGCGGCTCTTGCCGGTGTGGGGCAGCAGCCGCGTGAGGACCTCCTGCGCGAGCGCGGCGTGCTTCGGGTGCTCGCTCTCCACCAGGGTGATGGCGCGCGCGAGCACCGCCCTGTCGCCCGCGCGCACGCCGTCCACGTAGGTGTCCGCGGAAAGCGGCTTCACGCCGCCTCCTGCTCGGCGGCCAGCTTGTCGAGCAGCTCGATGGCAGCCTTCGCGATGACGGTGCCCGGGCCGAAGATGGCGGCGGCACCGGCGGCGCGGAGCGCGTCGTAGTCCTGCGGCGGGATGACGCCGCCCACCACGACCATGATGTCCTCGCGGCCCAGGGCCTTGAGGGCGTGCTTGAGCTGCGGCACCAGCGTGAGGTGGCCCGCGGCGAGCGACGACGCGCCCACCACGTGCACGTCGTTCTCCACCGCCTGGCGCGCGGACTCCTCCGGCGTCTGGAACAGCGGGCCGATGTCCACGTCGAAGCCCAGGTCCGCGAACGCGGTGGCGATGACCTTCTGTCCGCGGTCGTGGCCGTCCTGGCCCATCTTCGCGATGAGGATGCGCGGCCGGCGGCCGAAGCGCTCCAGGAAGTCATCCGCCTTCGCCCGAGCCTCCGCGATGCCCTGCGCCTGTCCTGCTTCCGCTGAGTACACGCCCGTCACCCCGCGCACGGTGGCCTCGTAGCGCCCGAAGACCTTCTCCAGGGCGTCGCTGATTTCCCCCACGGTGGCCTTCGCCCGCGCCGCGTCGATGGCCAGCGCCAGCAGGTTGCCCTCGTTGCGGCGGCCCGCCTCCGTGAGCGCGTCCAGGCGGCGGCGGACCTCTTCGCCGTTGCGCTCCGCGCGCAGCTCCCGCAGGCGGGCAATCTGCGCCTCGCGCACGGCGGAGTTGTCCACCTTGAGGATCTCGATGTTGTCCGGGCGCTCCGGCGGGTACTTGTTCACGCCGATGATGGCCTGGCGCCCGGAGTCGATGCGCGCCTGCGTGCGCGCGGCGGCCTCCTCGATGCGCAGCTTGGGCAGGCCGGCTTCAATGGCCTTGGTCATGCCGCCCAGCGCCTCGACCTCCTGGATGTGGCCCCAGGCCTTCTGGGCCAATTCGTGGGTGAGGCGCTCCACGTAGTAGCTGCCGCCCCACGGGTCGATGACGCGCGTGGTGCCGCTCTCCAGCTGGAGGTACAGCTGCGTGTTGCGGGCGATGCGCGCGCTGAAGTCCGTGGGCAGCGCGATGGCTTCATCCAGCGAGTTGGTGTGCAGGCTCTGCGTGTGGCCCTGCGTCGCGGCCATGGCCTCCACGCAGGTGCGCACGACGTTGTTGTAGACGTCCTGCGCGGTGAGGCTCCAGCCGGACGTCTGGCAGTGGGTGCGCAGCGCCAGGCTCTTGTCGCTCTTGGGGTTGAAGCCCTTGATGAGGCGGGCCCAGAGGAGGCGGGCCGCGCGCATCTTGGCCACCTCCATGAAGAAGTTCATCCCGATGGCCCAGAAGAACGACAGGCGCGGGGCGAACGCGTCCACGCCCAGGCCGGCGGCGAGGCCCGCTCTCACGTACTCCACGCCGTCCGCCAGCGTGTAGCCCAGCTCCAGGTCCTGCGTCGCGCCGGCCTCCTGCATGTGGTAGCCGCTGATGCTGATGCTGTTGAAGCGCGGCATCCGCTCCGCCGTGAACTTGAAGATGTCCCCGATGATGCGCATCGAGGGGCCGGGCGGATAGATGTACGTGTTGCGGACCATGAACTCCTTGAGGATGTCGTTCTGGATGGTCCCGCTGAGCTGCTCGGGCTTCACGCCCTGTTCCTCGGCCGCGACCACGTAGAGCGCGAGCACGGGGAGGACGGCGCCGTTCATCGTCATCGACACGCTCATCTGGTCGAGCGGGATGCGGTCGAACAGGATGCGCATGTCCTTGATGGAGTCGATGGCGACGCCCGCCATGCCCACGTCGCCCGCGACGCGCGGGTGGTCGCTGTCGTAGCCCCGGTGCGTGGCCAGGTCGAACGCGATGGACAGGCCCTTCTGACCGGCCGCGAGGTTGCGGCGGTAGAAGGCGTTGGACGCCTCCGCCGTGGAGAAGCCCGCGTACTGGCGCACCGTCCACGGCTGCTGCACGTACATGGTGGAGTACGGGCCGCGCACGAAGGGCGGCAGGCCCGGCAGCGAGCCCAGGTGCGCCATGCCCTCCAGGTCCTCGCGGGTGTAGAGCGGCTTGACGGGGATGCCCTCGGGCGTGTCCCAGCGCTCGGCGGCGGCCGTGGCTTGGGTCGCCTTCGCGCGCTGCTGCTCCAGCACGGACGCGGGCGTCTGGGTTTCAGGGGCGTCGAAGGCGACGCGGGAGAAGTCCGGAACGGTGGGGCGCATCAGGCCACTCCCAGGTGCGTGTGCAGCGTCTTCAGGAGCTGGAACAGGTCCGCTCCCGCGTAGAGGAACAGGTCCACGCCGGCCGCGCGGAAGGCGGCCTCGTGTTCACCGGGGCGGCCCGCGACGGCGACCGTGCGGGCGCCCTTCGCCTTGAGGGCGGAGACGTAGGCGGGCAGGACCTCCGGGTAGAGGGCATCCGGACCGGAGATGACGGCGAGCGTCGTGCCCGCCTTCGCGAACAGCTCCGCGGCGGCGTTCGCGTCCGCGAAGCCGTGGTGCTCGCTGGGCTCGATGCCGCCCACGGCGAGCACGTTGGCGATCCACGTGGCGCGCGCGGTGTGCTCGGCCACGGTGCCCAGGTTGGCCATGAAGGCGCGGGGACGCACGCCGTGCGCCGCGTGGTAGCGGTCGCTCGCATCGCGCAGGGACTCGAAGGCCTCCGCCACGCGCACGGGCTGGGGCGGGGTGATGCCTTCACCCTGCACGGGCGCCGCGGCGCGGGCCTCGCGCTGCACGGGGGCCTCGTGGAGGTGGGGGAACTCGCTGACGCCCACGATGGGGAGCTTGCGCGTGCGCACGGCCTTGTCGCGCGCGGTGCGCGTCTCCGTGAGGACGCGGGCCACGTCGCCCTGCGCGATGGCCTTGCTGATGCCGCCCAGCGCTTCGATGCGCTGGAGCTCCGTCCACGCCGCGCGGGCGAACTCGCCGGTGAGCTGCTCCAGGTAGTAGCTGCCGCCCGCGGGGTCCGCGACGCGGTTGAGGCTGGACTCGTCGCGCAGGATGAGCTGCGTGTTGCGCGCGAGCCGCCGGCTCTGCTCGTCGGGCGTGCCCAGGGGCTCGTCGAAGGGGGCGGTGCTCACGCTGTCCGCGCCCGCGACGACGGCGGCGAAGGACTCCGCGGTGCCGCGCAGGATGTTCACCCACGGGTCGCGCCGCGTCTTGGTGGCGCTGGCCGTGCGCGCGTGCAGCGCCATGGCCTGCGACTCCGGCGCGCCGCCCGAAGCGGCGACGACCTTGGACCAGAGCAGCCGCGCCGCGCGCAGCTTCGCGATTTCGGGGAAGAACTGCCCGCCCACGGACAGGGCGAACTGCATGGACCGTGCGGCGTCACCCGGGGACACGCCCGCGCGCTCCAGCTCGCGCAGATACTCCACGCCGGTGGCGATGCTCCACGCCAGCTCATGCACGGACGTGGCGCCCGCGTCCGCCCAGGGGCGCGACGACACGAGCAGCGCGCGCAGGCCGGGCGCGTCCTTGAGCAGCGACGTGACGAGGGGCGCGGCCTCCGTCAGCGTGCGGGCCACGTCCACCTTCGCGGCGCCGTGGCGCGCGAGCGCCGCGATGGGGTCGATGCCCAGGCTGCCGCGCAGGGACTGCTTCGCGGCGCCGGCCTTCTTCGCCAGCACCTCCAGCAGCAGGGACGCGGGCCGCAGCACGTCCGCGGTCGGCTCCAGGTGCACCGGCGTGCGCTCCAGCGGCACGTGCTCCAGCAGCTTCGCCAGCGTGGACTCGTCCTTCACGTCCAGGCCGTGGGGCGCGTCCAGCAGCAGCCACACGCCCTGCGTGCCGCGCTCCAGGTCCTCGCGGAGCGCGTCGGCGGTCGCGGCCACGTCCGGGCCCGCGTACTCCTGGCACAAGAGCCATCCGCCCTCGGTGTGGCCCAGGGGCTGGGTGCCACGCACGTAGGGTGCGACGCCGGGCGGCTCCGAGGGCGCCGGGGCGTCCTGGGGCGTGTAGAGGGGCTGGAGGGACAGGCCGCCCTCCAGGGGCGACTGGAGCACCGTGAAGGGCTTGCCCTTGAGGTCCTTGTCCACCAGCCGGCGCCACTCCTCGACGGAAGGGGGCGCGAAGTCCGCTGCGGTAAGAGGCACGTCAGCCATGCCCCTCCCATAGGCGCATTGCCCTACCCGGGGCAATGGGATGGTGACGCCCCCCGCCCCCATGCGTCAGCGGAAGGTCTTCGTGATGCAGTGCAGTGAGCCCTGGCAGGGGATGAGGGTGTCCGAGGGGATGGGCACGACCTTCACCGCGCCCGCGCCGAACTCGCGGTCCAGCGCCCACTGGTAGGTGGCCAGGGCCTCCCGTTCCTGGCCGTGGTGCCGCCAGGCCAGGGAGGGTGGCACCCAGCGGTAGACGGGCACGGCCATCACGTCGCCCAGGCGGATGGAGTTGAGGTACGTGGCCCAGACGCGCGTGTTGGTGCCGTCACATTCGGCGATGCGCTCGGGCGCTCCCACGCAGGTTCCGTTCGTGTCCTGGCAGTAGGGGGTGGGCATGGGGATGCGCACGACGTCGTAGCCCAGGTCCGACAGCCGCCGCGCGTTGCGGTCCAGGATGGCGGCGTTGATGGCGTCGTCGTTCACGTCGTAGCGGCCCACGAGCACCGTCTTGGGGGACAGCACCGTCATCCACATGTCGATGTGGTCGATGACGCGGTCCTGCATCGACTCCAGGGTGACGACTTCGCAGCCGTGCGCGCGGCCGATGACCGCGTCCGTCTGCGCTTCGGTGTAGCACCAGCCCGCGAAGCAGTTCTGCCGGTTGGTGGCGTTGCGGGCGCGGAAGCAGCGGCCGGCGCCGTCCGTCAGCAGGTTGCCTCCGGAGAGGATCACCGCGGGCCGGTCCATGGGGACGCCCCAGTGTTTCCCCAGGTCGTCCGGCACGCGGTCCAGGTGGTCGATGCCGTCCAGCGCGGAGCAGAAGGGGACGGGCAGGGGGAAGTAGACCATGTCCACGAACCGGCGCTCCCCCCGGGGCCCCTCCACGACGTCCGGCCCGAAGTCGCGGACCCATACGTCCTCCACCTCCACGTCCACCAGGTTGATGCCCCGTTGCTGCTCCTCCGTCGCGCCGGCCAGCGTCAGGCACTCGCGCACCTGGGGATGGAGCGACGCGGCCGCGAGCACGTGCACGGGGACATGCCCCGCCGCGGTGAGCGCCAGCGCCGTCTGCTCCGGGTAGTTGCATCCCCGGTCGGGCCAGGCGAGCAGCAGCCCGCCGTTGGACTCATGCTCCGCCGGGAACCTCACGCCGTCGGGGGATGGCGTGAAGCCGTAGGTCGCGGGGTCGCACTCCCATTGGTACAGCCGGGGCAGTGCCTGGGCCTGCTGCCGTTCGTAGCGGTTGCTCGGAGCCCGCATGGGCTCCTCTTCCACCACCTGTCCACAGCCGAGGCTCCACGCCGCGAAGCCCATCCACAGCAGCCGCCTTGTCACGTTCCGGCCCGCTTCCCGCGAGGCGCGCGGCCCGTATCCCTGGATGGGTTCGGGGGCGCCTCGCGAAATGACTCCGGAGCGGGACGACCGGTCCGGTCCTCCCGGCGGAAGATGGTTCCCGGGCGCAAGCATCCGCCCCTGGCGCGATATGGCCGGGCACCGGAGGCGTTCGCGCGGAGGACCCGCGTTGGCGGAGGGCCGCGAGGGGACGGTAGATTCGCGGGCATGCGCCCCAAGACGAAGTCCCCCTCCCGCGAGCCGGGCCTCGAAGACCGGCTCCTGCTGGACGGAGTGGAGCGGCTGTCCGAGGAGACGGGCAGCGCCGGTGCGCCCCTCACGCCGGGCGCCGTGCGGCTGCGCGCGCTGGGGACCCTGGCGAAGGGCTCGGGGTTGGTGCTGCTGGGCGCCGCCATCATGGCGGGCCTCGTCTGGGTGGGCCTTGGAGGCGACGGCGCCCTGCCCATGCTCCTGGTGGCGCCCACGTACTTCATGGGCGCCGCCTATGTCGTCGCGGGGCTAACAGGGCTGCTGACGGGGCGCCCGTGGGACCGCACGCCCTTCTGGGTGAAGCTGCCGATGATGATCATCGGTGGCGTCCTGGTCCTCACGGCCGGCATCGCCATCAACATCGTGGGCGCGCAGGCCCTGCGCTCGGACACGGTCTCAACGCCGGGCGCGAACGAATGACTCGAAGTCGCGCGGCGCGCGGCCGGTGACCCGGAGCACCGTGTCCGTCACGCGGTCCTCGGCGCCGTCGCGGATGAGCGTGTCGAGCATCGTGAGGAACCTCGCGTAGACCTCCGGCATGCCAGACGCCTGGAGGTGCCGCTGCGCCTCCTCTGGCGTCGCGTGCACGTGCCGGATGGGACGGCCCGTCACCCGGGACAGGATGGCCGCGAGGTCGTCGTAGCTCAGCGCCTGGGGGCCGGTGATGACGTGCGCGGTGTCGTGAGCGCGCGCGTCCGCGAGCGCCCGGACGCCCACCGCCGCGATGTCCTCCGCGGCCACGAAGCCCACGCGTCCCTGGCCCGTGGCCGTCACCAGCGTGCCGTCGCGCTGGAGGCTGTCCGCGTGGTGGTGGCCCGGAAGGACGAAGTTCTGCATGAACCACGAGGGTTGGAGCACGCTCCACTCCGGCGCCCGCGTGCGCAGGAAGTGGTGCACCTGTCCCAGCCCCGGGCCTCCTTCCGGAACGACGGACGCGGAGAGCAGCACGACCCGCCGCACGCCGCGGGACAGCGCGCGCTCCAGCACGGACGTCATGAGGCTGGACGGGTCCTCCACCAGCGCGGGCGCCAGGATGTACATGCGGTCCACGCCCTCCAGCGCGGCCCCGTGCGTGGAGGGATCCGCCCAGTCGAAGCGCACGTGCTCGGCGGCGGCGACGGGCGGGCGCGTGTCGCGCGTGGCGGTGCGCACCGTGAAGCCCTCCGCCGTGAGCCCCTGCGCGATGGGACGGCCCGTGTTGCCGGCGGCTCCGATGACGAGGATGCGGGTCATGCGCGCTCCTGCGTGAAGGACTCGAAGGTGCCCCGGGGCGCGGCCAGCGGGTTCCAGTATTCCCGGTAGTGCACGATGCGGCCGTCGCGCACCTGCACGCGCATCACGTAATCCTGTTCGTAGGGGATGTTGCCGGGCTGCAGCGTCGCGGAGCCGTGCACCTCCAACCAGCCGGTCGTGGAGTCTTCGCCCGGGTAGCGCCGGACGTTCGTGAAGGTGAGGTCCCGGAAGTGCTTCGTGATGGGCGCGAAGTAGGCGCGGATGGCCTGGCTGCCCTCCAGCCGGTCAGGGCTGCCGAGCGACGGGGCGTAGGGGAACTCGACGACGGCGTCCTCCGCGAAGAGGGCAAGCCAGCGTTCGACGTCCGTGGCGATGAGCGTCAGGTGCGCGTCCATCAGCCGGGTCAGGTCAGCGGAAGTGCGGTCCATGTGCGGCCTCCAGAGAAGAGGTGATGGACCTGAAATAGGCCGTCCGTTATGGACGCTCCATGCCGCTGCGTCCAAAAGAACTGTCTTTCCGTCCAACGCCTCCGGAGCTGGAGACCGACGTGGTCTCCGATGTGCTGGAGACGCTGCGCTTCAAGACGTTGCTCTTCGGCCGTATCGAGCTGGGCGCCCCCTGGGCCGTGCGCATGCCCCGCAAGGCCAACGCGTCCTTCTACGTGGTCGCGCGCGGAAGCCTGCGCCTGCAGGTGGACGGCCTGGCGAAGCCGGTGTTCCTGTCCGCCGGAGACGTGGTGCTCCTGCCCCGAGCCCCCGCGCACACGCTGGATGACGGCAGCCGCCGCACCCCCGCCGCCAGCGACTTCGTGCCGCCGCAACTGCTCCGTCCCTCCACCGCGCCGCTGGGCGGGCCCGGGCAGGTCACCACGCTGGTCACCGGCTGCTTCCAGTTTGGCGCGGACCCCGCGCATCCGCTGCTGCGGGCGTTTCCCTCCGTCATCCGTCTGTCCACGCAGGACGGGCAGGGGACGCCCTCGCTCGCCGCGACCGTGCAGCTCATCACCGCGGAGACCGCCACGCCCGGAGCGGGGAGCGCGCTGGTGCTGGGGCGGCTGGCGGACGTGCTGCTCGTCCATGCGCTGCGGGCCCAGACGGCGCTCGCGGGCGCGAAGCAGGCGGGATGGAAGGCGCTGGCGGATCCCGCTGTCGGGAACGCGCTCTCGCTGATGCATGAACAGCCCGGCACTCCGTGGACGGTGGAGCGGCTGGCCCGGTCGGTGGGCGTGTCCCGCTCCGGCTTCGCGGCGCGCTTCCACGCGCTGGTGGGTGAGACGCCGCTGCACTACCTGGCCAACTGGCGGATGATCCGCGCCGCGCGCTGGCTGCGCGAATCCACCGACAGCCTGGACACCATCGCCGAGCGCGCTGGCTACGAAAGCGCGCCCGCCTTCAGCAAGGCCTTCAAGCGCCGCTGGGGCATCGGGCCCGGCGCGTATCGGCGCGCTCCCACGGACAGTGAAGCCGCGCCGCTCCGCGTTGACACATAAGCTGTAATGCCTGGAGAGTCTGTAAAGTCTCACTTCCCCCTCCAGGAGCTTCCCTCATGCCTTCGCGCCTCCAGCGCTTGTTCTCCTCCCTGGCCGTGGTGTCCACGTTGTGCGCCGGGCTGACTGCTTCGGCGGATCCGCTGACGGGAGTGTACCGGGGCGAGGTGTACTCGCAGCCGAACGCGGTGAACGCGTACTCCACCTGGCTGGGCTTCGACGTGAAGATGGGGCAGGGGCACCAGGCGAAGGACTCGTGGGGAAACATCGAGAACCCGGGCTGGCAGCTGGGGGCGTGGCGCACGTGGGTGAAGGCCAAGGCAGGCCGGCGCTTCAACTACTCGGTGGCGATGTTCCCCAGCGGGCAGGGGACGCTCGGGGCGTGCGCGTCCGGGGCGTATGATCAGCGCTTCAAGAACCTGGCGACCAACCTGGTGGCCTATGAGCTCCAGGGCACCATCATCCGGCCAGGCTGGGAGTTCAGCGGCAACTGGATGCCCTGGTACTCCGGCAATGGCAATCAGGCGAACTTCGCCGCGTGCTTCCGCCGCATCGTGACGGCCATGCGCACGCAGCAGCCGAACGCGGGCTTCGAGTTCGACTGGAACCCGAACTACGACATCTCCGCCGCGGACCTGAGCGCCACGTACCCGGGCGACGCGTACGTCGACTACATCGGCCTGGACATGTACGACCAGGGTTGGAACGGCGCCTATCCGATTCCGGCGGGCTGCACGGGGTCGTGCGCGCTCACGCGGTGGCAGTCGGTGTGGAACGCGCAGTTCGGTCCGGCGCTGACGAAGTTCAAGAGCTTCGCCCAGTCCCACAACAAGCGGCTGTCCGTGCCGGAGTGGGGCGTCAACGACGCGGCCACGCACGGCGGCGGGGATGACACGTACTACGTGCAGCAGATGCTGGCGTTCATCTTCGACCCGGCGAACAACGTGGGCTACCACTCGTACTTCGACGTCCAGGCCGGCGATGGCCACCACCAGCTGTCCAGCGCGGACGCCAACGGAGGCAACACCTTCGTCACCGAGTTCCCCAACGCCGCGGCGGCCTTCAAGGCCTTCTACGCGAACCAGAACCCGCAGCCCGCGCAGCTCTCCACCACGAAGGCCACGGTGAGCCCTGCGACGGTGACGCGCGGCCAGTCCTTCAACGTGACGGGCACGGTGACGTCGTCCACGGCGCGCACGCTGGTGATGAAGTATGAGATCCGCAACGCGAGCAACTCCGCGCTGGTGACGTCCGCGCAGTACACGAACCAGGTCTTCACCGCGGGCCAGACGCGCACGTACACGTCCGCGTTCACCATTCCCACGTCGCTGAGCGCGGGCACCTACCGCGTGGACACGCTCGTCTACACGGCGGACTGGTCGCAGACGCTGCTGTACCGCAACGACACGACGTTCACCGTGAACTGAGGCGCGGCTTTCTTCCGTCACACGGCCGCTGGAGGCATGCGTCCTCCGGCGGCCCTCAGTGGGGAACGGCCACGGCCTGCTCCAGGCCCTCGGACCACTCCAGCAGGCAGGAGGCGTCCACCTCGAACGAGACCTCGACGCGCGCCGTCCCGCTCGCGTGGACGAGGAGGAAGTCCGGCTTCCACCGGTCGATGGCGGAGTCCGAGCGGGGACGGACCTCGACGGTGCAGGTGATGTCGCGTCCGGTGTCCAGGTCCAGGCTGAACGGCTCCTGCGTGGACTGCCACTGCCGGAGCGCCCGCCGCAGGGAATCGAAGTGGGCGCGCAGCACCACGACCTGAGGCAACCGGATGGCGAAGTCGTCCACGACCTCTCCGGTGATGGGGTGGACGTCCCTGCGGAAGCCGGTCCCGGTGATGCGCAGCTCCAGGAGGAGGCAGGGTTCGCCGTCCAGGGACATGGCCTTTCGGACCTTCCCTTCCAGCATGTCGTAGCCAGCGTTCGAGGGAAGGCGGAAGTTCATGTTCAAGCCCGCGCCCTGACGTGGTTCACGAAGTGGAGCTGACGGGCGACACCAGCAGCCGGACGGCCTCCACTACGGAGCGGCGTCGCCGGCGGATCTCCGCGGGCGAGGGCGGGGTGTCCGAGCCGCAGTACGACAGCGGGAAGGCCCACGCCTTGGACAGCGCCAGCACCAGCGCCAGCAGCTCGTCCGCCGCGAAGTGCTTCGACACCAGCCCCTCCTTCTGGGCCTTCGCGATGGCGGCTGCCTTGTGCTGGTTGTTGCGCGCGACAGGCTCCGGGATGTCCACGGAGGGGCCGTGCTCCAGCTCGTACCAGGTGGCCAGGCGCAGCACCTGCGGCCGGGCCTGGAAGCCGTCGAACAGCCGCCCCGCGTAGGCCGGCAGGTCCGCCGCGTCGATGGGCGTCTCGCGCGCCACCTCCGCCACGTGCGCTTCGAAGACCGCGTCGAACAGCTGCTCCTTGCTGCCGAAGTACGAATAGATGAGCGCCTTGTTGCAGCCGGCCGCCGCCGCGATGCGGTCCACGCGCGCGCCCGCGATGCCCTTCTCCGAGAACTCCGCCACGGCCGCCTCCAACAGGCGCTGCCGGGTCTTCCGCGCGTCTCCAGCCATGCCCGTCCACCATGCCCCAGCCCATTCCGGGTTGCACCCTGTCCGGGGGCCCAATATATCCATGTAACCAACTGGTTAGTTGAAAGGATTCCCCGCCATGAGTGCATCCCCTGAGACGTCCCGCGTCTGGCTCATCACCGGCTCCTCCCGAGGCCTGGGCCGCGGCTTCGCGGAGGCCGTGCTGGCGGCCGGGCACCGGCTGGTGGCCACGGCGCGCAAGCCGGAGCAGCTGTCGTCATTCGTGGAGCGCTATGGGGACCGGGTCCGCGCGGTGGCGCTGGACGTGACGAACCCCGAGCAGGCGAGGGTGGCGGTGCGGACCGCGGTGGAGGCCTTTGGCCGCCTGGACGTGGTGGTGAACAACGCGGGCTACGGCAGCCTCGCGCCCATCGAGCAGGTGACGGACGAGGACTTCCGCTCGCAGCTGGACACCAACCTCTTCGGCGTCATGAACGTCACGAGGGCCGCGCTGCCGGTGCTCCGCGAGCAGCGCTCCGGGCACATCATCCAGGTGTCGTCCGTGGGAGGCCGCCTGGCCACGCCGGGGCTGGGCGCGTACCAGGCCGCGAAGTGGGCGGTGGGGGGCTTCTCCGAGGTGCTGGCCAAGGAGACCGCGCCCTTCGGCGTGAAGGTGACGGTGCTGGAGCCGGGCGGCTTCCGCACGGACTGGGCGGGAGCGTCCATGACCATCCCGGACTTCCGGCCGGAGTACGCGCCCACGGTGGGCGTGGTGGCGCGGCACATGCGGGCGCGAACGGGCAAGGAGCCGGGGGATCCGGACCGCGCGGCGCAGGTGCTGCTCCAGGTGGCCGCGATGGAGTCGCCGCCGCTGCACCTGGTGCTGGGCAGCGACGCGTTCGAGCTGACCCAGGAGAAGCTGGACCGGCTCAAGGCCGAGGACCAGAAGTGGAAGGACCTGTCGCTGTCCACCGACTTCCCGGAGGCCCGAGGCCCGGCCCCGCGCCTGTGACGGCTACCAGAGGTTGCGGCCGTCCACGAACTTCACGCGCACCGCGTCCAGATTGAAGTCGTCGAACAGGCGCGCGTTGAGGCCCACCTTGAACTGGCCCGGCACGGGCGCGTTGTCCTCCCAGACGGGAATGTCCGACCACGTCCCGCAGCCACACCGCTGGCAGTGGTGGTGCACGACGGGCGCGTTGCGGTCGTACGCGCTCGCCTGATCCCGACTCGTGAACGTCACCTGCTCGGGCGCGTAGTAGGCCCAGAGCACGCCGCGCTTGGAGCAGAACGTGCAGTTGCAGCGGGTGACGTCCTTCGGCGGCGCGGTCACTTCGAACCGCGTCGCGCCGCAGTGACAGCTTCCCTTCAGCGTCCCGGCTTCGCTCATCCCGCCATCATCCGGAGCGCCGCATTGCCTGGAAGCGCGGTGCGCGCACGGTGTTCGTGCGTCGACGCTCGCACCGTGAGCGCGGGTGCCTTTCCGCCTGCCTTGACAGGCCTGGGGGCAGTCGTGAGGATGCAAATCATTATCAACATGGAACCAAGAGACGGGGTCGCGCGGTGGACGCGATGTTGAGCCTCGCCGCGCTGTGCTTCTGCGTGTCGGCGGTGTCGTGGATGGGCGTGGGGGGCCGCGCGCGGTGGCTCGCGGCCGTGCCGGGGCTCGCGTCGCTGGGATGCTGCGTGGGCGACTTCGGGTGGGTGGCGGGGCTGTTGGTGCTGTTGGTGCTGGCGATGACGGCGGCCTCGGCGCTGGTGCTGGTGCTCTCGCCCCGGCCTTCACGTGCGCGCGCGTTCGCGTGGGTGAGTGGGGTGGCGGGGCTGGTGCCGGTGGCGCTGATGGGCGTGGGCCGATGAGCGCGGGACGCGGTGACAGTGCGGCGAGTCACTCTGTCATTTGGGCGCTGGTGGCGCTGATGGGCGTGGGTCAATGAGCACGGGACGCGGTGACAAGGCGGCGAACCATTCCGTGGCGCGGACGCTGGCGGCCGTGCTGGGGGCTCCGCTCGCGGCGTTCGCGGTGGGCGCGGCGGTGATGGCGTTCCTGCCGGTGTCGGGGACGTGGGCCTTCGCGCTGGGCTTCCATGTGGTGCTGCCGGTGTGGGTGGGGCTCGCGTGCGCGCTGCCGCTGGCGCGCAATGGCCGGGTGGCGTGGGGCGTGTGTCTGGCGGTGGTGGCGCCGGTGGCCGTCGCGCTGCTCGTGCGGGGGCCGCGATGAAGCTGTCGCCCCGGACGTTCCGCATCCAGTTCGACCTGCATGCGTGGGCGGGCGTCATCGCCAGCCTGTTCCTGTTCGTCATCTTCTTCTGTGGCGTCTTCGCGATGTTCCGCGAGGAGCTGGAAGTGTGGCAGGAGCCCGCGCTCCACGTCGCGCCACCCTCGGAGTCACCGCCGTCGTTCGATCTGATGCTCGAACGGGTGCGGGAGCAGGGGCCGCTGCCGCGAGGCGCGCATGTGGGGATGCTCACCCACGAGGAGACGCGGTTCATCACCGCGTACCTCTTCGAGCCCACGGGGATGCGCGTGTTGTGGCTGGACCCGCTCACCGGCACCGCGTTGCCGGAGCGCAGCCGGCTGGCGAGCGAGCTGTACTGGATGCACTTCTTCTACCGGGTGCCCTGGGGGATGGAGTTCTCGGGGGTGGTGTCGGTGGCCCTGCTGGTGGCGCTGGTCAGCGGCCTGTGGATCCACCTGAAGGACCTGCGCGTGCAGTGGTGGCGCTTCCGGCCCACGGCGAAACCGCGCTTCTCCGCGTCGGACGCGCACAAGGTGTTGGGCGTCTTCGGGCTGCCGTTCACCGCGATGCTGGCATGGACGGGGGCGGTGCTGTGTCTGGCGGGGCTGGCGGCGCAGGGCTTCGGGAGCACGGTGTACCGGGGGCAGGCGGACCGGGTGACGAAGCTGCGCGGCTACAGCGTGCCAGTGCGGGAGGCGGCGGGGAAGGACGCGCCCATGCTGTCGCTGGACACGGTGGTGGACCGGGCGCGAGCGTCGGTGCCCGGCGCGGAGGGCACGCCCCGCTACGTGGAGTTGCACGACTACGGAGACGCGCGCGCCTGGGCGGGCGTGTACTTCCAGCTGTCCCCGCTGGGACCGGACCACTTCGCGCACGTGGACAGCGTGAGCGGTGAGACGTTCGGGTCGAGCGTGGAGTCCAGCACGCCGAACTTCACCTTCGAGCGGCTGCTCTTCGACTTGCACGCGGGCCGGTTCGCGGAGGCGCTGATGAAGCCGCTCTACGCGCTGCTCGCGCTGGCGATGTGCGCGGTGCTCGTGACGGGAAACCTCATCTGGCTGGAGCGCCGGGATCCACTTCGCACGCGCAGGGGCAACCGCGTGCTGGAGCGGCTGACGGTGGGCGTGTCCGCGGGGCTCACGTTCGGCACGGCGGTGTACTGCGCCGCGAACCGGGTGCTGCCATGGGCCATGGCACGGCGAGCGGACTGGGAGTTCGGTCTGTTCCTGGGAGCATGGGTGCTCGGAGTCGTCATCGCGCTCGTGCCGCGCGGTTCGACGCGCCAGGTGGGCAGTGTGCTGTGCGCCGTGGCGGCGGTGCTGTTCGGAGCGGTGGTGGTGGGCGACGTCCTGACGCAGGACGCGAACCTGTTCACGGCGCTGTCACGCGGTCTGCCCCCGGTGTTCATGGCGGAGTCCTTCCTTGCCGCGATGGCGCTGGGCTGCGGCGGGCTCGCGTGGGGCCTGCGCAAGCGGAAGACAGCGGTGCCCGTGTCCGGGAGCGCCGCGCCCGAAGGACCCCTCGTCAAGGCGTGAGGCCCGAGAGTCCGCGAAGCCCAGCGGGACTTCCCAGCAGCGCGCGGCAGTGCAGTCCGAAGTGCACGATGCGCGCCAAGCCCCCAAGCACCTATGCGGTCCACCTCGCATCCGAGGCGGCCCCTGGACGCGCTCTTCCAAAACCTGTCCGACAGTCGGACAGGTTTCCCGCTGCTGGTGGGGGCGGCCCTCGCTGGCTCGGACTTCAAAACTTGTCCGACAGTCGGACAGGTTCTCACTGCCCGGGCGGAAGGGCTCCGGGCCACGCAGCTCCGAACCGGTCGGACAGTCGGACAGGTTCGTGCTGCTCGGAGCATGGAGCGGCCCCCACACCACGGACTTCAAAACTTGTCGGACAGTCGGACGGGGTCGTGCTGCCCGGGCGGAGCGAAGCCCGTGCGCCACCGAGTTCCAAACCGGTCGGACTGTCGGACAGGTTCGTGCTGCCCGGGCGGAACCGGAGCCCCCGGGCCACGGACTTCAAGACTTGTCGGACAGTCGGACAGTCGGACAGGTTCGTGCTGCCCGGAGGGACTTCCAAAACTGTCCGACTGTCGGACAGGTTTTTTCAGTGCGCCGCTGACGGAGGAGCAGTCCCGTCAATGCGTGACCGTAGTGCTTCCTGCGTCGGGAACGACGGGGGCCCTTGCTGGCGGTGACGTGCCAGGCAAGGGCCCCATGGATGCGTCAGTGCGTGACGGCTACCAGGTGTAGCCGACCGTGGCGGACGCGCGGCGGCGCTCTCCGTAGAAGCAGGCCGACGCGGAACTGCAGGAGGACACGTAGGTCTTGTCCGCTAGGTTGGAGGCGTTGATGGCCGCGCGCCACGGGCCTCGCTCGTAGTGCACGCTCGCGTCCACCAGCGTGAAGCCTGGCACTTCCAGCGTGTTCTCCCGGTCCGCGTAGGAGCTGCCCACTCCGCGCACCCCCGCCGCCGCTCCGAAGCCTCGCAGGGCTCCGTCCTGGAACGTGTAGTCCAGCCACAGCGACGCCAGCACCTCCGGCACACCCACCGGACGCTTGCCCAGCTCCAGGTCCGCGCCTTCCGTGATCTCCAACGAGTACAGCGACGCGGAGCCAATCAGGCTCAGCCCTCGCAACAGCGTGGCGTTGGCCTCCACCTCGAAGCCTCGCGAGCGGACCTCGCCAATCTGCAGCTGGTTGAACGCTCCGTCCGTCGTCACGAAGTTCTGGCGCTTCAATTCGAACACCGACAGGCCCACCAGCACCGGGAACGCATCCGGCTGGTACTTCACGCCTGCTTCCAGCTGCTGGCCCTTCTCCGGCTCGAACAGCGAGCCGTCCGACTTCGTCCCTGCCACCGGGTTGAACGACTTGGAGAAGCTCACGTACGGCGCGACGCCGACGTCGAAGCGGTAGAGCAGACCCGCGCGGCCACTGAACGCGCTCTCGCTGCCGTCGTAGCTGGACGTGGGCAGGAGCTCGTTGTCCACGTCCATGCCCACCCAGTCATGACGCCCGCTCAGCGTCAGGCCCAGCCGGTCGCCGATGCGCAGCTGGTCCTGGAGGTAGACGCCCAGCTGGTTCAGCGTGGACTGGTTCAGCGTGTAGCGCGACTCCGTGGGCGTGTAGTCACCGCGCACGGGGTCGAGCAGGTCCAGCGGGGCGCCCGCCTCGTAGCCCTGCTCGTCGTTCAGCACGTAGTTCTTGAAGTCCACGCCCGCGAGCACCAGGTGGCGCACGGGGCCGGTGCTGAAGCGCACGTCTCCCTGCGTGTCCACCGTGAAGAGGTTCGCGGTCGGCCGGGTGACGAAGTTGCCGCGCGACAGCTGCGCGTCCGCCGGCTCACCCGCGTAGCCCACGCCGTAGAGCGTCTGGAAGTCCAGGTCCAGGTGCGCGTAGCGCAGGTTCTGCCGCAGCGTGAAGGTGTTGTTGAAGCGGTGGGAGAACTCGTAGCCCGCCCAGGACTGGTTGCGCTGGAAGTGGTCCAGGCTCTTGTCGCTGGTGAAGAGGTCCGTGGGGATGCGGCCATAGGGCGCGTCCACCACGGTGCCCACGTACGGCAGGAAGTTCTGCCCCTGCGTGCGGTCCGCCAGGAAGCTGCCGTGCACCGTCAGCGCCGTGCTCTCCGTCGGCGCCCAGGTGAGGGCCGGCGCGATGAAGAGCCGGTTATTGTCCGTCTCCTCCACCTGCGTCCCGCCGCCGCGCGCCAGCGCCGTCACCCGGTAGCGCCAGTGGTTGCCCGAGTCGATGGCGCCGCCCAGGTCCACGCCCGCGTGGCCGTTGGCGAACGTGTTTCCGCCCAGCTCCACGTGCCGGATGTGCCCCTCCACTGGCGGACGCTTGCCCACCATGTTGAGCAGGCCGCCCGGAGACGTGCCTCCGTACAGCACGGAGGAGGGACCGCGCACGGTCTCCACACGCTCCAGGCCGAAGGTCTCCAGGCGCCAGGTGGCGAAGCTGCTGGAGTACAGCTGGAGCCCGTCCAGGAAGTAGCCACCCTCCTGGGACGTGAAGCCGCGAATCAGGAACCAGTCATTGCGAGGATCCGCGCCAAACGTGTCCGAGCGCACGCCCGGCGTGTAGCGCGTGGCCTCCGTCACGGACTGCACCTGCTGCGCGTCCATCTGCGCCCTGCCCACCACCGACACCGACTGCGGCGTGTCGCCAATCGCCGTGTCCGTCTTCGTGCCGCTGCCGCTGCGGCGCGCGGTGTAGCCCTGCACCGGGCCGTTGGCGCGCTCGCTCTCCACCACCACCGTGGGCAGGTCGTAGACGCCGTCGTCCATGGGCGCCGGAGACTCCGGGGCCGGCGCCTCCTGGGGCGCGACGGGCTCCTGCGCCAGGGCAGGGGAGGCGAAAAGGGAGAGGGAGGCGCCAAGCAGCGCCCCCGGGACGAGGCGCGGACGGCTGCGGAACGAAGTGGGCATGTTGAGAATGATTTGCGAAATCAGGGGGATGCCCGTCTCGTAACATCCGCCCCCTGAGGCGGCAAGCCGGGAGTCGCCCACGCCCTCCCGGTCCTCGCCGCGCCACACCCGATGTCTGCCTTCAAGGCCCCGGGTAGGTGTCTACCCGGAGCCTTCTTGCCTTGCTCTCCGGAGGTCCGGGGTCAGGCGCGCTCGACGCGGAGCTTCGCCGGAAGGCCGTTGAGGCTGGCCTCCTCCTCCGAGCCGGTGAGCCCCTCGGGGCCCACGTGGATCTCGGAGGCGAGCGTCTCGCGGGCGATCTCATCGCGGGCGGCGTCGACGACGCGCTTCACGCGGTCATCGCCGTCCACCCACAGGCGGATGCGGTCGGTGTAGCCCAGGTTCATGTCCTTGCGGGAACCCTGCACGCGCGCCAGCAGCTCGCGCACCAGGCCTTCGTCCACCAGGGCCTCGGTGAGCTGCGTGTGCATCACCACCACGCCCACGTTCCCGCCCGCGGCGGCGTAGCCCGGCTGCGCCTCGACCAGGGTCTCCAGCTCCTCGGCGGGGAAGACCATGTCCTCGCCGCCCACGTTCAGGGCCACCTTGCCCGTCGTCAGCAGCTCCTGGTGCAGGGCGCGGCCGTCGCCCGCGTCGAACGCCTTGCGCACCGGCGCGAGCTTGGGGCCCAGCCGGCTGCCCATGGCGCGCAGGTTGGGACGCACGCGGTAGCGCACCACGTCCGCCTCCGGGCTGCCCGGCTCCACCAGCTTCACGGTGTGCACGTTCAGCTCGTCGCTGATGAGCGCCTGGTACACCGCCACGCGCTCCGTCAGCTCGCGGCGCGACAGGATGACGTCCGCGCGCGACAGCGGCTGGCGCACCTTGAGCCGGTTGTCCGTGCGGACCTTGAGGCCCAGCGACACCAGCTCGCGCACGGCGCCCATCTCCGCGGCCAGCCCCTCGTCGATGAGGCTCGAGTCCACGTCCGGGAAGCTCGCCAGGTGCACGCTCTCCGGCTGCGCCGCGCCCCACGGCTTGCCCACCAGGTTGCCCCACATCTCGTCCGCGAAGAACGGGATGAACGGGGCGGACATGGCGGTGATGGTCGTCAGGGCTTCGTAGAGCGTGAAGTACGCGTCCTGCTTGTCCTGCTCGAAGCCCGGCGCCCAGAAGCGCTCGCGGCTGCGGCGCAGGTACCAGTTGGACAGCGCGTCCACCAGCGCCACCATCCGCTGGGCCGCGTCGTAGACCTGGTACGTGTCCAGCGCCTTGGCCACGTCGCGCAGGGTGAGCTGCACCTCGGAGAGGATCCACCGGTCCAGCACCGGCCGGGCCTTCACCTCGCGCCAGCCCTGGCTCTTGCGGATGGCCAGCCACGGGGCCTCCGTGCTGCTGGCGGTGCCCTTCGCCGGGTTGAACCCGTCGATGTTCGCGTAGATGGTGAAGAACGAGTAGACGTTGCGCAGCTTGACCTGGAAGTCCTTCTGCAACAGCCGCACGTTCGCCAGCGAGTGGCGCGTGTTGGACCAGGTGGGGCTCGCCGCGTAGAAGAACCACCGGAACGCGTCCGCGCCCGGCGCCTTGGTGGCGGGGTCCTTGAGCACCACGCGCTCGGTGGCCGCCAGCCGGGGCACCTCCACCGGCATCACGTCCACGCCGCGCGCGGAGGGCTTCACGTCCAGTTGCTGGAGCTCCTGCGGCGCCAGCAGCACCACGCGGCGCTTGAGCTTCTTGTGCACCTTCACCGTCACCGTGACGGGCTGCTGGGGCCGGTCCGGGCGGAAGAGCTGCACCTTGGCGCCCTCCTGCGTGTCCAGGCCCTCCAGGTCCTCACGCGCGATGAGCGCCACGCCAGCTTCAGCGGGGACGCCGGCCTCCGTGGCGGTGAGCACGGCGAAGTCCATGCGCACCTCGTCCAGGATGATCTCCGGCGGGGTGTAGTTGCCCTTGGACTTGGACTCCTTCTTGCCCTCCTTGTCGGAGACGTGGCCGAGCACGATGCAGCTCTTGTACGGCATGGGCCACTCACGCTTCGGCGTCAGGCCCATGCGCTTCTGCGTCTCCTCGTCGAAGAGGAGCGTGCTGACCATCAGCAGCGAGTAGAACCAGCCGCGCGTCTGGTCGATGGCCTCCGAGATGAAGTCCGCCGGGAACGCGCGGTTGAAGGTCTCCTTGCTGCCTTCCGCGTGCGGGAAGCCCCACTGCGCGAAGGGCATGCAGCCGGAGTCGAACCACACGTCCACCACTTCGGGGACGCGCTGGAACTTCCCGCTGGCGCCGGCCTTCTCGTACGTGACCTTGTCGATCCACGGCTTGTGGACCAGCAGGTGCTCCGCGTTGGCCTCATGCGGCTTGCCGGCGAGGAACGCCTTCAGCTCCGCCTCCACGGCGGCCACGTTGTTGCCCGGCTTCTGGCGCAGCTCCGCGATGGAGGAGACCGCCTCCGTCTCACCCGTTTCGGAGTGGATCCACAAGGGCAGCGGCGTGCCCCAGTAGCGCTCGCGCGACAGGGCCCAGTCCACGTTGTTGGCGAGGAAGTCGCCGAAGCGGCCGTCCTTGATGTTCTCCGGGACCCAGTTGACCTGCTGGTTGTTCGCCTTGGCCTGCTCGATGACGGAGGTGGTGCGGATGTACCAGGCGGGGCGGGCGTACTGGATGAGCGGGTCTTCGTCCGCGCGCCAGCAGAAGGGGTACTCGTGGCGGTACTGCTCCGTGTGGATGAGCAGCCCGCGCTCCTTCAGGTTGCGCTGCAGGTCCTTGTCCGCGTCCTTCACGAACTTGCCGGTGACGAGCGGCACCTCCTCGGAGAACGTGCCGTCCGGCTTCACCGCGCAGCGCATCTGCAGCGCTTCCGGATCCGCGAAGCGCGTGGCGTCCTTGCGGTAGGCCTTGTAGTCGTCCTCGCCGAAAGCGGGCGCCGTGTGGACGATGCCCGTGCCGCTGTCCAGCGTGACGAAGTCCGCCGGAATCACGCGCCAGCCCACCGTGTCCTGCCCGCCGTCCTTCAGGGGCAGCGTGGCGTCCGCCTCCTTCGCGAAGTACGTGTCGAAGGGCGGCGTGTAACGCTTGCCGACCAGGTCGCTGCCCTTCTGCGTGGACAGCACGGGCAGGTCCTTCTTCAGCTTCTTGGCCAGCTCCTCGCGCAGCGCGGCGGCGAGGATGAGCTTGCGGTCGCCCGCGTCCACCGTGACGTAGTCCACGTTCGGGTTCACGGCCGCGTACATGTTGGACGGCAGCGTCCAGGGCGTCGTCGTCCAGATGAGCAGCGACGTGTCCGGCGCATCGCGCAGCGGGAAGGCCACGTAGACGCTGGGGTCGTCCACCGTCTTGTAGCCCAGGCCCACCTCGGCCGCGGACAGCGCGGTGCCGCCGCGTGGCCACCACCAGACCACCTTGTGGCCCTGGTACAGCAGGCCCTTCTTGTAGAGCTCGGAGAGCGCCCACCACACGCTCTGCACGAAGCCGCGGTGATAGGTGACGTAGGCCTCGTTGAGGTCCACCCAGAAGCCGATGCGCTGGGTCAGCCGCTCCCACTCGGAGGTGTAGCGGAACACGGACTCGATGCAGCGCTCCGTGAAGGGCTCCACGCCGTACTTTTCAATCTCCGCCTTGCCGTGGATGCGGAGCTCCTTCTCCACCTCCACCTCCACCGGCAGGCCGTGCGTGTCCCAGCCCGCCTTGCGCGGCACGTAGTGGCCCCGCATGGTCTGGTAGCGCGGGAACAGGTCCTTGATGACGCGCGTGAGGACGTGGCCGTTGTGGGGCAGGCCGTTCGCGGTGGGCGGGCCTTCGTAGAAGACGAAGGGAGGCTTGCCTTCGTTCGCCTTGAGCGATTTCTCGAAGATGCCGCGCTCCTTCCAGAAGGCCAGGATGCGGCGCTCCTCGGCCGGGAAGTCCATCTCCACGGGGACCGCGTTGAACAGGGGCGAAGGCGTTTCAGGCATGGTGGCGTGCTTGATACCACCGGCCCGGCCCTTTGGCAGTGAATCCAGGGCCTTGCGAACCCGCCCGCACGCCGGTGGACAGATTTGCCTAAGCTGAAATCCGTGCAATTCATGCGCGGGCGGTGGCACCCTGGCCGCTCCCCGGACAGCCACTGGAGGTCCCCGCGTGATGCACATCCCCCCGAAGCCATCCCTCTTTCACCTGCTGGCGGCGCTGGTGTTGTGCCTGGTCGCGGGCAGCGCGAGCGCCCAGGTGTCCCGGACGCTGAGCACGCCGGGCCCCTCGGCGCAGGCGCAGAAGGTCTACAACCTGCTGACGGACCTGGAGAACAACAGCCGCAACGGCGGGACGAAGCAGACCATCATGGGCCAGCACTGCGAGGCCCAGAAGGAGGCCTACGCGGGCGAGTACTGGGTGAAGGTGGGGGACCTCTCCGGCCGCCGCCCGGGCTTCGTGGAGTTCGACTTCGGGCCGGGCAACTACCGCGACACCTACGCGGAAGCCTACGTGGACTACGCGGTGGGCTTCGCGCGCGACCGCTTCATCTACGGCGAGGGCATCGTGGGGTTCAGCTTCCACATGTCCTATCCGGGCGCGCCGGTGAAGAGCTGGCCGAACAACTTCCGGCAGTCGTGGATGGACTCCAACTGGTTCGGCCGGGTCATCAACTGGCAGGCCAACACGGCGGAGTACCAGGCGCTGCTGAGGGACTTGTCCTTCGCGGCGGACAAGCTCGCGTACCTCCAGCAGCAGGGCGTGCCGGTGCTGTACCGCCCCTTCCACGAGATGAACAAGAAGGGGAGCGCGTCACCGTTCTGGTGGGCGAACCAGGACCCGGCCCAGTACAAGCAGCTCTGGAACATCACGCACGACTACCTGGTGAAGACGCGCGGTCTGAAGAACCTCATCTTCGTCTGGTCGCCGTACGAGTGGGACGGCACCTACGGCGGGGACCCGTGGAACTACTACCCGGGCAACGACCGCGTGGACGTGGTGGGCGTGGACATCTACCACGGCAATCCCTACTTCCCGGCGCAGTTCTACACGGGGCTCGGGGGCTACAACAAACCGCGCATGCTGGCGGAGACGGACAAGCTGCCGGTGCGCTGGGGTGACAGCCGCTACGGCACGGTGTCCGAGTTGGACGCGCGCCCGTGGGCCCTCTACTCCATCTGGGGCGACTCGCTCGTCTACAACCTGGGCACGACGAGCCCCAACGACTGGAACGTGTCCAGCAACTACAAGGCCATCAAGGACACGTATGGGTATTACAGCACGTACTGGCGCGTGCTGACCGGCGGGAGCAACGCGACCTACAACTGGGGCGCGCTGCGCTGAAAGGCTCGGAGGCTCACCAGTCCGTGGGGCGGTAGTCCTTGAAGAAGTTGCCCCAGACGTATTCGCCGGTGTTCACGGCGGTGATGATGGGGTCCACCACGCGCGCGGCCCCGTCCACGATGTCCAGCGGGGGCTGGAAGTCCAGCTCCTGCACCTTGCGCTCGGCGTGCTGCGCGGGGTCTTCGTCCGTCACCCAGCCGGTGTCCGCCGCGTTCATGAAGATGTTGTCCCGCGCGTAGTCCGGTGCGGAGGTGAGCGTCATCATGTTCAGCGCGGCCTTGGCCATGTTGGTGTGCGGGTGCCGGTCCGTCTTCGTCCAGCGGCTGAAGCTGCCCTCCATGGCGGACACGTTGACGATGTGGCCCGGCTTCGAGCGGTCCTTGAGCATCAGCGGCTTCAGCTTGCCGCACAGGATGAAGGGCGCCACCGCGTTCACCAGGTGCACCTCCAGCATCTCCGCGGTGCGCACCTCCGACAGCTTGAGGCGCCAGGAGTTCGTGGCGCGCAGGTCCACCTGCTGGAGGTCCGCGTCCAGCCTGCCTTCCGGGAAGAGGGCTTGCGTGTCGCCCTCCTGCTCCATGGCGTAGGGGAGCAGCGACAGCGCGGCGGAGGAGTGGATGCCCAGCGCCGGGTCGCTGCTGCGCCAGGTCGCCACGGGCAGTGACGTGTTCCCCATGTCACCGGGGCCCAGCGCGGGCCGGAGCGCGGCGACGCAGGCCTCATGCCCCGCGAGCAGCGGGCGCAGCCGTGGGTCCACGCCGCGCAGCTCTCCGTCCAACAGGTGCTGGTAGAAGCCCGGCGGACGGCGCACGGTCTGCGCGGCGTTGTTGATGAGGATGTCCAGCCGCTCGTGCGTCTGTTCGATGTGGCGCGCGAACAGCTCCACGCTGGGAGCGTGACGCAGGTCCAGCCCGTGCACGTGGAGCCGGTGGGCCCAGTCCGCGAAGTCCGGCTCGCGCGCGTAGCGGTGCACCGCGTCCTGGGGGAAGCGCGTGGTGGCGATGACCGTGGCCCCCGAGCGCAGCAGCATCAGCGACGCCTGGAAGCCAATCTTCACCCGCGCGCCGGTGATGAGCGCCACCTGGCCGGTGAGGTCCGCGCGCTGCGTGCGCCGGGCGTAGTTCAGGTCCCCGCACGGGATGCACATGGCGTCGTAGAAGAAGTGGACCTTGCGGAACTCCACCTTGCACACGTAGCACTTGCGCGGCACCTCCAGCAGGCGCTCCGGCGTGGCCTCCGGAGGCGGCGGGGGCAGCGCGGGCAGGGAGAGCACCGGCGCCTTGCGCAGCACGCGGATCTCCGTGCTGGAGCGCACCGCGCGGTCGTTGGCGCGCAGCACGTCCTTCTTCTCCTTGCGGAGCGCGTTCACCATCCGCGACTTCGTGGCCTTGTCGGGGTGGATGAGCCGGCCCGCGGCGGCCATCAGCGCGTGGTGGTCCTCCGGGGGCAGGTGGTGCAGGAGCACGCGGTGCTCGGCGAGCGTGCTCAGGAGCGCCGTGGCGCGGCGCACGTCCTCCACGGAGACGTCGGGCGGCGGAGCCGTGTCGGTGTCGGACGGGGGCGGGAGGTTTTCGACGGCCGGGTTCTTCACGCCCTGGTGCTTACCCTCCCGGGCGGCTGGGGGAAAGGCGCGGCTTGGGCGATGCCTGGAGGGCGGGCGGGGAGGCTTCAGCCCAGGCCCAGGCGGGGGAGCGTCACCTCGCGCACGCGGGGGATGCGGAAGCGGTAGAGGAACGCGTCCGCGAAGTAGTGCGCCAGCACCACCCCGTTGGTGGCCATGAGCCCCAGCGACCACAGCGGCTGCTGGCTCAGGAAGAAGGCCGTGGCCGCGCCCTGCGTGACGCCGTCCACCAGGGTGACGAAGGGGCTGTTGGCCACGCCCACCAGGATGCTGGGGGCCATCACGGCCAGCATCGCCGCCCACACGCGTGGGCCGCGCAGGCGGGTCGTGGTCTCCGCGGGCGTGGGCTGGAGCATGCGGCCGGTGAGGAAGAAGTACTCCAGGCCGTGGATGCCCGCGGTCAGGATGGTGCCCCACCGCGGCCACACGAGGTACACCGCCACCACCGCCACGTGCGCCAGGACGTACACGCACCGGGGCCCGCTCTGTCCCGGAGGTCCGCGCAGCGCGAGCAGCAGCTTCACGGCGAAGACGCCCCAGACCGCGAGCAGCACCCAGGTGAGGCCGTATGGCAGCGAGCCGCCTTCCGCCTGCCCGATGTTGATCATCGGCCGCGAGCCCAGGGCGCTGGTGAGGGGCAGGGCCAGCGAGCGGATCATCATCAGCGTCAGCGCGATGGGGACGAACTGGCGCTGGAGCGTGCGCTCGGCTTCGGAGAGGGGCGGGGCGCCCGCGGCGCGGGCCCTCAGGCCGTGCAGCGCCCACAGCCCCTTCACCTGCGACAGCGTGTGGTGCGCGGCGAGGACGTGGATGCTCCCGCCCAGCAGCAGCGCGAGGAGCGGCGCGTGCGCGTCTCCGTACCAGAGCAGCCCGGTGGTGAGCACGAACACCGCCGCCCCTCCGCCCACAAGCAGCCGGGATTGGTTGGGCGTGGTGTGCAGCAACTCGCGCCGCGTGCCCACCAGCAGGAAGGTGAGGATGACGTGCGTGCCGTTGAAGAAGACGTACTGCGACGTCCACCGGCCAATGCTCTGGGCGAACCCCTGCGAGTCCTCGCCGGTGAGGCTCGCGAGCCACACGGAGAAGAGCATCACCAGCGTGGGCAGCACGAGGATGCTCAGGTCCGCCCGGGGCGAGAAGAGCCACAGCCCCTGGAAGCGCACGGACGCCGGGGCCGAGGACGCTTCGAGGGCGGGGGCGGGCAGGGTGGACATGCGCGCCGCAGTATAGACGTGTGTGGGACGGGGAGGGTCCGGTGGGCCTCCTCCTCCCATGCAGGGCGGGCGGGGAGGCGCTCTACGGGAGCGTGAAGAGGCTCCGGTACTGGGCCCACGTGGTCCGGTCTCCCGGCAGCCGGTCCTGCCAGTAGCGCACCATCAGGAAGAGCTCGTACGCGACGAGCAGCGCCAGCACCACCCCGGCGGGGAAGAGCGCTTCCAGGGCCCTCTTCAGCAGCGTCAGCCCGATGAGCAGCGCGCACAGTCCGTTGAGCGCCGCCGCGAAGTGGTAGGGCAGCGAGAAGCCGTCCTGGCGGAACCCCAGCAGCGGCGCGCTGAAGTGCGCGGCCAGGAAGGCGGGCAGCATCAACAGGGCCTGACCCGGAGGGAAGCGGTTCAGGTAGCGGCCGGTGGTCTCGTCCCGCGTGAGACCCATGTTGTAGTCCAGGTCCGCGCCCCACTCGGCGGCCTCGGTGCGGAAGGACAGGTCGTGCTGGACGAAGGCGGCCGTGAGGTAGAGGTGGTAGCCGTAGCCGTCCGACCGGATGAACGGCAGGTCCGGGTGCATCCGGTAGTAGGTGACCAGCGACAGCAGCCCGAGGACCCCCACCACCGGAACGAAGCGCCTCAGCGCACGTTGGGCCCACGGAGCGGACGAGACCAGTGAAGGCGTGGCGGAGGTCATGGCCCGGACTCTAGCCGCCGTTCATCACGACGACTTGAAGGTCTGGCTCCAGGTGGGCGCCACCTTCTCGATGAGCTTCACCAGCTCCGGCGGGATGTCTCCCGCGCCGGTGAGGGGGCGGACCTCCATCACGTCGTCATTGCCCATGCCGCCCGGATAGCGGCGGGCCCACTCGATGGCCTCCTCCTTCGACTTCACCTCCAGCACGTAGAAGCCGCCGATGAGCTCCTTGGTCTCCGCGAAGGGGCCATCCTTCACGGTGGACTTGCCGTCCTTGAAGACGACGTGCGCGCCCGGGGAAGGGCTGAGGCCTTCCGAGGCGACGAGCACGCCGGCCTTGTGCATCTCCTCGTTGAACTTCATCTGCGCGATGAAGACGGCCTCGTCGAAGGGTGCGTCCGAGTGCGTGGGCTCGAGGGTGGAGGGGCGGGGGATGAGCATGAAGCGCATGGGGGGGCTCCTGATATCGGGGTTCTGACCGCACGACGAATGGCCGCGCGGCAGATCGACAAAGGAGACGCGCATGCCGCCATTCTAGGGGCGTGTCCTGGCCATCTCCACGGCGTCCGCACCCGCGGGCAGGCGGAGCGGGGCGGACGGGTCGTTCACCACGCGCCAGATGGCCTCCACCACGTCCGCGGACCGGGTGACCGGTCCCGAGGCGTGCGCCGTCCTCTGCTCGAAGATGCTCCGCACGAAGCCGGCGTAGGCTTCGGGGACGGTGACGCCCTGGTCCTGCCCCCGGGACTGGGCGTTCTGGGCGAAGGGTGTCTCCGGCGAGCGACCCGGAATCACCAGGCCCACCCGCACGCCGAAGGGCTGGAGCTCCAGCGCGAGGGACTCCGTGAACGTGTTGAGCGCCGCCTTGCTCGCGCTGTAGACGGAGAGCAGCGGGAGCGGCCTCAGCGTCGTCCCCGACGAGACGTTCACGATGACCCCCGACTTCTGCTGCCGGAATTGAGGCAGGAACGCCTGGGTCACGGTCATCGCTCCAAACAGGTTCGTTTCGAAGGTGCCGCGGACCGTCTCCATGGACGTGCCCTCGAAGACGCCCATCAGGCCCACGCCCGCGTTGTTGACCAGCACGTCGATGGGGCCGGCATCCTCCACCAGCTTGCGGATGCTCGCCGGGTCGGTGACATCCAGCGGGAGCACGCGCAGGTGCTCGGAGCGGGGCAGCACGTCCTCGCGGGGCTTGCGCATCGTGGCGATGACCTTCCAGCCGTGTTCGAGGAAGTGGCGGGCGGTGTCGAGGCCGAATCCGGACGAGCATCCGGTGATCAGAATCGTCTTCATGGCGTCTCCTGGCAGGGTGGCTTCGGTGACGGATATACGGAGCGGGAACCGGACCTGCTACAACAGGGAGTCCAGATTTCATTCGCAGGAGTCCGGTCATGGTCGATCCCCTCGCGGAAGTGGTCTCGCTGCTCCAGCCGGGCGCTCCGTTCTCGAAGTTCGTCAGCGGCGCGGGCAAGTGGAGGGTCCGGCGCGCGGAGAATGGGCGGCCCTTCTATTGCGCGGTCCTCATGGGGAGCAGCCGCCTCGCCATCGAAGGGCGCGAGCCGGTCATCCTCGAGAAGGGAGACTTCGTCCTGGTTCCCGCGGCGTTCAACTTCACGACGACGAGCATCGAGCCGCCGAAGGGAAGACATGAGACCCCGCGCATCGTGTTGCCCGATGGTGAAATCCGGAACGGCGTCCACCATGGCCCGCCCGATGTCCGGTTGATGGTGGGGTACTGCACCTTCGCCTCTCCGGACGCGAGCCTGCTCGTGTCGCTCCTTCCGCAGTTCGTGCACGTCCGCGGCGAGCAGCGGCTCACCACCCTCGTGGAGCTGTTGCGGGAGGAATCGCGTGAACGGCGGCCCGCGCGCGACGTCATCCTCGCCCGCCTCATGGAGGTGCTGCTCATCGAAGCGCTCCGCTCCACGGCGGGCGTCGAGGCGTCGCCGGGCCTCCTGCGCGGCCTCTCCGACGAGCGCCTGTCCGTGGCCATCCGCCGGATGCACGAGCACCCGACCCACGCATGGACCGTGGCGCAGCTGGCGAAGGAGGCCGCGCTGTCCCGCTCCGCGTTCTTCGAGCGCTTCAGCCGCGCGGTGGGCATGGCCCCGATGGAGTACCTGCTCGGCTGGCGCATGGCCCAGGCGAAGGACCTGCTGCGGCGCAAGAAGGAGGTCACCGTCGCCGAGGTCGCGGAGCAGGTCGGCTACAGCTCCGCGAGCACCTTCAGCGTGGCCTTCACCCGCCACGTCGGCCTGCCCCCCACGCACTACGCGCGGGAGCAGGCGGCGTCATGACGGGCCTTCGTGGAGGCCCGCCGGGCGGACGGGCCCCGGGCGGCCCACCCGGAGGGGCGGCGGACGCGTCCCCCAGCGTCGGACCCCGGTGGTAGAGCTGTCCCGCCATGGATGACCCCACCGACAGGGACTCGGAGCGCCGCCGGGAGCCTCGCAAGCCGAAGCCGCCCCGGAAGGTGTCGCCGCGCTACCTGGAGAACGCGGCGCTGCACTACCTCAAGCGGTACGCGGCCACGGTGAGCCAGCTCAAGCGCGTGCTGATGCGCCGGGTGGACCGCTCCGTGAAGTTCCACGGCACCGACCGCGCGGAGGCCGTGGGCTGGGTGGACACGCTGGCGGAGAAGCTCATCCGCAACGGCCTCATCAACGACCGGACCTACGCGGAGACGCGCGTGCACTCGCTGCGCGCGTCCGGCCGCAGCGCGCGCGTCATCACCCAGAAGCTGCGCATGAAGGGCGTGGCGCCGGAGCTGGTGCAGGAGAAGCTGGCGGAGGCCACCCAGGACGTGCCGGAAGACGCCGCCGCCCGCATCTGGGCGCGCAAGAAGCGGCTGGGCCCCTTCCGGCGCGACCCGAGCACGCGCGTGGAGAACCGCAGGAAGGACCTGGCGGCGCTCGCCCGCGCGGGCTTCTCCTTCGCCATCGCGAAGCGCGTCATCGACGGGACGGCGGACGACCTGCCGCCCCGCGACTGAAGGCGCTGGGGCTCAGTACATCTTCAGGTCGTACTTCGCGGTGGGCGTGTAGTCGTCGCCCGACGGCCGGTTGCGCGCGTCGGTGATCTTCACCGCGTAGACGCCATTCGCCACGACGTTCGCCGTCGCGCGGTAGACGAAGCAGGACGGGGTGAGCTGCGAGCAGACGGTGCTGGACGTGCTGCCCACGAGCGAGCCCAGCGTGCGGGTGGCGTAGTTGTACGCGTAGATGTCGATGCGCATCCACGGGCCGTTGCGCAGGTTGTAGGTCTCCACCGTCATCACCTGGTTGATGGGCGTGGCGACCAGCACCCAGTCCACGTCGTTCTGGCGGTGGAAGGAGTGGTCGAGCTGCGGCGTGCCCAGGTACGAGGACGCGGAGGTGTGCGTGTTGTCGCTCTCGTATGAATCCGGAGGCGCCAGCAGGCAGTTGGCGGGCGGGCTGAAGCCGCCATTGACGCAGACGTTGCCCACGCAGTTGCACCCGGACGCGCAGTCCGAGCCCGTGGAGCAGGCGCGCACGGGCGCCTGGTCACAGTAACCGGCGGGCGGCGGCGGACCGAACCCGTCCGGAACGCAGTAGCCGCCCTGGCAGGTACACGCCTCCCGGCAGCCCAGGCTGTTCGTGCAGGTCCGGGTCGCCAGCTCCGCCTCCTGCGTCTCCAGCGCAGCGGGCTCGGGCGTCAGCGGCTGCTCCTCCACGGGACCGCAGCCCACGACGAACAGCGCCAGCGCCGCCGCACTCCAACGAAGCATCTTCACGAGGAGCTCCTCGGGTGGGAATCCCGGAAAGGGGCGCGGGAGTGCGCCGCCTGGAGGGAATCCATATTTCACCCATAGTGAATGCTGCCTTTCGGGGATTGGCCTGACAAACTTTATCAAATGCGAATAATGGGGACTCTTGAGACCTCGGAAAGTGCGTTGAACAGACGCGTTTTCGGGTCGCACCGCGCGTCTGGGCATGCACTGAGCGCTGCGGATTTGTGATGGCATTGCTACTTTCCGGCGCGAGCATTCTTCACGCGTCCCCCCGCGAGCCCCCTCCCATGTCCCTTCCGTCGTGGAACATCGATCCGGCCCATTCGGCCGTGCTCTTCATTGCCCGTCACATGGTGGTCGCCCGCGTGCACGGCCGCTTCGAACGCGTGTCCGGCACGCTGAAGGCGGATCCTCAGTCCCCGCTGCAGGGCGAGGTGGACGTGCGGGTGGAGGCCGCGAGCATCTACACGGGGAACCCGGAGCGGGACGCGCACCTGCGCTCGCCGGAGTTCCTGGACGCGGAGGCCGCCCCGCTCATCACCTTCCGGGCCAGCCAGTCGCACGCCACGGGCGGCACCGCCTTCCAGCTCCAGGGAGAGCTGACGCTGCGCCGGGTGACGCGCCCGCTGCTCCTGGAGGTGCGCCACCTGGCCACCACGCAGGACCCCTGGGGCCAGTCGCGGCTGCTGTACTCGGCGCGCACGTCGCTGCAGCGCTCCGACTTCGGCATCCAGTGGAACCGGGCGCTGGACAACGGCGGCTGGCTCATTGGCGAGAAGGTGGACATCGAGCTGGACATCCAGGCCACGCCCGCGAAGGGCTGAAAACACCGCGGCTCGGCGCCTCTCCCCGTGTTTCACGGGAAGGGGCACCGGGCCGCGAAAGCCCCGCTGTCTGGCTTTGACTATTCCTGGAGGTGCGTGACGGTCAGCGCCGGGTCCGCGGCGATCTCCGCCTCCGTGTAGCGGCGGTCCACCCACTGCTTCTGGGAGAACATGGCCGTCTGGTCCGCGTAATAGGGCGAGGCCGGGTTGGTGGACTGGGAGTACGTGAGCACGGACTTCGCCACGGGCCCTGCGTCCGTGAAGGACACGGCCATGACGAAGCTGGAGCCCAGGACAGGCTCATACGTGCCGTCCGGCAGGAGCTGGTTGGCGATTTGATTGAAGCAGCCCTCGTCGTGGGCGCAGCCGTGCACCGGGTAGAAGATGCCGTTCTTGCGCTTGCCCTGCACGGAGCCCGTCGTCGCGTCCAGGGCGATGCCGCGCTCGCGCAGCGTGCGGATGGCGGTGCCCAGTGCCTGGGCCACCTGCGGGTTCAGCGTGTTGAGCGTGCGCGGCGTGTTGACGGGGTCGTTCGCGTTGAAGGGCACCACGTACGGTCCGCCCGTGACACCCACCGCGGTGAAGAGGAACACGCGCCAGAGCAGTTCGCCCCGGCTGTCCAGGTCGCCCTTCAGGTCCCACGCGGCCAGCACGGGGCAGGCGGGGCGCAGGTCCTCGAAGGTGAGGTCCGGCATCAGCACGAAGGGCGTGCGGCGGCACAGCGCCACCGCGGCGTCGCGCAGCAGCTCTCCGGAGTAGTTGCGGTTGTTGAACATCACCGTCTGGAGCTGCTCCAGCGTGAAGCCCTGTCCCTCCAGGCCGTCCGTGCCCGCGATGCGGCCCTGCACCATCTTCAGGCCCAGGCGGGTGCGCAGGCTGCGCACGTTCTTCTCACCGCCGAGGATGCGCGGGAAGCCGGTGAGCGGCTGGGCGGGGTTGGGCAGCCAGTAGCTGTCGTTGGAGTTGGTGACGTAGTCGGCGCGGGTGAGGCGCGGCAGGCTGCCCGGGCCGAAGATGCCCGGCTCCACCGCGTCCGCGTCGCTGCCCAGCGCGCAGTCGGAGCGCGAGCCGTCCAGCACCGGCAGCCCCGCGCTCGCGAGCACCAGCAGCGGGATGGGGGACAGCACGCAGCGCGCGAGCTTCGCGTCCGTGACGTGCGGCACCACGCTCATGTCCGCGTAGTACGCGCGGCCCTGCGCGTCCGTGGCGATGGTGTTCACCCACGGGATGCCCTGCCAGGTGTTCTGCGCCGTGCGCAGTTCGTCCACGTTCGCTGCGCGGTCCATGGCGAAGAAGGCGTCCAGGAGGCGCAGGTTGGAGGCGTTGGCGTCATGGAACGCGTAGGCGGTGAGGCCGTTCCAGGTCATCAGGCCGGACGGGTACTCCAGCATCGGGCCCAGGTGCGAACGGTAGAAGGTGTGCTGGCGCGCCGTGAGCGACCCGTCCGCTGCCTTCGCCTGCACCGTGACGGTGCGGGTCGTCATCTCGCGAATCTGGCCGTCGTACAGGTACTTCGTGGGGAAGCCCGGGATGAGCTTCAGCTCGAAGGGGGTGAAGCGGTACGCGGTGGAGACGGTGTGGCTCCAGGCCAGCGTCTCGTTGTGGCCGATGAGGATGGCGGGTACGCCCAGCAGGCTCACGCCGGAGACGTTGAGCTTGCCCGGCACCGTGAGGTGGGCCTCGTAGAAGCGCTCCGAGCCCTCCCAGGGGAAGTGCGGGTTGGCCAGCAGCATGCCCTTGCCGTTGCGCGTGGCCTGACTGCCCAGGCCGAAGGCGTTGCTGCCCAGGCCCAGCGTCTCCGAACTGGGGAACACCTTGCGGTCCAGCGTGGCGGGCGCGGGCAGCGGCAGGGGCAGCGTGCCGTCCGGCAGCAGGGACGGGGGCTTCGCGTCCACCAGCGCGTCCAGGAAGAAGAGCGAGCTGGCGAAGAGGCTGAGCTGGTAGTAGCGCCGGTACAGGTCGCGCTCGGTGATGGGGCGCACCCAGGCCGCGCCCTTGCA
This sequence comes from Corallococcus sp. NCSPR001, assembly GCF_017309135.1. Lineage (NCBI taxonomy): Bacteria > Pseudomonadati > Myxococcota > Myxococcia > Myxococcales > Myxococcaceae > Corallococcus > Corallococcus sp. NCSPR001. The sequence continues at coordinate 1,951,159 of NZ_JAFIMS010000002.1, forward strand.
GCGCGGGTCCGGCAGCGCGTCCACGCCGGTGTCCGCCAGGTAGCGGTTGATGCCCGCCGTGTAGCCGCGCACCAGCTCGCGCACGTCCTGGGACGGGCCCAGGGGCGGCGGCTTCGCCAGCAGCGCCTCCACCGTGCCGTCGTCGTTGATGGCCTGGTAGAAGAAGTCACTCTTCAGGTTGTTGTACTGGCTGCCCAGCGCGGCCAGGTACGTGCCGTCCGGCCCGAAGTAGCGCGAGCGCTCGGCGTTCACCGTCACCAGCGCGTCCATCAGCGCGCAGAGGTTGTCCTGCGCGAACGCGTAGCCGTAGCCGTAGCCCACGCCCGCGAAGTCGTCCGCCAGCACGTGGGGGATGCCGTGCGCCGTCCTGCGCACGGTGGCGGAGAGGCTGCCCGCCCCCAGCTTCTTCACTGACGTGGTGGGGCCTTCCGGCGCCGGAGGCGTCGCGGTGCGCGGCTCACACCCGGTGGCCAGCAGCAGCGCCGTCAGCGGCAGCAGCCGGGCGCCGCCGGTCCTTCCGTTACGTCCATCCATTCGAGGGATTCCTTTCACGGTGAGGAGAAATTCCCTTCTAATTGTAGAAACGCATCATTCCTGGATCGCCCCGGGACACGAGGCGAGCGGAATCCCGTGTTTACGTGTATGGCGCGGGCCCGGTGTTTCACGAAAGGAAGCCAGCACATGAAACGGATGTTCGCGGGCGCGCTCGTCTTCGCGGCGTTGGGGACCCTGGGGTGTGGGGGGGCGAAGGCCTCCGGGCCGGGGGCGCAGGCGGTGGCGGCGCGGCAGTCGTTGGAGGACCAGCGCGCGGGGTTGCGTGCGGCGGACCAGGCCATGTCGGACGCGGCGCAGAAGGCCGGTTCGGCGCAGGCGTTCGCGGACTTCGTCGCGGACGACGCGGTGCTGCTGGTGGACGGCGTGTACGCGCAGAAGGGCAGGGAGGCCATCCGCGCGTGGCTGGCCGCGCATCCGCTGGAGGCGGAGGGCAAGGTGCGCTGGGCGCCCGTGCGCTGGGACGTGAGCGCGGATGGGACGCTGGGGTACGCGGTGGGCAACGTGTCCGTGGAGTCGGGGGGCACGTCGGTGCGGCCGATCGCGCGCTACATCACCGCGTGGAAGCGCCAGCCGGACGGGCAGTGGCGCGTGGCGGTGGCGGTGCTCAACGCCGCCAAGACGCCGATGACGCCGCCCGCGGGCTTCGCGCCGTCCTCCACGCTGCCGGCGCCGGAGCCGCGCGCGCTGGCGCCCGCGAAGGTGCTGGAGGAGGCGAAGGCCGCGGACAGCGCGTTCTCCGCCATGTCCACGACCGAGGGCATGGGCAAGGCCTTCGCCGCCTGGGCCGCGGAGGACGCGGTGATGCCGCTCGGATCCGCCGGCATCTTCGGCCATGAGGCCGTCGCGAAGGCGTACGCGCCGTTCACGCTGGAGACCATCGACCTGCGCTGGGAGCCGGTGCTGGGTGACGCGGCGGGCTCCGGCGACCTCGCGTACACGGTGGGCCGCGCCATCGCCACGGGCAAGGACGAGAAGGGCCAGCCCGAAGTGGACCACGTGAAGTACCTCACCGTCTGGCGCCGGCAGGCCGACGGCCAGTGGCGCTACGTCACCGACGGCGGCAACGCGAGCCCTGGACCGCAGGGGCCGTGAGGTTCGCTGTCATCCCTTGAAGACGTGTTCTCGGTGCCACCTCAGATAGCTGGGGTGGGGCCGCCATTCCGGGCGCTCCGGCAGCCGCAGCTGGCGGTGCGGCTGGACGAGCCGGCCGAGGTCTTCGGGGATGCCACGGGTCGCAATCAGGACGCGGTGGTCGTCGTCGATGGAGATGAGGCCCCGGTCGAACATCCAATGCACGGTGCCCGTTAGTGCCAGTCCGTTGCGGACGGAGTCGGGGCCATGGGACGCCACGGGCTGGATGTGCGCCGCCTGGACCTCTGGCCGCCCGCCGCCGTTGATGAGCCGCAAGCCGGAGATCGCGCAGGTCTGGGAGTAGGCGCGGCGCACGTTGTGTCGGAAGGCGTCGTCCCGGAATGGCCGTGAGACGACCAGTTGCTCCAGCGGACGCTCCGGGTAGACAGGAGGTGGTTCCGCGACACCAGGGACGGGCATCTCCCAGGGGGCGTAGTCCCGGCGGAAACCCAGACGTGTGATGAGCTCGAACTCCGAGTCCTTAATGGGCCGGACGGACCGTTGGAAGGCGCCCCTGTTCGTGCTGCCATCCGCCTTGCGCAGGGCCTCCTCGTAGTAGTGGTCACCCTCCCGGAAGGGCACGGGGTGGTCGAACTCGAGGAAGTCCTCGATGAGCGCGTAGAAGTGATCGGGCTGCGTCCTGTCCTCTTCCACGCCGTGGACCTTCGCTACGGCGAAGTACGCCTGCCGCCCGTTCCTGCTCGTCGGTCCACTGGCCCTGCGGGGCTCGTAGTAGACGATCAGCTCATCGACGGCGGCCTCCACCTGCCGCAGATAGGTGCGCGGGAAGTGGTAACGCACCTCGGGCTGGTCGTCATACGCCGAGCCTTCCGAGGTGGTGAAGACAGCCTTCGTCATGGGCTCCCTGTCCCGGTCGCGGGAGCGCCAGGTTAGGGCCGTGGATCCGGGGTGTACATGCCCGCGATGTCGTGGTTGGCCCCTTGGCGTGAAGGGTTCAGCAATATTCCGCCAAGAGCTGAAATAACTGCTTAGTCTTGTATTCCGGACTGGGCCGCCGCAAGAAGGGAGCTCCCCCGTGGTGAGGAGTTCCCCCTTCATGCGTACCCCTCGTTCCGTGCGTCGGTTGTCGCTGTCGTTCGTGCCGCTGTTCGCGCTCGCGGCCTGTGGTCCGGCCGAGCCCGTTGCTCCTGATGCTCCGGTCGATGCTCCGGCGCTGACGACTCAGGAGGCCGCGCTCACCGAGCTGCTCACCAATGGCTCCTTCAGCTCCGGCACGGTGGCGCCGTGGTGGAACAACGCCAGCACGCAGTCGTATGTGGAGAGCGGCAAGTGGCGCGTGGATGTCGCGGCGAACACGGCGAACCCTTGGGACGCCATCGTGGGACAGAGCGGCCTGACGCTCACCGCCGGGAAGACGTACACGCTCGCGTTCACCGCCACCGCCACGGCGACCATCACCGCGCAAGCCACCGTGCAGCAGGAGGTGGCGCCTTACACGTCCACGCTCACGCGGTCCTTTACGCTGGACGGCACGTCGCGCCGGTTCTCCTTTCCCTTCACGTCGTCGTTCTCGTCCGGTCAGGGGCAGGTGACGTTCCAACTGGGCGGCCGCGCCAACGCCGTCACGGTGCGGCTGGATGACATCTCGCTCACCACGGAGAGCGGCACCGGCTCCGGCCCGGTGGCGATGACCAGCGGCTTCTACGTGGACCCCAACTCCAACCCCGCGGTGTGGGTGCGCAACAACAGCGGGGATGGCCGCGCGTCGCGCATCAACGCGTCCATCGCCTCGAAGCCGATGGCGCGCTGGTTCGGCAACTGGAACAGCAACATCTCCCAGGACGTGTCCAACTTCGTGGCCGCGGCGGACGCGGCGGACAAGCTGCCCGTGCTGGTGGCCTACAACATCCCCGGTCGCGACTGCGGCAGCCACTCCGGCGGCGGGGCGGGCAGCGCGGACGCGTACCGCGCCTGGATTGCCGCCTTCGCGACGGCCATTGGCAACCGGCCGGCGGTGGTCATCGTGGAGCCGGACGGCGTCGCGCAGCTGGACTGCCTCCCCAACGACACGGAGCGCGCCACGCGGCTGAGCCTCATCCGCTACGCCTCCGAGCAACTGCGCGACCGCGCGCCCAACACCTGGACGTACTTGGACGGCGGCAACGCGAGCTGGATCGCCGCCGACACCATGGCGCAGCGCCTGGAGTCCGCGGGCGTGCGCAACGTGCGCGGCTTCTCCCTCAACGTCTCCAACTTCTACCCCACCGCGCAGTCCACCACGTACGGCAACGCGGTGAACGCCGCGCTCAACAGCCGCTACGGCTACACGCGGCAGTACGTCATCGACACCAGCCGCAACGGCAACGGCTCCAACGGCGAGTGGTGCAACCCCGCGGGCCGCAAGCTGGGCGCGACGTCGCAGACGGGCGGCGGCGCGGAGATGCTCCTGTGGGTGAAGACGCCGGGGGACTCGGATGGCCAGTGCGGCATCGCCCCGGGCACGCCCGCCGGGCAGTTCAGCCCGGACCTGGCGAACCGCCTCATCGACGGCACCTGAGCCCTTCGCACCCGCGACCGAAAGGAATGACGACATGACCTTGAACACACGGTGGTTGCGGACGCTGGTGGTGGGGGTGGTTTTGGGCGGCACGGCCTGCGGACAGGAAGACGCGACGGAGTCGGGGCTAACCCAGACGGAGGCCGCGGCCACGGTGCTGCCCGCGGCGGGCGGCGGCATCTTCATCACGGCCGCGGAGCTCACGCGCGCACGGACGCGGGCCTCCGCCACGACGGAGCCCTACGCGGAGAACGCGCGCATCTTGAAGGGCCGCGCGGATGGGGCGCTGACCGCGACGCCCAGGCCGTTCCGGATGACGAACATCTCCACCATCACCTACCACTGGTGCTCGCCGGACACGGACGGTGTGGACAACTCGCTGGCGGACGCGACGAGCAAGTTCACGGATGACGGAGACCGGATGCGCACGCTGGCGCTCCAGTACGCCGTCAGCGGGGACACGAAGTACGCGGCGCACGCGGCGCTGTTCCTGAAGACGTGGGCGTCGCAGCACACGCCCGTGAACATGCATGACCTGCACGTGGACTACGCGGCGGCGAAGCTCGATGGCCAGACGACGGACTACTGTTCCGACCGCCCGTGGAACTTCGCGCTGGATGGCCTGTTCCAGGTGTATGGCCTGATAAACGCCAGCGACGCGTATGTGCTGCTCAAGCGCAACGGCTACCCGCTCCCGGCCGCGGACGACGCCGCCGTGCGCGAGTGGCTGCGCAAGTCAGCGGAGGCGGTCAACTCCAGCTTCCAGGCCTGGACGCGCTGGGCGGACACGCATCCCAGCTCCAGCGCCTTCACCCGATATCGCTCGGACAACCACCTCTCCTGGGGACTAGCGGGCCTGCTGGCCGCATCCGTGGCGCTGCAGGACAGCGCGCTCGCGGGCTACGTGCTGGATGGTACGTCGTGGATGGACCGCCGCAACGGCGCGTACGCGAACCCGTCCTTCATCAAGGACGTCATCAACCGCGCCATCGAGTCCGGCACGGGCACCGCCAACGAGGGCCGCGTCTACGAGGAGAAGATCCTCCGCGAACCGCCCATCGGCTACTCGCTGTTCCACCTGTGGGCCATGTCGCTCGTCGCGCGCAACGCGGAGGTGAACTACGCGCGGCCGGGCTTCTGGGACTACGCGGGCACGGGCGGCGGCAGCATCCACAAGGCCTACACGCGCTACGCGGCCTTCATCCTGGGGGAGCGCGCCTCGCCCCAGGCCTCCGAAGGCCCGCCGAAGGACTACCGGTGGCTGTACGAGCTGGGCTACGCGCAGTGGCCGGAGGCGCGGCTGAAGAGCGTCATCCAGGTGGGCACGCGCAACCAGTACATCGTCCAGAGCATCGGCCCCGTGACGTTGGTGGTGGGCGAGCCGCTGTAGTCCTCCGGAGGTGAAAACGCCTTCCCCTGCGCGATGCGGGGGAAGGCGTTAGGGAGCATGCGGGAGCGGGACCTCTGGCTAGACTCGCCCACGCTCGTGCGCCCCATCCCCTGGACAGCGAGCGCCGTACTGTTGCCTCTCCACCGTTGCACTCTTCCTCAAAGGCCGCTCATGTCTACACCGCGTCGGCTGCAGGACTTCTTGAGGTGCTTCAACTGCGAGAGGCGAGAAGCCGAGCATTCCGACGGGAAATGCCTCTTCCAACCAACGCGCTACAAAGGTCTTGGTCCGACATCCTGGGACTGGGACCACTTCCACAGGACCCGGCGTGAGCTTGCTCGCGAAGTACGTAAACGCGACGACCCCCAAGACTATCACCGACTGATGCGCGAGCTACAGGCCCTGCGGAAGTCGTGAACGGGTCTCGGTCTTGCCCTTGACGCCCTACTTCTTCGGGAGCGGGACCGTCACTCTCGCGACGCGCAGGTGCTCAATGCATGTCGCGCTATCGGCACCATGCTCGGTCCCCAGGCGATGTCATCCTCGGACGGCTTTTCTGGAAGCATGGATTCAGCCGCTTCCACTGCGCCTCCGGTGGATCTCCTCGATGAGATGCCCGCAAAAACGCCTTCCCCGGCGCGAGGCTGGGGAAGGCGTTGGGGGCTGCGTGGCGGGACGCTAGCTGGACTCGCCCACGCTCAGGCGCCGGCTGGCGCCGCCGTTGCCCTTGCCCAGGGGCTGGGTGCGCTCCAGGTTGGATTGGGCCAGGGCCTCGCGCTGCTCGGTCGTCTTCGCGGTGCCGTCCTTCTGCACCGTCATCACGCCGCCGCTGCCGTGCTTCGCCTGGGCCTGTTCGATGCTCTTCTTCAGGTCGCTGGCCTTCACCCAGTACGCGCCGTTGATGGGGTCGCGCACGCGGTAGAGGTCGTCATCCGTGCTCTTGCTCTTGCCCGGGTTCACGCCGTCGATGGTGAGCCAGTGCAGCTCGCCGCTCTCCGGGCCCTTCTCGCCTTCGGCCAGGGTCGTGTTGAGCAGGGCGCCGGAGTCCACCATCGCCAGGGCCATCTGCCCGTGCTTCAGCGCGCCGCTCAGCGCGTCCGTGTTGCACTCGTCGAAGCCGTTGGTGACCTTGATGCCCATGGAGCCGAGCATGGCGCCCATCTCGTCCGGGGTCGCGCCGTCATCCAGGTTCACGTTCACGCGGTCGCGCACGGACGTGCTCAGCGTGTCCGCCTTGTTGCGGACCTTCTCGCGAGCCTCCTGCTGCGTCAGTGGGACTGCCTCCTCGGCGCTGGACTGCTCCAGGTAGGTGAGGGTGGCCTCCGCGCAGCCCTTCTTGCTCGTCTGCGCCACGGTCGTCTGCGGCGCGTTCCAGCCCTGCTCCTTCTGGGCCTGCGTCGCTTCATTGGTGGGGACCGCGCTGGCCGTCGCCGGGTCCGTGCCCGGAGGCGGGGGCGCGGCCAGGTCGGGCATGCCCATCTTCTTGGCCCGCTCCTCCTCGAAGGAGTCCAGGTAGCGGCCCTCCGCGGGGTTCACCGCCTTGGCGTCAGGGGCGTCCGGCAGGGGCTCCTTCACGGACTGGGCAGCCGCCGCGCGTTCCGCCGCGGCCTGGCGGATGCGCGCCATGACCGAATCGAGCTTGGAGCCAATACCGAGGGCCATAGGGCGTCTCCTGTCGCTACCGGGTCTTTTTCCTCCCCCATTATCCGCGCAGGACTTTGGAGGTTGCTTCCGGATCACGGCTTTTGAGGGAAGGGCGCGATTTCAGACGCAACCGGGCAGGCGGCCCGGCCGAAGAACCATGGAATCCTGGAATGAGGGGTACACTGGACCCATGGCGAACCGGCATGACAGGGACGACGGGCCTTCCGCGCCCGGCTCCGCGCCTCGCGTTTCGACGTCGCGAGAAACCTACGGTACGGGTAGAGCCAGCGCGCCCGCGACGGGGCGGGGTGGGGCGGAGGCCTCGGTGCCCTCGCGAGGGGCGGGAGGCGGCGAGTCGCAGCGGCTGTCCTCGCGGCAGGTGGGCCGGTTCGTTCCATTGAAGGTGCTGGGGCAGGGGGGCATGGGGGTGGTGTACGCCGCCTATGATCCGGACCTGGACCGCAAGGTGGCGCTGAAGCTGCTGCGGGTGAAGGGCGGCCACGAGGACCTGGAGCAGGGACGGGCGCGGCTGTTGCGCGAGGCGCAGGCCATGGCGCGCATCTCCCATCCCAACGTCATCCCCGTCTTCGAGGTGGGGCAGTGGGATTCGCAGGTCTACGTGGCGATGGCGCTGGTGGACGGCGGCACGCTGCGCGACTGGACGAAGGCGAAGCCCCGGACGTGGCAGGAGCTGCTGGACAAGTACCTGGCGGCGGGGCGGGGCCTGGAGGCGGCGCACGCGGCGGGGCTGGTGCACCGGGACTTCAAGCCGGCCAACGTGCTGGTGGGCAAGGACGGGCGCGTCTACGTCACGGACTTCGGGCTGGCGCGGCCCATGGGCGAGGCGGACGACGACGACGAGGACGGCGAGCGCACGCGGCCGGTGGGGGACGACTCGCCGCTGAACTCGCAGCTCACGCAGGCGGGCCTGGTGATGGGCACGCCCGCGTACATGTCCCCGGAGCAGTTCCGGGGGGAGCTCCTGGACTCGCGGTCGGATCAATTCAGCTTCTGCGCGGCGCTGTACCGCGCGCTGTATGGCATCCGCCCGTTCGACCCGGACGAGCTGTCGCGGGTGGCGTCCCAGCTGCGGCCTCAGGGCGGCGCGGAGGACGAGCCCGGTGTGACAAGGGCCGCGGTGGTGCAGGTGCTGCCGCCGTCGCCCATCCTGGAGCCGCCGCGCGAGTCGAAGGTGCCAGCGTGGGTGCGCCGCGCGTTGATGAAGGGGTTGTCGCTGGAGCCTCGCGACCGGTTCCGCTCCATGGCGGAGCTGTTGACGGTGCTGGGGCAGCGGGAGCGGCGGGCCCTGCTCCAGCGCCGCGCGGGTGCGGCGGTGGCGGCCACGGTGGTGCTGGGCGTGGCGGGCGGGGTGGCGTGGTCGCGCTCGCAGGTGTGCGAGGGGGCGCCGGCCCTGGTGGCGGAGCGCTGGGGGCCGGACGCTCGCGAGAAGGTGACGCAGTCGTTCCTCGCGACGAAGAGCCCGGTGGCGCAGGACATGGCGCGCCGGGTGGGCGCGGTGCTGGACGGCTACGGCGCGGAGTGGGCGAAGCAGCACACGGCGGCGTGCGAGGACACGCGCGTGCGCGAGGTGCAGACGGAGGAGCTGCTGTCCCAGCGCTTCGTGTGCCTGGAGCGGCGGCGCAAGGACCTGGGCGCGCTGGTGGCCACGCTTCAGACGGCGGACGTGGCGCTGGTGGACAAGTCGCTGGACGCGGCGTACGCGCTGCCCTCGCCGGGGGACTGCGCGGACGTGGAGTCGCTGACGGAGCTTCAGCCCCGGCCCGCGGATCCCGCGAAGCGCGCGGAGTTGGAGGCGCTGGAGGGGACGCTGGCGGACGTGAAGGCCCGCGTGGACCTGAGCCGGATGCCCAAGGCGCTGGAGCTGGCGAAGGCCGCGGAGGCGCGCGTGATGGCCACGGGCTATCTGCCGCTGATGGCGGAGCTGCGGTTCCACCTGGGCTGGGCGCAGGCGGTGCTGGGCGACAAGGCCGCGGGCGGCGCGGTGCTGGAGCAGGCCGTCTACGACGCGGAGGCGGGCCGCGCGGACCGGCTCGCGGTGGCGGTGATGAACAAGCTGCTCTTCGTGGACGGCGAGCAGGAGCAGTTCGCGCTCGCGCAGCGCTGGGGCCGCTTGGGTGAGGCGACGCTCAAGCGCGTGGGCGGCGACGCGGTGCTGGAGAGCGACCTGAAGGTGAACGCGGCGAACCTCGCGCTGATGCAGGAGCGCCCGGACGACGCGCTGAAGCTGCTGGAGCAGGCGTCGGGGCTGCTGGCGACGGCGCTGCCGGAGGGGCACCCCAAGCGGGCGCGGGTGGCGTTCACGCTGGGGCGCACGCTGCTGGAGACGGGCAAGAGCGCGCAGGCGGTGACGGTGTTGAAGGACGCGCTGGCGCAGACGGAGAAGGCGATGGGGCCCGTGCACCTGGACACGGCGCGCCGGCACCAGGCGCTGTCCATGGCGCTGCGCGAGCAGCGGGACTTCACCGGGGCGCTGGAGCACGCGCGGGTGTCGGTGTCGCTGCACCGCACGTTGCTGGGGAACCAGAGCGTGAAGCTGGCGGAGGCGCTGGACGAGGAGGGCATGAGCCTGCTCGCGCTCAAGCGCTACGAGGACGCGCTGCGGGACTACGAGGAAGCGCGGAAGGTGAAGGAGGCGAAGCTGGGGCCCGAGGACGAGCTGGTCTACTACTCGCTGGACGGAGTGGGGCAAGCGCAGCTGGGCCTGGGGCGCACGCGCGACGCGATTGCGTCACTGAAGCAGGCGCTGTCCTTCAAGGACGTGCAGGAGGACTCGCTGGGCGAGTCCGGCTTCGCGCTGGCCCAGGCGCTGTGGAAGGACGGCGAGGAGGCGGAGGCGCGCGACGCGGCGTCACAGGCGCTCGCGCGCTTCAGGTCTGCGGGGCGCACCGCGCAGTCGAAGGAGGTGGAGGCGTGGCTCTCCGTCCGGCCCGCCCCGGTGGTGAAGGCGGTGCCCGTGTCCGCCGGGCGCGGCGGCAAGCGTCGGCGGTAGGCCTTTGGGCCGAGGTGAGTCCGAGGAGGGGCCCAGCGGGGCCTTCGCCTCCGGCGGTGCGGCTCGCGAACTTGTCCGACAGTCGGACAGGTTCAGACCGCCGTGGTCGAGGGCTGCTGCTCCGTCGGCGACGCGGAATCCAGTTCCGCGGTTGGACAGGTTTGGAGGCCGGGGGCCGGGAAACCTGTCCGACTGTCGGACAGGTTCAGGCCGCGTCGGGCAGGGAGGTGGGCCTTGCTGGACGGTTGGACTTCAAGCCGCTGGAACCGTCAGCACTCCGGCAGGCCGACGCTGAGGTTCGCGACCTCCAGGACGTTGACCGCGAGGCCGCCGCGCGCGGTCTCCTTGTACTTGTCCTTCATGTCGCGGCCGGTGTCGCGCATCGTCTTGATGACCTTGTCCAGGCTGACGAAGTGCTTCCCGTCGCCGGACAGCGCCATGCGCACCGCGTTGATGGCCTTCACGGAGGCCATCGCGTTGCGCTCGATGCAGGGCACCTGCACCAGCCCGCCAATCGGGTCGCAGGTGAGCCCCAGGTTGTGCTCCATGGCGATCTCCGCCGCGTTCTCCACCTGCAGCGGCGTGCCGCCCAGCACCTCCGCGAGCCCTCCCGCCGCCATGGAGCACGCGCTGCCCACCTCGCCCTGGCAGCCCACCTCCGCGCCGCTGATGGACGCGTTCTCCTTGTAGAGCGCTCCAATGGCGCCCGCCGTGAGGAGGAAGCGCACCACGCCGTCCGCGTTCGCCCCCGGCACGAAGCGCCAGTAGTAGTGCAGCACCGCCGGGATGATGCCCGCCGCGCCATTCGTGGGCGCCGTGACAACGCGCCCGCCCGCCGCGTTCTCCTCGTTCACCGCGAGCGCGTACAGGTTCACCCAGTCCAGCACCGTCAGCGGATTGGTGAGCCCCGCCTCCGGCCGGCTGATGAGCCGCTGGTACATCGCCGCCGCGCGCCGCTCCACCTTCAACCCGCCGGGCAGGATGCCCCCCGTGGTGCACCCGCGCGTCACGCACGCCTGCATCACCGTCCAGATGCGCAAGAGCCCCGCGCGGATGTCCTCCTCGCTCCGGGACGTCAGCTCGTTGCGCAGCATCACCGAGCTGATGGGCAGCCGCTCCCGCTCGCAGTGCTGGAGCAGCTCCTCCGCGGACCTGAACGGCAGCGGCACCGACGCGTTCTCCGCGCGCAGCGGATCCGCGCCCGCCGCCGCGTGCTCGTCCACCACGAAGCCTCCGCCCACCGAGTAGTAGATGCGACAGGCCAGCGTCTCCCCGCCCTCGCCGAACGCGGTGAAGCGCATGCCGTTGGGGTGGTAGGGCAGCACCTTGCGCTTGTGCATCACCAGGTGCTCGCCGTCGCGGAAGGGGAGCACCAGCCGCTGGAGCAGCGACACGCGCCCCTCCGCGCGCCAGTGCGCGACGATGGACGGCACCAGCTCCACGTCCACGTCCTCGGGCGTGTCGCCGCGCAGGCCCAGCAGCACCGCCTTGTCGCTGCCGTGCCCCTTGCCCGTCGCGCCCAGCGAACCGAACAGCTCCACCTTGAGCCGCGTCACGCGCTCCAGGAGCCCCGCGTCCGACAGCCCCACCACGAACGTGCGGGCCGCGCGCATGGGCCCCACCGTGTGCGAGCTGGAGGGTCCAATTCCAATCTTGAAGAGGTCGAAGACGCTGACAGGCATGGGAGCTCCCACCATGCCACGTTCAACACGCGCCGCCTGTGACACCCCGCTCACGACGCGCTGCGTGCATCCACTTCAAGTCATGCCGCCTGCAAGACAACACCTCCCGCGTGCGCCCGCTCCTCCGGGCGTGGGGGAAGTTGTCACGCCAAGCATGACGCGCACGGGCTAACCGGCGGCGGGCTGCGGGCCCGTGGCGGGCTGCGGCGGCGAGGCGGGCGCCTTCGGCCGGAAGGCGAGCAGGCGCAGGCCGTTGAAGACGACGAGCAGCGTGCTGCCCTCGTGGAGCACCACGGCCTGGCTGATGCGCGTGAGGCCCAGCACGGCGGCCACCACGAGCACCGCGCTCACGCCCAGCGCGATGACCAGGTTCTGCTTCATCACGGCCGTGGCGCGCCTGGACAGCTCCAGCGCGAAGGGCAGCTTCGCCAGGTCGTCGCTCATCAGTACCACGTCCGCCGTCTCCAGCGCCGCGTCGCTGCCGGCGCCGCCCATGGCCACGCCGACCGCCGCCGCGGCGAGCGCGGGCGCGTCGTTGACGCCATCGCCCACCATGGCCACCGGGTGCGTGCGGCCCAGCTCCTTCACCGCCGTCACCTTGTCCACGGGCATCAGCGGGGCCTTCGCCTCGTCCAGGCCCACCTGCTGCGCGATGGAGCGGGCCACGAGCGCGTTGTCGCCGGACAGCATCACCGTGCGCTCGATGCCGCCCGCCTTCAGCGCCTGCACCACCTGGCGGGCGCCGCCGCGCAGCGTGTCCGCCACGCCCAGCACGCCCAGGTAGCGGCCCGCGCGGCGCACCACCATCGTCGTCTGGCCCGCCTCCTCCAGCCGCGCCACCTCGGCGGTGACCTCCGGGGGAATCGCCTCGCCCGCGAAGAGGGCCGTGCTGCCCACCTCCACCGCGTCGTCGCCCACCTTCGCGCGGATGCCCTGGCCGTGGATGGCCTCCAGGTCGCGGCCCACGGGCACGGCGATGCGCGCCTCGGCGGCGCCGTCCACCACCGCCTTGGCCAGCGGGTGCGCGGACAGCGCCTCCACGCCCGCGGCGGTGCCCAACAGCTCCTCGCGCGTCACGCCCGGCGCGGCCCACGTGGTGAGCAGCCGGGGGCGGCCCACGGTGAGCGTGCCCGTCTTGTCGAAGGCGATGGCGCGGATGCCGCTGAGCAGCTCCAGGTAGATGCCGCCCTTGATCAGCACGCCCCCGCGCGCGGCTGACGCCACCGCGGAGAGCACGGCGGACGGCGTGGAGATGGCGAGCGCGCACGGAGACGCGGCCACCAGCAGCCCCACCGCGCGCAGCACCGCCTCCTTCATCGGCGTGCCCGTCAGCACCAGCACCACCGGGAACACCACCGCGGACGCCATCACGAGCGGCGCCACGGTGCGCTCCAGGCGCTGGGCGAAGCGCTGCCGCTTGCCCTTCTGCGCCTCCGCCTGCGCCACCATGTCCACCACGCGCGCCAGCACGGACTCCGACGACAGGCGCGTCACCTCCACCTCCAGCGCCGCCTCGCAGTTGATGGTGCCGGAGAACACTTCGTCGCCCGGCTTGCGCGCCACCGGCATGGACTCGCCGGTGATGGCCGCCTGGTCCAGGGAGCTCTTGCCCTCCAGGATGACGCCGTCCAGCGGGACGCGGTCGCCCGGGCGCACGACGATGCGCTCCCCGCGCTTCACGTCCGCCACCGGCACCTCCACGACGTCGGAGCCCCGGCGCACGCGCGCCACCTCCGGACGCAGCTGGCCCAGCGCCTCGATGGAGCGGCGCGCCTTCTCCATGGCCCGGTGCTCCAGCGCGTGGCCCGCGCTGAAGAGGAAGAGCAGGAACGCGCCCTCGAACCACGCGCCGAGCACCGCCGCGCCCAGCGCCGCCACCACCATCATCGTCTCGATGTCGATGCGCAGCTGCGCGATGGACTGCACCGAGCCCCGGATGGCGAAGAAGCCGCCGCTCGCCATGGACAGCGCCCAGAGCACCGTGGCCACCAGCGGTGGCGCCAGCGCGAAGTGCTCCACCACGAAGCCCGCCGCCAGCAGCACGCCGGACGCGACCACCAGGGGCAGCTCCAACAGCGGCGCCAGACCGCCACCGTGCGCGTGGTGCGAACAGGCGTGGCCCGCCATGGGCACTTCCAGCCCGTACCCGAGCGACTTCACCCGGGCCTCCACGTCCGGCAGCTTCAGCTCCTGCTTGTCGTATTCAATGACCAAGCGCTCGCTGGCGTACGCGACGCTGGCGGTGAGCACGCCCTTCATCTTGGAGACCGCGTGCTCGATGACCTGGGCCGCGTCCGCGGAGTCCATCCCGCGCACGAACCAGGTGTGATGCGGATAGCGCGCGGCCACCTGCGCGCCCGTCTTCCGAGCGAGCGTCAGCAACTGAGACACGCTCACCAGCGACGGCTGGTAGTGGATGCACACCTCCGCGTGGCCCGCGTCGCGGCGCAGGTGCACGTCGGTGATGCCGTGCTGCGACTCCAGGGCCGCCTCCAGCCGCGCGAAGCGGCCCTGGTCGTCCGTCTCTCCCGGCAGCGTGCCCTCCAGATCCAACTGGAGCGCGGCGCCGCCTCCCTCCGCCGGACGGTGGGCCGGCGGACGGATGACGCGCTGGGAGTGGGCATGGCCGTGGTGGTCATGTCCGTGGTCGTGGCCATGGGAGCAGGAAGGGCCGTGCACGTGGGGCTCGCCGTGCGCATGCGCGTGCCCGTGGTCATGACCGTGGTGGTCGTGGCCATCATGGCCATGGTCGTGGTCGCACCCCGGGCCGTGGACATGGCGCTGCACGGCGTTGCCGCCGGGCTGTGCTTCCTTGAGGCCCTTGATGTTCAACGCACCGAACCGCGACCCGCTCTTCTTCTGCTCCGACATGGCTTGGCTCTTCCTGTCGCCCTAGTGGCGGTGTCCGCGGCGTGAGTGCGAGGGCGCTGCGGCCGGAGGCGCTGCCGCCTGGGGCTTCTCGTCCTCATCCTCGTCGTGGTGGTCCTCGTCCTCGTGCTCTTCCGGGACGGGCTGGTCGAAGCGCTGGCCGGCGACCTCCAGCGTGAACTGCTTGCACGTCGGGGGGATGTCGAACTCCAGCACCGCGGGCAGGCGGCCCTCGTAGACCTTCAGGACCTTGCCCTGCTCGTCGTAGACGGTGCCGCCCGCGGCGACGGTCATCGTCTCGTCCACGAGCACGGCCACGAGCTCCGCCATCTCCTCCATGCGGTCCGCGTGGCGGTGGCACCAGAGGTGGCCCACGCCCGGGTAGGTCGTATGGGAGATCTCCTCCATCTGCTCCTCGTCCACGTGCTCGCCCACGCCCATGAAGACGAAGTTGATGCGAGGCAGGCGGCCGGAGGCGATCTCCTTGGCCACCTGCGTGGCGTAGGCCGTCACGTCATGGGCGTCGTTGATCTGCGAGTCCGTGATGATGACGGCCAGGCCCCGCTTGGCGCCTTCGCCCACCTGCTGCTTGATGTGCGCCACGAAGTCGCGCAGCACCGGCAGCATCACCGTGGCCTTGCCGTAGGACTTCGGCCCGGGGAAGCGGTAGCCCTTGGCCTGCGGGCCGGTGAGGTCGCCCACCATCTCCAGCTGGGTGCCGTCGCCGCAGGCCCAGTAGGTGACGCGCACCTTGCCGTCCCGGTCCTTGTTGGCCAGGTACTCCAGCATCCACTGCATCTGCGGCTCGACCTGGTTCTTCACCGGGGCGAGCTTCGCCAGGATTCCGCGCGGCCCGTACGCGTTCTCCATGCTCGCGGAGCCGTCCATGTAGAGGGCCACGTCCAGGCCCTCCACGGTGGGGTCGTGCAAGAGCGTCGCGACGACCTTGTTGCCCATCCGGTGGACGTCGGAGAAGGGGCGGTTGATGACTTCGTGGCCGGCCATCAGTGGTGGTCCTCGTCTTCGTCCTCGTCGTGGTGCTCTTCGTCGGGGAGCGGCTGGGTGTAGCGCTGGCCGTTCACCTCCAGCGTGAAGCTCTTCGCGTCCTCGGGCACCTCGAACTCCAGCACCGCGGGCAGGCGGCCCTCATACGTCTTCAGCACCGTGCCCTTGTCGTCGTAGATGGTGCCGCCGGCGGCGACCGTCATGGTCTCGTCCACCAGCACGGCGACCAGCTCCGCGACCTGGGTGATCTCCTTCGCGATGCGGTGGCACCAGAGGTGGCCCACGCCCGGGAACTCCGCGTGGGCGATGTGCTCCAGCTGCTCCTCGTCGATGTCGTCGCCCACGCCCACCAGCACGAAGTTGATGCGCGGCAGGCGCCCGGAGGCGATCTTCTTCGCCACCTCCGCGGAGAACTTCTCCACCGCTTCGGCGTCGTGGAGGCGGCCGTCGGTGACGATGATGGCGCAGCCGCGCTTGGCGCCCACCTTCACCTGCTCCTCCAGGTACTTCACGTAGTCGCGCAGCGCGGGCTCCAGGTACGTGAAGCCGCCCAGCTGCTTCGCGCCGGGGAACTTGTACTGCTTCACGTCGGTGCCCTTGAGCTCACCCACGGGCTCCACCTGGCGGCCGTTGGTGCCACAGGCCCAGTAGGCCACGCGCAAAAGGCCGTTGCGGTCCTTGGTGGCCAGATACTCCAGCATCCAGCGCACCTGCGGCTCCACGTCGTTGGAGGCCTCCTTCATGGGCGCGCCGCGCAGCCACTCCAGGAAGGTGCGCTGCTGCGCCTTGTAGGCGTACTCCTCGCGCATGCTGCCGGAAGCGTCCATGTAGATGGCCATGTCCAGGCCCTCCACCGTGGGGTCGTGCAGCAGCACCGCGCGCACGCGGTCCCCTTCGCGGTGCAGGTCCGAAAACGGCTCGATCGGCTTCTCGTGTCCCATGGTCTGCCTTTCTGGAGGTTGAAAACGCTATCGCCCGGTGTGCGAGCACCGCAACGGACGGGGTCAGTCGTCAAAGTCGCGCATCCAGTCCGGCTTCTTGCCGGGCGGGGCGGGCGCCTTCTCCTGCTGCTTGCTGGCCGGACGGGCGGGCGCGGCCGGAGCCGGAGCGAAGTCCGCCTGCCATGAGGCAGGGGATGAAGGCTTCGCGGGAGGCGGGCGGGGCGCGGGCTTCGGTTGCAGCTGCGTGAGGCGCGGCTTCGCGCCGCCCGGCTTGCCGTGCGCACCGATGAAGTCCTGCATCCACTCGCTGGAGCGCACGGGCGGCGTGGGCAGGCGCGGCGGGATGGACGCGGGCGGCATGGGCGCGCGAGGCACCGGGGGGCGCGTCATCGGCGTGCCCGGGGGCAGCGTGCCCGCGTGCACGTGGGCGCGCAGCGTGCGCTCCGTCTCCGTGGGCCAGCCCGGCAGGAGCGGCAGCACGCGGCGCGCGAGCTCCAGGAACTCCGGCGGCGGCGCTTCGCGGGGCACGCGCACGGACTCGTCCTGGAGCCACCCGGCGAGCTTCCCCACCAGCCCGCCCTTCGTGGGACGCGGCGTCGCGAGGTCGCCCTTCACCTCGTAGCCGCGCAGCTCCAGGTCCGCGATGGCCATCGCGCGGCTCGGCACGGGTAGCTCCAGCGAGGCGATGTCCTGGGGACCCTGGTTCGTGCGCGCGTCGTCCTGGAGCTGGGAGAGCACCGCGTGCAGCACGCTCGCGACCTGCGCGCCGTTGGCGGCGTGGTGGGCCTGCAGCTCCGCGGGCACCGCGGGGTAGGTGAGGACGAGCCCGCGCCCCTGCGCGAGCTGATCCGCACGGTCGCCCGGCAGCAGCGCGTGGTAGGCGCGGGGCACGTCGCGGCTCTCCGCGTCCTTCACGTAGTGGAAGGCGTCCTGCGCGCCGTGCGCGAAGCCAGCGAGCACGTCGCCCCGGGTGACGGTGAGCTGCCCGTTCACGCGCGTTACGGCGTTGCCTGGCCACGGGCCCGTGAGCGTGCCGTAGAGATAGACGGGGTCGTTGAAGCCGTCCGTGTTGGAGGGGTGCTCCACCACCTCCGGAGCGAAGAAGAACAGCTCCGTCGCGGCCAGGCGGCGCGGCGGCTTGCCGGAGGCGACTTCATGGTGCGCGAGCTGCGCCTGCACGGACGCGGGCAGCCGCGCGCGCTCGCTGCCGGGGATGAGCTGGAGCTGGCCCACGACGTCGGTGCAGACGAACCACTCGGGCTCACCCAGGTACGCGGGCTCCAGCCGGAAGGCGTCCAGGACGTGGACGACCTCCGAGGCATCGCACGGCACCGGTTCGACCGGGCTGGCGGCGTGGGGAACGAAGTAGCGGGGCGTGCTCACGGAGGCCGCGACAGGCTCGCGCAAGCGGCTGGGGCAATCAAGTGTCGGGGCGGCGTCCCCGGGTCCGCGCAACGGCGTGGATTCCATCGTTCGTTCCACGCCCCTTAAGGGGACGGGGCGTGGAAAGAAAGCGTCAGGCGGGTTCGATGAAGTTGAGCCGGTAGCCGTCCGGGTCCGTGACGACGATTTCGCGGGTGTACCAGGGCTGCGTCGTGGGGCCCTCCACGTGCGCGCCCAGCGCCGCCGCCTTCGCGGCCACCGCGTCCACGCCGTCCGAGCCCGCGCGGAAGCCCACGAGCACGCCCATGCCCTTTCGTCCCTCCAGCTTCAGGCTTGAAGGAGGGCTCACGAGGTACACGTCCGACTCTCCGCCCCACTGGAGGCGGAGGATGGGAGGGTCCGACGCGATGCGTTCGAAGCCGAGGCCCTCATAGAAGCGCACGGACGCTTGCGCATCCGTCACCAGCAGCTTCACGAACGACCGCATTGTCTGGGGCTTGTCCATGGGCGCGGCAGTCTGCCCGGACCGATGGACGGGCGCCACGCACACGAGGGCCAGTATCGGGCCGGGGACGGAACTGACGTATCGTCGGGCGCGGATCCGGGTGGGACCGGGCCGAAGCGACAAGGGGATGGTTTCATGGGTGACGGGACACGGACGCGGCAGGCTCCCGGGGCCGTCGCCTATGACGACGTCAACGAGCTCATCGCCACCGCCACTCGGCTGATGCAGAAGGACGCCGCGCCGGACACGCTCACCCCGGACGACTTGCGGCGCATCGGGGAGGAGCTGGACATCCCCTCGCGCTACGTGGACCAGGCGCTGGATGCGCTGGCCCGCCGCCGCGAGGAGCAGGCCCGCGAGGCCCAGGCCCGTGAGCGTCTGTCGCGACTGCGCCGCGCGAGGCTCAAGCAGGGAGCGTGGGCGGGCGTGGCGCTCGCGGGCGTGCTGGCCGTGTCGGGGCTCGTGGTGCGCAACGGGCTCACCACCACGCTGGCGGAGGTGGCGCAGAAGCGGGCCCAGGTGCGCAACGTGCTGGAGCGCCGTGAGGCCCTGCATGCGCGCCTGGATCAGCTCACGCCCGGTTTGAACCGCGACGCGGAGGTGGCGGGCGCGGACAACCGCGTGGCGGTGGAGCAGCGCCGCTATGACGAACGCGCCGCCGCGTACAACGCCTCCGCCGCCTCCTTTCCCACGAGCTGGGTGGTCCGCTTGAGCGGGCTGCCCTCTTCGCTGCCGCTGTCCTCGGAGGTCTCTTCATGGTGAAGACCGTCCTGCTGACGTTGCTGTTGCCCGTGCTGGCCCTGTCCGAGGTCCCCGCCATCGTGCGGCCGGTGACGGATCCGCGAGGGATGCTGACCTCGCGCGAGACGGAGACGGTCTCCAAGGCCCTGGTGGACCTGCGCGCCGCGAAGCAGGTCCACATGGCGGTGCTGCTCGTGGACTCCACGGAGGGCCAGCCCATCGAGGACTACGCGGCGGAGGTCTTCCGTCGATGGAAGGGCGGTGCGGCGGGACAGAACAATGGCTTGCTGCTCGTCATCGCGCGTGCGGACCGCCGCTCGCGGCTGGAGGTGGGCTACGGGCTGGAGTCCTGGCTGACGGATGGCGAGGCGACGGCCCTGCTGCACGCGCAGGGGCCGCTCTTGCGCGAGGGCCGGTTCGAACTGGCGCTGCTCGCCATCATCGCGGGCGTGGACGCGCAGGTGCTCGCGGGGACCTTCGAGGGAGGCAGCGCCACGGCACCGCCCTGGACCTCGGACGAGTCGGCCGGGTTCCTCGTGGCGCTGTTCATCACGGCGTGCGTGATGGCGCGGCTGCTGCTCCAGGTCCAGGTCGCGGGCTTCCGGGGCTTGAGGATGCTCACGATGGCGGCGCTGCTGGTGGTGCTGCCGGCAGCGGCGCTCGTCTCCGTCGGGTGGTCCGGGCCCCGGTCCCCGCTGTTCATCCTCGTCGCGTATGGCGTGCTGATGGGGGTGTTCTTCGGCGGATGGAAGCTGTTCGAGGGGCTCAAGACATCGCTCTTGGGACTGGTGCTGCTCTGCATGCCCATGTTGGTCCTCGCCTACAGCCAGGTGGTGAAGCACGACCCTGTCCTCGACCTGGCGGGCCTCCTCCGCTGGCTGGTGCTCGGCTCGCTCTTCTCGCTTCCCGTGGCCATGGGCAGTCTTCTCTTCTGGAGCGTGTGGCTCCCGGAACGCCGCGGGACCTGGAGCGGCTCCAGTTCGGGAGGCGGTGGCTCATCGTCGGATTGGACCGTCAGCAGCACGTCCTCGAGCTACGACTCGTCGTCGAGCTACGACTCCTCGTCGTCCTCCAGCAGCGACTCGTCCAGCTCGTCCTCGGACTGGGGCGGAGGCGGCGGAGACTCTGGCGGAGGTGGTGGCAGCGACTCCTGGTAGCCACTGGCTGCCCGCCTGCCCACCAGCCGGGCGCCATCCTCACGTGGAGTCCACCCGGAATGCCATGTGCAGGCCCGTCGCCTGCCTGGAAGGTGCTCCCTAACTTGGGGGCATGAAGGCTTCGCGCAAGGGACTCCCGGTCTACGTGCCGCCCCGGACGGTGTGGTCGGTCGGTGCCCAGGTGGTGTTGCTCGTGCTGCTGGGCTCGGCGATGCGGAGCCTGGGGCCCGTGCTCACGCTGCTGGCGGCGGCGCTGCTGCTGGGACTGGCGGCGGAGCCGGTCGTCCGCCGGTTGCAGTCGTGGGGGCTGCGCCGGGGGCTGGGCGTGGCGCTCATCGCGCTGACGCTGTTGGGAGTCATCGGCCTGCTCATCCTCACGTTGGTGCCGCTGCTCGTGGAGCAGCTCCAGCACCTGGTGGAGGCGGCGCCGGTCTTCCTCACGGAGCTGACCCAGGCCCCGTGGGTGCGCAAGCTGGACGAGCACTTCGGCGTGCTGTCGCATCCGCAGGACGCGTTCAACGTGGAGCCCGGCATCCTGGCCAGGCCGCTCATCACCGTGCTGTCGTCCACGGTGGAGCTGCTGGGCGCGGGCGTCACCGTGTTGGCGCTGGCCGTGTTCGGCCTGCTCTTCGGGCACGACCTCTACGCGAGCATCCTGGGCTGGGTGCGTCCGCGCAGCCGTCCCCGCGTGCGCCGCGTGGTGGGCCGGATGCGCGAGGCGGTGGGCAACTACCTCGTCGGCACGCTGCTCATCGTCTCCGTGGGTGGCGCGTTCACGGCGGGCATGTCGCTGGCGCTGGGTGTGCCGTACTTCCTGCCGCTCGGTCTGGTGGCGATGGTGTTGGGGCTCATCCCGTACATCGGCAGCGTCATCACGGCGCTGTTGGTGAGCGTGACCACGCTGGCGTCGGTGGGCTCGAAGCGGGCGCTGCTCGCGCTGGCGCTGTTCATGATCTACCAGCAGTTCGAGGCCCACCTGCTCAGCCCCCTGGTGCAGCGGCGCGCCATCAAGATGAACCCGCTGCTCATCTCGCTGGTGGCGCTGGTGGGCGGCACCGTCGCGGGGCTCTTGGGCGTCATCCTCGCGGTGCCGGCGGCGGCGGCGGGGCAGGTGTTGCTCACGGAAGTACAGCGCGAGCGCCGCAAGATGTGGAAGCGGGAACGGCGCCAGGCGGCGGCTTTGCCTTCCGGACTGGGGAACGCGGACGAGGCACTGTTGGCGGGTCCACTCGCGCCGCCGCGAAGTGAAGCGCGGCGTGCACCCCCGGCCGACTCCGGGCATCCTGGGACGCCGCACTGAAGCCGTCTCCTTCCCAGAGCCCGCGATGACTTCCGACGAGAATGTTTCGGCTTCCTTCAAGCGCGCGGCGGCGGAGCGCGCGGTGGACTTCATCCAGCCGGGCATGGTGGTGGGGCTGGGCACGGGCAGCACGGCCGCGTACGCGGTGCGGCGGTTGGGCGCGCTGCTCTCCGCCGGGACGTTGAAGGACGTGGTGGGCATCCCCACGTCGCACGCGACCGAGACCCTGGCCGCGTCGCTGGGTGTACCGCTCACCACGCTGGACGTGCACCCGGTGGTGGACCTCACCATCGACGGCGCGGACGAGGTGGCGCCGGACCTGTCGCTCATCAAGGGCGGGGGTGGGGCGCTCCTGCGCGAGAAGGTGGTGGCGCAGGCCAGCCGCCGGGAAATCATCGTCGTGGACGCGGCCAAGCTGTCACCCCGGCTGGGCACGAAGTGGCCGGTGCCGGTGGAGGTGCTGCCCTTCGGTTGGCGCTCGCAGGCGCTGTTCCTGGAGTCGCTGGGCGCGCGCGTGGTGGCGCGGCTCGCGCTGGACGGGGCGCCGTACCACACGGATCAGGGCAACGTGGTGTTGGACTGCGACTTCGGTCCCATCAGCGATCCGGCGTCGCTGGCCACGAAGCTGGAGGCGCGCGCCGGGGTGATGGCGCACGGCCTGTTCCTGAACCTGACCACCGACCTGCTGGTGGCCGGGCCCGAGGGAATCACCCACCGCGTCCGGGGCGCGTAAGGCGCAGGGCGTCCTCGGCGGTGTCCACGTCCTCCTCCCCGCCGGGCAGCGGCACCTCCACGACGCGCGAAGGGTCGCGGGCGATGAGCCCACGCGCGCCGCCCGTGGGGGGAAGGGCCTCCAGTTCGGAGAAGAGGGCGCGAGAGAAGAGGGCGGGGACGCCCCGGGTGCCCGCGTAGGCGGACGCGACGATGGGCGCGCGCGTGCGTTCGAAGGTGGCGATGAGCGAGCGCAGGTGGGCCGCGTCCACGCGAAGCTGGTCGCACAGCATCAGGACGGCGCCGTCCACGTCCGGAGGAAGCGCCCGCAGGCCCGCGTGCAACGAGGAGCCCTGGCCCAGCGCCCAGTCCGGATTGTCCACGCACCGCACGGAGAGCCCGTCCAGCTCCAAGGCGACGTCGTCACGCCGAGCGCCAAGCACCACGGCCACCACCGGGCTCGCGGCCAGGGCCCGCTCCGCCGCGCGCCGCACCAGCGACGTGCCTTCATGGCGCAACAGCTGCTTGGGCTGTCCCAGCCGCGAAGAGCCACCCGCGGCGAGCAGCACGATGGCGACGGTCATGCGCGCTTCCATCCATGGGCGGGCGCATGCGCCCTGCGCGTTCCGAATCTGTCGGTCGCGTGCATCTGTCTGCCGCGCTCCCTCACGCCGACCTGCGCTCCGGTGCGATGGCATCCGCGTGGATGGGGGCCTGCCGCTCGCGCAGCCGGCCTCCGTCGCGTCCGGCCAGCACCGCCTGCACCTCCGCGATGATGGACAGGGCGATCTCGTCCGCGCCCTCCGCGCCCAGGTCCAACCCCATGGGCGCGTGCAGCTTCTCCAACTGCGCGGCGGTGGGCGGACGCGCCAGCTCCCGCAGGATGCGCTCCGTCCTCGCGCGAGGCCCGAGCACGCCCAGGTAACGCACCGGCAGCGGCACCAGCCGCTCCAGCAGCTCCCGGTCCTGCGGCAGGCTGTGCGTCATCACCAGCACCACGCTGCGCGCGGACAGCGGCACCTTGTCCAGCACCTCGCTGGACCGCGACGCGACGTGCGCCTGGGCCCCCGGGAACCTGCGGCGCAGCATCTCCACGGGCCGGTCCGCCACGACCGTGAGGTGCCACCCCAGCCCCTGCGCGCGCGCCACCACCGGCGCGACGTCGAAGCCGCCGCCGAACACCACCACCGGCGGCGCCGGCTCCACCACCTCCACCAGCACCTCCGCGCCCCCGCACGCGCCGCTCCAGGGCACGCCGCGCACCAGCGCTTCCGTCGCCGCCGCGCGCACCGGCTCGAGCAATGCGCCGGTGAGGTTCCCCTCCGACACGCCGTCCTCGCGCAGCATCAGCCGCGCACCCACCGCGTCCGCGGGGCCCCGGTACACGGTGGCCACCACCGCGCGCAGCGACTGCTTGCGCGCCTCGGCCGCGAAGCCGAGGGCATCACCCGGGCCGGGCGCCCAGCGCTCCAGCAGGATGTCCACCACGCCGTTGCACCCGAGCGCGAACGACAGGCCGCCCTCGTCCTCCGCCGCGTCGCCGGTGGTGTCGTAGCGCAGCACGCGCGGCCCGTCCGACGTCCAGAAGAAGGCCTTGCGCACGAGGTCTCCCTCCAGACACCCGCCGCTCACCCCGCCCGCGAGCCAGCCGTCCGCGCCCATCAACATGCGTGCGCCCGGGCGCCGGTACGACGAACCGGACACCGCCACCACCGTCGCCAACACCATCGGACCGGAGGCACGCCCGCATGCCCGCAGCAGGTCATCGAGTTCCTTCATCGCCCACCCATCTAACCACCCGCGCTCCATGCCCGGGCCGATTCCGCCAGGGACGGATGTGCACCGTCCGACGCCCGGTTCATGCCCGGCGCACGCAGGGCAACCGTCCGGCCGACCGCCCGTCCCCTGCATGACGCTGGCGGACAAGGCCTGCCAACACGAACTTGAGCGGAGGACTTCTGGATGGAGGCTCGGTGGAATCCACAGCGCGACGGCATGACGCCCGACATCGCTTCCCCTTTGCTCATGGCACCCCGCGGGCCTGGCGCCCCAGCAAGGGGAGGGCGGCATGAAGATGCCCGAAGTGCTGGAACACCTGCCCGCCGTAGGACACCTGCTCGGACGCAAGCCGGGCGGGCAGGAGGACATCTTGCCGAAGCGTGACCCCACCCTGACCCTGCCGGACTTCCAGGCCGTGCCGCTGCCTTCGAGCGAGCGCCGGCTGGGAGACGGCCGCACCTTCATCGTGCACCACCCCTCGCCGCGCGCGCCCCGGGGGCCGGGCCTCACGGTGATGAGCTACAACATCCTCATGGGCGGCGAGCGCCAGGAGGCGCTGCTGGAGTACTTCACCCAGCTGGAGGCCCAGGACCGCATGCCGGATGTCATCGGCCTGCAGGAGGCGGGCGTGCCCATGTCGGTGCTGCTCGCGTCCCGCTTCGGCTTCCACCTGGCGTACCAGGGCAGCGACGGCGACGACGGCACCCGGCTGGTGAACGGCAAGGCGTGGCTCAGCCGCCACCCCATCGTGGACGCCGCGCACTTCACCTACGTCCTCACCGACGCCGAGCGCAATGACGCCATCGCGCGCCAGGGCTACGCGGGAGAGCTGGTGGAGGACCGGGGCGTGCTGTGGCTGAAGCTCCAGGTGGAGGGCCGCCCGCTCTACCTCTACAACCTGCACCACGCGCTGGGGGACTCGGCCATCAACGCCCTCAACCTGCGCCAGCTCAACGCGCTCCTGCGCCGCCGTGAAGGCGTCCCCGCCGTCGTGCTGGGCGACTTCAACGCCAACACCGCCATCAAGCGGGGCGGCTCCTGGCTGGTGGCGCACCTGCTGCACCCGAAGCAGGACAACGACACGGACACCATCGAGGAGTTCCGTCAGCGCTACGGCGACGACATGCACAACGTCACCGTGGGCGACCGCGGCGTGGGCAACATCGCGGATCCGCGCCTGCGCCACGAACTGCACATGATGGAGCAGGAGCTGCCGGAGACGGTGTGCCACGCGACGACGGTGCGCGTGCGGCTGGCGGACCACTCGCTGACGACGCCGCACCATGCCCGTCAGGAGCTGAGCTCCGGCCAGATTCCCAAGCACAGCCCCGCGTGGTGGCGCCTGCAGGACATCGCGGATTGCGCCACGCTCACCTCGCACCCGGACAGCCACGGCGTGGTGCACGCCACGGGCAAGCGCTTCGACAACTTTTATGCGACGCGCTCGCTGATTCCGGTCCTCTTCGAGGTGGACCGCTCCACCGAGTCCTCGGACCACCAGCCGGTGGTGGCCCACTACCGCTTCGACGACGGACAGGGGAAGTTCCCGCCGCACCACTGACGCCGCCGCCCCCGCTCACGCGGCGAGGGCCGCGCAGCGGTGGCGCGCGAAGAGGTCCTTCACGTAGCGGCGCAGCAGGGCCGAGTCGATGTCCGGGCACAGGATGTCCGTGCCCGCCAGCGCGGCGCGGGTGTGGTCCGTGCGCACGCGCGGCGTGCGGTGGTGCAGCTCCAGCACCGTGCGGGTGCCGTGGTAGACCTTCTCCCGCAGGAACGCGACCAGCGGGAAGAGGGCGTTGTCCGGCCCCACCCGTCCCAGCTCGCGCAGCCACACCGCCGGCGCCACGCGGCGCACCGGGTGCCCGTGCTCGCCCAGCATGTCGAAGAGGGCGTTGTGGGAAGGCTCCTGCTCGCGCTCCGGCGCTAGGTTGTACGTGCCGCCCGGGGCCTGGGTGAGCACCAGGTGCGCGGTGGCGCTGGCCACGTAGTCCACCGGCACCGGCAGCCAGTACTTGTCCGGCAGGTCCGGCGACATGCCCAGCTGCGCGTTGCCCACCAGCAGCCGGCACAGCATGTCGTCCGCGTTGCCGATGCCCGTGCGGCTGTGGCCCTGGATGAAGCCCGGCCGGTAGATGCTGACCGGCAGGCCGCTGTCGCGCGCGTCCACGGCGAGCCGCTCCGCGACCCACTTGGCCCGCGTGTAGCCGTTCTCGTAGACCATCAGGTCCAGCGAGCGCTCCAGCGCGAAGTCCTCGTCCACCTCCTCCAGGCCCAGCAGCGTGCCCACCGCGCCGTGGACGCTGAGCGAGGACACGTGGTGCAGGGGCTTGGCGCGGCCGTGCGCGCAGAAGGCCAGCACCTGCTGCGTGCCGGCGACGTTGGGCCTCCCCGCGTCCGCGTACGGCAGGATGTAGCTGATGCTCGCGGCCGAATGCACCACCGCGTCGCACTGGAGCGCCAGGGCGTCATGCACGGACGCCTCCAGCCCCAGCCGCGTCCGGGTGATGTCGCCCGCCACCGCCTGGATGCGCCCGTCGCGCCAGGGCAGGTGCACGCCGTACTTGCGCGCGGTGGCGCGAAGCCGCGCGCCGGCCTCCGCGTCGTCGCGCGCCCGCACCAGGCAGTGGATGCGCTCCACGCGGGACGCCAGCGCGGCCAGCAGGTGGATGCCCAAAAAACCCGTCGCTCCCGTGAGCAGCAGCGTGCGCGGCGGCTGCGTGACGGGCACGGGAGCCGTGAGCCGGGGCAGGCCAGCGGACCGCGCGTCGGTCAGCAGCGTGGCGCGCACGCCCTGGGGGCCCGCCTCCGCCGGGGCCGCGCCGGCCTCGCAGAAGGGCAGCAGCAGCGCGGGCGTGGGGTGCGAGTACACGCGGCGCGACGGCAGCGACACGCCGAAGTCCTCCTCCACCTGGGCCAGCACGTGCGCCACGCCCAGCGAGTCACCGCCCGCCTGGAAGAAGTGCGTGTTCGCCGTGACGGTGCCCGGGGCCGCGCGCAGGCCCCGCTCGAAGGCGCGGCACAGCCGGTCGATGGGCGTCGCGGGCGGGGTGGTGGACGTCGCGGGAGCGGCGCGCGAATCCGACGCGGTGGCGCCCACCCAGTCCGCCGGGGGCGGCAGCGCCGCGCGGTCCACCTTGCCCAGGTGGGGCATGAGCGGCAGGCGCGGCAGCTCCACGAAGCGGTGCGGCACCATGTAGTCCGGCAGCACGACGCCCAGGTGCGCGCGCAGCGCCTCCAGCGGCACCGTGTGGCCCTCCTGCACGCTGTGGTACGCCACCAGCAGGCCCGTCGTCTGGCCCTGCGCGTCCGTGTGCTCGAACACCGTCACCGCCGCCTGCGCGACGCCCGGGTACGCGTACAGCGCCTGCTCGATGGCCTCCAGCTCGATGCGGAAGCCGCGCAGCTTCACCTGCTGATCCATCCGGCCCAGGAACACCAGCGCCCCATCCGCGCGGCGCACGGCCTCGTCCCCGGTGCGGTACCACCGGGCGCCCCCGGCGTCCGTGGGGAAGCGCTCCTGGGTGCGCTCGGGCTGGTTGCGGTAGCCCTCCGCCACGCCCTCGCCGCCAATCCAGACCTCGCCCGTCGCGCCCACCGCGGCGTCCTGGCCGTCCGGCCCCACCACGCGCAGGCGCACGCCCGGCAGCGCCTGGCCAATGGGCACGGGCGACTCGCCGCCCTTCACCCGGTACGCGGTCGCGCAGACCGTCCCCTCCGTGGGGCCATAGGCGTTGAAGACGCGGCGGCCGGACGCGTGCCACCGCTCCGCGAGCGGCGCCGGGCAGCGCTCGCCCGCCATCACCACGCACGCCACGTCCGGCAGCGTGTCCACGTGCGGCCCCAACTGCCCCAGCACGGACGGCGGCAGGCACAGGTGCGTCACGCGCTGCTGGCGCAGGTACTCCGCCATGCGCCGGCCGGGCAGCAGGTCCTCACGCGTGCCCTGCACCACGGCGCCCCCCGCGAACAGCGTGGGGAACACCTCCCAGACGGACGCGTCGAAGTTGATGCTGGCGAACTGGAGGTGCCGCGTGTCCGGCCCCAGGCCCAAGAGCGGCCCCACGCCGTGCACCAGGTTCGAAAGCCCCCGGAACGTGCACACCACGCCCTTGGGCTCACCCGTGCTGCCGGAGGTGTAGATGAGGTAGGCGGGCCGCTCCAACGGCGCGTCGATGACGTCCGGGACCTCGCCGTCCTCCTCCTCGTCCACCGCCGCCGCGTCCGCCTCCAGGAAGGGCAGGGGAGAGCCCAGCCACGTCTCCAGGAGCCCCACGGAGACGCGGTGCATGCGCTGCGTGACGACGCCGCGCAGGCCCGCGTCGCGCAGGATGCGCAGCAGCCGCTCGTCGGGGAGGAACGGGTCCAACGGCACGTAGGCCGCCCCCGCCATCCAGATGCCCAGGATGGCCGGGATGACCTCCGGCCCGGGCACCACCATCAACCCCACGCGGTCGCCCGGCCGCACGTTCCATTCTGCCCGCAGCCGTCGCGCCACCCGGGCCGCCCGGCGCAGCAGCTCCGGCTGCTTCAGCACCGTGGACCCGAAGGAGATTTCCGCGGTCGGGGGAAGACGCAGCGTGGACGGGAGGGCCATGGTGCATTCCTTGGATGTGGTGACTCACGCGGGGGTGTTTCGCGTCTGAAAAGTCTAAAGACTGTCAGCGCCCGCGCAATAAGTAGGAACCGCGTGGTGATACACGCGGAGTCTTGATGGCGACACACGCGCTCGGGTCATCCGTGCCCCCGTCTCCGTCGGAGGACGCCCGTACACTGTGTATGTCATTCCTGTATGGATATATCTTTGGAGCGATGCGGGCAGGTGTCGCCACGACAGGGGGACGATGTCTGTCTTTTTCCCGTGAGGGTGTGCCGCCGCCGCGCGCGAGCTCCCGGCGGGTGGGTGCGGCCTGATCCATTGGGGTGGGCCCACACCCCCTGACGCGCTGGATGATTCAGGAGGGCTGGGCTGTAGTGGAGGACCGGATGCCTTCGCTACGACACGCCTTCCTGCTCAACGCCGTCCGCGAGCTTGGCCGCTCGGTGCCCGACATCGCCCGGTCGCGCGACTCCTGGGACGCGTGCCTGGAGCGGATCCGCGAGGTGTGCGTCACGACGCTGGGGATGGAGTACGACACGCTCACCCGCTTCGACGCGCGCTCCGTCGTCGGGCTCTTCGCCCACCCGGAGCAGGCGCGCATCCTCGCCCGGCTGGTGGATGAGCGGGCTCGCCTGTGCGAGGCCCACGGCTTCTACGCGGACGCGCTGGCGGACAGCGTCTTCGCGGGCCAGCTCCTCATGTGCTCGCGCGCCCGCTTCGGCCTGCCCCGGGACGCCCGCGCCGCGGACGTCCTGGAGCGCGAGGCGGGGACTCCCACGCCCCTGCCTCGTTCAGAGGAGTGACGTCAGCCGGCCTTCACCTTCAGGACGATCTTGCCCACGGCCTGGCGGGACTCCAGCTCACGCAGCGCCTGCGCGCCGTTTTCAAAGGGGAAGACGCGGCCCACCACCGGATTGACGATGCCCTTGGCCGCGAGCGCCTCCAGGTCCCTGGCGATCTTGCCCGGCAGCTCCGGCGACTGCATCAGGAAGGCGCCCCACGCCACGCCCACCACGGTGACGTTGCGCAGGAGCAGCCGGTTCACCGTGACGGAGGGAATCTGGCCGCTGGCGAAGCCCACCACCAGCAGCCGACCCTCCGGCGCCAGCACCTTGAGGCTCTTCTCGAAGACGTCGCCGCCCACGGGGTCCAGCACCACGTCCGCGCCCCGTCCGTCCGTGGCCTCGCGCACGCCGGTCTGGAACTCCTTCGATAGGAGGACGGCGTCCGCGCCCGCGCGCTTCGCCACCTCCTTCTTGCGCTCGTCGCTCACCACCGCCAGCACGCGCGCCCCGGCGCCCTTCGCCACCTGCACGGCCGCGGTGCCCACTCCGCCCGCCGCGCCGTGCACCAGCACCGTCTCGCCCTGGCGCAGGTGCCCGCGCCGGTGCAGCGCGAAGTGCGCCGTGTGGTAGTTCATCACCACGCCCGCCGCCTGCTCGAAGCTCCACCCTTCCGGAATGGGGAAGGTCAGCTCTGGCGCCGCCACGCAGGCCTCCGCGAAGCCGCCCAGGGTGAAGGAGAAGCCCATCACCCGGTCGCCCGGCTTCACCCGGGCCCCCGCCGGCGCGGAGCGCACCACGCCCGCCACCTCCACGCCCGGCACGAAGGGCACCTCCGGCTTCATCTGGTACTGGCCCCGGGTGAGCAGCAGATCCGGGAAGCTCACCCCGGCCGCCACCACATCAATGAGCACCCCGTCTCCGGCCTCCGGCTCCGGGACCTCCACCATCGCCAGTCCCTCGGGTCCCGCCAGCCGCTGAAGCTGCAACGCGCGCATGTGTGTCGCCTCCTGGGCCCGGGACGCTAGCCCGCCTGCCCCGCCCCCGGGTCCCCGGGGATGTCAGCGGTGACACGGGACCCACCCGGGTCGGGAATAAATGAGACGGCAATTTCTCCCCGTCGTTCACTCATTGCACGCATCCGCCGACAGGTGCTTCAGACATGAAGTAGCTGCATTCCCGGATTGAAGCACCTACCCCGTTCCCGCCGGGCTGCGTGAGTCCCTCCGTCATTTCAAGCAGTTGCGAGATATCTCGAAGTCTGAGAAACGATGTAAAAGTAGAAATCTCGCCTGTACTTGAAATACGCGCCTCTCTTGTGTCACAGTGCTTTCTAATCTTTCCCCTTAGGAGGATTGCATGTACGAGAAGCGAGTACGCGGCGCCCTGGGTGCCGCAGCCCTGTCCCTGATGGTCGGCGCCTGCACCGACGGCGCTCCTGCCGCGAACACGGAGGACGCCAACGTCCAGAAGGCTTCCGCCAACCTGTCGGCGGGCCAGAAGGTCATCGCGGCGGATTCCGACGCGGTCCCCACCTTCCTCACCGGCTCCTTTGGTTCCGTTCCTGCGCCCTCCGCCATCCAGGGCATCGCGGCCCAGCAGCAGCTGGCGCCGGTGCTGGCGAACGTGGCGCCGCTGTTCCGCCTGAACGCGAGCGACCTGTTCCTGAAGAAGGCCTACGTCGGCTTCGACGGTGACACCCACTTCCGCTACGGCGTGACCCAGAACGGCATCCTGGTCCAGGACGCCGAGGTCCGTCTGCACGCGCGCAACGGCTCCGTGTTCGCGGTGAACACCAACGCCCGCGGCGACCTGAAGGGCGAGCTGAAGGCCTCCATCGCGTCCGAGGCGGCCATCGCGGCGGCCATCGGTGATCGCGGCTCCCCGGAGCGCGCGGCCGCCGGCGACGAGCCCCAGCTGGTCTACCGTCGCTCGGGCAACGAACTCATCCTGGCGTACGAGGTTCGCGTCAAGGGCGAGCTGAAGGACTCCACCCCGGTGGATGACTCCGTGTACGTGAACGCCAAGACGGGCGACGTCTTCGAGCGCGTTCCGCACATCCACTCGGCGAAGAACCGCCAGGTGAACGACATGCAGCACCGCACGAACGTCCCCACGGGCGGCGTGCGCGCCCGGTGGGAGGGTGACCCCGCCCACGCCGACGCGGTGGTGAACAACAACTACAACCACCTGGGCACGGTCTACGACTGCTACCAGAGCCTGTTCGGCCGCGACTCCATCGACGGCAACGGCGCGACGCTGAAGAGCTTCGTGCACTACAGCAACAACTACGTCAACGCCTACTGGGACGGCACCCAGATGGTGTACGGCGATGGCGACGGCGTGAACGCCTCCAACCTGGCGAACTCGCTGGACGTGACGGCGCACGAGCTGACGCACGCCGTGACCGAGCACGAGTCCAACCTCACCTACTCCGGTGAGTCCGGCGGCCTGAACGAGTCCTTCTCGGACATCTTCGGCGCGGTGTGCGAGTGGTACGGCAAGGGCAAGGTCATCGACGACAACACCTGGATCGTCGGCGACGACGTCTGGACCCCGAGCATCCCGGGTGACGGCCTGCGCTACATGAAGAACCCCACGCAGGACGGGGACTCGCTCGACTACTACCCGGACTACGGCTCGGGCGTGGACGTGCACTACAGCTCGGGTATCTCCAACCTGGCGTTCTACCTGATGTCCCAGGGTGGCACGCACCCGCGCGCCAAGACGACCCAGGTCGTCAACGGCATTGGCTTCGAGAAGGCCGCTCGCGTCTTCTACAAGATCAACGCCGACATCCTGACCGCGTCCTCCAACTTCGAGGCGGCGAAGACCGCGTCGGAGCAGGCCGCGACGCAGCTGGGCTTCACCGCGGCGGAGATCGCCGACGTGGGCAACGCCTGGAAGGCCGTGGGCGTGGGCGTGCCCGTGCCTCCTCCGGTGACCACGCCGATCGAGAAGGGCGTGCCCGTGACGGGCATCTCCGGCACCTCCGGCAGCAAGGTGTACTACTCGGTGACCATCCCCGAGGGCGCCACGGACGTGACCTTCACGATGTCCGGTGGCACGGGTGACGCGGACCTCTACGTCCGCAAGAACAACGCCCCGACGGACTCCCTGTACGACTGCCGTCCGTACAAGTCCGGCAATGCGGAGACCTGCACCTTCGCCACCTCCGGCGCGAAGGGCATCTGGTACGTGATGATCAAGGGCTTCACGTCCTACTCGAACACCAGCCTGTCCGTGACCTGGAAGGGTGGCTTCGAGGACATCGGCAACGAGACCCGCATCGAGGGCCTCTCGGGCGTGCCGGGCTCCAGCCGCACCTTCATCATCGACATGCCTGAGTTCAAGAAGGACTCCGGCATCAACACCCTGTCCATCGCGCTGGGCGAGGGCGAGGGCAACGCCGACGTCTACGTGCAGGCCGCCGCCGCTCCGACGTTCACGTCCTACCTGGGCCGTGGCGTGAAGGAGAGCGCGACGGAGAGCGTCATCCTGCGCAACATCCCGGCGGGCAAGTACTACATCACCATCGTCGGTGTGCCGAGCCTGGTCGACCGCGAGGTGGACGGCTACATCAACACCGTGTTCGCGGCCTCCTACAAGGTCCCGTAGTACCTGAAGGCTCGGGGCGCGGCGAAGCCGCCGCGCTCCGCTCCTGAAGACCCCGGGCTCCCGCTTCCTCGCGGGACCCGGGGTTCTTTTTTTGTCCCGCGCCGCCTTCAGTTCACCGCGTGCGCCGCGGTGGGGGCCACGCGCATGGGCTGGGCGCGGCCGTAGGTGAGCGAGCGCCACAGCCACTCCACCGGGCCGAAGCGGAACCTCGCCAGCCACCAGTGGCTGAGGGCCACCTGTCCCGCGAACAGGGCCAGGGTCAGCAGCAACGTGAGCGACGGCGGCGCCCTGCCCACCAGCCCCAGGCCCCAGCCGTCATACACGCACAGGCTCAGCACGGACTGCATGAGGTAGAGCGTCAGGGCCATGCGGCCCGCGGGCGTGAAGACGCCCAGCACCTTGCCCCAGCGCGCCTTCTGGAACAGCAGCGCGAAGGCCGCCGCGTAGCCCACGCCCAGGAAGAGGATGCCCACGTCCTTCAGGATGCGCATCCACACCAGCCACCCCGGCGCGCTCGTCGAGCCCCGGAGCGAGAGGTTGAGGGCCAGGATTCCGAGCCCGATGACGCCGCCCACCCCCAGCCCCCAGGCCGCCAGCTTCCGCAGCAGCGGCCGGTGACGCTCCACGTCCTGCAGGAGCCCCCGGCGCCCGGCCCACAGGCCCAGGAGGAAGCGGCCCAGGATGATGGACAGCAGCATGGGGCGGTTGGGGTTGGGCAGGCTGGCCAGGCCGTAGTCCACGTTGGCCTGCTGGGTGGTCACCACCGAGTCGCTGGACAGTCCGGCGAGGAACGCCGCGCGGCGCTCCGCCTCCGCCTCCCGCGTGGCCTTCTGGGCGCGCTCCGCCTCCGCCGCGCCGTCCAGCATCGCCGGGAGCACCCGCTGCCCGACGGAGAAGACGATGGGCACCACGAACAGGAGCAGCGCCGCCCAGACGAGCACCGTCTTCTCGGAGCACTGGCGGAACGACAGCAGCAGGAAGCCCACCAGCGCGTAGGTGGTGAGGATGTCGCCGAACCAGATGGCGAACATGTGCACCAGCCCGATGCCCAGCAGCACCAGCAGGCGGCGCCGGTACACCGGCACGATGGAGGTGCCCCGCCCCTCCGCGCGCGTCATCTGCAGCGCGAAGCCCAGGCCGAAGAGCAGGGTGAAGAGGGTGACGAACTTCTGCTCGACGAGCAGCGCGAAGAGCGAATTGACCGTGAGCTCCAGCGGCGGCGCGGCCAGCGTCAGGGCCTGTTCCTTCGGCAGGAGCAGCCGGCCGTTGAACCAGTTCAGGCTGTTGGAGATGAAGACGCCCAGGAGCGCGAAGCCGCGCAGGGCGTCCAGGGCGTGGACGCGCTGCGCGCTGTCAATGGGACCGGCGGGGGGGGACTCGGACATGCCGGGCACTACATGCTGGCGCCCTTGGCAGCGTCAAATCACGCGCCCCGCTTGATACACCGATACATTTTCAGTGCGCCGGGCGCGCCTCGCTGGCGGGGGCCACGCGCATGGGCTGGGCGCGGCCGTAGGTGAGCGAGCGCCACAGCCACTCCACCGGACCGAAGCGGAACCTCGCCAGCCACCAGTGGCTGAAGGCCACCTGCGCCGCGAAGACCCCCAGGCACAGGAGCACCGTGCGCGAGGGCGGCGTCCTGGCCACCAGCCCCAGGCCCCAGCCGTCATACAGCCAGAGGCTGATGACCGACTGCATGAGGTAGAGCGTCAGGGCCATGCGGCCCGCGGGCGTGAGCACGCCCAGCACCTTCCTCCAGCGCGCCTTCTGGAAGAGCAGCGCGAAGGCCGCCGCGTAGCCGCAGCCCATGAAGAGGTAGCCCACCTCCCGCAGGGTGCGCATGCCCACCATCCACGCGGGAGGGGTGACCTGCGCGCCGGGGACGCCCTGTTTCCTCAGGTAGAGCACCAACGACAGGGTGGCGATGGCGCTGCCCACGCCCAGCCCCCACGCCATCACCCGGACGAGCAGCCCGCGGTGGCGCTCCACGTCCTCCAGCAGCTTCTTGCGGCCCATCCACAGGCCCAGGAGGAAGCGGCCTAGGATGATGCTCAGCCAGATGGGGCGTCCCGGGTTGGGCAGGTTCTGCCAGGCGTAGAGGGCGTTGGCCTTCTGTGACGTGAGCACGGACTCGCTGGACAGGCCGGTGAGGAACTCCGTGCGGTGCGCGGCGTCCTCCTCGCGCGTGGCCCTGGCGGCGGCTTCCGCGGCCTCTTGGCCGTGCAGCAGCTCCGGGCCGAAGCGCTGCGCGACGGACAGCGTGAGCGGCAGGACGACGAAGAGCACCGCCACCCAGGTGAGCACCGTCCGGTCCGAGCGCTGGCGGAACAACAGCAGCACGAAGCCCACCAGCGCGTAGGTGCTGAGGATGTCGCCCACCCAGATGGCGAACATGTGGACCAACCCGATGCCCAGCAGTGCGAGCAGCCGGCGCCGGTACACCGGCACGATGGACGTGCCCCGCCCCTCCGCGCGCGTCATCTGGAGCGCGAAGCCCAGGCCGAAGAGCAGGGAGAAGAGGGTGACGAACTTCTGGTCCACGAAGAAGGCGTAGAGCTGGCGGACCACCGTCTCCAGCAGGGGCGCGGCCAGCGCCTGGGACTGCTCCTGCGGCAGGAGCTGCCGGCCGCTGAACCAGCTCAGGCTGTTGGAGACGAAGACGCCCAGCAGCGCGAAGCCGCGCAGGGCGTCCAGCAGGTGCACGCGCTCGGAGAGTTCGACAGGGCCAGCGGTGGAGGGCTCGGGCATGGCGCGCGACTACACGCCCGCGGGCCGCACACCGTCAAACGCACGGCGGGGTGACGCGGCCCGCACCGGGCGATGACTCACGCCGTCACGGCTGGGGGACGGGCTGGGGACCGGGGAGCACCTCGCGCAGGCAGCGCTCCAGGCCGCCCCGGTGACGCCACTGCATGGGGTAGCCCAGGGAGACCTCCTCGAAGCGCACGCCGTCTCGCCACAGCGTGGAGGGCATGTGCAGGTGCCCTGTCACCACCACCTCCGCGCGGTAGCGCGTGTGCCAGTCCTCGGTGAGGCGCGTGCCGCACCAGATGGAGAAGCGCGGGATGCGCGGCAGCCGCACGTGCTCGTAGCGCAGCGGGTAGTGGTTGATGAGGATGGTGGAGCACTCCGGCGGCAGCCGCTCCAGCCGCGCGCGGGTGCGCTCCACGCGCGCGTGACACCAGGCCTGACGGGTGGGGTAGGGCTCCGGATGCAGGAGCACCTCGTCCGTGCACATCAGGTCGTCCTCCCAGGCCCACTCCAGCGCCTTGTCCGCGGGCACGGTGTCCGGGCGGAAGGTGTAGTCGTAGCCCAGGAACATGGGGACGATGACGCGGGGCGGGCCTTCTCCGGGCCAGCGCGGGTACGGGTCCTCCGGCGTGAGCGCGCCGTAGCGGTGGCACAGGTCCACCATGCGCAGGTAGCGCGCCTCGCCCTTCAGCGGAGGCTGCTCGGAGGGCATGGTCCACAGCTCGTGGTTGCCCGGCACCCAGACGACCTGGCGGAAGCGCGCGGTGAGCGTGCGCAGCATCAGCTCCATGTCCGCGAGCGTTTCGCCCACGTCACCGCCGACGATGAGCCAGTCCTCCGGACGCGGCGCGAGTGCCGCCAGCGCCTCGTGGTTTTCCTTGTGCCGCAGGTGCAGGTCGCTGATGGCGTAGAGCTTCATGGTGTGCGCGCGGGAGGCACTACCTTAACGCTCCCCGCCGCGCACGCCATGGGAACGCCCGGCCGGCAGCCCGCCGTCAGCTCAACGACTCCAGGAGCGCCAGCACCTGCTGCGGCGGCGCGGCGCGGTCCATCCAGGTGATGCCCTTCTCCCGCAGCCCGCGGGACGGGGGATGCGTGGTGTGCAGCGCGCACGCGGCGCGCGGATGCCGGGCGCGCACGCACGTGAGCAGGCACAGCCCGTCACCATCCGGCAGGCCCTGGCCGCACACCACCACGGACGGCGCCGCTTCCCCCATCAGCCGCTCCGCTTCGCGCACGCCCAGGGCGAAGCGCTTGTCTCCGGGCAGATACCGGGAGAGCCGCCGCAGCGCGGCCAGCGCACGCGGATCCGCGTCCACGAAGAGGAAGCTGGGAGAGGGGTCGGAGGTCTCTCGCATGAAGGCGGTGGGTGGTGCGGACGGGCTTGACGCAAGAGGTTGT
This sequence comes from Corallococcus sp. NCSPR001, assembly GCF_017309135.1. Classification (NCBI taxonomy): domain Bacteria; kingdom Pseudomonadati; phylum Myxococcota; class Myxococcia; order Myxococcales; family Myxococcaceae; genus Corallococcus; species Corallococcus sp. NCSPR001. The sequence goes on from NZ_JAFIMS010000002.1 coordinate 1,988,628, forward strand.
GTCGCGAAAAGCCTACCCCGGAAGTTCTTGGAAGCCAACCTCTCAAGTCATATCGACATGGGCGAACCCGGTAGGTTAACGACCCCATGGAAAAGACCCTCGCATCCCGGCTCGGAGGCGCGGCTCGCGTCGCCCGCACCCGCCTGAACCTGACCCAGGCGGACGTGGCGGAACGCATCGGCATCGCCAGTGAGGTCTACGGGCGCCTGGAGCGCGGCCACATGCTGCCCAGCATCCAGACCTTCCGCCGGTTGTGCGTGGTGCTGTCCATCTCCGCGGACGAGGCGCTGGGGCTCAAGCCGTCCCAGGACGTGAAGTGGGCCGCGGAGCCTCCGTCCGACTACGGCGAGTCCGCGGAGTTGCGCCGGCTCCTGCGCCGCGCGAAGCAACTGGACCGGGGCTCCGTGCGCATCCTCAGCGTGCTGGCCTCGCAGTTCAAACCCCGGAGCTGAAGCCACCCAGGCGCTCGCGCAGCTTGCGGACGGAGGGGAAGCCGTTGAAGAGCACCACCTGCGGGTGATCCTCCAGCGCCTGCCGCTCCGCGGTCTCCTTCGCCAGCGCGCGGTCCACGCCCAGGAGCAGTCCTGTGTCCGGACGCGCGCGCAGCTCCGCCAGCCGGCGTGACAGCGGCGCCGCGTGCCACGGGTGGAAGAGCTCCAGCGCGACCTCCTGCCCCGTCGTCCGGTGGCGGAAGGTGAGGTCGGGCACGCACAGGCCGGCGGCGCCGGTGTGGCGGGGCAGGGGCGTCAGGTCCAGCTCCCAGGCGGCATCCTCGAAGCCCTCCGCCAGCGCGGCCACCTCCGGCGGCACGTGACCCAGCGCGGCGGGCAGCGGGGACACCAGCGGATCCTCATGGGAGAGCTGGAGCGTGGAGCGCTTGCGCGCGTCCTCCAGCACCGCGGAGAGCTCCCAGCGCTCCAGGACGGGGACCACGGAGAGGAAGCTCGCGAGCTGCAAGCCGTACTTCTTCTGCAGGGCCAGCATGGCGCCGGGGCCCTCCACCTCCAGGGACCAGTCCTCGCCGTCGCGGCGCACCTCCGCGACCAGCCGGCAGAACTTCAACCACCGCAAGAGCTTGCGCACGCGCAACAGCTCCGGCGACCGCGCGCGCAGGGTGAGGCGCCGGGCGTTGAGCAGCGGCCCCTGCGCGAGCGCCAGGTTGTAGCGGTCCAGCAGCCCCTGCGGCGTGAGCGCTTCTCCGTCCCACCCGAGCAGCTTCCGGTTGCCGGGCAGGTCCGAGTAGAGCGCCTCGCGCGTGTCCGCCAGCGGCGCGTCCAGGGCCTCCGTGAGGCGCGCTTCGTAGGCCTCCAGCGTGGTGTCTGGAGGAAGGGTCCGCAGCACCTTCGCGGCCACGAGCAGCGTGCGCCATCTCGCCTCCGAGGCGCCCTCGCCGGCCTCGTCGAAGAGGAGCCGGTCGAGCAGCAGCTTCACCAACCCGCGCGCGACCTTGGGGCGGCTGAACGCGCCGGCCTTGAGGCTGAAGGCCTCCTCCACGTCGTCGCGGCTCTGGCCCCGGAAGGCCTCCGCGTCCGCGAGCAGCTCCTTCGCGAGCGCCTGGAGGGACGGGTCGTGCGTCTTCACGAACGACGGACGCAGGATGCCTTCGCGAACGCGCGAGGCGAGCAGCTCACGTGTCAGCATTCCGCGGGCCCTCCGGCTCCTGGTAGGCGCGGTGCTGCCGGCGTCTCTCGCTGATGCCGCTCTCCGCCGTCTGCGCGGAGCACACCTCGTACAGGAGGGCGCGCTTGCCGGGGCGCTTTCGCAGGATGCGGCCCAGGCGCTGGACGTGTTCGCGCACGCTGCCGCTGCCGCTGAGCACCACGCCCACGCGCGCCTCCGGCACGTCCACGCCTTCATTGAGCACCCGCGAGGTGAGCAGCACCGGCAGCTCCGCGCTGGCGAACGCGGCCAGCAGCGCCTTGCGCTCCGGCAGCGGCGTGTGGTGCGTGAGCGCGGGCAGGAGCAGCTTGCGCGCCAGCGTGTAGACCGTCTCGTTGTCGTCCGTGAAGACGATGACGCGGTCCTCGCGGTGCTCCAGCAATATCTTCCAGAGCGCGTCCAGCTTGCCGCTGGAGGTGAGCGCGATGCGGCGCTGCTCCCGATAGCCCCGGTACGCCGCGCGTCCCTCGTCGCTGCGCTGGCTCTGCGCCAGGAAGCGCGCCCAGCCCTCGGGTGACGCGAGCGGCACGCCCAGCTTGCGCACGAACGTGAGGTAGCGGCCCCGCGCCTCGTCGTAGCGCGCCTTCTCGTCAGGGGTGAGCGGCACCTCGATGCGGCGGACTTCATAGGGGGCCAGGTACTGGCCCTGGAGCTCATCGATGCCGGTGCGGTGCACCAGCGGGCCCAGGAGTTCCTCGCACACGCGCTCGCCGCCGTCCGCGCGCTCCAGCGTCGCCGTGAGCCCCAGCCGGTAGGGTGCGAGCGTCCCCTCCGCGATGAAGCGGTAGCTGGGCGCGGGCAGGTGGTGGCACTCGTCGCAGATGAGCAGGCCGAAGCGGTTGCCCGTGAACTCCATCTGCATCGCCGCCGAGTCGTACGTCGTCACGGTGAGCGTCTGACGGTCGTTGACGCCGCCGCCCACCATGCCCACCGGGGTGGCGAAGTGCTTCGCCAGCACGCCCTGCCACTGCGCCATCAAATCCAGCGTGGGCACCACCACCAACGTGGGCCGCTTCACCCAGGCGATGGCCAGCACCGCCAGCAGTGTCTTGCCCGCGCCGGTGGGCAGCTCCACCAGCCCCCGGCCTCCCGCGCGCGTCCAGGCGTCCAGCGCCGCGCGCTGATGCGGAAACGGCTCGATGGGCACCGCGAGGGGCAACTCCGCCGGCTCGAAGCGCTTCGCGCGGTCCTCGTAGGGCAGCCCGCATTCGCGCAGGCGCAGCACGACGTCGCGGTAGTGCCGCGCGGGCGCGCGGAAGACGCCCGTGCGCCCGTCCTTCTGGAAGAGCGCGTGCAGCCGCTCGTCGTCCGGCAGCGTCGGCGCCACCAGCGTGCCGCTGTCGTAGTGCAGCTCGGTAAGGGGGGAGGACTGGGGCTCGATGGCGGACGCTCGGGACTTCGGGGAGCCGACGTGGGGGGAGGCTCGCGCGGGATGGGAAGTAGCGGGTTGGACGGCGCTCCGCCACTCTGGCCCGCACGGCCGGAAGAAGCCATGGGCGCGGACGATTGGCCGCCTGGCGGTACGGCGGGCGCACCTGGACGCGGGATGGATTGCTTCGAGGGGGCCCCGGGCGTTACCTGCTCACCTCATGTCCTGGACCTGCCCCGCCGCTGCTCGCTGTGTTCCGCCCGTCGGCTGGAGGCCCGTGTCCTTCCGGGCATCACGCTGATGCGGGTCCTGGTCGTCAGCCCGCATGCGGCGTCTCGCGCGCTGCTCAGCCGCTTCCTGGACGCGGAGCCGGACGTGGAGGTGTCCGCCACGGGCGAGCCCGATGACGCCTTCGCCTCCATCAAGGAGAACAAGCCCGCGCTGGTGGTGGTGGACCTGCGCCGCCCGGACGAGGACCACCCGCTGTTCCTGGGGCTCTTGCGCAAGCGGCACCCGTCGCTGCCGGTCATCTCGCTGGTGCCCGGCCGGCTGCGCATCTTCGACGGCCGCTCCGAACGCGTGCGCGAAGCCCACGGCGACACCGCGGAGGCGCTGCATCACCTGATGGGCTCGGTGCTCCAGGCCACGCGCGACCTGCTGGCCCAGCACCTGCTGCGGATGTTGCGCCCGCCGGTGGGGCGGGCCTGAGCGGGCTCGCGGCGATTACAGCCGCAGCCGGTAGCCCAGGGCCGCGAGCACCGCGCCCGCGTTCACGTCGCCGGTGGTGAGGAAGCCCACCGTGGAGAAGTGGTACTTCGCCTCCAGGAAGACGCCGCCCGGCCCCAGCGGCAGCTCCGCGCCCGCGAGCGCCTGGAAGCCCAGCCCGCCGCTGCTCTCCGACGCGGTGCTGTCGAACGACTCCACCGTCGCGCGGTGCAGGTACAGGCCGGGGCCCGCGCCCACGTAGGGCGTGAGCGGCCCGAGCGCGCGGGGGAAGCGGAACACGGCGGACAACTGGATGGCCACCTCGCGCTCGGCGAGCGTGTACGGCGCTTCGATGGGCTGGCCCAGGTTGTCCAACTGGGGCCCGCGCAGCGTCCCCGACGTGGAGGGCCGGTGGTAGTTCACCTCCAGCACCAGCGCGAGGCGCCGCTGGAGGAGGGGCGTGAGGTAGCCCACCTCGCCGCCCAGGAAGAGGTCGCCGCCGAGCGACGTGACGGGCTTGATGAAGCCCACCTTGGGCGCGATGAAGAGGGGGCCTCCGTTGTCCTTCTTGGAGGAGGGGGCGGCGGCCAGCGCCGCGGCCGCGAGCAGGGCGAGGGCGTTCATGGGGAGACGGTGAAGCCGGAGGACGCGGGGAGGGTTCCGTAGGCACCGCTGGGGTCCGCGACGATGAACCCGTAGGTGCCGGGCACGATGCCGCCGGGACACGCCGGATCCGTGACGGGCCGCGAGTCGAAGCCCGAGCAGCCGGGCACGGTGGCGCGGAGCTGCGACGCGGAGAGGTACTTCACGTCGTACAGCGGGATGTTCACCGGCTGGCCGGGGTCCGTCTTCACGGGCGCGACGAGGTACACGTCGTGGGTGCCGGGCGTGAAGGGCTTCGCCGCGCCGGACGCGGTGTTGGTGAGGGTGATGACCGTGTCGCTCTTGGAGGGGCCGCTCGCGGGCGACACGGAGAGGTTGCCCAGCCGCGGATAGGTGATGGTGAGCGCCTGGGGCCGGGTGACGGAGCAGCCCTCGGGGTTGGTGAGGGTGAGGGCGTAGGTGCCCTCCGGCGTCGCGGGGGGCACTTCGGTTTCGATGCGCGTGTCGGAGACGACGGTGAGGGTGAAGAGGGGCTGGTCCTCTTCGCCCTGGCGCTGGAGGACGATGAGCGGCAGCGCGTCCGAGCGGAAGCCGCTGCCTTCGATGATGAGGGGGCTGGCGGCGTTGTAGCGGAAGCCCTCGGGCGCGGTGAGGTTCGTGATGTCCGGCGGCGGCACGACGCGCAGGGCGTCCTCGAGCTCGGAGGTGCCGCCGAGGGGGTTCGTCACGGCGACGGTATAGGTGCCGGGCGGGAGTGTGTTCGACGGCGTGCTGTCGCGGGTGGGCAGGTCCATCCGCATGAGCTCGGTGCGCGCGAAGAAGAGGTGGTCCTCGGGGAGCGTGTAGTCGGCGGGGCCGCGCAGCGAGACCTGGGGCAGCGCCACGGACGGCGAGTCGGTGAGCGCGTCGCGAGGCACGGGGGTGAAGCGGCTGCCGATGAGCTCCAGGCGCCATCCCTTCGCGTCGCCACCGGCGTTGCAGACGCGCGCGGGGGTGATGAGCCGCTGCCGCGGATTGATGAGGCCCTCGAGCTTCGGGGTGGTGCCTTCGGTCGATTCGGAGCAAGCGACCAGGCTGAGCAGTGCGGCGGCGACCGGAAGGCGCACGGGTTCCTCCATCATCCCGTCAACAAGGCTGTCACACGTTAGGCCGGGGCCCCGGAGGGTCAGGAGTTTTTTCCGGCTCCGAGCCCACAGCCCGGACTGCCCTGCGGGGTGGGATGACTCAAGACCTGGATATCACAGGGGAATATACCGTGAAGGAGCGTCGGCACGGCGAATGCTTAGGCACCCCGGCAGCAGGAACGGGCAGCACGGTGGGGGGGACGGAGTCGGTGGGGGGGAAGCCGCACTGCTTCGGGGGGAACAGGGCGGGACGGGGCAGCACGCAGGACGGGGCAGCACGCAGGACGGGGTAGGGCGGGTCGGGGCAGCAAAGGCAGCACGGGGCAGGACGGGCGGGTCGGGGCAGCACGCAGGACGGGGTAGGGCGGGTCGGGGCAGCAAAGGCAGGACGGGGTAGGGCGGGTCGGGGCAGCAAAGGCAGGACGGGGTAGGGCGGGTCGGGGCAGCAAGGGCAGGACGGGGCAGCACGGTGGAACGGGGCAGGACGGGCGGGTCGGGGCAGCAAAGGCGGTACGGGGCAGCACGGGGCAGCAAAGGCAGGACGGGGTTGGGCGGGTTGGGGCAGCACGGGGCAGGACGGGCGGGTCGGGGCGGCACGCAGGACGGGGTAGGGCGGGTCGGGGCAGCAAAGGCGGTACGGGGTTGGGCGGGACGGGGCGGCACGCAGGACGGGGTAGGGCGGGTCGGGGCAGCAAAGGCGGTACGGGGTTGGGCGGGACGGGGCAGCACGCAGGACGGGGTAGGGCGGGTCGGGGCAGCAAAGGCAGTACGGGGTTGGGCGGGACGGGGCAGCAAAGGCGGTACGGGGTAGGGCGGGTCGGGGCAGCAAAGGCAGCACGGGGCAGGACGGGCGGGTCGGGGCAGCACGCAGCACGGTGGAACGGGGCAGGACGGGCGGGTCGGGGCAGCACGCAGCACGGTGGATCAGGGGCAGTGCGCATCACCTCGCATCGCGTGGCACCGGGGGGCAGCAGGTCGCGCGGTCGAGCAAGGCAGCAGGCAGGTCGCAGGACGGGGCTGGGCGGCGGGACGGAGCAGTGCGCAGTTTGGGGGAGTCCGGCAAAGACAGTCGCGGTCGCCGGATGGGAGACGTGAAGGGCCGTGAATCAAAGACGTGGCGGTGCGAGAGCTTCGCGATCCAGCCGGAGGCGGCATCGAGGCGACGCGACAGTCAGCACCGGACGTGTGGCAGTGGCGGGAGTGGTGTGGCGGGTCGGGGGGAGCAACACGCAGCCGGGTCTCGGAGAGTGGGTGCTCCCAGGGGCCGGCGTACCTCGCAAATCTCATCGCGCGTGGCCGCGATGTCTGGAACGGGGAGAAGCCTCATGGGAGCGGTGTCCATCGTCACCGCGGCGGTAGCGGTCCTGGCGGCCCACACGGCCATTGCCCAGAGCGCACCGCAGGTGCAGTTGCCGCAGGCTCAGGCACAGCAGGGCGAAGGCCGGCGCCGCATGAATGATCCGGAGCGGCTGGCGCCCTTCGGTCTGATGCTCGACGCGGGCATGCCCGAAGGCGCGGGACTCTCCGGCGTCCTCCGGCCCTCGCAGCACCTGCGAATCCACCTCGGTGGCGCGCACAACGGTCTGCGAGGCGCCCTGCGCGCGGGCCTCACGCTGCTCCCTCTCAAGGGCAAGGTCTCTCCCTCGTTCTCATGGGAGTTCGGACACGCGCAGGCCGCGAGCACGAAGACGCTGAACCGGAGGCTCGCGGATCGCACGCAGCTGCCCACGTCCTCCATGGAGCGCGTGGGCTACACGTACATCAGCACGCACGTGGGCCTGGAGTTCAACGCCACCCGCCGCCTCAGCTTCTTCGTGCGCGGCGGCATGAGCTTCATGGAGATGGACGTCCCCAGCCTCCAGAAGCTGGACGAGCCCTTCCGCGACTCGCTGTCTCCCGTGGAGACGCAGTCGTGGATGATGCGCAAGGTTCAGCCGTCCGGAAAACTCGGCCTCACCTTCTTCTTCGGCTGATCAGCCGGCGAGCACCCGCTCGAAGAACGTGAGCGCCTGCGCCTCCGCCCAGAAGTAGGGACGGAGCACGCTGCCCGCGACGAAGCCCACGTGGCCGCCCTGCTCGGTCAGCACCACGCTGAGGAGCGGGTTGTCCCGCGCGGAAGGCGGAATCACCGGCGCCTCCAGCATCGGATCATCCGCAGAGCTCAAGAGCAGCGTGGGCCGGCGGATGTCCGCGAGCCTGGGCCCCGAGGACGCCTCCCGGTAGTAGTGCTCCGCGTCCCGGAAGCCATGCAGCGGCCCGGTGACCACGTCGTCGTAGCCCCGGATGGTGCGCGCCGCCTCCATGCGGGTCCCGTCGAACGCGCCCGGGAAGCGCTGCAACTTCGCGCGGGCCTTGCTCTTGAGCGTGCGCAGGAACCGCTCGCGGTAGAGCCAGTGGTAGCCGCTGCCGCCATCCAGCTTGCGGCAGCACGCGTCCAGGTCGTACGGCGCGCTGATGGACGCGGCGGCCACGACCGGCGCCTGATCGCCCGTCTCCTCCAGCAGCCGGCACAGCACGTTGGCGCCCAGGGAGAAGCCCACCGCGAGCATCGGTCCGGTGATGCGCTCGCGCACGTCCGCCATCACCAGCAGCGTGTCCGCCGTGTCCCCGGAGTGGTACGCCCGGGCCAGCCGGTTCGGCTCCCCGCTGCACGAGCGGAAGTTGATCGCCGTGGCGCCCCAGCCGCGCTTCGCCGCGCCCCGCAGCACCTCCGTGACGTAGCCCGCCTGCGAGGACCCCTCCAGGCCGTGCAGCACCACCACGTGCGGCGCGCCCTTGGGCCCGTCGAAGGTGTCCAGGTCGACGAAGTCCCCGTCCGGCAGGTCCTTCCGCTCCCGGCGCAGCGGCGGCACGCGCGTGGGGCGCACGAGCGACGCGTAGATGGTCTGCGCGTGCGCGCCGCGAATGCCTGGCGCGGGGACGAACGGCTCGGTGGGTTGGAAGGTCACTTCCGCTCCCGGAGGGCGCGCGCCATCCGCATGGAGGCGCAGCCGGATTCGCGCACGGCCTCCGCCTCCGCGGTGAGCTGGAACAGCGCCAGGTAGTTGTTCACGCGTTCCTCCAGCGTGGGGGCCTCGATGCGGCGGCACACCTCATCCGCCGCGTAGTCCCGGCACACCTGGGGCCTCCGCTCGTACACGGTGCACAGGTTGTCCGCGCCCAGGTGCGGGCACCGCAGCCCCAGCGGCTTGTCCAGCGCGGCGATGTCCGGCGCCACGCAGCAGGCGCCACAGCAGGTGCACTCCATGAGACTCCTCGAGCGGTGCTGCTCTCAGCGGCGGACGGCCTGCTCCACCTTGCCCAGGTTCGTCACGGTGAGCGTGACGCCCTGGCCCTTCTTCCACGCGACGAACTCGTCCTCGCGCGTGGGCTTCACCTCGTGCTGCTTCACGCCGTCGTCGTCGTAGCGCACGAGCACGGTGTAGTCCTCCTCGCGCCGCAACCGCTCGTTCGGCCCGGCGGTGAGCTCCGGCCAGCGCGGCGGCCCCTCCGTGCCCTTGAGCTCGCGCGTGTCCACCGGCTTCCACACGTACGTGTCGTAGGCGCACTGCTGCGCGTAGACGGGCTCGTTGCGGTAGCGCGTCTCCGTGTCGCAGTCCTCGTAGGACTCGTTGCAGTACTTCGTCACGTCGTGGCAGACCTCCTCGGCGAAGCCGTTGCCCTTGTCGCGACGGGTGCACTTCTCCTCGGTGCCGCAGGCCACCTTGCGCGTCTTCGTCCGGCAAACGCGCTGGGTGCCGTCCGCCACCCGGCGGGTGCCGCGCTGGCGGGAAGCGCAGTCGCGGATGTTCGTCACGCCCGCGACCTCGCCCGCGCCGTTCACCGGCATGCGCGGCGAGGTGGTGCTCAGCTCGTCCCGCCAGCCCGTGCGCGTCTCCGGGACGAAGCGCTCTTGCACCAGGGCGCGGCGCCAGTTCGTGGCCACCACCTCGCCCTTGATTTCATGCTTCATGTTGCCCCAGATGCCCACCGCGCAGGTGCCCAGGCAGCACGAGCTCAAGACGCCCACGATGATGAGCGCCACCTTCCCGAAGCGGGGCTTGGGCGCGGGCTTCGGCGGCACCTTGGGGCCCAGGTCCGCGAGCGGCGCGGCCTTCGCATCCGAGCCCCGTTCGGCGGAGCACTGGCGGCAGCGCTTGCCGTCGCCCCGGTTGGCCGCGCCGCAGTAAGCGCAGAACCAGTCCTCGCCAGCGCCGGCCATGTCCAGGGCCTGTTCGTCGGTGACGCCCTCGCGGGTGGACTTGCCGGAGGCCGCGTCCACGTCACCGAAGTCGAACTCGGACTCCTTGCCGGTGAGCTCCCGCGGGTTGTTGCAGGAGGGGCAGTTCTTGTGACGGGCAGGGATGTTCTTGGCGCCGCAGGACGTGCAGTTCCAGGAGCCCTCGATGATGCGCCTTCGCTCGGCCATGGGGCGCATCCTAGGGGACCTGTCGCCGCCTGACACATCCGGGTTGGGGCGGGTGCCTCCGTTCCCACCAGGCCGGCGGTGGGAAGCCAGACCGCCGCCCTGGCCGCGAAGCTCACACCCACAGGGCGCGAGGGAAGGGGACCTCCGGCGCTGGAGGCAGCCCCGGGCGCAGAGGCCGCAGCATGGGCAGCGACCCGTCCCGCTCCACGCGGACCGCGCCGGGGACTCCGCCGAGCAGTGGCGCCGTCGTGGGCTCCTCCCACCACACCACGCGCTCGAGTCCCGCATGGTGTGCCACGCGGCGCGCCTCCGTGAGCAGTGCTTCCGCCGCGGAGGCGTCCCGCGCGTCCAGCATCAGCACCACCAACTGGCCGTAGCGCGCGTTCATCGTCCACAGCGCGGTGGACTCACCCACCACCGCGCCGCACGTCCGCGGCCGGGGCCGCGCGAGCAGGTCCGCGTAGATGCGCTCCCGCTCCAGGTGCCAGTCCACCTGCGCGGCGCCAGGCCACAGGAAGAAGGGCACGTCCGGCCGGCGCATCCGCGCGAGCGCCCCCGCCACGTCCGTCTCCTGGAGCCCCCCATCCACGGGCCGTCCCCCCGGCGCATCCGCCGCGTCCAGGTGCCAGTCCCACGCGGGCACCTCCACGTAGCCCGACCGGCGATACAGCGGCGCCCCGACGTCGGAGAACAGGACCACCGAGTGCGGCCGCGGCGCCACCCGCTCCAGCTCCGCGGCGACGGCGTCCATCATCCGCGTGGCGTGTCCCCGGCCGCGCAGGTGCTCCTCCGTGTACACGCTGGCGATGGCGTAGCTGTCCCCCTGCGTCAGCTGTCCGTCCGCGCCCCGCAGGAAGCTGTCCGTGTGGAAGGTCTCGCACGACGCCAGCACCTGGCCGTCATCCGCCAGCCACAGCCACGTGTTCATGCCTTCGCGGCTCCACGGGTGCGCGCGCAGCCGCGCTTCGCGCTCCTGGTACTGCGGCACGCTCAGGGGCGAACCCCACGCGGCATGGGTGACGGCATCGCGCTGCGCCTTCTGCGCGTCGGTGGCGAGGACGAGGGACATGGTGCCGGGCACGCTAGCCACGGGCGCCGCCCTCGCGCGAGCCCTACAGCGTCGTGGTGTATGGGAACCGGAAATGCAGCTGCAGGTACGCCTGCCCCACGTGGAAGATGCCGTCCCCCAGTGAGTCCGGCAGCCCCAGCCCGCCCAGCTCCTGCGGCACGTAGAACGTGGACTCCCAGCCCACGCTGACGAGGAAGCTCTTCGCCAACTGGAACTCCAGGTCCGCGCCCAGGCTCGCCCCGGGCCGCAGGAAGTGCGTGTCCGGCAGCGTGTCGGAGAAGATGTACGCGTACGTCAACACCAGCCCCACGCCCAGCTTGAAGCGCACCGGACTGGACGACAGCGGCACCCCCAGCCCCAGCGGCTTGAACGTCACGCCGTACATCCCCGTGTCGCGGTACTTCGGCGAGATGATGAACGAGTCCGGGATGAAGATGGACGGCGAGATCCGGATCTCGTCCATCTGCTTCGCCTGCTTCCGGTAGCGCGCGGGAATCGCGCGCTGGTTCTTGCGCAGCCACTCCTTGTCCAGCACCGCGTCCACCGACAGCTTCAGCCCCGTGTGCAGGAGCTGGTCGTCCGCGATGGGGCCGGAGAACACGAACACCGCCGGCCCCACGCCCACGTCCACCGGAACGGTGACCTTCTGTGCCGCGAGGGCGACGGCGGGCCAGGACGACAGCGCGAACAGCAGCGGAAGCAGGGGAGTGGGCCTCAAGGGCGGGTCCTCACGTACCGGGTCCAGGAAGGGACCGCATTTCGAGCCTAGAAGGTGAAGACGCTCCCTGTCCCACGGCGCTAAGAAGTTCGCGCCGGAAAGGGAGCCGGCCCTTCCACGCTCCCTTGCAGGTCCGCTGCCGCACCTGCCTCACCCCAAGGAACCTCGATGCTCCCCGTTGCGCTGCTGCTCGCCTCGTCACTGCAATCCCAGACGCCGCCGGCCCCGCGTCCCGCCGCCCCGCCGCCCCCGTCCGCCGTCCGCGCTCCGGCGCCGCCCGCCCCGCCCGCCCTCCCCGAGGACGCCCCCGCCGCCGAGCGCGCGGCCGCCGCCGCCGAGCGCGCCGCCCTCGCCGCGGAGCGCGCCGCCGAGGCCAGCGCCCGGCTCGCCGAGGCCATCGAGAAGCTGGCCGAGGTGACCGCGCGCGGGCCCATCGCCCCGCCTCCCGCGCCCGTCCCCGAGGCCGCCGCCGCGACCGCCCCCGCGAAGCCCAGCACCTGGGACGTCAGCGTGGGCCTGAGCCTCATCTCCCTCACCGGCAACGCGTCCACGCTGACCGTCAGCGGCCTGGCCAGCGCGCTGCGCAAGACGGAAAAGTGGATCTACTCCGTGAAGGCCTACGGCGCGTACGGCCGCAGCCGCCCGCCCGAGGTGGAAGGGGAGGTGGAGTCCCTGTCCCAGGTGGTGGCCCTCAACGCCGGCGTCGAGCTGCGTGGGGACCGCCGCTTCACGCAGGAGATCAGCGGCTACCTGCTGGCCGGCGCGGACACGGACCACATCAAGAGCATCGAGGCGCGGCCCTACGGTGAAGCCGGTGCCGGCATCCTCTGGTTCGACACCAAGAAGGACACGAAGACCGGCACGAACGAGGCCATCCTGCGCACCGACTTCGCCTTCCGCTACGCGCGCGAACTGCGCTTCCAGTACTACCCGACGCGCGTGGACCTGGCCGACGTGGACCTGGGCGGCCCGCGCTTCGGCGCCATGTTCCGCTACGGCCTCTCCAAGGACATCACCTTCCAGGAGGACGCGGAGATCCTGGTCAGCGTCATCTCCGACTCGCGCGTCCTCTTCAGCAGCCAGACGCAAGTGATGGCGAGCCTCACGGACGCGCTGGCCCTGGGCGTGGGCTTCCTCGTGAAGTCCGACAGCGCTCCGCCCCCGGGCAAGGTGTCCACCGACACGGCGCTCTCCTTCAACCTGACCGTCGCCCTGTAGTCCGGTAGCCCCGCCCGCCAAAAGCGACGCGGCGCCAGGGAAGAATCCCGGGCGCCGCGTTCGTGCTTCAGGGGACCGCGAGGGACGCGGGCTACTCGTGCGTCTCGTGGTTCTGCTTCTGCAGCTGCTGGTGGCCACCCGTGCGGCCTTCCACCGGGTTCGCGCCGATGTCCACCGCCTGCAGGTCGCTGTACTGCGACCCCGGCGGGTTGGCCAGACGGAAGCGGGTGCCGAGGTCCATCAGCGAGAAGCCGATGAGCAGCACCACGAACAGGATGGACACGCCGAACACCAGGCGGTTGGCGCCCTGGTGCTCCGACAGGTGCATGAAGTACAGCGCCACCAGCGTGCCCTTCACGCTGGCGATGATGAGCGCGAGCACCAGACCGAAGTCAGGCAGGTGCATGCGGCCGGTGAAAACGGTGACGAGCGTCAGCACGAGCAGGGCAATCCAGATGACCACGTAGCGCCCGGCGCCGTGGTGCTCCTGCATGTTGTGCTCTTCCTGACGCGATTCGTTGGCGATGGCCATGTCGTAACCCTCAGACCAGGTACAGCATCGGGAAGAGGAAGATCCACACCAGGTCGACGAGGTGCCAGTACATGGAGCCCAGCTCGACCTGCGTGTAGTTGTTCGCGTTGAAGTCCCCGACGCGGTACGCGCGCACCGTGGCGAACGCCAGCACCGTCATGCCGATGACGACGTGCAGCGCGTGCAGCGCCGTGGAGGCGAAGTACACGGTGAAGTACAGCGGCGCGCCCGGCAGCTGGATGCCTTCGTAGAAGTAGTAGCGGCCCGGCAGCGTCCCGATGTGGAACTTGTGCTTGTACTCGAAGAACTTGATGACGAGGAAGCCCACCGCCATCAGGAGGGTGAGCACGTTCATGTGCCCCACCATCGCGTTCTTCCCCTCCTTGGCGTAGTGCACCGCCATGGCGGCGGTGAACGAGGAGGTGATGAGCACCACCGTGTTGATGGTGCCCATCGTCAGGTCCAGGCTGCGGCTGGCCGCCGCCCACGCTTCCGGGAACAGGAAGCGGTAGGCCGCGTAGCACGCGAACAGACCCGCGAAGAGCAGGATTTCCGTGGCGAGGAACAGCCACATGCCCAACCGCGCCGCGTGCTTCTGGACCTCCAGCGACGCGAAGTGGGCAGCCAGCTTGGGACCGGGCACCGAGCCCGGCGTCACGTGAGCGCTAGACATCCGACACCTCGCCCTCGGCCTTCTTCGGATCCACGTAGAAGTGTGGCTCTTCAGGGTAGGTCGGCTGGGGCCCGATGAAGTTGTGCGTGGGCGGCGGGGAGTGGGTCAGCCACTCGTAGCCCTTGCTGTTCCACGGGTTGTCCACGCGCTCGCCGTAGATGAGCGCGTAGGTCAGGTAGATGGCGATGATGATGAAGCCGAACGCGAGCAGCGACGCACCGGCGGTGGACGCCACGTTCAGCGCCTGGAAGCGCTCCGGGTACTCGTAGTAGCGGCGCGGCATGCCCGCGTTGCCCACGAGGAACTGGGGGATGAACGTCGCGTTGAAGCCCAGGATGATGAGGGCCGCGGAAACCAGGCCCCACCCCTCGTGGTACATCTTCCCGAACATCTTCGGGAACCAGTAGTGGAGCGCGGCCAGGAAGGCCATGATCGTCGCGCCCACCATGATGAAGTGGAAGTGCGCCACGACGAAGTAGGTGTCGTGCCACGCCACGTCCAGCGACACCGTCGCCACCGCGATGCCCGTCATGCCGCCGAACACGGTGAAGAACAGGAAGCCGCAGAAGTAGGCGAACGGGGTGCTGAACTCCACCGCGCCCTTGTAGACCGTGCCCACCCAGTTGAAGACCTTGATGGCCGTGAACACGCCCACCAGCATCGACAGCACGCCGAACACGCCGGCGTTGAAGGTCGACTGGCCGGACACGAACATGTGGTGGCCCCAGGCGAAGAAGCCCACGAACGCGATGCCCACGCTGGAGTACGCCACCGCGCGGTAGCCGAAGATGTTCTTGCGGCTGAACGTGGAGACGACCTCGCTCATCACGCCAAACGCCGGCAGCACCATGATGTACACGGCCGGGTGGCTGTAGAACCAGAACAGGTGCTGGAAGAGCACCGGGTCACCGCCGCGGGCCACGTCGAACATGCCCAGGCTGAACAGGTTCTCCGCCGTCACCAGCAGGAGCAGCAGGCCAATCACCGGCGTCGCCAGCACCTGGATGCAGCTGGTGGCGTAGAGCGCCCACACCATCAGCGGCATCTTGAACCAGGTGATGCCCGGCGCGCGCATGGTGTGCGTGGTGACGATGAAGTTCATGCCCGTGAGGATGGAGCTGAACCCGATGATGAACGCGCCGAAGAGGACCGGCGCCACCGTGGTCGTCGTGTGCGCGCTGTACGGCGTGTAGAAGGTCCAGCCGGTGTCCAGGCCGCCGTTGAGCATGCCCCAGAGCGCGAAGCCCGCGCCCGCCAGGTACACGTAGAGCGACAGCAGGTTCAGCCGGGGGAAGGCCACGTCCTTGGCGCCCAGCATCAAGGGCAGCATGAAGTTGCCGAAGATGCCCGGGATGGCGGGGATCATGAACAGGAAGATCATGACCACGCCATGCAGCGTGAAGACGCGGTTGTACGTCATCGCGTCCATGATGGTCGGGCCCGGCGTGAGCAGCTCGATCCGGATGAGCAGCGCGAAGATGCCGCCCACCAGGAAGAAGAGCAGGATCCACGCCATGTACATGATGCCGATGCGCTTGTGGTCCACCGTCAGCAGCCACGACTTCACCGTGGTGCCGTCCGTCAGGTAGCTCGGGTGGTGGCCGTGGTCGTCGTGCGCCTCATGGCCGGGGACGGCCCCCGGCGCGGCGATGCTACTGGATGGGGTCATAGGCGGGGCCCTCGGAAGCGGTCTCGCGCACGTTCGCGGTGCGCAGCGTCTTGATGTACTCGACGATGGCGGCCGACTCGGGGCCCTGCAGCTTGCCCTGGTAGGTCGGCATCACGTTCTGGTAGCCGGCGACGATGTGCGCGCCCGGGTCCATCATCGACTGGGTGATGTAGGCTTCATCCACGCGGATGCTCTGGCCATCGTCGAGCTTCTCTTCACGCTCGTACATGCCCAGGAAGGTGGGGCCGATGTGCTTCGAGCCGTCCACCGAGTGGCACTTGAGGCAGCCCTGCGTGCCCACCAGCTTCTGGCCCTGCTCGGCCATGCGGGCGACGGGCGGCACGAGCGACGTGTCCGCCAGCGCGTCCTGCCGGTCCTGCAGGCGGCCACGCTGCTGCTCCTTCAGCCAGTTCTCGTAGTCCTCCGGCGAGAGCACGACGACCTCCGCCAGCATCTTCGAGTGCGACAGGCCGCAGTACTCGGTGCAGAGCACCTGGTACGTGCCGGGCTTCGTCGCCTCGAACCAGGCCTGCGTGTAGCGGCCCGGCAGCGCGTCCATCTTGATGCGGAAGGACGGGACGTAGAAGGAGTGGATGACGTCGCGGGACGTGATGAGCAGGCGCACCGGGCGGTTGGCCGGCACGTGCAGCACGTTCACGCCGTTGGGGCCCTCCGGGTAGGAGAACTTCCACATCCACTGCTTGCCCATGACGTAGACATCCATCGAGTCCTTGGGCGGAGTGGTGTACCAGGTGAAGTCCCGGAACCCGATGGCGAACCACGCCAGGAAGAACACCAGCGGGACGGAGACGAAGAGGAACTCCGTCTTCAGGTCCGGCACCACGTATTCCGTGTGCTGGTGGGTCTCCCGCCGGCGGTAGCGGAAGAACATGAAGAGCGCCGCGAGGCCGACGCCCGCGGACATCACCATCGTCGTACCGACGACGAAGTAGTGCAGGAAGTCGACCCGTTCCGCGAACGTGGACGCGCGCTCCGGGAGGAACAGGAATTGGTTGGCCAGGTCGCTCATGTAGTCGCGCCTTTCTTCAGCTCGCGCCTCCAGAAATAGATCAGCATCGTGGCCAGGGCGCCGAAGACAGCCAGGGAGCCCAGGCGGATGAACCCGAAGATGTAGAAACCGTACCGCCGCGTGGCGGTGTCATACTTGAAACAGGACATGACGATGCGATCGACGCTCGTCCCGACCCGACCGCCCGCTGCTTCCAGCAGCGAAAGCTTCACGTCCTTGCGGTCGAACGACGTGCCGTAGAGGTAGCGGGAGATGCTCCCCTCCGGCGTGAGCACGGTGACCACCGCGGGGTGGGCGTACTGCTTCGTGCTCGGTTCATACGTGTACTTGAAGCCCACGGCGTCGGCGAGCTTGTGGATGTTCTCGTCGGTGCCGGTGAGGAAGTGCCACGGAGCCGTCTCCGGCTTGCCCATGGACTGGAGGTACTTGCGCCGCCGCTCCGCGCTCTGCGCCGGGGTGTCCTTGGGGTCGATGCTGACGGTGACGGCCTCGTAGTCCTTGCCCAGCTCCAGGCCCAGCTCGCGCATCACGCGGACCTGCTCGTTGATGACGAGGTTACAGAGCATGGGGCACTCGTAATAGACGAGCGTGAGCAGGGTGGGGCGCGTCTTGGACAGCAGCGTGCCCAGCCGGACCTCTTCCCCGGTGGAGTCCAGGAAGCGGGTCTCCAGGGGGAGCGGCTCCCCCAGGTGTTCCTCCACGTCCACCCCCGTCACCGGCGGGGGCAGGTCGGAGTCCGCCTCCACGATGGCGCGGGGCGTCTTGCCTCCGCCCGGCAGGGCGAACGCGGGCGTGGCGCTGGTGAGCACCAGCGCGAGCGCCGCGAGGAGCCCGGCGGCGCGGGCGGAGCAGAGCGGGAGAAGGGACGGCATGGCGGGGGACGGCTCGGGGGCAGGAGGAGCGGGTGGGAGCCTACTTCTTCGGGGCCGGGGCCGGGGGCGCCGTGTGCGGCGCGGACTCCTGAGCCGGGGCGGGAGCCGGGGCCGGCGCGGGGGCGGGCTCGCGGGCCTTCTGGGCCTCGGTCGTGATGACCTGGCCCATGGCCTGCTCCAGCGGCTTGTGGGCGGCGACGCCCGGCTGGTCACCCCAGCCGTTCTTCAGCGCCTGGTGCTGGCCGCCCAGCTTCTCCGCTGCGCGCCAGTCCTGCTCGAACAGGCGCTGGTTCACGATGCCGACCTCGTACTGGCCCACCGCGGCGGGACGCGGAGGCGGGCCGTTGGGCTGGGCCTCCTGCATGGTGACGACCTGGATGCGCCAGGCCCACACCGCGCCCACGAAGAAGAGGACCATGGCGCCCACACCGACGCCGATGATCTTCCCCATGACGAGGTGGTCTTCCTCGGCCGCCACGCCATGCGCGCCGACGATGACCCGCGATTCGACTTCGGACTGGGTCTTCTTCATGGCTGCACGTACCTCAGGGACTCCGCGATGTAGGGGTCCTTCACCGGGAAGGTGTACCGACCGCGCGCCCGGAACAGGGCGTAGCCCACAGCGACACCGCCCACGCCCACGAAGGCCGTGAGAATGGTCCAGTGGAACGTCGGACCGGCCTCACCGGAGAACGCCGGCCAGATGAGCCAATACAGGTCCACGGCGTGCATGAGAAGCATGTAGGTGGCGGCCACCGCCAGGGTGCCGGGCTTCTCCTTCAGCTTGCGTGACAGCAGCGTGAAGAACGGCAGCACGAAGTGACCGAAGAAGATGACGTAGGAGACGCCGCGCCACGGGCCGTACATGCGCAGGCCGTACCAGGGGGCCTCTTCCGGGATGTTGGCGATCCACACCAGCAGGAACTGGGAGAAGCCGATGTAGGCCCAGAACGCAGTGAAGGCGAAGATGAGCTTGCCCAGGTTGTGCAGGTGGGACGTCTTCACCAGGCTGCCGAACAGGTCCTTGCCCTGGGCGCGCACCGTGGCCAGCGTGAGGACGCAGAAGGCGGCCAGGAAGCTGCCGGCGAAGTAGTAGGCGCCGAAGATGGTGGACTGCCACAGCGGGGTGAGGCTCATTAGCCAGTCGAAGGCCGCGAACGTGATGGTCAGCGCCAGGAAGGGCAGGGCGCCCGGGGCGAACTTGCGCTGCTTGACGGTGAGCTCCAGCCCGCCGACGTCGTCCTGCTGGGTGCTCCAGGCGTACATCCGGTGCGACACGAAGATCCACACCGCGAAGTAGATGACCTGACGGATGGCGAAGAAGCCCAGGTTCAAGTAGTGGGCCTTCTTGTGGGCCAGGTGCTCCACCTCGATGCCGTGGATGTGGGCCGCCAGCGGCGAGCCGTCCACCCAGGGGTAGAGGTACTTCATCATCGGGATGAGGGCGAGGATGAGCACCGCGAACACGGGCACCGCGATGGAGATGGTCTCCATGGCGCGGCGCAGGACGATGGGCCACTTCGCCTTCGCCGTGTGGAAGATGCACAGCATGATGAGGGCGGCCACGCTGATGCCCACCCAGTAGGTGAAGCCCATGAGGAAGCTGAAGCTGGTCGCCTGGGGGTTCATGAAGAAGCCCACAGCGGTGAGCACGAGGCCCACCACGCCCAGGCCGAACGCGGGCACCATCAGCTTGGGCGTGCCGGTGTAGCGCTCCATGGCAGTCATCGGTTCTCCTGCGGGACGGGCTGCGTCCCGGCGGTGCTGCGGGCGGCCTGCAGCGCGCGCACGTAGGCGACGACGGCCCAGCGCTCACGCGTGTCGAGCTCACCCGAGAAGGACGGCATGATGCCGTAGCCCTCGTTGATGGCGGTGTAGAAGTGGCCGGCCGGCTTGTCCGCGAGCTCCAGCAGGGACGGCGGCAGACGCAGCGCCATGTTCTCCGCGACGACGCTGTTGCCGTCGCCGAGCACGCCATGACACTGCGAGCACACGATGTTGTACTTCTTCTGGCCCAGCTCCAGCAGGTGCTTGTCCACCGGCAGGGGGATGGCGTTCACGGCCACGCCGTTGGCGCGGCCCGTGGAGATGCCCGGGTTGCCCACCGGCCGCTCGCGCGGGACGGTGCCGGCGGGGGGCACGCGCATGGCGCGCCCGTCCGGCCAGAACTCGGACGTCTCGTAGTACTCGTACTTGGCCTGGGTCTCCATGCGCTGGAGGAACTCCGAGCTGACGTTGCAGCCCGTGAGCGCGGCGAGCCCGGCGGCGGGGATGAGCCACCTCATTCGTTCTCTCCCGAGACGACGGTCACGTGGGTCGCGCCCAGGGCCGTCAGCTGGTTCTTGACGTCCGCGGCGTCCGTCCCCGTGGGGTGCGGGATGCTCAGCCAGTAGCCGTGCGTGGACGCGCTGCGGAACTCTTCCGACTCGAAGGCCGGGTGGTAGGGCTGCGGCAGCTTGCTCAGGCCGAGCAGGCCGAAAAAGATGCCGAACGCGGCGAACAGCACGCTCAATTCGAACGTGATGGGCACCCAGGCCGGGAGGCTCAGGAGCGGACGGCCGCCGACGTTGAGCGGGTAGTCGATGGTGTTCATCCACGTCTGCATCGTGAGGGCGGTCACCATGCCGGTGAGGCCGCCACCCAGGGCGATGAAGGGCACGCGAGAGGGCGGCAGACCCAGCGCCTCCGACCCGCCGTGCAGCGGGTAGGGGGAGTAGGTGTCCATCCCCTGGAAGCCCTTCTCCCGCATCTGCTGCGTGGCGGAGACGAGGGCTTCCGGAGTGGCGAACTCGGCCAACACCCAGGAATCAAGGACCTTGGCTTCCATGATGCTAGTGCGCTCCGTGGGTGAGGGTACCCGCGCCGGCGGTGTCCGCGCCGTGACCGTGGGCCGCGTGGGCGGCGTGCTTGAGCTCCAACTGGAGCTCCTTCACCTCGCTCACCGCGACGGCCGGGACGAACTTGAGGAACAGCAGGAACAGGGTGCCGAACAGGCCCAGCGTGCCGATGTAGATGCACCAGTCCACCCAGGTCGGCGTGTAGATGTCCCACGACGAGGGCAGGAAGTCCTGCGACAGCGACGTCACGATGATGATGAAGCGCTCGCACCACATGCCGATGTTCACCGCGATGGACGCCACCCACATGATGGGGATGCTGGTGCGCGCCTTCTTGAACCAGAAGATGTTCGGGGTGATGACGTTGCAGGCGATCATCAGCCAGTACACGCCGGCGTAGGGGCCCGTGGCGCGGTTCACGTAGAAGGTCCAGAACTCGTACTGGTTCATGGAGTACCAGGCGATGAAGTGCTCCATCAGGTAGCCGTAGGACACCAGCAGGCCCGTCGCCAGGATGACCTTGTTCATGTTCTCCAGGTGGCGGTCGGTGATGACGTCCCGGAGGCCCAGGTACTTGCGGGCGGGCACGATGAGGGTGATCACCATCGCGAAGCCGCTGAACACGGCGCCGGCCACGAAGTAGGGCGGGAAGATGGTCGCGTGCCAGCCCGGAATCTGGGAGACGGCGAAGTCGAACGACACGATGGTGTGCACGGACACCACGAGCGGCGTCGAGAGGCCGGCCAGGAGCAGGTAGGCGATCTTGTAGTTGTGCCAGTGACGGCCGGAGCCGCGCCAGCCCAGCGCGAACAGGCCGTAGATGGTGCGCTGCAGCTTCGTCTTGGACGAGTCACGCAGGGCGGCCAGGTCCGGGATGAGGCCCACGAACCAGAAGAGGGCGGACACCGTGAGGTACGTGGAGATGGCGAACACGTCCCACACGAGCGGCGAGCGGAACTGCGCCCAGGCGCCCAGGGTGCTGGGGTAGGGGAACAGCCAGAACGCGAACCAGGGACGGCCCGTGTGGAGCAGCGGGAACAGGCCGGCGCACATGACCGCGAACAGCGTCATGGCC
This sequence comes from Corallococcus sp. NCSPR001, assembly GCF_017309135.1. Taxonomy (NCBI): domain Bacteria; kingdom Pseudomonadati; phylum Myxococcota; class Myxococcia; order Myxococcales; family Myxococcaceae; genus Corallococcus; species Corallococcus sp. NCSPR001. The sequence continues at coordinate 2,010,189 of NZ_JAFIMS010000002.1, forward strand.
TCCGCGAAGCGGTTGATGCTCGTGCGCCACTTCTGCTGGAAGAGCAGGAGGATGGCGGAGATGAGCGTACCGGCGTGGCCGATACCGACCCACCAGACGAAGTTGATGATGTCGAACGCCCAGCCCACCGGCTGGTTGTTGCCCCACACGCCGATGCCGCGCGCGAGGGTGTACGTGACACCAATGACCAGCAGGCCCAGCGCCGCGGACGTGATGCCCAGCAGCATGAACCAGCCCTTGCCGGGCTTGCGCCAGACATGGTCGAGCAGGGTTTCATTGAGGGACTTGTCGTCGTGGTGCGGCGCGACGAGGTCCCGGGGCTCGAGGGGGTCGAGCGGGAGTGCGTGTGCGGTCTCGGCCATGACGGTCAGTGACCTCCTTCGTGCGCCGGGGCGGCTTCAGCAGGGGCAGCGGGCACGAGGGCGGGGTTGGGGTTGCGCAGGCGGATGAGGTGGGCGGTGCGGGGGCGGGTGCCCAGCTCGTGCAAGAGCCGGTAGGCACGCTCGTCCTCGTGGAGCTGGGTGACGCGCTGGGCGGGGTCCGCCAGGGAGCCGAAGGCGATGGCCTGCGTGGGGCAGGTCTGCTGGCACGCCGTCTGGAGCTCCTTCTCCTGGATGAGGCGCTTCTCGACGCGGGCGTTGATGCGGACCCGCTCGATGCGCTGCACGCAGTAGGTGCACTTCTCCATGACGCCGCGGTTGCGCACCGTGACGTCCGGGTTCATCAGCATCTTCTCGGTCGGCGTCTTGCCCTGCGTGTAGTGCAGGTAGTTGAAGCGGCGGACCTTGTACGGGCAGTTGTTGGAGCAGTACCGCGTGCCGATGCAGCGGTTGTACACCATGTCGTTGAGGCCCTCGTCCGAGTGCACGGTGGCGTTCACCGGGCAGACGTACTCGCAGGGGGCCTTCTCGCAGTGCACGCACGCGACGGGCTGCATGACCATGGCGGGGTCGTTCTCATCGCCCTGGAAGTAGCGGTCGATGCGCAGCCAGTTCATCTCACGGCCGCGGCCCACCTGCTCCTTGCCGACGACGGGGATGTTGTTCTCCGCCTGGCACGCCACGACGCACGCGTTGCAGCCCGTGCAGCGCGACAGGTCGATGGACATGCCCCACTTGTAGCCCTCCTGCGGCGTCTTCGCGTAGTCGAAGTCCGGCAGGTTGTTCTGCTTGCCCAGCTCGTACTTGGCCTGGACGCGCTCCAGCGTGTGCTCCGTCTCCTTGGACGGGTGCGCAAGCTCGCTGACGGACATGTCGAGCGCCAGCGGGCGGCCCTCCATGCGCCAGTGGTACTGGGTGCGGGCGAACTTGTGGCTGCCGCGGACCTTGGTCAGCTTGGCGCCGCCGTCGAACCAGGGGGCGTTCACGCTGCGCAGCAGGTTGGCGTTGAAGCCGATGTCCTTGGCCACGACCTCGTGGAGGCCGGTGCGGCCGTAGCCCAGCGCCACGGTGACGGTGTCGTCCGCGTTGCCGGGGAGGATGGTGACGGGGACCTGCAGCTTGCGCCCGCCGTACTCCAGCTCCGCGACGTGGTTGTTCTCCAGGCCCAGCTTCTTGGCCGTGGCCGGGCTGAGGATGGCGGCGTTCTCCCAGACGATCTTCGTGATGGGGTCCGGCGTCTCCTGGAGCCACGCGTTGTTGCCGAACCGGCCGTCCAGGACGCGGTAGTCGTGGACGAAGTTGATCTCCAGCTCACCGGCCGCGGGCGGCTGGTAGGCGGCGACCAGCTGCGAGGCGGCGCCCGTGTCCGGGGTGGCCGTGGTCAGCGCGGTGGCGGTGCTGCCGGGGACGACGCCCTCGGAGACCCAGGTCTCCCAGCGGGTCTCGAAGTCGGCGCGGCCGGCCTCGCCACCCTGCGCGGCCCAGTAGTCGCGCACCATCTGGTAGGCGGGGCGGAAGGGCTCGTCGAGGAACAGCGCGAACAGCTCCATCTCCGGCACGCCGTTGAAGAGCGGCTGGATGAGGGGCTGCGCGATGCTGACGGTGCCGTCGGCGGCGCGGCCGTCGCTCCAGGTCTCCAGCTGGTGCGCCAGGGGCACGAACCAGTCGGCGAACTTGGAGGTCTCGTCCTCGTAGTGACCCGCGTACAGGACGGACAGCGCCTTGCGGTTGGCGTTCTGCTTGGGGTCCAGCACCTCCGCCAGGCCCGCGTCCACCGGCAGGGCGTAGACGGGGTTGGTGGCGGTGATGACCAGCGTGTCCACCTTGCCGGCCTTGATGTCCGCGACCAGCGCGCTGATCTCCGACAGGCCCGAGGCCTCCGGGGCGGCGGCCGGGACGAGCTTCACGGTGGTGCCCACGTTGCCCAGCGCGGCGTTGATGGCCTGCGCCAGCGCGTGCACGGCGGCGGGCTGGCGCTCACCGGCGAGCACCACGGAGCGGCCGGCCTTGGACTTGAGGTCCTGGGCCACGGCCTGCACCCACGACTGGGTCTCCGGGCTCAGCGAGCCGGCCTTGCCGGACGCGGAGGCGCCCAGGCTGGCGGCGGGGCCACCCACGGCCTGCGCCAGCGCGGCGGCGATGGCGAAGACCTCGGCGGACTTCACGCGCTTGCGGTGGTCCGCCATGCCGCCCGTGATGGACATGCGGGATTCGGCCACGTACAGGCGGTTGAGCTCGCCGTTCTTCGGGTCGCGGCGGTCCGCGAACTGGCGGTTGAGGGCCAGGTTCTCCGGGCGGCTCTCCAGGAAGTCCGCGTCCAGGGAGACGATGACGTCCGCGCGGGTCAGGTCGTAGACGGCCTGGACCGGCTGGCCGAACAGCGCGCGGTTCGCCTGCGCGGCGGCGGAGTCCGTGAGGGACGAGAACGCGTGGAAGCGCGCGTTGGGCAGCTTCTTCTGGATGCGGCCCGTCACGTCGCGCAGCGTCGGCGAGCTGATGGGCTCCGTGAGGAAGCGCAGGCGGCTGCCGCCGTCCGCCGCGGCCTTCTGGCCGACGAGGGTGGAGATGTCCTCGGCCAGCACGCGCAGCGAGCGGGGGTTGTTGCCCTGGCGCAGCACGCGGGCGCGCTGCGGGTCATAGAGCGAGAGCAGGAACGCCTGCTCGAAGACGCCGGCAGCGCCCTGGTTCACGGGGTGCTGGGGGTTGCCTTCGATCTTCACCGGGCGGCCTTCACGCGCGGTGATGAGCAGACCGGAGGTGTGGCCTCCGAGCGTCATGCCGGACGCGTAGTGCAGCGGGTTGCCCGGCGTCACTTCCGGCGGCGTCTTCGTGTACGCCACCATCCGCTCATCCTGCGGACGGGTGCTGCACGCGGTGGCGCCAGCCAGGGCGAGCGACGCGCCCAGCAGCTGCATGAACTCGCGGCGGACGAAGCCGGTGGGGGGAAGGTCCGCGCCCACGGGGAATTCCGGGCGGGTCTCCTCCAGGAACTCCGGCGTGGCGAGCTTCTCCTCCAGGCCGAGCCAGTACGTCTTGCCGTACGCGCCTTCCGCCGAGACGGCGCGGGTGGAGGCGTGCTCGAGCGCTTCGGTCACGACGTCGTCGTGGGCGTGCGCGGGGGTGGCCTCGTTGCGGCCCGAGACGACCGGGAGCGCGAAGGACGAGGGGGTTTCCTGCGCGGGCGCGCTGTCAGGCTTGGTGTTCATCGGTGGCATGTGGAGCAGCTCGTGCGCGAGTGAACGTCGTATTCCTTGGTGAGCGTCTCGGCGAGGGCCGAGGCTTCCGCCTTATCCGTCGGGGGCGCCCAGGTCATGCTGGTGATGAACTCCTGGGGCCGGAGGTTGGGGCCGGGGTTGCGGTGGCAATCCAGGCACCAGCTCATCGTCAGCGGCGCGGACTGCTCGATGGCGCCCATCTGGTCCACGCGGCCGTGGCAGGTGGCGCAGCCGACGCCCTTGCCCACGTGGATGGAGTGGTTGAAGTAGACGAAGTCCGGCAGGTTGTGGACGCGAACCCAGGGGATGGGCTGGTCGGCGAAGAACGCCTTGCGGACCTCGGTGAGGTACGGGCTCTTGTTCCACACCTGCGCGTGGCAGGACATGCACACGGTGGTGGAGGGGATGCCCGCCGACGGGGACTTCTCCACCGTCCAGTGGCAGTAGCGACAGTCGATCTGCTCGTCACCGGCGTGGTGCCGGTGGTCGAACTCGATGGGCTGTTCCACCGGGCGGGCCTGATTGGTCACGAGCGGGCTGCGCACGTAGGCCAGGAGGCCGCCGATGGCGATGGCGGGCACGGCGAGGAGCATCGCGGCCGACAGGCGCGACACCGTATTCGTCCAGCGTGGGAAGAGAGGGCCGCTCATACCAGGACCAGGGGCAAGGGGACTGAAGGCGACATGAAAGCAGGGGTGGACGCGGGAAAACCGTTCGGCGCGGAAGTCAGGGGGGCCGTCCCGGTCCCGGTGGACCGGGCGGGGGGTGGCTCCTGGCGCTCAGACGGCAAGGCAGTCACGTCCAACGAACCTCTAGGATGGTGCCGTGGGCGCGGGTCCCTCATGAACTTCCCGACCCAATGCGGCGCGGGACCATCATTCATGAGCACGGCAGTGTCAACCATTCTGTGGGGAGTGGGAATAAGGAGCGCTTAGCACCTTCCGGGGCGGTTGCGACAAGTTGTCCGCGCGCGGTGATGAATCCCGCTTCTGGCGATCGGAAGGGAGCTTTGCGCGAGGGCGCGCTTCCCTCTGGGATCAATCCCTCTCAGGGGGCGCGCTACAGGGTGCGACGGTGCGCGCCACGCATGAATCGCGGCGACTCGGAGTCCGGGTCGCCGGAGCTCATGGCGCTAGAGTTCCACCACCGCGGTGCCGGCGATGGCGTAGACGCGGTCCTTCTTGCCCCGCCGCATGTCCATTCCCCCCGTGAAGGCGCTGAACGCGGGCAGGACACCCACGCCGGGACCCAGGTGGAAGCAGGGCAGCCGCAGCCGGTCCGCCCCGCCCGACAGCCGCACCATGGGGTGCAGATGCCCGGCCCAGACATAGCGCCCGGCGGCCGGCTCCGGGTGGTGGGCGAAGCGGAACGGGCCTTCGTCCAATCCCTCCGCGCGATCCTCCATCCTCCAGGAGGGCGGGAGGGTCCGCACGTGGCGGTCATGGTTGCCGCGTATCAGCACGACTTCTAGTGAAGCATGTGTTTCACGCCAGGTATTCACGCGGCTGATGACGTCCGGGGTGAGCCCCTGGCGCGAGTGCACCAGGTCCCCCACTAGGAGGAGGCGCCGGGCACCGGTGGCGGTGAGGGCGGAGGAGAGGCGGGCGAGGTCGTCATCCAGGACCCCCACGGGGAGGGGGATGCCGTGCTGCTGGAAGGACTCCGTCTTGCCCCAGTGCAGGTCCGCCACCGCGAGCACGCCGGCTTCAGGCCAGTGCAAGGCTCGTTCCGGGAGCAGCTCCACGTCCGCGTCCGCTACGCGGGTCTGGCATCGGCCTGGGACCATCGCTCCTTGAGGCGCTGCACGCGCTCCAGCAGGGACTCGTTGGACACGCTGGCGCTGATGCGCTCGACGACGAGCGGGAAGCCCAGCGGCGAGGGCCGGTGGACGTGGACGACCTCGACGGGGTGCGCCTCCAGCCGCTCCAGGGTGCGGGTGAGCCGGCCCTGTTCGAACTGGTGCTCCAGCACCTCGCGGCGCGCCTGGCGCAGGAGGAGGTTGTCCGGGTCGTATTTCACGAAGACGTCATAGAGGAGCGCGGCGCTGGCCTGGACCTGTCGGGTGGACTTGCGCGCTCCGGGCAGGCCCGGCATCACCAGCCCGGCCACGCGGGCGATGTCGCGGAACTGCCGGCGCGCGAGCTCGCTCAGGTTGACGCTCTCCAGGATGTCCTCCACCAGGTGCTCGCGGGTGAAGAGGGCCGGGCGCAGCGCTTCATCGAAGGGGAAGGGCGTGGGGGTGAGCAGCTCCAGGCCGTAGTCGTTCACGGACAGGCTGAAGGTGGCCTTCTGTAGACGCGTGAGGCGCAGGGCGAGCAGCGCCGCCAGGCCTTCGTGCACGAGCCTTCCTTCAAAGGGATACATGAAGAGGTGGTAGCCGTCCCGCGTGCGGCAGGTCTCCGCCAGGCAGCCACCGTCGCCGGGGATTCGGGACAGACGGGCCTGCGCGTCGAGGATGGGCCAGGCGGCGGCGACCTCGTCGCGGGTGACGTCGCCCTGGCGCGCGGACTCGAGCGTGCGGCGCATCGCGGACGCGAGCGACGTGGACAGGGGCAGGCGGCTGCCGCCCCAGCGCGGCGTCTGGGTGGCCTTGGCCTTCGCGGGCTTCACGTACGCCGTCATGTCCTTGAAGCGGCTGAACTCCAGCCGGCGGCCCGCGAAGAGGAAGGTGTCTCCGGGCTTCAGGCGGCTGACGTAGGACTCCTCCACCGTGCCCAGGGTGCCGCCGCTCCAGTAGCGCAGCTGCACGGACGCGTCCGACGTGATGGTGCCGATGTTGAGCCGGTGCAGCCGGGCGAGGCGCACGTCGGGCACGCGGAAGCGGCCGTTCACCTCCACCACGCGGCGGAACTCCGGATAGGCGCGCAGCGTGGGGCCTCCCTCGCGCACCAGGGCGAGGGCCCAGTCGAACTCCTCGTCGGTGAGGGAGGCGTAGCTCGTGGCGGTGCGGACCTCGTCGCGCAGGGCCTCGCGGGTGAAGCCTCCTCCCAGCGCGCACGTCACCAGGTGCTGGGCCAGCACGTCGAGCGGCTTGGACAGCGGTGTGCGCGGCTCCACCTCTCGCTGCGCGATGGCGTCCCGGGCAGCGGCCATCTCCACCAGTTCGAGCGCGTGCGTGGGGACGAAGAGGATGCGGCACGTGGCGCCGGGACGGTGCGCGCTGCGGCCCGCGCGTTGAAGCGTTCGGCCGATGCCCTTGGGACTTCCTATCTGGATGACCCGCTCCACCGGGCCGAAGTCCACGCCCAGGTCGAGTGAAGACGTGCAGACGACGAGGCGCAGGCTCCCGTCCTTGAGGCCTCCCTCCACGCGCTCGCGCTCCTCGCGGTCGATGGACCCGTGATGCAGCGCGAGCAGGTGTTCCCATTCGGGGCGCAGGAAGCGCAGGCCTTCGAACCAGCGCTCCGCTTGGGAGCGGGTGTTGGTGAAGAGGAGCGTGGACTGCGTGGGATCCAACCCGTCCGCCACGCGCGGCAACATGGAGAAGCCCAGGTGCCCGGCCCACGGGAAGGTGTCCACCTCCTCTGGCAGCAGCGTCTCCACGTCCACCGGGCGCTGAAGGTCCGCGCTCACCAGCGTGGGCTTTCGGTCCGTGCCCACGACGGTGCGCGCGGCCTCGTCCAGGTTGGCGAGCGTGGCGGACAGCGCCCAGATGCGCAGGCCCGGAGCGAAGTGGCGCAGGCGGGCCAGGGCCAGCTCCACCTGGGTGCCTCGCTTGGAGGCGAGGAGTTCGTGCCACTCGTCCACGATGACGGCGCGCAGTGAGGCGAAGTTCTCCGCGGCCTGCTCCTGCGTCAGGAGGAGTGACAGGGACTCCGGCGTGGTGATGAGGACCTGGGGCAGGCGTTCGCGCTGACGCTGGCGCACGGAGGAGGACGTGTCGCCCGTGCGGCTCTCCACCTCCAGGTCCGCGTCCAGTGCCATCAGCGGTTCGCGCAGGGCCTGCTCCACGTCACGCGACACGGCTCGCAGGGGCGTGAGGTAGAGGATTTGAAGGCCCTTCTGATTGCGCTCCGCCACGTCCGCGAGCGGGCCGATGTATGCCGCGTAGGTTTTTCCCGCGCCGGTGGGCACGTGGATGAGGCCGCTGTCTCCTCGCGTGTAGGCGGCCCAGGCTTCTTCCTGGAAGGCGTAGGGCGTCCATCCCTTGGAGGCGAACCACTGGCGGAGTTGCTCCATCGGCGCGCCCTTGTAGGGAGAAGGGGACCGGGGCGCGGGTTTCTTCGCTCGGGTTCGTACGGGCTTCTCGGCCTGCTTCTCCGGCGCGTGCTTGCCGCGCATGCGATTGCGGCGGCGCGGCTTAGTGGGCTGCATGGAGCAGCCCCTTCAACGAATCGAGCGTGTCCGCGTCCCTCGCCGTCTTGTCCGCGCGCCAGCGGGCGATGCGTGGGAAGCGCAGGGCGATGCCCGACTTGTGGCGCGGGGATGGGGCGATGGCTTCGAAGTGCAGCTCGAACACCTGCTCCGGATCCACCGAGCGCACCGGGCCGAACTTCTCCCGCGTGTGCGCGCGGATCCAGCGGTCGAGCCGGCCTATCTCCTCGTCGGTGAGGCCCGAGTAGGCCTTCGTCACCGGGAGCAGGTCCTCGCCGTTCCACACCGCGAAGGTGTAGTCCGTGTAGAGCGACGAGCGCCGGCCGTGGCCTGGATGTGCGTAGAGCAGCACCGCGTCCACGGTGTACGGGTCGATCTTCCACTTCCACCAATCGCCGCGCTTGCGCCCCGTCTGGTACACCGAGTCCAGCCGCTTGATCATCAGGCCCTCGACGTTGCGCGCGCGAGACTCCATGCGCAGCTCCGCCAGCGCCTCCCAAGAATCGGCTGTCACCGTGGGCGAGATGGGGAAGCGCGGGTGGTCCTTGAGCAGGGCCTCCAGCCTCGCGCGGCGCTCGCGCAGGGGCAGCTCTCGCATGTCCTTTCCGTCCTGCTCCAGCAGGTCGTAGACGACGAACGCGGCGGGGGCCTCCGCCAACACCTTGGGCGTGAGCTTCTGTCTGCCAATGCGGCGCTGGAGCCGGGCGAAGGGCAGGGGGACTCCGTCCTCGTAGGCCATCACCTCGCCGTCGAGCACCGTGCCTTCGGGCAGGGCCCGGGCGGCTTCGGTGATTTCGGGGAAGCGTTCGGTGATCAGCTCCTCGCCCCGGCTCCAGAGGAACACGTCGCCCTGGCGGCGGATGAGCTGGCCCCGGATGCCGTCCCACTTCCACTCGACGAGCCAGTCACTCAATTCGCCCAGCGACTCCGCCGGCTGCTCCAGCGGCGACGCGAGGTAATAGGGATACGGACGCGACACATGGCCGTCCGATACATCCGGCGCCACGAGCTGTTCGAAGAACGCCTTCGTCGGCGTCCAGGTGCCCATCAGCCGGTGCGCCACGCTGGGCGGCGGCAGGCCGGTGACCTGCGCGATGGCTCGCACCACCAGCGTGTTGGACACGCCCACGCGCAACTCGCCTGTGAGCATCTTGTTGAGGAGGAACAGCTCGCGGCGGGGCATGGACCTCCACCAGCCCACCACCCGCTCGCGCTGCTCCGCCGCGTCCAGGCCGCGCAGGGGCAACAGGCGCTCCTCCAACCAGCGTGAGAGAGGGAGCTCCTCGGCGTGCTCGGGCGGGAGGTTCGCTCCGTCGAGCAGCAGCGCAATCACCTCCGCCAGGTCTCCCACTGACGCGTAGACCTCGTCGAAGAGCCAATCCGGGATGCCGGTGAGCTCCTGCGTCCAGCCCACCAGCAGCTTCGACGTGAGCAGCCGCTTGAGCTTCTGACCCGTGAGGAAGAACAGGCCCCAGGCGGCATCCTCCGGCGGCGCCGTGCGGAAGTAGCGCGCCATCGCCTCCACCTTCGCGTTGGTGGAGGTCGTCTGGTCGAGCGTGTCGTAGAGGTCGGCCAGGGCTCGCACGCGTCAGTCCTCCGCTTCGCCCTCGAAGGGCGTGGCGAGCGGCGAGGCATCCACGCCCCGCTCCCGCAGGTAGTGCGACAAGGGATCGGTGTAGCCGTGCGTGACGAGCACCTTCTCCGCCTGCGTGTCCGCCACCGTGCGCAAGAGGTCCGGCCAATCCGCGTGGTCGGAGAGCACGAAGCCCCGGTCGTAGCCGCGACGGCGCCGGTTGCCGCGCACGCGCATCCACCCCGACGCGAAGCCCGTCTCCGCCTCACCGAAGCGGCGCATCCACGTGGAGCCGGCCGCGCTCGGAGGCGCCAGCACCAGCGCTCCCGCGAAGGACGTGCCCTTCTCTGTCTCCGACACCATCTGCGTGGGCAGCATCGCGATGCCCGCCTCGCGGTACGCGGTGACGAGCCCGTTCACCGCGCCGTGCACGTAGGCCGGCCGGTCCGTGAGCTTTCCCAGCTCCGCCAACAGGCGCTGCGCCTTGCCCAGCGCGTAGCAGAAGAGCACCGCGGAGCGGCCCGCCTCGCGGTTCGCGTCCCACCAGCGCAGGATGTCCTGGGCCACGAGGCCCGTATCATCCCAGCGGTAGATGGGCAGGCCGAACGTCGCCTCGGTGATGAAGGTGTGGCAGCGCACCACTTCGAAGGGCGCGCACGTGGGGTCCGGCGTTCGCTTGTAGTCGCCGGAGATGATCCACACCTCGCCCCGGTGCTCGACGCGGATCTGCGCGCTGCCCAGCACGTGGCCCGCGGGGTGGAAGCTCACGGTGGTGTCGCCCACCTTCAGCGTCTCGCCGTACTCCAGCGTGTCGATGACCGCGTCCGCTCCCAGGCGGCGCTGCAACAGGCCTCGTCCGGGAGCCGCCCCCAGGTAGCGTTTGCTTCCGCTCCGGGCGTGGTCGCCGTGCGCATGCGTGACGAGCGCCCGCTCCACGGGACGCCAGGGGTCGATGTAGAAGTTCCCCGCCTGGCAATACAGGCCCAGCGGCGTCACGGAAACCAGCGGCGTTCGTTCCTGGTGGGTCGCGGTGGCCACGGTCCTCTAGAGGTAACGAGGCCTTGGAGCAGGGGCCACCCACGGCTGGACCCTCCCGCGTGCTCCGCTGACAAGGGGGCGGGCGTCCGTCCTGACCTTGCTTGCGCTCCAAACGACGAAGGCAGGGACCGGAGGGCCCCTTGGATGGTGGGCGTGGACAGGGGATAAACCCGGGAACCCTCACTTCTGGACCCTTTCGTGATGCTGACGACGCCCGCGCTCCTCCTGTCCCTCACCCTGGCCCAGTCCTCACCGGCTTCGGATGTGGTGCTCGAATACAGCTCACCGCTGACGGAGGAGAGCGCGCCGGATCCAGAGGGCTTCTCGTTCACGGCCTTCACGGCGGGCCAGACGCTCTACCTGGGCGTGGACGAGGCGAACCTGCGCGCGAGCGCGGCGGCGGACGCGGGCGTGGTGCGGACGCTGATGCTGGGCACGCCCGTGCGTGTACTGAAGGCGGGGGCTCGCGCGACGGTCGGCGAGTACATCAACACCTGGTACCAGGTGGCCGTCGTGGACGCGAAGGCGGCTCCAGGCTCGGCTCCCGTCACGGGTTGGGTCTTCGGCAACACGCTCACGCCGTTCCGCTTCGAGGCCGACCTGGACGGGGACGGCGAGCTGGAAGTGGCCACGGTGGTGATGAGCAACGAGTTCAAGGCGCGCGTGCGCGTGCTGGAGCCGAACGTGAAGCCGCCTCGCCGGGTGAGCAGCGTGGACGTGGCGGTCGCGTCCACGGACTACGGCGGAGGGCGGGGCGGCCCGGTGACGGTGAAGCTGGTCCCCGCGAAGGAGGCGGGCGTCGCGCTGCTGCAACTGGACTCCGCGCCGGAGCGCTGTGGCGACTTCGTCACGTCCTACGTGAGCTACACCGGAGCGAATGGGAAGCCGGGTGTGCTCGGCAAGGCGAAGCTGGCGCTGGAGCTGGGCGGGCTGATGGATCCCCCGAACGAGAGCACGTTCAAGGTCTCCTTCCAGCCAGCCGCGAAGCGGGCGCTGGTGGTGCGCACGAGCGTTGAAGAAGAGGAAGAAGGCAAGCCCCAGACGGTTACGGAGCGCGAGGTCTATCAGTGGCAGGACGGCGTGTTCGCCCAGGCGAAGCCCGTCGCGAAGCCGTAGGTGCAGGGCCCGGAAGGCCGGGCACCCGGGCGCCCCTCCGGGTGAAGGAAGAGGGGCCAGGGCAATCGACCATGGATGCGCAGGAGCGGAAGGCAGCCTACCGGCAGCGCGCGGAAGCAGGTCAGGCGGTGCCGGTGTCGGTGGAGTTGCCGGCGGACCTGGATACACCGCTGTCGGCATACCTGAAGCTGGGCGGTGGAAGCCGCGGCTTCATCCTCGAGTCGTGCTACGGCGGCGAGCGCTTCGGGCGCTACAGCCACGTGGGCGCGAACCCGGCGGGCCGCGTGCGGCTGGACCGGGACGGGCTCACGTTGTGGCGTGGCTCGCATGAGGAGCGCCGCGAGGGACGGCCGCTGGACGTGCTGCGGACGCTGTGGCGCGAGCTGTCCGTGGCGACGCTGCCGGGCGAGGCGCCCTTCCTGGGCGGGCTCGTGGGCTACCTGGGCTACAACGCCACGTCGTGGTTCGAGCCGAGCGTGCCCGACCGCCACCCGCGCGACACGGGCTTCCCGGACTCCGAGTGGCTCATCGCGGAGGACTTCGTCACCCACGACACGCGCACCCAGACGCTCAAGGCCATCGCCATCGCGCGGCCCGCGCTGCACGGCAGCGTCGCGGCGGCGCTGAAGGACGCGGAGGCGCGCGCGGAGGCGATGGCGGAGAAGCTGCGCCGGCCGCTGCCGCCGGAGGCCTATGCCGCCGTCCCCGCGCAGAAGAACGCGCCGGCCCCCGTCGCGTGCTGGGACCGCGAGGGCTACGCCCGGGCGGTGGACAAGGTGAAGGAGTACGTGCGCGCGGGCGACTGCTTCCAGGCGGTGCTCGCGCGCAGGTTCGAGGCGAAGGGCGCCATTCCTCCACTGTCGCTCTACCGCGCGCTCAGGCGCGTGAACCCGTCGCCATACCTGTTCCTGGTGGACCTGGGCGAGGCGCGCGCGCTGGTGGGCGCGTCGCCGGAGCTGCTGGTGCAGGTGCGCGACGGGGACGTGGTGGTGCGGCCCATCGCGGGCACGCGCCGCCGGGGCGGCTCCGAGGCCGAGGATCAGGCGCTGGAGAAGGAGCTGCTCGCGGACGAGAAGGAGCGCGCCGAGCACATCATGCTGGTGGACCTGGGGCGCAACGACGTGGGCCGCGTGGCCGCGCCGGGCACGGTGCGCATCGAGGACCTGATGATCATCGAGCGCTACAGCCACGTGATGCACATCGTGTCCCAGGTGCGCGGCAAGCTGGACACCTCGCGGTTCGACGCGCTGGACGCGCTGGCGAGCACCTTCCCCGCGGGCACCGTGTCGGGCGCGCCGAAGATCCGCGCGATGCAGATCATCGACGAGCTGGAGCCCATGCGGCGCGGGCCCTATGCCGGCGCGGTGGGCTACCTGTCCTTCTGCGGCACGCTGGACGTGGCCATCGCGCTGCGCACCTTCTTCGTGGACGGCGACCGCACGATGTGGACCGCTGGCGCGGGGCTGGTGGCGGACTCGGACCCGATGAAGGAAGCGGACGAGACGGAGGCGAAGGCGGGCGCCATGGCCGCCGCGCTGCGGCTGGCTCGCGAAGGAGGTGGGCGGTGATCCTCGTCATCGACAACTACGACTCGTTCACCTTCAACCTGGTGCAGTTGCTCTACACGCTGGGCGCGGAGGTGAAGGTGGTGCGCAACGACGCGCTGGATGTCGCGGGCATCGCGGCGTCGGGCGCGTCCCACCTGGTGGTGTCCCCGGGGCCGTGCACGCCGCACGAGGCCGGGGTGAGCGTGGCGGCCATCTCCCAGTCCCGCGTGCCGGTGCTGGGCGTGTGCCTGGGGCACCAGTCCATTGGCGCGGCGTTCGGCGGGCAGGTGGTGCGCGCGCCGGAGCCCGTGCATGGCAAGGCGGCGCACATCCGGCATGACGGCACCGGCGTCTTCACCGGCGTGCGGCAGGGCTTCCAGGCGGCGCGCTACCACTCGCTGGTGGTGGCGGCGCAGTCCATGCCCGCGGAGCTGGAGGCCACGGCCTGGAGCCAGGACGGCTTGGTGATGGCGCTGCGTCACCGCGCGCGGCCGGTGGTGGGGTTGCAGTTCCATCCGGAGAGCGTGCTGACGCCGGAGGGCCCGTCGCTGGTGCGCAACTTCCTGGAGGGGAAGCTGTAGCGCTGCGTCAGTCCTTCAGGTGCGTGGTGTCGTTCCAGCTCACGAGGACCGGCTGTCTGCCGCCGGCCTCGGAGCCCAGCACGCTGATGGAGGCCGTGCCCAGGTGGAACAGCCTGCCTCCGTCCGGGGGCAGGCCCAGCCAGCGCGAGGCGAGGATGCGCAGCATGTGCCCGTGCGAGAAGAGGAGCACGTCGTCCTGGAGCGCGCGCGCCTCCGCGATGATGCGGTCGGCCCGGGCGCCCACTTCTTCCAGCGTCTCGCCGTTGGGCACGCCGTCCTTCCACAGCGTCCAGTCCGGGCGCGTGGTGCGGATGTCCGCGCCGGTGCGGCCTTCATAGTCGCCGTAGTTGAACTCCATCAGGTCGTTCTTCTTCTGGGCCACGTCGCCGTAGCCCGCGAGCACGCACGTCTCCAGCGCGCGCATCAGCGGGCTGGTCCACACCGCGGCGAAGCGCCACTTGTTCAGGGGCGCTCGGAGCCGCTCCGCCATCTGGCGGCCCTCTTCCAGCAGCGGCAGGTCCGTGCGGCCGGTGTGCTGGCTGCTGCGGCTCCACTCCGTCTCACCGTGACGGACGAGGACCACCTGGGGGGCACGTGTGTTCATGGCGCCAATCTGTACTACCGCTTGCGTGTCCGCCACTCCTCACGGCTCTGGCCCCAGATCTCCACCTCGTGGTCGTTGTAGGGCGCCGGCAGCATGCCCATGCGCAGGAAGCGCGAGCCCAGCCGGCGGGCCACCTGCTTGGAGGGCTCGTTCGGAGGGGAGATGGAGTGGATGACCTCCGTCCACCCGAGGTGCTCGAAGGCCCAGTCGATGGTGGCCGCCGCGCCTTCCGTCGCGTAGCCCTTGCCCCACGCGTCGCGCGACAGGCCCCAGCCGACCTCCGGGCCCGGCCACTCCGCGGGCTGCCAGGGCCCCAGCCGGCCCACCCACTTCCCGGTGGACTTCTCGAACACGGAGAACATGGCGAAGCCCTGGAGCACCCAGGAGCCGGCCATGGCGCAGACGGCGCGCCACACGTTGGAGCGGGGCTGGAGGCCGCCGATGTACCTCGCGCTCTCTTCGTCCGCCATCATCGCCACGAAGCCCTCCAGGTCCTGGAGCGTGGGCGGACGCAGGATGAGGCGCGGCGTTTCGAGGGTGGGCCCCAGCGTGGGCGGGGTGTGCATGTCCGGTCTCCAAAGCGCCGGCGGCGTGCCGGCGCGTGGAGAGGGACCTTAGCGCTTCAGGCCGCGCTTGATGTCCGCGCAGAGCTGCTTCGCCGCGGCCGGACCGTCCGAGTGGGCGGCCTTCACCAGCGCGCTGCCCACCACGACGCCGTCCGCGTGGGCCACCAGCGGCCGGGCCGTGTCCGCGTTGGAGATGCCGAAGCCCGCCACCACCGGCACGGACGCGGCGCGCTTCACCAGGTCCAGCCGCTGCGACAGGTCCGGCGGCAGCTCCGCGCGCATGCCGGTGACGCCCGCCACGGAGACGCAGTAGACGAAGCCTCGCGCGTCCTTCGCGATGGCCTCCGCGCGCGCGGGCGGCGTGGTGGGCGCGCACAGGGGCACCAGGGCCACGCCCTCCTTGTCGAACGCGGCGCGGATGCCCGCGCTCTCCTCCGGGGGCAGGTCCGGGAGGATGGTGCCGGCGATGCCCCGCTCGCGCGCGAGCTTCGCGTAGCGCTCCTCGCCCATGGCCATCACCACGTTGACGTAGGTCATGATGACCAGCGGCGTCTCCGGGCAGCGGCGGCGCACCTCCGGGACGACTTCATCCAGCACGCGGCGCAGGGTGGCGCCGGCCTTCAGCGCCCGCTCGGACGCGGCCTGGATGACGGGGCCGTCCGCGATGGGGTCGCTGAACGCCACGCCAATCTCCAGCACGTCCGCGCCGCCCTCCACCATGGCGGCGAAGACGTCCACGGACTTGGGCAGGTCCGGGTCGCCCGCCATCGCGTACGCCACCAGCGCGCCTTCGCCGCGGGCCTTCGCCTTCGCGAACGCCTTGCCCAGCTCCGTGCTCATGACTTCACCCCCGTGGCCGGCGGCACGCCGCGCGCCGAGATGGTCGCCACGTCCTTGTCACCCCGGCCCGAGCAGTTGATGACCAGGTGCTTGCCCTTGCCCATGTCGCGGGCCAGCGAGCGCGCCGCCGCGAACGCGTGCGAGGTCTCCAGCGCGGGGAGGATGCCCTCCGTGCGCGCGACCTCGTAGAAGGCGGAGAGCGCGTCGTCGTCCGTCGCGGTGCGCACCTCCATGCGCCCCGTCTTCGCCAGGTGCGCCAGCTCCGGCCCCACGCCCGGGTAGTCCAGGCCGGCGGAGATGCTGTGCGCCTCTTGAATCTGGCCGTTCTCGTCCTGGAGCACCAGCGAGCGCGAGCCGTGCAGCACGCCCTCCGTGCCCAGCGTCAGCGACGCGCCGTGCTGGCCGGAGTCCAGGCCGTGGCCCGCGGCCTCCACGCCGACGAGCCGCACCGCCGTGTCCGGGATGAAGGGGTGCAGCGCTCCGATGGCGTTCGAGCCGCCGCCCACGCACGCGATGATGGCGTCCGGCAGCCGGCCAATGGTGGCCAGCGTCTGGGCGCGGATCTCCCGGCCGATGACGGATTGGAAGTCGCGCACGATGGTGGGGTAGGGGTGCGGGCCCGCCGCGCTGCCGATGACGTAGTAGGTGTCCTGCACCTGCGACACCCAGACGCGCATGGCTTCGTTCATCGCGTCCTTGAGCGTGCGCGAGCCCGACTCCACCGGACGCACCACCGCGCCCAGCGCGCGCATGCGGAAGACGTTGAGCGCCTGGCGCTCCACGTCCAGCGTGCCCATGAACACCTCGCAGGGCAGGCCGAAGAGCGCGCACGCGGTGGCGGTGGCCACGCCGTGCTGGCCCGCGCCCGTCTCCGCGATGATGCGCTTCTTGCCCATGCGCCGGGCGAGCAGCACCTGGCCCACGGTGTTGTTGATTTTGTGCGCGCCCGTGTGCGCCAGGTCCTCGCGCTTGAGCCACACCTGCGCGCCACCCCATGACTCCGTGAGGCGGTGCGCGGGCGTCAGCGTGGTGGGGCGGCCCACGTACTCGCGCAGCACGCGGGTCACCTCCTCGTTGAAGGACGCGTCGGCTTGCGCCTTCGAGTAGGCCTCCTCCAGCTCCAGCAGCGCGGGGACCAGGGTCTCCGGCACATAGCGTCCGCCGTAACGGCCGAAGCGGCCCACGGCAGTGTCCGTCGTCATGGCACGACTCCTCAGGGGTTGAGGGACCGGACCGTGCGCACGAAGGCGCGCACCGCGTCCAGGTCCTTGATGCCAGGGGAGGATTCCACTCCGCTGGCCACGTCCACACCGTAGGGCCGGGTGGCCCTCACGGCCTCGGCCACGTTGGAAGGCTTGAGGCCGCCCGCCACCAGCACCGGCAGGCCACAGTCCGACAGCTGCTTCACCAGCGACCAGTCGAAGGTGACGCCGCCGCCGCCGTAGCCCGGGGCCGCGCCGTCCAGCAGCAGCCCCGCCACGTCGCCCACGCCCACGTAGCTTCGGCCCTTCGCCACGTCGTCTGGCCCGCGCACGCGCAGCGCCTTGATGACGGGCACGCCGTAGCCGGAGCAGGCCTCGGGGGGCTCGTCGCCGTGGAGCTGCACGGCGGTGAGGCCGCACTCGCGCACGCGCACGCGGATGTCCTCCGGCTTCGCGTTGACGAACACGCCCACCATCGCGGCCAGCGGGGGCCGCGTGCGGCCAAGCTCCGCCGCCGTGGCCAGGTCCACGAAGCGGGGGGAGCCGGGATGGAAGTTGAGCCCCATCGCGTCCGCGCCCGCGGCCCATACGCCCTTCGCGTCCGCGACGCGCGTCACGCCGCAGACCTTCACCAGGACGTTCATGTCCCGCCGCCTTCCAGGCCCAGCAGCCGGCGCAGGGCCCGGCCGGGGTCCGCGTCGCGCAGCAGGGATTCGCCCACGAGCACGGCGTTGGCGCCCGCGTCGCGCGCGGCGGTGAGGTCCGCCAGGCTCTTGAGGCCGCTCTCCGCCACCAGGGCGGTGGACCGGGAGCGCAGCGCGGGCATCACCCGGAGCGCCGTGCCGGTGTCCGTCTTCAGCGTGGCGAGGTCGCGGTTGTTGAGGCCGATGATGCTCGCGCCCGCGGCGAGCGCGCGTTCGGCGTGCGCCTCCGTGTGGGCTTCGACGAGCGCGGCCACGCGCACCCGCTTCGCGGTGGAGAGCATCTCCCGGAGCTCCGCGTCCGTGAGCGCGTCCGCGATGAGCAGCACCGCGTCCGCGCCCCAGGCCGCGCTCTCCTCCACCTCGCTGGCGGCGACGAGGAAGTCCTTGCGCAGCACGGGGATGGACACGGCGGCCCGGACCGCGACCAGGTCCTCCAGGCTGCCGCCGAAGTCCGGCCCGTCCGTGAGCACGCTGATGGCGCAGGCGCCCGCGGCTTCATAGGAGCGGGCCACCGCGACGACGTCCGCGTGCGGGAAGGCGCCGCCCGAGGGGCTCTTGCGCTTCACCTCCGCGATGACGTTGACCGGGTGCCCCAGCACACGCCGCACCAGCGCCTGGGCGAAGTCCCGCGTCGGGGGATGCGCGCCGTGCGTGGGAGGAGGGCGGGTGCCCAGCTCCCGGCGCTTGCGCGCCATGATGACGTCCAGCGTGCCCGGTGCTTCCGCGGCCTTCGCTGCCGAAGAGGAGGTCGTCATGCCGCGGCCTTCTGGATGAGCGCCGCGAGCTTGCGTTCGGCGGCCCCGGAGTCGATGGCGTGCTCGGCCCGCTTCACGCCCTCCTTCAGGGTGTCCACCAGCCCCACGATGAGCAGCGCGGCGGCCGCGTTGAGCAGCACCGCCGTGCGCACGCCGTCGCGCTCTCCCGCGAGCAGCGCGCGCAGGCGCTTCGCGTTCTCCTCCGCGTCGCCTCCCGCGATGGACTCCCGCGGCACCGTCGGCAGGCCCGCGTCCTCCGGCGTCACGGTGAAGCGGCGCACGGTGCCGTCCGCGCACAGCTCCGCGACCTCCGTGGGCGCGCACGGTGAAATCTCATCCAGCCCGTCGTGCCCGTGCACCACCCAGGCGCGCCGGCTGCCCAGCCGCCCCAGCACCCGCGCGGTCTGCTCCACGCGCTGCCGGTCGAACGTGCCCAGCAGCTGGTAGCGCGCGCCCGCGGGGTTCGTCAGCGGCCCCAGCAGGTTGAACACGCTGTGGAAGCCCAGGTCCCTGCGCGCCTGCGCCACGTGCCTCAGGGCGCTGTGGTGCGAGGGCGCGAAGAGGAAGCCCACCCCGTGCTCGTCGATGTCGCGCGCCACCTGCGCGTGCGCCCGCTCCATGGACACGCCCAGCGCCGCCAGCACGTCCGCGCTGCCGCAGCGGCTGGAGACCGCGCGGTTGCCGTGCTTGGCCACCGTCACCCCCGCCCCGGCGGCCACGAAGGCCACCGCGGTGGAGATGTTGAAGGTGTGCGCTCCATCACCCCCCGTACCGCAGGTGTCGAGCACCACCTCCGCCAGCGGAGCAATCCTCGCCGCGCAGGCCCGCATGGCCTCCGCCGCGCCGAGGATTTCGTCCTCGGTCTCTCCCTTCATGCGCAGCGCGGCCGCCAGCGCGCCAATCTGCGCGGCGGAGGCCTCGCCCGCGAGCATCTGGCCCATGACGGAGGCCATCTCCTCGCGGGAGAGGTCGCGCCGGCTCACCACCTTGCCCAGCGCTTCCTTGAGGGTCATGGCCTATCCCAGCCTGACCATTTCGCGTCCCATCGCCTGGGCGATGGCCCGCACTTCACCCATGGCCTTCTCGAACTCGGAGAAGTCCAGCGACTGGAAGCCGTCCGACCGGGCGCGCGGCGGATCCGGGTGCACCTCCACGATGAGGCCGTCCGCGCCCGCGGCGACCGCGGCCCGCATCATCGCGGGGACGGCCTTGCGCACGCCGATGCCGTGCGACGGGTCCACGAACACCGGCAGGTGCGTGAGCGCCTTGAGCATGGGCACCGCGTTCAAATCCAGCGTGTTGCGCGTCATGTTCTCGAACGTGCGGATGCCCCGCTCGCAGAGGATGACCTGGGTGTTGCCGCGCGCGACGATGTACTCGGCCGCCATCAACAGCTCCTTGATGGTGGCGCTGATGCCGCGCTTGAGCAGCACGGGCTTGCGCGTCTCGCCCACCGCCTCCAGCAGGCTGAAGTTCTGCATGTTGCGCGCGCCCACCTGGAGGATGTCGGTGTGCTCCGCGACGGCGGCCAGCGTCGCCGTGTCCTTCACCTCCGTCGTCACCAGCAGGCCCGTCTCCTTGCGCGCCTCCGCGAGCAGCGCCAGGCCGTCACCCTTGAGGCCCTGGAACTCATAGGGGCTGGTGCGCGGCTTGAACGCGCCGCCGCGCAGCATGGTGGCGCCCGCCTGCTTCACCGCCTGCGCGGTGGAGATGATCTGCTCGCGCGACTCCACGGAGCAGGGGCCCGCGATGACGTGGATGGCGGCGCCGCCGAGCGTGAGGTCGCCCACGCGCACCAGGCTGTCGTCCGGCTTCACCTCGCGGCTGACCAGCTTGAACGGCTGGGAGATGGGGATCGCGTCCGCGACGCCGGGGAGCACGCGGAAGGGCTCCGGCTCCACCGCGCCGGGGTTGCCGGTGATGCCGATGGCGGTGCGGGAGCCCCCAGGTATCGCGTGCGGATGCCAGCCGCGGCGGCGGATCTCATCGTTCACTCGCTCGATGTCCTGGGCCGTCGCGTCTGGGCGCATCACGATCAACATGGGGGACTCCTGCTCTTTCTCTCCGAAGGGCACGCAGGCGGATGCCTGCGTGGGTGTGCCTGGAGCACCGTGCACACGGCAACCTTTGCCGTAACTGTCGGATGCCCGCAACCGAACCAGAGTCTTGCTTGCACGTCTTGGCGTTATCAAGCCAGGGTCCGCACGCTCGGACGGGAGGCGGACCATGGCGAAGCGGCCCGGGGTCATCGTGGTGGGTGGGGGGCTCGCGGGCCTGGCGTGCGCGACGGCGCTGCTGGACGCGCGCGTGGACGCGCATGTCCTGGAGGCAGGGGACGCGCCGGGCGGCAGAGTGCGCACCGACTCGCACGAGGGGTTCCTGCTGGACCGGGGCTTCCAGGTGTACCTCACCGCCTACCCGGAGGGCCGGCGGGTGCTGGACCTGAAGGCCCTCTCCCTCCAGCGCTTCATCCCCGGCGCGAAGGTGTGGCGGGGTGGGCGGCTGCACACGCTGGCGGACCCGCTGCGGCATCCCGTCACGGCGGTGTCACACCTGTTCGACGCACCGGGGGGCCTGGCGGACAAGCTGCGCGTGTTGGAGCTGCGGCAGCACGCCATCTCCGGTGAGCTGGGAGACCTGTGGCAGCGGCCGCAGCAGGAGTCGCGGCGCTTCCTGATGGACCTGGGCTTCTCCGAGGAGATGCTCGAAGCGTTCTTCACGCCCTTCCTGGGCGGCATCTTCCTGGAGCGGGGGCTGACGACGTCCAGCCGGATGCTGGAGTTCGTGTTCCGGATGTTCGCGACGGGGTACGCGGCCGTCCCCGAGCAGGGGATGGGCGCCATCCCCGCGCAGCTGGCGGCGAAGCTGCCTTCGGGCGCGCTGCGGATGCGCGTGCGTGTGGAGGAGGTGTGGGGTCACCGGGTGCGCCTGCCGCGCGGAGAGCTGGTGCACGCGGACGCCGTCGTGGTGGCGACGGATCCAAACAGCGCGGCGTCGCTGCTCGTGGGAATGCCCGCGCCCCGGATGAACCGCGTGACGTGTCTGTACTTCGCGGCGCCGGAGCCACCGGTGGAGGGGCCGTGGCTCGTGCTGAATGGCGAGGGGCGCGGACCGGTGAACAACGTGGCGGTGATGAGCGAGGTGTCCGCCGCGTACGCGCCCCAAGGCCAGGCGCTGGTGGCGGTGTCCGTGGTGGACGACGCGGGCGGCGCGGACTCACTGGAGGCGCGCGTGCGTGCACAGCTCACGGAGTGGTTCGGCGCGGCGGTGTCCGCGTGGCGGCATCTGCGCACGTACACCCTCGCGGAGGCGCTTCCCGCGCAGCCTCCGTCCGCGCTGGTGGAGCCGCACCGGCCCGTGCGGCTGGCCCCGGGGCTCTACGTGTGCGGAGACCACCGGGAGAACGCCTCCATCGACGGTGCGCTCGTGTCGGGGCGCCGCGCGGCGGAGGCGGTGTTGCAGGACCTGGGGCGCTAGAACGCCGGGGATGGGAAGCCCGGTCCTCCGAACAGCTCGTGGCGGCTTTCACGCGGTTCCATGTTTCAGGTCGACGCGGCGGATGTGTCTGCCGGGTCCACGAGAGGAGCATGCATGACCGCGGATGAAATACTGGCGGGTCTCCGGGAGATCCTCGAGGAGCTTGCGGGTGTGTCGCCGGACGACGTCGAGCCTGGGAAGTCCTTCACGGACGACCTCGAGGTCGACAGTCTGAGCATGATCGAGGTCGTGGTGGCGGCCGAGGAGAAGTTCAGCGTCAAGATCCCCGATGAAGAGGTTCAGAACCTCAAGACCGTCCAGGACGCAGTGGACTACATCGAAAAGCACCACTGAACGGGCGAGGGGCCAGCCAGGCGAATGGTCGCTGGACGTGTCGCCCGCAGCGGACCTAGGGTCGTACGAGCACCCTCGTACTCCAAGGAATCCGTTCATGCTCCGCCGCCTTGCCCTCCTGGGATTGCTCGGTCTCGTGGCCTGTGGCGAAACCAGCGACGATGATGATGACGACACCGACACCTCCTCGACGAAGGGGACCGTGTCGGGCTCCCTGCAGCCGTTCCAGGCCGGCTCCGCCGCCGCGAACGGCGGGTCGTCGCTGGACGCGTTCTTCTCCCTGCCGGGCGCGAAGGACCTGTCCCAGAAGGTCTCCAAGGCCCTGGCGGCGCGGGGCGTGTGGCGCACGGGCATCCCGGCGAAGCCGCTGACGCACGAGGCGTCGCTGCTGCCGGGGGAGATCATCATCCGCTTCGACACGCCGGGCCTGTCCGCGGAGGAGGCCGTCGCGCAGGCGCGCGTCGCGGGCTACCACGTCGTGCACCAGGCGTTCCTGAGCGAGACGCAGCACCTGCTGCGCTACGAGGTGAGCCAGCCGCAGGCGATGTCCGGCGGCGCGCCCACCGTGCGCGCGCTCACCCAGGCGGAGCACGTGCGCGTGCTGTCCCAGGTGCTGGCCGTGCAGGGCGTGAAGAACGCGGAGAGCAACATGCGGGTGCGGGCGCTGGCCGTCCCGAATGATCCGCTCTATTCGCGGCAGTGGCACTACAAGAACATGAACCTGCCGGCGGCCTGGGACCTGGGCACGGGCAGCGAGTCCATCGTCGTGGCGGTGGTGGACACCGGCATCACGTCGCACCCGGACCTGAACACGCGCGTGCTGCCGGGCATGGACCTCATCTCCAGCCTCACCAACGCGGGTGACGGCGATGGCGTGGACTCGGACCCGACGGACAACGGCAGGGACCTGCCCAACGGCGGCTCGTCGTTCCACGGCACGCACGTGGCGGGGACCATTGGCGCGTCGTCCAACAACGGCGTGGGCGTGGCGGGCGTCACCTGGTCCGGCCGGAACATCCTGCCGGTGCGCGTGCTGGGCACGCAGGGCGGCTCGCTGGCGGACATCATCGCGGGCGTCACCTGGTCCAGCGGTGGCGCGGTCACCGGCGTGCGGGCGAACACCACGCCCGCGCGGGTCATCAACATGAGCCTGGGCGGCGAGGGTTCTCCGTCGACGGAGATGCAGACCGCCATCAACGCGGCCAACGCGCGCGGGGCCATCATCGTGGTGGCCGCGGGCAACGAGAACGTCAACACCTCCAACAGCTTCCCCTGCAACCAGCAGAACGTCATCTGCGTGGGCGCGACGCGCTTCAACGGCAAGCGCGCCGGCTACTCCAACTTCGGCGCGCAGGTGGACATCATGGCCACCGGCGGGCAGACGAGCGAGGACCGCAACGGCGACGGCTTCCCGGACGGCGTGCTGTCCACGCTGCCCAACAGCAGCAACCAGCCTTCGTATGACTGGTACCAGGGCACCAGCATGGCCACGCCGCACGTGGCGGGCATCGTGGCGCTGATGCTGGCGCAGGACCCGACGCTCACGACGTCGGACGTGGAGGAGATCCTGAAGTCCACCGCGGACACGACCAGCCAGTGCTCCGAGGGCTGCGGCGCGGGCCAGGTGGACGCGTACGCCGCCGTGCTGCGCGCCAAGGGCGGCGGTGACACGTCGCTGCCCCCGAAGCTGGCCATCACCACCACGCAGCTGTCCTTCACCGGCGCGTCGTCGCAGGCGCTGACGGTGCGCAACAACGGCGGTGGCACGCTGCAGGTGAGCGTGGCCGTCTCTGGCGCCAACGCCTCCGCGGTGTCCGTCTCCAGCAGCTCGCTGTCGGTCCCCGCGTACAAGTCCGCGCCGCTGAACGTCAGTGTCACCCCGGGCTCGCTGGCGCCGGGCAGCTACGTGGCGCAGATCGACCTGACCGGCGCGTCCGGTGCGGGCACCGCGCAGGTGCTGGTGAAGTTCCGCGTGGGCGCCACGGAGACGAAGGACGCGGTCATCGGGTTCGCGTACCTGGACGCGGCGGGCGAGGTGCAGGTCGACGACGACGGCATCTCCCTGGTGTCCGCGACCGGTGGGTACAACTACAGCCTGAAGATGACCCCGCGCGACTACCTGGTGCTGGCGTCCATCGACGACACCGGCGAAGGGGACTACTTCGACGATGGCGACCGCGTGGGCTTCTGGCGTGACACCACCCAGGTGGAGACCGTCACGGTGACGAAGGGCAAGACGACGAGCGGCATCAGCTTCACCCTGGTGCCGTACCAGTCCCCGGACGAGGGCGACGGGTCCGACTCGAAGATTGGCGAGGCCTGCACCCGCAACAGTGACTGCGGCACCAACGGGCAGTGTGCCACGGGCCAGTACTTCCCGGGGGGCTACTGCACCCAGGACTGCCTCACGTCGAGCTGCCCGGCGGGGTCCGCCTGCTACAGCAGCTCGAGCGGCACCAGCGCCTTCTGCTTCGCGTCGTGCACGCCGGGCGTGGCGGGAGAGTGCCGCACCGGCTCCGGTTACGTGTGCGGCGACGATGGCTCCGGCAACGGCGTGTGCCTCACGCCGTGACGTGACGCCTTCACCGGCGGGTGGGTGGATGAACGAGCCCGCCGGTGGCCATCGCGCCGGGGTACGCTGCCGCGCGCGATGACTGCTTCTCCCGTTGGACCGCCGTCAGCCGGTGACGCGGCCCTGCCACGCTGGCGGGTCGCGGCCGCTGGCGGCGTGCTGGCCTGGACGGCGCTGGTGCACGTGCATCCGCCGCGCTTCTTCGCTGTCGCCTCGGTCTTCTGCGCCGTGTGGCTCGCGGTGACGTGGCGGGCGATGGGCCCCTGGCACAGGCCGCTTCCCTCCCTGTCGCTTCCGGATGCCGCGTGGGGTGTCGCCCAGGCGGTGGTGCTGTACGCGGGCGCGAGGGCCTTCCTGTGGGCGTTCTGCGGCGGCTTCACCGACGCGCTCTGCGGGCCACTGCAATCCATCTACGCGACGTTCGGCACGGGCTCGCTGGGGACGGGGCTGGCCCTGGTGCTGCTGCTCGTCCCGGCGGAGGAGCTGTTCTGGCGCGGGTGGGTGCAGGGCGCGCTGCGTCCCCGGCTGGGCCGGTGGGGCGCGGTCGCTGGGTCGGCGGTGCTGTCGAGCGTCGTGCTGCTGGGCTTCGGAGAGCCGCTGCTGGCCCTGGCCGCGCTGCCCACGTCGCTCGCCTGGGGCGCGCTGGCCGAGTGGCGCCGGACGCCCGCCGCGGCCTGGGTGAGCCATGCCCTGTGGGACGTGCTCATCGTCGTGGTGTGGCCCGCGACGTGAGCGCGCGTGCCACAATGCGCGCCCATGGCTTCGACTCCTGAAGTGGTCGTCTTCGGCGCGGGCAGCATCGGCTGTTACGTGGGCGGGCGGCTCGCCGCGACGGGCGCGACGGTGCGCTTCATCGGCCGTGAGCGAATCGTGGCGGAGGTGCGTGCGCATGGCCTGCACCTGACGGACTGGCAGGGCGCGGACCTGAAGGTGCCCTCGGCGGACGTGCGCATCGACACGGGGCCGGAGGCGCTGTCCACGGCGGACCTGGTGCTCGTCACGGTGAAGTCCGCGGCGACGGAGGAGGCGGGACAGACGCTCGCGCCGCGGCTCAAGCCCGGGGCCATCGTCATCAGCTTCCAGAACGGCCTGCACAACGCGGCGGTGCTGCGGGGACTGCTGCCCGGCCTCACGGTGCTCACGGGCATGGTGCCCTTCAACGTCGCGGCGCAGGGGCAGGGGCACTTCCACGCGGGGTCGGAGGGCACGCTGGAGGTGGAGCGGCACGCGGTGCTCGCGCCGTTCGTGGAGGCCTTCACCCGCGCGGGGCTGGCGCTGAAGCAGCACGCGGACATCGTCGCGGTCCAGTGGGCGAAGCTGTTGTTCAACCTCAACAACGCGCTCAACGCGCTGGCGAACCTGCCGTTGAAGGAGGAGTTGTCACAGCGCGCGTGGCGGCGGTGCCTAGCGCTCGCGCAGGGCGAGGCGCTGGCGGTGCTGGAGCGTGCCGGGGTGAAGCCCGCGAAGCTGACGCCGCTGCCGCCGGGATGGATTCCGGTACTGCTGGGCTCACCGGACGCGGTGTTCGGAGTGCTGGCGAAGAAGATGCTGGCCATCGACCCGAAGGCGCGCTCGTCCATGTGGGACGACCTGCACGCGGGCCGCAAGACGGAGGTGGACTATCTCAACGGCGAGGTGGTCCGGCTGGCCCACCAACACAACCTCTCCGCGCCGGTGAACTCGCGGCTCGTGGAGCTCATCCGCGAGGCGGAAAGTGGGCAGCGCCGCCCGTGGACCGGGGAGGCGCTGCTCGCGGACCTGAAGCAGGCGGAGCTCGAGAACTGGGGATGAGCTCCGCCGTGCCCTGACTCAGGTGGACTGCGCCTGCGTCGCCGCCGGAGTGGCCGTGGGCGGCGGCATCTGGGTGGCCACCTGCGTGAGCAGCGCCGTCATGCGCCGGGCGAAGCGGTTCGGGTCGCTCAGCGGGCTTCCTTCCGTGAGCAGCGCCTGGTCGTGGAGCAGTTCAATCCACTCGCCCACCTGCGGCGCGGCCGGGTCGTTCGCGAGGAGCCCGCGCAGGTGCTCGATGACCGGGTGCTTGGGGTTGACCTCCAGGATGCGCTTGATGCGCGGCATCCCCTTGCCGCGCTCCTTGAGCAGGCGCTCCAGGTAGGCCGGCGTGCCGCCCTCCGACACCACCAGGCACACCGGAGAGTCCGTGAGGCGGTCCGACACGCGCACCTCGCGCACGTCCTCCTTCAGCACGTCCTTCATCTTGTCCGTCAGGCCCTTGAGCCCCTCGGACTGCTGCTCCTTCGCCTTCTTCTCCTCCTCCGTGGACTGGAGCTTCAGGTCCGCGTTGAGCGCGGAGACCAGCGCTTTGCCCTGGAACTCACGCAGGCCCTGCGCGGCCCACTCGTCCACCGGGTCGGTCATGAAGAGCACCTCGTAGCCGCGCTGCTTCAGCGCCTCCAGGTGCGGGCTGTCCGCCACCGCCTTCCGGCTCTCGCCGTAGACGTAATAGATGGCCTCCTGGCCCTCCTTCATGCGGCCCACGTAGTCCGCCAGCGACGTGAGCCCCTCCTCGCGCGAGGACTCGTAGCGCACCAGCGCGCCCAGCTTCTCGCGGTACTCCGTCTCCAGCGTCAGGCCCTCCTTCAGCACCGTGCCGAAGGACTCCCAGAACGCGCGGTAGTCGTCCGGCTTGTCCTTGGCCAGCTTCTCCAGGAGGTCCAGCGACTTCTTCACCACGTGCTTGCGGATGGCTCGTACCACCGCCGAGTCCTGCAACATCTCACGCGACACGTTGAGCGGCAGGTCGTCCGAGTCGATGACGCCGCGCACGAAGCGCAGCCACTGCGGCACCAGGTCCTCGCAGCGGTCCATGATGAACACGCGCTTGACGAACAGCCGCACGCCGCGCTGCTGCTGCGAGTTCATGTCGAACGGCGGGTGCCGGGGCACGAAGAGCAGGCCGGTGAACTGCTGCGTGCCGTCCGCCTTGAAGTGCGTCCACGCCAGCGGCTTGTCGTAGTCGTGCGTCAGGTGCTTGTAGAACTCCTGGTACTGCTCGTCCGTGATTTCGCTCTTCGGACGCTGCCAGAGGGCGCTGGCCTTGTTCACCACCTCCAGCGCCGTCTCCGTGGCCTGCGTGTCCCCGCTGCCCACGTGCTTCGTCACCTGGAGCTTGATGGGGTGGCCCACGTAGTCCGAGTACTGGGTGATGAGCTGCTTCAGCTTCCACTCGTCCAGGAACTCCTTCTGGTCCGCCTTCAGGTGCAGCGTGATGGCGGTGCCGCGCGTGGCCTTCTCCGCCGGCTCCACCGTGAACGTGCCGTGCGCCTCCGACGCCCACTTCCACGCGGATGTCTCACCGGCCGCGCGGCTCACCACCTCCACGCGGTCCGCGACGAGGTACGCGCTGTAGAAGCCCACGCCGAACTGGCCGATGAGCTGCACGTCGTTCTTGCCCTTCTGCGCCAGCGCCTGGAGGAACTCGCGCGAACCCGAGTGCGCGATGGTGCCCAGGTTCTTCACCAGCTCGTCGTGCGTCATGCCGATGCCGGTGTCCTCGATGGTGAGGATGCCCTTGTCGGCGTCCGGGATGATGCGCAGCTCCAGCGCGGGCTCGTCCTTGAGCAGCTCCGGCTCCGTGATGGAGCGGAAGCGCAGCTTGTCCAGCGCGTCGGACGCGTTGGACACCAGCTCACGCAGGAAGATCTCCTGGTGGCTGTAGAGCGAGTTGATGACCAGGCTCAGGAGCTGCTGGATCTCCGCCTGGAATGAATGGGTTTCCCGCTGGGGGTGGGTCTCTGCGGACATGAAGGCCTCCGGGCGCTGACGGAACGCGCCAATGCCCTTCCCCATAACCATGCCGGCGGACTTGTCGAGAAGAGGGAATCCACCCACATCCGTCGCTGGGAGGAGGGGGCGGGTTGGGGTAGGGAAGGGGGCATGCCCAAGTCCAGAACCCTGCTGCCCCTGCTCGGCGCGCTGCTCCTGTCGGGCGCCGCCCCCGCCCAGGAAGCCCCCGCCCGCCTGCCGGACGCCCCGACGCTGAAGCGGATGACCGCGCGCTTCGCCCCCGTGGACGTCAAGGTGGACGTGTCCAAGCTGCCGGACGCGGAGAAGCGCGCCCTGGCCAAGATCCTCCAGGCCGCCCGCATCATGGACCCCCTCTTCCTGAGCCAGGCGTGGGCGGGCAACCAGACCCTGCTGCTGGACCTGGTGAAGGACACCACGCCCCTGGGCAAGGAGCGGCTGCACGCGTTCCTGCTCAACAAGGGCCCCTGGTCGCGCCTGGACGAGGCGAAGCCGTTCATCCCTGGCGTACCGGCCAAGCCGGACGAGGGGAACTTCTACCCCGCCGGCGCCACCAAGGCGGAGGTGGAGGCGTGGGTGAAGAGCCTGCCGGAGGCGCAGCAGCACGCGGCCACGGGCTTCTTCACCACGCTGCGCAAGGGGCCGGACGGCAAGTTCGTGAGCGTGCCCTACAGCGTCGAGTACCAGGGCGAGCTGGGCATGGCCGCGCAGCTCTTGCGTGAGGCCGCGGCGCTCACCCAGCAGCCCACGCTGAAGCGCTTCCTGGAGGCGCGCGCGGCGGCGTTCCTGTCCAACGACTACTACGCGAGCGAGGTCGCGTGGATGGAGCTGGACGCGAGCGTGGAGCCCACCATCGGGCCCTATGAGGTCTACGAGGACGGCTGGTTCAACTACAAGGCCGCGTTCGAGGCCTTCATCGGCGTGCGCGACGACGCGGAGACGCAGAAGCTGGCGAAGTTCAGCGCGGAGCTCCAGGAGCTGGAGAACAACCTCCCGATTGACCAGGGTCTGCGCAACCCGAAGCTGGGCGCCCTGGCCCCCATCCGCGTCATCAACAGCATCTATTCGTCCGGTGACGGCAACCGGGGCGTGCAGACGGCGGCCTTCAACCTGCCCAACGACGAGCGCGTGGCGGCGGAGAAGGGCACCAAGCGCGTGATGCTCAAGAACATCCAGGAGGCCAAGTTCCAGCGGGTGCTGGTGCCCATCGCGAAGGTGGCGCTGCCCGCGAAGGACCGCAAGGACGTGTCCTTCGACGCCTTCTTCACGCACATCCTCATGCACGAGCTGATGCACGGCCTGGGGCCCCACAACGTCACCGTGGCCGGGAAGCAGACGACGGTGCGTCAGGCGCTGCAGGCGGCCTCCAGCGCGATTGAAGAGGCCAAGGCGGACATCTCCGGCCTGTGGGCGCTCCAGCGGCTGGTGGACAAGGGCACGCTGGACAAGGACCTGCAGCGGACCATGTACACGACGTTCCTCGCGTCCGCGTTCCGCTCCATCCGCTTCGGCATCGACGAGGCGCACGGCAAGGGCATCGCGCTCCAGCTCAACCACTTCCTGGACACCGGCGCGGTGAAGGTGAACGCGGACGACACGTTCGAAGTCGTGCCGGACAAGATGCATGCCGCCGTCACGTCGCTGACGAACCAGCTCATGACGCTCCAGGCCCAGGGTGACCGCGCCGCCGCGGAGGCGCTGCTCGCGAAGCAGGGCGTGGTGCGCCCCTCCGTGCAGAAGGTGCTGGAGCGGCTGAAGAACGTGCCGGTGGACATCGAGCCGCGCTACGTCACCGCCGACTCGCTGGTGAAGGACTTCGGTGCCCCCGCCGCGAAGTAGCGTCCCGGCCGCGCTTCCGCCCCTCCCGCGCGCGTTTCTTCGTGCGCGGGGGGCGGGGCATGGCCAGTAAGGAAGCCATGGCGCCCGAGCCCTCCATCCGTGCCGCCCCTCCCGACCCATGGGGCGTCGTGCTCGCGCTCGCGGTGGTGGGCGCGTGGGGCGGGCACCTGGCGTGGATGCTGGCGGGGCCCGGGCTGCCGTGGGCCTCGCCGCTCCCCTGGCTGCATGTCCTGCTGCAGATGTGGCTGTCCACCGGCCTCTTCATCACCGGGCATGACGCCATGCATGGGACGGTGTCCCTGGACCGCCGGGTGAACGCCGCGGTGGGGGGGCTGGCCTGCTTCCTCTTCGCGGGGCTGTCCTACCGCCGGCTGGTGGTGAACCACCGCGCGCACCACGCGGACCCCACCGGTGAGCACGACCCGGACTTCGCGGCGCGGGGCCTGTCGTTCTGGCCGTGGTTCGGGGCCTTCATGGTCCGCTACACCACGTGGCCGCAGATCGCGGTCATGGCGCTGAAGTTCAACGTGCTGCTGTGGCTGGGCGTCCCCCAGGCGCGCATCCTGGCCTTCTGGGTGCTGCCGTCGGTGCTGGCCACCGTGCAGCTGTTCTACTTCGGCACGTACCTGCCGCACCGGCGCCCGGAGGCGGAGGGCATGGCGCCGCACCACGCGCGCTCCCTGCCGCGCAACCACCTGTGGGCCCTGCTGTCGTGCTTCTTCTTCGGCTACCACTGGGAGCACCATCAGTCCCCCGGCACGCCCTGGTGGCGGCTGTGGCGGGTGAAGGACGCCCGGCGGTAACCGGAAAAGGCGCTGGGGCGTTATAGAGGGAGTCATGCGCGACAAGCTCCCTCCCGAGCCCCCTGGCTCCGAAGTCACGCCCGAGAAGCTCTACCTGCGCCGCCGCGAGTTCCTCAAGAACGCGGGCCTGTTCGCGGGCACCGCCGCGGTGGTGGGCGGAGGGCTGTACCTGCTGGGCATGAAGCGCACCCGGCCCATGGACGGCTTCGTGCCGGACGCGGGCACGGTGGACCAGCCGGTGGCGCCCGCGCAGGGCCTCTTCAGCACGGACGAGCCGCGCACGCCCTACGAGGACGTCACCACCTACAACAACTTCTACGAGCTGGGCCTGGACAAGAACGACCCGGCCCGCCGCGCGCACCTGCTGAAGACGCGGCCGTGGACGGTCGTCATCGACGGGGAGGTGCACAAGCCGTGGACCGTGGACGTGGATCAGCTCATCTCCGCCTTCCCGCTGGAGGAGCGCGTCTACCGGATGCGGTGCGTGGAGGCCTGGTCCATGGTGATTCCGTGGCTGGGCCTGCCCCTGGGCAAGCTCTTGGACCGCGTGCAGCCCACGTCCTTCGCGAAGTACGTGTCCTTCACCACGCTGGAGGACCCGGAGCAGCTGCCCGGCCAGAAGAGCCCGGTGCTGAACTGGCCCTACGTGGAGGGCCTGCGCATGGATGAAGCCATGCACCCGCTGACGCTGCTGGCCACGGGCCTGTACGGCAAGCAATTGCCCGCGCAGAACGGCGCCCCGCTGCGGCTGGTGGTGCCGTGGAAGTACGGCTTCAAGGGCATCAAATCCATTGTCCGCATCACGCTCACGCGCGAGCAGCCGCCCACGACGTGGAACATCGCCAACCGGCGCGAATACGGCTTCTACGCCAACGTGAACCCGGCGGTGGACCACCCGCGCTGGAGCCAGGCCACGGAGCGCCGCATCGGTGAGACGTCGCGCCGGCCCACGCTGCCCTTCAACGGTTACGCGGACGCCGTGGCCGGCCTCTACCGCGGCATGGACCTGAAGCGGGACTTCTGAACCATGGCCTCCTCCAAGCTCCCCTGGCTGAACCCCGCCATCGCCGTCGGAGGGCTCTCTCCGCTGCTGCTCCTCGCGATGCAGGGGGCGCAGGGACAGCTGGGGGCCAACGGCATCGAGTTCGCCCTCAACCAGACGGGCCTCTTCGCGCTGGCGGTGCTGGTGGGCTCCCTGGCGTGCACGCCGGTGCGGCTGGTGACGGGCTGGACGTGGCCCGCGCGCATCCGCCGCACGCTGGGCCTCCTGGCCTTCACCTACGCGGCGGCGCACTTCCTCACCTACGCCGTGTTGGATCAGGGCCTGGACGTGCGCGCCATGGGGAAGGACGTCTTCACGCGGCCCTTCATCACCGTGGGCTTCACCGCGCTGATGCTGCTGGTGCCGCTGGCCGTCACGTCCACCAACACGTGGGTGCGGAGGCTGGGCTTCCCCAAGTGGCAGCGCCTGCACCGGCTGGCCTACGTGGCCGCGGTGCTGGGCGTGGTGCACTTCGTGTGGCGGGTGAAGAAGGACGTCACGGAGCCTGTGCTCTACGGGGCCGTCCTGGCGCTGCTCTTCGCGGTGCGGGTGGGCGAGGCGCTGCGAAAGCGGCGGGCGCTCGCGCGGGAGCGCCCGGCCTGAAGCGGACTACTTCGCGGCGGCGCGGGGCAGCGGGAGGATGGTGTCCACCAGCGTCATCAACTGCGCGCAGCTCACCGGCTTGCGCACGAAGGCGCTGATGCCGGCCTTCTGACCCAGCGCGCGGACCTCCGCCACGTTCGGGTCGCCCGTCATCATCAGGATGGGGACCTTGGACAGCCTGGCGTTGCTGCTGGCGCGGATCTGCCCGGCGAAGTCCGCGCCGTTCATCCCGTCCATGTGGAAGTCGGTGAGGATGAGGTCCACGTGCTCCGCCTCGGCGACCTTGAGGCCCTCCTCGGCGGACTCCGCCTCCAGGAACTCGAAGCTGCGGGCCATGAGGTAGATCTTCAGCAGCGTGCGGATGGAGCGGCTGTCGTCCACCAGCAACACGCGCTGCGGACCGGTCCCCCCGGCCGGACGGACCGTGGGCGTGCTCCCCGTGGGACGGGCGGGCGCGTTTTCGGGGACGGAGAGAGGACCGGCCTTCATCGGAATCAAAACCTCGGGGAGGAAACGCCTCCAGCGGCTCCGCCCATGGTCGCGGAAGGGCCCTGCGAAGTCAAAGCAACCCAGGGCCACGCACCGCGATGGGGGGAGGGCGAAAACGACCTCAGCGGACCTCCAGCACGAAGGCCTGGGACTGCACGCCCGGCAGCCCCACGGCCTCCGCGAGCGCCGGGTCCAGCTCGTTGGGCAGCCGCCACGTCTGCCCCGTGGACTGCAGCAGGATGACGCTGTAGCGGCCCGGGGGCACGGCCGTGAGCGGCGTGGGCGCGGCGGGGTCGCGCGCGTCCAGCGCCTGGGCGCGGATGGCCACCACCAGCTGCGGAACGAAGACGGGCTGCGGGCGGGGCTTCCCCTGTTCATCGAGCAGCGCGGCGAGCAGCGGGTCGGGCACCAGCCCGGCCGCCAGCACCACCGCGTCCGGCTGGCCGTCGCGGTTGTGGTCGGTGTCGTCCGCGTAGCCCGTCACGCCCTCCGCCAGCTTGCGCACGATGACGCGCGGCCAGACGACGTCCGGCTTGCCGTCCGCGTTGGCGTCGTCCGGGATGCCGTCCTTGTTGGCGTCCCCCAGCTGCACCCAGAAGCCCGGAGGACGCTGGTCCACCGCGCCGGTGAGCGTCTGCGGCGTGAGCGTGAGCGTCTTCAGGGGCGTGGTCGCGGTGTTGAACTCGCGCGCGTCCGCGGTCTGGAACGCCGGCCGGTCGAAGGGCACGGTGGCCGAGTCCGCGAAGGACACGGAGACGCCGGTGAGCGGCTGGGGCCAGCCGTCCGCGTCCGTGGTGATTTCCAGGATGCGCGTGGCGCTGGTGGCGGGGTCCACCGCGCCGCCGCCCACGTCGCCCGCGTTGGGCTCGGAGGTGACGCCGTACCAGGGGTTGAAGTCAGACACGTGGCAGGGCTGCGTGCCGCTGCGGCAGGTGTCCGCGTCGATGAAGCCGCGCAGGAGATAGCGGCCCGGCTCCACGAGGCTCAGCGAGAACGGCGCGGTGAACGGGCCCGTGGAGTTGTCCCCCAGGGACGCGCCGAACAGCTCCGCCGCGGTGATGACGGTGAAGGCCAGCGGGCGGCCGGAGCCCGCGGGCGGCGGCGGGTTGGCCGCGTCGTAGAGGAACACGATGGCGTTGCCGCGGGCGCGCGACTGCACCACCAGGTTGCCCTCGATGCGGGCCGAGCGCGTGTGCTGGCGGCCGTCCGCCGTGGGCACCACGTCCGGGGCATCACAGCCGCCCGACAGGAGCGACGCGAGCGTGAACGCGAGGAAGGGAAGGGCGCGCTTCATGGGGTCACCGTGAGGTTGGCGAACACGCGCCGCTCGATGCGGTTGCCGAAGGGGTGCTCCGCGTGGCCGCCACCGAGCTGGCTGCCCTGCAGCGCCACGGAGACGAAGTCCTTCACCACGGTGTAGCCCACGCGGGCGTTGACGACGGTGTACGCGGGGAGGTTGTTGGCGATGAGGTCCACGCGCGTCGGGTCGGACGCGGAGGGCTCGCGCTCCACCCAGGTGGTGGAGGTGGTGAACGCCGCTTCGATGCCGAACTCCAGGTCCGTGCGCGTGCGGTAGGTGACGCCGCCGAAGAGCCGGAAGGCCGGCGTCTGGCTGCACGTGCCGCACTGGCCCTCGTCCGGCAGGTCGGAGCTGATGTGCTGGTACGCCGCGCTCGCCTTCACGCCCAGGCCGTCGATGGGGGACACGTTGATGCCCGCCTCCACGCCGCGCGCGGTGTAGATGGCGGCCTCGTTGGTGAACATGGAGCGGCCCAGCAGGTAGCTGCCGGTGCCGCTGTCGAAGGACTCACCGGCGGGCAGCGACTGCACGGGTGACAGGGCGATGAGGTCCTTCACCGTGTTCTGGTAGAGGGCCACGTCCCAGTCCAGACCCAGGCGCGGGGACTCACCGCGCCAGCCCAGCTCCAGCGCGTTGAGGCGCTCGGGGCGCAGCGTCCGGTTGCCGGTGGTCAGCAGGCTCACGCCGTTGACGCCCGGCACGGGCACGGGCAGCCGGGTGTAGCTCTCCAGGAACGTGGGCTCGCGGAAGGCGGTGGCCACGGACGCGCGGAAGGCGTGCCCTTCAATGGGCTGGAACACCGCGGACAGACGCGGCGACTGCGCGATGCCCGGGTTGCCCTTGTCGAGCAGCGGGTGGCGGTCCACGCGGTAGCTGACGATGAGCCGCAACGGCTGCACGATGCGCCAGTCGTCCTGGACGAAGGCCGCGGCGTGGAACTCCTCGCGCAGGTCGTCCAGGTACGTGAAGGCCACGCGCTTCAGGCGGCCCTCCACGCCGATGTTCACCTGGTGCTCACCGGCCAGTTCGAAGCCGCGCGCGTACAGCGCTTCACCGTTGAAGACGTTGGAGGCGACCTGGATGCCCAGCGAGCGCTGGCCGATGGCCTCGTACTGGGGGCCCGCGTCGCCGGACAGGTGGTTCCAGAACGCCTTGAGCTTCACCGCGCCCAACTCCACGTCCGCCTTGGCGTACGCGCCCAGGCCGTCGATGTAGTAGTTGCGCAAGAGGCCCAGCGGGTAGATCTCCGTCAGGTAGCGGTGCACGCCGCCGGAGACGCCAATCGCCTGGCCCTCCTGGAACGTGTAGACGGTGGACAGGTTGGCGCGGGCCCCGCGCTGCCCCAGGTCCGGATCCGCGGGCCCCTGAAGCGCGAAGTCCGGACGGCCGGACTCGTAATCGCGGCTCCACTTGTCCTGCTGCTGGTAGGCGGCGGACGCGCGGTAGCGCAGGCCCCCGTTCTGGCCGTGGCTGACGAAGGAGCCCTGCACGGTGTTGCCGCCGCCCGCCATGGCGCCGAAGCGCGCGCGGCGGCCGGTGCCGGGGGCCTGGGTGATGATGTTGATGACGCCCAGCATCGCGTTGGCGCCGTACAGCGCGCTGCCCGGACCGCGGATGACCTCGATGCGGTCGATTTCCTCCAGGCCGATGGGCAGCCCCGCCCACACCGTGAGGCCGAGGAAGTCCTGGTACTCCGTGCGGCCGTCCACCAGCACCAGCACCTTGTTGGCCAGGCGCTGGTTGAAGCCGCGCAGGCTGACGTTGGCGCTGCCCACGCCCATGGCCATCACGTCCGCGCCGGGCACGCGGCGCAGCAGCTCCGGCAGCGTGGTGGCGCCCGACAGGCGGATGTCCTCCGCGGTGATGACGGTGGTGGCGTTGGGCGCCTCCAGCGAGGACTGGGCGCGGCGGCTCGCCGTCACGACGCGCTCTTCATACGGCACCAGGCCCTGGTCGCCGGAGGTGTCGCCGGACTCGGCGCTGCCGCTGGAGCTGACGGTGGTGGGGCCGGGCGTGGCCGCGGGCTGCTGCGCGCCCTGGGGCTGGGCGGACATGGACTCCGCGCGGGCGACGGCCTTCTCCAGCCGCTCCATGAGCGAGGCCATCTGCTGCTGGGCCTGGATGCTCGTGGCGGGCGGCGGCGGCATGGGCAGGCCGGTGGTGCCCGTCGTGCCGGTCTCGGTGCCGGGGGCGGGCGCCTCCGCCTGGGCCGCCTTCTGCGTGGACTCCAGGCGCGTCACCTGGGCCTGCACGTTGGCGGCGTCCGGCGGGTTGGAGGCGAGGTAGCGCTTGTAGGCGTCCAGCGCTTCGTCCAGCCGGCCCGCGTCCTGGTACGCCCGGGCGATGTTGTAGAGGACGCTGGGGTGCGGCTTGATGGCATAGGCCGCTTCCAACTCGGCGATGCCTTCATCGAAGTTCTTCTGCTCGATGAGGCTCATGCCATTGCGGAAGTGGCGGCGCGCTTCGAGGCGCGCGTCCGCCAGGGCCTCGGTCGCGCAAAGACACAGCGCGAGGAGCGCCCCACGTCGGAAGGCTGTCGGGGGATTCACTGGTACGGATCGTCCTTGTACGAGGAGGCCGGCGCCTTGGGGGAAGGCTTCGGTCCCGGTTGCTTCTTGATGCGCGGAAGCTTGATGGAGACGCTGACGGTGGAGCCCGGCTCGCCCGCGTACTTCTTGCTGACGGTCTGGTAGCCGTCCATGGCGAACGAGACCTCCACGGACGCGAGGCCCGGGCCATCAGGGGTGTGGTTGATGACCAGGGGCGTCGTGCCACGCACCTTGCCGTCGAGCATGATCTCCGCGCCCTGGGGCTCACTGTCCAGGTCGAAGCGCACGGGCAGGGGGGCGGCGGGCGGCGGCGTGACGGCGGCGGTCTGCGTGGCGGGCTCGCGGGCGGGCGGCGGCGCGACGGGCGCGCGCGCCACGGGGGCGGACACGGCAGGCTCCACCGGGGGCTTCTGGGCCCCTTTCAGCACGAGGATGCCCGCCACGCCCAGCCCCACGACCAGGGACGCGCCGAACAGCGCGAGGCCCAGGCCCTTCCTGGACTTCTTCTCCGCGAGGCCGCCGGCCTCGTCCACGGAGATGTCCAGCGCCATGGTGTTGGGCGCGGGCGTGGGGCCGGAGCCCAGCGCCTGGTGGGGGCCGGTGTGGATGCCGCTGTGCGGACCGCTGTGGGGGCCGGAGCCCACCGCGTTGAGGCCGGTGCGCGTGGCGAAGACGCCGCTGACGCCGGACGCGGACGCGGCGGTGCGCATGCCCTGGAGCACCGCGTCCATGGACGCGTAGCGGTCCACGGGGCGCTTGGCCAGGCACTTCATCACCAGCGCCTCCACCTCCGCGGGCACGTTGTGGTCCGGCCACACGGTGTGGAAGGGAGGCGGCGGGTCGTTGATGTGCTTGACGATGACGTCGATGCTCTGCGCCGCCTGGAAGGGCGGCCGGCCCATCAGCACCTGGTAGAGCACCACGCCCAGGCTGTACACGTCGCTGCGCGGATCCGCGATGTTGCGCGCCTGCTCCGGCGCCATGTACTGCGGCGAGCCCAGGATGACGCCCGCCTGCGTGAGCGTGGTGTCCTCCTTCATGGCGGCGTCACCGGTGAAGGACTTCACCAGGCCGAAGTCCAGCACCTTCACCACGTCGTGATCCGCCTCCTGGTTGAGGATCATCACGTTGGCGGGCTTCAGGTCGCGGTGGATGAGGCCGACCTTGTGCGCCTCGCGCAGCGAGCGGGCCACCTGCTGCCCGATGGCGAGCGCGCGCTCCCACGGCAGCGGCCCTTCCTGGGTGAGCAGCTGCGACAGCGTCAGCCCCTCCAGGTACTCCATGGCGATGTAGTAGATGCCGTCTTCCGTCTTGCCGTAGTCGATGACGGTGACGGTGTTCGGATGGCGCAGCTTCGCGGTGACGCTGGCCTCCAGGAAGAAGCGCTTCTGGAAGCCCGGGTCCTTGCCCTCGCCGCTGTACTGCGGGTTGAGGACCTTGAGCGCCACCAGCCGGTCCAACGGGGCCTGCATCGCCTTGTAGACGCGGCCCATGCCTCCGGCGCCAAGCGTCTCCAGGATGCGGAAGCGCTCGTTGAGGATCCGCCCGAGCAGGGGATCCGGCACGTCGGCGGGCGCGCCCTGGCGGCGGGCGTCGCTTTCGATCATGTGTTCCCCCAAGGCGAAGAGAAGGACCGCATACGTCGTTTCGGACCCGGCGGATGCTAGCACCGCCTTTGAAAACCGCCCAAGAGACGTGCCGCTATCATCGCCACGCCCCGGCGCCGAGTTTCCGGCCCGCGCCGCGCGCTCGCACTCCCACACCTCCCGTGCGCATCGCGTCCCCGGTGGTGATTGGAAAACGGGGAAATCAGCGTCCGTTGCCGCACAGTCCGAGGCCGCTGGTGCGTCGCGTCATCCCCGGTGCCGGGGGCTGGGGCGGGTTAGGGTCTCCCGCATGAATGCCCTGCTGTCCGCGCTGTTGTCGTCCGCGCCGCGCTATCCGCGGCGGGTGGTGTGCCTGACGGAGGAGACGACGGAGGTGCTCTACCGCATTGGCGCGGGGGACCTCGTGGTGGGCGTGTCGGGGTTCACGGTGCGGCCTCCGGAGGCGCGCAAGAAGCCGCGGGTCAGCTCGTTCCTGGACGCGAACTTCGAGCGGATATTGGAGCTGAAGCCGGACCTGGTGCTGGGCTTCAGCGACCTGCAGGCGGACATCGGCCGGGAGCTGTGCAAGCGCGGGGTGCCCGTGTACCTGTTCAACCAGCGCTCGCTCGCGGAGATATTGCAGGCGGTGCGGCTCACCGGGGCGCTGGTGGGGCGCGCGGAAGCAGCGGAGGCGCTGGCGGTGGAGCTGGAGAAGAACCTGGAGCGCCACTCGGACGCGGCGCAGTCGCTGCCGAAGCGGCCGCGCATCTTCTTCGAGGAGTGGCACGAGCCGCTCATCTCCGGCATCCGCTGGTGTTCGGAGCTGGTGGAGGTGGTGGGTGGGGTGGACGTGTGCCAGGAGTCGCGCGCGTCGCAGGGGGCGAAGGGCCGCATCTTCGACCCGGAGGAGGTGGCCCGGCGCGACCCGGAGGGCGTCATCGCCAGCTGGTGCGGGCGCAAGGCGAAGCGGGAGAAGATTGCCTCCCGGCCGGGTTGGTCCGGCGTGCGGGCGGTGGTGGACGACCAGCTCTACGAAGTGAGGAGTTCCTACATCCTCCAGCCGGGGCCGGCGGCGCTGTCGGACGGGGTGGATCAGCTGGCGCGCATCGTGGCGGCCATCGCGAAGGGGGAGAAGCTGCCCATGGCCCGGCCGGGCGACCTGCGCACCGCGCTGGAGTGAGGGGAGGCTGGCGGCAGGCCCAGCGCATGACAGGATGCGCGCGTGCCGCTCCCACTGTCCGTCCTGCTGCTGACCGTGCTCGTCGCGACGGGACAGGCGTCGCCTTCCGATACGCCCACTCCGCCCGAGCCTGAAGGCGCCGGCAAACCCCAGGACGTCACGCCGCCGGATGCGCCGGATGCGCCGGTGCGCTCGCCGGACGTCGAGCCGTCGGGCGTGTCGAACACGGAGGTCGCGGCACCGCCCCGCTCGGAGCAGGTCCCGGTGGGGCCGGAGGGCACGCAGGCGCCCGTGGCCACCTCGGACGCGGAGCGCACGAAGAACTACGAGGAGGCGCTCATCGCCTGGGGCCTGGGCGAGGTCGAGCGTCAGGTGGAGCCTGAGCCCCAGGGCAAGATGCTGGAGGAGGTGCTCGTCACCGCGGAAGAGGTCGTCGCGCCGATGGATCCGTATCCATCGCTGCTCAACATCTTCCACGTCCGCACCCGCGATGAGGTCGTGCGTCAGGAGGTGTTGATTACGCCGGGGCAGCCGTACTCGGAGGCGCTCGTCGCGGAGTCGGTGCGCAACCTGCGCAAGCTGGGCCTGTTCTCCGTCGTGCGCGCGGTGCCGGTGAAGGGCAGCGCCCCGGACAAGGTCGCGCTGCTGCTGGTGACCAAGGACCTGTGGTCGCTGCGGCTCAACAACGAGTTCTCCGCCGTGGGCTCGCTGCTGCTCTACCTGCGCTTGCAGGGCACGGAGCAGAACTTCCTGGGGCGCGGCAAGAAGGTGGCGCTGGACTTCATCATGCGCCTGGACACGTTCAGCTTCGGCCAGAGCTACACGGACCGGCGTGTGCTCGGCAGCCGCTGGTCGCTGACGGAGTCCGCCGCGGTGCTGATCAATCGCGACACGGGCAAGGCGGAGGGCTCGCGCGGGAGCCTGGTCGTCAGCCGGCCGCTGTATTCGCTGGCCACGCCGTGGAGCCTGAGCACGTCCGTGGCGTGGAACATGGAGACCGCGCGGCAGTTCCGGGGCGCGGACATCTGGCAGCTCCCGTTCCCGGACGGCGAGCCCGTGCCGTACATCTACAACGCGCGCGAGGTGGCCGCGGGCGCCACGTACACGCGCTCCTACGGCCAGCGCTACAAGTGGAACGTGGGCATGGGCGCGGGGGCCTACCACTACGCCTACGCCGCGCCGGTGGCGTCCCAGCTCACCGGCGCGCAAGAGGACTGGTTCCGCCGCAACTACCTGCCGCGCGCGGAGGACGCGGGGTACGCGAACTTCTCCTTGAGCGCCTTCGAGGCCCGCTACGACGTGCTTCGCAACGTGGACTCATACACGCTGTCGGAGGACTTCCAGCTGGGGCACTCCGTGCTGGCCACGCTGCGCTACGCGCCGCCGGTGTTCCCCTCCGCCGCGCACTTCGCGGAAGGGGGCCTGTCCCTCCGCTACCGCGTGCACTGGGGGGACGCGCTCACCACCGCGTCCGCGGCCGCGTCCATCCGCCAGCAGTTCAGCGCCCAGCAGCCGGGCGTGAAGGAGGGCTGGACGAACCGCCGCTGGGCCGCGGAGCTGGTGCAGGTGTCGCCGCGCGTGCTCGGGGGGCGCTTCGTGGCGCGCGGCCTGCTGGACGTGAACATCGACGACCTGGCCGAGCGCGTGAGCCTCTTGGGCGGCAGCAACGGCCTGCGCGGCGCGGCGGTGGATGCGTACTCCGGCAGGCGGCTGTTGCTGGTGAACCTGGAGTACCGCACCGCGCCGCTCGTCGTGCGCACGGTGCACCTGGGCGGCGTGTTCTTCCTCGACTCGGGCAGCGCCTTCAACGAACGCCCGGAGATGGTGACCACCGTGGGCGTGGGCCTGCGGGTGCTGTTCCCCCAGTTCAACGTGTTCCCGTTCCGCATCGACTTCGGCTACGTGCTCAACGGAGACCGTCCCCCCGTGGGCAGCCGCCTGTCGCTCAGCAGCGGGCAGGTGACGGACTACCGGCCCAGCTTCCTCGACTCTCCTTGACGCGGCTCAGGGCGGTTCGACGCGGAGCAATTCGCGGAAGAGGACCTCCGCCACGTCGCGGAACAGCTCCCCGGACGCGAGCAGCCCGCCACAGTGATGCGGCTCGCGCGCGAGCGTCAGCGCCACCGCCTTGCCCAGCACCGCGTCCCAGAAGGGCTCCGAGTCAGAGGGCAGGAGGAACTCGCGGATGACGGCCTTTGGCCACGGGAGCACGGTGGTGGGGTCCGCGTCGCTCAGGCTGGTGAAGCAGTCCAGGTCCACGTCCAGCAGCACGGCGGACGCGGCCTCCAGCACGTCGCGCACCGCGTCCGTGGGGCCGGGGTGCACGTACGCCTCCGCCGCGCGGTCCACGGTCGTCACCGTCGCGATGCGGTGCGTGCGGCCACGCGTGTCCACGTAGGCGTCCCCGGCGAAGGAGCCCCGGGGCCGGGTGCGCGCGATGATGAGCGCGTCGCCCACGAGGTTCGCCTCCATGGCCGCGAGGATGTGGTCGTAGTTGCGCACGTCCAGCTTCCACCTCGCGTGCTCGTCCAGCGCGTGCAGGCCGGCGGAGCGGTCCGGCATGTCGGCGGGATGCTCGGGCACGACGATGTCCAGGTGCCGGTCCAGCGTGACGAGCAGGGCAGGGGGACCCGCGTCGCCCAGGGCGCACGCCCACGCGGGCAGCGCGAGCCGATGCGGGTCGAACACATAGGCGTCCGTCGGCCCCCGGCCTCCACCCAGGCCCAGCCGCACCACGCCCGCGAGGCGCAGGTGGCGCAGGGCGTCGTCATTTTTCGGGTTCATTGGGGGTGGGAATCCTCTCCTGGGCCGGACGTTGAGGGGGCCGCGCGGTGGCCGGAGTGTAGGCTTGCCCGCACCTTCCCGCGAAAGGAGCCCCGCCCCGCGCGGGGATTCAGCTACGCATGCGTCAGGTCCTTACCGCCGCCGCGCTTCTCCTCATGAGCAGCGCCCCCTCCATCGCCCAGGAGCGCAAACCCTCCGCCATGGCCCCTTCGCAAAAGCAGCCGGACACCTTCCTGCGTCAGTACGCCGAAACGCGCCGCTTCCAGAGCGGCCGCCCGGTGGGCACGCGCATCACTCCGGACGAGAAGTCCGTCCTCTTCCTGCGCACCTCCCCCACGTCCAACGTGCAGATGCTCTACGCGTTCGACGTGGCCGGCGGTCAGGCGCGTGAGCTGCTCACGCCGGAGGCCCTGCTCAAGGGCTCGGAAGAGACGCTGTCCCCCGAGGAGAAGGCCCGCCGCGAGCGCATGCGCGTGAGCGCCCGGGGCTTCACCTCCTACAGCCTCTCCGAGGACGGCACCCAGCTGCTGGTGCCCCTCTCCGGCCGGCTCTACGTGGTGGACCGCGCCACGGGGAAGTCCACGGAGCTGAAGACGGGCCCCGGCGTCATCGACCCGCGCCTGTCGCCGGACGGCAAGCAGGTAGCGTACGTCCGTGAGCACGACGTGTACCGGGTGGACCTGGCGGCCAACCGAGAGAAGCGCGTCACGCAGGGTGGGACGGCGCAGAAGACGCACGGCCTGGCGGAGTTCGTGGCGCAGGAGGAGATGAGCCGCTTCGCCGGCTACTGGTGGAGCCCGGATTCGAAGTCCATCGCGTACACGGAGTCCGACACGTCCGACGTGGAGAAGCTCACCATCGTGGACGTGATGCACCCGGAGAAGGGCGGGGAGATCTTCCCGTACCCCCGCCCCGGCAAGGCCAACGCGAAGGTGCGCCTGGGCGTCACGCCCGTCACCGGCGGCAAGACGGTGTGGGCGCAGTGGGACGCGCAGAAGTACCCGTACCTGGCCACCGTGAAGTGGGACAAGGGCGGGCCGCTCACCCTCGTGGTGCAGAACCGGCTCCAGACGGAGGAGCAGGTGCTGGCGGTGGACCCGGCCACGGGCAAGACGCGCGTGCTCCTCACGGAGAAGGACAACGCCTGGGTGGAGCTCGCGCAGGACTACCCGCTGTGGCTGGAGGATGGCTCCGGCTTCCTCTGGTACACCGAGCGCAACGGCGGCCCGGAGGTGGAGCTGCGCAAGGCGACGGGTGAGCTGGACCGCTCCGTGGTGAAGCCGGACGCGGGCTACCGCAACCTGTCGCGCTTCGTGCAGGCGGACAAGACGCTCTTCTTCACCGGCGACCCGAACCCCACGCAGAGCCACCTGTGGCGCGTGAAGATGGGCGGCGCCCCGGAGCAGGTGGCCACGGGCACCAGCGGCCCGGCGGTGGAGAACGGGCTCGTGTCCAAGAACGGGGGCCTCATCGTCCTCAACACGCAGGGCCCCAAGAGCATGCCGCGCACGGTGGTGCTCAAGGGTGACGGCACGAAGCTGGGCGAGCTGCCGGAGGTGGCGCAGGAGCCGTCCTTCACGCCGAACTTCGAGATCCGTCAGGTGGGCGCGAAGAAGTTCTGGACGTCCCTGGTGAAGCCGCGCGACTTCAAGCCCGGCCAGAAGCTGCCCGTCATCGTGGAGGTCTACGCGGGCCCCACCGTCACCGTGGTGCA
This sequence comes from Corallococcus sp. NCSPR001, assembly GCF_017309135.1. Lineage (NCBI taxonomy): Bacteria > Pseudomonadati > Myxococcota > Myxococcia > Myxococcales > Myxococcaceae > Corallococcus > Corallococcus sp. NCSPR001. The sequence continues at coordinate 2,054,678 of NZ_JAFIMS010000002.1, forward strand.
CCAGTCCATGGCCGCGCACCTGCTCAGCCAGTGGTTCGCGGACCACGGCTTCCTGGTGGTGAAGGTGGACGGCCGCGGCACGCCGCTGCGCACCTCCGAGTGGAACCGCGCGGTGAAGAACGACTTCGCCACCGTCACCCTGGATGACCAGATTGAAGCGGTGCAGGCGCTGGCCAAGGAGGTCCCGGAGATGGACCTCTCCCGCGTGGGCATCACCGGCTGGAGCTTCGGCGGCTACATGGCGGCGCTCGCCGCGCTGAAGCGCCCGGACTTCTTCAAGGCCGCGGTGTCCGGCGCCCCGGTGGTGGACTGGCGCGACTACGACACGCACTACACCGAGCGCTACCTGGGCCTGCCCGAGGAGACGCCCCAGGCCTACGAGGTCAGCAGCCTGCTGACGTACGCGAAGAAGGACAGCCCCATTGGCGCGCTGCTGCTCATCCACGGCACCGCGGATGACAACGTGTACTTCTTCCACACGCTGAAGCTGTCGGACGCGCTCTTCCGCGCGGGCAAGCCGCACCAGCTCCTGCCCCTGTCCGGCCTCACGCACATGGTGCCGGATCCGCTCATCACCGAGCGCCAGTACGAGCGCGTCATCGCCCACTTCGAGCAGAACCTGAAGAAGTAGGCCGCGCGGCGAAGACGCTGCAAAGGCAGAGGCCCGGCTCCCTTTCGGGGACCGGGCCTCTGTTGCTTCAACCAGTCCGTGAGGAATGGCTGAGACGCGTCACTTCACGCCGCGCGGACGTTCTGCGCCTGCAGGCCCTTCGGGCCCTTGGTGACTTCGAACTCCACCTTCTGGCCTTCGGCCAGCGTGCGGAACCCATCCATGTTGATGGCGGTGTGGTGGCAGAACACGTCCTCGCCGCCGCCGTCCTGGGTGATGAAGCCGAAGCCCTTCGCGTCGTTGAACCACTTCACGGTACCAGTTGCCATTGCGCTTCCTTGCGTTTGCAGGGCAGCCGTGGGGAAGGCCACCCGTTCTGCCCGACGACCGGGAGACAGAGCTATTTGTAGTGAAAGGGCCGACTGGAAGTCCAGCCGGCCCTCCGGGATTGCCCGACTTGCAACCCCGCACTGTCATGTGCGGGGGAGTAAGTCAGATGTCGAGCAGCAGGCGCTCGGGGTCCTCGATGCACTCCTTCACGCGCACCAGGAACTGCACCGCCTCCCGGCCGTCCACCAGGCGGTGGTCGTACGTCAGGGCGATGTACATGATGGGCCGGATGACCACCTGACCGTCGCGGGCCACGGGGCGCTCCACGATGTTGTGCATGCCCAGGATGCCCGTCTGCGGCGGGTTCAGGATGGGCGTGGACAGCATGGAGCCGAAGATGCCGCCGTTGGTGATGGTGAACGTGCCGCCCGTGAGGTCGGCCATCGTCAGCTTGTCGTTGCGCGCACGGCCGCCGTAGTCACCGACCGTCTTCTCCAGGTCCGCGAGCGACAGCTTGTCCGCGTCACGCACCACCGGCACCACCAGGCCACGGCTGCCGCTCACGGCCACGCCGATGTCGTAGTAGTGCTTGAAGATGACGTCCTCGCCGTCGATCTCCGCGTTGATCTGCGGGAACGCCTTGAGGGCCTCCACGGACGCACGGATGAAGAAGCTCATGAACCCGAGCTTCACGCCGTGCTTCGCCTGGAACTTGTCGTTGTACTTCTTGCGCAGCGCCATCACCTCGCCCATGTCCACCTCGTTGAAGGTGGTGAGCAGGGCGGCGTTGGACTGGGCCTGGAGGAGGCGCTCCGCCACGCGCTTGCGCAGCGGCGTCATGCGCACGCGCTCCTCGCGCGCGGCGTTGGGGCGGGGACCGGACGGCGCGGCCGGGGCCGGGGGCGCGGACGGGCGGTTCAACTGACCCTGCACGTCCTCCTTCATGATGCGGCCACCGGTGCCGGAGCCCTTCAGCTGGCCCACGTCCACCCGGTTCTCCTCCGCCATCTTCTTCGCGGTGGGGGTGATGCGCGCGTCGCTGCCGGCCTGGGCCGGAGCGGCGGGCGTGGACACGGGCGCCGCGGCCTGGGCGGGCGCGGGCGTGGCGGCGGCCACTGCGGGAGAGGCGGCAGCGCCGGCACCGGCCTCGATGGTGCCCAGCACGTCACCCACGCGGACCTTGTCGCCCTCCTTGAAGGCGATGGACGCGATGCTGCCCGCGGCGGGGGCCGGCACGTCGATGGTGACCTTGTCGGTCTCCAGCACGACGAGCGGCTCGTCCGCGGTGACAGCCTCACCCTGCTTCTTGTTCCACTTGCCGACGACGGCTTCGGTGATGGATTCGCCGAGCGGCGGGACTTTCAGTTCAACGGCCATTCTGGGGTCCTCGGAGGATGGCTTCTTCGATGATGAGCTGCTGCTCGTAGTCGTGCGTCTTCGTGAAACCGGTGGCGGGGCTGGCGGCCTCGGCGCGCCCGATGTAGCCCAGCTTCACCGTCTGCTGCTGCGAACGGCCGGAGAGGAGGTCGTGCAGGCGGGGGAACATGAAGTGCCAGCCGCCCGCGTTGCGCGGCTCCTCCTGCACCCAGTACAGCTCCTGGAGCGCCGGCAGCTTCGCCACCAGGTTGGACAGCTCGTCCTGCGGGAACGGGTAGAGCTGCTCCAAGCGCACGATGGCGATGGAGTCGTCCTTGCGCTCGTCCCGGGCCTTGGCCAGGTCGTAGTACACCTTGCCGCTGCACAGCAGCAGCCGCTTCACCTTCGCGGCGTCCGCCTTCGCGTCCGGAATCACTTCCTGGAACGCGCCCGTGGCCAGGTCGTCCATGCGGCTGGTCGCCTCCGGGCGGCGCAAGAGGCTCTTGGGAGACATGATGACCAGCGGCTTGCGCACGGGGCGCAGCACCTGGCGGCGCAGCAGGTGGAAGATCTGCGCGGGCGTGGTGGGGTAGCAGACCTGGAGGTTGTCCTCGGCGCACAGGTCCAGGAAGCGCTCCAGGCGCGCGCTGGAGTGCTCCGGGCCCTGGCCTTCGTAGCCGTGCGGGAGCAGCAGCGTGATACCGGACAGCCGGCGCCACTTGCTCTCCGCCGCGGCGATGAACTGGTCGATGATGATCTGCGCGCCGTTGGCGAAGTCACCGAACTGGGCCTCCCACAGGGTGAGGCCGTCCGGCACGTCCAGGCTATAGCCGTAGTCGAAGCCCAGCACGCCCATCTCCGACAGGGGGCTGTTGTAGACGTTGAAGGTCGCCTTGCCGGTGGCGAACTGGCGCAGCGGCGTGTACTCCGCGCCCGTCTGCGTGTCGTGCAGCACCGCGTGGCGGTGGCTGAACGTGCCGCGCTCGCTGTCCTGGCCGGACAGGCGGATGCCGTAGCCTTCCGACAGGAGCGTCGCGTACGCCAGCGACTCGCCCTCGCTCCACTGGAGCTCCTCGCTCTCCAGCATGCCCTGGCGCTTCTTGAGCACCGTGCGCTCCACGTCGCGGTGGACGTTGAAGCCCTCCGGCGCCGTGGCCAGCTTCTGGAGCGCGTCCCGCAGGGTGGGCTTGGCCACCGCCGTGGACACCTGGGGCGCGTTCTTCAAGAGGCCGCCCTTGTAGGGCTTCCACAGGCCCTCCAACGCGTTGGGCTCCTTGAACTGGCTCTCCTGGCGGGCGCGGGTGAGCGCCGCGTCGAAGTCCTGGAAGCAGCGCTGCTTGAGGGCGTCCGAGTCCTCCGCGCTGATGCGGCCCGCTTCCGCCAGCGCCTTCGCGTACAGCGCACGCACGGGCGGGTGCTTGCGGATGAGGTCGTACATCGCCGGCTGGGTGAAGGACGGGTCGTCACCCTCGTTGTGGCCGTAGCGGCGGTAGCAGATGAGGTCGATGACCACGTCGCTCTTGAACGTCTGGCGGTACTCCGCCGCCAGGCGCGCCGCGTGGACGCACGCCTCCGGGTCATCCCCGTTCACGTGGAACACCGGGATGTCCAGCATCTGCGCGATGGCGGTGGAGTAGATGCTGGTGCGCGAGTCCGACGGGTCGGTGGTGAAGCCCACCTGGTTGTTGATGACGATGTGGACCGTGCCGCCCGTGGTGTAGCCCTTGAGGCCGGAGAAGTTCAGCGTCTCCGACGTGATGCCCTGGCCGATGAAGGCCGCGTCGCCGTGGATGAGCAGCGGCATCACGCCGGTGCGCTCGGTGTCCCCTCCGCGGTCCTGCTTGGCGCGCACGCGGCCCTCCACCACGGGGCCCACGCACTCCAGGTGGCTGGGGTTGAAGGCCAGCGACAGGTGCACGTTCTTGCCGGCGCGCGTGGCGTGGTCCGACGAGAAGCCCATGTGGTACTTCACGTCGCCGCGGCCCAGGTACGCCTTGGGGTCCTTGGGGCCGTCGAACTCGCTGAAGATCTGATCCGGCTTCTTGCCCAGGATGTTGGTCAGCACGTTGAGGCGGCCGCGGTGGGCCATGCCGATGACCAGCTCCTTCAGGCCCATGCCGCTGCCCACTTCCAGCAGCGCGTCCAGCATGGGGATGAGCGCCTCGCCGCCATCCAGGCTGAAGCGCTTGGCGCCCACGTACTTCGTGTGCAGGAAGTTCTCGAAGCCCTCCGCGTACGACAGCTTCGTGAGGATGTGGCGCTGCTCCTCCACGGAGAACGGCGTGCGGTTGTCGCTGTGCTCCATGCGCTTCATGAGCCAGCGGCGACGCTCGCTGTCGAGCATCTGCATGAACTCCACGCCGATGTGGTCGGAGTACGTGCGGCGCAGCCGCGTGACCAGGTCCGCCAGGCGCACGCGCTGCTGCGGGAAGACGCCGTTGCACTCCACCGCCTGCTCCAGCTCCTTCGCGGAGAAGTGGTTCTCATCCATCAGCGCCACGTCCGCCACGTGGCCCAGCTGCGGGCGCGGACGCGCCAGCGGATCCAGCTTCGCGCGCAGGTGGCCGCGCAGGCGGAAGGCGGTGATGGCCTGATCCACCTTCGACTGCAGCCCGATGTCCTGCGCCGGAGCGGCCGGGGCCTGCGGCGCGGCGGCGGCCTGCACGGCGGCGCCGTTCGCCTTGCCCTTGCCCTTGCCCTCCGGTGCGGCGGGTGTCGGGGCCTCCAGAAGCTTCGTGTTGAAGATGGGGCGGCCCGTGCCGTCGTTGCGCTCGAACACCTCGCGCCAGCTCGCGTCCACGCTGCCCGGATCCTCGAGGAAGCGCGCGTAGAGCCCCTCGATGAAGTCGATGTTTCCACCCGAGAGGAAACTGTCCTGGAAATTCGCCATGGCGGGGGTCTTTTACTGGATGGGGGACGTGTTGGGGGGTTTTCGCCTCAGATTGTTGAACCGCGTCATGCCCGGCTGCCAGGCCTCATTTGGGGGAGCAGATGGAATCATGCGCCGCGTGAGCGCAGCTTCACCGAGCACGGGATTCCCCCACCTGGGAGGATCTCAAAAGAGCCGCCCGGGCCCCTGGCATGCTGAACGGACGTACATCCGAGGCGAACGGGACACGGGGTCCGGGGGCCCCCACGGCGGTTGGAGGAGTGGTAAGCACACGCCCCCGCTTTCCACTCACTTCTTTTCGAGAACGTACCGACATGCTCCTTCAGGGCAAGAAGCTGCTCATCACCGGTGTGCTCACTCCGCAGTCCCTGGCCTTTGGCGTCGCGGAGCACGCGATCGCGCAGGGGGCGGAGGTCATCCTCACCGGTTTTGGCCGGGCCAGGTCCCTCACCGAGCGCAGCGCGAAGCGGCTCAAGCCCGGCACGGAGGTGCTGGAGCTGGACGTGACGAACCCGGCGCACTTCCCGGCGCTGACGGAGTCGCTGCGGCAGAAGTGGGGCCGCGTGGACGGCGTGCTGCACGCCATCGCGTTCGCGCCCGAGGACGCGCTGGGCGGAAACTTCCTCAACACGCCGTGGGAGAGCGCGCAGACCGCGTTCCGCATCTCCACCTTCTCCGTGAAGGAGCTGGCGGTGGCGTGCGCGCCGCTGATGACCCAGGGCGGCTCCATCGTGGCGCTGGACTTCGACAACCGGCAGGCGTGGCCCATCTATGACTGGATGGGCGTGTGCAAGGCGGCCATGGAGGCCACCGTGCGCTACCTGGCGCGCGACCTGGGGCCCAAGGGCATCCGCGTCAACGCGCTCGCCGCGGGGCCGCTCGCCACCGTGGCGGCCAAGGGCATCCCGGGCTTCAAGGCGCTGGCCCAGTACTGGGGCAAGCAGGCGCCGCTGGGCTGGAGCGACAAGGACAGCCACGACCACGTGGCGAAGACGGCCTGTGCACTTCTGTCCGATTGGCTGTCCTCCACCACCGGCGAGATGATTCACGTCGACGGCGGCTATCACGCCGTGGGCGCACCCCCGGTGGAGACGGTGGAAGCACCGGCAGAAGGGGTCGTTGCGAACCCCACGCCCAAGGAAGGCTGAATCCATCCAACCTTCCTGGAAAGTCCAGACATCCGCCTGCCAGGCATCCCGGCGGACGGGAGCCCCCCGCTTCCGCCCGTTGGAGCGCTCACGGTAGGATCACTCATGCAGCGCAGGCGCATCCCGCACTCCGCGGAGCCTGCGCGAGGAGCCGTGGCACAGTGAGCACCAACGTCTTGCTGGTGGACGACAGCCCGACCGTCCGCAACATCCTCAAGATCTACCTGATGAACCTCAAGGTCAGCATCGTGGAGGCGGAGGACGCGCAGCGCGCGCTGCAGTTGTTGCGGCTGGTGCCGGTGAGCGTGGTGATCGCCGACATCAACATGCCGAACATGGATGGCATCACCTTCGTGAAGGAGGTTCGCGCCAGCGCCCAGGCGCAGGTGCAGAAGGTGCCGGTCATCCTGCTGACGGCGGAGAAGGGAGAGGACCTGCGCCAGCGCGGCTCGGCGGCGGGGGCCAACGCCTTCATCCAGAAGCCCGTGTCCCACGACGAGCTGACGAAGACGGTGCGTCAGTTCCTGGGCGGGGGCTGAAGACCGTGAGCCTGCCGACCCTGCTGCTGGTGGATGACAGCGACGCCATCCTGGCGCTGGAGCGGGCCATCCTCTCCGGGCACTACACCATCCACACGGCCAGCAACGGCCGTGAGGCGCTGGACAAGGTGGGGCGGCTACACCCGGCGGCGGTACTGCTGGACCTGTCCATGCCGGAGATGGACGGGGACGAGGTGCTCCAGCGGATGAAGGCGGACGCGGGCACGGCGGACATCCCGGTCATCATCATCTCCTCGGAGAAGCAGCGCGCGGAGGCGTGCCTGGCCTTCGGCGCGGAGGCGTTCCTGGCCAAGCCCTTCCGCGCGGACGAGCTGCTCCTGCGCGTGGGCGAGGCGCTGGAGAACGCGCGCCGGCGCTCGCGCAGCGGGGCCATGCTGGTGCTGCGGCTCAGCGTGGGCGAGCGCGAGTTCGCCGTGCCGCTGGACTCCGTGAAGGAGGTCCTCCTGCAGCCGCTGACGCGGCCGTTGCCCGCGGGGCCGTCGTACCTGCGCGAGTACGTGGAGCTGCGCGGCAGGGCGGTGTGCGTGCTGGACGTGGCGCTGCGGCTGGGCGTGAAGCACAAGGTGTCCATCGCGGAGCGGATGCTGGTGGTCATCGACGTGGAGGGCGTGTCGCTGGCGCTCACCGTGGACACGGTGAAGGACCCGGAGGAGTTCCAGGCGAGCGACATCGACCGGCGCGAGAAGGTGGGCGGCGCCGAGCACGGGCTGTTGCAGGAAGGGCTCGTGGGCATGCTGCGCACGGGCGGCCGCGCGCTGCCCATCCTGGATCCGAAGGTGTTCATCGCGCGGGGCCTCTTGCGTGACCTGCCCGCGCTGCTCGCGCCGGTGGAGGAAGAGCGGAGCGCATGAGTGCGGGGCTCGACCCGAGGCTTCTGGCCCGTGCCCGGGAAGTGGTGGCGGACACCACCGGCTTCCGGGACGACGCCATCGCCCAGGACGCGGTGGAGCGCGTGCTTCGGGCGGAGCTGGCCCGGGGGCGCGTGCCCACGGAGGTCCTGAGCGAACTGCAGCAGCTGGGCTCGCCCCTGGCCTACACGCTGGTGCGCGCGGTCCTGGTGGGGGAGACGTACTTCTTCCGCCAGCCGGAGCACTTCCGTTACATCACGAACGAGGGAATCCCGACCGCGCTGCGCCAGGGCGCCATGCACCTGCGCGGCTGGAGCGCCGGGTGCGCCACCGGCGAGGAGGCCTATTCGCTGGCCGCGTGCCTCCTGGCGTGCGCGCCCCCGGGGATGCCGGTGGAGGTGGTGGGCACGGACCTGCACGAGGCCAGCCTGGAGGCCGCGCGGCGCGGCACCTACGGCGCGTGGTCCCGCCGGGAGTCCGCCCCCGCGCTGCACCCCGTCTACGAGCTGCTCAACGGGCGGCAGGTGTCCATCCTCCCGGAGGTGCGCAAGGTGACGCGCTTCTCCGCGGCGAACCTGCTGGCGCCCCTGCCGGAGCGCTTCGGGCAGTTCGACTTCATCCTCTGCCGCAACGTGCTCACGTACTTCTCCCCGTCCGCGCGCGACGCGGCCATCGTCCACCTGGCGCGGGCGCTGGCGCCGGGGGGCCTGCTGTTCCTGGGCACGGTGGAGGTGGACCGCACGCCGCCGGGGCTCACGCGCGAGGGGCCCCCGGAGCTGCAGGCCTTCCGCAAGCCCCGCCCGGAGGAGCGCACCTTCGCGCAGCTGCCCGCGGCGCAGCCCGTGCCCGTGCCGCGCATGACGCCCGCCCCCCGGCGGCTGTCCGCGCCCACGCCGGTGTCGCCCACGCCGCCGCCGGCTCCTCCGCCCTCGCCCGCGCGGATGCACCTGCAGGCGCTGGAGCGCATTGAAGAGGGCAACGTGGCCGGGGCGACGGCGGTGCTGGAGCTGCTCGTGAAGCAGGCGCCGGACTACCTGCCGGGCCTGCTGGAGCTGGCGCTCCTGCGCGAGCGCGCGGGCGCCCGGGACGCGGCCTTCCCGCTGATGCGCGCCTTGCGCACGCGGGCAGGGCAACTGCCACCGGACGCGCTGGTGGATGGACCGGAGGCGCTGCCCGCGCGCTTCTATCTGGCGTCCGCTGACGCCTACCTGAATCTGGGGGCGCTGGAATGAAGGGGACGCCGCTGGTGGTGGACGAAACCCTGGAATCGGAGACGCGGGACCTGCTCGCACGCCGGGCCGCGCGCCTGCGCGAGCAGGGCGAGTCCACGGTGGAGGAGGCGGTCCACTGGATCGCCGAGTTCCCTCTGGGCGAGGAGCGCTACGCGCTGCCGCTGGAGTCGCTGCGCGCCGCGCTGCCCCTGCGCATGGTGACGCCGGTGCCGCTGTCCGCGCCCGCCGTGATTGGCGTGCTGCGCTTCCAGGGGCAGGTGCTGTCCGCGCTGAGCCTGGCGTCGCTCCTGGGCGGCCACGGGTGGCGGCAGGACCCCGCCGTGCTGCTGGTGGTGGACCGGGGCGACGGCGAGCTGTGCGCGCTCGACTGCGAGGCGATCCCGCGCCCCACGACGTTGCCACTCGCGTCCGTGGAGGCCGCGCGCGCCCGCGCGGAGGGCCCGGTGATGGAGGTCTTCACCCACGACCGGCAGCTCATCCACCTCATCGACCCGAAGCGCCTGTTCGGCCGGTCCGACGGGGGAGTGCGCCATGCCCGTTGATCCGATGCTGCAGCCGCTGGTGGCGGGCTTCGCCGTGGAGGCCCAGGAGGTCATCCAGAAGGTCACCATGGACCTGCTGGAGCTGGAGCGCGAGGGGCTGGAGAACGACGCGCTCGCGAAGATCTACACGCGGCTGGGCCGGCACCTGCACACGCTGAAGGGCAGCGCCGCGTCGCTGGGGCTCCAGGACCTGGGCGACATCGCCCACAAGCTGGAGGACGCGCTGGCGCCGCTCAAGGCGAACACGCAGAAGATGCCGCGCCCGGTGGTGGACGTGCTGCTGCACGGGCTGGACCTCTTCATGCTGCGCGCCCAGGCGCACGCGGACGGGCGCGGGGACGACCTGCCGAACCCCGCCGCCGCGCTGGCCCAACTGGTCGCCGCCGCGCCGCCCCCGGAGGAGGCCGCGGTGCTGCCGGGGGGCGCCTTCGCGCAGCCGCCGCCCGCCGCCCCGGCCGCGCCGGCCAGTGTCCCGCCGGAAGCGCCCGCCGCGCTGGAGCCCGCGGGGGAGTCCTCCGACGCCGGGTGGCGCGTGAGCGCGACCCAGGTGACGTCGCTGATGCGCGAGGTGGAGCGCCTGCGCGAGGTGCGCCTGCGGGTGGAGGAGCGCAGCCGGGAGCTGGAGCGCGTGTCCGCGCTGCTCGCGAAGCAGGGCCTGCTGGCGGAGACGGCGGAGGCACGCACGCTCTTGTCCGGCACGGGCCGCTCGCTGCGCACCGACGGCGAGGAGACGAGCGACGTCGTGGACGCGCTGGAGGAGGGCCTCAAGGCCATCACCACGCGCCCCACGCGCACCATCCTGGATCCGCTGCAGCGCATGGTGCGCGACCTGTCGCGCCAGCTGGGGAAGGAAGCGCGCCTGTCGGTGGTGGGCGCGGAGGTGTCGCTGGACCGGCGCCTGCTGGAGAAGCTCCAGGGCGCGCTGGTGCACATCCTGCGCAACGCGGTGGACCACGGCCTGGAGATGCCCGCCGAGCGCGAGAAGGCCGGCAAGCACCACGAGGGCGCGCTCACCTTGCGCGTGGAGCAGCAGGGCAACCTCCTGTACCTGGAGGCGAGCGACGACGGGCGCGGCATCGACCTGGCGCAGGTGCGCAAGGCCGCGGAGAAGCGCGGGCTCGTCACGGCGGAGGAGGCGGCGCGCCTCAACGACAACCAGGTGCGCGAGCTCATCTTCCGCGAGGGCTTCAGCACGCGCACGGACGTGACGGACACCTCCGGGCGCGGCGTGGGCCTGGACGCGGTGCGCGCCACGGTGGAGTCGCTCCAGGGCCGCATCGAGGTGTCGAGCACGCGCGGGCAGGGCACGCGCTTCGTGTTGACCCTGCCGGTGGACCTGGGCAGCTCCCCGGTGCTGATGGTGCGCGCGCTGGAGCAGTTCGTGGGCCTGCCCATGCTGGCGGTGGAGTCCACGCAGCTGGCGCGCCCGGACATGCTGCGCGTGGGCAAGCGCCGCACGCACCTGGAACACCAGGGGCAGCTGTTGCCGGTGGTGGACCTGGGCGCGCGGCTGGGGCTGCGCGCGTCGTCTCCGCCCACGGAGGGGCAGCCGCTGCTGATCGTCCAGAGCGGCGGCAAGCGCGTGGCGCTCGGCGTGGACTCGGTGGTGGGGGACCGGGACCTGGTCATCCGCCCGCTGCCGTCGGAGGTGCGCGAGGTGGCGGCCTGGCAGGGCGCGGCGACGCTCAGCCGGGGTGAGCTGCTGCTCATCCTCCGGCCGGACTGGGTGGTGTCGGATTCGGAGAAGGTGACGGTGTCCGCGGTGAGCCGGCGGGCGCTGGTGGTGGATGACTCGCTCACCGCGCGCGCGCTGCACCGGGCGATGCTGGAGGCCGGCGGCTTCCAGGTGCACCTGGCGGCCAGCGGGGCGCGGGCGCTGGAGCGGCTGCAGGCGGACACCTACGACGTCGTCATCTGTGACCTGGACATGGAAGAGATGGACGGCATCGAGCTCATTGCCCGGCTGCGCGAGCGCAAGGACACGCGCACGCTGCCCGTCATCCTGGTCTCCGCGCACGACAGCGCCGTGGCGCGTGAGCGCGGCCTGTCGTCCGGGGCGGACGGCTTCCTCAGCAAACGCGAGTGCGCCGCGGGCCGCCTGCTCGCGGAGGTGCTGGACGTGATGAGCCGCCGGGGGAGCCGCGAGTGAGCTCGAAAAAGCCCATTCGCGTGCTCGTGGTGGATGACTCGCCCACCATGGCCAACACCCTCACCGCGCTGCTCACGGAGGAGCCGCGCATCGAAGTGGTGGGCCGGGCGGGGGACGGCAACCGCGCCGTGCAGCTGGCGCGCCTGCTGCGCCCGGACGTCATCACCATGGACCTGCTCCTGCCCGGCCTGGATGGCCCGGCGGCCATCGGGCACATCATGTCGCAGGCCCCCGCGCGCATCCTGGTGGTGAGCGCGGTGGCGGAGCAGCGCGGCGTGGACCTGGGCTTCCAGGCCATGAGCGCCGGAGCGCTGGAGCTCATCGGCAAGCCCAACGTCACCAACGCGGAGGAGCTGCGCCGCTGGGGCCGGGAGCTGGCCCACTCGGTGTGCCTGATGGCGGAGGTGCCCGTCATCTCCCGCCGTCCGCGCGCCGTGGCGCCGCCGCCCGTGCCCAGCGGGGCGCGGGTGGACGTGTTCGGCCTGGTCGCCTCCACCGGTGGGCCGCCCGCGCTGGCGGAGGTGCTGTCCAAGCTGCCCCGCGACCTGCCGGTGCCCATGCTCGTGGCGCAGCACATCACCGTGGGCTTCACGCAGGGCATGGTGCGCTGGCTGTCCCAGGTGTGCGAGCTCCAGGTGGGCGTGGCGCGGGACGGCGAGCGGCTGGAGCCGGGCCGCGTGTACTTCCCGCTGGATGGCCATGACCTGCTGGTGGACAGCGTGGGCCTGGCGCGCCTGCAGCGCAGCACCGGCGGGCCGTGCCCCAACGGGGACGTGCTCTTGAGCTCGCTGGCCATGGCGTACGGCCGGCGCAGCGGCGGCGGCGTGCTCACTGGCATGGGCGAGGACGGCGCGCGGGGCCTCCTGGCCATCCGTCAGGCCGGGGGCGTCACCCTGGCCCAGGACGAGGCGTCCAGCGTCGTCTACGGCATGCCTCGCGCCGCCGTGGAGCTGAAGGCCACCGACGGGGGCACGCCGCTCGCGCTGGTGGCGGAGCTCATCCTGCAGAGCTGTCAGCGTCCGTCGTTCCGTCCATCCCGGGGCCCTGAGGGGGGGGCCCGGTGAGCCGTTTCCCTGCAACACACCGAAGTCGCCCGGGAGTGTTCTCTTGAAGCCCTCCGCCGCGCTCCCTGTCTCCTTCCTGCGCGGGCTCGGGCTCGCGCCGAAGTTCGTGCTCGTCACGGCCGTCATCAGCGCCTCCGTGGCCCTGCTGCTGACCATCATCGCCACCCGCCAGCTGGAGTCCAACCTGGAGGAGCGCCACGCCAGCGAGGGCGAGGCCGTGGCGCTGAGCCTGGCCATCGCTGCGGAGCAGGGCGTGTCCGCGGGCATGGGCTCGCTCCAGCCGCTGCTGGAGACGTTCCGCGAGCGCGAGGACCTGGCCTACATCTTCATCCAGGACCCCACGGGCTTCGTGCTGGTGCACTCCTTCCAGGGCCCCTTCCCGGAGAACCTGAAGGCCGCGCTCGACGCGCAGCCGGGCGTGGGCACGGGCCGCACGCGCGTGGTGCCGGAGGTGCGCATCCTGCGCGGCGGCAAGACGCTGCGCGCCCTGGACGTGTCCGCGGCCGTGGCGGAGAAGGGGCGGCTGGGCACCGTGCACGTGGGCATGGCGCGCGAGTTCATCGACGCGAGGGTGGATGCGCTGCGCTGGGAGATGCTGGGGTTCGCGCTCCTGCTGGTGACGGGCGGCGTGGTGCTGGCGGCGCTGTTCGGCCGGAGCATCGTGCGGCCGCTGGCGGAACTCACGTCCGTGGCGGGCCACATCGTGTCGTCCGGCGACCTCACCCGCCCCATCAAGACGCGCGGCAACGACGAGGTGGGGAAGCTGGCCAATTCCTTCTCCCAGATGGTGGGCAAGCTGCGCGAGGTGACGGTCAACCTCCAGCACGCCGCCACCGCGCTCACCCAGTCCACGGACCACCTCAACGCGTCCTCCACCGAGCAGGCGCAGACCATCTCCCGCCAGGCCGCCGCGCTCCAGGAGACGCAGGTGACGGCGCAGGAGATCAAGCAGACGTCCACGCTGGCCGCGCAGAAGGCGGAGAGCGTGCTCAGCGTCGCCGAGCGCGCGGACTCCCTGGCCAGGGCGGGCGAGGCCTCCATCGAGCAGACGATGGCGGGCCTCAACGACATCCGCGCGCAGGTGGGCGAAATCGCGGAGAAGATCCTCGAGCTGGGCGAGCGCACGCGCCAGATTGGCGGCATCACCCAGACGGTGAAGGACCTGGCGGACCAGTCCAACATGCTCGCGCTCAACGCGGCCATCGAAGCGGTGCGCTCCGGTGAGCACGGCAAGGGCTTCAGCGTGGTGGCGCGCGAAATCCGCGCCCTGGCGGACCAGTCCATCCAGGCGACCACGCGGGTGCGGGAGCTCTTGGACGACATCGCCAACTCCGTCACCGCCGCGGTGCGCATCACCGAGCGCGGCGCGGAGCGGATGGAGGCGGGCCTGGCGCAGGTGCGCGACAGCGGGCAGAACCTGCGCGAGCTGTCCTCCATCGTCCAGGACAACGCCGCCGCCGTCCGGCAGATCGCCGCCGCGGTGAATCAGCAGAACGTGGGCATCAACCAAATCACCCTGGCGGTGAATGACCTGTCCAGGATGATGGACGACACCGTGGCCCGCATCGGGTCCACCGGTGAGGCGGCCACCACGCTGCAGATCATCTCCGAGCAGCTCTCCAACGCCGTGGGCGCCTACAAGGTCGAGTCCAAGCCGGAGTAGGGAAACACGAAGGCCCCGAGTCCCCATGTGAAGGGGGCCCGGGGCCTCGGTGCTTCAAGCCTCAGCCGTGCTTCAAGCCGGCACGGCCTCCGTGGCTTCCGCCTGGAGCTTCACCGCGTCGTCCACGACGTCGAAGCGGGCCACGCCACCGCTCTTGAGGGAGCCGAACAGCAGCGCCTCCGCGAGCGGCTTCTTGAGGGTGTTGTCCACGAGCCGCGCCATGGGGCGCGCACCGAAGGCCGGGTCGTAGCCGTGCTCCGCCAGCCACGCGCGGGCGGCGGGCGTGAGCTCCAGCTTGACCTTCTTCTCGTCGAGCACCTTCTGGAGCAGGCGCACTTCCTTGTCCACGACCTTGAGGATGACCTCGGGGGGCAGGCCGGAGAAGAGGATCCAGCCGTCCAGCCGGTTGCGGAACTCCGGCGTGAAGGTGCGCTCGATGGCCTTCTTCGCCCGCGAGCCGTCCACCACCACGCTGGTGTCCCCGAAGCCCATGGCCTTGGTGCTCATCTCCTGCGCACCCGCGTTGGTGGTCAGGATGAGGATGATGTTGCGGAAGTCCGCCTTGCGGCCGTTGTTGTCCGTGAGCGTCGCGTGGTCCATCACCTGGAGCAGGATGTTGAAGAGGTCCGGGTGGGCCTTCTCAATCTCATCCAGCACCAGCACCGCGTACGGGTGCTTGCGCACGGCGTCCGTGAGCAGGCCGCCCTGGTCGAAGCCCACGTAGCCCGGAGGCGCGCCGATGAGCCGGCTCACCGTGTGCTTCTCGGAGTACTCGCTCATGTCGAAGCGCAGGAACTCCACGCCCAGGCTCTGCGCCAGTTGCTTCGCCAGCTCCGTCTTGCCCACGCCCGTGGGGCCGGAGAAGAGGAAGCTGCCAATGGGCTTCTCCGGCGCGCGCAGGCCGGAGCGCGACAGCTTGATGGCGCCCACCATCTCTTCAATGGCCTTGTCCTGCCCGTAGATGACGCCCTTGAGCTCCTTGTCCAGGTTCTGGATCTGGACGCCTTCGCTCGCGGACACGCTCTTGGCCGGAATCTTGGCCATCTTGGAGACGACCTGCTCCACGTCGTGCGCGGAGACGACGCCCGTGCGTACGCCCTCCGGCTTGAGCCGCTCCGCGGCGCCGGCCTCGTCGATGACGTCGATGGCCTTGTCCGGCAGGAACCGGTCGTTGATGTGCTTGGCCGCCAGCTCCGCCGCCGCCTGGAGCGCACCCTCGCCGTACTTCACGTGGTGGTGCTCCTCGTAGCGGCTGCGCAGGCCCTCCAGCACCTTGACGGTGTCCTCCACGCTGGGCTCGTCCACTTCAATCTTCTGGAAGCGGCGGGACAGCGCCCGGTCGCGCTCGAACGACGCCTTGAACTCCTGGAACGTCGTGGAGCCGATGCAGCGCAGCCGGCCCGACGCCAGCGCCGGCTTGAGCAGGTTGGACGCGTCCATGGACCCGCCGCTCGTGGCGCCGGCACCGACGATGGTGTGGATTTCGTCGATGAAGAGGATGGCGTCCGGCAGCTCCTGGAGCGCCTTGAGCACGCCCTTCAGCCGCTCCTCGAACTGGCCGCGGAACTTGGTGCCCGCGAGCAGCGCGCCCATGTCCAGCGAGTAGACGACCGCGTCCTTGAGCGCGGCCGGCACGCGGCCCTCCGTGATGTGGAGCGCCAGGCCTTCAGCGATGGCCGTCTTGCCCACGCCGGCCTCACCCACGTAAAGCGGGTTGTTCTTGCGGCGGCGGCAGAGCACCTGGATGGTGCGCTCCAGCTCCTTGTCGCGGCCGATGAGCGGGTCGATGCGGCCCGCCTTCGCCTCCACGTTGAGCTGCACGGCGTACGCTTCCAGCGGGCTCTTCTTCTGGGACTCGCCGTCCTCGTCATCCCCGGCGGGCGTGGCGCGCGGCTCGCCCTCGGACTCGCCGTCCTTGGTGGTGCCGTGGGAGATGAAGTTGAGCAGGTCCAGGCGCGTGACGCCCTCCTGCTGCAACAGGTAGAGCGCGTGGCTCTCCTCTTCACGGAACATGGCGACCAGCACGTCGCCCCCGTCGATGTACTTCTGCTCCGCGGACAGCGCGTGCATGGCGGCGCGGTGGAGCACGCGCTCCACGCCGATGGTCTGCTGCGGCTCGGCGTCCACGTCGTCGGGCAGGCGCTCGACCGTCTCCTCCAGGAAGGAGGTCAGGTTCTCCTGCAGGCGCTTGACGTTCGCGCCGCAGCCCTTGAGCACCTCGCGGGTGCGCGACTCACGGGTGAGGGCCAGGAGCAGGTGCTCCAGGGTCAGGTACTCGTGACGCATCTTCCGCGCCTCGTCGAGCGCGGTGCGGAAGCTGGCCTGCAATTCTTTGGCAATCGATGGTCCCGCCACGGTTCAGCCTTCCTCGGGTTCCATGGACAGCCGCAGGGGGAACCCGTTGTCCCTCGCCGCGGCCTCCACTGTCTTGAGCTTCGTCTCGGCGACGTCGTAGGTATAAACGCCCGCCACACCGATGCCGTTGTAATGAACGTGCATCATGATCTGCACGGCATCCGTCTCCGACTTGTGGAAGATCTCCTTGAGCACGGCCACCACGAACTCACGCGTGGTGTAGTTGTCGTTGTGCAGGAGGACCTTGTAGAGCGTCGGCCTCTTCAGCTTCTGCTTGGGGACGGTCTCCGTGACGACCTGGCCGTCATCGTGTTGGTGCTTCTGAGCCATGGGCTTGCGGACTCCCTTGCCTTCGCTTCGCTTTGCCTCTGGCGGGCCTGCTTGAAACCGCTCAGACCCGCTCCTTGAAACCCGTCTCCGCCCACCACAGCGGCAGGCCGCTTTCGACGGCTGCCCGCTCGTGCGCCAGGAAGCCGCGCACCGCCCGGTCCAGGCCGGGGTGAAGGAACAGATGCGCACTGTACGTGAGGTGCGGCTCGAAACCCCGGGTGAGCTTGTGCTCGCCGCCTGCCCCGGGCTCGAAGCGCTCACGGCCCCGGGCGATGCAGTCCTCCACCGGGTGGTAGAGGCACACGTTGAAGTGCAGGAACGGATGTTCCTCGAACGCACCCCAATAACGGCCGTACAGCGTGCTCGGCCCGGTGAAGTTGAACGCGCCCGCCACCCTGCGGCCTTCCCGCCGGGCCTCCACGAACTCGCACCGGTGCTTGAAGCCGGCGAGCAGGCGGGCGAAGAAGTCCTCGGTCAGCGACCGAACGCCCCACGGATAGCGGTCCACCGTGGACACGTAGAGCTGGTGGGCGCAGGCCGCGTCCACCTCCTCCAGTGCGTCGCCCCGGAGCGTGCGCAGGGTGATGCCCCGGTCCTCTACGTCGCGCCGCTCCCGCTGGAGCTGGTGGCGCCGCTTGGAGCGGAAGCGGGCGAGGAAGTCCTCGAACGTCCGGTAGCCCGCGTTGCGCCACAGGTACTGCACGCCCAGGCGCAGCGCGTAGCCCTGCGCCTCCAGCACCGGCAGCTCCGCCGGGGTGGGGAAGAGGACGTGGACGCTGGAGAGCCCCTCCGCGCGTGCGTACTCCAGCGCGGCGTTGTACAGCTCCGCCTCGCGGGACGGGGCATCCTCACCCGGGGCCACCAGCACGCGGCGGCCGGTGGCGGGCGTGAAGGGCACGCCCAGGACGAGCTTGGGGTAGTAGCGGATGCCGGCGCGCTCGGCGGTGGTGGCCCAGGCGGCGTCGAAGACGAACTCGCCGTGGCTGTCGTCCTTCAGGTACGCGGGCGCGGCGGCGACCAGGCGCGAGCCCCGCCACAGGGTGAGGTGGCGCGGGTGCCAGCCCCGCTCGGGCACCACGCTGCCGCTCTCCTCCAGCGCGGCGAGGAAGCCCCACTCCAGGAACGGCACCGACCCCGGGTCCACGAGCGCGTCCCAGGCCGACGCGGGGACGTCGGTGATGGACGTGAGCAGGCGCAGGGTGGTGGGGAGCGAAGCGGACATGGACGTGGCGAGCGCCAGCCTATAACGGCGGGTGACGGCTGCCGCCACGACCGGCCAGCCGCCCTATCTGCCGCGCGTGAGCTCCTGGGCGAGAAATCCGGCGACCTCCTTGATGCCCGCGGCGGCGCGCTTGCGCCCCTCGTCCGACTCCATGACCCGGCGGGCGGCGTCGCTGGCGGTGCCCACCTCCAGGTCCACCAGGATGAGGAAGGCGCTCCACCCGGCCGTGACGGTGGCGACCTTGCCCGGCCGCTGCGGCCGGTCGGCCAGGGTGGTGGCCACCTTCTCCAGGAGGCCCTCTTCCTTGAGACGTTTCGTGCTCCCGAGCATCTGCGTCCAGGTGGCCTCCAGCAGGGAGGTCAGCAGGGGGCCCTTGAGGGCGGTGGAGAGGCGCTGGGCGGCCTCCTCGGGGTCCACGCGGTGGGCATCCGCGTAGGTGGGGCCCAGCTTGGCCACCACCACGGCCTTGGTGGCGAGGTGGGCGAGACGTGGCGGGAAGGGCATGGGGCCCTGTCTTACATCGGCGGCGGCCCGGGCTCCATCCGGAGTGAAAGGTCGGCGCGGGGCGTTTGCCTGACAGCCGGACAGGTTGCTATGGGGCCCGGCGCCCTTTAGAGGAAGCGGACTTTCGTAGGGAGAACAGCATGTCAGTGAACATCCAGCTCGAGTGGACCCCCAACCCCAGCACGCTGAAGTACGTGGTGGACCGCAAGCTGCTGGGCGGTGGCGCGGTGAACTTCACCAACCGGGACGAAGCGCAGGCGAAGTCGCCCCTGGCGCTGCGGCTCATGGACATCCAGGGCGTGACGGCGGTGATGCTGGGCACGAACTTCGTCACGGTGACGAAGGGCGAGTCCGGTGAGTGGGACGAGCTCAACGACTCCGTGATGTCCACGCTGGACACGCACCTGTCGGAGGGCCTGCCGGTGGTGGACGAGGCGGCGGTGGCGGCGGCGCGTCAGGCGACGAGCGCGGACGGCACGGTGGAGCAGCGCATCCAGTTCATCCTGGACGAGGAGATCCGCCCGGCGGTGGCGCAGGACGGCGGTGACATCACGCTGGACCGCTTCGAGGACGGCATCGTGTACCTGCACATGAAGGGCTCGTGCGCGGGCTGCCCGTCGTCCACGGCGACGCTGAAGATGGGCATCGAGGGCCGGCTCCGGGAGATGATCCCGGAGGTCACCGAAGTGGTGTCCGTCTGAGACGCAACGTCAAGGCGCCACAGGTCCGCAAGGAGCTGCTCCCGGACCAGTCCCCCGCGCTCCTGCGTGAGCTGCACCTGCTCACGCGCGAGGGGAACCTCAACGCGGACGCGCTGCGCAAGTTGAAGCAGGTCAACCACCTGGTGGGCCTGCTCCGGCCCGCCATGGAGGACGTGCAGCAGCGCCACGCGACCCCCCTGGTGGTGGACGCGGGCAGCGGCAACGCGTACCTGGGCTTCGTCGTCTACGAGCTGTTCCTGAAGGACGCGGCCGGCGGCGAGCTGCTGTCCATTGAAGGGCGGCCGGAGCTGACGGAGCGCGCGAAGGGCCGCGCCGAGCGGCTGCACTTCGACCGGATGCGCTTCCAGACGGCGCACATCGACCAGGCGGAGTACCCGGAGCGCATCCACGTGCTGATGGCGCTGCACGCGTGCGACACGGCCACGGACGACGCGCTGGTGGCGGCCATCAAGCACGGCGCGGACCACGTGGCGGTGGTGCCGTGCTGCCAGGCGGAGGTGGCCGCGCAGCTCAAGGAGAAGAAGGCGAGGCCGGCCGGCTCCATGTCGCTGCTCTTCCAGCACCCGTGGCACCGGCGCGAGTTCGGCTCGCACCTGACGAACGTCATCCGCGCGCTGACGCTGGAGGCGTTCGGCTACCAGGTGACGGTGACGGAGCTGACCGGGTGGGAGCACTCGCTGAAGAACGAGCTCATCCTCGGGCGGCGCGTGCACCGGGACAACCGGCGCGCGCGGCTGCAGCTCCAGGCGCTGCTCGCGGAGACGGGCGTGCAGCCCCGGTTGACGCGGCTGTTGGGCATCACGCCCGCGGGCGCGGCGCAGGAGCCCACGGAGGCGTCGGAGCCGGCCCCGGAGCTCCCGCCGGAGGTGGAGCCCACGCCGGACGCGGCGCCCCCGTCGCAGTCCGAATCCTGAACGCAAGCGGACCCCACCTGGACCGTAGGGTGGGGCAGGTGACCTCACGGGAGGGGGCGGCGTGTGCCCCCGCGCCGGGACGGCCGCCTTCCCCGGCCGTGCGAGGCGGCCGGGCAGCCGTTACATGCCCTCCGTCCGGGCGTTGCGCACGGGACGACATTCCAGGGGGCCGGGTTCCTTGAGGAAACCTCCGGGAGGATGTCGGAGGACGTGGGCACGTCAGGGGTCCCGGGCAGGATGGCGTCGATGCGGGAGGTCGGGCTCGGCGGCAGGACCCAGGGCGGCGTTCGCGGTGTCTGAATGTCGGGGTACGCAGTCTCGTCCCGGGATGGGGCCGGCCGGTGTCCATCAGGGCGCCGGAGACGTGTGGGGCGAGCTGTGAAGTCCCTCCGCCGTGACGCGGGGGAGGGTGTCGATGGGAAGGGGCATGGCCTTGGAGCTGGATGACTGGGGTGGGAGCGGGCCGCTCCTGCACTTCGCCTGCGCGAACGGTTTCCCTCCGGAGACGTACCGGAAGCTCTTCGCGCGGCTCGCGACCCGCTACCACGTGGTGTCGCTGCGCATGCGGCCGCTGGTGCCCGGCCAGGACCCGAAGTCGCTCACGACGTGGAAGGAGCTGGGCGAGGACCTCGCGCGCGAGCTGAAGGCGCGCGGGCGCTCCGGCGTGCTGGGCGTGGGACACAGCGTGGGCGGCACGAGCACGCTGATGGCCTCCGCCGCGAACCCGGGGCTGTTCCGCGCGGTGGTGGCGCTGGACCCCGTGCTCATCACCGGCTCACGCCTGTGGGCGCTGCGCCTGATGAAGCTGTTGGGCCGCATGGACCGCGGCGCCATCGTGCAGGGCGCGCTGCGGCGGCGCGACCGCTGGGCGACGCGCGAGGAGGCGGCCACCGCGTACCGCCAGCGCAAGCTGTTCAAGGACTGGGACGCGGACTGCTTCAGCGACTACATCACGCACGGGCTGGTGCCCACGGAGGCGGGTGACTTCCGCTTGCGCTTCCCTCGCGAGTGGGAGGCCCGCATCTTCGAGACCTTCCCCGCGGACCCCTGGTCGCTCATCCGCGCCAACGCGGCGCCCACGCTGGTGCTGCGCGGCGAGCGCTCCGACACGCTGTTGCCGGACGCGCTGGCGCGGGCGGAGCGGGAGATGAAGCGCACGCGGGCGGACACGCTGCCGCTCGCCTCGCACCTGTTCCCCATGGAGAAGCCCCGCGAGACGGCCGAGCACGTGCTGAACTTCCTGGACCAACTGCCTCCGGTGGACGTCACCACGCACTGAGGCCCGGTCAGCCGTAGGCCTCGCGCTTGATGCGCTTGTCCGGGATGCCCAGCTCGTGCAGGTGGCCCAGCACCGCCTCCATGAAGCGCGGCGTGGCGGGCGTGCGCGTCTCCAGCGCCTTGCGCCGGTCCCACGGGGTGATGGCGGGCCCGCACACGTACACGAGGCAGGTGTCGGGCGCGGGAATCAGCTCGCGCAGGAGCGCCTCCGCGACGCGGCCCTTGCGCACCTGGGCGCCGTACTTCGTCTCATCCAGTTCACGCGTGAGCGTGTGCACCACCCGCACGCGGTCCGGCGCCGAGCGCTCCAGCGCGGCCAGTTCCTCGCGGTAGAGGATGTCCGCCCACGTCTTGTTGGACGCGAGGAACGTGTGCCGCAGCTTCAGCCCGCGGTGCAGCGCGTCTTTCACGATGGCGAAGTTCGGCACCGCGCCGGAGCCCGCCACCACGTGCAGCACGTGGTCCGCCTTCTCCGTCACGTCGTCCGGCAGCACGTACGGCCCCATGAAGCCCGTCACCTTCAGCTTCGCGCCCACCAGCCGCCCGTGCACCAGCAGGGGCGACAAGAGCGGCGGGTAGCGCGTGACGCCGGGGATGAACTCCTCGTCCTTCACCGTGATGGCCACGTGCCGCTCGTGCGGCGCGGAGGCGAGCGAATACGAGCGCGGCGGCTCCTTGCGCCCCTTCTGCTCCTGCAGGTACGCGCACTGCTGCGCGAGCGACCGGAACTGGTGCGGGTCGATGTTGATGAACTGGCCTGCCTTGTAGTCGAGCGGCCCCGCGCTCGCGTCCAGCTCCAGCCACAGCGTCGCCGTGTCATGGGTCTCCATGCGCAGGTCAGTGACGGTGGCCTCGTACTCGACGGGCCGCTTCGCTCGGGAGGGCGTGGCTTCGGCGCTCATGGGGTTTCCCATAACACGCAGGGGCGGCCATTCGTTGGCTGGATGACGGTTGGGCAGGCGGGCGGACCCGCGCTCCCGGAGGACCGCTGACCCACCCCACCGGGCAGGACTACATCTTCCAGGAGGAGGTGGGCCGGCCTGTGCTTCGACTTCTCTTCGCCTTGATGTCGCTGCTCCCCTACGGACTGCGCCGCCATGTCGTGCGCGGCCTGATGCACGGCGTGTGGGGCCGGCTGTCCCACGCGAAGGTGTACGGACTCAAGGACCTGCCCGCCGGCCCCTGCCTCTTCATCTGCAACCACCTGTCCAACGCGGACGGCTTCACGCTCTACCGGGCGCTGCGTCCCCGGCGCGTCGTCTTCCTGGCGGGCGTGAAGCTGCACGGCACCGTGATGACCCGGCTGGCGGCGGAGACGATGGACACCATCGACATCACGCCCAACTCGCCGGACATCGAGGCGCTGCGCCGCTGCGTGGAACTGCTCAAGGGCGGCCAGTCCGTCCTCATCTTCCCGGAAGGGGGCCGCAGCCGCTCCGCGGGCCTGCTCCAGGCGAAGAAGGGCGTGGGGCTCATCGCCAAGCGCGCGGGCGTGCCCATCGTCCCGGTGGCGCTCACGGGCACGGAGAAGCTGATGCCCATCAACGACTCCGACATGGGCGGCGAGCGGCTCTTCCACGCGGACGTCACCGTGACCTTCGGGCCCGCCTTCCGCATGGAGGACCTGGAGCCGGAGGTGGCCGGCGCCTCCGACGCGCGCCAGGCGCTGGTGGACGCGATGATGCGCCGGGTGGCCGCGCTGCTGCCGCCCGCGTACCAGGGCGTCTACGCGGGAGGCCCGGAGCCGGTCGCCCCCACGGCTCCGCCCTCCGCCGTGCCGCCCTCCGCCTAGGGCCGCTCGAACGCGAACGGCCGCGCGGGCGGGTGCCCACGCGGCCGTCGTGCTTCAAGCCGTCCCGGTTACTGGAGGAACGCCTTCTTGACCTCGGTGAGCAGCGGGTTGGTGCCCGTCGCGGGGTCGGTGCAGCCCTGGTTGATGGTCCAGATGATGGTGCCGCCGTAGCCGTTGGCCTTGGCGTACTGACCCTTGGCCTGGATGGCCTCCGGACCGTCATAGGTAATCCAGCGCACCGTGCCGTCCTCCACCGGCGTGTCGAACGTGACGTAGTTGGCCTGCGCCGCCGCGTCCCACTGGAGCTTGCCCGTCTTGGAGAGCGCCAAAATCTTCTTGTACGTGAAGGAGTTGTCCCCGCCCACGTAGTCGGACCAGTTGGTGAAGGGCTGGCGCGGGCCGGTGATGTGCCGCCACGCGAGGCCGTAGAACGGGATGCCCATGCCCAGCTTCTCCTTGGGGATGCCCGCGGCCACCCAGGCCTTGAGGCTGGACTCCACGGAGGTCGGGTGGGTGCCGGACTCGCCCTTGAGCGCGGACGTGAACCACGAATCCCAGCCGTCCCAGACGCCAATCATCTCGTAGGACATGACGTTCACCTGGTCCAGGTACTGGGCCAGCTGCGGGTACCACTTGAGCGACGCGTCCGTGGCGAAGTTGTTGTTGATCCACCCGATGGGGAACGTCAGCAGCATGTTGGGGCGCGCCTGACGCAGCCGCTGCACCAGCGCGAGCAGGTTCGGCTTGTCCACCTCCTCCACCGGCTCCCAGTCGATGTCGAGCCCGTCGTAGCCGTGGTCGTCCATCGCCTTGAGCAGGCTCTGCACGAACTTCTCCCGGTTGGCGGCAGAGGCCGCGCCCACCCAGTTGTCGTGCTCGCCCGCGCCGCCCACCATGATGATGGCCTTGCGCCCCGCGGCGTGCGCGCGGGAGGAGAGCGTCTTCGCGATGGCGGAGCCGTTCGAGTTGTCGAAGATGGCGTCCACCGTGCCGTCCGTGTTCGGCGTCACGCGGCCCACGATGATGTGCGTCATCGCGCTGAAGTCCACCTTCTCCGGCGGGTACTCGTCCGCGTTCCAGCCCGTGTAGTAGCCGGACACCCACTTGTTGGTGGTGCCCACCGGGCCCGTCACCACCACGTCCGCCGTGGCCTTCTTCGTCGTGTCCGCGCTGCTCGTGGCCACGACGTGGTAGGTGCCCGCCGTTCGCGGCGCGGTGTACGTGCCGCTGGAGGTGACGGTGCCGCCCGTGGAGCCTTCCAGCACGCTCCAGGTCACGGCCGTGTTGGTGCTGCCCGTCACCGTCGCGGTGAAGGTCTGCACGCCGCCCAGCGACAGCGTTGCGGTGGTGGGGCTGACGCTGACGCTCACGCCCGTGGTGGACGTCCGCTTGCCGGACACCGCCGTGGACTTCGCGCTCTCACCGGCCGCGTTCAGCGCGGTGACGGCGTACCAGTACGTCGTGCCCACGGCCGCGCTGGTGTCCTTGTAGGACGCGGCGGTGAGCGCCGAGGACGTCAGCCGCGCGTACGTGCCCGTCTGCGACGTGGAGCGGTAGACGTGGTAGCCCGTGGCGCCCGTCACCGTGCCCCAGGTGAGGGCCACGTCCGTGGTGGAGCCCGTGGCCTTCAGGGCCGTGGGCGCGGAAGGGGCGGTGGTGCTCGCCGCCAGGCGCACGTTGTCGAAGTACACCGTGGCCAGCTTGCGGCCCGCGTTCTCCATCACCACCAGGCCATCCAGGCTGGTGTTGGCCGCGCCCAGCGTGGACAGCGGCATGCGGCACAGCGTCCACGCGTTGGCCTTGAGGGTGCCGCCCGCGCAGGTGGGGTTGAGCGCCACGGGCGGCTTCGCCACGCCGCCCACGCTCGCGTAGAGCGCGATGGCGGGGTTGGCCGTCGCGCCGGGGTTCACCTGCAACTCCACGAAGCCATAGCCCGTGGTGGGCACGCCCGCGTGGTGGAAGTACAGGCCCGTCCACGGACCGAACGTCGCGGAGATGGAACGGGTGCCCGCGTACACGGGCCGGGTCGCGCTGAGGCTGTGCGTCGCCCAGGACCAGTCCTGCCAGCCTGAACCGAGCGCGTCGTCGAACAGCGTGGTCGCGCTCGCGAGCGCGTCCCCGGACATCCCCAGCGAGTCGTCGTCGCCCGCGGTGGACGTGAAGTCCGGCGCGCCACCGCAGCCGGTGTGCATGGCGCCCAACGCCACGAGGAACCCAATGAGCTGCCTTCTCAAGTTCTCTCCTGCGGCCAGGTGAAAGGGGCGGGGCCGGGGGAACCGCATCCCCCTGCCCGCGGCGCGTGGCAGGAGTCCCCCGGTCGCCCTGTCGCGCGCCGGAATTGGCGGGCGGGGGAGGGGGGACCTGGCGAATCGCAGGCAGAGAAACACCGCGATTCTTCGTCTGTGTTCAAGCCACGGGGTGGGCTATTTCGGCACGTCACGAGGACGCCAGGCCGCTGTATCAGCAGGGCGGCGAGCGTCTGTCTTCAGAGCGGAACGCGCCTGGTGACGACAGGGGCCGGCGGGGGCTTCCCACGCCTGGAGGCACCACGTTGGTGCCTCCAGGGGAAAGCCAGCCAGGCCGGGATGGATGCGGCTTCAATCCTTCACAGGCAATGTATCACGGCTTTTATTCCGGCCCAAAGACGTGAGGAAGCTCCACGCGCTCTGTTCGCCGCCCAGGTACGTCTGGAAATGGTTCTCCCCGGGGCGGTAGAGGTCCGTCTGCTTGAGCCGCTCGTGCAGCGCGGGCAGGTGGTAGTAGGGCACGGACGGGAAGAGGTGATGGGACAGGTGGTAGCTGGCGTTGAAGGGCGCGATGAAGAAGCGCTCGAAGAGGGTGGCGGCCTCCACGTCCCGCGTCTCGTGCGTCTCATCCGGGGTGGCGGGGGTGAAGGGGTGCTCCACCACCGCGCGGATGCGGAAGGCCACCATCATCAGCGTCAGGGACGGGATGGACCACAGGAGCAGGTAGTGGAGCCAGCCGCCCGTGAGCGTGAGGAAGGTGATGAAGCCCACGAGCCACAGCGCGTAGCGCACGTGCTCCGCGCGGGACGGCGGCGAGCCGCCCTTGCCCAGCGCGCGGCCCGTATAGGACCAGGGAATCATGATGCGCACGTGGGACGGGGTGAAGAAGCCCACCAGGTCCCCCAGGAGCACCAGCGCCATGCCCCCGCGCGTGCGCGGGAACATCCACGCGGAGTCACGCTGCGCCGTGCGCCAGTACGGGTCCCGCTCCGTGTTGATGTAGCGGTGATGCTCCGCGTGCTCCTTGCGGTAGCCCTCCGTGGTGATGTTCATGGGGAACGCGCACAAGAGGTCCGCCAGGATGTCGTTGGCCTTGCGGTTCGTGAGCAGGTGGTAGTGCGAGGCTTCGTGCACCAGGCTGAGCAGCGCGTGCTGCCGCGAGGAGATGACCACCGCGGCCAGGACCCACGCCCACCACCGGTCCACCTGCACCACGAACGCCACCGACAGCGCGATGACGAGCCATTGGCGCGCCACCGCCCACAGGCCGCGCGCGTTGGCCACCACCGACAGCTCCCGCACCGACGCCGTCAGGGCGCGACGGTCGAACACACGGGAGGTGACCGCTTCCGAGTCATCCAGCGACAACGGTTCTGGAACGGCGAGCATCTGGGGACAGACCTCCTGCCGGGCGCGAGCGCTCTGGCGGAAGGCCGGGAGGTCGTTTCCTCCCCCGTCCAAGGCGACCCCCTGCCGCGCACCCCGGTTCATGTGGGATTGCACCGCCTTGGCGGTAATAATCTCATATCATAGGAATGCAGAGGTCTGAAAGACCCGCTCAGTCTTACAGCCTGGACGGACGTGGCGGGTCCAAGGGGTGGCTGGGAAGGGCTTGTGTTGAGTGGTGTCCAGAAGGACGCCCCTGGGGAGAGCAGGCGTCCGGAAGGCTTGGGCCCCGGGCCTTTTGGCCGGTGAGATGGAGGGGATGTCCGTACACTGGACAGGAACCCCTTTCCGCGTTCGCGGCGGCCCAGGAAAGGCGGGGAGGTTGCTGGAACTCCCCGTGAGTGGATGCAGGCACCCTTCGACTTCCAGAAGCTCTTCGAGCTGTCGCCCAATCCCTACATGCTGGTGGACCGGGAGCTGCGTTACGTCACGGCGAACGCCGCCTACCTGCGGGTGACCGCCAGCCGGCTGGAGAACCTGGTCGGGCGCACCATCTTCGAGGCGTTCCCGCATGACCCGGACGACCCGAACAACGCCAGCGCACGGATGCTGCGCGACTCGTTCTTCCGCGTGTTGACGGAGCGGACGCTGGACACGCTGGCGTTCATTCCCTACCGGGTGCCCCGCCAGACGGACGCCGGCGTGGTGCTGGAGGACCGCTACTGGAGCGCCACGCACACGCCCCTGTTCGACGGGAAGGGCGAGGTGGCCTTCATCCTCCAGCACACGATGGACGTGACGGAGCTGCACCAGCTCAAGCAGGCCATGCGCGGCGCGGAGACGTCGCTGGACGCAGGCGGGCCGCGGACGCAGTTGATGAGCGGGGTGCTCGCGCGTGCCCAGGCGGTGCAGGAGGCCAACCGGGTGCTGGACGACGAGCGCCGGCACCTGCGGCGCCTGTTCGAACAGGCGCCGGGCTTCATGTGTTCGCTGAAGGGGCCCGAGCACGTGTTCGAGCTGGCCAACCGCGCCTACCTCCAGCTCGTGGGGCACCGGGACCTGTTGGGCAAGACGGTGCGGGCGGCGCTGCCAGAGGTGGCGGGGCAGGGCTTCTTCGAACTGCTGGACCGGGTGTTCACGACCGGCGAGCCCTTCGTCGGGCACAACATGGGGCTGTACCTGCAGCGCGAGCCCGGGGGGCCGCTGGTGGAGGCCTTCCTGGACTTCGTCTACCAGCCCGTCATCGAGGCGGACGGCCGCGTCTCCGGCATCTTCGTCCAGGGCCACGACATGACGGCGCAGAAGCGGGCGGAGGACGAACTCGCGCGCCACCGCGACCACCTGGAGGAGCTGGTGCGCGAGCGCACGCGCGCGTTGGAAGAGAGCGAGGCGGAGCGCCGCCAGGCGGAGGCCGCGCTGCTCCAGGCGCAGAAGATGGAGGCCGTGGGCAAGCTCACCGGCGGCGTGGCGCATGACTTCAACAACCTGCTCCAGGTGGTGAGCGGGAATCTCCAGTTGCTCCAGCGCGACGCGGTGGGCGACACGCGCGCGCAGCGGCGCCTGGAGACGGCGCTGGGCGCGGTGGAGCGCGGGGCGCGGCTGGCGTCGCAGTTGCTCGCGTTCGCGCGCAGGCAGCCCCTGGCGCCCACGGCGCTCAACCTGGGCCGGCTGGTGCGCGACATGGACGACCTGTTGCGCCGCGCCCTGGGAGAGGACGTGGAGGTGGAGACGGTCATCGCGGGCGGGCTCTGGAACACGTCCGTGGACCGCAACCAGTTGGAGAACGTCATCCTCAACCTGGCCATCAACGCGCGCGACGCCATGGACGGCCGGGGCAAGCTGACCATCGAAGCCGGCAACGCGATGCTGGATGACCACTACGCGATGCTGCACCCGGAGGTGACGGCGGGGCAGTACGTGCTGCTGGCCATCTCCGACACGGGCTCCGGCATGACGCCGGAGGTGATGCAGCGCGCGTTCGAGCCGTTCTTCACCACGAAGCCGGAGGGGCGCGGCACGGGCCTGGGGCTGAGCATGGTGTATGGCTTCGTGAAGCAGTCCGGCGGCCACGTCAAAATCTACAGCGAGCTGGGCCACGGCACGTCCATCAAGATCTACCTGCCGCGCACCTTCCAGGCGGCGGTGCAGCCGGCGGAGACGGGGCCGGGGCAGGTGGAGGGCGGCACGGAGACCATCCTCGTGGTGGAGGACGACGCGGCGGTGCGCGCCACGGTGGTGGAGGTGCTGACGGAGCTGGGCTACCGCGTGCTCAAGGCGCACGATGGCCAGAGCGCGCTCGCGGTCATCCAGAGCGGCCTGCCGGTGGACCTGCTCTTCACGGACGTGGTGATGCCGGGGCCGGTGCGCAGCCCGGAGCTGGCGCGGCAGGCGAAGGCGCACCTGCCGGACCTCGAGGTGCTCTTCACGTCCGGCTACACGGAGAACGCCATCGTGCACGGCGGCCGGTTGGACCCCGGCGTGAGCCTCCTGTCCAAGCCGTACCGGCGCGAGGACCTGGCGCGGAAGATCCGCGCGCTGTTGCGCGGACGCGAGCAGCGGCTGGCGGCGAAGCCGTACCGCGCGCCCGCGCCCGTGGAGCCACCGTCGAAGGGTTTGCTGCGCATCCTCCTGGTGGAGGATGACGCGGACATCCGCGAGTCCGCGTCCGAGCTGATGTCGGACCTGGGGCACACCGTGCTCGCGGTGGAGAGCGCGGAGGCGGCGGGCGAGGCGCTGGCGAAGGAGCCCTTCGACCTGCTCTTCACGGACGTGACGCTGCCGGGCAGGTCCGGCGTGGAGCTGGCGCGCGAGGCCGTGAAGCGCTATCCGTCCCTGCGAATCATCATCGCGTCCGGCGATTCGCGCGCGGTGTCGGCGGAAGACGGCAAGGCGCTGGAGCGCGTGGTGCTGCTGCCCAAGCCGTATGACCTGAACCAGATGGAGCGCGCGTTGGAGCAGGCGGCGATGGACGCGGGGACCTCCGCTCGGGCGCGGCCGGCGTGACGGAGGCCTGGGCCCGGATGGGTGAAACAATCTACGTGTCCACGCTGCCGGGGCTGGAGCCCGCGCTGGAGGCGGAGGCGCGCGAGCTGGGGCTGTCCTTCCGGCGCGCGGAGGGCGGCATCGAGTGCGAGGGCCCGTCCGGCCTGCACCAGACGGCGAACCTGCGCCTGCGCACCGCGAGCCGCGTGCTCCTGCGGCTGGGCACCTTCACGGCGCCCACCGCGGATGCGCTGGTGGAGGGGCTGCGAGCGCTGCCCATGGCGGGCGTCTGGGACGGCAAGGTGCCACTGCGGCTGTCCGTGACGCTGCACCGCTCGGTGGCCCCGGGGCCGGCGGTGGTGCTGGAGTCCGCGGCCGTGGCCTGGGCGCCGGGCGAGGTGACGGCCGCGGGACACCTGGACGAAGAGGGCGGGGGGCCGGAGCTCACGCTCTTGGTGCGCGGCGAAGGATCGCGCTGGACGGTGAGCGTGGACACGTCTGGAGCGCCCCTGTACCAGCGCGGCTACCGGCAGGAGGTGGGGCGCGCGCCCCTGCGCGAGACGCTGGCCGCGGGCATCCTCCGGCTCGCGGGCTACGCGGGGGACGTGCCGCTGGTGGATCCGATGTGCGGCTCGGGCACGTTCCTGGTGGAGGGCGCGTGGATGTCCCAGCGCCGCGCACCGGGCATGCTGCGCACGTTCGCGTTCCAGTCCTTCCCGTCCTTCGACAAGGCCGCCTGGGTACAGCGCCGCGCGGAGGCGGAAGCCGAGGGGCTGGCGGAGCCTCGCGCGCCGATGCGCGGGTTTGATCTCAACGCGGGCGCGCTGGGCACGGCGCGGCGCAACGCGAAGCGCGCGGGCGTGACGCTGACGCTGGAGCGGCACGACCTGCGCACGCTGAAGGCCCCGCCGGACGCACCCGGGCTGGTGGTGGCCAATCCGCCCTACGGCAAGCGCGTGGGAGATGTGGAGGACCTGCCGGACCTCTACCGCGCGCTGGGCGCGACGTTGAACGGAGCGTTCGCCGAATGGCGCAAGGCGCTCATCGTCCCCGAGGAGCCGAAGCTCGTTGCGGCGTTGGGGCTGAAGGGAGCGCGGCAGCTCCCCGTGAAGAACGGCGGCCTGCGCTGTCTGTTGGTGCTGGCGGGCGCTTGAGTTGAAGCGGCAGCACCCGCCCGAAGCAATGGCACGTCGCTAGAGCGGCAGCACCAGCTCGAAGCGTGCGCCGCCCTCGGGACGCGCGCCCGCGCGCACCTTGCCTCCGTGTGCGAGCACCACGCGCCGCACGATGGCCAGGCCCAGGCCGCGGCCGTTGGCGCGGGTGAGGAAGAAGGGCTCGAAGACGCGCTGCGGATCCAATCCGGCGATGCCCGGGCCCTCGTCCTCCACGCTCAGCGAGACCCCGTCCGGCACGCGGCGCACCTCCACGCGCACCGTGCCTCCCTGGGGCGAGGCCTGGATGGCGTTGCGCATCAGGTGCGTGACCGCCAGCTGCAACAGCGTCTCGTCTCCGGACAGCTCCGGCACGTCCGGCGCCTCGTCGAACGCCACGCGCGGCTTGGGCAGCTCCTCCCGGCCGTGGAGCAGCTGCGCGAGCGCGCGGTGCACCAGCTCGCCCAGCGAGACGGGGCGCGGCCTTGGCTCCAGCGGGCGCACCGCGTCCAGCAGGTCGCGCACGATGTCCTCCAGCCGGATGGCCTCCTCCTCCAGCATCTCCACCGCGGAGGCGCCCGCGGGCCCCAGGCGGGGCTCACGCTTGAGCACCGCCACCGTGTTGAGGATGGCGCCCAGGGGATTGCGGACTTCATGGGCCACGACGCCCGCCGCCTCGCCCAGCACCGTCAGCCGCTCGCTGGCGATGAGCTCGTTCTGCAGCCGGGACACCTCCGCGAGCCGCGCCTCCGCCGCGCGGTGGTGCCGCACGTTCTCCAGCGCGCCGCCAATCAACTGCGCGAACAGCTCCAGCGCCCCCGCGTTCGCGGGCGTCAGCGTGGTGGACTGCACCGCCAGCACGCCAAAGGGCTCGTCCCCCACGAAGATGGGCGCGTCCAGCGCGCGTGAGCCCGGCGGGTAGATGCGCTGGATGTTGTCCGCCACCTCCGGCGAATGCAGCCGCCGCGCCATGCTGAACGCGTCCGGATGGAAGGCCGCCCGGCGGCTCGTGAGCACCTCTTCCAGGTGCGGCATCCCCGAGCGGGGAAAGCGCACCGCGTGCACGTCCTGTCCGTACAGCCGCGCCGCCGCCGCCAGGCTCTCCGCTTCCTGGCGCATGGGCCCGTGGCGCAGGAAGTCCCCCTCCAGCAGCATCACGGAGACGTAGAAGCCCTGCCGGTGCAGGGACTCCACCGCCAGCTCCAGCACCGCGCCCTCGTCGCGGCAGCGCAGGAGCTCCGCCGCGGTGGCCACCAGCATGGTGGACAGCGTGCGCACCGCGTCGCCGCCGTCCGCGTCCAGCAGCAGCACGAGCTGCTCCTCCGGCACGCGGCCCGGCGCGGTGACAGGGGAGAGCATGTGCTGGCGGCCGTCCGCGCCGCGCACGCGCACCCAGGCGGGCCGCACCGGCGTGGGCTGCTCGCCGCGCATCAGCGCTTCGCTCAGGGGCTCCACCCAGGCGCGCTCCTCCGGCCCGAAGCGCGCGGCGAGCTCCAGCAGCGACGGCAGCTCGTCCTCTCGCAGGCCCAGCAACGTGCGCAGCGCGGCGTTGGTGAACACCACCCGGTCGCCGCGAATCACGAACAGCGGCACCGGCAGCGCGGGCAGCAGGCCATCCAGCGTGCCGGGCGGAACGGAGGTGCTCATCGCCGCGCCTTCGTTCCAGGGGGACGGAGGCCCAGAGGCAATCGCCGCGCGGGTGCTCCGTAGGAAGGGATGAAGACGTTGAGCACTGGAGGAGACACCATGAACTTCGCGAACGAGTTGGACCGCCGGGACCTGGAATTGAAGTCCGTCATGGCCGTGTGGGTCGCCTTCGTGGCGATGAGCGCGGTCTTCCTGGGCCAGTTGTTCTAGTCCCGAGCGGAATCACCCGCCCGGGAACCTGTCACGGCTTCTTGGTGCGGCGGACGTACTGCTGGATGAAGTCCCGCTCCTCGGCGCGCAGCGAGCTCAGGCGCAGCCCGTAGCCCTTGGGGTTCTTGCCGTCGTCCAGGGAGTTCTCCCAGATGACGGAGCTGCGCAGGGTCATCACGCGCTCCGGATCCTCGAAGCGCAGGGTCAGCTCCACCTGCGTCCCCAACCGCAGCGGCCGGTCCGTGCCGATGAACAGGCCGCCCGACGACAGGTTGATGATGCGGTGGTCGGTGAAGATGCCCGTGTTCTTCATCGACACCTTCACGTCCGCGTGGAGCCGGTCGTCCGACCGGCGCTCCAGGCCCACGAACTCGGCGCTCGAATACGAGGGCGCGGGGGCGGCCATGGGGCGCCGGACGGGAGCGGGTGGCGGCGGCGCGGGAGCGGGCGGAGGCGGCGTCACCGGACGCGTCGTGGGCGTCATCACCGGCGGAGGCCGGGGCGGCGCGGCCGGAACCCCCGGACGCGTCATGCTGCCCGGCGCGGGCGTGGGCGGAATGGATGCGGCCACCGGACGCGTGAGGGAGCCCGGAGCAGGCGTCGGCTGAATCGTGGCGGCCTGCGGACGCGTGAGGGAGCCCGGAGCAGGCGTCGGAGGAATGGACGCGGCCACCGGACGCGTGAGCGAACCTGGAACAGGCGTCGGCGGAATGGACGCGGCTACTGGACGCGCGGCCTGCGGCGTCATCACCGGCGGCGGACGCGCGGGCACCGCGGTTCCGCTCAGCGGGAGCGGCGCGGCGGGCTGCGCGCCAGCCATGTCCAACCGGGGCGGCGGAGGCGCGGGCGGATGCAGCGCGCCCTGGAGGAAGAGCGTCTCCGCCTCGCGGATCCGCCGCGAGAGGAAGTCGAAGATCTCCACGGAGACCTTGCGCAGCTCCGGATGCAGATCCGGCGACAGGTGCTCCGGCGAGAAGCGCTTCGCCATGCGGAAGAAGGCGAGCCGGAACTCATCGAGCGACGCCTGCGGCTTGAGCCCGAACACCTCGTGCGGCGGCAGGTGCAGCAGGCCGCGCAGCTGGTTGCGCAGGCGCTCGGCCTGCTGGGTCTCGAGGGAGGGCGTGGGCGCCGCGGTGGCGAACAGGTCGCGCACCTCCGGGAGGTCCTGGAGCGCGATCCAGTTCGTCCCGTCGCGCGACGCGCGCACCGCCGTCTTCAGGCGACCGGAGGAGATGAGGTCGCGGAAGGCTTGCAGTTGCAGCGGGCCCAGCACGCGGCCGAGCGAGTCTCCGACCCAGTAACCGACAACGGATGACGACACGGGGACCTCGGCGGAATCAGGACGCGAGCGCCTGGCGTACGGCGGCGGCGATCTCCAGGGGATGGAAGGGCTTGCCCACGAAGCCCATCGCCCCCGCGGCGATGGCCTGCTCCACCACCGGCTCCGCGTCCATGCTGCTGATGACCAGGACGCGCGTCTCCGGTGAAACACTCTTGATGGCGCCCAGCACCTCCAGCCCGCTCTTCTTCGGCATGAAGAGGTCCAGGAACATCACCGCCGGCTGCTCCTTCTCCGCCAGCGCCAGCCCTTCCTCCCCGTCCGCCGCCTCCAGCAGCCGCAGGTCGATCCCCGTGTCCGCGATGACGTCCTTGAGGATGCGACGCACGAAGCTGTCGTCATCCACCAACAGCAGGGTAGGTAGTCCAGGCATGGGCGGCAGGATACATAAGACGCGCGACGTTTGGGCGCGCGCATCCCACGTGCCTGCTCGGCTTTTGGGTTAAGGGGTGGGCATGTCCACCGACCCCGCGCTGTCCCATTTCGAATCCCACAAGGCCGCGTACCTGGAGGACCTCAAGGCCCTCGTACGCATACCCAGTGTGTCCTTTCCCGGCTTCGACGCCGGCCTCGTGCGCAAGAGCGCGGAGGCCACCGCGGCCCTGTTGAAGGACCGTGGTTTTGAAAACGTGCAGCTGCTCGAAATCGAGGGCGCGCATCCGTATGTCTATGGCGAGGTGCTCAAGGCGCCGGGCCGTCCCACGCTCCTCCTCTACGCGCACCACGACGTGCAGCCTGCGGGAGACGAAGCGGCCTGGAAGAGCCCGCCCTTCGAGCCCGAGGAGCGCGACGGCCGCCTGTACGGCCGCGGCGCGGCGGACGACAAGGCCGGCATCGTCGTGCACACCTCCGCCGTGGACGCCTGGCTCAAGAGCACCGGCCAACTCCCACTCAACGTGAAGGTCATCATCGAGGGCGAGGAGGAGGCGGGCAGTGACCACCTGGGTGCATTTCTCCAGAAGCACGCGAAGCTGGTGGCGGCGGACGCCATCGTGTTGACGGACACGACGAACTTCGACACGGGCCTGCCGTCCATCACCACGGCGCTGCGCGGGCTGGTGACGGTGGACGTGGAGGTGCGGGGGCTGCACCAGGCGGTGCACTCCGGCATGTGGGGCGGGCCCATTCCGGATCCGGCGATGGCGCTGTGCCGGATGCTGGCGTCGCTGACGCACGCGGACGGCACCATCGCGATTGAAGGCGTGATGGAGCAGGTGAAGCCGCTGACGGACGCGGAGCGCCAGAGCATCCAGGCGCTGCCCGGTGACGACGCGACCTTCCGCGAACAGGCGGGGCTGCGGCAGGGCGTGCAGTTGCTGGGCGGCGGGCGGCACCCCTGGGAGACGAACTGGCGTCAGCCGAGCCTGGCCATCAACGCCATCCAGGCCAGCAGCCGCAAGGACGCGCGCAACATCGTCGTGGAGTCCGCGTGGGCGCGCGTGGGCATCCGCGTGGTGCCGGACATGAACCCGGAGGACGTGCAGCGCCGGCTGGTGGAGCACCTGAAGAAGGTGTGCCCGTGGGGTCTGGAGCTGGAGATCCGCGAGGACCAGGCGTCCGGCTGGTGGTACACGGATTCGTCGCACCCGGCGTTCCAGGCGGCGTTCCGCGCGCTGGAGAAGGGCTACGCGAAGAAGCCGGTCACCATCGGATGCGGGGGTTCCATCCCGTTCGTGGAGCCGTTCGCGAAGGAGCTGGGCGGTGTGCCCGCGCTGCTCATCGGCGTGGAGGACCCGTACACGTACGCCCACTCGGAGAACGAGAGCCTGCACCTGGGCGACTGGGAGAAGGCCATCCGCTCCGCCATCCACCTCTACGAGGAGCTGGCGAAGTCGCTGACCCCTCGCGGCTGAAGCGCGGTCCGCTAGAGGCCGCGGAAGCGGTCCGTGGCCTCGATGAGGGCGGAGGTGTTGCCGGGCTCGTTGGCGGAGTGGCCCGCGTCCGGCACCATCACGAACTGGGCCTCCGGCCACGCGCGGTGCAGCGCCCACGCGCTCTCCGGCGGACACACGACGTCGTAGCGGCCCTGCACGATGACGGTGGGGATGTGACGGATGCGGTGCACGTCGTCCAGGAGCTGCGTGTCCGTGCGCAGGAAGCCCCGGTTGACGAAGTAGTGGCACTCGATGCGCGCGAAGGCGATGGCGAAGTCGTCGCCCGCGTTGCGCGCGATGAGCTCCGCGTTGGGGTACAGGCAGCTGGTGCGGCCCTCCCACACGCTCCACGCCTTCGCGGCCTCCTGCTGCGAGTGCCTGTCGTCGCCCATCAGCCGCCTCGCGTAGGCCTGGAGCAGGTCGCCGCGCTCGTCCTCGGGGATGGGCGCGAGGAAGTGCTCCCACGCGTCCGGGAACATCGCGCTCGCGCCGCGCTGGTAGAACCAGTCGATCTCCTGCTTGCGCAACAGGAAGATGCCGCGCAGCACCAGCTCCGTGACGCGCTCCGGGTGGGTCTCCGCGTACGCGAGCGACAGGGTGCTGCCCCACGAGCCGCCGAAGAGCATCCAGCGCTCCAGGTCCAGGTGCTCGCGCAGCCGCTCCATGTCCGCCACCAGGTCCCAGGTGGTGTTCTCCACCAGGCTGGCGTGCGGCGTGCTGCGGCCACAGCCGCGCTGATCAAACAGGATGATGCGGTAGACGGCCGGGTCGAAGAAGCGGCGCTGCTTCGGGTCGGTGCCGCCGCCCGGACCGCCGTGCACGAACACCACGGGCTTGCCCTTCGGGTTGCCGCTCTCCTCGAAGTACAGCGCGTGGCCCCCGGTGACCTTCAACTGTCCGGTGCGGTAGGGCTCGATGGAGGGATAGAGCGTTCGCAGCGGCGTGGGAGCGGGCACGGGGTTCCTTCCTTGAGAACGGGATTCCACGCAACCTAACAACAGACGGCGCCCCTGGGGCGAGCCGTTCGGAAATACCGCGTCCGCCCCCGAACGACTCCCCCGCGCCCGCTCAGGGCTTGGGCGCGGGCGGCACGCCGCGACCGGCCTGGGCCACCATGCGCACCTCGGCGTTCTCCCCGAGCGCGAAGCCGTCGCCCTTCGTCTCCAGGTCCGTCGCCTCGATGACATCGCCGCGCTGCAGGTGGAAGAACTTCTCGTTCTTCTCCGCGCGGTGGCGCTCCTGCATGGCCAGGCCCACGCGCCCCTCCGGACCGCAGCCGATGTAGCGCTGGCGGCCCTTGCCCTCCAGCGACTCGCTGACGATGCGGAACAGCCGGCCCGGCGGCGGCTCCGGCCAGGCCTCGCCCTTGGGCGCCAGCACCAGGTAGCTCATCTTGAGCGATTCCTTGTGGAAGCCCGCCGCGCGCGCCAGCTCCTCCACCACGCGGGGCATGGGCCACGGGCGCTCGGCGTGGCACCAGTCCGTCTCCTTCACCAGCGCGGGGCACGCGCCGCGATACATGCACGGCGCGCGGATGGCGTAGCCGCGCTCCACCATCAGGTCGCGCACCTTGAGCAGGTTGCGGCTCGTCTCGCGCAGCGCGGGCTCCATCACCAGCAGGCTGCCGCCCTTCTTCACCTTCGCGAGCACCGACTCCAGCAGCGCCGCGCGCGGCTTCAGCGCTTCGTCCGTCGCGCCGTAGAGCTCGTTCACGACGTGTCCCATCGTGATGAGGTCGTACTGGCCCTCCGGCAGCGTGGCGTTCTTCTTCAGCGGATCCCACTCGCGCGTGGCCAGGGCCTCGCCGGCCTCCGTGGCCAGCTTGCGCGCCAGCTCCAGCGCGGGCTTGCTGCGGTCCGCGGCCGTGACTTCGCTGGCGCCCGCGTCCATGGCCGCGAAGGCCACCGGGCCCGGGCCGCTGCCCAGGTCCAGCACCTGCCGGGGGCGGTTCGGCAGCTCGCCCAGCACCTGGCGCGCCTGGGCGTAGGACACCGGCCAGTAGAAGAGGAGGTAGGCGCCGAGCAGGCGCGGGTCGTCCATGTACCGGGCGCCGGCCAGCTGACGCTCGCGGGTGAGGCCGTGCGACAGCTGCTTCACGCCCGCGCCCACCTCCTTGACCTCCTGCGGCGTGAGGCGGGTCTCCGGCCCCTCGCCCCGGCCCCGGGACGCGCGCCACACGGAGATGAGCCGGGGCAGCCATCGCTCCAGGTCCTTGCTGTATGCGTTGCTCATCGTTGCCTTCACATCAGGGGTCGCCACCCGGAGGCGACCGCGTTAAACCCATCCCGCCATGATTTCCGTCCGCGGACTGCGCAAGCACTATCAGGTCCACAAGCGCCCGCCTGGCCTGAAGGCGGCCCTGCGCTCGCTCGTCCACCGCAGCTACACGACCGTCAAGGCCGTGGACGGTATCTCCTTCGATATCAAGCCCGGAGAGCGCGTGGGCTTCCTGGGCCCCAACGGCGCGGGCAAGACGACGACGCTCAAGGTGCTCGCCGGCCTGCTCCACCCGTCCGAGGGGGAGGTCACCGTGGATGGCCACGTGCCCCGCTTTCGCGAGGAGGCGTTCCTCAAGAAGATCATGCTGGTGATGGGGCAGAAGCAGCAGTTGCTGTGGGATTTGCCGCCGTCGGAGACGTTCGAACTCAACCGCGCCATCTACGACGTGCCCCGCCTCCAGTACAAGCAGACGCTGGAGGAGCTGGTGTCGCTGCTGGAGCTGGGGGACCTCATCGGCAAGCCCACGCGGCAGCTCAGCCTGGGGGAGCGGATGAAGTGTGAGCTGGCCGCGGCCCTCATCCACCGGCCCCGGGTGCTCTTCCTGGACGAGCCCACCATCGGCCTGGACGTGTCCATGCAGGTGACGATGCGCGCGTTCATCAAGGCCTACAACGAGCAGACGGGCGCCACGCTCATCCTGACCAGCCACTACATGGACGACGTGGCGGCGCTTTGCCCGCGCGTCATCGTCATCGACAAGGGGCAGCTGTCCTACGACGGCAGCCTGGACGCGCTGGTGCAGCGCGTGCGCCCGGAGAAGCGCGTGGTGCTGCGGCTGGGCCAGCCGGTGGACCCGGGCCTGCTGGCGCCGCTGGGCAAGGTGGTGTCGCACGAGCCGGGCTCGGCGGTGTTGCAGGTCCAGCAGGACGCGGTGAACGCCACGGTGGGCCGCGCGCTGTCCACACTGCCGGTGACGGACCTGACGGTGGAGAACGCGCCCCTGGAAGAGGTGATGAGCGAGCTGTTCCAGGAGGGCAAGGCGCGCCGGGCGGAGGCCGCCCGGGAGGAGGTGTCCGCGTGAGCCTGCGCACGGCCCTCAAGGCGCTGCCCACGATGCTGCGCATCGGCTTCTCCGAGGCGGTGGCCTACCGCGCGGAGATGATCATCTGGGTGCTGGCCACCACCATGCCGCTCATCATGCTGGCCCTGTGGTCGGCGGTGGCGCGCGGCGGTGACGTGGGGCGCTTTGGCCAGGCGGAGTTCACGGGCTACTTCCTCGCGGCCTTCTGCGTGCGGCAGATGACCAGCTCCTGGGTGGCGTGGCTGGTCAGCTACGAGGTGAAGCAGGGCACGCTGGCGATGCGGCTGCTCAGGCCCGTCTCCCCGCTGCTCGCGTACGCGACGGAGGTGCTGGCGGGCATCCCGCTGCGCGTCGCCATCGTCGTCCCCGTGCTGGGCATCAGCGCGT
Source organism: Corallococcus sp. NCSPR001 (assembly GCF_017309135.1). NCBI lineage: Bacteria > Pseudomonadati > Myxococcota > Myxococcia > Myxococcales > Myxococcaceae > Corallococcus > Corallococcus sp. NCSPR001. Next base: position 2,094,710 of record NZ_JAFIMS010000002.1, read on the forward strand.
GGGCGGCGGGCGCCGGGCGGGCGGTGCCCACGTCGTTGGGAGGCTGGGGGCTGTTCGCGCTGGGCATCACGGGCGCGTGGCTCATCACGTTCTACCTGAACGTGCTCCTGGGCACGCTGAGCCTGTACCTGGAGAGCAGCCAGAAGCTGATGGAAGTCTACATGGTGCTGTTCTTCGTCTGCTCCGGGTACATGTTCCCGGTGGAGTTCTTCCCGCCCGGCGTGCGCACCGTCATGGAGTGGCTGCCGTTCCGCTACCAGATGGGGCTGCCGGTGGAGCTCATGACGGGGGCGCACGCGGCGAAGGAGGCGTGGGAGCTGCTCGGCGCGCAGTGGGCGTGGGTGCTGGGGCTGGGCGTGGTGTCCTTGACGGTCTGGCGGCGGGGCCTGGCGCGCTTCGCGGCGTTCGGAGGGTAGGGCGGTGGTGAACGCGAAGCGCTACCTGCGCCTGTTGGGCGTGCAGCTGAAGGCCTCCGGCCTGCTGGCGTTGCAGTACCGCGCGGACTTCCTGGCGGAGGGGCTGACGTCACTGGCGTGGACGTTCACCGCGCTGGCGCCGCTGTTCGTCGTCTTCGGCGCGCGGCCCAGCATCGAGGGCTGGACGTTCCAGGAGGCCCTGCTGGTGGTGGGCTGGTTCACGCTCTTGCAGGGCGTGCTGGAGGGCGCCATCAGCCCCAGCCTCACGGGCATGGTGGAGCACATCCGCAAGGGCACGCTGGACTTCGTGCTGCTCAAGCCCGCGGACGCGCAGTTCCTGGTGTCCACGCAGCGCTTCCTGCCGTGGAGGGCGGTGAACGTGCTGTCCGGCGTGGGGCTGTTCGTCTACGCGTTCGTGTCGCTGGGGCGCTGGCCGTCGCTGCCGGGTGTGTTCGCGTCGCTGGTGTTGCTCGGGACGAGCATGCTCATCCTCTATTCGATGTGGATCCTCGTGGTGAGCGCGGCCTTCTTCGTGGTGAAGGTGGACAACCTCACGTACCTGTTCACGTCCATCTTCGACGCGGCCCGCTGGCCGTCCTCGGTGTTCCGGGGCTCGCTGGCGTGGGTGTTCACCTTCATCATCCCGCTGGCGCTGATGACCACCTTCCCGGCGCTTGCGCTGCTGGGCCGGCTGCCGTGGACCTGGCTCGTGGGCGCGGTGGTGGGCTCGGTGGCGTTCGCCGCGGTGGCGCGGTGGGTGTGGCGGATGTCCATCCGCCACTACACGTCCGCGAGCAGCTGACTCACGGCCGGCGTGCCTGCCGGGCCCACTCCGCGCGCACCACGTGGGGCAGGAGCTTCGCGTGGGCATGGCCGGGGTAGCGCTCCTTCAGCTTCGCCTCCACCGCCGCGAGCGGATCCGCGCTGGGGTGCTCCGAGTTCCGTTCACGGGTCACCTCCTCGCGCACGGCCTGGACGTAGGCGGTCTGTGCGTCCAGCAGCTCCGGACCGCCGGGCAGGCCGCGCCCCGGGTGGATCCACTTCGACTTCAACGCGCGCAGCTCCTCCAGGCGCTGGAGCCACTCGGTGGTGTCGCCGCCTTCGAACCAGGTGTGCGTGTCCCGCGCGACGAGGTCGCCGGTGAAGAGGTGGCCCTCCCATTCCACGACGACATGGGCCGCGCTGGAGCCCGCGCCCAGGACATGGGCCTTCAGCGTGACACCCGCCGCGCTCAGCTCGCGAGTGCTGTCACCGAAGCTGTCCGCCAGCGCGAGCTCCCGGGGGTAGCGGCCGTTCCAGTACTGCTTGAAGAGCGAGGGCGCCCACTTCTCGTGGACCGCGGGGATGCGCTCGCGCACCGGGCCGGAGGTGACGACCGGGACTCCCAGCTCCTTGAGGAGGGCCGTGCCGCTGAAGCTCTCCGGGTTCGGGTGGAGCACGATGGCGAGCTTCGGCTCCTTGCCGGTGACGTCCTTCGCGAACACCAGCTCCTTGCGCAGCGCGGAGGGCAGCAATTGCGTGTCGATGAGGACCAGGCCCTCCGGACCTTCAATCCAGTACGACGCGGTCTGAAGTGACCACTGGGAGGAGATGTATTCGCCGACCCGGAGGTCGCCCTGCTCCTGGAGGGAACGGGAGCGGTAGTGGGTCTCGACGATAGGCTGGGTCGCGCCGCAACCCCACAGGACGGACGCCAGCGCGGCCGCGAGAATCATTCTCATGAATCCCGATGATACGCGCCGGTGCTGGTTGATAGGAATTCCGCTGTTGTCTTTCCTTCGTCTGGGTTAAGGGGCCGCCCCCCGTGCGGCGAAAGCCGCGTCCCCCCATGAAGTGAAGGACTTCCCCCTCGATGACTCGTATCCGTTTTCACGGCCTGCTGGCCGCGCTCGCGCTTGCGTGCGTGACAGCCTGTGCCCCCGAAGCACCGTCTTTCATTGACGCCCCCTCCACCTCCACCTCGCGCCTGGACACGTCCTCGTGGGGCAGCGCCGGCACCATGGCCTCCGTGCGCGTGGACGCCACGGCCACGCTGCTGCGCAGTGGTTACGTGCTCGTCGCGGGCGGAGGCACGTCCGCCGCGGAGCTTCATGATCCGCGCACCGGCCGCTGGTTCTCGCTGGGCGCCATGGCCACGAGCCGCCAGCGCCACACGGCCACGCTGCTGGCCTCCGGCAAGGTGCTGGTGGTGGGCGGAGGCACCTCCGTGCTGGCCTCGGCGGGCGCGGAGCTCTTCGACCCGGAGACCAACAGCTGGTCCGCCGCGACGGGGCTGGACCTGCCCCGCACGCAGCACACCGCGACGCTGCTCCCCGACGGCCGGGTGCTGGTGACGGGCGGTGACAGCGGCTTTGGCAACGCGCTGTCCAGCGCGATGCTCTACTCCCCCGCGACCCACTCCTGGTCCGTCACGGGCCCGATGAGCGCGGCCCGGCTGGGCCATGCGGCGACGCTGCTGCCGGATGGGCAGGTGCTGGTGACGGGCGGCCGGGACAGCGCCAACGGGAACGTGCTCGCGACGGCGGAGCGCTATGACCCAGTGACGGGCGCATGGACGGCGGTGGGCAGCATGGTCACGCAGCGCATGGGGCACACGGCGACGCTGCTCACCTCCGGGCAGGTGCTGGTGGCGGGCGGCTTCGCGGGCAGCCTGGCCACGAACACGTCCGAGTTGTTCGACCCGGGCACCGGCACCTGGACGTCCCAGGGCGCGCTGCCGTCCCAGTCCGTCTTCCACACCGCGACGCTGCTCACCTCCGGGCAGGTGCTGGTGGCGGGCGGCTCCACGGGCGGCCAGCCCTACCTGGACAGCGCCGCGCTCTACACGCCGGCCACCGGCGTCTGGACGGCGACGGCGACGATGTCCTCGCGCCGCATCAGCCACGCCGCCGCGCTGCTCCCGTCGGGCGAGGTCCTCGTGCTGGGCGGCGTGCCCCAGGTGGGGGCGCGCAGTGCGTCCGCGGAGCGCTACCGCCCGTCCAGCCTGCCGTGGAGCCCGGCCACGAGCCTGGGCTCCGCGCGCTCGCAGCTCAGCGCCACGCGGCTGAACACGGGCGACGTGCTGGTGGCGGGCGGGGCGTCCTCGTCGGGCGCCGCGCTCGTGAGCGCCGTGCTGTACAACGAGGCGACGAACAGCTGGCAGGACACCGGCTCGCTGGGCACCGCGCGCTTCCTGCACTCCGCCACGCCCCTGAATGACGGCCGCGTGCTGGTGAGCGGCGGGCAGCGGGATGCCTCCACCTGGCTGTCCGCCACGGAGGTGTACGCGCCCGCCACGGGGACGTGGACGCCGGTGGGAAACCTGGGGACGGGACGGGCCCGTCACACCGCGACGCTGCTACCGGGCTCCGGTCAGGTGCTGGTGGCGGGCGGAGCTTCGGGCGCGAACACCTCCTCCACGCTCGCCAGCGCGGAGCTGTTCAATCCGGCCACGGGCACCTGGAGCCCCACGGGCGCCATGGGACACACGCGCACGTACCACGCGGCCGTGCCGCTTCCTTCGGGCGAGGTGCTGGTGATGGGCGGCAGCTCCACCGGGGCGGACGCCATCACCGCGAGCGCGGAGCTGTTCAACCCGGTCACGGGCACGTGGCGGAACACGGCGTCCATGGCGGTGGCGCGCTATGGCCACATCGCGGTGCCGCTGGGCAATGGCAGCCAGGTGCTGGTGGCGGGCGGCTGGGGCGTGGATGGACCGCTGCGCTCGGCGGAGCTGTACGACGTGGCGCAAGGCACCTGGAGGACCGTGGCGTCGATGAACGTGCCGCGCTATCTGCCGCACGCCACGGCGCTGTCCGCGGGGCGCGTGCTGGTGGTGACGGGGGAGGGCGGCTCGGGGTTGGGCGTGCTCGACTCGGCGGAGGTGTATGACGTCGCGATGAACGCGTGGACGCCCGCGGGCACCCTGTCCACGCGCAACACGCACCACGGCCTGGCCCTGCTGCCCTCCGGCCGCGTGCTGGTCGTGGGCGGAAGTGGAAGCGGCGGCGCGCGCGCGGGCGTCGACCTGTACTCACCGGCGCCTTGAGCTGGGGGGCACGGGGCGGGCGCATGCACGGCCTGCCCCGGGTCACGTTGGGAATCAGGCTCCCGCGTGCGGGGCTTCGTGCGCCGCATCCCTGCGCGCGTAGTACGCGAGGCATTCGTCCTCACGCCCGCGCACCACGCGTCTGCCATTGAGCGGGCCGACGTGGGAGGTCACCACGGTGACCTGGCCCTCCACGTCGTCCTGGTCGTAGTAGAGGACCACCCAGTCATCCGTGGCGTTCTGCTGGTGCGCCAGCGCCGTGTTGGAGAACAGCGCGCGGAAGTTCCAGTCGTCCACGTGCTCGCGCATCACCGGCAGCCAGGCCTCGCCGGAGGGATTGAAGCGCTTGGGCGCGATGCGGCGCAGCTCGCCGGCCTCCGCCCTGCGCCGGTAGTCCGCGTCCACGCGCAGCAGCAGCGCCACCGATGGACGCGGCCCGTCCTCACCTCCGTGGGAGCGAGCCCGCTCGCGCTCGCGCCGGTTTCGCCCCAGCCGCGCCGCCAGCACTTCACGCACCTGCTCCGCGCGCCGGGGGCCAAAGCCCTCCACCCGCTCCAGACGCCCGTCGTGCGCGGCCAGCTCCAGCGCCTCCAGCGTGGTGATGTCCAAGGCCTCATGGATGCGCTTCGCCAGCTCCGGGCCAATGCCGGGCACGCTGGCGAGCAGGGACTCGGGGGAGGCTTCGCCCTCCAGCCGTTCGAGCAACCCCACGTGTCCCGTGCGCACCAGCTCCGCGACCGTCGCCGCGATGCTCTTGCCCACGCCGGGCAATGCCTTCAGGCCTGCCTCTCCCTCCGCGGCCAGCACCTGCGCCACGGAGTCCGGCCAGTTCGCGATGGTCGCCGCCGCCTTGCGGTAGGCGCCTATCCGGAAGGGCATCGCGTCCTGCGTCTCCAGCAGGTCCGCCACCCGCTCCAGTGCGTCCGCGATGTCGATGTTGCTCTTCCATTCGACGCCCATGGTCCCTGAAAGGTAGGGGCTCCCCGGGAGGGCGGCCACCCCGCGGGCCGACACCCGCGCACATGCGGGAAAAATTCCCCGCCCCGCAACCGCGCCGTGTCGCCTGGGTTGAAATGGGCAGCAGGTGGTCACGCGAACCTTTCGATTCGGAGAATGACGATGCGCTGGAACAAGACGTTGGCGGTGGGTGCGGCCCTGGTGCTTTCGACGGCGTGCGGCGGGGTGGATGATCAGGAGGCGGTGGAGTCCCTGCCGGACTTCGCGGGCACGTCGCTGGAGATCAACACGGACGCGCTCGCGCAGGACGGCGCCGCGCTCGTGGCCCAGGACCTGATGCAGGTGGAGGCCTCGCTGGACGGGCAGGGCGCCGCGATGCTGGAGGGCGCCCGCATGGAGGTGAAGGCGCTCAACGACACGCTCCGGCAGGCGCTGGTGCCCATCGCGGAGCTGGCGAAGCAGGCCGCCGACGCGCAGCCCGGTGACGTGCTGGTGTACGGCCCCACCGACCGCACCAACGCCACCTTCAAGCTCGCCATCCGCAAAGGCGCGGGCGGGCGCTACCAGTGGAAGCTGGAGGCCCGTCCGCTGAACAGCGCGGACGACGTCGCCTACAAGCTCATCGCCGCGGGCGCGCTCAAGCGCGGGGATGCGGCGCACCGGGGCCGGGGCACGCTGGCCATCTCCCTGGACAACCTCAAGGCGGTGGCCCCGTCCTACGCGGGCCAGGGCAAGCTGATGATGTCGTTCGCCCACTTCGGCAAGGGCAGCAAGTCGCTGGCGTACCGGCTGGCCAACTTCACCCCGAACCCCGCCACGCACGACGCCGTCACCGGCGCCTTCGTGGGCCACAAGATTGAGGTCACCGGCGTCACCCGCGTGCGCGTGCTCGGCCCGTACAACCTGCCCGGCACCGCCACCTCCGCGAAGGAGAAGGTGCTCTCCTCCGTGCGCCACATCCCCGGCACCGGCGGCCGCGTGGACGTGCGCGCCTGGGGCGGCGACATCGCGGCGAACACCTACTACGTGGGCAGCGCCTGCTGGGATGCACAGGAGAAGGAGGTCTACCGCGTCCTCCTGCAGTGCGCGGACTCCGGCTGCACGGAGGTGCCCGGGAGCCGCGTGGGCACCTTCCAGGCCTGCCCCGCGGTGGAGCTGCGCGGCGACGTGACGCCTCCGGAGGGCACCGGCGACGCCGTGACGCCCGAGCCCGGCAACCCCGGCGCCCCGGACGACGTGCCGGGCGACGTCACCGCCGACTTCTAGGCCGTCAGGGCAGGGCGGACGCCACCACCGCGTCCGCTTCGATTTCCACCAGCATCCGCGGGTCGATGAGCGCCTTCACCTCCACCATGGAGGTGGCCGGGCGGATGGCCGCGAACACCTCGCCGTGGGCGCGGCCCACCTCCTCCCAGCGCGAGATGTCGGTGACGTACATGCGCGTGCGCACCACGTCCTCCAGCCGGGCGCCCACCGCCTCCAGCGCGGCGCGGATGTTGGACAGCGCCTGGGCCGCCTGCCGGTACGCGTCCCCTTCACCCACGAGCTGGCCGTCCGCGCCCGTGGCGGTGGTGCCGGACACGGACACGAAGGGGCCCGTGCGCACCGCCCGCGAGTAGCCCACCCGGGGCTCCCAGGGGGTGCCGGTGGCATGGAGGATGCGCTGCATGGCGTGGCTCCGATGTGGGGGCTTGGGGAGGGCTGCCCCGGAGGGCCGGAGCCCGGCCGGACCTCCAGGCGCTGCTTGCACAGCTGCAAGGAACGACCGCCCGTGATAGTTGCCCTCGGATCATGGCCAACGAGCTCGAGAGGGAGGTCGCCCGGCGACGGACCTTCGCCATCATCTCCCACCCCGACGCGGGAAAGACAACCCTGACGGAGAAGCTGCTGCTCTACGGCGGCGCCATCCACCTGGCCGGAAGCGTGAAGGCCAAGCGGGCGCGTCGCCACGCGACCAGCGACTGGATGGAGCTGGAGAAGGAGCGCGGCATCTCCGTTACGTCGTCCGTGCTCCAGTTCAGCTACCGCGACCACGCGGTGAACCTGCTGGACACCCCGGGCCACCAGGACTTCTCCGAGGACACCTACCGCACGCTCTCCGCCGCCGACGCGGCGGTGATGCTCATCGACGCGGCGAAGGGCGTGGAGCCGCAGACGAAGAAGCTCTTCAAGGTGTGCCGCATGCGCGGCATCCCCATCTTCACCTTCGTCAACAAGCTGGACCGCTACGGCCGCGAACCGCTGGAGCTGATGAACGAGTTGGAGCAGGTGCTCGGCATCCGCTCGTACCCCATGAACTGGCCCATCGGCATGGGGCCGGAGTTCCGGGGCGTCTACGACCGGCAGGCTCGCGTGGTGCACGTGTTCTCCGCGGAGGGCTCGCACGGCGAGTCGGAAGTGGCGGAGCGCTCGGTGTCCATCGACTCGGAGGAAATCAAGTCGGTGCTCACCGAGACGGAGCTGGCGAAGCTCCAGGAGGACATCGAGCTCCTCGACATCGGCGGGGACGAGTTCACGCGCGAGAAGTCGGACGCGGGCCAGCTGTCGCCCATGTTCTTCGGCAGCGCGATGACCAACTTCGGCGTGCGGCCCTTCCTGGACGCGTTCCTGGACCTGGCGCCCGCGCCCACGTCGCGCCCCACCACGCAGGGGCCTCGCGAGCCCACGAACCCGAAGTTCGCGGGCTTCGTCTTCAAGATTCAAGCGAACATGGACCCCGCGCACCGCGACCGCATCGCGTTCATGCGCGTGGTGTCCGGCCGCTACGTGAAGGGCATGAACGCCTTCCACTCGCGCCTGGGCAAGGAGGTGCGGCTCGCCAAGCCCAGCCAGTTCCTCGCCGCCGAGCGCACGTCCATTGAAGACGCGTGGCCGGGGGACGTCATCGGCCTGTTCGACCCGGGGCAGTACCGCATCGGCGACTCGCTGGCGGAGGGCTCGCACGACGTGCTCTTCGAGGGCGTGCCGCGCTTCAGCCCGGAGTTCTTCGCGGTGGTGCGCTCCAAGGATCCGCTGCGCCGCAAGCAGATGGAGAAGGGCCTGGAGCAGCTGTCCGAAGAGGGCACGGTGCAGATCTTCCAGCAGCTCGCGATGGGCATGAAGGACCCCATCGTCGGCGTGGTGGGCGCGCTCCAGTTCGAAGTGCTCCAGTACCGCCTGGAGCACGAGTACGGCGCGAAGATCGCCCTGGACCGGCTGCCCTTCAGCCACGCCCGCTGGGTGGTGGGGCAGAACTTCGACCCGAAGTCGTTCGACTGGGAAGGCAACCGCCAGACGGTGCAGGACCGCGACGGGCTGCCCCTGGTGCTCTTCCGCGACGACTGGGCGCTCCAGCACGCCGAGGAGAAGCACCCGGAGCTGAAGTTCCTCTCCGAGGCCCCGCTCCTGCGCCAGTCCGCGTCGGCAGCGACCGGCAGCTAGAAGACGCCTACTTGTGCGGCACCACGGTGCCGCCCCGGAAGGCCGAGTCGCGCAGCACCAGCCCCTCCTTGAAGAGGCGCGCGGCGCGGTTGCCCACGAAGAAGTCCTTCGGGTCACCCCGGCGGAAGGTCTTCTTCACGAACTCCTCCACCTCCATGTAGAGGCGGCGGAACTTGTCCGGGGCCGCGTCGCGGCGGCCCGTCTGGGACGTCACCTCCAGCTCCACCCACATCTTCCCGCTGAGCAGCTCGCCCTCCTCGTTGCGGCGCGAGCGCTCGATGAAGATGACGGGCGAGCGCACCTCGTCGATGCGCCAGAAGCCCTTGTCCGGGCCGCGCTTCACCTTGTCCACCATGGCGGGGCCAATCTCGCTGGCCACCAGGTAGAGGTCCTCCTCCGGCAGGCGCGGGATGTTGTCCGGAGTGGCCCGGAAGGGCACCCAGTCCGGCGGCACGCGCCGGGGGTAGACCTCCAGGACGTGCCGCTCGAGGTGACGGAAGAAGGCGACCTCGTCGTCGGGTGCCATGAAGAATTGGAGGATGTTGGCCATCGCGGGCGTCCTCATACCCTGGAAGCGCGCTAGAAACACAGGCCATGGACTCCTGGCTGCGCGCGCGGATGCATGAGCTGAACGACCTGAACAGCGTCATCAACCTGGCTTCCTGGGACCGGGAGGTCTACCTGCCCTCCAAGGCGGCCTCCGCGCGGGCCCAGCAGCTGGCCACCGTCCAGGCCCTCCACCACGAGCGGCTGGTGGATCCGCGCCTGGGAGAAGCCCTGGCCCGCGCCGGGGAAGGGGGCCCGGACTCCGAGGCCCTCACGCCCGACGAGCGCGCCATGGTGCGCGTCCTCACCCGGGAGCGCGACCGCGCGGTGCGCCTGCCCGCCCGCCTGGTGACCGCGCTGGCGGAGGCGCAGGGCGAGGGCCTCCAGGCCTGGCGCGAGGCGCGCACGACGAAGCGCTTCGAGCGTTTCCAGCCCGCGCTGGCCGCGCTCCTGGCCTTGCGCCGCGAGCAGGCGGACGCGCAGGGCCACGACGGCGAGCGCTACGACGCGCTGCTGGAGGGCTTCGAGCCCGGCATGCGCGTGAAGCGCCTGACGCCGGTGCTCACCGCGCTGCGAGACGCGCTCATCCCCATGGTGGCCGCGCTGGGCGAGCAGAAGCGGGCCTTCCCCGCGTTCCTCTCCGGCCGCACCTACGACACCGGGCAGCAGTGGCAGTTCACGATGCGGCTGCTCAAGGCCGTGGGCTTCGACCTGGAGTCGGGCCGCCAGGACGTGAGCATCCACCCCTTCACCAACAGCGTGCACGCGCAGGACGTGCGCCTCACCACGCGCCTGGACCCCACCTGGCCGCCGGCCGCGCTCTTCGGCACGCTCCACGAGGCGGGCCACGGCCTGTACGAGCAGGGCTTCTCGCAGGAGCACCACCGCACGCCGCTGGCGTCCGTGCCCTCCATGGGCCTGCACGAGTCCCAGTCCCGCCTGTGGGAGAACCTGGTGGGCCGGGGCCGCGCCTTCTGGGTGCCGCACTTCCCCGCGCTGAAGGAGGCCTTCCCGGAGGCGCTGGCGGACGTGGACCTGGACGGCTTCCACGCGGGCATCAACCACGTGGTGCCGTCGCTCATCCGCGTGGAGGCGGATGAAGTCACCTACAACCTGCACATCGCCCTGCGCTACGAGCTGGAGCTGGCGATGCTGCGCGACGAGCTGCCCGTGTCGGAGCTGCCGTCCGCGTGGAACGAGCGCATGCGGCGCTACCTGGGGATGACTCCGCCGGACGACACGCAGGGCGTGCTCCAGGACATCCACTGGGCCTGGGGAGAGCTGGGCTACTTCCCCACGTACTCGCTGGGCAACCTGTACGCGGCCTCGCTGTACGCCGCCGCGAACCGGGCGCTGCCGTCGCTGGAGGCGGACCTCGCCAGCGGCGACACGTCGTCACTCCTGGGGTGGCTGCGCACGAACCTGCACTCCCACGGCTTCCGGCTGCCCGCGGAGGAGCGCGTGCGCGCCATCACCGGCGAGGGGCTCACGGACCGGGACTTCCTCCAGTACCTGCGCGCGAAGTACGGCGCGCTGTACGGCATCAAGCTCTAGAGACCTCTCGCTAGGCCGCGAACACCAGCGGGCGGCACGCGCGCGCCAGGTGCAGCGCGTCCCTCGCGAGCGCGTGCGCGTCCGGGTCCTGCGCCTCCAGCCACGCGGCGCGGGCCACCTGGCTGCCCAGCTCGAAGCACAGGCTGGCGGTGCGGCGCGACAGGCGGCTCTCCTTCTGGAGCGCGCGCACGTTGAGCTCGCACAGCTCCGCGCACTGGCGCAGCAGCCGCACCGCGTCGTCATCCGCCGCGATTCCCTGGGCCGTCAGGCGTGCCATGCCGGCCTCACAGGCCGACTGACACTTCAGGCTCGCGGCGATGCACCGGGAGACCTCTGTCCGCGCCCCGCCTGTCCTGGCTCCCAGCATGACCACGCCCTCCCTTTGTGCGGCGTCAAAGGTACGCACGCACGCGGTTCTCGCAACCGGCACCGGAGCCGCAGATGGGGCTTCAACATCTGCGTTCCAGGGCCATGGACAGCGAGCCGGCAAGGGATGCACAAGCCCCGCGAGCGATTCAGCCGGATCGTACAGCACTTGCCTCTTCGTCGCGGGCGAACGTCAGCTGCCGGGCAACGGAAAGGGCTTGAGCAGCGCGACCAGCTTGTCGCCGTACAGCTTGATCCGCTTTTCCCCGAGGTACGGCAGCTGGGAGAGCTCCGCCACGTCCGCGGGCGGCTTCGACGCGAGCGCGTCCATGAGCGGGTTGGTGAGCACCACGCTGGGCGTCACCTTGCGCAGCGTGGCCTGCTCGACACGGAAGGCCTTGAGCGCGTCCTCGCGCTTGCGCCGGTGGGGGTCGCGCGGACCCTTGGGTTCCTTGTCCAGGTCCAGCTCGCCCCGGGTGGCCTTCTGCTGCTGCTCGCGGATGAGGGCGAGGATGGCGTCGCCGTGCGCGCGCACCACCGCGCCCCGCACGCCGGCCGCGCGCGCCAGGTCCTTGTGCGTGTCCGGCTGCTTCAGCGCCAGGTCGGTGATGGCCATGTTGGACAGCATCCGGCCCATGGGCACGTTGTCCTTCTCCGCCCACTCCAGCCGCAGCTTGTGCAGCCCCTGCGCGATGGCGTGCGCGAGCGCGTACTGCGCCGTGGAGAGGCCGCTCTTGGACAGCTTGGGCTTGTACTCGGCGCCCACCTCCGGCCGGGCCTCGGCCTCCGCGCACATGCGCTCGCAGTCCAGCAGCACCTCCTCCAGGATGTCCGCCTCGCGGCATGCGTCGCGCACCTGGCGGCCCAGCTCGCAGAGGTAGCGCACGTCGTTGGCGATGTAGTCGCGCATGCCCGGGGGCAGGGGACGCAAGGAGAAGTCGGACTGCTGGTGCTCCTTCGGCAGCTCGACACCCAGCCGCTCGCGCGCCAGGTCCGCCAGGCCCACCTTGGGCCACCCCAGGAGCGTCACCGCGCGGTGCGTGTCGAAGAGGCCGCGCACGCGCACGCCCGCCTCCGCCAGGAACTGCAGGTCGCCCTGGGCGGCGTGGAAGTACTTGGTGCGCCCGGGGTCCTCCATCATGGGGCAGAGCAGGCGCGGATCCACGCCCGGCTGGAGCGTGTCGAAGAGGAAGATGTCCGTGTCGGTGCCCAACTGGAGGAAGCACAGGCGGGCGCGGAAGGCGTGCATGGCGTCCGCCTCCAGGTCCACCGCCACTTCCGGCGCGGCCTCCAGCACCCGCGTGGCGGCTTCCTCGCCCGCGCGGTCCACCACATCCAAGGCACCCTGAGGGAAGGTCGGCATCGCGGGGAGCAGGCTAGCGGACCGGCCCGCCCCTTTGACGTGTTTTTTCCCGAACCGCCGCTAGGATGGCCCCGCCGATGAACGACGCCCAACGTCTTGAAAAAAGCCTGCTTGGCCACATGGGCCGGGCCATCGCGGACTTCCGCCTCATCGAGGCCGGAGACCGCATCATGGTGGGCGTGTCGGGAGGCAAGGACTCCTACACGATGCTCCACCTGCTGCGCGAGCTGCAGCGGCGGGCCCCCGTGAAGTTCGACTTGCTGGCCGTGAACCTGGACCAGGGCCACCCCGGCTTCCCCGGCCACATCCTGGAGGGCTACTTCCAGAAGGAAGGCTACGCCTACAAGATGCTGAAGGAGGACACCTACAGCATCGTCCTGGAGAAGACCCCGCCCGGGAAGACGCAGTGCTCGGTGTGCTCACGCCTGCGCCGGGGCATCCTCTACAACGCCGCCGTGCACCTGGGCTGCAACAAGATCGCCCTGGGCCACCACCGCGACGACCTCATCCACACGATGCTCCTGAACATGTTCTTCGCCGGGAGCCTCAAGGCGATGCCGCCGCTCCTGAAGAGCGACGACGGCCGCAACGTGGTCATCCGGCCGCTGTGCTACGCGCCGGAGAAGGAGATCATCCAGTTCGCGCAAGAGAAGCAGTTCCCCATCATCCCCTGCGACCTGTGCGGGTCGCAGGAGAACCTGCAGCGCAAGCGGATGCAGAAGCTGGTGGAGGACCTGGGCAAGGAGATCCCCAACGTCCGCCAGAGCCTGCTCAACGCGATGTCGAACGTGCGGCCCACGCACCTCTTGGACAAGACGCTGAACCCGGACCCGCTCAACGCGACGGAAGACGGGCCCGTGGCCACCCCCCCCACCACCGAGACGCAAGGGAGCGCCAGTCCATGGCTCGAGAGCAGGCAGTAAAGGCGCGCAATGAGCGCAACGCGGCGCTGGTGGAAGCCATGCTGCTGGCCGCGATGGCGGACGGCAGCGTGTCCCAGCGCGAGATGCAGACGCTGCTGGCGCGCGTGCTGGAGCGCCCGGAGTTCGAGGGCACGCAGTCCGGTGAGCTGAACCTGCTGGTGGAGACCAGCGCGGTGCGGCTGGCCGAGGCCCGCAACCTGGAGGAGGTCCTCGCCTCGCTGCGCCGGAGGCTGCCGGACCACAAGAACCGGATGCTGGCCTTCGGCCTGGCGGCGGCGGTGGCGCTGGCGGATCAGCGGGCCACCCGCTCCGAGCTGGGGCTGCTCAAGACGTTCCAGGCGGCGCTGGGCATCTCCGAGGACGAGGTCGCGCAGATCATCGACGTCATCGAGCAGGGCGGCAGCCTGTCCGAGGCGCTGGGCGAGCCCCTGGAGCGGCTGTTCGCGGAGGTGATGGTCCTGGTGCTGGCGGCGGACGGCCAGCTGAAGGAGGCGGAGGCGCGCGCGATGGTGGAGAGCTTCGCGGCGGATCCGCTCTTCCAGAACGTGAGCCCGGAGCGGGCGCAGGGCTTCGTGAGCGAGTCCGTGGCCGCGCTGGCCACGGACGGCCTGCCCCAGCGGCTCCACGTCCTGGCGCACGGGCTGGCCACGCACTCCCAGCGGGTGAAGGCGTACCAACTGGCCACCAAGATCGCCCACGCGTCGGGCCGGACGAGCTCCGCGGAGCAGCGAATCCTGGATCTGCTCCAGGCGACGTTCGGTCTGGCGGACGATGAAGTGGCGCGGTTGGACCAGCAAGGGTAAACCGGGAGTCGTATGACCCCGCACGTCCCCTCCGGTTCGCGGCACTCCTTCCGTTTCGGCCTGCCGCCGTCCCTGGGCAGTGAGACGGCGCGCGAGCGCGCGGAACGGCTCGCGTCCTTCCTGCAGCGCGCGTTGGGCAAGCTGGTGGAGGTGAGCGTCGCCACCAGCTACGAGACGCTGGCCAAGGACCTCCTGTCCGGGCGAGCGGATGCCGCCTGGGCGCCGCCCTTCGTGTGCGCGCGCATGGAGGCCATGGGCGTCCGGGTGCTGGCCCGTGGTGTTCGCCGGGGCATGTCCAGCTACCGCTCCGCGCTGGTGGGGCGGGCGGGCTCCGGGCTGACCCTGGAGAAGCTCAAGGGCGCCACGGCGGCGTGGGTGGACCGCGATTCGGTGGCGGGCTACCTGCTGCCCAGCGCGTTCCTCAAGACGCAGGGGCTGGAGCCGTCGCGCGCGTTCGTGTCGCAGCAGTTCACGGGCTCGTACCAGGGCGCGCTGGAGGCGGTGCTGGAGCGCAGGGCGGACGTGACGAGCGTCTTCTGTCCGCCGGCCTCCACGGGGCTCACGTTCACCACGGGCGTGGAGGACGTGCTGGGGCCGGGCATGGGCGCGAAGTTCGAGCTGCTCGCGTACACGGACGAGGCCCCCAACGACGGCGTGCCGGTGGCCATGGGGCTGCCCGCGCCGCTGGTGGCGGCGCTGGAGACGGCGCTCCTGGGGTTGCCGTCCACGCCGGACGGGCAGGCGCTCATGCGCGACATCTTCAACGCGGACCGCTTCGAAGTGGCCCCGCGCATGGGCTACCGCGCGCTGTACCGCGTGGCCCTGGCGAGCCTGTAACCGGCCGCGCCGCGAGGCCTGTACGCAGGCCCTTCGCCAGGCGCCCTGTCGCGGCGGAGGCTGAGGCCTACTTGTCGGAATCGGGTCCGTTGCCGCGCACGGGACGGCGGGCGGAGGAGACGGAGCCTTCGGTGCGGGCCGTCTTCGCAGGCGCCTTGGTCCCGACGGAGTCCTCCGACGCTCGCACGGCCTTCGCGGCGGAGCGGCTTCCCGTCGCGTCCCCGGTGGCCTTCACGGCCTTCGCCGCGGAACGGCTCGCCGTGGAGCCCTCGGCCGGACGGGATGGCTTCGAGCCCTCCGCGCGCACCGCGCCGAACTGGGCGGTGGAGGACCGGCCGGTCTCCGCGCGCACGGCTTCGTGCTTCGCGGTGGATGCACGACCCGCGTCCTCGCCGCGCACGGCATCGAACTTCCCGGTGGAGGCACGCGCGTCGCCGCGCATGGCCTCGTGCTTCGCGGTGGGACGGCCCGCATCCTCATCGTGCAACGGCCGCGTGTCCGCGAGGCTCACGCCGGTGTTCTCCCGCGTCCTCACGGGCCGGGCCTCCGGGCGGCTCAGGCCCGAGTTCTCCTTCGTGCGCGAGGTCCGCTCCGCGGCGGGGCTCACGGCGGAGTCCTCCGGCGACGCGGCGGCCTTCGTCGACGACTGACTCGTCTCCGGCGCGCGCGGCGGCGTCTTCGCCGGGGCCTGCGCCCTGGCCGCGGACGGCGTCGTCCCGGCGGGGGCCGGGGCCTTCGCGGGCGCGGGGCTGCCCGGCCGGGCCATCAGGCGCGGGTCGAAGTAGATCATCGTCGGCTCGGCCGCGAAGCGCTCCTCCTCCAGCTCGTCCGCGTACACGTCCCGCATGAACGCGGCCAGGTGCGCGCTGGTGCCGGACAGCTTCTCCTGCTGGAGGAACTCCTCCAGCGCCAGCTGCAGCTCGCCCGCGGTGGAGAACCGGTCGTCGCGCTTGCGCGCCAGCGCCTTGAAGACGATGGGGTCCAACGACTTCGGAATCCCGGGCACGGCCTCCGACGGAGGGACGATTTTATGCCCCACGACGGCCTTGAGCGTGGCCATCTCCGTCTCGCGCTTGAACAGGCGGCCGCCCGTCAACAGCTCGTAGAACACCGTCCCCAGGCCGAACACGTCCGAGCGCGCATCCAGCGGCTCTCCCCGCGCCTGCTCCGGGGACATGTACGCGTGCTTGCCCTTGATGGTGCCCACCACCGTCTGCGACAGCTTGCCCTGCGCCTTCGCCACGCCGAAGTCGATGAGCTTCACGCCGCCGTTGAAGCCCACCAGCACGTTCTGCGGCGACACGTCCCGATGGATGAGCGACAGCTTCCGGCCGGACGGGCTGCGCGCGTTGTGAGCCGCGTCCAGGCCCGCCGCCGCCTCCGCGATGATCCGGCACCGCAGGCCCAGGGGAAAGCCGCCCGGGTGCGCCGACGCGCGCGGCACCAGCGAACCCAGCGGCTCGCCGTGCACGTACTCCATCGCGATGTAGTACTGCCCGTCCACGTCCCCCATCTCGTAGATCTGCGCGATGTTGGGGTGGTTGAGCAGCGCCGCGATGCGCGCCTCGTCCAGGAACATCTGAAGGAACTCGTCGTCCTCCGACAGGTGGGGCAACAGCCGCTTCACCACCAGCAGCTTCTGGAAGCCCACCGGCCCCTTCTGCCGTGCAAGGTAGACAGCCCCCATGCCGCCGGTGGCCAGCTTGCGCAGCAATTCATAGCGGCCGAACGTTTCCACTCCGGCCGTGACGATAGCCGCGTCAGCGCGGATCTCAAAAGCCCGGGCTTCCGCAAAAACGCGAACCGGGCCGGCCCCCCTTCAGGGACCGGCCCGGCCGCGCTGCGTCACGAACCCGTCACCCTACGGCGTGGCGGCGCAGACGCTGCGGTAGCGGATCTCCACGGCCTGTCCCGGGGTGGGCACGGAGCCCGCCGCGAAGATGACCGCGTTGCGGCCCGCGTCGTAGGTCCACTGGTCCGCACCCAGGGTGCGGCCGTTCACGCGCACGCTCATCTCCGCGGTGCCGTCCGGCGTCGCGGTGAGGTGGAAGTCCGCCTGCGGCTCACCGGCCTGCTGGATGATGGGGTCCAGGAACCCTCGGTAGTCCCCCTCGCAGATGGAGCCCACGGAGCCGCCCGTGCCCTTCGCGACGGAGGCGAAGCGGTCCGCGCTGTTGCTCGCGGTGGAGCAGGCGCCGTTGGGGATGAGGGCGTGCAGGTTGCTGCGCTGGGACATGCCCGTGCCCTTCAGCGTCTGGAGGAACTGGATGTAGCTGTCGGGCTCGAAGCCGGAGTGGTCGTCCTCGTCCGCCAGCACCACCACCGCCATGCGGGCCGCGGCGCGGGTGAAGCCCAGGTTGCCGTCGTTGGGCTGCGGGGTGCGGACGTCGTCGGCCTGCTCGGACAGCGGGGCGGACAGGCCCTGGCGCATCGTCTCCAGGCCCTGCACCAGGTTGTGGCACAGGCCCACCTCGATGTTGGACTGGATGGTGGCCGCCGCGTTGGCGCTGTTGCCGGACACCACGCGGGCGCGGCTGCCGTCCACCGGGAAGAGCCGGCCGGCCTCACCGCCGTTGGCGCCGCCGCCGCACAGCCCCTGGCGCTGCACCAGGCCCGTGCTGGTGACGCCCACGCGCACGTCCACGTTCAGCTCCTTCGCGCGGGTGAGCCACCCGGGAATCGCGTTGCGCAGGCGCTGCTGGTAGGGCTCCATGGTGGTGGTGTTGGAGACCACGAAGAGCACGTCCAGCTGGCTGTCGGTGCCCTGCGTGAAGCGGTCCACCTGGATGCCCTCGTGGTTGGTCTCCGCCAGCAGCGGGACGAGGAAGCGGTTCGCCTCCGTGTCCATCTTGAAGTACAGCGGGCTGTAGTGCTGGCCCAGCACGTTGCGGGCGTAGTCCACCTCCATCTCGAAGCCCTCGCCGGGCTGGAGCGTGATGGGCGCCGTCACCGGCGTGCGCAGGGAGAACTGCTTGGACGTGCCGTTGCCGATGATGGCGTCCCCCACGGTGAGCGGCTCGCTGCAGCGGTTGGACAGGAACGTCTTGCGCGGCTTGGCCGGGCAGTCGTAGCGGATGGGCCCGAAGTCCACGAAGGACGGCGTGGCCACCAGGCACGACGGGTTGGACACCGCGTGGATGGGCAGCGTCACCGTGGGGTGGGCCGGGTTGTTGACGGTGAGCATCAGCTCGCCGTTGAACTCGCCGCCCGTGGTGGGCGCGCGGAAGGCAATCATGGAGCTGAAGGCCGTGTCGTAGAGCACCACGCCGCCCGTGATGGGGCCGCCCGGCATGCTGAAGACGCCGCCGCCGTCATTGGACAGGTGCACGTTCTTGATGGCGCACTCGGCCCGGCCCGGGTTGCGGAAGTAGAAGCCCAGCACCGCGCCGCGGCCCGGCACCACGTTGGCGAACTCCAGCGACGGCTGCGGCAAGAGCTCGTACACGCAGGGACCGGACGTGCGGGCGCGGCCCGTCAGGGTGATGGCGCGCTCGGGCGTGAACAGGTCGTTGGACTGCACGTAGAGCGTGGCGGTGAAGGTGCCCTCGTTCCGGGGCTCGAAGTAGACCTTCAGCTCCAGCGCGTCGTCGCCCGGTTGAATCTGGAGGCCGTTGGCCTCCAGCGCGGGCCAGGTGCCGCCCTTCCAGGGGTAGTTCTGCGTGCCGCGGGTGGGCGTGGCCACGTCGAACTGCACCGCGTCGCCGTCCGCGCGCACGCCGGTGAAGGTGAGGGGGCCGTTGCTGCCCGCGTTGGTGATGCGGATGACCTGCTCCACCTTGCCGCCCACCGGCAGCTCGCCGAAGTCCAGCGCCACCGGGGCCACGGCCAGCGTGGGCCGGCCACCGCGCGCGTCCAGCATCACGCGCGACTCACGCGCCTTGTCGGACGCGTACGCCACGGTGAGGTTGCCCACGTTGGGGCCGGAGAAGCGCGCGGCGAACTCCATGCGCATCTCCACCACCTCGCCCGGCTGCACCGTGCTGCCCTCCGGCTTGGACAGCGGAGAGAAGGCCCGGTCGCTCGTCGCCAGCGCGGAGATGGTCACCGGGCGCCAGGTGATGTTGCGCGCGCGGGTGAAGGACTCGGTGCGCTCGTGCACCGGAATCTCGTCGAAGGGCACGGGCGCCGGGTCGAACACGAAGGCGCTCGCCACGGAGTTGCCCTTCAGGTCCACCACGGACGGAGTGCACGTCTCGCAGGAGACGACCTCCAGCCGCGCGCCCATCTGCCCCAGCGCGCGGGGCAGGTACTGGGTCTTCACCACCTGCGTGCTGTTGGGCGGCACGGTGATGGTGTCCGCGGTGAACGGATCCGCGTTCTCACCCGCGACCTTCAGCGTCAGCGGCAGGTCCACCGGGTTGGTGACGGTGACCTCCAGCGTGCGGTCGCTGTCCACCTCCAGCGTCTCGTAGTCCAGCACCGGCGGGTTGACGCCGATGCGCGTGGGCGTGCCCAGGCCCTGCACGGGCAACTGCTGCAGGGCGCCCACGTTGGCGTCCGTCGTCACGCGCAGCGTCTCCTCCACCGGCCCTTCGGCCAGCGGGTGGAAGCGCACCTTGACGACGTGCGACTCGCCTGGCGGCACGCGGCCGCCGCCGTCCGTCAACTCCACCTGGTAGGACGGGTTGTTGCCCAGCCCCAACGCCTCCAGCGCGGAGAAGGGCACGTAGCCGACGTTGCGGATGCGCACCTCCTTCTCACGCCACTCGCCCACCGGCACCTCGCCGAAGTCGAGCGCGTCCACGTCCAGCACCGCCGTGGCCTGCACCCCGCGCGTCTGGTCCTCCTCGTGACACGCCATCGTCCCCGCCACCAATGACGCCAGCAGGACGAACCGACCCCTCCACCCCATCACCATTGTCCGCTCCCCACCCTTCCCCACCACACGCACACGGATGCCCGGGACACGTGATCCATCTCGGGCTTCCCCTAATCAAGACCCGTGCCGGGCAGGAGCGTTGCTCCGCCTCCCCCTGAAATCAGGGACTTGGCGTTCACTCCAGCGGCCAAGTGAGCGCTGGAGGGAACCGGGGTGCCCTGGAGGGTGAAAGGTTTTTCCCGACCTTTTGCCAACCTGCACCCCCAACTTTTCAGGTCATGAACTTGACGCTTCCGTCGCCGGGGCGCCGGCGGTGCCCGCGATGAAGGCCGCGATCGCGGCGGCGATGGCGGCGGGCTGCTCCAGGTGCACGTGGTGGCCGCCTTCGAAGAAGCGGGGCGGGGCGGCCAGCGTCCGCAGGGTGGCCAGCCGCGCCTCCAGCAGCTCCGGGGCGGGGGACAGGCCTTCGGTGCCGCGCAAGAGCTGCACGGGGCAGGTGACGGCGGCCTCCAGCGCCAGCCACTGGGCCTCGTCGAAACTCTGGCCGAAGCGGCGGCGGTGGCGCGGATCGAAGGTGAAGGCGAAGTCGCCCTCCGGCGTGCGCCGGGTGCCATGACGCGCGAAGAGCCGCGCCGCGTCCGGGGAGAGGGTGGGGTTCGCCTGACGCAGGCGCTCCGCGGCGGCCTCCACGGTGGGGTAGCGCTTGCGGTGGGGCGGCCGGCGCGAGTCGTCCAGGAAGCCGCGCAGCCGCTGCACGGCGCCCGTGGGCGGGCCTCCGGAGGGCCCCAGGCTTTCGATGAGGCTCAGGCTCTGGACGCGCTCCGGGCGCGCGGCGGCGTACGCGAGCGCGACGATGCCGCCCAGCGAGTGTCCCACCAGGTGCACCCGCGGCAGGGCCAGCCCGTCCAGGGTGGCCTCCACGTCCAGCAGGTGGTCGCTGACGTGGTACGCGGCGCCGGGGCCCGCGTGGCCGCTCTCGCCCATGCCGCGAAAGTCGAGCAGCACCGTGTGCCAGGCTTCGGGCAGGTGCTCGCAGAGCGGATCAAAGCCGTGGGAGTGGTCCAGCCACCCGTGAAGCATCAGCACGGCGGGGGCGCCGTGGGGGCCTCGCTGCCGCACGTGCAGCGGCAGCCCTTCTGCGTCGACGGTGAGGGATTCGAATGCGGCGGCGGGCACGGGGGCCTCCTCGTGCCTTCACGCCTTACTCCGTCCCCCCGGGTGTTGGCGACCCTACGCGACGGTGCTGGACGACGCAGCCGCCGGGCGCGGCGGACCGCCGGTGTCCGGCTTGCCGAGCACCATGGCCAGCTGCCGGGCCTGGCTCTCCGTGGCGCAGCGGTACTCCTGGGTCTTGCCGTTGGGCCGGTCGATCCGAATCACCCAGACGTCATTCTCCTTGGTCACCACAGGCGCTTGAGACATGCATTCCCTCCGTGTTCAGAAAGGAAAGCAGTCTTCGTGCCGACCCCTTGGAAGGGGCCAAATGCCTGATTTCCGGCCGTCTCCCACGCCCGGCGGCCGAGCAGGTGACAAAATTCGTTCAGCGATGCGACAAATTTCGCGCGCCCGGGTCGCACTCCTTGCGTAGTCCCCCGGGGCAGCCCCGGGTCCTTGGGATGACAATCATTGCCCGGTGGGGTCCGGCCACTCCCAGGCGGAGCGGTAGCCGCCGTCCGTCTGGGTGCCTTCGATGAAGCGCGCGTAGAAGGGGTGGCTGCTGAGGGTGGCGGAGTCGCCCACGACGAACAGGTGCCGGCGGGCGCGGGTGAGGGCCACGTTCATGCGGCGCAGGTCGTTGAGGAAGCCCAGCTGCCCCTCACTGTTGGAGCGGGTCATGCTCACCAGGACGGCGTCCTTCTCCCGCCCCTGGAACGCGTCCACGGTGTCCACCTCCACCTCCGGGTGCACGGCCTCCAGGGCCTCGCGCAGGTGGCGGGCCTGGGCGCTGTAGGGGGCGATGACGGCGATCTCTCGCGGCGACAGGCCCCGCTCCAAAAGCTCGCGCACGCGGGCGATGACGTAGGTGGCCTCGCCCGGGTTGAGGAGCGAGTGCGTGGTGGGCTCCACCTCTTCGTCGAAGCCCTTGCCGGCGGTGTCCAGGTAGAGCACGGGCGGCGCGTCCACCTCCGCGCCCGAGCCGGAGTCGAGCACCCCGGACAGCGTGCGGTCCGCCACGGACGGGTGGGCGCGCAGCTCGCCGCCGTACATCTCCTTCGAGGGGAAGGCCATGATGGCGGCGTTCATCCGGTACTGCTCGCGCAGCATGCGCTTCACGTCGTCGCCGTGGTCCTTCAGCAGGCGCTCGAAGAGGCTCGTGCCCAGGCCCGCCTTGGCGGCCTCCTGGGACAGCACGGTGGGCGGCAGCTGCTGCGGGTCTCCGGCGAGCACCACCTTGGGGGCGCGCAGGAAGCCCAGCAGGGCCAGCGGCTCGGTGGCCTGGGTGGCCTCGTCCAACAGGGCGCGGTCGAACTCCTCGCCCGCGAGCACGCCGGATCCCAGGCTCGCGAGCGTCACGCACACCACGTCCGCGCGGGCGAGCACGGCCTTCACGGCCTTCTTCTCCAGCTTGCGCGCCTCGTCCATCAGGTCCTTGGCCTCCGCCGTGGACGAGCGGGCGTTGGAGAAGCGCTCGCGGCTGCGGCCCTGGCTGCGCTGCCTGCGCGCGTAGCCGAAGAGGTCGAAGGCCTCGTCGAACAGGTCGCGGCTGACGACGCGGTCCGGGTGCTCCTCCACCACGATGTCCAGCGTGTGCTCCTGCAGACGGGCGGCGACGCGCGCGGGGTGGCCCACGCGGATGGCGCGCAGGCCCTGCTCCAGGCACAGCTCCAAGAGGTGGTCCACCGCGGCGTTGCTGGCCGCCGTGCACAGCAGGCGCTCGCCTCGCGCGACGGCCTGGGCCGCCACCTCCGCCAGCACGGTGGACTTGCCGGTGCCGGGCGGGCCGTGGACCAGGAAGAAGTCCTCCGCGGCCAGCGCGCGCTTCGCGGCGTCCTGCTGCTCCGGGTTGAGCGGGCGGGTGGGGGTGAAGTCCTTCGCGTTGTCGAAGCGCGGGGGCTCGTTGCCCAGGAGCACCTCGCGCTTGTGCCGCTCCTGGCCCTTGTCCATCGCCTTCACGCGTTGGAGCCCCGCGCGCACGCGCTCGTAGGTGACGTCGTTGGGGACGACGTCCAGGCGCAACAGGCCTTCGGACAGGTAGGCGGGCGGCTCGCGGTCGAAGGCCAGCTGGATGCGCGTGGAGGTGGCGCGCGACACGAGCGCCTTCGCCGGGTCCTTCACCTCCGCGCGGCGGGGCAGCACCGCCACCAGGTCGCCGTTGGACACGCGCGTGGGCAGCTTCCCCCGGTCCGCGCGGGCGAGCGTGAGGAGGATGCGGCCACCCAGGCCCACCTCCTCCTCGACGGTCTCCAGGTCCAGCACGGACAGGCCCTGCTCCTCGCGCTCGCGCAGGGTGAGCCCCTGCGCGAGCGAGGTCATCCGGGCCTTCTCGGCCTCACGCTCCTGGGCGAGCAGCGAGCCGAGCCTGTCGAAGAACGAAACGTCACGGGCCATGCCCCGGTCATGCCATCCCGGGGCGCCCGCCGTCACGGCCCGTGTGCCAGACCGTCCTGCTACTGGCAGGAATAGGTGTACGAGGACGGCGTGCTCCAGGTGCCGTCCGGGTTGATGTTGCGCACGGTGTAGCCGCTCGCCGGGTAGGCCGTCGTCCAGCAGTCGCGGGCGCGCACGTCGTTGCGCAGGGCGACTCCCAGGTCCCAGTTGCCGCGGCGGCGCTGCTTCTCGTACGCGGCCACGCGGTCCACCGCCTCCACCCAGGTGGAGTCCGCCGCCAGCACGTCGCGGCGCTTCTCCAGGAACTTCTGGAGCCAGGCGCCTTCCGTGATGCCGTTGTAGCCAATCACCGGCGCCACCTGGCCGCTGTTGCCCAGGGCCGTGTTGGCCTTGCGGATGAGGTCCTTCATGCCGTCGAAGCCGTGGTTGATGGATGCGTCGTAGAGCGCGGCCTTGGTGAGCGCCTGGGTGAGGCCCCACTTCGCGGCTTCATTGATAGTGGGCGTGTAATAGAGTGCGTCGCTCACCTGGTCCTGGCACTGCTTGAAGTCCGCCTTCGTGGCGGCGGTGTTGAAGCTGGCCGCCCAGTCCGCGGTCCAGTTGCCCACGGCGTCCAGCTCCGCCGTGGACGCCTGGGATTGGCCGGTGGACAGGAAGCGGTTGTTGATGACGGTGAGCGCGTTCCAGTACTTCGCCAGGCGGTTGCCATTGGCTTCCGTGCGCAGGGCCCGGTAGCACTGCACGACCTGGATGGCGTCGCCCGTGCCGGTGCAGAAGCCCGCGCGCCCGTTGGTGTAGCCGCGCCCGTCCTGGATGTTCTCCGAATAGGCGTAGTCCAGCGTGGGCGTGTCGTTCTCCCAGATGCTCGTGAGCCCTTCGGCGACCTTCTTCTGGTTCGCGGTGAGGCCCGTGCCGCCGGGGGACGTGCCGCCGCAGCTGTCGGACTGGACCTTCACGTTGGCCGCGGTGAAGGACACGTTGGAGTTGGTGGAGTAGTTGAACGTGTAGGACGTGTTCACCGCCACCGTCAGCGACGACGTGCGCGTGAAGGTGCACGTGCGGCCCGACTGCGTGTGGGTCCAGCCGGGCTGGTCATCGTCACACGTTACGCCCGAGGGCACGTCGAGCGCGATGACCGGATTGGCGATGGCCACCGTCCCCGTGTTCTTGAAGACGAGCGTGCCCCAGTAGTCCGGCCCGTCGTACGTGTTCGTCGTCACCGAGTGCGTGCACGCGCCCAGCGCCTGTTCGACCGCGGCCGGCATCCTCGCTTCGTCCTGTGCGCCACAGCCGCTGGCCAGCGCCACCAGCCCCACCGTCATCCACATCCGTGAATCCGCCATGGTCCCGCCCCCGCTTGGAAGGGATGCCGCTCTCGTGCGCGCATCCCGGATAGAGCAGAAATAGAAGAATTACGCGTGAATCTCCAGCGCCGTCCCGTGGGGTGGGATGTCTGAGTCCGTGGCGCGGTGTGCCCGTGAGAGCGCCGGAGCCATTTCCCCTGGACGCGGGGTCCTGACGCGGGAGGGGAATGATGGGAATCGGGTGGTCGGTGGTGGAGGCGAGGCCCACGGTGTGCTTCGCCGTGGTGATGCAGGTGGCCCTGCTGGGGCTGTTCGGCTGGAACCTGCGGCATGGCGTGGAGGCGCGCCGCTGGAGCGGGGCGGTGCTGGTGGGGCTCTACGCGGCCGCTGCGCTGGTGACGTCCGCGCTGACGGGCGGCGTGGCGGGCGTGTTGCCGGTGCTCGGGTTCTCCCTGCTCGTCGCGGTGCCGTTGTGCGTGGCCATGAAGCATGACTCGGTGGCGAGGCCGCTGTTCTTCACCCACCGGCTGGTGTTCTTCCTGCTCGGCGCCTGGCTCATGGGCCGGTGGTTCCGCGACGCGTTCCCGCCCTCCGCGGAGCTTGCCCGGCTGCTGCTGTTCATCCCCTGGGTCCTCACCCTGGCCCTGGTGGCCTCGCAGCTCATCTACGGGCTCCTGGTGGAGACCGCCGACCTCCAACCGCTGACGCGCCGGACGTACCTGCGCCCCACGCACGCGCTGCCACCGAGGGTCGAGGCGCCGTTCCCCCGGGTGACGGTGCACATCCCGTGTCACGCGGAGCCTCCGGAGGTGGTCATCGCCACGCTGGACGCGGTGGCCCGGCAGGACTACCCGGCCTTCGACGTCATCGTGGTGGACAACAACACGGCGGACCCGGCGCTCTGGCGCCCGGTGGAGGCGCACTGCGCGCGGCTGGGGGAGCGCTTCCGCTTCGTGCACGTGGAGTCCCTGCCCGGAGCGAAGGCCGGGGCGCTGAACCTGGCGCTGCGGCTGACGCCGCCCGGGACGCGGCTGGTGGCGCTGCTGGACGCGGACTACGTCTGCGAGCCGGACTTCCTGTCGCGGCTGGTGGGCTTCTTCGATGATCCGTCCATCGACTACGTGCAGACGCCGCATGACTACCGCGACTGGGAGGACCGCTGGTTCCTCCGGGCCTGCTACTGGGAGGAGCGCCAGGGCAACCTCCTGCAACTGCCGGCCTTGAGCGAGTGGGGCTTCACCATCCTCATCGGGACCACGTGCCTCATCCGGCGGCACGCGCTGGAGTCGGTGGGGGGCTGGTCGGAGAAGAGCCTGACGGAGGACTCGGAGCTGGCGTTCCGCCTGTCCGCCAGGGGCGGCCAGGGCCTCTTCCTCAAGCAGACCTTGGGCCGGGGCCTGCTGCCGCAGTCCTTCCGGGAGCTCCAGAAGCAGCGCTTCCGCTGGTGGACGGGCCCCATCCAACAGTTCCAGATGCACTGGCGGGAGCTGTTGCCCGGGCGCAGCCAGCGGATGCGCGCCACGCAGCGCAGGGCCTGGACCTTCCATGGCCTGGACCTCGTGTCCGCGCTGATGACCCAACTGCTGGGGATGGTCTCGATGCTGGGCGTGGTGAAGCTGGTGGTGGACCGGCAGCCTGTCGCCGTGCCCCTGGGGCTGCTCGTCCTGGCGGGGATGGACGCGGTCACCCGCTGGGTGCGGCTCTGGCTGCGCGCCCGGATGGTGCGCTGCTCATTCCGGGACATGCTGTCCTCGGCGGTCCTCATCGCGGCGTTGGAGCAGACGCGGCGGCGCGCGGTGACGGCCGCGTTCTTCTCCAAGGAGCCGCTGGCGTGGGAGCGGACCGACAAGTTCCAGCCGGCGCACGAGCGCTGGAGGGCCGCGCTGGCCGCCACCCGCGTGGAGCTGATGTGGGGGCTGGGGCTGCTGGGATTGGGTGGTCTGTCCCTGGCCCAGACGGACCTGTCCCGCCCGGACCTGTTCCTGCTGGGAGGGGTGGGCATGCTTTCAGAGGCGTTCCGGCTGCTCTGCGCGCCCTACGTCGCGCTGCGGGCGAGCGCGGAGCTGGGCCGGAAGCGGCAGCCCGCCGCGCTCAGCCCTGCACGTCTGGAAGCGGCAGCACCCGCCACAGCAGCGGCTTGTCGTACTGCGGTGGAATCATCCCCAGCGGCCAGCCCTCCGCCGTGAGCTCCGCGTACTGGTACCCGCGCCCCCCGAAGGGGATGCGGGTGCCGGTGCCGGGCAGCCCCACGCCGATGGCCGCGTGCGCGAGCGCGTCCGAATAGAGCATCACCGCGTCCACGCCCACCTGCCGGAGCAACATCAGCGCGAGCACCGCCTTGGAATCGCAGTCGCCCCGGTCCTGCGCGGGCACCAGCCCCGGCGGGACGATGCCGAAGGGCTCGTCGCCGGGCAGCTCGTAGCGGATGCGGCGCACGAAGCCGAGGATGAGCTCGGTGGCCTGCGCCGCGTCCAGGTCGCGCTCGCGGATGGAGGTGGCGAAGCGCTCGCCCAGCACGCGCACCGGCTCCGCGTTGCTCTTCATCAGCTCCGCGTAGATGCAGCGCATGTCCGTGCCGCAGCCCGGCGGCGCCACGTAGGTGAAGCGCTCCGGGCCCATGGCGCGGTAGCGCAGCCGCACGCTGTAGTCGCGGTGCGCCTCTTCCAGCCCGCGCTCCATCGCCTCGCCCAGGCCGTAGGCCAGCTGCTGACGGGCGGGCTCCATGCCCTCCACGCGCCAGTCATAGGACTTCGCGCGCTCCGGTGGCGTGTCCTCCGGCACCAGCACCACGCCCAGGTCCCGCATCGCCTCCCGCGGGTCCGCGGCGGGGACCTCCGTCTTCGGCTGGGGCGGATCCGGGAGCCGGCCCGCCTTGCGGCCCGCCACGAGCTCCCAGGTGGCGAAGGCCATGAGCGCGCCCATCAGCACCAGCGACAACAGCGTCTTCCACGAGCGCGCGACCATGGTGGCCTCAGGCGGGCGCGCGCAGCATCCCGGTGGGCAGCTGCGGGAAGGGGATGAGCCCGTTGAGCGCGGCCTGGAGGCCCGGCGCGGTGAGCAGCGCGATGACCAGCAGGAACGCGCACAGCAGGAGCGCGGCGGCGATGTTGCCCTTGCGCACCTCCGCCAGTTCCTCGATGCCCGGCGTCATCTTGTCGAACAGCCGCACGCCCAGGGCGAGCACCGCCACGCCCACCGCCAGCGACAGCGCCACGTGCACCAGCGCCAGCCCCAGCAACTGCACCACCGAAGTCGCGGACACGGGCGGGTTCTGCACCGCCAGGTCCACCGCGTCGCCCGTGGCCTTCAGCGCGTGCTGCACGAGCAGCCCCAGCGACACGAGGCTCGTCGCGTGCACCAGCCCGGAGGCGACGTTGCCCTGGCGCAGCTCCTCCACGGGGTGGCTGTCCAGGAGGCGGCTCAGGCCGCGCATGCTCAGGCCAATGCCGAGCGCGGCCACGAGGCCTCCGAGGACGACCTTCACGAGTCCGACGACGAAGAGGGTGAGATCCATGGGGCGCGAAGGGGACTGTAGCGGAAGTCCCCCGCGCCGCCATGGCTCACGCGCGCGGCTTGCCGTCCTTCAGACGGCGGCTGAGCGTCCAGGCGAGGGCGACGAGCGCGGCCCAGCCCACCGCCGACTCCGGACCGCTGCCCACCGAGCAGCCCATGCCCTGCCGCATGTCGCTCGTCGGGTCGTACTGCACGGTCAGGTGGAAGTCGCAGAGCGCCGCGTTGCCGGCCTTGTCGATGGCGGTGACCTGCACCGCGTGCAGGCCCGGCGCGAGCGGGGTGCCCACGACGGGGCTGTAGAGGAGCTCCACTTCGGAGACGCTGTCCTTGGCGGTGGCGGCCGGGTACTCCGCGCGGGTGCCGGACATCACCGCGGTGGTCAGCGTCTGGTCCTCCGGGCAGGTGAGCACGGGCGGGCGCGAGTCGCGCACCCGGACCTGGATTTCACACGTGCTGCTGTTGCCCGCCTCGTCGGTGCTGACGACCTGCACGCGGGTGAGGCCCAGCGGGAACAGGTCCCCGGACGCGTGCGTGCCGGTGACGGTGACCTTGCTGGAGAGGCTGTCGGTGGGCGTGAGGTCCGGCCAGAACGCGTGCGCGCCGTCAGGCCCTTCCGCCTCCACGCGGACCTCGTTCACCTTGCAGGCCTGCCCCGGCGCCTGGTTGTCGCGCACGGTGACGGCGAAGGCACAGGTGCTCTCGTTGCCGGAGGCGTCGCGCGCCGTCACGTTCATCTGGGTGGTGCCCAGGGGCAGCACGCTGCCGTTCGTCGGGCTGTAGGTGATGATGACGTCCCGGCTCGTCTCATCCCCGATGCCCAGGTGCGGATAATAGAAGGTCGTGCCCCGGGGCGACTGCGCGTTCAGGGTGAGTGACGTCGGGCAGGCGTTGATGGCCGGCGCCGTCAGGTCCCGCGACGTCAGCACCGTGGTGCAGTACGTGAGGCGGCCCTGCGCATCCCCGGCCTGGTAGGTGATGGCGATGGGCTGGTTGAGCGCAAGCAACTGGCCGTCGATGAAGGGCGTGCGGATCCACGCCTGCTCCGCTCCGGTGCGCAGCTCGGGCCGGTAGTGGATGAGGTCCGTGCCCTCCGGACGGTTGGAGGGCATGTCCTGGGTGGCCGGGCACAGGAAGGTCGGCGCCGCTTCATCCCGCTCCATGCGCCACAGCGCATGGGGCGTCCACGGGTCTCCGGCCGTCGTCAGCAGCGCGCCCTGGAACGGCACCAGCCCCGTGGGTAGCGCGAAGTCCGTTCCCGACGGCAGCCGCGTCAGCCGGGACGTGCCCGCGTTGGTGCCGTCCGTGCGCCACAGCTCGCTCGCCCCCGCTTGCGTGGTCACGATGAAGGCGAGCCCGTCCTCCCACGGCGTCACGCCGCGCACGGACTCCCGCGCGGATGCGGCGGGGCTCGGAAGGCGCAGCGTGCCCGCGGCCGTTCCGTCCGTCACCCACATCGAGTCCCCGAGCGTGGCCCCCTGGGCCACCAGGTAGGCGCGGTCGCCCGACGGGACGAAGGAGGTGCTCGCGTTGATCATCGCGCTGGGCAGGTGCGCCAGGAGCTGGGTGCCCGCGTCGGTGCCGTCCGTGCGCCACAGCTGGGAGGACTCCTCCGCGCTCCTCACCAGGAAGACGAGCGTGCCGTTCACGGCGGTCAGCAGGGTGGGCATGCGGCCCGTGACGACGGTGTTGAAGCCCTTGACGCGCACCGTCCCCTCGGCGGTGCCGTCCGACTTCCAGACGGCGCGGTCCCCCGTGTCGTCCACCGCCGTGAAGTAGAGCGTGCCGGCCACGTCCGTGAGCTGTTCGGGATACGAGTCGCCGACGCCGGTCTTGATGTCTCGCACGAGCGTGGTGCCCGCCTCGGTGCCATCCGTCCGCCACAGCTCGAAGCCCCGCTCGTTCTCCGCGGCGAAGTAGACCGTGTCCCCCACGCGCGTGAAGCCGTGCACGTTCGCCGTGGCGAAGCCCGGGTAGATGTCCTTGAGGGGCACGGTGCCCGCCTCCGTGCCGTCCGTCCTCCAGAGGTCGAACTCCGTCTGCGCCGAGTGCGTCGGCGCGAAGAGCAGCGTGTCCCCGAAGACGAAGGTAGGCGCCGCATTCCCGACGCCGTGGCCCATGCCGGGGGCGAGTTCGCGCGTGACGTGCGTGCCCTCGCGGGTGCCGTCGCTCGTCCACAATTCGCGCCCGCTCCCCTCGGAGACCGCGGTGAAGAACAGGCGGCGCGGCGTGGCGCGCAACGAGCCCCGGTCGATGGACGTGCCCGCGGGCAGCAGCTCCTGCTGGACGGAGCGGGTCCCCTCGGGCGTCCCGTCGGTCACCCAGAGTTCCTGAAGCGACGTGCCGCTCAAGGTGGCGAGGAAGTAGAGCCGCCCGTTCAGCTCGGCGGTGGGCCGGGAGCCCGTCCCGGCGAAGTCATGCTCCAGGCGGGGCTCGACGGTGACGTCCATCACCCGGCGCACCGTCATCGGATCCATCTGGACGGAGGAGCCCTGCGCGAACACCGGGGCCGCGCTCATCACCAACGACAACGCCGAAAGCCACGCACGACCGCCGACCATCCCCATGCCCGCCTCCCTCGCCCGCCTGCCCGCCACCTGTCCTGCTGGGGGCGCACCGTCATCACGCCCCCGCCGGGCTACAACCCGCGCCCGGTCCGACTGTCCGACAGCTTGCGCACCGCCGCGGTCACACCCGGGTTCAAGTGTTCACCACCGGCCGCCCTCGGGAACCTTCACCGACATCGCCCGCTTCTGTCACACGCCTCCCGCCATCGCGGCCGTGCGGTTGATGCAGGGGGGCGTATGTCTTCGGTGCCGAGACTCCATCTTCAAGGAGTACCCGTGCGCGCGGGGGGGCAGGACTTCGCGTCCACGGAGCGCCGGTGTTCGGTTGCCCGTCCGGATACACCATCCTCAATCAATACTGCTCGGCGTACTGCACGACGTTTGGGTTTCCGTGTACGCCCTGGGGCTACAATGAGACCCTCTGTTACAAGCCGGATCCCATCACGGGGACCCTCAGCGCGACGCCCACGAACGTGCGCATCAACCTGGGTGTGACGCAGACGGGGGCGACGAACGTCTGCTTCGAAGTCAGCGGCATCTCCGAGGGCGAGGTCTGGCTGAGCGTGAACAACCAGTCCGAGGTGCTCTTCGCCCGGGGCGACAACTTCTGCCAGGCCGCGCCCTGGATCACCGCGGGCAACACCTTCGCGTTCAAGCTCTACTCGGGCCGGGCGCACACCACGCTGCTCGCCACCGCGACCGTGACGGGTGAGGGCTACCACGGTGGCACCAACCCGCCGCAGTGCGGCCCCTGCCAGTCGGGCTACTCCTGCTTCTGCGGCGACCGCGTGTGCCGCCGCGAAGGCACGCTCTGCCCGTGACATGAGCCACGAAGCCGGGGGCGGACGCTGCACCCCGGCTTCGTGCCGGAATGGATTCTCCATTGAGCGCGGTAGGGTGCGCGCTCATGACAGCAAAGGAAAATGCTCCCACTCAGCGTTCAACGGTCCTCCTGCTTGGGACGTTGCTTCTGTCAGCTTGCGCTGAAGGTCCAACGCCCACGACCCCTGCCTCGGCTCGGAAGTGGGTAGGGCCTCTGGTGGCCGTGCCAGGTGGAGGCCAGTTCCGCACGGTCATCCACTATGGTCCCTGGCAGTGCAGCTCGCAGCTCATGGCCTACTGCCGAGAGAAGTGCGCGGGCAGCGGCCACGCCCTTCAGGGATGCATGTGGCTCGCGGACGTGAAGATGGACTTTGAAGGAACGGTCGTCCGTGCCGGGAGCCGGTTCGGCATGACGAACTGTTGTTGCAACTACGCAACGCTCGGCGCCGCTCAGAACAAGGCAGCCCGAGGTAAGTGGGATGACAGCCGCCCTGAGTTCCGGGAGCAGTGGGCAAAGCGTTTTGGCGCATGGCCCTCGGAGAACGGGAATCCCTACGAGGGGCACCACATCCGGGACCTCTGGCATGGCGGCAATCCCACGGACTGGGACAACATCCTGCCGTTTCCCAAGGACATCCATCAGACGCTCTTCAGGCTCTACAACCAGTGTTACGCGAACTCGCCCCCGTGGACGAGCGTCGGCACGGACTATCCCTATGGAGAATAGGCACCAGGCGATGGAGGAGCTGCTTGAGGAGGTCTCGCGCCTTCACGTTCCCAATCCACCGGCGACACCGGAGCAGTTGGACGCGTTCGAGCAGCGTGTGGGCTGGCGCCTGGAACCAGACCTGCGTGCGTTCTACCTGCATTGTGACGGAGCCCGGCTGTTTGCCCAGCGGGATCCCACGTTCGGCTTCGTCGATCCTGCCTTCACGTTCCTGCCGCTGTCACGGATTGCCCGCGCGCGAGTGATCATGCGCGATGAGGATACGGAGCAGGCTGGACCGCCGTCCTGGTATGCCATCTGCGAGGTAAGGGATAGCAACTACATCCTTCTCGACGTGAGCCGCCAGGAGGAGGGACGCTATCCCATTCGCGATGGCTACAACGAAGCGTTCCCTGACCCTGAGTACTGCGCGCTGATCGCCAGTTCGTTTCGGGAGTTCCTCGAGGGAGCACTTCGGTCCAAGGGCCGTTGGTTCTGGCTCCGCAGTGAAGAGTGACAAGCCTGCGTCGTACCAGTGGCTCAGGACTGATGAGGACACACTATGGCTGTACGGCGGAGTTCAACGTCCGCATCCGCCACACGGTGAACGTATGCAGCCTTCGCCCCCGGAAGACCCCCGTGAGCTTCACGGGCCCTTCCACGGAACCAAAGCGTTGCACCAGTTCCTCCGGCGGCGCCGCGCCGTTCTCCGAACACCACAGCACGTCCTGCCCGGGCTTCAATTCCAGCTCAGGCCACAGGTCGTACTGGCTCTTGCGCCGTGACGGGCCCACCGTGTCCGTCTCCACGCCCGCCGTGTACGCGACCTGCGAAGCCAACTGGTACGTGGGCGCGTAGACCGCCGTAGGGCCAGGCGCCATGCCCGGGAACAGCTGCTCCGGCGTCCTCAGCCGCTCCAGCACGCCCCATCCGTGCGTCCGCGCCAGCACCACGTCGCGCTCGAACGTCAGCACCGGGAACAACAGGTGCGACGTCACCGCCAGCACCACCGCCATCTCGGTCCACGCCGCCGCCCGCTGCCACACCGGCCGCATCCCCGCGACCCCAACGCACGCCGTCACGTACGCCGCCGCCGGCCACTTCGCCTCGCCCCGCGTCTGCGCCGCCACTACTGCCTCATCTTCTCGTGCATCGACATCGAATACCCCTCCATTGCATCGGGAACGCGGGAGGAGTGGGCCATCAACCGCACCTCTTGACCTGCTAGGATCCAGCTGGCACGGTCTAAGCCCTTTGGGGATCTATGGCACGAATCGTTCTGATTACGAACGCTTGGGGGCCGAAGCATGGCGGCATCAATTCGTTCAACACCGACTTATCAAAGGCGCTCGGCCCAGTAGTAGCTCCCCAAACACGTGTCATCTGCGTGGTGATGAATGCTGCTTCCAACGAGGTTGAGGATGCAGCGAAGCACGGCGTGAAGCTTCTTTCTCTCAACGTCCAAGATGGAGAGCGGGTCGATGAGAGCCGCACGCTCAGTGTGCTGGCTGTGGTGCAGGCAGAGGGAGCAGACGAAGTTCTTTGGTGGATCGGCCACGATGTGATCAGCGGGGCTGTGGCTGCTGCTCTTCCTAAATGCTCAGGGCAGGGCAAGTCCGCATTGATCCATCATATGAATTACGTCGCCTATTCTAGTTACAAGCATGGGGAAGCGCTGGCAGCCAAGAGAAAAGAGGATGCTCAGCGGAATCTTTTTCGCCAAGCCGATGAAGTATTCGCTGTGGGGCCACTTCTGCGGGATAGCCTAAGCGACTTACTGGATGGCGTAAGACAGCCGAAGATGATTGTCCCTGGGCTTGCAGAGATTGTTCCAGTGCAACTCGGGGTAAAGTTTAGTGGGATAACTTTTGGGCGCTTTGATCCAGCGAATGACCGAATCAAGCAAGGGCGCCTTGCGGTAGCAGGATTTGCCGTGGCCTGCAGGGAAGCGAATGCGAAGCCTCGTGAGCCGAAGTCTTTGCGAGATGAACCGTTGTTGCGAGTTATTGGGGTGTCTCCGCTCAGCGAGGAAGAAAAATCTCTTCGGATCTTTGCGCGTGAGAAGGCGGGGCGCGTACTCAACCTCCTGCCTCTTCCGTATGAAGAAGATCGCAATCAGTTGTTTGATGAACTGAGACGTTCAAGCTTTGCCATGATGTTGTCGTGGCACGAGGGGTTCGGTCTCACGGGCTGGGAAGCTATTGCGGCGGAAGTTCCGCTCATCGTCAGTAGAAATAGCGGTTTGTATAAATTGATTGACGACAGGCTTGGTGCGCCTGGATTGGCATGTCTCACTGTCGTCGAGGTGCGTGGCGGGCTTGGTGAGCTGTCTGATTTTGGGGAGGAGAACTTCGACCCTGCAGACGAGCAGGGGGTAAGTCAGGCTATACTTAATTTGGCGCATGATATTGAACGCAAGAAACAGTATGCCAAGACACTTCGAACTTTGTTGTCAGAGCGAAGTGATGGATATACCTGGGCAAACTGTGCTCGCAGTTTGGCAGATGCGCTTGGCTTGTCCAGGCAGTCCGAAGTCCCGTCGAGCACTGCGAGCCCAGATTTGTTGCAAGCAACCGCTGGCATATCTGCTGGTGGCGCGACCGAAGCTCCAGTAGCCATTGCCTCATTGGTGGGGCCCTCGATCCTCGAAATTAAGGAGCCAAGTTGGGATCCTGCATGGGGGAATGCGGAAAGCCAACTTCTGAGGGCGGAAGAGGCCTGTGTTCCGTTTCATGAATCCCGAAAAGATTTGCTTGATGCAGTGTTGGCTTGGGCTGAAGAGCCGGATGGGTTGCCGGCAGCGATTCAGTTCCGGATTGGTTCTGCAGGAGCAGGCAAGACTAGGCTGATGATTGAGGCTTGCAGGGAGTTGCGCATCAAGGGGTGGAGTGGAGGGTTTCTCACGAGTGGCGCTGGTCAGGTGTCGGAGTATGAGATCAGAAGATTTGTCGAACGGTGCGCTCGCGTATTTGTTGTTGTTGATTATGCCGAGACTCGCCAGCGTGAGGTTGTTGACTTAATTCGAGTGGCCTTTTCGAAGAATCGTGGGGGGGCCGAGCGGATTCGGATAATGCTGCTTGCGCGAGATGCGGGCGAATGGTGGAGCCGGCTTGCTATAGATTATCCTTCAATCGAGAGTTTTTTGCTGGGTCGTGCGGTAACGGGGCCGCTCAGGATTCCAGAAGTTCCCGGAGAGCGGCAAGGTAGGGAGGTAATATTCCAAGAGGCGTTGTCGGCTTTTGCGAAAAGGCTCGGCAAAGCTCGGGACGGTGTTATTGCACCAGACCTGTCGGCGCCCCATTTTGCAAATGTGTTGTTTATTCACTTGGCGGCCATGGCTGCGTTGTCTGGGGAGCGTCCAGAAACAGCGACAAGTTTGTTGGAAGCGACCTTGCGGCGGGAGCGTCGATATTGGCACGAAGCTGCGAAGGCTCAGGGGTTGCAGCCTTCCTTTTATCAAGGATTGGAGCAGGCAGTTGCTATACTGACGCTGCGTGCTGGGGTAAAGGATGGAAGGGACGCGCGGCAAATTATTTCATCGATTCCCAGTCTTCAGGGAGTGGGAATCGATGTCGTTAATAAGATTTTGGGGGTGCTTCGTACATTTTATGCTTTGTCGGGGCGTATTGACGCGCTTCGCCCAGATATTCTGGGTGAGAGGCTCGTTTCTCAGGAGCTTTCTAAAGATGGCTCTTTGTTGGATGTAGTGCTTGATAAGGCAATTGATGAGCCGATCCAACGAAGCGCATTGGTGGTCTTGAATCGGCTTGCCCGACAAAGCCCTACGGATGTTGTATGGCTGCAAAGGGGTTTGAGTGGCAATCTGTCGTTGCGTACGGCCGTCGCAGCTAGCGCTGTTGCGATTGAGTCGGGAGATCCGATTGGCAAGATGCTTGCTGAAGTTCTTGAGAAGGCTTCGTCTGAGGAGACATATGATTTGATTGAGCCGTTGTGGAAAAAGATGCCTGCGGCAACAACTGCGCTTCGTGAGTGTGCTCTTGTTGTTGCGCGGCTTAGGCTTGAGCGGCTCGAAAGGAGATTGGATGGTAAGCCGATTGGTAATGAGAAAAAATCGAAATTGGCAATTGCTTATAGTGCGCTGGCTGGCCGGCTTTCGGCTTTAGAGAAGCATAGAGAAGCGCTGGAGGTGAATGAGAAGGCGCTGCCACTTTTCAAGGCGCTCGCTAAGTTGGGGGCTCAGCATCTTGCGAATTATGCACTTTGTTTGATGCATAGTTCGAATGCGTTGATGGCGCTAGGGCAATATGTTGAGGCGTTGGATAAAAACCAGGAGGCTGTCTCTTATTTTCGTTCGCTTGTTGAAGCGAATCCTGGTTCCTATCGAGATGATCTTGCTACGGTGTTGCACAATCGTGCCGCTGTTCAACAGCGGCTTGGTGACTTTGAAGGTGCGTACCAAGCTGTGAAGGAGGCATTGGACGTCTACTCGTCAATGAGGTCGGGGGGCGATCGGCATCAGTTGGCTGAGTATTATTATGCTTTTGCTCTTGCTCTTTCTCATGTGGGCAGGACGGAAGATGCTATGCAATATGCGCAAAATTCATTTGCGATATTGGTGGAGCTTGCTGATGCTAATCCTGATGCTTTCCAGCCTAAGCTTGCAGTTACGTTGAGGGCTCTTGCCTCGTTTTGGCTTGATGTTGGTCGCTATGAGCAGGGTCGCGTTTTGGCTGAGCAGTCGGTTGTGATTTTTCGCGGATTGTCGAGTGCGAGGCCTGAAGTTTTTCGTGAGGAGTTAAGTGCCTCGCTCAGTGGGCTTTCGAGTGCGTTTGCTTATTTGGGATTATTGGAAAGAGCTCTTGAAGTTGCTTTGGAGAGCTTGGCGCTGCAGAAAGTGCATGTGGGGGGAGATGCCGGTTCTGGTTTGATGAGGATCGCCATAAGACATTTGAAAGTGGCTTATGCTAAGGCGAGTCTCGGTCAGCGTGATGATGCGTTGAGTCATGTGGATGAGTGCTTGGGAGTGCTTGGGGAGCTTGCGGCTGAGCGACCTGGGGTGGTGCGGTATTTTCTAGTCGAGGCGTATGCTCTAAAGGCAAGGCTGTTTGTCTTGAGCGGTGACGCTGTTTTAGCTCGGGAGTTGCTGAGGTTGGCTCAGCCTGCTTTTGAGCGCTTGGAGGCAGGGCGTGGGGCTCGGACCATGCGTGTTAGTCGCGCTAACTTTCTTGTTGTTTCTGCGCAGGTTCAGTATTTGCTTCGCTCGTAT
The DNA here is from genome assembly GCF_017309135.1 of Corallococcus sp. NCSPR001. Classification (NCBI taxonomy): domain Bacteria; kingdom Pseudomonadati; phylum Myxococcota; class Myxococcia; order Myxococcales; family Myxococcaceae; genus Corallococcus; species Corallococcus sp. NCSPR001. Next base: position 2,132,426 of record NZ_JAFIMS010000002.1, read on the forward strand.
CAGGATGCATTGGGGCTCGCGGATACGGCGACTGGCATTTGGGACGAGCTTAATAGAGAGCATCCACTTGCGCACCGAGAGGACGCTAGTGAGGCCCTCTGTGTGCTTGCGTTGATAGAACGCGAACTCGGACTGTTGGGTCGTGCAAGGGAGTTAGCTGTGCGAGGGCTGGACTTGCTTCAGGCGGACCTTGTGCGAACACCGAGGCGATTGGTTCCTTGGATGCTGATTGCGGCAAAAAAGCTTCTCGATTTGGTGGGAATTGATGCAGATAGTGGCGGCTATAGTGCGGTGTGGAGGGCAGTTCGAGATGGATGAGTTGCTGTGTCTGTTTGTGGTGTTGTGAGCTAGCGGGAGGGCTATTCTTATGAAGTTCAGTCTGGTGTGGGTTTAAGGGAGGGCAACCGCCACACCGTGAACGTATGCAGCCGCCGACCCCGGAAGACCCCCGTGAGCTTCACGGGCCCTTCCACGGAGCCAAAGCGTTGCACCAGCTCCTCCGGCGGCGCCACGCCGTTCTCCGAACACCACAGCACGTCCTGCCCGGGCTTCAATTCCAGCTCAGGCCACAGGTCGTACTGGCTCTTGCGCCGTGACGGGCCCACCGTGTCCGTCTCCACGCCCGCCGTGTACGCCACCTGCGAAGCCAGCTGGTACGTGGGCGCGTAGACCGCCGTAGGGCCAGGCGCCATGCCCGGGAACAGCTGCTCCGGCGTCCTCAGCCGCTCCAGCACGCCCCAGCCGTGCGTCCTCGCCAGCACCACGTCGCGCTCGAACGTCAGCACCGGGAACAACAGGTGCGACGTCACCGCCAGCACCACCGCCATCCCGCTCCACGCCGCCGCCCGCTGCCACGCCGGCCGCATCCCCGCGACGCCAATGCTCGCCGCCACGTACGCCGCCGCCGGCCAGTTCGCCTCGCCCCGCGTCTTCGCCGCCGCGTAGCCGAAGAACAGCAGCGGAATCACCGCCGCCATGCGCAGCAGGAACTGCTCCTTCGGCCCGCGCACCGCGTACACCAGCGCCAGCGGCAACAGCACCGGCCCGCCCATCGCGAGCTGCCCCGCCAGGTACTCGCCGAACGTCGCCCATCCTCCGCGCCCGCCCAGGCCGTGGTTCAGCTGGAACTTGAAGCCCACCCAGTCATGGCTCGCGTTCCACAACACCACCGGCAGGAAGCACAGCAATCCGAGCCCCGCCGTGAGCCACGCCCCCGCTGGCAGCCGCCGCGCCTTCAACGCCGCGACCATGAACGCCAGGCCCAGCAGCACGGACGGATACTTCGACAGCAGCGCCAGGCCACACGTCAGCCCCGCCAGCACCCATTTCTCGCGGTACAGCGCCCAGAGCCCCAGCGCCCAGAACAGCAGCATGGGCGAATCCGGCGTGGCCCAGACCCCGGAGAGGATTCCCACCGGCACCGCGCTCCACAGCGCCAGCGCCCTCCAGGCCGCGTCCCTGGACCGGTACACGTCCAGCGCCAGCCCCCACACCGCCACGCCCGTCCCCAGCCCGCACACGAGCGCCGTCCCCCGGATGCCCAGCGCGGCGATGAGCCACGCCACCATCGGCGGATGGTCGAAATATCCCCATGCGAGATGCCGGGCCCATTGCCAGTAATAGGTCTCGTCGAAGTAGACGTCCGTTCCCAGCGCCAGCGCGAGCCGCACCCCCACGCCCATCCCCACCAGGACGAGACACGCCTTCATTCCCGGGCCGGGGCTGGAGGGGGCGGACGCACGCACGCCCCCTGACAAATCTCACCGGAGGGCCGTTGGCCAGCGGGGAGTGAGGCCATTTCAGCTTGCCCCCGCGAACCCAGGCTCACAATGTGAAGGGCCGCGAAGCCGCTGCACACCGGGAGTACCCCATGGACGACCATCCCCCCTCTGGACATACCAACCGTCTGGCCCAGGAGCCGTCGCCGTACCTGCGCCAGCACGCCACGAATCCCGTGGACTGGTACCCCTGGGGGGACGAAGCCCTGGCCCGCGCCCGCGCGGAGAACAAGCCCATCCTGCTCTCCGTGGGCTACTCCGCGTGCCACTGGTGCCACGTCATGGCCCACGAGTCCTTCGAGCACCCGGACATCGCGCGCCTGATGAACGAGGGCTTCATCAACATCAAGGTCGACCGCGAGGAGCGCCCCGACCTCGATCAAATCTACCAGGGCGTCGTGCAGCTCATGGGGCAGGGCGGTGGCTGGCCCCTCACCGTGTTCCTCACCCCGGACCTGCGCCCGTTCTACGGCGGCACCTACTTTCCGCCCTCGGACCGCTACGGCCGGCCCGGCTTCCCGCGCCTGCTCTCCGCGCTGCGCGACGCGTGGGAGAACAAGGCGGACGACATCGAGGAGCAGGCCCAACGCTTCCAGGAGGGCCTCGGGGAGCTGTCCACCCATGGCCTGGACGCCGCGCCCGCGCACCTGTCCGCGGAGGACATCGTCGCCATGGGCCAGTCCATGCTCAAGCGCATGGACCCCGTGAACGGCGGCTTCGGCGGCGCCCCCAAGTTCCCCAACCCCATGAACGTGGCGCTGCTCCTGCGCGCGTGGCGGCGCGGCGGCGGTGAGCCCCTGAAGGCCGCGGTGTTCCGCACGCTGGAGCGCATGGCGCTGGGCGGCATCTACGACCAGCTGGGCGGCGGCTTCCACCGCTACTCCGTGGACGAGCGCTGGCTGGTGCCCCACTTCGAGAAGATGCTCTACGACAACGCCCAGCTGCTGCACCTGTACTCGGAAGCAGAGCAGGTGGAGTCACGGCCGCTCTGGCGCAAGGTCGTGGAGGAGACCGTCGAGTACGTCCGTCGCGAGATGACCGACCCGGCCGGCGGCTTCTACGCCACGCAGGACGCGGACAGCGAAGGCGAGGAGGGGAAGTTCTTCGTCTGGCGCCCCGAGGAGGTCCGCGCGGCCCTGGCCATGGGCCCGCAGGCGGACACCGTGCTGCGCCACTTCGGCATCAAGCCCGGAGGCAACTTCGAGCACGGCGCCACGGTGCTGGAAGTTGTGGTCCCCGTGGAGCAGCTCGCGAAGGAGCAGGGCCGCCCCGTGGAGGCGGTGGAGAAGGAGCTGGCGGAAGCGCGCCGCGTCCTCTTCCTCTTGCGCGAGCAGCGCGTGAAGCCGGGCCGCGACGACAAGATTCTCGCGGGCTGGAACGGGCTGATGATCCGCGGGCTCGCGCTGGCCTCGCGCGTGTTCGACCGGCCGGACTGGGCGAAGCTCGCTTCGGACGCGGCGGACTTCGTGCTCACGAAGATGTGGGACGGCAAGCGGCTCTTGCGCTCGTACCAGCACGGCCAGGGCCGCATCGACGGCTTCCTGGAGGACTACGGCGACTTCGCCTCCGGCCTCACCGCGCTCTACCAGGCCACGTTCGACGCGAAGTACCTGGACGCGGCGGACGCGCTCGCGCACCGCGCGGTGGAGCTGTTCTGGGACGAGGAGAAGCAGGCGTACCTCTCCGCGCCCCGGGGACAGAAGGACCTGGTGGTGGCGGCCTTCTCCCTCTTCGACAATGCCTTCCCGTCCGGCGCGTCCACGCTGACGGAGGCGCAGGTGACGCTCTCCGCGCTCACCGGCGACGTGTGCCATCTGGACCAGCCGGAGCACTACGTCGCCAAGCTGCACGACCAACTGGTGCGCAACCCCATGGGCTACGGCCACTTGGGGCTCGCGGCGGACTCTCTGGTGGACGGCGCGTCCGGCGTCACCTTCGCGGGGACCCGCGAGGCCGTGGCCCCGCTGCTGGCCGCCGCGAACCGCACCTACGCGCCGGTGTTCTCCTTCGGCTGGCACGACACGGGCGCCACTCCGCCCGCGCGCCTCCAGGAGCTCTTCGCGGGACGCGACCCGGTGGAAGGGAAGGGCGCCGCGTACCTCTGCCGCGGCTTCGTGTGCGAGCGGCCCATCACGGAAGAGGGCCTGCTCGCGGAGCGGCTGGTCGCCGCTCCGGGCCACTGACGCGGACTACTTCACGTCCGTGACCTGCAACGAACCGATGAGGGGCGTGATCTCCGCGTTCCCCTCGTAGCCCACATAGAAGTGGGTGGCGTCCGCGACGGGCTGGTTGAAGGTGGGATCCAACTGGGTCCACTCGCCCACGTAGGCCTCCACCCACTCGTGCCAGTACAGCGCGGGCACGCCGTCGGAGTTCACCATGTAGATGACGCCGTCCACGCGGCGCGCGGGGATGCCGGACGCGCGCAGCATGGCCACCGTGAGCAGCGAGTGCTCCGTGCAGTCGCCCTTCTTCTGGCGCAGCACGTCCGTGGCCCGGTCCGCGCTGGCGCCGTAGTCCTTCTGCAGGTTGCTGTACACCCACGCGGACAGCATCCGCGCCGCCGTGTACGCGTCCTTCTCCTCTCGGATGATGCTCTTGGCCTGCGCCTTGATGGCCGGCGCGTCCGCCTCCACCGCGAGCGTGGACTTGAGGTTCTCCCCACCGTCCGGGTCCGCCACCGGCCGGCCCACGCGCCCCTTGGGCGAAGGCGGCGCCGCGAGCAGCGTCACCTCCACGCGGCCGTCCGGCAGCCGCTGGTACTTCTGCCGGTACGTGTCCTGCTGGAACTTCTCCGGCAGGTTCTTCATCACCAGCTTCAGCTGGCCGGGAACCTCGCGCGCCTTCGCGGGCAGCGGCTTGGGCAGCACCACGCGCGTGAGGCCAAACACCTCCACCAGGTCCATCCGCTTCGCCACCGACTCGGACTCGGCCCGCGCCTGCATCGTCTGGCCGAAGTCCACCCGCACCATCTTGCCGTCCGTCGTCAGGAAGGCCGCCACCGGCACCTTCTCCTTGTCCGACAGCGTGCTCACCCGCGACAGCTTCACCTTCACGCCGCCCAGCACCTGCTCCTCCGGAGCCTCCACCGTCGTGACGGTGCGGTAGCCCTCCAGGTCCGTGCCGTCCAGCGCCACGCCCTCCACCTTCTGGCCGCGAAGCAGCGCCACGCGCGCCTGATCCGCGTCTTCAATCGTCTCCTTGGGCAGCGGCATGGGCTTGAGCACCTCATCCGGCTGTCCCGGGCGCTTGCGCACCACGCGCAGGGCGTCACCCGTCACCGTGCCCACCAGCTCGTTGTCCCCGCCGTCGCCCTTCTGCGTGACGGTGAAGGACAGGAGCTTGCCGCCCGGCTTCGCTTCGTAGACGCGCACCTCGCGGTGCACGCGCTCCGACACGCGCGTGCCCACCTGCGCCTTGAAGATGAGCTCGTTGATGCTCTGGGCCTTGTTGCCCGGCAGCACCGTCAGGTCGGTGAAGAACCAACCCACCTTCTTGTCCATCAGGTACAGGCCAAAGTACTCGCCGCCCTTGGGGCGCGGGGCCTTCAGCGCGTCGGAGAGCTGCTCCTGGGCCTGCGGGGCCTGGGAGGTCTTCGCCTGGGCCTTGGCCGCCGCGGCCTTCGCCTGGTTCTTCAGCGCGGCGGGGGCCTGGGCCCAGGCCGGGGAGGGTGCCCCTGTCAGCAGGGCGAGCAGGCTCAACAATCCCAGACGGGTGCGTCGCATCGGTCGGTTCATGGAAGGCATCTGCCCGCTCCTGATGGGAATTACAGGCGCTTGGTCAGGATGATGAGGTCATCACCCTGCTTGTAGAAGTCGCGCAGGCGCGCCTCCTCGCCGTACTTCATGGACGCGTAGAAGCCGCGCGTGGGGCCGTAGGCCTCCGTGGCGCTCGTCTCCACGCGGATGATCCGCGCCTTGCGGCGGCGCAGGTCGGCCTCCATGGCGGAGATGAGCCCCGCTCCGATGCCCTGGCCACGGACCTCCTGCGCGGAGGCGATCCAGTACAGGTCGAAGGTGTTCTCCGTCATCGGCGTGGGGCCGTAGCAGCAGTAGCCCACCAGACCGCCGCCGTCCTGCCCGCGGTCCGCCACCAGGATGGTGTAGTCCCGGTTGCCCGCCGTGAGCGCGGTGTCAACCAGCTCGATGGCGCAGTCCTGCTCCTCCTGCGAGAAGGTTTCGATTCGCCGGATCAACGCGGCGAGCGGTTCCCGGTCCTTTCTTTCGAGCGTGCGGATTTCCATGGGTCCTTTCAAGCGCGACCTCCACGATGCGGGAGGCCAGGGCCGCGTAGTCCATGCCGGCGGCCTGCGCCGCCTTCGCGAACCCCGCGCCCGGGTGCAGGTCACAGTTGGGGTTGATGTCGATGACGTACGGCACACCCTCGGGCGACACCCGAAGGTCCACGCGTCCATAGTCCTGGCAATCCAGCGCTGCAAATGCTTCCAGCGCCGTCTGGATGCAACGCGCTTCCTGCACTGCGTCGAGCCGGCAGGGTCCCGTGGGCGAGTCCCGGTACTCCGGTGACTCCGCCTCCCACTTGGCCCGGTACGACACGATGTTCGGCCGGTCGTCGAACGCGCGACCGAAGTGGATCTCCGTGAGCGGCAGCGCCTGGCGCGGGCTGTTGCCGAGCAGCGGAACATAGACCTCACGCCCCGGGATGAACTGCTCCACGAGCGCGGGCTGATGGAAGGTGCGCAGCACGGACTCGCACGCCCGCACGAGCGCCGAGCGCTCCGTCACGACCGAGTCGAAGTCCATGCCCACGCTGGCGTCCTCGCGCGCGGGCTTCACGATGAGGGGCCACGGCAGGTCTACCGCCAACGCGTCCTCGCGCTTCTTCACCACGCAGGAGGCAGGGGTGGAGACGCCGTGGGCGCGCAGCACGTCCTTGGCCTTGGGCTTGTGCAGCGCCAGGCCCAGCGACAGGGCGGACGAGCCGGTGTACGGCAGGCCCAGCGCGTCCAGGAGGCAGGGGACGGCCATCTCCCCGCGGCTGTCGGCGGCCAGCGACTCGCAGAGGTTCACCACGAGGTCGGGCTGGAGGAAGCGCAGGGCCTCCACGAAGTCCAGCTTGTCTCCTTCGATGGCGAGCGGCTCGGCGGCCACGCCGTCCCGGCTGAGCGCGTGGGCCAGGCTCTCGGCCACCCGGACCACGTCCTCGCGGGCTTCGCGCCCGGGGTCGTCCTCGAGGAGGTCGTGGTCACGATTGTGCAGCAGGATGATGTGCATTCGGAGTGTCCCGAGGGTTAGCACGTCCCCACGGACCTTCCCAGCCTGTGGCGTGGTGGCCGGTCGGTCCCTCACAGGGCTACCGCCTGCCGGGGTATGCGCTACGGTGGGTGACCCGTTGGAGCGGAAACCGGCCACCCCCGGCTTCAGGTCCCGACAAGGACGACATGCGGATTCGCGACCCCATCCACGGCGTCATCCCGGTGAGCGACCCGGAGAAGGCCGTCATCGACAGTCGCTACTACCAGCGCCTGCGCTACGTGCGGCAACTGGGCTTCGGGGACATGGCCTTCCCCGGCGCCACCCACACCCGCCATGCCCACTGCCTGGGCGCCATGTACGTCGCCTCACGCGTCTTCAACGCCGTGGCCAGCCGCTCCGAGCTGCCGGACGATGTGCGTGAACATTTCTGCACCGCCGTACGCCTGGCGGTGCTCTGTCATGACCTGGGGCACATGCCCCTGTCGCACGCGTCCGAGCGCATCGCGCCCCGGCGGTCGCTGCTGCGGTTGCCTGGCTGGCTGGACGCCGTGGCGGAAGGGGAGCAGGCGACCCACGAGGACTACACGGCGAAGCTGCTCCTGGACAGCTCGCTGACGGACATCATCCAGAAGGAGTTCGGTCCGCGCGGCATCACCGCCATGGCGGCGGTGGCGCTCATCACGGGCGCGAAGCCGCCCAAGGACCCGGGCTTCACGTACAAGGGCGTGGACTGGTCGCCGCTGCTTCGCGCCATCGTGTCCGGGGAGCTGGACGCGGACCGGATGGACTACCTGCTGCGCGACTCGTTCTACACGGGCGTGAACTACGGCCGGTACGACATGGATTGGATCGTCTCCAACCTGAACCCGGCGGTGAAGGACGGGCGCGCGGTGCTGGCCCTGTCGCGCGCGGCGGCGTTCGCGTTCGAGGACTTCCTGCTCAGCCGCTACCACATGTTCGTGTCGGTGTACCTGCACCACACGTCGGTGAACTTCGACCACATGCTGCGCCGGTACTACGAGGAGACGCCCGGCGAGTTCGAGATTCCCCACGACCCGGAGTCCTTCCTCCTCTGCGACGACGCGGCGCTCTGGTACACGCTGCGCCGCTCGAAGAACCGGTGGGCGGAGCGCATCAGCCGCCGGCAGGGCTTCAAGCTGCTGGCGCAGTTCACGGAGCGCGACACGGGCTACGACCTGGAGGTGCTCAACAGCGCGCTCACCAGCGGCGGCTTCGAGCACTACACGGTGCTGTCCAAGGGGGCGCTCAGCAAGTACGTGGGGGCCTCCGGGGGCGGCGGCAACCCGGGGCTGTTCATCCTGGACGTGTCCACGGGAAGGCTGACGGAGGTGGCGCGCTACACGCCGCTCTACCAGCGCTACAGTGGCGCGGTGCGACTGACGCGGCTCTATGTCCGGCCGGACCAGGCGGAGCGGGCGCGCGAGATGATGGGCCGGCTGCTCGGCCAGACGACGCAATCCTGAAGGACGACGGTGCAACCATGAGCGAGCCCCTTCCCGGCATGGGCCTCTTCGCGCCCCACACCCCCGTGGAGCCCCGGCCCTCCTCGGTGGTCATCCTCTATCGCCGCGCGCACTCCGGCGTGGAGGTGTTCTGGGTGAAGCGCGAGCGCGCGCTCACCTTCGCGGGCGGCTTCCAGGCCTTCCCCGGCGGCAAGCTGGACAAGGACGACCACGAAGTGCCCGTGCAGGGCGCCCAGGAAGAAGAAGCCGCGCTGCGCTCCGCGGCGGCGCGCGAGCTGTTCGAGGAGGCGGGCGTGCTGGTGGCGGAAGGCGCGCGAGCGCTGTCTCCCGAGGCGCTGGAGGAGGGGCGGGCGGCGCTGCTCGCGGGCACGGTGAAGTGGAGCGAGTGGCTGGTCCGCCACACGCTGTCCCTGCGCGCGGAGGACCTCAAGCCCGCGGGGCGCTGGGTGACGCCGCCGTCCGTCCCGGTGCGCTTCGACACGCGCTTCTACCTGGTGGAGCTGCCGGAGGGTGCGGCGGCGAGCATCATCCCGGGCGAGCTGACGGAAGGCGCGTGGATTCGCCCGGAGGACGCGCTGTCCCGCTGGAGCGACGGCACGGCGCTGCTCCATCCGCCCGCGCAGCACGCGTTGCAGGTGCTGTCCGAGTTCACGGACGAAGCGGACGCGCGCGCGAAGCTGAGCACGCCGCCGTACTGCCCGGGCTACGTGGCCCAGCGCATCGAGTTCCAGCGCGGCGTGCGCGTGGTGGCGCTGGAGACGCCCACGCTGCCTCCGGCGACGCACACGAACGCGTACGTGCTGGGCACGGGCGACCTGCTCATCGTGGACCCCGGCTCGTCGGACGTGAAGCAGTACGCGAAGCTCCTGTCGCTGGTGGCGGGGCTGAAGGCGGAGGGCGCCCGTCCGGTGGCGGTGGTGCTCACGCATCACCACGGCGACCACGTGGGCGGGGCGTTCGCGGTGAAGGAGCGGCTGGGCATTCCGCTCTGGTGTCATGCGAGCACGGCGGACCGGCTGGACTTCCCGGTGGAGCGGCTCCTGGAGGACGGCGAGGTGCTGAACCTGGACGGGCCGATGGTGCAGCGCTGGCACGTGCTGCACACGCCGGGGCACGCGCGAGGGCACCTGTGCCTGGTGGATTCGCGCAGCAAGGCGGCCATCGTGGGGGACATGGTGGCGAGCGTGGGCTCCATCGTCATCGACCCGCCCGAGGGCAACATGGTGGAGTACCTCACGCAGTTGAAGCGGCTGCGCGACTGGCCCGTGACGACGCTGTACCCCGCGCACGGCTCACCGGTGCCGGACGGCCCGGGCAAGCTGAACGAGTACCTGCGCCACCGCGCCCAGCGCGAGGCCCTCATCCTGGAGGCGGTGCCCGCGACGGGCGCGACGCTCGCGGAGGTGGTGGCCACGGCCTACGCGGACACGCCGCCCCTCTTGCACCCGGTGGCGGAGCGCAGCGCCCTGGCGTCCCTGGAGAAGCTGGTGGCCGAAGGGCGCGTGCGCGAGGAGTCCTTCACCTGGTTCCGCGTCGGAGCATGAGCATGGACGGCACCTATCTGGCGGTCTTCCTCAGCAACAAGATGGGTCCTCGCTGGCGCGCCTGGAATGCGATGTCCGAGGAGGAACGGCGCGCGAAGGCCGAGGCCGGCGTCGCCGCCGTGAAGGCCTGGGACGAGAAGCACCGGGACGTCATCGTCTACGGGGGCGGCCCGCTCGGCACGACCAAGCGGACGTCGCTGGCGGGCGTGGCGGACGTCGTGAACGAGCTGACCGTCTTCGTCGTCGTGCGCGCGCCGTCGCACGAAGCCGCGGCGAAGCTGTTCGAGAATCACCCGCACATGACGATCTTCCCGTGCGACGCGGTGGACGTGATGCCGTTGCTGTCGCCTCCGCCCGAGTCGTAGGCCCGCGCGCCGTCACCCGGTGGCAGGGGCGGCGGTGAACACCGCCAGCTGCGCGGCGAACGCGCGCTGGTAGGCCGGGCGCGCTTCGGCGCGGGCGATATAGGCGGCGAGGCCCGGATACGCCTCGAGGATGCCCATCGCCTGCGCTCTGCGCAGGACCGTCACCATGAGGATGTCGGCCGCGCTGAAGGCGCCGTCGAGCCAGTCGGCGTCGCCGAGGCGCGCGGAGAGGTCGTCCAGCCGCTTCCGGATGAGGTCGTCCAGCGCGCGCAGGCGATGCTCGTACCAGGGCTGGTCGCGCTCCAGAATCGTCACCAGGCTGCGGTCGAAGATGGGCGGCTCGACCGTGTTGAGCGCCGCGAACATCCACGCAATCGCACGGGCGCGGCCATGCGCGTCCTCCGGCAGCAGGCCGGCATGGCGCTCCGCGATGTGGAAGACGATCGCGCCAGACTCGAACAGGGCGAGCCCGTCCTCTTCATAGGTCGGGATCTGCCCGAACGGATGCAGCGCCTTGTGCGCGGGCTGCTTCATCGCTTCGAACGACACCAGGCGGACGTCGTAGGGCTGGCCCACCTCTTCCAGCGCCCAGCGCACCCGCATGTCCCGCGCCAGACCCCTGCCTCGGTCGGGCGAGCGCTCGAAGGCGGTGAGGGTGATCGTCATGTCCTGCTCCTTGAAGGCTCGACCTAGAAGCTGCCCATCAGTCCCAGGTGCGGGCCCTTGGAACTGTAGGTGGCCACGGGCATCAGGCGCACGGCCGGGCCCGGGGGAGGCTCCTGCACCGCGGCCTCCTTGCGCAGGGCGTTGGCGTGGGACAACTCGAAGCCCGCGCTCGCGCCCACCACGGGGAGGATGAAGAGGGCGGCGTTGAGGGCCGGCGGCGCCTCCGTGCCTCCGCTGTTCACCAGCGTGAGGGCCAGGAACGTCGCGCCCCAGCCCACCATGCTCCCGGCCACCGTCGCGCCCACCCGGCCGCGTCCGCCCATGAACCGGCCGCCCGCGTAGGTGCCCACCGGGATGCCGATGATGCTTCCGGCCGCGGCGCCCGCGACGGCCATCACCAGGCACTCGTCACAGCCCACCGTGGCGGACCCCAGCAGGTACCCCACCGAGCCCAGCACCGTCGCGCCCACGACGCCGCCCGCCGTGCCGCCCAGCACCTCCAGCGCCACGCGCGGCACCGGGTCCTTCGCGGCAGGCGCGGCCTTCACGGAAGGCAGCGCCTCCGGGGTGACGGAGGTGCGCGTGGGGACCTCGTCACCGGAGGTGACGTCCGGCGGGGGAGGCACGTCCTGGTCCGGCGCGCCCACCAGCGGTGGGGGCGTGAGGCTCCCGGCGGGAACCTGTGCCGGCTCGGCGGGGGCCTCCTGGGCGGAGGCCAGGCCCGACACGAGCAGCAGGGCGAGGAGTAGGGACGGCCGTGTGTGCTTCACCAGGACGGAAGGCTACCGCAACGGCTGCGTCGGCGTCGCGCTGTCACCGGAGGCGGGGGTCTCCTCGCGGGGACGGCGCCGCAGGGCCCGGTAGACGAGCGGCGCCACGGCCAGCAGCGCCTGCGGCACCAGGGACAGCGCGTCCGGATACAGGCCCAGCATGTCCACGGAGATGAAGCGCACCGGCACCAGCGGCAGCGCGCCCACCTCCTGCAGCGAGTGGATGCCCTTGCCCAGCAGCATCACCGCCGTCACCACCATCACCACCGTGGAGAGGTTGAAGAGCGTCTTCATGGGCAGCCGGTAGCCCATGCGGTTGACGAAGAGCACCAGCACCGCCAGCGCCACGACGCCCGCCACCACGCCCCAGACGACGCCCGCCGCGGAGTCCACCGCCAGGCCCTGGAGGAAGATGGCCGTCTCGAAGCTCTCACGCAGCACGGACGTGAACGCGATGACGAACAGGCCCACCGTGCTGCCCCGGCCCAGCGCGCCCTGCATCTTCTGGCGCAATTCGCCCATGAAGTGGCTCACGTTGGCGCGCGCGTTGAGCCACAGCGCCGCGTACAGCAGCATGCCCACGGCGACGAGCGCGGTGACGCCCTCCAGCCACTCGCGCTGCGCGCCCGCCAGCAGCTTGCGGCCGATGATGTACGCGACGGCGCCCGCGATGAGCGCGGACACCCAGCCCGCGTGCACCACGCGCACCTGGTCCATGGCCTTCATCTTCTTCAGCGCGGCCAGGAGCGCCGTGACGATGATGGTCGCCTCGAAGCCCTCACGCAGCAGGATGAGCAGCGTGAGCCACGCCACGGACAGCACGTCCGTGGTGCTGCCGGTCGTCTTGCGCGCCTGGTCCAACAGCGACAGCAGCTCGCGCCCCTCGTCCTGCAGGTGCGGGCTCTTGCGCTCGGCGGCGAGCCGCGCCTGCATGAAGGCCTCCTCCAGCTTCTGGGTGAGCGCCGGGTCGCGCCCGCGCAGCTTGGGCTCCACCGGCTCCAGGCCGTTCAGGTACGCGTCCAGGAGCGCGTTCTTCGCGCCCACGTAGTCGCCCTCCGCGCCCATGCGCATCGCGTGGCCCACCGCCGCGCGCGCGTTGAGCAGGACCTTCTCCTCGTCCGCGTCCGGCATGTTCCGGCGCAGGCACGCCACCTTGTCCGCGCCGAACGCCTTGGCCAGCTCCGCGTCCGTGGACGTGGCCAGCCGCTCCAGCGACGCGTTGGGCGGCTCGCCCTGGCACGGCGGCTGGCGCAGGGTGAAGACGAAGAAGGCCAGCGACCAGCGGTCCTCCTCGGAGAGCGTGGGGAAGGCCGGCATCGCCGTGCCGGGCACGCCGAAGCTGGTGGTGTTGAACGCCTTGTAAGGCGTGAGCCCGTCCTCCATCAGCTCCGGGTCGTGGAAGTTCGCCGGCTGAGGCTCCATGTTGGCCGCGATGGCCACGTCCGCCTTGCCCTCCGTGCCGTGGCACGCGGTGCAGTTGGCCTGGAAGAGCTTCTTGCCGTGCTCCAGGTCCGGCGCCACGCGAGGGCTGCGCGCCAGGCCGCCCGCGAGCACCAGGCTCTCCACCAGCTCCCCGCAGTCGCGGCTCACGCCCTCCGGGTCCTTCGCTTCATCGACGCGCGCCTGGATGGCCTCCACGCGGGGCACGAACGTGGCCGCCGCCGGGCCCAGGTCCTTCGCCGCCGCCAGCGCCTCCGCCGCGAAGCTCTTCTGCTCCGTCAGCTCGAACTCCGACTGGGACGACACCGCCGCCGGGTAGTCCGCCTGGAGGTACTGGAGGATGCCCACCAACCGGTGCCAGGTGCGCCCCTCGTCGGTCGCCGGAGCCTCGGCCCGGGCAGAAGAGGACAGCGCGAGCAGCAGGCACAACGTGAGGGCGGCGGCGTGTTTCACGGCCGTCTTCTACCAACCACGTCACGCGCGTTCAATTCTGCGAATCAAGATCAATTAATGAGCCCCCCTCGGGAAACAAGGGGGGCTCGCGGGTCAACACCCGGGGTGCTCCCGGGGATGACTCAGGGCAGCTCGCAGTACTGCGGGTACGTCCGGCACGGATAGCAGGGGCCGCCCGGGCCGTAGTAGCAGGACTCGCCCGCAGGACAGACGCCGCTGTCCGGGCAGATCCGCAGCTCCTGCTCCTGGGTGCCCGGCTCCGCGGCCGTGCCTTCCTCGATGGGCCCGCCACAGGCAGCCAGGCCCAGCACCGCGAACAGACCCAGCCCACGAATCAGGTGACGACGCATGCACGCTCCTTCGGTGAGAGGAGCCCGCACGGTAAGTCACCCAGGAAACGCCAGGAATAAGGGCTAGCCCTGACGCTCGTAGGTGAAGAAACCGAAGGGCAGGTCGCCCTCGGGGTGCCGTTCCTCCTCCACCAACCTCCATCCAGTCGGGTCCACGGAGGGGAAGAAGGCGTCGCCGGGGAAGTCCCGCTCGATGCGGGTGAGGTAGAGCCGCTGCCACAGCGCTTGCGTCTGCGCGTAGACGTCCGCGCCGCCCGCGATGAAGACCTCGCTGTCGCCGCTCGCCAGCGCCAGCGCCTCGTCCACGGTGTGGGCCACGCGGACACCTTGGGGCGCGGCCCAGTCTCGCTGGTGGGTGAGGACCACCGTGGTGCGGCCGGGCAGGGGGCGGCCGATGGAGTCGTACGTCTTGCGACCCATGACCAGGGTGTGGCCCAGGGTGAGGCGCTTGAAGCGCGCCAGGTCCTGCGGCAGGCGCCAGGGCAGGGTGTTGCCCTGGCCGATGACGTGGTTCGCCGCCATGGCGACGATGGCGGACACGCGCGGGCTCATACGGCCACGGGCGCCTTGATGGCGGGGTGCGGGTCGTAGCCTTCCAGCGTGAAGTCCTCGTAGCGGAAGGCGAACAGGTCCTTCACGTCCGGGTTCAGGCGCATGCGCGGCAGGGGGCGAGGTTCGCGCGTCAGCTGCTCCCGGGCCTGCTCCACGTGGTTCAGGTACAGGTGCGCGTCGCCAATCGTGTGGATGAACTCGTGCGCGGTGAGGCCCGTGGCCTGCGCCACCATCATCGTGAGCAGCGAGTACGACGCGATGTTGAAGGGCAGCCCCAGGAAGATGTCCGCGCTGCGCTGATAGAGCTGGCAGGAGAGCTTTCCGTCGGCCACGTAGAACTGGAACATCACGTGGCAGGGCGGCAGCTTCATGGCGGGCACGTCCGCCACGTTCCACGCGCTCACCAGGTGCCGGCGCGAGTCCGGGTTCTTCTTCAGCCCGTCCACCAGTTGCCGCATCTGGTCCACGTGGCCGCCGTCCGGCGTGTTCCAGGAGCGCCACTGGTGGCCGTACACGGGGCCCAGGCTGCCGTCCGCGTTGGCCCACTCGTCCCAGATGGTGACCCCCACCTCCTGGAGCGAGCGCACGTTCGAGTCGCCCCGGAGCATCCACAAGAGTTCATGGATGATGGACTTCAGGTGGAGCTTCTTCGTCGTCACCAGGGGGAAGCCCTGGGTGAGGTCGAAGCGGAGCTGATGGCCGAAGAGGCTCAGCGTCCCCGTGCCGGTCCGGTCGCCCTTCTTCGTCCCGTGCTCCAGGACGTGCTCCATCAGACTCAGGTATGGCCGCATGGGGCCTTTTTCCTAGGCGGGGCCGAGGGGCCAAGCAATATATCCGTCGCTGATCATCCCCACACGGACTCGCCGTGTCGCATCGTTAAACAAGGGCTGCCATGAAGATCTATACGAAGACCGGCGATGCGGGAGAGACGGGCCTCTTCGGCGGTGGCCGCGTGGCGAAGGACGACGCGCTCGTGGAGGCCTACGGCGAGGTGGACGAGCTCAACGCCACGCTGGGCCTTGCGCGCACGTTCCCGCTGCCGGCGGACCTGGAGCACTTCCTCCAGCGCATCCAGGACCAGCTCTTCACGGTGGGCGCGGTGCTGGCCACGCCGCCGCACACCAAGGCGGCGGCCCACATCCCGGAGCTGCGCCCGGAGTGGGTGGAGGAGATGGAGCGCCACATCGACCGCTACGAGGAGGAGCTGCCGAAGATGACGCACTTCATCCTCCCGGGCGGCTCGCCCGCGGCCGCGGCGCTGCACCTGTCCCGCACGGTGTGCCGCCGCGCCGAGCGCCGGGTGGTGACGCTGCTTCGCGAGGACAAGGCCCCGCCCGCGGTGGCCATGTACTTGAACCGCCTGTCGGACCTGCTCTTCGTGGTGGCCCGGCTGGTGAACTTCCGCGCCGGCCTGCCGGACGTGAAGTGGATCCCCGAGAAGCCGACGAAGTAGCCCGTGTACGCGACGCAATTGCCCACTGCCCGGCTGAGGCAGCTCGCCCAGGACGTGGGCTTCGACCTCATCGGCTTCGCGCGCGCGGAGCCCATTCCGCCGTCGTCGCTGATGTCGTGGCTGGAGGCCGGCTACGACGCGGACATGGACTGGATGGGGTCGCGCGCGGAGGAGCGGCTCGACGTGTCGGTGCTGCTGCCGGGCGCGCGCACGGTGCTGTCCCTCGCGAACAACTACTGGCGGGATGACGCGCCGTCGCAGGGCTCGCCCATCGCAAGGTACGCGCGGGGCCGCGACTACCACTCCACGCTGCGCGACCGGATGAAGGCGTTCCGAAAAACCATCAACGCCTGGTACCCGGGGCTGGGCACCTACGGCGGCGTGGACAGCGGGCCCATGATGGAGAAGGTCTGGGCCGCTCGCGGGGGCCTGGGCTACGTGGGCAAGAACGGCTGCCTCATCACGGAGTCGCACGGTTCGTGGGTGCTCCTGGCCACGCTCATCCTGGACGCGGAGGTGGACGCGTACCCGGACGGGCCGGTGGCGGACCGGTGCGGCTCCTGCCGGCGGTGTCTCATGGCGTGTCCCACGGGCGCGCTGGTGGGCAACCGGCAGGTGGATGCGCGGGCGTGCCTGTCGTACCAGACGATTGAGAACCGGGACCGCGACGTGCCGGAGGCGTTCCGGCTCAAGTTCGACAACCTCATCTTCGGCTGCGACATCTGCCAGACGGTGTGCCCGCTGAACCGCAAGCCGGTGTTCGCGGACGACGAGCGCTTCATGCCCCGCGCGGTGGCGTCGCTGGGCACGCTGGAGCTGGCGGCGCTCACCCCCGAGCAATACAAGGAACTCATCCCCGGCACGGCGCTGGCGCGCGCGCGGTACGACGGTTTGAGGCGCAACGCTGTGTATGCACTCGGTGTCGCACGGCAGGCGCACGCCCGGCCGCTGCTCGAAAAACTCAGCGGCGACGACAGCGAGCTGGTACGCAGCGCCGCACGATGGGCGCTTCTGCAACTGGAGCCGTGACGCCGTCCGCCGCGCCGCCGCCGCTCGGGCGGGTGTACGCGGCGCTGACGGTGCAGGTGCTGATCAGCGCGGGCACGTACCTGGCCGCCAAGCGGGCGATGACGGAGCTGTCGCCGTTCACGGTGGTGCTGTGGCGCTTCCTCGTCTGCGGCGCCGCGTTCGTGACGCTGCTCGCGGTGACGCCGGGGCCCAAGCTGCCGCCGCGCCATGCGTGGCCGCGCATCGCGCTGCTGGGGCTGATGGGCGGGCCGGTGAACCAGACGCTGTTCTTCTCCGGCCTGTCGCGCTCCACGGCGGCGCACGCGGCGCTGTTCTACGCGCTCACGCCGCTGGGCGTGTACGTGGCCAGCCTGGTGCTGGGCCGGGAGCGGATGTCCACGCGGACGACGGCGGGCATCCTCACGGCGCTGGTGGGCGTGGTGGTGCTGCTCTTGGGCCGGGGGCTCGCGAGCGCGCGGGGCACGCTTGGGGGCGACCTGCTCATCCTCGCGGCGGTGGTGGCGTGGGTGGTCTACACGACGGAAGGCAAGCCCCTGGCCACCGAGCATGGACCGCTGCGCGCGACGGCGTGGACGATGACGGTCGCCACGCTGTTGCAGCTGCCGCTCGCCCCGTTCGTGCTGGAGCCCGAGGCGGTGTGGGCCTCCAGCGCCGCGGCGAAGGCCTCCATCGTGTACGTGGGGCTGATGACGTCGGTGGTGGCGTACCTGCTCTGGTCCTACGCGCTGTCGAAGGTGACCGCGTCGCGCGTGGCCATCTTCTCCAACCTGCAACCGGCGGTGACGGCGCTCGTCGCGTGGCTCTTCCTGGACGAAGCGCTGCACTGGGAGCTGGCGCTGGGGGGCGTGCTGGTGCTCGTGGGCGTGCGGCTGACGCAGAGCGCGCCGGTGAAGACCGCGCCGGTGGTGGTGCGCGCGGGCTGAGGGCGTTGACCCGTGAAGGCCCGCGGACGCACGCTGCCGTCCATGCTGCGTCCCGGAGAGGACTTGCTGAAGGTCGAGGACCGCCTGTGGCTGCTCACCGCGGCGACGGGGAAGGGCGTCTATGACTTCGCCTTCGACCGGTTCTTCGCGTGCCGCCGGCCGTACGTGCTGCCCGATGAGCCCATCGAAGTCGTCGCGCGCGCGGGCGCGTGGCCCGACTATGCGGAGCGCTACCGCGAGCTGGAGGCGCAGGGCGTGCGGTTGGTGCATTCACCGGAGCAGCACCTGCTCGCGACGGAGCTGCCGCACTGGTATCCGCTGCTGGAGGACCTGACGCCCCGGAGCCGCTGGTTCGACACGCCTCCGGATGCGCGCACGGTGGAGGCGCAGCTGGGCTGGCCGGTGTTCCTCAAGGGCGCGCGGCAGACCAGCCGCCATCGCAAGTCCCTCTCCATCATCGAGGGACCGGAGGCCTTCCGTCAGGCGATGGAGGCCTACGCCCAGGACGACATCCTGCACTGGCAGCAGGTGGTGTGCCGCGAGCTGCGGCCCCTGCGGCGCGTGGACGACACGCAGGGCGCGGACGCGCTGCCTCGCTCGTTCGAGTTCCGCACCTTCTGGTGGCGGCAGCAGTTGGTGGGCTTCGGGCCCTACTGGTGGCAGGGGACGCCGTACGCGCTGACGCCCCAGGAAGAGCGGGACGCGCTGGCGCTCGCGGGCGAGGCGGCGCGCCGGGTCGCGCTCCCGTTCCTCGTCGTCGACGTGGCCCAGGAGGTGTCCGGCCGGTGGATCGTCATCGAGTGCAATGACGGCCAGGAGAGCGGCTACGTCGGAGTGTCGCCCTTCGCGCTCTGGCAGCGCGTCCTGGACGTGGAGCGCGAGCGCGCGGGCTGAACAGCAAAGCCCTCCGAAGGCATGCAGCCTCGCGGAGGGCTTGGCGCTGTGGGCCAGATGGGAGCCCGCGTCAGTCTCCGTTGGGGTCCCACTCGGAGATGTCCTTCCGGGGGGGCTCCGCGGGAATGGTGGGACGCGGCGATTCGATGATGCGGGGCGGCGGCTCCTTCTTCGCCACCGGCGGCGGGGGCGGCAGGTCCTCGTCGTCCGAGCGGCTCGGCCGCGCGGGCTCGGCCACCACCGGCTTCGGCTCGGGCTTGCGCGCGGGCGGCTCCGCGAACGCATCGATGTCCGGCGTCTCCGCGCGACGGGGCTCCGGCTCGGGCGCCACGGCGGGGGAGGGCGGGGGCGGCGTGCGCTCCGGCTCCCGGGCCTTCACCGGGACGGCCGCCTGCTGCCGGCCGTTGTTCCTCGCGGGCTTCTCGTCCGACGCGCGGTAGCCCGTGCGCTCCGGGGGCGGCTCCGGCGGATCATCGTAGGAGTCGCGCACCGGCCTCGCGCGCGGCTGCTTGTTCTCCTCGTCGCCGAAGGGGTCGTCCTCGCGGCGGCGGTCCTTCTCCTTGATTTCGCGCAGCTTGGCCGCTTCCGTCTTGCTCGTCCGGCGCTCGGGCGCGGCCTCCGGTGCGTCCGGCGCCCGGTTGTTCACCGCGTTGAACCGGCGGGTGCACTGGTTGCGCGTCTCCAGGCAGCCGTCGAAACAGCGCGTCAGCTTCTTGAGGGCGGCGCCGTTGCCGCCGTACTCGATGGTGCAGTCCTCCTTGCACGTGGTGGCGTCCTCCTCGCAGCCGGGCGGGACGGGACCGGCCAGGGCAGGGGTTCCAAACAGGACGCTGAGGACGACGAGGCGCGGAAGAAGACGCATGGCAAATGTGAAAGCTACCAGTCTTCCGCGCTTCCTGGGCGAGCCCCCCGCGATATCGTCAGGCCCACGCCCGGCGACCGGGCGAGAGGAGACGCATGGCGGCGGTCAAGGTGGGCATCATCGGGGGCCAGGCCCTCTACCAGGCCCTGGGACTCCAGGGGCGCGGCGAACACCTCTCCGTGGAGACGCCCTTCGGGCCCCACAGCGCCCCACTCATCGCCACGGAATTGGACGGCGTCCCCATCATCTTCGTCTTCCGCCACGGCCAGGGGCACGTCCACAACGCCACCCGCGCCCCCTACCGCGCCAACCTCTTCGCCCTGAAGTCGCTCGGCGTCACCCACGTGGTCGCCACCGGCACCGTGGGCAGCCTGCGTGACGCCATCCAGCCGCTGCACCTGGCCCTGCCGGATCAGGTCATCGACCGGACCTACCGCCGTCCCTGCACCTTCTACGACGACGTCGCCGTGCACGTGGAGCTGGCCCAGCCCTTCTGCGCCACCCTGCGACAGACGCTCACCGACGCGGCCCCCAAGCTCGAAACGACGAGCGACACCGTGGTCCACGCCTCCGCCACCTACGTCTGCATCGAGGGCCCTTCCCTGAGCACCCAGGCGGAGAGCCAGCTGTACCGCACGTGGGGCGGGGACCTGGTGGGGCTCACCGCCATGCCGGAGGCGCGGCTCGCCCGCGAGGCGGAGCTGCACTACGCCCTCATCGCGCTGCCCACCGACCATGACTCCTGGCGCTCGCAGCCCGTGGGCCAGGAGCCCGAGGCGCTCCTGCCGCAGTTCACCCAGCGGCTGGACGCTGTCACCGCCCACGGCGCCGCGCTCCTGCGCCGCGCGCTGCCCCGCATCGCGGGCACGCCCGCCACCTGCCGCTGCGACAGCGCGCTCGCGCTGGCCATCTTCACCGACCGCACCCGCATCCCCGCGGAGGTGAAGAGCCGCCTGCGTCCGCTCCTGGGCCGCTACCTGCCCTCCGGGCTCGTCTAGCGTTCAACACCCGGCACGCCGCCAGTACCTCCGGCCGCGAGCGCTCGGCCGGCTGCCTGCTGCCGAATGGCCGGGCCGTTCACACATTGGCTCCCCACAGACCCGAGGGGGAACCACATGGGGCTGCCACGGCTCAAGTACCTGACGTGGAGGGAGTTCGCGCGTCGCTTCTGGAAGGAGATTGAGGAGGACACCGTCACCGACGTGGCGGCGCAGCTGTCCTACTACTTCATCTTCTCCCTGTTCCCCTTCCTGTTCTTCCTGGTCACGCTGGTGGCGTACATGCCGTTCGCGCCCGGCGCCGTGGACGCGATGATGGACCGCATCCGCCCGCTGGTGCCCGGCGACGCGCTGGGCGTGGTGAGCCAGCACCTGACGTCCATCGTCGGGGAGACGCGCCCCAAGCTGCTCACCGTGGGTCTCATCGTGGCGCTGTGGACGGCGTCGCGCGGCGTGGACGCCCTGCGCAAGGCGCTCAACCTGGCCTACGACGTGTCGGAGTCCCGGCCGTACTGGAAGACGCAGGGCCTGGCGCTGCTGGTGACGCTGCTGGGCGGCCTGCTCATCCCCCTGTCCTTCGCCATCCTGCTGCTGGGCGGGCGCGTGGGGGCGTGGGTGGCGGACAAGTTGGCGCTCATCGACGAGTTCCACCTCGTCTGGTCCTGGCTGCGCTGGCCCTTCACCGCGGCGCTGGTGATGCTGATGCTGTCGCTCTGCTACTACCTGCTGCCGGACGTGAAGCAGCGCTTCAAGTACATCACCCCGGGCTCCGTCATTGGCACCCTGTCGTGGCTGGGCAGCACCTGGGGCTTCACCCAGTACGTGGAGCACTTCGGCAAGTACGACGTCACCTACGGCTCCATCGGTGGCGTGGTGGTGTTGCTCTTGTGGCTCTACATCTCCGGGCTCATCTTCATCCTCGGAGGGGAGCTCAACGCCATCCTGGAGCACGCCTCCGCGGAGGGGAAGGCGAAGGGCGCGCGCGACTTCGGCCAGCCCGCGCCCCTGGAGCCGCCCCTCAAGACGCCCGGCGCGGCCAAGAGCGCCGCCAGCGCCCGGAAGACGCGGCTCGCGCTGTTCAAGCGCAAGCGCCGCGTGGCGGAGGGCAAGGACCCGGAGCCCCCGGGCCTGATGCCGGACGGGAGCGACAACCCGCCCGTGCACTGAGAGGCGCCGGGGACCGGCAGGCGAATGACGGCTACTGCTTGGGCAGCTTCGCCTGGATGGCCGTCAGCCCGCCCGGGGCGTTGCGGTCGCCCTTGAGGCCCTGCTGCGCGATGATCTTCCGCAGGTGCGCGATGCGGTCCTCGTTGGTGGGGTGCGTGGACAGCCACTTGAGCACGCCCGGCGTGGAGCCCTGCTCCTTCTGCAGCTTCTGGAAGAAGGTGATGAGGCCGTTGGGGTCGAAGCCCGCGGCGGAGGCGTACTTCGCGCCGTACTCGTCCGCTTCCGTCTCCTCGCTGCGGCCGTGCGCCAGCTGAAGTCCGCCGCCCGCCAGCTGCGCGGCGATCTGCGCGGCGGTGCCCGGGTTCTGGCCCAGCGCCACCTGGGTGATGGCCTGCAGGCCGTAGGCGTTCACCATGGCGCGCGCCGAGTGCCGGCCCACCACGTGGCCCGCCTCGTGCGCCATCACGCCCGCCAGCTCCGCCTCCGTGTCCGCCGCGAGCAGCAGGCCCGTGTACACGTAGAGGAAGCCGCCGGGCGTGGCGAAGGCGTTGACCGTCTTCGGGTCGTTGATGACGTTGACCTTCCACTTCACCCCGGAGCGGTCCTTGTTGGCCTGCGCGAGGATGGGCTGGGAGATGTTCCGGACGTACGCCAGCACCTCCGGGTCCTCCACGTATTTGACGTTCTCCTTCGTCTCCAGCTCCTTCTTCACCTGGAGGCCGAGCTGGTTCTCCTGCTCGTCGGAGATGAGGACACTGGCAATCGCCTTCTCCGCGCCCACGCGCTGCTTGGCGCAGCCCGTGGAGAGGCCCGAGGCCAGGGTGAGGGTCAGGAGTGCGGTGACCATCCGTTGCATGGGCGAGTCGTCCTTCGCTGGGGGTTGGAGGCTTTCGCGTCCGTCGTAACCGCGCCTCCGGGTCCCGGCAAGCACCTTCCCGGAGCGCCATCCACCGGGGGACATGCACCGGAAACAGTCCGGTGGTATGCCCCGGCGCCTGGATGCCTGAACTACCGGAAGTGGAGATCGCCCGGCGCAACCTGGAGCGCTGGTTCAAGGGCCACCGCATCGTGCGCGCGGAAGCGGACGCGACCCGCGTCTTCCGGGGCGCGGAGCTGCCCCACTTCACCCGGCTCACCGGGCGCGTCACCGCCCTGGAGCGCAAGGGGAAGTACCTGCTCATCACCCTGGAGGGCGGCCACGGCCTGATGGCCCACCTGGGCATGACGGGCAAGTTCGTGCGCCGCAAGGAAGGCGAGCCCGTCCCCTACAGCCGCGCCCGCTTCCACCTGGAGGACGGCCACGTGGTCCACTTCAGTGATCCACGCCTCTTCGGCCGCATGGAGCCGGTGCCCGCGAAGCAACTGTGGGAGCTGCCCGCGGTGAAGGCCCTGGGGCGGGACCCTTTGACGGAAGGGCTCACCGGCCCCCAGCTCCAGGAGGCGGTGGGGGACTCCAAGCAGGACCTGAAGGTGGCGCTGATGGACCAGGGCCGCGTCGCGGGCCTGGGCAACATCCACGCCGCGGAGGCGCTCTTCCGCGCGGGGCTGCACCCGGCGCGCAAGCCCGGCACCCTCACGCCGGACGACTGGAAGCACCTGGCGAAGGCCATCCACGCCGCCTTCGACTTCGCCTTCAAGGAGCAGGAGGGCGAGGACATCACCTATCTGGAGGAGCCAGGGTCCGTGAACCGCTTCCGCGTCTACGGGCGGGCCGAAGGGCCGTGCTCGAAGTGCGGAACGACGGTGGAGGCCTTCACCCAGGGTGGGCGCACCACGCATTTCTGTCCGAAATGTCAGCCGCTCTCCACGGTTGCTGTCCGCGCGTCCCGGAAGGGGACGGCGGCGCCAAAGGGGACGTCCCCCGCCGTCGGCGGCCCGAAACCCCGATCCCGTAGACGTTGACACCCCAGGGGGGCATGGCTTGAATCGCCCGCCCTTTACACCCGGCCGCGTCATGTCGCGGCCCCGGAGACCGTTGACCATGCCTCACGTCCTGCTGGCGGCGCTGCTCGTCGCCTCGTCCACGGCCACCGCCCAGACGCCGGTGCCCGATGGTGGCACGCCCGCGGCAGCCCCCCAGGAGTCGGCCCCCGCCGCGGCTCCCGCGGCCCCGGCCGCCGCTTCCCCCGCCCCCACCTCCGAAGGTTCCGTCAGCCGCGAGGAGCTGGAGCAACGCCTGGAGGCCACGCGGCAGGAGCTGCGCGAGGACATCCGCGCGCAGACGGCCACCCAGGCCGTGGCCAACAACGACTGGCAGGAGGAGTGGACGGAGGAGAAGCGCAAGCTGGAGCTGTTCACGCTGGACGGCTACCTGCGCGTGCGCCCCACGCTCTTCTACAAGTTCGACCTGGGCAAGCCCGCGCTGCCCACCGGCACGCCCCTGGGCCGCCAGCTGTGGACGCGCTCGCCGCGCTCCGCCGCCGAGCAGACCCAGGCGGGCGCCAACATGCGCTTCCGGCTGGAGCCGTCCTTCAATGTCTCCGAGGACGTGCGCATCAAGGCGCAGGTGGACGCGCTGGACAACGTCCTGTTGGGCTCCAACCCGGACAGCGCCTACAGCGGGGATGGGCGCAACAACTTCACGCTCTTCTCTGAGAACCAGTCCCCGTCCAACTCCGCCGTCAACGCGTTCAAGGACTCCGTCATCGTGCGGCGCGCGTACGGTGAGGTGACGACGCCGGTGGGCATCCTGCGCTTCGGCCGCATGGGCAGCCACTGGGGCCTGGGCATGCTGCGCAACGACGGCAACTGCCTGGACTGCGACTACGGCGACACGGTGGACCGCATCCAGTTCGTCACGGAGCCGTTCGCCGGCTGGTACGTGACGCCCATGCTGGACTTCAACTCCGAGGGGCTGTCCACGGAGAAGGCCAACGCCCTGGGCGAGCCGGTGGACCTCACCCAGTCCGACGACGCGCACAGTCTGGTGCTGGCCATCGCGCGGCGCGACACCGACCAGCAGCAGAAGGCCAAGCTGGACAACAACCAGGGCGTCCTCAACTACGGCCTGTACTTCACCTACCGCACGCAGCGGTACGCGACCACGACGGAGACGGGCGTCCCCTTCGATGACGCCAACCCCTCCATCCCCGTCAACGTCACCACGCCCACGTTCGTCCCGCGCGGCGGCACGCTCTACATCCCGGACCTGTGGTTCAAGTACGAGGAGAAGAAGTTCCGCATCGAGGCGGAGTTCGCCGCGCAGCTGGGCACCATCGACGGGCGCGCCACCACGGCGAACGAGCCCACCACCCAGTCGCTGCGCGTGGCGCAGTTCGGCGGCGTGCTCCAGACGGAGTTCCACGTCATCGAGAACAAGCTGCACCTGGGCATCGAGATGGGCTTCGCCTCTGGTGACAAGGCGCCGGGCTTCGGCAACTACCCGGGCCGCCAGGGCTCGGGCTCGGACGGCAACACCGCGCCGGGTGACGTGGAGGGCCGTCAGTACAGCTGCGACAACGGCGGCTGCAGCGACAACGCCATCCGCAACTTCCGCTTCAACCGCGACTACCGCGTGGACGTCATCCTGTGGCGCTCCATCCTCAATGGCGTCACGGACGCGTTCTACGTGAAGCCGGGCCTCAAGTACTCCATCGCGGAGGGCTTCGACGTCTTCGGCAGCGTCATCTACTCGCAGGCGTTCTACGCGGAGTCCACGCCGTCCTACGCCAGCAAGGCCCTGGGCCTGGAGGCGGACATCGGCGCGCGCTACGTCACGGAGGACGGCTTCGTGGCGGGCATCGACTACGGCATCCTCTTCCCGCTGGACGGCCTGAAGGACCTGAACCTGCCGGGCCAGGAGCTGAGCACCGCGCACGCCATCCGCGGCACGCTGGCCATCCGGTTCTAGCCCATGCGCACCTTCCTCCCGCGGCTGTGCGCCGCCACCAGCCTGACGCTCGCGCTGGTGGCGTGCGGCATCAAGGGCAGCCCCCGCGCGCCCCGTCCGGCGCCGCTGCCCGCGCCCACGGCGGAGACGGTGCCCGCGCAGCAGTCGCCTCGTGGACCCGTGGAGCCCTCGGGCCCCACGGTGCCTCCGTCCACCTCGGACGCCGGGCTGCCCGAGTGAGCGTCTTCCACCACCACAAGGGCGTGCTGCACGCTGAGCAGGTGCCGCTGCCCGCCATCGCGGACGCGGTAGGCACCCCCACGTACGTCTACTCCACCGCCGCGCTCACGGAGCGCTTCCAGGCGGTGACGGAGGCGTTCCAGGGCCAGAAGCACCTCATCTGCTACTCGGTGAAGGCCAACTCCAACCTGGCCATCCTGGGGCTCTTCGCGAAGCTGGGCAGCGGCTTCGACATCGTGTCCGGCGGCGAGCTGGCGCGCGTGAAGCAGGCCGGCGGCGAACCGGGCAGGACGGTGTTCGCGGGCGTGGGCAAGACGCCGGACGAGATGGCCCAGGCGCTGTCCCAGGGCCTGTTGCTCTTCAACGTGGAGAGCGCGGAGGAGCTGGAGGCGCTGGATGCCGTGGGGCGCAGGCTGGGCAAGCGCGCGCCGTTCGCCCTGCGCGTGAACCCGGACGTGGACGCGAGGACGCACCGCTACATCTCCACCGGCCTGAAGACGTCCAAGTTCGGCGTGCCCTTCGAGGAGGCGGTCGCCCTCTACGCGAAGGCGAAGAAGCTGAAGGGGCTCCAGGCGCTGGGGCTGGACTGCCACATCGGCTCGCAGCTCACTCGCACCGCCCCCATGAAGGCCGCCCTCACCAAGGTGGCGGACCTCTACGTCACGCTCAAGGCCCGGGGCCACGCGCTGGAGTACCTGGACGTGGGCGGCGGGCTGGGCATCACCTATTCGGACGAGACGCCGCCCAGCCCCCAGGAGTACGCGCGCACGGTGCTCAACGCGACGGAAGGCACCGGGGCCACGCTGCTGCTGGAGCCCGGCCGGGCGCTCGTGGGCAACGCGGGCGTGCTGCTCACGCGCGTGCTGTACCGCAAGCCCACCGAAGCGCGCACCTTCGTGGTGGTGGACGCGGGCATGAACGACCTGATGCGCCCGGCCCTCTACGAGGCGCACCACGACCTGCGGCCGGTGGTGAAGCGCCGCGGCCGGGACGTGGAGGTGGACGTCGTGGGGCCGGTGTGTGAGTCCACGGACGTGCTCGCGAGAGCGCGCCCCCTGGTGCTGCCCCGCCAGGACGACCTGTACGCCTTCATGAGCGCCGGGGCTTACGGGATGAGCATGGCTTCCACCTACAACTCGCGGCCCCGGCCGGCGGAGGTGCTGGTGGACGGAGCGGCCTGGCGTGTCGTGCGGGAGCGCGAGCGCGTCGAGGACCTCTGGCGCGGCGAGCGGGCCTGAACGTATAAGCGCCGGCATGAAGACCTTCGAAGGCTCCATGACGGCGCTGGCCACTCCGTTCCGTGAAGGGGTGCTGGACGAAGGGGCCTTCCGGGCCCTGGTGCGCTACCAGTTGGACGGCGGCACGAACGTGCTGCTGCCCATGGGCACCACCGGCGAAGCCGTCACCATGGACGCCGACGAGCGCGCGCGCGCCATCGCCGTGGTGGTGGACGAGGTGAAGGGCCGCGTGCCGGTGGTGGCGGGCGCGGGCAGCAACAGCACGCGCGAGACGATTGAGTCCGTGCGCCGCGCGCGCGAGGTGGGCGCCGACGGAGCGCTCATCGTCACGCCCTATTACAACAAGCCCACGCAGGCGGGCTTGGTGGAGCACTACCGCGCCATCGCGAAGGCGCATCCGGGCTTCCCGCTCATCGCCTACAACGTGCCGGGCCGCACGGGCGTGGACCTGCTGCCGGAGACGGTGCTCCAGCTGTGCGACATTCCGGAGGTCGTGGCGCTGAAGGAGGCCACGGGCAACCTCATCCGCGCGGTGGACCTGGTGGAGAAGTGCGGCGACCGGATGACGCTCTTGTCCGGCGACGACTTCACGGTGCTGCCCTTCATCGCGTGCGGCGGCAAGGGCGTCATCTCCGTGTCCTCCAACGTCGCGCCCCGCATGATGGCGGACCTGGTAGCGGCGGCGCGGAGCAACGACATCGCGAAGGCGCGCGGGCTCCAGGTGCGGATGAACGCGCTGCACCGGCTGCTCTTCGTGGAGTCCAACCCCATCCCGGTGAAGTGGGCGCTGCACCTGATGGGCATGTTCGGCCCGGAAATCCGCCTGCCGCTCGTGCCCATGGGCGAGGCGAACGCCGCGAAGCTCAAGGCCGAGCTGTCCGGGCTGGGCTTGCTGAAGGCCTGAAGAAGGGGACCGAGCGCCATGACCCGCACCGTCATCACCGGCATCTCCGGCCGCATGGGCAGCACGCTGGTCCGCCTGGCGAAGGCCGCCAGCGACCTGCCGGTGGTGGGCGCCACGGTGCGCCCGGGCAGCCCCCTCGCGGGGCAGGACGCGGGGCTCGTGGCCAGGCTGGGTTCACCGCTGGACGTGGTGGCGCACGACGACCTGGGCCGCGCGCTGGACGGCGCGAAGGCGGACGTCGTCGTGGACTTCACCGGCCCGGAGGCCACGCTGCACCACGCGAAGGTCTGCGCCGAGCGCGGCGTGGCGCTGGTGGTGGGCACCACGGGCTTCACGCCGGAAGGCCGTGCACAGCTCCAGGAGCACGCGAAGGTGATTCCCATCGTCGCGGCGCCCAACATGTCCGTGGGCGTGAACCTGGTCATCCGCATGGCCGCGGAGCTGGCGCGCGTGCTGGGCCCTTCGTTCGACGTGGAGGTGCTGGAGGCGCACCACCGCATGAAGAAGGACGCGCCCAGCGGCACCGCGCTCAAGCTGGCGGAGGTGCTGGTGGACGCGCTGGGCCGCTCGAAGGACGACCTCACCTTCGCTCGCGAGGGGCAGACGGGCGCCCGCCCGCCGGGTGAGATTGGCGTGCAGGCGCTGCGCGGCGGAGACGTCGTGGGCGAGCACACGGTCTACTTTTTCGGCGAGGGCGAGCGCATCGAGCTCACCCACCGCGCGACGAACCGTGATCAGTTCGCCACAGGGGCGCTGAGGGCCGCGCGCTGGGTGGCGGGCCGCGCGCCGGGACTCTATGACATGGCCGACGTGCTCGGCCTCCAGGGGAAGACATGACCGCCCGTTACTGCCGCTTCCAGGTCGAGGGCCGCGCCAGCTACGGCCGCGTCGACGGCAACGAGGTGGTGGTGCTCACCGCCGCGCCGTGGGCCGGCGGCAAGGAGACCGGCCTGCGCCGCTCGCTCCAGGGGCTCATGCTGCTCACGCCCTCGGACGCGTCCAAGGTCGTCTGCATCGGCCAGAACTACCGCAAGCACGCGGAGGAGATGGGCAAGCCCATCCCCACGGAGCCGCTCATCTTCACCAAGCCCTCCACCGCGCTCAACGGCCCGGGCGCTCCCATCCGCATCCCCAAGGCGAGCCAGGAGGTCCACCACGAGGCGGAGCTGGCGCTCGTCATCAGTGAGCGCCTGAAGAACGCCGACGAGGCCACCGCCGCGCGCGCCATCTGGGGCCTCACCTGCTTCAACGACGTCACCGCGCGCGACATCCAGCGCAAGGAGATCCAGCACACCCGCGCCAAGGGCTACGACACCTTCGCCTGTGCGGGCCCCTGGGCCGTGACGGGCCTGTCCCCCGCGGACCTGCGGGTGGTGTGCCGGGTGAACGGACAGGTACGCCAGGATGGCCGCACGTCCGACATGGTGTTCAGCCCCGCCCGCCTGGTCTCCTTCATCTCCCACATCATGACGCTGCTGCCCGGCGACCTGGTGAGCACGGGCACCCCGTCCGGCGTGGGCGCGCTGAAGGCCGGGGACACGGTGGAGGTGGAGCTGGAGGGAATCGGAACCCTGGTGAACCCGGTTGAGATGGAGCCTTGAGCGCTACCGTCTATGTAGGACTGGGTTCCAACGAGGGCGACCGCGAGTCCCACCTCGTGGCCGCCCTCGCCGCGATGTCGTGCATCGACGCGGTGTCGGTGCTGGGCTGTTCCTCCCTCTATGACTCGGCCCCGGTGGGGCCCGCGCAGCCGCGCTTCCTCAACGCCGTGGTGGCGCTGGAGTGCGACCTGACGCCGCAGCGCCTGCTGTGCATCCTCCAGCGGATTGAGCAGGACCTGGGCCGCCGCCGGATGCAGCGCTGGGGCCCGCGCACCATCGACCTGGACATCCTCCTGTGGGACGAGGAGGACCACTGCGTCGTCGCGGACGCGAACCTCCAGGTGCCCCACCTCGAACTGCACAAGCGCCGCTTCGCGCTGGAGCCCCTGGCGGAGCTGGCCCCCGACGCCCGCCACCCGGTGCTGGGCATGACGGTGCAGGAGCTGCTCGCGAAGCTCGCCCCCCAGGACGTCCGCAAGCGCGAGGCCCTCTACTGGCCCGACATGGGCGCCCGTTTCCCCGTCCACGAACTATGAGCCTGTCCCTCGTCCTGGCCACGACCGCGCTGCTCGCGGCCGAGCCCACCTCCCTGCCTCCCGGCCACCCCACGATTCCCCCTGGCACCCAGGCCTCTCCGGCGATGGGCACGGGCATGGGCGCTGGCGCCAACGCCGCCCCCGGCGCG
This sequence comes from Corallococcus sp. NCSPR001, assembly GCF_017309135.1. NCBI lineage: Bacteria > Pseudomonadati > Myxococcota > Myxococcia > Myxococcales > Myxococcaceae > Corallococcus > Corallococcus sp. NCSPR001. Next base: position 2,162,867 of record NZ_JAFIMS010000002.1, read on the forward strand.
CTGCCCCCCGGCCACCCCACGATGCCCGCGGGCTCCCCCGTGGCGCCGGGCACGCCGCTGCCGTCGGGCCACCCCACGGTGGACACGAACAAGCTGCCGCCCTCCGCCGAGGAGCTGATGAAGCAGCTCGACTCGTCCGAGGGCCTGCGCGAGCGGGAGAAGACCTTCGAGATCGCCTCGTCGCTGGGCAAGCTCTACTACACGAACGGCCGCAACGCGGAGGCGCTGGCCTACCTGGGCCAGGCGCAGGCCAAGGCGGACGGCGTGCGCTCGCTGTTCCTCGCGTCCAGGAAGAAGCTGGGCAAGGCCGCCATCCCCACCCCGGAGGCCGCGAACTGCGGCTTCACGCCGGGCCAGGCGCTGGACTCCATGGAGGCCGTGGCGCAGGCCCGCGCGAAGTCCGGTGACGCCGCGGGCGCCGCCTCGTGCGCGCTGGCCGCGCTGGTGCCCGCGCTGGACGTGGACGTGCTGCGCGGCAACGCGCTGTACCTGAGCGGTGACAGCGCCAACGCGCTGAAGGCGTACGCGCGCGTGCTGGAGATCGCGCCCCGCCACGAAGAAGCGCTCTACGCCCACTCCGCGCTGCTCTTCGAGACGCAGGGCGAGGACCTCCAGGCGCTGGGGGCCGCGCGCCAGGGCTTCGACGCGGTGGTGACGGCGAACCCGGAGTCCCAGCGCGCGCCCATGGCCCGCGAGCTGAGCGGGCGCATCGCGGAGATTGTGAAGGCGGGCGGTCGCAAGAAGTGGCTCGCCTCGCGCGCCGCGGACCGCAAGGTGCGCCTGTCCCAGTCCCCCGCGCAGGCCGCCGCGCTGCCTTCGGACGCGCCGCGCCCGCTGACGCCGGAGATGGTGGACGCGGTGAAGAACACCGAGCGCACGCCGGAGCTGGAGGCGGGCCTCACGAAGCTGGTGGAGGAGGGTGAGGAGCACCTGGCGCGAGGCCGCTACCAGGAGGCCCTGGCCAACTACACCCGCGTGGTGCCCTTCCAGCCGGAGAACGGCCGCGCGAAGGCGGGCATGGCCTGGGCGCTCGTCGGCCTGGGCCGTCCCATGGGCGCGCGCGTGTGGGGCGTGGCGCTGGAGTCCGACGCGGGCGCGGTGGAGAAGCTGGGCGACACGCTGCTCGCCAAGGGCGACGCGAAGGGCGCCAGGGCGCTCTGGGAGAAGCTGGCCCAGGACGTGCCCAACTACCCGAACAAGGCCGCGCTCCAGGCGAAGCTGTCGCAGTAGCTACACGAACTTCGCCGCCAGCAGGTCCTGGACGTCGAGCAGGCCCACCGCCCGGCCCTCGACGTCCACCACGGGCAGCTGGTCCACCCGCAGCTCGCGCATCTGCGCGGCGGCGGTGAGCACCAGCGTGTCCGGGGTGATGCAGCGCGGGCGCTTGCCCATCACCTCGCGCACCGGCACCTCGAAGTCGGTGTGGCCCCGCTCCACCAGCCGGCGCAGGTCGCCGTCCGTGAAGATGCCCTCCAGCTTCCCGTCGCGGTCCACCACGCACGCGGCGCCCGGCCGGCCCGGCGTGTTGGTCATCACCACCACCGCCAGGGACAGCCTCGCGGTGTCCAGCACCAGCGGGTTCGCGGGGCCCGTGCGCATCAACTCGAAGACGCGCAGCACGGAGCGCCCCAGCTTCCCGCCCGGGTGCAACAGCGCGTAGTCGTCCCTCCCGAAGGGGCGGCTTCGCAGCAGCGTCATCGCCAGCGCGTCGCCCACGGCGTGCAGCGCGGCGGTGGACGCGGTGGGGACCAGGCCCATGGGGCAGGCCTCTTCGATGCGGCCGATGTCCAGCACCACCTCCGCGCCCTTCGCGAGCGCGCTGTCCGCGTCTCCCGTGAGCGCCACCACCGGCGTGCCCATGCGCTTGAAGAGGGGCAACAGGCGCAACAGCTCCTCCGTGCTGCCGCTGTTGGACAAGGCGAGGATGACGTCGCCTACGCCCACGCGGCCCAGGTCGCCGTGCACCGCCTCCGCGGGGTGGAGGAACACGGAGCGGACGCCGGTGGACGCCAGCGTGGAGGACAGCTTCTGGCCGATGTGGCCCGCCTTCCCCATGCCCGTCACCACCACCTGTCCCGGGCAGTCGCGCACGAGCTTCAGCGCGCGCAGGAACGCGTCCCCCAGCCGGTCCGTGACGCCGAGAATCGCGCGGGCCTCCGCCTCCAGCACGCCGCGCGCGTAGGTGAGCGCGGCCTCGTCGTCCTCGTCGCGACGGGTGGGGGCGGGGGGGGACGCGCGGCCGGGGAGGGCGCGCAGGCGGGGCTGCTTCTTCGCGGTGGAGCGGGGGGCGCGGGCCATGGCTGGGCGCTACCTCTACTCCAGCCATCGCGTGGGCGGCCATCCTTGACGCATGGGGGGGCCTGGGCTACGGCCTGCCCGCCCGGCCGCCCGTGGCCGGAAAACCCAAGGGGACGGCATGAAGTTCTTCATCGACAGCGCGGACGTCGGCGAAATCCGCAAGGCCCATGAGATGGGCTGCGTGGACGGCGTCACCACCAACCCGTCACTGCTGGCCAAGGTCGGCCGCAACCTGGAGGAGACCATCCGGGAGATCTGCTCCATCGTGGACGGTCCCATCAGCGCCGAGTGCGTGTCGCTGACGGCCCCGGAGCTCATCAAGGAAGGCCAGGGCCTGGCGAAGATCCACGACAACGTCGTGGTGAAGATCCCCATGGGCGTGGAGGGCATGAAGGCCGTCAAGGCGCTGACCGCCGACGGCATCCGCACCAACGTCACCCTCTGCTTCTCCGCCAACCAGGCCCTGCTGTGCGCCAAGGCCGGCGCCACGTACGTGTCGCCCTTCGTGGGCCGGCTGGACGACATCTCCCAGGACGGCATGGAGCTCATCGCCCACATCCTGGAGATCTACCAGAACTACGACTTCACCACGCAGGTGCTGGTGGCCAGCGTGCGCAACCCCGTCCACGTCCTCCAGGCCGCGCGCCTGGGCGCGGACGTGGCCACGCTGCCCTACAACGTCATCACCCAGCTGGCGAACCACCCCCTCACCGACGCGGGCATCCAGAAGTTCCTCGCGGATTGGGAGAAGGTCCCCAAGCAGGGCAAGCCCGCCGGGAAGTAGACGTCCGGCCGTCTCCCCCGCCGTTCCGGTGTCCCTGGAACGACGGGGGGGCCCTCTCGGGGGCTGGCGCCAGGACGGCGGGAGCGGTATGGCAGGGGAAGCGGATTGATATTTGAATCAACCTCCCCGGAGCCCCGCCCATGGATTTCCAGCTCAGCGAAAACCAGCGCGCCTTGCAGGACGCCGCGCGCAAGTACGCCCGTGACGTGGTGCGCCCCAAGGCCCCGCACTACGACGAGACCTCCGACTTCCCCAAGGACCTCATCTCCGCGGCCTTCGAGCTGGGCCTGCTGAACATGGCCATCCCGTCCGAGTACAACGGCGTGGGCCTGACGCACCTGGAGCAGGTCATCGTGTGCGAGGAGCTGGCGTGGGGCTGCGCGGGCGTGGCCACCTCCCTCATCGCCAACGACCTGGCCAACCTGCCCATCATCCTCCACGGCACGGACGACCAGAAGAAGCGCCTGCTGGCCCCGTTCGGGGAGAAGCTCAAGCTCAGCTGCTTCTGCCTCACGGAGCCCGCCGCGGGCTCGGACGTGGCGGCCATGGGCACCACCGCGCGCCGCGAGGGTGACGAGTACGTCCTCAACGGCAGCAAGTGCTTCATCACCAACGCCGGCTACGCGGATCAGTTCACCGTGTTCGCCACGCTGGACAAGGGCAAGAAGCACAAGGGCATCACCTGCTTCGTCGTGGAGGGCCGTCCGCAGGGGCTCACCACCGGCAAGCACGAGAACAAGATGGGCCAGCGCGCCAGCAACACCACCACCGTCACGTTCGACGAGGTGCGTGTCCCTGTCGCCAACCGCATCGGTGAAGAGGGCGAGGGCTTCAAGATCGCCATGGCCACGCTGGACAACAGCCGCCCGCTGACGGCGAGCATCTCCATTGGCATCGCCCGCGCGGCGCTGGAGCACTCGCTGGAGTACTCCGCGCAGCGCCAGACGATGGGCAAGCCCATCCGCGAGCACCAGGCCGTCCAGTTCATGCTGGCGGAGATGGCCATGAACACCCACGCCGCGCGCCTGCTCACCTACGAGAGCGCGCAGGTGCTGGATGAGGGACAGCGCAACACCCTCCAGTCCAGCTACGCGAAGTGCTTCGCCGCGGACATGGCCATGAAGGTCGCCACGGACGCGGTGCAGGTGTTCGGCGGCTACGGCTACATGAAGGAATACCCCGTGGAGAAGCTGATGCGCGACGCCAAGCTCATCCAGGTCTACGAGGGCACGAGCCAGGTGCAGCGCCTGGTCATCGCGAAGGAACTGTTCAGGTAGAAAAGCAAAACTGTGCCCGGCGGGGCTTTCCCGTTGCCGCCGCCGTGTGCGGATGTCTATTACTCCGGCCCTGATGCGCGACGCGTCAAGCGCCCGATTTCCAAACACTCCCCACTGAGGAGAAGCCCGCCGTGAAGATTCTCGTCACCGCCAAGCGCGTGGAAGATCCCGAGTCGAAGATCAAGGTGAAGCCGGACGGCTCGGACATCGTGAAGGAGGGGTTGAAGTACAAGATCAACCCCTTCGATGAAATCGGCGTGGAAGAGGGCCTGCGCCTCGCGGCGAAGCACACCGGCGAGGTGGTGGTGGTCTCCATTGGCGGCAAGGAGGTGCAGGAGCAGCTGCGCCACGCGCTGGCCATGGGCGCCAACCGCGCCATCTGGGTGAACCACACGGGCCCGCTGGATCAGCTGGGCATCGCGGGGCTGCTCCAGAAGGTCGCGGAGAAGGAGAAGCCGGACATCGTCCTCTTGGGCAAGCAGTCCATCGACGATGACCAGAACCAGGTGGGCCAGTACCTGGCCGAGTTCCTGGGCTGGGGCCAGGCCACGTTCGCCTCCAAGGTGGAGTCGCTGGAGAGCGACCAGGAGAAGAACAAGGTCCCGGCGGTGGTGCTGTCCGCGGACAAGAAGAGCGTCCAGGTGGTGCGTGAAGTGGACAACGGGCTGGCGACCCTGGAGGTCCAGCTGCCCGCCATCGTCACCACGGACCTGCGCCTGAACCAGCCGCGCTACGCCAGCCTCCCGGGCATCATGAAGGCGAAGAGCAAGCCCATCGAGGAGCTGACCCCGGCGGGCCTGGGCGTGGACGTGGCCCCCAAGATTCAGGTGCTCAAGCTGGCGTCGCCCCCGGCGCGCAAGGCGGGCATCAAGGTGCCGGACGTGGCCACCCTGGTGGAGAAGCTGCACAACGAGGCGAAGGTCGTCTGACCCGCGCTGCCAACCCTTCCAACGATTCCGGAGACAGACACACCATGTCCATCGTCCTCATCGTCGCCGAGCAGCAGCCGGACGGGAACCTGCGCAAGGCCTCCCTGAACGCCATCGCCGCGGGCAAGCAGCTGGCCGACAAGGCCGGCGCCGAGCTGCACCTCGTCCTTCTTTCCAAGGACCCGTCCAAGCTGGCGGAGGAGCTCAAGGGCTCCGGCGCCAAGGTCATCCACACCGCCGCCGCTCCCGAGTTCGAGCACTATCTGGCCGAGACCTACGCCCCCGTCGTCGCGGGCCTGGCGCAGGAGCTGAAGGCCACCTTCGTGGGCGCGGCCTCCACGGCCCAGGGCAAGGACCTGCTGCCGCGCGTCGCCGCCCGGTTGAAGGCCGCCATGGCCACCGACATCACCGCCATCAACGGCGGTGGCGCGGACATCACGTTCACCCGTCCCATGTGGGCCGGCAACGTGTTCGCCGAGGTGAAGCTCTCCACGCCGGTGCAGGTCATCAGCATCCGCGCCACGGAGTTCAGCCCGGTCGCGGGCGCCGGCGCGTCCGCGGAGGTGAAGTCCTTCCAGCCGACGCTGGAGGCCTCCAAGACGAAGTTCGTGTCGTTCAACGAGGTGAAGAGCGCCCGTCCGGAGCTCACCGAGGCCAGCGTGGTGGTCTCCGGTGGCCGCGGCACCAAGGGCGACTTCAAGGAAGTGGAAGCGCTGGCGGACCTGCTGGGCGCCGCGGTGGGCGCGTCCCGCGCGGTGTGCGACGCGGGTTGGGTTCCCAACGACCTGCAGGTCGGTCAGACGGGCAAGGTCGTCGCGCCGAAGCTGTACATCGCCGCGGGCATCAGCGGCGCCATCCAGCACCTGGCCGGCATGAAGTCCTCGAAGACCATCGTCGCCATCAACAAGGACCCGGAGGCGCCCATCTTCCAGGTGGCCGACTACGGCCTCGTGGACGACCTCTTCAAGGTCCTGCCCGCGCTGCGCGAGGGCATCCAGAAGCTGAAGTAGTCACACGCCCGCCGTCCTCACGGCGGACCGTGACATCCGAGGGGCGCGTCGCCGGGACCTCTCCCGGAGACGCGCCCTTCGTCATTTCCGGAAAGGGCCCTACAGCTCGATGTCGGTGTCGCCGCCGGGCTTCTTCCGCGCGGGCGGCTCCGGGGGCTCGGCGTCGTCCGGCTCCAGCTCGTGGGGCACCTCCGGCTCGTCCAGCTCCCCCGGCTCCGGAGCCTCGCCCGTGTCGAGCAGGTCGATGCGCTGTCCGTCGTCCACCTGGACGTAGAGGGAGCTGAAGGTCCACGACTCGCCCTGCTTGTCCGCCACGGCGTGGAGGTCGCCGTCCGCCTTGGGGCCGTCCAGCGGGACGGTGAACTCCGCGTGGGTGCGGCCGTTGCGGGTGCTCACCTGGGTGTTGCTGGGGAAGCCCGGCTTGAAGCTGCCGCCCAGGGCCTGCTGCACGTGCGGATCCTCCTGGGCCTCCGCGATGGCGTCCGTGTACGCGCCCATGTCCTTGAACGACGAGTAGCCCCAGCCCACGGCGATGGCCGCGAAGCAGAAGCACGAGCCCAGCATCCCCAGGCAGCCCAGGGGCACCGCCCACTTCCAGTTGCGGTTCCACCATCCCTGGCGGGGCACGGGTGCGTAGTCACCCTCGGGCATTGTCGGCGGCATGGGGCCCTCCTGGCCTGGACCTGGGGCCGTGTCATACCCGGTTCCGGACGAAGCGGGGTGGGGCCTGCACCGGGGGCGGGTTTCGGGGGCGCCTTCATGACAGAGTGGGTGTCATGCCCTCTGGTGGCGTCTCGACGGCCGAGCTCGCGGACCTGCTTGCGGCGCTGCCCTTCGGCCACCGGCTGTGGGTGCGCGGCATGGGGCGGTGTCTCTATCCGCTCCTGCGCAGCGGGGACGCGGTGCGGCTGTTGCGCTGCGGGCCGGAGCGGCTGGCGCGCGGGGACGTGGCGCTGGTGCGGCACGGGCCCCGGCTGGCCGCGCAGGTGGTGCTGTCCACACAGCCCTGGGTGACGGAGTCGCTGCTGGGCGGCACGGACGTGGCGGGCGGGGAGCTGGTGGGGCGCATCATCGCGCTCAAGCGCGGGCGGTGGGTGATGCGGCTGCCCCGGCCCACGCGGCCGGCGCTGTTCCTGTTGCAGCGCACCCTGTCCGGCGTGTGGACGAAGCCCGGTTCCCGCGCGGTGTTCCGCCACCTGCGCGACCTGTTCTCTGGGTGGACGAAGCCGCTGCGCCGCCAGTTCGTGGGTCCGCTCGAAATCCGGCTGGTGCGCCCGGATGACCTGGACGCGCTGCTCGCCTTCGCCACGGAGCGGCTGGTGGTGTCCGGGACGTTCTTGCGCCGGCAGCTGCGTGACCGCTGGGGCCTGCCCGCGGACCGGCGCGTGGGCGCGGCGGCGGGCGCGTTCGACGCGCAGGGGCACCTGCTCGGCTTCGCCTGGGCGGACGACTACCACCAGGAGGGGCTGTCCCTGGATGGCTTCTGGGTGCGCTCGCTGGTGGTGTCCCCCAGGGTGCGGCGCATGGGCGTGGCCACCGCGCTGGTGCGGTGCCTGGTGGAGGAGATCCACCGGCAGGGCGCGGACCGGCTCCACGCGGACATCGACGAGGACAACACCGCGTCCCTGCGGACCTTCTCCGGCCTGGGGTTCCATCCCGCGCCGGACGCGCTGACCGTCGCCACGAACCAGCAGTGGGACGCGGCCGGGGGGAGCAAGCGACTGGTCGTGCTGGTGCGCCGGCTTCCCTCCTGACACCGGATGGGGGTTGCGCTCTTCCGGTGGCTGGGCCAAACGGCAGGGCGTCCTGCTTCGTGCCGTGGGCAGGGAAGGGTGGATCCGGTGTCTGAAGGGCGTGAGGGTGCGCAGTGGAAGGCGGACGGGGCGCTGGTGCTCCTCACCGTCTTCTGGGGACTGACGTTCGTGGTGGTGAAGGACGCGCTCGCGTTCGCGGATCCGTTCACCTTCCTCACCCTGCGCTTCATCGTGGGCGCGGCGGTGCTGGCCGTCATCGCGCGGAGGCGGATGTTCGCGCCCGGCATCGTCCCCAAGGGGCTGCTGCTGGCGGGGGTGCTGTTCCTGTGCTTCGCGCTCCAGACCGTGGGCCTGACGGACACCACGCCGTCGCGCGCGGCGTTCCTCACCGGCTTGAACGTCCTCTTCGTCCCGCTGCTGTCCATGGTGCTGCTCCGGCGCCTGCCCCGGTGGGGCACCGCCGTGGGCGTGGTGCTGGCGGCGGTGGGGCTGTACTGGCTGACGCGGCCCACCCCGAACGACGCGATGGCCGGGGGCGTGGGGGGCTTCCGCCTGGGGGACTGGCTGTCCATCGGGTGCGCGCTGGCGTACGCGGGGCACATCCTGCTCACGGAGCGCTTCGCGTCGAAGGACAACGCCGTGGGCCTGGTGGCGGTGCAGCTCATTGGCGTGGCGGTGCTGTCCGCGCTGTGCCTGCCCTTCGTGGAGCGCAAGCTGGTGTGGAGCCAGCCGCTGGTGGTGGCGGTGCTCGCGTGCGGCGTGCTCGCGAGCGCGGTGGCCATCCTGGTGCAGACCTGGGGACAGGCGCGCACCAGCGCGGTGCGCGCGGCGCTCATCTTCGCGCTGGAGCCGGTGTTCGCCTCGGCCTACTCCGTGGCGGTGGGCCGCGAGGTGCTGGGGCCGAAGGAGTGGCTGGGCGGCGCGCTCATTGTCGTAGGCGTCTTCGCGTCGGAGCTGGGCACGGTGGTGTGGGACGGATGGCGGGCACGGGGCCGCACGCCCGCCGCCTGAGCACCCGGCGCGGCTCCGGCCGTGAGCGCGAGCCGCCGGGCCGCGCTATAGACAGCGCCCATCCCATGAGCGTGGAGCTGAGACGCAACGGCCTGCACCTGACGGGCACGCCCCTGTCGCTGGACGCGAAGCGCAAGTCGCCGCTGTCCTTCGTCAGCCACGGGCACTCGGACCACATCGCCCGCCACGAGAGCACCATCGCCACGGCCGCCACGCTGCGCTTCATGGCCCACCGGCTGGGGCCGGTGGCGGCGCCGCTGTCCGTGCCGTTCCGCCGCCCGTTCGAACTGGGCTCGCTGCTGCTGGAGCTCCTGCCCGCGGGCCACATCCTGGGCAGCGCGCAGCTGCGCGTCACGCGCGCGGATGGCAGGCGCATCGTCTACACGGGCGACCTCAACACCGCGCCGTCGCTCACCGCGGAGGCCACGGAGGTCGCGACCTGCGACACGCTGGTCATCGAGTCCACCTTCGGGCACCCGCGCTACCGCTTCCCGCCGCGCCCGGAGGTGCTGGGGCAGGTGGAGACGTGGCTGCGCGCGCAGCTGAACCGGGGCGCGACGCCGGTGCTGCTGGGCTATCCGCTGGGCAAGAGCCAGGAGGCGATGAAGCAGCTGGCCCTGCGCGGCTTCCACCTGGTGGCGCATCCGTCCATCTTCGAGGTCGCGGAGCTGTACGCGGAGCTGGGCGTCCCCATCGAGAACCTGCGCCGCTACGACGGCCGCGTGGAGCCGGGCGAGGTCCTCTTCTTCCCGCCGCACCTGGCGCGCGGTGGGGCCCTGGCGCCGCACTGGCCCCGGGCGACGGCGGTGCTCACCGGCTGGGCCATGGACCCGGGCGGCGCGCGTCGCTACGGCGCGGACGTGGCCTTCCCGCTGTCGGACCACGCGGACTTCCCGTCCCTCCTGCGCTACGTGAAGGACACCGGCGCGCGGGACGTCATCACCTGCCACGGCTTCGCGGAGGAGCTGGCCCAGGCGCTGCGCGACGCGGGCACGGACGCTCGCCCGCTGGGCAAGCCGCAGCAGATGACCCTGTTTTGATTTCGCCGCGCTGGCGTGTTGGAACGGGCGCCCGATATGCCCACTCCCGCTCCCTCGCTGACCGGACACCTGGCCAACGTGCTGCTGTGCACGGACGCTGAACCCAAGCGCTTCGTCACCCGGGAGGTCCCGGAGGTGACGGTCGACTTCGCGGGCATCGTGGGGGACCGGCACGCGGGCCTCACGCGCAAGGCGGACGTGCGGGTGCCGTGGTTCCCCAAGGGCACCGTCATCCGCAACACCCGGCAGCTCTCCATCGTGTCGCGCGAGGAGCTGGTGGAGGTGGCGCGCACGCTGGGCGTGCCGCACGTGCTGGCGTCGTGGCTGGGCGCGAACCTGGAGCTCGTGGGCGTGCCCCGGCTGACGCACCTGCCGCCGGGGACGCGGCTGTTCTTCCCGGAGGACGCCACGCTGGTGATGGAAGGGGAGAACCACCCCTGCGTGCAGCCCGGCCGCGTGATTGAAGCGCACCACCCGGACATGAAGGGGCTGGCGGGCCGCTTCGTGAAGGCCGCGTGGCAGAAGCGCGGGCTGGTGGGCTGGGTGGAGCGCCCGGGCCTCATCCGCGCGGGCGACGAGGTGCGCGTGATGCTGCCGCCGCCGGTGACGTACTCGCTGCCCTCCGCGCCTTCCGAGTCGAAAGCGGTGGGCTGAGTCTCAGTGCAGGGAGACGAAGATGCGCAGCTGCCAGGTGTCCTTCGTCACGGCCGGGAAGGAATCGAAGCGGCTGTGGCGCCGGAAGAAGTTCAGCTGCCCGCCCATCCCCAGGTGCTTGTACACGGGGAGGTCCACCTGCAGCTGGGCCTGGTGCACCCGGTGCGCGCCGCCCGAGCCGTCCACCACCACCACGTGCTCGGCGCCCGCCTCCAGCGTGAGGATCTCCCAGTCCTCGCGCAGGTACGCCATGTGGAACTGGAAGCCCAGGCCGGGGCCGTAGTCGTAGTCGCGGCCCTCGTTGCCCTCGCTGTCGGTGTGCTCGGAGGTGACGCCGGTGAGGAGGCTGCCGTCCACGAGCAGCGCGGTCCTCAGCCGGGAGCGGTTGAGGAAGCGGTGCTCGTGCAGCAGGCCCACGTCCAGGGACTGGCCGCCCACCTCGTAGGCGAGCGTGTCCGTGTAGTCGAGCTGCTGGAGCAGGCCCAGGCGCAGCTCGTCGCGCTCGGCGCTCCAGAGCGTGGACTTCGCGAGCAGGCCCTGCAGCCGCGCGTTGCTGATGAGGCTGTTCTCTCGCGTGGTGAACTGGACGCGCGCGTCGAAGGAGTCGAAGGGGCGGTGGTGCGCGCCCCGGTACATGTCGCCGTAGCGCAGGGCGCCCTGGATGAAGAACTGATCCTCGCCCCAGGCCAGGGACCTGCCGTCCCCCAGCTTGAGGTAGCCCAGCGAGGCCCAGCCCGCGATGTCGTCCGGCCACCACTCCGTCGGAGACGGGCCATGGTGTGAGACGTCGCCGCGCACCACGCGGTTGATGCCGCGCACGGGGCTGATGACGCCGGCGGTCAGCTCGCGGAGGAAGCGCTGGCGGCCCCGGGCCTCCGTGTCCAGCACCAGCGAGGACAGCCGGTAGAGCGCCTCGCCCATGGCCACGCCGCCCACGGTCGTGTTGATGAGGTCATTGGCGGACGGCGGCTCGTTCTCCGCGAACAGCTCCCACTGCAGGCTGCCCAGGAAGGTGAGCGGCACCGCGGCTTCATACGGCAGGCCGTTGTCGCGCGCGGCCGTGTAGTAGAGGCCGCCGTGATACGGGTGCGCGAACTGGTTGGTGGAGAAGCCGTCCTGGTCCCAGACGAAGCCCGTGCGGAAGTTCTCCTTCCAGACGGACGGGGAGATGTACGCCCAGTCCTTCTTCGCGATGTAGCGGTCATACGTCCAGACGACCACGTTGATGGCCGTGACCTCCCCCACCGCGATCCACGGGTGGGGCCCGGGGTTTTTCCGGAGCTCGTCCTCCCTCACGGGCGCATCCGCCGGCAATGCGGCGTACGCCTCGGCCACGGGAGGGCAGGGCTCCCACCGGGTCTCCTGGCCGGGCGAAAGCCGCGCCGCGCAGAGGGCCATGACGTTGGACGGAACGGAGCGCACCATGTCCTGTGGCGAACCATCCGCGAACGCGGCGCCGGCGCGCAGGGCGCACGCCAGCGCCACGCCTCGCGGCAGCCATGGCCCCCACCCACCGTGCCCCATCCGGTCCGCCCACGCCTCCGCGCACGGCTGCATGCCGCGCTCGCGGAAGGTAAGCAGTCCCGTGTTGGAAAGCGCCCCCGGCGCTCATCCTTTCGGGTGACTTCTAGTAGTGCACGGAGAAGAAGACGCGCAGTTGGTATGCGTCCTTCTCCACGTCCGGGTAGGACTCGAAGCGGCTGTGGCGGTGGAACCAGTTCAGCTCCGTGCCCAGCCCCAGGCGCTTGTACACGGGGATGTCCGCCTGGAGCTGGCCGGTGAAGACCTGGTGCGAGCCGCCGGAGCCGTCCAGCACCACGATGTGGGAGGTGCCCGCCTCCAGTGTGATGACCTCCCAGGCGCCGCGCATGTACGCGACCTGGAGGTTCAGGCCCAGGCCGGGACCGTAGTCGTAGTTGCGGCCCTTGACGCCGCTGTGCTCGGAGGAGATGCCGGTGAGGATGCTCCCGTCCACCAGCAGCGCGGTCCGCAGCTTCGAGCGCGCGTCGAGCTGGCGCTCATGCAGCAGGCCCGCCTCCACGGACTGGCCGCCCAGCTCGTACGCTTCCGTGTCCACGACGCTGAGCTGCTGGAGCAGGCCAAAGCGCAGCTCGTCCTTCTGCGTGCTCCAGAGGGACGCCTTCAGCAGCATCCCCTGGATGCGCGCATGGCTGATGAAGCTGCTCTCCTTCGAGGTGAACTGGACGCGCGCGTCGAAGGCGTCGAAGGGGCGGCGGATGTCGCCCTGGTACATGTCGCCGTAGCGCATGGCCGCGTGGAGGAAGAACTGGTCCTCGCCCCAGGCCAGGGGCCGGCCGTCACCCAGCTTGAGGTAGCCCAGGTTGCCCCAGATGGACAGGTCGCTGGGGCGCCAGTCCGGGGGCGTGGGTCCGTGGCGCGTCACGTCGCCGCGCACCACGCGGTTGAAGCCGCGCACGGGGCTCATGGCGGCGGCGGTGAGCTCGCGCACGAAGCGCTCGCCGCCCCGGGCCTCCGTGTCCAGCACCAGCGAGGACAGCCGGTAGAGCCCCTCGCCAATGGCCATGCCGCCCACGGACGTGTTGATGAGGTCGTTGGCGGACGGCAGCTCGTTCTCCGCGAACAGCTCCCACTGCGCGCTGCCAAACAGCGTGAAGGCCAGGGCGGCCGCGTAGGGCACGCCGTTGTCGCGCGCGGCCGTGTAGTAGAGGCTGCCGTGGTACGGGTGCGCGAACTGGTTGGTGAGGAAGCCGTCCGCGTCCCAGACGAAGCCCGTGCTCAGGTTCTTCGCCCACGTGGACGGGCTCACCTTCGCCCAGTCCTTGTTCGCGAGCACCCGGTCCCACGTCCAGACGAACAGGTTGATGGCGGTGATCTCCCCCACCGCGAGCCACGGGTGCGCCTTCTGCCGGAGCGAGCCCTCGCGGGCCGTCTCCTCGTTCAGCGGGGCATCCGCTGGCGGCGACCGCGGCCCGGCCCGCGCGGGAGCCTCCGGCGCGGGAGCGTCCTCGCACGGCGCCTCCTGGGCGAAGGCGGGCGCGCCCACCAGCAGCGCGCAGGCCAGCCGCACGCCCCCCGGGGACCACGGACCTCCGCCTCCGCCGTGCCCCCCTCGCCCCATATCCCGTCCGCCGCACCCTCGCTCGCGGTGCCACGCCGCGCGCCTTGAAGGTAGGGGGCGGGGCGCCGGATGAAATCCTCCTCCTGGAAGGAGGGAGAAACGGCTTCCAGCGCACAGGCGCCGGTGGACATGACAAGGCCCGGCGGGATGCGCCTGGGGGGCGTTCCGGCCGGGCCGTGTCGTCACGTCACCCGCGTGACGGAAGGCCTCAAGCCTCCGGCGACTGGACGATGAGCTTCTCCTTGCCGCACACGTCGCACCGCACGTGCACGAACAGGTCGTCGTCGCTCTCCTCGGGCACCTCGCCCTCGGGCACGCCCAGCTCCGCCTTGGCCAGCGCCGGCACCTTGGCCGGGATGTCCTGGGCCTTGAGCGACTGCACGTAGGTCATCTCGCGCTCGTGGCACTCGCGCACCTCCGGGCCGGACAGCCACTGCGGCTCCATGCCCTCCGGCAGCCGGCTGAGCAGCTCCAGGTTGGACACGGACTCCGCCAGGTACGCCAGGCGGCGCAGCCGCGCCTCCTCCGGCAGGGCCGCGAACACCTGGAAGCCCTCCAGCAGCGCCTGCCGGTCCTCGCCCGTGGCCGCGTTCGCCAGCTCCAGCGACGCGTCCGCCGACTCCAGCGCCTCGTCCCAGTTGTTCTCCGGGTTGAAGCCCGCCTCCAAGAGCGACGTGTACAGCTGCGCGGCGGCCAGCCGGCGCCGCACCTCGTGCACGTGCTCCACCACCTCGTGCGTCAGGCGCAGCTCCAGGAGCGCCCCGGTGGTGCGCGGATCCACGGAGCCCGTGAGGTCGTCCACCTCCACCTCGGTGCGCAGCTCCGCCTTGAGCTGCTTCGCCGCGGCGAAGCGGAACAGGGGCAGCACGCCCACCTCGCGCAGGTACACCGCCGCGACGTTGGCCTCCTTGCCGCCCATGCGCAGCGCCTTCTGCGCGCGCTCCACCGCGCCGGGGTCCGCCGCGGGCTTCTTGTTCTCCAGCCGCGTCTTCACCGCCTCGCGGTAGAGCGTCTCCAGGGAGCTGCCCGGCGGCAGCCGCTGCGGCAGGAGCGGACGCAGGCCCGGCACGTCCAGCACCCAGAGCGGCGGTGCGCCCACGCGCTTCAGCGCCCGGAAGAAGAGCGAGCCCGGCGGATCCTGCGGCCGGAACGGGGGCAATTCGTCCGGGTGCGGGGAGGCCGCGCCGTCCATGGCGCCGCCCGCGTGCGTCTGGCCGAGCATCTTCTCGCGCTGCTCACGGGTGAACGCCGTGATGCCCTGCACCGGCGGGGGCGGGGGCGGCGGGGCTTCCTCGCCGTCCAGGCCCGTCACGCGGTCCATGTCCACGTCGTCCATCTCCAGGTCGTCCAGACCCTTGGCGCCCGTGAAGTCACAGCGCAGGAGCTTGAGCTTCTCGAAGACACAGCCTTCCAGGTTGGCGCCGCGGAAGTCGCAGTCCTGGAGGCGGCCCCCGTGGAAGTAGGCGTTGGTGAGGTCCGTGTCCCGGAAGTTCATCTTCGACAGGTCACAGCGCTCCCACTCGGAGCCCACCAGCTCCAGTCCGGAGAGGTCGGCGTTGGCGGAGAACAGCTGCGTGAACGTGGCGCCCGTCTGGCCGGTGGGCGCCTGACCGGACTTGCGCAGCTTGTTCCATTCGGCGGAACCGTTCTGGAGCAGCTTCTCGATAGTTGGGGCTTTCGGCATGGACCGCGAATTATTCGTGTGGTCTGGTCCAGGCGCCAGCACAAATGATCGAGTACCGAATCGAAGCCGACACCGTCGGGATGCGGCTGGACAAGCACCTGCGCAAGCGGATGCCCAACGTCCCCGTCAGCCACCTCTTCAAGATGATCCGCACCAAGAAGGTGCGGGTGAATGGCAAGCGCGCGCAGCCAGAGCAGTTGCTTGTCGAAGGAGACGTGCTCACCATCCGCGGCACCGAAGAGCAACTCACCCTCGCGGAGCGTCCGAAATCGGACCGTCCGCCCCCCCCGCCGCCACCGGTAGACCCCTCCCGGCTGGTCATCCTGTTGGAAGACGACTGGCTCATGGCCGTGGACAAGCCCAGCGGAATGGCCGTCCATACCGGCAGCGGCATCACCGGGGGCACCCTGGTGGATTACGTGCGGGCCTACCTGGGCCCCAAGGCCACCCGCAACGACTTCACCGCCTCACCCGCCCACCGCCTGGACCGGGAGACCTCCGGCGTCATCCTGGTGGCCAAGCGCCGCCCGGCGATGGTGCATTTCACGGAAATCTTCACCCACGGCCACCCGAAGAAGCGCTACCTGACCCTGGTGAAGGGGAAGATGCCGAAGGATTCCGGCGTCATCGACCTGCCGCTCGCCGAGCACCAGCAGACGGCCGAATCCAAGGCCCGTCGGGGAGTGAACATGCAGGAGGCCGTCACCCGCTGGAAGGTCGTGCGGCAGTCGAGCGAGGCAGCCCTCCTCTCCTGCACCATCGAGACCGGGCGCACGCATCAGATAAGAAGGCACTTGGTCGCCGTGGGCCACCCGGTGGCGGGTGACAAGAAGTACGGAGACTTCGCCTTCAACCGCGACGTGCGGGCGCGCTGGGGGCTCAAACGTCTGTTCCTGCACGCCGAGCGCATCGAATTTCCGCATCCCGAGGATGACAGGAAGGTCGTCGTGGAGACCCCCATGCCATCTGAATTGAAGGACGTGCTGAAGCGGGCGGCGCTCCTCTAAGCCTTGAGCCCAGGACTCGACACAACACGCATGGCCGACCCGAAGATTGACCGCAGCCGCTCCAAGCTGGTGCTCGACGGCGTTCCGCCCAAGCGCAACATCCTCGTGCGCTTGATGAAGCTCGTGGCCGTGCTGGGCCTCATGGGCGCCACCGCGGGCGTGCTCGCCGTCGTGGGCGCCTACTACGTCTTCTCCGACGGGCTGCCCGCCATCCCGAAGGTGGACGAGTACTGGCCGCCCATCGTCACGGAGGTCTACACCGACGACGCCGTGCTCGCGGGCGAGTTCTACAACGAGCGGCGCAAGGTGGTGCCCTACGAGCGCATCCCCAAGCGGCTCGTCCAGGCGTTCATCGCCAGCGAGGACTCCAGCTTCTTCGACCACTTCGGCGTGGACGTGCTGGGCACCACGCGCGCCGTCACCAAGACGGTGCTGACGAAGCTGGGCCTGCGCGGCGGCGGCGTGCAGGGCGGCTCCACGCTCACGCAGCAGACCGCGAAGGCGGTGCTCATCTCCGCGGAGGGCTACAAGGAGGCCACCGCGAAGACACCCAAGCGCAAGATTCGCGAGGCCATCCTCGCCTTCCGCCTGGAGCAGGCGCTGACCAAGGAGGAGATCCTCTACCTCTACCTGAACAACGTCTTCCTCGGGCACCACAGCTACGGCGTGCAGAGCGCGGCGGAGAACTACTACCGCAAGGACGTGCGCGACCTGACGCTGGGGGAGATGACCCTCATCGCGGGCCTGCCCCAGGCGCCCAGCCGCTACTCGCCCTTCCTGCGTCCGGACGCCGCGAAGAAGCGCCGCTCGTACGTGCTGGGCCGCATGCTGACGGAGGGCATGATTTCGAAGGAGGAGCACGACCAGGCCAACGCGGAGCCGGTGAAGGTGTACCCGGTGGAGGACGTCTTCCACGAGTTCGCCCCGTACTTCGTGGAGCAGGTGCGCAAGGACGTGGTGGACCGCTACGGCAACCCCGTGCTCCTCAAGGAAGGCCTCAAGGTCTTCACCACCATGGACAGCGAGCGCCAGCGCGCGGCGCAGGACTCCGTGCTGGACGGCCTGATGTCCGTGGACAAGCGCCAGGGCTGGCGCGGCCCGGTGATGCAGCTGGCCACCGAGGGTGAGCGCGGCGCCTTCATCGCCAAGGCGAAGAAGGCCATGGGCAAGGAGGAACTCGTCGAGAACCGCCTCTACGTGGGCGTCGTCACCCGCATCGACGACGACGGCAAGGGCGCGGACGTGCAGGTGGGGCCGCACCAGGGCCGGCTGCCGCTGTTGGGCATGCGCTGGGCGCGCAAGGTGAACCCGGAGAGCTACTACCCGGCCAGCATGATCACCTCCGTCAAGAAGGCCGTGGCGGTGGGTGATGTGGTGGTGCTGCGCCACGTGGTGAAGAAGGAGCTCACGGACGACAAGGAGCAGTGGGACAAGAAGCTGGCGGAGGACATCCCCGACGAGGGCGTGAAGCTCTTCCGGCTGGAGCAGACGCCGGAGGCGCAGAGCGCGCTCGTGTCCATCGACCCGCATCGCCAGTACCTCACCGCGATGGTGGGCGGTTACGACTTCGACGACAACGAGTTCAACCGCGCCTTCCAGGCGTGCCGCCAGCCGGGGTCGTCCTTCAAGCCGTTCGTGTACTCGGCGGCGCTGGAGCAGCTGGACTGGACGGAGGCCACCATCATCGTGGACTCGCCCATCGTGGAGCACGACCCGGACAACAAGGTGTCGTGGAAGCCGGCCAACTACAGCGAGGAGTTCGTGGGTGATGTGCTCCTGCGCACGGCGCTGGTGAACTCCATGAACATCCCCGCGGTGAAGACGTTCGGCGCGGTGGGCGTGCACAACATGGCGGAGTGGTCCAAGAAGCTGGGCCTGACGACGCCCATGAACATGGACTTCTCCGCGGCGCTGGGCTCCTCCTGCGTGTACCCGTTCGACCTGGCCAGCGCGTACGCGACCTTCAACCGCTACGGCCGCAAGAAGCCCACGTACTTCATCCGCAAGGTGGAGGACCGCTTCGGCCGCACGCTAGAGGACCACACGGCGTTCGACGACGCGTGGGCCCCGCTCCAGGACCGCGTGGCCGCGGGCTACGCGCGCCTCTTCGAGCCGGGCGAGCAGGTGATGAGCGCGGAGACGGGCTTCATCCTCACGCACCTGCTTCGCGGCGTGGTGCTCCAGGGCACCGGCGGTCCCGCGCAGAAGCTGGGCAAGCCGGCTGCGGGCAAGACGGGCACGACGAACGACTCCTTCGACGCGTGGTTCGCGGCCTACACCAAGGACCTGGTGACGGTGGCGTGGGTGGGCTACGACCTGAACCCGCACCCGCTGGGCCGCTACGAGACGGGTGGCCGCGCGGCGCTGCCCATCTGGCTCAACTACATGAAGCGCGCGCTGGAGGGCCGGCCCCAGTCGGAGTTCTACCCCTGGCAGTCCATGCAGCTGGCGCGGCTCTACATCGACAAGAAGACGGGCAAGGTGTCCAGCCCCGGCGCGAAGGGTGCCGAGCTGATGTTCTTCAAGAAGGGCACGGAGCCGAAGGAGGCCGTGCCCGACAAGAACCAGGTCGGCGTGGATCAGTTCATGATGGGCGCGCAGTAGCCCGCGCGCCGCATCTCAGACGCAGTGCCCTTCAGGCGCCTTCGCGGAACGCACGCGAGGGCGCCTGATGTGCTTCCAGGGCCTTCCTCAGCGCGGCCACGTCCGGCCCGGCCTCCAGCACGGAGCGCGCGGCGGTGGGAATCACCTGTCGCTCGCGGCCGGAGAAGAGCTTGGGCAAGTCATTGAAGCCCGCGCCCTGCGAGCCGATGCCCGGCGTGAGCAGCAGCGCGCTTCCCAGCCGCTCCACCACGTCGCGGTCGGCCGGGGGCAGCGTGGCGCCCATCACCGCGCCCGCGGGCAGCACGCCGGGGCCGGCCTTCTCGTTCAGCTCACGCAGGCCGTCCGCCACGGCCTGGGCCACGGTGCGGCCGTCGCTGGCCACGGCGTTCTGCACGGGCACGCCTTCCGGGTTGGACGAGCGCACCACCACGAAGGCGCAGGCCCCGTGGGCCCGCGCGCGCTCCACCGTCTTCGCCAGCGCGCCCAGGCCCAGGTACGCGGTGAACGTGGCGGCGTCCACGTCGTACGCGCTGCCCTGGCCGAACAGCGATTCCGCGTAGGCGTCCATGGTGGACCCGATGTCGCCGCGCTTCACGTCCAGCAGCGTGAGGGTGCCCGCGGCGGAAAAGCGCTTGAGCACGCGCTGGAGCACGACGAGCCCTTCTGGGCCGTGGCGCTCGAAGAAGGCGCTCTGGGGCTTCACCACCGCGAGCGTCCCGCCGGCCGCGTCCGCCATCCGGTCGCAGAAGTCGGACAGGCCCTGCGCCGTGTCCGGCAGGTTCCAGCGGGCGAGCACGTCGCGCGACGGGTCCAGGCCCAGGCAGAAGGGGGAGCGCTCGTCGGCGAGCTGCTGGAAGCGCTGTGCGAAGGACGGGGTCGTCATGGAGGGCCTCTTCTCACTTCAACCGGCGCGCGGTGGCGTCGAACAGTGGATTGGGCATGACCTTCAGCACGCGCATGGGCGTGGACAGCTGCCAGGGGAAGCTCACCTCCGCGGCGCCCGCGAAGATGGCGCGGCCCATGCGCTCCACCGCGTCCTCGGTCTCCATGAGGAAGGGCATGGGGAAGGTGTTCTTCGCGGTGAGCTCGCTCTTCACGAAGCCCGGGTAGACGCACGTCACCTGGACGCCGGTGCCCTTCAGGTCCACGCGCAGGCTCTCCAGGAAGGTGGCGAGGAAGGCCTTGGACGCCGAGTAGGCGGCGTGGCCGGCGAGCCCCCGCATCCCCGCGAGGCTGGACACGCCGACGATGTGGCCCCGGCGGCGCTCCACCATCTGGGGCAGCACCGCGCACAGCGTGGCGGCGGCGCCGGTGACGTTGGTGTCGATGATGGAGCGCGCGCGCTCCCAGTCCATGCGCTTGCCGTGCGTGGGGCCGCCGATGCCGGCGTTGGCCACCACCAGGTCCAACCCGCCACACTCCGCGTCGATGGCGCGGATGCGCTCCTGGGAGGGCTCCACGGCGCTGACGTCCATGACGACGGGCTCCACCACGGCGCCCGCGGCCTGCGCCTCCGCGGCGAGGGCCTGCAGGTGCGAAAGCCGCCGGCCCGTCGCGAAGACGCGCACGCCTTGCTTCGCCAACCACAGGGCCAGTCCACGTCCCAGGCCGCTCGAGGCGCCAGTCACCAGCGCCGTCCGGTAGGTCATCTCCGCCATGTCGTCCTCCGAAGGGGGTCGCAGCGGCCCGCCTTGTCGCACGGTTGTGCGTCCGAGGGCACGCAAAACACCTTCCCCCCACCGCAGGACGAGGTGGTGCCGCCAACGCGTTGACACCCTGGAGGGAAAGGGACCCTTCGGGAGTGTGCGGCGCATGCGCTGGTGGAACTGCATCCTGGTGGTGGATGACGACCTGGACCTGCTCCGGGCCTACAAGGAAGCGCTGGAGCTGGACGGGCACGAGGTGGCGCTGGCGCGCAACGGCTTCGAGGCGCTGCGCCTGCTGCATCAGGGCCTGCGCCCGGCGCTCATCCTGCTGGATTTGATGATGCCGGGGATGAACGCCTGGTCCTTCCGCTTGAGGCAGCTGGAGGACCCGGCGCTCGCCTCCATCCCGGTCATCGTCCTGTACTCGCAGGACGCGGGCGCCCGGGCGATGAACGCGCTGGGCGTGGACGGCTTCCTGGAGAAGCCCGTGGACCTGGACGTGCTGCTGGGCGCGGTGTCGGCCTACGTGAGACCTACCGGAACGGGGGCACCGGCTGGCGCTTGAACCAGTCCGTCGCCTTCAGCAGGTGCAGGTCGTGCTTGCCGCCGGGCCGCAGTTCGATGCCGCCCGTCACCGCGCCCAGCGACGTCAGCAGGGCGCCCGTGATGTTGCCCTGCACCAGGTCCAGGTGGCCTTCCATCGAGAAGCCCTCGCCCTTCGCCTTCAGCTCGCGCAGCTGGAGCCCGCGCTCGTCGATCTGCACCTGCCCCGTCACCTCCACCTTCGGGATGTTGAGCAGGGACGTGAGGAAGCCGGGCAGCTTCTTGGACGAGGTGATCAGCGCGACGATGGGCTGCGTGTCGGTGAGCTGGCTGGTGAAGCGCGCCTTCAGCACCGTGGGGGACAGGGAGAGGCTGGCGCGCGGCAGGGTGAAGTTCCCGCTCCAGGCGCGGATGGGCACGTTGCCGTTGGAGGACACGTCCCGCAGCCGCAGCGTCGTCCCGCTCAGGCCCAGCTCCGTCATGTCCCAGGACAGGTGCCGCGCATCCACCTCCACCTCCGCGCGCAGGAGGACCTTGTTGGGCCCCATGGTCCCGGAGACGAGGTCCGTGTCCATGCGCAGCTCCAGGGCGTTGCGCGCCTTCGCGCCCTTCTTGGAGGGCTCCTCGCTGCGCACCGTCACGTGGCCGGAGTCGATCTCCAGCGTCTTTCCCAGCCACGGATTGAGCACGCGCAGGTCCAGGGGCTTGCTCTTCGCCACGCGCAGCTCGGGCTCCAGCTCCAGGCCCGGCTGACCTTCCCGCCGCCGGGCCTGCACGCCGAGGGCGATCTCCGGGATGTCCAGGTCGTAGCCCTTGGGGCCCGCCAGGTGCACGGGCGCGAAGGCCAGCCGCAGCGAGCCTGACGGCTGTCCCTCCGTCTCCGGGGCCATGGACGCCTGGAGGCTCCACGGCGCCTGGGCGCGCATGGGGCCCGCGCGCAGGTCCAGCGCCTCACCGGAGGCCTTGAGCTGGCTGCCCGGCTCCAGCGTGTTGCGCTCCATGCGCACGTCCAGGTCCACCCGTCCCGCGCCGCCGCGCAGCGACACGGGGGCGCTCGCGCCCAGCAGGTCGTTGATCCAATCCAGGGGCAGCACGTCGATGCGCGTCTTCACCTGGCCGCCCAGGGCCTTGGACAGGTCGTAGCCCTTGTCGGCCTGGAAGGGCGCGTCCAGCCGGGCGCGCGAGTCGAGCGACTCCAGCCGCGCCACGCGTTTGCCGTCCACTTCGATGAAGCCCTCGGCCACGCGCACCGACGGCAGGTCCACCTGGATGCGTTCGCGGGACTGGAGGTTGAGCATGCCGGTGACGTCCAGCGCGCCCGTGAAGCGCACGCGGCTGAAGTCCAGCTCGCGCACCTCGTGCAGCGTGACGTCCTGGAGGTGGATGACCCAGGGCTTGCTGTCCGGGCTGGACGGCTCTTCGGGGGCGCTGGACGGCTCCAGGTGGAAGCGGGCGCCGTGCCCGTCGATGCCGTCCACGTCCACGCGCTTGCGCAGCAGGCCCGTGAGCGACATGCCCGCCTCCAGCTCTTCCACCTCCACCTTCCACCAGACGTCCGAGTCCTGCTGGGTGAGGGTGAAGCCCTTCAGGTGGAGCCGGCCCACGGGGTACAGCCACCACGCGCGCTGCCACGTGAGGTGTGTGCGGTCCGTCCCTCGGCCCATGATGGCCTGGGTGACGCCCGTGTTGAGCGCGACGTTGATGGCGACCTCCAGCACCGCCACCGCCACCAGGGCCCACAGGGCGACGCGGCGCCAGCGTCTGCTGCGAGGGGCGGCGTCAGGGGACGGGGTGTCGGTCATGTCGCGAGGTTCCGGGAAGAGGCCCTGGATGCCTCATGCTCCCGGCACGCACAAGGCGTGTTTGCTCGCGACGATGGATGGGAGACACCGCCCTTCAGTGGACGGGGGCGGCGCCGTTCTCCATCTTCGCCATCACCTGGTCGATGGAGAAGCTGGCCGGGTGCTGGCGCGAGGGGAACTCCTGGAAGGTGGCCAGGAACCGGCCCACCAGGGCCTGCGCGGGCACCAGGACGAAGGCGCGGTCCAGCATCCAGGCGGAGTAGCCGACGGAATCCATGGAGCGCTCCAGCGGATCCGCGCGCAGGTCGATGATGAGCGGGACGCGGCGGCTGCTGAAGGGATGCGCCCACACCTCGATGCCCCTGGCGGTCTGCTCCTCGAAGACGAGCTTGAAGCGCCTGTAGCGCATGGCGACCAGCTCGCCGTCGTCGCCGAAGTAGAAGAACTCCTCGCGCTTGGACTCCCGGGACTGGCCGGACAGCAGCGCCGTCTGCTCATAGCCGTCCAGGTGGACCTTGAAGTGCTTGTCGCCCGCGTCATGGCCGTCGAGCAGCTTCCGCACGATGTCCGGCTCGCCCGCGGCGGCGACCAGCGTGGGCAGCCAGTCCTCGGAGGAGAACAGCTCGTTGATCTGCGTGCCGGGCTTCACCACGCCGGGCCAGCGCACGAGGCAGGGGGCCCGGAACGCGCCCTCCCAGTTGGTGTCCTTCTCGCCGCGGAAGGGCGTCATGCCGCCATCCGGCCACATGCTGGTCATCGCGCCGTTGTCCGTGCTGTAGACGACGAGGGTGTCGTCCGCGATGCCCAATTGGTCCAGCTTGTCGAGCAGCCGCCCCACGTGTCCGTCGTGCTCCACCATGCCGTCCGGGAAGAGCCCGAAGCCCGTCTTGCCCTGGGACTCCTTCCTCAAGTGCGTGTGGATGTGCATGCGGGTGGTGTTGAACCAGATGAAGAAGGGCTTCTGCTCCTGCTGCGTGCGGTCGATGAAGTCCAGGGTCGCGTCCAGGAACTCCTCGTCCACGGTCTCCATGCGCTTCTTGTTGAGCGGGCCGGTGTCCTGCACCGTCTGTCCGCCCTGGCCGTCCGCCTTGCTCCTGAGCACGCCGCGCGGACCGAAGCGCTGCCGGAACGCGGGGTCCTTGGGGTAGTCCACGTTCTCCGGCTCCTCCTCCGCGTTGAGGTGGTAGAGGTTGCCGAAGAACTCGTCGAAGCCGTGCACGGTGGGCAGGTATTCGTCGCGGTCCCCGAGGTGGTTCTTGCCGAACTGGCCGGTGCGGTAGCCCAGGGGCTTCAGCAGGTCCGCGATGGTCGGGTCCTCGGCCTGGAGCCCCACCTTCGCGCCCGGCATGCCGACCTTGGTGAGGCCGGTGCGGAAGGGGCACTGGCCGGTGATGAAGGCCGCGCGGCCGGCGGTGCAGCTCTGCTGGGCGTAGTAGTCGGTGAAGAGCGCGCCCTCCTTCGCCAGCCGGTCGATGTTCGGCGTGCGGTAGCCCATGACGCCCAGGTTGTAGGCGCTGAGGTTCCAGTAGCCGATGTCGTCTCCGAAGATGACCAGGATGTTGGGCTGCTTCTTCTTCGCGGGCTTCGTCGCCATGCGGGCACGCTCCGGTGTTTGTCTTTGCGCGTAAGGGTTGGGGACGCGGCGGGCGACGGACAACCGGAGGGCGAGCGGCCTGTCGTGCGGAGGGCGTGGCGGGAGGTCGTTGCCCGGGCGCACCGGGGTTCTCATCCTCAAGGGGAACCTCCTGTGGAAGGACGGGTGTGCCGATGGGAGTCACGGGCCGCACGGGACCCATCGAGGCGCTGCGCAACCTGACCGTGTCGCTGCAGCGCGTGATGGCGGCCGAGATCGCGACCGGTGTGGTGCGCGGCACAGCCGACGGAATCCGCGAGGAGGTCCCCGGCGCGGACGGTCAGTTGAACACCTTGCTCCAGGACCTGCTCACGGTGCTGAGCCGCATGGTGCACGAAGCCGCCGAGCGAGAACCGGGAGCGCCGGCGGAAGCGACCGAGGTTCTGGCAGGGGCGGCCATGGAGGGGGCTCTAAAGGCGTTGGAGAAGGAGTGGAACGACGGGGGCCTGCCGCTCCACGGCTTCGTGGTGAGGCTCAACCACCTCTTCGATGAAGTGGTGTCATTCGCCCATTCCCGCACGGATGAGATCCGCACACCGGGCGAGCGCGCCCAGGCGATGGCTCGGGGCGTGGTGAAGGCGGCCACGGAGCAGTTGCACGACTCCCTGCCAGCCATCCTGGAGGACGCGCGCGGCGTGGTGCCGTTGGGGGAGGAAGTGGCCGCGAAGGTGGGCCGGGGGCTGGTGCTGGGAGTCGAGTCCAAGCTGCGCGAGGACTCCGGCGTGTTGGTCGAACTGGTGGAGCGAGCGGGGCAGGGGCTGGTGCGGGGATTGGCGGCGGGCCTTCACGAGGAGCTGGTGACGAATCCCAAGGCCTCCGCGGAAGCGCTGGGCGCATCCCTGGCGGCCCTGGCCGAGCGCACCGCTGCGGCGACCGTCCGGGGCGCGGGGAGCGCGCTCGCGCAGGATGCGCTCCGCTGGCGGGAGTCGCCACGCAACCAGGACCTGGTGCGGCGCACGAGCCGGGAGATCACGGCCGGAGCACTGGAGGCGCTGGGCGCGCGGCTGCGCCGGCCCCTGATGGCGCTCGCGGGAGCGGGCAGTGCGCTCGTGGCGCTGACGGTGCTGTCTTCGCGCTGGCGCCACGCGTAAGAGGACACGCATTCCGCCCTTGTCTGGTTCAGGCTAAGCATCCGGGAGAGGGCTCCGAATGCTTGCTCGTGGGTGGTGGGTCTTTCTGCTGGTCGTGCTGTCCGGATGTGGCGGTGTCCGGCCGGTGGTGACGTTGGACATGGGCGCGGGCCGGAAGGCCACCTTCGTTCCTCGCCAGGACGCCCGCGTGGTGGCGTTGGACGAAGTCGGGGCCTCACTCAAGGACAGCGCCCGGCGCGTCCGGCCTTCTTCCCGTCCGCAGCAAGCCGCGCGTGAGTTGTTCCAGATGGAAGCTCGCAGTGGCACCTACCGCTTCGAGCCACGCGAGCGGCGCATCACGCCGTTGGGGGCTGGATGGTGACGGCCGCTACGTGCTCGCCATGGCGCTGGCCCGGGGAGTGGTCCTCACGGAGATGATGGATGCCTTCAAGGGCATGGCCGACCCTGAAGCCATGATGGCCGCGGTGCTGTGGACGTGGACCACGTACATGGTCCTGCTCGCGGTGCCGGAGCCCATCTCCAAGGGAATCGCGGCGGTGATGACCGCCACGCTCATCGCCTACGTGGGCATCGACACGTTCTGGGGGCTCATCGTCGGCTTCAGACAACTGGTGGAGGCCTCGGACAGGGCCCTCACGTTCAATGAACTGCGTCAGGCGGGGGAGCGGTACGGCAAGGTCATGGGGCGCAACGCGGCACGTGCCTTCGTGATGCTGGCCACGGCGGCGATGGGGAACACCGCGGCGGGGCTGGCGGAGCGTGCCCGCACTACCAGGAGCTGCGCAGGCTTCCGTGCAGGCCGGGTCCCAGTTGGGAGTCCGGCTCACGGCGGTAGGCGAAGTGCGGTCGGTCGCGGTGGGCGCGGGCACCGTCACGCTCTCCCTGGCGCCGGGCGCGGTCGCGATGACGGCTCAAGGACCGGGAGGAGGAGGTCCTCCGCCGACTCCCGGTGTCAGGTCCTGGGGCTCGTTCAGCGGCTTCAAGCAGGCCATGGGGCCCGCGGGCGCTGGCAAGCAGTGGCATCACATCGTCGAGCAGACGCCCGGGAACGTGGAATGGCTGAGCCCCCAGCCTTTCGAGGAGCAACGCCGCTTTGGGACGTTCGTCTTGGAGCAGGTCTCGAAGGGAGCATGGTGATGGAGTTGAAGGAACTCGTTGAACAGTTCGCGCACCATGTCGCCGCGCAGGGCGACTGCATCCGGGAGGGTGACTCCAGGAAGGGCAACAAGCATGCTCGGAAGTACGGAGCTGCCTTGGACGCGCTGCTCGCGCAGGGCGATGCCGGCCGGGAGGCGCTCTCCACCTTGCTGAAGCATCCCCGCGCGGACGTGCGAGGCATGGCGGCATCATTCCTCCTGCGATATCGCACGGAGGAGTCGAAGGCGGTGTTGGAGGCCATCGCGGCGGAAGGAGGCCTGGCGGCCATTGGCGCCACCTTGAACCTTCAACGCTGGGCCGAAGGCACCTGGGAGCTCGACCCGGAGTGAGCGGGCGCCTGGATGCGTGCACGCGCGTCCGAAGGCAGGCACCGGGCCGCTTCAGCGGACATCCCCGTGCGACCCACGTTCCGTGGCGACCGCCTCCACTTCCTCACCAGCTTCATCCCCGGGCGCGGCACAGGCAGGGGAGGACGTGATGGCGGGAGCCCGAACGCGTTGCTTGCTGCTCGGACTCATGGGGGGCCTGTGCTGCGCCGTTTCCCCCTCCGCCAGACGCCGCCTCCTCACTGGCGGCCGGGCACGGCGGGCGCTCCTCCCGCGCCCTCCACGCCGCGTTGTGGAGTGACCTCCGCGTTCCCAACCTCATGTCTGGGATTGCACCGGGACAGGAGGCGACCGTGAGGCGACGCACAGGGATGGGCCCGGCCTGCCTGCCGTGGGCGCTGGCGCTGTGGCTCGCCATCCCCCTCCAGGCGCTGGCGGCGGATCCGCTGCCGTCCTGGAATGACGGCCCGGTGAAGCAGTCCATCATCGACTTCGTCACCCGCGCCACCACCGAGGGCAGCCCTGGCTACATCCCCCCGGAGGAGCGCATCGCCACCTTCGACAACGACGGCACGCTCTGGCAGGAGCAGCCCGTCGTCCAGGGCGCCTTCCTGCTGGAGCAGGTCAAGGCGGCCGTGAAGCAGGACGCGTCGCTCGCGAAGCGGCAGCCCTTCAAGGCCGTGCTGGAAGGGGACGTGGCCCTGCTGTCCTCCATGGACGAGCCCCAGTTGATGGAGCTGTTCGCCGCCACCTACAAAGGCAAGACGCAGGACGAGTTCGCCCGCGAGGCCCGCGCCTTCTTCCAGACCGCGCGCCACCCGAAGCTCGGCGTGCCCTACACGCAGCTCGCCTACGCACCCATGCTGGAGCTGCTCCAGTACCTGCGCGCCAACGGCTTCCAGACGTGGATCTCCTCGGGCGGTGGCACGGACTTCATGCGCGTCGTCTCCGAGGACACCTACGGCATCCCGCCCCAGCAGGTCATCGGCAGCGACCTCCAGGAGAAGTTCGACGACGGCAACGGCCACCCGGTGCTGCGGCGCGAGGCCCGCCTGGACCACCTCAACGACAAGGCCGGCAAGCCGGTGGGAATCGAGCGGCGCATCGGGCGGCGGCCGGTGTTCGCCGCGGGCAACGTCCGCTCGGGCGGTGACATCCAGATGCTCCAGTACACGAAGGAGCAGCCGCGCCCCGGCTTCGCGTTGCTCATCCACCACGACGACGCGGAGCGTGAGTTCGCCTACCAGGAGAAGAACGACGCGTCCCTGAAGGCCGCGCGCGAGGGCGGCTGGACCGTGGTCAGCATGCGCGACGACTGGAAGCGCATCTTCCCGGCGGAGGTTCGGTGATGGACGCCTTGCATGCCCTCATCAAGCTGATGATTTCGACCTTCATCATCGCGCTCGGGCTGTCGCAGGGCCTGTCGTGGCACCTGGCGAACCTGGGCCAGGGCGTGCGGCAGCCGGCGTTCGCGCGAGGGCTGGGCGTATGTCTCATCGGCGTGCCCTTGCTGTCCCTCGTCGTGGTGAAGGTGCTGCCGGTGCCGCCTGTCGCGGCGGGCGTCATCGCGCTGATGGCGTTCTGCCCCGGGCTGCCCATGGCGCTCAACGTCGTGTCCCAGCAGAAGGGCAACCTGTCGCTGACCCTGGCGCTGTCCATCACCCTGTCGCTCGTCGCCGTCGTGCTGATGCCGCTGTCCCTGAACCTGCTGGAGCGGCTGTTCCCCGTGGCCATCCAGGCGCCGCCGTACGGCGTGCTCCTGGGCAGGGTCATCCTCCCGTTCCTCGTGCCCTTCGCGCTCGGCATCGGCCTCCAGAAGGTGGCGCCCGTCTGGGCGCACCGGCTGCGCAAGCCGGTGAAGCTCTACTTCAACGTCGCCCTGGGCGTGGCCGCGCTGGCGTTGATCGCCGCCAGCTTCCCGCTGTTGAAGCGCCTCCACCCCTGGGCGTTCGTCGCCATGGTGGTGGTGACGCTGGGGGCCGCGGCCCTGGGACACGTGGCCGGCCGGCCCCGGCCCGGGGACCGCACGGCGCTGGCCATCTCCGCGGTCTTCGGCAACCCCGCCTTCGCCTTCTGCCTGGGTGGCAGCACCTATCCCATGAAGAGCCTGCTGGGTGTCATGGGGTTGTACCTCCTCATCCGCACCGTGGCCCTGGTGCCGTACCTGCTCTGGAACCAGCGCCACCAGGCGTCCGAGCGCGGCGGCGGGCCGTCACTGCCATCCGGCAGGCGGACCTCCACGGGCACGTGAGCCCCTTCCTGTCCTGAAACCGATGCGCGCAACGCACCCCGGTGGGTGATGCCGCGGGGCCCGGGGGCCTCCACCCTTCCTTGCGTCCAGGAGGCCAGGCGCACGGGGGGGAGAAGGGCCATGAAGCACACCGCGGCCACGGCCGCTCATGTCCTGGGCCGCTTCCTCCCGGGTGTCGAGCAGGCGCGGACCTATGAGCGGCGGTGGCTGCGCGCGGACGTCCTGTCCGCGCTCACCGTGGGCGCGATGCTCATCCCCCAGGGACTGGCCTACGCGCAGATTGTCGGCGTGCGCCCCGCGGCGGGGCTGTACGCGGGCGTCTTCGCGATGCTGGCGTACGCGCTGTTCGGGCCGTCGCGCCACCTGCTGCTGGGGCCGGAGGCGGGCGCGGCCATCCTCACCGCGACGGCGCTGGGGCCGATGGTGGCGGGCGGAGGGCCGGAGCGGCTCGCGTCCCTGGCGGCGCTCC
Organism: Corallococcus sp. NCSPR001; assembly: GCF_017309135.1. Taxonomy (NCBI): domain Bacteria; kingdom Pseudomonadati; phylum Myxococcota; class Myxococcia; order Myxococcales; family Myxococcaceae; genus Corallococcus; species Corallococcus sp. NCSPR001. Next base: position 2,192,938 of record NZ_JAFIMS010000002.1, read on the forward strand.
TGGCGTTGATGGTGGGCGTCGTGAGCCTCCTGGGCGGGCTGTTCCGGGCGGGGGCGCTGGCGGACTTCCTGTCGCGGCCCATCCTCATCGGCTACATCAACGGCGCGGCGCTCATCATCATCGGCAGCCAGTTGGCGCGGATGTTCGGGCTGGAGCGCAGGTCGAACGCGTTCGCGGGGCAGTTGCACGAGGTCGCGGCGAACGTGGGCCGCACGCACGTGCCCACGCTGGTGTTGGGGCTGGCCATCGTCGCGGCGCTGGTGGCCATGCGCCGCTTCCTGCCGCGCTGGCCCGCGCCGCTGGTGATGGTGGCGCTCACCACGCTGGCGACCTGGGCGTTCCAACTGGAGCACGGCGGCGTGAAGGTGGTGGGGCCCATCGCCGCGGCGCCGCCCTCCTTCGGCCTGCCCTCCCTGCGCTTCGACGACGTGCGCACGCTGCTGCCCGCGGCCTTCAGCCTCGCGCTGGTGAACTACGCCGGCTCCGTGCTCACGGGCCGCATCTACGCGGACCGCTTCGGCTACCGGCTGAACGCCGACCAGGAGTTCTTCGGCCAGGCGGCGGCCAACCTGCTCACCGGCCTCACGCAGGGCTTCCCGGTGACTGGCAGCGACTCGCGCACGGCGGTCAACGCGTCCATGAAGGGGCGCACGCAGCTCGTCGGCGTGGGCGCGGCCGGGGTGGTGCTCCTGTTCTCGCTGTTCCTCACGCCGCTCCTGTCGAAGCTGCCGCTGGTGACGCTGGGGGCCATCGTCATCGTCGCGGCGGTGTACCTGCTGGAGGTGAAGCCCGTCCTCCGGCTCTGGCGCGTGCGGCCGGTGGAGGCGGTGCTCGCGGTGGTGACGATGCTGGGCGTGCTCTTCCTGGGCATCCTCCAGGGCATCCTCATCGCGGTGGCGCTGGCGCTGGTGGACCTCATCCGCCGCGCGGCGCACCCGCACGACGCCGTGCTGGGCGAGCGCGAGGGCATGCCCGGCTGGCACGACGTGGAGGGCCACGCGGACGCGGAGACGATTCCCGGCCTCGTCGTCTACCGCTTCGACGCGCCCCTCTTCTTCGCCAACGCCCGCTTCCTGCGCGAACAGGTGCGCCGGCTGGTGGCCGAGTCGCGCCACCCGGTGCGGTGGTTCGTGCTGGACGCGTCCTCCGTGTTCGACCTGGACATCACCGCCGCCGAGAGCCTGGAGAAGGTGCGCCACGAGCTCACGGACGAAGGCCTCGTCTTCGCCGTGGCCCAGGCGCGCGCGCCCATGCGCCGGATGCTGAAGCGCTCGGGGCTGGCCGCGCGGATTGGCGAGGACCGGCTCTTTCCCACCGTGGGCGCGGCCGTACGCGCCTACCTCGAATCGCGAGACGACGCGCGGACCGCCGGGAGCGGCGAGCCCGCCGCCTCACCACGGGTGCACTGACGCCATGACGCCAATCCAATCCAGGGTCCGAGGGAGCGCGGTGACGGGCGCGGTGCTGGTCCTGCTGCTGTCCGTGCCGGCGCTGGCGCAGGACGCGCACTACACCACGCGGCAGTTCGGCAACCGGGCGTGGCTCTTGGGCGGCGCCTTCGTGGGCAACCCGAACGACATCAGCGCCGTCTATTACAACCCCGGCGCGCTCGCGCTCCTGGGCGCGCCGGAGCTGGAGCTCACCGGCAGCGTCTATGAGTACACGCACGTGAACGTGAAGGACGGGCAGGGCCAGGGCAGGGGCCTGTCCGACTCCAACGTGGACGTGCTGCCGTCGCTCATCGCCGGCTCGCTGCGCTTCGGGTTCCTGGGGAAGTCCCGGATGGCCTACTCGCTGCTCACGCGCCAGGGCTTCGCCTACAGCCTGCAGTCGCGCGGCACGCGGCTGGGCACGGACCTGGCCGGCGTGCAGGGCCTGGACCTGCTGTCCACGAACGTGCGCCTGGACCAGACCGTGAGCGAGTTCTGGACGGGCCTCTCCTGGGCCTACCCCGTCACGGAGCACCTGGGCCTGGGCCTGACGCCGTTCATCGCGTCCCGGCATCACGAGCTGAGCTTCCAGACGCTGGCGCAGGGCTCCGGCGCCGCCGGCCAGCAACTGCTGGCGACCCTGGGCCGCGACCTGGAGTTCGACCACGTCCGGGTGTTGTTGAAGGTGGGCGCCAGCTACCAGCGCGGCCCCTGGGCCGTGGGACTCGCGGTGACGACGCCGAGCGTGGCGCTCTGGGGCCGGGGCTCGGTGGGGTACGAGCGCGCCGTCCAGTCCCAGGGGCTGGACACGAACGCGCCCGCCCCCGTGTTCAACTATCAGGAGGACCTGCCGGCGCACTTCCGCAACTCCTGGTCCGCGGCGCTCGGCGTCAGCCGGAACTTCGGCGCGTCGACCGCGGTGTACGCGTCCCTGGAGGGCTACGCGCGTGTCACGACCATCACCCTGGTGGACGCGGAGCCCATCGTGCCGCGCGGCGCCTCCGAGCCCATCGACGGGGACTACGCCTTCGCGCTCAAGCCGCTGCTCAACGGGGCGCTGGGCGTGGAGCAGGCGCTGGGGGACCGGGTGCGGGTGTACCTGAGCGGGCACACGGACTTCAGCGCGTTGGACCAGACGCCCGGGACGAACGCCCTGCTCGGCGGCTGGGACCTGTACCACGTCGCCTCGGGCATCCACTTCGTGCTGGGCCGCTCGCGCTTCACGCTGGGCGGCGACCTGGCGTGGGGCAGCAAGCAGACCAGCCGCTTCTCGGAGTCGCTCCAGCAACTGGGCCTGTCCTCCTCCATGCGGACCCAGGACGTCCGCTTCTTCCAGGCCACGCTGCTGGTGGGCGCCAGCTTCTCCTTCAAGGACACGCGGAGCACGAGCGGCAAGGGCGCGGTGGAAGAGGTCCCCAAGGCGGACGCGCCATGACGCCGAAGCACGACGACACGGTGGACGAGGCCGCGGCCACCGTCTTCCTGCTGGACCTGGCGAAGGCGTTGCACCTGGCCTACCAGCCGGCGCCGCTGGTGGAGGAGCGCGTGCGCCGGGCCGCGAAGGCGTGGGGATGGGACGTGGAGGTCTTCACGCTCCAGAGCCTGGCGATGACGGAGGTGGCGTCACCGCGGCGCCCGCACGTGACCTTCGCGAGGCTGCCCTTCAATCCGCACTGGAACCTGGGCCGGGCCGCCGCGCTCCTGCGGCTGGCGGACGCCATCGCCGACGGGCGCGTGCGGCTGCCCGAGGCCCGCGCGGAGCTGGAGCGCATCCTGGCCTCCGCCGCGCCGTATCCCAAGTGGCTCGTGTTCGTGGCCTACGGCGTCTACGGCGCGGCGGTGGCGGCGCGGGTGGGCGGGGCGTGGTGGGAGATGCTCGCGGCCTTCTTCGTGGGCCTCCTCGCGGGCTTCATCCACTTCGGCACGCTGAAGTCGCATCGGGTGGACCTGCAGAAGAGCTTCCTCGCCGCGTTCCTGGGGTCGCTGGTGGCGCTCGGGCTCACGCTCCTCCTGCCGCCCTTCAACGCCGTGCGGGCGCTGTTCGGCGGGGTGGTGCTGCTGGTGCCCGCGATGGTGGTGACGCTGGGCTCGCTGGAGCTGGCCATGGAGTCGGTGGAGGCGGGCCTGCCCCGGCTCATGTACGGCCTCTTGCGCTTCCTGATGCTGGGCGTGGGCATCGCGGCGGCGGGGACGTTGTGGCGCTTCGCCTGGCTGCTGCCACCGCACGTCGAGTCGCACGCGCTGCCGCCGCTCCTGACGTTCCTGCTGATGGCGGTGGGCGGCGTGGCGCTGTCGGTGTGCATGTCGGGGCGGCCGCGCGACGCGGTGTGGATTGTCGGCGGCGTGCTGCTCGCCTACGGGACGCAAGTGGTGGCGAAGCTGCTGCTCGGGGACCGGGGCAGCCCGCTGCTGGCGGCGTTCGTGCTGGGCGTGGCGGGGCTGCTCTACGGGCGCGGGAGGGGCCGGATGTCCATGACGGTCATCCTGCCGGGGATGTTGCAGCTGGCGCCGGGCTTCATCGGCACGGAGGCCATCGTCGCGCTGCTCGGCTCGGGCACCGCGGGCGCGGAGGACGCCCGGCTGTTCAACGTGATGCTGGTGGCGCTCCAGCTGGTGCTGGGGCTGGTGTTCGCGACGGTGGTGGTGCCGCCTCGCATCCCCGTGGACGGCGGCGCTTCCGCGTCCCCACCCGCCAGCGGGTGAGGGCCATGGACGGCGCTCAGAAGCCAATCGCCGGGAGTGGCGGCCACGGCCCTCCGTCCAGGGCCTGCTCCAGCGCTTCCGCGTAGTGGCGTGGGAGTGACGGCTCCGGGATGCTCCGCTCCGAAATGGCCAGGATGGCGTGGAGCCGCTCCCGCGCCGCGCGCCGGTCTTCGTCCTCCCGTGCGCGCTGGGCCACGGAGGCCGCCAGCCGCAGGAGCCGGAGCACCACCGCGGGCTCGGCGGCGCCGTAGCGGAGGATCTGATCCGTGGCCAGCGCCAGGTAGTCCCGCAGCGTGGGGCCGTGCAGGAACACGCGAGGCGTTCCCGCGGCATCCGCCAGCACGCGGGGCCCCAGGCGCATCCGGCTGAGCCCGCACAAGAGGAACGTCAGCTGGTCCACCGCCTCCACCGCGGTGTACGGATCATTGATCCCCGGCGAGAGCGCCTTGATGGCCACATCCACCAGCTGACGCACCCCCAGCGCGAGGTCCCGGTCCGCGTCCCGCCAGCGGTCCAGGTGGATGGCGCGGCACACGCGCGACTCGCTGGACTCGTGCCCCGCGGAAGCACGCGCCTCCAGCTCCATCCAGCCCATCTGCTCGCCGTGAATCACCGGCTCCCCCACGGCTCGCTCCAGGTGGACGGTGAGCTGATGCGCCGTCGCCACCTCCAGGAGGGCCCCCGCGTCGACGGAGGCGATGAAGCCGTCCGCCCGGGCGCGAAGCGGCCAGACCGTCCCCGGGGAGTCCCCGCGGGCGCGGACCGGGACCGCCGCGTCGAGGTCCGCTGCCCGGAACCGCTCGAGCGTCCGGGCCGCGCCCAGCGTGTCCTGTCGCACCCGCCGGACCAGGTTCTCCACGCGCATGAGCTGGAGCGTCTGGAGCACCTGGAAGATGAGCGCGCCCTCGCAGACGATGAGCAGCAGCATGGCCAGCGCGAGCGCCGGGCGGGGCGCGCGCTCGAGCCCCGAGACGAAGCCGAACGCGTGCGTCGCCGCCAGGCAGAACACGCTCGTGGCGACGAACACCGGGATGACCACGCGGATGCCCGCGCTGTTGAGATACAGCCGCAAGAGGCGCGGCGAGTACTGCCCCGCGGCGTTCTGCACCACGAGCATGGACAGGGACAGCACGATGCTCAACGAGGTGAGGGCGATGCCCAGCACCGTGGAGAGCATGCTCCGCGCCTCGGTGGCCGTGGCCCGCCAGGCCACGCCTGCCAGCACCCCCGCCACCGGGAGCGTTTGCTTCACGGTGAGGATGCCCAGCAGGGCTCCCAGCAGGGCTCCCAGCACGGGCGGAATCCACAGTTGGTGCCGGAGCCACCAACGGAAGGCAGGGGTCTCGCGGGGCCGTCGGGTGCTGGCTCGGGGAGGTCCCTGTGCGTCCGCCACGCGCGTCACCTCCTAGGGGCGCACGATGCAGCGGAAGCCGATGTGGCTGGCGCCGCTGTCCACGGCCTGGGGCGAGCGCGCGGCGGGGCGGTAGCGGCGGCAGTAGTTGGGCGCGCACAGGTGGCTGCCGCCCTTGAGGACGCGGCGAGGGATGGTGATGGCGGGCGTCGAGGGGGCCTGGCTGTCCCGCGCGGTGGCGGGGCCGCGCGGGTTGACGGGGATGCAGCACGCCTTGCCTTTGTTGCCCTGGTGGCGCTCCTGGTACCAGTCGGTGGTCCATTCCCAGACGTTGCCGGCCATCTCATGCAGGCCGTAGCCATTGGGCGGGAAGGCGCCGACGGGGCAGGTGCCTTCGTGGCCGTCCTCGCGGAGGTTCTGCCACGGGAAGTAGCCCTGCCAGGTGTTGGCCAGGTGCTCGCCGTTCGGGGTGAAGTCATTGCCCCAGCAGAACTCGTTGCGGTCCAGTCCGCCGCGAGCGGCGCGTTCCCACTCCGCTTCGGTGGGGAGCGTCTTGCCGGCCCAGGTGGCGTAGGCCTCCGCGTCCTCGAAGGCGATGTGGACGACGGGGTGGTCGCGGCGGTGTTTCACGGAGGAGCGGCGGCCTTCGGGGTGCTTCCAGCAGGCCTCGGGGACATAGCTCCACCAGTTGGCCACGTTGCCCAGGTCCACGGGCCCCCGGGCCTTCTGAAAGACGAGCGAGCCGGGGACGAGCGTCTCCGGTGTGGCGCCGGGATAGTCCGCGGGGTTGAGCGGGCGCTGGGCGACGGTGACGTAGCCGGTGGCTTCGACGAAGCGGGCGAACTGTTCGTTCGTCACGGTGAAGCGGTCCATCCAGAAGCCGGAGACGGTCACCTGATGCGCGGGGGCTTCTTCCGGATAGTGATGGTCGGAGCCCATCCAGTACGTGCCGCCGGGAATCCACACCATGTCCGGGAACGGAGCCCGGCCGGGGCGCGCGGCGGTGTCGGTGGGCTCCACGTCGGGTGTGGCGTCGCGGCTGTCATTCCGGTGCATGGTGGAAAATCCTCCAACGGAGAACATCCGGCCCGGCGCGGGGAATGACACTCGCACCGGGGGCCGGGTAGGGTGTCCGCACGTTGACGCGCGTGTTGGGGCATGAATGGCCAGCAACATTCGAGACCGGAAGCCATCCCTGCTTGGAGCTCTTGGAGCATGGGGCCTGCTGCTCGCCGCCGCTGCCACTGGCGGATGCTCCCATGTCCAGAAGCCAGAGCGGCGTGTCTATCTCATCGCGGAAGACGCAGCTGGAGTCGGCGGCGCCGGCGGACGCGACTGTGATGCCGAGCATGTCGCGTGCTTCGATCGATGCTGGAACACCGCTCCGCCGCTGACGAGCATCAAGTGGGGCTCTGGCAAGCACCATGAGTACTGCACGGAGGAGTGTCGCGCACGCTACATGGATTGCATCGAGGACGTAGAGCGGGCGTCCCGGAAGGGGGACGCCCAGGAGCTTCGGTTCTCGAATCTCGACGGTGCGCTGAATTGGTTGAGGACGCACCGGACGGAGTTGGTGATTGGAACGGTCGTCATCATCGCGGGCGTGGCGTTCGTCGTCGCCACTGGCGGCTCAGGGGCGTTGATTCTCGCACCACTTGCGCTCTAGTGGCCGCGGACAGGAGGCCGCCATGGCCGCATCCAAAGAGTTCGAGATGGAAGCGACGCTGAGGACGCTGGATGCCGTGAGCAAGAGCCATCCGCCCGGTTCCAAGGAAGAGGCCGCGGTCCAACTGGCGGCTGTCGCGTTGCTTTATCTCCGACGCATCAAGAAGTTGGACGGGTTCCTCGAGTACCACCGGGAGTTCTCCGACTCCTCGGCGCATGTTCCCATCGCGAGGGACTTCGTGACCCAGGCGGACGCCGATGCTTGGTTGGCCAGTGGAGCCGCTGTCGATGGTGCGCTCGTCAGGATCGACGGCCGGGGCTTCCAGGTCATCCAATTGCCCAAGGGGCTGAAGTTCCTCCGGACGCCCCTGCCGGATGAGCTGGGACCTCCAGAGCCCAGGTAGCGGAGCCGCACCGCCACCGCCGTTGATGCTCCAGTCGGCAGTGGCGGTGGGGTTGGGCTAATGGTGCGACTGCTGGAAGCGGTGGATGAACTGCTCCACCTCGTTGGCCAGCGACATGACCTGGTCTCCGACGCTGGGCTCCTCATGCTGCTTGCGCGCCTGTGCCATCTTCTGTTTCACGCGCTCCTTCAGCGGCCCGATGCTCAGGCTGCCCGGAGCCTGGCTGGGCAGGAACTCGATGAGGCTCTCCGCGAACTGCTTCACCAGCATCTGCGCCGGGACGAACGTGAACATGCGCTCGCCGTACCACTGGGTGTACAGGCCGGAGTGCGGCCCGTATTCGAACGGGTCCGAACGCAGGTTGATGAGGTAGGGCCACGCCGGGCTGAAGCGCTTGCCGCTGAACCACATGTCCGGGCCTTCACCGTCCTGGTAGCTGAAGATGATCTTCCAGTCCTTGTACCGGACCGCCGCCAGGTCGCCGCTGTCGAGCACGTAGATGAACTCGTTGCGGCGGCCCTCCTCCGTGCCCGCCAGCAGCCCCGTCTGGTCGTACCCGTCCAGGTGGACCCGGAAGGTCTTGTGGCCCACCTTGTAGCCACCCTTGCACTTCTCCACCAGGTCCGCGGGGCCGCCCGCCGCCGCCACCAGCGTGGGCATCCAGTCCTCGTGCGCGAAGATGTCGTTGATGACGCGCCCCGGCTCCACCACGCCCGGCCAGCGCACCACGCACGGCACCCGCACGCCGCCCTCCCACGTCGAGCCCTTCTCCCCGCGGAACGGGCTGTTGCCTCCATCCGGCCAGCCCATCTTCTCCACGCCGTTGTCGGTGGAGAAGACCACCAGGGTGTTGTCCGCGATGCCCAGCTCGTCCAGCTTGTCCAGCAGCGCCCCGACGATGTCGTCCAGCTCCCGCATCGCGTCCGCGTAGAGGCCGTAGCCCGTGGCGTTGCGGTACTTCTCCTGGAGGAACGTCCAGACGTGCGTGCGCGTGGTGTTGTGCCAGAGGAAGAAGGGCTTGCCCTCCTCCACGGCGCGCTCCATGAAGCCCAGCGCGCCCTCCAGGAACTCGCCGTCCACGGTCTCCATGCGCTTCTTGGTGAGCGGGCCGGTGTCCTCGATGCGCTGGCCGCCCACCAGACCCCAGCGCGGATCCTCGGTGACGTCCTTGCGGCTCGTGGCCCAACTGTGGAGCACGCCGCGCGGGCCGAAGCGCGCCTTGAAGGACGGGTCCTTGGGGTAGTCCGGGCACTCCGGCTCGTTCTCCGCGTTGAGGTGGTAGAGGTTGCCGAAGAACTCGTCGAAGCCGTGGTGGGTGGGCAGGTAGGGATTGGAGTCGCCCAGGTGGTTCTTGCCGAACTGGCCGCAGGTGTAGCCCAGCGGCTTGAGCATCTCCGCGATGGTGGGGTCGGAGTCCTGCAGGCCGTACTTCGCGCCCGGCATGCCAATGGTGGTGAGCCCCGTGCGAAGCGGGTTCATGCCGGTGATGAACGCCGCGCGGCCCGCGGTGCAGCTCTGCTGGCCATAGCAGTCCGTCATCATCGCGCCCTGCTTCGCGATGCGGTCGATGTTGGGCGTGCGGTAGCCCATCATCCCCTGGTTGTAGGCGCTGATGTTCCAGAAGCCGATGTCATCTCCCCAGATGACCAGGATGTTGGGCTTCTGCTTCGCCTGCTTGCCATGTCCGTTGCCCGAGGTTTTCGCCTTGCTTGTCATGGAGGCCTCCTGGGCATGAGGTGCCCACGCGAGCCGACGTGGGCCTCGTCCCGCGGGGCAGGTCCGGGGCCTTCCGCGCGGGGGGCGTCAGCCCATCAGCGCGAAGAGGTAGCAGATGAGCGTGAGCAGCAGGTTCGACACGGCGAACGTCACCGGATAGCCGATGGCCGGCACGATGCTGTTCGTGGCCTCCTGCGACGCGCGCATGCCGGCGCTGTTGCACCGCGCCCCCGCGACGGCGCCCATCAGCACCGCGGTGTTCATCTTCATCAGGTACTGGCCCACCGCCCACGCGATGATGGGCGGCACCAGCGCCGCGATGGTGCCCACCACCAGGATGGGCATCAGCGTGCCCCCGGCGACGGCGCTCGCCACGCCCGCGCCCGCGTTGATGCCCAGGATGGCGATGAAGACGTTGAGGCCCAGGTCCTCCAGCAGCTCGCGCGAGGCCTCCGGGAAGGGGCCTCCGAACGCCGGGTTGTGCGTGCGCAGGATGCTCAGCCCGATGCTCACGATGAGCAGCCCCACCGCGGAGCCCAGGCTGAACTTCACCCCGCCCACCGGCACGGTGATGGCGCCCAGGAAGGCGCCCAGCGACAGGCCCAGGGCCAGGGTGATGATGTCCGTCACCAGGCTGGGCCGCACCAGGTGGCCCACGCGCTTCTGGAGCGCCTCCAGGCGCCGGCGGCTGCCCGTCACGCGCAGCACGTCACCCCGGCGGATGACCTCGTCCGGGTCGATGGGCAGCGCGTCCCCGGCGCGGAACATCGCGTTGAGGTAGAGGCCGTGGCCCTCCTCGCGGGCCAGCTCCCCCAGTGTGTGCCCGACGAGGTCCGCCTTGTGCGCGACGATCTCCACCGTCTCCACGCGCACGTCTCCCAGCGGTGAGTTCACCTCCGGCCCGATGCGCGTGGGCCCCTGCAGCAGCAGCCCCACCGGGCCCGCCACGGCGACCTCGTCCCCCCGGTGCAGGACGAGCCCCTCCTCCGGCAGGTAGACGCGGCCCGCGTGCAGCACCCGCTCGATGCCCGCGCGCGGCGCCAGGTGCGCAAGCTGCGCCAGCGAGTGCCCGTCCACCTCCGGACTCTCCACGCGGAACACCCGCACGTGCACGGACGCGTTGCCCCGGAGGAAGGACTCGGCGGTGCCGGGCAGGGGAGCCTGCTGCTCGCCCGCGAGCGCCTTCTCCATCGCCTTCGCATCCGCCGCCGCGTCCCGGCCGAAGGCCTTCGGCAACACCTTCACCATCACCGTGAAGATGACCATGCTGACGGAGTAGAGCAGCGCGTAGGACGTGGTCAGGTTCGCGCGGGCCTGCTCCAGCGTCGTGCCCGGGGGCAGCTTCACCGCGCCGCCGCCCAGCGCCGCCTGCGCCGCGCCGAAGCCCGGCGTGGCGGTGTTCGCGCCGGACAGGATGCCGGCCATGAGCCCCGGCCCCAGGTGGAAGACGAACCTCGCCAGGTACACCAGCAGCGCGGACGCCAGCGGCACCAGCAGCGACAGCACCAGCAGGTGGCGGCCCTCGCGCTGGAGGCCGCCAATGAACTGCGGCCCCACCTTCATGCCGATGGCGAAGATGAAGAGGTTGAAGAACACCGTGCTGGTGAACTCCGGGATGGCGTAGGTGACGTGGAAGGACTGGAAGGCCCAGAGGCTCACCACCATTCCCAGCAGCAGCGTGGCCGCGGTGGCGCCCAGGCCCACGCCCTTCACCTGCACCTTGCCCAGCGCGTAGCCCCCCGCGACGACGAGGAACAGCAGGATGAAGGGCTGGTGGCCCAGCGCCCCGAGCAGCCTGCCGAAGACGCCGTGTGGGGCCGGGGACGCGCCGGGCGCGGACGTGCCCTGGGCCAGCGCGGCGGCCGCCAGCCCCAGGGCCGCGGCCCCCACGACGAGCACGGTGTGACGGGTGATGACTCGCATGGGGAACGCTCCCTCTTCGTCGTGGGGCTCAGTGGTGGTAGCCGGACGCCTCTTGCTTCGACATGGGCGTGCCCACCGGGTGGCGGCGGAAGTGCTCGATGCTGGCCACCAGGTCGTGCACCAGCAGCGTGGCCAGGTCCCGGCTGACGCCGTGGCGCACCAGCACACGCTGCACGACCAGGTCCTGGAGGTTGGCGGGCATGGGGTAGGCGGGTACCTGCCAGCCGCGCTCGCGCATCCGGTCCGCCAGGTCATAGAGCGTGAAGCCGGGGTTCACGCCGTCCTTCATCTTCCAGCACACGCCGGGCACGCCGCCCCGGCCGTCGTAGAGGATGTCGAAGAGGCCGATCTGCTCGATGGCCTTCGCCATGAAGTTCGCGGTGTCCGAGCACGCCTGCTGCACGCGCCGGTAGCCCTCCTTCCCCAGGCGCAGGAAGTTGTAGTACTGGATGACGATCTGCCCGCCCGGCCGCGAGAAGTTCAGCGCGAACGTCGGCATGTCCCCGCCCAGGTAGTCCACGCGGAACACCAGCTCGTCCGGCAGGTCGTTCTTGTCGCGCCACACCACCCAGCCGCAGCCCAGCGGCGTCAGGCCGAACTTGTGGCCGGAGGCGTTGATGGACTTCACCCGTTCGAGGCGGAAGTCCCACACCACGTCCTTGTGGATGAACGGCGCGAGGAAGCCGCCGCTCGCCGCGTCCACGTGGATGGGGATGTCCAGGCCCGTGCGGCGCTGGAGGTCGTCCAGCGCCTCCGAGATGGCCTGCACCGGCTCGTAGACGAGGTTGAAGGTGACGCCCAGCGTGGGCACCACGCCGATGGTGTTCTCGTCGCAATACTTGAGCACCTCCTGCGGCGTCAGCGTCATCCGTCCGGGCGCGAGCGGCACCTGCCGCAGCTCCACGTCGAAGTAGCGCGCGAACTTGTGCCAGCAGATCTGCACCGGTCCGCAGATGAGGTTGGGCTTGTCCGTGGGCTTGCCTTCGGCCTCGCGCCGCTTGCGCCAGCGCCACTTCAGGGCCAGGCCGCCCAGCATCGCCGCCTCGCTGGAGCCGGTGGTGGAGGTGCCAATGGAGTTGTTCACGTCCGGCGCGTGCCAGAGGTCGGCGAGCATGTTCACGCAGCGCGTTTCAATCTCCGCGGTCTGCGGGTACTCGTCCTTGTCGATCATGTTCTTGTCCAGGCACTCGTCCATCAGCCGGTGCACCTGGGGCTCGGCCCACGTCTGGCAGAAGGTGGCCAGGTTCTGCCGCGAGTTGCCGTCCAGCAGCAGTTCGTCGTGCACCACCGCGTAGGCGTGCTCCGCGCTGTGCTCGTCGTCCGGGATGCGGAACTTGGGCATTGGGATGGACAGGTCCGGTGAGGCGTAGACGTCGTCGTTGATGCGGTCGCGGACTTCGTCCCTTCCATGCAGCGGCATGCGCGCTCCTTGGTGGTGGGTGGGCTTCCCCACTGGAAATGGGGTGCGCGCGCGCGAAGGGCGTCGACCTTCAGGGAGGGACGGCCAGCGGCACGGCCTCCCATTGCACCCGCCGGGCGTGCCTTGTGCGACAGGGGCCTGCGTCTCCAGGGTGAACCCACACACGAGGGAGGACGGTCCATGGCGAAGGGAATCTGGAGCAGGAAGGGGCGGGCGGCCGTGGGGCTCGTCTGCGCGGTGGGGCTCTGGGGGGCGCCAGGGGTGGGGCTGGCCGCGCAGGCGCCCGCCACCGCGCAGCGGACGCAGCGCACGCCCGACACCGCGGCGGTGTCCGCGACGGAGGCGAAGGACGCGCTGCAGCGGGCACACGCGCGCTTCAAGGGGGTGAAGGCCGGCAAGAACGCGGATTACATCCCGTCGCTGGCGAAGGTGGACCCGAACCTCTTCGGCATCGTGCTGGTGACCGTGGACGGGCGTGTCTACTCGGTGGGTGACTCGGAGCATCCCTTCGCCATCGAGTCCGTGTCCAAGCCCTTCACGCTGGCGCGCATCCTCGAGGACGTGGGGGCGGATCAGGTGGAGAAGAAGATCGGCGCCAACGCCACCGGCGAGCCCTTCAACTCCATCACCGCCATCGAGCAGAACGAGGAGGCGAAACGGCCGCCCGCGGGCAACCCGCTGGTGAACGCGGGCGCCATCACCGCGGTGAGCATGGTGCCGGCGAAGGACGCGGACGAGCGGTGGTCCCGCATCCAGGGCACGTTCGAAGACTTCGCCGGGCGGCAGCTCAGCGTGAACGAGGACGTCTACCGCTCCGAGTCCGCCACCAATACGCGCAACCGCGCCATCTCCTGGCTGCTCAAGTCCTACGACGCGCTGCCCGGCGACCCGATGGAGGCGCTGGACCTCTACACGCGCCAGTGCTCGGTGAACGTCACCGCGAAGGACCTGGCCATCATGGGGGCCACGCTGGCCAACAGCGGCACCAACCCCGTCACCGGCAAGCGCGTGGTGGACGCCGACAACGCGCAGAAGGTGCTGTCGCTGATGCTCACCACGGGCCTCTATGAGAACTCCGGGGACTGGTCCTTCACCGCGGGCCTGCCGGCCAAGAGCGGCGTGGGCGGCGGCATCGTGGCGGTGGTGCCCGGCCGCTTCGCGGTGGCGACGTTCTCCCCGCCGCTGGACAAGGCGGGCAACAGCGTGCGCGGCCAGAAGGCGGTGGAGGCCATCGTCACGGAGCTGGGCGGGGATGTCTTCTCGGGCGGCCCCAAGCAGGCGGCCCGTTCAGGTGGGGGCGTGTCCGGCCAGCGATAGGCGCAAGGCACCGCGGGCGGTGATGTCATCCGGGCCCTCGCCTCCCACCATGCTCCGGTCCCCGTGAGAGGGGGCCGGGGGCCTGGGCATGCGCAAGGGGCGGGGCTGGGCGGGGATTCTGGGCGTGCTCGCGGCGCTGGGCGCGGAGGCCGGGGCGCCGGCGAAGGACGGCGGGGGTCCTCCGAAGGTGGAGACGCCCCCCAAGGACAAGGGCTTCGCCGTCACGTCGGAGGACGGGAACTACAAACTGGGGGTGGGCCTCCAGAGCGGCTACAAGCTGGAGCCCGTGTGGGACGACGGCCAGTCCAAGGCCCGCACGGCGTTCCCGTTCCTGCGTCCGCGCCTCTACGGCAACATGTTCCGGCCGTGGATCTCCTTCTGGACGTCGCTGGAGCTGGCGTCGCCGGGGGCGCCGTACCTGCTGGACTCGTTCGTGGACCTGCAGCCCTGGAAGGCCCTGGGGGTGAGGGCCGGGCAGTTCTACACGCCCATCAGCCGGCACGAGTCCCTGGGGCCGCAGCAGATCCTCTTTCCGGAGTTCGCCGCGGTGGCGAACTACTTCTGGACCGGCCGCGACAAGGGCGTGACGTTGATGGGGACCACGAAGACGCTGGAGTACTACGCGGGCATCTTCGGCGGCTCGCCCCTGCGCTCCATCACGTCCGACCCCGGCCGGTGGGTGTCCAACGTGCGGCTCACGGTGAGCCCCATGGGCCCCATGGGCTACGGCGAACTGCCGTACATCATGTCGGATGACAAGGGCTCGCCCTTCCGCGTGTCCTTCACGGTGCAGGGCGCGGGCGGCAAGGTGGAGCGGCGCGACGAGAACTTCAACGTGGAGACGGGCGGGTTCGACGTCACCGACGAGGGCCTGCGCAAGTTCGCCACCGGCGGCGTGGACTTCATGCTCCAGGCCCAGCGCTTCACCTTCTACGCGGAGGGCTGGCTGGAGCGCACCCAGCCGGAAGACCCCGCGGGGCCGAACTACACCAGCGTGGGGGCGTGGGGGCAGGCGGACTGGGTCTTCTACAAGAAGGTGCTGGACGCCGGGGTGCGGCTGTCCTGGCTGAACGCGAGCCTCGATCTGGACGACGACACGCTCTACATCGTGGAGGGGCAGCTCGCGTGGTTCGTGGACGCGCCCTTCCTGGCCTTCAAGCTGCGCTACCAGTTCGCGCATCAGGATGCTCCAAACCCCGCGCAGCAGGGAGCGGTGCAGTTGGCCCGCGAACCGGGCTCGTCCAACCTGGTGACGCTCCAACTCAACCTGGCGTTCTGACCGCGGCCCCGTCCGCCCCCCGCGGGTCGCCATCCACGCTCCAAGCCCGTCACTCCGGCGACATGCGCCACGGATGACGCTGGTCATGCCTGACGGAGCGGCGCGAGGCTGCCGGGCATGATCACCATCAGTGCATTCAAGTGGGTGCCGCCGTTCGCGCAGGGCGTGGTCCGTGACCTCCGGGTGAGGTGGGCGCTGGAGGAGGCGGGCCTGCCGTACGAGGCGCGGCTCATCGACCCGCAGGTGCAGAAGTCCGCGGACTACCGCGCGCAGCAGCCCTTCGGTCAGGTGCCGGTGTTCCAGGAGGACGGCCTGACGCTCTTCGAATCCGGCGCCATCGTGGTCCACCTCGCGTCGCGGAGCGAGGTGCTCTTCCCCAGGGACGAGGCGGGCCGGGCGCGCGCGCTCACGTGGGTGTTCGCGGCGCTGAACTCGCTGGAGATCTACGTCCAGCAGCTCGCGGAGATCGACCTGTTCGTGCCGGATGCCCAGTGGGCGAAGCTCCACCGGCCCGACGTGGTGGCGCGGCTCGACCACCGCCTGGGCGAGCTGGCCACCTGGCTGGGAGACCGCGAGTACCTGGAGGACCGCTTCACCGCGGGCGACCTGATGATGACCACGGTGCTGCGCATCCTCAGGCACACCGACATGCTCGACGCCCACCCCACGCTCAAGGCCTACAAGGAACGCTGTGAGGCCCGGCCCGCGTTCCAGCGCGCGCTGACCGCGCAGTTGGAGGCCTTCCAGCAGCACGAGCGGCGCGGCGCCTGAAGCAGGCCCCTGGCTCCGCGCGCCGCTTCGCGCTAGGGAGGGAGTCATGTCCACCGCCCTCCAGACCCGTCCCCGGAGTGAGCTTGCCTCCGGGCGCTTCGGCCAGACCCGCTTCATGCTCCGCCGCAAGTTCTTCAAGCTGTTCGGCGGCGCGTTCCACATCTACGACGCGGCGGGCAACGTCGCCTTCTACTCGAAGATGAAGGCCTTCAAGCTGAAGGAGGACCTGCGCGTCTACAGCGGCGAGGACATGCAGGAGGAGCTCATCACCATCCAGGCCCGCAGCATCCTGGACTTCGGCGCCACCTACGACGTCACGGACGCGGCGACGGGAGAGCGCGTGGGCGCGCTGCGCCGCAAGGCCCTGAGCTCCATCCTGCGCGACACCTGGCTCATCCTGGACGCGGACGGGCAGGAGGTGGGCAAGGTGGAGGAGGACAGCATGCTGCTGGCGCTCGTGCGGCGCTTCCTCACCAACCTGATTCCCCAGACCTTCACCGGCACGCTGGGCAGCGAGCAGGTGTTCAGCTTCCGGCAGCACTTCAACCCGTTCATCCAGAAGATCGACCTGGACTTCTCCGTGGACACGCAGCGCCGGTTGGATCGGCGTCTGGGCATCGCCGCGGCGGTGCTCCTGTGCGCGATTGAAGGCCGCCAGTCCGGCGGGTGAAGACGCCTGGACACGGTGCTCGGCCCGGTCCTATGTGTCCGGGCATGCAAGCCCGATCCTCGCAGATGCAGGTGCTCATCGTCGGAGGGGGCCTCGTGGGCCTCTCGACGGCGCTGTTCCTCGCCCACCAGGGCGTGCGCTCTCTGGTCATCGAGAAGCACGCGGGCACCTCGCTCCATCCCCGCGCCCGGGGCTTCCATGCGCGCACCGTGGAGTTGTTGCGGTCCACGTGCGCGCGGGAGCAGGTGGAGCGGGCCGGGTCGGTTCCCGCGGGCACGGTCGTGGGGGAGTTGGTGGCCGCCACGCTCGCGGGGCCGGTGCACTCGTGGAAGACGCGGACGGTGTCCACGCAGCGGTCGGAGGTCAGCCCGTGCCCGTACGTCTTCCTGGGACAGGACCGGCTGGAGCCCATCCTCCTGGATGCCGCGCGGAGCCAGGGCGTAGAGGTGCGCTTCCGGCAGGAGTTGACGGGCTTCACGCAGGATGCGCAGGGCGTAAGGGCCACGGTGCTCGACCGCGAGACGGGCGAAGTATCCACCGTGGAGGCGGCGTATCTCATTGGCGCGGATGGCGTGCGCAGTCCGGTGCGTGAGGCGCTGGGCATCGCGCCGCGCGGCCGGGGCTCCTTTGGCCACAATATCTCCACACTCTTCGACGCGGACCTCTCCGCCGTGCAGCGAGAGGTGCCGCTGGCCTTCGCGGTGATCACGCATCCGGAGGTGGGTGGCGTCATCGCGGCCACGGACGTGAAGGACCGGTGGATCCACGCGACGCGCATCGACGTGTCCCGGGAGAAGGCCGAGGACTTCACGGAGGCCCGGTGGACGGAGCGCCTGCGCACCGTCACCGGCATCGCGGACTTGAAGCCCACGTTGCACGGGACCTTCGTGTGGGAGGCCGCGGAGCGCGTCGCGGAGCGTTTCGGTTCAGGCCGTGTCTTCCTGGCTGGAGACGCGGCGCACCAGATGCCGCCCACGGGAGGCTTTGGCGCCAACACCGGCATCCACGACGCGGCGAACCTGGCGTGGAAGCTGGCCGCGGTGTTGAACGGCCACGCGGGCCCCGCGCTGCTGGAGACCTACGACGCCGAGCGGAGGCCCGTGGCCGCCGCCACCGCGAACCAGGCCGGGCTGCTCGCGCTGCGGATGGCGAAGCAGCCGCTTCCAGCGGACGCGGAGTTCGTCGACGAAGACGCCATCACCCTGGGCTACCGCTACGGAGAAGGGCCGCCGCTGCCGAAGACGTTCGTCCCCACGGGCGAACCCGGCACGCGCGCTCCGCACGTGTGGCTGGAGGGCAGCAAGTCGACGCTGGACCTCTTCGGCAACGGCTTCGTCCTGCTCGCGGGAGGTGAGGCGTGGGGCCGTGCGGGCCAGAGCCTCACGGAGCGCATGCCCCTGCGCGTTCACGAGGCCCACGGCTGGCAGCAGGCGTATGGGGTAGGGGATGAAGGCGCCTGCCTCGTGCGCCCGGACGGCATGGTGGCCGCACGGTGGAGTGGGCCCGTCCAGGACGCGGAGCAGGTGCTCAAGGCCGAGCTGGAGACGGTCCTGAGCGGTCGCTTCAGCGCACGCTGGCCCAGAACGGCTTGAGCGCTTCACGGCTCGCCGCCAGCGCGGCCCGTGCATCCGCGTTGATGGTGCCGGGCGCGAAGCTGTCATCGCGCCCCGCCAGCACTTCGATGCAGGCGTGCACGGAGTTCGACAGCCCCTCCAGCGAATAGCCACCCTCCAGCACCAGCGCCAGCTTCCCTCCGGAGACCTCCTCCGCCAGCTTGCGCACGGCGGTGCACATCGCCGCGAAGCCGCGCTCGGTGAGGTCCATGCCGCCAATCGGATCCGCGCGGTGCGGGTCGAACCCCGCGGACACCAGCACCAGGTCCGGCCGGTACGCCTGCGCCACGGGGAGCAGCAGCTCCTCGAAGATCATCCCGTAGTCCGCGTCCGTGTTGCCGCCCGGCAGCCCGCAGTTGACCGTGTAGCCCTGGCCCTCGCCACGCCCCACCTCCGGCGCGGCGCCGCTGCCCGGGTAGTAGGGGAACTGGTGCACCGACTGGTAGAGCACGTCCCTGCGCCCCCAGAAGGCCGCCTGCGTGCCGTTGCCGTGGTGCACGTCCCAGTCCAGCACCAGCACGCGCTCGGCGCCCAGCCGCCGTCCCGCCTCCGCCGCGATGGCGACGTTGTTGTAGAGGCAGAAGCCCATCGCCCGGTCCGGCTCCGCGTGGTGGCCGGGCGGACGCACCAGCGCGAACGCGTTCCTCACGTGCCCCGCCATCACCTGCTCCACGGCCTGCACCGCCGCGCCCGCCGCGACCCGCGCCGCGTCGATGCTGTCCGGCGACACCGCCGTGTCCTCGTCGATGCGCTCGAAGCGGCCGCCCAGCTTCTCCATCGCGTCCAGGTGCGCCGGGGTGTGCACCGCCAGCAGCTCCGCGTCCGTGGCGGAGCGCGGATGCGTCATCACCGTGCCCGCGATGGGGTTTCGCGCCAGCATCTGGAGGATGCGCCGCAAGCGGGCGGGCGACTCGGGGTGGCCCTCGCCGGCGTCGTGCTGGAGGAAGAGCGGGTCGGTGAGCAGCAGCGTCGCGGTCATCCCCTGGACCTTACGCATCCTGCTCCCGGGAACCCAGCGTCCGTCCCTGGCAGGCGGGGAAGTCCGTTCCTTGCCCTGGGCAGGCCACCCTCCCTACAGTGCGCGGGCCTTGCAACGTCGCCTCAAGAAACCCGGTCTCCGGGGCATCCTCCTGGGTTCGTTCGGCCTCGCGCTGGCCGTCATCCTCGGGACGCTCTACTTCGTCGTTCCCCGCCAGGTGGGCAACCACCTGAGGGAGCGCATGGTCCTGCACGCCCAGAACAAGGCCGAGGAGGTGGTCGCGCTGGTCGAAAAGCAGGCGGACACCCAGCCCGTCCCCAACCTGGGAGAGCGCCTGCGCGACGACGACTTCAGCGTCGTGGCGGTGCTCGACGCCCAGGGCGTGCCCCGCGCCACCTCCCCGGCGACCGCGCCCTCCTGGTTCACCCAGGACCTGGAGAAGCGCCTCCAGCAGCGCCCGCTCCCGCCGTTGGATCAGATGGACTTCGAAGGCGGCAACTGGGCGGTGACCCGGCCGGTGACGCTCGCGGGCGGGGTGCCCGGCGAGGTCGTCGTGGTGGTGGACGCGGCCCGGCTGGAGGGAGTGCTCACGGCCCTGCGCCACACGGTGCTGCTGGCCTTCCTCGTGGGCCTGGTGCTCTTCCTCCTGGTGGCGTTCCTCATCTCGCGCGCGTTCATCCTCCACCCGCTGGACGCGATGATGTCCATGGCGCGCAAGCTGGCGGAGGCCGACCTCACCGGCCGCGCGGAGGTGCGCAACAGCAAGGACGAGCTGGGCCAACTGGCGGAGGCGCTCAACCGCATGGCCCAGTCCTGGCGCGACACGCTGGGCCGCGTGCGCGGCGTGTCCGACGTGGTGGCCGGCGTCATCGAGCAGATCCACCGCACCGGCACCACCGTGTCCTCCGGCGCGGGCACCGTGCAGTCGCGCGTGGAGGAGACGTCCTCCTCCATGGTGGAGATGATGGCCTCCTTGCGCGGCATCGCGGAGAACGTGGAGGTCCTCTACCAGAGCGCGGAGGAGAGCAGCTCCTCCATCATGGAGATGGCCGCCACCAACGACGAGGTGGCGGAGAACGTCCAGGCCATGGCCGCCAGCGTGGAGGAGACCACCAGCGCCATCGAGCAGATGACGTACTCCATCAAGGAGGTCGCCAAGAACATCGAGGACCTCTCCGCGTCCACGGAGGACACCTCCTCCGCCATCAGCCAGATGGACGCCGCCATCGGTCAGGTCGACGCCAACGCCAACGAGACGGCCCGCCTGTCCGAGCAGGTCTTCGAGGACGCGCAGACGGGCGTGGAGGCCCTGCGCAAGACGCTCTCCGGCATCGACCGCATCAAGGACACCAGCCGCACCGCCGCGGGCGTCATCGACAGCCTGGGCCGGCGCATCAGCGAGATTGGCAACATCCTCAACGTCATCGACGACGTGGCGGAGCAGACGAACCTCCTGGCCCTCAACGCCGCCATCATCGCCGCGCAGGCGGGTGAGCACGGCAAGGGCTTCGCGGTGGTCGCGGAGGAGATCAAGGACCTGGCCGAGCGCACCGGCGCGTCCACCAAGGAGATCGCCGAGCTCATCCGCGGCGTGCAGGAGGAGAGCCGCAACGCCGTGGTGGTGATGAACCAGGGCGTCAAGAGCGTGGAGGAGGGCGTGCAACTGGGCCGCGAGGCGGAGGGCGCCCTCAGGAAGATCAACGACAGCACCCAGAAGTCCACGCAGATGGTGAAGGCCATTGCCCGCGCCACCGTGGAGCAGGCGCGCGGCAGCAAGCAGGTCACGGCCGCCATCCACCGCATCTCCGCCACCGTGTCGATGATTAGCCAGGCCTCCAACGAGCAGGCCCGGGGCGGCGAGCAGATCATGAAGAGCGCGGAGCGGATGAAGACGCTCACCCAGCACGTGCAGCGCTCCAGCCAGGAGCAGGCGCACGGCAGCAAGCAGATCACCCGCTCCATCGAAAGCATCAACGAGATGGTCACCCACCTGAACCGCGCCCAGAAGGAGCAGACCAAGGGCAGCGAGCAGGTGCTCAAGGCCGTGGAGACCATCAAGGGCGTGTCCGAGCACCAGACGCGCTCGGTGCGCCAGTTGGAAGAGGCCATCGACAACCTCACGCGCCAGGCGGAGATCCTGCGCGCCGAGGTGCGCCGCTTCCGCGTCTGACGCGCTGGCCGTTCCCCTTTCGAAGGCCTCCATGCCCGAGTCGTCCGAGTCCGCCACCTCCCGTCCCGTGTCCGAGCGCGCCGTGGTGCTGCTCATCGGGGCGGTGCAGTTCGTCAACATCCTCGACTTCGTGATGGTGATGCCGCTGGGCCCGGACTTCGCGAAGGGGCTGGGCATCGAGTCCTCGCACATCGGGACCATTGGCGGCAGCTACACCGCCGCCGCGAGCGTGGCGGGGCTTTTGGGCGGCTACTTCCTGGACCGCTTCGACCGGCGCAAGGCGCTGGCCGTGTGCATGCTGGGGCTCGTCGCGGCCACCGCGGCGGGGGGCCTGGCGGTGGGGCTGTCCACGCTGCTGCTGGCGCGGGTGTGCGCGGGGCTCTTCGGCGGGCCGGCGACGGCGCTGTCCCTGTCCATCATCGCGGACCTCATCCCGGTGGAGCGCCGGGGCCGGGCGCTGGGCGCGGTGATGGCGTCCTTCTCCGTGGCCTCCGTGCTGGGCGTGCCCCTGGCGCTGAAGGTCGCGGAGCTGGGCACCTGGCGCACGCCCTTCTTCGTGGTGGCGGCGCTGGGGCTGGTGCTGGTGCTGGCCGCGCTGTGGCTCCTGCCGCCCGTGCGCGGGCACCTCAAGCCCGGCGGCAGCGCCTCCCGGGCCCCGGGCGTGGCGGAGCTTCTGGGCAACACCGACGTCCAGCTGTCCTACCTGATGACGGCGCTGGTGATGATGAGCGGCTTCATCGTCATCCCCAACATCTCCGCCTACCTCCAGCAGAACCTGGGCTACCCGCGCGGGAGCCTGTGGATCATCTACGCCGCGGGCGGCGTGGTGAGCTTCTTCACGCTGCGGATGACGGGGCCGCTGGTGGACCGCTTCGGCTCCTTCCGCGTGGGCACGGTGGGCGTGGTGCTGGCGGCCCTCACCACGTACGTGGGCTTCATCCACTACCCGGCGTGGCTGCCCATCCCCGTGCTGTTCATGGCCTTCATGCTGGCCATGGGCGTGCGCAACGTGGCGTACAACACGCTCACCTCGCGCGTGCCGGACAACCCGGTGCGCGCCCGCTTCATGTCGTTGCAGTCCGCCACCCAGCACATGGCCTCCGCGCTGGGGGCCTTCCTGTCGTCGCGCCTGCTGGTGGACCTGCCGGACGGGACGCTCGGCGGCATGGACACCATCGCCTGGGTGTCCATCGGGCTGGCGGTGGGGGTCCCCGTCATGTTGCGGGTGGTGGAGGGGCGGGTGCGCTCGCGTGAGCAGGCCCGGGCCCTGGCGGTCCCCCCGGCGCAGGGGCTGGCCGCGCCGCTGTCACCGGAGGCCCACTCCCACGGCTGATGGGGCAATGTGCCCCAGCGGGCGGGAGGAGCCCGGCCGCCCGCCTCCCTGACACGAGGCCGGACGGACGCTGGACGGTCGCTGACGGTTGCGCGGGCCGCCTCCGGGCGCGATAACCCCGGGACGCTCCCTCCAAGGGGAAGACGACCACCCATGTTCAACATCGGCGCAGGCGAAATGGTGTTCATCCTGGTGGCCGCGCTGATCGTGCTCGGCCCCCAGCGGCTGCCTGAGCTGGCGCGGGCCATCGGCAAGTTCATGCGCGAGTTCCGCCGGCAGACGGACGACGTGCGCAACGTGGTGGAGCGCGAGTTCTACGCCATGGACGAGGACTTCAACCGCATGCCCCCGACGCGCCCGGGCACGCGCGTGCCGTCCCCGCCGCCGGAGCTCGCCCCGTCCTCCATCCCCGGGGCCGCCCCCGCCAACGTGCTCGCCGAGCCCGCCCCCGAGCTCGCCGCGACGGTGGACCCCGCGAACGTGCCCGCGCCCTCGGAGGCCGCCGGGGCCGTGGACGCCGCTCCCGCCGCCGGTCCGCAGGCCGTGGCGGAGGCCGGCGCGGCGCCGGCGCAGGACGAGAACGGCCTCCCGCAACTCGCCCCCATCCCGGGCACGGTGGCGCGCAACGCGCCGAAACGGAGCTGAGCCCTGAATCGCCAAGGGGTTGACCTGTCGGATTTCCGGATGAGCCTGGCGGAGCACCTCACGGAGCTGCGCTCGCGGCTCGTGAAGTGTTCGCTCGCGGTGCTCGTGCTGGGCGCCGTGTCGCTCATCTTCGCCAAGCCCATCTTCGGCGTGTTGATGCGGCCGGTGCTGGACGCGCTGCCCCCGGAGGGGCGCTCGCTCGTCTACACATCCGGCATCGAAGAAATCAACGTGCTGATGAAGGTGGGCGTGTACTGCGGCATCTTCCTCACCACGCCCGTCATCCTCTGGCAGATCTGGGGCTTCGTGGCGCCCGGGCTCTACCCGGAGGAGCGCAAGTACGCGTCGCCCTTCGTGGTGCTCGGCTCCGTCGCGTTCATCGTGGGCTCGCTGTTCTGCTACTTCCTGGTGCTGCCCTCCATGTTCAAGTTCCTCCTCAACGAGGAGGAGACGCTCGCCCTGGAGCAGCGCATGGACACCGCGCGCATGGGCGGCGAGGACGCGCTGCGCTTCCTGCGCATTGGAGAGGTGGAGCGCGCCGGCCACGTGGCCAAGGAGACCAGCGCCGCGCTGACGGCCGCCGGTGAAGGCCAGGTGAAGGACCCGGAGGTGGCGACCGCGAAGAGCGTGGAGCTCACCGCGCGCCTCAAGGGCCTGGGCGAGCTCCTGGACGCGGCCGCGGACGGGCTGGGTGTGCCCGCGCGCGGCGTGCTGCGCCAGGCGGTGGAGAAGCGCGTGGAGGCGGTGACGGCCTTCGGCAAGCAGGACTACGTCGCGTCGGAGGCCGCCATGGACCAGGCGGCCAGCCTGCTCGCGGGCGTGGCGCCCACGCGCGCCGAGGAGATGTCCGGCCTGTGGCGGCTGCAGAAGGAGCTGGCCAGGGGCTACGCCGAGGCGGAGGCCGCGCGCTGGACGCGGCCCATGCTGACGATGAACGAGCAGCTGTCGCTGGTGCTGCTGCTCATCCTCGCCTTCGGCGTCATCTTCGAGCTGCCGCTGGTGATGGCGCTGTTGGGCATCGTCGGGGTGGTGAAGTCGGGCTTCCTCATCCGCTACCAGCGCCACGCGTTCGTGGTGTGCCTCATCGCGGCGGCGGTGCTGACGCCCACGGGGGACGTGGTGAACCTGTCGCTCATGGCCGGCCCCATGCTGCTCTGCTACGAGCTGGGCGTGCTGGCGGTGTGGCTCATCGAGAAGCGCCGTGCGAAGGCGGAAGCCTCCACGGACATCACCCCAGCGGCGTAGACTCCCGCGCGCATGAAGAGCCCTGCCGCGCGCCTGATGATGGACCTGCGGTACCTGCGCGCGCTGTCGCGGAGGTTCCGCAGCACGTTGCTGCTCGCGGCGGTCATCTTCGGGGTGGGGCCGGCGCTGTACCACTGGCGCTACGTGGGGCCGGGCGGGGACCGCATCTCCTACGGAGAGGCGCTGCACCACGTCTACTTCCTGCTCTTCGGCCAACCGTCGCTGCCCTACGTGAGCGACTGGTTCGTGGAGACGCTCAACATCCTCATCCCGCCGGTCAGCATCGCGCTGGTGGTGGATGGCGTGGTGCGCTTCGCGTACCTCTTCTTCGCGCGGCACAAGAACGACAAGGAGTGGGTCTCCGTGGTGTCCGAAACGATGAAGGGCCACGTCGTGGTGTGCGGCGCGGGACGCGTGGGCTACCGCGTGGTGACGCAGCTGCGGGAGATGGGCAAGGACGTCGTCGTGGTGGAGAAGCGCGAGGACGCGACGTTCGTGTCCGCGCTGCGCGACGAGAACATCCCGCTGCTCATCGACGACACGCGCAGCCCGCTGTGCCTGCCGCGCACGCACGTGAAGAAGGCGTCCGCCATCGTCTGCGCCACGGACGACGACCTGGCGAACCTGAACATCGCGCTGGACGCGCGGCGGCTGAACCCCGGCATCCGCGTGGTCATCCGCCTGTTCGACGACGATCTGGGCGCGAAGGTGCGCGACACGTTCAAGGCGGAGGCCCTGTCCAGCTCCTCGCTGGCCGCGCCCGCCATGGCGCTGGCGGCGTTGGATCCTCGGCTCGTCCACTCGTTCCGCATCGGCAAGCATCTGATGGTGGTGTCGCTGTTCGTGGTGCGGGAGGGGCTGCCAGGGATGAACATCTCCCAGGTGCGCGACCGCTTCGGCGGGCTGGCCCTGTCGCTCATCCGGGGCGAAGAGGAGACGCTGCACCCGAACGGTGACGTGGTCCTCCAGGTGGGGGATCAGATCACCGTCCAGGCGTCCTATCCGGAGTACTGCGCCCTGCGCGTCTTCACCGGTGAGGCGGACGCGCCGGCGTACGCGGACCACGACAACTTCCTCATGCCAGGCTACCGCCCCACGGGGTGAGCTTCAGCAGCCAGTATCCAGGGGCGTCTATGTCGACAGGTCTGACTTTGGACGGTGGTTATCAGGCAGGGGTGCGGCGCTCGTTCGCGGTGGGCTCGGAGATGGCCTGGGCCGCGTGGGGCGAGGCGCCGGGATGGGTCCGCTGGGTGGGCTCCTGCGCCCAGGCGCTGACGGAGGGTGCGCGGGTCGCGCTCGCGGATGGGACGCGCGTCACGGTCGTGCGTCAGGTGCCACCCAAGCAGCTGCGCCTGCGCCTGGAGCGCGACGAGTGGCCGCGTGCTCGCACCGTGCAGCTTCGCGTGCTGCCGTCGGTGCATGGCGTCACCGTGGCGTTGCACGCGGAGGGGCTGCCGGACGCACGCACTCGTGAAGAGATGCTGGCGCGCTGGACGCGTGCATTGGAGAGCTGGAGCGCCTTCTCCGGGAGGACCGTGGAGGTGACCCGCGAAGGGGCTCCGAAGCGCGAGCCCCCGGGGGAGAAGGGCGCGAAGAAGCCTCCCGAGCTGGAGAAGGGGCTCGCGAAGCGGGGCGCGGCGTCGCTGAAGAAGCAGGGGCCCGCGCGAGGCACGAAGAAGGCCGTGGCCGCGAAGCAGCCCCGGGTCGTGAAGAAGGCCGCGCCGGTGAAGAAGAAGGCCGTGGCCGCGAAGAAGGCCCGGCGCGCGAAGTAGGGCCCCTCACGGCTGGTGACCGCTGTTGGCGGGCGGTGACTCCAGTCACCAGGGACGGGCCCCGGTTCGTCCCACCGCGCCTCGCGCGTTTCCAAGGACATCAAGCACTTGGCCTGACGCAGGTGTCGGCTCATGGGCTGGCATGTCCCGTGCTGTAGGTGTTCCTCGTCAGCAGTACTCAAGCTCCCGAGGAAATCCCCATGGTCCCCGCGCCCGGTTCCGCCCGCCTCTCCTCCTTCCGCCTCCCCTCGCAGGACTTCGCTTCCCGTCCGGATGCCGTGTCCGGTGGCCGCGTGCAGGGCGCCCACTGCCCGAAGCCGGGCGCGGGCTCGGTGTCCCCGTTCCAGCAGGACGGCTTCAGCGCGGGCCCCGCGAAGGGCGCGCAGTGGAAGCAGTTCTCGGAGGGGCTCGAGGACGTGGTGAAGCAGCTGCAGCAGCTCGTCCAGCTGCTCCAGGCCCAGATGGGCGGCGCCGCTGCCTCCGCGGGCGGCGTGGATGGAGCCCAGGCGCCGTCGGACGTGTCCGGTGCGCCCAGCAGGTGTGGCGTTCCCAGCACCAGCGGTGCGTCCAGCACGGGCGGCGCGCAGGGCGCGGGTGATTCGTTCCAGGCCGGCTCCACCCAGTCGGCGGACTCCACCCAGTCGGCGGGCTCCACCCAGTCGGCCGGCGCCACGGGCGACATGCCGAAGGGCGAGGTGGGCGATTGGATCAAGCAGGCCATGGACATCCTCAAGGCCGCGGGCGTCCCGGTGGACAAGATGAACCCGCAGGACATCGCGAAGATCATCCAGCACGAGTCCAGCGGCGACCCGAACGCCATCAACCTCTGGGACCAGAACGCCAAGGATGGCCACCCGTCCATCGGCCTGATGCAGACCATCCAGCCGACGTTCGACGCGTACAAGCTCCCGGGCCACGACAACATCCGCAACCCGGTGGACAACATCATCGCGGCCGTCCGCTACTCGGTGGAGCGCTACGGCTCCGTGTCCAACACGCCGGGCATCCAGGCGATGAACAGCGGCAGCGGCTACGTCGGCTACTGAGCCTCACCGCCCCCGCAGGTTCTGGGCGATCTTCAGGATATCCGCCAGGACGCCCGCCGCCGTGACAGGGCCGCCTGCCCCCGCTCCCTGGACCAGCAGCGGAGAGTCCGCGTAGCGCTCCGTGGAGAAGGCCACGAACGCCTCCGAGCCGCGCAGCCGCGTGGCCGGATGCTCCGTCGGCACGGCCACTGGCCCCACCCGCAGCACCGGCCCGTCCTTCGCCGCCGGGTCGATGCGCGCCAGGTAGCGCAGCACCTTGCCCTCCGCGCGCAGCCCCTCGATGCGCGAGGTGAACGTCCGGTCCAGCTTCTCCAGCCCCGTGAGGAAGCGCTCCACGTCCGCCTCTTCCAGGTACTCGCGAGGCACGAACGGCTCCACCTCCACGTCCTCCAGCGACAGGTTCAAACCCTGCTCACGCGCGAGGATGAGCGCCTTGCGCGCGGCGTCCGTGCCCGCCAGGTCCTCGCGAGGGTGCGGCTCCGTGAAGCCCTTCTCGCGCGCGGTGCGCACCGCCTTCGACAGCGGCACGCCCTCCATCAACTGCTGGCTCAGGTAGCCGAGCGTCCCGGAGAACGAGCCCTCCACGCCGTGCACCCGGTCTCCCGTGCGCACCAGGTCCTTCAGCGTCTGGATGACCGGCAGCCCCGCGCCCACCGTCGTCTCGTAGTGGTACGCGCGGTGGTTCAGGTGCGCCGTGCTCCGCAGCTGCTCCCAGACGTCGAGCGCTTGGGTCAGCGGCTTCTTGTTCGCCGCCACCACGTGGATGCCGCTCTTGAGCGCCTCCAGGTACAGCGCCTCCATGCCCTCCGCCGCCGTGCAGTCCACCAGCACCGGCACGGGCAGGCGGCGCAGCGGCTCCAGCAGCGCGCGCACCACGGGGGGTGACGCTCCTTCGGGCACGGACCCGATGCGCTCGCGCCACTGCTTCAGCGGGATGCCCTCCGGGGAGAAGAGCACCCGCCGGCTGTCCGCGAGCCCCACCAGGTTGAGCTGGATGCCGTGCTCCTGCGCCAGCGTCTCCTGCAACGTGCGCAGTTGCTCCAGCAGCTGGCTGCCCACCACGCCATGGCCCAGCACCAGCAGGCTCACCTCTTCATGCGCGAAGTGGAAGGCCGCGTGCACCGTGCGCACCGTCAGCGCCGTCTCCGCCCCGTCCACGATGAACGAGATGGAGCGGGCGCTCGCCGTCTGTGCGATGGCGCGCACGTTGACGCCCAGCGCGCCCAGCGGCTGGAACAGCCGTCCCGCCACGTTGGCGCCCTGGCCCATGGCCTCCGCCACCAGCGCCACCTGCGTCACCGGCGCGCGCACCTGGGGAGGCTGCAACGCGCCACGCTCCAGCTCTGGCGCCAGCTCCCGCCGCAGCACTGCTTCCGCTCGGGCCGCGTGCTCCCGGCGCAACACCACCGCCACCGAGCGCCCCGGTGACGACTGCGCCGCCATCCACGCGTCGATGCCCGCGGCCTCCAGCGCCTGCAACGCGCGAGGCCCCACCGGCCGCGCCGCTTCCTCCGTGCCTCCCTCCAGGCCCAGCAGCGCGAGGTCCTCCAGGGACACCACGCACGTGGGCACGCTGCCGTTGCCCGCGCCGCGCACGTCGATGAGCGTGCCGGGCTCGTCGGGCTGTTGCAGGTGGCGTACGCGCAGCGGAAGGTCCGCGTCGCGCAGCGTGGACAGCGCGCGAGGGTGCAGCGTGGGCAGGCCCAGGTACACCAGCTCCAGCGCCTCCGTGTAGCTCAGGTGCGGCACCGGCCGCGCATCCGCGACGTGCAGCGGATCCGCGGTCATCACCCCGGGCACGTCCGTCCACAGCGTCAGCGGCGTGCCCAGCAGCACGGACAGCACCGCCGCCGTCTCATCCGCACCCGCCACGCCCAGCGTCGTGGAGCGGCCATCCAAGGCGGTGCCCCGGCCACCCGCGTGCAACGTCAGCCGGCCCTCCCACGAAGGACGCAGCGTGGCCACCCGGGCGCGGGTGTGCTCGCGGTTCACGCGCGCCTGTCCGGGCCCGCCCTCCGTCACCGTCCAGTCCGCCGCGTCCACCTCCAGCGAAGGGATGCCGCGCGCACCCAGCAGCTTCGCCAGCAGCGCCGCCGTCAGCCGCTCGCCGGTGCCGCGCACCACGTCCTCCAGCGCGGGCCGCCGTTCACGCACCAGGCTCGCGCCATCCAGCGCGCGGCGCGCGGGCTCCAGCAGGGACGCCAGCGTGCGCGTGCCGTCCGCCTCCACCGACGTGGAGCCCGGGGGCGCACCCAGCCGGCGCTCGGCGTCCTCCAGCATCAACAATCCCCGCGCGAGCAGGCCGTCCAGCTCCTGCCGGGCCCGCGTGGAGTCGCCCTTCAGCGCGATGGAGAGCGCCGACTCCAGTCCCTCCACGAGCCAGGGCGGTGAGGACACGATGGCGGCGCGCGTGCTGCCCGCGTCGCGGCGAGACAGGTGCCTGGCCACGGACGCGAGTCCCTGGGCGGTGTCGAGCAGGAATGGAGCGTAGCGGGTGATGCTCACAGGGGCGGTCATGAGGTCTTCCGGGCGCGGACGCCGGCAGGGGAGGAGAGGCGGGCGTCGCGGTCCACGCCCGGAGGCAGGGCCAGCGCGCGGACCAACAGGGGCGCGAGCGCGTCCCATTCGATGAGGAAGCCGTCGTGGCCGTGCACGCTGCACAGGGCCGCGTACTCGGCATGCAGTCCCTGCGCGCGCAGGCGGCGGGACAGGTTCTTCATGTGCTCGGGCGGAAAGAGCGCGTCCCGGTCGATGCCGATGGTGAGCGTGCTCGCGCGGATGCGGTCCACGCCGGGGCCGCCGTTCGGCGTGGGCACGCGCGCGAGGTCGTGGTGGTCCATGGCGCCCAGCAGCGCCAGGTAGGACCGCGCGTCGAAGCGCGCCTCCAGCTTCGCGCCCTGGTGCTCCAGGTAGCTCTCCACCGGGTACAGCGCGCGTGATGACCACGCCTGTGGACGCGGCTGAAGCGCCTCCAGTCCGGCCTCCGCGCGATAGGTGAGCGTCGCCAGTTGGCGCGCCAGCTCCAGGCCTCGCCGGGGGGATTCGGGGTACTCGGGGTCGAGCAGGATGGCCTGACGGGCCACGTGGTTCCAGCCCACCGCCCACGCGGACGCGGCCTCCGCCGTCGCGATGGGCACCATGCGCTGGAAGCGCTCCGGCGCGAGCGCCGCCAGGCACAGCACCACCATGCCGCCCAGCGAGCCGCCGGTGACGAGCGCCACCTCGTCCACGCCCAGCGCGTCCAGCGCCGCGAGGATGGAGCGCGCCAGGTCCCACGGCGTGAGGGTGGCGGGCAGGCTGCGCTCATCCAGGCGCAGGTCGCCCTTGGGCAGCACCGGCGCGGGGCCGAAGCGGGTGTCGTCGGTGCGCTGCGGGAAGCCCTCGTCCGCGGGGCCGGAGGTTCCGTAGCAGGAGCCCAGGTTGTTGAAGCACAACAGCCGCACGCGCGAAGGGTCCAGCGGCCGGCCATGCCCGATGACGGGCGCCCACCAGCCGCCTTCTCCTCCGGCGTTCATGTCCCCGGTGAGCGCGTGCACCAGCAGCACGGTGGGCACCGCGTCCGGCGTGCGGCGGGGACCGATGCGGCGTGCGTCGCGCAGCTCGGAAGCCGCGTCGCGCAGCTCGGAGGCGGACCTGCGCACCACGCGCAGCCGGCCTTCGCGCGCCGCGTCCTCGGAAAGCACGCGGGCGCGGGACTGCAACCACGCGAGGTCCTCCGGGGGCCCCCACCACCAGCCGCGCACGAGGTGGGGCGCCACGCGGGCGCCGGCCTCCAGCGGCAGGTCCGGCAGCGACAAATCAAAGACGCGCGGGGTCTCCGCGCGCGGGGGGACTTCCTGGCCAGGCCTCACGGGTCGCATGGCGTCAGACCGCGCTCAGGGCCTGGTCGAGGTCGGCCACGATGTCGTCCAGGTGCTCGATGCCCACGGACAGGCGCACCAGGTCGTCGGTGACGCCCGTGCTGGCGCGCTCCGCCGGGGTGAGCTGCTCGTGCGTGGTGGACGCGGGGTGGATGATGAGCGAGCGCGTGTCGCCGATGTTCGCGAGCAGGCTCCACAGCTTCACGCCGTCAATCACCTTGCGCCCGGCGGACAGCCCGCCCTTCACGCCGAAGGTGACGAGCCCGCCGAAGCCGCCGTGGAGGTACTTCTTCGCGTTGGGGAACGAGGGGTCGTCCTCCAGGCCCGGGTAGCGCACCCACTCCACCTTCTTGTGCTGCTGGAGCCACTTCGCCACCGCGAGCGCGTTCTGCGAGTGGCGCTCCAGCCGCAGCCGCAGCGTCTCCAGGCCCAGGATGAACGCGTGCGCGTTGAAGGGGCTGAGCGCGGGGCCGAGGTCGCGCAGGCCTTCCAGACGGGCCTTGAGGATGAAGGCCGCGGGCCCGAAGGCCTCACGCAGGCGCAGTCCGTGGTAGCCGGGGTTGGGCTCGGTCAGCTCCGGGAACCTGCCGTTCTCCCAGGGGAAGTTGCCGCCGTCCACGATGACGCCGCCAATGGAGGTGCCGTGGCCGCCGATGTACTTCGTCGCGCTGTGCAGCACGATGTTCGCGCCGTGGCGCAGCGGGTTGAAGAGGGCAGGAGACAGCGCGGTGTTGTCCACGAAGAGGGGCAGACCCGCTTCGCGCGCCACGGCGCCAATGGCGTCGAAGTCCGGCACGTCCAGGCGCGGGTTGCCCAGCGACTCCAGGTAGAGCGCCTTCGTCCTGGGGCCAATGGCCTGGCGGAACGCGTCCGGGTTGCCCGCGTCCACGAACTTCGTGGTGATGCCCAGGCGCGCGAGCGTCACCTTGAAGAGGTTGTACGTGCCGCCATAGAGGCTGGCGCCGGAGACGATTTCATCCCCCGTCTTGAGGATGTTGAGGATGCCGAGCGTCTGCGCGGCCTGGCCGGACGCGACCGCGAGCGCGCCCACGCCGCCTTCGAGCGCGGCGATGCGCTTCTCGAAGACGTCCGTCGTGGGGTTCATGATGCGCGTGTAGATGTTGCCGAACTCCTTGAGGCCGAAGAGGGCGGCGGCGTGGTCCGCGTCGCGGAAGCGGTAGCTGGTGGTCTGGTAGATGGGCACCGCGCGAGCGCCCGTGGTGGGGTCGGGCGAATAGCCGGCGTGCAGCGCGAGCGTGTCGGGGTGCAACGGGCGTTCGTTGTGGGGCGTGCTCATGGCAAGGGACTCCTGTTCGCGTCGCTCCGGAAGGAGCGCGCGTGCGTGAGGGCGGACGGGTGGTGGGGACGTCAGGGCACTGCGGGCGGCGGGGAGGGCTTCAGGACTCGGTGGGCGCTGCGACGCTCTTCGGCAGGGGTGCGAGAGCGGAGGCCCGGAACGACGAAGCCCACCGACCCTCGCGGGTGGGTGGGCTCCGGTTGGCTCGCCAGGGGCAGGCTGTGCGTCAGCCGGCCGCGGCGGGCTTGGGCCCACCCGGAACAGGCATCGAACACATGCACATGGCGGAGGTGACGAACATTCTGGGAGAAGAAGTAGACGCGATGGCGCGAGCTGTCAAGCCACCCTCCGGAACACCGCCGCATGTGTCGCGGACCCGTGACATGGATTCACCGCGTATTCCCAGAATGATGTCCTCCCGCTCTGTTCTCCTGTTCGCCTGTCTGTTTCTCGCCGCGTGCTCCAAGCCCGCGCCGCCCACATCCGTGAATCTTCGAAAGAGCTTCCGCACGCAGTTGAAGGTGGAGCCCGCGCAGCGCGCTCCCGCCCCCACGCCGCCGAAGGAACTCTTCGAGTTGGTGCGCTATCCCGCGCCGCTGGGTTTGAACGCGGCCTACGTCACGCCCGTGCGCGAAGGCGCGAAGCGGCCGGCGGTGGTGTGGATCCACGGCGGCATGGACTTCGGGATTGGCGGCCTCGCCTGGGCGCCTGCGCGGCGGAGCAATGATCAGAGCGCGCGGGCCTTCCGCGAAGCGGGGCTCGTGTTGATGCTGCCGTCACTGCGCGGGGCAGACGACAGCCCGGGCGCGCGCGAGTACTTCCTGGGCGAGGTGGACGACGTGGTCGCCGCCATCGACTTCGTGGCGCAGCGTCCGGACGTGGACCCCGCGCGCATCTACGTAGCGGGGCACAGCACGGGCGGCACGGTGGCGTTGATGGCGGCGGTGCTGTCACCCCGGTTGAAGGGCGCCTACGTGTTCGGTCCGACGCACGACGTGTCTGAGTACGCGCACTATGTCCCGCTGCTGGGGCAGGCCCGGGGACCGGAGCTGTGGATGCGCAACCCGGTGAGCTACGTGGAGCACCTGCGCGTGCCCACGCAGGTCATCGAAGGCTCGGACCACGGGAACATGGACGCGTTCGAACCGCTGCGCGTGGCGGCGAGGGGCGCGCCGCTGTCATTCCTCGCGGTGCCCGGAGCTACGCACTTCAGCGTGCTCGCGCCGGTGACGGAGGTGCTGGCGAAGCGGCTCAGGGAAGCAAAGGCGGACGCGCCCACGGTGCGGCTCACGGACGCGGAGGTCCGCGAAGCTGTCGCCGCCGAGCAGGAGTAGTTAGCGCACGCGCGCGTGCGCGGAGTAGGGCTGTGCCTTCAAGCAGCCCTCTCCGGTGAGCGGTGACCCGCCGCACAGCGGCTGTAAGTCATTGTCATTCCCATCCGGACGGTCCTTCACTCCCAGCCCAGGCGGCTGAATCCTCTCAGCCTTCAGTCGGGAGGGGACATGACGATTCAGCTCGGGTTCATCGACCACGGGGATGGCGCCAACCTGAGGACGCTCCCCGCGGAGATGAAGGGCTCCGCCTGCCTGACTCCAGCGCCCCTGCCTCCGGGAACGCGAGTGAGCGTCATCCGGGACCATGCCCAGGCGCCCGGCTGGTCCTATGTCTCCACCGTGGTGGGGGGATACCTGCTGCAAGGTTTCATGCAGACGTTGCGCATCACGACCCAGCTGCCGGAGCCCGCCGCGACGCTCTATCCAGTGCGTCCGGGGGACCGCCTGGAGCCCATCGCCGCGCGCATCTACCGGCAGGCCATCCAGCCGGGGCGGGACCTGCGCTTCTACGAGAATGTCATTCATCACGTGAACGTGAAGAGTGGCCGCAAGGGGGCCCAGCGCGTCGACGGTGACGTCCGGCTGGTCGCGGGCGAGCGCATCTGGCTGGTGAGCATCGCCTTCGCCAACCAGCTCCAGGGAATCGTGTCGAGCGGCTCCATCACCCACGAGGCGATGGTCCAGGCGCGCAAGGCCGCCCGGCATCTGGAGGACGTCCTCACCTCCGTGAGGCAGGCGGACCAGTTCTTCGGAGAGGTCACCGGCCAGTATGGCAAGGCCATCCTGGACAACTGGCTGGAGATCTCCGCGATGGTGGTGGGCTTCATCGCCGCGGAGGCGCTGTCCACCTTCCTGGCGGCGACGCCCACCGGCGTGGGCCAGCTCGCGGCGGCGCTCATCCAACTGGGCCTGGCGGCGTTCGGAGCCTACGGCCTCATCGAGGCCGGAGGGGAGGCCCTGAAGCACGCGCAGCTGTGGCTCACCCAGGCCTGGGAGGCCAATGGCTCCGCGGAGAAGTTGAAGGAGGCCAGCAAGTCCTTCCTCCGGATGCTGGTGAGCATCGCGATGGCGGCGCTGGCGCTGTTGGGCGTGAAGACCAACGCGGGACGTGGGCTCAAGCTGATGACGTCCGTGCGAATCACCCCGCCCCGCATCTACATGATGGCGGCGGCAGGCCCTGGCGGCGCCTACGCGGGTGTCCCCGTGTTCCAGCCGGGCTCCATCACCGCGGCCCCGTCTGTCCCGCTGCCCTTCAATCCCTGGGGCTCCGGCACGCCGTTGCTGTCAAAGGCTGTCAAAGAGGGCGGCTCCTCCACGCCGGAGCCCGAGCCCACCCTGACTGAGCGCGTGCTCAGTGATGCCGAGTTGGAGAAGCTGCTGGAGAAGCTCCCCAACTGGGACAAGCTCAAGGATTTCGTCGGACGCCGCATCCCGCAGGAGGGGACGCCAGAGTTCGACGCCTTCAAGCGGGAGCTCCAGGCCGCGGGCTACCGCCTGGAGAAGTTGAGCTCGGACTCCCAGCCCTTCCGTCTACGCCGTCCGGACGGAAAGGCCTTGGGCGAGGAGTACGGGGCGCTCACGGTGACCGAGGACGGATTGGTGGTGCTCAAGGTCGGCAAGGGGACGCCCCGCCTGAGTGTCTTCACCCGCTACCGGAAGAACTACCTGGATTGGGTGGAGAAGACCCAGGGCCCGGCGGCGCGGGCGGCGGCGGAGGTCCGGCTCTCCGCGGGCCATCCCATGCACCACCTCATCCCAGACGAGATTGCCCAGACCCACCCGCTGATCCGCACGGCCATGGAGCGGCTCAAGGGCTACACGATTGACCGGGGGTCGAACATTCTCGACATGCACTCCGGGATCAACGTGGAAGGCCAGCTCATCCACTCGGGCAGCCATCCCATCTACAGCAGATTCGTGCGTGCCCAGCTTGAGGCCGCCTGGAAGGATCTGTCCAGAAAGGGCTCCTCCAGTTGGAAACCCAAGATCATCGAAGAGGCCATCCTCAAGGTCGAGAGCGAATTGCGCCGGGCCATCGAATCCGGAAGCCTGAAGGAGCCGGTCATCAAGGTGATCCAGGACCAGCGCGGCGGTAGGGTGCTCACGGGGAAGAAGCTGGCCTTGCTGGAGCTGTCCTCCCACGGAGAGTCACACACCACATGATGTATGCATTGGCGACGGATGCCTCCCACATCACGGAGGGGGCGGATCTCTACGACGCTCATCTCATCGAGTTCGACGGCTTCGAGTCCGTGACGTTCTTCGAACCTGGTATCGACTATCAGCGCCAGCAGGGAGCGCCTGGGGTCATGGAGTACTACGGCGACCTGGAGCGGATTGCCGGGCTCGATCACCTGTTCACCTCGCCCATGGGGTGGTTGCTCCTCTCCCGGCGCATGGTGCGCGTACTCGAGTTAGTGGGCCCGTTCCGCCACCGCCTCATCCCCACCGTCATCTATTCGGAACGCATCAGGCACCTCGTGAGCAAAGGGTACCCTCGGAGGCGGACCTGGCATTCGGTGACGGACCCCGCGCTGAAGAACGAGGACTTCGTCATCCTCCAGTTGCTGGAGCAGACAGACTGCCTCGACCGGGAGCGCACTCTCGTGAAGGGCGTGCCCTTCCATCGGTGCGGAGAAGAATTCCTGGGCGAGGATGCCGCCGAGCCGCTCGTGCTCCGTCCGCCCCCCGGAGGCTTCCCGCCCGTGTTCTTCGTCCCCGAGTTGCTCTACTACTGCTACACCGAGGAAGCGCGGCAGGCGTGTGAGCAGGCGGGGTTGAAGGGCCTGTGGTGGCGCCCCCAACCGTGAGCCCGGGAGCGCCCGGTTCCAGGGCTTCGGCCACGCCGCCTGACGCACGCGAGGGTCCGTGAGGCCGTCGCCGCCGAGCAGGAGTCGTCAGCGCACGCGCGCGTTCGCGGAGTAGGGCGGCAGGGGGCCCAGGAAGTCGGGTTGGGCCTTCACGCGCTCCAGCCACGCATGCACGGACGGGTAGGGCGCCAGATCCACACCTGCCTCCGGCGCCAGGTGCACGTACGCGAAGAGGCAGACGTCAGCGACGGTGTAGCGCTCCTCCACGAGGAACGCGTGCCGGCCCAGGTGCCGCTCCATCGCGGACATCGCTCGCTCACCGTTCTGCACGCGGTTGCGGAGGACTTCGGACTCCGGCGGTTGCCGGCCCGTGAGCAGCCAGAAGCGCGCGGTGCCGAGGTTCGGCTCCACGGTGTTCTGTTCGAAGAACATCCACTGGTGCACCTGCGCGCGAGCGAAGCGGTCCTCGGGCAAGAAGCGTGTGCCCTCCGCCAGGAACAACAGGATGGCGTTGGACTCCGCGAGGAACCGCCCCGGCTCCGGTTCCAGCACCGGGATGCGGCCGTCCGGGTTCTTCGCGTGGAAGTCCGCCGTGTGGCTCTCCCCCGCGAAGATGTCCACCGGCACCAGCTCGTACTTGCGTCCCAGCTGCGCGAGCAACGTGCGGACCTTGTAGCCATTCGCGGAAGGCAGATAGTCGTAGAGGCGCATCCAGGCTCCAGCAAAAGGATGCGCGCGACGCTACGGACTTCACTTCACCCGCGCACTCCGCTTCTTGCGATGGAATCACCCAAGAAGCGGAGCCGGGGACCACGGTTACTGCGCGGTGGCCTCGTTCCACACTTCCGTGACGCGGCCCACCTGGTCGAACGCGCAGTGCGCCGCACCCGCGATGACCTTGTCGTTCACCGGGAACTGGAGGTTGCCGAAGTACGCCTTCGCGTCCTGGATGTCCTGGTAGAGGAAGTCCTGGTCGCCGTAGGTGAACCAGAACTTCGTGTCGCCGCGAAGCGCCGCGTTGGACGCGTCCCAGTCCATCTGGCCCGACCAGGGCTTCTCACCGCCGCAGCTCAGCGCGTAGATGCCCGGGTAGCGGTCGCCGTAGCGCGGCAGGAAGCTGGCCGTCAGCTCGATGGATCCGCCCGACGAACCGCCGAAGAGGATGGGGCCATCCTGGATGTCCCAACCCTTGCGCAGCGCCTCGATGAGCGACACCAGCTCCGCCGCGTTCTTGCCCTCCAGGTCGCGATCCGCATCCGTCCCATCCGTGGAGCAGTCCGTGCGCGAAGGCACCGTCCACCACGCGCACTTGTTGGGCGCGAGCGCCGTCACGTAGAGCGTGTTGTGCCCGTACGTCCAACCGCCGTGCGTGAACAGCGAGCGCGGGTTGCTGCCGTTGTACGTAGCCGCGCCGTCGCCATGCAGGTAGATGGCCAGCCGCATGGGCGCGGGCGCGATGCCCTGCTTCGGCTCGATGTACTTCACCTCCGTCGCGCCCACCTGCGCCACGCAGTACGTCAGCGTGCCCGCGTCCGTGTTCACCGTGCCCGTCCTGCTGCACGCGAGCTTCCCGGAGCCGCCCGAGCTGCCCGGGCCCGCGTCCGTGCCCGCATCGATGTCGGTGCCCGCATCCGTCCCCGCGTCCACGTCCGTCCCGGCGTCCGTGCCCGAGTCGATGTCGGTGCCCGCGTCGGTGATGGGCGTGCCGGAGTCAGGCGTGACTTCATCAGGGTCGTCGGAACACGCGGACAGACCCAGGGCGAGAACGGCGGCGAGGACGAAGCGGGACATGGTGACTCGAGGGAGGGGAGGCGGCGCCTCTGTTCAGCAGCCAGTATACCGGGTATAGATTTCCAGCCGGGAAAGGAAATTCTTTCATGACTGGACGCGTGAACCTGATGGCGCCGGAAGTCCGGGCCAATCCCTACCCCGTCTACGAGGAGCTGCGCCGCACCGCGCCAGTGTGTCAGGTGGAACCCGGCGGGCTCTGGGCCATCACCCGCTTCGAGGACGTGGCCGCGGCCTTCAAGAACCCTCAGGTGTTCTCCTCGGCCGGGGTGCGCACGACCACCGCGCCGCCGTGGCTGGGGCACAACCCCTTCTCCGAGTCGATGATCGTCATGGATCCGCCGCACCACATGCGGCTGCGCACGCTGGTGAGCCGCGCGTGGACGCCCGCGGCGGTGAACCGGCTGGAGCCGCGCATCCGGAGCTTCGCGCAGATACTCGCGGAGCGGCTGTCCCCCGGGCGCGAGGTGGACTTCGTGGACGCCTTCGCCATGCCGCTGCCCGCGAGCGTGATTGGCGAACTCTTCGCCTTGGACCCCACCATGACCGCCCGCTACAAGCGCTGGTCGGTGGACCTGTCCAGCGTGTCCGGCACGACGGAGAAGGACACCCACCGGCACGAATCCATCAAGGCCACCGTGCGCGAGATGGAGGACTACCTGTCCAACGTCGTCGCCGAGCGCCGCCGTCACCCGCAGGACGACATGGTGTCGGACCTGGTGAAGTCGCGCGTGGACGGCGAGGAGCTCAGCGACGCGGAGCTGATGAGCTTCCTGTTCCTGCTGGTGGTGGCGGGCCTGGAGACCACCGTGCAGCTCGTCAGCCACTGCGTGCGCATGCTGATGGAGCAGCCGCGGTTGGTGACGCGGCTGCGTGAGAACCCGTCGCAGGTGGGGCGCTTCGTGGAGGAGGTGCTGCGCTACGAGCCCTCCGTGCACGGCCTGGTGCGCGTCACCACGAAGGAGACGCAGGTCGCGGGCGTGACGATTCCGGAGGGCGCGCGCGTGGCGCTGATGATCGGCTCCGCGTGCCGCGACGGCGAGCGCTTCAAGGACCCGGACACCTTCGACATGGACCGCGAGGGCGTGAACAACATGCCCTTCGGCCACGGCATCCACTTCTGCCTGGGCGCGCCGCTGGCCCGGCTGGAGGCGCGCGTGGGGCTGGAGGTGCTCTTGTCCCGCTTCACGCGCTTCACGCCCACGGGCCCGGTGAAGTGGAACACCTCCCTCACCGTGCGCGGCCCGCTGAGCCTGCCCCTCATCCCGCACGCCTGAGGCGCGCGCTACGCCTCGATGTCGAACGCGAGCGACACGCGCTCGCCCGGGTCCACGTGCAACAGGCCCTCGCCGGTGGCCAGCGCCCCGGCGGCGGCCGTCCACGGCTCCACGCAGACGAAGTCCTTGCCCTGCAGCGTCCACACGACGAGCAGGCGGAACTCCTGGCTCCACGACAGCTTCACGGGCGACAGGCCTGGGCCCCGCTCCAGCACCGTGCCCGGCGCGGAGTGGTCACGCAGGTGCATGTCCACCTCCTGCGCCGTGAGGTCCAGGCCGGTGAAGGGCACCTCGTGCTTCGCGCGGTTGTCCCACGCGTGCGTGGCGTCCGTCTCCACGCGCGCCTGCGCCTTCTGGCCCTGCGGCACGCGGAAGTACGGGTGGTAGCCCAGGTGCAGCGGCAGGGGCCGCGTGTCCCGGTTCTCCACGTCGAAGTCCACCGTGAGCCTGCGGCCCGCCAGCGAGAACGCCAGCTGCGCGTCGAAGGCCCATGGGTACTGGCGCAGCGTCTCTTCTGAAGACGTCAGCCCCAGCACCAGCAGCGACCCTTCCGCCTGGCGCACCGTCCACGGCAGCTTCCGCGCGAAGCCGTGCTGCGGCAGCGTGTACGCCTTGCGGTCCGCCGGATACGTGTCCCCGGGCAGGGGGCCGGCGTTGGGAAAGAGCACGGGGATGCCCCCGCGCACGTTCTTCGTGAGGTCGGCGACGGTGCTCTCGTCCAGATAGAGCACGTCCTCGCCGTCCACCACCATGCGGCTGACGAGCGCGCCGCGCGTGGGAATGATCTCCACGCGGCAGCCGCCGTCCTCCAGCGCATACGTCTCCAACCCCGCGATGCCCGGGAACGGTCCGCTCATGGGACTAGATGGCCCCTTCCTTCGGGTCGCTGTCCATGAACGGGTAGGGGACCTTCACCGGCGGCGCGAAGTTCTCCTTGATGGTGCGCGGGCTGGACCAGCGGAACAGGTTGATCATCGACCCGGACTTGTCGTTGGTGCCCGAAGCCCGGCTGCCGCCGAACGGCTGCTGGCCCACCACCGCGCCCGTGGGCTTGTCGTTGATGTAGAAGTTGCCCGCCGCGTTGCGCAGGCTGCTCATCATCTGCTCGATGGCCTTGCGGTCGCGCG
Source organism: Corallococcus sp. NCSPR001 (assembly GCF_017309135.1). NCBI lineage: Bacteria > Pseudomonadati > Myxococcota > Myxococcia > Myxococcales > Myxococcaceae > Corallococcus > Corallococcus sp. NCSPR001. Next base: position 2,233,883 of record NZ_JAFIMS010000002.1, read on the forward strand.
CGAAGATGGCTCCCGTCAGCGCGTACGCCGCGGACTGGTCGCACTCCTTCAGCGTCTCCTCGAACTTCGCGTCCGGGTAGACGTACACGCCGACCAGCGGCGCGAAGATCTCCTCCGTCATGATGCGGTGGCGCGGGTTCGTGCACTGCACCAGCGTGGGCTGCACGAAGTACCCCTCGCTCTTGTCCGTGCCGCCGCCCGCGACGATGGTCGCGTCACCGCCGGACTTCGCCAGCTCGATGTACGAGGACACCTTCTTGAACGAGCGCTCGTCGATGACGGCGCCCATGAAGTTCCGGAAGTCCGCCACGTCGCCCATCTTGATTTCGCCGATGAGCGCCTGGAGGCGGGGCTTCAGCTTGGGCCACAGGGACTCCGGCACGTAGACGCGGCTGGCCGCGCTGCACTTCTGGCCCTGGTACTCGTAGCCACCGCGCACGATGGCGACGGCGAGCGCCTCCAGGTCGTCCGCCGCGGACGGGTGCGCGAAGATGAAGTCCTTGCCGCCCGTCTCACCCACCAGCCGCGGGTACTGCTTGTAGCGGCCGATGTTCTCTCCCACCGTCTTCCACAGGTGATTGAACGTGGGCGTGGAGCCGGTGAAGTGGATGCCGCCCAGGTGGGGGCTCGCCAGCACCGGGTTGCCCACCGTGGGGCCGTCGCCGGGCAGCATGTTGATGACGCCGTCGGGCAGGCCCGCCTCGCGCAACAGCTCCAGGCCGTACCACGCGCTCAGGGCCTGCGTGGAGGACGGCTTCCACAGGACGACGTTGCCCATCAGCGCGGGCGATACGCAGAGGTTCAGCGCGATGGAGGTGAAGTTGAACGGCGCGATGGCGAAGACGAACCCGTCCAGCGGCCGGTAGTCCGTCATGTTCCACGTCTGCGCGGAGTTCTCCGGCTGGAGGGACAAGATCTGCTGCGCGAAGTGGACGTTGTAGCGAAGGAAGTCGATGAGCTCGCAGGCCGCGTCGATCTCCGCCTGGTGCGCCGTCTTCGACTGGCCCAGCATGGAGGACGCGTTGAGCAGCGGGCGGTAGCGCGTGGTGAGCAGCTCCGCGGCGCGCAGGAAGATGGCCGCTCTCGCGTGGAACGGCATCCGCGCCCAGTCCTCCTTCACGGACATGGCGTTCTGGATGGCCTGCTCCACGTGGCCCGCCTCGGCCTCGTGCAGGGTGGCCAGCACGTGCTGGTGCCGGTGCGGCATGCGCACGGTGTCCGTCTTGCCGGACTTCACGTGCTTGCCCCCGATGACGACGGGGATGTCGATGCGCTCCCCGCTCATGCGCTTGAGGGTGGACTGGAGCTCCGCGCGCTCCGGGGTGCCGGGTGCGTAGGAGAGGACGGGCTCGTTCTTGGGAGCCGGGACGCGGGGGAAGGCGTTGAGCACGCGAGGACCTCGGGTCGAGAGGAAGGCAGGTTCGGGCAAGGTATAGCCCTCCCCGTGTCCCAGGTCAGTGACAGAAGCGTGGGGCGTCCGCGCCGCGACACCCGGCCCCCGCGCGCCCGGCGTCCGTCCGGTTCAGCCCTCGCCCGCGGCCTTGGCGGTGGCGCCCCTCGCGCGCTGCAGCACGGCGTGCAGCTGCGCGATGAGGTACGGCGGCTTCACCGGCTTGACCAGGTACGCGTCCGGCTGGGGCTGCCCGGGCTCCAGGTCCGTGCGCGGCGGGTAGCCGCTGACGAACATCACCGGCAGGTGCGACAGGGAGGGCTCCGCGCGCACGCGGCGGCACAACTCGTAGCCGTCGATGCCCTCCATGTTCACGTCCGACAGGAGCACGTCCGGCGGCTGCGCCAGCGCGTGCGCGAGCCCCGTCTCTCCATCCGCGGCCACCGTGCAGTCGAACTCACCCGACAGGAGCAGCCGCAGCGTCTCGCGCATGGTCCAGGAGTTCTCCACGATGAGGACCTTGGGCTTCACGGTGCATCGACTCCCGGGGAGGCAACTGCGCACGGCTTGGGGGAACGGCGTGCACAGCATCCCCCCGCTGTGCGCACCGGGCAAGAGGTCCCCCTTTACCCGTGAGAATTCATGAAAGCCTCCACCTCACGGGTTTGCCGCCAACGCCCTCAACCCTCGGGCGGTGGGTTCACGAGCCCGCGCCGGGAAACCTCTGAGTCCGGCTCCTCGTCGCCGCGCGCCTCGCGCTCGGGCACCTCTTCGTCCTGCCACTCCGCGCCGCGCTCCACCTCCGCCTCCCAGCGCGTCTCCTCCAGCGGGCCCGGGTTCTCGTCCTCGCGGGCCGCGGCCTGGGAGCGCTCGCGGGCCAGCTCGGCGGCGCCGCGGTCCAGCGCGTCCTCCATCTGTCCCCGGTTGCGCGGTTGGAAGTTCTTCGAGTCCTTGTCCGAAGCCATGGGGTGTCACCTCCGACGGGAAGGTGGGACGCACCGGGCCTGCCGGGCAATGACGGCGCGTGCGCGCGCCGCCTGCCTGGCCGTCCAGGTGCGGGAAGGGCGATGTGCGCCGTCCCGCCGCGTCAGCGCGGCGCGGAGGCCGGGCGACGGGCCAGCGGCTGCGCGTCCTCCCGCGACAGGCGTTGGACCTCCGGCGCCACGTCCCCGGTGGGCGCGGCGATGCTGCACCGCGCGCCGCCATGCACCAGGCCCACCACGCGCAGTTGCTCGTCCACCAGCGGCGCGCCGGAGTCTCCTGGTTCGCCGTGCATCGTGGTGAAGAGCGCGTTGGGCACGTCCGGCAGCGACGGGCAGCGGCCCCAGCGCTCCACCATCACCCGCTGCGGTTCACCGGGCCGGTCATGGCGTCCGGTGAAGACGAGCATCGCGCCGGGGATGGGCAGCCCCTGGGCCACCTCCAGCGGCGCCACCGGCGCCTTCGCCTCCAGCTCCAGCACCGCCATGTCCCGGCCGCGATCCACGAACACGTAGCGGCCCTTCAGCTGCCGTCCGTCCTCGAAGTTCGTGCGCTCCTCGCCCGCGTCCGGTGCGACGCAGTGGGCCGCGGTGAGCACGTGGCGGCCCTGGCCCACCACCACGCCCGCGCAGTGGCCGTCGCCCAGCGTCACCGTCGCGGCTTCCGCCTTCTCCACGCCCGTGGCCTCGCCCGGGCCGGACTGGCCGCAGGCCATCCAGGCGCTCACGGCCGCGAGTGCCACCGTGGCGCCGCCCCACTTCCATGCACGCATGCCGCTTCCCCCTCCTCCCCCAGGCGAAGGACCCGGGGGCTCGCGGGAACGGTGTGCATGCATGCGGATGGGTCGTGGGAGCGGGTGTGGAAGTGGCTCCCCAGCAGGCGGCCGGACGCAGCACCCCGCCTGCTTCCAGCAAGACGGTGAAACAGAGAATGGCAGCAGAGCGTGCACCTGCTCGGATGTCCCGGAGGCGGTGTCACTGAAACGTGCTATTCCTCGCTACGTCTGGATTCTGGAATCCAGACCCTGGCCCGGAAGCGGCCAGCCCTTTGGCTCGTGAGCGACGACGAGAAGACAACGGTATTGGATGAACGCACCCGCCCTCCGAGCACCTGGGGGGAGCGGATGCGTACGCCCATCACGTTGCCGGGCTCGGGCATCGGCGAGCGGCGCTCGCTGATTCCGGGCGTCATCGTCAACGGGCGCTACCGCGTGGAGTCGCTGCTGGGCGAAGGCGGCATGGGCCGCATCTGGCTGGCGGACGACCTGCAGGAGCGCCGCCGCGTGGCGCTCAAGGAGATGCACGTCCCCGCGGAGCTGTCCGCGGCGAAGGTGGAGGAGCTGGTGCTGCTGTTCCGGCACGAGTTCTTCGCCATGAAGAAGCTCCAGCACCCGTCGACGCTCAAGGTCTTCGACTGGGGCATGACGGAGGCCGGCAACCGCTTCATCACCATGGAGGTGGTGGGCGGCATGGACCTGAGCACGCTGGTGCGGGACGCGCCGCTGGACACGCGCACGCTGTACCGCGTGTTGATTCAGATGGCGCAGGTGCTGGCGTTCATCCACTCGCGCCTGTACGTGCACTGCGACATCAAGGCCAGCAACGTGCGCATCACCGAGTCCGGCGCGGTGAAGCTGATGGACTTCGGCGTGATGCACCAGCTGGGCACGCCCAGCCCCGGCAAGCTCAAGGGCACGCTGGAGTACCTGGCGCCGGAGTGGCAGCGCGGCGCGAGCATCGACGGGCGCGCGGACCTGTACTCGCTGGGCGTGATGGCCTGGTACCTGGCCACCCGCAAGCTGCCCTTCAAGCGCAACAGCCCCGCGGTGCTGCTCGCGGATCACCTGACGCGTCCGGCGCCGCGCCCGTCCACCATCTGCCCGGTGGATCCGCAGCTGGAGGAGATCATCCTCCTGTTGATGGCGAAGGATCCGCGCGAGCGCTTCCAGGACGCGGGTGAGCTCTTGGAGGCGCTCTGCCACGCCAGTGGCGAGCCCGTCCCCGAGGAGCCGCTGTCCGCGCGCGCCAGCTACCTGCACGTGCCGGAGGTGGTGGGGCGCGAGGGCGAGCTGGAAGGGCTGATGAACGGCCTGGCGGAGGCGGACTGGGGCCAGTCGCGCGCGATGCTGGTGGGCGGCCCCGCGGGCGTGGGCAAGACGCGGCTGCTCCAGGAGTTCGAGCTCCAGGCGAAGCTGGCGGAGCTGCCCTTCGGCCGGGGCCAGTGCCGCGCGGAGGGGTTGTCCCCGCTGGCGCCGGTGGCGCAGGCCCTGCGCTGCCTGGTGCCGCAGACGCCCTCGGATTTGATGGAGCGGGTGAAGGCCCCGCTCGCGCGCCTCTTGTCACCGGAGGTGCTGGAGGGCGACCAGGACGAGCAGTTGCCGCGCGACGGCTCCGACGAGAGGGCCGCCTTCTTCGAGGCGCTGACGGAGTGGACGCACACGCTCGGCGGGCGGCAGTCCTTCGTGCTGTGCTTCGAGGATCTGCAGTGGGCGGACAGCGCGTCGCTGGAGGCGCTCAACGTTGTCATCCGCGCGTTGCACGGCACGCGCGGCATGGTGGTGGGCACGTTCCGTTCGCAGGAGCTGTCGCGCCTGAGCCTCGCGTTCCAGACGGTGGACGAGAAGCTCACGTCCCGCATGGACCTGGAGCCCCTGTCCTCCGAGCACGTGGCCAAGCTGGTGGAGCTGGTGCTGCCGGGGTTGGACGTGCCGGAGGGCTTCGTGCAGCGGCTGCACGAGACGACCGGCGGCAACGCCTTCTTCGCCACGGAGTGCCTGCGCATGCTGGTGGAGGCGGGCGCGCTCAAGCGCGTGGGCGGGCGCTGGGAGGCGGAGGAGGGGCTGGGCACGCGGCGGCTTCCGGCGAGCATCCAGGAGGCGGTGCTGGTACGCTTGGCCAACGCGCCGCCGGAGCAGGTGTCGCTCCTGCGCAAGCTGGCGCCCGCGGGCCGCATGCTGGACCTGCCGCTGTTGCGCGCGCTGTCCGGCCTGCCGGAGTCGGAGCTGTTCGCGGTGCTGGACGGCATCGTGGAGCGGCAGTTCCTCCAGGACGTGGAGGGCCGCTACGTCTTCACGCACGACACCGTGCACCAGGCCGTCTACGACAGCACGCCGGAGTCCGCGCGCCGGGCGTACCACGGCCAGGTGGCGCGGGCGCTCCAGGCGCTGCCCTCGGGGCGCTCGGGCGTGGTGCGCGCGGTGGGGTGGCACTTCGCGCGCTCGGACGCGCCCGCGGAGGCCATCCAGCCGCTCCTGGAGGCGGGCCAGGCCGCCATCGAGGCGGAGGCGCTCCTGGAAGCCACGCTGCTCCTGAAGGAAGTGGCGGGGCTCCTGGAGTCCGCGCCGGACTACCCGGGCCGCTCGGAGCAGCTCCTGCGCACGTGGGTGTCGCTGGTGGAGGTGGGCTACTCCAGCGACCCGCCGACGTCGGTGGCGTACGCGGAGCGGCTCTTCGCGCACTGGGCGGCCACGGTGGACGTGGAGGCCGGCCGGCGCGAGGCGCTCTCGCGGCTCGAGTCCGCCCGCGCGGCCACGCCCGCGGAGCGCGAGGAACTGCTCATCCCGCTCTTCCGCGAGGTGTCGGCGGACGGGCGGATGACGCCGGTGGACGTCTTCTGGAAGCGCTCGGAGCTGCAGATCCTCCAGGGCATGGCGCTGGCCATCCTGGGGCGCACGGAGGAGTTGGAGGCGCTCATCGCGCGCGTGGCCGCCGAGCACCCGGAGGACTCGCCGTACCGGGCGGGGCTGTCCGTGGCGCGCTCGACGCTGTGCGCGTACACCGGCCACTGGGCGGGCGGGGTGTCCGAGCAGCGCAAGCAGGTGCAGCGGCTGCGCGAGTTCCGCGACGCGGTGGGGCGTCCACCCCGGCGGCTGGCGTGGGCGCTGGGCATGGGCGGCTACCTGCTCAACGTGAACCTGGCGCTGCGCGGCGAGCCGCTGGATGAAGAGCAGCTGAAGGACGGGCTGCACCTGGCGGAAGCGCAGGGCTTCACCGACGTGCGCGCCTACCACCTCTTCGCGCAGGTGGCGCGCGCGGCCTTCACCGGCGACGGCGCCGCGTTCGCGTCCGCGCTCGCGCAGAAGACGGAGCTCATCCGGCGGCTGGGCAGCCCCCGGTTGATGGAGCGCAACCTGGCCCTCTTCACGCCGCCGTACTACCTGGAGCGCGGCGAGCACGAGCTCGTGGCCGCGGTGGTGTCGCGCGGCGAGGCGCTGTCGCGCGTGCTGCCGGAGGACCGCTGGCTGCGCGCGCACGTGCAGGTGTACCAGGCGTGCCGCGACGTGCTCTTCGAGGACGCCGCCGCCGCGCGCGAGTCGCTGCCCCGCGCCCTGGAGGCCGCTCAGAAGGGCGGCCTGCGCATGGAGACGCTGGTCCTCGTGTACCAGTCGCGCTTCGAACGCGACCAGGGCCGGCTGCCCGCCGCGCTCGCCGCCGCGCAAGGCGCGCTGGAGCGCGCCCTGGACCCGCGCTTCGCCAACCCCTGGGACGAAATCCTGGCCCGCCGCGCCCTGGCGCCGCTGGTGTCCCAGGAGGAGGGGGACGCGCACCTTCGCCACGCGCGCCTCTTGGCGGAGTCCACCGGCAACGTGCTGCAGATGGGCCTCGTGTACATGCAGCACGCGGAGCGGCACGGAACGCCGGAAGAGGCGATGCGGGAGCTGGAGATCGCCGAGCGGGCCTTCGCCTCCGCCCGGGCCACGCATCTGCAACAGCTGGCCCAGTCGCTGCGCGGCCCGCTGTCGCGCCAGCAGGACGAGGACGTGAAGCAGAGCGCCTGACGGCCGGGTCGTGCTTAGGATGGGCCCATGGCCTCCTCGCCCCTGCGCTTCTGCCTGGACTACCTGTCCCCGTACGCCTACCTCGCCTGGCTGCGCATGCCCGCCATCGCCGAGCGCCACGGCCGGGAGCTGGAGCCCGTGCCGGTGCTGCTCGCGGGGCTGCTCAACGCCGTGGGCTCCATTGGCCCGGCGGAGATTCCCGCCAAGCGCGTCTACGTCTTCAAGCAGACGTTCCGCATCGCGCACGAGCAGGGCGCGCCCTTCACCCTGCCGCCCTCGCACCCGTTCAACCCGCTGTTGTCCCTGCGCGTGACGGCGGCGGTGGAGGACGTGGCGGAGCGCACGCGACTCGTCACCGCGCTCTACTCGGCCGCGTGGGGGCAGGGCCGGGGCATCGAGACGCCGGAGCAGGTGGGCGCGGTGCTGACGGACGCGGGCTTCGACGCGCGGGCGCTGCTGGAGCGCTCGCAACTGCCGGAGGTGAAGGACCGCGTGCGCAAGAACACGGAAGCGGCGCTCGCCCAGGGCGCCTTCGGCGTGCCGTCCGTGCTGGTGGACGACGAGATGTTCTGGGGCGTGGACTCGCTGGGCCACCTGGAGCGCTTCCTGGAGGGCCGCGACCCGCTCACCCCCGCGGACCTGGAGCGCTGGAGGGACCTGCCCGCCACGGCCGCCCGGCGCCAGGACGGAAAGCCCCGCCCGTGAACGTGCTCGGGCAGCTGGGGGTCGCCGTCGCCGGGCTGGTGCTGGCCGGCGTGCTCCTGTTCCTCAACTTCTGGCGCGCGCTGCTCTACCTCTTCCCCCACACCGTCCGGGTGGAGCCGGAGGCCCCCGCGGACCAGATGGACCTGCCGGAGGGCCTGTCCCCCCTGGCGGGCCAGCTCCAGGCGCTGGGCTTCACGCCGCTGGGCAGCCACGAGGAGAAGCCGCTCCTCCAGAAGGCCACCCGCTCCTACGACTGGGCGCACCCGGGCGAGCGCGTCTTCGCCACCCTCCACGAGGGGGGCGACCTGCTGCCCCGGCTCTACCTGCTCACCCCCCTGGCCTCCGGGGGCTTCGTGGTGACGGCCAGCTACCGCCGCCCCGCGCTGGACGTGCCTGGCTACCGCTCCGGGTCGCTGGAGGACGCCGCACCGGAGCGCCTGTTGCGCGCGCATGTGCGACGCCTGGAGGGGGTGGAGCCGGCGGGCCCGGAGGGCTTCACCTGGGAGGGGCGCGTCCAGGCGGCCCGGGCCTGGTACGCCGGTTTGGGGCGCAAGGAAATCCGCCGCCAGAACCTCCAGGGACTGTTGTGGACGGCCATCGCGCTTGCCATCGTCGCCAGCGCCTTCCTGGGACGGCGCGCGGGCTGACGGCCCCCTGGACGCTTTTCGGCGTCACGTCGTGCGTGCACCGCGCGCCCCGGAAGAGTAGGGAGACGAGCACCATGAAGAGCGTGTCCAAGAACGAGGAAATCTACTTCCTGTCCGGCAAGCGCACCCCGTTTGGTACCTACGGCGGCAGCCTCAAGGACCTGAGCGCCACCGACCTGGCCGTGGAGTCCGCGAAGGCGGCCCTGGCCCAGGCGGGCGTCTCCCCGGAGCTCATCGAGCACGTGGTCTACGGCAACGTCGTCCAGACGAGCTCGGACGCCATCTACCTGCCGCGCCATGTGGGATTGCGCACGGGCGTCCCGGTGCCGGTGCCCGCGCTGGGCGTCAACCGGCTGTGCGGCTCCGGCTTCCAGGCCTTCGTCACGGCCGCGGAGATGATGCTGACGGGCGGCGCGGAGGCCGTCCTCGCGGGCGGCACGGAGTCCATGAGCCAGGCGCCCCACGTCATCCGCGGCGCGCGCTGGGGCCTGCCGCTGGGCAAGGGCGGCCTGGAGGACATGCTCTGGACGGCCCTCACGGACAGCTACACGGGCAACGCCATGGCGCTCACCGCCGAGCAACTGGCGGTGGACTACAGCATCAGCCAGGACGACGTGGACCAGTACGCCGTCCTCACCCAGAAGCGCTTCGCCGCGGCGCAGGAGGCGGGCCGGCTGGCGGATGAAATCGCGCCGGTGACGCTCAAGGGCAAGAAGGGCGACACGGTGGTGTCCAAGGACGAGCACAACCGCCCGGAGACCACGGTGGAGGGGCTGCGCAAGCTGCCCAAGGTGTTCAAGAAGGACGGCGTGGTGCACGCGGGCGCGGCCAGCGGCATCTGCGACGGCGCGGGCTCCATGGTCATGGCCACCCGCAGCTTCGTGGAGAAGCACGGCCTGAAGCCCGTGGCGCGGCTCGTCAACTGGGGCATCGCCGGCTGCGACCCGCGCATCATGGGCATTGGCCCCGCGCCGGCCATCCGCAACCTGCTCAAGCGCGCGGACGCGAAGCTCTCCGACGTGGACCTCTTCGAGGTCAACGAGGCCTTCGCGCCCCAGTACCTGGCGGTGGAGAAGGACCTGGGCCTGCCACGCGACGCCACCAACGTCAACGGCGGCGCCATCGCCGTGGGCCACCCGCTGGGCGCCTCCGGGGCCCGCATCACCATGACGCTGGCGTACGAGCTGAAGCGCCGGGGCGGCCGCTATGGTATCGGGTCCGCCTGCATTGGTGGCGGCCAGGGCATCGCCGTGCTGGTCGAGGCGCTCTAGGAGCGCTCCGTGGCGTTGGGGTACGGGGCAGAGGACTTCCTGACGGGACGTGGTGAGATGAGCAACGAGGTGGACGCGAAGACGGCCCGCGAGCGGGCCAAGGCCATCGCCGAGCAGCGCCGTGCCGAGCGCCGCAACCGCAAGCGCCGCTGTGTGGTGTGCGGCGTGGAGGAGAGCGACAAGACGCCCCTGACGGCCCACCCGGAGGGCATCGGTCCCGCCTGCAAGGATGAAGTCACTTGTCAGGCCCGGCGCGCCGCCGCCGGACGCTGAAACGCCAGGGCCGTGCGCCCATGCCCCCCGCCGCACTGTCGGCGGGTGGACGATGGGCGGGCCCCCGCCTCCCGGTGGGCTCCCCGAGGGGCGGGAAGCGGCTCCCGGGCCGGATTGTCGGGCCCGTTTCTTGATGGCGCTCCCGACTCGGGGTAAACATTTGTAATCTCTGGTGACACGAGGGTTGGAATGGGCGTTATCAGCTTCACGGGCGTCAAGGTGTTCTCCACCACGCTCGCGCGCGATCGCGAGAACATGGGCGAGAACATCACCAAGTGGCTGAAGGAGAACTCCGCCGTGGAGGTCGTGGACAAGATCGTCACGCAGTCCTCGGACAAGGAGTTTCACTGTCTGACCATCACGCTCTTCTACCGCCACAAGGCTTGAAGCCCCGGTAGGGCGGCGGAAGGCGTGGGATGCGAGGGCGCTTCTCCCTGGTGACACCAGGGTGGGGCGCCCTTCATCGTTTCTGGATTTGGGGTTGCGGACCGGGCGGGCTTCCACCACCTTTGGGCCTCTATGCGACCCATGCGGGGCTACAATCGAGGCGGCGGCGGTTTCGGCGACATGTTCCCGAGCCTGGATTCGATGGCCGCCAAGCTTGCCATCGCGTTCGTGGGCATCTCCGCCCTGTTCCTGGCGACCTCCCGAGGGCAGGGGGCGCTGCTGCTGCTCAACCCGGCGGACGTGATTCTGCGCTTCCGCGTCTGGGAGCTCATCACCTACGCCTTCGTGGCCACCGGCCCGCTGGGCATCCTCTTCGGCGGCCTCATCATCTGGTCCATCGGTGGCTTCCTGGAGTCCACCTGGGGCGGCAAGCGGCTGTTGCTGGTGGCGGTGGGCATCCCGTTCGTCGCGGGCCTCATCACCACGGCGCTGGCCCTGGTGATGCCCATGAGCGTCTACGCGGGCGGCTCCGTGATGACGGCGGTGATGTGGGTGGCCTACGGCCTGGTCATCGGCAAGGGGCAGGCGAACTTCTGGGGCATTCCGCTGACGGGCAACTGGTTCGCGGCCATTGGCGCGGGCTTCACGCTGTTGAACGCGCTGACCGCGGGCTCCTGGCGCGCGGTGGCGCCGGAGATGTTCGGCCTGGTGCTGGTGTTCGTGTACGTGCGCGGCGCGAGCCCCAAGCGGCTGATGCTCCAGCTTCAGCACTGGCGCCTGCAGCGGCAGCTGCGCGACCGCTCCAAGCACCTGCGTGTGGTGGACCGCAATCGCCCGCCGGACCGCGACCAGTACCTCAACTAGTGCGCCGCCTCCGGGTGGCCGTACTGCTTGAGCTTCCGGTAGAGCGTGGCCACCCCGATGTCCAACTGCTCCGCGGTGCGTGAGCGGTTGCCGCCGTTCTGCGCCAGCACCGCGAGGATGTACTCCTTCTCCATGTCCTCCAGCCGGCGCGGGTTGCCGGTGGGCACCAGGCTGGGCGGCGCGGCGCGCACCTCCTCCGGCAGGTCGTCCCGCTCCAGGCGCGGGCCTTCGCTCAGCGCCACCGCGCGCTCGACGGCGTTGCCCAACTCGCGCACATTGCCCGGCCAGGGGTAGCGCAGCAGTTGATCCGCCGCGTCCGGGGACAGGCCATTCACGCGGCGGCCCAGCCGCTCGCCGGTCTCCGCCAGCAGCAGCCGCGCCAGGGGGAGGATGTCCTCGCGGCGCTCGCGCAGGGGCGGGATGCGCAGCTCGATGACGCGCAGCCGGTAGAAGAGGTCCTGGCGGAAGCGGCCCAGGCGGACCTCCTCGGACAGCTCGCGGTTGGTGGCGGCGACCACGCGCACGTCCACCTTGCGGCTGGTGTTCTCCCCCACGCGGCGCACCTCGCGCTCCTGGAGAGCGCGCAGGAGCTTCGCCTGCATGGCGGGAGGCACCTCGCCCACTTCATCCAGGAAGAGGGTGCCGCCGTGCGCCGCTTCGAAGAGGCCGGGCCGGTCGTGCGTGGCGCCGGTGAAGGCGCCCTTCGCGTGGCCGAACAGCTCGCTCTCCAGGAGGCTCTCCGTCACCGCGGCGCAGTTCACGGCGATGAAGGCCTTGTGCGAGCGGCCGGACTCGTCGTGGATGAGCCGGGCGATTCTCTCCTTGCCCACGCCGCTCTCGCCGGTGACGAGCACCGTGGTGTCCACCTTGGCGGAGCGGCGCGCCAGGTTGAGCACGCGCTGCATGGCCTCGGAACGGGCCACCATGCCCGTGGGGTCCTCCGTCACGCCGGACACGCGCGCCAGCGACTGGCGCTTCGCGCGCAGCTTGCGCTCCGCCTGCCGCAGCGCCTCCGTCACCTGCCCGAGCACGCCCTCCATGCACTGCGTTTCATAGAAGCGCAGGAACTCCGTGCACTCGGTGCTCCACTCCGCCTCCGGGCGGCCCACGATGTGGCAGAAGGCGTCGCCCTTGCCCACGCACTTGAGCTCCGCGCAGTAGATGGGCTTGCCGTTGCAGTAGCTGAGGTAGCCGGACGCGAAGCCGGTGAGGCTCCAGCACACGGGCTCCTCCGCCTGGCCCAGGTGGAGCAGGTGCTGCTCGGCCTCATAGGAGTCGCTCCACTGCGCTTCCGCGAAGGGCTCCGGGCCGTCCTGGGCCGTGCGCTCGATGCGCTCCACGCGCACCTGGCCCATCAGCGTGTGCAGCCGGCCGCCCGAGCGGCGCCACTCCGCTTCATCCTTCCACGGCACCGCGGTCTTCATCGCCTCCGCCGTGCGCCAGCCGTGCGCGTAGCCCAGCCGCGTGAAGATGCCGCGCGCGGCCGTCATCCCCAGCATCCCGATGAGCTCCTTGCGCAAAAGCCCCAGCGTCACCGGGTCCATCAACAGCGCCCGCTGGCCGGCGAAGCGGATGACTCCGCCCTTCGGCTCGAACGCCAGGAGTTCCTTCAAGTCCAAACCTTCCAGACCCACCACGGCGTCTCTCCCAGGTATCTCAGTCTGACGTGTCTCTCTATCAATCTGAGAGATGTTTCACAGCGCTGGAATAGGATGGTGAGCAATTCTAAGTGGTTAGCATGTCCGCTGCATTGGTCCTGGGGTTGCAGTACAAGCCGCCACGATGCCAACCGGGGTGGACAGACGCGAGGTGCTGCAGGGCGTGGCGGCCGCCGGGGTGGCGGGGGTGATGGGGCCTGGGCCCTCGGCTGCCCGGCAGGTGGCGCCGGCGCTGTTCGTGTCGCACGGCTCGCCCATGACGGCGCTGGACGCGGACGAATATCCCCAGGCGCTCCAGCGCTTCGGTGAGGGCGCGGGCACGCTGAAGGCGCTGGTGGTGGTGTCGGCGCACTGGGAGACGGACGCGCGCGTGCACGTCACGGCGATGGCCGCGCCGCCGCTCGTCTACGACTTCTACGGCTTCCCTGAAGCGATGTACCGGCTGCGGTACGCGCCACCGGGGGCGCCTTCGCTGGCCGAGGACGTGGTGGCGCGGCTGTCCTCGGCGGGCGTGCCCGCGGTGGCGGACGGCGAGCGCGGCCTGGACCACGGCGTCTGGGTGCCCTTGCGACATGCGTTCCCGGAGGCGCGCGTGCCCGTGTTGCAGGTGGCGCTGCCGGCGGACGCGACGCCCGCGCAGGTGGCGCGCATGGGCGAGGCGCTGCGTCCTCTGCGCTCCGAGGGTGTGCTGCTCATGGGCAGCGGCGGGGTGGTGCACAACCTTCGCCGCGTGAATTTCCGAAACAAGCTGGCGTCCGCGGAGCCATGGGCCGCCGAGTTCGACGCGTGGGTCGCCGGAAAACTTGCCGCACGAGACTTCCTCGGGCTTCAGTCATGGATGGACGCACCGAATGCGCGGGTCGCGCATCCATCCGCCGAGCATTGGTTGCCGATTTATTTCGTCCTCGGAGCCGCCCTCCCCGAGGACCGCGTCACCCCCGTGTTCGAGGGCTTCCATCACGGGACCTTGTCCATGCGCAGCTTCGCGCTGCGCGCCTGAACCTCGCAGTCCGCAAACTCAAGGAGTCCACACCATGAAGATGTCTCTCAAGTCCGCCATCACGCTGCTCGCCGTCGCCGCCCCGTCGTTTGCCTTCGCGTCCGCGTGGGAGATCGACTCGTCGCACTCCAGCGCGCAGTTCGCCGTGAAGCACATGATGGTGTCCAACGTGCGCGGCACGTTCAGCAACGTGAAGGGCAACATCAACCTGGATGACAAGGACATCACCAAGTCCACCATCGAGGCGACCCTCGACGCGACCACCATCAACACCAACGAGCCCAAGCGCGACGAGCACCTGAAGAGCCCGGACTTCTTCGACGTGGCGAAGTTCCCGACCATCACCTTCAAGTCCACGAAGGTGGCGAAGGCCGGCAAGGACAAGCTGAACGTCACGGGCGACCTGACGATGCACGGCGTGACGAAGCCCGTGACGCTGGCCGTGGAAGGCCCGACGCCGGAGACGAAGGACGCCTGGGGCAACGTGCGCCGCGGCGCCGTGGCGACCACGAAGATCAAGCGCAGCGACTTCGGCCTGACCTGGAACAAGGCGCTGGAGGCCGGCGGCGTGGCGGTGGGTGACGAGGTGACCATCACCCTGGACCTGGAGACCACGAAGAAGCCGGACGCGGCGGCGGCCCCGACGGCCACGGACAAGAAGTAGTCCTCGTCCCAGCCTTGAAATGAAGAGAGGGGCCTCGGGTGACCGGGGCCCCTCTTTTTCGTGCCCCGGCGGACCGGGGGGCTACGGGATGGTTTAGCCCTCGGCGACGGCCTGCACGCTGGCGCGGTAGATGAAGATGCGCGCGGTGTTGGTGCGGGTGTCGGCGGGGACGACGAAGAAGCCCGGGGTGGGGCCCTTGAAGTCCTGGGAGAAGCCGGCCACCTGGCGGCCGTCGTTGAAGGTGACGCGGATCTTCGAGCCCTCCGCCTGCGGCTGACGCGCGCCCGCGGCGAGCATGAAGAAGATGGCCTTCACGCGCTTGCCGGGGATGCGCTCCGGGGCGAAGCCGCTCTGCTGCTCCAGGGAGATGGTGTCCTCCAGGAGGTCCGCGTCGCGGATGGTGCCGCGCTTCACCTGTCCTTCGACGGTGTGGATGATGACGCGGTGTTCGCCTTCCACGAAGGAGTTGGCGGCGGACGCGAAGCCGGCCCCCGGCACTTCGAAGAACGCGTCGTCCGTGGGGCGCAGGTGGTTGGCGGCCACGACGGGGCTGGCGGGGGCCACGGGCGCCGGGCTCCGGAGGGCTGCCGGGCTCGTGGGGGCGGCGGGCGTCAGCCGGGCCACGGGCAGGGAGGGCGCGGCGGAGAGGGACAGGGCCGGCGTGGGAGGCGGAGGCGGAGGGATGGCCGCGACGGGCAGGGCGGGGACCTCCTCGACGAGCTCGATGTCGGCGACGGGCTCGGACTCCACCTCCTCGACGTCGAGGGCGGGGGTGGCGTCGATTTCCGCGTCCACGTCGACGGCGGGCTCTTCCCAGCCGGCGGACGGGGTGGGGGCGGTGATGTCGGTGAGGGAGACCTCTTCCTCGGCGACGGGCTCGCTCCACTCGGCGGCGGGGGCCGGGGAGGCCTGCCAGGTGGACGCGGCTGGCGTGGCGTCGGCCATCCACTCGGGCTGGGCCTCCTGGGGCGCGCCCCAGGAGGAGCGCGCGGCGGGGGCTTCAGGGGCGCCCCACGCAGGGGCGGCTTCCTCGACAGGAGCCTCCCAGGGCTGCTGGGCGCTGGTGGACGGCTGGTCCCACGCGGAGCCTGCGGAGGAGTCCTCGGTGGAGGCCCACTCCGACTGCGCGGCGGCGTCCGTGGCGGCCCACGGCTGATCCGCGCCCGGGGTCACGGCTTCCGTCGAGGCCCACTCGGGCTGCGCTTCGATGGGCGCCTCCTCCGCGGCGGCCCATTCGGGCTGCGCGGCGACAGGCGCGGAGGCTTCCGTCGTGGCCCATTCTGGCTGCGCTTCGATGGGGGCTTCTTCGGGGGCCCATTCCGGCTGCACTGCGACGGGCGCGGAGGCCTCCGCCGTGGCCCATTCGGGCTGTGCCTCGATCGGAGCTTCTTCGGCGGCCCACTCCGGCTGTGCGGCGACAGGCGCGGAGGCGTCCGTCGTGGCCCACTCCGGCTGTGCTTCGATCGGAGCTTCTTCGGCGGCCCACTCCGGCTGCGCGGCGACGGGCGCGGAGGCGTCCGTCGTGGCCCACTCCGGCTGTGCTTCGATGGGCGCCTCTTCAGCAGCGGTCCATTCCGGCTGTGCGGCGACGGGGGCAGCTTCCTCGGTGGCCCACTCCGGCTGTGCTTCGATGGGCGCCTCTTCAGCAGCGGCCCACTCCGGCTGCGCGGCGACGGGCGTAGCGGCTTCCGTCGTGGCCCATTCCGGCTGAGCCTCAATGGGGGCTTCTTCAGCAGCGGCCCACTCCGGCTGTGCGGCGACGGGGGCAGCTTCCTCGGTGGCCCACTCCGGCTGAGCCTCAATGGGGGCTTCTTCAGCGGCGGCCCATTCAGGTTGCGCGGAGACAGGCGCGGCCTCTTCCGTGGTTGCCCACTCCGGCTGCGCAGCAACAGGCGCGGCTTCCTCGGCGGCCCACTCGGGCTGTGTGGCGACGGGGGCGGCTTCCTCGGTGGCCCACTCGGGCTGGGCTTCGATGGGCGCGGCTTCTTCCGTGGCCCATTCCGGCTGTGCGGCGACGGGCGTGGCGGCTTCTGTAGAGGCCCATTCCTGCTGTGCTTCGATGGGCGCGGCTTCTTCCGTGGCCCACTCGGGCTGCGCTTCGATGGGCGCCTCTTCGGCGGCCCACTCAGGCTGTGCGGCGACAGGCGCGACAGCTTCTTCCGTGGACCATTCAGGCTGTGCGGCGACGGGCGCGGCAGCTTCTTCCGTGGACCATTCCGGCTGCGCGGCGACGGGCGTGCCTTCCTCGGTGGACCATTCGGGCTGCGCTTCGATGGGCGCGGCTTCCTCGGTGGCCCACTCGGGCTGCGGAGCAGTGGGCGCGGCAGCTTCCGTGGTCGCCCACTCGGACTGCGCTGAATCAGGCGCGGCTTCCTCGGTGGCCCACTCGGGCTGCGTTTCGATGGGCGCAGCTTCGCCCGTCGACCACTCGGGCTGCGCGGCGACCGGAGCGGCCTCTTCGGTGGTCCACTCGGGCTGCGCGGCGACGACGGGCGCAGTCTCTTCAGTCGCGGCCCACTCGGGCTGCGCTTCGATGGGCGCTTCTTCAGCCGCGGCCCATTCGGACTGGGCCTCAATGGGGGCTGATTCCTCGGCGGCCCACTCGGGCTGCGCTTCGGTGGGCGCGGCCTCCGCGGTTCCCCACTGGGGCTGCGTGGGAACGGTCGCGGTGCCTTCGGCGGTGGTCGCCCATTCGGGCTGCGCTTCGATGGGCGCGGCTTCTTCCGTGGCCCACTCCGGCTGCGCTTCGATGGGCGCCTCTTCAGCGGCGGCCCACTCCGGCTGCGCGGCGACGGGGGCGGCTTCTTCCGTGGCCCATTCGGGCTGGGCCTCGATGGGGGCGGCTTCTTCCGTGGCGTTCCAGTCGGACGCCTGCGCCGGCTGCGCGGCGTTGGCCTCCGGCGTGGTCCATTCGGCCCGGGCCTCGATCAGCGGAGCCTCTTCGGACGGGGCGGCGGCCGTCGTCGTGGAGGCGACCCAGGCGGATTCGGTGGCCGGGGCATCCCACGCGGGCGCGGCGTTCGCGGCGGGCTGCTCGGACGACTCGGTGCCGGACCCGGTCGGCGTCGAAGCGGTGGCCTCCGCCGTGTCCGCGGTGGCGGCCCACTCGGGCTGGAGCTCGATGGGGGCGGCGGGCTCCATGGCATCGGCGGCCCACTCGGGCTGCAGCTCGATGGCGGCGGACGTGTCCTGCAAGCCCACGGTGGAGGTGGCGTCCGAGGGCTCGCCCTCGGCGGACCAGGACTGCACATCCTGATCCGAGGAGGTCCACGCCGAAGGCTCGGTGGACTGCGCTTCGGCGAGCGACTCGGCGGCGGTGGCCAGCGGCACGGCGTCGTCGGCACTGCCGCTCAGCTCGCTCCACTGCTCCGATGCCGGGGCCACTTCAGCCGAGGGCTCGACATCGTCCGAGCCGAGCTCCAGCGTGTCGGCTTCGATGTCCGGGCCGACCGGGATGCTGCGGATCCGCAGCGACGGAATGCCCGACTCATTCGCGAACGGGGAGGGCGGCGGAGTGAGCTGCTGCTCCTCTTCGGCTCCCAGGTCGGCGACGTCGAAGGTCTGCGCCTCCACACCGGCCGCGACCGCGCCGCTGTCGGAGCCAGCCGCGGCGCCTTCGTGGGCGACATCGTTTGCGTCGAGTGCGATCTCCTCGGCGGGAGCTTCGCCGGACTGCCAGTCCGTCGAGACATCGCTCGCGTCGAGCGCGATCTCCTCGGCGGGAGCTTCCGTCGCGACATCATCCGTGCCGAGCGTGATCTCCTCGGCGGAGGTCTGCACTGGCGCCGTGGTGTCGGCCTGCCAGTCCGTCGCGACATCGCTCGTGCTGAGTGGGTGTTCCTCGGCAGGAGCCTCCGTCGCGCCGGCCTGCCAATCCGTGGCGACATCCTCGGCGCCGAGGGCGATCTCCCCCGCGCCTTCCGGGGATGCACTCGAATCGGCCTGCCAGTCCGTGGCGACGTCGCTCGTGCTCAGGGCAGTCGCATCGGCCGCCGGAGCCTCACCCTCCGCCTGCCAGTCCGTGGCGACATCGTTCGTGCCGAGCGCAATCGCATCCGCCGCCGGAGCCTCACCCTCCGACTGCCAGTCCGTGGCGACGTCGTTCGTGCCGAGCGCAATCGCATCCGCCGCCGGAGCCTCGCCCGCCGCCTGCCAATCCGTGGCGACATCGCTCGTGCTGAGCGGAATCTCCTCTGCCTCCGCGGTCGCCTGCCACGCAGCCTCGACCTCGGTGCCGGTCGCCGTGGCTTCCGCGCCGGACTGCCAGGTCCCCGCGCTGGCCGTCTCCGGCTGCCACTCCGTGGCGACGTCGCCCGCGTCCAGGGCGATCTCCTCCGCGGGCACTTCCGTGGCAGCGGCGCCGTCGGTCCACGCCTCCGCGATGTCACCCGCGTCCAGCGCGATCTCTCCACCTTGCTCCGGCGCTCCAGCGACAGGGGCCGCATCCGTCCCCCACGCTTCCGCCGTCTCCGTGGCGACCGCCTGCGCCTCCTGCACGGCTTCCACCGGCGCGGCGGGCTCCGCCGTCGCGACGTCGCTCCAGTCCCAATCCGAAGCCGTGCCTTCAGCCGGCGTTGTCGGCTCCACCGCGAGCGGCGCCGTATCGAGCGCGCTGGCCCGCGACTCCTCGGACTCCACCGCGAGCGGCGCCGCGTCCCACGCCGCGTCCACGGGCGACAGGTCCTCGGCCATCACCGCCTCGGGGACGGGCTCGGCCTCCAGCAGCTCCGCCTCTCCGACCGCGTGCTCCGCGGAGGCCAGCGCCTCCGCCATCGGATCCAGACCGGACTCCGCCGGGGCCTGGGCCTCCGACTCGACCTCCGTCGACAGGTCCGCGAACGAATCCTCCAGCGAAGGCTCCGGCGCGGCGGCCTCCACCGGGGGCGGCGTCTCCACCGACAGCCCGGAGAAGTCCTCCTCGGCGCTCGTGCCCCACGGCTCCGCCGCGGCGGCGGGCGAGGTCGCCACGGGCGCCTGCGGCATCCACGGCGCGGGTTCACTCAGCGAGGGGATGTCGATGTCGTCCGTGCTGAGGCTCAGGCTGTCCGGCTCGGAGGGCGCCTGCGGGGCATAGGCCTGCGGATCCACCGGGGCCGCGTAACCCGCCGCGTTCGGATCATAGGCCGCCGCGTTCGGGTCGTATCCCTGCTGCGCCCAGGCCGCCGCAGCGTTCGAATCATAGGCCGCCGCGTTCGGGTCGTAGCCGGCGGGGTAGGCGTACCACTGGCCATCCTCGCCGTAGTAGCCTTGGGCGTTCGGGTCGTAGCCGGCGGGGTAGGCGTACCACTGGCCATCCTCGCCGTAGTACCCCTGGGCGTTCGGGTCGTAGCCAGCGGGGTAGGCGTACCACTGGCCATCCTCGCCGTAGTACCCCTGGGGCTGCTGCTCGGGCTGGGCCCACGCCTGGGCCGCCGCCGCGGTGTCCGCCGCGTCCTGGATGCCCAAAAGGCCGCGCAACTCGACCCAGCGAGCCTCCTCGACAGCGGACAGGCTTCCCAGCTTCCGCTTCTCATCCAGGAAGCGGAACTCTCTCATCGCGGCGCGCGTATCGGACATCCGTCACCTTGCTGCGCCAGCGTCTTGGGGGGACCGCCGCAGCGAAAATCTTGGAGGCCCGCGAGTGTAGGGGACTCCCGCCAGGGGGTAAACCAATCCGCCACGCCCGACCGGCCGCTACCTCCCCGAGAGGGCGGCACGCACCGCCTGGTCCAGGCCGGCGAAGTCCTTCTCATAGGTGGCCTTCAGGGCCTCCTGGAAGGAGTCGGCCTGACCCGCCTTCTGGATGAAGTCCAGGAGCTTCTCCTGGCCCCCCAGCCGCACCAGCTCCCGCACCGCCATGGCGGATGTTCCGTAGGCGACTTCCGGCTGGGACATGGAGATGGGCGCCTGCTGGTCCATGTCCGACAGCTTGGGCAGCCGCCCCTGCTTCGCCTGGACCTTCATCACGTCGCGCAGGTAGCGCGGGGGGCCATCCAGCCCCAGGTAGCGCCATTCGATGTACTCGGCCAGGCCCTCGTTGAACCAGCGGGGCAGGGCGCCGCCGCCGCGCGGGGAGATTTCGTCCAGCGCCGCGTGCACGTACTCATGGACGAGCGTGGCCTTCGTCGCCTGCGTCAGCTCCGCCGCGTCGTTCATGCGGATGGCGTCCTCGGAGTACAGGCCGGCCACCGCGTTCGCGTACCGGGCGCCCATGTGCGTGGCGAACTCGTCGCGCGTGTAGAGCACCACGTTCAGCTGCCGCTCGCGGGCCTTCCCCAGGGTCCGCTGGGTGAAGTCATAGGCCTCGTCGAGCGCGGACACGACCTTGCCCTCGTACTCCGCGCGCTGGCCGAAGTCCCGGTCGCTGTTGAAGTAGCGGATGGCGAAGCGGCTGTTCTGGCGCACGCGCATGCCGTCCTTGCCCACGCCGGACTCGTAGCTCAGGCTCGCGCTCTGGACGTTCCCGCCCCCCGAGCCCTTCGCCTGGCGCGTGTCCCCAGGGCCCGGCTCGCCGTTCATCCGTTGCTCCAGGCGCTCCGCCTCGCGCCGCGCGGCCCCTTCCTCGGACACCTGCGCGCGCGCCTGCTGCATCAGCTTCTTCGCCTCCGCGGCCTCCTTTGACTTCGCGGGCACCTGCTGCAGCGTGGCCAGCGCCCCCGCCGAGTCCTTGTCCTGCAACTGCAACCTGCCCAGCTCCAGCGCGAACGCGCCGTCCTTGGGGAAGGTGGCCAGGCCCTTCTTCAGCGCCTCCTCCGCGGCGGCCCGCTGATCCGTCTTCAGCGCGGACTTCGCCAGGCAGCGCAGGCCGCCCGCCGTCTCCTGGAACGCCACGGCGCGCTCGCCCAGCGAGTACGCCATCACCGCGTCCTCCGCGAGCAGCGCCTCGCAGCCCTTGAGCAGCGGGGCCGCCACGGACGGCCGCTGCGCCTCCGGGTACGAGCCCGGATCCGCGGCGGCGAACGCGAGGTACAGCTCCTCCCACTCCTTGTGGGCGGCCAGCTCCTTCGCCTTCTGCGCGGGAGGAGCGGCGGCGAGGAGCAGCAGGGCGATGAGGGGCGTGTTCATGGGTTTCCGGAGTATCGCCGAAGCCCCGAGCGCCCGCGCAAGCCTCCCCGCCCTACGTCCGGGCGACCTGCCAGCCCTGGGACTCCAGCGCGGACATCAGCTCCTGGATGTGCGCGTGCCCGGTGGTCTCCAGCATCACCTCCACCGTGGCCTCGCCCAGGCCCGCCTTGGAGAAGGCGCGGTCGTGGTGCAGGTCCACCACGTTGGCGCGCATCTCCGCGATCTGCGTGGTGAGCCGCGCGAGCATGCCGGGCCGGTCCGGCAGCCGCACCTCCAACTGCACCAGGCGGCCCGCCTTCACGAGGCCCCGCTCGATGATGCGGCTGATGACGTTCATGTCGATGTTGCCGCCGCCCACGATGATGGCGATGCGCTTGCCCTTCGCCTGGGGAATCCGGCCGTTGACGAGCGCCGCCAGCCCCGCCGCGCCCGCGCCCTCCGCCACCGACTTCTCCTGCTCCAGCATCATCAGGATGGCGGCGGCGATCTCCTCCTCGTCCACCGTCACCATCGCGTCCACGTACTTGCGCACGTGCTCGAAGGTGAGCTCCCCCGGCACCTTCACCGCGATGCCGTCCGCGATGGTGGTGCCCGCGTTGGTGAGCTCCGTGCGCTTCCCCGCATCCAGCGACGCCTTCATGCTGGCGATGGTGGAGGCCTGCACGCCCACCACCTGGATGCGCGGGTTCGTTGCCTTCAGCGCCACGGCGATGCCGGAGATGAGCCCGCCGCCGCCCACCGGCACCACCACCAGCTCCAGGTCCGGGCACTGCTCCAACAGCTCCAGCGCGATGGTGCCCTGGCCCGCGATGACGTGCGGGTCGTTGAAGGGGTGCACGAAGACCAGGTTCTCCGCGGCCTGGATGCGCAGGGCCTCCGCGTAGGCCTCGTCGTAGTTGGCGCCCTTGAGCACCACGCGCGCGCCGTAGTCATCCCGCGTGCGAGTCACCTTGATCAGCGGCGTGCGCTCCGGCATCACGATGGTGGCGCGGATGCCCAGCCGGCGCGCGTGGTACGCCACGCCCTGCGCGTGGTTGCCGGCGGAGGCCGCGATGACGCCGCGGCGCTTCTCCTCTTCCGTCAGCGTCAGCAGCTTGTTGAGCGCGCCGCGCTCCTTGAAGGCGCCGGTGCGCTGGAGGTTCTCCAGCTTGAAGTACACCACCGCGCAGTCGGTCTTCTCCGTGAAGTAGTCCGACGCGGGGCACGGCGTGGGGCGCAGCGCGGTGCGGATCCGTTCGCGCGCCGCCTGGATGTCCTGCAAGGTGACCATCATGGGCGGCCGTGTAGCGGAAGCGCGGCCCGCACGGAAGCGGCCCGGAGCCCCACGCCTGCCTGCCCGCGTGCGCGGCGGGGTGCGTCAGATGCCGCGCAGCACCGTGGCCTTGCCCACCCGGCCAATGGCCAGGATGTAAGCGGCCGTCCGCATGGAAACCTTACGGGACCGTGCAATCTGCGCCACCCGGTCGTAGGCCTCCTTCATCGTCTTCTCCAGCTCCGCGTTGACGCGGTCCTCTTCCCAGGAGACGTGCTGGAGGTTCTGCACCCACTCCAGGTAGCTCACCGTCACGCCGCCCGCGCTGGCCAGGATGTCCGGCACCACGAAGATGCCGCGCTTCTCCAGGATGTCGTCCGCCTCCGGCTGGGTGGGGCCGTTGGCGCCCTCCACCACCAGGCGCGCGCGCACGCTGTTGGCGTTGTCGCGGGTGAGCACGTGGCCCAGGGCCGCGGGGATGAGCACTTCACAGTCCGCCGCGAGCACGTCCTCGTTCCTGCACGGCGTGCCGCCGCTGAAGCCCGTCACGGTGCCGGTGCGCTTCACGTGCTCGAAGAGGGACGGCACGTCCAGGCCCATGGGGTTGTACATGCCGCCCAGCACATCGGACGCGGCCACCACCACGCCGCCGTCGCCCCAGATGAGCTGCGCGATGTGGCTGCCCACGTTGCCGAAGCCCTGGATGGCGAAGCGCGTGCCCTTCACCGGCATGCCCAGGTCGCGCAGGATTTCACGGCACACGTACAAGAGCCCGCGCCCGGTGGCGGCCTCGCGGCCCTTGGAGCCGTACAGCTCCAGGGGCTTGCCCGTCACCACCGCCGGGGAGTGCCCGTGGTAGCGCGAGTACTGGTCCATCACCCAGGCCATCACCTGGGGGTTGGTGTTGACGTCCGGCGCGGGGATGTCCCGCGTGGGCCCGATGACGTCCTGGATCTGATCCACGAACTTGCGCGTGAGCCGCTCCACTTCCTTGAGGCTCATCTGCGCGGGGTCGCACGCCACGCCGCCCTTGGCGCCGCCGTAGGGCACGTTCACCACGGCGGTCTTCCACGTCATCAGCGACGCGAGCGACACGCACTCGTCCTGGTCCAGGGCGGGGTGGTAGCGCAGGCCGCCCTTCATGGGGCCTCGGCTGTTGTCGTGCTGGATGCGGTAGCCCAGGAACGTGCGGATCTCACCGGAGTCCATCTCGATGGACACCTGCACCTTCACCTCGCGCAGGGGCGTGGCCAGGAGCGTCTCGATGGGCGTGCCCACGTCCATGACCCGCGCGGCCTTGCGGAAGTAGTAGTTGGTGCCGTCGACGGCGTTCATGGTGGGCTTCACTCCTGGGGACAGACGGAAAACCTTAACAGAAGCGGTGCGCTACGATGGGTGCGTCCATGCGCCCCCACTCCCCGGACGACAGCGACGCCGGTTCGTCCCTGCAGGGACTGGCGCGGCGGATCCGCACGTTGCGCGAGCGCCGGGGCCTCACCCAGGAGGACTTCGCCGCCCGGTGCGACATCTCCGTGAGCTTCGTGTCCCTGCTGGAGCGCGGCGAGCGCAACCCCAGCTACGACACGCTCCTCCAGGTCGCGGCCGCGCTGGAGCTGCCGCTGGGGGAGCTGTTCCGGCTGGAGGACGCGGAGGACGCGGGGGCTCATCGGCTGGTGGAGTGGGTGCGGCTGAAGAAGCTGGGGCGGGACGACGTGGACCGCCTGCTGGCCGTGGCGGAGGCGATGTTCAGCGGCGGGCCGGGCGCTCCGGCGCCTCCGGCGAAGGAGGCCAGCGCGGCCTGCGCTTCACCGGAGTGCGGCCGGCCCGTGCTGGCCCGGGGGCTGTGCGTGGCGCACTACCACCGGGCCCGCAGGAAGAAGACGGCTCCGGAGCCTTGAGCAGCACCCCGGAGGTACGGAAGCGCTACTTGCGCTTGGCGCGCTCCACCTTGAGCGTCTTGCCCTCGCCGTGGGGCTTGCCGTGGGTGGCCTCGAAGCCCGCCACGTCCTCCTCCGCGACGAAGACGTACGCGTACGTGGGGCGCAGGTCGGTTCTCAGCACCTTGCCCGCCGGAGCGCCCGCGGCCTCCAGCGCGGCGGCGACGCCCGCCTCGTCCAGGCCCTCCTGACGGCCCAGGCCCACCCACAGGCGCGCCTGGCCAGGGAGGTCCGGCAGCGCCTCGTGACGGGGGCGGCGCTCTTCACGCTGGCCGCGCGGACGGTGCCGCTCCAGCTTCAGCGGCTTCTCGTTGTGCGCCTTGCCGTTGAGCGACTCGAAGCCCGCGGCGTCACCTTCCGGCACGTAGACGTAGCCGTAGGTGGGGCGGGTGAGGGCCTTGATGACCTTGCCGGCCGGGGCACCCAGGGACTCCAGCGTGGCGGGCAGCTTCGCCTCGTCCATGCCGTCATCCGAGCCCAGGTTCACCCAGAGCTTCACCTCGCCGGGGCCCGCGTCCGGGGACGGGGGCGGGCGGGTGCTGGTGGTGTCGCGCTCGCTGCGCGGCTTGCTCTTCTCCACGCGCAGCGTCTTGCCGCCGTGCTGCTTGCCGTTGAGCGCCTCGAAGCCCGCGGAGTCGTCCTCCGCCACGAAGACGTACGCGAACGTGGGGCGCAGCTCCGCGCGCACCAGCTTGCCCACCGGCGCGCCCGCCTCCTCCATGGCCGTGGCGATGCTGCCCGGCCCCAGGCCGTCCGCGGTGCCCAGGTTCACCCAGAGCTTCGTCTCGCCCGGGCCCGCCTCCAGCGCGGCGGAGCCGGCACCCCGGCGCTCGCCCCGGTCCTCACGGCGCTCGTCGCGGCGCGGACGGCGCTCGCGGTCCGGGTGCTCGTCGCGGCGCGGGCGCTCGGCGCGCTCGCCCCGGTCCTCGCGGCGGGGACGCTCCCGGTCGCGCTCGCGGTCCTTGCCCCGGCGCTCCATGGGCTTGCGCTCCGGCGCCGGCTCGCGCTTCTCCGTCTCACCGGCGGCCTGGGCCTTCTCCATGCGCAGGCGGCTGAAGTAGTACTTGATGAGGAAGGCGATGAGGTCGTCCGCGTCCGGGCGCTGCTTGAGCTGCGAGGCCAGGGGCAGGAAGCCCTCGAAGATGCTGGAGCCCATGCCCTCGCGCAGCTCGCGCACGTGGCGCTCGGTCCACAGGTGCATCGCCTCTTCGGGGGCGGGCATCTCGCGCATCTCGAACTTGATGCCGAACTTCTTCTCCAGCACGGTGAACGTCGCCAGCTCGCGCCCGGAGAAGAGGTTGATGGCCGTGCCCTTGTTGCCGATGCGGCCCGTGCGGCCCACGCGGTGCAGGTAGACGGCGGGGTCCTCCGGCAGGGAGTAGTTGATGACGTACTCCAGCCCGGAGATGTCGATGCCGCGCGCCGCGATGTCCGTGGCGACCATGAAGGCCACCTCGCCGCGCTTCACCTTGCCCATCACCCGCTCGCGCTCCTTCTGCGGCAGGTCTCCGTTGAGCAGCTCCGCGTCGAAGCCGTTGCGGTTGAGCACCGCGGTCACCAGCGCCGTGTCATCCCGCGTGTTGCAGAAGATGATGGCGTTGGAGGGCTCCTCCTTCTCCAGGATGTAGATGAGGTTGCGCGGCTTGGGGAACTGGTCCGACACGTCGTAGCGGATGTGGTGGATGTGCTCCACCGTGAAGACGTCGCCGGACAACAGCAGCGTCTCCGCGTTCGTCGTGTAGCGCGCGATGAGGTTCTGGATGTCCGTGGGGACGGTGGCGCTGAAGAGCAGCACCTGGCGCGTCTTCGGAAGGCGGTCGAGGATGCGCGTCACCTCCTCGTAGAAGCCCTGGTTCAACATCTCGTCGGCTTCGTCCAGCACGGCGTGGTCGCAGCCGTCCAGCTTGAGGTTGCCGCGGTTGATGTGGTCGAAGACGCGGCCCGGGGTGCCCACGATGATGGGCGTGCCCTCTTCCAGCGCGTCCTCCTGCTGCTTCATGGAGGCGCCGCCGTAGATGGCCGCCACCTTCACGCCCTTGTACTTGGCCAGGGTGGTGAGCTCCTCCGCCACCTGGAGCGCCAACTCGCGCGTGGGGCAGAGGATGAGGGCGCGCACGCGCTTCTCGTCCGCGGGGATCTTCTCCAGCAGGGGCAGGCCGAAGGCGGCCGTCTTGCCCGTGCCCGTCTTGCTGCGGACGATGAGGTCCTTGCCCGCCATCGCGGGACCGAAGGCCTTGGCCTGGACGGGGGTGGGACTGGTGTAGCCGCGCTCCGCCAGTGCACGGCGGAGGGGCTCGGAGAGGTTCATTTCGTCGAAGCTGACGTCCGCGATGTATTCGGCGGGACGCGTCGAGGCTTCGTCAGGCGCCGGGGCTCCCGGCGTGGGCTCTTGGATGTCGCTCATCGGGCATGGGCATAGCCCCTGCATTACCCTCTGGCAACAATCGCGGCACTTTGGGGTATGGAGCGCGCATGGCGAATGGGAGGAAGAGAACCAATGGTCCGGCCGCCCCCCGGCCCCGCGCGAAGCGCCCCGCGGCCTCCGCCCGCCCGGGGACCGCCCGGGAGACCGCCCCGGAGACCCCGGAGGAAGAAGTCGAGGAGACCGCCCAGGACCCGGACGCCCTGGAGCCGGACCTGGCGGAATTGAACGAAGCGGAGGCGGAAATCGAGGAATCCCCCGCTCCGGCCCGGGCCGTCCGGCCCGCCGCCCTGGTGCGCGCGGAGAGCGGCAGCGCCCTCACCAACCGGGACCCGCTCCAGGCCTACATGGCCGAGGTGACGAAGCACCCCCTGCTCACCCGGGAGGAGGAGCACCGGCTGGCCAAGGAGTACCAGGCCACGGGGGACGTGCGGGCGGCCTACCGCCTGGTGGCCTCCAACCTGAGACTCGTGGTGAAGCTGGCCCACGAGTACCACCGCAACCCCCTGTCCCTGCTGGACCTGGTGCAGGAGGGCAACATCGGGCTGATGCAGGCGGTGAAGAAGTACGACCCGGACCGGGGCGTGAAGCTCAGCTCCTACGCCGCCTGGTGGATCCGCGCGTACATCCTCCGCTACATCATGGACAACTGGAAGATGGTGAAGCTGGGGACCACCGAGGCCCAGCGGAAGCTCTTCTTCAAGCTGCGCCAGGAGCAGGAGAAGCTCGTCGCCCAGGGCTTCGAGGCCAGCCCGCGTCTCTTGGCGGAGCGGCTCAACGTCACCGAGCAGGACGTGGTGGAGATGGACCAGCGGCTGGGGCACGACGAGGTGTCCATCGACGCGCCGCTGGGCAACGACGAGGACAGCCGCGCCACCCGGGCGGACCGCTACCTGCCGTCCGGCGCGGTGCCCGCCGACGAGCGCCTGGGCACCGAGGAGCTCAAGGCCCTCTTCCGGGAGAACCTCAACGCCTTCGCCCAGACGCTGGAGGGCAAGGAGCGCTACATCTTCGAGCACCGCCTCACCGCGGACGAGCCGCTCACGCTCCAGGACATCGGCGACAAGTACGGCGTCAGCCGCGAGCGCGCCCGGCAGATTGAAGCGGCCCTCATCAACCGGATGCGTGAGTTCATGCGTGAACGCATCCCGGACTTCGACATGGTGGCGGTGCCCAAGGGTTGACGCGGTGGGGAAGGGTGGGGGCGCGGGGGCGAAGGGGCCGCGCTAGACTGGGCGGCCTCCACACCCCGCTGCTTCCCGTCCGGGAGGTCGTCCCCCATGCGCCACCTGCTTCGCGCGGCCCCGTTGTGGGCCCTGACCCTGTCCGCCGTCCTCTTCTCCGGTTGCTCCGGCCACCAGCGCGACAACTACATCCGCGACCGCGCGGCCACCGTCGCCTACGAGCAGCCGCTCGCGCAGCTGTGGCCGGAGGTGAAGGCCATCATGGATGAGCGCGGCTATTCGTGGCGCGAGCTGCCCCATCAGTTCGTGCTGGAGACGGAGTGGCTGGACTCCGGCGGCGGCACGCTGGGGCCCACGTCCTCCACGCGCTACCTCATCGAAGGCGTGACGCTGGCGGATGGCCGGGCCGTGCTGCGCGCGCTGCGCACCGACCGCGTGCAGCAGTCCGTGGGCGTCAGCTACGCCACCGACAAGGGCACCGGCAGCGCGGCCACCGGCGGCCTGGCGGACCCCAACGGCGTGGGCCGCAGCGCCAGCGGCATGGCCCCGGAGCAGAAGGCCAGCTACCGCGACCTGGAGCTGGAGCTGGAGTTCTTCCGCAAGCTCAACCCGAAGGGCGCCACGGCGCTGGAGGCCGAGGCGTCCGCGAAGTACCCATAAGGCCCTTCGCGGAAGGCCGCCGCGCCTGCCCGGCGCTACTTCCAGGGCCGGGAGATGATGCAGGCGTTGATGCCGCCCACGCCCATGGACAGTTTGCCCGAGCACCCCTCGGGCGCCGCCACCTCTTCATTGAAGACGAAGCGGCCGTGCACCTTGGCGATCTGCTTGTTGAGCTCCGGGGCGGAGAGCGGCGTGGGGTACACCTTGCCGGCTTGCGCGCCCAGGTACTGCGCGGTGAGCTCCCAGCCGCCGCCCGCGGACATGCCGTGGCCGAAGGTGCCCTTGCGCGCCGTGATCAAGACGGACTCCGGCAGCACGTCGCGCAGGTTCTGCACCTCCAGGAAGTCGCCCGGGGTGGCGGTGGCGTGCAGGTCCCAACTGCCCACGTCCTGGGGCTGGCAGCCGGCGGCGCCCAGCGCCTCGCGGATGGCCAGGGTGGGGCCTTCCTTGGACGGGGTGATGATGTGGTCCGCGTCCGCGGTGACGCCCACGGCCACGGGCTCCAGGCCCAGCGCCTTGAAGCCCTTCTGCGTGAAGTGCTCGTAGTCGCCCACCACCCACACCACCGCGCCTCCGGCGATGTGCGTGCCGCGCAGCGCGGTGAGGGGCTTGGAGACGGCGGCGTCCGCGGAGATGACGCGCGCGTTGTAGAAGCCGCCCACCACCAGCGGGTTGGGCGCCGCGTCCGTCATGCCCAGGACGACGGCCTTGGCCTCGCCCAGGCGGATGGCGTTCATGGCCAGCTTCAGGCCGTAGCCGAAGGACGAGCACGCGGCCACCGGCGCGAACGTCATGCCCGTAATCTGCCCCAGCATGGACACCTGGGACGCGGGCGTGTTGTGGATGTTCCACAGCACGTTGGAGGACACGGCGTTCCACGGCGGCTCGGGCGCGTTCCACTTCTTCTGCAGGCGCCCGTTGCGCGTGCGCTTCTCCTTGATGACGGCCAGCTTGGCGGACTCCACGTCGCCCTCGTCGGGCACGCCAATGGCTTCAATCTCGCGCAGCTCCTCCAGGTACTCGCGCAGCTCCGGCGAGCGGCCGGCCCAGAAGTGCCACCAGTCGTCCTCCGCCTTGTCGCGCTCCACCTCCTCGATGGTGGAGGGCTCCGGGGGCAGGCCGGGCAGCGGCTCGCGCGTCTCACGCCACTGGCGCAGGGCGCCGTTGCGCTCCGGGGAGGCCCAGAAGCGGTCCCACCGGCGCTGGGCGCGGTAGAGGTCCAGGGAGATGTGCTGGATGGTGGGCAGGTCGCCCAGGCCGGTGCCCACGTAGACGTGGGCCTTGGTGCCCAGCTCCTGGAGCTCCTTCTCGATGCCCGGGTTCTGCGCCAGCGACTGGATGAACGCGCCGATGGCGTACTGCGTGGGCTGCCCCATCTTCCGCTCCAGCTGGGAGAAGCGGTTGGCGGGGAATCGCGCGTCGATCCACGGCTTGTAGGCCGCCAGGTCGAACTCGGGCGTGCCGACGAGGAAGTTGTCCGGACCGAAGCCGTTGAAGGGGGTCAGCCAGGTCTCGGACGACTCGAGGTTCTTCGCGAAGGCCTCGATGTTGGGGGAACGCGGGGCGACCACGCCCCAGCCGAAGATTCCGACTCTGCGCACGGGTGTTTCCTCCGCCGCCCGGGGGAAGGCTACAGCGGCTGGATCTTGAGGTTGTCGAAGTGGACGCGCGTCTGCCAGCCGGAGAACCCGAAGTACTGGTTCCGGGGGCCGTAGAGCGGGGACGCGTCCTGGAGGGTGAGGAAGGGCTTGCCGTCCACTTCCCACGACAGGAGTCCGTCCCGCCGGGTGATTCGGAAGTGGTAGCGCTGGCCGGGCACCACCGCGGCGCCGTCGCGCACGGCGCGGTCGTTGGTGTGCTCGTGCTGGCGCGCGATGATGGACTGGGTGTTCTTCCAGCCGCCGAAGATGAAGACGTAGCCGGTGGCGGTGTACTGCAGGCGCGGGTCGCCCGCGTAGAAGGAGCGGCCGTCGCCCCACGCCTCCACCTTCATGTCGCCGTCCGGGCTGTCACCCCAGGCGTCGAACTCGATGACGGCGTTCTCCGGGATGGGCTTCTTCAGCCACACCGGGCGGTTGCCCACGTTCTGGACCACCAGCGCCCCGTCCTCCAGCTTCACTGCGGCGGGGTTCGTCACGTTCCACGCGTCACCCAGGGTGTCGCGGTTGAAGTCGTCCTCGGAGGGGCCCGGAGGCAGGGTGGGCTCCTGCTTCGCCACCATGGTGGCGGGCATGGAGTCCGGCGTGCCCACGCGCAGGTTGTCGAAGAACAGCTGCGACTCCCAGCCGGACAGGCCCATCCGGTCCTGGCCCCTGCCCTTCAGGGGGAACGGGTCGTCCAGCTCCGCGACCAGCTGTCCGTCGATGGCCCACTTGAGCACGTTGCCGCGCCGCTCGATGCGCCAGTGGTAGGTGCGGCCGGACTGGATGGGGGCGCCCACGCGGGACTCCACGCGCACCCGGGTGTCCTTCTTGAAGACGCCGGTGGCCACGAGGTCCGCGCCCTGGCCGCCGCCCTTCTCCGCGATGCGCGCGGCCTTGCGCTGGAGCACGTCCAGGGCGGGGGCGTTGATGTCCTTCCGGGCGAGGACGGACAGGCTGTTGTTCCACCCGCCCTGCACCAGCACGTAGCCGGAGGCCGGGTCGCGCCCGTTGCCGAACAGCTCCACGCGGATGTCGCCCTCGGGGTACTCGGGGCGCACGTCGAACTCCACCGCCACGTCGTCCGGCAGCGCGGCCTGGAGCCACAGCGGGTTGTTCTTGGGCGCGGGGCCCAGGAGCTCCCCGTTCGTCACGCGCCAGTAGGCGCCGGTGGAGAAGAAGTCGCGCGAGACGACGGCCGGGTCGTTGAAGGCCTGCTGGTAGGGCACCGTCGCGGTGACGTCCGCCTGGCCCCGGAAGAGCGCGTAGTGGATGAGCGGGAGCTGGATGAAGGCGACGGCGCCCGCGAGGATGGCCCACCCCTTGCGGCTCATGCCGGCGGGCTTGCGCCACCCCTCATGCGGCACGGCGGGCTGGGCGGCGTCCGGGGAAGACGGGACGGAGGCCGCCGGGGGCGACCCTTCCTGCTTCTGCGTGTCCTTGTCCTTGCGGCTGGCCTGGCCCATCGATGCTCGAGGAAGGGGAGGGGGAAAGCCGGCGGAATCTACGCCCCGGCCCCCCCGGCGTAAAGGATTGCCGGGACAGGGGTCACTTGACCCCCCAGCGCTTCTCGAGCGCCTGCTGCTCCGCCAGCCGCTGCTTCAGCCGCTGCTTCTCCGCCTTCTGTTGATCCGACTCCTCCGGCGTGGGGCGCACGGCCAGCTGGTAGACGCTGCCCGCCAGGGCGAAGAGGAGCGCGGCGATGATGACGCCCCAGGGGCGGCTGGCCACGGCCTCCACCACGCCGCCGAACTGGTGCAGCGCCGCGAGCGCGCCAATCACCAGGATCCACGCGCCCACCACCGACGCGACGATGCCGCTCACCTGCCGGTGGAGGAAGGCGCCCACCAGACCGCCAATGATGAAGCCCGGCCCGAAGCCGAGCAGGAAGTCGCTGGGGCCGGCAATCTGGCCCGCCAGCAGCCCCAGCGGCACGCCCACGCCCACGAAGGTGACGGCGGGCGGGAAGAGGAAGCCCAGCGCCATCAGCGCCGCGGCCACCAGGGTGGGCAGGCGCGGATCCAGGTCCCCCATGCCGAGCCGCTGGGTGACGGCGCCCGTCCACACCAGGCCCAGCACCGCGCCCACCGGGCCCGCCACGGCGCGGAACAGCTTGCCGCCGCCCGCGAGCAGCAGCACCAGCCCCACGAGCGCGACGACGACGCCCACCCACATGGGCAGCAGCCGGTAGATGCCCACCCAGCCGGAGGGGTTGAAGGTCTGGTACGACTTGAGCGCCTGGAGGAAACCTTCCATGGCGCGCCATCCTAGCGGCTGTGGCCGTCAGGAATAGCGGGTCAGGGCGAGCCCCAGCAGCACCGCCAGGATGACGGCGCCCAGGAGCGCGTATCCGTAGAGGGCGCGGGGCGTCTGGGTGGCCCGCAGCAGGTCTTCCGCGCGTTCGCGGTCTTCCGGGGAAGGGCTGTCCGCGAGGATGCGCTGCGCGTCCCGCCGGGCGCCGGACACGTCACCGGCGTCCTTGCGGGCCCAGGCGGCGCGCACGTGTTCAGAGCCGGGCTCCGGGGGCGTCTGTCCGCCTTTCGCCATGGGGCGCGTCTATACCAGGGAATGCAGGCACCCGCCGACGGTATAAGCAGGTCCCCATGCCTGTGCGGTCCCTCTCCCGTCGAAACCTCCTGCTCGCCACGTCCGCGCTCGTCCCGCTGCTGTCCCGGCGTGCGGCCGCCTTCGGTGAGAAGAGCCGCTTCATCCCCGCCGTGGCCCGGCATGGAGGCCGCTGGGACGGCCGGCTGTCGGGGCTGCGCCGGCTGGCGTGGGAGCTTCAGCGGCGCACGTCCGTGGAGGTGGTGCCGGACGCGCGCCCGTTCGCGCTGAGCAGCCCGGACCTTTTCGAGTACCCGTTCCTCTACTTCGGCGGGGACGGGGCCTTCCCAGCGCTGAGTGACGCGGAGGTGTCCAACCTGCGCCGCTACCTGACGTACGGCGGCTTCGTGTTCGGGGACGCCAACGACGGCAGCGACGGGGACGGCTTCGACGCCAGCTTCCGCCGGGAGATGGCGCGCGTGCTGCCGCAGAGCCCGCTGAAGGAGGCGCCGGGGACGCACGTCGTCTTCAAGTCCTTCTTCCTCCTGGACGCGGCGCCGGGGCGCCTGTTGCACAAGCCGCTGCCGCTGGTGGCGAGCGTGGGCAAGCGCGCGGCGGTCATCTATTCGCAGAACGACGTGGCGGGCGCGTGGAGCCGCAGCGAGTCCGGCGACTACGAGTTCGACGTGTCCCCGGGCGGCGAGCCGCAGCGCGAGCTGGCCATCCGCCTGGGCATCAACCTGTGCATGTACGCGCTCTGTCTGGACTACAAGGACGACGCGGTGCACCTGCCCCTCATCCTCAACAAGCGGCGCTGAGCGAGCGTTTCCTCGCGCGAACCCTCGAATGAACTCCCCGTCCTTCAACGCGTGGAAGCTCGTCAGCCTGTCGCCGCTGCCCGTCTGGGCGCTGGTGCTGCTGGGCGTGGGGCTGGTGCTCGGCATCGCGCTGGCGGCATGGGGCGTGCGCCGCGAGCCGTCCCGGGGCCGCAAGCTGCTCCTGTGGGGCCTGCGCCTGGGCGCGGGCGTGGCGGCGTTCTTCTTCCTGTTGGAGCCCGGCATCCGGCACCTGCAGGTGGCGCGGATGAAGAACCGGGTGGCGGTGCTGGTGGACCGCTCGGCGTCCATGAACTTCCCGTCGGAGCCCGGCGGGCCCACGCGCAGCGCGCAGGTGGCGGCGTTCCTGGAGAAGGCGGCGCCCACGTTCGCGTCCTGGCAGGACCGCTTCACGGTGGAGGTGTACGGCGTCGACCCGGAGCTCTCTCCGGTGACGGCCGCGCAGCTGGCCCAGGAGCCGGCGCGGGCGGGCACGACGGACCTGCTCGCGGCGCTGCGGTCCGCGGCGTCCGGAGGGCAGGGGTCGCGCAAGCTGTCCGGCGTGCTCTTGTTCAGCGACGGCGCGGACAACGCGGAGCTGAAGGCCGGGGCGGTGGGCCGGGCGCGCGCGGCGCTGACGGACCTGGGCGTGCCGGTGTCCACGTTCCTGGTGGGGCAGGAGGCGCTGAAGGACTTGTCGGTGGAGGGGCTGAAGGTGGATGACTTCGCCTTCGTGCGCAACTCGCTGACGGTGGAGGTGGAGATCCACGGGCGCGGGTTCTCCGGGCAGGACATCCCCGTCGTCTTGAGCCAGGAGGGCAAGACGGTGGCGAGCAAGCTGGTGAAGATGACCACCGGCGACGACGTGAAGCCGGTGTCCTTCACCTTCACGCCGGACCAGACGGGGCGGTTCGTCTACACGGTGACGGTGCCCACGTTCCCGGATGAAGCGGTGAGCGACAACAACAGCCGCTCGTTCACGTTGAAAGTCATTCGCGACCGCGTGCGCGTGCTGCTGGTGGTGGGGCGGCCGTCGTGGGACGAGCGCTTCCTGCGCGGGCTGCTCAAGCAGGACGCGAACGTGGACCTGGTGTCGTTCTACATCCTGCGCACGCTGTCGGATGACCCGGGCGTGTCGAACGAGCGGGAGCTGTCGCTCATCCCGTTCCCCATGGAGGAGATCTTCGACACGAAGCTGCACACGTTCGACGTCGTCATCTTCCAGAACTTCGGTTACTCGGACCCTTCGCTGTCCATCGCGGAGTACGAGCGCAACCTGGAGCGCTACATCCACGAGGGCGGCGCGTTCGTGATGATTGGCGGCGACAGCGTGCTGGGTGAAGGGCGCGCGTCGATGCCCACGCTGATGGAGGCGCTGCCGGTGGAGGCGGCGGGCCCCGCGAACGCGGATCCGTTCAAGCCGCGCCTCACGCCGGAGGGCCTGCGGCATCCGGTGACGTCCATTGGAACGGGCGCGGCGAGCACGGAGGGCGCGTGGGGGGAGCTGTTGCCCATTCCGGGCGCGAACCTGACGCGGGCGCGGCCGGGGGCGACGGTGCTGATGGACCACCCGTTCATGACGGTGGACGGGAAGAACGCGCCGCTCGTGTCGGTGTGGGACTACGGGCGGGGCCGGGCGATGGTGGTGGCGACGGACGCGACGTGGTCGTGGGCGTTCACGGCGCACCGGGACGGTTCTCCGAGCCGGGCGTATGACCGCTTCTGGGGCAATGCGCTGCGTTGGCTGGTGCGGGATCCGGACCTGACGACGCTGAAGGTGACGGCGGATCCGCCTTCGGTGGAGCCGGGGCGGCCGGTGGGCGTGGTGGTGCAGGCGCGGATGGCGGACTACCAGCCGGCGGAGGGCGCGCAGGTGCGGGTGGAGTTGTTCTCCGTGGCGACGCGGAAGCCGGTGGCGGTGCAGACGGGCACCGCGGGGGCGGACGGCGTGGTGCGGCTGGAGTTCGCGCCGCCGGCGCCGGGGCCGTACAAGCTGCTCGCGTCCGCGAAGAAGGGCGAGACGGACCTGGGCAAGGGCGAGGACGCGGTGGCGGTGCGCGCGGTGGGCCCGGAGCTGTCGGACGCGTCGGTGCGGCCAACGCTGATGGAGCAGATCGCCAGCGTCACGGAGGGCAAGGCGTACAAGCTGCCGCAGGACGGGATGCCAGACGTGCCGCTGTTGGATCCGCCGGTGGTGGAGGTGGGGCGCGCGAAGGACCAGCCGCTGTGGGACCGCTGGTACTACCTGGTGGCGCTCATCGCGCTCCTGGGCGCGGAGTGGTTCGCGCGGCGGCGGTTCGGGTACGTGTGACCCGCTGGGTTGTCAGACCGCTGCCTATGATGGGGGTATGATGGAATCGCATTCCGGACCGCATTCTCATCCCCCATCGAACTTCGACTTCACGGTCTATGACCGGTCGGGACAGGCGAAGGTCCAGGCCGATGTCAAAGCCCGCCTGGGCACGACCCGCGAATGGGCGGCGGGTTACTGGCTCAACCTGGAGTCCGTCGACCTGCGGCCTCGTGGCGAGTTCTTCCTGCTGGTCACACCCGACAAGCTCTATGTCTGGGCGCCATCCAAGGTGAAGGGGCGGGGCATGCCTACGTGGGTGCTTGATGCCACGCACATCCTTGGGCCCTATTACGAGCGCGTCGGGACTGGCCCCAAGGACATCCGGCCCCTGGCTTTCGGCATGCTGGTGTCGTGGTGGCTTATTGAGCTGACCTCCGCGGACGATAGAGCGGACAAGCGTACTCCCCTGATGCGCACAGGACTGCCACGAGCCATGGCCCAGGGAGAGGTGGTGCGAGGTGCACACGCTTGAGGGTCTTCGTCGAGACGAACTTCATCCTGGAACTGGCCTTCAGGCAGGAGCAGTCCCTGGCATGTGAACAACTGCTCCATCTCGCGGAGTCGAAGGCCCTCCAGCTTTGCATTCCTGCTTTTTGCTTCATCGAGCCCGCGGAGAAGCTCCGGCGCGAAATCCCCGACGCCGAGGCCCTTCAGAGCCGATTGGCGAAGGAGTTGGAAAAGCGAAAGCGGAGCGAGGGTTTCTCCGAGCCCCAGCAGCATGCGTGGAATGAGGTGATTGCCTCTCTCGTGAAGGACACCTCCGACGCGGAGCAGCGACTGGAGTCCATCCGGGCGCGGGTGCTCCAATGCTCGGACGTGTTTCCTGTCGACGCGGACGTCATCGCTCGAGCCGCGCGCCTTGAGGCGGAAGACATCCGGCTCCAGTTCCCGGATGCGGTGGTGCTTGCGTCCGTCATGGCTCGACTGGAAGAGGAGGCGGGGCCATCGCTTTTCCTGAACCGGAACTCGAATGACTTCGATGTGTCCAGCGTCAAGCTGGCGCTGCGGCAGTTGCACTGCAAGCTCATCACGCGCTTCGACGATGGACTGGGCGCCGTTCAAGCCGGGCTTCGAGCCAGGTCCTGATGAAACGGGCCGATGCCTGATGCGCAGGCATCGGCCTTGGAGCGGTGACTACTCCGCCTTCTCCACCACGCCGCAGGCGATGCGGCCACCGGCGTCGCCGGTCGGGTCGGTGCGGTAGTCGTCCAGCTTGGCGTGGACCATGACGGCGGAGCCGTCCTTGTCGAGCAGCGACTTCAGCTTCAGGTCGGCGAGGAAGACGTCGAACTGCACCTTGCCGTCCTGCGGGACGTAGAGGTTCGGCAGGTCACCCGCGTGCTGGCCCTTGGGCGACAGCGCGCCGTGCTGCTTCTTCGTCGGGTTGAAGTGGCCACCCGCCGTCTTGAACTCCGGCGCCTCGCACTTGCCCGTCTCGTGGATGTGGAAGGCGTGCTCGCCCGCGGGCAGGTTCATCAGCATGCCCTTCACCAGCACGCCCTTGGGCGCCTGCTCCATCGTCACCTCGCCCACGTCCTTGCCCTGGGCGTCCTTCAGCATCGCCTTCACCGTCTCGCCCTTCTTGATGGCGGGCTTCGTGCCCGCGTCAGCGGGGGCCGGCGTCCCGGCGTCCTGGGCCAGGGCGGGCGTGGAGAGGAGGGCGGTGGCAACCAGCAGGGAACGGATCGTCATGTCTTGGAGACTCCAGGAATGGGGATTACCCAGCGCGGGCCACACTACCCGCCGCACACCCCTCTCGCTGGAGAATGTCCACCCCCGCATGCGTCCGGTGATGGGGAGTCATCACTCCGGCAGCGGGCCCTCCAGCGGCACCGGCACCACGCGAGAAGCCCCGAACGCGGGCGCCCAGACGCGCTGCACCTGCGTCCCGTTCAGGAAGCGCATCACCGCGCGGAACGCCGCCTCCGGCCCGCCCAGGCCTTCCGCCCAGACGCTCCCCCGGGGCGACAGGTTCGGCACCAGCGGGCCCAGCGACTCGCGGGACCTGGCGCCCCGGGTGATTCCCAGGCCCTCGTCGCGGATCCGCTGGGGCACGTACAGCGGCGCGAACCGCGCGTGGCGGTGGTCGTGCACGCAGCCGGGCTCCTCCAGCAGCGCCGCGGACAGGGGCAACTCGCGCACGTTGAACAGCAGCTTCACCGCCTCCTCGTGCGGATCATACGGGCCGCGCAGCCGGTGGTCTCCGCGCGGAATCAGCCGCCGGTCCAGGTAGCAGAATGCCTTCGCCTCTGGAGGCACCGCGCCCCGGTGCCTCGCGCCGCCGTAGCGGAAGAACGGACGCACGTGGCTTGCGTCCACCTCCAGCGCCGGCCCCTGCTTCAGCGCGCGCAGCTTGGGCAACAGCGCGGGCTCCAATCCGTGCTCCCTCGCGAAGTCCTCCAGTGAGTCCTGGGGCGCGGCACAGAAGGCCCGGAGGCGCGCGAGCAGCCGCTCCCGGTCCGCGTCCACCAGCAGCTCATCGAAGCGCGTCTTCACCCCGGGCAGGCTCACCGGGATGAGCGTGGTGAGCAGCTCGCCCCGCGCCCGCCAGTCCGCGTCCAGCGCGGCGGCCTCCTGTGCGATGGGGGAGAGCCGCCACTCGGGCGCCTCGGGCGTGAAGCACTGGCCCTTTCCCTTGTGCTCGTAGCGGGGCGCGGAGGCGTTGGCGTCCGCGCGCGACGTCCACACCGTGATGCACGTGCGCACCTGCGTGCCCGTGAAGATGCCCGGGCCCAGGTCCACGACCTCGCGCAGGTGGAGCGCTTGCAGCAGCGCGTGGCGCAGCGGCGCGTAGATGAACGACTCCAGCAGGCTCGCGGGCGTGATGAAGGCCAGCACTCCCGGCCGGGTCGTCAGCCGCTTCATGGCCACCAGGAGGAAGAACGCGAAGTCGTCCCGGAGGCTCGTGCCCGGTGGCATCGCCAGCGGCACCAGGGCGCGCAGCCTCGCGTAGCAGGCCGCGTCCTTCAGCACCGCGGACGTGCCGTTGTAGGGCGGGTTGCCCACCCATAGCTCCGCGTGCCCCTCCGGCGTCTGTTCGAGCAGGGGCTCCAACCCACCCCGGAGCGCGTCCCCCACGCGCACGTCCGCGCCAGGTACCCGGGCCTGGCACAGGCGGGCGACGCCTTCATCCAGCTCCAGGCCGCACAGCCTCGCGTCCGGGCGGTGCCGTGCGGCGGCGGCGAGGAAGGCCCCCGCGCCACAGGCCGGATCCACCACCGTGAGCGGCCTGTCGCCCACGTGCGCCAGCGCGAGCGCGAGCGTGCGCTCCACGATGGGCGCGGGCGTGTAGAACGCGCCCACCGCCTTGCGGTTGATGTCGGGGAACTGGTGGACCAGCAGCTCCTCATCCAGTTCGGGCGTGTCGATGGCGCGGGCCATGCCGGGCCATCCTAGACAGATTCACCCGGTGGGCCGCGAGGGGCCCCAGTCCAATGCCGTGCCGCAGCGTTTGCAATAACGCGCATCCAGGTCATGACCCTGTGCGCCACAGCCCGGGCACGCCTGGGTATCCACCTGCTGACGCGTGGCGGCGGCGAGCTCCACCGACACGATGCCCGTGGGCACCGCGATGATGCCGTAGCCCATCACCATCAGGATGGACGCGAGGAACTGCCCCGTCACCGTCTTGGGCGTGATGTCCCCGAAGCCCACCGTCGTCATCGTCACGATGGCCCAGTACATGGAGCGGGGGATGCTGTCGAAGCCGTGCTCCTCGCCTTCCACCATGTACATGACCGCGCCCATGATGACGTCGATGCTCAGCACGGTGCCCAGGAAGACGATGATCTTCGGGCGGCTCGCGCGCAGCGCCGTGAGCAGCACCTCCGCCTGACCCAGGAGGTGCCCCAGCTTGAGGATGCGGAAGACGCGCAACAGGCGCAGCACGCGGATGACCAGCAGCGTCTGCGCGCCGGGGAACAGCACGCTCAGGAACGACGGCAGCAGCGCCATCATGTCCACGATGCCGAAGAAGCTGCGCGCGTAGTGCAGCGGCTGGCGCACCGCGATGAGCCGCAGCACGTACTCCAGCGCGAAGAGGATGGTGAAGACCCACTCCGCGACGTGCAGCGCGTGGGCATGCTCCGCGCGCACCTCCGCGACGCTCTCCAGCATCACCGCCGCCACGCTGAACACGATGGCCCAGAGCAGGGCGATGTCGAACGCCCTCCCCGCCGAGGTGTCCGCTTCGAAGATGATCGTGTGCAGGCGGGCGCGAAAGCCGCTCGGGGGGCTCTGTTCGGAGGGACGGTCCACGGGCCGCGCAGCTTAGGCGCAATCCCCCTGGGAACGTTCAACAGCGTCCCTGAGCCCTGGACCGGAGGCCGCGTTGCCAGGGGCGCGTGCCGGTCCGACGTTCCTCGCGGCCCTGTCCATGGCGCGGAGCGGCTCCGGCGAATGATGCGAATCCTCGACGGCATCCCCGTGCGGCTGCTCGCCCTGATGGTGATGGGCCTGCTCTTCCTGTGCCTGGAGACTGGCCACCGGCTCAGTCACCGGAAGCCGGGGCTCGGCGACGTGTCGGCGCTCCAGGCGTCGGTGCTCGGCCTGGTGGCGCTGCTGCTGGCCTTCTCCTTCTCCATGGCCGCGGACCGGTACTCGCTGCGCCGCGCACTCGTGGTGAAGGAGTCGAACGCCATCGGCACGCTCTACCTGCGCGTCGGCTATCTCCCCG
Source organism: Corallococcus sp. NCSPR001 (assembly GCF_017309135.1). Lineage (NCBI taxonomy): Bacteria > Pseudomonadati > Myxococcota > Myxococcia > Myxococcales > Myxococcaceae > Corallococcus > Corallococcus sp. NCSPR001. The sequence continues at coordinate 2,275,026 of NZ_JAFIMS010000002.1, forward strand.
AGCCCTCTCGCGGCGAGCTGCGCGCCTGGCTGCGCCGCTACACCGACCTTCGCCTGGAGGGGCACGAAGCCGCGAACGAGCCGGCCGTCTTCGCGAAGAAGCTCCAGGAGTCGGAGTCGCTCCAGACGGAGCTCTGGGCCCGGCTGGAGACGCTGGCGCCCCGCATCGAGGCCCCCGTGCTCATCCTCGTCACCCAGGCGATGAACGACGTGTTCGACGTCGGCGAGGAGCGCCTCGCGGCGGCCCACAACCTCATCCCGCGCACCATCTTCGTCCTGCTGATCATCGGGATGCTCGGCTCCGGCGTTCTCCTGGGATACCGGCCGGAGGCGCATGTCCGCGGGCTCCTCTCCTGGAGCCTGTTCGTGGTCATCCTGACCGCCGTGATGTTCACCCTGCTGGACCTGGACTTCCCCACGCGAGGACGCATCCGCGTGGACCAGGCGCCGCTGCGGTCGCTCCAGGAACACCTGCGCGCCCATCCCTGACCCGCGTCCAGGCAATGGACGCGAGGGCCGTCCGTTCAGGGGACATGCGGACCCTGAAAGACACCGTCTCCCTCTGCCTGCTCGGCCTGTCGCTCACGGCCCTCCCGGCCGCCGCGGGCGAAGCGCCCACGCCCCAGGAGGTCATGCGGGAAGCCCGCCGCAGCGTGCTCTCGGATGGCATCGAGAAGGCGGAGGCCGTGCGCATCGGCGGCATCGACCAGTGGATTTCCGTGCGCGGGCGCCACAAGGACAACCCGCTCTTGCTCTTCCTGCACGGCGGGCCGGGCTTCACCGCGCTGCCCACCGCGTACTTCTACCAGGGCGAATGGGAGGAGTACTTCACCGTGGCGCACTGGGACCAGCGCGGCGCGGGGAAGACATATGCCCTCAATCCTCCAGACAAGGTGAAGCCCACCCTGACCGTGGACCGCATGGTGGCGGACGCGGAGGAGGTGGCCGCGTACCTGCGCAAGACGTACGGCAAGAAGCGCATCGTGCTCGTGGGCCACAGCTGGGGCACGGTGCTGGGCGTGAAGCTGGCCCAGAAGCACCCGGACTGGTTCGACGCGTACGTGGGCATCGGCCAGGGCGTGGACATGCCGAGGAACGAGGCCCTGGGCTACGCGGCCACGCTCGCCGCGGCGAAGGCGGACGGCAACAAGAAGGCCCTCGCGGACCTGGAGTCCATCGCCCCGTTCCCGGACCCGAAGGACCCTGCGCGCACGCTGGCCAACCTGCACAAGGAGCGCCGCTGGCTCATGCACTATGAGACCCACGGCTGGCGCGCGCCGGACTGGCACGGCGCGCAGGTGTGGCGCTACAGCCCGGACGTCACCGGCAAGGACATGGACGCGCGCGACGAGGGCCTGGATTTGAGCCTCGCCGCCTTCTGGGCGCCCATCACCCAGCTGAACCTCACGAAGGAGAACCGCTTCGCGCTGCCCGTCGTCTTCTTCCACGGCCGGCACGACCGCACCACGTCCGCGCAGCTGCTGGACGCGTGGTTCGCCACCGTCCAGGCCCCGTCGAAGAAGCTCGTCTGGTTCGAGGACTCCGCGCACATGGTGCACGAGGAGGAGCCCGGCAAGGTGCTCGTGCACCTGGTGAACGACGTACTCCCGCTCACGCGCGGGAAGTAGTCACGGGGAAAAAGAAAGGCGGAACCCGAGCCCCTTTGGAAACTCCCGGGTTCCGCCCTGTCCTTCACGCCGAGGAAGATGCCGTGAAGGACCGCCGAGCAGCTTTCAAACCTTCTGGGGCAGCGTGCCCGCCACGCCCGTGGGCACCGTCACCGGAGGCGGCGTCACCGCCGCGCCCACGTGCATGCGGTGCTCCACCTCCGCGAACCGCGCCGCCGCCTCCGTCTCCGGCGCCAGCAGCGACACCACCCAGCCCACGATGAAGGACAGCGGGATGGTGACGATGCCCGGGTTCTTCAGCGGGAAGAGGGCGGACGCGTTGCCGAGCAGCTCCACCTGCACCGTGGGCGACAGGAAGATGAGCAGCACCGCGCTGATGGAGCCGGTGAGCATGCTGGCCACCGCGCCCTGGGTGGTGAAGCCCCTCCACAGCATGGACAAGAGCAGCGCGGGGAAGTTCGCGCTCGCCGCGATGGCGAACGCCAGGCCCACCATGAAGGCCACGTTCTGGTTCTTGAAGACGACGCCCAGGATGATGGCCAGGATGCCCAGCGCCAGGCTGGCGATGCGCGCCACCTTGAGTTGCTCCGACTCCGGGGCGTGCCCCTTGCGCACCACGCTGGACCACAGGTCATGGGACAGCGCCGCCGCGCCCGACAGCGTCAGGCCCGCCACCACCGCGAGGATGGTGGCGAAGGACACCGCGGAGATGAAGCCCAAGAAGCCCGTGCCGCCCACCACCTCCGCCAGCATGGGCGCCGCCATGTTGCCGCCCTTGTCCACGCTCACGATGGCCTGACGGCCCACCAGCACGGACGCGCCGAAGCCCAGGATGAACGTCACCAGGTAGAAGAAGCCGATGAGGCCCGTGGCGTAGAAGACGCTGGTGCGCGCCGCCTTCGCGTTGGGCACCGTGTAGAAGCGCATCAGGATGTGCGGCAGGCCCGCCGTGCCGAACATCAGCGCCAGGCCCAGGGAGAGGGTCTCCAGCGGGTTGGACACCAGCTTGCCCGGCGCCAGCGCCTCCGGCCCGTAGCGGTTCGCCGCCTCGCTGAAGAGCGCCGCCGGGCTGAAGCCGAATCGCCACAGCACCGAGATGGCCAGCGCCGTCGCGCCGCCCAGGAGCAGCACCGCCTTCACGATCTGCACCCACGTGGTGGCGATCATCCCGCCGAAGAGCACGTAGAGGATCATCACCGCGCCCACGATGACGACGGCCGTCTCATAGGAGAGGCCGAAGAGCAGGCGGATGAGGTTGCCCGCGCCCACCATCTGGGCAATCAGATAGAAGACGACGACGGTGAGCGTGCCCACCGCGGCGGACAGCCGCACCGGGGTCTGCTTCAGGCGGTAGGCCACCACGTCCGCGAACGTGTACTTGCCCAGGTTGCGCAGGGGCTCCGCGATGAGGAAGGTCACCACGGGCCAGCCCACCAGCCAGCCCACGGAGTAGATGAGCCCGTCGAAGCCGGACGTGGCCACGAGCCCCGCGATGCCCAGGAAGCTGGCGGCGCTCATGAAATCGCCGGCGAGCGCGAAGCCGTTCTGCCCCGCGCTGATGCCGCCACCGGCGGCGAAGAACTCCGACGTCGTCTTCGTCTTGCGCGCCGCCCAGTACGTGATGGCCAGCGTGATGCTGACGAAGAGAAGGAAGAAGACGATGGCCGTGGTGTTGGGCTGGCCAAGCTGCGTGCCCGCGGTCGTGGGATTCATGGTTGGCCTCTCAGCGGCGCAGCTCGTCGAGCGCGCTGTCGTACTTCTTGTTGGCCCAGCTCATGTAGACGCCCGTCAGCACCCAGGCGAAGAGGATGGTGAGCGCCCCCAGCACGATGCCGACGGACAGCCCCGGCACGAGCTGGTGCCCCATCAGCGGCCGGTTGAAGGCCACCAGCAGGATGAAGCCCAGGTAGGCCACCATCATCGCCACCGTCAGCGCGCCGGCCACGCGCCAGCGCCTGGCGGCGAGCGCCTTCAACGCCTCGTCCTTGGAATTGCCGTGCATCGGTTTTCCTCCTTGCGAAGCGTGAAAGGGACTTCAGCGGCGCGGGCCCGGAGGCAGGCCCTTGGTGAGCAGCTCATCCAGCACGGCGGGGTCCGCGAGCGTGCTCGCGTCACCCAGGTTCTCCGTCTCGCCACCGGCGATCTTCCGGAGCATGCGGCGAAGAATCTTCCCGGAGCGCGTCTTGGGCAGGCCCGACACCAGCACCACCCGGTCCGGCGTGGCGATGGGGCCAATCACGTGCCGCACCTGTTCGCGCAGGCTGCCCACCATCTTCTCGTCCGGCGTGCGCACGAAGTCCGGCTTCACCGTGACGAAGGCGCACACGCCCGTGCCCTTCAGGTCGTGCGGGAAGCCCACCACGGCGGCCTCGGCGACGGCCTCGTGGGCGACGAGCGCGCTCTCCACCTCCGCGGTGCCCAGGCGGTGGCCGGACACATTGAGCACGTCGTCCACGCGGCCGGTGATCCAGTAGTAGCCGTCCTCGTCGCGGCGGCAGCCGTCGCCGGTGAAGTACAGCGGCAGGAAGCGCGCGTAGTACGTCTCCACGAAGCGCGAGTGGTGCCCGTACAGCGTGCGCGCCTGGCCCGGCCACGAGCGCGCGAGGCACAGGTTGCCGCTGACGCCGTTGCCTTCCAGCTTCCGGCCCTCTTCATCCACCAGCACCGGCTCCACGCCGAAGAAGGGCAGGGTGGCGCTGCCGGGCTTGGCGGGCGTCGCGCCGGGCAGCGGCGCGATGAGGATGCCGCCCGTCTCCGTCTGCCACCAGGTGTCCACCACGGGGCAGCGGCCCTCGCCCACCACGTCGTGGAACCAGCGCCAGACCTCCGGGTTGATGGGCTCGCCCACGCTGCCCAACAGGCGCAGCGACTTGCGCGAGGACTTCTTCACGAACGCGTCGCCTTCTTTGATCAGCGAACGCAGCGCGGTGGGCGCGGTGTAGAGCGTGGTGGCCTTCAGGTCGTCCACCACCTGCCAGAGGCGGCTCGCGTCCGGCCACGTCGGCGTGGACTCGAAGAGGACGGTGGTGGTGCCGGTGGAGAGCGGGCCGTACACGAGATACGAGTGGCCCGTCACCCAGCCCACGTCCGCGGTGCAGAAGTGCACGTCGTCCGGCTGCGTGTCGAAGATGTAGCGGAACGTCGTGTTCGCGTAGACGAGGTAGCCGCCCGTCGTATGCAGCACGCCCTTGGGCTTCCCGGTGGAGCCGGAGGTGTAGAGGATGAAGAGCGGATCCTCCGCGTCCATCCACTCCGCGGGGCAGACGCCGCGCTGCTTCTGGACCTCCACGTCCAGCCAGTGGTCGCGCCCCTCGCGCATGGGCACGTCCCTGGGCGTGCGGCGCGCGACGAGCACGGACGTCACCTGGGACAGCCCCTCCAGGGCCTCGTCGGTGATGGCCTTGGTGGCCACGCTCTTGGGGCCGCGCGGGCCTTCATTGGCGGTGATGACGACCTTCGCGCCGGAGTCCAGCACGCGCTCGCGCAGCGAGTCCGCGGAGAAGCCCGCGAACACCACCGAGTGCACCGCGCCGATGCGCGCGCACGCCAGCAGCGAGGACACCAGCTCCGGAATCATGGGCAGGTAGACGATGACGCGGTCGCCCTTCCGCACGCCGTGCGCCTTGAGCACGTTGGCCAGGCGGTTCACGTGGTGCGCGAGGTCGCGGAAGGTGACGGTCTCGTACTCGCCGGGCGTGTTCTTCGCCCAGAGGATGGCGGCCTTGTCCGGGTGCGCCTTCGCGTGGCGGTCCACGCAGTTGACCGTCACGTTGAGCTTGCCGCCCACGAACCAGGCGAAGTCGGCGGCCTGTTCGTTCACCTCGCGGATGGACTCCGGCGGGTGGAACCAGGTGAGCTGCTTCGCCTGCTCGCCCCAGAAGGCGTCCGGGGCGTCCAGGCTCTGGCGGTAGAGGCGCTGGTACTCCTCCAGGCTCTTCACGTGCGCGGTGCGGCGGAAGGCTTCCTTGGGCTGGAAGAGCGAATCCGTGTCGGTGGCCATGGCGGGAGTCCTCAGTAGAAGAGCTGGAGCTGGGCGGTGCCGGTGATGCCCGTGGTCGCGTGGGCGATGTCTCCCGCGCGTGACACAGCCAGCTCCGTCTTCAGGTTGAAGGTGTGCTTCTGGAACCAGAGGTTGAGGCCGGGCTTGAACGTGAGCAGGTCCGTCTGGGCCACGCGCCCGTTGAAGTACTCGCTGGAGAAGACGGGCTCGACGATGCCGATGCGGTAGCCCAGCTCCACGAAGAACCCGGTGCCGCTGCGCGCGTTGTCGAAGCCCTGCTGCCAGGAGAAGACGTTGCTCTGGAAGACGAACTCCTGGTTGTCCCCGATGGGGAGGTCCAGGAACACGTCCGCCGCCAGGGCCACCGCGTCGTGGATGCCGGAGGCGGTGGCGATGGCGCCGTACTGGTAGTCCGCGCCCACGCCGAAGGACAGCAGCGGCTGTTCCGTGAAGTAGATGCCGCGCAGGAACTGGTCGTATTCGTGGCCCCAGACGTTGTAGCGGGCGTGGCCCACGACGCGCGGCAGGTCGTCCGCGTTGACCGTCTGGCCGTTCTCCAGCTTCGCGCCCTCCACGCCGTTGAGGATGGCGGCGCGGTACGTCCACGGGCCCGCGAAGCCGCGCACCTGCACGCCCATGTCGCGCCACACCTTGCCCACGCCTGGCGGGTAGCGGATGAGGTCGGAGTGGTAGTCCACCGTCTGGAGCGCGATGGCGCCCTGCAGCGCGTGGTGCGACAGCGGCGCGAGGATGAAGCCCGCCTCCACCCACGTCTTGTCGGCGAACTCGTACGCGACCGTGGCGTCCTGGATGAAGAAGGCGACGCTGTAGTCGCCGTTCTTGCCGAAGTTCGGCTGGTCCGTGTCGATGAAGAACGACAGCTTCTTCGTGATGTTGCCGAAGAGGAGCAGCCGCACGCGGCGCAGGAAGAAGTCCGTCCCCACGCCGCCCGTGGGCGCGCCGTCCTTGATGAGCTGCATCTGCGGATGCAGCAGCACGTCCACGTTGAGGACCGCGTCCTCGCCCAATTGAATCTTCCCCGCCGCCGCCGGCAACGCGGTCAGCAGGGCCGTGAGCACCAACAACCGCGACAGGAGAGGGGGGAGGGGCCGCATGGGTCCCCATCCCCTGAGCAACGCCCGTTCCACCCGCGTGCGCTCCGGGTTTCAGGACCTTGGGGGTTGGCTCGCCGCGTCAGGATGTGGCGGAAGGTGACAGGGCGTTACCCCCCGTAACGATTCGTGCAGCGCGTCGTAACACCGGAGTCACACCGGCTCAGGCTTCCGCGCCGTCGTCGGGGGCGATGCCCGCGTCCGCGTCGCCCTCCGCGTCCGGTGGAGGGATGGGCGCTTTGAGCCCCGCGGCCTCCAGGAGGATGCGCCGGCCCATGGCGGGCAGCTTGACGCCCGTGGTCGGGTGGCCGTTGGTGAGTAGCACCACCGCCGCGGCGTGTCCGGGCAGGAAGCCCACCCACGCCACGAAGCCGCCATTGCCGCCGGCCTTGCTCAGCACCTTCACGCCGCCGCCCGCGTCGGTGATGTACCAGCCCAGGCCAATGGACTGACGCGCGGAGATTTCGAAGTGCGGCGTGTGCGCGAGCTTCATCGCGCGGTAGGTGAGCAGCGGCATGGTGGGCACGCGGAAGAGGTTGCCCTCCAGGAAGCGCAGCATGTCCGACGCGGTGGAGTTGAAGCCCACGCCCCGGTAGCCCAGTGGCTTGCCCTTGGGGGTGTAGCCCTGGGCGATGCGTTCGGGGGGGATGCCGGTGAGGTCCACGCGCGTGTCACGCATGGCGAACGGCTCCTGGAGGTCCGTGGCGAACAGCTCCGGGTAGCCGCGCCGCGCGGCCAGGGTGGTGGTGAAGCCCTGCGTCACCTCGCTCACGTTGGAGTAGCTGTAGTGCGTGCCCACGCGCGTCTCCGGGTTGAAGCGCGTCCAGAAGTCGAACATCTCCGGAGGTGGCACCTCTCCCCGGTACAGCGCGCCCGCCGGCTGGCCCGGCACGTTGGCGCCGGGCATGCCCGCCGTCATGGTGCCCAGCGCCTGGGGCGTCACCTGCCGGATGACGGTGCCCTGCTGGCGGACCTCTCCCGGGAGGAAGCGGGTGATCTGATCCGTCAGCGCCATCTTCCCCTCCACGATGCGCGCGGCGGCGAGCGTGTTGGTGAAGACCTTCTGCACGGAGCAGATGAGGAACAGCGTGTCCTCGGACACCGGCCGCCGGGCGGCGCGGTCCGACAGGCCCGCGACGTAGCTGGCGCGCACGTCGCCGACGGACACCGCCGCCGACACGCCAATCTCCGTCTGCGAGCCCAGGTAGTCCTTCATGGCCGCCGCGACGAGCTGCTTCAGTCGCGCGGGGTCCTGCGCTGGAAGAGTCATGGAATGGATCCAGAGGAAGGGATGGCGGCGGTGCCTTAGGGCCGCTAGTCCGACAGGACCGTGTCGCAGCCGCCGCTGATCATCTGGATCTGCAGCTCCTCGGAGGACCCGTTGACGAAGAAGTAGACGGTGGTGTTCGCGTCGGAGGACGTCAGCGTGCAGTAGAAGTTCTGCTTGCACGACCAGATCTTCCCGTTGTCATCCTCGAACTGGATCCACCAGTAGTCGTGGCCCGTGGCGCCGGTCCAGTAGATGGCCTGGAACGACGAGCTGGTGGCGTTCTCCGCGAGCGAGGGCCAGTTGCCCTCCTGCTGGTAGCTGGGGTTGTTGCTGTAGCGGTGGCGCAGCACCACGTTGGTGATGGTCCCGCCCCACTGGTTGACGACGCAGCAGTTGGCGGTCCGCTCCGTCGACATGGGCGCGGCACTCTTCGCGGCGCTGCGGGTCAGGTCGGGGTTCAGGCGGGTGTCGTAACCCGACTTGGGCTGGCCATCCGGTCCGAGGCTGTTGTGGTTGCACATGGGCGTGTTCTCCTGGGCCACCGGGGGTTTGCGTCCGGTGGATGCCAGGACCCATGAGCAACCGCCGTGCCCAGGGCTCTTCCCTCTGGAGCGCGGCGGGAGCCGGGGCTTTCGACGGGTTTCGACGCGTCGACGACGTGTCGAAGCCTTCAGGCGCGGGTGCGAGGGATGCCCAACCGCTGGCGCTTCTCCCAGAGCGTCTTGCGGCTGATGCCCAGCCGGCGCGCCAGCTCCGTCTCGCCCATGCGCTCCTGGTGCTCCAGCACGAAGCGGCGGAAGTACTCCTCCATGGAGTCCGGCGAGCGCGGGTCCTCGCTGGCCGGGACGGGCGGGAAGTCCGTCTCCTCCAGCGCGGGGGGATGGCCGTCCGCGCCCGGCCCGCCCGGCGGCTCCAGCGCCAGCAGGTCGGCGGTGATGAGCGGCCCGTCCGCGAGGATGACCGCGCGCTCGATGGCGTTCTCCAGCTCGCGCACGTTGCCCGGCCACGGGTGCTGCGCGATGGCGGCCAGCGCGTCAGGAGACAGCGACGCGGGCGGGCGCCCGATGCGGCGGCTGGCCCGCTCCAGCAGGTGCCTGGCCAGCGCGGGGACATCTTCGCCGCGCTCGCGCAGGGGCGGCAGGCGGATCTCCACGACGCGCAGGCGGAAGTAGAGGTCCTGGCGGAACAGCCCCTCCTGCACGCGGCGGGGCAGGTCGCGGTGCGTGGCCGCGAGGATGCGCACGTCCACCTTGCGCGAGCGCGTGGCGCCCACCCGCCGCACCTCGCCGTCCTGGAGCATGCGCAGCAGGCGGGCCTGCGCGGGCGCGGGCAACTCCCCAATCTCATCCAGGAAGAGGGTGCCACCGTGCGCGGCCTCCACGAGCCCCGCGTGCGCGGCCTGCGCGCCGGTGAAGGCGCCCTTCTCGTGGCCGAACAGCTCGCTCTCCAGCAGGCCCTCGGGGATGGCGGCGCAGTTGACCGCGATGAGGGGCCCCTCCGCGCGCGGGCTCTGCGCGTGGACGGCGCGGGCGACCAACTCCTTGCCGGTGCCGGACTCGCCCAGCACCAGCACGGTGGCGGCGGAGGGGGCCACCTTGCGCACGCGCTCGAACACGTCGCGCATGGCGGGGGCGTTGCCCACCATGCCGCCGGGGGACCAGGTCTGCTCCACCTCGCGCTTGAGGGCGGCGTTCTGGCGGGTGAGGCGGCCTTCGCGCAGCACGCGCTCCACCTGGAGCAGCAGCTCGTCGTGGTCGAAGGGCTTCGCGATGTAGTCCACCGCGCCCAGCTTCATCGCGTCCACGGCGGACTTCACCGTGGCGAAGCTGGTCATGATGAGCACCGGCACGCCCGGACACAGCGCGATGATGTCCGTGCCCGGCGGCCCGGGCAGGCGCAAATCGGAGATGACCAGGTCGAAGGCGTCCAGCGCGTGCTCGGCCGCGGCCTCTGGCACGGCGCCCGCTTCCGCCACGTCATGTCCCGCGCGGGTGAGCAGCCGTCGCAGCTCCGTGCGGATGATGGGTTCGTCCTCGATGACCAGGATGCGGCTCAAGCGGAGGCCTCCTGCTTCAGCGTGTCCGCGCGGGGCAGGCGCAGCGTCACGCGGGTGCCGCCGTCCTGGCGGGGCTCGATGCGCAGCGTGCCGCCGTGCTCGCGCACGATGCCCTCCACCAGCGGGAGGCCCAGGCCGGTGCCTTCGCCGGGCTGCTTGGTGGTGAAGAACGGCTCGAAGATGCGTTGCGACAGCTCCGGGGCGATGCCGTGCCCCCGGTCCTCCACCTGGATGCGCACCTGGTCTCCCGAGGCTTCCGCCAACAGCTCCACGCGCGAGCCCGCGGGCGACGCGTCGATGGCGTTGGTCAAGAGGTTCACCAGCACCTGCTCCAGCCGCTGCGCGTCGCCGAGCACGTCCAGCCCGTCCGGGCTCTGGTGCGTGCACGCGACGTCACGCGCCTTGCGCGACAGCCGGGCCAGCTGCGCGGCCTCCGCGAGCAGCGGGCCCACCGCCACGCGCGTGAAGGGCCGGGACTCGCCGCCCACCGTGCCCGAGTGGCCGAAGCCCACGAGCGCCCGGACGATGGCGTCGATGCGGCGGCACTGCTGGAGGATGAGCCCCACCCGCTCGCGCACGGCCTCCGGGTCCTCCAGCTCGTACTTGAGGTTCTGGCTGATGCTGGCGATGGCGGTCAGTGGATTGCCAATCTCATGCGCCACGCCCGCGGCCACCCGGCCCAGCGACGCGAGCCGGTCCTGGTGCGCGAGCCGCGCGTCCACCGCCTTGCGCTCCGTCCAGTCCTCCACCAGGAACGTGATGCCCGTCTCCTGACCGCTGGCGTCGTCCGAGGGCGCGAGCCGCGAGCGGTGCAGGCGCAGCGAGCGCTGCTTGCCATTCACCGTCACGCGCGCCTCGTCGTCGCCGCCAGGGGCCCGCGCGAGCTCCGCGAACAGCGACCCCCAGGGCTCCGGCAGGCGCGCGAGCGGCACGCCCCGCGCGGAGTCCATGGGCACGCCCGACAGCGCCTCCAGCGCGGCGTTCCAGAGGACGACCTCGCCGTCCGGGCCCATGGCGCAGACACCCAGGGGCAGGTCCTCCAGGATGCGGTAGAGGTAGCGGCGCACGACCTCCAGTTCGCGCAAGGGGCCGCGCATGTCGCGTGCGTCGCGCAGCCGCTCCTCCACGAAGCGCAGTTGATCCGCCAGGGCCGTGCGCGCGCTGGGGTCCAACCGCAGCGCTTCGCCCACCGCGAGCCGCGCCAGCACCGGACCGATGAGCCCGGAGAGGTTTCGCTCCACGCCGTCGCGCAGGCGGCGCAGCTCCGCGGGGCGGCGCTCGTCGGGGGACAGCGCCAGCGCCTCGCGCGCGCGGTCCACCTCCGCGGCGGCCACCTGCGCGCCCAGCACGGGCTCCAGCTGCCGGCGGAACTCGTCCGGGGAGCTGGCCGCCACGCTGCCCGTCGCGAGCCCCGGCGCCTGACGCGTGCACACCCGCGCGGCCTCCTTCTCCTCCACGGACTGGCGCGTGAGGAGCGACACCGCCACGAAGCACAGCGCGTTGAGGGCCAGCGAGGTGAAGGTGGCGAAGCCCCAGGGCTCCTCCGCGCCGAAGCCCAGCTTCACGGAGAGCTGGTTGGTCCACGCCACCAGCGAGGGCGGCTCCCACAGCGGGGCCAGCAGCGTGAGGGCCCACGTCGTGCCGCCCGCGAGGAGCCCCGCGAGCAGCCCCGCGCGCGTGGCCTTGGGCCACGTCAGGAGCCCCAGCACGCCCGGCGCGAACTGCGCGGTGGCCACGAAGGACACGAGCCCCAGGTCCACGAGCCCCGTCGTCCGCGTGTCCAGCAGCCGGTAGAAGCCGTAGCCCGCGAGGATGATGGCGGCGATGAGCACGCGCCGGGCCCACAGCAGCCATCCGTAGAGGTCCTCCCGGCCGCGCGCGGTGCCCAGGGGCAGCACCAGGTGCGTCAGGCACATGGGCGCGAGCGCGAGCGTGGTGACGATGACCATGGCGCTCGCCGCGGACACGCCGCCCAGGAAGGCGATGAGCGCCAGCATCGGGGCGCCCTTCGAGATGGGCACGGAGAGGACGTGGAAGTCCGCGGGCCAGGGCAGGCCCAGCGCCTCTCCGGACCACAGCAGCACGGGCACCGCCACGTTGATGAGCAGCATCAACAGCGGGAAGGCCCACGCGACGGTGGCCAGCCCGTCGCGCTCGGGCGCCTCCGTGAAGGCCACGTGGTACTGCCGGGGCGTGAGGAACGCGGCGATGGTGGAGAGCACCAGGAGCGGCGCCCAGGACGCGTCGCGCGCGGGGCGCTGGAGCGCCTCCACCGCCTCGGGGTGGAGGGTGAGCCAGTCATTGAGCCCGCCCAGGCCGCCGAAGACGGACACCACGCACCAGCCCGCGACGATGAGCAGCGCCAGCAGCTTCACGCCAGACTCGAAGGCGATGGCCAGCATCAGCCCTTCGTGCCGCTCGCGCGGGGCGGGGTGGCGGGCGCCGAAGAGGAGCGAGAAGACGATGAGCACGCCGCAGAAGCCGGGGCCCACCAGCGCCGGGGCCGCCGCGGGGCTCAACAGGCGCGCGGACTCCACGACGGCGCGAATCTGGAGCGCCAAGTAGGGCAGGCTGCCCGCCAGCGCGAACAGCGTCACCGCCGTGCCCGTCACCTGGCCGGGGTAGCGGAAGGCGAGCAGGTCCGCGAGCGAGGTGAGCTGCAACTCGCGCGTCAGCCGCAGGAGCGGGCGCCACAGCACCGGGGCGAGCAGACACGCGAGCGTGAGGCCCAGGTAGATGCCCAGGTAGCGGAAGCCATGGCGGGCCGCGTAGCCCACGCTGCCGAAGTAGGACCAGGACGTGGCATACACGCCCAGGGCCAGCGCGTACGTCAGCGGGTGCTGGGTGATGCGCGGGGAGATGCGGCCTTTCTCCGCCGCGTAGGCCACCAGGAACAGCGCGCCCAGGTAGGCCACGGAGGCGATGACGAGCGGGCCTGGCCCCAGCGTCATGGGCGCAGGCTCCGGTGCGCCACCCACCCGCCCAGGGCGATGACGCCCAGCCACACGAGGAAGGGGAGCGCGGCGGGGGCCCCTTCGGCCAGCCACAGCCGGCGCAGCGGCGAGCCGAACAGCAGCACCGCCACGGCGAACACCAGCAGCGACGGCATGGCGGGAGGGTCCGCGGGAGGCCGCGACATGCCGGGGAGGATAGCAGCCCCGGCCGGGCGCGAGGGGGGCCGTGATAAGCCGGCGGGCCATGGCTCCCCCGGATGTTCCTCCGTTCTCCGAACTGCCCCAGTTCACGCTCGACCGCGAATCGCTGCGCCTGCTCCCCGAGTCCTTCTGCCGCCGCCTGGGCGTCGCGGTGATGGGCCGGGTGGACACGGCCCAGGACACGGAGCCCGTGACGGTGGCGATGCTGGACCCGGAGGATGAGTCCGTGCGCTACCGCATCGCGGACTTCCTGCGCCGGCCGGTGCGCCCGGTGCGGCTCAACCGCTACGAAATCGACTCGGCCCTGGAGGTGGGCTTCGGCGCGGGGGAGCACGCGACGGTGGACGTGGTGCTGAAGGCCGGCGCGGCGCTGTCCCCACGGCCCACGGCGGTGGAGCTGGTGAACCACGTGCTCGCGGTGGCGGTGACGCAGAACGCGTCCGACATCCACCTGGAGAGCTACACGGACGACGTGGACCTGCGCTACCGCGTCGACGGCATCCTCCACCAGACGTACACGGACATCTCCCCGGACTCGCTGCCGGAGGTGGTGAGCCGCATCAAGGTGCTGGCGGGGCTGGACATCGCGGAGAAGCGGCGGCCCCAGGACGGCCGCCTGCGGGCGCTCTACGAAGGGGCGGCGGGGCGGAAGTTCGTGGACTTCCGCGTGAGCGTGGTGCCCTCGCCCGCGGGCGAGGACGTGGTCATCCGCCTGCTCGACGCCACGGTGGGCCTGGTGCCGGTGGAGAAGTTGGGGATGACGCCGGAGCTGCAGGCCACGGTGCTGCGGCTCTTGGGCAACCCGGAGGGGCTGGTGCTGGTGACGGGCCCCACCGGCAGCGGGAAGACGACGACGCTGTACGCGGCGCTGGCGCGGCTCAACGACGGGCGCAAGAAGATCATCACGGCGGAGGACCCGATCGAGTACGTGGTCCCCAAGGTGAACCAGAAGCAGGTGTCGCCGCAGATGCCGCACCTGACGCTGCTGCGCGCGCTGCTGCGGCAGGACCCCAACGTGATGCTGGTGGGGGAGATTCGCGACCTGGAGACGGGCAGCACCGCGCTGATGGCGGCGTCCACCGGGCACGTGGTGCTGGGCACGCTGCACACGGCGGATGCCATTGGCGCGGTGAGCCGCCTGCGCGGGTTGAAGCTGGAGGACGGCGACATCGCGGAGGCGCTGCTCGCGGTGCTGGCGCAGCGGCTGGTGCGGCGCATCTGCCCGGAGTGCTCCGCGCCCACCACGCCCACGGCGGATCAGCTGGCGCTGCTGGGGCCGCTCCTGGAGGGCGTGCAGCCCCGGGCGGGGCAGGGCTGCGAGGCGTGCCGCCACACCGGCTTCAAGGGGCGCGTGGGCCTCTTCGAGCTCCTGGTGGTGGACCCGGAGCTGCAACTGCTCATCGCCACCGGGGCGCCGGGCGTCCAGCTGCGCCGGCACGCCCGGGCGCGAGGCTTCCGCACGCTGGTGGAGGACGCGCTGGCGAAGGTCGCGGCCGGGGTCACCACGCTGCACGAGCTGACGCGCGTGGTGCCCTACCGCTACATCCTCATGGCTCGGGAGGAGCGCCAGCTCCCGGCTCGGGAGGAGCGTCAGGCTCCGGGGTGATGTCCGGCCCCGGGGGCAGCATCACGGTGAAGGTCGAGCCTTCGCCGAGGGTGCTGCGCACCTGCACGATGCCGCCGTGGGCCTCGACGATCTGCTGCGTGATGAAGAGCCCCAGCCCCAGGCCGCCGTAGTTGCGCTCGGAGACGGCGCGCACGAAACGGTCGAAGACACGAGGCTGATCTTCCAGCCGGATGCCGATGCCTTCGTCCTTCACGTTCAGCACGGCCAGCCCGGCGTCCATGCGGACCCGGACGTGGATGGGCTTTCCCGCGCCGTACTTGAGCGCGTTGGTGAGCAGGTTGGTGATGACCTGATCCATCCGGGCCCGGTCCCAGTGGCCCTCGATGGGCGTGGCGGCCTCCAGCGTGACGACGCAGCCGACCTGCGCGGACTGGGGCGCGTAGCGGGCCACCACCTCCCGCACGAGCGAGGCCAGGTCCATGGGCGCCCGGTCCAGCCGCAGCTGGCCCATGCTGATGCGCGACACGTCCAGCAGGTCCTCGATGAGGTCCGACAGCTTGCGCACCTGCCGGCGGGCCACCTCCAGGTCGCGGGCGATGCGCTCCACGGGCAGGGTGACGGAGGGGTTGTTCTCCACGGTGCGCAGCAGGGACGTGAGCTTGAGCTGGAGCGGGGTGAGCGGCGTCTTCAGCTCATGCGAGGCGACGGAGAGGAACTCATCGCGGGCGCGCACGGCGTCGCGGAGCATCTCCAGCTCGCGCCGCTCCTGGTTCTGCTTCCGCTGGGTGATGTCGCGCGTCACCTTGGCGAAGCCCCGGAGCTTTCCTGTCGGGTCGTGCAGCGCGGTGATGACGACGCTGGCCCAGAAGAGGCTGCCGTCCTTGCGGATGCGCCACGCCTCCTCCTCGAAGTGGCCTTCCCGGGTGGCCACCTGGAGGGCGTACCAGGGCTTGCCCCGGGCCACGTCCTCCGGCGGGAAGAAGCGGCTGAAGTGCTGGCCGATGATCTCCTCGGCCTTGTACTGCTTGAAGCGCTCGGCGCCGGCATTCCAGGTGGAGACGCGGCCGTCCGCGTCGAGCATGTAGATGGCGTAGTCCTGGATGTGCTCGACGAGCAGGCGGAAGCGCTCCTCGCTCTGCAGCAGCTGCTCCTGGGCGAGCTTTCGCTCGGTGAAGTCGCGCGTCACCTGGCCGTAGCCCACGAGCTGGTCCTGGGAGTCGCGCATCGCGGTGATGACGACGTTGGCCCAGAAGAGGCTGTGGTCCTTGCGGACGCGCCAGCCTTCCTCCTCGAGGCGGCCCTCGCGGTTGACGGTGTCCAGGTCCTGCTGGGGCTTGCCCTGGTCGATGTCCTCGGGCGTGTAGAAGCGGCTGAGGTGCTGGCCGAGGATCTCCTCGGGCCGGTAGCCCTTGATGCGTTCGGCGCCGGTGTTCCAGCTCATGATGTTGCCCGCCGGATCCAACGTCAGGATGGCGTAGTCCTTCACGCTGTCGATGAACAGGCGCAGCTGCGCGCCCATGTCTCGGGCCGCGCTGGGAGTCGCGTAGGCGATGTCGCCACCGCTGGCGGACGAGGGCGGCTGGCTGTCGTCCAGGGGACTTCTCATAGACACTCCAGCGTAACGCACGGTGCGGGAACAGCGGTGAGGAACGACAGGGTGGATCCATCCACCATCCAACCCTGCTGGCACACCATGCCTCCGAGCGGAACGGAAGCTCACACCCCGTGTGGAGAACGGCCGGTTTTCCGGGTCCGCATTGGCCCCAGGTCCAATGAGGCCCCGGGTGCCCGCGTGGGGCGCGACGGAGCGGACTAGGGCTTGAGGTGGTCGTAGCTCAGGAAGACGACGCCGCAGTCGAGCGTGCGCGTCCCCGTGAGGCGCAGGCGGTGGGGCGCATAGCCCGCGTCGAGGAGGCGGATGCCCTGGCCCACGATGACGGGGTTGAGCTTGATGATCAGCGCATCGATTTCAGGAAGCAGCTCGGCCGCGAGCGCGCCGCCGCCGCACAGCCAGATGCCCAGTCCGTCACGCGCCTTGAGTTCGCGCACGGTGGCGAGCGGCGTGCTGGAGAGCTTGACGCCGGGGTCGGGGCTCTTCGTGAGGGTGCGGGAGAAGACGTAGTGCTCCAGGTGCGGGTACGCGTTGGTGACGCCCGCGTCCAGGCCGACCTGATAGGTGTTGCGGCCCTCCAGCACGGTGTCGAAGTGCTTGCCCGGGCCGGTGATGCCCTTGAAGGCGCGGTAGCCGCCGGGGAGCGTCTCCGGGTACTCGGCGGCGATGGCGTCGAAGTAGTCCTGCTCCGTGCTGAAGTAGTCGTACGCGCCGGTGGGCGAGGCGATGAAGCCATCGAGCGAGGTGGCGACGTAATAGGTCAGTTTCCGCATGGGCGTGCTTCCTCCTGTTGTCAGGGCTTAGCACCGGGTGGGCGGACGCACCTGTTAGAAAGGCAGCGCCGGTTGTCTGCACGGCAATCACGGAAGAGGGAGTGCCATGCGGATCCTGTGGATGCTGGGGGGAATGGTGCTGGGCTCGGCCCTGACGCTCATCGCCGGGGTCGCGCTGTGGTTGCACGACACGGGGCCCGCGCGAGCGGGGATTGAAGTGCGCGTGGAGAACCGCACCGGCCAGGCCGTGCGCGAGGTGCGCATCGAGCACGACCACGGCCAGGTCCTCTACCGCGCCATGGGCAAGGGGGACACCGTGGCCCTGACCTATCCCGTCCGGGGTGAGTCGTCGTATCGCCTCATCGCCGTGCTGGAGGACGGCCGGGAGTTGAAAGGCGGTGCGGGCTACATCGAGCGTGGGGCGCGGACGCGGGAGGTGCTGGAGCCGGAGCGGGTGGTCTCGTCGGATCCGTGAGCCGTGGAGGGCACATGAAGCTCTGGGCAGTGTTCGTGCTGCTGTGGTTGACAGCGGGCTGCGCGACGACGCGGGTGGTGAACCTCGACACGGGGCGGGGCCGGCCCATCGCCTATACGCCGGTAGAAACGAAGCCGGTCCGGATTGACGAAGAGGCGTTCAAGAACGCGGTCACTCAACTCGTGCTTGAGCTGAAGCTGGACGTCGCGGTCCGGGATTCCGACCGGCGCTCCTTGCTTGCGTCGGTGGGAGGCATCGTCGCGGGTGCTCAAGGCCGGCAGGTGCTCCGCTTGAGCGGCGACTTTCCCCTGGACCCGATGGCGCGGCGGCGCATGGCGCTCTCCTTCGCGCTCGATACGGTCTGGGAAGGCGTGGCGGACGCAGTGGAGGAGTTGATGGACCCTGTCGCGCTGCGGACCATGGTCACGGCGATGATTGGCACCGCGATGGTGATGCTTGTCGCGCCGGAGCCCATCACCAAGCTGGTCGCGGTGGTACTGACGGCATCGCTCATCGCGTACCTGGGCACGGGGCCCGTGTGGAACCTGGGACAGGCGTTCTTGCGGCTCATGGACGAGTCACGGGACGCCAGGGATGAGGCTGCGCTGAAGGAGGCGGGGCATCGCTTCGGGCGCGTGCTGGGGGCCAACGGGGCCCGGGTGCTGGTCATCGTCGCGATGACAGCGCTCGGTGGCAGGAACGCGATGGCGGCGCAGGGGCCTCGGATGCCGGGCTTCCCGCAGGCGGCGCTGAGGGCGGAGGTGGAGGGTGGGTTCCAACTGTCGCGCGCACTGGCCGGGGAGGTGCGGTCCATCTCCGTGTCGTCAGCGGGAGTGCTCAACGTCACGTTGGCGCCCACCGCAGTGGCGGCCGTCGCCATGGGGCCTGGAGGCGGCGGAATCCAGGGCGACCCGGAGGGAGATGTTCATCACATCTGCACGGACAAGAACGAGGTGTCGGCGCAGTCGGGTGGCCCCTGGACGCCCCTCTTCGAACTGTTTTTCGAGCAGGCGGGGATGAGCCTCAACGACAGCGCGAACCTGGTGCGAATCAACGGACATCGAGGGCCGCATCCTGCGGAGTATCATCAAGAGGTGCTCGCCCGGCTCAACGATGCCATGTCGAAATGCAGAGGCGTCGCGCAGTGCCGGGTTGCGCTGGTGGACGTCCTGTCAGCCATCGCGAAAGAACTGACGACCGCTGGAACCCGCATGCGAAAGCTCATCACCAGGGATCCCGATGCCTGACGTGAAGGAACGACGGTTCTTCGACCTGCTCATCGACGTGTATGTACCGGGACGCTGGTATTTCAAGACGCCGACCCATGCTGACGGTCAGCCATTGGATGACCCCTGGGTATTCAGTGATGGGGTGGCCATTCCCGACCCGGGGCTCTTGCGTATTCCGATTTCCCGTCCTGGGAAGCCCCTGGACTTCACGTCCGCGGGTCTAGGGCTCACGCCTGTGCTCAACGCCAGGACGGCCGAGGTGTTTCGGATGCTTGCTCCCAACGACGTGCAGCTCTTTCCGGTGCAGGTCGAGGGCCAGAGCGAGCCCTATTTCCTTCTGGTCGCGGCGCGCACGGTCCGCTGCGTTGATGAAGTGGCGACTGAAGAAGTCCAGTTCTGGCGACCTGAAGACGGTCAGCCCGCGAAGGTAGGACAGTATCGGGCTATCGGCGGATTGCGCATCGACAAGTCGAAAGTGGCTGACGAACGCGTGTTCCGTCTCTGGGGATGGCGCTCCGCGCTCATCGTCGATGGAGAACTCAAGGCCGCCCTGGAACAGACCGGCATCGTGGGAGGACAGTTCGTCGAAGTGTAGAACCCCTGCCCATGGAACTTCGTCCCGCTGTCCTCCTGGGCCTGCTGTGCCTCCTGCCCATCACGAGCACCGCGCGTCCCCGGTCCAGTGACCTGGGCATCCCCTTCGGCGGACAGCCGGGTGCGCTCAATGCCATCACCGACGTGAAGGGCGTTGAAGTGGGCCACGTCACGCTGAACACCGGCGCGCAGGTGCGGACGGGCGTCACCGCCGTGCTGCCCCGGGGCCGCGAGGCCGTGGCTCGGCCTGTCTTCGCGGCCACCCATGCTCTCAACGGCAGCGGTGAGATGACCGGCACCCATTGGGTGAAGGAGTCCGGCCTGCTCTCCGGCCCCGTGATGATCAGCGACACCCACGCCGTGGGCGCCGTGCACGAGGGCGTCATCTCCTGGGCCCAGAAGCGCGACCTCACCTGGGAGCTGGGCCTGCCCGTCGTCGCGGAGACCTGGGACGGCTTCCTGCACGACATCGATGGCTTCCACGTCCAGCCCCAGCACGCGATGCAGGCGCTCGACGCCGCACGCCCGGGCCCCGTCACCGAGGGCTCCGTGGGCGGCGGCACGGGCATGATCTGCCATGGCTTCAAGGGCGGCATCGGCACGGCCTCCCGCAAGCTCCAGGCGGAGCAGGGCGGCTACACCCTCGGCGTGCTCGTGCAGTGCAACTACGGCAGCCGCCGCCTCTTCTCCGTCGCGGGCGCTCCCGTGGGGGAAGAGATTCCCGACCTGCGCTCCTGCTACTTCGGAGACGCCCCGCCCAAGGGCCCCTATCGCGCCCACCTTCCCCCATGTTCGAAGCGCGCCAGCGCCGGTCCGCCGCCCCCGGAAGGCATGGGCTCCATCATCATCGTCGTGGCCACCGACGCGCCGCTCCTGCCGCACCAGCTCGACCGCGTGGCCCGGCGCGTGCCGCTCGCGATGGGGAAGATGGGCGGCCTGGGGGAGAACGCCTCCGGCGACATCTTCCTCGCGTTCTCCACGCAGCCCGTGAGCGCCACGGCGGTCGCTCCGGTCTCCATGCTCGACAACGAGCGGATGACCCCTCTCTTCGAAGCCACCGTGCAGGCCACCCAGGAGGCCATCCTCAACTCCATGCTCGCCTCCGACACGATGACCGGCTTCCAGAGCGTCCGCGTCCATGGCCTGCCACCCGACCGCCTGGTGAAGGCCCTGCGGAAGTACGGCCGCCTGACGCCCGCCCCGAAGCCCACGAAGTGACAGCGGATCCGTCCGGCCTTCCCCGCGCTCCATCCGCTGCGCCATGCTGCGCCGCCTGACGCAACGCAAGGGGATGCGGGATGGAGACGGACGACTACGGACCGCCGAGGAATGAGCAGGAACTGGCCGCCATCGCGGACATCACCACGCAGGCGTTCGCCATGCCGCTCGCGGACTCCGAGACCGTGGTGCGCAAGAACTTCTCCGAGTCCTCGCTGCGCATCCTTCGCGTGAGCGGTGACGTGGCCGCCACGCTCACCCTCATCCGGATGGGGCAGTTCCTGGGCGGACGCTCGGTGCCCCTCATCGGCGTGGGCGGCGTGGGCGTCGCTCCCGCGCACCGGGGCGCCGGCGCCGCCACGCGCCTCTTCCATCACTTCCTGCGCGAGATGCGCGACGAAGGCGCCCCCCTCTCTGTCCTCTACCCCGCGACCCAGCCGCTCTACCGGCGCGTGGGCTACGAGGTCTCCGGCGCTCGCTACGAAATCCACGTCGAAGCGGCCTCGCTGGAGCTGGGGGAACGCTCGCTGTCCCTGCGCCCCATGCGCCCGTCCGACGACGCGGCGGTGGAGGCGTGCTACCGGCGCTTCGCCGCCCGGCACCACGGCTGGCTGGACCGGGGCGACTACATCTGGCGGCGCGTGCGCACGCCCCGCAACGACACCGCCTACGGCTACGTCGTGGAGGGCGCATCCGGCGTGGAGGGCTACGTGTACCTCGTGCGGAGCCTCTCGCCCCAGGGCGCCGTGCCCACGCAGGTCGTCAAGCTCACGGACCTCGTCGCCACCACGCCCGCCGCCGCGCGACGGCTCCTGCGCTTCCTGGGTGACCACCGCTCGCTGGCGCGGGACGTGATGTGGTTCGGCGGCGCGGACGAGCCGCTCCTCGCGCTGCTGCGCGAACAGACCTACCAGGTGAAGCTCTCCATGCACTGGATGACGCGCCTGTTGGACGTCCCCCGCGCCCTGGAGGCGCGCGGCTTCGCTCCCGGCCTGTCCGGCGCGCTCCACCTGGACGTGGAGGACGACCTCCTGCCGGAGAACACCGGGCGCTTCGTGCTGGAGGTGGAGGGCGGCACCGCCCGCGTCCGGCCCGGCGGCGAGGGCCGTCTCAAGCTGCACGTGCGCGCTCTGGCGCCGCTCTACACCGGCTTCCTCTCGCCCCGCGCGCTCCAGCTCGCCGGCATGTTGGAGGGAGACGACGCGTCGCTCGACACCGCCAGCGCCCTGTTCTCGGGCCCCGCCCCCTCGCTGCGCGACATGTTCTGATGGACCGGCGTGGGCTACCCGGCCCGCGCCGGGAGTGGTAGGAGCGGCGTCCTCGGACGGAGGAGGCTTCACACGTGCGCGCGTTCGTCACCGGTGGCTCGGGGTTCGTCGGAAAGCACCTGCTCGCGGCGCTCGCGAAGCGCGGGGAACCGGCGCGCGCGCTGGCCCGCTCCCCGGAGGCCGCGCAGGCCATCCAGGCCGCGGGCGGCGAGCCGTGGGAGGGCGACCTCGTCGATCCGGAGCGCCTGCGCCTGGGCATGGAGGGCTGCGACACCGTCTTCCACGCCGCGGCGCACGTGAAGATGTCCGGCCCCCGCGCGGCCTTCTATGAGGCCAACGTGCGCGGCACGGAGGCCGTGCTGGAGGCGGCGCGCGCGGCCGGCGTGAAGCGCTTCGTGCACGTGAGCACGGAGGCCGTGCTGGTGGACGGTGGCCCCATGGCGAACCTCCACGAAACGCACCCGCTGCCCGAGCGCCCCGTGGGCCCGTACCCGTCCACCAAGGGCCAGGCCGAACGGCTCGTGCTCCAGGTCAACTCGCCGGAGTTCACCACCGTCGCCGTGCGGCCCCGCATGGTCTGGGGGCCGGGGGACACCACCCTGCTGCCCACGCTGGTCGCCGCGGTGAAGTCCAGGCGCTTCCGCTGGATTGGCGGCGGGCACTACCTGACGTCCACCTGCCACGTGGCCAACGTGGTGGAGGGTCTGCTGCTGGCCGCGGAGAAGGGGCAGGGCGGTCAGTCGTACTTCCTCACCGACGGCCCGCCCGTGGAGTTCCGCGCCTTCGTCACCGCGCTCTTGAAGACGCAGGGCGTGGAGCCCGGCGACAGGTCCATGCCCACCGCGCTGGCCGCGACGGTGGCCGTGGTCAGCGACTTCGTCTGGGATCTGCTGGGCCTCAAGAGCACGCCGCCCCTGTCCCGCACGGAGCTGCTGCTCGCGGGCCAGGAGGTGACGGTGAGCGACGAGAAGGCCCGGCTGGAGCTGGGCTACACCGGCGGCGTGTCTCGCGACGAGGGATTGCGCTCACTGGCCGCGAAGGTGGAGTAACCTCCGCGTCCATGCGCAGGTTCGAATTCGTCGACGGCAACAGCTCCAAGTTCTGGATGCCAGAGCTCCAGGGCGCCACCTTCATTGTCACCTACGGCCGCATCGGCACCGCGGGGCAGCGCAAGGAGAAGGCCTTCCCGGACGAGGAAGCCGCCCTGCGTGAGTACAACAAGAAGGTCGCGGAGAAGGTCCGCGAGGGCTACGCCGAGGTGAGCAGCGGCGAGGCCCCGCCCGCGCCGCCCCCGAAGGCCGCCGCCCCGCCGCCTCCCGCGCTCGTGCTGCCGCGCCGCGTGGCCCCCGCCACGCCCGGCCCCGAGGCGGTGAGCGCCGCCGCGTCCGCGCTGGCGCTGCTCCAGTCGAAGCTCAAGGGGCCCAGCTGGAAGGTGACGCGGCTGTCTCGCAAGGCCCGCCACGCGCTGCGCGCCCTGGGCGGCGTGGACCCCGCGGCGCACCCGGCCCTGGCCGCGCCCTTCGCCGCGCTGATGGCGCACGTGGTGGGCCCCAAGGCGGAAGGACGGCTGCCGCTGCGCCACGCGTTGGGGCTCCTGTCCCAGGTGGACGTGGCGGCCTTCCAGCGCGCGGCGGAGATGTGGAAGGCCGCGCCCGCGGGCTCGGTGCCGCCGGGCGTGGCCGCCGCGCGGACGCTCAACGACCCGGAGCTGGCGCTGCGCGTGACGGCGCTCCTCTCCGAGCGCCCCGACCTGCGCGACGGCTCCGAGGACGCCTGGACGAAGCGCTGGACCGCGCTCAAGCCGCACATGGAGGCCCACCTGTCCGGCGTGGGCCAGTCCCTGGCCGCCTTCGTGGGCGGCGTGGACGCGGGCGGCGACGCGCACCTGTCCAAGCGGCTCGCCCGGCTGGGGGCGTGACGGCGGAGGCCCGCGCGCCACGCCCTGGTCTACGGGGCGCTTCCCGCCGCGCTGCCACCGCCGGACGCGGCGGCCTTCTGGAGGGTGGCGGCCGTGGGCTGACGGTCCACCTCCTCCGGGGGATAGGACTGCGCCGCGTCCAGGTACTTCTTCGCCTGCACCCGGCGGCGCTCCCACTTCGACAGTCCCTCGGGGCTCAGCAGCGTGGGCTCCGCGTCGGCGGACTTCTCCACGACGTGGCCGTCGCAGAAGAAGTATTCGGTGCGCCCGCCTTCCGGCGACTGCCGCGCGAAGTAGAGGTCCGGCTGGCCCACCTTGGCGGGCTTCGGGCACCACGTGTCGCGCGCCTTGGCCTCGCGCTCCGGGCCCTGCTCGTGCCACTGCTTCTGCGCCTCGCGCAGCGCTGCCGCCGCTTGAATCCTGGGCCCCAGCGCCATCCGCTCCCGCGTCTCCGTCAGCAGTTCGTCGCCGCGCCGGGCCAGCTCGGGGAACGCGCCCGTGCTCCGGAAGCCGCAGGCCTTCAGCGCCCGGAGGTTGTTCTCGTGCACCTTGAGCACCGGAGGCAGCGTGCGCAGGCCCTCCTCCAGCAGCCCCAGGTGCTTCGCGTGCTCCAGCGCCTTCGGGTCCAGGGCCTGGTCCGTCTCCTTGACGAAGCGGGCCATCAGGCCGTTCACCGCGGTCAGCTCGTCCTGGAACCAGCGCGGCTCCGCGTCGCAGGGGCTCGCTTTCGCCCCCGTGTAATCCCGATACTCCGCCCGCGACATGCCCAGCGCGTAGTGCTGGATGGGCGGGGCCTGCTTCGCCGCGCAGCCCCCGAACACCGCTCCCAGTCCCAGGAGCGCGATGCTTCGTGCCAGTGTCATCATCCGGCCCATTCTGCCAGTCCTATGAGGACAAACAAACTGACGGGTGGGTCCCTGGACGGGGAGCGGGCGGGGGAGAGGCCGTGAGTGACAGGGTTGTGACAAAAGCACCAGGGGGCTTTCCGGGACCGCGACCCGGGGTACGAGGGGGAGCATGAAGCCCCGGGTCCTCCTCCTCATTGGCCTGCTGGCCGCCCTGCTGGGGGTGTTCTACCTGCTGGCGGCCCCGGTGGCGGAGCCTCGCCAGGGGCTGCCGGAGCCGGAGTCCACCGTCCTGCCGTCGCGGCGGCGGGTGACGGACATCACGTTCCTCTACAGCACGGAGAAGCGCGCGTGGGTGGAGGCGGCGCTCGCGGAGTTCGAGCGGACGCATCCGCGGGTGCGGGTGACGCTGGTGGGGCTGGGGTCGCTGGAGGCGGCGCAGGCCATCCTGGAAGGGCGGGAGAAGCCCACGGTGTGGAGCCCGGCGGACAGCGCGCAGTTGCGCATGCTCGCGGCGGATTGGGCGACGGATGACTCGCACGGGCCGCTGTTCGCCACGCAGGGCGACGCCGCGCCGCAGCCGCTGGTGATCACGCCGCTCGTCTTCGTGGGCTGGCAGGACCGGATGGAGGTGTTGCGCAAGGCGGGCGGGGGCGCGGCCCTGTCGTGGAAGACGCTCCAGCGCGCGGTGGCGAGCGACCGGGGCTGGCCCGCGGTGGGCGGCCCGCCGGAGTGGGGCTTCGTGAAGCTGGGCCACACGGACCCCCGGAAGTCCAACTCCGGCCTGCAGGCGCTCCTGTCCGCGACGTTGGAGTACCTGGGCCGGCGCGAGGGCGTGAAGGAAGGGGACCTGTTGGACCCCGGCTATCAGGCGTGGCTGCAGGGACTGGAGCGGGGCGTGACGCGCTTCGAGCCGTCCACGGGCACGTTCATGACGGACCTGGTGCGCTACGGGCCGTCCCGCTACGACCTGGCGCTGGTGTACGAGAGCCTGGCCATCGCGCAGTTGGACCACGCGCAGGGCCGGTGGGGGCCGCTGCGGGTGGACTATCCTCCGGTGACGCTGTGGAGCGACCATCCGGCGGCGGTGCTCCAGGCGGACTGGGTGACGCCCGAGCAGCGCGAGGCGGCGCTGGAGTGGGTGGCCTTCCTGCGCAGCCCGGAGGTGCAGGCCCGGGCGCTGGCGTTCGGCTTCCGGCCGGCGGATCCGTCCGTGCCGCTGAAGACGACGGACGCGAACAACCCCTTCACGCGGCTGGCGGCGCACGGCATCCGCGTGGACGTGCCACCCGCGGCGGACGTGCCTGACGCGTCCGTGTTGCGCACGCTGTTGGACCTGTGGACGCGCATGGGCGTGGGGCGCTGAGGGCCGCAAGGTGGACACTCGACGAGGGCCGGAATGGCTGGCCCCTGTCGTCCCATGTCACGCTCCCGCGTGATGCGAAGCCACCGCGCCGTCCTCCTGCTGTCGTGTGCCGTCGCCGCGCTCACGGGCTGCCGGAGCGCGACGCGGACGCCTGAGTCCGAAGCGCCTGTTGCTCCGAATGCACTGCGCCCCGTGGCGTCCTTCGCGCGCATCGAGGACACGCAGGCGCGCTCCGTGGCGCTCTTCGTGGAGGCGGGGCGGGTGATTGCCCATCCGCGCTGCACGAATTGCCACCCGCCGGACGGCAGGCCCCGGCAGGGCATGTCTCAGCAAGCGCATGTCCCGGCGGTGGTGGGCGGCGAGGAGGGCCACGGCGTGCCCGGGTTGCCCTGCACGGCCTGTCATCAGGCGGCGAACACGCCCACGGTGGGCGCCACGGTGGCCAGCATCCCGGGCAATCCCAAGTGGGCCCTGGCCCCCGTGGAGATGGCGTGGATCGGCCGCTCGCTGGGCGAAATCTGCGAGCAGCTCAAGGACCCGAAGCGCAACGGTGGCAAGGACCTGGCGGCCATCCAGCACCACATGGCGGAGGACGTGCTCGTGGGCTGGGGCTGGAACCCGGGCCCCGGACGCGAGCCGGTTCCGGGGACGCAGGCGGAGTTCGGCGCGCTCATCCAGGCCTGGGTGGACACCGGCGCCCACTGCCCGAAGCCCTAACCGCGCAGGGCCTTCAGCCGCTCCGCGGTGATGGGCAGGTCCCGCGCGCGCAGGCCCGTGGCGTCGAACACGGCGTTGGCGAGCGCCGCCGCCAAGGGGCCCTGGCTCGCTTCCCCCGCGCCGAGGAACGGCTCCTCCGGCCGGTCGATGAGCTGCACGTCCACGGTCGGCGCTTCGGAGAAGGTGAGGATGGGATAGCCCTCCCAGTCGCGAGACAAAATGCGCCGCGAGTCGAAGCGCACGGCCTCCTTCAGGCTCCAGCTCAGGGACTGGATGAGCCCGCCCTCCAACTGGTTGGCGAGCCCATCCGGGTTGACCACCTCGCCCGCGTCGGCGGCGAGGACGGCGCGCACCACGCGCGGCACCAGCGTGTCCGGAGGCACGAAGACCTCCATGCACACCGCGCAGTACGCGGCCAGGTTCTTGTACCGGGCGAAGGCGAGCCCGCGTCCGTGGTGCGGCCTGCGCTGGAAGCGCTCCCAGCCGAACCGCTCCGTCGCGCGGACGATGACTGCCTTTGCCCGGTCATCGCGAAGCTGCCGGAGCCGGAAGGCCGCGGGGTCCACCTTCGCGGCGTGCGCCAGCTCATCCATGAACGACTCGATGGTGAAGACGTTCGCGTAGGCGCCCAGGCCGCGCATGGACGACACGCGCACGGGCATCGCCGTCACGAAGTGCGTCGTCACGGCCTGCCCCGGAAAGGCATACAGCGGGATGGCGTTGCGGTCGGCGGAGTAGTTGGGCGGCCCGCCGTTCCTCGGCGTGGGCTGGGCGAAGGGCTTCGCCAGGGACCGGCCCGCGAGCAGGTTTCCGGGCTGCCCCCCGGGCCGCGTCCCGTGCGACGTGGACCACAAGGCGTAATCCCAATCGAGCACGTCCCCATTCGCGTCCACGCCCGCGCGCACCCGCGTCACCATGGCGGAGCCGTAGGGCTCGTTCGTGTGTTCGTCCTCGCGCGACCACTGCACGCGCACCGCGCGGCCGGGCAGGGCGCGGGCCAGCAGCGCCGCATCCGCCGCCACGTCGTCCGCGCCGTTGTGCCCGTAGCAGCCGGAGCCCTCCTGGTGCCGGCAGTGCACCTGCTCCTTCGTCAATCCCAGCAGCCTGGCCACGGCCTCGCCCGTCTCGAAGACGCTCTGGCTGTGGGTGTGCACGGTCATCGTGGAACCGTCCCACTCCGCCACCGCGCAGGACGGACCGATGGACCCATGCATCTGGTACGGCCGGCGGTAGGTGGCCTCCAGCGTGCGCGCGGGCGCGACGTCGGTGGGGCGCTCCACGGAGTGGATGACCGTGTCCTGCGTAGGCTGCGCCAGCAACCACGCATGCGGATCCTCGGGAAGCGGCGCGCCGTCCTTCCAGCGCGCCGCGGCGGCCAGCGCGGTGGCGGCCTTCACCGCCTGCCATTCACGCGAGGCGATGACGCCCAGGAAGCTTCCGTCCCGCACCACCTTGAGCACACCGGGCATCGCGGCCACCGGCGCGGAGTCCACCGATACCAGTGACGCACCCGGCGTGGGCGCGCGCACCACGCGGCCGTGCACCAGCGAGTCGGCTCTCAGGTCCTGGACGAAGCGCGCTTCGCCCACCACCTTCGCGGGCAGGTCCATCCGGGGAAGAGACCGGCCCACCTGCTTGCGTTGGGCGGCGGGCTTGGGCGCGACGGTTCCGGTGGCCTCGCGCTGAAGACGCTTTCCTCCCACGAGCTCCCAGTAGGTGATGCGCGCGCGCCCGCCCGTGTCCCGCAGCGTGCCGTCCCGGACGGTGAGCCGCGCCGCCGGGACGCGCAGCTTCTTCGCGGCCATGTCCACCAGCAGCGCGCGCACCTCCGCGGAGGCCTGCCGCACCGCCGCGCCGCCATTGGGAATGGACATGCTCCCGGCCGTGGGACCTTCCGGAGGACAGACGCGCGTGTCACCGGACACGACGCGCAGCCGCGACGGTTCGACGTCCAGTTCCTCCGCGCACAACTGCCCCAGCGCGGTGAGGATGCCCTGGCCCAGCTCCACCTTGCCCGTCATGAGCGTGACGACGCCGTCCTCGCCGATGCGGATCCACGCATCCAGCGCGGGCGTGCGCGCCAGGTCCTGGGGCAGGCCGTTCTTCTGCCCGGGCGCGGCCCACGTGACGTCCGGCCCCGCGAGCGCGAAGGCCAGCACCAGCGAGCCCTTCAACACCGAGCGACGGGAGACCGGAGCGCTCATCCCGCCAACTCCGCCGCCGCGCGCTGGATGGCGCGCACGATGCGGTTGTGCGAGCCACACCGGCACAGGTTCGCATCCAGCGCGGTGCGGATGTCCGCCTCGGTGGGAGAGGGCTTCCGGCGCAGGAGTCCCGCCGCGGAGAGGATCATCCCCGGGATGCAGTACGCGCACTGTCCGGCCTGCTCCGCGAGGAACGCGCGCTGGAGCGCGTGCAGGGTGCCATCCGGAGCGCGCAGGCCCTCCAGCGTGGTGACCTCGCGTCCTTGAAGCGACACGGCGGGCACGACACATGAGCGCACCGGCACCCCATCACGCAGCACGGTGCACGCGCCGCACTGGCCCACGCCGCAGCCGTACTTCGCGCCGTTGAGCCGCAGCGTGTCGCGCAGCACGTAGAGAAGGGGAATGTCCTCCTCCTCGTCGATGACGTGGGATGCTCCGTTGACGTTCAGCGTGAAGGCCATCCGCGGGCTCCTCCGGGGGGAGGGGAGGCTAGCAGCCCCGCTCAGGCGCTCCGTCGGAGGTGGACACCGAACGTCCGCCTCCCATCAACACCGCGCCTACCGCACGTGCGCCACGAACTCGGCGACGCGCAGGGCCCAGGCCTCCGCGGAGTCCAGCTCGGACCGTGCTTCGGCGTAGCGGTCGAACGACTCCTCCGAACCATCCCGCGCGAAGAGGGCCGTGTTGAAGTCCCTCTGCGCCGTGGTGAGCCACTGGCTCGCGCGCATGCGCAGCCAGTTGGCCACCTGCGGGGTGGGCTCGACCTGATTCAAATCCAACGAGGTGGGGTGCAACTCCACCATCTCTCCATCCTTCTCAGACTCTGGCATCACGTTCATGGACCGGATGGTTGCCATGGCCCCCAGGCCTAGCACCCGACCCGGATGGACGAGGCAAATGTCGGTAGTGAGCAGTTGCCGACGCTGAAATCTTCGCTGGAGGACGGAACGTCAGACTGGCGGGCTGCGTCAGATGACGCCATCCCACCCGGTGTCATGGCGACGGAAGGCGTCGCGGATGGCCTGAATGGTGGGCTCGGGGAAGGGGCCCTGCTCCAGGGTGCGTGCGTTGGCGCGCAGGTTGTCCAGCCGCGTGGTGCCCACGATGCAGGTGGCCACGCCGGGCGCGAACGCGGTGAAGCGCAGCGCCAGCTCCGGCCAGTCCAGGCCGTCCGTCTGGAGGGCCATGCGCTGCATCCGCTCCCAGTACTCGCCCACGTCGTGCGCGTAGGGGCGCCCCGGGAAGCGCCACGGCGCGTTGGCCAGGGGCCGCTTGGCGATGACGCCCACGCCGCGCTCGCGAGCCTTGGCCACGCCATGGTCCAGCGAGCGCTGGTCGAAGAGGTTCACGGACGTCTGCACCACGGCGAACGCGCCCGTCTCTAGCGCGGCGTCCAGTCCGGCGTTGTCGCCCGAATAGGCGGCGGCGCGGACCTTGCCCGCCTCCACCGCGCGGGTGAGCGCCTCGATGAGCCCCGGGCGGTGGAGCACGTCCGGTGGACACGAGTGGAAGTGCAGCACGTCCAGCACGTCCGTGCGCAGCCGCTGGAGGGCCAGCTCCACGCCGCGCGTGATGCACTCGGGCGTCCAGTCCTCCACGCCGGGCACGCCGTAGCCGCACTTGGTGGACAGCACGAACTCGCGGCGGCGCGAGCCGAGGAACCGGCCGATGCGCTCCTCGGACACGCCATAGCTGGGCGCGGTGTCGATGAGCGTGATGCCCGCGTCCAGCACGCCGTGCAGGAGCGCCTCCGCGTCGGCGTCGCTCAGCGCTTCACTGCCCACGGGCCCCGCGCCGAAGCCGAGCGCGGACACCGTGAGACCGCTCTTCCCCAGGGGACGTTGAATCATCGGGTCGGACCTTCTCCACGCGCCGCCAGGTCGATGAAGCCGCGGATCCAGATGAGGTTCACGGCGTCGCACGCGTCCTGCGACGTGGGCGTGGTGGTCTCCAGCGCGGCGGCGTAGGGCACGCCCTGGCGCATGTACCAGTCGGTGACGCTGCCGTCGTGGAAGACGATGAGGCCGTGCTCGTCGGCGTAGGCGTTGTCATCCACCTTGCGGCTCTTCACCACGGTGGCGTGCGCGGCGGCGGCCTCCTGCAGCGGGTGGTAGGCGGCCTTGTCCCCGAAGACGTATGCGTACGTCGCGACGCCCCCCAGGTAGTTGTCCTGGTGGATGTCGAGCGCCGCGTCCGGGGCGGGGAAGCGCGCCAGGTCCGTGCGCACCGCGCGCGTCTCCTTGGGGCCGCCGTCGTACAGGGCCCAGCGGAGGATGGGCGGGTCGCCCACGAGCTCACCGCGCCACTCGCCGGGGGCGATTTCGTAGCGCATGAAGTCGTTGTTGGGCTTCTCGCCGCTGCGGTTGTAGCGGGTGCCGTCCTCGAAGCCGGAGGGGTTGATGCACGGGTAGACGCGCAGGCCCACGCCCCTGGACTTCGCGTACGTGACGATGTCCGGCAGGTGCTTCGCGAGCGTCAGCGGGCCGGCGGGCTCCTCCCCATGGAAGCCGGACGTGATGACGAGCCAGCGGTCGCCCGGAACGATGAGGCGGAAGAGGGGATAGTCGCGCCCCCCTTCGTGTACCAGGCCGTATTCGGAGAGCTCCCCCAGGGCCGCGTGGGAGCGGATGCGTCGAGCGTAATCGGTGTAATCCACCGACCGACAATAACCGCGCGCGTCATCCCTGCGCACGAGGGTTCAGGGTGAATCACGGAATGTGTCATGCCGAGCGCACCCGGCGCGGGCCCCGGGGTGGGTCTACTTCGCTCCGGTGTGCTCGCGGAAGTCGCTGGCGAGCGTCTGGCGCTGGGCGGGGGTGAGCGTGCGGTGGACCTCGAGCACGGCGTCCACGGCCTTGTGGGCGAAGGCGCGAGCGGCGTCGATGCGCGCGTCCACCAGCGAGTGGAGCTTCGCGGCGTCGGGCGTGTCGGACGTCAGCTGGGTGACGGCCTCGGCGCGGGCGGCCTGCTGGCCCTCCATGAGGGACTGGCCCTCGTTGAGGAGGCGGTCCTTCACGGCGTGGATGGAGGAGCGCTGGGCCTCGGTGGCGTTGAGGTCATCCAGCTTGTCGTCCAGCTTCCAGGTGACCATTTGGTGGATGCGCTCCGGGTCGGGCGTGCCGCGGTGATGGCGGCCCCAGCCGAAACCGGTGAGCAGGGTGACGGCGACGACGGCGGTACCGGCGATGACGAGCGTCTTCTTCATGGCGTGTGGCTCCAGGCGTGGGGTGCTGTTTCCCGCTGCTTGACTGGACCCAATATGGAAGCCGCCAGTTGCGGTGATTTGAGCAGGGCGTGAAGAAGTATGAAGCCCTGGGCCGGCGGCTAATCTTCCGCCGCCATGGATTCCCCTTCAGTGTCATCCGCGTCCATCCCGGTGTCACGGCCGCGAGTGTGGACGGTGTTCGTCGCGTTCATGGTCCTGCTGGTGACGCTCGTCGCCGTGAGCGCCCTCGTGACGAACATCGCGCTGGGCATCGAGGCGGCCAGGGCCGGTGTGGATCCAAGCGACAGCGGCGTCCACGCGAGCCTGATGGAGAAGGTCGAGGCCCTGCCGTGGCCCCCCGTGTTGACGGTGATGTTGGCCGGCACCCTGGCGCTTGGCCTCTCGCTCGCGGGCGGCTGGCTGTCTCCGCGGCCCCTGCGCGACCGGCTGCGCTTGGGGGGTGGGGTGCCGCTGCCGGCATGGGCCTGGGTGGCGGCGGCGGTGGGCTGCTTCTCGGTGGGACAGTCCCTGGAGAGCCTGGCGGTGCTCACGGGGGCCTGGGGCTGGACGGCATCGTTGAAGGGGCTGCTGGCGGCGGGGCAGGGCCCATTGGGGACCTTCGCGCTGCTGTTGTTCTTCGGCTCGCCGGTGGCGGGCACGGCGGAGGAGCTCTTCTTCCGGGGCTACGCGCAGACGCGGCTCGTGGAGAGATGGGGACGCACGGCGGGCATCGTGGGATCCGCCACGCTCTTCGGCCTCCTGCACCTGGATCCCATTCACGGCCCCATCGCCCTGCTGATGGGCGTGTATCTGGGATGGCTCGCGGCGCACACGGGCAGCGTGCGGCTGCCCATCTTCGTCCACATGCTCAACAACGGGACGTCGTTCCTGCTCACCCGCTACGCGCCGCCGGCCGAGGAGTACCCGGCTTCATTGCACGCGGCGCTGCTCGTCGTGTGCACCTTCCTGGCGGTGGGGGCCGTGGTGTCGCTGAGACGCATCACCGAAGCCCCGAAGCAGGAGCCCGTGATGCTCGCGGGCGCGTGAGCTCAGCGGCCGTCCCAGAACGCCATGTCGCCGTACTCCCAATCCCAGGGCACACCTGCTTCACCCAACACGAAGCGAACCAGGTGGGGATAGGCGGGCTCGGCGCGGACGTCGTTGCTCAGGATGAGCACGCAGCGGCGTCCGCGAGGAAGGCACACGAGGGTGTTGCCGGTGCTGTCATTGTGGCCGTTCTTGAAGAACCCGCGTCCCTGGGGACCGTCGAACACCACGACGCCCAGGCCCGCCGCCAGGTCCTTGCGCCGTGACTCCGGCGGCAGTTCGTCCTGAAGGGTGGGGAACTGGCTCCGGGTGGTGATGGGCAATTGCGGAGAGGTCATCCGGGCGAAGGCCTCGGGTGACAGACCCTCACCGCTCACCAGCGCGGCGGCGAAGCGAGACAGGTCATCCAGCGTGGTGTCCATGGAGCCGGCCGCGCGCACCCTGCTGCGTTCGTCATGCGGTTCCACGCTGCCGTCGAGCTTCCATCCGTCGGCCAGGTTCTGTGCGAAGTCCGGCCGCCACATCATGTGGGTCGTGCGCATGCCGAAGCGGTCGAACACGCGCCGTTGCATCTCCGCGCCCACGTCCAGCCCGAGCCCGCGTTCGAGCACGAACTGCATCAGGATGATGCCGTCGCCGGAGTACGCGAAGCGGCTGCCCGGAGCGAAGTGGATGCGCAGCCGCTCGTCCGGTTCGAGGAACCCGAAGTTGGCGAAGCCCGCGCTGTGGGTGAGCAGCACGCGAGGCGTGATGTCCCGCCAGCGTTCGTCGCCGGCCAGATGGGACCAGGTCGAATAGCGGTCCTCGTCCGGGTATTCCGGCAGCGGCTTGTCCAGGTACTTCGAGATGGACGTGTCGAGGTCAATGCGCTTCTCGTCCGCCAGTTGCATCACGACGTAGGCGAAGACCGTCTTGGTGATGGACGCGCCATACATCACCGTGTCGGTGCGGAGCGGTTCGCCCTTCGCGTTGCGGGCGCCATAGGCCCGGGTCGCGACCACACGCCCGTTGTCGATGACCGCGATGGCCAGCCCCTTCGCACCGGTCGCGGACATCGCACGAGCCGCTTCCGCATCCAACGCGGCCACGTCGGGAACGGGCGGCGACTCACGAACCGCCGAAGTCGTGGCACAGCCGCTGGCAAGCAACACACACAGGCTCCAGGCGCGCAGCCTCTTCATGCAATGGGCTCCCATCCGCGAGACATGAAGCAGACCCTATCGTCCGTACAACGAGCGCGGCCACGGCCGATTGCTCCACGCGGCGGATTCGCGACCTGGTCCGCAGGGGCGCTACCCTCGTCCGACTTGGTCGGCGTCCGCCCGGTCCTGGCGACGAGCTTCTCCGGGCGCTCCTGCCGGACGAGTCTTGACCCCCGGTATCTCGCTTGATTGAAGGACGTGGCCATGATGCGTCTCCGAGCTTGCATCGCACTTCTGCTCGTTCTCTCGGCCTGCGCTGCATCGGCGCCAGACCGAAATGAACCAGGGGGGTGGAACCCGAGGCGCGCCAACCTCCAGCGAGCGGCGAAGCTGCCGTGGACTGACAGGGGACAGTGCGTCGTCCGTGAGGCTTCCCAGCCTTGGCCCGTGCTGGTGGAGAAGTGCTATCGGGCCCTCGACCATGACCGGCTTGAGTTCCACGACACTACGGGCAGATGCTCAATCGCTTCAGCGGATGCCGCAGCCGTGGGCATCGGGCTCTGTGTGCTGGCGGCTCCTGAGATTGCCGTGGGGGCTGTGATCGTGCTTGGCGTGGTGGTGGTCGGCGTCGCAATCAAAGAAGCGCTGGAGGCATACGAATTCCGCCATGCCTACCCCGAGGAATCAGGAGCCTCACGAGGAACGAAGGTGGCATCCCGGGAGGCGGAGGCCCAACGCAAGCCCAAGCTGAAGCCCGAACCCGCAGGGCAAGACTGGCAGCCCCCGGTGCCGCCTGCGCCCGTGGACCAGACGGGACGCGCAAGTTGCGAACCTGTTCCAGTGCCCCACGCGGGCGAGGACGACCCACATAATGAATGTGCCGACAAGTTCCCACCCAACCGCTATCCGGGAATGGATGTGCTCGTTGGCGGTGTGCGCTTCGACGCGTTGCAAGTCGGAGCGCGCAAGCTATGGGAGATCAAGACCCATCAATTCGATACGTACAGTGCTTTTCTCCAACGTCAGGTGATCAGTGAGCAGGTGGCCAGGATGCGGGAAGAGAAGGACATCGCGGAGTCTTGTGGATATGCCTTCGTCGTTGGCGTGAGCAGTGCCGCGCACAAAATAGCGCTGGAACGCGCGGCACCCGAACTGAATATCGTTGTCACGGGGTGCAAGCGGTGACCACTCAAGGCACCCTCGACGTCATCGTCTACGCGTCCGCTCTCGCCGATAAGGACGCTCGGACACTCGCTGTCGTCCACGGGATGGAACGTGGGCTCCCTGGAGTGCGCCTGCAGTGGAGAGTCGCCGACGACGGACTCCTCATCGCATTGCCACAGCGCGACGCGTGGCTCACAGAAGGAACGAAAGACGGGAGATTCCCTCTGGTGTGCAATGGTGATGAGAGCTACCCCGTTACGATTTTTGGGTTGCAGGTTCCCGCGCGCCAATCACCGGGCGGGCTGCCGTTGCTCGACGTCCATGCAGAGTTGCCTCTGGACGAGGCCGTCATCGCGGCAGCAGCGGATGTGCTTGGAGCCGTGGCAGAGGGGGCCCATGCGTTTTGGGGACATGCAACGCCATCGGGTGCAGGTGTCGAGATCGCACGGCAGACACGCGATCCGGTCCGCAAACCAGGAGTTCCTCCCCGAGGTCTGCCAGCACTCAAGCTGCCAGAAAAAATCCACGCGCCTGAGATTCCGCATCGCCTCGGGTGGTTGAACTACTGGTCTGCTCCGGCCGCGCAGGCCATCGGATTCCCGGACCCGAACCGTGACGCCGAGCTGCTTTCACGGGCACGGCGTACGGCGACGGGAGGGTGGGTCGTGCAGCTCACCGACGCACCGCTCGACCTGGACAATCCCGGCCACCTGGACGCGCTCCTGCGGGCCTATGAGCGGTTCCCGGAGATCGGCGGACGTGCAGTGACTTGAGAAGGCCACTCGATGGAGGGCGGCTCGGGCTCCAGGAGGTGCGGGGGCTCCGACTGCCCTTCGTCCCGGAGCCTGAGCGCGCGGTCGATGCGCGCGGCTGCGCTGATGAGGCCGAGGTGGCTGAACGCCTGTGGGAAGTTTCCCAACTGCTCGCGCGTCAGCGGGTGGATCTCCTCCGCCAACAATCCCAGATGGTTCGACGCCTCCGCGTGCGCGACGAAGACGTCCTCGGCCTCTTGGATGCGATTGGCCAACGCCAGCGCCTCCGCCAGCCAGAAGCCGCAGAGGATGAAGCCTCCCTCCGGCCCCGCGACCCCGTCATCCATCCGGTACCGGCGCAGGAACGGGCCCGCGCCCAGCTCCGCGCGCAGCCAGTCGAGCGTCCTCAGGATGAACGGATCCGTCCCCCGGAAGCAGCCCACGATGGGCAACTGCAGCAGCGCGGCGTCTGGCTCATTGCCTCCGTAGACCCCGACGAAGTGCTTGCGCTTCGGATCCACGCCGTTGCGCAGGATGTCCGCCCGGATGACGTCCGCCAGGGCGGCACTGGACTGCTCCAGCGCCGTCTCCCCGAAGAGCCGTGACAGGTGCTGCCCCCGGCGCAGGGCCAGCCATCCCATGAGCTTCGAGTGGACGTTGTGCCGCATCTCCCGGCGCGGCTCCCAGATGCCGTGGTCGGGCTCGCTCCAGCGGCGGGCGGTGGCCTGGATGACGGAACGCAGCAGCCTCCAGGTGCGCAGCGGCAGCCGCCCGCCGGAGCGCTCGTAGAGGTACGCCGCGTCGAGCAGCGCGCCCGCGGTGTCGAACTGGAACTGGTCCCTCGCGTCGTTCCCCAGCCGCACCGGCCGCGAGCCCTGGAAGCCTCCCAGGAGGTCCAGCTCCCGCTCCGGCGGTACGGAGGCGCCGTCCAGCGTGTACATCACCTGAAGCGTGTCTCCGCGCTGCAACGTGTCGCGCATGAAGTAGAAGAATTCGCGCGACTCATGCTGGAAGCCGAGCAGGTTGGTGGCGCGCACCGCCATCGCGGAGTCGCGGACCCAGCTGAAGCGGTAGTCCCAGTTGCGAGGCCCTCCAATCCACTCCGGGAGCGAGGTGGTGGGCGCGGCCACCATCGCGCCCGTGGGGCCGTACATCAGCAGCTTCAGTGCCAGCGCGGAGCGCAGCACGTGGTGCCGCCACGGCCCTTCGTAGTGGAGCTGTTGCGCCCACTCGCGCCAGGCCTGGCGCGTGTCCCGCAGGTGGTCGAAGGGCCGGTACGCGGCCAGCGGCTCCGGCCGGTCGGAATCCCACGACAGAATCATCCAGCGCCGCTCGCCCGGCCCCATCCGGATGCGCGTCTGGAGGCCCGTGTCGCCCCGGCAGGGGTGGCCGCGCATGTCCTCGCAGGGCCGCCACTCCGCCTCCCCGCTGAGCACGGCGACCAGCCGCTCCCCTGCCGACCCGCGGGCGACCAGGCCGTGCTCCTCCCGCTCCACCCGCGTCCGCGACGTCCCGTAACCGAAGCGCGGGTCGAAGACGATGTTCAGCTCCACCGGGCCTTCCAGACACTCGATGCTCCGGTGCACCTCGTGGACGTTGGAGCGCGGGTCGTTGGTCCACGGCATGTAATCGATGATGCGGATGGCCCCCTTACGCTCGAAGCGGAACAGCGTCTCCAGGACGTTGGTGTCCGGGTCGTAGCGCTGCAGGCTCTCGAAGGGCCACACGACGGGGGTGATGCCGGTGATGCCACCCTTCGCGTCATCGAGGATGCCCGCGAAGACGCTCGGGCTGTCGAAGCGGGGGAAGCAGAGCCAGTCGATGACGCCATCCGGCCGGACGAGCGCGCAGGAACTCCCATCGCCAATCACCCCACGGGCGGCCAGGGAGATCTCCCGGTAGGACGCCGGGTTGGTGAACCGGAAGGGGCGGGCCATCCGCTTGGCGGCGCTGTAGAGGTCCATGGGCAGGCGTGTCGCGGGGCAGGAGCGCGACCTCCCGCCCTCAAAGTAGCGACCCCCGCGAGACGACCGCACCCGGCGACCCACCCACGCAGGGTGCCCTCGCTCCGCCGTGAGCGCGGACTCGGGGCCGTGCCTACTCCCCGCCGTTCCGGACGGTGGGGGCCCGCAGCGGCGCGATGAAGCCCGAGTAGGCCATCCGGTTCGGTGAGCAGCGCCCGGGGTTGGTCACCTTGTCCGGTGTGGCGTTGCCCGTCATGGCGGCGCTGACCTCCTGCGGCGCGGAGGAGGGATGGGCCTCCAGGAAGAGCGCGACGATGCCGGTGACATGGGGTGCGGCCATGGACGTGCCGCTCAGCGTTCGGGTCGCCGTGTCATCGCTGGCCCAGGCCGAGAAGATCTCCTCGCCGGGCGCGAAGACGTCCACGCAGTCGCCATGGTTGGAGAAGGACGCCCGCCGGTCCACGGTGGTGGTGGCCCCCACGGTAATGGCCTCGGCGGTGCGCGCGGGGGAGCGCTTGCACGCGTCCTGGTTCTCATTGCCCGCCGCCAGCACATACGTCACGCCCAACGTGATGGAGCGGCGCACGGCATCGTCGAGCGCCGCGTCCTCCCCTCCGCCCAGGCTCATGTTGGCCACCGCCGGGGACTGGTGGTGTTCGGTCACCCAGTCCACGCCCGCCAGCACGCCCGCCGTCGTCCCCGAGCCTGCGCAGTCCAGCACGCGCACGGCGTGCAGCGACGCGCTCTTGGCGATGCCATACAGGGTGCCGCCCACCGTGGCGGACACGTGGGTGCCATGGCCGTTGCAGTCCACGCCGTTGCGACCGTCGCCGACGGCATCGAAGGCGATGTCCGCCCGCCCGGCGAACTCCTGGTGCGTGGGGCGCAGGCCCGTGTCGAGGACGTACACGTGCACGCCCCGGCCCTGCGTCTGGTACTGGTAGAGCTGATTGAGCGGCAGGTCGCGCTGGTCGATGCGGTCAATCCCCCACGTCGCATCGGGCTGACTCTCGTCGAGCGTCACCACGCCATTCTGCTGCACGTACGCCACCTCGGGCGCGGCGGACATGGCGCGGGCCTGCTTCTCGCTCATGCGCGCGGCGAAGCCCCGCAGCGCGTGCGTGTACACGTGGAAGGTCTTGCCGCCGAAGCGCTCGGTCAGGCGCCGCGCGACCACCACCGGCGCCTGCGCGGCATTCCCTTCCTGGGGTTCATTGAGCACGACGACGTATTCACCGGAGACCGGCTTCGCGACCGTGAGGAACTTCTCACGCACCGGGGTCTGCACGGACGCGGTGCCACGGCAGGGCGTGTCATCGGGCGGCGGCGGTATGGGATTGCCCGTGCTCTGGCACGCTGGCAGCAGGAACAGCACGCAGGCGGACGCGACGGTCCGCGACAGGAGCTTCAGCGACATGGGTCCCCCCGGGGGTGACACTTCCCAGGGAAATAACGCATGCCGAATCAAAGCAGTTGCTGCCCCGCGGGGCCGCGAAACGTCCGTTCAAGGGCTCAGAGCAGCCCGTCCAGGATGAGCCCACGGCGCTGGGAGTCCTGCATCTGCGCGCCGTCGTGGGCCACCACCAGGTGCAGCTCGGGCGCGGTGCGCTGCAGGTCGTGCAGCCACCGCAGTTGGTGTGCCATCGCCTGTGCATCCTCGCCGCCCAGCCAATTGGTGAGTCGCGGGTGCATCCTCGGGAGCCGGATGTTGTCCTGGTGCCAGGCCACATCGCCGACGAGCAGGAACTCGCGCCCATCGACGAGCCGCACGTACACCAGCTGGGTGCCGGGCGTGTGGCCCGGGGCCTTGATGAGGACCACGCCGGGACGCAGCAGGTACATTCGCTCGTACTGGAGCGGAGTGAGTTTCGCGCGCAGCTCCGGGGTGAAGCCGGCTTCCTTCGCGAGCGGGCTTCGCAGTTGTTCGTCCGTGAGGTGGACCTTGCTCGCCACCTCGTCCAGGTATGGCGAATGCGCGATGCCCGCGCAGTGGTCGAAGTGCTCGTGGGTGACGACCGTCGCATCCGCGCGGCGCAGCGCCTCCTGGACGCGGGTGTAGGACGCGGCGTCGAACTCCGAGCCGGGGAACTGGTCCTGCTGCGTCTTCTCGTCGCTCACGACGTCCACCATCACCGTGCGGCCGTCGGCATAGACGACCTGGTACGCGTAGAAGTCGAAGGTGGCCTCTGCGAATCCGCTGCCGGCCACCACGAGCGCGTGGGGCACTCCGGAGGCCCGGCTCACGTGCTGGCTGCGCAATGCGGTGGGGAGCGGCGCGCCGGTGGAGACGGCCAGGGCCCGGATGGCGCCCAGGTCGGCGTCGAAGCGCGAGGTCTCCGGGACGTTCACGTCGCTCAGTCCCACGGCCGCGACGACGACCAGCACCAGCAACAGGGCCGCGACAACCAGGCCCACGCGACGCCACAGGGTTCTCTTCATGGCCGGCATCTTGCCGACTCCGGCCGTCGCCCTGCGTGAAATTCCGGCGGTGTGCGCGCCTGCTCGCGGAAGCTTCTTCCAGGGACCCTGAATGCGCCATCCCCCGGGAGAGGTAAAGACAGCCAACGTTCATCTGGACATCCTGCGCCCCGAACACGGACCTCTTTGGGGGCGTCACACAGGCATGAAGATTCATCGGATTTTGGCAGTGGTCGCGGGACTGTTCCTGGCGGGTTGCGGCGGCGGTGACGACCCGGGGGAGGACAACACGCCTCCGGTGACGTGCTCCGCGGCGAACTGCACGGGCTGCTGTTTCAACAACGTCTGCCAGACCGGAAACACCGCTTCCGCGTGTGGCAAGGCCGGGGCCGCGTGCAAGGCGTGCGACGCGGCCCAGGTCTGCAAGACAGAACAGACGTGTGGAGCGGATCCGGCGGGTGTCTGGTTCGTCCAGCCCACGTCCGCTCAAATCACGGCCAGCAACAATGGCACGGCCTGGGATGCGGATGGCTCCGCGCCAGATGTCTTCGTGGAGATGCAATGCCCGGGGGCGACGGTGACCTCCGTCACACCGGAAGTGGAGAGCTATACGCCCGCGTGGACTTCGGGTGGTTGTACCGCCACGGCGGGTCGCCTGCTCGCGGAGCCCTGGGCCTTCCGTGTCTGGGACAGTGATCTCAGCGTCAACGACACCATCACCGGTGTCCTCCTGTATCAGTTCAAGGAAGAGGACCTCACCGCGGGCCGTG
Source organism: Corallococcus sp. NCSPR001 (assembly GCF_017309135.1). Classification (NCBI taxonomy): domain Bacteria; kingdom Pseudomonadati; phylum Myxococcota; class Myxococcia; order Myxococcales; family Myxococcaceae; genus Corallococcus; species Corallococcus sp. NCSPR001. Next base: position 2,316,497 of record NZ_JAFIMS010000002.1, read on the forward strand.
TCACGCTCCAACCTTCGGGAGGAATGATGTCCATCACCCTCGGCGTGCGGAAGCAACCGTAGGGGCGCGAACCGAAACATGCCCGGGGCCACCGTCGATGTCGCCGTGGAAGACATCCCTCGGGCCGGAGCCCTGACTGAGGCCGTCAGGGCTCCGGCGCTTCTTTCCGGCACTTCAGCGGCTACGGGCTGACCATGGCGGTGAGCACGCTGGGGCGGCCTCGGGGCAGCGAGCGCTTGCGCGGGCTCGTCGCGAGGCACGAGCCGGCCGGACGTTGACGAGGGATGCCATCCTGAAGCTCGTCGCGAAGCACATGAAGGACTATAGAATCCCAATGAACTTCGCCTCCTGGAGGGGTCCATGACTGCCCGGCATCCGTGGGATGGCGACGTGAGAGCCCGCTTGTACGAACGGGTACGCAAGCGTGGATACGAGTCGCTCACCGCCTTTGCTGCGGCGCGCCCTGCCGTTCCATTGCATGGACTGGCCGACGAGCTTGGTGAAGATGATGTCGCCGCGGTGCAGGTGTTCAGCGGCCTGCTCGCCGAGGCAGAGCAGCGCAGGCGAGTCACACGCCTTGTGCGCGATGTGCTCGTGCGCGAGCTGTCCGACGAGTTCCCCAAGGGCTGGCCGACCGTAATGAACGATAAAGCTCGTATGGACATTGCCATCGCGCTCGGTCGATGGAGTGGCTACACGCCGGAAACCCATCAGGGGCGCGTGGAGCAGGCCAGCAATGCGCTCCTTGCCAGTCCGCCGCCGCCCGGTTGGCGTCCACTTGGTCCTGACGACGAACTGCTCCAGTCGCTTCTTCCCGACGAGGAAGCCTGATGACGGGCCGACGGGCACGACCGTCGTCGCGTCCCGGATGTGGCCGTCGCGGACCATGGCCTGTCTCGTCTTGCTCGAACTTGGGCGCTACCATCGCCCGCCATGGATTCCCCTTCCGACCCGTTGTCCACTGTCAATTCGCCGGTTCCCACATCGAAGCCACGCGTGTGGACGGTCCTGGTTGCGTTCGCGCTCCTGGCGACGGCAATCGTCGTCGGAGGTGTCATTGCCGCCAGCATCGCGATGGCGATGGAGATGTTCCGCACGGGAGTGAAACCCCAGGACACGGCAGCCATCCAGGCCCTCACGGAGGGACTCAGGTCGATGCCCTGGCTGATGGTCGCGGCCGTGATGACGTCCAGCCTCTTGGCGCTGGTCGCCGCGCTCATGGGCGGGTTCTTGTCTCCCACGCCGTTGATGCAGCGGCTGCGCCTGGGCGCGGGAACACCGTTCCCGGCATGGGCCTGGGTGGCCGCGCTGGTGGGCTGCTTCACGATGGGACAGGCGATGGAGAGCCTGTCGGTGCTCGTGGGTGTATGGAATTACGGGGCGTCGCTCAAGGGATTGCAGACCGCGAGCCAGGGCTCTGTCGCGACCTTCGCGGCGTTTCTGTTCTTTGGCGCGCTGGTCGCGGGCACGGCGGAGGAGCTCTTCTTCCGCGGCTATGTGCAGACGCGACTCGTGGAACGCTGGGGACGCACCGCGGGAATCGTGGGAGCCGCGACGCTCTTTGGCATCCTGCACTTCGACCCCATCCACAGTCCCATGGCCCTGCTGATGGGCCTGTTCCTGGGCTGGCTCGCGGAGCGCACGGGGAGCCTGCGGCTGCCCATCTTCGTCCATGTCTTCAACAACCTGACCTCGTTCCTGCTGACCCGCTATGCGCCCTCCACCACGGGGCTGCCGACGTCCGTTCACGTGACGTTGCTGGCGGCGTGCTCGCTGGCGTTCGTGGGAGTTTTGATGGCGCTTCGGCGGGTGGGGGCCCGGCCGTCAGAGCCCGTGCTCGCAGGGCCCTGAACGCAGCTCAAGGCCCCACGGCACCACGAGCTTCGCCCGCCGCATCCGGCAGCTCCGCCGCGAGCTTCGCCCTCAGCGTGGCCACGATGTCCGGATGGTCTCCCGCCACGTCACGCACCTCCGACGGATCCGACACCGTGTCGAAGAGCTGCACGCGCACCCCATCCGGAGTGGGCAGCTCCAACAACTTCCACCGGCCCAGATAGAGCCCCCGGTGCCGCGCCCGGCGGACCGGGCCCTCCCACTCCGGCTTGAGCGCGATCTCCCCCGTATCGCCCTCCACCATCGCGATCTCATAAAGCCACGGATACGGCATGCGCACTGTCTGGTATGCCTGCCCGTCGCGGTCGCTGAACCACACATCCGTCTCAATCAGCGCGGGCACATCCGGCAGTGCCCTGGGCTCCGGCCCCGGCCGCGCGAGCGGCGCCAACGAGCGCCCCCGGAACGACTCCGGCGCGGGCACGCCCAGCAAATCCAACACCGTCGGCGCCACATCCAGCGACCGCGCCCGCTGCGTCACCTGCCGCCCCGAAGCCACCTGCCCGGGCAGCCGCACCACGAATGGAATCCGCAGCCCCGCACTGCCCCACAAGTGGTCGCCGTGGCCCTGGCCCAGCCCCTCGTCCTCCAGGTGCTCACCGTGGTCCGACACCAGCACCACCAGCGTGTCCTCCCACCGGCCCCGCCGCTCCAGGTCCTCGCGCACGTTCCCCACCAGCCCATCAAAAGTGCGCACCCCCGCGTCGTAGTTCGCTCCCAGCGCCGCGACGTCCTCCGGCGTTGCCCCGGGCGCATCCGGATCCACCTCCATCCGAGGCGTCGCTCCGAACCGCCACGGCCCGCGATACCCACGCTCCACGTACTTGCCCTCCAGCGGCCACGGCGCGGCGTAGGGGAAGTGCGTGGACGACGCGAACACCACCAGTGCGAACGGCGCGTCCCGCGGCATCCCGTCCAGCACCTGCCGCACCCGCGTGCGCAGCGGGGCAGGGTCCGTCAGCTCCGGGAACTCGCCCCGTTCCTTGAACAGCTCCGGCGCCAGCGCCGTCCACGGGAGCAGCGCCACGTGGGTGATCAACATCCGCTGCCGCACCAGGTCCGGGAAGCGGAAGTCCGGCGCAGACACCTTATGGAAGCCATACGGGAACCGCGAGAAGTGGTCCCCCGCGTAGTCCGCCACCACCGCCGTGCGATACCCCTGCGCCTCCAGCGCGGTCGCCAGCGTGGTGAGCTTCGTCTCACGCGCCTCGCGCCCCACCAGCGTGTGCACCACCGGGTGCTCGCCCGCGTACTGCGACGTCAGCAGCGTCGTCCACGACGGCGCCGTGCGCGGCACCTGCACCACCGTGTCGTCGAAGCGCGTGCCCTCCGCCATCAACCGGTCGATGTTCGGCGACGTGGACCGTGAATAGCCATTGCCCGACAGGTGGTCCGGCCTGAGCCCGTCCGACGCCAGGATGAGCAGGTTCGGCTTCGTGTGCCCGCCGGACTCCGCCCCAGGGCCCTCCAGCGTCAGCCCCAGCCCCGTGAAGCCCGCCACCGCCGCCGCGGCCGTCACGCCGCCCAGCACGCCGCGCCAGCGGGGTGACTCCGCGAGCCCCCGTCCCACCACCGCCAGCACGCTCAACACCGGCAGCACCAGCGCCGCCATGACCCAACCCGAGGGCTGCGTGCCGCTCAACCCCCGCAGCACCGCGGCCGTCACCTCCGAGCGCTCGTACAACGTCGCCGCGTACAGGTGCGGATGCCGCGCCATGTCCGCCGCCACCAGGAAGCCCTCCACCACCAGGCACCCCAGGCCGCTCAGCCAGAACACCGCGCGCCGGCTCCGCTCCGCCGCCCACAGCCCGGCCCCCAGCAGCGCCCCGAGCAACAGCCCCACCACGCAGTACGCGCCAATGAGCCGCGCCACCTGCCAAAGCACCACGCTGCGCCACTCGTTCCAGACGTACTCCGTGACGACGCCGCTCTCGTTCCCCTGGTAACCCAGTTGCATGTTCAGCAGGGCACAGAGCGTGTAGAGCACCAGGAAGACGAGCAGGCCTGCCCGGCAGCCCAGCAGGAGGGCGCGAGCGAGCGTCGGCGGTGTACGGGCGAAGGCGGGCATCCTGGGGCAGCGTGGTCACGAATCCCACGGTGGCCACCCCATGCCCGGAGGGAGTGCCCACGCCCGGACGGACGGGGGGCCGGAATTCCGCTCCGGGTGTCTCCCAGGCCGGTTTTAAGGGCCCCGCACGCGCCCGTCCCGGTTCTTTCCTCCGGCCCCGTCACTGGACTGGCGAGCAGGGGTTGCGGGCTCTAGTGTTCAGGCGCCTCTTTCTTCACCGGGAGCCGGAACGCCCATGTCCTTTACCCACCTTCACCTCCACACCCTCTATTCGCTGCTGGATGGGGCCATCCGGATGAAGGACCTCATCAAGACGGTGAAGGAGAAGGGCATGTCCAGCGTGGCCGTGACGGACCACGGCAACATGTTCGGCACCATCGACTTCTACAAGAAGGCGAAGGACGCCGGCATCAAGCCCATCCTCGGCCTGGAGGCCTACGTCGCCGGCCCCAAGGGGCGCGAGGACCGTTCGGAGAAGGTGGCCCACCACCTCATCCTCCTGGCCAAGAACGCGGAGGGCTACGCGAACCTGCGCTACCTGTCCTCCACCGCGTACATGAACGGGTTCTACTACCACCCGCGCATCGACAAGCAGGTGCTCGCGGAGCACAGCAAAGGCCTCGTCGGCCTCACCGCGTGCCTGGGCGGTGAAGTCACCAGCGCGTGCTTCCGCGGCGACATGGACCACGCCCGCCGCGTGGCCGCCGAATACAAGGGCATCTTCGAGCCGGACAGCTTCTACCTGGAGGTCCAGTCCAACGGCATGGTCGAGCAGGACAAGGCCAACGAGAACCTGAAGCAGCTGTCTCGTGACCTGGACATCCCGCTCGTCGCCACCGCGGACGCGCACTACATCAAGCGAGAGGACGCCAAGGCGCACGAACTGCTCATGTGCATCGCCAGCGGCAAGACGCTCGCGGACAACAAGCGCCTGCGCCACTCCACCGACAAGCTCTACGTCACGAGCCCGGAGGAGATGCTCGGCTTCTTCGCCGACTCGCCGGAGGCCGTGCACAACTCCATGCGCATCGCGGAGATGTGCAACGTGGAGCTGAAGCTGGGCAAGCCCATGCTCCCCACGTTCAAGGTGCCGGACGGCCACACCCCGGACACCTTCATGTCGGAGCTGGCCTACGAGGGCCTGCGCCAGCGCTTCAAGGAGCTGGAGGGCCAGTACCCCATCGACCGCGAGCAGTACCAAGCGCGCCTCACGCTGGAGCTGGGCGTCATCCAGCGCATGGGCTTCTCCGGCTACTTCCTCATCGTCCAGGACTTCATCAACTGGGCCAAGGACCACAACATCCCGGTGGGCCCGGGCCGTGGCTCCGGCGCAGGGTCGCTGGTGGCCTACGCGCTGCGCATCACTGACCTGGACCCCATCCCGTACAACCTCCTCTTCGAGCGCTTCCTCAACCCGGAGCGCGTGTCGATGCCGGACTTCGATATCGACTTCTGCCAGGACCGGCGCGACGAGGTCATCAAGTACGTGGGCCGCAAGTACGGCGAGATGAACGTGGGGCAGATCATCACGTTCGGCTCGCTCAAGGCCAAGAGCGTGCTGCGCGACGTGTGCCGCGTCTTCGGCCTGCCCTTCAGCGAAGGCGACCGCATCGCCAAGCTGGTGCCCGAGGTCCTCAACATCACCTTGAAGGAGGCCATCGAGATGGAGCCTCGCCTCAAGGAGATGATCGAAAAGCCCCAGAACATCGGTGAGGTGGAGGGCAACCCCGTCACCACCAAGGACGTGCTCGAAATCGCGCTCGCGCTGGAGGGCCTGCACCGCCAGCCCGGCATGCACGCCGCGGGCGTGGTCATCGCGGACAAGCCGCTCTGGGAGTTCGTGCCCGTCTACCAGCCGCCCGGCGAAAAGATCCTCATCACCCAGTTCGCCAAGGACGAGGTGGAGGCCGCGGGCCTGGTGAAGTTCGACTTCCTCGGCCTGAAGACGCTCACGGTCATCCAGCACGCGCTGGACCTGGTGAACCGCAACCACGGCAAGGACATCAAGCGGCACGAGATTCCGCTGGATGACGAGGCCATGTGGAAGCTGATGGCGGAGGGCGACACCGCCGGCGTCTTCCAGATGGAGTCCAGCGGCTTCACCGAAATGGTGATGAAGCTCAAGCCGACCTGCTTCGAAGACGTCATCGCCGCGGGCGCGCTCTACCGCCCGGGTCCGCTGGACTCCGGCATGGTGGACGTCTTCATCAACCGCAAGCACGGCCGGGAGAAGGTGGCCTACCCGCACCCCAACCTGGAGCCGGTGCTCAAGGACACCTACGGCGTCATCGTCTACCAGGAACAGGTGATGCAGATCTCCCAGGTGCTGGGAGGCTACACCCTGGGCCGCGCCGACCTTCTTCGCCGCGCCATGGGCAAGAAGAAGGCGGAGGTCATGCAGGCCGAGCGCGCCGGCTTCCTGGAGGGCTGCAAGACCAACAACGTGGACCTGAAGGTCGCGGGCGAAATCTTCGACCTGATGGAGAAGTTCGCCGAGTACGGCTTCAACAAGAGCCACTCCGCGGCGTACGGCCTGGTCACCATCCACACGGCGTGGCTCAAGGCCCACTACCCGTGTGAATTCATGGCCGCCCTTCTCACCAGCGAGAAGGACAACACCGACAAGGTGGTGAAGCACATCGGCGAGGCCCGCGAGTCGGGCACGCAGGTGCTGCCCCCGGACGTGAACCAGTCCGACATGGCCTTCGGCGCGGTGGAGGGGAAGATCCGCTTCGGCCTGGGTGCCATCAAGGGCGTGGGCGAGGGCGCCATCGAGTCCATCCTGGAGGCGCGCAAGGAGGGCCCCTTCAAGAGCCTCTTCGACTTCTGCGAGCGCGTGGACGGCCGCCGCGTCAACCGCAAGGTGCTGGAAGCCCTGGTGAAGGCCGGCGCCTTCGACTTCGAGAAGCGCCCCCGCGCGCAGCTCTTCGACACCATCGAGCGCGCGATGAACCGCGGCTCCGCCAGCCAGAAGGACAAGGCCGCCGGCCAGAGCTCGCTGTTCGGCATGCTCGCGGGCCCCGCGTCCTCCGGCACCGGCCTCAAGGACGACTACGCGGCGGTGGAGGAGTGGCCGGAGAAGGAGCGCCTGGCCTTCGAGAAGGAGGCCATCGGCTTCTACGTGTCCGGCCACCCGCTGTACCAGTACGAGAAGGAGCTCAAGCGCTACGCGCGGCCCATTACCGCCGTGCAGCGCGCGCGCCGCGACGAGAAGCTCACCGTGGCGGGCATCATCACCGTGCTGCGCGAGCGCCCCACCAAGACGGGCAAGCGCATGGCGTGGGTCACCATCGAAGACCTGTCCGGCTCCACGGAGCTGGTGTGCTTCCCGGGCAAGGACGGCACGCGCAACGTGATGGGCAAGGACGGCAAGTGGTCCAAGCAGGGCCCCAAGCCGGGATACGAGCACTGGGAGCACCTGCTCAAGTCGGACGACCCCATCCTCGTCACCGGCACCGTGCAGATTTCCCAGCGCGACGAGAACACGCCCACCGCGGAGCTCATCGTCGAGGACATCCAGAGCCTCAAGGCCGTGCGTGAGAAGCGCACCAAGCGCCTGGAGCTGCGGCTGCCCGCGGAGATCGTCACCGAGGAGCGGCTGGCCAAGCTCAACGAGCTGGCGAAGAAGTACGCGGGCGCGACCCCGGTGGCGGTGAGCGTGCTGTTCCCCGGGGAGGCGGAGGCGCACATCTCCGGCACCACCCTCAAGGTGCAGGTGAACGACGATTTGCTCCTCGCGGTGGACCGCCTCTTCGGGCAGAAGGTCGTGGAGTTCGGCTGATTTCGAAAGGAAGCGACTCCATGGCGGACAGCGTGTTCAAGGACGGGCTGCTCAAGGGCAAGACGGCGTTTGTCTCCGGCGGCAGCAGCGGCATCAACCTCGGCATCGCCACCGCGTTCGTGCAGGCGGGCGCGAAGGTGGCCATCAACGGCCGCAACGTGGAGAAGCTGGAGGGCGCGGTGAAGGGCCTCCAGGCCCACGGCACCGCCATGGGCGTGGCCGCGGACGTGCGCGACTACGCCTCCGTGGAGAAGGCGCTCCAGCAGGTGAAGGACGCGTACGGGGAGATCGACATCCTGGTGTGCGGCGCGGCCGGCAACTTCCCCGCGCCCGCGCTGGGCATGTCCTCCAACGGCTTCAAGGCGGTGATGGACATCGACGTGCTGGGCACCTTCAACGTGTCCCGCGCCGCCTTCGAGCACCTGCGCAAGCCGGGCGCAGCCGTCATCAACATCTCCGCGCCCCAGGCCTACCTGCCCATGGCCATGCAGGCCCACGTGTGCGCCGCCAAGGCCGGCGTGGACATGCTCACCCGCGTGCTCGCCATCGAGTGGGGCGGCACGGGCGTGCGCGTCAACGCCATCACCCCGGGCCCCATCGAAGGCACGGAGGGCATGAGCCGCCTGGCCCCGTCGGAGGGCGCCCGGCAGAAGCTCGCGGAGGCCCTGCCGCTCCAGCGCTTCGGAAAGCCGGACGACATCGCCCGGCTGGCCCTGTTCCTGTCTTCGGACGCAGCGTCGTACATCACCGGCGCCATCATGGTCTGCGACGGTGGCCAGTCGCTCCTGGGCGGTGCCGCGGTGCTCCAGGCCATCAACGGCTGATTGCAGTGGATGTGCGGTGTCCCGGCCCTGCGTCGCGGTGGCCGGGGGATGTCTGCTAGAAGGCATTGCAACCCCGCGTGTTGCGCACGCCGCCGCGCGGGGCTGCTTGCTGGACGGAGACCTCCATGGCCCCAAGGATTGCTGTGCTCGTCCGCTGTCTGGGATTGGCCGTGTTGTGTCTGGGGCTGTCGCTGGGCTGCACGGACCCCGGAATCTCCCCGCAGCCTCCGCCAGAGGGCGTGGTGGACGTGGCGGCCTCCACGGTGGTGGTGGACCCACCCAGGGGCGTGCTCGCGAACGGTCGGGACACGGCGGGCATCATCGTGACGGCGTTGCGCAAGACGGACGGCTCCCCGTTGTCCGGGCTCGCGGTGTCGCTGACGGTGGACGGGGAGGGCGCCTCTGTCCTGGAATCGGCGGTCATCACTGACATCAACGGCGAGGCCCGGGCGCGGATGACGTCCACGGTGCCGGGCGTGAAGACGGTGAGGGCGTCGGTGACGGATGACCTCGGCAGGAGGGTGCCGCTCACCGCGACGGCCTCGGTGGACTTCGCGGACGTCAACACCGTGAAGACGCTGGCGTTCCGCTCTGCGCTCCCGGACGGGGTGGCGGGTGTGCCGCTCCAGGGTCTGGTCGTGGAGGTGCGCAACGGCGCCGGCGCGGTGGTGACGGGCAGCACGGTGGAGGTGACGCTGGCACCAGGCGCTGGCGGCAGCTCGCCTCCGGAGGGCCTGCTGAGGGTGGCCGCGGTGAATGGCGTGGCGACCTTCCCGGACGTGGTGCTGAAGAAGGCGGGCGGGGGCTACCACTTCAGCGCGAATGCCCCAGGCTTCGAGCCCGTGGCCAGCACCGTCTTCACGGTGGCGCCGGGGGCGGTGGTGGGGGTGGGGCTGGACCGCTTCCTGGACACCGCCACCGTGGGCGTGGCGGAGGCCCAGGAGGTCACGCTGGAGGACCTCTACGGCAACGCGGCGACGAATTACACGGGCACGGTGACGCTGACGTCCACGGACGCGGCCGCGACGCTGCCCTCCCACACGTTCACCCCCGCGGACGCGGGCAGGTTCAAGTTCGAGGGCATCACCTTCCGCACGGCCGGGCCCCAGTTCCTGACCCTCGCGGACAGCGCGGGCGCCTTCTCCTTCGAGTTCAGGGTGATGGTGTCCGCCGCGGCGCTCTCGGAGCTGGCGTTCACGCAGCAGCCTTCGAACGGGACCGCGGGCTCGGCGCTCGCGGACGTGAAGGTGTCGCTGCTGGACTCGAGCGGTAACGTCGTCTCCACGGCCACCACGGCGGTGACGCTGACCCTCACCGGCCAGCCCGGCTTCCAGGCCGTGACCGTGGCGGCGGTGGACGGCGTGGCGACCTTCTCCGGCCTGCGCGTGGACACGGCGGGCACGTTCACGTTCACCGCCACGGCGGGTTCGCTGACGAAGGAGAGCCAGTCCTTCACGGTGGGCGCCGGTGCCGCGGCGAAGCTTGTGCTCGCGGCCTTCGCGGATCCGGTGGACGCAGGCGACTCGAACGACGTGGCGGTGTCCGTGACGGATGCCTTTGGCAACCGCCTCCTGGCCTACGCAGGCACGGTGCGCTTCACGTCCTCTGACGCGCAGGCGGTGCTGCCTCCGGACGTCGTCTTCGCCCCGGTGGACCAGGGCGAGAAGACGGTCTCCGGCTTCGTCTTCAAGACGGCGGGCACGCAGTCGCTCACGGCCACGGACACGGCCACCCCGGCGCTCACCGCGACGGTGAACGCGGAGGTGCGCGCCGGCACGGCCGCCTCCCTGGAGGTCATCGCGAGCGCGGGCCCCTTCGGCGCGGGCCAGTCGCTGAGCTACGAGTTGGTGGCGCGTGACGCCTGGGGCAACGTGGCGAAGGACTCCGCGTCCACGGTGGCGTTCTCCTCGTCGGATGCGCAGGCGGTGCTTCCCGGCGCGTATACGTTCACCCTGTTGGATGAGGGCAGGCACACCTTCAACGTGGAGCTGCGCACCGCCGGGGAGCAGGAGGTCTCCGTGGAGGACGTGGCGGACCCTTCACTCACGGCCTCGCACACCTATTCCATCGCTCCGGCGGCCATCGACACGCTGGTGTTCGTCTCCGCGCCCACGACGGGCTCGGTGCGGCAGGAATTGGCGGACGTGAAGGTCGCCCTGCGGGATGCGTATGGCAACACGGTCAGCGACACCCTGACGGACGTGACGCTGGCGCTCGCGGGTGGAAGCTTCTCCCTGGCCAACCCCACGCGCACGACCGTGGAGGGCGTGGCGACCTTCGCCGGGCTCGTCGTGAATGACGAAGGCACGTATCGGTTCGAAGCTGGCGCGGACACCCTGGCGGTCGCTGCGTCCGGGGACCTGATCATCACCGACGCGGTGGCCCCTGCCGTCGCGCAGGGCTTCAGCGCGACGGCAGTGTCCGGCACCAGCATCCGGTTGGACTGGCAGGCTCCCGGAGACGACGGCGTGCTGGGCATGGCCGCTCGCTACGAACTGCGCTACGCCACGTCCGCCATCACCGAGGCGACGTTCGACGTGGCCACGCTCGTGACGGGTGTGCCCGCGCCCAAGGCTCCAGGCACGGCGGAGGCCTTCACCGTCTCCGCCCTGGAGGTGGAGACGACCTACTTCTTCGCGCTGAAGACCTTCGACGGCGCGGGGAACGCCAGCGCGCTCGCCACCGCGAGCGCCAGCACCCCCAGCCCTTGCGACGGTTACGTGTGCACGCCGGAGGCTCCGAGGTGCGCGGATGATGCGAAGACACGGGAGGTGCCCACGTCGGTATGCGTGGTGCAAAACGGCCTGCCGGCCTGCGAGGACGGCGCGGTGGAGCGCCAGGTCTGCGCTGGCGTGGACGCGGTCTGCCACGCGGGCGCGTGCACCCTGGCGTCGTCGTTCGTGCGCGTGGGTGAGTTGGTCATCTCCGAGGTGATGCACTCGCCGTCCGCCGGGACGACGGAATACCTGGAGCTGACCAACACCAGCACGAAGCTGATGAACCTGAGTGGCATGCAGGTGCACTTCACGAGCAGTCAGGGGTCGTACTCGGGGTTCACGGTGCTGCATGGCAATCCGCTGTTGGTTGAACCGGGCGGACGGTTGGTGCTCGCGCAGGACGCGAACCTGGCGACCAACGGTGGGGTGCCCGCGAGCTATGCGTATGGCACGAACTTTCGCATGGACAGCACGGGCGCCGTCGACATCCGGGGGCTGTTTGGCCCACCGGGGGGGCCGCCGGTGGACTTCCTCGAGTACAGGGAAAACTTCCCGAAGACGCCCGGCCGCGCGATGAGCCTTGCGTCCAGCATCATCGGCACGGCGGCCAGCGCACGGTCACGGTCCTGGTACTGGTGTGACTCCACCGGCAGCCTGTCCGGCGGTGACCGGGGCACGCCGGGCCAGCCAAATGACGACTGCGGCATGAACGTCCAACCGCCGGTGGACTTCTGCAACATCCAGCGCCCGAAGACGTTCCCGGAGGATATCTACCCGGCCACCATCACCACCACCGCGACCTACGCCATCACCAGCACGTTCTCCGACTTCGACGTCACCACCCGGAACCCGACCGGCAATGACTTCCATCCGCGCATCGAGGCGCAGCTGGGGTACGGCACGGACGCGGCCCAGCCGGCGGGCTGGACGTGGATCCCGGCCGACTTCAACGTGAACTACGGCGTGTCCGGGGGAAGCGTGAACGACCAGATGCGAGCCTGGATGAACATCCCCACGGCCGGCACGTACCGCTATGGCTTCCGCTACCGGTTCAGGGACGCGGGCGCGCCGTGGGTGTACTGCGATCGGAACGGCATCACCGTTCCGCCCGCGGGCACCTACGGCTCGGTGACGGTCGTGGCGGACGTGAAGCCGCCGCTGACAGACCATGTCGTCATCAGCGAGTTCAGTGCGGGGAAGCCCTACGTCAGCGAGGATGAATTCATTGAGCTCTACAACCCGACGCACGCGGACGTGGACCTGTCGGGCTGGGAGGTGGGCTACATGCCCGGCGATGGGAGCAGCTACACGACCTTCGTCCTCCCAGCCGGAAGCCGGATTCGCGCCCACGGCTTCTTCCTCCTGGGCGGCGCGACCTACACGGGAACGGTCGCCGCGGACGTCGCGTACTCTGCTTTCGACGCATCGGACTTCTGGCCCGGTGGCCATATCCGCCTCCAGCGCCCGTCCGGGTCGACCTTCACCGAAGTGGACAGGCTCGGGTACGGCTCCGCCAGTCATCCCGAGGGGTCCGCCGCCCCGAACCCCTCGAGCGGAAGCCTGATCCGCAAGGCCGTATCCACCGCCATCCTCTCTGAGCAGGTGTCCCTGATTGGCAGGGATTACTGGCGGGGGAACGGTTACGACACCGACAACAACGCGGCGAACTTCTGGAACATCCCGAACCGGGAACCCCAGAACTCCGCGAGCCCACTCGAGTTCTACTGACCGCTCCCACGTGGGAGCGATTTCAGTTGATGTGCAAATCTCCGGTGCCGCTTCGCGGTGACCGGGGGATGTCTGCTAGAAAGCAATGCAACTCCGCGTGAAGCGCATGCCGCCGCGCGGGGTCTGCTCGCTGGACGGAGACATTCATGTCCCCACGGATCGCTGTGCTCGCCCGCTGTCTGGGGTTGAGCGTGCTGTGTCTGGGCCTGTCGCTGGGCTGCAAGGATTCTGGAACCCCGCCGCAGCCTCCGCCGGAGGTGGAGGGCGTGGTGGACGCCGCAGCCTCCACGGTGGTGGTGGACCGGCCCACGGGGGTGCTGGCGAACGGCAGCGACTTCGCGGTCGTCACGGTGACGGCGCTGCGCAAGGCGGACGGCTCGCGGTTGTCCGGGCGCACGGTGTCGCTGACGTTGGAGGGGGAGGGCGCCTCCGTCCTGGAGTCCGCGCTCGTCACCAACATCCAGGGTGAGGCCCAGGCGCACGTGTCGTCCACGGTGCCGGGCGTGAAGACGGTGAAGGCGTCCGTGAAGGACGACACGGGCAAGATGGTGCCGCTCACCGCGACGGCCACGGTGGACTTCGCGGACGTCGACACCGTGAGGGTGCTGGCGTTCCGCTCGGCGCTGCCGGAGGCCGTGGCGGGCGAGCCGCTCAAGCTCCTGGCGGTGGAGGTGCGCAACGGCGCCGGCGAGGTGGCGACGGACAGCACGGCGGAGGTGACGCTGTCGCTGGGCTCCGGCGGCATCGTGTTCCCGGAGGGCCAGCTGACGGTGGCGGCGGTGAACGGCGTCGCGACCTTCCCGGACGTGGTGCTGAAGAAGGCGGGCGGGGGCTACCACTTCATCGCGAACGCGCAGGGCTTCGAGCCCGTGGCCAGCACCGTCTTCACGGTGGCGCCGGGGGCGGTGGTGGGGGTGGGGCTGGACCGCTTCCTGGACACCGCCACCGTGGGCGTGGCGGAGGCCCAGGAGGTCACGCTGGAGGACCTCTACGGCAACGCGGCGACGAATTACACGGGCACGGTGACGCTGACGTCCACGGACGCGGCCGCGACGCTGCCCTCCCACACGTTCACCGCCGCAGACGCGGGCAGGTTCAAGTTCGAGGGCATCACCTTCCGCACGGCCGGGCCCCAGTTCCTGACCCTCGCGGACAGCGCGGGCGCCTTCTCCTTCGAGTTCAGGGTGATGGTGTCCGCCGCGGCGCCCTCGGAGCTGGCGTTCACGCAGCAGCCTTCGAACGGGACCGCGGGCTCGGCGCTCGCGGACGTGAAGGTGTCGCTGCTGGACTCGAGCGGTAACGTCGTCTCCACGGCCACCACGGCGGTGACGCTGACCCTCACCGGCCAGCCCGGCTTCCAGGCCGTGACCGTGGCGGCGGTGGACGGCGTGGCGACCTTCTCCGGCCTGCGCGTGGACACGGCGGGCACGTTCACGTTCACCGCCACGGCGGGTTCGCTGACGAAGGAGAGCCAGTCCTTCACGGTGGGCGCCGGTGCCGCGGCGAAGCTCGTGCTCGCGGCCTTCGCGGATCCGGTGGACGCAGGCGACTCGAACGACGTGACCGTGTCCGTGACGGATGCCTTTGGCAACCGCATCCAGGGCTACACCGGCACGGTGCGCTTCACGTCCTCGGACGCGCAGGCGGTGCTCCCCGCGGATGCCGCGTTCGTCCCGGCGGACCAGGGCGAGAAGACCGTCTCCGGCCTCGTGTTCAAGACGGCGGGCACGCAGTCGCTCACGGCCACGGACACGGCCACCCCGGCGCTCACCGCGACGGTGAACGCGGAGGTGCGCGCCGGCACGGCCGCCTCCCTGGAGGTCATCGCGAGCGCGGGCCCCTTCGGCGCGGGCCAGTCACTGAGCTACGAGTTGGTGGCGCATGACGCCTGGGGCAACGTGGCGAAGGACTACGCCTCCACGGTGACCTTCACTTCTTCAGCTGCGCAGGCGGTGCTGCCCGGCGCGTATACGTTCACCCTGCTGGACGAGGGCCGGCACACCTTCAACGTGGAGCTGCGCACCGTCGGGGACCAGTCCGTCACCGCGGTGGACGTGGTGGAGCCGTCGCTCACGGCCTCGCACACCTACACCATCATTCCCGCCTCCGCGGCCCACCTGTCCTTCGCCTCCGCGCCCACGACGGGCTCGGTGCGGCAGGCGCTGGTGGACATCGAGGTCGCGGTGCAGGACGCATACGGCAACGCCGTCACGGACGCGTCGGTGGATGTGCAGCTGTCGCTGGTGGGGGGCACCTTCGCCCAGGGCATCCCCACGCGTACCCCCGTGGGGGGCGTGGCCGTCTTCGGTGAGCTCAGCGTCAATGACGAAGGCACCTACCAGTTCCAGGCGAGCGCGGACGGCCTCCAGGCCATCACTTCCGCAAACCTGATCATCTCCGACAAGGAGGCGCCGGCCGCCGCGACGGGCTTCAGCGCGACCGCGGTGGACGGTGCGCGCATCCGGCTGGACTGGCAGGCGCCGGGAGATGACGGCGTGCTGGGCACGGCCGCTCTCTACGAGCTGCGCTACGCCACGACCCCCCTCGACGACGGCTCCTTCGGCGGGGCCACGCTCGTGACGGGCGTGGGCGCGCCGAAGACGGCGGGTGCGGCGGAGTCCTTCACCGTCACCGGCCTGACGGAAGGGACGACGTACTACTTCGCGCTGAAGACGGTCGATGGCGCGGACAACGCGAGCGCGCTGGCCACCGCGAGCGCCGCCACCACCAACCCTTGCGAAGGCTACGTGTGCACGCCGCCCGCGCCCGAGTGCGCGGAGGACGGTTACTCGCGGGAGGTCCACGCGTCGGTGTGCGTGGTGCAGGACGGCGCGCCGGCCTGCGTGGCCGGCGACTCGACGCTGGAGGTCTGCACCGGCGCGGACGCGGTCTGCTACGCGGGCGCGTGCACCAGCGCGCCGCACCCGGGCGCGGGCGAGCTGGTCATCTCGGAGGTGATGCACTCGCCCTCCGCGGGCACCACCGAGTACCTGGAGCTGACCAACACCACGTCGCACCTGCTGGACGCGCAGGGCCTGACGGTGACCCTGGTGGACAGCGCGGGGACGCCGACGACCTTCACGGCGAGCCACCTCCCCATGCTGCTGGTGCCCCCTGGGGGGCGGACCGTGCTCGCGCAGAACGCGAACTACGCGAGCAACGGTGGTGTGGGGGCGAACGTCTTCTACGGCACCGACAAGTTCATGGACAGCACCGGCTCCATCACGCTCAAGCAGGGCTCGGTGACGGTGGACAGCCTCACGTACACGAGCGCGTTCCCCCAGACGACGGGCCGGGCCATGAGCCTCGCGTCCAGCATCATCGGGACGAAGGGCAGCGGCCACGCCTGGTACTGGTGTGACTCCACTGGCAGCCTGGAGGGCGGGGACCGGGGCACGCCGGGCAACGCCAACGACGACTGCGGCCTGAACGTGGAGAAGCCGCTGAACTACTGCGCCATCCAGTACCCGAAGACGTTCCCGTCGCCGGATGGCGTCTACCCGGCGACCATCAACCCCAACGTCGCCTACGACATCTTCAGCCAGTTCTACAGCTACGACGTCACGCAGCGGAACACGAAGGGCAACGACTTCTACCCGCTCATCGAGGCGCAGCTGGGCTACGGCACGGACGCCGCCAACCCGGCGGGCTGGACGTGGACGGCGGCGGACTTCAACGCGGGCTTCACCACGCCGAACTCCAACAACGACGAGATGAAGGGTGTCCTCCAGATTCCCACGGCCGGCACGTACAGCTACGGCTTCCGTTACCGGTTCAAGGGCGAGCCGTGGGTGTACTGCGACCAGTCCGGCAAGGTGGATCCGCCCGCGGGCACCTGGGGCACGGTGCAGGTGGTGGTGAAGGCGCCGCTGACGAACCACGTGCTCATCAGCGAGTTCAGCGGCGGCAACGGCTCGAGCACGGCCGCGACGGACGAGTTCATTGAACTCTACAACCCGACGAACTCGGACGTGGACCTGTCCAACTGGCAGGTGAGCTACAAGTCCGCCACCGGGACCACCTGGGGCTCCTCCGTCACCATCCCCTCCGGGAAGGTCATCCGCGCCCACGGCTACTTCCTCCTGGGCGGGGCGAACTACAGCGGCACTGCCACCAAGGACGTCGGCTACACCTTCGACGCCTCGGCCTCCACGACCGCCGGTGGCAACGTCCGCGTCCAGCGCCCCGTGAGCGGGCCCGGGGGCACGACGTACGCGGACGTGGACCTGCTGGGATGGGGCACCGGGAATTCCCCCGAGGGCACCGCGGCCCCTTCGCACCCGGCGGTGGGCGGAAGCCTGGAGCGCAAGGCCGTGTCTACCTCCACCTCCACCACCATGAGCACGACCGGCACGGACGCCCTTCGTGGCAATGGGCAGGACACGGACAACAACGGCCAGGACTTCGTGACCCGCGCCGTCCGGCAGCCGCAGAGCTCCCAGAGCCCGCTCGAGTTCTACTGACGCCTCCGTCTCACCCTTGAGCAGTCCCAGGGAGGCCGCCTCCGGCACGCACGCCGGGGCGGCCTTCCGCCGTTGGGGCACCGCCCGCCCGTCCGCCGCCCGACGGACGGGGCGGGGCAGGGCGTCCACTGCCCGGCAACCGCTCATGACGGGCCACTCGGATGCTGCCAGGGAGGACGGCGCGCATTAGCTTTGAGCCCTTTCCCGCACACCCACGGCTTGAGAGGAGCCCATCCCGTGTCCGAGCCCCTGGTCCCCGACGCCGCCCGCCACGTCACCTGCCCGCCCGAGGAGTTCCGCCGCGCGAGCGAGGAGGCCCTGTCCAAGGCCCGCGACGGCATCGCGCGACTGAAGACGCTGCCCGCCTCCACGCCCCCCAGGGAGGTCCTGGAGCTGTTCGACGAGTCCTCCGCCGCGCTGGATGACGCCGCCGCGCGCGCCAGCGTCGTGCGCCACACGCACCCGGAGGCCGCCCTGCGCGAGGCCGCGGAGGCCTCCGAGCAGGCCATCGAGAACCTGGCCAACGACATCCGCATGGACCGGGGCGTCTATGACGTCCTGTCGCGCGTGGACCTGTCCCAGGAGGACGCCGCCACGCGCAAGTGGATGGAGAAGGTGCTGCGCGACTTCCGCCGCGCCGGCGTGGACCGCGACGACGCCACCCGCGCCAGGGTGAAGGCGCTCCAGGAGGAGCTGGTCCGCATTGGCCAGGAGTTCAGCCGCAACATCAGCCAGGACACCCGCAAGGTGTCGCTGCCCCCGTCCGCGCTGGACGGCCTGCCGGAGGACTACGTGCGCGCGCACGCCCCCGGCGAGGACGGCCAGGTGCGCATCTCCACGGACTACCCGGACCTGGTGCCCTTCCTCACCTACGCGCGTGACGGCAAGGCCCGCGAGGAGCTCTGGCGCGCCAACCGCCAGCGCGGCTACCCCGCCAACGTGAACGTGCTCCAGAGCCTGGTGCAGAAGCGCCATGAGCTGGCCACGCTCCTGGGCTACCCGCACTGGGCCGCCTACGCCACCGAGGACAAGATGGTGCGCACCGCGGACGCCGCGGGCACCTTCATCCGGAAGATCGCGGACGCGTCGGAAGAGCGCATGAAGCGCGACTACGCGGTGCTCCTGGAGCGCAAGCGCAAGGACGACCCGGCCGCCGACAAGGTGAACCCGTGGGACTCCGGCTACCTGGATGACCGCGTGAAGGCGGAGCAGTACGCTTTCGACTCGCAGACGGTGCGCCCGTACTTCGAATACACGCGCGTGAAGCAGGGCGTGCTGGACCTCACCGCGCGCCTCTTCGGCGTCACCTACCGCCCGGTGAAGGACGTGCCCGTGTGGCACCCGGACGTGGAGGCCTACGACGTCTATGAAGGCACCACGCTCAAGGGCCGCTTCTTCCTGGACATGCACCCGCGCGCGGACAAGTACAAGCACGCGGCCCAGTTCACGCTGACGAGCGGCAAGTCCGGCCGGCGGCTCCCGGAAGGCGCGCTCATCTGCAACTTCCCCAAGCCCGGCACGGAGCCCGCGCTCATGCAGCACGGCGACGTGGAGACCTTCTTCCACGAGTTCGGCCACCTGCTGCACCACATCTTCGGCGGCCACACGAAGTGGGCGGGCCTGTCCGGCGTGCGCACGGAGTGGGACTTCGTGGAGGCCCCGTCGCAGATGCTGGAGGAGTGGGCGCGCGACGTGACGTGCCTGCAGACCTTCGCGAAGCACTACCAGACGGGAGAGGCGCTGCCCGCGGAGCTGGTGGAGCGCATGCTCGCCGCGGACGAGTTCGGCAAGGGGCTCTTCGTGCGCCAGCAGATGTTCTACGCGGCGCTCAGCCTGGAGCTCTACCGGCGCGACCCGAAGGGCCTGGACGCCACCGCGCTCGTGCGCGAGCTGCAGGGCCAGTACATCCCCTTCCCGTACCTGGAGGGCACGTACTTCCACCTCACCTTCGGGCACCTGGATGGGTACTCGTCCAACTACTACACGTACATGTGGTCGTTGGTCATCGCGAAGGACCTCTTCACGGTGTTCCAGAAGAAGGGCCTGCTCAACCCGGAGCCCGCGCAGGACTACCGCCGCGCGGTGCTGGAGCCGGGCGGCTCCGACGACGCCGCCCGCCTCGTGCATCACTTCCTCGGCCGCGACTACGACTTCCGCGCGTACGAGGCGTGGCTCAACAAGGCCGCGTGAGTGACAACCTGGGGGCCCCGGTCATGCCACCGGGGCCGCCCGTGGCCTCACGTCACTCCACGTTCGTCTGCTGCACGCGCCAGATCTCCTCCGCGTACTGCTTGATGGTGCGGTCGGAGGAGAAGATGCCCGCGCGGGCGACGTTGATGATGCACTTCTTCGTCCAGGACTCGGTGTCCTTGTAGGCGCGCGCCACGTCCTCCTGCTTCGCCGCGTAGGACGCGAAGTCCGCCAGCACCAGGTAGCGGTCCTCGTTGAGCAGGCTGTCCACCAGCGGCTGGAAGAGGTTGCGGTCCTCCGGCGAGAAGAAGCCGGAGCGGATGAGGTCCAACGCCTCGCGCAGCTCCGTGTTGGACTCGTACACCTCGCGCGGCCGGTAGCCGGCCTTCTTGCGCGCGATGACCTCATCCGCCGTGAGGCCGAAGAGGAAGAAGTTCTCGTCGCCCACCGCGTCGCGGATCTCCACGTTGGCGCCGTCCAGCGTGCCCAGCGTCAGCGCGCCGTTGAGCATCAGCTTCATGTTGCCCGTGCCGGAGGCCTCCCAGCCCGCCGTCGAGATCTGCTCGGACACGTCCGCCGCGGGGATGATGCGCTCCGCCAGGCTCACCCGGTAGTTGGGCAGGAACACCACCTGCAACCCCGTGGCGCCCGCATCGCTGTTCACCACCTCCGCGATGCCGTTGATGAGCCGGATGGTCAGCTTCGCCAGGTGGTAGCCCGGGGCCGCCTTCGCGCCGAAGAGGAACGCGCGCGGCGCGATGACGCTGGACGGGTCGCGCCGCGCCTTCATCCAGAGCGCCACGATGTGGACGGCGTCCAGGAGCTGCCGCTTGTACTCGTGCAGGCGCTTGATCTGCACGTCAAAGATGGCGTCCGGATTGAGCTGCACCCAGCGCAAATCCCTCACGTGCTGGGCCAGCTCCTCCTTGTTGGCGCGCTTCACCTCGCGGAAGGCCTTGCGGAACTCCGGGTCCTCCGCGTGCGGCTCCAGCTTCTGGAGCAGGTCCAGGTCCGTGGCCCAGCCCTCACCGATGCGGCTCGTAATCAACTTGGACAGGCGCGGGTTGCACCACGCCAGCCACCGGCGCGGCGTCACGCCGTTGGTCTTGTTGTTGAAGCGCTCCGGGTACATCTGCGCGAAGTCCGGGAGCACGTCGCGGCGCAGCAGGTCCGTGTGCAGCGCGGCCACGCCGTTGATGCTGTGGCTGCCCACCACGGCCAGGTGGGCCATGCGGATCTTCTTCTCCGGGCCCTCCTCCACCAGGCTCATCCGCTGCTGCTTCTCCACGTCGAACGGGTAGCGGATCTGCACCTGGCGCATGAAGCGCTGGTTGATCTCGAAGATGATTTCGAGGTGGCGGGGCAGGAGCCGCTCGAACAGCGACACCGGCCAGCGCTCCATGGCCTCCGCCAGCAGCGTGTGGTTGGTGTAGCCGAACGTCTCCTGGGTGATGGACCAGGCCTCGTCCCAGAGCAGGCGCTTCTCGTCCACCAGCACGCGCATCAGCTCCGCCACGCCAATGGCCGGGTGCGTGTCATTGAGCTGGATGGCGCACTTGCGGGAGAAGTCCCGGAAGTCGTTGTGGTTCTTCAGGTAGCGCCGGACGATGTCCGCGATGGAGCACGCCACGAAGAAGTACTGCTGCTTGAGCCGCAGCTCCTTGCCGGCCTGGAACGCGTCGTTGGGGTAGAGGACCTTGGAGATGACCTCCGAGTCGTTCTTCTCCACCACCGAGCGCTCGTAGTCACCGGCGTTGAACAGGAGCAGGTCGAACTCCGCGCTCGCGCGCGCCTGCCACAGCCGCAGCGTGTTGACGGTGTTGTTGCCGTAGCCCGCGATGGGTGTGTCGTACGGCACGCCAATCACAGTCTTGCCGCCCACCCAGCGCGCCACCGGCCGGCCATCCGGACCCTGGTGGTGCTCCACGCGCCCGAAGAAGCGCACCGGCACCGCCTTCTCCGGCCGGACGATCTCCCACGGGTTGCCGAACTTCAGCCACTCGTCCGCGCGCTCCACCTGGTGTCCCTCCACCAGGTCCTGGGAGAAGATGCCGAACTCGTAGCGGATGCCGTAGCCCATGCCCGGGTAGCCCAGGGTGGCCAGCGAATCCAGGAAGCACGCCGCCAGCCGGCCCAGACCGCCGTTGCCCAGGCCCGCGTCCGGCTCCATCTCCAGCAGCTGGCTCAGGTCCACGCCGACTTCCTGCATGGCGGCGGCGGCGGCCTCGTACATGTTGAGGTTGAGCAGGTTGTTGCCCAGCGCGCGGCCCAGCAGGTACTCCGCGGACAGGTAATAGGCGCGCTTGACGTCCTGCTCGTAGTAGGTGCGCGCCGTCTTCACCCAGCGGTCCGTGAGGCGGTCGCGCACGGCCAGCGACAGCGCCATGAAGCGGTCGTGCGGAGTGGCCGTCTCCGGGTTCTTGCCGCGCGAATAGCGCACGTGTTCGAAGAAGCCGCGACGGACGCTGGCCGCGTCGAGCCCGGTGCGTCCGCTGTCTTCGGGGGTTCCCGAGGCGGAGGGCGGGGGCGATGCGGGGCGCGCGGAGGCGGGAGGAGCCATAAGTCGGTCGTCTCGAGGGTCGCGAAGGGGTTGATGGACTGCGCAAGCGCCCGCGCTTTTGACGCGGGACGCCCATGGCGGAAGGGTACCGTGTCACGCCAGCCCAGGGCAGGGGAAACCCACGTCCCCCACCCGGGGTCGGCCGCTTCCCCCGCCAGGGAGGGAAGGTGCCCGAGGACCCGCCGTGACGCGGCGCGGCCCCAGGGAATGGCAGACATCCGCGTCGCCTTCGTGAGAGGGGCGGAAACGCGCAAAACTGGAGTACAACGCTTGCGAATGTCCCTCCCCCTGGATGATCTGGAAGAGCGCATTGCCCTCACCCGGCCAGGGGACACCGTGCGAGGGTTGAGCTTCGCGGCGGTGCTGCGGCTCGTGCACCAGCGGCTGGGGCGTGACGCGGCGGAGCGCCTGCGCGCGCCGCTCATGCAGCGCAGCCCCGTGGACTTCTTCTCCTACCCGGCGGTGGACTTCCTGCGGCTGCTCGCCTTCGCGTCGGAGGCGCTCCAGCCGGAGTTCGGCACGCGTGACGCGGCCCTGCGGGCGTGCGGGGAGGCCATCGTCGGGACGTTCTTCGAGTCCACGGTGGGGCAGACGCTCCTGCGCCTCACCTCCGGCGGCGGGGACCCCAAGCGCCTCTACGGCAACGCGCCCGCGTCGTACTCCACCGCGGTGAGCTACGGGCAGCGCGAGTACCAGGCCCTGGGTGACAAGCGCGTGCGGCTCTTCTTCAAGGGCGACCTGCTGCCCGTGGCGGTCCACGAGGGCATCCTCGCGGGCCCCCTCACCGCGCTGCACCGCGAGGGCAGCGTGCGGGGCACCGAGCGGGGCCTGGGCGACTCCGAGTTCGTCATTGAATGGACCTGACGGTCCGGAGTGGACCCGGGAAAAGCGACGGGCCCCGCTCCACCGTGAAGGGGAGGGGGCCCGGGGGCTTTCAACGCGAAGGCGTCTACTTCGTGGCGGTGGGCGGCGGGCCCGCCTGGCCGGCGACGGCGGCCACGGACACGGCGTCAATCTGCTGGGCCATCTCGTGCGCCTTGGCGAGGAAGTCCGCCGTCAGCTCCTTGGGCAGCGGATCCGCGCGGGGGAACTTCTGGGTGAGCGGGTTGGCGTAGGTGCCGTTGCGCTTCAGGCCGAAGTGCAGGTGCGGGCCGGTAGAGCGGCCGGTGTTGCCGGAGTAGGCAATCACCTGCTTCTGCCGCACGCGCTGGCCGGTGCGCACGCCGTCGCCAAAGCGCGACAGGTGCATGTACTGCGTCTCCATGCCGTTGGCGTGGCGCAGCACCACCATGTTGCCCGCGGCGCCCGCGTTGCCCGCGGACACGACGGTGCCGTCCGCCACGGCCCACACCGGGGTGCCAATGGGCGTGCCGTAGTCCACGCCGTTGTGGTTCTTCACGTACTGGAGCACCGGGTGGAAGCGCGACCCGAAGCTGCTGGTGACGTGCGCGTACTTCAGCGGGCTCTTGAGGAACGTCTTCTTCGCGCTGGCGCCGTCCTCCTGGAAGAAGTTGGCCTCGCCGTTGGGCAGCACGTAGCGGAACACGCGCTTGTTGCCCACCAGGCCGCCCTCGTACGTGGCCGCCAGCACCTCGCCGTAGCGCAGCACGCGGCCCTTGGAGACGAACTTCTCCACCAGGGCCTTCGCCTTGTCGCCCTTGCGCACGTCCCGGTAGAAGTCGATGTCCCACGCGAACACGTCCGATAGCACCAGGCCGATGGACGGGTCCTCACCGGCCGCCAGCGTCGCCTCGTACAGGGACGAGTTGATCTCCAGCGACACCAGCGACACCTGCTTCTCCACCTCGATGGAGCGCTTGCTGCCGACGTACTTCTCTCCGTCGCGGCGGACCTGCCACTCGTCCACGGTGCTCTGGCGGTAGTCGAAGAAGTCCAGCTCGCCGTTCTTCATCACCAGCCGGAACTGGTCGCCCACGCGCGACTTGCGGAAGTCGAACACGCCCTCCAGCGCGGAGATGACCGCCGTCACCTGCTCGTCGGGCAGCTGCGCGTCGTGCAGCGCACCCGCCAGCGTCTGGCGCGGCTCGATGCGGCGGTTCTTGATTTCGAACTGGGTGGCGGCTTCGGACGTCGAAGCCACCCCGAGGGCGGCGAGGCAGAGGAGGGAAGCGGTCTTCATGGGGGGCGATACAGGAGTGTAGAGGACTGTTGGTCCTCCGCCCAAATCCTGACCGCACTTCCCAAGCCCGCCTGCCTGCTTGGGGCTTCCGGTCTTACAGCTCCACTTTCTTTTCCGAGTGGTGCTGCCCGTCGTAGCGCAGCAGGGCCCCCTTGCCGTCGTAGCGGGTGATGATGTTCACCGGCCGGCGCCAGAGGGACTGGAGGTTGCGCAGCGTCTCCCGCGCGTAGTCGCCCTTCAGGTCCTGCCCGTCGTGCTTGTGCGCGAGCAAGAGCTCCGAGCGGTTCTCGTAGTTGCCGTCCACCACCTCGATGATGGGCTGCCCGAAGTTGGTGAGCGACGTGAGCAGCTTGTTCTTCACCTTGCGGAACTCGCGGTCGAGGATCTCCCACGAGTTGCGTTTGTCGTTGAAGCCGTAGACGAAGAGCTTCTGCTGCTGGGCGAACTCGGCGGTGAGGAACGTGTCGATGAAGGTGATGTCGTTGTAGTGCTTGCGCACCTCGAAGATCTTCTCGCGCCCCGCGCCCAGCTTCTTGTCCCAGGCCTGGCGCGCGCGAAGGTCATCGCACTCGTCCCACTCCTTGCCGAACTTGCCCTTGTTCCACCGGTCTTCAATGTCCCGCCACAGCTCGATGCCCAGCTTGTACGGGTTGATGGCGCCGGGGCGCACGCCCATGGTGCCGGAGTGGTGGTCCGCGTAGTCGATGATCTCATCGTCCCGCAGCGCCCGGCGGGTCATGATGGTGGAGTGCCAGTAGCTGGCCCACCCCTCGTTCATGATCTTCGTCTGGCCCTGTGGCGCGAAGTAGTACGCCTCGTCGCGCAGGATGGAGAGGATGTCCACCTCCCAGGGCTCCAGCGGCGCGTGCTCCAGGAGGAAGTACAGCACGTCGCGCTGAGGGCGCTCCGGGAAGCGCTTGCGCTGCTGCTTCTCGTCCTCGGCGCGCTTGCGCTGGGAGTCCATGAACTCCGAAGGGTTGATGAAGCCGCGCATGTACTCGCGGTTCACCTTGAAGCCCTCCACGCGCTCGTTGGACTTGGCTTCCTCTTCCGCGCGCTGCGGGTCCGGGTTGCGCCGGATGTGCGGCGCGTGCTGGTCGATGAGGTTCTCCAGCGACAGCGTCCGGTCGATGAAGTCCTCCACCTTCTCCACGCCAATCTTGTCCACCCACCGCCGGACGCGGGTGGCGTGGTTGGCCATGTCGTCAATCATCCGGCGGTTGGTGTGTCGGAAGGAGAAGTTGTTCTTGAAGAAGTCGCAGTGACCGTAGACGTGGGCCATCACCAGCTTCTGGTCCACCTCCGGGTTGCTCTCCATCAAGTAGGCGTAGCAGGGGTCGTTGTTGATGACGAGCTCGTAGATTTTCGAAAGCCCGTACTCGTACCCCTTCGCCAGTTGCTCGTACTCCATGCCCCAGCGCCAGTGGGGATAGCGGGTGGGGAAGCCGCCGTAGGCGGCCACCATGTTCATCTCGTCGTAGGACACCATCTCGAAGACGGTGTCGAAGAAATCCAGGCCGAACTCCTTGGCGTAGCCGTGGATTTCATCCCGCAGCGCTGCGAGTCGCGGTGTGAGGCTCTTGGGCATGGGGCGGTGGCTCCGGTGGGGGATGAGACAGAAGCGCCTTTGTCAGCGCCCCTTGCCGAGGAAGTCCTTGATGGAGGCGTAGATGGCGTCCTTGTCCGCGATCTCGCTCAGCGCGACGTTGTTCGTGTCACCCACGGCTTCGCGCAGGTCCTTGATGAACTGCCCGCTGCCGTAGGGGGACTCCACCTGCCCGTAGGCGAACTGGTTCACCTGCGGGAGGATGTCGTTGCGGAGCATCTCGATGCACTGGCGCGTGTCGTCCGCGCTCCAGTTGTCCCCGTCGCTGAAGTGGAACGGGTAGATGTTCCACGCGCTCTTCGGGTAGTCCGCCTGGATGATGTCCCGGCACAGCTTGTACGCGCTGGAGATCATCGTCCCGCCGGACTCGCGGGTGTGGAAGAACGTGTCGCGGTCCACTTCGCGGGCCACCGCGTCGTGGATGATGTAGCGCGACTCCAAGCCCTTGTACTGGTGCTTGAGCCACGTATCGAGCCAGAAGCTCTCGATGCGGACGATCTCCTTCTGCTCGTCCCCCATCGAGCCGGACACGTCCATCATGTAGATGATGACCGCGTTCGTCTCCGGCAGCTCCTGCAGCTTGTAGCTGCGGTAGCGCCGGTCCTCGCGCGTGGGGATGATGACCGGCATCTTCGGGTCGTAGGTGCCGGTGGCGATCTGCCGCTTCAGGGCCTGCTTGAAGGTGCGCTTGAAGTGGCGCAGGGACTCCGGGCCCGTGGTGTTCACGCCCGTGTACTTCACCTTCTGCGTGACGATGCGCTCGTTCTGCCGCCGTTCAATCCGCGGCAGCTGGAGCTCTTCGCCCAATATCTGCGCCAGCTCCTCCAGCGTGACGTCCACCTCCAGGGCGTGGTCGCCTTCGCCCTGGCCGGCCTGATGCCCGTCCCCGGGCTCCACCGCCCCGGGGCCGAGCTGCTGGCCTACGTCACCGTCACCCTGTCCGACGCCGCCCTGCTCCTTGTGGCCGTACTTGAAGCGCGGGATGTCGATGAAGGGGATGGGGATGCTGATGGCATCCTTGCCCTTCTTTCCCAGCATCTCGCCCTTCTGCACGTACTTGCGCAGGTTGGCTTTGATCTTCCCGCGGACGATCTGTTTGAAGCGGGAGTGGTCCTGGTGGATCTTCAAGGTCACGGTGTCACGTCCCTCTTGGAGTCAAGGCGCCAGGCATTACTCCTTGGCGTCACCGCGGGCGAAGATGCTGGCCACGAAGTTCAGCACGTCCGTGGAGCAGATCTCGCAGTACCCGTAGTTCTTCATCATCCGGTCCTTCACCAGGTCGATCTTCTCCTGGGTCTCCTTGTCCACGACGGACGACACCAGGTTCTTGAGCTTGATGCTGTCCTTCTGGTCCTCGAACAGCTTCAGCTCCAGCGCCTTGTGCAGCCGCTCGTTGGTCCGGTAGTTGAAGGTCTTGCCCTCCACGGCGAGCGCGCCGATGTAGTTCATGATCTCCCCGCGGAAGTCGTCCTTGCGGCTCTCCGGGATGTCGATCTTCTCTTCAATCGACCGCATCAAGCGCTCGTCCGGCACCTCGTAGATGCCGGTGTACTTGTTGCGGACCTTCTCCTTCTGGGTGAAGGCCTTGATGTTGTCGATGTAGTTGCCGCACAGCTTGCCGATGGCGTCCTCGTCGGCGCTGATGGCGCGCTGGACCTCGTTCTTGACGATGTCCTCGTACTCCTGCTTCACCGTGGTGAGCAGCTCCTTCATCCGCTTGCGCGCGTCCTCGGTGTTGATGAGGGAGTGCGTCTTCAAGCCGGCTTCCAACTCGTTGAGCACCATGAAGGGGTTGATGCAGCCCTCGCCCTTGTCGCTCACCAGGGCGTTGGAGATTTTATCCTGGATGTAGCGGGCGCTGATGCCCTCCAGGCCCTCGCGCACGGACTCCTTGCGCAGCTCCTTGATGTTGTCCTCGGTGAAGTTGGGGAGCGTCTTGCCGTTGTAGAGCTTGAGCTTCTGCAGGAGCGACAGGTTGTGCTTCTTGGGCTCCTCCAGGCGCGTGAGGACGGCCCACATGGCGGCCATCTCCAGCGTGTGCGGGGCGATGTGCTTGCCCTTGATGGCGCGGGAGTTGAAGTCCTTCTCGTAGATCTTCACCTCCTCCGCGAGCTTGGTGATGTACGGGATGTCAATCTTCACCGTACGGTCGCGCAAGGCCTCCATGAACTCGTTGTTCTCGAGCTTCTTGTACTCGGGCTCGTTGGTGTGCCCGATGATGACCTCGTCGATGTCCGTCTGAGGGAACTTCTTCGGCTTGATCTTGTGCTCCTGCGACGCGCCGAGCAGGTCGTAGAGGAACGCGACGTCCAGCTTGAGCACTTCCACGAATTCAATGACGCCGCGGTTGGCGATGTTGAACTCGCCGTCGAAGTTGAAGGCGCGCGGGTCGGAGTCCGAGCCGTACTCGGCGATCTTCCGGTAGTTGATGTCGCCGGTGAGCTCCGTGGAGTCCTGGTTCTTTTCGTCCTTGGGCTGGAAGGTGCCAATGCCCACGCGGTCCTTCTCACTGAAGATGAGCCGGTTGACGTGGACGTGGCCCATGACCTGGGCGAAGTCACCGCCGTACTGGGTCATCAGCTCCTTGAAGACGAAGCGGCAGGCGGGGCACAGCTCGCAGCCGCCGGGAATCGTGTAGCCGGACTCCGGCGGGGACAGCTCGGAGAAGACCTTGTCACGCCACTCGCGCGGGATGAGGTTGAGGGGCTCCTCGTTCATCGGGCACTTCATCTTCTCCTTCGTCACCGTGCCGTCTGGCTGCTTCTTGTCGGTGAGCCAGGAGAAGGTGTACGCGGCGCCCTCCGGCGTCTTGGAGTACTCCTCCATGCCCTTCTTGAGCAGGCGGGCGATGGTGGACTTGGACGAGCCCACGGGGCCGTGCAGGAGGATGACGCGCTTCTCCGTGCCGTAGCCTTGCGCCGCGGACTTGAAGACGTTGACCAGCTTCATCAGCGGCACGTCCAGGCCGAAGATGGCGTCCCGGCCGCCGAAGCGCTCGTCACTGAAGAAGTGGTAGCGGGTGAGCTTCTTCTTGTTGTCGATGTACTCCGACTTCCCGTGGCTGAGGATCATGTCGTAGATCCTCTGGAAGGCGGTGCGGGTGACCTTGGGGTTCTTGCGGACGATTTCGAGGTAGTCCTCGAAAGAGCCCTCCCAGTTGAGTTCCGCGTAGGTCTTCACGTCCTGGAACGCGGCGATTCTGGAGACCCACGAGCCCTTCTCAGCGTCCTTCATGTCTCTCCCTCGTAGCCTCACAGGAGGACGCGAGGACTCGCGTGCTTCCGGGGGGCCAACATGGTGAACCTGGAGGGCTGGAAGGCCATTCCACACCCACTCCGAAGAGGTCCCAGGCGACGACAATCGCGATGCTTCAGCCCCTTCGGGACCCCGCCGCGGAGTGGGACCGCGCGTTCGGCTCGTGTCGGAGGGGAGCCGCCCTCCTCCACGGGGTGAAAAGGCACTTCGATTATAAGGACCGGGACGCGCGCTGGGAGGAGCCCCCCCGGTGCGATGTGTCCGGTCCCACCTCACCCAAGCGCGTACTTCCCGACGCTTGGGCTTTCGCTGGAGGACATCCCGTCCGGGCAGGCCCTCACTGTGGGGCGGCGTCCGTGTCCGCTCCACATGTCGGCGTGACAGCCGGCGCACCGGTTCCATCCCGCCCAGAAGGGTGCGTAACGGCGCGAATCCCACGCTGCCCGGCGAAGTGATTCCCGAGGAGAGACAGGGCAGGCGGGCGGGCACCGGGCAGGTGGGTGGGGCGCTGACTTGGCTTTGGGTCCTGCCTGCGTATCCTCGCGCCCTCCATGGTTCCCGTTTCGAGTCCCGCCGCCCCTGCTTCCCCTCCCACCGCCGTGCCCGGTCTGTCCGCGGTGCCCGCACCCCAGCCCGAGCCGTCCACCCGGTGGTTGGTGGGCCTGCTGCTCCTGGCGGCGCTGCTGCCCCGGTTGGGGGTGTTCTTCATCAACGAGAACCTCTTCGGGGACGCGGTGGTGCGCACGGAGCTGGCGGAGCGGTGGTTGGCCGACCCCCACGTCATCACGTCCTACAAGGACGGCACGTTCCAGTTCGGGCCCCTGCACGTGTACCTGGTGGGCGCGGTGCTGTCGGTGTTCGAGCGCGACGTCGCGGGCCGGCTGGTGAGCCTGCTGTTCGGGGTGGCGTCGGTGGTGCCGCTGTTCGCGCTGACGCGGCGGCTGTTCGGCTGGCGCGCGGGCGTGGCCGCGGGGTTGGCCTTCAGCGCGTGGGGCATGCACCTGCAGTTCTCCACCACCGCGGGCAGCGAGGCGGTGTCGCTCTTCTTCATGCTGGCGGTGTTCGCGCTGGTGGCGGAAGGCGTGGAGGAGAACCGCTTCCAGCCGCTCTTCTGGGGCGCGGTGCTGCTCAACTTCGCGTGCGCGCTCCGCTACGACGCGTGGATGTACATCCCGCTGATCACCGTGGCGCTGGTGTTCAGCAGCGAGGACCGGGTGGCGTCCCTGACGCGCGCGGTGGGCTTTGGCCTGGTGTGCCTGCCGTTCCCGCTGTTGTGGATGCAGGGCAACGAGCTGGCGCACGGCGATCCGTTCTTCCCCATCAAGGCGGTGGAGGACTTCCACAAGCAGTGGGTGGCCGACTCCGGTGGGGCGGGGGGCGCGCTGGGCTGGCGGCTGCAGCAGCTGGGGTTCTGGCCCGCGGTGGCGCTCTTCACGCTGACGCCCGGCGTGGCGCTGCTGGGGGGCGTGGGCATGGTGCGCGCGTGGAAGAAGCACCCGGAGACGCGCTGGCTGGTGGTGATGGCGGTGCTGCCTTCGCTGTACTTCACCCTGCGCGCGGCGGTGCTCCTGAACTTCGTGCCCCTGGCGCGCTTCACGGTGACGCAGCTGGTGCTGCTGCCGGTGTTCATGGCGCCGGGCCTGGCGGCGCTGGTGGGCCACAAGGGGGCCTTCGCGCGCCGCGCGGTGGTGGGCGTGAGCGCGGTGCTGGCGGTGGTGATGCCGGTGGCGCTGGGCATCTACACCTTCCGCACCGAGGGCGGGCTTCATGACTCGCTGCGCCCGGTGAGCCCCACGTCCACGAACCCCGTGGCGGTGATGCAGGTGGCGCGCTACCTCAAGGAGGAGCTGGCGGCGAAGGGCGGCGCGGCGGCCATCGACGATGATCCGAGCTACATGGACCTGCAGGTGGCCTTCTTCTCCACGCTGCCGGAGATGCGCATGGCGCGCGTGCGCTGGGACACCTTCCGCCAGCGCATGGCGGACGCGCGGCCGGAGGTGCTGGTGCGCTTCGACGGCGGCAAGCTGGTGAAGGACCCGGGCGTGAAGCTGGACGGGCGCACGCTGACGCTCGACGGCGTGGCGTACCAGGAGCAGGACGGCTTCTCCGCGCCGTTGCACGTGTACCGGCGCCAGCCGTAGTCCGTCAGGGCCTCCCGGAGGTGCTGCTCAGCCCTCCGGGTCGTAGTCGTCGTCGTAGCCGTCTTCGTAGCCCTGGTCCTTGGGGCGGTGCGCGTCCAGCCAGCCCTGCAGGATGAACTGCGCGGCGAGCTGGTCGATGACCTCCCGCCGCTTCTCCCGGCGCACGTCCGCCTCCAGCAGGGTGCGCTGGGCGGCCACGGTGGACAGCCGCTCGTCCCAGAGTTCCACGGGCAGTCCCAGGGCGCTCTCCAGCACCTGCGCGAACTTGCGCGAGGCCTCCGCGCGGGGCCCCTCCGTGCCGTTCATGTTGAGGGGCAGCCCCAGGACGAAGCGCGTCACCTCGTGTTCCTTCACGAGCCGGGACAGCTCCGCCAGGTCCCCCTTGAGCGACGTGCGCCGCACGGTGGTGACCGTCTGGGCGGTGAGCCCCAGTCCATCCGAGACGGCCACCCCGATGGTCTTGGTGCCGTAGTCGAGCCCGAAGGTGCGCATGGGCGCGGGACTCTAGCCGCAATCCTCCGGGACGGACCGACCCGTCCGTGGGTGGGGACGCGGACGGCGGGCCCCGTGGGCCAACCCCGCGTTTCGACTCGCCCCGAGCGCCCGGCCGCCCGGCACCGCCGCTGCAATGCCTGTCCGCGTCCGAAGAGACGGCGCGCGGCACCTGGCAGCACCCACTTCAACCCGTCGCGCGGGAGTGCTGATGCTCGACATCCTGAAAGGCGTGGCGAACCTGCTGGGCGGTCCCATGGCCGCCGTGACCGACCTGGCGGGGGACGCCCTGGGGCTTCCCCCCGTCCTCACGAACTCCATCAAGACGGCCGTGGGGGTGATGAGCGGCAACGTGATGATGGCGGCCAGCGGCGCGCTGGGCGTGGCGGATGAGCTGAAAAAGAACCCTGCCGCGAAGACGGAGTACTGCGCGCCCCAGGACGCGGCGAAGGCGGGCGCGGGCTACGCGAGCTCCGGGGCGTCGGGCGCTTCGCAGGCGGGGGGCGCGTCCGGAAGCCGCAGCCCGCTGGACCCCAAGCTGCTGGACTACGCGGACTCGCTGCGCACGCTGGAGGCGAACTTCGGCTACCTGGACCTGCTGGACGGCAAGAAGGACGGCTCGCTGTCGCACGCGGACCTCCAGCGCGTCTCGCAGGACAAGAACGTGTCGCCGTCTCTCCGGGACGCGGCCAGGTTCCTCGTCGAGAACCGGCCCTTCTTCGAACAGGTGGACACGGCGAAGAAGAACCTCCTGATGCTGAAGGTGCCGGGCCTGAACGATGACCGCATCGAGCTGGTGGGCCTCCAGCAGGAGTCCAAGCGGGTGGCCGCGGAGTTCGCGAAGTACGGACGTCCGGAGCGGCCGGGCCGTCCTGCTCCTTCGCCGTCGGACTGCGCGCCCCCGCCGTCGGACTGCGCGCCGCCCAAGACCGGTGGGGGTTCAGGGCCGGGGCCGGGAAGCGGGGCAGGGCGGCCGGGCACCGGCGGCACGGGGCGGCCGGGGACGGGCACGGGGAGCACGGACGGGGGCGTGTCGGGCCGGCCGGGTCATGGCGGCGGAAGCACCGGGGGCACGGGGCGGCCGGGGGGCAGCGGCGGCGCGGGGGCGGCGGATCCGGACCTCCAGGAGTACGCCGACGCGCTCCAGGTGCTGGACGAGAACTGGGACACCTTCGACACGGCGAAGGGGACGAAGGACGGCAAGCTGACGATGGCGGACCTGGAGGCGGTGCTGGACAGCCCGGCGGCGTCCTCCACGCTCAAGCGCGCCGCGCAGTTCTTCACGGACCACCCGGAGTACTGGCACCGCCTGGAGATGGCGGCGGGCGGCGGCCGGGACGGCGTCACCAGCTGGCAGGACCTGGACGCGGCGCTGGACTCGGTGCCGAAGCCGTCGAGCGGCGGCGGCCGGAGCACGGGCGGCTCGCGGGCCCGGGACATCGTGGACAACCCGAACCTGAGCATCGAGCAGAAGGTGCAGGCCCTGCTCATGGGCATCACGAACGACACGGACGACGAGCTGCTGGACGTGATGAACGAGATGGCCAGCGCCCGCGAGGAGCGCGCCACGCTGGGCACCAGCGACGCGGACAAGGCGCGCGGCGCGAAGCTGGACACCGGCATGCAGGAGCTGGAGCTGCGGCTTCAGACGCTGATGGAGAAGCGCAAGGCCATGTTCGACCTGATGAGCAACATGTCTTCGAAGTTCAACGAGATGGCGAAGACGGCCATCTCCAACCTGCGCAGCGCGTGAGGGCCGCCATGGGACGCATCATCAAGCACGAAGGCGGCGAGGGACGGACGATGGAGACCGGAACGGCGCGCAGGCTGAAGGCGTTCGCGCGGGGGGAGACGACCTGGGCGGAGGTGGAGGGGATGACCTTCGAGGAGGCGAAGGCCATCGCGCAGGTGGGCTGCGACCTGGCGGCGGCGGGCCGGCTGGAGGAGGCGCGCATCCTCTTCGAGGGGCTCGTGGAGGGGAACCCGAAGGACTCCGCGGCGCACGCGGCGCTGGGCACCGTGTACCAGAAGCTCGGGAGGGTGGAGGACGCGCTCACCGAGTACACGCACGCGCTCACCGGAGACCCGCGCAACCCCGTGGCGCTGACGGGCCGGGGCGAGCTGCACCTGCGCCGGGGCGAGCGTCAGGGCTTCACGGACATCGCGAACGCGGTGGAGGTGGATCCGCATGGCGAGACGTCCGCGGGGCGCCGCGCGAAGGCCCTGGTGAAGGCCATCACCCTGGTGGCGGTGGAGAAGCTGAAGGAGGGCGCCCCGCCGACGTGAGCGGTTGAAGGGGGAGACGTTTCAAGACGGATGTGCCGCCGGACAGTTGGGGAGCGGTCCGGGGGCGGCCGGCCGGAGGGTGGGCCTGGATGGCGAGGGGGAATGGTGTGGAGGCCCATCCACCGGCGGCTTCTTGAAACAGGTTCAGGGCGTGTCGAGCGCGACGAGCCGTTCCCCGATGGGGGGATGGCTCATGCCCTTGAGCACGACCCAGCGGGGAGGCTCGGGGTCCATCTTGTTCACCCGGGCGGCCTTCACCAGCATGCGGCGGAAGGCGCCGGGGTCGCCGGTGAGGTTCAGGCCGTAGCGGTCCGCCTCGCGCTCGCGCTCGCGGGAGAGCGCCCCGGAGACGGGGGCCGCGAACGTGATGAGCAGGAACACCACCAGGGAAACCAGCGGCAGGGTGCGGATGTCGCCCAGGCGCTGGACGCCCCACCAGCCCCTGCGGGCGGACAGGCGCAGCAACTGGTCGATGAGGAAGAGCAGGGCCAGCACCGCGAGCGAGGACGCGATGCGGCCGGGCCAGCGGGGCTCGTTCACGTGGCCCGCCTCGTGCGCCACCGCGGCCAGGATTTCGTCCTCCGCGAGCTCCTTCAGGATGACGTCGTTGAGGACGATGGTGCGCGTGGGGCCCTGGCCGGCGAAGTACGCCTGGATGCGCCTGGACGCCACGGACGTCTTCTCCACCACCACGTCGGAGAAGGTGATGTCCGCCTTGCGCATCAGCCCGGTGATGCGCGAGCGCAGCGGCCCCTCAGGGAGGGGCGTCTGGTCGAAGTAGAGGCGGGCGCGGTACGGGTCCAGGGCGGAGGACACCAGCATCAGCAGGGCCACGGGCACGCCCAGCACCAGCCACCACCGGCGCACGCGGCGGGCCAGGCCATACAGGCCCACCACGAGCGCCGTCAGCGCGATGGCGCCCACCAGGGTGCCCTTGAACCACATCCACGCGAAGGTCGCGGGCGTGTCGTTGGACAGGCCGTGCCGGTGCTCCAGCACGTAGAAGAAGTACACGTTCGCGGGGGCGTAGAGTAGCTGCGTGGCCAGGTCGATGAAGAGCGCGAAGAGCAGCGCGGCCCCCCAGCCGGGCTCGCCCCACAGCCGGTCCATGGCGCTGAAGAAGGCGCGGCTCACCGGAGCCTTGCGCAGCTTCGCGCCAAGCCCGCGCTCCAGCGACGCCGCCGCGGCCGTCGCCCCCCGGTACACGGGCCGCACGAGCACGGCCAGGATGAGCGCGGACAGGGCCAGCCGCACCAGCGGGTCCACCGCCGCCCGGATGTAATAGGGCTGGTGGTAGGCGTGGATGTCGGCGAGCTGCTCCGGGGTGAAGAGCGGTTCCATGGCCGGCGGAGGGCGCTAGCGGTGCTTCGCGCCCGCGTTGGAGGCGGGCATGGGCACGGAGACCTCGTCCGGCCCTGTGTCGGCATCCGCGTCCGCGAGCAGCAGCGACTTCACCTTCTCCAGGCTCTGGCGGGTGCGGTCCACGAAGGCGTTCTGGGAGCCGATGCGCTCGGCGGCCTCCAGCGTGCGCTCGTAGATGTTGATGGACTTGGTGAGCAGCACGCGGATCTTCTTGCGCAGCTCCTGGCGGTAGACCTCCGCCTCCTCGGCGTTGAGCTCCGGGGGCGTGGGCGAGTTCACCATGTGCTCGTGGAGGTTCTCGTACAGGGCGCCAATCTGCGCGCCCGCGGCGGTGGCCCAGTAGCCGTTGCCCACGCGGATGGCGCGCAGGTAGTGGCCCTGCGCGGACAACAGCAGCTCCGCCTTGTAGTTGAGGTCCTGCGCCAGCCCGTCGCTGCCCCGGCTGGCCTCCAGCTTCACGGCCTCGTAGTGCAGCCGGTAGATCTCCCCCACGAAGAAGTGCGCCTGCGCGGGGAAGTAGTCCTCCACCTCCGCCTTGTCCGGCAGGGCGTCATACGCGGCCAGCGCCTTGCGCAGCGTCCCTTCCGCGTCGTCGGTGCGGCCTGCCTCCACCTGGCAGATGCCCTGCTGTACCTGCGCCTCGATGCGGCGGCCCGCGGGCAGGTCCGCGCGCGAGGCCAGCGTCGTCAAGAGCTTCACCGCCTCCTCGTAGCGCTCCAGGTGGTAGAGCGTCTCCGCCACGCGGAAGGACGCGTCCAGCGCGTCGCCCTGGCCCTTCTCCGGCTCCGCCAGGTCGGAGAAGCGCCCGTAGGCGTCGTCCCACTCCTTGAGGCGCTGGTGCGCGAGGCCCGCGTTGTAGAGGGCCTGCCGGCGGTGCGGGCTGTTGGGGTGGAAGTCCGCGAGCCGGCCGAAGTAGCGCGCCGCCTGCTTGAAGTCGTTGGCGGCGAAGGCGGAGGTGCCGCCCGCGAAGAGCTCCTCGTCGTTGAGCTTGTCCAGCTCCAGGTCCGCCGTCACCGTGACGGGGTCGAACTCCACGACCTGCTTGTTCGCCGTGGCGTCCGGCTTCGCCGCCGCGCCCGTGGTGCGGCAGCCCGTGAGCGTCAGGCCCAGGCCCAACACGCCCACCCACAGCCACCGCCGGGCGACTCCGGCCGACTCCATCCGCTTCCTGCCGTGCATGCAGCTCACTCCCATCCGGTGCGGCCCCGGACATCGACACCCCGGAGACCCGCCAGGTTCCCGGAGCGCTCTTCCGCGGTGCTTCCAGCGCCCGCCAGTCTAATGCGGGAGCGCCCCGGGTGCCCTGCCGCCTGGCGTGAACGCCCGCATGCGCCGGAAATGCCCGGCGGCTCCGGGCCTCCGGCCTTGTCACGCGGGGTGGGGGAGGGCGCTCAGGCGAGGACGTCGTCGCCCAGGAGGTAGCGGCCGGTGCCCCACAGCGCGGTGAGGTCGTGCACGTCCAGCCCGAAGCGCGGCACCTGGATGAGGGGCGTGCCCGGACAGGCCTCGCGCAGCTGCGCCATGCCCTCCAGGTCCTGCTGCGCCAGCACCTGGAGCTCGCGCAGCGTCTCCTCCACCTTCGCGCGCCGGGTGGGCGTCAGCGTGGCCGCGTCCTCCCACTGCGCCTGGGTGGGCAGCGGGTGCACGCGGTTCACCACGATGGCCGTCATCTCCATGCGGTTCTGCTTGAGCAGCTTGTGGAAGTGGATGGCCTCGTCCAGCCGCTCCGGGTTGGGGCTCGTCACCAGCACGAAGCCCGTCGTCTTGTCCTCCAGGAGCTCGCGCACGCCCCGGGCGCGCTCGCGGAAGCCCTCGTTCATGGAGGAGAGCGTCAGCATGAAGGAGGACAGCTCCTGGAGCATCTCCGTGCCGGTGAAGCGCGACAGCGCGCGCGTCACGTAGCTGCCGCCCAGGTTGAAGAGGGACAGGCCCACCTTGCCCGCCTTCAGCGCGGGCGTGAGCAGCCACTTGGCCGCTTCGTTGTCCAGGAAGTCCAGCACCCGGTTGGGCGCGTCCAGGAAGTCCAGCGCGTGCGCGGTGGGCGGCGTGTCCAGCACCACCAGCTCGTAGTCCGTGCTGCGGCGCAGGTCCCAGACCTTCTCCATGGCGATGTACTCCTGGCTGCCCGCCAGGGCCGTGGAGAGGGACTGATAGAAGCGGTTGGCGAAGATGCGCTCGCGCTGCTCCGGCGGGGCCACGCGGGTGATGAGGTCGTCCCAGGTGGCCTTCATGTCCAGCATCATCGCGTGCAAGGCCGCCCGGGGCTTCACGCCCATGCCCTCCAGCACGGACGCGGGAACCTCCGCCTCCTCGTTGCCCAGACCGGACAGGCCCAGGGAGTTGGCCAGGCGCTTCGCCGGGTCGATGGTGCACACGATGCTGGGCCGGCCATCCACCGCCGCGCGCAGCGCGAGCGTCGCCGCCACCGTCGTCTTGCCCACGCCGCCAGAGCCCACGCAGATGAGCACGCGCTTGTTCGCGAGCGCCGCTTGCAGCGCCGTCATGCTCCCGTGCCTCCGGTCACCATCGCGTTCAGGTGCCCCATCACCGTCTCCACCGCGTCCCGTCCGAAGCGCGGCACGAACAATCTGGGCACCGTGTACACCGGCGCGTGGAGGTTGCGCTCCAGCTTCGTGCCCGCGAGCACCGCCTGCGACGCGCGGTCATGGTGCGCCTGGGCCACGCGCATGAGCTCCGGGTGGCCCGCGAGCGCCTCCAAATCCGCCTCCGTGAAGCGCTGGGGGAAGGCCTGGTTGAGCACCGCCGCGTGCGTGCGGATGTGCACCCGGTCCCTCAGCGCGCTGTGCAGCTCCAGCGCCTCGTTCACCGGCATCTCCTCCGGCAGCGCCACCAGCACCGCGGCGGTGACGGACGGGTCCACCAGGAGGTCGCGCATCTTCAACGCCTCGCGCGTCATGGGCCCCGGCGGCACCGTCTGCAGGAGCACCTGCGGCACGCTCAAGAACGAGATGGCGTGGCCGGTGGCGGGCGCGTCCAGCACCAGCGTGTCGTACTTCCAGCGGCCGTCCGGCAGCTTCTCCTGGAGGTGGAAGAGAATCTTGCCCAGCAGCACCAGCTCCTGGAGCGACGGGATGAAGCGCAGGAAGTAGCGCACCAGCCGGTTCTCGAAGACCGTCTTGTAGAGGGTCTCGAAGCGCAGGACCATCAGGCCGTACTCGCGCATGGCCTCCTGGGGGCGCACGTCCACCGCCCAGAGGTTCTCCTCCAGCAGCTTCACCTCCGGGCCCGCTTCGGGCAGCTCCAGGATGCGGCTGACGCGCTCCTGCGTGTTCACTTCACACACCAGGGTGCGCCGTCCGGCGCGCACCGAGGCCAGGGCCAGGGCGGCGGCGATGGTCGTCTTCCCCACGCCCCCCTTGCCAGAGACGATCCACAGGCGTTTGTCGAGCAGTCCGGCCATAGAGGGCGCGCGAACCGTAGGGATGGGCTCCCGGAGAGTCAACGAGAGTCCACGAGCGGAAATCCCCAATGTTGCCCTGCTTGACACGTCGCGTTGGCCCCTCCCAGAGTGCGGCGTCCTCTTCCTGACGTCCCGCCTGTCCCGACGGCCGAGCCGCCGTATCCCCGGGGGGCCGGACCTGAACGGTTCCAAGACCATGCTGAAGAACAACCCGGTGATGAAGAAGCTCGTGGAGACGGGCGAGGAGCGCGTGGGCAAGCTCGCGCAGCAGCTGCTCTCCAACGAGAAGTTCGTGGCGGCGGTGCAGACGCTGGTGTCCCGCTCGCTCGCGGCGAAGGGGACGCTGGACTCGGCGCTGCGCACGGCGCTGTCCGCCATGAACCTGCCGTCCACGGCGGACCTGGAGCAGCTGCGCTCGAAGGTGGACGACCTGGAGAAGCTGCTCGCGTCCGTCGAGGGCAAGCTGGACACGCTGGTGTCGAACACGTCCTCGAAGAAGAAGGGGTAGGGCGCGGCACACGCCCCCAAAGGCCATGCGGCGCATCGCGTTCATCAACGAGAAGGGCGGCACCTGCAAGACGACGCTCGCGGTGAACACCGCCGCGTGGCTCGCGCTGGAGCAGCGCCGCCGCGTGCTGCTGGTGGACCTGGACACGCAGGGCCACGCGGGCAAGTCACTGGGCCTGGACGTGCGCACGCTGCCGAAGAACGTCTTCCACCTGCTCACCGACCCGGAGGTGCCCCTGTCCTCCGTGGTGCGCCCCACGGGGGTGAGCGGGCTGGACGTGGTGCCCGCGTACAAGGAGATGGCGGACTTCCCGGTGGTGGTGGCGCAGGACCCGCGGCGCGCGCACCGGCTGGCGGACCGCATGCGGGAGGCGCAAGACGCGGGCTACGACCTGGTGCTGTTCGACGCGCCTCCGTCCATGGGGCTCACCACGCGCAACATCCTGGTGGCGGCCTCGGAGGTGGTGGTGCCGGTGGCGCTGACATACCTGGCGCTGGACGGGTGCGCGGAGCTGGCGGAGACGGTGCGCCAGGTGGGCGAGGCGGAAGGGCGCACGGATCTACGCGTCACCCGGGTGGTACCCACGCTGTACCGCAAGACGGCGCTGGCCACGGCCATCCTGGAGCGCCTGCGGGCGTACTTCCCGGACGCGCTCGCCGCCACGCCGCTGGGCTACAGCGTCAAGGTGGACGAGGCGCAGAGCCACGGGAAGACCATCTGGGAGTACGCACCCCGGAGCCCGGGGGCGCGGATGCTCGCGGCCATCGCGGCGGAGATTGACGGCGGGGCCCCTCCCGCGAAGCGGAAGCGGGCCCGGACGAAGGTGGCCTGAAGCGCCCCGCGCCCGCTTCCTCACGGGCGCCACGGCGTTCAGGCTCGGGTGCTTCAGGACGCGCTCGGGTCCTTCTTGTCGCCCTTCTCCACGGCGTCGAGCTTCTTCTCCAGCTCCTCCAGCCGCTGCGCGAGCGCCTGCATGTCGCGGCCCAGGGCGGGGAGGTTGCCGGTGAGGTTCTCCACGACCTGCTTCACGCGCTCGTCGATGCGGCGCTGGAAGTCCTCGAAGGCGCGCTGGCTGGCCTTGAGCAGCTCCGCCGGGTTGAGGCTCGCGGCGTTGCCTTCGGAGGCCTGCGGCGCGGGCGCGGCCGTGGTGGCCTCCGCGGGGGGGGCCTCCTGCAGGCTGCCGTCCTCGCGGCGCAGCAGCTTGTCCAGCCGCTGCTCGGCCTCCTCGCGGATGGAGGCCACGCGCGGCGAGACCTCCTTCTGGATGAACCCGGAGATGGACTCGCCGGGGTGGCGGATGATCTCCCGCAGCACCGACAGCGGCATCTGGTTCTTCTTCTTCTCCTCTTCGAAGATGATCTGCGCGAGGGTGACCGAGGTCAGGTCTTCCTTCGTGCGGTTGTCGACAATCCGCACCTCGGTGCCCTCCTTGATCATCGCGGCGATCTCATCGAGCGTGACGTACCGGCTCTCCACGGTGTCGTAGAGCTTCCGGTTCGTGTAGCGCTTGATGATCTTCGGCTCCTTGGTGTTGCTGGGAGCGTTTGCTTGCTCGGCCTCGCTCATGTCTGTCGTCTCCGACCCCGGCTGCGCCTTGGCATTTACTGGTTTACTTCTTGATTTCCAAAGGGGCGAACCTCGTATCAAAGGGGTTGGAAGCGAGCAAGTTACCCGGGTCCGACTCGCCGTGGTTGCCGGGTGGGCCTATGCTCTGAGTCCCCCCGACCCGACCCCATGATCGTCCAGTGCGAACAGTGCCAGACGCGGTTCAAGATCCCCGACGAGAAGGTGACGGAAAAAGGGGTCAAGGTCCGCTGCACCAAATGTCAGAACACTTTTCGGGTCGCGCGTGAGCCCGCACAGGCCACGAGCGCCCCCGCGCCCGCTGGCCCTCCGGCCGGGCAGGCGGACCCGTTCCAGGCGTTCGGAGCCGCCCCGGAGCCCACCGGTGAGGTCACCCGGCCGGGTGCCGCGTACTACGCGCCCGGCGCCCCCGCGGTGAAGTCCCAGGTCCAGTCCTGGGGTGACGTGGATGTGGACATCGACGTGGACGCGTCGCAAGCGGCCCCCGCCGGGG
This sequence comes from Corallococcus sp. NCSPR001, assembly GCF_017309135.1. Lineage (NCBI taxonomy): Bacteria > Pseudomonadati > Myxococcota > Myxococcia > Myxococcales > Myxococcaceae > Corallococcus > Corallococcus sp. NCSPR001. Next base: position 2,358,009 of record NZ_JAFIMS010000002.1, read on the forward strand.
CGATGATGCCGTTCGACCCGCCCACGCCGGTTCCGGGCGTCGCGTCCCGGCGACAGGCTGCCCCGCCGCCACCACCCCCGAATCCGGTCGTGCCGGACCTGGAGGACCCGTTCGCGGACTTCATGCTGGACGGGCCCTCGCCAGGTGCTCCGGTGGCCGCTCCCCCGCCGGCCGTGATGGCTTCTCCAGCTGCGGCGCCCCGCCCGGTGCCTCCGGGGGCCTTCGCGCCTCCCGCCGCCCGGGCCGCGCCTCCCGGTGCGTTCGCGGTGGGGAACGCGGGTGCGCCGCGTCCGGCGGCCGTGGCTCCGAGCGGACCGGGTGCGTTCGCTGCGGAGGGCGCGCCTCCGGGTGGACCTCCGAAGCCGGTGGCGCCCAGGGGGCCGGTGGCTCCTCCGCCTCCTGGCGCCGCTCCCGCACGTACCGCCACGCCTCCTGGGGCCGTGGCCGCTCCGCCTCCTGGCGCCGCTCCGGGGCGCTCCGCCATGCCTGCTGGGGCCATGGGGGCTCCGCCTCCTGGCGCCGCTCCGGCGCGTGCCTCCATGCCTGCTGGGGCCGTGGCTCCTCCGCCTCCTGGCGCTGCTCCGGGGCGGGCCGCCATGCCTCCGGGGCCGGGTGCCTTCCCGGGCGGGAGCCCGGCACCGTCAGGCGCTGCTCCCGCGCGGGCCGCCATGCCTCCGGCGGGCGCTCCCGTCGCGCGCATGCCCCTGGCGTCGGTCCCTGCCGGGGCGTCGCGTCCCGTGGCTTCTCCGGCCCTGGCCGCCGGCTCGACGGACCTCGCGCCGGACCCGCTCTTCGACTTCTCCCTCGATGCTCCGGCGGTCCCGGACGCGGCGGCCCTGCGCCATGCCGCGAACGTCGCCGCGGCGCCCTCGCCAAGTGGCGCCACTGCGGTGGGCCCGGAGGTGTCCGCGCAGGGCTTCGAGAGCGAGGATCCGTTCGCGTCCATCGACGTGGCGGCTCCGTCCCCGGGCTTGTCCGCTGGCCCCGAGGACACCCACGTCGGTCCGGACCCGTACGCCGCGCCCGGGGATGCCCCTGGCGAGGACACTCACGCCGGTCCAGAGCCGATGGGCGACCTGTTCGACTTCTCCGGCGCCGGGGCCTCCGGCGAGGAGGGGCTGGCCGCCTCCGACACCGGCCGCGCCGCGCTGCTGGGGGACGTGCCCTCGGAAGCGGGCGTGGAGGAGCCCGGCGGCATCTCGCTCCTGAGCGACGTGCCCGCGTATGACGACGGCGACCCGTTCAAGATCACCACGCCCCGCCGCGAGGTGGTGGACCTGGCCAGCATGCGCTCCGGGCCGGCCGTCACCGTGGCCAAGCCCTCCGCCCGCATCGAGGACGTGGGCATGCCCCAGCGGCGGATGCCCGGCCGCGCGAGGAAGCTGACGGGGCTGGTCCTCAACCTCACCATCGCCACCGCGCTGGTGGTGGCCCTGGGCGCGCTGGGCACCCTGTACCTGCGCGACGGCAAGGTGGACGCCTCCACGCTGTCCCCGGACCGCCTGCGCACGCTGGTGATGCCCGCGTCCCGCCCGTTCATCGCGAGCGACGTGTCCAACGGCCTTTATGAGACGCGCGATGGCCGCATGCTCTTCGTCGTGCGCGGAGAGGCGGAGAACCGCACTGGCGCCGCCGCGGCCGTGCGCGTGCGCGCCGCCCTCTTCGACGGCGACCAGCGGGTGCGCTCCACGGAAGGGCTCGCGGGCGCGCTGGCCACGCCGGAGGAGCTGCACGCCATCACCACCCGCGAGGCCGCCACCGCGCTCCGCCAGCGCATGGACGCGGCGTCCCCGCCGGTGCCGCCGGGCGGCAAGGTGCCCTTCCTGGTGCTGTTCCAGGAGTTCCCCGCGGACCTCACCGGCCACCGGCTGGAGGTGACGCTGGAGCCCATCCCCTCCGAACCCACCGCGGACCGCACGGGAGGCTGAAGCGTCATGTCCACGCTGGAGGAGGCCCGCGCGCTCGCGCGCAACCTGCACGCCCTGGGAGGAGGCGCCACCGTGCGCCGCAAGGCCGCCGCGCGCGAGCTGGCCCGGCGTGAGCCGTTCGACACGAACGAGCTCATCGGCCACCTGCTGGCGCTGTCCCGCGCCGGGCAGGCCCCCGCCACCTGCGTGCTGTCGGACTTCCTGGCCGCGCTGGACCAGGAGGCCGAGCACATCCCCCATGTTGAGGCGCTCCGGCGCATGGCCCACGTGCAGTCGCTGGAGGCGGTGGCGGACCTCTTCGCCCAGGGCCCCGCGCGCAAGGAGCTGGACGCGGACGCCGCCGCCCGCGCGGACGCGCAGGCCGCCAACCAGTCGCTGGGCCACCTGAAGCAGCAGGCCCGCCTCACGCGCGACCCGGACGTGCTGTCGCGCCTGGCCACCGTGAGCAACCCGGCCGTGCTGCGCAACGTGCTCATCAACCCGCGCCTCACCGAGGACCTGGTGGTGCGCATCGCGGCGCGCAGGCCCGCGCGTCCGGAGCCGCTCGTCGAAATCTGGAAGTCGCCGCGCTGGTCCGTGCGCCCCAAGGTGCGCCGCGCGCTCGTCTTCAACCCGTACCTGCCGCCGGAGGTGGGCGCCAAGCTGGTGCCGCTGCTCGGCACCGCGGACCTGCGCGAGCTGGTGGAGGACACCGGGCTTCTGCCCGCGCTGCGTCAGCAGGCCGCGCGCCTGCTGCTCTCGCCAGCGCCCGGCAGCCCGCCCGGCCCGCTGGTGCTGCCGACAGGGGAGGAGTTCTAGGAGCGGCGGTCCTTGGAGGAGCCGTCGGTGTAGTCCGCGTCGGTGGTGCCCCGGCGCGAGTGGGGCAGGTGCTTCACGTCCACCAGGTCGTCGCCGCGCGACGCCTTGCGGAACGAGTAGACGAACTTGCCCACCGCGTTGCCCAACTGCCCCATCCGGGCGGCCGAGAAGACCACCAGCAGGATGAAGCCGAGGATGAGGAACTCTCCGAGGCCCAGCATGCGTCGGACACTGCAATAAACCCACCCGCGAGGCAAGTCGCGCCGCCGCGTCCGCCCCTGGACGCCCTCGCCACGCCGGCGCTGCGCGCGAAGAGCGTTTGAGCGCACACTGCGCGCCCATGCTCCTGCTCGCTCACCGTGGTGCCAGCGCCGACGCTCCCGAGAACACCCTGGAGGCCTTCGCGGAGGCCGTGCGCCAGGGCGCGGACGGCGTGGAGCTGGACGCCATGGTGTGCGGCTCCGGCGAGGTGGTGGTGTGCCACGACAAGCGCCTGGACCGCCTGGCCCATCAGCCCTGGGAGGTGCGCACCACGCCCTGGTGGAAGCTCTCCCGCGCGGACGTGGGCACGCCCCTGGGCTTCGCCCCCGCGCGCATCCCGCTGTTGGAGGAGGTGCTGGACGCGCTGCCGGGGCACTTCCTGGTCAACATCGAGCTGAAGTGCGACCGCTTCGACGACGGCGGCCTGGCGGCGGGCGTGGCGCGGCTGTTGCGCGAGCGCGACCTGGAGGGCCGCGTGGTGGTGTCCAGCTTCAACCCGCTGTGCCTCTTCCGGCTGGCGGCGGTGGCGCCCACGCTGCGCCGGGGCTTCCTCATCGACCCGGACAAGCCCTGGGCGCTGCAGGCGTACGCGCTGAGCCCGCTGGTGTCCTCGCACTCGGTGCACCCCTTCCACGAGGCGTGCACACCGGAGCGCGTGGCGGCGTGGAACGACGCGGGCCTGCGCGTGGCGGCGTGGACGGTGGACGACCCCCGGCGCGCCCGCGAGCTGCGGGACCTGGGGGTATCCTACCTCATCACCAACCGCCCGGGCCGCGTGCGCGAGGCCCTGCGCTGACTAGAAGTCCAGGCCCAGCGTGGTGTTGAAGGCGAAGACGGAGGGCAGGTCGCGGCTGCCGGCGCCCTCCTGGTCGAAGCTGCCCAGGTTGGTAAGCGAAATCTCCGCGCCCAGCTGCAGCACGCCGCCAATGAAGCGCGCGCCCGCATAGAAGCGCGGGGTGAGGTTGTCCCCCGCGTTCACCCGCGAGTACGGCGCGGTGTTGGTCAGCGCGTCGCGCGAGTCGTTGCCCGCCGTGCTCGCCGGGGGGCGGCTCGGGTCGAAGTCCAGCGTGCGCGTGGTGGCGCTGACGAAGTTCAGGTCCAGGCCGCCGTAGGGCGTGAGCGTCACCATGCCGCCCAGGGGGAACTGCTTGCCCACGCCGATGTCCAGGCCCGTGGTGGTCAGGTCCAGGTTGTGCGCGCCGAACAGCTTCGTCACGTGCAGGCGCAGGCCCACGTCCGGCAGGTAGGTGAAGCCCTCGTTGACGGCCCACTTCAGCTCGCCCGTGGCCGTCACCATGCTGCTCTTCTCGATCCAGCCCACGCGCCCGCCCAGCTCCAGCGAGAAGGGCAGGCCCTTGCGCACGTGGAGGGACGGCACCAGCACGGAGCCCGGCTGCTCGGCCTCCGTGGGCAGCTGCACGTCCTCCGGGAGCGACACGACGGACAGCTCCGCGTTGAACGCGAAGCCCGAGTGCCCCGTGGTGCGCGGGGGCATCAGGTTCGCGGACGTCATCACCGCGCCGAACGTGCGCGCGAAGGCGCGGAAGTCCGCGCTGGCTTCGGCGAACTCGGTGTTGGTGATGACGGAAGAGGAGCCCCGGCGTTCAACGCCGAAACGGGAAAGAACCAGGTCGTTGTCGTCCGCATGGGCCGCGGCCCCTGACAGCGCCGTCGCAAGCACCAGCCACCGACTGAACGTCCGCATGGGGGAATCACGCCTCCGGGACGCATGCCGGCCAAGCGGGCGCCCACCTCCGGCGGACCCTAAATCGGCCCTCGATGAAGCGTCAACAAAACGGGCGGCCCTCCCCCAGGGAAACGCTCCCCGGTGCGAGGGGAGCGTCCGCTGGAAGCGAGCCGCCCGTGGGTCAGGCGCTCCGGGGCGGGCCCCGGAGGAGGATTACTGCTGGCGCGGCTTCACCGGCGTGGTGGCCGCGGCGGCGGGCGTCGCCACCTTCTGGGCCACCTCCGCCGGACGGCGGCGGATGACCAGCGTGCGGCGGCTGGCGAACTCGGTGCTCTCACGAGCCACCACCAGCACGTTGTTGTTGCCCTCCTTGAGCGCGAAGTCGGAGGTGAACTTCAGCGTGTGGGGCTCGCCGCCCTTGGGGTCCACGGCCTTGAAGTAGACCTTCTGGTCGTTGACCAGCACGTAGACGTCCAGGAGGCCGTTGGGGTCCTTCACCGCGCCGGTGAGGGTGAACTTGTCGCCGTTCACCACCACGCCGCCGTGGGACGGATCCACGTCCAGCTTGATGTCCGGCGGCTGGTGCGTCGTCGTGTACGCCACCGTCTTGGGCGCCTGGGCCTTGCCGCTCTTCACTTCCTTCGCGTCCTGGGTGCGCACGAAGGCGAAGCGGTCCTTCTCCAGCGCGACCTTGTAGAAGCCCTTGGTGGTGGCCTCCAGGGCCAGCGTGGCGCCCTGCGGCAGCTTCGCCACCGGACGCGCGTCCGCGGTGGGCGAGGCGAACAGCTCCGCCTTGTCGTTGAGCTTCACCAGGCCCTTCTTCGCCTCCAGCGGGGCCACGGGGCCGTCCTTCACGGGCAGCTGGAGCTTCTCCAGGACGAACTCCTCCAGGGGCTCATCCAGGATGGCCAGCTTCAGCGGGAAGGTGTCGCCCTTGAAGCCCTTCTTCAGGGACACCTGGAAGCGCGCCGTCTTGGTCTCACCGGGCTTGATCTCCCCCAGTTTGAAGCGGCCCTTCTCGATGAAGATGTTCGCGTCGCCGCCGTTCTTGATCTGCGCGAACGAGTCCAGCGCCGGGCCCACGCCCGTGTTGGTGACGTCCATCACCACCGTGACGTCCTCGCCGCGCTGCACGACGCCGTCGCCGTTGCACTCGGCGCAGTCATCCACCACCTGCCAGTTGAAGGCGAACGTGGGGCGGGGCAGCTCCACGAAGGACAGCTCCGACACCAGGGTGTCGCGCAGCGCGCCGTTGTCGTCGAACAGCTTCACCTTCACGTCGTCGCGGCGGCTGGTGAGGTCCTTGGGCAGGCGCACCTGCACCTTCCAGGACTTCTTCTCACCCGGGGCGATGGCGCCGAAGAGGAACTCGCGGCGGTCGAGGAACGCGTTGTCGCTCTCCGTCCAGCCACGCACGCGCTTGAGCGGCTCGGTGCCCTTGTTCTCCACGTGGATGACCATGTCCAGCTGCTCGCCGGCGGCGATCTTCGCGTCGGCGCCCGGGGAGAAGCTGGCGTCCAGCTGCACGTTCTTGGGCGTGGGACCGGGGCTCCAGTCCAGGCCGAGCGCGGCGATGGCGTTGTTGATGCGCTGCTCCTCCTCGTTGCGCTTCTGCTCCACGAACGCCTTGCCCTTGGCGATCTGCTCGTTGCGCTTCACCGCCGGGACCTTCAGGACGAAGTCGCGGGCGAACTGGACCTCGAAGTCCTCCTTGATCTCCTCCTGGGACTCCGCGTCCAGCTGGTCATCCAGGTCCTCGCCCTGGCCGGCCACGTCCACGTCCAGGAGCGGATCATTCTGGCCGTGCTCCTTCTTGTCCTTGGCGCCGGGCTTGGCGGCGACCTTCTCCTTGGGCTCTTCCTTCTTGGCGGCGGCCTGGGCGGCCTTCTCGTCCACCTTCAGGTACTTGAGGCTGGTGCCCGGCTTCTCGCGGTCCAGCACCTCTTCGCGCTTCTTGGCGACGGTGGAGGACTCCGGGTTGCCGAAGTGCTGATCCAGGTCCGCTTCACCCATGGACTTGCGCGGCGCGAACACGTCCACCCGGTCCGCGGTGACGCGCGTGGGGACCAGCTGGATGTCCGGCACGATGCCCACTTCCTGGATGGAGACGTCACCCGGGGTGAGGTACTTGGCGATGGTCAGCTTGAGCGCGCTGTCGTCCGGGAAGTCGTAGAGCACCTGCACGCTGCCCTTGCCGAACGTCTGGCGCCCGATGATGACCGCGCGGTCCAGGTTCTTGAGCGCGCCCGCGACGATTTCAGACGCGGAGGCGCTGCCCGCGTTCACCAGCACCGCGATGGGGTAGTTCTCCTCGCCGTCCGTCATGCGCGCGCGCTTCTCCTCGCGCAGCTTGTCGCTGAAGCCCACCGTCGCGACGATGGTGCCCTTGGACAGGAACGTGTCCGACACCTGGATGGCCTGCTCCAGGAGGCCGCCCGGGTTGCCGCGCAGGTCGAGCACCAGGCCCTTGAAGCCGCCCTTGGCGTCCGCCTGCTTGCGGATGTCCGTCAGCGCGGCCTCCAGGTCGCGCGTGGTGTTGCCCTGGAAGTTCTTCAGGCGCACGTAGCCCACGCCGCCCGCGAGCAGCTTGTGCTGCACGGACTCAATCGAAATCATGGCGCGCGCCACCGTCATGTTGCGCGGCTTGTCCCAGCCGTCGCGCTCCACGGTGATGGTGATGCGGCTGTCCACCGGACCGCGCAGCTTGGACACGGCCTCGTTGAGGTCCATGTTGACGGTGGACTCCTCGCCAATCTTCTTGATGCGGTCGTCCTTCTGGATGCCGGCGCGCGACGCGGGCGTCTTGGGCAGCACCTTCACCACGGTGAGGTTGCCCTCCTTCATCTGGATGACGAAGCCCAGGCCGCCGAACTCGCCCTTGGTGGACAGCTTCATCTCCCGGTACAGCTCCGGGCGCAGCAGCACCGAGTGGGGGTCGAGCGTGGAGAGCATGCCGTTGACGGCCGCGTACTCGATGTCCCGCGTCTCCTCGATGGGACGCATGTTCTTGGACAGGAAGTCGAACACGTCCTTCAGCGCGAAGGACATCTTCCACAGGGAGTCCACGTGGGAGATGTCGAACTCCTTCTGCTTGCCGTTGACGTTGACGTTGAGCTTGCCCGTCTCCGGGTTGCCGTCCACGAGCACGTCCGGAACGCTCTTCTCCACGTACTCCAGGGAGGCGATCATCATCTCCTTGGGCTTCACCCGCTTCGGGTCGACGTAGTTCTCCTTCACGTAGAGGATGACCTTCGTGAGGACGCGGAGGCTGTTGAGGTCGTGAGGAGCCTTCTCGCCCTTGTTGGCGGAAGGCAGCGCGCCGTCCCAGGAGTCCTGCCCCGCCTCCGCCGCTCCCACGGTGAGCGGGAGGGGCGCACGGTCACTGCCTGCGAATGCCCAGGCCCCCAACAGAACGGCGACGGCGGTGATGCGGCGGAAGATACGCGGCATGCGGTTCATCCCAGCTGGGGCGCGAGAGGCGCCCCGGGTGATGCGTGAAAAGCCCTGTGAATCCGAACGGTTCAGCGTGAGCCAAGGGACCTGGCGGCGGCCGGGCAAGCCTAATCACGGCTTCCTGGTGCTTCAAGGCATGGCCTTGTCACTAGCGACCGAGAACGTCTGCCGCAGGCAATGCGTTCCCGATCGGCCCGGACGTACGGACAGCCGGCGTCCCCCTTTATTTCGCGTCCGCCCGGGCATCGGGTGGCGGGGGCAGGTCCCCGGCCTGCCTCAGGGCCCGGTAGAGCAGGGTGCCCCCGACGATGGCCACCGGGAGGAAGAGGGTGTTGAGGATGGGCACCCACAGGAGCAGGTAGACGCCCGCGCCGAAGCCCAGGCAGAGGGCCCGGCGCTCGCGCAGCATGCGGCGCACCTCGGCGAAGGGGTACAGGTGGCGCGTCATGGGCGTGGCCAGGTGCTCCGCCGCCATCCAGAGCATGGTCCACAGGCTGGCCAGCACGGTGAACGCCACGCTGCCCAGGCCCGGGACGAAGTTCAGCGGCAGGAGCACCGCCAGCCCCAGGAGGAGCAGCGCCATGCGGGCGAGCGTGTGCAACAGCCCGGTCGTCAGGCCCCGCAGGAAGGATGCGGGGGAGAGCACGGCGTCCGCCCCCGCACACTCGGCCTCGGTGGCCTCCGACATCGGGTCCTGTAGCGGGGTGAGCAAGAGGGGCGGCACGACGTTGGCGCCCACCACCCAGGCGACCAGCGCGCCCAGCACCAGCGCGGTGTACCAGGCGGCCTGCCCGTACCAGGAGTCGGGCCGGGTCCACATGGACGCCAGGAGCCCGGGGGCGTAGCGGTAGAGGAGGACGGCCAGTCCCACCAGGGTGATGGCGGTGAGGACGGCGCACAGGCTGGAGAGCAGGAAGAGGCGGCGCGAGCGGAAGATGAGCTTGAAGGCCCGGCCGAGCACCCCCACGCCCTGGAGGAAATCCGACAGACGGGGCCGGGGAGACAGGGTGGGGACGGGGGATGCAGGACGCATGGGGTCGGGGTGCTCAAATGAGGGCAAGGCCAACGGGCCCCGTTATATAGGGCGCCCTCATGTCCCTCGACCTCAAGCGCGTGGCCTCCGAGCCCCTCACTTCCGCCGCCCCCCTGGTGGATGAGCTTCGCAAGGCGGAGAAGCCCCGGACCGAGCATCGGCTCGGGCTGGAGCACGAGAAGTTCATCTACCCCGTGGGGTCCGCCCAACCCCCGACCTACGAGGGACCGCACGGGATTGGCGCCCTCCTGGAGCGCATCGCCCCGGGAGGCTACGAGCGCTTCCGGGAGACGCCCCAGTCGCCGGTCATCGCCCTGCAGCGCGGGATGGCGGCCATCTCCCTGGAGCCGGGCGGGCAGTTCGAATTGTCCGGCAGCCCGTTCCGCACGGCGCGCGAGGCGCACCAGGAGAACCTGGAGCACCTGAAGGAGACGAAGGCGGCGGCCTCCAGCCTGGGGCTGCGGCTGGTGGCGCTGGGCTACCGGCCGGTGGGCGCGCCCGGGGCGGGTGGGGTGGAGATGCCCTGGATGCCCAAGACGCGCTACCAGGTGATGCGCCGCACGCTGCCGGAGCGCGGCCGGCTGGCGCTGAACATGATGCTGATGACGTCCACCGGGCAGGTGTCGCTGGACTGGGCGGACGAGGCGGACTGTGTGCGCAAGACGGTGGTGGTGGCGCGCCTGACGCCGCTGCTGGTGGCGCTGTACGCCAACAGCCCGCTCGTGGAGGGCAAGCCGTCCGGGTACATGTCCTTCCGCAGCCGCGTCTGGGAAGAGGTGGACCCCACGCGCTGCGGCTACCTGCCGTCCTGGTTCGACGGCTCGTTCTCCTATCAGGCGTATGTGGACTGGGCGCTGGACGCGCCGCTCCTGTTCCTGCGCCGCGAGGGCGAGTACCGCCACCCGAAGCTCACCTTCCGCCAGTTGATGAAGGAGGGCTACGAGGGCAAGCCGCCGGACATGGGGGACTGGACGGACCACCTGTCCACGCTCTTCCCGGAGGTGCGGCTCAAGAAGGTGCTGGAGGTGCGCGGCGCGGACTGCGCCAGCGCGGCGATGACGGGGGCCCTGGGGGCACTCTGGCGCGGCATCCTTTATGACGCGCAGGCGCTGGCGGAGGCGGAGCTGCTCCTGCCTCGGCTCACCTTCACGGAGCACCTGGCCTTCCACGACACCGCGCGCCGCGAGGGACTGGCCGGGAAGCTGGGGCCGCACGCGCTGCACCAGCTGGCCAGGGAGATGGTGGCCATCGCGAAGCGGGGGTTGCAGCGGTTGGACCCCGAGGACGCGCCGCTGCTCGCGCCGCTGGAGGCGGTGGCGACTTCGGGCCAGTCTCCGGCGCAGGCGGTGCTGGACGCGTGGAAAGAAGATCCGCGTCCGGAAGTGCTGATGACGCGCTTCGAGCTGTGAGGCCGTGACGCGTCCGCGGGGGCGTTGAGTCCCGCGGACGCGGTGGTGGCTAGAAGCGGCCGCCCACGGTGAGGTTGCCGTTGAAGAGGCTGCCCTTGGCGTCCTCGTCGGTGCCGGGAATCTGGGTCAGCTCCTCGCCACCGACAAAGCGGTAGGTGGCGCGCACGCCGGCGGACAGGTGGCCCAGGCGGTACTCGATGCCCGCGGCCAGCGGCATCTCCGTCTGCCAGTCGTTGTTGTAGACGTCCTTGGAGCCCGAGGACGCGTGCAGGTAGCTCAGGCCCACGCCCAGACCCACGAAGGGGTGCCACTTGTGGTCGACGACGGGCCCCAGCTTGCCCATGAACGTGCCGTTGTTGCGGAAGATGTGATTGCCGCCGAGCACGCGGGCATCGTCGATGGGGATGTTCTGGCCTTCGTAGCCGACCTCCACGCCGATGTACTTCCAGGGCTGGGCGTTGGCGGTGATGTTGAAGAGCCCGCCCACGCCCGTCTCGTCACCCAGCTTGCCGGTGTAGCCACCCAGGCCCACGCCCACGTCCAGGCCGGCCGTGGCGTCCTGTTCGCTGAAGCTGAGCTTGCGCGACACCTCGCTCGCGTCCATCGCGAAGGCCGGCCCCGCCACGCATGTTCCGGCCACCACGAGTCCTGCCACCATCGAAGTCCGTCTCATGACCAGGTTCCTCCCGCTTTGAAGTGTGGGACCTGGAATGGAAGCTGGGACGACAGGGCCTGACAGCGTACCTGCCCGGGGGACGGAGGCAGGAGGCCGAGGGCCTCAGCGCCGGCCGAAGAGCTTCTTCAAGCCGGAAAGCAGGCCGCTCGGCCGGGCTTCCGGTTCGGTGTGGAAGGGCGAGCGGGCGATGAGTGCATCGCGCGAGGCGTCGTCCAGCTCCTCCGTCGCGAGCGTCACCGGCTGCCGCTTCGCGCCGGGCAGGGTGGCGCTGAAGGCGAGCGTCCCGTCGGTGGACAGCGCCAGGTGCACCTCCACCTCGCCGGGCCGCTCCACGGTAAGGGTGAGGGCGCCGAGCCATTCGTTCTCCGTGGCGGTGGCGGCGGTGCCCTGGAAGAAGGCGAGCGCCAGCGGCCCGGGCACGGTGATGGGGATGACGAGCGTCTTCGCGGTGGGCAGGCGGGTGTTGCGCTCCAGCACGCGGCGGAAGGTGCCGGCGTCCTCGGCGACGCCGATGGGGGAGGTGAGGACCTCCGAGACGCTGGCGGCGGGCTTGCCGGTCTCCGACAAGAGGAGCGCGTGACCGAGCAGCGCGGCCCCGCGCACCACGGCGGTGCGTGCATCCACGTCGTCTTCGCGCACGGGCACGCCCAGGCTCTCCTCCAGGCGGCGGCGCACGAGCGGCGCGCGGGACTGGCCTCCCACGAGGAGCACGGCGTCCAGGCCTTGAGGGGACAGGGCGTTGGACTCCAGCACCTCGCGGGTGACGGAGACGACGCGCTGGGCGAGGTCCGCGGTGAGGGCCTCCACGCGCTCGCGGTCGAGCTTGGGCCCGGGGCCGGTGGGCAGGGTGACGTCCACGCTGTCCCGGGTGGAGAGGGTCTGCTTGGTGGACTCCGCGAGGGTGCGCAGGGGGCCCCAGTCGAGCAGGTGCTCGGGGCGGGGGTGGCCCTGTTCCGCGAGGTCGCTGACGAGCGCCTCGGCGATGCGGCCGTCGAAGTCCATGCCGCCGAGGGTGGGGTCGCCGCCGGTGGTGACGACCTCCAGGTCGTCGCCGGTGACCTGCACGACGCAGACCTCCAGGCCGCCGCCGCCCAGGTCCACGACGAGGACGCGCTTGCGGGCGAGGCCCCGGCCGTACGCGTAGGCGAGCGCCGCGGCGGCGCTGTTGGTGAGCACGCGGGGCACGTCCAGGCCGGCCATGGTGGCGGCTTCGCGAAGGGCGGCGCGCTGGCGTTCGGTGAAGTGCGAAGGCGCGCAGAGCACGGCGCGCGTCACCTTGCGGCCCAGGTGTGTGGTGGCCGCCTGGTGCAGTTCGCGCAGCAGCATCGCGGTGAGCAGGGTGGGCGCCACGTGGCGGCCATCGAGCTCCACGCCCGCGTCTCCCTGCCGGTCGGTGGCGATGGGGAAGGTGAGCTGCGGGGAGAGCCAGCGCAGGTGGGGGGAGCGGGCGCGCACGCCGAGCAGGCGCTTGAGGCCGGTCGCGGCGCGGCGGGGAGCGCTGGCGGCTTCGACGAGGGCGGCGGTGCCGACGAGGACCTCTCCGGAGCTGTTCACCGCGATGACGGAGGGAAGACCCACGCCGTCCGTGCCGGGGAGGGGGATGGGCGTGGCGACGCCGTCGATGAACGCGGCGACGCGAGCGTGCGAAGTGCCCACGTCGATGCCGAGCACGACCTCCGCGGGCGCGGGCGCGGTGACGGGCACGGCGGGAGTCAGGTCGAAGAACGTGCGGCGGCGGCTGCGCGCGGTGACCTGTGTGTCAGCGGAAGGTGGAGGCGCGGCTTCGTCGGTGCGCGGGGACTGGGGCGGCTGTGCCGCGGCCGTGCTGGCTTCGCTGGAGCGCGGAGGCTCTGCCGCAGCGGATGTTTGGGGAAGCGGTTGTCCCGACGTCGCGCCGGTGGACGCGGTGGATTCGCTGGAGCGTGAGGAGTCTGTCGCGGCCGATGCTTGCGGAGACGGTTGTTCCGATGTCGCGCTGCTGGGCGCGGTGGATTCGCTGGAGCGTGAGGGGTCTGTCGCGGCCGATGCTTGCGGAAGCAGTTGTCCCGACGTCGCGCTGGTGGACTCGCTGGCGCGTGAGGAGTCTGTCGCGGCCGACGCTTGCGGAGACGGTTGTCCCCACGTCGCGGTGGATTCGCTGGAGCGTGAGGAGTCTGTCGCGGCCGATGTTTGCGGAGACGGTTGTTCCAAAGCCGAGCTGGTGGGCGCGGTGGATTCGTTGGTGCGCGGAGACTCTGCGGCAGTTGATGGCTGTCCTGACGCCGCGCTGATTGACGCGGTGGAGCGCGATGACTCCGCCGCAGCCGATATTTGCCCCACGGCTGCGCTGATGAGCGCGGCGGCTTCGCTGGTGCGTTGGGACTCTGTCGTGGCCGATGCTTCCGGACTCGGTTGTTCCGAAGCCGCGTTGATGGGGCCGGTTGCTTCGCTGGAACGCGGAGTCTCGGTCGCGGCTGATGCGTGTGGCTGCGGCTGTACCGAAGCCGCGTTGATCACCGCGGTGGATTCGCTTGGGAGCGCAGACTCTGTGGTGATCGATGCTCGGAGACTCGGCTGGTCCGACGCCGCGCTGACGGGCGTAGTGGCTTCGCTGGGTAGCGCAGACTCTGTGGTGGTCGATGCTTCAGGACTCGGTTGCTCCGAAGCCGCGCTGACGGGCGCGGTGGATTCGCTGGAACCAAGCGGCTGCTCGGTGGCGGATGCCTGCCGCGAAGGCGTACTGGCGAGGGCGAGCTGTGGCTCAGCGGAGGTCGGCGCAGGCGGCTGTTCCGAAGTCGAGCCATCCGCACCGGAAGCTTCGTCGACGCGTGAGGTCCGCGCCGCGGCGGACTCTCGCGACAGTTGCTCGTCGGCCGCACTGTCCAGTGCGGCAGCTTCATTGCTGCTGGGAGCACCCGCCGCGGTGTGCTGTGTGACTTCGCCCGAAGCGACCGGTGACGCTGAGGTGCCGGTGGATACCTGGAGGGGCGTCGATTCCTCGACGGGCGGCTTCGTGTCGGAAGCGAGCGCATTCGAGGCGTCCAGGACCGCCGGGGTGGACACCGTCGGAGCCAAAGTCTCTTCGGGTGTCACCGTGGCGGGGGCTACCGGCGATGCGGACCGCGTCTCTTCGCGGGACTCCGCGGCCAGCACCGAAGCGAGTGCCTCATCGTGCTCTGGCGCTTGGACCGAGGCCGATTCGAGTTCGGGCGAAGCGCCCTCCGCGGACGCGGCCACTGCCGGGGTCGTGTCTTCGGATGCGGAGGACCCGACGAGCGCCGTCCATGCATCCTCGGTCGGCAGTTCGACCATGACGACCGTCGATGCGTCCTCCTCTTCCGTTGGAGGCACGGAGATGGGGTCGCCCGCCGTAGGCGCATCCGCTGAAGTCGTAACGGCCTGCGTGTCGCGCTCGGGCTCCGTGGTCGGCTCGTCGGTGCCCGTGCCCCCGACAGCTTGTTCAAGCGCCGCGCTGAACGGATCCACGTCCTCCGGGTCCGTGCTGAGCGCGCGCGGAAGGGCGTCCGGGTCGATACCCCATGCGCGAAGGCGCTCGGTCTCCCGTTGGCTCGGCGTCGCTTCCGTCGGAGCATCCGCCGCATGGAACTCCACGGGCTGCGATGTCGTCTGGGAAGAGTCTTCTACTGCGTCGGAGTCCGTGACCGCCGAGGAGGTCTCGGCTGGAGGGAGGGGCTCCTCTGACAAGCCCGCGGAGGCTTCGAAGTCCGGAGCGGTCGGGAACTGCTCCGGGGGTGGAAGCGCTGCTTCGGTATCGGCGGAGTCCGATACAGCCCGAGCATCGTGCTCCTCCGAAGGCAGCGTTGCCGCGAAAGAGGGGCCCTCGGTGTCGGAGCCTTGAGCCGTCCAGTCACTGCTCGCCTCCGGATGGACCGGCTCGTAGGCGCTGACGGCGTCGGAGTCCGAGGGAGCCCAGGAGCGCCCCTCGTCCGGTGGGAGCATCGCCTCCGCGGGGGCGGGGGCCTCCTCCTGCTCCATGCTGAGGTCGACGTCGAAGTCGAACGACGGGTCGGAGCCCGCCTGCGTCTCGGTGGATACGGCTGCCGGTTTCTCTTCGCCTGTCGTGCCCGCGAACGCGGAGGCCGTGTCGCCAGTCTCTTCCGTTGCGTATTCAGTGCTCCACCCGGAATGCTCGGGAGCGTGCGCGGCCCCGAGCACGGCGTTCGGATCAAACGCATCCACTGACGCGGGAGTGAAGTGGTGCGCGGAGGCGTCGTCAGCGTCAGGAGCGCCAGTTGCCTCTGGTTCCGGCGGATGCGCTTCGTCTTCGCGTGCCTCAGGAACGGAGGCGTCCCCATCAGACACCGTGGACTGCGCTTCCACGTGACCGTCATCGGTCGCTGGCGCAGGCGGGACGTGAGCCGAATCCCATGCAGAGGTTTCGGCGCTGGCGTGCTCCCCCGTGGCGGCCGCATCCCAAGTCGGTGCGTCCGCAGTGCTCGGGGGCGAATCCCATGCAGCGGCATCCGCGGGGATGTTCTCGGTCCTGGCGGGCGTCTCCCAAGCCGAAGCTTCCACACGCGCTGCATCGGCGGCGGCTGAGTCCGCCGGCGCGTTCGGCGCCGCCTCGACCTGCGGTGGAGCCGCGGGAGGCTCCGGCGCCCTCACTGCCGCGAAGGTGCCAGAGAGCGCGGGTGTCCGTTCCCCGGCCTGGACTCCGCTGGACGCGGGAGTCCTCGGCTGGACCGTGAACATCTCCTGGGTTGCCCGTTGTGGATCGAGGCCGGCCGGACGCTTCCGCGGCGTCCTCGGGAAGTCCACCGGCGGCAGGAGTGGGGCCAGCTCCTCTTCCTCTTCGGCCGCGTGCTCCGGAAACAGCGACACCGGCTCATCCGGTTCCGCCAGGTCCGGCGGCGGCTCGGCAGCGACGGGCAGCTTCACGGCCGGCAACGTCATGGACGCCTTTGGCGGCGCGGCGCGCGTCCTCGGTTCCTCCTGCGCCACCTTCGCCGGAGGCTCCACCGGTGCCGGCGCCTCGCTGCCTGCCGCGGGCCGTGCCGGAGTCCGTCGCACCAGCCCCGGCGGCGCCACCTCCGTCCCGCTCCGCTTCGCGACGATGCGATCGATGAGCGCCTTGCTCGCCGCGTCCAGCTTGGTGAAGCGCACCGTCATCCCGGTGCGTGCGCTCCCCGCGTCCGCCTTCAGCACCACGCCTTCGCCGCGCAAGAGCCGCGTGCCGTCCGCGAGGACGAATTCGAACGCCAGCCCCGTCCCTTCAGGCTTGAGCGCTCGCGTGGCCACGAACACTCCACCGCGCCCCACGTTCGAGCCATACCGCTCGATGAACTCCTCCTCCCCCGTGTACGGGAGTCGGATGCGCAGGGGGAGGAGCTTGGGGGCCGGCCCGGTCATCGCAAGGGGATCCGCACGTCCCCGCCGGAGCCCTGCACCACGAGCGCCAGCCCATCGTCTTGCACGGCGTCTGGCGGCACCTCGAACAGCAGCGCCACTTCCGCGCGCTGCGAGGGCTCCCACGTGGTGGGCAGGGGCTTCGTGCCGGCCACCGCCTGCGCGTCACGCGCCAGCGGATACGTCTGCCCCTTCGCGTCCGTGATGCTCACGCCCTCCAGCGACAGCGGCGCGGGCATCCCGCCCACGTTCTGGGTGATGAGCTCCACGCGCAGGAACAGGTCCTCCGTCGTGAGGCTCAGCCCCGCCTTGCCGGAGCCCTTCACCGAGTGCGACGCCTCCAGCCCCGTCACCTTCATCGCCACCGTGTCCACGTGCACGGTGTCGTTGCGCTCGGGCAGCCGCAGCTTGCGCGGGCCGCTGTCGCCCATTCCCGCGGCCAGGCCCGCCAGCTTGGACTCCTCCGGCTCGCGCTGGGGCGGCTGTGGACGCGTGGCCACGGCGCCGCCCTGCTTCACCCGGTCCGCCTCCGCGCGCAGCTTCTGGAGCGTGCGCGCGTCGGCTTCCTGGCCCTCTTCGGACGTGGAGGCCTCCTTCGTGCAGCCCCCCACGAGGAGGGCCGCCGTCAGGAACGCCAGGGTGCGGGATGAGGCGCGGGGACTCACGCCGGGCTCGCGCCCTTCACCAGTTCGTAGAGCTTCTCGAGCGCCACGGGCAGCTTGTCCGCGTCCGGGCCACCGGCCTGCGCCATGTCCGGCTTGCCGCCGCCCTTGCCGCCCACTTCCTTGGCCATCTCGCGGACCAGGTTGCCCGCGCTGATGCCCTTGGCGACGAGGTCCTTCGTGGCCGCCACCAGGATGACGGCGCGGCCGTCCTTCTCACCGCCAATGGCGATGATGCCGGAGCCGATGCGGTCGCGCAGCTGATCCGCCATGCCGCGGAACACCTTGTCGTCCGCGGGGTCCACGCGCGTGGCCAGCACCTTCATGCCGTTGACCTCGCGCGCCTGGTCCATGAGGTCCTTCTGCGAGGCCGACTGGGCCTTCACCGAGACCTCCTCCACCTTGCGCTCCAGCTCCTTCACGCGCTTCTGGGTGGCCTCCACGCGGGTGGCGACCTCCTTGGGGTTCGTGCGCAACAGCGCCGCGACCTTCTTGAGCTCGTGCTCCTGCTCGCGCACGAACTGGAGCGCGCCCACGCCCGTCACGGCCACGATGCGCCGCACACCGGACGCGACGCCGCTCTCGCTCGTCACCTTGAACAGGCCGATGTCGCCGCTGCGCTTCACGTGCGTGCCGCCGCAGAGCTCCGTGGACTCCGGGTGCACGGTGACGACGCGCACGGTCTCGCCGTACTTCTCGCCGAACATGGCGACCGCGCCGGACTTCTTCGCGTCGTCGATGTTCATGACGCGCGTCTGGGCATCCGCGTTGTCGCGCACCCAGGTGTTCACCAGGTCCTCCACCTGCTCCAGTTGCTCCTGGGTGGCGGGGGAGAAGTGCGAGAAGTCGAAGCGCAGGAAGTCCGGCGCGACGACGGAGCCCGCCTGCTTCACGTGCTCGCCGAGCACGCGCTTGAGCGCCTTGTGGAGCAGGTGCGTGGCGGAGTGGTTCGCGCGGATGGACTTGCGGCGCTCCACGTCCACGGACGTCTGCACCATGTCGCCGACCTTCAGCGTGCCTTCCTTCACCTCCACGGTGTGGACGATGAGCCCCTGTACCGGGCGCTGAGCGTCCTTCACCTGCGCCACGGTCTTGCCGCCGTGCGCGACGATGCGGCCCGTGTCGCCCAACTGGCCACCGGACTCGCCATAGAAGGGCGTGCGGTCCAGCACCACGTCCACCGTGGCGCCCGCGGAGACCTGCGGCACCTCCACGCCGTCCTGCACGAGCGCGATGACGCTGCCTTCGCCCTCGTGGCCCTCGCCGTCGTAGCCCAGGAACTGGGTGGGGGCGGTGCGCGAGAGGACGGTCTGGAAGACCTCCGTGGTGGACTTCTTCTCGCCGTGGAAGTCCTGGCTGGCGGCCTCCTTCTCCTGGAGCTGCTTGAAGCCCTCCAGGTCCACGTCGTAGCCGCGCTCGCGCGCGATGATCTGCGTGAGGTCCCACGGGAAGCCGTAGGTGCCGTGAAGCAGGTAGACGACCTCGCCGGAGATCATCTTGCCGCCGGAGGCCTGGAGCTTGGAGAGCTCCTCGTCCATCAGCTTGAGGCCGCGGTCGAGCGTGCGGCGGAAGCCCTCCTCCTCGTGCTTGGCGACTTCGAGGATGAAGGTGCGGCCATCGCGCAGCTCGGGGAACGCGTCGCCCATGAGCTCGATGACGCGGTCCACGACCTTGAAGAAGAAGGGCTCCTTGATGCCCAGCTGCTGATCACCGTGGCGGATGGCCCGGCGCATGATGCGGCGCAGGACGTAGCCGCGCGCCACGTTGGAGGGCTGGACGCCGTCGGCCACGAGGAACGCGGTGGCGCGGGCGTGGTCGGCGACGACGCGCTGGGACGCACCGGTCTCCTGCGTGTAGGGCTTGCCGCACAGTTGGCTGACGGTGGCGAGGATGCCCTGGAAGAGGTCGGTGTCGTAGTTGGAGCGCTTGCCCTGGACGACGGACGCGATGCGCTCCAGGCCGGCGCCGGTGTCGATGGACGGCTTGGGCAGCGGGATGAGCGGGGCGTCCTTCTCCTTGCGCTCGAACTGCATGAACACGAGGTTCCAGATTTCGAGCCACCGGTCGCAATCACACGCGACGCCCTGGCACTTACGGCCCGCGGCCTCTTCCACACAGGGGATGTCGTCGCCCTGGTGGTAGTGGATTTCGGAGCAGGGGCCGCACGGGCCGGTGTCGCCCATGGCCCAGAAGTTGTCCTTGTAGCCGAGCTTCAGGATGCGGTCGCGAGACACGCCCTGCTTCGCCCACAGCTCGAAGGCCTCTTCGTCCCAGGGGATGTTGTTCTCGCCGTTGAACACGGTGACGGCGAGCCGGTCGATGGCCAGGCCCAGGCGCTTCGTCACGAACTCCCAGGCGAACGCGATGGCGTCGGCCTTGAAGTAGTCGCCGAAGGAGAAGTTGCCGAGCATCTCGAAGAACGTGTGGTGGCGCGCGGTGTAGCCCACGTTGTCGAGGTCGTTGTGCTTGCCGCCGGCGCGCACGCACTTCTGCGAGGTGGTGGCGCGGCGGTAGTCCCGCTGCTCGCGGCCGGTGAAGACGTCCTTGAACTGGACCATGCCGGCGTTGGTGAACAGCAGGGTCTGGTCGCCAACGGGCACCAGCGAAGAGGAGGCCACACGGCGGTGGGCGCGCTCCTCGAAGAACTGGAGGAACGCCTCGCGGATCTGGGAGGCGGTGAGGGCGGAAGGCATGGTGTGGGTATATGCCACAAGAGGGCCGGGCGCAGCAGTTCCTGGACGGGTCATCCCCCTGGGGACGACCCATGTAGGCAAGGCTGACGACAGGAGGGCAGGGGAGCGGCCAGGGCCCCTGTGGGTGGCCTGGCGGCCTAGGCGCTCCGCCGGGACGGAAGCTCGACCGTGAAGGTCGTTCCCTCGCCCGGCCTGCTCGCCAGGTGGATGCTTCCGCCGTGTGAGTCCACGATGCTGCGGACAATCCACAGCCCCAGCCCGAAACCCCCGGCGTGGGACTTGGGGGAGAGCTGGACGAACCGCTCGAAGACGCGCTGCTGGGCTTCCTCGGGGATGCCGGACCCGCCGTCGCGGACCACCAGCGTCGCGCGGTCTCCGCTGGCGTGCACCGCCAGCTCCACGGGGGCTCCCGGCGCGTACTTGATGGCGTTGGACAGCAGGTTCGTCACCACCTGCTCCAGGCGCATCCGGTCCCAGTGGCCGACAGCCGGGTGGTCCGCCCGCAGGCGCAGCTCACAGCCGGCGCGCTGGAGCCCTTCGACGAAGACCTCGCCCACGCTCCTCGCCACCTCCGCGAGGTCCACCTCCTCGGGCTCGATGGGCAGCGGCTCCTCCGATGCGGAGGCCCGCGAGACGTCGAGCATCTTGTTGATGAGGTTCTCCAGGCGCCGGCACTGCTCCTGGGCCTTGAGGAGCTTGGGTGTCGCCTTGTCGGGCGTCAGGGAGCCTCGCTGGTTGGCCCGAAGCAGGTTCTCCATGTAGAGCTGGAGCGAGGTGATGGGCGTCTTCAGCTCATGCGACGCGACGGAGAGGAACTCCTCGCGCATCTGGAGCGCGAGCTGGAGCTCCGCCGTCCGCTCCCGCACGCGCTGCTCGAGCTCGGCGTTGAGCTTGTGCAGCTCCGCCTTCGCGCTCTTCATCGACGCGCTCTCGATGAGCCCCCATTCGCCGGCCTGCCGGATGAGCGCGAACTGGTGGTTGCGGACCACGTCGAGCACGTCCATCGGGACGCACCGGTCCAGGCAGTAGCTGCACATCCCGATGATGTTGTGACTCTTGAAGGTGTCGGTGACGCGGGCTTCGTAATCGACGAAGCCGGACCAGTCCTGGCGCTCCAGCCAGTAGGTGTTCCCCGTCAGGCGCAGCCCCGCGTATCCCTGCGAAAGCGCCCGTCCGTGCCGGTCCACCCAGCCCTGGAGCACCTCGTCGGCGCTCTTGCTCCCGGCCTGCATGTACCAGTCGCGATGGTCGATGATCTCGATCTGCCCCCGGGCCATGCGCTGCTCCAGGTCGGGCACGGCGTCGCGCAGCATCGTCCGGGCATCCGAAGCGCCGAACGGCTCGGAGGTGACCCACAGGCAGTGCTCGTTGTTCTCCAGGCCCGCCTTGAAATAGGGGACCAGCGAGTCCACGAGGTCATCCCGGTCGCCGTAGAACTGACAGAAGTGGGAGCCCCAGGGCAGGTCCCCCACCGCGGGAATGCCACTCGGACGCAGGGGGAGGTTCATGGGGCTTGGTACCTTTGATGGGGACACAACAACACCGTGGCGGCCTGAAGCCGTTCAGCGCTGAACGCATGCCTGCGAGGACGCCGCTCATCCCGCGTCATGCGGGCGCCGCACCGCGCCACGCGCCCAGAGTCTTGGCTTCTCACGGACTTGGAACGGGCACGCAACTCCCGGCGCCATTGACCGACAATGTAGGCAAGCCTCCCTGCTGCTCAACTCGGCTCCCCCTTCCGAGGTCCCCTCATGGTCCAGGTCACGCGTCCTTCCAGCCTCACGCCGTCCACGCAGACGCGGGTCGCTCCGGAGTCTCCTGCCCGGGCCAAGGGCGCGCAGGGCTTCAACGCCATCGTGAAGGGCGACAGCTTCACTTCGGGTGCTCCGGCGGGGTTGCAGCAGGCCAATGCCCTGCGCCTTCCCATCCCCTGGCCCGGCAAGGGCGAGGCGGACAAGATCGGCTGGATCCAGAAGGCGTATCCGCCGGCGAAGGACTCCACCGCGGAGTTCATGAAGCTCAACCAGGCCGTGCGCGCGGGCCAGAACGTGATGCCCCCCGAGGCCAAGGACTGCGTGTTCCTGGCGGTGGGCGGGCTGCTCTCCGAGGCCGCGCCCAAGCAGCTCTACTTCGACAAGAACCTGGACGCGCTCGAAGCGCAGGGCCTCCAGGTCGGCCGCGTGCCCGTGGACACGGACATGGGCGTGGAGCACAACGCCGCCATCGTCCGTCAGGCCGTGCTCGAGGCCTCCAAGAACGGCAAGCAGGTGGTGCTCATCGGCCACAGCAAGGGCGGCCTGGACTCCGCGGCGGCGCTGTCCATGTACCCGGAGCTCCAGGAGCACGTTCGCGCGCTGGTCACCATCCAGTCGCCCTACGGCGGCTCGCCCATGGCGCAGGACCTGCTGGACAACCCGCTCGTGCGCTACGGCGTGGGCGGCGCGGTCGAGGCGCTCGGTGGCAGCATCCAGGCCGGTGAGGACCTGACGTACGACGCGCGCAAGGAGTTCCTGGCCAAGCACCCGATGCCGCCGGGCATCCCCACCGTGTCCATGGCCTCCACCACCGCGAACCCCACGTCGCCGCTCTTCCTCATGGAGGAGTACATGCAGCAGCGCTACGGCGTGAAGTCCGACGGCCTGGTGCTCCCGCAGGACGCGTTCATCCCCGGCTCCAAGTCCGTGACCCTGTCCGGCCTGGATCACCTGGACTCGACCGGAACGACGCTCAACCCCTTCAAGCCCTACCAGCCCGAGGACCTGACCCTCTCGCTGGTCGCGATGGCGCTGAAGATGCCCAAGGGCGAGTGACGCCTCACGTCCCCGTGGGCGGCGCCTTCTGCTTCAATTCCTTCGCCGGAATCCCCGCCACGGTGGCTCCGGGCGCCACGTCCTCCAGCACGATGGCGTTGGCGCCCACCTTGGCGCCGTCGCCAATCACCACCGGGCCCAGAATCTGGGCGCCCACGCCGATGAAGACGTCGCGGCCCACGCGGGGCACGCCGACACGGCCGGGCAGGGGCTCCAGGCTCACGTTCTGGGAGATGAAGCTCCTCTCTCCAATCTCCACGCCCGGCGCGATGATGACGCCGATGCCTCCGTAGCCCAGCTCCACCGTGGGGTGCAGCACGGCCTTCCTGTCCACGTGGCTGTTGTGGAGGCGGTCGCCCACCGTGGCCACCATGCTCGCGAGCTTCGGGAGCGCCTGGAGCCGCTTCGCGGCCCGGTAGAACGTCAGCGCCGTCGGACCCATCTGCCCACCATCCTTTTCGCCACCGGGGCCCAACGGAACTTCGAGCGCTGCAACGTCTGCCCCATCCATGTGTCCCGGTAGATGAACAGCCAGTGGTGCCGCCGGACCTGCTCCGTCCACTCGCGCTTGTAGGGAGCATCATCTCCCAACAGGTCCAGCTCACCCAGGCCTCTTCCAATGCAATCCTGGATCAGGTTCTCCGTCAGCAGGTGCCCCGGGCTGACCTCCGCCAACGACTCGTCGTAGCCCGGCTTCATCGCCAGGTAGCGACCGCCGTATTCCAGCCCGTACTGGAACGCGATGGGACGTGAGTCCAATCGCAGGAAGTACAACCCCAGCCAGCCGCGCTCCGCCGCCACGCGCGCGAGCCCCGTGTAGAAGCCGCGCCGGTGCTCCGCCTGCGCGATGGCCGTTCCCTCCCGCGCCTTCCAGCCGCTCTGTTCCAGTGCGAAGGCCTCCTCCAACTTCGACCCCAGGCCCTCCACTTCGGCCACGCGCTCCACCTCCACGCGGCCCTTCTCCTCCAGGCGCCTGCGCCTTCGCCGCAGCGGCTTCGCGTTGCTCCGGCCCTTCGTCCACGCCGCCACCGTGGAGGGCAACACCAGGTATGGCGAGCGCGAGCTCGGCCATGCGCCGCACGGCATCCCCGCGCCCTTCGCCGCGTCGAGCAGCTCCCACGCCGCGCCGCCCTCCGGCACGTCCGACAGCCGGAGCACCTGCCAGCTCGGGTCGCCCATCAGATGCGACAGGAAGGCCACCGCGGCGCGCCGGGGCTCGTCCGCCACCAGGTCGAAGCGGCACGAGTGCTTGTTCGTCAGCGACGACAACTGCCGCACCGGCACGCCGTACTGGTGGCCCTGCTCCTCCTGGAGCCCCAGCACCCCCACCAGCACGCCCAACGCGTTCCTCGCCGTGAGGACGCGCAGTGTGGCCCCTGGCGCGAAGTGCTCCATCCAGCAGCGCATGAACTCGTGCCGGTAGAACACCTGGTCGTCCACGCGCTTCACCAGCGCGTTCCACTCCGCCTCCAAGGCATCGAAGGCCGCGAGACTCCGGACCTCCTCCACGCACAGGGGCTCCACGCGCCCGTGCGGCAACGGCTCCACCGCCTTGAGGCGGGGGAGGGAAGGGACGCGCTCCCCGAGCATCGCGTCCGTGATGGGACTCTCCTCCATGAACATCGCTCCTCGGGTCTCTGTCTCGGGGGGACTCAGGACAAGGGCTCGCCGGCGTCATCCGCCGCTTCGGACCCCAGCACGTCCGGTCCCTGCTTCTTCATCGGCTCGTCGCGCAGCAACACGGGGCCCTCGGCCTTCGTCAGTGCGTGGGTGTCCATGGGGACGTGGTGCACCTGCACCGGGACCTTGGTGTTGGGCAGCTCCACCGTCGTCTTGAACACCGCCTCCGCGGGGGCCGGCATGACGGGCGTGGGCGCCTCCACCACCGGCGCCAGCTTCGGCTGCTTCTTGAGGCCGCGGAAGAGCCAGCCGCCCTTCTGGCGCTCGTACAGCTTGCGCGTCTCCACCGCCGCGCGCGCGTGCGAAACGCGGCCGGCCTCCAGGTCCTCCAGCAACATCTCGCTCAGCCGGCGGCGCGTCACGCTGTCCAGGTAGTCGAAGACCTTCTCCAGCTTGCGCACCACCACCTGCGTCGCGCCGCCCGCCGCGGTGTGCGTCAGCGCCGAAATCTTCAGCTCGTGCCGCGCCCTCGCGCGCTCCGCCAGCTTGCGCAGCCGGTCCGCTTCGTCGGGCGACGCGGCCTTGCTGACGAGCCCCGGCAGCACCGTGCGCGCCAGGCCCGCGTCCACGAAGCCCGAGTCGTCGAACGTCTCCAGTGACTCCAGCGCCCGCCGCCGCGCCTCCACCGACGTGCCCTCCAGCGCCTTCAGCGCCGTCGTCACCCGGTCCAGCGCCATCCAGCGGTACACCCAGTCCAGGCCCGTGCCCTTGATGTTCTGCGCGCCCATGATGCTCACCTGCATCCCGGGCGCCACCGCGCGGGCGCACGCGTCCACCACCTGGTCGCCCGTCGCCTGCGAGTCGGCCACCGGGACCAACTGCTCCAGCATCATGGCCTTGTACGCGTCGCGGAACTTCGCGTGGAACGCCTTCACGCGGCCCTGCGCGTCCGCCTCACCCCGGGGCAGGAGCGCCTTCAGCCGCGCGTGCACCGCCATGCGCGCCAGGAGGTACAGCGCGTGCTCGCGCACCTCGTCCTTCGTCGCGGCCGTGAGGACCTCGGGCAGCGCCTGCGGCAGCGCGCGCGCCGCGGGAGACAGCGCCTCGTCGATGAGCGGGCCCACCTCGCGCTCCAGCGCGCGGCGCACCTTCTCCACGCCCACGTCGTCGTCTCCGCCCTCCAGCGCCTTCGCCACCGCGGACGTCAGCGCCAGCGTGGCGGTCGCCTGGAGCCCCGCGCCGGCCGCGTACCGCTCCAGCCGGTCCATGAACGTGACCGTCGTGGGACGTGGCACCTTCAGCTTCGCCAGCTCCTTCGCGAGCCGTGCCTCCGCGCGGGCCTGGCCCTCGGGGCTCGAGACCTCCTCCGCCGCGACGACCTCCGTGCTCAGGAGGTGCCGGTCCAACGCGCCGCGCACGTACTTCTGGAGGCCCTCCAGGTTCGTGCCGATGAGCACGTGCCGGTCCGCGGGCGCGTCCTCCACCATGATGCGCGCGAAGACCTCCGAGCGCGACACGCGGTCCCAGCGGTTGTTGATGACCGTGATGACCGCGCGCTCCGGGTTCGCCTCCGGATCCACGTCCCCCAGGCCCGTGCGGATCCAGTTGTTCATGAAGCCCGTGCGCTCGTTCGCCGAGTGCCCGTTGATGAACTGGAGCTGCCGCCCGCGCACCTTCGCCGGCGGGAAGACCTTCAACACGCCGATTTCAGGCTGCACGTGCTCGGCCATCAGCGCCAGCGCGTACGTCCGCGACACGCCGAGCTGCTCCGCCAGCGTCGCCACCAGCGCCATGTTGCGCGGATGCTCGCGGTAGGGGAACAGGGCGAGGAACTCCTCCGGAATCAGCTCCGCCTCCCACCACGCGCTGTGCAGGAGCGTGGTGTCCTTCTCCTTCGCCGCCTGCTTGAAGAGCGGGAGGAAGTGGTCCTCCGTCGTCACCACCTTGCCGCCGTTGGGCATGAAGTTGGTGATGACGGACGCGACGTTGATGCCCGCCGGGCCCTGGATGTCCTCATGGTCCGGATAGGCGTTGGTCAGCGTGGCGAAGTCGTCCTTCATCCAGTCGTTCTGGAGCAGCTCGACGAAGTTGGGCTGGAGCGCCATGCACTCCCAGAGGAACACCTCCGTGCCCAGGCGCGCGCCCAGCTCCACCATGTCCTTCTGTTCCCAGATGGTGGCCTTGTCGTAGGGGCGGAAGATGAAGAACTCGGACGGCCCGGCGCCCGGGGCGCTGTGCACGAACATCGCCTCCGAGCCCGTCGTCTTCGCGAACACCTCGAAGCCCATGCCGGAGAAGAGCGCCGCCTTCAGGCGCTCCGTGCCGGACTTGCCGCGCGTGCCCCAGCCGCCGATGACGAGCGGGATCTTCTCCCGAGACTTCCGCACGCTCTGGCGCTTCACGTACGTGTCGCCCAGGAAGATGGAGAAGAGCGCCGCGGTGAAGAGGCCCAGCGCCGCGATGCCGTTGCCTCCCATCCCCAGGAAGTAGCCCTCGTTCTCCATGATGCGCTCGGTGAGGAGCGCCAGGAATCCGCTCTGCAGGCCCAGCACCGCGGGCGTGTGCAGCGTGGACGTGGGCTTCGGCGCCGGCTCCGGCTCGTGGAAGAGCGTGGCGAGCGGAGGAGGGACCTGCTTGTGCTGACCGTAGGGCGTGAATCGCACCTGGACGCCCAGCTCGCGCTCCACCTGCTCCACGAAGCGGCGGCGCTCGCGGGGCTCCTCTCCTCCCAGCGAGTCCAGCCGCAGCGATGCGAGCCGGCGGTAGTCCTTCGACACCTTCAGGCGGTTCGTCAGCCGGCGCAGGCGCGAGGCGGGCGGCACCAGCACCGTCTCACCGTGGCTGCTGAACAGGTGCACCTTGCCGTCCTTCGACAGCGGCATGTCCAGCAGGTCGTCCACCGTGGGCAGGTGACGGCCCCAGCTGCCCTGGCTCGCCACGTGGACGCGCTCGCCGGGGACCAGCGTCTCCGTGATTTCGTCCAGGTGGCCCGGGTGCGCGCGCAGCGTGCCGGACATGACGCGGCCGGTGGTGTGCAGGAACGCCTGGCGCTTGTTCGGCGCGGGGCGGCCCAGCTCGTGCCACACGCGCCACAGGCGGCGCTCCTGCCGGTCGCCGTGCCACAGCGTCAGCGTCTTGTCCGTGCGCTCCGCGTACAGGCCGTGCCCGTCCTGCGACAGGTCAGCGAGGATGGCGCCCAGCCACGCGGGGCCCTCCGGCATCGGCGGCAGGTTCTCCGGCGCGGGCTGGAGCGGGATGCGCGTGCGGCTTCCCGGGCGGAGCTTGGAGACGCGGCCCTGGAGGAACACCGTCCACGCCTGGCGCACGGGGTCCTTCACCCGGCGCAGCACCTGCGCGGCGGCGGCGGCGGCCTCCACCACCGGCCCCGAGGCGCCCGGCTGCGTCGCCAGGGACTCCACCGCGTCCAGCAGCGCCGCGTGCGCGGGGCCCAGGCCCGCGGCGCCCAGCGCTTCCGCCAGCGCGGCGGCGCGCTCGCACGACACGCGCAGCACGAGCGGGTCGGTGTCACGGCCGAGCACGTCCACCAGCACCTGGAGGGCAGGGCCCTTCACCTTCGGGGCCGCGAGCGCCGCGTCCACCGCGGCCAGCACGGCGGCGGTGCGCACGCGCGGGCTCGGCTCCGACAGCGTCTGTCCCGCGACGGCCGGCACCTGCTCCAGGCCCGCCAGACGGCGCAAGAGCGGCTGTCCGTCCGGGCGCTGCGCGATGAGGGCGCACAGGCCCATGCGCACGTACTCGCTCGGGTCGTGGTGCGCGACCTCGGTGAGCAGCGGCATTCGCTGCTCTTCGGACAGGAGCGGCGCGCACTGCTCCAGCACCTGACGGCGGAAGAGGAAGTCCTTCTCCGACGGGGCCTTCGCGCGCAGACGCTGGCGCAGCAGGGCCAGTCCCGTGAGCGAGTCCACCGTGAGCAGCGCGCGCAGGGCCTCCGCCTGGAAGAACGGGCTCACGTCCTCCTGGCCCGCGAGGCTCGTCAGCGTGGGGCCCACTTCGGGCAGCGACGCGGCGACGCCCGGCACCGTCCGCGCGAGCTGCCGGAAGGACTCCAGCGCGGCGGCGCGGTTCTGCGCCCGGGGCGCGTCCACGGCGCGGTCCAACAGCTGCCTCGCCAGCGGCACGGCGGCGGGCTGCAGCTCCTGCGCGTGGGTGTTGCCCAGCACGCCCGTCAGCGCGCGGAGCGCCGTCTCTTCTTCGATCAGCAGCTTGTGGCGGCGCTTCTCCAGCCGCTCGCGCAGGGCGTCGAAGCCCATCCACCGGTCCAGGGCGCGCAGGTCCTCCTTGCGGTCCTTGCGGTCCTTCACCGTGGCCTTGATGTGCTCCACCAGCACCTGGCGGCGCGCGGCGTCATCCAGCGCCTCGTTGTGCTGACGGGTGAACTGGACGATCTCCGCGTGGACCGCGG
This sequence comes from Corallococcus sp. NCSPR001, assembly GCF_017309135.1. NCBI lineage: Bacteria > Pseudomonadati > Myxococcota > Myxococcia > Myxococcales > Myxococcaceae > Corallococcus > Corallococcus sp. NCSPR001. The sequence goes on from NZ_JAFIMS010000002.1 coordinate 2,386,808, forward strand.
ACAGCTCCGTCTCCAGGGCCTCCAGCGCGACGCCCAGCCACGGGGCCAGCCCGTCCAGGCCCGCGGGGCGGGGGCACGACTCCACCAGCCGCTGGGCCAGGACTTCGACCTGGGCCCCGCGCACGCGGCGGTGCAGCGGGGGCAGGGCTTCCAGCAGTTGGGATTCGAGAGGTTCGTTCGCCAGGTGCATGTCGCGGCCAGAGCTATTCATTGCTTGAGAAACCTGCCCGGCCCCCCCAGGCACGCGTTCGGATCAGGACAGCTCACGCCCGCTCAGGGCTGCAAACGTCGTTCATCGAGCAGCTCCTCGAACTCCTCCTCGGTGGGCGTGACGTCCTGCAACCCACGTCCACCCGTCCAATCCCACCGCGCTCCGAGTGAAAACATGTTCTGCATCCCGTACGGGCCGGAGAGGAAGGCGCGGTCCTCGGCGAAGAGCATCAGCCGGTTGCCGCCCTTGCCCATCCACACGTTCCAATCCAGGCGGCCCGACACGCGGTGGCGCAGGTAGGCCGTGGAGCGGTGCTCATCCTGGAAGCGCTGCGACGCGCCGTAGCCCAGCTCCACGCGCGTGCCCTGGAGCTTGCCGCCCAGCAGCGCCGCCCAGCTCGCGTAGGCGCCCGCGTTGTCCACCGTGTAGATGTTCGCGTTGCTCACGGCGGACATGCCCAGCGTGGCCACGTGGTCCTGGAAGGGCTGCCAGCGCAGTGACAGCCGGGGCGACAGGCGCCGCGGGTGGTCCTTGCCGTAGAGCCAGTAGACGTTCTGGTCGTAGCGCGTGGCGTCCACCGCGCTGCCGCCCTGCATGGACTCCAGCGTCAGGCCCAGGCCGGGGATGAGGCCCACGTCCGGGGACAGGCGCACGTAGCGGTCCGCCGCCACGCGGCCTCGCGCGCTCCAGCGCATGGCGCCGTCAATCGACTGCGAGAACACGGAGCCCTGCATGGACAGGCGCAGGTCGCCGGGCAGTTGGTTCACGTAGCCCGCCACGGTGCCGCCGAACACGGCGGACCGGTTCAGCGGGTAGCGCGCCTCGGGCGTGAAGCGCAGCCACGCGCGGCCCGGGGACAGCTCGCGGCGCAGGGACAGGCGGACCTCCAGGCCCGTCTGGAGCGGGCGGTTGAGCAGCTCGCCTTCCTGCACGTCCTCGCTGCGGTAGCCCATCTCCGCGGACACCATGCCCAGGCCGCCGGTGCGCGCTTCGGGCGGCATGCCCTCCGGCAACAGCGACAGGCTGGGCGGCAGCGCGGGCCAGGGCAGCGGCTCCAGGCCCGTGGTGCCCTGGGCCCACGACGGGGCCGCGAGCGCGCTCGGATCCGAGGCGACACCCAGTTGCACCTGCACCAGGGCTTCACCGGCGGGAGACTCCAGGCTCACGCGGTGCGGACCGCGCGAGGGCAAGAGCAGCCAGGTCTCGCCCATGCGGCCCAGCGGCTGGGACGCGCCCTGGAGGCCGGGGTCGGCGTCCTCGGGCAGGCCCAGGTGCATGAGCGGGCCGTCCTCCGCGCTGGAGCCGCCGCTGCCGTCACCCGAGGGCAGCGGCGTGCTGCGCAGGAGCAGTTCGCGGCCCGCGGTGGGGGCCAGGGCGGTGGCGCGCACGCGCAGCGCGGTGGGGCCCAGCACGGTCATCACCACCGGCGCGCCCGGACGGCTGCGCAAGAGGGAGAGGGGCTGCGGGGCGGCCACGACGCGGGCGGTGGCGCTGGCTTCCTCGGACTCCACGAAGCGCACCAGGCCGGTCTGCTGCGTGTCGGCGCGCGCCATCACCACTTCCACCTGGTGGCGGCCGGGGACGTCCAGGCGCGTGCCCAGGATGGCGGTCTCGCCCTCGGCGACCTGGAGCTCGCGGACCACGCGGCCGTCCACGCGGAGCGCGAACGAGCAGGTGCCGGTGGCGTCCACGCCCGGACGCGGGGTGGTGCCGCAGAGGACCTCCGCGCCCAGGGGCCGGGGCTGCTTCACCACCAAGCTCATCACGCGCGAGGCCCCGGCGGGCAGCAGCTTCGCCTCCGACAGCTTCCACGGGGGCGCGAGCAGCGCCTTGCGCACGGACATGGCGACGTCCTCGTCGTCCGTTCCGGCCTCGGAGGTGGCGACGAGCGAGCCCGCCGTCTCCTCCGCGTCGCGCAGGCCTTCCCAGCGCGTCCAGCGGCCCGCGGTGAAGCGCATGCGGCGGACATCCGGATGATCCGCCCAGGCCTGGAGCTGGCTCGCGAGCGCCGCGCCCAGGGGCGCACCGCCGTCCTTCCACGCCTGCGGCGAGTCCTGCAGCCGCTCCAGCATGCCGAGCGCTTCCAGGCCCACCTGCGGCAGGCCCGTCTCGCGGTACAGCGCCGCCATGGCCAGCGCGCCCGCCGCGTCCTCACCGGAGGCCGACAGCAACCGGGCCCGGAGGTAGCGGCCCGCGAGGCTCTTGTCTCCCGACACCGCCGCGAGCGCCGCGTCCGTGTGGCCTTCGCGGGCCTGGGCGCTGGTGGCCGCGAGCTTCGCTCCGTCCGTGTCCAACGCCGGGAAGGCAGGGGACACGAGCGTGGGCTGGGTGATGGCCTGCGTGAAGCGCACCGTGCGCGGGGCCGCCTGCGACAGGCGGTCCATCAGCGCGAGCAGGCGCCGCTGCTGCTCCGGCGTCAGCTTCGCCTGCGCGTCCAGCAGCCGACCCACGTCCGCGCGGGCGAAGCCGTCTTCCTGAAGAGATGAAAGCAGCTCGGCGCGCGCGAGGCGCGGCTCCACGTCATCGGGCCCCTTGCGCAGCTCGCGCGAGAGCGCCTGGAGCGTCTCGTATGCCGTGCCCGCCTGCGGCTGCTGTGGCAGGGCAGGGGACTCGTCGGACGTGGCCACCTCCGCGCGGCGCACCGACAGCGAGACGGCGAGCTGGGCCTTGGGGTCCTCGGGCTCGAACCACACCTCGCGCGCCTGCGCGGGCAGCGTCACCACCGCGGACACCGGCGCGGACGACGTTCCCTGGGCTCCTTCCAGCGCGACGTGGCGCGCGCTGGCGGCGGAGGGCATCAGCACCAGCCGGCGCGGATGGCCCACGTCCGTGTTCATGCGCACCACGAGCGGCTTGCCCGCGGTGGCATTCAACGGACGCAGCTGCACGCGCACCGGGGAGGGCAGCTTCGCGTCCGGCACCCGGAAGCGCACTGCCTTCTTCTCCACCTTCACCGGCCACTGCGTGCGCACGTAGCCGACTTCGCCCGGCGTCCCTGCCGCCTTCGCGGGCGCGAGCGACAGGAACGCGCGCGTGCCTTCCACGCCCTCCAGCTTCAGCGCGTGTTCGCCCGGCGGCAGGGCAATCTCCACCGGCTCCACCGCGGACAGCGGCAGCAGCGGGAAGGCGTTGCTCCCCACGCGCAGCACCGGGTTCGCCTTCGCGCCCGGCGGCGTCATCACGTAGGCGCGCAGCAGGGTGGGGGCCTCAGCGAGCCCCGTGGCCTGCACGTGCGTGGTGCCTCCCGCGGCGAGCGGCCACAGCGCGCTGCCCGTCATCGATGCATCGGCCTCCATGCCCTGGAGGTCCAGCCAGTGCGAGGCCTTCAGCTCGGTCCCGTCTTCGCGGGGCGCGGGCGTCACCTGCGACCAGCGGCTCGCGCGCCACCACGCGGTGCGGTAGCCGCGGCGGATGTCCTCCGACAGCGGATCCGCGCGCCACGCCAGCTCCAGCGCGGCCAGCTCGCGGCTGCGCAGCGGGTCGCCCAGCGGCAGGCGGGCCACCAGCTCCGACGCCTCGGCGGTGAGGAAGCCCGCGTCCGGCAGCGCGGGCGCGGAGCCCAGCAGCGCGTGCGCCACATCCGGCTTGTTCGCGTCCAGGAGCTTCTTCGCGGTGAGCAGCCGCAGGTGCCACGCGAGCGGCGACGCGTCCGCGCCCTTCAGCGCCTCCACGGCCACGTCCGTGTCGCCATCCACCAGGGCCGCCATCACGGTCAGCAGCGGCGACAGGCCCTCCGTCTTGATGCGTCCGTAGGTGCCGCGCGCCAGGTCCGGCATCAGCGCCACCAGCCGCTGACGCAGCAGCGACGGGCGGGCGGTGGGGTCCTGCTTCACCACCTCCCACGCCTTCTCCGCCATCTCCGTCCAGTGCGTCTGGTGCGACAGCGCCTCGGACAGCGTGGGCCGGCGCGTGGCGACGCGCGCACGCATCAGCGGCGCGGGGCCCTTCCAGCTCACGCGGTAGTTGTGCTTGCCCGGAGGCAGCGCCACGCGCATCTCCTCCGCGATGCCCACGCGCTCACCCGACGCGAGCACCCGCGCGATGCGCCCGTCCGGCAGCGCCGCGCCCTCGGCGGCCTCCGCCCACGCGGGCTGCGGCGTGAGCTGCGCCTGCGCGAGCACCCCGCCCACGCCGTACACCTCCACCGTCGGCGCCTCCGCGGGCGAGCCGTCGCCCAGCACGGCGCGCGCCTCCAGCGACAGCACGCCCGGGCCTTCCATCTCCAAGGCCCAGACCGAGCCCTTGCCCTCCGGGCGGACCCAGGGCGCGTCCATGCCGTCCAGCACCACCTCCGTGCCAGCGGGACGCGGGCGCTCCACGCGCACCGCCCGGCCGTAGAGCGGCGACACCAGCGCCCACTCGCGCAGCGCGGAGGCCTTGCGCCAGTCGCGCACCGCGGTCCGGAAGGGCGAGGACCCGGGCTCGTCCTTCACGAGCTCCGCCTCCAGCGCCGCGTCCACGTCCAGCCGCGCGCGCGTGGCCGCGTCGAACGCCAGCGCCGGGCGCGGCCCCTTGCCGTCCACCCACTTGAGGAGCGCGTCCCGCATCCGCTCCTCGGTGCGCGCCGTGGACGTGTGCGTGGGCCGCTCCACCGCGATGCGGGCGTTCTTCGTCGCGGTGATCCACCAGATGCTGCCGGCGCCCATGGGCTCCGCCAGGTACCAGCGGCCCGGACGCTCCGACACGCCCTCTTCCTCCACGCGCAGCTCGGGCGCTTCGCCGCCCTCCGACAGCGGCACGCGGGTGAAGCGCAGCGCCCCGGCGGGGCCGGTGACGCGCACCACGTCCAGCGGGCCCAGCCACACGGCCGCGCCCTTCTGGGAAGAGACTTCCATCGCGCCCGTCACCTGCGGCACGCCGCCCGGCACGTAGGGCGCCTGGCCCCGGAGGTCGTCCAGGGCCACCGGGCCCCGGATGGCGCGCGGCTGCCAGGTCATGCCCTCTTCGCTGCGGGCGATGACGGACGGCTGGGAAACGGTGGGCTGCGCGATGACGGGCAGCGCCGCGAGCGCTCCCACGAGCAGGGTGTAACGGGCGCGGCGTCGAACAGGAAACATCGGCGCTCAGTCCTCCAAGGGTGCGAACAGAATCTGGGCCAGCCGGTCCAGACGCGCCGGGGCCGCCAGCGCTTTGCGCGTACGGGATGACATTTCCAGGTGCAGGAAGCGGGCTTGCGGGTAGGCCTGGAGCAGGCGGGCCTGCGCGTTCTGTGTCCCACCGAGCACCTGCACGCCGGTCGGGAACAGCTTCACTCCAGGGCCGAGCGCCTCCTCCAGCGGTGTGGCCACCCGCCGGGCCCACGCCCCGGGCCTGCGCGTCCCATCGCTCACCACCGCGGCCAGCTTCTCCGTGCGGCCCTTCTGGATCTTGGACTCGCCGAAGCCGTGCAGCTGCACCACGCGCGGCGCGACGAGCTGGCGCGCGGCCAGGTCCGTCACGGTCTGGAAGAGGTGCTCCGGGTTGTGCGCGACGTCCGCGGCGTGCTCCGGGTCCTCGGGCGTCTCACCGGGCGTGCCCTTGTAGCGGTGCGCGGTGGCGGTCATGAACAGGCGCGGCGCGTGGCCCTCGGGCGGGCAGACGAAGAGGGAGGAGCCGATGTCCTCCGTCCCGATGTCGAAGTAGGGGTGCGGCACCTGCACGACGTCGTTCGTCGCTTCGCCGGTGCGGATCACATACGCGCCCGCGCCGTGGTAGCGGTCCGGCCGCTCGCGCAGCACCCAGAAGGTGTCGCGCGGCGTGGTCCACGTCTCCAGGAAGAAGCCCACGGACGCGGCCACGTTCGTCAGCTCTGCGGGCACGTCCTTCTGCTTGGGCGCGGCGGCCAGCAGCGCGGGGATGAGCTTCGAGAACGCGGTCCGCTCCTCCAGCGTGGTGGGGTGGAACGTCACGGCGTCCACGCGAGGCCACAGCCCGGAGAAGCGCGCGTCCACGCGGCACCCCGACTGCTCGGGCAGGTTCACGGATGGATCCTCCTGGGGCACGCGCTCCGGCGCGGACCGAGTGGCCGCCTTCGCGCCCGGAGCCGTCTGGGCCCGGGCGCTCACTCCCGCGCCCAGCACGGACACGACTCCCGCGGCCACGAGCGGGCGCCACGACCCGGTCCTCCGGCGCAACCTCACAACATGTCCTCGTCGGGCTGCCAGCCGCCCCGGTTCCACATGCGCGGCGCGGTGTTCTCCACCGCCTGGCCGAACATGAAGAACCGCGCCCACAGGGGCCCCGTGCCCAGCGACTGGATGCGCACGGTGTGCACGCCCGGCGCGATGTCCTCGCCCAGCGTCACCGGCACGGTGCGCGCGTACCACTTCACGCCCGGGCGGCCCACCGGCATGGCCGGCTCGCGCTCGGAGGCCGGCAGCACCACCGTGCGCTCGGCGCGCGTGACGTGCGGCACCAGCACGCTGGCGCGGCGCACGGGGTTGCCGCCATCCACCGTCACGGACAACTGGGGCTCCGTCGCGCCCTCCGCCACCGGCGTGTAGACGACCACGTTGAGGGTGATGGCGCCGGGACCCGTCTTGCGCACCGGCACGCGCAGGCCTCCCTGGCCCACCGGATACACCGTGCGCGAGCGCAGCCCGCTGCCTGCCGCAGGAGGCCGGTTGAGCAGCGCCGTCAGCCCCGGCGCCGTGGAGCGCAGCAGCACCTCATGCTCACCCGGCGGCAGCGGCGGCAGCAGCTCCCGGGCCCGCGTGGAGCGCACGGTGAAGCGGTGCAGCGGCTCGCCGTCGAGCAGCACCTCCACCTCGTTGCCCAGCGCCGCCGCGTCCTTCAGCGACAGGCGGACCTCCGGACGGGTGGGCGTGCGCGCATCGAAGCGCGCCCGCACCGCGCGGCCCGGCTCCAGCACCGTGGACAGCGCCTTCACCATGTCCACCGTGTCCGCCGGCCCGGACTCCAGCACCTCCACCACCGGGGGCGTGCCATACGGGCGCACCACCACCGCGTCACCCGACGGCGGAGGCGTCTCCTCCTCGGGACCCACGGGCTCCAGGCGCACCTGGCTGATCAGCTCCATCCGCGCGCCACCCTGAAGCAGCGCGGTCAGGTTCGCCGGACGCATCGGGTGCCACGCGCGCTGGTCCACGGGCGCGTTGCGCCAGCGCACGCCGGTGAGCGCGTCGTTCGTGTACGGCGCGGACGCGGCCATGGGCTGACCGCTGGAGAGGAAGCTGTAGAGCTGCACGATGGTCGTGCGCGGCGCCTCCACGCGCAGCTTGCGAGCCCCCATCGGCAGGAACACCCGGGCGCTCGCCGCGCCCGACACCCACGCCGGCAGGTCCGTCACTTCTCCAGAGCCCGCGGAGCCCGCGTCCTGGGGCGCCGTCGCCACGGGCGTGCAGGGCAGCGCGCCGCCCGGCAGCGGCACCAGGGCCGCGCTCTCGAACGGCGCGGGCTCCGGCGTCGCGTCCAGCGAAGCCTGTCCCAAAGGCTGCCCCTGGGCATCCAGCACCGTGAGGCTCAGGTGCAGCGGCTCGCGCGAGGGCGCGCGGTCCAGCGAGCGCGCGTCGATGCGCACCAGCCGCCCCACCGCGTCCATGCGCGGGTCGATGTCCAGCTCCAGCACCGGGCACGCCGGGCCGGTGGCGAACGCCTCCGTGCGGCGCGTGTCCGGCAGGAAGGCCACGCGGCCCTCCGCCGCGACGCCCGGCTGGGGGCGCGACTCGGCGGGCAGGAGCCACGACTCGAAGGGGCCCTCCACCGTGTAGCGCAGGTCCTCCTGGCCGTCGTTGCGCACCATCACCGTGTGCACGCCCGCCGGCAGCTCCAGCGGATGCGACATGGGCGAACCCGCCACGGGGCCCGGCAGCTCCAGCGTGTGGGCCGTGCCGTCCGCGGACAGCGTCTGCACCGTCACGGGGCCGTGCGGCTGCGCCTTCGCGTCCGTCGCGTCGCTCCACAGCCACAGCACCGGCTTCGCGGGCCCGGTGACGTTGAGGGCCACGGCGCGGCCCGCGCCCAGGCGCTCCTGCACGGACTCGGTGGCCTCCACCAGCGGCAGCCGGTACGGGGTTCGGTAGACGGGCTCGATCTGGTAGTCGGTGCCCGCCTCGCCCTCCGCGTTGAGGCGCTCCCAGTGCTCCTCCGCCAGCCAGCGGCGCGTGTCGGAGGAGAGCTTCTCGAAGGGCTCGAAGGTGGCACGCCCCGCGCGCACCTCCGCGCGGGCCTGGGCCAGCTTCTGCGACGCGAGCAGCGGCAGCGTGCGGTGCGCGCGGACGTAGACGCGCGCCAGCAGCGTGTCGTTCGCGCCCGCGGCGCGCAGGTACAGCACGGAGTAGTCCGGCCGCTCCTTGGGCAGGCGCAGCACGAACTCGCGCTCGTCCGTCACCTGCTGGTCGGCGTGCGTGGTGAAGGCGCTCTCCTGCAGGAACGTGCCGTCCTCCTGCGGCTGGCCCTTGCTCTGGCGCGTGCGCGTGAAGATGGAGCGCTCCAGCAGGACGCCGTCCGGCCCGCGCAGGATGGCCTTGAGGCCGTACTGGTACTGCTTCTCCGGCGCGTAGGGCGTGCCGTCCGGGAGCAGCTCGTGCGTGACGATGAGCAGCTCCTCGGCCTCGGCGGGGACGCGCACGCGCATCTCCCGGCCCGGCTCCAGGCGGTAGAAGATGAGGCGCTCGGCGTTGACGAACTTCGCGTCGCGCCGCGCGGTGGGCGTGTCGGTGTTGCCCAGCACGGCGAGGCTCGCGCCCCAGATGAGGGCCAGGCCCACCATCAGTCCAAGGAGCGCCACGAGGGCGCGGCTGCGGGTCTTCATCGACGGGCCTCTTGGCGGGAGACTTCCCCGGTCAGCACCACCGGACGGCGGTGCCGCAGCGCCAGGTCCACCGTGCTCGCGAGCTCCGCGTCACCCGCGGTCAGCTCCGCGCGCTTCGCCGGCGACGGGTGCTGCTGAAGGAAATAGACGGCGCGCAGCACCTGCTTGCCCTGCCGCGCTTCCACCAGGAGGAAGGGCAGGCCGTATTCGGCGCTGAAGCCGGACTTCACCTGACGCGTCACATTGCCCACGCGCTTCGTCTGCGCCAGCGCGCGGAGGTCATGCACGTTCTGCTGCGCGACGTAGCGCTCCGCGCTCGCGGTCAGCTCCGCGAAGTGCTCCTTCAGCGCGGCGGACACCGGCTGCGTCGGCGCCACCAGCCGGTCCGCCAGGAGCGCGCGCTCGGGAGACTCGCGCGGCTCCTCGGGCAACAGGCCCGTGAGGGCCAGCTCCTCCGCCACCAGCCGCGGGCCCACGAAGGCGCCGCGCAGCGGCTCGGACAGCCACAGCGTGGCCAGCCGCGCCCCGCCGAAGGTGCGGGAGAAGACCTGCTGCGGGCTCGCGTCGTTGAGGCCCGTCAGCTCCGGAGAGCCGTCGTGGTAGCGCACGCGCTGCCCCAGCCAGCCCAGCGGGCCCTCCTGGGACAACAGCCGCTCCAGGTCCGCCGGCCGCTGCGCTTCCGTGAGCACCGGGCTGCCCACGTCCACCAGCACGTCCGCTTCCACGGAGGGCCGGCCGGAGAAGCCGCGCAGGTGCAGCACCCAGCCCTGCTCCTTCGGCAGCGCGCGGTGCGCCGCCTGGTGGAACGCCTGGAAGCTGGTGCGCAGCTCGCCGAAGGTGGCGGGGTGGGGCATGTCGCCGGACGCGGTGGCGAACACCAGCGCGGTGGCGCGCGACTCGTGCCACAGCTCCGCGGCCACCGGCAGCGTGCCCGCCTCGCGGGCCGGCGACGGCACCTCCAGCGCGAGCGGCGAGCCGCCCGGACGCACCATCAATCCCGCGCCCAGCCGGCCCGGCGTGTCCTGCGCGTCCGTCACCCACCAGCATCCGGTGGCCGCGCCCGCGCACTCCGTCACCGGGTGCACCCGCAGGCCCATCAGCGCCGCCATGGACCCGGCCCACCGCGCGCGCAGCTCCTTGGGCACGTCCGCCGTCCCACCGCCCAACAGCGGCGAGGCCACTTGCTGCTCCAGCACCAGCAGCTCCGCGTCGGACGGCCGCACCGCCGGGACGCGCGCCACCTCCGGCGTCACCATCAGCGTGCCCAGCGCGTCGCGCTCCGTCATCGGCGCGGCCAGTTCCTGGGCGTGCGCAATCACCAGCGAGGCCAGGTCGAAGGCGCCCGCGCGCAGCACGCTCACCCGCGCCTCACCCCAGTTGCCACCGGGCTCCGGCGGAGGATTGGCGGTCACCGTCGCGCCCGGCCACAGCAGGTCCAGGCCCTGGGGCGCCTTGCCGTCCGGCGTGTGCAGCACCGCCTGGCCCGGCTTCAGCGAGGGATCCACGCGCAGCTGCACCCGCTCGCGAGAGGACAGCGCGTCGTGCGCGTGGCGCAGCGGCGTCTCCGACTGCGCCAGCGCGTCGCCCAGCACCAGGCCCGCGCGGTGGGAATCCATGCCGCTCACGATGATGGCGCGGCAGCTCACGCGCTCGCACAGGAGCGCGGCGGCCTCGGCGCTCGGCGCCTCCGTCAGGGGACGCGGCACCTCCAGCACCGGCCCGTGCGCGCCGGGGATGAGCAGCGACGTGTCCCAGCCCGCCTTGCCGGCGCCCTCCACGCGCTCCACCAGCGCGAAGCGCGCGGGCACGCCGTCCTGCTTCGGCAGCTCGCGAAGCTCCAGCCCCAGCGCCACCGCCTTCGCGCGCAGCGCGTTCAGGCCCTCCCCGCGGCCCGACTCCAGCCACGCATCCAGCCCGTTCCACAGCCCGCTGTACTCACGCAGGTCGCCGTGCTTCAGCCGCAGCGACTGCCCGCCCACGTCGCTCTCACGAGCGGTGGCGCGGCCCAGCACCATCAGGCCCAGCGGGGAGCGGTCCAGCCCCAGCCCGGGCACGTGGTCGTGCGGTGCCTCCGCGGTGAGCGCGGTGGCCGGACGCGGTTCGATGAGCGACAGCCCGAAGCCCGCGAGGCTGCCGATGAGGAAGCCCGCCAGCGACGTGTGCAGCGTGGGCAAGAGCACGCGCGCAATCACCTGCTTCTGCAGCATCTTCACCGCCAGCAGCGTGGGCACCAGGTAGCCGAAGCCGAACAGGTCCGTGACCTTGAGGCCCGGGATGCGGCCGCCCATGGCCCAGCCGACGCCCCACTTCACGAGGAAGCCCAGACAGAAGACGAGCACCGTCTTGCGCGGGCCTTCGAGGTTGAGCGTGCGCAGCCCCGGCACGGACAGCACCGCCTTCGCGGCCACGACCAGCAGCAGCACCTCCGCCAGCGTGGCCACGAGCTTCAGCGGCTCCAGCCACGTGAGCGCCAGCAGCGCGGGCACGAGGATGCCGTTGAAGTCCCAGCCGTACTTGAGGTTGAAGCGCGCGGCGAGGAACGCCGTCGTCAGCAGGATGATGTAGGCCTTGGGGCTGGACAGGAAGTCCTGCGCCACGTCCTCGTACATCAGCTCCAGGCTGGAGAAGGACAGGTTGGTGCCGGGCAGCAGCACGAAGCGGAGGATGACGTAGGTGAGCGCCACCGGCACCGCCACCTGCCACAGGCCGCGGCGCAGCTTCAGCTTCCAGAAGGCGTTCGCGGTGAGCGGCACCAGCACCAGGCCGATGCTGTGCAGGCTGCGGTCGACGATGAAGGACGTGCCCCACCGCTCGTCCATCCAGTGCCCCAGCACCGGGAGCAGCCACGTCTCGCTGACCGCGCGCACCACGACGCTCGCGAGCACCACCGCGAAGAAGCGGTCGCGGCCGAAGAACTCGCTCCAGGCCCCCGTGCGGGACAGTCCGCTGGAGAACGCCAGCGCCAGGCCGTACGTGAGCAGCGATTCGGCGACGACGGTGCAACCCGCCTCCGGGTGGATGACGAACACCGAGGCCAGGTAGCCGGGAACCACGAGGCCCACGAAGACCCACCCGAGCGTCTCCGTGAGGAGCGCCAGGATGAGCACGCCCACGAGCACCGCCACCAGGATGGAGGTGTCGAGGGAGTAGGCCGGAAAAAGTGTCAGGGTCGAAAGGAGCGCCATGGTGGCCGCTCGAATCTAGGGAGGCTCCCGGACCCGACCAGGGTTGCCCCTCTCGGCCGCTGAGAAGCGTCGGCTGTCCAACCGAAAATTCGGGCCTCCAGTGTCACTGAATGCCCAACCCCGGACACTGGTAGCGGACCCTCGTACGGATCAGCCCGCCTGCTTCACACGACGAGAAGCCGGTTGGCACGCCAGGTGAGGACGTCACCCGCGTGACACTTCACGGACAGTCCTGCGCGACCACGGCCGGGCAGCCCTGACCGGAGCCGCCGAGCGTGCAGGGGACGGTGTCCGCGAGCGCCTGGATGACGGCCTTGGACGACGCGCCGGTGCCGCGCAGCGTGGCGGACTGCTCCAGGTGGATGAAGCGGTCGGTGGCGGCGGCGGCCTCCGCGAAGCAGGCGTCGGAGGCGCCATTGTCGATGCGGCCCTGCACGTTGCTGGTGCCGCACAGCGTGCGGTGCTTGCCCGAGTCATCCGTCGCGTTGCAGGAGAAGGCCTTCTTCGTCCCCACCAGGTGGGTGTTGAGCGCGTCGCGCAGGCGGTTGGAGAGCGCGTCCGGCCGCAGGGTGCTGGTGCCGTCGCTCACCACGGCGGCCTCGGGGCCGTTGCCCGCGTCCATGCCGTGGATGCTGGCGGCGATGGCGTCCGGGTACGTGTCGCGCAGCGCGCGGTGCGCGGCGGTGAAGAAGTTGTTGCCGTAGTGCGCGGCGTCGGAGATGCGCAGGCCCTTCGTGCCGCACACGCTGGTGGTGCCGCTGCACGGGCTGGCGGTGGTGACGGCGCAGCGGTTGCTGCCGGTGATGAGCAGCGCGCGAGCGCCCAGCGTCACCAGCTGCGTGGCCGTCTGACGCAGCGTGCCCTCATCAGAGTCCGCGTGCGGCGCCTCCAGCCACAGGTCGCGCGCGGGGAACAGGTTGATGATGAAGGTGCCGCCGCCGCGAGACAGCAGGCCCTGCTCGCGCACCACCAGCCACCCGCCGCCCGTTTCATTGCGGAAGGTGGACACGCCGTAGCCCATCCCCGCCAGGTCCTGCACCACCTGCGGCGTGGGGCCTTCGGTGAGCAGCGTGCGGAACGCGCCCTCGAACGCGGCGAGCTCCGTGCCGCCCGGCTCCTTGAAGCCGCCGCTGTTGGCCGCGGCGATGGGCGCCGTCAGCAGCCACGACGTCAGGTTGCCCGTCAGGGTGGACAGCGAGCCGAGCGGCGAGCACACGCCCGCCGTGGGAGCAGGCGCGCTGACGACCGGCGTCTCGGTCGCGGGCGTCTCCTCCGGCGTCACTGTGTCGGTGGGCGTCGGCGTGGTGGGCACCTGGCCCACGTCTTCCACGGGCGCGGTAGGCGCCTGGACGCTGGTCCCCGGCGCGGACGTGGACGGGCTCTCCGCCACGGCGTCACTCGGTCCAGCGACGGCATTGCTGCAAGCGGCTGCGAGGAGCAGGAGGCAGGACAGGGATGCGCGCAGGGGGGGCAGGGACATGGTCCTGTCCCGAACAGCATGCCTTGCGCATGCATTCGCATCCCGTCAATCCGGGATGACAACCGGAGCGGGGCTCGGTTGCCCGTCCGCCCTATGTCACCCGCCCGCTCAGGGCAGGGTCCGCAGCAGGCCCTCCGCGTCGGGTGCACCCCAGCCGGTGGGGATGTCCCAGCCCGGCCCGGCTTCGTACTGCTTGTCGGTGACGCCCACGGTGATGTCGCGGAACGTCTGCTGCACGGCCGGCAGCGTGTAGAGCTGCGAGTTGAGCCAGCCCACCCGCGGCTTCTGCGCGTCCGCGCGCGCGCCGTTCACCACCGTCATGATCCCCGCGAAGATGGGCGAGGAGAACGACGTGCCGGTGTTGGGCGTGGTGACGCCCAGCCACGTGTACCAGTAGCCGGTGTCCGCGTTCAGCGCGACGTCCACCACCGCGCGCTTGGCGGGCATCGGGAAGAGGCCCTTCTGCCACTCCGGCGTGGCGAAGGTGCGGGTGATGCCGGAGCCCGAGTAGTACCAGGCCGTCTCGCCCGTCACCGTCATGCCGTTCATCTTCAACTGCGTGCCGCCCACGGCGGTGACGTAGGGGCTGTTGCCCGGCACGTCCACGCCCGCGGAGTCACCGCTCGCCGCGGCGACGGTGATGCCCAGCGCGGCGGCCATGGTGCTGGCGTGGCTGTAGGCCTCGTGCACCGCCTTGGGTTCGGAGTCCTCGCGGTGGGCGAAGGACGTGGTGATGACGCTCACCTCGCCCCGGCCAATGGCCTCGTTGTAGGTGTAGAGCATGGACGTGTTGCGCGCGTCCGGGCCCATGTAGACGAGCACCTCCGCCTTGGGCGCCATCGCCGCGGCCCACTCCACGTCCAGCGTGCCCTCGCGGTAGCGCGTGACGGGCGGCTCCATGGTCTGGATGACCTTGGGGTCCTCTCGCTCGATGCCCCACATCTTCCAGAAGGCGCGCAGGTCCTTCCACCGGAAGCCGGCGCCAATCACCACGCCCAGCTTCATGCCCTGGCCCTGGTGCCCCTGCTCATAGAGCGAGTCCACGTTGTACGCGCGCGCCACCTGCTGGGGCGTGAGGCCCCGGCTGACGGGGTTGGGTGGCTCCGTGGACGGCTGGCCGAACTCGCCGGGCATGGTGCCCGTCTCCGCCGGCAGGTCCAGCGCGACGACGGCGTGGATGCGCTGCTGCACGAACGTGGGGGCCTTGACGGACTCCACGAGGCCATAGACGTCGTGCGGATCATTTCCGCCCTGGGGCGACTTGCGCTCCAGCACGCGCAGCGTGACGCCGAACGCCTTGTTGAACTGGGCCACCGTGCCCACGAACTGCACCAGCAGCCGGTTGGTGGCGACGTAGGGCACCTGCATGCCCTCGGACTTCAGCCAGTCCGTGACGATGGTGACGTCCTTCTCCAGCGGGGCGTGCTTCGACATCCACTCGGCCGGCGTCATGTACTGGCGGAAGCGGGAGCCGCCCGGCTTGTAGATGTCCGCGATGCGCTCCTCGAGCGCCGCCGCGTCGCGGATGGGGAAGGACACGAGCCCGCGGATGAGGTCCGTCACCGGCGCCTCGCCCTTGTCCGTGTAGACGCCCGGCAGGGGGCCGGGGACGCCGTCCGTCGTCGGGATGGGCGTGGGATCCAACACCTCCGCCTCCGGGTCGGGCGGCGGCGGGTCCACCACCTCCGGCTCCGGCGGTGGCTTGCCGGGAGGAGGCTGTGCGTTCTCGGAGTCGGGAAGGGTGGGCGTGGACTCCACCGGCGTCGGCCCGGGAGGTCGCGGCTTTCCCACCGACGTCAGGCGGTCCGAGTCACGGCAGCCACCCATCCACCCCGCCAGCAGAAGAACACCCGTCAGGATGACTCCGCGCTTCATTGCTCCCCCAGCCCGCGGTGACCCGCCTCGGGTCCGCCGCACCCCAGCCGTCCTCCTCCCTGGAGGACGTCGCCCACTGTGCGCATCCAACCTGGGCGCGATTGCCCTCAGAGGCAACTGTCGTGGACAGGTAAATCGCGGCTACACTGTTGGCACTTCTTTGCCCATCCCATGCGGCTGCCGACAGCACTCCTGCTCATCTTCTTCCTGCCGTCGAGCGCTGCGCTGGCGCAGGGAGACACGCGCATCACCTTCCTGGGTCGTCAGTTGGAGAAGGGAAGGGATCCGCGTGCTCGCTCACAGGCCGCGCTGGTGTTGGGCCAGACGGAAGACCCCGAAGCGGTGACCCCGCTGTGCGGTGGCCTCAAGGACCCGAGCGAGCTGGTGCGCGCGGCGGTGGCCAAGGGGCTGGGCGCGCTCCTGGAACCGAAGGGGCTCGACTGCCTCCAGGCGGTGCAGGGGGAGGCGGACGCCACGGTGCAGGCGGCGGTGGCGGAGTCCATCAAGGCCATCAAGGCGTACCAGGCGCGCCGGCCGCGCTTCTACCTGTCGCTGGACGCGCTGAAGGACAAGACGGGCAGCGTGCCCGCGGAGCTGGTGAAGGTGACGGAGGCGCGGCTTCGTTCCAAGCTGGTGCGCCGGGGCGCGCAGATGGCGCCGGAGAAGGAGTCGAAGGCCGCGGCGAAGGGCGCGCTCAAGAAGCTGGGCGTGCACGGCTACCGCATCACGGCGGAGATCCAGAAGACGGACAGTGGAGGCCTGCGCCTGGCCCTGTTGTGCATGACGTACCCGGAGCAGTCCCTGATGGGACAGGTGGAAGTGAACGCCGCGGGAGCTCCGCCCGCGGACCTGTTGAAGGCCCTGATCCCCCGAGCCATCGAGGAAGCCGCCGCGACCTTCGACTGGAGCAGCGAGACATGACGACGACCACGGCCCAGGCCCCGACGACGAAGCGCCGCTGGCGCAACTTCCTGCTCGACGCGCCCTTCCAGCTGAAGCTCACCGCGTACATCGTCGGCGTGTCGCTGGTGATGGCGGCGCTCCTGGGCATCTTCCTGGTGCGCGCGGCGAACTCGCTGATGCACGAGACGGCGACGGCGGTGGACGCCCGCTCGGCCGCGGCGGAGGTGAGCCGGGACCTGTCCGGGGCCACGCTCTCCAATGAGCTGATGGCCCACATGAACGACCCGGCGTTCGAGAAGCAGTTCCGGGAGCAGGCGCAGGCCATCGACGCGAAGTACGAGGCGGAGCGCTCGGCCATCGTCGCGCAGCGCGCGGAGCTGGAGCGCCATCAGCAACTGACGTGGTGGGTGCTGGGCGGCTGCCTGCTGACGTTCATCGCGGTGGTGGCGCTGGCGACCATCGTGGTGACGCACCGGATGGCGGGCCCGCTCTTCCGCATCAAGCGGATGATGCGCGAGGTGGCGGAAGGTCACCTGAACCCGCCGCAGCACGGCCTGCGCGAAGGCGACGAGTTGCAGGACGTCTTCGAGGCCGCGCGGGACATGACCCAGCGGCTGCGCGCGCAGCAGACCGAGGACGCGAGAGCGCTGTCGGAGGCCCTGGCGCAGGCGAAGACGAGCGGCGCCACGGGCCCCTGGGTGGACGAGCTGTCCGCCCTGGAGGCGCGCTACCGCGAGCGGCTGGCGCGGTAGGGAAGGGCGGGCGCCCCGCTTCGACGCGTGAGGCGTCGCTGCGCTACGCCTGAGCGCGCGGTGGAGCAGGGCAGCGCCTGGCTTCAGCGCGCGAGGCGCCTCACACCCGCGCGGTGTCCGCGGTGAGCCCCATCTGGAGCAGCTCCGAGTGCAAGAGCAGCCGCGCCTGCGCCCACGGCAGCGCGACCACTCGGTAGCCCGCGAGCGCCTGGAGCAGCAGGGGCCGGTAGCTCGCGTGTCCGGGGTCCGCCACCACGACGATGCCCCGGTCCGTGGTGGAGCGGATGAGCCGCCCGACGCCCTGGCGCAGGAGCAGCAGCGCCCGCGGCAGCCGGTACTGGAGGAAACCCAGGTACTCGTTGCCCGCCTTCGCCAGCGGCTCCTCGCGCGCGGCCACCAGCGGCCGTGACGCCGGCTCCAGGGGCAGCTTGTCGATGAAGACACACCCCACGCCGCGCCCGGGGATGTCCACGCCCTGCCAGAAGCTCTTGGTGCCCAGCAGCACCGTGCCCGTGTCGCGCTCCTGCCGCGCCGCCAGCGAACGGCCGTGGCCACGCGACTGGCGCAGCACCTCGATGCCGTGCGGCTCCAGCCGCGCCTGCACCTCGCGCGACACGCGCTCCAGCCGCCGCGTGGAGGCGAACAGGCCCAGCACCCGGCCGCCCATCACCTGCGCCAGGCCGGAGATGCGCCCAGAGGCCCAGTCGATGAACGGCTCCTCGTGCGCGCGCGGCGCGTCCGTGACGAGCACCACCAGCGCCTGCTGTCCCAGGTGGAACGGCGAGGGCGCGCGCAGGATGGGCGGCCTCAGCCCCAGCCGCTTCAGCACGAAGGGCACACCGTCACCCGTGCCCAGCGTGGCGGACGCCATCACCAGCGCGCGCTTGTTCGCGGCGAAGTCCTTCGCCACGGACTCGGACACGTCCACCGGCTGCGCGCCCACGCTCCAGCGCTGCTTCCGAGGCTCCGCCCGCGCCGCATAGCAGCGCTTCGCGTCCGGCTCTCCGGCCAGCTCGCCCGCGAGCACCGACAGCTCGCCCAGCTCCGTGGTGGCGCCGGCCAGCTCGCGCTCCAACGAAGGCTGCTTCACCGCCAGCTCCGGCAGCGCCGCCAGCACCCGCACCGACAAGAGCGTGTGCACCCGTTGCAGTGCCGTGCGCACCGCCACCAGCCCCTCGCGCACGGGCTCCCAGGCGGGCAGGGCGCGCACCGCGTCCGTCACCCGCAGCTCGGGCGCATAGGCCGCGTCGTCCGCGTCCTCGCCGGGCATCGCCGCCGCGGGCTCGCACAGGGCTGTCACCTGCTCGCCCAACAGGCGCGCCTCCTGGAGCAGCGTGCGCAGGGAGTCGTCCACCTCGGACATCAGCACGCGGGACTCGTCCCGGCGCGTGGCCGCGAGCGCGCGGCGCAGCTCCGCGAAGAGGCCCCGGCGCCCGTCGCGGCCGTGCAGCCGCTCCGTGAGGCGCAGGAAGGCCAGGTCGGACAGCTCCACCGTGAGCGCGGTGGTGGCCACGTCCTCCAACTCGTGCGCCTCGTCCAGCACCAGGTGGTCCAGGCGCCCGTAGCGCGCGGGCCACGCGAACGCGAGCGACTGGTTGATGACCAGCACGTCCGCCTCGCGCGCCTGCGCTACCGCCGAGTGGTAGAAGCACTTGTTGTGATGCGGGCACCGCTCGCCCAGCGTCGTCGCCGCCTCGGAGCGCACCGCCGGCACCAGCCCGTGCATGCCCGGGAAGCGCTCGCGGAACCAGTGGCTCAGCCGGTCCAGGTCCCCGTCCACGCTGCGGCGCAGGTACGCGCGTACGTAGGCCCGGGGCGCCCGCGCCGTGTGGTTCATCCCCGGCTCCACGCGCGTGGCCTCCAGCGCGCGGCGGCGGCACAGGTAGTTCGTCTGGCCCTTGAGCAACGCGTAGCCGAACGCGCCGCCCGTGGCCTGGTGCAGCCGGGGCAGGTCCTTCTCCAGGAGCTGGTCCTGGAGCGTCTTCGTGTGCGGCGCCACGCCCACCTTCAGGCCGTTGCGCGCGGCGAACAGCGCCGCGGGCGTGAGGTACGCCAGCGACTTGCCCGTGCCCGTGCCGGCCTCCACCGCCACCTGCCCGCCGTCCGACAGCGTGCGCGCCACCGCCTGCGCCATCTCCAGTTGCGCGGGCCGCGACAGGAACCCGCCGCCCCGCTCCAGCGCGCCGCCGGGCCCCAGCACCTGGGCCACCTCCTCCGGCCGCACCGGCAGCGGCGTCGCGTCCAGCTCGGGCTCCGGGGGAGGCCTGCCGCCATTCGCGCGCTTGCGCTCCGGCCGCGCGCGCAAGAAGCCGCCCGTCGTCTCCAGACTCAGCGGCACCGGCGTGGCCCGGCACGCCTCCCACAGCCGCGTGAGCAGCTCCAGGAGCGGGCGCGCCTCCGCGTCCATCGCCAGGTCGCGAGCGTCCTCCGCCGAGAGGGAATCCAGGAGCGGCGTGGGCCCCAGCGCCGCGCGGGCCCTGGGGTCCATGGTGGCCAGCAGGTCCGCCACGTCCTCCGCGCGCCCGTCGCGCACGCAGCCATCCAGCGCGTGCACCAGCACCGCGTGTACCGCCACGCAGTCATGCAGCGCCCGGTGCGGCTGCTGCGAGCCCAGCTTCGCCCACCGCATCAGCGACTCCAGCGAGTGGCTGGGCAGCTCCGGGTGCAGGTAGTGCATGAGCTCGCACGAGTCGAGCACCGGCACGCCGCCGAGCACGTCCGGCAGGAAGCCCTTCTCGAAGGGGGCGTTGTGCGCCACCACCGTCCAGCCCTGGAGCCGCTCCCGCAATTGGGCGCGCTCCGCGTCGAAGCGGGGCTGTCCGGACAGCTGCGCGTCGGAGAGGCCGGTGAGCCGGCGGATGGTGAGGTTCAGCGGGCGGGACGCCGAATACAGCTGGGAGAAGCGGTCCACCTCCCGGCCGTGCTCGAAGAAGAGGCACCCGACTTCGATGACCTCGTCCACGCGGGGGTCGAGCCCCGTCGTTTCGAGGTCCAGGAAGACGTGCCGGGTGAAGAGCTCCGAGCTGCCCATGCAGGCGCGTGAGCCTACCCGCCCGGGCGGACATCGCCAGTTAACGGGCAGGCCCGGGCGGGACGCGCCTTCCTACAGGCCCTCGAACGTGTCGACGAAGAGCGCCTCGTTGGGGAAGCTCAGCAGGTACATGCTGATGTCCCAGATGATGAGGCTGGCCCAGCGGCCATTCCCGTTCAGCATCGTCTGGAGCGACAGCACCCAGTTCGAGGGATAGAACGTGGTGGAGTTCACCATCACCGCCAGCCGCGCCAGGCTGCCCACGTCCTCCACGAAGACCCACTGCACGCCCGGCGGCGGGTTGGCGGCGATCCAGTTGGAGATGTGGTTCACCGCGTAGTTGAAGAGCGTCAGCCGGAAGAGCGCGGGGTTGGACCGGAGCAGCGCCTGGTTCGCGGCGTACTGCTGGATCATCGCCTGATACAGCGTGTAGGCGTAGCTCTGGACGTTGTTCTCGTAGACCTGGTTCTGGAACGGCGGCAGCACTCCGTCCACCAGCTGGTAGCTGGCCACGTAGATGTTCACGGTGCCGTAGGCCCCGGACAGCCGCGCCATGAAGGCGTTCTTCGCGTTGACGGTGGCCGCGTCCGGCTTGTTGAACGCCGCCTGGATTTCACTCTCGATGGCCTGCGCCACCGTCATGGGCGCGGGCTGCTGCGCCAGCGCGGGGCCGGCGGTGAGGACCGCCAGGCAGAGGACGACGAGCTTCAGGGGAAGGGGGACGGACGGAGGACGCATCGTGTGGATTCCCTGTCTTGAGGAGACTGCGGTGAAGCCAGGGATTGTACGAGGCCGTCTGACGTCCGGCTTCAGTCCACCACGAACGTGCCGGCGATCATCTTCCCCATCGCGCAGCCGTACTTCAGCGTCCCGGACTGGCTGGGCGTGAAGGCGATCTCCACCGGGGTGTTCAGCGGCAGCTTCGTGTCGATCTTGTACTCGTCCATCACGAGCTCGGTGGCGCACGTCAGGTCCGTCTTGCGCGTCACCACCAGCTTCACCGGCTCGCCCTTCTTGAGCTGCACCGGCGAAGGCTCATAGCCCTTCTCCGTGACGGCCAGCTCCACCACGTGCACGCCGTTCTCCCGCCGTCCCACCTCCTGCGCGGCGGGCGCGCCCGGCTCCTTCGCGGAGGACTCCTTCGTGCACGCCTGCTGCGACGCCCCCGCGAGGACCGCCGCCGCGGTGAGCGCGAGCCAGGGCTTGATGATGCGGGAGAAGAAGACGCGCATGGATGAAGTCTCCAGGGTGAGGAAGGAAGAAGGGCGGCCCGCCAGTGAAGGCAGGGCCGCCCGGAGGTAACGCCACCGCGAGCCGCTTTCAGCCCTCGGCGTCGGGCTTGGAACCGGCTTCGTCGTCGGAGTCATCCTCGGCCGGGGCCGGGGGCGCCTCGAAGCGCAGGAGCGCGTGCAGCGGGACGAACAGCTCGTGCCCGGGCTCACCCAGCAGCACGTCGAAGCGGCCCACGCGCAGGAGCGGCGCCTCCACCGTGATGCCGTTGCGCAGCACCAGCTTCACCGTCTGCCCGATGTGCGGCAGGAACGGCCGGGGGTCCGAGTAGGGGCGCTTGTCCGGCTGCCGCGCCACCTGCGCCGGCTTCTGCGTGAGCTTCGCGTCGCGCTCCAGGGTCGGCATCAGCCGCTCCCAGTCACCCCTGCGCGCGATGAGCACCACCTGGAGCTTCTCCAGACGGCCCGTGCGCTCGAAGGTGAAGGCGATGGCCTCCTCCGCCAGCAGCGTGTCCAGGAGCGACCGCTCCGCCAGCACCACGGACAGCTCGGTCTTCTGCTCGATGAAGGCGCCCAGGAAGTCCGCGACGAGCGCGTTGTCCACCTGGCCGCGCGCCTGCTTGATGGCCGCCTTGCGCTGGCTGCGCTCCTTGCGCGCCATGAACTCCTGCACCGTGAGGCCGCTCTGCAGGATGCCGAACGCGTCGCCCAGCGACAGGCCCGGCGTCTGGCCCATCAGCTCGTAGACCTGGTCGAAGCGCTTCGCCTCCTCGGCGTGCAGCTTGCGCCAGATGCGCGCCTTCATCTTCCCTTCCAGCTCACCCTTGGCGATGCGCGCCGGCACGTGCTCGCGCGTGGCCAGCGCCAGGATCTGCTCCGGCGTGGGCGGCGGACGCGGGGTGCTGGGGCGCGGCGCGAAGCGGCCCGGAGGCCCCCCCGCGCGCGGCGGCCCACCCATCCCGGGGCCCCGGGGAGGCGGACGGGACGAGGCCCCCGGCGTGAAGCCCGGAGCCGGCGCACCGGCCGGCCGGGGCGGCACGGAGGAGGCCGCCGGCGCCGTGCCCACCGGGCCCGGAGCCGGGCGGGGCGGGGGAGCGGACGGGGCCACGGACGGGGTCGGCCGGGGCGTGGGGGCAAGGCCGCTCGGCCGGGGCGCGGGCGCCACGCCCGGGGTGGGGCGGGGGGCCGGCGTCGCGCGCGGAGCGCCTTCCGCGCTGGGGGGGGCCACCGGGGCGGAGGGCGCCACCGGCGTGGGCCGGGGCGTGGGCCTCGGCGTGGGGGAGGGGGTGGGGGCAGTCGAGGACGGCGTCACCGGGCCGCCGGGCGTGGAGCCCGGTCTCCGGATGACTTCGACTGCGGGGAGCACCCGCCGTGTCTTCCTGTCGTTCACGGTTGTACGTTACCTGATGCGCGGGGCCCGGGCATGCCCGGGCTCACGGCTGGGGGGATGCTGAAAAGTCCACCTTCCACCCGGACGGCTCCTTCACCATCCGGACTTCGCCCGACCTTCCCGCCGAGCGCACCACCAAGGTCGCCACGTCGCCCTCCTGCCGGAGCAGCGAAACCTCCTGAACATCCGGCGGCACCGGGACATTCGCGAAGAACAGCGGGAGCGGCTCTGGCTTCACCATGCCCCCGGACGCGTCGCTCACCTGCTGGGCCCGCGTCTTCAGCACTTGCTGGGTCTGTTGTGACAGCCCGGCGTACGCCTTGGGCAGCTCTCCGCGCTGCACGTGTTTGTGGAACGTCTGGTAGGCCCCCACGGGGGTGTCCGGCTGGAGCCGGCTGCAGCCGCCCAGGGAGAGGAGGGCGAACAGCAGCCAGGTCGTCATCGCGAGCGGGCGCATGGGTCCTCCGATTTAGGTCAAACCGCCGCCGTGGGGAAGCGGGAGGTGCGTCACGCCGCGTGCTGGTGGACGCGGTTGCGGCCCGTCCCCTTGGCGGAATACAGGCTCGCGTCCGCCGCGCGCAGCAGCGCCTCCGTGCCCGGCAGGTCGTCCGCGGGCACCGTCGCCACGCCCAGCGACGCGGTCAGCTTCACCTCCTGGGACATTCCATCCGGGCCCGTCCACGTCAGCTCCAGCCGCTCGATCGCCTCGCGCACCCGCTCGCACGCCCGCAGCGCGTCCTGGGGGGCCGCCTCCGGTAACAGGGCGATGAACTCCTCGCCGCCATAGCGGGCCAGGAGGTCCACCTCCCGCAGCGTCGCGCGCGCCGTGTGCGCCACCGCGCGCAGGACCTCGTCCCCGAAGGGGTGGCCGAACGTGTCGTTGATGCGCTTGAAGTGGTCGATGTCCAGCATCACCAGCGACAGGGGGGAGCGGTAGCGGCGCGAGCGCATGAACTCCTCGCTCAGCCGCTCCTCGAAGTAGCGCCGGTTGAACAGGCCCGTGAGCGCGTCCGTGCGGCTGAGCGCGAGCAGCTCCTGCCGGCGGCGGTCCAGCTCGCGGTTGGCCCACTCCAATTCGCGGTTCTTCTCCAGGAGCGCGTCCTGCAACGCCTTGAGCCGCAGCATGGACTTCACGCGCGCGCCCAGCTCCAGCATGTCGAAGGGCTTCACCAGGTAGTCGTCCGCGCCCAGCTCCAGCCCCTCCACCTTGCCCGCCGCCTGCCGGGCCGTCATCAGGATGACGGGGATGAAGCCGAAGCCGCCCTCGCCCGCGTTCGCCTTGACGATGCGGCACACCTCCACGCCGCCCAGGCCCGGCATCTCCACGTCCATCACGATGAGGTCGGGCCTCCCCGCGCGGATGGCGGACAGCGCCTGCGCACCGTCCAGCGCTTCCTTGAACACGTAGCCGTGCGGGGCCAGGCCCTCGCGCACGTGCTTCACCTGCGCCGGATCATCGTCCACGATGAGCACGGTGCGCCCGGAGAAGTCGTTGGCGGGTCCGCTCCTGCGCACGCCCTCCGGCATCCGTTTCCTTTCGGCTTCCGGCATGAGGCGCCCACCCCCCAACAGGATGCGGTCGTGGCCAACGTCGCGAGTGCTCCCCGGAGCGGGAACCCCCTGGGTGGATTCTCCACCGGGGGGCGGGCGCTGCCAAGGGCCCTCGCGGGCACCCACGGTCACCGGGGACGCCGGGCGTCCAGGGCCTGACAGCGCCGGCGAAGGCTACAGCGCGGGCTTCACCAGGCGTGCGCGGTACACGGGTTCTCCGGACGCCAGGTAGCGCCGCTCGCGGGTGGAGGGCACCTCCTCCGGGTCGTACGGGTGGAACACCCCGGCGCCCAGCGGGTTGTGGAAGCCCGCCGCCTCCAGGATTTCCAGCATGGCCTCCGCGCGGTCCTGCACGTCGGTGCGCATGTCGAAGCGGCCGCCGGGCTTGAGCAGCCCCAGCATCACCTTGGCGAACTCCGGCTGCACGACCGCCCGCTTGGCGTGCGAGCGCTTCCACCACGGGTCGGGGAACTGCAGGTGGATGACGTCCAGCGACCCGGGCGCGAAGATGCGCGGCACCACGAAGCGCGCGTCGGATTCGATGACGCGCAGGTTCTTCATGCCCGCCTTCTCCGCGCGCATCTGCGTGTCGCGCGCGTACTTCTTGCGCCACTCGAAGGCCACGAAGCGCACGCCGGGGTTCCTGCGGCAGTACTCCAGCGCGTGCCCGCCCGCCCCGGAGCCGATCTCCAGCTCCAGCGGCCCGGTGAAGCCGAACTCCGCGTCCCAGTCCGGGGGCGCTTCCAGGGGGACGAACTTGAGGCCGACCGGATCAGGGAGCAGGGCAGGGCGCATGGCGGGGACGGGGGGCCTCTAACCATGGAGCCGCGTGGGTTGGCCAGGGCAAAAGCGCGCGGGGTGCTATAGGGAAGGGCCATGAAGGTCTTCCAGTCCGTGTCCGAGGCGGGCCGCCAGCTTCAGGGGCAGGCCCTCGCGCTGGGCAACTTCGACGGCGTGCACGTGGGCCACCAGGCCCTCTTCGCGGAGGCGCTGCGCCACGCCCCCGCGAACGCGCTCACCTTCCAGCCCCACCCGGGCAAGGTGCTCCAGCCGGACCTGGCGCCCAAGCTGATCACGCTCCTGCCGCGCAAGCTGGAGCTGCTCGCGGCGTGCGGCCTGTCCCACGTGGTGGTGCAGCCCTTCACCCGCGACTACGCGCGCAACACGCCCCAGGACTTCGAGTCCGCCCTCTTCGACGGCCTGGGCGTGGGCCACGTCGTGGTGGGCAGCGACTACACCTATGGCGCCCAGCGCGCCGGCACCGTCGCCACGCTGCGTGACGCCGCGGCGAAGCGGGGCGCCCAGGTGCACGTCGTCCAGCCGGTGAACGTGGACGGCGTCGTCGCGTCCTCGTCGCGGATCCGCGAGTACATCCTGGAGGGCAGGGTGGGCGCGGCCAGGCGGCTGCTCGGCCGCCCGTTCGACCTGGATGGCACGGTGGTGTCCGGCGCGGGCCGGGGGCGCACCATCGGCTTTCCCACCGCCAACGTGGACACGCAGAACGAGCTGCGGCCGGCGCCCGGCGTGTACGCCATCCGGGTGCGCCTGCTCGCGGAGGCGGACGGGCCGTGGCGGCCGGGGGCGGCCAACATCGGCGTGAAGCCCACCTTTGGCGGTACGGAGGTCACCATCGAGGCGCACCTGCTGGACTTCAGCGGCGACCTCTATGGCAAGGAACTGCGGGTGCAGTTCCTGGAGCGGCTGCGGCCCGAGCAGCGCTTCGGCTCCGCCGCCGAGTTGGTGGGTCAAATCAAACGCGACGTGGAGGCCGCGCGCACCGTGGTGGCCCGCGGCGACGGGTAGGGGCTCCAGCGCCGAGGGGCGCGCCCTTCCAGGAGGGGCGCCGGACAGCAAGGGAGCACGCCAGGGCGCCTTGACAGGCCGCGCATCGGTTTCCTCTAATCCGGGAGGATCCGTGCCAGGGCTTCAGGCCCCTGCCGCACGGATTGGATTTCCCCCCGCGGGTCCCGCTGACAGCCGGGGCTCTGGCTGTTCCCTCCTCACGCTCAAAGAGGCATCCCAGAAATGTCCGGTCGACTCGGTGAATTGCTGGTGCGCGAGAACCTCATCTCCGTCCAGCAACTCCGCAAGGCGCAGGAGGAGCAGCAGAAGAGTGGCGCGCGCATCGGCACGGCGCTCATCAAGACGGGCGCCATCGAGGAGTCGAAGCTCACCGACTTCCTGTCGAAGCAGTACGGCGTCCCGGCCATCAACCTGAAGGACTTCGACATTGATCCGGACATCATCAAGCTCGTGCCCAAGGAAGTGGCCGAGAAGCACCTGGTGATCCCGGTCAACCGCGCAGGGCCCTCCCTCATCGTGGCCATGTGCGACCCGTCCAACATCTTCGCGGTGGACGACCTGAAGTTCCTCACCGGCTACAACATCGAAGCCGTCGTCGCGTCCGAAATCTCCATCCGCGAATCGATTGAGCGCTACTACGCGGAGAAGGGCCCCTCGCTGGAGGACATCGTCGGCGACGTGGGCGACGACATCGAGGTCGCCAAGGAGGAGCAGGAGAACGTGGATGAGATGGCCAAGGCCGCGGATGACGCGCCCGTGGTCAAGCTGGTGAACCTCATCCTGATGGACGCCATCAAGAAGCGCGCGTCCGACATCCACATCGAGCCGTACGAGAAGGACTTCCGGGTCCGCTTCCGCATCGACGGCGTGATGTACGAGGTGATGCGCCCGCCCATGAAGCTGCGCAACGCCATCACCAGCCGTCTGAAGATCATGGCGTCGCTGGACATCTCCGAACGGCGCCTGCCGCAGGACGGCCGCATCAAGATCAAGATCGGCGGCGGCAAGGAGATGGACTTCCGCGTGAGCGTGTGCCCCACGCTCTTCGGCGAGAAGGTCGTGATGCGCTTGCTCGACAAGAGCAACCTGCAACTGGACATGACGAAGCTGGGCTTCGACGCGCAGCCCCTGGCCTGGTTCAAGGAGGCCATCGACCGGCCCTACGGCATGGTGCTGGTGACGGGCCCCACGGGCTCCGGCAAGACGACGACGCTCTACTCCGCGCTCTCCAGCCTCAACGACGTGGGCACCAACATCTGCACCGCGGAGGACCCCGTCGAATTCAACTTCGCCGGCATCAACCAGGTGCAGATGCACGAAGACATCGGCCTGAACTTCGCGGCCGGCCTGCGCTCCTTCCTCCGCCAGGACCCCGACATCATCATGATCGGTGAGATCCGCGACTTCGAGACGGCGGAAATCGGCGTGAAGGCGGCGCTCACGGGCCACCTGGTGCTCTCCACGCTGCACACCAACGACGCCCCGGGCACGGTGAGCCGTCTGCTCAACATGGGCATCGAGCCGTTCCTCGTGACGGCGTCGCTCAACCTCATCCTCGCCCAGCGTCTGGCCCGCCGCCTGTGCCCGGCCTGCAAGCGCCCCGCGGAGAAGGTGGACGAGCAGGCCCTCATCGACGCGGGCATCCCCCCGGACAAGATGGGCACCTTCACCATGTACGAGAAGGTCGGCTGCCGCGAGTGCAACGACCGCGGCTACCGGGGCCGCGTGGCCATCTACGAGGTCATGCCCTTCTGGGACGGCCTCAAGGAGCTGGTCATCAACGGCGCCTCCGCCGCGGAGCTCAAGCAGGAGGCCATCCGTCTGGGCATGAGCAGCCTGCGCATGAGCGCGCTCAAGAAGCTCATGGACGGCATGACCACCCTGGAAGAGGTCGTGGGCAACACCGCGCCGGACCGCTTCTAATCACCCACTTCCTCCCCCCACTTTCCTCCGACAGGACACGCATCCGTGGCCAACCTGCACCAGCTTCTCAAGGCGATGGTCGAGAAGGGCTCTTCCGACCTCCACATCACCACCGGCTCGCCGCCGCAGCTCCGCGTGGACGGTGAGCTCGTCCCGCTCAAGACGGCGCCGCTCACGCCCGTGGAGACCAAGCAGCTCTGCTACTCCATCCTCACGGACGCCCAGAAGCACAAGTTCGAGGAGGAGAACGAACTGGACCTGTCGTTCGGCGTGAAGGGCCTGTCACGCTTCCGCGCGAACATCTTCATGCAGCGCGGCGCCGTCGCCGGTGCGTTCCGCACGATTCCGTTCAAGATTCTGACGTTCCAGGAGCTGGGCCTGCCGCCGGTGGTGGCGGAGCTGGTGAAGAAGCCGCGCGGCCTCATCCTGGTGACGGGCCCCACGGGCTCCGGCAAGTCCACCACGCTGGCCTCGATGATCGACAAGATCAACACCGAGCGTCATGAGCACATCATGACCATCGAGGACCCCATCGAGTACCTGCACCCGCACAAGAACTGCCTGGTCAACCAGCGCGAGGTCGGTGCGGACACGCGCAACTTCAAGACGGCCCTCAAGTACATCCTCCGCCAGGATCCGGACGTGGTGCTCGTCGGCGAGCTCCGAGACCTGGAGACCATCGAAGCGGCGCTCACCATCGCGGAGACGGGCCACATCTGCTACGCGACGCTGCACACCAACAGCGCGGTGCAGACCATCAACCGCGTGCTGGACGTCTTTCCCCCGTACCAGCAGCCCCAGGTGCGCGCCCAGCTGTCCTTCGTGCTGGAGGGCGTGATGAGCCAGGCGCTCGTCTCCAAGGTGGGCGGGCCGGGCCGCGTGCTGGCCCTGGAGGTCATGGTGCCCAACCCCGCCATCCGGAACCTCATCCGCGAGGACAAGGTCCACCAGATCTACTCGTCCATGCAGGTGGGCCAGGCGAAGTACGGCATGCAGACGTTCAACCAGGCGCTGGCCGCCCTTCTGGCGCGCCGGGTCATCTCCCAGGACGAGGCCTTCGGCCGTTCCTCCGACCCGGAGGAGCTGCGCAACATCCTCGCCACGGGTGGCGGGACGGGCGGAGCCCAGCGGCCGGCCGGGGGAGCGGGTGCCCGTTAGTTTTGGGGCATGAAAATCACAGGTTAGACTCCTCGCCCTCCCCGGAGGTCCAGTTATGGCAGCACCAGCAGTGCAGCAGAAGGCGACAGCGTCCAAGAAGAACAGTGCCCAGTTCCTCTGGGAGGCGAAGACCAAGAGCGGGGAGAGCAAAAAGGGCGAGATGGAGGCCCCGGACGCCGAGGCCGTCAACGCGCGCCTGAAGTCCCTGGGTCTCAACCCGACGAAGGTGCGCAAGAAGGGCGCCCTCGACGGGGAAATCACCCTGCCCGGCATGGGCGGCGTGACGGGCAAGGACATCCTCATCTTCACCCGCCAGTTCGCGACGATGATCGACGCGGGCCTGCCGCTGGTGCAGTGCCTGGACATCCTCGCCAGCCAGATGGACAACCCCGCCTTCAAGAAGGTGGTGTTCGCCATCAAGGGCAAGGTGGAGCAGGGCAGCACCTTCGCGGACGCGCTGAAGGAGCACCCGAAAATCTTCGACGAGCTCTACGTGCAGCTGTGCGCCGCGGGCGAGGTGGGCGGTATCCTCGACACCATCCTCAACCGGCTCGCCGCCTACCGTGAGAAGAGCGAGAAGCTGAAGGCCAAGGTCAAGAGCGCCATGACCTACCCGTCGGTG
Source organism: Corallococcus sp. NCSPR001 (assembly GCF_017309135.1). NCBI lineage: Bacteria > Pseudomonadati > Myxococcota > Myxococcia > Myxococcales > Myxococcaceae > Corallococcus > Corallococcus sp. NCSPR001. The sequence continues at coordinate 2,416,673 of NZ_JAFIMS010000002.1, forward strand.
GTCGTCCTGGTGGCCATCGGCGTGACGGCGCTGCTGCTGCTCAAGGTGACGCCCGTCTTCGAGAAGATGTTCGCGGACTTCAACTCCAAGCTGCCCGCGCCCACCCAGGTGGTCGTGGACATGTCGAAGTTCGCCCAGGCGTACTTCCTCCACACCATCATCGGCATCGCGGTGGTCGTGTTCTCCTTCTCCTGGAGCTACAAGCAGCCCAAGGGCCGCAAGTTCTGGGACAAGGTCTTCCTCAAGATGCCCCTGTTCGGCGACGTCTTGCGCAAGGTGGCCGTGGCGCGCTTCACGCGCACGCTGGGCACGATGATCTCCTCGGGCGTGCCGATCCTGGACGCGCTGGACGTGACGGCGAAGACGGCTGGCAACCGCACGGTGGAAGAGGCCATCTACTACGTGCGCGGGAAGATCGCCGAGGGCAAGAACATCGCGGGCCCGCTGCTGGAGACGAAGGTGTTCCCCTCCATGGTGGTGCAGATGATTGGCGTCGGCGAGGCGACGGGCGCCATGGACACCATGCTCAACAAGATCGCCGACTTCTACGACGACGAGGTGGACACGGCGGTCAGCGCCCTCACCTCGATGATCGAACCGCTCCTCATGGTGTTCCTGGGCGGCGTGGTCGGCGGCTTCCTCATCGCCATGTACCTGCCCATCTTCTCGCTTGCCGGCGCGATCAAGTAGCGCGGACGGTGGAAGGCTGACGCGAGGCGTGGCCCCGGGGCTGCGCTCGCGTCTGGTGTGGCTGGTGTTGTTCCGCACCGTCGCGGCGAGCCTGTCGCTCGTCGTGACGGTGGTCCGGTTGGCGACCCAGCCCGCGCAGGAGCCCAGCCGCGCGGACTCGCTGTCGTTCGGCGTCATCGCGGCCGCCTACGTCCTCACGGTGGTGACGGGCCTGCGCCTGCGCCGGGGCACCGCGGGGCGCCTGGACGCCGTGGTGCAGGTGGTGGGCGACGTCATCATCGCCACCGGCCTGGTGTTCCTGAGCGGCGGCGCGGAATCGCCGCTGACGTTCCTCTACAGCCTGGCCGTCATCGGCGCGGCGGTGGTGCTGGATCAGCGCGGCGCGCTGTGGGCCGCGGTCGTGTCCTCGCTGGCCTTCACCGGGCTCTTGCTCATCATGCGGCTCACCCAGCCGGCGGACGTGCCGGGGATGGCGCCCTCGCGGGTGCTCTTCGTGCTGGGCAGCAACGTGCTGGCGCTGGGCCTCATCGCCGTGCTGTCCGGCTACCTGTCGCGCCAGTTGTCCGCCACGGGCGGCGCGCTGTCCCAGAGCGAGGCGGACCTGCGCCGGCTGGGGCGGCTGCAGCAGCTCATCCTGTCCTCCATGCCGTCCGGACTGGTCACCTGCGACGCCGCGCGGCGCGTCACCTTCCTCAACACCGCGGGCGGCGTCATCCTCCAGGAGGAGGACAGCGCGTGCGTAGGCCAGCCGCTGGAGAAGCTCCTGCCGGGCGTGTCCGCGCTGGCGCCGCGCGCCACCCGGGGCGAGCTGCGGGTGAAGACGCCCGGCGGGCCGCGGGTGCTGGGGCTGTCCGTGTCGCCCCTGGAGGGCGAGGCGGGCTCGCTGCTCATCGTCTTCCAGGACCTCACGGAGCTGCGGCGCATGGAGGAGGACCTCAAGCGCACGGACCGGCTGGCCAGCCTGGGCGCGCTGTCCGCGCAGCTGGCGCATGAAATCCGCAACCCGCTGGCCGCCATGCGCGGCTCCGCCCAGTTGCTGGCCCAGGAGCAGTCCGGCGACGTGGTGGTGACGAAGCTCACCGGCATCCTCACGCGCGAGGCGGACCGGCTGGCGCGGCTGGTGGAGGACTTCCTGCGCTTCGCGCGCCCGCCCGAGCCGCAGCGCCGGCCGGTGGCCCTGGACACCCTCCTGTCGGAGACGGTGGACATGCTCCGCGCGGATCCGCTTTCACGCGAGGTCCAACTGGAGGTGCGCCCCCTGGACGCGCTGACGGCGCAGGTGGATCCGGACCAGCTGCGCCAGGTGTTGCTCAACCTGCTGCGCAACGGCATCCAGGCGGCGGGGCCGAAGGGAACGGTGCGGGTGGCCCTGGCGCGCGCGGAAAAGGAAGCGCAGATTCGCGTGTGGGACTCGGCGGGCAGCATCACGGAGGAGATGATGGGACACCTGTTCGAGCCGTTCTTCACGACCCGCAACGGTGGCACCGGGCTGGGCCTGTCCACCGCGCACTCCATCATCCACGCGCACGGAGGCACCATCCGCGTGATGTCCAATCCCGCTGAAGGCACCGAGTTCCTCGTGGGGCTGCCCCTGTGACGGCGCCGCTCCCTCATGACGGTGGCGCGCGCGGCCACGTGCTGGTGGTGGACGACGAGCTGTCCATGCGCGAGTACCTGGAGATCCTCCTGGTGCGGGAGGGCTACGCCGTGACGAGCGTGCCCTCCGTGGAGACCGCGCGCGCCATGCTGGAGAAGGACCAGGTGGACCTGGTCATCTCCGACATGAAGCTGGGCCAGGGCAGCGGCCTGGACGTGCTGCGCTGCGCGCGCTCGCGCAAGGAGCCGCCGGAGGTGGTGCTCATCACCGCCTTCGGCACGCCGTCCTCCGCGGTGGAGGCCATGCGCGAGGGGGCCTACGACTACATCTGCAAGCCCTTCGACAACGAGGAGCTGCGGCTCCTGGTGCACAAGGCGCTGGAGAAGCGCGCGCTGCGCCAGGAGAACCTCACGCTCAAGTCGCGGCTGTTGCCCGGCCTGGGCGGGCTGCTGGTGGGGACGAGCCCCCGCATGCGCGCCCTGTGGCAGCTGGTGGAGAAGGTGGCCCCCGGCCGCAGCACGGTGCTGGTGACGGGGGAGAGCGGCACCGGCAAGGAGCTGGTGGCGCGCGCCATCCACCTGCGCGGCCAGCGCGCCGCCCAGCCCTTCCTGCCCTTCAACTGCGGCGCCCTCAACGAAGGCGTGCTGGAGAGCGAGCTGTTCGGCCACATGAAGGGGTCCTTCACGGGCGCCACGCATGAGCGGCCGGGCCTGCTCGTGTCCGCGGCCGAGGGCACGGTGATGCTGGACGAGGTGGGCGAGATGCCGCTCGCCACCCAGGTGAAGCTCTTGCGCGTGCTGCAGGAGCGCAAGGTGAAGCCGGTGGGCAGCGCGGCGGAGATTCCCTTCCAGGCGCGCGTCATCGCGGCCACCAACCGCCGACTGGAGGCGGAGGTGAAGGCGGGCCGCTTCCGCGAGGACCTCTTCTACCGGCTCAACGTCATCACGCTGGAGCTGCCCCCGCTGCGCGAGCGGCCGGACGACATCGCGCCGCTCGCGTCGCACTTCCTCGCGCGGCTGTCGGAGGAGCTGGGCCGGCCGGGCCTGCGCTTCGCGCCGGAGACGTTGGCGCTGATGGAGCGCTATGCGTTCCCGGGCAACGTGCGCCAGCTGCAGAACATGGTGGAGCGCGCGGCCACGCTGTCGGACTCGGAGCTCCTGGGGCCCGGCACGCTGCCGCCCGCGGTGCGCGGTGAGTCAGAGCCCCTGAACCGCCCGGGGGACAGCGGCGAGCCCTCGCTGGGCTCGGGCTTCAACCTGGAGCGTCACCTGGACGAGAGCGAGCGGCGGCACCTGCTGGCCGCGCTCAAGCAGTCCCAGGGCGTGAAGACGCGCGCCGCGGAGTTGCTGGGCCTGTCCTTCCGCTCCTTCCGCTACCGGCTGGCGAAGCACGGCCTCACGGATGAGCTGGACGAGCCCGCTCCCCGCTCGTGAGGGGCTCCCGGGCGCCTTCGGTCTCCGGCACCGTGAGCGCGGGCTCGGCCAGGTAGCTCAGCCGCTTGGTCTCCAGCGACAGCTGGCTCACGCCCTCGAGCACCAGGCCCACGAGGCCTGACAGCGAGCCCAGCAGCACCAGGCCCGTGCACAGGATGGCGGTGGGGAAGCGCAGCACCTGGCCCGTCTCGAAGAACTGGAGGAAGACGGGGATGGACAGGAGCAGCGCCACGGCGATGAGCACCGCGCCGATGGTGCCGAAGAACTTCCGTGGCCGCAGAAGCCGCTGCAGCCGCAGGATGTGGCCCAGGATGCGCAGGCCGTCGCGCCAGGTGTTCAGCTTGCTGTGCGAGCCCTCCATCCGCTTCGCGTAGGCCGTGGGCACCTCGCGCACGGGCATGCGCAACTGGAGCGCGTGGATGCTCATCTCCGACTCGATTTCGAACCCCTCCGAGGCGCAGGGGAACGACTTGATGAAGCGTCGCGACATCACCCGGTAGCCGGAGAAGATGTCCGACAGCCCCTTGTCGAAGAGGCCCGCCACCACCTGGTTGAAGAGCCAGTTGCCGGCCACGTGGCCCGCCCGGTAGGCCTCGTTCTCGGTGTGCACCCGGGTGCCCACGACCATGTCCAGGCACTCGTCCTGGAGCAGGCGGGTCATCCCTTCCGCCGCGCGGGCGTCGTAGGTGCCGTCACCGTCCGCCACGACGTAGATGTCGGCGTCCACGTCCGCGAAGGCCCGCCGCAGGACGTTGCCCTTGCCGCGCCGGGGCTCGGCGCGCACCAGGGCGCCCGCCTCCCGCGCCGCCCGGGCCGTCTCGTCCGTGGAGGCGTTGTCGTAGACGTAGACCGTCGCCGTGGGCAGGGCCTGGCGGAAGGCCCGCACCGTGTGCGCGATGGCCAGCGCCTCGTTGAAGCAGGGGAGGATGACCGCGATGCGGGGGGGCGTCGCGAGGCTCGGGCGGCTCATTCGGAAGGTCGAAAAAAGGGGGCCACGTCCTCGTGGCGTGCGGCGCCACTCTACACGCTCCTTCCGCTGATCTACGCTGCCGGCCCCCACCCATGGCTCCTCCCCCTGGCAGGTCTCCCGTCCCCCCGCTCGTGCTGGCCGCCGTGCTGTTGCTGGCCCACGCGGCGCTCTGGCTGTCGTACTTCAAGGGCTTCCGCCTGGACCTGGGGAGCATCGACCTGCCGACGCCTCGCTACCTCCTGCTCGCGGCGATGATGGGCTTTCTGGGCGTGCCCGTGGTGGTGTGCCTGGCGCTCGCGGGAGGCCGGGGCCTGCGGGCGGAGACGCTCCAGCGCTGGCGCTCCGGTTGGCGCGACTATCCGGACCGCAGGAGCCTCGTGCTGTTGGGGCTGATGGGCGTGCTCATCCCGCTGGCCATCCAGTCGCTGCTTTTGGGACACGCGCCCCTCACGGACGACGAGGCCTCGTACCAGTTCGCCGCGCGCCTACTGGCCTCCTTCCGGCTGTGGGTGCCCTCGCCGCCCCTGAAGCTCTTCTTCGACAACGGCTTCCTCGTGAACGACGGGAAGCTGTACAGCCAGTACTTCCTCGGGTGGCCGTTCCTCCTGGCGTTCGGCATGAAGGCGGGCGTGCCCTGGCTCATCAACCCGCTGCTCGCGGGAGCGACGACGGTGGCCGTCTTCCTGGTGGCGCGCGAGTGGTTCGGCCCGGCGTGGGCGCGCGTCGCGGGGCTCCTGTGCCTCGTGTCGCCGCTGCTGATGACGGGCGCGGCCACGATGATGTCGCACACCACGGTGCTCTTCGCGCTGGCGTGGCTGCTGTACTGCGTGCAGCGCTCGCGCGCGGGGGCCGGTGCCCTGGCGAGCGCGGGCGTGGCGTTCTTCTTCTGCCTGGCGTTCTGGACGCGGCCCGCGACCGCGGTGGGCCTGGGCGTACCGCTGCTCGTGTGGTGGGCCCTGGGGCTCTGGCGGGGCGAGCGCCGTGGGGTGCCCGCGCGCGTGGGCGCCTTCCTCGCGGTGGCGGTGCCGCTCGCGGCGCTGTTCCTCGCGGCCAATGCCGCCCAGACGGGCTCGCCGTGGATGACGGGCTACCACGCGGGCCTCTTCTACGCGCGCGCCAACGCCTTCCGCTTCGCCACCTTCGCCCCGGAGTCCGCGAGCGGGGAGGGCTTCTGGTACTTCTTCGTGGACCGCTCCCCGTGGCTCGCGGTGGGCCGCGGCGTGGTGGCGCTCTTCCGGCTGAGCGTGGATGGCTTCGGGTGGCCGCTGGGGCTGGGGCTCGCGTGTCTGGCGCGCGGGCCGTACGCGCGCTGGATGGCGGCGAGCATGGCCGGGCTCTGGGTGTTGCACATCCCCGTGGCGGACGCGGGCATCGACTCGTTCGGGCCGGTGCACTACTCGGAGGCCATGCTGCCGCTGGTGCTGCTGACCACGGACGGGCTGCGCACGCTGTGGCGCTGGGCCTGGGCGCAGGGGCGGCCGGGGATGGTGCCGGGAACGGTGGCGGGGCTGCTGCTGGTGTGCGCGGCCATGTACCTGCCCCCGCGCTGGACGACGCTGGCCCTGCTGGCGCGGGACATCCGCGCGCCGTTGGAGTTCGTGGAGCGAGAGGCGCCGGTGCCGTCCATCGTCTTCACGCAGCACCCCATCGCGCCGCCATGCCAGTCGGCCCCGGCGCGCCACTTCGTCTTCACCCGGCCCAACAACGGGCCGGACCTGGACGACCCCGTGCTCTGGGCCAACCACCTGGGCGTGGAGCGGGACCGGGAGCTGCTGAAGCGCTTCCCGGGACGCGAGGGCTACCTGCTCGTCGTGTCGCGCAAGGACTGCCAGCACCGGCTCGTCCCGCTGGACCAGGCCTCCCCCGAGCGCTACCCCTCACCGGTGAAGGAGCTGCCCTCGGATTTCCCCCCGCCGTCGCCCTGACGGCCGGCCTCTCTCAGCCCTCGCGCACGAGCCGCGCGAGCGTCTGCTCGTAGTCGGTGATGAAGCGCTCCAGGCCCCAGCGCTCGCGTCCCCAGCGCGCGACCTCCTCGCGCGGCGGAGGGGAGGCCAGCAGGCCGCGCACGGCCGCCGCCAGCGCGTCCGCGCCCTCCACGCGCAGCACGCCGGGCGCGTCCGCGACGTTGGCGGTGAAGGAGGGATCCGTGGACACCACGGCGGGCAGCCCCGTGAGCATGCCCTCCTGGAGCGTCAGGGGCAGGCCCTCGCCCCGCGAGGGCAGCAGCAGCACGTCCGCGCACGCGTAGAGCTCGTGCATGCGCGCGTGGTCCACCTGGCGCAGGTGGTCGGTCCCCGGCAGCCCCTCCAGCTCCGAGGCGAGCGGGCCGTCCCCGGCCACCACCAGCCGGATGCCCTCCGGGCCCAGCCTCCGCTGCACCTCGGCCACCAGCGACACGCCCTTCTTCGGCACCAGGCGCGCGGCGAAGAGGACGAGCGGCGCCGACTCGGAGAGGCCAAAGGCGGCGCGGGCCCGGCGACGTGCGTCCGGTGGGAGCGGCTGGAAGCGCGGTGAGAACCCCAGGGGAATCAGGTGCAGGGGACGCTTCAGCCCCACGCGGGAGAAGTAGGCCTGCACGTGGGGGCTGTACGTCACCACCTCGGTGGCGGACATCAGCACCGCGCGCCCGAGCGTCCGGTAGGCCACGTCCTGCACGGTGTCCAGCACGCCGCCGTAGGGGACCTCGCCCACGTGCTGGGTGATGAGCAGCGGCTTGCGGTGGCGCCGGCAGAGCGCGGCCGTCATCGCGGAGGACAGGTAGAGGCAGTCGTGCGCGTGCACCACGTCCACCTCGCGCACGAGCGCGTCCAGCTGTTGCCAGCCCGACGGGGCCCACACCGGCATGGGCACGTGGAGGTTGCGCTCCAGCCAGTTCCACGCGCCCACCCGCACGCGCCCGCCGGAGACACCCGGCGGCTCGGGCGTGGCGCCGGCAATCCACCGCACGTCGTGGCCCCGCTCGCGCAGTCCCTGGAACAGCGTTTCCACCATGATTTCGATGCCGCCGGGGTGGGGCGGCATGAAGTTGGAGACCTCGAGGATGCGCATGGCGAATGGGCCCTGCGCACGGCGGTCCGGTCCGTCTCTCGTGACGGGTGGGAGCCGGCGCGGGCGGTCCCACCATCGCACGGGCCGCCGGGCCACCGGGAGCGGCATGTGAGGCGCGGGCACGGGCTCCCTGCTCAGGGAGCGGACCCTCCGGCGCGGGCCGCCGCCGCCTCGTGCTCGCGCGCCTGCGCCTCGTGCCCCAGCGCGCGGTGGACGCGGGCCAGCACTTCGAGCACCGCGGGGGCCTCCGGTGCCAGCCTCCGGGCCTCCTCCAACGGGGCCAGGGCCTCCTGTGCGTTGCCCGTGCGCAGCAGCGACTCCCCCAGGGCGACCCGGGCCTCGGCGCTCGCGGGCGCGAGCCGGACCGCCTCCTGGAAGGCCCGCGTGGCCGCCGCGTCGTCCCGCAGCGCGTGCAGGGCCTCGCCCAGCCGGTAATGGAGGCCGAAGTTTTCCGGCATCCCGACGAGCGCGGCCTCCAGCAGCTCCCGGGCCCGGGCGGGCTGCCCCGACTTGATCAGGGCCTGGGCCAGGGCATTCACGGTGGAGGGATGGGTGGGCCGCAGCCTCACCGCGTGCTCCAGCGCTGGCAGGGCCTCGTCCACGCGTCCCTCGCGCAGCAGGGCATCCCCCAACTGGTAGTGCGGCGTGGGCGCCTCCGGGCTGACCTCCACGGCGTTCGCCCACAGGCTCACTTCGTCCTGCCAGACGCCCACCTGGGTCGCGGCGCGCGCGGTGGCCGCCAGCAGCACCGCGCCCGCGACGGCCGTGGGCAAGAGGGCCCATGAGGACGTGGTTTCGCGGCGTGCCCGGGCGTTCCAGGCGCCCCAGGCCGCGGCGACGACCAGGCAGAACCCGACCGATGGCAGGTAGTCGTAGCGCTCGGAGACCGCGCTTTCCCCGAGCGCGCGCAGGTGCAGTGCCGGCAGCAGCGGCAGCACCAGCCACGCCAGGCCCAGCCATGCCCCTGGAGCCCGCCGCCGCAGCACCACCAGCCCCGCCACCAAGCCCAGCGCGACCCCCAGGCCCACCCACGCCCGGCCTGACGCGAGCGAGGTCACGGGCTCGAAGGGGTGCAGCACGCTCAGGCCAGAGGGCAGCACGAGCAGCCGCGCGTGCTCCGCGAGCAGCGGCAGCGCGTTGAACAGCGCGAGCCCGGGCGGCAACGAGGCCCACCCCGAGTTCACCGTGGAGAAACCCACGGCGTGCAGCCGCAGCGCCAGGTAGACGGCGCCAGTGAGCACCAGCGGCCCGTAGCGCCAGGCCCACTCGCGCCTGCGCTCGGCGGAAGGCGGGGCGCGATCCATCAGCTCCCAGGTGAGCAGCATGCCGGGCAGCACCGCGGACACCTCCTTGAAGAGGAGCGCCACGAGCCACAAGCCCGCTCCCGCCACCGCGCGTCCGGGACGCAGCGGCCGGAGGGCCAGGCACGCCAGCATGCCCAGGCCCGCCGTTGTGGCGGCCACGTCCATGACCGCGCTCACCCACGCCACCGCCTCCACGTGCACCGGATGGACGGCGAAGAGCAGCCCCGCGACCAGGCCGGCCCCGGGACGCTGTCCATCCAGCACGCGCCGGGCCAGGACCCAGACGAGCAGCGACGCGACCGTGTGCAGCACCAGGGACACGAGGTGGTACGCCCAGGGCGAAGTGCCCGCCACGCCGTGCACGGCCAGCAGCAACACGTGGGTCAGCGGCCGGTAGAACGCGGCGCTCGCGGAGGCGCCGGGGACGAACCCGAAGAGCTGCTGGGTGAAGACGTCCCCCAGCGTCGTCGCCGAGCGGATCCACGGGTTGGCCTCCACGAGCACGTAGTCGTCGTAGACCAGCCCGCCCGTCAACGACGGCGCGTACACGGCGAGCGCCGCGAGCACCACGGCTACGGCCTGGAGGACTCCGCGCGACGGCCCGGCGGCGTGGAAGAAGGGAGGGGCGGAAGGCACGGAAGGGGTCACGAAGGGGGCTCCCACGGAGGCTGGGGGACGATATCCGATGCCCCGGATCCCCGAGGGGATACGCACCTGGCAGGCCAGCAGGCGTGGGGCGCGGGTGCCCGGAGGATGACCCACCGGCCCCGCGGCCAGGGGCGGGAGCGGAGTGGGGCGGTGGTAGGGTCCACGCCCATTCGACCCATGGCCTCCACTCCCTTCCACGGTCCGCCGCCGCGCGCCTCCCTCCAGCTTCTCTGGGTGGTCCTCGCGGCGTTGCTCGTCCACGCCCCGGCGCTCGCGAACGGCTTCGTCTACGACGACGTCCCCCTGCTCCTGGAGAACCCCTGGCTGCGCTCCGTGGACGGGCTGCGCGCCGCGTTCAGTCACTCCCTCTTTGGCTTCGTCGACGACGGCGCGGACGCGGGGCTGGGCTCGGGCTACTACCGGCCGCTCGCGCACGTGACGTTCTGGCTCCTGCGGGCCGCCTTCGGGACCGCTCCCTGGGGCTACCACCTGCTGTCGCTCCTGGCGCACGCGGCTGCGTCCGTCCTGGTGTGGCGGCTGCTGCGGACCTGCCTGCGCGGCGAGGGCCGGGAGGATGTGTCCGGGTGGGCGGCCCTCGCGGGAGCGCTCCTCTTCGCGCTGCATCCGGTCCACACGGAGGCGGTGGTGTGGGTGAGCGGCTGGATGGACCTGAGCGCCTGCCTCGCGCTGCTGTTCACGGCGCGGTTGCTGGTGCCCGGACCGGTGTCGTCCCCGCGCGCGTGGCTGGCCGCGCTGACGTGGCTGGGGGGACTGCTCCTCAAGGAGACGGCCATCGTGCTGCCGGTGCTGCTCGTCGTCCTCGAGTGGGGCACGGGCATGGCCCCGGTGGGGTTCCGGGAGCGGCTGCGGCGTCATGGCCCCCTGGCCGTGGCGCTGGCGGTGTACGCCGCCCTCCGGCTGAGCGCGCTGGGGCTGGCCGCGCCCGCGGATCCGCGCCGGCTGTCGAATGGCGGCGCGAGCCTGGCGGACGCGCTGGCGCTGGTGACGCGATTGGGCGGCAAGCTGCTCTGGCCGCACCCGCTGGTGGCGGCGCCTCCCGCGTCATGGGTGCGCTCACCCTGGGAGCCCGCGGTGCTTCTGGGGGGAGTGTGCGTCGTGGGCTTCCTGGGGTTGCTGGGATGGGCGGTGCGAAGGCGCCAGGGCGCGGTCGTGACGGGGCTGTCCTGGCTGGCCGTACCCCTGCTGCCCGTTCTGGCCCTCCAGGCGCGCGGCGTGGAGGCCTACGCGGAGCGCTACCTCTACCTGCCCTCGGTGGGGTTCGTGCTGCTCGTGGCGGTGGGGATCCGGGCCCTGCTCGAGCGCTGGCCCACGAGCGCCCGCGCGCTGACGCTCGCTTCCGGTGGGGTGCTGGCGGCCTTCGCCCTGCTGACGGTCCTGCGCATCCCCGTGTGGCACGACGAGGTGTCCCTGTGGGAGACGACGGTGGAGCAGGTCCCCGAACGTCCATCCGCCCATGCGTGGCTGGGGGCCGCGTACCTGAACGTGCGGCGCGTGCCCGAGGCCGTGCCCCACCTGGAGACCGCCGCGGCGGCGCTGCCCGGCAACTACCGCGTACGCAGCGACCTGGCCGTCGCCTACGCGATGACGGGGCGCTTCGAGGACGCCGTGCGCCAGCTGGAGGTGGCCATCCGGCTCAAGCCCGGGAGCGCCACCCCGCGCCACAACCTGGGCCTGACGCTGCGCCGGGCCCAACGGCTCGAGGCGGCGGTGGCGAGCTTCCGGGAGGCCCTCCAACTGGAGCCCGGCCGCGCGGACTCACACCTGGAGCTGGGCCGCACGCTGTTGCAGCTGGGCCGGGCCCGCGAGGCCGAGGCCTCCCTAACGGAAGCGCTCCGCCTCAAGCCGGACCTGGAGGCCGCGCGCCGCGCGCTGGCGGCGGCCCGGTCCGCGCCGTCCACCGCGCAGCCCGGGCCGTGAGCCTTTAGCGGAAGTCGCGCCGCTCGAAGATGAACATGGCCAGCGCGGTGAAGAGCCCGGCCCAGGCCACCCCGTAGCCCATCGAGGACAGCAGGGTGGTCGCGTCGACGGGCAGCGCGTACGTGGCCTGGGGCTTGAAGTTCATCCGCTCCAGGTTGGGCAGCATGTAGAAGATGGCGCGGCCCATCCAGCGGACCATCTGGCTCTCCGAGTAGCTGGAGATCTCATACAGGTCCCCCGCCAGGTGCCCGGCGAAATACAGGCCCGTCGTGCAGATGGAGGACACCGCGGGGCCGCAGAAGCTGGAGAAGAGGATGCCCGCGCTGCTGAGCACGAGCAGCTCGAACCACATCGCCCCGGCCGCCACCAGGTGCGTGGAGTGGATGGGGGTGCGGAACAGGACGAGCTGGCTCAGGAAGATGAGCGTCATCGCCACCAGCACCACGCCCAGCGTCAGCATGGTGCCCGCCAGGCGCGCCAGCAGGAACTGCGTGCGCGACACCGGCTTGCTCACCATGAGGAAGATGGTGCGCCGCTCGATCTCCCGGCTCAGCAGGCCACACGACAGGAAGATGGCGAGGAAGGCCAGGATGAGGCTCATCATCCCCAGGCCGAAGTCGGTCAACACGCGGTCGAAGGTGTTGACCGTCACCTCCGTCACCAGAGTGGAGGACAACAGGACGATGACCGCGAACACGCCCACCACCACCGTCACGCGGTTGCGGCGCGCCTCGCGAAAACCGTTCCACATCATCGCGGTGAACGCGCTCACGTGTTGATCTCCCCGCCCACGCTCGTCGTGCGGCCCGAGTGCTTCAATGCGTCCAGGAACAGCTGCTCCAGCGAGAACCGCGCCGGCTGGATGCGGTTCACCCGCCCGCCCGCGCCCAGCACGCCGCCCAGGAGCCGCTGGCTGTCCGCGTCCGACACCTGCAGGAGCACGCGCCCGTCCAGGGCCTGCGCGGACTCCAGCACCACGCCCAGCGCCTTCACCTGCTCCAGGGGCAGGTTCTCCACCACCATCTCCACGGTGGGCACCTGCGCGGACACCAGCTCCTGCACGCTGCCCTCGCGCACGCGCCGCCCGCCCACCAGCACCGCCAGCCGGTCACACAGGGCCTCCACGTCCGGGATGATGTGGCTGCAGAACAGCACCGTCGTGCCCTGGTCCCGCTCGGCGAGGATGAGGTCGCGCATCTGCCGGCGGCCCAGGGGGTCCAGGCCGCTCGTCGGCTCGTCCAGGATGAGCAGCTTCGGCCGGCCCACCAGCGCCTGCGCCAGCGCCACGCGCTGCACCATGCCCTTGGAGTAGCGGCGGATCTGAAGCTTCTCCGCGCCCGCCATCTCCACCGCGCCCAGCACCTCCGTCACCCGCCGGTCCAGGTCCTGGCCGCTCAGGCCGGACAGCTGCCCCGCCAGCGTCACGAACTCCCGCCCGGTGAGGTACTCGTAGGGCGCCGGGTTCTCCGGCAGGAAGCCCACCAGCCGCCGCGTGGCCGCACGGTCCACCGGCTGTCCATACAGGAGCGCGGTGCCGCCGCTGGGCCGCACCAGGTTCATCAGGATCTTGATGGTGGTGGACTTGCCCGCGCCGTTGGGGCCGAGCAGGCCGTAGATCTGTCCGGGGCCCACCTGGAGATCCAGGCCCTGGAGTGCCCGCACGGTGCGGTTGAGCCAGAAGCCGACCTTGTACGTCTTGGACAGCCCCTGGGCCTGGATGGGAAGGGCTTCAGGGTGTGGTGTCTGCATTGGGACTCGTGCCCTCCGGGCGGGCGTTGGGACGGATGCGTTTTCCGTCGGGCGTGCGCTCATCGTAGATGACCTGCAAGCGGAACTCGGAGGCGGAGGAGTACACCCGGCCGCCGTCGCCCATGAAGAAGCGGCCACCCAACGGATCCGCTGGCAGCCGGGTCATTCCCCCATCCTCCACCAACGCTTCCACGGTGGCGGGCGCGCGGCCATGCCGTTCGCGGTAGCGCGCCACCTCCGCATCCAACTGCTGGAGCACGCGCTCCTGGAGGATCTCCCGGACGCGGCGGTCGTAGGTCTGGCGTGTCTCTTCGTCCTCGGCGCCGTCGCGCATCATCACCGCCAGCGACAGGCCCGTGTCGAAATCGCCGGCCTGGGCATACAGCCGCGTGGCCAGCGCCGAGTACCAGTCCGGCGCATCCCTCCGGTGTGACAGCTTCATGATGATGTCCGCCGCTTCCTTGTACTCGCGGTGGAAGAACATCAGGTTGTAGGCAAGCTGGAACCACGTGCGCGAGTCCTCCGGCACGTTCCGGGTCCCCTTGCGCAGCAGCTTCGTGGACTCCTCCACGTTGGCGTACTTCTCACGTCCCAGGTGGATGGGGATGGTCGTCCCAGCGAACCAGTAGACCGTCGCGAACTTGGGATCCAGCTCCGTCGCCAGGTCCGCGTAGTCGTAGACGTCCCGGTAGTCCGTGGGGGTCCTGGATCTGCCGATGCGGTTGAGCGTGAGGATCCAGAAGTAGTCGGTCACCAGCCCCAACTGTCCCCGGAAGACGGCGCGCAGCAGCCCGGGGCGCGGCAGGAGCGGCCGGTCGTTCACCCGGAGGGTCGGGACAGGGGGGGCCGCCAGCAACACGACGCAGAGCAGGGCGGCGGGAAACAGCAGGGCAGGCAGCTTGCGCATGGGCCTCGAAAAAACGAACGGGACCTCCGGAATCCTCCCGGAGGCCCCGCGTGCTGAATCATGCCTCCTCGTTCAGACAGAGGCCAGTGACATCACGGGCAGCTGACGTCGTTGTACGCGTTGCCGGGCTCGCCACCGGAGACGGCGTCCTGATCGTTGCCGCAGGTACCAGTCAGGGTGACGGTGGTCGCCGCGGAGGTGATGCCCCACGTGTCGGCCTCGTCGTCGTTGTCGACGTTGCCGATGGCCGTCGCGTTGAAATCGCAGGAGGGGCAGTCCGTAATCTGCGGCTTCACGCCAGCTGGCACCGCCATGGTGGCCGTCCCCGGCGGGTTCTTGAAGCGGGCCTCGTCCTGACCGATGCAGCCGGTCGTGTACGTGCGGGCGGCGACGGCCACCGCCTCGTTGCAGTCGGCCGCCAGGCCGTAGCTGTAGCGGTTGCCGGCCTCAGGCGTGAAACCCAGCTTCTTGAAGTCGATGAGGTACGTGTCCTTCTCGCCGAAATAGGCCTTCTGGGCGGTGTAGAGGGCCTTGAGGTTCGTCTTGGCCTCCGACTGCTTCGACTTCGCCTGGAAGCGCATGAAGTTCGGGATGGCGATGGCGGCCAGGATGCCGATGATGGCGACCACGATCATCAGCTCGATGAGGGTGAAGCCACCCTTCTTCCGGAAGAGACGGTTCATCATGATTGGGGACTCCGCAGTGGGCAGAGGGGGGTTGAACGACGTGCGAACTCTTAGCACGAAGAGTGCCACGCCGAACATTCCGCCCAACCCCCGGGATTCCCAGGGCAGGCGAGCCGGGCAGGGGATGGATCACCCGGAGGCCTGCCAATTTTTGTCACTGACGCTGACGGTTTTCGTCCCCCCATCGCGCAGTCGCCAGCTTCGGAAGCGGCGGGTAGGATTCCGGCTCCGTGACGTTCACCTACGCGCCGGGCTGGGCCGAGCCCCTGTTCATCCTCTTCCTGTTCATCCTCGGCCTGTGTTTCGGCTCCTTCCTCAATGTCGTCATCGCGCGGGTGCCGGAGGGGCTGAGCATCGTGCGGCCCGGCTCCCGCTGCCCGAAGTGCGGGCACGTGCTCGCCTGGTACGAGAACATCCCCGTCCTGTCGTGGCTGGGGCTGCGCGGGAAGTGCCGCGGCTGCGGCATGCCCATCTCCCCGCGCTACGTCCTGGTGGAGCTGCTCACGGGGCTGTTGTTCCTCGCGTGCCTCAAGCGCTTCGACTGGACCTATGAGCTGGTGCCCGCGCTGGTGCTGGTGTTCCTGCTGGTGCCGCTCACCTTCATCGACCTGGAACATTGGATCCTCCCGTTCTCGCTGACGCTGCCGGGCATCGCCGCCGGGGTGCTGCTGGCCATTCCCCAGGGCGAGGGCGCGGTGGCGCAGGCGGTGCTGGGCGCGGCGGTGGGCTTCCTCTCCTTCCGACTGATGGAGTACGTGGGCTGGCGCGCGTTCAAGCGCGAGGCCTTGGGCGGCGGGGACAAGTTCCTCGTCGCGCTGCTGGGCGCGTTCCTGGGCTGGAAGGCCTTGCTGGGCATCCTCTTCTTCTCGTCGCTGCAGGGCTCCATCGTGGGCGTGGCGCTCCTGGCCCTCACGGGACGGGCGGGCCCGCGAGGCGCGCCGGAAGCGGAAGCCACGCCTCCGCCCCCACAGGACCCCCAGGCGGACGTGCCCCTCACGCCGGCCGCGGAGGCTCCAAAGGAGGAGGAGGAGCCCGAGCCCACGATGACGTGGGACTTCACGAAGCCCGGCCTTCCCCTGTGGAAGCGGGTCGTGCTCGTCCCCTATTGCCTGCTCTTCCAGCCCATCCCGGACGCGCCGCTGGATGAAGCGGGTGAGGAGGAGGAGTGGGTCCCCGGTCCCACCAACATCCCCTTCGGCCCGTGGCTGGCGCTGGCGGGCCTGGAGGTGATGCTCCTGGGGCCGTGGCTCGCGCGCGTGCTGCCCCTGGACGTGGCGCTGATGCTCGGGGGGACGCGGTGATGAACCCCGCGCCGGTGCGCGGATGAAGTGGCGCATCGCCAGCGTGGCGTTCCTCCTGGGCTCGCTGTCCACGGGCCTGTCGTGGCTGACCCTGCAGCCGGTGCTCATCCGTCTGCTGGACACGGCGCGCCGGCTGGCGCTGCCGGGGTCGCTGGACATGGAGGGCCTGACGCGGATCCGCGCCTTCCTTCCGCTGGCGCTGGGGCTGGACCTGCTGGTGCTGACGCTCCTGGCCTATGGCGTGCTGGACCTGGCGGTGGGCCGTCCGCTTCGCGCCATGGAGAAGTCCGTGGCGCAGCTGGGCCGGCTGCAACTGGACGTGCCGCTCCCCGAGCAGGGCGGGCCATTCCTGTCGCGCATCCAGCGCGAGCTGCGGCGCATGGCGGAGGCGCTGCGCCAGGAGCAGGCCCTCACCCGCGCGCAACTGGAGGCGCTGCGCGAGGCCAACGCCCGGCTCGCGAGGGCGCAGACGGAGCTCGTCGCCTCCGAGCGGCTGGCCACGGTGGGAAAGCTGGCCGCGGGCGTGGCGCACGAGGTGGGCAATCCGCTGGCGGGCATCCTGGGCTACCTCTCCCTGGCGCGCTCCCGGGCGCAGGGGCCGGAGCTGAAGGACTTCCTGGAGCGCATCGACCACGAGGTGCTGCGCATCGACCGGATTGTCCGGGGGCTCCTGGACCTGGGCCGTCCGGCCAGCACCCAGCCCGGGCCGGTGGACGTGGGACAGGTGGTGGAGACGTGCGTGCGGCTGGTGCGTGCCGGGCCGGAGCTGGACCGGGTGGAGGTCTCGCTGGACGTGACGCCCGGCCTGCTGGCCCGCGCGGATCCAGGCCCTCTGTCGCAGATCCTCATCAACCTGCTGCTCAACGCGGCCCAGGCCATGGGGGGCGAGGGGCGCGTGCGCGTCTCCACCCGCCGCGAGGACGCGCTCCTCCTGGTGGAGGTGGAGGACAGCGGCCCGGGCCTGTCGCCGGAGGTGAGGGCGCACCTCTTCGAGCCGTTCTTCACCACCAAGGGCCGGCAGGGCACGGGCCTGGGACTCGCGGTGTCCCTGAACCTGGCCCAGGGCATGGGCGGCCGGCTGGACGCGCGCGACGGGGCGGGCGGCGGCGCGTGCTTCCGGTTGTCGCTGCCAGCGGCCTGACGGCGGGGCCGGACAGCATATGATGGGCATCCCCCATGCCCCTCTTCCGCACCGTCCTCGTCGCCGATGACGAGCCGTCCATCCGCCACATCCTCACCCTGGTGCTCACCGACAAGGGCTATGACGTGCGCGCCGTCGCCGACGGGGACGAGGCCCTGCGCGAGCTGTCCACGCGCGCCTATGACGTCCTGGTGACGGACGTGCGCATGCCCAAGCGCGACGGGCTGTCGGTGCTCCGGGCGGCGCTCGCGGAGCATCCGGGGCTCACCGTGGTGGTGATGAGCGCGTACGGCTCCCAGGAGCAGGCGCTGGAGGCGGTGCAGGCGGGCGCCTACGACTACGTCCAGAAGCCCTTCAAGCCGGAGGAGATCGTCCTCGTCCTGCGCAAGGCGGAGGAGCGCGAGCGGCTGGTCCGCGAGAACCGCCGGCTGCACGAGGCCCGGCTCCCCGGCGCCTCCGGGGACCACATCCTGGGGAAGAGCGCCGCGCTCCAGGCGGTGCTCAAGCAGGTGGCGCGCGTGGCGCCCGTGGACACCACGGTGCTCATCTCCGGGGAGAGCGGCACGGGCAAGGAGCTCATCGCGCGCGAGCTGCACGGCAAGAGCCGCCGCGCCGCCATGCCCTTCGTCGCCGTCAACTGCGGCGCCATCCCCCACGGCCTGCTGGAGAGCGAGCTGTTCGGCCACGCGAAGGGAGCCTTCACCGACGCGCGCACCGCCCGCCGGGGCCTGTTCGCGGAGGCCGACGGCGGCACGCTCTTCCTGGACGAAGTGGGCGAGCTGCCCCTGGGCGCGCAGGTGAAGCTGCTGCGCGTGCTGCAGGAGGGGGAGATCCGCCCGGTGGGCGAAAGCCGCGTGGAGCGCGTGGACGTGCGCGTGGTGGCCGCCACGCTGCGCGACCTGGGCAAGCTGGTGACCCAGGGCGACTTCCGCGAGGACCTCTACTACCGCCTCAACGTGGTGAACCTCACCCTGCCGCCCCTGCGCGAGCGCCGCGAGGACATCCCGCTGCTCGCCCACGCCTTCCTCCACCGCTTCAACCGCGACCTCAACCGCGAGCCTCCGGTGGAGGGCTTCACCCCGGAGGCCGAGGCCCTGATGACGGCCTACGCCTGGCCGGGCAACGTGCGCGAGCTGGAGAACGCCATGGAGCGCGCGGTGCTGCTCGCGGAGGGCACCCACATCGCGCCCAACAGCCTGCCGGAAAAGCTGTGGGCGGCTTCCGCACCCGCCCCGGCCGGGACGGCGGCGCCGCTACAGGCCGGCAGCGACCTGTCGCTCAAGCGCGCCATCCGGGAGCTGGAGGAGTCCTACATCCGGGCGGCGCTGCGGCGCACGAAGGGCAACCGCACCCGGGCGGCGGAGGTGTTGGACATCAGCCACCGGGCGCTGCTCTACAAGATCAAGGAGTACGGCATCGACCCGGACGCGGAGGGCTCCCGGACCTGAGGGCAGGGGAGACGCCCGCCTGGCGACCTTGGAGGAATCCTCCAGCGCCATTTGACGGAACGCCGCCGGGGCCGGAAAATCGGGCCTCCGCGATGGTGGGCCCGGGGGCGCGGTCGTGGCTGGCTTTTCACGGCGCTCCCCCGTCCGCAGGGCGGCCGGGCGCCAAGCACTTTTTAGGAGGGGTATCAAGCCGGTGCTACGCTGGCGCCCTCTCCGATGGAGTTACGCATGGCGAAGGGCAAACTGGCACTCGGGCTGGATATCGGGTCGACGTCGATCAAGATGATCATGCTCAAGGAGCAGCGCAAGCGCGGTGAAGTCGGCTACGCGCTCCAGAGCTTCGGAATGAAGCCGCTGCCTCCCGAGGCCATCGTGGACGGCGCGTTGATGAACTCCACGGCCATCGTGCAGGCCGTCCAGGAGCTGATGTCCGAGCTGAAGGTCAAGGGCAAGGACGTCGCCATCGGCGTGTCCGGCCACTCGGTCATCATCAAGAAGATCCAGATGCCCCGCATGAGCCAGGAAGAGCTCGAGGAGAGCATCCAGTGGGAGGCGGAGCAGTACATCCCCTTCGACGTGAAGGACGTGAACATCGACACGCAGATCCTTGACGGCGGCGGCAACGACGCCACCGGCCAGATGGACGTGCTGCTCGTCGCCGCCAAGAAGGACATGATCAACGACTACACCACCGTGGTCTCCGAGGCGGGACTCGCCCCGGTGGTGGTGGACGTGGACGCGTTCGCCGTCCAGAACATGTTCTCCACGAACTACGAGCTGCCGGACAAGGAGACCGTCGTCCTCATCAACGCCGGCGCCTCCGTGGTGAACATCAACATCATCGCCAACGGTGTCACCGTCTTCACCCGTGACGTGACCATCGGCGGCAACCAGTTCACCGAGGAGATCCAGAAGCAGCTCAACGTCTCCTACGAGGAGGCGGAGGCGCTGAAGATCGGCGGCAACCGCGCGGACGCGGACGCCGTGGTGCCCCAGGACGTGGAGCGCGTGCTCTCCAGCGTGGCGGAGCAGGTGGCGGGTGAAATCCAGCGCTCGCTGGACTTCTACGCGGGCACCGCCGCGGACTCGAACTTCACCAAGGTCTACCTGTCCGGCGGCACCGCGAAGATCCCCGCCCTGTTCAAGACCATCGAGGCGCGGACCGGCGTGCCGGTGGAGATCCTCAACCCGTTCCGGAAGATCGAAGTGGACAACCGCAAGTTCGACCCCGCGTTCATCATGGACGTGGCGCCCATGGCCGCGGTGGCGGTGGGACTGGCGCTCCGGCGCCCGGGCGACAAGCTGGGTTGATACCGCTCTGGCCACGAGGAACTCACGCACATGATGATCCGAATCAACCTGCTGCCCGTCCGGGCGGTGAAGAAGCGCGAGATGGGCCGGCAGATCCTGGCCCTCTACGCCGCGGTGCTGATCGCCGCGGTGGTGGGGAATTACTTCTGGTACGCGGACCGCGACGGTGAGCTGCAGCGGGCCAACCAGGGCATCACCCAGACGCGCGCGAAGATCGCGGAGCTGGAGAAGGTCATCGGCGAGGTGACCAACATCAACGCCCGCAAGACGGAAGTGGAGAAGAAGCTCGCGGTGCTGGACACGCTGCGCAGGGGCCGCAACGGGCCGGTGC
Source organism: Corallococcus sp. NCSPR001 (assembly GCF_017309135.1). Classification (NCBI taxonomy): domain Bacteria; kingdom Pseudomonadati; phylum Myxococcota; class Myxococcia; order Myxococcales; family Myxococcaceae; genus Corallococcus; species Corallococcus sp. NCSPR001. The sequence continues at coordinate 2,437,175 of NZ_JAFIMS010000002.1, forward strand.
GCATGCTGGACGCGCTGTCCTCGGCCATCCCCAAGAAGGTCTGGCTCAAGAACTTCGTGGAGACCTCCAACAAGGTCACCATCGACGGCTCGGCCGTCAGCCACGACGAGGTCGCGGAGCTGATGCGCGGCCTGGGCAGCATGGTGTGGACGCCCAGGGGCATGGGGCGCCTCGTGGATCAGGGCCGCACCGCCAGCAAGACGTCGCGCGTGGAGCTCTTCAACACGGAGACCGCCAGCGTGGAGGAGTTCTCCGCGACGGAGATCAAGCCCTTCTTCGGCAACGTCGAGCTGACCAACGCCGTGCAGACCAAGCCCACGGCGGCCGGTGCGGCGACGTTCGTCGACTTCAAGCTCACCCTCACCGCCAACTACGCCATCTGATTGGCGGCGAAGGACCCCTGTCATGGAAAAATACCTGGATCAACTGGCGAAGGCCCCCCCCGCGGCGAAGTTCGGCGGGCTCGCGGCCATCGTCGTCGTCTTGACCGTGGCCAACTTCTTCTCCTTCATCCAGCCCACGGAGGAGAACATCGCCCGCCGCGCGACGGAGCGCCGGAAGCTCGACCTGGAGCTCGCGGAGAAGAGCGAGATCGCCCAGAACCTCAACGAGCGCCGCCGTGAGATGGACGTGCTCGAGCAGAAGCTGGCGGAGGCCCTCACGGAGCTGCCGGAGCGGCGCGACATGGAAGAGCTGCTCGCGCAGATCAACGACATCGGCAAGAAGTCCGGCCTGGAGATCGCCCGCGTGGAGCCCGGCAAGGAGTACGTCGAGGGCAACGAGTTCTTCGCGCGCATCCCCATCCGGATGACGGTGAGCGGCAACTACCATGAGATCGCCATGTTCCTGCAGGAGATGGCGAACATGCGCCGCATCGTGAACGTCAACAACATCAAGCTCGATGGCGCGGCCCTGAAGAACGAGAAGGTCGTTCTCCAGAGCAGCTTCCTGGCCACGACCTTCCGGTTCGTCGAAGCGAAGGCCGCCGCGAAGAGCAGCGACAAGAAGAAGAGCAACTAGAAACTTGATCCGCCCGGCAACAAGGGCGACAAGGGATGACGCGGATGAAGACGTTCAAGTCCACGATGACCGTTGCGGTGATGGCGCTGACCCTGTCCGCTTGTGAGGACACGCCCAAGGCCCCACCACCTGCTCCTCCCAAGGCCGCCGCCCCCGCGCCGGCCCCCGTGGCGGAGAAGACCGAGGCGTCGGCGGCGCCAACGTTCGTCTACACCTACAGTCCGGTGGGCAAGCGGGATCCGTTCCGCAGCCCGCTGGAGGAGCTCGGGCCGGTGGCGCGTGACGCACCGGAACGGGCCTGCAACGAACCCCTGTGCGTGTTCGACCTCGACCAGCTCAAGCTGGTGGCGGTCGTCACCGGGGACGCCAGCCCGCTGGCGATGGTCGAGGACCCCCTGGGTCGCGGCCACATCGTCCGGCGCAACACCCGGGTGGGGCGCCAGGGCGGCAAGGTCACACAGATTCTCCGGGACTCGGTCACCGTCACCGAGGTCTTCACCGGCGCCAAGGGCGAGCTCATCAGCAATCCGGTGAGTCTGCAGCTCAAGGCGGATGGCGTGAAGGACCCCGCCTACAACCTGATGACGGGCAAGAACTGGGAGTAGCGCCCCACGGCGCGCCTGCGGGCAGTCGTCGCCCGCTTCCAACTTGTTGAGGGGACGCATGCTCGAGCAGAGCGCTGTGACGAGGGGCAAGTGGATCATGGCGGCCGCATGGGCGGTCGTCCTGGCAAGCGCCAAGGTGTACGGCGCGGATCTCAATACGCTGAGGGACCTGCAGGTGTCCCGGACGGGAGCCGGTGCGCAGGTCGTGGTGACCGGGACCCGGCCGCCCACCTTCACCGTCTTCCGGCTCAGTGGGCCGGAGCGGCTGGTGGTGGACCTGTCGTCCGCGGACGCCACCGGCATCAAGGGGCACCATGACGGCACCGGTCCGGTGTCCGGCGTGGTGGCCGCCCAGTTCTCCGACGCGCGCGCCAGCGTGGGCCGCGTGCTGGTGGCGCTCGACCAGGCCTCCCAGTACGACGTCCGCGCGGAAGGCAACCGCGTGGTCATCTCCGTGGACGGCTCGCCGGTGGCCCCCGCCGCCGCGACCGCCCAGGCTCAGGCCGAAGCGAAGCCGGCGCCGGTGAAGGCCGAGCCCGCTCCGGCGGTCGCCGCCGCGCCGGTGAAGGCCGCGCCCGCGCCGGTGGTGGAGGCGATGGTGGCGGTGGTGCCGGAGGAGGGGACCTCTTCGAAGGCCGCCCCGTCCCAGGCGCCGGGCCGTGAGAACGTCGTCGCCACGGAGGCGGATGAGCGCGAGGTGGCCCACCCGGCCCAGCGCATCACCCGGCTGTCCCTGGACGGCGAGTCGCTGCGCGTCGCCGCCGACGGCGACATCGCCCGCTTCGAGGTCCTGGAGCTGGTGGACCCGCCGCGCCTGGCCGTGGACGTGTACGGCGTGGGCCTGAGCGCGAAGGCGCCCAAGGTGAAGGGCAACCTGCTCAAGGACGTGCGCGTGGGCGCCCACGAGGACAAGGTGCGCCTGGTGCTCGTGGCCAAGGGCGACATGCCCGCCTACCGCGTGGACCGCGCCGAGCGCGGCCTGGAGGTGGTGCTGGGCGGCGCGGTGGCGCGCAAGTCCAAGCCCGCCCAGCCCCGCGACGCGGTGGCGGAGACCGAGCCCCTGCGCCCGCACCCCCTGCCCGTGCAGGAGACGGCGAAGCCGCAGCCCGCGGTGGCGCAGGCCGCGTCGCAGCCGGCGGTGGTGGAGGTCAAGGACCTGTCCTTCGACGAGAGCCCCTCGGGGGGCCGCGTGCAGCTGAAGCTGTCCGGCGCGACGGCGTGGAAGGTGGACCGGCCGGACCCGCGCAGCGCGGTGCTGACGCTGGAGAACGCGCGTCTGCCCAAGAAGCTGGAGCGCAGCCTGGACACCAGCGCGCTGGACACGCCGGTGAAGATGATCAGCGCCTTCAGCGTGCCGGGTGAGGGCCGCAAGGTGCGCCTGGTGGTCGCCGCGGACGGCGCCATCGAGGAGAACGTCACGCAGGGCGCCAACAGCCTGAGCTGGCGGCTGGACGTGCAGGGCGTGAAGACGGAGGAGGTGGCCGTCGCCCAGCGCACCGCCGGCTTCACTGCGGAGGCCCCGGCGTACGCGGCGGAGGGCGCGCCCCAGCAGGCGCGCTACCGCGGCAAGCGCGTGTCCTTCGAGTTCAAGGACATCGACATCCAGAACCTGCTGCGCGTCATCGCGGAGATCTCCAAGCGCAACATCGTCGTGGCCGACGACGTGTCGGGCCGCGTGACCATCCGCCTGCGCAACGTGCCCTGGGACCAGGCGCTGGACCTCATCCTGCGCACCAAGCAGTTGGGCCAGGAGCAGGTGGGCAACATCATCCGCATCGCGCCGCTGAAGACGCTGGAAGAGGAGGCGCGGCTGCGCCAGGAGCGCAAGAAGTCGCTGCAGCAGCAGGAGGACCTGCTGGTCAGCCTGGTGCCGGTGAACTACGCGGTGGCCGGTGACATGTCGGCGCGCGTGAAGGACGTGCTCAGCGACCGTGGCACGGTGACGGTGGACACGCGCACCAACGTGCTCATCATCAAGGACATCCGCTCCAACACGGAGAAGGCGCGCGCCCTGGTGCGCAGCCTGGACACGCAGACGCCGCAGGTCCTCATCGAGAGCCGCATCGTGGAGGCGAGCACCACCTTCAGCCGCGACCTGGGCGTGCAGTGGGGTGGCCAGACGCGTCTGTCGGCCGCGTCCGGCAATCCGACCGGTCTCATCTTCCCCAGCACCGTCGGCGTCACGGGCGGCATCGCCGGCACGGCGGCGGGCGTCCCGGCCCAGCCCAACTTCGCGGTGAACCTGCCGGCGGCGGTGGGTGAAGGCCTCGGTGGCGCCATGGGCTTCGCCTTCGGCTCCGCGGGCGGCGCCGTGCAGCTCAACCTGCGCCTGTCCGCGGCGGAGACGGAGGGCACCGTGAAGACCATCTCGTCGCCCAAGGTCACCACGCTGGACAACAACACGGCCCGCATCAGCCAGGGTCTGTCCATCCCGTTCAGCCAGACGTCGGCCGGCGGCGTGAACACGACCTTCGTGGAAGCGCGCCTGTCGCTGGAAGTCACGCCGCACATCACCCAGGACGGCAGCATCCTCATGTCCATCCAGGCGCAGAACAACCAGCCGGACCCGTCCAACACCGGCGCCAACGGTCAGCCCTCCATCCAGCGCAAGGAGGCCAACACCCAGGTCCTGGTGAAGGACGGCGAAACGACGGTCATCGGCGGCATCTACGTGCGCCGGGGCAGCACGCGGACGGACTCGGTGCCCTTCCTGGCCAAGATCCCCGTGCTCGGCTTCTTCTTCAAGACGACCTTCGAGACGGACGACCGGCAGGAATTGCTCATCTTCATCACGCCCCGCATCCTCAACCGGCAGACCATCGCGCAGAGCCTCTAACGGCACCGCGCCCTGATTGGGAGAGACATTCCAATGAAGCCTTTCTTCATCGCGGCGGCCCTGTCGCTCGGGCTCTGCTCGTGCTCTGAAAGCACCCCCGTCGTCCAGATCCTCCAGACCATCCAGCCGGACGAGGAGTGCAGCTTCGGCGTCGGCGATGTCGGCATCGCGAACGGTTCGCTCAACTTGGCCTACCGGGGCGGCTACCTCCTGGGGCTCGTCGTCAAGTCGAGCTACAACGCCACGCCCATCGACGTGAATGGCGTTCCGCTGGAGCCGGAGTCCGACGTCGGCGGCTCGGCCACCGTCTTCGTGGACACGCTGAAGCTGTCCTACACCTCGACGCCGAGCATCCGCATCCCCGACGCGGAGGTTCCCTACACGGGGGTCCTCAACCCCGGGTCTGACGAGAACCGGTTCGTGGTCAACCTGATGACCGCGGAGGCCGCGGACGCCCTGCGGGCCGCCCTGTCCGGGACCACCACGGCCACGGTGCGGGTCACCGTGCAGTTCGCGGGCAAGTTGGCGGCGGGCGGCAAGAAGGTCGAGTCGAACGAGATCGTCTACGGCATCGACGTCGCCAATACGGCCGTCACGCTTCCGACCTGCCCCGAGGGGCAGGATCCCGAGGTCCCCGTGGGCCCGTGTGGCTCGGGTGTCGGCCAGGACGGCATCTATCCCTCGTGCCAGCCCGGGCCGGCGGCCCCGGGCGTCGGGGGCTAGATGGCCTTCCGCACGCACCTAGAAGCGGTGGTGAACCAGGTGGACGGAGCCCTCGCGTGCAGCGTGATGGGCTTCGACGGCATCTCCGTGGACACGTTCCAGAAGGACGAAGCCACGGAGCTGGACGTGTCCGGCACCTGGGTGGAGTACGCCAACCTGCTCACGCAGCTGAAGAACGCGGCCGAATCCCTGAAGACGGGCACCGTCACCGAGGTGTCCGTCAACAGCGAGAAGGTCCTCACCGTGATGCGCCTGCTGACGCCGGAGTACTTCCTGGTGCTGGCCCTGCGCGCGGACGGGAATTTCGGCAAGGGGCGCTATGTCCTGCGCGTCACCGCGCCGCTGGTGAAGGCGGAGTTGTAGACACGCACGTCCGCTCGGGCAGGAGCTTGTCGAGCCTGCCCGGCGACGCAGCGTGCCTCCGCTTTCCTCTTTGCAGGAACCAGGGCATGGGCTAGACACCCCGGACTTTCGCCTTTACGTCTGTATGAAGGAGTCGGTCCCATGGCCGGGTTTGTCGACACGTCCGAATTCCGCAATGGTTTGAAGATCTTGTGGGAGGACAAGCCGTACGTCATCGAGTACTTCCAGCACGTCAAGCCTGGAAAGGGCTCCTCCTTCACGCGCACGAAGATCCGCAGCCTGCTGGACGGCCGCGTCCTGGAGCCCACGCTGAAGTCCGGCGACAAGGTGGGCACCCCGGACATCGAGTCCAAGGACATGCAGTACCTGTACGTCCAGGACGGCGACTACTACTTCATGGACAAGCGGAACTTCGAGCAGACCTTCCTCTCCAAGGAAGGCCTCGGGGAGGCCGTGAACTTCCTGAAGGAGAACCTCGACGTCGAGATCCTCTTCTGGAACGGCAAGGCCATCAACGTGTCGGTGCCGAACTCCGTGGACCTCAAGGTCACCAAGTGCGACCCGGGCGTGCGCGGCGACACCGTGTCCGGCGCCCTGAAGCCCGCCACGCTGGAGACCGGCTTCACCGTCAACGTCCCCCTGTTCATCAACGAGGGCGACGTGCTGAAGATCGATACGCGTGAAGGTGGCAAGTACCTCACCCGCGTGTCCACCGCGGGCTGAGAGCAGCTTCCCTTCACCTGGCGACCCGGGAGGGGTCTGAATGGCAACGAAGCGCAAGGCAACCCGGCCGGCCGAGTCCTCGGGCACGGCCTCCGGGCGGGATTCGGGCACCACGTCGCTGGACGTGGAGGCCCTCCGGCAGATCGTCGAAATCCTGGAGGCCTCCGACGTCACCCGGCTGGTGTGGACGAAGGGCCCGGAGAAGCTCTACATCCGCCGCGGTCACGCGCCGGAGACGACCATCGTCCACCACACCGCGCCGTCGGGCCCGGGGGTGACGGTGTCGCCACCGGTGGAGTATGCCGCTCCGGCCGCGCCCCGTGCGGCGCTGCCCGCCGCCCCCTCGGCTCCGGCCGCCGCGGCGGCTCCGGAGAAGCCCGCGGAGAAGCCGGGCCACCAGGTGACGAGCCCCTTCGTGGGGACGTTCTACCGGACCCCCGCGCCGGATCAGCCCCCGTTCGTGGACGTGGGCACGGTGGTGCGCAAGGGCCAGGTGCTCTGCATCGTGGAAGCGATGAAGTTGATGAACGAAATCGAGTCCGAGGTCTCCGGCCGCATCGCCGAGGTCCTCGTGGAGAACGGTCGCCCGGTGGAGTTCGGCCAGGCGCTGTTCCGCATCGAGCCGGCCTGAGTCTGCTGACCCGTCAGGCGCGTCCGGCCCCTTCCGGGCGGGACGCGCCCCAGGCCCTCGCGTTAGGAGCACGGCCGTGTTCAAGAAGGTACTGGTCGCCAACCGCGGGGAGATTGCCCTGCGGGTCATCCGCGCATGCCGTGAGCTGGGCATCGCCACCGTGGCGGTGCACTCCACCGCCGACGCCAACGCGCTGCACGTGCGCTTCGCGGACGAGGCCGTCTGCATCGGGCCGCCTCCCTCCAAGGAGAGCTACCTCAACGTGCCGCAGCTGCTCTCCGCGGCGGAAATCACGCGCGCGGACGCCATCCACCCGGGCTACGGCTTCCTGTCGGAGAACGCCGAGTTCGCGGAGGTCTGCGAGAACTGCAAGATCCGCTTCATTGGCCCTCGCCCGGAGATGCTGCGGCTGATGGGCAACAAGGTGCGCGCGCGCGCCGCGGCCCGCGAGGCCGGCCTGCCGCTGCTCCCGGGCAGCCCCGGCGTGGTGAAGGATCCGCGCGAGGCGGAGGCCTTCGCCAAGGAGATCGGCTTCCCGGTCATCCTGAAGGCGGCGGCGGGCGGTGGCGGCAAGGGCATGAAGATCGTCCGCGAGCCGGGAGTGCTCGCGCAGGCGTTCTCCACCGCGCAGGCGGAGGCCCTGGCCAGCTTCAACAACGGCGACCTCTACATCGAGCGGTACGTGGAGAAGCCGCGCCACATCGAGATCCAGATCGTCGCGGACGAGCACGGGAACGTCATCCACCTCAACGAGCGTGAGTGCTCCGTGCAGCGGCGGCACCAGAAGCTCATCGAGGAGGCCCCGTCGCCCGCGCTCACGCCGGAATTGCGCAAGCGCATGGGCGAGGTGTCCGTCGCCGCGATGCGCAAGATCCGCTACAACAACGTGGGCACCATCGAGTACCTGCTCGACGAGCGCGGCGAGTTCTACTTCATGGAGATGAACACGCGCATCCAGGTGGAGCACCCCGTGACGGAGCTGGTCATGGGCGTGGACCTGGTCCGTGAGCAGATCCGCATGGCCTACGGGCACCCCCTGCGCTTCAAGCAGGAGGACGTGCGGATCCGCGGGCACGCCATCGAGTGCCGCGTGAACGCGGAGGACCCCGTCACCTTCGCGCCGTGGCCGGGGAAGATCACCGGCTACAGCGTGCCGGGCGGCTACGGCGTGCGCGTGGACTCCGCCGCCTACGAGAACTACACGGTGCTGCCGCACTACGACAGCCTGCTGTCCAAGCTCATCGTGCACGCGGAGGACCGCGAGACGGCCATCCGCCGCATGCAGCGCGCGCTCTCCGAGTACGTCGTGGAGGGCATCCGCACCAACATCCCGTTTCACCGGGCCGCACTGGCGGAGGAGTCCTTCCAGGAGGGCAACTACGACACCCGGTTCGTGGAGCGCCTGCTGGCGAGCGAGACGGGTTCGCGCCGGCTCAAGAAGGCCGTGGAAGAGACGCCGTAGCGCTTTGCCGTGAAGGCATGGAAAACCCGCCGGGCGTGCGAGCGTCCAGGCGGGTGATCCAGCCCTGGGGGAGGGCAGGCTGTTTCTTGACCCGCATCGGAGGATTCCGTTAGCCTCCGAAGCTCCCCCCCAGAGAAGGACTGAAACCCGCGAAGTTCCTCGGGGTTTCTGCCTGCCGGAAGCGCACGCTCGATGGACAAGAACAAGATCATCGAAGCCGCCGCGAAGCTGGTCGCGAAGGGCGCGTACGACAAAGCCATCAAGGAGTACCAGAAGGTCCTGGAGGTCGACCCGAAGGACATCCGGGTCCTCCAGAAGATGGGGGAGCTGTACCAGAAGAAGAATGACAACGCGCAGGCGGCGCACTTCTTCACCAAGGTCGCGGAGAGCTACTCCTCGGACGGCTTCTTCCTCAAGGCCGTCGCCCTCTACAAGCAGGTCCTCAAGCTCAACCCGAACCTGCTGGAGGTGAACCTCAAGCTGGCGGAGCTGCACCAGCAGCTGGGCTTGATGTCGGAGGCGATGGCGTACTTCCAGATCGTCGCCAACCACTACGACAAGGCGGGCGATACCAAGTCGAGCCTCGACACGCTGAAGAAGATGGTGGATCTCGACCCCGAGAACGTGGCGTCGAAGATCAAGCTCGCGGAGCTGTACGCGCGCGAGAACATGGCGAAGGAAGCGGCGCAGGAGTTCAAGCGCGCCGCGGAGTACCTCAAGCGCAACGCCCGGGCGGATGACTGGCTGCGCGTCGCGGAGCGCCTCTCCGCGCTGGAGCCGGACAACCTCCCGCTCGCGAAGGAGCTGGCCGCGTCGTACCTGCAGCGCGGCGACCAGAAGCGCGCGCTCGCCAAGCTCCAGGTGTGCTTCAAGGCGGATGGCCGCGACGTGGAGACGCTGACGCTGCTGGCCCAGGCGTTCCAGGGGCTGGGCCAGGTCTCCAAGACGGTGTCCGTCTACAAGGAGCTCGCGAAGATCCACCAGGAGCGCGGCCGCACCGCCGAGTCCGACGGCGTGTGGACGCAGATTGAACTGCTGGATCCGCAGGATCCGGATCTGCTCGCGCGCCGGGGGCCCGTCGCTGAACCCGAGCCCGAGCCCGAGCCCGCGCCCGCGGCCATGCATCACCCCGAGGAGCCGGCCGCGCCCGCTTGGAGCGCGCCCGCTCCCGCCGCCGCGCCCCCGTCCCGTCCCGTGCCCGCCGCGCCGCCCGCGGCCGTGGTGCCGCCCGCGCCCGCGGGGATGAGCCGCGAGCAGTTGGCCAAGCTGCTGACGGAGACGGACGTCTACGTGAAGTACGGGCTCCACGACAAAGCGCTGGAGCACCTGCGCAAGGTCTTCTCCGTGGATCCGGAGAACCTGGACGCGCACGAAAAGGCGTACCACATCTACGTGGCGGCCAATAACGGCGCGCAGGCGTCCGAGCAACTGCTCAACGTGCTGCGGCTGTGCACGCGCCGCGCGGACGTGCAGCGCGCGCAGCCGTACCTGGCGACCATCCTCCAGGAGAATCCGGCGCATCCCGAGGTGCCCGCCTTCCTGTCCGTGCTCCGCGCGGAAGGGGGCTTCGTGGCGCCCGCGGCGACGCCGGGCGTGGAGTCGCTGGAGGAGGACGCCATCCTGGTGGACTCCAACGAGGACGAGATCCTCGTCGCGGATCCGCCGGAGGACGCGCTCGCGCAGCCCGGGGGTGACGAGCTGGCGCTCGCGGCGCTGAGCCACGGGTCGGACTCGGACGAAATCGTCGACGACGAGGTCGCGGAGACCACGTTGAGCGGCGAGGAAGCAGTGATGGGCGAGCCCATCAGCTCCGCCGAGAACGCCGTCTACGACCTGCCGCCGCAGGACGACCTGGTGATGGGGTCCGACGAGGACTCGCTCGTGCTCGCGGACGAGCCGGGCCTGGACGGTTCGGATGCCTCCGGAGGCCTGGACGACGAGCCCCTGGTCGCCCAGGACGACGACGCGCTGGCGTACGCGGCGGACGCGGGCGACGAGCCCATGGTGCTCGCGGACGAGCCGGGCGGCATGTCGCTGGGGGACGAGGAGGAGGCGCCGCCCACGCGCATCCTGTCCCCGTCGCGCGCGCTGCTGGAAGAGGCCGCGCCGGACACGCGCCAGCTGCCCACGCTGGACGACAGCGGCGACGACGAGGCCCTGGTCGAACCCGGCATGTCGCTGGGCGAGGACGACGACGCGCCCACGCGCGTGGGGCTCGCGCCCCTGGATGCGTCCGCGCTGGACGACGCGGGCCTGGATGAAAGCTTCGCCGCGCCGGCGGAAGAGCCCGCGTACGCGGAGGGCATGTCGCTGGGCGACGAGGAAGAAGACGAGCCCACCGCCGCGCACATGGTGCTGCCGTCGATGGAGGGGCTGTCCTACGACGAGCCCCAGACCGACGCGGTCGAGGAGACGCCGGAGCCCGAGCCGGAGCCCGAGGCCCTGGCGGATGAGCCCGAGCCCGAGCCGGAAGCGGAGCCCGAGGAGGAGCCTGCCTCCGAGGAGTGCGACGAGGCGTCGTTCTTCCTCGACCAGGGCCTCCTGGAAGAGGCGCGCGAAATCCTGGAGACGGTGGCCATCGCGTTCCCCGGCCACGTGCGCGCCGGCGAGCTGATGGCGCGGCTGGAGGAGCTGGAGGCCGGCGGTGGCGCGGCCCCCGAGGAAGACGCTCCTTCCGAGCCCTTGCATGTGCCCTCCGTACAGCCGGTGACGGAGGCGTCGCTCGACGACGGCGCCGGTGGTGGCGACGCGTTCGACCTGGCGGCGCAGCTGGCCGGTGAGCTGGACGACCTGGGCGGTGAGTCGCTGGCGGCGGTGCCCCCGGCGGACGAGGACTTCCAGTACTCGGTGGACGAGGTCTTCGCCGAGTTCAAGAAGGGCCTGGCCAAGGTGGTGAAGCCCGAGGACGTGGACACGCACTACGACCTGGGCATCGCCTACAAGGAGATGGGCCTCCTGGATGACGCCGTCCACGAGTTCGACGTGGCCCGCCAGGGCTGCGTGGGCACCCCGCGCGAGCTGGACTGCCTGACGATGATTGGCATGCTGCACACGCTGCGCGGCAAGCCGGAAGAGTCCGTGGCGGTGTTCAAGGAAGGCCTCTCCAACGTGCTCGCGACGGGTGAGGTGGCCAAGGCGCTGGGCTTCGAACTGGCGAGCGCCTACGACGCGCTCAACGAGCAGGGCAAGGCGCTCTTCCACTTCCAGCGGGTGGCCGCCATGGACGCGAAGTACCGCGACGTGGGGTCCCAGGTGACGCGGCTGTCGGCCATGACCGCACCGGAGGAGGACCCGCTGCCTCGCGCCGGAAAGGGCCCGGCGACGCCGGTTCCCGCCGCGGGCGTGCCGAAGGCTCGTAAAGTAGGGTACGTGTAGCGCGTCCCCCCACGAGGCCCGGCGAGCGATGACGACCTACCTCGATTTCTTCGAACTCACCCAGGAGCCGTTCTCCAACGCTCCGGTGAGCCGCTTCTATTACAACTCCGCGCAGCACTCGCAGGCCCTCACGCGGCTGATGCACGCCGTGGGCTACATGAAGGGCCTGTCCATCCTCATTGGCGACATCGGCGCGGGCAAGACGACGCTCGCCCGGCGCATGCTCGACTCGCTTCCGGAGTCCGAGTACGAGGCCGCGCTGCTCGTCATCATCCACTCGGGCATCACCGCCCAGTGGCTGCTGCGCCGCATCGCGCTCCAACTGGGCGTGGAGAACCCCGCGCAGGAGAAGCTGGCGCTCCTGTCGCAGCTCTACCAGCGCCTGCTGCAAATCTACGAGTCCGGCAAGAAGGCCGTCGTCCTCATCGACGAGGCGCAGATGCTGGAGACGCGCGAGCTCATGGAGGAGTTCCGGGGGCTGCTGAACCTGGAAGTTCCGGAGCGCAAGCTCATCTCCTTCGTCTTCTTCGGCCTGCCGGAGATCGAGAAGAACCTGAAGCTGGACCCGCCGCTCGCCCAGCGCGTGGCGCTCCGCTACAAGCTGGAGCCCTTCACGGCGGAGTCCACGGAGGCCTACGTGAAGCACCGGCTGCGGCTCGCCGGCTGCCCGCGCATGCCCTTCACGCCGGAGGCGCTGCTCGCCGTGCACGAGCACTCCGGCGGCACCCCGCGCGTCATCAACACCCTGTGCGACAACGCCCTCTTCGAGGCGTTCCTCGCGCGCTCGGAGACCATCGGCGCGGAGCTGGTGCACCGCATCGGCGACAACCTGGGGCTCCAGGGTGGCTCGGCTGCTTCCCAGGCAAGCGAGCGGGCGAGCGCGCCCGCCACCTCGCTGCCCCGGACGGCGAACACCAAGATCGACCTGGCGGAGATCGACCGCTACCTCGAGGGACTCGGTAAGCTCTAGCGGCTTGTCCCTCCCCAGCCGCAACAGTGCAGCGCGCAAGGCGCTCTTGTGGGTGCTCCTCGTGGTGTCGGGGAGCATCCTGCTGTTGCGTCAGCCGTTCACCTGGGACGCCGCCTGCACGCTGGCGCGCAGGAACCTGCCGGACCTCCTGGGCGTGGACGTGGGCATCGGCCGGTGCGAGCTGGATCCGCTGGGCTCGCGCGTGGTGCTGCACGGCGTGTCGGTGTTCGCGCCGGGCCGGGACACGCCGCTGTTCGCCGCGGACACGGCGGAGGTGGGCCTGGGCTTCCTGTCGCCCCTGTCCCGCCGCTTCGTGCTGGGCCACGTGCGCGTGCACCATCCGCGCGTGGCGCTGGACCTGTCCCGGCCCTCCACGAGCCCGCCTTCCTCCGACGGCACGTGCCCGCTCACGCCCTTGACCCGCGTGGGCGTGGGGCGCGTGGACATCACCGGCGCGGAGGTGCGGCTCGCGCTGCCAGACGGGCGGGGCGTGGAGGTGGAGAACCTGGACGTGGGCTGGGTGGAGCACTGGGGCGTGATGGAGCTGGAGGTGGGCGCGCGGCGGGGCCTGGTGCGCCTGGGCGCGGGCGGCGGCGAGCTGACGCTGGGGCAGCTGGGCTTCACCGGCTCGCTGGACCCGGATGAAGGCCTGCTGGACGTGGAGCGCGCGGAGGTGACGCTCGACGACATCACCGCCACGGTGTCCGGCCGCGTGGAGACGCTGTGCCATCCGGTGCTCGCGCTGGACGCGCAGGTGTTCCTGCCGTTGCGCACGCTGTCGCAGGCGAAGCTGCTGCCGCGTCCGGCCACCGGGCATTTGTGGACGCGCCTGTCCATCACCGGGAAGCCGTCCGCGCTCGCGGTGGGCGCGGACCTGTCCGCGAGCAACCTGGCCTATGAGCAGTACGGCCCGGTGAGCCTCAACGCGCGCCTGTCGTACGCGGGGGACAGCGTGCGCGTGGAGTCGCTGGAGGCCCCACTGGGAAGCGGCAAGGTGAAGCTGTCCGGCGCGCTGAAGCTCACGCCGGAGTTGCCCGTGGACGTGACGCTCCAGACGGAGGACGCGTCCTTCGGGCGCATCCTGGAGCGCGCGGGCGTGGCGGGCTCCTGGGTGGACTTCCCCGCGACGGCGAACGCGCACCTCACCGGGACGCTCTTGCCCCGGCCGTCCCTGTCCGGGCCGCTGGACTTGCGCAGCGGACGCTTCGTGCTGGCCACGCGCGCGTTCGACGCGCCGGCCAGCGCGGGCAAGACGCTGCTCACCTTCGAGCGGGGACGCGCGCAGACGGCCGTGAAGCTTTCGGGGGACCGCGTGTCCTTCAGCCGCCTGACGGTGGAGTCCGGCCGCTCGCGCGTGCACGGCGACGTGACGCTCTACTTCGACAGCGTGCGCGGCCTGGACATCCAGGGCAACGGCGAGCTGGAGCTGTCGGACTTCGGCCACATCGCGGAGCTGCCGTGGTCGGGGAAGGGCTCGGCGAACTACTCCATCGTGGGGCCGTACTCGGACGTGAAGGTGGACGCGAGCCTGTCCCTGCGCGACTTCACCTTCTGGGGCTTCGGCCTGGGCGTGACGCAGGCGAAGCTGTCGTACTCGAATGGCCTCTTGTCCTTCCCGTCGCTCACCGGCCAGAAGGGGCGCACGCAGTACTTCGGCAAGGCGGCGCTCACCTTCGCGCGCCTCTTGCACCTGCGCCTGGACGTGACGGTGCCGCAGGGCCGCACGGAGGACCTGGTGGACCTGGTGGCGGGCCTGAGCCCGTCCATCGCCGTGGTGCAGGGCCAGTTCGCCGGCGCGGCCTCGGGCCGCGTCGAAATCGACAGTCCCCTGGAGAAGCTGGAGGGGCTGGTGGCCTTCGACCTGCGCGACACCACGTACCTGGGCCGCCGGCTGGGCGCGGGCTCCGCGCGGCTGCGCTTCGTGGACGGCAAGGAGATGGTGCTGGAGCGCACCGTGCTGGACGGCCGGATGGGGCGCACCTGGGTGGAGGGCTCCTTCGGCTTCACCGGGGGCGCGCTGGACTACCGCTTCGGCGGAGAGAACCTGTCGCTCGCGGAGGCCGTGGGGCAGCAGACCGCGGAGGAGATGGGCATCCAGGGCACGCTCGCGCTCGCGGGCACCGTGGCGGGCTCGGCGGACAAGCCCGACATCCAGGCCACGCTCAAGGGCCCGCGCATCACCTTCGCGTCTCGCGACCTGGGCGCCATGGACCTCGCGCTTCACCAGGAGGGCAAGCAGCTGCGCATCACCGGGCGCCCCTTCCGCGACGCGCAGGGCTACCTGAACATGACGGTGAAGGAGCCCTACCTCTTCGACTCCACCGTCGACCTGCTGCTGCCTGAAATCAAGCCGCTGCTGCCGCAGACGCCAGCGCTGGCGGGCGTCACCGGCCTGCTCGCGGGGCGCGTGACGGTGCAGGGCCCGCTGTTGCAGCCGGAGGGCTACTCGGTGGGGGCGACAGTGCGGGAGCTGTCGCTCGCGCGGGGCGACCTGCGCGGCCGCAACCAGGGCCCCATCGTGCTGACGTACCTCAACGGCCGGCTGGACGTGCAGCCCTTCCGCTTCAGCGGCGCGTCGGTGGACGTCACGCTGGGTGGCTGGGTGAGCCAGCGCGCCATGAACATGAGCCTGCGTGAGGGGCGCATGGACGTGCGGCTCCTGGAGCCGCTGTTGCCCGGCATGGAGCGCGTGGGCGGCCAACTGCGCGTGGACGCGGAGGCCGTGGGCTCACTGGAGTCTCCGGCGGTGGTGGGCACCGCGGAGCTGTCCGACGTGCGGCTGTCCATGCGCGACCTGCCGCTCACCGTGCGCGGCATGTCCGGCCGCCTGGAGATGACGGGCCAGCGCGTGCTGCTGGAGCACCTGCAGGCCCAGGTCAACGAAGGCCAGGTGTCCGCGCGCGGCGACATCCGCCTGGAGCGCTTCGTGCCCAAGCGGCTGGCGCTGACGCTGCAACTGGACGCCGTGCCGTACCGGATGACGGAGGACCTGCCGCTCACCGTGTCCGGCCTCCTGCAGGTGGTGGGTCCTCCCACGGGGCCCACCGTCACGGGTGGGCTGGACATCATCAAGCTGCGCTACCAGAAGCCGCTCGACATCGAAGCGCTGCTCAAGACGATGCAGAAGAAGCCGAACCTCGCCGTGGGCGGCGGGGGCGAGCGCGCGAGGGACCCCTTCTTCACCTGGGACGTCAACGTGCACTTCGGCGACGTGCGCGTGGACAACAACCTGGCGAAGGCGCGGCTGTTGGGCGACGTGCGGCTGACCGGCACGGACGTGAAGCCGGGGCTCCTGGGCCGCGTGGAGGCGGCGGAGGGCAGCCAGGCGTTCTTCCGCAACAACCTCTTCACCATCGACCAGGGGCAGCTGGAGTTCCGCGACGCGTCCGGCATCGACCCGGTGTTCGAGGTGCAGGCGCAGACGTCCGTGCGCGAGTTCGTGGTGAAGTTGCACGCGTTCGGCCGGCCGGCCAACCCGCTGGTCGTGCTGTCCTCGGAGCCGGTGCTCACGGAGGGTGACATCCTGTCGTTGCTGACACTGGGTGTGACGAGCGCGGACAAGGACACGGCCGCGTCGGCGAGCTACGGTCTGGCGGCGGAGGCCCTCTTCAACGTGTCGGGACTGGACCGGCAGGTGCGCCGGTTCCTGCCCAGCAACCCTGTTCTCAGGGATTTGTCCCTGCAGATCTCCACCACCTACAACGACGCCACCCGGCAGGCGGAGCCCACCGCACAACTGGAGTCGAAGTTCCTTTCCGAGCAGCTTAAAATCGGGATGACCCAGCCAGTGAGTGGGCGAGGCACCCGGGCACGCGCTGAGTACCGCTTCGACGACCGTCTTTCCGCACAGGCCCAGTGGGACAACGAGAACAGCCAGGCGTCGTTCGGAAACCTCGGGCTCGAGCTGAAGCTGGGCTGGGAGGTCGAGTAGCCGCGCTGGCCGCGGTGCTGCTCCTCGTGAGCGCGCCGGCCGCCTTCGCCGCGCCCGCGGGCCACGACGAGGACGCGCCGGCGGTGGTGGCCGTGGAGCTGCACCTGCCGGAGGGCATGGCCCCGGACGGGCTTTCGGGCCTGGTCACCCTGCGCAAGGGCCAGGCGCTGACGCCGGGCGCGGTGCGCAAGTCGGTGGAGCAGCTGTTCGCCACGGGCCGCTTCGCGGACGTGGTGGCGCTCACGCAGGAGGTTCCCGGCGGCGTGCGGCTGGTGTTCCAGCTCACGCCGCTGCCGCTCCTGTCGCACGTGGCGGTGCGGGGCAACCAGGTGCTCACATCCGGGGAGCTCCTGGAGGCGAGCGGGCTGCTCCAGGGCGGGCCGTTGGATCCGGAGGAGCTGGACACCGCGGCGGACGCGGTGCGCGAGGCCTACCAGCGCAAGGGCTACGACGCCGTCGACATCCAGGTGGAGGAGCGGCCCGTGCCCGCGGGCGGCGTGGCGGTGACGCTGGTGGTGGTGGAGGGCAAGCCCACCCGCGTGCGGCAGGTGACCTTCTCCGGCAGCCCCGCGCTGCCGCTGCCGCGCCTGGTGGAGGCGCTGGGGATGACGCCTGGAGAGGTCTTCGACCGGGCGAAGCTGGACGGGGGCCTGGAGCGGCTGCGCGTGCTCCTGCGCGAGGGCCAGCACTGGCGGGCCTGGGTGGGCACGCCCACCGTCGTCGTGGACGACAGCGAGGCGTCCGTGGCGGTGCCGGTGTCCGCGGGGCCCGCGTTCCACCTGCGCTTCGCGGGCAACCGCCGCCTCCCGGACTCGCTGCTGGCGCGCGTGGTGGCCTACGACGGCGAGGAGGCGATGGACGAGACCGTGGCGGCGCGGCTCGCGCGGCGGCTGGAGGCGTTCTACCGGCGGCGCGGCTTCAACGACGCGCGCGTGCGGGCGCTGGAGGTCATCCGGCCGGACGGCGACGCGGCGGTGCTGGGCTTCCAGGTGGAGGAGGGCGCTCCGCTGCGCGTGGCGGACGTGCGCTTCCACGGCAACGCGGCGCTGTCCTCCGAACTGCTGCGCTCCATGCTCACCAACCAGGTGGCGGCGCTGGAGACGTGGCCGGAGCTGGACCTGCCCATGCGCGAGGACCCCCTGGAGACGGAGGGGCGCGAGCGGCGCTACGACACGAGCGTGGTGTCCCCGCCCGACCCGTCCACCGTCTTCGTGGAGGACGCGTGGCTGGAGGCCGCGGACGCGATGACGACGGCCTACCGCGAGCAGGGCTTCGCGTCCGCGCAGGTGACCTTCCGGGGCCTCACGGTGGATGTGCGCCAGCACAAGGCGGAGGCGGACTTCGACGTGGAGGAGGGGCCCCGGGCGTTGATCCGCGCGCCCATCTTCCTGGGCATCCCGCTGGAGGTGGACCCCGTCTGGGTGAACCTGCTCCTGCCCGTGGGCACGCCGCTGAGCTTCGAGAAGGTGGACCAGGCGCAGGCCGCGCTGGAGCGGGGACTGGGCCGCGAGGGCTACCTCTTCGCGCACGTGAGCAACTCGGTGTCGGTGGAGGAGGGCGGCACCTCCGCGCAGGTGACCTACCGCGTGGACCCGGGGCCTCGCGTGCGCGTGGGTCAGGTGCTGCTCCAGGGGCTGACGCGCTCGGATCCGGACGTGGTGCTGGCGCAGCTGGATTTGAAGACCGGACAACCGCTGTCCGTGGAGGCGCTGGCGGAGGCGCAGCGCCGGCTGTCGCGGCTGGGGCTGTTCCGCCAGGCGGAGGTGTCGCTGGCGGACCCCAACCGCCGCGAGGGCTCCAAGGACGTGCTGGTGACGGTGCAGGAGCGCCCGCGCATCGACGGCGAGGTGTCCGGCGGCTACTTCCTGGTGGACGGTCCCCGCATCACGCTGGACACCGCATGGCGCAACCTGGATGGCCGGGGGCTCAACCTGCTGGCGCGCGGCAAGGTGAACTACGCGGGCGCGAGCGCGGAGGCGCTGTCGTCCTCGCGGCTTCCGGCCGGGTGCTCCACCGGAGAGCTGTCCGGCGAGGCGTGTGACTCCGACCTGGACGGCTTCAGCGGCCTGGGCGGGCGCGGCAACCTGGCGCTGTCCCAGCCCCGGCTGTCCTTCCTGGCGCCGCAGGAGATTGGCGCGCGCCTGGACCTGATTGGCGAGCGCGTGCACCGGCCGTCGTACCTGTCCACGCGCTTCGCGGCGGTGATGGGCGTGGACTGGGCGCTGGCGTCGTGGGTGAACGTGTCGCTCCAGTACGAACTGGAGAACAACCGGCTGCGCTCGCGCGGGGGCGTGCTGGAGCTGATCAATCGCGCGGACCAGGAGCGCCTGCGCTACCCGTACGGCGACTTCGCGCTGCACTCGCTGCGGCCGTCCATGACGTTGGACTTCCGCGACGACCCGGCGAACCCCCGGCGCGGCATGGTGCTCAGCACCAGCGTGGAGTTCATGCGCGGCATCAGCGTCCACCCCACGGACGTCGCGGGCAACCGCGTGCCGGAGTTCCCCATCGACGGCGTGAAGCTGTCCGGCAGCGTGAGCGCGTACGCGCCGCTGGGCCGCCGCGCGAGCGTGGCGGTGAGCGCGCGCGCGGGCACCATCGTGCCGCTGACGCAGGGGGCGCAGAACATCGGGTCCAAGCTGTTCTACCTGGGCGGCTCCTCCAGCCTCCGGGGCTTCCGCGAGGACGGCGTGCTGCCGCAGGACGTGCGCGAGGGGCTGCACCAGCGGCTGGCCGCGTGCCGCGCGGTGATTTCCCCCGCGGGCTGCCCGGATGACTTGAAGGCGGTGCTCGCCGGACAGGTGCCCGCGAGCCAGGGCGGTGAGCTCTTCACGCTGGCCAAGGCGGAGCTGCGCGTGCCGGCCATCGCCGCGGTGGACCTGGGGCTCTTCTTCGAGGCAGGCAACCTGTGGCAGGACCGCACGCTGTTCGACCCGGGCGTGCTGCGCTACGCGGCGGGCGTGGGCCTGCGCTACGTGACGCCCGTGGGCCCGCTGGCCTTCGACGTGGGCTTCAACCTGGACCGCGACGAAGCGCTCAATGAAGCGCCCACGCAGTTCCACTTCAGCATCGGGACGTTCTGACCGGAGGCCTTCGTCCATGCGGACCCACCGTGCGCGCCGTGGAGTGGTTGGGGGCCTGGCCCTGCTGGGCGTGTTCGCGCTCGCGTGTCAGCACGGGCCGGACACGGCCGCGAAGGCGCCGCGCCCCGCGTGGATGCCGCCAGAGGGCACGTGTCCTCGCGGCGCGCAGCTCCAGATGGAGCGGCTGGGGCTGAAGGTGGGGGACCGCATCCCCGTCATCGTGGACAGCATCCAGGACCACCCGGGGCCGGCCCGGTACAACTACAGCTTCGTCATCGCGCTGCCGCAGGCGGAAGGGGAGGCGAAGCTGCCGGGGGCGCGCATCGGCGGGCGGCTCTACGTGACGAAGCACCGCGTGTTCGGCCGGTATGACCGCATCTTCACCCCGGAGAGCGGCGCCACGTCCGTGCCCTTCTGCGGCGTGCTGCTGGACACGCGCTGGGACAAGGACGGCGAGGGGCTCATCGCGTACCCCAGCCCGATGAAGGGCTTCTCCGTGGTGCAGGACAACACCGGCGTCATCCAGGTGGTGGACCGCTACCCGTGAGGCCCGCGCCTCAGTCGACGTGCAGCGTGTAGAAGCGCTCGTCGGAGAACAGCAGGTCGGCGACGCCGAGGCTGAAGGTGAAGTCGCCCGGGCTCGTGGGCTTGCCGGAGAGGATGCCGTCCTTCGTGTCCAGGAGGATGCCCGGCGGCAGCGCTCCGCTCTTCACGCTCCAGTTGCCCGTGCCGCTGGTGCGCACGGTGTAGCTGTAGTCAGAGCCCACGCGGCCCTTGGGCACGGCCTTCGACATCAGCGTGATGGTGCCTGGAGCGCTCGTGAGCGTGATGGAGAGCGAGCCGGTGGTGGACTGGGGCGGCGTGTCGCTGTCCGTCACGGCCACCGTGAACGTCGTCTTCCCGGCCTGGGTCGTGGAGCCGGTGATGAGGCCGTCCGCCGCGAGCGTCAGTCCCGCCGGCAGCGCCTGCCCCTGCGCGAGCGCGAAGGTGTACGGCCGC
Organism: Corallococcus sp. NCSPR001; assembly: GCF_017309135.1. NCBI lineage: Bacteria > Pseudomonadati > Myxococcota > Myxococcia > Myxococcales > Myxococcaceae > Corallococcus > Corallococcus sp. NCSPR001. The sequence goes on from NZ_JAFIMS010000002.1 coordinate 2,457,896, forward strand.
TTGCCGCCGGTGGCGGAGACGCGCTCGGTGTAGGCGCGATTGTTGACGGCGTCCGCCAGCGGCTCCGGCCCCGCGACCCGCAGCAGCGGACGCACGTGCAGCGTCAGGCTGCCGCTGGCTCGCTTCGTCGGAGTGCTCAGGTCGGTCACCTCCACCGGGAGGACCTGGTCCCCGGCCTGCTTGGGCGCGCCGGTGAGGCGGCCTTCGGTGTCGAGCAGGATGCCCGCGGGCAGCGCGCCGGTGGCGTTGAACGTGTACGGCGGGGTGCCGCCCCGGGCCTGGAGCTGTCCCGAATAGGGAGTGGACTCGATGGCCTCCGGCAGGAGGGGTTCCAGCGCGAGCGCGGCCGGGCCCGCGTCACTGCCGCCCGCGTCCGTGACGCCGGCATCCTCGTCCGTGGCTCCGGCATCCTCGGCTCCGGCATCCACGTCCGTGCCCGTGCCCGCGTCCACGTCCATGCCCGCGTCCGGAGGCTCCACGGGCTCGGGCTCGTCGTCGCAGGGGCCGCCCTCGCCACAGGCCGGCAGACAGCGGTTCTCCGACGGGAGGCACGACGTGCCGGAGGGACAGCCTCCCGCCGCGTCGCACGCGGCGAAGCGCGACAGGTCCGGCGCGAACGTGCATGCCCCCATCGTGAGGACGACCGCACCCGTCAGCGCGGCGAGCAGTTTCCTCATGGCAGCTCCCAGATGAAGGACACCGCGCCGCCGACGCCGAGCAGCGCCCCCGCGCCCAGCAGCACGTTGGACGTCCGCGCCTGATTGCGGCCCGTGCGCAGCCGCGACGCGAAGCAGTCCGCGAAGGCTTCGCCGGCCGCGACGCACTCGCCGCCATTCTTCGACACCTTCGACTCCGTGCTCCGCGCCGCCAGCCCGAAGCCCACGCCCGCGAGGAGCGCCGCGCCGCCCACGCCCCACAACACCCTGGGCAGCATTCGCGAACCCTGGGGCTGCCGCGCGGACGGCGTCGTCACCAGCGGCGACCACACCTGCTGGAGCGCATGCCGCGCGCGCGCGTCGGCCTCGCCCGGCGTCGTGGCGGGGGCCTCGAACTGCGCTCGCGTCTCCGGGCCTCGTGCGTCCGTCACCGTGAGCGCCACGCTGCGCTTGCCTCCCACGCCCAGCGCCACGCCCCGCACCATCCGGCGCACGCCCAGCGCCGAGGCCTGCGCGCTCCGGCACGCCGCGTCGCCACACGCCGCCAGCACGGCGCCCGACCCGCGCAGCCGCGCCATCGTGTCCTCGCGCGACTCCAGGCACGCGTCCGGCAACGCGGCCACCGCGCGCCGCGTGGCGTCCTCCAGCTCGCGCGCGTCCGTGGACGGCAGCGCCAGCCTTTCGAAGGGCATGAGCACCACGCGCGTGTCCGCGTCACAGGGCGCCGACATGCGCAGCACCATCCACAGCAGGGATGCGGGCAGGCTCATGGCGGGCTCAGGGCACCAGCGCGGCGTCGGCCTCGTCCGACGACGGCGTGATGCCGAGGCTCGCCATGTAGCCCCGGTAGAAGCGCGGCCCGAAGGGCACGGAGAAGAGCTTGTCGCGCATCGCGTCCTGCACCGCGCCCCGGGCCGCCACGCTGGCGTCGTGCCAGGGCAGGCCGCCCGCGTCCACCACCTCCGACGCGCGGCTGATGGCGAAGGGCGCCTCCCGTCCGCTGCCCCGCAGGTAGTAGCCGCGGCCCACGGGCAGGGCCACCACCAGCGGACGCTCGCGCTCCTTGTGCAGCTCCACCACGCGGAGGCCGCGCGAGTCCTCCACCCACAGCCGGCCCGCCAGGCCCGTGGGCACCATCAGATAGCCCAGCGACGCGGCGTCCCCCAGGTCCGTCAGCGCGAACGCGCGATTGAGCGCGGGCGGCTGGATGAACACGTTCGGCTGGCCCCGCACGTCGTTCGTGCCCTGGCTGGCGGCGGCCACGAAGGCCCGCAGCTCCGCGTAGTCCACCTTGCCGTCCCCGTTGACGTCCCCCGCGCCCGACAGCGCCGAGCGCACCATGTGGCTGAAGACGCCGGAGCGGATGGCGCTCCACTCCTGGCTCTCCTGCTCCGAGGCCGTGGACAGCACCACGCCCACCTGCGGGAAGCGCTCCAGCTCGCGGTTGCCCAGAAGCCCCTTCACCGCGTCCACGTACGCGGGGCCCACCGGCAGCGCGCCGCGCGAGTGCACGAAGAAGTACGAATCACACGCGTCCACGATGAGCTGGAGGAAGGACGCCTTGCTGGGCGCCACCACGCGCTCGTAGAGCTCCGTGCGCGTCAGGGGGCCGTCGAGCAGGCTCACGGAGCCCTCGCCCGCGGCGCCGCGCTTGCCGTGGCCCACGAACACGAAGGTCAGCACCGGCACGGCGCCCTTCGCCCGGTCCTCCGCCATGCGGGTGTTCAGGCGGGCGAGCGCGGACGCCAGCGCGGGGTGCGTGGGCGGGCGCGTCTTCGCGGCGAGCCCCGGGTGCAGGGCCTGGGTCTCCGCGTCCAGCACGCTCAGCAGCACCACCTCGCGCGAGCGGGGCGCGAACAGCTCGTAGTACCGGGCGCCGTCGTCGTCCGCGTAGCGCAGGGGGGCCTGGGACGCTCCGATGCCCGTGTTGCTGGCCACGATGAGGGCGTAATGCACCTGCTCCGGCGCGGCGCTCGCGGCGGTTCCGGCCAGGAGGAAAAGAACACCCAGGACCAGGGGCCTGTGAGGGGGCATAGGCATCAAGGGTTTGCGCGATGCGCTGTGCGAAAGAATGCCACGGGGCGCAACCGACAATCCACCGGACGGCGCTCGCGACAACACGCAGATGACGGGACCGCGACGGTCGCGGTAAGCCCTTGAGGGATGGAGTGGGATGACGACACGTTGCGCCGTTTTCGCGAAGGCACCCCGGAGGTGCTGGCGGAAGTGTATCGCGCGCACGCGGAGCCGCTCGCTCGCCTGCTCAAGGCGGCCGCATGGCGGGGAGCCTTCACCCGTCTGAGGAACGCGATGGAGTTGGAGAACACGCTGTTGGAGACCTTCGCCCGCGCCTTCGAGCCGCGCACGCGCGCCGCCTACAACGGCACGCGTCCCTATGCCCACTTCCTGATGGGCATCGCGCGCAACGTGCTGCTGGAGCAGTCGCGCGAGCGCGAGATGGTGGGCCGCGACGAGGCCTTCGAGGGGCTCACCGAGTCCTCCTCCGAGGAGGGCGGGCTGGACGAGCTGTTGGAGGACCGCGAGGTGGAGGCGCTGCTCGCGGCGTTCAAGGGCGGCCTGTCGCGCGAGGAACACCGGCTGTTCGAGCTGCGCTTCGGTGAAGGCCTTCCCCAGGAGGAGGCCGCCACGGCGCTGGGGCTCACGCGCATCCAGGTGCGGCGGCGCGAGTTCGGGTTGAAGTCCCGGTTGCTGGGGTTCCTCCAGTCGAAGGGGTACCTCGAGGACCTGGAGACGCAGGGCTGGAGCTTCTTCAAGAGGCGGGGTGCGCGATGAGGGGATGTGACGACCGCCGGGCGAAGCAGGCCATGGCCGCGCTCTTCGAGAAGGGCCGCGACGGGCTGGACGCGGACGGCTTCGAGCGCCTGCGCGCGCACCTGGCCACCTGTCCCGGGTGTCAGGAGACGTACACGCGGCTGACGCGCGTGGAGTCGGTGCTGGAGCGGCGGGCGCTGCCCCAGTCCCGGAGCGCGCTCCTGGAGCAGGCGCTGTTCGCCAGGCTCCAACCCGCCCCCGCGCGCGCGGTGGCCGCGCCCGAGCGCGGGAGGTGGTTCGCGTCCCCGCTCTTCATGCCCCTGGCGCTGAGCGCCGCCGCCGCGACCGTGGCGCTGGTCGTCGTGGCGCCGTCGATGGAGCGGCCCGGGCAACAGGACGTGCCGGAGTGGCAGGCGCGCTCGTCCGCGCCGGGCGAAGGGGCCTGGGGCGTGCGCGCCTTCTGCGTCTCACCCGAGGGCACGGTGCTGGCGGAGGCCCGCCCCGGTGGGACGCTGACGTGCGCGGAGGGCAACGCGGTGCAGTTCAGCTACACCGCGCCGGAGCGTGTGCGCCTGTCGCTGGAGGGGCTGCCCTCCGGAGGCGAGCCGCTGCGCTTCTTCCCGAGCGAGGGGCCGGCCCCGGAGGTCGCCGCGGGCGTGGACGTCACGCTGCCCTTCAGCACGCCCGTGCAGGGCGGATGGCTCACGGGCCCCGTGCCGGTGCGCGCGCGCTTCACGGACGCGCAGGGCCGCACCGTCGCGGACACGCAGGTCACGCTCAAGCCGCGCTGAGCGGCTTCGACGCACTTCCCCACGAGCGAACAACCCCCCTCCCGTGCGAGCACAGGAGGGGGGCGGGGACTGCCGTGCCTTGTGGGGTCCGTGAGTGACCACGGACGCGGGACGCGGCGGTCCACTTTCCATGTCCGCTCTCCTCTGGTGTGTCGCGAGCGCGGTCGCGTGGATCGCCGCCATAACGGATTGTTCTGTAGTGGCTGAATCCGTCGGACTGTCGGGGAAGCGGGGCTTCCCCACCCCCGGCGGTGACAGTGTCCGGAGCGCGGGCGGGCCCGGGGTGGGTCGCCGGTATACAGTCGCGGTGTGTTCTACGCGTGTGTGCGGGCGGTGGTGGCGCTGGCGCTGCGGCTCTTCTACCGGGTGAAGGTGAATGCCCCGGGCGAGGCGCCCTCCGGGCCGGTGCTCTTCGTGGGCAACCATCCGAACGGGCTCATCGACCCGGCGTTGGTGTTCATCCTCACGCGGCGCCAGGTGACGTTCATGGCCAAGGCGCCGCTGTTCAAGCTGCCCGTCATCGGCTGGCTGTTGAAGGGGCTGGACGCGCTGCCGGTGTATCGCAAGCAGGACGACCCGACGCAGATGGGGCGCAACGAGGGCACGCTGGAGGCGGCGAAGGGCGCGCTCGTGCAGGGGCGGGCCATCACCATCTTCCCGGAGGGCAAGAGCCACTCGGAGCCGGAGCTGGCGGAGCTGAAGACGGGGGCGGCGCGCATTGCGCTCAACGCCGCGCGCGAGGGCGCCCCGGTGCGCATCGTCCCGGTGGGGCTCACCTACGCGGAGAAGAACGTCTTTCGCAGCGAGGTGCTCATCGACCAGGGAGCGCCCATCGACGTGACGGCCTTCCTTCCGAAGGACGCGGCGTCGGAGCAGGACTCGGTGCGCGCGCTGACGGAGCGGGTGGCGGAGGGCCTGCGCTCGGTGACGTTGAACCTGGAGCAGTGGGCGGACCTGCCGGTGGTGCAGGTGGCGGAGCAGCTCTACGCCTTCCGCCAGGGCGGCGCGCTGGACGCGGAGCGGCTGCGGCTGTGGGCGCGCGGGGTGCGGCTGTTCCGGACGCAGGAGCCGGAGCGCTACGCGCGCCTGCATCAGCACCTGTCCTCGTTCGGCCACCGGATGTCGCTGGTGCAGGCCACGCGGCCGGAGGAGCTGTCCGTGCAGTACCGCCCGGGCAACGTGGTGCCGTTCGCGGTGAAGACGCTGGCGCGGCTCGTGTTCGGGCTGCCGCTGTTCGCGCTGGGGCTGGCGGTGTTCGCGCTTCCGTATCCGCTGCCCCGGATGGCGGCGCGCAGGGCGGAGCTGGACATCCAGGCCACGGTGAAGTTCCTCACCGCGGTGGTGGTGTCCATCGTGTGGTGGTGGGGCCTGACGGCGGTCGCGGCGGTGTGGGGCGGGTGGGCGTGGGGGCTGGGGACCTTCGTGGGCATCCCGCCGCTGGCGCTGTTCACGCTGTCCTTCGCGGAGCGCTGGGACGCCACCCGGCATGACCTGGAGCTGTTCTTCACGCTGGGCAACCGGAAGCGCCTGAAGGCCCGGCTGCTCGCGGAAGGGGAGCGGCTGGCGGGCGAGGTGGAGCAACTGGCGGAGGAGTACCGGCCGAAGCTCGACGCGTCCGTCGCCCGGTAGCGGAGGGCGCGGGCGGACCGGAAGATCCGCCGATGCCGTCGAAAGGCCCGCCCTCCTGTTGGACCTGGCCCGGTCGTTAGGTTCCCTCTCCAAGGGAATCAACACGAGGAGCAGGGCAATGGCGGCATACGACGTGGTCATCGTGGGAGGCGGCCCGGGCGGGCTCAACGCCGCGCTGTACCTGGGGCGCGGGCGCAAGAAGGTGCTGCTCTGTGACGCGGGCACGCCGCGCAACGCGGCGGCGGAGCACATGCACGGCTTCGGTTCGCGCGACGGCATCCCGCCACCGGAGTTCCGGCGCATCAGCCGCGAGCAGCTGAAGGCCTATCCCAACGTGGAGGTGCGCGACACGCGCGTGGGCTCCGTGGAGAAGCACGAGGGCGGCTTCCGCGTGGCCCTGGGCGACGGCACGTCTGTGGAGGCCCGGCGCCTGCTGCTGGCGATGGGCGTGGTGGACGTCATGATGGACATCCCCGGCTACAAGGAGCTGTGGGGGCCCAGCATCTTCCAGTGTCCCTACTGTCACGGCTGGGAGATCAAGGACCAACCGTTCGCCATGCTGGCGAAGAACCCGCAGTACCTGGACGGCGCCCCCATCATCCAGAACTGGTCCAGGGACCTCATCGTCTTCACCCACGGCGCCTTCGAGGTGCCCGCGGAGCAGCGTGAGCGGCTCCAGGCCCTGGGCATCCCGCTGGAGGAGCGGAGGATCCGCGCGCTGCATGGCAAGGACGGGCGCCTGGCGGAGGTGGAGCTGGAGGACGGGACGCGCATCGCCCGGAGCGTGATGTTCTCCGCGCCGCCGCAGAAGCAGCACGACCTGGTGACGCGGCTGGGGCTGGAGCTGGATGACCTGGGCTACGTGAAGGTGGGCCCCACGGGCGAGACGTCCGTGCCCGGCGTCGTCGCGGTGGGCGACATGACCACGCCGATGCAGGCGGCCATCGCGGCGGCCAGCGCGGGCACCATCGCCGCGGCGATGATGAACCACGCCCTCATCCTGGAGGACGCGGACCGCCGCTACACGGAGGTGACGGGGAAGCCCGCCCCCTCACGGCAGAAGGGGCACTGAAGCCCGTCAGTGCGCGGACGGCGCGCGGTGCTGCTTGCGCCACGCGGCGGGCGTGAGCCCCTCCGCGCGCCGGAACAGGCGGATGAAGTGCGTGGGGTCCGCGTAGCCCACGCGCTCCGCGATGATGTCCACGCGCTCGTCCGTGGACATCAGCCGCCGCCGCGCCTCCGCCATCCGTCCGGAGATGATCCACTCCACCACGCTGCGGCCCGTGGCCTGCTTCAGCGCGGTGGTGACGTGCGCGGGGGAACGGCCCACGGCGGCGGCCACCTCGCGCAGCGAGATGGGCTCCAGGCAGTGCCGTTCAATGAACGTGAGCGCGTCCCCCGCGAGCGACGCCCGCGACTCCACCGGCGTCCACGTGCTGGAGCGGCCCACCTCCGCGAGCACCAGGGAGAAGAGGCTGCGCGTCACCTGCTCCCCCAGCGCGCGGTGCGGTGCGCGCGTCTCCGCGTGCAGCTCCGACAACAGCCGCACCAGGTGCTCCTGGCGCCCGGACGGAATCGGCACGACGGCGGCGGCGCCCTGGCGCACGCGCTCGAAGGGCTCCAGCAGGGGCCCCACCTCCGTGTGCGTGAAGGCGGACGGATGGAACCCGAGCCCCCAGACCTCCGCCCGCTCGGCCGCCACCGTGCGGTGCTTCTCACCGGCGGGGATGAGCATCACGTCGCCCGCGGACACCGTCAGCCGGGTGCGCTGGTCGATGACCGCCCGGCCCCCCGTGTAGAGCGCGAGCACGGCCTGCGGATGCGAGGAGGCGTGGGGGGAGGGCGCCTGCTGGGCGTGGCCGCAGGCGACGACCAGGGTGCTCGATGGCGTCTCCCAGCCGTGTACCGGGTGTGAATGCGCGACCGCCACGAACGCCTCCGCTTCATGCGCTGGCGGGCAGTGAACCTGCCCACGCCGTTGAACAGGGCTCGGATGCATTCCAAGCCCGGGCGTTTCAACCTGGGCGCTAGCCCTGCTGCGCGCGGGGCACCGCGTCCCGGAACAGCCTCGAGCCCACGAGGAGCGCCAGGCCGCCCAGCAGCACCGGCACCGCGTTGATGGCGATGGCGGTGTGGAGGCTGGACATGTCGGCGATCTGCCCGATGAGCGTGGGCGAGATGGCGTCGCCCAGCATGTGGATGCACAGCACGTTGAGGCCCATGGCGAAGGCGCGGAACGCGGGCGGCACGCAGTTGACGATGGCCGCGTTGATGGGGCCGCTGTTGAGGAAGATGAGGAACTGCGCCACGCCAATGGCCGCGAACGTCAGCGTCGTGTCCTGCAGGTTCACCGCCAGGTACATGCACGGCGCCGCGAGCACCAGGCCGATGCCGGACAGCCACAAGCCGCCACCCGCGCGCTTGCGGTCCATCTTGTCGCCCAGCCATCCACCGGCCACGGTGCCGGTGAGGCCCGCCACCGCCGTGATGGCGCCGAACACCAGGCCCACGCGGCCCGGGTGCTCCAGCCACAGGTGCCGCTCACGCACCAGGTACGTGGGCATCCAGAACGCCAGGCCGCCAATGGAGAACGTCATCAGCGTGTAGCCCGCCGTCGTGGCCCAGAAGGCCATGTTGCGGCCCAGCCCCTTGAGGCCCTCCATGAACGGCAGCTTCACCGCCGCGTCCGGCCCGTCCATGGCGCCGCGCTGGGGCTCCGGCATGAAGAACGCCATGGTGCCCAGCACCAGCCCCGGCACGCCGCCCGCGAAGAACGCCGCGTGCCACGAATACGTCTGCGTCAGCCACCCGCCCAGGCCGTAGCCCATGGCGGAGCCCACCGGGATGGCGATGTAGAAGTACGACAGCATCCGCGTGCGCTGCTCGCGCGGATACAGGTCGGAGATGATGGACGGCGCCACCGCGCCATAGCCCGCCTCGCCAATGCCAATCACCGCGCGCGCCAGCAGCAGCGCCGTGAAGCTGGACGCCAGGCCGCTGGCCCCCGTGGCCAGGCTCCACAGGATGACGCCCCCCGCGACCAGGAGCCGGCGGGGGATGCGGTCCCCCAGGAAGCCGCCCAGGGGCGACGCCAGCATGAACACGATGATGAAGACGGTGCCCAGCAGGCCGGACTGCGCGTCGTTGATGCCGAAGTCCTTCTGAATCTCCGGCAGCGCGACGGCGATGATGTACCGGTCGAGGTAGTTGACCAGGTTGATCAGCGTGAGGATGAACAGCGCGTAGCCCGCGCGCACGGACTGCGTGGCGTGCGAGCTGGACGGAGCGACGGGGGAGGAGGCGTTCATGAGCGGGAGGAGCCGGAGCCGAAGCGGTGTGCCAGGAGGCCCCAGCGCAGGCCGCGGTCGCTCACGCGGCACGCATCCAGGCCCAGCGCCTTCACCACTTCACGCAGGATGAGGGCGCCCGCGGGGATGACGTCCGCGCGCTTGGGCTGGAGCCCGGGCAGCGTCCGCCGCGCGTCCAGGGGCATGGCGCACAGCCGGTCCGTGAGCGCGTCCAGTTCGCCCCGGGACAGCGTGCCGCCATGGACCGCTTCCGCGTCGTAGGTCGCCATCTGGTGCTGCACGGCGTACAGCGTCGTCACCGTGCCGGCCACGCCCACCAGCATGGCGCCGGGGGGAGGCGAGGGCAGGGCGGAGAAGGTGTCGCGCAGGTGCGCCTCGATGGCGCCGCGCTCGTCGGGGGACAGCGGGTCGGTGCGCACGTAGCGCTCCGTGAGCCGCACGGCGCCCACGTCGAAGCTGTGGCGGAAGGCCACCGTGTCGGCGTCGCTGCCGTAGATGAGCTCCGTGGACCCACCGCCAATGTCCACCACCAGCAGCGGCCCCGCGGCCTCGCTGGAGAAGTCCTGCGCCACCGCGGCGAAGGACAGCTGCGCCTCCATCTCCCCGGGGATGATCTCCACCGTCACGTCCGCGCGGGCCTTGGCCTGGGCGATGAAGTCCGCGCCGTTCGTCGCGTCGCGCGCGGCGCTGGTGGCGGACACGGCGATGGCTTCCGCGCCCAGCTCCCGGGCCTCGTTGGCGAAGGCCACCAGCACGGAGAGCGTGGCCTCCATGCCTTCGGAGGACAGCACGCGGTGGGTGTCCACGCCCCGGCCCAGGCGGGTGATTTCGGCGCGCTCCACCACGGCCTGGAAGCGGCCGTCCGGCTGGCGGTCCGCCACCAGCAGCAGCACGGAGTTGGTCCCGATATCGATGGATGCGAAGCGAGGCATTCCGCGAACACTACTCAACGCAGCAGCGCTTCCAAAGCACGCACCAGGGCCTCGTAGTCCGCCGGGGTGTTGTACAGCTGCGCGGACAGCCGCAGGTGCCGCCTGGGCGCCCGGGGCCAGGCCGTGACGGGGATTTCGATGTGGTGCTCCTCGAACAGGCGCACATGGAGCGGGTCCACGTAGAGCGGCGGCTCGGGGCGCTCCGGGAAGCCGTCCGGCAGGGCCACGCACGCCATGCTGCCCACCATGGACTCCGGGCACAGCGGCGTCGCGTTGCCCAGCTTCGCGTCCAGCCTCCGCCGGGCGTCCAGCACCTTCTCCCGGTTGGACGCCATCACCTCCGGCCACCCGCCCGGAACGAGTCCCGCCATGAAGCGGATCACGGTGGGGATGCACAGGAAGGGCGTGGGGTCGACCGTGCCCACCCAGTCGAACTCCAGCCGGAAGCGCGAGCGGTCCGTGCGCGGCGAGTTGTGCCCGTGGCTCACCACCATGGGCTTGAAGTCCCGCTGCAGGTCGCGGCGCACGTACAGGAACGCGGCGCCCTTGGGCGCGCACAGCCACTTGTGGCAGTTGCCCGTGTAGTACGCCGCGCCCAGCTCCTGGAGCGCCAGCGGCACCATGCCCGGCCCGTGCGCGCCGTCCACCAGCGTCTCCACGCCCTGCTCACGCAAGCGGCGCACCAGCTCCGCCAGCGGCATGACCAGCGCCGTCTGGCTGGTGATGTGGTCCACGAGCAACAGCCGCGTGCGCGGCGTCACCTGCGCCATCACCGCGTCCACCACCGACTCCGGCGACGTCACGGGCCAGGGCAGCTTCGCCACCACCACCTTCACGCCCTTTTCGGCGGCGACCACGTCCAGCGCGTTCTTTGACGCGTTGTATTCGTTGTCCGTGGTGAGCAACTCGTCGCCGGGCTGGAAGCGCAGGTTGCGCAGCACGGTGTTCACGCCCGTGGTGGCGTTGGGCACGAACGCCAGATCATCCGGGTCCGCGCCCACGAACGCCCCGAGCGCGGCGCGCGCCTCGTTCAGGAGCGGCTCCAGCTCACGCGCGAGGAAGCGCACGGGCTCCGACTCCAGCCGGGCCCGCAGCTCCGACTGGTGCTGGAGCACCGGCCTGGGGCAGGCGCCGAACGAGCCGTGGTTGAGGAAGACGACCTGGGGGTCCAACCCCCAGTGGGTCTTGTGGGCGGGGAGGGGAGCGCTCATGAGGCGCGCAATGCACCCCGGCGCGTCCCCCCTGTCAACGGACGCCCGCCGTGACGGACTACTTCGCCGCCGGAGCGTTGCCCCAGTCCGGGGTCAGCCAGGAGCCCTTCTCCATGGGCAGCGGCACCTGGTTGTTCCCGTCGGCGGTCATCACCCACAGGTGCGCGGCGCCGTTGCGGTTGGTGCTGAACATGATGAGCCGGCCGTTGGGGGAGAAGGTGGGCTCCTCGTTGTTGCCCTGGTCCTGCGTGAGGCGCGTCACCTTGCCCGTGTCCACGTTGACGGTGAAGAGGTCGAACGCGTTGCGCTCGTCGCGAGCGGTGAAGGCGATGAGGTCCCCGCGCGGCGACCAGTCCGGCGTCTGGTTGTAGTTGCCCTGGAAGGTGAGCCGCTTCACGCCGGAGCCGTCCGCGTTCATCACGTACACCTGCGGGCTGCCGCCCCGGTTGGACACGAACGCGATGCGCTTGCCGTCCGGCGACCAGGTGGGGCTGGTGTTGAGGCCGTAGGGCGTGTCCGTGATGGCCTTCGCGCCGGAGCCGTCCGCCGAGGCGACGTAGATTTGCGCGCTCTCACCCTCCGCCAGCGCGTAGGCGATGCGCTTGCCGTCCGGCGAGTACGCGATGCCCGTGGCCATCTGGCCCTCGGTCACCAGCGGCTTCGCCTCGCCGCCGGGAGACTGCACGTAGATGTCCGGCCGGTTCTTCCGGTAGGACGTGTACGCCACCTGGCCGGACGGGCTGAGCGTGGGGAGGATGTGCGTGCCCCCCTTGGTGAGCGCCTGCGCGCTCATGCCGTCCCAGTCCGCCACGAACACGTCGCGGTTGGCGCCCGCCTTGCGCACGTAGGTGATGCGGGACAGGAAGGGGCTCGGCTCGCGCGTGAAGTGCCGGTAGAGCGCGTCCGCCAGCGTGTGCGCCAACTGCCGGGGCTCCCCGGCCGGCGCGTCCTTGGCCACCTTCAGCTCCTCCTTGCCCGTGGCCACGCTGAACAGGCGCAGCTCGCCGCGCAGCGCGCCGCCGTCCTGCGCGAGCGACACCTTCACCAGCGACTCCGCGCCCACGTCCGCCCAGCGGCTGAAGTTGATGCTGCCCGCCGTCATGCCCTCCTTGGCGTCCGCGGTGAAGCTGTTGCGGTCCAGCACCTGGAAGATGCCGGAGGCGGTGAGGTCGTACGTGAAGGCGGTGTCGAAGGACTGGGCGGACTTCTTGTCCGCGCCCTCCTGCACCACGGGCGCGGGGGCCGCGAGCGGCAGCGGACGGAAGTTCGCGCCGGAGATTTCGATGACGGGCGCCTGCGCCAGCGCCAGCGCGGGGACGAGGAGGAGCGACAGCAGGAGGGCTTTCATGGGCTGAACACCAGGACGACGCCGTTCTTCTGGAGCGCGTCGCGAAGCGCATCGGGGGGAGGAGAGAAGGGGGAGGCCTTGCGCACGGCGGCCACCACCGCCGCGTCGAACAGCTCGTTGCCGCTGGCCTTGGCCAGGCTCACGTCCAGCACTTCACCCGCGCGGCCCAGCTTCATGGCCACCTGCGCCTTGAGGTACAGGCGCTCCGCGTCGGGGATGGTGTCCGCCACGTTGTAGTGACGGCGCACCTGGGACTTCAAAAGGCCGTAGTACCGCTCGCCCTCCGCCACCGCGGAGTCACCGTCCGGGTCGCCGTCCTCGGCGCCCTCCAGCTCCTCCGGCTCCGTGGGCTTCGCGGACTTGTCGAACGCGCCGAAGAGCTTCTTGCGCCGGTCCTCCGCGGACGCCTCTCCCTTCTGGGGCGCGGGGGCCGGGGCGGGCTTCACGCCGGGCACCGCCACGGCGGCCGGGGAGGGCGCGGGCGTTTCCGCGGGAGGCGTGGGCGTGGGCTTCGCCACGACCTCCTTGGGCGGCGGCTGCGCCACTTCCTTGCGCGGCAGCAGCTTGGGGTCGCGCGGCTTGCCCAGCCGCACCAGCGACGCGTTGATGGGCTTCTGGTCCAGGTTCAGCTTCGGCGCGGACGTGAAGTTCGCGTAGAGCAGCGCCGCCGCGACCACCGCCACGTGTCCCACGACGGAGACGACGAGGAAGCGCGACAGCCGCGTGGGCCGTGACACCAGCAGGCTGTGGGAAACCGCGGAGCTCATGGGCTAGCGCTTCGCCTCCTTGGGCTTGCCCTTGGCCGCGGGGGCGCCCTTGCCGGAGTTGGACGCCTTGGAGCCCGTGGCGGGTTCCGTGATCATCCCCACGTTGGCGATGCCCGCGCGCTGGGCCGCGGCCATCACCTCCACCACCACGCCGTACGGCACGTCCCGGTCCGCGTGGAGGTACACTTCTTTATCCGCCTGCGCCTTGGCGTTGGCGGCGAGCTTCGTCTCCAGCTCCTCCAGCGCGACCTCCGCGTCCCCGATGTAGACCTTGCGCCCCACGTCGATGGAGAGGACGACCTTCTTCTCCGTCGCCTCCACCGGGGCCGCCTTGGTCTCCGGGAGGTTCACCTTCACGCCCTGCTGGATGAGGGGCGCCGTCACCATGAAGATGATGAGCAGCACCAGCATCACGTCCACCATGGGCGTGACGTTGATCTCGCTCATGGTGGTGCGGCCACCGCCGCCCTTGCCTCCGCCCATGCCCATGTGCCGGGTCTCCTAGCGGAAGAAGTGCCGCTTGATGATGTTGAGGAAGTCCGCGGAGAAGTTGGACATCTCCGTGTCGAACACCTTGATGCGGCTGACGAACGAGTTGTACGCGACCACCGCCGGGATGGCCGCGAACAGCCCCGCCGCCGTGGCGAAGAGCGCGTTGCCCACCGGCGCGGCCACCGTGGCCAGCGTGGCGTTGCCCTGCTCCGCGATGTTGTTGAACGCGCCCAGGATGCCAATCACCGTGCCGAACAGCCCCACGAACGGCGACGCGGCGCCCACCGTGCCCAGGAAGGACACGCGGTTCTCCAGCTCCGTGATCTGCGCCGTGGCCGCGCGGTTGAGCGCGCGCTCCACGTTCTCGATGCCGCCCAGCTTGGCGCTCATCGCGGCCTCGGCGCCGCCGTCCTGGGTGCCCGTCTGCGCCAGCTTGCTCAGCTCCTCGTAGCCCGCGCAGAACACCTTCGACAGCGGCGAGCCCTCCAGCTTCTGGGCGGACTGGTAGATGGCCTCCAACCGGGACGCCTTCCAGAACGTGTCTAGAAAGGTAAGTGACTGGGCGCGCGCACGCGACAGCTGGGTGGCCTTCATGGCGATGAGGGCCCAGGAGGCGACCGAGACGGCCATGAGGAGCAGGAGCACCGCGAGCTCGATGAACGACGCGTCGCGGATGATCTCCACGTAGTTCATGGCGCCAAAGGCCAGGGGCAGGTGGGGTATCATGGGGTCCAGCGCGTAACATTCCGTCCTCGGGTGGGTCAAACCCGCCGACAACGCCCGGTTGCTTTGGACGGCACTGAATAATTCCCGGGGTTGGTCGTCTGGAGGGGTGTTCCGGGCCGACGACCTCACCCATCCCGAACCACGGATGCCCATCATGAACGCGAGAACGCTCGCCGCATTCCTCTGCTTCTCCTCTGGACTCACTGGCTGCGTCGTTGAAAGCAACCACCCGCGCTACCCCGGCGACGTCCGGATGTCGTGGAGCTTCGACGGCGCCACCTGCGGCCAGATGCGAAACATCGACGGTGTGGACATCTACATCGACGGCGAGATCCTCGAGGGTGACGGCAAGTATCCCTGCTCGGCGAACGGCTTCGACGGCATCGTCCTGCACGACTTCGCGCCCGGCACGTACTCGTTCACGGCGCAGGCGGTGGACTACAACGGCGCGGCGGTCTACTCGTACCGCGGCACGTTCTCCGTGGACGGCAACGTGGCCGTGTCCATCAACTTCAACACGGGCAACACGGGCGCCACCTCCTACGCCTATGTGAACTGGCTGTTCCCGACGGAGGCGGGCTCGTACTACCCCTCCTGCGCCCAGGCGGGAGTCGCGTACGTGGATGCCCGGGTGGATGACGGCGCGTGGGCGCGCTTCAACTGCAACCAGGGCAGCCAGGGCAACTCGGTGGAGACGCCGGAGATCGCCCCCGGCCAGCACTACCTGGAGATCGTCGGCGTCGACGCGTACGAGCGGCCCCTCTACTACTACGGGGGCGGCTTCACGTCGCAGGCGGGCATCCCGGCCTCCATCACGGCGAACACCTGGGTCATTGGCGGCGCCGCGGTGGGCTGGCAGCTCTATGAAGGCGCCACGCGGCTCAGCTGCAACCAGGCGGGCGTGAGCGAGGTGGGCATCAACTTCCAGGACGTGCACACCAACGAGTGGGTCTACGGCGAGGCGGGGCAGTGGTTCTCCTGCAACGAGTCCCCGGCCATCTTCGAGTTCCTGCGCCCCGGTGAGTACTTCGTGTCGCTGCAGGCGAACGGCACGGGTGGCCGGCGCTACATCTCGCCCCGGGGCGCGGACATGCTGAGCCTGCGGGTCTACGCCCACGACTTCCCGAGCGCGGCGGAGGCCGCCATCGCCCCGCTCGACCGCGTGCAGTAGTCGCCGCGCCCACCCGGAAGCGGGCGTCATGAAAGGGTCGGAGGCCTTCCAGGCTTCCGGCCCTTCATGCGTTAAAGGGGCACGCGGCCGGTGCGGGGGGCGTTGGCATCAAACGTGATAGGGACTCACCCCATGCGGCAAGACAGCCACGGTCCCATCGGCGTGTTCGACTCCGGCATCGGAGGGCTCACCGTCCTCAAGGCGCTCATGGCGCGGCTCCCCCACGAGCGCACGCTCTACCTGGGGGACACCGCGCGGGTGCCCTACGGCACCAAGTCCGGCGAGGTGGTGACGCGCTACTCGCTGAAGAACGCGGAGTTCCTCCTGGAGCGCGGCATCAAGCTCCTGGTGGTGGCGTGCAACACCGCCTCCGCCGCGGCGCTGCCCGCCCTCCAGGCCGCGCTGCCGGTGCCGGTGCTGGGCGTGATTGAACCTGGGGCCCGCACGGCGCTCCAGCGCACCCGGGGCGGCGGGGTGGGAGTCATCGGGACGCCGGGCACCGTGCGCTCCGGCGCGTACCAGCGGGCGCTGGAGGCGGGCAACCCGAAGGTCTCCGTGAAGGCGACGGCGTGCCCGCTCTTCGTGCCCCTGGCGGAAGAGGGGTGGACGACCGGCGACGTGCCGCTGCTCGTGGCCCGCGAGTACCTGGCCGGCTTCGCCCGCGACGGGGTGGACACGCTGGTGCTGGGCTGCACCCACTACCCGCTGCTCAAGGGCGTCATCGCCGAGGTCGTGGGGCCGCACGTGTCGCTGGTGGACTCGGCGGAGGCCACGGCGGAGGCGGTGGCGCAACTGCTGGAGGAGAAGGGGCTGCTGGCGCCGGCTTCCGGGCCCCGGCACGGAGGCGCGCCGGAGCACGCCTTCTTCGTCACCGACGTGCCGGAGCGCTTCGTGGAGGTGGGGGCCCGCTTCCTGGGGCGCCCCATCCCTTCCGCGGAGCAGGTGGACCTGCGCTTCTAGGCGGCCTGGCCGCCCGGGGTGCGGCGGCTTCAGCGCACGGGGGGCGTGGAGACGCTCGCCGTGGGCTCCTCGGAGGAGGACTTGAGCAGCTCCTTGGCGGCCTGGATGACGGGCACCTCCTGGGCGCCGTCCACGGCGACGAGCGCCTGGGCGGCCTCCGTGCCGATGTCGTCCTGGCGCGGCAGCTGGCCGGTGGCCCAGGTGATGAGCCGCTCCATGAGCGGGAAGAAGTGGATCATCTTCAGCGGCCGGTTCATCCAGCCCACGGTGATGCAGTAGTACTGGTTGAAGGGCTTGGTGTGGTGGATGCGGTGGTGGTCCGGCGGCAGGATGAGGTGCACGCGCTGCAGGAAGTTGATGATCGCGGGCGGCTCATCCAGGTGCGACCACTTGTGGAACTGGTTGGTCGCCATCACCCAGAAGATCATCGCGCCCAGGAACGCGGCCAGGAAC
This sequence comes from Corallococcus sp. NCSPR001, assembly GCF_017309135.1. NCBI lineage: Bacteria > Pseudomonadati > Myxococcota > Myxococcia > Myxococcales > Myxococcaceae > Corallococcus > Corallococcus sp. NCSPR001. The sequence goes on from NZ_JAFIMS010000002.1 coordinate 2,475,112, forward strand.
ACCCAGCCCGGGCCCGCGAGCGGGATGGCCACCGCGAGCGCCGCCACCGGCAGCGACACGAGGCAGTTGTTGCCGTTGGTCTCCACGAAGTCGTGGCGGGTGATGGCCTTCTCGTCCACGTGGTGCTCGCGGAAGGGGCGGATGAACGCCTTGCCCAGGATGGGCATCTCCGTGGAGCCCCACGTGTCGCCCATCCAGTGGACGAAGCCGGACACGAAGTCCGCGGCCAGGTAGCCCAGCACCACCGCCAGGGTCAGCATCCACGGCCCGGTGTGGTGGGTGTTCCAGAGCTTGTAGACGAGCGCGCTCTCCAGGCCCACGAACGCGATGATGGAGGCGATCTCCATGGCGCGGATGGCGGGCGAGTAGCCCTGCGCGAGCGCCTGGGCATCCTGCAGGCGGACCTTGTCCGCGATGGTGTCCGGCTTCTTCATCGTTGGTCGTTCCGGCCGCGGCAGGGAGGGAGGGGCTGACGGCGCGATCGTCAGAACGGTTTACGTACCCCAGGCCATTTCAGCTTTTCAACAGAGGCCCCCATGCCCGGCAGGCTGGTGGACCCGTGCGGATCCGCACACCGAGCGTCGCGGAAGGTGGCGGACGCACACCCCGGGGAGCGGGCAGGCACGCGGAAAAGAGGTGCGGGACGCGTGACGCTTACCTTGTGAAGCCTGGACCCCGCTGCTACGGTGCCCGACCTCGGCAATGGCGAAAACCTTCGAAAAAGCCGTCACCGGCTTCAATCACAACATCAAGCACAAGGGGAAGGTCTACCACGTCCAGACCGAGGACTCGGGCGTCAACAACCCCCACATCATCACCCACCTGTTCGTGGGTGGGAACATCCTCGCGTCCAAGAAGACGTCCTACGCGGACATCCTCAACGCGGAGAACCTGGCGGAGGTCGTGCGCGAGTTGATGGAGGAGCAGCACAAGGAGATGCTGCGCAACCTCATCAACGGCGTGTACGACAACTACGAGTCCACGGTCCGTTCGTACCAGCCGGGCCAGCTCGCGACGGACGCGGAGATGGCCGCGCAGCCGAAGCTGCCTCCGCAAGCCCCCGCGCAGCCGCGTCCCCCCACGCCGCCTCCGCCGCCCGTGGCGGCCCCCGTCTCACAGCTGCCTCCGGAAGTGGCCGCCGCGCGCGCCCTCAAGGAGAAGCCGCGCATCAACGAGGTGGGCGTGGAGACGCTCTTCGGAGAGGACCTCATCTCCGAGAAGAGCCTGGACGAGGTCATCCTCAGCTACCTGGCGAGCGAGGGCGAGCCCTCGTAGTCGTCGCGCCCGTCCCGTTCCTGGGCGGGCTCCAGGGGCGTGGTAGTCTGACCGGAGGGCCTCGCGCTTCTCCGGACATGATCCAGTTCTTCCACGTCTACAAGGCGTATCCCGGCGATCCGCCGGTGTTGCAGGACATCAACCTGAACGTGGAGAAGGGCGAGTTCGTCTTCCTCACCGGCCCGTCCGGCGCCGGGAAGACGACGCTGCTCAAGCTCATCTTCTGCGGGGAGAAGGCCACCAAGGGGCAAATCCTGGTGGGCGGCAAGAACATCGCGCGCATCCGCGAGTCGGCGGTGCCGTACCTGCGGCGCAACATCGGCGTGGTGTTCCAGGACTTCAAGCTGCTGCCCCACCGCAGCGTCGCGGACAACGTGGGCTTCACGCTGGACGTGCTGGGCGTGCCCCGCCCGGAAGGACGCGAGAAGGTGCTCCGGATGCTCAAGCTGGTGGGGCTGGAGCACAAGGCGAACTCGCTGCCCCTCAGGCTCTCCGGTGGAGAGCAGCAGCGCGTGGTCATCGCGCGCGCGCTGGTGAACGACCCCACCATCCTCCTGGCGGACGAGCCCACGGGCAACCTGGACCCGGCGCTCACCGTCGAAATCATGGACCTGCTCACGGACATCAACATCCGGGGCACCACGGTGATGGTGGCCACGCACGACGCCACGCTCCTGTCGCGCTACCAGAAGCGCACGGTGCGCCTGGAGCGCGGGCTCATCGTCTCCGACGAGGACGGCGTCAAGGCGGCGCGGCGGATGCTGGTATGAGCGTGCTGTCGAAGGCGGCCTACTTCTGGCGCTCGGCGGCCGGGGGGCTGAAGCACGCGCCCTTCGTGCACTTCATCGCCGTGTCCACCATCGCCATCGCGCTGTTCGCGGCGGGGCTGGCGCGGGGCGCGTCGCACGTGGTGGACAACCTGCTCGCGTCGCTGGGCGGCGAGGTGGAGGTGACGCTCTACCTGGCGCCGCAGCTGGGCGAGGACGAGGTGCACGGCGTCCACACGCGCGTGGTGGAGCTGAGCCACGGCGAGGTGACGGTGGTGCCGCCGGAAGCGGCGCTGAAGCGGCTCAAGCAGGAGCTGGGCGACCTGGGCGAGGCGCTGTCGGAGCTGCCGGAGAACCCGCTGCCCGCGACGCTGGAGCTGCGCGTGCCGGAGGCGCGGCGTTCCCCCGCAGCGCTGGCGGCCCTGGCGAAGGAGCTGCGCGCGCTGCCGGGCGTCACCGGCGTGGACTACGGCGAGGCCGCGGTGGAGCGGCTGTCCGCCATCGCCCGCGCGCTGAGCTTCGGGGCGCTGGTGGCGCTGGTGGTGGTGCTGGGGACGACCATCGTCATCGTGGCGGCCACGCTCCAGCTGGCCATCTATTCGCGGCGCGAGGAGATTGAGATCCAGAAGCTGGTGGGCGCCACGGACCGCTTCGTGAAGGCGCCGTTCCTCCTGGAGGGCCTTCTCCAGGGGCTCCTGGGCGCGCTGGTGGCGGTGGGCGGGCTGTGGCTCTTCGGGCGGCTTCTGGGGCCCACGCTGGGCTCGCTCTTCGCGTTCCTCCTGGGGCCGGGCGTGGCCGCGCCGTGGGTGGAGACGCGCACCGCGCTGGAGCTGCTCGCGGCCGGCTGCGCGCTGGGGCTGGGCGGCAGCTTCGTCGCGGTGGGGCGCTTCCTGCGCGTATGAGACCGGGCGCGGAGGGCACCGCGGCAGGGCTGTGGTCGCGTCTCGGGGCGGCGCATCCCTTGCGTCGCGGCGGAGCGCTGTCATCGCGCATGAGGCGCTTCACGTGGCTGGGGGTGCTTCTGGGCGCGAGCGTCGCGTTCGCCCAGCAGGACGAGGAGGCGGAGCGCGCGGCCATCCGGGAGAAGCTGGCCGTGCAGCGCGCGACGCTGGCCCTGGTGGAGGCGAAGAAGCTCTCCGTGCTGGAGGGCATGGAGCTGATGGAGGACATGGCCGCCTTCTCCCGCCGCCGCGTGCGCGCGCTGGAGGGCGACCTGAACCTCTTCCGCCGCCGCGTCGCGCTCGCCGAGCGTGAAGAGGCCGTGCTGCGCGAGGCCCTGCGCGCCCAGCTGCGCCGGCTGTCCCCGCGCCTGCGCACCCTGTACCGGCTCCAGCGCCGCCGCCCGCTGGAGGTCCTCCTGTCCGCGGACGACTTCGCCGCGCTCATGTGGCGCGCCCGCGCGCTGGAGGCCAGCATGGCGGGCGACCTGGAGCTCTTGCGCACCGTGCAGCACGTGGCCACCCTCCAGCGGCAGGCGACGCTGGAGCTGAAGCGGCTGCACACCTCGCTGTCCCAGCGCGTGGCCTTCCTCCAGCAGCAGTCGAAGCAGGCCCAGGCGCAGCAGGAGGCGCTGGAGGAGGTGGTGGGGAAGCTGGCCGGCGAAGCGGAGCTGGCGAAGCGCGCCGTGCGCGAGCTGGAGGGCGCGGACGCGGAGCTCACCCGCATGCTGGTGGACCTGCACGAGGCCCCCGCGACGAGCGGCTTCGGCGCCCTGAAGGGCAAGCTGCCCCGGCCCGTGGCCGGCATCGTGGAGGTGGGCTTCGGCCGCGTGGTGAACCCGCGCTTCAACACCGTCACCGTGCAGAAGGGCGTGGACATCCGCGCCCCGGCGGGCACCCCCGTGCACGCGGTGGCCGAGGGCACCGTCGTCTACGCGGGCTGGCTGCGCGGCTACGGCAACCTGCTCATCGTCGACCACGGCGACGACTTCCACACCCTGGTCGCCCACCTCTCCACCATCGCCGTCGCCGTGGGCACGCGCGTGACCCCGGGGGACGTGGTGGGGGAGGTGGGAGACACCGGCTCCCTCAAGGGCGCCTACCTGTACTTCGAGGTCCGCCGCGCCGGGCAGGCAGTCGACCCCGCCCCCTGGCTGGCCCCCGCCACCGCGGCCGCCGGGACGCCGTGACACTGTCTGTTTTGCTGCGCTGCGTCCAAGCTGAGGGAGCGTTAGAACCCGGTGGTCGTCGGTGGACGAAGGAGGCCCTCGCGTGGACCTGATGGGTGGGATGCAGGAAGCGATGCGCCGCGTGCTGGTGGCGCGGGGTGTGGAGTCGGAGACGGTGACCGTGGGTGGGCAGGCGGTGCACCACTACGCGCTGGAGGGGCAGGGCAAGGGGCCTCCGGTGGTGCTGGTGCACGGGCTGGGCGGCTCCGCCAACGGCTTCGGCCGCACGTTCTTCGGGCTGGCGAAGCGCTTCTCCCGCGTGCTCGCGCCGGACCTGCCGGGCCACGGCTTCTCCGGCGAGTACTGCGGCGGTCCCACCTGCGTGCGCAGCCAGTTCGACGTGCTGCGCGCCTACTTCGAGGAGGTGGTGAAGGCGCCCGCCCTCGTGGTGGGCAACTCGCTGGGCGGGGCCATGGCCGTCAACCTGGCCTCCGAGCATGCGGCCTGGGTGAAGGCGCTGGCGCTGGTGGCCCCCGCGGGCGCGGAGCTGACGCCGCAGGCGCTGGCGGCGCTGCTGGGGCACTTCGCGGTGAAGTCGAGCGCGGATGTCCGCGCCCTCACGCGCAAGCTCTTCCACCGGCCACCCCTGGGCGCGCTGCTGCTCGCGCCGGCGCTGAGCAGGCTCTACACGACGCCCACGGTGCAGGCGCTGGCGGCGGATGCGCTCGCGACGCAGGCGAGCATCGCGCCCCAGGCGGTGCGGGATTTGAAGATGCCGGTGCTCTTCCTCTGGGGCGGCAGTGAGCGGCTCCTGCCTCCGGAAATCCTCGCCTGGTACCGGCAGCACCTGCCCGCCCAGGCGGAGGTGCACGTGGTGGAGGGCTTTGGCCACGTGCCGCAGATGGAGCGGCCGGACGCGTTCGTGTCCCACCTGGTGGGCTTCGCGGACCGGACCCGCCTCTAAGGGCGGGAATCGTCCGGCGGGCCGGGTGTAGACTCGGGGGGCCTTGCGACGGTTCCCTCCACCCGACCCCCGAGGACGCGCTCCCGTGACCCGTTTCCCGAAGCCGTGGCGCATGGGATTCGCCGCGCTCCTCTTGTGGGGCGCGCCCGCGCTCGCGCAGAAGCCAGGGGACGCGGCCGGTCGGGAGGAGTCCGCGTACCGCCAACTGGAGCTGTTCGCGCGCGTCCTCTCCTACGTGGAGAACAACTACGTGGAGAGCGTGGACCGCAAGACGCTCATCCAGGGCGCCATCCAGGGGATGCTCGACACGTTGGATCCGCACACCGTCTTCATGCCCCCGGAGGTGTTCCGGGAGATGAAGATCGACACGTCCGGTGAGTTCGGCGGCCTGGGCATCGAAATCGCGCGCAAGGGCGACCGGCTGGTGGTGGTGGCGCCCATCGACGACACGCCCGCCGCTCGCGCGGGCATCAAGGCCGGGGACGAGCTGCTCGCCATCGACGGGGAGAGCACCCAGGGCATGGACCTGGGCCGCGCGCTCCAGAAGATGCGCGGGCCGGCGGGGGGCCGCGTGCTGCTCACGCTCATGCGCGCGGGCTTCAACGCGCCCCGGGAGCTGGCCATCCTGCGCGACCACATCCGCATCGTGTCCGTGGAGAGCGCGCTCTACGGAGGCATCGGTCACGTGAAGGTGAAGAACTTCCAGGACCGCACGGACCAGTCGCTGAGGAAGGAGCTGGACCGGCTGCGCGCGCTCAACGGCGGCAAGGAGCTGGACGGCCTGGTGCTGGACCTGCGCAACAACCCCGGCGGCCTGCTGGACCAGGCCGTGGCCATGAGCGACCGCTTCCTGCCGGGCAACCTGCCCATCGTGTCCACGCGCGGGAGGGACGGCCGCAACGCCTCCGAGGAGAAGAGCCGCGACCGCGACACGGAGAAGGACTACCCGCTGGTGGTGCTGGTCAACGCGGGCAGCGCCTCCGCGTCGGAGATCGTCGCGGGCGCGCTCCAGGACCACGGCCGCGCGGTCATCATGGGCACGCAGACCTTCGGCAAGGGCAGCGTGCAGACCATCATCGAGCTGGAGGACGGCTCCGGCCTGAAGCTCACCATCGCGCGCTACTACACGCCCAAGGGCCGCAGCATCCAGGAGAAGGGCATCACCCCGGACTTCCTGGTGCCGGAGGACGCCTCCGGGAAGGCGGGGGGTAACGCGCCGCGGGAGAAGGACCTGCGGGGCCACTTCAAGGCGGAGCCGTCCCAGACGACCTCGGAGGTCGCCGCCCAGCCCCGGACCCTGCCCGCGAACCTGAAGGACTGGGCGGTGACCGCGAAGCTCGCGGATCCACAGCTCAAGGTCGCGCTCAACTATCTCCATGGGTTGGCGCCAGGGCCCGCGTCCCGGGCCTCCGGGAGCACGGCGGGTCGCTGAAACCCCTTTCGATGCTGGCGTTCCGCCGCGCAGTGCGTGTAATGCGCACAGCAACGAGGGAGACCGGATGCGACGTCCTTTCAATCGCGCGCTGCACGCGACGCTCAGTGGCTGGCTGGTGGGAATGCTGGCCGTGGGCCCCGCCGCCGCGCAGCAGCAACACGTACCGCTGCGGCTGGTGCCGCGAACGCTGCCGGCGGCGGCGGGCCCCCGCGTGGCGGTGGTGGCCATTCCCGTGGATGCCTCGCTGGAGGGTGAGGCGCTGGCGCTGACGCACTGGGCGGAGCAGGCCGTGGCCCGCTCCGGCCGGCTGGAGCTGGTGCGGCTGACGGACGCGCTGGACGCCCAGGGCGCGGCCGCGCGCCAGGCGAAGGCGGTGGAGGGCAACGCCGCGTTCAAGGACGGCGCCAAGGCCTACGACGAACTGGACACCGTGAAGGCGCTCCAGAGCTTCGACAAGGCGGTGAAGTCCTACGAGCAGGCGGACCTGTCGCGCGCGTTCCCGCTGCTCAGCCGCGCGCGGGTGATGAAGGCCGCGACGCAGGTGGCCAACGGGGAGAACAAGGCCGCGGAGCTGGAGATGCGCGGCGTGCTCGCGGTGGATCCACGCGCCACCTTCAACCCCAACTTCTTCCCGCCCGAGCAGGTCGCCTTCGTGGAGAAGGAGCGCAAGGCGCAGCTGGACGGCGCGCAGGCCGCGCTGCACGTGACCACGCAGCCCGCCGCGCAGGTGTTCGTGGACGGCACCTACCGGGGCGTGTCCCCGCTGGCGCTCACGGGCCTGACGCGCGCGGACCACTACGTGACGCTGCTGGCGCCGGGCTACGCCGTGACGGAAGGGCGCGCTCGCGAGGGCGAGTCCTCCTTCACGCTCACGAAGCTGCCGGTGCAGCAGCGCTACGCGGCGCTCGTGGAGCGCATCGCGAAGAACCCCGACGACGAGGAGCGGGACCAGGCGCTGCAGGAGCTGGGCGTGCTCGCGGGCGTGCCGCAGGTGCTGGCGCTGCTGGTGCGCGGCGGTCCGGGCAACGCGCCCCTGACCGTCACCGGCCTGCGCATGGACGTGGCGGACGGCCACAACGTGGCGTACGCGCTGGGCCAGGTGCCGCGCGGCGACGCGATGGCCACGGGCTCCGAGGCGCTCTTGACGGGGCTCGTCGCCCAGGACGCGTCGCGCGTCGACGGCAAGCCGGTGAAGCACTTCGCTGGCGGCGGAGGCGTGAGCCGCAAGACCGCGGGCTACGTGCTGCTGGCCACGGGCGTGGCGCTCCTGGCGGGCGGCATCTACTTCGGCCTGGAGGCCTCCTCCAAGGCGGACGCGTTCAAGACCGCGCCGCAGGGCAGCTCGCGCGCGGAGGACCTGAAGAGCACCGGCAAGACGTACGCGCTGGTGGCGGACATCGGCGTGCTGGCGGGCCTCGTCTCCGCGGGCGCCGGCAGCTACCTGGCGTTCTACAAGAAGGGTGGGGGCTCGTCGTCCAGCGCCCCCGCGAGCCCTCCGGCGGAGAAGGCCGCGCCGGCCCGTGAGGAAAAGCCCATGAAGGAGGCGCTGCCCATGCCGCCGCCTCCGCCCGCCGCGAAGACGGAGCCGGCCCCCAAGGCGAACGCCACGTCCACGCCCGCCACCGAGCCGGCGCCGGAGAAGGCGCCCCCGCCCCCTGTCTTCGAGCCGCCCCCGACGCCTCCGCCCGCGAAGAAGATGACGCGCAAGGAGCGCGAGGCCGAGGCCCGGCGCCAGCGCGAGGAGGAGGCCCGCCTCAAGCGCGAGGAGGAGCAGCGCAAGAAGGAGGAGGAGGCCCAGCGCAAGAAGGACGAAGAGGCGAAGCGCAAGGCGGACGAAGAGGCGAAGCGCAAGGCGGAGGAAGAGGCCCGGCGCAAGCGCGAGGAAGAGAAGAAGCGCCCCAAGCTCGACGAAGACGATCTCCGGAACTACTAGCCATGCGCCGCCTTTCATCGCTCATCGTTCCCTCGGCCCTCGTCATGGGCCTGTCCGCCTGCAGCCTGCTCGTCAGCTTCGACCCCGAAGGCCAGCCGTGCGATCGCGGCCAGTGCCTGGAGGGCTACGTCTGCCGCAACGAGGTCTGCACCGAAGAGGACGGCACCCCCACCGACGCCGGCACGTCCGACGCCGGCACCTCTGACGCCGGCACCACCGACGCCGGTGGCGACACGGACGCCGGCCTCACGGACGGCGGGCTCCTGCCGGACGGCGGCGTCGGCGACGGGGGCTGAAGTCCCCCAACGCCAGGTCCTCACGTCACCGGTCGCCCGTCACGGCGCCGGTGACGGGGCCCTGATGCCGTGGGCCGCCGCGCCTTCGCGTCCCTGTCTTGAAGGGGCCTGGGCGCGGCGCCCTGTAAACACTCCCGCACGTGGCCCGCGGGCCGCGCCGTGTCCCCCCGGACACGGCTGCCTGCCGCCCGGCGCCACCGCGAAACCCCCGTCATTCCAGCCACTTGAACGCGACGTCCGCGCCGGGGAGCACTTCCGGTGCGTGGCATCATCCGTGCTCTGACGCGGGCCCAAGGAGGCATCATCGACATGGGCAAGCGCGTGGGAGTGCTGATGGGCGGGTGGGGCGAGGAGCGGGAGATTTCGCTCAAGACGGGGGAGGCCGTGGTGGCGGCCCTGGAGACCCTGGGGCACACCGTCACCCGCGTCTTCGCGGGCCCGGGCCTGGACCGGGCGCTGCGCGCGGCGGACATCGACGTGGCCTTCCTCGCGCTGCACGGCCGCATGGGCGAGGACGGCCGCGTGCAGGGCCTCTTGGAGCTGCTGGAGATTCCGTACACCGGCTCCGGCGTGCTGGCCTCCGCGCTGGCCATGGACAAGCCCATGGCGAAGAAGCTCTTCCAACTGCACAACCTGGCCTCGCCCCGGGGCTACCGGGTGGCCCGCGAGGACGCGGAGCGCGCGCTGGAACTGCACGGCGACAGCGGCTTCCCCTGCGTGGTGAAGCCCGCGAAGGGCGGCTCGTCCGTGGGGCTGTCCGTGGTGCACGACGCCGGGGCGCTGGTGCCCGCGGTGGTCCAGGCGTGCCGCTTCGGCGGCGAGGCCCTGGTGGAGCGCTTCGTCCAGGGCCAGGAGGTGACGGTGGGCATCCTCGGCGACAGCGTGCTGGGCAGCTGCGAGGTGTCCTACCCGCGCGAGGGCTTCGACTACGAGGCCAAGTACAAGGGCGGCGGCGCCCAGTACTTCCTGCCGCCCCGCCTGTCCGACACCCGCCGCGTCAACGTGGAGTCGCTCGCGCTGGCCGCCTACCGCGCCCTGGGCTGCCGGGGCTATGGCCGCGTGGACCTGATGTGCTCCGAGACGGAGAACGACGTGGTGCTGGAGGTGAACACGCTGCCGGGCTTCACGCCCACCAGCCTCCTGCCGAAGATCGCCGCCCGCGCGGGCCTGGACTTCCCCGCGCTGGTGCAGGGCGTGCTGGACCGCGCCACCCGTGACGAGTCGCACGTCGCGGAAGCACCCACCCTCGTGCCCGCCGCGCCCGTGCCCCTGCGCGTCGCGCGCTAGGTCCTCTGTCGCCCGGAGCACCTGGGACGTCGTCCCGGCATCGCCCCGACGCAGGGAAGAAGGGGGTGACAACCTGCGTCAAAACCGCCGTTCAAAGCCTCTCGAATCCGGGGAATAGTTTGACACGACCCGGGTCGCTCCCTATTGTCCGCCGGCGATCAGTAGCCGGAAGGTCAAAGCCCTGTCTTTTCGGGCACATACGGGGCGGGGCTCAGCAGACCCACAGGCGGCGGTCAGCGTGAGCGGTCGGTCGGCATGCCGCCACGTCTGGTAGGACCGCTGGCGCCAGTGCCAGCGGGAGGGGCTGAGCGTCACCGATGACCACCGTCGAGATCATCTTCCTGGCAGTCTACTTCAGCTTGCTGAGCGTGCTGGGAGTCTACGGCTCCCACCGCTACCGCATGGCGTTTCTGTATTACCGCCACAAGTTCAAGCTGCCGACGCCCAATGGCACGCTGAAGGCGCTGCCTCGTGTAACCATCCAGCTGCCCATCTTCAACGAGATGTACGTGGTGGAGCGTCTGGTGGAGTCGGTGTGCCGCATCGACTACCCGCGCGAACTGCTGGAGATCCAGGTGCTGGACGACTCCACGGACGAGACGTGCGCCATCGCGCGCGCGTGCGTGGAGCGCCACCGGCAGAAGGGCCACGACATCGTCTACATCCACCGCGTCAACCGCTCGGGCTTCAAGGCGGGCGCGCTGGAGAACGGCCTCAAGCTGGCCTCGGGCGAGTACGTGGCGGTATTCGATGCGGACTTCGTCCCCAGCCCCGACTTCCTGATGCGCACGGTGCCCTTCTTCGCGGACGCGAAGGTGGGCATGGTGCAGGTGCGCTGGGGCCACCTGAACCGTGAGTTCAGCATCCTCACGCAGGCGCAGAGCATCTTCCTGGACGGGCACTTCATCATCGAGCACACCGCGCGCAACCGCGCCGGCTGCTTCTTCAACTTCAACGGCACCGCGGGCATCTGGCGCCGCGGCACCATCTCCGACGCGGGCGGCTGGCAGCACGACACGCTCACGGAAGACCTGGACCTGTCCTACCGCGCGCAGCTCAAGGGCTGGCAGTTCATCTTCCTCCCGGAGGTCATCTCCCCCGCGGAGGTGCCGGTGGACATGAACGCCTTCAAGAGCCAGCAGCACCGCTGGGCCAAGGGCTCCATCCAGACGGCGAAGAAGCTGCTCCCCACCATCCTCAAGAGCGACCTGCCGCTGCTGGTGAAGCGCGAGGCCTTCTTCCACCTCACCAACAACATGGCCTACCTGCTGATGGTGCTCCTGTCCGTGCTGATGCCCATCAGCATGGTGGTGCGCTTCCAGCACGGCCTGTACGGCACGCTGTTCCTGGACCTGCCGTTCTTCATCACCGCGACGGCCAGCGTCTGCGTCTTCTACGTGGCCGCCCAGCGCGAGCGCGGCGTGAAGGGCTGGGAGCGCTTCAAGTACCTGCCCTTCCTGATGAGCCTGGGCATCGGCCTGGCCATCAACAACGCGAAGGCCGTGGGCGAGGCGCTGCTCAACCAGCAGTCGGGCTTCGCGCGCACGCCGAAGACGGGCGCCGAGGGCAAGAACGTCAAGGCCGTGAAGAAGAGCTACCGGGGCAGCAAGACGCTGATGCCGGTGGTGGAGCTGCTCTTCGCCGCGTACTTCACCGGGGCGCTGTGGTTCGCCATCGACTCGCGCATCTACACGTCGGTGCCCTTCATCATCCTGTTCCTGGCGGGCTTCCTCTACGTGGGCGTGTCCAGCCTGCTGCAGGGCCTGGCGGGCCGGGCGAAGGCGCCGGACGCCGCCCCCGCCGTGGCGTCCTCCGAGGAGCAGCCGCGCCAGGCGGCCTGAGCCCTTCGCGCTCCTTCGCTGTCCACCTCGCGCCGCCGCTTCCCTCCTGGGTTCCCAGGCGGGGGAGGGCGGCGCGGTGCTTTTGCGGGCCCTACATGCCCGCGTCGGGCGCGCCGCGCAGCAGCACCTGCTCCTGGCGCACCGGGGCGGGGCCGGAGGTCGCGGGGCGGCAGCCTTCATCAATGGCGGTGCTGGACGCGGCCCTCAGCGTGAGGCCGGCGTCGGTGCAGGCCACGGCCTCCGTGGGGAAGGCGACGGGGCAGGGCGTCCCGGAGGCGCTGAAGCCGGTGGCGCGCGTCTCGCCCACGAAGCCCTCCGGCGTGCGGTGGAGGACGATGCCCACGGAGCCCGCGTCCGGGGACTCCACGCCGCCGTCCGCCCACGCGCGCACCACCGCGAGTGAGAGGGTGCGGCCGTCGTCCTGACCCAGGTAGCGGAAGGCCGGGTTTTGCGCGTGGTGGTAGTCGCCAGACAGGTCCTTCTCACAGCCGGGCGGCACGTGGATGGGAGGCGGCACGGAGGCCGTGGCGGTCTCCACCCGGGGTGGGGCCTTGCCCGGACAGGCCGCGAGCGAGAGGACACAGAGGCCGAAGGGGAGGGTGACGAGGGCGCGGTGCATGGGGCGCGGATATTCTCCCAACGGACGGCCGGGTGGGACGGTGTTTGCTTCCCCTGGGATGACTCTCTAACCTTCGGCCCAAGATGAGTCTTCGCCGCTTCGCCATCCTGTCGCTTGTCGCCACCCTGGCGCTGCCGTCCGCTGCGTTCGCCCAGGACATTGATGATCTCCTGGGCCCCTCGGAGACGAAGCCCACGAAGTCCAAGGGCACGAAGCCCAAGACCGCGAAGCCGCCGAAGCCGACGGCCAAGCGCAAGACGCCGCCGAAGCCGACGGCCAAGCGCAAGGGCAAGACGGGCAAGAACGCCGCCACGGCCACCGTCGAGACCCCGGCCCCCACGACGGCCACGCTCGCGCTCAAGCTGGGCAGCAACGCGCGCGGCGCGAAGGTGACGGTGGACGGCCAGGAGGTGAACCCGCAGACGCCGCTGGAGCTGACGCCGGGTGAGCACACCGTCGTTGCCCGCCGTCAGAACTATTCGGACTTCAACCAGCAGGTGACGCTGGCGCCGGGCCTGACGACGGAGCTGATCATCTCGCTGGAGGCGGCCACGGGCTTCGCCACCCTGCGCGCGGACGCGCCCCGCACCGTGGTGTTCGTGGACGGCAACCGCGTGGGCCCCACCCCCGTCGATAACTACCCCCTGGCGCAGGGGCCGCACGAAATCGAGTTCCGCGCGCCGGGGCTCAAGGACGTGAAGAACATCACCGTGCGCGCCGGTCAGCTCTACGTCGTGGAGGGGCGGCTGCGTCCCTCGTCTGACACGCCGACGGCGGTGGCGCGGGCGGAGGATGTGCCGCGCTCGACGATGCTGCAGCCGTCGAAGCCCTCGGAGTCGCCGGTGGAGCAGCCGGGCCTGGCGCTGGGCGCAGAGCAGCCGCCGGAGGTGAAGGAGAGCTCCAGCAAGTCCTGGTACCAGAAGTGGTACGTCTGGGTGGGCGTGGGCGTGGTGGCCGCCGCGGCGGGTGCCGGTGCCTACGCGATGACCCGCGGCCCCGCGGAGCTCACCCCGAACGAGGTGTGTGGCGGAACGTGTGACGGCGACATCGGGTTCTCGGGCCTGCGCCCGGCGCTGCCCGCGAACGGCGTGCGCTTCTGAACGACGCGCGGGGCGGACGTCCTCGTCCGCCCCGGTGGCGATAGCACCGGGGCTGCTTCATTGGCCCCGCAGGTCGTCCTCGGAGCGGCCCGCGCCGGGCTCCAGCCGCAGGAAGACGTTCGTCACGCGGCCCACGCCCCAGTAGTCCAGCGCGGTGACGCGGAGGCGGAAGGGCTCGGACTCCGGCAGCAGGCCGCTGAGGTCTACCTCGTTGGGCTCGAAGCTGAAGGCGCGCCGGCCCACGTTGTCCACCTGCTCGTTGCCGACGAAGACGCTGTCCGCGAAGCCCACGGCGGCGCGGCGCGACACCTTCCCCTTCGTGTCCAGCACCTCCAGCAGGAGGAAGTTGTCCACGGCGAAGCCCTGCTTGCAGGCCGCGTCTCCGCAGAGGCGGGCCTTGGCGCCGTCCAGCAAGAGCTGCGGCGTCTCGCCGGTGGCGACGACGCGCGGCGTGCGCTCGCCCTCGCGGGTGTCCACCTCCACGTCCTCGCGCCGCTGCTCCAGGCTCGCCGTCTCCCGCTCCGGCGTGGCGCTCAGCAACTGGACCGAGCGCGCTTCGGGCGGCGCGGCGACGGTGGACGGGGGGACCTGCTTCGCGCAGGCCAGGAGGCTCAGCGCGGCGGCGGAGAGGGTCAACGTTCGCGAGTGGCGCACCCGGAGGCTTGTAGCGAGCGGCCCTGGACGGGGTCAATTAGCATGCCCCCCATGCGGACCCTCCCCGGATGGCGGCTGCTGTGTGCGTTGGTCGCGGGCCCCGTGGCCGCGGCGACACCTCCCGCTCCCGCGATCCCGGGCGCGGGCAGCGTGGCGCCAGAGGTGCAGTTGTGCCTCCAGCACCTGAAGCCGGAGGAGCGGGACCGGGCCGCGCGGGCGCTGGGGCCGCTGGAGTCCGTGCCGCTCTACCGCGTGCAACTGGAGGTGGAGCCGAAGGAGCGGCGCGTCTGGGGCAAGGTGCAGGTGGAGCTGGTGGCGAAGGGCCCCAAGCCGGTGACGGAGCTGTACCTGCGGCTGACGCCCAACACCCGCTCCCGCCAGGTGACGCTCTCCGGCGCGAAGCTCAACGGGAAGGCCGTGGCGCTGGAGCTGGGGCCCGAGCCCACGTTGCAACGCATCCCGGTGGAGCCGCCGGTGCCTCCGGGCGGCACGGTGTCGCTGGAGGTCTCGCTGAAGGGCACGGTGCCGAAGGCCGCGCCGGGCGCGGAGTCGCTGATGGGCGCGGGCGGGCTCCTGGGCGGCGGCGCGAAGGGCGGCCCGGATGACCATGGCGCCTTCTCCGCCACGGCGGACGTGGTGAGCCTGGTGGGCGTGGTGCCGCAGGTGCCGCCGGTGGATGACCGGGGCCAGCCGTGGGCCGGCCCGCAGGGCACGGGAGACCTGGCGCTGTACGAGCCCGCGCACGTGCTGGCCACGCTCACGGTGCCGTCGGGCTGGGCGGCGCACTCCACCGGGACGCCCATGGGCGCGGTGCCCGAGCGCGACGGCCGGGTGCGCTACAGCTTCGCGGCGGCGGCGGTGCGCGACTTCCCGGTGCTGGTGACGCGCGGCTACCAGTCCGCCACCGCCACGGTGAACGGCGTCACGGTGGAGAGCCACTTCGCGGCGCGGGACGCGGCGGTCGGCAAGCGCGTGCTCAAGTACGCGTCGCAGGCCCTGACGGAATTCGAGAAGCGGCTGGGCCCGCTGCCCTACACCCACTTCCGCGTGGTGCAGGCGCCCCTGAGCGGCGGCGCGGGCGGCATGGAGTTCCCGGGGCTGGTGACGGTGGGCACGTCCCTCTACCGCGCGAAGCAGGACCCCCTGTCCATGCTGGTGGGCATGCCCGGCATGGAGGCCTTCCAGGAGCTGCTGGACGCGCAGGGCGGCGCGGGGATGCTGGCGCAGGTGAGCTCGCAGGTGGGCGCGTCCCTGGAGCGCACGTTGGAGTTCACCGTGGCGCACGAGGTGGCGCACCAGTACTTCGCGGGGCTCGTGGGTTCGGACCCCATCCACGACCCGGTGGTGGACGAGTCCCTGGCCCAGTACGCGGCGCTCCTCTACATGGAATGGGCCCACGGCCCGGAGGCCGCCGAGTCCCTGCGCAACGAGGCCCTGGTGATGCCCTACCAGTTCTTCCGCCTGACGGGCGGCCGCGACGGCCGCGCGGACCGGCCCACGGGCGACTTCGACGGCGGCGAGCTGGAGTACGGCGCGCTCGTGTACGGCAAGGCGCCGCTGCTGCATCACGCGTCGCGCAAGCTGGTGGGGGACAGCGCCTTCCTCAAGGCCCTGCGCGCGTACGTGGACACGTACCGCTTCAAGTGGGCGTGCAAGGCGTGCTTCACCCAGGAGCTGGCGAAGGCGAGCCCCGCGAACGCGAAGGCGCTGACGCAGCTGCGCACGCGCTGGTGGGAGGAGGCCCACGGCGATGAGGACCTGGGCGCGGCGGACCTCCAGGGGCTGATGGAGGCCATGGGTGGCGACATGGGCATGGGCGGCGTGAAGCTGGACGCCCAGACGCAGGAGCTGCTGGAGCAACTGCTGCCCCAGTTGATGGGGCAGTAGGGCTTTTTCAGTCGAACAGCGCCTGCACGAACTCGCGCGGCTCGAAGCGGCGCAGGTCGGCGATCTTCTCGCCCACGCCCACCCAGACCACGGGCAGCTTCAGCTCGTCGCAGATGCCGATGATGACGCCGCCCTTGGCGGTGCCGTCCAGCTTGGTGAGCGCGATGGCGCTGACGCCCACGGCCTCGTGGAACTGCTTGGCCTGCTGGATGGCGTTCTGCCCGTTGGTGGAGTCCAGCACGAGCAGCACCTCATGGGGCGCGCCGGGCAGCGCCTTGTCCATCACGCGCTTGACCTTCTTGAGCTCCTCCATGAGCGGGGCCTTGGTGTGCAGCCGGCCCGCGGTGTCCGCGATGATGACGTCCGCGCCCTCCGCCTGGGCCTTCTTCACCGCCTCGAAGATGACGGCGCTCGGGTCGCCGTTCTCCGGGCCCTTCACCAACTGGGCGCCCGCGCGCTCGGCCCACACGTCCAGCTGCTCCGTGGCTGCGGCGCGGAAGGTGTCACCCGCGGCGAGCACCACCTTCTTGCCTTGGCCCGTGAGCTGCGCGGCCAGCTTGCCGATGGTCGTCGTCTTCCCGGCGCCATTCACGCCCACCACCATCACCACGTGCGGCGGGCCCCCGCCCTCCAGCGAGCGCGGCACGGGCAGGTCCACCATGCGCGCCACCTCGTCGCGGATGGCGCCCTTGATGCGCTCCGGGTCCTTCAGCTCCGCGCGCTTGAGCTTGTCGCGCGCCACCTCCACCAGGTGGTCCGCGGTGCGCACGCCGATGTCAGCGGTGAACAGAATCTCCTCCAGCTCCGACAGGACGGACTCGTCCATGGTGCGCTGTCCGCCGAACAGGCCGTTGAGCCGCGCCATGAAGCCCTGGGTCTTCGTGCGGTCCAGCCCCTGCGCCAGCGTGCGGCCACCCTCCGCCTCCACCTTGGCGCGCGCCGCGGCCTCTTCGGCCTGACGCGCGGCCTCCGCCTGGGCGGCCTCCTGGGCGATGGCCTCGTCGCGCAGGCGCACCGCCTCGACCTGCTCCCGCTTGCGGCGCTCGCGCGTCTCGTCGTCGAGCGCCTTCTTGGCGCGGTACTCGACGCGCTTGGCCTCCTCTTCACGCTCCTTGAGGGCGCGGACCTGCGCCTCCAGCCGGGCCTTCTCCGCCGGGTCCTTCGCGGCGTGGGCGGCGAACGAGGCCGTCTCGCGCTCACGGCGCAGCTCGTCCATGCGCGCGTGCGCGTCATCCAGGTCGCGGCGCCGGGCGAGCTCCGCCTCGTTGGGCGGCAGCTCCACGCGCAGCTCGGGGCGCTCCGCGGGCAGCTGGGGCGCCTCCGCCTCGGGCTTCTTGCCGGCCTCCGGCACGCGCTTCTTGCCGAAGAGCTTGCGCGCCGCCACGAGCGCCACGACGACGAAGACGGCCGCGCCGCCAATGCCGACAATCTCGCCGCCGGTGAGCCCGGTGTCCGACGGGGTGCCCGTGCCCGGCTGCGTCGTCCCGCCGCCGGGAGTGGGGGCGGGGGAGGGGGCGGGGGGGACCTGCGCCAGGAGTGCGTCGAGGGGGCCAAGGGTCTTCATCGCCGCTCCGCATACACCAACGCGCAGTTGGATGCAGCGCCCGTGGCCGGGTAGAACGGCCCTCTGTCATGCGCCTTCCGCCCCTGAACGTCCTGTTGACCGCCTCCGTCCTCCTGGGGACTTCCAGCGCCTGCATCGTGGAGGCCCCCGGCGGGGCCAGCGAGCAGGAGCGCCGCGCGGCCACCGTCACCCAGGTCCCCCCGCTGTCCATCCGCAGCGGCGCCAACCTGGGCGGCAAGGTGGAGGTGGTGGGCGCCTCCGTGCAGCCGGGCCGCATCCCTGCGGGGGACCAGGCCCGCGTCACCGTCTTCTTCAAGGTGCTCCAGCCGATTGAAGAGGACTACCTCGTCTTCGTGCACCTGGAGGACGCGGACGGGCGCATGGAGCGCCTCAACGTGGACCACAAGCCCGCGGGTGGCCTGTACCCCACCACGCAGTGGAAGGTGGGCGAGACGGTGAAGGACGAGTTCGTCATCGCGCTGCCGCAGGGCGCGTCGCCGCGCGCCGTCAACGTGTGGATGGGCTTGTGGGAGCCGCGCAACGACAGCCGGCTGCCCATCACCAACCCGCAGGCGGTGCGCAACGACGGCAAGGGGCGCCTGCTCTTGGCGCAGGTCCCCGTGGGCAAGTAACAGGGAAAAAACCGGAGCGGCCCTGTAAGCCGGGTTCTGTCCCCACCCCTTTCGGGATGGGCGGCGAACATTCATCTAGGGCCCTGGTTGCCCAGGGGCCTCATCAGCGAGCAACCCGAACGCATGGGACGGGCCATCCCTGTCCCCTTTCGGGGACGCGCTCCTATTGGCTCTTGCTCCAGGTGGGGTTTACCGTGCCGTCCGAGTCACCCCGGACGCGGTGCGCTCTTACCGCACCGTTTCACCCTTACCCGCCCCCTTGCGGGAACGGGCGGTCTGTTTTCTGTGGCACTGTCCTGCGAGTCGCCTCGACTGGCCGTTAGCCAGCACCCTGCCCTCTGGAGCCCGGACTTTCCTCCCGCCATCCATGCCTGCGATGGCCGGCGTTCACCCGGACCGCTCCGGCACTCCGGGGGATACAACAGCCAGCCCGGGCGGGTCCACCTTCAGGTTGGGGCGGTGTCGTGCGTCCGCCTTCGCGAGAGGGGCGGGGCGGCATGGAAGCGGTCATCTTCACGGGCATCCAGGGGGCGGGGAAGAGCAGCTTCTACCGGGAGCGCTTCTTCGCCACGCACGTCCGCCTGAGCCTGGACATGCTCAAGACGCGGCACCGGGAGAAGGTGCTGCTGCGCGCGTGCCTGGAAGCGAAGCAGCCCTTCGTGGTGGACAACACCAACCCCACGGTGGCGGAGCGCTCCCGCTACATCGCGGCCGCGAAGCAGTTCGGCTTCCGCGTGGTGGGGCTCTACTTCCAGTCGAAGGTCGCGGACGCGCTCCTGCGGAATGATCAACGCCCGGTGGAGCAGCGGGTGCCGCTGGTGGGCGTGCTCGGGACGTACAAGCGATTGCAGGTCCCCAACCTCGAGGAGGGCTTCGACGCGCTTTTCTTCGTCCGGCTGGGGCCGGACGGTTTCACCGTGGAGGAGTGGCAACGTGAAGTTCGATGAGCTGGACGAGAAGATGCGCGTGTTCGAGACCGCGCACGACCTCTGCGTGCTGCCCGGCGTGTACATGGTGGCGCGCATCGATGGGCGCGGCTTCACGCGGCTCACGAAGGAGGTGCACGCCTTCGAGAGCCCCTTCGACGTGCGCTTCCGGGACCTGATGGTGGCGACGACCGGGCACCTGATGGACTGCGGCTTCCGGGTCGTCTACGGCTACACGCAGAGCGACGAGATCTCACTGCTCTTCCACCCGGACGAGGACACCTTCGGGCGCAAGACGCGCAAGCTCAACTCCCTGCTCGCGGGCGAGGCGAGCGCGAAGTTCTCGCTGCTCCTGGGGGACCTGGCCGTGTTCGACTGCCGCATCTGCGAGCTGCCGAACGCGGAGCTCGTGCGCGACTACTTCCGCTGGCGCAGCGAGGACGCGGTGAGGAACGCGCTGAACGCGCACTGCTACTGGAGCCTGCGCCGCGAAGGGAAGAACGTGGCGGAGGCCACGGGTCTGCTCAAGCGCCTGTCGGTGGCGGAGAAGAACGAGCTGCTCTTCCAGCGGGGCACGAACTTCAACGACGTGCCGAGCTGGCAGAAGCGCGGGACGGGGCTCTACCGGGAGACGTACACGAAGGAGGCCCGCGACCCGAGGACGGGGGAGACGGTCCTCGCCGAGCGCCGCCGCCTCAAGGTGGACTACGAGCTGCCAATGAAGAATGCGTACGACGCCTTCATCCTGTCGTTGTTGGAGGGCGTGAAGTGATAATCCCTGAATGATTTTGATCTCCTTCCGGGGCTGTTCGGGTGTCGCCCTCTTCGTGCTCATGGTGGGCTGTGGGAGCGCGAAAGAGGGCGGCATCCGTGTGGAGCCCGCGGCTCCGCCTGAGTCGGTGTGGCTGCCGGCCGGGCGCTTCGAGATGGGCTCACCGGCGGGCGAGCCGGGACGGGACGTGGATGAAGGGCCCCGGACGGAGGTCGCGTTCGAGCGCTTCCAGATGGACGTGACGCCCGTGACGGCGCGGGCCTTCGCGGCGCGGCGTGAGCAGGTGCGCGCGAAGGATCCACAGACGCGCTGGTGGACCGACGCGGAGACGCCGGACGGGTGGCTCGGCCGCTGCAACCTGGACTCCGAGCGCACCGAGCATCCCGTGAACTGCGTGGACTGGCGCGCCGCGCGGGCCTACTGCGAGCTCGTCGGTGGTGCGCTGCCCACGGAGGCGGAGTGGGAATACGCCGTGCGCGCCTCGACGGCCTCCACCTTCTGGTGGGGCGAGTCGTTCGACGCGGAGCACGTGGTCGGCTCGGTGTCGTGCGGGGCGCGGGGTTGCCTTGGCGGCACGGCCCCGGTGGTCCAGGCCGGACCGCGATGCAATGCCTGGGGGCTCTGCGACATGACCGGGAACGTGTGGCAGTGGACCGCCACCGGCTATCAGGAGCGGCTGGGCGAGGACGCGCCTTCCGAAGCCTCCGGCATTCCGGAGAATCCCGTCCACCGGGGAGGCTCCTGGCTCAATCACATCCCATCCCTGTTCCGGTCCGCCCACCGGGGCCTCGCCTATCCAAAGAATGGACTGACAGGAGTGGGGTTCCGCTGCGTGCACCGGCCCTGAGCGCACTCGGGGTGTCATGGAGCCAGTCCTTCTCTCAAGGTCCGTATGTTCTGGAGGGCGCGGGCCCACGGGGCCGTGAGGCGCTGTCCTACCCGGGGCGGGGGATTGCGCGCGTTCGCCCGGGTGCCGCAGGATTCGCGCCCACGCGCCAGGGTGCCTTCGCGGCGCCGCGCGACGGTTCGAGGGGGAAAGCACATGGTCATTTTCGGTTCGAGGCTCTACGGCAAGGTCGATGAGATTCCGGGCGTCGGCTACGTGGCGACGAAGTTCGGTCACATCAACTTCGTGCCACTCATCCCACTGGAGGGCTGGCTCGTCGTCGCCGAGGAGGGCAATGGCTGGCGGGGCTCGGCCATCTCCATGAGCGGCAAGTCCGTGCTCGTGGCGTGGGCGCGCCTGCTGTTCATCGTCGTGGGGATCATCTCGCTGCTCACCGGCTTCTTCACCTTCGCCGGGAGCCATTCGGCGGACGCTGTCTTCAGCGGCTTGGTCGGACTGTCCTGCATCGGCGGGCTCATCGCTTCGTACAAGTGGAAGTGGGTGACCCACGCGTCGCCGGAGCGCGCGCTGGAGATCGCCCAGGAGGCGGGGATCAGCGTGGAGGGCCTGGCGCAGCTGCGCAATCTGTACACTGCTCCGGAGGCCGCCCCCGTCGCCGCGCCCGCGCAGCCGTGGACGCCGCCAGAGTCCTAGTCCGCCGTTCGCCGAAAGGCCTTGGGTTCACCTCGCATGAGTCACGTCGTTGGCATTGATCTAGGCACCACGCACTCCCTGGTGGCCGCGCTCGACAGCGCGGGCCGTCCCAACCTCCTGACCAACCGGTTGGGGCAGCGCCTCACGCCGTCGGTGGTGGGACTGGACGCGGAGGGCCGTCTCCACGTGGGCGAGTCCGCGCGGGCGCAGTTGCTCGTGCATCCGGAGCGCACCATCGCGGAGGTGAAGCGGCGCATGGGCCGCGACCTGCCGGTGACGCTCGGGGACCGGCGCTACAGTCCCACGGAGATCTCCGCGCTCATCCTGCGTGCGCTGCGCGAGGACGCGGAGCGGGCGCTGGGCGGCGCGGTGACGGAGGCCGTGGTCACGGTGCCCGCGTACTTCAGCGATGCGCAGCGACAGGCGACGAAGGACGCGGGAGAGCTGGCGGGGCTCAAGGTGGAGCGGCTGCTCAACGAGCCCACCGCCGCGGCGCTCGCGTACGGCGTGAACCACCTGGACGCCGAGCAGTACGTGCTGGTGTACGACCTGGGCGGCGGCACGTTCGACGTGTCGGTGCTGGAGATGTTCCAGGGCGTGCTGGACGTGAAGGCCTCCGCGGGCAACAACCAACTGGGAGGCAGTGACTTCGACCAGGCGCTGGCCGCGTGGCTGGGCGCGGAGTTCGAGCGCGCCCACGGCGTGTCGCTGGCCGGGAACCTGGCGGCGCAGGTGCGTCTCAAGGCCGCGGCGGAGGCCGCGAAGATCGCGCTCACGTCTGTGGAGGCCACGCCGGTCATCGTGCCGTTCCTCGCGCCGGGCCGGGGTGGCGCGCCCGCGTCGCTGGAGGTGGAGGTCACGCGCGCGAGGTTCGAGGCGCTCATCACCGACCTGGTGCGCTCCACGCTCGAACCGATGGAGAGCGCGCTGAAGGACGCGAAGCTCGCGAAGAAGTCCATCGCGGAGGTGGTGCTGGTGGGCGGCAGCTCGCGCGTGCCGCTGGTGCGCCGGTTGGTCGCCGAATACTTCGGGCGCGAGCCGCGCGACGGCGTGCACCCCGACGAGGCGGTGGCGCTGGGAGCCGCGTTGCAGGCGGGGCTGAAGACGGGCGCGGTGAGCGCCGCGCACGGCATCATGATCACCGACGTGTGTCCCTTCACGCTGGGCGTGGAGGTGCAGGCATCGGTGGGGCGCGAGCGGGTGGGAGGGGTCTTCTCGCCGCTCATCCCGCGCAACATGACGGTGCCGGTGTCGCGCACGGAGACCTTCGCGACGACGGCGGACGGGCAGCGCGCGGTGGAGATCCGCGTGTTCCAGGGCGAGGCGCGGCTGGTGAAGGACAACCTGCTGCTGGACGCGTACACGGTGGAGGGCGTGCCGCCCGGGCGCGCGGGGACGGAGAAGGTCGCGGTCACGTTCACGTATGACATCAACGGCATCCTCGACGTGACGACGCGGGTGGTCTCCACGGGCAAGGAGGCCACGCTGGTGGTGGACAAACGCTCGCAGCGTCTGGGACCGGAGCAGCGGTTGGAGGCGAAGGAGCGGCTGGCGCGCGAATGGGGCGCGGCCCCTGTGCCGGCGACGCCCGTGCCCATGGTTGCCCCCGCATCCTCGGAGGCCGACGCGGATGCGCTGTTGAACGCGGCGACCGAACGGATCGCGACCGCGCCAGCGCATGTGCGTCCCCGGCTGGAATCCCTGTGCAATGCCTTGCGCGAGGCCCGCGCGAAGGGCGACCGCGTCGCCGCGTCCCGCCTGGACGCCGAGCTGACCGACCTGCTGTTCGACCTGGGCTGAGCAAGCACGTGCCGTCAACCGAACTCCAGCGCCCGGTGGCGCAGCGGTCCCCGGGCCCGTTGAGCCTGACCGTGATGCCTCTCCAGGAACTCGCATGCTCCTGACCGAGCTCAAGCGTGCGGTGGTGCTGCGTCCGGCCGAGCCCTCCGCGCGGTTGGCATTGGCCGAAGCGCTCTTCCAGGAGCGTGACTTTCGCGGAGCCGCGGAGCACGCACGCAAGGCATTGGACCTGGGCGGAGGTGGGCCCGCGCGCCGCCTCCTGTGTGGAGCCTGGGCACGCGACGGCAAGCGGACGGATGCGCTGAAGCTGTTGGAGACGGCTGTTCGCGAAGCGCCTCGCGATGCGTCCCTGCGCGCGGAGTTGATCACCTTCCTGGAGGAGGACCGGCCGGACGACGCGCTCGTGCATGCGTTCGAGGCCACCGAAGCCGCGCCCGGTGAACTGGAGGCCTGGCGCGCCATCATCCGTCTGTGCGAGCGCACGAACCGGCCTATTGAAGCGATGCCCGCGCTCAGGCGGGCCCGTCTCCTCGCACCGGAGGATCCGCGCCTCGCGGAGTCGGTGCTCGGGGCTCGCACGGCGCTCGGACTTCCGGCCAGCACCGCCATGCTGGACGCGCCTCCCCTGGAGCAGGCCATCCAGGCCCTCAAGCTGCCCACGGCGCGTGCCGCGCTCTCCGAGGCGAAGCTCGACGCCGCCGTCGAAGCGCTCGCCCGGGGCGCGCTCGCGGAGGTGAAGCGGCAGCTCGTCACCGCACCCGCGACGAGCCGGACAAGCGCCGCAGCGGCCATGCTTCGCGCGGAGTTGCTGTGGGTGGAGGGACGTCCCGAAGCCCAGGTCGAAGAGGCCCGTCGCGCCGTACTCGACATTACGGGGGCACCGGGGGCCGCGGCGCTGCGAATGGGAGACCTGCGGCTCGAAGCCGGAGCGCTGGACGAGGCGCGGGAGTTCTATGTCCGCGCGGCGGCCAACGGAGAGTCCCTGGCCGCGACGGGCCGTGAGGCGGAAGTCGCCCATCGTCGCCGTCAGCTCGCGCGTGACCTGCCTTTGATCGGACGTGTGGGCGTGCTCGGTTGGCACCCGGGAGGCGGGCATGTCTCGCCCCTGGAGGCGATCGCGGTCCCCGGGCGCGGCGTGCTGCGGTGCAGTGGCCGCGTGGGGCCCGAAGGCCAGGAGGCCGCGGACGTGGCCTTCAGCGTGGTGCGCGCTCGTGCTCCCGCGCTGAGCCTGGGAACGCTCACGACCCGTTACGACCTGCACCTGCACTACACCGACACGGAGGTCGGCAAGGACGGCCTGTCGTCCGGGCTCGCGCTCGCGCTGGCGGGCCTCTCCGCGTACACGCAGCGCCTGTTGCCCGCGCGGCTGGCCGTGACGGGCGAACTGACGCTGAACGGTGAAGTGCGGCGCGTGGGCGGCGTGCACGAGAAGTTGGTGGCCGCGTACCTCGAAGGCATGCGCGTGGTGCTGCACCCGCGCCGCAACCTGGACGACGTGGCGGCGCTGCCGCCGGAAGTCTCCGGACGCCTGCGATTGATCGCGGTGGACAGCTTGGATGAGGCGTGGCGGCTCGTGAACGCGGCCGTGAACACGCCAGGATTGGAGCGACGGTGAACAACGAGCCCCGCCAGAACCCCTACGAGGTGCTGGGCGTCGCGCAGGACGCGGACGCCCGCGCCATCAAGAAGGCTTACTTCGAACGTGTCCGGCAGAACCCGCCGGAGACGCACCCGGAGGAGTTCCGGCGCCTGCGCGAAGCGTACGAACTGCTCTCCGACCCCGAGGCACGCCAGGCCTTCGACGCCAGCACCGCGCAACAGGCGGACGGCCCGGAGGCGGTGAAGAACGCCGCCATCCAGGAGGCCATCAACCTGTTCGAGGCAGGTGACAAGGTCGGTGGCCGCAGGCTCCTCACCGAGGTGCTCAACGAGCAGCCGGACTTCCACGACGCGCGAATCCTGCTGGGCCGTCACTTCCTCTACGAAGGGGACGCCAAGGAGGCCTTGGCGGAGTTCGACGCCCTGCTCGCGCGGGCACCGGACCACTGGCAGGGGCACCTGCAGCGGGGCTGGGCGTTGCTCCGCCTGGAGCAGATGAAGGAGGCCGCGGATGCCTTCTGGCGCGCGGGCAAGCATGGCCCGTCGGAAGTCAGCCCGCGCGTGGCGCTGGCGGACTGCCTGGAGGCGATGGGGCAGGTGGCGGATGCGCTCAAGGTGCTCGAGGAGGCGCAGTCGCTGCCCGGCATCTCGCGGATGGACGTGCTCGCCCTCAAGGTGCGGCGCATCGCGACGATGCTGGAGTTCGGCCAGGAGGCCAACGCCGAGAAGGAGCTGGAGCGGCTCGACGCCGAGCTGCCGGAGAGCGCTGACCCCGAGCTGCGCCGCTGGACCGGAGGCCAGCTCTCCTCGGCCGCCGCGCACCTCTTCGCCCAGCAGAAGTCCAAGGGCGCGAACCAACTGCTCGCGTTCGGCCGGCGCTTCAACCCGGAGAGCGCCACCGAGGTCGCGTATCCGACGCGCGTCGTCCTGGACGTGGACGCGCTGCCGCCTGTCACCCGCGAATGGCTGCACGAAGAGGCCGAGCGGGCCGACGGCTGGCGCGCCGTGATGACCTGGGTGATGCCAGCCATCCTCACCTTGGCGGCAGCCGCCGCCACGGCCTTCCTCCTGGCCTTCATCTCCTTCGGCATCTCCGAGCGCGATGTCTCGGATTGGGGCTGGTGCGCACTCTTCGCGGCCCTCTTCTCCGGCGTCACCTGGACCCTGGCGCGCAGGCTCCTGCGGGTGATGGCGAGCCCCTATGGGCGCTTCAACACCATCCACCCGCTGCACCTCATCCAGGTGGCCATCGACCGAATCACAGTGTGGCCGCTCGTGCACCTGCAGGACCTGCAGTTGGTGAACCGTCACGTCAACGGCGCCTACCAGTTCACGGCCATCGAGATGCGCTTCAACGACCAGCGCATGACGCTGCCGGTGAACGGCAGGGAGAAGGCGGAGGCGCTGGCGCAGGAGCTGATTGCCCGGCGCCGCCGCGTGTTGGAGTTGCTGGGCCGGGGCATGCTGGACGCGGAGAGTGGGGTGGAGCACCTGCCTCCGGCGTTGCTGGCGCGAGCGGACAAGAAGGGCCACGTGCGCGCGGAGAACGTACGCTCGTCCTGGCCCGGCGTGTTCGCCGCGGCGGGCGTGGGCGTGCTGCTGGTGGCCGGAGCCGTGTGGCCGCAGAGGCAGACCGCGGCGGCACATGCCTGGACGCGCGTCGCCTCCCAGGGAGACCTGGCCTCCATGCTCGAATACCTCCGCGAGCGGCCCGACCCCCGCTTCGCCCCGAAGCTCCAGGCCCGCGTGGACGCGGAGCTGGCCAGGGCGCGCGCGCGGATGGAAGCGCGGTTGGATCCAGGCAGCGCCGCGGCGCCGTCCCGAGCGTTCTTCACGAGCCTGCTCGATGCCGTCTCGCGCAATCACAGCCGTCGCGTCACCGTGCGGTGGGCGGCGACCGCTGGGAAGGGGACTCCGGACCCGTCGGACCTGCTCGTGGGCGCCTGGCAACGGATGGTGGATGAAGCGCTGGGGCGGGGTGTCCTCGTGGTGGACGGAGGCCGGGGGCTGCCCGTGGACGGCCCGCCGTTGCTCACCCTGCACGTGAAGGAAGCGGTCCAGGGGGGCTCGCCGTCCCAGCGGGTCTGGTCGGTGAAGCACGAAGGCCTGGACGTGAAGGTGCCGCCGCTGGAGCTCGTGGCGGACGCGGCGGATCCGCGCGCCTCCGAGGTCCTCTTTCATGGGTGGGTGGATCGCTGGCACCTGCCCGGTGCGGGCGATCGCCGCCCGCTGTTGCTGACTGCTTCAACGCTTGTCCAGGAGGCCCGGCCGTGAGCGCACCTTCGACTTCTCCCCGCCGGGGCTGGTTGTTGCTGGGCGGCATCGGTGTCTGCGCGCTCGGCATCGTGGGGGCGACCCGGTCCCTCAACGCCGATGCGGAGGTGCTCTTCGTCAACGCATTGGAAACGAAGGTCACCGTCATCGCGGGCCAGGAGCGCTTCACGCTCGCGGCGGATGCGCACACGAAGCGGCGGCTGCCCATTGGCGAACTGGACGTGGACATCCAGGGCGAGAAGGGCTCGCTGACGCACGAGACGGTGTTCGTGACCGACGAGGGCGGCCTCTTCGTCTACAACGTGCTGGGCGTCGCGCCGCTCTACAGTTCGTCCGTCACCTATACGTTGAACAAGACGAACACCCAGGAGGTGGCGCCCCGGGCCCTGGCGGGCACCACCTTCCAGCACCTGGGGCGCATCGACTACGTGCTCACCTCACCGCCCGAGCGGCTTTCGATGCGCAAGGAGGAGGGCCGGTCCACCACGCGCATCCATCTGGGGCAGGCGAAGGGCGGTTGGAAGACGAGCTTCGGCTGGCTGATGTCCCTCCACCGCACGGCGGATGCGACCCGTCTGGTGGATGGGCTCTGGAAGGCCCTGCCGGAGACCCCGGACGCGGAGAACGCGGTCGTCACCGCGAGGATGGTGCTCGCGCGCGAGGAAGGACTCCTCGCATCGCTCGCCATGGCGCGGGCGCAGCGTGACGCACATCCTGATGACGTGGATTCCAATCGGTTGTGGGTCTACGACATGCGTCGCGCCGGGCGTCAGGACGAGGTCCGCGCCTGGTACCAGGCCGCGCTGGATCGCGAGCCCGGCTCCGTGAGCAACGCCGTGTTCCTCTCGCGCGTGGAGCCCGAGCCCGGGGCCACGGAGCGGCTGGAGAAGCTGGTGAGCGACCATCCCGGGGATCCGCTCCCCCTCCGGACGTTGGCGACGCTTCACCAGCGTCGGCAGCGCTGGGCGGAGGCACTGCCGCTGCTGGAGGCGATGGAGCAGAGTGACCCCGAATACCGGGACTACCAGGGCGGGCACGCCGACACGCTGGTGGCGCTGGGACGCCGCAAGGAGGCGGTACGCAAGCTGTCGGAGCACCTGCTCCAGGATGCGGAGCAGGAGGAGCTGGAGCTGACGAACGTGCGGCTCTACGCGAAGCTGGTCGGGCACGCCGCGCAGGACGGCACCGCGAACGCGGTGATGCGGCAGCTCGTCGAAGCGGCCCAGAAGAACGAGCCGGAGGGGCTGGTGGGGGAGTGGCTCGCGGCTTCGCTCGGGCAGCGCGTGGACGCCACGAAGCTGCAAGCCGCACCGCAGGGGCATCCGCTCGCCATCGCGACGCGGGTGTTGATGGCGCTCGCCGAGGAGCCCGAGTTCGCCGCGCGGGCCGTGGCCCCCGTCGACCTCCTGAGCTTCCGCCACATCGGAGTCGAGGCGGGCCTGTTGCTGGCGGCGGAGTTCGAAAGGCAGGGGGACCCAGCGCTCGCGGTGAAGATGCTCGACGCGAGCCGCGCCAACGTGGCCTACGGCGAGTTGCAGGACGTGCTGAGCGGCAAGCTGCCAGTGGAATCCCTGACGCTGGACTGGGAAGAGCGCGCCGCGCTCCGCCTGGTCCTCGCGCGCCAATTGGATGCCCGGGGCCAGGACTCCCGGGCCGCCTACGCACGCGCGAAGAAGGAGGCCCTGCTGCCCGGACCCGTCACCATCGCGCTCGAACACTGGACCCGCCCCAAGCCGTCCGGCGCGGTGGCGGGGGACTCGGTGCCCTGAGGCGAACTACATCCGCTCGTCGATGGCGCGGTTGCTCATCTCGTCCGCCTCCGCGTTCTGCGCGCGGGGGACGTGGGCGAGCTTCACCTTGCCGAAAGTCGCCAGCAGCTTCTGCGCTTCCTGGAACAGGGGCTTCAGCGTGGGGCTCTTCACCTGGTAGCGGCCACCCAGCTGACGGATGAGCAGCTCGCTGTCCGCGAACACCTCCACCTCGCGGGCGCCCAGGCTCTTCGCGTGCTGCAGGCCGATGAGCAGGCCCATGTACTCGGCGTAGTTGTTCGTCTGGTGCCCCAGGAACTTGCCCAGGCGCGCCACCACCGCGCCCTCGGTGTTCGTCACCACCGCTCCCGCGCCGGCAGGGCCCGGGTTGCCTCGCGCCGCTCCGTCTGAATAGACGCGCACGCGGTTGAGCGTGCCACCCGCCGCGGGTGTCACGACCTCGATGCCCGCGGTCGTGGACTCGGGCGCCGTCAGCGGGGCGGAAGCCTCGGCCTCGCGTGGACCGCCGCCCAGCTGCTCGGCGGCTTCGTCCAGCAACTGGCCCAGGTGCTCGCGCGTGAGCCCGCGAAAGGCGCGCACCGTCGCCGTCAGCGGCTCCTCACGGGCGATGTGACGGAGGACGTCGACGAGCGAAGGGGTCGGCATGGGGAGGGGACCGAAAGGTGACGCGCCGCCACTACTTCTCGGCGGCTTCCTTCGGCTCCTGCAGTGCTTCGACGGCGAAGATGATGCGGTTGCACGAGGGGCACACGTCGGTGCCCAGCGAGGTGCGCAGCATGTTGTACATCTGCGGGGGCAGGTTCATGTTGCAGCCCTGGCAGGTGCCGGCCACCACGCCCACCATCGCGGGCAGCTTCTTCTTGCGGATGACCTCGTAGCGGCGGAGCAGGGTGGCATCCACGTTCGCGGCGACTTCCGCGCGGCGCCCCTCCAGCTCCTTCACCTGGGACTCGGACTCGCCCAGCTTCCCGCGCAGCTCCGTCATCCGGCCCGACAGGCCCTGCTGCTTGGTGGCGTAGTCCGCCTCCTTGCCCTTGATGGCCTCGCGAGCCTGGCCCAGCTCCTTCACCTTCTCCGTGAGCGCCTCGGACTGGGTGAGGATGCCCTTCTTCGCGATGTCGATTTCGCGAGCGAGCGCCGAGTACTCACGGGTGGAGCGCTGGTCGGACAGGCGCGCTTCCCACTTCTTCACCTTGTCCTTCTCGTCCGTGATGTTCTGCTCGAGCAGGGCCTTCTGCTTCTCGAGGTCGGCGACGCGTGTCCGCTCGGTCTCGATGCCATTGCGCGCGACCCCCAGCTCCCGCTCCAGCTCGGAAATCTGACGGGGGTGCACGTCCGCCGCCTTGCGGAGCGAGGCGACCTCGAGGTCCACCTTCTGCAGCTCCGCCAAGGCCTTCAGTTTCTCCCGCAAGTTGCTGCCTCCCACACGGCCGCACCGACGCGCGGCTCGGCTCTTGTACCAACAAGGGTGCTGGGGTTCCAACGCGTAATTGGGGAGGCCTCCATCCCGTGTTCTCCGCTTGCCCCTTGAGCGTTTGAATCCGCTTCACGCACCCGTTAGACGGGGCAGGTGTCCAGCCTCCGCCTCCGCCCCCTCCTGGCCCCCGCGCTCCTCCTCGCCGCCGCGGCCTGCCGCGAATCCCCGCCGCCGCCGGCCCCCTCTGCCACGCCCCCTCCCGCCGCCGCCGCGCCGCGCCCCGCCGGGCCGGTGAAGTGGGGCGAAATCGAGGGGCGGGTGGTGCTGACCGGGACGCCTCCCCAGGCCCCCAGCGCGCCGACCACCGCCACCGTCGCCAGCGTGTGCGGCGACCAGGCGGAGGATCGCTCGCTGGTGGTGGGCGGGGAGGGCGCCCTGGCCCACGCCGTCGTCTCGCTTCAAGACGGCGCCAGGCTCGCCGAGCCGGAGACGCCGGCGCCGCAGCCCGTGCTGGACCAGAAGCAGTGCCACTACGAACCGCCCGCGCTCGCGGCGAAGGCCGGCGGCGAGCTGCTGCTGCGCAACTCCGACCCGCTGGTGCACAACGTGCGCGCCCAGTCCGGGACGAACCGTTCCGTCTTCAACGTCGCCATGCCCCTGGAGGGCATGACCCTGCGCCGCCCCCTGCCCGCCGAACCGGGCACCGTCCAGGTCCGCTGCGACGTGCACCCCTGGATGCGCGCGGTGGTCCGCACCTTCGACCACCCGTACTTCACCACCACTGCCCCGGACGGCCGCTTCCGGATGCGCGTCCCGGAGGGGACCCACACGGTGGTCTTCTGGCACGACCGGCTGCCCGAAACGTCCCGGACCGTCACCGTCCGCGCGGGGGAGACCGTCCAGGTTGATCAGACCTGGGGCGTGGAAGCGCTGCGTCAGGCCGGCTCGGGGAAATAGGGCGCCCCTGACACGGTTGTCGCGTCCGGCCGCGGTGCAACGAAAGGGTGGGCCGGGGGGGCCGTATAAGTGCCGAGAAGCACGCCCCTTGTTCAGACTTCTGTCTTGGTGGCAAAATTGCTTTCTCGGAAGCCAACACTTCCGCCTGAGGGGGAGTCGCGATGCATCAGACCAGGAAGCAACCCACGGTTTCCGTGGAGGCAGAGCGCCTGCCCATGGGGGCGCGCCGCAAGGGCACCCGGCCGGCGGGCATGCAGGAGATGGGGCCCAACCTCTACGAGAAGCTCCAAAGCGCGCTCACCGAGCTGTCGCTGGTGTCCTCGCACGAGCGCCTGAGCGGCACCTGAGCCGTGACGCCCGGAGCGGCGTGGGTCCCTTGGGGAAGGGGCCCCAGCTCCGGGTGCGTCGTTGGAGGCAGGGCGGACCTGGGGCCCGGTGAGGGCCTTGGAGCACGCAAACGGCAAAGGGGCCCGCCCGAACAGCTCGGGGGACCCCGGATGCGGCGACCGCGAGGGCGACCCTACAGGTCTTCGTCTTCGGCGGGCTCGGCGCCGGCCTCGGCGTCCTCGTCCTCACCGAAGGAGTCGAGGTTCTCCTCGTCCTCCTCGGCCGCGGGCGTCTCCTCGGGCTCGGGCTCGATGACCTTCGGAGTGGCAGCCAGGCGGCCACGCCGGCCCTCGGTGGGCTTGGCGACCACGTTCTCCCGCTGATCCGCCCCGCACTTGGGGCAGATGGGGTCCGGCTTCTTCATGTCGTAGAACTTCGTCCCGCACTTGAAGCACGTGTGCTTGGTCCCGAGATCCTTCGCCGGCATGCGCCACCCTCGTAGAGCCTGGAGTGAAACAGAGGGCGGCTGAATAGTTGGGCCGAAGAACAGAGTCAACCGTGTGTTTGCGCGGGAGATTTCTGGCGGTAGCATCCCCGCCGGTTTCCCCCGAGAGCCGGACGCCCCCTTTGAACTTCACCTGCGACAATTGCCAGAAGCGGTACTCCATTGCGGACGAGAAGGTCCGCGGCAAGACGGTCAAGGTCCGCTGCAAGAACTGCCAGAACGTCATCACCGTGGAAGGGCCCGCCGAGGAGGAGAGCACCCGCGTGGTGTCGCTCGCCGACGTGGAGCGCATCCGGGCCCAGGAGCGTTCGCTGGCGGGAGGTGGCGCCGCCGCGCCCGCGCCTGCGCCCGCTCCCGCACCGGTGGCCGCCGCGGCAGCTCCCGCGCCCCTGGCAAAACCTCCTGCGTCGGCCCCACAGACCCCTTGGGATGATGAGCCCACGCGCACCGCGCCTCCCCGCCAGACGGCCGGGGCACCGTGGTTCGTGATGGTGCGCAACAAGCAGGAGGGCCCACTGGACGAGTCGGCCGTGGCCGAGTGGATGGCCGCGGGCACCATCAGCGCGCGCAGCTTCTTCTGGCGCCAGGGCATGCCGGACTGGAAGCGCGGTTCGGACATCCCGGAGCTGGCCGCGCTGCTCGCGCCCGCCGCGGCGCCGGAGCCGCCTCCGCCGCCCCCGGAGCCGCCGCCCGCGGTCGCCGCGCCGCCCGCGCGTGCCGCCCCCGCCCGCCGCGAGCCGGAGCCCCAGCAGCCCTTCTACGCGGAGAACGAGCCCGTCCCGTCCGAGGACGACAACAACGGCGACTTCGACCGCGACGGCGACGAGGAGGAGGGCACGCTCTTCGGCAACAACCGCGCGGCCCCCGCCCCGGTGCCTACGCCCGCCCCGCGCCGCGCGGTGGCCGCGCCCGTGGAGGAGGCCCCCGCCGCGAGCGGCGCGCCCCTCAACGAGCTGTTCTCCGACCTGGACCTGCCCGGCAACCGGGGCGACGGCTCGGACGAGGAGGACCCCGGCCAGGACGAGACGCGTGAAGACCCTCGCAACGACGAGGAGGACGAGGACGAGCGCCAGGCTCAGGACTCGAAGGCCGCGCGCAAGCGTCCGGTGGTGCCGGCCCGCCGTGGCAGCCCGCTGAAGGTGGTGGCGCTGGTGCTGCTGCTGCTCATCGTCCTGCCGGCGGTGGCGCTGTTCGGCCTGTCCGCGGCGGGGATGCTGCCTCCCGCGCTCGCGGACATGGTCAACAAGGTGACCGGCAAGGCGCCTCCGCCCGCTCCGGCGCCGCGTCAGGCCACTCCCGCGCCGGGCGCCGCTGAACCCGTGGCGCCTCCGGCCGCCGAGCCCGCGACGCCTCCGCAGGGCGCCGCGAATGGTGAAGCCACGGCTCCGGCGGAAGGCTCCACGCCGTAGTCCAGGTGTGAGGTGGGCCTGCTTTCCGCGCGACGCGGTGGGCAGGCCCTCCGCCACGTCCTGCTCCGGCCAGGGGATTCGGCACGTCGAGCAGGACGCCCCGGCTCAGAGGTCGAAGTCGCCCGCGGGCGGCTTCTTGCCTCGCATCGCCTGTTCCCTCGCGGCGCGGACTTCGGCGCGCAGGGACTCGGTGGCTTCGGCGTCCACCGTCCCCGCCTCCAGGTCCACGACGTCGCCTTCGCGCACGCCCGCGGGCAGGGTGTCCAGCGCGCGGGTCACCTGCTGGCCATCCACCACCAGCACGGCGACGTCGTCCTCGATGCGGTCCACCGTGGCCCTGGACCGGGGCTTCGTCTTCTTCGTCACGGGTCGCAGTCTCCCGCGGGCTCGCGGCCCGACTTCAGCGCTGCGTCACGCGTGCTCCACGTGAGCAGGTTCGCATCCTTGATGAGCCGCACGCTCCGGCAGGTGGACTTGTGGAAGATGCGCTTGTGCTTGCTCGCCATGTAGCCGCCCGTCATGGACGCGCTGGAGGATGAGCGCACCGCCTTCGGTGGGGCCTCCTCCATCCGTGTGCCCTTGCGCGCGACGGGCAGGTCATCCACGTCCGTCACGTTGCTGACGCGGGCCTTGCTGTCTCGCGGCGCCTCGACGACGCGCGCGGGCGGCGGCTCGGGGGCGGCCGGCTTCACCACGGGCGCGGGCTTCGCCGTCCTCACCAGCGCCGGGCGCGGATCCAACCCCGGGAAGACGCGCCGCGTGCCGCCGGGCTCGCCCGGGGTCGGACGCTGGAGCGACAGCTCGAACTGCTTGCCGTCGCTCACCGCGTGCACCTCTCCGTTCACGTCCGTGCGGAAGGCCCGCGCGTCCACGCCGCGCAGCCGCGTGAGGAGCTCCTTCACCTTCGGGCTCCTGCCCAGGCTGTCATCCCCGCTGAGCACCGCCGCCTGGGGCCGCACCTCCTCCAGGTACGCCTGCGAGTTCGCCCCCTCCACCCCGGGCGAGGCGACCTTCAGCAGCGTGGCGGAGGACAACAGCCCGCGCTCCAGCAGCCGCGCCTCCGTCTCCGCGCGCGCCCCGCCCGCGAAGACGACCGACGTGTCGGCGTACGTCAGGCGCAGCACGATGGAGTTCGCCGCGTTGCGCCCCTCCGCGTCCGGGGCCTCCTTCAGGAGCGGCTCCGCGGGGGCCCGGGGCCAGAGCACCGTGAGGTTCACCCCGTCCTCCAGCGTCAGCCGGACCAGCTCCTTGGGCGCGGACGATGGGGGCGCGGGCGAGAAGATTCCCACCCCGCGCGAGCCCACCGCCGTGAGCAGCGCGTCGTAGGTCTTGGACGTGTCCGGCAGCTGCGGCTCCATCAACCGCCGCGCGCCCACGCGCTTGAGCACCGCCTCCAGCGCGCCGTGGTGCTTCGGATCCGGCTGGGTGAGGACCACCAGGTCCAGCTCGCGGCGCAGCAGCTCCGGCAGGCGGTTCACCAGGTGCGACTCGGCGGACGCGGGCCCGGAGTCCACCAGCACCGTGTTGCCCTTCGGCGTGACGATGAGCGCAGCGTCCCCCGCGCCCACGTCGAAGAAGTACACGTGGAGCTTCCCGTCCGGCGCGCCGCCGAAGTAGCGCGACTTCTCCGGGGGCTTCTGCGCGGGCGGCGCGGATGGCTGCTGCTGACAGGCCAGGGAGGCGAGCAGCAGCCCCACCCCCAGCGCGATGCGGGCCTTCATGGATGACAATCCTCGGCGGGGCGGCGCTCACGCAGGGCGTCGGCGCGGCTTGAGTAGACGGTGCGCTCGTTCTTCGAGCGCTTCAGGGTCTTGCAGCTCTCGCGGTGGAACACCTTGCTGCCCTTGAGCGACACGTAGCGCTCGCCCGTGGCTTCGGACGTGCTCGCGGGCGTCGTGGGCTCCACCGGCTTGCGCGTCCGGGACGCGCCGGGCTCCGGTTCCTTCTCCGAGGAGCGGCCCGTGCGGCCGTGCGGCGTGGGCTCGATGGGGCCGAGCGCCACCGGGCTTCCCGCCTGCTGCGTGCCGGACAGGCTGGTGGCGCCAGCGCCGCCCTTCGTCGAGCGCAGCGTCACGGTCGCGCCGTCGCTCACCGCCAGCACCTCGCCATCCTGGTCGGTGCGGAAGGTACGGGCGCGCACGTCGCCCAGCCGGCCCAGGACCTCCGGGCTCGGGTGGCCGTAGTCGTTGCCCGCGCCGCAGGAGATGACCGCTGCCTGTGGCTTCACGCGCTCCAGGAAGGCAGCGGTGGAGGAGTGCTTGCCGCCGTGGTGCGCCACCTTCAGCACCGTGGCGGTGAGGTCCACGGGCTTTTGCAGCAGCACCTCCTCCGTGGGCGGCTCCGAGTCCCCCGTGAAGAGGAACGCCGTCTTCCCGTAGGTGAGCTTGGTGACGATGGAGTTCGCGTTCGCGTCCGAGCGCGTGTTCGCGAGGAACGACTCCTGGGGCACGCGCGGCCAGAGCACGGTGAGCGCCACGCCTTCGCCCAGGCCCACGGTGAGCAGCGTCTGGGGCGCGTTGGGGTTGGGCTCCGGGCTCATCACCTGGCCCACCTCGCGGCCCACGAAGTCCAGCAGGTCGCGGTACGCCTCGCTCGGGTGGTCGAAGCCGGGGTCCATGAAGCGCCGGGCGCCCACCGCCTTCAGCGCCGGGCGCAGCCCGCCCAGGTGGTCCAGGTGCGGGTGGGTGAGGATGACCAGGTCCAGCGGGCCCTTCACCAGCTCGCGCAGCCGCGCCGCCAGCCGGGTGCCGGCCTCCGGAGGCCCGCCGTCGATGAGCACCGTCTTGCCCGTGGGCGACACGATGAGCGCCGCGTCCCCCTGGCCCACGTCGAGGAAGTAGACCGAGAGCCGGCCCGGGGCGGGGGAGGGGAGGGCCGTGGGAGCGGGGGCCGCGGCATGACCCGGCACCACCGCGAGGAGGAGGACAAGGAGTGCGAGCAGCCGCGCGAAGACCTTCACGGGTTGGAACTCTACAGCCCCGCTCCCATTCGCGGCACCCCGTGCGTTGACCGGGCGCCGCCTCCCCCCGCGAGCGCTTCCCCGAGGCCCGTTAGTGGGCTAAGGGGCGCGGCATGCCGTCCGACGCCGAAGCCTTCTTCACCGTCCTGGAAGAGCTGGTCGACCAGGCCCGTCATCGTCTGCATGCCTGGAAGGTCCAGCAGGAGGCGGTGCCGCCCGCGCCCGCCGCCGTCCTGAATCCGGAAGCCCCGCGCCCGCCCGGCGTCAAGACTGCCACCGCGCGCGTGGACCCGGCCACCCTGGTGAAGGCCTCGGACCTGGCCCCGTACATCGACCACACGCTGCTCAAGCCGGAGGCGCGCACGGAGGACATCGTGCGCGTGGCCGAGGAGGCCCGTCAGTACGGCTTCGCCACCGTGTGCGTGAACAGCTGCCACGTGGCCACCGCCGCGCGCGTGCTGGCCGGTTCGAACTGCGTGCCCATCGCCGTGGTGGGCTTCCCGCTGGGCGCCGCGCTGTCGTCCGCGAAGGCCTTCGAGGCGCGCGAGGCCATCCGCGCGGGCGCGCGGGAAATCGACATGGTGCTCAACCTGGGCGCGCTCAAGGCGCACGACTACCAGCGCGTGCACCAGGACATCGCCGAGGTGGTGCAGGCCAGCCACCCCGTGCCCGTGAAGGTCATCCTGGAGACGGGCCACCTCACGGACGAGGAGAAGGTCGTCGCGTGCGCGCTGTCCAAGGCCGCGGGCGCCGCGTTCGTGAAGACGTCCACCGGCTTCGGGCCCGGCGGCGCCACGGTGAAGGACATCGAGCTGATGCGCGCGGTGGTGGGCGACGACGTGGGCGTGAAGGCCTCCGGAGGCGTGAGGTCCGCCGAGGACGCCGTGAAGCTCATCCGCGCGGGCGCCAACCGCCTGGGCGCCTCCGCGTCCGTGGCCATCGTCACCGGGCAGATCTCCACCGCGCAGTACTGAACCTCTTCCGGAGCCGCGCACCGTGACCCCGAAGCAGCGAGAGGACTTCCTCCAGCAGTTGCTCGCGCTCCACGCGGAGCTGACCGGCAAGGCACCCCTGCGCATCGAGCCCAACCGCACCGACGAGGCGCGCGTGGGCGGCGACGAGGACGAGCAGCCCCTCAACGAGATGATGCAGGCCATTGCCTCCAGCCGGAACCGCAACACCGACGGCACGCTGGCGCGCGTGGTGAAGGCCCTGGGCAAGCTGCGCGAGGACCCGGACTCCTTCGGCGAGTGCGAGGAGTGCGGCGACGAGCTTCCCCTGGGGCGCCTGAAGGCCATGCCCTACGCGGAGTTCTGCGTCGCGTGTCAGAACAACAAGGACGGCCCCAAGGGGCCGGTGCGCCGCAAGCACCTCACCGACTACAAGGGCTGAAGAAGCCCCTTCTCCAACCACGAGGCAACGCGCGATGGACACCACCGGACTGAGGGAGCGGGCCGAGGCTTGGCGCAAGGCGGATCCGGATCCGGAGACCCAGGCGGAGCTGGCCAATGTGCTCGCGAAGCAGGACTGGGCGGACCTGGCGGACCGCTTCGCGCAGGACCTGGAGTTCGGCACCGCCGGCCTGCGCGGCGTGCTGGGCGCCGGCCCCAACCGGATGAACCGCGCCGTGGTGCGCCGCACCACCGCGGGCTTGGCGCGCTACCTCAAGGCCACCGTGCCGGACGTCACCACGCGCGGCGTGGTGGTGGGCCGTGACGCGCGTCGCCTCAGCAAGGAGCTGGCGGAGGACACCGCCGCCGTGTTCGTCGCGGAGGGCATCCCCGCGCACGTCTTCCCGGAGCCGGTGCCCACGCCCGTCACCGCGTTCGCCGTGCTGCACCTGAACGCCGCCGCCGCGGTGATGGTGACCGCCAGCCACAACCCGCCCGAGTACAACGGCTACAAGGTCTACTGGGGCAACGGCGCGCAGATCGTCCCGCCGCAGGACGTGGGCATCGCGGACGCCATCGCGAAGGTGGAGCCCGCCAACGCCGTGCCGCTGCTCACGCCCGCGGAAGGCCGCGCGAAGGGGCTGTGGCGCGACCTGCCGGAGGACGTGGGGAGCGCGTACCTGCGCGCCATCCTGGACCTGCGCCTGTACCGCAAGGGCAGCGACACGCTGTCCATCGTCTACACCGCCATGCACGGCGTGGGCGGCGCGTGGGCGGCGCTCGCGCTCAAGGAGGCGGGCTTCCCGCGCGTGACGCCGGTGGCCGAGCAGCAGCAGCCCGACGGCCGCTTCCCCACCGTGCGCTTCCCCAATCCCGAGGAGCCGGGCGCCATGGACCTGTCCCTGGCCACGGCGGAGCGCGTGAAGGCGGACCTGGTGCTGGCCAACGACCCGGACGCGGACCGGCTGGCGGTGATGGCGCGGGATGCCTCCGGGAAGCTGCGCCTGCTCACCGGCAACGAGGTCGGCGTGCTGCTGGGCCACTACGTCCTCACGCAGGGGACGAAGCGCGCGCGCCCGCACGTCGTCACCACCATCGTGTCCTCCACGCAGTTGGGCGAAATCGCGCGCGGGCTGGACGCCGCGTACGACGAGGTCCTCACCGGCTTCAAGTGGATCGCCAACCGCGCGCTGGAGCGCACGGCGAAGGAAGGCACCCAGTTCGTCTTCGGCTACGAGGAGGCGCTCGGCTACACCGTGGGCACCGCCACGCGCGACAAGGACGGCGTGGGCGCGGCCCTGGTGGTCGCGGACATGGCCGCGTGGTGCGAGGCGCGCGGCACCACCGTGCTGGGCTACCTGGAGGAGATCCAGCGCCGCTTCGGCCTGCACGTGGGCGCCCAGCGCAACGTGACGCTGCCGGGCGCGGCCGGCGCGCAGACCATCCGCGCCATCATGCAGGCCTTCCGCGCTTCGCCGCCCGCGAACATCGGCGGGTTTCCGGTGACGGCCGTGCGCGACTACCAGAAGGGCGAGGGCGGCCTGCCTCCGTCCAACGTCGTCGCCTTCGCGCTGGAGGGCGGCGGCCGCGTCACCCTGCGCCCCTCCGGCACCGAGCCGAAGATCAAATACTACTTCGAGCACAAGGAGACGCCCGCCCCCGGCGAGCCGCTCCCCCAGGCCCGCCAGCGCGCCGAAGCGAAGCTGGCCGCCCTCATCGACGCCTTCCTGGCGCTGGCCCGTGATCGAGGCCAGCCGGCCTGAGCCCTGAGTCCTGAATCACCCTTCAACAACCCCTGGGTCGTGGCTCCCGTGCCGCGGCCCTTCGCTGAAAGGAACCTCGTGAAGCGCCTCATTCCTGGTTTCCTCCTGGCCGTGCTCCTGGCCGTCCCCGGCACCGCGATGGCTCGCGGTCAGGGCTGGTCCCTGCTGGCGGCGGACACCGTCGGCTCGGGCCGCAACATGTTCAGCGCGCAGATCGGCTTCCCGGGCCTGACGCTGGGCCTGCTCCACGGTGGCTCGGACAGCGTGGATATCGGCGGCAAGTTCAGCTTCAACTGGGGCCGTGAGGGCCTGGTGGACGCGTCCGACGCGGGCCTCAAGCTCCAGGGCTGGCTGCGCGTGATGATCGCCAAGACGGACAAGGTGGCCTTCGCCATCACGTTCCAGCCGGGGCCGTTCGTCTACTTCCCCCGGGGGAACACGATGTTCGGCATGGCGCTGCCGGTGGCGTTCGTGGTGGGCATCCCCGTGGGCAGCGCGCTGATGATCAACGCCGGCCTCGACGTGCCGTTCAACGTCTACATCGGCGAGGGCATCGGGCCGGTCATCCCCATCCTCTTCGGAGGCGGCCTGGAGTACTTCGTGAACAACAACTTCAACGTGAACTTCAACCTGCGGATGGGGCCCTCCATCGTCCCGCGCTTCGACGACAGCTACTTCACGATGGAAGCGCTGGCGGGCGTGGCCTACCGCTTCTAGTCGCACGTCACGCGGGTGGGGACGTGGTTCCCCGCCCGTGGGGTGGCTTTCACGCGGCTACCAGGACGACGTCTGCTCGGGCAGCTCCACCGTGAAGGTGCTGCCCAGGTTGACGCGGCTCTTCACGGTCAGCTTGCCGCCCATGCTCTCCACCAGGGTGCGCGCCACCGTGAGGCCCAGGCCCACGCTCTTCTCCGGGGCCTTGGTCGTGTAGTACGGCGAGAAGATGGCCTGCAGCTCGTCCTCGAAGATGCCGATGCCGGTGTCCTTCACGAAGAGCTGCGGACCGAACTCCCCGAACATGTCCGGCAGCTCCACGCCCACCTGCACCACGCGCGGCCGGTCCTTCACGTCCTCCACGGCGTCCACCGCGTTGCAGACCAGCTCCGCCACCACCTGCTCCACCTGACGGCGGTTGAACACGACGGCGATGGGGTCCTCCGGCAGCACCGCGCGCACGTCCGCGCGGCCCAGGCGCCCGGCGGCGCGCAGGCGCGACACCACCTCCGGCACCACCTCCCGCAGGTCGAAGCGCTGGATGTCCTTGGGGCTGGTGGGGCCCAGGGACAGCAGGTGCTGGCCGTGCAGGCGCATCTGCTCGCCCGCCACGCCCAGCTTGAGCAGCTCCTCCGTGTCCGGCGGCAGCCCCTGGGCGGCGCGGGCGCGCACGTGCTCCAGCGCCCGTTGCAGGCCCACGCCCAACTGGTCCATCTGCGTGGCCAGGTCCGCGGCCAGCGTGCCCACGCGCGCCAGGCGCTCCATGCGCACCCAGCGCGTGCGCGGGTCCTGGAGCACTTCCGGGACGCCGCCGTGCTCGCGGTGCGCCTTGAGCTCCAGCAGGGTGTGGACGCGCACCTTCAGCTCCAGCGGGTCCAGCGGTTCGGTCGTCAGCAAGTCGTCCACACCTGCCTCCATCACCTCGCGGCGCGTCTGGCGGTCCGCGGAAGGCGT
Organism: Corallococcus sp. NCSPR001; assembly: GCF_017309135.1. Classification (NCBI taxonomy): domain Bacteria; kingdom Pseudomonadati; phylum Myxococcota; class Myxococcia; order Myxococcales; family Myxococcaceae; genus Corallococcus; species Corallococcus sp. NCSPR001. The sequence goes on from NZ_JAFIMS010000002.1 coordinate 2,516,549, forward strand.
GAGCATGAGGATGGGGAACTGCGGCGGGGAGAGCGCCTCGCGGAGGCGCCGGTACGCGGCCAGGCCCACCGTGCGGGCCCGCTCCACGTCCAGCAGCAACAGGTCCGCGGAGTGGCGCGACACCGCCTCCAGCGCGGCGGTCGTCCCGCTCGCGGGCAGCACGTCGTAGCCCGCCGGCGTCAGGATGGAGCGCACCCGCTCCACGCCGCCGGATTCCACGTCGACCGCGATGACCCGCGGGCGCTGGGGTGACGTCGAGCCTGTTGCCGTCGTCTGCATGTTCATGCCACCCCAGCCTGGAAACCGGGTCCGACACCGCCCGCAGGCGCTGTCCCAAACCCGGGGGACCGCGTCCCGGAATCGCTCAGGCCTACATGCTGCGCCTGCTCGGTGTCCGTTCCGCAATCCGACATGGTCGCACTCCCATGCCAGCGGCATGCCGGACGTCCACCCAACGGCAGATCAGCCCACACTGGAAAGGCCGAAAAGCGTGATCCAATAAGGTCAGGGGGTTGGCGGCCCGCGCGAGAATGACCAGACGCATCAGGGCAGGTGGCCGCTTCAGATTTGGCAGGTCCAACCTGACCAAAAGTGATTTTCGACCCGGGTCCTGAATTACCCGTTCCCTCTCAAAATGGTCAGCGGGATTCCTGCTCGAACGGAATCCCCAGCGCGCTGGGGGCGTGGCCCCGCTGGCCCTGGAGGGCGAGGACGAGGAGGGTCAACAGGTAGGGCAGGGCGAGCAGGAAGCCCTGGGGAACCAGGTCGAGGAGCCAGGGAGCGCTGGAGGCCAGGCCGATTCTCAGCGCGTTGCCGGCGGCGAAGAAGAGCGCGGCGGCGAAGGCGCCCAGGGGCGTCCAGCGGCCGAACACCATCGCGGCCAGGGCCATGAAGCCCAGGCCTGAGGGCGTGTGCTGTTCGAAGCGGTCCAGGACGGTGGTGGACAGCACCGCGCCGCCCAGGCCCGCCATCATCCCGCCGCCCAGCACCGCGCCCCAGCGCAGGGCGGGCACGGACAGGCCCAGCGTGGCCACCGCGTGCGGCTTGTCGCCCACGGCGCGCAGGCGCAGGCCCAGCGGCGTGCGCGACAGGAGCAGGTGGAAGACGAAGGGCAGGGTGAGCGCCAGGTACGTGGGCGCCGCGTGGCCGGAAAGCGCGCCCAGGAGCGGGACCTGGGACAGGCCCGGGAGGTTCCAGCGCGACAGCTGGGTGATGGAGGGCGTGCCGTTGGGGCCGAAGAACGACTCCAGCAGGTAGGTGCCGCCGGCCATGGCCACCAGGTTGAGGGCCATGCCGGAGACGACCTGATCCGACCGCCAGCGGATGCTCAAGAAGCCATGCACGGCGGCGATGCCCGCGCCCGCGGCCATGCCCACCCCCACCGCGAGCGGCGTGGGCATCACGAGCGCCGCCACGGCCGCGCAGAAGGCGCCGGTGCGCATCATGCCCTCCACGCCCACGCTCACCACGCCCGCGCGCTCGGAGAGCATGGCGCCCAGCGCGGCGAACACCAGGGCGGGGGCCGCGTCCAGGGTGGAGAAGAGCAGCGAGTGGAGCACCTCAAACACGGGGCACCTCCACTCCGGCCTGGGCCGGTCCCTGGGCCTGCGCGCGCTTCTGGCGCCTCGCCAGCAGGGCGAGCCACACCATGCGGCCCGCGACGAAGAGCAGCGCGAAGCCCTGGATGAGCTCCGGGAAGCTCTTGTGCACGCCCAGCAGCTGCATGCGCGTGCCGCCCGCGCGCAGCACGCCGAAGACGGCCGCCGCCAGCGCCGCGCCCAGCGGGTGGTTGTTGCCGATGAGCGCGATGGCGATGCCGTCGAAGCCGTAGGGGGCGCCCAGCGAGCCTGGGTAGCGGCCCTCCGTGCCCAGCACCAGCACCGCGCCCGCCAGGCCCGCCATCGCGCCCGCGAGCGCCATGGCCCCGCCCGCGCGCCACAGCGTGGGGATGCCGGCGGCGCGGGCCGCCTCCGGGGTGAGGCCCACCGCGCGCGTCTCATAGCCGGAGCGCGTGCGGGTCAGCCACACCCAGACGCCCAGCGCCGCGGCGAGCGCCAGCGGGAAGCCCAGGTTGAGGCGCGAGGTGTCACCCAGGAGCCGGGGCAGCTGCGCGGAGGGGAGGATTTCGGCGGTGCCGGTGATGGACGACGCGCCCTCCGCCACCGCGCGCAGCGGGCCGATGACGAGCCAGTTGTCCACCAGGCTCACCGCCACCCAGTTGAGCATGATGGTGGAGATCACCTCGTGCACGCCGCGCTTGAGCTTCAGCACGCCCGCGATGCTCGCCCACGCCGCGCCCGCCACCGCCGCGGCGATGAGGGCCAGCGGGACGTGGAGCAGTCCGGGCAGCGACACGTGCGCGCCCACGAGCGCCGCGGCCAGCGCGCCCCAGATCATCTGTCCCTGCGCGCCGATGTTGAACAGGCCCACCTTGAAGGCCACCGCCACGGACAGGCCGGTGAGGGTGAGCAGCGCGGCCTTCATCGCGGCCTCGCCCAGGGGGCGCACCACGGCCGTGGTGCTGCCTCCGTCCAAGAAGGCGGGCCAGTTGCCCACGCCGCCCCAGAGCATCTGGAGATAGGCGCGCGTGGCGGTGTCCGCGTCGCGCGTGATGGCGATGAGCAGCCAGCACACCGCGAGCGCCAGCAGCACGGAGAGCACCGACGGCAGCACCTGCCGCGTCCGCTCACCCATGGCTTGCCTCCGCGCCCAGCATGCGGCGGCCCAGCTCGCGCTCGTCCAGGTCCTTGCGCGGGAAGTGCCCCGTCACGCGGCCCTCGTAGAGGACGTAGACGCGGTCGGACAGGGCCAGCACCTCCTCCAGGTCCAGCGACACCATCACCACTCCCGCACCCCGCGCCTTCGCGTCCCGAAGGCGCTCATGCACCTGCGCCACCGCGCCGATGTCCAGCCCGCGCGTGGGCTGCACGACGACGAGCAGCTTCGGATCCGCGTCCAGCTCGCGCGCCACCACGACCTTCTGCTGGTTGCCGCCGGACAGAGCCTGGAGCGCCACCACCGGGTCGTTCGGGCGCACGTCGTAGCCGGTCAGCAGTTGGTTCGTGCGCTCGCGGCGGCCCTTGAAGTCCACCCACGGACCGCGCGCGAACGGCGGCTGGCGGTGGCGGCCCAGGGCTACGTTCTCCTCCACCGTCATCGCCTTCACCACCGCGCGGGCCAGCCGGTCCTCGGGGACATGGCCCACGCCGCGCGCCTTCGCCAGCGCCGGGGTCAGCCCCGCGAGCGGTCCGCCGAGCAGCGTGCCCTCGCCGCCGTCCAGCTTGCGCAGGCCCGTGAGCACCTCCGCCAGCTCGCGCTGTCCGTTGCCGTCGACACCCGCGATGCCGACGATCTCTCCCGCGCGCACGGTGAGGCTCACGCCCTGGAGCGCGGGGCGGCCGTTGTCGCCCGTCGCCCGCAGGTCCTTCGCTTCGAGCACGACCGGGCCCGTCGAAGTCGCGTCCGGTTCAACGGGCGCGACAGGCCGTGCCTCCGTCGCGCCGGTGGTGCCTGTGCCCGACAGGGCGGTGGTCGCGACGGCCGTCGCGGGCACGCCGGTCAGCGCGGCGCCCCTGGAGCCTTCACCCACCATCAGCGCGGCCAGCGCGGAGACGGTGGTCTCGCGGGCGCGCACCTCCGCCACGGTGCGGCCCCGGCGCATCACCGCCACGCGGTCCGCCACGCCCAGCACCTCCTTCAGCTTGTGGCTGATCAGCACCACCGTGCGGCCCTGCGCCACCAGCCCGCGCATCACCTGGGCCAGCTCGTCGGACTCCTGCGGCGTGAGCACGGCAGTGGGCTCGTCCAGGATGAGCACCTGCGCGCCCCGGTGCAGCGCCTTGACGATCTCGACCTTCTGCTGCGAGCCCACCGTGAGCGTGTCCACGCGCGCCCGAGGGTCCAACTGGAAGCCGAAGCGCTTCGCCGTGGCCGCCACCTCTTCACAGGCGCGGTCCAGGTCCAGCAGGCCGCGCTTCGTGGGCTCGCGGCCCAGCACCACGTTCTCCGCCACCGTCAGCGTGGGCACCAACATGAAGTGCTGGTGCACCATGCCAATGCCCCTCGCGATGGCGTCGCGCGGGCTCTTGAAGCGCACCGGCTTGCCGTCCATCAGGAACGTGCCCGCGTCCGGGTGGTAGAGCCCGTAGAGCACGTTCATCAGGCTGGACTTGCCCGCGCCGTTCTCGCCCACCACGGCGAGCAGTTCCCCCGGGACGATGTCCAGCGACGCGTCCTCCAGGGACACGCACGACCCGAAGCGCTTCGCGATGTGCTGGAGGGAGATCAGGGCTGCGCGACCTGGAAGGAGGACAGCTCCGCCTGCGTGCCCGGCACGACGATCTTCCCGGCCAGCACCTGCTGCCGCAGCGACTCCACCTTCTGGAGCGCCTCCGCCTTGCCCGGGAACTCCACGCGCACGTCCGCCATGCCCACGCCGTTCTCCTTGAGGCCCAGCACCTGCTCACCCGCAGTGAGCTTGCCGTCCACCAGGTCCTTCGCCGCCTGATACACGGCCAGGTCGCTGTGCTTCACCATGGACGTGAGGATGGCGTCCGGCGCCAGGTGCGACTGATCCGAGTCCACGCCGATGGCGAACACCGTCTTGCCCGCCGCCCGCGCCTCCTTCACCGCCTGGATGACGCCCAGGCCGTCCGTGCCCGCCGCGTGGAAGATGACGTCCGCGCCCTTGGCGATGAGGTCCTGCGCCACCTCCTTGCCCGCGGACACGCTGTTGAAGCTGCCCGTGTACACGGCCATCAGCGCGTCCGCCGCCTTCGCGTTCGTGGTGCGCACGCCCGCGCGGTAGCCCACGTCGAAGCGCTTGATGAGGGGGACTTCAATGCCGCCCACGAAGCCCACCTTGTTCGTCTTCGTGACGAGCCCCGCCAGCGCGCCCACCAGGAAGCTGCCCTCCTGCTCCTTGAAGAGCACCGTGCGCACGTTGGGCAGCGACTTGGGCTTGCCCTGCGCGTCCAGGAGCTGGCTGTCGATGAGCAGGAACTTCGCTTCGGGGTTCTCCGTGGCCACGTCGCGCACCGCGTTGGCCAGCAGATACCCGTTGCCGATGGTCAGCTTCGCGCCCTGCTCCACGAGCAACTGGAGGTTGGGGGCGTAGTCCTCCTGCGCCTTGCTCTGGAGCACCAGCGGCTGCACGGGCAGCGGCTTCACTTCCGGTGCGAGCGCCGCGAGGTCGGAGGAGATGGACTGACGCACTTCGCCAGCGGGGGCGTCCACGTACTTGCCGCCCTCGTACTTCTTGCCGGCGGCCCACAGCTCCAGGCCGCGCAGGGACGCGTCGTTGAACGAGTGGTCACCCCGGCCGCCCACGTCGATGACGAGCCCCACGACGACGGGCTTTCCCTCGGGGGGCTTCGTGGCGGTGGAAGTCTGGGAGGGGGCCTTGGGGGCGTCCTCGGACTTCTTGGAGCAGGCGCACAGGAGCGCGGCCAGGGCGAGCACGTGGAGTCGACGGAGCATCATGGGGCTGGCTATCTACCAGATGCGGCCAGGGCTTTCCTTCTGCTATGGCCTTGCCCCGTGCAACCCTACGAGCTCATCAAGGCCAAGCGCGACGGCGGCAAGCTGGACCCGTCCGACATCCAGGCGTTCATCCAGGCGTACACCGCCGGCACCGTGGCCGACTACCAGATGGCCGCCATGTGCATGGCCATCTTCTTCAAGGGGCTGGACTCCCGGGAGCTGGGGGCGTGGGCCCGCGCCATGCTCCACTCGGGTGAGGTCCTGGACCTCTCCGACACGCCGGCCATCAAGGTGGACAAGCACTCCACCGGCGGCGTGGGCGACAAGGTGTCCCTGAGCCTCGCCCCCCTGGCGGCGGCCTGCGGCGTGCCCGTGCCCATGATTTCGGGCCGGGGGCTGGGCCACACCGGCGGCACCCTGGACAAGCTGGAGTCCATCCCCGGCTTCAACGTGAACCTGTCCACCGCGGACTACCGCCGGCTGGTGCGCGAGGTGGGGTGCTGCCTCATCGGCCAGACGGCCCAGGTGGCCCCGGCCGACAAGAAGCTCTACGCGCTGCGCGACGTGACGGCGACCGTGGACTGCATCCCGCTCATCGCGTCGTCCATCATGAGCAAGAAGCTGGCGGAGGGCATCGACGCGCTGGTGCTCGACGTGAAGGTGGGCAGCGGCGCCTTCATGAAGACGGTGGACGACGCGCGCGTGCTGGCCCGCACCATGATTGGCCTGGGCGCGGAGATGAACCGCAAGGTCGTGGCCCTGCTCACGGACATGGATCAGCCTCTGGGCCGCCAGGTGGGCAACGCCCTGGAGGTCCGCGAGGCCGTGGACATGCTCCGCGGCGAGGCGCCCGACGACTACACCGAAATCACCTACGCCCTGACGGCGGAGATGCTGGTGCTGGGCAAGAAGGCCGCCACCGTGGAGGAGGCGCGCGCCATGCTGCGCCGCTCCGTGGAGGACGGCAGCGCCATCCAGAAGCTCAAGGAGATCGTCCAGTCGCAGGGCGGCGACCCGCGCTCCATCGACGACTACTCGCTCTTGCCCACGGCGAAGGCCACGACGGACGTGGTGGCGCCGAAGGACGGCTTCGTCACCGGCATCCACACGGAGGGCGTGGGCCTGGCGGCGGTGGCGCTGGGCGCGGGCCGGCAGCGGGTGGACAGCAAGATCGACCCGGCCGTGGGCTTCACGCTGCTCAAGAAGGTGGGCGACGCGGTGAAGCAGGGCGAGCCCGTGGTGCAGGTGCACTACAACGACGCAGGCCCCGTGGAGGACGTGAAGGCGCGGCTGCTCGCGGCCTACCGGTTCGGCGACCGGGCGCCCGCGGCCCGCCCGCTGGTGCTGGAGCGCCTGGAGTAGTTACCCAAAGCCCCATGGCTCCCACGTTTCGCGACCTGCTGTCGGAAGTGAAGAAGGAGATCCGCGAGGTCTCCCACGAGCACGTCCACCGGCTGCTCGGCTCGGGCTCGAAGGTGAAGCTCGTGGACGTGCGCGAGGCCGACGAATACGCGGGCGGCCGGCTCCCCGGCGCGGTGCACATCCCGCGCGGGTACCTGGAGCTGCGCATCGAGGAGAAGGCGGACCGCGACGAGGAACTGGTCCTCTACTGCGCGGGTGGCACCCGGAGCGCGCTCGCGGCCCGCACGCTGCGGGAGATGGGCTACACGCGCGTGTCCTCGCTCGCGGGCGGCTACAACCGCTGGAGCGACGCGGCCCTCCCGGTGGAGAAGCCCGTCGTCCTCTCCGCCGAGCAGAAGGAGCGCTACCGCCGCCACCTCATCCTCCCGGAGGTGGGGGAGGAGGGGCAGGCGAAGCTGCTCAAGTCCAAGGTGCTGCTGCTGGGCGCGGGCGGGCTGGGCTCACCGGCGGCGCTGTACCTGGCGGCGGCGGGCGTGGGCACGCTGGGCGTGGTGGACGCGGACGTGGTGGACCTGAGCAACCTCCAGCGCCAGGTGCTGCACACGCTGGAGCGCCGGGGCCAGCCCAAGGTCCAGAGCGCGAAGGCCGCCCTGGAGGCGCTCAACCCGGACGTGAAGGTGGTGCCGTTCCAGGAGCGGCTCACCACCGCCAACGTGGAGCGCATCCTCGCGGACTTCGACCTGGTGCTGGACGGCGGGGACAACTTCCCCACGCGCTACCTGCTCAACGACGCGTGCGTGCTGATGGGCAAGCCCAACATCCACGGCTCCGTGTTCCGCTTCGAGGGGCAGGTGACGACCTTCCTGCCCGGCCAGGGGCCCTGCTACCGCTGCCTCTACCCCTCGCCGCCCCCGCCGGAGCTGGCGCCGTCGTGCGCGGAGGCGGGCGTGCTGGGCGTGCTGCCCGGGCTCATCGGGATGCTCCAGGCCACGGAGGCCCTGAAGCTGCTGCTCGGGGTGGGGGAGTCGCTGGTGGGGCGGCTCGTCACCTTCGACGCGCTGGGCACGCGCTTCCAGGAGCTCAAGCTGCGCCGGGACCCGGAGTGCCCGGTGTGCGCGCCGGGAGCGAAGGTGGAGCTCATCGATTACGAGCAGTTCTGCGCCACCGGAGGCTGATCGGGGGCCAGAACGGAGCCCGGGCCTCCTGGGGAATGCATTTTCAGGAGCAACGGAGCGGACGGGGCCGCGTATGATGCGCCGGCCTGGACCCGGGGCGGTGGTGGAACGCGACCCGGGTCGGATACGAGAGCGGCAGCGGCAGGGAGACGACGGCGATGTCCGAGCAGAACGAGAACCAGGACACCAGGACGGCGGAGGACCGGCGTGACTCGCCCCGCGTCCCCATGCGCCTGAAGGTCGGCTGGGATGGGGCGGATGGCTTCCTGGAGCGCGCGGGGGACCTGTCCCTGGGCGGCGTGGGCTGGGTGGGCGAGGCCCTGGACGAGGGCAAGGACGTGATGGTGCGCTTCACGCTGCCCTCGGCCCCCGAGGAGGCCGTGGTGAAGGGCAAGGTGCTGCCCCCCAAGGGCGGCGCGGCGGGACTGGTGGTGCGGGTGAAGTTCGTGGACCTGCCGGTGGAGCTGGAGCTGGCCATCGCCCGGCACCTGGACGATCAGCTCAAGGGCGGGGCCTGAGGGCAGGCTCCGGGTTTCAGGCGGGACGGCGGCCCATCCAGGGCCCTTCGTCCCGCGAAGGAGGGCGGCATGGCGGAGGAGATTCCCTGGGAGCGGCTGTTCGAGGAGGCCCTTCGGGTGCGCCAGCGCGCGCACGTGCCGTACTCGAAGTTCCCCGTGGGGGCCGCCGTGCTGTACGCGGACGGCTCCATCGTGGCCGGCTGCAATGTGGAGAACGCCACCTATGGCCTCACCGTCTGCGCGGAGCGCAACGCGTTCGTCGCGGGCGTGGCGCAGGGCCGCGAGAAGCCGGTGGCGGTGGCCGTCGTCGTGGACACCCCGGAGCCCTGTCCCCCGTGCGGCATGTGCCGCCAGGTGATGGCGGAGTTCGCCGGGCCTGACCTTCCGGTGCGAAGCCGCACCCTCAACGGGCAGGAGGCGCGCTACCCGCTCAGCGAGCTGCTTCCGCACGCCTTCACCCGTTCCTTCCTCTAGGACTCCCCTCACGTGGACTTGCTTCTCACTGGCGCCACCGTCGTCACCATGAACCGCGACCGCGAGGTGCTGCCTCGCGCGGACGTGCTCGTGCAGGACGGGCGCATCGCCAAGGTGGGCCGGGGCCTGAAGGTGAAGGGCGCCCGCCGCGTCCTGGACCTCACCGGGCAGGTGGTGATGCCCGGCCTCATCCACGGCCACCTGCACGCCTGCCAGACGCTGTTCCGCGGCCACGCGGACAAGCGGGAGCTGCTGGACTGGCTGAAGGAGCGCATCTGGCCCATGGAGGCGGCGCACGACGCGGCGTCCCTGCGCGCCAGCGCGGACCTCACCTTCGCGGAGCTCATCCGCTCCGGCTCCACGGCGGCGCTCGACATGGGCACCGTGCACCACTACGACTCTGTCTTCGAGTCCGCGCGCGACAGCGGCTTCCGGCTCGTCGGCGGCAAGGCGATGATGGACTCCGGCGCGGAGGTGCCCGCCGGCCTGCGCGAGACGACGGCGGACTCCCTGTCGGAGAGCCTGGCGCTGATGGAGCGCTGGCACGGCACCCACGACAACCGCCTGCGCTACGCGTTCGCGCCGCGCTTCGCCCTGTCCTGCTCGCCGGAGCTGTTGCGCGAGGTGGGCCGGCTGTCGCGGGAGAAGGGCGTGCGCATCCACTCGCACGCCAGCGAGAACCGCACGGAGACGGACGTGGTCCGCCAGGTGACGGGCCAGGACAACATCGCCTTCTTCCACGGGCTGGGGCTCACGGGCCCCCAGGTCACCCTGGCCCACTGCGTGTGGGTGGAGGGCGAGGAGCAGCGGCTCTTGCGCGAGTCCGGCACGGTGGTGTGCCACTGCCCGGGCTCCAACCTGAAGCTCGCGTCGGGCTACGCGCGCATCCCGGAGCTCTTGAAGGACGGCATCCCCGTGTCGCTGGGGGCGGACGGCGCCCCGTGCAACAACACGTTGGATTTGTTCCACGAGATGCGGCTCGCCTCCGTGCTGCACAACCCGCGCGTGGGCCCGGTGGCGATGACGCCCATGCACGTCCTGGAGATGGCCACGCTGCACGGCGCACGCGCCCTGGGCCTGGAGGACGAGGTGGGCTCCGTGGAGGCCGGCAAGCGCGCGGACCTCACCGTGGTGGACACGCGCGGCTTCCACTTCTGCCCGCTGCCGGACGACGTCACGGGGCCGCTGGTGTACTCGGCGCGCTCCACGGACGTGTCGCACGTGCTCATCGACGGCAAGCTGGTGCTGCGCGAGGGCGAATTGACGACGCTGGACGCGAACGCGGTGCTGGCCAACGCCCGCACGCAGGCGACGAAGCTCTTCGCCCGCGCGAAGCTGAAGGCGTCCTAGCGGCGCTGCTGGGCGGCCGTAGGGTCCACGGACGGCTGCGAGGCCGGCTTCACGCGCGGCAGGCGCAGCACGAAGGACGTGGCCCAGCCCTCCGCGTCCTCCACCGCCAGCCGCCCGCCGTGGGCCTCCGCCGCCAGCCGGGAGAAGTACAGCCCCAGGCCGTAGCCCCGGCGGCCCTCCTTCTCGCGGTGGCCCTGCACGTACTTGTCGAAGAGGGACTCGCGCGCCTCCGGCGGAATGGCGATGCCGTCGTTGCGCACCGCCAGCCACTGGAAGCCCTCCGCCTCACCCGCCTCCAGGCGCACGCGCCCGCCGGACGGGGCGTAGCGGAGCGCGTTGGTGGCCAGGTTCTCCACCACGCGGATGAGCAGGCCCGCGTCGCCCACCAGCTGGAAGCCCGGCGGGCACGACAGCTCCAGCTTGATCTTCCGCAGCCGCGCCGCGCCATCCAGCGAGCGGCGCACCTCGTCGAAGAGAGGCGCCACCGGGAAGGGCTGCTTGCGCGGGGACAGCCGGCCCTGCTCCAGCCGGGGCACGTCCAACAGGTCGGAGATCATCCGGTCCAGGCGCGCGGTGACGGCCAGGCCCGTGCGCACGGACTCCACCATCGGCGTGCCGATGGGCAGCTCCTGCTCCATCCACGACAGCGACAGCGTCACGGCGGACAAGGGCGAGCGCAGGTCGTGCACCAGGAACTGCATCAACTGCTCCTGGTGGGCCTGGAGCGCCTCCAGTTGGGCGTTGCGCGCGTGGGCTTCGGAGAGCATCCGCTCGATGGTGCGGTGGGCGTCCTCCACGTCGTGGGTGCGGCGGGCCTCCAGTTGCCGGGACACCTCCGCGTGCGACAGGTCCATGGCCAGGTGCCGCAGCCGCCCGGTGCCGTAGTGGCTCACCGCCGCCACCAGCACCAGCGTCACCGCCGCCACGACCATGGCGCCCGGGCCCACCCCCGCCTGGTGCATGAGGACGGCCTGGGCCAGCGACGCCAGGCCCGCGGTGCCGTAGACGAGCCAGGGCATCAGCTCCAATCCGGACAGCGCCACCACCAGCGCGAACAGCCCCAGGCTGAAGCCCGCCACGCCCGCCGGGAACGGTGACACCGGCAGGGCCAGCTGCTGGAGGCCGAAGGCGAGCCCCACGTCCACCAGCGACTGCACGACGCCCAGCTGCTTCGTCAGGGGCCTGGAGCGCAGCGCGAACAGCAGCGCCACCACGCCGCCGTAGCAGAGCAGCAGGGGCGGGTAGTGGGCCCAGTCCCGGGCGCCCGTCAGCCACAGCCCCAGGCTGACGGCGAAGAACACGACCGTGCCCACCAGCCGGACCGCCGCCCCCGCGCCCAGCACGCGCCGGCGCTGTGCGGCCACCACCCGCGCGAGCTCGTCTTCAAAGGCAACGGGAGGGTTGGGTTCCATGCGACACACTTGTTTTCCCCGCTTCCTCCCCACCCGGCAAGTTCATGGCCGCAACGTCTTTCGCGACCCCGGGCGGACCCTTTAAGGGACGGGGAGTGGCTGGCGGGGGCCGGCCGGTGGCCCTGGACCCGGCCGGGCTGGCGGGCGGTGGCCGGGCGGCGGTGGCCCCGGGGGCAATCATCCGCTCCGGGCGGGCGTAGTCACGGTGACACGCGCCTTGCGGCGGGATGCTTGTGGGCGGCGGAGTTCGTGTAAGGTGACTGGGATTACGCACAGGCGGAGGTGAGAGCCGACATGTGGCAGCGATTCAAGAGAGCGATGCGGAGCTTCGCGGGCTTCTTCGTCTCCTCCATCGAGGATCCGGAGCTGATTCTCGAGCAGAACATCCGTGACCTGAATGATCAGGTCCCCAAGATGAATGAGTCCATCGCCATGGTCCGGGCGAATGTGACCCTGCTCGAGAAGGAGAACCAGAAGTACCAGCAGGACGTGCGGGAGCTGACCGCCAAGGTGAAGGCCGCCATCCAGGCGGGCCGTGACGACCTGGCCGGCACCTATGCGACCAAGCTGCAGGCGGAGAAGGAGGCGCTCGGCCGCAACGAGCAGCAGCTGGAGATCGCCAAGCAGGCCTACGAGAAGGCGCTGAACGTCAAGAAGGCGTTCATGCGGGAGAAGGACAAGAAGACCCACGAGGCGATGAACGCCATCCGGGACGCGCGCCGCGCCAAGTGGCAGGCGAAGGTCGCGGACACGATGGAGTCCTTCACCGTCGCGGGCGTGGACTCCACCCACGACGAGATGCTGCGCAAGGTGCAGGAGAAGACGGCCATCAACGAGGCGCGCATGCAGATGGCGCTCGACACGGTGGACCACCAGGGCGCGCTCATCGAGGAGGAGGCCGAGAAGCTCCAGGCCAACGAGCTCGTGAAGCAGATGAAGATGGAGATGGGCCTCCTGGACAGCCCCGCGCCGGTGTCGGACGTGGGCGCGGGTCCGGAAAAGACCATCGGCAAGAAGGTGGAGATCAAGTAGGTCTTTCGCCCATGAAAGGGGCCGGCGCACACGGATGAAGCTGCACCGCGGACCCGGCCTCTTTCTCTTCCTCGCGCTCTGTGTCCTGGGCGCGGGGTACGTGTTCGCCTCGCGGGCGGGTTACCTCGACCGCCTGCAGGCGCGCTTCTTCCCCTCCACCCGTGAAGCGGTGCGGCTGTCCCCGGGCGACTTCCCGGCGGGCGTCGCGGCCCCGGTGGCGGACGTGGCGTCGGTGCCCTTGCGGCCCGTGCTCATCGGCTTCACCCCGCGCGGCTCCGCCTCCGCGCTGCTCGTGGCCACCGGTGGCGCCACCACCCTGGACAACCCCGCCACGCCCCCGGGCGCCGCGCAGGGGCTGCTCAAGACGGCCTATGCCCTGGACGCCCGCGCGGTGCTCTTCGCGCGCGAGGAGGAGCTGAAGCAGGCCCTGTCGGTGGGCGCGGAGAATGGCGGCGTGGACATGGCGGCCCTGTCGGTGGACCGGCTCGCGTCGTGGGCCCCGACCTTGAGGGACGCGGCGCCGCGCACGGTGCTGCTCGTGGGGCGCAGCCGGGGCCAGGAGGCCATGGCGGCGGTGGGCGTGCCGGACCTGGCCAGCCTGCGCGGCAAGCGGGTGGGCGTGTATCCGGGCGGCTCGTCGCACTACTTCGCCCTGTGGGTGCTGGCGCGGGCGGGGCTCCGCACCTCCGACGTGCGCTGGGTGGACCTGCCCTCCACGCTGGACGCCGGACGGGCGCTCCGGGAGGGGCGGGCGGACGTGGTGGTGGGGCTCTGGGGCGACGTGGAACTGGCGGCGCGGGACCGGGGCGGCAAGGTGCTGGCCACCACGGCGGACGCCCCGCACCTGCTGGCCACGGTGCTGGTGGCCCGGGGGGACTTCGCGGCGCGCTACCCGGACGCGGTGCGGCGGGTGCTGCGGGGGCTGTTGGACGCGGGGCAGGGCGTGCTCAAGGACCCGGCCGCCGGGGCGAGGCTGCTGGGCGAGGTGGCGCCCTACCTGGGCGACCCCACGGAGGCCATCCGCAGCGCTCCGCCGGCGACACTGGCGGACAATCGGGCCTTCTTCGGACTTTCCGGCGAGGCGCCGGTTACCTATGACGAGCTCTTCCAGAGCGCCGCGGCGCTCTTCCAGAAGCTCAAGCGCGGGAACGCGCCCCCACCGGCGGAGGACACGCGGGACCTGGGCGCGCTGAAGTACGTCTCCGAGGCGCGGGGGCCCTGAAGCGGGCCGGAAGAGGGAAGGGGAGTCGGACGTGGCGAAGACACCGAACTACATCAAGGCCGCGTTCCTCCTGCCGGCCAACCTGGTGGGGCTGACAACGGCGGCCATGTCCAGCGCCGTGACGCAGGAGCCGCTGCCCATGATGGTGGCGCTGGGCGTGGAGGGCGTCTACCTGGCCGTCCTGTCATCCATGAAGCGCTTCCAGCGCGTCGTGCGCTCACAGCAGCCGGACAACCCGGAGGCCGCGCGCGCGGCGGTGGACGCGCTGCTGGCGGACCTGGCGCCGTCGCAGCGCGACCACTACCAGCAGCTGGTGGGGCTGAAGGAGAAGATCCTCGCCAACTACCGCAAGCTGCCCGGCGGGCGGGTGCTGGCGGCGGACAGCGAGCCCAAGCTGGACGCGCTGCTCACGTCCTTCCTGCGGCTCATCTCCGCGCTCAACCAGTACCGCACGTACCTGAGCGGGTCCGACCGGGAGCACCTCACCTCCGAGGTGGCGGCGCTGGAGGCGGAGGTCGCGGGCGAGGCCAACCCGCGCCTCAAGGACGTGAAGGGCAAGCGGGTGGAGATCCTGCGCAAGCGCCTGATGCGCTTCGAGCAGGCGGGCGAGAGCCGCGAGGTGGTGAGCCACCAGCTGGCCGGCATCGAGGACCTGATGCGCCTGACGCACGAGCAGTCCATCGCCATCCGCGACCCGGAGAGCGTCAACCGTCAGCTGGACGTGCTCTCCGCGGAGACGGAGGCCACGGACGAGACCGTGCGCCAGATGGAGCGCTTCCTCGACTTCACCGAGGAGATCGCCTCGCCCCTGCCGCACGGCGGCACGCGCGTGCGGTAGGGCGGGCACGGGCCCGGCCGGGCACCTGTTCACCGTGGCACCTTGCGGCCCTGGCAGGGGCCGGTGACGGCGCACGAATAGATTGACTCTCCGCCGCAGGCATCCTGTCCTGCCGCCCATGCTCCGCCGCGTTGGGTTCCTTCCGTTGCTCCTGCTGTTGGTCGTGTTCGCCGGCTGCTCGCGCTGCGGGAAGGAGGCGGCCGGGCCCGCGGATTCGCCCCGGGGCGTGTCGCGCTACCTGCCGCGCACCGCGCAGGCGGCCGTCGTCATCGACGACCTGGGCACGCTGGGCGAGAAGCTCGCGCGCTTCCAGAACCTCAAGGTGGCCTCGTTCGTCGCGCAGCTGCAGAACTTCCCCTCCGCGGAGCGCTACGTGTCCGCGGTGATGCGGCAGGTGGGCGTGGACCTGCGCAGCAGGAAGGCGCTGGAGGACGCGGGCATCGACCCGAAGCGCGGCGCGGGCGCGGCGTTCCTCGGCGGCACGCAGGCGGTGTCCGTCCTGGGCGTGAAGGACGCGGACAAGCTGAAGACGACCTTCGCCACCTTCGCCCGCACGCGCCTGGGCGCGACGGAGGAGAAGGACGAGAAGGTGGACGCCGGGCGGCTCGTCACCTTCAACCGTCCGGGCTCCACCACGCCCATGCTGGGCATGCTCTTCCTCAAGCACGACCTGGTGCTCCTGTCCGCGGGCGCGTCCGTGTCGCGGCTGCCGGAGCTGGCGGCGCTGCCGGAGGAGCAGTCGCTTTCGAAGGAGCCGGTGCTGGAGGCGTCCCTCAAGCGGCTCTCCGGCGACCGCGACTTCCACGTGTGGCTGCCGGGCGGCATGGGCCTTTTGCCCGCGGGCAGCGTGCAGGGCATCACCTTCACGGGCCACATCGAGGAGCGCGCGGTGACGCTGCGCGCGGATGCCCCATGGCCGGACACGCAGGCGTCGCTCGCGGCGCTGGAGCCCAAGGGCGGTGAGGCGCTCACGGGCTGGCTGCCGCAGGACAGCTTCTTCGTGGCGCGCTTCCGCGGCGACCCGGCGCAACTGGATGGCGTGTGGCCGTACCTGGCCGGCTCGCAGGTGACGCGCGCGGTGCAGCAGGCGGGCTTCGACGTGAAGACGGAGGTGCTGGACAACCTCAAGCCGGGCATGGTGCTCGCGCTGTCGCTGGCGCCCAACGTCAACCTGTCCTCGGGCATGCCGGACCTGGACCTGCGGCGCACCAACCCCTTCCGCTTCGTCAACCTGGTGGCGCTCGCGGAGGTGAAGGACGTGGCGAAGGGGCAGGCCACGCTGGACAAGGTGCCCGGCTTCGCGGGCGGCTTCGGCGCGAAGGTGGAGCCCACGGACGTGGGCGGCCAGAAGGCGTACCTCACGTCGTACCGCGCGGGCGAAGGCGCGCACTTCGCGCTGTCCAAGGACGGCAAGCTGCTGCTCGCGGCGCCCCGTGCGCGCCTGGAGTCCACCCTGGCCTCGCTCGCGCAGCCGGCCGGCACGGGCCCCGTGTCCGAGGACCTGAAGTCCGTGGGCAAGGACGCCGCGCTGGTGGTGCTCCTGGACCTGCGCCGGCTGGCGGATGCCGTCAAGGCGCTGCCCTCCGCCGCGTGGGGCATTGGCGGCTTCGCCATCAAGGCCACCACGGTGCGCTGGCTGGACGCCACGGACGACCTGCGCGCGGTGACGATGGCCCTGTCGCGCAAGGACAAGGCGCTCCAGGCCGAAATCTCCCTGCGGCTGACGCCCGCGCCCGCGACCACCACGACGACCCCGGCCACGCCTTGATCCACGCGCGCGATGTCGTGAAGGAGTACGAGGACGGCGAGGGCTCACGCGTGCGCGTCCTCGACGGCGTGTCGCTGGACGTGGAGGCCGGGGACTTCGTCGCGGTGGTGGGCGCGTCCGGCAGCGGCAAGTCCACGCTCTTGCACCTGCTGGGCGGCCTGGACGTGCACTACCAGGGGCAGGTGGAGGTGGGCGGCGTGAAGCTCACCGGCCTGCGCGACAAGGAGCTGGCGCGCTTCCGCAACACGCACGTGGGCTTCGTCTTCCAGTCCTTCCACCTCATCCCCAACCTGTCCGCGCTGGAGAACGTGCTGCTGCCCTCGCACTTCGGTCCGGCCACGCCGGATGGGCGCAAGCGCGCGAGCCAGTTGCTGGAGCGCGTGGGCCTGGGCGCCAAGCAGGACCGCGCGCCGGTGCGGCTGTCCGGCGGCGAGCGCCAGCGCGTGGCCATCGCCCGGGCCCTCTTCGGCGGCCCGAAGCTGCTGTTGTGCGACGAGCCCACGGGCAACCTGGACGCGGCCACCGGCGCGGGCGTCATCCAGCTCTTCCAGGAGCTGCACAAGGAAGGGCTCACGGTGCTGACCGTCACCCACGAGGAGCGCATGAGCGCGGTGGCGCGGCGGGTGCTGCGGCTCAAGGACGCGCGGCTGGTGGAGGAAACCCCCACGTCGCAGTCCCTGGCGTCGCGAGGTGCCCCGTGAGGTTCGACGCACTGTCGCGACTGGTGAGGTTATCCCTCGCGCGCGAGCGCAAGGGCGCGTTCTTCTCCGCCTTCGGCGTGGCCATGGGCGTGGGCGCGCTGGTGTTCTTCGTGGGCCTGGGGCTGGGCGTGGGGCGCGTCATCCGCGAGCGCATCTTCCCCACGGACTCGCGGCTGGTGGACGTGGTGCCCCCGTCGGTGTCGCTGGGCCTCCTGGGCGGCGGCAAGCTGGACTCGGCCGCGGTGGAGCGCCTGGCCGCGCTGCCCGGCGTGGAGACGACGTACCGGAAGATGAACGTCCGCGTGCCGGCGGTGACGCGCTACGACGGCGTGTTCTTCGGCTCGCGCCTGCGCATGGGCATGGAGGTGCTCGCGGTGGGCGTGGACCCCGGCCTGGTGCAGAAGGACGTGGGGCTGCCGGAGGCGAAGGACTTCAAGGACCCGGGCGAGGGCAAGGCCATCCCCGCGCTCATCTCCACGCGCCTCCTGGAGCTGTACAACAAGACGTTCGCGCCCGCTCGCAAGCTGCCGCAGCTGTCCGCGGAGATGCTCATCGGCTTCGGCTTCCCGGTGGAGTTCAACCGCTCCTACGTGGCGGCCACGTCCGGCGGGCCCAGCACCACGCAGCAGGCGCAGGTGGTGGGCGCGTCCGACCGGGCCATGCTCGCGGGCATCACCATCCCCCTGGACACGGCGGTGCGCATCAACCGCGCTTCCGGCGCGGACGCGGACAGCTACTCCGGCGTCACGCTGGTGGCGGCGGACCCTTCCCGCGTCCCGGAGCTGGTGGAGGCGGTGAAGGGAATGGGCTTCGAAATCGATGATCAGGAGCGCCGGCTGGCGGAGAACGCGGGCGCGGCGGTGGCGCTCACCACGTCCGCGCTGGCGCTGCTCTCCATCCTCATCTGCGTGCTGGCGGCGGTGAACATCGCCCATGCCATGTCCTCGTCCGTGCGCGCGCGGGCCAAGGAGATTGGCGTGATGCAGGCGGTGGGCGCCTCGCGCGCGGACGTGCGCGCCATCGTGCTGGCGGAGGCCGGCGTGGTGGGCGTGCTGGGCGGCGCGGCGGGCACGGCGGCTGCGCTGGTGCTGGCCTTCATCGTGGACCGGCTCGCGAAGGGCTACCTGCCCAACTTCCCCTTCAAGCCGGAGAGCTTCTTCTCCTTCCCCGTGACCGTGGTGCTGGGCGGCGTGCTCCTGGGGCTCGTGGCCGCGCTCGCCGGGGCCTACTTCCCCAGCCGCCGCGCCGCCGCCACGGATCCGGCGAGGACGCTGGCGGGATGAGCGGCCCTTCGCGCAAGTCGCTCCTGACCAACATCCTGTGCCTGGGGGCGCTCGGGTGGATCTACGGGGGCGACCTCTCGGATGGGCTGCGCGCCCGGACCGAGGCGGTCTCCGCGCTCCTGACGCCGCCGTCCACCGTGCGCGCCAGCGTCGTGCTGGGGCTCGCGGCCGTGGGGCTGGCTGTCTTCGTCGCGGGAGCGCTGCGAAAGAAGCCCGAGGGCTTCAAGGGCTACCGGCTCCTGCCCATCCTGCTCGTGATGGCGCTCTTCCTGGACCTGGTGCTGGCGGAGGGCCGCACGCCGCTGGACTCGCCGGAGATGGCCGCCGTGGCGCTGCAGCGCTTCCAGGGCGAGGCCCAGAAGCGGGCCACCGTGGAGGCCGTGCCCTCGCGATCCCAGGTGCTACAGCCCCTGGTGGACGCGCTGGGCTCGCCGCCGTACCTGGAGCGCGGCACGCCGGTGCCGGCCTATACACTCCAGGTGCGCACGGACTGCGAGGGCCCGGTCCGTGACGCGCCCGGCGCCCGGGCCGGCACGCTGCTCTACTGCGTGGCCCGGGATGGCAAGCAGGCCTGGGTGACGCTGGTGGGGCTGCCCGCCGAGGTGCGCTTTGGTGCGCCCGCCGTGCTCTCCCACCGGGGAGAGCCGCGCTTCGCCGTCGTGCGCGCCCCGCTCCCCGCGGAGCCCGAGGAGGAGAACGAGGGCATTCCGGGGATTGATCTGGAGATCCCCACGCTGGATGGGGGCGCGGCGACGTCCCCTTCGCCCTGAGTCGGGGTCGCCTGGGGAGCAAGCGGGCGGAAATAGGTCCGCGCGCGCGGTTGACCCTTTGGAGCCGCGATCGATAGGCTCCCTGCAAGGACTCGACCCCCACACACAGTGACGACCTCTCAACCGAAGCGGCAACCCATCCCGTTCGGGAAGTATCTCCTCCTGGACCGCGTCAACATCGGCGGCATGGCGGAGGTCTGGCGCGGCAAACAGTTCGGCGCCAGCGGCTTCGAGCGGCTCGTCGCCATCAAGCGCATCCTGCCGAACATCGCCGAGGATGAAGAATTCATCTCGATGTTCATCGATGAGGCGAAGATCAGCGTCCAGCTGACCCACGCCAACATCGCGCAGATCTACGAGCTGGGGCAGATCGCCAGCAGCTACTTCATTTCGATGGAGTACATCCCCGGCAAGGACATGCGGGCCATCTTCGACCGCTGCCGGAAGAAGGGTGAGCCCGCGCCCGTGCCGCTCGTCGCCTTCTGCGTGGCGAAGATGTGCGAGGGCCTGGACTACGCCCACCGCAAGAAGGACGGGATGGGGCGCGACCTCAACATCGTCCACCGCGACATCTCGCCGCAGAACGTGCTCGTGTCCTTCGAGGGCGAGGTCAAGGTCATCGACTTCGGCATCGCGAAGGCGGCGGGCAAGGCGACGAAGACGCAGGCCGGCATCCTCAAGGGCAAGTTCGGCTACATGAGCCCGGAGCAGATCCGCGGCCTGCCGTTGGACCGCCGCTCGGACGTGTTCGCCATTGGCGTCTGCCTCTACGAGATGCTCACCGGCGAGCGCCTCTTCGTGGGCGACAGCGACTTCAGCGTGCTGGAGAAGGTGCGCAAGGCGGAGGTGCCGTCGCCGTCCACGTACAACCGGCGCATCCCGGAGGCGCTGGAGCGAATCGTCCTCAAGTCGCTCGCGAAGGACGTGGAGGAGCGCTACCAGTACGCCAGCGAGCTGGGCGACGACCTCCAGCGCTTCCTGCTGACGAACGACTCCATCTTCGGCCGCAAGGACCTCATGCAGTACATGAAGTCCACGTTCGCCGAAGAGGTGGAGCGCGAGAAGCAGCGCCTGGCCGAGTACGCGGACATCCGCGCGCCGGACGGCATGCTCGCGGCCATCGAGGCGGGCTTCAGCGGCCCGTCCCCGGTGCCCACGCAGAGCATGACCAACATCCCGGCGGTGGCGCCCTCCGCGCCCGCCGTGGAGCCCGTGTCCGCGCCGCCGCCGCGCGCCTCCAACTCCGGTGGCACCGGGCAGGGGGCTCGCCGCTCGCCCACGCTCGCGGCGCTGCCCAAGCTGACCGCCGCGCCCGCCGCGCCCTCGCCCAAGGAGGACGAGGAGCTGGCGACGCAGATGGTGGACCGCGACGCCGTCTTCAACGACGCGCCGGAGCCCACCACCCAGCCGGGCGCCGCCATTGGCCGCGCCGTCACGCCGCTGGAGTCCCCGGCCGCGCCCGCGGACGACGGGGAGGAGGACGTGGCGGGCCGCACCGCCGTCATCCCGCCGCCCTCGTCCCTGCCTCCGGGGCCGCCGCGCCTGTCGCAGAACAGCGCGCCGGTGCTGACCGCCGCGCCGCCGCGTCCGTCGCTGACCAACGTCCCCACGCTGATGTCCAACGACGCGCCCGCGCCCCGGCCGACGCCGAACCGGGGCAACGACGGCCCGCCGCAGCGCCTGCACCGGGCGGACTCCCCTCCGGAGCCGATGCCCGCGCCCCCGCGTCCGCCCGCGCCCCCCGTCCTCAACAACGGGAACGCGCCGCGTCCGCCCGCGAAGGAAGCCCGCCAGAAGAACGCGCCCGAGCAGGAGGCTCCCGCCCGGGGCATGGGCCTGAAGGGCCTGGACAAGCGGCTGCTCTACGGCGCCGTGGGTCTGGCGTCGCTGTTCATGCTGGTGGGCGTGGCCCTGGTCTTCTCCCCGAGCAAGCCCGCGCAGGGCTACGTGATGGTGGAGCTCAAGACGCAGGAGGCGAAGGACCGCGCGATGGTGTCCATCAACGCGGGGCCTCCGGAGAAGTTCCCCTCCAACGGCTTCGTCCTCAAGCCCATGGCCGTGGGCAACGTGCTGGTGGTGGTGACCGCGGACGGCTACGAGGCCTTCAACCAGTCCGTCATGGTGGCAGAGGGCACCAACGCCACGCAGGTGCCGGTGGCCCTCAAGCGGCAGGCGCGCTCGGTGGTCGTCATCTTCAAGACCCAGCCGGATGACGCCGAGGTGAAGATCGACAGACAAGTCGCCCGGAAGCCCGGCTCCCGGGAGTCGGTGCTCAACGACTTCTCGCTCAGCTCCGACACCCCGCTGGTGGAGGTCACCGCCGCCGGCTACCTGCCCTTCGTGAAGAAGATGGCCGTGAACAACAACAGCCTGGACGTGGTGGCGAACCTGGAGCGCGCGCCCGTGGAGATCCGGGTCGACTCCACGCCCGAGGGCGCGGCCATCTTCCAGGGCAACAAGGACCTGGGCGCCGTCACCCCGGCGACCATCCGGGTGCCGTGGGGCACGCGCGAGCTCACGCTGAAGGCGAAATGCCACGCGGACGAGGACGTATCCGTGGGCACGCCGTCCCCGGCGGGTTCCACGCTCAAGGTGGAAGCGACCTTGAAGAAGCAGGCGCGCTGCCGCGATTAGCGGCGCCGCGGTCCTGACGCTTAAGAGGTAGTCTGGGGGTCCTCCCCCCGGATGTCCCTGGGGGGAGCGGCGCCGGAGGGATGTCCGTGACGAAGGTGCGTAAGGTGAACAAGGCGGATCCGCTGGCGGATCTGCCCCGGTGGGCGCAGCAACTGGCGCGCAAGTACTACACGAAGACGGTCAGCACCTTCCTGCTGTACGGGGCCGTGAGGGATTTGCAGCCCCTGCAGCTGGAGGACGGCGGGCGCGGCTTCGGGACGCTCAAGACGTTCCTGTCGGAGGAGCTGTTCGGCGGGCGCGACCACGTCCTCTTCTACGACCGCTCGTCGGGCATCCGCTCCGCGACGCCGGAGACGCAGAAGGACCTGGCGCGGGCCATGACGGGCTACGACGCCATGTACGGCACGGACTTCTCCAAGGTCCTGCCGCGCGACCCGGGCCGGGCGCTGCAGATCCTGGAGAACTTCCTGCGCATGCGCCTGAGCGAGGGCCGCTCGATGGCGCTCATCATCGACTACGCGGAGACCCTGGTCCCCGGCGGGGAGATGAGCCACCTGTCCGCGGAGGACCGCTTCGTGGTGGCCACGCTGGACAAGTGGGCGCACGACCCGCAGTTCCTGGCCGGCGACGTGTCCGTGGTGCTCCTGGCGGAGAACCTGTCGGACGTGTCGCCGCGCATCAGCCGCAACCCGTACGTGGCGCCCATTGAATTGCCGCTGCCCACGGAGGAGGAGCGCCTGGAGTACGTGCGCTCCAAGCTGGAGGGCAAGAAGCTCCAGTCCGTGTCGGAGGTGCCGCTCGCGGGCCTGGCGAAGATGACGGCCGGCCTGTCGCGCATCAACCTGGACCGCGTGCTCACGGAGGCGCTGGAGCGGGAGGTGCGCATCACTCCGGAGCTGCTCAAGGAGAAGAAGAAGGAGCTCATCCAGGCGGAGTGCCACGGCCTCTTGGAGTTCATCGAGCCCGCGCACACGCTGGACGCGGTGGCGGGGCACGCGCCCGCGAAGCAGATGCTGCGTCAGGCAGCGTCCGCGCTGAAGAAGGGCCGCATCGAGGTCATGCCCATGGGCTACCTGGTCAGCGGACCGGTGGGCACGGGCAAGACGTTCATGGTGAGCTGCTTCGCCGGGGAGATTGGCATCCCGGTGGTGAAGTTCCTGAACTTCCGCAGCCAGTGGCAGGGCGTGACGGAATCGAACCTGGAGAAGATCTTCAACCTGCTGAAGGCCCTGTGGCCGGTGGCGGTGATGGTGGACGAGGCGGACACCTTCCTCGGCAACCGCGACTCCGGCGGGGACTCCGGGACGAGCAGCCGCATCTTCGGCTCCATCGCGTCCTTCATGGGCAACACGCAGTACCGCGGCAAGATTGTCTGGTTCCTGCTGACGGCGCGGCCGGACCTGCTGCCCATCGACCTGAAGCGCCAGGGCCGCGCGGAGGAGCACCTCGCGCTCTTCTATCCGCAGACGGACGAGGAGCGGAACGAGCTCTTCCAGGCGATGAGCAAGAAGACCGGCGTGTCGGTGGAGGGCGTGGAGTCCTTCGCCGCGCTCATCCCCGGCGGCGTGCGCGCCTTCAGCGGCGCGGACATCGAGGCGGTGATGGTGCGCTCGAAGTTCCGCGCGCTGGCGGAGGGCCGCGACCAGGTGACGAAGGACGACCTGGCCGCGGTGCTGGCGGACTTCGTGCCGCCCAGCTACCCGCTGGAGATCGAGATGCAGAACCTGGTGGCAGTGCAGGAGTGCACCAGCCGGGCGCTCCTGCCGGAGAACTTCCGCAAGCTGGACCGCGACTACATCAGCAAGCGCGTGCGGGAGCTGAAGATGCTCCTGGAAGAGCAGTGAGTCTCTAGCCCACGGTGACGGGGACGCCCAGGTGCGGGTCCTGGAGCGTCTCCACCACCGCGATGCGGTCGCCCACGGCGAGCGCGTCATGCAGGACGAGGATGTCCTCGTTCGCGTGACGGATGCAGCCGTGGGACACGTCGCCCCCGAGCAGGGCGGGGGCGCTGGTGCCGTGCAACTCCTCGCCGCTGCGCCGTCCATCCGCCCAGGACAGGTCCAGGAGCCGCGCGCCGAACACGTGCCGGTCGTTCCACAGCCGCGCGCCCGCGTCCTCGGTGGCCACCTGATCCAACTTCGCGCGGACGACCTTGAGGCCCGGATGCGTGGGCGTGGCGGCGGTGCCCACCGCGTTGGGGAAGATGTCCACGAGCTTCCCCTCCGGGTCGAAGAGGAACGTGCGGTGCTCGCGCAGCGCGATGACCACGCGCACGGGCTGGCCCGCGTAGAGCGGAGAGGGCAGGGCGCGCGACTGTCCCCGTGCGCCCGGAGCCGGAGCGAGCGCCCCGAGGGCCCGCAGGGTGACGGCGTCCAGTATGCCGCTGGAGCGCAGGCCCGCATGCACCTGCAAGTTGCGGAGCGCGCGCGCCGTGTCCGGGCCGTAGCGTCCGTCCGCGCCGCCGTACAGCGCGAACCCCATGTCCATGAGCGCGCCCTGCACCGCGCGAAGCCCGTCGCCCTTCGAGCCCGCGCCCAGCACCACCGTGCCGGACGCCACGTCCGCGAGCTGGGGCGACCCGGCGAAGCGCGGATGCTCCAGGACACCTGCCGTTGGAAAGGCCGTGCCCGCGAAGCCGACCGGAGGCTCCATGACGCCCAGGCCCACGGTCGGAGCCGGTCCGCTGAAGCGCGTCAGCGAGTTGCCCCCGGACCCCGTCCTGTCCCCCGGACGTTCGACTCCACGGGGCAGGACGGACAGGGCTGGCGCGGTCTCGCCCGCGCCAGGTGTTTCAGAGGGAAGAAGCGGTGACTCTCGAAGCAGTGCGGATGCGAGCATGGCGGCGGGGACTGCAAGGTCCCGGCCGCCGCATCACACCGTCACGGCGCGCTCAGCGACAGCAGCTTGCCGGTGGGGACCGTGCGGTGGTCCTTGATGTGGTTCCACTTCATGATGTCCTCGACGGACACGTTGTAGCGCTGCGACACCGACCAGAGCGTCTCGCCCTCGGCCAGCGTGTGCACCTTGCCCTTGGGGCCCACGGGCGCCTGTCCCGCCACCGCGTTCGCCACCACGATGGTGCCGCCGCGCTCCTCCACCTTCGCCGGCGCCGCGCCCTTGGACTCCGGCGGCCACACCGCGAGCAGCGTGCCCAGCGACAGCGTGCGGTTGCGCTTGGGCAGGTTGTTCCACTTCTTCAGGTCGTCCACCGACACCTGGAAGCGGTTGGCGATGAGCCAGAGGCTGTCGCCCTCCTGCACGCCGTAGGTGATGCGCGTCTTGCCGTTCACCTTCTCCGTCTTCACGGGGCCCGCCGCCACGGGGCCACGGGGCGTGCCCGCCGGGACCTCGTCCTCCGGCCGCGTCGCCACCACGCCGCTGCGCCGCGCCTGCGCCACCTTCGCCGCCAGCGCGCCGGACGCCACCGCGCCACCGCCCGCGTCACCGCTGCCACCCCGCGCGTTCGCCGGCACCGGAATCACCAGCTCCGCGCGCACCTTCAGCACCCGCGCGCTCTTCAGCCGGTTCATCTGGAGGATGGCCTCCGCCGCCGTGCCGTACTTCTGGGCAATCTGCGACAGCGTGTCGCCCTTCTTCACCGTGTGCACCCGGAACGTCAGCCGGTCCGCGGGCGACAGCTTCGCCAGGTTCTGCGCGAAGAGCGTCGTGGTGCCGCGCGGCAGCTTCAGCGTGTAGGGCTTCGCGGCCGTCGCCGGAGGCGTGCACCAGCGCTTGAGCTCCGGGTTCAGCTCCTGCACGTCCGCCACGCTCACCCCGGCCGCGCGCGCCACCACGTCCAGGTCGGTCGCGTCCGTGAGCTTCACCTCGTCGTATTCCAGCGTGGACTCGTACTGGAACTCCTCCTCGGAGAAGCCGAACGCGGTGGGGTTCTTCGCCACCAGCGCCGCGGCGATGAGCTTGGGCACGTAGTGCTTCGTCTCCTTCGCCAGCCCGGGCTCCTCCGCCAGCACCCAGAAGTCGTTCGTCCCGTAGCGCGTCACCATCTTGCGCACCCGGTACGAGCCCGTGTTGTAGCCGGCCCACGCCAGGTACCAGTGGCCCAGCTCGCCGTAGAGGTCCTTCAGGTACGCCGCCGCCGCGTGCGTGGCCTTGATGGGGTCGCGCCGCTCGTCCACCCAGAAGTCCTGCTTGAGGCCGTACTGCTTGCCCGTGCTGGAGATGAACTGCCACGGCCCGGCCGCGTGCGCCCACGAGTACGCGTTCGCGGAGAAGCCGCTCTCAATCATCGCCAGGTACACCGTGTCCCGGGGCAGGCCCTTCGCCTCAAGAATCGGCTGCATCACCGGCAGGTAGCGCGTGGAGCGCGCCATCCACTTGCGGAACCACTTGCGGCCGGGGCCCTGGAAGAACTGGATGTACTCGGCCACCCGCGGCTGCATGTCCACCGGGATGTCGTAGCGGTCCTTCACCTGCGAAATATCGAAGTTCGCCAGGTCGGTGATGCGCGCCAGCGGCGGAGCGGTGTCGTCCTCGCGGAAGGTGGGCTCCTCCAGCGCGTCCAACATTCGCAGCCGCAACGGGTTCGTCAGCCCCAGCCGCCGCAGCGACTGCATCATCTCCGCGCTCGGCTTCGCCTCCGGATCCAACGTCGCGCCCTCCAGCGCGCGCAGTTCCTCCAGCTCGGCGGACTCGTTCTCCACCTCCTCCGTCTCCTCGCCTTCCTCCATGGGAGTGGGGGGCGTGGCCAGGCTGCCGTCCGCCGTCAGCGTGGGAGCCTGCGAGGAGGTCACCACATGCACGCCGGGCGGCGGCACCGGTGACGGCGCCACGCCCTGCGAGGAGGGAACCGAGGCCAGGGCAAGCAGGAGCAGAGGAAGCGGCATGGGAACGCCAGGCGAGGTCGCCCAGAAGCAGGCGAAGCCCGCAGTATTCGCCAGCTTTCTTGACAGTCAAACAACAAGTCGCCCGGTATGCCTTCGGGAAGGACCCACCGTAGGAGCGAGCGACGCTATTTCGCCGGTGGCTCGCCTGCCTGCCCGCTCTTTCCCGTTCCGCCGTGACCGGGACCGAGGATGCGAGGCAGGTAGGTGGCGAAGTCGAAGTGCGGCGAGTTCTCCGTGTTGTGGCAGGTGACGCACACTGCCTGTCCCGGCTTGCCCACGATGGTGGCCGGGCTGGGCGCGTCGACGTGCTTGGAGCCCGGGCCGTGGCAGCTCTCGCAGCCCACGTCCTCGCGGCCCGCCACCTTGTCCAGCCGGCACACGCCGCCGGGCTTCTGCCAGCCGGTGATGTGACAGCCCACGCAGTTGAGGTGGTGCTGCTTGCCCACCTCCTCCAGCGTCTCCCAGGCGTGGTGGTGCTTCGTGCCTTCCCACACGCCGGTCGCGTCCGGGTGGCAGTCCGCGCACACCGCGCTGCCGACGAAGCCGGCCTGGCCCTTCGTGGGCGGCGGGCAGTCCTGGCCGTGTGCCTTCGCCCACGCGAGGTTCAGCTGGCCCACGTCCGCGTCGTACGCCTTCACCAGCGCCTGCGTGTCCGGCGCGCTGGGCAGGTTCGACTCCAGCGGCAGGAAGCGCAGCGCGAAGCCGTTGACGCCGTCGGTGGGCGCGGGCGGCGCGGTGAGCAGGCCCTGCTTGCGCGCCGCGAGCTCGTCGCGCTTGCCCTGCTTCAGCGCCTTGAGCGTCGGGTCGATGCCGGGCCGGGAAATCTCCTTGTCCAGGAGCGCGATGCGCTGCTCCAGCGCCGTCACCTCCCGCTCCACGTCCCCCTGCGAGCGCTGCGGCGTGAAGGCCCCCTTCGCGGGCGCGTACGTCAGGTCCACGCGCAAGAGCGAGCGCCCCTTGCTCTGCACCGCCACCACCGGCACGTCGGAGCGCACCAGCCGGTTCTCCTCCGCGGAGAACTCACCGGCGCTGTGCGTGGCGACCACCAGGTTCGCGGCGAGGCCCGGCAACGCGGCGGCGGCCTGCGCGGCCTCCAGCGGCTGGTCCAACAGGCCCACCACGAAGTCCGCGCCCTGCTCGCGCGCCTGCTGGCTCGCCTTCACCAGCGCTTCGCCGGAAGCCGCGGCCACCACGCCCACCTTGCGCGTCCCCGCGTCCAGCACCTTCACGCCACCGGCCGGGATCTCCGGCAGGCCCAGCCCCTGGCGGAAGGCCGCGCCTCGCGTGTCGTCCAGCTCGCCCGTGGCGCGCGCGGCGATGCCCATGGTGCGGAACGCGTCCGCGAGCGCCTTCGCCTTGCGCTCCTCCTGCGGCACCTGGTCCGCCGTGAGGTGCGTCTCCCCGAAGAGGCTGTTGCCTCCGTCGATGTAGAGCACGGGCTGGCCGCCCTGGCGCGCCTGCTGGACCTGGAACGCCGCCCGGCCGATGCCGCCCCGCATGTTCTCGCTGCAGCCGCACGGGCCCAGGTAGCCACGCGTGTCCGCGGAGATGAACAGCACGGCGCCCGGAGGCGCGGCGGGAGCAGGGGAGGCCTGCTGCTGCCCGGGGGGGCTCTCCGGGACGCGCGGCTCCTGGCGTCTGCAACCGGTGAGGAGCGCGCTTGCGAGCACCGCGAGGACGGCCGCGCGCATCGTCATCACCAGAGGATGCTCTGCACCAGTTCGTCGATCTTCTCGCCCATCGCCTCCAGGCCGTTCACCTTGGAGAGACAGCCGTCCGCGCCCACCTGCTCGGCCAGCTTCGACAGCTCGTCGTCCGGCAGGCTGGAGAACAACACGATGGGGATGTCCTGCGTGTTGTACTCGTTCTTCAGCGTGCGGCAGATGTCCGTGCCCTTCGCCTCGGGCATGTGGATGTCCGTGAGGATGAGGTCCGGCCGCCAGCTCTGAAGCGTTTTCTCAAACTCCATGAGCGTGGAGGTGGCCACGACCTCATAGCCCCGCGCCTCCAGGACGGCCTTCTCCATGGCGAGGGTGATCTCGCTGTCGTCAATGAGGAGGATTCTTCGCTTCTCTTCGGACACGGCGACCTTCCTTGGGGGTCGGTTCTAGCCCACCACCCAGCGGCGTACCAATGCTTTCCCGTGTCGCGTTCCAGCACGGGTTTCCAGTTCTCGCCCCCGGGCTTCCCAGCGGCCGGGCGGGCCTGGAAACACCCACCGTCTTTCCCGGACAACCGACCGCACACGGAGTATGGAGGCGCCCATGAAGCGCCATGCCTCCCGGGTCCTGGTGGCCCTCCTTCTCCTGGGGTGCGTCCTCGGTGGCCTCCCCGTCCTGGCCCTCGACAATGGCCTGGGGCAGGTCCCCCAGGACCTGGACCGCTCGTCGCCGCGCGCCACGGCGCAGGGCTTCCTGGACGCGGTGCATCGCGGGGACTACGCCCGCGCCGCCTTCTACCTCTACCTGGACCACCTGCCGGCCGCCGAGCAGCCCGCCAAGGGCGCCCAGCTGGCCCGGAAGCTGAAGTTCGTCCTGGACCGCGAGCTGTCGGTGGACACGTCCGTCCTGCCGAAGACGCCGGAGGGCGAGTCCGCCACTTCACGCTTCGTGTCACTGGGGGCCATCCCGCTCAAGGGCGAGAGCGTGCCCATCCGGCTGCAGCGCATGAGCGTGGACAACACGTTCATCTGGGTGGTGTCGGAGCCCACCGTGAAGATGGTGGACCCGCTCTTCGAGGAGTACGGCCCGCTGCTCACCGAGACGCTCCCGGCCTTCTTCTTCGAGCGCACGGTGCTGGGGCTGGAGCCGTGGCAGTGGCTGGGGCTCGCGGTGACGCTGCTGTGCGCGTGGATCTTCTCCTACCTCCTGGAGAAGCTCCTGCTGGCCGCGGGGCTGCGGGTGGCGCGCTGGACGCGCATCGCCTGGGACGACCAGATTATCGGCGCGGGCCGGGGTCCCCTGCGGCTGCCCTTCTTCGCCCTCCTGCTGGCGCTGGGCACCTCGTTCCTGCTCCTGCCTCCCAAGCTGAAGCTCTTGAGCGACCGCGTGAGCTACTCGCTCACCATCATCGCGGTGGCGTGGTTCATCCTGCGCTTCCTCCGCGTGTCGGAGGCCTACGTCCAGAGCCGTGTCACCTCGGAGACCAGCCCCCACCGCCGCACGCGCTCGCTGCGCACGCAGCTGGCCGTGCTGCGCGCCGTCTTCGAGGTCGCCACCTACGTCATCGCCGCCGCGCTGCTGCTCATGCAGTTCGAGGTGGTGCGCAACGTGGGCGTGTCGCTGCTGGCCTCCGCCGGTATCGCCGGCCTCGCGGTCGGTCTCGCCGCGCAGAAGTCGCTCGCGTCGCTGCTCGCCGGCATCCAGCTGTCCATCACCCAGCCCGTCAGCATTGGCGACAACGTGCTGGTGGAGGGCGAGTTCGGCACGGTGGAGGAGATCACCCTCACGTACGTCGTGCTGCGCATCTGGGACCAGCGGCGCATGGTCATCCCCATCAACCAGTTCCTGGACAAGCCGTTCCAGAACTGGAGCAAGGGGTCCCCCGAAATCATGGGCACCGTCATCCTCCAGGTGGACTACATGGCGGACATCGACGCGCTGCGCGCGGAGCTGGACCGCATCCTCGCCAACGAGGCGAAGGACCTGTGGGATGGGCGGGTGAAGACGCTGGTCGTCTTCGACGTGATGGACAAGACCCTCACCGTGCGCGCCCTGGTGAGCGCGGCGAACTCCAGCAAGCTGGGCGACCTGCGCTTCCTCGTGCGCGAGCGGCTGGTCGTCTTCCTGCGCTCCAGGCCCCAGTGGCTGCCCATGGTGCGCAGCGAGTCCCGCCCCGCGCAGCAGCCCACGGCCTCCCGGGACGACCAGGAGGACGCCATCCAGGGCGCCCCCGAGCCCCGGTCCTGAAGAAGCGCGTCCGTCAGGGCCCCAGGGAAAACGGGCGCTTGCACGGACGCTCGCCGCGCGATGAATATCGCGCCCCACGCGGCGTAAGACGCGCGTAAGAGCACTCGCACCCAAGCTGGGGAGTCCAACAGATGAAGCGTCCTGTCACCTTGTGCGGAGCCCTGGCGCTCCTGGCCGTCGCCGCGCCGCTCACCGCGAGCGCCCAGGAGCGGGGCCGCACCGACGGGCCCGAGGAGTCGGAGTACGGCACGGGAGGCTACGGCGACAACCGCCGGGGCGTGTCGCTCCAGTTCGACTGGGGCGCGGCCATCAACTCCGGTGAGAACCCCCCGGGCGCGCCGGAGGGCCCGCCGCTGTTCGTGGGCGCCACCGTGTCCCTCTGGGGAGATGACTGGTACCGCCTGGATGTCAGCGGCGGCTACGTCTTCGACGGCGGGCGCTTCATCGGCAACGTGGGCCCCACCTTCCGCAGCTGGGGCTGGCCGGTGGCCTTCACCCTGGGCCTCAAGGCGGGCGCCATCGTCATCCCGGAGGGCGAGGGCCTGCGCTTCGCCCTGTCGCCGCAGGTGGGCGCGGAGATCTTCCTGGACCGCCGCGACCGCGTGCTCATGGGGCTGCACTACTCGCCGGACATCCCCATCGGGGGAGGAGGAGTCACGAACCGGTTGTTCATGAACGTCGGATACCGGTTCTGACGGAGACGCCATGATCGCTCAACTGCTCGCCGCCGCTGTCGCGTTGACCACGGCCCAGGCGCCTCGCGCCGCCTCGCCGTCCGTGGCGCTGCCGTTCCCGTCCGGGGACGTGCAGACCTACAACATCATCCAGTGGGACCCGAACCAGCTGCCGCGCATCTACGAGCGGTCGGATCAGCTCCCGCTCACCGACGAGGAACTGACCAAGCTGTCGCAGGCCGGCTTCGAGCCCGCGCAGCTGGTGAAGATGATCGAAGAGCGCCGCTGCGCCTGCGACGCGAGCGCGGACGGCCTCATCCGCCTGAAGAAGGCGGGCGTGGACAAGACGGTGCTGGCGGCGGTGTCGCGCCATGGCCTGGCGCCCAACCGGCAGCTGGACATCCTGGTGACGCTGGACTTCACCGGGGAGAGCCGCACCGCGCGCGAGGCGTTCCTCTACTTCTTCGTGGATGATGGGGACATCACCCGCGTGTTCTCCGCGAACCTCCCGGAGCTCCTGCAGCGCCGCAACAGCCACGAGACCATGGTGGACCGCAGCGACATCATGGTGGCCCGCACGGTGCGCCGCATCCAGCTCGCGGGCCACGTGCCGCTCAAGACGTACGGCGCGCACCGCGTGATGGTGGCGGCGAGCGCCAGCCCCACGCTCACGCACCCCTCGCAGCTCACCCCGCAGGAGCGCGCGAAGGCGCAGACGTACACCTTCGACTATCCGCGCGCGTCCTTGCAGAGCCTCTGCCGGCTGACGGCCGGCTACCGCCGCGACGCGGTGCTTGCCTACAAGTGGAACTTCGAAGGCAGCCGCTTCGAATGCGAATGGAACTAGGAGTCGACCCGACCATGAACACCCGCCGCCTGTTGCTGTCCGCCCTCGTCGCCGTGACGCTCGCCGGCTGTGGAGGCCCCCGCGCCTTCACGCGCGGCACCTACGAGGACCCCAACACCATCGAGATGCTGGGCGACCGCTTCAACGAGAACGACCTGCAGCTCATCGCGAAGAAGATGGCCGAGTCGCTCGCCAGCTCCCCGCGCTTCGCTCAGCCCCCGCCGCAGGGCGCGCCGCTGCCCATCGTCCTCGTGGGCAAGCTGCGCAACAGCACCAGTGAGCACATCGACATGCGCTCGCTGGGGGACAAGATTCAGACGGCGCTCGCGCAGACGGGCCGCTTCGCGCTGGTGGACCAGCAGGCGCGCCAGGACATCGCGGAGGAGTACGAGTACCAGCAGTCCGGCTACGTGAACCCGAACGCCGCCAAGGCCCCGGGCCAGCAGGCGTCGGTGGACTTCCTGATGACGGGCGACCTCGCGTCCATCATCCAGGAGGTCGGCCGCGACAAGCTCGTCTATTACAAGATGACGGCGAAGCTGAACGACGTGCGCACCGGCACCATTGCGTGGACGGACGAGAAGCAGATCCGCAAGAAGTTCGAGAAGCAGGGCGTGAGCTGGTAGCCGTCCGCCGTGTCCAACCTCCCCGACATCGCCTCCCAGGCCCCGCGCGTCCCCGCCGCTTCCCCGGCGGCGGCGCGTTGGGGCCTGCTGTTCGTCCTGGCCGTCTGCGTCCTGGGGACGGGCTGCGCCAGCGACTACGTGGCGCGCACGGCCTCCGCGCGCTCCGCGTACCAGGCCTCCGACTATCCGCGCGCCCTGCGTGAGCTGGACGGCGAGCAGAAGGAGGCCCCCGAGCGCGACCAGCTCCTGCTGCTGCTGGACAAGGGCATGGTGCTGCACGCGGCGGGGCAGTGGGAGGAGAGCACGAAGGTGCTGGCCCAGGCGGATGACCTGAGCTCGCAATTGGACATCACCTCCGTGAGTGAAGAGGCCGGCATCCTGCTCAGCAACGAGCGGCGCCGTGCCTACCGCGGGGAGGACTTCGAGAAGCTGATGATCTCCGTCCTCCAGGCGCTCAACTACGCGGAGCTGGGCCGGGACGAGGACGCGCTCGTGGAGGTCCGCCGCGTCAACGAGCGCATCGAGAAGATGATCACCGAGGAGAAGAAGCCGTACGAACAGCTCGCCATCGCGCGCTACCTGGGCGGCGTGCTGTACGAGGACCAGCATGAGTGGGACTCGGCCTTCATCGACTACATGAAGGCGTACGAGCTGGAGCCCCGGCTGGGCGGGCTGGTGGAGCCGCTGTTGCGGCTGGCGAAGAAGACCGGCCGCGACGACGCCTACGCGATGCTCTCCCAGAAGTTCCCGGACGTGGCGCATGACCCGGTGGGCCCCGGTGACGGGCAGCTCGTCGTGGTGGTGGAGGCGGGCCTGTCACCTCAGAAGGAGCGCGCGTCGCGCGACTACGGCGACTCCGGGGACCTGATTGAAGTGCCCGTGTACCGGGACCGCGGCGGTACACCGCCGGTGCGCGTGTCGGTGGAGGGCCGGGCGGAGCGGGCGGTGACGGTGACGTCGCTGTCGCGCGTGGCCCAGGTGCACCTGAACGACCGCATTGGCCGCATGCTGGCGAAGCAACTGGCGGGCGCGGTGGCGAAGGCGGGCGTGGCCGCGGGCGTGGGCGCGCTCACGAAGAGCAAGGAGTTGGGCGTGCTCGCGTTCCTGTTGCTCAACGCGGGCAACCAGGCCGACCTGCGCTCCTGGCTTTCACTGCCGGCGGAGTTCCAGGTGGCGCGCTTCCGGCTTCCTCCGGGAAAACACACCGTCCAGGTGGATGCACCGGGCCGGCCCACCACCCACCTGGTGGAGGTGAAGCCGGGGCGGGTGGAGGTGCTGGTGGTGCGAAGCTACTGACGGCGTCGTTTTGGGAGTAGGGTGCGCGCCCCATGTCGCCGGTCGTGGCCGAAGTCGTCCTGTATTCCTTCATCGTCGTGGTGAGCGCGCTGGCCGGCGCGGGCGTGGTCATCTTCAATGACCGCTCCACGCGGCTCGTGACGTTCCTGGCCTTCGCGGCGGGCGTGATGTTCGGCGCGGCCTTCTTCCACATGCTCCCGGAGGCCTACGAGGGCGGCGGCTGGTGGGCCTTCGCGCTCGTGCCCATGGGCTTCCTCTTCGTGCTGGTGCTGGAGCGCTACCTGCTGGCCCACGCCTGCGAGGAGCCGCCGGACTGCGCGGAGCACGTGCATGGCCACGCGCTGGGCTTCAGCGCGTTCCTGGGCCTGTCCACGCACACGCTCTTCGACGGCATCGCGCTGGGCTCCTCGGTGAAGGAGGGCGTGGGCGCCATGGCGCTCCTGGCCATCACCGCGCACAAGATTCCCTCGTCGCTGTCGCTCGCATCCATCCTCCAGGCGGAGGGCAAGAAGCGCGGCACCATCCTGGCGTACACCGCGCTGTACGGCCTGATGGTGCCGGTGGGCGCGGTGCTCTACTTCGGCTTCGACGCGGTGCTGAGCTTCCAGTCGCTGGCGCCCAAGGCCCTGGCCTTCTCCGCCGGCACCTTCCTCTACATCGCCGTGTCGGACCTGCTGCCGCACGTGAACAAGCACGGCCGGGACAAGCCCGGACGCAACCTGGTGGCATTGGCAGCCGGGTTGCTGGTGATGTTCGTGCTCGCGCGCGTCCTGGGGCACACGGAGCACTGACGGCACCATGGAACGACGCAAGGACTGGTACGAGCATCCGGAGTACTACGAGGCCATCTTCGGCACGGACACCGTGCGCGAGGCGGACTTCCTCCAGGAGCTGAGCCGGCGCTTCGGCACGGGCGGCAACCAGTGGCTGGAGCCCGCGTGCGGCGCGGGCCGGCTGGTGGCGGAGGCCGCGAGCCGGGGCCTGAAGGTCGCGGGCTATGACTTGTCGGAGGCCATGCTCGCGCACGCGCGCAAGCGCCTGTCCCCCGCGGAGCGCCGCCGCGTGAAGCTGTCCCAGGCGCGCATGGAGGACTTCTTCGACCCGGCGCTGGAGGGGCGCGTGGACCTGGCCCACACGCTGGTCTCCACCTTCCGCTACCTGGACAGCGAGAAGGCCGCGGTGGAGCACCTCACCGGCACCCGCCGCCTGCTCAATCCGGACGGCATCTACGTGCTGGGCTTCCACCTCACGGACTACGCGCGCTCCGGGCCGGAGCACGAGCGCTGGGTGGGGCAGGTGGGGAAGGACAAGGTCGTGTGCAACACGCACGAGGGCCTGCCGGAGCAGCGCCTGCGCCGCTCGCCCATGCGCAACCGCCTGCGCGTCACCGGGCCGGACAAGGACTGGCTCATCGAGACGACGTGGTACTTCCGCACGTACGACGAGGCCCAGGTGAAGCGCCTGTTCCGCAAGTCCGGCCTGCGCGTCGCGGCCACGTTCGACTTCGACTACGACCTGGACTCGCCCGTGGGGCGCGGCAGCCCGCGCCTGGACCGCGTCTTCGTGCTGAAGCCGGACGCCGCCTCCCAGGCCTGACGGGTGCTAGCGTCGCCGCCATGGAACCCACCGTGGCGGCGGGGACAGGGGCGCGCGTCAACGGCCGCGAGGCGCGGCTGCTGCTGGGGCTGGACTTCGCCGGCACCTACGTCTTCGCGGTGGAGGGCGCCATCGCGGCCATCGCGGGCGGGTTGGATCCGCTGGGCGTCATGGTCCTGTCGTTCGCCACCGCGCTGGGCGGCGGCATCCTCCGCGACCTGCTCATCGGCGCGACGCCCCCCAACTCCATCCGGGACGAGCGCTACGCGCTGGTCGCCTTCGCGGGCGGCGCGACGGTGCTCCTGCTCCACCGCTTCGTGACGTACGTGCCGCCCCTGCTGCTCGTCACGCTGGACGCCGCGGGGCTGTCCCTGTTCGCCATCGCCGGGGCCCGCAAGGCGCTGGACTACGGCCTGCGTCCGCTGATGGCCGTGCTCATGGCCGCCATCACCGGCTCCGGCGGCGGCACCCTGCGCGACCTCTTCCTCAACCACGTGCCCACCGTGTTGCGCGCGGACATCTACGCCGTGGCGGCGCTCGCCGGGGCGCTCGTCATGGTGGTGGGCCAGCGGCTGGGACGGCCCTCGCGCACCATGGCCCTGCTGGGCGGCATCACCTGCTTCGCGCTGCGCATGGTCAGCGTCTGGCGTGGCTGGAACCTGCCCCACTTCTCCCTGACTGGTATGGAATGACCCGGCTGCCTGCCTGTTCGGGAGGCGCGGTCCGACAGGCATGGGGACCCCACCGTCAGGGGGCCTTTGCGTCCTGTGCGGACGCGTCTGCGTACCATTTGGACGCAGTCTGATGGGGGTGTGCACCGTGAGCCCGCGAAATCATTGGGTTCCCATGCTTGGCACGACATCCGCAATGCGTCCCGCCCATACGCCGGCAACGGCGTGTACCGCATCCAGATGCACCCGGAGCGCGGAAGGAGGGGCCGCTCCTTCCGCGCTCTCCATCTGAATCCGCACCTCCCCGTCATCTCCGATAGAGTCCGCGTCTGCTTTTTGGACGGCTTCGCCGGTCGGAGGTGGCGCGGCTTCCGCACGGGAGGCGAGGGGATGCAAGACGAGTTGGCGCAGCTCATGGCTGCGCTTCGGGATTCCAGGGACTTCGAGACCGCGGCGGCGGCGACGTTGCGTCGGATGCTGGCCGTGGCGGAAGGCGCGGTGGCGGCCAGCCGCTATGCGGGCCGGGCCCGGGTCCTGCGCGGCATCGTCCACCTCCGCCCCGGTGAGGCGTACCGCCGGCTGGCGGCGCTGGACGTGGGCGCGCGCGAGGTGACGGACGCGGGCGTCGGGACGCCCTTCTTCACCTCCGCCACGGCGTGGCGCGCGGTGGTGGAGCACCGGTGCGCGGTGTCCATCGACGTGAACATCGGCACGGTGCAGCCGCACGCGCCGGACGCGCCGGTGACGGGCGACCCGGGCCTCGCGGGCTTCCACAGCAACGAGAGCAAGCAGCGCTTCCTGGGCCGCCACGCCACGCACGTGTGCGTGCTGCCCCTGCGCACGCCCGCGGGCATGGAGGGCATGATTTCGCTGGAGGCGGACTGCCTGGCCGCCATGGGGCAGGAGTTCGTCTGGCGCGACGCGGGCGACCTGCTCCAACTGCTCACGGACATCGCCGCGCCGTACCTCACCGCGCTGCCGCAGCGGCCGGTGGCCACGCCGGAGGTGGACGAGTTCCTCCCCGTGGTGGGCCGCTCCATGGCGGAGCTGCTGCCGATTCTCAGGACCTTCGCGCTCCAGGACGAGACCATCCTCGTGAGCGGGGCCACGGGCGCGGGCAAGTCGCGCCTGGCGCGCTGGTGCCATGAGCGCTCCGGCCGCCGGGGCAAGCCCTTCGAGACGCTGGACCTGGTGACGGTGCCGGAGGACCTCCAGATGGCGGAGCTCTTCGGCTGGAAGAAGGGCGCCTTCACCGGCGCGGTGCGCGACGCGCCGGGCGTGGTGGCCCGCTCGGACGGCGGCACGCTGTTCATCGACGAAATCGACAAGCTGTCGCTGAAGGCGCAGGCGGGCCTGCTGCACCTCCTGGAATCGCGCAGCTACCGGCCGCTGGGCGAGGGCACCGGCGAGAAGCTCGCGGACGTGCGCTTCATCATCGGCACCAACGCGGACCTGCACGCGCAGGTGCGCGCCGGCCGCTTCCGCGAGGACCTGTACTACCGCGTGAACGTGCTGCCGGTGCGCATGCCGCCCCTGCAGGACCGGCAGGACGAGATTCCCCTCTGGGCGCGGTACATGGTGAACCGCCGCCACCGCGAGCGGCTGCCGGAAGGCTCCGCGCGGCTGGCACCGGAGGCGGAGGTGCTGCTGACCACCAGCTCGTGGCCGGGCAACCTGCGGCAGCTCGACAACATCGTGCGGCGTGCGTACTCGCTGGCGATGGTGGGGCAGGCGGGCAATGGCACGGTCGACCTCGTGCTGCAGGAGAAGCACGTGGCCGAGGCGCTGGGCTACGAGCAGTCCCCTGGGGCCCGTCCGCTGCCGGAGGCGCTGCGGGCCGCGGCGCAGGCCTTCGTCGGGGAGGCCCGCAGGCGCGGCAGCCCGCTGGACCTGGACTACGCGGACGGCTTCCGCGGGCTGGTGCTGGGCACGGCCATCCGTCAGGTGGGCCGCGACGAGGCCTTCCGCCTGCTGGGCCGCGAGAGCCTGGTGAAGAACCGCAACCACCACAAGGCGCTCAAGCGCGAGCTGGAGAAGGTGGACGGCCTCTACAAGGCGCTGGGCGAGGGGGGCTCCCCGTTCTCCGACCTGCTGGAGAACGAGGACTCGGACTGACGCGCGAGGGCAGCGCCTTCTTCAGCGGATGGCGCTGCCCAGCGGCTGGTAGTTCTCGTCGCGCAGGCCCACGAGCACGCTGGTGCCGTTGTCCATCACCCGCAGCTCGCCGTAGCGCGCGTTCGCGTAGCGCTCCGCGTGGCCCTCCTGGAAGAAGAAGGCCTCCGCGCCCAGGCGCATCTGCGAGTTGCGGATGCGGAAGCGCAGGCGCACCTCGCCGGGCGCGAGCTCGGTGCCCGGCGTCTCGTAGCGCACGAACTCGCCTACGTCGTGCTCATCCAGGCGCAGCACCACGTTGCCGTCCTCCTGGGGCTGCTCGTGGCCCTCGCGCCAGCCCTGGTTGATGGCGTAGTCGAGCACCATGTAGTCGCCCTGGATGAGCGAGCGTGGATCCACCGGGGCCAGCCGCAGCAGCACGGGCTGCCCCCGCGCGAGCACGGTCTCCTTCTGCACGACGAGGAAGGCGAGCGCGGCGAACACCAGCGCGAGCCCACCGAAGATGACGGCGCCGCGTTTCATCGGGCCTCCGTGGGGACGGCGGAGTGCCGCCGCAGGAAGAACTGCCGCACGCCCAGCAGCACCAGGCCGCTGCCCGTGAGCGCGAGCGCCTTGGCCCAGAGCGTGATGTGCAGGTCGTAGTAGTAGTACGCGCCGAACGTCAGCAGGAACGCCACCGCCAGCCCCAGCATCACGCGGCTGCGGCGGTGGAAGCCGAGCGTCAGC
The DNA here is from genome assembly GCF_017309135.1 of Corallococcus sp. NCSPR001. Lineage (NCBI taxonomy): Bacteria > Pseudomonadati > Myxococcota > Myxococcia > Myxococcales > Myxococcaceae > Corallococcus > Corallococcus sp. NCSPR001. Next base: position 2,555,869 of record NZ_JAFIMS010000002.1, read on the forward strand.
ATCAGCACCGCCACCAGCACGCCCGGCGTGTTCAGCGTCATCCCCGTGAGCAGCACGAGCGCGCAGACCGCGGGAATCCAGACGCGCTGCTCATGCGCCAGCCCCAGCTCGCGCAGCACCTGCCATCCCGTCCACACCACGAGGAGCGCCAGCGCGATGGCCATGTACGCGCTGGGGACGAACGCGCTCTCGAAGCGGAAGACGTAGTGGAAGCCCTCCTGCGAGTTCTCGTAGCTGCGGAACAAGAGCCAGCCGGGCGCGGCGCACGCGAGCGCGAAGGCGATGGGCCCCACGCGGGCGCCCAGTTGTCCGCGCCGCAGCCGGGGCTCGTACAGCAGCAGGCCGCAGAGCGCCGCCGTGCCCACGAGCATCCACACGTCCGCGCCCGCGCCCCCAAAGGCCTCGACGGCCAGCACGCCCACGGACACGCAGACCCCCACGGTCGCCAGGAAGTACAGGATGAGGTCCGGGAACACGGCCAGCAGCGCGAGCGACACCACCGCCCCCGCGAACGCGATGGTGACGGTGTTCTGGTCCAGCTGCGCCAGCCCCACGAGGAACGAACCCACGCCCGCCATGCACAGGGCCAGGGCGAGCTGCTCCATGAAGGGCCCCTGGGTGGCCCGACGCAGGAACACCGACGCCACCGTCAGCGCGAGCCCCAGGCCGGTAAGCGCTGCCTCCTCCTTCCAGAGGCCCACGCAGGCGAAGAAGCTGAGCAGGAAGGCGGCGGACAGCCACGCGCCTCCGCCGGCCAGCGCCTTCACGAACCAGGGCGAGGCCCCCAGCTTCTTGTGCCGGACCTCCAGCGCGGTGCGGGCGCGCGCGTCCACCTCCGCGTCCACGTGGCCCTCGGCCTTGAGCCCCGCCAGCACGTCTTGAATGGTCGGTCGCAGGGCCATGATCAGGTCTCCTCCGAAACGCCCGTGGCCTGCGACTCGTGGCGCAGCCAGTACACCGCCAGGCCCACCTCGCCCATGAGCACCAGGGGCAGGATGAAGAGGGTCAGCTCCTCCGCGTGCGTGACCTCCATGAGGAGCCAGCCCACCGCCGTGGTGACGAGCGTGATGGCGCTCAGCGCGCCCACCGTGAGCAGGAACAGCTCACCGTGCAGATGCCGGTGCAGGGCGTAGATGGCGGCCAGCGCCCCCAGCACCAGCGGCAGGGACAGTCCGGTCTCCAGCGAGCGGTCATGCCTGCTCACGATGAACAGGATGCCCAGCGTCACCAGCGGCGCCAGCGTCATGAGGGACAACACGCGGGGCATCCACCGCCCCTGGAGCCAGGAGACCTTCTGGTTGGCGAAGTGCTCGTATGTCGCCCAGGCGAACCCGTTGAGCAGCCCCAGCACCAGCGCGAGCCTCGCTTCGTAGAACTCGACGCGCGTCATGCGCTGGCCCCAGAAGAGGATGACGCCCGTGTTGACGAGCACGAGCTGGAGCATCCACAGCGGCGTGAAGCGCGCCAGCGCCACCCACGGCAGGATGAGCACGCCCCATCCGATGAACAGCTCATACGGATCCGCGCCCGTCTGGTACGCCTGTCCGTACACGGCGAGCAGCGGGCCCACCAGCACCGCGGCGGCGAGCAGCGCGAACTGGCCCGCGGGCCGGTCGCCCAGCCGCCACGCGCCCACCGCCGCGCCGGCCATGCCCAGGCAGATGAGGCCCAGCTTCGAGAAGCGCCCCAGCGCCGCCCAGTTGAAGGCGAAGAAGTACACCACGCCCGCCAGCACCAGCAGCGAGCCCAGGGCCATCAACGTCGTGGACAGGAACGCGCGCCACGCGGGCCGGGCCGGCGAGGCGACCGCCAGATGCAGCGCGCGCCCGTACGCGTCCGGTCTCAGGATTCCGGCGTCCGCCAGCGCGTGCAGCCGCTCCGGCGTCGCCTCCAAGTCGAGGAAGTCTTTCGGCACGGCCGGCGACTGTATCCTGTTTGCCGGAGGGGCTGGGACACTGCCATCCAGCCCCTCCAGACACAGTCGGTGCTACGGCGTGGCCTCGGTGACGTCGGTGATTTCGAAGCGGTGGCTCTGGGTTGCGATCCAGATGGTGCCGTCGCTGAAGCTGCGCTCGAGCGCGAGGAAATACCGGCCGCTCGTGGGGGCCGTGAACCGGGCCCCATCCCCGTAAGTGGCAAGCTTCGGGCCCTGCTGCGCGCCCTGGGCATCCGTCACCGTGGTGCCGCAATAGGGGGTGGCGGTGCCGCCCTTGGGAGTGGTGGCGGTGGCGTCCTTCAGGAGATACACGTGACCTTCGATCAGGTCCGTGGCCAGCACGTCGACGTCATTCCTGGAGCCGAAGACGACGTCCACCTGCGCGGGCACCGTCACAAGGGTGGCCTGCGCCGCGACGTCCCCATGGTCATCCAGGCCTGCATCGCTGACCCTGCACTCGTACCGGTGGGAGAAGGTCGAGGGCTGCCGCTGATAGGACTGGACGCGCAGGAGGATGTCTCCTCCTCCCACGTTCTTGACGGCGATGTAGGGGAGGGGCTCGCCGAAGGTGTAGTCGCCGTAGTTGTAGGTGCCGAGGGACGTCCCATCCGGGCGGAGGAGCTCGATGTCCGGGTTGCTGCCGGCCTCCGTCGTCCGGCAGACGGCGCGCAAGATGTGGTCCGTGGGCACGGAGAGCCGCCAGGCATCCACGTCGCCGGAGGTCTCCAGGGAGCCCTCGAACGTTGTCTCCGTCTGCGTGACCGGCTGGTTGACAGCCTCGTCCGTGGAGCCGCCCGCATCATCCGCGGCCTCCGTGAACTGGTAGCTGAACTGTCCTGCGAATCCTTCTTCCGTGAGGATGTTCGGCTGGAGCTCCATCAAGACAGGCCCGGTCGCGGACGCCGTCCAGAAGAGGCTGATCTCCCACTTGTTCTGCTGGATGTTGGTGGCCCGGGCCTCTCCCAGGGGCTCCAGCGACGTCGCGTCTCGCAATTGAAGCCGGCACCCCGTCAGGGTGGCGGGGCTGCAGACGAAGCGGTAGAGCTGGCCGGCTTTGACGGCGAGTTTCAGGCGGAGGGGCTCGGTGGGCATCGTGAAGTCCATCTCCCCCTGCGCCCCCGGCTGCAGGCCCGGGTCCTGGACCTCGTCCTTGCCGCAGGCACCCAGTGCCAACACCACGCCCAGCAGCGCCACGCGCTGGAAAGACTTCCATTCCCGATTCATGCGGATGCCCCTCTTCCCCCAAAGCGCTCGCGCGGCCCGAGCACCTTGCCCTCAATCAATAGCGCATGACCGGGTTCCACAGGAAGAGCTGACGGGTGATTGTCATTGCTCGCCGAGAAAGGCTTTCAGCTCCGGGAGCACGCGCTCGGGGTGCTCCAACTGGGGACTGTGTCCGCACTCCACGCGCAGCACCCGGGCCCGCGGCAGGTGGCGCGCGGCCTCGTCCGCCAGTGAGACGGGAAGGGTCTCATCGCGCTCACCCCAGACGAGCAGCACGGGGACCTTCACTTCGCCCAGCCGTTCACGGCGGTGGAACAGCGGCCCCGTCAGCGGCACCAGCGCGTTGAAGGCGTGCGCGGCTTCGGGCCTGCCGCCGGGCACGCTCAACAGCTCGTAACCCAGCTGGCCCAGCTTCTCTCCCAACGGCGTGGGAGGCGGCGGCAGCATCCGCGCCATCGCCCAGGGGCCCAGGTTGCGCGCCAGCCGCTCCGGCCCCGCGCGGAAGAACAGGCGTGAGGCGCGCGGCATCTCCGGACCCAGCCCCATCGCGTCCACCAGCACCAGCCGCTCCACCGGCACCGCGCCGCGCAGCGCCAACTCCAGCGCCACCAGCCCGCCCAGCGAGTGGCCGACCACCGACACCGGCCCCTGCGTGAGCATCCCCAGCGCCTCCTCCACCGGCGCCGTGAAAAAGCGCACCGCGTCCTCCGCGGACCCCACGTGCACGTCGGCCGGGGTGGACTGACCGAAACCGGGCAGGTCCAGGGCCAGCACCCGGTGATGCCGGGCCAGCGCCGTCAGGTACGGGAACCAGTGGGTCGCCGCGCTCCCACGCCCGTGGAGGAAGACGACCGTGGAATGGGCGCCTTCGGGCGGACCCCCTTCGAGGATCCGCACCGCGCCGCCCCCGGGCAGCCAGTGCACCTGGGGCACCACGGCCGGGGCCAACTGGGCCAACAGCCCCGTCTCCACCGGGCCCACGGGGGGCGTGGCGCCCGGGGCTCCGGGGCGGCCGGCGGCGTCCCAGCGAGGGGGGAGGGGAGAGCGGCGGGGCGGGGGTGGGCGGGACATGGGAGATGACCCTTTACGGCACGGGGCGGCTTGACGGAATGTCTGGCCCACAGCGGTGTTGAGCCGGACGCCCGGGAACCCTAGGCTGCCCGCCGCCCAGGCCGACAGAGGGGACATGAACACCGACATTCGCGCGCTCACCGAACGCGTGCAGCAGGAAAGCAGCTTCGTCGAGGTCCTCAACCAGGAGACCGGCAAGGTCATCGTCGGGCAGCGGTACATGCTCGAACGCATCCTGATTGGCCTCTTGTGCAACGGCCACGTCCTCCTGGAGGGCGTGCCCGGACTCGCCAAGACGCTGACCGTGCGCACCGTGGCGGACTCGCTCAGCGCCACCTTCATGCGCGTGCAGTTCACGCCCGACCTGCTGCCGGCGGACCTCGTCGGCACCATGATCTACAACCAGCAGACGGCCGCCTTCACCGTCCGCAAGGGGCCCATCTTCGCGAACATCGTCCTCGCGGACGAAATCAACCGCGCCCCCGCCAAGGTCCAGTCCGCCCTCCTGGAGGCCATGGCCGAGCGCCAGGTCACCATCGGCGACCAGACCTTCGGCCTGCCCTCGCCGTTCCTCGTGCTGGCCACGATGAACCCCATCGAGCAGGAGGGCACGTACCCCCTCCCCGAAGCGCAGGTGGACCGCTTCATGCTCAAGGTGAAGGTGGGCTACCCGACCCGTGATGAGGAGAAGGTCATCATGGACCGGATGTCCGGCGGCTCGTCGCCGAAGGTCCAGCGGGTCATCACGCTGGAGCACCTGGTGCGCGCGCGCGAGCTCGTCCACGCCATCTACATGGACGAGAAGGTGAAGGAGTACATCCTCAACGTGGTGTTCGCCACGCGCGAGCCCGCGCGCTACGGCCTCAAGGATCTGGCGGACTACATCCAGTTCGGGGCCTCGCCGCGCGCCACCATCGCGCTCGCCCAGGCGGCCCGCGCGCACGCGTTCCTGCGCCACCGCGGCTTCGTCACCCCGGAGGACGTGAAGGCCATCGCCTTCGACGTGCTCCGCCACCGCATCGCGATGACCTACGAGGCGGAGGCCGAGGAGCTCACCCAGGAGAAGATCATCCAGCGCGTCTTCGACCGCGTGGAAGTCCCCTGAGAAGGCCCCGGTAAGAGCGCGCCCGTGCTGCCCAAGGACCTCATCCGCCGCATCCGCAAGTTGGAGATCCGCACCCGCAAGGTGGTCTCCGACATGCTGGCCGGCCAGTACCACTCGGTGTTCAAGGGCCGCGGCATGGCCTTCTCCGAGGTGCGCCAGTACCAGCCCGGCGATGAGATCCGCTTCATCGACTGGAACGTCACCGCACGCATGAACGAGGCGTACATCAAGGTCTTCACCGAGGAGCGCGAGCTCACGGTGATGCTCCTGGTGGACGTGTCCGCTTCCAACGAGTTCGGCTCCAAGGACCGCACCAAGGCGGAGGTCGCCGCCGAAGTCGCCGCGCAGATCGCCTTCAGCGCCATCGCGAACAACGACCGCGTGGGGCTCATCCTCTTCTCGGACCGGGTGGAGAAGGTCGTCCCGCCGCGCAAGGGGCGCATGCACGTGCTGCGGCTGGTGAGCGACATCCTCACCTTCAAGCCCAAGGGCCACGGCACGGACCTGTCCGCGGGGCTCACGTACCTGACGCAGGTGGCCAAGCGGAAGGCCGTGACGTTCCTCGTGTCGGACTTCATGGCCACGGGCTACGAGAAGCCGCTGCGCCTCGTCGGCCGCCGCCATGACCTGGTGCCGGTGGTCATCGAGGATCCGCTGGAGCAGCGCTTCCCCGCCCACGGCCTGGTGGAGATGGAGGACCCGGAGACGGGCGAGCGCTTCGTCGTGGACACCAGCTCCACCGCCGTGCGCGGGAAGTTCATGCGCGCCATGCAGGCCCAGCGCGACGAGCGCCGCAAGCTGTTCAAGAAGCTGGAGCTGGACCACGTGGAGCTGCGCGCCGGGGATGATCACGGCAAGGCGCTGGCGAACTTCTTCCGCGCGCGGGCCCGGAGGATGGCGGCATGAGACACGCGCTCGTCCTCGCGGCCGTCCTCCTCGTCAGCGCTCCGGCCGCATGGGCCCAGGCTCCCGCCCCCAAGGCCCCCGTCGCCCTGGAGACGGTGGCGCCCACGGGCGCGTCCGCGCGGGTGGAGCCGGAGACGGTCCACATCGGCGAGCCCTTCACCTACCAGGTGACGCTCACGCACCCGAAGGACCAGCGCTACGAGCTGGTGGCGCCCACGGGTGAGAGCGCGGTGGAGCTGCTCCAGCAGACGCGCCAGCGCCAGGACAACGCGAACGACGCGACCACCACGTTCGGCCTGCGCTTCTCCGCGTTCGACCTGGGCGACGTGCGGCTGCCGGACCTCGCCTTCGACGTGGCGACGCCGGAGGGGCCGCGCCGCTTCGTGCTCAAGGGCAAGACGGTGGAGGTGACCTCCACGCTGCCGCCGGACGCGCAGGGGCAGGGCGCGGAGCTGTTCGACTACCAGCCCCCGCAGGAAGTGCCCATCCGCTCCTGGACGCTGCTCTACGCGCTGGCGGTGGCGCTGGCGGTGGCCGTGGCGGTCTGGGCGCTGGTGCGCTGGTGGCAGCGCCGGCCAAAGCGCGAGAAGGTCGTTCCCCTGCTGCCGCTGGACGTGCGAGTGCGCCAGTCCCTGGATGCGCTCAAGCGCGAGGACCTGCCCGGCCGCGGCCACGTGAAGGACTTCTACTTCCGCCTCTCCGAAATCGTGCGCGGCTACCTGGGCGAGCGCTACGGCTTCGAGGCCCTGGAGTGCACGTCGTCCGAATTGATGGCGTCCCTGCGCAGGCTGCCCACGCCGGGCCTGCCGGAGGACGCGCTGATGCGCTTCGTCTCCGAGTCGGACATGGTGAAGTACGCCCGCGCCGACGCCTCCCCCGAGTCCTGCAATCAGGCGCTGGCCTTCGGCTACGACCTGCTCGCCAGGACGTACGTTCCTCCCGCTCCCCCCAAGCCCGATGCTGCCCCCGGACCTCGCGTTCAATAACCCGGAGGCGCTCTGGGCCCTGCTGTTGGCGCCGCTACTGCTGGCGCTCGCGTTCTGGGAGCGCAAGCGCCGCGCCACGCTGCGCTTCTCCGCCGCGCACGTCTTCGCCAAGGGCGGCCGGGGCTTCCGCACGTACCTCCTGCCGCTGCTGCCCATCCTGCGCGTCGCGGCGGTGGTGGCGGCGGTGGTGGCCATCGCGCGGCCGCAGTCGCGCGACTCTCGCGTGCGCGACCTGTCGGTGGAGGGCATCGACATCGTGGTGGCGCTGGACCTGTCCACGTCCATGGAGGCCGGTGACTTCCGTCCGCAGAACCGCCTCAACGTGGCGAAGGAGGTGCTGACCGAGTTCATCTCCGGCCGCGTGAACGACCGCCTGGGCCTGGTGGTGTTCTCCGGCGCCGCGTACACGCAGTCCCCGCTGACGCTGGACTACGGCGTGCTGAAGGAGGTCCTCAAGCAGCTGCGCACCCGCGTGCTGGAGGACGGCACGGCCATTGGTGACGCCATCGCCACGTCGCTCAACCGCCTGCGCGACTCCGACGCGAAGAGCCGCGTGGTGGTCCTCATCACCGACGGTGACAACAACGCCGGCAAGATTTCCCCGCTGGACGCGGCGAACATGGCCGCGTCGCTCCACATCCCCATCTACACCATCCTGGTGGGCAAGGGCGGCAAGGTGCCCTTCCCGCAGGGCACGGACCTGTTCGGCAACACCGTGTGGCGCGAGACGGAGATCCCCATCAACCCGGAGCTGATGCAGGACATCGCGGACCGCACCGGCGGCGAGTACTACCGCGCCACCGACCCGGAGGGCCTCAAGCGGGGACTTCAAAAGGTGCTGGACGCGCTGGAGCGCTCGAAGCTGATGGAGGGCGGCGCCAGCGCCACGTACAAGGAGAACTTCCACCCGTTCCTGCTGGTGGCCTTCGGGCTCGCCGCGCTGGAGCTCTTGCTGCGCGCCACCGTCCTGCGGGTGTTCCCATGATGCCCACGTTGGACGCCTGGCGCTTCACGCTCCTGGGCTACCAGGTGGGCCTGGCGCAGCCGCTGTTCCTGGGGCTGTTCCTCGTGGGCCTGCTGCTGGGGCTGCTCGCGCTGCTCAAGGCGCTGGGCCGCAGGACGCGGCTGTCGGCGCTCATCGCGGAGCGCCACGTGGCCACGCTCGCGCCCGGCGTGTCCGTGTGGCGGCCGGCGGTGCAGGGCGGCCTGTACGGGCTGGGGCTGATGCTGTTCGGGCTCGCGCTCGCGCAGCCCCAGTGCGGCACGAAGAGCGAACTGACGAAGCGCCGGGGCATCGACGTGGTGGTGGCGCTGGATGCGTCCAAGTCCATGCTCGCCCGGGATGTGCAGCCCAGCCGGTTGGATCGCGCGCGGTTGGAGCTCAACACGCTGCTGGATGAATTGAAGGGCGACCGCGCGGGCCTGGTGGTGTTCGCGGGGGATGCGTTCGTGCAGTCGCCGCTCACGTCGGACTACTCGGCGGTGAAGCTGTTCCTGCGCGCGGTGGATCCGGACGCGATGCCCCAGGGCGGCACGAACGTGGGCGCGGCGCTGCGGCTGGCCAAGCAGGTGCTGGACAACGCGGACCGGGGCTCCAAGGAGCGCGTGGTGGTGCTGCTGTCGGACGGCGAGGACCTCACCGGCGACGTGAGCGAGGCCACGGAGGCGCTCAAGGACGCGCGCGTCCAGGTGCTCGCGGTGGGCGTGGGCTCGGACTCCGGTGAGCCCATCCCCGTCTATGACCGGCGCGGCGAGTTCGTGGACTACAAGAAGGACTCCAACGGCGACACGGTCATCACGCGCCTGGACCGCGCGGGGCTCACGGCCATCGCGGACGCGACGGGCGGCGCCTTCTTCTACCAGCCCAACGGCGTGGCGATGGGGCAGGTGGTGGAGCGCATCGACCAGTTGCAGAAGAGCGAGCTGGAGAGCCGCGTGACGGTCCGCTACGACGAGCGCTTCCAGTGGTTCGCCGTCCCCGGCCTGGTGTTGCTGGTGCTGGGCATGGCGCTCATCCCCTCGCGCCGGAGGGCCGCATGAGCACGCAACCGATGCGGCGGCGCGCGGCGCGAGCGATGGCGGTGGGCCTGGCGGGCCTCCTGGCCCTGCCGGGGCCCGCGTGGGCGGTGGGGCCGTTGGAGAAGGACCACCCGCTGGTGCAGCGCGGGCGCGAAGCCTACGCGGCCGGACGCTACGAGGACGCCCTGAAGGACTTCGAGGCCGCGAAGAAGGAGCGGCCCAATGATCCGACGGTGGAGTTCAACCGCGCGGACGCGCTGGCGAAGCTGGGCCGTTCAGCGGAGGCGCGCGAGGCCTTCAAGCAGGTGGCGGAGTCCTCCCGCCAGCCCGACCTGGCGCAGAAGAGCTGGTACAACCTGGGCAACCTCGCGGCCACGGCGGGTGACCGCTCGGAGGCGCTCAAGTCCTACCGCAAGGCGCTCACGCTGGACCCCACGGATCCGCAGGCCCGGCACAACTACGAGGTGGTGCTGCGCGACCTGCCTCCGCCCCAGAACGGCCCGGATGGCGGCACCGACGGAGGCCAGGACGGCGGCAACGACGGTGGGCGTCCGGACGCGGGCGAGGACGGCGGCCAGAAGGGTGACGGCGGCACGCCGCAGGACGGAGGCCAGGACGGCGGTTCGGATGGCGGCGCCGACGGAGGCCAGGATGGTGGCGCAGACGGAGGCCAGGACGGCGGTGGGCAGGATGGCGGTCAGGACGGCGGCGCGGATGGTGGCGGCGGTGACGCCGGGCCCGGTGACGGTGGTTCGGACGGCGGTCAGGACGGCGGCGGCGATGGCGGTCCCACCGACGGCGGCGGCGACGGGGGCCAGGGCGATGGGGGCCAGGACGAGGGCGAGGGCGACTCGCGCGATGGCGGCGCGGACGGCGGCAGCGAGGGCGAGGAGGACACGGAATCCAACCCGCGCGACGGCGGAAGTTCGCCGGGTGACGTCGACCGGCAGGAGGCCGAGCGCCTGCTGGATGCGATGAAGCAGAACGAGAAGAATCTCCAGCTCTGGCGTTTCCAGCAGAAGAAGAAGCAGAGGAAGCCCAATGAGAAGGACTGGTAGCGGGCGCACGGCGCTGCTCGCCGTGCTCGCCCTCCTGGCCACGGCGCCGGCGTGGGCGGCGGACATCGAGTTCTACCAGACGGTGGACCGCACCGAGGTGGGCACCGACGACACCTTCACTCTCACCGTGGTGGTGGTGGACGCGCCATCCAACGCCCAGGTGCGCCTGCCCGAGTCCAACGACTTCGAGGTCCTCTCCTCGTCGCGCGGCAGCCAGCGCTCCATCTCGCTGTCCGGTGGCGGCCCCGCCGTCATCCAGGACATCACCCGCCACGTGCTGCAGATGCGCCCGCTGCGCGCGGGCAGGCTCACCCTCCCGCCCGCCACGCTCACCGCGGGGGGCCGCACGTACCGCACGGACGCCGTGCAGTTGACCGTGCGCGAGGGCCGCGTGGGCAACCCGGGGCAGGCCCAGCAGGGCGGCCGGCCGCCGTTGCCGGATCCGTTCCGCAACTTCCGCAACATGCCGGACCCGTTCGGGGACGACGACTCCGACCTGCGGGACGACGAGCCGGTGATTCCGCGCGGGGACTCGGACCTGTTCCTGCGCGCGAGCCTGGACCGCGACGACCTCTACGTAGGCGAGCAGGCCACGCTGTCGCTCTACATCTACTCGCGCGTGGACCTGTCCAGCGTGGACGCGGTGACGATGCCCAAGCTGGAGGGCTTCTGGACCGAGGAGGTGGAGAGCCCCACGCAGCTCACGGGTGAGCAGAAGGTGGTGGACGGCATCCCGTACCGCGCCTACCTTTTGCGCCGCCGCGCGCTGTTCCCGGTGAAGTCCGGCACGCTGCTGATCACCCCGGCGGAGGCGGACATCACCACGGGCTTCCTCTTCGCGGGCCACCGCGTGCACCGCGTGTCCAACGGCCTGAAGGTGAAGGTGCGGCCGTTGCCGAACGGCGCGCCCCCGAACATGTCCAACGCGAACGTGGGCTCGTGGCGCCTGTCGCTGGACGTGTCGCAGACGCGCGTGGAGCTGGGGCAGCCCATCACGGTGAAGGTCATCCTGGAGGGGCAGGGCAACGTGAAGAACGTCACCCCGCCGAAGCTCACCGGCCCGGCCGCGCTGAAAATCTACGAGCCCACGACGACGGACCGGCTCACGCCCAACCGCAACCGCATCCAGGGCCGCCGCGTGGTGGAGTACCTGGTGATGCCGCAGCGCACGGGCACCTTCACGCTGCCGGAGCTGCGCTTCCCGTACTTCGACCCGTCGCGGCGCCAGTACGAGACGGCGCGCACGGACCCCGTGACCCTCACCGTGGAGGCGGGCGCGGGCGGCGTGTCCTCGCTGCCGTCGACGATGACGCCCGCGCAGGTGGCGGACGCGGCCAACGAGCAGAAGAACGTGCTCGCCACCGGAGGCCTGCGTCCGGTGCGCGCCCGGGCCCACTTCGTGGGGCCGTCGCAGCCCGTGTGGATGCGGCCCTTCTTCGTCGCGGGCGTGCTGGCGCCGCTGGGCCTGCTGGCGGGCGTGGCGCTCGTGGGAGGCATGCGCGGCAAGCTGGCCACGCGCTCGGAGGCGGGCCGGGGCCGTCAGCAGGCGAAGGCCGCGCGCAAGCGGCTGGCGGAGGCGGAGAAGCTCAAGGCGGGCACGGACGCGGGCGCGTTCTACGTGGAGGTGGAGCGGGCGATGGTGGGCTTCCTGGAGGCCCAACTGGGCTTCCCCGTGGGCGGGCTGACGCGCGAGGCGCTCGGGGAGAGGCTGGCGGCGGCGGGCGTGGACGCGGAGCGGCGCGCGCGCGTGCTCTTCGTGCTGGAGGCGTGCGACCTGGGCCGCTACGGCGGTGGGGTGGAGCCGGGTGAGCGGCGCAAGGTGCTGGCGACCGCGGCGGCGGTGATGGAGGGCTGGGCGTGATGAGCGACGCGGCGACGCAGGGCTACTACACCGCCGAGGAAGCGGAGGCCGTCTTCCAGCAGGCCAACGACGCGTATGGCCGCGAGGACTACGCCACCGCCCAGGCCGAGTACGAGAAGCTCATCGCCCACGGCTTCGGCGGACCGGACGTGCTCTACAACCTGGGCACCACGCACCTGGCCCGGGGCGACCTGGGCCGCGCGGTGCTGGCGCTGGAGCAGGCCCGGAAGCAGGGCGGACGCGCCGAGGACCTGGAGGCCAACCTGGCCCTGGCCCGGGCGCGGCAGGTGGACAAGGTCGTGGGCGCCACCGCCGACGAGGCCTTCCTCCCCCGGCTGGCGGCCGCGACGGACGGCGCGGCCGTGGCCTGGGTCTTCTTCGTCGCGTGGCTGGTGGGCTTCGCGCTGCTGCTCGTCCGGCGCGCATTCCCCTCGATGCGGCGCACGACGGTGGCGGTGGTGGCGGGCCTCTGCCTCACGGCGGCGGTGCCGGCGGCGCTGCTGTTGGGGGCGCACATCTGGGTGCACCAGAACGTGCACGAGGCCGTGGTGCTGGCGCCCACGCTGGTGGCGCGGGAGCTGCCTCGCTCGGAGGGGCGCTCGCTCTTCGAGGTGCACGCCGGCCTGAAGGTGCAGCTGCTGGATGAGACGGGGAAGTACGTCCGCATCCGCCTGCCCAACGGCCTGGAGGGCTGGGCCGAACGCGACGGCGTCGCCGAAATCTAGGCGGGGCCGGAGCGACCCCGCCGTCGGGGAAAACCGACAGGGGACCGCTTTCGTACAGAGGGGCTACCGGCAGGCGTCGCTTCGCTGGACGTCGCCAGGGCAATGGCCTACGAGGGGCCCCGAGGAAACATGGCTGGCAACGCGCAAGCGCCCTTCCACATCCTGCTCGTCGAGGACGAGCCCGTCATCCGCGAGCTGGTTCGCTCCATGTTGAGCGACGGCGCGGTGGACGTGGTCTGCGCGGCCAATGGCATCGAGGGCCTGAAGCTGGCCCGCGACCGCGACTTCCACCTCATCCTGATGGACGTGGTGCTGCCGCAACTGGACGGCGTCTCCGTGTGCCGCATCCTGAAGAGCGACCCGGCCACGGCGAAGGTGCCGCTCTACATGCTCACCGCGAAGGCGAAGAAGGCGGACGTGGCGAGCGCGACGCAGGCGGGCGCGGACGGCTACATCCACAAGCCCTTCCGCGGCGCGGAGCTGATGGACCTGGTGGAGCGGCTGCGCGCGGCCCGCTCGGCCGCGGACTGACGCTCCACCGGAAGGCCCTTACGGCAGGTGGGGGTGGAGGAAGCGGGCCAGGGCGATGAGGTCGTCCCAGTCCAGCTCGCCGAACTCCAGCGCCACGCCGTCCACTTCCCGGCGGCGGATGGTGCACATGGTGACGAGCTCCCGGTCGCCCGGCAGCGGCAGGGCGATGGTGAGCGCGCGCTGCGAGTCCGCCGGGTGGGCCTGGAGGAACAGGCCGTTCATGGAGATGTCGCGCGCCTGCGCCGTCACGGTGCGGCCCGACAGGAGCACCTTCACCTGGAGCCGGGCTTCGACGCGCGGGTGGTAGCGCTCGCGCTCGTTCGGACGGGGACCATTGGAGGGGTTCATCATCGGGGGGCTCACCTTCGGGTGCGACAGGACGCGACAACTGTGAAGCAGGTTGGCGCGGGGGCAAGTTTTCGGGTTTTCCTCCGCCGTCCCGCGCCGTGGACGTGGCGCCCGCGCACGGGAGACACCTGACGCGGCGTGCTCCTGTTGTTTCAAGGGGTTGGCCCCTGGCACGGACGGTGGAAGGCAGCCCCGGCGAATCCCTGCCGGAGGCACCCCTTGGAAGACCGTCGCATCCCGTCGTTGAGCATCGCCCCGTCCATCGCGCGTCAGACGCCGAAGACGGAGTTCGGCCCCACGCTGGCGCGAGCGGCGCGCGAGGTGGTGCGCACGGGTGCGGGGCTCGTGGGCGGCATGTTGCCGTCGGGCGCCATCTCCAGCGCTGTGGTGTCTTCCCTGGCCGGGACGGTGTCCGCGGCTGTTCCGACGGAAGCCGTGTCGTCGGTGCCGGCGGCGGGAGGTGCCACCGCGATGTCGGCGCGCGCGAGCACCGCGGGGACGACGGCTTCGACGGGCAGCGCGGCGACGGGGCAGGGGGACGCGTGGGACCTGCTGGAGGCGCAGAAGCTGATGGCCGCGGACGGCCAGAAGTTCAACGTGGCCTACCTGTCGCTCCAGAACGAGATGCAGAAGGAGAGCCGCGAGCACAACGCCATCTCCAACATCATGAAGGTCCGCCACGACTCGGCGAAGGCCGCCATCAACAACATCCGCTGAAGGCGCGCTCACGATGGCCATCGACAAGTTGGGAGCCGTGGGCGGCGCGGGCCCTTCGCCCGCGGTGGAGTCCGGCAGGGAGACGTTCGGCAAGGTGCTGGAGGGCGTGCGTACGCCCCCGTCGCGCCCCGTGCCGGTGACGACGGAGGGGCCGCCGAAGCCGGTGCGCACGCCCACCGAAGCCACCGCCGGCACGTCTCGGGCGGACGGCGTGGAGGGGGCGAAGGCGGGCTGCGCGGAGGTGAAGCCGGGGGCCCGCGTCGATTCGGTCCAGGCGGCGCGCGGTCAGCAGGCGGTGGAGGTGTTGGACCGCGTGGGGCAGGCGCAGCAGCGACTGGACCACATCCTGAAGCTCGCCGAGTCCGGCCGCACGTTCAGTCCCTCGGAGTTGCTCGCGCTCCAGGCCCACGTCTACCGCGCCAGTCAGGAGCTCGATCTCGCCGGCAAGGTCGTCGAGAAGGCCACCGGCGGCGTCAAGCAGGTCCTCCAGACCCAGGTGTGAGGAGTCCTTCGTTCCATGCGTTCCGCTCCCCTTCGTTGTCTCTGTTTCCTCCTGCTCCTGGGCGCTTCGGCGTGCCGGGAGCGCATCCAGCACGGCCTCGATGAACGTCAGGCCAATGAGCTTCAAACGGTGCTCGTCGAGCGGGGGCTCGACGCGCGCAAGGTGCCCGAGCCGGGCAAGAAACCCACGTGGGCCATTGAGGTGACGGACGCGCAGTCCTCGGACGCGGTGCGCATCCTGGCGGAGCTGGGGCTGCCCCGGCTCGCGGCGGAGACGGGCTGCGACGTGTTTGGCGGAAGCGGGCTCGTGCGCTCGCCACTTGAAGAGCAGGTCTGCCGCGTCCGGGGGATGGAGCGGGAGCTGGAGAAGACGCTCCAGACGGTGGACGGCGTGCTGCTGGCGCGAGTGCACCTGGTCGTCCCGCCGCCGCCGAGGCCGGGCCAGGCCCCCGCGCCTTCGAAGGCTTCGGCCATGTTGCGCACGGCACCCGGTGGCGCGACGCGCGTGCGCAAGTCGGCGGACACGCTGCGTGAGCTCATCGCGGGAGGCGTGGAGGGGCTGTCACCGGAGGCTGTCTCGCTGCTGGTGGACGAGGTGACGACGCACGTGGAGGCGCCATCCGCGAAGGGAGGTCCCGTCCCGCTGCGGCTGCGAGTGGTGCTCGCCCTGCTGGGCGTGCTGGTGACGGGCCTATCCGGAGCGCTCGTCTGGACGACGCTGCGCTGGAAGCACTACCGGGCCCTGGCGGAGCAGCCCCCCTCGGCGCCGCCTGCGCCGCCCACGCCCGCGCGGCCGGTGGTGACCCCGGGCTCCACGCGCAAGCTGGCCTGAGCACGCCATGGACGTCACACGCGTGGGTCGGGTGCTGCGCAAGGCCCGGAAGCTCCTGCCCTCGAGGCAGGAAGCGCCGCGGGCCGCGGTGGCGGAGGTCACGCTGCCCGCGTTGTCCCTGCCGTTGGAGCGCATCGCGCTGGTCGTCTGCGTGCTGGCGCGGGAGCGCGCCGCGGAGCTGCTGGGAGGGCTGGTGGATGCCGAAGCGGGCAGGGCGCTGCGCCACCTGGAGCGCTTCGCCGCCATGCCCTCCGCCCAGCGCCAGGCCAAGGTGGCGGTGGAGTTCGGCGAGCGGGCGGACGGAGAGACCCGGTTGGCCCTCTTCCTGGAGACGGCGCCCGAAGCCCTGCGCCAGGAAGCCTTTCGCGGCCTTCCTCGGTACCACCGCAGCCGGTTTCCCCAGTGGGAGGGGACCGAATCGCGAGCGGATGCCGCTCCGGCCCTGACCGCCCTGGCGGAGCGGCGCATCCGCGAAGCCCTGCGCTGAGCGTCCCCGGGTGTGGAGGGGCATCCCGAAGACGGACCTCCGCCTCCAGCCAACACCCTGATTCCACGTGCCGGCCCCCTGGCCATGGCCGTGCACAGGGGACGTGTGTCCCGTCGCCGTCCCGGAGCTCCGGATGCAAACGAATCCAGTCAGGTCTCCCAGCGCCTCGAAGAAGCCCACGCGTCCGTTCCGCCCGGGAGCGCGCCGGCTGACGCGCGCCCACCTGGTGTTGGGACAGCGGCCCCAGGTGGGGCGTTGGGGCGCGGAGCTCCTGCGCGACGTGGGCGCGGCGCTGTCGCGGGACCTGGGCGCGGCGGTCACGGTGGAGGGGCACCTGGTGCCGGCGGCGGTCCAGCCGGAGCGCGAGCTGGCGGTGGGAATGGTGTTCGCGCTGGTGGAGCTGTCGGCGGTGGGGGGCACCGCCATCGTGGAGCTGGAGGTGCCGCTGGTCTTCGCGGCGCTGGCGAGGCTGGCGGGGACGGGGCCGCGGCCCGCTCCCGTGGCGGAGCTGACCCGGCTGGAAGAGTCCACGCTGGTGTACCTGCTGCTGTCCGCCCTGGCCGCGACGCGTGGGCAGGGCGAATGGGTGCGAAGGCTGGGGCCTCGCTTGTCCGCGGTGTCGATGCGGCGCGGCGACGTGCTGACGCGAGTCGATGCGCGGCAGCCCTATGTGGCGGTGCTGCTGACGGCAACGGTGGACGGAGCGACGGTGGGCGGCCGGGTGCTCCTGCCCGCCCGTGCCGTGCAGACCGCGTTTCAAGAGCTGCCCATGGAGTCACCGGGCGCGGTGGCGCCCCAGGTGCTGGCGGCATCGGTTCCCGCGCGCTGCCTCATGGGGCGCAGTCCATTGCAGGCCGCGGCGGTGGATGCGCTGGCCGCGGGAGACGTCGTGCTCTTCGAGGGCGTGCGTCTCCGGGACGGCCGGGTGGAGGGCCAGGGACAGCTGATCACCCGGGGCTTCGCGCTCCGGGGCGAGTTTCTGACGGAAGGCTTTTCGACAGGGAGCGTGCACTCGCGCGCGGCCCGACAGGAGTCGGACATGGTGGCGACGAACAAGCGGAGCGAGGCGATGCCGCCGCTCCCGGTGGATGTGGAGATTGAACTGACGCGGTTGATGTTGCCCCTGGCGGAGCTGGCGGCGCTGAAGCCGGGCACGTTGCTGCCCCTGCACGTGAACGCGAGCAGCCCGGTGCTGCTGCGCGTGGGGGACCGCGTGGTCGCGCGCGCGGAGTTGGTGGAGATTGAAGGCGAAGTGGGCGCCCGCATCCTGGCGTTGCTGCCGTGAGCGCGCCCGTGAACACGCTGCTGTCCTCGTTCTCGCCACGCGGCAGGCTGCTGTTCGCGTTGGCCCTGCTCGTGGGGCTGGCGACGCTCGCGCCCCTAGAGGGACTGTCGCTGGTGGGCACCTCGCGCCTGGTGATTGGCGCGATGGCGCTGGCCGGTCTGGGCTGGGTGATGCTCCGCAAGGGAGGCATGGCCGGGAGTGCCGCCGCCGCTCCGGAGCCCCTGAGCATCGTCTCGCGGACAGGACTTTCCCAGCGTTGTGGTCTCGCGCTCGTGGAGGCGGATGGCCGGCGCTACCTCGTGGCCTACGGCGACACCTTCGCGGAGATTCATGAGACCCGCGCCGTGGCGGTCCTGCCCGGTGCCGCGCCCAGGCCGACGATGAAGTCCCGGTTCGACCTGGAACTGGAGCCGACGGTGCTCTTCCCTCGCGTGCGACAGACGAAGTCGGCTTGCGGCGCGCCGCGGAAGCGGGGTGGGGGATGAAGGCCCTCGGATTGGGATGCGGCGTGCTCCTTCCCGCGAGCGCGTTCGCCGCGGAGCAGTCCCTGTCGCAGGCCTCCTATGCCGGCAGTCCGCTGGCGATGATGGGGATGCTCGCGCTCCTGTCGCTGCTGCCGTTCGCGGTGCTGATGCTGACGAGCTTCTCGAAGATCGCCGTGGTGCTCTCGCTGGCCCGCTCGGCGATGGGCACGCAGCAGGCACCGCCGACGCTGGTGCTCACGGGGCTCGCGGTGGTGCTGACGGGGCACATCATGGCGCCGGTGATGGAGCGCATGTACGACGCGGGACAGGCGGCGTACGACGAGGTCCATTCCGGAGCGCAGGTCCTCTCCGCCGCGAAGCAGGTGACGGAGCCCCTGCGAGCATTCCTCATGAAGCATGGAGGCCCGGAGGAACGGGCCCGCTTCGTGGACCTGGCCCGCGAGCTGCGTCCTCCGGAGGAATCCGAGCAGGTGCAGGAGACGGACTTGTTCGTCGTCATCCCGGCCTTCGTCATCACCGAGCTGAAGGAGGCCTTCCAGATTGGCTTCATCGTCTTCCTGCCCTTCCTGGTGCTCGACATGGTCATCGCCAACGTGTTGCTCGCGTTGGGGATGCAGACGTTGTCACCGGGCCAGGTGAGCCTGCCCTTCAAGATCCTCCTCTTCGTCGCCGTGGATGGTTGGGCCCTGCTCGCGCGGGGACTCATCCTCGGCTACCGGTGACGCGATGACCCAGGACGTCCTGCTCACCCTGGGCCGTGAAGCCCTGCTGTTGATGGTGCTCGCCTCGCTGCCGCCCATTGGCGCGAGCCTGCTGGTGGGCTTCCTGATGAGCCTCTTCCAGGCAACGACCCAGTTGCAGGAGAGCACGCTGTCGGTGGTGCCCAAGCTGTGCGCGGCGGTGCTGTCCCTGGTGCTCGCGGGGCCGTGGATCGCCGGGCAGCTCACGCGCTTCACCCAGCAGCTCCTCATGCTCATCGCGGACGTGGCGCTGTGAACCCAGAGGAGTTGGGTGAACAGTTCCTCGCCCTGGGGCCGCACGTGGTCGCGGTGGCGCTGTGCGCGGCGAGGCTCGTGCCCATCGCGTTCCTCTGTCCATTGCTCGGGGGCCAGGCCGCGCCGACGACGGTCCGTCTGGGACTGGTGCTCGCGCTCTCGCTCTTCCTGCACGTCGAAGCAGGCGTGGAGTTCAACGGCGCGGTGGAGACGCCGGTGGTGATGGCGGCGCTCGTGGTGCGTGAGCTGGCCTACGGTGTCTCCGTGGGACTCGTGGCCGCGCTGCCCTTCGACGCTGCGAGGATGGGCGGCCGGTTCATCGACCTGTTCCGGGGAACCTCCGCGGAGGCGAGCCTCCCGCAGGCCGGGAGCCGCGAGTCGGCCACGGGAGACGCGCTGTACCACCTGCTGGTGGCGAGGGTGGTGTCGGGCGCGCTGTTCCCCGTCGTGCTCTCCGCCCTGCTGCGCGGCTTCGGAGTGGTCCAACTGGGGGCCTTCGTGCCCACGGAGGCTTCGGCCCTGCACGTGGTGGTGATGGTGGGCGGCGCCATGGCCACGGGGCTCGCGGTGGGCGCTCCAGTGGCGGCGGCATCGCTCGCGGTGGACTGCTTCCTGGGCATGGCGTCGAGGGCCGCGGCCCAGGTGAACCTCCAGGAGTTGGGGGCTCCGCTGCGCATCCTCGGGGGCGGAGCGCTGCTGTGGCTGGGCGTGGGCCTGCTGTGTGAGCGGCTGCTCGCGGGCGTGGCCTCGACGGAGGGCGCGCTGGCGCTGCTGGGCGAGGTCTCCCGATGAGTGGCGAGAAGACGGAGCAGCCCACCGCGAAACGGCTGCGGGAGGCCAGGCGCAAGGGCCAGCTTCCTCGCAGCCGGATGCTGACCTCCAGCGCGACGACGCTGGGCGGGCTGCTGGGCTTCATCGCGTTCGCGCCAGAGGGCTTTGACCGGCTGAAGGACTGGACCGCGCGGTTGATGCTGGAACAGACCGCCGCTGGCGCATGGGAAGAAGGGGCCTGGGTCGCCGCGCGGTTGTGCGGCCCTGCCCTGGGCGGAGCGCTCGCGGCCTCGCTGGCGGTCTCCGTGGCCACCGTGGGCTTCGAGCTGGATGCTCGCCACGCCGCGCCGAAGCTCGAGCGCATCAACCCCGCCGCGGGCCTCAAGCGCCTCTTCAGCGTCCGGCCGCTGCTCGAGCTGGGCAAGGCGCTGCTCGTGGCCGCGCTGCTGGGCCTCATCGTCTGGAACGAGGTGGAGTCCGTCGGTGCGGACGCCTTGCAGACCGCGTGGCTCGAGGGAACCCGGGGAATGGAGTTCCTGCTCGGCCGGCTGGCGGCGCTGGTGACGCGACTGGCGTGGGTGGTGCTCGGGTGCGGCGCCGTGGACTACGCGATCGCCCGCCGCAGGCACCGTCACGAGCTGATGATGACCCGCGAAGAGGTCAAACGGGAGCACAAGGAGAGCGAGGGCGACCCACGTCACAAGGGGCAGCGGCGCGCCCTGCATCGCCAGCTGGCGCAGGGCGGTCCGGCACGTGGAGTGCAGAAGGCCACCGCCGTGATCGTCAACCCCACGCACATCGCGGTCGCGCTCCGCTACGACGCGGGCGAATGTGACGCGCCCTACCTCGTGGCCAAGGGCCGCGAACAGGACGCGCTCGCGCTCAAGGAGGAGGCGCGCCAGCAGGGCATCCCCGTGGTCCGGGACGTGCCGCTGGCCCGCAGCCTCATCCACTTCGACGTCGGGGAGTCCATCCCCGAGGAGCTGTACCAGGCGGCGGCCGTCGTGTTGCGGACCGCGATGGAGCTTCGCGAGCCGGACGACCGTCCACGGAGACAGACGTGATGCCCCCATTCCTGAAGGTCTTGCTGAAGGCCCGTCAGTCGTCGGACGTCGTGCTCGCGGTGGCGATGGCGGCGGTGCTGGGGGCGCTCATCATTCCGCTGCCTGCGTGGCTCCTCGACATGGGGCTCGCGGTGAACCTGGCCGCGGCGGTGGCGCTGCTGGTCGCGGCGCTGAACGCGAAGGACGCGCTGCGGGTGACGTCGTTCCCCACGTTGCTGCTCTTCACCACGCTGTTCCGGCTGTCGCTCAACGTGTCGTCCACACGGCTGGCGCTCTCCGAGGGCCACGCGGGCGAGGTCATCCAGGCCTTTGGCGAGTTCGTGGTGCGAGGCGACTACGTGGTGGGCGCGGTGGTGTTCGCCATCCTCACGCTGGTGCAGTTGCTGGTGGTGACCAAGGGCGCCGAGCGGGTCGCGGAGGTGTCCGCCCGCTTCACCCTGGACGCCATGCCCGGCAAGCAGATGTCCATCGACGCGGACCTGCGCGCGGGCGCCATCGACCAGACCCAGGCCCGGCGCAGGCGGCGCGACCTGGAGCGCGAGTCCCAGATGTTCGGCGCCATGGACGGCGCGATGAAGTTCGTGAAGGGGGACGTCGTCGCGGGCCTCGTCATCGTCGCGGTGAACCTGCTGGGCGGCACCCTCATCGGCGTGTTGCAGAACGGCCAGTCCTTCTCCGAGGCCGCCGCCACCTTCGCCCTCATCGCCATTGGTGACGGGCTCGTGTCCCAGGTGCCCTCACTGTGCATCGCTGTGGCCGCGGGCCTCGTCGTCACACGGGTGGCGTCGGAGAAGGAAGAGGACTCGCTCGGGGCGGAGATCGGCTCCCAGTTCTTCGGTGACTTCCGCACGCTGACCACCGTCGCGGGCCTGTGCGTCGCGCTGGCCTTGATGCCGGGCATGCCGCACCTGACCTTCCTCGCGCTGGCCGCGGGCCTCGGCGGGCTCGGGTATGCGCTGCGGCGCAAGGGGCAGGCCCCGGAGAAGTCACCGTCGAAGGATGGAGCCTCCCAGGAAGCCGCGGTGCCCGCTGGAGCCGCGGGCAAGCCGCCGGAGAGCGCGAAGGCACCCGTCGGAGTGACGCCGCTCACGCTGGACCTGTCCGCGCAGCTGACGCCGCTCGCGGAGGCGGACGGCGGCGCCTTCGTGCACACCGTGCTGAACGCCGCGCGCGACGAGCTGTTCTTCGAACTGGGCGTGCGCGTCCCCGGCATCCGGGTGCGGACCCACGCCGCCTACCTGGGGCCGGGCGAGTACCGCATCCTCCTGGATGAAGTCCCCGCGGGTGGCGGCGTGGTGCAGCCCGGCGCCCTGTACGCGCTCGTTCCTCCCGGCGAGCTGGCCTTCCTGGAGGTCCAGGCGGAGGCGTCGGTCGAGCCCGCCAGCGGGCGGCCCATCAGCCGCGTGGCGGAGGGGGCCCGCTCCCGGCTGGAGCTGGCCCAGGTGCCGGTGCGCAAGCCCTCGGAGCTCATCGCGGACCACCTGCGGGCCGTGCTGCGCCTGCGCGCCGCCGCGCTGCTGGGACTCCAGGAGGTGCAGGGGCTGCTGGAGGGGCTGGAGGCCCAGTCGCCCGTGCTGGTGAAGGAGGCGCTGCAGAAGGTGCCGCTGCCGCTGCTGGTGGACGTGCTGCGGCGGCTCGTGCAGGAGCAGGTGAGCATCCGCGACCTGCGCGCCATCCTGGAGGCGCTCGTGGCGCCCACCACCGAAGGCGACGCCACGGCCCTGGCCGAGCGCTGCCGTCAGGCCCTGCACCGCTACCTGAGCCACCAGTTCGCGCCCACGGGCCCGCTGTACGCGTACCTCGTGGATCCCGAAGTGGAGGAGGTGCTGCGCGCCAGCGGTCCTAGAGGGCCCGCGCCCGAGCCGGAGCGCATCATGGAGATACTTGAAGGGGTGCGGGTCATCGCCAACGGGGGCCGGGCGGTGCTGCTCACGGCCCCGGACATCCGCCGTCCCCTGCGCAAGCTGTGCGAGGGCTCGTTCCCGGACGTGGCGGTGCTCACCTACGGCGAGCTGGATGGGGATCTGCAGATTCGCCCCATCGGCCGGCTGACGCCGGTCGCCGTGGGGCGGTGATGCCTAGAGGGTGCCGGTGCCGTTGCTGCCCTTGAACTCGGAGGAGGGCGGCAGGTCCGACTGGGCCTGCAGCGGCGCGGGGCGGTTGACCCGGTCGCGCAGCTCCTTGCCCGTGCGGAAGAGCAGGCCGCGCTTGGGCTTCACCGGGATGACCACGCCCGTCTTCGGGTTGCGGCCCTGGTAGCCCTGGTAGTTCTTCACGTGGAAGGCGCCCAGCCCGCGAATCTCGATGTTCTCCCCGCGGCAGAGGGCGTCCTTCATCGACTCGAAGATCGTCTCGATGGTCGCCTCCGCCTGCTTCTGGGTCACGCCTCGTTTGGCAACGAGGATGTTGATCAGATCGGACTTGAGCATCGGACGCTCCCGCAAACCCCGTGACCCCTTGGTGACAGGGCTCTCTGGCCCGTTGTCGAGTCCCGAATACATAACAGAACACCTCCTCCTTGCAAGCCGGGTGGGCTCCCAAACCTCTAAAAACGTTACGGATTTCCGCCGCTGACCGCTGCCTTGGGGGCCTCGGGAGCGGGCGGGGCGAGCAGCCCCGGGCGCAGCGGCGTCACCAGGTCCAGCCACCGGGTGCGGCGCAGCAGATCGACCCCGGCACAGTCGGCCGCCTGGAACAGGGGCTCGAATTGTTCGAAGCCCGGGGCCTTGGGGCCCGTCCAGGTCTCGGGGCCGCCGGTGATCATCACCCCGTGCACGGCGAGCGTGGTGTCCGCGAGCGTGATGTCCGCGGGGTCCCGCGTGGGGCGCAGGCCGCCCCGCCGGCCCCGTTCCAGCAGGCGGGCTTCCACCATGCGGTCCACCACCTCGTGCACCAGCGACTCCGGCACGCGCAGCCGCGTGGCCAGCTCCCGGGGCAGGGGCGGGGTGGCGCCATCCACCCAGCACAGGGTGACGTCCTGGGCGACGCGCGCGCCCACCAGCTCGTGCGCGCGCGGGTGGCTGCCGAAGGCGAAGAGCGAGTCTCGGAAGGAGACGTGCTCCACCGCGTATGACAGCCGGGCGCCGAACAGCATCACCAGCCAGCTCACGTACACCCAGGCGAGGAACAGGGGCAGGGCGCCCAGCGACGCGTAGAGGGGGTTGTAGAGGAAGCTGCGCGCGGCGAACTCGGCGTACACCTGCTTCGCCAGCGTCCATCCCAGGCCCGACACCAGCCCGCCCGCCAGCGCCGAGCGCACGCGCACGTGGGCATACGGCGTCCACAGGTACAGCAGCGTCAGGCTGCCCATGGCGATGAGCGTGGTGCCCACCCCGATGAAGAACGGCGCGGAGGGCGCGTACGTCTGCAAGAGCACGCGGACCCGGCCGGTGCCGGAGAAGGAGATGGCCATGAAGATGGGGCCCAGCAGCAGCAGGCCCGCGTAGATGGCCAGCCGCGTGAGCCACGGGCGCTGGCGGCGGATGCCCCACAGCTCGTTCACCGCGCCGTCGATGTGGCGCAGCAGCGAGCCCGCCGACAGCAGCACCGCGAGGAAGCCCACGCTGCCCACCGCGATGGAGTCGCCCGGGTGCAGGAACCGGTCGAGCAGGGCGGCGGACTCCTCGCTGACCCCCGGCGCCAGCACCTCGGAGATGACGAAGCGCAGCTTCCGCTGGAACTGCTCCTGGTGGAGCGTGCGCAAGAGCACGATGCCCACGGTCAAGAGCGGCACCAGCGAGAACATGCTGATGTACGTGAGCGCGGCGGCGCGCAGGCGCAGGTTCTCGCCCATGAAGCCGCGCGCCACGGTGCGCCCCGCGAGGAAGATGTCCGCCGCGAAGCGGCCCGCCGACGTGGCCCCGAGGGGCGCCCACACGCGGGCCGCGGTCTGGACCGCCCAGGCCCGTGCACGCACCAGCGACCGCCGCACGCCCCAGGACAGCTTCCGGAGCTTCACGACTCCCTCCCGGTGCGCTTCCCGCCCGGGGAGGCCAGGTCGCGGGAGTCCAGGTGCGTGCGAAGGCGCGGAGGCGAGCGGTTCATCCCAGGCGATTCAAAAGGGGCCGGGGACTCGACGACACCCCCGGCGTGGAAGTGCCACCGTAGCCAAACCCCACCCCGCTGAACCAGCCCTCCCACCCCGTCAGAGCGGACGTTGTCCGCACATGCACGGACCTCGGCCGCCTGGCTGTCCACCATGCGGGAGGCCGTGCTCCAGCCCCAATGCAGAAGGCCCGGCGGGATGTTCCCACCGGGCCTTCGCGGTCATTCACGGTCCGGGCTCAAGCGCCCGGTGTCGCTCGGGTGCTCAGCCTTCGCTGCCCCCGCCGGACGGCTCGGACGAGCCCCCGCCGGACGCCGCGGGAGGCGCGCCGCCACCATTGCCGCCGTTGTTCCCACCGCCGGAGCCGTTTGCGCGCTCGGCCCGCTCGCCGCGCTCACCGCCACGGTTCTCGCCGCCGCCACGCTCGCCGCGCTCACCGCCACGGCCCTCGCCACCGCCGCGACGCTCACGGTTGCGATCACCGCCGCGCTCGGGACGGCGGCCCTCGCGACGGTCACCGCCGCCGCGCTCGCCTCCGCGTTCTCCGCCGCGCTCGCCGCCACCACGGCCCTCGCCGCCGCCGCGGTTCTCAGCGCCGCCGCCGCGCTCACGGTCGCGGTCCCGGCCACCGCCGCGGCGTCCCTGGTCCTGACGGCCGCCGCCGTAATTGCTCTCCGGGCGGCGCTGCTGCATCGCCAGCTCGCCGTCGCCGGAGCCCGGCGACGAGGCCACCTTGTGCTCGGGGCCCGTGGCCGACCGGCCGTAGATGTCGTACTGCTCGCGGTGGTAGTTCTGCTGCGCCTTCACCTGGATGGACTTGTTGTAGCGGTCCATCAGGTGCCGCAGCTCGTTGCGCTCCTCGCCCTGCAGCAGCCGCGCGACCTCCGCGTTGCAGTTGATGACGAGCGTGGAGTCCTTGTAGCCCGGCGCCTCGCGGCGGATTTCGCGGAAGATTTCGTACGCGACCGTGGTCGCCGTCTTCACGAAGCCCTTGCCGTCGCAGTACGGGCAGTCCTCGTGCAGCACGCGGCCAATGGACTCGCGCACGCGCTTGCGCGTCATCTCCACCAGACCCAGCTCGGAGATGCGCAGCACGTTCGTCTTGGCCTTGTCCCGGCCCAGCGCCTCCTGCAGCGACTTGAAGACCTTGTCGCGGTTCTGCGCCTTCTCCATGTCGATGAAGTCGCAGATGATGATGCCGCCGATGTTGCGCAGCCGGAGCTGGTAGACGATCTCCTTGGCCGCCTCGACGTTGATCTTGGTGATGGTCTCCTCGAGGCTCTTCTTGCCGACGTAGCGGCCCGAGTTGACGTCGATGGCGGTGAGCGCCTCCGCCTGGTCGATGATGAGGTAGCCGCCGCTCTTCAGCCACACCTTGCGCTGGGTGGCGCGCTGCAGCTCCTGTTCAATCCCGTAGGCGTCGAAGACGGGCTCGTCCGTCTCGTGCAGCACCACGCGGTCGCGCAGGGCGGGGTCCTGCGCGGTGACGAAGCCCTGGATGCGCTCGTACTCCTCCGCGTCGTCCACGACGAGCTTCTCCACGTCGTGGGCGAACAGGTCGCGCGTGGCGCGCAGGATGAGGTCCAGGTCCGGGTGCAGCAGGCCCGGTCCGCCGCGCTTCTCGTTGCGGCGCACCACCTGGTTCCACACCTCGATGAGGAACCGGATGTCGCTCTCCAGCTTCTCCTGGGGAACGTTCTCCGCCACCGTGCGCACGATGAAGCCCGTGCCGGGCGGACGCAGCCGGTCCACGATTTCGCGCAGCCGGCGGCGCTCCTTCTCGTTGGAGATGCGGCGGCTGATGCCCACGTGGTCCACCGTGGGCATGAACACCAGGTGCCGGCCGGGGATGGAGATGTGCGAGGTGAGCCGCGCGCCCTTCGTGCCGATGGGGTCCTTGGAAATCTGGACCACCACCTCCTGGCCCACCTTCAGCAGGTCTTCAATCTTGTCCGTCTTGCGCTGCTTGGGCTTCTCCTTCTCCTCGTCGCGCTTCTCGCGGCGGGGCTGCTCCTGGCGGCGCTTGTCCTTGTCCTTGTCCTTCTCGCGGCCCTCCCGGTTGCGCGGCTCGCGGGCCTCGCGCGCCTCACGCGGGGTGCGGCGCTCGCCGGAGACCTCGGCGGGACGGGCGTCGGCGGCGGGGGAGGGGATGAGCTCACCCAGGGCGGCCGCGTGCGGCGGCGGCTCGGCGGCGCCGCCCTCCGTCGCGGGCGCCACGCCGGACTCGAGGGCGGCGGCGACGGTGGCGCTCTCCGCGGGCGTCTCCTGCACTGGCGCGGCGGCCTCCACCGGAGGCGTGCCGTTCTCCGTCAGCGGCACCGCCACCGCGGCGGTGGACACCTCGACCGGGGACTCCTCCCGCAGGGCGCTCTCGGCCGGGGTCTCCGCGATGACGTCCACGGCGGGCGCGACCGGCTCGGGAGCCGCCTGGGCCTCCACCGGGGCCGGGGCGGACTCGGGCGCCGGCTTCACGGCCTCGGGCGAGGCCTCCGGGGACGGCTCCACGGCAGGGGCGGCCTGGGCCTGGACGTCCAGCGCCAGCGCGCCGTCGTGCGCCAGCACCGGCTCCGGGACGGCCGCGGGGGCCTCCGTGCCGGCGGGCAGGGCGTGCGTGGCGTCCGGGACGCTGGCGGCCGCGAACTCCACGGCGTCGGCCTCGGATTCGGTGGGGACCTCCGGGGCGTCCTCGTGCTCGCCCTCGGTCAACTCGAACTGCGCGCGGGCGAAGTCCGGGTCGTAGACGACGTCGCTGACGTACAGGAAGGCGGCCTTCTCCAACCCGATGTCCACGAAGGCCGCCTGCATGCCCGGGAGCACCCGGACGACGCGACCCTTGTAGATGTTTCCGACGACGCCCTTGTCCTTCTTACGCTCGAGGTAGAACTCCGCGATATGGCCGCCCTCGACGAGCGCCACCCGGGTCTCCCGACCCGCGGCATTGATGACGAGCACACTGCTCATGGATGAATCCTGGAGGCGCGCACGGTAGGGGGGACCTCACCGGACGGGAGGCGGCGAGACGCCACACCTCCGAGCGCGCTGCGAAGGGAGAGGCGGCCAGGGGGCCTCCGGCGTGTGCACGCCTTCCGGAAGTCCCGGAGGGAGAACGCATCGCCTGGGTGGGGGCCGAGGACATCGCCGCCTGCTCCTCCGAGTCATGTCGCCCCGCATTGCGACCGGCACCGTACCGGGCGGGGCTGCTTCTCTTCACGCGCTCGAGGCTTCCTCCACGCCCGTGCCGTCCGCCCCCTCTTCCGCACCCGGTCGGTGCCCGTCATGTGGGCCACCTTGGGGGGGTGTCTGGGGGCCCCGGAGCAGCAGGGGCATCCGGAGGAAACCGGAAGCGCAACCCGTCGAAATTCCTGCCTGGGCGTGATGTCCCGCCAACGCGGGGCGTCACACAACCGCCCAGAAACACGGAGAGTTTTCCACGCCCCTCCAGGTGTGTAAAGGCCCGATGCGCCCGTTCATCCACTGTCGGGCAGATGGAGGGCGGGCCCGCCCGGCGGGTCCCCGGGCGCTCGGTGACGGACGTTCAGGCCTGGGCGGGGGCCTGCTTGCGCCCCTCGGGCTTGTCCAGCTTGCCGCGCGGACGGCGCACCAGCCTGAGGCCGGTCCAGGTCTCGTCGATGATGCAGATCTTGTTGTCCACGAGGCCGATGTCGAGCGCCGCCTGACGCACGAAGTCCTCCGACAGGCGCGTCTTCACGCCCTCGCCGGCGGGCCAGCAGACCCAGATGCCGCCGTTGAGGGTGGTGGCGCGCGACAGCGCGGGCAGCCGCTGCACCAGCTCCGTGGCGTCGGAGGTGAAGAAGAGGATGACGTCCAGCCCCGTCTGGGCCGTGACGAGGAACTCCACCCCGTCCGGCAGCGGGTTGAGCTTCTGCACGAAGCCCCGCGGGGGGTTGATGACGGAAACCTTGGTGCCGGACCGGATGCCCAGCATGGCCGGCAGGGAAGCCAGCGCGTAGGGCGTCATGATGTGCGCTCCACAATGAAGGTGCGGAATTCGCCAGAGGCCAGCCCGTCCGTGCGCGCCACGTCCGTGACGCGCGCCATGCGGGGACCCGTGTGACACCAGCGGATGAAGTCTTCCAGCGCGCCCGGTTCGCCTTCCACCGTGGCCTCCACGGAGCCGTCGCTCCGGTTGCGCACCCAGCCGGACAGGCCAAGGCGCAGCGCCTCCTGGCGGGCGCTCTCCCGGTAGGAGACGCCCTGGACCATGCCCTGGATGCGCAGGGTCGCCCGGCGCTGCGTGCTCATGCCTCTGGCCTCATGCTCTGACGTCCCCTTCTAGCAGCTTCAGGAACGCCTGCTCATCCAGGATTCTTACGCCCAATTCCTGCGCCTTCTTCAGCTTGCTGCCCGCGTCCTCGCCGGCCACGACGAAATCGGTCTTGCGCGAGACACTTCCGGAGACCTTACCGCCGCGCCGTTCGATTTCCTCCTTGGCCTGTTCGCGCGCGAGCCGCTCCATGGTGCCGGTGAGCACCACCGTCTTGCCCACGAAGGGGCCGCCCGTGGCGACCGCCGGGGGGGCCGGGTGGACGCCCGCGTCCAGCAGGGCCTGGATGGCGGCCTGGTTCTGGGGCTCCTGGAAGAAGGTGTGGATGACCTGCGCCATCACCGGGCCCACGTCCTTCACCCGGCTGATGTCCTCCAGGCTGGCCGTGAAGAGCGACTTCACGTCCGGGAAGGCCTCCGCCAGGGCGCGCGCCGTGGAGTCGCCCACGTGGCGGATGCCCAGCGCGTACAGGAAGCGGCGCTGGGTGGTGTCCTTGCTGCCCGCGATGGAGGCCAGCAGGTTGTCCGCGCTCTTCTCCCCCATGCGCTCCAGCTTGAGCAGCGAGTCCCGGGTGAGCGCGAACAGGTCCGCGAACGCCTTCACCTGACCGGACGCCACCAGCTGCGTGGCCAGCTTGTCCCCCAGGCCTTCGATGTCCAGGGCGAGGCGGCTGGCGAAGTGGCGCACCTTCTCCACCAGCTGCGCGGGGCAGGACGCGCCCGTGCAGCGGATGATGGCGCCGTCCTCGTCCTTGGCCGCCACCGCGCCGCACACCGGGCAGTGGGTGGGGAAGGTGAAGGGCTGGGAGTCCTCCGGGCGCTTGGACAGCACCACGGAGACGATCTCCGGAATCACGTCACCCGCGCGGCGCACGAAGACGGTGTCGCCCTTGCGCACGTTCTTGCGGCGCAATTCGTCCTCGTTGTGCAGCGTGGCGCGAGACACCGTCACGCCGCCCACCTTCACCGGCTTCAGGTGCGCCACCGGCGTGAGCGCGCCCGTGCGGCCCACCTGGATGCCGATGTCCTCCACCGTGGTGGACTCCTCCTCCGGCGGGAACTTGTAGGCCACCGCCCAGCGCGGGCTCTTGGACACCTGGCCCAGGCGGCGGCGCAGGTCCTCGTCGTCCACCTTCACCACCATGCCGTCCACTTCGAAGGGCAGGGCGTGGCGGCCCTTGAGCGACTCGTCGTAGCGCTGGCGCACGCCGTCCGCCCCGTCCGCGTGCTGGTAGCGGTTGATGGGCAGGCCCAGCGTCTTCAAGTACTCCAGCTTCTCCGTGTGCGTCTTGAAGGCGGGCACGCCGTCGCCGGGCACGCATTCGTACAGGTAGACGGACAGGGGCCGGGCGGCGGTCTCCCGGGGGTCCAGCTGGCGCAGGCTGCCCGCGGCCGCGTTGCGCGGGTTGGCGAAGAGCGACTCGCCCGCCTCCTCGCGCTTCTCGTTGAGCTTGCGGAAGTCCTCCTTGCGGATGAAGACCTCGCCGCGCACCTCCAGCCGCCGGGGCACCTTCACGCCGTCCTGGGGGAACAGCTCCAGGGGCAGGCTCTTGATGGTGCGCAGGTTGCCCGTGACGTCCTCGCCGGTGGTGCCGTCGCCGCGCGTGGCGCCCTGCACGAAGCGGCCGTTTTCGAACCTCAGGGAGATGGCCAGGCCGTCCAGCTTGGGCTCGCACACGTAGCCCACCTGCGTGAGGCCGGTCTGCTTGCGGATGCGCTCGTCGAACTCCGTGAGCCCGGCGTCATCGAAGATGTTCGCCAGGGACAGCATCTGCGTGGTGTGCACCACCTGCCCGAAGTCCTCCACCGCCGCGCCGCCCACGCGCTGGGTGGGCGAGTCCGGCGTCACCAACTGGGGGTACTGCTCCTCCAGCCCCTGGAGCTCACGCATCAGCGTGTCGTATTGGGCGTCGCTGATTTCCGGCGCGTCCAGCACGTAGTAGCGGTGGTTGTGGTGGGCCAGCTCCTGGCGGAGCGCTCGGGCGCGGGCTTCGGCTTTCGGGAAGGTGTCCACGGGGTGTGTCCTTACCCCAATTCAGGGACGCGGCCAGTCGCGCACGCCCCGCGTTGGAGGAAGGGCACTCTACCGGCACCACCTGACAGGGCCGCTCGCCGGCTCGGGAAGGGGAACCCGGGGACGCGTGTTCACGGCAAGAGAGCGCATTCGCCGCCCCATTAGGCCCGAATTTCAGCTACATAGCGGATTCCCTGTTCGCAATCCCCCCGCCCTCCAGTGCAACCCCCTGAAAAACGGGACAGAGCCAGGCACGGATGCCTTGACAGCTCTGGAGGCGGTCAATAGTTTCCAGCGCGGTTCCTGGCGCAGGGGTTCCCCCGGCGCCGTCTCTTCCCAACCACAGGCCCACGCGCCCTCCGGTCCGTTCCCAGGACTTGGGTGGTGCTGCCCCCTGGAAGGTGCTTCCGAGCGCCGCGCGGACGGATCGCCGTCCCGCGTACAGCCTGCCCGAGCCTTCGGGCGATTCCCCCCTACGTCCGTTCGCAGACCGTCATGGCCAAAGCCCGTTCCCCCCGAGAGAAGGTAGTCGAGCCCGCGTTCACCGAGGAGAAGCCCCGGCGCAAGCGCGCGGCGGCGAAGGAGGCTGAGAAGCCCGCTCCCCGGTCGCGCCGTGCGCCGGCGCGTCGTGAAGAGGCTCCCGCCGAGGAGGCCGAGGCCCCCGAGGTCGCCGCGGAAGCGCCCCGCCCGGTGCTCACGCCCATCTCCCGTCCCGTGCGCGACGACGAGCTCCAGGAGCTGCGCGGCACGGAGGAGGAGGCGCCCGCCGAGGAGGCCGCTCCGGCCGCCCCGCAGGAGTCCGCGGAGGGCCCCGCCATCACGGAGGTCGAGCGCGACGGCACCCCGATGCAGGTCATCAAGCTCAATGACCTGAAGCGGATGAAGATTGTCGACCTGGCGAAGATGGCCCACGACACGGGCATCGAGGGCTACCAGGGGCTGAAGAAGCAGGACCTCATCTTCGCGCTGCTGGGCGGCATCGCCGACAAGCGCTTCGAGGTCCACGCGGAAGGCGTGCTGGAGCTCTTGAGCGACGGCTTCGGCTTCCTGCGCAGCGCGGACAGCGACTACCAGCCGTCCCCGGACGACATCTACGTGTCGCCGTCGCAGGTGCGCCGCTTCAACCTGCGGCCCGGCGATACGGTGACGGGCCCCATCCGCCAGCCCCGCGAGGGCGAGCGCTTCTTCGCGCTGCAGAAGGTGGACAAGGTCAACTTCGCGGACCCCATGTCGGACGCGGCGCGCGAGCGCATCCTGTTCGACAACCTCACGCCGCTCTATCCGACGCGCAAGCTCAAGCTGGAGCACGAGTCGTCGGAGATGACCACGCGCATCATCGACATGTTCTGCCCCATCGGCCTGGGCCAGCGCTGCCTCATCG
This sequence comes from Corallococcus sp. NCSPR001, assembly GCF_017309135.1. Classification (NCBI taxonomy): domain Bacteria; kingdom Pseudomonadati; phylum Myxococcota; class Myxococcia; order Myxococcales; family Myxococcaceae; genus Corallococcus; species Corallococcus sp. NCSPR001. Next base: position 2,588,500 of record NZ_JAFIMS010000002.1, read on the forward strand.
TGGCGCCTCCGAAGGCCGGCAAGACGGTGCTCCTGCAGAACATCGCGCACGCCATCAGCCGCAACCACCCGGACGTCTACCTCATCGTGCTGCTCGTGGACGAGCGCCCGGAGGAGGTGACGGACATGGAGCGCAGCGTGCGCGGCGAGGTGGTGTCCTCCACCTTCGATGAGCCCGCCACGCGCCACGTGCAGGTGGCGGAGATGGTCATCGACAAGGCCAAGCGCCTGGTCGAGCAGAAGTACGACGTCTGCATCCTGCTGGACTCCATCACCCGTCTGGCGCGCGCCTACAACACGGTGGTGCCCGCGTCCGGCAAGATCCTCTCCGGCGGCGTGGACGCCAACGCGCTGCACAAGCCCAAGCGCTTCTTCGGCGCGGCCCGCAACATCGAAGAGGGCGGCAGCCTCACCATCATCGGCACGGCGCTCATCGACACCGGCAGCCGCATGGATGAAGTGATTTTCGAGGAGTTCAAGGGCACGGGTAACTCCGAAATCGTCCTGGACCGGAAGTTGATGGAGAAGCGCATCTTCCCAACGCTCGACATCAACAAATCCGGCACCCGCAAGGAGGAGTTGCTCTTGTCTCAGGCGGACCTGGTGCGCATTACGGCGTTGCGCCAGGTGCTCCACCCGTTCACCCCCATCGACGCGATGGAGTTCGTGCTCAAGCACATGCGTCCGACGGCGGCGAACGCGGAGTTCCTGGGCTCGATGAACCGGTAGTTCCCTTCCGGCCCAAGGAGCCCCCATGCGTCGTGCCCGCCTGCCTCTTCTTGTCGCCCGCGCGGTCGCGGGCCTCACCCTGGGGTTGTTGGCGGGCTGCGACCTGGGGGTGGAGGACCTGCCCATTGGAGACACCCCGCCGGTGCTCTCCAGCCAGGTCTGCTACGACGACTCGGACTGCGTCGCGAACGCGTGCTGTGGTGAGGGCACCGCCATCACCCACCGCGACGAGGGGCCGGACTGCGGCAACGTGCGGTGCGACGGGACATGCACTCCCAACAGCGTGGACTGCGGCCGGTGCATCCCCACGTGCCGCAACGCGCGCTGCGCCGCCGCCTGCCAGTAGCGGCCAGCGTTCAGCTGGCCAGCCCGCTGGCCATGTCCACCGGCGGGTCCCTCAAGGGCAGCGTCACGCGGAAGGTGGTGCCGCCGCCCGGCGTGTCCTCCACGTCGATGCGGCCCTGGTGCGCCTCCACCACCTGGCGCGACACCCAGAGCCCCAGGCCCAGGCCGCCGTAGTGGTGCGTGGACACGGCGCGCTCGAAGCGCTCGAAGATGCGCTCGCGGTCCTCCGGCTTGATGCCGATGCCGTGGTCCACCACGCACAGCCGCACCACCTCACCGTCGGGCTGAAGCGACACGTCCACCGGGCGGCCCCGGCCGAACTTCAGCGCGTTGGCGACCAGGTTGTGCACCACCTGCGAGATGCGTGACGGGTCGAAGGTGCCCAGCACCGGGCCCTTCACGTCCACGGTGAGCGGCGTGCCGTCACGGCGCGCCTCCTCCTCCGCGAAGCGCGTCACCTCCACCAGCAGGTCGCCCAGGTCCACGTCCGTGCGGGTGAGCTTCATCCGGCCGCTGGTGATTTGCGACACGTCCATCAGCACGTCCACGAGCATCGCCAGGCGCCGGATGAAGGACCGGGCCTGCTTCAGCCGCTCCAGCGCCTTGGGCGGCGCGTCCCGGCCCAGGCCGCGCTCCACCAGCTCCAGGTGCAGCTGGAAGGCCGCCAGCGGCGTGCGCAGCTCGTGCGCCGCCACGGAGAGGAAGTCGTCCCGGGCGCGCAGCGCTTCGGCCAGCCCTTCCGCGCGGGCGCGCTCGTCGGCCATCTCACCGCGCATCCTCGCGAGCTTCAGGTTGGACGCGATGCGCGCGAGCAGCTCGCCCGCGGAGAAGGGCTTCACCAGGTAGTCGTCCGCGCCGGACGCCAGGCCCTGCACCGTGGCCTCTTCACCGGCCTTCGCGGACAGGAGCAGGATGGGCAGCTCGCGCGTGGTGGGCGCGGCGCGCAGGGCCCTCAAGAGGCCCATGCCGTCCAGCTTCGGCATCATCACGTCCGACAGCACCAGGTCCGGCGGCCGGGCCAGCGCGGCCTCCAGGCCCTTCTGGCCGTCCGTGGCCACCTCCACGTCGTACTCGGAGGAGAGCACGCGCTGGATGTAGTCGCGCATGTCCCGGTTGTCGTCCACCAGCAGGATGCGCGCGCGGGGCGCCGGGGCCACCCCGTGGCCGTTCGAGGACACCGGGTGCTGGTGGTGCGAGGACTGCGTGCGGTCCTTGGGCTTCGCGCTGCCCCACAGCAGCGCCTCCTCGACGTAGGCGGACGTGGCCTCGCGCGCCGCGGAGCGCGGCCGGGCGGTGGTGCGGATGCGCTCCTGGGGCAGGTGCGCATGCCCCAGGGGCAGCTCCACGGTGAAGACGCTGCCCTCGCCCTCGGTGCTGCGCGCGGACACGGCGCCGCCGTGCAGCCTGGCGAACTCCTGCACCAGCGCGAGCCCGATGCCGCTGCCCTCCACCGTGCGCGACGGCGAGCCCGTCACGCGGTGGAAGCGCTCGAAGAGGCGGGGCAGCTCATGCGCGGGGATGCCCGAGCCGGTGTCCTCCACCTCCAGCCTCACCCGCTGCCCGTGCTCGCGCAGGCGCAGCGTGACGCCGCCCTGGAGCGTGAACTTGAACGCGTTGGAGACCAGGTTGAGGACGATCTGCTCCCACAGGTCCGGAGCCACGTAGACGGGCTGGGACAAGGGCGGGCAGTCCACCGTGAGCTTGAGGCCCGCGCGCTCCATGGCGGAGCGGAAGCTGGACGCCGCGTCCTTCGTCAGCGCGGCCAGGTCCGTGGGCGCGAAGCGCTCCTCCTTGGGGCCCGCCTCCAGCTTCGACAGGTCCAGGAGCGCGTTCACCAGCTTGAGCAGGCGCCCGGCGTTGCGGTGCACCCGCTCCATCTCCTTGCGGACCTCGTCCGACAGGGGGCCCGCGCGCCCGGCGAGCAGGTCCTCCGTGGGGCCCAGCATCAGCGTCAGCGGCGTGCGGAACTCGTGGCTGACGTTGGCGAAGAACTCCGACTTGAGCCGGTCCAGTTCGCCCAGCTGCTCGTTCGCCACGCGCAGCTGTTGGTTGGCCTCTTGAATCTGCTGGGCGCGCCGGAAGATTTCGCCCTCCATCTCGTCCGCGCGGGCGCGCAGCTCGGCGTGCTGGCGGCTCTGCTCCTCGTCCAGGTGCTTCAGGCGGATGAAGTCGGTGACGTCCTCCACGCGGTGGATGACGTGGCGCACCTCGCCGTCCTCGCCAAACACCGGGGTGTTCAGCGGGCTCCAGTAGCGCGGCTCGAACCCGCCGCCGGCCTCCGCGGGCCGGGGGAGGTCATACTTCTGGACCGCCATCGCGTCCGGGGCGCGCGTCTTCACCGCGCGCTCCAGGGACGCGCGCAGGTTGGCCACTCCGGTGGCCAGCGGGTCCTCGGGGTTGCCCGGGAAGACGTCGAAGATGTCGCGGCCCAGGATGTCCTCGCGCCGCGTCCGCGTGACACGCAGGTACGCGTCCGTCACCGCGACGATGACGAACTCCGGCGTCAGCACCAGGTACGGGTTGGGCGCGGCTTCGAACAGGCTCCGGTAGTCCGGGGCCGGTGAGGGGCTGGGGGGCATCACACGTCCTCAGAGGCGGAGGCGTGTAGGGAGTTAGTCACTCACCCCCGGGATGACCAGGGGTGAAAGGAGGACCCGGCCCCCGGTTTTCCAACGGTGGACGCTTGGGGTGGACGGGCTTCCCGCCACGGTGGAGAAGTTCAGGCGGCGGGGGCGGCGTCCGTGGAGGCGACCGTCTGCTGGGCCGTCGCGGCCACCAGCGGGGGCGGCTGCGCCTTGAGGCGCGCATAGTCGAAGCAGGCCACCGCGATGGAGGCCACCGGCACCGCGAACAGCGCGCCCCAGAGGCCGAAGAGCTTCTCGCCCGCGATGAGGGAGAAGGCCACCACCACGGGGTGGATGCGCGCGGCCTCGCCCATGATCTTCGGGTTGAGGAAGTACGCCTCCAGCGCGTGGATGCCGATGATCCACAACAGGAGCGCGACGCCCTTCTGGAAGCCGTCCGCCAGCGCGATGAGGACGATGGGGACCGAGCTGATGATGGTGCCGAAGATGGGGATGAGGCTGAAGAGCGTGGCGATGGTGGCCAGCAGGAAGGCGAACTTCACGCCGAACAGCAGCAGGCCCACCAGCGTGAGGCCGCCGTTCACCAGGCAGATGGTGACCTGTCCGCGCACCACGCCGGACAGCGACTTGTCGATGCGCGCCACCAGCGTCTTCGCGTCCGGCAGGAACTCCGCGGGGATGAGCGTGCCGAAGTAGCGGCGGATGGCCTGCGCGTCGATGGAGAAGAACGCGGCGACCATCAGGATGAAGAACAGCATGAAGACGCCGGTGAGCACCTCCGTGACGATGCGGCGCGACACGTTGACGATGTCCGCCAGGTTCTCCTTCACGAGCGACGTCACGCGGGCTACCGCGTCCGTGAGCATCTGCTCCAGGTCCAGCGCCAGGCTGAAGCCGCCGGACGTGCCCGCCGCGCCCTCCATGGCCCGGTCCGACAGGGCCACGGGGATGCCGTACGTGTTGAGCCACTCCTCCGAGCGCTGCGCGAGCCCCTGCACGTGCTCCGGCGTGAGCGCGCTGGCGAAGGCGGCCATCTCCCGGCTGATGCGCGCCACCTCGCGGTAGAGCTGCGGCACCAGCGCGACGAAGAAGAGGTACACCGCCAGGAAGAACCCCGCGTAGATGAGCAGGATGGCCACCCAGCGCGGCACGGAGCGGCCGGCTACCTTCAGCCGGGTGATGCGCGCCACCAGCGGCTGCACCAGGTACGCGATGAGCGCCGCGCCCGCGAAGGGCATCACCACCGAGCGCAGGGCGAAGAGCGTCACCGCGATGGCCACCCACAACCCGGCGAGGAGGAGCAGGCGCTTGCGGCGTTCGTCGGGGGCGGTGGCTTCCACGGGCGGCGACATGCACCGGGCTTAAGGCAGCGGCCTCCCTCCTGACAAGCTCCTGGCGGAAAGCTTCCGGCGGGCCCCGGCTCCTATGCCCCCCAAGGGTCTGGAGCCCCTCGGCTGGAGGCAGACGGCCGGCCGGGGGCTTCAGGCCTGGGGCAGCCGGGACCGGTCGCCCAGCCGGGCCTCCACGCGGTCCAGACACTCGCGCATCAGGGGGCGCTTGATGCGGCCCTGGGTGGCCTCGCCCAGGCCCAGCATCTGTTCGGTGAGCCAGCGGGTGAGGAAGAGCAGGGGGACGCGGTCCTCGGGGGCCAGGCCCCGCTCCAGGTAGCGCTTGTTGCGCACGTAGTCGTCGAAGGCGTCGAACTCGCGGGCCAGGTCCCACCGCGCCAGCCTCAGGGCCTCCGTGTAGACGGCCGGGGCGGGGCGCCGGGTGGCCTCCTGGAACAGCGGGGCGAACTCGCCCAGGGTCGCGGGGTCCAGGTCCTGCACGGGCGGAGGCCAGGACTCCAGGTCCTTGGCGAGCAGCCGCGCCACCTCGTCCAGCAGGTGGTCCACGAGGGTGACGGGCTTGAGGTCGAAGAGGTGGTCCCAGCGCGAGGGCATGTGTCAGGGGCTGGCGGCGGCGGCGGTGGGCAGGGCCACCGGAAGGGGAGGGGATGCAAGCGCGGCGACGGGTGTGGCCACGGGGCCGTCAACATAGCCCAGGGCCAGCTCGCGCTGGATGACCTCCCACACGGCCCGGCGCGTGAGCAGCTCGCCGTGGGGCACCACGCCGGGCAGCTCCACGTTGAAGACGTTGGGCTGGCCCTCCACGTCCAGCACGGACGAGGGGTAGCGCGCGATGACGTCCTCACGCGAGTAGATGGACACGAGCCGCACGTGGCGCGGGAAGGCGCCCACGCTCAATTCCTTGATGAAGCGCGACGTCGGCGTGAGCTGCCACATGCTGCGGCTGAACCAGCCCAGCGTCGCGCAGCCCAGGTAGGCCATGCGCGTGCCCTTGTGCGGCGTGCCCAGGGTGATGAGGCTTTTGACGCGCGTGTCCCCGCCCAGCCGCTTCACGTAGTACGTGCCGATGAGGCCGCCCTTGGAGTGGCCGATGATGGTGAGCGGCCCCATGCCCGGGTGGCGCTCGTAGAGCCGGTCCACCTTGCCCTGGACCTTGCGCGCCAGCTCGTCGATGCGGTGCGTGTTGAAGCGGTCCATGGTGCCACCCAGGTGGATGGACCAGACGCAGTAGCCCTCGCGGCGCAGGCGGTGCTCCAGCACCTCCAGGACGCGGCGCGTGCTGAAGAAGCCGTGCAACAGGAGCACCGGCTTCTGGCAGTGCTTGAAGTCCGTGCGGCGCACGACCTGGTTGCCGCGTGGATCCAGATCCACGTAGCTGGCCAGGTACTTCAACTGGCACTTCAGCTTCCGGTACTGCATCACGAACGGATTCATCCCAACGCCCCCGTCCCTCCTGCACGGGAGAAAGCTAGGGAGCGCGTCCGCGCGCGGCCTGGATCAGCGCCCGTCCGGTCAGGTGAAGTGTTGGAGAAAGTTCACCAGCACCCGGTGCGCGTGCGGCGTCGGCGTGATGCCGGACAGGAGCCGGGGGACGTACTCGCCCTCGGGGACGCCCTTCTCCCGTGCGAGCGCGTCCAGCTTCTCCTCGCGGGCGAGGATGACCGCGCGCATGGCGTCCGTGGGCATCTCCGGGTGGAACTGCACGCCGCGCACGTTGTTCCGGAACGCGAGCGCCTGGTTCGCGGTGTTGGCGTTGCCCGCGAGCACCGTCGCGCCTTCAGGCAGGCGGGAGACGATGTCCTCGTGGGTCTGCTGCACGGCGAAGCGCTCCGGCAGGCCGGTGAACAGCTTGTCCGCGCGGCCCTCGGGTGAGAGCGCCACCTCCACGGTGCCCGTCTCGCGGCCGTTGGGGTTGCGCGTCACCTTGCCGCCGTAGGCCTCGGCGAGGAGTTGTTGGCCAAAGCACACGCCGAGCACGGGGATGCCCTGCTCGCCCGCCTCCACCATGAAGGCGCCCGCGCGCTCCATCCACGGCTCGCGCTGCGTCACCGACAGGGGCGAGCCCGTCATCATCACCGCGTCGTACCCCTTCGCGTCCTTCGGCAGGGGCGCGCCCTTGTGCACGGGGAGGATGTCGAAGCGCCGGCCGGACAGTCCGATGGTTTGCAGAAACCACCGCTCATAGTCGCCCACGGAGAGCTGGACGGAGGTCGCCGCGTCGCCGGCTTTCAGCAGGAGGACGTTCTTCATGGGGGCAGCTTGCCGCGTCATGTCTCCATTCCTACCGTGTCCAGCCGTCCGTGTCCGGTGCCCGCCACTTCCAGGTTGCTCGCGCGCCGTGCTCACCCGAGGCCTCGTCATGACCGACGCTCGTTCGCTCACTCCCAAGCTCCCCGTGCTCAAGCTCGTCATCGACGGGCAGCAGGTGGACCCCATCGAAGGCGGCACCTTCGCGGTGGTGAATCCCGCTACCGGCCAGAAGATCGCGGACGTGCCCGCGGGCACCGCCGCGGACGTGGACCGCGCGGTGAAGGCCGCGCGCCGCGCCTTCGAATCCGGGCCGTGGGGGAAGATGACCGGCCGCGAGCGCGGCAAGCTCATCCGCAAGCTGGCGGACCTGCTCTACGAGCGCCGCGAGGAGTTCGCGCTCGTCGAGTCGCTGAACAACGGCAAGACCTTCAAGGACGCCATCCGGGGGGACGTGGCGCCGGCCGCCGCGACGCTCGCGAACTTCGCGGACATGGCCAGCACCATCACGGGCGAGGTGCTGCCCGTGGACGGCCCCTTCCACACCTACGCGCTCAAGGAGCCGGTGGGCGTGGTGGGCGCCATCGTGCCGTGGAACTACCCCACGTGCATGCTGGGCTGGAAGCTGGGGCCCGCGCTGGCCGCCGGCTGCACGGTGGTGGTGAAGCCGTCGGAATACACGCCGCTCACCGCGCTGAAGCTGGGCGCGCTGGCGCTGGAGGCGGGCTTCCCGCCCGGCGTCATCAACGTCGTCACCGGCCTGGGCGACCCCGCGGGTGAGGCCATCGCCCGGCACCCGGACGTGGACAAGATTTCGTTCACCGGCTCTGGCCGCACCGCGCGCCGGCTGCTCCAGGCGTCCGCCGCGAGCAACCTGAAGAAGCTGACGCTGGAGCTGGGCGGCAAGAGCCCGCAGATCATCTTCCCGGACGCGGACTTCGACCGCGCGGTGGAGGCGTGCTTCTGGGGCATCTTCGGCAACAAGGGTGAGACCTGCAACGCGGGCAGCCGCGTGCTGGTGCATGAGAAGGCCTACGACGCCTTCGTCGCGAAGCTCGCGGAGAAGGCGCGCACGATGAAGGTGGGCGACCCGCTGGACGCGACCACGGAGATGGGCGCGCTGGTGAGCCAGAAGCAGATGGACGTGGTGCTGGGCTACATCGAGAGCGGCAAGCAGCAGGGCGCGAAGCTGCTCGCGGGCGGTGGCCGCGACACCGAAGGGCTCAAGGCGAAGGGCTGCTTCGTGAAGCCCACCATCTTCGGCGACGTGAAGCCGGACATGAAGATCGCCCAGGAGGAGATCTTCGGCCCGGTGCTCAGCTGCCTGCGCTTCCGCGACGACGCGGAGGCCATCGCGATGGCGAACAGCACGCAGTACGGCCTGGCCGCGTCCATCTGGACCGGCGACGTCGCGAAGGCCCACGCGCTGGCGAAGCAGGTGAAGAGCGGCGTCGTGTGGATCAACTGCTTCAACGAGTTCGACGACGCGGCGCCCTTCGGTGGCTACAAGGAATCCGGTTGGGGCAAGGACCTGGGCCACCACGCGCTGGATGGCTATCTCCAGACGAAGGCCGTGTGGACGAAGCTGCCGTCTCCCTGACGCACCCGCGCGCTCCATTCCATTCCACCGCTTCACCGCCGCATGACGAAGAAAAGGAAGGTCCGCATGGCGTCGCGTCCCAAGGCCAAGGTGCTCACCCATCCGGCGATGGCCCGCCGGGCTCGCGCGAAGGAGCGCGGCGAGGCAGGGCCGCGTGCGGCGGCCGGACAGCAGGGGGACATGGACTCCCTGCGCCGGTGGATGGACGAGAAGGGCGTCCGCAAGGTGAAGCTGGGCGCCATCGACGTGGATGGCGTCTTCCGAGGCAAGTACGTCTCGCTGGAGAAGTTCTACAGCGCCGCGAAGAGCGGCCTGGGCTTCTGCGACGTCGTCTTCGGCTGGGACCTGGGCGACGAGCTCTTGGACAACACGAAGGTGACGGGCTGGCACACGGGCTACCCGGACACGCCCGCGAAGGTGGACCTGTCCACCGCGCGCATCATCCCGTGGGAGCCGGACACCGCGGCGTTCCTGCTGGACTTCGTGAACCCGGACGGCACGCCCTTCGAGGCGAGTCCGCGCCAACTGCTCCAGAAGATGGGCCAGCGCGCGCGCAAGCTGGGCTTCCTGCCCAAGTTCGGCGCGGAGTACGAGTTCTTCCTCTTCAAGGAGGGCCCGCAGAGCCTGCATGAGAAGGGCTTCAAGGACCTCACGCCGCTGACGCCGGGCATGTTCGGCTACTCGTGGCTGCGCACCTCCATGAACGCGCCGCTGGTGCACGCGCTCATCGACGGGTGCAACGCGTACGGGCTCAACATCGAGGGCTTCCACACGGAGACGGGCCCCGGCGTCTTCGAGGCCGCCATCCGCTACGACACGCTGGAGTTGGCGGCGGACCGCGCGGCGCTCTTCAAGACGGTGGTGAAGGAGATCTGCGCGAAGCACGGCGTGTCCGCGTGCTTCATGGCGAAGGTGGACCCGAAGCTGCCGGGCTGCTCCGGCCACGTGCACCAGTCGCTGTGGAACCTGAAGGACGAGGAGAACCTCTTCCACGACCCGTCGCAGAAGCACGGGATGAGCAAGCTGATGCGGCACTACATCGGCGGGCAGGTGGCGCTGATGCCGGAGCTGACGGCGCTCTACTGGCCCACCATCAACAGCTACAAGCGCAGCGTGGAGAACACCTGGGCGCCCACCACCGCGACGTGGGGCCTGGAGAACCGCACCTGCGCCATCCGCGTCATCGGCGACAGCGGCAAGTCCATGCGCATCGAGTACCGCCAGTTGGGCGCGGACATGAACGCGTACATCGGCATGGCGGTGAGCCTGGCCGCGGGCCTGTGGGGCATCGAGAACGAAATCGAGCCGCCCGCGCCCGTGCTGTCCAACGCGTACGAGGCGAAGAACACCAAGCCGCTGCCCCGCAACCTGAAGGACGCGGTGGCGCTGCTCAAGAACAGCGAGCGCGCCCGCGAAATCCTGGGCGACGGCTTCGTGGACCATTTCGTGCGCACCCGCGAATGGGAGGTGCGCCAGTACGAGCGGGCGGTCACCTCCTGGGAGCTGGAGCGCTACCTGGAACTCATCTGATTCGTAGGAGGACCGTTCATGAAACCTTTCGACATTCCCACGGAGCCGCGGGTCACGGAGATGGCCTGGCCCACGCGCATCGTGTTTGGCGCGGGCGCGCTCCAGAAGCTGCCCGCGCACGCGGCGCGGTTGAACATGAAGCGCCCGCTGCTGGTGACGGACGCGGGCGTGGTGAAGGCGGGGCTCGCCGCGCGCGTCGCGGACGTGCTCAAGGGCGCGGGGATGGAGTGCGCGGTGTTCGACCGCGTGGAGCCCAACCCCACGGAGAAGGATGTGTTCGCGGGCCTGGAGGCCTACCGCGCGCACAAGGCGGACGGCATCGTCGCCCTGGGCGGCGGCAGCGCGCTGGACGCGGGCAAGCTGGTGCAACTGCTCACCACGCATGAGCCGCCGCTCAGCCGCTACGACGACGCGAAGGGCGGCGACCAGTACGTGCGCGACGACCTGCCTCCGCTCATCGCCATTCCGACGACGGCGGGCACGGGCTCTGAAGTGGGGCGCTCGGGCGTGGTGACGCTGGCGGACACGGGCCGCAAGACGGTCATCTTCAGCCCGCACCTGCTGCCGAAGGCGGCGGTCATCGACCCGGAGCTGACGCTGGGCCTGCCCCCGTCCGTCACGGCGGCCACGGGCATGGACGCGCTCACCCACTGCATCGAGGCGTATGTCGCCAATGGCTTCCATCCGCTCGCGGACGCGGTGGCCATCGACGGCGTGATGCGCGTGGGGCGCTCGCTGGTGACGGCGGTGAAGGAGGGCCGCGACCTGGCGGCGCGCACGGACATGATGGTGGCCGCGATGGAGGGCGCCATGGCCTTCCAGAAGGGCCTGGGCGCGAGCCACGCGCTGGCGCACGCGCTCACGCCCATCTCCAACGTGCCGCACGGCCTGGCGAACGCCATCGTCCTGCCCGCGGTGATGGAGTTCAACCGCGCGTCCTGCACGGCGCGGCTGGCGCGCATCGCCACGGCGCTGGGGGACACGACCAACGCGCGCGAGGAGGTGCTCGCGGCCAACGCCATCGACCGCGTGCGCAAGCTGGCGGCGGCCGTGGGGATTCCCACGCGGCTGCGCGACGCGGGCGTGCAGGAGAAGGACCTGGAGCACATCGCGCAGAAGGCCTTCCAGGACGCGTCCCACCAGGGGAACCCGCGCGCCGTGACGGAGGCGGACCTGCTGGCCATGGCCCGCGAGGCGTACTGAGAAGCGGCTTCACTCCAACTTGATTTCAGAGTGTTTCAGCGGGGCCTCTTCCGAGGGAAACGGGAGGGGCCTCGTGCATTTGGCGCGCATGAATCAAGCAGCGCCTCCTCCGTCAGAAGGTTCAGAACGCAGCACAACGCGGTTCACGGAGGCAGGTCATGAAGGCGATGCTCAAGAAGATGGTGGTGGCCGTGGCGCTGGTCGCGAGCTCCCCGGTGATGGCGGCGGACTTCCACGGCGCCTCCCCCCTCGTGAGCCGTCAGGACCAGGCTCGCATGGAGCGCGAGCGGCACGAGCGGGAGCGGCTGGCGCGGCTGGAGCGGGAACGGCAGGAGCGGGCGCGGATGGAGCGCGAGCGTCAGGCCCGGCTGGAGCGCGAGCGGCAGGAGCGGGAGCGTCAGGCGCGCATCGAGCGCGAGCGTCGGGAGCGCGAGCGTCAGGCCCGCATCGAGCGTGAGCGTCGGGAGCGCGAGCGTCTGGCGCGGCTGGAGCGCGAGCGGCAGGAGCGGGAGCGGCTGGCGCGGCGCGACTCGCACTACCGGGGCGGCTGGGTGAACTAAGCAGCGATGGGGTCACAGCCTGAAGCAGTACGGAGGCCCGGGGGCGGACAACCACCCTCGGGCTTCTTCGCGTCTGGGGTCAGCGGGCGCCGGAGTCCGCGGCCATCGCGCGGGTGCCTGCATCCACGCCGCTGCTTGTCTCCGGTGTGAACTCCAGCGTCTCCACGAAGATGCGCCCCGGCAGCCGCAGGTCCATGGCGGTGATGCGCTCGCGGTCGCGCAGCTCGTAGAGCTGCCGTGCCACCCAGTTGGCCTGCACGGGCTCGTCGGAGAAGAAGACGTAGACGCGCACCTTCCCCTCCTGCACCGGCACGCGGAAGTGGGTGTTGGCGACGGGCCGGTTCGCCTCGCAGCGGATGGAGCGGTTCTCGCGCGTGAGCGTGAGCTGACGGATGACGCCCTTCTCGGACGTCGTGAAGAGCATGCAGTAGGGGAGCTGTCCCTCGACGGGGATGATCTCCATCGTCGCCGGGCCCGTGCGCTTCACCAGGGCACGCACCACCTTCGCGGGCGGCTTCGCGTCGTCGCAGCCCACGACACCCGCGCCCAGCGCCATCACCGTCAACCAGCCCGTCCAGCGCGTCACGTGTTCTTCCCAGGGAAGGTGGAATGCCGACGCCGCGAGCCTACCCTTCCTGTCCGCGCGCGAAGCGGCTTCACCCCGGCTTCATTTCAGAGTGTTTCAACAGGGCCATCTTCCGATGGCGCGGTTGAATCAAGCAGGGCCTCCCCCGTCAGTAGGTTCAGAACGCAGCAACAACGCGGCTCACGGAGGCAGGTCATGAAGGCGATGCTCAAGAAGATGGTGGTGGCTGTGGCGCTCGTCGCGAGCTCCCCGGTGATGGCGGCGGACTTCCACGCCGCCTCCCCCCTCGTGAGCCGCCAGGACCAGGCCCGCCTGGAGCGCGAGCGGCAGGAGCGGGAACGGCAGGAGCGCGAGCGGCAGGCGCGGCTGGAGCGCGAGCGTCAGGAGCGCGAGCGGCAGGCGCGGCTGGAGCGGGAACGGCAGGAGCGCGAGCGGCAGGCGCGGCTGGAGCGGGAACGGCAGGAGCGCGAGCGGCAGGCGCGGTTGGAGCGGGAACGGCAGGAGCGGGAGCGCCTGGCGCGGCTGGAGCGCAGCCGTTACGGCGGTGGCTGGCTGAACTAAGCAGCGATGGGGTCACAGCGTGAAGCAGCACGGAGGCCCGGGGGCGGACAACCACCCTCGGGCCTCTTCGCGTCTGGAGGTCAGTTGGCCAGCGGCTCCACGGTCAGCGCGCGGGTGCCTGCGTCCGAGGCCGTGCCTCCGTCCGACGTCACCACGCCGCCCGCGCCCACGACGCCGCCCGTGGCTTCCGGCTCGCCCGTCTCCGGCGTGAACTCCAGCGTCTCCACGAAGATGCGCCCCGGCAGCCGCAGGTCCATGGCGGTGACGCGCTCGCGGTCGCGCAGGTCGTAGAGCTGCTGCGCCACGGAGCCCGCGGGCACGCGCTCGTCGGAGAAGAAGATGTAGACGCGCACCTTCCCCTCCTGCACCGGCACGCGGAAGCTGGTGTTGGCGACCGGGCGGCCCGGGTCGCAGCGGATGGAGCGGTTCTCGCGCGTGAGCGTGAGCTGCCGGATGACGCCCTTCTCGGACATCGTGAAGAGCATGCAGTAGGGGAGCTGCCCCTCGACGGGGATGATCTCCATCGTCGCGGGTCCCGTGCGCTTCACCTGCGCGCGCGTCACCTTGGCTGGCGGTTTCGCGTCGTCGCAACCCACGAAGCCCGCGCCCAGCACCATCACCGTCAACAAGCCCGTCCAGCGCGTCATGTGTTCCTCCCCGGGAAGGTGGAATGGCCGACACCCCGAGCCTACCCTGGCGCCACGCCTTTCCGTCCTGTCGGCTTTCCTTGGACGCCCGCGAGGCCGCCGAGTGCACGGTCGTGCACATGGCTTCCTGCGTCATCCGGGCCCGGACCTACTCCGGGCGTTGGTAGACGATGACCTGCGGCGTTTCGTCCAGGTACAGCCCGGTGACGGGCGTGCGCGTGCCGAAGGCCTGCCACGTGAGGAACTCGTGCTCGCGGAACTCCTGGTGGTACTGGTACGCGACGATGTCCGCGTCGAACGGGCTGTTCACCGCCCGGACGTCCGGACGCAGCATGCCGTTGCGCTGGTAGTCGCGGAACGAGAAGCCGTTGACCTCGTGCAGGTAGATGCGCGCGCCCGGCTTCGCGTGTTCGTTGATCCACGGCAGCACGCCGGTGACGTGGCTGGACCAGAACTGCCGCTGCATCCCCAGCGTCGCCGCACCCGGCAGCCCGCCCGCCAGCTCCGAGTACGCCGCCGTGCCGTACGGGAACACCCGCACCAGCCCCAGCAGCGCGGGCGCCAGCAGCAGCGCGAACACCGGCACCGTCACCCCCAGCGGTGACATGGAGGGACGCCGCGCCTTCAGCACCTCCCACAGCGCGTAGCACCCGCGCGCCACCGCCGCGCCCGCGAGGATGCCCAGGAAGGGCATGGACGGGAACCAGTGCTTCACGCCTCCGAAGTGCGGAACTTGAGGATGGCTGATGATGAGGATGGACGTCACCGCGTTGACGCCCACCAGCGCCTCCGACGCGGTGGGCATCCGCACCTGGTCACGCGTGCGGGCACTGAGGCTCAAGAGCGCGCGGCCCACGAGCGCCACGAAGCCCGTCACCATGGGCGCGAAGAGGCTGGAGGGCACCGTCAGCGCCGTCTTCACCACCACGTAGCTGAGCGGGAAGGGCGGCCCGCGCATCAGCGTGCCCAGGTAGAACCAGGCGTAGTGGTTGTGCGTCGCGTGGAAGGCCAGGTACCAGGCCGTGCGGTCCACCGGCGCGTGCCAGAGGTAGGGCCAGTGCAGGTAGAAGATGACGGGGCCCAGCACCGCCATGGCCGCCAGCGGCACCAGCGCCCGCGTCACCGGCAGGCTGACGCGCCGCGAATCCCTCAGCAGCACCCCGCAGCCCACCGCGAGCCCCACGAAGAACAGCGTGTGCGGGCTGAGCAGCAGGAACTTCTTCTGGAACGCGGCGGGTCCGCCCAGGAACACCACCAGCAGGCCGTACAGCACCGCCACCGCGACGAAGAGCCCCACGAAGCGGAAGAGCCGCACGCGGGCCTCGGGGTTGCCTTCGCTGGCCCGCCACGCGCGCCACAGTGCGAACGGCGACAGCACGAACGGCAGGAAGAGCGCGTTGTGCTTCGTGGCGATGGCCAGGCCGAACGCCACGCCGCACGCGACGCCCCAGCGGGTGCTCTCCAGCGCGCGCCAGAAGCAGTACACGACGAGCAGCCACATCGCGGCCACCGGCATGTCGAAACACGCCAGCTCCGCGTTGAAGTACTGGCGCGGCACCAGCAGGAAGGAGAGGGCGGCGAACCACCCCGCGGTGCGGCCGTACAGCGCGCTGCCCAGCAGGAAGCACAGCGCGGGAACCAGCGCCGCCATCGCGAACGCGGGCAGCCGGTAGGCCGTCGCGTCGCGCATCACGCCCAGCGTGTCGTGGAAGAGCAGGTGGCTCAACCCGAACAGCGTCTTCATCAGCGCCGGGTGCTCGTGGTTGTAGTCCCACAAGCGCACGATGGCGCTGTCCGTGAACGCCTGCGCGGGCGAGCGCAACAGCAGCCGGAACCACTGCGAATAGCCCTCCGCCGCGGCGAAGTAGACGCTCTCGTCGCGCGTGAAGCCCACGGCGGCTTCCGTGCTCCACAGCGCCGCGAAGGCCAGCACCCACAGCGCCAGCGCCGTGAGCTTCTCCTCGCGCGTGGCGGGGCGCCCGGTTCCCAGCGCGGTCATGGCTTCACCCCCACCGCGGGCTCCAGCGCCATCACGTCCAGGCACACCTGCCGCGACTCCGCGTTGTCCGCCTGCGTCCAGACCTTCACCGTGCGCGGCGGCCCGGGCGGCAGCACCACCTCCGCCTTCTGCACGCCCTCGCGGCCCGGGGGAATGGGCACGTACATCAGCCGCTCGCCCGTGACCGCGTCATCCACGCCCACGTACGCCGTGGACAGGCGCGGGTCCTTGGGGTGCGCGAACTCGAAGATGATGCCGCCCTCCATCCGCAGCCCCATGCCGGAAGGCACGTTGGCGAACTCCGCCACCAGCCGCTGCGCGCCTCCGGGCGCGTGCATCCACAGGCAGTGCCGGGGCTCGTAGAGGATTTCATGCCACTCCGGCGCCACGTACAGGTGCGGCGGGCCGGGGCAGCGGTGCACGCGTCCGTCGAAGGGGCAGTCCTTGCGCGAGCCGTCCGGTTGCTCCAGGTACACGCGCGCCGCGCTCGCGGACTCGCTCGCCACCCAGTGACGCGGGCGGTAGCGGCCGTTCTCGTAGAGGCGCAGCGACAGCGGGCCCATGCGCGACTCGGGGCCCAGCGCCTTGCGGCCGGGGAGGAAGGCCGCGTCGAACGCGCCCACGTCGGAGCGGGGCAGCTCCGGCTGGCCCAGCACCCAGATGCGCGGGTGCGCGCTCAGGTCCGCGCGGTCCGACTCCAGCCACCCGTACACGGGCACGGAGGGCGGCACGAAGAGGCGGGCGCGCTCGGTCCACCAGGGGAACAGCAGCACCGCGTCCCCGGGGCGTGCGTCGCGGGCCAGCATGTCCGCCACGGCGCGCTCGTCCGCGTCCGTGGGCAGCCGGCCCGGAAGCCTCAGCTGGAAGACGAGGCACAGAAGCGCGACGAGCAACAGGGCCCCCAGCTCCGCCAGGGGCAGGGCGCGCAGGGCCTTAGGACTTGGCAAGACGGATCTTCTGCTCGCTCTTTTCGCGGCAGAAGGTGCAGAAGATGTGGTCGCCCTGGTTGAAGGACGGCGTCCAGGGCGGGTACATCGAGCAGCGCGGATCCAGGCAGTGGTGCAGCTCCCAGAGCGTGCCCAGCTGGTGCAGCGCGTGCCGCGCGATGGGCTTGAAGTCCTTCTCCAGGTCCTTGAACGGCGCGATGGAGAGGATTGCCCGGTCCTTGCCGTAGCGCGCGAAGCCGGACGTGGGCGCCTTGCCGCTGGGCAGGTCCCGGTCCTTCAGCTTGCGCGAGGTGAGCAGCAGCACCTTGTCGTCCTTGTAGGCCCGGATGCCCTTCACCTCATCGAGCAGCTTCTCCGCGTCCAGGGGCTCGGACATGCCCGCGGGGACTTCCGCGGAGCCGCTGTGCTCGCTGCCCACGCCGAAGGCCGTGTAGAGCGTGCGGTTGAACTTGGCGAGCTGCTTGTCGTCGAAGGGGTCCAGCGTCACGACGCGAATCACGGGGCGTCACCTCGGCGGGAAGGCCCTCGCGGCGTGCCCGGCGCGCGCTTGAACGCGCGACGCGGGCGGCCGGGAGGGCCGTGGGGTTCACTCGTCCTCGGGCGGCTTCGCCTTGGGAGGACGGCCACGCTTCTTGGGCGCGGCGGGCTCCGCGGGCGCGGCGCCTTCGGGCGGCTTGGCCTTGGGCGGACGGCCGCGCTTCTTCGGGGCGGCGGGCTCGGCACCCTCCACCACCTCCGGCTTCGGCTTGGGCGGACGGCCGCGCTTCTTCGGGGCGGCGGGCTCGGCGCCCTCGGCCGGCTTGGCCTTGGGCGGACGGCCGCGCTTCTTGGGAGCGTCCTCGGCCCCCTCCTCGCCGCCTTCCTCCTCGCCGCCCTCCTCGTCGGAGGACTCCTCCTCGGACTCGGACTGCGGCTCCTCGTCCGAGGGCAGGTCCAGCTCCCCGCCCTCCAGACCCATGAGGTCGCCGTCCAGGTCCATGTCGTCCTCGTCGCCACCGGGCCGCGCGAACTCCGCGGCGGTGCGCTTGGGACGCTCCTTCCCGGGCGGGAAGAGGACGATGTCGATGGAGTCCTCGGCGTTGGCCTCGGCGGTGCCCAGCGCGGCGGCGACCTCCGACACCAGCAGGTGCCGGGCGTTGTCGTAGAGCTCGCGCTCCTTGGTGGGCAGCGGCCGCAGCTCACTGAGGACCTGGAGGCCCTTGACGACCTCCGCCAGCCCCAGGATTCCGCCCTGGGTCATGCGGTCCAGGTTGGTGCGCGCGCGTTGCTTCCAGTCCAGGTCCGCCTTGTCACTGTCCGAGCGGAGGAACGCGTAGATCTCCTCCACGTCGGCGGGACTGGCCACCTTGCGCACGCCGATGGAGAGGATCTTTCCTTGCGGCACCATCACGACCGCGCCGTCTTCCTCCCGGCGCATGGTGACGAAGGTGAGGCTCTGGCCCGCAACCTCCTTCACGTCGATGGCGGCGACGCGGCAGACCCCCTGGTTGGGGTAGACGACCCGGTCTCCAACCTGGAGCTGGAGTGCAGCGGACCCTTCTGGCATGGCCCCCTCGTGGGCGGGTGTGATGAGCACCGAAGCGAGCGCCGGTCGTAGCACCGTGCCTCGCCGGATGCCACGAGATTACCGGGGAAGCATTGTCATCCGGTTGGCACTGCGCTGCGCTTCCAACAGCTTGGCCATGACCTCGTGCGCCTGCGAGTCCAGGACCGCGTCGATTTGGGCGTCGGTCGGCCCCTCGTCCGCCGTGCTTCCGGGCCGTGCGTCCACGCGGGTGGAAAGTCCCACCGTCGCCATCACCACGATCCCCAGGGCCAGCACCGCCAAGAGCTTCTTCATGAGCGTCCTCCGTGGCGGCCCAGGGTAGGGGCGGCGCCCGGATGATCAATTTTTCGGCTACAGGCTGGCGGTGTCCTGTAGCGGCCCGTCGCGCGCGCTACTGGTGCAGCGGCGCCACCGGCGTCACCTCCAGGGTGAGGCCGCCGGAGTTGTCGTGGACGTCGTCATCCGGGAACGCGAGCCGCAGCCAGCTCGCGCCGCGCATCACCGTGGGCTGGTTGACCTCCAGGACCTCCAGCGTGCCCGGGGCCACGGCCGGAGAGGGCCCCGCGCCGTGCAGCGCGAGCACGCCGTTCACCTCGCCGCCGCCGAAGCCGCGCGTGCGCGCCGGCTCCCCGGCCGAACGCACCACGACGCGGTACGTGGTGGACGGATCCAGCTCCCGGAGCGTGAAGCCGTCGTGGGGGGACAGCGACACGGCGTGCCGGCGCGCGTCCAGGAGCAAGGTGGTGATGGCGCCGCTCGCCTGTTCGCGCACGTGCACCTGGAGCGCGCCGCGGTTGTCGTCCGGGCGGTCGTCCCAGAGGAACACGTAGAGGACGGAGGCGTCGCGCACCAGCACCTCGTCCGCGCCCACCAGGCCGAAGCTGTCGCGCGCGGCCAGCGCCGTGCCGCCCTCCAGGAAGTACACGGCCTGGGCCACCGGCAGCGGTCCGCCCACCGACACGCGGCCCTCCACGCGCAGGCCGTAGGTGCGGGAGGGATCCAACCGCATGCGCGCCGCCTGGGACGAGGGCACGCGCAGCGCATGGGAGACCGCGCTGAGCGCGAACGGGCCTCCGGAGGAATAGCGGGCGATGGACGCGGGCGCGCTGTCCGGACCCGGGCGGGGCAGGGCGCGAGCCGCGACGGCTTGCTTCGGCGCGAGCCGCGCGTGGACCGCCAGCGTGGTGCCGCGCTCGGCGTGCACGCGCTGGCTGAAGGGCACCATGCCCGGCAGCAGCACCTCCAGCACGTGGTCGCGGTCCGACGGCAGCTGGGTGATGAGCGTGGGCGTCGTCTCCGCCAGCGTCCGGCCGTTCACGCGGATGGTGGCGCCCGGAGGCGAGGAGCTGAGCTCCACCGCGAACGTGTTGGAGCCGCCCATGACCAGGACCAGCCACGTGGCCACGAGCGCCGCCACCACCACCGGCGCGCCGCGCACCGCCCAGCCGCGCAGGGAGCGGTGCCACGCGGGCGGCGGCTCCGGAGGCATCGCCTGCGGGGGCAGGGGCTGGGTCGTCAAATCACCTCGGGGCTCGCCGGGCTCACCCCGGGGCTCGGAGGCGTGGCGGGGCACCTCCGGCGGCGTGGCGATGGGGGGCGGTTCAGCGACGCCGCTCCAGCGGCCCACGCGCGCGACGAACTCGCGCGGCAGCTGCACCGGGCGGCCGGACTCCACGAGCTCCGGCTCATAGAGGTAGCCCATGAAGTGGCCCAGGTCGCTGGCGGACACGTCCGGCGCGGTCACGTGGAGCTGGCGCGCCAGCGCCTCCGCGAAGGCCTGCGCCGTGGGGTAGCGCTGCTCCGGGCTCGTGGCCATCGCGGTGAGCAGGATGCGCTCCAGCGCGGCCGGGATGTTCGGCGTCCACTCGCGCGGGCGGGGGAAGTCGCCCTGGGAGATCTTGCGCAGCACGTCCTGGAGCGAGCCCTCGAAGGGGCGCCGCCCGCAGAGCATCTCGTAGAGGACCGTGCCCGCGGCGAACACGTCCGTGCGCGCGTCCAGCGCCTCGCCGCGCGCCTGCTCCGGCGCGAAGTAGACGTACTTGCCCTTCGCGGGATCCACCTTGGTGTCGGAGCGTCCGGCGAGCCGCGCACGCGCGATGCCGAAGTCCACCAGCTTCACCTGCCCCTCGAAGGAGAGGAGCACGTTCTGCGGGCTCACGTCCCGGTGGACGATGTGCAGCGGGCGGCCGTTGTCATCCAGCCGCGTGTGCGCGTACGCCAGCCCCCGCAGCATGTCGATGGCCACCAGCACCGCCAAGGGCGGCGGCAGCGCGGGCAGCCCCTTCTCCCGCGCCCGGCGCATCACGTGCGAGAGCGGATGGCCGTCCACCCACTCCATCGCGAGGAAGTACTCGCCCTCCACCTCGCCGAAGTCGAAGATCTGCGCGATGTTGCCGTGCGACAGCCCCAGCGCGATGCGCGCCTCGTTGATGAACATGGACACGAACGCGCTGTCGTCCGCGTAGCCCGGGAGGATCTTCTTGATGACCACCGGCTTCGTCACGCCCGCCACCGCCGTCATCCGGGCGCGGTAGATCTCCGCCATGCCGCCCGTCGCGATGCGCTCGAGCAGCTTGTACTTGCCGAACTGGAAGCCGGCGGAGGGCGGCGGCACGTTCGAATCGGCTCCGATGGAGGGGAGTCCTTCGCAAAAACCGCGAGAAGCTATCATGAGGCCATTCAGACGCTCCGGGTGGAATATTCCGCTACGCTCGCCAGCCCGTTCCCGTAACCCTGCATTCTTCCTCCTGGTGTGGTGCGGCCTCACATGGGGTGGCTGTCGGGAGTCTCCGCCCGGTGAACCGGCACGCGCGGTCCCTCCGGAGCCAGCACTGAGCGTGGAGCGTGGCGCTCCCGCCACCGCTCCCAGGGACGCGGGCAACTGGGCGGACGCGACCCTCGAGCCCGTGTCCGCGCCCGCCTGGGGTGAGCCGCTTCCGGAGGACGTCCTCCGGCTGGAGCTGTCGGGAGAACAGGTGCGCCTGGGCACGGAGACCTTCACCCCGGCCCGGGCCCCGGACGCGGCCAGGCTCGCGGAGCGGGTGCGGGGCAGGGACGTGCTCGTCGCCGTGGAGGACGCGGACACGTTCCTCGCGCAGGTGTCGGACGCGCTGACCGTCTTGCGCGCGCGGGCGGCGGAGGTGTGGCTCCAGCACCCGGACGCGCCGGTGGCCTACCCGTTGGTGCTGCGTGACGAGCAGGGCTTCCGGACGTGGCTGGACGAGGTGGCGCCCGGCAAGCTGCGCATCATCCAGCGCGCGGACGGCTTCGAGCTGAGCACCAGCGTGGGCAAGCTGCCGGGGCCGGACCGCAATGGCCCGTCCGTTCCGGTGCGCGGCGGGCGCCAGGACATCGCGACGCTGCGGCGGGAGCTGGCGCGGCTGAAGACGCGCTTCACCACGTCGGACGACCTGTGCCTCGTGCCCTCGTTCGGCACGGAGGTGGTGCAGGTGGCGCGGGCGCTCGGCGGCACGTACGTCGCGCCGGAGGAGGGGCTCTTCGACACGCTCTGCCTCGTGTACCCCACGCCGCGGTCCGCATCGGACGCGGGGGCACCGTAGGTCCAGGGGCCAGGAAGTCTCCTGCCCGGCGGGCGTGCACGCACCCCGGGTGCAGTCCCACGTCGCATTGAGGCGGTGGGGGCGCGCCGCTACTACCCCCAGAGGTTCGCGCGCCCTAATGTGCCGCGCGCCTTTTACCTGAAGGCTTCGGAGGGCAATGCTCCCTCCCCGGAGGTCGTCGATGGTCGCCGCAACCGAGCCCGCTTCCCGTCCCCAGGATGTTCTCGCCGGGGGCACCTTCCTCTTCCAGGAGGTGGGCTCCACCCGCATCCTCACGCCGGAGGGGTTCTCCGAGGAGCAGCGGCTCTTCTTCAAGACGGCGCTCCAGTTCTGCCGGGAGCAGGTGCTGCCCCAGGCCACGCGCATCGAGGGCAAGGACAACGCGCTCCTGCGCGACCTCCTGCGCCGCGCGGGCGACCTGGGCCTCTTGAGCGTGGACATCGCGGAGACCTACGGCGGCACGGGCCTGGACAAGACGACGTCGCTCCTGCTCGCGGAGGCCATGAGCCTCTTGGGCTCCTGGTCGGTGACGTCCAGCGCGCACACCGGCATCGGGTCGCTGCCCATCGTGTGGTTCGGCAACGAGGCGCAGAAGGCGAAGTACCTGCCCAAGCTGGCCACGGGCGAGTGGGTGGCGGCGTACGCGCTGACGGAGCAGGGCAGCGGCAGCGACGCGCGCGGGGCGAAGACGAAGGCGGTGAAGTCCCAGGACGGCAAGCACTACGTCCTCAACGGCTCCAAGCTCTACATCACCAACGCGGCCTTCGCGGACGTGTTCGTCGTCTTCGCGCAGGTGGACGGCGACAAGTTCACCGGCTTCATCGTGGAGAAGGACACCCCGGGCCTCACCGTGGGCCCGGAGGAGCACAAGATGGGCATCCGCGGCTCGTCCACGTGCCCGCTCTACTTCGAGGACGCGCAGGTTCCCGTGGAGAACCTGCTGGGCGAGCTGGGCAAGGGCCACCGCATCGCCTTCAACATCCTCAACTACGGCCGCCTGAAGCTGGGCGCGGGCGTCATCGGGAGCATGAAGCTCCAACTGCAGAGCGCGCTGAAGTTCGCGCAGGAGCGCAAGCAGTTCAAGGCGCCCATCGCCACGTTCCCGCTCATCCGCGAGAAGCTCGCGCGCATGGCCACGCTCGTCTACGCGGTGGAGAGCATGACGTACCGCACGGCGGGCCTGGTGGACGGGCGGCTTGCGTCCAAGGAGCGCTCGGACGCGGACTACGACGCGCACGTCATCGCCGCGATGGAGGAGTTCGCCACCGAGGCCTCCATCATGAAGGTCTTCGGCTCGGAGGCCCTCGGCTTCTTGGTGGACGACGCGGTGCAGGTGCACGGCGGCGCCGGCTACATCGAGGAGTACCCGGTGGAGCGCGCCTACCGCGACGCGCGCATCAACCGCATCTTCGAGGGCACCAACGAAATCAACCGCATGCTGATCACCGGCATGCTGCTCAAGCGCGCCGTGAAGGGCGACCTGCCGCTGTTCGCGCAGGCGCGCTCCGTGGCGGAGGAGCTGGGCCGCGGCGAGCGTCCCCGCGCGGGCCGCCAGGACGCGCTGGCCCACGAGGAGATCGCCGCGGAGTGCGCCAAGCACTTGGCCATCCACGGCATGCGCCTGGCCGCGGAGAGCTTCGGCACGGAGCTGGACAAGCACCAGGAGGTCATGGCCGCGCTGGCGGACGTGGTGATGGACGCGTACGCGCTGGACTCCATGGTGACGCGCACCCGTCAGGCCGCCACCGGCGGCGTGCTGGACCCGGCGCGCGTGGCGCTGGTGCGGCTGTACGCGATGGAGTCCACCGCCCGCGTCTTCGAGCGCACCCGCCGCGCGCTCTGCGCCACCCTCAAGGGGGACGCGCTCACGCTGGAGTTGAAGCGCCTGTCCGCGCTGGACGCCTTCACGCCGTACGACCCGGCGGAGCTGCGCGAGACCATCGTCACGGGCCTGGAAGAGGCCGGCGGCTACCCGTACAACCCGCTGTAACGGCCTCGAGCGCGGGTGCCCTGGACGGAAACGTCAGGGCATCCGCGACACGGCATCCAGGCCGAAGCTGACCCGGGCCCGCCAGGGCGCGGGCGGCAGGTGCTCCAGCGCCATCAGGTCCTCCAGCCGCTGGAGCATGTCCGGCCGCAGCCGGCCGAACGTCGCGCCGAAGCCCGGCGTCACCGCCTGCGCCACGCCCTTGCGCGGCACGGACGACGTCCACGCCACCTCGCCGTGGAGCAGGAGCGGCCCCTCCGTCATGTCCATCTCCATGAAGAAGGGCGTGCCCACCTGCACCTCGCGGGGCAGGGCGGGGGCGTCCACCTCCAGGCCCACGCCGCCCCGGGAGATGTCGCGCACGTAGAAGAACGGCGCCCGGGGGTCGGCCTCGCGCGCGCGCAGGTGCAGCGGCAGGCGCGGGAAGCGGCGCAGGCCGTTCTGCTCCTCCTGGGCGAAGATGAACTGGAGCACCGCGTCCAGCGCGCTGCGATCCTCCGCGCCGTCGTAGCGCACGGTGAGCATGAAGCGCTCGCCGGGGCGCGGCTCCACCTTGACGACCTCGCCCAGCACCTCCACCGGCCGCGGCATGCCGCCCGCGTGCAGCTCGAAGGTGAAGCGGGTGCCCAGCGGCAGGGCCCTGCGCGTCTCCAGGGTGACGCCGCCCTGACCCACGCTGCGGGTGTACTCGCCGACCAGCGACTGTGGCGTCTTGTAGGCCACCTTCAGTCGAACGTTCGTGTTCACGTGCCCGTCAGTCTCAGCCTGGGAGCGAAAGAACTCAAGTTTACCCCACCCCCCAAGGTAGGCCGCGCGGCGTGTGCCCTGGCGGATGTCCGGCGCCGGGCGCGCCGTGTTCCAGCCTGTTGCGCGCTTTCTTGACCCCCCTGGGGGGGGCGCGTATGTATGCCCGCCGCAGAGGGGTAAGAAGTGGGAAGGAGTGGTGGTCCGTCCCGTGTCGGGCTGAAAAGGTGGATCGTCCCGCGTGTTCCGAGGCGTCTATGAGCACCAGATCGACGCGAAGGGGCGCACCAGCCTCCCGGCGAAGCTCCGGGAGACGCTGGTGGGTGCCTACGACGAGCGGCTCATCGTCACCACGGCCCTGGACCCCTGCCTCCACGCCTACCCGGTGCGGGAGTGGGAGGCGTTGGAGACCGCGCTCGCCCGGCGCAACCCCATGGAGCCGGGGGTCAAGACGTTGATGCGGCTGTACGTGGCCAGCGCGCAGGAGTGCCCGCTGGACAAGCTGGGACGGTTGCTGATTCCGCCGTCGCTCAGGGCGTACGCGAAGCTGGAGAAGGACGTGGTGTGGGCGGGGATGGTGAAGGTGATTGAGCTTTGGAGCCAGGAAGGCTGGGCGAAGGCGCAGGAGGACGCGCGCCAGGAAGCCACCTCCCCGGACGTGTTGCGGGTGCTGGGCGAGCTGCGCCAGCCGTAGCCAGGAAGTCGACAGCTTCAGGTTTCGCAAAGAGAAGGGTGGGCAGGCGCATGGACCAGGTGCAGGAGGTTCGTCGGAACAGGGCGGTGGTGGCGGCGTCCGAGCGCGTGGAGACGTTGATGCTGGAGGGCGAGCTGGAGGAGGCGGACCTGCTCAAGCTGTGCGAGGACCTGATGCACCGGCTGCACCGGGGCACCCGTCAGGTCGTCCTCGACTTCGCGGACGTGTCGCACCTGAACTACCGCGGCGTGCGCCCGCTGATGGCCCGCACGGACGCGTTCCGCCGCGCCGGTGGCGACGTGAAGCTGTCCGGGCTGTCGCCGTACCTGGCCGCCATCTTCCGCGCGGCCGGCGCCCATGACGCCTTCGAGCTGTACCCGCACATGAACGATGCCCGGGCCGCCTTCCAGCTCGCGCGCGCTCCCTTCGTCTGACCCGCACCCCAAGGCCCCCTCCCGTGGACTTCCAGCACCAGACCGTCCTGCTCCACGAGACGGTGGAGCTGCTGAACCCGGCGGAGGGCAAGGTCATCCTCGACGGCACGCTCGGCGGCGGAGGCCACACCCAGGCGCTGCTCGCCCGGGGCGCCACGGTGGTGGGCGTGGACCGGGACCCGGTGGCGCTCGCCGCGGCCACCGCCCGCATGGGCGGCAACGCGCGCTTCCAGGCCCGGCAGGGCAACTTCGCGGACCTGCCCCGCGTGGCGCAGGATCTGCTCCCCGTGGACGGCGTGCTGGTGGACCTGGGCGTGTCCTCGCCCCAGCTGGATGTGGCCGAGCGCGGCTTCTCCTTCATGAAGGACGGCCCGCTGGACATGCGCATGGGCGACAGCGGCATCACCGCCGCCCAGCTCATCGCGGAGACGGACGAGCGCGACCTGGCGCGGCTGCTCAAGGATTATGGAGAAGAGCCCTTCGCCCGCCCCATCGCGCGGGAGCTGAAGAAGGCGCTGCCCCAGCGCACGCTGGAGGCCGTGGAGGTGGTGAAGCGCGCCGTGCCCCGCAAGGCGTGGCCGGACCGCATCAACGTCGCCACCCGCACCTTCCAGGCGCTGCGCATGGCGGTGAACGGGGAGCTGGAGGCGCTGGACGCGCTGCTCGCCGCGCTGCCCTCGCTCCTCAAGGTGGGGGGCCGCGCCGCGGTCATCTCCTTCCACTCCCTGGAGGACCGGAAGGTGAAGGAAGCCTTCCGCGCCCTGGTGGGCGGGTGCACCTGTCCGCCGGGCTTCCCGGTGTGCGTGTGCAACAGCCAGGGTGACTTCGCCCTCGTGTCCAAGAAGGCCGTCGCGGCTTCCGAAGCGGAAGTCGAGGCCAACCCCCGCTCTCGCAGCGCGCACCTGCGCGCGGTGGAGAAAATCCGATGAGCAAGGCCCTCTCGCGTCCCTCCGTGTCCGTGGCCGGCGTGCTGATGCACCTGTTGCCCGCCGTCATGCTCTTCACCCTGTTCGCTGGCGTGGGCATCCTCCACGTCACGAGCCGCGTGCTCGTGGTGGACATGGGCTACCGCCTGTCCAACGCGGAGGGCGAGAGCCGCTCGCTCACCCGGGAGAACGACCGGCTCAAGCTGGAGCTGGCCACGCTCAAGGCGCCGGCCCGGCTGGAGCGCGTGGCGCGTGAGCAGTTGGGCATGGCCATGCCCAGGGGCGGCGCGGTGGTGTCCCTCGCGGACGAGCACGTGAAGGGCTCCAGCACCGCGCAGGCCCGTTCGGCGGCCCCGGCCGTCCGCGTGGCGGAGCGGGGGACCGGGCGGTGAGGGACCTCAAGAGCGCGCGGATCCCGGAGTCGAACACGAAGGGGCTCAGGCTGCGGGTCCAGCTCCTGTTCGGGCTGTTCCTCGCGCTCCTGGGCACGGCGTTCGGCCGCGCGGTCTACCTCCAGGTCTTCCAGCAGGAGAAGCTGCGCGGCATGGCGCAGGACCAGTACGTCCGGCAGATCGACATCCCGGCCCGGCGCGGTGACATCTATGACCGGCGCGGCACGCCGCTCGCGCAGAGCGTGGAGGTGGACTCCATCTGGGTGGACCCGTCCATGCTCCCCGACGTGCCGCAGGCGGCCCGTCAGCTCGCCCGCGCCGTGCACATGGACAGCGGCGACCTGGTCGCGCGCCTGTCCCGCGCCAAGCGCTTCGCGTGGGTGAAGCGCCAGGCGAAGCCCCAGGAGGTGGAGGCGGTGAAGGCGCTGGGCCTGCCGGGCCTGGGCTTCACCAAGGAGCCCAAGCGCTTCTATCCCCAGCGCGAGCTGGGCGCGCACATCGTGGGCATGGTGGGCACCGACGGGCACGGCCTGGAGGGCCTGGAGCTGGCCTTCGAGGACGAGCTGTCCGGGCAGAACTCGCGCACCTCCGGCTTCCGGGACGCCAAGGGCCGCAAGCTGATGGTCCAGGGTGCCCTGGACCCCCTGGAGCGCCAGGGCGCCACCGTGACGCTCACGCTGGACCGCCACCTCCAGTACGTGGCGGAGAAGGCGCTGGCCAAGGCCGTGGACGACGCCAAGGCGGCGGCGGGCATGGCGGTGGTGCTGGACCCGCGCACCGGGGAGATCCTGGCGCTGGCCAACAACCCGCGCTTCAACCCCAACACGCCGGAAGACGGCGTGAAGAACGCCATCCGCAACCGCGCCGCGCTGGACGCCTTCGAGCCCGGCTCCACGATGAAGGCCTTCGTGGTGGCCGCCGCGCTGGAGCAGAAGGCCATCACCGCGGATCAGCTGTTCTTCTGTGAGAACGGCGCCATGCGCATCGGCCGGCACACCATCCGGGACACCCACCCGCACGGCTGGCTCAACGCGCAGGGCATCCTCCAGGTGTCCTCCAACATCTGCGCCGCGAAGGTCGCCGAGGCCCTGGGCCGCGAGAAGTTCGTCGCCGCCTACCACGCCTTCGGCTTCGCGGAGCGCACCGGCCTGGCGCTCACCGGCGAGAGCCGCGGCGTCATCCCGTTTCCGAAATCGGACATCTCCCTGGCCACCCAATCCTTCGGCCAGGGGATGACCTCCACCGCCGTCCAGCTGACGGCGGCCTACGGCGCGCTGGCCAACGACGGCATGCTGATGCGCCCGTACCTGGTCTCCAAGGTGGTGGACCCGGACGGCGTGGTGCTGCTGGAGAACCAGCCCACGGAGCTGCGCCGGGTCGTTTCCCAGAGGGTGGCGCGCCAGGTCGTGGGCATGCTCGAGAGCGTGGTGGTCAAGGGAGGGACCGCGCCCAAGGCCGCCATGGACGACTACCGGGTGGCCGGAAAGACGGGCACGGCGCAGAAGGCGGACCCCGTGGCACGGGGGTATTCCGACAAACGCATCGCGTCGTTCGCGGGCATGGTGCCAGCCGAGGCCCCGCGCGCCGTGATTCTCGTGGTGGTGGACGAACCCAAGACAGACGTATACGGGGGGAACGTGGCTGCCCCTGCCTTCAAGGAAATCGCTACCGCTGCCATGGCCCACCTGGCCGTGCCCCCGTCCCGCACGGTGGCACCCGCCGAGGTGGCCGCGGCCGCCGCGCCCGTGGTGCCCCCTCCGGCACCAAAGGCGATGGCGAAGGCCGTGCCCGTCCGGGCCGGCCTGGAGGATGCGGTGACCGAGACCCCGGAACCCGGCACGGTACGTGTGCCGGACGTCCAGGGTCAGGCGGGACGCGAAGCCGTGGTGAAGCTGCTCGCCTCGGCGTTGGAGCCACAGCTGCAAGGAAGTGGACGAGTCGTATCTCAGACCCCCCCCGCCGGTGCGCTGGTGGAGAAGGGGGCCCGGGTGACGCTGGAACTGGCGACGCGGCAATGAGGCCGTGTCCTTTCCAGGCCCCGCAAGCAATGCGTGTGAAGGGGAAGAGATGAAGCTGACGGATGTCCTCGCAGGGTGTGGAGCCGAGCAGACCTCGGGCGGCCGTTCCGCGGTCGACGTCACGGGAGTGACGCAGGATTCGCGGCGCGTGAAGCCGGGGGATCTCTTCATCGCCGTGCCGGGCCTGAAGGAAGACGGGGCCCAGTTCATTGGTGAAGCCGTGTCGCGCGGCGCTGTCGCCGTCGTGTCGGAGAAGCAGGGGCAGTCTTCGCAGGTGCCGTTCTTCAAGGTGAGCAGCGCGCGCAAGGCGCTGGCCCTCATCGCGGCCAATTTCCACGGCCGTCCCGCGGACAAGCTGACGCTCCTGGGCGTCACCGGCACCAACGGGAAGACGACCACCACGTACCTCCTGGAGGCCATCCTCGCGACCGCCGCCATGTACACCGGCTCTCCGGCGCCGGGCGTCATCGGTACGCTGGGCTACAAGTTCGGCGGCAAGACGACGGAGCTGGCCAACACCACCCCGGACCCGCTGGAGCTGCACCGCATCTTCCGCGAGATGGTGGACGCGGGCGTGGAGACGGTGGTGATGGAGGTCTCCAGCCACGCGCTCGCGCAGGAGCGCGTGCACGGGCTCACCTTCAAGGCCGCGGGCTTCAGCAACCTGTCCCGCGACCACCTGGACTACCACAAGGACCTGGAGGAGTACTTCCAGGTGAAGCGCAAGCTCTTCCTGGAGAACCTGGGCGCCTCCGGCACCGCCGTGGTGAATGGCGACGACACCTTCGCCAGCCGCATCTACACGGAGCTGCGCAACCAGAAGCGCATGGCGTGGAAGTTCAGCCGCACGGGCGCGGGGGAGATCTCCGCCGCGGACGCCAGCTACTCGCTCAAGGGCATCGAGGCCACCCTGAAGACGCCCGCGGGCGACATCAAGGTGAAGAGCAAGCTGCTGGGGCCCCACAACCTGGAGAACATCATGCTCGCCGCCGGCATCGCGCTGGGCGCGGGCATCAGCCGCTCGGACGTGAAGAGCGGCATCGAGCTCGTCACGGGCGTGGCCGGCCGCATGGACCGCGCGGAGAACCACCGCGGCGGCCCGGCTCCGGCCGTGCTGGTGGACTACGCGCACACGGATGACGCGCTCAAGCGCTCCATCGAGGCGGCGCGCGCGCTGGCCAAGGGCCGCGTCATCGTCGTCTTCGGCTGCGGCGGCGACCGCGACAAGGGCAAGCGCCCGCTGATGGGCACGGTGGCCGCCGAGGGCGCGGACCTGGTGATGGTGACCAGCGACAACCCGCGCACGGAGGACCCGGAGACCATCATCTCCGAGGTGACGCCGGGCCTGGAGAAGGGCGGCCTGCGCCGCATCTCCGAGGGCAAGGCGAAGAACGGGGAGAAGGGCTACCTGGTGGACGCGGACCGCCGCGCCGCCATCGAGCAGGTCATCAACCTGGCCAAGGACGACGACGTCGTCCTCATCGCGGGCAAGGGCCACGAGACCTACCAGACGGTGGGCACCGAGAAGCTCAAGTTCGACGACCGCGAGGTCGCCGCGCGCGCGCTGGCCAACCGCATCCCGGGCTGAACCTTCTCAAGGCCACCCCCCCTCCATGGCCGTTCGATTCTCCGATGACGAGGTGGTGCAGGCGACGGGTGCGACCCGGCGCGGGGAGCCCGTGGAAGCGGGCTTCCCCGCGGTCTGCACCGACACGCGGTCGCTCACCCCCGGGTGCCTCTTCGTGGCGCTGCAGGGTGAGCGCTTCGACGCCCACGACTTCGTGGACGGGGCCCAGCGCCAGGGAGCGGCCGGGGCGGTGGTGAAGCGGGGGAGGGCGCTGCCAGCCCTGCCCCCGGGCTTCGCCTTGTACGAAGTGGAGGACACCCTGGCCGCGTTGGGCGGCCTGGGCGCGCTGCACCGCCGCCGCTTCCACATCCCGGTGGCGGCGGTGGGGGGCTCCAACGGGAAGACGACCACCAAGGAGATGGTGGGCGCCATCCTGGCCACGCGCGGCCCCGCGCTGAAGACGGAGGGCAACTTCAACAACGAGGTGGGCGTCCCGCTCACGCTCTTCCGGCTGGAGCCGTCCCACGTGGCGGCCGTCATCGAAGTGGGGATGAACCAGCCGGGCGAAATTGAAAGGCTCACCCGCAAGGTGCAGCCGGACGCCGGGGTCATCACCGTCGTCCAGCCGGAGCACCTGGAGGGGCTGGGCAGCCTGGAGGGCGTGGCGGAGGCGGAAGGCGAGATGTTCCGCGAGCTGCTGCCCCAGGCCACCGCGGTCGTGAACCTGGATGACGCGCTCATCGTGCGCCAGGCCGCGCGCAGCGGCGCGAAGCACCTGACGTTCGGCCGGGCGGAAGGGGCGGACGTGCGCCTCACCTCGGTCCACACGCTGGGCCGCGACGGCATGGTGGCCACCGTGCGCTACCAGGGCAAGGACTGGCCGGTGCGCCTGCACTTCGTGGGGCCGCACAACGCGCAGAACGCGACGGCGGCGTTCGCGACGGCGCTGGCCCTGGGCTACTCCCCCGAGGAGTGCGTGAAGGGCCTGGAGTCCGCGCGGCCGTACGCGCGCCGGCTCAACATCGTGGATGGCAAGCACGGCATCACGGTGGTGGACGACTGCTACAACGCCAACCCGGCCTCCATGGAGGCCGCGCTCATCACGCTGGGCACGCTGGTGCCCGAAGGTGGCCGGGCGGTGGCGGTGCTGGGCGACATGCTGGAATTGGGCGCGGGCGAGGCGGAGGAGCATGCCCGGCTGGGCGAGCTCGTCGCGCGGCACGCGAAGCTGGTCGCGTTCTTCGGCCCCCGCTCGTCGGGCGGCCTGGGCAGCGCGGACATGGGAGATTCCGCCGCCCACTTCACCGAAGTGGAGCCATTGGTGGCGTGGTTGACGCCCCGGCTTCAGCCCGGTGACGTGGTGCTGGTGAAGGCCAGTCGCGGCATGCGACTGGAGCGCGTGGTGGCGGCCCTGACGGGCGCGTCCCCCCCCGGAGGGAGTCACTAGTGCTGTACCTTCTGTACGAGCTCATCCAGAACACCGAGGCCGGGCGCGTCCTCAACTTCCTGCGCTACCCGACCTTCCGCATCATCGCCGCGGGCGTCTTCGCCCTGCTCCTGGGGATGCTCATCGGCCCGCGCCTCATCGCGCGGCTGCGCCTGAAGCAGCACGGGCAGAGCAACGTGCGCGAGGACACCCCGGACAGCCACCAGAAGAAGAAGGGCACGCCCACCATGGGTGGCGCGCTCATCCTCATCTGCATCGCGGCGGGCACGCTGTTGTTCGCGGACCTGAAGTCCCGCGGCGTCTGGGTGATGATCCTCCTCACCTTCGGCTACGGCTTCATCGGCTTCCTGGACGACTGGCTCAAGCTGTCCAAGCGCAACTCCAAGGGCCTGGCCGGGCGCAAGAAGATGGCGCTGCAGACGCTCTTCTTCCTCGTCGCCATCTTCGGCCTGATGTGCACGTGGACGAAGCCGGACGGCTCGTTCGGGCCGCAGCTGCTCATCGACACGCGGCTGACGCTGCCGTTCGTGCCGTCCCATTGGTTCAACCCGGACCTGGGCTGGTTCTACGTCGTCTTCGCGTGGATCGTCATCGTGGGCACGTCCAACGCGGTGAACCTCACGGACGGCCTGGACGGCCTGGCCATCGTCCCCACCATCGTGTCGGCGGTGACCTTCTGCGTGCTCTGCTACGTGGCGGGCACCACGCTGCACATCGCGGACACGGAGACGGT
This sequence comes from Corallococcus sp. NCSPR001, assembly GCF_017309135.1. Classification (NCBI taxonomy): domain Bacteria; kingdom Pseudomonadati; phylum Myxococcota; class Myxococcia; order Myxococcales; family Myxococcaceae; genus Corallococcus; species Corallococcus sp. NCSPR001. The sequence continues at coordinate 2,621,435 of NZ_JAFIMS010000002.1, forward strand.
GAACGGCGTCACGCGCCTCACGGCCACGCCGCTGTACCGCTACCTGGGCATCCTCCAGGTGCCGGGCGGCGCGGAGCTGGCCGTCTTCTGCGCGAGCATCGTGGGCGCGGGCATCTCCTTCCTCTGGTTCAACACCTACCCGGCGTCCGTGTTCATGGGCGACATCGGCTCGCTGGCCCTGGGCGGCGCGCTGGGCGGGCTGGCCGTGTTCTCCAAGAACGAAGTGGTGTCCGCCATCATCCACGGCATCTTCTTCGCGGAGGCGCTCTCCGTGATGATCCAGGTGGCGTCCTTCAAGATGACGGGCAAGCGCGTCTTCAAGATGGCGCCCGTGCACCACCACTTCGAGCTCAAGGGACTGGCCGAGCCGAAGATCATCGTGCGTTTCTGGATTGTCGCCATCCTCTGTGGTGGCGTGGCCCTGCTGTCCCTGAAACTGCGCTAGTCGCTTTGCCCCACAAGAGGTCGGCCCGCCCCATGAATCCCTCGCTGTCCGGTCGGAATGTCGCGGTGTTCGGGCTGGCCAAGAGCGGCGTCGCGGCGCTGCGGCTGCTGGTCCAGCACGGCGCGAAGGTGACGGCGCTGGACGCGCGCTCCGAGGACGCGCTCGGCGACGTCGCGAAGGAGCTGCACGCGAAGGGCGTGACGCTCGTCACCGGCGCCACGCCCCCGGGGCTGCTCACCCGCCAGGACCTGGTGGTGGTGAGCCCGGGCGTTCCGCTGTCCCTGCCGGAGCTGGAGGCCGCGCGCACGTCGGGCGTCCCCGTCTGGGGCGAGATTGAACTCGCGGGCCGCCTCCTCACGGGCACGCGCTTCCTGGGCATCACCGGCACCAACGGCAAGAGCACCACCACGGCGCTCACCGGCGAGCTGTACGCGAAGGCGGGCTTGCGCACCTTCGTGGGCGGCAACCTGGGGCGCCCGCTGGCCGAGGCCGCCATGTCCCCCGGGGAGTGGGACGCGCTGGTGGTGGAGCTGTCCAGCTTCCAGCTGGAGGGCATCCACCAGCTCAAGCCCACGGGCGCGGCCATCCTCAACCTCACGCCGGACCACCTGGACCGCTACGCCAACCACGCCGAGTACGGCGCGGCCAAGGCGCGCATCTTCATGAACCAGGACGCCGGCAGCGACTTCGCCGTGGTGAACGCGGACGACGCGGCGGTGATGGGGCTGGCCGCTTCCGCGCGCGCGCCCGTCTACGGCTTCTCCATGACGGGCCGCCCGGTGGTGGACGCGCCGAAGCTGGCGGGGCTGGCCATTGCCCGGCCCGGCGGCTTCGAGCTGGAGTTCGCGGGCGAGTCCTACACGCTCACCAACCGCTCGCTCCGGGGCGCGCACAACGCGCAGAACGCAATGGCGGCGGCGCTGCTGGCGCGGCTGGGCGGCGTGGCGAAGGACGCGGTGCAGGCGGGACTGGACAGCTACCCGGGCCTGGCGCACCGGCTGGAGAGCGTGCGCGTGCTGGACGGCGTGGAGTGGGTGAACGACTCCAAGGCCACCAACGTGGACTCCGTGCTGGTGGCGCTCAAGGCGTTCGCCGGTGACGTCTGGCTCATCGCGGGCGGCAAGGGCAAGGGCGCGCCGTACGCGCCCATGGTGGAGGCGGGGCAGGGCAAGGTGAAGGGCGTGCTCACCATTGGCCAGGACGCGGACGCGCTGGCGCGGGCGTACGCGAACGACGCGCCGGTGCACGCGTGCGCAACCCTGGCCCAGGCGGTGGCGAAGGCGCGCGAGGTGGCGAGGGCGGGGGACACGGTCCTCTTGTCCCCGGCGTGCGCGTCGTACGACCAGTTCAAGAACTTCGAGGACCGGGGCGACACGTTCAAGCGCCTCGTCGGGGCGCTCTGACCGTGATGAAGACCTCTCCTCCGGCCGCCCCCGTGCGGTTCGATCCGATTCTTCTCTGCGCGGTGCTGGCGCTCGTGGCGCTGGGCCTGGTGATGACGTACTCGGCCAGCGCCGTGCTCGCGCAGGACAAGCTGGGCGACAGCCTCTACTTCCTCAAGCGCCAGCTGTCCGCCGCGGGCCTGGGGCTCGTCGCCATGGCGGTGGCCATGAAGCTGGGGTGGCGCAAGCTGGCGCGGCTGGCGTACCCGCTGCTGCTCGTCGCCATCGTGCTGCTCATCGCCGTGGCCATCCCCGGCATCGGCACCACGGCGGGTGGCGCGCGGCGGTGGATCCGCCTGCCGGGCTTCAGCCTCCAGCCGGCGGAGATCGCCAAGTTCGCGTGGCTCGTCTACCTGTCCTATTCGCTGGCGAAGAAGCGGGAGAAGGTGGCCACGTTCTCCATCGGCTTCCTGCCGCACCTGGCCCTGTGCGGCATCCTGGTGCTGCTGTGCATGCTCCAGCCGGACTTCGGCAGCAGCGTGCTGCTGGTGTTCATGCTCTTCGTGCTGCTGTTCGCGGCGGGCACGAAGCTGTCGTACCTGGTGGGCTCCGTGCTGCTCGCGCTGCCGCTGGCCTTCGTCGCCATCGCGACCAGCCCCTACCGCATGAAGCGCATCCTCGCGTTCCTGGACCCGTGGGCCCACCGGCACGACGTGGGCTACCAGGTGGCGGAGTCGCTGATGTCCATCGGCTCGGGCGGCATCACCGGCCTGGGGCTGGGGGACGGCCGGCAGAAGCTGTTCTTCCTGCCGGAGGCGCACACGGACTTCATCTTCTCCATCCTCGGCGAGGAGCTGGGGCTCATCGGCGTGGGGCTCCTGGTGGTGCTGTACGCCATCGTCCTGTGGCGCGGCATCCGCGCGGCCCTGGCGGCGGGGGAGACCTTCGGCACGTACCTGGGCCTGGGCATCAGCTCCATCATCGCGTTCCAGGCCACGGTGAACATGTGCGTGGCCATGGGCCTGTTGCCCACGAAGGGCCTGACGCTGCCTTTCGTGTCCTACGGCGGCACGTCGCTGGTGGTGCTGATGGGCTCGGCGGGCGTGCTCCTGTCGCTCAGCGCGAACACGCAGGGCGCGACGCGGCCGGTGCGCACGGGCACGACGGACCTGCGGGAGGTGACGGCGTGAAGGTGCTCATCGCGGGCGGCGGCACCGGCGGCCATCTGTTCCCGGGCATCGCGCTGGCGGAGGAGGTCGTCACCCGCCACCCCGCCAACGAAGTGGTGTTCGTGGGCACGGAGAAGGGCCTGGAGGCGCGCGTCGTGCCCAAGGAGGGCTACCCGCTGGAGTTCGTGAAGGTGCAGGGGCTCAAGGGCAAGGGGCTCTTGGGCCTCATCAAGGGGCTCCTCGCTCTGCCCCTGGCGTTCCTCGCGTCGTTCCGCATCCTGTCGCGCCAGAAGCCGGACGTGGTGGTGGGCGTGGGCGGCTATGCGAGCGGGCCGGTGGTGCTGGCCGCGTGGATGATGGGCATCCCCACCGCCATCCAGGAGCAGAACGCGCTGCCCGGGCTCACCAACAAGGTGCTGGGCCGCATCGTGAAGGTCGTCTTCACCGCCTTCGAGGAAGCGCGCGCGTTCTTCCCCGAGGCCAAGGTGCAGATGATTGGCAACCCCATCCGCAAGAAGCTGATGGACAACTACCTGCGCAGCAGCTCCGCGCACGAGAAGTTCACCGTCCTCATCTTCGGCGGCAGCCTGGGCGCGCGAGGCCTCAACAACCGCGTGCTGGAGGCGCTGGACTCGCTGGGCGACCTGAAGGAACAGATTTCCATCGTCCACCAGACGGGGAAGCTGGACCTGGAGACCGTGAAGAAGGGCTACGCGGACAAGGGCTTCGCGGACGTGGCGCAGGTGGTGGAGTTCATCGACGACATGTCCTCCGCCTACGCGAAGGCGGACCTGGTCATCTGCCGCGCGGGCGCCACGTCGCTGGCGGAGCTGACGGTGTGCAAGAAGGCCAGCATCCTGGTGCCCTTCCCGCACGCCACGGACAACCACCAGGAGGTCAACGCCCGCGCGCTGGTGGACGCGGGCGCGGCCCTGATGTTCCGCGAGTCGGAGCTCACCGGGCAGAAGCTGGCGCAAGAGCTGCGCGGCCTGATGACGGACCCGGCGAAGCTGAAGCAGATGGCGAAGAAGGCGGGCATCCTCGGCCGCCCCGCCGCCGCGAAGGAGCTGGCGGACGTGTGCGTGGACCTCACGACCCAGGCCTGGGGCCCGGGCGGGCGCGACCGCGGACCGAAGGACGTGAAGAAGGCACCCGGGAGCAAGGCATGAGCAGCAAGACCGTCAGCAACAAGCCCGGCAGCCTCTTCAAGACGCGCCACGCGGCGCACGTGCACTTCGTGGGCGTGGGCGGCATCGGCATGAGCGGCATCGCGGAGGTGCTGCTCAACCTGGGCTACCGCGTGTCCGGCTCCGACCTGCGCGAGAGCGACATCACCCGCCGCCTGGCGAAGCTGGGCGCCACGCTCTACGAGGGCCACAAGGCCTCCAACCTGGTGCACGCGGACGTGGTCGTCATCTCCTCCGCGGTGCGCAAGGACAACCCGGAGGTGGTGACGGCGCGCCAGCGCAAGATTCCCGTCATCCCCCGCGCGGAGATGCTCGCGGAGCTGATGCGCCTGAAGTACGCGGTCGCCGTCGCCGGCAGCCACGGCAAGACGACGACGACGTCCATGGTGGCCACGGTGCTGTCCGCGGCGGGCCTGGACCCCACGGCGGTGGTGGGCGGCAAGGTGAACGTGCTCGACTCCAACGCCAAGCTGGGCAAGAGCGAGCTGATGGTGGTGGAGGCCGACGAGTCCGACGGCAGCTTCCTAAAGCTGCACCCGTCCATCGCGGTCGTCACCAACATCGACCCGGAGCACATGGACCACTACGGCGACCTGGAGACGCTCCAGTCCGCCTTCGTGGAGTTCTGCAACCGCGTTCCCTTCTACGGCCTCAACGTGCTGTGCCTGGACAACCCCAACGTCCAGGCGCTGCTGCCGCGCATCGAGAAGCGCTTCGTCACCTACGGCAGCTCGCACATGGCGGACTACCGGCTGGAGGGCATCTCGCTGGACGGCTTCACCACCACCTTCCGCGCCTTCCGCCGCGACGAGGACCTGGGCGAGTTCCGCGTGCGCATGGTGGGCGCGCACAACGCCTTCAACGCGTTGGCGGTGGTGGCCATCGCGGAGGAGATGGACATCCCGCTGGAGACGGTGCGCGGCGCGCTGGCGGAGTTCGGCGGCGTGCAGCGCCGCTTCACCGTGCGCGGCGAGGTGGGCGGCATCACCGTGGTGGACGACTACGGGCACCACCCCACGGAGGTCATGGCCACGCTGTCCGGCGCGCGCCGCGCCTTCGGCCGCCGGGTGGTGGCCGCCTTCCAGCCGCACCGCTACACGCGCACGCACGACCTGATGAAGGAGTTCGCCACCGCGTTCAACGACGCGGACGTGCTCTTCGTCACCAGCGTCTACGCGGCGGGCGAGGAGCCCATCCCCGGCGCCACCGGCGACGCGCTGGCGGAGGCCATCCGCGCGCACGGCCACCGCGACGTGACGTTCGTGGAGAAGCGCGCGGACGTGGCGAAGGCGCTCCACGAGCGCGTGCGCGAGGGCGACCTGGTGCTGACCCTGGGCGCGGGCGACATCACCCAGGTGGGCCCGGACCTGCTGAACCTGATGGGCGCGGCGAAGGGCGGGTAGGGGATGCAGCCGGGCGAGGTGACACCGCTGGCGGCGCGCGTGGCGCGGCTGCCGGGCCTGGACGTCAAGCCGGGCGAGCCCCTGGCGCCGCTCATCAGCGTGCGCGTGGGCGGACCGGCGGAGGCGCTGGTGCGCCCGCGCTCACCGGACGCGCTGGTGGACTTGCTGCGCCTGGCCCGCGACGAGGGCATCCCCGTGACGGTGCTGGGCGGCGGGGCCAACACGCTGGTGGGCGACGGCGGCGTGCCGGGGCTCACCGTGAAGCTGCCCCCGGATTTGTTCCCGGAAGGCCTGGACGTGGGCCCGGACGACGGCCGGGTGACGCTGGGCACGGGCGCGGCCATTGCGCGGCTGGTCAACGTGATGCGCGCGCAGGGCCTGGTGGGCGCGGAGTTCCTCGCGGGCATCCCCGGCACCCTGGGCGGCGCGGTCACCATGAACGCCGGCACCAAGAACGGCGAATGCTTCCGCGTGGTGGAGGCGATTGAGGTCGCCACCGCGGACGGAGTGGGGTGGCTGACGAAAGCGCAGGTGCCTCACACCTACCGTCACGCCACGCTGCCCGCCGGAGGTATCGTCACCCGCGTGCGCTTCCATCTTCCCAAGGGCGATGTCGTGGCCAGCAAGGCGGCCATGGACGCGGACCTGGGCTACCGCAAGCGCACGCAGCCCTTGAGTCAGCCCAACTTCGGCAGCGTGTTCACCAACCCGCCGGGCGACCACGCCGGGCGGCTCATTGAACTCGTGGGCCTGAAGGGGCACACCCTGGGGCGCGCGCAGGTGTCCACCCTGCACGCGAACTGGATCGTCAACCTGGGCGGCGCGGCCGCTCGCGACGTGCGGGGCCTCATCACCCTGATGCAAGAGCGGGTGAAGGAAGCCTCCGGCGTCGTCATGCACCGCGAAGTCAAATTCGTCGGAGTCTTCCTGCCATGACCACCGGTCCCCGAGGCTTCACCCCCGCTGAGTTGAAGGCCAAGCGCGTCGGCGTGCTGTATGGCGGCCTCTCCAGCGAGCGCGAGGTGTCGCTGCGCACGGGCGCCGCGGTGTCGGGCGCCCTCAAGGGGATGGGCTACGACGTGGTGGAGATCGACGTGGGCAAGGACCTGCCCGCGCGCCTCATCGCGGAGAAGGTGGACGTGGCGTGGCTCGCGCTGCACGGCCGCTTCGGCGAGGACGGCTGCATCCAGGGCCTCCTGGAGGCCATGTTCATCCCCTACACCGGCAGCGGCGTGATGGCGTCCGCCGTGGGCATGGACAAGGTGTACGCGAAGGAGATCTTCGTCGCGCGCGGCATCCCCACGCCGCCCTACCGCGCCTTCGACTCGGCGGAAGCCGCGCTCGCGGAAAGAGACCGGCTGCCGTTCCCCTTCCCGGTGGTGGTGAAGCCCAGCCGCGAGGGCAGCAGCATGGGCGTGCACATCTGCAAGACGCGCGAGGAGTACACCGCCGCCGTCCAGGACGCCGCGAAGTACGCGGGCACGCTCCTGGTGGAGCAGTTCATCAAGGGCCGGGAAGTGCAGGGCGGCGTGCTGGACAACGAGGCCCTGGGCGTCATCGAAGTGAAGGCCGCCCGCGAGTTCTACGACTACGAAGCCAAGTACAAGGCCGGCAGCGGTACTCAGTATCTCTTCCCCGCGCCGCTGCCTCCGGACCTGTACGCGCGCGTCAACGAGGTCTCCCTGGGCGCCCACAAGGCGCTGGGGTGTTCCGGCGGCTCGCGCTCGGACGTCATCGTCACGGAGAGTGGCGACGTGTTCCTGCTGGAAATCAACACGCTGCCCGGAATGACGGCCTCCAGCCTCCTGCCCAAAATCGCGGCGGGGCGGGGCATCGACTTCCCGGCGCTCTGTGAGCGGCTGCTCCAGGGCGCTTCACTCAAGGCCTGAGCCGCTGCGCGTTCTTTCCTGGAGTTCCGGCCTCTTGTGAGGCCGGCGTGTTCCCCCGTGCCGCTACAGCGACGTGCCTGTAGCCAAAAACTGGCGTGGTTCGACGTCCGCACGCAGCATGCGCCTCCCTAGTCATGGCCTTCGGAAAATCCAAGAACCGCCGCCGCCTGGACGCCGCACCGCGCAATGACGCGGTGAAGGGCGCGGTCCGTTCGCACGGGCCGTCGGTGGCGAAGGCGCTGGGGCTGGCGGTGGCGACGGCGGGGCTCATCTGGGGCTCCATGGAGCTGCGTGCGTGGGCGGTGGTGTCGCCTCGCTTCGCGCTGGAGTCGGTGAACTTCACCGGCCTGGAGCGCGCGTCGCGCCCGGAGCTCTTGAAGCTGTCCGGCCTCACGGCGGGCCAGAACCTGTGGACGCTGGACACGGCCGCGCTGGCGCGGGCCATGGGGCAGCACCCGTGGATTCGCACGGTGGAGGTGACGCGGCGGTTTCCGCGCGGGGTGTCCGTGGAGGTGACGGAGCACGCACCCGCGGCGCTGGCGGTGCTGGGCGACCTCTACGTGCTGGACGAGGAAGGCGAGCCCTTCAAGCGCGTCACCCCGGGGGACGGGCTGGATTTGCCGCTCGTCACCGGCATGGAGCGCGATGCGTACGTGGCGGACCCGGACGCGGTGCGTTCGAAGTTCCGCGAGGCGCTGGATGTAACCCGTGCTTATGCGCGGCTGTCGCCGGGGCGATCCGACCGGCTGTCCGAGGTGCGCCTGGAGAACACCGGGCTTGCGCTGGTGACGGCGACGGGGCAGGAGGTGCGCCTCGGTGCTGGCGACACGGAAGTCAAGCTCCAGCGGCTGGCGCGTGTTCGACGCGAGCTCAGCACAAGGGGGCTTGCAGCCGCGATCATTCGCCTGGATAACCGTGCCCGACCGGGTTGGGTGGCGGTGAGGCTTTCGAGTGGGTCCGACTCCGTGCGGAGCGGGGACTCGACGCAGTGAGGATGCTTCCTTCACGAAAGTGAGGGAGCCTGGGAGGAGTCATGGCGAAGCAGAAGTCGGGGGAGATCATCGTCGGCCTCGACATCGGCACGACGAAGATCTGCGCCATCGTCGGCGAGCTGACCGATAGCGGTATCGACATCATCGGTATCGGCACGCATCCGTCGAAGGGATTGCGCAAGGGCGTCGTGGTCAACATCGAGGCCACGGTGTCGTCCATCCGGCGCGCCGTGGAGGAAGCCGAGCTGATGGCCGGGGCGGAGATCTCCCACGTCTACACGGGGATCGCCGGCGGCCACATCAAGGGCTTCAACTCCCAGGGCATCGTCGCGGTGAAGGACAAGGAGGTCCGCGACGCGGACATCGCGCGCGTCATCGACGCGGCGAAGGCGGTGGCCATCCCGCTGGACCGGGAGGTCATCCACGTCCTGCCGCAGGAGTTCATCATCGACGACCAGGGCGGCATCAAGGAGCCCCTGGGCATGGCCGGCGTGCGCCTGGAGGCCAAGGTGCACATCGTCACGGGCGCCGTCTCCAGCGCGCAGAACATCGTCAAGTGCGCCAACCGCACGGGCCTGAACGTCTCCGACATCGTGCTCCAGCCGCTGGCCTCCGCCGAAGCGGTGCTGAGCGAGGACGAGAAGGAGCTGGGCGTGTGCCTCGTCGACATCGGCGGCGGCACCACGGACATCGCCATCTTCTCCGGCGGCTCCATCGTCCACACGGCCGTCATCGCCCTGGGCGGCAACAACCTGACGAGCGACATCGCCATCGGCCTGCGCACCCCCGCGCACGAGGCCGAGCGCATCAAGCAGAAGTACGGCTGCGCGCTCGCGTCCATGATCAACAAGGACGAGACGATTGAAGTGCCCAGCGTGGGCGGCCGTCAGCCGCGCGTCCTGGGCCGGCAGATTCTGTCGGAGATCCTGGAGCCGCGCGTGGAGGAGATCTTCCAGCTGGTGCACCGGGAGATCCAGAAGTGCGGCTACGAGGACCTGCTCGCGTCGGGCATCGTCATCACGGGTGGCTCCACGCTGCTCGCGGGCATGCCGGAGCTGGCGGAAGAGGTGCTGGGCCTGCCGGTGCGCCGGGGCATGCCGCGCGGCATTGGCGGCCTAGTGGACGTGGTGAAGAGCCCCATGTACGCCACGGGCGTGGGCCTGGTGGTCTACGGCGCCAAGCACATGGACCGCCGCATGTTCCGCATCCGCGAGGACGGCAACGTCTACAAGAAGGTGAAGGGCCGGATGCGCGAGTGGCTGGAAGAGATCTTCTAGGCCGGCTTCCGGAAGCTGTAACGCGCTGAGCCAAGGGGCCCCTTCGGGGGCCCTTTCGCGTTTCTGGAGGCCGTGTCCGGGACGTGGATTGACGTGTCAGAGGGAGACGCTGACGCGTCCATCCGGGACGCCGACATTTTCCAGATTCCGGAATCCGGATCCGGCTTCCGGACTCTCGCCTTAGGTACGGGCGGCCAACCGTGCAAGTTCCAGGATTTGGACGGATTGGGAATTCGACAGAGGATGGCTTCCGGCTTGCTACGGGGAGCCCTCGGCTCCCGGACCGGATTCCTCCGCGTTCCCGGTGAGCCTCTGAACCTATGACTCCACAAAAGACTTCGCGGTTGCTGACGCCCCTCACGGGACTTCGCCGCTCCGCCGCGGGCCTGTTGGCCCTGCTGTGTGCCGTGCTGTTGGCGTCGCCCGCCTCCGCGGAACCGGACACCATCGGTCTGGGTGATGGCCACAGCGGCGCGCTGACCGTCAACACGGCCAACACGGTCGTCAACACGTACACGCGACTGACGGCGAACGCGCCCGTCGGCCAGAACTTCGTGACGGTGAGCACCACGGCGGGCTTCGCCGTCGGCGACCTGGTGATGATCTACCAGTCCACCGGTTTCACGGGCACGGTCACCTCCGGTGCGACGGGCCCGTTCGACTTCAACGCGAACGCGGTGGGCAACTGGCAGTTCGTGCGCGTGACGGCGCTGACGGGCACGCGCCTGACCTTCACGGGCACGCCGCTCACGGCGGCGTTCACCGGGAGCTCCAGCACCGCCAACAACGCCGCGCTCCTCCGGTCCTCGGCGCAGGCCATCCGGGTGCCGGAGTATACGAACGTGACCATCAACGCGGGCGGGAGCATCGTCGCCCGGCAATGGTCCGACCAGAACGTCGACTACAACGACCCGCTGGGCGGAATCGTCGTCTTCCTCGCCACGGGGACGGTGACGAACAATGGCGCCATTTCCGCCTCGGGCAGGGGTTTCCGCGGCGCGGAGTACTTCAACGGAAATGGCGACAACTGCGCCGCGACCGGCCTGGATCTGGCTCACCCCGCGGGCGCCATGAAGGGGGAGGGGTTTGTTCCTGCCCGCTACAAGCAGCCCACGGTGTTCTTGCAGACCGCGCAGCTTTCGGGCCGGGGCAACACCTTGAACGCGGGCGGTGGCGGCATCTGCCACAACTCCGGCGGTGGTGGTGGTGGCAATGGTGGTGCGGGCGGCATCGGCGGCCGGACGTGGACCGGTGATACCGGGCCTTCGCGTGCGGTGGGCGGTCTGCCTGGCGGCAAGATGCTGTTCAGCCCTGCGACCCGCCTTCTGTTCGGCGGCGGTGGTGGCTCGGGTCACGGCAATGACGACGTGGGCTCCGGCGGCGGAAACGCGGGCGGCGTCGTCTTCGTGCGCGGCGCGGCGCTCGCGGGAACGGGCAGCATCACCGCGGACGGCAGCTCCGCGGCGGACTCCCAGAACGACGCGGCGGGCGGCGGTGGCGCGGGCGGTACCATCTCCCTGCGGTTCACGGGCGCCCTGGCTTGCAGCGGTACTGGCGCGCTGTCCGCGAAGGGTGGCAACGGCGGCAACAGCACCTTCGTGGAGTCGCCGCACGGCACGGGCGGTGGCGGTGGTGGTGGCTACATCCACATGCAGGCCAGCTCCTACGCCTGCCCCACCTCGGTCACGGGCGGCGCCGCGGGCACCCAGCCCACGGCCAGCGCTCTGGATGGTCCGACCTACGGCTCGGCGCCGGGCAACCCGGGTGTCATCACCCAGGGCCAGGCTCCCACGGTGCTGACTCCGGCCAATGCTTCGTCCACGTCGAACCCCACGCCCCCCATCACGGGCACGACGCCGAGCCCGAACCAGACGGTCCGCATCTACATCGACGGGCAGCCCCAGCCCGTGACGGTGACGTCCGACGCGTTGGGCAACTTCTCCTTCACGCCGTCGACGCCGCTGACCGTGGCCACGCACACCGTCTACGCGGTCACGGTGGCCAACGGCTTCGAGAGCGCCCCGAGCAACACCAACACCTTCACCGTCACCGCCGCGACGACGCCGACGGTGGCCATCACCGCGCCGGCCAATGGCGCCACGGTGACCAACCCCACCAACGTGACGGTGACGGGCACGGCGGCCAACGCCACCTCCGTCACGCTCACGGTCAACGGGACGAACTACGGGCCCATCACGGTGACCGGCGGTGCCTGGAGCCAGGTGCTCAGCCCGAGCCCGCTGCCCAACGGCACCTACAACGTGTCCGCGGTCTCCACGAACGGCACGACCAACAGCACGGCGGCGACCTCCACCTTCACGGTGGCGGGCCCGACGGTGACCATCACCACGCCGGCCAACGGCTCCACGGTGACGAACCCCACCAACGTGGTCATCGCTGGCACGGCCGCGAACGCGACGTCCGTCTCGTTCACGCTGAACGGGACGAATTACGGCCCCTTCACGGTGACCGGAGGCAACTGGACTGCCACGGTGCCGGGACCGCTGGCGAACGGCACGTACACCGTGAACGCGGTGTCCACGAACGGCACGAATAACAGCACCACGGCGACCTCGACCTTCACGGTGAATGTGCCCACCCCCACGGTGGCCATCACCGCGCCGGCCAACGGCTCCACGACGAGCAACCCCAACGTGACGGTGACGGGCACGGCCGCGAACGCGACCAGCGTGACCGTGACGTTCCAGGGCACCAACTACCCGGCCACGCTGACCGGTGGTACCTGGACCGTGGCGCTGCCCGGCCCGCTGGCCAACGGCACGTACACCGTGACCGCGGTGTCCACGAACGCCCAGGGCACCAACAGCACGACGGCGACCTCCACGTTCACGGTGGCGCGTCCGACGGTGGCCATCACCGCGCCGGCCAACAACTCCACGGTGACCAACCCCACCAACGTGACGGTGACCGGCACGGCGGCGAACGCCACCAGCGTCACGCTCACGGTCAACGGAACGAACTACGGCCCCATCGCGGTGACCGGTGGCACCTGGAGCCAGGTGCTCAGCCCAAGCCCGCTGCCCAACGGCACCTACAACGTGTCCGCGGTCTCCACGAACGGCACGACCAACAGCACGACGGCGACCTCGACGTTCACGGTGAACGTGCCCACGCCGACGGTGGCCATCAGCACCCCGGCCAACGGCTCCACGGTGAACACCCCCAATGTGACGGTGACCGGTACGGCCACGAACGCCACCAGCGTGACCGTGACCTTCCAGGGCACGAACTATCCGGCCACGCTGACGGGCAATAACTGGACCGTGGCGCTGCCGGGTCCGCTGGCCGCCGGCACGTACACCGTCACGGCGGTGTCCACGAACGTCCAGGGCACGAACAGCACCACGGCTTCCTCCACCTTCACGGTGGCGCTGCCGACGGTGGCCATCACCACGCCGGCCAACGGCTCCACGGTGACGAACCCGAACGTGACGGTGACCGGCACGGCCGCGAACGCGACCAGCGTGACCGTGACCTTCCAGGGCACCAACTACCCGGCCACGGTGACTGGTGGCTCCTGGTCCGTGGCCCTGCCGGGCCCGCTGGCCAACGGCACGTACACCGTGACCGCGGTGTCCACGGACGGCACGAACAACAGCACCCAGGCGTCGTCCACCTTCACGGTGGCCGTGCCCGCGCCGACGGTGGCCATCACCACGCCGGCCAACGGCTCCACGACGACGAACCCGAACGTGACGGTCACCGGTACGGCCGCGAACGCGACCACGGTGACGGTCACCTTCCAGGGCACCAACTACGGTCCCATCACGGTGACCGGCGGCAACTGGAGCCAGGCGCTGCCCGGCCCGCTGGCGGACGGCACGTACACCGTGACGGCCGTGTCCACGAACGCCCAGGGCACCAACAGCACGACCGCGACCTCCACCTTCACGGTGGACCAGACGCCTCCGGAGGTCGCCATCAGCACCCCGGTGGACGGCTCCACCCTCAACACCCCCAACGTGACGGTGACGGGCACGTCCGTGGGCGCCTCGTTCGTGACGCTCACCTTCGACGGCGCCAGCTACGGCCCCATCCCCGTGGACCCCACCACGGGTGATTGGAGCTACCCGCTGCCCGGCCCCCTGGCCGAGGACACGTACACCGTGACCGCGACGGCCACGGATGCGGCGGGCAACACCAGCACGCCGGACAGCTCCACCTTCACGGTGGACCTGACCGCGCCGGGCGTCGCCATCAGCTCGCCGGCCGACGGCGCCGTCATCGGCACCGACACGGTGACCGTCACCGGTACGTCCACGGGCGCGACGTCCGTGACGCTGACCTACGGCGGCACGAACTACGGTCCCATCCCCGTGGATGCCTCCGGCAACTGGAGCTTCCCGCTGCCGGTGACGCTGCCGGAAGGCCCGAACACCGTGACCGCGGTGTCCACGGACGCGGCGGGCAACACCAGCACGCCCGCGACCTCCACCTTCACGGTGGACCTGACCGTCCCCACGGTCGCCATCAGCGCGCCGGCCAACAACACCTCGGTGAACACCGCCACGGTGACCGTCACCGGCACGACGACCAACGCGACCTCCGTGACGCTCACCTTCGATGGCGCCAGCTACGGCCCCATCACCGTGAATGGTGACGGCACCTGGAGCTACACGCTGCCCGGCCCCCTGGCCGAGGACACGTACACCGTGACCGCGGTGTCCACGAACGGCGCGGGCACCAACAGCGCGACCGCGACCTCCACCTTCACGGTGGACCTGACCGCGCCGACCGTCGCCATCACCACCCCGGCGGACGGCTCGACGGTGAACACCCCCAACGTGACGGTGACCGGCACGTCCACGGGCGCGACGTCCGTGACGCTGAACTACGGTGGCACCAACTACGGCCCCATCCCCGTGGATGGCGCTGGCAACTGGAGCTACCCGCTGCCGGTGACCCTGCCGGAAGGCTCCATCACCGTGACCGCGACGGCCACGGACGCGGCGGGCAACACCAGCACGCCGGACGACATCACCTTCACGGTGGACCTGACGGATCCGGAGGTCGAAATCACCGCGCCGGTGGACGGCTCGACCGTGGCCTCCGGCACGGTGACCGTCACCGGTACCTCCGTGGGCGCCACCTCCGTGACGCTCACCTTCGAGGGCAATGACTACGGTCCCATCCCGGTGGATGCGTCCGGCAACTGGAGCCAGGCGCTGCCCGGTCCGCTGGCGGACGGCACGTACACCGTGACCGCGGTGGCCACGGACGCGGCCGGCAACGAGAGCACGCCCGACTCCGTCACCTTCACGGTGGACGTGACCGCGCCGACGGTGGCCATCACCACGCCGGCCAACGGCTCCACGGTGGGCGCCAACGTCACGGTCACCGGTACGACCGCGGGCGGTGCGACGAGCGTGACCGTGTCCTTCCAGGGCACGGACTACGGCCCCATCCCCGTGGATGCGTCCGGCAACTGGAGCCAGGCGCTGCCCGGCCCGCTGGCCAACGGCACGTACACGGTGACGGCGGTGGCGGTGGACGCGGCGGGCAACACCAGCACGACCGCGACCTCCACCTTCACGGTGAACACGGCCGCCCCGACGGTGGCCATCACCTCGCCGGTCAACGGCTCCACCGTCACCAACCCCAACGTGACGGTGACGGGCACGTCCGCGAACGCCACGTCCGTGACGGTGACGTTCAATGGCACCAACTACGGCCCCATCTCCGTGAACGCCTCCGGCAACTGGAGCCAGGCGCTGCCCGGCCCGCTGGCGGACGGCACGTACACCGTCACGGCGGTGTCCACGAACGGCGCGGGGACGAACAGCACGACCGCGACCACCACCTTCACCGTCAACACGTCGGGGACGGTGGACTCGGACAACGACGGCCTGACGGACGACGAGGAGGTCCTCGCGGGCACCGACCCGAACAACGCGGACTCCGACGGTGACGGCATCCCCGACGGCATCGAGGTCAAGGTCGGCGGCACGGATCCGCTCGACAGCGACTCGGATGACGACGGCATCCTCGACGGCAACGAGGACAAGGACCACGACGGCATCGTCGACGCCGACGAGACCGACCCGAACAACGCGGACACCGACGGCGACGGCCTGACCGACGGCGTGGAGCTGGGCCTCACCGAGCCCCAGGGTGACGACACCGACCCGTCCAAGTTCGTGGCGGACAAGGACCCGTCGACGAAGACCAACCCGCTGGACGACGACTCGGATGACGACGGTCTCACCGACGGCAACGAGGACGCCAACCACGACGGCAAGGTGGACCCGACCGAGACCGACCCGAACAAGAGCGACACCGACGGCGACGGCCTGACGGATGGCCTGGAGCTGGGCCTCACCCAGCCGCAGGGCACGGACACCGACCCGACGAAGTTCGTCGCGGATCAGGACCCCGACACCAAGACGAACCCGCTCGACCCCGACACCGACAAGGGTGGCGTGTTCGACGGCATCGAGGACCGCAACCACAACGGCCGCGTGGACGTGCAGGAGTCCGACCCGCTCAACCCGGCGGACGACCAGGACGCGGACGGTGACGGCATCGACAACGCCACGGAGCTGGAGAACGGGACGGATCCGTTCGACTCCGACACCGACGACGACGGCGTGCCGGACGGCATCGACGGGCTGACCGACACGGACGGCGACGGCGTCATCGACGCGCTCGACCCGGACAGCGACAACGACGGCATCAACGACGGCACGGAGATGGGCGTCACGGTGGAGACCGCTCCCCCGGGCACCGACACGTCGTCCCCCAACTTCAAGCCGGACGCGGATCCGACGACGAAGACGGACCCGAAGAACCCGGACACGGACGGCGACGGCCTGAAGGACGGCGAGGAGGACCGCGACCACGACGGCCGCCGTGACGCCACGGAGACGGATCCGAACATGAAGGACACCGACCAGGGCGGCATCGACGACGGCACGGAGGTGAAGGGCGGCTCCGACCCTCTCGACGCCAACGATGACTTCCTGGTGGTGGGCCACGGCTGCAGCACGGGCGGCTCCGGTTCGCTGGCGCCCTTCGCGCTGATGCTGCTGGCGCTGCCCCTGGTGGGCCGCCGCTTCCGCCGCGCCGGGGAACTCCTGGCGCGCGCGGGTGGGGCGCTGGCGGTGTTCGTCACGGCGCTGTTCGCGGGTGGCACCGCCCACGCGCAGGCCACCGCGGTGTCGCAGGCCATCGATGTGCAGCAGTACAAGCCGGGCCCGGGCGTCGCGGATGTGCTCGCGGTGCACGGCGCGAAGGTGCAGCGGCACCTGGGGTGGAACGTGGGGCTGTCGGTCAACTACGCCGACAAGCCGCTCAACTTCTTCGACCCCCGCTCGGACACGTACGTCACCTCCCTGGTGAAGAGCCAGGTGGGCTTCGACCTGATGGGCGCCGTCGGCCTCTTCGACCGGTTCGAAATCGGCGTGGTGCTGCCCATCACCATCCAGGGTTCGGAGAACTCTCCGGCCGTGGACTCGTCCTTCGCCAACGGGGTGAGCGGGGGCGGCATCGGCGACCTGCGCCTCATCCCGAAGGCGCGGCTCTTGGACGGTGACGACTACGGCGTGTCCGTGGTGCTGCCCATCTCGCTGCCCACGGGCGGCGCGTCGGACTTCCTCGGCGGGTCCGGCGTGTCCGTCAACCCGCGCGTGGTGGCCGAGTACGGCAAGCGCTTCCGCATCCTCGCCAACGTGGGCGTGGACATCCGCAAGTCGGAGCAGCTGCGCAACCTGAACGTCGGCAGCGCGCTGGCGTACGGGGTGGGCGCGGAGGTTCCGCTGGGGGATTCGCCGCTGGCCGCCCAGGCGTCGCTGGTGGGCGCCATGGGCTTCAAGCAGCAGAACGAGGAGGAGCGTCCCCTGGAGCTGCTCGCGGCCCTGAAGTACCGCGCGCCGACCGGTCTGTCCGCGCAGGTGGGCGCGGGCCCGGGCCTCACGCACGGCTACGGCACGCCCACCTTCCGCGTGCTCGCGTCCGTGGCCTACACCGCCCCGGAGCGCGCCGCGGCGCCGCCCCGGCCGGTGTGCCCGGAGGGCCCGGAGGACTTCGACGGCTTCCAGGACCAGGACGGCTGCGCGGACCCGGACAACGATGGTGACGGCATCCTGGACACGGCCGACCGGTGCCCCAACGAGCCGGAGACGGTGAACGGTTTCGAGGACGAGGACGGCTGCCCGGACACGAAGCCCGTGCCGCCTCCGCCCGCGCCGGTGGACTCCGACGGCGACGGCATCCTGGACCCGGACGACAAGTGCCCCAACGCGCCCGAGGACAAGGACGGCTTCCAGGACGAGGACGGCTGCCCGGATCCGGACAACGACAAGGACGGCATCCCCGACACGGCGGACAAGTGCCCGCTGGAGCCGGAGACCATCAACGGCGTGGATGACGAGGACGGCTGCCCGGACAAGGGCAAGGTCAAGGTGCTCGTCGAGGGCGAGCGCATCTTCATCCTGGAGAAGGTCTACTTCGCCACGAACAAGGACGTCATCCTGCCGCGCTCGTTCCCCATCCTGAAGCAGGTGGCCGCCGTGCTGCGCGCCAACCCGCAGGTGGAACTGCTGCGCATCGAGGGCCACACGGACAGCCAGGGCAACGACGCCGCCAACCTGGACCTGTCCAAGCGCCGCGCCGCCAGCGTGAAGACGTTCCTCGTCAACGAGGGCATCGCCGCGGAGCGCCTGGACTCCGAGGGCTTCGGTGAGTCGAAGCCGGTGGACACGAACAACACCGCGGCGGGCCGTGAGAACAACCGCCGCGTGGAGTTCAACATCGTGAAGATGGGCAAGGTGGAAGTGGAGAAGCCCGCCCCGTAGCGCTTCGCTCCCGGAATGAAGCACGGAAGGCCCGGTTCCCCCATGGGAGCCGGGCCTTTTCGTCATCCGCGCCCCGCCCTGTCACGTCACGTGTGCGCGGAAGGTGCGCACAACGGGTCACGGCGAGTCACCGGACGCGAGTCAAGAGGGTGTTTACATCCGCGCGATGTCCGCATGGCCGCTGATGCCATTCGCGTAAGTGGGCGTCAGGACTCGGGCGCGCAGCAGGGCGCTACAGGCTGGTAGCGGAATACTTGCCAAAGCGCCCGACTTCCTGATGATTGTCGAGGGTGGGTGTTTCCGCGGACGGCGCCGCGGTGCTTCCGCCACGAGGACGACATGGACCAGTTCGAGCAGAACAAGCAGGCCGCGAAGATTCGTGTCGTGGGCGCGGGCGGGGCGGGCTGCAACGCGGTCAACACGATGATTCTGTCGAAGCTGGATCGCGTCGACTTCATCGCCGCCAACACCGATGTCCAGGCGCTCGCCGCGAGCAAGGCGCCCACCCGGCTGCAGCTGGGCCAGGCGCTCACCAAGGGCCTGGGCGCTGGCGCCAACCCGGAGATGGGCCGCGAGGCCGCCCTGGAGTCGCGCGATCAGATCGCCGCGGTGCTGGAAGGCGCCGACATGGTCTTCGTCACCGCGGGCATGGGCGGTGGCACCGGCACGGGCGCCGCTCCCATCATCGCGGACATCGCCAAGAGCCTGGGCTGCCTCACGGTGGGCGTCGTCACCAAGCCCTTCCTCTTCGAGGGCAACAAGCGCCGCAAGCAGGCCGAGCAGGGCATCGTGGAGCTCAAGGCCGCGGTGGACACGCTCATCACCATCCCCAACCAGCGCCTGCTGTCGCTCTCCAACGAGCCCATGCCGCTGCTGGAGACCTTCAAGCGCGCGGACGAGGTCCTGCTCAACGCCGTGCAGGGCATCAGCGACCTCATCCAGTACCACGGCTACATCAACGTGGACTTCGCGGATGTGAAGACCATCATGAGCGACAAGGGTCTGGCGCTCATGGGCACGGGCCACGCGTGTGGCGACCGCCGCGCCATCACCGCCATGCAGCAGGCCATCTCCAGCCCGCTGCTGGAGGACGTCTCCATCGACGGCGCCACCGGCCTGCTCATCAACATCACCGGCGGCCGTGACATGACCCTGCAGGAGGTCAACGAGGCGCTGACGCTGGTGCACGACTCGGCGGACGGCGAGGCGGAGATCATCTTCGGGTCGCTCATCGACGAGCAGATCCAGGACGAGGTGAAGATCACCATCATCGCCACGGGCTTCGTGCACCGGGACGCGCCCAAGGTGCGCTCCATGCCGCAGGTGGTGCAGGTGCCGCTGGTGGGCCGTCCCTCCACGCCGCCGTCCGTGCTGTCCTCCACGCGTGAGGAGGTGGCCAGCCTGGTGCCCGCGAAGAGCGCGCCCCGTCCGACCATGTCCTCGGTGGAGGCGCCCAAGTCGTCCATGCAGAGCGCGCGCACGGCCGTGGTGAAGGACGCGGCGCTGCCCCTGGACGAGG
This sequence comes from Corallococcus sp. NCSPR001, assembly GCF_017309135.1. Classification (NCBI taxonomy): domain Bacteria; kingdom Pseudomonadati; phylum Myxococcota; class Myxococcia; order Myxococcales; family Myxococcaceae; genus Corallococcus; species Corallococcus sp. NCSPR001. Next base: position 2,641,511 of record NZ_JAFIMS010000002.1, read on the forward strand.
ACCAGTTCGACATCCCCACGTTCCTGCGCCGCCAGGGCCAGACGGAGCTGCCGTAGTCAGGCAGCGGCGGGGATGCTAGCGGGGGAGGCGGGCGACGCTCGCCGTGCCCCTGCCGGTGAGGCGGTCGCATTTGGTGAACAGTCCGTCCACCTCGTCGTAGAGCGCGTCGATGCGCTCCGACGCGCTGGGGGCGGGCAGCAGCCCGTCTCCGGACAGCTCCTCCAGGCGGGTGCCGGCGCGCTGCAAGAGCTGCAGGGCCTTGAGCAGCGAGCGGCCCTGCTGCGTGCCGTCGGGCGTGAAGAGGGTGCCGCCCTCGTAGAGCGTCACCAGATTGGCGCGGGTGTCCTGCTGCCGCTGGTTGAGCCGGTTCCGGTACAAGTCCAGACGGCGGGCGCGACGGGCACCATGCAGGTCCACGACGCTGTGCGTTCCTGTCGACGGGGGATTCACGTCGGGCAAGGTACGCCAGGCCCTCGCAAGCCCGCAAATTTACGGGACTGTACGGACCTGTTGCGCGACTGCCCGGACGCTTGTCAGTCAAGGGGGTGGGGGTTAGTTTGGCCGCCCTTCGTCAAGCCAGGGTGCCCGCCATGTTCCAGAAGCTGCTCATCGCCAACCGGGGAGAAATCGCGCGTCGCATCGGGGCGGTGGCCCGGGGCATGGGCGTGAAGACGGTGGCGGTGCACTCGGACGCGGACGTGAACCTGCCCTTCGTGAAGGAGGCGGACGAGGCCGTGAGAATCGGCCCCGCGCCCGCGAAGGACAGCTACCTGAGCATCCCCGCCATCCTGGAGGCCGCGAAGAAGACGGGCGCCCAGGCGGTGCACCCGGGCTACGGCTTCCTGTCGGAGAACGGCGAGTTCGCCCAGGTGTGCGCGGACGCGGGCCTGACCTTCGTGGGCCCGCCGCCGGAGGCCATGGCGCGGATGAAGGACAAGAGCCAGGCGCGCAAGCTGGTGTCCGCCGCGGGCGTGCCGGTGGTGCCGGGCAGCGACGGCGTCCTGCCGGACGTGCAGAGCGCCCTGGAGGCCGCGGAGCGCATCGGCTACCCGGTGCTGTGCAAGGCCGCCAGCGGCGGTGGCGGCATCGGCATGGCGGCGGCGAACAACCCCGCGGAGCTGGAGAAGGTCTACCGCCAGTGCACGGACCGCGCGAAGGCCGCCTTCGGCCGCGAGGGCGTGTACCTGGAGCGCTACTTCCCGGCGCCCCGCCACATCGAAGTGCAGATTCTGGGCGACACCCACGGCCACCTCATCCACGGCCTGGAGCGCGAGTGCTCCATCCAGCGCCGGCATCAGAAGGTGGTGGAGGAGGCCCCGTCGGTGCTGTTCGCCAATGGACGCAACGCGGGCCTGGCGGACACGCTCTTCACGGCGGCCGTCAAGGCGGCGAAGGCGTTCGGCTACGCCAACGCGGGCACGGTGGAGTTCCTGTACTCCGACGGGCAGGTGTACTTCATCGAGATGAACGCCCGGCTCCAGGTGGAGCACCCGGTGACGGAGCTGACCACGGGCCTGGACCTCATCGGCTGGCAGCTGCGCATCGCCGCGGGCGAGAAGCTCACCGTCAAGCAGGAGGACGTGAAGCGCAAGGGCGCGGCGCTGGAGTTCCGCATCTACGCGGAGGACCCGGTGAAGTACTTCCCGTCCCCCGGCCCGCTGAAGGTGTTCCAGCCGCCCACGGGCGAGGGCGTGCGCCTGGACTCCGGCTACGCGGAAGGGGACGTGGTGACGCCGAACTACGACCCGATGATCGCCAAGCTCATCATCAGCGGTGCGACGCGCGACGAGGCCATTGCCCGCGCGGTGAAGGCCCTGGAGTCCTTCCGCATCGAAGGCATCAAGACGAACATCCCGCTCCACCTGCGCATCCTGAAGGACCCAGCCTTCAGCGCCGGCGAGCTGGACACGCACTTCCTGGATCATCACGCGAAGCCTTAAGTATTCCCACCCGAGGAGGGACGGTTCATGGCGGACGTTGCGGCGCACATCACGGGCACGGTGTGGAAGATCGAGGTGAAGGTCGGCGACAAGGTGGATGCCGGCACCACGCTCGTCATCCTCGAGTCCATGAAGATGGAGATGCCCGTGGAGGCCGAAGAGGGCGGCACGGTGAAGGAGATCCGCTGCACGGAGGCGCAGCCGGTCAACGAGGGCGACGTCCTCGTGGTGCTCGGGTAGCCACGGGCCGCACCGGATGGAGCCCACGCTGGAGGTGGAGGATCGCGAGGGCGGTGTCCGGGTGCTCACCGTCTCCAACCCGTCGCGGCGCAACGCGCTGAATGACGCGTTGCTGGCCCGGCTGGACGCGGCGCTGGAGCCGGCCGCCCACGTGCGCGCGCTGCTGGTGCGCGGCCAGGGCGGGCACTTCTGCGCGGGCTATGACTTGACGCACCTGGGGCCGCCGGGCGCGGACGGGCGGCTGCCGGATGACCCGCTGGTGGCGTGCCTGCTGAAGCTGGAGCGGCACCCGGCGCCGTCGGTGGCGCTGGTGCAGGGCGGCGCGGTGGGGGCGGGCTTCGACCTGGCGGCCTCCTGCGACTTCCGCGTGGGCGCCGCCGACGCGTTCTTCCTCATGCCTCCGGCCCGGTTGGGCATCGTGTACTCGCCGGAGGGGCTGGCGCGGGCGGTGCGGCTGGTGGGGCTGTCGCGCGCCAAGCAGCTGTTCCTCACCGCGCGCCGGCTGCCGGCGGCGGAGGCGCTCGCGTGGGGCCTGCTGGACGAGTGCCCCGAGGACGCGGAAGGACGCGCGCTGGCGCTGTGCGCGACGCTGGCCGCGGGGGCGCCCAGGGCGGTGTCGGGGATGAAGGAGGCGTTCGGGCTGCTGGCGCGCTCCGGGTTGTCCCCGGAGGACGTCGCGCACCTGCGTCAGGTGCGCGGCGAGGCGTTTGGCAGCGAGGACGCGAAGGAGGGGCGCGCGGCCTTCCTGGAGAAGCGCGCGCCCCGGTTCAGCGGCTGCTAGGTGTCGCCGAACAGCTCGCCCATGCGCAGCTGCAGCGCGGAGGCGATCTTGTAGAGCGACGAGATGGACGCGGAGGACTCCGCGCGCTCGATTTGGGACAGCAGGGACACGGACAGGCCGGTGCGGCGGGCCAGCTGCTTGAGCGTGAGCTCCTGCGTCTTGCGCGCGTCGCGGATGGTGCGGCCGATGGCGCGGTGCAGGTCGGCTTCCGGGTCCTGGGACAGACCCTTCTTCTGCAACGCGTTGCGCACGGCGGCCGTGAACTGCTCCGGCTCCATGGGCTTCTTCACATAGTCGGACGCCTGCGCCTTGAGCGACGCGACGGCCGTGTCCACGGTGGGGTAGGCCGTGGCGACGATGACCGCGATGTCCGTGTCGTACTTGCGGATCAGCTCCAGCACCTCGGTGCCGGACATCTGCGGCATCATCATGTCGAGGATGACGAGATGGAAGTCGGAGCCACGGAGGATGTCCACCGTCTGCGTGGGGTCCGTGGTGGTGACGACCTCGTAGCCTTCACGGGTCAGCACGAGCTTGAGGTAGTCGCAGTTGTCCTGCTCGTCATCAACTACCAGGATGCGAATCTGCACAGCGTCTCCTCGCTGCAGGGTTGAGGGAAGTGCTGCGGGGATCTACTCGCCAGTGTCGGCGGCGGGGGGTTATTGAGCCTGGGACTGGGCCTGGACCTTGCTCAGGGCTTTGATCACCAGGTCGCGCTTGGGATAGCCGTCGGACGTGAGCGTGAGGAATTCCTTATAGGCCTGCTCACTCGCTTTGTAGTCCTTGAGCGCGGCTTGCACCACGCCCAGCATGAGGTGGCACTCGGGAACCTTGGGCGCGAGCAACGCGCAGTCCTTGGCGATCTCCAGGGCGCTGTTGCGCTCCTGGGTCTTGGTCAGATCGAGGACCCGGGCCTGGATTTCTTCGATGTTCTTGCTCACGTCCGCCGGCTTCATGTTCCGCATGAAGTCGGACGTGGGCTTGGCATTCGGGTTCTTGGGCGCGGTGGCTGTTGCCTCCGGCTCCTCCTGCGCGGGGGGCTCCGTCACGGGGGCGGTCTGCGCGGCCTGGGCCTGAGCGGCCTCCAGCTGGTCGTTCAGGGTCTTGCGGTCCTCCGCGAAGACCACCGTGTCCGCGGGGATGGCGCTGAAGCTCTTGACCGCGTTGTCGACCTCCTTGGCACCGAGGGCCTTGCGGGTCGCCTGGATGGCGGTCTCCGCCTTCTTCTCCGTGGTCAGCCGCGTCTGGAGTTCCTCCAGCTTCGCGGGCGGGAGCGCCTTGGACTTGCGGAGTGAGTCGAGCGCGGAGGCGGCGATGTTCAACTTGCCCGCCTGCAGCGCGTCCTGGAACGCCTGATCCGCCGGAGGCTCGGGCGGCTTCTCCGGCGTCGCGGGCGGCTTCGCGGCCACGGTCTCCGGGGGCTTCGTCTCCGGGGGCTTCGTCTGCGGAGGCGGCTCCGGGATGGGCTGCGGATCCGCGGCGACCACGGGAGGCGTGTCGTCCGGCGGCTTGGGCAGCAGGTCCTGGCCCTTCACCACGAAGAGCGCCGCGCCCGCGCCAATGGACAGGAACACGATGACCGCGGCCACCCACATCTTCTTGGAGCCGCCGCGGCCCTGCGCCGCGATGTCCTCTTCCAGCGACCCGGGGCCCACGAAGCGCAGCTTCACGTGGCCCATCTCGATGATGTCACCGTGGGCGAGCGTCGCCTGCGCGTAGCTCTCCCCGTTGACCGTCATCCCGTTGGCCGACTGCATGTCGATGACGCGCCACTCGCCGGTCTCCTCGCGCACGACCTTCGCGTGCGTGCGGGACAGCGAACGGTGGTCCAGGGCCACGTCGTTCTCCGACGTGCGGCCGATCCGCAGCTCCGTGCGGTTGCAGTCGAACTCCTGGCCCTTGAACTCGGCGGGGCCGAGCACCACCAGCCGGGGCTGCTCGTCCTCGGGCACGCGCTCCACGCGCCGGGGCCGGTCCGCCTCCATCTGGTCCATGCGGATGATGGACGTGGCGTTGCGGCGCGCCTCCGCGGACACGGGCGTGTGCTCGTGCTCGTCCCCGGAGTCGTCCTCCGCCTCGTCCTCGCCGTCCACCATGGTGTCGCGGGGACGGGGACCGCTGGCGACCTCGTCGTCGTCGTCCTCCTCCTCGGGCTCCGGCTCCGGCCGGCGGGAGGCGGGCACCTTGGCGGTGATGGCGCCAGTGGGGGCGCCAGCGTTGGCCGCGCCCTCGACCTGCAACGCCAGATCGTAGTCGCCGATCTGGATGAGGTCGCCCTCCTTGAGAGGGAGCTGGCCTGCGACGCGCTCGCCGTTGATCCGGGTGCCGTTGTAGCTCCCCAGGTCTTCGAGCACGACGTGTCCATTGAGGCGCACGAGCCGGGCGTGTCGACGTGACACGTTGCGCTCGGTCAGGCGGATGGTGTTCCCCTCCTGACGGCCAATGGTGATTTCGTCGCGCACGAAGGGAACAACGGTCTTGCGCCCCTCGTCGTCTTCGATGATGAGCTTCAGCACGGGTCCGGTCCGAGTACAGCTATAGCAGAATGCCCTTCACCGAGACAAGCCATGTATCCCCCGAGAACAACAGGGTTTTTCGCCCATCCCAGGGTCAGGAAGGCACTGTTGTCCATCGGTCGATTGGCCGGAAAGGGTGGGGAGGGCAGGGTACCTGGGCTCACGATAGCGCTGATCGCGGCGCAGGCCATTCTGTACACCTGGATGGCGTCCGGAGGCCCGCCCGGAGTGGATGTGTTGATCCACTGGGGGGCGAAGTCCGGCCCCCTGGTGACGGACGCGGGGCAGGGCTGGCGGCTCTTGACGGCCAACCTCCTGCACCGGGACGCCCTGCACCTGGGCCTCAACCTGCTGGTGTTCGCGGGGGCGGGCACGGCGGTGGAGCGCTCGTGCCGGTGGTGGGACTACGTGGCGCTGCTCGTCGTGTCGGGGCTGGCGACGATGGCGGGCTCGCTCTGGTGGTCTCCGACGGTGAGCGTGGGCGCGTCCGGGTGGGTGTTCGGGTGCGTGGGGACGCTGCTGGTGCTGGGGCGGCGCGCCCGGACCGGGGCGAAGGGCGCACGGATGGGGTGGTTCTCCGGGGAGAACGCGCTGCCCACGGTGCTCGTCTTCCTGTGGCTCGGCTGGACGAGCGTGGGCGTGGACAACGCGGGGCACATGGGCGGGCTGATGGCGGGGCTGCTCGTGGGCGTCCTCTTGCGCTCGCGGGCGTGGGGGGCGGGGGCCTTCCGGGCCGTGGCGCTGGTGGGGCTCGCGGGGCTGGGCGCGGCGGTGGTGGTGACGGAGCGGTCCAGGTGGCGGGTGGAGCACGACGACGGCTTCGGAATGTCGGTGCTGCTGCCGGACGGCTGGCGCCGCGAGGAGGACGGCCAGGAGCGCAGGGCCTTCTCCAACGGCCTGAAGGGCCTGGGACGGGCCACGCTCACGGCGGAGGCCATCGAGGCGGGTGAGCCCGGGGACGGCTCGGCGCAGGCCCAGCACTTCCTGGACGCGTCGCTGGTGCCGGGGCGGGCAGGGCCGGAGGGGCGCACCGTGTCCGTGGGCGCCGTCGAGCCCGCGTCCCTGGGAGGCAGACCCGCGCAGCGGATCCGCGCGGAGCTGGACGGGGTGGGGGGGCGGACGCACCTGATGGCGTGGTTCGTGCCGCGTGGAGAGTGGGTGTACCGGCTCGTCTTCACCTGGCCCCAGGCCTACCCGGCGTACGCGCGGGTGGTGGAGCGGATGACGGCGGACGTGCGCTTCGAGGAGCCCGCGAGCCTGAGGGTCGCCCGGGCCCGGGCGCTGCTGGTGCCGGGCGTGGCGGGGCCGCTGCGGGAGCTGGGCCATGCCCTGCGGCGGTGGGGGCTGCCGGCGGATGCCGTGGAGCCGCTGGCGTCGGCGGTGCGGCTGGCGCCGACGCAGGTGGACACGCGCGTGGAGCTGGCCCGCGCGTACTTCGAGTCGGGGCAGGTGGAGGAGGGCTGTCACTCGGCGGCGGAGGCACGGGTGTATGGACCGTCCGACACGGGCGCCCTGGAGGCGGGCGTGCGCTGCGCGCTGGCGCGGGGGGACACGGCCGAGGCCCTGCTGCGCCTGGAAGAGGCCCGCCGCGTGGACCCCCGGGATGCGCGCCTGCGCGCGGCCGAGGGGGCCTTGAAGGCGGCGGTCGAGGCCCCGGGGACGTCTCCCTAGAGGCGGTGACGTGGGAGCTCAGCGCTCGCCGAACGGGCGCACCGCGAGCCCCACCCCCAGCATCCCCTCGTCGCGCCGGTAGAGGCCCGCGTCGTCGCGCACGCCCGTGGCCGTGAGCCGCGCGAACACCGGCGCGTCGTTGACCGCGAGGAGCACGTGCTCCAGCGCGACCTCCCCCCGCGCCCGGAAATGGGCGCCGCCGTCGAAGTCGAAGCTCCAGCCAGCGAGCCCGGTCGCGCGCAGGGCCCACCTGCCATCCCGCGTCTCCCAGCCCGCGTCGAGCAGCAGGGACGTGAAGGGGGACACCTCGTTCCGCGTGCCCTCCGGCGCGTGCCGCAGCGCATGGCTCGCGGCGGGGCCCACGGCCAGCCAGCCCCACTCCGTGTTCGTGCGGAGCGGATCCAACAGCAGCCCCACGCGGCCCGTCTCCAGCGTCCAGCCCGGGCCCTCCCAGACGCGCCGCTCCAGGTGCGCCGCGCGCACGGCGAGGGCCACGTCGAACGGGAAGGGGATTTGCCGGGGCCGGCCGAGGGTGACGAGCAGGGAGCCTTCCTCCACGTGCCTGCGCAAGAGGCCGTCGTACGCGGTGAAGGTCAGCCCCTGGTGCTCGCCGCCCCACGCCTCCGTCATGAGCAGCCGGTGCGAGTCGAGCCACAGCGAGTCCGTCTTGCTGCCGCTCAAGCGCACCGAGCGGACGAGGAACCCCGTGCGCACGGCGAGGGCCTCCGCGTCGTCCTGCACGCGCAAGCCGGTGCCCAGCACCCAGCCGGTGCCGGGGTCGAAGCAGGTGGGGAACGTCTCCCCGGCCGCCGTCTGGCCCTGACAGGGCAGGCCCGGCGCGGTGCCCAGGAGCAATGCCAGCGCGAGCGCCACCATCCCGGACCTAGCCCTTTCCAGGAGCGGACGTCGGCGCGGTCCTTCTGGCCGGGGCCCACATGGAGAAGCGCAGGCCCGCCTGCGCGGACCACTCCCAGCCGGCGGGCGCGTTCGCCACGTCGTCGCGCCACGTCCCGCGTCCATCCAGCGTCACGCTCACGGGCTGGTCGTTGATGGCCAGCGCGATGAACTCGTAGCCCGCGCGCAGCCTCAGCCGCTCCGGACGCAGGGGCCGGCCCTCCACCGCCTCCGCGAAGAGCACCTTCTGGGCCTCCGCGCCGAAGCGCACGTGGTGGAAGCCGTCCCGGTCCAGCGTGAAGTCCCCCTCCAACGCCGCCGCCGGAACGAGCGTGAAGAAGCCGTTCGTCCGGTCGCGCTCCACGGCGGGCCCGGTCCGCACGCGCACGTAGGACACGAGGTCGCTCGAGTGCCACAGGTCCAGCGTCACGTTCATCGCGGCCAGGGAGAGGAAGTCCGCGTGCGCGTCCTCGCGGCGCACCTGCTCACCGTGGAGCAGCTCCATCCAGAAGCCCAGGTTGGCGTAGATGTCGAAGCGCCGGGGGCGGCCGTAGAAGGTCGTCACCCGGAAGAGCGGCGCGTCGTTCTGGCTGCGGAAGTCGTAGCGCAGGAGCGTGGCCTCGTAGGAGTCCGCGTCCCCCAGGTACAGCTCCGTGTCCAGCAGCGTCAGCCGGTGCAGCCGGTCCGAGTCTCCCGGCCACTCGATGTCCACGCCGAAGTCCACCCGCACGCGCTGGTCCAGGCGGTCCGTCCGCTCCAGCCAGCGCGGCGCCCAGGCCCCGCCCACGTAGACGCGCCGGTGCAGGTCGAAGTTGTACTGGAGCACCCGCCCGCGCTCGTCGCGGTACCAGCCCGGTGGCGCCTCCGCGATGGCGGGCACCATGCGGTACTGGCGCGCCAACTCCGTGGGCATCAGGTTCGTGACGCACCGGTCCACCCGCTGCATCGGCTGGTCCTTCTCGTGGCCCTCCGAGTCCAGCTCGTAGGCGGGCGACACCAGGCACTCCTTCTTCGCGTCGTCGCAGCGGGCGCGCCACGCTCCGGAAGGCACGGCGGGCGTGGGCGGCAGGGTGAGGCACCGAGCCTGCCCGGCGTCGGATTGCCGGGGGGAGGACGCATCCGGAACGGCCATCTGGAAGTCCCAGGGCTCCGCCTCCACCTGCCCCAGCACGAGGGCACATCCCAGGGTCACCGCTGAAACCAGCATCACGACTCCTCATCGACGTTGAGCGGCCCTGCGCGTTCCGGCCACGCGGTCAGGCTTCGTGATGGGGGGCCTCTTCAAGGCCCGTGCCCCCTGGCTGGAGGACGGCCTTCCGCGGACTTGCCCGTGCGGCTGTACAGGCGCCTGCACAGCCCCTGTGCACGCGGATGCGCGTGCGCTGGCGCGAGAACGACGCACCCCCTTCCAGGTCGGTCGACCGGCGGGGGTGGCGGGGGTATAAGCCCCCCGGCCCCATGGGGTTCACGGTGGCCCGTCCCGGACGACGAAGGAGCACTCGCGCGTGGCAAGCGACGGCGAAAAGAACTCGCAGGGGGATTCCACCTTCACCCAGGCCATCCTCGGTGAGGACACCCTGACGTCTTCATGGGGGCGGCGGTGGCTGTCCCTGTCCTTCAGCGCGCGCGTCGTGCTCGCGACCGCGGGCTTCGCGGCGCTGCTCTTCGTGCCCTACCTGGGCGCGGTCGGCCTGTGGGACCCCTGGGAGACGCACTACGGCGAAGTGGGCCGGCAGATGATCCAGCGCTCCGACTACGTCTATCCCTTCTGGGAGAACGCGTGGTTCTTCTCCAAGCCGCCGCTCACCATGTGGATGCAGGCGCTGGGGATGAACATCGTCGGCGCGCTGCGCGGCGACGGCGCCATGGGGCTCTACACGGAGTGGGGCATGCGCATGCCCTTCGCCCTGCTGAGCATCACCGCCGTGGCGCTCCTGTCGCTGGCGGTGGCGCGCACGGTGAACATGCGCGCGGGCCTGGCCACGGGCTTCGTGCTGGCCACCATGCCGCTGTACTTCCTGCTCACCCGGCAGACCGTCACCGACACGCCCTTCGTCACCACCTTCGTGTGCGCCATGGCGTGCGCCATCATCGGCCAGTTGGATGACACCACGAAGCACCGCGCCGGCTGGTGGTACGCGTTCTACGTCTTCGCGGGCCTGGCCACGCTGGCCAAGGGCCTCTTGGGCGTGGGCCTGCCCGCGGTCATCCTGGTGCTGTACGCGGTGGCGGGCGTCATCCCGTGGAGCCGCGAGAGCCTGGAGGCGCACCTGCGCTGGCTCACCAGCGGCGAGGTCCGCGCCCAGGTGCGCGCGGGCACGCGGGCCATGCCCGTGCTGTGGGCGCAGATGTACCGGATGAAGCTGGGCACGGGCATCCTGGTGTTCGCGGCGGTGGCGGTGCCCTGGTACCTGACGCTGGTGCTCTTCGACGGCGTGGACGACGAGGGCAAGCTGTTCTGGTACCGCTTCTTCATCCACGACCACCTGAACCGCCTCACCGCGGGCGTGCACACCACCACGCCCGGCGGGTCGTTCACCTACTTCATCGAACAGGGTGGCTTCGCCATCTTCCCGTGGGTGGCGCTGGTGCCCGGCGCGTTCGCGGTCGTGTCGCGGCTCAAGCTGCGCTCGCGCGACAAGGCGGACCACCTGGCGCTCATCGCCGTGCTGTGGGTGGCGTTCGCGTTCTACCTGCTGGCCTCCAGCGCCACGAAGTTCCACCACTACGTGTTCCCCATCCTGCCGGGCCTGGCCATCCTCATCGCGCTGTTCGTGGACCGGTTGTGGAAGGACGGCATCCACGAGCACGCGGTGAGCCTCATCTTCGGCCTGGTGCTCTTCATCCTGGTGGGCAAGGACCTGGCGGAGAACCCCAAGGACTTCACCGACCTGTTCGTCTACAACTACGACCGGCCCTATCCGCAGGACCTGGTCTCCAAGCCCATCGCGTTCTTCTCCTCGCGCCCGCTGTGGATGGGCGACCTGGTGACGCTGGTGCTGCTGGCCTTCGGCGTGTACCTGGCCTTCGACGCGTTCTCCTCCAAGGCGAAGCTGGAGCGCCCGGCCGCGGCGCGCGCGGTGGCGCTGGGCCTGCTGCTCACCGGCGGGGCCACGCTTGTCGCGGTGGCGTCACAGGGGCAGGTGTCCGCGATGGGGCTGTGGGGCGTGGCGCTGGTGGCGCTCGCGGGCTTCCTCTTCTGGCAGGCGTCGCGGCCGGAGGAGGCGCCGGGGCGCACGGTGCTCCAGGCGGTGGGCTTCGGCCTGGCGCTGGTGGGCGTGGCGCTGGCGGTGCGCGGCTTCAAGGGGCCGCCCGCGTCGGACGCGCTGTTCAAGGCCCTGTCCGGGACCATCAACGTGAAGGTGGGCATGGGCTTCGCGTTCGGCGTGGCCGGCGTGCTGGCGGCGGTGGCCGCGCTGCAGCGCTCGCGCGTGCTCTTGTTCAGCACCTTCTGGGGCCTGGCCGCGGCGTTCGCGCTCTGGTTCAACTGGGGCCACTGGGTGGACCTGTCCCACCACTGGACGCAGCGCGACCTGTTCTGGCGCTACTACAACCAGCGCCAGCCGGGGGAGCCCATCGCCGCGTACATGATGAACTGGCGCGGGGAGACGTTCTACTCGCGCAACACGGTGGAGCAGTTCCGCGCCAACGACGCCAACACGCGCATGCGCCAGTACGCGGCGCGGCCCGGCCGCGAGTGGGCGCTGGTGGAGCACAACCGCGTGAACCTGCTGCGCAACGCGGTGGGCGCCGACAAGAACGTCACCCTCATCGACCGGGACATCAACAACAAGTTCGTCCTGGTGACCATCGAGTGAGCATCCTCGTCCCGCCCCCGCTCGCGGAGCCCCTGGCGAGGGGCGGCCTGCGCGTGCGCGGCCTGGCGAAGCGCTTCGGCGAGCGCACCGCCGTGGAGGACCTCACCTTCGACGTGCGGCCCGGGGAGGTGTTCGGCCTCCTGGGCCCCAACGGCGCGGGAAAGACGACGACGGTGCGCATGCTGACGGGGCTGCTCAAGCCCTCCAGCGGCGACGCGGAGGTGTGGGGCCACTCCGTCACGCACGACGGCGAGTCGCTGCGCAAGGTGGTGGGGCTGCTCACCGAGCAGCCCGGGCTCTACGACCGGCTCACCGCGCGGGAGAACCTGCGCTTCTTCATGAAGCTGCATGAGATGGACGAGTCCGTCGCGTGGCCCCGGGCGAAGCACTACCTGGACCGCTTCGGGCTGGGGGGCCGCGAGGACGACCCGTGCGGCGGCTTCAGCAAGGGCATGCGCCAGAAGCTGGCCATCGTGCGCACGCTGGTGCACGACCCGCGCGTCATCTTCCTGGACGAGCCCACCAGCGGCCTGGACCCGGAGTCCGCGCGCACCGTGCGCGACGCGGTGGCGGAGCTGGCCTCCGAAGGGCGCACCATCGTGCTGTGCTCGCACAACCTGTCGGAGGTGGAGCGGCTGTGCGAGCGCGTGGCCGTGGTGCGCCGCCGCCTGCTGGCGCTGGGCCCGGTGCGCGAGCTGCGCCGCGCGGGGCAGTCGCTGGACGTGCGCGTGGAGGGCGACGCGCGAGGCTTCGTCACCGCGCTGGCGGCGCTGCCCTTCCGGCCCAACGTGCTGGTGGAGGGCGGGCGCCTGCGGGTGATGCTGGCGGATGAGGCGCGGGCGCCGGACGTGGTGGCGTGCCTGGTGAGGGCGGGGGCCCGCGTGCACAGCGTGGTGCCCGCGCAGCGCCCGTTGGAAGAGGTGTACCTGGACCTGCTGCGGGAAGAGGGGACGTGAGCATGGCCTTCCGGCCGCGACGCGCGTTGGCGGTGTTCTGGAAGGACTCGCTGGACCTGCGCAAGAACGTGGGCCTGCTCGTGTCCATGGCGGTGCTGCCCCTGGTGATGGTGACGGTGCCCATCGGAGTGGTGTGGACGTACGTGCGGCAGCCGGACCAATCGGACCTGCGCATGGTGGCGCTCTTCTACGACCCCACGCTGCCCCTGGGCGCGAGCGCGGCGCGCTTCCTCATCGACAAGTCGCTCACCGACTGGTTCGGCATGTTCCTGGTGATGCCCGTCTTCATCCCCATCCTCATCGCGTCCCAGAGCGTGGCGGGGGAGAAGGAGCGCCGCACGCTGGAGCCGCTGCTCGCGTCGCCCGTGTCCGCGGCGGAGCTGGTGGCGGGCAAGTGCCTGGCCGCGCTGGTGCCCGCGGTGGTGCTGACCTGGGTGGCCTTCGCGCTGTTCTGCGTGGGCGTGGACTGGGTGGCGTGGCCGCTGGTGGGCGCGCCGCTGATGCCCAACGCGCTGTGGGGCTTCGGCGTCTTCGTGCTCGCGCCGCTGTTCGCCTTCTTCGGCAACGGCGTCGCGGTGCTCATCTCCGCCCGGGTGAGCGAGGCGCGCATGGCGCAGCAGCTGTCCGCGCTGGTGGTGCTGCCGCTGGTGGGGCTGGTGGGGGGCCAGGTGGCCGGCGTGCTCAAGGCGGGCATGGGCTACTACGCCATCCAGGGCGGGGTGGTGGTGGTGCTGGACGTCATCCTGCTGGCGGCCAGCATCCGGTTCCTGGACCGGGAACGTCTGGTCAGCCGCTGGGGTTGAGTCACTGGCGGGTTGGAGAGTGGACTGCCAGGGGGCCGGCCGGACGGGCAGGCGCCCGTGAAGCTGGTATGTTCCAGAGGAGGATGCCGGGGCGGCAGCGCGGTGGCGCTTTCGCGCCGGGGGCCCCGCATTTAGGGGTAGGCGTTACGAAGCTTTGAAGACCTGCCGCCCAGGCGGCCACGGAGGCGCTGAAACAGACATGGGGATCTTCGACAGCATCAAGGGCGAGGCGCAGCGGAACTTCATCGCCCGCGCGGACAGCGCGAAGGGTGAAATCGTCTACAAGTATCCGGAGAAGAACGTCCGGATGAAGACGCAGCTCACCGTGGACGCGGATGAGGTGGCGCTGTTCGTCAAGGACGGCAAGGTGGAGGGCAAGCTGGGGCCCGGCCGCCACACGCTGGACACCAACAACATCCCGTTCCTGTCGCGCCTGCTGGAGAGCTTCACCGGCGGCAACATGTTCATGGCGGAGATCTTCTTCGTCTCCAACCGTGAGCACACGGGCGTGAAGTTCGGCGGCCCCATTGGCGACGTGCGCGACCCGGAGACGGGCCTGGGCATCGGCACCATGGTGTACGGCGACTTCTCCATCCGCGTGACGGAGCCGGAGAAGCTCGTGGTGGGCCTGGTCGGCATGGGCCGCGCCACCAACGAGGAGTTCCTGGGCTGGTTCAAGGGCCAGGTGCTCAAGGTGACGCGCGACCGCACCGCCGAACTCCTGGTGAAGAAGAAGTGGCCGCTGCTGGACGTGACGAGCGGCGCCTACGTGGAGGAGATGGAGCAGGAGATCCTCGCCGGCCTCAAGCCGCACGTGGACTCCTACGGCCTCACCATCGTCCGCATGGGCAACTTCGTCGTCAGCATCAAGCCCGAGGACGAAGTCACGCTGAAGAAGCTGTCCAAGGACGTGGCGTACTCGCGGCTGGCGGGCGGCTTCCAGCAGTACGCGCAGGGCCAGGCGATGCTCGGCGCGTCCGAGGGCATGGCCAAGGGCGGTGGCGGCTCCGACGGCGCCATGCAGGGCATGGGCATGGGCATGGGGTTCGGCATGGCGCAGATGTTCGCCAACCAGCAGAACCAGCAGCAGCAGCAGCGCCCCGCGGAGCCCGCGCAGGCGGCCGCTCCCGCGGACACGCGCAGCCCGGCGCAGCGGCTCAAGGAGATCAAGGAGCTGAAGGACGCGGGCGTGCTCTCCGACGAGGAGTACGCCGCCAAGCGCGCGGAGTTGATGAAGCTCTTGTAGTCCCGCCGCTGCCCGCGCTGACTTGAACGAGGGCCCTGTCTCCCATGAGGAGGCGGGGCCTTCGCTTCTTCAAGGGGCGGTCGTGCCCGGCACGGCGAGGCGCAGCTGTTCGTGCAGCGTCTCCGCGCGCAGGTAGAGGAACTGCACGTCGCCGAAGGCCAGCGTGGCGCCGTCGTGGAGCATCACCTGGGCCTTGAAGCCCAGGGGCGCGCCGTTGATGAAGGTGCCGTTCATGGACTGGGCGTCGCGCACGGAGAAGTCCCCGGCGCCCGCGTTCCAGCGCAGGGTGGCGTGGTGCTGGGAGACGGAGGGCTCCGGCACCATCAGGTCGCACGCGTCGGTGCGGCCCACGGTGAACTCCTCGCCGTCCTGGTTCGGCTGGAGGAAGTGCACCTCCAGGTTGTCGAAGTCGCGCAGCATCGCGAGCAGCCGCTCCTCCATGCGCGAGCGGTGCGCCATCCCCACCGTGCGCATGCCCACCATGCCCGGGGCCACCACGGCCTGGAAGGCGGCGTCCACGGGCTGCTGGATGAGGGCGATTGCACCGGACGCGGACCGGAAGGACTCCAGCGAGGCGCCCGCGAAGGGGCGGAGCTGTTTCACGGACACCATGGCTTGGGACCCTACGTGCAAGAGGTGGGGACGGGAAGGGGCCGCGGGTGCCTACGAGGCCAGGGGCGTGGCGTCCGCCCGGGGCATCTGGGGCACCGTCGAGGCCGGCGTCGTCGCGGGGGCCGCGGGCGCCGGCGCGGGCGTGTCGTCCAACCGGCGCAGGTCTAGCTTCATGGGCACCTGGAGCGTGGTGCTCAGCCTCAAGAGCAGCACGTCCGGCGCGAGGCCGTTCTCACCAATGGCCTGCGTCACCTCGCGCGCGGAGGGCGCGCTGCCCCGGGCCCAGAGCTCCTTGAGGAACGCGCCCGCCTCCGGCGCGTGCCACCACGCGGGACCGAAGCGCGCCTTCAGCTGGCCCTGGAGCTGCCCGGCGAGGAACCACGCCCGGAAGCTGTCGGCGGACTGGTAGAAGTCCTCCTGGTCCACGAGGTAGCGCTCCACGTCGTCCGCCGTCATCGGCATGGCGCCGGTGCGCGCCATCAGCGCGCGGTAGAGCTCGCGCGGATCCACGTCCGTGCGGCGGTGCAGCTCCAACTGGTAGAGCAGCCGGCCCGCCGCGTGGCGGATGAGGTACAGCTTGTGCGCGCTGGAGGTCGCCAGGTACTGGGCGCGCTTGTCCGCGTCCCCCAGCACGCCCGCGTTCTCCTCCAGCCACACCGGGTCCTCCAGCAGGTCCTCGAAGAGCGCGGAGTACGCCTCGCCCACGGTGGGGTTGCCCAGCCGCGCCAGCTCGAAGCGGGTCTCCTGCGTGAAGGCCGTGTGCAAGAGGTGCCCCACCTCATGCAGCACGCGGCCCTGGTGCAGCACGCCCGTGCCCGGCTTGAAGGACAGCCGCACGTCGGACGGCACCTTCACCGACAGCGCCAGCGGGCGCGGGTTCTTCTGCGGCAGGTCGCGCGCGTCCACCTTCACGTTGGGCAGCGCGTTCAGGTCGATGCCCAGCCCCGCCACCGTGGCCTGCGCCTTCGCCAGCGACTCGCCCTTGGGGAACGCGTCCTCCACCTCGCGCGAGCGGAACAGGCGCGGGATGTCCGCGCGGGTGATTTGCGCGAAGGGCAGCCCCAGCTCGCGCTGCGAGAGCCGCTCCATCACCAGCCGGTACGGCTCCTGGGTGGCCTGGAGGACCTCCTCCGCCAGCTGCGCCAGCCGCTCCAGGTCCGCCTGCCGCAGCTCGCTGCCGAAGGCCTCGTAGGACTCGAAGCCCATCTGCGTCACCAGCTCGCGGGTGCGCGTCTCGCGGCGCAGGAGCGTCTGGTTGAGGCGGGTGAGCGCGGGCGTGGCCGCGGCGTAGAGCGCCCTGCGCTTGAGGGCGCTCTTCTCGTTGGCGAGCAGCCGCTCCAGGTCGTGGTAGCGCACCTCGCGCCCGTCCACGTTCAGCTTGAGGGACGCCTCCAGGTTGGCGGACGCGTCGTTGTGCTCGGCCAGTTCGCGCGACAGGAACTCACCGGCGAAGTGGCCGTGGAGCGCGGTGAGGGCGCGCAGCTCGCGCGGGTCCTTGGTCAGGTGCCGCAGCCGGTCGATGCGCCGCAGGTTCTCCAGACTGAAGAGCGCCTGCTTGCCGCTGTAGGTGGCGGCGATGTCCACCGCCTTTCCCTCCGTCCAGAAGTCCCAGACGAGCCGGTGCTGCTCCTCCAGGAGGAGCGCGGCCTCCGAGGACAAGGCGTTCACCTCGCCGGTCAGCAGTTCTTCCTCGCTGGGAGGGGGGACCACGGCCGGGGGCGGCGCCTTGTGACAGGCGCTCAGCAAACACACGGCGGCGGCGAGGAGGGACGGAATCCTTGGGGACATGGGCCGCCCATGTTACTTCCGACCTGCCGATGCCCAACGTAAACCCATGGCGAGCGGCCCGAGGACGCCAGGGCCTCTACTCCGCCCTGCGACGGTTCTTCGCCAGCCAGGGATACCTGGAAGTGGAGACGCCGCTGCTCGTGCCCACGCCCGGCATGGAGCCGTACATCTCCGCCTTCGAGACGCCCTTCGTCCCGGAGACGGACCTGGGCAGGGCGCGCACGCTCTACCTGCACACCAGCCCCGAGTACGCGATGAAGCGCCTGCTCGCGCAGGGCGCGGGGCCGCTGTTCCAGATCTGCAAGGTGTTCCGGAACGGCGAGGTATCCCAGACGCACAACCCGGAGTTCACGCTGCTGGAGTTCTACCGGCCGCATGCGGACTACCACGCCATCATGGATGACCTGGAGGGCGCGCTGGCGGCGGCGGGCCGGGCGGCGGCGGACGCGAAGGAAGGCGAGATGGGCGCGGACCCCGCCTTCTTCACGCGCACGCCCTATGAGCGCGTGACGGTGCGGGACGCCGTGCTGCGCGCCACGGGCGTGGACATCCACGTGCACTCGGACGGCGCGTCGCTCAAGCGGGCCGCGGACGCGGTGGGCGTGCACACCGGAAGCTCCACGTCCTTCGACGACGTCTTCTTCCACCTCTTCCTGGAGCGGGTGGAGCGGGGCCTGGGCCACGAGCGGCCCACCTTCCTCATCGAGTACCCCGCGTCCATGGCGGCCCTGTCCCGGCTGAAGCCCGGCGATGGCCGCGTGGCGGAGCGGGTGGAGCTGTACGCGAAGGGGCTGGAGCTGGCGAACGGCTTCTCCGAATTGACGGACGCGGTGGAGCAGCGCGCGCGGCTGGTGGAGGAGCAGGAGCTGCGCCGCAAGCTGGGCCGCGCCGTGTATCCCCTGGACGAGCGCTTCCTGGAAGCGGTGGGCCGCATGCCGCCGTCCGCGGGCATCGCCGTGGGGCTCGACCGCATCCTGATGCTGCTGCTCGGGGTCCAGCGCATCGAGGACGTCCTCCTGTTCCCCGCGCACGGGTTCGTCTGATGCTCAAGGTGCTCCAGACGGTGTTCTCCGGCACGGCCACGGTGGGCCTCACGGGCGCCGCGGCCGCGACCATCACGGTGCTGTCGGAACTCAATCAGCACCCGGCGGCGGACAAGGTGCTGCGCGCGTGGGCGCTGTCGGGCCTGGCGTCCGCGGGCGTGCGCCATGAGGCCCATGGCCTGGAGAACATCCCCCGCGAGGGCAACGTCGTCTTCGTGAGCAACCACCAGTCGCACTTCGACGCGCTGGTGAACTTCGCGCACATCGACAAGCACACGCGCTACGTCGCCAAGGCGGAGCTCTTCAAGGTGCCCGTGTTCGGCCGGGCCATGCGCGTCGCGGGCAACATCCCCGTGCATCGCACTGGCGGCGCGGACGACCGGGCCCGGCTCCAGGAGGCCGTGACAGCGCTGCGCGAGCGCGTCAGCGTGCTGTTCTACGCGGAGGGCACCCGCAGCCCGGACGGCGAGCTGAGGCCCTTCAAGAAGGGCGCCGCCACGCTGGCCATCCAGGCGCAGGTCCCCGTCGTGCCCCTGGCCGTGTCCGGGACGCGGCTCATCCTCCCCAAGGGCGGGCGGGCCATCCAGTGGGGCCAGCGGGTCGCGTTGGTGGTGGGCAAGCCGGTGCCCACCGAGGGGCTGACCCTGGCTGACCGCGATACCCTGACCCGCCGCCTGGAAGAGGCGGTGGCCGGGCTGTACGCCGAGGCGCGCCAGCGCTCGGGAGACACTCCATGAAGAAGAGCACCCAGACCACGTCGCAGGCCCACCCCTGGCACGGCATCTCGCCAGGGCCGGAGGCCCCTGAAGTCGTCACCGCGTACATCGAGATCGTCCCCACGGACGCCGTGAAGTACGAGATGGACAAGGAGTCCGGCATCCTGATGCTGGACCGGCCGCAGCGCTTCAGCAGCCAGTGCCCCACGCTCTACGGCTTCATCCCGCGCACGTACTGCGGCGAGCAGGTGGCGAAGCGCTGCGCGGAGCGCACCGGCGTGAAGGAGATCCGCGGCGACGGGGACCCCATCGACATCTGCGTGCTGACGGAGAAGGTCGTCTCCAACGGCAACCTGCTGGTGCACGCGGTGCCCGTGGGCGGCTTCCGGATGATCGACGGCGACGAAGCCGACGACAAGATCATCGCGGTGCTGGAGTCGGACCTCGTGTACGGCGAGCTCCAGTACATCGCGCAGCTGCCGCGCCCGCTGCTGGACCGCCTGAAGCACTACTTCCTCACCTACAAGCAGATTCCCGGCGAGGGAAAGCGCAGCGTGGAGATCGCGGAGGTCTACGACCGGCAGGAGGCCATGGAGGTCATCCGCCGCAGCATGCGCGACTACGACAAGCTCTTCGTGGAGCCGGAGGCGAAGCCAGCGAAGAAGTCCGCGCCGGCCGCGCGCCGCAAGACGGCCGTGTCGAAGTCCGCCGCCAGGGGCCCCACGGGCCGCGGCAAGAAGTAGCCGCTTCGTGAGGTTCCACCGCGAGGGAAGGGCAGGGCCCCTTCCTTTCGCGCGTGGACCGTGAGTGCTCGCGCCTTACGAGCGGCGGGCGCGCTTGGGCGCGGAGGTGGCGGCGCGCTTGCCCCGGGCCGGAGCGGCGGGCTTGCGCGCCGTCTTGGCCTTGGCGGCGGAGGTGGTCTTCGCCACCGCCTTCCCAGCCTTCTGGGAGGCCTTCTTCGCCGCGGTCTTCACGCGGGCGGCGGCCTTCTTGGCCACGGCCTTCACCTTGCCCACGACCTTCTTCGCGGCCTTCTTCGCCGGGGCCACGGCCTGGCGCACGGAGGGCTTCCTGGTCGCGGCGGCCTTCTTCGCCGGCTTCGAGGCGGGGCCGGGGACGGCGGTGCCCCGGGCGGGCAGCTGGTCCACGAGCTTCTTCGGCGCGATGGCGCGGTAGCTCTCGTCGATCCACGCCTTGATGACGGGCACCGGCACCTGCGAGGCCTCGTCGAAGTGAGCGGTCACCCAGCCGCTCTTGCCCAGGCCGTACTCGGTGGGCTCGGTGAAGGGCAGCGTGAGGGCGGCGTCCTTCGAGTCGGGCAGCTTGGCGGAGAGGTTCAGCTTCTCGCCGTCGACGGTTATGAAGAGGAAGGTCTTGTCATTGACCTTCATCGCGCGGTGGCCCCAGGGAAAGTCCTCGTGGGCGCCGGGGTAGCTCATCGCATGTTCGCGCAGTACGGCTTCGACCTTCTGCGTCTCGTTCTCTGCGGGCATGGGCACCTGGCTTCGTTGTGGGTCGCGACAGCTTAACCGCACCTGTCGCATCCAGCGTATTCCCCAATGTGTCGGTTGCTGACGGAAGGACGGGTAGCGGGTCACCCGTGGTTTCCCGCAGCCATCAGCGCCCTTGGTCCTAGGTACGGGATGGGGCGCACGCATAGTCTCGCGGTCAACGATAAGGAGCCGCTTCCCAATGCCCCAGTCCCTGCTCGCCACGGATGGCTACAAGTTCAGCATGGCGGAGGCCGGCTGGCCCCTGCGGAAGGAAACGTTCTACTACTCGCACCGCAAGGGCGGTCCCCAGGTGATGCCGCTGGACCTGGAGGCCTGGGTGAAGGGCCTGCTGCCGGAGCCGCACCCGGACGACTACGCGTTCCTCGCCCGCCACGACTACGAGATGGGCGTGGGCTTCAAGGCGGCCATCCTGCGCAAGGCGCAGCTGTCCGTGCGCGCCGTTCCTCGCGGCGCGCTGTTCCTGCCGCGCGAGCCCATCCTCACCCTCACGGGCCCCTCCGCGCTGGTGTCCTGGCTGGAGCCGCTGCTGTTGCAGCTCAACTACCGCGTCCAGGTGGCCACGCAGGCGCTGCAGGACCGCGAGGCCCTGGCCCGGACGCTGGCCACGGTGACGTGCGAGGAGGAGAAGCGCATCGCCCTGGAGACGCTGGACCAGGTGGGCGTGCGCGCCGTGTCCATCCAGGTGGACACGGAAGGCTACGTGCGGCGCGTGCGGGCGCAGGTGAAGGAGCTGGTGGACATCGTCGAGGACCCCTCGCGCATCTTCGAGGTGGGCCTGCGCGCGGCGACCTGTCTGGAGCAGCACGAGCTGGCCCTGCGCGCGTGCCAGGAGGAGGGCGTGCAGCGCACGAGCAACGTGGAGGGCGCTCGGGTGCTCAACATGATTCCCGTGGGCACCATGGGCCACGAGCACGTGCAGCGCTACGGCTCCGACGACGCGGCCTACCGCGCGATGCACGAGCGCCGGCCGCAGCGCTCCAGCTACCTGCTGGACACCTTCGACACGCTGACGTCGGGCATCCCCGCGGCGTTCAAGCTCATCTCGGAGGAGCCGCAGGGTGGGGACTCCATCCGGTTCGACTCCGGGAACAAGAAGCTCCAGTACCTCTACGCGGTGACGCGCGCGCGGGATTTGGGCATCAAGCCGGTCATCATCCTGGAGGACGGCCTGGACGCGCAGATGACGCGCGAGTTCGAGGAGCTGCGCAAACAGGTGGGCTGGGAGCCGACGACGCAGTTCTACGGCTACGGCGGCCACATCGTGGCGCGCACCATGTCCCATGCGCTGACGCGCGACCGGGTGGCGGCCATCTACAAGCTGTCGTGCTCGGGCGCGACGCCGGTGATGAAGTTCGGCAACGAGCTGGCGGAGGGCAAGCAGAGCGTGCCGGGCACGCCCGTCCTCTTCCGCCGCCGCACGGGCACGGGGCCGCTGGGGCTGGTGGGGCAGGCGGGGGAGGCGACGCCCCAGGGCTACTTCCCGCTGATGGAGTCGGCCCCGTCCATGCCGTCGCTGGTGGGCAGCGAAGGCCTGACGCCGGAGGAGCAGCGCATCGGGTACACTGCCACCACGCAGGCGCTGGTGGAGTCCATCACCCGGCGCCACTTCCCGCAGGGCCGCTGACGCCAGGGGCCAGGGCGGCACCGGGCGGGCCTGGAGAGCACGTCATGCCGCTGCCGCTTCCCCGTTTCCACGACGACGCACGTGTCGGCCAGCTCTACCTGGAGCGCGTGGCGGAGGTCTCTCAAGAGGCCTGGCGCTACGCCGCCGAGCACCGCGTGCGCCCGGCCCGCGAGGACAAGGTCCGCATCGCGGCGTTCGGCATCGACGCGCAGGTGGCCTTCTGCACGCCGGGCGCGAGCCTCTTCGTCCCGGGCGCGGTGGAGGACACGCAGCGCACGCTGCGCTGGCTGTACACGCACCTGGAGCGGCTGACGGGGCTGGTGTTCTCGCTGGACACGCACCGGGTCTTCCAGATCTTCCACCCGGCGTGGTGGCAGGACGCGGAGGGGCGGCCGCCCGCGCCCATGACGGTCATCACCGCGAAGGACGTGCGGGAGGGCCGCTGGCGGGCCACGCGCCATCCGGAGGAGAGCCTGGCGTACTGCGAGGGGCTGGAGGCGAGCGGCCGGTACGTGCTGGCCATCTGGCCGTACCACGCGCTCCTGGGCGGGCAGAGCCACGCGCTGGTGCCCGCGATGTACGAGGCGAGCCTCTTCCACGCGCTGGTGCGGGACACGCCCACGCACTTCGAGTTGAAGGGTGAGCACCCGCTGACGGAGAATTACTCCGTGATGGCGCCGGAGGTGACGCAGGTGAAGGGCCAGCGCGTGGGCGAGTTCAACGCGCGGCTGATGGAGCACCTGCTGTCCTTCGACCGCGTCTACGTGTTCGGGCAGGCCAGCTCGCACTGCGTGCTGTCCACGCTGCGCGACCTTCAGCAGTCCCTGGAGCGCACGGACAAGTCGAAGCTGGGGAACATCTACATCCTGGAGGACGCGATGAGCCCCGTGCCCGCGCCTCCGCTGGAGCCGCTGCCCGCGGCGCTGGACTTCCCGCGCGTGGCGAAGGAGGCGCTGGAGGGCTTCCGCGCCGCCGGGATGCGCGTGGTGCGCACGACGGATCCGCTGGAGTAGGGTAGGGCCGTCGCTACCGGCCCAGGTGCGCGAGCGCCCACTTCGCGGTGGCGTCGCGCAGCGTCTCCCTGGCGGTGGCGCCGGGGCGGGCCTGTCCGTTCAGCTCCACCACCTCGCGGAAGAGGGACAGCTCCGGTCCGTTGTCCCGCTGCACGACGCCCGCGAAGAGCACCACGTGCGTGCCCTGCGCGCGCGCCAGCCTCGCGAGCGCCACGGGGCCCTTGCCCATGGACGTCTGCCGGTCGAAGCGGCCCTCGCCCGTGAGCACCAGGTCCGCGAGCAGCACGCGCCGCTCCATCCCCAGCGC
Source organism: Corallococcus sp. NCSPR001 (assembly GCF_017309135.1). Classification (NCBI taxonomy): domain Bacteria; kingdom Pseudomonadati; phylum Myxococcota; class Myxococcia; order Myxococcales; family Myxococcaceae; genus Corallococcus; species Corallococcus sp. NCSPR001. Next base: position 2,664,993 of record NZ_JAFIMS010000002.1, read on the forward strand.
TCGCGCCACCAGGTCATACCCGGACGTGAGCTTCCCGCCGCCGAGCGCCGCGAGCCCGTAGCCCAGGCCTCCCGCCGCGCCCGCGCCGGGGAGGTTCGCGGCCTCCTCGTCCACGATGCGGCAGAAGGTGGCCAGCGCCGCCTCCAGCTCCTCCACCATCGCCGGATCCGCGCCCTTCTGCGGACCGAAGAGGCGCGCGGAGCCGTCCGCGCCCAACAGCGGCGTCGTCACGTCCGTGGCGATGAGCAGCTCCACCTGCTCCAGGCGCGGGTGCTTGCCGCTCGCGTCCACGCGCGAAAGCCTGGCGAGGCTCGCGCCCCCCGGCGGCAGCGGCGCTCCATCCGCGTCCAGGAAGCGGAAGCCCAGCGCCTCCAGCGCGCCCTTGCCGCCGTCCGTGGTGGCGCTGCCGCCCAGCCCGACGATGAGCCGCTCACAGCCCGAGTCCAGCGCCGCGCGCAGCAGCTCCCCCGTGCCGTGCGTGCACGCGGCGCGCGCGTCCCGCTGCTCCGGGGGCACCAGCGCGAGCCCCGAGGCCTGCGCCATCTCCACCACCGCCGTGCGCCCGTCATCCAGCCGCGCCCAGCAGGCCTCCACCGGCGTGCCCAGGGGGCCGCGCACGGTGAGCCTGCGGCGCTCGGCGCTCGGCGTGCCCGCGAGCAGCGCGTCCAGCGTGCCCGGACCTCCGTCCGCCAGCGGCGCCACGTCCAGCACCACGTCCAGCGAGGCCTGCCGCAGCCCCTCCGCCATGGCGTCCGCGGCCTCGGCCGCGCTCAAAGTGCCCTTGAACTCCTGGGGCGCAAGCAGCCAGCGTGGGGGGATCATGCTCGGGCACCTACGGGCTTGGACGGCGCGGACACGATGCGACTCCGGTGGGCGCTCCGCCACCGCGTCTGCGACATGGGCTTCATCGTTCCTCCCGGGCCGGGGTGGTACTGACCCCGGCATACCATTCCAGGAGGGGACGCGGCCCCCGCAGCGACGGCATCACGCGTTGTGAAATCCGCTCCAACCGCAGGAGGAGCCGGGACACCTCGTCCGACGGCTGCCGGGCGGGGCCCTGGATGCGCTGACAGAAGAACGTGCGGCATCCGAACGGCCGGTCCGCGTACACGGTGCAGCGCAGGCCCGCGGCGTCCAGGTAGGGGCAGGCGCCGTCGGCGCGAGGGGGCGGAAGGGGCTTGCTGCGCTTGAGCAGCTCCCACTCCGGGAGCCACAGCCAGGGCTGGCGCTTCGTGACGGCCAGCTGGCAGCACTCACCGCTCGCGGGGCACGAATACGGGGCGTACGCCGCGTCCGCCTGGCGGTAGACGGTGCGCGTCTCCTGGAGGGCGCGCTCCAACGCCCGCGTACCGGACGCGGGGGCCTCGTCGTCTGCGTCGTCCCAATCCCGGCGTGCCATGACTGAACCGTTCCCGCACGTCGGGGTCCGCTCGTTGGACCCCTTGGATGGGTCCTACCCTATCTCACAGCATGCGCAGCACGAAACATTTCAGGTAGCGGGTTTCGCGCAGGTTGAGGAGGACGGGGTGGTCGCGGCCGGCGCCCCGGCGCTCGATGATCTGCACCCGGCGCTTCGCGTCCGCCGCCGCGGAGGCGAGCATCTCCTCAAAGGCCTGCTCGTCCACGTGGTACGTGCAGCTCGCGGTCACCAGGATGCCGCCGGGGCGCAGGAGCTGGAAGGCGCGCAGGTTGAGCTCCTTGTAGCCGCGCACCGCCGCCGGAATCGCGTCCTTGTTCTTCGCGAAGGAGGGCGGATCAATCACGATGGTGTCGTAGCGCTTGCCCTCGTCCACCGCGTCGCGCAGGAAGTCGAACGCGTTGGCCGTCACGACCTCCAGATTGGAGAGCTTGTTGGACTGGGCGTTGTCGCGCAGCTGCGCGGAGGCCGCGTCGGAAATCTCCACCGCCGTGACGTGCTTCGCGCGCGTGGCCAGTTGGAGCGCGAACCCGCCCACGTAGCTGAAGCAGTCCAGCGCGTCGCCGAAGGCGTACTGCGCCGCCATCACGTGGTTCTCGCGCTGGTCGAGGAACGCGCCCGTCTTCTGGCCCTCCAGGAGGTCCGCGCGCATGCGCACCAGCCCCTCGTCGAAGGAGACGGGACCCGGCGGCAGGGTGCCGCGCAGCAGGCCCTTCTCCGGCGTGAGGCCCTCCAGGTGGCGCACGCTCACGTCGGAGCGGTTGACGATGCCCTTGGGGTGGAAGAGCTCCTCCAACAGGTCCGCGATGAGCGCCTTGCGCTGCTCCATGGCGGGGACCAGGAACTGCGCGCTCAGGTAGTCGCCGTAGCGGTCCACCACGAGCCCGGGCAGGCCGTCCGCCTCGCCGTGCACCAGCCGGTACGTTGTCTCGCCGGGCAGCGCCAGCTTGCGCAGCGCCTCGGCGGACTGGAGCCGCTGGCGGAAGAAGTCCGCGTCCACCGCGACGTCGTCGTTGGTGAGCCAGCGCAGGGAGATCTTCGACTGCTTCGAATAGAAGGCCTTGCCCATGAACCAGCCGCGGCCGTCCACCACGCGGACGACTTCACCGCCCTGGAGGCCGGGGTCGCCGTTGAGGTCCGCGCGGTAGATCCACGGCGGGCCCGCGAGCCAGCGGTCGGAGCCGCGGCGCAGGAGCATCACCTGGGGTGTGCCGTCCGGGCCCAGCTCCGGCGACGTGCGGTCCGCGCGCATCTTCTCGGGGCGCTGGCCGTGCTTCTCCGGGCGCGCGCCGGGCTTGCCGCCGCGTCCGGGGGGAGGGGCGCCGGGCCGGCCGGAGCGGGGGGGAGAGGAGGGCTTCATCGAGGCATTCTCGGAGGCAAAGAGGCGGGAACGACCGGGCGGCGTATACTCGCAACCCGCGTGAGTTACGAGTTGGTCCTTCAGGCGCGGACCCCAGGCGCCCCCTTCGACATGGCACGGGTGGACGCCCTGCTGGCGGCACGCCCGGGGACCGGCCGCCCGGACGGCGTGCGCGAGTGGGACCTGGGCGTGGGCACCGTGGAGGTGCTGCCCCTGCGCGACGGCAAGCGGGTGGTGGGCGCGGAGCTGCGCGTGCCCCTGGTGGACGGTGAGGCGCTCATCCGCGAGGCGCTGACGGAGGCCGCCGGACTGGCCCATCAGGCCCAGCTCCGGCTGTTCGACCCGCAGCTGGGAGAGGTCCTCACGGGCGCCGCCACGGAGCGGGTGGTGGAGCAGTACCTGCGCACGGAGCACTACCGGCGCACCGCGAAGCCCATGGAGATCACCCCCGGCCTGGCCGAGGCGATGGACCGGGCCGAGCGCGTGAACAGCCGGGGCCTGGCGTCCGAGCCCATGTCGATGGGCTCGCGGCTGGTGCTCTTCGCGGTGGGTGGCTTCGCCATCCTCTACTTCGTGATGAGCTTCCTGATGGAGAAGCTCAACGGGGAGTGAGCCGGGGGGCGCCGGGGACCCTGGTGGGTGGGAACACGGCGAGTCCGGCCGACAATGAGCGCGGGAGTGAATCTGGCGTTAACGTGCCAGCGTGCTCAAGGCCCTCGTCATCGTCTGCATCCTGTTGCCCCTGGCGGAGCTGTACCTGTTGATCACCCTGGGGCACCACATCGGGTTGGCATCCACGCTCGGGCTGCTGGCGGTCTCCGCCGTGCTGGGGAGCCTCATCGCCCGGAGGCAGGGCGAGAAGGTGTTCCGCAACTGGCGCGAGGCCATGGCTGGAGGGGGCGTGCCCGAGGAGGGCCTGCTCAACGGCGTGCTGGTGATGGTAGGCGGCGCGCTGCTCATCGCGCCGGGGTTCATTTCGGACGTGATGGGGCTCTTGCTGATGGTGCCGCCGGTGCGCCGCGTGGTGACGGCGCGGGTGCGGCGCTCGCTGGAGCAGACGCTGCGGTCGGGCACCGTGCGCTTCACGCAGGTCGGGCCCATTCCGGGCGAGGATCCGTTCCTGGACGCGCGGCGCTTCGAATCGCCGGAGACGACCGCGAAGGTGGAGCCCACGGAAGAAGAGCCCACCGCCTTCCGCCGCCCCCGGAGCGAAGGGGGCGAGGTCGACGCGGAGTTCACCAGCGACGAGGAACCCCGGGGCTGACGGGGACGCGCTGGGGCGAGCCGTTCCAGCGCGGCGTCACGGGCGGAGGCAGGGGCGCGGGCTTCCGCGGGAGGGCGCCGGGCTCGGGCTCGGGGGACATGCCCAGGGCGATGCGGGCCTCGGTGGCGTAGTGGCCGTTGGGGAACTCGCGGAGGTACTGGCGGAACTCGTCCTCCGCGTCCGCGGGCAGGTGCTGTTTGGTGAGGCAGCGGCCGCGCAGGATGCGGGCCTGTTCCCGGTGGCTCGTGCGAGGGCTGGCGGAGGCGATTTCGCCCAGGCCCACGAGGAACTGCCCGCACGTGGTTCCGGCCGTCTGGACCTTGGCGTAGCCGAGGAAGCGCTCATCGGAGTCGTCCGACAGCAGTCCGCCCGGAACGAGCCCGCCCAGCGTCTTGCGCTTGCGCGGCTCCGAGGGCGGGGCCGGAGCCATGGAGGGAGCCTGCACGGCGCCCGGCATTGGCGAGGAGGACGCGAGCGAACCCGCTGAAGCGCCAGGGTAGGGCGCGAAGTCATCGGACGGGGTGGGCTCGGGCGAAGGCACGGCCCGCGGAATCTCCGTGTTGGGAACCTGCGCCTGGGCAACAGCGGTGCGAGGCGCCTCGGGCGTCTTCCGCGCGACGTCCTGAGACGGCGCGGTGTCGTTCTCCACGGGAGCCGAGCCATCCGGCGTCGCCTGGGCGATGGCCTGCGACTGCGCGGCGTTGTTCTCCATGGGAGCCGGGGCGGTGGGCGCATTCTGCGCGACGGCCTGCGACTGCGCGGCCTTGTTCTCCATGGGAGCCGGAGCGGTAGGCGCCTTCTGCGCGACGGCCTGCGACGGCGCGGTGTTGTTCGTCACGGGCGAGGTGCCGGGAGCCGGGGCGGTGGGCGCCTTCTGCGCGACGGTCTGCGACGGCGCGACGTTGTTCTCCACGGGCGAGGTCCCAGCCGCGGGCGTGTCGCGCGTGGCGACGGACGGGCGCTCTTCGACTCGCGACGGTCCCTTCTTCGCGGGCACGACGCTCGCGACGGCAGCGGAAGGCTCATCGGCCCGCAGGTCCTGGAACGCCTGCCGGTCTCCAGCGGAGAGCGCGCGAGGCTTCAACGTCTCACCGGCGCCCGCGAGCTCCACGCGCTCGCCCGCGTCCACGAAGCGCGGAGGCTGTCCCTCCGCGTCCACGCGCACGCGCCCTTCGAGCACCGCCACCGCGGCCCCGGCCGCCGTGCGCTCCACCGAGAACACCGTCCCCACGACGGACACCCTCAGGCCCGCGGACTCCACGAGGAACGCGTCGCGACGCGCATGCGAGGCCTTCACGGACAGCCGTCCCTGCTGGACGGTCAGGTGCACTGCGTTCGAGTCCGCGCGAGCAAACACCACGTCCGAGCCCGCCGACAGACGCACGCGGCTCTCATCCGGAAGCCGCAGCACGGCCGATGCCTTCGGAGGCGTCCGCACCGCCATGCCCGAGCGCAGCCGCATCCCGGCCGCCAGCGCATGCTCCACACCCGTGGCCTCCCGCACCACCGCGCCGGTGACGCGCTCCGCCTCCGTGGTGGACGCAGCCTCCGAATGAGCCGCGACCGCTTCCTCCGTGGCGCCACGCTGCCCGGTGGCCTTCAAGTCCCCGGGCACGGTCCGCTCTCCAGCTTCCCCAGCGCCCTGTTTCGTCGCGACTGCGGACTCCGGCCCTTGCGCCGCATTCCTCCACTGCGCTCCACCCAACCACACCACCAGCGCGACGGCGCAGGCCCCCGCGAGCGTCATCGCCCAGGGCGACAGGAACCGCCGCTCGGGCACCGCCATCCGCTTCGCCGCGGCCGCCTTCAGCTTCGCCCCCGTCTCCTCCCACCGCACGGACGGCTCCACCGAACGCGCCGTGTGCAGCAGCGCCCGGGCCTCCTCCACGCGCTTCCACTCCGCCGAGCACGCGGCGCACTCCGCCAGGTGTGCCTCCACGCGAGCCTTGCCGGCGGCATCCAGCTCTCCCGCGGCCAGCGCCCACAAGGCCTGTGTCTCATGACCGGTCATGGGAACCTCCCACCGGCCGGTCGGCGACCAGACGCTGCATGGCTTCCGTGAACTCCAATCTCGCGTGGTGCAGGCGGCTGCGCACGGTGTTGGGAGAGCTTCCCACGGCGACGGCGATCTCGTCCGGGCTCATGCCGCACAGCTCGGCGTAGACGAAGACAATGCGCTTCTTGGGCTTGAGCTTCTCCAGCGCCGCCTCCACCAGCCGGGCCGCCTGACGGCGCTCCGCGGCGCGCTCCGGGTCCTCCCCCGTGGCCACCATCTCCGGCGGCTCCGCGAAGGGGTCCTCCGGCCGGCGCCGCTTCCACCGCAGATGGCTGAGCGCCACGTTGGCGCACACCCGGTAGAGGAACGTCTTGAAGCGGGACTCCCCCCGGAAGCCCTTCACCGCCGTGAGCAGCCGCAGGTACGTCTCCTGGAGGAGGTCATCCACCTCCACGCGGTTCCCCACCAGGTGGCGCAGGGTCCGCGCCGCGTCCAGCTTCGTGGCCTCGTAGAGCTGCTCGAAGGCGCTCAGGTCCCCCTGCTGGACCCGCTGGACCAGGAGCCGCAGGCGGGCCTCGTCCGCGGAGGCCGGCCCACGCGCGTCCACCGCGTCCACGCCGGACTCCGGCGGGACCGTGGCCGTCCACGTGCGCGCTCCTCGGCTGAACACCCGGGCCTCTCCTTCAGGGTGACGATGAAGGACGTCTCCCTTTTCCAGGAACGCCCTCCAGTCTGTAGCGGTGGTCCAGACGAGCACACTGCCTCCGTGCCCCTAGGTCTCCGGACCGACAAAAAAAGATCAAAAAGATTTGATCAATCTGGCCGCCTCTTGCGTCGAAGGCTCTCGAAATCGGATGACCCCCCCGGTGGCCGGTCCGGACCCATCCCATTCCTTTGGAGCCCCCACTCATGAGGAACATCACGCTTCGCGGCACATTGGTCGTGCCGTTCCTTACGCTGTTAGGCCTGTTGTCGGGTTGTATCCTCGAGACGAATGGCGGCGGTTACTGGCCTGACGACGACTACGACACCAGCTACGGCTGCTCCACCACGTCCGACTGCGGCTCGAACCAGTACTGTCGCTCCGGGAGCTGCTGGGACCTGACCTCCGACTCCCAGGGCTGCGTCTATTCCAGCGAGTGTCCCGGCACGCAGATGTGTATCAACGGCTGGTGCGCCCAGTCGTGCTACCGCGACTCGGAATGTGGCGCGGGCGGCCGCTGCAAGGACAACTTCTGCACCACCTCCGGTACCAAGCCGGACGCGGGCACCACGGACGGCGGCACCAAGCCGGACGCCGGCACGAAGCCGGACGCGGGCACCACGGACGGCGGCACCAAGCCGGACGGCGGCACGAAGCCGGACGCGGGCACGGACGGTGGCGCCCCGGTCTGCCGGGTCAATTCCGACTGCGGCACGGACCACTACTGCATCAACGGCCAGTGCCGTCAGCAGTGCGACCATGACGACAAGTGCGGCCCGGGCGGCGTGTGCATCCAGGGCCTGTGCCAGAAGCCGCAGACGGACCCGAACGCGTGCACCACGGAGGCCCAGTGCCCCACGGGCCGCGACTGCGTGAACGGCCAGTGCCGCGCGCCGTGCTCCTCCACGACGGAGTGCTCCGCGGACACCAAGTGCGAGGTGGGCTACTGCCTGCCCATTCCTTCCGGCGGCCAGTGCCAGGCCAACTGCGAGTGCCCGGCCGGCCAGGTCTGCACCAGCGGCCAGTGCAAGTCGCCGCAGCCGGACCCGGGCCAGGCGTGCCTCGCCAACTGCGACTGCCCCTCCGGCCAGGTGTGCAACGGCGGCTACTGCAAGCAGCCGGTGCCGGACGCGGGCTCGGGCAGCAACATCTCCTGCACGGTGAACTGCGAGTGCCCGTCCGGTGAGGTCTGCACCAGCGGCAAGTGCAAGCTGCCCCCGACGCAGCCGTCGTACGACGCGGGGACGTCCGGCACCGTGTGCCGCGCCAACTGCGAGTGCCCGGCGGGCCAGGCCTGCACCAGCGGCCAGTGCAAGCCGGTGAACCACGGCTCCGGCAAGGTCTGCCAGGCCAACTGCGAGTGCCCGTCCGGCGAGCGCTGCCAGGACAACGTCTGCTGGCTGTAGCCGTCAGCGGCTGACGCTCACCGCGAGGGGGCCACCATGCGCCAGCATCGGTGGATCTCCTTGCGGTGGAAGTCCTCGGGGATGGAGCGGGGGGTGAGCTCCTCCACCTTCTCCATGCCCCGGGTGGCGGAGTCCTTCAGTTCGAAGCCCAGGAAGTTGGTGGAGAAGTAGAGGACGCCTCCGGGGGCCATGAGCGCCCGGAGGTGTTCCAGCATCCGCACGTGGTCGCGCTGCACGTCGAAAGTCCCCGACATCTTCTTCGACGTGGAGAACGACGGCGGGTCGCAGACGATGAGGTCGTACTTGTCGTCCCCGTGCTTCGCCTGGTCCTCCAGCCACGCCTTCGCGTCCGCGCGGATGAGCACGTGGCGAGGGTCCGCCAGGCCGTTGAGGACCAGGTTGTCCTCCGCCCAGTCCAGGTACGTGTTGGACAGGTCCACGCTCACGCTGCCCGCCGCGCCGCCCGCCGCCGCGTACACGGTGAACGCGCCGGTGTACGCGAAGAGGTTGAGGAACTGCTTCCCCTTGGCCTCCGAGCGCACACGCGCGCGGGTGTTGCGGTGGTCCATGAAGAGGCCGGTGTCCAGGTAGTCGCCCAGGTTCACCCAGAACTTGAGGCCCTGCTCCTCCACCACCAGCCGCTCGCTGCCCTCGCCCACGCGGCCATACTGCGAGCGGCCCCAGGGCTGGGGCGTGTGCGTCTTCACGGACGTGCGCTCGGGCGGCACGCCCAGCACGGCGGTGACGGCGGCGAGCACCTCGTCGCGCTCCGCGTCTTCGGACGTCCCCTTCGCGCGGGCCTTGCGGCGGGGGAACTCCACGACGTGGGCGTGGTCGCCGTAGAGGTCCACGGCGTAGGGGTACTCGGGGATGTCCCGGTCATAGACGCGGAAGGCGGTGAGCCCTTGCGCGAGAGCCCACTTGCGCAGGCGCTTCGCGTTCTTGCGCAGGCGGTTCTCGAACATGCCACCCGCGCCCTGCGTCTCCTGGTTGCCTTCGTCCGACATGGCTCCCCTCATATTGCAGGCCGCCCCGGGGGCGGGGGAAAACCGGTCCCCATGAGCGTGCGCGTCGAGAAGAACGGACCCGTCACCACCGTCATCCTCCACCGGCCGGAGGTCCGCAACGCGGTGGACGCCGACACGGCCCGGGAGCTGGCGGACGCCTTCCGCGCCTTCGACGCGGACCCCGACGCGAAGGTGGGCGTCCTCCATGGCGACGCGGGGACGTTCTGCGCGGGCGCGGACCTGAAGGCCGTGTCGGAAGGGCGCCTGCCGCGCCTGGAGCCGGACGGGGACGGGCCCATGGGGCCTTCGCGCATGCGCCTGTCCAAGCCCGTGGTGGCGGCCATCAGCGGCCACGCGGTGGCGGGAGGCCTGGAGCTGGCGCTGTGGTGCGACCTGCGCGTGGCGGAGGAGGACGCGGTATTGGGCGTCTTCTGCCGCCGCTGGGGCGTGCCCCTCATCGACGGGGGCACCGTGCGCCTGCCCCGGCTGATTGGCCTGTCGCGCGCGCTGGACCTCATCCTCACCGGCCGCCCCGTGTCGTCGGGTGAGGCGCTGGGCATGGGCCTGGTCAACCGCGTGGTGCCGAAGGGCGAGGCCCGGAGCGCCTCGGAGTCGCTGGCCGCTCAAATCGCTGCCTTCCCGCAGGCCTGCATGAACGCGGACCGAGCCTCCGCCTACGCCCAGGGGGACCTGGCCTTCGAAGACGCGATGCGCCAGGAGTTTCAGGCCGGGGTGAAGGTGCTCCAGACGGAGTCCATCCCCGGGGCCACGCGCTTCGCGAAGGGGGCGGGCCGGCACGGCCAGTTCGACTAGAGGCCCGGGAGCGCTGCACGGCCGGTGGGACTGTGTTAGTTCGCGAAGCCATGCGCTTCGACACGCTCGCCATCCACGCCGGCCAGGAGCCGGATCCCACCACCGGCGCCATCATGACGCCCGTGTACCTGACCTCCACCTACGTCCAGGACGGGCCGGGGGAGCACAAGGGCTACGAGTACAGCCGCACGCAGAACCCCACGCGCAAGGCGCTGCAGGACTGCCTGGCCGCGCTGGAAGGCGCGAAGTACGGCGCCGCGTTCGCGTCCGGCCTCGCCGGCACGGACATGCTGATGCACATGCTGGAGGCCGGTGACCACGTCATCGTCTCCGACGACGTGTACGGCGGCACCTTCCGCATCTTCGACAAGGTGTTCAAGCGCTCCGGCCTGAACTTCTCCTTCGTGGACCTCTCCAAGCCGGAGAACTTCGAGGCGGCCATCACCCCGAAGACGAAGATGGTCTGGGTGGAGACGCCGACGAACCCGATGCTCAAGCTCATCGACCTGGCGCGCATCGCCGAGGTCGCCAAGAAGCGCGGCATCATCTCCGTCGCGGACAACACGTTCATGACGCCGTACTTCCAGAAGCCCCTCAACCTGGGCTTCGACGTCGTGGCGCACTCCACGACAAAGTACCTGAACGGCCACAGCGACGTGGTGGGCGGCTTCGTCTGCACCAGCCGCGACGACATCGCGGAGCGGATGTACTTCCTGCAGAACGCGGTGGGCGGCGTGTCCGGCGCCTTCGACAGCTTCCTCGTGCTGCGCGGCGTGAAGACGCTGCACGTGCGCATGGACCGCCACGCGCAGAACGCGATGAAGGTGGCCCAGTACCTGTCCACGCACAAGCAGGTGAAGAAGGTCACCTACCCGGGCCTGGAGACGCACCCGCAGCACGCGCTCGCGAAGCAGCAGATGAGCGGCTTTGGCGGCATGCTGACGTTCGACATCCACGGCGGTCTGGAGGCGGCGCGCACCTTCCTCAAGACGGTGAAGGTCTTCGCCTGCGCCGAGTCCCTGGGCGGCGTCGAGTCCCTCATCGAGCACCCGGCCATCATGACCCACGCCTCCATCCCCAGGGAGACGCGGGAGAAGCTGGGCATCGCGGACGGCTTCATCCGCCTGTCCGTCGGCATCGAGGACGCGCAGGACCTCATCGACGACCTCGCGCACGCACTCGACCGCGTGAAGTAGTCAGCGCGCTCGCTCGCGCTCCTGCCTGCCAGGCCTGCCCTCCGGGGCAGGGGGAATGTTGGTTGGAACACAACGTTTCCGGCGCGATGCGTAACCGACTGCTTGGTCCCACCTGCCTCCTGGGCGCGTGGCTCGCGACTGGCTGCGAGTCACCGCCTGCTCCCACTGACTCCGACGTTCCTCCGGCCGCGCTGCCGGAGTCGCTCTCCGCGTCCAACTGCAATCAGCTCGTCACGAAGACGGTGACGGCGAGCGGCGACGACGGCAACGTCCCCGCCAACACGCAAGACGACGACCTGGGCACTCGCTGGAGCGCCCAGGGGACGGGCGTCTGGCTCCAGATGGACCTGGGCTCGGCGCAGACGCTCACGGGCACCACCATCGCGTGGCACCGGGGCAACGAGCGCCAGAACCACTTCGTCGTCTCCACGTCCACCGACGGCAGCAGCTTCACCCAGGCGTACGCCGGTGACAGCGCGCTCAACACGTCCGCGCAGACGGTGGCGTTCTCCTCGCGCAGCGCGCGCTACGTGCGCATCACCGTCAATGGCAACACGGTGAACGACTGGAACTCCATCGCGGAGGCCCGTGCGTGCGCGGCAAGCGCTCCGCCGTCTTCCAGTGACTCCGGCACCGCGTTGCCGCGCCTGCCGTACCTGCAGAGCGTGAAGCAGACGTCCGCCATCGTGGCCTTCCGCACCGCCAGCAGCTGCAACCCCACGGTGCGCTATGGCGAGGGGAACAACCTCACGTCCTCCGTCAGCGCGGGTGTGACGGGCACGCGCCACGCGGTGAAGCTGTCCAACCTGTCCGCGGGCCGCACCTACGGCTACGTGGTGGAGGCCTGCGGCAGCAAGACGGGCCTGCGCAGCTTCCAGACGTCCACGACGTCCTCGGCCACCCAGGCGCACTTCACCGCGATGGGCGACTTCGGCACCGGCGGCAGCATGCAGGGGAAGGTGATGGCGGTGATGAACACGCCGCAGTGGCGCTCGGAGCTATTGCTGGCGCTGGGTGACAACGCGTACCCGAACGGCACGGACGCGGAGTTCCAGGAGCACCTCTTCAAGCCCATGGCGGGCTTGCTGCGCGAAGTGCCCATGTTCGCCACGCCCGGCAACCACGAGTACGTGACGAACCAGGCGCAGCCCTACCTGGACAACATGTACCTGCCGGCCAACAACCCGCAGGGCACCGAGCGCTACTACTCCTTCGACTGGGGCCCGGTGCACTTCATCTCCCTGGACTCCAACTGCGCGGTGGGCCTGGCGTCCGCGGACCGGTGCACGCTCGCGGCGCAGAAGTCATGGGCGGAGTCGGACCTGGCCGCGAACACTCGGCCGTGGACGGTGGCCTTCTTCCACCATCCGTCGTGGTCCAGCGGTGAGCACGGCTCGCAGCTCACCATGCGCCGCCAGTTCGGCCCGCTGTTCGAGAAGTACGGCGTGGACCTGGTGCTCACCGGTCATGACCACGACTACGAGCGCAGCAAGCCGATGTACGGCGACAACGTGGCCTCCAGCACCCAGCGCGGCATCCCGTACCTCGTGGTGGGCAGCGGCGGTGCCACGCTGCGTCCCTTCGCCACCAGCCAGCCCGCGTGGACCGCGCTGCGTGACAACCAGGCCTACGGCTTCCTGGACGTGACGGTGGACGGCGGCACGCTCACCGCGCGGCTCATCACCTCCAGCAACACCGTGCGCGACACGCTGACCCTCAGGAAGACGCTGGCCAAGGCTTCGGTCCGCGGCGTCCAGGCCAGCGCGCTGGAGGCGGAGGAGGCCGCGGCGGAGGAGGCGCACGCCACGCCCCCGGGCCCCACGGACGACCGCGCGGAGCCGGCGCGGCGAGGCCCCGTGCCGCCCGCGGACACGCTGGAGTCCGTGGCCGACCCCGAAGAGCCGCTTCCGCAGTAGCCGCGAGGCCCGCCGGAGGGTAGGGAAGGGCGGAATGAACCGCCGGCGGGCCCGGCACCCACAGGAAGGACACCATGCGCTACTTCGAGGACTTCCCCGTCGGCGAAATCATGGAGCGGGGGCCGTACGTGGTGACGCGCGAGGAGATCATCGCGTTCGCGCGCCAGTTCGACCCGCAGCCCTTCCACATCGACGAGGACGCCGCCGGCAAGAGCATCTACGGCGGCATCATCGCCAGCGGCTGGCACACCGCCGCCATCTGCCACAAGCTCATGGTGGAGGGCCTGCTGGGCCAGGCCGCCGGCATGGGGTCGCCCGGCCTGGACGAGCTGCGCTGGAAGAAGCCGGTGCGCCCCGGTGACTCGCTGCGGATCCGCATCGAGACGCTGGAGGCGAGGCCCTCCGCGAGCAAGCCGGACCGCGGCGCGCTCAAGCTGCGCCTGGAGGTCGTGAACCAGCACGGCGAGGTGGTGATGACGGAGGTGGCCAACGCCCTCTTCGCCCGCCGCCCGGCTCCGTAGAAAACGACCCACACTTTGAGTTCCTGGGCTGACCTGGGTTACCAATACGTCCCAAAGGAGAAGCCCATGTCCAACACCAATGAGGTCGTTCCTCCTCCGGCGCCCAGCCGGCTGAAGCGTCCCGTGGAAGTGGTGCGCGCGGAGCTGCTGGCGGACGCCGACGTGCAGCAGCAGGCGGAGATGCTGAAGCTCCCCGTCGCGCAGTACGTGGAGAAGATCCTCGATTACGCCATCCACCCGGACAAGCCGCCCCAGCTGGAGATCATCCCGGACGAGGAGCTCAAGGCGCGCGACCCGAAGATCCCCACGGTGGAGGAGATCGGCACCCACCTGCAGAAGATCATCGACGGTGAGGTCGTCATCAGCCCCGCCCAGCAGCGCGACGGCTTCAGCAGCGACAAGAGCCACGAGCAGCGCTACAGCGCCGCGCTGGGCTCCGCGGCGAAGCCCGGCCAGGCCGTGGCGCCCAAGCCCGGCGCCGCCGTGGATCCGGCGGAGGCCAAGAAGGGCCCCATCCGGGGCTGAGCCGTCCCGCCAAGGCCCTGGAATCCCAGGGCTTTGGGGTGGGTCACTCGGATAATCCGGGAACCGGAAACTTCTCCGGCGTCCCACCGAGAATCCCACTGTCAGTCTCACTTCGAGGGCCCGCGCGGCCCTCCCCGAAAAGGCTCAGACCATGGGCGGCATCGGCAAGGCTCTCGGCAAGGTGATGGACATCGTCAAGCCGTTCGTGTCGGCGGTGAACCCGCTGCTCGGCGCGGCGATGGGTTTCGCCAGCGGCCTGATGCAGGGCAAGAACCCCCTGCAGGCGCTGCTGGGCGCGGCCACCGACCTCATCCCGGGCGGCGGCGTGCTCAAGAACGCGCTGGGCACCTTCGCCGGCTCCGGCCTGATGGACGGCGCGGGCGGCAACAGCCTGCTGTCCGGCGCGCTGAACCTGGCGAAGGGCAAGAGCAAGGTCACCGACATCGTGGGCGACCTGTTCAAGGCCACCAAGAGCAACCCGCTCACCAACCTGGGCATGAACAACGCGACCGAGCTCGCCGCCCAGAAGATGTCCACGTTCCTCTCCTAGTCCATGAAGCCCGTCCGCTTCGACCCCAAGGTCCACCACGAGCTGCTCAACCTGTGGCGCAAGCCATGGGATGAGACGATGACGCCGGACGCGCTGCCGGAGTACGGCTTCGTGGTGCCGGGCAAGGCGGCGGGCTTCCTGTACCGCACGGACAGCTCGGTGGCGTTGATTGAAGGCATCATCGCCGCGCCCGGGCTGACCAAGGAGGACCGCAACGAAGCGGTCAACGCCATCGTCGCCGCCGTCCGCGACGAGGCCCGGAAGCAGGGCTTCAAGCTGCTGTTGGGCTACTCGCAGCTGGACGCCATCAAGAACCGCGCGGAGCGCTTCGGCTTCATGCACGTGGGGCCGGGTTACCACATGGTGGCCCTGGACCTGACGAAGCCGGACCCCGAAGGGCTCTGAAGTCACCGCACCGCTGAAGCACGACGGGCCCGAAGGGAGGATTCGCTCCTCCTTCCGGGCCCGCGGTGTTTTCAGCGCCTCCGCTCGCGGTGCTTAAGCCGCGGTGCGGTGCAGGTGGTCGATGAGGTCGATCTTCGTGACGATGGCGATGACCGTCTCGCCGTCCTTCACCACGGCCACGTTGTCGCGCGCGAAGATTTCACGCAGCCGGTCGATGCTGGCCTCGGCGGACACGGCGCCCTGGAGCGGGGCGACGATGGGGTCGATGGCGTCCTGGAACTTCACCTTGTTAGCGACCAGGGCGTTGAGCAGGTCGTACTCGTGCACCATGCCCACGGCGCGCCCGTCGTCGGACACCACGGGCATCTGGCTGATGCCATGGCTGCGCATGGTCTCCACCACGCGGTCCACGCGGTCACCGCGCTTGGCCGTCTTCAGGTCGCGGGGCTTCGCGCCGATGATGTCGCGCACCGTGCCCGCGCCCTTCTCCTGCATGAAGCCGTTGTCGCGCATCCACTCGTCGGAGTGGAACTTGCTGATGTAGCTGCTGCCGGAGTCCGGCAGGACGACCACGATGGTCTTGCCCTTGCCCACTTCCTTCGCCAGCTGCACCGCCACGTGCACGGCCGCGCCGGACGAGCCACCCGCGAAGATGCCCTCCTCGCGAGCGAGGCGGCGCGCGGCGTTGAAGCACATGCGGTCATCCACCTGGCGCACGTCGTCCACGACCTTGAAGTCCATGGCGCCGCAGAGCATGTCCTCGCCAATGCCCTCGACCTTGTAGACGTGCGGCTCGGTGAGCTTGCCCGTCTTGAAGTAGCCTTCGTAGACGGAGCCCTCCGGATCCACGCCGATGTTCTTCAGGCCGGGGATCTTCTCCTTGAGGAACTTGCCGGCGCCGCTCATGGTGCCGCCGGTGCCCAGGCCGGACACGAAGTAGTCGAACTTGCCCTCGGTCTGCTGGAAGATCTCCGGACCCGTCGTGTGGTAGTGCGCCTCGATGTTGTCCGGGTTGTGGTACTGGTTCAGCATGAACGCGCCCGGCGTCTCCTTGGCCAGCCGCTTGGACGTCTCGTAGTAGCTGCGCGGGTCCTCCGCCGGAACGTTCGTCGGCGTGACGACGACCTGGGCGCCCATGGCCTTCAGGCGGTTGATCTTCTCCAGGGACATCTTGTCCGGCATGGTGAAGATGCACTTGTAGCCCTTCACCGCCGCGGCCAGCGCCACGCCCATGCCGGTGTTGCCGGACGTGTTCTCCACGATGGTGCCGCCGGGCTTGAGCTTCCCCTCCCGCTCGGCCTTTTCGATGATGTAGAGCGCCATGCGGTCCTTGATGGACGCGCCGGGGTTCATGAACTCGCACTTCACGAGCACGGTGGCGTCGTTCGGACCGACGAGCTTGTTGAGCTTCACCAGCGGCGTGTGGCCAATGGCGGTGAGGATGTTCTGTTGGATGTCCATCGTGCGTGGCTTCCCGAAAAAAGTGAGGGTCGGGGCCTTATATGTGCTCCGCCCCGTCAGGGGGAACATGCCCGAAGGCATGGCCCTTCCTGACGCAGGATGCCGCGACCGTGTGGGTGTTGCCCTGGGGTTCCTCGTCGCGTAGGCGACAGGGCAGGCGGCCGCCGGACGCGTGGCCCACGTGGGCTTTGACCCGCCGCGCCGTGCCTCCGATACTCGCGGGCGTCTTTTCCTTCCCCCTCCGGAGCACCCGCCCCCCATGGAACTTGAGGCCGCCCTTCGCGACCAGGTGGGACAGGCCATTGGCCGTCCCGTCCCCGATGCCCCCATCAAGAAGTTGAAGGGCGACGCGAGCAACCGCTCCTACTACCGCGTCGGCAGCGCCCCGGAGAGCTGGGTGCTGATGGTGATGCCGCCGGACGCGACGAAGAAGAGCGAGGAGGCCACCAAGGGCGAGCCCCCGAAGGAGCTGCCCTTCATCAACGTGCACCGCTACCTGGAGAAGCTGGGCGTGCGCGTGCCGCGCATCCTCCGCTACGACGAGCCCGCGGGCATCATGGTGCTGGAGGACCTGAGCGACATCACCTTCGAGTCCGCGCTGGAGGGTGGCCGCCACAACCAGGCGCTCTACACGCGCGCGGTGGACCTGCTGGCGAAGCTGCGCGTGCAGGCGGAGAAGCAGCGCGACCCGGAGTGCCTGGCCTTCACGCGCGCCTTCGACGAGGACCTCTACGACTGGGAGCTGCACCACTTCCGCGAGTGGGGCCTGGAGGCCTGGAGCGGAAAGCTGCCCTCGGACGCGGAGCGCGCCCAACTGGACGCCACGTTCCGGGACATCGCGAAGACGCTCGCCGCCGCGCCGCGGGGCTTCACGCACCGCGACTACCAGAGCCGCAACATCATGGTGAAGGAGGGCGAGCTCGTCGTCATCGACTTCCAGGACGCGCTCCAGGGCCCTCGCCAGTACGACCTGGTGGCGCTCCTGCGCGACAGCTACGTGGAGCTGGACCGCGACTTCGTGGACACGATGCTGGACCGCTACATCGCCACGTTCGAGCAGGAGAGCGGGGAGAAGATCGACGCGAAGGAGTTCAAGGCGTTCTTCGACCTGCTCACCATCCAGCGCAAGCTGAAGGACGCGGGCCGCTTCGAGTTCATCAACCGCGTGAAGGGCAACCCGGGCTTCCTCGTCTCCATCCCCGCGTCGCTGCGCTACGTGAAGGCCGCGTTCGCGCGCCGGCCGGAGCTGGCGGGGCTGCAGAAGCTCATCGCGAAGTACGTGCCCGAGCTGGCGGCCTGAAGCCATGAAAGCGATGGTCCTCTGCGCGGGCCTGGGCACGCGCCTGCGCCCGCTCACGGAGCGCTGGCCCAAGCCGGCCATGCCGTTTCTTGGCCAGCCGCTGCTCCGGTATCACCTGGCGGTGCTGAAGGCCGCGGGCGTGACGGAGGTGGGCATCAACACGCACCACCTGCCGGACACGATGGCGGCGGTGGCCCGCGCGGAGTGCGAGCGCGCGGGGCTGCCGTTGCACGTGGTGCACGAGCCCGTCATCCAGGGCACGGGCGGAGGCATCCGCGGCCTGCGCGACTTCCTCTCCGGCGAGGACTTCCTCGTGTTCAACGGGGACATCCTCTTCCCGGTGGACCTGAAGCCCGTGGTCGCGGCGCACCGGGAGTCCGGCGCGGTGGCGACGATGGTGCTCTTGCCCATGCCGGAGGGGGAGAAGTACGCGGCGGTGGAGGCGGACGCGGGCGGGCAGGTGCGCCGCATCGCGGGCTACGGGCCGGGCGACGAGGGCCTGAAGCCGTGGCACTTCACGGGCGTGCACGTGATGTCCCCCAGCGTGTTCGACTTCATGACGGCCGAAGGCCCCGAGGACATCAACCGCGAGGTCTACGTGCGGGTGATGCAGGCGGGGCTCCAGGTGCGCGGCCAGGCGGTGGACGCGTACTGGTCCGACCTGGGCATGCCGTCTCGCTATCTGGCCACGGTGCGGGACGTGCTCGAAGGGCGCGTGCCGTTGCAGGCGCTGGGGAAGGACTCTCCGCTGCACGGGCTGAAGGCCGGCGCGGACGGAGCCTGGGTGCACCCGGAGGCCCGCGTCGCGGGGACGGTGCGCGGCCCCGCGTACGTGGGCGCGGGCGCTGTCGTGGACGCAGGCGCCACCGTGGGCCCGGACGTGTCGGTGGGCCCGGGCGCGCGGGTGGGGCAGGGCGCGAAGCTGGAGCGCTGCGCCGTGTTCGAGGAGACGCAGGTGGCCCCCGGTGAGGCGCTCACCGAGGTGCTCGCGTGGGGCCCGCACCGGGTGCCCGCGCCGCTGACGGGGCGCTGATCACGGTCTGGCGGCGACCGTGTCCACCTTCACGCCGGAGCCATCGGGTTTCCAGGTGGCTTCGAGCGTGAGGAGGGTACCGAACGTCACGCGCAGCTTCTGCCCCGGCGCGGCCCAGTGGAGCTTCGGGGTGGTGTCCTCGTCGGCGCTCTCCGGGTACTGCGCCAGGTGCTGCTTTCCGTCCGAGATGCCGCTGCCGCAGTCGTCCCAGGTCAGCAGGACGGTCCGCTTCGGCCCCTGCTTCTCCAGGCGCACGAGCTCTATCGTGACGACGGTCGCGCCGCCGCAGGGGCCGTCCGTGTAGCGGCCATACATGGAGTCATCGCTCCGCTCCACGAGCCCCGGTGTGCCATCCTTGAACCGGAACGTCTCCACCACCGCGCTGGACACCACGGCGCGCAGGTCGCCCGGCGCCCGGGAGAGGTACAGCGTCGTCGGGGCGCCCGGGGTCCGCAATGGGATGCTCGCGGTGTCACCGCCCACGAACGGGGTGGGCGGACCGAAGACGCTGGCTTGAGGACGGTATCTGGTGACGTCATCGAGCGTCTCGGAGCAGACCCGCACCCTGTTGCTCGTGGGGACCTCACGGAGCGCCCGTACGCCGGTCCACGTCTCCCCCGTGCGCAGGAAGTAGGGCGGCAGCGCATCAAACGCCTGCTTCGCGCCGGGCGCCTTGCGCAGGGGCTGCCCCAGCTCCGGAAGGCCCTCCACCAGCGTCATCGTGAGCGGCTTCACGAGCTTCACGGTCCGCAGCGTCTGCGCGTCGCCCCACTTTGGGGCCGGGTGCGTGGAGCGCAGCGTCTCCTTCGTGCCCGCGGCGCCCGCGTCGATGGCGTCCACCCGGACGCGCAACGTGCGCACGCCATCCTTCGGGACGAACAGCAGCGCCCCGGGCTGGAGCACCGCGCGCACGTGGTAGCCCGTGGCCGTCCGCAGCGCTTCGTAGCGCACGTCGCCTTCGCCCAGGGCCGGGGACAGGCCCGGGTAGCGCTCCACGTCGTAGAGCACGGGGGGCCGGCCGTCCGGAAAGAGGCCCAGATGCGCGAGCCCCAGCAGCACCCGCGTCCGCTTGGGCGCCGTGCCCAGCTGCTCGCGCACGGCCTGCTTGTCCTCCGCGCAGAATCTGTCCGACGGGGACTCGCCGCGGATGAGGGCCTCCAGCGCCTTCGGGTCGTCCTTGCCGCTCACCGTGAAGAGCTTCCCCTCGGGGGACGTGGTGACGACGCGGGAAGGCATCAGCGCGTCGGGCGCCTCCAGCCCGAACCACACCTCCACGTGATCCGAGTGCACGTCGTCCGTCGCGGCCGACGGCGTCGTGTCCACCACGTCCACGTCCAGCACCAGCTGCTGGCCGTCCGAGACGAGCGTCGCGGTCGAGGCGGAGGTCTTCTCTCCGGCGGCGGTCAGCGGGGCGGAGAAATCGGGCGGGGCCGCCATCAGCAGCAGGCCGGTCAGCAGGTGCCAGGACATGGGAACTCCTCAAGACGAAGGCCCGCGCTCCTTCGGGGAGCACGGGCCTTCACGCGTCCGGATGGGACGGGCGCCGCTTCAGGCGGCGTGGTAGCGCGCCAGCACGCAGGTGACGTTGTCGTTGCCGCCCGCCGCGTTGGCCAGGTCGATGAGCTGGCCGCAGGCCTTCTCCAGCTCCGGCGTGCGCGACAGGATGTCCTGCATCTGCGCGTCGGTGATCATGCCGCTCAGGCCGTCCGAGCACAGCAGGAAGACGTCGTTCTCCAGCGGATCCACGCGGGTGACGTCCACCTGCACCTGCTCCTTCATCCCCAGCGCCCGGACGATGACGTTCTTGTGGGGGAAGTTCTCAATCTCCTCCGGCGTGAGCTTCTTCGCCTTGAGGTAGTCGTTGAGCAGCGAGTGGTCCTCCGTCACCTGCTGGAGGATGCCACCGCGGAAGAAGTACACGCGGCTGTCGCCCACGTGGCCCACGTAGACGCCGTTCTCCGCGAAGTGCACGGACACGATGGTGGTGCCCATGCCCTTGTACTTGGAGTCCGCCGTGGCGCGCTCGAAGATGCGCGCGTTCGCCAGCTTGATGCCGGTGGCCAGGCGGTTCTCGTCGTAGTTGCGCTGCTTGTCCATCTTGAAGGGCCAGGTGGCGTCCTGGTCCTTGGACGTGAGGCGGAAGAACTCCCCCAACTCATCCACCGCGATGCGGCTGGCGATCTCCCCGGACGAATGGCCTCCCATGCCGTCCGCCACGCACACGAGGTTCTCCTCTTGGAGCACGAGGTAGTTGTCCTCGTTGTGGTTCCGCTTCATCCCGACGTGGGTGCTGCCGGCGACCTCGATGCGCATGCGAAGGGACTCTTCCGGGGACAGGCGTGAAAATCGGGGCGCGACGTTAACAAAGCGCTCCAAAAGGGGTCAAAAACCTCTCGTTTGTCCCAGCATTCCCCCCTCCGGGTGCGGGTGGAGGGGACGGCATGGGCCCCCGGATGCCTAGACGCCCGGGTCTTGCGCCGGGGTGAAGACCAGGCGGTCGCCCTCCTGGGTGCCGCTGGCCGAAAGGACGCCGGCGGGCAGCTCCAGGACGGAGCGGGCCTTGAAGTAGATGGACGAGGTGCGCCAGGGAGGCATGGCGGACAGTTGCTTGACGATGCGCCCTTCCGCGTCCAGGAAGGCGACGTCGATGGGGATGCGCATGAAGAAGGTGTGGATGGAGTTGCAGGGCTCGATGTGCATCCCGCCCCCCATGGGCAGCGAGGCGCGGCCCATGAGCCCCTGGAAGCGCTGGACGAAGGACTCGGCGCGTTCCGCGCGGTCCGCGAGCAGCCGCTGCCGCGTTTCGTTGGTCACCCTCCAGTGCATGTCCGGTGTTCTATCCCATGCTTGAGCCCCTGGCGTCCCCGCTGCACCTGGTCCTCGTGTCCCCGCAGATTCCGCCCAACACCGGCAACGTGGCCCGGCTGTGCGCGGTGACGGGCTGCCGGCTCATCCTGGTGGAGCCCCTGGGGTTCTCCATCGATGACCGGAACCTGAAGCGGGCGGGGCTGGACTACTGGGACAAGGTGTTCCTGAAGCTCTACCCGACCTACGACGCCTACGTGGCGGAGTATCCCCAGGCCCGGCGCTGGCTGTTCTCCGCCCGGGCGGAGACGTCCCTGTACGCGGCCACGTTCGAGCCGGGGGACCACCTGGTGTTCGGCTCGGAGGTGACGGGGCTGTTGCCGGAGGTGATGGAGGGGGGGACGGGGACGCCGGTGACCATCCCGATGCTGCCGGAGCGCCGGAGCTTGAATCTTTCGACGTCGGTGGGGATTGGCGCCTACGAGGCGCTGCGTCAGGTACAGCTGGGGACAGCGGCCAGGCAGGCGCCGCCGTCGAATTGAGGGGCGGGCAGGACGGGCTACACTCCGTGGCCGAATGTCCGCCTCGCAGGTCGCCGAAGCGCTGTATGCCGCCCACAAGTCCCGAGCCACCGGCCGGCTGACGCTGCACGCCGGTGGACGCGAGTCCGCGCTGTGGCTGCGCGAGGGCGACCTGGTGGGCGCGAAGCTGGGCTTCGGCTACCAGACGCCGGCGCAGGCGCTCTTCCAGAACGGGCTGTTGGGCGTGGACGCCCTGGACGCGCTGTGGGCGCGGGGTGGGGCGGCGGCGCCGGACGAGGAGCTGCTGGAGGACAGCGGGCTCCAGCCCGCGGTGGTGCACGAGCAGCAGGTGCTGGCGCAGGTGCGGCGGCTGAGCGAGCTCGCGGAGCGCGCGGACTTCGAGGTGGAGGCGGTGGAGGCGGCGGGGGATTTCGCGCCCATCGCGGGGGTGCGGGTGGTGCGCGCGGCGTTGGAGCCAACGCCCCGTGAGCCCGTGCCCGCGAGGGTCTACCGCTGCCCGGAGGTGGCGGCGTGCGAGCCGTGGCTGACGGATGCGTCGGAGCGGAGCCTGCTGGAGACGCTGGGCGCGTTCCGGAGGCCGGAGTCGCTGACGGGGGCACAGCAGGCGCTGTTGCGGGTGTTGGAGCGCGAGGGCCGCATCGAGGCCCTGTCGGTGGAGGAGTGGGAGGAGCGCGAGCGGCTGCGGCGCGAGGAGGAACTGCGGCAGGCGGAGGAGGAGGCCTGGGCCATCGAGGAGGCGCGCCGTCGCGAGGAGGCGGAGCGGCTCGCGGAGGAGGCGAGGCTCGCGGAGCTGGCGCGGCTGGAGGCGGAACGGCTGGCGGAGGAGGCCCGGCTCGCGGAAGAGGCGCGGCTGGCGGAGCTGGCGCGCATCGAAGCGGAGCGGCTGGCGGAAGAGGCGCGGCTGGCCGAAGAGGCGCGGCTGGCGGAAGAGGCCCGGCTCGCTGAGGAGGCCCGGCTCCGGGCGATTGAGGAAGCACGCCTGGCGGAAGAGGCTCGGCTCGCGGAGCTGGCGCGGCTGGAGGCGGAACGGCTCGCGGAAGAGGCTCGGCTGGCGGAGCTGGCTCGCATCGAAGCGGAGCGGCTTGCGGAAGAGGCCCGCCTCGCGGAACTTGCGCGCATTGAGGCGGAGCGACTCGCCGAAGAGGCTCGGCTCGCGGAGTTGGCGCGTATCGAAGCGGAGCGGCTCGCGGAGGAGGCTCGCCTCGCGGAACTGGCGCGTATCGAAGCGGAGCGACTCGCCGAAGAGGCTCGGCTCGCGGAGCTTGCACGCATCGAAGCGGAGCGACTCGCCGAAGAGGCCCGGCTCGCGGAGTTGGCGCGTATCGAAGCCGAGCGACTCGCCGAAGAGGCCCGACTCGCTGAACTTGCGCGCATCGAGGCGGAGCGTCTCGCTGAGGAGGCTCGCCTCGCTGAGCTTGCGCGCATTGAAGCGGAGCGACTCGCCGAAGAGGCTCGTCTCGCGGAACTGGCGCGCATCGAAGCGGAGCGGCTTGAGGCGGAGCGGCTGGCCGAGGAGGCCCGGCTCGCGGAAGAGGCTCGGCTGTCGGAGTTGGCTCGCGTCGAAGCGGAGCGGCTGGCCGAGGAGGCTCGTCTCGCGGAAGAGGCTCGCCTCGCGGAACTGGCGCGCATTGAGGCGGAGCGGCTGGCCGAAGAGGCTCGTCTCGCCGAACTGGCGCGCATTGATGCCGAGCGGCTGGCCGAAGAGGCGCGGTTGGCGGAGCTTGCTCGCATCGAAGCGGAGCGACTCGCTGAAGAGGCACGGCTTGCGGAGTTGGCGCGCATCGAGGCGGAGCGGCTGGCCGAGGAAGCTCGTCTCGCGGAAGAGGCTCGTCTCCGCGCGATCGAGGAGGCGCGCTTGGCGGAAGAGGCCCGCCTCGCGGAAGAAGCACGTCTTGCCGAAGAGGCTCGCCTTCGCGCCGAGGAAGAGGCGCGTCTTGCCGAGGAGGCTCGGCTCGCTGAAGAGGCCCGGCTTCGCGCCGAAGAGGAGGCCCGGCTAGCCGAAGAGGCCCGACTTCGCGCGGAGGAAGAGGCTCGACTCGCGGAAGAGGCGCGGCTGGCTGAAGAGGCCCGACTTCGTGCGGAGGAAGAGGCTCGTCTTCGCGCCGAAGAGGAGGCCCGGCTCGCAGAAGAGACGCGGCTGGCGGAGGAGGCTCGCCTTCGCGCAGAGGAAGAGGCTCGTCTTCGCGCCGAAGAGGAGGCCCGGCTCGCAGAAGAGGCGCGGCTGGCGGAGGAGGCTCGCCTTCGCGCAGAGGAGGAGGCTCGCCTCGCTGAAGAGGCCCGGCTCGCTGAAGAAGTGCGGCTGGCGGAGGAGGCTCGCCTTCGCGCAGAGGAGGAGGCTCGCCTCGCTGAAGAGGCCCGGCTCGCTGAAGAAGCCCGACTCGCCGAGGAGGCCCGGCTCGCTGAACTTGCACGTATCGAAGCCGAGCGACTGGCCGAAGAGGCGCGCCTCGCGGAAGAGGCGCGGCTGCGTACGGAAGAGGAGGCCCGGCTCGCTGAAGAGGCTCGACTGGCTGAAGAGGCCCGACTTCGCGCGGAGGAAGAGGCTCGCTTTGCGGAAGAGGCTCGCCTCGCAGAAGAGGCTCGCCTCGCGGAAGAGGCTCGCCTCGCGGAAGAGGCGCGGCTGCGTGCGGAGGAGGAGGCCCGCCTCGCGGAAGAGGCTCGACTGGCCGAAGAGGCTCGGCTTGCAGAAGAAGCCCGCCTTCGAGCGGAAGAGGAGGCACGGCTCGCAGAAGAGGCTCGCCTCGCGGAAGAGGCTCGGCTGGCTGAAGAGGCGCGTCTTGCCGAAGAGGCTCGCCTTCGCGCCGAAGAAGAAGCTCGCCTCGCTGAAGAAGCTCGCCTCGCTGAAGAAGCTCGCCTCGCTGAAGAAGCTCGCCTCGCTGAAGAAGCTCGCCTCGCTGAAGAAGCTCGCCTTCGTGCCGAAGAAGAGGCGCGTCTTGCCGAGGAGGCTCGGCTCGCTGAAGAGGCGCGACTGGCCGAAGAGGCGCGACTGGCGGAGGAGGCCCGCCTTCGTGCCGAGGAGGAAGCGCGAGTAGCCGAAGCGGCGCGTCTCGCTGAAGAGGCGCGACTGGCCGAAGAGGCCCGGCTTCGTGCGGAGGAAGAAGCGCGTCTCGCTGAAGAGGCGCGATTGGCCGAAGAGGCCCGACTTCGTGCGGAGGAGGAGGCGCGTCTCGCGGAGGAGGCCCGACTCCGTGCAGAGGAAGAGGCTCGACTGGCGGAAGAGGCACGTCTGGCCGAAGAAGCCCGCC
Organism: Corallococcus sp. NCSPR001; assembly: GCF_017309135.1. NCBI lineage: Bacteria > Pseudomonadati > Myxococcota > Myxococcia > Myxococcales > Myxococcaceae > Corallococcus > Corallococcus sp. NCSPR001. The sequence continues at coordinate 2,690,458 of NZ_JAFIMS010000002.1, forward strand.
TTCGCGAGATCGAAGAGGCTCGGCTCGCCGAGGAAGCACGGCTGGCTGAAGAGGCGCGTCTCGCGGAGGAGGCCCGCCTTCGCGCCGAAGAGGAAGCGCGCGTCGCGGAAGAGGCTCGCCTCGCGGAAGAGGCCCGGCTCGCTGAACTGGCGCGCCTTGAAGCCGAGCGCCTTGCCGAAGAAGCCCGCCTTCGCGCCGAAGAGGAAGCGCGCGTCGCGGAAGAGGCTCGTCTCGCGGAAGAGGCCCGGCTGGCGGAGGAAGCTCGCCTTCGCGCAAAGGAGGAGGCCCGTCTCGCGGAGGAGGCGCGGCTTCGCGCGATCGAGGAGGCTCGACTCGCTGAGGAAGCGCGGCTGGCTGAAGCGGCGCGCCTGCGTGCGGAGGAAGAGGCCCGCCTCGCGGAAGAAGCCCGTCTTCGCGCGGCGGAAGAAGCGCGTCTCGCCGAAGAGGCTCGACTGGCCGAAGAGGCCCGACTTCGCGCAGAGGAAGAGGCACGCCTCGCGGAAGAAGCGCGTCTCGCCGAAGAGGCGCGCCTCGCCGAAGAGGCTCGACAGGCTGAGGAAGCTCGCCTCGCGGAAGAAGCCCGTCTGCGTGAGGAGGAGGCGGCACGACTCGCCGAAGAGGCACGGTTGGCCGAGGAGGCCCGCCTCGCGGAAGAGGCTCGACTGGCCGAAGAGGCTCGCCTTCGTGCGGAAGAGGAGGCTCGGCTCGCGGAGGAAACCCGGCTTCATGCTGAAGAAGAGGCCCGGCTGGCCGAAGAGGCGCGCCTCGCGGAAGAGGCCCGGCTGCGTGCGGAAGAGGAGTCCCGCCTCGCGGAGGAAGCCCGGCTTCGCGCGATCGAGGAAGCCCGACTCGCAGAGGAAGCTCGGCTGGCCGAAGAGGCTCGCCTGCGCGCGGAAGAAGAGGCGCGTCTGGCCGAAGAGGCGCGTCTGGCCGAAGAGGCTCGCCTCGCGGAAGAGGCCCGCCTTGCCGAAGCCGCACGCCTCGCGGAAGAAGCCCGCCTGGTCGAAGAGGCTCGCGTTCGCGCCGAAGCCGAAGCACTGCGCCTCGCGGAGGAGGCCCGCCTTCGCGCCGAGGAGGAGGAGGACCGTCAGGCCGAACTCCACCGCCTCGCCGAAGAGGCCCGTGCCGCCGAGGCCGCCCGCCTCGCGGAACAGGCCCGCGCCGCGGAAGAGGCCCGCCTCGCCGAAGAAGCCCGCGCCGCTGAAGCCCAGCGCCTGTCCGAACAGGGCAAGCCCGCCCATCCGCCCTCACTCCCCCGGCGCTCCCGTCCGGCCGCGCCTGCCACGCCGCCTCCGGTCCTCGTCCCCATCGCCGCCGCGTCCGCAGAGCCCGAACCGCTCACGCTCAGTCCCGAGGACATCATCCTCACCGCGGAGCCTGAACCCTCCGCCCCGTCGAACTCCTGGGCGGACTCCATCCCCGCGTCCCCCCGCGACGCCCTGGAGCTCCCCGCCAGCGACAACACCACCGCCCTCACCGAGGCCCGCAAGCGCGCCCAGGCCGCCCTGCTCCAGGACATGGCCGAGGCCCTGCGCCGCTCCGCCTCCGTGCCCCTGGACCCCTGGCTCACCGAGGAGTCCTCGCGCTTCCCCGTCGCCCCCCCGCCGGAACCCGACCTCCCCCTGCTGGAGGTGGAGCCGGAGAGCTGGGGCGACATCGTCCCCGCCGGCGCCCCCCTCCCGGACACCCGCGCCCCCGCTCCGGCCGCCCCCGTCGTCCCCGCCGAGGCCCCCCCGCAGCCGGACCTCTGGGCCGTCCAGCCCCCCAAGTTCCCCGCGTCCTCCACACCGCCCGTGCGTCCCGCCCGCGCCAGCGAGGACGACCTGTGGCGCATCGTCTCCTTCGACGAGTCCAACGACCCCGCCCAGAACCTCACCGCCTCCTTCGAGGCCGCCCTCCAGCAGGTGGACGCCCACCTGGAAGCCCTCATCCGCTCGGATGTCCGCTCGGCGGGCGACGCCAACGAATTCCTCGTCGAGGCCATCGTCGAAGCGACGTTCGAGCCGCTGCCTTCTCCCCGCTCCACCGCGTTCCCCGGTGACAACGCGGGGGCTTCTGGCCAGACTGGGGACGAGTTGTCCGGAGACCTGGACGACTGGGATTTTGACGAGGACGACGTGGCGGCCGAAGACCCCTCCAACCCCGACGAAGCCTCCAAGCTCCGGCGCCAGCGCCTCCTGCGCCGCGCCATGGAGAACATGGGCACGCTCGGCGCCCGCCCCGTTCCCCCCGCCGCCGCGAGCACCCCGGCCATGCCCGAAGGCGCCGTACCGCCGTCCGCCGCCGTCGCCGCGCCGCCGGAGCCCCCCAAGCCCGACGAGGGCCGGCTCGCGCAGCAGATTGAGCAGCGCTACGCCGACATCCAGACGAAGAAGGACCACTTCGTCACACTTGGGGTTCCGCAGGACGCCTCCCGCGACCAGGTGAAGGCCGCCTTCCTGAGCCTCGCCAAGGTGTTCCACCCGGACCGGCTGCCCCCGTCGCTGCCCCACCTGGCGCCGAAGATCACCGCCGTCTTCGAGTCCATCCGCGAGGCCTACGAGGTCCTCCACGACGACACCCGGCGCAAGAACTACCAGCTGGCCCAGCAGGGCGCTCAGGCCGCTCCCAAGCCTCCGGCGCCCGGCGCCCGTCCCGGCGGGCCCGCCGCGGCCCGCGCGGACACCAACGCGGACGACCTGTTCCGCATGGGCGAGGTCTTCTTCCGCAAGCGCGACTTCGTCGCCGCCAGCGAGCACTACGAGCGCGCGTACGGCCTGGACCCCAAGCCCCTGTACCTCGCGGCGCGCGCCTGGTCCGTCTACATGGACCCCAACCGCAAGGCCGACATGCCCCGCGCGAAACAGTGGATGGCGGATGCGGTGCGCACCGACCCGAACTGTGATCGCGCCCACTACCAGCTGGGCGTCATCGCCCGCGTGGAGGGGGACATGGACCGCGCGGAGAAGCACTTCCGGGAAGCCGTCCGTGCGAACCCCAAGCACCTGGAGGCGAACCAGGAGCTGCGGCTCATCGACATGCGTAAGAAGAACCCACCCAAGAAGGGTCTCTTCCGCTGACTCGCCTGTCCCCCGGGGAGGGAGCCGGCCCGTTTTCCGGACAGTCCCGCCCATTGACACACTTGAAAGCCGGACCCGATGCTTGCCCCCACGGGGCGCGTCCGTTGGATCCGCCGTCCCGCCCGTTTTGAAAGGCATGCCACGTGGCCAAGCAGCACCTGCTCCTCGTCGATGGTGACGCGAAGAGTCTGCGCGTGATGGAGGTCAGCCTGAAGAAGGCCGGCTTCTCCGTCACGACTGCGATCCACGGCAAGGATGCGCTGGAGAAGGTCCAGATCAGCCCGCCGGACCTCGTGCTCGCGGACACCAAGATGCCGGAGATGGACGGCTTCGAGCTCTGCAAGACGCTCAAGTCCGACGAGCGCTTCAAGTTCATCCCCTTCGTCTTCCTGACGAACCAGAAGTCGGTCGAGTTCAAGGTGCGCGGCCTGGAGCTCGGGGGCGACGACTACCTGACGAAGCCCATCTACATCAAAGAGATCGTCACCCGCGTGAAGATGATCCTTCAGAAGGCCGAGAAGGAACGCATCGAGAAGCGCGAGACGACCAAGGGCGGCTTCGCGGGAAGCCTCGCCGACATGGGCGTCGTGGACCTGGTCCAGACGTTTGAAATCGGCCGCAAGACGGGCGTCATCTCCATCCAGGGCGAGCGCACCGGCGTCGTGTACTTCAAGGAAGGCCGCGTCATCGACGCGGAGCTGGGCCGGCTCAAGGGCGAGAACGCCTTCTACCGCCTGCTCAACACGTTCGAAGGCCAGTTCGACGTGCAGTTCACCACGTTGGACCGCACCGAGCGCATCGAGGTCTCCACGCAGGGCCTCCTCATGGAGGGCATGCGCCGGCTGGACGAGTGGGGCCGGATGCTCGAGCAGCTCCCGCCACTGGAGACGGTCTTCGAGATCGACTACCACCAGCTGGCGGACCGCCTGTCGGAGATCCCCGACGAGGTGAACGGCCTGCTGCGCCTGTTCGACGGCAAGCGCGCGCTGTCGCGCGTGGTGGAGGACTCGGACTTCGAGGACCTGGCCGCGCTGGGCATCATCAGCAAGCTGTACTTCGAGGGCCTCATCCGCGAGCTGGGCAACGCGCCGCTGGAGCCCGTGCAGAGCAGCAAGCCGGGCATCGAGCAGTGGCTGAACGCCGCGCCGCCCATCCCCGTGGACGTCGCGCCCGCGCCCCAGCCCCACGACGCGCCGGCCCCCGTGGAGCCGCCCCCGGTGGAGGCGGCGCCCGTGGCGGAAGCTCCGGTCTCCGAGCCGGAGCCGGAGCCGGAGCCGGAGTCCGCGCCCACGCAGCCCGAGCCCATGGAGGAGGTCACGCCCGTGGCGGAGAGGGCGCCCGCGCCGGTCTCTCCGCAGCCCGCACAGGTGGTCATCTTCCCGCCGCGCGTGCGTCCCGGCGACGGCGCTCCGCCCCCGTTCGGCCAGGATGGCGCGGAGCCCGCGGTGCCGCCGCTGTCTCAGGAAGGCTCGGCGTTCCTCGTGGAGCCGCCTCCGGCGCACCGCGCGGTGGATCATGCGCGGCGCAGCCTGCTGCTCGATTGGAGCCGGGTGGACACGGAGGGCCTGAGCGCCTCCAGCACCTGGGGTCCGGGTTCGCCCTGGTCGTCCGCGGCCCGCGCACCGGCCGCTCCCAACCCGTTCACCGCGCAGCCCGCGCAGGCGGCCGTGGATCCGCTGCCCTCGCGTCCGCCCATCTTCGGGGGCGCGGCCATCGCGCCCAGCCCGCTGGCACCGGTGCCGCCGCCCACGCCGGCCCCGCCGTCGTCCGAGGTGACGCTGGTCAGCGGCACGGAGCCCTTCCACGACGAGGTGCCGGTGGAGGAGCCCGCGGCGCCGCAGCTCGCGCTGCCGCCGTATCCGGGCCACGGCATCGTGCCGCCGCAGGTGGCCCCGGTGGCGCTCAACGTCGAGTTCCCCGAGTCGACGCCCTTCGATGCGCAGCCGGCCGCCATGGAGCCGGTGGACACCACCGCGCAGGACGTGCCCGCCTCCGAGGCGTACTTCACGGAGCCCGAGCCCGCCACGCCCGTGCAGCCCTCCGCTGCTCCTGTCGCGGCCGCACCGGTCGCGCCGGCCCCGGTCATTCCCGCGCCCACGAGCAGCGCGAAGCCCGCCGCCTCCAAGCCCTCGCACGACGAGGACGACGCGGCGCTGATCGCCGCGATGAAGCCCAAGCGCACGGGCCTCTACGTCGCGGGTGGCCTGCTCCTGGTCGCGGCGGTGGCCGCGGTGGTCATCTCCAAGGGCTCGGGCAGCGCCGAGACGCCCAAGCCCGACGCGCCCAAGGTGACGCAGCCCGCGAAGCCCGAGGACGCGCCCAAGCCGCCGGAGACGACGCCTCCGCCGGCCGTCACGCCGCCGCCCACGAAGACCGTGGACGCGCAGACCGACGCGGGCGCGCCCCCGGCGAAGACCGCCGCCGCCCCGGAGGACGCGGGCACGCCGGTGAAGACGGCCACGCCCGAGCCCGCCGCCGTCGCGGACGCGGGGGTCGCGGTCGCCGTCACACCGCCGCCCACGGCGCCCCCGGAGGCTCCCGCGCCCAAGGCCACCTACGCGGACTTCATCAAGGACGGCCGCGCGGCCATGGCGCGCAAGGGCTTCAAGTCGGCGATCGGCGCGTACCGCAAGGCGCTCGCGCTGGACAACGACTCCATCGAGGCGAAGTCGGGCCTGGCCATGGCGTTGGCGAACAGCAGCACCAATGAGTCCGGCTACCGCGAAGCGGCCAGGCTGCTGCAGGACGTCGTCAAGGCGGAGCCCAAGAACGCGAAGGCCTGGTTCTGGCTGGGCAGCTCGCTGCAGTTCTCCGGCGATGAAACCCGAGCAGCCGACGCCTATAAGAAGTATCTGTTCCTCGAACCGACGGGGAGCTCGGCGAACGAGGTGCGTGCCCTGCTCAATGGGATGAAATGAGCAGGGGCGGCGGCCTGCCCGCCTCCTGCCCGCCCTTGTCGTTGGAGTCGTCGTGCTCGTCCTGGGACTTGAAACCTCGTGCGATGAAACCGCCGCCGCCGTCGTGGAGGACGGGCGGCGCGCCCTGTCGGACGTCGTCTCCACGCAGGTGGACATCCACCGCCGCTGGGGCGGCGTCGTGCCGGAGCTGGCGAGCCGCAACCACATCGTCCAGGTGATGCCCGTCGTCCACGAGGCCCTCACCCGCGCGGACAAGACGCTGGACGACATCGACCTCATCGCCGTCACGTCCGGCCCCGGCCTCATCGGCGCGCTGCTCGTGGGGCTCCAGGTGGCCAAGGGCTTGAGCCTCGCCACCGGCAAGCCCTTCGTGGGCGCCAACCACCTGGAAGGGCACCTGCTCGCCATCCGCCTGCTGGAGGACGCGCCCGCGCCGCCCTTCCTGGGGCTCGTCGTCTCTGGCGGGCACACCAGCCTCTACGAGGTCCGCGACTACGGGAACTACCGCCTCGTCGGCCGCACGCGCGACGACGCCGCGGGCGAGGCCTACGACAAGACGGCGCGCATCCTCGGCCTGCCGTACCCGGGCGGGCAGCCCATCGATGAGCTGGCGCAGAAGGGCGACCCGGAGGCCATCCGCTTCCCGCGCGCGCTGCCCGGCGACAACCTGGACGTGTCCTTCTCCGGGCTGAAGACGTCGGTGCTGCACCACGTCCAGAAGCACGGCGTGCCGGAAGGCCAGGCCCTCCACGACCTGTGCGCGTCGTTCCAGGAGGCGGTGGCGGACGTGCTGTCGAAGAAGCTCGTCGCCGCGGCGAAGAAGCTCGGGCACCAGCAGTTGGTGCTGTGCGGCGGCGTGGCGGCGAACTCGCGGCTCAGGGCGCTGTGCAAGCAGCGCGCGGAGGAGCGGGGCCTGCGCATGTTCCTGCCGCCGGTGCGGCTGTGCACGGACAATGGCGCGATGATCGCCGTCGCGGGGTATGAAGCGTGGCGCCGCGGCTTGCGCGGTGATTTCCGCCTCGCGGCCGACCCCGCCTGGCGCATGGAGTAGGGGCCTGACAGTGGATTCTCCGCGCGACATCCTCAAGCGCCACGGCCTGCGGGCCAAGCACAGCTGGGGACAGAACTTCCTCGGGGACGCGGACGCGCTCCAGGAGATTGCGGACGCGCTCGCGCCGCGCGAGGGCGAAGCCGTGGTGGAGCTGGGCCCGGGCCTGGGCCACCTCACGCGCTTCCTCGCCGCCACCGGCGCGCGCGTCACCGCCGTGGAGCGCGACCGCGACATGGTGGCCGTGCTGGAGAAGGAGGCCATCCCCGGCGTGCGCGTGGTGCCCGGCAACGCCGCCACGGTGGACTTCGCCCAGGTGGCCGGCGCGGACGAGATCGCGCTCGTGGGCAACCTGCCGTACCACCTCACCAGCCCCATCCTCTTCCAGGTGCTCGCGCAGCGCGCCCACATCTCACGCGCCGTCTTCACGCTCCAGAAGGAGGTCGTGGTGCGGCTGGCCGCGGAGCCCGGCAACCGCGACTACGGCCTGCTCACGGTGCTGCTCGGCCTGCACTTCGACGTGGAGAACGTGCTCACGCTGGAGGCCTGGCGCTTCCATCCGCCCCCGAAGGTGGACTCCGCCGTGCTGCGCCTCGTCCGGCTCAAGAAGCCCCGCGCGCCGCTGGTGGACGAGGCCCGCTTCACGCGGCTGGTGAAGGCCGGCTTCGCGCAGCGCCGCAAGACGCTGATCAACTCGCTCAAGTCCGACAAGGGCCTGGCTCCGCCGGACGTGCTGCTCGCCGCGCTCCAGACGGCGGGCATCGACCCGGGCCGCCGCGCGGAGACGCTCTCCCCGGAGGAGTTCGCCGCCATCGAGCGCGCCTTGGGCCCCGTGACGGCCATGGCGCCGCCGCCTCCGGATGCTCCGCCAGAGGAGTAGGAGAAGAGTAGGGGACGTTCAGCGCTTCTGGCCCAGCGCGGCCAGGAGCCCACCCTGCTGGGCGAGGAACGCGCGGAACTCGTCCTCGTCGATGCGCAGGCGCGCGAGCACGCCGCTGAGGACCTCATCCACGGAGCCCTCCGGCCGGCGCTTCAGCTCGAAGGCCGTCTTCAGCAGGGCCACACCGTAGAGTGGATCCACCTCCACCGGAGGTGCGGGAGGGGCCGTGGCGGGACGTGCGGCGGGCGCCGCTTGCGTCGTTTCCACCCGATCCACCACCGTCTTCACCCGCTGCCTGCCGCGCATCTGTGGCCCGTCGCTCCCGCAGTCCGTGTTCGCGGGCACCGTAGGGGATGACCTCGGAGGGCGCAAGGGTGGGATGGCCCGGCGAAAATTGCGGGATGCACGGGGGCATGGTTGTGTTATCCGCCCCCCGCGCGCGCATGTGTCTCATGCGTGGCATTCCGGGGGCGGAGGCCTCGGGCCGATGGACCACCGCTACATCGTCGTCGAAGGCCCCATCGGCGTGGGCAAGACGAGCCTCACCAACCTCCTCACGGAGCGACTGGGCAGCCGCCGCATTCTCGAAGTCGTGGAGGAGAATCCCTTCCTCTCCAGCTTCTATGCGGACCGGCAGAAGTTCGCGTTCCAGACGCAGGTGTTCTTCCTGCTCTCGCGCTTCCGCCAGCAGCAGGAGCTCTTCCAGCAGGACCTGTTCCGCGCCGTCACCGTGAGCGACTACCTGTTCGCGAAGGACCGCATCTTCGCCAACCTCACGCTGGCCTCGGACGAGCTGGCCCTCTACGACCGCGTCTTCGAGGCGCTGGGGCCCCGCGTCCCGCAGCCCGACCTGGTCATCTACCTCCAGGCCCAGCTGGACGTGCTGCTGCATCGCATCAAGAAGCGCGGCCGTGAATTCGAGCGCAAGTTCGACGCGGGCTACCTGGAGTCGCTCACGCACGCGTACAACGACTTCTTCGCGCACTACCAGGACACGCCGCTCCTGGTGGTGAACACGTCGGACATCGACTTCGTGCACAACGAGGCGGACCGTGAGGACCTGATGAACGTCATCGCGAGCGTGAAGTCCGGCGTCCAGCACTACACCCCCCGGTCCCGGCGGGGTTGACAGCCTGCGCCCGCCTGGCCGCCTGGCGTGGGTTAACCCCCCACGCGGCCCCGAGGGCGTTAGAGTGCATCCCCGTGGAACCCCGGCCTCCGGCGATCCCCCCTGGGGACGGCGAGGGGCCTGACGTTCCACGAGGCTGTCCCACCCGTCTTGCCCACAGGAGGTGAACCGTGAAGGACAAGGTCACCATCCACACGCTGAAGCGCCTGAAGCAGTCCGGTCAGAAGATCTGCATGGTCACCGCCTACGACGCGACGTTCGCGCGCATCCTCGACGAGAGCGGCGCGGACGTGCTCCTGGTCGGTGACTCGCTGGGCATGGTCGTCCAGGGCCAGGAGTCCACGCTGCCCGTCACCATGGAGCAGATGGTCTACCACTCGGCGGCGGTGGCCCGCGGCGCGAAGCGGGCGCACGTGGTGGGCGACCTGCCGTTCATGAGCTACCAGGTGTCGCCGCAGGAGGCGGTGCGCAACGCCGGGCGGCTCGTGTCCGAAGGCAACGTGGGCAGCGTGAAGCTGGAGGGCGGCGCCGAGTTCGCCGAAACCGTGCGCGCCATCGTCCGCGCCAGCATCCCCGTCATGGGGCACCTGGGCCTGACGCCGCAGTCGGTGCACAAGATGGGCGGCTACGTGGTGCAGGGCCGTGACGAGGACGCCGCGCGCCGCATGCTGGAGGACGCGCTCGCGCTGGAGGCCGCCGGCGCCTACGCGCTGGTGCTGGAGGGCGTGCCGCTGGAGCTGGCGCGCACCATCACCCAGAGCCTGAAGATTCCGACCATCGGCATCGGCGCGGGCAAGCACTGTGATGGCCAGGTGCTGGTCTGCTACGACCTGTTGGGCATGAACCCGGACTTCAAGCCGAAGTTCGTGAAGCGCTTCGCCAACCTGCACGGGAACATCACCGAGGCCGCGAACACGTACTTCTCCGAAGTGCGCGCCGGCACCTTCCCGGATGAAGAGCACAGCTTCAAGGCCACCAAGGGCATCCGGCTGGTGACGCCCACGCCGGTGGCCCCCGACGCGGAAGGCGCTGGCGAGCCCGCGGAGAAGGTCGGCGGCATCTACGGGGCCCCGGTCTAGCCATGGCACCCCACGTCCTGCGCACCGTCGCGGAAGTGAAGGCCTGGGTCGCGTCCCTCCAGAAGGAGGGCAAGACCCTGGCGCTCGTTCCCACCATGGGCTTCCTGCATGAGGGGCACGTCTCGCTCATGAGGGAGGGCGGCCGGCGCGCGGACGTGGTGGCGGCCTCCATCTTCGTGAACCCCACGCAGTTCGGTCCCCGCGAGGACCTGGCGCGCTACCCGCGCGACTTCGAGGGGGACCTGGCGAAGTGCGCGAGCGCGGGCGTCACGGCCGTGTTCGCGCCCGAGCCCGCGGCGATGTACCCCGCGGGCTACCAGACCTACGTGGAGGTCACGGAGGTCAGCCAGGGGCTGTGCGGCGAGCGGCGTCCCGGCCACTTCCGGGGCGTCGCCACCATCGTCACGCAGCTGTTGGCGCTGTTCCGGCCGGCCGTGGCGCTGTTCGGGGAGAAGGACTACCAGCAGCTCCAGGTCATCAAGGCGCTCAACCGCGACCTGCACCTGGGCGCGGACATCGTGGGCATGCCCACCATCCGCGAGGCGGACGGGCTGGCCATGAGCAGCCGCAATGCCTACTTGTCAGCGGACGAACGCCAGCGGGCGCTCGCCCTGTCCAGGGGCATGCGGGCGGCCCAGGCCCTGCTCGCCTCCGGCACCCGGGACACGCGGGCGTTGGTGGAGGCCGCCCGCCGTGAATTGCAGGCGGTGGACCTGCGCGAGGACTACGTGGAGGTCCGGGACGCCGGGACGCTCTCCCCCCTGGACACGGTGGCGCCCGGGCAGACGGCGCGCATGCTGGTGGCGGCCTTCTCAGGCACCACGCGGCTCATCGACAACATGCCGCTGGCCGGTTAGGAGACCCGGGACACGTTATGGCCGCTGGAAAGTCGAAGGGTGTGGGTGCGGAGCCGGGGGTGAAGCTCATTGCCGAGAACCGGCGTGCGCGCTTCGACTACACGGTGGATGAGAAGATAGAGGCCGGGCTGGAGCTCACGGGGAGCGAGGTGAAGTCGTTGCGTGAAGGAACGGCCAACCTGTCGGACGCCTACGCGCTCCAGAAGGGCACGGAGCTGTTCCTTCTCAACGCCCACATCGGCTCCTACAAGGCGGCCAGTGTCTTCGACCACCTTCCCACCCGGGGCCGGAAGCTGCTGATGCACCGGGCGGAGATCGACCGGTGGACGGCGAAGGTTCGCGAGCGCGGTTACTCCATCATCCCGCTCGTGCTGTACTTCAGGAAGGGCCGGGCCAAGGTGGAGCTGGGCCTGTGCCGCGGCAAGACGCACGAAGATCGCCGCCACGACATCAAGGAACGGGAGACGAAGCGGGAGATGGACCGGGAAGTGCGCCGTCGTTGAGGGCGCTCCCGCAACTCCTCCGCTGGACAGGCTGGAATGGACAAGAAGGTTTCCGACAAGAAGGAGCGGCTGCTGGCCGCGCTCGACCAGGGCATGGTGATGATCCACCTGGACGCGCGCCGCCCCGGTGTGCTCGTCCCCGCCAGCCTCCGAGGCGAAGCGCACCTGCGCCTCAACCTCTCCTACCGTTTCGAGCCGCCCGACCTCACGGTGGGCGAGTGGGGCGTGCGCTGCACGCTGAGCTTCTCCGGTTCGCGCTTCACGGTGGCGGTGCCCTGGTCGGCGCTGTTCGCCATCGCCAGCCACGTGACGAAGGAGTTCTGGATGTACCCGGAGGAGATGCCGCCGGAGCTGCTCCAGCAGCCCCCGGTCGCGTCGGCCTCCGTCGCGCGCCCGCCGCAGCCCGCGCCGGTGCCCGTGGCCGCGGAGAGGCCCCGTGCCTTCCTGCGCGAGGTGCAGGCCGAGCACTCCGACGAGCCGGAGTCGCGCCCGGAGGTGGCGCCTCCGCCGCCGCCCGAGGGAGGCCCGCCGGACGAGCCGCAGCCGCCGCGCCGTGGTCACCTGCGGCTGGTGAAGTAGGGCGGGCTTGAGGCGGAGCGTCAGCGCTTGAGCTCCGCCGTCACGTCCGACTTCTTGCCGCCCATGAACGACCCCGTCCAGACGCGGTAGCCCTTGAGCTTGAGCTGCACGGGGACGGAGCGCGCGGGGTAGGTGTTGTCCATCACCAGCGGCGTCACGCCGACCTCCACGCCGTCCACCAGGACGGTGGCGCCGGAGGGCTCGCTCTGGACGGACAGGACCGCCGAAGGGAGTCCCAGCGCGCGCAGCACCTGGAGCTCGTAGCGGGGCCAGACGAACAGCGCGCCCGCCGCGAGCACCGCAGCGGTGCCGAGCAGCGCCACCGCGGCTCCCCACCGCCCGCGGGGGCGGGAAGGCACCACGGGCTCGAACTCCGAAGGCGAGCTCTCCGCCCGGGGCCCACGCTCCTCCAACTCCAGGTCACCCTGAGCCGCCTGGCGGATGCTGGGCCGGTTCATCCGCGCCGCGTCGTCCACGTCCGAGATGGACTGCGTGGCCAGCGCGGGCGCAGCCGGAGCGGCAGGGGAGGGCGCGTTCATCCGTGCACGCGAGGCCGCGGTGCCGTGGCCCAAACTCGAAGCAGCGGAAGCTCCCCGCGTGCAGGACTCACAGGGCGAGTCAGGGGACTCCAGCGCCCTGCCGCAGAGGGCACAGGTGTGGACCACGGCGCCATCTGCGGACAGCGAGACACCTCCGGCTGGCGGGCTCCACGGCTCCTCTTCCTCCGCCCCCACGGGGACGGACGCCAAAGACGCCTTCCACGCAGGCGAGGCAGCGTCACCTCCGCCATGAACCACCGTCGCTGAACGCGCACCCGACGCGGACGGGATGCGCCCCGTGTCCATGCCCTCGCGCGGCACCGAGGACATCACGAACGACGCCGCCGTCGAAGCCGGGGCCTCCGCGAGCGCGGTCCGCGCCACCTCTCCCACGGACATGGGCAGCCGGACGCCGCGAAGGAAGGTCGCCAGCGCATGCGACGACGCGGGCTCCCCCGTCTGCGCGAGCCACCGCGCCAACGCCTCCGACACATCCTCTGGCTCCGGGAAGCGGGCCGCCGGGTCGCGCGACAGCATGCGCAGCACCAGCGTGGCCAGCGACGCCGGCACGTCCGGCAGCGACGCGGGCGCGCGGTTGAGGATGGAGTGCGCCACCGCCATCGGCTCCGCCGCCGCCGACCCGAACGGGTGCTGCCCCGCGAGCAGTTCCGCCAGGAGGATGCCCAGCGAGAACTGATCGCTCAGCGCCGTGGCCGGCTCACCCCGGATGACCTCCGGCGCCGCATAGGGCACCTTGCCCTTGAACGCCCCGGGCTCCGTGCGCGACAGGCCCGCCAGCCGCGCGATGCCGAAGTCCGTGACCTTCACTTCCCCTTCGCGCGACACCAGCAGGTTGGACGGAGACACGTCCCGGTGCGCCGTCACCACCGGATGGCCGTCGTGCTGGCGGCGGTACGCGTGCTGCAATCCCGCCTGCGCCTGGCTCGCGATGAACACCGCCAGGTGCGGAGGAACCCGCAGCCCCTGCCTTGTCACCGCCCGCATCAGCGCGCCCAGGTCCCAGCCGTCCACCAGCTCCATCACCAGGAAGAGCCCTTCCGCGCTCTCTCCCACGTCGTGCACGGTGACGATGTTCTGGTGTTGCAGCAGCATGGCCAACCGCGCCTCGGAGACGAACATCCGGGAGATGTCCGGCTCGCGCGCCAGGTGCGGCAGCACGCGCTTGATGGCCACGGTGCGCTCGAAGCCCTCCGCGCCCTTCGCCACCCCCAGGAACAGCTCCGCCATGCCTCCGGTGGCCAGCGGTTGCAGCAGCCGATAGCGCGACGTCACAAGGACCTCCGGAGGGACGCGGTGGGGCGCTTCACCCCTGCGTCTGGGTGATTTCGCGCAGGTGCTTCCACGGATAGATGCCCGTGGTGTGCTGGTCGCTGAAGACGAACGCGAGCGCGTAGTTGCCCACCGGCTGCATCTGCAGCACGCGCAGGTTCGCGGGCACCTGCGAGGGGTCCAGCGTGCGCTTCGCCGTCCACTCGTCCACGCACGCGGCGCACGGGCACTGCTGGCGCAGCACCTGCGCGGTGGCGGTCGTCGTCGCGCCGTCGTCCCACGTCAGCGTCAGTGACTCACCGTCCGCGGACAGCTTCGCATCCGTCGCGCTGACGGGCTTGGGCGCGGGCTTGATGCGATCCCAGAAATTGCTCACCGAATCCACCTTCCAAGGCTTTGCAGCAGCAGCCCCTCCCTACCATCCTTCCGGCGGAGTGGGGGGCCTGCCGCGAAAGCGAAAGGGCCCGGGGAGCCAGGGCTTCAGGAAGCCAGCTTGACGGGCTGCCGGTGGCCCTCCAGCCGCACGCCCCGCTGGGCCAGCACCGCGCGCAGCGCCAGCACCACCTTGGGGTCCAGCTGCGCGCCGCTCAGGTTGTCCAGGATCTCCATCGCCTTCTCCAGCGGCATGGCCTTCTGGTAGGGGCGCGTGGAGGTGCACGCATCGAACGTGTCCGCGCACGCCACGATGCGCGCGAGCATCGGGATGGCCTCGCCCTTGAGCTTGTCCGGGTAGCCCGTGCCGTCCCAGCGCTCGTGGTGGTGGCGCACGCACGCGCGCACCGAACCCAGGAACGTCACCGGCCCGATGATGGCGTCGCCAATGGCCGGGTGCTCACGCATCAGGGACATCTCCTGGTCGGTGAGCCGGGACTGCTTGCAGAGGATGTTCTCCGGGATGCCAATCTTCCCGATGTCGTGGAGGATGCCGCCGTACTGCAACTGCCGCAGCTCGCGCTCGGTGAGCTTCAGCTCCTTGCCAATCTCCACCGCCACGTCGCCCACCCGCTGGCTGTGGCCGCGCGTGTACGCGTCCTTGGAGTCGATGGAGTTGGCCAGCGCGACGATGGTCTCCAGGTAGCCCTTCTCCAGGCTCTCGTAGAGGCCGCGCGTCTCCATGTCGTACGCCATGAGCTGCTTGCTCATGTAGTTGAACGTCTGGGCCAGCTCCCCCAGCTCGTTCTTCTGCTTCAGGTGCACCTCCACGCCGAACTTGCCGCGCGCCAGCTCCAGCGACGTGGCGATGAAGGTCTTCAAGGGCTGCGTGAGGTTGCGGGAGAAGATGGCCGCCAGCACCAGCGCCACCAGGATGGCGCCGCCCAGGCCCAGCAGGATGCGCCGCTCCATGGTCTCCACCTGTCGGTACGCGTGCTCCACCGGCTGCTCGGACACGATGGCCCAGCCCGCCTCCGGCAGCACCGAGTACGCGGACACCACCGCGTCGCGCCCCTCGCCGAAGTTGCCCACGTGGAACAGCTCCGCCTCGGGCGTGCCCTCGCGCTGCTTGAGCAGGTGCGCCAGGGGCAGCCGCTTCGACACGTCGTCGCCCACCGCGCCCAGGTCGCCGCCGCCGGTAATCAAGCGGCCATGCCGGTCCGCCAGGTACGCGAACCCCGTGCTGCCCACGCGCTCCTGCGCCAGCATCTGCCGCAGGCCCGCGAGCGTGATGTCCGCGGCCATGTAGCCCTGCACCGGGTCGCCCACGGGGAAGGCCAGCGTCACCACCGGACCTCCGCCGCCGCCGTGGGACCCCACCACGTCCGAGTAGCGCACCCCCGTGAGCCCCTCGTCCAACAGGGCCCGCGCGCGCTCCTCGTGCTCCGCCACCCCGCTGGGCGCCATGTCGTGCACGGCGAAGGCCTGCAACCCGGGAAGCCGCTGCCGGTCCGCGCCGAACACGGTGAGCGCCAGCACCTCCGGGCGCTGGTTGAGCACCGCCGTGATGTACAGCCGCTGCGTGTCGCGCGGCAGGGTGAAGAAGCCGCCCGGCACGCTGGACAGCCCCACCACGCGCTCCGTGGGGTCCTCCAGGAAGCTCTCCGCCTTGAGCCGCAGCTGCTTCACGCGCTCCTGCGCCAGCTCCTGCGCGTCGCGGATGAGCAGCTCGCGCGTATGGGACACCGACAACCAGCCCACCATCAGCGTGGGGATGATGCTGACCACCAGCATCAGGAGGAGGATGGCTTTGAAAAGTCGCACGGCGGGGGCTCCTCGCTGGGGTCAGGCGGCTACTTCTGCCACCCGTCCTTCACCTTGACGTTGAGTTCGAGCGATTC
The DNA here is from genome assembly GCF_017309135.1 of Corallococcus sp. NCSPR001. NCBI lineage: Bacteria > Pseudomonadati > Myxococcota > Myxococcia > Myxococcales > Myxococcaceae > Corallococcus > Corallococcus sp. NCSPR001. The sequence continues at coordinate 2,706,612 of NZ_JAFIMS010000002.1, forward strand.
CGCGGCCAGCTCGAAACGCCGTGTCTGGGAAGGCAGGGACCGCCCCTGCTCCGGACTCACCGCCGTCACCGTCCAGCGATAACGGCCCGCGGGCAGCGCCGGCAACGTCCATTGCCGCGCGGCCAGCACCATGCGCACCGGCGCCGCCGCGGCCTTACCCTCCACTCCCTCCGCGACGACCTCCACCTCGTAGCGCGTGGCGCCCTGGACGGAGGCCCACGCCAGCGTCACCGGCCCCAGCAGCCCTCCGTCCGCCGGCTTCAGCGTGAAGCGGGCCTTGTCCGCGGGCTGCGCCAGCTGCGGCGCGCCGGGCGGCTCCGGCAGCACGGTGCCCTGCTGCACGCGCACGGACTCGCCCTTCACCAGCACGCGGGTGGCGTGCTGCGCCTCCACGGTGACGGGAGGCCCCTGCCGGTGGGTGACGGTGGTGGTGCCGCCGTCGTGGTCCACCTCCACCGTGAAGTTGGACGGCTGGGGCGGGTTGAGCAGCGCCCACGCCTCGTCCGCCTTGTGCAGCGCGTCCGCGTACCGCGCGGCCTGGAAGTGCGCCTCCGCTTCCTTCAGGCGGGACTCGGCCTCACGGCGGCGCGCATCGTCCGGCGCGGCCTTCACCGCCGCGCGCGACATCTCCAGCGCCTTGAGCGCCGTCTGCGGCTCCGTCCCGGGCGCCTTCCGGGGCGCCGACGCCGAGGCACCTCCGGAAGGGGACGCGCCGTCCGCGGACTCACGCCCCACGGACGTCGGAGCGGTTGACGGCACCACGGACAGCCCCATCCACGCGCTGAGCCAGAGGGCGGCCTTCATTGGAATTCAATCTTCCTGCCCGCCCGAACGGTGGCGGATGGGGTGGTGACGGACAGCGACTGGGTGGCCGGCTTCTCCAGGGTGGCATCCACCCGTCCCCGCAGGACGGTGACGTCCGTTCGCAACTTGCTCTCCGCGATGCCCACCAGGGAATCGCCCCCCAGGTGCAGCGTGCTGCCATTGGCGAACACGACCTGGGCGCTGGCCCCGGCCTCGGTGCGGACCTTGTCGTTCTCGTAGAGGGGCAGCTCGTCGCGCGCGGGGCTCCATTCATCCGCCACCGCGCGTTTGATCTGCACGTCCCCCGTCAGCTCCCGCAGGTGCGCGCGCGGCACGGGCGGAGGCAGGGGTGCCTCGGTGGGCCCCCGAGGCTTCTCATCGGCGGTGCAGCCGGGAGGAAGGGCCATGAGTGCGACCGCGAAAAGCAGGGGAGGCCAGCGTCGTCCATTCACCAGAGGGGTCTTCCTGAAAACCACTCTACCCGGAAACGCCGCGCCGGAAGGGCCTGCCGCCCCCTCCCGTTCACTCTTGCCCGCCTACTCCAGCCGCCTGTGCGTCAGGCACGGCAAATTCCGCCGGATGCGTGCCTGGAGCTCCGGGTCCACCGGCGCGATGGCCAGTCCCTCGCCCTCGGAGGCCCGCGCCGTCACCAGGCCCCACGGGTCCACCACCATCGCGTGGCCGTACGTCAGCCGCTGCGCGGAGTGCCGCCCGCCCTGGGCCGGCGCCAGCACGTACGCCTGGTTCTCGATGGCCCGGGCGCGCAGCAGCACCTCCCAGTGGTCCTTGCCGGTCATCATCGTGAAGGCCGCCGGCACCGCGAGCAGCGTCGCCCCGTCCTTCGACAGCCGCCGGTACAGCTCCGGGAAGCGCAGGTCGTAGCAGACGCTCATGCCCAGCCGGCCCACCACCGTGTCCGCCGCCACCACCTCCGTCCCCGGCGCCACCGCCGCGGACTCCTGGTAGGTGGCACCGTCCCCCACATCCACGTCGAACAGGTGCATCTTCCGGTAGACGGCCTGCCGGGCGCCGTCCGGGCCGAACAGGACGCTGGTGTTGTAGAGCCGGCCGCCGGGCGCTCCCTCCTCCAGGATGGAGCCGGCCAGCAGCGTCGTCTTCGTCCCCCGCGCCAGCTCCGCCATCCGGCTCAGGGTGGGGCCGTCCAGGCTTTCAGCGGCGGACGGACGCTCGGGCTCCGGTCCCATCCAGGAGAAGTTCTCCGGCAGTCCCACCAGGTGGGCACCCAGGGAGGCGGCCTGGCGCACGAGGCGCGTGGCCACGTCCAGGTTGTGGGCCTTGTCCGCGGTGGACACCATCTGTGCGGCGGCGATGAGGTGCATGGCGGCGTTATAACGCCACCGGCGTCACTCGGAACCCCTGGGAATCCTTCAATCCCGGGGGGCGTTTGACCCGGTGCCTCGGGGTGTGTCCTTCCTTTACACCCCGAGGGGGCGTGTGTTACGGACGCCCCGACATTTTTCGACGCATCACTTCGAAAAGTGGGCCGCCGTGCCCGCTTTTTGCGTTTTTGGAGACCGGTTTCCTGGCCATGGAGTCGAAGAACATCAAACAGACGGTGGAGGAGAAGGCAGCGGCGCTGCTGGACCCCATCGTGGCGAACGAAGGCCTGGAGCTCCTGGACGTGGAGTACGTCCGCGAGCGCGAGGGCTGGGTGTTGCGGCTGTTCATCGACAAGCCCGGTGGCCGGGTGGGACTGGACGAGTGCTCCCAGGTGTCGCGCGCCGTGGATCCGGTGCTCGACGTGGAGGACTTCATCCCCCAGGAGTACAGCCTGGAGGTCTCCAGCCCGGGAGTGAACCGGCCCTTGAAGAAGCCGGCGCACTTCGAACGGGTGAAGGGACAGAAGGTCAAGGTGAAGACCTTCGGCCCGCTGGGTGACCCGCCGCGGAAGAACTTCAGCGGCACGCTCACCGGAGTGGCGGCCGACGCCATCTCCGTGGACGTGGAAGGGGGCGGTGCCTTCATCATCCCCTTCAAGGACATCGCCAAGGCCCATCTGGAGTTCGAGTTCTAGAAGCCCACATACAGGGGACCCTGTTCGCGCCAGGGCCGCCCGTGGACCCATTTTCGGAGAAGACACAGCCATGCCCACGCCCGCCAACCCGGCAGTCAACCTCAACCTCGTCCTGGATCAGGTCGCCAAGGACAAGGGCATCGAACGGGCCGTGCTCATTGCCACCCTCGAGGACGCGATGAACACCGCGGCCAAGAAGCACTTTGGCCAGGACCGCAACCTGGAGGCCAAGTACGACCCGGAGAAGGGCGTCGTGGAGCTCTTCCAGGCCATCACCGTGGTCGCGGAGATCACCGACCCCGTCCAGGCGGTGAACCAGATCACCATGGACGAGGCCCACAAGAAGGGCATGGAAGTGGAGCCCGGTGACGAGCTCGTCTTCCAGATCTTCTACCGCGACGAGGACGCCGCGGAGGCCAAGGCCCAGGACGACCAGTACGGCGACATCCTCCGCCTGAAGACCTTCCGCCGCGGCTTCGGCCGCATCGCCGCGCAGACGGCCAAGCAGGTCATCCTGCAGCGCACCCGCGACGCCGAGCGCGAGAACGTCTTCAACGAGTACAAGGACCGCAAGAACGAGATCGTCACCGGCATCGCCCGCCGGTTCGAGCGCGGCAACATCGTGGTGGACCTGGGCCGCGCGGAAGCCGTGCTGCCCGTGCGTGAGCAGGTCCCGCGCGAGACTTACCGCCCGGGCGACCGCGTCCAGGCGTACGTGCTGGACGTGCTGCGTGAGTCCAAGGGGCCGCAGATCGTCCTGTCGCGCGCGTCCGTGAACCTGCTCACCAAGCTCTTCGAGATGGAGGTGCCGGAAATCGCCGAGGGCATCGTCGTCATCGAGGCGGCGGCCCGCGAGCCGGGTGGCCGCGCGAAGATCGCCGTGTCCAGCCGCGACTCGGACGTGGACCCGGTGGGCGCGTGCGTGGGCATGAAGGGCAGCCGCGTGCAGGCGGTGGTGCAGGAGCTGCGCGGGGAGAAGATCGACATCGTCCCTTACGATGAAGACCCGGCCCGCTTCGTGTGCTCCGCGCTGGCCCCCGCGGAGGTCAGCCGCGTCATCATCGACGAGGCCAACCACGCCATGGAGCTCATCGTCCCGGATGACCAGCTGTCGCTGGCCATCGGACGGCGCGGGCAGAATGTGCGCCTGGCCGCCCAGCTGACCGGTTGGAAGCTGGACATCAACAGCGAGAGCCGCGTGCGGGAGATGCGCGAGTTCGCCAGCCGCTCGCTGGGTGCCCTGCCGGGCGTCAACGAGATGCTGGTGGAGACGCTCTACGCGCACGGCTTCCGTCAGGCGCGCGACGTGGCGGACGCCAACGCGGAGATGCTGGCGCAGATCCCCGGCATCGACCCCACCCGCATCGCCGCGATGCAGGAAGAGGCCAAGAAGCGCATGGTGGAGGACCAGCAGGAGCTGTCGCGCATGGACTACGAGCGCGAGCAGGCCCGCCTGGCCGAGGCCCGCCGCCACCCGGACGAGCTGTCCCAGCCGGAGCGCATGGCGCGCGTGCGCGGCGTCGGTGAGAAGACCATCGAGCAGCTCATCCTCGCCGGCTACCGCACGGTGGAGGACATCGCGAACGAGAAGGACCTCACCCGCCTGGGCGACGTGCCGGGCGTGGGTATCAAGAAGGCCCGCCAGCTCAAGAGCGCGGCGGAGAATTATCTGGTGGAGGAAGCCAAGCTGCGCGCGGAGCTGAACGCGGAGCGGGGTGCGATGGCTTCGGCAGGCGGGTCGGAGGGCGTGGAAGCGGCCAAGGCACCGTAACGACAAGGGGTAGGCGGATGCGCCGCGCAACCAAACGGTCCGGGACACATCCCATTGAAACCACGGCGTCAGGTCCCGTCAGGACCTGCGTCGGGTGTGGTTCTCGCAAGGCACAGGCGGAACTCACCCGGTTCGTGGTAGGTCCCCAGGGCGGCGTGGTGGCGGACAGGCGGCGGAGGCTGCCAGGGCGGGGGGCGTACCTGTGCGGTGCCGGTTGTTTGACGGCAGCGCTCAAGCGTAAGGCGCTGGGCAGGGCCTTCCGGGGCAAGGCGGGGCAGGTCGACCCGTCAGCACTCGGACAGGCTTGGGAGTGAGGGCGGGTGGGTGGAGAGGTTGCGGGGAGAGGTGGCTGTTAGTCACCACTCGCACACAATTTCGGCTTTGGACTAGGGTGCTCGGCCTCGTCGTCGGCGGAGCAGAAGGCCAATCAAGGTATGTCGAAGAAGCGCGTTCACGAAATCGCCAAGGAGCTCAAGAGCCACGGGATTGAGCTCGACAACAAAGAGGTTGTGACCGAGCTCGCCGGGCTGGGTTACGACGTCAAGAGCCACTCGTCCTCCCTGGACGATGACCAGGCCACCGCCGCGGTCCAGAAGATCCTGGACAAGCGCAAGCCCAAGCAGGCAGCCCCGCCCGTCGCCGCCAAGGGCTTCGTGGTGCGCCGCAAGGTCGGTCCTCCCGCGGGCGCCTCCGCCCCGGAGAGCCAGGACGCCTACTCACAGGCGAACGAGCCCGCCTACGAGCCGGAGCCCGAGCCTCAGGTCGGGGCCCCCATGGAGCAGGAGCCGCAGCAGGCGCCTGTCGCCATGGAGCCGCCGCCCACCGCCGTGGAGCAGGCCCCCGTGGCCCGCACCCCGGAGGCCCCGGCCGTGACGGCCCCGCCTCCGGAGGCGACCGTCGCCTCCATCGCCGCTGCCCCGGAGGCGCCGTCCGCGCCCGAGGCTCCGGCCACCCCGCCTGTTGCCGCAACCGCCACCCCGCCCGTGACGCCGCCCTCCACCCCGCCTCCCGCGGCCGTGGTGGAGACGCCCCGGGCCGCCGAGCCGACCCCGGCCACGGCGACACCGCGCAGTCCTACGCAGGAGAGTCCCCGCTTGCCCAACCCCCCTACGCGCTCGCCGGTCCCGCCCACCGCACGGACGCCTTCTTCCACGTCGACGTCCGCGACGGTCATCTCCCGAGGTCCCGGCTACGTGCAGCGTCCGGGTTCCACGGGCGGGCGCCCTGGTGGGCCGCCGGGCAGCCGTCCGGGTGGTCCGGGTGGTCCCGGCAGCCGTCCGGGTGGGCCTGGCAGCCGTCCTGGCGCGCCCATGCAGGGCCGTCCGGGTGGGCCGCCCATGAACCGTCCTGGCGCGCCCATGCAGGCGCGTCCGGGCCAGACGGGGCCGGTGCGTCCGTCCTCGCCCCCCACGGCCGCTGGCGGCGCCACGCCGGTCCAGCCGACCGGCCCGACCATCATGGTCGGCGGCGTCCCGCACGCCCAGGTCGCGCCCACGCCGGGCGCCCAGGCGCGCCCCACGGCCACCCAGGCCGTGGTGATTTCGCGTCCGCTCATCCAGGTCCGCCGCGTCACGCCCACCACGACCCAGGCCAAGCAGTACCCCATGGCCCCGGGCCGCACGGCGCTCGGCACGGAGAAGCGCGAGTACAAGGTCGTCCCGGATCACCTGGGCCGCGGCCGCGAGCTGGTGGACGTCTCCAAGAACAAGGAGCGTGGCCAGCGCAAGCGCACGGGTCCTGAGACGACCAGCGTGTCCAAGCAGGAGCTGTCGGACATGGTCTGGGGCCGCATCCAGATCCCCGTCCGCGGCAAGAAGCGCAAGCCCACGAAGAAGGGCGCCAAGACGCAGATCACCCAGATGGCCGAGGAGAAGAAGGTCATCAAGCTCCAGGAGGGCATCAGCGTCTCCGACCTGGGGCAGCGCATGGGCATCCGCACCGCGGAGCTCATCAAGAAGCTGATGGGCATGCAGAAGATGGCCACGGCGAACCAGATCCTGGACGCCGACACCGCGGAGCTCATCGCCACCGACTACCACTGGAAGGTCGAGCGCGTCGGCTTCGAGGTGGAGGACTACCTGCCTGAGGTCGAGGCCAAGGCCGAGGACGAGCGTCCCCGTCCGCCGGTGGTCACCATCATGGGCCACGTCGACCACGGCAAGACGAGCCTCCTGGACGCCATCCGCCAGGCCAGCGTGGCCGCGGGCGAGGCGGGCGGCATCACCCAGCACATCGGCGCGTACAGCGTTTCCACCGCGCGCGGCGACGTCACGTTCCTGGACACCCCGGGTCACGAGGCCTTCACGTCCATGCGCGCCCGTGGCGCCAACGTGACGGACATCGTGGTGCTGGTGGTGGCCGCGGACGACGGCGTGATGCCCCAGACCATCGAGGCCATCAAGCACGCCAAGCAGGCGGAGGTGCCCATCGTCGTCGCCATCAACAAGATGGACGTCCCGGGCGCCAACCCCGACCGCGTGAAGAAGGACCTCGCGAGCCAGGAGCTGGTGCCGGAAGAGTGGGGCGGCGACACCATCATGGTGCCCGTCTCCGCGAAGACGAAGATGAACCTGGATCTCCTCCTGGAGAACCTGGCGCTGCAGGCGGAGGTCCTCGAGCTGACGGCGAACCCGTCGCGTCCGTCCGTGGGCGCCATCGTGGAAGCGAAGCTGGAGCGTGGCCGCGGTCCCGTGGCCACGGTGCTGGTGCAGGAGGGCACGCTCAAGCTGGGCGACGCCATCGTCACCGGCACGCACTACGGCCGCGTCCGCGCCATGAACAACAGCCGCGGCGAGGCGGTGAAGGAAGTGAAGCCGGGCTACTGCGCGGAGGTCGTCGGCCTGTCCGGCGTGCCCACCGCGGGTGACGCCATCAACGTCGTCTCCGACGAGAAGGCGGCCAAGCAGATCGCCGACCACCGCGGCATGAAGGAGCGGCAGGCGGAGCTCAGCAAGGTCAGCCGCGAGTCCCTGGACCAGCTCTTCGCCAAGACGAAGGCGGGCGGCGGGCCCAAGGAGCTGCGCGTCATCATCAAGGCGGACGTGCAGGGCTCCGCGGAGGCCGTGCGCCAGGCGGTCGAGAAGCTCACCACGCACAAGGTGCGGGTGGTCATCATCGACGCGGGCGTGGGCGCCATCACGGAGACCGACGTCATGCGCGCCGCCGCTTCCAAGGGCGTCGTGCTGGGCTTCAACGTGAAGCCGGAGTCGGGCTCCGAGGCCGCGGCCAAGGCGCAGCAGGTGACGCTGCAGAGCTACTCCATCATCTACGAGCTCATCGACGGGGTTCGCACGGAGATGGAGGGCCTCCTGGAGCCCATCCGCACCGAGCGCAAGCTGGGCCGTGCGGAGGTGCGCAACACCTTCAACGTGCCGAAGCTGGGCACCATCGCCGGCGCGGCCGTCCTGGACGGCGTGATGAAGCGCGGCTCGTTCGTGCGCCTCATGCGCGAGAACAAGCAGCTCTTCTCCGGGAAGATGGCGTCGCTGCGCCGCTTCAAGGACGACGTGAAGGAAGTCGCCCAGGGCTTCGAGTGCGGTATCGGCATCGAGAACTTCAACGACCTCAAGGCCGGCGACATCATCGAGGCCTACGAGATCGAGGAGACCCGGCAGAGCCTCTCGTAGTCCTGAGAGGCACACTCGACGGACCCCGGGGAAGGCCCCACCTTTCCCGGGGGATGGACGATGCGGCGGCGCCCGGGCGTGGATGACGCGCCCGGCGGCCGTTGGCCTGGGGGACCTCTATGTTCGTGGGAGTCGCACGCCTCACCCTCCAGATTCCGGAGAGCGCCTCGCTGAAGTCCAAGCGGCAGGTGCTCCGCCGGGTGACGGACCGGGTGAAGGCCCGCTTCAACGTGGCCGTCGCGGAGGTGGACGACCAGGACCTCTGGCAGAAGGCGTCGGTGGCCCTGGCCGTGGTGGGCAACGAGCGTCCGCACGTGGATGAGCAGTTGGAGAAGATCATCCACTTCATCGAAGAGATGTACGTCGCTCCGCTGATGGCCCGGGAGACGGAGATCCTGGCCTTCGGGGATACGCTCTATTCGGACAAGAGGCCCACGGGCTTCCGCGCCCCGGCGAAGGTGCCGGAACCGGAGGACGAGGACGCCCACCTGTCTCCCGAGGACGCTCACGCGCACTCGGAGGCGGCGATTGCCCGCTTCCTGCGCAACGACCGCTCGCTGGCGGAGGCGGAGGGGCTGGGGTCGTGGGAGCAGCGGCACGAGGGCGCGGGCCCCGGGCCCGGAACCTCCCGGCCCACGGGGGACGGTGGAACGCTGAATCTGGACGACGCGCGGGCCAAGGCCCGGGCGCTGCGAAACCCGCGAGACTGGGAGAAGAAATGACGACGCATGCACGACCCGAGCGCGTGGGGCAGGAAATCCAGGCGGCCATCGGCGCCCTGCTGACGCGGGGGGAATTGCGCGACCCGCGCATCGGCTTCATCACCATCACCGGCGTGAAGGTGTCGCCGGACCTGCGGGTGGCGAAGGTGTTCTATTCGATGCTGGGCACGGACCAGGAGAAGGCGGACACGCAGAAGGGCCTGGACGCGGCCAAGGGCTTCGTGCGCCGCGAGGTGACGTCCGCCGTCAACCTGCGCGTGTCGCCGGAAATCTTCTTCGCCTTCGACGCGTCCGTCGGCGAGGGCGATAAGATCGACCGGCTCCTGCGCGAGGTGCGCGGCAAGGAAGGCTGGTAGGCCCCGCTTCATGGACGGCGTTCTCGTCATCGACAAGCCCCTGGGCCCCACGTCCTTCGACGTGGTCCGTCAGGTGCGTGGCCTGCTGAAGGTGAAGAAGGCGGGCCACACGGGCACGCTGGACCCCATGGCCACCGGCGTGCTGCCGGTGTGCCTGGGCGAGGCCACCAAGGTCGCCGGCATCATCACGGAGGGCGACAAGGCCTACGACGCCGTGGTGCGGCTGGGCATCGAGACGGACACCCAGGACGCCCAGGGCAAGCCCACGGCCCAGGCCCCGGTGCCCCCGCTGACGGCCGCGCTCCTGGAGACGGTGCTCGCCCGGTTCCGGGGCACCTTCGATCAGGTGCCGCCCATGTACTCGGCGGTGAAGGTCGCCGGGAAGCGGCTCTACGAGCTGGCGCGCGCCGGGGAAGAGGTGGAGCGGGCGGCCCGCACCGTCACCGTGCATGAGCTGGTGCTGCGCGACTTCTCCGCGGACCGGCTGACCCTGTCCGTGCGCTGCACCAAGGGCTTCTACGTGCGCACGCTGGCGTACGACCTGGGCCGCGCCCTGGGCTGCGGGGCGCACCTGGAGGCCCTGCGGCGCACCATGAGCGGCCCCTTCACCCTGGCGCGCGCGCTGCCCCTGGGGGAGCTGGTGTCCCTGTCCCGCGAGGCGGTGGCCGGGCGGCTGGTGTCGCTGGCGGACGCGCTGACGGACCTGCCGGTGGTCCGGGTGAACGCGGAGGAGGCCCGGCGGGTGCTGCACGGCGTCCCCGTGGAGGTCGCCCCCGTGCCCGGCCGGGTGCGGGTGCTGGGCCCGGATGACGCGCTGCTCGCCATGGCGGAGGTCGTGGGCGGGCGGCTGCGCTACCACCGGGTGTTCAACTGAGTGGCCACCCGCACCCATGACATCACCGTGAGCGTGGCCCCGGGCCTTCGCGGCGCCTTCGACGGGCGGCGCGAGCTGTCCCTGGGCGTCCCCGCGGCGGCGGGCATTGGTGACGTGGTGGAGGCGCTCCTGCGCCTGTACCCCCGGACACGCCAGCTGTTGGCGGGGGACGGGGGCGAGGCGGGGGGACAGTACCTGCACGTGGCCATGGACGAGGCCTCGGCCCGGGAGCTCTCCCCGGGCGGCGGCGGAATGCCGGGCGGCTGCCGGTTGTACGTCTTCGCACTGTCCCGACCTCCGAAGGGCGGACGGACGGGCGGCGAAGGTTGACCCCCCAGGGGGTGAAGCTTATAAGCGGCCCGCTCGTTAGAAGGACCATGAGGCCGGGTCTGTACCCCTCCGCGGACCCAGGCGGCACGAGCAGTCACCCCGGAGCGGGATTCAGGAAGAAGCCCATGTCGTTGCATCAGGAACGCAAGAGCGAGCTGGTCACGAAGTTCCGCACCCACGAGTCCGACACCGGCTCGCCCGAGGTGCAGGTGGCGCTGCTGTCCGAGCGCATCAACATGCTCACCGAGCACTTCAAGACCCACAAGAAGGACCACCACTCCCGCCGCGGTCTGCTGAAGCTGGTCGGTCAGCGCCGCCGCATGCTGGACTACCTCAAGTCCAAGGACGTGGCCCGCTACAAGAAGCTCATCGAGGGCCTCGGCATCCGCAAGTAGTCCTCGAGAAGTCCCCGGGGCGCTGGCACACCACCAGCGCCCCGCGTATTTGGGCAGCACGCAGCACGGTTTCAAGAACAGCAGCGGACGTGGGTGAAGGAGTCGGGCGAGGGAGTTGGTGGAGGCGGGCTCTTTTGGTTTCCGTTCAGACCGGCCGACCCGGAGTCTTCGGGTGGGCGGGTGTGATCAGGGATCAAGAGGTCCGGTCCATCCCTCCGGCGCTCCGCAACGGAGCCCGTTTCCGCAGTACAGGCAGCGTTCGTCTGGCATGTGCCTGCTTCAGGCCCTGGCGACCGCTCAATCCCAGAGGGCCCCTTTACGGGCGGTCCCGGCCCCACGCACGTGGGCGGGCCGCGGCTGGCGAGGGCCCTCGCACGCGAAGCAGGCACGGAAGGCCACACGACATGTTGAAGAAGAGCGTCAAGATTGGTGAGAACGAGCTGAGCATCGAGACGGGCCGCCTGGCCAAGCAGGCCGACGGTTCCGTGGTGGTCCGCTACGGCGACACCATGCTGCTCGTCACCGCGGTGAGCGCGCGGGAGAAGAAGGACATCGACTTCCTGCCCCTCACGGTGGAGTACCAGGAGAAGCTGTACTCGGCGGGCCGCATCCCCGGCAGCTACTTCAAGCGCGAGGGCCGTCTGACGGAGAAGGAGACGCTGGCCTCCCGTCTGGTGGACCGCTCCTGCCGTCCGCTGTTCCCGGAAGGCTACGCCTACGAGACGCAGGTCATCGCGTCCGTCATCTCCGCGGATCCGGAGAACGAGGGTGACATCCACGGCATCACCGGCGCCTCCGCGGCGCTGTGGGTGTCGGACATCCCGTTCAACGGCCCCATCGCGGGCATCCGCGTGGGCCGCGTGGGCGGCCAGTTCGTGGCCAATCCCACCGCGAAGCAGCGTGAGCAGAGCGACCTGGACCTCGTCATGGCGGTGAGCCGCGAGGCCATCGTGATGGTGGAGGGTGGCGCGGAGGAGGTCAGCGAGGCGGACATGGTGGCGGCGCTGGAGTTCGGCCGTCAGAACGCCCAGCCCGCGCTGGACCTGCAGGACCAGCTGCGCACGGAGCTGAAGAAGCAGGTCCGCGCCTACGACAAGCCCGCCACCATCGACGAGGGCCTGCGCAACCAGGTCCGCGAGCTGGCGCTGGAGGGAGTGAAGGCCGGCTACGCCATCAAGGAGAAGGGCGCGCGCTACGAGGCGCTCTCCAAGACCAAGAAGGCGGCGATCGCGGCGCTCAAGGAGAAGATGGGCGCGGAGTTCACCCCGCTGGTGGAGAAGCACGCCAAGCAGGTCATCGAGGACCTGAAGTACGACCACATGCGTGAGCTCACCGTGAACGGTGGCCGCATCGGTGACCGTCCGCACAACGTGGTGCGCTCCATCACCAACGAGGTGGGCGTGCTGCCCCGCACGCACGGCAGCGCGGTGTTCACCCGCGGCGAGACGCAGGCGCTCGTGGTCGTCACGCTGGGCACCAGCGAGGACGAGCAGCGGCTGGAGCTGCTCAGCGGCCAGGCCTTCAAGCGCTTCATGCTGCACTACAACTTCCCGCCGTTCAGCGTGAACGAGACCAAGCCCCTGCGCGGCCCCGGCCGTCGCGAGGTCGGTCACGGCGCCCTGGCGGAGCGCGCGTTGCGCAACATGATTCCGGCCAGCGACTCGTTCCCGTACACGGTGCGTCTGGTGTCCGAGATTCTCGAGTCCAACGGCTCGTCCTCCATGGCGTCCGTGTGCGGTGGCACGCTGGCGCTGATGGACGCGGGCGTGCCCATCAAGGCGCCGGTGGCCGGCATCGCCATGGGCCTGGTGAAGGAGGGTGAGAAGATCGCCATCCTGTCCGACATCCTCGGTGACGAGGATCACCTGGGCGACATGGACTTCAAGGTCTGCGGCACGTCCAAGGGCATCACGTCCATCCAGATGGACATCAAGATCACCGGCCTGACCACGGAGATCATGAGCCGCGCGCTGGAGCAGGCGCGTCAGGGCCGCGAGCACATCCTGGCGGAGATGGCGAAGACGCTGAGCGCGCCGCGCAAGGAGATCAGCCAGTTCGCGCCGCGCATCACGACCATCCAGATCCGTCCGGAGTTCATCAAGAACGTCATCGGGCCGGGTGGCAAGGTGATCAAGGACATCATCGCCCGCACGGGCGCGGCCATCAACATCGAGGACACCGGCCGCGTGGACATCGCCAGCGCGAACGGCGAGGCGGTGAAGGCGGCCATCGCGATGATCCAGGCGCTCACGCGTGAGGCGGAGATCGGGAAGATCTACACGGGCACCGTCCGGAAGATCGCCGAGTTCGGCGCCTTCGTGGAGCTGTTCCCGGGCACCGACGGCCTCATCCACATCTCCGAGCTGTCCGACAAGCGCGTGAAGAGCGTGTCGGACGTGCTGAGCGAGGGCGACGAGGTGCTGGTGAAGGTCGTCAGCATCGACAAGACGGGCAAGATCCGCCTGTCGCGCAAGGAGGCCATGGCCGAGCGCGCCACCGCGCAGGGCACGCCCCCCGCGGCCCCCGCCCCGGCCGCCCCGACGCCGGACGCGAAGGCCTGAGTCCGGCCCCCGCGTAGCGGCCCTCCGTGAGGAAGGCCGCGACCGGAGAACGCCCCGTCTCCTCCCGCCTCCGGGCGCGAAGGGGCGGGGCGTTGTCGTTGCGGGGGAGGGGGCTCCCCGCCCGGCGGCGCATGGCTAAAACCTGTCCGACAGTCGGACAGGTTTGGCGAACCCGCGTCGGGTGCGAGGCCCGGGGCCTGGAGGCTCCGTCTCCTCACGCTCGGGAGGTGCTGGTGCCGCTGCCGAGGGGCGTGATGCCGCGCCACCGTGGTTTCGGGGGCAGCGCGCGAGTTTTCGTCCTGGCGGGGTGACGGCTTAAAACCCCGGGAAGGCCTCCCGCGTTCATGGGGGACCGTCCCGGAGGCGCTGCATGCCGGTCCACCCATCCAGCTCCTCGGAGCCTTCGAGCAGCTTCCTCACGGACGTGTCCCGGTTCCTGGGGGCGTTCCGCTGGGCGTTCATGCCGTTGGGCCTGCTCGCGCTGGTCGCGGTGGGCGTGCACGCGGCGGCGGACACGCTGGATGACCGGCTGCTCACCGCGGTGGACCGGTTGGACTCCGCGTTCGATGCGTGGGTGGGCCAGTTCCCCGCCTTCGCGTCGATGGTGGATTGGGTGTCGCTGGAGACGCGCACCCGGCTGGCTCGAGGCCTGGCCCTGGTCTGGGAGCTGGCGGCGGACCTGCTCCTGGCGCTGCCGGCGCTCGGCTATCGCGAGACCGACGCGGCCCGCCCCGTGGAGCCCTGGCGTCCGGTGACGGCGTCCGCTCCGGAGGCCTCCTCGTGGAAGGCGCTGCTTCGGCGCTGTCTGCGGCGGCCCACGCCGATGCGGTGGGTGCGGCCGCTGGCCACCGCGGGCGTGGTGCTCGCGGGCGCGTGCACGGTGGCGCGGCTCGTCCAGGGCACGGTGTACCTGTCGTGGCGGCCCTTGTTCGGCGACGTCGCCGCGGACTGGGCGGCCCGAGGGCTGGCGGTGGCGGCGCTGTGCGGAGTGAGCGTGTCGATGGGGTGGCGCGCGGTGCTGCGCAACCTCCAGCACGCGGACGCGGCGTGTGAAGCGGTGGGGGCGCGGCGGGCGTGGACTCGCGGGCTCGTGGGGTGCCTCGTGGTGGCGCCGCTGGGCTTCGCGGCGGCCTGGGACGCGGCACCGGTGCTGTCCTTCCTGCGCTGAGGCTCGTGACGCATGTTCGCTCGACGCGCCCGCGGACTCCTGGACTTCACCTTCGCGCTCCTGTGCGTGTGGTGCGCGTACCACCACACGCCCGCGGGGGCGCTCCTGCGGCGCGCGGGCGCCTGGGCCTTCCACACGCGCACCACGGCCCGGCCGCTGCTCGCGTACTACGACGGCGTGAGCGGGACGGCCGTGCCCGTGCCGGACTCGCTGCCCGCCGCGATGCTCACGCGGGTGCCCACGAGCGCGGAGGCGCTGGCGTGGGGGACGCACTCGGCGCTGAAGGCCCTGGATGCGAAGGCCCGTGAGCCGTCGCTCGCGCTGGCGCGTGAGCTGGGTATCGCTCCGGAGACGCTGGTGGATCCGGTGAAGGGACCGGCGGCGACGCGGCGGATGCTGGACGCGCTCGCGAAGGATTTCCCGTCGGAGGAGGCTCGGGTGACGGCGGTGTTCGCCGGGCGGGTGCCCGCGCGCTTCGCGCTGGAGCGGGTGGACGCGGAGGGTGGGGCGCTCAGCCTGGAGCGCCTGGCGAAGCAGCTGCCCCCGGGCTTCGAGGGCTCCTCCGTGGGCGCGGCGCAGGCGCTGGCGCTGTCCACCGCGTTGATGCTCGGGTGGCCGGTGTCGGAGAGCGCTCCGGTGACGAGCCCCTTCGGCATCCGCGTCCATCCCACGCTGCGCACGCGCCGGATGCACACGGGGGTGGACCTGGCGGTGCGTACAGGCACTTCGGTGACGGCGGTGGCCGCGGGCGTGGTGCGCCGCGCGAGCGAGGACTCCGTCAACGGCCGCGTGCTGGTGCTGGACCACGGGCGGGGCGTGACGACGGCGTACTGTCACAACTCGGAGCTGCTGGTGAAGGCGGGCACGCGGGTGGAGAAGGGACAGGCCATCGCGCTGTCGGGCAGCACCGGCCGGTCCACCGGGCCGCACCTGCACTACCAACTGGAGCTGGCCGCGCGGCCGGTGGACCCGTTCGGGTTCCGCACCGCGCTGCGCATGGCGGACGGCGCGACCGAGCTGTGAGGGCCCGGCTCATACGACCCGTGACGTTGGCGCCAGGAAGTAGAGGGGGGCCGGGGTGCGTGTTACGGCGGGAGGCATGGACCCCACGCTGACCGTCCCCGTGCGCCGGGTGCGCTCGCATCCGGACCCGCTGCCCCTGCCGCGCTACGAGACGGAGCTCGCCGCCGGGCTGGACCTTCGGGCCGACATCGACGAGGAGCGGGTGCTCCAACCCCTGGAGCGGATGGCGGTCCCCACGGGGCTGGCCTTCGCGCTCCCGCCGGGCTTCGAGGGCCAGGTGCGGCCCCGCTCGGGGCTGGCGTTCCGGCACGGGGTGACGTGCCTCAACTCCCCCGGGACGGTGGACGCCGACTACCGGGGGGAGGTCCAGGTGCTGCTCGTCAACCTGTCCAACACCCCTTTCACCCTGCGTCGGGGGGACCGGGTGGCCCAGCTGGTGGTGGCCCCCGTGACGGCCACGGCCCTGCGCGAGGTGGACGTGCTGGAGGTGACTTCCCGGGGAGCCGGAGGTTTCGGGTCCACGGGTCGCTAGGCCCGGCGCGCAACGTCGTTCCTCAACGGCTCCGGAGCGGGCAGAATGGAGCCCCCCGGCCGTCCGCCGGGGAGGCCGCCCCCCCGCGGCCCCGTTCTGGAGTTTCACTGCTTTGCTCTGCTACCGCTGCGGCAGCCATGTCCCCGATACGAGTGAAACCTGCGCCACGTGTGGCCAGAAGTTCGACGCGGCCGCGCGTCAGGCTGCGGGGGCGGCGCGAAAGCGAGGCGCGGAAGGTGCGCCGTACAAGCCGGGCGACGTCGTCGCGGACCGCTACGCCATCCAGGAAGTCGTAGGGGCGGGGCCGCTGGGCTTCGTCTTCCGCGCGCAGGACCAGGCCATCGACGTGGAGGTGGCGCTGAAGGTCATCCAGCCCCGGCTGGTGCAGCAGCCGGAGGAGCGCACGCAGTTCGCGCTGTCCATGCGGGTAGGCAAGAAGCTCAACCACCCCAACCTGGTGCGCGTGTACGAGGAGGGCGTGGACGGGGACCGGCCCTTCTTCACCATGCAGCTGCTGGAAGGGCTGTCGCTGCGCCGGATGATGGAGCAGCGCGCGGCGAAGGGGCAGCTGTTCTCGCTGAAGGAAGTGGAGCCGCTGCTGGCGCAGATGGCGGCGGCGCTGGACGGGGCGCACCGCTTCGGGCCGCACTCGGACGTGAAGCCGGAGAACGTCTTCGTCCTGCCGGACATGTTGAAGGTGTCGGACTACGGGCTGGGGCTCGCGGTGCCGCACCTGCCCTTCGTGCAGGCGCAGAAGGGGCACCGGGCGGCGGCGTACATCGCTCCCGAGTACGTGAATGGCGCGGAGCTGGACACGCGCATGGACGTCTACTCGCTGGGCGTGTTGATGGGGGAGCTGGTGACGGGGCTCCTGCCGGAGGACGGTGGCGTGCCCGAGGTGTCGGTGCGGCACCAGGACCTGCCGCCCGCGTTCGAGTCCCTCTACCGGCGCGCGCTCAACGTGAATCCGCTGGCCCGTCCGAAGTCGGGCGGTGAACTGCACGCGGAGTTCGCGGCGCTGGTGCAGCGGCACCCGGCCGCGGCGTCGAGGCAACGCGCGGTGCCCGCGTCAGGCGCACTGTCGCCGTCCGCGGTGGCCGCGCGCGCGGCGAACAAGCCGCTGCCGCCGGTGCCCACGGGCATGCTGCCGGTGGCGAGCGCGCCCACGCCGGCCGCGCCCCTCCCGGCGGTGGAGGACGATCCGCCCCCGGACGCGACGCAGCCGCTGGACGCGGCGACGCTGGCGGCCATCCTGGGTTCGAACGCGAAGGCGCTGGACTACATCACGGGGCCGGAAGCGCGCTCCGTGTCCGACGCGGCGACGATGCAGGAGATGCGCGCGGTCGCGCCGTCAGGCCGCAAGGGCGCGGAGGCGGCACAGGCCTCCGACGCGGCGGCGCAGCAGGAGGCCCGTGCGGCCTCGCGTCCGGTGGATGAACCGCGCGCGGCTCCGGCCAAGGCGGCCGAGCCGGTGATGCGCATCTTCGCGAAAGCGGAGGAGCCGTCGTTCCCAGCGGACCCTCGCGGCGCCCGCTCCGCGGAGGGCGCGGCCGAAGCGCGGTCCTCGGCCCGCGGAGGCGGTGAGTCCTCCGGTCGCGGTGAGGCCTCATCGGGCGACCTTCGCTCCAGTGGCCGTGGTGAAGCGTCTGGCGACGGGCGCTCCGGTCGCGGTGAAGCCTCATCGGGCGACCTTCGCTCCAACGGTCGTGGTGAAGCGTCCAGCGACGGGCGCTCCGCTCGCGCTGACGCCTCGTCCAGCGATGGGCGCTCGGGGCGCGGCGAGTCCTCCTCGGGCGACCTTCGCTCCAACGGCCGTGGCGAGGCTGCCTCTGGCGACGGGCGTTCCAACGGCCGTGGCGAAGCTGCATCGAGCGACGCTCGGTCCAACGGTCGCGGCGAAACGTCTAGTGAGGCTCGTTCCAACGGCCGCGGCGAAGCCGCCATGAGCGACGAACGCTCCGGTCGTGGTGAGGCCTCTTCGGGCGGCCGCCCGGGTCGCGGCGCCGAGGCATCCACCGACAGCCGGCCCAGCCATCGCAACGCGGATGCCTCCGCCACGGAGTCACGGTCCGGCCGGAGCTCCGACGACGATGAGCCCTCGGAGTCCCGTTCCTCCAGCCGCGGTGGCCGCAACCCGCGGGCCTCCGGCGCGGTGTCGTCGGTGAGCTCGCGCGGCGCGGATCCGTCGGGTCCCCGCGCCCCACGAGCCTCGGCGGCCCAGGGCGCGGTCCGCGCTTCTGGCGTTCACGGCGAGAACTCCACCGGCGGCCGCTCGCGCAAGGGCGAGCCCCCTCCGGAAGTGTCGGGTGTCCGCTCCTCGGCGCGCCGGCTGCCGCCCTCGACCTCCGGCCTGCACACGCTCCCCACGACGCGGGCCACGCAGGCGAAGCCGGCCCGCTCCGGCCCCAGCTCCATGGTGTGGATGATCATCCTCGCGGTGGCCGGCGTCGTGCTGGGCGCGGGCGGGGGTTACCTCTACCTGCGCCTGCGCCAGGCCCAGGCCGCGAAGAACAACCCCACGACCGCCGCGCCCGGGGCCGCCGCGGCGGGAGACGGCATCCTGGCCACGGGCTCCTGTCCCGCCGGCATGCGCCTGGTGAGCGGCGGCAGCTTCAAGAAGGGCTCGTCCCCGGAGGACCTGCAGTCCGCCGGCTCCACCGATGAGATGCCCATGGCCAGCGTCATGGTGGAGTCCTTCTGCGTCGACGAATACGAGTTTCCCAACCAGCTCGGCCGCAAGCCCCGCGTCAACGCGACGTGGCTCGACGCGAAGGCCGCCTGTGAAGAACTCGGCAAGCGGCTGTGCTCGGAGGAGGAGTGGGAGAAGGCCTGCAAGGGCCCTGGCAACGCGCGCTTCTCCTCCGGCGACGAGCAGGCCCGGTCGCCCTGCAACACCGGCACGCCAGAGGCGAACGCGGCGCGCACCCTGGCGAACTCCGGAGCCTTCCCGTCCTGCCACTCCGCCTACGGCGTGACGGACCTGTCCGGCAACGTCGCCGAGTGGACCTCCTCCAACGTCCCCGACTCCACGGAGATGCTCATCAAGGGCGGCTCCTTCGCCATGGCCGGAGACACCGCCCGGTGCTCCGCGCGCCGCCGGGGGGCTCCGTCGCTGAAGGCCACGGACGTGGGCTTCCGCTGCTGCCAGAACGCGCCGTGAGGACGACGCTCCCGAGGCTCGCGCTCCTCACGCTCCTCCTGCCCGTCGTCGCCCTCGCGCAGGCTGCATCGCGCGCGCCCGCACGGCCCCGCGTGGTAGCCGTGAAATCCTCGAGCCTGGCGCCGTACGCCTCCTTCCTCGCCGGCTTCACGTCCGAGGCCCGCGCGGACGTCACCGAGCTGACCCTGGAAGAAAGCCCCACGGAGGCCGCGCGCGTCTTCAAGTCGCTGGCCGCGCAGAAGCCCGCGCTGGTGCTCGCCCTGGGGCCGCTGGCCGCCAACGCCGCGCGCCGCTCCCTCGGCGAGGACATCCCCGTGCTCTTCGCCATGGTGCCGTACCACGAGAAGTACGGCCTGGAGGCGTCCAACGTCACCGGCATCGCGCTCACCAGCGACTTCGGACCGGAGCTGGCCGCGCTCAAGGCCGTGGCTCCCGGCGCGAAGCGCGTGGGCATCCTGCATGACCCGCGCTCCTCGGCGGGCGCGGTGGCGCAGGCCCGCTCCGCTGGCACCGCCCTGGGGCTCACCATCGTCCCGCTGGCCGTGGAAGCGCAGGAGCGCGTGGGCGAGGTGCTGGAGGGCGCGGCGGGGAAGGTGGACGGCCTCTTGATGGTTGCGGACAAGACCGTGGGCAACGCCTCCGTCGTCCAGGCGCTCATCGCCTTCAGTGCCTCCCACAAGGTGCCGCTGGTGGCGCTCACGGCCAGCCAGGTGAAGGAGGGCGCGACGCTGGCCCTCGCTCCGGCCCCGGTGGGGCTCGGTCAGCAGGCAGGGAGGCTGGCGAATCGCATCATCCTCGAGAAGGTCGACCCCGGCGCGCTGGCGGTGGCGCGGCCCGAAGGCCTGGACCTCTCGTTCAACCTCACCGCCGCGAAGAAGTCAGGTCCGTCCTGTGACGTCGCGCTGGAAGTGCTCCGGTTCGCGGCGCGCCGGGACTTTGCCGTGAAGGTCTACGAGTGATTCCACGCTACAGCCGTCCCGAAATGGCCTCCCTCTGGTCCGACGTCGCCCGCTACCGCCGCTGGCGCGACGTGGAGCTCGCCGCGCTGGAGGGCATGGTCGCGCAAGGCCTCGCCCCCAAGGAGGCGCTGGCGGACTGCCTCGCCCGCGCCGGTGACTTCACCGAGGCGGACGCCGCGCGCATCGAGGAGATCGAGCGCACCACCAAGCACGACGTCATCGCCTTCCTCACCTTCGTGGAGGAGCGCGTGGGCCCCAGCGCCCGCTGGCTGCACCTGGGCATGACGTCCTCGGACGTGCTGGACACGTCGCTGGGGCTCACCCTGCGCGACTCCCTGGACCTGCTCCTCAAGGGCATGGACCGCGTGATGGCCGCGGTGGAGAAGCGCGCCTTCGAGCACAAGCACACGCTGCAGATGGGCCGAAGCCACGGCATCCACGCGGAGCCCATCACCTTCGGGCACAAGCTGGCCATCTGGTACGACGAGCTGCGCCGGGGCCGCACGCGCCTCGAGCACGCGCGCGACACCATCGCCGTGGGGAAGATCTCCGGCGCGGTGGGCACGTTCGCGCACCTGCCGCCGTCGGTGGAGGAGCACGTCTGCCAGAAGCTGGGCCTCAAGCCCGCGCCCGCCTCCAGCCAGGTGGTGCAGCGCGACCGGCACGCGGAGTTCTTCACCGCCATCGCCCTGGTGGGCGCGAGCCTGGAGAAGTTCGCCGTGGAGATCCGCCACCTCCAGCGCACGGAGGTGCGCGAGGCGGAGGAGCCCTTCACGCCGGGACAGAAGGGCAGCAGCGCCATGCCGCACAAGCGCAACCCCATCCTGTCGGAGAACCTCACGGGCCTCGCGCGCCTCTTGCGCGGCTACGCGGTGAGCGCCATGGAGGACGTGGCGCTGTGGCACGAGCGGGACATCTCGCACTCGTCGGTGGAGCGCGTGATTGGTCCGGACGCCACCATCCTGCTGGACTTCATGCTCCACCGCTTCGCGGGCCTGGTGGAGAACATGCGCGTCTACCCGGAGCAGATGAAGAAGAACCTGGACCTGCTGGGCGGCGTGGTGAACTCGCAGCGCCTGTTGCTGGAGCTCGCGCGCAAGGGCATGGACCGGCAGGCCGCGTACGTCGTCGTCCAGCGCAACGCGATGAGGATGTTCGAGGAGGGCGTGGACTTCCGGCAGGCCCTGCTCAACGACGCGGACCTGCTCAAGATGATGACGCCCGAGGAGGTCTCCGACTGCTTCTCCCCGGGCTACCACACGCGTCAGATGGACGCGGTGTTCCAGCGCGTCTTCGGCCGCGCGAGCTGAAGCGCGCGGCCTCGGGCGAGGGGGCTAGAGGTAGCCCTTCGCCCGCAGGTGCCCTTCGATGCGCGAGTGCACGTCGCCGGGCGTCAGCGCCAGGGACGTGCCGGTGATGCGCTCGTAGGCGGCCACGTACTTGGTGGCCAGGTCCACGCGCACGTCGTCCGGGATGGCTGGCAGCGCGCCGTGGCCGGAGAAGTTCCGCTCGCGGATGAGCCACTGGCGGATGTTCTCCTTGTCCAACATCTTCTGGTCCTCGCCCTTGGCGAAGCGCGCCTCGTACTCGTCCGCCACCCAGTAGCGGCTGGAGTCCGGGGTGTGCATCTCGTCGATGACGAAGAGCTCGTCGCCCACCTTCCCGAACTCGTACTTCGTATCCACCAGGATGAGGCCGCGCGTGCGCGCCCACTTCTGGCCCTCCTGGAACAGGCCCCGCGCGGCATCCGTGATGCGGGCCCAGTCGCGCGGCGTGGCCAGCCCGCGCGAAAGGATCTCCGCCTCGGAGATGGGCTCGTCGTGCTGGCCGTACTCGGCCTTGGTGGACGGCGTGAGGATGGGAGCTTCGAACGCGCTGTCCTTGCGCAGGCCTTCCGCGAAGGGCACCCCGTAGGCGGTGTGCGTGCCCTTCTCGTAGTCGCGCCACAGGCTGCCCGTGAGGTAGCCGCGCACCACCACCTCCACGGAGAAGGGCTGGCAGGCGCGCGCCACGGTGACGTTCGGGTCCGGCACGTCCAGCACGTGGTTGGGGACGATGTGCTTCGTGCGGTCGAACCAGAAGGCCGCCAGGCGGTTGAGCACCTCGCCCTTGAAGGGGATGGTGGTGAGCACGTGGTCGAACGCGGAGAGGCGGTCGCTCGTCACGAGGATGAGCGTGTCGCCCTTGCGGTACGTGTCGCGAACCTTGCCCTTGTAGGGCGTGCCGAGCGACGGCAGGTCCGTCTGGCGAAGCGTGTGGGTGAGTTGCGCGTGGAGGGCGGAGGTGTTCACGTCGGAGGCGCCTCGCGGCCCCGGTCACTGGCCGCCTGAAAGAGGCGGCGTCAGCGGGGCCAGCTCATGAGGCGCGCGACTCTACTGGAGGCCCGCCGTCATGGAAGCAGGACCGTAGGCCGTTGCCAGATAGAGGAACGCCGGGTTGATCCGCAGGATGCCGTCCACGTAGGCGACCGCGTATGGCGCGCCCGCCGCCCGGTCCACCCGCACGGCGCCCTCCGGCTGGATGCCCCAGAGCGCCAGCAGCGTGCGCGCCACCAGCTCCGCGGCCTCGCGCTCCGACAGGCCCTGGAGGCTCTCCCGACGGTCCTCCGGCCAACGGTCGCCCGTCCGCGCGTCGAAGACGAACTGGAGGCCGCTGCCCGCGTCCGGCGGCTGGAGCAGGTCCGCGCGGGGCTCGAAGCCCGGCGCCGCGACGAACTCGTTGCCCTGGATGATGGGGAAGAGCGCCACGCCCTGCGCGGACTGCCCGGCCTGCTGCTCCGACTGGCGGGCGATGTCCCGGAAGAGCTCCAGGCGGACGGCCGGGGACTCGAACTCCACCACCTCTGGCGAGCTGCTCAGCGCCTGCCGCGCCGTGAGCGAGGAGCGCACGGGCGCACCCGTCCCGTCGCACGCGGTGGTGAGCAGGGACAGCGACAGGAGCAGGCCAGGGACCCAGCGACGCATCAACGGGAATATACCGATCACGCCGACGCACCACCAGCTAAACTCCGGTGCATGCGTCCAGGTGCGGAGCTGACTGTCGTCCTTCATCAGACCCGTTCACCCGACAACCTCGGTGCGGTCTGC
This sequence comes from Corallococcus sp. NCSPR001, assembly GCF_017309135.1. Taxonomy (NCBI): domain Bacteria; kingdom Pseudomonadati; phylum Myxococcota; class Myxococcia; order Myxococcales; family Myxococcaceae; genus Corallococcus; species Corallococcus sp. NCSPR001. The sequence goes on from NZ_JAFIMS010000002.1 coordinate 2,730,014, forward strand.
CGGGTCATGGCGAACTTCGGTTTCGAACGGCTCGTCCTCTCGGAACCCGTGGTCCAGGACTTCAGCCTGGCGGAGAAGATGGCCGTGAAGGGCGGCCACATCCTTTCGGGCATGCGCGTCACTCCCACCCTCCAGGAGGCCCTGGAGGACTGCGTGTACGTGGTGGGCACCACGTCGCGCACCCAGGTGGAGAAGCGCGCCCCGCTGACGCCGGAGGACGCGGCGCGGCGGTTGGCGGAGGAGAGCACGCGGGGCCGGGTGGCGCTCCTGTTCGGCGGGGAGCAGCGCGGGCTGTCCGACGAGGACCTCACCCACTGCCAGGATCTGCTCGTCATCCCCACGTCGGACGTGCAGCCGTCCATGAACCTGGCCCAGTCCTCCGCGGTGCTGCTGTACCTCTGCCACCGGCAGGGACTCACGTCAGCGCCCGTGCTGCCCCAGGAAGAGGAGGCCGGCGCGCGGCTGGGGACGCTCAACGCGCTGAGCGGGCGCATGCGCGCGGCGATGCTGGCGGCGGACTTCCTCAACCCGCAGGCGCCGGAGCACGTGCTGCATGAGCTGGAGCGGACGTTGATGCGTGCGCGGCTGACCCAGCGTGAGGCGGAGCTTTGGCTCAACGCCTTCAAACACCTGGGCCGCGCGGTGGCGCCGGGGACCTCCCGCGGTTGAGGCGGGGGGCCGGCGCCACGCGAACAGCCGGGGCGACTTAAGCCGCCGCGTCCTTCTTGTACGTCTCGGCGTAGTGCTTCTCGCACAGACCGGCCTTGGGGCCGACCTTGGCGCGGCACTCCGGCTTGGAGCACACGCGGTAGCGCGTGTGGGGCAGCTCACCCTGGCGCCACTTCTTGAAGTGGAAGAAGCAGTAGTTCTTGGCGCGGTAGGGGCGCTTGCAGCCCTCCACGGTGCACGCCTTCTTGCCGCCGCCCTTGGCGGTGCGCGGCCAATGGGTGAGCTTCGTCGTCTGGGTGGCCTCGGCCATGGTACGGACTCTCCTGCGAAACGATGCTTGAAGACCCGTGACGCCACCTGTGGGTGGATCCGCCACGATGTGAAGGCGGACGGTGTATCGCCGGGTTTCGCGGAACGCAAGGAGCCTGGAGACCCGCCAGGGCCCTGGAGGCCCCATCCGTCAGGGGGCGGCCAGGCCTTCATCCGCCTTGGGAATGCCCCCGGACCGCCCGGAGGGGGTGCGCGGCACCGGGGAGAGCAGCTCCTCCAGCACGGAGCGGGCCCCGGCGGCGCGCTCGCCCGGCGTGCCACCCGAGGCCAGCGTGGACGGCGGCGCCTCCACCAGGGGCAGGTCCTCCAGCTTCACCCTCAGCGTCATGGGGCGGCCCAGCCGGCGCAGGTGGAGCCGGATGTGTTGGCCCACGCCGCGCGCGGCCACCTGCCAGCGCAGGGTGTGCGCCCGCTCCACGGACAGCCGGTCCATGTTCAGGATGACGTCCCCGGTGCGCAGGCCGGCGCGGGCCGCGGGGCCGTCCTCCACCACGTCCGTCACCACCACGCCCCGGCCGCGCGGGTTCAGGTTGAACGCCTGCGCCACCTCCGGGGAGAAGTCCTGCACGCTGATGCCCATCCACCCGCGGCGCATGCGCCCGTGGGCCTTGAGCTGCGGAATCACCGTCTTCGCGATGTCGATGGGGATGGCGAACCCGATGCCCTGGCCGGATACGTTCACGGCGTTGGCCACCGCCACCACGTCGCCGTGCAGGTCCAACACCGGTCCGCCGGAGTTGCCCGGGTTGATGGAGGCGTCCATCTGCAGGTAGTCGAAGTCGCCGTCGCGGCCGTTGGGCGTCACGTCCGTGCGGCCCACGTAGCTCACCACGCCCACCGTCACCGAGTGCGCCAGCCCGAACGGGTTGCCGATGACGACCACCCAGTCCGCGATGCCCACGTGGGACGCGGACGCGAGCTTCAGCACCGGCAGCTTGCGGGGCGCGTCCACCTTGAGCAGCGCGCAGTCCGTGCGCTCGTCCTCGCCCACCACCGTGGCGGGGAACTCCTCCACGTAGCCGTTGGCGCTGCGGATGGAGATGGTGACCTCCGAGGCCCCGTCCACCACGTGCGCGCTGGTGAGGATGTATCCGTCCGGATGGATGATGAACCCGGAGCCGATGCCGCGCTGGGGCTCCTCGCCGGGAGCCACCTCCGCCATGTCCTGGCGCGTGGTGATGGACACCACGGCCGGCATGGCATTGCGGGCCACGTCACTGAGGTTGGAGTGCTGCCGGGAGACGGCGCGGTTCTGCGACTCCAGCCACAACTTCCCGGGCGTGCGGGCCCCGGCGCTGCCCGCTGTCCCCAGCGCGCACGCCAGCACCGCCCACTTCAAGCCGCCCCCGAACCGCGTCCAACCCATGGGCCCCGCCTTCCCACCACCGTCCAACCCAATGCCCCGGCGCAACCTAGGCACGGGGTGGGGCGGGCGGAAGGGGGAGGCCGGCGATCAGCAACCGGCCCCGCGGTGCGGCCCCTACTTCTTCTTGGCGATGATGTCGTTGATGGCCGCGCGGTCCTCGGCGGTGATGCGCTCGCGCGGGCCCGCCGCGTTGGCGGACTTCTGGGACACGGCGCCCTTCGCGCTCTCCACCGCGTCCTCCACGCCGCCCTTCACCTTGTCCAGGGTGGAAGGGTTCACCGAGCGCTTCCAGGTGCGCTCCATGTGGTCCAGCGGAGACCGGCCGCCCACGTTGCCCCGCGCCAGGAAGACGCCGAGTCCCACCGCGCAGGTCGTCCAGACCAGGAACTTCAACACGCCCATGATTCACATCCTCCTACGTCGTCTTACATCGGCCAGGGGCACATGGCGAGTTTCCGGACCTGTCGCTCCACAGTCGCTGACAGGGGGCCTGGGGGCCCTTAAGGTCCACGCGCTTGCAGCCCGAAGAACTCATCAGGGCCGCCCAGACGCGGGCGGCGGGATTGGACGTGGGGCGGGGGGACGCGGCGCTGGAGCGCGTGCGGGCCCTGGCCTCGGCGTTGTTCGCGAAACTGCCGGAGCCCCCGGTGTACCGGCGGGCGGAGGACCCGTCCCGCAAGGCGGCCCAGGCGCTGCTGCCGGAGATGGAGCGGGTGCTGGCGGAGGCCTTCGCGGTGGCGCGCGAGCCGGCGGTGTCGCCGCTGGTGGACCGGCTGGTGGCGGCCCTGCGCGCGCACGCGGAGGCGCTGGTGCACACCGCGGACGGCCGGCTGGAGGCGGCGGAGCTGGCGTGGCGCAAGGCCCAGGAGCTGGAGCGCGCCGCGCACCCCACGCGGCAGATGGTGGGCCAGCCGTCCCGGCCGCCGCCGGTGTTCGACAAGGGCACGGGCCTGTCGCGCTACGACCCGCGCAACGCGGCCCAGGCCACCGTGAAGCTGGTGTGCCCCAACACGGGCTGCAAGCGCATGGGGGACTACGCCTTCATCCCGACGCACGCCTACCACCGCTTCGTCTGCCCGGCGTGCCGCGTGCCCTTCCTGGCCTACTTCGGTGAGTTGAAGGGGCTGGAGGTGGAGCACCGGCGCAGCTCCAAGCGCTACCGCTTCACGGTGGATGAGGTGGGCAGCACCGTCACCACGCGCATCGACTTCGAGGAGGCGGGCGGACAGGAGTTCCCGGCCGCGCGGCGCGACCTGCTGGCCTTCCTCTACACGGAGCAGCGGGAGCTGAAGGTCGTGGTGAACCTCACCAACGGCAAGCTGATGTGGGTGAGCCCCGCGTCGTCCTGCTTCGTGGTGACGGCGGCCTTTGGCGAGGGCGCGCCGGAGCTCACGGCCTTCCGCGCGTTCCGCGACGACGTTCTGCGGAAGAGCCGGCTCGGCCAGGGGTTCATCGACGGGTACTATTACTGGGGCCCTCCGCTGGCGGCGTGGGTGGTGCGCAGGCCGCGGGTCCGGGCCGGGGTGCGCTGGGCCCTGACGCGGGTGCACGGCCGCCTGACACGGAAGGAACGCGGATGACACAGCAGGCTGGGACGCAAGAGACGCCGCCGCCGCCGGGCGCGCGCGGGGACAAGGCCAAGACCGCGCTGTCGGTGGTGGCGGTGCTGGGGCTGGCGGCGCTGGCGTTCCTGGGCGTGCGCGAGGCGCAGCGGGCGCGGCTGGTGCCTGACGGAGTCTCGCCGCCGACCTTCCAGCTCACGAAGCACGAGGGCGGCTCGCTCGCGCTGTCGGACCTGAAGGGGCGCGTGGTGATGCTCGACTTCTGGGCCACGTGGTGCCCGCCGTGCCGTGAGGAGATGCCGTCCCTGGTGAAGCTGGCCAAGGAGTACGAGTCCCAGGGGCTCGTCTTCGTGGCGGCCAGCCGGGACGAGGGCTCCACGGCGTCGCAGGAGGTGGACTACTTCCTCCAGCGCTTCCAGCCGGAGCTGCGGCCCTATGTCGTCTACGCGGACGACAACGTGGCGCGCGCGTTCCAGGTGAACGCGCTGCCCACGCTCTACTTCCTGGACAAGGACGGCAAGGTCATCGACGCGCAGCGCGGCATGCTGTCCGAGGACGGCCTGCGCCGCCGCATCGAGCGCGCGCTCAAGAAGTAGGCGGGTGCGTCAGAGCACCTGGCGCACGGCCTCCTCCAGCTTCGCCCTGGGCACGGCGCCCACCACCTGCTTCACCACCTTCCCGCCCTTGAAGAAGAGCAGGGTGGGCATGGCGCGGATGCCGTACTGCTCGGGCGTCCGCGGATGGTCGTCCACGTTGAGCTTGGCCATCTTCATCCGGCCCTTGTACTCGGCGGCCAGCGAGTCGATGACCGGCGCGAGGACGCGGCACGGCGGGCACCAGGTGGCGGTGAAGTCCACCAGCACCGGCTCCTCCGACTCCAGCACCTCGCGTTGGAACTCCGCGTCTCCCAGTTCGATGACGTTTCCAGCCATGTGCCCCGTCCTTGTGGGTGAAGGGCGCGGGGCCCCTTGGGCGTGCCGCGCCTCGTGCACACGGGATGTAATCGCGGGCGGGAGCGCGGACGAGCGCCCCGGGCGGGACGCATTGTTCCGCCAGGAGCCCCCTATTCCTCTTCCCACGGGAGCGCGGCGCCGCGCGCGGACAGGAGCTTCAAGAAGGCGCGCACCTTCAGGGGGAGCTGCCGGCTGCTCGGGTAGACGGCGAAGATGGGCAGGCCCGGGGGCGTGTCCGCTTCCAGCACCGGGACGAGCAGCCCCGCGCGCACGTCGTCCGCCACCAGCGACGCCGCGAGCCGCACGATGCCCAGCCCCGCGCGCGCCGCCGCCTGGCCCGCGCGCTCGCTCGGCACGCGCAGGCGGCCCGTCACCGGTACGGTGCGCGCGCTCCGGCCCTCTCCGAAGAACCACACCTCGTCGGTGCCGGACTCGGCCAGGAGGATGCACTCGTGCGCCGTCAGCGCCTCGGGCGTCCGGGGCGTGCCGTGACGGCTGAGGTAGTGCGGGCTGGCGTAGTAGCCCGTGCGCAGCCGCCCGAGCCTGCGCGCCATCAGCGACGAATCCGCGAGCGGCCCGGTGCGCAGCGCCAGGTCGTACTCCTCCGCGATGAGGTCCACGTGCGTCTGCGCGAGCGACACCTCCACGCGCAGCCGGGGCTGGTGCAGGAGCAGCTCCGCGATGACGGGCGTGAGCAGCTCGCCCAGGAGCGACAGGGTGGCGATGCGCAGCGTGCCCTGGGGCGTGCCGCGCGACTCGCTCACCGCCGCGTTCACCTCGCGGGCCTCGGCGACGAGCCGCGCGCAGTGCGCGTGGTATTCGCGGCCCGCTTCCGTGAGGCGCAGGCGGCGCGTGTTGCGCTCCAGCAGCCGGATGCCCAGGCGCTCCTCCAGGGCGGCCAGCCGGCGGCTCACCGTGGACTTGCGCAGGCCCAGGCGCTCCGCCGCGGAGGTGATGCTGGCCGTCGCCACCACCTCCGCGAAGAGGACCATGTCGTCCAGCAGGGGCGGGTTCGCGGCCACGACCGCGAGCCTATGCTCCGGCTGGAACGGGCGCGAGCCCGCGGTGTCCCTGCCGTCAGTCGTTGGCCGCGCCCGCGAGGATCCACGAGCGGACCAGGATGTTCAGGCCCGGGTGCTGGTCGAAGTACTCCGGCTTGCCCGTGGGCATGCGGTCCCCGCACACCGTGCCCTCCATCTTGCGCACGAGCGCCGAGTTGTCCGGGTCACCGGGCATGACGCGCTGGAGGGTGCCGCAGGCCTTGGCGGTGACGTTGACCAGGCTCGCGTGGCTGCTCATCGGCGCCAGGCTCAGGTTGCCGGCCTTGCCGTGGCAAGTCGTGCACTGCCCGGAGTCCCACAGCGACTGGACGTCCGCGGCGTAGTGGGGCACCGACACGGGCAGGGTGACGGTCCGCACCACGGGCAGGTTCACGCCATCCGAGACGCTCACGTGGAAGGTGAACGCCGTCTGTTCGCCCACGACGGGCGAGTACCACTGCGCGCTCTCGCCGTGGGTGCCGCCCACCCAGGTGCCCTGGGGGACGGGGTCGACCTGCATCCACGTGTAGGTCAGCGGGTCTCCATCAGGGTCGCTCGCTGTGATGGTCAGGGTGCCCGTCGTGCCCGCGACCAGGGCCGTGGGCGCGGAGATGGTGTCGCTCACGGTGGGCGGTTGGTTGGACGTGGAGGCGGCATCATCACCACAGGCGATGACTCCAAGCCCGATGACCAGCAGGGTTGGCAGGAACCGTAGGGAAATGTGCATGGGGGTCCTCGGAACACGAGTGGCCCGCCAAGCTGGAGACGGTGGTGATTCCCACCCAGTGGCCGTGGGGGTTGGCCAAAATCAGGCTGAAGCACGTTCAGGCTGTTCTTGAGTGCCTGCCACCCTGACAGGCCGCCAGGGCAGGGGCCGTGCGGTCAGGAACCGGAGGGCGCGCTAGATTATCCAGTCACCCATGTTCCTCATCGAGACCGAGAAAGAGTTCCTGGACGCGTTCCGCCCCCGGGACCGCAAGTTCGTCGAGCTGCCGAAGGACACCCGGTTCCCGCTCTTCGTCCGGGACTACCTCGCGTGGGTCGACCCCTACGGCGTGCGCGTCTTCCTGGTGTTCACCGCCCCTGGCAGCAAGCGGCCCACGGGCATCGCCTTCCGGCGTGATCAGCAGGGGGACCCGGCGTCGCCCCACATGTGCGAGTGGTGCCACACCTCCACCGGGGCGGACGTGGGGCTGCTCACCACGGATGCCAACTCGAAGCGCAGGGTGGGCACGAACCTCTGCCTGGACCTGCGCTGCGGCGAGCGGCTGGAGGCCGTGACGAACCGCGCGGGTCAGAGCGTCCTCGACAACAACAAGAGGCTCGTCGAGCGCATGGCCCGCTTCGCGAAAGAGGCCCTGGGCATCGACGGGAACCCGGACGCCTGAGGACGCGCGGGACGGCCCGTGAGTCGGGCCGTCCCAAACACGGGGCTACTTCTTGTCCGCGGGCGGCGCACCCGGTCCGGGCACCGGCTCGGTGCCGGGCGGCGGCGGCTGGCCGTGGGGGACGATGGTCTCCTTCGGGCCGGTCTCGAGCTCCGACTTCACCAGCTTGAAGTCCACGCGCCGGTTCTTCGCGCGGCCGAGCGCCGTGTCGTTGGTGGCGATGGGCCGGTCGAACCCGAAGCCCTGCGACGTGAGGCGCTTGCGGTCGATGCCCTTCTTCGTCAGGTACTCGAGCACCGACTTCGCGCGACGGTTGGACAGGTCCATGTTGAGCGCGCGCGAACCCTTGTTGTCCGTGTGCCCTTCAATCTGCACGGGGCCCAGCGTCGGGTTCTTGGCGAGCACCGTCGCCACCTCGTCGAGCAGCGGGTACGACTGCTTCTGGATGACCGCGGAGCCCGTCTCGAAGAGGATGTTGCCCTTGATGCGGATGCGGTCCGACTCCACCACCACGTAGGGCGGAGCGTCGTACGGGCAGCCATTGTTCTCCGGCGGGCCGGCCACGTCGGGGCAGTCGTCCTCGCCGTCCGGAATCTCGTCGAAGTCCGTGTCCGGGCAGCCGTCGAAGTCCTTCAGGCCGGGCACCGTGACGCACTTGTCCAGCGGGTCGATGACGCCGTCGCCGTCGGTGTCCTTCTCCTCCACCGGGCAGCCCTTGTTCTCCTTCGGGCCGGGCTTGCCGGGGCACATGTCATCGCCGTCCGCCACGCCGTCGCCGTCGTTGTCCGGATCCGGGCAGCCGTCGAAGTCCTCGAAGTCGTCCTTGTCCTCGGGCTGCGTGGGGCAGCGGTCGCGCACGTCGGGCACGCCGTCGCCGTCGGAGTCCGGGCCCTCGTCCTTGAAGGTCTTGTCGTAGCGCACGGCGAACATCACCCGCAGGGCCTCGCGGCCGTAGCCGGTGGTGACGTTGAGGCCGCGGCCCACGTCCAGCTCCACGCCCCAGTCGCCCCACACCTTGGCGCGGGCGCCCACCAGCAGCTCCCACGGCGACTTGAGCGAATCCGCCTGGTCGAAGTTGAAGGGGCGCGCCAGCGGCGTGCGCAAGTGCATCTCCGCGGTGGCCTTCACCTCGCGCAGCCGGCTGATGTCCGGCAGGTCCACGATGCCGCCCGCGCCCAGCGTCAGCTCGTCGTCCACGCGCAGGTTGAGGTACTGCGCCGCGGGGCGCACCAGCACGCCCGCGTTGCCCAGGACGCGCACGGGCCCCAGCCGCTTCTCCAGGGCCAGGCGCGGGGCGAACACCACGCCGCTCTCACCCGTGAAGCTCCGCGCGCTGCCGGTGGGCAGCCGCACCTCGGTGACGAGCGCGAGCCCCAGCGGGAAGCGGTCCGGGTTCAAGAGGCTCACGCGAGGCAGCACGCGGATGTCGCCCAGCGTGGTGCCGCTGACGCCCGCGGCGCCGGGGAAGTCCGGCGAGTTCAGCGCGTCGCCCAGGAGCGAGAAGTTGTCGCCCTGGATGAGCGTGACGGGCAGGTCCACGCCCAGCTCCAACCGCTCCAGCAACTGGTAGGAGAACAGCAGGTGCGCGTCCAGCCGGTACGGCAGCAGGTTCCCCAGCTTCTCGTCACCCAGCTTGAGCGCGAGGATGCGCCAGTTGAAGTCGAAGAGCAGCGCGCCCCGGTAGCTGCCCACCGGTTCCACGGTGGCGCCTTCCAGCCCGATGCCGCTGGACTGCGCGGCCGTCGGTTTCACCGGGACGGCGTCGAAGCCTCGGGAGAAGGGGTCTGGCTGGGCGTGGGCCGCTGCCGTGGTGAGCAGCAGGCCCAGGACCGCGAGTCGCAGGGCCGCGCCGCACGCGGACCGGCTCCATGAAGGGTGGGAGTCGGGGCATTGCATCCTGAGGCTCTTAGCACCCACCTCCCCCCGCCGGAAGAAAACCCACCCCCGGAAGTGCATGAGCTACAGCCTCATGCCATTTCTACAAACCCCGAGCCCTTCGGATCCGCCGCGTGTCTTGTTGCTTACGACACATTTCACGAGGGGCCTCCGGTTTCCCGGCGCGCGTGACGCCGTGCGAGCAGCGAGAAGAAGGGCCATGAACCGGTGGCTCCTGTGGGGATGTGTCCTGGTCGCGGGCTGTGGCACCCGCGAGGCGAACGTGCGGCGAGACGCGCTGCCCGCCGCGCCCGCGAACACGGTCGTCTTCGAAGGCAGCTGTGACGCGTCCGGCGCGGTGGAGCTGGGCCACGGCCTGTTCGTGGTGGCGGACGACGAGGACAACATCCTGCGCGTCTACGATGCGCGGAAGGGCGGACGTCCGCTGCGCACGGTGGACCTGTCTCCGTCGCTCGAATTGCCGGTGAAGAAGAAGCCGCCGGAGACGGACATCGAAGCGGGCTCGCGGCTGGGCAACCTGGCCTTCTGGCTCACGTCGCACGGCCGCAACAGCGCCGGCAAGAAGCAGCCCGCGCGCCTGCGCTTCTTCGCCACCGGCGTGGAGGACCCCGAGCACGTGCAACTCGTGGGGCAGCCGTACACGCAGCTGCTAGAGGACCTGCTCGCGGACGCCCGGCTCGCGCCGTACGGGCTCGCTCGGGCGGAGCCGCTGCCGCCCAAGGAGCCCGGTGGCCTCAACATCGAGGGCATGACGGCGATGCTGGACGCGCCCGGGATGCTGATTGGCTTCCGGAGCCCGCTGACGCAGGGCAAGGCGCTGGTGGTGCCGCTCCTGAACCCGGAGGCGGTGGTGCGCGACGGCGCGTCCGCGCGCTTCGGGGAGCCCCATCTGCTGGAGCTGGGTGGGCTGGGCATCCGCTCGCTGTCGTCGTGGCGGGGGCGCTACCTCATCATGGCGGGGGCCACCTCCTCCGAGGCGAAGTCGCGCCTGTTCACCTGGAAGGGCGGGGACGACGCTCCAGTGCCGGTGACGTCGGTGGACCTGTCCGGCGTGAACCCGGAGGCGTTCTTCACGCCCGACACGTCGGAGGACATCCTGCTGCTCAGCGACGACGGCACCGTGCGGGTGGACGGCGTGGAGTGCAAGCGCCAAAAGGATCCGGCGCTCAAGCGCTTTCGCGGCGTGTGGACGGCGTTGCCGGAAAACCCCTGAGCGCCGGAAGGGGCGCGGTCGTCAGCGCTCCATGAACTCCGCCGCCGGGAGAATCTGGACGGCGTCCGGGCGCACCGGCAGCTTCTGCTGGAGGATGAGCTCATCCAGCTTGAGCAGCTCCGGCGGCTTGGGTGACGCGTAGGTGATGGGCGAAGGCGCGCCGGACTTCAGCTTCTGCGCCAGCCCCTGCGCGTCCTCCGTGACGTACACGAACGCCAGCTTCTCCGGCGAGAGCTGCCGCTTCACGGCGGCCTGCACGGACTCCGGCGTCATCGTCTTCAGCGCGGAGCGGTAGGCCTCCAGGAAGTCCGGCGTGCCGTAGTAGAGCGAGTCGATGGCGTAGCCCAGCCGCCGCTGGTCGGTCTGCTCCCACAGGCGCGTGTAGCCCTGGAGGAAGCCGCGCACCAGGTCGAAGCGCTCCGGGGTGAGGGGCTCCTTGGACATGCGCTCCAGGAAGAACACCGCGCCGCGCGTGGCGAACACGCCGTTGGCGGGCACCACGGGGCGCAGCCAGATGGACACGTCCTGCTGGGTGCGCACCAGGTTGGTGCGGTTGAAGGTGCCGTTGCCCCGGTCCTCGATGAAGTGCTCGGCGTAGGCGTAGTCGCCGTAGTTGAAGCCGCGCTGCTCGCGAAGCTCGTTGAAGAGCACGCCGATGAACTGGCGGTGCTCGCCCAGGTTCGACAGCGCGAACGCCACCGGGAAGAAGTCCGGGTCGCCCCGGCGCATCGGCGTGACGAAACCCATGCTCACGGCGGTGGAGAGCGTGGGCTTCTGGAGGATGAGCGTGCGCCCCGCGGAGGACTTCACGGTGGGCAGCTCCACCCGGGGCGCGCCCTTGGCGGGCAGCGCGCTCAGGCGCGACGTCATGGTCTGCTGGAGGTTCGCGTCCACCGGACCCGCGAGCCCGATGACGAGCCGGTCCTGCGTGAAGACGCGGCGCGCGTGCGCCTTCACGTCCTCCAGGGTGATGGACTGGAGCCCCTGCACGGTGCCGCCGGTGTAGTGGGCGTACGGGTGCCCGGCGTAAAGCAGCGCGTCCAGGCCCACCTTGCCGAGCGTCTCGTCGTCTTCACTGCGCAGGCCGTTGCGCACGGCATTGAGCGCGTTGGCGCGCAGGCGCTCGAACTCCGCGGGGTCGAAGCGCGGCTGGAGCAGCGTGTCCGTGAAGAGCAGCAGGAACGAGGGCAGGAAGTCCTGGTGGACGCGGCCGGAGAGGGTGGTCATCTCCTTGTCGGTGACGACCTTGAGCTCGGCGGCCATGGGGTAGAGCGCTTCCAGGAGCTGCGCGGCGGTGAGCTGCTGCGTGCCGCCCTCCGCCATCAGCTTCGCGGTGAGGGCGGTGAGGCCCTCCTTGCCCTTCGGGTCGTCGATGGAGCCCGTGTGGAAGACGAGCCGCAGGCTGACGATGGGCGTGTCCGCCCGGGCCTGCACGACGAGGTGCATCGGCGGCGGCTCGTTCAGCGGCACCGCGGGCACCGAGCCCGGCTCGGGAGGCGGCGGCGTGGGGGCGGGCGCCGGGGGCGGTTCCTCGGCGGGCTTGTGGTGGGCGCAGGCGGCGAGCGACAGCGCGGCGGCCAGGACGAGCGACACGGTAGCGCGGGTCTTCATCACGGCGTCCCTCCGGCGGAGACGGCCTTGGGGGTCAGGGTGAGCACGGTGAGGTTCTTGTCCTCGAGGTACTTCCTCGCGAACAGGGTGAGCTGCTGGGGCGTCACGCTGCCCAACTGCTTCAGATAGCTGGCGAGCGCGTCGGGGCGGCCCATCACGCCCGCGTAGAGGGCCAGGTCGATGGCCACGTCGCGCGGCGTCTCCAGGTCCATCAAGAGGCCGTAGCGCAGGTGGTCCTGGATGGCCTTCAGGCGCGCGCCGTCCACCGGAGCGCCGGCCACGGCCTTCACCTCGCGGCGCAGCACGGCGTCCACGTCGGCGCGGAACTTCTCGTCCTGCAGGGTGGCGTCGATGGGGAACAGGTACGGGTCGCGGTGCGGCGTCGTGTAGACGTTGAGCGACTCGACGTACTGCTTCTCCAGCACCAGCTCCTTGTACGCGGGGCTGGTGTCGCCCACGAGGTACTCGGCGAGAAGGGTCTGGATGGCGGCGTCGGGCGTGTCCGCGCGGGCGGCGGGCGTGTGCCACGCGAGCACGTGGCGCGGCTGCGTGGGCTGCGGCCAGTCCACGTGGACGGTGCGCTGCTTCGTCTGCGGGGGCTCGGTGGGGATGCTGACGCTGGTGGGCTGGCGCTGCCATCCGCCGTAGGCCTTGGTCACCTGGGCGACCACCTGCGCGTCGTTGAAGTCACCGACGATGAAGAGGGTGGTGTTGGCGGGCGTGTACCAGCGCTCGAAGAACGAGCGGCTGTACGCGTACGCCTTGGGCATCGCCTGGATGTCTTCGTAGAAGCCCAGCGTGGTGTGCTGGTACGTGTGGCGCGTGAAGGCCGTCTTCGCCAGGGCCTCCTCCAGCTTGAGGTCCGGGCCCGCGGCGTTCTTGTGGTACTCGCCCAGGACGGCGAGCGCCTCCGTCTGGAAGGCCGGCTCGGAGTACTCCAGGTTCTGGAAGCGGTCCGCCTCCAACTCGATGAGCTTCTCCAGGCCGGCGGTGGGGCCGTACACCTGGTACACGGTGATGTCGTCGGTGGTGAACGCGTTGTCGTCGAAGCCGAAGCCGCCGAGGATGCGCTCGCGCTGGCCCTCCGGGTTCGCCTTCGTCCCCTTGAACATCATGTGTTCGAAGAAGTGGGCGAAGCCGGTGCGGCCGGGCTCCACCTCATTGCGCGAGCCCACGCGCACGGCGGTGACGTACGCGACGATGCCGGGCGAGTTGAACGGCACGCGCACCACGGTGAGCCCGTTGGGCAGGCGCGTGGTGTTCAGCGTGTAGGGGAAGAAGCGGGAGGCATCTGGAGGCTGCTGCTGCGCGGAGGCCGGGAGCACCGGCATCAGGAGCAGCAGCAGGAGGGGCAACAGGCGGCGCATGCGCGGACCCTTTCGGTGCTGGGGACGCGCGGGACGTTACGCCGGAGGTTGGCCCGAGGTGGGACGCTTTCTGACGGCGCCTGTCACCTGCGCGCCAGTGCGTCGCCTCAGACGGTGATGACAATCTTCCCGAAGTGGCCGCCGGACTCCATGTACTGGAGCGCTTCGCGAGCCTGGGCGAAGGGGAAGGCGCGGTCGATGACGGGCCGGATCTTCTCCTGCGTCATGGCCTTGAGCATGTCCTCGAACATCTCGCGGCTGCCCACGTAGGTGCTGACGACGCGCAGGCGTCTGGCGCCGGTGGCCGTGGTGTCCGGCTTGCCGGGAGCCCCGGTGAGCAGCCCGATGAGCGCGATGTGGCCGCCCTCCCTGGTGGCCTGGATGGAGCGGGGCAGCGTGCCCGCGCCGCCGACCTCCAGCACATGGTCCACGCCCTGGTTGCCGGTGAGGGTGAGCACGGCCTCCTCCCAGTCCGGCGTCGTGCGGTAGTTGATGAGCCCCTGCGCGCCCAGCTGTTTCGCGCGCTGGAGCTTGGCGTCCTGGCTGGAGGTGATGAGGACGCGGGCCCCGAAGTGGTGGGCGAACTGGAGGGCGAAGATGGACACGCCGCCGGTGCCCTGCGCGAGCACGGTCTGGCCGCGCTTGAGGCCGCCCTGGGGGACGAGCGCGTTCCAGGCGGTGACGGCGGCGCAGGGGAGGGTGGCGCCCTCCTCGTAGGAGAGCCAGTCCGGCAGGAGCACCAGCCCTTCGGCGTCCAGGCAGACGTACTCCGCGAGGACGCCGGGGACGCTGCCGCCGAGCGCGTGGGCGACCTTCTCCGGGGTGCGCTCGCCGTCGGTCCACACCTGGAAGAAGGTGGGAGCGACGCGGTCGCCGGGCTTCACGCGGGTGACGCCGGAGCCCACGGCGACGACCTCACCCGCGCCGTCCGAGCAGGGGATGAGGGGGAGCTTGAGGCCGGGGTAGGTGCCGCGGGCGATGATGAGGTCGCGGTAGTTGACGGAGACCGCGTGGATGCGGACGAGCGTCTGGCCGGGGCCCGGTTGGGGCTGGGGCGTCTCCACGAGGGTCCAACTGGAGGAGCCGGTGGGGGTGTGGAGCTCATACGCCTGCATGGGTGTGCCTCCGGAAAAGGGGCTGCCTGGAGGGCAGGCAGGGGAGGGGATGATGCGGGAGCGGCCGTCGCGTCTTCAGGAGGATTGACGGAGGGCGTTCAGCGGTTAATGTAGGACGGGTGCGGAGCAGATGGGGCCGCATGACGTACATCGAACCGGGGGCGACCTGGCTTCGACGGGGGCAATGACGTTCGAGACGCGTGCCGAGCTTGTTGGGTGCTCGTAAAACTTCCGACAACAACACAAAAGCCAACGACAACGTTGAGCTCGCGCTGGCTGCCTAACTAGCAGTCTCTAGTGCGCGGTCCCCCTGCTCTCGGTCCGTGGGGTAGGGATGGGCCGTCATAATGCGGACTGGTCGCCAAGGGTGCCTGGGCCCGAGGTGACGAGATCTTTCCAGGACCGGCATCAGGGATCCCGTCCGTGGGAGCCCGGGTGACGTAGCAAATCGCGGACTACGCACGTAGGGTCGAAGAGCCGACGGCTTTCGGACGAGGGTTCGATTCCCTCCGCCTCCACAGTGAAGCCTGGCAATCCAGTACGGGTTGCCAGGCTTTTTCTTTGGGCGGGAGCCACCGTGAGCAACGTGATGCCGTACGACGACCTCTGTCCCATCACCTGTGACGCTTTCGCCCGGGCGAAGCTGGATGCGCTGCCCGAGGCTGTTCGTGAACGTCTGGAGCAAGCCGTGAAGGCGGATGCCGCCGTGCGCGGCTATCCCGTACCGCGTCTGGTGGATCCGGTCGTGCCTCGCCCGCAGATTGCTACTGCTGTGCGCGTGGAGGGTTGGCGCGCCAGATACGTGGTGGACTTCTTCAAGAAGACCCTGGTGATCACGAGCGTGGAGCAGATGGCCGACGACACCCGTAAGTAGGGGGACGACACTCCGCGCCACTGCCATTCCGGCGTCACCGTTCTTCCATTGCCCTCCAGCGGGATGTTGGCCTCTAAACGACCGCTCGTAATTCTCGAACGGTCTCACGCTGCGCGTCGAGCAGGTGCGGCGCGCAGCAAGGGGCTGGCCGTCTTCTGCGTGTTGCGCGCGTCGAGGTAGGCGTCCACCTCGGTCATGAGCGCCTCCATCTTCTTGCAGCGATGGTTGGGTGACGTTGGCGTGCACGTCCCACCACAGGCGTTCAATGCGGTTGCCCTCCGGGCAGTACGGCGGCAGGAAGTGCAGCACCAGTCGCTCACCCAGTGCCTCCAGCGCCTTTGCGCGTCTTCTTGCTGGAGTGGGTGGCGGCATTGTCGAGGATGAAATGCAGACGCTTCGCTCTGGGATAGCCGGCGTCCACGGCGCGCACCAGGTCGATGAAGAGCGCACTCGTCTTCTTCTCCCCCTGCACCCAAGTCACCCGAGCCGTGCGCGCGTCCAGCGCCCCCGCCACGAAACGCTTCTGGTTGTTGCCCGGGGTAACGACCTCTCTGCGCTGTCCAGGCAACGTCCAGTCGGGGCCGATTTTCGGGTTGAGGTGCACGTCCATCTCATCCTCGAAAAACACGGGCTCGCCGGGCCGGGCGAAGGCCGCACGGCATTTCAGCTGCCAGAGGCGCCGTCGGCGTCTGCGCTCCGGCCAGGGGCAGCGCACCACGGGACGTGGACGCCTTCTCTGGGCTCCCACCGAGGCCAAGGCGCGTCCCATCGTCGCGGGCGAGACACGTACCCGGCCTCGCCTCTCCACCTCACGAACCAGCAACTCGCGCGTCCACGTCGTGCGCCGCCAACCGGACTGCTGCGGCGTGCCTTCCAGCACCCGGCACAACGTCTGCCGGAATCGCTCGTCCACTTTGCGCTGCCCATTCTGAGCGCGCCCGTCCAAGAGGCCTTCTCGGCCTGAGTTCTGGAAGCGCTGAACCGCAGCCACCACCGTGGACATGGCGCACAGCAACTGCCGCGCGGCTTGCGTCCGTGACTGACCACTGGCCACCTTCGCGACCGCCAGACACCGCCGCAGGGTGAGCGGGCAGCCAGTCCTCTCTCCCCAGCGAATCAGCCGCCTGCGGTCAGGACATCGCAGGCGTAGCTGTTGCCTTCCCTGAGGCAGGGCTCGCTTCTTCATCCGGTTCTTGCGCACACAAGGCCGAACGGTGCGAGCTCCTGCCCCTTTCCTTCGGCTCCCAGCGCCTGCCTACCCTCCGAGCCGATCGGGATTCATGCGCGGTCGTTTAGAGCACCTGGACCTCTTCCGCCTGCATCCCATTCTTTCCCCGCACGGCGATGAAGCTGACCAGTTGCCCCGCATTGAGAGTCTGGACTCCGTCCGACTGAATGGCCCTGACATGCACGAAGAGATCGTC
The DNA here is from genome assembly GCF_017309135.1 of Corallococcus sp. NCSPR001. Classification (NCBI taxonomy): domain Bacteria; kingdom Pseudomonadati; phylum Myxococcota; class Myxococcia; order Myxococcales; family Myxococcaceae; genus Corallococcus; species Corallococcus sp. NCSPR001. The sequence goes on from NZ_JAFIMS010000002.1 coordinate 2,746,822, forward strand.
TCCGAACTGGGGCGTGATGAATCCAAATCCCTTCTCTTCGTTGAACCACTTCACGCTTCCCGTCTGCCTCTCCGACATGCGGCTATCCCCTTGCGCTTCGCCTGGAGAAATCCAGGTCGTTGTCGTGAATTTGGGAGTGACATGATTGGAGCCACCTTGGCCTGAAGTCGCATGGCACCGCCCCTTCAGGCCCGGCATGACCAACTACCCAGGCCGCATGACGGTGACGGACCATGAGGGGCGCGAGGTGGGTGCCCTGGAACCCGTGGCTCCGTGGATCGATGGGCTCCTGTACGACAGCGGCATCCTCCAGGAGCGCGTCCAGGAGGCCGTGGGCCGCCTGCACCTCGGCTGGTTCGGATGGGACTCCGACGGCCGGGACGCGGAGTCCGCGCGATGAACGAGCGCCGCTTCCCCCTCCTCGTGATTCAGAAGGACTTCGACAACGGGATACCCAGGACCATCCCGTGGGCCCTGCCTGAGCGCGCGTACGCCGAGTACTCCAGGCGCTACCGCACCACCGAACAGTCCCTGGAGCGGCTCGCGGAGCGTGGTGGGTTCGCGCCCGGCGAACTGGACATGTTCGTGCCCGGCTGGCGTGCGGAGCTGGGGCTGTGACGCCCTGTTCCTGCCCCCGCAAGCGCAAGGACCTGCCGTGCCCGATGCCTGGGGGCTCCGCGGGCGTGGTGCTCCCTCGCGGCTTCCACCGAGGCCCGGGCGGCAGACGATGGCGCCGCGAGCTCGTGCCCGGCCCGGCCGGAGAGGTGTCTCGGTGGGCGTGGACGCGCTGGACGCCCGCTGGGCCTCGCAGCCCACGTGCCCCAGGGTGAGGCGCCGCCCCTTCTGTGGGGCATGCCCCCCGTCAGCACCGAGTCCGCCGTCCTCATACTGGCCGTGAGCCAGCTCCTGGTTCCGCTCCTCAATGGCCTGCTCTCGCGCCGGCAGCAGCGGCAGGAGGCCGCCGTGGATCAGGTGCCCCTGCTGGTGCAGTCGCTAGGCCGTGTCTGATGGATGCAGGTGGCGCAGGTAGGAGAAGATGAGCGCCACCTGCACCAGGGCCAGGTAGTTGAGCGCGAGTTTGTCGTAGCGGGCCCCGATGGCGCGCTTGTCCTTCAAATGGCCGATGGCCCGCTCGATGACGTTGCGCTGCCTGTAGAGGGCCGGGTCGAAGTGAGTGCGGCATCGCGCGTTGAAGCGGGTCTGGTCCGCGCGACGCGGAAGCATGGCGCGCACGTGGTGCTTTCGCGCCCAGGTGCGCACGGCCTCGAAGCTGTAGCCCTTGTCCGCCACCAACGTGCCCGGCCGCTGGCGCGCGCGTCCTCGTGGGCCTTGGACACGGACCGCGTCCAGGGCGGGGACGACTCCCGTCAAGTCACTGGCCTGCCCCGCCGTCAGGGCGATGGAGAGCACGTGGCGGTGACTCTCACAGGTGAGGTGGAGCTTGGTGGAAAAGCCCCCGCGCGAGCGCCCCAGGGCGTGGTCTTCGGGCTCGTGCGGGCCCCCCTTTTGCCGCCTCCGGCGGCTGCGCGGGTGGCGCGCACCACGGTGGAATCGACGAAGAGAACGCTCATGTCCAACTCGTCCTGGGCTCGCAGTTGCGCTTGGAGCGTGTGCATCAACCGCAGCCAGGTGCCGTCCTTGCGCCAGCGCACGAAGCGGTCATAGACGGTCTGCCAGGGGCCATAGCGCGAGGGCAGGTCGCGCCAGGGGGCGCCCGTGTGCAAGCGCCAGAGAATCCCATTGAGCACGCTGCGGTGGTCGCTCCAGGCCCCGCCTCGCCCCTGATGCGGCAGCAGAGGAGCCAAGGCCCTCCACTGCCGCTCGTTCAGCTCGTAGCGCATCATCCCGGCTTGCCTCCTTCTGGGAGACAACACCTGGAGACGCCCTATTCATCAGACACAGCCTACCGGCACGCGGCACCTGGTGTTAGCGAGCGCCGAGCAGGGCAGGCGCCCCAACCTCCGCGCCGGGCGCTGCCGGTGCGGCACTCAGGTGGCCCCGAGCGAGGGCCCGCTCGTGCTGAAGGAGATGACTCGCGGGACCACCTTCAGGAAGAAGTGGTTGGTGCTGTGCCCGCGGTGCGCGTGAGCGCCAGTCAGTCCAAGTCCTCCAACTCCAGCTCCGCTAGCTCACGGTAGAGAGGCACCACCTCCACGGCGAGCAGGTCCTCCAGCAGCTTCCGGGCCCCGGCTCTATCGCCCGCCTTCGCAAGGTCTCCAGCCAGCATCCGCGTGCGCGCCAGTCGCATCGAGCCCTCGCGGATCCGCGAGCGAGCCTCGCGCAGAAGCGCGGTCGCAGCAGCCGCGTCCTGGACGGCGGCCTGTGCATCCGGCTCAGGGATGGCCACCTCGCGCGCAGTACGCAGCAGCAACTCACGCACGTCCGCGGTGAGCGCGAGTGCTTCGCCGGCCTCGACGCGCGCGGCGAGCGCACGCACCTCGTCCCAGTTGATGTCCTGCCTCATGCCGCTACCGCCCCTTCCGTTGCCGGAATCATCTGTCGTGTGGCCATTCCCCTTGCTGGCCCTCACAGAGGCGGAAGCAGTCGTAGCAGGAGCCTATCCAGTCCTGCTCCTGGCACTTCGCGTACTCGTTCATACAGTAGCGCTTCCACTCCGGCAGGTCCTCCCGGGCCAGCTCCTTGGCGACCCTGGCGCCAAAGAGGATTTCCTATGCCTCGAAGTCGGTGGCCCCGCAACGAGCGGGGTTGCCCGGGTGCGTCTTCACGCAGCAGCTCACCGTGGAGTCCTGGGGGCCACACTGCGCCTGGGCCAGGTACACCGCAGTGGCGCTGGGCTCGGCGGCGCTCGCCCGGGCATGGGCACCGCCACCGCAGCTCGCCCCCACCAGCGCGAGTGCCGCCACGACCATGGTCACGAATCGAGTGCCCTGATTGTGCATGTATGGCGGTCTATGTCTGTTTTGGTTGAAGTTCAATCCCTCTCAAGAGGGCGCGGGGACCGCGCACGGAGGCCGCCCCCGAGGCGCGGTGCACCTGCGCGATGAGCGCGGGCAACTTGTCGCCCGGCTTCGGCTGCGGATCCAGCACGTCCCCTTGCTTCGGCGCGAAGTCTAGCGAGTGGAAGCTGATGAAGATGGGCAGCGGGGCCGTGGCCTCTACGCTGGTCACCTCAGCTGTCGCCTCCGTGCCCTTGAGGCGCACGGTGTCCCCCTGGTGGACCTCGCGCAGGCCGCGCTCCACCGCCAGCGTGGTGCCTGCGGGCGCCCGGCGCCGCTCCGGCGGCGTCTTCGTCTCACTGTGGGTGGGCACGACGCGGACATCGCACGCGCGGGTACGAGTGTCGAGGGTGTCGGTTCTACCGGCATCCCAGGCTGCTGGCTTTCGTCGCGCCTGCGCCCAGAGGATGTGTTCGCGGAAGCGAAAGGCCAGGAGCAGTAGAGGCCCCGCTCCTGGCTCTTCGAGGCCATCCCGAGCCGGCAAACCCGGGTGCAACCAGCCATCCTGCAAACTACCTCCGACAGCAACGCCAAGCGAGGGCCTCCCGGGCGGGGAGGGGACCTCAGTGGACGCGCGCCGGCGTCTCTTCGCGCGCCGCCGGGTGTGCTCGTGACACGGCGGCCCGGGCCTTGGGCGCGTGGGCCACGCCCTCCTCGCGGTAGCGCCGCACCAGCGTTTCCAGGTGCCCGCGGTCCAGGGAGGTGTGGAGGGCCTGCGCGGCCTTTTGAAGCAGGGCCCGCTCGGGGTCGGTCACGGAGAGGTCCGCGGCGGCGAGCGCGTTCAGGGACTCCTGGAGGACTTCACGCGCGCTGGCCGGTGCCGAGCGCAGGCGTTGGAGCCAATCGGACTCGTCGTCCACGAAGCGCACCCGCGTCTCCCTTCGCCGCGCCGGGGTGAGCCGGGAGAGTTCGTGGGTGAGCACGGCGGACTCCTCCTCGCGGAGGCGGCCGTCGGAGATGAAGAGGAACCACGCGCTCTCCAGCAGCAGGCTCTCGTTGCGCGGCGCCACCTTGCGCAGCGCCGCGTTGGCCTCCTCCAGCGCGTGGCGCAGCCGCACGTAGCGGAGCATGGAGTCGCCCAGCCGCCGGGTGCGCCGCCAGTTGTCCACGGAGGACGTCACCACGTTCAGGAAGGGCACGATGTTGCGCGCCACGCTGTCACCCAGCAGCTTCGCGCCCAGGTCCTCGCCCAGGTCGGTCGCCTTCGCTTGCGTCAGGTGCTCCACGCGCTCCAGGCCGAGCGGGTCCTCTTCCTCGTCGTGCTCCCCACCATGGAAGAGGGAATAGAGTCGCGAGAAATCCGCGGGGTCCTCCGGGTCGAAGCGGATGTGGAAGGCGCTGGCCAGGTCGCACGCCAGCCGCAGGTGGATGAGGGCCCGCACCATCATCTCCGCCGTGACGACCAGCCCCGAGGCGGGAAGGGCCACCATCAACCCGGCGACGCCCGCGTCCGCCGAGGCCGCGGTGATGCCGGTGGTGACCGAGCCACTCCCCGCGCCGGTGAGGAAGGCCGCCTCGCAGGCCTGCCGGATGAGGCTTTCGGTGGTGTCAGCGCCCGTCCCCTTCGCCGCGGCGACCGCGTGCAGCCGGTGCGTGTCGTAGTGCCGCAGGTAGATGGACAGCAACTGGGTGAACCAGCGCCCCGTGCGCAGGTCCCTGGGGGACAGCTCCTGCAGCAGCGTCCTCGTCAGCTGCCAGGAACGCACAAGGACCGCCGCGCCTTCCTCACGCTCCCCTGGGACGACTTCCAGTGTCTCCGTCATGGTTCCTCCTCGCGGACTCGCAGCCGCAGTTGAAGGATGTGGAGACCTGGCTGACCCGACACCCGGCCCCCTGAAGTCCCCCAGACCCGCGCGAGCGACCGCCGCATGGATGGGGAAGCAGCACGTCCGTCAGGTGGATCGCTTCCAGGCCCGGACGGTAGGCTGCCGCCCCACTCGAAAGGGGTTGCCGTCTTTCATTCCAATCCCTTGGGGGAGAACCATCGTGTCGTTGCTTCGACGTGCCCTGTGGCTCGCGGTGTCTGGAGTTGTCATCAATGGATGTGGTGGAGAGGTCCAGGCGCCCATGCGGGAGCCGGACCTCTCCGTGAAGTCGGATGCGCTCTATTCCGAGAATGGAGTCCAGCTCTGGTCGCTCACGGACCCGGTCATCCCGGTCTGCTGGCTGACCCCCGGCTACGACGTGGACAAGCAGCTCATGATGGAGTCCCTCGCGCGCACCTGGGAGTTCGAATCCCAGGTCCGATTCATCTGGACCGAGGAGTGCCCCACCACGGGCACCACGAAATACGTCCGCCTCGAGTTGATACCGAGCGCGCCCCCGGATAGCGGAGGAGGCATCGTGGGCGTGGGGATGGCGAATACCTTGCTCCTGCCATCGCAAGGCAGATCGGGCTTCATCGACCTGCCCGGGACCAACTTCTCGGGCCGGCTCAGCCGCCTGCAATATCTCGCCTCCCACGAACTCGGGCACGTCATGGGCTTCAACCACGAGCAGCACCGCGACGACGCCCAGGCCCCGTGCAGCGCGAATGTGAACCTCGGTCCGGCGTACACCCGCTACGACCGCAACTCGCTCATGCAGTCCATGAACGCCTGCAACAGCAATATGTCCGAGACCCTGAGCGCGTTCGACAAGGTGGGCGTGGCCAGCGTCTATGGCCCGAGGCGCTGGACCGACCAGTTCTGGACCCTGGGTGATGCTCCCGGGGAGGTCCTGCGCCAGTTGGCGGACGTGGATGGGGTCGCAGGCGACGAACTCATCTACTTCCACAGCAACGGCGTGCGCGTGGCCTCGGCGAACGCCTCGCAGCGGACCTTCCAACTGGCCCAGGTCTGGCTGGCGGACTTCGGGACCAGCGCGGGCTGGAGCGGCACCCTGCACCCCCGCTCCGTCGGCGACGTCAACGCAGACGGCCGGGCCGACATCGTCGGCTTCGGCGAGAACGGCGTCTCGCTCTCCTATTCCACGGGCTACAGCTTCACGCCGGGCGCCTTCAGCTTCGTCGGCTTCCACCACGCCAGTCCGGACTGGCCGAGCGCCCTGGCCGCGCCGCGCATGCTCGCGGACGTCAACGGCGACGGCACCGACGACATCATCGGCTTCAACGGCAGCGGCACCGTGGTCTCGCTGTCGCAGTGCACGGGAGCCCTGTGCGCCGCGAGCACGCAGTTCGCGGCCCCCGTAGTGGCCCTGGCCGCCTTCGGCAGCTCCGCCGTGCAGGGCGGCTGGGACGGAGTGCGCCACCCCCGCCGGGTCGCCGACGTGAATGGCGACGGCAAGGCGGACATCGTGGGCTTCTCGGAGTGGGGCGTCATCGTGGCGCTGTCCACCTCCACCGCGACCACCGCCTCCTTCGCGCCGCCGGCCCTCTGGGTCGCCGACTACGGAGCGGATCCCAGCGTGGGAGGCTGGGCCACGGCGGATTACCCGCGGTACCTGGGCGACCTCAACGCGGATGGCCGCGCGGACATCATCGGGTTCGGCCATGACTACGTCTGGGTCTCGTTCTCCACCGGCACGACGTTCCTCCCGGCGCAGCGGGTCCTGAAGAATTTCACGGTCGCCAGCGGAAGCTGGCAGGCCGCCTTCCCACGCTTCATCGGTGACGTGGACCACGATGGGAAGGTCGACCTGGTGGGAAGCCGCCCGCTGGGCACCCAGGTATTCCTGGGCAAGACGTTCGACGCGAACGCCCTCGCGCCGTAGCCCCCTCGGAGTCACCGGAGCGGCGCCGTCCTCGCGAGGCCGCCGCTCCGCGCCAGCCCGCTCGCTTGACCGCCCGCGCGGAGGACGGAGAACATCCGGAACCACGAGGGACGCGGATGCTCTTCTATTACGAATGTCAGCATTGCAAGCGGGTCAGTGATCTCTTCAACGCAGGGGAGGCGCTGCCGCAGCCGCCCCCCTGCAGCGAGTGCGCGAAGAAGTTCGGCCCGACGCCCTCCGTCCAGAAGTCCATCAACGCCTACCTCTTCAACTGCCGACGGTGCGCGTACACCTCCGGGCTGTGCTCCGCGGACGACTACCCGACGCTCAAGGGCGCGCGTCCCCTGTGCCCCAAGTGCGGCCAGGCCGACGAGGTGTTCCTCCTCAAGCCGCACGTCGCGAAGAAGCCGACGCGCCTGCTCAAGCGCAAGGCGCCGGGGCAGTTGGACCCGACCCAGGTGAACGACCTGGACCTCTACGGCACGGAGGACGTGGACACCTCGATGCTGGAGGCGTTCGAGCAGCACACGAAGAAGAAGCGCAAGCTGGAGCTGGGGCCGGAGGACGCGACGGTCTACGAGCAGCCGTTCGAGGTCGAGGACACCTCCGACAGCGCGCGGCTCGCGACGAGCGAGGCGGTGTACCAGTCCCGCAAGCGCTTCCGGCGGAAGTTCGACGCGAAGTACGGCGCGCTCAACGACACGTCCAACCCGCTGAAGACGGAGCTTCACACCGGCAAGGTGGTGTCGTTCTCCACGTACAAGAAGAAGCTGAATGACTCGGAGACGATTGGCACGAAGTCCTACCCCCGCGGGGGCAGCTCCATGCCCACCGTCGTCAACGCGGCGAAGCTCATCGAGCGCGACGTCACCTGGGACTACCGGGAGCTGGGGCCCAATTCGTTCCTGCGCAGGCTCAGCTCGCTTCTGTTCGTCATTGAGTTCAACGGCGGAGGCGACACCAACGTCCCGGTCGAGGTCCAGGCCATGTGGGCCGCGGGCTCCCTCTTCCTGGCGTCCAACAACATCACGTACTCCGATGCACTGCTGAAAGAGCTCCAGACGCAGACGTCGCTCAAGACGTTCCTCGCGGACATCAAGCTGCCCAAGTCATCGTCCGGCACCTACGCGACGAAGATGCGGAAGATTGGCAAGCTGCACGCCGACAAGCTCCCCCAGTACCAGCGGGAGTTCAACAGCGGCGTCTATCCGTCCTACTTCCAGTACAAGTGGCCGTACGTATTCAACGCCCTCACGCAGTCCCTGTCGTTCGGCTCCGCGAACACGCTGGGGCTGACGGTGGCCAACCACGCGAATGGCTTCGAGCACTGGACGCTGGAGGGCGCTCCCGTCCAGGCTGGCAAGGTCTACGTGGTGCTCCCCAAGAAGTTCGGGAAGGGCACGGGGGACACCCACTTCACCAAGAAGGACATCCACGCCGAGGAGCTCTTCTACCCGGTGCTCACGGCGCTGGATGGGGCGGGGAGCCTGACTTCGTTGCAGCCCGCGTTCATCGGCGGGGTCAAGACCCCCTGCCGGACCTGCGCCATGGTGTTGGAGACGGCGGCGAACACGCTGGGTGACAAGCTCATCCTGCCCACGAATGCGTTCGGGCATTACTGGTCGGGGTCGGGGATGCACGTCCCCAACAAGACCTTCAACCCGAACGACGAATCGATCATGTTCGGCAGCAAGGCCAAGATCCAGAGCGGCTCCCACGCCATCTACGCCACGGAGATGCCCAGGTCCCCCGAGCACAAGTGATGAAGTGGAAGCGCCTGGCAATCCGATAGGGGTTGCCAGGCTTCTTCCTTGGGCGCTCAGCGCCTCAGGGGCACTTGCTCACCATCAGCTCGCCGCCGTTGTTGCTGGCATTGATGCGGAAGCTGAACACGTAGTCGCCGGCCTCTGGAATCGCGAGTGAGGACTCCTTGCCGGGGCCCGCGGCGAGCGCCATGGGCTGCTCGGAGGCAATCACCACCGGGTTCCCACCCAACACCGCGAGCTCCGTGGACCAGTCCGCGCTGGCGAACTTGAAGGTATACGCGGTGACGTCCGGCTCGTTGACCACCACCTGGTAGATGTTGTCGCCCTTGTAGGCGAACCGGCGGTTGGCGGGCGTCGCGCCGAAGTTGTCTCCGCCGACATAGCTGCCCCGGATGAAGAGCTCCTTGCCGAGCGGCCCAAGCCCATCCACCGTCGGGGCGTCGCAACGCGCCAACGGCCCCTGTCCAGAGAGTCCACCGCCCGGGCCTGTCTGCGGGCCTTCCGCCGTCGGCGAAGCGATGACGAAGAACCGGCCCTCGAACGGCCTCAGAGCGATGTCATGGTGCCCATCCACGAGGGCCACGTCCTCGCCTCCCATCAGCCCGACGAGCGCTCCCGCACTGCCAATGGCCGTCCCAGCAACAGTGATGACGGCGGGCGTTGCCTTCACGTTCAACACATACAGGACGTGGTCGCTGCCCGTGTCCTTGCGGTCGATGTAGACGGTGTCGTCCGAGTAGATATGCGTCCGGCTGCCGTTCGCCAGCGCCGGATGCGCATCGCGCAGCGCCCACAGTGACGAAACATACAGCTTCAGGTCCGCCTGCGCGGGCGTGAGCACCGTGGCGGGTGCTCCCACCGTGGTCGGAATCCCATCCACGATGGCGGAGGTCCGGGAGACATGGTCGTCGCAGAGTCCCCGGACGGCACAGGTTGCGTTGTCCTCCTTGGCCGCGAAGCCCGGCAGCTCCTGGCCGACCTCGTCACCGTAGTAGAGGGTGATGGGGCCGCTGTACCCGGCCATGAAGCTGAAGGCGGCCTTGTGCCGCGCCCACCAGGAATTGTCCTCGGGCTGCGCCAGGCCTCCTCGCTGGAGGAGGTCGCCGAAGCGGACCAGGTCGTGGTTGGTCAGCATCAGGTTCGGCATGGCGTGGGCCGGATAGGCCAACTGGTTCTGATACCCCGCCTGGAGGTTGTTCGCTCCACGGTTCCCCGTGCCGGACTCCTCGACGGCCAGCGTCTGCACCAGGCTGTAGCGCACCGGAAAGTCGAATGCGGACAGCAGCGCGGGGCTCGCGGCGGGGCCATAGCCGTTGCTGGCGATGTCCGCCGGCCCGCTCCAGATCTCCGCCACCATGTACCCCAGCGGATGGACGGACTGGCCCGCCGCGTTCGTGTAGCTCACGTCCGCCGCGGCCTGGGCGACGGCGGTCCGCAGGTCGTCCCAGTACTGCACCGGGACCTGTGCGGCCTGATCCAAACGCCAGCCGTCGACCTTGTAGGTGGTCACCCAGTGCGCGGCGACCTCCTTGAAGAACTCGAGGTCGTCCGGATAGACCGCCGAGCGTCCCGTGCCTCCCTGCTGCCCCGTGGTGGAGAGCTTGCGGCCCTGCGGCGAGGGGTAATCACTGGCGTTGACCTTGTAGTGACCGAACACACCGTCCAGGAAGACATACATTCCCCGGGCATGCGCGCCGTCGACCAGCTCCTGGAGTCTGGCGTTGGTGCCGAACTTCGGGTCGACGTTGAAGTAGTCCGACGCGAAATATCCCGTGGCATCCAGGCGGCTGGCCCAGTCGTCCTGGCCGTTCACGGGAACGCTCGCGAAGACGGGTGTCAGCCAGAGTGCGTTGACGCCAGTGGACTTGATGGCGTCGAGGCTGTTGATGATGCCCAGCAAGTCCCCCTTGTGATGGCTGGTTCCGTAACCGGTGTTGTAATCCGCGGTGCTGTCGGCATCGACGAAGGCCTCGACCATGACCTGGTACAGGCGAAGGCCGCACGCGGGTTCGCCGTTGCCCTTGAAGCAGGCCAGGCGGCTGTCGGCCCGGGCCGCGGCGGTGTCGACGGTGGCGGTGTACGGAGTGCCCGCATCCACTCCCGCGTCCACCCCGCCATCCTCCACGCCAGCGTCCTCACCCGCATCCACCGGAGGCGGAGGCTGGGTCCCACCATCGCTTCCACTGTTCCCGTCATGGCAGGCGGCCAGGACACCCGCCATGGCCAGCGTGAGAAGGGACTTCCGCCAATGCATGAGCTGCGCTCCTCTGGGGACGACGCCCCATGAAAATCCGGAGCGCAGCATAACGGCGGCATGTCGAGGCCCATCCTCCAAGCGCATCGCGAGGTTCAAGCCGTGACACGGACGCCCTGTCGCAGGGACTTCAGAATGGATATCAGCGCATACGCATTCGGGATGCGACCGAGTTCCATCCACCCTCCACCGCTCACCTGCACGCGCACCTGCCCGTCGATGGCGCGCGCCTGCAACACGTCCGAGATTGCGACCTACCGACTGTTCGCGATGAGTCCCTCGGTGGAAAGACTCACCGTGTTGCCCACGGAGATTCGCTCCCCCTGGCGAAGCTGCTCCATCCAACGCTCCGTGAGCACCGGATCCACTTCGTCGAGTACCGCCTTCACGAGCTGGTAGAAGCCAGTGAGCGAGCCCGCTCTCCGTTCTTCGCCAGCCGGGACCAGATGGCCTGGGACAGTGACCCGCCAGCATGAGGGTTGTGCGTCAGGTGCACTTCGTATCGCACCACCTGCTGCCACGTCAGACGCACCGCGCCCTGCCGCTGATGGTGAACGAGCCCCTCCGAATACAACTCCACCCGCTGCTGCCGCAGAAACCACAGGAGGGCGAAGAACGCGCCCCACACGACGACGACAATCAGCCACGCGATGATGATCTCGAAACGGCTGTAGGCAGGCCGCTTCGCCATCACGGCATTGTGCAGCGACAGGAAGAGGAAGACAGCGAAAATAACCACCGCGATCCAAGGCGAGATGCAGTGGACCCGCAGGGGCTGGCGTCCAGGTGTCATGAATCCGCGAAATCTAGCAGCGGCATGAACAGACGAAAATTGCTCGGGCCTGTTCACGGCGCGCCGACCTGAGTTGGCGGCAGGCACGACGCCCGGTCACGACCCTTCCTCTGGGCATCAATGCCATCCACCCCGGCGACCATGTCGTTCTTGGTCACATGCCGTCCCGAACCTGAGTTTCGCTCGCAGCCTTCGATTGTGCTTCGGACCTTGTTCACTCGCGATCGGGAACGAAGTTCGGTGCTTGGTCCTCGTGGAACACCCTTTCCAAGTGGATCAGGGCACCTGTCCCATCAAGTGTGGCGACGAGTTCCAGCGGCCCGCTGCCTTGCTTGAACTCTTCCCCGAATTGCTCCTTCAAGGTCCAGACGGCCTCGTTCACCAGGTTGGTGCCCTCGGATAGATTGCGCTCCGCCCGATTCAGCAAGCCGCGCAGCACTTGCTGGTGCTTTGCATCAGTGGAGTCCCAGGACCATGCCCCTTGCAGCTCAGGCACGCGGCGGTTGAGCATCTGGAGGAAGTTCTGCTGCCGTTCGACTTGCCGCTGGAAGTCCGATCCAAGGCCGTCAAGGCGAAGCCGTGCGACTTCTTTCGCGAGCGGGAGCGCGGAACGCACTTGGATTGCTGCGCCCCGCACAAACGCGGCGAGGTGGAGCTCCTTGGCGCGGCGCTCGAACATCAGCGCATGGTCCTGAGCCGCCGCCGAATGGTTCTTGAGGCCCCTCCCGGTAAGGTTCATCTTCTGGGCTTCGACAAAGCGCTGGTCGAGGGCCGGCTCCAAGGCCGCCATGGTCTGCTGCGCCTCGCGCTCGATAGCCTCAAGCTGATTGGCGAAGGCGATGATGTCAGCCTCGGAGAGGTCACTTCGATGAACGGCCTCCGCCAGTTGTTTGAGGTAGGTAAGGCTTCCCTGAAGACCGCCGAGCCGTTCTTGCTCAAGCCACTCTTTCAGGTCCGCGATGCCGCTCTCAATGGAGGCAAGCCGCTTGTTGATGTCCGCGAGAAATTTCTGCGCGGTGATGATGGCGAGTCCCTGCCATAGCGCCAGGGTCACTGCGCCGGCTTTCGACACAGCCTCAAGACTTGCCTGTGAGACGACCCGCCCCTTTTCATTGATGACATTGGCTCGGATGCCACCCAGCTTCGAGGGCATCATCTTCAAAGAGCCATCGGCCAGTCCCTTGGATGCCTCGGCGGTAAATCGGAGCGTGTAGCGATTCGTGAGCATCTGCCCCGCCGATGAGGCCAGTGCAGGCGCCCCTTGAAGGAGCCCCTCCACGCCATCACGCAGCGCCCGGTTGATGACCATTTCTTCACGCCGCGTGCCTTCCAGGTGGGCGAGACGGGTCACCGTGCCGAGCTTCATCGACCCGATTGACCACTCGATGGCTGTCCCCGGCGCGTTGTCCCCAGATGCCGCTTCTGGCGCGGCTACGAGTTGGGGCGGGACATCCAAACGCGTCGCCAGGACTCCTCTGACCGCCTCTCTGGCCCCCGCATTCGGGCTTACAGAAAGCCTTGCGCCTTCTGCCCGACGGAATCTCCTCGCCATGGTCCACGCGACGAAGCCTGTGACGCCCACTCCCACAAGCAGCCCGACAAACAAGTACATCCAGGTTTGCACCAGCCCCCCTTGGCAGCGTTCCTGCCTTCTTACCAGGAAGGGCCGAAGGCACGCGCCCCGTCGAGGTGCAATTCCAGCGCACCGGTGGGATGGATGCGATGTGGAAATCAAGGGCCGCTGACGGGAGGCCGCCCGGGCCGTGAGCCCTCTCGCCACCAGCCAGGCTTGCTCAGAGTGTCTTCTTCACTGGGGCCTCACGGAGCCTCCGCGCGAAGAAGGACAGGATTTCATCCCGTGCCGCGAGGGTCGGCTCTCCGGCCGCGTCGATGAGGTGCGCGGTCACGACGCTGTGCGCGCCGCCAACGATCCGCTCGAAGAAGGGTGGGGGACTGGGGTTCGCGGACGACGACGGCAGCACCCGGGGCTGGAAGCGAGGCCCCAGCGCTTCGGCGTACGCGGCGAAGCGCTGCGCCGTGCAGAAGCGATCGCCGTCGAAGCGGTAGGCGAGCACCGTCAGGTCCTCACGCTCGAGCCGCTCCTTCACGGCCGCGGCCTCCTCGGGGGCGATTTGAATCGCTCCTGGAGCGTCGAGCGGCAGCGAGGGCTGGCACAGGACGGGCGCCAGCACCGCGGGCTCGAGCATCATGCTGAGCGCGAAGTTGCCGGTGAAGCACATGCCGATGGCGCCGACGCCGGGTCCTCCACATTCCTGGTGCGCGAGGCTCGCGAGCGCACGCAGCCACTGCGTCACGGGGCTTGACGCATTCGCCGCGAACGCGCGGAACTCCGCGCTCACGCAGGCCCGTTTCATCACGGCGAGCCCCGCCTCCGCCCGCGGATAGGCCCCATCCCTCCCGAACAACGACGGCATGTAGACCGTGAAGCCGGCGTCCCGGACCCAGCGTGCGAAGCGCGCGACGTGAGGGCTGATGCCGGGCATCTCGGCCATGACGATGACCGCGGGACCTCTTCCGGCGACGTAGACGGCGCGCGGGGTCGACTGGAGCGTGATGGTGCGTCGCTCGAAGTCATCCAGGGGATCGTCGGCGGTGGGCTCGGGTGCGGGAGGAGTCATGCCCGGACGATGCGGGAAATCCTCCCTGGCGAGCCAGTGGCGGCATTGACAGCTTTCGGTCTACTCTTGCCAGGTATGATCTGGCATGTCGTGCTGGATGGCGTGGCCGAGGGCCCGCTGGGTGTCGGCCTCGATGTGATCAACACGGCCGCGCGCCTGCTGGAATCAGGCCTCGTCCCGGGCGCTCCCCGCGCGAACCCGCTGCGTCAACGCGTGGTGTCGCTGGACGGCCGCCCGGTCCGCTCCGGCACGGGGCGCCCTGTCTGCGTGGATGGCGCGCTCAGCCTGCGAAGCGTGAAGGCGGGAGATGTGCTGCTGGTGCCCGGACTCTCCGCGGCCAGCGAGCGCGCCGTCGAACAGTTGCTCTCCCGCTCCGACACCGCGCGCGGCATGGAGCTGCTCGCGCGAGCGGCGGCGAAGGGGGCCAGGGTCGCGGCATCGTGCTCGGCGACCTTCGTCCTGGCGGCGGCGGGGCTCCTCGACGGACTCAACGCGACGACGACCTGGTGGCTGGTGCCCTCGTTCGTGCGCCGCTTCCCCCAGGTCACCGTCCGCGCGGACCGGATGGTCATCGAGAGTGACGGCGTCCTCACCGCGGGTTCAGCCTTCGCGCACGCTGACTTGATGCTGGCCATCGTCGCGCGCGTCGCGAGCCCGTCACTGGCGCACCTGGTGGCCCGCTACCTCGTGCTGGATGAGCGCGTCTCTCAGTCCCGATACATGGTGATGGAGCACCTGCGCGTCTCGGACCCGGCGCTGCGCTCGGTCGAACGGTTCATCGCCGCGAACCTCGGCCGGCAGTTGTCGTTAGCGGAACTCGCCCGCGCCGCCGCCACGTCCCCGCGCACGCTCGCGCGGCGGGTCCAGGCGGGCCTGGGCATGACGCCGCTCGAGTTCGTGCAGCGGGTCCGCGTGGCGCATGCCTCCCACCTGTTGGAGACGACCCGGGACTCGGTCGATGACGTCGCGGCGCGGGTGGGCTACGCCGACGCGGCTGCCTTTCGGCGCGTCTACCGGCGATACGCCGGCGAGAGCCCCCGCGGCAGACGGCCAGGGCCCAGGCCTTCACGGGCTACCCGTAGGGCGTCTCTTGATGGCGCTTGAACGGGTACGCCAGCTGTCCCAGGTAGGTCTCCGGCGGCTGGAACTTCGTGGTCCCGTACTTCGAGGGCCAGTGGGCCGGCATGTGCGCGGTGCCGAAGATGACGTCGATGAAGGACAGGAAGACGGCGAAGTTCTTGTCGATGCCTTCGTCATCCGACGTGTGGTGCCAGTGGTGGAACTCCGGCGTGGCGAAGATCCAGCGCAGGTAGGGCCAGCGGTGGTTGACGTTGGCGTGGATGTACACCGCGTGGAACGACACGAAGACGAGGTAGCCGTAGATGGCGGACGGGTGGAAGCCCAGGAGGAACACCGGCACGAAGCCCGCGAAGCGGTTGACCAGGGTGTCCACCAGGTGGCTGCGCGAGCTGGCCAGCCAGTCCATCTGCAGCGGCGAGTGGTGGATGGCGTGGAAGTTCCACATCCACCCGAAGGTGTGGAAGGCCCGGTGCACCCAGTAGCTCACCAGGTCGATGACGAGCAGGATTTCGAAGAACTGCAACCAGATGGGCTGCGCGGCCACGTGCGCCTGGAAGTCGAGCTTCACGGCCCAGGACAGGAACACCTGCACGGGGATGAGCACCGCGAAGGAGATGAGCTGCACGCCCACGTGGCTGACGAAGAAGTGCTTGAGGTCCGTCTGCCAGCCGGTGCGGAAGATCTTCTGCTCGTGCAGCCCCCACAGCCGCTCCATGGGAATGAACACGAGCCCGAGCACCAGCAGGTCCAACGCGAAGAAGTCCAGGCCCGCGCTCATCGCGCGTGGCGTGTGCGTCAGGGGCTCCGCCTCGCTGCCCCCCAGAAGCAGCGCCACCATCGCCAGCACCATGGCGATGCCGCCGTGCGCCTTGGAGCGCAGGGTCATCACGCTGAAGGTGCCCAGCAGGAAGGTGGCGACGATGGACACCTGGAGGATGCCCCGGAAGACCTCCAGATGCTCCACGTAGAAGGCCCGGCCATCGTTTGACACGAGCACGTGGGGGAACAGGAAGCAGAACTCCGCGACCACGCAGAGCACGCCCAACAGCCCGCCGGTGACACCGGCGCGCTTGCCCAGGTCGATGCGCCGGGCGGGAGCAAGAAGCATTTCCAAGGAGGACCGTCCAGAAGGAGTGCGGCGGGGCGTAAGCCTACACCACCCTGGCGAAAGAGCAGGGTCAGGGCAGGAACTCGATGTACCCCTCCGTGCCATGCACGCGGATGCGTTGCCCGTCTTGAATCCGCCGGGTCGCGTGCTCCACGCCGACGACGGCCGGCAGGCCATACTCCCGGGCGATGACCGCGCCGTGGGTCATGAGTCCTCCCACTTCGGTCACCAGACCCTTGATGGACACGAACAGGGGCGTCCAGCTGGGGTCCGTGAAGGGCGTGACCAGGATGTCGCCTTCCTCCAGCTCCGCGTCCGTCATGTCCAGGAGGACGCGCGCCCGTCCCTCCACCACGCCCGAGGAGACCGCCAGCCCGACGAGGGCTCCGGCGGGGAGGCCGGCTCGCTTGTACGCACCCGTGACGATCTCTCCATCGGAGGTGATGACCCGCGGGGGCGTCAGCTTCCGGTTGCGTTCGTGTTCGTCCTTTCGCTGGCGGATGAGCTGGCCATCCACCTGGTTCGTGCGCACGACCTCGCGAAGCTCCTGGAAGGAGAGGGAATAGATGTCTTCCTTTTCCTGGAGCACGTGGGCCTGCACGAGCCGCTCGGCCTCCTTCAGCAAGGCCTGCCTGTAGACGAAGTAGCGATTGACGATGCCGTACTTCGGGTACTCGCGGTAGCCGATGAAGTTCCGGAGCCGGCGGATCATCCGTTCTGTTTCTCCGGCCTTCTCTTCGCCTTCCGGCAGTTGCCGCAACCGCGCCAGGAGCTCCTGTTCCTTCTTCAAGGCCTCCTGCTGCCCCTCCTCGAACTTCCGGCGGCTGGCTCCGGGCGTGAAGGCCTTGATGTTGCCAAGAATCAAGGGGACGAGCGTCGTGGGGCTTTCGCGCCAGCGCGTCCGCGTCACATCAATCTCCCCGACGCAACGCATGCCAAATCTGTCGAGATACGCGGAGATGGCGTCGTGGGCAGCCTGCCCACCCTCCAACCCGGCCAGGCCTTCCAGGAAGCCTTCATCCCGGGCGCTTCGCAGGTACTCGACCACCTCCGGATGCGGCCGGATCGCGTCCGCGACATCCAGGAGCGCCAGCCCCATCTCCGAGGTGATGTTGTTCGGTACGGACTGGGACAGCGTGTCCGCGGCGCTCTTCTCGCCCAGCCAGGCCTGCATCTTCTCATTGAGCCAGGACGCGGCGTTCATTCCTGACATGAGCGCGCCAAAGCTTCGAGGCTCGAACAAGCTCCGCCGCAGGGGCTGGAAGTCTTCCAGGATGAAATCCAGCAACTCCATTCCGGATTTCGTCTGGATGTTCTGCTTCAGCGCTTCGATTGACGCCTGGCTCTGGGCAATCAGGTCAGCGACGACGGCCGGGTCGTCATGGACAGGCGGAGGCGTCCCTGGCTTGCCTTGAGCAGGCTCCGGGGAGGGCAGGGGTTGGATGAAGTCGCCCCGTGCGATGAGGGTCTCGAGGGCGTCCCGGATGATCGGCTCGGAGCGGCCCAGCATCTCCAGCATGGCCCCCCGGCTCGCCGGTGACGCCAGCTCCTTCATGCAATCGACGAACAACCTCCCACCCGCGGCGTACATGGGGCGAGCAGCGGTCAACTGCCACAAGGACAGCCCCAGGGGCTTCATGGGGTCGGTCATCATCTGCTGGTGGCCGACGGAGACGAAGATGTGGTTGCCGCCGTCTCCCACGTCCGGGATGGGGTACAGGGTCGTGATGGGCCGGCTCTGGACAAAATAGAACGTGTCGTCGAGCAGGCACCACTCGATGTCCTGGGGATGCCCGAAGTGCGCTTCGATCCGTCTCCCCAGGTGCTCGAGCCGCACGATCTGCTCAGCCGTCAGCACGGGGCTGTTCCGCCGCTCGGTGGTGGCGAGGGTCTTCTCGGTGATCCGTCCGTTCCGCACCTTGTAGCCATCGGCGTTGACCAGACCGGAGACCAAGGCCTCCCCGAGGCCGAAGGTCGCCTCGATGGAGGACACCTTCCGGTTCGACGTCACCGGATCGGCCGTGAACAGGATTCCGGCCGCCTGCGCGACGACCATCTTCTGCACCACGACCGCCATGTGGACCTTGCGGTGGTCGAAGCCGTGTTGGATGCGATAGGCGACTGCCCGCTCCGTGAAGAGTGATGCCCAGCACCGGCGGATGTGCGTCAGGATGGCCGCCGTCCCGATGACGTTCAGATACGTGTCCTGCTGGCCCGCGAAGGACGCCGTTGGCAGGTCCTCCGCCGTCGCGCTGGACCGGACGGCATAGGACACCTGCTCGCCAGTCCTGGAGAGGAAGCGGGTGATGGCTTCCTGCACGTCCTCGGGGATGGCGGTCCCTTCGATGACCGCTCGAAGCTCCGCGCTCACCGCCCGGAGGCCCTCCCGGTCTTCTGCCTTCAGCAGCGACAGCCGTTCGAGCCATTCGGCTGTCGCCGGTGCTTCGCCCAGGATCCGCTTGAAGGCTTCGGTCGAGACGCAGAAGCCCTCCGGGACGTGGACTCCTTCCAGCCTGGAGAGCTCCCCCAGGCTCGCGCCTTTCCCTCCGACCTCCATGATTCGAGTCCGGTCGATCTCCTGAAAGCCAAGCGCGTAAGCAGTCATCCCTGCACCTCCCTCGTGAAGAGGCCGCGACTATAGGCATGACAAGCTTTGAAGCTGACTGGTTGGCGCCTATTTATTTGGAACTTCAGGTCGACCTGGATTTCAGGTAGAAGAGGCTGAGTCACAGGGGCTGGCCAAGAGAAAAGGGCTGCGTTGGATTGCAGCGGCAGCTACTGTCGCCTCATGAAGACCGTGGATGAATGGAAGGCAACGCTGCGGGCCGCGATGAAGGAGGCCCTGCGCACCCGGAACGCGCCCGCCTCGGCGGTGCTTCGGGAGACACTCGCCGCCATCGACAACGCCGAGGCGCCCGACATGAGCGTGGCTCCTGCCACGGTCGGTGGCGACTTCGCCGGCAGCGCGGGAGGACTCGGAAGTGGAGAGGTGCCCCGGCTGCTGTTGTCGCCGGAGACGGTGGAGGCCCTCGTCCAGCGTGAAGTCCAGGAGCGTCGCGACGCAGTGGCGCTCTACACCCGGCTCGGCAAGCACGAAGAGGCCCGGACACTCCAGTCGCAGGTGGACGTGCTGCTGGCGCTTTGAGCGCGGGCGGTCCACCTCAGCCATGGCGAGATTCCGAGGATCCTCGCCAGTCCGTTGGCCACATGCCTGCCAATGGAAAGTTGCCGCATCAGCAGACAGTCCATAATCGAACGTCAATGTAAGCGCATGCGTTCAATGCCAATTGGCAATGTCTATGCTGAAGGGCTCCGGCTCTTGCTGACCCAACAGCAAGAACTGGCGAACGAGTCTGGACACATCCCCCTCCACCCACCTCGTGCCAGAATGACAAATGAAAAGCGCAATGATAGGGAAGTCATGTCCAACCGTGTGCGCGCCTTTGGGGCACTCACCCTCGCGTGCCTCACGCTGGCTGCGTGCTCAGGTGGCCCCGAGGCGAGCGGGCCCGAACAAGCACCACCGTCATCCTCCGTGATGGAGCGGCGTGATGAGTTGAAGCTCAAGTTTGGCAAGGCCCTCGCGTCCGCGATCGCCAGCGACGCCTCGCTTCGCGAGTTGCTCAAGAACGAAGCAATGAAGATGTTCGACAGGGACTACGACGTCCTCTATCGCTTGATTCAAGATCGCGAACTCGCGACCGGGAAGACGGTCCGGGAAACCCTGCTGGAGCACTTCGAGTCGGAAGACCTGCTCGCGGAGGTCGACGCGACCCTTCCTCTCTTGACGATCTTCGTCCCGACTCTTCCGGAGAACAGCTTCTCGGCCGCAGCCTGGGATCCCGCGACCCAGGTGCCCTCCGTGGGGGTCACCACCCGGCGCACGAACGACGTCGCCATCATCAACGCCACGGGCGAAATCTACACCCTGGAGTCCCAATACATCCCGGGGTTCCCGGTGGTCGTCGTGAAGGAGAACGAGCGCGTCGTCCAGGCCTCGAACGCGGCACGGGCATCCGCCACCGGAAGAGAGCTTCTTGCGAGCGACGGTACGAAGTTCACGTTCCTGGCCGACTGCTTTGATGGGACACGGGTTTCCGCCAAGGCCATTGATTGGCTTGCCATTGATGCGGATGCGAAGCAGCTTGCCGCCTACAATCTCTACAACCCTTACGACGGCGTTGACGGCTGGCAGCGGGATTACATCTATTACAACATCACCCCCAGCCAGCCGACGGGCGCGTTTTCATATGCCTATCAGGAACATGTCGGAAGTTTCCGTCTGGTGGGCGACCCTGCCTCCGCGTACTCGAAGATCGCCGACCAGACCGGGGATCCAGTCCTCAAGTCTTATACGACGAGTCCGAACTCAGGGTGGACCGGGGGCTACTATGAATTCAAGGTACGGACCCTCTTCAATGCGAAGAACGGGCTTGGAACAGAGCTGATCAATTACTTCAGCGCCACCCCCGACGAGCTGTTTTTCGTTGAGTACGTTCGAACGGGCTTCCTCTACATTCCCAAGGTTACGTTCCTGAACGTCAAGTTCATCAACCTTCCATTGTTCTCGTGGGACCTCAATGACTACGCCACGACGATCTCTGTTGAGATTGAAGAGGTCGACACCACGGAAACATTTGTCAGCACGGAGTCCAAGACCGTCAAGTTCGCAGCCAACTTTGGGATTGAGTTCTCGATCCTGAAGAAGATTGGTCTCAAGTTTGGCGCCAGCCTGGAGCAGACGCAGACGCAGACAACTCAGCGGACCTATTCGCTGGGGAACGACCTTCTTGGGGCGGTCGTCGTCAACTTCGCGGACAACTTCCTGCTGTACCCCATGCCCGGCAGCCCTGGAAACCCGCCGATACACGTGGTGAGGGAATACAATTCGGGGTGGTACAGCATCAGTGTCTTCCCCAAGCGGGTGCAGTGAGATTCAGGCTGCGCGCCTTCCCGCAGAGTTCCTTTCACGAGGTGAGGACCCCATGAAGCATCTCCTGGCTGTGGCTGCGTTCCTGGCGTCGGGTCTGGTGGCGTGCGGAGGTGATTCCGGCCTGGAGGGCGCCGGGAACGAAGCACCGCGACCCGCGGTGGTCTCCGAGTCCGGCGGCTCCGTGAAGGCAAGCGCCTGTACCCAGTATTACGTCCCCCGGCTCACCACCTATTGGGACTCCTACCCCATGCGAGACGATGGGCTGCTCGGTCAGTGCGAGCTGGATGCGTCCTGCAATGCCACCTGCTGGGGCGTGGAGAGTGCCTATCCCGTGTACACCGACTACTTCTATTGCACGCGTTGCCTCTGAGGCTCACACAGGCCAGGGACGCCCCTCACTCAGTACTCGGAGCTGGGGGGCTTCTTCTTGGTTCCCTGGAGGTCCGACGGCGCCAGGCCCGGCAGGCTCCCGAAGCTGGCGCGGCGCCTCAAGACGGGCCCTCCTCGCGGTGCCTCCACGTGCAGCCGACGGTCCCCGGGGGCGACCGGCAGGTCCAGGGCCCGGGCCGCCGCGATGTCTGTGTTGTGAGCCTGTCTCAGCTGTAGCGCGGCGGCCCTGCGGTTCCCGCTGGCGGGGGGCAGGACATGTCCGTTGCGCACCAGGTGCACCGCCAGATGCACGCCCCAGGCGCCGCAGCTGTCCTGGCCCCTCTTCAGCGGCCCATCGTTGTCATCCTGATACTGGATGGCGCAGTGCTCGATTTCGATTCCGGGGAAGGGCAGTTGCAGCAGACGCAGGTCTTCCACGGGCACGTCGTCGGGGTGAAGCGGGTCCAGATAGAGCAGCCTCACCTGGCGGCCCCCGAGCGGGTCGGGCGCGCCCAGCGTGAAGTAGAGCAGGGCCCAGTGATTGCCACCCCGGTTGAGCGGCTGGACGATGATCCGCGTGTTCGTGGTGATCGCCGGGTGCACGCCGGTGGTGTACGCGGCGGGGCCCATCTGCAGCCACTGCGGCCTGCTGACCCCTGGCAGGACCGCGACATCCGCCCGGTCCCGGAGCAGGTACCGCTGGAGGTTGTAGATGTCGTCCTCCTCGTAATAGTAGCCGGGGGCCTGGAGGTCCGGAGCCTCTTGCGACGGGGCCTCGAACGACCCCAGCGCCGCGAATTGCTTCTTCAGCGACTCGACATCCTGCTCCTTGCTCGGCTCCTCCCGCGCTTCGGCGCTGGCTGACGAGACCTCCTTCTTCTTCGAGCCATCGACGGGAGCGGGCGCCACCAGGGGACGGAGCGCGACCCGCCGCACCTTGCCCATGTTCCGGATGGCCAGCAGCGGGAGGTCCGTGATGGGACGCGGTACCGCCGGCGCATCCTCGGCCCCGCCGGGTTTGGAGCCACCCGATAGGGAGCCGCCGAGCTCGGAGCCCCCAGGGCTGGCGGTGCCGCCCGTCCGGAAGAGGTCTCCGTTTCGCATCACCAGCCGGTTCGCGAGCATCGCCCGGCGCGCGAGCGTCTCACTGTCGTCCAGCACCGTCAGACCGTAGGCGCTGGAGGTGTTGCTCATGATCTCCAGGTGGTGCTTGAGGAAGTTGGTGAAGAACGCCCTGACCGACACGCGGGTCCCACAGATTCGCATGACCCCGTGAACCAGGTCTCCGCCCGTCGGGTGCTTGCTGGCGCTTTCGACCATGAACAGCAAGCCACCCGGCTTCTTGGCGTCGGGTGCGCTCGCCAGCAGCGTCTGGAAGAAGGCCAGATACTCCGCCTTCTCGCTGGAGGTGTTGTTGGTCGTGTCGATGATGACGGCGCCCAACTGCTTCTGATTCGGGAGGGCATCCTTGGGGATGTTGATGGGGTTCGGCGCGCCGTCCATGACGAGCATCCGAACGCCATCCTTCACGGGGACTGCCTCGTAGATGGAGTCATGGTCGAGCTCGAAGTACGGAGCCCAGGCATGGAGCAATTGCGTGCCTGTCAATCCGCTGTCCTTCATGCTCCCCTTGGCGTTGAACAACGCCTTGGAATAATGCATCCCGTAGAAGCTGGCCATCCGGAGCGCGGCCATGCCGGAGAGCACGGAGATCTTCTTCACGGTGAAGCCTTCGCGGGTCGCGACCTCCTCGTCACCGTCGCTCTTGCCGCTCTTCTTCTTCGGCGCCGGTGCGTCGTCGTCCTCGTAGTCGGACTCCGACCCGTAACCGGAGTCCTCGGGCTCGGGACGGCGCTTCTTCTTGGGACCCCTGGCGATGGGCAGCGCGTCGGGGAGCGCGTAGGCGATGTTGGCCTTGAGCGCGGGCAGCGCGCAGTCCGCCGGGCGGCCGGTGTACCTCGCGACGGCCGTCGCATAGGTACCGCCGTCGGCCCGGGGCGTCGTCAGGGCGTGGTCATGCAGGACGGACATCAGGCGGTCGACGGCTTCCAGGGCCGCGGAGGTGTAGCCATTCAAGGTGCCAATGGAGTCGGGCACCTTCTGCTTGCGCATCTCGGTGATGAACTGGTCGGTGACCACGAGCGCCGCGGCGATGGCCGCCGCTCCCGTGTCGGGCGGCAGCAGCCCCGGATCCAACCGGATGCCGTCCGGGAGGTCCGCGAGCGTCGGGAACACCGAGCCGAACCCCTCCCGCGAGACGACCTCGATGCCAATCCCCCTGGCACGAATCTGCTGGGTCAACACCGCGCCGAAGACACACTGGACCGCCCGCCATTCGCCCTGGTCCTTCGGGAAGACCTTGCTCGGCCCTCCGATGATGCAGAGCATGGGGTAGCCGTGGATCCGCCAGTCCGGGCTCCGGCTGTCCACGTGGGGACTGCCTCCGCTGAGCTCGAAGTTCAGGAGCTTCTTGCCCTTGCAGGCCCGGATGGCCTCCACGCAGACCGCCCGCTTGGACTGGATGGCGATGTCGCTGAGCGGAATCGGGAGGTCCCGGGTCCCTGGCGCGAACAGGTCGCAGAGCTCGAACACGCGAGCCCCGTCGACATGGTGGCGGCCACCCGCGCGAGCGGAGGTGTCGACCGGGAGCTTCGGGCCCAGGATGAACCCGGGGGTGGCGGAGCGCGGATAGGACCGGGACGGAAAGCTTCGGCCCTTCGCCTTGCCCACGGAGAAGAACGTGAACGGCACCATCGAGGTGGCGGACACGGTCATGACCGAGAGCAGCCAGTCCAGATCGTATTGGATCCGGGCCGTGCCGGTCTTGGGGTCGACTTCCACATTCCAGGCCATGCGCTGGAGGATGTCACCTCGGGAGCGGCGAGAACATGACCTGCCGAGGGGGCAGGGGGCGCGGAGCCTGGAGGGACAGCACGGACGGCACGAAGTCGGGCGCGGCGAGGCGCAAGAGCCCCATGCCGATGCCGGCCAGTCCCAGCATCAGCCCTGGCGCCTCGGTGAACCTCGGCAGGCCGCAGCGCCACACTCCGTCCTGGCCCTGGGCCAGCACCCGCGCGGCCCGCGAGCGCGCGGCCTCCTTCCAGGCCCCGTCTCCCAGCACCTCACCCGCCAGATGCAGCACCTCCAGGTTGCCCACGTCCCCGTGGCACAGGCAGTGGCTGCCGCCGAAGCCTTCGCGCTGCACGGTGGCGAGCCCCGCGACGACCTCGTCACGCAGCCGCGAATCGTCCAGGTGGCGCAGCGACAGCAGCCGGGCCAGGACTCCGCCCGCGGCCCCGTTGCACCAGGCCGTCATGAAGCCGCCGGGCACCAGCGGCTCGCCTTCCTTCGACGTGCGCAGATCCTTCCAGTTGCCGCGCTCCGGGACGAACAGGGCCCGCTCGAAGGCCAATCCCTGGCGCGCGGCCTCCCGGTAGCGCTCGTCGCCGGTGAGCGTGGCCAGCTCCAGCAGCGCCCAGACCAGGCCGGCCGCGCCGTGGGCCAGGCCCGTGAGCGCGCGCCCGGCGGCGGGCACCACCCAGGCGCGTCCACCGTGCCCGGTGTCGCTCGCCGTCTGGAGCATCCGCTCGCCGCACTTGCGCGCCAGACGGAGCGCCTCCGCGCTGCCGGTCTGCTGGTGGAGCCGCATCAGCACCAGCGCGGTCCCCGCGACGCCCGCGACCAGGTCCAGCGCCGTGTCCGCGTCGATCTTCGCCTCCAGCGAGGCCAGGCCCGCGTGGACTTCGTCCAGCAGTTCGGTGTCGTCCAGCGCCACGGCGAGGTGGCCGAGGACGTAGACGTTCGCGGCGCGTCCCGCGAACGCTCCCACGCCGGAGGGGTCCTGGGACTCGGGCGCGCGCCACTGCTCGCGCACCGGCACCGCCGCCCTGCGCGCCAGCACCGCGAAGTCCTCGCGGCCGGTCACCGCCGCCAGGTAGCCGAGGAAGAGCGCCACGCCTCCCACGCCGTCGAAGAGGTCCGTGCGCAGGGGAGAGAGCCCCCAGCGACGGCGCTCCAGGTCCTGGAGGCCCACGCCAATCCAGCCCACGTCGTGGGCCCCATGGATGGCGCGGGCCGCCAGCAGTTCGCCCAATTGAATCGCGCCGGCCAGGCACGCCTCGGGCGTGGCGGGCGGGGGCAGGGCATCCCCGGCGGACCCCGACACGCGGGGCGCCACGGGCTCCCGCTCGCGTTCGAGCGTCACCAGCGACTGGCGGATCAGCGCCACCTGGTCGGCGCAGTCCTCGGGGCCCATGTCCGCGAGCAACTGGCGCGAGCCCTCCAGGCCGGCGCTCGGCAGATGATCCGGGATGCAGAGCCCCCGGCTGTCCCAGACGTGGCGGGAACCCGGCCGCGCGGTGAAGACAGGCACGTCTCCCAGCCGGAGGTCCTCGTGCTCGGAGGGCGTCAGCCGCGCCAGCGCGGGGCGCACGCGGACCTCCGCCCACAGCTTGTCGAGCAACTGGTCCCGGTCGAGCGCGTCGCGCAGGAAGTCCGGGTGCAGGCCCTCCTGGAGGAGGAAGCCGTAGCGCATCGTCGCCCGGGCGATGTGGCGCACCTCCACGTCCCGGAACCCCTCGAGCCTCCGCGCCACTTCCCCGCGATGCTGGAGCAGCAGCCCGTATGTCTCCTGGAAGCCCTCTTCGATGCACGGCCCGAACTCCGTGACGTCCACGGGCCGGCCCTCCAGCAGCGGGCGGTTGTGGGCCCCCGCGGTGGCCGGCTGTTTGCGGACGACGTGCAGGGTGTCCCGGGCGCGGTCCTCCAGCATGGGCGCCGCGTGCGGGAAGAGCTGGCCGGCCTCGCCGCCCAGGCCACTCAGCTCCACGCCGGCCCGGCCCTCCCTGCCGAACATGAGCGTGGGCAGCAGGCCGCTGCTGATCACCGACCGCTCCAGGAAGCGCGCGGCACGGGACGCCGCCGTGTCGTCGGCGCGGGGTGGGGGCAGCTGATGGAAGAGCCCCTCCAGGTCCACCAGCACGGGGAACTCCCCGGCGGCGAGGAGGTTGCCGGAGTGGAGGTCCACGCCGCGCAGCAGATACAGCAGAGCCAGTTGGCTGCCCTGCCGCCAGTAGAAGCGCGCCACGGCGTCGCGGTCGTCGCATCCGCCGGTCTCGACGTGCTCCACCCAGCCGTGGGTCGCGCGCGTCAGCACCTTCAGCCGGCGGTGCGGATGGCGCAGGCCCCAGCGCTCCAACTGCTCCAGCAGGTCCTGGTAGCGCGCCTCGATCTCCAGCGACCGCGGCTTGTAGACGACCCGTAGACCGGAGCGGAAGGTCAGCAGCGCCACGCTGCGGCCCTCGCGGTGCGAATCCCCCGCGCCGGTGCGCGCCTCCACGAGCGGCCCTGGATCCACCCCCGCGCCGAGCACGGCCACCAGGGACTCCCGGTCCTCCGCCAGGTGCGTCAGCAGCTCCAGGCTCGTCTGGATCCAGCGCTCCAGCGACGTCACCAGGAGCCGCGCCAGCACCGGGTACTCCTCCAGGAACGCGGCGAGCCGGCCCGGGGTCTCCAGGTGGTGCAGGGCGAAGTGCTCGAAGCGCGCCTGGGGTGTTTCACCCTGCAGCTCTCCGCGCAGCCGGGCCACGTTGAGCTCCAGCACCAGCGACCGGGTCGCGGTCTGCATCAGCCGCTGCTCCAGCGCGTCCACGAGCCAGGCTTCAGCGCGCGCATCCAGCAACGCGTCGGCGGCCAGGCCGGTCCGGGCGGACAGCGCATCCACGCCGGCCCGCAGCCGCCGCAAGCCCAGTTGGAGGAACCGGCGCGTCAGGGACGACACGCGCATCCGCGGACCAGGATCCACGGAGGAGGGGAGGGCGACGTCGGCCGCGCCATCCGACAGCACCTCTTCCAGGAGCGGCAGCCAGGTCAGT
This sequence comes from Corallococcus sp. NCSPR001, assembly GCF_017309135.1. Classification (NCBI taxonomy): domain Bacteria; kingdom Pseudomonadati; phylum Myxococcota; class Myxococcia; order Myxococcales; family Myxococcaceae; genus Corallococcus; species Corallococcus sp. NCSPR001. The sequence goes on from NZ_JAFIMS010000002.1 coordinate 2,774,305, forward strand.
GCTTCCGGACGCGGGGTGCTACTCGCGAGCCTGCGCACGAAGGACGCCGCGTCCAGCCCCACGCTGCGGAGCCGCTCGTCGAAGGACGCCTCGTCTCCCAGCGTGCTGCGCCGCCACGCCTGGAGGCGCGACTCGGCCTTCTGGATCGCCGGGGCGGAAGGGCCCTCTTCCGTGGCCTCCCGCTCATGGAGGAAGGCAGCCTTCTCCCACGCACCCATCTTCGAGCCTTCTTTCATGCGCGCCCTGCACGTCCGTATGGACCTGGAAAAAAGACAGGCGCGAGGACCGGAGCCCCCGCGCCTCGGGTGGAACGGAGCGACTCCGGTGGGAGCCGCCCGTCACACACCGTCCATCAGCACATCGAGAACGTGAGGTTGGTGCAGATGTACTCACAGGAGTTGGTGGCGGTGAAGCCGATGTCGATCCGGCCGCCGACGACGTCCATCAGCTCGGTCTCGCTCAGCTCGTTCAGCGTCGCGCCGGAGGGGTTCGCGGGCAGCTGGGCGCGCTGCTCGGCGGTGAGGCTCTCGCGGAACGACGGGTCCTTCCAGGCGCGGATGATCAGGTCGGGGGTCATCATGTTGGGCCGCCTCCTTTTTGACGGCCCTTCCAGGCTAGCCCGCGAACTCCGGCTGCTACAAACGTCCGCGGCCTTTTCATGTATCACCGGGTGTTTCCGGTATGAGTCGCGGGCACCCCATTCCTCCTGGCTCGTGGAAGGGAAATCACGCGTGGTGAAACGCCCCGCGCGAAAGGCCCTCCGGGACTACTCCTCGGGTGGGGCTTCGGGCGGCTTGTGCATCGACTCACGTGCGCGAGCCCGCTCCTCACGCTGCTTGTCGACCAGCGCTCGCGCCTTCTCCTTCTGCGGCTCCTCCAGGAGCGCTTCGATCTCGCGGTACGCCGCCGTCTCGTTGTCCTCCATCGCCTGGAGCAGGAGCTGTTGCCGCTTCAGCTGCTCCTCGTTCAAGGGGGCGGGAGGCTGGGCCGGAGGCCTGTACGCAGGCCGGCCTCCCCGGCCCGCGGGGCCAACCCTGACAGGCATGGCTCCCGGCGGCGGATTGCCCCCCATCGGAGGAGTCCAGATTGCCCGCAGCTCTTCGCGCAGGGGCCTGTTGGTCACGGCCAGCGCTTCGTCCCGCTGGCCGATCTTGATCAGCTGGTCCGTGCTCAGCCCCAGCTCCTGATAGTGCTCGAGCAGCAACGCGAGGGGCGACTCGAAGAGGACTCTGGGCGGCGGCTGCCTGCGCTGCTCCACCGACGGGGACGATGCGCAGGCTGTGACAAGGGCCACCAGCAACAACCACGGCGCGAGATGACGCGGCGACATCGGTCCTCCTTGGGAAATGAGCACGGGCGTGGAGCTTCGCTCTCTGACGTAGAGTACACGGGTGACGTTTCCGCCTGATGACTCCGCCGGCCTGAATGACGGCTACGTGTACCGCGAACGGATTGGCGCCGCCGCCGTGGGGCGCACCGCGCTCGCCTGGCTGGCAGGCGCGTACCGGCACTCCACCGAAGAGGAGTGGCGTGCACGCTTCGCGCGCGGCGAGGTGCGGCTGGACGGCGTCATCGCGACTGGCGACGAGGTGCTGCGGGCCCACCAGGAGCTCTGCTGGCACCGGCCGCCCTGGCGGGAACCGCAGGCGCCCGACAGCTTCGAGCTGGTGTACGAGGACGCTTCGCTGCTCGCGGTCATCAAGCCGAGCGGACTGCCGACGCTGCCCTCTGGAGGCTTCCTCAAGAGCACGCTGCTCTCGCTCGTGCGGCTGCGCTGGCCGGAGGCCTCCGCCCTGCACCGGCTGGGGCGGGCGACCTCCGGGCTGGTGCTCTTCTCGCGCACGCATGAAGCCGCCGCGAAGCTCCTGCGCGACTGGCGCGAGGGCGACGTGGAGAAGCGCTACCGGGCGCTCTCGGACGGGGTCGCGGTGCAGGCGTCCTATGACATCCACGCGCGCATCGGGCTGGTGCCCCACCCCTTGCTGGGGTCGGTGCACGGGGCGACCGAGAACGGCAAGCCGTCACACAGCCACGCGGAGGTCCTGGAGCGGCGTGACGGGCAGACCCTCTTCGAGGTGCGCATCCACACGGGCCGCCCCGAGCAGATCCGCATCCACCTGGCGTTCATCGGCCATCCGCTCACGGGAGATCCGATGTTCTCCTCGGGAGGTCTTCCTCGCGAGCGGGACCCCGGCCTGCCCGGAGATGGCGGCTACCTGCTCCACGCGGAGACGCTCGTGTTCACGCATCCGCTCACGGGAGAGCGCGTGCGGCTGCACGCCCCTCCTCCGGCCGGGTTGAGGCTGGCGTCGGAGGGCTGAGCCCCACACGCAATGGCATCAATAGGTGCCCCAGCGCGTGGGAAGCGGTCCGCTCCATTGCGTCTGGGTTCCCGGGGTCGTCAGCGGCGCGGTGCCATTGATGCGCATGACGCTGGAGCTCGCATTATTGAGGCCGGACCAGTCCGCGGCGATGTTGCGGCAGTAGCGGTCTTTCGCGAACCCGGTGGTCATGTCGTGGATGCAGGGCGTGGCATCCCAGACGCGGTCCGCCTGCAGGCGCTGGACGGCGGTGACGACGCTGGCGGGCATCTCCCCGGAGGCCCGGACGAAGGGAACGCCATCGACGGGCACGCCCTTCGACGACAGCAGCTCGAACACCTTGCCGGAGTAGCTCAGCGTGCCAGGCATGCTGAAGTCCCAGCCACTGGCGCTGAAGGGCTGGGTCTGTCCACAGGAGGCCGGGTTGCCGGGAGCGTCCGTGCAGGTCCCGCCGAGGTGCAGCACCAGCACGGCGCCCGTCTCCACCGTGTAGCCCTGGGGGAAGGTGAAGGCGAACTCGGAGTTGGTGAGCTCCTGGAGGGAGATGCCGGTCAGCGTCCCGCCGGAGACGGCCACCAACTCGATGAGGTCCTGCGGAGCGTCAGGGTTGATCTCGGTGATGCGGAGCGAGGCCTCCGGCGGAGGCTCCCCCGCATCCGGGGAGCCCGCGTCGCCGGAGCCCGCGTCCTCGGTCCCCGCGTCCGGAGTGCTGGCGTCCATGCCCGGGTCACCCGTGCCTGCGTCCCCTGTCCCCGCGTCCGGCGCGGAGGCCTGAACACAGCGTTCTTCAGCGCAGACGATGTCGGGGCCCCGGGACGCGCAGTCCGCCGTGTCCGTGCACTCAGGGTCGGAGCAGGCGGAGACGAGCGGGAGCAGGGCAAGGGCTGCGAGGCGGGGGCGGAGCATGGGGCGGACCTGGGGTCGGGGTGTGGGGAGCGGGGATGCGCGCTGAAACATAGGAGAAATGGGCTCGCGGGTGAGGAGGAGGGCGCTGGCCCGGCTCCTGGCCGCCCGTCACCTGGAGATGGAAAGTGGCGTCGCGGCCCGCCGAAGTACAATGAGACACTGGTTTCGCCTCGCCTCGCCTCACCTTCCTTCGACCTGCCCCCTGGAGCCCGTGCGAGCCGCCCCCCGCATGACTTCCGTCTGATGTCACGACGCACGATATGGATGATGGGCGTCGTCGCCCTGGTCTTCCTGGGGGCGCTCCTGCTCATCCGGTGGCACGGCGGCCGTGGCGCTTCGGTCGTGGCCCGGCCGGGAGTGGCTGCCTCGCGGGAGCTCGCACCCCGTGTGACGCAGCCGGCGTCACCGCGTGAGGGCTTCCTGGGCGTCATCGTCGCCAGCGGCAGCGTGGACGTCGCCGCCCGGATGGAAGGCACCCTCGAGCGGATGAACGCGCAGGTCGGGGACACCGTGCGCCAGGGCGCGGTCCTCGCCCAGTTGGACACGCGGGCCCTTCAGCGCGAGCTGGCGGTGGCGCAGGCGTCGCTCCAAGCAGGGGAGGCGGAACAGCACATCGCCTCCATCGCGCTCACGGAGATGCAGGAGCGGCTCCAGCGCCGCTCCGATCCGAAGCAGCGCGCCCTGGGCGCCCTCTCCGAAGAGGAGCTGGCCACCGCGCGCTTCCAGGAGCAGACCGCCGTGGCCCGCCTGCGCGCGGCGGAGGCGATGGTGGCGGAGCGCAAGGCGCGCGTGGCGCAGATGGCCCAGCGGATCTCCGATGCCTCCGTGCTCGCGCCCTTCGACGGGCAGGTGGCGAACCGCTACCTCGACACCGGCGCGATGGTGGCCCCCGGCCGCGCCGTCTTCCACCTCATCCGCTCCGGGGCGCAGCAGGTGCGCTTCGCCATTCCGGAGGACCAGGCGGCGAGCCTCCCGGTGGGCACGCGGCTGTCCGTGGAGGTGCCATCCCTGGGGCAGGTCCTGGATGGGCGGGTGGAGAACCTTGCGCCGGAGGTGGACGCCGCCTCGCGCATGGTCCTCGCCATCGCGAGCGTGCCCCGGGAGGGGCATGGGCCGGTGCCCTCGGGCGTCGTGGTGCGGGTGTTCGTCCAGAAGGACGCCGCTTCCCAGGCGGTCACGCCATGACGTCCAGGCCGAGCCCGTATCGCAAGGAGGCGCTGGAGTACCGGGAGCGGGCCCACGCGGAGTCCGGCGGCGACCTCTTGCGGATCAGCCCCGCGTGGACCCGGTGGGCCTACTGGGTGCTGGTGGGCGCGCTGGCCTGTTCGCTGCTCTTCTTCTGCGTGGGCACGCTCTTCGAATACGCGGCGGGCCCCGCGCTCATCCGCGTGGAGGGCAAGACGGACCTGACGGTCGCGTTCTCCGGCGTGGTGCTGACCGTGGACGTGCAGCCCGGCCAGCGCGTCGTCGCGGGCGAGCCGCTGGTGCACTTCGCGTCCGAACAGGAGCAGGGGACCCTGGCGCGCATCTCCCGCGAGTTCGAGCTGCAGCTCGTCCGCTACCTGCGCGACCCCTCGGACGAAGGGGCGCGCCAGGCGCTCACGGGCCTCCGGGCCGAGCGCGAGCTGGCCCAGGCCCGGCTGGAGGAGCGGACGCTGCGCGCACCGCACGCGGGCGTCGTCGGGGACCTGCGGTTGCAGCCCGGCCAGTACATCCCCTCCGGCACGCGCGCGCTGTCGCTCCTGGGGGACGACGCGACGGTGGTGGTGCTGGGCTTCCTGCCGGGGCAGTACCGGCCGCTGCTCGTGCCGGGCATGGACCTGCGCCTGGAGCTGCAGGGCTTCGCCTACGAGTACCGCGACCTCGTCATCGAGTCCGTGGGTGATCAGATCATCGGGCCCGGAGAGGCGCGGCGCTACCTGGGCTCGGAGCTGGGGGACGCCATCCCCTTGGAGGGGGCGCTGGTGCTCGTGCGCGCGCGGCTGCCGCTGCGGACGTTCGTCCGCGAGGGCCGGACCTTCAACTACTACGACGGCATGCCGGCGCGGGCGGAGGCGCGGGTGAAGTCGGAGAGCATCCTGCTCACGCTCGTCCCCGGACTGAAGGAGCTGCTCCCCCATGGCGGATGAATCCGGACGGGGGCTCGTGGATCGCTTCCCCGCGCTGCGGAGGCTCCAGGCGGCGGCGCGCGGACAGCGCATCCCGGAAGTGCGGCAGATGACGCCCGCGGAGTGCGGCCTCGCCTGTCTGGCCATGGTGCTGGGCTTCCACGGACGGGGCGTGGGCCTGGACGAGCTGCGGCGCGTGATGGGGACCGCCCAGGATGGGCTCGCGGCGGCGCACCTGCTGACGGCGGGACGCGCCTTCGGTCTGAGGGGGCGGGGCGTCTCCGTGGACCTGGACGGCGTGCCCTTCCTGCCCGAGGCGTCGGTCCTCCACTGGAAGTTCACCCACTACGTCGTCCTGGAGCGGTGGGCCCACGACGGCGTGCACATCGTCGATCCGGCACAGGGCCGCCGCTTCGTGTCCATGGAGCAGTTCCGGCAGTTCTTCACCGGCGTGGCGCTGCTCTTCGAGCCCGGCGAGGGCTTCGTGCGGGCTCCAGGCAGACCCAGGCGCAGGTCGCGCTACGTGGAGAAGTTCGCGCGCCAATCCCAGACGCTCACGCGGGTGTTCGTCCTGTCGTTGATGTTGCAGGTGCTGACGCTCTCCATCCCCCTCTTGACGGGCCTGGTGGTGGACCGCGTCGTGCCCCGGGGCGACTACCACCTGCTGCTGGTCCTGGGCGTGGGCCTGGGCGCGCTGGTGTGCTTCCACCTGCTGACCTCGCTGGTGCGAAGCCACCTGCTGCTGGAGCTGCGCACGCGGGTGGACTCCGACATGACGCTCGGCTTCCTCGAGCACCTGGTGTCGCTGGCGTACCCCTTCTTCCAGGTGCGCGCCGCGGGCGACCTGATGGCGCGCCTCAACGTCACCGCCACCGTGCGAGAGGTGCTCTCCTCCAGCCTCGTGTCCACGCTGCTGGATGGCCTGCTGGTGGTGCTCTACTTCGTCATCCTGACCGTGGCGAGCCCGGGCACGGCCCTCCTGGTGGGCGCCCTGGGCGCGTCGCAGGTGCTGGTGTTCGAGGTGTCCCGGCGCCAGCAGCGCAGCCTGCTCGCGCGCAACCTGGAGCTGGAGGCGCGCAACCAGAGCTACCAGATTGAAATGCTGACGGGGATGCAGACCCTGAAGGCCTTTGGCGCGGAGCACCGCGCCGTGCAGCACTACTCCAGCCTCTTCGTGGATGTGCTCAACGTCTCCCTGGCCCGGGGCCGGCTGACCGCCTGGGTGGACGCGCTCTCCGGCACGCTGAAGCTGAGCGCGCCGCTGCTGCTGCTCTGCCTGGGCGCGCTCCAGGTCCTGGAGGGGCGGATGAGCCTGGGGACGATGCTGAGCCTCAACGCGCTGGCCGTGGCCCTGCTCACGCCCCTGGCGAACCTGGTGACCACCCTGGGGCAGCTGCAGTTGGTGGGCAGCTACATCGAGCGCATCGACGACGTGCTGGACACGCCCGTGGAGCGCGACCCGGCGCGGCCGGAGGCGAGCGCGCAGCTGCAGGGGCGGATTGAGATGGAGCGCGTCTCGTTCCGCTTCGGGCCCCTGGCGCCGATGATCGTCCAGGACGTGTCCGTGCGCATCGAGCCCGGGCAGCTGGTGGCCATCGTGGGGCGCTCCGGCGCGGGGAAGAGCACGCTCGCGAACCTGCTCCTGGGGCTCTACCTGCCCACGGGCGGGCGCGTGCTCTACGACGGGGTCGACCTGGAGCAGCTGTCCCTGAGCGCGGTGCGGGAGCAGGTGGGCATCGTCCTGCAGGAGCCCTCCTTCTTCGGGGCGACGCTGCGCGCGAACATCGCGCTCGGGGACCCCGCGGCGCCCCCGGAGCGCATCGTGAGCGCGGCGAAGCAGGCGCAGATCCACGATGAGATCCTGGCCATGCCGCTCCAGTACGACACGCCGCTGGCGGACCGGGGAATGTCCCTGTCCGGAGGGCAGCGCCAGCGGCTGGCCCTGGCCCGTGCCCTGGTCCGCGATCCGAAGATCCTCCTCCTGGATGAAGCGACGAGCGCCCTGGACTCCGTCACCGAGCACCAGGTCCAGGACGCGCTGGCTTCGCTCCACTGCACGCGCATCGTCATCGCGCACCGGCTGAGCACCATCCGCAAGGCGGACCTCATCCTGGTGATGGAGAACGGGCGCGTCGTCGAGCAGGGGCGCCATGAGACGCTCGTGCAGGAGGGCGGGGCCTACGCCCGGCTGGTGTCCGCCCAGCTCTGATTGTTTGAAGGTTATCTCGATTTGCAGCTATTCCTTGTAGAGGACTGCCATTCACCTAGAGTGGTGGCAACCCTCACCAAGGAACATCCATGTTTTCAAGAAGGGTCGTGCTCGCGGCGGGCTGCATCGCATTGGGATTCGGCTGTGGTGAGCCGTCCGACGAGACGCAGGAGATTCTCGGCAACCTGGTCCAGGCTGGCTTCCCGTCGCATGACATCCAGGTCGTCGACGGGAAGGTCTACGTCGGACGGGACGCCGAGGTGTCGCTGGCCGCCTCGCGCGAGATGGTCGCGGCGGGCTCGACCACGGAAGAGCAGTACCGCACGAACAACCTCGTCAGCCCGTCCCTGACGAAGATCTGCGTCGACGGCCCGGGGTTCACCGGCGCCTTCAGCACGGCGCTGGATCTCGCCATCCAGAACTACGACGAGCTCGCGCTCCCCTTCGCCATGGCGCGCGCCCCGAGCACCGGCTGCAGCTTCACCATCAGCGCGGTCATCAACCCGAGCTTGAACGGCGGCTCGGCCGGGTTCCCGTCAAACGGAAATCCGTATGGGCAGATCATCATCGGAGGCCTGCTCAGCCAGTACGGCGTCGACGTCATCGAGCACGTCATCACGCATGAGATTGGCCATACCCTCGGCTTCCGCCACTCGGACTACTACAACCGCAGCATCAGTTGCGGCAGCGGCGGCGATGAAGGCGACGCCGGCATCGGCGCGGTCCACATCCCGGGCACGCCGACCACGGCGTCCGTGGGGGCCTCGATCATGAACTCCTGCTTCCGCTCGGTGGAGTCGGGCGAGTTCACCGCCAGCGACCTCACCGCGCTGTCCACGCTGTACCCGGCGGCGGCGGTCCCCAGCCTGGTCAGTGGCCTGGCCTCGAACCGCTGCCTGGATGTGACCGGAGGCAGCTCCGCGCAGGGGACGTCCACCCAGCTCTGGGAATGCAACGGAACCGCCGCGCAGCAGTGGACGCTGACCGCGCAGGGGGAGCTGCGAAGCAACCTGGCGCCCAACCTGTGTCTGGACGTCGCTGACGGAAACCCCGCGCAGGGCACCCGCGTGCAGATCTGGGGATGCAACGGGACGGCCGCCCAGCGGTGGACCCGGGTGGGCTCCACGCTCCAGAGCGGGCTGGGGGCCAACCTCTGCCTGGACGTCTTCAACGCCGACACGACGCCGGGCACCCGGATCCAGATCTGGGCGTGCAACGGGACGAACGCCCAGAACTGGTTCACGCGCTGAACCCGGGGCCCTGGCCCGGTCTCAGCGTCCGCGCGTCATGACGCCGCCCTGCTCCAGCAGCCCGAACAGCTCGAGCAGGGCCTCCACGGGAAAGACATACCCGTACTCGGCATGGGCCGCGTCGCGGATGTCCGCCACGGAGCGCTTGCCGTCGGCGTAGCTCGCGAGCGCATCCGCCAGTTGGTAGAAGCGCAGCTCGCTCTCGCCCTGTTCGCGCAGCGCCGTGGCCGCGGCGTTCATGGCGGCCTTCACCATGTCCACCCGGGCCTGCGAACCGGGGGCGGCATGGCGCTCCAACTCGTCGAACGACGCGAGCTCCTGGCCCTTCACGCGGCGCGGAACGAAGGCCCGGGCCTTGCGCTCGGCTTCGCTGGGGGAGGGCTCCTTCAGGGACACCCCGCGCGCCTTCGCGTCCGCTTCCAGCCGCTTCAGCGCCTGGGACTCGGCGGTCTCCAGGGCCTGGACCAGCGCCTTCACCGGCTCGGCGGGCGCGCCCAGGGCCAGGCAGGAGCGCAGGGCGTCGCGTTCGCGCTGGTAGCCCGCGCGCACCCCGGCGCGGGCCAGACGGGCGAAGCCGGGCACCCCAGCGGCGGGCGTCGCGGCCAGCTCGCGGCGGGCCCGGAACTCGTCCTCGGCCACGCGCTTCGCGCCGTGCACCGCCACCAGGCGCGAAAGCTCCAGGGCGCCCGTGCCCTCGGCCCACGCGGCGACGGTGATGGTTGCCAAGCCCGCGAACGCGGCGCGGTGCAACTGGGTGGGGTCCACGTTCTCCGGCCGGTCTCCACTGGTGTGGTAGCCATCATCGGGCCACGTGGAGAAGGCGACGCCGGGGATGCCGTGGTCGTTGAAGAGCTGGTGATCCGAACCGCGGCCGTAGCGGTCCATGTGCGCGTCCATCGGGTCGCGCGAGCCGGTGACCGACCCGATGCGGAAGTCCTTCCTCACCGGGTAGGCCACCGCGTTGAAGCGGTTCATGAAGGCCACCGTGGACTCGGACACGGCGTTCACGAAGCTGCCATTCCAATCCGGCGTATAGGAGACCTGGAAGCGCGAGTGGACGCGGGTCAGGCTGGCGCCGAGCATGTCGAAGTTGAACTGCGCCACCCGCCGCACCGGATCCGCGCCGTGATGGGAGAACCACTCGCGGGTGCCCTCGAACTCCGGCAGCCACAGCACGCGCAGGGTGCGCACCGGCCGGGGCAGCACGCCCTGGCGGATGAGCGTGGTGTACGTCCGCACCAGCTCCAGCAGCGTGGCGGAGCCGGAGGCGTTGTCATCCGCGCCGGGCTTGTAGTGGTCCAGGTGGGCCGTGAGGACGACCTCCTCTCCCGCCAGCGTCCCGGGGATGACGCCGCTGACGATGCTGAGGTGCCCCGTGGGCGCTTGCGTGGCGACGCTCACGTCCACCTTCACCGGTCCCTCCCGCAGCTGGGTGCGCAGCTCATCCGCCTGCCGGTTCGACACCATGAACAGGAAGGGCGTCCGCATGCCCTGCGGGATGAGGCTCCGGGGGACGGCGGCCCAGCCCACCTGATCCGGGAAGTCGCCGTCCATGCGGTGGGGCGCGTTCCAGGGCGGCGTCGAATAGGAAGACACCACGCCCACGGCGCCGTACTTCACCACGGCGGTGCGCAGCGTGGCCGAGATGGAGCCCTGGCTGAGCACCACCTTGCCCTTCACGTCCTTGCCCGCGTAGTCGGCGTCCTGGGTGCCCATGCCCACGTCGACCAGCTCCAGGTCCTTGCCCTCGAAGTTGCCGCTGCCCATCGCCAGGGACATGGGCAGGTCCGCGTGGGATGTCACCCGGTACCGGTGGGGACCCGCGACCCACAGCTCGCCGCGCGTGGCCCGCCACTGGGGTCCGTCCTTCATTGCCTCCAACTGGACGTCCTGGAGCCCCGCGGCCTCGGCGGCGGCCTTAGTCCAGGCGGCTGCCTCCGCGTAGCCGTCCACGCTGTCCCGAGCGATGAGGGACAGCCGCTGCACGCCGTCATGGATGCGGTCGCCCGAGCTCTCCTGGATGAGCGCACGCACCACGTCGTCCCGCAGCACCAGTCCGGTGGTGGGAGAGATGGGCCCCAGCGGAGACGCGGGCGCCTGGGCGGAGGCGCTGAGGGAGACAGACAGCGCGAGGAGGGCGAAGGGCAACGGGCGGATGGGCATGTTGTCGCCGTTCTACACCGTGCCCGTGGGGAAGGGCCTCACGCGGACGCCGGGGCCGAATCCGCCGCGAACCCATCGCGATTCCCGCGATGGGCTCATGGCCTCAAGCGCGAGACTTAGTAGCAGTCTCCACAGGCGTAGATGCCCGTCGGGCCGGCGTCATACGTGTCCGTCCCGTTCGTGCAGTACAGGTGCTGCTCGTTGTAATAGCCGCCGTAGGAATAGCGGCAGGGCGCAGCGCCCGCGGGCAGGAACGGACACTCCCAGATGGGCAGGCTCGTGTAGCCCGCGGCACAGGTCGGCCGGAGCGACTGCTCCTGGCTGGCCGCCGGATCCTGCATGCCCTCGGCGGTGTCCATCTCGGTCCCGCCGCAGCCCGCCAGCAGCCCCGCCGCCAGCATCCATCCACCGATGAGCGTCTTCGTCTTCATGCTTCCTCCCAGGTGTATCAGTCTGTGGTGTTTATACGGCTTTCCAAGGCTGACACGTCTGGAGAGGGAATTCCAAGGCCGGTGGGGATGGAGTGTCACACGTGCTTCATTCCGGGGGGATGGCTCATGCGCTGACTGCGTTCAGGGCAGGATGCAGATCTTCTTGCCGGAGGGCTCCGTGGAGGAGCGCTCCCGGCAGATGAGGTCCGGATTCACCGCGGTGCAGTCCGTGTCCGTCTCGCAGAGTCGCGTGCAGTAGCCCTCGGGGTTGCTGTCAATCGTGTAGCAGAAGCCGTTCGCCGGACAGCCGGAGCCGGCGCCCGCCTTCGGACACCAGGTGACGATACATCCCAGCTCCAGGAAGCACTGCAGGCCCGCCGGGCAGGTCTCCGGCGCGTCCTCCTGGAGAATGCGCGCCGTCGCCGGACGCGGAAAGCAGAAGCCCAGCAACCCGGTGGGGTTGCTGGGCCTCTGGACAGCCACTTCCTGGCGGCGGACTACCGGACGACGGTCAGCGCCGTGTCATCGATGAAGAAGCTCGTCTGCAGCGACGAGTCCTCCGTGCCGTTGAAGTAGATGCGGACGGTCTGGCCCTTGTACGCGGCCAGGTTGAACGTCCGCTGAACGTAGGCCGTGCCCTTGTCCAGGTTGCTGTACGTGGCCAGCGTGGCCAGCACCGTGCCCGCGCTGTTGCGGACCTGGACGGCCAGCTTGTCGTAGGCCGTCGTGGTCGTCGTCTCCGCCGTGGTGATGCGCGCCCAGAAGGTGAACGTGGCGCTGCACGCCGAGGCGGGGATGGTGACGTCCTGGTAGGCGAACTCGGTGCGCGTGGTGCCGTAGCCGTTCATGTAGGCCTTGTACGTGCCCGTGCGCGGCGCGCTGCCGGACGTGGTGCCGTCGATGACGCCGGACGACGTCGTCCAACCCGTGTTGCCGCTCTCGAAGCCCGCGTTGGCGAGGAGCTGCTCGGTGATGGAGCAGCTGCCCGTGCCGTTGTTCACCGTCACCGACACCGTGGCGGACGTGCCCACGTTGTTCGCCGCGTCATACGCCTTCGTCGTCAGCGCGTAGGTGCCGTTGGCCACCGCCGTCGTGTTCCAGGAGATGCTGTACGGGGCTGCCGTCGCCGTGCCCAGCAGCGTGGTGCCCGCGAAGAACTCCACGCGCGACACGCCCACGTTGTCGGTGGCGCTGGCGCTCAGGCTCGCGGTGCCGCTCAGCGTGGCGCCGCCCGCGGGCGAGGTGATGGACGTCGTGGGCGGGGTGGTGTCGCTGCCGCCGCCACCGGTGATGAAGAGCGTGTACAGCAGCTTGTTGGGAGAACCGGTCCCCGGGCTGGTGACCTTGTTCGGCGTGGCGTTGTTCACCAGCGCGTCGCGCACCTGCGCGGGCGTCGCGGTGGGGTTGGCGCTCAGGTAGAGCGCCGCGGCGCCGGCCACGTGCGGAGACGCCATGGACGTGCCGCTCATGGACGTGCTGGACGAGTTGCCGGAGTTCGACGCGGAGGTGATGCTCGAGCCCGGCGCGAAGATGTCCACGCACGTCCCGTAGTTGGAGAACGACGAGCGGGCGTCGCTGCTGGTGGTGGAGCCCACGGTGATGGCGTTGGGCGTGCGGGCCGGCGAGTAGTTGCAGGCGTTGGCGCTGTCATTGCCGGCGGCGACCACCGTGGTGACGCCCGCGGCGATCAGCCGCTCCGTCGCGTCGTCGATGGCCTGGATGCCCACATCGCCCAGGCTCATGTTGGCGACCGCGGGCTTGACGTGGTTGGCCGCCACCCAGTCGATGCCGCCAATCACCTGCGCGTCGTTGCCGTAGCCCGTGCAGTCCAGCACGCGCACGCCGTGCAGGGTGACCTTCTTCGCCACGCCCCAGGTCGTGCCGCCCACCGTGCCGGACACGTGCGTGCCGTGGCCGTGGCAGTCGGACGGGTCGCTGTCGTTGTCGATGAAGTCGTAGCCGTTGCCGATGCGGCCGGTGAACTCCGTGTGGGTCTGCCGGATGCCGGTGTCGATGACGTACGCGTGCACGCCGGTGCCGTCGACGTTGTACGTGTAGGAGCTGTTGCGCGGCAGGTCCCGCTGGTCGATGCGGTCAATGCCCCAGGTCGCGTTGGTCTGCGTCGCGGACACGTGGATGAGGCCGTTCTCCTGCACGTAGGCCACGCGCGGGTCGGACAGCAGGCGGCGCGCCTCGGCCTCGGTCATGTTCGCCAGGAAGCCGTGGATGGAGTGCTCATAGGTCCGCAGCACCCGGCCGCTGGTGGCGGACACCAGCTCCCGGGCGATGTTCGCCGCTCCCTGCTGCCGGACCTCCTGCGTGGCGTCACGCAGGACCACGATGTACTCGTTGGGGATGGCCCGCTCGCGGCGGATCATCTGCGCCGTCTGACCGATCTGCTCGCTGTCGGACTCCGGGCCCTCCGGCATCGGACCGCCGCACGCCGCGGCCAGAAGGGAGATGACGCTCACCGCCTGGGTCAGTTTCAGTTTCATTCGGCCTCTCAGGGAACGTGCGGGCACCGGGACGGAAGCCCTCGCACAAGCGGTGAAATTATATTTTCATGAAAAAGCGGTCAATCCCGTGGGGCCCCGCACGGGAGCGCGAACTGACACACTGTCGGCTGGATGGAGGTGGACGAACGGTGGCTGCATCGAAGTCGATGGTGGGATTGACCGCGGGGCTGCTGGTCGGCGGTCACAAGGCGGCCAGGCTGTTGGAGGCCGAGCTCGAAGCCACCGGGCTCAGCGCCGGTGAAGCGGTCCTGCTGTCCGTGCTGGCGTCGGGCGCCATGACGATGACCGGCGTCATGTCCACGCTGCACATCGGGGCGTCCACGGCGACCAGCCTGGTGTCGCGGTTGGAGAAGCACGGCTACGTGCGGCGCTCCCGCAACCCCGAGGACGGACGCTCCCTGCTGGTCGCGATCACCGACTCCGGAGCCGTCCAGTGCAAGGCGGCGGAGTCGGCCTTCTCCAAGGTCGACGCGAAGCTCGCGGAAGCAGGCCGTGACGCCGTCCGGGGGCACACCGCGCTGATGAAGCGGCTCTCCGATCTCTCCTGAAGCTTTCGCTTACTACGAAAGTGTAATACGTTTTCGTAGTAACGAAGGAGGAGGGAAGGGTCATGGACGACGGCGTTTTTCTCGAACGATTCTCGCGCGGGGAGCTGAGCGGCTTCGCCCACCTCGACCATGTGCGGGTGGTCTACCTCTACACGCTCAGGGCGGGGCGTGACGCGGCCGTCGAGCTCACCCGCGCGGGCCTGCGGGCGCTGACGGGCCGGCTCGGAGTCCCGGAGAAGTACCACGAGACCATGACGGTCGCGTGGGTCCGGCTGGTCAGTGCGCGGGCAGCGGCAAGCCCTGGCCACGACTTCACCGCGTTCATCCACGACAACCCGCGGTTCCTGCGCAAGGACCTGCTCGTGGACCACTACTCGCGCGAGGTCCTCTTCGGCGCGGAGGCGCGGGCCCGGTTCGTCGAGCCGGACGTACAGCCCCTGCCGTAGGGGGCCGGGGCGGCGTGCCGGACTGGGTCCTTTACATTGAGCGAACGTTCACTCAATGATGCGAGGCATGCCTCGTACGGCTGACGCCAATGCAGTCCTCCGGGAGAAGACGCGGGAGCGCGTGCTCCAGGCCGCGGTGCGGCTCTTCTCCCGGCACGGCTTCGATGGGACCAGCGTCCGCGCGCTCGCGCAGGAGGCAGACATCGCCGTGGGGCTGCTCTATTCGCACTTCGAATCGAAGGAGGCGGTGCTCTCCGCGCTGATGCAGTCGTCGATGCTGGACGTCGCGCACACGCTGGAGGCGGCGGACCGCGAGCCCTCCGCGCGGGGCTTCGTCACGGCCCTGCTCACGTCCGCCGTGGAGATGCTGGACGCGCACCGGGACCTCTGGCGGCTGAGCCAGGGGCTGCGTCACCAGCCGGAGGTGCTGGCGCGGCTGAAGCTGCCGCTGGAGCACTTCCTGGACGCCACGCACCAGCGGCTGAAGGAGGCGCTGGCGGCGCGCGGGGTGCCCGAGCCTGACATCGAGGCGCGGGTGCTCTTCGCCCTGGTGGAAGGCATCTCCCAGCAATACGTGCAGCACGAAGGCGGCTACCCCGCCGCCGCGGTGATTCAGGCCGCGGCCCGCAGGTGGCCCGCGGCTCCCTCACGCAAGCGAAAGGCAGACACCCCATGAAGCGGCTGAAGGTCCCAGGCGGTGAGATGGCGTGGCATGAGGAGGGGCAGGGCACGCCGGTGGTGCTGGTGCATGGAACGCCGTCGTCCTCGCGTGAATGGCGGGACGTGGCCCGGCGGCTCTCGCCGTCGTACCGCGTGCTCGCGCCGGAGCACCTGGGCTTCGGTGACAGCGAAAGGCCCGGGGACTGGCGCACCTATTCGCTGCCCTGGCACGTGGAGAACCTGCGCGCGTGGTTCGACCAGCTGTCGCTGGGGCGCTTCCACCTGGTGGTGCATGACTTCGGGGGGCCCATCGCGCTGCCGCTCGCCATCGCGGCGCCGGAGCGGGTGCTGAGCCTCACCGTGGTGCAGAGCTGGCTGTGGGACCTGAAGGGCCCCAATGTCGACAACGCGCTGATGCGCTGGCTGTATCTGTCCTGGAACTTCTCCGCGCGGACGCTGGTGAAGATGTCCTGGGGACGCCGCGCGAAGCTGACGCGGGAGCTGCACCAGTCCTTCATGTCTCAATTCCCGGACCGGGCGTCACGGATGGGCACGTGGGGCTTCGCGCGCTCCATCTCCCACGAAGGCCCGTGGATGGATGAGCAGGGGCAGGGCCTGGGCCGGCTCGCGGACATCCCGGCGCTGGTCGTCTGGGGCAAGGCGGACAAGGTCGTGAAGCCGGAGCACCTGTCGCGGTGGAAGCAGGCGCTGCCCCACGCGCGGGTGCTGGAGCTGGAGGACGTGGGCCACTTCCCGCAGCTGGAAGCGCCTGACGCGGTGGGTGCCGCGCTCATGGAACAACTGGCCCGTGTGGGTCAGCCCCGCTCCATTGACTCCCTGTCACCAGCGCCCGTTTGATCCACGGCGTCCGCTGTTGCTCCCCAGGAGTCACCCCGTGCCTCATCCCAATGCCCAGACGGCCCTGGACATGCTGGAGTACTGCCGTTTCGCCTACAAGGCGTACGCCCAGGGCTGTGTCTACCCGATGGATCCGTTCTACGAATCCCACGGGGCCGGGATGTGGCAGGGCGCGAGGGACCGCGTCCTGGCGCAGGTGCACAAGCTGCTCGGCAGCGAAGCGGACATCCACAAGTTCGACCCCATCGAATACGACCTGAAGACTCCGCCGGACCCCACGAACGGGGTCGTGTACCGGGGCGGTACGAAAGACGCTCCCTACATCCTCTTCCAGCCCCGGCCGCTGGACCGCTCCATCTCCTTCTCGAAGGGCGTGGACCTGGAAGGGGAGGACATCCCCATCAAGGTCGAGGACTTCTTCGGGGAGAAGACGCTGCTGGGCCTGGAGCACGCCGCGGCGACCGGTTCGAAGCGGTGCTGCTACTTCCAGGGCAAGACGGGGATGACGCAGACGCATCCCACGGCGGGCTGGCCCAGCTGGATGGGCGCCGCCATCTACGACCCCGACCTCGAGCGGTTGACGGTCGTCTTCCGCGGGAGCCGGAGCGGCAGCGGCGGGCGCGCGCTGGGGCAGGCGCTGGTCAACAGCGCGGGCAGCCCGGACTGGGTCACCGACATGAACCACCTGAAGGAGGTGAAGGTCGGCCGGTTCAGCAACGCGACGCTCTCCGCTGGCTTCTGGTACGCCTACGCGAGCTGCCAGGAGTCCCTGGCGGCGGCCTGCCTGGAGGCGATGCACGGCCGCGTTCCCCGGGAGATTGTCTTCACCGGCCACAGCCTGGGCGGCGCGCTCGCGCAGTGCGCCTATCTGGACCTGGCGGGCGGTGAGCTGCTGGAGAAGGTCTACGCGAAGATAAAGAGCCGGGTGAGCGTCTGCTGCTACGCCATCTCCGCGCCGCCCGTGGTGCTGGGGGAGAAGTCGAAGGAGAAGCTGGAGCTGCACATCGGCGGGCCCGCGCAGGTGTTCCACTACTTCTCGCCGTACGACGCCGTCCACAACAGCAAGAAGGTGAAGACCTCCGCGGTGACGGCCGTGAACTCCATCGTGGGCGTCACGACCCATCCGCTCACGTCGCCGTGCCATCTGGGCGTGGAGATCCCCCTCAAGGACTGCACGCTCGCCTTCCCGGACGCGCATGAGCCGGTGGAGGTGCGCAAGGGGCTGGTCGGGCTCATCCGGAAGGAGAGCCACATGGGCCTGCCCGCGGACCCGGGCTTCTGGCCCACGTTCGACTTCAACCCCGTCGGGGCCTGGGGCGCGTCGGTGCGGCCCGGTGGGGACTGGGCCGCGGAGGCGCTCGCGGCGCACCTGAAGATCGCGCTCATCACCAGCGTCTCGGAAGAGCGGGCGCGGCTGCGCGCGCAGCTCTGGGCGGACGTGGTCAAGGGCAGTGGAAAGAAGAAGGACGACTACGCGGTCCTGGACGACATGGACGGGGCGTCGTTCGATGCCTTCGCCGATGCGTGCGGCCTGGTGTCGGAGCTGAGCAATCCCTTCACGGACAACCGCTCGAAGAACAAGACGCAGCTGCGGGACCTGCGCAACGAGATGATCAAATCATTTCGAGGGGCCTCGGGACACAAGGCCTCCTCCAGCGTCTACTTCGTCATGCTCCAGTACCTGACCGCCGCGCAGTACGGCCTGGATCTCGGTTGATTCAGGGGCGCCCGGAGGACTCACTTCCGGTTCGCGCAGAAGGGGGCGTCGAAGGTTCCCGACAGAGCCGTCCTCGTTCCGTTGGACTTCTCCAGGACCTGGACATCGAAGGTTCCCACGAGCCGGTCCGTCGTGGCGGTCGTCAGCTGGATGCTCCCGCTGGTGGCCACCGCGAGCGTCTCCGTTCCTCCGTCCGTGAGACGCTGCTGGATCTGGACGAACCCGGGACCGGTATCGGTGCCGACCTCGAAGGTCCCTGTCGCGGGGGGGCCGAGGACCCAGACCGATGCGAAGCGGGACGGCGGAAGGACATAGCCGGCGTCCGCTGGGGTCGTGCAGAGCCCGGAGAAGTCACTGTCGGCCAGGACGGCAATCGAGAAAGCGGTTCCCCCGTCGGGGTTGCGCGGCAGGAGCTCGCCGGACCAGGTCACCGGGAAGGCCATGTCGCCCTGCAAGGACCCCACGCCCTCCGCCTGCTCCGACTTGGAGTCACAGGCAGGAAGGAAGAGCAATCCGATGACGGGCAGGAGGTTCAAGCGCATGAGGCGTCCTTGATGAGCGGGGCGGGTGTTCTGGGGAGCCTATGCGAGCAGTGGGAACGCGTTCCGGCCATTGTACCGGGGCCCGGGAGACGCCACGCAGCTAGGCCGCTGTCGCGACGATGAACAGCCGGGGGAAGGGCAGCAGGACCGTCCCGTCGGGCCGCGCAGGGTAGGCCCGGGCAATCCCTTCCTGGTATCGGCCGAGGAAGTCTGTCTTCTCTCCCGCGTCGAGCGGTTCGAGGAAGGGCCGGAGCCCCGAGCCCTTGAACCACTCCACCACCGCGCCAGCGCCTCCGGTCAGCGGGTGGAAGTAGGTCGTGCGCCAGACGTCGACCGTGGCTCCGGCGTCGCGCAGCACGCGGAAGTACCAGCCGGCATCATGGCGCTCCGTCCGGGCGCTCGCGGCTGCCTTCAGCTTGTCCGCCCAGGGCCCCGCGCTGGCGGTCTCCCGCATCAGCCGGTGGGACGGCTCCTCCAGGTTGTCCGGCATCTGCACCGCGAGGCTTCCACCCGGCGCCAGCTTGTGGAGGAGCGCGGGGAACCGCGTGCCGTGGTCCGGCACCCACTGCAGCACCGCGTTCGCCAGGATGACGTCGTAGGGGCCCGGGTCGCTCCAGGTCGCGATGTCTCCCAGGTCGAACCGCACGTCCGGCAGACGCTTGCGCGCCGCGGCGAGCATGTCCGGGGAGCTGTCCATTCCGGTGACGGCGGCGTTGGGGAAGCGGGCGCGCAGCAGCTCCGTGGAGTTGCCGGGACCGCAGCCGATGTCCGCCGCGCGCTTCACGTCGGCCGTGAGAATCCGCGCGAGCAGGTCCCGGATGGGGCGGTTCCGTTCGTCCTCGAATCGCGTGTACTGCGCCGCTGACCAATCCATGGGCGTCCCCTTTTTCTTGGGAACCTACCGCGTCATGGCGGTGTCATGGGTTGTCCATGTCTTGGCGGGCATGAGCCTGCCATTCTCGGATGGGTTAGCGTTCAACCATGCGCTTTTATCGTGCTTCCGCTGTCGTGTTGCTGATGGGGGTCCTCGCCTCGGGATGCAAACGGGACGCGGAGGTTCCTCCTCCCAAGGCCGCTGCCCCGGCTGAAACACCCGCGCCCTTCGTCCAGGCGGGTCTGGTGGCCCCCGCCACCGTCGCGGGACAACCGGACACGGGTGAGGTGGATCTCGCTGCGCTGCGTGACTCCGTGGCGGATCCGAAGGTGCTCTCCGAAGAGGAGGTCGCGGCGCTCTCGCGAACCGCCGCCCGCCCACCGGAGGACCCCGCGCGCGTGGCCGCACCCCCTCCGGCGAGCCCGCGCGCCCGCGAGGCCCCGGGGCTGGGGGAGGCGGAGCTGTTGGACGCCACGATG
Organism: Corallococcus sp. NCSPR001; assembly: GCF_017309135.1. Lineage (NCBI taxonomy): Bacteria > Pseudomonadati > Myxococcota > Myxococcia > Myxococcales > Myxococcaceae > Corallococcus > Corallococcus sp. NCSPR001. Next base: position 2,794,333 of record NZ_JAFIMS010000002.1, read on the forward strand.
GGGGAGGAGATGGAGCGCCGCCAGCGGGATGCTCGCGCGGACCGTGCACGGCTCGCGGCCATGCCCGCCGCGCAGGCTTCCGCCGAGCCGGAAGCGGACGGGGTGGAGGGCGGTGTGGCCGGGGGCGTCATCGGAGGCGTCGTCGGAGGCCTGCTTGGAGCGCCGGCCCCTTCGGGTGCCGCACCGCCTTCGGAGGAGCGCCGCAATCAGATCATGCAGGGCATCAGGGGCTTCGGTAGCGGCGGCGGTGGCGCTGCTGCCCCTGGCTCCAGGGCCGGGCTGAAGCCCGCGAAGAAGCAGGCCGCCAAGGCTGAAGAAACCCCGAAGCCCGTGCTGCCCCGCGTGGAGGCCGCGCCTCGCGCCGCCAAGGTGCTGGTGATGGGGGATGACGGCCGCTACCAGCCCCTCAAGGCCCGCGCCGTGCGCGTCGTCACGTACATCCAGGGGGCCCGGGCGCGGACCGTGGTGGATCACCTCTTCGAGAACGACTCCGGCCGCAGCCTCGAAGGCACGTTCTATTACCCGCTGCCCGGCGGCGCGACGGTGGCGGGCTTCGCGCTGTACTCGGGGGCGGTGGCGGTGGACACGCCTTCGCTGTTCCAGTCGCCGGACCTGCTGCCTCCCTTGGGAGATGCGCCAGCGGAGCCGGAGCGGCTCTCGGCCTCCGCGCCGCCCTCGGTCCGTGGCGCGAAGCGCTCCTGGGGTGACATCCAGGAGGCCCGCGTCGTGGAGCAGAAGCGCGCGCGGGAGGTGTACGAGGACGTCGTGCGCCGCAACGTGGACCCCGCGCTGCTCGAATGGTCGGGCGCGTCCACCTTCAGCGCCCGGGTCTTCCCGCTGCCGCCGAAGTCCCTCAAGCGCGTTGTCATCGCGTATGAGCAGACGCTGCTCTTCGACGGGACCCACCTGCGCTACACGTGGCCGCTGCCTCCGGACGCGGGCAAGGAGTTGCGCGTCAGCGCCCGCGTCCACGTGGACCCCAACCTGGTCTCGCAAATCCTCGTGCAGCCGGAGGCGGTGGTTTTGAAGCGCAGCAAGCTGGACGCCTGGTGGGTCCAGGACATTCCCAACCTCTCCGGGGACGGCGCGCTGAGCGTGGCCCTGGCACCTCGGGAGAAGGACGCGGACGTGCTGGTGGGCTCGGACGACGCGGGCCTTCCGGGCCGCGCCTTCCACGCGCGGGTGCGGCTGCCGGAGCGGCTCACCTCTGGCGCGGAGGGGCCTCCCACGGGCCGCGCGGTGCTGGTGGTGGACACGTCGCTGTCCGCCGAGGACGGCAACGCCTGGGCCATCCAGGCGGCCACGCTGCGCGCCCTGCTGGAGAAGGACGCGACGTTGAAGGAGTACGCGGTGCTCCTCTTCGACGTGCGTCCGCGCTGGCTGCACGGGCCGGGCTTCCGCCCCAACGACGCGGCGAACCGCCAGGCCAGCTTCGCGGAGCTGGAGCGCGTCTTCCTGGAGGGCGCGTCCCATGTGGATGGCGCGTTGGACGAACTGGACCGGGCCGGGCGTGAATGGCTCAAGCCCTCCGCCGCGGGGGAGCGGGTGACGGCCTTCCTGCTCTCCGACGGCAACATCACGTGGGGGCAGAGCCGCGTGGACGCGCTCCTCTCCCGGCACCCGTGCGCGGAGTCCCTGCGCTGGGTGACGTACCGCTTCGGGGAGGCGGCGGTGAACACGGAGCTCTTCGACGCGCTGGCGCGCTCCAGTGGTGGGCGTGTCGTGACCGTCCTCTCCGCGGCGGAGGTGGATGCCGCGGCGAAGGCGCATCGCGCTGCGTCCGTGGTGCTGTCCCGCGTGTCGGTGGTGGGCGCGGACGTGAAGGACCTGGTGGTGGCGGGCCGGCCCCGGCTCGTCTTCCCCGGGCAGGAGCTCCAGGTCGCGGGGCGGCTGCCGGGCAAGGGCGAAGCGGCGCTGGAGGTGGTGACCCAGGCCGGCACCGGGCCCGAGCGCACCCTGAGCATTCCCCTGCATGGATACGGGGGCAGCGGGTTCGCGCCCCGGGCGTGGGCGGAGCTCTTCGTGTCCCAGTTGGTGTCCCTGGATGACGAGCGATTGGACCGGATGGTGGTGGCGCTCAGCCAGCACTACCGCCTGGCCAACGCCCGCGCGTCCATGCTCGTGCTGGAGTCCGAGGGTGACTACACGCGCTACGCCGTCCGCGACGAGCAGGTGGACCTGGCGAACCTGGAGTCGCTGCGTCGCAGGGAAGAGGACCAGCGCCGCGACAAGCTCCTGGGCATCGCGCTGGATGGCGTGCCCGCCGAAGGCCGCGCGGTGGTGGCCCAGCTCGCCGGGCAGAAGGGCCTGCCCGCGCTCCTGCGGCGCCAGCCGCTGAAGGACGCGCCCTACGCGGGCGGTGACGAGCGGCTCCAGGCCGAGCTGGCCTATCGCAAGGCTCGGCGGGAGAACCGCGACGACGTGATGATCTACGAGGCCGTGGCGCGCAGGCGTGCCTTCTCCGGGGACACCTGGGGCGCGGTGCGTGCGCTGTCGTCGCCCGTGGAGCTGCGGCCTCGCGACGCGGAGGCGCTGCGGCTGGTGGGGTACGGACTGCTGGCGCTGGGGCAGTACCCGGCGGCGGCGGAGCTCTTCGAGCACGTGCGCCTCAGCCGCCCCTTCGAGGCGCAGGCCTTCCTGGAGGAGGCGCTCGCGCTGGACGCGGCCGGGCGCTATTCGGAGGCCGCCCGGAACTACGAGATCGTCCTGGCGCGTCCCTGGAAGCGTCATGGCGACGAGCTGCGGACGGTGGCGGGCTTCCACTACGCCCGGATGCTCGCGGGGCTGGAGCGGCAGCCCCGGCTCGCGCAGGTGGCCTCCGTGCTCAAGGCGCGCCGCGCCGGGCTCAAGGGACCTTTGGGCGAGGGGATGTTCGCGGAGGCCCGGCCCATCGACTACCAGCTCACCACGCACTGGAACTCGGACAGCACGGACATCGACCTGTGGGTCATCGAGCCGGACGGGGAGAAGTGCTTCTACCAGCACAAGCAGACGTCGCTGGGCGGGCAGCTGTACTGGGACATCACGGATGGCCTGGGGCCGGAGCTGTACCACGCGCGCAAGGCGGCGCCGGGGCCGTACCACGTGCTGGTGCACTACTACGGCAACCGCTCGTCGCGGTACGTGGTGCCCACCGCGCTGCTGCTCGTGAGCGACCGGAACGTCTTCACGGCCGACGACGCGGCCCAGCGGCGCTTCCAGGTGCGCATCCTGCCCAACACGAACGCGCGTCTGTTGTTGCGGCGCGAGGAGCTGGTGGCGTCGAAGGACCGCGTGACGGCGCAACCCTCACCGTGACATCCGCTCGCGCGGCGTGCCCCATGCCGGGCACGCCGCCAGCGTTTCAGCTCACGCCATCACGGGCACTGCGAGATGCAGTAGGCGCGGTAGCTGTTGCAGTAGTAGGGGTCGCCGCCGCCAAAGTAACACTGGTAATACTTCTGGTCGCACGCGTCGGTACAGGCGCTGGGGACCGCCATCTCGACGACGCGCTGGGTCTCCTCGGGGCTCATGGGCTCCATCTCCTCGGCGCCGCCGCAGCCCGCAAGCAGTCCAACGGCCATCAGTCCGGCAATGATTGCCACTCGCATTCGCTTCTCCTGGTCTTTTGGGGGAATGGGTGCTGCCCCGCCAGGATAGCGCTGTCTTTCAATGCAGGACAATGGGCAGGCGTCTCCAGGAAAGCCACGCGGTCCCCGGAGACCCGTGGCGGACATTGTTTTCGAGCACCCGCTCGTGGCCGTTGTCGAAGCGATTGTTATCCTTCAGCGCCCTGCGAGAGGAAGGATGGAGACCCATGACGAAGACCCCCGCCACCCGGACCGGGCTGAGGGAGGACCTGCGGCGCTTGGGCCTGGAGGAGGGTGACCTGGTGATGGTCCATGCCGGCCTGCGGAGCCTGGGGCCCGTGCTGGGCGGGGTGAACACCGTGGTGCAGGCGCTGCAAGACGCGGTGGGCCGCCGGGGCACGCTCATGGCCTATCTGGACTGGGAGATGGGCGTGGAGCCGGAGGACTTCGAGGACGCGCGCCTGCGCGATGAAATCCCCACCTTCGACAAGCGCACCGCGCGGGCCGCCCGCGACCACGGCATCCTCGCGGAGACGCTCAGGACCTGGCCCGGCGCGGTCCGCAGCGACCATCCGGACGCGGGCATGGTCGCCATCGGGCCTCGGGCGGAGTGGCTCTGCGCGGACCACGCCTTCCAGTATGGCTATGGCCCACGCTCGCCGCTGGCCCGGCTGGTGGAGGCGGAGGGCAAGGTGCTGATGCTCGGGGCGCCGCTGGAGACGCTCACCCTGCTGCACCACGCGGAGCACCTGGCGGACCTCCCCGGCAAGCGCGTGGTCCGCTACCAGCGGCCGCTCCAAGTCGACGGCGAGCGGCGCTGGGTGGACTTCGAGGAGTTCGATACCAGCGAGCCGGTGACGGACGCCCTGCGCGCGTCCAGCGTGGACCCATTCACGCGCATTGGAGAGCAATGCCTCGCGGAGGGAATCGGCCGCTCCGGAAGCGTTGCCCGGGCCGTGTCGCATCTCTTCGACGCCCGGCGGCTGCTGCACCGGGGCGTCGCATGGTTGGAGGCGTACCCCAGGCTCAAGGACAGCCGGAGCTGACCTCGAGCGCGTCATAGGCCATCCAGCCGTTGCGGCGGGTGCCGGTGGCGGCGATGACATAGCCGTAGATGAACTTCATGGTGCCGGACTGCTGGCGGTAGCGCCCCGCGCTGTCCAGCACCCAGAGCGGGATGTCGATGGACGGTGCGCCCGAGTTCGTCGGCACGTCCAGGCGCTGGAACTTCGTGCCCGCGGGGAAGTGGTCCACCGCGACGCCGCCCAAGCCGAAGCCCGGCACGTTGAAGGTGAGGTTCGCCGAGCGCAGGCCGTTGGCCCGCACGAGCGGCAGGTAGTCCCCCGCGCGCTCGTTGGACGACGTCGTGTCGTAGACCACCTTCTTCACTTCGAGCGCCGGGTCGTGCCAGTTGCGCACGGCGTAGCACGCCATCTTGCTCAGCCCGGAGCTCAGCGCGGAGACGTGGCCGACCTTCTCTTGGAAGGAGGTGAGGCCCAGGATGGCGGACATGGGCAGCCAGCCGGAGCTGGAGTTGGACGTCGACGTCGCGAAGGCGTGCAGCTCACCCGCGAACGTGCGCGTCTGGCCGTAGTTGAAGAGGGAGCGCGTCCGCGTGGACGTGCCCACCACGGTCCCGTTGCCGTCGCGGATGGGCACGCCCGTGGTGATGCCCCAGGAGTCGTCATCGTCCGGGTCGTTGGTCTGCACGCGGTTGCCGCCAGAGGGCCGCAGCTTGCAGTTGTACGGGCTCTCCTCGCACACCGTCCCGTTCACGCCGGAGAAGGCCGCCTGCCGCGTGGTGGCCAGATCCTCCGCCGCGACCGTCTCACCCTCGAAGGCCTCGCCGCCGCACGCGACGGAGGCCAGCACCACCGTGCACAACACTGGCTTTCTGAAGTTCATGGTAAAAATGGAAGTCTGATTTTGCTGGTTTTGTCAAATGACGCGGCGGAGCCAATGCCGGGTGGGTGGCATGGCCGGAATGCGTCGCGCACGCGCAGTGCGTTCAGCGATTGTTCCGGGCAGGAAACGCCACGGCGTGGAGGTGCTCTGGCAGATGTTGTCGCTGCCAGTCGCGTTCCCGGGCGGTGGCTTCGGCGGCGTCCGAGACGTCGCCCACGCCATGGGCGGCGGCGGTGGCCGCGAAGGTAGCGGCCTGTGACGCGTGGCTGGCGGCGTGGACGGTAGCGGCGGCGTGTCCCGCGGCGCGGGCCGCGGCGCATGCGGCGGCGTGCGCGGCGGCATCCGAGGCAGCGGCGTGCGCGGCGATGGCCGCCGCATGCACATCGGTGATCAGCAGCTCTCCCCGTTGCCACGCCCGTGCCGCCTCGATGGCGTGGCGGGGGCGGTGGTCCTCCGGGAACTTCTGTTCGAAGCAGGGGAGGACCCGCTCGGCGCAGTCAGCGGCCCAACGGGCCAGGCACTCATGGTCGGACCTGTCGAGCTCCATGCTCAGCCCCTCCCGGCGTCACACTGCTTGCGTATTCACTGTCATTCCCGCCTCTCAGGTCAATGTGTGGCTCGACTGCCTTCATGTGTAAGGGGAAGACCGCGCCGGAGCCGTGAGCCTTCAGCGCTCCGGCTCCTCGCCTTCGTTCAGGAGGCCGTGCTTGCGGAGCTTGTCGTGCAGCGTCGCGCGGCCGATGCCCAGCGCCTTCGCGGCCTCCGTGCGCTGGCCCTTGGACGCCGCGAGCGCCGCGAGGATGAGCTCGCGCTCGTGCGCATCCAGCTTCTCGCGCAAGGTGGTGCCGGTGTGGGCCGGAGCCTGGTGCGTGGGCGCGCTGGTGCCTCCGGGCAACAGCTCCAGGTCCAGGGTCCCGTCGGCGGACAGCACCACGGCGCTCTCCAGGGCGTTCTCCAACTCACGGACGTTGCCGGGCCAGGGGTGGGCCGTGAGGCGCTCCAGGAGGGCGGGCGTCAGGGGCACCGGTGGCATGTGGAAGCGCTCGGTGTGGCGGGCGAGGAAGTGCCTCGCGAGCGCGGCGATGTCCTCCGGGCGGCTTCGCAGCGGGGGCACCTGGAGCGTCACGACCTTGAGGCGGTAGTAGAGGTCCTCGCGGAAGCGGCCCTCCGCCACGCGCTGGGGCAGGTCGCGGTGGGTGGCGGCCAGGACGCGGACGTCCACCGGGAAGGAGCGGTCCTCGCCCACGGGCCGCACCTCGCCCTCCTGCAAGACGCGCAGGAGCTTCGCCTGGAGGGGCAGCGCGAGCTCTCCCACTTCGTCCAGGAGCAGCGTGCCTCCGGAGGCCTCGCGGAAGAGGCCGGGCCGGGCTCGCACGGCACCGGTGAACGCGCCTCTCGAATGGCCGAAGAGCTCCGCCTCCGCGAGTTCCGGCGTGAGGGCGGCACAGTTGAAACGCACGTAGGGCTTGTCCGCTCGCGGGGAGGCGCGCACCAAGGCCTCTGCGACGCGCTCCTTGCCGGTGCCGCTCTCTCCTGTGATCAGCACGGTGACGTCGCGAGGGCCTACGCGTTGGATCAGCAGGGCCAGCCGCGCCATCGACGGTGACACGAAGACCAGCGAGCGCAGCAGGTTCACCTCGCCGGACAGCCGCTCGTTCTCCGCCTCCAGGCGGACCCTCCCGAGCGCCCGGCGCACCACGGCCAGCACGTCGTCCACGTCGAAGGGTTTGCGGAAGTAGTCCAGCGCGCCCAGCTTCATCGCCTCCACGGCGTGACGTTCCGAGCCATGCGCGGTGATGAGGATGACGCGGGGCGCATGCGGACGCGCGGCGACGCGGCGGAGCAGTTCCATGCCATCCATACGCGGCATGCGCAGGTCGCTGAGCACCAGATCCACGGGCGGCTCGGAGTCCAGCCGCGCGAGCGCGGCCTCGCCGTCCACGGCTTCCTCCACGGTGAGCCCGTCATCCTCCAGCAAGCCGCGCAGCGTGTAGCGCACGCCCGCGTCGTCATCCGCTACCAGCACGCGGGCCTTCATGGCAGGGCCTCCTTTCGCGGTGATTGCGCGGCCGGGAGGCTCAGCTCCGCCACGCAGCCTCCGCCCTCACGGGCGCGCAGGTTCAACTCTCCGCCGTGCTGGCGCATCAGCGCTCGCGACAGGGCCAGGCCCAGGCCGGAGCCGTGGGGCTTCGTGGTGATGCCCGGCTCGAAGACGCGCTCACGCACCTCATCCGCGAGCCCGGGACCCCGGTCCCGTACCTCCACCCGGCCGCCACCTTCCCGTGACGTCCATGCCTGGAGCTCCACGGTTGTTCCCCGAGGCGCGGCGTCCAGCGCGTTCTGCACCACGTCGATCAACACCTGCCGCACCTTGCGCGCGTCGCACCACGCCTCCACCGGCGGCCCCTCCGCGACCCTGAGCCCCACGCCCCGCTCTCCCGCCATGCCCTCGTGCAACTCCGCCACCTGCCGGCACAGGCCATCCAGCGGCACGTGGGCTTCATTGAGCGGGAGCAACGGCCGGGAGAAGTTGAGGAACCCTTCGAGGATCTCCTGCATCCGGTCCACCTCCCGGCGCAGCACCGCGAGCCGCTCCGCGGGCCGGCCCTCCACCTCGCGGGCAATCATCGCGGCCAGGCCCTTCACGCTCGCCAGCGGGTTCTTCAATTCGTGGGCAATCTCTCCCGACAGCGTGGTGAGCGAGCGCACCCGTTCCTCATGGGCGTTCAGTGCTTCATCCCGTGCATCCAGCGCCGTTCGCACCATGCCCCGGAACGTGCGCCGCAGGTTCGTGCCGACGAAGTTCGTCCACAGGACGAGGAACCCCGTCACCGCGAGCATCGTCAGGAGCAGCGCGGTGTTGTGCCCCGCGCGCGGGCCTCCACCGAAGAGCGGGGGCACCAGGTCCTCCACCGTGCCCGTCAGCGTCACCGCCGCCTGCACGCCCACCAGCGCGAGCAGGTAGCCCGCCCACCTGCGGGCCCGCGCGGGCGTGAAGAGGATGGCCGTGGCCAGGGACACCGGCAGCACCAGGGGAATGAGCGGACTCTCCAGTCCTCCCAGTGACAGGTTCACCACCGTGAACAGGGGGAACGCCACCAGCGGCAACATCCTGCCCGACTCATGCGTCACCACCGGCTGACGCCGCCACGCCGTGACGACCCCCAGCCCCACCACCACGAGCGCCAACGCGAGCGCCACGCACCACCGGCGCCACACCGCCGTGTCTCCAATGAGCCCCAGCGAACCCATCACCACCGGCAGGGGACTCAGGACCGTCAGCACCCGCGTCACCTGGCGGAACAGCCGCGAGAACGCCTCGCGTTGAACCTGCTCGATTCCGGCGGTCGTGGGCTGGGTTGGGGAATGCAAGGCGCGTCCTCCTGGACCGTGGGCGCTACCCTATGCCCAAGCAAGGCGGATGCCCCAGCCCGCGTGCCCCGGGGCTCCTTCCTCCATGCGCTCTTCGTGTCCGGGGACCCGGCGCCGGGCGTCGGAAATCCGAACAGGGAAGGCCCTGCCCCCGGGGGCTCCCCTGGCGTTCAGTGCTGGCACGTCCAGTGCTCAAGGTGACGCCAGGACACGGGTTGAGGACCTGCCCGTGAGCCGGACGCGGACCCCCGGGCCGGGCAGGCGTAGCGTGGCCACGCCGCGCTCGGGGGGCGCTCCCATCGCGGCGAGGCCGCGCCAGGAGGCACGGGTGTCGGGACCGGGCAGCAAGAGGAAGCACTCGAAGCGGGGCATCGTCGCGGGGGCGGTGCTCGTCGCCGTCATCATCAGCGGCATCCTGTGGCTGCGGCGGCCGGCCCCGGAGCCGCCGCCGCGCTTCACCGGCTACGTCGTCAGCGACAACGTCTATCTGTCCTCGCCGGTGGCCGGCATGGTGGCGTCCGTGGCGGTGGTGCGCGGACAGCGCGTGGAGGTGGGCACGCCGCTGTTCCGCATGGAGCCCACGTCGCTGACGGCGCGGGCCGACCAGGCGCGGGCGCAGGTGGGGCAGATTGAAGCGCAGTTGCTCGCGCGCCAGTCGGACGTGGCCCGGGCGCGTGCCTCGCTCGCCGCGGCGCAGGCGGAGGCGGACCGCGCGGACGCGGAGCTGGCCCGGCTGGTCGCCGTCCAGAAGGCCATGGAGGGCGCGGTGACGCCCCAGCAGTTGGACCTGCTGCGCGCCACGGCGACGCGCGCCCATGCCCAGCGCGACGCGGCCCGCACGGACGTGGCGGCGGCGGGCGCGCAGTTGGAGGTTGTCCGCGCCCAGCTCGCCAGCGGACGCGCGGGTGTCACCGCCGCGGAGCAACAGGTCGTGGAGCTGGCGCCCGTGTCCCCCGTGGTGGGCCGCGTGGAGGACGTCCTCTTCCAGCAGGGCGAGTGGGCCATGCCCAACGCCCCCGTCGTCAGCATCATCCCGGACGCGAAGCTGAAGGTGCGCTTCTACGTGCCGCAGGGGAGGGTGGCGTCCTTCCCGCCGGGCACCGACGTGGCCATCGCGTGCGATGGCTGCGACACCGGGATGACCGCCCGCGTGGACTTCGTCGCTTCACGGCCGGAGTACACGCCGCCCATCATCTACAGCCTGGAGACGCGGCAGAAGCTGGTGTTCCTGCTGGAGGCGGTGCCCTCCGCGCCCACGCGCCTGTTGCCCGGGCAGCCCATCGACGTGACGCCGCTGACGCAGGCGCCCGTGCAGGTGGACCGATGAACGGGCGGGCCATCGACGTGCGCGGGCTCAACAAGTCCTTTGGCGACCGGCACGTCGTGCGGGACGTCTCCATCGCCGTGGACGCCGGACGCATCACCGGCTTCCTGGGCCCCAACGGCTCCGGCAAGACGACGACGCTGCGGCTCCTGTGCGGACTGCTCACGCCCGACAGCGGCGAGGGCACCGTGCTGGGCCTGGACTTCCGCGCCCGGGGTGACGCCATCAAGCGCCAGACGGGCTACATGACGCAGAAGTTCTCCCTCTACGAGGACATGACGCTGGAGGAGAACCTGGCCTTCGTCGCGCGCGTCCACGGCCTGGACCAGCGGCGTGAACGGGTGGGGGACACGCTCCACCGGCTGGGCCTCTTCGACCGGCGGAATCAACTCGCGGGCGCGCTCTCCGGTGGCTGGAAGCAGCGCCTGGCCCTGGCCGCCGCGACGCTGCACGAGCCCCGCCTGCTGCTGCTGGACGAGCCCACCGCGGGCGTGGACCCCAAGGCCCGCCGTGAGTTCTGGGACGAAATCCACACGCTCGCCGCGGGCGGGCTCACGGTGCTGGTGTCCACGCACTACATGGACGAGGCGGAGCGCTGCCACGACATCGGGTACATCCTGTATGGGCGCCTCATCGCGCGGGGCACGGCGGACGCGCTCATCCGCGACTCCGGGCTGGTGACGTTCCTGGGCGAGGGGCCCGGCATCGACCGCGCGGCGCACCTGCTGGCCCAGGCGGACGGCGTGCTCAGCGCCTCCGCGTTCGGCGCCGCCGTGCACGTCAGCGGCCTGAAACGCGAAGCCCTGGAGGCCGCGCTCGGCCCCTGGCGCAAGGAGCCCTACCGGTGGAGCGAGGTGACGCCCTCCCTGGAGGACGTCTTCATCCAGCTCATGGGTCGCGAACGCGACGAACGGTATTCGTCATGACGGGCTCGCTTCCGCGCATCCTGGCCGTGCTGCTCAAGGAGTTCACGCAGCTGCGGCGCGACCGCATCACCTACGCGATGATCCTCCTCATGCCGGTGATGCAGTTGCTCATCTTCGGCTACGCCATCAACATGGACCCCCGGCACCTGCCCGCCGCGGTGCTGTCCCACGACACCAGCACCGTGGCGAACTCCGTCGTCGCGGCGCTGGAGCGCACCGGCTACGTGGACGTGCGCTACCTGCCGCGCTCCGACGAGGAGTTGGATCAGCTCATCCGCCGGGGACAGGTCATGCTCGGCATCACCATCCCTCCGGACTTCACCCGGCGGGTGCTCAAGGGGGAGCGCGCGCAGATCCTCGCGGAGGCGGACGCGTCCGACCCGCAGGCCGCGGCGGGGGCGCTCGCCGCGGTGAGCGTGCTGCCCTCGGAGGCGCTGCGGAACGAACGGCTGGGTCTGGGCCCGCCCCGGTCCACCGCGCCCCCCTTCGAGGTGGTGGTGCACCGGCGCTACAACCCGGAGAGCCGCTCGCCGGTCCACATCGTGCCGGGCCTCCTGGGCATCATCCTGTCCATGACGCTGGTGATGATGACCGCCATGGCCGTCACCCGTGAGCGCGAGCGCGGCACCATGGAGACGCTGCTGTCCACGCCCGCCACCCCGGCGGAGATCATGGTGGGCAAGCTCACGCCCTACGTCGTCGTGGGGCTGGTGCAGACCGTCGTCGTGCTGGGCATGGCGCGGGGGTTGTTCTCGGTGCCCATGGCGCGCACGCCCGCGGGATGGCTGGCCCTGGCGTGCGGCATCGTGCTGTTCATCGTGGGCAACCTGTCCCTGGGCTACCTCATCTCCACCGTGGCGCGCAGCCAGCTGCAGGCGATGCAGATGTCCATGTTCTACATGCTGCCGTCCATCTTCCTCTCCGGCTTCGCCTTCCCCTTCCTGGGCCTGCCGCCGTGGGCGCGGGTGCTGGGCGAGATCATCCCCGTCACCCACTTCCTGCGCATCGTCCGGGGCGCGCTGCTCAAGGATCAGGTGCTCGCGGACATGGGGAACGACCTGCTCGCGTTGGGTTTGTTCGTGCTCGCCGTGGCCGGTGCGGCACTCGCGAGGTCACGCACGACGTTGGATTGATTGACGCCACACGTCGAGCATGACGCAGCCGCGAAAGTGGGGGGCCTGGACGGACGGACGATCCAAACGGACCGCTGTTTGCAACCTTACTTCCGCACCGGAGCCACGTTTCATGTGGTTTCACGTGGTTTCGCGGGGGGTCGGCCCCGCGTCCGGTCTGGAGATGCCCATGTCCCGTGACGACTTCTTCGCGGTAGGTGCGGTGCGGACTTCGCGCCTGCTCGTGGCCCTGTTCGTGGCGTCCTTCGCCGCCGGCTGTGGGGACGACGATGACGACTGCGTGCCCAGGACGTGCGAGTCGCAGGGTTTCAACTGCGGCGATGCGACGGACGGCTGTGGCAAGACGCTCGACTGTGGCACCTGCGGAGCGCCCGCCACCTGTGGCGGCGGCGGCGAGGACAACGTCTGCGGTTGCCCCGACATCAAGACGGCGTGCAGCCCCGGGAACGAGTGCGGCACCGAACCGGATAACTGTGGTGGCACCGTCTCCTGCGGCACCTGCGCGGCGCCGGAGGTGTGCGGCGGGCGCGGCGTGGCGCAGACCTGCGGCATCCCCTCGGAGGCGCGCGAGTGCAGTGACGGCTGGTGCTGGGAGTATCCGCTGCCCCACGGCTACAGCTTCAAGGGCGCGCACTTCAGCGCGGCCAATGACGGCTGGGCCGTGGGCGAGGACGGCTTCATCCAGCACTGGGATGGAACGCGCTGGACGCGCGTGGGCAGCGGGACGCTGAACACCCTGCGCGACGTGCACGCCCTCTCCGGGACGGACGTGTGGACGGTGGGCGCGGGCGGCACCGTGCTCCACTCCACGACGGGCAGCGCCTTCTCCGCCGTGGGCTCCGGCACGACGCGCGACCTGAACTCCGTGTGGGCCTCCGGGCCGGGGAACATCTGGGCCGTGGGCGCGGGCGGCACCGTGCGGCGCGACCAGGGCAGCGGCTTCCAGGGCGTGGACGCGGCCACGACGAAGGACCTCAACGGCGTGTGGGGCAGCGGGCCCGCGGACGTCTGGATGGTGGGGCAGTCCGGGACGCTGCGCCGGTATGACGGCAACGCGGTCTCCGGCATCGACGCGGGCACCACGGACATCGACTTCCACGAGGTGACGGGCACCGGCCCGGACGACGTCTGGACGGTCGCCTCGGATGACCCCTGCATCTTCTGCGACGACTTCGGCCAGGTGTTCCGCACCACGCCCGCGGGCATCGAGCAGTCCCTGCGCTCGTCGGATCAGTTGTTCTACGTGTACGCCGCGTCGCCCTCGCTGGTGCTGTCGGGCGGAGAGGACTTCGGCTACGTCTACAACGGCACGAAGTGGACGGACACGGACGAGGACGCCGTGGGGCCCATCGCCGGCAGCGGGCCTGACAACGTGTGGTCCTTCGGTTCGGGCGGGCAGGTGCAGAAGTGGAGCGGGCAGGTGTGGACCTCCCAGGCGCCGCTGCGCACGTTGAGTGTGGCGCGGGCCATCCATGGCACGGGGCCGTCGGACGTCTGGGCGGTGGGTTCCCCGGGCCGCGTGCTGCACTGGAACGGCGGCGGATGGATCGAGCCGCAGCTGGACTTCTCCCCCGTCGACAGCGTCTCGGGCGTCTACGCGGCTTCGCCGACCGACGTCTGGGTGACGTCCTCGTTCCATGACCGCATCTACCGGTTCGACGGGGCCCGCTTCATCACGCAGCACCAGTCGGAGAACTCGCTGGCCCTGAATGCCATCCATGGCTCGTCCGCGACGGACATCTGGGCGGTGGGCGATTCCGGCCAGGCCATCCACTTCGACGGCGCCGCCTGGACGCGCAAGCCCACGGAGAGCACGGCGGCGCTCCAGGCCGTCTGGGTGCAGGGGCCCTCGCTGGCCATCGCGGTGGGCGACGCCGGCACCATCCTTCGCTGGGATGGCACCGCCTGGAGCACGATGACCTCCAACACCAACAAGGGCCTGAAGGCCGTGTGGGGCAGCGGGCCCTCCGACGTCTGGGCCGCGGGCGCGGACGGCACGCTGCTGCGCTACAACGGCGCGCTTTGGCTCCCCATGGCCAGCGGCACCACGTCCCAGCTCAACGGGCTGATGGGACGCTCGGCCACCGAAATCTGGGCGGTGGGCGACAACGGCACGTTGCTGCGCTTCGACGGCGGCAAGTGGACCTCGGAGACCACCGGCACCCGCCGCGTCCTGCGGGCCGTGTGGGCGCCGTCCTCGTCGGAGCTGTGGATGGTGGGGGACACGGCCGTCCTGCACAGACCCTGACACCACGCGAGCAGGCTTGAGCGCGTGACGCCGCAGGGGCTCCCGGGCGGCCGGGGAGCCCCTGCCGTGCCGTGTCCCGAGCACGGCCTTGCATCATCACCATCGTCTTCTGGTACCCCCATCAGAAGGAGACGGGTGATGTGTTGCAACACACGGATCTGGCATTCCCACCACTGCATCCTGCCGCCGTACGTCAGCCGGCAGATTGCGCAGAACGGCTCCCCGCAGCAACGCGCGCAGGCCCTGCGGACGCTCTCCATCGACAACACCCTGCGCGCCATCCGCTTGTCGAGCAGCGGTGCACCGCAGGCCGCGAAGCGGTTGATTCCCGGCCCCATGGTCGTGGAGAGCCAGAAGCTGCGCACCGTCTACGACGTGAAGAACACCGAAGCCCTTCCGGGGACGGTGGTCCGCAAGGAGGGGTCGGACGACGTCAGCGACGCGGCGGTCGACGAAGCCTACGTCGGCCTGGGCGCGACCTACGACCTCTACTGGGACGTCTACGGGCGCAACTCCATTGACGGCAACGGCATGCCGCTGAACGGCCACGTCCACTATGGCAGCGGCTACGACAACGCCTTCTGGGACGGCGAGCGCATGGTGTTCGGCGACGGCGACGGCGACCTGTTCAACCGCTTCACCATCTCCGTGGACGTCATCGGGCACGAGCTGGCCCACGGCGTGACGGAGCACGAGGGCCCTCTTGCCTACTTCTCCCAGGCGGGCGCGCTCAACGAGCACATGTCGGACTGCTTCGGCTCGCTCGTGAAGCAGCGCCTGTTGAACCAGACGGCGGACCAGGCCGACTGGCTCATCGGCGCGGGGCTCCTCACGGACAAGGTCAAGGGCAAGGCCCTGCGCTCCATGAAGGACCCCGGCACCGCGTTCGATGATCCGGTGCTGGGCAAGGATCCGCAGCCGGCCCTGATGAAGGACTTCGTGAACACGTGGGAGGACAACGGCGGCGTGCACATCAACTCCGGCATCCCCAACAAGGCCTTCTGCCTCGCGGCCATCAACCTGAAGGGCTACGCGTGGGAGAAGGCGGGCCTCATCTGGCTGGAGACGCTGCGTGACTCCCGGCTGAAGCCCAACGCGTCGTTCCTCTCCTTCGCCCGGCTCACCGTGACGGCGGCCGTCCGGCTCTACGACAGCGGCGACGAGGAGCAGATCGTGCGCGACGCGTGGAACCAGGTGGGCATCAAGGTCTCCAAGGAGCGGGCGGGCGCGCCGGCCTGGACGCCGCAGGTGCCGAAGCAGGCCGCGCAGCAGCCGGTGCAGCGCAAGCACTGAACCCTGGAGTCGACGGAATGCGAATCCAGCTCAAACGGGAGGGAGGCATCGCCTTCTTCCCGGGCCTCACCAGGCCTCGCACCGTGGAGCTGACGGCCCTGCCTCCCGCCACGGCGGAGGCGCTCCAGCGCGAGGTGCGGGAGGCCCGCTTCTTCGAACAGCCGGCCACCGTGGGCGGCGGTCCCACGGCGGGCGCGGACCGGACGAGCTACGCCGTCACCATCGAGGATGACGGCGGGAGGAAACATTCGGTCCGGCTGGTGGAGCCGGTGACGGAGCCGCACCTGCGCTCCCTGCTGGCGCTCATCCAGAAGGCCGAGCAGGAGCAGCGCGCTCCCTAGCGAGTGCGGAGGACGTTCTCCCCCCGTGTCACGAACGTGTGACGCGGCTCGCTCGTTCATGTGACAGGACGAGGGCGCCGGTAACGGTGTGGCAACAACAGGGGGCGGTGCGTGGCGGAAGGCGGCGCCATTCGGTAACGGGAGCGCCACATCGGGACCGGGCGGGTCCTTCCCTGTTCCCCGCCGGCTCTCACGCACCCATGTCCTTCGCCTCGTCCCACCGCTCCGTCCTTCAGGCCCTGCTGGCTGGTACCGCGCTCCTCTTCTCCCACTCCGCCCTGGCCCAGGAGACCCCGCCCGAGCCCGCTCCCAAGAGCGAGGCCGTGCCTCCCGCCGCCCTGCCGCCTCCCGCGGAGGAGAAGGAGAAGGAAAAGGAGAAGACCAAGCCCTGGTACGAGACCCTCCGCCTCCGGGGCTACACGCAGGTCCGCTACAACCGGCTGCCCAGCTTCCGGGTGAACGACGCGCTCATCAACGAGCAGGGTGACCGCTTCCTGGGCAAGGACACCGGCTTCGGCATCCGCCGCGCGCGGCTCGTCGTCTTCGGGGACGTGCACCCGCACGTGTCCATCTACCTGCAGCCGGACTTCGCCTCCGTCATCGGTGACCAGTACAACGTCGCCGTCATGCGGGACTGGTACGCGGACATCTTCGTGGACGCGAAGAAGGAGTTCCGCTTCCGCGTGGGCCAGTCGAAGGTGCCCTTCGGCTTCGAGAATTTGCAGTCCAGTCAGAACCGCCTGGCGTTGGACCGCAACGACGGCATCAACAGCGCGCTGAAGGACGAGCGCGACCTGGGCGTGTTCTTCTACTGGGCGCCCGCGCACATCCGCGAGCGCTTCAAGTTCCTCGTCGACAGCGGCCTCAAGGGCTCTGGCGACTACGGCGTCGTGGGCCTGGGCGTCTTCAACGGCCAGGCGGCCAACCGCGCCGAGCGCAACAACAGCCCCCACGCCGTCGCGCGCGTCACCTATCCCTTCCTCTTCGGCTCCCAGTACGTGGAGGCCGGTGTCGGCGGGTACTACGGCCGCTTCAACACCACCGCGACTCCGCGCGATGACGCGGCCTATGCGCTCGCGCGGGGCCCGAACATGGTGGATGCCCGCGGCATCGTCAGCCTGACCGTGTACCCGCAGCCGCTGGGCTTCCAGGCGGAATACAACTTCGGGCGCGGGCCGTCGCAGGGCTCGTTCCCGGACGAGGCGCTGCTCATCGACAGCCGCAAGCTCCAGGGCGGCTACGCGCAGCTCATGTACAAGCTGGACGGGGTGGGGGGCGTGTCGCTCATCCCCTACGTGCGCGGCACGCTCTACAAGGGCGGCAAGAAGTTCGAGACCAACGCCCCCCTCTACGACGTGCGCGAGCTGGAGCTGGGCGCGGAGTGGCAGATCTGGAAGGCGCTGGAGCTGACGGCCGCCTACGTCATCGCGGACCGCACCTCGTCGCGCTACCCGTATGCACAGGAGCAGGGGCACGTGACGCGCCTCCAGCTCCAGTTCAACTACTGAGTCAGAGGCGCGGGTCGACGGGCTCGCTCTCCCGTGTGACGGGGTCCACCTCCAGGAGGAGCGCCGCCGTGGCGCGGCTGGCGGAGGCCTCCGGGGAGAAGACGTGCGCCAGTCCGAAGGGCCCCTGACGGAAAAGGGGGCCCCTTCTTCCTGCGCCTATCCGCCGACCGCCTGGTCGATGGCGCCGAAGATGCTGGCGCCCGAGTCATCCCGCATCTCGATGCGCACCCGGTTGCCGCGCTTGAGGAACGGCGTCTTCGGCGCGCCGTCCCGGAGCGTCTCCACCACGCGCACCTCCGCGATGCACGAGTAGCCCGCGCCGCCGTCCTTCACCGGCTTGCCGGGACCGCCGTCCGGGCCCCGGTTGGACACCGTGCCCGAGCCCACGATGCTGCCCGCGCACAACGAGCGCGTCTTCGCCGCGTGGGCCACCAGCGTGCCGAAGTCGAACGTCATGTCCACGCCCGCGTCCGCGCGGCCGAAGGGCTCGCCGTCGAGGGAGACCTCCAGGCGGCGGTGCAGCTTGCCCTCCCGCCACGCGGTGCCCAGCTCGTCCGGCGTGACGAACACCGGTGAGAAGGCCGACGCGGGCTTGGACTGGAAGAAGCCGAAGCCCTTCGCCAGCTCGTTCGGGATGAGGTTGCGCAGGGACACGTCGTTGACCAGCCCCACCAGCACGACGGCGCCCAGGGCCTGCTCGCGCGTGGCGCCCAGCGGCACGTCGCGCGTCACCACCACGACCTCGCCCTCCATGTCGCAGCCCCATGCCTCGTCGGCGAGCGGGATGGGCTGGCGGGGCCCGAGGAAGCCGTCCGAGCCGCCCTGGTACATCAAGGGGTCGGTCCAGAACGAGGGCGGCAGCTCCGCGCCGCGCGCCCTGCGCACCAGCTCCACGTGGTTCACGTACGCGGAGCCGTCCGCCCACTGGTAGGCGCGGGGCAGGGGCGCCGCGCACCGGGCGGGGTCGAAGGCGGCTCCGGGGACCTCTCCGCGCTCCAGCCGCTCCGACAGCGCGCGCAGGGCCGGCGCGTGGCGGTCCCAGTCATCCAGCGCGGCCTGGAGCGTGGGCGCGATGGCGGACGCATCCGCCTGCCGGGACAGGTCCTTCGTCACGACGACCAGCCGCCCGTCCCGTCCTGCTTCAAGAGAGGCGAGCTTCACGGCTGGCCGCCTCCGGACGGGGACATCTTCGCCTTGGGCAGGTCCGCCCAGCAGGCGTCGTAGTCCTTCTGGAGGACGGGGCTCTCCATCGCCTGGCGCGTGGGCGCGATGACCCAGCGGGTCTCGAACATGAAGGCGAGCGTGTTGTCGATCTTCTTCGGCGTCAGCTCCGCGGCGACGGCGGCTTCGTACGTCTTGCGGTCCGGGCCGTGGGCGCTCATGCAGTTGTGGAGCGACGCGCCGCCGGGCAGGAACGCGTCCGCCTTGGCGTCGTAGACGCCGTGGACCAGGCCCATCAACTCGCTCATCACGTTGCGGTGGAACCAGGGCGGCCTGAAGGTGTTCTCCGCGACCATCCACCGGGGCGGGAAGATGACGAAGTCGCAGTTCGCCGTTCCCGGCGTGTCACTGGGCGACGTGAGCACCGTGAAGATGGACGGATCCGGGTGGTCGTAGCTCACCGTGTTGATGGTGTTGAAGCGCGCCAGGTCGTACGTGTACGGCGCGTAGTTGCCGTGCCACGCCACGACGTCGAACGGCGAGTGGTCCAGCGTCGTCTCCCAGAGGTTCCCCTGGAACTTCTGCACCACGCGCGTGGTGCGCTCCACGTCTTCATAGGCCGCGTGCGGCGCCACGAAGTCGCGCGGGTTCGCCAGGCCGTTGGACCCGATGGGCCCCAGCTCCGGGAGCCGGAACTGCGCGCCGTAGTTCTCGCAGATGTAGCCGCGCGCGGGACCGCCGGGCAGCTCCACCCGCATGCGCATGCCGCGCGGGATGACCGCGATGTGGCCGGGCGGGACCTCCAGCACGCCCAGCTCCGTGACGATGCGCAGCGTCCCGGACTGGGGGACGATGAGCAGCTCGCCGTCCGCGTTGAAGAACGCCGTGTCCGTCATGGACGCGTTCGCCGCGTAGAGGTGCACCGCCGCGCCCGCGCCTTCGGACGGGGAGCCGTTGCCGCCCAGCGTGAAGAGCCCCTCCAGGAAGGTGGTGGGCGTGGTGGGCATGGGCGCCGGGCTCCAACGCAGCCGGTTGGGCGAGGGTGGCACCTCCCGGAACGGCCCGCTCTTCAGCGTGCGGGCGTCCACCTGCCGGTACGCCGGGTGGCCCGCGCTGGGCCGCAGCCGGTACATCCACGTGCGCCGGTTCACGCCGCGCGGCGCGGTGAACGCAGTGCCGGAGAGCTGCTCGGCGTAGAGGCCGAACGCGACGCGCTGGGGCGTGTTCTGGCCCACGGGGAGCGCACCGGCGACAGCCTCCGATGCGTGCTCGTTTCCAAAACCTGTCAGGTGGCGGACGTTTTCCATGGCGTCCGAAATAGTAACAGATGTAACCAACCCGGCAAGGCTCAGGGGCCGGGCTTGAGGGCTCGGATGGCGGCGCGCTCCACGCGCTCCAGCAGGGAGCGCAGCACCTGTCGTTCAGCGGGTGACAGCTCCGCGAGCACCTCCGCCTCCGCTTCGAGCGCGGCGGGGGCGACGCGCTGGTAGAGCCTGCGCCCCGAGGCGGTCAGCGTCAGGCGCCGCGAGCGGGCGTCGCTCTGGCTCGTGGCGCGCCGCACCAGGCCACGCTCCTCCAGCGAGCGCGCGGCCCGGCTCACCGGGACCTTGTCCATGCGCGTGCGCCGGACGAGCTCCAACTGGGAGCGCTCGCCGTCCTCGCCCAGGACGGCGATGAGCCGCCACTCCTGCGTGGAGAGGCCGTCCTCGGCCGCGTACACGCGGGCGATGCGCTGGCTCACGACGTTGTCCGCGACCGACAGGCGATAGGGGAGGAAGTCATCGAGGGTGAGGCTCGCGGCGCGTGCTTTCTTCATCGGGCGACGGACTATAGCCAGCCACCCAGGCAGGCGGACGCGCTGGGCGCATTGCGTGAGGGGCCGGTGGCGCGGACCTTCAGGGGCAGGGAGGCCAACAAGGTGAAGCGTCAGAAGGCGAAGACGTGCTGAGTCGTCAGGCCTTGATGGACAGGAGGACGGTCTTCAGGGGAATGCCCGGGTGCTAGTGTCGAGCACCCATCCGTCCCTGGAAGGAGTGCGCTCCATGCTGTCGCTGCTCGCCACCGTCCTGCTCGCGTCCGCGCCCGTGACTGCTTCGTTGTCGCTGCTCACGCCGGAGGACGCGCCCGCGCACTCCGCGCGACTGCTGGTAGCGCAGGCTGCTGAGACCGGCGTTCAGGAGGTCCCTGTTCCCTCGACTCCCTTTCCGGACCGGAGCCTGGATGCGCGCATCCAGGAGCTGACGCAGCGGGTGGGCCTGCTCCAGGAGGAGATCGACGGCATCCGCCTGGGCCGCCCGCGCAGCTCGAAGATCATGACGACCATCGGCTTCATCCTCGCGGCGACGCTGTTGATTGGCCTGCCCATCGTGATCGACGGCCTGATGGATTCGGGCTCGGATCAGAAGACGAAGCTGCTCGTGGGCCTGCCCATCACGGCCGTGGGCGTCGTGGGCGTGGTCCTTGTCGTCGTGGGCTTCAGCCGGGGAGGGCGCATCGCGCGGGAGAACAAGGCCCGGCGCAACGCGCTCATCGAGGAGAAGACCCACCTGGAGTCGGAGCTGCGGGACCTGAGGGCCCGCCGCGATGGCCTGCGCTCGCGACAGTGGCAGCCCCGCCCCTCCGTCCCCCTCATCGCCGTGAGCTTCTAGTAGGCGCACGCGCGGTTGTTGCACCACCCCTGCGTCGTGCCGCAGACGCAATCCGAGTCGTCGATACAGCGGGTGGACGGGCACGTCGGGCCGCCGCCACCGCCGCCACCCGGGAGCTGGTAGGAGCAGGCGTTGCGCGTACACGCCACGGACTGCGCGTTGGGACACGCGTTCCAGCAGTCATCCACCGAGGAGCACCGGACGGAGATACAGAGCAGGCCCGCGGCCTCCTCGGGCGTGGGCTCGGAGGCCAGCGCCTCCGACGCGTCGCTGGCGGCACACACCGCCTGCGTGGCCATCTCCAGGGCCGGCGCGGACGGCTCCGCGAAGGCCGCGGTGGCCGCGAAGGACAACAGGACGGCGACACTCCAGGACAGGCTTCGACGGGACGATGACATGGCGGCGGGCTCGTTCCTCCCAGTGAAGCCATGCGGCACTGCATGGGGAATCCTGGGAACACCAAATTAACATGGCTGTCCGGGATGGGCCCGCGCGCCCCCTGGTGACCGCGGCCATCAGCCCCTGACGGCGGACATCAGGGCCGGGCCTCCAGGCGCGGGCCAACCCACTGGAATCACGTGAGGGACATGCGCTCCGGGGGCGGCACGACGGTTGCTGTAGGGGAGGGCACACGACGTCTTCGCATTCCGAGGCCCACCATGAAGCTCCGCTCCTCCTCCTTCTCCGCGCCGTCCCTCTCCTCCGGCTCCCGCACGCGCAGCCCCAGCGCGCCTCCGAAGCTGGAGACGGTGACGCCCCGGAAGGCGCCCTCTGCGCTGGAGCTTCAGGATGGCAAGAGCAAGCTCAAGCCGGCGGACCACGGCGTGGTGCACCCGGACCTGCCGGGCATCCGGACCCGCCGTGACAGCCGTCAGTCCGGCGCGGACTTCGCGGACTTCACGCAGGACGCGCGCAACTCCACGCACACGCTGATGAGCCGCCCCGTGGGCAACCAGATGCTGACGGAGCTCAACGGCCGCACGCAGCACGTGAACCCCGGCGCGACGGGCACCGCGCACAAGCCGCTGACGGTGGCGGACATCTACTCCGGCCGGGACGAGGCCATGCCCATGTCGCACCGCCCGCGCCACGACGGCACGCTCCAGTCGCTGCGCCCGGCGTACCGCCAGGACGGCCAGGCGGGTACGGGCCAGGCGAGCCGCATCAACTACAACGAGAACCAGCCGAGCCAGCGCTTCAACAGCCTGGGCCACGAGTCCGTCCACGCCTGGCGCGCCGCCAACGGCGTGCAGGTCAGCCCCCTGGCCGTCAGCACGCACTCGGACGCGGAGGTGTTCAAGCGCTACCCCAGCCACTCGGCCGCGATGAAGGACACCGTGGAGACGCGCCTGCAGCTCCAGGAGGAGTTCGAGACCGTCGGCCTGCGCCCCACGCCGCGCATGCCCAACGCCCCCTCGGAGAACCGCATCCGCGCCGAGCACGGGCTGCCCGCGCGCCAGGACTACTCGGGCTTCCGGCCCGGCGCGAACAGCAACCAGCAGAACTTCGAGAACTTCGACGCGGGCTCGGATGACCGCGGCCGCTTCCAGAAGTTCATGGGGACGCCGTCGCCGCTCGGGCGGATTGTCGGCGACCTGGAGAAGTAGGCGCTCGCGACGACACCCTGCCTGACGCGGATTGCCGCGCGCGCGCAGTCCCCCCACCGTTCCTGAAAAGACCGCAGGCCCGGGGGGACCTCATGCGCGCGCGACTGCTGTTCATCCTCATCCCGTCCCTGATTCTTCCGGGGACGTACGCCGGAGCACGGGATGCCAGCCCGGCCGCGCACGGCGCGCATGGCAGGCCCTCCGCGATGTCGAGCCTGAGCTCGCTCGCGGAAGGCGCGGTGCTCTTCGACAACCTGGGGAACTTCCAGCGGAAGGTGACGACCCGGTCGCCCGAAGCACAGGCCTTCTTCGACCAGGGCATGCGGCTCACGTATGCCTTCAACCACGACGAGGCCGCGCGCTCGTTCGCCCGCGCCGCGCAGTTGGACCCCTCGTGCGCGAGTTGCTTCTGGGGCGTCGCCCTGGTGCTCGGGCCCAACTACAACGTGCCCATGCTGCCGGACCGGGCGGCGACCGCGTGGACGGCGCTACAGAAGGCCCAGGCGCTCGCCCCCACGGCGACCCCCACGGAGCAGGCGCTCATCGGCGCGCTGTCCCGGCGCTACGGCGGGCCGGAGCCCCGCACGCCCGAGGAGATGAAGCCCTTCTCCCAGTCCTACGCCAACGCCATGCGCGACGTGGCGAAGCGCTTTCCGGATGACGACGACGTGCAGGTGCTCTTCGCCGAGTCCCTGATGGACTTGAACCCGTGGAAGCTGTGGACGCTGGCGGGCAAGCCGGAGCCGGGGACGGAGGAGATTGTCTCGCGGCTGGAGTCGGTGCTCGCGCGCGCGCCGAAACACCCGGGCGCCAATCACTATTACATCCACGCCGTGGAGGCCTCGGAGCACCCCGAGCGCGCGCTGGCCGCCGCGGACCGGCTGCCGGGGCTGATGCCCGGCGCGGGCCACGTGGTGCACATGCCGGCGCACATCTACCAGCGGGTGGGCCGGTACGCGGACGCCTCGGAGAGCAACCGCCGCGCCGTGCAGGCGGACAATGACTATCTGCGGCAGGTGGAGCCCATCGGGTACTACCCCATGTACCTGGCCCACAACTGGGGCTTCCTGTCGTTCTCCTCCTCCATGGAGGGACGCGCGGGGGAGTCCATCCGCGCCGCGCGCGAGTCCGCGAACGTCCTGCCGCCGGAGATGCTGAAGGAGATGCCGGGCATGGACTTCTTCGCCGCCGAGCCCCTGCTCGCGATGGTGCGCTTCGGGCACTACGACGCGCTGCTCACGGAGCCCCGGCCGGATCCGAAGTACCCGGTGCTGACGGGGCTGTGGCTGCACGCGCACGGACTGGCGCTCGCGGCGAATGGGGAGTTCAAGGAGGCCCGCGCGGAGCACGCGGAGCTGGTGAAGCTGGCCGCCAGCGTCCCCGACACGATGACCGCCGGGAACAATTCGGCGAAGGACGTGCTGGACGTGGCGGCGCGCGTGCTCGACGCGTCCATCGCGGAGCGCCAGGGCTGCTCGGACGCGCTGACGCGCTGGGAGGACGCGGTGCGCGCCGCGGATCAGCTGGCCTATTCAGAGCCCAGTGACTGGTTCTACCCCGTGCGCCACTTCCAGGGCGCGGCGCTGCTGGACGCGAAGCAGTACAAGGCCGCGGAGGCCGTGTACCGCGAAGATTTGCGCCGCAACCCCGGCAACGGCTGGGCGCTCTTCGGGCTCGCCCAATCGTTGAAGGGCCAGGGGCGCACGGCCGAGGCCAACGCCGTGCAGCAGCGCTTCAAGACGGCCTGGGCAGGCTCCGACTTCGCGCTCACCCGCACGGCCTTCTGACGTCAGCGGGCCCCGGCGCGGCGGAAGCCGTACACCCATGCGCCCGCGGCGACGAGCGCGGGCAACACCACGGACACCGTGAGCGCGCCGAACACGGCGTCGTTCACGGGCTGCCCGATGAGGTCCACGCCGGACACCCGCAGCCACGCCTTCACGCAGGTGATGCCCCAGTTGGCCCAGTTGGCGACGATGACCGCCCAGGCCAGCCGCCGCTGTCCCACGGGACCGTAGCGCAGCATGGGCAGCGTCCACGCGACGCCCAGCAGGAAGAACGTGCCCATCAGCGCGTTCAGGTGCGCGGCGAGCGCCATCCCTGGATCCGCTGGCACCTTGCCTGTCATCGCCGCGGAGACGTAGCCGCCGGTGAGCAGGCCCACCAGCATCAGCCACGCGGCGGCGTGGGCCATCAGCCGGGCCACGGGCTGGACGAGCGGGACGACGGGGGACTCGGGAACGGCGGCCTCGGAGAGGGGACGGGCGGAAGCAGTGCGCATGGTGGGCGGAGCGTCATCCTCGCACCCGGCCTCGCGTGGACGCCAATCCCCCCTCCTGACTCCCAGCGTCAGAAGCGCGCCTGGAGCAGCACGCTGACGCCCACCGCGTTGGCGGGCTGGAAGACGGGCCGGGCGACGCCGAGATCGTCGGACTCGAAGAGGGTCCGGTTCGGGTCGTGCGTGTAGGAGACCTCCGCCAGCACGCCGGCCACCGGCCCCAGGTCCCAGCGCAGCGTGGCCTTCGCCGTCACCACCAGCTTCGGGTCCTCGCCCACGGGCAGGAGGCTGAGCATGTTGGGGCCCTGGAACACGGCGGTGTAACTGCTGCCAGGGAATCCCAACGGTGCGGCCTCGAGCGACGCAGGCCGGGTGACGCGCATCAGCAGCCCGGGCGTCAGCCCCCAGTCCTGGAGGTGGTAATCACTGCTCAGCGTGCCGGAGACCTCCGCGCGGGTCTCCGCGTCGTTCAGGAAGTCCTGGTACGGAGGGAACCCGGGCACGTCGACCTGGATGAAGCCGAGGGAGCGGACGTAGGCCAGCGCATGCGCCCGCCAGAAGCCCTGCTTCACCCGGGCCTCCAGGGCTCCGGCCCCCGACGTCTGGGTGCGCCGCTGGGGCGGGTCGGATTCCCGATCATGCAGGCCCTGGGACACGATGCTGCCTTCCAGCGACACCGACGCGGCGAAGCCGCCGGGGTAGGTCTCGGGCTGGAAGAAGCGCTCGAAGAAGGTCGGGTCGCCCGTGTAGAGCTTCAGGTCGACGTTGTTCCCGATGGGGGCGCCCCGGTGCCAGACCGCGCCCAGCGAGGCCCCGCGCACGGGGACGTGCATCTCGATTCCCAGGTTCGCGACGCCGGGAATCTGTCCCCGGTCGAGCACGGTGCCCTTCGCGGCCAGCCGCACCTCGGGTGTGACGTCCAGGAAGCCGCCCGCGAGCAGGGCGTAGCGGCGCGAAACCTCCAGCTCCAGGTCGTCGAGCACAGGGGCGGACTTGAGCGCCACGAAGGCGTCCCACCGCCGCCGGGACAGGCGCAGCTCCAGCGCGGACTCGGCGGCCGAGCGGCGCGGGAAGGCCTGCCGCTCCCACGTCACCGGGTAGGTGAAGCCCATGTAGAGCCGGGACGTGGACATGGGGTGGACCCCCACGGAGAGCCCCTCTCCTGCTTCCCAGCCCGAGGGCCGGTAGCGCACCCGGATGGTGCTGCCATTGTCCGAGAAGCCAATGCCCGGCGAGCCCCCCGTGATGAGGAAGAACGACAGCGCGGCCTCCGCGCGCAGACCCGACGCGAGCTCCGGCGTATGTCCTTCCAGCGCCGCGTGGAAGGAGGTGGCGGCGGGGGATTCCGGGGCGTCGATGTCCTCGTCGGTGCCGTAGAAGGACAGCCGCGCCTGGAAGGGCGCCTCGGTGGGTATGGCTTCAGGGGCCTGTCCCAGGCACAGCAGCAGGGGAAGCGTCAGGAGTGGGGACGTCATGGGCGCGCGCGTTTAGCACGCTCCTCCCGGGACTGGCATGACCCCCCGGCGCTTCAGGACGCGGCGTCGATGCGGCTGTGGCGCCGCGTGTCTGGCATCACCGTGTAGACGAGCAGCGAGCAGAAGATGCAGGCCGTGACGTACCAGAAGAACCACGGCTCGTGCCCGGCCAGCTTCAGGCGCGTGCCCACGTACTCCGCGGTGCCGCCGAAGAGGGACACCGTCAGCGCGTAGGGCAGCCCCACGCCCAGGGCGCGGATGCGCGCGGGGAACAGCTCCGCCTTCACCACGGCGTTGATGGACGTGTAGCCGGAGAGGATGACCAGCGCGGCGAGCACCAGCAGGAACGCGGTGAAGGCGTCCTTGGTCCGCGTCAGCGCCGTGAGCAGCGGCACCGTGCACAGCGTGCCCAGCACGCCGAACCCCATCAGCACCGGCCTGCGGCCCACCCGGTCGGAGACGAACCCCAGCACCGGCTGGAGGAACATGTAGAGGAACAGCGAGCCCGCGGAGATGAGCGTGGCCTCGTCCCGCGTCAGCCCCACGGAGTTCACCAGGAACTTCTGCATGTAGACGGTGTACGTGTAGAAGGCCAGCGTCCCGCCCATGGTGAGCCCCACCACGACGGCGATCTCCTTCGGGTGGCGCAACAGCTCCCGCATGGGGTGGTGCTCGGACTTCTTCGCGGCCTCGCGGGTGAAGGCCTCCGTCTCCACCATGTTGCGGCGCATGTAGAAGCCGAAGATGGCCAGCGCCGCGCCAATGCCAAACGGGATGCGCCAGCCCCAGGCCTCCAACTGCGGGCCCGTCAACACCCCCCGCTGCAACACCAGCAGCGTCAGCGTGGCCAGCAACTGGCCCATGATGAGCGTGACGTACTGGAAGGAGCTGTAGAAGCCCCGGTGGCGGGAGGTGGCCACCTCGCTCAGGTAGGTGGCGCTGGTGCCGTACTCACCGCCCAGCGAGAGGCCCTGGAGCAGCCGCGCGAGCATCAGCACCATGGGCGCCGCCACGCCGATGCTCGCGTACGTGGGGCACACGGCGATGACGAGCGAGCCCAGGCACATCAGCGTGACGGACAACGTCAGCGCGGACCTCCGGCCCCGGAGGTCCGCGTAGAGCCCCATCATCCAGCCGCCCACCGGCCGGATGAGGAAGCCCAGCGCGAACACCCCGGCGGTGTTGAGCTGCCGCACCAGCGGATCCGCGTCCGGGAAGAACGCCTGCGCGAAGTACAGCGAGAACGCGGAGTAGACGTAGAAGTCGTACCACTCGATGAGGTTGCCCACCGAGCCGCCGAAGATGGAGAGCAGCCGCTGCCGGACGGTGGACATCGGGCTTCGGGGCTCAGGCCTTCAGCGTGCGGCCGAAGAGGTCCTCGAGCCGCTTCCAGTGCGTCTCCGCGACCTCCGCGTTGAACTGGGGCGTGCCCGGCACCGAATAGCCGTGCTGCGCGCCGGGGTAGAGCTCCGAGCGGTACTTCACGCCCGCGTCCTTCAGCGCCGCCTCCAGCGTGCGGATGGCGTCCGCGGGCATGGAGTTGTCGTTGTCCGCGTGGCCGAAGTACAGCTCACCCTTCACCTGGTTCACCAGGCGGTGGGGGCTGTCGGGCGAGTCCGTGGCCAGGCGGCCGCCATGGGAGGACGCCACCGCGCCGATGCGGTCCGGGAAGTCCGCGCCCATGCGCACGGCGATGCCGCCGCTGAAGCAGTAGCCGGCCACGCCCGCCTTCGGGCCCTTCACGGAGGGCTGCCGGGCGAGGAAGTCCAGCTCCGAGCCCGCGTCCAGCTTCAGGCGCTCCGGCGTCAGCGCGCTGATGAGGCCGTAGAGGCGCTTGCGGAAGGCCTCGTCCGCGAAGGAGCCATGGGCGAGCTCCAGCTTCGAGCTGTGCCCCTCCCGGTAGAACACGTTGGGCAGCAGCACGACGTAGCCGGACTTCGACAGGCGCCGGGCCATGTCCTCGAAGACGGGCCGGATGCCAAAGGCATCCGGAATCATGATGACCGCCGGCCACGGCCCGGAGCCCTCCGGCTGGAACAGCTTCGCGTCCATCACTCCATCCGCGGTCTTGATGTCGACGTCCTGCATGGCGTGGGTGACCTCCAGCGCGGGCGGTGCGTGTGCCCGGCAGGAGGGTGACACCACACGCGCGGGCGTTGCGCCATCCGTTTCGCGGCGGGCCCCCACCTCCCCCGCGCGAAAAGGACACTTGCCTGCCTGTGCTCCTTTGACGCACGTGCGCCAGGCTCACGTGCCTTGGGTGTGCTCGCGCGCGGCTCCTGGCAGGATCGCGGTCCATGGAGCGGGAGGGCAGGGTGCTCATGCATCGAGAAGGCGCGGCCGTGATCCGGATGCTGGTGCTGCTGGGCGCGTTGGCCGGGGCCAGCGCGCGGGCGGAGGTGACGCGCGCGGAGTTCCTGGTGCCGTCGGAGGAGGGCATCGAGGTGTCCGTGCGCGAGGTGAAGGACGCGGGCATGCAGGTGGCCAACCTGCCGCCGCTCATCCTCCTGCACGGCGCGCGGGTGCCGGGGCGCGCCTCGTTCGACCTGCCCGTCGAGGGCGGCTCCATCGCGGCGGAGCTGGCCCGCGCGGGGCATGCGGTGTACCTCATGGATGCGCGCGGCTATGGCGGCTCCACGCGGCCCCTGGCCATGAGCACGCCCGCGAAGGGCCGGCCCCTGGTGGGCTCACATGAGGTCGTGCAGGACGTGCACGCGGTGGTGGGCTGGGTGAAGGCGCGCACGGGGCAGCGCCGCGTGGGGCTGGTGGGCTGGGCCACGGGAGGTCACTGGGCGGGCATGTACGCCAGCCTCCACCCGGACAACGTCAGCCACCTGGTGATGCTCAACGCGCTGTACGCGGGCAGCGCGGAGCACAAGATGCTGGGCAGGGGCACGGACTTCGAGGACCCGAAGCGGCCGGGACACTTCAACGCGGAGGGCATGGGCGCCTACCGCTGGAACACGGGCGCGTCGCTGATGGCGGTGTGGGACCGGCAGCTACCAGAGTCGGAGGAGGAGCGGGTGAAGTGGAGGGACCCGGAGGTGGCGGCGTCGTTCCAGCGTGAGGCGGTCACGAGTGATCCGCTGGGGCCGTCCCGCACGCCGTTCGCCTTCCGGGCGCCGTCCGGGGCGCTGGAGGACAGCTTCTACCTGGCCACGGGCCGGCAGCTGTGGGACGGCGCGTCCATCACGGGGAAGGTGCTCATCCTGCGCGCGGAGAATGACTTCTGGAGCCGGCCGGAGGACGTCACGCGCCTCCAGGAGCACCTGAACCACGCGGCCAGCGTGAAGGCCGTGGTGCTCCCGGGCGCGACGCACTTCGTGCACCTCGAGCGGCCGGAGCGGGGCCGCCGCCTCCTGATGGACGAGCTGCTGCGCTTCACCGGCGCCCGCGTCACCCCCGCGCCGAAGCCCCCGAAGCCGCCCCAGCCGTGAGCCGCTAGACTGGTGGGGATGATTTCCATCCGGAGACTCGAACAGGCGACCCCCGGGGAGCGGGAGGCGCTGGCCGAACTGCTCATCGACTCCGTCGAAGGAGGCGCGTCGGTGGGCTTCCTGCCGCCGCTCGCGAGGGACGCGGCGGTGGAGTACTGGCGGGGCGTGCTCACGGCGCTGGGGCCGGGGCTGCTGCTCTGGGTCGCGGAGGTGGACGGGCGCATCGACGGCACCGTGCAGCTCGCGCCGTCGCTGCGACCCAACGGGCTGCACCGCGCGGAGGTGCAGAAGTTGCTCGTGCACTCGCGGGCCCGGGGGCAGGGGCTCGCGTCGCGGTTGCTCCAGGAGGTGGAAGCGTACGCGCGGGGCGCGGGGCGCACGCTGCTGGTGCTCGACACGCTGGCGGGCTCGAAGGCGGAGGCCGTCTACCAGCACTTCCAGTGGCAGCGCGCCGGAGAGATTCCGGACTGGGCGCGGCACACCGACGGTGAGCTGCACCCCACGGTCCTCTTCTTCAAGCGCCTCGTGCCCTGACGCTCACTCACGGGCAACACGCATCTTCAGGGGTGATAGGGATAGCGCGCCAGGACCTTCCCGTCTGGCGACACGGCATACAACTCGTACCAGTGCGCGGAGGGATTGAAGCCCGGTGCTGCCCAGCCACACTTCGCGACGTTTCGCTTGATCTCCACGAAGTACATCCCGTCATGTTGGGCGACGGAGACCTCCATGGCCTTGGCGGTGTAGGAGCAGTCTTTCGCATACTCCTTGGGAAAGCCCGCCAGCAGCCGCTGCAGGGCAGCATGGGCAGCGAGAACCGCTGGACCGTCCAGCGTTGCCAGGGGACGCAGGTCGTCAGGCCACTCAATCCCCTCCGCGATGATGGGCGCGCGGGCGGTCGTGCCTCCGCCGGCATCCGTCGCCATGGCGCTGCCCCCGTCCTTCGCGGCAATGCCCGAAGAGGCAGGAGGCGTGCCTCCATCCAGCAGGAGCGTGATGAGAAGGACGTGATGAGGAAGCTTCATCATGGGGACAGGCTCCAGGTCACTTCTACCACTTCAACTCGGGTGAGCAGCGGGGCAGCAACATGCGGGGGCTGCGCATGCCGGAAGCCTCTTGTGGATGACAGTTCGCCTGGAACTCCCAAAGCGACTTGGCCTCATTCCATTGGAAGACCTCCCCCGCCGGGTTCCACTTGTAGAAGCGAGGTTCGTCCTTGTGTCCCGTGGCGAGCCAGGCCCATGCGGGAATCAACCGGTTCCTCGAGTCGCGCGCCAGTTGCCCGTCCGGGCTCGCGGCATAGGACACCATCGTCCACAGCCCGTCCGCCATCTTCACCACGGGGAATCGGGTCAGGTCGTCACTGCTCATGTTCGTCGCGCACGGGTGATTGTGCGCGAAGCCGACGATGGGCAGGTTCCGACCAAAAGATTCATCGTCGACGCCACCGAAGGGTGGCTGGCATGAGCTGCGTTCCTTCATGAGGTTGCGGATGGGCCAGGAAACACGCCAGTCCTGCGGCGTCTTGTAGAGGGCGACGCAGTATTCGGATGCATCCGGTCTTGGACCGCCGGTGTTCGGGTCGCAGGCATCCATCGCGCCCGGCAAGTTCATCAGGGCTCTGAGCGTTGGCAGCACCAGGTCATCCGGAATCGTGTCTGTGTCCGATACGACGACAGGGATGTCCTTGTGTGGCCAGGGACCTGGGGCCACCGCGAGGTCGAACCGCCCTTCCAGGATGGGGAGCTCGGAGCGCAGGTAGTAGAGGCGAGGGCCTGCGCAGGCCAAGAGCAGCACGAACATGAAGGCGCAGGTCCGCAGCATCGTTCCGCAGGATAGCGGGTTGCCCGGATGCCTGTGCGGAACTCAGTCCGCCCGGAGCACGACCGCGGGGGGCACGTGCGCGGCCCTTCGCGCTGGCAACAGCGCCGCGAGGAAGGCCACGGCGCCGAGCACCGCCACCACCACTCCATACGTGAGCGGATCCGTGGGCCCCACGCCGTTGAGCAGATGGGACAGCGCGCGGCTGGCACCCCATGCGAGCCCCAGCCCCAACACCAGCCCCACCGCCGTGAGCCGCAGGTAGTGGCTCAACACCATGCGCATCAGCTGGCCCGCCCTTGCACCCAATGCCATGCGGATGCCCAGCTCTCGCGTGCGCTGCACCACCGCGTAGGCCACCACCCCGTAGAGCCCCACCGCCGCCAGCACCAACGCCACCCCCGCGAAGAGGCTCGCCAGCAGGAGATAGAAGCGCAGCGGCGCCACCGTTTCATCCACCACCGACGCCAGCGTCCGTGTGCTTCCCACCGCCAGGTTCGCGTCCAGCCCCCGGACCTCCGCCCGCACCGCCCCGGCCAGCGCCAGGGGCTCTCCGGTCGTGCGGAGCACCAGCACCATGTCCGTCGTCCGCGCCTGCTCATAGGGCACATACACCTCCGGCGCGGCGGGCGCGGCCAGCCCCTCCGTGGCCAGGTTCGCCACCACCCCCACCACCCGGCCTCCGAACGCGCCGTTGCCCAGGTCCATGTCCAGGTCCAGCGTGCGGCCCAGCGGATCCTCTCCCGGCCAGAAGCGGCGCGCGGCCTCCGCGTTGATCAACACCGCGCGGCCACCCGCGCCCCGGTCCTCCGGCAATAGCCCCCGGCCGCGCAGCACGGACACCCGCAGCGCCTCCAACGCGCCCGGCGTGACGATGCGCATGCTGGCCTGCCAGGGCTCCGTGCCCGGCGCCACCGGCCGCTGAGGGTCTCGCACCGCGAGCGTCCACCGCTTCCCCTCCAGGGGAACCGCGTTCACCGCGCCCGCCACGCTCACCCCGGGCAGGCTGCGCAGCCGCTCGAGCAGCCCGTCGTAGAAGGCCGCGGGCGCCGCGCTGCCCATGGCGTAGCGGATGGGCGGCAGGCTCAGCTTCACCGTCAACACGCCCTCTGGCTGGAAGCCCGGGTCGACCCGCCGCAGGTGCACGAAGCTGCGCAAAAGCAGCCCCGCGCTCACCAGCAGCAGCACCGCCAGCGCCGTCTCCGCCACGATGAGCGCCGCGCGGGTGCGGTGGTGATGCGCGGCGCCGCCCGCGCCCTCGCCCGCGGTCCGCAGCACGCGCGCCAGCTCCACCCGCGATGTCTGCCACGCCGGCACCAGCCCGAAGAGCAGCGTGGTGAACACCGACAGGCCCGCGGTGAACGCCAGCACGGTGCCATCGAGCGACACCTCGTCGATGCGCGGGATGTCCCGGGGCCCGAACGCCGCCAGCGCATCCAGCGCCCACATCGCCGCGAGCAGCCCCGCTCCGCCCCCCAGCGCCGACAGGAGCGCGCTCTCCACCAGCAGCTCCCGCGCGATGCGCCCCCGGCTGGCCCCCAGCGCGAGCCGCACGGAGGTCTCCGCCTCGCGCGACGCGGCCCGCGCCAACAGCAGGTGCATGAGATTGGCGCACGCGATGAGCAGCACCAGCCCCACCGCGCCCAGCAGCAACAACAACGAGGGGCGCACCGGGCCCACCAGCACGTCGCGCAGGGACTCCACGCTCGCGCCCATGTCCGCGTTCGTCGCCGGATACCGCGCCGCTAGGCTCCGCGCGACCGCCGCCGCGTCGGCCCTCGCCCGCTCGAGGCTCACGCCAGGCCCCAGCCGCCCATACACCTCCAGCCAGTGCGCGCCGCGCGCCTCCGGCTTCGTCATGGACGCGTCCTGGACCAGCGGCGTCCACAGCTCCGCGCGCGACGGGAAGTCGAAGCCCGGCGCCATCACGCCCACCACCGTCCACGGCAGGAGGCCGCCCAGGTTCACCGTGCGCCCCAGCACGTCGGGACTGCCGCCGAAGCGGCGCTGCCAGAGCGCATGTGACAGCACCACCACCTGGGGCGCCCCCGGCGCGTCATCCCCGGCCTGGAGCGCGCGGCCCAACCGCACGCGAGGCCCCAGCACCTGGAAGAACCCGGCCGTCACCATCCCGGCCTGCACCTTCATGGGCGAGGCCTCCGTCCGGTCCGCCCCGAGCGTCACCTGCACGGGCGCCACGCCGGCGAGCCCCTCGAAGGTCCGCGTCTGCTCGCGCAGGTCCATCAGGTCCGGCGGTGACGTCGGCCCCGGCCCCTGCCGGCCGACGCTGAACAGCCGCACGAGCCGCGCGTCGTCGCGCAGGGGCAACGGCCGCAGCAGCACCGCGTGCACCACGCTGAAGATGGCGACGTTGGCGCCAATGCCCAGCGCCAGCGTGGCCACCGCCACGACGGTGAAGGTGGGGCTGCGCCGCAGCCGCCGCAGCGCGAACAGGAGTTCCTGGAGGAGGAGGGGAGCCATGGCGGACGCCGTTGAGCATGGCCCATGCCAGGGAGCCCGGACAGCCACGCCCGGGCCACACGACGGAGGAACTGACCGGCGCTGGGAATCCGCATCCCGCTTCCGGACACGGGCGCACGTGCCTTGCCGCACCCTGTCAGCGCGGCCCGACATCCACCCCGTCCCGCCGGAGGCCTCAGCTCGCGCGCGAGCGCTTGCGCCGGGTGGCCAGCGCGACGAGCGCCAGCCACGCGAGCGGGGCCACCGGGGCCGCGCCGCAGCCGCAGCCGGAGTCGTCCTCGGGCAGCGGATTGCCCGTGCCCGCGTCCGGGTTCCCCGTGCCGGCGTCGGAGGTCCCCGTGCCCGCGTCAGCGCCGGCATCCGGCTCGCCCTGCGCCGCCTCCGTGGTGATGCTGAAGGCCTGCTCAGCGTCCGGAGGCACGCCGTTGGTCGCCCGCACGAGCACGTCCACGGTGCCCGCCGCCGACGGCGTCCAGGTGATGAGGCCGGTGGTCGCGTCGATGCTCATGCCCGGCGGCACCGAGCCCTCCAGCGAATACGTGGGCTGCGGCCGGCCCACCGCCTCCAAGTCGTAGCGGTACTCGACGCCCTCGGTGGCGGTGGTGATGGGCGTGGAGGAGATGGTCGGCTGGAGCGGTTCGTCATCCGCCTCCACGGCCTCCAGCGTGCGCGCGTCCAGGCCGGGCAGGGCGAGTGTGATGGTGGCCGTGCCGTCCACGGTGTCCGCGTCCTGCGCTGCCTGGAGCGTGACGGTCTGCGGCGTGTTCCAGTTGGATGTCGTGAACGCGAGCATGGCCGCGGAGGTCACGGTGAGGTCCGGATCCCCCTGCGTCTTCGCCACGGTGACGGTGACGTTCGAAGAGGGGCGCTTGGACAGGGACACCTCGAACGTGGCCGTGCCGCCCTCGGGCACGGAGAGCCGGGAGGTGGACAGCACCAGCCGGGCCGCATTGGAGTCGATGGTGGTGGCCACCACCGACTCCGTCGTCAGGCCCTCGGAGGCCACCGTGAAGGTGGCGACGTCCTCGTCCTCGTCCTCGTCCACCACCGACTCGAGCACCACGACCCGCGGCGCGCTCCAGTTCTGCGCGGTGAAGCTCAGCGTGTCACTGCCTGCCACGCGCAGGTCCTCGGAGCCGCCCAGGGCCCGCGCCACGTTCACCGTCACGGCCGAGGTGGGCGCCTGGGCCAGGCGCACGGTGAAGGCCGCGCGTCCGCCCTCCATCAGGCGCAGGTTGAGCCCGGACACAATCAGCTTCTGGCCGGTGGCCGTGGGCGTCACCCGGCGCACCACGCCGTTGGTGTACCCCAGCGCGTAGAGCGCGCCGTCCGGCCCCACGCTCATGTCCACGTTGGCGGCGAAGCCCGTCCCCCACGCGTCCACCGTCGCCACCGAGTTGTCCGCCGCCAGCGTGGCGCGCGTCACCTGGGCGCTGTTGAAGTCGCCAAAGAAGTAGTTGCCCCGGTACTCCGGCGGGAAGAGCGTGGCGTCGTAGAAGACGCCGCCGGTGATGGAGCCGCCCAGCGCCTGCGTCGTCACGGTGCCCCCGCCACTGGTGGCGTCCGGCAGGCCCGGCTGGGCCACGGTGAAGGTGGTGGTGGTGGGCGCGTTGTTCGCGCTCGCGACGTAGAACTCGCCGTTGAAGCTCGTGTCGCCCACGCCCTCGAGCGTGAGCTTCTCCCCCTTGCGAAGGCCGTGCGGCGTGGTGGTGGTGAAGGTGGTGACGCCCCCGCTGCGCACCGCGCCCGTGGCGGTGACGTTGCGCGAGTCAAAACCGTTGGTGCGGTACTTGATGACCGGGGTGATGTAGTCGTTCCCGACGGGCTGGTTGTTCTCGTAGTCGTTGTAGCCGGCGTGGCTGCGCCGGTTCACGACGAGGACCTGCTCGTAGCCATCGCCCACGTCGTTGACCCACAGGAGGCCGGTGGTGGGCTGGAACGTGAAGGTGAAGGGGTTTCGCAGGCCGCGCGCCCAGATGTATTCGTTGTTGGGGCCCACGCCGTCGTTGAACGGGTTGTCATTGACAGGCGTGCCGTCCAGGTTGGCGCGGCCCACCTTGGCCGCCAGCGACGTCAGGTCCGCGTCCACGCCGGAGCCGTTGCCCAGGTCGCCAATGGCCCAGTAGAGCTTCCCGTCCGGCCCGAAGCCCAGCCCGCCGCCGTCGTGGTTGTTGCCCGCCGTGGGCAGCCGCGTGACGACCTCCGTGCGCGCGATGCCCGTGCCGTTGGAGTCCGTGTAGCGGACGATGCGCTGCTCGGAGGCGGAGACGGTGACGAAGAAGTAGACGTACCGGTTGACCACGTAGTTCGGGTCGAACGCGATGCCGATGAGGCCGCACTCGCTGTTGGTGTGGACCGTGGGCTCCGTGGCGAACGTGCTCGTCACCAGCGTGGTGGTGCCGGCCTCCGTCTCCAGGACGCCACCCTTCATGGCCACCGTCCGCACGACGCCGTTCTTCAGTGTGACGAACAGGCGCCCCGAGCCATCCGGAGCCCACGCCATGCCGGTGGCCGGCGTCAGGCGGCTGGACGAGTAGGTCGTCTCCACGAAGCCCGCCGGCACGGCGGCCCGGGCCGGCGCGGACATCATCAGGAACAGCAGTGAGGCCATGAGGGGGGTACGCATGGCCTCGAACCTACAGCACCCCGAGTAGAGCCCGTCGCCCTACCGCGTCGCGGTGAAGTTCCGCTTGATGTGGCACCTCAGGCTGTTGTCCTCGGAGGTTCCAATCAGCTCGTACTCGCCCGTGATGACCGAGGTGTCGGTCTCCGTCTCGGGCGCGGGCGTGGCCACCGCCGACTTGATGCTGCCGGAGTACGTGCGCGTGCTCGTCACGGACTTCGTCCCGTACAGTGTGAGCGGCCGGTCGGCCTCGTCGAAGTCGTAGTCGCCCGACAGTTTCATGCCGTCGAGGCCCGCCGAGACGGTCCGCCCGGAGCGCGTCAACTCCAGCGGCCCCGTGGGCAGGCCGAGCCCCAGCGTCTCGCAGACCTCCCCAGGGGGTGATGTGTCCGCGAACTGGAGCGTGTAGGTGCCCCCGATGGCGCAACCGCTCTCACAGACAGAATAGTTACTGCCACCACAGCCCGGGTTCCCCATGCCGCTGCCCATCGTCATCATGGCCACGGCGAGCAGCACCGGGATGCGGAGGAACGTCACGGCCTTCGGGGAACGGGCGCTGCGCGGGGATTCGATGTGCATGAAGGACTCCAGGTGGAACGGGAAGGCGTCAGACTAGCCAACGCCTGCCCGTGTCCGCACCTGGGGTCCGTGATGCTTCACGCCACGGCGTGGCGCGTTACAGCGTCGCGTTGCCGGACACCACCTCGGTGAACTTGCAGGGGATGTCGCTGGAGAGCGTGGCGCAGGTGGACGGCTGCGCCGGGGTCCACGTGGTGGCGTTCAGCTTGATGGCCGCCTGCGCACGCTGGCGGTAGACGCCCGCCGCGTAGGGCGTGGGGTTCGCCGTCTGGCCGCCGAAGTCCGTGTTCGTCTCCGGCCAGCAGCTGCGGCTGCCCGGGATGGCCGTCCAGGTGACCGTGCCCGTGCTGCTCACCGACCGCTGCTCCACGATGGAGCAGATGTAGATGATGGGGTAGTCCTGGTCGCAATCCCAGGCGGAGGCCTGGGCGCTGATGGGACCCCCGATGTCATACGTATAGGGCTTCGTCGCTTCGACCACGCACGTCGTGCCGGGGATGGCCTTCGTCACCTGTGACTGGACCTGCGCGATGTCGCCGCCGGCGGGGGCCGGCTCCGTCGCTTCCGGGGCGGGGCCACAGGCGCTGAACGCAAGGGCCGCCACGGCGAGGCTGCACGTCTTGAACTTGAACATGGGGGAGTGTCTCGGGGGATGTGAGGCTTTGGACGCCGTCCCCGCCCATCGTTTGAATCCCAGGCATATTCCTGGGTTCCAGGTGAGCGGAGATTAGCGCGCCAGCAAGGTAAAGCCTTTCATCCTCCGCCGTCCACCCACGCGGAGCGCGGGGGCGTGGGGAGCACGCCCCGTGAACTCAGGGCCTGCGGGACGCCACGGCGGGCGCTGCGCTCATCGCCTGGCTGAGCTTCCGGGCACCCTCCGAGAAGGCCCCGCGCGCGAGCTCCTGGCCGGAGATGCCCAGCACCTGGGCGAACACGCGGTTGAACCCCTTCTCCAGGCCCATGGACTTGTGGGGTTCACCCTTGGAGTCTGCGACCATGTAGAGCGACGAGTCCAACTCGGCGGGCGGTGCCTCGCCCTTCTGGCGGTACAGGTCCTTCATGGCGGCGAGCGACTCGTCGTGGCTCTTGCGGATCTCCCCGCGCGCCATGCCCTTGAAGAGGCCCGGGACGTCACGCAGGTCCACGTGGATGACGACGATGGGCTTCTTCTCCCGCACGGCGTAGATGAACTGGGAGGCGCGCTGGCGCAGCTCCTCCTTGGTGCTCTTGTTGGCATACAGCACCAGCGTGGGACGGCCCTGCCCGATGGGGACCTCCTTGCCGAACACGTCCTTGAGTTCAGCGGCGCTGGCCGGGAGTGCTCCCAGCAATCCGAGCAGGCAGGTCAGCACGGCGGTCTTCTTCATCATGCAGTGGCTCCAAAAGGTGAAGAGTCGCAATGGGTCCACCAACATCGCCATGTCCACCCTGAATCCCGGCCGATGAATTCAATCCGTCCCTGGTGAAGAGGGGCCGACGTAGCGAGCCCTGGGGCGCAGCAGATGGCCCTGCTCCCGCTGTTCCAGCACGTGCGCCACCCAGCCCGCCGAGCGCCCCACCGCGAACACCGTCGCCGCCGCGCCCTTGGGCAGCCCCAGCGCCTCCGCCAGCATCACCAGCCCCACCTCCATCGAAGGGGCGGGATGTCCCGCGTCGCGCATCACCTGCACCAGCGCGGAGCCCACGCGCACCGCCTTCGCCTCCGGGCGCAGCTCCCGCGCGGCCAGGATGAGCGGGGGCGTGCGTGGGTCTCCCTGGGGATACAGCCGGTGGCCGAAGCCCGGCACCGACCCGCCCCGGTGCACGTACGTGTCCACCACCTCCTTCGCCCGCTCCGGACGGCCCACCTCCGTGAGGAGCGCCTCCACGCGGTCGCACGCGCCCCCGTGCCTCGCGCCTGAGAGCGCCGCCATCGCCGCGCCCACGCACGCGTACAGGTCCGCGCCGGAGGAGGCCGTCACCCGGGCGGCGAACGTCGACACGTTCAGCTCATGGTCCGCGCAGAGCACCAGCGCCTGGTTCAATGCTTCCGGCGCGTGAGATGAGCGGGCGTCCCACGCGTGCGCCAGCGAGTCCGCCACCGTCCGCTGCCTCAGGGCGGAGGCCACGCGTTCCGGCGCCCGGGCCGCGCACACCCACGCCGCCAGGTGACGCAGCAGGCTCCGGGCCCGCTCGAGTTCTTGAGCCGGTGGCGCGGCGAAGCGCACCGCGTCCCGCGCGCCCAGCAGGGACACCAGCGTCGCCAGCACCTTCGCGGGAGGCGTGCCCTGGGGAAGGAGCGCCGCCAGCGCGGCGGGAGGGAAGGGGGCTCGCGGCGTGGGCCACGTCGTGTCCCGGTGTTTCGGCAGCGCGCCGGACCAGAGCAGCTCCGCCACGTCCTCGAAGGAGCGCCCCTTCGTGGCCAGCTCCACCGCGGAGTGGCTTCCCCGGTAGGCCAGGCCCTTGGCCTCCACGCGCGACACGGCGGAGTCGATGACGGGCTCGCCCCAACGCAGCGCTCCGGCCGCCACCGCCGCGTGTCCGGCCCTCGCGTCGTGGCGGACCTTCAGCCGCTCCAGGTCCGCGCGTGCGTAGCGGTTCTCCTTCGTCCCCTGCACCGGCACGCACCGCACCAGTCCGCGGCTCACGTAGGTGTAGAGCGTCGCGAGCTTCACGCCGAGCAGCGCCGCGGCCTCGCTCGCCGGCACCAGGGCTTCCTCTCGCTCAGGTCGATGGTCGAATCGAGATTGAGAGCGTCCACCGCGGCGTCTATCCATGCTCCATCCACCTCCTGGAAAGAGAGTGTCGGCGCGGCGCGTGGCCGCTGTCGACGTGTCTTTCCTCCAGGGACGCGTGGAGCCCTGAACCCTGGAGGACATGCCATGCAGGTGGACTTTGGCCGCACGTCGGAGGACTACGCCCGGCACCGCGCCGGCTTTCCGGAGGCCTTCTTCGAGCGGCTCCTCCGTGAAGGCATCTTTCATCCGGGCCAGCGCGTGCTCGACCTGGGCGCGGGCACGGGCACGCTCGCGCGGGGACTGGCGAAGCGCGGAGGGGATGTCACGGCGTTGGATCTCTCGGCGTCCATGCTGGATTCGGCCCGCCAGCTCGCGAGCGACGAGGGTCTGTCCATCGACTTCCGCGTGGCGCCAGCGGAGCGGACCGGCCTGCCGCCGGGGTCCTTCGGGCTCGTCACCGCCGGGACGTGCTGGCATTGGTTCGACCGCGCCGCCGCCGCCCGCGAGGCCTTCCGCGTCCTGGCGCCAGGGGGACGGCTGGTCATCGCGCACTTCGACTGGCTGCCTTTGCCGGGCAATGTCGTGCAGGTCGTCCACACCCTCATCGACACCTTCAATCCCTCCCAGGTCGCGCCCTACGTCGAGTTC
The DNA here is from genome assembly GCF_017309135.1 of Corallococcus sp. NCSPR001. NCBI lineage: Bacteria > Pseudomonadati > Myxococcota > Myxococcia > Myxococcales > Myxococcaceae > Corallococcus > Corallococcus sp. NCSPR001. The sequence goes on from NZ_JAFIMS010000002.1 coordinate 2,835,427, forward strand.
GGGCACGACGCCGGCATCTACCCGCGCTGGTTCCAGGACGTCGCCATGGCGGGCTTCACCGGCCTGGAGTCCTTCTCCTTCGACACCGTCGTCCACTACTCCCGCGAGGCCTGGATGGGGCGGGTGCGCGCCAGCGCCAAGGTGGGCCCGGTGCTTTCGGATGAAGAGGCCGCCCGCTTCGACGCCGCGCACGCGGAGCTCCTCGCGGAGCGCTTCCCCCAGGCGCCGTACGCCGTGCCGCACCGCGTGTTCGCCCTGGTGGCCACGCGGTGAGTGACAGAAGTGGAGGCCCGGGGTGTTTGAACCGCCAGCACTTCGCTGGAGGCCAGAGACCATGGGCATCACACTGGACCGTCGCTCCCTCATCCAAGCCAGCCTGGGGCTGACCGGGGGGCTCGCGCTCCTCCGGGGCGCTCCGGCCGCGGCGGCCACGACCGCATCTTCCGCCTCGTCCGCCACGCCGGGTGACGAGCCCCGGCCCTGGTGGGAGCTGGGGCTGATGGCGGACCCCATCATGGAGAGCCAGCTCCTGCACTTCCTGGCCGGGACGTACAGCGCGCAGTCGGACATCAGCGAGGTGCTGGAGACGGCGACCCGCATCGTCGCGGGGGATGACTGGAGCTGGCCCAACGAGTGGGTCGCGACCGCCGACCGCATCCGCGCCATGGGCGACGTGAGCCTGTCCCGCCGCCACGCCATCAGCGCGGGCAATGCCTACCTGCGCGCCGCCAACTACTACCGCGCCGCGCTCATCCACCACCCCGAGCCTGGCCACCCGAGCGTGGTCGCCACCGGGCGCAAGGCGGTGGACGCCTACAACAAGGCGCTCCACCTGCTGAAGATCCCGGGCACGCCCGTGCGCATCCCGTACGAGGGCACCACGCTGCCCGGCTACTTCTTCCGCGCGCCGGGCGCCCGGAGCATCGCGCCGCTGCTCATCTTCCAGCAGGGCCGCGACGCGTGGCCGGAGGAGTCCAAGTACGTCATCGACGCGGCGCTCGCGCGGGGCTACCACTGCCTCATCGTGCACGCGCCCGGCCAGGGCATGGCCATCCGCGAGCAGGGGCTGCCCTTCCGCCACGACTGGGAGAACGTCATCCGCCCGGTGGTGGACTTCGCCCTGTGCATCGCGGGCGTGGACTCGCGGCGCATCGCGCTCCTGGGCTGGAGCATGGGTGGCGCGCTGGTGCCGCGCGCCGCCGCGTTCGAGCGGCGCATCAAGATCCTCATCCCCAACCCCGGCGTCCTCAACTGGGGCGAGTCGTCCTTCGAGCAGTTCAACATGTACTTCCCGGAGCTGATGCCGCTCCTGGACAGCAACCCCCAGGCTTTCGACGCGGCCATGGCCCAGCTGATGGAGCAGGTGTTCCTCTACCGCTGGTACATGAAGGACTCGATGTCCAAGCACGGCGTGAGCACGCCCTCGGCCCTGCTCTTCGAGCTGCGCCGGTTCAACAACGAGCCCATCGTCCACCGCATCCGCTGCCGCACGCTGGTGATGGACGGCACCGCCGAGGCCTTCTCACAAGGCCAGGCCCGGCTGCTCTTCGACGCGCTGGAGTGCCCGAAGGACTACATGCTCTTCACCGCCCAGGACACGGGGCTCCTGCACTGCCAGGAGGGCGCGCAGGCCGTGGCCAACCACCGCATGTTCGACTGGCTGGACGAGTACCTCTAGCGCCGCGTCATCGCAGGCTGCTGCCCAGCACGACGCGGAAGACGGCCTCCACCTCCTGCGCGTCCACGCCCAGCTCCCGGGCCCACGCCCGGCGCACGGCGAGCAACGTCTCCGTGCGAGCGGGCTCGTTCCCGGCCTCCTGCGTCCGGCGCTGACGGCGGGACAGCTCCTCGCGGCGGGCGAGCAGCTCCACCAGCTCGCGGTCGAGCGCATCGATGTGCTCGCGCGGCTCGCGGGGCGCGGGGGCTTCCGGTTCCAGCCCGGGCACTGCGACGCCCGCCGCCTCGGGCGCCTGGGCCACCGTGGGCGTTGTCTCCAGGTCGCGGTGGATGCCCTGGAGCGCCGTGAGCAGCTGCCCTCGCGCCTGTGTGGCGAAGGGGTTCTCCTGCTGGATGGCGTTGAAGAGGTGGCCCGCGTCCGCGCGCACGGTTTCGATCGTGCGCGACAGCGCCTTGAAGCTGGCGGGCGCGAAGGGCACGTCCGCCGCCGCGCCGGAGTCCACCATCCCCTTGGCCACGAAGAAGGTGAGGGCATGCGTGCGCGCCATCACCTGGTCATGGCCCTCCGGCGTCTGCTCAATCACCTCGCAGCCCAGTCCTTCGTAGAAGCGCCGGGCTCGCGGGGCGGCCTCCGGATGCAGCGGGTTGGGGCAGAGCACGACGCGCATGGGGCGCTCGGCCATGGCCAGGCTCAAGGGGCCGAAGAGGGGATGCGTCCCCACCCAGGGCACCTGGGCGCCCAGCACCTCCGTCAGCGCCTCCACGGGCTTCACCTTCACGCTGCCCACGTCCAGCACCAGGTGCTCCGGCCTCAAGTGGGGCCGCAGGGAGCGCAGCACGTCCCGCATCTGGGGCACTGGCACCGCCACCACCACCAGCTCCGCCCCTTCCAGCAGCTCACGCACCGAGTGCGCGCGGAGCGGCTCCGGGATGTCCGCCACCGGGTCCAGGGCCCGGTGCTCCACGCCCACCGCCTCCAGCAGCGTTCCCAGCGCGCGTCCAAAACGTCCGTAGCCCACGAGTGCGACATGCGACATGCACCGGAGTCTACGCGGGCACGGGGCCATGAACGACCGCCGGATCCCTCGGGATGAGGGACCCGGCGGAGGACGACCTGCCAGGACGGGAGGACCTGGGACTACCGGGCGCGAACCATCTCCGCCGTGAGGCAGGAGGGGGTCGTCTCCGGGATGACGAAGAAGGGCTGCGGGCGGCTCAGGCCCTGGGTCGTGCCCAGCCAGCCGTCGCCAATCTGCCCGGCGCCGTCGTACACCAGGGCCAGCCAGTCATGCTGAGACGCCGGGAAGGTGTCCAGGGTGTCGAAGTCGCGGTTGAGGTCCAGGGCGTAGGACGTGGTCTGGATGACGCCGTTGTTGTTGAGGTCCAGGTTGGCGCTCGCGGTGCCCGCGACCTGGACGCCCTTGATGCGCACGCCGATGTGGGCCAGGTCCGCCTCCGTGGTGGGGGCGACGGGCGCGAAGGCGGACGTCTCGTTGAGGGACGACTCGCTGACGGCGGCCACCCGGACGCGCGAGTAGTCCAGCACGTTGTCCACGCCGTCGATGCGCAGGCCGACCGTCTGGTACTCGTAGTTCATCACGCTCAGGTAGTTGGCCTTGTAGTTGGCCCCGTCGTTGCCGCCGTGCTGCAGGCCGATGTTGTGCCCCAGTTCGTGCATCAGGGTGCCCGCCTGCTGGAGCTCCGTCCCGCCCGCGGGGAACCAGCTGCCCAGGGTCACGATGAGGTCATGGCCGGGGATGCCGCGGGACAGGCCGCTGGAGGTCGTCCCGCCGTAGGTGTTCGCGAACAGGGCGTAGTGGAAGAAGGGCGCCCGGCGCGACGCGAAGTACTTGCTCTTGATGCTGTCGACGCCCACCCACCCGGTGTCCAGGTTGGAGATGGCGTCCGCGGCGGCGATCTGCGAGTCCAGCACCAGGTGAAGCGCGATGCCGGTGGAGCCATTGGGGTTGGACACCGGCGCGTTGGCGAAGGCCGTCGTCACGCGGTCCAGCACGGCCTGGCTGGGCTTGCGGTCCGCGTAGTAGTCCACCTCCACGAAGACGTCCTTCTTGCGCGGATCCGCGCCCCAGTAGTGCAGGTCCACGCCGCCGTAGCCGTACAGCTCCGCCAGGTCACTGATGCGGTCGCCGTCCGTGTCGGAGCTGTTGGGGTTGGTGCCGTAGCGGGCCTCGGCCGCGTCGCAGATGCCGTCGCCGTCGCTGTCCGGCGCGAAGAGCGCGCACAGGTACACGGGCTGCACGGCGGAGACGTCATAGCTGTTCCCGTCCTGCGTCATCGTCTCGTACTTGGGCCGGTGGTAGACGGTGACGGTGCGGTAGCCCGTGCGCGAGTAGACGAGCCGCAGGGCCTCCTCGCCGGAGGCCGGCAGGATGATCTGGATGTGGTCCTCGCCGTTGTGGTTGCCGTACGCGTCGAAGACGTAGAGGCCGGACGAATCCGTCTTCTGGAACGTGGGGTTGGTCCCGCAGCCGTTGCCGGAGCAGATGCCGGAGGCGACGGTCACCGTCACGTCCTGCACGGCGCTGCCGGACGCCGCGTCGTAGATGTAACCGTAGACACACCCATTCAGACCGACGAGCGCCATGGACGCCGTCAGCAGGCTCTTGTGAAACGTGGACATACGTCCCCCTCGGGAGGAGTCAGGGGCTGGCTTCTGGCGCCAGCCGCCACATCTACGGCGGGCGTGGCGGATATTCTTTCGGGGATTTATTTCCGGGTCCGGAACACGGTGGAGGCCGCCGGGTTGACAGCGGGGGCTGTCTGTCTTACTCCTGTCTCATCATGAGGCCCGTCAACATCCATGCCCTGCCTGTCCTGAGCGCCTTCGCGCCGGCGGCGGACGTGCGCCTCGCCCCCCGTCACGAGGTCCTGCTCGATATTTGAGCAGGCGGACCGGAGTCCTCCGGTGCGCGCGTGGCTGGTTGCCCGTGCACCGTGAGCTCCGTCTCCGCCCGTCCCCTCCCTGGGGGTGCCTTCGTGTGTCCTCGCGCCTTTGCCGTGGCGGCCTGATGTGCCGCCAGGGGCCCCGTGTGCGCGTGCGCGCCTGAAGACAGCCACCGGTCCATTCCTCTCATCCAACCGGCGTCTCAATCCAATACACACCCGCGGGCCCTGCTGCCCGGACGGGAACGGGAGTCTTCCATGTCTCGCACCACGCGCATCGAGCGGTACCGCAACATCGGCATCATGGCCCACATCGACGCGGGCAAGACGACGCTCACCGAGCGCGTCCTCTTCTTCACCGGCCGCATCCACTCCACGGGAGAGGTGCACACGGGCTCCACGGAGATGGACTGGATGGAGCAGGAGAAGAAGCGCGGCATCACCATCACCTCCGCGGCGACGACGGCCTTCTGGCAGCCGCGTCACGGGCGTGAGGCGGGCGTGCCCCACCGCATCAACATCCTGGACACGCCGGGCCACGTGGACTTCACCATCGAGGTGGAGCGCTCGCTGCGCGTGCTGGACGGCGCGGTGGCGGTGTTCGACGCCAGCCAGGGCGTGGAGCCGCAGTCGGAGACGGTGTGGCGCCAGGCGGACCGCTATGGCGTCCCGCGCATCGCGTTCATCAACAAGATGGACAAGGTGGGCGCGGACTTCGCCCTGAGCGTGCAGTCCATGGTGGACCGGCTGGGCGTGCGCCCGGTGGCCGTGCAGTGGCCCGTGGGCGACGGCGCGGACTTCCAGGGGCTCGTGGACCTGGTGCGCATGCGCTGGGTGCGCTTCCAGGGCGACGACGGCGGCTTTGACGACGGCGCGCCCGTGCCTCCGGAGTTGATGGAGGCGGTGCTGCCGTACCGCATGCGCCTCATTGAAGTCTGCGCGGACCTGGACGCGGGCGTGATGGAGAAGTTCGTGGACGGGCGGGTGGAGGACATCACCGCGGAGGAGCTGGAGCGCGCGCTGCGCTCGGGCACGCTTTCGCGGACGCTGGTGCCGGTGCTGTGCGGGTCGGCCTTCAAGAAGAAGGGAGTGCAGATGCTCTTGGATGCGGTCGTCAGCTACCTGCCGTCCCCCGCGGACGTGGCCGCCGTGGAGGGCTTTGCGCCCGTCACCGGCGAGCGCGTCAGCCGTCCCGTGTCGGACTCGGGGCCGCCCACCGCGCTGGCGTTCAAGCTGATGAGCGACAAGGCCGTGGGCGGCATCGTGTTCCTGCGGGTGTACTCGGGCACGCTGCGCGCGGGCACCGTGCTCCTCAACCCCGTCAGCGGACGCAAGGAGCGGGTGGGGCGCCTGATGTTCATGCACGCCAACCGCCGTGAGGAGGTGGCGGAGGTGCACGCGGGCGACCTGTGCGCGGCGCTGGGGCTCAAGGGCGTGCGCACGGGCGACACGCTGTGCGACCCGGAGGCGCCGGTGGTGCTGGAGGCGTTGAACGTGATGGAGCCCGTGGTGCAGCTCGCCGTGGAGGCGCGCTCCCCCGCGGAGCTTCCGAAGCTGGAGGAGGGCCTGCAACGGCTGGCGGCGGAGGACCCGTCGCTGCGCCTGGGCGTGGACCCGGAGAGCGGCCAGGTGCTGCTGTCCGGCATGGGTGAGCTGCACCTGGAGGTGGTCGTGGACCGGTTGAGGTCGGAGTTCGGCGTGGAGGCGCGCGTGGGGCAGCCGAAGGTGGCGTACCGCGACACGCTCGGGGGCGCGGTGCGCCAGGAGTACCGCCACGTCCGCCAGTCCGGCGGGCCGGGGCAGTACGCGCGCGTGGTGCTGGACGTGGGGCCGGCGCCGCGAGGGGCGGGGCTCGTCTTCGTGGACGCCACGAAGGGCGGCTCCATCCCCCGTGAGCTGGTGCCCGCCATCGAAAAGGGCGTGGCGGGCGCCATGGCGAAGGGCGTGCGCGAGGGCGTGCCGCTGGTGGACGTGGAGGTGCGGCTGGTGGATGGGGACACGCACGTGAAGGACAGCACGCCGCAGGCCTTCATGGTGGCGGGCTCGCTGGCGCTTCAGGAGGCCGCGCGGCGCGTGGGCGTGCAGGGGCTGGAGCCGGTGATGGAGGTGGAGGTGGTGACGCCGGAGGAGTTCCTGGGCGACGTGCTGGGCGACCTGGCGTCGCGGCGGGGGCGGGTGCTGGGGATGGAGGCGAAGGGGACGGCGCGGTGCGTGTCCGCGCGTGTGCCCATGGCGCGCCTGTTCGGCTACGTGACGGCGCTGCGCGGCCGCACGCAGGGACGCGCCGTGGCGAGCATGCGCCTGGGGACGTACGAGCCGGTGCCGGAGCCGGCCGCTGCCCTGGCGGCCGAGGCGCGGGCGTGAGGTGGCGGCCCCGGGCTTCCCGAGGAGGGAGGCCCGGGGCCGTGCTGTCTTCGCGGAAAATCGGACCCCGTGTCGATTTCCGGGGCGCCCGTTCGACGTGCATTTGATTGAGTTCGCGCCGTGACGATGTCCAAGGCGCAGGCCGCGGTGCACGCGGTGTGGAGAATCGAGTCCGCCCGGCTCATCGCCGGGCTTGCGCGCATGGTGCGCGACGTGGGGCAGGCGGAGGAGCTGGCGCAGGAGGCGCTGGTCGTGGCGTTGGAGAAGTGGCCGGTGTCGGGCGTGCCGGAGAACCCGGGCGCGTGGCTCATGGCCACCGCGAAGCGCCGCGCCATCGACGAGATGCGCCGTCACAAGCTGCTCGCGCGAAAGCACGAGGAGCTGGGGCATGGGCTGGAGGAGGCGGAAATGCCAGACCTGGACGCGGCCCTGGACGACGACGTCGGCGACGACCTGTTGCGCCTCATCTTCACGTCCTGCCACCCGGTGCTGTCCCCGGAGGCGCGGGTGGCGCTCACGCTGCGGCTGTTGGGTGGCCTGACGACGGATGAAATCGCCCGCGCGTTCCTGGTGCCGGAGCCCACGGTGGCCCAGCGCATCGTGCGGGCCAAGCGCACGCTGGCGGAGAAGGGCGTCCCCTTCGAGGTCCCCCACGGCGCGGAGCTGGCGGAGCGGCTCGCGTCGGTGCTGGAGGTCGTCTACCTCATCTTCAACGAGGGCTATGCCGCGACGGCGGGCGACGGCTGGATGCGGCCGGAGCTGTGCCTGGACGCGCTGCGCCTGGGGCGCATCCTCGCGGAGCTCGCGCCGGGCGAGCCGGAGGTGCACGGGCTGGTGGCGCTGATGGAGATTCAAGCGTCGCGGTCCCGGGCGCGGGTGGGGCCCTCGGGGGAGCCGGTGCTGCTCCTGGAGCAGAACCGCGCGCTGTGGGATCAGCTGCTCATCCGCCGCGGGCTCGCGGCGCTGGAGCGCTCGGAGAAGGCGGGGCCCGCGGGGCCGTACACGCTGCAGGCCTCCATCGCCGCGTGCCACGCCCGGGCGCGCACGCCGGAGGAGACGGACTGGCCGCGCATCGCGGCGCTCTACGCGGTGCTCGCGAGGCTCACGCCATCGCCGGTGGTGGAGTTGAACCGCGCCGTCGCCCTGTCGATGGCGTTCGGACCCGCGGTGGGGCTGGAGCTGGTGGATCAGCTCGTGGCCGAGCCGTCGCTCAAGCACTACCACCTGCTGCCGAGCGTGCGCGGCGACCTGCTCCAGAAGCTGGGGCGCCTCAAGGAGGCCCGGGCGGAGTTCGAACGGGCGGCGTCGCTCACGCGCAACGCGAAGGAACAGGCGCTGCTGCGCGCGCGGGCCGCGGCCTGCTCGAGCGAGAAGCCGTCGTAGTCCCGCGCGCCACGGTCGCGGCGACGTCCGCGCAGGGAGCGGCGGGCATCCGTGAAGCATGCCCGCCCTCCCATGCGTCACGCGCTCAGGGGAGCGGAGACAGCTCCAGGTTGTCGAAGTTCGTGTCCCAGCCGTTGGACGTCATCAGCGTGAAGACGGTGCACGGCTGCGTCCAGGTGGGCACCACGTGCGTCACCTGTCCCGCCGTCAGGGGGAAGGTGAGGGTGGGCAGGTCAATGCACTTCAGCGTGAGCGTGGCGCCGCTGTCCCAGGTGAAGGCATCCAGGCCCAGGATGCGACGCTGGCCGAAGATGGACAGGTTGGCCTGGGTGAGGCCGCCGCCGTTGAAGGAGATGCTCTTCGTGTCGAACCCGCCCCAGGGCGACGCGATGTACCAGCGGTCGAGCCCGAAGTGGATGGGGCCGTGCGGGCCGTTGAAGGTCTCGTCCTGGCCGGGGAAGGTGTCGAAGGTGACGAGGTTGGTGGACGGGCCCACGGGGATGGCCAGCGCGTGCGTGTTGTTGCCCGGCACGAAGTCCGCCTCCGAGGAGGAGATGGTGGCCTGGCTGGTGAACGTCCCGGCGCTGAAGGGGATGGCCTGCACGTGGATGGTGAAGCTCGCGCCCGGCGCCAGGGTGGGGGCGCCACACTGCAGGTCGCTGAAGAACCCGCAGTGCCCGCCGTTCACCGGCGGCGCGTTCGCTGAATAGAAGAAGTAGCTCAGGCCCGCGGGGATGGGGACGTCGAGCACGACGTTGGTGGCGGTCGCCGGGCCATTGTTCGTCACGGTGATGTCGTAGAAGAGCACGTCACCGTTGGCGCCCGCGCCGTCGGGGAACGACTGCGTCACGGCCAGGTCCACCGTCGCGGGGCCGGTGGGCTCCGAGGGGACGAACGTCACGTCCACCCAGAAGTTGGTGTTGAGCCACGCCTCCGTGGGGAACGCGCTGCCGTTGAGGTTGCGAACGCCGTTGCCGCTGGCCTCCAGGGTGGAGGGTGCGTGCAGCGGGGGCATGTCCACGCCCGCGGTGCTGAAGTAGTACGGGGTGATGGCATAGCGCCCGCCGGTGGCGAAGTACGACACGACGTAGGTCGTGTTCGCGGCGAGGCTCACCGGCGTGGGGAAGGACAGCTCGCGCCAGCCGAAGCCCGTCTCCGCGGGCGTCGTCTCCGTGGTGGCCAGCAGAGTGCCGGTGGCGCTCCACAGGTGGCCCACGTGCGGGCCGGTGTCGGTGCTGCCCTTGTAGTAGCGGACCTTCGTCACCGTGCCCGCCACGTCGGTGCGGAACTTCACGCCGACCTCCGTGGGGGTGGCGTCGGCGTTCTCGTACTGCGGGTCGCCCGTCACGCTGTTCCACAGGCTGCACGGGTTGCAGGCCATGTTGGGGAGCGTGGTGGCGGTGATGACCGTGGAGGATGCACTGAGGTTGCCGGCGGCGTCACGGCCGCGCACGGCGTAGTTGTACCCGGTGGAGGGCGTCAGGCCGGTGTCGCGGTATCGCACGGTGGTGCCGGGCAGCTCCGCGATGAGCTCGTTGTTGCGGTACACCAGGTGCCAGCGGGCATTGCCCTGCGTCTCACCCGAGCCGTCCACGGACGCGTACCACGTCAGGTCGATGGCGGTGGACGAGCTGGGCACGGCGGTGACGTTGGTGGGCGCGCGCGGCGCCGTGGTGTCGTTGGGCTGGAAGGCCACGTCCACCCAGTAGTTGCTCGCGTTGTACGAGCTGGTGGGGAAGCCGCTGGTGCCGTAGCGGTAGAGGCCGTTGCTGGCCGCCTCGGCGTGCAGGGGCGGCGCATCCAGCGCGGACGCGAAGCCGTTGCTCGTCACGGCGTAGTGCCCCGCGGGCGCGTGATACGAGACGACGTAGTTCGTGTCGGCGGCGATGGTGACCGGCGAGGCGAAGCGCACCTCCTGCCAGCCGGAGGCCGCCTCGTTCTGGAACGTGGCGGTGGCCAGCAGCGACCCGGACGCCGTCCACAAGTTGCCGGTGTGCGTGCCCGTGTTGCCCGGGCCCTTGTAGAAGCGCACGCCCATGATGCGTCCCGGAGCGTCGCTGCGGAAGCGAACGCCGAGCTCCACCGCGGCGCTGTCATCCGCGGCCGTCACGGCCGGGAGCGCGGTGGTGCCCAGCAGCGACCGCTCACCGGTGAGCAGCGGCTGCTCGGCGGTGGCCGTCTCCGGTGTTTGCGCGGTGGGCGGTTCCGCGGGGGCACAGCCCGTCTGAATCCAGGTGAAACCCAGTATGACTGTCGCAACCCAGCGTGATGCGTGTCGAAGCACGTCGGACTCCTGATATGAGTAAGGCGACGGTGGCTTCGCATGGCGTCAACTCGGAATCCAAGTTTTTCATGGATGGTTGACAATTCTTGCGTGGCTGACAGCGAAAGGTCAGGGTCCCCGAGACAATTCCGCCAGGAATTGAAACAACACCGCTTGTTCGCGTCCGCGCCGCTTCAGCCCTGAGAGCCCAATGCCAGACGCCTCCTGGTCTCAGTGCAGCAGGGCGTTGAGGGTGCTCGCCAGCATGAGGAGGAAGGGCGGGCCGAACAGGAAGAGGAGGATCAGCCACGCGACGACCTTGCGCTTCCGGCCGCGCTGGAGCTCGGCGCCCGAGCCCTTGCGCTCGGCGCAGTCCTCGCAGAGCCCGGTGCTCGCCCCGTCGCAGCTGGCGCACAGGAAGGTGCCGCACCGCTGGCAGGTCCCCGTGGAGCGCTGGGCGTGCAGCGCGCAGTGCGCCTCCTCGGAGCCGGCGTCCGGTTCGGAGGCGAAACCCACCGGCGATTCGTCCCGCGCCACGCTCTTGAGCAGCTCCCGCGCATGATCGAGCTCCCCGGCCGGGACGAGCACCCGCAGCTCGATGAAGGCCCCGGCCACGCCAAGCATCGAGCGGTGCTGTTCGCCCTGGACGATGCACGGGATGTTGTCGGCCTGGAGCAGGGCCCGCACGAGCGCGGCCTCGGATTCGTCGCCGCAGGTCGTGAGCAGTTGGAAGTCGTGATCGGGGATTCCCAAGAACGGGCTCCGGTGGGGCCCCTCGGGGGCCTCCAGTCGATGGCGGTACACGAGTCTCCCGTAGGACGGACGCCCCGGGCAAACGGGCCGGTCCTCCTCTGGGCGGCCCCGTTCCTTCACGCTCCGCGAAGGAGCTTCCACTGTTGGACATCCTCCGGGACGTGGGCGGGCCTCGGGGGGTTGTGGGGCTGGGGCGCGTGCCTAGCTTGGCCGCGTCCATGACGAACGAAATGCACCCGACGGCGCGCCCGACGCGCGTGGCTCACGTGATGTATGGCCTGGAGATGGGCGGACTCGAACAGCTGGTGGTCCGGCTGTCGCAGCATGGCCGTGAGAGGGGCATCGAATCCGTGGTGCTGGCCCTGGGGCCGGACGGTCCGGTGCGCGAGCTGCTCCAGCGCGCCAACGTCCCCACGGTCTGGTTGGGAGGCCTCGCTGGCATGACGCCCGCGGCCATCCGCCGGCTGGCCCAGGAGGTGGATGCCTTTGGCGCGGACGTGGTCCACGGCCACGACGTGGGGCCCTGGCTCAACGCCGTCGCCACCCGCACGCTGCGCCCGCGCACGCCGGTGATGGGCACCTTCCATCAGACGGTGGAGCCGCAGGGCAAGCTGCGCCCCGCGGCCATGGCCGCCGCCATGTTCACCCAGTCCCTGGTCGCGTGCGGCAGCGAGGTGCGCGCCAGCCTGGAGCGCTGGAGCCCGAAGCTGCTCTCCAACGTGGTCACCATCGAGAACGGCGTGCCGCTGGAGGTCGCCACGGGCGAGGAGGCTCGCCGGGCCGCGCGTGAGCGGCTGGGGCTGCCGCAGGACGCCCGGGTGGTGGGCTACCTGGGCCGCCTCTCCGAGGAGAAGGGCCCGGACCTGCTGGTGGACGCCTTCCTGCGCCACTTCGCGGACGAAAAGGACACGCACCTGGTGATGATTGGTCCCGGCCCGATGGAGGCCTCGCTGCGCGCGCGTGCCGCCGCGTCTCCGCTGGCCGGACGGGTGCACTTCACGGGCGCGCTGCTGGAGGCGAGCAAGCTTCTGCCCGCCTTCGACGTCTACGTTCAGCCGTCCCGTCGCGAGGGCCGCTCGCTGTCGCTGCTGGAGGCGATGGCGGTGGGGCTGCCCACGGTGTCGCACGCGATTCCGGCCATCCGCGAGGTGCACCGCGATGGCCAGACGGCGCTCCTGGTGAAGTCCGAGGATGTGGATGCGCTCGGCGGCGCGGTGAAGCGCCTGGTCCACGACGCGGAGCTGCGCTCGAGCCTGGGTGAGGCCGCGAAGCGCGAGGCACAGCGCTACTCGCTGTCCACGATGGTGGACACGTACGCGAAGCTCTACCGGGGTGCCGCGGCTCGCGCCCAGGCGTGAGCGGGCACTGGAGAATCACGCGTGCCGCACTCCACCATCCTCCATGTGCGCAGCACCTGCGGCCTGTATGGCGCGGAGCGAGCGCTGCTGTCGCTGGCCGCGTCCACGCCGTCGCCGTGGCGCGCGCTGGTGTGCAGCCTCGTTCCGCCCGGGCGGGCGGACGTGCTGTCGGGCGCGGCTCGCGAGCAGGGGCTGGACGCGCTGACGCTGGAGGTGCCCGGCCGCTTCAGCGCGATGGCCGTGGCGACGCTCGCCTCGGAGGTCCGCCGACGCGGCGTGGGGCTGCTGCACGCGCATGACTACAAGTCGCTCACGTTGGGGGCCGCCGCGAGCGCGCTCGCCGGAGTGCCCCTGGTGGCGACGTACCATGGGGATACCGGCGCCACACCCGCGCTGGTCGCCTACGAGGGCTTCGCGCGCGTGCTGGGCAACTGCACACGCGCGGTGGCTGCGGTATCGCGCGAGCTGACCGCGCGCCTGCGCCGGTACGTCCACCGCTCGCCGGTGGTCTACATCCCCAATGCGCTGCCGCTCGCGGACGAGTGCACGGACGCGGAGCGGCTCCAGTCTCGCGAGGCACTGGGGCTCGCGCCGGAAGGCTCTGTCATCGCGATGGTCGGACGCCTGTCGGTGGAGAAGGGTCCCCAGGTGTTGATGGACGCGATGCACCGGTTGGCCCGGACGCCCGGCGCCACGGTGCCCACGCTGCTGCTGGTGGGCGACGGTCCGCTGCGTGATTCGCTGGAAGCGCAGGCTCGAGGTCTGCCGGTGCGCTTCCTGGGGTTCCGCTCGGAGGTGCGCAGCGTGTACGCGGCGGCGGACGCGGTGGTGATGCCGTCCCTGCGCGAAGGCATGCCGCTGGTGGCGCTGGAGGCGATGGCGCTGGGACGGCCGCTGGTGGCGTCCGGGGTCGGAGAGCTACCTCACGTGCTGGGGACAGGGCGCGGGCTCGTGGTGCCACCGGGAGACGCGGGCACACTGGCCTCGGCGCTCGCGGGATTGCTTTCGGCGCCTGGCTGGCGCAAGCGGATGGCGCAGGCGGCGCGTGAGTACGTCGTGGCCCACCACGCACCGGAGCGGATGGCGGATCGCTACATCGAATCCCTCTACCTGCCCGCCCTGACGGACCCGCGCGAAGAGCAGGTCGCGGCCGGGTAGGGCAACCGGGGCATCAGCGCTCGTCCCCAGGGCATCGCAGCGGAGCCCCTCCTGCCCGGTGCGGCCTGAACCTGTCGGACAGTCGGACACGTTTCCAAGACCCGGATGGGCCTCTGCTCCCGCCAGCCGAGGCCGCCCGGAACCTGTCGGACAGGTCACCACGGCTTCGACGGACGGCGGCACCCACCCTCCGTGGCTGCTGAAAACCTGTCGGACAGTCGGACCGGTCTTCAATGCCCGGCTGGGCGGGGGCACCCGTCGAAGGTGGTCGCCCAGAACCTGTCGGACAGTCGGACCGGTTTCCACGCCTCGGGTGCGCGGCCGTCCCCTCGGCTGCGGCCGCTGAAAACCTGTCGGACAGTCGGACCGGTTTCTACGCCTCGGGTGCGCGGCCGCCGCTCCGGCGGTGGTCGCCCAGAACCTGTTGGACAGTCGGACCGGTTTCCACGCCTCGGGTGCGCGGCCGTCCCCTCGGCTGCGGCCGCTGAAAACCTGTCGGACAGTCGGACCGGTTTCTACGCCTCGGGTGCGCGGCCGCCGCTCCGGCGGTGGTCGCCCAGAACCTGTTGGACAGTCGGACCGGTTTCCACGCCTCGGGTGCGCGGCCGCTCCTGCCGGCGATGGTCGCCCAAAACCTGTCGGACAGTCGGACAGGTTTTCGCGGCGCGCTCCCGGCGGGCGAGTCCCCAGGTGTCATCCATGGCGGGCCTGGACGTGCGGTGGCTGCTCTCCGCACGCTGCCCCGTGGCTCAGACGGCTTCCTCTCTGGAGAGCTTCTTCCCTTCGCCACTCGCGGACACGGCGTTCAGGTAGAGCTCGCCCAGCCCGGCCCCGATGCCGTCCCATGCGAAGGACTCCGCCATCCGGCGGGCGTTCTGCGCGAGCCGGCTGCAGAGGTCCGGATCATTGCGCAGCCGGCGCAGCGCGGCGGCGAACTCCTGAGGAGACTCCGCCAGGAGGACATGCTGCCCCTCCACCACCGGCAGGCCTTCCACCGCCAGGCGCGTGGCCACCACGGGCACACCCGCCGCCGCGGCCTCCAGCACCTTCAGGCGCGTCCCGCTGCCCGCTCGCAGCGGAATGGCCGTTGCCAATGCCCGCGCCAGGTACGGCGCCACCGACGGCACCGAGCCCGTCACCACCAGCCGCTCGTTCTCCAGGGCTCGCACGGACGCGGGCGGACTGCGGCCCACCACCATCAACTTGCTGGTCGACAGCTCCGACGACACCAGCGGCCACACCTCGCGCGCCAACAGCAGCACCGCGTCTTCATTGGGCCACCAGTCCATGGAGCCCACGAACACGAGGTCGTCGCCCTTGCTCTCCCGGGGCGCGAAGTCCGGCAGCTTCACGCCGTTGGGCACCACCTCCACCCGCTTCGCTCCCATGGCGCGCAACTGCTCCGCGTCCACGGAGGAGCACGCCAGCACGGTGTCCGCCTGGCTCACGCACTCGCGCTCCAGCCGCTCCACCCGGTTGAACTGCCAGCGCAGGAACGGCCGCATCGGCGGCGGGCTCAGCGGCGCCATCCGCGCGAGCAGCTGGCTCTCCACGTTGTGCTCGTCGATGACCAGGTGCGCGGACGGGTTGAGCCGCCGCGCCAGCGGCAACAGCTGCGCCATGTGCAGGTGGTCGAAGTGGATGATGTCGAAGGGACCGCGCTCCGCCAGCACCCGGCGCAAGGCGTCCTGCACGCTCTGCCGCGCGAAGCGGACGTAGGTGAGCGGCGTGCCCCGCAGGAAGGCCCGCGTGCTGTTCAGCGTCTCCTCGGGCGCCACGCGCGGCAGGTCCACCAGATGCAGCCGCGAGGCCGGCACGCCCAGCTCTCCCAGCCAGCGCTTGAAGCCCTCGGCATCGTTGCCCGCCCGGTGCACCGCGAACACGTCCAACGTGAAGCGCGAGGCAAGGGCACGCACAAGCTCGAGCGTGCGCAGGGTGCCGCCCGTATCCGAAGGCAGCGGAACGTAGGGAAGGATGGCGAGTACGCGTCGCACGGTGGGAATCCAGGCCTGCTTCAGGAGACGGGTGGAACCGGCCGCGTGCTCCTCACCGCGGCCACCGGCTTGGTAAGCACCCGGAGGCAATGGGCCCAGGCCCACGCGGCGCTTTCCCGTCGATGGACAACACATCGCTCATTCGCGATGCAACGGGATGATGCACCGCGTCTTCCGAGCAACAGCCGTCTTCCCGGCGGTCTTGACCCACGCGGTGGCCCCCTGCCCGTGAGGGGCCTCGAAAAGACGCGCGGTTTGCGGCATGAGGACGCACGACGCAACGACGGAGGACGCCATGGGCCTTGAGCAGACGCAGGGGGCCGCGGCGCGCGAGCGGATCGCGCGGGTGCGGCAGGTGATGCGGGAGCGCGGTGTGGCGGCGGTCTGGGTCCCGACGAGCGACCCGCACCTGTCCACCTACGTGCCGGCCCGCTGGAAGGGACGGGAGTGGGCGTCTGGCTTCACCGGTTCACTGGCCACGCTGGTGGTGACGGAGGATTACGCCGGCCTCTGGGTGGACAGCCGCTATTGGGAGCAGGCGGACACCCAGTTGAAGGGCAGCGGCATCGCGACGGTGCGGGCGACGAGCGCGCCCGGGCAGTCACACCTGGACTGGCTGGCCGCGAACGTGCCGCCGGGGCAGACGGTGGCGGTGGATGGCGCGGTGCTGGGACTGGGCGTGGCGCGCTCGGCGGCCTCGCAGCTGTCCGCGGCGGGGCTGGTGCTGCGCACGGACCTGGACGTGGTGGCGGAGGCGTGGACGGACCGGCCGCCCCTGCCCGCCGCGCCCGTGTTCACGCACGCGCTGTCGCCCGTGGCGCGGACCGACAAGCTGCGGGCCGTGCGCGCGGAGATGGGCGTGCTGGGCGCCACGCACCACTTCATCTCCACGCTGGATGACGTCGCGTGGCTGATGAACATGCGCGGCGCGGACGTGGAGCACCTCCCGCTGTTCCTCGCGCACCTGCTGGTGGAGCCCGGTGGCGCCCGGCTGTTCATCGGGGAGGGGAAGGTCCCGGAAGCGCTGCGCGCGGAGCTGGAAGCGGACGGCGTCACCCTCCACCCGTACGACGAGGCGGCCCGCGCGCTGGGGGCGCTGCCGGACGGGACGCGGCTCCTGGTGGATCCGCGGCGCATCACCCACGGGCTGCGGCAGGCGGTGCCCAAGGGCGTGAGCGTGGTGGAGGGGCTCAACCCGTCCACCGTGGCCAAGTCGCGCAAGACGGACGCGGAGCTTGCGCACTTCCGCGACGCGATGGAGCAGGACGGCGCGGCGCTGTGCGCGTTCTTCGCCTGGTTCGAGTCCGCCCTGGGCCGCGAGCCCATCACCGAGCTGACCGTGGACGAGCGCCTCTCCGCGGAGCGGGCGCGGCGTCCGGGCTTCGTCTCGCTCAGCTTCTCCACCATCGCGGCGTACAACGCGAACGCGGCCATGCCGCACTACCGGGCCACGCAGGACTCGCACGCGACGGTGTGCCTGCCGGGGCAGAAGCCGCAGGGCCTGCTGCTCATCGACTCCGGCGGCCAGTACACGTCCGGCACCACGGACATCACCCGCGTGGTCCCCGTGGGCGAGCCCACGCCCGAGCAGCGGCGCGACTTCACGCTGGTGCTGCGCGGGAACATCAACCTGTCCCGCGCCCGCTTCCCCCGGGGGACCCGTTCCCCGAACCTGGACGCGCTGGCGAGGGCGCCGCTGTGGGCGGAGGGGCTGGACTATGGCCACGGCACGGGCCACGGGGTGGGCTTCTTCCTCAACGTCCACGAGGGGCCGCACGGCTTCTCCCAGGTCCTGTCCAATGACATCACCACGGCGATGGAGCCGGGGATGATCACCTCCAACGAGCCCGGCCTCTACCGTCCGGGCCGCTGGGGCATCCGCATCGAGAACCTCCTCGCCGCCGTGCCCGACCGCAAGACGGAGTTCGGTGAGTTCCTGCGCTTCGAGACGCTGAGCCTCTGCCCCATCGACACGCGGCTGGTGGACCCGTCCCTGCTGTCCCGCGAGGAGGTGGACTGGCTCAATGCCTATCACGCCACCGTGCGCGAGAGGCTCCAACCCCACGTCGAAGGCGCGGCGCGCGACTGGTTGAAGCAGCGCACCCAGCCGCTCTGAGCCTCACTGCTCGCGGCGCTGGACGCGCCGCCCCACGGGGGCGCATGCTGGGCCGTGCAGGGGGCCGGCCCTGCATGTGATTGGAAGGACTTCATATGCGATTGACCCGAGTGCTGTTCCCCCTGCTGGCGGGGCTCCTCCTCCTGGCCTGTGGAGACAGCACGGGCGGCGTGGGTGAGGGTTGCGGCGAGGAAGGCTGTGACGCCGGGCTCTCCTGCCGCAGGGACTTCCCCGGTACCTTCTGCGCGCAGGACTGCACAGCGGAAGGGGAGGGCGGAGGCTGTCCGTCCGGCACGCTGTGCACGCGCCAGTTCGACACGCTGATGTGCTCGCCTGTCTGTGACTCCGGCTCCGACTGCCGCGAGAGCTTCGCCTGCAATGGCGTCAGCAACACCAACCTCAAGGCCTGCCAGGTCAAGCTGTAGACGCGGCCGGAAGTTCCGCGGCTCCAGCTCTTGATGCCGTCCAGGCGGACAGTGTCCGCTGGCGGGGATTGGCCAGGCCCCCGGACATGGGCTGGATTGGGCCCATGTCCACGTCCCCGTCGTCGCACCGCTGGATGCTGACCGCCTTTCTCGTCTGGCTCCCGGGCCTCGTGCACGTCTTCCCGCTGCTGGGCGTCTACATGCTGATGTTCAACAAGGCCTACGGCCTGGCGCTGTTCGTGGGCTTCGCCCTCACCGGGCTCGCCCTGGGCCTCATCCAGGGGCTCACGCGCGGCCTCAGGGCGCTGTGGCTCACCCCGGCGTCCTTCCTCGCGGGGTGGTCGCCGCTGCCGCTGCTCATGACCCTGGACGCCCCCTTCGGCGTCGCGTGGGCGCTGACCCTGTTCACCTCCGCCGGGTGCGTGGGCCTGGGCCAGTGGATGCTCCGCTCCGAGGACCGGGCCTGACTCGCCCTGGAGGGCATGACGCGGCCGGACAGGGGCGGGGCACCTCCTGGAATTTCCATAGCGTCCGCTATGCCTTCCCGCGTCATGCCGGGCCCGCGCGATCCATGTAACCCGCCAGGCGACACCGACGTATGGCCTGCATCGCTCCGGGATTCACGCGATTGCGGAGAGTCAGGCAACATTCGCCGCGAAATGTAGAGAATCCCCGGGGACTTTCTCGATTCCCGAAAAGGTAGGAGTTCTGCCCATGACCACCCCCATTGATGGTTCCGCCGCCGCCGCTGCCCGTGCCGCCGCCGAAGCCGCCGCGCGCGCCGCCGCCGAGGCCGCTGCCCGCGCTGCCGCCGCGAAGGCCGCCGCCGAAGCCGCCGCGAAGGCCGCCGCCGAGCAGGCCGCGAAGCAGCAGGCCGCGCAGCAGACGAAGCAGCCCACGGTGAAGCTCTTCAATGACGGCTTCTCCTCGGGCGGCGCGCAGAACAACCGCAACGGGGTGAACCGGCTGACGGGAGAGACGACGAACCCGTTCGCCACGCCGCTGGGCACGACGGGCGGCCACGCGCGTCCGCTCACCGGCCCGGTGACGGGCAACGCCAACGGCGCGGTCCCGGTGCGGGCCGACGTCAACGGCGCGCCCCCGGCGGCGGATCCGAAGCCGCCCCACGCGGAGGCGCTGCCGGACAAGCCGGAGGACCTGCCCAAGCTCTTCCCGGAGCTGAAGGACAAGAGCAAGGACGACCTGAAGAAGGCCTACGACTCGCTCAACAAGCTGGGCACCGGCACCTTCTCCGAGAAGGCCACCGCCCTGGGCGAGCTGGCCTCGCAGTTCCCGGAGACGGTCCCCAACGCGCTGGAGCGCCTGGGCGTCAAGGACGACAAGCTGGCGAAGCTGGCCACCAACTCGGACGCCCTCACCTCGCTGGGCAAGCTGACGGACCCCAAGGCGAGCAAGGTGGACAAGGCGCAGGCGGCGCTCACCCTGGCGAAGGTCACCGGCGACACGTTCGCGCCCGAGGACCTCAAGGGCGTGCTGGACACCGCGCTCAAGGGGTTGCCCGCGGCGGAGAAGCTGGTGGGCGCCATTGGCAAGTGGACGGACCCCAACGCCTCCGCCACCGACAAGGCCACCGCCACGCTGGAGCTGGGCAAGGCGCTCAAGGACTTCGCCGGGGACAAGTTCCCCGCGCTCGCCAATGACCTGCGCAAGCTGGACGGGTCGCTGCGCGCCGCGGGCGCCGCCATCACCCTGGCGGACCCCAACGCGTCCACGCAGGACAAGGCGCTGGCCGCCGCGCAGCTGCTGGCGGAGGTGCCCGACCTCAAGAAGGACCTCAAGGCCTTCGCGGACGTCCTCAAGAACGCGGGCGTGAAGAACGCGACGGACGTGGCCCAGCAGGGCGCGCGCATGGCCGACGTGAAGGTGAAGGGCCTGGATCCGCAGCTCGCGTCCAAGCTCACGCCGGATCAGCTGAAGAAGCTGGAGGCCGCCGCCACCAAGCTGGGCGGTCCGGAGTCCCTGGAGTCCGCGCTCAAGGGCATCACCGACCCCAAGGCCCTGGACAACCTGGTGGGCCAGCTGGGCAAGGTGGACGCCGAGGCCGGCAAGAAGCTGGTGAGCGCCCTGGGCGGCATGGAGCACAAGGTCCTCAACGAGGTCCTGTCGGATCCGAAGACCACGGAGCAGTTCGCGAAGCTCGCGGGCAAGCTGGACGACGACGCGGCGAAGATCGTCTCCAAGCTGGTCACGGACATGGACGCCGGCGCCGTGAAGTCGCTGCTCAAGCTCACGGACAAGTTCGGCGCGGACGCGCTCAACACCACCGTGAAGACCCTGGGCCCGCTGCTGGACAAGGCGGGCAGCAAGCTGGTGGGCCAGGGCCTCAAGGTGATGGACAAGGTGCTGGGCAAGATTGGCGTGGAGATCACCGCCGACGTGGCCGGCAAGGTCTTCAAGAACCTGGCGAAGGTCGTCCCGGTGGCGGGCGCGCTGCCCAACGCCATCGACGCGGCGAAGTTCGAGAAGGAATCGCTGGAGCTGCACGGCAAGAACAACGACCTGGGCTACTTCGCGCACACCGCCGCGGTGCTGAACACGGCGGACGGGGCCCTGGGCATCGCGTTGGATCTCACCGGCGTGGGCGTGGCCGTGGACGTGGGCGCCAGCGTGCTGCTGGGCGCCGCCGAGCTGGCGATGGACATCGGCTTCACCCAGGAGAAGGCCAAGTACGAGGCCGACCCCAAGGGTTACGAGGCCCCGGACTGGATGAAGGCCGTGAACCTGGCGGGCGCCGCGGCGCAGGGCCCCGCGGGCCTGGCCCACATGACCGCGTACTACGGTCCGGAAGGCACCGCGCAGCTCATCCAGTGGGGCGTGGAGAAGGCCGCCAAGGGCGCGGTGAAGGCCGCCGAGTTCGTGGGCGTGTCCCAGGCGGAGCTGGCCGGTGAAGGCCTCAAGGGCGCCGCGAAGGTCATCCACAAGCTGGCGGACGTGGTGCGCAACCCGTCCAAGTACGGCGAGGCCGCGGTGAAGGCGGCCACGGAGGCCTTCAACACCGCCATCGAGAAGGGCGGCGAGCTGGCGAAGGAGGCCAAGCAGGTCCTCGACAACGTCATCGACGGCGCGAAGAAGCTGGGTGAGAAGGGCCTGGAGACGCTCAAGTACATCGCCCAGAACCCGGGCGAGGCCGCGAAGAAGGCGCTCGAGGGCATCAAGAGCGTCGTGGACTCCGGCCTGGACCTGGCCACGGACGCCGGCAAGGCGCTCTACAAGCAGGCCGTCTCCACGCTGAACGACCTGAAGGCCGGCTACGACAAGCTCACCGGCGCCGCGAAGGAGAAGGCCAAGGAGCTCATCGACGGCGCGACGACGCTCGTGTCCAACACGGTGAACAAGGCCAAGGAGCTGGGGGAGAAGGGCCTGGAGCTGCTGGCCTGGACCGCCCAGAACCCCGGCGAGGCCGCGGCCAAGGCGAAGGAGGCCATTGGCGACGCGCTGGCCAAGGGCGGCGAGCTGGCGAAGAAGGCCTGGGAGTCCGTGAAGGACCTGGGCGCCAAGGGCGCCGAGCTGGCGGAGGGCCTGGTGAAGGGCCTGGCCAACGCGGGCGAGAAGGCCGTGGAGACGCTCAAGTACATCGCGGAGAACCCCGGCGAGGCGCTCACCAAGGCCGGCGAGTGGGTGGGCGGCGCGCTGTCCGACCTGGCCCGCAAGGGCGGCGAGCTGGCGGACGCCGCGGCCGGCGCCCTCAAGGACATGATCGACTTCGGCGGCCGGCGCCTGGAGTGGGCCAAGGGCTTCGCCCGCGACCTGCTCAAGGACGGCGTGGAGTCCTTCATGAACGTCGCCAAGGCCTGGAAGGACAACCTCTCCGAGGGCGGCAAGGAGCTGCTCCTCGCCGTGGCGGACCTGGGTGACGCGGGCGTGGACGCGCTCAAGGACCTGGCCGGCGTGGGCGGCAAGCTGGCGGAGGCCGCCGTCGGCCACCTGGGCGACCTGGCGAAGAAGAGCATCGACGGCGCCAAGGAGGCGCTCGAGACGCTGGCGGACCTGCCCGGCGAGGTGGGCGAGCTGGCCGGCGATGTCTTCAACGGGGTGAAGGACTTCCTCGGCGACCTCATCCCGGACGACATCCCGGGCGTGCCCTTCATCTGATTCACCGCGTCACAGGCCTGTAGCACCGCACGGGGTCTGTTCCTTCACGGGAACAGGCCCCGTTCGCGTTCGTGGTGTGTGATTGGATTTTTCCACCCAACGCCCTGGGTCAGCGGCCGTGAAGCCAGACAGACCCGGGGTGTCTTTGTTGCCCGTTTGTGACGCGTCATCCAATCCAGACAAGTTTGAGCGGAAAATTCCGTACGGGTTAAACTGTGAGATCTTTATTTCCAGATCTCACGCAACTCGCGGGGAGGGGTCTGGATAATCGGGGCAGGAATCACAGCCTCCAACGAGGAAACCCCGAATGAGCCTCTCCGCGACCACGTCCCAGCGCACGAACTCTGTCTTCTCGAATCGTTCCCAGGCTGTGACGACGAGCGCGGTTCGCAACAGCGCGAACCCCAACGCCATCCTGTCCCAGTACCAGCCCACGGGCGCCTCCGCGCGCACGGCGCGGCAGGACGGGCTGCAGCCGGGCGTGGCCGCGTCGACGAAGATGGCGCAGACGGACCTGGCGCGCCTGAAGCAGTACAAGGGCAACATCGAGGCGGCGGCGGCGAAGCACGGCCTGCCCCCGGCGCTGCTGGCGGCCATCGCGAGCCGCGAGTCGCGCGCGGGCGCGGCGTTGGATCGCACGGGCCACGGCGACGGCGGCAACGGCTTTGGCGTGATGCAGGTGGATCACCGCTACCACACGACCAAGGGCGGCCCCACCAGCGCCGAGCACATCGACCAGGCGGCGGGCATCCTCAAGGGCTACGTCAACGACATGAAGAAGGCGCACCCGGACTGGTCCGAGGCGCAGCAGCTTCGTGGCGCGGTGGCCGCGTACAACTCCGGCCCGGGCAACGTCCGCACCCAGGCGGGCATGGACGTGGGCACCACGGGCGGTGACTACTCCAACGACGTGTGGGCGCGCGCGCAGGCGCTGGCGCCGCACTTCGGCGGTGCCGCGACGCCCGGCGCCACCAACACGAACACCAGCACCCCCACGCGCCCGCAGCACACCGCCGACACCTTCGAGCCCGCGAACACCCCGCAGCGGCCGGGGGCGAAGACGTGGACCCCCGCGCCCTCCATGGACCAGGTGAAGGTGCGCGGCAACAACCTGCGCGAGGGCATGCAGGGCCCGGCCGTGAAGCAGCTCCAGGAGATGCTGGGCGTCCCGGCGGACGGCAAGTTCGGCCCCGTGACGAAGAAGGCCGTGGAGGACTTCCAGCGGGCGAACGGCGTGCGCGCGGGCAGCAACGCGGGCCAGGTCGGCCCCGACACGCTCAAGGCGCTGCAGGGCAGCCGCCCCGGCACCACGAACAACACCCAGGGCACGAACAACACCCAGGGCACGAACAACACCCAGGGCACGAACAACAACGGCGCGGTGCTGGGCAACGGCGTCCGCATCGACACGAACAACGCCACGCTGAAGAAGCTGGCCACGTCCCGCCTGAACAACGGCCAGACGGGCTACTGCGTGCGCACCACGCTGGACAACATGACCCGGCTGGGCATCCCGAACACGCCGGCGGCGACGGGCAATGACCCGAACAACCCCCGCGGCGGCATGGCGCAGATGCTGCGCAACGGCTGGGAGTCCATCCCGTTCCCGGGCGCGCAGCAGAAGGCCATCAAGAGCCCGTACGGCAACGCCACCGCGAACGTCGTGAGCGCGGACCAGTACCGCAAGCTCGTCGCGGACGGGAAGGTGCCGGACGGCGCCATCATCTTCCAGACGCGCCACGGCTGGGACTACAGCGGCGGCTCCAAGGGCAACGACATGGGCATCGTGCGCAACGGCGGCAAGACGACCCACAACTACCAGGACATGAACTCCATCATCTATTCGGACTGCAAGGAGGTCGTCATCCTGGTCCCGAAGGGCGCCATCCAGCGCGACTGAGGATGTCCTGATGAAGCGGGGAGGGGGCCGGGGCTGAAAAGCTTCAGGCCCCCTCTTGCGTCAGCAGCTCCGCGCCCAGCTTCTTCGCCGCGTCCAGGAACTCGTCGCCCAGCTTCGTGCCCCGCACGGCGCGCGACAGGGACAGCGCGCCGAACATGAGCGCGATGGCGGCCAGCGCCTTCTCCCGGCGCCGCGCCCCGGACGGCAGCAGGTCCGCGTACGACTGGACGAACTCCTGCAGCTCCGCCTCCAGCGCGCCCCGGTAGGGCTCGCCCGCGCGTGACACCTCCGAGGTGATGCTGGGCAGCGGGCAGGTGGGCGTGACGCCGTCGCGGTGCTTGCGCGACAGGTAGCGCACCAGGACCTTGAGCGCGGGCGCGTCCGGCGCGTCCTCCTTCGCCTTGCGCAGCAGCGCGTTCCACGTGGTGCGGGCGGTGGCCCGGAGGGTCTCCGTGAACAGGTGCTCCTTCGAGTCGAAGTGACCGTAGAAGCCGCCCACGGTGAGCCCGGCCCCCTTCATCACGTCCATGATGGAGCTGGCCTGGATGCCCCGCTCCAGGAGCAGCGTGGCGGCGGACGCGAGGATGGCGTCATGCGACTTCTGCTTCTGCTCCGTCTTCTGGGTCATGATGGATGACGGCAGTAATATTGCCGCCATCCTCCGTCAAGACGGCGCTCCCTCGCGCGCCTGCTACTTCTTCTTGCGCGAGCCGTCTTCGTGGAAGGCCTCGTCCTCCACGAGCCCGCCGTCCGGGTTCCAGCGCTTGCGCGCGGTGACGCGGTCCTTCGTCCACTGCGAGTCCTCGATGAGGGTGCCGTTGTCCGCCCACACCTGGCGCCGGCCCTCCGCCTTGCCCTTCACGTACTGCTCGCGGCGCTCCGTGCCGCCGTCCGGGAAGAAGGCCTCCGTCACGCCGTCGGGGTCGAAGCCGTTGTGGAAGTCCCCCTTGATCAGATTCCGCCGCTCGCGCAGCGAGCCGTCGTCCTCGAAGAAGGACTCCACCGCGCGGTCTCCCGTCACCACGAGCTCATGCTTGCGCTCGCCGTTCTGGAAGTACTCCACGCGCTTCACCTGCTGGCGGTTCTTCCAGGTGACGACCTGCTTCTTGCCGCCGTCGTTGAAGAACTCCGTCTCGTCACCCTCCCGCTCGCCCTTGGCCCAGGTCGTGGAGGTGAGGGCCTTCCCGGCGGAGTACCGCGTGCTCACGCCGTCGAGCACGCCCGCGGCGAACGCGTTCGTCGCGGTGCGCTGCCCGTCCTGGTCGAAGAGCTCCGTGACGCCTTCGCGCCGCCCGTCCTTCAGCTGGATGACGGCGCGCTTCTGGCCGTTCGGATGGAAGAACACCAGCGGGGAGGGGCCCTTCCAGACGCAGTCCTTCAGGCCCGCCTCCCAGGACGACCGCAGGCCGCAGCCCGCCTTGGCCAGCCGCCCGGTCTCGTCGTAGTCCGCGTAGGTGCTCTTCGCGTCCTCCGGCTGCCGGTCCACGCGCCGGGACACCTTGCCGTTGGGGTGGTAGCGCAGCGACTCGCCCTGCTCGTTGTCGTCCACGTAGTGGCTGGTCTCCACCAGCCGGCCGTCCTCGTAGCGCTTGAAGCCGCCGTGGCGCTTGCCGGCCTTGAACTCCTGCTCCACGGCGCGGCCGTCGGACCAGCGGCGCACCTCCCAGCCGTCCTGCTTGCCGTTCTTGAACGAGACGGTGTGCGTCTCCTTCTTCGTGTCCTCGTCCACGCAGCGCACCGTGCCGGTGAGGTCCGCGGTGGAGTGGCCGTTGTCCAGGTTGATGGGCTTGCCCTGGAACGCGCAGCGCTCGATGGCCCACGCGGGCGCGGAGAAGAGGGGCACGGACAGGAGGACGAGTCGCATCACGGACGGCGCGCGCATGGGTGGCTCACGAGAAGGAGGAGGGGTGCACCGTAGCCGCGAGCCCCCGGGTCCTGGAACGGCTTCCGGGCCCACACCCGCCATGGAGATGGCGAGGGGGCCCGGAGGGGAGACTGCTCAGGCGGATGCTTCAGCGCGAGGCGACGGACTCCGGCTTGGGCTCCAGGGTGGCCTTGGCGGCGTCGATGGCGGCCTGGATGTCCAGCTTGCCGCCGGTGATGACCTTGCCCTTGAGGTCGGGGTCCTGCTCCACCGTCTTGAGGATGAGGTCGCGCACCTGCACGGCCGTCAGGTCCGGGTTCTCCGCGAACATGCGCGCGGCGGTGGCGGCCACGGTGGGGGTGGCCATGGAGGTGCCGCTCATCTCCTCCCAGTCGTTGCCGGGCACGGTGCTGAGCACGTCCTCGCCCACGGCGGCCAGGTCCACCACCTTGTCGCCGTGCGACGAGAAGCGGGCCAGCTTGTCGTTGTTGCGGTCCATGGACGCCACGGTGAGGACGTTGGGCAGGTCCACGTTGGCGGGCATGTCCGGCACGTTGTTCATGTTGCTGCCGTTGCCGTTGGCCGTGGCCGCGAGCAGCAGGATGTCCGCGTCCGCCAGCTTCTGGATGGCGGCCTCCCAGCGCTTCTGGGACGCGGCGTCGCGGTAGGAGTCACCGAAGCTCGCGTTGGCGGCGCGGATGTTCACGCCGTGCTCGGTCTTCATCTTCACCAGGTAGTCCACCGAGCGCTCGAAGTTGGTGAGCAGGTCCGCGCCGTCGTACAGGCCGCCCACGCTCAGAATCTTCGCCTTGCCCGCGGCGATGCCGGTGTTGCCCTCGCCGTTGTCCTCGGCCGCGATGATGCCCGCCACGTGCGTGCCGTGGTCCGTGCCCTCGCCCTTGAACGGGTCGCCCTTGCCGGTGCCCACGTTGAAGCCGTGGATGTCATCCGCGATGCCGTTGCCGTCGTTGTCGATGCCGTCCCCCGCCACCTCACCGGGGTTCGTCCACATCGCGTCGTCCAGGTCGGTGTGCTTGTAGTCCACGCCACCGTCGATGACCGCGATGACCGGCTCGCCCGTGAGCTTGGGCCTGGGCTGGGACGGATCCACCGGCTTCGTGTCGGCGACCTTGTTCGCTCCCGGCTTCACCGCGACGTTGCCGCCGCCAAAGGCGAAGGCCGTCGCCGGCACGCTGGCGCCCGGGGTCGCGGGGCGGCCCGTCGGGCGGTCCACGAAGTTGGAGGGGCGCGCACCCTGGGAGTCGAAGCCGTCACGCACCGTCAGGGGCTTCGCCTTGGGCGCCTGGGCACGCGAGGTGGCCGTGTTGGCGGTGGGGGCGATGGAGGCGGGCGACTTGCGGTTGATTTCCATGGTGTTCCTCCGGGGGGGATGAGGAGCGGCCTACTGACTCCTACATTGTCGCATCGCGCTCTTTTAAGTTTCGTCCCCAATGGTTTTTCCGGGGGACGAGGCCGTTAGGAGAGGTCCACTTCCCAAGGAGGACGCATGAGCCAGGAGCAGTGGACCCAGGTCGACCGCTACATCACCGACCACATGGTGGCGCCGGACGCCGCGCTGGAGGCGGCCCTGGAGGCGAGCGCGAAGGCGGGGCTGCCCGCCATCAACGTGGCGCCGAACCAGGGCAAGCTCTTGATGCTGCTGGCCCGGATGCACGGGGCGAAGCGCATCCTGGAGGTGGGCACCCTGGGCGGCTACAGCACGCTGTGGCTGGCGCGGGCGCTGCCGCCGGAGGGGCGCATCATCACGCTGGAGGCGGTGCCGAAGCACGCGGAGGTGGCCCGGGAGAACATCGCCCGCGCGGGCCTGTCCGGCGTGGTGGAGGTGCGGCTGGGCAACGCGGTGGACACGCTCGCCCAACTGGAGAAGGAGGGCCAGGCGCCGTTCGACCTGACCTTCATCGACGCGGACAAGGTGCGCACGGCGGAGTACTTCGCGTGGGCGCTCAAGCTGTCGCGCCAGGGCAGCGTCATCCTCACGGACAACGTCGTGCGCAAGGGCGGCGTCGTGGACGCGGACAGCACGGACGCGAACATCCAGGGCATGCGCCGCTTCTACGAGGCCGTGGCCGCCGAGCCCCGCGTGAGCGCCACCGCCGTGCAGACGGTGGGCAGCAAGGGCTACGACGGCTTCTCGCTCGCGCTCGTCACGGGGTAGCGCTGAACACGGGCGCGTCGCAGAGCGCCTTCACCGTGCGCCGAAGCCAGACGTGCGCGGGGTCCCGGTCGAAGCGGGGATGCCATGCCTGCGCCACGGTGACGCGGGGCAGGGGCAGCGGCACGGGGCGCGCCTTGACGGGCATCAGCCGGGCCGCCGCGCGCGCGAAGGCGCCGTTCACCGTCGTGACGGCGTCCGTCCCCGCGACGAGCGCCGCCGCGGCGAGCATGTTGGGCACCACCGCCGTCACCCGGCGCGAATGGCCGTGCTGCTCCAGCGCGTCGTCCAGCGGCGTGCGCAGCTTCCCCCGCCGCGACACGCCGATGTGCTCGGCGCGGGCGAAGCGCTCCAGCGTCAGCCGCCCCCGGGAAAGGGGCGACGCGCGGCCCACGAGGCACATGAAGGACTCCTCGCCCAGCCGCTGCACGCGGATCTCCGGCCCCAGCGCACCCTGCACGCCGATGTCCAGGTCCACCTCTCCGTCGCGCAGGGACTCCACGTCCTCCAGCCCCTCCGCCACGAAGCGCAGCGTCAGGCCGGGCGCCTCGGCGCGCGCCCGCTGGTGGAGCGCGGTGCCCAGCAGGGGGATGACGCCGTCGTTCACCCGCAGCGTCAGCGTGCGCGTCAGTTGCTCCGGCGCGGTGGGCGTGCCGGGCGCGAGCAGCGCGGTGGCGTCCCGCACCACCGCGCGCACCTGCTGCTGGAGCGCCAGGGCCCGGGGCGTGGGGACCAGGCCGCGTCCCGCGCGCACCAGCACCGGGTCTCCCAGCGCGGTCCGGATGCGGGTGAGCGTGCGGCTCATGGCCGGCGCGCTCAGACCCAGCCGGTCCGCGGCGCGCGCCACGCTGCCCTCGCGCAGGAGGGCGTCGAGCGCCACCAGCAGGTTCAGGTCCAGGTCCGCCATCCGGCCATCCTAATCGTGGGCCGTCACGCGGCGCGCACGGCGAAGAGGCAGTCGTCGTCCTCCCAGGGCAGGGGAATGGTGACGTAGCCGTGCTCCGGCCGCGCCAGGTGCGCCGCGAACTCCGGGCTCATCTTCACGTTGTCCGCGACCAGGATGGCGCCGGGCCCGAGCTTCGGCTCCAGCAGCCGCAGGAGGGGCAGGTAGAGCGGCTTCGCGCCGTCGAGGAGCACCAGGTCGATGCCGTCCGGTACGTCCGTGCGCAGCGTCTCCAGCGCGTCACCCACGCGGAACTCCACCAGGTCCACGAGCCCCGCCTGGGTGAGGTGCTCCTTCGCCCGGTGGACCTTGGAGGCCTCGTACTCCGTGGTGATGAGCTTGCCGCCTCCGTTGTCGCGCAGCGCCGCCGCCAGGTGCACCGTGGAGATGCCGAAGGACGTGCCGAACTCCACCACCGTGCGGGCACGCCGTGCGCGGGTGAGCGCGTAGAGCAGGCGGCCCAGTTCCTCCGACACCGGCAGGTAGGCCTCCGCGACGCTCGCGTAGAAGGCGCGCGGGTCGCCGTCCAGCCGGGCCCTGCGTTCTTCCGCGGGAAGGGCGCTGAAGGGCGCGAGCACGGCGGCGTCCGTCTTGCGCGCGTCCGCGAAGAGGTGGGTGAGCAGCGAGGCGACAGGGGGGGAATGAAGGGTCGTGGTCATGCCCCCACCGTGCGCCCGCGCTGCTTCAGGCACCAGTGCACCGGACGCACGGCCTTCGTGCGCCCGGTGCAGGTGGGAAGCGGACTACCAGACCTTCACGCGCTGCTCCGGCGTCAGGTACAGGCCCTGGCCGGGCTTCACGCCGAACGCCGGGTACCAGGCGTCCAGGTTGCGCACGGTGGCCGCGCGGAACATGCCGGGCGAGTGGCCATCCGTCACGAGCAGCCGGCGCAGCAGCGGCTCGCGGAACTTGTTGCGCCACACCTGCGCGAAGCCCATGAAGAAGCGCTGCTCGCCCGTGAAGCCCTCCAGCGTGGCCGCGGGCTTGCCCTCCAGGGACATCACGTAGGCGTCATGGGCGATGGAGACGCCCGCCACGTCGGCGATGTTCTCGCCCAGCGTCAGCTCGCCGTTCACGTTCATGTCCGGCAGGGGCTTGTACGCGTTGTACTGCGCGGCCAGCGCCTTGCCCGCGGCCTTGAACTGCTCCAGGTCCTTGGGCGTCCACCAGTTGGCCAGCTTGCCCTTCGCGTCGAACTGCGCGCCCACGTCGTCGAAGCTGTGGACGATTTCGTGCCCGATGACGGAGCCGATGCCGCCGTAGTTCACGGCCGGATCCGCGTTCGGGTCGAAGAACGGGGGCTGGAGGATGGCGGCCGGGAAGATGATGGAGTTCTGCTGCGGCGAGTTGAGCGCGTTGACCTCCTGGGGCGTCATGAACCACTCCTTGCGGTCCACGGGCTTGCCCAGCTTGGCCAGGTTGCGCTGGTGCTCGAAGAGCTCCGCGCGCTCCGCGTTGCCGAAGGCGTCTCCCTTGATGATCTCCAGGCCGGAGTAGTCACGCCAGGTGTCCGGGTGGCCAATGCCCACCTGCACCGTGCCCAGCTTCTCCTTGGCGCGGGCCTTGGTCTCCGGGGACATCCACGCGAGCGCGTCGATGTGGCGGCCCAGCGCGGCCAGGATGTTGCGCACCATCTGGTCCGCCTCGGCCTTGGCGGCGGGCGGGAAGTGCTTCTCCACGTAGCGCTTGCCCACGGCCTCGCCCATGGCGAGGTTCGCGAAGTTCACGCCGCGCTTCCAGCGGTCGCTCAGCTGCTGCGCGCCGGAGAGCGTCTTCCCGCTGAAGTCGAAGCCCGTGTCCACGAAGGCCTTCGACAGGTACGGGGTGCCCTCCATGATGGCGTGGAAGGCCAGGTAGTCCTTCCATGTCTGGAGGGGCTCGCTGCCCACCAGCTTCGCGATGCCGGTGATGGCGGACGGCTGCCAGACGATGAAGTCCTTCTGGGACGCCAGGCCGGCGCTCGCGAAGTACGCGGCCCAGTCCATGCCCGGCGCCTTCTTCGCGAAGTCCGTCTGCTTCCAGGGATTGTTCACCTTCTCCACGTCCTGCGTGTCCTGCGCGGACCAGTGGATGTTGGCGATCTTCATCTCCAGGCCGAAGATGGCGCGGGCCTTCGCCTCCGCGTCGGGGATGCCGGCGTTCTTCAGCTGGGCCGCGATGTGCTGCTGATACTTCTCACGCACCTCTTTGAAGCGCGGCGTGTCCTTCAGATAGAAGTCGCGGTCCGGCAGGCCCAGGCCGCCCTGGAGGAGATAGGCGGCGTAGCGGCTGGGGTCGTTCAGGTCCTCCGCCACCCACAAGCCCAGGAGGCGGCCCGTGGTGGCCTGCCCGGTGTTGAGCGGATCCACGTCGCTGCGCAGCGTGGTGCCCAGCAGCGCGGCCAGGCTCTTGCGGTTGGCGACGGCGGCGATGCGGTCCAGCTCCGGCTTGAGCGGCGTGGCGCCCTTCGCCTCGATGGCGGCCTCGTCCATGAAGCTGGCGTAGAAGTCACCCAGCTTGCGCTCCTCGCTGCCGGCGGGGGCGTCCGACCTGCCGGCGGCCTCCAGGATGTCGCGCGTCTGCTTCGTGGCGTCCTCGGTCAGGCGCGTGAACATGCCGAAGGCGGAGCGGTCCGGCGGAATCTCCGTGGAGTCCACCCACTTGCCGTTGACGTAGCGGTAGAAGTCGTCACCGGGGGCGACGGAGGTGTCCATGCCCGGCGTGTCCACGCCGAAGCTCCCGAAGTGCGGCTTGGGAGCGGCGGGGGCGGCCGGAGCGGGGGTGGCGGCGGCCTGGGCCGGCGGCGGGGACTTCTCCGCGGGCGTGGTGGAGGCGCACGCGGTGATGAGCGCGGACGCGCAGACGCCGAGCGTCATGCGCGCGGCGCCAAACGGCGGTCTGGAACGGAACGACATGAAGGCTCCTGGATGTGCCCGTTACGGGGTGGCGCACTCTGGCGCACGCGGGCGTGTCCCCAACAGCGCAAACGGCGGTTTCATCCCAGCCATTGCGTTCTGTGCGTCCGGGGCACGCGCGGTCCCGGGATGGGACCCGGGGACGATGGCGCGGCGCGGTGTCCCGCCCGTCTCAAGTCCTGATGGTGCCGCCCCGGGGCGTGACGTCCTCGCGGCCCGCGCGGATGAGCGCGCCGCCCGAGAGCAGCAGGGCCAGACCGAAGAGGAGGAAGCCCACGTCCCACGCGGTTTGGGACGGGCCGGTGCGCACGTGGTGCACGCCGAGGAGCTGGTGGTCGATGAGCCCTTCGACGACGTTGAAGAGACCCCAGCCTCCCAGCAGGCATCCCGCGAAGGTTCGCGAGGACCACGGCACGTCCGTCCGGAGGCCCGCGCGCCAGAGCAGCACCAGGCCGCTGAAGGTCATGAGCCAGGTGAAGGCATGGAAGAGGCCATCCCAGAACATGTTCACCTTGGCGTTCACCAGCGTGTCCGGCGGCAGGTGGCTGGAGAGCATGTTGTGCCATTGCAGGATCTGGTGCAGGAGGATGCCGTCCACGAAGCCGCCCAGGCCCACGCCCAGCATCACGCCCGCGGAGAGCAGTGGCCCCCGGTTCATCGCTCACGTCCCAGGCGGTGCAGCGGCGCCACGACGCACAGGATGACGCCGAAGGGCAGCAGCGTGATGGCCAGCCGGCCCCAGAAATGCTCGTTGAAGATGCCCGCCTCCACCGCCGGCCGGCATGTCTCACAGGCGAACAACGTGAGCGCGTTGAAACCTTGCATGCGATGCTCCAGGGCCTGGCTCCGGTAGGGGTTCGAGCCATTCGAGGGACGTATGCCTCCCACCGCGTTTCGTCCTGCGTATACGGTCAGGACCGAGCACACCGTGCTGCGTTGCTGGTCTCCGACCGATGCGCCGCTGGCGCTGCACGCCATCGAATCCAACCTTGAACACCTGCGTCCATGGATGGAGTGGGCCAAGCGCTATCCAATGAACGTCACGCAGCAGGCCGGGCAGCTCCGCCGGATGCGCGGGCTGTTCGACCTGGGACAGGACTTCGCCTACGGCGTGTTCAGCCGCGACGGCTCCGAGGTTCTTGGCGGCACCGGCCTGCATCCCCGGGTGGGCGAGGGCGCCCTGGAGATTGGCTACTGGGTTTCAGCGAGCCACACGGGCCGGGGGCTGGCGACGGAGATCGCCGGGGCGCTCACCCGCGTCGCCTTCGAGGTGGAGGGCGTGCGCCGGGTGGAGATTCATTGCGACCCCCGCAACGTCCGCAGCGCGGCGGTCGCCAGGAGGCTGGGTTTCGTTCACGAAGGCACCTTGAGACAGCGGCTCGTCGCACCCGACGGTGCGCTCCGGGACACGATGCTCTGGACCCTGCTCGCCGGGGAGTACCCCGCCAGCCCCGCCGCCGCGAACATCGCGGAGGCCTTCGACGTGCTGGGGCAGAAGCTGCTCTGAGAGGACAGACATCGCGCCTGGTTTGGGTGGCTGCCCGTGCCCCGAGGTTGGACGTGCCGACGCGCTGACGGGGACGGGAGGGCGCTTGTCTTGGCGCCCTCCGTCGTTCCAGCGGGCGTGCCCGGTGTGTTAACGCTCCCGGCGTCCATGGGAACCGCCGTCTCGGAACGCACCCGCGCCGTCCTGCTCGTCCTCGCTGGCGGCGTGCTGGCCCTGTTGCTGTCGCACCATCCCGCCATCCTGTCCGGGCTTCGCCTGGTGCAGGGGGACGAGGGCGACGTTCGCTTCAACCACTACGTCCTGGAGCACGGCTGGCGCTTCGTGACGGGCGACCCGGCGCACGCGCGCTTCTGGGACCCGCCCATGTTCCACCCCGAGCCCAACGTCGCCGCGTACTCCGACGTGCTCCTGGGCGTGGCCCCGTTCTACTGGGTGTGGCGCGCACTGGGCCTGGGCGCGGACCTGTCATGGCAGGCGTGGTCGCTCACCATGGCGGCGCTCAACTACGCCGCGGCGGTGTGGCTCCTGCGGCGAGGGTTTGGCCTGCGCGTCCTTCCGGCGGTGGTGGGCGCGGTGCTCTTCACGGCCGGCGCGCCGCGCATCAACCAGCTCAACCACCCGCAGCTGGAAGGGCAGTTCTTCGCGCTCCTCGCCGTGGGCGCGGTCATCGCGCTGACGCGGCCGGAGGTGGATCGACGGCGGGGGATGGCCTGGTCCGCGCTGCTGGTGGGCGCGTTCGTGGCGCAGCTCTACGCGGGCTTCTACTGGGGCTGGTTCCTCTTCTTCTTCCTGCTCCTGGCGTTCATCGCCGGGCTCGCCTTCCGGGACACGCGCGGCCCGCTGCTGACGGCGCTGCGCCGCCACCTCCCGGCGCTCGCGGGCTTCGGAGTCGTGGGGCTGGCGCTGCTCGTGCCGCTCGTCCTGCACTCGCGTCAGGCCATTGGCACGGTGGGGCTGCGCACCTTCGCGGAGGTGTCCCCCATGGTGCCGCGCTTCTGGAGCTGGTTCTTCGTGGGGCAGGACAGCTGGCTGTACGGGTGGACGAACGGCTTCTCCAAGTTCCAGCGCATGCCCGTGGCGTGGGAGCACCGCCTGGGCTTCGGCTTCGTCACCCCGGTGCTCGCGGGCATCGGCCTGTGGCAGGCGCGCTCACGGCCCGCGGTGCGGCTGCTGCTCGTCGTGGCGGTGGCCACCGTGCTGCTCGCGTCGCGCTACACCGGCGGCTTCACGCCCTGGTGGCTCGTCTTCCACGGGGTGCCCGGCGCGGCGGCCATCCGGGCCCTGGCCCGCATTGGCATGTGGCTGCTGGTGCCCGCGGCCGTGGGGCTGGCCCTGTACCTCCAGCGCCAGTGGGAGTCCGGCCGCGCGGCGCTGGCGGTGGGCCTGGGCGCGCTGTGCCTCCTGGAGCAGGGGCTCGCGAGCCCCGCCTATGACAGACACGAAGCCCGCGCGGACGTGGAGGCGGTGGCCGCGCGCATCGCACCGGGCTGCGCGAGCTTCTTCTACGCGCCGACGTCCGGTGAGGCCCAGGAGTGGAAGTACCAACTGGATGCCGTGTGGGCGTCCGGCGAGCACGGCGTGCCCACGGTGAACGGCTACTCGGGCAACTACCCGCAGGGGTGGAAGCTCCAGGACAACCGCCGCTTCGACGCGGAGGCCGCGGCGCGCATCGACCGCGACCTGGAGGCCTGGATGCGCTCGCGGAGCCTGGCGCCCGGGAGCGTCTGCCGCATCGAGGTGCCCGCGCGGCGGTAGGGCCCGCCGCGCGGAAGCAGCCTTCAGGGCTACTTCGAGATGGTGGCGTAGTCGCCCTTGAGCGCGACGCCGGTGACGAAGCTGCCGGCGTGGCACTCGATTTCGGTGGCGCTCTTGGACTCCACCTTCTTGTAGTAGCTGACGATGTTGACCACCGCGTTGGCGCCGTTCTTCTTCGCGCCCTCCTGCAGGGCGATGAGCGCGGAGAGGGCGGCCCACTTGCAGGCGTAGTCGTCCGACTTGCCCACGCCGTTGGTCTTCTTGTTCGTGGTGTCGCTGCCCAGCGTCTTGAGCACCTTGGGCGTCTTCGCGCCGTCCAGGAAGAACTTCACCGAGCCGTCCAGCTTCTCCTTGGCTTCGGGCAGGGCCATCACGTCCGCCAGCTTCACCTTCGTCACGGTGTCGCGCGCCAGGGCGGGGCTCGCGGCGGTCAGGGCCAGCAACAGGAGGGCTTTCTTCATGGCGGGGGCTCCAGTCATCAGGGCCAGCGGCGGAAGATCAACGACGTGTTGATGCCGCCGAAGGCGAAGTTGTTGCTCATCACCAGGTCCGTCTGCAAAGCACGTCCCTCACCCGTGACATAGTCCAGCGGCGCGCACTTCGGATCCACGGAGTCCGCCGTCAGGTGCAGCGTGGGCGCGAACCAGTCCGAGCGCATCATCTGGATGGACATCCACGCCTCCAGCGCGCCGCAGGCCCCCAGCGTGTGGCCCATGTAGCTCTTGAGGCTGGAGATGGCGACCTTCTCCCCGAAGACGGACTTCGTCGCCGCGCTCTCCGCCACGTCGCCCGTGTCCGTCGCCGTGCCGTGCGCGTTGACGTAGGGGATGGCGGACGCCGGAACGCCCGCGTCCTCCAGCGCCAGCCGCATGGCCTCCGCCATGGTGTCCGCGTTGGGCTGCGTCACGTGGCGGCCGTCGCTGTTGGTGCCGTAGCCCAACAGCTCCGCGTGGATGGTGGCGCCGCGCGCCTTCGCGTGCTCCAACTCCTCCAGCACCAGCGTGCACGCGCCCTCGCCCAGCACCAGCCCGTCGCGCTCGGCGTGGAAGGGGCGAGGGGACTGGTGCGGCGCTTCGTTGTGCTTCGTGCTGGTGGCGAAGAGGGTGTCGAACACCGCCGCGCCCGTGGCGTCCAGTTCCTCCGCGCCGCCCGCGAGCATCGCCACCTGGCGGCCCAGTTTGATCGCCTCGTACGCGTAGCCGATGCCCTGGCTGCCGGAGGTGCACGCGCTGGACGTGGTGATGATGCGCCCGGTGACGCCGAAGAAGACGCCGATGTTCACCGCCGCCGTATGGGACATCATCCGCAGGTACGTCGTCGCGGTGATGCCCTCCGTCGTCTTGTGGGTGATCATCTTCCCGAAGTCGCCCATGTTCTCCGGCGTCCCCGCGGAGGAGCCGTAGGCGATGCCCATCTTCCCGCTCTTCACCAGGGGGCTGCCCAACAGGCCCGCGTCCTGGAGCGCCAGCTCGCTGGCCCGCGTCGCCATCAGCGCCACGCGGCCCATGGTGCGCGTCGTCTTGCGCGAGTACGTGGACGGGGGCAATTCGAAGGGCTGGGCGGGCGCGCCCAGCCGCGTGTTCAGACCTTCGTACTGCTTCCAGGGCTCCATCACCTGGACGGCGTTCTGGCGCGCGCGCAGCGACGCCTCGACCGTCTTCCAGTCATGGCCCAGGGGGCTCAGCGCACCGACTCCGGTGACCACCACGCGCTTCATCCGATCATCCCCCCGTTCACCGAAATCACCTGCCGCGTGATGTAGGCCGCGTCTTCCGCCATGAGGAAGGCCACCGCGGCGGCGACCTCCTCGGGTTTGCCCATCCGGCGGGCGGGAATGATCTTCAGCGCCTCCTCCAGCACCTCCGGAGGCACCATCTCCGTGTCGATGAGGCCCGGCGCCACGCAGTTGACGGTGATGTCGCGCTTGGCCAGCTCCACCGCCAGCGCCTTCGTCGCGCCGATGATGCCCGCCTTGGCGGCGCTGTAGTTCACCTGGCCCCGGTTGCCCATGAGCCCGGACACGGACGACAGCGTGACGATGCGGCCCGGCTTCCTGCGGCGCACCATGGGCATCGTGAGCGGGTTGAGCACGTTGTAGAAGGCGTCCAGGTTGGTGTGGATGACGCCGTCCCACTCCTCCGCCGTCATCGCGGGGAAGGCGTTGTCGCGAGCGATGCCCGCGTTGCACACCACGCCGTAGTAGCAGCCGTGGGCCTCCACGTCGGCGAGCAGCGCGGCCTGCGTGCCGGCGCGGTCCGCCACGTCGAACTGGAGCACGCGCGACTCGCGGCCGGCCTCACGCACCTGGGCGGCCACCGCGTCCGCCTCCTCGCGCTTGCTGCGGCAGTGCACCACGACGTCGTAGCCGTCGCGGGCCAGGCGCAGCGCGATGGCGCGGCCGATGCCCCGGCTGGAGCCCGTCACCAGCACCGTCTTGTCACCCATCTGTGTTGCCCCTTCCCAGGTCCTGCCCCGGTTGCGGCTCGTAGACCGTCAGCGCCGCCGTGGCCACCTGCTCCGTCCCGATGCGCAAGGTGCAGTCGAACTGGCCCAGCCCGTTGTCCGCGGAGAACTGGCGGTGGACCTCGACGCGCAGGGTCTCGCCCAGCTTGAAGACGGGGCGGCTGCACTCGAAGCGGCGCGTGCCCAGCAGGAAGCCCACCCGGGGCGTGCCGCCGCGCTTGCGCGCATGCCACCCGGCCCACGCGGCCACGGCCTGCGCCATGTACTCGATGCCCACCCAGCCGCCCACGACGCCGTCCGCGTAGAAGAGGCTGTCCTCGCGCACGGTGACCTCCGCGAGCAGCGAGTCCGCGTCGCCCTCCAGGACGCGGTCGAGCAGCCGCATGCGGCCCTGATGGGGCACCAGCTCCTCGACGGGCTGATCAATCACGATGCGCATCATGCGCGCTCCAGCACGAGGGCGGCGTTGCTGCCCCCGAAGGCGAACGAATTGCTCAGCACGCTCTTCACCGGGCGCCCCAGCGATTCCCCCGGCTTCACCAGCGACAGCGCCGGCAGCGCCGGGTCCACGGCGCCGTCCCAGAAGTGCCCGGGCAGCTTGCCTTCCGGGTTGTCCACCAGCGTGAGGTACGCGAAGGCCGCCTCCAGCGCGCCCGCGGCTCCCAGCGTGTGTCCGGTGAGCGGCTTGGTGGAGCTGGCCTTCACGTCCGGCCCCAGCAGCGTGTGCACCGCGCGGCTCTCCATGGCGTCGTTCTGCGGCGTGGCGGTGCCGTGCAGGTTCACGTAGTCCACCTGCCCTGGCGAAAGCCCCGCGCGCTTCAGGGCCTCCTGGATGGCGGCCATGGCGCCCTTGCCGCCGGGCTCCGGGGCGGAGATGTGGTGCGCGTCGGAGGACTCGCCCCAGCCGGACAGGCGCACCGGCCCCGGCTCGAGCGTCATCAGGAACAGCGCCGCCGCCTCGCCGATGTTGATGCCGTGGCGGTGGGCGCTCATCGGGTTGCAGCGCTCCTCGCTCACGGAGTCCAGCGAGCGGAAGCCCGCCACGGTGAAGCCACACAGCGAATCCACGCCGCCCGTCAGCACCGCGTCCACGGTGCCCGCGCGCAGCATCCGCGCCGCGCTGGCCAGGGCCTTGGCGCTGGAGGAGCACGCGGTGGAGATGACGTACGCGGGGCCGCAAGTGCCCAGCACGTGCGCGAGCGCCAGCGCGGGGGAGCCCAGCTCCTGCTGCTGAAGATGGAAGTGGGCCGGCAGCTCGCCCGTGGCCAGGTGGGCGGCCATGGCCGCTTCTCCTTCGCCAACGCCGGACGTGCTGGTG
Organism: Corallococcus sp. NCSPR001; assembly: GCF_017309135.1. Taxonomy (NCBI): domain Bacteria; kingdom Pseudomonadati; phylum Myxococcota; class Myxococcia; order Myxococcales; family Myxococcaceae; genus Corallococcus; species Corallococcus sp. NCSPR001. The sequence goes on from NZ_JAFIMS010000002.1 coordinate 2,874,752, forward strand.
CCCAGCACCACCGCCACGCGCGCGGGGCCGAAGCGGGCGATGGCGGCGTCAATCCCGGGGCGCACCTGCTCCAGCGCGGTGAGCAGCAGCGCGTTGTTGCGGCTGTGCTGCGAAGGGGGCAGCGCGTCCTGCGCCGCGAGGGGGGCGGTGACGACGCCCAGGTGCAGCGGCCGGTCCGCGTACCCGGCATGCGAAGCGACGCCAGAGACGGTGTCCGCGAACAGCGCCCGGGCCACCTCCTGCTTCCCGGAGCCCAACGCGCAGACGAGGCCCAGCTGGTTGAGGAAGACAGGAGGAGGCATGGGGTGTCACTCGTCGGCGACGTGCGAGTCGATGGTGAGCTGGTAGTGCTCGGAGTGGTTGATGAGCTGCGTGCGCCCTTCCCAGCGCGGGGTGCCATCGTAGCGCACCGTCACCCATTCCCTGCCGTTCTTCGACAGGGTCCGCCGGGTGGGGCCATCCTCCAGCGTCCAGCCGGCGGGCAGGGCGGCGCGCACGGCGTCGGCCGGCCAGTAGACGAGCTGCACGTCCCGCAACACCAGGGCGGAGTTGAACTGGGCGGGCACGCGGGGGTCCCGCTCCTCGTCCAGGCGGCTGCCATCCCAGCGCAGGGTGAGGATGCGGTGCCCCATGGCCAGCCCGGCCAGCTGCATCCGGGCCGGGTCCACCTCCAGGAGCGCCTCTAGCGAGCGGGGGCCTCCGGGGTCCTGCTCGTGCGCGAACACGAGCTGCTGCGCCAGGCTCACGGACGTGCCGAGGGCGGCGGGGGCCAGGCGCAGCTCCGGCAACGGCTCGCCAGGGGCGGAGGGCCGGGGCCGGGGCGGGGTGGTGCAGGCCATCAGCCCCGCGACGAGGAGGGCGGTGATTACGCCGCGCACAGGGACTCGAGGACGGTCAGGCGCCGCTTGCTCTCCGCGACGTAGGGGTTGTTCTTGTCCCACGCGTAGCCGGCGAGGATGGCGGAGATCATCCGGCGCACGTCGTCCGACGGGTTCGGGTGGAAGATGATGTTCTGGAAGCCGCCCTCGTACCAGGACTCCACGAAGGTGCGGAAGGTGTCCACGCCCGCCTTGAGCGGCTTCGCGTAGTCCTTCTCCCAGTCCACCTGCTCCCCCGCGAACTCCCGGGCGATGCAGGCCGACGCGAGGCTCGCGGACTTGAAGGCGATGGTGACGCCCGAGGAGAACACGGGGTCCAGGAACTCGCCCGCGTTGCCCAGCAGCGCGAAGCCCGGGCCCCACAGCGACTTCACGTTGGCCGCGTAGCCGGTGAGCTTGCGCGCGGGCGTGTCCCAGACGGCGTCCTTCAGGAGGTTCTGCAGCGACGGCGCCTCCTTCACGATGGCCTGGAGCCGCTCCGTGTCCGTGCCGGTGTACTGGTCCAGGAACTCCTTCTTCGCGACCACGCCCAGCGAGCAGCGGCCGTCGGAGAAGGGGATGGTCCAGTACCAGACGTGCACGTGCTCCGGGTGCGTCGTGACGCGGATCTTGTTCCGGTCGAAGGTGCCGAGCGGGACGTTGTCCTGCACGTGCGTGAAGATGGCGCCGCGCACGGGGAAGTTGGACGGCGTCTCCAGGTTCAGCAGGCGCGGCAGCACGCGGCCGAAGCCGCTCGCGTCCAGCAGGAAGCGCGCCTTCACCTGGTACGTCTCGCCTTCGGGGGAGCGCGCCGTCACCACCGGCTGCCCGCTGGAGAAGTCCACGGACAGCACCTCGTGGCGGAAGCGCACGGTGGCGCCCTTCTTCTCCGCGGCCTGGGCCAGGAGTTGGTCGAAGCGGGCGCGCTGCACCTGGTAGGTGGTGCCCCAGCCGGGGCTGAACTTGTCGCGGAAGTCGAAGTCCGTGTACCGGCCGGCGCGCTCGAACGCGGCGCCGTTCTTGTACTGGAAGCCCGCCTCCACGATGTCCTGGAGGAAGCCGGCCTCCTGGATGTACTCCATGCTCTGCGGCAGCAGGCTCTCGCCAATGGAGAAGCGCGGGAACTGCTCGCGCTCCAGCACGAGGACGTCACGGCCCTGCTTGCGAAGGAGGCCCGCCGCGACGGAGCCCGCGGGGCCCGCGCCGATGATGAGGATGTCCGCTGTCTCGGTTTTCAATGTGTGGCTTTCCCGGGTGGAAGTCGGAAACAAGGGGTGAGGATCCAGATGGCGACCTCGCCCACCAGCATGGCGAGGCCGAAGGAGCGCAGCGCGGGCGTGGCGGACAGGCCCAGCAGCCCGAAGGAGAGCAGCGTGCTCACGCCGGCCAGCGCCACCGCGAGCCACGCGGAGCCGTCACCGGGGTGCTCCAGGAGGAAGATGCCGTAGTCCACGCCCATGCCCAGCAGCAGCACCAGCCCGAGCACGGTGAAGAGCTGCAGCGGCGCGCCCACCCACCCGAAGAGGGCGAGCGTCAGCAGCGTGCCCAGCACGGAGGGGATCCATGCGCGCCACGCCTGACGGCCGAAGCGGGCCACCAGCGTGAGCAGCACCGCGATGTAACCCGCGACGATGAGCCCGCCCATGATGCGGCGGTAGCGGCTGAGCAGGCCTGAAATCTCCGCCGTCTTGTCCACCCAGCGGACGCCGTCCAGGCCGTGGGCCACCTCTTCCAGACGGGGCAGCACCTTGGGGTCGTTGAGGCCGCGCAGCATGAGAACGCTGTATCGCGCCTGTCCCAGCGTCCCCAGCCACTGCTGCCGGATGGCCGCGGCGGCGGGGCCGGACAGGAAGTGCTGGAGCGTGAGCGGCTCCGGGGAGAAGGCGGCGCGCGTGGGGGCCTCGCCCGTGGATTCGCTGACGGCGGCGACGGCCAGGGCTTCCGCGCGGGCGCTCAGGGCCGCGTCCTCGCGCTGCTGCGCTTCTGACGGGAGCCAGTCGGACACGGCGCGGTAGCCCGCGAACACCTTCTCGGAGACCAGCGCGTCCAGCTTCGTCTTCAGCACGGCCTCGCGCGCGAGCACTTGTTCGTCGCTGTCACCCTGCACCAGGAAGAACTGCGCCGGGCTGGGCAGCCCCAACAGGCGCCCCAGCTCCCGCTGATCCGCGATGAGGTTCGCGGGCGCGCCCTGCAACTGGCGCAGGTCGTCCCGGGGCTCCAGCTTCCAGATGCCCACGGCGACAAGCACCGTGAGGATCGCGCCGGACACCCACCAGGCCGGGGTGGACGCGACGCGCGGCCAGCGGGTGATGGACGCGGAGAAGCGCTCGGAGAACGAGGTGACGGGCAGGGCGCCCGTGTCCAGCGAGGGGAACCAGCACACCACGGTGAGGAACGCGGCGGTGAGGCCGGCGGCGGAGAACACCGCCATCTGCCGCAGGCCCGGGAAGGGCGCGACCCCCAGCGCCAGGTACGCCACCACGCTGGTGACGAGCGCGAGCACCATGCCGGGCAAAAGCGCGCGCATCACCGGACCGCGCTCCGACGGGGCCTTGCCCTGGCGCGCGGCGAAGTAGTGGAAGCCGTAGTCCTCCGCCACGCCCACCAGGCTGGAGCCGAAGACGAGCGTGAGCAGGTGCACCCGGTCGAACACGAGCGCGGTGACCGTCAGCGCCACCGCGCAGCCCAGCGTAAGCGACACGCCCACGAGGAGGATGGGCCGCAGCGAGCGGAAGGTGAGCCAGACGAGGATGAGCACCGCCGCCAGCGACCCGAAGCCGATGGTGGACATCTCCCAGCTCGCCTGCGAGGCGGCGGCCTCCGCGTACAGCGGCACGCCCGCGGCCACCAGCCGTCCACCGGGCACCGCCGCTTCGACTCGCGAGCGTGCCCGCTCCACCGTGGCGGTGACGCGCGAGCCGTCCCCCAGCGCGAAGGCGGACACCTTGCTCTTCCACAGGAGGAGCACCCACTCGCGCCCCTCGCCGGACAGCCACATCCGTCCGTCGCGGGGCCGGGCGGACGTCTCCGCCGCGCGGGCCTGCCACCAGTCCTGCCACAGGCCCAGCGGATCCGCGTTCCAGTCAGTCAGCCGCGCGCCCGCGGGCTGGTACAGCTTCATCAAGGCCGTGCCGCCCAGCTCCTCCGGCGTCGCGCGCGTCAGCCACTGGCGCTGCGCGGGCGTGAGCAGCCGGTCGCGGTAGGGACGGTAGAACTCCACCGCCTGCTCCAGCGAGGAGGTGTCCACCACCGCCGGCTCCAGCAGGTCGGAGGCCTCCGTGAGCACGCGCGTGGCCTCGTCCGCGGCCTTCTGCGCGGACGGCCAGTCGTTGGCGCCCACCAGCAGCACCACCTGCCGGCCGGCGTCGTCGGCGAGCTTGCGCGTGGCGGCGTCCACCTCCGGCGCCTGCTCGTCCTCCGGCAGGAGCGCGAGCACGTCCGTGTCCAGGCTCGCGGAGCGCCAGAACTGGACCTGGTGCACGCCCACGGCGAGCACGACCAGCGCCCACAGGATGGCCAGCTTATTTGCCAAGGCGTTCCGCTTCCGTGGCGTCGGGGGGAGGCGTCTGCGCGAGCTGCTCGAAGGTGATGACGCTGCTGTCGCCGCGCGTCTCGTCCAGCTGCACCTGGCGCACGTACCCGTCACCCTCCAGGTGGATGTGCTTGAAGACGCGCGCGAGCCCCGCGTCCGTGGGCGTCAGCTCCAGCTTCCAGCCCTTGTCGCCCACCAGCTCGCCCGCCACCGTGAAGCGCTTCTGGAGCGCCGCGACGTCGCCGGACAGGAGCGCGAAGAGCAGCTCGTTCACCGCCGCCAGCGCGGGCTCCTTGGTGGAGTCCAGGTGGTAGGCCGCGCCGCCCGTGGCCTGCTGCGCGCTCAGCGACTTGCGCGTGAGCGTCAGCGTGGAGGCGAACGGCGTGCGCGTGTTCCACAGCACGCCCTGGTCGCGCGCGAGGAGGAAATCCCCCTTGGACACCAGCGGCTTCTTGAAGCCCTGCACGGTCTTCTTCTGTTCGAACCGGCCGCGCACGAGCGGCGCGTCCACCAGGCGCGAGCGCACGTCCTTCACCAGGTCCGCGGCGTGGGCGCTCACGGACAAGAGCGACAGCATCAACACGAGGAAGGGCTTCATCCCGGCCACACTCCCAGCTTCTTCCAGAGGACTTCCGGACAGACGTATTCCATCTCGCCCGTCTTCAATGAGACCGCGACCTGGATGGTGTGGGCCTGGTTCACCTTGCGGCCGGTGTCCGCGTCGCGCAGCAGGTAGTCGAAGCGCAGCCGGTTCTCCCACTCGGTGATTTCGGCGCGCACGATGATGCGCTGCTTGTAGTGGATGGGGGAGACGTACTTGAGCTTCATCTCCACCACGGGCCAGCCGTACCCGGACTCGCGCATCTGCGGCCAGTCGTAGTCGTGCTTGCGCAGGATGACGGCGCGCGCCAGCTCCAGGTACTTCACGTAGTGGCCGTGCCAGACGATCTCCATCATGTCGAGATCGTGGAACGCCGGGTCGATCTCCAGCTCGCAGCTCAGGTCAGGCTTCATGCAGCCTCCACTCCCGGCGGCGGATGGCGGTGATGAGGCCCTGCAGCTCGCCGTCCAGCGCCCGGTCCTCCACCAGCAGAGGAATGCGCGCTTCCAGGTCCGCGTGCATCGCGGCCAGGGCGGGGCCGGGCTTCGCGTCCGCGTCCAGCCGCTGGCGCAGGGTGACGCCCTGGCGCGCGGCGATGAGCATGGCCGCGGCCACCTGCTCCGTCAGCTCCAGCACCCGCAGGCAGTCGCGCGCGGCGATGGTGCCCATGCTCACCTTGTCCTGGTTGTGGCACTCGGTGGAGCGGGAGAAGACGGACGCGGGCATGGTCTGCTTCAGCGCCTCCGCGGTCCACGCGGAGACGCTGATCTGCGCCGCCTTGAGGCCGTGGTTGATGGCCGCGCGGGCGCCGGTGGACGCGGAGAGGTTCGCGGGCAGCCCGTGGTTGAAGCGCGGGTCCACCAGCAGCGCGAGCTGCCGATCCAACAGGTCCGCCACGTTGGCCACCGCGTTCTTCAGCCCGTCCATGGCGAAGGCGATGTGGCCGCCGTAGAAGTGGCCGCCGTGCAGCACCCGCTCGCCATCCGGGTCGATGAGCGGGTTGTCGTTGGCGCTGTTCAGCTCGTTCTCGATGAGCGTGCGGAAGTACGGCAGCGCGTCCTCCAGCACGCCAATCACGTGCGGCGCGCACCGGAGCGAGTACCGGTCCTGGAGCCGCTGCTCGTTGCGCGAAGGCCGGTCCGTGACCAGGTCCGCGCGCAGCCGGGCCGCCACGCGCTGCTGGCCCGCGTGGGGCTTCGCCGCGAAGAGCGTCTCGTCGTAGTGGTGCGCGTTGCCGGCGCTCGCCAGCACGTTGAACGCCGTGAGCCGGGTGGCGAGCCGCGACAGGTACTCCGCGCGTTCCCACGCCAGGCACGCCAGGGCCGTCATCACGGCGGTGCCGTTCATGATGGCCAGGCCTTCCTTCGGCCGCAGCTTGAGGGGAGAGATGCCCAGTTCCTTCAGCACCTGCGCCGCGGGCTTGCGCTCGCCCCGGTGCCACACGTCGCGCTCGCCGCAGAGCACCGCCGCCACGTAGGACAGGGGCGTCAGGTCGCCGGACGCGCCCACGGAGCCCTCGGCTGGAATCAGCGGCAGCACGTCGTGCTGGAGCAGCAGCTCCAACTGGGTGAGGAGCGCCACGCCCACGCCGGAGAAGCCCTGTGACAGCGACGCCAGCCGCGTGGCCAGCACCGCGCGCGTCTCCTCCGGGGTGAGGAACCGGCCCGCGCCGATGCCGTGGTACGTGTAGAGGTGGTGCGGCAGCTCCGCGACGAGCGCGGGCGGGATGGACACCGTGACGGAGTCGCCGTAGCCGGTGGTGACGCCGTAGATGACGCCGTCCTCCGCCAGCAGCCGGTCCAGGAACGCGGCGCCCCTGGCGATGCGCTGGCGGAAGGCGGGGGCCGTGCCCAGCTCCGCGGGGCGCTCGCGGCGCGACAGGGCGCCCACGTCCTCGAGCGTCAGCCGCGTTCCGTCGAAGCGGACCGGGGTGTCAGAAAGTGGGGGGCTTCGCGGAGACATGCACCTGATCCCAGAAGGGAAAGAAGTTGAACCAGTCGTAGGGCGCGCGCTTCAGCAGCGCCGTCACCCGGCCTGCGTAGTGCTGGGCGCAGTCGGTGAGCGCGGCCTCGCGCTTGCCCCGGGGCAGCACGACGCGCTCGAAGAGGCGCTCGAAGTGGATGGTGTAGCCCTTGCCCTCATGGATGCAGCCCAGCAGGTAGAGCGGACACTTGAGCAGCGCCGCCAGCACGTAGGGGCCCACCGGAAATGGCGCCGGGTGGCCGAGGAAGTCGACGCGCACGGTCTGCGCGGAATTCACCGGGATGCGGTCGCCCGCGATGACCACGAACTCGCCGGCCTCCACGCGCTCGTTCAGCGCGACCGCGGTGGCCGGGCCCATGTCCGTGACCTCCATCAGCCGGAAGTCGTTCTCCGGGTTGAGCCGCTTGAGCAGGCGGTTGAACTGCTCCGCGTGCAGCGTGTGCACCAGGATGTTGAGCTTCACCTCGCCCCGGCGCTCCGCCATGGAGCGGCACAATTCCAGGCAGCCCATGTGCGCGGTGACGATGACGCCGCCCCGGCCGGACTTCGCCGCCTGGTAGAACTCCTCGCGCCCTTCCGTGCGGACGCTCTCGAAGCGGTAGCGCCCGCTCACCGCGAGCAGCTTGTCCAGCATGGTCTCCGCGAACATCAGCACGTGGCGCACGCTGTCGCGCCAGCGGGGCGCGTGCCCCAGGGCCCCGGTGGCGGCCTGCATCCGCTCCAGGTACTGGCCTGACGCCTGACGCAGCGCCGGGCGCCTGAGCCAGTTCACCAGCACCACCGGGTAGAGGCAGAGGCGGAAGGGCCAGCGGCCCAGGAGGCGGTGGATCCAATAGAGGATCCAGATGCCGGCGACGAAGGTGGTCTCTCCCATCTCCGCCCAATGGCGGGACTTCATCTGGCCACCTTGCGCCAGAGCAGGACGGGCAGCCGTCCCAGCATCCCGAAGAAGAGCCGGGCGTGCATGCCGGAGATGCGCACGTTGTCCCAGAGCACGTCGAAGTGGGAGATGCCGTCGGTGGGGTAGCGCACCTGGGTGGGCTGGTTGAGGATGCGCATGCCGCGCCAGAACAGGCGCACCAGCACCTCCACGTCGAAGTCCATCCGCTTGCCAATCCTCACCGAGTCGATGAGCGCCACGGTGGGCTGGAGCGGATACACGCGGAAGCCGCACATGGAGTCGCGGATGGCGAACGAGAGCGTGTTGATCCACACCCAGATGTGCGTGGCGTAGCGGCCGTAGAGCCGGCCCTTGGGCACGGACTCGTCATAGACGGGCGTGCCGCACACGAGCATGTCCGGCTGCGCCTTCGCCAGCGACAGGAAGCGCGGGATGTCGTTGGCGTCGTGCTGGCCGTCCGCGTCGATTTGGAGCGCGTGGCTGTAGCCTTTGGCGAGGGCCGCGCGCAGGCCCGCCATCATCGCGCCGCCCTTGCCCTCGTTCTGGGGCAGGCGGACCACCTCCACGTGCTCGCTGTCCTCGCGCGCCAGGCCGTCCAGCACCGCCGCGCAGCCGGGCTCGCTGCCGTCGTCCACCAGCACGCAGGGCAGCCCGTGGCTTCGCACGGCCTTCACCACCGCGCCCACGGCCTCGCCGTGGTTGTAGACCGGAATCACCGCGCAGACCTTCATCCTGCCGCTCCCCCCAACACGATGCGGCCACTGGCATGCGAGCCCGCGGCCGACGTCAACTTGAACCCCAGCCGCCCGGACTCCTTCGCCCAGGTGAGCTCCAGCGACAGCAGCGTGCCGGGGGGAATGACCTGCTGGAACTTCAGCGTCTCGATGCGAAGGAAGTCCGGCGGCAGCGCGAAGTGCTCGCGGCCCAGGAGCAGCGCCCACTCCACCTGCACCACGCCGGGCAGGATGGGCGAGCCCGGGAAGTGCCCGTCGAAGTAGGGCGAGTTCGCGGGGACCTCCACCGCCAGCAGCACGCGCTCGTCGGAGCGCTCCAGCACGCGGAACGGGGGACGCTTCGGGTCGAAGAGCGCGGCGAGCGCCGCCTCGGTGGATTTGCCCTGGGAGTTGACCGGCATGGCCTCCAGATACCGGAACCGGCGCGGCAAGGCACTGGACTCGAAATGCGGGGCCAGCTTCTCGCGCAGCGCCTGGCTCAGGGAGCGCCTGCCCCCCGTCTGCTGGAGCCGCCAGCCTTCCGCGTCCGGCACGCCCACCACCGCCAGAATCACGCGGTGGCCCTCCGTGAGGGGCAGCACCCGCGCCTCGCGCAGAAGGCCCCCGGCCACGAGCGTGCGCTCCATGGCGGAGAGCGACACGCGCTTCTCCTCCAGCTTGAGCAGCCGGTCGCGGCGCCCCAACAGCTCGAAGCCGCCGGGCACGGGGCGCGCGCGGTCCTCCGTGGTGAACCATTCGCCCGGAGGCAGGTCCAGGTGGGGGGATTGGACGCGGAGCGCGTCGTCTTCCGCGCGCACCTCCACGCCCGGCATCGTGCGCCAGGACGCGGTGTCGTCCGTGTCGCGCCGGCGCCACGCGACGCCGCCCGTCTCCGAGCTGCCGTACACCTCCACCGGCGCCCGGCCCAACAGGTCGCGGCAGGCGTGGAGCGCTTCGGGGGTGAGCGGTCCGCCGGAGGAGAACAGCCCGCGCAGGTTCCCGCGCACGGCCGCCCAGTCCAGCGTCGCAGGCAGCCGCTTCAGGTGCGCGGGGCTCGCCACCAGCAACCCGGGGCCGGTCTGGAGCGCGGCCAGGATGTCCTCCGGATAGGGCAGGGATTTCGCGTCGAACGGGCGGCCGGACGTCAGTGGCCATAGCACCCGGAACAGCAGGCCGTAGATGTGCTGGTGCGACACGGTGGCCAGCACCGGCACGTCCCCCACGGCCTCGTCGAACAGGCGGCCCAGCGTGGCCACCTCGCTGGACAGCTGCGACAGGCGCTTGGGGATGGCGGTGGGCTCTCCGCTGGAGCCCGACGTGTAGACGACCAGCGCGGCGAGCCGGGGCGACAGCGGCTGGAGCGCGGCGGCGGTCCCGTCCTCGTTCATCGCGGGTGCGAGCGGCCCCTGTCCCTGGGGGGCCCGGCCCGCGAAGCCGTCCACGTGGGCCTTCAGCGCGTCCAGCGTGGCGGGGCGCGCGTCCGCGGGCAGGTAGACGCAGACGCCCGCGTGCCAGGCGCCCAACAGCGCGGCGGCGAACTCGAAGGTGTCCTCGGTGAAGAGGGCGTAGCGCTGGCCTCCGTGCGCCGCGAAGGCCGAGCGCCAGCCGGCGACCCGGGCGCGCAACGCAGCGAAGTCCCGCACGCCGTCCTCGCTCCGGGCCACGGGGTGCCCGGCGGGACGGCCGTGGACGAGGAGGGTTTCGAGCGCGAGCGGCTCAGCCATGGGCGTGCCGTGCGCGCACCCGCTGCCGCACCACCCATTCGCCCGCGAACAAGAGGCCCATGAGGCCGTAGGCGATGAGGCCGTTGTAGAGCGCCCACGTCGCGTCGCTCGCGAAGAGCGCCGTGGTGAGCGCGAGCGCGCCGTTGAAGACGAAGAAGCCGCACCACACCTGCGTCACCCGGCGCGTGTAGGCCACGCCCGAGGGCGGCAGGTCCTTCTCCCGAAGCCGCGCCAGCCGCTCAATCACGCTGGGCGGATACGCGAGGCTGGTGGCGAAGACGGCGAGGAGCACCCCGTTCACCAGCACCGGGTAGAGCTTCAGGGGCAGGGCGTGGTTGCCCAGCATGCTGGAGCCCGCGAGCACCAGCGCGCCCACCGCGGCCGCGAGCCACATCTTCTCCCGCGTGGCCACCGCGCGCACCACCGCCATGGCCGCCAGGGGCAGCGCCATCCAGCGGGGCTCGAAGTGGCCCAGGCCCAGATAGACGAGCGGCGGGTAGGCGAGGCTCAAGAGCCCCAACAGCACCGGACGCAGACGCTTCACGCCGCGGCGGAGTCGCTGCCGAGCAGACCGTACAGCGCGTCCACCACGTCCTGGATGGTGCGCACGGAGCGGAAGACTTCCGGCGGGACGCGCTGGCCCGTCACCGGCTTCAGGCGCACCAGCAGGTCGATGGCGTCAATGCTGTCGATGTCGAGGTCGTCGTGCAGACGCGCCTCCGGGACGATGCGGGACGGCTCGATGTCGAAGGTTTCCTGGAGGATGGCGCTCAGGCGCTCGAACAGCTCGTGCTTGGTCATGGGGTGACTCCTCGCTTTGGTTTTGAACGGGGCTGCCTAGGAACGGGTGCGGTGGGTGCTGACGAAGTCCGCGAGCGCCCGAACACTTGCGAAGTGACGGCGATTCTCCTTGGAGTCGCTCGCCAGCACGACGCCATAGGACTTCTGCAACGCGAGGCCGAGCTCGAGGGCGTCGATGGAGTCCAGCCCCAGCCCCTCGACGAACAGCGGCGCCGCCGGATCGATGTCGTCCGGCTTGACGTCCTCGAGGTTCAACGTGTCGATGACCAGCCGCTTTATTTCCTGCTCAAGCTCCAACATGTTCCTGGTTCCCCCTGGAGAAATGGTCGTGCAAACGGGTGGTGAGCTGGCGCGCGGCCCTGGCCGCCTCGCCCGCCTCCACGTCGTGGGCCGGCACGTGGATGTCATCCTCCACGCGGATGACGTAGTGCATGGGCTTCGCCGGCACCTTCCACCAGGGCGTGCCCTTGGTGAGGCCCCGCGGCTCGCACTGGATGATGACCGGCGTGATGTCACACGGGCCGCGCACGGCGATGTTGGCGGCGCCGCGCTGCAGCTGCATGTTCCCGTCGAGCGGCGTGCGCGAGCCCTCCGGGAAGATGATGAGGTTGTTGCCGGCCTTCACGGAGGCGATGCAGTCCTGGATGAGCCCGGGCCCGGAGTCGTTGCACAGGTAGCGCGTCGCCCGGATGGGGCCGCGCGTGAACGGGTTGTTGGCCAGGCTCGCCTTGACCACGCAGTCCGCGTTGGGGACCAGGGAGATGAGGAACACCACGTCGATGAGCGACGGGTGGTTGGCCAGGATGAGCAGCCCGGAGCGCGCCAGCTTCTCCACGCCCTGCAATTCGTAGCGCAGCACGCCCAGGGCGCGCATGTAGCCGATGAAGAAGCGGAACGTGTAGTGCACCGCGAGCCGCGCCAGCCGCTGCTGCCGCGCCGGGTCGCGCACGAAGAGCGCCAGCAGCGGGAAGTAGAGCAGCCGCAGCGCCAGCCCTCCCAGCCCGAAGGTGGCGAAGGACAACCCGGTGGCGAAGATGCGCCACGGCCGGTCGAGCTTCTCAAGCATGGCGCGTCCACCGCCAACACCGGCCGCCCGCCGCGTGCTCCCACCGCGAGGCGCCGGAAACGAGGAAGCGCAGGGCGCGCAGGTCCGCCGGGAGCTCCGCGGGGTCCGCCGCCGCGACGGGCGCCTCCGGGGGGCCGGCCGCGCAGTCCAGGTGGATGGCATCCGCGCCCGTGCTGGCGGAGAGGAGGCAGGCCCATGCATGGGGAAACGCCACATCCCGGCAGAAGTGTTCCCACGGCGTGGGCACGGGCTCGTCGTAGACGACGACCATCACCCGGGGGACACCGTCGGACAACAGGCCACACGCCTCCGTGAAGGCGGCCTCCACCGTCTCCTCGCCCGCGGCGATGGCGGCGTAGGCGGACGTGTCCCCGCGCGCGATGGAGTAGAGCGCCCCGATGGCGTTGTGCACCGACAGGCTGAAGGAGGTGGGCGACAGCGGCTCCGAGCGCGCCAGCTGCGTGAGCAGCTCCACCGAGCGGCCCAGGTCGCCATGACGCGACGCGAAGACGACGGGCGCGTCCGGCGCGTCCACGTGCGCGTCATAGGCGGCCTGCAACGCGATGCGGCCCAGCCGGTCCACCCGGCGGCGCATCATCGCGGGCATCGCCGCGAGCGCGGGCGTGCCTTCCGCGGGGAGCGGATGCGGGGTCGCGAGCCACGTTTCCCAGGCAGCAGGATTGACGAGTCCGGGGGCCCAGGCGGCCCAGCGCTGTACGGAGAATCCCACCATCGTGACGGAGAGGCCCCAATCGCCCCCAAAGACAACCTTTACCAAACCATTCACAGGGTGACAATTGGGCGCCCGGTCCGAGCAGGCCGGACGCCGGAGGCCTGTCGCCCCGCCTGCCCCGCGTCGGTTGCAACTCCATGTTCTTGTTGAGGATGGACGCAACGGGGCCTCGGCCTTCACGTTCTTCCGGGTTTGTCCAGGGTGAAGACGCGCCCGTGTGTCGCGCGGGGTGTGAAGCGCTCCGCGAGTCATTCGAAATGGGCGGTGGAAACGGGTTGTGACGGTGGCCTGCGTGACGTGGCGGCGGGCGCGCGTATTCACGCGCCGCGTGCTCCCCGCCGCGTGTCTCAGGACTCGGGCGGGAAGAGGGCGCGCAGCTCGCGGAGCGTGCGGGGGCTGGCGCCGCGGGGGCCGGTGACCCAGATGCGCTCGGGCGCCAGGGCGAGTTCGCGCCAGGACACGGCGCCGCCGTCTGGCAGCAGCACCTCTCCATCCAGGCGCACCACCGAGTGGCGCCGGGACACGGCCTCCAGTCCGAACAGCAGCCGCTCCACGTCCGACCAGCGCGCGGGGGCGAACAGCAGGTCCACGTCCGACAGCGGCCGCACGAAGGGCATGCCCGAGCGGTGCTGCCAGGCCAGTGAACCGAACACGCCCACCGTCAAATCCAGCGCGGCGCCCAGGGCGATGACGTCGTCCAGGGCGGGGCCCCAGGCCGCGGGGGCCGTGTCGCGCACCTCCTGCACCGTGGGCGGCGGCAGGTGGCGCTCCACGGCGGCCAGCGTCACGTGCAGCGACAGGTGGCGGCGGTCGGGCAGGGTGAGCCCCAGCCGCAGGTCGTCCTCCCGGTCCGGCAGGTCCTGCCGGGAGACGGCGAAGGGCCGGCCTTGATCCCGCCACGCCGTCACCTGCGCGAGGACGTCCGGGGCCAGGGACGAGCGCAGGGCTTGCGCCCAGCCGGCGCCCAGATACACCCAGTCGTGCCGCACCGGACGTTCACCGCCCATCAGCGGGCACCTCCCGCCGCCAGGAGGAAGCCGGGCCCGCTTCCGCGACGCGGGACGGGGCTGCCCCCGGGACATGCGGAAGCGGAAGCGGTGGTGCTCACTCCCTGATTCATTACCCGGATTCACGCCGCCGGTGGGAGCGATCCTGCACCGCGCCGCGCCGGTTGCTCGCGTCCGCGTGAATCTCCCCGGAAATCCGGGTGGGAGCCGAGCGCACGCCTCAGGGGTTTCCCTGACGCGCGGTGCGCTATCGGGGCTTCTGGAGGATGGGGCTCACGGCGCTCACGTGCTGGCGGCGCATGTCGATGAGGATGTCGTAGTTGCGCGGCTCCGGGGCGACGGGGCCGGCGGCGAAGCGGTAGAGGCCGCTCACGTCGCGCTCGCGGGGGAAGCGCTCCTTCACCAGGGCCTTGAGCATCTCCTTGGCCACCCACTCCGCGTCCACGGAGACGGAGCCGAACTCGTCCAGGTAGTGGAAGGGCGCGGTGGAGTCCGACTGCTTCGCGGTGAGGACGAAGACGCGCGGCTTCTTGTCCGGGACGACGAGGCTCGCGCCCTGCTCCATCACCGCCAGCTCCCGGCCCTGGGGCAGGGCGAACAGCTCCAGGGACTGCTCGTGCGCGAGCAGGGCGCTGAAGGCCACGAACGCGGTGAGCAGGGCCGTGGCCATGCGCGGGCCATGCCGGGGCCAGATGGTGCCCAGGTTCGCCAGCGACGCGGCGAAGAACACGGCCCAGACGCCCGTGAGCGCGTTGAGCGTGCGGTACGTGGGCCACCGCTCCCCGGCGAGGAAGCTCACCGAGTACGCCGCGCCCGACAGCGTCACCAGCGCCAGCAGCCAGCGCCCCACGCCCCCAAGCCCCGAGCGGCGCCCCTCCACCGCGATGCCCACGCCCAACAGCGTCAGCGTCAGCACCACCATGGCCCGGTAGCCGTCCATGTCACCCACCGGCGCCTCGTTGAGCGCGGACAGCGCGAGCGCGTTGGGGAACACGTGCGTGAGCGCCCAGACGGTCTTGTCCACCCAGTGCTTCTCGAAGCTGATCCGGGGCGAGGGCGGGAAGACGCCCGCCTTGAACAGCACCTGCGTGACGGCGTACGCGAGCGCCAGGCCCGCGCCCATCACCAGCAGGTGCTTGAGCATCCAGCGCGCGGTGTCCTTCAGCGACACGTCGCGGTGCACCACCAGCGACGCCGCCAGCAGCACCGCGGAGAACAGGCCGCTCACCTGATAGATGAGCGTCGCGGTGGCCATGGTGCCCACCGCGGCCAGCGCGTACGGCCACCGGACGGGGGCCCGCGCTCCCGGAGGACCGAGGGCGCGGCGGGCGAAGGCGAACGCGCCCAGGCCCAGCATCAGCGCCAGGGCCTGCGGCCAGCAGATGCTCCAGTTGGCGATGACCTGCGCGGACGGCGTCACCGTGAGGAACCCCGCCAGGAGCGCGGCGGAGCCCGGCCGCCAGCCCTCCCTGCGCAAGAGCAGGAACACCGCCGCCGCGAGCACGCCCAGCCCGGCCACGCCCATGAGGCGCAGCCCCATCAGCCCGTCGATGCCTCCGGCCGCCTTCGCGGACGCCTCCAGCATCCAACCGTAGAGCGGGCGGCCCTGGGAGGCGCAGACGCGGAGGATCTTCCCCGGCTCCTCGCGCGCCTCGCGCAGGATGGCGTAGTCGTCACGCAGGCCATACCGGTGGATGACCGCGCTCCAATAGATGAGCCAGGGAAGCAGGAGCAGCAGGGCCACGGTGCCGGGAACCCCCAGCGCGCGCGGCGGGACACGCTTCATCAACGAGAAGGCCATCGAAGTTGACGCACCGTAGCAGAAGCCTCCCACCGACTCCCGGAGGAACCGGGACACGGCAGGGTTCCAGTCACGGTGAGAAGGGCGGGGCTCCAACTTCCTGCGTGTCCTCACCGAACCCGGGGCCCCGGGGCGCCCTCACGACGGTGAGCACGGGCCGCGCGTCCGCGAGGGACGGGGTGAAGAGGGAGGGCTGGTCGGGGTCCGCGAACACCGTCGCGAAGTCCTCCGGGGCCAGGCCTCGCGCGAGCCGGGCCGCGAACGAGTCCTTGAGCAGGCGCACGTAGTACTCGACGTCGTAGTCGCGCGCGTCGTCGCCCGCGGGCTCGCCCGGCGCGGGGCGCGGGGCAATCTCGCCGTCCTCGGTGAGCGCTTCCGGGAGCAGGCCCGCGCGGCCGCCGGTGGCGCGGTAGATGCGCACGCGCTCGCCCAGGGACCAGTGCTCGCGGCCGTTCGTGAGCAGCGCTTCGTACGGCAGCTCCCGGCGCTGCTTGCGCGTGGCCAGGTACTGCGAGGGGGACTTGGTCAGCCGCACCTGCGCGGAGAGCTCGAAGGTGGGCACCTGGCGCCGCCGCAGCGCCATCACCGCGTCCACGTAGGTGTCGCGCACGGCGCGCACGTCGCCGGCCAGCAGGTGCTGGAGGGCGCGGCGCAGGAAGTCTTCTCCATAGGGCTCCGCGCGGCTGGAGCGGAAGGCCACGCCGCGCAGGAGCAGCGGCCCGGCGTAGGGCTGGAGCGCGTAGTTCTTCGGTTCGTGCGACAGCATGGCGGCGTAGCGCCCGTCGAACTCCAGCTTCACGCGCGGCGGCAGCAGGCTCGCGACCTCCGTCACCACGCGCCGCTCGTCCGCCTCCGTCCAGGCCTCCGGCACCGCGAAGTAGACGCCGTCCGTGTCGGCCTCCAGCAGCGTCACGCCCCGCTGCGCCAACTCGCGGCACATCAGGCCCAGCAGCTCGCGTCCGCGCCGCGTCACCTCGTTGGCGGCGTGCACGTCCGAGAAGCGGGTGAGGCCCACCGCGCCCAGGTAGCCGTAGGCGGAGTTGATCAGGATCTTCATCGCCGCCGAGATCGCCTCTTGCGTGTGGCGCTCCGGGGAGCCGGGCGGGGCCTTCTTCGCCTTGCCCTTCGCGTCCAGGCGTTGGTCCACCAGCCGGTCCACCAGCGCGAGGAGCACGTTCAGCCGGTCGCGCTTCGGCCCGATGCGGTACTGGCGCATCAGCGACGGGTAGAGGCTTGCCACGTCCGCCTTCACGATGTGGCGCGCGACGCCGGTGGCGAACAGGTGCAGCGCCGCGCCGCTGTGGGACGTGCCGTCGCCGGATTCGTGCGCCGGCAGCGCCGCGCCCGAGCGCACGTAGGCGCGCACCATCAGCGGGTCCAACACGCCCGTCGCCGGCCCCGCGTCCGCCAGCCGCTCGTAGCGCCGGGGGGCCATGCGCGCGAGCGCGAACGCCGCGCCGCCCAGCAGGTGCGCCAGCCCCGCGGCCTCCGTCACGTCCTCGCGCGCGTAGCGGCGCACGCGCTCCGGGTCCTTCAGGAAGACCTCGTGGATCCGCGCGCCGGGGATGAGCTCGCGGTCGGGCCCGGACAGGCCCAGGTGCCGCGCCACCGCCTTCAGGCCGTGGCCCGGCAGGTCGCGGGCGGCGAAGTCGTGGCGGCGCACGGCGTCCAGCGTGTCGATGAACTCGCGGCCGGGGACGGTGTAGCGCGCGCGGCGCATGGCGTCCGCGTCACGGCCTCCGGGCCCCCGGTTCAGCGCGGCGCCTCTGGCGGAGGGGCGGTGGCGCAGGCCCGGCAGCCCCGCCCGGCCCAGCGCCAGCGGCACGTTGAGCCGCTTCGCGCGCTGGTCCAGGAAGGGCAGGTCGAAGCCGTGCAGGTTGTGGTTCTCCACCACGTCGGGGTCCGCCTCGCGGATGCGCGCGACCAGCCGGCGCAGGAGGTCCGCCTCGCCCGCGTCGCCGTCCGCCGTCACCTCCAGCGTCTGCGCGCGGCCGTCCGGGTCCCTCAGCGCCACCAGGAAGATGCGGTCGCGGGAAGGATCCAGGCCGGTGGTCTCCAGGTCGAACTGGAGCCTTCGCAGGTCGTCGAAGACCAGGTCGCGGAAGTACGTGCGGCCGGTGGCCACCAGGTACTGCTCCTCCGGAGGCAGCACCAGCGCCGCGGCCGGGCCCAGGTCGCGCAGGTGGCCCACGCGTTGGTCCAACCGCTTCGATGCGCCCTTGAGCACCGCGGACGCCAGCGCGCGGCCGTCCTCCGCGCTGACGAGGAAGCGCAGCGCGCCGGGCCCCTCCAGCTCCCGGTACGTCACGGCGCCTGGCACGGGCGGCGGGCCCTCCGGGCGGAGCGCGTCCCCCAGGTGTTCCAGGTCCTGGAGTGACGCGAGCAGCAGCCAGGGCCGGTACCTCGCGTCCTCGCGCAGCCGCGCGTGCGTGCCCGGCTGCCGCTTCCAGATGAAGGCGCGCCCGTCCGGCTCCGCCCAGACGGACACGATGCCCGGCGTGGGGTCCCATCCCCACAACCACTCGTCCTCCAGCGGATGGGGGGGCGGGACCATGGGCGGGGACTCTTGGGACGGAAGGCACTTCGCGCGGACGCTGCTCCCGGCGCTCTTAGGCGCGCGGGTGCCCGCTTCGCAAGGGTGGGCGGACAGGAGCGGCGTGGCGCTGTCGGAGGGGCTTCGCATCGCTGGGGCTCGGCCCCAGCTTGAGGGCGGTGGCTGACAGCGGTATGTCAGGTTTCACCGTCATGCAGCGCACCGAGCGACTCTTCGCCCTCGCCGAGTACCTGAGGGGCCGCCGCACCGGCGTCACCGCGGAGGTGCTGGCGGAGCGCTTCAGCGTGACGGTGCGGACCATCTACCGGGACCTGGACGCGCTGCGCGCCGCCGCGCTGCCGGTGGGCGCGGAGCGGGGCCGGGGCGGTGGCTACGCGCTGGACCGGGGCTACAGCCTGCCGCCGGTGAACTTCACCGCGCGCGAGGCGGCGCTGGTGGTGGCGCTGGGGCGGTTCGCCATCGACATGCGGCTGCTGCCCTTCACGGGGACGCTGGAGTCGGCGCTGGACAAGGTGCGCTCGGCGCTGTCCACGTCCGCGCAGCGGGAGCTGTTGGCCCGGCTGCGCGAGCTGACGTTCCTGGGCGTGCCGTCCCTGCCCACGCGCAAGCCCGTGCGCGAGGCCCTGGAGCGCGCGTGGTTCGAGCGGCAGCCGCTGCGCATCACCTACGTGGACGGCAACTTCCTGGAGACCGTGCGCGAGGTGCGCATCGAGTCCGTGGTGATGGACCGGCACGAGACGCGGCTGGACGCGGTGGACCTCGCGTCCGGGGAGCGGCGCCACTTCCGGCTGGACCGCATCACCCGGGCGGAGGTGGTGGGCGCCTGAAGCGCGAGGAAGGGGCCGCGTCCGTGGCGCGGCGCCCTCCCGTCCTGGACCTCAGCCGCGCGAGGGGAAGACGCCCTGCGTCGCGATGATGAAGTTCACGCAGGTGTACGGGTTCTGGACGGGCACGGGCTGGCTGCCGCCGGCGATGCCCACGGCCTGGGGGCCCATCACCGTGCTGGGGGTCGTCGAGTAGGGCGTGGGCGTGCTGCCCGGGGGATAGGCCGCGAGGTACGCGCCCTCCGGGCTCTCCGAGTTGCCCTCCTGCATGCTGGCCATCAGCGGGTGGGTGTGCGCGGGCATCTGCGTGGAGATGAGCGTCACCGACGGCTGGCCGGACGCCTCGCCCAGCGTGTGCGGCGCGAGCCCGGGGCCCTGGCCGGGCGCCATGGGGAAGCGGCCGCGCAGGTCCGGCAGCGCGAACGTCGTCCTCCCATCGCCGCCGTAGGTGGTCCCCAGGATGGCGAAGAGCGCCTGGTTCTGCGCGATGGAGAGCAAGGCACCGTTGCAGAGGAGCCAGCCCCTCGGCGCGAAGTCGCCTCCGAACATGATGATCTGCCCAACGTATGGCTCGGACATGGTGCCCCCGGGTGTGACGGATTGTGTGAGCCAGCGAACAGACCATGGGCGGCCACGCGATGAAAGTGCGCGGCGCGTCATCAGAGAAACCGACCCTGCGTGTGCGAAGGTTCACAGTTCGTGAGAGCATGAATTCCTACGCCGCACGTCACCGCGGCGGCTGTCCTTGGGGAGGACCTGTTCCATGTCACTTCGAGCTTTCGTGCCCTTGCGTGGGGTGTTCTCGCGTTTTCGCGTGCTGTCGCTCTGCGCGACGTTGATGGTGACCGCCTGCACGGAGGGGATGGCGGGTGATGGCCCGGCGGGACCGGAGGGTCCTCCGGGGCCCGCGGGCGCGACGGGGCCCGCGGGTCCGGCCGGCCCACGGGGTGAGAAGGGCGCCACGGGTGAACCCGGCCTGATGGGTCCCGAGGGGCCACAGGGCCTGGCGGGTGCGGAGGGCGCGCCGGGGCCCCAGGGACTTCAAGGCGTGCAGGGACCGGCGGGCGCGACGGGCCCCATGGGGCCCATCGGTCTGACAGGCCCGATGGGGCCGCAGGGCGCGGCCGGGCCCACGGGTCCCACGGGCGCGAAGGGCGACATGGGCCCCACCGGTGAGAAGGGTGACACCGGCGCGACGGGCCCGGCGGGAGCCAAGGGTGACACGGGGCCCGCGGGTCCGGAGGGCGCGAAGGGCGATACGGGCGCGACCGGTGCGACCGGCGCGACGGGCCCCGCTGGCGCGAAGGGCGACACGGGCCCGGCAGGCCCTACGGGCGCGAAGGGAGACACGGGCGCGGTGGGAGCCACCGGTCCGGCGGGTGCGAAGGGTGACACGGGAGCCACGGGCCCGGCAGGTCCGACGGGGGCCACCGGCGCGACCGGCGCGACCGGCCCCGCTGGCGCGACGGGCCCCGCGGGCGCGAAGGGAGACACGGGCCCGGCAGGTCCGACGGGAGCGACTGGCGTGGTCGGCCCCGCTGGAGCCACCGGTGCAACGGGCGCGAAGGGCGACACGGGCCCCGCTGGCCCGACGGGCCCGACCGGCCCCACGGGCGCCGTGGGACCCGCTGGCGCCACCGGTGCAACGGGGCCCGCCGGGCCGACGGGTGCGTCCGGGGCCCAGGGCCCTCAGGGGCCCGCGGGCACGCAGGGGCTCTACGGCGATGGCTCCGCGGGGGCGTTCAACGTGAGCGCGGGCCAGACCGTGGACCTCTCCACCTCGCTGGGCGTGAGTCAGCTTCCCGCGGGCTTCAACCTCCAGTTCACCACCATCACCGTCGCGGCCTCCGGAACGCTCCGGGTCCCCAGCGGCACGGTGCTGCGCGCCACGGGGGACATCACCGTGAGCGGGAGGATCGTCGTGCTGCCCGCGGCGGAGGACCTGGGTAACGGAGAGGCCCCCGCGGGCGTCGCCCGGGTGGCGGCGAGCACCTACAACGGAGGCGAGGGCCTGACGATGTTCCAGGCGGCCCAGGTCCGCCGGGTCCAGTCCGCGTCGGGCGGCGCGGGAGCGCGCCTCTACGCGGGCGCGAACGCCGACGGCGGGGCGGGCGGAGGCGCGGTGCTGCTGGTCTCGCGCACCAACGTCCGCGTCACCTCGGGCGGGTCCATCGAAGCGAAGGGCGAGGGCGGCGTGAACCCGCAGACGACTGGAGCGTCCATCGTGGGCACGGGCGGTGGCGGTGGCGGCGTCGTGCTGATCGCGGCCAAGGGGAGCATCACCCTGGCGGGCACCATCAGCGTGCCGGGCGGCAAGGGCGCGGATGGCTTCAATGGCAACGGCGGCACGGGTGAAGGCGGCGGTGGCGGCGGCGGCGGCGGCATCGTCCACTTCATCTCCCCGGTGTCCCCCACCGTGACGGGAAGCGTGGATGTGTCGGCGGGCGGGGCTGGCAGCAACGCGGCGGCAGTGTCCCCTTCGACCACCATCCTCTCTGCCGGTGGCGGCGGTGGCAGCGGCGGCAACGGCGGCACCGCGGGAGGCATCATCCCGGGCACCTCGGCGAACGGGAACGCCACCGCGGGGACGGCTGGCTACTTCATCCAGACGATCGCCCCGGAGCCGGAGTCGCTGCTGGGCCTGTGAGCGAAGGCCCTCACCGGACCGGCGGGCTCACCTGCCGCCGGTCCCCGAGTCGCCCTCCGGAGCCCGCCACTGGAGCTCCAGGTAGGGCGACGCCGGGTCGCTTCCCGGCGCGGGCGTGAAGCCGTGCCGGGTGTAGAGCCGCAGCGCCGGATTGTCTCGCGTGACGTGCAGCCGCACGGGCACGCGCGACAGCGCCGCCTCCGCTTGAATCGCCTTCAGCAGCTGCGTGCCCAGGCCGCGTCCCTGATGCTCGGGGAGCAGCGACACGTCCACGAGCAGCAGCTCCGCGGCCGTGCGCACGAGCCACTGGCGGCCCACGGGCACGCCCTCCACCTCGATGATGGCGTGGCCTTCCGGGGAATGGGTCGCCGCGTAGTGGCGGGCCTGGGCCTGGTGCTGCATGCGCAGGAACGGCTCCGCCTGCGCGGGCGGCAGGCCCCAGGCGGCCAGCTCGCGTGCGCGCGTGCTCACGTAGAGCGTGAAGAGGAACGGGTCATCCGCGGGCGTGACCGGGCGCAGTCGGGGCGCGAAGGGCAGGGGCGTCTCCACGGCGGCGAATCCTCCCACGTCTGTCCGGGGCGCGGGCAGCCCCCTCGACCCGGTGGGCCGTGCCGGGTGGAATGTGCACAGCATGAAGGTCAGGGGCTGCGTGCCCCACCGCTCCCAGGAGGTCCGTCCGGTGTCTTCCCGTCTTCCGCGGCACGTGCGCGTCGCCATCGTGGGCGCGGGCTTCGCCGGGCTGGGCATGGCCATCCGGTTGAAGCAGGAAGGCTTCGACGACTTCGTCATCCTGGAGCGCGCGGGTGACGTGGGCGGCGTCTGGCGCGACAACGTCTATCCCGGCTGCGCGTGCGACGTGCAGTCGCTGCTGTATTCGTTCTCCTTCGCGCCGAACCCCGGCTGGTCGCGCGTCTACTCACCGGGCTGGGAGATCCAGGCGTACCTGCGCGATTGCGTCAGGCGATTCCAACTGGAAGCCTTCCTGCGCTTCGGGCACGCGGTCCTCTCCGCGAAGTGGGATGAGACGACGCGGCGCTGGGTGCTGGAGACGTCCCACGGCGTCCTCACCGCGGACGCGCTCGTGGTCGCCGTAGGCACCTTGAGCGAGCCCGTGATTCCACCCCTGCCCGGGCTGGATCGCTTCCAGGGCAAGGTGATGCATTCGGCGCGGTGGGAGGCCGGCTACGCGCTGGCCGGACGCAAGGTGGGCGTGGTGGGCACGGGCGCGTCGGCGGTGCAGATCGTACCGGCCATCCAGCCGGAGGTCGGCCGGCTCGTCCTCTTCCAGCGCACGCCCGCGTGGGTGCTGCCCCGGGGGGACAAGCCCATCGGAGCCCTGCGAAAGGCCCTGTACCGGTGGGTGCCGGGCTCGCGGTGGCTCCTGCGCGAGGCGCTGCGCCTCCTGCGCGACAGCCTGGCCGTGGCCTTCGAGCACCCGTGGATCTTCCGGCTCGCGCAGCGGTGGGTGCGGTGGCACATGCTGAAGGGGGTGAAGGACCCGTCGCTCCGCGAGCGGCTCACGCCCCGGTACACGATGGGGTGCAAGCGCATCCTCGTCTCCGATGACTACCTGCCGGCCCTCACCCGCCCGAACGTGGAGGTCGTCACCGCGCCCATCCGCGAGGTGCTCGAGGACGCGGTCGTCACCGGCGATGGTGAGGTCCACCCGGTGGACACGCTCGTCTTCGGCACCGGGTTCCAGGCGACGGAGATGCCGCTGGGGCACCACCTCCAGGGGCGTGACGGCCGGACGCTCGCGCGGGTGTGGGCGGGCAGTCCCCGGGCCTTCCTGGGCATCACCGTGAGCGGCTTCCCCAACCTCTTCCTGCTTCAGGGGCCGCACACCACCCTGGGCCACACTTCTGTGTTGTTGATGATGGAGGCCCAGGTGGAGCACGTGCTGGGCGCGCTGCGCTACCTGGAGGCCCGGGGCGCGGCCGCGGTGGAGCCGGAGCCACGTGCCCAGGACGCCTTCGTGCGTGAGCTGGAGGCGCGACTGTCCGGCACGGTGTGGAACCAGGGCGGATGCCGGAGCTGGTACATGGATGCCACGGGGCGCAACTCCGCCCTCTGGCCCGGCACCGCCAGGGCCTTCCGCCACCGGGTGGAGCACTTCGAACCGTCGGACTACGTCACGCTTCCCCGGCCGGACGCGCCTCGCACGCTCCGGCCGTGAGGCGATTGGCGGGGCTTCAGGACTTCTTCGCGCGCTTCCGCGTCGCGGGCTTCTTCGCCGTCGCGCGGCGGGCGGCCACGGCGGTCCGCGTCTTCTTGGCGCCGGAGCGTTTGGCGGCGGGCTTCGCTCTCTCCTGCGCCGCGTGGTAGCGCTCCAGGAGCTTCGTGCCCTTGGTGGCGAGCCGCTTCGCTCCCGCGCTGTCCTTCGGCACGGGTTCGCCCCAGGCGCGGGCGGACAGGGCGAGGCGCGTGGGCTTGCCGTGGTCATCCACCATGGGCCCGCGCGGGTGCGCGAAGTGACGGCGCAGGAAGCTGCCCTTCCTGCGCATCTTCTCCGGCGTGTCCGCCTTGCCCTTCACGCCGGGCTTGAGGTTCGCGCCTTCCTTCTCGTGGAACCACTCACGGCCCGCGGCGGTGAGGCCGCCCTTCGGATCCTTCAGGCGCCGCGTGCGCGTGACGCTCTTGCGGGTGGGAGACCGGGTCGGCATCAGGCGTGCTCCTCTTGGAACAGCGGTGAAGACTTCCGCATGAGAGGTAGGTCGTCCCGGCCCTGTTGGCACGACGTGACAGGCTGCCTGCTTCCTACGGCGTGGGCTTCGCCTCCGGAGGCACCAGCGAATCCGCCAGCGCACGGAGGGCGAGCGCATGCGAGTGCCACAGGTCCTCGCTCTTGAAGACCTCCAGAGGGCGCTGGGGCGGCAGGCCCCGGGCCTCGTACTCCTGGCCCTGCGCGTCGGCGTAGTGCTCGTTCGACAGGTGCACCGTCCATCCGTTGGGCAGCGGCTTGACGAGCATGTCGGAGAACGCGCCTCGCGTGGCCGTGCCCACGTGGACGACGTTCGGGAGCGCTCGCAGGGCCAGCGTGAGGACCTCGCCCGCGCTGACCGTGACGTCGCTCGTCACCACGTACACGGGCCCGTGGAAGGACGGACGCGACGAGGGCTGGAGCGTGAACACCTGCGGCGGAACGCCCTGCGCCCCCGTCGCCCACTTGGAGTACGCGCGCACGGGGCGGGCCGTGAAGCGCTCCGCGACGGCGCGGGCCACGGCGTCGTAGCCACCCCGGTTGTTGCTCACGTCCAGGATGACCGCGTCCGCGCCCGCGAAGGCTGTCAGCGCCGCGTCCAGCGCCGGCTCCAGCGCGGCCAGTTCCTGGTCCAGCGTGGGCGTCTTTCCCTCCTCTCCGGCGACGAAGCCGCCCATCGTCAGCAGGTTGAGGTAGGCGACGCGGGGTGCGGCGAAGCCCCAGAGGATGCGCTGGTTCGCGACGTGATGGCCCTCTCCGCGCAGCACGGTCTGGAGGATGCCGTCGCGGTACGCGCGCATCCATTCGCGCTGCACCTCCCTGGCGGGACGCTCCATGGCCACGGCCGCATCCGCCAGCATCTCGAACGTGCCCGTGGGACGGGGCTCGTACGTCAACGTATCCGAGGACGCGTCGTCCGCGACCAGCTCCACGTGCGCATCGTTGAGCGAACGGAGCGCGTCCGCGAAGAGGGTGAACAGCGCGCGGCCGTCCATGCCCGGTGTCACCCGCGAGCGCTGCGCGTCCAGGTGGGCCAGCCAGTCCGGGTCTCGCTGGGGGAAGGCGGCGTAGTGCTCCGCGAAGGTCGCCCGGAACACGTCGAACATCTCCAGCGCGCTCCACACGTGCGGCGTGTCGCAGCGGGCGGGCAGGGCCGTCAGGCGGTCGAAGCGGTAGCGCGTCTCCCCTGGCCCGGCGAGGAAGTCCCGGACGTCCGCCGAGGGCCCCGGCTCCCGCACACCGAACATCTCCATGAGCTCCGCCGGTGTCGCCGGATCCGGATAGCACCCCGCCGCCGTCTCGTGGTGCAGCCGCAGTCCCTCGGGCGTCACCGTGAGCAGCCAGCCGTAGCCGCGCGAGCGCCACACGCCGTACCCGTCCGCGGCGCTGGCCTTCGATGCGGCGTGCGGCGTGGCGCACGCGGCGAGCAGCCCCGCGACGACGAGGAGAATGGCTCCGCGCCCACTTCCTCCACCACCCGACACCCGGCCGTGCGCGGGACGGGGGGAGGCGGGGCGTGCGCTATAAACCCCGCGTGGGGTGGGGGTGGCCTGCCCGCTGATGGGAGACATCATGGGTGGAGTCGCTCGGAAGTTGGGGTGGGTGGCCCTGGCGCTGGCAGGGGCCTTCTGTCTGGGCGTGGTGGCGCTGCACCGGGGTGAGTCCATCAGCGCCATCTGGCTGGTGGTCGCCTCGGTCGCGGTCTTCATGCTGGGATATCGTTTCTACGGCCGCTTCATTGCCGAAAAAGCGCTCCAGCTGGACCCCTCGCGCGCCACCCCCGCCGAGCGCCGCAACGACGGCCTGGACTACGTGCCCACGGACCGCTGGGTCGTGTTCGGCCACCACTTCGCGGCCATCGCGGGCGCGGGTCCGCTGGTGGGCCCGGTGCTGGCGGCGCAGATGGGCTACCTGCCCGGCACGCTGTGGATCCTGGCGGGCGTGGTGGTGGCCGGCGCGGTGCAGGACTTCGTGACGCTGTTCCTGTCCGTGCGCCGTGACGGCAAGTCGCTGGGCGACATGGTGCGCATGGAGCTGGGGCCCGCGGCCGGCGTGACGGCCATGGTGGGCGTGCTGATGATCATGATGATCATCCTCGCGGTGCTGGCGCTGGTGGTGGTGAAGGCGCTGACGCACAGCCCCTGGGGCACCTTCACCGTGGCGATGACCATCCCCATCGCCGTGGCCATGGGCCTGTACCTGCGCTACGTGCGGCCCGGCAAGGTGCTGGAGGTGTCCATCGTCGGCTTCGTCCTCTTGATGCTCAGCATCTGGCTGGGAGGCCAGGTCTCCGAATCCACCACCTGGGGCCCCTGTTTCACCTTCGACAGCCGCACGCTGGCGTGGCTGCTCATCGGCTACGGGTTCTGCGCGGCGGTGCTGCCGGTGTGGCTGCTGCTCGCGCCGCGCGACTACCTGTCCACCTTCCTGAAGATTGGCACCGTGCTGCTGCTGGCGGTGGGCATCGTGCTGGCGGCGCCGCACATGAAGATGCCGGCGGTGACGCGCTTCGTGGACGGCTCCGGGCCGGTGTTCTCCGGCAGCCTCTTCCCGTTCCTCTTCATCACCATCGCGTGCGGCGCGGTGTCCGGGTGGCACTCGCTCATCGCGTCCGGCACCACGCCGAAGATGCTCGCCACGGAGGCCGACGCGAGGCTCGTGGGCTACGGCGCCATGCTGATGGAGGCCTTCGTGGCCATCATGGCGCTCATCGCCGCGTCGGTGCTGGAGCCGGGCGTCTACTTCGCCATGAACTCGCCCGCGGCGCTCATTGGCACGGAAGCGGCGCAGGCGGCGGCGACGATCAGCCAGTGGGGCTTCGTCATCACCCCGGAGGTGCTGGAGCAGACGGCGCGCGACATCGGTGAGACGACCATCCTGTCCCGCGCGGGCGGTGCGCCCACGCTGGCGGTGGGCATGGCGCAGATCCTCCACGGGCTGGTGTCCGGGCAGGGGATGATGGCCTTCTGGTACCACTACGCCATCCTCTTCGAGGCCCTCTTCATCCTCACCACCGTGGACGCCGGCACGCGCGTGGGGCGCTTCATGATCCAGGAGCTGGCGGGCCTGGTGTACGCGCCGCTCAAGCGCACGGAGTCCTGGGGCGCGAACCTGCTGGCCACCGCGCTGTGCGTGGCCGCCTGGGGCTACTTCCTCTACCAGGGCGTGGTGGATCCGCTGGGCGGCATCAACACGCTGTGGCCGCTGTTCGGCATCGCCAACCAGATGCTCGCCGCGGTGGCGCTCACGCTGGGCTGCGTGGCGCTGGTGAAGATGAAGCGCGAGCGCTACGTCTGGGTGCCTGGCATCCCCGCCGCGTGGCTGGTGCTGTGCACGCTCACCGCCGGCTTCCAGAAGGTGTTCGGCGGCGACGTGCGCGTGAGCTTCGTGGCCCACGCGCGGGCCTTCTCCCAGGCGGTGGCCGAAGGCCGTCTCATCGCCCCGGCGAAGTCCGTGGAGGAGATGGAGGCCATCATCCACAATGACTACCTGGATGCCGGCCTCACCGTGTTCTTCATGGGGGTGGTGGTGGCGACGATCCTCTTTGGCGTGCGCGCCGCGCTCCGGGCTCGGAGCTCGCCGGTGCCCACCTCGCACGAGACGCCCTACGTGGCCGCCGCCGTCCCGGTGGAGCCGTGAGGCGCGCGCTCACGCAGGCGCTCCGGCACGGCTGGCGGCAGGCCGTGCGCACCGCGCGCTCGATGATTGGCGTGCCGGATTACGACACCTACGTCGCCCACATGCGCCGTCACCATCCGGACAGAGCGGTGATGACCTACGCGGAGTTTTTCAACGACCGCCTCCAGGCCCGCTACCGCGCTGGCGGTGGCCGGTGCTGCTGAGCGGATGAGTCGTTGAGTCTTCCGGATAAAGCTGCTTAGTGGGTTTTACGGGTCAAGCCCGTTCAACCCCTTCGCAGGAGTCTGCCGTGTCTCGTACCTCGACGCCGTTCCGGACGTGGGCGCTGGGCGCCGTGTTTCTCGCATCGCTGGGCGGCTGCTCGGGCCCGGAGGACGCCCCTGCCGCCGGGGAGCCGGTGGGGAAGGTGGAGTCC
Source organism: Corallococcus sp. NCSPR001 (assembly GCF_017309135.1). NCBI lineage: Bacteria > Pseudomonadati > Myxococcota > Myxococcia > Myxococcales > Myxococcaceae > Corallococcus > Corallococcus sp. NCSPR001. The sequence continues at coordinate 2,903,251 of NZ_JAFIMS010000002.1, forward strand.
GCCGCGCTGTCGACGCGGGTGGTGGGCTACCTGCCGACGTGGGCGGGGGACGTGAACGCGTTGCAGTACTCGAAGCTGTCTCACATCAACTACGCGTTCGCGCTGCCCACGGCGTCCGGCGGGCTCACGGGGGTGAGCAGCTCCGACGCGCGGCTGCGCTCGCTGGTGACGCAGGCGCATGCGCAGGGCGTGAAGGTGCTCATCGCCGTCGGCGGCTGGAACGACGGCAACGACAGCGGCTTCGAGCAGATGGCCGCCAACGCGAGCACGCGCACGGCGTTCGTGAACACGGTGGTGAACTTCGTCAACGCGGCCGGGCTGGATGGCGTGGACATCGACTGGGAGTACCCGGACCCCGGCACGTCGGGGAACAACTACGCGGCGCTGATGCGCGAGCTGGGCACGGCCATGCACAGCCGGGGCAAGCTGCTCACGGCGGCGGTGGTGGCCAATGGCTACACGGGCGGCGGCGTGCAGGCGTCTGTCTTCAACGACGTCGATTTCCTCAACATCATGGCGTACGACGGCGGGCAGCCGCATTCGACGTATGACCTGGCGGTCCAGTCGCTGAACTACTGGAAGGGGCGCGGGCTGCCGGCGTCCAAGGCGGTGCTGGGCGTGCCGTTCTACGGGCGCTCGCCGTCCAGCTACGTGGCCTATTCGGAGCTCGTCGCCCGCGATTCGCAGGCGCCCTACAAGGACAACGTGGGGGACGTCTATTACAACGGCATCGCGACCATTCAGGCGAAGACGCAGCTGGGGAAGCAGAACGGCGGCGTGATGATCTGGGAGCTGTCCCAGGACACGTCCGGGAGCACGTCGCTGCTCAACGCCATCTACTCCGTGGCGCAGGGCACGGGCGGCGGCACGGGCGCGTACCGGCTGGTGAACAAGGCCTCCGGCCGGTGCGTGGACATCAACGGCCCCAGCACGGCGGACGGCGCCACCCTCCACCAGTGGACCTGCCACACGGGCGCGAGCCAGCAGTGGTCGATGGAGGCGACGGACAGCGGCTACTACCGCTTCGTGTCGCGCTACAGCGGCAAGGCGCTGGACGTGCGGGACGCGAGCACGGCGGACGGCGCGGGGCTCCAGCAGTGGTCCTACGGCGGCGGGGCGAACCAGCAGTTCAAGCCGGTGGACCTGGGCAATGGCTACTTCCGGCTGGAGGCGCGCCACAGCGGCAAGGTGCTGGACGTGACGGGCTGCCAGCAGGGCAGTGGTGACGGCACGCCGCTCCAGCAGTGGACCTGGTTCAACAATGCGTGTCAGCAGTTCCGGCTGGAAGCGCTGTAGCCCCTTCGCGGATGGCGGGCTCCGCGCCAGGCGGGCCCCGCCATCCTACCTGGGGGGGATTCTAGAAGTGACACGGATGGTGTAGGGGCAGAGGCGATGCCTGATTCATTGTCACCGTGGGGACGCCTGCTGCGCCGTCCCATCGATCTGGGATGGGAGCGACTGCGCGCCCCGTATGCGACGGCGTTCGGGGTGTGCTTCGCGATGCTGCTGTTGCGCTCGCACGAGCGGCTCGCCCAGGCACACCTCTGGGCGGAGGACGGACGGACGTTCCTGGGGGAGGCGTTCGAGCACGGTCTGGGCGCCACCTTCATGCCCTACGCGGGCTATCTGCATGTCGTCCCTCGGCTGGTCACCTGGGTGCTGTCGCTGCTGCCCATCGAGACGTACGCCGTGGCGCTGACGAGCGTCACCCTGGCGCTCAACGCGGCGGTGTTCGCGCTCATCGCGAAGCCGTGCCACCGCGGGCTGGTGTCCCATGACGGGGTCCGCGTCCTTGTCGCCGTGGCGTTCTGCTTCCTGCCGGGGACCTGGGAGGTGACGGGCAACGTCGCCAACCTCCACTCCGTCCTCTTCTACGGAGTCATGCTGGTGGCGCTCCAGGACCTGGACCGCCCGCTGGGCTTCGCGGAAGTGCTGGTGGTGCTCGCGGCGGCCACGAGCGCGGGTGAGGCCGTGTTGCTGGCGCCGGCCTTCCTGCTGCGCGGGTGGATGCGGTGGCGCGACGGCCGGCCCCTGCGCGAAGCGGTGGGGGAGGCCCTGGCGGTGGTGGCGCTGACCGTGCCGGCCGCGATGAACGCGTTGCTCTATCAGTCCGGCATGCCCGTGGCGGACTTCGCCTCCTGGCCGCTCTCCCGCATGGCGGAGCACCTCTGGACCACCTTCAACGACCGGTACGTGCTGCACCCGGTGCTGGGCGATGGGGGGACGATGTCCTATTTCCGCCGTCCGCTGGGGGTGCGGATCGCGGTCACGGCCGGGTTCGCCGTCGTGCTCGTCCTGGGCCTGCGCCGGGTGCCCGCGCGTCCGCGTGCGCTGATGCTGGCCGCCTGCGCGTGCGTCTTCCTGTTGATTCCGCTCACCTGGTACGTGCGCCCCGGCGCGGCGGAGTTCCCCACGTTTGGCGCGCTCCGGGAGCCGGGCGTCATGGACGCCCGCTACATGCTGTTCGCGCTCCCGGCGGGCGTCGTCCTCTGGGCGGCGGCGCTGGCGCGGTTCCGGGCCATCTTCGCCGCGGGGTTGTGCGTCTGCGTGGTGGTGCTGGCCTTTCCTCGCTGGACCTTCGAACCGTGGGGCACCGAGCGCGACTGGGCGACGAGCGCCCGGATCATCCGCGAGACCCGCCAGACGCCAGGCGCGGAGGCGACCGTCCCCACCAATCCCCCCGGCTGGTACATCTCCGTCCACGGCCCCTCTCGCGCCGCGAAGTGACGCCCGTCAGGGCTCCCGGGCCTTCGCGAGCGCGTCGCGCAGCCTGGCGGCCAGCACGTGGAGGTGCGGGGGCTTGAGGAAGGAGTAGTGGTCTCCGGGCACCGTGTGCGCGTCCAGTCCGCCGGGCGCATAGGCAGCCCAGCCGTGGTCCCAGCGGGAGGCCTCCGCTTCGAAGCTCGTGAAGGGGCCGCTGGCCGGAGGCGGGACGTAGACCCAGCCCGCGTTCAGGTGGACCTCGAACGCGTGACGCAGCAGGTGCAACGACTGCTCCGCCGCGAACAGGGGCCGGCTGGCCTCTTCCAGGACCTCCCTCCACCGGCTGGAGGAGAGGCCTTCGTTCGGCGGCAGCGGCTGTCCCGAGGCGCGCAACAGGTCCTCCAGGAAGTGCGCGCTCAGCCGCGCCTTCGCTTCCCGGTCGTCCGGGTTGCCGAAGTGCAGGCTCGCGGACGCGTCGAGCAGCGCGAGCAGCGCCACGGTCTCTCCTTCGCGACGCAGTTGGTGGGCCATGTCCCACGCGACGCTGCCTCCCAGCGACCAGCCGCCCAGCAGGTAGGGGCCGTGGGGTTGGACCTCGCGCACCGCGCGCACGTACAGGGCCGCCATCTCCGCGATGGATTCACACGGCGGTGCCTCACCGTCCAGGCCCCGGGCCTGGAGCCCGTAGAACGGCTGCTCCGGTCCCAGCGCCCGGGCCAGCTCCGCGTAGGGGATGACGCTGCCGCCCACGGCATGGACGCAGAAGAAGGGACGCACGCCCTCCTTGCCCTTCTGGAGCGCGACCAACGGTGTCCAGGGCGTGGCGTCCCGGAGCGTGCTCGCGAGGTGCTCCACGGTGGCGTTCTGGAAGAGCGCCGCCACCGGCAGCGTCCGGCCCAGCCGCGCGTGGATGGCCGACTGCACGCGCAGCGTCAGCAGCGAGTGGCCGCCCAGCTCGAAGAAGTTGTCGTGCACTCCAATGGGCTGCACGCCCAGCACCTCCTCCCAGATGCGCACGAGCTGGAGCTCCAGGGGCGTGCGGGGACCCACCACGGCTCGCGTGGGCTCGCGGCCTGCCTCCGGCGCGGGCAGCGCCTTGCGGTTCACCTTGCCCGAGGGCGTCAGCGGCAAGCGCTCCATCGCGACCCAGCGCGCGGGCACCATGTATTCCGGCAGCCGCTGCTGGAGGAAGCTCCGCAGCGCGCCGGTGTCGAGCGGCTTCCCTCCGGCGGCCACCACCCAGCCCACCAGCCGCTTCTGGCCGCTGCCGTCATCCCTCGCGTCGACGACGCAGTCGCGCACCGACGGGTGCTGCGCCAGCGCTGCTTCAATCTCTCCCAGCTCGATGCGGAAGCCGCGCACCTTGAGCTGCGCGTCGCGCCGGCCCAGGTACTCCAGCGTGCCGTCCGGAAGATGCCGCGCCCAGTCGCCCGTGCGGTACAGCCGGCCTCCGGGCGTGGCGCCGAGCGGATCCGGGATGAAGCGGTCGGCGGTGAGGCCGGGCTGGTTCAGGTAGCCGCGGCAGACCTGGACGCCGCCCACGTACAGCTCGCCCGTGACGCCCCGGGGCACGGGCTGGAGGTTCGCGTCCAGCACGTACACGGGCACGTTGAGCAGGGGGTGGCCAATGGAGGGCAGGGCAGGCCAGGTGTCCGGGTCTCCCTTCAGCGACAGCGACGTCACCGCGTGGGCTTCGGACGGGCCGTAGTGGTTGTGCAGCACCGCGCCCGTGCGCTTCATGAAGCGACGGATCGCCGGAGTCATGCGCAACTGCTCGCCCGCGACCATGATCTCCCGGACGCGCGTGGGGAAGGTGCCTTCACGCTCGGCCACCTCCGCCAGGTTCTGGAGCGCGACGAAGGGCATGAAGAACCGCTCGATGCCCGCGCCCTCCAGCAGGGCCAGCAGTTGGCTGGCGTCGCGGCGGACCTCGTCGGTGAGCAGCACCAGCTCACCGCCCGCGGCCCAGGTCGCGAAGAGCTCCTGGAACGACACGTCGAAGCTCAGCGCGGAGAACTGGAGCGTGCGGGCCCCGGGCGCCACCGAGTCCCCCAACTGCCAGTGCAGCAGGTTCACCAGCGCCTCGTGGTGCATCGCGATGCCCTTGGGCGTCCCCGTGGAGCCTGAGGTGAAGATGACGTAGGCGAGCGCCTGCGCGGTGCCCCGGGCGTCGGGCCGCGTGCCGGGTTCCCGGGCCAGGGCCTCCGCCCGCGCGTCGAGCTCCAGCACCCGTGCCTCGCTGGCGCCCAGCACCTCGCGCAGCTCGCGCGAGGTGAGCAGCACCGCCGCGCCCGAGGCCTGGAGCATCGCGGTGAGCCGCTCCGGCGGATAGGCCGGATCCAGGGGGACGTAGGCGCCTCCCGCCTTGAGCGTGCCCAGCACCGCCACGGGCAGCTCCAGCGAGCGCCGCAGGTGGATGCCCACGCGGACGTCCGTCCCCACGCCCAGGCCGCGCAGGTGGTGCGCGAGCTGGTTCGCTCTGCGCTCCAGCTCCCCGTAGGTGAGGGACTCGCCTCCGAAGCGCACCGCGATGGCGTCAGGCGTCCGCGAGGCGGTGGCCTCGAAGAACGCGTGGATGCCCGGCACGGCGGGGAAGGATTCCGGCTGGTGTGCCCACGCCGCGAGCTGACGCCGCTCCGCGTCCGCGAGCAGGGGCAGCGTGCCCAGGGGCGCGTCCGGCGCCGCGAGCGCGCCTTCGAGCAGCCGCGTGTAGTGGTCCGCGAATCGCGCCACCGTGGCCTCGTCGAAGAGCGCGGTGTTGTACTCCCAGAGGGTGGACCAGCCCTCCGGCGCCTCACGCACGAAGAGGGTGAGGTCGAACTTCGCCATCCCTGGCTCGAAGGTCAGGGCGCTCACGCGGACGCCGGGCAGCTCCCAGGGCGCGCCCCCGTTCTGGAAGACGAACATGACCTGGAACAGCGGCGAGCGGGCCAGGTCCCGCGTGGGGACCAGCGCGTCCACGAGCTGTTCGAACGGCATGTCCTGGTGGGCATAGGCGCCCAGGCACGCCTCGCGCACGCGGCCCAGCAGCGCGCGGAAGCTCTCCGCGCCTGAGGCATCCACGCGCAGGGCCAGCGTGTTGGTGAAGAAGCCGATGAGGTTCTCCACCTCGCGCTGGCCGCGCCCCGCGATGGGCGTGCCGATGACGACGTCGTCCTGTCCGCTGTGCCGCGCGAGCAGCGCGTGGAAGCCCGCCAGCAGCAACATGAAGGGCGTGACGCCCGCGTCGCGCGCCAGGGACTGCACGGCGGCGGGGATGGAGGCGGGCAGGGGGCGCGGAAGCTGGAGGCCCTGCCAGGTCTGCACCGGGGGCCGGGGCCTGTCGGTGGGCAGCTCCAGCGTCGGCGGCGCTCCCTCCAGGTGCTGCATCCACCACGCGCGCTGGGCCTCCAGCGGCTCGCCCGCCATCACCTGGCGCTGCCACCCGGCGAAGTCCGCGTACTGCACGGGCAGGGGCGGCAGGGTCAGCGCCTCGCCCTGGTGGCGTGCCGTGTAGAGGGCCTTCAGCTCGCGCACCAGGATGTCGATGGACCAGAAGTCACACACGATGTGGTGCATGGCGAGCAGCAGCGTGTGCCGCTCCGGCGCCGTGCGCACCAGCGTGGCGCGCACCAGCGGTCCGCGCTCCAGGTCGAAGGGCTTCTTCACCTCCGCCTCCGCGCGCGAGCGCAGCAGCGCGTCCCCGTCCAGGGACTCGAGCGCGAGCGTGAACGGACGGTGCTCCGCGACGTGCTGCACCGGGTGGCCCTCGGCGTCGCTGAACGTGGTCCTCAGGGACTCGTGCCGTTGGATGAGCGCATCCAGCGCGCCCTCCAGCGCCGGGACGTCCAGCGGGCCGTCGAGGTGGAAGAAGAAGGGCACGTTGTACGCGCTCCCCCGTGGATCCAACCGCGCGAGGAACCACAGGCGCTGCTGCGCGAAGGACAGGGGCCGCGGCTTGTCCCGCCCCCCCGCGACGATGGGCGGCACTGGCGGGCCGCTGTCTCCCTTGCGCAGGGCCTCCAGCCGCTCCGCGAACCCGGACACCGTGGGCGACTCCAGGAGCAGGCGCAGGGGCACGTCCCGCTGGAGCACGTCCCGCAGCCGCGACACCACGCGCGTGGCGAGGAGCGAGTGTCCGCCCAGCTCGAAGAAGTGGTCGTGCGCTCCCACGCGGGGCACGCCCAGGAGCGGCGCCCACAGCTCCGCCACCAGCGTCTCCCAGCCCTCGCGCGGCGCCACGTAGGCGTCCGGGCCCGACCGCGTGTCCGGCGCGGGCAGGGCCTTGCGGTCCACCTTCCCTGATGGAGTCAGCGGCAGCCGCTCCAGCTTCACGAACGCGGAGGGCACCATGTGCGCGGGCAGCCGCGCGGCCATCTGGGCGCGCAGGTCGCCCGTGTCCACGCGCGCGCCGGTGACGTAGGCCACGAGCCGCTTGTCTCCGGGGACGTCCTCGCGCACGACGACGCCCGCGTCCTCCACGCCTGGTGAGTCCTTGAGCGCGGATTCAATCTCCCCTGGCTCGATGCGGAAGCCGCGCACCTTCACCTGCGAGTCGGTCCGGCCCAGGAAGTCGAGGACGCCCTCCGGCCGCCACCGCACCCGGTCTCCCGTGCGGTACAGCCGCGCGCCCGGCGTCGTGCTGAACGGATGCGGCACGAAGCGCTCCGCGGTCTGCGCGGGCTGGTGCATATAGCCCCACGCGAGGCCCTCGCCTCCCAGGTACAGCTCGCCCGCCACGCCCACCGGCACCGGGGCGCCCAGCGCGTCCAGCACGTAGGCCTGCGTGTTCGTGATGGGCCGGCCGATGGGCACGGGGCGTCCGTCGTCCAGCATGCCCTCCAGCGAGTGGGCGGTGGAGTAGGTGGTGTTCTCCGTGGGGCCGTAGACGTTGATGACGTCCCGGCCCGCCTCGCGCACCTGCCGCGCGGCCAGCGAGGACATGGCCTCGCCGCCCGTCATCACCTGCCGCACGCGCGCGAGCGCCCGGGGCTGGACCATCGCCATCTGGTTGAAGAGGGCCGTGGTGAGGAAGAGGGTGGTGATGCCCTGCTGCTCCAGCACCCCGGCCAGCTCCTCCAGCGAGGGCGCGTGCGCAGGGAAGACCACGAGCTTCGCGCCATGCAGGAGCGCGCCCCACAGCTCCAGTGTCGACGCGTCGAAGGAGATGGGCGCCAGTTGCAGGAGGACCTCCTCCGGACCGAAGCGCGCGTACGTCGCCCCCTTCACCAGCCGCACCACGCCCCGGTGCGGGATGCACACGCCCTTGGGCCGGCCGGTGCTGCCGGACGTGTACATGACATACGCCAGCGCATCCGCGGGCACGGTGACGCGCGGGGCCCGCGTGGACTCGCGCGAGAACGCGTCCCACGACGGCTCCAGCGCCACCACGCGCGCCTCCAGCCCCGCGAGCTTCTCCTCCTGACCGGGCTGGGCCAGCAGCACCGGCAGGCGCGTGTCCCGGGCCATGAAGAGCAGGCGCTCGGTGGGGTAGGCGGGATCCAACGGGACGTAGGCGCCGCCCGCCTTGAGGATGGCCAGCGTGGCCACGACCATCTCCAGCGAGCGGCCGGTGCACAGGCCCACCGGCGTGCCCATGTCCACGCCCAGCGCGCGCAGGTGGTGCGCGAGCTGGTTCGCGCGCGCGTCGAGCTCCGCGTACGTCAACTGGCGGCCCTCGAACTCCACCGCGATGGCCTGGGGCCTTGCCCGTGCCTGTTCCTCGACGAGCGAGGGGAGCGACGCCTCGCGGGGATAATCCGCGTGGGTGTCGTTCCAGGTGAACAGCAGCCGCTGGCGCTCCTCGTCGGTGAGCAGCGGGAGCCTGCCCACGGGCTCCTCCAACCGCGCGACGGCGGCCGCGAGCAGGCCCGTGTAGTGCCCGGCCATGCGCGCGACGGTCGCCTCCTCGAAGAGGGCGGTGTTGTACTCCCAGACGAAGTCCAGGCCTTCGGCGGACGGCTGGGCGAAGAGGGTGAGGTCGAACTTCGCCATCCCCGTCTCCACGTCCAGCGGCGCCACGGACACGTCCGGCAGGGCGCGCGCGGCGGGGCCTCCGGCGTTCTGGAGCACGAACATCACCTGGAACAGCGGCGCGCGGCTGGGGTCGCGTTCGGGCTGGAGCGAGCGCACCAACTGCTCGAAGGGCATGTCCTGGTGGGCGAAGGCCTCCAGCGTGCGGTCGCGGACGCGGCCCACGAGCTCGCGGAAGCTCGCCTCCCGGGACGCGGTGATGCGCAGCGGCACCGTGTTGATGAAGAAGCCGACCAGCCCCTCCAACTCCTGGCGCTCGCGGCCGGCGAGGGGCGCGCCGATGACGACGTCATGCTGGCCGCTGTAGCGGGCGAGCAGGGCGTGGAAGCCCGCCAGCAGCAGCATGAAGGGGGTGGCTCCCTCCTGCTGCGCCAGCGCCTCCAGGGCCCGCGACAGCGCGGGCGACGCCTTCCGGGACAGGTGCGCGCCCTCGAAGGTCTGCACCGCCGGGCGTGGCCGGTCCGTGGGCAGGTCGAGGAAGGCCGGTGCGTCCTGGAGCCGGGCCTTCCAATACCCGAGCCGTGCCTCCACCTCCGCGCCTTCCCGGTTCCGTTGCTGCCAGCGCGCGAAGTCCGCGGGCTGGAGGGACAGGGGCGGGAGCTCCGCCGCGCCGCCGCCGGTGGCCTCGCGGTAGAGCGCCGTCAGCTCCCGCTCCACCACGCCCAGCGACCATCCGTCGCAGATGATGTGGTGGAAGGTGACGAGCAGGGCGTGCTCCCCGTCCCGCACGCGCACCAGCGTCGCGCGCACGAGCGGCCCTTGGGCCAGGTCGAAGGGAAGGCGCACCTCCGCCTCCGCGCGTCGCACGAGCTCCGCCTCCGATGACACGCGCTCGCGCCGCAACGGCACGTGCAGCTCCGGGGCGATGCGCTGCACCGGCTGGCCCTGGTGTTCCACGAAGGTGGTGCGCAGCGCCTCGTGACGCCGCACGAGCGCCTGGAGGCATTGCTCCAGCGCGCCGTCATCCAGCGGCCCGCTCCAGCGCGTGAACCAGGGCAGGTTGTACGAGAAGCCGTCCGGATCCATCCGGGTGAGGAACCACAGGCGCGCCTGGGCGGAGGACAGCGGCGGGACCTCGTCGCGCGGGCGCGGCACGAGCGGCGATGCCTCTCCGTCCGCCTTCGGCTTCAGCGAGGCCAGGTGGGCGGCCAGCTCCTCCACGGTGGGGAACTCGAACAGGACCCGCACCGGCAGCTCCACCTGGAGCCGGTCACGCAGCCGCGCGGTGACCTGGGTCGCCAGGAGCGAGTGGCCGCCTCGTTCGAAGAAGTGGTCGTGCGCGCCCACGCGCGGCAGGCGCAGGAGCGCGGCGAAGACTCCCGCGACCTCCGTCTCCAGCGGCGTGCGGGGGGCCACGAAGGCCTGGGCCTCGTCCGCGTCCTCATCCGGAGCGGGCAGGGCGCGCCGGTCCAGCTTGCCGCTGGGGGTGAGGGGGAACGCGTCCAGCAGCACGAAGGCCGCGGGCACCATGTACTCCGGCAGCCGATCGCGGAGCACCGCCTTGAGCCCGGCCGCGTCCACGTCCGCTCCGGGCTGCGTCACCACGTAGGCCACCAGGTGCTTGCCCCGCGCCGCGTCCTCCCGCGCGATGACCGCGACGTCCTTCACGCCCGGCAGCTTCGCCACCGCCGCCTCCACCTCCGGCAGCTCGATGCGATAGCCGCGGATCTTCACCTGGGCGTCGCGCCGGCCCAGGAACTCCAGGGTGCCGTCTGGCAGGTACCGCGCGAAGTCACCGGTGCGGTACATCCGCGCGCCCGGATGCGGGCTCAGCGGATCCGGCAGGAAGCGCTCCGCCGTGAGGTCCGGCCGGTGCAGGTAGCCGCGCGCCAGCCCCGCGCCGCCGATGAACAGCTCGCCGGCGACGCCCACGGGCACCGGCTCCCCGCGCGCGTCCAGCAGGTACGTGCGCGCGTTGGTGATGGTGCGGCCAATGGGCGGCAGGTCCGGCCAGGCGTCCGGGTTGCCCTTCAGCACGTGGGCGGAGGCCGCGTGCGTCTCCGTGGGGCCGTAGTGGTTGTCCAGCACGCACCCGTCCAGCGCGTGGAGCAGCCGCCGCAGCGCGGGCGTCATCCGGAGCTGCTCGCCCGCGGTGTTGATCTCCTGGAGCGACGTGGGCAGCAGGCCGTCCGAGTCCGCCACCTCCGCCAGGTGCTGCAAGGCGACGAACGGCAGGAAGATGCGCTCCACGCCCTGGTCGCGCATCAGCGTGAGCAGGGCCCGGCCGTCGCGCCGCGTGTCCTCCGAGACGAGCACCAGCTCCCCGCCCGCGGCGAACGTGGGCAGCATCTCCTGGAAGCACACGTCGAAGCTCAGCGCGGAGAACTGGAGCGTGCGCCCCCGGGGCGCGCTGGAGCGGCGCACCTGCCACTGGATGAGGTTGAAGAGCGGGCGGTGCGGCATCGCCACGCCCTTGGGCACGCCCGTGGAGCCCGACGTGAAGATGACGTAGGCCAGCGTGTCCGGTCCGCCCGCGGGCGTGGGCGCGGTGTCCGGCGTGGACAGGCCGTCCTCCAGGAACAGCCGCTCCGCGACGCCCTCCGGCAGCCCCGCCGCCAGGGAGCGCCGCGTGACGAGCACCTTCGCGCGCGACGTCTCCAGCATCAGCGCCAGCCGCTCCGGTGGGTACGCCGGATCCAACGGGCAGTAGGCCGCGCCCGACTTGAGGATGCCCAGCACGCCCACCGCCAGCTCCAGCGAGCGGTCCACGCACAGCCCCACCGCCGTGTCCGGCGTCACGCCGCGCTGGCGCAGCGCATGGGCGACGCGGTTGGCCCGCCGGTCCAGCTCCGCGTAGGTGAGGCTCGCCTCCCCGAAGCGCACCGCGATGGCGTCCGGACTCCGGCGCACGCTGGCCTCGAAGAGGGCGTGCACGCCGGGGTGCACGGCCACGTCCGCGCCGGTGTCGTTCCAGTCCTTCACCGCGCGTTCCCGCTCGCGCGCGGTCAGGAGCGGCAGCGCGGACACGGGAGCGCCGGGGTTCGCCACGGCGCCCTCCAGCAGGCGCGCGTAGTGCGCGGCCATGCGCGCGATGGTCGCCTCGTCGAAGAGGTCCGCGTTGTACTCCCAGCGCGCCTCCAGGCCGCTGGGGTCGTCGTAGAGGAAGAGGGTGATGTCGAAGCGCGCGACGCCGGGCTCGAAGTCCAGCTCCGTCACGGTGAGGCCGGGCCACTTCAGCGCGGCCCACGGCGAATTCACATGCACGAACATCGCCTGGAACAGCGGGGAGCGGCTGGGGTCGCGCTGCGGCACCAGCAGGTCCACCAGTTGTTCGAAGGGCATGTCCGGGTGCGCGTACGCGCCCAGGCACACGTCGCGCACGCGGCCGAGCAGCGCGAGGAACGCCGGGTCGCCGGACGTGTCCAGCCGCAGCGCCAGCGTGTTGGCGAAGAAGCCGATGAGCCGCTCCACCTCCCGCCGTCCGCGCCCCGCCACGGGCGTGCCCACCACCAGGTCCTCCTGGCCGCTGTAGCGCGACAGCAGCACCTGGAACGCCGCCAGCAGCGTCATGTACGGCGTGACGGCCGCCTTGCGGGAGAGCTCGCGGATGCCCGTGGCCAGGGCCTGGGGCATGGGCAGGCGGTACACCGCGCCCCGGGACGTCTGACGCGGCGGGCGCGGCCGGTCCGTGGGCAGCTCCAGCGCGGGAGGCGCGCCCGAAAGCCGCTCCTTCCACCACGCGCGCTCGGCCTCCAGGACATCCCCGGTGAGCGTCTGGCGCTGCCAGTGCGCGAAGTCCGCGTACTGCGCCGGCAGCTCCGGCAGCCGGGGCGGCTCGCTCCGGACGGCGGCGGCATAGAGCGCGCTCAGCTCGTTCGCCATCCACCCCAGCGACACCGCGTCGCAGACGATGTGGTGCGTGACGAAGAGCAGCGCGTGCTCCTCTTGCGACAGCCGCACCAGCGTGGCCCGTGCCAGCGGCCCGTGCTCCAGGTCGAAGGGCGTGCGCGCCTCTGCTTCGGCGTGCGCGCGCAGGTCCTGCTCCCGGCCGGTCAGGTCCTCCCGGCGGAGCCTCAGATCGAGTGAAGCGGCGATGCGCTGCACCGGCTGGCCGTCCACCGCGGCGAACGTGGTGCGCAGGGATTCGTGCCGGTCCACGACCCCCTGGAGGGCCCGCTCCAGCGCGTCCGCGTCCAGCGCGCCCTGGAGCCGCACGAAGAAGTAGACGTTGTACGTGGCGCTCGTGCCCTCCATCTGCGCCAGGAACCACAGGCGCTGCTGCATGAAGGACAGCGGCAGCGCCCCCGTCCTGGGGACGAGCGGCAGCGGAATGCGCTTCTTGCCCGGGGCAACCGGCGAGGAGGTCGTCATCGTGAAGGCCCTGTCAGGTCTCGTAGGCGGCGAAGCCGCGCGAGCGCAGCGTGCGCAAGAGGACGGTGAAGAGGAGGAACCCGAATGCCGCGCCCCCCATGACGGCCCGGACGCCCAGCCGGTCCGCGAGCGCGCCCTGCGACCACACGCCCACCGTGAAGCCGACGAAGAGCAGCATGGAGTTGAGGCTGGCGATGCGCGCCTGGAGCTCGCCCGACACGCGCGCCTGGCACACCGTGGCCAGCCCCGTGAGCGTCAGCATGTACAGCGAGCCCAACAGCAGCACGGCCACCGTCGCGACCCCCAGCGACGGGGCCAGCCAGTACGCCGCCGCCACCGGACCGATGAGCAGCAGGCTCACCTCCAACAGCCGCGCCCGTCCCATCCGGTCCGCCAGCGTCCCCGCGGAGAGCGCCGCGAGGAACGCCCCCGCGCCCTGCGCCGTCACCAGCATCGACGTGGCGCCCGCGTCCTGGCCGAACACCCGGATGGCCATCACCGGCGCCAGCGCCGTGAACGGGGCGATGCAGAGCGCGATGGCCAGCGTCCCGCCCATGGCCATGAGCAGCGCCTCATCCGCGCGCGCCACCTGGAAGCCTCGCGCGATGCCCGCCCACAGCCCCTCCGGCGACGCGGGCTTCGCCACGGCCGGGGCCCCGCGCACGCCCAACAGCGACAGCACCACCGCGGCGAAGGACAGCGTGTTGAGCAGCAGCACCCAGCCGATGTCCGTGTGCGCGATGAGCAGCGCCGCCAGCGCCGGGCCGCAGATGCGCCCCAGGTTGGCCTGGGCCGAGTTGAGGCTGAGCGCGCTGTGCAGGTCCTCCTTTGGCACCGAGACCGCGATGAGCGCGGAGAACGCGGGCATGAACAGCGTCACCGCGCAGCCGTTGAGGAACGAGATGACCGCCACCCAGCGCACCGTCAGCCCGCCGGTGAAGGCCAGCGCCGCCAGCGTCCCCGCGAGCACCATCTGCACCAGCGCCCCCAGCCCCACCGCGCGCCGCCGGTCGAAGCGGTCGCCCAGCGCGCCCCCCAGCGGTGACAAGAGGATGGACGGCAGCCACGTCAGCGCCGCCACGCCGCCCGTCCACTCCGCCCGGCCCGTGACCTTCGTCACGTACACGCCCAGCGCCAGCACCTCCATCCACGTGCCGATGTTGGACAGCGCCGCGCCGCTCCACAGGAAGGCGAAGTCGCGGTGCTTCAACGCGCGCAGCGAGGACAGGCGGGACGGAGGAGGCGTGGACACGCCTCGCTTTCTAATTCACCGAGAGCGCCGGGTGTTCATGGACTTCCAATCTGGTCTGTTTAGATGGAGTTTCGGCGGAAACGTGCAGTGCTGCTTCAGTTCCGCCGGGGCAGGCGCAGGGTGAACGTGGAGCCTTCACCCAGGGTGGAGCGGGCGGAGAGCGAGCCGCCGTGCAGTTTCGCGAGCGCCGCGGCGATGAAGAGGCCCAGGCCGTGGCCGCGCCCGCGGTCCTCGTCCGCGCGTTGGAAGCGGTCGAAGACATGGGGCAGGGCGTTGGCGGGGATGCCCACGCCCCAGTCGCGCACGTGGACCAGGACGAGGCCCGGGTTGAGCGTCAGCCCCAGCTCGACCTGGCGCGACGTGCCGCTGTACTTCACCGCGTTGGACAGCAGGTTGTTGAGCACCTGGCGCAGCCGGTCCGCGTCCAGCATCAGCGGCTCCACCGGCTCCAGGGCGTGGAAGGAGAAGTCCATCTCCGGTTGCAGCTCGCGCCACTCCTGGATGAGCTCCTGGAGGAAGGGCGTCAGCTCCGTGGGCTGAAGCTTCAGCTCCAGCTTCCCGTCCGCCAGCCGGGAGGCGTCCAGGATGGACGTCACCAGCCCGTTCATCCGGTCCAACTGGCGCAGGACGGCCTCCGCGGAGCGGCGCTCGTCGTCGATGCCGCGCTTCTGCACCTTGCGCAAGAGCAGCTGCGTGTTGAGCCGCGCGGAGCTGAGCGGCGTCTTCAGCTCGTGCGCCACCCAGTTGAGCATCTCCTCGCGGGCCAGGCCCAGCGCGTTGGGCGCCTCGCGCGCGGCGGGGGCCGCGTCCTGGCGGGCCGCCACGCGGTGCTGGAGCGCGGTGCTCACCGCCTGCTCGAAGGTGGACAGGTCCACCGGCTTCGCGAGGAACGTCTGCGCGGCTTCACGCCCCTGCGGACGCGCCGCGCTCAACAGCAGGAAGGGCACGTCCGACAGGATGGGCTCCGCGCGCATGGCGTGCAGCAGCTGCATGCCCGTCTTGCGCGGCATCATGTGGTCGCTGACCACCAGGTCCGGCGTCTCCGTGCGGGCGAGCAGCAGCGCCTCCTCGCCGTTGTGCGCGCGCACCACGCGGTGGCCCAGGTCCTCCACCACCTCGGAGAAGACCTCCAGGAGCGCCTCTTCATCCTCCGCGATGAGGACCAGGCTCATTCACCCACTCCTCCAATGGCGGTTCCCAGCGGCCGGGCCTGACCGGTGAGCAGGCCCGTGGCGGAGCGCAGCGGGGCGAGCACCTTCATGCCTGAGTCGTTGATCTGGAACTCGCGCAGGTCCGCGGAGTATTCGCTGTCGCGCATCTTGAGCACCGACATCAGGCGGTGCATCTGGCCGTGGAGCTCCACGTAGCGCAGCAGCAGCAGGTTCTCTCCCAGGCTGGCGACGGGCGCGTCGTTGAAGTCCAGCTCCGTGCCCACGATCTTCGACACCTCGCGGGTGAACACGGTGGTGATCCCACGCATGCGCAGCCGCATCGCCAGCGACGCCAGGAAGGTGCGCCGCCGCATGGGGTCCAGGATGGCCAGCTCCAGCTCCGTGAGCCCGTCCAGCACCAGCCGCTGGATGCCGAGCGCGTCCACCTGAGCCAACAGGTCCTGGATGATCTCGTCCGCCTCCATCTCCATGGGCGGCAGGTAGTGCATCGTCAGCCGTCCGTCGTCCAGGAGCGGGACCACGTCCAGTCCCACGCGCTTGGCGCGGGCCTGGAGCATGGCCGGAGCATCGAAGAAGGAGACGAAGAGCGCCTTCTGCTCCCGGCGCGCGCCATCCGCGGCGAAGTGCAGGGCCACCAGCGTCTTTCCAATGCCCATGCTCCCCGCGAGCATCGTGGTGCTGAGCTCCGGAAGCCCCCCGTGCATCAGCGCGTCCAGCTCTGGAAGCCCGAACCCCATGCGCTTGAGCGTGGGCGGCTCGTCCCGGAGCTCCAGCGGGACGGCCTCCAGGCGCGGGATGAACTCCACGCCGCTCTTGCGAATGAGCATGAGGTGCTCACCGGCGAGGTGGGGCCGGCCGCGCAGCTTCACCACCTCCACCCGGCGCACCCGGCGGGAGCCGTGCGGCTGGACGGACAGCGCCACGATGCCGTCCACCGTGGTGGCCTCCGGCAGCTCCATCAACCGGCCCAGCGGGTACTCCGTGGTGAACAGGCCAATGCAGTTGCAGGCGGCCAGGCCGATGCCCAGCTCGTAGAGGAACTCGCGCAGCCGCGCCTCGTCCTGCCAGAGGTCCCGGATGGAGCGCAGCCCGTCGATGAAGAGCATGGCCGCGCCGCGCTCGCGCACCGTCTGGAGGATGAGCTCCCGGGCCTCCTTGGGGCCTCGCTTGAGCGCGGAGTAGGCGCTGATGAGGAAGAGCTTCTCGCCCAGCAGGTCCGGCTGGAAGAAGGAGAAGGCGGACAGCGCCTCCATCAGCTTGTCGTGGGGCTCCGAGGTGACGGTGACGACCACCACGGGCGTGCCGCGCGCCGCGGCCGCGAAGGCCACCTGGCTGCACAGCACCGTCTTGCCCGACCCCGGCGTGCCGGTGACGATGAAGGACTGGCGCGGAGGAATGCCTCCGCCCAGCAGGACGTCGAAGCTGGGGATGCCGCTCGGAAAGAGAGGTGTCTTGCTGCTGGGCATTCCGGGTCCATCAGACGGCGAGTGCCTGCGCGCGCGCTTCCGCCGTTCAAAAGAACGCGCCGGGACAAGGTGCGCACGAGGGGCGAGCAGGGCATGCCCGAAGCGCCCTGCGTTGGCTTCGTGGCATAACCGACACCCCTGGTGGGAGCCAGTCCGGTGATTCCACACCCCGGACGGACCGGCGACCGGTCAACATACGGGCCGCCGGGCAGGCGTCCCACCCGGCCTCAGCGTGACGGCATGGGACGTTCGTCCAGGGGGCTGACGCGGGCGCTGAAACCCCGGAAGAGCCTGAGAGACACCACGAGCCCCACCGCGCACACCGCGGAGACGTAGTGCGCGGGCGCGAGCGGGCTCTGCTTCAGGGCCAGTGTCACGGCGAGCGGCGTGAGGCCGCCGAACAGCGCGTAGGCCACATTGTAGGAGAACGACAGGCCGGAGAAGCGCACCGCCGGAGGGAAGGCCTGCACCATCACCGCGGGCACCACGCCAGCCACGCCCACGCAGAACCCCACGCCTGCGTAGAGCGGCACCAGGAGCTCCGGCGCGCCCGCCACGCCCCGGTAGAACAGCTGCGCGGCGACGAGCAGCATCCCCGAGCCGATGGCCATGGCCCGCGTGGGCCCCAGCCGGTCCGCGAGCAGGCCGAAGCAGATGCAGCCCGCCGTGAGCGTGAGCGTGGCCACGCTGTTGGCCGCCAGCGCTTTCGCGGGAGGGATGCCGTGCAACTGCTGCATCAGCGTGGGCGTCATCAGGATGACCACCACGATGCCCGCGGTGAGCACCCAGGTGAACAGCATGGACACCACGACGGCGGGCGCGTGGCCCCGGAGCGCGGCCTTGAGCGGCAGCTCGCGCACCAGCGCCTTCTTCTGGCGCATCTCCTCGAAGACGGGCGTCTCCTGGAGCCAGCGGCGCAGGAACACGGCGAAGAATCCGAACACGCCCCCCACCACGAAGGGAAACCGCCAGCCGTACGCCAGCACCTGCTGGGGCGTGAAGGCGGTGTTGACCGCGGTGGCCACCAGCGAGCCCAGCAGGATGCCCAGCGTGAGCCCGGAGGTGAGCGTCCCGCACGCCAGGCCCACGCGGCGCTCCGGCACGTGCTCGGAGACGAACACCCACGCGCCCGGCACCTCGCCGCCCACCGCCGCGCCCTGGAGCAGCCGCAGCATGAGCAACAGGAGCGGCGCCGCGTACCCGGCCGTGGCGAACGTGGGCAGCAGGCCCATGCACAGCGTGGGCACCGACATCAGGAAGACGCTCAACGTGAACATCCGCTTGCGCCCGGTCCGGTCCCCGAAGTGCGCCATCACGATGCCGCCCATCGGACGCGCCAGGTACCCCGCCGCGAACAGCCCGAACGTCTGCAACTGCCGCAGCCAGTCCGCCGTCTCCGGCGGGAAGAACAGCTTCCCCATCACCGCCGTGAAGAACACGAAGATGATGAAGTCATAGAACTCCAGCGCGCCCCCCAGCGCCGCCAGGCCCAGGGTGCGGATGTCCCGGGCGGACAGCGGACGGGGAGCGGCCAGCGGGGACGGGGCGTCGGAAGGGAGGGTCGCCATGCGCTTGAGGACCCGGAGGATATGCCGGACGCCCCGTGGGTCGGCGATCCATCACGTTGTTAAAGTGTATTCTCCGTAAAACCTGTTGACACGTTGTGCGAAACTTGTGGGGAGGTCTCGGCATAGGTATCTTCCGGGAATTGCGAGTTCCGTCCCGGGAGTACAATTTGGACAGGGTTGATACCGCGACGCCTTCGCCGGCCACACCCGGGGTGGACATCCTCTTCGGGAAGTACCGAATGGTGCAGCGGCTCGCCACGGGCGGGATGGCGCACCTGTTCCTGGCGACGATTGACGGGCCTGACGGCTTCTCCAAGGCGTGCGTCATCAAGCGCATCCTGCCGGAGTACGCGAACCTGGAGCCCTTCGCGCGGATGTTCGCGGACGAGGCGAAGGTCGCGGCGCTGCTCACGCACCCGAACATCGTGCAGGTGTTCGACTTCGGGAAGATCGACGGTCAGTACTACCTGGCGATGGAGTGGATCCAGGGCCAGTCGTTGGACCGCATCATGCGGCACGCGGCGGCGGCGAACATCCCGCTGGGGCCCCGGGTGACGGTGGACGTGGGCCTGGCCATGTCGGACGCGCTCACGTACGCGCACGCGAAGACGCTGTCGGACGGGACGCCGCTGAAGCTGGTGCACCGGGACATCACGCCGGGCAACGTGCTGGTGTCCCGCGACGGCATCGTGAAGCTGGCGGACTTCGGCATCGTGAAGAGCTCCGTGAACCTGGAGCGCACGGTGGCCGGGGTGGTGAAGGGCAAGTACGCGTACATGTCCCCGGAGCAGATAACGAACCGGGAGCTGGACCACCGCTCGGACCTGTATTCGCTGGGCATCGTGCTCTACGAGGCGTCCACCGGGCGCCGGCTGTTCAAGCGCGACTCGATGGAGGCCACCATCATGGCCGCGTCGGCGGGGGACGTGCCGCCGCCGTCGCACGTGGCCCCGGGCTTCCCGCCGGATTTGGAGCGCATCCTGCTCAAGTGCCTGGCGAAGGACCCCGCGCAGCGCTACCAGACGGCGCGCGAGCTGCACGACGACCTGGAGCGCTACCGCACGGCGCAGCACTGGACGTCCGGCGGCCGGGAGCTGGCGACGCTGATGGCCACGCTCTTCCCCCCGGATGCCTCCGGCCGCGTGTCCACGGCGCTGGCGGTGCCGGGGTCCATGGTGGGCTCGTCGCCGGGGGCGTCCGCGGACGCGTCGGGCATGGGCTCCACGCGCATGCCCAGCGGCATCTCCGGCCCGTCGCCCTTCGCGCCGCCGGAGCACCCGGTGGACCTGCACGAGCCCAGCGCGCTGGTGCCCACCGGCATGCTGCCCCGGAGCACCGGGACGGGCTCCACCACGGGCGTCATCCCGCCGCCGGAGCAGGCGGCCTCGGCGGGGGCATTCCCCTGGGCGCTGGCCGCGGCGGCCGGTATCGCGCTGGTGGGCAGCGCGGTGTTCTGGCTGTTCATCGCGTGAAGGGCGGGCGCACCGTGTCGTCGTGGGAAGTGGGACTTTGAACGTGAAGAATCAGAAGACCTGGGTCGCCGTCATCCTGCTGGGCACCGTGGCCGTGAACGCCGGGGCGTACCTGATGGTCCGCTCGCGCAAGGCCGCGCGGCCGGAGCCCGTCGCCACGCGGCTTCCTACGCCCCCGCCCGTCGAGACCCCGCCTCCCTCCGCGCCCCCGCCGTCGGAGGACGCGAACGCGGGAGTCGTCCGTGCGCTGCGCGCGTCAGGGCTGGCCGCGCTGGAGGACCGCGACTACGAGCGCGCGGTCGCGCAGTTCACGGAGGCGCTCAAGCTGCGCCCGGATGACAAGGACAGCGACCTGACGCGGCTCTTGGGCATCGCCACCGACCTGCGCTCGCGCGAGCAGTCGAAGACCGCGCAGGCGCCCACGCCGCGTGAGTCAACGCACTCCCGCGCGACGCCCCGCACGCGCGCCGCGAAGCTCGCCGCCGCGCGGGCCGCCCGCGAGCCGCAGGCCACTCCGGCCGCCGCGCAGGAAGAGGCGAGGGGCGGGCTGCTGCTGGTGACGTCCACGCCGCCGGGGCTGGTGGTGATGGTGGATGGCAGGGCGGTGGACCTGACGCCGGCGCGGCTGCCGGTGTCCGCGGGCGCGCACCGCGTGGTGCTCGCGCAGGGCGACCGCCGCCTGTACGAGGAGACGGTGGAGGTGGACCCGGACTCGGTGCGCTCGCTCAACCGCGACCTCTCCGAGGAGCTGACGCCGTCCTCGCCGAAGCCGGCCGTGGCGCCGGTGGCCGCCGTGACTCCGGCCTCGCCCCCGGCGGATGTCCCCGCGGCGGCCCCGCGCGACCCGGAGCCCGCGAAGCCGCCGGAGCCCTCCGTGGCGAAGGCCGCCGTGGCGCAGCGGGGCGACCTGGAGGTGACGTCTCCGGGGCTCTACGGCGAGGTGTGGATCAACGGCCGGCCCTATGGCTTTCCGCCCATCTCCGCGCAGGCCCTGCCGTCCGGCCCCGCGAAGGTGGAGGTCCGCGTGAACGGCGAGGTGAAGCGGCGCATGACGGTGGAGGTCGAGCCGGGCCGCAGCACCCGCGTGCGCGTGAAGTGAAACAAGGCTCACCCCCGCATCCGACGCAGTGAACGCAGTCCCAGAGGTTCCCCCCACTTCGAGAAGGTTGTTTCGTATGGGTTTCACCAGGCACGGGCGTCGTGTGTGTGTATGGCTTGCGCTCTTGGGCGCGGGCACGGGCTTCGCGCAGACGGCGCCGGAGCCCACCCTGGACCCCGGGCCGCCGGAGACGCCCTCCGCCCAGGAGCAGCTGGAGGAAGAGCCGGAGGTGCACAGCCAGGTGGCGTCGTTCGCCATCACGAAGCTGCATGACTCGCCGGCGGTGGTGACGGCCATCACCGCGGATGAAATCAAGGCCTCCGGCGCGCGCGACCTGATGGACGTGCTGCTGCAGGTGCCCGGCTTCTTCTTCGGCGTGGACGTGTCCGGCACGGTGGGGCCGGGCTTCCGCGGCCTGTGGGGCCAGGAAGGCAAGGTGCTGCTCATCATCGACGGCAAGGAGATGAACGAGCAGCTCTACTCCACGATGCAGCTGGGCCACGAGTTCCCGGTGGAGCTGATTGAGCGCATCGAGGTCGTGCGCGGCCCCGGCTCCGTCATCTACGGCGGCAACGCGGAGCTGGCCGTCATCAACGTCATCACCCGGGGCATCCAGGGCAGCACGGACGCGCTGGTGGTGGGCACGTACGGACAACTGACGCACGGCCTGGGCCGGCGCAGCCTCACGGTGTCCGGCCGCAAGGTGTTCGAGAGCGCGCCGGGCCTGAGCGCGTTCGCGTCCGCGTCCGTGGGGCAGGGGCAGCGCAGCGACGCCGTGTTCGACGACTTCTACGGCGACTCCGCGAGCATGAACGGCGCGTCGGCGATGGACCCCACGGTGGTGCAGGCCGGGGTGGGCTACCGGGACCTGCAGCTGAGCATTCTGTACCAGCGCCAGGACACCACGTCCGTGGTCTCCGTGGACGAGGTGCTGCCCACGCCCGCGAACACCGACTTCGAGTCGTTCCACGCCGAGCTGAGCGACCGCTTCCGGCCCACGGACCGGATTGAAATCATCCCCCGGCTGAACCTCACGCTGGGCGAGTCCTACCGGGACTCCGACGAGTCGTCGGACTTCTTCTACGACAAGCGCTACCGGCGCCTGCGCGGCCGGGCCCTGGCGCGCTGGGCGGCGTTCGACTTCCTCCAGCTGACGGGCGGCGTGGACCTGGCGTTCGACCAGGGGCAACTGCGCGGCCCGGCGGGCCTCGGACAACAGGAGCCCTTCAACGGGGACGAGGACGTCGTCTCCTACCGCAACGTCGCGGCCTTCATGGAGGTGTACTCGGACAACCCCATCGCCACGGTGGTGGCGGGCGCGCGCTTCGAGGACCACAGCGCCTTCGGCAGCTCGTTCGTGCCGCGCCTGGTGCTGCTCAAGTCCTTCGGGCCGGTGAGCGGCAAGGCGCTGTACAGCCGCGCCTTCCGCGCGCCGGGCATCGAGAACATCTCCCTGGGCGACGACGTCCGGCCGGAGCGCACCACGGTGTACGAGCTGGAGGCCACGCTGCGCCTGGGCGAGGGCCAGAGCCTGAGCGCCAACGCCTTCGACGTGGGCGTGACGGACCCCATCATCTATTCGTACGACCCCATCACCGCGTCGGAGGCGTACCGCAACCTGGGCCGCCTGGGCAGCCGGGGCATCGAGCTGGACTACCGGCTGCGCGGCTCCTGGGGCCGCGCGCAGGCGGGCTATTCGTTCTACCGGCCGGGCGGGCGCAACGACGTGGAGGACTACCTGGTGCCCGGCCAGCCCAATGCCTTCACCGGCCTGCCCACGCACAAGGTGACGCTGACGGGCACGGCGAAGGTGCTGCCGTGGCTGTCCGTCAGCCCCACCGCCGTGCTGGTGGGCCAGCGCTTCGCCGTCGGGGCCGCGGACGAGGAGGGCGTGTCGGAGGTCCAGACGCTGTCGCCCCGGCTGTTGCTCAACCTCTTCGTGCGCGCGGAGAACGTGGGGACGAAGGGCCTGGAGATTGGCGCGGGCGTCTACAACCTGCTGGGCAGCGACTTCCGGGTAGCCCAGCCCTACAACGGCGGCCACGCGCCCCTGCCGGTGTTCAGCCGCGAGTTCCTGGTGAAGCTGACCTACTTGTTCGAGCCGTCCTACGACGACGAGTAGCCTGGCCGTCATCCGGACCGCATCCGACGTTGCGCGAGGGCGTGGCGGGGCGTAGGGAAGCCGCCTGCCATGTCCGAGAACACCCAGCTCCTCGAAGCCGTCCGGAAAGAAGCCAAGCCGGGCCTCTGGTCCAAGGGCGTCAGCCTCGCGCGGGATGGCGCGGTGGCGCTCCAGTCGCGCACGGGCTCGGAGGTCGAGCTGCGCGTGAAGGTGGCGGGCCGGGCCGTGGCCTTCACCGTCGTCCTCTACCCGGGCGACGAGGCGTGGGAATGTGACTGCCCCAGCCCGGTGGACCCGTGCGAGCACGTGGTCGCGGCGGCCATCTCCCTGGACAAGGCGGAGAAGCAGGACGCGCCGCTGGAGGCGGTGTCGGAGCGCTGGTCGCGCGTGGTGTACCGCTTCACGCGCGTGGAGGGCGGGCTGCAACTGCACCGCGTCCTCGCGCACGCGGACGGCACGGAGGAGCCGCTGGAGGACCTCACCGGGCGCCTGGCGAAGCCCCAGGCCGGCGTCACGTTGCAGGTGGAGCAGGTCGACCTGGTGATGGAGCGCCTGCTGGAGCGGCGCACCCGGGGGCCGCTGCTCGCGGAGAAGCTGGACGCGCTCTTGAGGGCCCTGGAGCCCGCGCGCAACGTGCTGCTGGACGGCCGGCCGGTGGCGGTGTCCGGCGAGGTGCTGCCCCCGCGCGCGAAGGTGGAGGACAAGGGCCAGCAGTGGGTCATCACCATCACGCGCGACCCGCGCATCACGGAGGTGGTGAGCCCCGGCGTCGCGCTGACGGCGGAGTCGCTGGTGCGCCTGGGCGAGACGGCGATGACGGGCGCGTGGCTCCAGCACCTGCCGCTGGTGCGCACGTATTCGCCGGAGCAGCTGGGGGAGCTGTCCGCGAAGATTCTCCCGGAGCTGGCGCGGCGCATGCCGGTGGACATGAAGAGCCGCCGCCTGCCGCCGCTGGACCGCGACCTGAAGCCGCGCATCCTGCTGGAGCTGAACCAGCTCACCCAGGGCCTGTCGGTGCTGCCCACGCTGGTGTACGGCGCGCCGCCGACGGTGCGCATCGACAACGGGCGCATGGTGTACCTGCGCGGCGCGGTGCCGCTGCGCGACGAGGCCGCGGAGCAGAAGCTGCTCCACCAGCTGCGTGACGAGCTGAACCTGGTGCCCGGGCGAAGGCTCACGGTGCAGGGCCCGGAGATGATGCGCTTCGCGGACAAGCTGCGGAAGTTCCGCGGCGACCTGGGCGGCGACGCGGCGGGCATCGTCAGCCCGGACATGCGCCTCAAGCCTGCCTTGCGCGTGGAGGGCGGCGCGTCCGGCGCGGGCGTGCCGGAGGTGCGCTTCACGCTGGAGTTCGAGGTGGAGGGCGGCAAGGGCGGCGCGCGCACGGTGGACGCGGCGGCGGTGGTGCGGGCGTGGACGGAAGGATTGGGGCTGGTGCCGCTGGACGGAGGCGGCTGGGCGCCGCTGCCGCGCGCGTGGCTGGACAAGAACGGGCAGCGCGTGGCGGACCTGTTGGCCGCGCGTCAGGCGGACGGCCGCGTCGCGAACCACGCGCTGCCGGAGTTGACGCAGCTGTGCGAGTCGTTGGACCAGCCGCCGCCCCCGGGGCTGGACAGGCTGGCCCCGCTGGTGGAGGGCTTCGAGAAGCTGCCGCCGCCGGTGCTGCCCACGGAGCTCAACGCCACGCTGCGCGCGTATCAGCAGCAGGGCGTGAGCTGGCTGTCGTTCCTCAAGGGCGCGGGGCTGGGCGGCATCCTCGCGGACGACATGGGCCTGGGAAAGACGCTCCAGACCATCTGCATCCTGGGGCCGAAGTCGCTGGTGGTGTGTCCCACGAGCGTGCTGCCCAACTGGGTGGCGGAGCTTGCGCGCTTCCGGCCGTCGTTGAAGGTCTGCGTGTACCACGGCCCCGGCCGCAAGCTGGACCCCACGGCGGACATCACGCTCACCACGTACGCGCTGCTGCGCCTGGACGCGGCGGTGCTGGGCGCGCCTACGTGGGAGGCGGTGGTGCTGGACGAGGCCCAGGCCATCAAGAACCCGGAGAGCCAGGTGTCGCGCGCGGCGTTCGGGCTCAAGGCGAACCTGCGCCTCGCGCTCAGCGGCACGCCGCTGGAGAACCGCCTGGACGAGCTGTGGAGCCTGATGCACTTCACCAACCCGGGCCTGCTGGGAGGCCGCCGCCAGTTCGAGGAGAAGACGGCGCAGCCCATCGCGGACGGCAAGCCCGGAGCGGCGGAAGGACTGCGCCGCCGCATCCGCCCGTTCATCCTGCGCCGCCTCAAGCGGGACGTGGCGCCGGAGCTGCCGCCGCGCACCGACTCCGTGATGCACGTGCAGCTGGATGCGCGCGAGCGCTCCGTCTACGACGCGGTGATGGCCGCGACGCGCGCGGAGGTGGTGGCGCTGCTCAACGAGGGCGGCAGCGTGCTCAAGGCGCTGGAGGCGCTGCTGCGGTTGAGGCAGGCGGCCTGTCATTCCGCGCTGGTGCCGGGGCAGGTGGCGAAGACGTCCTCCAAGGTGCAGACGCTGGTGGACGCGCTGGAGACGGCGGTGTCGGAGGGCCACAAGGCGCTGGTCTTCTCCCAGTGGACGTCGCTGTTGGACCTCATCGAGCCGGGGCTCAAGGCAGCGGGCATCGGCTTCGAGCGGCTGGACGGAGCGACGGCGAACCGGGGCGAGGTGACGTCGCGCTTCCAGGGTCCGGACGGAGCGCCGGTGCTGCTCATGTCGCTGAAGGCCGGAGGCACGGGCCTGAACCTCACGGCGGCGGACCACGTGTTCCTGATGGACCCGTGGTGGAACCCGGCGGTGGAGGCGCAGGCCGCGGACCGGGCGCACCGCATCGGGCAGGAGCGGCCGGTGATGGTCTACCGGCTCGTGTCCCAGGGCACGGTGGAGGAGAAGATTCTGGGCCTCCAGGAGAAGAAGCGAGCCCTGTTCGAAGCCGCGCTCAGCGAGGCCGCGGGCGCCGCCGCCATCACCCGCGAGGACCTGCTCCAGCTGTTCGCATGAGCCCTGCCCGGGCCAGCAGTTCGCGCACCCGCCGCGCCAGGGCGACGTGCTCGGGGTTGGCCACGGTGAAGCGCTCGGGGGTGAGGATGATCAGCGTGCCCTTGTCCTCCACCGGCTCGATGCGCACGGGGGCGGGCAGGGGGGCACGGTGCCTCGGTCACGGGAGAGGTACGTCACCCAGCCAAGCCACGGGTCGTCTTGGCCCTGCCTTCCGTCCATCCCCCGATATGTCTCGGACATGGCCACCGCCCAGTCAGGTTCCCAGGCCAGCGCCATGCTGCGCGTCACGTCCGTCAGCATGGAGGCTGTGATGAGGCGCTCCGCGCTCTCTCCCTTCGATGGGAGAGACAGGACGCAGACGTTGGCGGACTTGCGCTGCGAGTAGCTTCCGCAGGTCATCCTCACGGACACCATCTCATTGGGAGGCCCATCGTTGTAGGCACTGACCGTCAGCCCCAATTGCTCGAAGGCCGGTCCGCCCGGCTCGCGGTTGACGCCACGCCGGAACGCCTCCGTCAGCGTGGGCAGGTCGGGAGGCATGAGAGGCGTCTTGCGTCCCTTGCCGCGCGGCTTGGGGATCTTGTTCCAGTTCGCCAGCAGGGGATCGCATGCGGCCAGCAGGTTGAATAAGGCCGCCGCACGCTGGGCACATTCCTCGGGAGACTCTCGTCGCGACCCCCAGTAGGCACCTGCGTAATAGGTCTCTGGATAGGTTCTGGAATCAGCGAGGGTCGTCATGAAGAGCAGCTCTCAATGGCTCAGCGGGCGCACTGGGGCACATGTCCAGGGCCGGTCTGGGCTAGTTCGTGCTGATCTCGTCCTGGGACGGCTGGATGCCACGAGGGCGCCGCATGCCCAGTTCGACCATCACCTCGCGGGCTCGCTTCGCCATCTCGTGCAGCTCCGCCACTGCTTCGTTCTTGCCGTAGGCGGCTCCCTCTCCAATCCATCGACGCAGGTCCGCCGCAAGTTCGCGCGCCGTCTGGTAGCGGTCGTCGGGCCGGGGTTGAAGGAGCTTGCGCAGCGTCACGCGCAACCCCTGCGGAAGCGGCTCCGTCAGTGCCTCCAGGTCCGCCTGTGTATAGGTCGCCGCGCGCCAGATGGCATCCGCAACCATGGGCGGGCTCCCCGCGAGCTGGGCCCGCTTGATGGCATGCCGAACGCGCCTGCGCTGCCGGACCGAGAGCGCGCTCTTCACCTCTTCGGTCAAGTCATCCGGGGCATCGAGGATGTTCTTCCCGGTCGCCAGTTCAAGCAGGACATTGCCCAGGGCGAAGAGGTCTGAACGCGCATCCACGCGGCCTGACAGGAGCATCTCCGGGGAGGAGTAGAACGCATCACCCTGCGGCCGGCGCACCGTGGACGAAACACGGCCGGGCAGGTCCGACAGGGCGAGCCCGAAGTCAGAGACCCGCACATCGCCGTTCCAATCGACGAAGAGGTTCTCCACGTCGAGCGCCCGGTGGACGATGTGGAGAGGGCGCCCCTGCTCATCCTGCGCCTCGTGGGCATGCTCCAGGGCCTCCGCGACGCGAGCCCCGACATGGAGCGTGAAGAGGGGCGAGAACCGGCGACCGCACTCTCCGGCGAGCGTCAGCAGGTTGCTGATGCTGTGCCCTGACGGATGCTCGGTGATGACGTACCAGCACCCTTCCGCCTTGTGCAGCCCGTGGACGCGAAGAATGGCCGGATGGTCGAGGTACGTCGCGAGGCGCACCTGTTCTTCCAGCTTCGTCCGCGCACGCTTGATGCGGGGCAGGTCCGCCAGTTTCGGAACGCCCGCCGCCTTGAGCAGCACCTTGCCTCGGATGCTGCCCTCGGGAGTGCGGCGCCGGGCCAACAGGAGGCTCAACCCGTGGTGGACCTCTCCCAGGTCTTCGCGGAACTCGTACTGGAAGCCATCCCGCGTGAAGAGAATGGCCCCGCGTGGAAGCCTGAACTCACTTGCCGACATGCTCTTTCCTCCTCTCGCGCAGGCATTCAAGCCAACGCGTCACGGCGGACGTTACCCGTGGGATGGGAAGAAACGGAACGACCCTGGGAGGTCATGTCGCGCTTGCGGAGAAGAGGCCCCAAACCGGACACCTACCCACTACGTCCCCCGGAGCCGTTCAGGGCCAGCGGCGCACGACCTCACCGCCGCCCCGGTTGATCGCCTTCACCTTGCCGTCCTTGAACACCACGGGCCCCTTCTCCACCACGAAGCAGATGGGGTACTCGTCCTGGCCCGGGAGCTTCACGCGGTCATACCGGATGACGAGTGCTGGCCCATCCGCACGCCCCATCTTGTCGGAGAGGTAATAAACCTTGCCGTAGAAGCGCGTCCCAGTCGGGGCGATCTCCTTTTGCCTATTGCTGGCCAGTCCTTTCGGAACCACCCCCACGACCTCCGCGCCAGCGGTGAGCCACACGTCTTCCTGTTCCGGTTGGCGGTCGTCGTATCGGATGGTGAAGCGATCTCCGTATTTCCAGTGGAGCTGCTCCCGCATGGCCTCTTCCGCACCTGCCGGACAGGTGAAGGACTCGGGCCGGATCTGGGCACCGGGGCAACCCGCCATCAGCGCGGCGGCGAGCGACAGCGACGCGCACTCGACGGCGGCAACAGCCCTCTTTGTCATGCGAGGTGTGCGGCCTGAGGGCGGCGTTTCAGTCGGCGGGGTCTTCACGGTTGAACCTTCCTTCAGAGCAGCGGCGATTGAGGGCCCCGGGGCCGTCACGGGCGAGGGGCTGGGGGTGGACATAGCAGGAGGGCTTGTCTTGGGCGGTGCGGAACGGGCAGTGACGGGAGAGCGCTCACCCGTGGCGACGCGCGGCTCGACAGGGCTCCAGGAAACGCCCCCCGAGGCGCGCCAAAGGAGCGCGACAACGACAAGCGCGACAACGCCGGCGAGGACCGCACTCCACCGGCCCCGGCCTCGCGGGCGCTCAACCCGGGCGACGTGTCTCTTGAGGGACCGGGGGGCAGAGGGCAACGCCAGTGCCGCGGGGGCCGCCCCTCCGTGACGCTGTTCCGAGGGCGGATGCCCCGGCACGTCGTATTCAGCGCTGGGGTCGGCCCGGAGTTCCGCCAGCTCGCGGCGCAACGCCTCGGTGTCAACCGGGCGCCGTTTGGGATCCAGGGCCAGCATGCTCTCGATGAGATCACTCACCGCCTCTGGAACCCGCGCATTCGCCGAGCGGGGCGACGGCGGAGGAAAGGCCTCGTTGTTCAAGTCGAAGCGTGGACGGAACTCCGTCGGTCGCGGGTCCGTCAGCAACTCGTGGAGCATGACGCCGACCGCGAAGATTTCGTCGGCGACCTGGAAGGCGTAGCGGGCCCGCTGCTCGTCCCTGTGCTCGCGCAGGAAGTGGAACTGCTCGGGCGCGCGGTAGCGGTCCGTGCCCGGAGGCAAGCCCCCGTCCGTCAGGTCTTTGGCGAGCGTATAGGTCGCGCAACTGAAGTCGATGATGACGGGCTCGCCGTCGCTCTTGCGGATGAGCACGTTGGACAGCTTCAGGTCCCGATGCAGGATGCCCCGGCCGTGCATGTACGCCAGCGCACCCACGAGCTTCTCGAAGACTCCGAGGACTTCGCGCACGGTCGGATGCTTGCGTTCCGCCCACTCCGCGAGCGTCCAGCCCTCCACGTAGTCGAGCGCGAGGTAGAGGTTGCCACTCTCCGCGAAGCCATGCCCCTGCGGTCTCACGATGTTGGGGTGCTCCAGCATGAGCAGCACCGTCAACTCCCGCAGCGTCCGCGCATGGGTCTGCTTGAAGTCGCCGCTGGCCTCCCGGTGTTGTGCCACCTTGATGGCACGGTGCCGGCCGCTCTTCTCCCCCAGGAAGACGCGGGCAAAACCTCCGGCCCCCAGGGGTTTGGCCACCTGCCACCCGTCGATCAAGGAACCCGGAGGAGGGTCGAGCAACGTCGCGCTCATCGGGCGGCTCCTGCGACAGGCAGCGGGAAGCGCACGCCCGGAATCGTCAAACGACGCCCACCCTCCCCGCGCACTTCCAAGGTGAAGACGAGGTCCGCTTCCGTCTCTGGCACTTCCACGACCGCGAGCACGCGCCTGCCCTCTCCTGGAGGAATGGGGCCCGGATTCTCCGTCACGAGCCGCGCCCGCAGGGGCACGCCCACACGCCCCAGGAACGTCGCCTCCTGGGGTGACCATGCGGATTGGCTGGAGCGGTTCAGGATCCACATGTCCGTCAGAATCCAACCGGCACCCCGAAAGGCGTAGAGCGATTCCAAAGCAAGGCCCTGCACAAACTCCGATTTGACTTGGATGCTGGACGTTGTGACGCCGCCCTTGTCCACGTAGCCGAGCAGCACGAAGTCTTCCGGCTTCGGCGCGGGGGCCTGGGGCATGGGCTGGCAGGCCGTGTTGGGCGGCTCCGGGCGCTGCACGTCGATCCGCGAGTCCACTTCGGCGGGGTCGGTCACGAGCACGAAGGCAGCCCGTGTCCGCGCCTGGCCGTCGGCGAAGAAGACCCCGATTTCCTGTCGCTCGCCCTCGCGGAGGTCGGCCACGGGCTGAACGATGACGGAGCGCTCGCCGGCATCCAGGACGCGGAGCCGGGACTCATCAAAGGTCAGGGTCTTCTTCTGGATGGGCGAAGTGAAGAGGAACAACGTCGGCGTGTCCCCCGCCACATGGACGATGGGCAACGGATCGGCCGACGTGCTCGCGATGGTCACAGCGCGCTTGCGCTCAGCGCGTGTCCTCGTGGCCTGCTGGGCCTGCGCGGTGGCTCCCCAGGCGAGCATGAGCGTCAGGGGAAGAGCCAATCTCAAGGGTTGGAGCAAGGATGCGTGACCTCCCACATGGGGAGGCTACCATCGCCAACCTCCGCGCAGGGGGGCTCTCTACGCGCGACCGCCAGACCCAACGGGACACGGTGATGGATCCGGGTGCCAAGGGGAGCGCTTCACGGCAGCGGCGTTGCATGGGCCCGCTGTCTGGACTCGCTGCTGCCTGCACGCCATCACCCGCGAGGACTTGCTCCAGCTGTTCGCATGAGCCCTGCCCGAGCCAGCAGTTCGCGCACCCGCCGCGCCAGCGCGACATGCTCGGGGTTGGCCACGGTGAAGCGCTCGGGGGTGAGGATGATCAGCGTGCCCTTGTCCTCCACCGGCTCGATGCGCACGGGGGCGGGCAGGGGGGGCACGGTGCCTCGGTCACGGGCGAGGTACGTCACCCAGCCAAGCCACGGGTCGTCCTGGCCCTGCCTGCCGTCCATCCTCCGATATGTCTCGGACATGGCCACTGCCCAGTCGGGTTCCCAGGCCAGTGCCATGCTGCGCGTCACGTCCGTCAGCATCGAGGCGGTGATGAGGCGCTCCGCGCTCTCTCCTTTCGATGGGAGAGACAGGACGCAGACGTTGTCGTTTTGCTCATAGGCTCCGCAGTGCGTGCTGACGGACACCATTTCCCCGGGAGGGCCATCGTTGTATGCGCTAAGCACCATGCCCAGGCGCTCGATGGCGGGCCCGCCCGGCTCGCGGTTGACGCCACGCCGGAACGCTTCCGTCAGGGTGGGCAGGTCGGGAGGCATGAGGGGCGTCTTGCGTCCCTTGCCGCGCGGCTTGGGGATCTTGTTCCAGTTCGCCAGCAGGGGATCGCATGCGGCCAGCAGGTTGAATAAGGCCGCCGCACGCTGGGCACACTCCTCGGGAGACTCTCGTCGCGGACCCCAGTAGGCACCTGCGTAGTAGGTCTCAGGATAGGTCCTGGAATCAGCGAGGGAGGTCATGAGGTGTATCTCTCAAGGCTTCAACGGGTGCACCGGGGTAGGGATGATGATGATTTCCGTAGCGTTCTTGCCCTCTAGCAGCTTCCGAATGGAGTCTGCCGCATGCTTCTCGGCGACGTGCCATTCAATCCGGATCCCCATTCCGCGGACGGCATCGACCTGCCGCCGCGCTTGGGTCGCGAGTTCCTCGGCCTTGCCCGAAGAAATGAACCAATCCTTGGGGGAGAGGTCCTCATTGAAGAACGCCGAGTAGCCAGGCCCCTTGGCGTCCAGGAGCACGTCATCCCTGAACCCATCGAACTTGACGCCTCCGTCCTTCGTACTCGTGCCGCCGACCCAGTACGCCTCATCCGCTGTGTGTCCGGTGATCTGCTCCTGGTAGGCCCGGGCACGCGGAGACATTGACTCCCTGGCGGGCGCCCACTGCCCGGGCCCCTTGGATGGAGCGGCGCCACTGCCAGTCGTGTTCGCGCGCTGGAGGATGATGGCCGCCCCGGGCCCGCCGCTCAGGGCCGCCGCCGCGCGCCCCGCTGGAACCGAGATGCGCTCAAGTGCCAGCGCCCCCTCCGCCGACAGTGAGAGCACCGGCACCGAGACTTCCGCGCCGAACGTCATTCCCTTCAGCGTCCGCGAAGTGGCCGATGCCGCGCCCCCGGTGAGGAGCAGTCCCGTCGTCAGCCGCGACACTTCGCGGATCTGCTCGCCACGGGTCATGGACTGGAAGCGCTCCCAGTACATGGGCGTAGACGCGATGAGCGCCGCCACGCCCGTTGGCAGGTTGCGCAGGCCCGCGAAGCTGTCCACGGGACGAGTGAGTAACTGTCCCAGCGCGTGGTACAGCTCCACGAAGGCGTCCTCGGCTCCGTCCAGCGTGCGGCTGATGACGTCCGCGTCGTCGTACACCTCGGCCAGGGGCCGCCAGTCCGAAGCCTGGAGCTGTGCGTCCACGGCTCGGAAGGCACCGCCCTTGCCGCTGTAGAAGCGGCCCAGCTCGAAGCCATGCGCGCGGAAGGCGCCATCCCTCCACTCAACCGCCGCGACCTTCTGCTGGGTCCGCCCGGTGTGTGCCCAGGCCAGGTAACCGTCGGGGCGTAACACCGCGATCCGCTCCCGGGAAAAGCGCTCCGCCCGTCGCGACAACTCCTGACGTGTGACCGCGCGTCCCCCCATCACCTCGCGCAGGATGAAGCCCGCGGCCATCCGGGGCGGGAAGGTGCTCAACGTGATGGGCTTGCCCAGGAGCACTCCCATCAGTCGCGTTGCTTGCGTGGGCGTCAGCTCGCCTGCCAGGGGGCGTTCGTCTCGCGCCTCCAGCCCCGCGTTCGTCAGCAACTGCTCCCACGCGTCCGGCTGTGCGTCGTCATGACGGGGGACCTCCGCCATGGCCACCGCGCGAACGGGGCTTGCCCCCGTCGTCAGTTCGCGCTCGGCCTTGCGGCGGTACAACGGCTGAGCTGCCTTGGAAGGCGCAGTGCTCGACGCCGGAGCGGATGCGCGCGGCGCCTCATCGCTCGACGCGCGCGCGCCAGGGGATGCGGCGGCCGTGCGAGGTGTGTAGCTCAGCGAACCCCCATGCCTGGGAGGCGCCGAGGCGCAGCCGGTGACGAGGAGCGCCACGCACGCAAGCAGGACGTCAGCGCGCATCGTTCGCCCCCAGGCCCACTCGCGGTGACCCATTGCTCGCGCCTCCTGACGGCACACCGCTCTGGCGTGCGGAGCCCGGTCATAACCGCCAGGTCCGACAACCCGGCCAGGGAGGAGTCGAGGTGTTCCTCGACGCGGCTAGGTGGCGAACCGCACCGCCACCTTCGCGGCGTCCGGGTCGCTGAAGCGCAAGAGGTCCTCTCCCTCCTGCGCCAGGGCGTCCTTCGCTGCCTTCTTCAGCGGCTCGAATGGCTTGCACACCAGGGTCGCGATGCCCTTCTTGCGCTCGGTGCTCCACGAGCCGGCGACGTGCCCGTCCACCAGGAACACGTTGAGCACGCGCAGGTTCTTCGTGGACAGCTTCTCGCGGTGCTCCTCTGGCACGACGCGGGTGCGGTCCGCGTGGGAGAGGATGAGGTTGTCGAAGTCCGGCAGGAAGCGCACCGGCGCGGGCGTCTCTTCCGGCGGGCGCGGGGCCTTGGGCAGGTCGAAGAGGACGCGCTTCTTCTCGTCGCGGAACTCCACCAGCTTGCCGCGTACCTTCTCGAAGGCGTCCTTCAGCGGCTTGATGCCGGACCAGGACTGCATGTCCGCCACGGTGGCGGGACCGAAGGCCGCCAGGTAACGCAGCACCAGCGGCGATGCGTCGTCGTCCGTGGAGAGCTCCTCGCCCAGCCAGGACTCCGCCAGCGTGAAGCAGGAGTTGCCGGGCCAGCCCCACTCCAGCCCCGCCTCGGGCACCTGCACGAGCGGCAATCCAATCCGCGTGGCGAAGCCCATGGCCCTCTCGTCGCCGTCCACGTGGTGCTTCATCAGGTGCTCGCGCACCTCCTCGAAGGTGCGCGGCTGCTCCTGGAGGAAGGGCTTCGCCGTGGCCAGCAACGCGGGCAGGTCCAGCGCCGCGGCGCGCTCCTTCAGCACGGAGTTCATGGCCGCGTTGAGCAGGGGCTGGAAGAGGCCCCGGTAGCGCAGGTAGTCCTTCGCGGTCATCAGGTGCAGCGTGCCGCGCATCATCGTGCCGCGCGCCAGCTCCCGCTTCAGCGCCAGCTTCGTGAGCGCGTCACGCTGGAAGCCCTGCAAACGCGACCAGAGGGCCAGGTACGGCGGACGCGCGAGCTGGGCCTGGAGTCCCACCAGGTGCTCGATGGCTCGCGGCACGGTCATCTTCTCGCGCGTGAGCAGCAGTTGGCGCGCGAGCGTGGCGCGGTTGAGGGCCTGACGGGACAGCACGTCGGTGGGCATGCTCCCGAGCATAGTGCGGGTCTGCAGGTCCCCTTGGAAAACCTGGGGACGCCAGTCTGCCTGGACTCCTGGCCGCAGTGAATGGATGGAAAAATCCCTCCAAAAGAAACACGGGTGGGCGGGTTTTACTTGGGTCTCTTGATGATGTTAGAGATTCGCGCGTGAGTGAGAGACGGTTGGGAATCCGCCAATGAAAGGCATGTGAGAATGCGCGTCCATGGATGCTTGAAGGCGTTGCTGCTGTCCCTGGTGGCGGCTTGTGGAGACCCCGCGTCTCCCCCTTCCGAAGAGGCTGCTTCCCAGCCGCGTCAGGGAGAGCGGGTGACGGCGGATGTCGAGCTGCCAGGGCTCGGGGTGCAGCGAATCACCTATGAACGGCGGGATGGAAGGGCGCTCTTCGAGGGGGACATCATCATCCAGGAGCGCCCGGGGAACAGGCTGAGCGCCGAATCCATCGGACAGGCAAACAGCTATTCGCGCTGGCCGGACAGGACGATTCCGTACGTCATTGACTCGAACCTGCCGGATCCGAGCCGGGTGTTGAACGCGATTGCCCATTGGCAGGCGAATACGTCCATCCGCTTCAAGGCCCGGACCACTGAATACAGTTACGTAAGGTTCGTTCGCTGGCCGGATGGTTCGAATTGCGCATCCAGCGTGGGCATGGTGGGCGGAGAGCAGTCGGTGACCCTGGAGGACGCTTGTGGCGAAGGGGCTGTGATTCACGAAATCGGTCACGCGGTCGGGCTGTGGCATGAGCAAAGCCGGTCCGACCGTGACGATTATGTGACTGTGAATACCGGAAACATCCTTCCGGGCCAGGAGCACAACTTCGCCAAGCGGACCACCAATGTGCTGAATGTCGGCCCGTACGACTTCGGTTCGATCATGCACTACGGCGCCACTGCCTTCAGCTCCAATGGCCTCCCCACAATCGTTCGCAAGGACGGAAGCACGTGGGGAATGGGGCAGCGTGACGGCTTGTCCAGTGGGGACATCCAGGGGGTCGAGTATCTCTATGGCCGTCCCAGCGTCATCCAGAGCCTGCTGGACGAGACCCGCTGCCTCGAAGTGAAGGATGGCAACCCCGCTTCGCAGACCCCCGTCCAACTCTGGGGCTGCAACGGCACGCCCGCGCAGAACTGGTATCGGACAGGCCAGCAGGAGCTGCGAAGCGCCCTGGCCCCGAACCTCTGTCTGGACGTGGTTGGTGGCTATCCCACCAGCGGAACCCGGGTGCAGGTCTACGAGTGCAATGGCTCACTGGCCCAGAAGTGGACCATCGTCGGAGCGCAGCTGCGGAGCGCCCTGGGCTCGGACCTGTGCCTGGATGTCATCAATGGAGATCCCACGCCGGGCACGAAGCTCCAGATCTGGACCTGTAACTACACGAATGCCCAGTACTGGCATCCGCTGCGCTGGTAGCGCCCGAGGCGTCACGCGGAAGCGGCGGGACTGGGGGCCGGCCGGGTCCCCAGCCTTCCTCTTAGCGCATGAGCGCGGGAATCACCTTCTCACCGAAGGCCTCGATGAAGCCGTCCTGCTCGCGGTTGACGTTGTGCAGGTACAGCCGGTCGAAGCCCAGGCGCAGGTCTTCCCCCAGCCAGTCCACGTGCTGCTGGAGGCTGCTGGAGACGCGCAGCGGGCCGTCCAGGTCGTGCGGCTGCACCACGTCCGCGGCCTCCTGGAACTGCGCGGGCGTGCGCAGGTCCGTGAGCACGCTGTTGGCGAAGATGTTCGACGCCCACTGGTTGTACGCGCCTTCACGCGCGAGCTCGTCGTCCTTCGCGTAGGACAGCTGCACCTTGAGGAACATTGGCTTGCCCTCGCCGCCGCCTTCGCGGAACGCCTCCACCACCTTGCGCAGCTCCTCCGGGGGCCGCGCGGTGGTGATGAGGCCGTCCGCCCAGTTCCCCACCCACTTCGCCGTCTTCGGCGTGACCGCCGCGCCGATGAGCAGCGGCATGTCCCTGGGGCGCGTGTAGAGCTTCGCCTCCTCCACCGTGACGAGCCCCCGGTGTGTCACCGTCTCGCCCCGGAAGAGGGCGCGCAGGATGTCCACGCACTCCTTCAGGCGCGCGTTGCGCAGGTCCTTCGCGGGCCAGCCCGTTCCGGTGATGGCCTCGTTGAGGTACTGGCCGCTGCCGAGCGCCATCCAGGCCCGGCCGGGATACATCTCGTTCAGGGTGCCCAACGCCTGCGCGACGATGGCCGGGTGGTAGCGCTGGCCCGGCGCCGTGACGGAGCCGAAGGACAACCCGGTGGTCGCGAGCGCCGCGCCCATGAACGCCCAGGCGAAGCCGCTCTGCCCCTGCGCCTCCGTCCACGGGTGGAAGTGGTCGGAGTTGAGCGCGGCCTGGAAGCCCGCGCCCTCCGCCTTCTGGCAGAGGCGCAGAAGCTCGCTGGGCGGGAACTGTTCGTGCGACGCGTGAAAGCCGATGAGGGGCATGCGGGCGCCACCCTGGAGCGGGAGCGCTCCCTCGGCGAGGCCTGTCTTCGCGCGAGTGTTGGCTGAACGAAGTCCGATGGCCCCCAGGTGTGGGGTTCCGCACGGCGCTCCCATCCGGACGGCCACGTCCGCGAGGGGAGGGCTAAACGGAACGGATGATTGAAGACCTCTGGTACAAGAACGCGGTCGTCTACTGCCTCGACGTCGAGACGTTCATGGACGGCAACGGCGACGGCGTGGGGGACTTCACCGGCCTGCGCCGCAAGCTGGACTACCTGGCGGGCCTGGGCATCACCTGCCTGTGGCTCCTGCCCTTCCAGCCCACGCCCAACCGCGACAACGGCTACGACATCAGCGACTACTACGGCGTGGATCCGCGCCTGGGCGACCTGGGCGACTTCGTGGCCTTCACCCACGAGGCGAAGCTGCACGGCATCCGCGTCATCATCGACCTGGTGGTGAACCACACGTCGGATCAACACCCGTGGTTCCAGGCCGCGCGCAAGGACCCGGACAGCCGCTACCGCGACTACTACGTCTGGTCGAAGAAGAAGCCCAAGGACGCCAACAAGGGCATGGTCTTCCCGGGCGTGCAGCCCTCCACGTGGACGTACGACAAGGAGGCGCGCCTCTGGTACTTCCACCGCTTCTTCGACTTCCAGCCCGACCTCAACGTGGCGAACCCGGAGGTGCGCGAGCAGATCCTCAAGGTGATGGGGTTCTGGCTGGAGTTGGGCGTGTCCGGCTTCCGCGTGGACGCGGTGCCCTTCCTCGTGGAGCTGAAGGGCGTGAAGAACCCGGACGTGAAGAACCCCTACAAGCTGCTGGAGGAGATGCGCGAGTTCCTCTCCTGGCGCAAGGGGGACGCCATCCTGCTCGCGGAAGCCAACGTCACCATGAACGAGGTGGTGGAGTTCTTCGGCGACAACGACCGCATGCAGATGGTGTTCAACTTCCTGGCGAACCAGAACTTCTACCTCGCCCTCACGCGAGGGGACGTGACGCCGCTGGTGCAGGCCCTGAAGTCCTCTCCCAAGCTGCCGCACACGGCGCAGTGGGCGAACTTCCTGCGCAACCACGACGAGCTGGACCTGGGGCGCCTGCCGGACAAGGACCGGCTGGAGGTGTTCCAGGCGCTGGGGCCGGACAAGGGCATGCAGCTGTATGACCGGGGCCTGCGCCGCCGGCTCGCGTCCATGCTGGACGGGGATCGCCGCCGCATCGAGGTGGCGTACAGCCTGATGTTCTCCCTGCCCGGGACGCCGGTGCTCTGGTACGGCGACGAGCTGGGCATGGGGGAGAACCTGGCCCTCGTGGAGCGGCAGGCGGTGCGCACGCCCATGCAGTGGAGCCCGGAGCCGCACGGCGGCTTCACGCTGGCGGATGCGCCGGTGAAGCCCCTGGTGTCGGAGGGGCCGTTCGGCTTCCGCCAGGTGAACGTGGCGCAGCAGCGCCGCGACCCGGGCTCGCAGCTCAACTGGACCGAGCGCATCATCCGCGCGCGCAAGGAGTGCCCGGAGCTGGGGTGGGGCGCGTGGAAGGTGCTGCGCACCGGCAACAAGGGCGTGCTGGCCATCCGGTACGAATGGAAGGGCAACGCCCTGGTGGTGCTGCACAACCTGGCCGCCCGGCCCTGCACGGTGAAGCTGGATCCGGGCGGCGAGGAGCCGTGCACGCTCTTCAACGTGCTCAGCGAGGACCACTCCGAGCCCGTGGACGGCCAGCGCCACGTGCTCACGCTGGAGGGCTACGGCTACCGGTGGTTCCGCGTGGGGTTGGAGAACCCCGCGCGCAAGCACCGGACGGAGCCGCTGCCCTAGCGGAGGCTCACAGCATGCTGGCGATGTCCTTCACCGGCTGCGGGGCGGCCTCGGTGTTGGCCAGCGCGCCCGTATAGGCTCCGAAGAGCATCCCGGCCGGGTTGGCGCGGCCCTTGGTGATGGAGCCGATGACGCCCTCCGCGGCGCCCTTCAGGGTGTTGACGTAGCCCTTCGCGGCGCCCTCGAGGACGCCCTTGAAGCCGCCCTCCGAGTTGCCGACGCCCGTCAGGACGTTGCTGACTCCCGGAATGAACCAGAGGGCCTTGCCCGCCTCGCCCGCGGCCCACTGGAAGTTGTCCTTGTTGCTGCCGTCCGCCTTGACGTGGGTGTCCTTGGTGGTCGGCAGCTGGTGCTCGCCCAGGAAGGAGTAGCCCTTCTCGGCGAAGTCCTTGAGCATGCCGGCCTCCGTGCCGTGGCGCGCGTCGCCGTCCTTGGTGATGCCCTCGATGTTGCCGTCACCCATGCCGCCCTTGACCTTGCTGTCCCGGTCTCCGCCCGTGGAGGCCTTGGCGCTGTCGATGAACTCCAGCACCTTGGTCAGCCGGTAGACGCCGTCGGCGTTCTGCTTCGGGTCCTTCAGGTCGAGCTTGGGGTCCACGCCGGTCTGCTTGCACAGCTGCTCGAACTTGATGTCCTTCTGGCGGCCCAGGTTCTTCAGCACGGGCGAGTCGTCGACGATCTGCGCCGCCGTGCGGTTGTCGCCGGCCGGGCGCTTGTCATTGGCGCTCGGGACGCCGTTGTTGGTGGGCTGCGGCGCCGG
Organism: Corallococcus sp. NCSPR001; assembly: GCF_017309135.1. NCBI lineage: Bacteria > Pseudomonadati > Myxococcota > Myxococcia > Myxococcales > Myxococcaceae > Corallococcus > Corallococcus sp. NCSPR001. The sequence goes on from NZ_JAFIMS010000002.1 coordinate 2,943,094, forward strand.
AGGCTCGGCCTGGACCGGGACCTGCGCCCGCGCCGGACCCAGGTCCCGCAGCTCCGGGGGGAGCCCGCGGTACGCGAGAGGGGCCGGCGCCAGATTCTGGAGCTCCGGGGGAAGTCCCCGGGGAGCGAAGGCGTCCGGAGCCGGCGCCAGGTCCATGAGCTCCGGAGGGAGTCCCCGAGGGGCGAAGGCGTCCGGAGCCGGCGCCAGGTCCATGAGCTCCGGAGGGAGTCCCCGAGGGGCGAAGGCGGCCGGGGCGCTGAGCATGTCCGACGCACCCTCCAGGGCGGGCATCCCGCGCGGCTGGTGACGGCTGATGATCTCCGGCTGGAACGAGTCCGCCTGGCTGAAGCCCCGCGCGGGCATGCTCCGGGAGGCGTCCGCGACGGGCCCTGCGGAGAGCTGCGCCTTCGGGCTGACGAGCGCGGACTCCGTGGTGGTGGGGCGCAGCAGGGAGGAGGAGCGGGCCGTGGCCTTGAGGTCGATCATGGTTATCACCTGGGGTCTGGGTTGCGACGTTGCCTGACCTCATTGCAGCGCCCGTGCCGACCGGGTGGCCCGCGTAACCCCTGGACTTCACAGGGAGGGGTTGCTCGCGACAGGCATCCTGCTGGTGACCGCAGTCACCAGCAGGATGGCGCGAGTCATCAGTTCAGCTCGACCTTCTGGAAGAGCAGCTCCGGCGGGGCGATGCCGTCGGAGAAGTCCAGGATGGAGGTGTAGTAGCCGGGGTCGTTCCAGGCGCCGATGAGCACCTGGTCGTGGCCCAGGCCACGGAAGTCACCCACCAGCATCCGGTTGGCCATCGAAGGCGCGTAGAAGCTCACGCCCTGCGCCTCGCTGTAGCGCACCTCGGCGGGGGCGACGCCGTCGAAGAAGTCCGCGATGAGCATGGCCGTGCCGGTGGTGCCGTTGTTCACCAGGATGAGCTGGTCGTAGCCCAGGCCCCGGAAGTCGCCGGCCGCCTGGTTGTCGTCCGCGTCCATCAGCCCGTCGAGCACGGTGAAGGCACCGGACGCCTCCACGTAGCGCACCTGCGCCGGCGCCACGCCCGCGCTGAAGTCGAGGATCTTCACCCGCGCGCCCGTGCCGGAGCGGTTGAGGCAGAGCACCTGGTCGTAGCCCCGGTTCTGGAAGTCGCCCACGTAGAAGCGGTCGTCCGGCTCGGAGCAGTCCTCGAAGGAGTTCGGGGTGCCCCAGGCCTCGTGGTAGCCGGTCTCCGAGGGGGCCACGCCGTCGCTGAAGTCGGTGATCATCACGCGGCCGCCCGCGCCGGAGCGGTTGAAGAACAGCACCTGATCATGCCCCCGGTTGAGGAAGTCGCCCGCGAGCTGCAGGTCCTCCGGGTTGTGCCAGCCGTCGAGCAGCGCGCTCTGGCCCCAGGACTCGTGGTAGCGCACCTCCGAGGGGACGGCGCCGTCGCGGTAGTCGGTGATCATCACCCGGCCGCCGTAGCCGTCGGTGTTGATGAAGAGCATCTGGTCGTAGCCCAGGCCGCGGAAGTCACCCTGGAGCTTGATGTCACCGGGGTTGTGCCAGCCATTGAGCAGGGCCGACGCGCTCCAGGCCTCCTGGTAGTGGGTGTTGGGGAAGCCGTTGGCGTTGACGTAGCCGGAGACCAGCACGCGCGGGCCATAGCCCGACCCGTCGACGGCGATGAGCTGATCCGCGCTGCCCGTGCCCGCGAAGACGCCCGCCTTGTAGACGGAGGGCATGGCCAGCCGGAACGTCCTGGGGGCGTTGACGAGCAGCGGGCTGTGGCGGCCCTGCTGATCCAACGCGTAGATGCGCAGCGTGTGGTCCAGGCCGTCCACGTAGAGGTCCGGGATGCGGAAGGAGAAGCCGTTCGCGCCTGACGCCATGGGGTAGGCGTTCTTCACGTCGGAGCGGTAGAGGTTCGCCACCACGTTGGCCACGGACGCCGGGTTGCCGTCGATGGAGTAGTAGACCGTGATGGACGCCGACGGCGAGTCCAGGTCCAGCGCCCAGCCCGTCACCGTGCCGTCGTAGGCGATGTTCTCCAGCGTGCCGAAGGCGCCCGGCAGGTTGAACGTGCGCGGCGAGCCCGCGAGCAGCGGGTTGTGAAGGCCCTGCACGTCGAGCCCGTAGACGTACATCGTGTGGTCCTGGCCGTCGCGGAAGTACGCCGGCACGGGGAAGTAGAACCCGTGGTCGCCCAGGATGCCGTCGTACGCGGTGTTGACGTCCGGGCGCGCGACGTTCGCGAGCGCGGAGCCGCCGAACGCTCCAGCGCCCGCCGGCCCGTCGATGTAGTAGTGCACGTCCACGGAGACGGACGGCGACGCGGTGTCGAAGGTCCAGCCCTTCACGTAGCCGGTGGAGGTGATCTCCTCGAAGTTGCCCTTCATCTCGCCCGGGTACATGGACGCGGCGGAGGCGACGTCGCCCGCGCTCAGGCCGCTGCGCTGGCCAATGGACTGTCCGCCCTTGGTCTGGAGGGTCACCCTTCGCACGCCGGTGACGGGGTCGGGGATGCCGAAGTCCCTGGCGCCGTAGTGCATGATGGACCCGTAGTCGTAGGCCCCCACGTCGTCGCCGTTGCTGATGTGCTGCTCGAAGTTGTGCTCCTTGCCGGACTCGATGTTGGCCCAGAGGATGTCCACGAAGCTGTCGCGGTCCTCGCGGCTCTGCTCGTGCCAGAAGCCGATGGCGTGGCCCAGTTCGTGGATGACGGCGCCCAGGCCGCACCCGCCCTCCAGCGTGATGTATTGCCGGCCGCCCTGGCGGCCCACGGCGGACGAGCAGCCCTGGCCCTTCACGAAGTAGATGTGGTCGGTGGAGGTGGGCGTGGTGGCGGAGACGGGCACGAAGCGCAGGCCCGTCTTGCGCTGCCAGTGCCGGACGGCGTCGTTGATGACGTAGTTGTCATCCAGCGACCCGTAGACGTGGACGTACGGGACGACGCCGTTGGGCCAGCGCTTGCTGCTGCCGGTGACCTGGATGCTCTCCGCGGAGACCCGGTTGGCGGCCTGGGCCTTCACCTTGGGCGACTCGCGCTCCACGTCCTCCACGGTGCCCAGGACGATGTCGCCCTCGAAGAGGGCCAGACCGTTGATGGCCTCGTACTTCACCTCGCGCGCCTCGGCCTTGGGCCCGATGCGGACCCACGCGGAGCGCACGCCGGAGATGGCGGGCGACTGCGGTGCTGGCGCGGGCGGGGTGGTGGGTTCGGTGGCGTCCTCGGGACGGCAGGCGGTGCCAAGGCAGGCCACGGCCGTGAGCGCCCGGATGAACCGGGCGTGATGGGTGATGCGCATGGGTGATTCCCCCTCGTTGGGAGTCGCGATGACTCGCGGTGCGATACGGAGGGACTCGCGGAAGCTGGCTGTGGGGTGGTGACGTTTCCCGCGCTATGAGGGGTCACCGTCATGAGCCCCGCTCCTCCTTCTTCACGTGTCGCGCTGCGCCGTGCACTCGCGTTCGCCGTGCTGTTCGCCTGCTACGAAGCGCCGGAAGGGATTGGCGGGCGCCTGCTGGGGAGCTTCGCGGTGACGGCGGCGCTGATGCTGCTGTTCCACGCGGTGGCCTGGGGTGTGGGGCGGTGGCTGGGCTACCGCAATGGCTTCCATGCGTATGCGTTGGAGTGGCGTGGCTCCGCGCTCGCGCGGGCGCTGGCGGTGATGCTGGTGCTCAAGCCGCTGTCCGTGCTGGTGGGCGTGTGGCTGGGCCTGATGCGCGTGCAGCCGCTGGAGACGCCGCTGATGGGCACGGCGCTGCTGGTGGCGGCGCTGGGCGTCATGGTGTCCACGTTCGTGCCGGCATTGGCGGAGGACATCGTCGCGCGAGGCTTCTGGTTCCGCGCGTGGCCGGTGGCGGGGCAGGGCGCGGGCTACGTGGTCCTGTCCGCGGGCGTGTTCGTGCTCACGCACGTGTACCGGCTGGGCAACGGTCCGCTGGAGTGGCTGATGTTGTTCTGCACCGGGCTCGCGTACGCGGCGGCGGTGGCCCGCACGGGCTCGCTCTGGGGCGCCGTGGGGCTGCACTGGGGATGGAACCTGGCGAACGGGCTGCTGGACCTGCAACTGGACGTCAACGCGGTGGGGCAGGGCGGCCGCATCCTGTCCACCGTGACGGGGCTGGTGGCGCTGGGGCTGGTGGTGCTGCTGCCGAAGCGACGTGACGCCACGGTGTAGGTGGCGGGCTCTGGAGCTTCGGGTTACAGACTCGAGGGAGGAGGCTCGCGATGCCCGCTCCCCTGACGCGGCGCCCGGAGACGAAGTCGTTCAGCATCGAGGACCTGCTCGACCGCGTGAGGCGCGGCGAGGTGCGCATCCCCGACTTCCAGCGCCCCCTGCGTTGGACCGCGGAGGACGTGCGCGACCTGCTGGACAGCGTGTACCGGGGCTATCCCATTGGCACCTTGTTGTTCTGGCGCCGGGAGGCCCCCGCCGCCAACGTCAGCTTCGGCCCCGTGCGCATCGACGCGCCCTCCACCAGTCAGGGCCTGTGGGCCGTGGACGGACAGCAGCGCGTGACGGCGCTCGCGGGCGTGCTGCTGCATCCGTCCTATGGCGACGAGGCCGGACGCGACGACTTCCACCTCTACTTCGACCTGGAGACGGAGGAGCTGCACGCGCCTCCGGACGCCGGCCCGACGCCACCGCATTGGCTGCCGATGAACGAGGTGCTGGACAGCGAGTCGCTGCTCCACTGGCTCAACCGCTACCCGGGCCGCGAGGCGCACCCGGAGCACCTGCGCGCCGCCATCCGCCTGGGCAAGGCCATCCGCGAGTACCAGGTGCCCGCGTACGTCGTGGACACGGCGGACGAGAAGGTCCTGCGGATCATCTTCAAGCGCCTCAACACCGCGGGCCGCCCGCTCACGGATGAAGAGGTGTTCAACGCGCTGTACGTCGGCTCGCGCTCGCTCAGCCTGGAGTCCGTGACGGAAGGGCTGCGGGAGCTGGGCTTCGGGAGCGTCCCGGAGTCGCTGCTGCTGCGCGCCGTGCTGGCCGTGCGCGGCCTGGACTTCACGCGCGGCTACCAGGAGCAGCTCAACCAGGACGACGAACTCACGGAGAGCGTCCGCCGCACGGACCGGGCCCTTCGCGACGCCATCGTGTTCCTCAAGCGCGATGCGTTCATCCCGCACCTCAAGCTCCTGCCCGCGCCGGAGAACTCGCTGGTCCTGCTGACGCGCTTCTTCCAACTCCATCCGGAGCCGACACCGCGCTCCCGGGAGCTCTTGTCGCGCTGGATCTGGCGCCACATCGTCTTCGGCGGCTGGGAGCTGAAGCCCCCGGAGGCCCTCCAGGTCTTCTCGGCCATCCGCTCCGACGAGGAGCGGTCCCTCCAGACGTTGCTGGGCCAGATTCCGCCGCCGCTCATCCGCTGGTGGATGGAGACGGGAATGCCCATCATTCCCAGCACCCCCGTGGGACCTCCGCTGGTCCTGCGCATCGCGATGCTGTCCCTCCAGCCACGCGACCTGCGGACGGGGGCCGTGTTGGAGCCCGGAGAGCTGCTGGAGCTGCCGGGCGAAGGACTCCAGCCCATCCTCCCTCCGGGGGACATGCGGTGGATGACGCCCGGAATCGTGGACCGCCGGATGGTCCGGCGCGTGATGGACGGGACCTTCGGCTTCCTCTTCCACCCGCCCGTTCCGGGACGCCCGCCCGTCCAGATGCTCGAAGCCTGGCCGCCCCTGGCGGAGGACATCCTCCAGAGCCACGGGCTCACCCAGCAGGCCATCGGCGCCCTGAGGCGCAATGACGGGCTGGAGTTCCTCCAGCTGCGCCAGGCGGTGCTGGAGCCCATCCTGCGCCAGTTCATGGAGGCCCGCACGCGCTGGGACGACTCGGACCGGCCTTCGCTCCAGTCGATGATCATCGACGACGATGAGGACTGACATGGACCCCACGCTCCCCGTGTCCACCACGGGCATCCTCGACGTCCTCATTGGCGACGTGCACGTCGGCACGCTCACGCTGCTCGCGGACGAGCGCATCGAGTTCAGCCTCTCCGAGGACTACCGCCAGCGCTACCCGCGCCCCGTCCTGGGCCAGTTCTTCGAGGACGACCTGTCGCGCCGCCACACCAGCCGCATGCGGCTGCCGCCGTTCTTTTCCAACCTGTTGCCCGAAGGCCCGCTGCGCGACCTCATCTCCGAACGCCAGCACATCGCCCGGCAGCGCGAGTTCTTCTTCATCGCCCACCTGGGCGCGGACCTCTCCGGCGCCGTCATCGTCCGCCCCGCGGGCGAACTCGCCGGCCACGACGCGCCGCTCGCGGACGTCCCCGCGGAGCCCGTGTCGGACGGAGAGCCGCTGCGCTTCTCGCTCGCGGGCGTGCAGCTCAAGTTCTCCATGCTCCGGCGCGACCGGGGCATGACGCTGCCCATGGGCGGCCTGGGCGGTGACTGGATCGTCAAGCTCCCGGACAACCGCTACGACCGCGTGCCGGAGAACGAGCTGTCCGTGATGACCTGGGCCCGCGCCACCGGCATCGACGTGCCGGAGCTCCAACTGCTCCCGGTCTCCGACCTGCACGGCCTCCCGGAGGGCATCACCCTGCGCGAGGACCTGGCGTACGCCATCCGCCGCTTCGACCGGCCGTCCCCCGGCCGCCGCGTGCACATGGAGGACCTGGCGCAGGTGCTGGGGCTGTACTCCGACGAGAAGTACAAGAAGTACAACTACGAGACCATCGCCAACGTGCTGCTCAAGGTCGCGGGCCTGGAGGCGCTCCAGGAGTTCCTGCGGCGGCTGGTGTTCATCATCGCGTGCGGCAACGGCGACGCGCACCACAAGAACTGGTCGCTCTACTACCCGGACGGCACGCGCCCCACGCTGTCGCCCGCGTACGACTTCGTCTCCACCATCCAGTACATGCCGCAGGATCAGCTCGCGCTGAACCTGGCGAAGTCCAAGCGCTTCGAGGACGTGTCGCTCCAGAGCTTCGAGCGCCTGGCGCGCAAGCTGGGCCTCTCCGACGAGGACGTCCTCCCGGTGGTGAAGGGCGCCGTCGAGGTCGCGCTCGACGCGTGGACCACGCTGCGCGCGGACCTGCCCATGCCGGAGCTCTTCAAGCAGCGCATCGAGGAGCACTGGAAGCGCGTCCCGCTGCTCCAGGGCAACGTGAAGCGCAGCGCGGGCGAGCTGCGCCAGACGGTCAACGCCTTCTTCACCCTCTACAACGAGCTGCCCCGCCTGGGCCCCGGCAGCGACGCCTGCACCCTGGAAGCCCTGCGGCGTCTGTCCCCGCTGCCGCCCTCGCCGCGCGTGCTGGACCTGGGCTCGGGCACCGGACGGCAGTCGCTGGTGCTCGCGCGCGAGCTGAACACGCGCGTCACCGCCGTGGACCTGCACCGGCCCTATCTGGACCGGCTGGAGCGCGAGGCCCGTGAGCAGGGGCTGTCGGACGCCATCGTCACGCGCCAGGAGGACATGCGCGCGCTGTCGCTGCCGCCGGCTTCCGTCGACCTCATCTGGTCCGAGGGCGCCATCTACCTGGTGGGCTTCGAGCAGGGCCTGCGCCAGTGGCGGCCGTTGCTCGCGCCGGGGGGCGTGGTGGCCGTCACCGAGTGCACCTGGCTCACGGACGTCCGGCCTCCGGAGGCGGTGCGCTTCTGGTCCTCCGGGTACCCGGCCATGGGCAACATCGCCCAGAACCGCGCCAGCGCGGAGGCGGCGGGCTTCACGGTGCTGGACACCTTCACGCTGCCCGCGTCCGCGTGGTGGGACGACTACTACACGCCGCTCCTCCAGCGCATCGAACGGCTGCGCCCCACCGCGGACGCGGCGCTGCGCGAGGTCATCGCGGCGGCGGAGCAGGAGGTGAACCTGTACCGCCGCCACGGGGACAGCTACGGCTACGTCTTCTACCTGCTGCGTCCGCGCGAGGCCTGACGCCTGGGGCCTGGGTGGCGCGGAAGGGGACGAACGGAGAGGATGGGCCGCGCATGCCGGCCCCCGCCCCCCGAGCCGTCCCCGCCGAGGACACCCCCACCGACGCCTCGCTGACGCTGCTGAGCATCCCCGGCACGACGCAGGCGGAGGTGGACACCTACTGGCTGAAGCACGTGTATCAGGGCGACCGGCTGCCGCAGCTCACCCTGCGCGCGGTGCTGCTGGGCGCGGGGCTGGGCGTGCTCACGTGCGCCACCAACCTCTACGCGGGCCTGAAGACGGGCGTGGCGTTCGGCGTGGCCGTCACCGCCGCGCTGCTCGCGTCCGCGACGCATGGGGCGCTCCGGCGCTTGAGCCCCCGCGTCGCCGGGAACCCGCTGTCCCTGCTGGAGCTGGGCTGCGCGCAGACGGTGGCGTCGTCGGCGGGGTACGCGACGGGCGGCGCGCTCGTGTCGGTGCAGGGGGCGTGGTTGTTGACGACGGGGCACCACCTGCCCGGGGTGACGCTGCTCGCGTGGACGTTCCTGTTGTCCGCGCTGGGCGTCCTGTTCGCGGTGCCGCTCAAGCGGCAGCTGGTGGACCGGGAGCAGCTCCCGTTCGCGTCCGGGACGGCCGCGGCGGCGACGGCTCGCGCGCTGCATTCGGGAGGCGAGGCGGCGGGACCCCGGCTGCGCATGCTGGGCGTGGGGGGGCTCGTCGCGGGCGTGTTGACGCTCGCGCGGGATGGGTTCGGGCGCGTGCCGTATGCGTATGCGTTTCCCGGGACGCTGGGGGGCGTGACGCTGGAGCGGTTGGGGTTCGCGCTGGAGACGGGGTTGATGCCGGTGGGCGGGGGCGCGCTGCTGGGCGTGCGCGTCACCGCGTCCATGTGGCTGGGGGCGCTCGTGGTCCATGGCGTCGTCGCGCCCCGGTTGATGGCGGCGGGCGTGGTGGCTCCGGACGGGGACTTCCTCGCGTGGGCGCTGTGGCCGGGTGCGGCGGCGCTCACCACCGCGTCGCTGTTGCAGTTCGCGCTCCAGGCCCGCGTGTGGGGCCGGGCGCTGCGGGGGCTGCGCGGACCGGGTCAGGCGCCGCATCCCATTGAAGCGCTCCAGGTTCCCGGGCGGTGGTGGGTGGCGGGGATGCTGGTGCTGACGCCCGCGACGGTGGCGCTGGCGCGGGTGGGCTTCGACGTGCCGGTGCCGCACGCGCTGCTCGCGGTGGCGCTGTCGTTCGTGCTGTGTCTCATCTCCTGTCGTGTCACGGGTGAGACGGACGTGAGCCCCGTGGGGGCGCTGGGGCAGGTGACGCAGCTCACGTATGGCGTGCTGCTGCCCGGGGACGTGCGCGCGAACCTGGCGACGGCGGGCATCACGGTCAACGCGGCGTCCTCGTCCGCGGACCTGCTCACGGACCTGAAGGCGGGGCACCTCCTGGGTGCGAATCCACGCCGCGTGTTCCTGGCGCAGCTGGTGGGGTGTGTCGTGGGGGCGCTGGTGGTGGTGCCGCTGTTCTACCTGCTGGTGCCGGAGCCCTCCGTGCTCGGGTCGGAGCGCTTCCCGGCGCCGGCCGCGACGGTGACGGCGGGCGTGGCGAGGGTGCTGGCGTCGGGGCTGGATGCCGTCTCGGCGGACCTGCGGCTCGCCATGGCCTGGGCGGCGGGCGCGGCGGCCGTCCTCACGCTGGGGGAGCAGGCGCTGCCGGAGCGCTTCCGCCGCTGGATGCCCTCGGCGGTCGGGGTGGGGCTGGCGTGCCTGCTGCCTGCCTCCACCTGTCTGGGATTCTTCCTGGGCGGGCTGGGGTGGGAGCTGGCCCGGCGGTGGCGGCCCGCGTCGGACGGGCCGGGCGTGACGCTGGCGGCCGGGCTCATCGCGGGGGAGGGGCTGGTGGGCGTGGGCATCGTCCTGGCGCGGGCGCTCTGGTAGCCTTCGGGCATCCGCATGCGCTGTCCGGTCTGCCACCGCCGCCTCGCGCCCGGCGCGGCGTGTCCCGTGAATGGCGTCGCCTCCGGGTCCGGTCTCCCCCTGGAGCCGCTGGCGATTCCCGACGTCCCCGGCCTGTCCGGTGCCGCCCTGTTGGGGGTGGGGGGCTTCGCGCACGTCTTCACCGCGGTGCGCGAGTCGGACGGCCGCGAGGTGGCGCTCAAGGTGGGGCTGGGGCCGCACCATGCGCGCTTCGCCCACGAGGCGGAGGCGCTCCGGCGCGTCGGGCCGCCCACGGTGCCGGAGGTGCTGGGAGAGGGGCGGGTAGGCAGCAGGCCCTTCCTGGTGCAGGAGCTGTTGCGAGGGCAGACGCTCGCGGCGTGGATGGCGGCGCTGCCGGGGACGGGCGCGGCGTCCGTGGCGCGGGTGCGGGAGCTGCTGACGGGGCTGTGTCCGGCGGTGGCGCGCGTGCACGCGGTGGGGGTCGCGCACCGGGACCTCAAGCCGGAGAACATCTTCCTGCGTGAAGGTGGCGCGCTGAGCCTGCTGGACTTCGGGCTCGCGCGGTGGACGGACGCGGGGCCGGCGGAGGAGGCGGGGAACCGCGCGGGCACGACGGTCTACATGGCGCCGGAGCAGTGCCTGGACGCGCGCGAGGCGGGCCCGGCGGCGGACATCTACGCGTTGGGCGTCCTGCTCTTCGAACTGCTCACGGGCACGCCGCCGTTCAACGGCACTCCGGACGAGGTGCGCGAAGGCCACGTGAGCCAGCGTCCGCCGCGCGTGTCGGAGCGGGCCTCTGTCCCGGTGGCGCTGGACGCGGTGGTTGCGCGGTGTCTGTCCAAGGAGCCGGCGGAGCGGTACGCGAGCGCGGAGGAGGTGCTGGCCGCGTTCGAGGCCGCGTGCGCGGAAGGGCCTTCGCTGGCCGGTGTGGTCGGAGCGAGGGATGCGCGGCCGGCGCAGGCGCTGGTGACGTTCGCGGGCGCGCGTCCGGTGGCGGTGCTGGGACTGCGCACGGCCGCGTCGGTGGAGGGGCTGGCGGCCACGCTGGAGCCATTCGGCGGAGTGCTGGCGCGGGTCGCGGCGGGGGGCTACCTGCTCGTCTTCTGCGAGTCGTTGTCCGCGGAGGCGAACGTGCGCGCGGGCGCGCTCGCGGCGCGGCGGTTGGTGGAGTCCGGAGAGGCTTCGGCGGTGCTGCACGTCGCGGTGCTGTACGTGCATCCGGGCACCACGTTGCCGCGCATCGCGGGCGCCGCGCTGGAGCGGCCGGAGACGTGGTGGGGAAGGGCACTCGCGCAGGGCGAAGTGCGGGTGACGCCAGAGGCGGTCGCGCGGCTGGAGCCCGGTTGGATCGAGCCCGTCAGCCGCGAGTCCACGCCCCCGCAAGCGGCTGTAAGGGACGAACGCGCCGCGATGGAGACGGCGAGGACACGTGAAGCCTCCGTGCCGCATGTGGCCACGGAGGGCGCACGCGCCTTGGACTCCGAGCGCGAGACCGAAGCGGTCTTCCGGCTGCGCCTCCACGAGGAGGACGGAGCACGCGCGGATGGCGAGCCTCCTCCGTTCGTGGGCCGCGACGCGCTGCTGGAGGCACTGGTCGCGGACGCTGCTCGAAGTCTGTCGTCCTCGGCTCCGGGCCTGAGCGTGCTCACCGGTGAGGTGGGGCATGGCAAGTCTCGGTTGCTGAAGGCGCTCGCGCTCCAGTTGGAGTCCGCGGGCCATGCCCGGGTCGTCCGTCTGCGCGCGCCTCCGCCGGATGCGTCGCTGTCCAACTCCCTCCTGGATGCCCTGCGCGCCGTCGTGGGCCGTCCTTCCGCGGAGCCCCGCATCCTGGGCGAGGCGCTCGTCGCGCAGGCCCGTGAAGCCCCGCTCGTGCTGTTGCTGGATGACGCGCACCTCGCGGATCCCCTGAGCCTGGATGTGCTCGAGCGCGCCACGCTCGCAGGGCCTCGGGCACCCCTGTGGATCTGCGTCGCCGGACGTCCTTCGCTGCTGGGCCTGCGTCCCCACCTGGGCGAGCGCAGCGCCCACGCCTCTCGTCACACGCTGCCGCCGCTGCCTCCGGAGGCCAGCCGCGCGGTGCTCGTCCACCTGCTGCGCCCGGCGGAGCACATCCCCGAGCCCGTGCTCGCGCGCCTGGAACTCCTGGCGCAGGGCGTGCCCCTGTCGCTCGTCGAGCTGGCTCGCGCGCTCCGTGCCGCCGGGGCGCTGCGTTCAGCACCGGGCGGCGGCTGGTACGTCGCGCCGGACGCGCTGCTGGACGTCTCCGTCACGCCGCTCTTTGAACGGCTGGCCCCACGCGCGCTCGCGGGCCTTCCGGAAGCCCACCGGGTGCTCGCACGGCTGTGCGCGGTGCTCGGCACGGAGGTGGATGTCGCGCGCGTGGACGCGGCCCTGCGCCACCTGACCACCGGTCCGGAGCTGTCGCGTGCCGCCGCGCTGGACGCGGGCGCGGGCCTGCAACGGCTGACCCGCGCGGGCCTCCTGCGTCCCACCGGCCCGGGCCGCTTCACCTTCCGCCACCCGCTCCTGCGCGAGGCCCTGGAGGCCCTGCTGCCTCCCGCGCCCCGCCGCGCGCTGCACGCCGCCGCGCTCAAGGCCAGCGTGGGCGAGGACGTGGCCGAACGCCGCCGCCGCGCGCACCACGCGGCCGTCTGCGGCGCCCACCTGGAGGCCTCGCGCGACTACCTGGCGCTGGCGGAAGAAGCCCGCTCCGGACACCTCTCCGTGGAAGCGGAGCAGCACTACACGCGCGCGCTCGCGCTCCTCCCGGAGTCCGACGACGCACGCAGGGCCCAGGCGCTCGCGGGCCGGGGCAAGGTCCGCCACCGCCTCCAGCGCTTCCGTGAGAGCCTCGCGGACCTGTCCGCCGCGCGCGCCCTGGCCCGCACCCGGGGCGACGCCTCGCTCGAAGTGGACCTGCTCCTGGAGGAAGCCACCGCGCGCGACTGGATGGAGGACTCGGACGGCTCCGCCGCCTGCACGCGCGAAGCGCTCGACGCCATCGAGCCCCTGGACGCGCCGCGCCTGTCCCTCCGCTGTGGCCTCGCCCGGGGCCGCCTGCACGTGCGGCAGGGCGAGTGGGCCGCCGCGGCCCGCGTGCTCACCTCCACCGCCGAAGGCTCCGAGCGCGCCCGGGACCACGAGACGCTGGTCGTCTCCCTGGCCCTGCTGGGCGCCGCGCTCACCTTCCTGGACCGCGCGCCGGAGGCCGCTGAACGCTTCGACGAAGCCCTGGAGCGCTGCGAGGCCGCGGGCGACGGACTGCACAAGGCCGCCGTGCTGAGCAACCGCGTCCTCTTGTGGCTCCGCCAGGGCGACGTGTCCCGCATGGAGGCGGACCTGCGCCGCGCCATGGCCCTGGGCCGCGAGCTGGGCCACGCGCAGATGGAGCGCTGGTCCACCTTCAACCTGGCGGAGGTCCTCTACATGCAGGGCCGCCTGGACGAAGCGCTCCCCCTCGCGCAGCGCGCGCATGAGCTGGGCGTGCGCTTCTTCCGCGAACACCCCGTGCCCGTGGACGCGCTGCTCATCGCCCGCATCCAGGCCGCCGCGGGAGACGAGGCGGCGGCGGCCCGCCAGCTCGCCTGGATTTCGGAGCGCTGTCCGCCGGAATCCCTGCCGCCCACCGCCATCATGCGGCGGCTCGTGGAGCTCCAGGTCCATCAGCAGAGCACCGGCGCCTTCCGCGCGACGGACTGGGCCGCGCTCCACACGGAAGCGGACGCGCTGGCCTCGCCGGATGAGAAGGCGGAGATCCTCCTGCAGGCCACCGGCATCGCGCGGCGCACGGGCGCCATGGACGAGGCCCGCGCATGGCTCGAACGCGCCGGGCCCGCCGTGGCCGAAGCCCCCCTGTGGGCTACGCGTTTCCACGCATTGCGTGCCGCGCTCGCACCCCCAGCGCTGTAACGGGAATCGTTACACGGCGCCGCTCCCGTAACCTTTCGCGCTACAGGGAGACAAGAAGGCCGCGCCTGGGGTTTCCTTCCCATCCCATTTCCAAATCCTGCCCAAGGAGTGTTCACGCGATGGCCTCCTCCGTCCTCCGAGTCCCCTGGTGTTTCCTGTTGCTGGCCCTGACCGGCTGCGAGCCCGCGCTCCCGGAAGACACCACCGCCAGCACCGATGCCGACGTGGCGCTCGGCACGAGCCAGGCGGACATCCGCATCGCCAACTCGCTCACGACGCGGGAGCTGGTGCTCAACGCCCTCGCCGCGAACCACGACGCGAACGCGGCCCTGTCCACCCACTCGCTGGAGTCCCTCTTCGACCCCGACGTGATGGTCCCGGGCGCGGACACCGCGCTCGTCAACAACCAGCTCCGCGACCCCTACGCGCAGCGCTTCATGGCGTACCTGGTGAGCTGCGCGTTGGGCGAGGGCGAGACGCTCGAATACCTCAACCCCTTCCAACCCGCGGGCTCCCAGCGCGGTGAATGGGCCGGCGCCGCGGGCCTTTGTCCGTGGTGGCGCACGCAGGCGCCGGGCGACGCGTGCCTCCGGCGCGTGACGGCGTGCCTCCTGTCGCGCAACAACGGCCTGGGCTACCGCGTGGAGCTGTCCATGCGTGGGGAGATCCATGAGCCCGCCCAGTCCATGGCGGAGCCCTTCTCCCTGGACGCGTGGACGGTGCCGCTGGACCACGTGCCGACCACGACCGCGTCCATCAACAGCGCCGTGCCGTGCGACGAACAGACGGTGGGAGCGGAGCGCAACTGCGGCTGGACGATGCACTCGGTGGGGTGGTGCCCGGCGGGCCAGACCATCTCCGTGGGCGCGGGAGGCCCGGCGGTCTGCCCGTCCGGGACGCCGCTGGGCTCCAGCTCCGAGACGCGCATGATGCTGCGCGTGTGCCGGGGCATCGCCGGCTGCGACAAGACGGACGCGCGGCACGTGGAGTCCAGCCAGGGCTGCTCACCGGAGTCCACGGACCCCTCGTCGTCCTCCGACACGGATCCCTCCGTGACCTTCACCTGCCCCGCGTCGGGTGGGTACTTCACGGTGATGACCGCGCCCTGGGACAGCGCCGCGGAGGGCGCGGCGACCGTGGGCGTCTCGGCCGGGGTGCAGGCCCCCCTCTCCGAGCGCGCCGTGTACCGGGTCCGCGAGGGCGCCTTCTACGGCAACCTCTTCGGCAAGGACGCGCTGCGTGACGACATCAACGTGACGGTGACGTTGGTGACGGGGTCGAAGGACCGCTACACCGTCAACCGCCCGAAGGGCCGCCAGTCGAAGCCCGTCTTCAAGGAGCTCTACTCCTGCTACGACCCGGGCTGGGTGTATGGCCGGGCGTACGCGACCTATCGCGTGTGCGCGCTGCCGGGCACGGAGGAGGACTGCGCGGCCACCGTCACGGGGCCGTGCTGGAGCACCGACCCGAGCGTCCCCTCCCAGTGCAAGACGCAGGACGGTTCGCTGCTCACGGGCGACGGCGACTTCGAGGCGTGCAAGGACACGTCCCACCAGGTCTGGGAGGAGCCCGTCACCGTCTTCCTCAACGGCGCGTGCGACCTGGTGGATGATCAGCATCTCCAGCTGTGCAAGCGCTGGACGGAGCCCGCGCCGCCCCAGGAGACCTCACGGGGCAAGCGCTAGCCCATGGCGGGCAATGGCGAGGAGGCCCTCTACGGCGAGGAGCTGCGGCCCGGCGCGCTCGTGGGGGAGTGGGTCGTGGACCACGTCCAGGTGCACGGCCCCGTGTCCGCGCTGTACCGGGCACGGCACGCGCGCTCCGGCGTGCCCGCCGCGCTGAAGGTGCTGCACCCGCAGGTGGCCGCGGCGGCGGTGGCGCTGCGGCGCTTCCGGCGAGAAGCGGCCACGCTCCAGCGGCTGAGCCACCCGCACATCGTCACGGTGCTGGGCTACGGCGAGCTGTCTGACGGCCGGCCCTTCATCGCCATGGAGTGGCTGGAAGGGCAGGACCTGGCGGCGGAGCTGGCCACGCGAGGCCCCCTGTCCCCGCGCGAGGTGCTGGAGGTGATGGAGCAGGTGGGCGCGGCGCTGCGGGTGGCGCACGCGGCGGGCGTGGTGCACCGCGACCTGAAGGTGCAGAACGTGGTGCGGCTCGCGCCGGGGCGCGGCGGCCCCGCCGTGAAGCTGGTGGACTTCGGCGTGGCGAAGGGGCTGGTGCCGGGCGCGCCGGGCAGCTCGTCGCTCACGCACACCGGCGTGGTGCTGGGCACGCCGCTGTCCATGGCGCCGGAGCAGATCCGCGGCGAGGTGCCCGATGCGCGCACGGACCTGTACGCCGCGGGCGTGCTGCTCTTCCAACTGCTCACCGGCATGCCGCCCTTCCAGGGCACCACGCGCCACGAGGTGGAGCAACTGCACCTGCACGCGCCACCGCCGCGCCCCGGAGAGCACGCGCCGGTGTCCGCCGCGCTGGACGCGGTGGTGCTGCGGTGTCTGAAGAAGGCGCGCGAGGAGCGCCACCCGGACGTGGACGCGCTCCTGGAGGACCTGCGGGGCGCGGTGCTGGGAGGCGCGGCGCCGGTGGAGGTGCCGCGCGCGGTGGGGCTGTACGTGGAGGCACGGCTGACGGGAGAACCGGACGCGGGCTCCATGGAGGACCTGGACTCAAGCCTGGAGCGCGCGAGCACCCTGGCGCGCGAGGCCGGGCTGGAGGTGCGGGTGATGGGCGGCGCGTGCCTGCTCGCCGTGGCCAGCCTCCCGGACGACGTGCGCCGTGAGCGGGAGCTGCGGGCGCGGGTGCTGGACGTGGGGCTCGCGCTGACGGGAGCGAACGCGTCCCCCGCGCGCCTGCACGTCACCGTGCACGTGGACCGGCTGACGTCGCGGGAAGAGGCTCACGGTTGGGCGGAGGCCTCGGGCTCCGCGTGGGACGCGGGCGGCGGGGAAGGGGGGCTGCTCCACCTGCCCGGCTGGGTGCGCGACGCCGGTGAAGACGCCACGCCCATCGTCACCGGCCCGGCGCTGCGGGGCCTGGAGGCGGACTTCGTTACCCATCCGGTGCCTGACGCGCCCGAGCGCTGGTGGCTCTCCTCCCGGCGCCAGGCTCCCGGACCTCCCGGCTGAACCCCTTCAGCTTCCGCGCTCCAACCCGTGCAAGGCACTCAAGGCGGGCTCCGAAGAGCTCAGTCTCCGCTTGGGGAGCCGGGAGCGGAGCCACTCCACGCTGAATGGCCGGTCGAAAGGCCGAAGCAACAGGATGCACGCACCGCACATGATGAGCGCGAAGCTGATCAACCCGTGACAGACCGCGATGGCCGCATGGAAGGCAACGCCCAGCGGCAACAGGACCCGTTGGCTCTGCCTTCCGAGGATCAGCCCCAGCGAGAGACACAACTCCAGAGCCAGAACGGACCAGGTCAGAAGCGCGACGATGGGGTGGCTCAAGACCGGTAGCAGCAGACGGCTCAGCCAGTCTGGCGCGCCAATGCCAGGGTCCAACAGCCAGTAGTAGAGCGCGGTTCCATCCACCCACTCCTGCACCTTGAACTTTCCGACGCAGGCATGGAAGTAGATGACAGCGACCTGCACCCGGATGGCGAGCCAGGAGGCGCGTGCAACGAGCCGCCACGCCTCGTCCTGCCCCTGGCCTGACGGAGCTTCATCCCAGTGCCACCGCCTCCCATCCGTCAGCGTCAAGGGGAGCATCAGCAGTGACAGCACGGCCGCGATCTGATCGCCGCCATCCGTCAGCACCGCGGACCAGAACAGGCTGACCGCCACCCACCAGTGCACCAGGCCGGTGATGCGCGGTCGCCAGCCCGACGCCACGACGAGCAGGAGCAACACCGCGATCCACCGGGCGGCCTCCAGCCAGCCGCCGGGCATCAAGCAGAAGAGGGACGCCCCGCGAATGCCGTCGCAGATGGGGGCCTGGGGGACTCCCACGGCGGGCCGGAAGAGGGTGCTCGAATGGCTGAAGGCGAGGGTTCCACAGGTCCCCAGCGCGATGAGCGTCCGGGCCAGACCCTGGACATTGCTCCAGGGCGGCGGCCCCGACACCCAGGCGCGCGCGCGAGTTCCAAGTCCGGTCAGCATTCGACGTCCAATCTCAGCACCTTCGAGGGCATGACAACGGCCTTCCCGCGATGGGACCGGCTCCAGGCCCAGGGGACGGCGGGTTGAAAGACAATCCCGAGCTGGCCGCAGAAGGTGGGGTTCGGGCTCTCGTTGCGCAGCGTTCGTTCAGAGGGCGCGCGTTCCAAACACTTCAACGGATCTTCCTCGCACGCATGTCGGCCCAACTGTCGGGTGGCCTCTAGCAAAAGGCCCATTTCCACGCCTTGGGCCCGGGCAGCCCGGTCAATGCCAAAGGCGTTCCGAGGCTGGAAGTTGGGCGTCTGGTTTGCCCTGACCCATTGTCCGCCCGGAGTGCGCAGATAGGAGAGGATGCGCTCATCGCGCGGATCCCGGGTGAAGAATGCCCATCCTTCGGGGAGCACCAGCCGGATGTCGAAGCGATCCTCGAAAGGCAGTTGCAGGGGATTGTAGGGTAAGGCCGCGTGCAGGGCGTAGGCCGCCACGCTGGACCCGCCGAACAGCAGTCCCAGGGCGAGCAGGCCCATGCGACGCGTCCTGACGACTTCAGGAACACAGGGAGAAAGAGGAGGCACGGACATGCTCTGGCAGGAGGGCACCGGATGCCCCTCCGTGTTGGACGGAGGGGCATCCGGAGGTCATGGGTTACAGGGCGTCGAAGCTCTTGTTGGCCAACTGGTCCACCCAGGTGTCACGGCGCAGGGCGCTTGCCTGGTTGTCGCCCACCACCGGCGTTACATCGATCTGGGTGACCACGACGAGCAGGACGGCCGCGATGGCCACGGCCACGACGGTCTCCTCGTAGAACCACGTTCCCTTCTCTGCCTGGGCCGCGCTCGCGTTCACGTCACCCGGCAGGCCGGCTTCCTTCCGGAGTTCGGTCGCCGCGGCCTGGGTCCGCTCCTTCGTCTCCGTGAGCAGCCGGTTGATGGTCACGTGATCGCCGCTGCGCAGGTCGCGCCCGAAGCGATCGAAGAACGTGGCGTCCTGCGCGGCGATCTTCGCCATGAGGACGTTGGCCGCCTCCTCGCGCTTCGCGACCTTCTCCGCGTCTCCAAGCCGGGCCTGGATCTCCGGACGCTTCCAGAGTTCGTCGAAGTGTCGCGCTGCCGGGCCCACTCCGAACACCATGCCCCGGAAGAGGTCCTGTCCGGAGGCAGGCTGGCGCTGGACCCGGGTCGATGCGGAGGACGTATCCTCGTCCAACGGGCCACCGCAGCCGGTTCCGAGGGTGGTGAACGTGAAGGTCATGACGGCCATCGCGGCCGAGGTGAACTTCCTCGGGAAGAGAGTCTTCAATCGCTGCTCCTGGATGTGTGGGGAATGCGCGGACGCGGCCTTTTCAGGCGGTTGCGCATGATTCAGGGATAGCAATTTTTTGGTTTGAATTGCAACTGGTGGCGGGGATTCGCGGTCTGGCTCTCTCGGAGTGTCTGTGAATGTCGCGCATGTCAGGGCTGAGCCCTTGCTCTCCATCCGGACAAGGGGGCGAGAGAGTGATTGGCGCTTGTGATTGGGATTCGCCCGCGGCGAGCCCTGCGGCCCGTGAGACAGGTGGGCGGGGTGTCAGCCTCGAGGTGTCTCGTGTTGCGTGTCGTGCAAGGGATTCAGGGCCAGCGCTCCTGGGAGCGCTGGCCGCCGGTGACAGCCCCGGGGATTACACCCCGCTCAGGGCTTGATGCCGTGCCGGCGCAGGAGCCGGTAGAAGTGCACGCGGTCCATGCCGGCGGTGACGGCGGCCTGGGCCACCTTGCCCTGGTGCTTCTCCAGGAGCGCCCGCAGGTATCGCCGCTCGAAGTCGTCCACCACGCGCCGCCGCTGCTCCGCGTACGGCCGCGACAGGTCCAACTCCAGCGGGCTGCCCTCCGGGCGCGAGTCCTCCTCCGCCAGCGGCAGCGCGTCCTCGAACACCAGGCAGCGCTCCAGGTGGTTGCGCAGCTCGCGCACGTTCCCCGGCCACGCCGCGTGCCGCAGGCGTGACAGGAACTCCGGCGTGCGCAGCGCGCCCGTGCGCTCAGGATCCGCGCCCAGCGACTCCAGGATGCCCGACACCAGCATGGGCAGGTCCTCCGGCCGCTGGCGCAGGGACGGCATGGCGAGCCTCAGCACCGCGAGCCGGAAGAACAGGTCGGAGCGGAAGCGGCCCGCGTTCACCTCCGCGCGCAGGTCGCGGTGCGTGGCCGCGATGAGCCGCACATCCACCGGCAGGTACGTGTTGCTGCCCACCCGGCGGATCTCCCGGTTCTCCAGCACGCGCAACAGCTTGGGCTGCAACTCCGGGGGCAATTCGCCAATCTCGTCCAGGAAGACGGTGCCGCCGTCGGCCTCCTCGAAGACGCCCGCGCGCCGGCTCACCGCGCCGGTGAAGGAGCCCTTCTCGTGGCCGAACAGCTCGCTCTCCAGGATGTGCGCGGGGATGGCGCCGCAGTCCACGACGAGGAACGCCGCGTCCTTGCGCCGGCTGGCCTGGTGGATGGCGAGCGCCGCCTGGCTCTTGCCCGTGCCCGTCTCGCCCTCCAGCAGCACCGTGACGTCGCGCGCGGAGGCCCGCTCCATCATCGCGAAGCAGCCGCGCATGGCCACGGACGTGCCCACCAGCGTGCCGAAGCGCGTGAACTCCGACAGGGGCAGCCGGTTGCTCTCCGCGCTGAAGTCGAACCGCAGCACCACGCGGCCCAGCCGCAGCAGGCTGCCGCTGCGCAGGATGCCCTCCACCACCTGCACGCCGTCCACGATGACGCCGTTGAGGCTGTCCAGGTCCTTCACCTGCGGGCCCTTGGGCCCGATCCGCACCTCGCAGTGGAAGCGCGACACGGTGGAGTCCTCCACCGCGAAGTCGTTGAGCGGATGCGAGCCCACCGAACAGGTGTCCGCCGTGGACTCCCACACCATGCCCACGCCCGGGCCCTCCACCACGGACAGGCGGAAGCGGCGCACCGTGGGCAGGTCCCCCGGACGGCGGGCCTGCTCATACGGCAGCGTCACGTGGAGCGCGGCCTCCTGGCCCTCTTCGTCCGGGCGGGCGCCCTTGTCCTTCGACTCCCCGGGGGCCCCGTCGACGCGGGTTCGATCCGACACAGACATGCACTCGAAACTACCACGTCCGGGCCACACGGGGCGGAGCAGGCAGGTGTCCGCCAGGACACAGACGCGCTGCGCGCACGCAAAGCGTCAGCTCAGCGTCACGTCCAGGAACATCATCAGCACGAAGCCCACCATCAGCCCGGCGGTGGCCTCCTTCGCGTACTCCTGGCGGTGGCTCTCGGGGATCATCTCGTCGCTGACGACGTACAGCATGGAGCCGCCCGCGAACGCGAGCGCCCACGGCAGCACGCCCGACGCGAACGACGTGGCGAAGAAGCCCACCAGCGCGGCCACGCCCTCCACCAGCCCCGTGTAGAGCGCCACCAGCACCGCCTGCTTGCGGCTGTACGCCACGCCCATCAGCGCCAGCGCGACGACGAAGCCCTCCGGGATGTCCTGCAGCCCGATGCCCACGAGGATGGGCGCGGCGATGGCCATGGAGCGGCTGCCCACGCCGGTGCCCACCGCCAGGCCCTCCGGGAAGTTGTGCAGCGCGATGGCCAGCACGAACAGCCAGATGCGCTTGAGGTTCGCCGCCTGCGCGTTGCCCTCCTGGCCCTTGATGAAGTGCTCGTGCGGGATGAAGCGGTTGCACAGGTGCAGGAACAGGCCCCCCACCAGCATGCTGCCGCCCACCACCAGCGCGGGGAAGAAGCGCGACGTGGAGCGCTCCTCCGCCAGATGGATGGCGGGCACGACGAGCGAGAAGGCCGTGGCCGCGAGCATCACGCCCGCGCTGAAGCCCATCAGCACGTCCTTGGTGCGCTGGGAGATGCCGCCCATGGCCAGGGCGGGCACCGCGCCCAGGCTGGTGGAGAGGACGGTGACGGCGCTGCCAACGAGCGCCAATGCGAGGGTGGACGAGCCGAAACCGCTGTCGGACATGGCCCCCCCAACCTGTCGCACTCCCCGCCGCCCGGCCACCTTTTCAGCGGGGCCGGGCGCGAACGTGTCCGTGGGGACGCACTCAGGGGGACAGGCGCTGCTTTTCCCGCAGGATGAGGTGCCACTCCTGGAGGTTCTTCTGGAGCGCGGACAGCCACGCGTCGATCTCCGGATCCAGACGCTTGTCCACGCCGCGCAGGGACTCCAGGACCGGGCGGGACCCGGCCTGCCCCAGCCTCGCGATGCCCTCCAGCGAGGCCTTGCGCACCGCCAGGTCGCTGTCACCGCGGTACAGCGAGGTGAGCGAGCGGCGCGCGCCCGCGGACTCGGAGCCCGGCACGCCGCCCAGCGCCTTCGCCGCCGCCGCGCGCAGGCCCGCGTCCTCCGAGCGCAGCTGCCCGGTGAGCTCGCGCACCACCTCCGGGCTCGCGGCCTCCATGGAGACCTCGCCCAACAGGCGCGACGCCACCGCCGGGTCGCCCGATGCCGCGGCGACCTTCACCGCCGCTTCCGCCAGCTCCGGGTTGTGGCCGAAGTAGATGCCGGCGCTCTCCGTCACCAGGTTCTCCACCACCGCCCGGCGCACCTCCGGCGCGCTGTCACGCACGAGCTGCTCGTAGGTGACGACGTCGCCGTTCTTCGCCATGAACTCCACGGACGGTGAGCCCTGGAGCGCGCGCACGGCGGCGGCGCGCAGGCCGGGGTCCGCGTCCTGGCTCGCGCGGGAGAGCAGCGGCTGGAGCAGCTCCGGCTTCTGCGCGTTGCTCGCCTTGGTGGCCAGCGCCGCGCCCACGGCCTCCAGCACGGCGGGGTCGCGCTCCTCGCTCACCGCGCGGCCCAGGGTCTCCGGCGGCATCGCGAGGGCGGCCTCCTTCAGGCGCAGCCGCGCGTACTTCCGGTACGCGGGCGAGCCCGTCTTCATGGCCACGCGCACCTCGTCCAGCATGCCCTCCACCGTGCAGGCCGTCTTGGTGGGGACCGGGGGCGGCGTGGCCTGCGCCAGGGCCAGGCCGGGCAGCAGCGACAGCCAAAGCATTCGCGAACCCATCAGTGCGGCGCTCCTTCCTCGACCACGCAGTCGTGGTGTTCCTTCTTGCCCAGCCAGATGCGCGCGAAGTCCGTCGTGCCGGTGGCGTACAGCGCCTTGAAGTCCAGGTAGTCCTGCCGCAGGCGCGGGTCCTTGCGCGCGAACTCCTCCACCAGGGGCAGGGCGTCCGCGCCGGCCGCGCGCACCGCGAAGCGCAGGAAGGCCCAGCGCACGCACAGGTCCTGTTCGCCGTCGAAGGCGGCGCGGTACGCGGCCAGGGCCTTCTGGGGGTCTTCCGTGACGGCGAGCCGGAAGGCGGCCATCTCCCGCACGTCGCGCTCCTTGTCGGTGCGCATCACCTTCGCCAGCGCGTCGATGGAGTCCGGGTCGAGCAGCGGGTCGGAGTACGACGGCATCTCCAGCGCGAGCAGCCGCACGGCCGTGTCGTCCGACGTGGTGCCGATGTCCAGCAGGTCCTTCCAGTACGGCGCATACGTGCCCGTGCGCTGGTAGTCCTCCTTCATCACCCGGCCCAGCGTGCGCGTGGCCACCCACGCGGCGGAGTCCGCGGACTCATCCAGCGCGATGGCCTTGATCCGGCCGCGCGTCTCCGGCGTGAAATGGTGCTGCGTCTCCAGCGCGTCCAGGATGGCCGCGCGGTCCTGCGTGAACAGCGACTTGTTCTCCGCCACCGCCAACAGCTTCTCCGTCACGCGGGGATGGCGCACGGCGGGCGCGGCCTTGAGGGCCTCCAGGTAGATGGACGGCTCCGGGGGCGCGGCGTTCACCGCCCACGCCACCAGTTGCAGCGCGCGGTCCGGGTCGTTGCCCACCAGCTCCGTCAGGCGCTCCTGGAGGTAGGCCACCAGCGCGGTGTCGCGCGCCCGGATGGCGGTGGCCACGGCGGCGTGCAGCGACTCCAGCGTCGCGGACCTGTCCAGCGCGGCCAGCCCGTCCCAGCAGCCGGGCATGGGGATCTCCTCGCGCGCTCCGGCATGCGCGGCCGGTGGCGGTGCGACTGCGTTTCCGGCGCTGACCGAAGGGGCGGGGGGCGTCGCCGCGACAGGCGGCGGGGGACCGGCGTCATCGGCCCTGTCCGCGCCCCGCCACCACACGACGCCCAGGGCGACGAGGAGGACGAGGCCGGCGAGCGCGACCTTGAAGAGGGGACGGGAGGTCATGTCGAAGGGGGCTCACACGGTGAGGAATGGAGGGGCGCACGCGCGCCGGAAACAGCCGGGCGGGGCACACGCGGCCCCCGCCCGGAAGACACACGGGCTACAGTGTGGGAACGCCCAGCCGGTTGTTGCAGTACGCGTTGGTGCCGCACGTGGTGCCGACGCTGGTGTACCAGGCCGACTTGCGCGTGCCGTACTGGCGGTTGTCCGCGTGCACGTGCGGGCCGGTGGCGTTGCCCGTGCCGCCCACGAGCCCCAGCGCGCAGCGGTCGCACGTCTTCGTGCCGGAGCTGACGTTGGCGTAGAAGTGCAGCTGGCGGAAGTCCCAGCCGCTCCCGCCGGACACCACGTAGTAGTTGCCCGCGCCGCCGTTGCAGGTGGAGCCGTAGCAGGCCGCCGCGCAGCCGCCGTAGTAGTAATAGTAGTAGTTGCCCACCAGCATGCCGCGGTGGTTCCACTCGCCGCAGGTGCCGTTCCCGATATCCAGCGCCGTGTGGCTGCTCCCGGTGCAGCTGTAATAGGTGGTCGAGTTCACGTAGGCCGCCGTGTCGCAGATGGGGCCGTTCGCCGTGGCCGCCACTCCCGGACTGGCCCACGCCGCGGCGGCCAGTGCCACCCCGGCGGACAGCAACGTCTTCAGCTTCATGCGGTGCTCCCTCCCGTCATCCGTCCTCCGTTCCCCGACGAATGGGGAGGAGGCGGTGAAGCCGTAATACACGAAAAACTGGAAATCGTCTCGGGGATTGGGAATTGAGAAACACAACGATTCCAAGGGCTTCCGTGCCGCGCCGTGTCGTTTCGCGGTGGGTGCCGCAACTGGCGGCAAACGTTCACGACAATCTGGAATGTCGGCGTTCGGCCGACCCTGGCGACCCGCCGCCGGGACCCTCCGGCCAGGTGTCTCCGTCACCTGGGAGAAGCGACATGACCACGATTGGCAAGCCCGGCTCGCGCACGACGTCCCCTGTCAGCACCCCGCAGCCGAAGACGCTCGCGACGCCCGCGAAGCCCAACGCGGTGAAGGCCGCCGTCACGCAGCGGATGTCGGACGGCTTCGACGCGGGGCCCCGCGCGGGCTCGCGGCCCCCGCTGACGGAGGTGCGCACCACCGAGACGGCGGTGAAGAAGGACAAGTCCGGCGGCGGCTTCCTGGGCGGCATCGCGTCGAGCCTCGGTTCGGCGCTCGACTCGATTGGCAAGGGCGTGCAGAAGGCGCTCGCGCCGCAGGTGAGCACGAACGCGGATGGGCGCACGGTGGTGGACCTGGGCGCGGGCAACAACACCGCGAAGGTGACGCAGAACAAGAACGGCGGGCTCACCATCACGTCCGGCAGCGACACGGTGAACCTGACCGCCGAGCAGGCCCAGGGCGTCATCATCAACGGCGGCGCGGGCAACGACTCCATCACCGTGGACAAGAGCGTCACCCAGGACATCACCCTGGATGGCGGTGAGGGCGACGACAAGCTCACCGGCGGCGCGGGCAACGACACGCTCATCGGCGGCGCGGGCAACGACACCGTCATTGGCGGCGAGGGCAACGACACGCTGAAGGGCCTGGACGGCGACGACTACCTGGAGGGCGGCGCGGGCGACGACCGCATCATGGGCGGCGAGGGCCGGGACGTGATGTACGGCCTGGACGGCAACGACACGCTGTCGGGCGGCGCGGGCCGGGACTACATCGACGCGGGCGCGGGCAACGACCGGGCCTTTGGCGGCGAGGGCGACGATCAGGTCATTGGCGGGCGCGGCGATGACACGCTGTCGGGCGGCGCGGGCAATGACGCGGTGGCGGGTGGCGAGGGCAAGGACACGGTCCGGGGCGGCAAGGGCACGGACAAGCTCTACGTCGAGGAGAACGAGGCCACCTGCGACGCGGCCGAGGGCGAGCGCGAAATCGTCGACATGACGGACGCGGACCAGCGCGGCTCCTCCGTCTCCGTGACGGGCAGCGCGGAGTTCCAGGCGCGCGTGCAGTCGGACCTGGACGCGATGCGCTCGCTGCCTTCGGGCCAGGAGCTGCTGGGCACGCTGGACGCCAGCGGCAAGAAGACGGTCATCCGCGAGACGTCCAGCGGCAACAGCGCGGGCGGGACGAACTTCAACGACGGCTTCATGAACGCGGACGGCACGCCGGGCAAGGGCACGGACGCGCAGGTGAACTACAACACCACGCGCATCTCGCTGGGCAGCGAGGAGTGGATGAACCGCCCGCCGGTGGTGGGCCTGTTCCACGAGCTGGTGCACGCGTCGGACATGAACAACGGCACGCTGGCCCTGGGCTCCAAGAACGGCACGCGCAACCTGGAGACCTCCGCGGTGGGCCTGCCCATCGACCTGGACCAGGACCCGTCCACGCCGGACGTGGTGCAGGGCGGCCGTCCCGGAGAGAACGTCCTGCGCGACGACCTGAACCTGCCGACCCGCCCGCGCTACTAGGATGCGGGGGATGAAGACCTTCCGCCGCGCTGGTGCCATCATGGCGCTGGCGATATTCGTGGGCTGCGCGCGGGCGCCGGAGCGGCCCGCGCCCCCAGCGGACCCCGGAGGACAGCGCGTGGCCCAGGCGGACGTGGAGCTGAAGGTGGAGTCGGTGGCGCGCGAGGCGGACTCGCTCGCCGTCACCTACGCGGTGCACAACCGCACCCAGAAGGCCGTGCTGCTCACGGACGGCCTGTGGGACGTGGGCTTCAGCGGCCACCTCACGCTGGCTCCCGAGCGGGCCTACGTGGACCTGTCCGGCGGCAAGGTCGTGCTGTCGCGGATGTTGCTGCCGGTGCCGGAGGATCTGGCGGTGGAGGCGCCGGAGGTGCCCGCGGTCAGCCGCGTGGAGCCGGGCGCCACGGCGAGCCGCCGCGCGGTGGTGCCGCTGCCCCTGCGCACCGCGCTGCCGTACCCCACGGGCCCGGAGGAGACGCGCGAGCTGTCCGACGTGCGCGAGGTGTCCCTGCGCGTGGGCTACCTGCCAGACGCGGAGGCCATCCCGCTGAGCCAGGGGAAGGACTCACAGGGCACGCCCATCCAGACGCCCCATTACGGGCCGGCGGTGACGGCGCAGCGGGTGCTGGACAGCGGACCGCTGCCGGTGACGGACGCGAAGTAGGGAGCCCGGGTCCTGGCGTTGGATGAAGAGAGCGATGATGGCACCGGGCCCGTCATCGTCACCGAGGACGCGCAGGGACGCCGCTCGCTGCGCTTTGGCGACGGGGGGGCGCGCCAGAGCGTGGTCTGGCCCGGCGAACCGCTGCGGCTGGAGCTGCCGTACACCCGCATGGCGATGGTGGCGCTGGCGTTCGTGCCCCGGCCGGAGAACATCCTCGCCATCGGGTTGGGGGGCGGCTCCATCCCCATGTTCCTGCGCGCGGTGCTGCCGGACACGCACATCGACGTGGTGGAGCTGGACGCGGCGGTGGTGGACGCCGCGAAGGAGTACTGCGGCTTCCAGGAGGACGCGCTCCTGCGCGCGCACGTGGCGGACGGGCGGGCCTTCATCGAAGCGGACGGGCCGCCCTATGACGTCATCATCCTGGATGCGTACGGGGCGGATCAGATTCCGGGGCACCTGGCCACGCGCGAGTTCCTGGGCGCGGTGCGCGCGCGGCTGACGCGGGGCGGGGTGGTGGTGAGCAACGTCTGGGAGTCCGCGGGCAACCCGCACTACGACGCGATGGTGCGCACCTACCAGGTGAGCTTCCACGGCCTGTCCATCTTCGAGGTGCCCACCACCACCAACCGCATCCTGGTGGGGTTGGAGGGGCCGCGGCGGCTGACGCGCGAGGCGCTGGTGGAGCAGGCCCGCCGGGTGGAGCGGGAGCGGAAGCTGCCGTTCCGGTTGAGCACGCTGGTGGCGCAGCGCTACCGGCCCCTGACGCGGAGGCTGGGGCGGGGGCGGGTGCTGACGGACGCGGGGCTGGGGCCCGGCGGCCTCATCCCGGAGGAGTGAGGCCGCTCTGCTGGCCAGTGAGCACGGCCCCGCCCGGCCGCGGCTGAATCAGGGGGCGGCGCTGCTAATCTTGAAGGCTCGGTACGTCAGCATCCCTGCGGGAGACGTGATGAACGGCGCGAACGACGGACGACCCGGCCAGCCCTCTGCTTCCTCCGAGGCCGAGGCGTCGTTGGCGGACGGCGAGTCCGATGCCGCGGGCCTGGAGGCCCGTCCGAAGCAGAAGCCCATCTACGTGTTGGAGGGCAACACGTTGAGGACGCGGCTGACGCGCGAGCTGGGCATCCACTATCCCTTCGCCGGGGCGGGCATGGCGTTCGTGTCCCTGCCGCCGTTGGTGGTGGCGGTGTCGGAGGCGGGCGGCCTGGGAATGCTGGGCACGGCGCCGGAGCCGCCGGGCGTGCTGGAGGCGCGGCTGAAGGCCATCCAGGCGGGCACGCAGCGCCCCTACGGCGTGGACTTCATCGTGGACAAGCTGGAGCCGCACGGCTTCACGACGCGCGACCACGTGGACACATGCATCGCGGCGAAGGTGCCGGTGGTGGTGTTCCACTGGACGATGCCGCCGCGCGAGTGGATTCAGGCGCTGCAGGCGGCGGGGACGCGGGTCTGGGTGCAGGCAGGCACGGTGGAGCTGGCGAGGCAGGCATTGGACGCCGGAGCGCAGGGGCTCATCGCCCAGGGGCGGCAGGCGGGCGGGCGCAACCTGGGCAGCACGCCGACGTTGGTGTTGCTGAAGGAGTTCCGGAAGCTGACGGACGCGGTGCCGGTGCTGGCGGCGGGAGGCATCGCGGACGGGTTCAGCGCCGCACGTGCAATGCATCAGGGCGCGGACGGCGTCTGGGTGGGCACGCGGCTGGTGGCGTCGGTGGAGGCGTACGCGCATCCGCTCTACAAGCAGCGGCTGGTGGACGGGGACGCGGGTGACACGGCGTTGACGACGCTGTTCGGGCCGGAGTGGCCGGGCAAGCGCATGCGGGTGATCCGCAACCGCGTGGTGCGCGAGTGGGCGGGACGCGAGTCGAGCGTGCCGGCGACAACGGAGTCAGAGGCCATCGGGACGACGCGGCTGTTCCCGGGCGTGCTGGACGTGCAGTACGTGATGCCGAAGTTCAGCTCGTTCCTGCCCACGCCGGACACCCAGGGAGACCTGGAGGAGATGAGCCTCCCAGCGGGAGGCGCGAGCATGGCGCGCATCGACACCGTGCAGCCCGCCGGGCAGATTGTCGTGGAGATGATGGAGCGGGCCCGGCGGCTGTTGGAGTCGCCAGAGGGGCTGGATGAGGCGGACGAGGAGGACCGGGGTTAGCGCTTTTCGAGGCCGCGCTTCAGCCTATCAATCGAGTCTTCAATAATGATCAGCGGGGGAAGCGCGCCGTCAGCCTCTCCTGCCACGCATCCAGCGCCTGATTCACCTCCATGCGCTCCGTAGCGGTCGTGGCGTTCGCCGCGGACTTGTAGATGTCCACCACCTGCTTCGTGAGGTCCGGCGCCACGTCCTGGCCCTTCGTGCGTTTGCGCAGCTCCGCGACCAGCTTGTCCAACCGCTGGGCCAATCGCTGCTCGGACACGTTGGTCCGGGGCAGGGTGGGCAGCGCGGGCAGCACGAGCGGTGGAGTCTTGGGCATCTCCGGGACGACGACCACGGGCGGGGCGTCATGCAGCGCGATGCGCTGGGTCAGCTCCTTCTCGATGCCATCCAGCGCCACGTGGATCCGCGTGCGCTCGGAATCCTTCGTCGCGTCCGCGGCGGCCCGGTACTGGTGGATCAGCTTGCCGCGCAGCTCTCCCTCCGCGTCCACGTCCTTCGCTCGCGCCCGCTGTTGCTTAAACAAGCCGAACAGCCGCCGCGCCAGCTTCTTCTCCGACGCCGTCGTGAGCGGCAGCGGAGGCAGTCCTGTCTTCACCTCCGTCTCCGACGCCTCTTCTTCCGTTGCCTCCGGCTCGGGCTCGGGCTCGGCTTGCACGACCGGAGCAGGAGGAGCGGGTGGCACCACCGGCTCTGGCGCCTTCACCACGGGCGGGGCCGGAGTGGGTAGACGCTGCTCCACCTTGGGCGGCGCCTCCGCGGGCCGCGTCACCCACCAGAGCCCCGTGCCCAGCAGCGCCACCCCCGCGACCGCCGCCACCGCGAGCGGCACCACCTTCCGGCGATCCGCGAGCATCACCGCGAGCCCCGGCGGCCGGGGCGCCGTTGGTGCCGTGGGCTCCTCCCGCTTCGGCTCCACGGCCACGGACGGGCCCAGCGCGCCCGGAGGCTGCTCCAGGGACAGGGCCTTCAACCTTTGCCGCACCTCCTCCGCGGAGGCGGGCCGCTTCGCCGGATCCTTCTCCAGCAACTGGAGCACCAGCGCGTCGAGCTCCGGCGGCAGACCCTCCACCTTCGACGAGGGTGGCTGCGGTGCCTGTTCGATGTGCGCGAACAGCACCTGCACGTTGTCGCCCTGGAACGGCCTCGCGCCCGTGAGCATCTGGAACGCCATCACGCCCAGCGCGTACAGGTCCGTGGCCGGGCCCACCGTGCCGCCGCGGATCTGCTCGGGCGCCATGAAGTCCGGCGTCCCCAACACGGAGCCGTCCGCGTTCGTCAGTCCCTCTTGCGACTGCAGCACCTTGGCGATGCCGAAGTCGACCAGCTTGAGCATGGGCGCCGCGTCTGGCCGCTCCGCCATGAACACGTTCGCCGGCTTCAGGTCCCGGTGCACCACCCCCGCCCGGTGCGCGGCCCCCAGCGGCGAGAGGATCTGATCCAACATCCAGACCGCTGTCCCCACG
This sequence comes from Corallococcus sp. NCSPR001, assembly GCF_017309135.1. Lineage (NCBI taxonomy): Bacteria > Pseudomonadati > Myxococcota > Myxococcia > Myxococcales > Myxococcaceae > Corallococcus > Corallococcus sp. NCSPR001. The sequence goes on from NZ_JAFIMS010000002.1 coordinate 2,973,764, forward strand.
TCCAACCGGCCCCGCGCGCGCAGCACGGCCGCGAGCGACTGGCCCTGGAGCAGCTCCATCACCACGTACGGCCGCCCGTCCGGCAACGACCCGAAGTTGAAGATGTCCAGGATGCCCGGGTGACGGATGGCGTTGACCGACCGCGCCTCCACCAGCAACCGCTGCGCCTGCTCCGGCGACATCAACTCCGCGCGCAACACCTTGATGGCGGCTTGCTTGCCAATGATGGGGTGCTCCGCCCGGTAGACGACCCCCATCCCACCCGCGCCAATGCGCTCCTGGATGACGAACTCACCCAGCTGCGCCCCCAGCAGCGGATCCACCTTCGGCGCCGTGGATGCCATTGCCACCGGCACCTCACGCTCCGTCACCGACCGGTGTGCCCCCGTCTCCGGAATTCTTCGCGTCTTCATGGAAAGCCCGTTTACGGTGACAGTACCGTGATCCAGGGGACGCCGTCGCGTGCCCTGAAGGCTTGCCGGTTGTTCGCTCGTCCGCCAGTCGACGCGGGATTGCCTGTACTTCCAGTGGGGCGGTCGTTTTCCTCTCGTCCGCTCCCGACGATGCACGCCTCGATGATCAGCGAGGGAAGCGCGTCGTCAATCGCTCCTGCCACGCATCGAGGGCCTGATGCACGGTCATGCGCTCGGTGGCGGTCTGGGCCTTCGCGGCTTCAGTGAAGATGTCCACCAACTGCTTCGTGAGTTCCGGCGCGACGTCCTGGTTCTGCGTGCGCTTGCGCAGCTCCACCACCAGCTTGTCCATGCGCTGGGCCAGCTTCTGCTCGGAGGCATTGCCCTGGGGCAGGGTGGGGAGCTTGGGAATCACGAGCGCCGGGACCCGGGGCGCCACGGGTGGCGCGACGACGGCGACGACGGGCGCAGGGGGCGCATCGTGCAGTGCGATGCGCTGGGTCAGCTCCTTCTCGATGTCATCCAGCGCGACATGGATGCGCGCACGCTCGGAGTCCGACGTCGCCTCCGCGGCGGCCCGGTACTGCTGGAGCAGCCTGCCGCGCAGCACTCCCTCCGCGTCCACGTCCTTCGCCCGCGCCAGCAGCAGCTTGAACAGCCCCGCCTGCCGCTGCTCCATCTTGATCTCGGAGGGAGTCACCGCCGGCAACGGTGGCAACTTCGTGGACTTCGCCAGGGTCGCTGTCGCGGTCTCCGCCTCCTCGGGCGCGGCGTCGTCGACGACCTCGGGCTGCGCCTCGACAGGGGGCTGCGTCTCCGTGACTGGCGGCGGCTCCACTGGAGGCACAGGTCTCGCGTCCACCAGCACCTGCTCGGAAGGCCGAGGCGGTGCAATCACTTGCAGCTGCTCCGCCTTCCCCGTCCGCGCTCCCAGCCCGTAACCCACTCCCAGCAGCGCCACCCCTGCGACCGCGGCCACCGCGAGCGACATCCCGTTCCGGCGAGCCGGAGCCACGATGGCCATGGGCACTGCCGGTACGGCCGGTGACTCCAATGGCGGTTCCGCGCTCCCGGACGGCACGGGCGGTCGCGCCAGGCTCCGGAGCTTCAGCCGCACGTCTGTCGCGGTCGCGGGCCGCTTCGCCGGCTCCTTCGCCATCAACCGCGCCACCAGGTCATCGAGCTCCGGCGGGATCCCCTCCACCCGCGACGACACCCGGGGCGGGATCTGCTCGACGTGCGCGAACATCACCTGCACGTTGTCACCCTGGAACGGCCGGGTGCCCGTGAGCATGTGGAACGCCATCACGCCCAGCGCGTACAGGTCCGCGGCCGGGCCCACCTCGCCTCCGCGGACCTGCTCCGGGGCCATGAAGTCCGGCGTCCCCAGCGTGGAGCCATCCGCCCGCGCCAGCGCGTCCTGCTCCTGCATCACCTTGGCGATGCCGAAATCCACCAGCTTGATCAGCGGCGCCGCGTCCGGCTGCTCCATCAGGAACACGTTCGCGGGCTTCAGGTCGCGGTGCACCACGCCCGCCCGGTGCGCTGCCGCCAGCGCGGCGAGGACCTGCTCCAACACCCAGGCCGTGGTCCCCACATCCATCCGGCCCTGCTCGCGCATCCGGTCCGCGAGCGACTGGCCCTGGAGCAGCTCCATCACCACGTACGGCCGGCAGTCCGGCAGCGTCCCGAAGTTGAAGATGTCCAGCACGCCCGGATGCCGGATGGCGTTCACCGCCCGCGCCTCCACCAGCAGCCGCTGCTCCTGCTCCGGGGACACCAGCTCCGCGCGCATCACCTTGATGGCCGCGTGCTTGCCAATCAGCGGGTGCTCCGCCCGGTAGACGACCCCCATCCCGCCCGCGCCCACGCGCTCGTGGATGACGAACTCGCCAATCTTCGATCCCACCAGCGGATCCACCGATGGCGTCGTTGGGACCTCCTCGTCCGTCACCACCTCCGGTGACCCCGCTTCTGGCAATCGTTGGCGTTCATGGGGGCCCCCAATGGTACCGGGCCCGGGCCATGACGTCGCGCGTCCAAGCGGGCCCGCTGCCCGCTCGGCCGCCGACCTATCCTCGCTGATCAGAGAATCCAGTTCTCCGAGAGCGGAAATGGTGATCCGTGGGGGCGTCCCGGCCTCAAGGAAACGGGGGGGACCCGTTGTAGAATCAGGTCCGTCCTTTCCTGGACGTTCCCGGGTCGCGCCTTCCGGATCCCTGCTCCCCAGGGACCGCACCCGAGGGGGAACATGGCACCGGCATACGACGCCCTGGTCATCGGCACCGGGTTTGGCGGGGCGGTGGCGGCCTGTCGGCTCGCGCAGGCGGGTTTGTCCGTGCGCGTGCTCGAACGCGGCCTGCGCTACCCGAAGGGCAGCTTCCCGCGCGACTTCGAGGACCCTCGCAACGGCTGGCTGTGGCAGCACCGCCAGGGGCTCTTCGACATCAAGCTCCTCAAGGGGATGAGCGTGGTGCAGGCCGCGGGGTACGGCGGCGGCTCGCTCATCTACGCCAACGTGCACCTGCGCCCGCCGCCGGACGTGTTCGCGTCCGGGTGGCCGGAGGGCTACAGCCGGGAGTCGTTGGATCCGTACTACGACCTGGTCGCGCACATGCTGGACGTGCAGCCCATCACAGCCTCCGCGCGCGGGCTGCCGCCCAAGACGAAGCGGATGCAGGAGGTGGCGAAGAAGCTGGGCCGCGAGGCGCAGTTCTTCTACCCGAACCTCGCCGTGCGCTTCGCCCCCGCGGGCGAGCCCCTGCCCAACAAGTTCGGCGTGCTCCAGGAGGGCTGCAGCTACTGCGGCGAGTGCGACATCGGCTGCAACCGCCGCGCGAAGAACACCCTGGACCTCAACTACCTGGCCGTCGCGGAGCAGCGGGGCGCGGAGGTCACCACCCAGGCGGAAGTCACCCGCATCGAGCCCCTGTCGCCGGGCTACCGCGTCACCTTCACCGACCACGCGAGCGCTGGCATGCAGCGCACCGTGGACGCCCGCCGCGTCTTCCTGTGCGCGGGCGCGGTGAACTCCACGGAGCTCTTGCTGCGCAACCGCGACGTGCACGGCACGCTGCCGGACCTGAGCGCGCGGCTGGGGTCGCGCTACTCGGCCAACGGAGACTTCCTCGCCTTCGCCTTCGACACGAAGGAGCCGTGGGACCCGGCGGTGGGCCCCACCATCACCACCGGCATGGTGGTGGAGGAAGGGCAGGGCAAGGACAAGACCTGGTTCCTCTTCCAGGAAGGCGGGCACCCGGTGCAGGCGGCGGGGCTGATGATGGCCATGGATCCGGACCGTGCGATGTCGCTGCCGGCGGACCTGCTCCAGCGCGAGCTGGTGAAGGTGCTGCGCACGCGCTCCAGGGAGATGGCCGCCATCGAGAACGAGCGCGGACGCTTCCAGGCCGTGTTCCTGGCCATGGGCCGGGACAAGTCCAACGGCCGGCTGACGCTGTCGCCCCTCACCCGCGAGCTCCAGGTGCAGTGGGACGTGCCCGCGAACCTGCCGCTGTACCGCACGCAGGAGCAGCTCTGCGAGGACGTGGCCCGGGCGCTGGGCACGCGCGCCGCCTACAACCCGCTCTGGGAGCGGCTGCACCTGCCGGTCTCCGTGCACAACCTGGGCGGCTGCGCGATGGCGGAGGAGCCCGCGTACGGCGTGCTCACGCCCGACGGCGAGGTGCACGGCTATCCCGGCCTGTACGTCATGGACGGCGCGGCGCTGCCGGTGGGCGTCGGCGTCAACCCGTCCTCCAGCATCGCCGCGGTGGCCGAGCGCAACGTGGAGCAGGTCATCCGCCAGGTGAAGGACGCGCCCAACTGGGTGGCGCCGGAGCGCGTGCCCGTGAAGTCCGCGCCCGCGTACCCGCCCCGCGTCAGCATGCGGATGATGCCGGAGGTGGAGGCGGTGGCCTCGCCGGTGGTACCGGGGACGGATCCGCTGGGCGAGGTGGTGATTCCGCCTGGCGGCACGGTGGCGTCCCCCACGCCGGTGGTGGGCCTGCGCTTCACGGAGCGGATGAAGGGCTTCCTCCAGCCGAACCACCCGTCACCGGAGGACTTCGCCGGGGCAGCGCGGGCGGGCCAGCGCGCGGGGCAGACGGCGGAGTTCGTCGTCACCATCACGCTGCCCAACCTGGACCGCTTCCTCGCGCAGGAGTCCCACGGCGGCATCGTGCAGGGCACGCTGCACGTGCGCGGCTTCACGCCGCCCGGGGGCGCGCCGGTGGAGAACGGCGTCTTCAACCTCTTCGTGGGCACGGAGCGCTTCTACGAGCGGCGCATGCTGTACCTGATGCCCTTCACCGGCGTGGACGGCCAGCCGTACCTCCTGGATGGCTACAAGGAGGTCAACGACGACGCGGGCTTCGACGTGTGGAGCGACACGTCCACGCTCTACACCGTGCTGCGCAAGGGGCATGAGCGCACCGGCCCCATCGTCGCCACCGGCATCATCCGCCTGCACCTGCCGGACTTCCTCCAGCAGCTCACCACGTTCTCCGTGCTGGGCACGTCCTCGCCGCTGAAGCAGGCGGACGCGATGCGGCGCTTTGGCGGCATGTTCATGGGCACGCTCTGGGACGTCTTCGCCCGCGCGAAGTTCGACTGAGGGGGAACACACCGTGGGCATGGCGAAGAAGTACGACGTGGTGGTGGTGGGCTCCGGCTTCGGCGGTTCCATCACCGCGCTGCGGCTGGCGCAGGCGGGCAGGTCCGTGGCGGTGCTGGAGCGGGGCCGCCGGTACAACCCGGGCCAGTTCCCCCGGGACGTCACGCGCGCGGATGAGCTGCTCTGGCGCCATCCCATCCGCCCGGAGGCGCGCGGGCTCTACGACGTGCGCTTTTTGTCCGGCATCGGCACGGTGACGGCGAGCGGCGTGGGCGGCGGGTCGCTCGTGTACGCGAACATCCACGTGCGGCCGGACCCCATCGTCTTCGACCATCCTCGCTGGCCCCGGGGCTTCAGCCGCGAGGCGTTGGACCCGTTCTACGACAAGGTGGCGCGCGAGCTGGACGTGAAGCCGTTCCCCGCGTCCGAGCCGCTGAAGAAGCGCGACCTGTTCCAGCAGGCCGCGCGGCGCATGGGCCGTCAGACCTTCGACCCGGACGAGGCCGTGTCCTGGACGGAGCCCTCCGCTCCAGGCCGCAAGGCGTGTCAGCGCTGCGCGGAGTGCGAGTTCGGCTGCCAGTACGGCGCGAAGAACACCCTGGACCTCACCTACCTGGCGCGAGCGGAGAAGCTGGGCGCCACCGTGTGGCCGGGCCTGTCCGTCTCCCACGTGCAGCGCGTGGCGGGCGGCTACCGGGTGCACTTCAAGGACCTGGCCACCGGAGAGAAGACGTCCGTGGAGGGCAGCCGCGTGGTGCTGTCCGCCGGCGCGCTGGGCACGGTGGAGATATTGCTGCGCAGCCGCGACCGGGCCCGCACGCTGCCGCTGGTGAGCGATTGGCTGGGCCGGGGCTACTCCGGCAACGGCGACTTCCTGGGCTCGCTGCACGGCAGCCGTGAGGAGATATTGCCGTGGCAGGGGCCGGACGTGGCCACGGTGATGCGCTTCTTTGACGCCGCGCCGCGCTTCACCATGGTGACGGCCACGTTCAACCAGCCGGCGACGGCGGTGCTCGCGGGCATGGGGCAGCCTCGGCTGGGGCTGCTGGGCGGCGTGGGGGCTCCGCTGTGGCCGAAGCTGTGGCCGCTGCTGCACGGCGCGTTCGCCAAGGGGCTGTTCAGCAAGCCGCTGGGGACCGGCGTGGATCCGGCGCGCACGAGCAACCTGTTCGCCATCGGCCAGGACAATGCCAATGGGCAGATGGTGCTCAAGGGCGACCGGCTGGACATCGAGTGGGACTACGCGAACGAGAACCTGGCGCTGGTGAACCGCATGACGTCCGCGATGCAGGAGCTGGCCTCGCAGTACGGCGGGACGTTCGCGCCGCTCGTCACCTGGGAGCTGTTCCGCCGGCCGTTCACGGTGCACTCGCTGGGCGGGGCGCACCTGGCGGAGTCGCCGGCCCGGGGCGTCGTGTCGACGGAGGGCGAAGTGTTCAACTACCCAGGACTGTACGTGGCGGATGGCTCCGTCATCCCCACGTCCATCGGTTTCCATCCGGTGATGACCATCAGCGCGGTGGCCGAGCGCATCGCGGAGGCGGTGGCCCATGGCTTTTGATTACCGAAGCAGCGCGGCGGTGTTCCGGACGCGGTCCCAGGATGTGACGCTCCAGGGACTGCCCATGGCGGAGCGGTACGACTTCCTCTCGGGCGACGGCGTGCCCCTGAAGCTCACCCGCTTCGTGGGCGGCACGAAGGGGCCGGTGCTGCTGGTGCACGGCGCGGGCGTGTGGAGCGGCATGTTCATGCTGCCCACGCTGAAGGAGAACTTCGTCCAGTACCTGGTGCGCCACGGCTACGACACGTGGCTGTTGGACTGGCGCGCCAGCGTGCAGCTGCCCCTGCGCCAGTTCACGCTGGACGACGCGGCGGACCACGACATGCCGGCGGCGGTGCGGCGCATCCGCGAAATCACCGGCGCGGAGTCGGTGCAGGCGGTGGTGCACTGCGCGGGGTCCGCGGCGTTCTTCATGTCCATGGCCGCGGGCCACCTGCCGGACGTGCGCACCGTGGTGGCGTCGCAGGTGGCGCTGCACCACCACACGCCGGCCTCCACGCGCTTCAAGGCGCTCCTGCGGGTGCCGGAGTTGCTGGACGCGGGGCTGGATTCGCTCACGCCGGATGACGCGTCCCGCACGCCGCTGTTCCAGGCGGCCTTCACGAAGGTGTCCGGCTTCCTGCGGATGGAGTGTGACAGCCCGGTGTGCCACCGGCTGTCGTTCATGTACGGCCGGCTGTACCGGCACGCGCGCCTCAACCCGGAGACGCATGCGCGGCTGGAGGAGCAGTTCGGCAAGTGCAACCTGCTGACGTTCCGCCACCTGGGGCAGATGGCGCGCGGCGGCCACGCGGTGAAGTTCGACTACGGCCGCTCGGAGAACCTGCGGCGCTACGGGCAGGCCCGGCCGCCGGACTACCTGGACCCGGAGCCCTTCCAGCGGCCCATCACGTTCGTCTCCAGCGAGCAGAACCGCACGTACCTGCCGACGTCCACGGAGCGCACCTTCCAGTGGCTGCGCGAGGCCAATGGCGCCCGCTGGTACCAGCGCCGCATGCTGCCGGGCTACGGCCACCTGGACACCTTCATGGGCAGCACCGCCGCGGACGACACGTACCCCGTGCTGCGCGAGGCGCTGGAGTTCCAGCCCCGCTGACTGGCCGCCGCCGTCCAGGGGAGCAGGAGGCGGAGCGACCGGCCGCCGACGATGGCGGCCCCTTCGCGGGTGCTTACCGTTGGGCCGACGTTGGAAGTCTCTTCCCTCGCTCGGTGGACGTGGAGGCCCGGATGAAAGCGGTCGTGCTCAAAGGCTATGGGGACGTGGACGTGCTCGCGGTGCAGGACCTGCCCGAGCCGAAGGTGGGGCCGGGCGAGGTGAAGGTCCGCGTCACCGCCGCGAGCATCAACCCGGTGGACTGGAAGATCCGCCGCGGGGACATGAAGGGGCGGATGGACCTGAAGTTCCCGGTGGCCATCCTCGGGCGCGACGTGGCCGGTGAGGTGGTGGAGGTCGGCACGGGCGTGGAGGCCTTCGAGCCGGGCGACCGCGTGATGGGCCTCGTGACCGCGGGCTACGCGGAGACGGTGGTCGCGCCCACGGAGGCCTGGGCGAAGGTGCCCGAGAACCTGGACCTGAAGGACGCCGCCGCGCTGCCGCTGGTGACGCTGACGGGCACGCAGCTCATCGAGGAGCACGTGCAGCCCTCGCAGGGGGACACGGTGCTCATCACGGGCGCGCTGGGCGCGGTGGGGCGCTCGGCCGTCTTCGCGGCGCGGGCGCGGGGCGCGCGCATCTGGGCGGGCGTGCGCAAGAAGCAGGTGGAGGAGGCCCGGAAGCTGGGCGTGGACGGCGTCGTCGCGCTGGATGATCCGAAGGACGTCGCGAAGCTGCCCACGCTGGACGCGGTGGCGGACACGGTGGGCGGCGAGGCCGTGGCGGCGGTGCTCGGCAAGGTGAAGCACGGCGGGACCGTGGGCACCGTGGTGGGCGAGCCGAAGGGCGCGAAGGAGAAGGGCCTCGTGGTGCGCAGCTTCATGGCCCATCCGGATGCGCGCCGGCTGGAGCAGATCGCGCAGAGCGCGGCGAAGGGGGACCTGGTGATTCCCGTCAGCCGGACGTTCAAGCTGGACGACGCGCGCGAGGCCCAGAAGGTCGCGGAGCAGGGCGGCGTGGGCAAGGTGCTGCTCGTCAACTGACGTGCGCGTTTCAGAACGGGGCGGCGCGGGTGAAGGACACGCGCTGCCCCGTCGCCGGATGCACGAACGACAGCGTTTCGGCGTGCAGGTGCAGGCGCAGGCCCGCGTGTCCGTACAGCGGGTCTCCCACGATGGGGGCGCCCAGGCCCTGGGGATGGGCCGCGTGGACGCGGAGCTGGTGCGTGCGGCCGGTGCGCGGATGGAAGGCCACGCGCGTGTGGCTCGCCGCGCGGTGGAGGACCTCCCAATCGGTGACCGCGGGCTTGCCGTGGAGGGAGTCGACGATCTGCCGGGGGCGGTCGTCCAGGTCCACGCGCAAGGGAAGGGTGATGGTGCCCGCGTCGCCGTGCACGGGCCCGTCGATGAGCGCCACGTAGCGCTTGGCCACGTCGCGGTGCAGGAACTGGCGTTGAAGGGACGCGTGCGTGCGGCTGTCCAGCGCGGCGACGAGCAACCCGGACGTGTCCAGGTCCAGCCGGTGCGCGAGCAGCGGTCCCGTGGCGTTGGGGTATCGCGCGCGCAGGCGGGTGAGCACCGAGTCCAGCAGTGAGGCATCCCGGCCCGGCACGGACAGCAGGCCGCAGGGTTTGTCGATGACGACGAGCCACGCGTCCTCGAAGACGATGGAGAGGTCCGGCGTGGGCGCGGGTGGCGGGACGAAGACGCGAGGCGCGGAGACCTGAAGGCCCTCCAGCATGAACGGGAGCAGGGGACCACACTTGTCGCGGCACGCGGGATAGAACGCGCCCTGGATGCGGCCACCGGACGCGGGCGGCGTGCCCCACCAGAACTCCGCGAGCGCCACGGGCTGGAGTCCCTGCGCGAAGGCGTACGCGAGCAGCTTCGCGCCCGCGCAGTCGCCGGCACCGGACGGGGGCTCCGCGCCGCCGTAGAGCAAGCGAAGGGGGCGGGTCTCTCCCCGGGCGTTGGTGATGGCGTAGGTGTCGTGGAACTGCTTCATGAAGCCGCGGGAGACGATGCGGCGCAGGCGGTCCAGCGCGCGCACCCGACGCTCCGCCTTCTCACGGGCGGGGGCGAGCTGGCGCCGGGCTTCCTCCTGCGCCGCGTCCCATCTGCGCTTCTCCGCCTTGTCGCCCCGGCTTTCCTGGTCGAGCGCGTGCAGCGCCCTCGCGCGTTCGGCCTCCGTGAGCGCGGATTGCGGCGACTGTGGCTCTTCGCCCAGGGGCTCCGTGCGCAAGGGAATGGCCAGGATTTCCGCACGGCGTTCGTGCCGCTGTACGCGCCGGGCATCGTGGCGCAGGCGCATGGCTTCGCGCTCCGTGGCCTCGCGTGACTGACGGGCGTCATCGTCCTCACGCAGGCGGCGCAGTTCCTCGGAGGTGCTCCACGCTTCGGCTCGGGCCAGGAGGGACTTCACCGTGGCATCGGCCACCGGCTCCACGCGGGCACGTGCCTCGCGGTCGAACACGGGAGGCACGAAGCCCGGGACGTCCCAGCGTCCCGCGAGCATCGCGGAGAAGGCGCGGAGCACGCCGAAGGTTCCATCCGGCTGCCGCACCACGAGCACGCCGAACATCTTCCCGCCGTCCGGCCCCTGGAGGATGTCGCTGGTCAGCCCTGGCGCGATGCAGCCCTCACGCAACGCGGCCTGCAGCGACTCCGCGGCCCTGCGCGCGAGGGCGTGCGGGCCCACCGCGTCGAAGGGGCTCGGGAACGCTCCTGGAACTTCATCCGCCCGGGGCGCCGGTTCGAGTGCGGTGAGATGCGGGGCCACGGCTCCGGAGTAGCATGAAACCGCACGCGGTCCCCACCGGTCATGAAGGCCTGGCGGGCAGGCTGGCCCCTGTCAGAATTGCGCGTCCATTCATGCCCATGCTCACTTCATCCGCGAAGTCTCGCTATCGGCTCGCCGTGCTCTTGACGGTCTTCGCCACGAACCTGGCGACCGCCGAGGAACCCGCGCCCTCCAGCAGGGCCAGCCCGGACGCATGTCCACTGGCGCTTCGCGTCGTGGTGGAGCCCCAGGAGCTGAAGAAGCAGGTTCGCGGCGCGAAGACGGTTTCCGGTTTGCGGAAGCTCCTCCACCCGCTGGGATTGGACTCCGCGTGGGAGCGGCAGGAGTGCATGAAGGAGGATGGAGCGGCCTCCGCGCAGCTCGACGTCTTTCGCGCACGCATCGTGTCGGCGGACGCGCAGGACATCATCCTCCAGGTCCGGGGACAGGCGTGTGATGGGCTGAAGTTGCTGGATGGCGTGGTGCTTCATCCGCTCGGCGCAAAGAACACCTTCTGCGCTGTCCGGATGGAGTTCCTGCCGGGCGTGGTGGAGAGCCAGGCCTTTCGCGTCGTGTTCTCCTTCGAGAACCTCACCGACCCGGTGCGGCAGGTCTTCCGGGTCGAGCAGCACGACGCGGACTCGCGCAACGAATACGAGACGCTGTCGTACTGGGAGGCGCAGGAGGGCGCATTGCGCTCCATCTTCACCATCGAGTCGGGCAGCCACATGGGCTTCGTCAACGGCGCGACGGAGGTGAAGGTCACCCCGGTGGGAGACGCCTTCCCACGCTTCCTCCAGGTCAAGGAGTCCAGCCGGGACTGCGGCGGTTTCGTCGACATGCCCTCGGGCGAGAGCGTCTATGAGGACAGTTGCAGGGACGCCGAGAACGAGGTGCGCATGTGCTACCGCCGCAAGTCGCCCGGTGCCCCAGGGGTCTACGACAAGTGCTAGGCCTTTGAATCCCGCGTTCAGGCGCCCACGGTCATGGAACAGGGATACGCCCCGAAGTGCGTCTCCTCGCGGGTGTGCACGGCCCCAGTTCCAGGTCGCGGTCCTCGGGCGGCGTCGATGCATGACCGTGAGCCATATGTCGGTAATGGCGTGGCGCGCTGCCCGTCACTCGCTTGAACGCGTTGCTGAAGGCACTCTCGGAGGCATAGCCGAGCGAGGCCGCGAGCTGGCTGATGGTGACCGGGTCTTCGCGCAGGGCCCGCTGGGCGAGCCGCATCCGCCACCGCGTGAGATACGAGAGGGGTGCCACGCCGGCGACCGCCTTGAAGTGCGTGGCGAAGCCGGTCCGCGACATGGCGGAGGCCTTGGCCAGCTCGCCGAGGGTCCACTTGTGTCCCGGATCGCCGTGCATGAGCCGGAGGGTGGGGGCGATTCGCTCGTCGCGGATGGCGCGGAGCCAGCCCGACGGCAGTTGGCCGGTGCCTCCCAGATGGGCACGCAGCGCCTGGACGAACAGGAGCTGCGCGAGCAGCTCCGAGGAGACAGCCCTCCCCGGGCGCACGCCCCTGCGCTCCTCGAGGATTTGCTCGAGGAGCCATTGAATCGGCGCCGCTTCGGGTGAGGCTCCGCGCACGTGGACCAGCGCGGGGAGCACCTCCGACAGGAGGGAACCGCTCGACGGGTGGGGCGACACGACCCCCGAGAGCACCACGCACTCGGGCTCTTCGCCGTCTCTGATTCCCGCGAAACCGTCTGTCATTCGCCGTGCGTCTTTCGGCGGAATGGAGAGATTGCTGGCGAGCACGAACCCCCGCTGCCCCGGCAAGAAGACGACATCCCCCTCCTCGAGCCGGACGCAGCGTTTCTGTCCGTCGAGCTGAAGCAAACAGGTGCCCCGCGCGACGGCCGCGAGCTTGAGTCGACCGAGCGATGGGAAGCGGAGCGCCCAGTCCCCTCGGGCGGAGAAGCCGCCGGACATCACGGAGCTCGCCTTGATCAGCCGCAGGATGTCGGCGAAAGGGTCGCTCGCGCTGTCGGGCGTGACGGGGACAGCGCGCTCGGGCTCGCTCGTCGATTGCTGGAGTTCGCAGCCGCCCCGGACCAAGGGCGCACGCGGCATGGGTGTCGTGGCGGCCCGCCGGCCCGTCGTGGCTGGGGCGCGAAACGAGCTGTCTACGCTTCGAGGTCGCATCAGCTCCTGAAGTAGCTCCCCCGCTTGAGATCTTCCAGCAGAGACGGATGGGTCGGGTGCCAACCCAGACGCTCTCGCGTCAGCTGACTCGACACCTGGCCATTCATGCTGGCGAACATCGCATACGCTCCGAAGTGCTCTACCGCTGCCTCTGGAGACTTGGAGACCAGGGGGACGCCGAGGCGCTTCGCGATGACGGCAGCGATCTCCCGGAACGTGACGACGTTCTCGGCCACTCCGTGGTAGCGGGTGCCCGCTGTACCCTTTTCGAGCGCGAGTCGATACAGCGTGGCGATGTCGCGGACGTGCACGGTGGGCCAGTGGTTGTCGCCCTGGCCCACGTAGGCCGAGACGCCCTTTTCGCGCGCGAGCCTGATCAGCGTCGGAAGGATGTGCAGGCCGCGGTCGCCCTCGCCGTAGACGAGCGAGACGCGCACCACCGATGCGCGCACGCCTCGCTCCGCCAGGGCGGTCGCCGTCTCCTCGGTGGCGGCGCGGGGAACCTCGGTGGAGCTGAATATGGACGCGTTGTCCTCGGTGGCGACGCGACCGGGCTGGATGACGGCGGTTCCGGAGGTAATGACCAGGGGCCGGTCCGAGCCAGTGAGCACGGCCCCAAAGGTCTCAATGGCTCGCCGGTCGGCCTCGGAGGCTGCCCCGAAGCGCGAGAAATCGGGCTCGAAGCCAGCATGAATCACGCCGTCGGCGAGCGCGGCGCCGCTCCGCAGGCTGTTCGGATCATCAAGGTCCCCTCGGTGCACCTTCGCGCCCGCCGCGGTCAACGCCTGTGCCGCCGCCTCGGACCGTGCGAGGCCGAGCACCTCGTGCCCGGCCCTCTTGAGCTCGGGGATGAGGGCGGAGCCAATGAAACCCGTACCTCCGGTAACGAATACTCGCATTCTGTTCTCCTGGAGCGACGGCACTGGAGGCCGACGCGCATGGGCCACAGCAATAGCGCCGGCTTCGCGAACGTGGAATGCGCCAAAGGCCAGAAGACTTGCGCGTTCGTTCGACGCGGGAATCGTCGACCCACGCAGGGATGGACGCACGACGCAGTGCCCGGATTCCAATCAGGCACAGGCAGCGGCGGAGGGGAATCGATCTACCAGGCGGTGGCGGTCCAGCGTTCGGGTGATGCGTTTGTTGTCTTCTTCTTCGAACTCCCGGAAGCGCTGATGTATCTCGAGGAGAATGCCGTTGAGGTGAGACGGCGATTTGAAACATTGGAGCTTGCCCTTGCCTTTCTGGAGGAGGCTTCGGGAACAGACGTGCGCGATATGACGCCCATGAAGGGGGGCAAGCTCTTCAGGTTGAATGAGTAGATTTTGATTCTAGACTCCGGCCCCATGGCCACTGCCCGTCCTGTCGCTGTTGGCATCCTGCTGTTGACCGCGCTCCTCGTGCCAACGGGGACCGTGGAGGCGCGCGCTGCCATCCTGAAGGCAGGGGAGGGATGGAGGCTGGAGGTGGATGGCCAGCCCTATGTGGCGAAGGGCGTCACGTTCAGTGGCACCGGTGGGCCCGCGAACTTCGACAAGGATTGCGAGCGGCTGCGCGCCATTGGCGTGAACACACTGCGCACCTGGGGCACTGGCGAGGAGACGGCCGCGCTGCTCGATGCCGCGCACAAGCATGGCCTGCGCGTGCTCGTGGGCCTATGGCTGCGGCCGGGCCGCGCGGGCATGGAGAATGACGACGCCTTCGACTACGTGCGTGACGCCAAGGGCCGTGAGGCGCAGCTCCAGGCCACGCTCGCGCAGGTGCGCCGCTTCAAGGACCATCCGGCGGTGCTCGCCTGGGGCGTGGGCAATGAGGTCATCCTCAATTCGCCGGATGAACCATCGAAGGTCGCCTACGCGCGCTTCCTGGAGAAGGTCGTCCGCGCGGTGAAGAAAGCGGACTCCGCGCACCCGGTGCTGTCCGTGGATGCCTGGACGCTGGGCGTCCCGTTCTGGGAGAAGTACGTGCCCTCGCTGGATGCGTATGGCTTGAATGTCTACGGCCGGGGCATCCACGCGCTGGCGGACGCGGTGAAGCAGGCCGGTGGGCGCAAGCCGTGGTTCATCACGGAGTTCGGCGCGCAGGGGGAATGGGAGGTCCCCAAGGACGCTCGCGGCGTGCCCCAGGAGCCGGGTGACGGAGAGAAGTACGACGTCATCGTGGACGGCTGGCGCAACGCGCTCGCTCCGCACGTCCAGGCAGGCCGGTGTCTGGGATTGTTCGTCTTCAACTACAGCGCCGCGCTGGACCACGGAGGACTGTGGTTGGGGATGCTGTCCGGCACCTCCACGCGGCCGGCATGGCACGCGGTGCGGGAGGCGTACACGGGCGTGAAGCCAGTGCCCGCGCTGCCCGTGCCGGTGCGCCTGGAGGTCCGGGGCGTGGAGAAAGACTGGGCGACCGTGGCCTTCGACGTCACCTCCACCACTCCGCTGGAGGTCTCCTTCGCTTACAACTTCCGGGGCGCGGCGACCCGGGCGGAGCGGGACCGCGTGACGGTGCTGGAGTCCCGGAAGGGGATCACTCCCGGTACGTGGCGGGTGCGCCTGCCAGTCGTGACGGGCGCCATCAAGCTGTATGCCCTGGCGAAGGACGGGGCGGGGAACCTGGTCGCGGCCACGACGTCCGTGGCGGCTCCCGCGGCTCCCTGAGGCAATGCGCTACAGTGCGCCGCCATGTCCTGGCGTCTGCTGTTCCTCTTCCTGCTGTGTCTTTCAACGGGTTGTGGCCACTACGGTCTTCCCCCCTCCACGGCGAGTCACGGTCATCTGTCGCTGGCCATGGCTGCCTACCTGGACGACCCGAACTCCTACGAGCGCCGCGTCGCCCAGGGCACGAACTTCGGGTTCGTCACCACCGACGCGCTCGCTTCCTTGAAGTCCCCTTCCGTGGACGTGGAGCCCGACCAGGCGCCTCGTGTCTTCGAAGAGGTCATCCAGCTCCTGAAGGGAAATCCCTCCGACGCGGAGCTTCGCCGTGCCTTCGGGGAGCTGCGAGCCGCATGCGATGCGGACTACGAGAAGGCGTGCATGTTCTTGAAGGAGCAGGTGCAGCCTTCGGTCCTCCTTGAAGCAGCGGCGGTGCGTCCCATGAATCGGGAGCCGCGGTTCACCCACGCCCAGTACGCGCTGATCATCCTCGGCTGCCGGCTGGAGGTGGATGGCCGCCTGCGCGACTGTCAGGTCATCGAGAGTGGGCCGGAGCATGAAGCGGAGCACCTCATCGCGCAGCTCTCAGAGGACCGGTACACGCCGTGGAGGCTGGCGGGACATCCGATGAGCCGCCCCTACACCTTCAACTTCCATCCCGTTTACGGCAGCAATCGAAGCGCGGACCTGTCCACGGAGTTGAAGTTGGAGTGGGCCCGGAAGCGGGTGGGGTGGGCCCCCACGAGCACCTCGGCCTGGACCAACCTGGCCGCGCAGCTCGCCATCCATGAACCGGATCATCCGCATTATCCTCGGGCGCTGGCCCGGGCCTACGCGCTGGCGCCCGAATACTGGTGGACCGCCACGGAGATGGCCTGGCAGCACGTCCAGGCGGGCCAGCACGCTGACGCGCTGAAGGCCCTGCGACCTGCCCTCCGCCGCTCCTCGTTTGCGCTAGGCGAGCACCCCAACCCCTACGTGCTGGAGACCGCCGCCGCCGCGCACTTCGGGCTGAAGCAGTGCACCGAGGCGCTGGCACACCAGCGCAAGGCGGTGGAGCTGCTGCCCGCGAAATGGCCCGCGCCAGAGCGAGAACGCTTCCAGGCCAGGCTCCAGGACTACCAGGCCGCCTGCGCCACGTCCCCGGCCACGCCCTGAAGCACCGCGCTCAGGGCTTGAGCGGCCCGTCCTCCGGGAACTGCCGCATCCACCCGGGCGCGAGGTTGGCATTGGCCTTCAGCGCGGCGTCCCGGTCCGCGCGGGCCTGGGCCGAGCCCGGGTCCTTCGTGCGCAGCAGCGCCGCGCGCAGCAAGAGTGCTTCGGCCCAGTTCGGACGCTCCGCGAGCAGCGCGTTCGCCAGCGTGAGCCCCTTGGACAGGAGCGGCTCCGCATCCTGCTTCGCGGCCTTGCGCGCCACGGCCCACTCACGGAACAGGTGCCCCTCCTCCAAACGGACCTGCTGATTCGAGGGCTCGACCTTGAGGGCCTCCTCGTAGTTCTGCTCCGCGCCGCTGAACTGCTCTTCCGCCTTCGGCTGGTTCGTGCGCGCCGAATAGCGGGCCATCACGCGGAAGAACTCGCCAGTGGCCCGGTGTTGCACGACGCGATCCCGGCTGAGCCACTCCATCGCGTCATCCTCGGCGTGCGGATGCCTGAGCGTGGGCTCCGGATCGCGGCCCTGCTCCAGCAACTGGCGCGCTTGGAGGTGGGCCATCTTCGCGAGCCCCTCGAATCGCTCATCCTTCCGCGCTCGCAGGGTGGGTTTCGTCTGGAGGTAGAGCGCATCCGCCCGGGCCGCCGCCGCGGTGGGATCCGCTCCACGCCACCAGGCGTACTCCGCTCGCAGCGCGTGGACCTCCGCCTGCCCGAATCTTCCCAGGTCCAGGTAGGACGCCAGCTTCGTCGCCTCGACGTGGGCCGCCTCCGCCTTGTCGAGCAGCGCGCTGGGATCGCCTCCGTGCTCCCAGGTCTCCTTCGCCTGCTCCAACAGGATCCGTCCCAGCTGATGATGCAGGTAGGGATTGCGTCGCTGGCGGATGAACTCGGAGTCGAGGAAGGACGCGACCTTCTCCAGTTCCGGTCCTGCCTCTTCCCCCCGGGCCCGTCGCCGCTGGGCCTGCGCCACGCGGATGCGCGCTTCCAGGAGCCACACCTCGGGGGCCCTCGTGTTGACCCTGACGGACTTCACCCAGGCGGCTTCCGCCTGCTCCAGGTCCGCGAGCGCGTCCTTCGTCGCCGGATCCATCGCCCGGGCCAGGAGCAGCTCCCCCAGCCGGACCCAGTACGTCGGGATGCGCTCCTCGAGCGCGAGCGCGCTCCGGTAGGCTTCGATGGCTTGATCGCGTCGCTGCGCACCCGGCGACCCGGGCTGGAGCCTGGCCAACTGGGAGAGGTTGTCCGTCCAGGCGCCGAGGAGCCGGGCGCGGAGCAACTGGTACGCGAAATCCCGTGCGGACGGAGGCGTGGTCTCTAGCAACTCCAAGGCCTCCTTGAGCTGGTAGCTCCCACCGGTGCCCCGGCTCGTGGCCTCCTCCGTCTCCAGCACGAACGCCCGGCTCCACTCCACGCGGCCACAGGTGCTCGCCGCATCCAGCTCCAGGGCGTGTTTCGCGGCCTCGATGGCATCCTGGCGCAGGGCTCCGGAGAAGGGCTCGTCGCGGTCCGGCCGCTCCGTCAACGTGTTGAGGAAGCGCGCCTTCTCGCAGGCGAAATCGGCGTTGCCGGGATCCACCCGGGCCGCCAGGTCCAACGCCTCAACGCCCCACTTCATCGGGCCCGGGTCTCCACCGGTCAGGAGCAGCACGGCGCCGGAGAAGTCGGGGCGGGTGAGGTTCAGCGCGGCGGTCTCGAAGCGCGCCCGCGCAAGGTATGCCGGAGCGAAGCTCTCCGCGGTGGTCGCGGCCTCCGTGAGGGCCTGGCGTCCGGCCATCAGGTCCTCGCGGGCATGGACCTTGTCGTTGCTGGCCCAGCGTTGGGCGGCGCGCAGCAGGAACACGTCCGCGCGCAACAAGCGCGCTTCCACGAACCACGGATGCCGTGTGCCCACGGACTCCAGGAGCGCGAGCGCCGCGTCCAGGCGGTCCTCGTGCAGCGCGACGAGCGCCGCGCCGAAGTCCGCCGACGGGACCTCCGCCCCCGAGGCCTGCCGCAACAGCGTGAGCACCGGCTGCCGGTACTGGCGCTCCACGTCCTTCTCTCGCACCTTGCGTTCATCCGCGTCCGGCGTGGCAATCGCAGCCAGCCGCAGCACGCGGTAGTGCTCGCTCAGGGCCTGGGCCCGGGCCCACGCCACGTGAGGCTCGCGGAAGCCCGCGTTCCAGGCGGCCTCCAGGTGTGTCCGTGCCTCCGCGTCCTGGCCCAGCGCGCGCGCCCCGCACCCGAGCGCGTAGTGCCCGGGCCCCTGCGCCTCGGCGCCGCCCAGGGCCATCTCCTTCGACAGCGTCTCCATCCAGCCCCGCAGCTCCGCCTGCTCCGCGCGCACGTCGTGCATCCGGGTCAGGCCCACCACGTGAGCCCGTGCCTCGATGCGCTCGGCCGCTTCGGTGAAGTGCGACGCCCAGGAGGCTTCCCGCTGGAGTGACTTGTCCGCCGCGCACGCCGAGGTCAGGACGAACACCAGGATGGGCAACGCCCGGACGGTGTGCCAGGGCCAGCCTGCGGTCGTGTCGTTGGGGGTGTCTCTCACGGCGACGGCTCCAGGTGCGTTTCGGAAGATGTCTATTCCCAGATGACGCAGCCTCGCGTCATCACGGTTTGCTCATGGACGCCTGATTCGTCCGGCACTGCCTCGTGGTCTAGAGTACGGACCCATGCGTTGGAAATGGCTGTTCCTGTCCCTTTTGCTTGGATTCACGGGATGTGCCCATTCGGGCGTCCCGACCCTGCCCGCGAGTCATGGCCACCTGATGTCCGCGATGGAGGACGTCCAATCGAAGAGGGGCCTCCCGTCGACGGGACTCTGGAACCTCTCGGTAGAGGACGAGGTCGCCTCGCGGCCGCCGCTCAAACTGGATCCAGCACAGGCGCCTCGCGTCTTCGAGGAGGCGGTCAAGACGCTGCGGGGCACCCCCGGAGAGGATGCGGTCCTCAGCGCACTTCGGGACATCTCGGCCGCGTGTGCAGCGGAGCTCGCTGAAGCTTGCGCGTTCTGGTCCGGAGCGTTCGCCCCGCCGGAGCCGATCTCGCCGGCGGCCTTCAGGTATCCCGAGGCGTTTCTCAGGCAAGGTGCGTTCGCATTCATGGTCTTCCAGTGCCGCATCGGCACGGATGGCCAGGTGCGTGACTGCACGGTCGTGGAAGGGGCTCGGCTTCCCGGCATCGAGGAGAACCTCGCGGCGCTTCAAGCGGCTCGATACCGTCCCGCGACCCTCTCGGGGCACCCCGTGAGTGTCGACTACACCTTCAATGTGCGCTTCGTGCCGCAGGGGATCACGTTGAACAGGCACCAAGAGATGGACTGGGCCCGGCTGCGGGTCCGCCAGAATCCCGCGAGCCGTTCGGCATGGCTCAACCTCGCCCGGGAGCTCGCGAAGCATGCTCCAGAGGATCCGCTCTATCCCCAGGCCGTCGCCCGCGCCTGGTTCCTGGCGCCCAGGAGTGGGTGGGCCGCCAGCGAGGCCGCGTGGCAGCTCGTGCAGTCAGGCCAGTACGCGCCGGCCCTCAGCGCGGTGCGTCCCTTCCTGCGCCGCAGCCACAATCCCTATGTGCTGGAGACCGCCGCCGCCGCGCAGTTCGGGTTGAAGCAGTGCACCGCCGCGCTTGCCGAACAACAGAAGGCCGTGGAGCTGCTGCCCGCGGAGTGGCCCGCGCCGGAGAGGGAGCGCTTCCAGCGCAAGCTTCAGGACTACCAGTCCGCCTGCGCTCCTTCCGCGTCGGCGACTCCCTGACCTGACGCGCTCTCAGGGCTCCTCGAGCCCATCCTCCGGGAACTGCCGTCTCCACGCGGGCGCGAGGTTGGCATTGGCCTTCAGCGCGGCGTCGCGGTCCGCGCGAGCCTGCGCGGAGGCCGGGTCCTTCGTGCGCAGGAGCGCGGCGCGCAAGAGCAGGGCTTCGGGCCAGTTCGGCCGCTCCTCGAGCAACGCATTCGCCAGCGCGAGCCCCTGTTTCAGCAAGGGCTCCGCGTCCTGTCCCGCGGCCTTTCTCGCCACCGCCCGGTACCGGTTCAACTCACCCATGGCCAGACGGACTTCCTGACTCCGGGGCGCCTTCTCCAGGGCTTGAGCAAGGGCCTTCCGCGCCGTGTCGAAGTCCGTCTCCGCCTGACGTGGATCCGTCCGGGCCGTCCACCGGGCGCGCAGGAGGGAGTCCTCTCCCCAGGTGCGCAGGTATAGGGACCGCCTGAGCAAGGCAATCCGGGCGAACATGTCGACAGACTTCCTGTCGCGTTCGAAGGTGGCCAGCGGATCCCGGCCCTGCTCCAGCTCGTAGCGCGCCTGGAGCTGGAGCACCCGCATGAGGCCCAGGACGGCCTCCGCGTTCGTGGGCCCCTCGGGCATGGCTTGGATATAGAAGGCTTCGGCCCTGTCCACGTCGCGCGAAGGATCCTCTCCTCGCCACCCGGCGTACTCCGCTCGGAGCGCGTGGATGTCCGCCTGCGCGAGCTTCCCCGGGCCATGTCCGGAGTCCAGCTTCGTGGCTTCCACCTGCTCCGCCTCCGCCGCGTCGAGCAGCTCCTCGGGACTGCCTCCGTGGGCCCAACGCTCCTTCGCCTGCTCCAGGAGGACCTGCCCCAGGCCGTGATGCAGGGAAGCGTCATTCGGATTCACGGTGAGGCCCTCGCGGAGGCGGGCCCTGGCGCTCTCCCATGCGTCATGGGCATCCCCGCCCCGGGCGCGGCTTCGCAGGGCCTTCGCCATCTGGACGTGGGCTCCCATCAGCCACACCCCGGGCGTCTTCGTGCGCAGGGCGCTCGCCTTGCGCCAGGCCCGCTCCGCCTCGTCCAGGTCCTCGGTGCCGTCCACCGTCAATGGATCCATGGCCCGCTCCACGAGGAGCTCCCCGAACTGGACCCAGTACGCGGGGATGCGTGCTTCGCGCGCGAGGATGTTCCGCCAGACGGCGAGCGCCTGGTCCCGGTGCGCGCCGTACAGGTCTCCGACCCGGGGGCCTCCCCAGTCGTTTTCGGTCGCCACCCAGTGGGCCAGGATCCGGGCGTGCAGGAGGTGGAACGCGAGGTCCCGCCCGGCGGGGGGGACGGCCTGCAGCAGGTCCTTCTCCTCGGGCGTCCCGGTCGCGCCGTAGCGTCCCTGTCTCCCCAGCTCCACGTCGATCATATGGGCCTGGATCCGTTCCAGATGGCCGCAGGGGTTCGTGGGGTCCCGGGCCAGCATCGCGTCGGCGGTCTCGTTCGCCTCCAGGGTCAGGTGGCCCCTAAAGGCCTCCTTGCGGAGGGGATGCACCGCCAGCGCATTGAGCAGCCGCAGCCGCTCGCAGGAGGGGCCGGAGTCCGCGGGGTCCAGCCGGGCCGCCGCGTCCAGGGCGCTGAAGGCTCGGCCCGCGGGTCCCAGGCCCTCGGTGTCGAGAAGGGGCGCGGTGCCGGGCGGGTCGGTCCGGATGAAGGCGATGACGGCGGACTCGAGGCGTGCCTGCGCCAGGTGGGCCTCCCTCCGGCTCTCCGCCATGCTCCTGGCGGTGGCGATGGCCTCACGAGCGGTCTCCAGATGCGCCCGGGCCGCGCCCTCCTGGCCTTGCTCCCACAGCCAGGCGGCGCGGAGCAGCAGCGCGTCCGCGCGCAGCAACGGCGCCTCGACGAACCAGGGATGCGTGGTGGCCATGGGCTCCAGGAGGACCGCCGCCGCGTCCAGCCGGCCCTCGTGCAGGGCGGCGAGCGCCGATGCGTAGGCCGCTGACGGAGCGTCCTGCTTCCCGGCCTGACGGAGCAGGGCGAGCACCGGCTCGCGGTACTGACGTTCCAGGTCCTGCTCGCGCACCCTCCGCTCATCCGCATCCAACACGGTCAACGCCATGATGCGCTGCTCGCGGTAGCGCTGGCTGAGGGCCCGGGCCCGGGCCCACGCCACGGACGGCTCGCGGAAGCCCTCGCTCCACGCGGTCTCCAGGTGCGTGATAGCCGCGGCCAGGTCGCCCAGGGCCAGCGCCCCCCGCCCGAGGGCGGCGTGTCCGGGCCCCTGTGCCGCCGGGCCCGCGAGCGCCATCTCCTTCGACAGGAGCGCCATCCAGCCGCGCAGCTCCGCCTGCTCCGCGCGCACGTCGTGAGACCGGGTCAGGCCTATCGCTCGGGCCCGTGCCTCGATGCGCTCGGCCGCGACGGTGAAGTGCGAGGCCCAGGCGGTGTCCCGTTGGGAGGGCTTGTTGGACGCGCAGGCCGAGGCCGCGACGAACAGCAGGACCTGCAAGGCCAGCACCGCGCTCCAGGGCCATCTCGTGGTCGAGTCGTTCGGGGAGTCTTTCAAGCAGACGGCTCCAGGTGCATTCCGGGGAGGTCATTCCGGAACGCCCTTTATCCACGCGACGCAGCCCCCATGTCGTCATGGTTTGCGCATGAGAGCATCATTGGGTCAGCGCTGGACCTGACCAGGGACGTCAGCGCAGCGACGGGTCCTCGCTGATCCGCGCCACCGCGCCGTGCAGGATGCCCAGCTGCCGGGGCACGCGCTCCAGGAGCGCGCCCAGCACGGGGTCGTCGCTCGTGCGTGGCAGCGCCAGGGCCGGTAGGGGAGGGGGCTCGCGCCGCTCCTGCAACGCGCGGGCGAGCAGCTCCAGGCTGTCGCTGGCCCGCTGCGCCAGTTGCTGTGGCAACACCGACGTCGTCCTTCCCTCGAAGCGCCCCGTGCCCAGCGCCGTCACCGCCAGCGCGAACCTGCGCGCGTAGGTGAGCAGCGCCATGCCCGGCTCCAGGTGCCCGGGCGGGCCCCGGTACTCCGTCATCAGCCGCTGGAAGGACGACTCCGCCTCCAGCAGCGCCTGGTCCAGGAGGCGGCGCTCCTCGTTCACCGCGGGCTCCGTGCCGCTGCGGTGCGTGGCCAGCTGTTGCAGGTACTTCCCGTCCGCGCGCAGGGCGGAGGCCGCCGCGTCCGGGAATCGGCGGCGCTCCGGGCTGGGCCACAGCGTCCAGGAGCCCACCAGCGCCAGCGCCCCCGCGATGAGCACGCCCAGCGAGCGCTGCGACGCCACCGTCCAGTCCCCGGAGCTGAGCGTGGCCATCAGGAGATAGTCCGGCGTGAGCAGGACCTGGAACGCGCCGAAGTTCAGCGGCAGCAGCGCCACGGAGATGGCCGTCAGCACGCTGATGACGCCAATCATCATGGGCGGCGTGTGCACCAGCGTCGCGATGAGCGCCGCCAGGCTCGCGCCCAGCAGCGTCCCCAGCGTGCGCTGCAGCACGCGCTCCTCCGTGCTGCCCGCGTAGGGCTGGAGGATGGAGATGACCACGAGGCTCACCCAGTGCGCGTCGCCCACCTGCAACGCCCGCGTCAGCCCCAGCGCCGCCGTGGCCACCATCCCCGTGCGCAGCGCGTGCCGCAGCACCACCGAGTCCGGGTGCAGGTGGTCGCGAATCGGCTGCCACAGGGAGAACCCTGGCGTCTGCCTGGGGCCGCCCACCGTGCCCCGGCCTCGCGGCGACACCGGGTCCCCGAAGAGCAGGCCCGACGCCGTCTCGTGCGCCACGCCCGCGTGCTCACGCAGCCGGTCCAGCAGCGTGGCGACGTGCGTGGACAGCGGCCCCTCCGCGCTCTGCCGCACCGGCGGCGCGGCCATCCTCGCGGGCTGCCGGCGGCGGGGCCTCAGCGCCAGCCGGGGCGGCTCGCGCATGCCCTCGTTGCGCTCCTGCCGCAGCGCCCGTGACACCCATCGGTCCATCGCGCCGAAGGCCTCGCACAGCTTGATGACCCGCTCGCGCGTCGCGTGCAGGTGCGGGTCGCGCCCCACCACCTGCATCGCCTCCGCCAGCGCGCTGAGCAGCGCCACCATGGGCTCCACCAGCTCCACCAGCACCAGCAGGTGCTCGCCGCGCCTGGTCTCGTCCGGCCTCCCGCGCCGCGTGGCCGCGAGCACCTCCCGCGCCCGTTCGATGTCCGGACGGATCCGCGCGTGGCGCTTCAGCCCCTCCGCCCACTCCTCGGCCGTGGCGCCGTCCCGCGTGGCCCTCTCCAGGTCCTCCGCGGCGATGGCCAGCTCCGCGTACACCTGCGCCACCGCCTGGCGCGCGGGGCGATAGGGCCTGAGCGGCCACAAGAGCAGGGACAGCGCCATCGCCCACAGGCCGCCCAGCAGCAGCGCCGCGCCTCGCAGCATCGCCTCTCGTGGCGAAGCGGCGGGCGCGCCCAGCGACACGACGAAGATGACGGCCAACTGCCCGCCCACGGAGCCCGCGGTCTCGCCGTAGCAGCGCGCGAAGTTCGCCGCCGTGACGCCCACGAGCAGCAGCGTAGCGTCCATCACGTAAGTGTAGCCCGCGGGCGCGGCGAGCAGGCCGACCAGCGCCCCCAGCACCGTCACCACGCCCATGACGCGCGCCCGCACGCGGTAGGAGCCGCCCTTGTCCGCGAGCGTGACGAGCAGCGCCGTGAGGCCCGCCCAGCCGGCCTGGGGCACGGTGGTCAGCAGCGACAAACACAGGGGCAGGGCGGTGGCGACGGCGGCCCGGATGCCCGCCCACAGGGCCGGTCGTCCGGGCTCCACCCGGAGGAACGACCGGAGGTGTCTCCGCAGTCGGTGGCGCATGGGTTTTCAGGGGAGCGGCGGGCCGTCACCCCAGAGGGTGGCCACGGCCGTCCCCGTCCACAGGCGGCGGGAGCCGCTCTCCCCCCATGCTCGGGCGCCGCCCGGGCGGTACCCCGGGCCCCGTTCCACCAGCCCCTCCCTCCCGGAAGCCGGGGGCGGAGGGCCCGGCGTCAGCCCGTTCCCAGGGCCGGCGCATCCTCGTCCGGGGCGTCCTCCGCTTCGAGCGCGGTGCCGTCCCAGGGGATGTAGCGCACGCCCGGCATCGGCTCCGGGGCGTGAAACTCCAGCGCGCCCACGGTGGAGGTCAGCTTCCCGGTGGGCTTCCACGCCGCGAAGGGGTGGGGCCGGGAGAAGCGCTGCACCTCGCAGCGGGCCACGTCGCTCTGGGCCACCAGCACGTCCCAGCCCTTGGGGTCGCGGTACGCGTAGCCCACCAGCGTGCGCGGGTCGCACCACGCGCGCCCCTCCATGGCCACGGTGGCGGACGCCGCGCGGAAGGACAGCTCCCCGGACGCGGGCGACGACACGCGCGACAGGAGCACGTGAGGCACTTCATGGAACGTGTGCTCGCCGTCGCGCGTGCGCAGGTAGATGGGCGACAGCTGGGGGTGGCCCCGCTTGCGCTTCGCGCGCACCGCCATGATCTCCAGCCGCGCGTCCGGGTCCTCGGCGAAGCGCGGGCAGTACAGCCACGTCAGCTCCTCCAGCCGCCGGTGGCCCCACAGGTGCTTCTGCAGGCCGGGCGCGCCCTTCACGTCGATGCGCTCGCCATCCACCGTCACCGTGCCTTCGAAGAGGACGTCGTCGTGCACGTGGGCGACCCGCGTGGGCAGGGGCAGCAACCCGGTGCCTCGCGGCTCGCGGCGCACCGGTCCGGGGTGGCCGCCCTGGAAGCGCAGGTCCCACGCGATGGCGTGCCCGCCGCTCTTCACCTGGCCGTGGACGTGGCCGGGCGTCAGCTCCGAGTCCGCGATGCGCACGCCGCCGCCGGGCAGCGCGCTGAACGCGGAGGCCGGATGGATGGCCTTGAGCGCCACCGCGGGCCGGTCCTGGGATGCGCAGTCGAACGCCGCCGCCCACAGGGTGGCGCGAGGCTCACCGCCGCTGCCCGGCGCGGGAGTGAAGAGCGTGTAGCGCAACCACCAGGCACGGTCTCCGCCCGGGTCGAGCACCACCAGGAACCAGATTTCGAAGAACCCCCGCTGATGACCGTTCCAGCGCGGCAGGTTGGCGCGCTTGCTCGACGGCATTTGGATGAATCCCCCTCTTCGCGCGGCCGTTCACGGCCCGGACGCCGCGCGCAGACCCTCACGCTGGCAGATGGGGCCCGGTGCGGGCAAGAGGGCCCGGAGTCGCGGATCCGCGAAAGGGGACCGCCCTTGTCTCAGGATCCCGGGGCGCCCCAGGACACGCGGTAGGTGACGCTGTCATCGTCGAACTGGACCACGTCCACCTGCGTGGCCGGACCGCTGGCGGCGCGCACCGTGGCCAGCATCACGCCCTGCTTGAAGTAGCGCAGCAGGCCGGGCTCGTTGAGCCACAGGTCCGCCTCGCGCTCGCCGCGCTCGGTGATGGCCACCTCGGTGTAGTTGTTGCCGCTGCGGAAGCTGTGCTGCGCGCGCATCAGCATCCGCTTGGGCCCGATGAGCCGCAGCACGCCCAACAGCGCCCGGCCCACCATCGTGTCGCGGTAGCCGTCAATCATCCGCTCGCCGAGCATCCGCCACGCCACCGCGTCCGGCTGGTCCGGATGCAGCGTCTTCGCCGTCAGCGCCACGCAGCGCGTCCACGTGTCCAGCGAGTACGCCGGCTGCAGGGGCCGGTCCAGGTCCAGCCCCTCCTTGCGCAGCTGCTCCTTGAGGGCGAAGGGCACCTTCCCGGAAAGTCCCCGGACGAAGAGTCCTTCGACGATGGTCGGGAATACGAGTTTCTCGGCGGTGGCCATGGGACCATTCCGCCCAGCACCGCCCGTTCTGGTCAAGACCTACCGCCCGGGTGGCGTCCAACGCCCGAAAGCGGGGTCGCCCTCCAGGGCCATTCCGCCCGTTCCGGTCTCCGTGAAACATCGCGTGTAACTCTGAAATTCACGCAAGGTGCGTAAACACTCCCAACCCTCGCGGGGCACGTCCATCTGCTAGCGTCCGGGGGCCCTGGCTCCCCCTGGCTGACCTCCTGATGACGTCCCGTGTCCTGACGTGCCTGCTCCTGTCCGTGCTGTGCGCGTTCCCGGCCCTGGGCGCCCGGCCGGTGCCCGCGCCCGCCGCGGAGGGCATGGCGATGCTCCAGCGGGTGGACACGGCGAGGGTCCAGGGCAGCCCCAGCACGCTGCGCACGGAGCTGGACGCCCAGCAGGCGAAGGCGCCCAAGGACCCCATGCCCCGGGTGTACCGGGCCTTCCTCGCGCTGCCGTCGGACGAGAGCTTCGCCGAGTTCAAGGCGCTGGCGGTGATGTACCCGGAGAACCCGTGGCCGCACGTGGGGATGGGGCTCGTCTACGTGCGCTGGGGCATGGTGAAGGACGCGGCCGCGCCGCTGGAGACCGCGCGCAAGGCGGTGCCCGGCTTCGCGCCCGCGCTCTGGGCGGACGGCCTGCGGCTCCAGGCGGAGGGCAGGCCCGCGGAGGCGGAAGGAAGGCTGCGCGAGGCGCTGGCGAAGCTGGACATCCCGCGCTTCCGCACGGACCTGGCGCTGCTGCTGGCGGGCCGTCCGGGGAGCGCGGCGGAGGCGCGCGCGCTGCTGGTGCGCTCGGTGAAGGACTGGCCCGAGCAGCCCGAGGCGCTCCAGGTGTTGTCGCGGCTGGCGCGCGAGGCCGGGGACGCGAAGGCGGGCGCGGAGGCCGGGGCGCTGCTCGTCGCGCTCCAGCCGCATGACCGCGAGGCGCACCGGCGGCAGGCGGAGGCGTGGCTCGCCGCGGGCGACAAGGCGCAGGCGGTGAAGATGCTGGAGCGCTACGCGACGCTCGGGGGCGCGGAGCCGGCGGTGCTCGCCACGTGGGTGAAGCTCGCCGTGGAGCTCGACCGTCCGGACGAGGAGGCGAAGGCCCTGGTGCGCCTGGCCGCGGCGACGCCCAAGGACCCCGAACCGCTGTTGCGCCTGGCGACGCTGGCGGAGGCGAAGCAGGACGTGGCTGGCACCGAGGCGCGGTTGGATCAGGCTGCGGCGCTGGCCCCGGAGCGCGCGGACATCCAGGTGCGGCGGGCGCGGCTGCTGCTCAAGCTGGAGCGCTACTTCGAAGCCATGGCGGCGTACCGCGCGGCGCTCGCCGCTCCGGAGCGCCCGGTGCCCGAGGCGGCGGAGGAGGCCGCGCAGTTGACGAAGAAGCTGCACCTGCCCGCTTCGCCCGCGAAGGGCACGGTGGAGCAGATCTACGACCGGGTGTCCCTGGGGCTGGTGGCGCTGTACCTGGAGCACCTGATGGAGAAGCCGGACCTCAAGGGCAACCTCAAGGTGCGCGTGGACCTGGACCCCACCGGGAAGGCCACGGGCGTGGTGGTGCTCTACGACAGCCTCCAGGACGTGCTCATCACCCACAGCGCGCACGTGGCCTTCATGGACGCCCAGTACCCGCCCGGCAGCGAGCCGCAGGTGTACCAGTACGTCTTCCGTCCTCCTCCGCGCTGAGGCGGACATCCGGAGCGCTCCCTGGCCTGAGGCGGATTGACGCTCGGCTCCGAGGACGGCACAGACTGGGAGGCCTCGTGCCAGGAGCCCGCCCGTGAACGCCGCACCGCTGACGCCCGCCGCCCTGTGGCCCCGCACGCTGGACGTCACCCGCCACGCGCTGGAGACCGGGGCGCTCCAGCCCATCGCCACGGAGGCGCGCACGGTGCCGGTGGCGGGCACGGAGTTCCAGGTGCGCGTGCTGGGGCGGGTGGCGCTCAAGGAGCGCAAGCGGCCGGCGCCGTCCAACGCCGAGCCCTTCAACCCGTTCGCGAACCCGGAGCCGGACCTGGTGCTGGGGGACGTGGGGCCCGCGCACGTGTGCCTGCTCAACAAGTTCAACGTCGTGGAGCATCACCTGCTGTTGGTGACGCGAGCCTTCGAGTCGCAGGACGCGCTGCTGACGCCCGCGGACTTCGACGCGCTCTCCACGTGCCTGGAGGGGCTGGACGGGCTGGCCTTCTACAACGCGGGCGAGACGGCCGGCGCGAGCCAGCGCCACAAGCACCTGCAGCTGGTGCCGCCGCTGGGGCCGGACCGGCTGCGCGCGCCCGTGGAGGCGCTCCTCCCCGTGCTGCCAGGACCGGGCCGCGTGGTGGCCGCGGAGTCGCTGCCGTTCGCGCACCTCCTGGCGGGGCTGGGGCCGTGGGGCGCGCCGGGGCAGGGCGCGCGGATGCTGGCGGCGTACCGGCTCCTGCGGGACGCGCTGGGCCTGGCGGAGGGCGCGCCGTACAACCTGCTCGTCACCCGGGACTGGATGCTGCTGGTGCCTCGCGCCCAGGCGGAGCACCTGGGCGTCAACGTCAACGCGCTGGGCTTCGCGGGGTCTCTGCTGGTGCGCACGCCCGAGCAGTTCGACGCGGTCGCCGCGCTGGGGCCGCTGGAATTGCTGCGCCAGGTCGCGGGCGTCGCTCCGTAGGAAGGGTGCATCCGCGTAAGCGGACCGGCACAATGCCCGGAACCCGATGGAGCGACGACCATGGATGTGAACGAGCTGGCCCGCGTGCCGGGCGTGAATCCCCAGGTTCCCGACGCTGCACGCATCTACGACTACACGCTGGGCGGCACCCACAACTTCGAGGCGGACCGGCAGGCGGCGGAGTACATGTTCTCGCTGCTGCCCTCCACGCGGAAGTGGGTGCGGATGCTGCGCGCGTGCCTCCAGGGCGCGGCGAAGCGGCTGTCCGCGGAGGGCTTCACGCACTGGGTGGACTTCGCGTCCGGCCTGCCCACCAACGACCACGTGCACGGCGTGCTGCCGCCGGACGTGAAGGTGCTCTATTCGGACATCAACCCGCTGACGATGGCGCAGGCGCGCGTGCTGTTGGGCAACGACCCGCGCGTGCGCTACCTGGAGTGCGACATCCGCCAGGCGAAGTCCTTCCTGGAGCGCCCGGACGTGCGCGACTTCCTGGGCGGCGAGCGCAAGGTGGCCCTGGGCGCCAACGGCATCACCGTGTTCCTGAAGGCGGAGGAGAACCGGAAGTTCTTCCGCGACCTCTACGACTGGGCCGCGCCGGGCTCCCGGCTCTTCACCACCTTCGAGACGAAGGACCCCTCGAAGACGACGCCCCAGTGGGAGCAGTTCGTGGGCATGTTCCAGAAGATGGGGGAGAGCTTCGAGCTGTTCTCCCTGCCGGAGTACCTGGAGCTCTGCAAGCCGTGGACGCCGGGCCCTGGCGGCGTGCAGCCCGTGAGCCGGTTCCTGGGGCTGCCGGATGATTACATCACCGAGGAGGACCGGCAGGGCGTGGGCATCGAGTTCTACGCGGTCATCCTGGAGAAGAAGTAGCCGCCGCCTTCGCGCGGTAGCGCAGGCCGATGAGTGCCGCGACGAAGCCCGCCGCGGCGCCCACGCCCAGCGCCTGACGCGGACCGAACGTGTCCGCGACCCACCCGACGATGGGGGCCCCCAGGGGCGTGCCGCCCAGCGCGATGGCCAGGAGGATGGCGAGCACGCGCCCGCGCATGGACGGCTCGGTGGACAGCTGCACCAGGCT
Source organism: Corallococcus sp. NCSPR001 (assembly GCF_017309135.1). Lineage (NCBI taxonomy): Bacteria > Pseudomonadati > Myxococcota > Myxococcia > Myxococcales > Myxococcaceae > Corallococcus > Corallococcus sp. NCSPR001. The sequence continues at coordinate 3,004,358 of NZ_JAFIMS010000002.1, forward strand.
GTTCGCGGTGGTGGTGAAGGTCTGCGCGGACACGCCGATGACCACGAGCATGACGCCGAAGAGGGCATAGGCCGGCATCAGCGCCGCGAGCGTGAGCCCCGCTCCGAAGACCGCGGCCCCCGTCACCAGCAGGCCGATGCGCGGCTGCGCGCGCCGGGCGGAGAGCAGCGCGCCCGTCACCGAGCCGATGGCCATGATGGACGTGAGCAGCCCGTAGCCGCCGGCGCCTTTGCCGAAGACGCGCACGGACATGGTGGAGATGAAGATGGGGAAGTTGAGGCCGAAGGTTCCGATGAGGAAGAACATGCTCAGCACCGCCACCAGGTCCGGCCGCTTCCAGACGTAGACGAAGCCCTCCATCAGGCTCCCGCGCTTGTGGAGCGCCCGGTCCCTCACGTGCAGTTCGCTCGCGCGAAGCAGGCTCAGGGAAAGGAGCACGGCGCCGAACGAGGCCGCGTTGAGGACGAACATCCACCCGGAGCCCACGGCGGAGATGAGCAGGCCCGCGATGGCGGGGCCCAGCATGCGCGCGGCGTGGAACGAGGTGGAGTTGAGCGCCACGGCGTTGGCGAGGTCCTCCTCGCCCACCAGCTCCGAGACGAACGTCTGGCGCGCGGGGGCGTCGAACGCGGTGACGCACCCCAGGAGGAACGCGAATACGTCCACGTGCCACAGCCGGATGTGCCCGGAGAGCGTGAGCAGCCCCAGGCCCAGCGCCAGCGCGCCCAGCGCCGCCTGCGTGGCGAACAGGAGCTTGCGCCGGTCGAAGTGGTCCGCCGCGAAGCCCGTCAGTGGGAGGAACAACAGCGGCGGCGCGAACTGGAGCGCCATGACCACGCCCACGGCCGTGGCGTTGTTGTGGGTGAGCTGGGTGAGGACGAGCCAGTCCTGGGCGGTGCGCTGCATCCACGTGCCCACGTTGGAGACGAGCGCCCCGGCCGCCCACGTCCGGTAGTTGTAGCCGCGCAGCGAATGGAAGGTGCCCTTCATCCCGCCGGAGACCTTATCCGCATGACTCCCCGTTGGGGGCGCAGCGGCCGGACGCGCAGGGCGTGAAGGATGCGCCGGTGCAGCCAGTGGGCTCGCAGCGGCAGGTGGTGACACGGTGGGTGAGCGGGTCGCAGCACGGCTCGTAGGACACCGGCGGCGTGCCCGCGTCCGTGCCTGCGTCGGTGGTGGTGCCTGCGTCGGTGCTGGTGCCTGCGTCGGTGCTGGTGCCTGCGTCTTCGATGACGCCGCCGCCGTCGGCGGTGCCCGCGTCGACGCCGGCGCCTCCGTCGTAGACCTGGCCGCCGTCCAGGCTGCCGTGAATGGACTCGCAGCTGTCCCGGAGCGACGGCGTGCATGTGCCGGCCGAGCAGGCCTGGAAGGCGACCTCACAGCCGTTGGGGTCCTCGCAGAGGCAGGTGTCCACCTGGTTGCGGACGCAGCAGACGGCCCAGGACTCCTCGCCCAGTTCGTCAGGGTCCTCGTAGAGCGGGTCGAAGCAGGCGCCCAGGAGCGCGACGAGGGTGGCGAGGACGAGTCGTTTCACGGCGATTGGGACACCCGGTGCGGCCGGCCTGGGACATGCCGCTGGGGTGCGACTAATATCCCACAGCCCATCGCGGATGCGATGCGATGTCCCAGGCCGCCGGGGCCGGGTGTCTCAAGGACGAAAAGGAAGGTCGGACCCATCGGATGGCGAGCGGGCTCGGTGCGGAGGAGCTCAGGGAGCTCTACGAGCGCTTCGCGCCCGTGGTGCACCGTCGCGCGCTCGCGCTGCTGGGACGCGATGCCGACGCCTGGGACATCGTCCAGGAGGTCTTCGAGCGCATGTTGACGGCTGGCGCGCGGTTCCGACGGGAGGCCCGTCCCATGACGTACGTGTACCGCGTCACCACCAACCTGTGCCTCAACGCGCTGCGCTCGCGCCAGTTGCGGGAGCCGGTGCTCCTGGAGGCGCCGGAGGCCGCGGCGCTGACCCCCAGCCAGTGGGAGGCCGCGGACTTCATCCGGCACCTCGTGGGGCGGATGGGCGAGCGCGAGCTGGAGGTGGCCACGCTGCACTTCTTCGACGGGCTGACCCAGGAGGAGATCGCCGGGATGCTGGACGTGTCGCGCAAGACGATTGTTCGCGACCTGGACTCCATCCGGAAGAAGGCGGCGGAGCTGGGGCGGCTGCCGGAAGCGCTGGAGGCGGAGCGTGGCTGAGCACCTGACACGGCTGGAGTTGGACGAGTGGCTGTCGGGGCTGGATGCCTCGGGTCGCGCGGAGCGGCACGTGGCCGCCTGCCCGGCCTGCGGGATGCTCGCTGAACGGATGCGGCAGGCGCGAGCGTCGAGCCTGGCTCAGCCCCAGGCGAAGGCAGTGCTGGCGAGGTTGGAGGAGAAGCGAGCCCGGTCCGCGAAGCCCTGGTGGCGCTGGGGCGTGCCGCTGGTGACCGCGCTGGCGGTGGGGCTCGCGCTGGTCGTGTACGTGCCGCGAGGCGCGGAGGACGGCGTGCGGCTGAAGGGGACCGTGGCGCTGCGGCTCTTGTCCGTGCAGGGCGCGCCGGTGCAGGACGCGAGGCCCGGTGAGCAGGTGACGCTCGCGGTGGGCACGGGGCCGTACCGGAACGTGCTGGTGCTCGCGGTGGATGAAGCGGGCGCGGTGGAGCCGCTCTGGCCGAGGGACGGCAAGACGAGCGGCACGGTGGATCCGGGGGCGGAGGTCCGGTTGTCCCCCGCGTTGGAGGTGACGCCGGGGTCGGTGGCGTTGCATGCGTTCTTCTCGGATGCGCCGCTGGACGTGGCGCAGGCGCGCGAGGCGCTCATGTCGCGCGTCGCGGAGGCGCGCGGGAACGGGCAGGGACCGTTGGAGGTGGCGACGCCGGAGGACATCGGGACGGCCCGGGCGCGCACGCTGCTGAGGGTCGTGCCGTGAGCCGCGCGCTGGGCCTGGGCGTCCGGGTGCATGCGGCGCCGAACGCGCCCCGAGGGACCGCGGAGATGGGGCCGCGCTGCTGGGGGCTGGGCGCGTGGGGACGGCTGCTCGCGGTGTTGCTCATGGTGCTGGGACCCGTTCCGAGCGCCGCGGAGGAGGCGCCGCGCCGTTGGGCGCTGATCGTGGGAGAGAACCAGGGTCTGGCAGGCGAGGAGCGCCTGCGCTTCGCGGAGACGGACGCGCAGCGGATGCGCGAGGTGCTCCAGGAAGTGGGCACCGTGGCGCCGGAGCGCACGGTGACGCTGCTGGGCGCGGATGCCGCGAAGCTGCGCGAAGCCCTGGCGCGCTTCCGGGCACGGCTGGCCGTGGAAGCCTCGCAGAAGGATTGGCTCCTGCTCTACGTGTCGTCGCACGCGGGCGACGGCAGCCTGCACCTGCGAGGCACCGAGCTGCCGATGCGCGAGCTGGTGGACTTCCTCAAGGGCGCGCCGGTGGGCGTGGGGTTGCTCATCCTGGACTCGTGCCGCTCCGGTGTCGCCACGCGCTTGAAGGGCCTGAAGCCGGTGGCCGCGCCGGTCACGATGGAGGCCTCGGACCTGGAGGGCCGGGTCGTCATCAGCGCGTCTGGCGCGGATGAGTACGCGCAGGAGTCGGATGCGTTGCAGGGCTCCTTCTTCACGCACCACCTGGCGGTGGGGTTGCGCGGAGCGGCCGATGCTTCGCGGGATGGGCGCGTCACGCTGGAGGAGGCGTATCGCTACGCCTACGCGAGGACGCTGGAGTCCACGCTCGTCTCCCCAGGTGGCATGCAGCGTCCTACGTTCCGCATGGACCTGAGCGGGCGCGGAGAGCTGGTCCTCTCCGAGCCCCAGCGCGCGCGAGGCCGGCTGACGCTCGACGTGAAGGCCCCGGGCCGTTGGCTCGTCATGGCGTCGGAGAGTGGCGCGCTGGTGGCGGAGTTGGAGAAGGGCGAAGGCCCTACGACGCTGGCCGTGGCGCCCGGCGCATACCGGCTGCTGCTGCGAGCGGAGGACGGATACCTGGAGCGGTCGGTGCGAGTGCCGCTCGACGGTGCGGTGTCCGTGGGCGGCGAGCCGCTGGAGCAGGCCGCGAGGATGCGGCTCGCGCGAAAGGGCAGGGCGGGGTCGGAGTTGCTGGTCGCGGTAGGGCCCTCGCTGACGTCGGGAATCGTGACGGGCCTGTCGTCGCTCGCGGGGCTGGACGTACGCCTGGTGCGTGAAGGGCGGCTGTTCACCGGTGTGGACACCTCGGGCCTGGGGCTCGCGGTGCGGCGCGGGACGGGCAGCAGGGTGTCCTTCCAGCAGACGGAGCTGGAGCTGCGGCTGGGCGCGGGGCCGCACTGGAAACTCGGAGCCTGGACGTTCAGCGGCGCGCTGGAGGCCGGGGCCCTGGCCGTCTTCCAATCGCGCATCCCGGACGAGGATGCGCGCTTCGGGCTGGAGCCATTGGGGCTTGTCACCGGAGGCGTGCGGCTGGACGTGAGAAGCCGCCTGTCCATGCTCCTGAGCGCCTCCGCCGGAGGCGTCCTGGTGAAGCGGGCCTCCGGTACGGCGCTGGTGCCCAGGGCCTCCGCGTCACTGATGGTCGGCTACGCGCTCTAGTTCGCACCGCCGCTTACTTGCCCGGGGACAATCGATTTTTCCTTGGGTCAGAGCGGAGACGGCTGTGGCGCTAGGTGTCATCTAGTCAGCCACGGAGTGCGGAGGTACGCGCCATTGACGAAAGGACGCGTTGACGTTTTGTGTGCCTAGGTCGTAATAGGACGTCCGTGAGCACCAAGCTGCGTGACATCGACGTTCGCAACGCTCTGCATGCGAAAGTCTTGGATGAACACCATGGTGATCCCAACACGCTCGTACTGGACGAGCTAGGCCTCTGGTACGGCGTGGCCCGGGTCGACATCGCGGTCGTAAATGGCCGTATGCATGGATTCGAGATCAAGAGCGATCGAGACACCCTTGATCGGCTTCCCGAGCAGGCGCGCATCTACGGTCGGGTGCTCGACCGCGTTACCGTCGTCGTAGGGCACATACACGCAGAAGCAGTGCGGCACATCATCCCTGAGTGGTGGGGCATCAAGGTGGCGACTCGTGGTCCGCGAGGCGCCGTACACTTTGCTGACCTCAGGGCGCCAACAATGAACCCTGCGGTTGATCCGGTGGCGGTCGCGGCTCTTCTTTGGAGAGAAGAACTCCTCGAAATACTGGATGGAATGGGTGCCGCGCGAGGCCTGCGCGGCAAATCCCGGGATGTGCTCAGTCGACGGCTTGTGGAACTGCTACCGTTGGATGACCTCCGTGCGACGGTACGGGCCCGGCTGAAAGTGCGACCGCTGTGGCGAGTTGACGCACCACAAATGTGATGTGGTGATTTGTCGCGACCGTTTTCCAAGTCGTCAGGCTGCCGGTTCCTACCGTTCCATTCGCACATTGAGCGATATGGTTATCGCCATGGCTGAACGCCGCGCCGCAATAGATGGGATCAGCCACTAGTTGGCGGGACAAGCCGACAAATTGGCTAAAGCCACCATATGCGGCACCTGCTAATGCCCGTCCACGCACAATCAGCCATGAATCCGTGGTCGTGTAGCGTATAGCCGCACTCCCGAGAAACCGATTTGACGGATCAAACTCAGGGCTTTGGGCCGCATAGTCGCCGAATAGGATCGAACGCGTAATTCCTGGGTTGTTGCGGATGCGCACCCATGCGAGCCACTCCGTTCTCTGAATGGAGCCGACACCAACTCCGATTTGCTGGAGCGTCCTGGGGAATGATGATGCAGCAAAGGTAATAGTGCGCCATGCAGCAAGGCTGGGCAAACCAGTTATGATGCCCGAAGCTGCGGCAGCTGTAGAGCCTTGCTGATTCTCGGCAATGGCTTGCCAGTCAAGAACCAAGTCGACATCTTGAGGAGCAAGCCCAATGGCGTTGGTGGCAGCCGACAGATCTGCACTGAAGGTAGGCTCAAACACCTCATCCTGTGTTGCGCGCATGCCTGCACCGCGGCGATCGGTCGTCGCGACTGTGGCAACTGCACTTTGAAATGGGTTGTCGCGGTATGGGCCTGTGATGGGGATAAGCTGTAGTCCCGCATTGCGCGCCACAGTGAAGAAGTACTCGACGGGATGGACACCGCCTGGGGCCTGCTGGTCCGGCTCAAGCGCCCCCAAGTCCACGAATGCGGGCGCATTTCCCCATGCATTTGCGATCTGGTTGACGACCTTGACGTACGGGTCATGTCCAGGTTGGTCGATTTCAAGTGTGTCTGATAGGATTTCCAGAATTGGTCGGACAAGAGATTTGTCGTTCGGAAAGAGGTTCGCGAGCGCCGACTGCTCGCCACGCTTCCACTTCAAAATGGGCATGTAAGGGTGGTGATTTCTGTTAGCCATCTGGAGCCTTTGGGTTGATGCGCAGGTGCTTGGCGGGGTGGGCCGTGATCGGAGGTTGGCGGGTTGTCATTTGTGAATATGTGCAGGCGGCTTGTTGTGATTCCATTCCCCGAAAGGGGTAGGTTTGGCTGCTGCTTGGGGGCAGGTCTTACGCCGGAACGGAAATTCTGTTGAGTGAAGTAGGCGCTGAGTCTTCACTGCTAGGGGTGCGTAAGTGGTGGGGTGTTGGGCAGGGCCACTACTCTCCATGAAGAGTTCGTAACCGGTGTCAACTGCGGTGCATGACTGGAGGCGTAGTCGGGAGAGAAGGATGAGCAGGCGAGCTGCTTCCAGGTAGAACACGCCTCGCCTGTCTTTCACCGGAGCCATCTATGTCCCTGCGCCGCCACCTCCTGCTCTCCGTCACGCTGGGCCTCACCCTGGGCTGCGCGGGTGCGAAGCCCACCGCGCCCACTGCCGCTGAACCGGGCGCGCTGGAGCGGGTGGCGCTGGTGCATGGTGGCGCGGGTCCGTGGGCGGTCGCGGGTTACCGGATGGGTGATTACGCGCTCCAGCAACTGGGCCTGCCTCGGGGCAGCTTCAAGCTGGAGGTCATCCATCACAGCCCGGCGAAGGTCCAGTACACCTGCGTCGCGGACGGCGCGGCGGCGGCCACCGGCGCCAGCCTGGGCAAGCTCAACCTGTCGCTGGTGACCGCGCCCTCTCCGGAGGACGTCGCGACCACGTTCCGCAACCGCGACACCGGCCAGTCCCTCACGCTGCGCCCGTCCGCCAGCTTCGTGCAGCGCTTCCGGGACGTCCCTCGCGAGAAGCTGGGCGAAGCGGGTCAGGCCGTCCTCACCCTGCCGGACGCCGACGTCTTCGAGACCGTCACGCCCTGAGCGAAAACGCTGCTCAGAAGGCGACGAGCGCGATGGCCAGCGCCGGCAGCGCGCCCTGGACGAGGCTGGCCGTGAAGAACTTCCGGTTGCTGCTCACCAGCACCACCGCCGCCAGCAGCATGCACGCGCAGCCGAACACCACCGCCGCCACGCCCGACGCCACCGCGCCCCGGTGCACCAGCACCACGCCCACCAGCACGCCCAGGGCGAGGAACAGGTTGTAGAAGCCCTGGTTGAGCGCCATCGGCTTCACCACGTCCGCGTCCGCCTGCGACTTCAGCCCGAAGCGCTTCCACACCTTCGGCCGCGAGAAGACGATGCTCTCCATCACGAAGAACAACACGTGGATGAGCGCGGCGATGACCGCGAAGACCTGCGCCATTGGCGACATGATGACTCCCCCTCCGGGGTTGGGTTATTCTGAACCAGTCAGTTCCGAATTTATATTGAAACGGTCAGTTCAGAATTGTCAAGGAGGGTGACGTGGCGCGTACGCGGGCGTTCGACGAGACAGAGGCGGTGCGGGCGGCGCTGGGGGTGTTCTGGTCGCGCGGCTACGAGGCGACGTCGCTGTCGGACCTGGAGTCCGCGACAGGGCTGAACCGCTCCAGCCTGTACCAGACGTTCGAGAGCAAGCGCGGGCTGTTCGCGCGCACCATCGCGCTGTACCTCCAGGAGGTCATCGGGCCCCGGCTCGGCGTCTTCGCGAAGGACTCGCCGGGCCTCGCGCAGGTGACGGAGTACTTCGAGTCGCTCGCGGCGACCATGGCCACCGCGCCGCCGGCCCTGACTCGGCGGGGCTGCCTGCTGGTGAATACGGCCACGGAGCTGGGCCCGCATGACGCGGAGGCGAAGCAGGCCGTGGAGGACTACCGGGCGCTCCTGCGTGGCCACCTGACGCGGGCCCTGGAGGGCGCGGCCCGGGCAGGTGTGCTGCCGCGCAAGACGGTGGCGCGCCGGGTGGAGCTGCTGTTGGGGGCGGTCATCGGGGTGCTCGTCACCGCGCGCGTGGACCCTGCCGCCGCGGCGAAGCTGGCCCAGGCGACGGCGAGCGAGGTGGCGGGCTGGGCGGGGTAGGGGCGCCGGGCTTGTCCGGCGTGGGAAGGCTGCTAGAAGGGCGCGATCTCCCGAGGCGCCCCGTGCCTCCGTCCCCCGAGGCTCCGATGGAATTCTCCGCGCTCGCGCTGTCACCCCCGCTGCTCCAGGTGCTGGAGGAGCTGGAGTTCAAGACCGCCACCCCCATCCAGGCACAGAGCATCCCGGTGCTGTTGCAGGGCAAAGACCTGGTGGGCCAGGCGCGCACGGGCAGCGGGAAGACGGCGGCGTTCGCGCTGCCCATCCTGCAGAAGGTGAAGCTCACGCAGGACCGGCGGCTCCAGGCGCTGGTGCTCTGCCCCACGCGCGAGCTGTGCGCGCAGGTGGCGGGGGAGATCCGGCGGCTGGCGCGGCGGATGCCGGGCGTGCAGGTGCTCGCGCTCGCGGGAGGCTCGCCCATCCGGCCGCAGGTGGAGGCGCTGGAGAAGGGCGTGCACATCGGCGTGGGGACGCCCGGGCGCATCCTGGACCTGCTGGACCGCGAGGTGCTGGACACGCGGCACCTGGCCACGGTGGTGCTGGATGAAGCGGACCGGATGCTGGACATGGGCTTCCGGGAGGACATGGAGCGGGTGCTCGGGGCGACGCCCGCGAAGCGGCAGACGGTGCTCTTCTCCGCGACGTTCCCGGACGACATCGAGAAGCTGAGCCGCGCGTTCCAGAAGGACCCCGTGCGGGTGTCGCTGGCGCAGGAGGAGTCCGCGCCGGACATCCAGCAGGTGGCGTACGCGTGCACGCCGGAGGAGAAGCAGGCGCTGCTGCTGCGGCTGTTGCGCCAGCACCAGCCGGCCTCCGCCATCGTGTTCTGCAACTTCAAGGCGGTGGTGGTGGAGCTGACGCGAGCCCTGGTGCAGGCGGGCGTGAGCGCGGATGGGCTGCAGGGCGACCTGGAGCAGTTCGACCGGGACCGGGTGATGGCGAAGTTCCGCAATCACAGCACACGCGTGCTGGTGGCGACGGACGTGGCGGGCCGGGGCATCGACGTGGAGGCGCTGGACGCGGTGGTGAACTACGAACTGCCGCAGCAGCCGGAAGCGTACGTGCATCGCATCGGCCGCACGGGGCGCGCGGGCCGTCGCGGGCTGGCGCTGTCGCTGGTGACGCGCTCGGACAGCCGCAAGGTGGAGGACATCGAGGCGACGACGGGCGTGAAGCTGGAGAAGGGGGACGTGGACGCGCTGGTGCCGGAGAACGTGCCGGGCGTGTCGCTCATCTCCGGCTGGGAGACGCTGTCCATCTCCGCGGGGCGCAAGGACAAGATGCGGCCCGGTGACATCCTGGGCGCGCTCACGGGCGAAGCGGGTGGGCTGAAGGCGGAGGACGTGGGCAAGATTGAAATCCACGACCATCACGCCTTCGTCGCCGTCTCCAAGCGCGTGGTGAAGATGGCGTTCCAGCGGCTGAGCGAGGGCCGCATCAAGGGCCGCCGGCACCGCATCGAGCGCGTGCGGTAGGGAGCGAAACGCGTTCCGCTGTCATCCGCCCGGCGCGCTCTTGCGCTCCGTCGCGACGGGCGCCTCCGTGTGCTTCGCCAGCGCCTCCATGATCTGCTCCGCCTTCCACCCCGGATCCAACACGGGGCAGAAGTAGCCCGGACCCGCGCGCTCGCGCACGGCCCAGGCGAAGAAGTCCCTCGCCACGGTGTGCACTTCTTCGGGCAGGAAGAGCGCCGCGACGTCGTACTCCGTGAAGCGCAGGAGGCCCGGGACGCGCCACTCCCGCTCCCAGTCGAAGCGGTAGCTGTAGGGCGCGTTGTGCGCGTCGCCCTGGATGTCCACGAAGGGCGTCACCGCCCACACGGGCTCTTTCTGGGGCTCCTTCGCCGCCAGGGCCTGGTCCAACTGGTGCTTCATCGCCAGGTGCGCCGGCGAGCCGTACTGCACGTACCAGACGGGGCCTCCGCCCTGCGACAGGATGAAGCTCTTGCGGAAGGCGATGCCGTACAGGCTCCGGCGCTGCACCAGCCTCGCGAGCTGATCCAATGGAATCTCGCTGAAGCACACCGAGCGATGCCGGTCCGCCACCACCGCCTCCCGCCGCGCGATGCCAAAACCCTCCGCGCCCGGGATGAGCGTGCGCGCTCCCAGGATGCTCATCATGTTCTGGTAGGCGTCGTGGTACGGGGGCCCCGGCTTCGTGAAGTGCACCACGAAGTCAGACATGTCCCGCCACTGCGCATTCGCCTGATACCCGAGCATCGCCTCGCGAGTCTCCCGGCCCGGTCCCCCCTTCGCAACACAACGTGGCGGGTTGTCCCAAGGCCTGCCCGCTCTCCTGACGTGCGAAGGCCCTACGGCAGGCGGACGGGCGCTGGCTCCCTCGGCCGCGACAGGCGCATCAACGCCACGCCCGCGAGCACCGCCACCGACGCCACCGCCGCCTCCCGCCCGCTCGCGCCGAAGGCCACCAGCGTCAGTCCCAGCACCAGCGTGGGCACCGCCAGGAGCGCGTGCACCGGCCGCAGGTCCCGCTCGCGCCGCAACGACAGCACCGCGAGCGCCGCCGCGGTGACTCCGAATTGCATCAGCACCGCGATGGCGGAGAGTGCGAAGAGCTCCGACAGGTCCCCCAGGTTCACGAATCCCAGCACCAGCGCCCACGTCACCGTCAGCGCCCGCATGGGCACTCCTGACGCCGACATGCGCTCCAGCCCGAACAGCGAACGCTCCCCAGAGGCCAGCGCGGACAGGTAGCGCGGCGTCGTCACCATCATCCCCACGCAGATGCCCAGCGCGGACACGCTCGTCCCCGCGCCCACCAGCCGCTCCAGCCCCGCGCCGCCCCACACCCCCGCGGCCTGCGCCAGCGGCGCGCTCGCGCTCGCCAGGTCCGGCAGCGCCGCGACGCACGCCCACACGAGTCCCACGTACAGCAGCATCGCCAGGAGCAGCGAGCCCACCGTCGCCATGGGCACCGTGCGCTCGGAGGCGCGCACCTGTCCCGCGATGACCGGGACGATTTCGAAGCCCTGGTAGGCGAACATCACCGTCAGCCCCGCCTTCAGCCAGGACGCTCCCGTGGCGGGCAGCGGCGGCGGCACATCCCTGTCCGGCAGGAGGAAGAAGAACGCGCCCAGCAGCGCCGCCAGCGGCAGGAGCTTGAGCACCGTGAGCGCCGTCCACGTCCGCGCCGACACGCGGATGCCCGACGCCACCAGCGCCGCCAGCCCCGTCACCAGCGCGGAGGCCAGCAGCCGCTCGCCCACGGGCCCTCCCAGGCCCACCGACGGTGCCACCGCCCGCGCCAGGCCCGCCATCACCGCGGACGTGCTCAGGAAGGCGCTGACGTAGGCCACCCAGCCGACCAGGAACGACACGCGTTCGCCGAACGCCGCCCGCGCGAACACCACGGGCCCTCCATCCGAGTCGAACCGCCGGCCGAGCACCGCGAACGCGAGCGCCACCGGCACCAGCGCCAACCCCGTCAGCGCGAAGGCCCACACCGCGCCCAGGCCGGGGGCCTGCGCCGCGACCTCCGCAGGCGCGAAGAAAATGCCGACGCCCACGATGCCGTTGACGCCCAGGGCCAGCAGTTGGAAAGGCCCGATGGTGCGCTCGGGCGCGACGCCGGAGGGAAGGGTGGACACTGCATGGACTTCACTACACCCGCGCCCCGTGCACCATCGCCGTGCTCAGGGATGGGCGAGCAGCACGCTCAGCGCCGCCATGCGCCCGGTCGCGGGCTCCTTCTCCAGCGACTTCGGGATGGCGACGAAGACGTCGTTGTCCCGCTGGTCGCCGCAGGCGCGCGTGCCCCGGTAGTGCTTGCGATCCCTCTCGATGATGAGGTTGTAGCCGCACGGCCCCACCGACCCCGTCAGCTCGTCCGGGCTGAGCGTCAGCGACGAGGGCTGGCCCGCGAAGGTGCCCATCATCTCCACGACGTCCGGACGCTCGGTCACGGTGAGCTCCACCGGCTTCCCTCCCACCGTGCCCTCGATGCGCCGCTCCGACAGCTTCAGGTCCACTGGGCGCTGGAAGGCCTGGCCCTTCAACGCGTTCTCCGACAGTTGGAGCTTCAGGTCCGGGCCCTGGAGACCCTGCGCGTCGACGTTCGCACGCACGGTCGTCCGGGGCGTCCGCAGCTCCACGGTGTCGTTCTTCTTCGCCACGGCGGATCCGCCCGCGAGCAGGGCGGCAACGGTGAGGATGCGAGCGATTCTCATGCTCCAAAGCTGGGGCGTCGGGCCGCGCGTCACCAGGGCCATGCTCCGGCTGCTCGGCGGGCCGCACGTCGTGATATCCGTGCGCACGTGTCCCGCACACGCCTGCTGGCCCTCCTCGTCGCACTCGTCGCCATCGTGGTTGCTGTCTGGCAGCGCTCCCGGGCGGTGGAACGGCTGGGCCAGGACTTCGACGAGGCGGTCTACCTGCCCATCGCCTTCACCTATGCCGGGATGATGGACGAAGGGCGCTGGAGCGACATCGGCCAGCTCCGGGAGAACTTCGAGCACCCGCCGCTGGTGAAGCTGCTCTTCGCCGAAGCCGTACGCATGTCAGGCGCTCCGGACCCGGACTGGCGGGAGGTCCCCATGGGCCGGCCCATCCCGGACGCCGCGCGCCCCGCGTTCAACGTGACGCGAGGCCTGTCCGCGGTGGCCGGCGTGCTCCAGGTGGGGCTCGTCGCCCTCGTGGATCCGTTGGGCGCGCTCCTGCTCGCGTGGGACCCGTATCACACGAAGTACACGTCGCAGGCATACCTGGAGGCGGTGCCGGGGCTGCTCGCGGTGCTCGCGCTGCTCGCGTTCGAGCGCGCCCGGCGGAGGGGCTTCGCGCCGGGCTGGACGGCGGTGTCCGGCGCGCTGCTGGGGCTCGCGGCGGCGGGGAAGTATCCGTATGGCCTGGTGGGCGGGCTCACGTTCCTACCCTTCCTGGTGGCGGGCGCGCGCACGCGGTGGCGCCCGTGGGCCGCCATCGTCGTGTCCACGGCGGCGGTGTTCATCCTGGTGAACCCGGCCCTGTGGGCGTCTCCGTTCGCGTCGCTGTGGGAGTCCATCACCTTCCACTGGAACTACTCCCACAACGAGCACGTGCGCCGCGCCGGGCTGCCCTGGTACCAGCCGCTGGTGTTCCTCACGGACACGTGGCTGTCGGCCTCCGACGCGGGCATCTACCTCACGCACTTCAACGCGCGGGCGCTGTTGGCGCTGGCGGTGCTGGGCCTGCCCCGGACGTGGCGCGAGCGGCCCGTGTGGGCCGTGGCCGCCGTCGTGGGGCTGGTGTTCCTGCTGCTGTGGAACACCAAGTGGCCGCAGTACCTGCTGCTCGTCATCCCCGCGCTGTGCGTCTGCGCGGGCAGGGGCGTGCGGACCGTGGCCAGCGGGGCCGTGTGGCTCTGGCGCAGGGTCCAGGGCTCGCGCGTCAGCGCAGGTGCGTGAAGACGCACGGGTCCGCGGGCAGGTCCATGTCGCAGGTGGGCATCAGGCACGTCACCTGCGCGCGGCGGGGCAGCGGCACCCAGCCCGAGCGCAACAGCAGACAGGCCGTGGTGCCGGGCCCGCGCAGCATGCCCGCGAACGCCACGCCCCGGCGCTCCATGTCCTGCATGGCCACCTGGAGCAGCCGCTGCCGGTCCTCGGCGGACACGGAGGCGTGGAAGGCCATCAGGTCCACGACCTCCGCGGTGAGCTCTCCCACGCCCGTCATGAGCAGGCTGTGTGAGCTGACCAGGCCGCGCACCTCGCCGTCCTGCTCCAGCACGAAGGTCCGGGGCACGTCGCGGTACTGGAGCTGGGCCGCCAGTTGCTCGGTCGTGTACGTGTAGCCCAGCGTCACCGGGCGCAGCATGTCGTGGACCAGCGCCGTGCAGCGGCCCAGGTCCGTTGGCTGGTAGGGGCGGATGCCCTGGGGGGCCGCCTCTCGGAAGCGGTGCCTCAGGAGGGGATGCGCCAGCGTGAACAGCCTCCGCTCGTTGTCCGTGAAGGACCAGCGGGCGAGCGCCTTCGCATCAAAGGCATACATCCACATCCCCAGGCCCCCGAAGAGGCGGGTGTTCCACGCGCGCCGCCAGAAGCCCGGCGGGCGGGGCTCCGTGGTCGTGAAGCCCAGGGTGAGCCGCGCCGCCCGGTCCTGGTGGCGCTTGAGCAGCTCGTGCGCGAGCTTCGCGCCAATGCCCTGTCCGCGATGGGAGTTCGTGACGGTGGCCCGCAGCCCATAGCTGCCGTCCACCTCCAGGCGTCCCAGGCGCAGCTTCGCGGGCTCCGCGAAGAGGGTTCCCACGAGGGTCCTCCCCTCGTATGCGGCCAGCAGGTAGTCGCGCGGCGCCTGGCCGTCCCGGAACAGCCGCCAGTCGCAGAAGCGCTTGTCCCAGACGGGGAGCGGGGCCGTCTTGCCGTAGGTGGATTGCCAGACGCGGTTGAGGAACCAGGACGCCTCGGAGGCGTCACCCTCGAAGGTGCGCACCTCAATCATGGCCTGCCCTCCGGGACGGGATGCCAGAGCGCCCGGGGGTGGCGTGCCGCATGCGCCATGCGATTGCTGTTCATGGCGAGGAAGGTAGGGAGGGGGGCCGGGCTGGAAATCGGCCGCCGAGCACGGCTCCTCCCTGGCTGTCATTGCCGCGTCAAAGCCAGGCCCTCCGCGTGCGGTGGTCCACACGCACCGCGCTGACAGGGCGGGGGAGTGTGCGGGGCCCGCCGTCCCGCGCGCGTCAGGGCGCGGTGAGCGCGAAGTCCGCGTACACCGCGCCGTGGTCGGAGCCGCCGTAGCCGCCCGTGGGTTCGCGGGCCACACGGAAGGAGCCCGGCACGTAGGCGCCGCCCGCGTTGGGCGCGAGGTAGAGGTGGTCGATGGCCTGGCCCCTGCCGGAATAGAAGTACGTCCAGGTCTCGTTGTCCGGCCGGTCCTTCGCGACGCGCAGCAGGGCCTGGTCCAGCGCGTTGATGGGCTCCGAGCCGGGGACGTCGTTGAGGTCTCCACCGAGCACGAGCATCGCGTCCGGGAACTCCTTCGCCGATTCGAGGACGATTTCCCGCGCGGCGGTGGCCTCCGCCATGCGGCGGCCGGGATCGTCGTCCACCTTGGAGCGGAAGTGCGCCGCGAAGACGATGACCCGCTTGCCGTCCACGTCCAGGTGGACCTCCAGCAGGTCGCGCGAGAAGCGGGTGGCGGAACCATCCGGCCGGTAGATGTACTGGCTGCGGTGGCTGCGCACTTCCGTGATGGCGTGGCGGGAGAGGACCGCCACGTCCACCGAGGCCGGGGTGTACGTCTCCCCGAGCTTCGAATGGGGGAACTGCGGCACCTTCTTCAGCAGCCCATCCAGCGAGTTCTGCGTTTCGACCTCTTCCAGCAGCACGATGTCCGCGTTGAGCGCGGTGATGCCCCGGCCGAGCTGGGTCACCTGGGCGTCGAACTCCGCCTCCGTGGGCAGCTCCTCGTAGTTGCCGCCGCCGCAGGAGCCCGTGTCGCAGACCGTGTCGAAGAGACGGTGCACGTTGAACGCCGCGATGCGCACGCGGGGGCCGGACGGATCCACCGGCGAGCCGCTGTCGGGCTGCGGGCAGTTGCCCTGGACGCAGGCTCCCGCGTCGGGGACCGGCAGGGTTTGAGAGGAGCCGTCACAGCCGGCGAACGCGAGCACCAAGCCCCACAGGGCGAGGGTCGAGCGGGGACGGAAGCGGAAGGGGAGCCGCGGCGGGGGTGACATCGGGGCGGCAACCTACCATCGGGTCTTCCCGGGCGCCGCGCGGACCCGCCCGGCATGTCCTGCGACGCGGCGCGGCTCGCCTCTGTGTCCCGGGCGCGGACTCCAGGTCCAGGTGATGCGGACCCCGGGTGGGACTGCCTCCGCCGCTCCAGCCCCGGGACGCGCCGACCGGCCACGGGAGACCCGGCGCCGTTCGGCGTGGCTCCGCGACCGCTCGCCCCCGAGGCCCCCGGCCGTGCCACCGGGCGTGTGCATCCTGGCGTCGTCCCGGGTGCTGACGCGCCCGCGAGGTGCCGACGCCATGAATCCGTCCGTTCCCATGTCCCCGCTTCCTCCTTCTCCTGCTCCCACTGTCACGGCACCGGCCCGGCCGCTGCTGCCCTGGGTGCGCGCCCCGCGCCGGACGCTGGCGGCGTCGCTGGCCCTGGGCGTGCTCGCGGAGGTCCTGCTCGACAGGGCTCGCTGGGGCCTGGGCTTCCCGTTGCTGGTGGCGGCCCTGGTCGGCGCACTCGCGTGGCTGGGCGGACGTGAAGGCTGGCAGCGGGCCCGGCCCAACGCGTGGCTGCTGGCGCCGCTGGGCCTGGTCAGCGTCTTCGTGGCGGTGCGGGACAGCTCCTGGCTGCTGGCGCTCAACGTGATGACCGCGGCCGTGCTGCTGATGATGCTCTCGCACTTCTGGGCCGCGGGCCGCGTGCAGCGGCTGGGCCTCGCTGACTACCTCCTCGTCTTCTTCGGCTCCGCCGCGCAGAGCCTGCTCTATCCGCCGGTGCTCGTCCGGGACGGCGTGAACGTGGGCGGGCTCAAGACCCACTCGCGCCTGCTGGGGGGGCTGTCGCGCGGCCTGCTGCTGGCGCTGCCGGTGCTGCTGGTGTTCGGGGTGCTGCTGCAATCCGCGGACGGCGTCTTCTCCTCCACCGTGCAGCGGCTGCTGTCGTTCGACCTGGACCTGGAGCGGCTGGTGGGGCGCGGCATCGGCGTGGCGTTTGGCGCGTGCGTCGCGGCGGGGGTGCTGGGGCATGCGCTGCGCCGCCGCGCCACGAAGGAACTGGGGGACGCGGAGGTGACGCCGGCCACGCCGCGCCTGGGGCTGATTGAGGCGCTCACGCTCATCTTCGCCGTGAACGCGCTGTTCTTCGTCTTCGCGGCCTTCCAGGTGGCGTACCTGTTCGTCGGTGACGCGTCGTCGCCCGCGGCTGGCTACACCTTCGCGGAGTACGCGCGGCGCGGCTTCTTTGAACTGGTGGTCGTCGCCTCGCTGACGCTGGCGCTGGTGATGGCCCTGACGCGCTGGACGCGGCGCGAGACGCGCGTGGCGCAGACCGTCTTCCGCGCGAGCACGTCGCTGATGGTGGTGCTGACGCTCATCATCCTCGCCTCCGCGATGCGGCGCCTGTCGCTGTACGAGGACGCATTCGGCTACACGCTGCTGCGCGTGCACACGCACGTCTTCATGGTGGCGCTGGGCGCGGCGCTCGCCTGGCGCGCTGTGACGCTGTGGTGGAAGCCGGAGCGCTTCGCGGTGGGCGCCTTCGCCACGGCCCTGGGCTCGGTGCTGGTGCTCAACTTCCTCAACCCGGAGGTCTTCATTGTCCGCCACAACCTGGAGCGGACCGCACGCACCGGTGGTTCGCTGGACACCGAGATGTTCTTCGATTTGTCCGCGGACGCCGTGCCCGGGCTGGTCCAGGCGGCCTCCACTCTCCAGAATGGGGACCAGTGGCGTCTGGAGACCGTGCTGAGGGAGCACCGGGAGCGGCTGTCCCAGCGGGACTCGGTCCCGGAGTGGAATGTCTCCCGCTTCCTCGCCCGCCGGGCGCTGCTGCGGTCAGGAGCCTGGAGTTCGCCCGGCCCTGATGGGTCGAATTGACAAAAAATGCGTCCGTTGTCACAGTGTCCGCATGGTGACGACGATGACGGAAGACGAGACCGCCGCGCGCCGAGCGAAGATCCTGCTCGCCGCGCGGTGGTGTTTCCTCAACTTCGGCTTCGCGAAGACGTCGTTCGAGGACATCGCCAAACGGGCGCACCTCTCGCGCACGCTGCTCTACCGGGTCTTCAAGGACAAAGAAGACATCTTCCGGGCTGTCTTCGTGGAATGGCTGGTGTCGCGCCATCCTTTGGCGACGCAGGCGGCGAACGCGCCGGACCGCACGCCGTATGAGCGCTTGCTCGACGTCTGCCGCGTGATGGTGATCGAGCCCTGGGCGGAGATGGTCGGGACGCCGATGGGGGGCGAGTTCCTCGCGGCCTGCGAGCGGATCGACCCCGAGACCGACGCGCTCCATCGCAAGGTCGCGCTGCGGTGCGTGGCCTCCATCCTGGGAGATGAGGCGAGCGCCGAGGTCTTCCTCCTCGCGCTCGACGGGCTCCTCGCGGACGAGCCCGGCACGGCGGTGCTGGAGCAGCGAACAGCGCTCCTCGCGGCGCGCTTCGCCCCTCCCGCGAAGGAGAAGGGGAGGCGGAAGTGAAAGTCATCCTCTTCGGTGCGACCGGAATGGTTGGAGCGGGCGCGCTGCGCGAAGCGCTCAATGCCTCCGAGGTCGAAGCCGTGCTGAGCATCGGGCGACAGACGTGTGGCGTCACGCACCCGAAGCTGCGTGAGCTGCTGCTGCCCGACCTCTTCGAGTTCGCCGCCATCGAAGACCAGCTCGTGGGCTACGACGCCTGCATCTGGGCGATTGGTGTCAGCTCGGTGGGGCTGGACGAGGCGGCCTACGCCCGATTGACCGAGGCGCTGACGCTCGTCTGGGCGCGAGCGCTCCTGCGGCTCAACCCCGGACTCTCCTTCTGCTACTGCTCCGCGGGTGGCGCTGGCGGGCGCTCGATGTGGGCGCGCGTCCGGCAGCGGGTGGAGGGCGCGCTGAAGTCCATGCCGTTCCGCCATGCCGGCGCCGTCCGTCCCGGGTTCATCCGCGCGGGCCCCGGCATCCGGAGCCGCACGCGGGCCTATCAGGTCGGGGTGGTCCTGATGAAGCCCCTGAACCCGCTCATGCCGTTCTTCATCCGCGTCTTCCCATTCCTGTTCACCACCTCCGAAATCCTCGGCCGCGCGATGCTGCGGGTCGTCGAAGGGAAGGCCGATCGCTTCATCCTCGAGTCGGCCGACATCAACAGGGTCGGCGCGTGAGCGCGACGGCTCGCTCGCTGCGAGTCGCGAGGTTCGGCGTCATCGCGCTGGTGCTCCTTGTGCTCGGGGGCGCCTGGTCCTTGGACGTCTTCGCGTGGCTCTCCGAGCCGAAGGCCCTGGCCCAGACGCTCGTGGAGCTGGGGGCCTGGGGCTACCTCGCGTTCATCGTCGCGTACACGGTGCTCCAGCCGTTCGGTGTCCCCGGTTCGATCTTCATCGTCGCGGCGCCGTTGATCTGGCCGTGGCGGACCGCCTTCGCGCTCTCGATGATCGGGACGATGGCCGCGAGCGTGGTCGGCTTCTCATTCGCGCGCTTCGTGGCGAAGGACTGGGTTTCCGCGCGCATCCCCGCGCGGTTCCGCAAGTACGACGACGCACTGGAGGAGCGCGCCTTCCAGACCGTCGTGGTGCTTCGATTGGTGCTCTGGATGCCGCAGGTGCTCCACGGGTTCCTTGGCGTCTCGAAGGTGGGGTTCTGGACCCACTTCTGGGGCTCGTTGGTCGGCTATGTGCCGCCGCTGCTCCTCGTGAGCTACCTCGGGAATGAGATGTTCGACGCGTCAGGGCGGATGCAGCCCGGTGCGTGGCCCATCCTCGGCGGCCTGCTCGCCGCCTCGCTGCTCTTCGCCGCGCTCGCCCGGTTCTTCGAGCGCGGACGTCACCCATTCAAACCCTGGAGCGGCTCATGGCGCAGGACCTCGCGGGAAAGGTGATGCTCATCACCGGAGCGACGGACGGCATCGGCAAGGCGGCGGCGAAGGACTTCGCCAGGCGCGGCGCGACGCTGACCCTTGTCGGCCGCAACCAGGAAATGTCGTCTACGCGCTCGCGAAGCCTTTCTCGAGCACGCCGGAGCAGGGCGCCGACGCCCTGGCTCGAGCCGCGTGAGGCGCAGCCCGTGTCGCTTGTTTCCGAGGGGCTCCAAGTACCTCTCCTGGCGGCCGTGGTGGCGGCGGAGCGGCCCGTCCCTCCCAGGATGCGCAGGGCGCTCCCGTGAACGAAGGCGTGGAGTGCGCCCGTGAATCCGTGAGGCCCCCTGGCTAGATTGCCGCGCCATGAGCGAAGTCGCCGGACGCCGTGTCCCAGCCCTGCCCCCCATCCCCGCGGTCCTCATCGCCGTGGTGAGCGTGCAGGGGGGCGCCGCGCTCGCGAAGGGGCTCTTCCCCGTGCTGGGCGCGGTGGGGGCCGCGGGCCTTCGGTTGGTGCTGGCGTCGGTGATGCTGCTGGCGTTCTTCCGCCCGCCGCTGCTTCGCTACACGCGGTCGCAGTGGGCGGCGGTGGTGCCGTATGGCGTGGCGCTGGGCGTGATGAACCTCACGTACTACCTGGCCATCGCGCGCATCCCGCTGGGGCTCGCGGTGACGCTGGAGTTCGTGGGGCCCTTCGTGCTCGCGGTGGTGGGGTCGCGCAAGGCGTTGGACTTCGTGTGGGTGCTCTTCGCGGCGACGGGCATCGTGTTGATTACGCCGTGGACGGCGACGCCCGGCGGGTTGGATCCGCTGGGCGTGGTGCTGGCGCTGACGGCGGGGGCGTGCTGGGCGCTCTACATCCTGGCGGGCGGAAGGCTGTCACGCCGCGTGCCGGAGGGGCAGGGCGTGGCGGCGGGCATGGTGGTGGCCATGCTGACGGTGCTGCCCTTCATGATGCGCGAAGGCCACCTGGAGCGGATGACGCCGGGCCTCTTCGCCGCGGGCGTGGGCGTGGCGCTGTTGTCCAGCGCGCTGCCGTACACCTTGGAGATGCTGGCGCTGGGGCAGCTCTCCAGCCGCACCTTCGGCATCCTGATGAGCCTGGAGCCCGGGGTGGCCACATTGGTGGGGTGGCTGTTCCTGCGCGAACAGCTCACCCCACTGCAATGGCTGGCGGTCGCGCTGGTGAGCGTGGCGTCCGCCGGGGCGACGCTGACGGCGAAGCGGCCCCCTCCGCCCTTGGAGGCGTGAGGAGGATTCTTCGCCATCCGCATCCTGGCGGCCTTGGGACAAAGGCGCTCAGCGCTGGGACTCAAAGGTACTTTTCGAGCGCCTGGGTCAGGCTCGCCTTGGGCACGGCGCCGATGACGCTGTCCACCAACTGGCCGCCCTTGAAGACCAGGGTCGTGGGGATGGACCGGATGCCGAACCGCGACGCGACAATGGGGTTCTCATCCGTGTCGAGCTTCAAGACCCGGGCCCTGTCCGTGTACTCCATCCCGATTTCCTCCAGGACGGGGGCCATCATCCGGCAGGGCCCGCACCAGGGGGCCCAGAAATACACCATGACAGGGGGGGCGCAATCCAAGACATCCTGCTGGAACGTCGCATCCGTCGTCGCGTTGATTGGCATCGAAATGGCTCCGGGTGAGGAATTGAGTCAGTGATGCCCGGGGCGTACTGGTACTGGCATGCCCCGAGCGTGTCCGTGTGACTGCTGGGAATGCCTCCCGCGGTGAGCACGAGGCCCTTCATGTCTATGAATGGGAGGACATGCGGGCGCCCCCGCCCGCGGTCGGAGGCCTGGACCGGGCGGCCAGCCTGGCCCGCCCCTGGGGCGATGGCGGCGCTCAGGCGCCGTGGACGACGCGCTCGACATACGGATACCCCGGCGTCTCCGCGAGGAGCGGACGCCCTGGGGCAGCGACGTGTAGACCTTCTCCCGCCAACCTGCGGGGGGCTCCCGGCATCAGGGAAGCGAGTCCAACGCCGCGAGCAGCCGGCCCACGTCCTCCGCCGTGTTGTAGTGGAGCAACGACGCGCGCACCGCGCCGTCAGGCATGAGCCCCAGCGCCTGGGCCGCCATCGTCGCGTAGTAGTGCCCCGCCGCGACGCCCACGCCCTGTTCTGCCAGGTGCTCGGCCACGGCGCGCGGTGACAGGCCGGTCACGTTGAAACAGAACGTGGCCACGCGCCCGGCGGACGTCTTCGGCCCGTAGAGGTGCACGCGCGGATGGCGGGACAGTTGCTCCAGCGTGGCCTCCAGCAGCGGCTGCTCCAGTTGCGCGATGTGCTGGAAGGCCCGCGTCAATCCCTCGCGTCCCGGCTGGCCACCGCCCAGCACTTCGCGCAGGTAGCGCAGCGAGCCCAGCCATCCGGCCCAGCCCTCGTGGTTCGCCGTGCCCGGCTCGAACTTCTGCGGACCGTCATCCGGCATGAACCACAGCTTGTCCGCCGGCAGCCCCGCGAGCAGCTCGCGCCGCACGAACAGACTGCCCAGGTGCGGACCGAAGACCTTGTACGGAGAGAACACCGCGAAGTCCGCGCCCCACGCGCGCACGTCCGGCAGGTGATGCGGACTGGAGTGCACCGCGTCCACGAACAGCCACGCGCCCACGCCGTGCGCCACCTCCGCCGCCGCGGCCACGTCCGGCGTCGCGCCCACGGAGTTCGCCGCCGCGGACACCGCCACCAGCCGCGTGCGCGGCGTGACGAGCTCGCGCAGCTCGGAGGCCTCCAGCCGCCCCTCCGGCCAGCTCGCGCGCCAGGTCGTCACCTTCACGCCCTGCGCCTCCAGCGCGCGCCACGGGGCCGCGTTGGATTCGTGCTCCAGCTCGGAGATGACCACCTCGTCGCCCGGCTTGAAGAGGCGTGAGACGGCCCGGCCCACCTGGAAGGTGAGCGCGGTGGCGCTGGGCCCGAGCATGACCTCGTCGGGCCGGCAGTTCAGGAACTCCGCCGTCTCCTCGCGCGCCCGGGCCTTGAGCGCCGTGGCCACGCGGGAGGCGGGGTAGGGCTGGCCCACGTTGCAGCTGCCACCCGTCAGGAGTTGATGGATGGCGTCGATGCAATGCGTGGGCACCTGCGCCCCCGCCGCGTTGTCCAGGTAGCTGAAGCCAGACCGCAGGGCGGGGAAGTGCTCGGCGAAGGGGGAGGGC
Organism: Corallococcus sp. NCSPR001; assembly: GCF_017309135.1. Taxonomy (NCBI): domain Bacteria; kingdom Pseudomonadati; phylum Myxococcota; class Myxococcia; order Myxococcales; family Myxococcaceae; genus Corallococcus; species Corallococcus sp. NCSPR001. Next base: position 3,027,273 of record NZ_JAFIMS010000002.1, read on the forward strand.
ATGGGCCGCGGAGCATAGCCCTCCGCCCTCTCGCGCGAACTACGGCGTGCCGAAGTCCTGCGTCCAGTACGCGCGGTACGTGCTGGACGGCGCGTTGTAGTAGCCAATGCCCGTCTGCTTCAGCGCACCGTTCATGATGTTGTTGCAATGGCCCGTGCTGGCCATCCAGCCGTCCACCACCGCCTGCGCGGTGCCGTAGCCCGCGGCGATGTTCTCCGCCGCCGTCCGGTAGCTGTAGCCCGCGGACGCCATGCGCTGCCATGGCGTGGAGCCGTTGGAGCCCGTGTGGCTGAAGAAGTTGTTCGTGCCCATGTCCTTGGAGTGCTTGCGCGCCGCGCAGCGCAGCTTCGTGTCCAGCGTGAGCGCGCCCACCGCCGGCTTCGCCACGCCGCCACAGGTGGCTCCCGCCGCGCGGCGCTGGTTGATGAGCGTGAGCACGTCGGTCTCGAACTGCACCCAGGCGGGATCCCAGGTCGTCACGTCGTCGCAATACGCGGCGCTCGCGCTCAGCCCGTTGCCGGCGACCTCCGTCTGGACCGGCGGCACCACGACCCCTTCCCCTTGCGGCGTGGGCGCCTCCTCGCCTCCACAGCCGCCCAGCAGGGCAGCGGCGCTCAGCAACGTCAGACACAGCGAACGGGACGAGGGCTTCATGGACAGACCTTTCGCCGGCGGGGGCCGGCCAGGGGGAGGGGTCAGCGAGATGCATTCTTGTCGGTGATTCCTGGTTTCTGCCATGGACCCTGCGTGTATTGTGATTGACGCGTGAAAGGGCGGGGTTGTGTCAGCGGTGTTGGTGACGGAAAGTTCTGTCACCGTGAAGACGCCTTCCGCTGCGACTGCCATTCGTTCCGTGGTGTTGGACACCAACGTGGTGCTGGACGTGTTCGTCTTTGATGACGTCTTCACGCGGCCGCTGGCGCGGGCGCTGCGCTCGGGTGCGCTGACGGCGTGGGCGGACCGGCACACGCTGAAGGAGCTGGCGCTGGTGCTCGCCTATCCCTCGTTCAAGCTGACGGCGGACGCGCAGCGGACGGTGCGCGACGCGTACGGCGCGCTCGTGCGCGTGGCGGACGGGGAGGGCGCTCCGGTGGAGCTGCCGCCGTGCCGGGACCGGGATGATCAGAAGTTCCTGGAACTGGCGGCGCGCGCGGGGGCTTCATGGCTGGTGAGCAAGGACCAGCGCGTGCTGTCCATGGGCGGTGGGCGGCGGCTGCCCTTCGAGGTGCTCTCGCCTCGCCGTGCCTCGCAGGCGCTGGAGACGGAGGGCCTCACACGGAGCGCTTGAAGCAGGCAGGCAGGGGTGCGTACGCGCAGTCAAAATCGCGCTCCGCGCTTGGTGACCCGGGCATCTCGGGCCATCCTGCGGCCCGGTGCGTTCCTCACTCCTGATCCTCCTGTTCTGCGCCGGCTGCGCCGCGCGTGTCGTCACCCCCGTCCCGGCGCCGGCTCCAGCCCCGGTCCAGGCCCAGACCGCGACGCCTCCCGTGGAGACGCCGGCCGCGACGCCGCCCGCGCAGGCCCCGGCTCCGGCCTCGTCCCAGGCCACGCCCGCCGTGAGCGCGTCCGGCGCCCCCGTCGCGATGCCTTCCCCGGCGGAGGTCGCCGCCGTCGTCACCGACGCCGCCGTGCGGGAGAACCCCTGCCCCGTGGACGCGGAGGAAGAGGACGACGAGGCCACCGCGGCCACCGACGATGAAGGCGTGAGCGAGGAGGGCGAGATGCAGGCGCCGCTCGCGCCCGCCGCGCCCTCGGGGCCGCTGTACACCGCGGACCTGTCCGACGAGGCGCTCACCGAGGCTTGGAAGAAGGACCCGGCCACGCTGGGGTCCATGTCCATTGGCTTCGTGGAGAGCGGCCGGCAGATCAACAGCGTGCGCGTGCCGGATGACAAGGATTGGATCGTGGTGTCGCCGGAGATCGCCTACGGCACGCAGGAGACGGTGGACTACGTGGTCGCCGCCATCCGCGCCGTGCGCGCGCAGTACCCGAACGTGCCCACGCTGCGCGTCAACCGCCTGTCCACCAAGGACGGCGGCTACCTGCGCCCGCACAAGAGCCACCAGAACGGCCGCGACGTGGACTTCGGCTTCTACTACCCGACCGCGGAGCCGGTGCGCGAGCGCGAGCGCGAGCGCTACATCGACGTGGCCATGAACTGGGCGCTGGTCCGCTCGCTGGTGGTGAACACCGACGTGCAGATGATCCTCGTGGATAAGCGCGTGCAGAAGGTCCTGTACGACTACGCGCTGTCCATTGGCGAGGACAAGGTGTGGCTGGACTCGCTGTTCAACGCGGGCTTCAACTCGCTGATCAAGCACGCGCGCCGGCACCGCGACCACTTCCACGTGCGCTTCTTCAACGGCCGTGCGCAGGAGCTGGGCCGCCGGGTGGCGCCGCTGCTGGCGCTCCAGCCGGACCAGAACCTGATGATGTACAAGGTCCGCAACGGGGACACGCTGGGTGGCATTGCGTTGCGTCACAACTCCAGCGTGGTGGCCATCAAGAAGGCCAACCGGATGCGCAACACGTTCCTGAGCATTGGCCGGCGGCTGGTGATTCCGCTGAAGGGCCCGTGCACGCACTGCCCCATCCCCCCGCCGGTGCAGCTGCCGCCGCGCCGGCTGCCTCCCGTGGCCGAGGCCCCCGCTTTGGTGAACACGACGCCCGCGGCTTCGGGCAAGCTGCCCAACCCGTGCACTCCCGCCGCGCCGGCACCGACGCCGGTGGCCGTTCCCACGGGTGTTCCCTCCGGTCTGTCGACCGGGCGCTGAAAGGCTTCTGCTTCCATGGCAACTCCGCACATCTCCGCGTCTCCCGGTGACTTCGCTGAAGTGATCCTCATGCCGGGCGACCCCCTCCGGGCGCGCTACATCTCCGAGCGCTTCCTGGAGAACGCGCGCTCCGTCACGGCGGTGCGCAACATGCTGGGCTTCACCGGCACCTTCCGGGGCAAGCGGCTGTCCGTGATGGGGCACGGCATGGGCGTGCCCTCCATCTCCATCTACGCGACGGAGCTGGTGAGGAACTACGGCGCGAAGGTGCTCATCCGCGTGGGCAGCTGCGGCGCGCTGCGCACGGACGTGAAGCTGCGCGATGTCATCGTGGCGATGGGCGCGGGCACGGACTCCAACGTGAACCGCATGCGGGTCATGGGCCACGACTTCCCGGCGGTGGCGGACTTCACGCTGGCCCGGCGCGCGGTGGAGGCGGCGGAGAAGCGCAACAAGCCGGTGCGCGTGGGCAACGTTTTCACCTCGGACCTGTTCTACCACCCGCAGGAAGCGCTCAACGCGACGCTGGAGAAGATGGGCATCCTGGCGGTGGAGATGGAGATCGCCGGCCTGTACGGCGTGGCTGCGGAGTTCGGCGCGCGGGCGCTGTCGCTGCTCACCGTGTCGGACCACATCCGCACCGGCGAGCACCTGTCCCCGGAGGACCGTCAGACGACGTTCGACGAGATGATCGAGCTGGCGTTGGACGTGGCCGCCTCCGAGGCGTGAGGACCTGAGCGCATGGCCTTGCCGCCCCGCAGGGGCCCGGGTTCCCCGCTGGCGCGCAAGGCCGCGCAGCGCACGCCGGGCCATCACTACAACGCGAGCTTCCTGAACTCGGCGGACCGCGCGGAGATATTGGCGTGGCTGGGGACGCTGCACCCGCTGTGGGAGGAGCGCTACTCGAAGCACTTCCCACCGCCGGAGGGCCAGCAGCAGCGGCGGTTGCTCCGGCCGGTGTACTGGCTGGGCAACTGGCAGTTCGCGTGCCTGGACTACTACCGGCCCCCGAAGGGCGTGCACAACCGCTGCGTGAAGGCGGAGCCGTTCCCCGCGGTGCTGCAGCGGCAGATTGAGAAGGTGGAGGCGCTGGCGCGGCGGATGTTCCGGGGCCCGGATATGCCGCAGGGCTGGCACCTCAACACGTGCCTGGTGAACTTCTACGGCAGCCGGTTGGAGGACGGGCGCTGGGTGGACACCGCGCGCGTGGGCGAGCACAAGGACTTCGAGCCGGGCCCGGTGGCGTCGCTGTCGCTGGGCGAGCGCGCGCTCATCCAGTTCGTCACGTCCACGCGGCCCGGGGAGCGGGACGCGGTGGTGCTGGAGCAGTGGCTGGATGACGGGGCGCTGCAGCTCTTTGGTGGGGCGCAGTGGAAGGAGCAGACGTTCCACCGGGTGCAGCGGGTGGACACTCGTGCGGGGCACGTGATGCCGCCGGAGCTGCCGGACTTCCGCACGCGGCGCATCAACCTGACGTTCCGCTACGTGCCGGACGTGCACGTGACGCCGTTCGCGAAGCTGAGCCCGGAGGCCCGCGAGGACGTGCGCCCGTACATGGAGACGCTCGCGAAGGGCAGCCGGTTCTTCCGCGATGAGCTGTCGCGCGAAGCGCCGCCGGTGAAGACGGAGTAGGGCGGGCGCCTCCGGCCGGCGCGGCTCAAAACCTGTCCGACAGTCGGACAGGTTCGCGCGGTGTGCCGCTGGCGGGGAGGCCTGGTAGGGCGCTCCCCTGACCGAGGGCTAGGAGGAGCCCGTCTCGGGATTCGAGGACGAGGCCGCGGGCGGACGGCCCACGTAGCTCACCTGGGGCGCGGAGGAACCCCGGGAGGAACGTCCCGCGCCGCGCTCCGGGCCCTGACGGGGCATCCGGGGACCGTTGTTGGGCAGGTTGCCGCGTGCCTCGCGGGGGCCCGGGCCGTTCTGGCGCGGCTCGCCGTTCTGCTGTGGGGCGCCGTCCTGGAAGGAGCCGTTGTTGCGCGGAGGCCGGCTGTTCATGCGCGCCTGCGCCCCCGGACCGTCCTGGCGAGGCCCGCCGTTCTGCTGCGGACGCCCATTCGCGCGCCACTCGTTGCGCGGCGGCCGGCCGTTGCCGTCCTGCTGCTGCGACTGGCCGTTCACACCGGACTCGCCACCGTGCGGCTGGCCATTCACGGCCGCCTCGCCTGCATACGGCTGACCGTTCTGGCGCGACTTACCGCCACGAGACTGGCCGTTCATGCGCGGCGGCCGGTCGTTCTGCTGCGCCGACTGGCCGTTCTCGCCCATCGGCTGACCGTTCATGCGCGGCGGCCGGCCGTTCTGCTGTGCCGACTGACCGTTCTCGCCGTAGGCCTGACCGTTCATGCCCGCCTCACCGCCGCGGGACTGCCCGTTCATGCGTGGCGGCCGGCCATTCTGCTGTGCAGGCTGACCGTCACCGTAGGCCTGTCCATTCGTACGCTGCGGCCGGCCGTTCTGCTGTGCAGGCTGACCGTCACCGTAGGCCTGTCCATTCGTACGCTGCGGCCGGCCGTTCTGCTGTGCAGGCTGACCGTCGCCGTAGGCCTGTCCATTCGTATGCTGCGGCCGGCCGTTCTGCTGTGCAGGCTGACCGTCGCTGTAGCCCTGTCCATTCGTACGCTGCGGCCGACCGTTCTGCTGTGCAGGCTGACCGTCGCCGTAAGCCTGCCCGTTGGTGCGCTGCGGCCGGCCGTTCTGCTGTGCCGACTGACCGTCGCCATAGGCTTGGCCGTTCGTACGCGGCGGCCGGCCGTTCTGCTGTGCCGACTGACCGTCGCCGTAGGCCTGTCCGTTGGTGCGTGGCGGCCGGCTGTTCTGCTGCGGGGCCTGAGCGGTCTCGCCCATCGGATGACCGTTCATGCGCGCCTCGCCGCTGGGCTGGCGCGGCGGACGTCCATCCCGGCGCGGACCGCCCTGCTGGGGACGCCCGTTCGCGCGGGCATCACCCTGCGCCACCGGAGCGCCCTGCGCCGCAGCGCCGTTGCGTGGACCTCCCTGCTGCGGACGCCCATTGTTGTTGCCGTTGGGCCGGTTGTTGCCGCCACCCTGCGGCGGACGCGCTCCCGCGTTCTGCTGGGGCCCCCCGTTCCCGGGCCTCGGCGCACTGCCGGTGCGCGGCGGCGGCTTGCCACCAAACCCACCACCGCGGCGGCGCCCATCCCTCGGGCTCGCCGTGACGACGGGCCGCCCGCGCTCGCCGCCACCCTGGCGCAGCACCAGCGCCTCCAGCGCGCGCAGCTCCGCCTCCTCCGCGCTGAGCCCTTCCTCCACCTCCACCACGGGCGCCGGAGCCGGACGAACCTCGTTGCGCCGGGCCTCCTCCTGCTGGAGGAACCGCTCCTGCCGGGTGCCCTGGCGGCCCGCGCCTCGCTGACCGCGCGGGGCTTCGCGGAAGGTGCCCGACGGCACGAAGTCCGTCGTCAGCTCGCGCCGCACGTACGCGTTCCAGATTTCGCCCGTGTCACCCGAGCGGCCCGCCAGCCGGGCCGAAAAGCCCGCCAGGAACTGCCGCACGTTGTCCAGGTCGCGGCGGAAGTAGAACTCCGCCTGGCTGTTGCGCGCCGCCGCCACCGTCTGCGGAAAGTCGATGACGGTCGGGCCGTTCCCACTCATCAGGATGTTGTAGGGCGACAGGTCCCCGTGAATGAGGTCCGCGCACAGGGTGCGAATCACCTGGGCCCGCAGGTCCAGGTAGAGCGCCTCGGCCTCCTCGGGGGTCTGGGGCGGGGCCTCCACGAGCCGGGGCGCGGGCTGGCCTTCCGCGTCCAGCACCAGCTCCATGAGGAGGATGCCCTCGTAGAACATCACCGGCGTGGGCACGCGCACACCCTGTGCGTGCAGCTTGTAGAGCGAGTCCGCTTCCGCGTTCTTCCACGCCTCTTCCGCGGCGGCCTGCCCGAAGCGGCTGCCCTTCTCCATGGCGCGGCGCGTGCGCGAGCTGCGCACCTCGCGGCCTTCCTTGTAGCCGGAGTTGTTGCGGAAGTTGCGCTCGTGGCGCTCCTTGTACAGCTTCGCTGCGACGACCTGGCCGGCGTGCTGGACGAGCCACACCTCCGCCTCCTTCCCCGTCTTCAGCTGGCCGATGACGGCGTCGATGATGCCGTCGGCGAGGAGGGTCTCGAGGGAGTCATTCATTCTTAAGCAAAAGGCCGGAACGGCACGGGGCGGGGAGCATCCGTCGCTGCGTACACCGGCGGCCCCTGCTCGCCATGATGCACGTTGGAGATGAGAACACCGGGCCGCCCCTGGTTTCCATCGCCGCTACGCTGAACGTCATCCAGAAAGCCCACGTACCGCTTGCTAGCAGCTTGGGAAGCAGGGGGCCAGGGGTGCCCCCGTGCCATGCGCCTGTTCGCCGCCCACCCCTGCCCAGGGACCGGATTGACGTCCGCCCGGCGTCAAACGGTTTTCAGCGAAGGAGCATTCCGCCCATGAAGGTCCTGCTCGCCTGCGGTGTCCTGTTGACCTCGCTGTGCGCCCACGCGGAAGACCGGGTCGCGGCGGCCCGCAAGCGCCAGACGGCCGGTCTTGTCCAGACGTTCAAGGCGGCGGGGCTGTCCTGGCCCCCGGAGGAGCTCTACCTGCGGGCCTTCAAGGTCGAGCGGGAGCTGGAGGTCTGGGCGGGCAGGCCCGGCCAGCCGCTGGTGAAGGTGCGCACCTTTCCCGTCTGCGCGGCCTCCGGCGACGTGGGCCCCAAGCGGGCCCAGGGCGACCTGCAGGTCCCGGAGGGCTTCTACACGGTGGACCTCTTCAACCCGAAGAGCGCGTACCACCTGTCCCTGCGGGTGAGCTACCCGAACGCCCTGGACCGCAAGCAGGGCGCCGCGAAGCCCGGGGGCGACATCTATATCCATGGCGACTGCGTGAGCATCGGCTGCCTGGCCATCGAGGACGGACCCATCGAGGAGCTGTACGTGATGGTGTCCGAGGCCCGCGCGAGCATGGGCCGCGACGTGCCGGTGCACCTCTTCCCACGCCGGCTGGACGCGGCGGGGCTCGCGGCGCTGGAGGCCCTCTCCAATGTCACCGACGCGCGCAAGGCCTTCTGGCGCGGCCTGGAGCCGGGCTACCGCTACTTCGAGGAGTCCCGGCGTCCACCGAAGGTGAAGGTGGATGCCTCCGGGGCCGCCTACGTCGTGTCCCCGGCCCCCCAGGTCCGGGCCCGCTGAGGAGCTGGTAGAACCGGGAGCATGGGAGGTCCGCCCCGCCGGGGCTGGCTCCAGGGGAGTGCTCGCACATGAAGTCATCGGTCCCGCTTCAGGAGTCCGGAGCCGCCGGGGGGGCTCGCGCGCTCATCACCCTCACGACGACGGAGCTGGCCGCCGCCCTGCGCGAGCGGCACGTCAGCGCGGTGGAGGTGCTGGACGCCTTCCTCGCCCGTGCCCGGGCGCACAACCCCGCGCTCAATGCCGTGGTGACGTGGGACGAGGCTCGGGCCCGGAAGCGGGCAGAGGCGGCGGACGCGGCGCTTGCCCGGGGCGAGCTCTGGGGGCCGCTGCACGGCGTGCCCTTCACGGTGAAGGACGCGTTCAGCACCGGGGGCCTGCGCACGACGTCCGCCCACCCGGCCTTCGCCGAGTACGTGCCCGCTCAGGACGCGACGGTGGTGGCCCGGCTCAAGGCGGCGGGGGCCATCCTCTTCGGCAAGACGAACCTGCCCCCGTTCGCGGCGGACTTCCAGACGGACGGGCCGCTCTGGGGCCGGACGAACAACCCGCATGACCTGGGGCGCACGCCGGGCGGCTCCAGCGGTGGCGCGGCGGCGGCGGTGGCGGCGGGGCTCACCCCGTTCGAGGTGGGCAGCGACATCGGCGGCTCCATCCGGCAGCCGGCGCACTACTGCGGCATCGTGGGCATCAAGCCCACGGAGCACCGCGTCTCCACCTTCGGTCACGTCCCGGATCCACCGGACGGGCCGCGCCACGTGCGTCACATGGCGTGCGCGGGCCCTATGGCGCGCTCGGTGGCGGACGTGCGGCTCATCCTGTCCCTCATCGAGGGCGTGGATCCGCGCGCTCCGGAGGTGCCGCCCGTCGCGCCGGTGGGGGCCGCGAAGCCCCGGGCCCTCGAGGGCTTGCGGCTGGCGTGGGCGGACACGCTGGGGCCCTTCCATGCCGACCGCGAGACGCGGGAGTTGTTCCAACGCTTCATCGCCGCCGCTCGCGCGAAAGGTGTCGTGGTGGAGCAGGCCGTGCCGCCGGGGCAGGACTTCACGGACCTGGTGGAGGTGTGGGGGCTGATGGAGGGCGGCGAGGTGGGCGCGCCCCTGCCTCCGTCCATGCGCGAGGGCTACCAGCAGCAGTTCGATCCCTTCGAAGGCGACCTGCTGGCGAAGGGCATCGTGCAGGGCACGTGCGTGGACATGGCGGGCTACGGCGCGGCGCTCAGCCGGCGGGACGTGCACATCGGCCTGCTGGAGGACTTCCTGTCCGGCTGGGACGCGTGGCTCGTGCCGGTGGCGATGACGGCCGCGCCGCCGCACACGCCGTTCGGGGCGCCGGTGGAGGTGGACGGCGCGCCTCGCGGATACCTGGAGGCCCTTGGCGGGTTCACCTGCCTGTTCAACGCGACGGGGAGCCCCGTGGTGGTGTTCCCCCTGGGGCGCACGGCGGCGGGCCTGCCGGTGGGGGCGCAGCTGGTGGGGCGGCGGTGGACGGACGGGGCGCTGCTCGACGTGGCGGAGGCGCTCCTGCCCCTGGGCGGAGGCGTGCGGTGGCCTCCGGCGTTCACGCCCTGAGTCAGTAGACGCGCAGCAGGCGCGAGCGGCATTCGAAGTGCGGGTTGCGCACGTCGATGACGTAGACCTCGCCGGTGGTCTCATCGAAGTTGCCGGCGAGGAATCCCGCGGCGACCAGCCCGGCGAGGTAGACGCTGTCCGAGCCCTTCTTCATCTCGCTGACCTTGCGCACATAGACGACGCGGCCCTCCACGGCCCACACGCTGCGGATGCCGTCCGTGTGCACGCCCATGGCGTCCGGGGGCGGCGCGGTGGCCTTCCCCAGCGCGGGCGGGACGGACTGGAGCACGTAGTCGTCGTAGGCGCGGTTGCCGCTGCGGCTGATGAGCTTCACCTCGCGCAAGAGGCCGTCCGGGCCCTGGAGGAGCTCCAGCGTGACGGTGAGCTTCATCGTGCTGACGCCGTGGGCGAAGTCCTGGAGCTGCTCGCCCGCCTGGGAGAGGGCGCGCAGGCGGTCGTAGCCGGGTTCGTCGCGGGCGCGCTTCGCGAGGAGCTCGCCCGGCTTGGGAGGCTTGCTGGGCCCGGGCATGCTCCCGGGAGAGCCGCTGGCGCCGAACCGCCGGGCCTTCTCCGCGTAGGAGTACATCAGCTGCTTGGGGAAGCTGGGCATGTCGAACAGGGGCGGGGCGTCCATCTGCTTCTCCAACTGCGCGCGCAGCTGGCCGAAGTAGGGGTGGATGCGGCCGGTGTCCACGCGGTCGCGCGCCCGGCGCTCATCGACGATGCCCTGCACGCGCTCCGATACGCGCGCGTGTTCCTGGGCGGCGAGGGATTCGGCGGACAGGCTCGGGTCTCCGGGGCGCAGCGTGCGGCCTCCGCCCCGGGAGTTCTCCGGCGTCGTGATGATGACCCCCGCGCTCGAGCCGGGAGAGGGGAGCAGGTTCGAGGGGAGGGAGCCCGGCGTCGGCGCGCGTGGCGCATCCACCGTGGGCCGGTCCCCGTCCGCGGCGGGCGCGCGGGTCGCGATGTCCAGGCGTGGAAGATCGTCCGCCGGGGCGCGCGGCGTGTCTTCGGGAGGCGCGGGCTCGCGCGTCGCGACGGGAGGCGGCGGCTCCGAGGGTTCGCGCGCCGCGGTCTCCGGAGGTGGCTCCGTCGGCGCGTCCTTCGCCGGAGCGCGCGGTTCACCGGGCGGCGGCGCGGACTTCGGTGTCTCTCGTGTCGCCACGGGGGGCGGTGCCGGAGGCGGGGCGTTCCTCGGCGGCGCACGCGTCGCGATGCCGGACGGTGGCGTGGCGGGTTCCTGGGCCGGAGGCGGTTGGACCGCCGGTGTCGCCGGGGGGACGGAGGGCGAGGGGGTGATGATCTCCACCTCGACGGCCTGCTCACGCGACCGGGCCGTGCGTCCGGTGGACGACGGATGAGGGTCCAGCGCCCACAACAGCCCGAAGAGGAGGGCGTGCAGCGCCAGCGATATCAGCCCGGCCCATCCGAGACGTCGCAACCGCCACATCCTCGGAGATTTCCCAGAAAGCGCCCCCTGTCTCAACACATTGGAACGCAGGCGTTCGCGAACCGACGTCCCACCCGCCGAGCAGGCGACCCTTCAACGCATGAAACGTCCCGGGGGTGACTCGACGCCCGCCGTGACTCCTGCTGTGCTGCCGCCCTCCACGTGCCTCCCATGCCCCTCGCCTGTCTGGACGAATCCACGTTCATGGACCTCCTGCTCGGGACGCTGCCTCCCGACAGGGCCGCGCTCGTCGACGAGCACCTGGACACGTGTCCTTCCTGCCGGCGCATGGTGTCCGAGGCGCTGAAGGTGCAACCGCCCGCGGACGCCTCCGGGCCCGCCGCTCCGGAGGAGGAGGTCCTCGACAGCCAGCTGGCGACGCTGGCCGTGGACCCGTGGCGTGGAAAGAAGCCGCGCCTGCGGTTGCCCACGCCGCCGCTCGCGCGCGGCACGGCGGTGGGCCGCTACCTCATCCTGGAGATGCTGGGCGTGGGCGGGATGAGCGTCGTGTACGCCGCCTATGATCCGGAGCTGGACCGCCGCGTCGCGCTCAAGCTCCTCCAGGTGGAGGCGCTGGGGCTGGGCGCGGAGGCCGGACGCACGCAGGTGCTGCGCGAGGCGCAGGCCATGGCCCGCGTCTCCCACCCGCACGTCGTCTCCGTCTTCGACGTGGGCACCTTCGGCCGGCAGGTCTTCCTGGCCATGGAGCTGGTGGACGCGCACACGCTGCGCAAGTGGGAGCACGACGGTCCGCACCCGTGGCGGCAGGTGGTGGAGCTCTTCCTCGCCGTGGCCCGGGGGCTCGCCGCCGCGCACGCGGTGGGCGTCGTGCACGGCGACGTGAAGCCGGAGAACATCCTCGTGGGCCAGGACGGCCGCGTGCGCGTCACCGACTTCGGCCTGTCGCGCATCATGTTCGGCGCCGCCGTCCCGCCGGTGATGCCGGGGACCCACACGCACCCGCGCGCCATGGAGGGCGGCACGCCCGCGTACATGGCCCCGGAGCAGTTCCCGCCGGAGGAGCGCACCGACGCGCGCAGCGACCAGTTCGGCTTCTGCGCCGCGCTCTACGAAGGCCTCTATGGCGAGCGCCCCTTCGCGGGCGCCACGGTGGAGGAGCTGTCCCAGGCGGTGCACGCGGGGCGCGTGAAGAGCGTGCCCCGGCACTCCGGCGTGCCCCAGTGGCTGCGCAAGGTGGTGGTGAAGGGCCTGTCGGTGAAGCCCGAGGACCGCCACGCCTCCATGGAGGCGCTCATCGCCGCGCTGGAGTCGGACCCGGCGGCGCGCCGGACGCGGCGGCTGCGCGTGGCGGGCGCGTCGCTGCTCATGCTGTCCGCGGTGGGCGTCACGCACGTCCTCAACCGCCGCGATGCCACGGGCTGCGAGGGCGCCGCGCGCGCCATGGACGGCGTGTGGGACGCTCCCCGGCAGCAGGCGGTGGAGGCGGCCTTCGTCGGCACCCAGCGCCGCTTCGCGCACGACGCCTTCCGGCACGTGCGCCGGGGGCTGGACGCGTACACCGCCGCGTGGGTGACGACGCGCACGGCGGCCTGTGAAGCCACCCGCGTGCGCCACGAGCAGAGCGAAGCGGTGATGGCGCTGCGCATGCGCTGCCTGGACGCGCGGCTGGCGGACGTGGCCGCGCTCACGCAGTTGTTCACGCAGGCGGACCCGGACCTGGTGGAGCGGGCGCCCCGCGCGGTGGAGGGGCTGACGCCGCTGGCGGGCTGCTCGGACGTGGAGGCGCTGACGTCGCGCGGCCACTCCTCACCTGACGATCCCGCCGCCAGGGACCGCACGGTCGCGCTGCTCCAGGCGCTCGTGGACGCGAGGGCGCTGCGCGCCGCCGGCCGCTATTCGCAGGGCGTGGCGCGCGTGGAGCCGGTGGCCCAGTCCGCGCGCGCCGCGGGGGACTGGGCCGGCGCGGCGGACGCGCTGCTGCTGCTCGCGGAGCTGAAGGACGGGGCCGGGGACTACCGGGGCGCGGAGGCCACGGTGCTCCAGGCCGCGTGGACCGCGGAGGCCGGCCGCAACGACGACGCCGCCGCCCGGGCCTGGACGCTGGCGGTGCGCGTGACGGGCGAACGGCTGGACCATTACGCCCAGGGACAGCAGGCCGCGGAGCGCGCCAGCGCCGCGGTGGAGCGGCTGGGCGGCAGCAGGGAGCTGGCCGGCGCGCTCGCCATGAACCTGGGCCGGCTGTTGTCGCGCCAGGGCCGCTACCCGGAGGCCCACGAGCAGCTCACCCGCGCGCTGTCCTTCCTGGAGAAGCGCTTCGGCCCGGAGGCCCTGGAGGTCGCGGACGTGCGCGTGGAGCTGGGCACCGTGCGCCGCTCCCAGGGGCGCGCGGAGGAGGCCCTGAGCCTGTACGAGCGCGCCCTGGGCACCGTGCGCGGCGCGCTGGGGCCCGAGCACCCGGACGTGGCGCGCATCCGCCTGGAGCAGGCCAGCGTGCGCTGGCAGCAGGGCGACTTCGTGCAGTCGGAGCGGCTGGCCCGGGGCGCGCTGGCGCTGCTGGAGCGCTCGCTGGGGCAGGACCACCCGCAGGTGGCGGACGCGCTCAACAGCCTGGCGCTGGCGCTCCAGTACCAGGGCAAGCGCGAGGAGGCGCTGCCCCTCTATGAACGCGCGCTGAACATCGCGGAGAAGACGGAGGGGCGCGACAGCTCCACGGTGGCCATCATCGTCAACAACATCGGCACGCTGCTGGTGCACATGGGCCGGCTGGAGGAGGCCACCCAGCGCTTCGCCACGGCGCTCGAGCAGGTGGAGAAGAGCCTGGGCCCGGACCACCCCACGCTGGCGCTGGTGCTCCGGGGCATGGGCCAGACGCTCAGCTACCGCAACCAGCCGGACCAGGCCCTGCCGTACTTCCAGCGCGCCGCCGCGCTCCAAACGTCCCTGCCGGATGACGTGAACGGCGGTTGGACGGGGGCGCTGGTGGACCTGGGGCGCACGTACATGGTGCTCGGCCGTCCGCGCGAGGCGCTGGCCCCGCTGGAGAAGGCCGTCGCCGGTTGGGAGCGCGCCCGGCCCCGTCCCGCGGAGCGCCCCGCCGCGCGCTACATGCTGGGCCGCGCGCTGTGGGACGCGAAGCAGAACCCGGCGCGCGCGGTGCAACTCGTCGCCGAGGCCCGCCAGGAGGCCGCCGCGCTGCCCGACGAAGAGTCCTCCGTGCCGGAGCTGCGCCAGGCGATGGACCGATGGATCGCCAGGCTGCCCCCCGCCGCGCGCAGGGACCTCAAGGCCGCCATGGCCACCCCCAAACCCGCGGATCCCGCCCGGGACGCGCTCGTCCGGTAATCGCCTCCCCAGAAGCGCCAGGGCCCGGGAGCGAGCGCGAACGGGCCACGTTATACGGAGGGTGGAATGACGCTCCTCACGGACTCCCCTGTCGCCGCCCTCCCGCCCGAAGCGGGGGTGGACGCCCTGGCCAAGCTGCTGCGCGGACGCCGCGTGGTGGTGCTCACCGGAGCCGGAATCAGCACCGAGTCCGGCATCCCCGACTATCGCGGCCCGGAGACGCGCCACAAGGTGCGCAACCCCATCCAGCACCGCGAGTTCCTGCACCGGCCGGAGGTGCGTCAGCGCTACTGGGCGCGCAGCCTGCTGGGCTGGCCGCGCTTCACCACCGCCCGGCCCAACGACGCGCACTTCGCGCTGGCCGCGCTGGAGAAGGCGGGCGTGGTGCCCGGGCTCATCACCCAGAACGTGGACGGCCTGCACCCCGCGGCGGGCAGTGAGCGCGTGCTGGAACTGCACGGCGCGCTGTCGCGGGTGCGCTGCCTGGCGTGTGGCGCGCAGGAGCCGCGCGCGTCGCTCCAGGCGCGGATGCTGGGCCTCAACCCGGACTTCGCGCACACCGTCGTGGAGCTGCGTCCGGACGGCGACGCGGAGCTGTCACAGGAGGCCGTGGACGGCTTCCGCGTCCCCGCGTGCACGCGCTGTGGCGGGACGCTGAAGCCGGACGTGGTGTTCTTCGGCGACAACGTCGCGGCGCCGCTGGTGCAGGACGCGTTCGCGCTCGTGGAGGAGGGGGACGCGCTGCTCGTGGTGGGCTCGTCGCTGACGGTCTACTCCGGCTACCGCTTCGTCACCCGCGCGGCGGAGCGCCACATGCCCATTGGCATCCTCAACATCGGGGAGAGCCGGGGGGACGGGCTCGCGGATGTGCGCGTGGAGGCGAAGGCGGGGGAAATCCTCCCCCGGCTCGCCCAGGCGCTCACCCGCACCTGACGTTCCTCCTCCCACACCGGGCGTGCAGCCATGCCCCGGTGCTCCAGGCACGGCACCGAATGGGCACGCCAGGGGAGGGGCCAAGTGTGCCATCATTCCCGGCTTCGCGAGGCACGCGCCCCAGGCCGTGACCGGGAACGGAGACACAGGGCTGATGGACACCGGGCGCCCGCTGGGCGGCAGGTACGCGCTGGAGCGCAGGATTGGCGGCGGTGGCATGGGCGCCATCTGGCGCGCGGTCGACCTGCAGCTCCAGCGGCACGTGGCCCTCAAGCTCATCGCCTCCGACGTCGTGGCGCGCACGCCGGAGGCGCACCGCCACTTCGAGCAGGAGGCCCAGGCCGTGGCCCGGCTGCGCCACCCGCACGTGGTGCAGGTGCATGACTCCGGCGTGGACGGCGGCGTGCCGTACATCGTCATGGAGCTCTTGGAGGGCGAGGACCTGGAGACGCGCCTCACCCAGCAGGGGCGCCTGTCCCCGGCCCGCGTGGCCGCGCTCGTCACGCCGGTGGCCCGGGCGCTGGCGGCGGCGCACGCGGCGGGGCTCGTCCACCGCGACCTGAAGCCCGCCAACCTCTTCCTCGCCCACGTGGACGGGGAGGAGGTGGTGAAGGTGCTCGACTTCGGGCTCGCGCGCTCGCTCAACCCCAGCGGCGCCCCCGCGCAGGCGGAGGGGCTCACCGGCACGCTGCGCTACATGAGCCCGGAGCAGCTGCGCGCGGATCCGGACCTGGACGCGAGGGCGGACCTCTGGTCGCTCGCGGTGGTGCTCTACCGCGCCCTCACCGGCCAGTTCCCCTACGGGCCTGAGTCCGTGGGCGCGCTCCTGCGCGGCGCCTTCCACCCGCCCGCGGTGCCCGTCTCGCAGCTGGTGGCGGAGCTGGGCGCGGCCGGTGACGCCTTCTTCCAGCGCGCCCTGCACCCCACGCTCGCGCAGCGCTTCACCTCCGCGCGCGAGCTGGCCGCCGCCTTCGTCGCGCTGGTGGAGGCGGGCCGCGCTGGACAGGCCGCCACGGTGCTGGTGGTGGACGACGAGCCGGACGTGGAGCTGCTCATGCGCCAGCGCTTCCGCCGGCACGTGCGCGACGGCGTCTACCGCTTCGTCTTCGCGCGCGATGGCGAAGAGGCGCTGGAGGCCCTGCGCCAGCACCCGGACACGCACGCGGTGCTGTGCGACCTGAACATGCCGCGCATGGACGGGCTCACCTTCCTGTCGCGCGTGGGGGAGGTGGATCCGCTGGTGAAGGTCGTCATGGTCTCCGCGTACGGCGACCTGCCCAACCTGCGCACGGCGATGAACCGGGGCGCGTTCGACTTCCTGGTGAAGCCGGTGGACCTGGACGACCTGGAGTCCACGCTGGCCAAGACGGTGCGGCATGTGGCGGAGCTGCGCCGCGCGGTGCGCTCCACGGAGGAGAACGCGCTCTTGCGCATGTTCGTGCACGGCGGCATCGTGGACCGGGTGCTGCCGCTGGTGCGAGGCCCGGGCGGGCTCGCGGGCGAGCAGGTGGACGCCACGGTGGCCTTCCTGGACGTCGCGGACTTCACCGCCGTCACCCGCAAGCACCCGCCGGAGTCCGCGCTGCGCCGGCTCAACGCCAACTTCGAGGTCATCCTCCCGGAGCTGGAGTCGCGCGGCGGCGTGGTGGACAAGTTCCTGGGCGACGCGGTGATGGCCGTCTTCCAGGGCGAGGGCCACGTGTCGCGCGCGCTGGACGCGTGCCTCGCGGTGAAGCAGCGGCTCCAGGGCCTGGCGTGGAGCGGCGGTGACGCGTCTCCGTACGCCCACGGCGTGTGCATGGGCGTGGACACCGGGCCGGTGCTGTCCGGCAACGTGGGCGCGGCCGGACGCGGGCGCCTGGACCACACGGTGCTGGGGGACGTGGTGAACACGGCGGCCCGGCTCGCCACCGTGGCCGCGCGCGACCAGGTGCTGGTGAGCGAGACGCTGGCCGCACGGCTCCAGGACGCCTTCGACTGCCGGCTCGCCGGGGACCGCCACCTGCCTGGGCCCGGAGGCCAGCCGCTCGCGGTGCGCGAGGTGGTGGCCCGCCATGGCAGCCAGTCCGCGTCATCCACGGACCGCACCTCCGAACAGGTGGTCCCCGCCGTCCTGGAAGCGCCCTCGGCCCCGCCCCGGCCCGGCGCCTTCACGGCCAAGGGGCCCACCTGATGCCCGTCTAGCCCATGCGCGTCGTCCTCAATCCAGGCCAGGTGGATGAACGGGTGGTGATGCTGCCGGAGGGCACCACCACCATCGGCCGCACCGAGGAGAACGGCATCCGCGTGCCGCACCCCAGCCTGTCGCGGCGCCACGCGAGGTTGGAGCGCGCGGGCGGGCGCGTGGTGCTCGTGGACCTGGACAGCAAGAACGGCACCTTCGTGGGGCCGCACCGCGTGTCGCGCCAGGAGCTGGGCCACGGCCAGTCCTTCCGCTGCGGCGAGGTGTGGTTCCAGCTGGTGTCCCTGGACACGCCGCTGCCGGACGGCTGGGGCCCCCTGCGCACGCAGCCCCTGGAGACGCGCTTCTTTGGCGGCCCCACCATGGAGGCGCTGCTCGACACGCGCTCGCCGGACCGCACCCGCGACAAGCTCCAGGTGCTCCTCAAGGTGGGCCAGATCCTGTCCTCCCCGGGCCCGGTGGACGGGCTCCTGGAGCGCGTGCTCCAGCTCGTCTTTCAAATCTGGGCGGTGGACCGGGCGGCGGTGCTGATGGTGGACCGCGACACGGGGGCGCTGGAGCCGCGCGTGGCCCGGGGCGCGCGGGGTGGGGCGCTGCCGGAGCGCTTCTACAGCCAGCACATCGTGGACTACGTGCACTCGCGAGGCGTGGCGGCCCTCTTCACCGACGCGCAGGACGACGCGCGGCTGGTGGGCGCGGACTCCGTCTTCCGCCAGTCCATCCGCGCCTCGCTGTGCGTGCCCCTGCGCACGCGGGACGCGGTGCTGGGCGTGCTGTACCTGGACAGCCTCAAGCAGGGCGGCCTCTTCACCGACGAGGACCTGGAGTTCCTCACCGCCTTCGCCAACCAGGCCGCCATCGCCCTGGACCACGCGCACCTGGCGCGGCGGCTGGAGGAGGAGGCGGTGCTGCGCAACGCCTACCAGCGCTTCTTCCCGCCGGACGTCGTGCGCCAGTTGAAGGCGCTCAGGGGCGTGCCGCTGGAGGTTCGCGAGGCGAACGTCACCATCCTCTTCTCCGACATCACCGGCTTCACCGCCATGTCCTCGCGCCTCAAGCCCCGGCAGGTGGTGGACATGCTCAACGCGTACTTCCCGGTGATGGCGGACGTCGTCTTCCGACACGAGGGCACGCTGGAGAAGTACATCGGCGACGCGCTGATGGCCGTGTGGGGCGCCCCCTTCGCCCGGCCGGACGACGCGGAGCGGGCCGTGCGCGCGGCCCTGGAGATGCAGCAGGCCCTGGCGGCCCTCAACGCCCGCTGGCGGGCCGAAGGCGTGCCGGAGATTGAGGTGCACATCGGGCTCAACTCCGGCCCCGTGGCCGCGGGCAACATCGGCTCGGAGCGCTACCTCCAGTACGCCACCGTGGGAGACGCCACCAACATCGCCGCCCGCGTGTGCGGCGTCGCGGGCCCGGGCGAGGTGCTCATGACGGACGCCACGCGGGCGCTCCTGGACGCGGGCGCCTTCGCGCTGGAGCCGCTGGCCCCCGTGCGGGTGAAGGGGCGCGAGGAGCCGCTGTCCCTCTTCCGCGTGCGCGGCTGACGGCTACTCGGCGTCCTGGCCCAGCCGCTCCGGCTGGAGGAGGACGATCTGCCCGCCCTCGAAGCTGAGCATCCCCTCGCGCACGTAGTAGCGCAGCCACTTGTTGACGCTCTCGCGGGTGACGCCGCACAGGTTGGCCAGCTCCGACTGCGTGAGCTTCGGCGTGATGACCAGCCCTTCGGGGGACTGCTTGCCTTGCGTCTTCGCCAGCTCCAGCAGCACCCGCACCAGCCGGCTGCGCGCGTCCAGGAAGGCCGAGTCGTACACGAGCTGCGTCGTGCGCCGCACCAGCCGGCTCATGTTCGCCAGCAACGCCAGGCTTACCTGCGGCCGCGTCTCCAGGTAGCGCCGGAAGTCGTCGCGCTGGAGCGTCAGCAGATGCGACTCCTCGCGCGCCATCGCGTCCGTGGAGCGCATCTCTCCATCCAGCAGTGACAGCTCTCCAAAGGCGTCCCCCCGGTCCAGCAGCGCTAGGGTGATTTCGCGCCCCTCGCTGGAGGACAGCCGGATGGCCACCTGGCCGCGCCGGATGATGAACAGCGCGGTGCCCACGTCTCCCCGGTGGAAGATGACCTCTCCCCTCGCGAAGCGCCGAGGCTGGAGGAGCGACGACATGTTCTCCAGGTCCTCCCGGCCGAGGCTCTCGAACATGGGGATTTCAGCCAGCAGCTGCGCGTAGGACATGAGGGGAGGTCCATTCTGCCCGGAATCCCTGGATGCAGGTAGGGAAGCCTCCCATCCAGGTCCGGCGGACAAGTCCGGCGGGTGTGAACGCCTTCACACCGGGCTTGTGGGCCGCTTCACAGATCGAATCAGGGGGTCCCGGTACTGTTCCTTCATCGCAGCACGGGAAGCAGGGGGGCCCGCGCAGCAGCGACACGGTGAGTCAGGGAGTCGGGGGACTTCTTAGCTCACCGCGGCGTGCGCGGGAAATGGGGGGGACCGCAGGGGCTGGCACATAGAAGGGGGAAGCGTCGAGTTTCTGAGGGGGAACTCGACGCGAATACGAGTGCCGGCTCCCGCTGGAGCCTGAAAGCAAAGAAGCCCGGGCCTGAAGGCCTGTCGCTCCGGGGGGAGTGACGGCCTTCAAGTCCGGGTTGTTTTATTTGGCCACCAGGGCCACCGCGGGCGTGAGCGTCAGCGTGGCCTCGCGGTGCTGCTCCACGGCCTGGCGCGTGTGGAGCATGGGGTGGAACTCCACCTTGCGGTTGAGCTCCATCAGGTCGTCGCGGTGCTTGTGGAACAGGTGCTCCGACTGCCCCGGCGAGTGGATGGACACGGAGCGGGACAGGTCCCCCAGGTCGACAATCATCCGCAGCGCGGTGCCGTGGACCACCTTGAAGGGCTGGCTCCAGAGGAACGAGGCGCCGTCCACGGAGTAGTTGTCGCCCCGGGCCGGCACCGGGCGGCTGTTGAAGACGCGCCGGATGGGGCCGGGGATGGCGGGCCCGCCGAGCATCTGGTGCGCGTACGTGAGCTGGTGCACCTGGCCCCAGGCCCAGGCCTCCGGCTTCGGGCCGTACGTCTTCGCGAGCCACGCGACGGCCGCGCCCAGCGCCGCGCGGAGGATGTCGTCGCGCGTCTCCTTCTCCGGCGTCTTCGGGTCATCCCACCAGGCGCTGTCCGGCTGGGACATCAGGCCGATGACGAAGGGCATGTGCAGGCTGCCGTGCCGTTCGTACTGGCCCATCAGGTATTCCTTCACCAGCGACGGCTCCAGCTTGTGCTGGAGCAGCTTGCGCAGCACCTCGATGTACCAGGCCTGGAACACCGTGGCGCCCACGGCCTCCGGCTCGAAGCGCAGGTCCCACGCCTTCAGCGCGTCCACCGCCTGCCGCTGGAGGTCATCCGCCGGGAGCGCCGCCGCCAGGAAGTAGGGGCGCAGCGCCTCCGCGGGCAGCGAGTACGTCTGCGCCTGGATGTCCCGCATGGACGCCACGGTGTGCTGCGTGCCCGCTTCAATCAGGTCGGTGATGCGCTTGGCGCGGTAGCCCGGGAACCAGTTGTGCGCGATGAGGTGCGGATAGTCGTCGGAGGTGATCTTGTTGTTCGCCGTGGCCGCGTAGCCCGCGGGCGGGTTGAAGGACGCGGGCAGCTCCTCGAAGGGGATGAAGCCCGTCCACTCGGATTCGCCCGTCCAGCCCGGCATGGGGACGAGGCCCGGGTGGCCCTGGCGGACGGGGATCTTCCCCGTGGCCTGGTAGCCGACGTTGCCGGCCGTGTCCGCGTACACGAAGTTCTGGCCCGGCCCCTCCCAGCACTTCATGGCGGCGCGGAAGGACTCCCAGTCGTTCGCCAGGTTGAGCTTCAGCACGGCGTTGATGAGCGGCTGGCATTCGCGGTGCGCCCACTTGAGCGCCAGGGGCTCGCTGTCCTTCAGGTCCTCCGCCATCACCTCGTTCATCAGCGGGCCGTGCCGGGTGCTCTTCACCTCCAGCACCACGGGGGCGCCGCCCTTGACGGGGATCTCCTCGCGGCGCACGTCCAGGTCGTGCCAGACGTCCTGGTAGAGGTACTTCTTCGGCGCCTTCGGGTCGTCCAGCTTCTCGATGTAGAAGTCCTGGGTGTCCGGCCCCAGGTTGGACATGCCCCAGGCCACCTTCCCGTTGTGGCCGACAATCAGCATGGGCACGCCGGGCAGGGAGAAGCCCACGTGCTGGAAGCGGCCGCCGTGCAGGCCGTTCTCGTACCAGGTGGACGGCATGCTCAGCGGGATGTGCACGTCGTTGGCGAGCAGCGGCTGGCCGCTCTGCGTGCGCTGGCCGTGCACCACCCAGTTGTTGCTGCCGGAGACGATGTTGGGGTCGCCCAGCACGTCGTCCACGCTGTCCAGGCCGGACATCGCCTTCACGTCCTTCAGGCCCGGCAGGCGCGCCTCCTTCGGGACGATGAGGGGCGTCTCCGGTGCGTTCTGCGGCAGGAGCGCGTTGGCCACCTCTTCCCCCACCGCCGCCACCAGCCGCGCGCGGAAGAGCTCGATGCGGTGGTTGCCGCCCAGCATCAGCGCCAGCATGTTGCCGCGCGCCAGCGAGTCCACGGGCGTCCACGGCGCGGGCGCCGTGTTCATCACGGTGAACTCGTAGGGCAGCGGCTCCGCGGCGATGCGCGCGTTCATGCCCGCGCTGTAGGCCTCCAGGATGGCGCGCGCCTCCGGGTCCACCTGCGCCCAGGACTTCTCCGCCATGTCGCGCAGGCCCATGGTGAGCAGGAACTTGTCCGCGCCCACGCCCATGGGCCCCAGCAGGGTCCCGAGCCGGCCGTCCACCAGCCGGCGGCCCATCTCCAGCTGCCACAGCCGGTCCTGCCCGTGCACGTAGCCCTGGGCGAAGAAGAGGTCGTGCTCGTCGTTGGCGAAGAGGTGCGGCACGCCCCACGTGTCGCGCAGCACCTCCACCTTGCCGTGCAGGCCGGGGAGGGTGAGCGTGCCCTCCTCGCGCGTCCAGCGGCGGCGGGCGAGCCAGGGACCCACGCCCGGGGTGGCCACGGCCATGGCGGACGGCAGCATGCGCAGCATGCGCAGAATCTGGGTGACGGCGCTCATGACGCGGAGGCTCCAGCGGTGGGGGCGTTGGGGGCGGCGGTGTCGTCAGGGGTGGAGGGCGGCGTGTCCGGGAGCGCGTCCGGCAGCTCCTTGTCCAGGTTGCGCAGGCGCGGGTTGAGCCACCCGGCCGCGACGTTCGTGAGCGTCAGCACGCCCAGGACGATGAAGATGACGGCGATGCCGCGCCCCGGGCCCACGCCCAGCAGGCGGCCCATGCTGCTGGCGAGCGCGCCCCCCTCACGCATGGCCGGCTCGAAGATGTCATCCGCGAGCGGCCCCGCGATGAGGCTCGCGAGCGGTGACACGCAGAGGATGATCATCCGCTTCACGGCGGCGGCGCGGCCCTGGAGGTCGGAGGGAATCTTGCGCTGCCAGATGGACTGGATGCCCGCCATCACGGGCGGCATGGTGAACAGGTAGAGCGCGGCGGCGGTGGCGACCAGCGGCACGCTGGGTGACGGCGCGGCCATGAAGAGCACCACGCCCGAAAACGCATGGAAGCCGAGGATGCCGTACAGCGGGTTCTTGGCGCCGCCCCACACGCCCATGCCGATGCCGCCCAGCAGCGCGCCCACGCCCGCGATGGACGCGATGCGGCCCAGCGTGGAGATGTCCGTGAAGGCGAGCACCAGGGGGGTGATGAGCAGCACCACCAGGTCCATGCACAGCACGGCCACGCCGGTGAAGGCCATCAGGGACAAGAGCCCCTTGCGCGCGCTGATAAAGGCCCAGCCCTGCTTCATCTCCGCGAGCAGCGACCCCTTGCCCTGCTGACCCTCCGCGGAGGCGGTGGGCCGCGGGAAGCGGACCATCAGCAGGGTGGTGACGGCGATGAAGAAGCTGCAGACGTCCACCGTCAGCACGCCCTTCAGGCCCACGCTGTCGATGAGCGCTCCCGCGATGATGGGGGAGAGGATCTGGCTGGCGCCGCTGGCCACCTCCGCCATGGCGTTGGCGCGGCCCAGGTGCTGCTTGGGCACGATGAGCGTCACCGTGGCGAAGAAGGCCGGCCAGCGGAAGGCGCCGAAGCACGCGCCCAGGGAGACGGGCAGGTAGAAGTGCCAGGTCTCCAGCTTGAACAGCCCCCGTTCGCTGGCCAGCAACATGCTGAAGATGAGCAGCGTGGTGAAGCCGTTGCCCAGGTCCGCCAGCAGCATGGCGCGGCGGCGGTCCCAGCGGTCGATGAGCGTCCCCGCGATGGGGGACAGCACCACCATGGGCGCCAGCGCGAAGAAGGACAGCAGCGCGAACTGCGTGGTGGAGCGCGTGTCGAGGAACACCTTCGCGCCCACGCCGAAGGACGTGAGACCGGAGCCGAGGATCGAGATGAGCTGGCCGAACCAGGTGATCCAGAAGACCCGCATGGGCTGGGTGATGGTCAGGCGTTGCGAGAGGCTCATTCCACGTCTCTTTCTCCTGGGGGGCAGGAGGGTCAAGGGCCCGCGCACCGTACTACGGGAGTGCGCGCGGGCCCGGCGTTCCAAGGGGGGATTTCAGCTCTGCTCCAGCTCCGCGAGCATGGCTTCCAGGGCTTCGGGATCGAGCTGACTGGCGCTCGCCTCCACGATGGCCACCGTCATCACCTCCACGGTGGGGGACTCGAAGAGGGCGCGCATGGACAGCTCGACCTGGAAGGCCTCGCGGATGCGCGACAGCAACTGCACGCCCAGCAGCGAGTGGCCGCCCAGCTCGAAGAAGTTGTCGGTGATGCCCACCGACTCCACGCCCAGCAGGTCCTGCCAGAGCGCGGCGACCTTCTCCTCGGTCTCGTCGCGCGGAGCGACGAAGGCGTTGGCCAGCGGAGGACGCGGGTGCTTGCCGCTGCCGCTTCCGCCCGCGCGGGAGGTGGAGGCACCGTCGCGAGCCACCTGTCGCCGCGCCTCCAGCGACCCGAGCGACGCGAGGAAGCGTCCCCCGGTGGGCTGGGTGAGCAGCGCGCGCAGGAGGCGGAAGCCCTCGGCGGGAGGGATGACGGCGTCGGGCCGGAAGCCCTCTCCCACGCCCCACACGTCCCAGTCCACGGTGTACCAGCGGGTGCCGCCCTGCCGGGCCTGCCGGGCCGCCACCGCGTCCATGCCGGCGTGCGCCGCCGCCACCGCGCTGACCGCCATGCCGCCCAGCACCACGGTGAGGGAGGACTGCACCACGACGAAGTCCGGCTGCCGCGACGCCAGCGCCTCCGCCAGCTGCGTGAGGCCTCCGAAGCGGCCGGACAGCAGCGGGGTGGTGGCCTCCGGCGTGGCCTCGGCCACGGAGATGCGGGTGGCCATGCCGCCGTCACCGGCCGCGTAGAAGACGCCGTCGATGCGGCCGAACTTCGCCTCCGCGACCTGGAGCGCCTTGTCGAGCTGACCGGGCACGCCCGCGTCCGCGCGAAGCGCCAGGACCTGTGCGCCGGAGCGCTCCAGCGCGCGCATGCGGTCGATGGCCCTGGACGTCGCGTCCTGCGCGTCATGGCCCGCGCGCCACGCGTCCCACTCCCCGGGGGCGGGGAGCGTGCGGCGCGACAGCAGCACGAGCTTCGGCTTCACCGCCTGCGTGAGCTGCTCCGCGAGCGCGAGCCCCACGCGGCCCAGGCCACCGACGATGACGTAGACGCCGCCGTCCTTGAGGCCGGCCTGTTCCGTGGGGGCTGGCGTGTCGAGGGTCTCGAACGCCTCGACGTGGCGGTACGGGCCGCGCAGCGCGACCACCGGGTCCTCGCCGGTGGCCAGCTCCGTCACCAGCCGCTCCAGCCACGGGCCCGACGCGGACTCGTCCGGCGCGGGCCAGGTGACGTCGACGGCGCGCACGGTGAGGCCGGGGTACTCCTGCGGCAGCACGCGGCTGGCACCGACCGCGGCCG
This sequence comes from Corallococcus sp. NCSPR001, assembly GCF_017309135.1. NCBI lineage: Bacteria > Pseudomonadati > Myxococcota > Myxococcia > Myxococcales > Myxococcaceae > Corallococcus > Corallococcus sp. NCSPR001. The sequence goes on from NZ_JAFIMS010000002.1 coordinate 3,052,584, forward strand.
CCTGCCAGGGCAGCAGCGGCTCCTCGCCCGTGACGTCCTGGGCGCCGGTGGTCACCACGTCCAGCGTCACGGGCGTCTTCGCCGCGCCCGGACCCACGGCCTTCCCCAGCGCGAGCAGCCCATGGAACGACGCCGCGAGCCCCGACTCCAGGTCGCGCGGCTCCTTCACCAGCGGCCACAGGTACGCGATGTGCGCGGGCGTCCAGTCCTCTGCGCTCAGGCGCTCCAGGTGCTCGCCCAGCGCGTCCGGGGACGAGGGATCCACGGCGAAGCGCTTCGTCACCGGATCCGACGCGCCCTGTCCCGCGACGAGCGACACCACGTCCGCGCCCGCCTGGCGCAGCCGCTCCGACACGCGCGCGGCCACCGGCGTGTCCGCCTCCAGCACCAGCCAACGCTGGCCGGAGAGCGACGGCACCTGCGGCGAGGCGCGCGTGCGCGGCCACGCGGGGACGGTCAACTCCACACCCTGCGTCGTCGCGGGCCGCGTGGCGGCGGTGCGAGGCAGCGCGGGCGGCGGACCCTTGAGCAGGTCGTAGCGCTCGCGCTGGAAGGGGTAGGCGGGCAGGGGGATGCGGCGGCGGGACTCGCCCTTGTAGACGCGGCCCGCAATCGTCTTCGCGCCCGCGAGCCACAGCTTCGCGAACGCATCCGCGGCGTGCGCGAGCGCATCCTGCTGGGCGTCGCGCGGCGCGGGCAGCGTCGTGAGGATGGACGGGAAGGTGCCTTCTTGTGCGTTGCGGCGCACCAGCGTGGCCAGCGCGTTGCCGGGTCCGACCTCCAGGAAGACATGCTCCGGGTCGTTCAACAGCAGCGTCGCCGAGTCCTGGAAGCGCACGGCGTCGCGCAGGTGGCGCGCCCAGTACGCCGGGCTCACCGCGTCCTCGCGCGTTACCCAGGTGCCGGTGACGTTGGACAGGTAGAGGTCCTTGGGCTCCTTGCGAGCGACCTTCGCCACCGCCTGGCGGAACTCCTCCACGATGGGGTCCATCATCTGGGAGTGGAACGCGTGCGACGTGTGCAGCCGCGACACCTCCACCTTCTGCGCCTCCAGCTTCGCCTGGAGCGCGTCCACCGCGTCGGTGGGGCCCGCCACGACGGTGAAACCCGGCGCGTTCACGGCCGCCACGGAGATGCGCGCGTCCATCAGCGGCGCCAGCGCCTCCGGCGTCATCCGCACGGACAGCATGGAGCCCGAGGGCAGCGACTGCATCAGCCGGCCGCGCGTGGCCACCAGCGCCAGCGCGTCGTCCAGGCTGAACACGCCCGACAGGCACGCGGCCACGTACTCACCGATGCTGTGGCCCACCATCGCCTGCGGCGTCACGCCCCAGGACGCCCACAGCTTCGCGAGCGCGTACTCGATGACGAACAGCGCGGGCTGCGTGAGCGAGGTCTGCTTGAGCTGCTCCGTCGCCTTCTCCCGTCCGTCCGCGGGCGGATAGAGCACGGTGCGCAGGTCCAGGCCCAGGTGGGCTTTCAGCTTCTCCGCGCACGCGTCCACCTCCGCGCGGAAGGCGGGCTCCTGCTCATAGAGGCCCCGGCCCATGTCCACGTACTGCGAACCCTGGCCGGAGAAGAGGAACACCACCGGCCGGCGCGTGTTGGTGCCGGAGCCGCCCAGCAATCGGCGCGCGTCCCGCAGCGCCGCCTTCGCGTCCGCCACGTCCTTCACCACCACCGCGCGCCGGTGCTCGTGCGCGTGACGTCCCACCTGGAGCGTGTAGGCCACGTCCGACAGGGACACGTTGGGGTTCGCGTCCAGGTGCGAGGCCAGTTGCTCCGTCGCCGCGTCCAGCGCCGCGGGCGTGCGGGCGGACAGGGGCAGCACGTGCCACGCGCGCTTGGACGGCGCGGGGGCTGCCGCCTTCGGGGCCTCCTCCAGGATGACGTGCGTGTTGGTGCCGCCGATGCCGAAGGCGCTCACGCCCGCGCGGCGCGGCCCGTTCGGGGACGTCCACGGCCGGGGCTGCGAGGGCACGAAGAAGGGACCCGCGTCGAAGTCGATGACGGGGTTGGGCTTCTCGAAGTGAGGGCTCGCTGGAATCTCGCCGTGCTCCATGGCGAGCACCGTCTTCACCACGCCCGCGATGCCGGCCGCCGCGTCCAGGTGTCCGATGGCCGCCTTGAGCGAGCCCAGCGCCACGCGCTTCTGGCCCGTCTCCTTGCCGCCGAAGGCCTGGTTGAGCGCGGCCACTTCAATCGGGTCGCCCAGCGGGGTGCCCGTCGCGTGGGCCTCCACGTACTGGATGTCGTCCGGCGTGACGCCGGAGATGGCGAGCGCCTCCGCGATGACCGCGGCCTGGCCCTCCACGCTGGGCGCGGTGAAGCCCACCTTGCCCGCGCCGTCGTTGTTCACCGCCGTGCCCAGCAGCACGCCGTGGATGGTGTCGCCGTCCTTCAGCGCGTCGGACAGGCGCTTGAGCACCACCACCGCCGCGCCCGCGCCGCGCACGGTGCCGTTGGCCTTCGCGTCGAACGCACGGCAGTAGCCGTCCGGCGAGAAGATCATCCCCTCCTGGTAGAGGTAGCCCGCCGTCTGCGGGAAGGACACGGACGAGCCGCCCGCGAGCGCCATGTCGCTCTCGCCGGACAGCAGGCTCTGGCACGCCAGGTGGAGCGCCACCAGCGAGCTGGAGCACGCGGTCTGCACCGTCGCCGAGGGGCCGCGCAGGCCCAGCCGGTGGGACACGCGCGTGGCCACGTAGTCCTTGTCGTTGGCCAGCATCACGCCGAACGAACCGGCCGCGTCCATCAGGTCCGGCTGCCGCATCAGCGCGCGCAGCAGGTACGAGCTCAGGCTCACGCTCGCGTAGACGGCCACCGCGCCCTTGAAGCGGCCCGGGTCGTAGCCGGCGTTGTCCAGCGACTCCCACGCGCACTCCATGAAGATGCGCTGCTGGGGGTCCATCAGCTCCGCCTCGCGCGGGCTGTAGCCGAAGAGGCCCGCGTCGAACTCCGTGGCGTCCTCCAGCACGTAGCTGGAGCGCACCCACTGCGGATGGGCGCGCAGGGCCTGGGGAACGCCCGCGTCATCCAGCTCCGCGTCCGTGGGCACGCGGCGCGCGTCGCCGCCGCGCCGGAGCATCTCCCAGAAGCCCTCCAGCGTTTGCGCACCCGGGAAGCGGCCCGACAGGCCGACGATCGCGATGCGCTCCTCGCCACCACCCACTGCGTCACTCATCCGCGTCTCCATCCGTTTCCACCCGACCGCGCGAGGCCCCCGCGCGGCGGTTGACCGTGCGTCGCGCCTCGGCACGGGAGCGGCCCGCCTGCGCCGCGTCCTCCGAAGGCGTGTCCTCCCGGCGCGACAGCCGCGCCGCCAGTGCCCGCACGGTGGGGTACTGGAAGAGGTCCGTGAGCGCCAGCGTCACGCCGAGCTCCGCCGTCAACCGGCGGTGCAACTGGAGCGCGAGCAGCGAATTGCCACCCAGTTCGAAGAAGGGGTCGTCCAGGCCCACCCGCTCCACGTGGAGCAGGTCCTTCCACGCCTGGGCGATCTGCTGCTCGATGGCCGTCCCCGGCGCCACGAAGGGCCGCGACGGATCCGCGCCACCGGCCTCCGGCGCGGGCAGCGCCTTGCGGTCCGCCTTGCCGTTGGGGCTGAGCGGCATGCGCTCCAGCACCACGATGTTGGACGGCACCATGTACTCGGGCAGCCGCTCCAGCAGGTACGTGCGCAGCGCGGCGCCCTCCGGCTTCCCGTCCTTGCCGGTGACGTAGGCCACCAGCCGCTTCTGGCCCGGCCGGTCCTCGCGCGCGAGCACCACCGCCTGGCGCACCGTGGGGTGCTTCTCCAGCGAGGATTCAATCTCGCCCAGCTCGATGCGCAGGCCGCGGATCTTCACCTGGAAGTCCGCGCGGCCCAGGTACTCGATCTCGCCGTCCGGCAGCCACCGCGCCACGTCGCCCGTGCGGTACATGCGCGCGCCCGGCACCGTCGCGTACGGATCCGGGATGAAGCGCTCGGCCGTCAGCGAGGGCCGCGCCAGATAACCGCGCCCCACCTGCACGCCGCCGATGTACAGCTCACCCGCGGCGCCCTGGGGCACCGGCTGGAGCTCCGCGTCCAGGATGCGGATTTGCGTGTTGTCCACCGGCCGGCCAATGGGCACGGAGCGGCGGCCGTCGTTCGCCCTACACGCATGGAACGTCACGTCCACCGCGGCCTCGGTGGGGCCGTAGAGGTTGTGCAGCCCCGCGCCGGGCAGCGTGCGCAGGCACAGTTCCTTTAGCTCCAGCGGCAGCGCTTCACCGCTGCACACCACGCGCTTGAGCGACGTGCACTCCGACACACCCGGCTCGTCCAGGAAGGCCTGGAGCATGGAGGGCACGAAGTGCAGCGTGGTGACGGACGCGGAGGCAATCAGCGCCTTGAGGTAGCCCGGGTCCTGGTGCCCGCCGGGCTTCGCGACCACCAGCTTCGCGCCCGTCATCAGCGGCCAGAAGAACTCCCAGACGGACACGTCGAAGCTGAACGGCGTCTTCTGGAGCACCACGTCCTGGGACGTGAGCTGGTAGGCGGACTGCATCCACAGCAGGCGGTTCACCACCGGGCCATGCGCGTTCATCGCGCCCTTGGGGCGGCCCGTGCTGCCGGACGTGAAGATGATGTACGCCAGCGAGTCCGGCATGGCGGTGGGCGCGGGCGCGGTGGTGGGCTCGCGGGCAATCTCCTCCCAGCCCGTGTCCAGCTTCACCACCTTCGCGTCCGACGCCGGCAGCCGCGCCAGCAGCCGCTCCTGCACGAGCAGCACTGGCGGACGCGCGTCCTCCAGCATCCAGCCCAGGCGCTCCTGCGGGTAGCCCGGATCCAGCGGCACGTAGGCGCCGCCCGCCTTCAGTGTGCCGAGCAGGCCCACCACCATCTCCAGCGAGCGCTCCACGCACAGGCCCACGCGGACTTCCGGACCCACGCCGTGCTTGCGCAGCGCGTGCGCCAGTTGGTTCGCGCGGGCGTCCAGCTCGCCGTAGGTGAGGCGGCTGCCCTCGAACTCCAGGGCGACCGCGTCCGGCGTGCGCGCCACCTGCGCCTCGATGAGCGACGTGAGCGTCGCGTCCTTCGGGTGCGTGACGGCGGTGTCGTTCCAGCCGTGCATCACGCGCTGGCGCTCGGCGTCGGGCAGGAGCGGCAGGCGGGAGATGGGCACGTCCGGCCGCGCGACGATGCCTTCGAGCAGCGTCAGGTAGTGGCCCAGGAGCCGCTCCGCCGTGGAGCGCTCGAAGAGGTCGGTGCTGTACTCGGCGGTGACGCGCAGGCCCTGCGGCAGGTCCACCAGCAGCAGCGACAGGTCGTACTTCGTCGTGCCGGTGTCCACCGGCTTCGCCTCCATCACCACGCCCGGGGCCTCCAGGGCCGGCATGGGCGCGTTCTGCAGGACGAACATCACCTGGAAGATGGGCGAGTGGCTGAGGTGCCGCTCCGGCTTGAGCGCGTCCACCAGCCGCTCGAAGGGGATGTCCTGGTGCGCGTACGCGTCCAGCGTGGACTCGTGCACGCGGTGGAGCAGCTCCTTGAACGTGGGCTTGCCGGACAGGTCCGAGCGCAGCGCCAGCATGTTCACGAACAGGCCGATGAGCCCCTCCACCTCCGCGCGCGGACGGCCCGCGATGGGCGTGCCCACCACGATGTCGTCCTGGCCGGTGTAGCGGGACAAGAGGACGTTGAAGGCGGACAGCAGCGTGACGAAGAGCGTGCGGCCCTCGCGCTGGCCCAGCGCCTTGAGCGCCTGGGTCAGCGCGGGGGACAGGTGCATCACCTGCCGCTCGCCCTTGGAGCTCATCAGCGCCGGACGCGGCTTGTCCTGCGGCAGCTCCAGCAGCGCGTTCGGGTTGAGGCGGTTCTTCCAGTAGGTGAGCTGGCGCTCCAGCTCCGCGCCCTGGAGCCACTCCTTCTGCCACGCCGCCCAGTCCGCGTACTGGAGCGGCAGGGGCTTGAGCGGAGAGGGCTGGCCCTCCAGGCAGGCTCGATAGAGCACGGCCAGTTCGTGCACGAGCACGCCCATGGACCAGCCGTCGGAGACGATGTGGTGCTGATCAATCAGCAGCACCTGCTCCCCGTTGCCCAGGAGCATCAGCACCGCGCGCAACAGCGGCCCCTGCTCCAGGCTGAACGGCTGCTGCGCGAGTGTCACCACGCGCCGCTGGGCTTCGGCCTCACGCTCCGTCACCGGCAGCCCTTGGAGGTCCATCACCTCCAGCGGCACCTCGCCCGTGGCGGCGATGACCTGCGCGGCGCCGCCCTCACGCTCCTGGAAGGTGGTGCGCAGCGTGTCGTGCCGCTCCACCAGCAGGGCCAGGGCGCGGCGCAGCGCGTCCGTGTCAACGGTGCCCGTCAGGCGCACCGCGGTGGGCATGTGGAAGGCCGCGCTGCCGGGGCTCCACTTGTCCAGGAACCACATCCGCTCCTGCGCGAAGGACAGGGGCGCCTGCTTCGAGGCAGGGCGCGACTTGTCCTTCAGGAGCTGCGCCAGGCGTGCTCGCTTCTCTTCGGGCGTCATGTTCAGGCCGCGTCCTCGCTGCTGCTGCTGTCACCACCGTCACCGCCGCCCGCGTCTTCCAGCACCGCGAGCAGCTCCGCCACCTGTTCGTCCGACAGTTGGTCCATGTTCTCCAGCAGCTTCTCCGCCTCGGCCGCCGTGACCTTCTGCTTCGCGGCGGGCGTGGCCACCGGCTGCGCGGCCACCAGGGGCTGCGTGGGCGTGGCGCCCTCCACGGAGTAGCCCAGCCGCTCGATGACGGCGTGGGTGGTGGCGTCGAAGGGGCGGGGCCACTTGATGCGCTTCCAGGACTCGCCCATCTTCTTCTCGATGCCCTGGTGCTGGAGGATGTTCGGGTCGCCCAGGCCGCCCATCATGCGGTCCTTCTTGCCGTCGTACGGCTGGACCATGCGCTCGTCGAACTCGAGCCCCAGGAAGTGGGCCACGCCGGTCATCACCTTCGTGGGGTCCGCGACCAGGTCCTCGTAGCGCACCCAGTGGCAGCGGTCCTTCCCGATGCCGTCGAAGAAGTGGAGCAGGTTCCGGTTGGACAGAGCCCACACCGTCTCCGCCACCACGTAGGGGTCCACGTCCGCGTCACCGAAGAGGCCGGCGGCGAAGAGGCGGTCGAAGCGCATCCGGAGGATGGACTCCATCACCGGGAGCGGGTGGCGGTAGAGGTAGATGTACTTGTTGCCCTCGAACATCCGCTCCGCGCGCTCCAGCGTCTCCACGTCCATGGCGTACGTGGGCGTCTTGTCCACGAGCAGCCGGGGCGACGACTTCTCCTGGAGGCGGCGGTAGACGTCCTGCGCGGACACGTCGTCAGCAACGAGCCGGTCCACCAGCGCGGCGCCGGCGGGCGAGTCCAGCTTCTCCAGCTCCATGAGCGCCCACTGCAGGCCGCCCGTGGTCCACTCCATCTCGGAGCCGAAGCCGATGTTCTCGCGCCACTCGCGCATGCCCTCGAAGAAGAGCAGGTTCACTTCCGGCGGGCAGAACAGCCGCGGGTGGCCCGCGAGCATCACGCGGAACAGCGTGGAGCCCGCGCGCGGGCTGGAGTGCACGAACACCATGGGCGGGTTCTTCTTCGCCGTGTTGGTGCGCTGCGCGCCGGACGTCTGGGCGCGGTAGGGCTTCAGCGGGTACGCGGACAGCGGCTTGTTCTCCGCGAAGCGCTGCGGGTCCTGGAGCCGGTCCATCTCCACCAGCAGGTACTTCGACAGCTCCGGGATGGACGGGTGCGCCTGCACCTCGTGCGGGTAGAGCTGGAACTTGAAGTCCTGCCGCAGGTCGTACTCCAGCTCCGCGCCCAGCGCGTGCAGGTCGTAGCCCTTGAGGCTGCCGTCGGCGGGCAGCTTGTCCAACGGGATGCGCAGGCCTTCGGAGATGTGGTGGCGCAGGTACTCGGTGAGCAGGGCGGGGCGCTCGGTGGGGAACGCGGTGCGCAGGCGCTCCGCGATGGGCTTCTCCGTGGAGGCCGCGCGCTTGCCCAGCTCCTGCTCCACGCGCCCGGCGACGCCCGCGACGGTGGGCGTCTCGAAGAGGCCGCGCAGCGACAGGTCCACCTTCAGCACCGCGTGGATGTGGTTGCGCAGCTGCGTGGCCAGCAGCGAGTGGCCGCCCAGCTCGAAGAAGTTGTCGTTGATGCCGATGCCGTCGATGCCCAGCACCTGCTCCCAGATGCCCGCGACGGTCTTCTCCAGCTCCGTGCGAGGCGCGGCGTACGGCGTGAGGATGGACGGGCGCGCGTGCTTGTTGCCCTTCGCCGCGTCCTTCTTGCCCTTCACCGTCTTCGCGGGACGCGGGCCCTGACGGCGGCGCGCGGCCAGGTCACCGGTGGAGACCGCGAGCCGGCCACTCTCGCCATGCGACAGCGCGCGGCGCAGCGCCTCCAGACCTTCCGCGGGCTGGATGGCGAACTGGGCCAGCGTGGGGGACAGCTCCGCCATGGCCTGCGCGTCCGCGAACTGCCACGCGTCCCAGTCCACGCTCAGCCACGGGTAGGCGAAGCCCTCCGTGCACGCTTCGGCGAACGCGTCCATGAAGGCGCTGGCGGAGGCCTGCGCCACCTGTCCCAGGCCGCCCAGGACGGACGACAGCGACGACACGAGCAGACAGAACGCGGGGCCTTCCTTCGGGAGCACCTGCTCCAGCACGCGCACGCCGTGCACCTGCGGGCGGAAGTGCCAGGCGCACTCGTCCGGGCCCGTCTCCGCGATGGTGCCCAGCGTGGCGCCCTGCATGCCTCCCGCCGCGTGGATGACGCCGTCGATGCCGCCGAAGCGCGCCACCGCCGCGTCCACCACGCCGCGCATGGACTCCACGTCGGTGAGGGACGCGGGCAGCACCAGCATCTCCACGCCCGTGCGCTCCAGGGCCAGCGCGCGCTGGATGCGGCGGGACACCGCGTCCTGCACGCCGTGCTTCTCCACCCACGCCGTCCACTGGCCGCGGCTGGGGAAGTCCGCCGTCTCCACCAGCGTCAGCTTCGCGTGGTGCACCGTCGCCAACTCGGACGCCAGCGCATGGCCGATGCCGGTGAGGCCGTCCGTGATGAGGTACGCGCCGCCGTCGCGCAGCACCTCCGCGCCGGCCGCCTCCAGGCGCACGGGCTCGAAGGTCTGCACCCAGCGCTGGCGGCCACGCAGGGCCACCACCGCGTCACGCGGTTCGGCGCCCAGCTCCGCGGCCAACCGGTTCGCCACCGCGCCCGCGTCGCCGGGCACCACGTCCACGAAGCGGCACGCGAGGTTCGGGTACTCCTGCGGCAGCACGCGCGTGGGGCCCACCAGCAGGGCCTGCTCCGGCAGCTGCGCGTCCGCCTGCTCCACGCGAGCCGAGCGGCTGGTCACCACGGACCAGGTGAGCGGCTCGATGTGGCCCGTGTCGCCCAGGGCGCGGGCGAGGAACAGCTGGCTGTGGAAGCCCAGGTCCAGCGCCTTCTCCTGCGCTGCCGACTCACGCGACAGGCTCCACAGGTGCACCACGTTGGAGAACGCGCGGCCCTGCTTCTTCAGCGCTTCCAGCACCGCGCAGTAATCCTCGCGGCGCGCCGGATCCACCGTGAACGTGCCGTCCGGGCGCTGCTCGAAGCGTGCGCCGGGGACGACGCGGAAGACATCCCCATTCAGCTTCGGGGCCAGGGCCTCCGCCACGCCGGTGTCGTCCGCGAGCACCAGCCAGCCCGCGCCCGCCGCGTCCTTCGCCTTGGGCAGCGGGGACAGCTTCCACGACGGCGCGTAGAACCAGTCCGCCACGTCCGGGCGCTTCGTCAGCGACGCGGGCGCGTCCGCGCGGGCTCCACCGCCCAGCGGCTTCGCGTCGATCCAGTAGCGCTCACGCTGGAAGGGGTAGGTGGGCAGCGGGACGCGGCGGCGCTGCTCGTTGGCCGCGAAGCCCTTCCAGTCCACCGTCACGCCGTTGAGCCACAGCCGGCCCAGCGCGCCCAGGAGCACCTGGAGGTCCGGCGCCTGCTCACGCGGGTGGCGCGTGGAGGAGATGATCACGCGCGCTTCCGCGCCCGGCTGCTGCTTCGCCAGCGTGGCGAGCACCGTGCCGGGGCCCACCTCCAGCAGGGCCGCCTGCGGCCACTTGCGGGACAGTTCCTGGAGTCCCGCGGAGAAGCGCACGCCCTGGCGCAGGTGGGTGGCCCAGTAGCCCGGGTCCGTCGCCTGCGCCGCTTCAATCCAGGTGCCCGTGACGTTGGACAGGAAGGGAAGGCCAGGCGCGTTGAGCTTCACCTGACGCACGCGCGCGGTGAAGGTCGCGAGGATGGGGTCCATCATCGCGGAGTGGAACGCGTGCGACGTGTGCAGCCGCGACACCTCCACGCCCTGCGCCTCCAGCTTCGCCTGGAGCGCGTCCACCGCGTCGGTGGGGCCTGCCACGACGGTGAAGCCCGGCGCGTTCACCGCCGCCACGCTGACGTTCGCGGGCAGCAGCGGCTTGAGCGCGGACTCCTCCAGCTTCGCGGACAGCATGGCGCCGGAAGGCAGCCCCTGCATCAGCTTGCCGCGCGCGGCCACCAGCGCCAGCGCGTCATCCAGGCTGAACACGCCCGCGAGGCACGCGGCCACGTACTCACCGATGCTGTGCCCCAGCATCGCGGAGGGCTTCACGCCCCAGGCCATCCACAGCTTCGCCAGCGCGTACTCCACGGCGAAGAGCGCGGGCTGCGTCAGCTCCGTGCGCGTCAGCGCCTGCGTCGCGGCTTCCGCCTTGGAGGCCTCCGGGAAGAGGACCGTGCGCAGGTCCAGGCCCAGGTGCGGCGTCAGCTTGTCCGCGCACGCGTCCAGGTGCCGCTTGAAGGTGGGCTCGGACGCGTACAGGTCGCGCGCCATGCCCACGTACTGCGAGCCCTGGCCGGGGAACAGGAAGGCCACCGGCCGCTCGTGCACGTCCGGCGCGTGCGTCCACTGGCGGGGGCTGTTCTCCACCTCCAGCGCGGCCAATGCGTCATCGCGGTCGCGGCACACCAGCACGCGCCGCTTCGCCATGGCCTGACGGCCCGTCTGGAGCGTGAAGGCCACGTCCGCCAGCGCCTGCGCGGGGTGCGCCTTCAGGTGCGCGGCCAGGTTCTTCGTCGCCGCGTCCAGCGCCGCGTCGCTCTTCGCGGACAGCACCACCAACTGCGCCGGGCGGGACGCGCCGGACGGCGGAAGGGCCGGGGCCTCCTCCAGCACGACGTGCGCGTTGGTGCCGCCCACGCCAAAGGAGCTCACGCCCGCGCGGCGCGGGTGCTTGGGGTTCGCCTGCCAGTCCGTGAGCTTCGAGTTGACGAAGAACGGGCCGCCCGCGAACGGGATCTCCGGGTTCACCTCCGTCACGTGGAGGCTGGGCGGAATCTGCCGGTTCTCCAGCGTCATCACCGCCTTGATGAGGCTGGACACGCCGGCCGCGTTGGCCAGGTGACCGATGTTGCTCTTGAGCGAGCCCACCGGAATCTTCGGAGGGTTCGCCTTCGCCGCCGCCGAGCGGAACTTGAACGCCTTGTTGAGCGCGCGCACCTCGATGGGGTCACCCATCTTCGTGCCGGTGCCGTGCGCCTCCAGGTAGCCGATGGTCTCCGGCGCGACGCCCGCCGCGCCCAGGGCCTCGGTGATGACGGTGGCCTGGCCCTCCACGCTGGGGGCGGTGAAGCCCACCTTCAGCGCGCCGTCGTTGTTGATGGCGCTGCCCTTGATGATGGCGTGGATGTGGTCGCCATCTTCAATCGCGTCCGCCAGCCGCTTGAGCACCACCACGCCCACGCCGCTGCCGAACACCGTGCCCTCCGCCTTCGCGTCGAACGCACGGCAGTGGCCGTCCGGGGACACGATGCCGCCGGGCACGAAGGGGTAGCCCTCCGGGTGCTTCACGTGCACGGACACGCCGCCGGCCAGGGCCAGGTCGCACTCTTCATTCAAGAGGCTCTGGCAGGCCGCATGCGTGGCCACGAGTGACGTGGAGCACGCGCTGGTGATGGAGTAGCTGGGGCCGCGCAGGTTGAGCTTGTACGCGACGCGGGTGGCCAGGAAGTCGCCGCCGTTGTTCACGTCCACCTGCACCTGGTCCATGCCGCTCAACTGGTCGAAGTTGGGGACCAGGTGGAACACCAGGTACGTGTTGGTGGCCGCGCCCGCGAACACGCCGACGGAGCCGTCGAAGCCCTCCGGCGTGTGGCCCGCCTTCTCCAGCGCCTCCCACGCGCACTCCAGGAAGACGCGGTGCTGCGGGTCCATCAGCTCCGCCTCGCGGGGCGTGAAGCCGAAGAAGCCCGCGTCGAACAGCTCCATGCCGGCCAATGCGGCGCTGGCCTTCACGTGGCGCGGGTCCTTGCGCAGGACGGGGTCCACGCCCAGCTTCTCCAGCTCCGCGTCGGGGACGGGCTGGATGGACTCCACGCCGTCGCGCAGGTTCTTCCAGAAGGAGTCCAGGTCGGGGGCGCCGGGGAAACGTCCGGCCATGCCGACGATGGCGATGGCCTGCGCGTCGATGTTCGATTCAGCGGACATGGGGTGTGCTCGGGCGGCGAAAGGTGGGGGAGGGGACGGCTACTCCTCGTCGGAGGCGCTGTCGCCCCGGCGGTTCGCGCGGCGCGCGCGGCGGCGCTCCCCGCGGCTGAGCGCCTCGGTCTCCTCGGGCGCGGCTTCCGTGTCCTCGCTGCCGCTGGCGGCCTTGAGCAGCTTCGCCAGCGCCCCCACGGTGGGGCCTTCGTAGAGGGTGACGGCCGGCAGCGCGACGCCGAACTGCTCGCGCACGCGGGCAATCAGCTTCACGCCGACGAGCGAGTTGCCACCCAGCTCGAAGAAGTTGTCGTGCACGCCGACCTGGTCGATGCCCAGCGTCGTCTGCCAGAGGCGGGCGATCTTCTCCTCCAGCTCGTCGCGAGGCGGCACGTAGGCGTTCTGGAGCGCCGGCCGGGGCGTGGTGCCCAGGGAGGAACCCACGTCCTGCTTCGCCTCCGCCTTCTCCTGCGAGGCGGCCGGCTGGGCCCACTTGCGCGCGCGGGCGCGCAGGTTGCTCGTGGACACGGCCACGTGGGAGACGGCGCCCAACTGGAAGAGCTGCTCGAAGGCGTCCTCGCCCTCGGCGGCCGTGATGGCCAGCGCGCCGAACGGGCTCTGCGCGCCGCCCGCGCGGGACTCGTACTGCCACGCGTCCCAGCCCACGCTCATCCACGGCACCGGCGACGTCTGCGCCTGCTTCGTGGCGAACGCGTCCATGAAGGACGTGGCCGCCGAGTACGACGCCAGGCCCAGTCCGCCCAGCACCGCCGCCAGCGACGACGACAGCACGCAGAAGTCCAGCGCGCGTCCGCGCACCGCCTCCTCCAGCGCGTACAGCCCGCGCACGCGGCCGTGGAAGGTGTCGCGTACGTCCTCGGGGCGGGTGTCCGGGATGGCGCGGAAGAGCGCCTGGCCCACGTCACCCGCCGCGAACACCACGCCGTGCAGCGCGCCGAAGTGCGTCAGCGCCACGTCCACGGTCTCCTTCACCTGGACCTTGTTGCCCGCGTCCACGGAGACGGTGTGCACCTGAGCGCCCAGCGCCTCCAGTTCGCGCACCTGACGGATGCGGCGGGAGACGGCGTCGTCCTCGCCATGCGCGGACAGGTGTGCGTCCCACTGCGAGCGCTCCGGCAGCGCCGTGCGGCCCGCGAGCACCAGCTTCGCCTTCGCGCGCTTCGCCAGCGACTTCGCGTGGGAGAAGCCCAGCGTGCCGAAGCCGCCGATGAGCAGGTACACGCCCCCATCGCGCAGCGGCAATTGCGCGGCCCGCGGCGCGTCCGCGGGCACGTGCTCGAAGTGCTGCACCCAGCGGGCCCCGCCCCGGTACGCGATGACGGTCTCCAGCTTGGACGGCGTGGCGGCCTCGGACAGCAGGGCCTCCACCAGCGCCGTCTCCTGCCAGCTGCCGGAGTTCGGCAGGCGCACGTCCACGGCCTTCGCGGACAGGTGGCCGTACTCCTGGGGAATCACGCGCACCGGGCCCAGCACCGTGGCCAGCTCCGGGTTGGGCGCCTCGTCACCGAGCGCCTGCATGCGGTTCGTCACCGCGACCAGCGACACGGGACGCGTGCCCGGCTGATGGCCCAGGGCCTGCGCCAGGGACAACAGGCCCAGGAAGCCCTTGCCCAGCGCGGACTCGAAGTCCGCCTCGCCGTGCGCGTCACCCAGGCCCAGCGTGCCCAGGTGCAGCACGTGGTCCGGGGCGCGGCCCTGCGCGGTGAGCGCCTCCAGCACCGTGGCCTCGCCGCCCAGCGCGAGCGACCAGTGGTGCTCGTCGTGCTTCGCGGTGACGGCGGCCGGGGTGATGCGCACCACGTCCTGGCCGGCCTCGCCCAGCTTGAGCGCTAGCCGCGCGCCCAGGCCTTCGTTGGAGTCGTCCGGGAGCAGCAGCCACCAGGTGGCCTTCTTCTCGCTCCAGGTGCCCTGAGGCGACGGCAGCGCACGCTGCCACGACGGCAGGTAGAACCAGCGGGCCACGGGCTGCTTCTGATCCGCGGACGCCCACTCGGCGCGCTCGCCGTCGGCGGCGGTCTCCTTGCGCGGGTCCACCCAGTGCTTCTGTCGCTCGAAGGGGGACGTGGGCAGCGCGATGCGCCGGCGCTTCTCACCGCCACGGAACGCGTCCCAGTCCGCCTCCACGCCCTCCAGCCACAGCCGGCCCAGCGTGGCCAGCACGTGGTCCAGGTCCGCGACCTGCTCCTTCGGGTGGCGCAGCGAGTTGATCAACGCGTGCTTCGCGCCCTTGTCCGGGTGCTGCCGCGCCAGCGTCACGAGCGTGTTGCCCGGACCGACCTCCAGCAGGATGGCGTCGGACTCCTTGAGCAGCTCGCCCACGCCGTCCGCGAAGCGCACCGCGCCGCGCAGGTGCTTGGCCCAGTAGTCGGGGCTCGTGGCCTGCTCGGCCGTCACCCAGGTGCCGGTGACGTTGGACAGGTACGGCTTCGTCGGCGCCTTCCGGGCCACCTTGCGCACCGCCTCGCGGAAGGCGTCCAGGATGGGGTCCATCATCGCGGAGTGGAACGCGTGCGACGTGTGCAGCCGCGAGGACGCCAGGCCCTGGAGCTTCAGCGTCTCCACGAACGCGTCGATGAGCGGCGTGGGGCCCGCGACCACGCACGTGGCCGGGCTGTTCACCGCCGCCACGGACAGGCCCTCGGGCAGCATGGGCGTCACGTGCTCTTCCGGCAGGGACACCGCGAGCATGGAGCCCGCGGGCAGCGACTGCATCAGCCGGCCGCGCGCGGCCACCAGCGCCAGCGCGTCGTCCAGGGTGAAGACGCCCGCGAGGCACGCGGCCACGTACTCACCGATGCTGTGGCCCACCATCGCGTGCGGCGTCACGCCCCACGACTCCCAGAGCTTCGCGAGCGCGTACTCGATGACGAACAGCGCGGGCTGGGTGAGGCCCGTCTGCTTGAGGCGCTCCGACGCCAGCTCGCGAGACTCCGCGGCCGGGTACAGCACCGTGCGCAGGTCCAGGCCCAGGTGCGGCTTGAGCTTCTCCGCGCAGGTGTCCACCTGGGCGCGGAAGAGCACTTCCGTCTCGTACAGCTCGCGGCCCATGTCCACGTACTGCGAGCCCTGCCCGGAGAACATGAACATCACCGGACGGCCGCTGTTCTCCGCGCTGCCGCTGAACACGCGGCCCGGGGTGCGCTCCGCCAGCGCGGAGGCCAGCTCCGCCGTGGTGCGCGCCACCACCGCGCGGCGCTTGCCGAAGCGCTTGCGGCCCACCTGGAGCGTGTACGCCACGTCCGCCAGGTCCACGTTGGGGTTCTCACGCAGGTGCGCGGCCAGCCGGTCGGTGGCGACCTCCAGCGAGGCTTCCGTGCGCGCGGACAGCAGCACCACCTGCGAGGGAAGGCGGGCCTTGTCGGTGGCGGGCAGCTCCGGCGCCTCCTCCAGGATGGCGTGCGCGTTGGTGCCGCCCATGCCCAGCGACGTGACGCCCGCGCGGCGCGGCGTCTCCCCGCGAGGGAAGTCGCGCAGCTCCGTGTTCACGTAGAACGGGCTGTTGGGGAAGTCGCACGCCGGGTTGGGCGTCTTGAAGTTGAGGCTGGGGGGAATCACCTTGTGGTGCAGCGTGAGGGCCGCCTTGATGAAGCCCACCGCGCCCGCCGCCGAGTCCAGGTGGCCGATGTTGCTCTTCACCGAACCCAGCGCGCAGAAGTTCTTCTTGTCCGTGCCCTGGCGGAAGGCCTGCGTGAGCGCCGCGACTTCAATCGGATCACCGACCTTGGTCGCCGTGCCGTGCGCCTCCACGTAGCCGATGGAGTCCGGATCCACGCCCGCGACGGCCTGCGCCAGCGCGATGACCTCCGCCTGGCCCGCGACGGCCGGGGCCATGTAGCTGACCTTCTGCGAGCCGTCGTTGTTCACCGCCGAGCCGCGCACCACCGCGTAGACGGTGTCACCGTCCTTGAGCGCGTCCGACAGGCGCTTGAGCGCGACCACCGCCGCGCCGTGGCCCGCGACGAAGCCCGCGGCCTCCGCGTCGAAGGTGTGGCAGTGGCCGTCCGGCGCCGTGGTGCCACCCTCGTGGTACAGGTAGCCCGCCTTCTCCGGGAAGTGGATGGACACGCCGCCGGCCAGCGCCATGTCGCACTCGAACGACAGCAGGCTCTGGCAGGCGTAGTGGATGCACGTGAGGGACGTGGAGGACGAGGACTGGACCGTGACGGCCGGCCCCTTCAGGTCCATGCGGTACGCCACTTCCGTGGTGAGGCTGTCCTTGTCGTTGCCGATGGACGCCTGGAGGCTCTCCACCGACGCGACGTGCGCCAGGTGCGAGTACAGGTTGGAGAGCAGGTACGTGTTCATGCTCATGCCGCCGAACACGCCCACGCGGCCGGGCTGGCGCTCCGGGCTGTAGCCGGCGCTCTCCATGGCCTCCCACGCGCACTCCAGGAAGACGCGGTGCTGCGGGTCCATCAGCGCGGCCTCGCGGGGGTTCATCCCGAAGAAGGCCGCGTCGAACTGATCCGTGTCGCCCAGCGTGCCGCGGGCCTTCACGTAGTTGGGCGCGCGGACCATGGCCGGGTCCGCGCCCTCCGCGATGAGCTCCTCGTCGGTGAAGAACGTGATGCTCTCCACGCCGCCGGTGAGGTTCTTCCAGAACTCGGCGATGGTCTTCGCGCCGGGAAGCCGGCCACCCAGGCCGATGACCGCGATGCCATCCACTTCGGGGGTGTCAGTGCTCATGGAGCCGTCCTTCGAAACCTGGGGGGTGTGTCTGAAAGTCGTTCGTTACTTGCGGCCGCGCGCCTGCTGACGCCGCGCCTGGGCGGCCCGGCGGCGCTCCGCCTCGTCCTTGATCTTCTGGGAGGCCGCGCCCGAGTCCTCGCCCTTGTTCGCGAGGTGCTGGGCCAGCGCGCTCACCGTGGTGAACTTGAACATGTCCACCAGCGCGAGGTCCGCGCCCAGCTCCTCCTTCAGCCGCCGGTGGGCCTGCGCGATGAGCAGCGAGTTGCCGCCCAGCTCGAAGAAGTTGTCGTTGAGGCCGACGCGCTCCACCTTGAGCACCGACGCCCAGATGGCCGCCACGCTGCGCTCCACCGCGCTCTGCGGCTGGGCGTAGGCGACGCCGGAGGCGAGGCGCGCCCCTTCCGGCGCGGGCAGCGCCTTCGCGTCCACCTTGCCGTTGGGCGACAGGGGCAGCGCGGACAGCGGCACGTACGCGGACGGCAGCATGTACGGCGGCAGCCCTTCCGCGAGGAAGGTGTTCAGGTCGGAGTGCGTGGGCGCGGGCTCGCCCAGCACCACGTAGGCCACCAGGCGCTTGTCGCCGGGCGAGTCCTCGCGCGCCATCAGGAACGCGTCCTTCACGGCCGGGTGGCGGCGCACGGCGGCCTCCACCTCTCCCAGTTCGATGCGGAAGCCGCGGATCTTCACCTGATCATCCGCGCGGGACAGGAACGTGAGCACGCCGTCCGGCAGCCAGCGCGCGCGGTCGCCCGTGCGGTACAGGCGCTCGCCGGCATGGAAGGGGTCGGCGATGAAGCGCTCGGAGGTCAGCTCCGGCCGCTTCCAGTAGCCGCGCGCCACGCCCAGGCCGCCCACGTACAGCTCACCCGCGACGCCCACGGGCAGCAGGTTCTTCTCCGCGTCCAGCACGTATACGTCCGTGTTGATGACGGGCCGGCCGATGGGAACCCACGCGTGGCCCTGCAGGTCCTCCACCGCCATGCGGTGGTAGGTGGAGCACACGGTGGTCTCCGTGAGGCCGTAGCCGTTCACCACCGGCACCGTGGCGAGCAGCTTCTCCACGTCGCTGGCCACCAGCGCCTCGCCGCCGGAGAGCACCAGCTTGAGCGGCGGCAGTTGCTCCAGGCGCGCGTTGAGCCCGGCGATGACCGCGGGCACCGTGCTCACGATGGTGACGGTGTGGCGGGTGATGAGCTGGAAGAGCTTCTCCTGGTCGAGGATCTCATCCTCGGTGGGCAGCACCAGCGCGCCGCCCGTGCACAGGAGCGGGAGGATCTCGCCCACGAAGCTGGCGGAGGCCACCGACGTGAGCGGCAGCATCCGGTCCGTCGCCGTGGGCGCGTAGGACTCCACGAACGAGCGGACGAGGTTCGCGAGGCCGCCGTGCTCCAGCATCACGCCCTTGGGCTGGCCGGTGGAGCCGGAGGTGTAGACGAGGCACGCCAGATCCCCAGCCGCCACAGTCGCGGCGGGCGCGGAGGACAGCTCACCGTCCAGCGGCTGGTCCACGAACAGCGTGCGCGCGGACGTGCCGGAGGGCAGCGTGCGCTGGAGCCACGACTGCGTGATGAGGACCGGCGCCTGCGTGTCGCCCAGGATGAAGGCCACGCGCTCGGAGGGGTAGGCCGGGTCGATGGGCACGTACGCCGCGCCCGCGGCCATCACGGCCAGCACGGACACCAGCGTCTCCACCGAGCGCTCCAGGCAGATGCCCACGATGTCGCCCGGCTTCACGCCCGCGCCGCGCAGCCACGCGGCCAACTGACCCGCGCGAGCATCCAGCTCACGGTAGGTGAGCTGGGCGTCCTTGAAGAGGACCGCGACGTGGTCCGGCGTGCGCGCCACCTGCGCCGCGAAGAGCGCGGGCAGCATGTCCGCCTGCGTGAGCGGCACGCGCGGACCCTTCCAGGTCTCCAGGAGCTGCTGCTGTTCGGCCTGCGTGAGCAGCGGCAGCCCCGCGAGCGCGCGTCCCGGCTGCGCGGCGATGCCGGACAGGAGCGTGGCCAGGTGCCCGGCCATGCGCTCGATGGTGCCGGCCTCGAAGAGGTCGGTGTTGTACTCGAAGGAGGCCACCAGCTCGCCGTCCGCCTCGCCCATGGTGAGCGTGAGGTCGAACTGCGCGCCGCCGTGCGACAGCACCAGCGACTCGATGGGCAGGCCCGCCACGGTGGACTTCGCGCCCGGGATGTCCAGGGCGAAGGGCGTGAGGCCGCGCTCGTCCAGCTTGGAGGCGCGCTGGTAGACGAACATCACCTGGAACAGCGGCGAGCGGCTCTGGTCACGCACCGGCTGCAGCCGGTCCACCAGCGCGCTGAACGGGTAGTCCTGGTGCTCCAGCGCGCCCAGCATCGTCTGGCGCGTCTGGGCCAGGTAGTCCGTGAAGGACAGCGACGGGGACGGCCGCGTGCGCACCACCAGCGGGTTGACGAAGTAGCCGGTGATGCCCGCCAGCTCCGCGCGTCCGCGGCCCGCGCTCACCACGCCCAGCGTGAAGTCCTGCTGGCCGGTGTAGCGGTGCAGGAGCACCTGGAACGCCGTCTGGAGCACCATGTTCGGCGTGGCGCCGTGCTCGCGCGCCAGCGTCTTCACCGCGCTCGCGACGTCCGCGTTCAGCCGGGTGGTGTGGACGCGGCCGTTGAAGGTCTGCACCGGGGGACGCGGGTGGTCCGTGGGCAGGTCCAGCACCGGCGGCGCGCCGGACAGCTGCTCGCGCCAGTACTTCTCCAGCGCCTGGCCACGAGCGCCGGTGAGCATCTCCGACTGCCAGCGCGCGTAGTCCGCGTAGGTGCGCGCGGGCTGCGCCAGCGTGGGCCGCTTGCCCAGCTTGAGCGCCGGGTAGAGCGCGTCCAGCTCCTCCGCCATCACCGCGAGCGACCAGAAGTCGGTGACGATGTGGTGCATGGAGATGAGCAGCGCGTGGTCCTCCGCGGACCGCGACACCAGCCGCACGCGCAGGAGCGGACCCTTCTCCAGGTCGAACGGGCGGCGGGCCTCGGCGGACAGGTGCTCCGCGACCTGCGCGTCGCTCCAGCCCTTCGCGTCCGTGACGACGAAGTCCAGCGGCAGCTCCGCGTGCACGCGCTGCACGGGGCCGGTGGCCGCCATGACGAACGTGGTGCGCAGGGCAGGGTGGCGGGCCACCAGCGCCTCGAAGGCGCCCTTCAGCGCGTTCGCGTCCAGCCCCGCGCGCACACGCACCGCGACGGGCACGTGGTAGGCGGCGCTCTCCGGCGCGAGCTGGTGCATGAACCACAGCGCCTGCTGTCCACCAGACAGGGGCGCGTCCCCCGTGGCGGACGAGGCGGCCACCGCGTTCGAGGCCTGCTGGGACGGAGGCGCCGACATCAGCGTCACCACCACCTCCGCCAGCTTCGACAGCGACACGCCCTGGAGCACGTCCGACAGCGGCAGGTCGATGCCCAGCCCCGCGTCCACCGCGCTCTTGAAGTCCACCGCCATCAGCGAGTCCACGCCGTAGGCGTGCAGCGGCTTCTGCGCGTCCACCTGCGCGGTGGGCAGCCGCAGCACCTGCGCGGCCTGCTCCTGGAGGAACACCGCCACCATGGCCCGGCGCGCGGTGACGTCCGTCACCACCGCCAGCATCTTCTGGAGCATGCTGGTGTCCGGGCCCACGGGCGCGGGCGCGGCGGCGGCTTCCGGGGCCGCGGTCTTCACGGCCTCGGGCGCGGGGGCCGGCGCGGCGGCAAGGACGCTCTTGTGCAGCGCCTCCAGCGTGTCCGCGACGTACTCCGCGCGGGTGGCGAAGCGTTGGATCTTGCCGCTGGACGTCTTCGGGATGGCGCCCGGCCCCAGCAGCACCACTCCCTGGGCCTGCAGGTCATGCCCGGCCGCGACGGCCTGCCGGATGCCCTGCGCCAGCGCGTCCAGGTCCACGCCATCGCGCTCCACCGCGCGGCGGTCCACCTCGGTCACGACGATGAGGCGCTCCTCGTCATCCTGCTCGATGGAGAACGCCGCCGTGCAGCCGGGGCGGATGGCGGGGTGGGCGGACTCCACCGTGCGCTCGATGTCCTGCGGGTAGTGGTTGCGCCCGCGGATGATGATCAGGTCCTTCAGGCGGCCGGTGACGAACAGCTCGCCGTCCGAGAGGAAGCCCAGGTCGCCCGTGCGCAGGAACGGCGTCGGGTCGCCCGTGCCGGCCAGGGGCTGCTGGAAGGTGGTCCGCGTCTGCTCCTCGCGGCCCCAGTAGCCCTGCGCGATGCTGGGCCCGGCGACGCGGATCTCGCCCACCTGGCCCGCGGGCAGTGGCGCGCCCGTCTCCGGATGCGCGATGACCAGGCGCTGATCCGTGAGGTTGCGGCCGGAGCCCACCAGCGTCTGGGCGCCGGGGCTCGCCGCCTCCTTCGCCACCACGCGGTTGTCCTTCAGCGCGCCCCCATCCACGGTGCGCTGCACCGGCAGTTCGCGCTTGTCACCGCCGGAGGCGATGAGCGTGCCCTCCGCCAGGCCGTAGCAGGGATAGATGGCCTCCGAGCGGAAGCCCCGCGGACCGAACGCCTCCGCGAAGCGCCGGAGCGTGTCCGGCATGATGGGCTCCGCGCCGTTGAAGGCCAGGTCCCAGTGGCTCAGGTCCAGCTTCGCGCGCTCCTCCGGCGTGCTCTTGCGCACGCACAGGTCGAACGCGAAGTTCGGCCCGCCGCTGGTGGTGGCCTTGTAGCGGGAGATGGCCTCCAGCCAGCGCATGGGGCGCTTGAGGAAGTCCACCGGCGAGAACAGCGTCACCGGGAAGCCGCCGTACAGGGGCTGCAGGATGCCGCCGATGAGGCCCATGTCGTGGTACGGCGGCAGCCAGATGACGCCCTGGCTCTTGTCCGAGTGACCGAAGCACGAGTGGATCAGCTTCGAGTTGTGCAGCAGGTTGCCGTGCGTCAGCACCACGCCCTTGGGCGACGACGTGGAGCCGGACGTGTACTGGAGGAACACCCGCGTGTCCGTGGCCACGCCGGGATCCTTCCAGCCCTCGGCGACCTCCGCGTCCAGCGTGTCCGTGGCGATCCAGTGCAGCTCCCGCAGCTCCGGCGCCTGCTCGAAGAGCATCTCCCCCATGCCGTAGATGAAGTCGGTGGTGAGTGCGATGGTGGCCTGCGCGTCCTGGCTGATGGCCAGGAGGCGCGGCAGCGTGCGCGCCAGGCGCATGGGGTCCGGCGGATAGATGGGGACCGCGATCACGCCCGCGTACAGGCAGCCGAAGAACCCGGCGATGTAGTCCAGCCCGGGCGGGTACAAGAGCAGCGCCCGCTGGCCCTGGGCGCCGCGCGCCTGGAGCGCCGCCGCGATGGCCCGGGCCTTCTGATCCAGCTCCGCGTACGTCAGGTGCGCTTCGTCCGTTTCCCCGTCCAGCAGGAACGTAAAGCCCCGGCGGTCTCCCTGGGTGCTCGCGCGGACGCGAAGCAATTCAACCAGAGTGGAAAACGCAAAGTCGGGGACCGGGGAAGAACCGGGCGTGGTTCCGGTGGACATGGACGCGACTCCTGGGAGGCGGGGGGTGTTCCGTGCGCGGGGAGCACGGAGACGCGGATTCAGGGGCCGGGGGGGTGCTGTCTCCCGGCAAGACAGGGTTTCAAGGGCTCAGTCGCAATCAGCACCCGCCGTGAAGGGGCGTTGTTTCGCGCATGTATCGCCTGGCGCGCGCGCGAGCAATCCCCCCCACCCACATTGGCGCCACTCCGGATTTAGGGCACGGCGGAAAGCGCGTGATTCTGGAGCGGGGCAGGGTGCGAATTTCATGGGGACGGAATTCGGAGAGCGTCTGAGCCGCGAGTCACTTCATCGCGCGAATGGAGGGACATTCAAATGACCCCCAAGGTCGGAAACCCGGGGACCTCCCCTGTTCGCGGGATAGTGGGCGCGGTGTCCGTGTAAACGTGACACATCGGATCATGCGACGGGAACACGCGGAGTGTATGGGTCCGCCTCCCCGCGAGCGTCTTGCCATGGCGGAATCGCTCAGTCCTGTCTGTGTCTGTGAATTGCCAGTGAAAATAGGATTCCTTGGATTCGCCAGGTGAGTGTTTGAAGAGGATACGGGGTGGGTCCGACACGTCCCTGCGCGCTCTTGCCGCACGGGGGGCATACGGCGTGCGTGGTAGGCGCTACGCGGGAGCGTGAGGGCCATGCCGGGATGGAGTCGCGACGTGATGCGGTGGACGTGGAGAGCGCTGCTCCTGGGGGGCGCGTTGGGATGTTCGGCGGCGCCGGAGATGGCGGTGGTGTTGGACGTGGACGTGGACGCGGGCGTGGAGCCGGGGCCCGCGCCGACGACGTGCGCGAGCGGAAGCCTCTGGACCGAGGCGACGGGCGGCACCGGAGCCACCATGGCGCCAGGCCTCGCCTGCCGGAACTGTCACCTGCGGCAGGCGCCCTCCATGGCGTACTTCTTCATGGGCACGGTGTTCCCGTCGCTTCACGAGGCGGACGGGTGTGATGCCCGGCTCGCGGAGCCGGCGAAGGTGAAGGTGGAGATCCTGGACATGGAGGATCAGGTCCGGCTCACGCTGGTGCCGAACGCCTCGGGCAACTTCATGTCCACGACGCTCCAGCCGCCCTTCCCGATGCCGTACCGGGCGCGGCTGGTGGGGCCGGATGGCGCGTCGCGGAGGATGGCCACGCCGCAGGGCAACGGTGACTGCAACAGCTGTCACACCGAGCAGGGCGCCCAGGGCGCTCCGGGGCGCATCGCGCTGCCGTGAGGCGGCCCGGTACGGGTGCTGCGACAAATGACCGCAGCGGCCTCGCCACGGGAGGCTGCTATCCGGGATGCTCCTTTTTTCCCGGAGTCACCCGATGAAGTCTTTCCTGGGGCCGTTGTGTGTCGTCACGGGTTCGCTGCTGTCCTCGTCCGCCTTCGCGCACGCGGCGGTGGCGGGGGCCACGCCTCCCTATGCCGGTGCGACCTTCGAGGCCGACATCACGGTGAGCCACGGCTGTGACGGCGTGGACACGTCCAAGATGCGGGTCCAGATTCCGGAGGGCGTGACGGGGGTGCGCCCGGTGGACTCCGTGTTCGGCACGGCCGAGGTGGAGAAGGACGCCAACGGCAACGTGACGGCGGTGACGTGGACCCGGCCCTCGGGCGCCGTGAAGGCGGCGGACACGCACTTCTTCCACCTGGGGCTGCGCATGAAGCTGCCCTCGAAGCCGTTCACCACGCTGTTCTTCCCCACGACGCAGACGTGCAGCACGCCAGCGGGCGTGGAGACGGTGGTGGCGTGGACGAGCACGGCGGGAGGCGAGCACAACCACGACGGGGACGCGGGCACGGGGGCTTCCGAGAACCCGGCGCCGTCGCTCTACCTGCTGCCTTCGCGGCTGCCGGGTTGGAACCAGTACACGGTGGACGAGCACGTGCATGACCTGACCGTGTTCAAGGACGCGCTCATCGTGTGGTCCGGCACGCAGGCGTACAGCTTCAACCCCGTCACGCAGGCGCTCATCGAGAAGGAGCCCGGCGTCACCGCGCTCACGCAGATCCATCCGGGCACGGTCATCTGGGTGAAGTACTAGGAGCGACCATGCGCCACTGGCTCTTCGTGTTGTGTGTCGGAGTTCTCGTTGGCTGTTCGGACAAGCCCTCGCCGCCCACGGGGCAGAGCGACGCGGGCACCATCGTGGAGGACGCGGGCACGGCCTCCGGCGTGGAGCGGCCGGGGGCGCTGGAGCGTCCGCCGCTGGAGCGGTTGCCGGACGACCTCAAGCCGCCGGCTCAGTAGCGGGCGTGGCGTTCGGCGACGCGGTAGAGCTGGGTGAGGGAGTGGTCCAAGAGCGCCTGCGTGGACCGCATGTAGCGGTGCGCGCGGGCGAAGGGCAGCCACACGCGGTCTCCGACGCGGACCTGGGCTTCCATCCACTGCTTGCGGGGAAGCCACTGTCCGCCCAGGTGTTTGACCAGCACCTCGCCCAGGTAGGCCCCCACGGCGGGCACCGCGATGGCATCGATGTTGTGCCGCTCGAAGGTGTCCGGGAAGGTCTCCTTCCAGAAGTGGAGGTCGATGTCCGTCAGGGACTCGGGGGACCCCTTGAGGACGGAGGGCACCGGCGTGTGGAGCAGCGCCACGAGGCGTTCCGCGAGGGAGGCGTACTGGTCGAGAGCGGCCTTCGGGTCGGCCACGTCCGGAGGCAGGGCGGCGTCGAGCGGGAGCCACTCGTCCGGCTCTGGCGGGACGTAGGCGTTGAGCTCAGCGATGCGCCGCTGACGCTGGGCCAGGGACACATATTCGGGCAGGCGTGAGAGCAGCGGGGCGACGTCTGGAGCGAAGCGGGGTTCGACGGGTGCGAGGGTCGCGCTCCGTTCGCGGAGGGTGGCCATCACGGTGTCGAAGTCCAGGTCCGGCCGCAGATGGACCCAGGCGCGGGCCTGGGCGACGCGGGCGGCCTCGGTGGCGAAGTCCGCGGCGGTGGGCCAGGTGACGAGGAGGATGGAACCGTCCGGGAGCTCTTCGACGCGGTGGGCGGGAGTGGAGCGCATGCGCTCTCGGCCGACGGTGTCCACCAGCTTTGGGCCGAAGAGGTTGAGCCAGTACACGGCGTGGATCTGGTCGAATCCGTTCTTCCGACCGAGCCGTTCCTCCCTTCCATAATGGGGAGCCCCCGACAGTTCGCTGTCCGCCGCGCTATGCGCATAGGCATGGGATGCCACCGGATACCGGATGGCCCAGGCGCGGACCATCTCCACGAATGACCGGCAGTGGCCTTCATCCGTGAAGGGGACGAGTGACTTCACGTTGAGCCATGTCTCCAAGGCTGGAGGCAGGGGCGGAAACCAGAGCAGGAGTGTCATGTCCAGCTTGGGCTCCGTGGTGCGATAGAGTCCGACGGAAGTGCTGTTCTCGTCGCGTGACTCAGACAGAGCCTTCATCACCGCCGCACGTGTGTATCCACGGCGCCGCTTCCCCTTGGTGATGTCCGGCATCCAATCGCCAGCTTCCGATTCCAGCGCGTCGAAAAAGGGGCTCAGCTCGCTCAGCGGATCGGCGAGGGCATCGAAACCCCCTTTGAAGATGAAGAGGAACTCGTCATCCATCATTGGAACTGGATCTCCACGCCGCGGGCAGCCGTTTCGGCGGCATTCAGGGCGGACTCCAGTATTTGCTCATTCCGAGGTTTGAAGACGTTTCCTTCATAGATGAGGTGGACTTTCTGGATGCGCACCATGCCTTCAAGTCCCGGCCGGCGGATGTCCACGGTTTCACCGTAATAGCGGAGGGCTCCAGTCGCGTCCGCTTTCATCTGGGACAACAGTGCCTTCGAGACGAGCGAACGTAGGTCGCGGCTCTTGAAGCTGAAGGTCTCCATGCGTGGCGGTTGCCCTGAGGGTGGCTTCGTCTCGATGACCAATGCATCCGCGAAGCGCAGGTCCGCCTTCGTCATGCCCACGTGCGTTTCGATTCGCGGCTGATCAAAGTCCTGGAGCCACCGACGTTGCGCTCGGGGCAGTGCCGCATCCGCCCGCAGCCGGGCGACCATGGCCCGCTCGAACATCAGCCCCCGGATGAACTGCCCGCGCAGGTCCAGGTAGCCCTCCCAGCGCAGCGGGCCTTTGGCGGGCGTGCCCCGTTCCAGCTCTGCGAGCCGGGCCTCGCGATAACTCACGTACTCGGTCCAGAGCGGGTGACCTTCGGCTCCTCGGGGCGCATCCCGCTCCGGTGGATGGTTCTTCAGGAAGGACACATCGCGGGACAGGCGGGGACCCGTGGCCTCCCACTCCACCTGCGCGAGCCTTGCCTCCAGGACCTCCGGCGGCACTCCCGCGAAGTCCTTCGACAGGGCGGAACCGCCGGTACTCTTCTGTGCACCTCCCGGACGTTCGCGGCTTGCCTCCGCAAGCAGGGCCTGGGCCTTCGCCGGGTTGCCTCGGGCCTCATAAAGCGCCAACGCTCCGGCTTCTCCCCACTCGGCGGCGAGGTGGGCACCTTCCCGGCTTGCCCGGAGCTGACGCAGCAGCTCTCGCGTGGCGTTCACTCCGAGCTGTTCCTCCAGCCGCTCCACCGCCGCCTTGAGCGCCTCCACGTCGAAGGTGGGCCGGTCTCTCGCGGCTTTGCCTCCCGCGTACAGCGCCACCATGAGCGCGGCGGGCGCCAGCTCCCGCGTGGCCTGTTCGTACCTGCCCTTCGCGAGCGACGACGCTCCCTGCGCCGTCCCCGCGACCAGATGGAGGAAGCCCATCGGGACGCCGAAGGTCAGGTGGTCGAATCCACCTCGCACCACATTGCCCGGTGAGAAGTGCCCCGCCATCAGAGCCCTCTCCACCGCGTCGAGCGCTTCCTGGTAGGGCGGCGGCAATTGCGCACGCATCGCGGAGAACTCCACGTAGCGGGCCCCCGCGCTCACGTCAGTGCTGGACAGCGCGTCCCGCCCCGCGCGCTCCAATCCCCGCAGGACGTCACCGGCTCGCTCTTCCCGCTCCGGAGACGCCGAGACCTTCAATCCCCGGCGCAGCAGCTCCTCGCGCACGGTGGGCATGCCAACCAGCGTCTCCCCGAGCTGCTTGTCGCGGGCCAGTCGCTGGACCAGGTCCCGCAACTCATCATCGAAGCTGGCGTGCAGGATGAAGAGGGCGAACACCTCCGCGCGTGGAGCGCCATACTTCTCGACCGCGCTGACGAGGAAGGCCGCGCGCTTGCGCTGAAGGACGCTGGAGGCCTTCGCATCCAACGGCCCCAACGCCCCCAGCCGGACGGCGTCCCAATCATCCAGGGACTCCACCAGCCGGGCCATGTCCACGCCTCGCTGCATGGCCAAGAAGGCCGCGGGCGAGGCACAGGCCAGGAACGGCCCGAGGCGCTGTTCACTGCGCTCCAGGTCGGGCCAGCCTTGAGGCAGGGGACGGCCACCACAGGCCCATCCCCTGTCGTCACGCGACCCAGCCGAAGCCTTCCGGACACCTCCAGCCCACGGCCGCCAGGATGCCCGCGCCACCGGGGTTCCGTAGCTCCAGGTGCCACCCTGTGACGGTGCTGAAGCACAGCCCGCGATGAGCAAAGCCATGCATGCCAGCGCCGCCCACCGTCGCACGGTGGCGCCACAGGGGATGTGCGATTCGTGAATCAGAACAGCGGTTCGTAGCTGGCGTATGCCGTGAGGATGCCCGACCACTGATCTGTCCAGGTGTCATAGACCTGCATCCGCTGGCTCACCGTCTGGTAATGCGAGATGGTCTGCAAGCAGGTGTAGCCCTCGTCGGGGGAGTACCCCGCGTAGGAGCAGGTGCCATCCAGGAACTGGATGACATAGCGACCGCCAGATTGGTCGATGCCCAGGACCCCGAAGGTGACGTACCTCCAACTGTCACTGCCCAGGGCCCCGCAGGAGC
The DNA here is from genome assembly GCF_017309135.1 of Corallococcus sp. NCSPR001. Taxonomy (NCBI): domain Bacteria; kingdom Pseudomonadati; phylum Myxococcota; class Myxococcia; order Myxococcales; family Myxococcaceae; genus Corallococcus; species Corallococcus sp. NCSPR001. The sequence goes on from NZ_JAFIMS010000002.1 coordinate 3,081,089, forward strand.
CCGCCGACAGGTAGTCCCATGCGAACGTATCCACGTAGCAGGCCGCGACCGCGTCGCTCGCTCCCAACGACTGGATGCCTTCAGGCGCGGGCAGCGTGTCCGCGGCCCAGGCAGCGGACGACAGCGACAGCGCGGCGACAGCGGAGACTCCAGCAAACAGACGGCGCATGGCACCTCTCCTGTGGAAGGGGAGGTGAAAGGCTAGCGATTGAACCAATGGCAATCAATGTGAGGCCAATCGTATTGCGGCGCCGCGGTTCAACTTTCGCGGCTTGCTGGATGTCTGGCCTTGGCTTGGCATGCCCTGTCACGGCACGGTGGCGGGGTCCGCGAAGCGCGGGTCGGTCAGGAACGCCGTGTCCGTGAGCGACTCCAGGAACGCGATGACGTCCGCCTTCTCCTCGGGCGTCAGGTCGAAGCCGCGCACGAAGGCGCTCTGCAGGGGGCTCGGCTGTCCGCCGTTCGCCGCCCGTGCCCGGCCTCCCGCGGCGTAGTGATCCAACACGTCGGAGAGCGTCTCCACGCTGCCGTCGTGCATGTACGGCCCGGTGACGGCCACGTTGCGCAGGGACGGCGCCTTGAAGCGCCCCATGTCCTCCGGACGGAACGTGATTTCGAAGAGGCCCGTGTCCCCGGCGGGATACGCGCCCTGGCCGTCCTCGTTGTAGAGCCCCGTGTTGTGGTACGGCAGCACCGGCTCCGCCGTCGACTCGTGCACGGTCGCGTCCTGGAAGTTGAAGCCGGAGTGGCAGTGGTCGCACTCCAGTCGCTCGGACAGGAACAGCTGCAGGCCCCGCTTCGCCGCGGGGCTCAGCGCGTCCACGTCCTTGCCGTACAGATAGCGGTCATACGCCGACGTGCCGGAGATGAGCGACCGCTCGAACGCGGACAGCGCCCGCGTCAGCGTGGCCAGCGACACCGGCGTGGACTCGTTCGGGAAGGCCTCCGCGAAGCGGGCCGTCAGGTCCGGATCCGCGCGCAGCCGCTCCAGCAGCACCTCCTGTTGATCCGCGAAGCCCAGCTCCACCGGATCCCTCCCGAACAGCGGCACCAGCGCCTGGGCCTCCAGCGTGGTGAGCGCGGAGTTGGCCCAGGTGAGGCTGGTCGCGTACGCCACGTTCGCCAGCCCCTGCCCGTTGCGGCGGTGCGCCTGTCCCGTGCTGCCCACCGCGTGCACGCGCCCGTCCGTGAAGGCCCGGGCCTGCTCGTGGCACGAGCCGCAGGACTGCGTGCCGTTCATCGACAGGCGCTTGTCGTAGAAGAGGCGCCGGCCCAGCTGGACCTTCGCCTCCGACATGGGGTTGTCCTCCGGCACGCGCGGCTTGGGGAAGCCCGCCGGCAGCTTCCAGTCGTAGGGCGCGGGCTCCTCGGTCGGCCCCGAGGGATCCGCGCAGCCCGTGGCCAGCAACGCCACCGTCGCCAGCGCCTTCCACGCCTGTCCTTGTCGTCGTGCCACGTCGGACGTCCTTCCTGCTACTCGGCCCGGATGAAGGTCTGCGCGGACGGGTTCGCCGCCTGGCCGCCGAAGCCCAGCCCCAGGGGCTGGAAGAGAGGACCGCAGTCCGCGTCCATGGGGGACGACATGCAGCCCGCGGACGTGCCGGGCGCGTTCACGTCCAGGTTGGAGCCCGCGAAGAGCGTGGCCAGGTCCATCACCACCTTGTTCTTCGTCACGTCGAAGCCGTCCAGGTGGAACTCCGGACGGTTGTTGTTCGCGCAGCCGGCGGTGCCCTGCGTCTGGCCTTCGGGCGGCGGCGCGCAGGCCGTGCTGCCCAGGTGCATGACGTGCTCGGGAAGGCCCTGCGTGCGGCCCTCGATGCGCGTGAAGATGAAGCCGCTCTGCCAGTTCCAGTGCAGGCCCGTGTCATCCATGGGCTTGCCGAGCGTCGTGGGGTCGCCGTGGTTCAGGTCCTCCGGGATGCCCAGCGTGAAGCGCAGGCCCGTGTAGTCACCCTGGGGCGCCGTGCCCTGGATGGACGCGTTCATCGCCGCCGTGCCCTGCGTGCACAGCCCGTCCTTGTTCGCGAAGTCCAGCAGCACCACGCCCGAGTGCTGCCACGTGCCGTCCTCCGTCAGCGTCACGGGCACCTCCTGTCCGGCCCGCGTCACCAGCCGCACGTCGTGCACGAACACGCGGAAGTCCATGGGCTCGTACGTCGTCCCCGTCGTCCCGACGTTCGTGTACGTCTTGCCGCACGCGAAGGCCTCCGTGCCCACGCGGGCGACGACGGGCAGGTTCACCGTCAGCACCTCGGGCGTCTGGGGTTCGTCGTCCCCACAGCCGAGCGCGCCCACGAGGGCCAATGGAAGGAGGAGGCGGGAGCGGAGCAGGGAGCGCATGGCAATCATCCTTAGGAAGGTGCTCCCGTCTAACGCACGGGCCGGGAAAGCTTGCCGTGGCATGTTGCCGCACCCGCCGCCCGGCTCATGCCACCTCGCGCGCCTCGTCCGGGACCGGGAGCCCCGCGCCTTGCGCCTTGCGCTGCTGGATGGCCAGGAAGAGCGCCTCGTGCGTGGCGGGCGAGGGCAGGCCCACGTCGCCGCCCGGCGCTCCGAAGGCGGCCACCGCGTCGCGCAGCGCCTCCCGTACGGACAGGGCCAGCATCAGCGGGGGCTCGCCCACGGCCTTGCTGCCGTGGATGGTGCCCTGCTGCCCGGCCCGCGCCATGAGCTCCACGCGCAGGTCGATGGGCGCGTCGCTGAACGCGGGCACCGCGTAGGTGCTGGCGGAGTGCGTGAGCAGCCGCCCGTTCGCGTCCCACTTCAGCTCCTCGCCGGTGAGCCACCCCATGCCCTGCACGAAGCCGCCCTCCACCTGGCCCCGGTCCACGCCGGGGTTGAGTGAGTCCCCCACGTCCTCCAGCAGGTCCGAGCGCAGCACGCGCTTCATGCCCGTGTCGCCGTCCACCTCCACCTCGCTCACCGCCGCGCCGTAGGCGAAGTAGAGGAACGGCTTGCCCCGGCCCAGGGCCCGGTCGTAGCCGATGCCCGGCGTGCGGTAGTAGCCCGTGACGGACAGGCCCACGCGGTCGCGGTAGGCCTCCTCCACCACGGCCGCGAAGGACAGCCCCTGGTCCGGCCGCGACGCCGCGGCGATGCGGCCGTCCTCGAACACCAGCGCGTCCGGCGACACCGCCTGCCCGTGCAACTGCACCAGCATGCGCGCGGCCACCGGGGCCAGCCGCTCGCGTATCTGGATGCAGGCCTCGCGCACCGCCGCGCCGTTGAGGTCCGAGCCGCTGGAGGCCGCCGTCGCGGACGTGTTGGGCACCTTGTCCGTCGCCGTCTGCGCCACGCGCACCATTTCCGCCGGCAGGCCCAGCTCACGCATGGCCACGCCTTGAATCTTGGTGTGCAGCCCCTGGCCCATCTCCGTGCCGCCGTGTGACAGCAGCACGGAGCCGTCGCGGTACACGTGCACCAGCGCGCCCGCCTGGTTGAGGAAGGTGGCGGTGAAGGAGATGCCGAACTTCATCGGCGTGATGGCGAGGCCTCGCTTGATGCGCGGGCTGGACGCGTTGAAGGCCTCCACCTGCGCGCGGCGCTTCATGAAGTCGGACGACTCCATCAGGTCGTTCCACAGCTTCGGCAGCCGGTTGTCCTCCAGTTCCTGGCCGTAGTGCGTGGTGTTGGTCTCGCCCACGCCGTCGTAGAGGTTGCGCTGGCGCACGGCCTCGGGGGCCAGGCCCAGGGTGCTCGCGATGCGCGCCAGGATGTCCTCCATCACCAGCATGCCCTGCGGCCCGCCGAAGCCGCGGAACGCCGTGTTGGAGACCAGGTGCGTCTTCGCCACGCGGCCGGTGTAGCGCACCGACGGCACGTAGTAGCCGTTGTCCAGGTGGAAGAGGGCGCGGTCGGTGATGGACTCGGACAGGTCCAGGGACCAGCCGCCGTTGGACGTGAGGTCCGCCTTGAGCGCGAGCAGCCGGCCCGTGGCGTCGAAGCCCACCTCCCAGGCCGCGTGGAACGGGTGGCGCTTGCCGGTGACGACCATGTCCACGTCGCGGTCCAGCATCCACTTCACCGGCCGGCCCGTGTGCACCGCCGCCAGCGCCACCAGCGCAGCGGGCGCGTTGCCTTGCGTCTCCTTGCCGCCGAAGCCGCCGCCCATGCGCGGCGCCTTCACCACCACGCGGCTGCGCGGCAGGTGCAGCACGTGCGAGAGGATGGCCTGCACCTCCGACGGGTGCTGCGTGGAGGACGTCACCGTGACGTCGCCGTCCTCGCCCACCTCCGCGTAGGCCGCGTGCGTCTCCAGGTAGAAGTGCTCCTGGCCGCCCATCGTCAGCTCACCGGCCAGCCGGTTCGGGCTGGAGGCGAGCGCGCTGTCCACGTCGCCCCGGCGGATGACATGCGGGTCGGTGTGGAAGCTCTCCTGCTTCAGGGCCTCGGCCAGCGTGAGCACCGCGGGCAGGGGCTCGTAGTCCACCACCACCTGGCGGGCGCCCTCGCGGCAGGCCTCGGGCGTCTCGCCGACGACGAGCGCCACCACCTGCGCGTGGAAGAGCACCTCGTCCTTGGCGAGCAGCGGCTCGTCGTGGCGGATGGGGCCCGTGTCGTTCATGCCCGGGATGTCCTCCGCGAGCAGCACCTTCACCACGCCGGGCACCTTCATCGCGGCGCTGGCGTCGCGGCGGAGGATGCGCGCGTGCGCATGCGGCGACAGCACCGGCCACACCGTCAGCATGGGCCGGCGCTGCGCGAGGTCGTCCACGTACTGCGCGCTGCCCGTCACGTGGCCCAGCGCGCTCTCATGGCGCAGCTCGCGGCCCGCGTCCGCGGTGGCGACAGGAGCGCCCGGGGCGAAGGTGGGGCGTCCGTCCAGCACGGGGCTGCGCGCGCCGGACGCGAACTTCTCCAGCAGCGACACCACCAGCCCTCGCCGGTACTCCGCGCTGCCGCGCAGGTCCGTGAGCGGACTGAATTCACGCTCCAGCGTGGCGCGCACGCGGGCCACGGCCTCCGCGTTCCACGGGTGCCCCAGCAGCAGTCCTTCCGTCTGCTTCGCCCGCGCGGGCGTGGCCGCGACGCCGCCGTAGCCCAGCCGCGCGGTGCGCACGAGCCCCAGCGCGTCCGTCTCGATGCAGAAGCCCGCCGCGACGATGCTGATGTCCAGCTCGCGGCGCTTGGACACCTTGAAGCTGTCCGAATGGCGCGTGAGCCCGCTGTCCTTCGCCGGGGCGTGGGGGATGACGACGAAGCGGACCACCTCGTCCGGCTGGAGCGCCGTCTTGCGGTAGGCGAGGAAGAAGTCCGACAGCGCCACCGTCCGCTCGCCGCGCACGGAGGCCAGCACCAGCCGGGCGTCCAGCGCGAGCAGCACCGGCGCCGTGTCCCCGATGGGCGAGGCCGTCACCAGGTTGCCCGCGAGCGTGGCGCGGTGGCGGATCTGCCGCGAGGCGAAGACGTTGAGCATCTTCGCCAGCTCCGGCACCTCGTGGCCCAGCGCGTCCTCCACGTCCACCAGCGACGCGGCGCCGCCCACGTACCAGCCGTCCTCCTCGCGGCGGACGGCGCGCAGGGCCTCCACGCCCTCCGTGGAGATGAGGAACGGGTAGCGGCGGGACTTCTTGGTGATGTCCACGCCCAGCTCGGTGGCGCCGGCCACGAGCATCGCCTCCGGGTGCAGGGCGCGCAGCGCGAGCAGGTCCTCCCACGTGGTGGGGCGCAGGAACAGGCCATCGCGGGCCTCGTAGCGCAGGGGCGGGGTGGGGGAGGGCGGCCCCTCCAGCGAGACGCCGGGGAGCCCCGGGCCCGCGCCCTTCGCGTCGCGCGTGGCGAGCGCGTCCACCATCGCGTCACGGATGGGGCGGTAGCCGGTGCAGCGGCAGATGTTGCCGCAGAGCTGATCCGCGATGGCCTCCGGCGAGCCCGCGTCCTTGCGACAGTACGCCTCCACCATGGAGACGACGAAGCCCGGCGTGCAGAAGCCGCACTGCGAGCCGTAGTGCTTCACCATCGCCTGCTGCACGGGGTGGGGCGCGGCGCGGCTGCCCACGCCCTCCACGGTGACGAGCTCGCGCCCGGCCACCATGGGCAGCAGCGCGATGCAGCTGTTGAACGCGCGCAGCGTCTTCTGGCCGCTGACGTCCCGGTCCACCATGGCCACGGTGCAGGCGCCGCAGTCGCCCTCGGCGCAGCCCTGCTTCGTGCCCGTCAGGCCGCGCGCGCGCAGGTAATCCAGCAGGGTGGTGTTGGGCGACGCGTCGTCAACCTGGACCGTCTGTCCGTTGAGCCGGAACTCGAAGGGGGTGCTCATTCCCCCGAGGATAGCAGGGGCGCGGGCGCTGGCTGAGCGCCTGCTTCCTGGGCCAGCCCATGATGGAGCTGGAGCAGTCCGGCCGCGATGCTCACGGCCACCTCCTGCGGTGACTTTCCGCCGGTAGGCAGCCCCATGGGGCACTGGACGCGGCCCACCTGCCGGGCGGGCATCCCCTTCGCCTCCAGCCGCTGCCGGAAGCGGGCCCACTTCGTGTCACTGCCGATGAGGCCGATGTAGCGCGCCGGCTTCTGGATGGCGAAGGCGATGATGTCCTGATCCACGTCGTGGCGGTGCGTCATCACCGCCACGTAGGTGCGCTGCGCGTCCCAGGCCGCGCGCGACGCGAAGTCGTCCCACGCCTCCTCGTGACGCACCACGTCCGAGGGCACCCGCGGGGACTGGATCCACTCGGCGCGTTCGTCCACCAGGTGCACGCGAAAGGGCGTGCCCTCCAGGATGCGGCACAGCGCCTGTCCCACGTGGCCGGCGCCGAAGAGGTACAGCTGGGGCCCGTGGTTGACGGGCTCGACGAAGACGTCCACGACTCCTCCACAGCACTGCCCCAGCTTCGCGCCCAGCGGATAGCGGAAGGTGCGCGCCTCGCCCCGGGCCAGACACGCGCGGGCGTCCTCCAGGACCAGCTGCTCCAGGTGGCCGCCGCCAATGGTGCCGTGGAAGGTGCCGTCCGCGCGCACCAGCAGCTTCGCGCCGGAGGGCGCGGGCGTGCTGCCCTTGACCTCCGTCACCGTCACGACGGCGAACGGCGTGTCCTCCCGTGCCCACTCCGCGAGTTGGTGAACCCAGTTCCACATGCCACCCGGGAGTCTGCCATGGCCGCCGCGCCGGTGGCGCCCCGTTGGACGCCTGCCCTGGGGACAGGGAAGCGAGCCCCCGTTGCCGGGCCGGTGAGGCACACCACCTTTTGCGCCAGACGTTTTCAACCCATCCGACTCAAGGAGATGACGTCATGGCCAATGCCGCCGCCGAACTCGAGACGCTGAACTCCTTCCTGCGCGGTGAGATCTCCGCCGTGGAGACCTACCGGCTCGCCTCGAAGCACATCGAGACCGAGGTCGCGAAGACGGAGGTGGAGGCCTGCCTCCACGACCACGAGAAGCGCGTCGAGGCCCTCAAGGAGCGCATCGAGAAGCTGGGCGGAAAGCCCGCGGAGGGCTCCGGTCCCTGGGGCGTCTTCGCCAAGGTCGTCCAGGCCGGCGCGGACCTGCTGGGGGAGAAGCGCGCCATCGACGCGCTGGAGGAGGGCGAGGACCACGGCCTGAAGGACTACAACCGGGACGTGGACAAGCTGCACGGTGAGGCGCGCACCTTCGTGCGCCAGCAGCTGCTGCCTTCGCAGAAGCAGACGCACGCGCGGCTCAGCGCGCTGAAGAAGAACCCGACCCTGCACTGAGGGTAGGGGTTGCGCATTGCCGGACATCCCAAGGTGCCCATCCCGGTGGAAGGGAGGGGCACCTTGTGGTGCATCGCACGTCCCCGCATCCAGGCCTGGAGGCTTTCAGGGGGCGTGCGATAGTCGGAACATGGGGCGTGAGCACACGGTGCCGGGGCCGAACGGGCCCGGGGCCGTCACCGACAGCGAGGACGCGGGGACACCGGCTCCCCGCCCGCCCGACGTGCGCGCCGAGGGCGCTCCCTCCATTCCCTCCCCGACGACCGCCGACACCAGCTACGCCGCGGGCGCCCTGGGCACCGGCGTGGAGGTGCTCTTCACCACCTCCGAGCGCGCCCTGCAGTGGGCCTGGCGCGTGCTCCAGCTCGCGCGCGGCGTGATGGAGGCCACGCCCCGGGGGGACGCGTTCATCCGCGAGGCCCGCGCGTCCGTGGTGGACTTCCTGGACCACATCCCGCCGCACGTGCGCCGCAGCGTCGAGGAGGTCCTCGTCTTCTGCAACCTGTGGCAGGCCGTGGGCGTGCGCCTGCGCCGCCGGGGCGGCTTCCCCGCCGGGGACGACACGGCCTGGCGCCAGCTCTGCGAGGACGTGGAGCTGCTCCAGCGCGCCGCCCAGGCCCGGCTGGGCACCGCCGCGGCGCTGGAGCAGGGGCTGCTCAAGGACCTGGGCCGCCTGCGCGAGCTGGCCCTGTCCTGCGGCGACAGCGCCAACGAGGTCACCGTGGGCATGGAGGTGTTCACCCGCTGCATCGCGGAGCTGATGGCCGTGGCCAGCGCCGTGCGCCGCGCGTGGGAGGCCGCCGCCCATGAGCTGGCCGAGTCCGCCGCGTGGCTGCGCGCGGGAGACCCGGCCTTCAGCGCGTGGCTGGCGGAGCACCTGGTCGCCGCCGAGCCCGCGTGGGAGCGCACCCAGAAGATCGCCCGCTGGCTGCGCGACGTGGGCGCCTTCGCGGGCCAGCCCTGAGTCGTGGCGTCGTGGCCCGCTCAGGGCTCGATGAGGATGCGGTGCCGGTGCAGCTCCAGGAGGATGTCCGGATCCAGGTCCGCCTGCTTGTGGTCGCGCAGGTGCTGGCGGACGGCGTCCACGGGCTTCTGGCCGGTGAACTCCACCAGCAGCGAGTAGGCCTCCCCCGGCAGCGCCACCGCGTCGTATTCGCTGTAGGAGCCCAGCGCGACGCTGCCGTCCGGCAGCCACTTCACCGTCGCGTCCGGGTTGAAGCGCAGCACGCGCGGCAGCGTGGGCGCGGTGGCCTGGGTGTGCAGCTTCTCCAGCACCTTCTGCTCGATGGTGCCGTCCAGGCCCAGCATCCGCTCCAGCCCGTCCCGGGACACGGCGCGCACGGCGTCGTAGCAGGCGCGGTAGAAGTCCTTCTCCATCCCGGCGTAGCCCTTCCAGAGCGCGGCGTACACCTTCGCCGGGGGCGCCGCGTCGTCCAGGTCCTCCACGGACAGCGGGGCGGTGGCCACCTCCGCCTTGTCGCGGCCGTCCAGGAGGAACTCCGGCATCAACTGGAGCAGCGCGTGGCGCGACAGCTGGAACTCCGCCAGCGTCAGGTACGTCTTGAGCGACATCCAGAAGCGCTGCCCGTCCCGGCCCGCCACGTACTTGCAGAAGAACGTGGAGCAGACGGACTCGCGGTACGCCCAGATGGTGCAGCCGCCGGACTCCAGCGCGTAGTACGGGCAGCGCAGCGACGACGCGCGGCCGAAGAACTGGTGCGCGTTCTTGTACAGGTGGTTGAACTTCGCGGGCGGCTTCACCCACTGCGGGCTCACGCCGATGCGGCTGTCGATCTTCGCCTCGATGCGCCGGCGCCCCTCCGCCATCTGCGGCGAGTCATCCGACAGGAGCGCGCCCACGAGGTAGTTGGGCAGCCGCGGCTGGTACGTGCAGCACTTGGTGTCCGGCCGGAACAGGTGCTCCGCCCCGTCCACGGACTCCACCGTGGCCTGCGCGGACGCGCGGCTCATGGCGCAGTTGGAGCAGGTGGCCTTCGTCTCCGTGGGGGCGTCCTTCTGGAAGAAGGCCGGCAGGAGGTCCTGGTAGAGGGCGGGCAGCGTCGAGAGGATGGAAGACATGAAGGCTGGGTGTCAGGCGGACCGGTCGGCCCACTCCAGGTGATAGGTGGCGGAATCAGGTGAGTGGCGGGTGCGGTGCAGGGTGAGGCCCTGGACCCCCACGCGCAACATCCCTTCTTCCAGCACGCCGTCCACGAAGCCCTCCAGGGCCTCCGGTTCGTTGAACCAGAGGTCCGCCTGGGCGGGGCCCAGCACGGTGAGCCGCGTCTCCGTGTAGTTGTTGCCGCTGCGGAAGTTGTGCTGCATCCGCTCGAGCGAGCGCATGGGCCCCACCACGCGCGCCAGCGTGAGGACCGCGCCGCCCACCAGCGTCTGCGCGTAGCCCTCCACCATCCGCCGGCCCATCAGGCGCCGGCCCTGCTCCACCGTCTGGTCGGGGTGGAGCGTGCGGGCCGTGTCCGCCAGGCAGTCCACCCAGACGGCCAGCGGGTACGCGGCGAGCAGCGGGGCGTGGAGGTTCATCCCCCGCGCGCGCAGCCGGTCCACCAGCTCGGGCGTCAGGGAGGGGGCCAGCACCTTGCGATACAGGCTGTCCACGCTGCTGCTGAAGATGACGCGCTCGTCCCTCATGGCCCTCCGTCCTTGCCGGGACCCCCACGCGGCCCCGGGCGCGCATTCTTCGCCCAGGGCCCGGGAGGAGGCCAGCCCCCTCGCGCCCACCCTCACCGCCGGTACGCGGTGAGGGGAAGCGCCCGGTGTGTCACCAGGCCACGGAGAGGCTCACGCCGCTGTAGGCGCTGTAGCCCCGCAGCAGGATGTACTGCCGGCCCGCGGTGGGCCGAGCCACCAGGTTGCACGTCTCGTTGTTCCCCGACAGGTAGGGGCGGCAGTCATAGATCTGCGTCGTGGGCGCCATGGCGAAGCGCGTGTAGAGGTCCACGTCCCCCGTGCCGCTGGAGATGGACACCGTGGAGGGCGTGTTCGCCGGCACGTCGAAGCAGTAGTACTTCTGCGACGAGGCGCTGCCGGAGAGGAGCGACACCGTGGTGTTGTTGGGCAGCGGAGTGCAGGAGGGCGTCGTCGTGACGCCCACGCCCACCGCGCTCCACGCCGCATCCACCGCGTCCTGGACGGCGGTGCTGTAGCCCAGGCTCTGCGCCGCCACCCGCGTCGCCGTCCTGGCCGCGTAGAGGTTGGTGTTGCGGGTGAAGAGGTTCATGTTGGCGTACCAGAAGATGTGGGCCGCGGCCTGCACGCCGATGGCCGGCACGTTCACCAGCGTCTTGCCTCGTGGGTGCACGCCTCCGGTGGCCATCAGCTTGAACGCCAGGTTGGCCACGCCGGAGCCGTAGTGCACGTCCGTGCCGCTGTTCAGGTCCGGGGCGTAGTCCACGGAGGCGCCATCCGCCGCGGGGTCGTTCATGTAGCGCAGGGCATCTCCGGACGTGCCGGGGGTCCAGGCCGTCTCCGCGATGTGCCACACGGACGTCGCCGTGCTCCAGGTGCCCGAGGCCCAGCTGCCGCAGGTGGCGGCGTAGATGTCCGACAGGGACTCGCTGAGCGCGCCGGACTCGCCGCTGTAGATGAGGTCGGACGTGGTCTCGGTGACGCCGTGCATGAACTCGTGCACGACGATGTCCGGGTCCTCGCACGGCTGGCCCAGCTGGGGCAGGCTGCCGTCGCCGCAGACGAGCTTCGCGCCGTCGAAGTACGCGTTCGCGTAGCTGGTGCCGTAGTGCACCTGCGCCAGCAACTGGGCGCCCATGCCGTTCCACGAGTCACGGCCGAAGTTCGCCTGGAAGCAGTCGTAGAAGAGGCCCAGGTTGTCGTACGTCTTGTCGATGGCCGTGTCGCCGGTGGCCCCCTGGCCTTCAATCCGGCACGTGCCGCTGTTGGGGCCGCCCACCGAGCACACCTTGCGGTTGCGCGCGGCGTGGAACTCCGGCGCGCGCAGCACCTCCTGGCCGTCCGCCGCGCTCACGTAGACGCGGTCGCGCAGGGGCATGCCGTCCGCGTCCTGTCCGGACACCACCACCTCGAAGGCGCGCACCAGGGCCGCGTCCGGATCCGGCCGGACGAAGACCTCGCGGGGGGCTTCCGCGCGGCTGCCCGGCGGGGACGCCGCCAGCGCCGCCGCGCTCGCGGCCTCCGGAGCGATGCGCGCGGCGGCCGGCAGGGGTTCTCCGTCACGCGCGGTGCCGTTCACCGCGTACACCTGACCCTTCGCGTCCAGGTGGACGATGAGCTCCTCGTTCACCACCGGGAGCCCGCCCTTGGTCTGCGTGTAGCGCAGGTGGGTGTTGCCCAGTTCGTCCGTGTGGATGCGCTTGGGCACCAGGTCCTTCGCCGTCAGCCGGAAGGCGGGCAGCACGCGCAGCAGGGTGGGCTCCAGGAGCGCGTGCGCCTGCCAGGCGCTCGCACCGGAGAGGGGCCGGCCCGCCGTCCCGAGCTCCCCCTGGATGAACTGGGGCACGCCGTCCGCGTGTACTCCCCGCACCTCCGCCCCGGGCAGCGCTCCCAGCGCCGACTTCAGGTCTCCCAGCCGGGCTTCGGAGGGCGCTGGAGGCGCTTCCGCGTCAGGTCCTCCCGCACCACATGCGGACAGCGTGAACGTCAGGCCGGCAAGGAGCCAGCGGTGCCTTCGCGTCATGACATGCCCCCAGTGTGACGAAACGAGTCTTTGAAGCCTGGAGAGCAAATCATGGAGTACTGACTTGGAGGTTAAATCCTGGATGGCTGGGAGTGTGGTGGGGCGGTCCGGGACGGAGGAGCGCCCACGTCGGCGGTGGTTCACCCACCTGGGGGCTGTGCGGGCGTCCTGGCACGAACTCCGGACGTTGTGACGCGGGGCGCGGTGATAAGGACGGCCCCGCTGTTACCTCCCGTCACCCGTTCGCAAGGACCTTCATGCTCACGCTGCGCGGGGCTCCGGCCCTCTCCGAATTCAGGCTCGCCAAGCTGCTCGCCCGTTGCCGGGAGCGGGTGCCTACGGTGGCCACCCTCTACTCGGAGTTCGTGCACTTCGTGGACGCGTCCGCGCCGCTGACGCAGGACGCGTCCGAGCGGCTGGGGCGCCTCTTGGAGTACGGCCCCCACACGGCGAAGCGCGAGCGCACGGGCACGCTGCTCCTGGTGGTGCCGCGTCCGGGCACGGTGTCGCCCTGGGCCTCCAAGGCGACGGACATCGCGCACCACTGCGGCCTCACGCAGGTGCGCCGCATGGAGCGCGGCATCGCGTTCTTCCTCACCGGCCCGGGCGGCCGGGAGCTGGACGCGAACGAGGCGGAGGGCGTGCAGGCGGTGCTGCACGACCGGATGACGCAGGCGGTGCTGCCCCGGCTGGAGGACGCGGAGGTGCTGTTCCGCACGGACTCGCCCCGGCCGCTCACGCGCGTGGACGTGCTGGGCGGAGGCCGCGCGGCGCTGGCGAAGGCCAACGGCGAGCTGGGCCTGGCGCTGGCGGAGGACGAAATCGACTACCTGGTGGCGCGCTTCACGGAGCTGAAGCGCAACCCCACCGACGTGGAGTTGATGATGTTCGCGCAGGCGAACAGCGAGCACTGCCGCCATAAAATCTTCAACGCGTCGTGGACGGTGGATGGAGAGCCGCGCGAGCGCTCGCTGTTCCAGGCCATCAAGAACACCTACGCCCAGAGCCCGGGCGGCGTGCTGTCCGCGTACAAGGACAACGCGGCCGTCATCGAAGGCTTCGAGGTGGAGCGCTTCTTCCCGCAGGGCGAGGCGCGCGAGTGGGGCACCGTGCGCGAGCCGGCCCACATCATGATGAAGGTGGAGACGCACAACCACCCCACCGCCATCTCGCCGTACCCGGGCGCGGCCACGGGCGCGGGCGGTGAGATCCGCGACGAGGGCGCCACCGGGCGCGGCGCGAAGCCCAAGGCGGGGCTCACCGGCTTCTCCGTCAGCCACCTGCGCCTGCCGGACTTCGCGCGGCCGTGGGAGGTGGCCTACGGCAAGCCGGACCGCATCGTGTCCGCGCTGGACATCATGGTGGACGGCCCGCTGGGCGGCGCCGCGTTCAACAACGAGTTCGGCCGGCCCAACCTCACCGGCTACTTCCGCAGCTTCGAGCAGCACGTGCCCACGCCCCAGGGCGTGGAGGTGCGCGGCTACCACAAGCCCATCATGCTGGCGGGCGGCCTGGGCAACATCCGCGCGGACCACGTGAAGAAGGCCCCGCTGCGCGCGGGCGACAAGCTCATCGTGCTGGGCGGCCCGGCGATGCTCATCGGCCTGGGCGGCGGCGCGGCGTCCTCCATGGCGCAGGGCGCGAGCGCGGCGGACCTGGATTTCGCCTCCGTGCAGCGGGACAACGCGGAGATGGAGCGCCGCTGCCAGGAGGTCATCGACCAGTGCTGGATGCTGGGAGAGGCGAACCCCGTGCGCTCCATCCACGACGTGGGCGCGGGCGGCCTGTCCAACGCGCTGCCGGAGCTGGCGCACGACAACGAATTGGGCGGCCGGCTGGAGCTGCGCGAGGTGCCCAACGACGAGCCGGGCATGTCCCCGGTGGAGATCTGGTGCAACGAGGCGCAGGAGCGCTACGTGCTAGGCGTGGCGCCGGAGGACCTGCCGCGCTTCGCCGCGCTGTGCGAGCGCGAGCGCGCCCCCTTCGCCGTGCTGGGCGAGGCCACGGCGGAGCAGGTGCTCACGCTCACGGACCGCGAGCTGGGGGACACGCCCATCGCGCTGCCCATGGACGTCCTCTTCGGCAAGGCGCCGCGCATGCACCGCGACTTCGCGTCGCGCCCGCTGAAGCACGCGCCGCTGAGCCTCCCGGCGGACCTGAAGGCCTCGGCGCACGCGGTGCTGTCGCACCCGACGGTGGCGGACAAGTCGTTCCTCATCACCATTGGCGACCGCTCCGTGGGCGGCCACACCGCGCGCGACCAGATGGTGGGCCCGTGGCAGGTACCGGTGGCGGACTGCGCGGTGACGCTGTCGTCGCTGATGTCCGACACGGGCGAGGCCATGGCGCTCGGCGAGCGCACGCCGGTGGCGCTGGTGGACGCGGCGGCCTCCGCGCGCATGGCGGTGGGCGAGGCGCTCACCAACCTGGCGGCGGCGCGCATCGGGAAGCTGTCGGACGTGAAGCTGTCCGCGAACTGGATGGCGGCGGCGGGCAGCCCCGGTGAGGACGCGAACCTCTACGCGGCCGTGCACGCGGTGGGCATGGAGCTGTGCCCCGCGCTGGGCATCGCCATTCCGGTGGGCAAGGACTCCATGTCCATGCGCACGCAGTGGCAGGAGGACGGCCAGAAGAAGTCCGTCACCGCGCCCCTGTCGCTCATCATCACCGCGTTCGCGCCGGTGCTGGACGCGCGCGTCACGCTGACGCCGCAGCCGGTGGACGTGGCGGGTGACACGCGCCTCCTGCTCCTGGACATCGCCAAGGGCCGGCAGCGGCTGGGAGCGTCCGTGCTGGCGCAGGTGCACCAGCAGGTGGGCCCGGAGTGCCCGGACGTGGATGACCCCGCGGCGCTGAAGGGCTTCTTCGCGGCGGTGCAGGAGCTGCACTCCGCGGGCGCGCTGCTCGCCTACCACGACCGCTCCGATGGCGGCCTCTGGGCCACGCTCGCGGAGATGGCCTTCGCGGGCCACTGCGGCCTGGACGTGGACCTGGCCTCGTTGGGTGGCGACGCGGTGGCGGCCCTCTTCAACGAGGAGCTGGGCGCGGTGGTTCAGGTGCGCGCGTCCGACGTGGCCCGCGTGCGGGAGGTACTCGCCCGCCACGGCCTGGGCGCGCACGTCCACGAGCTGGGGCGCCCCACGGTCCAGCAGGTGGTGCGGGTGCGGCACGGCGGCCAGGAGTTGCTCGCGGAGGAGACGGTGGCGCTCAAGCGCACCTGGTCGCGCGTGAGCTACGAAATCCAGAAGCTGCGCGACAATCCCACCTGCGCGGAGGAGGAGTACGCCGCGAAGTGCGACGCGGGCGACCCGGGCCTGTCACCCAGGCTCACGTTCGACCCGAAGGTGGACGTGGCGGCGCCGTACATCGCCAGGGGGGCGCGGCCTCGCGTGGCGGTGCTGCGCGAGCAGGGCGTCAACAGCCAGCAGGAGATGGCGGCGGCGTTCACCCGCGCGGGCTTCGCCGCGGTGGACGTGCACATGAGCGACCTGTTGTCGGGCCGCGTGTCGCTGAAGGACTTCCACGGCGTGATGGCGTGCGGCGGCTTCAGCTACGGCGACGTGCTGGGCGCGGGCGGCGGGTGGGCGAAGTCCATCCTCTTCAACCCGCGCACGCGCGACGCCTTCTCGGAGTTCTTCGCGCGGCCGGACAGCTTCGGCCTGGGCGCGTGCAACGGCTGCCAGATGTTCGCGCAGCTGCGCGAGCTCATCCCCGGCGCGGACGGCTGGCCGCGCTTCGTGCGCAACGCGTCCGAGCAGTTCGAGGCCCGCCTGGGCACCGTGGAGATTTCTCCGTCGCCGTCGCTCTTCTACAAGGGCATGGAGGGCAGCCGGATGCTCATCGTCGTGTCGCACGGCGAGGGGCGGGCGGAGTTCGCCAACGCGGACGCCGCCGCGCGCTTCAACGCCTCCGGGCTGGTGACGACGCGCTGGGTGGACAACCGGGGCCAGGTGGCGGCGAAGTACCCGGCCAACCCCAACGGCTCGCCGCACGGCATCGCGGGCATCACCACGAAGGACGGGCGCTTCACCATCACCATGCCGCACCCGGAGCGCGTGCACCGCACCGTGCAGCACTCCTGGCACCCGGCGGAGTGGGGCGAGGACGGCCCCTGGATGCGCATGTTCCGCAACGCCCGCGTCACCCTGGGCTGACGCGGGCTCGCGTCACTCCAGGAAGGCGTCCCGCACGGCGTCCAGCAACGGGTTGGCACCGGTCTCTGGATCGGTGCAGCCCTGGTTGACCGTCCAGATGATGACGCCGCCGTAACCCTCCTCCTTCGCGAACTGGCCCTTCTCCGCGATGGAGCGGGGGCTCTCGTGGGAGATCCACCGCACCGTCCCGTCCTCCACGCACGCGTCCTGCGCGAAGGTGACGTAGGAGGCACGGGCCGCGTCGTCCCACTGCTCCGTGCCCTTCTCCGACAGCGCGAGCACCTTCTTGTACGTGAAGACGTTGTCTCCGCCGACATAGTCGGACCCGCCCGTGAAGGGCTGGCCCGGGCCGGTGATGTGGCGCCACGCCATGCCATAGAAGGGGATGCCCAGGCCCAGCTTCTCCTTGGGGATGCCGGCCTTCACCCACAGGTCCAGGGTGGACGCGACGGACGTGGGGTGCTCGGGTGTCTCGCCTCGCAGCGCGGACGTGTGCCAGGAGTGCCAGCCCTCCCATGGGCCAATCATCTCGTAGGACATGACGTTCACCTGATCCAGGTACGGCGCGAGCCGCGCGAACCAGGGATCCGCGTCCTGCGGGAAGTTGGTGTTGATCCAGTGGAGGGGGAAGGTGAGGACCAACTCCGGACGCTCGGCACGCAGGGCCTGCACCAGCGCCAGCAGCTTCGGCTGGTCCTCCTTCTCCACGGGCTCCCAGTCCAGATCCAGTCCGTCGTAGCCGAAGTCGTCTACCGCCTGGAGCAGCGAGCGGACGAACGTCGCGCGGTTCGCGTCGGACGCGGCGCCCACCCAGCCGTCGTGCTCACCGGCGCCGCCCACCATGATGATCGCCTTGCGGCCCGCCTCGTGCGCGCGCTTCGACAGCGCGCGGGCGATCTCCGGCCCCTGGTCGTTGTCGAACTGCGTGTTGAGCGTGCCATCCGCTCGGGGGGTGGCGCGGCCGACCATCAGGTGCGTGATGGCGCTGAAGTCCACCTTCTCCGGCGGGTAGAGGTCCGTGTTCCATCCGGTGTAATAGCCGGACACCCACTTGCCCTCTCCGGGCATGCCCTCGGTCCGGACGTGGATGGCGGCGCGCGCCACCTGCTCCGGGGCCGCGCGGCTGCGGGCCACCACGTGGTACGTGCCCGGCTCGGACGGCGCCGTATAGACGCCATCGACGGTGATGACGCCTCCCGCCCCGGGCGGCTCGACGCTCCAGTCCACCGAGGTGTCATCACTCCCGCTCACGGTGGCGGTGAAGGCGCGTGAGCCGCCCGGGGCCAGCACCGCGTCCGGCGGGCTCACGGTGACGCGCACGTCTTCCGGAGGCGCTTCCGAGTGCTCCACGCCAAGGTCGTCGAAGAAGAGGGGCGGCAGCGTGTTCCCGTTGTCCTCCTGGAGCCACAGGCCCGTGATGCGGGTCTGCCCCTCGGGAAGCAGCAACGCGAGCGGCACCCGGCACGTGCTCCAGCGCCCGGCGTGGATGGCGCCGCCCTCGCACGTGGGCCCCAGGGGGAGTCCCACTGGCTGCGCGTCACCCACGACGGCGCGCACGCGCACCGCCGCGCCCTCTCCCTCGCTGCCGCCGTGCACCTTCAGCACCAGCGTGTCCCCGGGCGCCACGTCCAGGCCAGGGTGCGCGAAGTACAGCGCCTCCCACGGCCCCAGCGTCACGGAGATGGCGTGGGCACCGGAGGCCACGGGGTCGGTGGCGCTCAGCGAGTGCTGGGCCCAGGAGTAGTCCAGCCACGGCGACTCCAACTGCTCCTGGTAGATCCACGTCGTGGCCGCGCCCTGGATGCCCGCTTCGGTGGGCGCTCGCGGCGCTCGGGGGCGGGTCGCCAGGACCAGCCCCGTGAGCACCGCGAGGACCACGGCAACGAGCCACCACTCCTTCGAAGGTCTGCGCATGGCACTCCCGGGACGTGAACACGCCTCGCCGGAATGGCGGGTGCCATGAGGTTCAGCCTGGAGTGCCTCGCGGACACCCTGCCCGGGAGGAGCGCTGGAGCTGCCCCGGGGGCGGGGCTACGGGAGGAAGGCCGCCTTCACCGCGTCCAGCAGCGGGTTGGCGCCCGTCACCGGGTCGACGCAGCCCTGGTTGAGCGTCCAGAGGATGGTGCCGCCGTAGCCCTCCTGCTTCACGAAGGCGCCCTTGGCGGCGATGGCCTGCGGGCTGTCGTAGGAGATCCACGTCACCGTGCCGTCCTCCACGAGCTTGTCCGGAGCGAACGTCACGTAGCTGGCCTGGGCCTTCTCGTCCCACTGGTACTTCCCCTGCTTCGAGTAGCGGAGGATCTTCTTGTACGTGAACGAGTTGTCCCCGCCCACGTAGTCGGACCAGTTCGTGAACGGCTGGTACGGGCCGGTGATGTGGCGCCACGCGAGCCCGTAGAAGGGGATGCCGATGCCCAGCTTCGCCTTGGGGATGCCGGCCTTCACCCACAGCGCCAGGCTGGACGCGATGGACGTGGGGTGCAGCCCCTGTTCGCCCCTCAGCGCGGACGTGTGCCAGGACTTCCAGCCGTCCCACGCGCCAATCATCTCGTAGGACATCAGGTTCATCTGGTCGAAGTGCGTCGCCAGCTCCGCGAACCATGGGTCCGCGTCGGTGGGGAAGTTGGTGTTGATCCAGTGGAGGGGGAAGGTGAGGAGCATCTTCGGCCGCGCCTCGCGAAGGGCCTTCACCAGGGCCAGCAGCTTGGGCCGGTCCTCCTTCTCCACGGGCTCCCAGTCCAGGTCCAGGCCGTCGTAGCCGAAGTCGTCCATCGCCTTGAGCAGCGCGCGGACGAACTTCGCGCGGTTCGCGTCGGACGCGGCGCCCACCCAGCCGTCGTGCTCACCGGAGCCGCCCACCATGATGAGCGCCTTGCGGCCCGCGGCATGCGCGCGCTTCGACAGCGTGCGGGCAATCTCCGGCCCCCGGTCGTTGTCGAACTTCGTGCTCAGCGTGCCGTCCGCCTTCGGCGTGACGCGGCCCACGAGGATGTGCGTGAGCGCGCTGAAGTCCACCTTCTCCGGCGGGTAGTCATCCGCGTTCCAGCCCGTGTAGTAGCCCGACACCCACTTGCCGCCCTGGCCCGGAGGACCCTTCACGGCGGTGGAAGCGCTCACCACCACGCTGGCCTGAGCCACCTGGCTCGGGTCCGCCTTGCTCCGGGCCATCACCCGGTACGTGCCCGGCTTGCGAGGCGCGGTGTAGACGCCCGCGGCGCTGATGGTGCCCCGCTCGTTGCCGGGCTCCACGCTCCAGGCCACCTCCGTGTCCGTGCTGTTCGTCACGGTGGCGCTGAAGGCGTGTGTGGCGCCCGGCGCCAGGAAGACGGCGGGCGTCTCCAGCGTGAGGGACACGGTCCGGGGGCCCTGCTCGACACCGATGTCGTCGAAGAAGAGCGGCGGCAGCGTCTTGCCGCTGTCCTCCTGGAGCCACAGGCCGGTGATGCGCGTGCGGCCTTCGGGCAGCAGCTTCGCCAGCGGCACGCGGCAGGTCGTCCACTTCCCGGCGGGGATGGCGCCGCCCTCACAGGTAGGGCCCAGCGGCACGCCCACGGGCTGCTCGGCGCCGATGACGACGCGCGCGCGCACCGCCGCGTTCGCGCCGTCCTTCCCGCCGTTCACCTTCAGCACCAGCGTGTCCTCCGGTGCCACGTCGAAGCCCGGGTGGCCGAAGTACAGCGCCTCCCAGGGCCCCAGCGTCACGGAGATGGCGTGGCTGCCCGAGGCCCCTGCCACGGTGGCGCTCATCGCGTGCGCACCGGCCCACGTCAGGTCCTCCCAGGGCGAAGCCAGCCGGTCCTGATAGAGCCACGTCACCCGGGGCGGCTTGGAGGGCGGAGCCCCCTGGGAAACACCGCCCAGGAGCAGCGCGGTGAAGAGCATCCAGGGGCCGGCCGGAGGTCGTCGCATGGCCTCCCATCCTCGCAGAGGGAGGGGAGGCCCGTCCTGCTTCAGCCGCTCAGGCCTTGACCAGCTCGATGGGGCTTCCTTCCGGGACGTGCTTCATCGCCACGGAGTTCATGCAGTAGCGCAGCCCCGTGGGCGGCGGGCCGTCCGGGAACACGTGGCCCAGGTGTCCGTCGCAGCGCGCGCAGCGGACCTCGGTGCGGATCATCCCGTGCGACACGTCGCGGATCTCCGTGACAGAGTCCTCCGACAGCGTCTGCGTGAAGGACGGCCAGCCGGTGCCGGACTCGAACTTCGTCCCGGCCTTGAACAGCGGGTTGTTGCAGCCCGCGCACACGTAGGTGCCCGGCGTCTTGGTGCCGAGGAAACAGCCCGTCCCCGGGTACTCGGTGCCGTGCTGCCGCAGCACCTGGAACTCCTCGGGGGTGAGGCGCTTGCGCCACTCGTCGTTGGAAAGAATGAGCTTGTCCGCCATGGGTCCTCCTCCACGTTTCGGGCCTTCAGCCCGGAGCACGGCCTTGGATGCACCGCAGGCCTTCGCGTCGCACCCTATACCAGGCGGACAGGCAGGGGGCCGGCCCCTTGGTTCTGCTCCTCACGGAACGGCGGGCCTCCAGGGCAATGGGTTGGATGTCCGTGCGCCGGTTGTACTGCTTCGAGACGCGGGCGCGCGTCACCAGGAGGTCTGCCCATGCGGATTTCGGAGTGGATGCAGAGGGACGTGAAGACCATCGACGCGGATGAGTGCCTGCGGTCCGCCGCCGAGCGGCTGGACACCGCCAGCCTGGGGGCGCTGCCCGTCACGGAGCACGGACGGGTGGTGGGCCTGCTCACCGACTCCGAACTCTCCCTGTGCTCCACCGTCCACGGACATGACCCCGACGTCACCACCGTGCGCGAGGCGATGCGGGCCCCGCTCGTCACCTGCCCGGAGGACGCGCCGCTGGAGGCCGGCGAGCGCCTGATGGAGCAGCATCACTTGAACCGCCTGGTGGTCGTGGACGCGGAGAACCACGCGGTGGGGCTCCTGAGTCTGGACGACGTCGCCTCCGAGCCCCTCACGCTGCTGCGGCCCGGCGAGCCGCTGGAATACCTGAGCCTCTACTCCTGAGCCCACCACGGAAAGGCCCGGCGCCCCCTTCGCGTGAGGGAAGGGAGCACCGGGCCGGTGCTTCAGGGACGGCCGCTCAGCCCGCCACGGCCGGTTGGCACGCGGCGGACAGCCACGCCACGGCGTCATCCCAGGGCAGGTCGCGCTGCGAGCCATCGCGCTGCCGCAGGCGCACGCCCTTCGACTCCACCTCGCGGCCACCCACCACCGCGAGGAACGGCACGCCGTCCTCGTGCGAGCCCAGGACCTTCTTCGACAGGGACTCGTCCCGCACGTCCGCCCGCGCGCGGCAGCCGGCCAGCCGCAGCCGCGCCGCCAGCCCTTCCGCGTACGCGGCGGCCCCCGCGCCCACGGAGGCCACCACCACCTGCTCGGGCGCGAGCCACGCCGGTAGCGCGCCGCCATGGTGCTCCAGCAGCACGCCGATGAAGCGCTCCAGGCTGCCGAACAGCGCGCGGTGAAGCATCACCGGGCGCAGGCGCTCTCCGGACGCGCCGACGTAGTGCAGGTCGAAGCGCTCCGGCAGCACCAGGTCCAGTTGGATCGTCCCGCACTGCCACGCGCGGCCCAGCCGGTCCTTCAGCACGAACTCCAGCTTGGGCCCGTAGAAGGCGCCCTCGCCGGGCTGGTCCACGTACTGGAGACCCGCCTGCTTCGCCGCGGACTGGAGCCACGCCTCCGCCTGGTCCCACAGCGCGTCACCGCCGGCGCGCATCGCCGGACGGCTGGAGAAGGCCACCTGCACGTCGTCGAAGCCGAAGCCCGCGTAGAACGCCTTGAGCGAGCGCACGAAGCGAACCACCTCCGCCTCCACCTGCTCCGCCGCGCAGAAGATGTGGCCATCGTCCTGCGTGAACTGGCGCAGGCGGAACAGCCCGTGCAGCGCGCCGCTGGGCTCGCTGCGGTGCACCAGCCCGAACTCCCCCAGCCGCAGGGGCAGGTCGCGATGGCTGGGCGCCATGCGCTGCACCAACTGGATGTGGCCCGGGCAGCTCACCGGCTTCAACGCCAGGTGCCGGTCACCTTCCTCCATGCAGAACATGTTCTGGCGGAAGTTCTCCCAGTGGCCGCTCTGCTCCCACAGCGGCTGGGAGCACAGCTGCGGCGTACGGACTTCGCGGTAGCCCTCCTCGCGCATGCGCTGGCGCACGTGGTCCTCCAGGAGCCGGTACAGCATCAGTCCGCGCGGGTGCCAGAACACCATGCCCGGGGCCTCCTCCTGCAGGTGGAAGAGGTCCAGGCGCTGGCCCAGCGCGCGGTGGTCGTGTTCGTCGAGCATCGTCGTCTCCGTGTGTCGGTCGGGATGAAGCAGCCGGGGCCGGACACGGGGCGTGTGAGGTTGCACGGTCGCCCCGGCCGGACTTCGGCGGGGCGGGAAACCGTGCGCTCGTCAGGACACCGACACGCGCACCGCACCCACGCCCGCCGAAGCGGTGGTGGTCGTGGTCGCGGTGGTGGTGATGACGAGGTTCACGGGACAAGAAGTGCTCCCGGAGTCACGGAAAGTCAAGCCGTGCTCCGGGGCAGGGGACTTCAGCCCAGCAGGGACAGCAGGCCGGCGAGGCCGACGAAGAGGTAGAAGAGCGACTCGCCCGCGATGAGGCCGCCGCCCACCAGCGACATGGTGCTCATGTCCTCCGGCAGCACCGCCTCGCCCGGCGCGGGCTCCTTGCGGAAGCGCTTGGACACGGTGTTGAAGACCGACGTGAGGATGCCGCCCATGCCGAACCAGATGGCCGCGGGCAGCGCGATGAAGCCGCCGAACGCGAGCGCGTAGGGGCTGGCCAGCACCAGCGAGTCCAGGGTCCAGCCCACGCCGAACCCCGTGCGCGAGCCCTGCACGTAGCTCAGGTACGCGGGGCGGCGGCGCACCACCTTGCGGATGACCTCCAGCGTGAAGCCGATGGACAGGCCCACGAGCAGCGCCGTCACCTTGTGCGCGGACAGCGTGCCCAGGTCGCGGATGGCGCCCACGAACTTGTACGTCATCGCGGAGCTCCACTGGGCCACCTTCACGTCCGGGTGGTCCAACTGGTTGACGGACAGCACGGGGTAGGCGCCCATGAACACGCGCGCCAGCACCACGCACAGCACCGCGCCCATGAAGATGCCAAGCACCTGGTAGCGGAACTGCACCACGCGGTTGGTGCCCAGGCGCCACCCGGTGGAGCGGTCCTGCTGCATATCGCAGCCCACCGACGTGGAGATGAGCAGGATGGAGGACGCCATCAGCCCCACCAGCGGATCCTTCAGGCCCAGGAGCGACATCAGCAGCACCGACACCACGAAGGCGCTGGAGATGGGGTTGTTGTCGCTGATGCCGTAGGCGATGCCGTTGATGAGCACGAACAAGAGCGACAGCACGAGCCCGAAGAGGATGAAGCCCGGGGGCTGGTGCAGCACCTGCGTGGCCACCACGACGACGGCCGCGCCCCAGCCCACCACCCAGGCGATGAGCCGGGGCACGTTGACCTTCTTCCACGCGGGCTCGTCGTTCGCGGGCGCCTGCGCGCGGCCCCGGATGCGGTCCGCCGCCTGCACCGCGAGCAGCGCCAGGTCCACCAGCGCCGCGCCGCAGATCATCGCCAGCGAGATGAGGAAGCCAATCTTCCGGTACGGGTCATCCGGCCCCAGCCACCCGATGCCCTGGAGGTACGGAGAGATTGCGTAGCCGATGAGGCCCATGAGCATGGCGGGCACGGTGATGCGGCTGCCCACCACCATGCCGGCGCCCACCGTGGAGCTGCTGATGCTCAGCGCGGCGATGGCCGCTACCTTCTCCGTGAGCCACGCGGCCAGGATGCCCAGGCCGGTGCCGCCGCCCAGCTTCGCGATGGAGGCCTTGAGCAGGCGCTTGTCCGTGAGCGCGCGCAGGATGTTGGCCACCGCGTAGCCGGACGGGTAGTCCAACTGGAGCCGGTCCACGAGCAGCGGCGTGTAGAGCATGCCCACGCCCACGCCGAACATGCCCACGCAGCCCACGAAGAGCATCAGCTGCCACGCGGGCGGCTGGGGCATGCCCAGCCACACCATGGATTGGATGAGCACGGACATGGCGCACA
Source organism: Corallococcus sp. NCSPR001 (assembly GCF_017309135.1). Lineage (NCBI taxonomy): Bacteria > Pseudomonadati > Myxococcota > Myxococcia > Myxococcales > Myxococcaceae > Corallococcus > Corallococcus sp. NCSPR001. The sequence continues at coordinate 3,105,664 of NZ_JAFIMS010000002.1, forward strand.
GCGAGGCCACCGACGCGGCCATCGTCTGCATGTAGTTGGCGCCGTGCTTGCCCTCCGCGCCGTAGCCGTAGGTGACGACGCTGCCGAGGATGCCGGACAGCACCTGGCTGGCGACGAAGAAGCCCAGGCTGAAGTTCATGTACGACGCGGCCACGCCGCCCAGCGGGCCCAGGATGAAGATGGCCACCGACGCGAGCAGCAGGTGGTACTTCCACGTGCCGACCGCGGGCAGGAAGCGGAAGCGCGGCGCGACGGCGTCGGGCACGGAGGACAGGGGGGCGGAAGGCTCCGGCGGGAGCGGCTCGGCGGGGTGGGCCATGGGTGCGCGGAAGGGTACCGGCCTCCCTGGGGCGCCACAACCCGCGAGGTCGCGGGCGGCCCGGCGGCCGGGCGCAAGCGTCATCCCTTGCGAAGGGCCGGGCGCCATGCGACGTCGCATGCATGCGATTCACCCTGCACCGCGGCGTCAGCCTGGCCGTCCTCGCCTCCGCCCGCACGGAAGCCGACCACCACGAGGACCTGGGGTGCAGCATCCAGGGGCCCACCGCGCGCCCGGTGCGCCGCGCGCAGGTGCCGCTGAAGCGCCACATCGCCGCGCTGGGCCGCGAGGGTGCGCTGCGCGAAGCGGACGCGCTCATCCGCTGGCTGGAGGACACGCCCCGCTATGCCGCCCTCTGCCAGGGCACGAAGCGGCGCATGGGACGGCGCGTGCTGCGCGAGGACGTCCTCTTCCCGGATCCGCTGCGCCACCGCCCGCGCGTGCTGCACCTGCGCCAGGACTCGCTGGGGCTGGACGTGCCGGTGCGCGCGAAGGACTGGCCCGGGGTGGCGGACCTGTTCGCGGCGCTCGCCCGCGGCGCGACCCGCGAGGAGCTGCGCGCGCTGGCCACCGTGCCCGTCGTGGGCGAGCTGCTCGGCGACCTGTCGCAAGCCGGCTGGCTCGTGCGCCACGCGGGGCCGGTGGACGTGCCGGGGCCGGGCGCCCTCTTCGTGGGGCACAACACGGTGCTGGTGTCGGGCAGGGAAGGGCGCGTGCTGGTGGACCCGTACTTCCGTCCCACGGGCGAGGCGGACCTGCCCGGCTATGGGGCGTTGCAGGCGTCGGACCTGGGCCGGGTGGACGCCGTGGTCATCACCCATTCCCACGGGGACCACTTCCACCTGGGCTCGCTCTTGCCCCTGCCTCGCGACACGCGCATCTTCGTGCCGGCGGTGGCGCGCGAGAGCCTCTTCTCCACGGACTGCGCGCTGCGGCTGAAGCAGCTGGGCTTCACGCACGTGGAGCCCCTTCGCTGGGGCGAGTCGCGGCAGGTGGGCGACGTGACGGTGCACGCGCTGCCCTTCCACGGCGAGCAGCCCACCGACGGCGAGGGGCCCCACCCGGACCTCTACAACGAGGGCAACACGTGGCTCGTGCGCTCCAAGGACTTCTCCGCCGCCTTCTTCGCGGACGCGGGCCATGACGTACGCGGGGACATGGACGCGGTGTGCCGCCGCGTGCGCAAGCAGCAGGGGCCGGTGGACGTGCTCTTCTGCGGCGTGCGCGGCTTCCGGCTGCCGCCCATCTTCTTCGGCTTTACGACGCTGGATGCGTTCCTCGTCAACGTGCCGCGCGACGCGCTCACCACGCCGCAGCGCCTGATGGCGGGACCGGAGGAGGCGCTGCGCTACGGCGCGCTGCTGGGCGCGCGCTACGTGGTGCCCTGCGCGGACGGCGGCGCCCCCTGGTACTGGCGCGAGGGCATGGGCCCACGCTACGCCGGCTATCCGGGCGCGCCCGTCGAGGGGGCGAGCAACATGGACGAGAACCCGGACGCGGATCCGTATCCGGAGCGGCTGGCCGAGGTGCGTAAGGCGCAGGGCCAGGGGCCGCAAGCGCTGCTGCTGCGGCCCGGCGAGGCCCTGCGCTGGCGAGGCGCGCGCAAGCCGGAGGTGCTGAGCACGCCGGGCTTCGAGTGGCCCTTCGGGAACTGGCGCGAGGCCGCGCCTCAGCCGCGCAGCAGGTCGCGGGCCCGCCAGAGCGAGACGAGGTAGAGCACGACCAGGGCCGAGAGGCAGACGGCGCCCACCGCGACGTAGCCGCGGATGACGTTGCCGACGGTCCAGCCGTAGGTCTCCACCAGGGTGCTGGGGTCGCTCAGGCCCACGCCCTCGATGCGGCCGAAGGGGATGCGGTCCACGTTGGTGCGCGCCGCCCACCACTGCTCGAAGCCGTCCATGAACGCCGCCGCGCCCATGACGAGGAACCCCCAACGCAGCTGGTGCCGGTGGAGGTAGTGGCCCGGCGGCACGTAGAACGTGGCCATCAGCAGCGCGCCCAGCACCATCAGCCCCGCGTCACCGCCGAAGAAGACGACGGCATGGGCCTGGGTCTGGGTGAGCCTGAACCTGCCCATCCAGTGCACCGCGAGGAGCCCCGCGCCCACGCCCAGCCACGTCCACCGGCGGCGCTTCCAGCCCTGCCAGACGAGCGCGCCCAGCAGCCCCGTCAGCACGACGGTCATGAACGTCGAGCGCTCGTCCGACACGTGGGTCACCCACAGCGTGGGCGTGGCGCTGAAGCCGCAGAACCACGCCGTGACGGCGTGCCCCACTTCGTGCACCGGCATCGTGAAGAAGATGCGGAACAGCGAATGGAAGAGGGGCGAACGCACCGCGACCCAGGCGATGCCGAGCGCGACGGGCAACACGGCCAGCCGCAGCCGCGCCTCCAGGAGGCCCTCGTCATCACCGGTGTACTCGCCGTGGAAGGTGATGCCCTCCGTGGCCGGGTCCGGCGGGGGCTGGGCCGCCACCAGGGGGGAGGCGAACGTGGGGACGGTGTGGGCCTCCAGCGCCTCGCGCAGCGCGGCCCGCTGGTCCTCGGCCTCGCGCTGGGCCGCCTCGCGGGCCTCGCGGTCGCGGGCCTCGGCCTGACGGGTGGCGGCGCGGACCTCCGCGCGCAGGTAGATGACGCCGCATGCCGGGCACTCGGGCCCCGCCACGCGGGGGGCGCCACAGCGGGGACAGGTCGCGGACGGAGGGCTCACGAACCCCGTCCTCTAGGTGCGCCGCGGATGGGACGAAAATCGCACCGCCGGGAACCCATGAGGCTCCCGGCGGCGGAGCGCGGGACTAGAAGCCGTAGTAGCTGCTGTAGTCCGTGCCGAACAGGTCGATGACCGTGACGCCCCACGAGTGCACGATGACGACGATGATGGTCTTGCGGAAGCGCGTGAGGTTCCAGTCGTTGATGGTCTGCTGCTGGATGCCCACGCTCATCGGCGAGCCGTAGCGCGCGGACTTCACCGCCGTGGGGAACGTCTCGATGACCGTCGCGCGCTGCGCGACCTCCTTGCCGTCCTTGTCGATGAGGCTGGCGATGGCCTTGTACTTGCCCACCTTGATGTCTTCCGGGTTGGCGCGGACCTTCACGCGGTAGTGACCCGCCGGGATGCCCGCCTCCTCGGAGTCGATGTAGACGAAGGCCGCGTCCACGCCCTTCTCGTACTCCGCGGCGGGGACGTTCTCGTAGCCCGCGATGGCCGTCGCCACGACGGTGGCCTTGTCCGTCGTGAGGGTGCCGATCTCCTCCTCGTTGAGCGCGACGCCCTGCGCCTTCGCGCCCTGCATCAGCTCGGTCTTGAGCTCGGTGCAGGCAGCCGCGGCGGCCGACGTGTACCGGGGCTCGCCCGCGAAGGCGGAGCCGGAGAGGAGGAGGGCGGCAACGAGGGAGGAACGCATGAAGCTGGAAGTGATCATGGGGGACGGAGAACCAATCTCTTGGAGGGGACTGCGGTCACGGATGCCAGGGACTGCGGCACCGGCGGCTCCCCTGTGCAGCGGTGATGCCAAGCCCTCACATGGCCGCGCTCCCCCCGGCTCCAGAGGGAGAACCCGCGGAGGCCACAAGGCTTGTGACGCGGGTTGTGACATGTCGTGTTACGGCGCGGGCCCCGGCAATGACGTCCCGCGCTACAGTGCGTCCATGGCTCAGGAGCTGGACACCCGCACCCGGGGGAGGACCGCACGGGGGCGTCTGCGCGCACTGGACGCGTACCTGTGCCAGTCCGAGGCCCCGCTGCTCACGCGTGACGATGGCCCGTGGGCCCGCGCCGTCTTCGTGGACGTGGGCTTCGGTGAGCACCCGTGGACCACGCTGGAGAGCGCCGCCGCCTTCCGCGCGCTGAACCCGGCGCTGTCCGTGGTGGGCGTGGAGCTGGAGCCCGAGCGCGCCACGGCCGCCGCGCGAGACCACGCGGAGGCGCGCACGCACTTTCGCGAGGGCGGCTTCGCGCTCCCGCTGTCACCGGACGAACCCGCCCGCCTGGTGCGCGCCATGAACCTCCTGCGCCAGGGCCCGCCGGAGCGCATCCCGGAGGCCCACCGCGCGATGTCGCGGCATCTCCTGCCCGGCGGGCTGCTGGTGGAAGGCTCCTCCGACACGGACGGCGCGGTGCTGGTGGCCCACCTGCTGCGCCGGACGCCGGACACGGAAGCACCCACGCGCGAGGGCCTCCTCTTCCACACCGACTTCTCCCGGGGCTTCGCGCCGCTGCTCCTGCGCGACTGGCTGCCCCGCGACCTGCGCCGCCGCGTCCGCCCTGGCGACCCCATGCACGCCTTCTTCCAGGCATGGGAGGCGGCGTGGAAGGCCGCGCGCGAGGAAGGCCACACCGCGCCTCCGGACGCCTTCGCCGAGTCCGCCGTGCGCCTCGCGCGGATGACCCCAGGGGTCGCCACCGATGCGTGGCTGCTGACCCGGGGCTGCCTGCGCTGGAGCCCCCCCGGCGGTACTCCGGCGTGAGCCCGGCCACTCACTCCTTGGGGGTCCAATCGTGCGGAGGCCGGTCCCACGCACCGTCGGAAAAAGGTACTCTGTCGGGAACTGGAATTCCGGCGGCCCCCGAATCGCTGGAAGCAGACGGCTCGACATGACCAGGCACCTTCTGACGCTTCTCGCCGCGGGGCTGATGGCAAGCACCTCGTCCGCCGCCGGCCCGGCGACCTCCGCGCTCGGAGGGGGCCGTCTCTCGTCGCGTCCCCACCGTCAATCCCGTCGTTCCTCCGCGCGCCCGCGCCACGAGGCCGACCCCGCGAAACTGGAGCATGAGATGGAAGAGGCCGCCTACTCCGATGAGGCCCCCGCGGCCATCATCGCGGCCCGGCCCCCCGCGTTGCTGTTCTCCGCCAACTTCTACGGCACCCTGGCCGCCGCCCGCTGTCTGGGCCGCCACGGCGTGGACGTGACGGTGGCGGACACCGGCCGCCTGGGACCGGCCAGCTACTCGCGCTTCGTCAGCCGCCGCGTGCAGTGCCCGCCGGAGTCCCAGCCGGAGGCCTTCCTCCAGTGGCTGGTGGACTTCGGCCTGCGCGAGCCCGTCAAGCACGTGCTCTACCCGACGAGCGACGAGCTGGCGTGGCTCATCTCCGCGCACCGCTCCAAGCTGGAGGACCTCTTCCACCTCTACGACCCGGGCGTGGACGCGGTGTACGGCCTGCTCAACAAGCGCCGCCTCTACGAGGTGGGCACGGAGGTGGGGCTGCACCTGCCGCGCACCTGGTTCCCGCAGTCGGAGGAGGACCTGGAGCAGGTGCGCCGCGAGGCGAACTTCCCGGTGCTGCTCAAGCCCACCACGCAGATCCTCCACGCCACGCACCGCAAGGGCCAGCCGGTGTCCTCGCCGGACGACCTGGCGCGCGAGTACCGCGAGTTCGCGCGGGACACCTACGCGCCCATGCTCGTGAAGTTCGACCCGGCCGTGGTGAACCCCATGGTGCAGGAGTTCCACCCGGAGGCCGCGGAGGGCATCTACAGCCTCTCCGGCTTCGTGGATGAGTCCGGCGAGCTCTTCGAGGCCCGCGCCGCGATGAAGGTCCTCCAGCGTCCGCGCCGCCTGGGCGTGGGCGTCTGCTTCGAGTCCGCGCCGCTGCGCCCGGACCTGGTCGCGGGGCTCACCCGGCTGTGCAAGAAGCTGGGCTACCACGGCGTCTTCGAGGTGGAGTTCATCCAGACGAAGGACTCGTACCTCCTCATCGACTTCAACCCGCGCTTCTACGGGCAGATGGGCTTCGACATCGCGCGGGGGCTGCCCCTGCCGCTGCTCGCGTACCACGCGGCCACCGGGGACAAGGACGCGCTCCGGCGCGCGGTGGAGGACGCACGCGACGCCAGCGCCGCGCACGAGGACGCGGTGTTCTGCAACCGCATCGCGCTGGAGATGCTGCTCAACCTCCAGCGGCTGTCCGGCGCGCTGCCCGCGGACGAGGCCCGGCAGTGGCGCCAGTGGTTCAACACCCACAAGGAGACGGCGGTGGATCCGCTCATCGACCGGGACGACATGATGCCCGCGGCGGTGGAGCTGGCCACCATCTCCTATGGGGCCGCGCGCCACCCCCGCGCCTTCCTGCGGATGATGGTCTTCAACCGCTGAAGGGGACCGTCACCCCGCGGCACGGGACGCCGAGGGCACCGGATCATCGAAGGTGATCAGGTCCTCGTGCGTCTCCGCCCGGCGCAAGCGGCGCACCTTCCCGCCCTCCACGCTCACGATGGCCGGCTGCGGGAAGGAGAAGGACGTGCCGAAGGGCACGAAGTACGCGCCCGCGTCCATGATGGCCAGCGTGTCGCCCACCTTCAGCTCCGGCAGCCGCACCGCGTGGTACAGCGTGTCCGCCGGGGTGCAGATGGGGCCCACCACCGTGTACGCCTTGTGTGCCGGCGCGGCCGGCCGCTCGACGTGGAAGAGCTGGTGGTACTCGTTGCGCACGCATTCGGCGTGGTTGATGCCCATGTCGAGCACCGCCCACGTCCGCTCGCCGCCCTCCTTGAGCGCGTGCACGCGGCCCAGCAACAGCTGCGTGTTGCCCGTCATCGCGCGGCCCGGCTCCAGGAAGATGCGCGGGCGCCTGCGGCCCTTCTTCGCGTAGTGCGTCTCCACCTGGGCCACCACCTTCGCCACGTACCGCTCGATGGAGAGCGCCGCCGCGAAGTCCGGCGCGGGCAGGTCGCGCTGGAAGGTGAGGTTGAGCCGCCAGTCCCGCTGCTCGATGTGCTCCACCGTCGGCGTGCAGAGGCTGCCGCCCAGGTCCAGCACCTCCAGGTCCAACCCCAGCTCGCGGTGCAGCTCGTCCGCGAAGTCCAGCACCGAGCCGACGAAGCCCTCCAGCTCCGCCTCCGTGCGGATGAGCTCGCCCCGGTGCGCGTGCAGGCCCACCACGTCCAGGTTGCCGGAGGCCATCGCCTGCCGGTACGCCGCCATGGCCTGGCCGCCCGCGATGGGCGTGCCGAACTGTGACGTCCAGCCCGACATGGTCGTCACCCGCACGGCCACGCGCGGGCGCTTGCCCACTTGCGCCGCGTGGCGTGAGAAGACGTCCAGCTCCTCGCGGTGGTTCGCGGCCAGCAGGCCGATGCCCCGGGTGATGGACTCGCGGATGGACGCGTCCGACTTCACCGGGCCGTTGTAGACGATGCGCTCCGGCGCCACGCCCAGCTTGAGCGCGAGCCACAGCTCATAGGCGGAGATCACCTCCGCGCCCACGCCGCGCGCGTGCAGCGCGGACAGCACGCCCGGCACGGGGTTGGTCTTGTACGAGTAGTACACCTCGCAGCCGCCCGCCGCGCCCGGGGGCACCGCCTGGAACGCGTCCGCGTTGCGGTGCAGCGCCGCCAGGTGCACCACGTGCAGCGGCGAGCCGTACTCCTGGGCCAGCTGGGACAGCGACACTCCCTCCAGGAAGAGGCCCTGGCCGCCGCGCGACTCCAGGCCCCACGTCTCCGGGGGGAGGAAGGCGCGGGCGGGGGCCATGGCGCGCTGCACGACGGGCCCCAGGGTCTGCTTCAACTGGCGCTTGGCGGTTCCAACGAGACGACGACGCAGGCTCACGGGGAGAGGCCCTTTCAGGAAACGCTTACGGCAGCTTGAGGGGGAGGTAGCGCGTGAGGCCGAAGCGGCCCTTCAGCGCGCGCGTGGCCATCTGCAGGAGCCGGTACTCCAGCTCGCCGTGCTCGCGCCGGTACTTGTTGTGGATGATGGCGTTGGACTCCGCCACGGACTTCTCCACCTTCGCGCCCGTCTTGCCCAAATCATTCATCAGCGACGGCTTGCCCACCCGGTAGTTGAGGATGGGCCGGTTCACGTACACGTGGCCGTAGCGGCGGATGCCGCGCATGTAGAAGTCCACGTCCTCGTAGACGGGGATGTTCGGATCGAACCCGCCCAGGGGCTGGAAGTATTCGCGGCGCACCATGCACGCGGAGTTCACGTACAGCGTGCCCAGGAACAGGATGTGCGCCACCGTCCACGCGCTGTTGGGCGTGGTGGCCCCCACCTTCGCCACGCGCTCGAAGTAGGTGCTCTTGTCCTCCAGCCACTCCGGGTCCTCGCTGAAGGGCACCACCCAGCCCACCGCGACGCCCGCGTCCGGCCGCGCGTCCAGCGCCGACACCATGGCCTTGAGCGCCCCTTCGGCGAGCAGGTCGTCGTCGTCCAGGAAGTGCAGGTAGCGGCCCGTCGCCAGTGTGGCGCCGTGGTTGCGCACCAGCGCGGGGCGCCCCTTGGACGGCACCTCCTGCTTGAAGTAGCGCACGCGGGCATCGCCAATGCCCCGCACCGCGTCCCGGGCCGTGCCCTCCGCGGAGTCGTCCAGGACGATGACCTCCACCTGGACGCCTTCTTGACGCAGCGCGGAGTGGATGGCCTCCACCACGTCCTTCTCGCGCTTGTACGTGGGCATCACCACCGAGACGTCGACCGATGACATAGGCCCCGGTTTATACCGGTGGCGCCCCACGACTGAGAAGCCAGCCAGGCCTCACGCGCGTGGGGCATTCCGCCACCCGGGGGCATTGCGCCCCGGCCCCTGTGTCCGGGGTTACCCGCCTGCTGTCCGGGGAGGCGAACACAGGGTGTCGGTCTATCGGTTTCTCGGAAGTTTCTACGGCCTCAGCCGGGGGCGGACCGGAAAAAATCACGGTCGGATCGCGACAGGGCTGCCACACCGTGGCTGCCCGGCCACGGGTTTCTCAGTAGCTGGCGACGGCGAAATCGAACGCGTCCAGGTCGTCCACGGCGTCGGCTCCGGCGGCGTGGTGGAAGGCCTCGTCCTCCTCGTGGAAGGCGTCATCCAAGAGGGGGCCCTCGGCCTCCTCGGGGTCCAGCGGCAGCCATCCGGGATGCAGTTCCTCGCGGGCCATGTGCGTTCGTCCTCTTCCGCAAGCGGTTCGGCTCCAGCCGGTGACTTGCAGTCGGTGTGCCACTTCTGGATACGGAACGGCCCACCTGAACGGGTCGTTTCCGACGGAAGGTGGGTCGCCGGACGGGCAGGCATGGCTTGACGCCGGAGCCTGGGGCCGACAGGAAGGGAACACCGATGGCCGTCCTGCTGGCACACGAAATTGAAGAACCGCGCCCGTGCAGCTACCTGCCGGGGCGGGAGGCGTCGCTGGAGACGCTGCTGATGCGCAACGTCACGGCGCAGGAGTACGAGCACCTGCTCGTGCGCGGGTGGCGCCGCTTCGGCCCGCAGTACTTCCGGCCCGCCTGCGCGTCGTGTCATGAGTGCGTGTCCCTGCGCGTGCCGGTGGAGGGCTTCACGCCCAACCGCAGCCAGCGCCGGGCCCGCGCCGCGTGCGCGCACCTGCGCGTGGAGGTAGGCCCGCCGCGCGTGGACGAGGAGCGCCTGGCGCTGTACCGGGCGTGGCACGCGGATCGCGAAGCCTCCCGCGACTGGGAGGCGTCCGAACTGGGGGCGCGCGAGTATTCGCTCCAGTTCGCCTTCCCGCACCCGTCCGCGCGCGAGGTGGCCTGGTACGACGACAGCGACCCCACGGGCCCGAAGCTGGTGGGGCTGGGCCTGTGCGACGAGACGCCGCGCGTGTGGAGCGCGGTGTACTTCTTCTACGACCCGGCCTACGCGCGGCTGTCCCTGGGCAAGGCGAGCGTGCTGTTCCAGGTGGAGCTGGCGCGAGAGCGGGGCATCCCCCACGTGTACCTGGGCTACCGCGTGCTGGCGTGCGACTCGCTTCGCTACAAGGCCGGCTTCCGCCCGCATGAGCTGCTGGAGGGCCGGCCCGCGCTGGACGCGCCCCCGGAGTGGCGTGCCGCGGTTGACGCGCCAGAAGCCGCGGCTGACGCGCAAGCGCCGGAGTGGGTGGGGCCGGACGCGGGGGTCAGGAGCCGCTGAGCAGCGCCGCGCCGAAGAAGTCGCGCAGGTGGCGCGCGTACTCCTCCGGGGCCTTCTTCGCGTACTCGCCGTGGTGCGCGCCGGGCACCACCCAGTAGGCCTTGGGCTCGCACGCGGCCTGGAAGAGCGCGTCCTGGAGGAACGCAGGCGCGTACTCGTCGACGTCGCCGTTGATCAGCAGGAGCGGCCGGCCCTTCAAGTCGCACAGGCGCTTCATGGGGTCCACCGCGTCCACGTCCACGCCGGACAGGCGCAGGGTCCAGAGCACCGGCTGGACGCTCAGCGGCCCCCACTTGCCGTAGCTGTACCGCGTGTCCGCCTCCAGCGACGGGTAGGCGCCCGCGGCGGCCACCGCCTTGAGGCGTCCGTCATCGAGGGCGCCCAGCATCGCGGTGGTGCCGCCCATGGAGAAGCCCAGCACGCCCAGGCGGGAGGGATCCACGTCGTCGCGCCGAGAGACGAAGTCCACCGCCGCGCGCAGGTCCTCGCGCTCGCGGTCGCCCCAGGTCACCAGGTCGCCCTCGCTCTCACCGTGGCCGCGCGAGTCGAAGAGCAGCACGCCGTAGCCCGCGCGTGAGAGCACCTCCGCCTCGAAGAGCATCTGCGTGCGGTTCTCCGCGAAGCCGTGCATCACCACCACCGCCGCGCGGTTGCGCGAAGGCAGGTACCAGCCGCGCAGCGACAGGCCGTCCCGCGTGCGCAGCACCACGTCCGTGCGCTCCGCGAGCACGCCCTCCGCCACCGGCTTCAACGGTTGGCGCGCGGGGTGCAATACCGCGCGCGCGGTCCGGACGTTGCGATACGCGATGACGGCCGCCACCGCGAGCACGCCCAGCAGGGCGAGCGCGATGAAACGGGCGGGACGGAGGCGGATGGGGTTCTTCACGAGGATGGACTGTGAGCCTATACCCGGAATCCCGTTCCTGGCAGGTCCCCGGGCTCGTTGCGTCCCCAGGCAACGAGCCTCGCCCTTTGACACGTCCAGCGCCCCCTGACACGTCAACGCTGGGGCTCGCCCGGCGGGCCGCCACCCGGGTGTTTCAACGGTGTATCAGGGGGCTGCTGGCAGCCGCTGTTCCGGCATGGCGTGTGCGCCCCCGGGAGATCCACCGGAAGGGCGCCGTGCAACTGTCTGCTGGGTGGCGGCGACAGGTGACCTTCGCTACCTATCGCAAGGTGCGTGGGCTAATGATCAACGCCCCACTCCCGAGGTGGGCTCGGCGCACATCCGAACCCCGTGCGGGAGGTCAGAAAATCGTTTCTTACCGGGAATCCCAGACATTGGAACCGCAGGCGCGGCAAGAGATGGCGGTCCCGGCTCCCGGGCGGCGGCGCGTGTTGTTCACGCTCGTCTTCATGGGGACGGGGGGCATCGAGCGCTCCGTGTGCAACGTGTTGGCGGGCCTGGACCGGGAGCGGTTCGAACCCTCGCTGTTCTTCCACCACGGGCCGCCGCCGCCGGACACGCGCGGGCGCATCCCCGCGGACGTGCCCATTTCCTGGGGTGTGGGCGTGGAGGCCTACCGGCGCTGGGAGCTGCCTCGGATGTTCTGGCGGCTTTTCCATGAGGCGCGCAAGGCGGACATCATCGTCTCCGGGCAGGAGGGCCGGGCGGCCCTGCTGGCGCGGATGGCGGGGGCGCTGTTGGGCAAGCCCGTGTTGGGGATGGTGCACTTCGACTGGGGCGCCTTCCACCGCGAGCAGCCGAAGCGCCAGCTCTGGGGCCTGAAGGTGCTCTACCCGGGCATGGACCGCATCGTGGCGTGCGGCTACGACTCCGCGAAGGCGTTCGCGGAGCTGGTGAACGTGGACCGCGAGCGGCTGGAGGTCATCCCCAACTTCGTCGACGCGGACCGCATCCGCGCCGCGGCGGACGCGCCCCTGCCCGCGTGGGCGGTGCCGGTGTTCAAGAAGCCGGTGATCATCGCGGTGGGGCGGCTGGAGCCGCAGAAGTCCTTCGACATGCTCCTTCGCGCGCACGCCCGGATGCGGGCGGCCGGGACGGACACGCACCTGCTCATCCTGGGGGTGGGCTCGCAGGAGGCGGCGCTCAAGGCGCTGGTCGCGCAGCTGGGCGTGGAGTCCTCCGTGTTCATGCCGGGCTACGCGGACAACCCGCACGCGCTGATGCGGCGGGCCACTGCGTTCGCCCTGTCCTCGCGCTTCGAGGGGCTGCCCATGGTGCTCCTGGAGGCGCTCGCGCTCGGCTGCCCCATCGTCAGCACGGACTGCCCCTCGGGCCCCGCGGAGGCCCTGGCCGGGGGGCGGGCAGGGGTGCTGGTGCCCATGGGGGACGACGCCGCCATGGCCCAGGCCCTGGGCCGGGTGGTGACGGATGCCCGGTGGCGCGAAGGGCTGCGCCAGCGGGCCCTGGACCGGGCGGACGAGTTGTCCGCTGAACGGGCCCTGAAGGCCTGGGAGTCCCTGCTGGCGGAGGTCTGATGCGAGGGGGCAGGAAAACCTTGCTCCCCTGGTTCAGCTTCCCAGAGGATTCGCACCATCATGACGACGACGAACGAGACGCAGGGCCTCAACTTCCTCCAGGAAGTCGTTGAGGAAGACCGGCGGACGGGAAAGCACGGCGGACGCGTGCACACCCGCTTCCCGCCCGAGCCCAACGGCTACCTCCACATCGGCCACGCCAAGTCCATCGTGCTGAACTTCGGGCTGGCGCAGCAGTATGGCGGCAAGTGCAACCTGCGGCTCGACGACACCAACCCGCTCACCGAGGACACCGACTATGTGGAGTCCATCCAGCGCGACGTGCGCTGGCTCGGGTTCGACTGGGACGACCGGCGCTTCTTCGCCTCCGACTACTTCGACCGGCTCTACGCCTTCGCGGAGCAGCTGATTTCGCAGGGCCAGGCCTACGTGTGCAGCCTGTCGCCGGAGGAAATCAGCCAGTACCGCGGCAACTTCACCACGCCGGGCAAGGACAGCCCGTACCGCACGCGCACGGTGGAGGAGAACCTGGACCTGTTCCGCCGGATGAAGGCGGGCGAGTTCCCGGACGGCAAGCACACGCTGCGCGCGAAGATCGACATGACGTCGTCGAACCCCGTGCTGCGCGACCCGCCCATCTACCGCATCCGGCACGCGCACCACCACCGCACGGGCGACACGTGGTGCATCTACCCGCTCTACGACTTCGCGCACTGTCTGTCGGACGCGATTGAAGGCATCACGCACTCCGTCTGTACGCTGGAGTTCGAGAACCGGCGCGTGCTGTACGACTGGATCGTCGACGCGCTGATCAAGGGCGACCGGCCCTACCAGTACGAGTTCGCGCGGCTGAACCTCACCTACGCGGTGATGAGCAAGCGCAAGCTGCTCCAACTGGTGCAGGAAAAGCGCGTCTCCGGCTGGGATGATCCGCGCATGCTGACCATCAGCGGCCTGCGCCGCCGGGGCTACACGCCCGCGGCGCTGCGCGACTTCGCGAAGCGCATCGGCGTGAGCAAGTCCGACAGCCTCATCGACATGGGTGTGCTGGAGCTGTCCATCCGGGACGACCTCAACGAGACGGCGCCGCGCGCCATGGCCGTCCTGCGTCCGCTCAAGGTGGTGCTGGAGAACTACCCGGAGGGCCAGACGGAGGAGCTGGAGACGGCGAACCACCCGAAGCGCGAGGACATGGGCACGCGCAAGGTGCCGTTCATGCGCGAGCTCTACATCGAGGCGGACGACTTCCAGGAGGTGCCGGAGAAGGGCTTCTTCCGCCTGGCGCCGGGCAAGGAGGTGCGCCTGCGCTCCGCGTACTTCATCAAGTGCGAGAAGGTCATCAAGGACGCGGCGGGCAACATCACGGAGCTGCGCTGCACCTACGACCCGGCCACGCGCGGGGGGGACTCGCCGGATGGCCGCAAGGTGAAGGGCACGCTGCACTGGGTGCCGGGCAACGCGCCGGTGGCGGAGGTGCGGCTGTTCGACCGGCTCTTCTCCGTGGAGCAGCCGGACCGGGACGAGACGAAGGACTTCAAGGAGTTCCTCAACCCGAACAGCCTGGAGACCCTCACGGGCGCGCGCGTGGAGCCGATGCTCGCGGACGCGAAGCCGGGCGACCGTTTCCAGTTCGAGCGCCTGGGCTACTTCTGCGCGGACGCGGTGGACTCCAAGCCGGGCGCGCCCGTGTTCAACCGCACGGTGACGCTGAAGGACTCGTGGGTGAAGGAGCAGAAGAAGTAGGGCGCGCGCTTCGCGCTCAGGCGCTGGGCGGCGTCTCCCGGGTCATCTCCACCATGGTGGGGCGCCAGCCCAGCCGCGCGAACAGGCGTTGCGCGGCTTCGTTCTTCGCGGCGGTGTGGAGCACCACGCGCGGCGCGCCCATCTCCGTGAGCCGCTGGACCATGGCCTCCGCGAGCAGCCGGCCGGTGCCGGTGCCGCGCGCCTTCGCCTCCACCCAGATGTCGTGCAGGGCGCCGCACCGGTCGAGGAGCATGTTCCAGTCCACGCCCTCCATCCGGCCGTAGCAGTAGCCCACCACTTCGCCGTCCAATTCAGCCACGAGCACCACGGCCTCCTGCGGACGGCGGGCCTCCTTGCCCAGCCACCACCGGTAGCCGGACTCCACGTCGTCCGGGACCATGAAGCGCTGTGGGTCGAACCCGTGGTGCTGGCGCGCGAGCGCCGCGCCCATGCGGCCCAGCGCGGGCGCGTCCGAATCCTTCGCGGGGCGGATGGTGACGGGCATGCGTTCTCCAGGAAGCGGGTGTCCGCTCCAGGTTGCGCATCGTGGGCCGCGTCTGTCGAAGCCTTCCGGAGAAAAGTGCTCAGCGGGCCACGCGAACGGCGGCCCGGCGTCGTCTAGCGGGCCTTCGCGCGCATCTGGGGGACGGCGCGCTTGCCGTCGCGCAGGGTGGAGCGGGCCATCTCCACCAGGCCCCAGCCCGCCACGAGCGCGAACGCCGCGCCTCCCAGCGTCAACATGTAGTTCACGAAGCCCGTGTCGCCGCACTGGAGGCACGCCACGGACGGGTCCTCCGGCTCGTAGTGCAGCGTCACCGGGGCGCCCGCCGTGTAGTGACGCGACACGGCCTGCGCGTCCGCGAGCCCGCCCGCGCCGTGGCCGTCGAAGGCCACCGTGTCGGAGGTGTACGGGACGCCGTTCACCTCGTAGCGGTAGCTCACCTCCGGGCGGAAGCTCACCGCGCGCTTGCTGCGCAGCGTCTCCACGCGGGAGCTCACCACGGTGCCCTGCACGGTGGGCCAGTCCTTGCTCACCTTCGAGCGGTACACCATCCGGCCGCCCGCGAACGCCAGCGCCACGCCGATGCCCAGCAGGGCCAGCCCCATCAGCCACTTCATCATCGTTCGAGTCCTTGCTTGTCTCCCGCCGCGCTGCCCGGGGCAGGGAAGGCGAATCCGCCTGGGAAGTGCAGCCCCCGGGCCAGGGCCTCCACCCCGGAGCGAGGGGGCCGCGAGGCGGGGCAGATTTCCCCACGGGGGCAATCTGCCCCGGTAGACTCACCGGCCTCCATGTCCGCACTCGCCCACGAGCTCGAAGTCGCCCGGCGCATCGCCCGCCAGGCCGGTGACATCCTCCTGCAGGTCTACGCCACGGACTTCTCGGTCACGGACAAGGCCGGAGGCGCCGGGCCCGTCACGGTGGCGGACGAGCGCGCCAACGCCTTCATCGTGGGCGAGCTGCGCAAGGCCTTCCCGGCGGACGGCGTGGTGGCGGAGGAGAAGGAGGATGTCTCCGACGCGAAGCGCTTCAGCCGCTGCTGGTTCGTGGATCCGCTCGACGGCACGCAGGAGTTCGTGAACCGCAACGGCGAGTTCGCCATCCACATCGGGCTCGCGGTGGAGGGCCGGGCGGCGCTGGGCGTCGTCTACCGGGCGGTGGGGGACGTCCTGTACTCCGGCATTGTCGGCGAGCAGGGATATGTCGAGGACCCCCAGGGCCGCCGCGCGCTGCGCGTGTCGGACGTGGCGGACCCGGCGCAGCTGCGGCTCGTCGTGTCGCGCTCGCACCGCTCGAAGACGACGGACGCGGTGGTGCAGCGGCTGGGCATCACGAAGGAGCGGGAGTCCGGTTCGGTGGGGCTCAAGTGCGGCCTGCTGGCGGAGGCCCACTGCGACCTCTACGTGCACGTGAGCGACAAGAGCTACCGCTGGGACAACTGCGCGCCGGAGGCCGTCATCCGCTCCGCGGGCGGCGTGCTCACGGACCTGGCGGGCGACGTGTACCTGTACGACGGCTCCGAGCTCCAGAACCGCCGGGGCCTGCTCGCGTGCAACGCCGCCGCCTTCGACAAGGTGCTGCCCGTGGCCTCGCAGGTGGCCCGCGAGGCCGGCCTGCTGAAGTAGTCAGCGCGTCCCGGCCGCGCGGCGCAGCTCGCCGTACAGCCGCGCGAGGTCCGGGAGCTGGTAGCTGGCGTTTAGCCCGCTGGGATTGGGCAGCACCCACAGCCGCGTGTCGCCCAGCGTCTCCTCCTGCGGACCGAACCTCGCCTTCGGCCGCGAGAAGGCGGTGCGGTACGCGCCCAGCCCCAGCACCGCGAGGTACTTCGGCCGGTAGCGCTTCACCTTGCGCGCCAGCGACTTCGCGCCTTCCGCGTACTCCTCCGCGCCCAGCTGGTCCGCGCTCGCCGTGGCCCGGTCCACCACGTTGGTGATGCCCAGGCCCAAGACCAGCAGCTCCTCCTGTTCCGCGGGCTTGAGGACGCGCGGGGTGAAGCCCGCCCCGTGCAGCGACGGCCAGAAGCGGTTGCCCGGCCGCGCGAAGTGCACGCCCACCACCGCGGAGTAGAGGCTGGGGTTGATGCCGCAGAAGAGCACCCGCAGGTCCGGGGCCAGCAGGTCCGGCATGGTGCGGCCGGTGGCGGCGAACAGCTCGTCCTTCGTGGGGCGGTGGAGCTTCATGGAGTGGGCAGTCCAGGCCGGAACCTAGCGGGTCGGGTGCCGCCTCGCACGCCCATGCGCCTGGACGCGCGCAGGGCAGGGAAGGGGACGAATGCCTTTCCCAGCGACAGCGCCCGGTCCTCGCGGGCAGAGTCACGCTTCGTGTCCGCACCGACATCGTCCGAGCCCTCGCGGCTGACGCCCAGGCACTGGCTCGCGCTCGCGGTGGCCGTGTCGCCGCTGGCGTTCTACGCGTTCTCCCCACGCGAGGGCGACCTGCCGCTGTACTTCCGGACGGCCCGCGCGTTCCTGGACGGCGCGGTCCCCAACCGCGACTTCCGCTTCGAATACCCGCCCTACGCGCTCCTGTGGTTCGTGCCCGCGACGTGGGCGGGCGGCGACCTGCGCGGCTTCATCCTCGCGTTCGGACTCCAGCTCACGCTCATCGACGCGTTCGTCAAATGGCTGCTGCTGTCCGAAGGCGTGCGCCGGTGGGGGACGGCGTGGCGCGCGTGGGTGCCGTTCGCGGCGTACTCCGTCGTCAGCTGGCTCCAGAGCGTGCACTACCTCAAGCGCTACGACCTCATCCCCGCCGCGCTCGCGCTGGCCGCGTGGGTGGCCCTGATGCGCCGGCGCGAAGGCTGGGCGGGCGCGGCGCTCGCGGTGGGCACCGTCACCAAGCTGTACCCGGCCGTGCTCGTGCCGCTGGCCCTGGCCATGTGCTGGCGGCGGGGCGCGAAGCCGGCGCGGGCCCTGCTCACCGGACTCATCGCGGGCGTGCTGCCGCTCTTGCCCCTGAGCTTCGTGTGGCCGTGGTGGCGGTTCGCGGCCTTCCACGTCGAGCGGGGCCTCCAGGTGGAGGCCTTCAGCGCGGGCCTGCTCTGGGCCGCGCACCTCCTGGGCTTCGCCCACGTCCAGTGGGTCCACGCCCCCGCCGCCTATGAGCTGCACGGCGCGGACGCCGAAATGGTCCGCGCGGTCACCCGCCAGGTGTGGGTCGCGGGCCTGCTGCTGGCCGTGGCGGTGTCCGTGCGCGCCGCCTGGCGCAGGCCCCTGGTGCACATCGAGGACCTGGCCCGGCTGTCGCTGGTGCCGCTCGTGGCCTTCGTCATCCTCAACCCGGTGCTGAGCCCGCAGTACCTCATCTGGCTCACCGGGGCCGCCGCGCTCGCGCTGCTCTCCGGAACGGTGTGGCCGTCCGCCGTGCTGCTGGTGGCCGCCGCCATCACGCGCGGGCTCTTCGCTGGCAGCACCTACAACACGGGCTGGCAGCCCTCATTCACGCTGCTGCTGCTCGCACGCAATGCGATGGTGCTCCTCGCGGGGCTCGCCTGGGCCCGCGAGGCGTGGCGGTGGGGACGCCCTGGCGCCACGGCGCCTTCGGAGGCGAAGGACGCACCCGCTCCGACACCGCCTTCCTGAAGCCCGGTTGCCTGCCGGGCATGGACCGGAGCGCCAATGCGAGGGCGGGGGCTCGTGGTTATTGGGAAGGCATGGCCCGTCCGGTGAACATCAACGCCCTGTTGCCCGTGGAGGTGGACTTCCAGCGCGAGCGCGCCTCCGGGCTGCGCCGCTCCGGCGACAAGCTGGAGGACGCCCTCGCGCAGGTGACCCAGGCGGAGAAGGAGCTGCGTGCCCTGCATGGCGTGGCGCGGGTGGAGCGCTACGCGGCGTACCGCGCGCTCTGGAAGGAAGCGGAGCGGCTGCGCTGGAACCTCACCGTGCAGCGAGAGGCCTGCGGCCTGCGCAACCACCGCGACCTGGACGTCATCTATCCGCTGCCGCCCCTGCTGCGGGAGTGAGGCGGGCTGTCCCCTGCTTCACGGTGAGGTGCGCCACGCGGCCACGGCGAAGAGCGCCCAGCCCGCGAGGAAGCCCAGGCCGCCCAGCGGCGTGATGGCGCCCAGCACCCGCACGCCGGACAGGGCCAGCGCGTACAGGCTGCCGGAGAACAGGACGATGCCCGCGAGCATCGCCCAGCCCGCGGACTCCAGGAGCGCGGAGGGGCGCACCGTGCCCAGCAGGCCCACGGCCACCAGCGCGAGCGCGTGGTACATGTGGTAGCGCGCCCCGGTTTCGAAGATGACCTGCAGGTCCTGGGCGAGCCGGGCCTTCAGCGCATGCGCCCCGAAGGCGCCCGCCGCCACGGCCAGGAAAGCGTTCACCGCGCCCACCACGATCCACCACCGCATCATCGAGTGCCTTTCTTCGCGCGCTTGACTGCGGCACGCTACACCGCGCTTCACGGCAGCGTCCTGGTTGAACACGCACCCGCCCCAGCCGCGCCCCTACTCGCGATGATGACTTCTTCATCCTTCCAGCCGACCCCGTCGATTCCCTTCGAGCTGCGCCAGTCCCCCATCCAGGGCACGGGCGCCTTCGCCACCCGCCGCATCCGCAAGGGAGCGCGCATCATCGAGTACATCGGTGAGCGCATCACCCAGGCCGAGGCGGACGTCCGCTACGACGACGAGTCCATGGAGCGCCACCACACGTTCCTCTTCAACCTGGACGACGACACGGTGCTGGACGCGGGGACCCTCCACAACGAGTCGCGCTACATCAACCACTCGTGCGAGCCCAACTGCCAGTCGCTCATCGACAAGGGCCACATCCACATCTACGCGCTGCGCGCCATCGAACCGGGGGAGGAGCTGACGTACGACTACGCGTACGAGCGCAGCCCGGAGATGGACGCGGAGGCCGAGTCGCTCTACGTCTGCCGCTGTGGCACCCCCTCCTGCCGAGGCACCATCCTCGCCCCGGAGAAGAAGGCCCCCGCGCGCCGCAAGAAGGCCCCGTCCAAGGCCAGGTCGGCCTCCAAGTCCAAGCCCGCGTCGAAGGCCAAGTCGACCTCCAAGGCGAAGTCCGCCAAGAAGTCGAAGGCCGCGCCGCCGGCCGCCGCGAAGAAGAAGCGGGGCACCCAGCGCTCGAAGTCCCCGGGCCGCCGCGCCGCGAGCTGAGGGCCCGCGACGGGAAGCGCGCACGCTCCGGAGCCGGGCATTAGACTGGAAGCGTGAAAGACGTCCTGCGCTTCCTGCTCACCGAGGCCCCTGACTTCCCCGCGCTCGACTCCGTGGAGGCCTGGTGGCGCCGGCACCTCGCGGTGCTGCCACGCTTCCCGGTGCCCGCGGACCTGGCGCTCGCCAGCGGTTTCCGGATGGACCGGATGGGGTTCGCGTTCTCCTCCGGTTATCAGGCCGCGCTGCGTTCGCTCTTCCCGCAGCTCCCGGCGGACAAGCGCGCCGCGCTCTGCGCCACGGAGACCGGCGGCGGGCACCCGGGCGCCATCGAGACGAAGCTCACGCCGAAGGGCGCGGGCTGGACGCTCGATGGCGTGAAGACCTACGTCACGCTGGGCACGCACGCGGAGGTGCTGCTGGTGGTCGCCTCCGAGGGCCGGGACGCCCAGGAGCGCAACCGCCTGCGCATGGTGCGGCTGGACGCGCATGCGTCCGGGGTGACCGTGGAGCCGCTGCCGCCGCTGGGCTTCGTGCCGGAGGTGCCGCACGCGGCGCTGCGGTTGGGCGGCGTGGCGGTGGCGCCGGAGGACGTGCTGCCCGGGGATGGCTACACCCGCTACCTCAAGCCGTTCCGCACGGTGGAGGACTGCCACGTCAACCTGGCGGTGCTGGGCTGGCTGGTGAAGGTGGCCCGCCGCTGCGGCTGGCCGGTGGCGCTGCGCGAGGAGCTGGTCTCCCTCGCGGTGATGATCCACGCGCTCGCGCTGGAGGACCCCAGCGACCCGGCCGTGCACGTGGCGCTGGGCGGAGCGCTCGCGCAGATGCACCGCGCGCTGGAGCGCTGCGAGGTGGCCTGGGAGGGCGTGGACGTGGAGATGCGCGAGCGGTGGCAGCGGGACCGGCGCCTGCTCGACCTGGCCTCCAAGGTGCGCGCGAAGCGGCTGGAGGTCGCGAGGCAGCGGCTGGCTGGCGGCGCGGGCGACGACTGACGCCTGAAAAGAGAAGCCCGCGAGGGGAGGGGCTTCATGCCTCCTCCGCCGCGCGGGCTCCTGGGTGCTACGGGTGTGTCAGTACCGCCCGCCACCCAGCGCGGAGACGATGGCGGACAGGACGCGGTTCTCCACGCCCCAGACGGCCTTGTTCATGCCCTTCACGCCCGCGCCGCGCATGTAGTCCGTGAAGTCGTGCAGGGCGGTGGAGCGCTGCATGCGCTCGGTGCTGGCGGCGTAGAGCAGCGGCGTGTTCGGCGCGCCCGTGAGGCCCAGGTCCGGACAGGCCTCCGACAGCGCCGCCCGGTCGATGCCCGTCACCGCGGACAGCATCGCCACGGTGAAGTGGTGCACCGGCAGCTCGCGCGCGTTGGGCACGCGCTCCAGCACCTTCGCGCGCGTCGCCGGGTCCGTGGCCAGTTGGGGCAGCGTCACCCGGGACATCTCCAGGATCTGCTCGTTGGTGACGTGCTTGTTGTCCAGGATGGCCCGGTCGAACAGGCTCTGCGGCGTGTCACCCTTGATGGTGATGTTCACGTCGGACAGGCGCTGACGCATGGTCTGGATGGCGCGCCCCACCTCCGTGTTGGGGCCGCCGCGCCACGAACCCGGCGTCGCCTGCACCGGCGCCATCGTCGCGCGGGTGCGCGCCAGCTCCGCGCGGTTGAGCACCTCCGCGCGTGACGCCTCCGTGACCTGGTTGGCCCGGGCGGGCTGCGCGGCCGGCGCCTGCGTGCGGGCCGGAGCGACGGAGGGGGCGGCGGGACGGTTGCGGATCTGCGTCATGGAGGCACCTTCTACCCTGGATGTCGGAGTAACGGATTATCGCCGGCAGAGCAGGGGAGTTGCCTCGCCACGCCCTCCCCAGCGCGTGCGTTCCGCCCCCGTCCCGGTATGGTGCGCGCCATGTCCCCGCGCCTGCCCACCCAGTTCGCCGACCTCCTCACCCCGAAGGGCCGCCGCATTCTCGAAGGCCGAGACTCCGAGACCCGCGGAGCGCTCCTGGACCCCACGCGGCCCTTCATCGCGCTGCAGGGCGTCATCGACGTGAAGAAGGCGGCCGAGGCCCGCGACCTCCTGGACGCCGCGCTGCGTGACACGCTCGTCACCATGGAGGACCCCATCCCGGAGGACTCCATCTCCGGCATGGTGGAGAACTACACGGAGGCGCTGCCCAAGACGGTCCGCGTGCGCACCGCGCTGCTGGAGAGCCGGCGCTCGCGCTCGTGGCGCGCGGCGGAAGGCGTGGGGCTTCAGGCGCTCCTGCGCTCGGACACGTTCGCGGCCTTCGCGGCGGCGGTGAGCGGCCGGCCGCTCAAGCGGGGCTGGGGCATCCAGGTGCTCTGCTACGGCCCGGGCGACTACACGGGCCCGCACAACGACCACCACCCGGAGGAGGCGGACGCGCGCGACGGCTACGTGGACATGCACGTGAGCCTCACCCAGCCCGCCGTGGACCACCAGTACCTCGTGTACGCGAAGGACGGGCACTTCTCCGAACTGACGAAGGTCAGCACCGTGGGCGGCGTCACCGTGTACCGGCTGCCCTTCTGGCACTACACGACGCCGCTCGCCGCGAAGCCGGGCAGGGAGGACGCGGCGCGCCGCTGGGTGCTCCTGGGTACCTTCCTGGACGCCCCTCCCGGGACGCGCCCCTCCTCCACCGTCCTGCCGGCGGGCGCCCCTCCGCCTGTCCGGGCGGTGACAGTCGGACGTGGCACCGGGGCCGGACGGCGTTAGCGTGCCGGGCCCATGAGCCCGACTGACATCGACACGCAGGCCAACGACCTCCTCCAGTACATCGACGCGTCGCCCACGCCGTACCACGCCGTGCGGGAGACGGCGCGCCGCCTCACCGCCGCGGGCTTCCGCGAACTGGACGAGCGCGAGTCCTGGTCGCTCAAGCCCGGCGACAAGGTCTTCGTCATCCGCGGCGACACGAGCATCGCCGCCTTCCAACTGGGCACGAAGCCCGTGGACACCACCGGCTTCCGGCTGGTGGGCTCGCACACGGACTCGCCCAACCTGCGCCTCAAGCCCAACGCGCCCGTCAACCGCCACGGCTACCAGCAGCTGGGCGTGGAAATCTACGGCGGGGTGCTCCTGCACACGTGGACGGACCGCGACCTGTCGCTCGCGGGCCGCGTGGTGACGCTGCACAACGGCCGCCCCCAGCACCACCTGGTGGACTTCCGCCGGCCGCTCCTGCGCGTGCCCAACCTGGCCATCCACCTCAACCGCGGCGTCAACTCGGACGGCCTGAAGCTGAACCCCCAGGAGCACATGGTGCCGGTGCTGGGCCTGGAGAGCGCGGGTCCTGCGGAGCTGAAGGGGCTGCTGGTGGAGGAGCTGGGCCGCTCGGGCGTGAAGGCCGCCGCGGACGACCTCCTGGGCTACGACCTGTGCCTCTACGACGTGCAGCCGTCCACGCGCTCCGGCCTGCACGGGGAGTTCCTCCACGCGCCCCGCCTGGACAACCTGGCCAGCTGCCACACCGGGCTCACCGCGCTCTTGAAGGACACCGGCCCGCGCGAGGCCACGGTGGGCGTGGTGCTCTACGACCACGAGGAGTGCGGCAGCCGCAGCGCGCAGGGCGCCGCGTCGCCGTTCCTGAAGGACCTCCTGGAGCGCATCGTCCAGGCGCACTCGGATGGCAGGGCGGACGCGTTCCACCGCGCCATCCGCCGCTCGTTCATGGTGAGCGCGGACATGGCGCACGCGGTGCACCCCAACTATTCGTCCATGCACGAGCCCAAGCACCAGCCGCAGCTGGGCGGCGGCCCGGTCATCAAGACCAACGTCAACCAGTCCTACGCGACGGACGGCGAGTCGTGGGGGTACTTCGCGGCGCTGTGCAAGGAGGCGGGCGTGACGCCCCAGCACTTCGTCACCCGCACGGACCTGGGCTGCGGCAGCACCATTGGCCCCATCACCGCGGGGCAGCTGGGCATCCGCACGGTGGACGTGGGCAACCCCATGCTGTCCATGCACTCCATCCGCGAGCTGGCCGCCGCGTCCGACGTGGCCCGCATGGTGGCGGTGCTGTCGCGCCTCTTCGCCTGAGCGGCAAAAGGAAGAGGCGGGCCCGGTGGTGACCGGACCCGCCTCGGGTGCTTCAGGATGCTTCCGTCAGCGGACGACTAGTTCACGCCCACCGCGGTCCAGGCGTCCTTCACCTTCGCCACCTGGTTGGAGTCCGCGCCGTACAGGTCGGTGGCGGCCTTGATGGTGGCCTCGCGGGCCTGGGCGAACGTCGTCTTCGGCGTCATGTACGTGGTGAGGGCGCGGCCGAAGATCTTCAGGCCGTCCTCCATGCCGATGCCGCCCTTCACTTCCAGGCCGGAGGTGCGGTTCTTGCCGCCCTCGACCAGCAGGTAGAAGGCGTTGTTGGAGATGCCGCTGGAGCCGTGCACCTCCGTCTGCTTCGGGTAGTTCTTGTAGTTGTCGACCGAGTAATTGTCCTTGGTCGGGTCGTTCATGTAGCGCAGGCCGTCCTCGGAGTCGCCGTTGTTCGGCGTCCACGCGGCCTCGCCCACGGTCCAGTTCCACTTGGCCTCGGGGTTGTTCTGCGCGGCGTACCACTCCACGCCCGTGCCCATGATGTCGGAGAAGGACTCGTTCAGGCCGCCGGACTCGCCGCTGTAGATGAGGCCCGCGGTGCGCTCGGTGAGGCCGTGCGCGATCTCGTGGCCCGCGATGTCCAGCGTGGTGAGCGGGCCGGACTGCTTCCCGTCGCCGTCGCCGTAGCTCATCTTCTCGCCGTCCCAGTACGCGTTCACGTAGTTGTTCTTCACGTGCACGTAGTTGACGAGCTTCTCGCCGGCGC
Source organism: Corallococcus sp. NCSPR001 (assembly GCF_017309135.1). NCBI lineage: Bacteria > Pseudomonadati > Myxococcota > Myxococcia > Myxococcales > Myxococcaceae > Corallococcus > Corallococcus sp. NCSPR001. The sequence goes on from NZ_JAFIMS010000002.1 coordinate 3,130,452, forward strand.
CGTCGATCGAGTCACGGCCCAGGACGTTCTTCAGGAAGTCGTAGGTCATGGCCGCGCCGTAGTGCGCGTCGATGCCGGCCTTGGCGCGCGCCGGGTCGGTGGCCTCGCCCCACTTGTCGTTGTTGTCGGTGATCTTCGTCTGGCCGGACGCGGTGGACTTGTTGTTCGCGTCGTAGGTCACGATGCCCTTGCCGCGCGTCGAGTCCTCCAGCGAGTACGTGCCGTCCGCTTCCTTCTTGGTCTTCAGGTCCACGTGGCCGCTGTACATGGACAGGTCGTCCGCGGTGCCCGTGGGCGGGTTCTGCGGATCCGTCGGAGGCGTGGTCTCCTTCGCGGTGATGTTCAGGCTCCAGTTGTTCAGGGTGCCCGTGTCACGCGCGGCCTTGTCCTCGACCGTGATGGTCCACTCGCCCTTGGCGCTCTCGCCCTTGAAGGCCTCCGAGAGGTCGAACGAGCCCGCGATGTCGTCCTTGGAGCCGCCCTTGCGGTCCTGCAGCACGGCCGTCTTGCCGGAGGGGCTGGTCACGGAGACCTTCAGGTCGCCGCTCCAGGTGTGCTTGATGTTCAGGTCGACGGACAGCTTGTCCACCGTCACGCCGTCCGGGATGTTGATCTTCGACTGGACCTGGCCCTTGTCCGGGATGGCGACGTTGGGGCTGGCCGTGCCGTTGACCTGCAGCTGCGCCGCGGCGGACTTCGACCAGCCGCCGATCTTGTTGAAGCTCTCCAGCACCTTCCCCGTGTTGGCGTCGATGATGTAGTTCTGCTTCTTGGGCTTCTCCTGCCCGGCGATCTGCGTCACTTCCACCTGGTAGGCGGAGTGGTACTTGCCTTCCGCGTCCTGGTAGATGACGCGCTCGGAAGAGGGCTGCTTGTCGGCCTTGCCGCCCAGCTCCTTCTTCGCGATGTCGATGGCCTGCTGCGGCGCCAGCTTCGGCTTCTGGGTCCCCAGGCCCGCGGGGATGGGGTTCTGCTCACCGGTGATGCTGGACACCTTGCCGTCCGTGCCCAGGTGGCTGATGAGCTGCTCGCCGAAGACCTTCACGCCCTCGTGCATGCGGTCCAGGCGAACGTGGGTCATGCCCAGCTCGTCGACCTCCACGCTCTTGGGGGCCAGCGTCGGGCCGGTCTTGTTCGCCGCCAGCAGCGACGAGGCGGTCATCGGCGGGGTGAGGGCCTTCAGCGACGTCTGGATGGCGGCCTGCGCCTCCTTGCTGTCCAGCGCGAGGCGGCCGGTCTGCGCGGAAGCGGCCCCCGTCGTGGAAGCCTGCGCCGTCGTCGCGGCGGCGGCGGTGGGCTGAGCGCCAGCGGCGGCGCCCGTGCGGGAGACGGACTCGAAGCCGTCCTTCACGCGAAGGACGTTCTTCGCCTTCGCCGGCGCGGAGGTATCGGTGGTGGGACGGAGAGAAACGGGCGTCGAACCTTCGGTGCGGCGAATGGTCATGGATCACTCACACTGCAAGGGGGATGAACAATTCTCGCACGATGAACACCGAGAGTTTCCGATGGCTTGAAGAAGTTAACGCGGCAGCCCAGGAATCAGGGGATAGAGCCAGTGGACTTCCGGTGAATTCAACGGTTGACACCGAATTTTTGCTTTCAGTCCGGGTCCCTCGTGACCCGAATTCCCGGAATCCCCGACGCGAGCCGTCATGGATCAGCGCGGACGGGGCGGGAAATGGCGGAAGAAATCATTGGAAAAGTCCACAACAGCGGCAACCAGGCGGGCAGGCCCGGCGGGTGGAGGCTGATACACTGAGACACGGTTTCCCGGCCGGGATGGTGCGGGGGCTGGACCCTGGGGGGGTTGAGAGACATGGAGCCGTGGATTCATCCGGAGACGCGGGAGGCGCCAGGCCTGCCGCCGCTGCTGGTGCGGGTGCCGCGCCGGAACTTCGAAGGTCTGTTCGAGCACTCACTGCGGCCGTCGGGCCCGTTCGCGCAGGCGCTGCGGGACGTGGGCTACGACCCGGACACGGTGGAGGAGCGCATTCCGCTGGAGGTGTGGCGCGCGTCGCTGGCGGTGGCGCGGCGGCATGCGTGCCCGGGCCTCGCGAGCGAGGACGCCAACCGCGTGCTGGGCACGCACTATGTGGAGGGCTTCGCGCAGACGCTGGTGGGGCGCATCTTCGCGGCGGCGGCGCCGCTGTTGGGCGCGGAGCGGTGCCTGGCGCGGCTGCCCACGTACCTGCGCGCGGGCCGCGAGGACATGAAGCTGGTGCTGGAGCCGGTGCGCGCGCGGGAGTGGCGGGCGCGCGTGGTGGACGCGGATCCGCTGCCGGACTTCGTGGCGGGTGTGGTGGAGCAGGTGCTGCGCCGCACGCGGGTGCTGCCGCGCGTGGACGTGCTGGAGCGCGCCGAGCACACCTATGCGCTGCGGATCCGCTGGGACGAGGCCTGAAGAGGCCCGCGCATCCCCCCGCCGCTAGTTGAGGTACGTCTTCGGCGGGGGGCGCTTGCTGGCGGAGGTGGGCAGCGCCGGGCGGGACTGGCGCCACCGGCCGATGACGTCCATCAACCCGTCGAACGTGTCACGCAGGGCCCAGGCCCGGTCCTCCATGTCCCGCAGGCCCTCGCAGCGCAAGAGGCCGTCGCGCAGCGCGCGCTGGACGCCGGGGCAGTCGTCTCGCTCGTCGATGAGCTGTTCGGCCGTGTGCGCGTAGAGCCGGTAGCAGCCCTCCACGTCGCCCCGGTTGTAGGCGGGCGCGCCCACGTTGATGGCCTGGCCCAAGAGCGAGGCCACGGACTCCACGGCCGGCGTCGCGCAGCCCTCCAGCAGGCCCACGGGATGCTGCGGCACCTGGCGCACGCGGGTGGAGCGCTGCCGGGGCGCGTCCAGCGCGGACAGCGGGCGGGGCGGGCCGGGCGTCTTGAGCAGCGGCGCGATGTAGCGCACCGGGATGACCAGCCCCAGCGCGCGGCCGTTGGCGAGCGCCGCGGTGGCCAACCCCACCACCTGCCCCCGCGCGTCCAGCACCGGCGAGCCCGACGCGTCCTCGGGCAGCGTGCGGGACAGCTCCAGCAGGGTGAGCCATTCGCCCAGCACCTGCACCGCGCGGACCTCCAGGTGGCGCGGCTCCGGGGGGTGGTCCGCGTGGGCCTGGATCACCTGCAGGGCCTCGCCTTCCGAGGGCAGCGTGGCGGGGCCCAGGGCCAGGGCGGGCACCAGGTCCGGCACGGACAGGCACAGGAGGGCCAGGTCGCGGCGCTCATCCACGGCCGCCACCTGCACCACCGGGGAGCGCAGGCCGTCCGGCAGCACGGCGGTGATGGCGCGCGCGCTGGCCACCGCGTGGAGGCTGGTGACGACGTGGCCTTCGGAGGAGATGACGAAGCCCGTGGCGGTGTGGCCGCCCAGGTCCAGCAACACCAGGGAGGCACTCGTGCGCTGAAGGGCCTCTTCGGCCCGCGCACCGCGTGCCTGGACGTCGTCGGACATGGCCACCCCCGTTCGGCCGGCATTCCCACCGAGACTCATTCGATGTGACGGGCCGCATCACGTTGTATCAGCCTGCCCGCTCCCCACCCAACCCACCCGGGCGGGACGATGTTGGCCGTCATGTTGTGATTGGCGCGCGAGTGTCCGGTCGTTAAACCTCCGGCCGGCATGCACAAGACCCACCTCGTCGGCGCCCGCACCCACAACCTCAAGGATTTGTCCGTCGATCTCTCCGAAGGGGAGTTCGTCTGCGTCACCGGCGTGTCCGGAGGCGGCAAATCGAGCCTCGCGCTGGACACGCTCTACGCGGAGGGCCAGCGGCGGTTCGTGGAGAGCTTCAGCCCGTACGCCCGGCAGTTCCTCGAGCGGCTGGAGCGGCCGCCCATGGACGCGCTGGAGCCGGTGGCCGCGGGCGTCGCGGTGGACCGGCGCGCGCCGGTGAAGAGCTCGCGCTCCACGGTGGCCACGCTGGCGGACGTGGAGCCGTACCTGTCCGCGCTCTTCACCCGCGAGGCGATGCCGGTGTGCCCGGACTGTGGCCTGGAGGCGGTGCGCACCGACGCGCGCGTGGCGGCCCTGGCGGCCCTCCGCGAGCACCCGGAAGCGCAGGGCGTCTTCACGTACCCGGTGCGCATCCCGGACACGGCCGCGTTCATCGACGCGCGGGCCCGCCTGCTGAAGGACGGCTACCACCGGCTGATGGTGCAGGGCGAGGTGAAGGAGCTGGAGACGCTCAAGCCGGGCGAGGCCACCGACCCCGCGGGCGTGGCGCAGGTGGTGGTGGACCGGGTGAAGCTGACGGACGCGAACCTGTCCCGCGTCACCCAGGCGCTGGAGGATGCGTGGGCGCGCGCGGACGGCGAGGCGCTGCTCTTCCTGCCGGAGACCGCGCCCAGGAGGCTGCGCCGGGGCCTGGTGTGTCCGAAGTGCGCGCGGGAGTTCGAGCTCGCGAGGCCGGGCCTCTTCAGCTACCAGAGCCCGGTGGGCGCGTGCGCGCCGTGCCGCGGCTTCGGGCGCACCATCGGCATCGACTGGGGGAAGGTGATCCCCAACCCGGGCTTGAGCCTGGCGCAGGGGGCCATCCGTCCCTGGTCCGGCCAGTCCACCAGCTGGGAGCGCGAGATGCTCCAGCGCTACTGCAAGCAGAAGGGCATCCCCTTCGACAAGCCGTGGGAGAAGCTCACCGCCGCCCAGCGCGAGGCGGTGCTCCAGGGCGAGGGCGACTACGACGGCGGCCGTGTGTACCCGGGCGTGCGCGCGTGGTTCCGGTGGATGGAGGGCCGCACGTACAAGATGCACGTGCGCGTGCTGCTGGCCCGGTATCGCGCGTACACGCTCTGCGAGAGCTGTCACGGCGCGCGCCTCAACGAGCAGGCCCGCGCGTGGCGCGTGGGCGGGCTGGACCTGCCGGCGTGGCACGGGCTGGAGCTGACGGACGCGCTGGCCCGGCTGGATGGGCTGAAGACGCTGACGGGGCAGGGCGACCTGGCCCGGCGCGAGCTGTCCGCGCGCCTGCGCTATCTCCAGCGCGTGGGCCTGGGCTACCTCACGCTGGACCGGCCCGCGCGCACGCTGTCCGGCGGCGAGGCGCAGCGCGTGTCGCTGACCGCGGCGCTGGGCACGTCGCTGACGGGCGCGCTGTTCGTGCTGGACGAGCCCACCGTGGGCCTGCACCCGGGGGACGTGCCGCCGCTCACGGAGGCCATCGCGGAGCTGGCGGACCGGGGCAACATCGCGCTGGTCATCGAGCATGACCCGTTGATCATCCGCTCCGCGCACCGTGTGCTGGAGCTGGGGCCGGGCGCGGGACGCCATGGCGGCAAGCTGTGCTTCGACGGCACCCCGGAGGCGCTGGCGAAGCGGCAGGACCTGCCCACCGGCCGCATGCTGTCCGGGGGCGCGGAGGCGCCGCGCACGCCGCGCACCCGCACGGGCGAAATCGTCATCCGCGAGGCGCGCGAGCACAACCTGAAGGACGTGTCCGTGCGCGTGCCGCTGGGCGTGCTGTGCGCCATCACCGGCCCCAGCGGCTCCGGCAAGAGCACGCTGATGGACGAGGTGCTCTACCGGCACCTGGCGCGCGGGCTGGGCGTGAAGGACGTGGAGGCCCCCGGCGCCGTGGCGGCGGTGGAGGGCGGGGCTCAGGTGGAGGCCATCACCTTCGTGGACCAGTCCCCGCTGGGGCGCACGTCGCGCGGCAACGCGGCCACGTACACCAAGGCGTGGGACCGGCTGCGCGAGCGATTCGCCTCGGAGCCCGACGCGGAGGTGCGGGGCCTGACGTCCGCGCACTTCTCCTTCAACGTGGACAAGGGCCGCTGCGAGGCCTGCTCCGGTGAAGGCTACGAGACGGTGGAGATGCAGTTCCTCGCGGACGTGGCCCTCTTGTGCGCGGTGTGCCGGGGCCGGCGCTTCAAGGAGGAGGTGCTCGCCGTCCGCCACCAGGGCTTCAGCGTGGCGCAGGTGCTGGAGATGACGGTGGACGAGGTGCTCCAGCATTTCGGTGACGACTCCGCGCTCAAGCGCACGCTGGGGCCGGCGCAGCGGCTGGGCCTGGGCTACCTGCCCCTGGGCCAGCCCCTGTCCACGCTGTCCGGTGGCGAGGCGCAGCGGCTGAAGCTGGCGCGCGCGCTGGCGAGCGACGCGAAGGGCACGCTGTTCCTCATCGACGAGCCGAGCGCGGGCCTCCACGCGGAGGACGTGCGCCACGTGATGGCGTCGCTGCACGCGCTGGTGGACCGGGGCGCGAGCGTGCTCGTGGTGGACCACGACGTGTCGGTGATGAAGGGCTCGGATTGGATCATCGACCTGGGGCCCAAGGGCGGCCGGGACGGTGGCCGGCTGGTGGCGGAGGGCACGCCCGACGACGTGGCGAAGGTGAAGGGCAGCGCCACCGCCGCCGCGCTCCGGGGCGAGGGCAAGCCGCTGGCGAAGGCGGTGAAGCTGCGCCGCCCGGGGAAGGAGGCGCCGCCCGCCATCGAGGTGGAGCACGCGCGCGAGCACAACCTCAAGGACGTGTCCTGCCGGATTCCCCTGGGGAAGATGACGGTGGTGACGGGGCCCAGCGGCTCCGGCAAGAGCTCGCTGGTGTTCGACGTCGTCTTCGCGGAAGGGCAGCGCCGCTTCCTGGAGACGCTGACGCCGTACGCGCGGCAGTTCCTGCCCACGCTGCCGCGCCCGGACGTGGAGCGCATCAGCAGCATCCCGCCCACCGTGGCGCTGGAGCAGCGCACGTCGCGCGCGGGCTCCACCAGCACCGTGGCCACCGTCACGGAGGTGGCCCACTACCTGCGGCTCATGTACGCGAAGATTGGCGAGCCGCACTGCCCGCATGACGACACGCCCATTGGCGCCACCACGCCGGCCGCGCTCTATGCGCAGGTGCTGGCGACGAAGGGCGACGGCCAGGTGCTGGCGCCCGCGGTGCGCGCGCGCAAGGGCACGTACCTGGACGTCTTCACCGCGGCGGCTCGCGCGGGCATCACCCAGGCCATCGTCGACGGGGAGCTGGCGTCCACGGACAACCCGCCGCGCCTGGCGAAGACGAAGGAGCACGACATCGACCTCGTGATGTACGAGGGCAAGCTCGCGAAGTTGCCGCGCGAGCTGTTCGAGGCCTCGCTCAACTGGGGCAAGGGCGCGGTGAAGCTGCGCACGGGCAGGGCGGAGACGCTCCTGTCCAGCGAGCGCACGTGTCCGAAGTGCGGCACCGCCGTGCCGGAGCTGGACCCGCGCTGGTTCTCCTTCAACACGAAGCAGGGCCGCTGCGAGTCGTGCGAGGGCACGGGCGTACAGGGCGGCGCCGCCGCGATGGCCGAGGGGGAGACGGCCCCGTGCCGCACGTGCGATGGCACCCGCCTGTCCCCGGTGCCGCGCGCGGTGCGGCTGGAGGGCGCGCGCTACCACGAGGTGGTGCAGGCGTCGGTGACGACCACGCTCGCGCGCGTGCGCACCTGGAAGCTCAAGGGCGACCGGGCGCTGCTGGGTGAGACGGCGCGGCAGGAGATGCTGCGGCGCCTGGAGTTCCTGGAGCGCGTGGGCCTGGGCTACCTGTCCCTGGACCGCAACGCGGCCACGCTGTCCGGCGGTGAGATGCAGCGCCTGCGGCTTTCCGCGCAATTGGGTGCCGGCCTCACCGGCGCGATGTACGTGCTGGACGAGCCCACCATCGGCCTGCACCCGCGCGACACGCACCGGCTGCTCGACAACCTTCGCGCGCTGGTGGAGACGGGCTCCACGGTGCTGGTGGTGGAGCATGACTCGGACACCATCCGCGCCGCGGATCACCTGCTGGACCTGGGCCCCACGGGCGGCCGGGGCGGTGGCCACATCCTGGCGGAGGGCACGCCGGACGTGGTGCTGGAGTCGGACTCGCCCACCGCGCAGGCGCTGCGGGCCGCGCAGGTGCGGCCTCCGTCCGGCCGGGGGGAGCCCAAGGCCTGGGTGGAGCTGAAGGGCGCTCGCGCGAACAACCTCCAGCGCGTGGACCTGCGGCTGCCGGTGGGGCGGCTCAACGTCGTCTCCGGCGTGTCGGGCTCCGGCAAGAGCACGCTCATCCGGCAGGTGCTGTACCCGGCGCTGCGCGACAAGCTGGGGCTCGTCACGGCGAAGGCCGGCGCGTTCGACGTGCTCAAGGGCACGGAGTCCATCAAACGGGTGCTGTCGGTGGACCAATCGCCCATCGGGCGCACGCCGCGCTCGGTGCCGGCGACGTTCCTGGGCATCTGGGACGAGCTGCGCCGCGTGTTCGCGGCCACGCCGGAGGCGAAGATCCGCGGCTTCGGGCCCGCGCGCTTCTCCTTCAACACGGCGGCGGGTGGCCGCTGCAAGGTGTGCGAAGGGCAGGGCGCCATCTCCCATGAGATGTCCTTCCTGCCGGACGTCGTCACGCCGTGCGAGGCCTGCAACGGGGCGCGCTTCGACGCCGCCACGCTGGAGGTGCGCTACCACGGGCTCACCGTGGGCGACGTGCTGCGCCTGTCCGCGGACGAGGCCAAGGACGTCTTCCGCGCGCTGCCCAAGGTCGCCGCGCCGCTGGAGTGCCTGGCGGACCTGGGCGTGGGCTACCTGCAACTGGGACAGGGCTCCAACACGCTGTCCGGCGGCGAGGCGCAGCGGCTCAAGCTGGCCGCGGAGCTGACGGCCACCTCCCGCCACGAGCCCACGCTGTACGTGCTGGACGAGCCCACCACCGGCCTGCACCTGGGCGACGTGGAGAAGCTCATCACCTTCATGGGCCGGCTGGTGGACCGGGGCGACACGCTGGTGGTCATCGAGCACCACCCGTCGGTCATCGCCGCGGCGGACCACGTGGTGGAGCTGGGGCCGGAGGGCGGCGAGGGCGGAGGCCGCATCGTGGGCGAAGGCACGCCTCGCGAGGTGGCGAAGCTCAAGACGCCCACGGGGCGTGTGCTCAAGTCGGTTTTTTCCGCTGAAGAACCCAAGGCGCGCGTCGCCTCACGGGGACGGTGAATCCATGCGCTCCTTCCGGCATCCTGCGTTCGCCATGCGAACTCCCCTGCTGTGCACCGTCGCGACGGTGCTCTCCCTCTCCACGGCGGCCACCGCCGCGGACAAGACCGAGAAGAAAGCCATGTCCTTCCACCAGCTCTCCGCCAACCGGCTCGACGGCAAGCCCGAGAAGCTGTCGGACTTCCAGGGCAAGGTCGCCCTCGTCGTGAACACCGCGTCCGAGTGCGGCTACACGCCGCAGTACAAGGGCCTCCAGGCGCTCTACGACAGCTACAAGGACAAGGGCGTGGTCGTCCTGGGCTTCCCGTCCAACGACTTCGGCGGCCAGGAGCCGGGCACCTCCGAGCAGATCGCGAAGTTCTGCGAGCTGCGCTTCAAGGTCTCCTTCCCCATGTTCGAGAAGGTGAAGACGAAGGGCGAGGGCCAGTCCCCCGTCTACGCGTTCCTCGCCAAGGACCATGGCGAGCCCAAGTGGAACTTCCACAAGTACGTGGTGGGCAAGGACGGCCAGGTGAAGGCCGCCTTCCCCAGCAGCGTCACGCCGGACAGCCCGGAGCTGAAGGCCGCCATCGACAAGGCGCTCGCGGAGAAGTGACGGGCGTCGGACGTCCGACGTTGGCTCCGCCCCGGGGGACTGCTCGGCGGCGGAGCAGGCCGTGCGCAGCTTGGGGCCCGGCCCATGTCCCCGGTTCTCCCTCCCGCGCGCGTCGTGACCGTGGTGCTGCTCACGGCGCTGTGCGGTGGCTGCGCGTCGCTGGAGCCACAGCGCTCGGAGCTGACCACGCGCGTGGGCCGGTCCGACCTGTCCGTGGCGGTGATGCGCACGCGGGTGCGGGACCTGGCCCGGCGCTTCTCGGGACTCATCGAGGCCCTGGCGGACGACCTGGCCGCGCGCTCCGGCTCACCGCGGGTGGCCTCGGCCATGCTGCGCTTCAAGGCCAACGCGGTGCCCGCCGTGCAGAGCGCGCTCTTCCAGCCGGATCCATTGGCCGCCCTCATCGACACCTGGGCGCTGTTGGCCCAGTTGGAGGACTACCTGCCGCGCAACGCCGAGGGCGCATCGCCGGAGTTGCTGGCGCACGCCCATGACTCGCTGGTGGCGCTGGAGTCCGAAGTGGAGGCCGAGTGGCGCGTGGTGACAGGCCGCGAGGACGTGACCCAGACCCGCGACCGGGTCCACGCCTGGGCCGCGGCGCATCCGCTGACCGGGCCGCTCGTCACGCGCGTGTCCACCACGGGCCTGCTGGCCTCCCTCACGGATGTGACGGGGGGAGGCCTGCGGACCACGGCGGCCGGACTCGTCGAGGACACGCGCGACCTCACCGCGCGCGTGGACCTCTACGCGGCCAGCCTGCCCAGGCAGGCGCGCTGGCAGGCGGAGTTGGTCGCCACGGATGCCCTGCATGCACCCACGGTCCAGGCCGCGCTGGCGGAACTGGGGCGCACGGTGGACCTGCTGGACCGGGTGGGCGCGTTGGCCGCGAACTCACCCGCGCTCATCGAACGCGAGCGCCGCGCGGCGCTGGACGCGTTGCACGCCGAACGCATGGGCCTCCAGGAGTTCGTCACCGGCGAGCGCCAGGCCGTGCTCTCGGACGTGGGGCGGGAGCGGCAGGCGCTGGTGGACGCGCTGCACGCCGAGCGTGTGGCCGCGCTCCAGCAGATGGACGGACTGGCGCGCGGCTGGGTGGACCACGCGTTCGACCGGCTGGGCCCGCTGGTGGACCGCGTGTTGCTCTGGCTCACGCTCTTGGGCGCGGGCGGCCTCCTGGGAGGCCTGCTGCTCACGCGGGCCTGGCGTCGCGCGCGCTGAGCGCGCGCCTACTTCTTCTCCTTCGGCTCGGGCGGGAAGTCCTTCAGCATCTTCTCCACGCCTTTTTCAATCTTGCCACTGTTGGTCTGGGCGCTCGGGCTGTCGCCCAGGTTCGCCTGGGCCGTGCCGCGCCAGACGAGCTTCTTCTCCTTCGCGTCCACCACGTCGAGGATGAGCGTTCCCACGTCGTACTGGCGCACATACGTCTCCGAGGGCCCGTAGTACGAACCCCAGAACGGATCCCACGGGTAGCCCCAGTAGTTGTCCACCGTCTCCGCAGACAGCCGCGTGTCGATGGCACCCTGCCAGCCGATGAGGAAGTCCGGGTTCGCGCTCGCATCCACCTTCTGGTAGCCGCGGGCCTGGAGGTCGCGGTCCACCGCGCCCGTCACCTGGGACTCGGTGATGTCGTTGTTGATGCGCGAGTCCTTCGTCTGCTGGGGATGCGTCAGCCACGCATACGTGTGGAACTCGTTGATGCGCTGGACGGCGGCGGGGTCGTAGTTGGTGCCGACATCGACGCCCGCGCAGGACGCGAGCCCCAGGCCCACGAGCACGGGAAGAACACGGGACAGCAGACGCATGGCGGACTCCAGGAGGAGGGGGGCGTCCCTTGGGGGGGGACGCGGTCAACGCCATGACGTTGGGGATGCCCCCCGGGGCGGACTGGCCGTGCCCGCCCGTCCGCCTCCGACCTTGGGGAGGGACGTCCTCAGTCGCCGCGCGATTGCTTCGGTCCCTTGGCCTTCAGTCCCTTCATGCCCTCGGAGCGGGCCATGACCACGGCCAGCCGCGCGCGCTTCTCCGGGGTCAGGTCCCTGGCGAGCGCCTGGTACAGCTCCCGGTCCAGCGCGGCGATCTGCGCGCGCGCGTCGAAGACCTTCTGCGCCGCCGCGTCCACCTGACCCAGCGCCGCGCTGTCGCCCCGCGACGCCAGGTGGAGGATGCGCGCCGAGTCCCGCACCTGCTCCCGCAGCGGACGGCGCCGGTCCTCGAAGCGGCGCAGCGTCTCATCCATCTTCAGGGCCTGCGCGCTGTCCAGCTCCAGCGTGTCCGCCAGCTCCAGCACCTGCCGCAGCCGCAGCCGCTGCTCGGCCCGGGCCATGCGGTCGGAGTCGCGCGCGCCCGCATCCTTCGGCCCGGGCTGCGCCAGCGCCATCATCGGCAGCGCGAACACGAGCGCCCAGGTCATCCGCTTCATCGTCTTCACAGTGTCTCTCCCAGGTCGAAGTCCCCGTCCAGGCCGGAGTCATCCCACGACAGGTCCTCATCCAAGCCGTACCCCGAGCCGTCATCCTCCAGCGGATCCAACCCGGCCCACGCCTCGAAGGCGGCCAGCGTCTCCGCGTCCACGTCGTCGCGGGCGCTCGCGGACGGCACGGAGGCCGGCGTCGCCACCGGGGGGGGCGCCTTGAGCCGCTCCAGCGCGGACGGCCCCAGCATCAGCGCCACCACCGCCGCCACGGCCGCGAGCGAACCCAGCGCCCGGCGTCCCATCCCCCGGCGCGTCTGCTCCCGGCGCCAGGCCGCGAGGGTCCTCGCGCCCAGACCGTCCTGCGCGCGTACCTCCACGGGCGTCTGGGGCGGCAGCGCCACCAGGCCCAGGACCTCGCGAGCGGAGGCCACCTCCGCCTGACAGGCCGCGCAGGACTCCAGGTGGGCCTGGAAGCGCGCGGCCTCCTCGCCCTCCAGCGCCTCCGCGGCGTGGAGGCTCGCCTGCTCCTCGTATTCCACGCACGCACCCATCACCGCGTCTCCCCGGCCACGTCGGCCTTCAACCGTTTCACCGCGAGGTGGAACTGCACCTTCGCGTTGTTCTCCGTGATGCCCAGCGTCTCCGCGATGTCCTTGAACGGCAGACCGCCGTCCACGCGCAGCGTCAGCACCTCGCGCTGACGGCGGGGCAGGGCGAGCACCGCCTGGCGCACCCGTTGGCCCTGCTGGGTGCGCTCCAGCGACGCGTCCGCGCCCTCGCTCATGTCCGCCGCCACGTCATCCGTCACCGACTCCACCAGCACCGGCCGCCACCGCAGCCCCTGGCGCGCGTGGTTCTTCGCCAGGTTGAGCGCCACCCGCACCAGCCACGAACGGAACGGCGTGGGCGTGGTGGGCGTGAAGCGCGCGAACACCCGCCGCGATGCTTCCAGGGCCCGGAGGAACGCCTGCTGCGTCAGGTCCGCCGCGTCCTCCGCGCTCACGGTGTAGCGGCGCATCAGCGAGAAGACGAGGCCCCGGTGCCGTTCGAAGAGCTGGCCGAACGCCGTCGCGTCCCCCGCGAGGAAGGCCCCGCACAGGGCCTCATCCGAGAGAGCGCTCACGGCCCCACCGGGCCGCACCAGTCCTAGGACCCGTCCGCTCACAGGGGCTCCAACCCTCCAGGGGACGGAAGGTTATTTTCCGGTCCGTTTTTCGCTTTTGGAGATGTGGGGGAGACGTCCGGTACCGGGCAGGCGGGCGGGCCCTAGGCCTCAGGCGGAGGCGGTGTCGCCGCCCGGGGTGGGGTGGGCCTGGAGGTATTTGAGCACGTCGTCCAGGTGGCGGTAGACGCGCACCTCGTGGTGGATGACGTGTTCGACGACGCCGTCCGCGCCGATGATGAAGGTGACGCGCCGGTCGATGTTGAGGACCGGCCACAGCACGCCCCAGGCGCGGCTGATGCGCCGCTCGTCGTCTCCCAGGAGGGCGAAGTGGATGCCCTCCTGTTCAGCGAAGTCGCACTGGGTGGTGAGCGTGTCCACGGAGACGCCGACAAGCTCCGCGCCCAGCGAGCGGATCCGCTCGTGGTTGTCCCTGAAGGCGCGGTTCTCGATGGTGCACCCCACGGTGAAGGCGCGGGGGAAGAAGAAGAGCACGACGCGCCGGCCTCGCAGCTCCGACAATCGAACGGTCTGCCCGTGGCAGCCGGTCGCTGCGAAGTCCGGTGCGAGTTCTCCGACGGCAATCATTCGATGCGCGCTCCATCCCGAGACGGCGGGGCTGCCCTTCCCCTACCACGTTTTCCCCGTCATCCCATGCCGCGCCGCGCCGGGTGTCCGCTAAGGTGCCCCTCCGTGTCGCCTGCCTTGATGGAATCCATCTCCCCCGCCTTCCTCGATGCCCTGGCCCGGGGCCTGGGAGTGACCCGGGTCGCCCGGGTCACCGGCCTGGACCGCACCGGCGTGGAGGTCGCCTGCGCGGTGCGTCCGGGCGGACACGTGCTCCAGGTGTGTAATGGCAAGGGGCTGACGTTCGAGGCCGCGGCCCGGGGCGCGCTCTTCGAGACCGCGGAGCTGTGGGCGGCGGAGACGGTGCGGCCGGAGCGGCTGCGCTGGGGCTCCCAGGCGGAGTTGGAGAGGGCGGGCGACACCGTCTGGGGCGTGGAGTCGCTCGGGTCGGCGGGCGCGGTGGTGGCGCCAAGGCTCGCGGGGCCGGCGGTGCGGCTGGCGTGGTGCGAGGCCCGGACGCTGGTCGGGGACGAGCGGGTCTGGGTGCCGGCGCAGGGGGTGTACTGCCCGCCTTCCGGGACGGTGGCGCTGGGGCCGGTGTCGGTGGCGTGGACGACGAATGGCTCCGGTGCGCATCCGGAGTCGGACCCGGCGCTGCTGCACGCGCTGCTGGAGGCCACGGAGCGTGACCAGTTGTCGCGGGCCCTGCCGGAGGGCTGGTCGGAGGAGGGCGTGGTGGGGCGGATGCTGCGGCCGGAGGACCTGGAGGACGGGGCCCCGCGCACGGCGGCGCTGAGGGACGCGCTGAAGGCCCAGGGGTTTCGGGCCTACCTCTTCGATGTGACGCCCGCGCCCCGGACGAAGGGGAGGGTGGGGCTGCCCGTGGCGGCGGCGGTGCTGGTGGACGCGGACGAAGGGCCGGTGCCGCTCACGGCCGGCTACGCGTGCGCGCTGGACCGGGATGAGGCGTTGCTGAAGGCCTTGCTGGAAGCGGCGCAATCGAGGCTTACGGACATCCACGGAGCCCGTGAGGACGTGGCGGCGGCGGACCGTGATGCGGCGCTGGGGTTCGCGCAGGCGCTGTCCGAAGTGAGACCCCGTCGCGGAGTGGACGCGATGCCGGACGCGCTGGACCGGCGCGCGAAGACCGCGGCGGCGAAGGTGCGCACGGTGTTGTCGCTGCTGGACGGCGCGGGGTTCACGCAGGTGGCAGGCGTGGCGCTGGATGCACCGGTGCCCGGGTTGCACGTGTGGAAGGTCGTGGTGCCGGGCATGCGCGTCTCGGAGCTCCTGTGAAGCGGCGGTCCGGTGTGAAGGGTTCAGGGGCCGTGGTTGCTGGCGTCGCGGATGCGGCGGGCGGGCCTGTTCGTGATGGAAGCCGCGTGAAGCGCCGGCCGGACGACCTGGTGGTGTTCCTGGGGCCTTCGTTGCCCGCGGCAGAGGCGCGGCGGATCGGGCCGTGCACGGTGTTGCCTCCCGCGCGGCAGGGAGACGTCTGGCGGGCGCTGTCGCTCAAGCCCCGCGCGCTGGTGCTGGTGGACGGCGTCTTCGAGGCGCAGCCGTCCGTGTGGCATCACGAGCTGCTCGCGGCGCTGGAGGCCGGTGTAGCCGTCTTCGGCGGCGGGAGCATGGGCGCGCTGCGGGCCTCGGAGCTGTCCGAACACGGCGTGGTCGGCGTGGGCCGCATCTTCGGCTGGTATCGCGACGGCGTGGCGGTGGACGACTCGGAAGTGGCGCTGCTGCACGCGGACGCCGAACACGGTTGGCGTCCGCTCACCGTTCCCCTGGTGAACGTGCGGCACGCGGCGGAGCTGGCGCGGAAGGCGCGCGTATTGGGCCGTTCGGGGGCACAGGCCCTGGTGGACGCGGCCTCGGGCATCTTCTACCAGGAGCGCACCTGGCCCCGGATCCGCGAGGCCGTGGAGCCCGCGTGGACCCGGTCCGTGCGTGACGCCTGGGACGCCTGGTTCGCGGGCGGCGTGGAGGACCTCAAGCGGCTGGACGCCATCGAGTGCGTGCGCGCGGGCTCGGAGTTCGTGCGCCGTGCGCCTCCGATGCAACCTGGAGCGCGGCGCAATCCTTCGTCGCTGGTGCGGCGCCGGCGCCTGATGGAGGACGTGACGCGCGTGGGCTCGCGCGCCGTGGACTCCGGGCGCGTGATGGAACTGCTGCGCGGCGCGCCCGACGCGGAGTCCTGGGCGGAGGCGGGCCTGCGGCGGGCGTTGCTCGCGGGCTGGGCGCGTTCGCTGGGGCTCGACGCGACCGAGGAGGAGATCGCCGCGGAGGAGGCCGCGTGGTGGAACGAGCGGAACGTTCGTGCCTCGCGCCGTGAGGCCTTCCTCGCCGCGAACGGGCTCGACGCGCTGGAGCTTCGCCGCTTGTGCGAAGCCCGCGCGCTGGAGCGCCTGGCCTTGAAGCACGCGTCGCGCCTGCTGCCGGATGGTCCCTCCTGGGACGAAGCCCTGGCTTCCGAGGCGCGACTGGGAGGCCAGTGGGAGCAGGCTGCCCGAGCGCTGGCGGAGGCGGACGACGCGTCCGACGAAGGCGAATAGCCGGCCCCCGCGCAATCCCAGACAGGGGGCCGTCACATCCGGACGGGCTGAAACCTGTTTCACGAACCTCAGGCTGCCTGGCGGGTTGGACGCCTGTTCAGGGTCGACCCCCCTGCTGCGTCACGAAAAAACGTGACAGCCCCGCAGGGCCAGATAGGGTCAACCCCGGAGGTTGTCCGCATTGAACACCGCTCCCTGGGTGGTTCCGCCAAGTGGGTCCGCGCCGTCATCGGCCGGGCACGCTCGCGGATTGCGGGGAATCCGACCTCCGCGGTGGGGTGTGGCAGGGAAGTCGCCCTCGCCGGTCCTGAAAACCCGCATGGCCGTCCCCACCTCCCAGGTTGTGTCACGGCTTGAGCCAGGGTCATGACCACGCCGCTCCACCCGGACCAGCTTGAAGTCGGCCACAGTGTCGGCCCCTGGCGGATCGTCGGGACGCTCGGCGCGGGAGGCTTCGGCCGGGTGTTCAAGGTGGAGCGGGGTGGGAACGTCTACGCGCTGAAGCTCGCGTTGCGTCCGGCGAACCAGCACGCCAGCGATGAAGAGGACGTCAACGGACGGCTCGCGCGGGAGGTGGCGGCGCTGCTCGCGTGCGCGCCGCATCCCAACCTGCCGCGCGTGCACGCCGTGGATCGCTGGCCGGAGCCACCGGACGGCTACCTCTTCCACGTCACGGACTTCGTGGACGGCGAGACGTTCCACGAGTGGCGCTGGCGGGTGAAGCCCTCCGCCGCGCACCTGCTGACCGTCTACACGGAGGTCGTGCGGGTGGTGGCGGATCTCCACCGGCGGGGTGTGCACCACCGCGACCTCAAGGCGGACAACCTGCTGATCCGCCGCCTGGATGAGCGCCCCATCCTCATCGACCTGGGCACTGCGCGCATCCCGGGGGCCTCCACGCTGACCGTGGGTGTCGCGCCCGCGTCGCCGCACCTGCTGCCGCCCGAGTGCGTGACCTTCCTGCGCGAAGGCTCCTGGAAGTCCGGAGCGAACTTCGATGCGGGCATCCCGGGCGACCTGTATGCGCTGGGCGCGCTGCTCTACGAGTCCCTGACGGACGGCTACGCCTTCGACCCACGCCTGCCCTACGAACGGTTGCTGCCCGCCATCGAAACGGTGGTGCCGAGAGCGCCGAAGGACATCAACCCCAAGGTCCCCTCCAGCCTCTCGGACATCGCGATGCGGCTGCTCTCCAAGCGCCCCGAGGATCGCTACTCGGGGACGGAGACGCTGCTGCAGGCGCTCTGGGATGCGGCCAAGGACAAGCGCCACTCGGACTGGAAGGTCTCGCTGGACGTCCCAGCGGCCCCAGATGAAGCCGGGTTGGACCGGGGTGTCGTATCGCTGTCCAAGTTCCCCGGGAGCGCTCCGGTGCTGACAGCGCAAGCCCGGGAGTCAGCGCCCGCGGAGCCGTCCTCACCCGCGAAGGCCGTCGAGCCGAAGCGGCGCCGTCGCAACGGGGCGGTGCTCGGTCTGGGAGTACTCCTGCTGGGCTTCTTGATCTTCGGGCTGGCGCGACTGACGCCGGACCGGCCTCCACCTGTCGTAGCGCCTGTGTCTGAGAAAGGAAGTTCGTCCGTGACACCAGCCCCGAGTCTTCCCGATGCCGCCGTGCTCGCGGTGGCGTCTTCGCCGGATGCGGGTGTTTCCGCTGCGGCGGAGCCGACTCCGCCCGCGCCCACCGAGATTGCGACCCCGTCCGTGAAACTCCCGCGAGCGGACGGCGGTGTCATGCGGAAGGTCGCTGGAGCGGCCGTAGCGGCCTGCGTGGGCGTGTCATGCGCGGGCGGTGGTGCCAACACCCGCCAGGATCAGAGCGAACCGTGCCCGGCGGGAGCCAAGGAGGCCATGGTGGAGTTGAAGTCCGGCTTCAAAATCTGGCACGGCCTCTGGCTGAAGGAGGCGGAGAGGTTCGAGAGGGAGGTCCGTGAAGGGCCCATCCAGGGCATCGTCCATAATGCGGCGGCGAGGCGCGGTGCCTTGCCGATAGGGACGATCGTGAAGGGCCGCGCGATTTTCGATCCGCTGATCACCCGACTGCTGTTCACGGAGGCCACCCTACCTGACGGGAGGGTCTTCCCCATTTGCATGGAGTACATTGACGAGGAGAACGGTCAATTTGGCCACCCGGTGAACGACCAGGGCTACACCCCGGACACCGCCACGACCCGGTGGGTCCCGAACCAGTTGTACGGTGTGGTGGGGGTCAAGCGTCTCAACGTGTACTACGAGCCCAGGTAGTCGGCACTTCGCCGCATCGGTGCCTACTCGTGGAGGTGAGTCATCCGCGAACAGCGGGTACGCGAAACGCCCCGTGATAGAAGGGAACTCCTGCTGCCCCGGTTCGAGGAGCCCTCCCCACCGTGCCCTCCTGTCTGTTCGTCGCGCTTCCGGTTCTTCTCTGGTCGACTCATGTATTGGCGGCTCCTCCCGTCGGGAACGATGCGGTTGAGGGGACGCTCCGGATGGAAGTGGGAGCGGACGGCCAGGGGACGCGCCCCATCCACATCGGGCCTGGGGTCAGCACGACGCTCCTCTTCGATACCGACATCCAGCAGGACCAACTGAGCCTGGAGTCACGAGCACGGTTCGCACGGGTGAGCACGGGCAGTTCCGTTCTCGTGCTCGTTCCGTCCAATGACTTGCAGGGCGGGGACCGCTTGAAGCTGTCCATTCCCTTCAAGGCTACGGACTCGGCGCTTCCCTCGATGTTGTCTTTGACCTTGGTGGTGGATTCAGGTGCCGTGGATCGGCAGGTGGAGGTCTACCGGCGGGCGCGTTCCGCGGAGTCGTACCACCAGGAAGTGCAGCAACTTCGCGCGGAAATCGAGCGCTTGCGGCAGGAACACGTTTCCTCGGGAGAGGGCGCGCGTGAGCCGATGGGCCTTCGGGGGCTCCTGATCGCCTCGACGTCGCTTCCTGGCATTGGGGTCGACGGTAAGTGGATGCGCATCAACTGCAGGCGCCCGTGCTCATTCCAGGTTGAGAGAGGTGCGGTGTTCACGTCGGGCCCGCGGAGGGCCGTGCAGTTGTTGCTGAGGACGGCCGACAAGAAGCCATGGACCATTGGGAAAGCCGTGCTGGTGGACCGGAAGGGAAAGGAGTGGCAATCCTTTCCGCCTTTTCAGTCCGGCCCCATCACGGACGAGTCTCAGGCGACCTTGGTCCTGGAGTTCGATGTCAACAACGCGGAGCTAGATGGCTATCAACTGAGCGTCACGGATGTGGATGGCGTCCGGACGGCGCGGTGGAGTGGCATCAACTTCCCCTGAGCCTGAAGCCCCGCTCAGTCCAGGAACCGGCGCTCCCATCGACGTTGTGCTTCGGTGTCTCGCCAGCGGCGGGAGTCGCCCTGGAAGTACAGCCAGGGCTCCAGGACGCGGGCCAGCTCACGGTAGGCCGGTAGCACGGGGCTCTGCGTCACGTCTCCCGCGTCAGGTTCACTTCCCAGGGTGATGACCGCACGCCCACCGGGCAGCGACTGCACCGTCGTGCCAGGGCTCCTGAGCCGTCCACGAAGAGCCTCCACGCCCCCCAGCTCCGTGAGCACCGGGGGACCCAGGAAGTTCATCCAATGGACGCCGGGAACGCATTGGCCCAGGTAATGAGATGCGGACTCATCCGGGACATCCATTCCGGGATGGAGCAGGCGTTCGCGATGAACCAGGTCGCCGACACCCAGGAGGTCGAGCTGGCCATTGAATGCGAGTCCCGCATGCCCGGAGGCAAACGGCAGGTCCGCTGAGAGTTTCAGCGCCAGCTCGTGGACGACAGGCGACCCTTGCGCCTCCAGGAACTCCGTGGGGAGCCAGAAGCTGACGGTGCTCAACCTCCGTGCCGCGTCACGGGAATCAGGCTGCTCCCTCCACTGGCCGTTATAGAAGAATTTGTAGTCGCCCACGCCGTTGACGTGGTCCGCCAGTCGAACATAGGCGAAGTGGGGGGCATGGAATTCATGCTCGAGGAACTCGCGCCCGGTGCTGTCGAGCTCGTGGAAATCCCCTTCGTAGTCGCAATACCAACTCAGGGATGCCGGGGCGATGGCCTGCTGAAACACATGGAGGGCGTGTTCAATGCGCTGGGTAATGTCCTGGTGCGAATGCCTCAAGTAGAAGGCAATGTTGACGCCATCCCGGAGCAACATGCCTCCGTGCCCTGCGCGAATCCTGATGCGGGGATGAGAGCGAGTCACTGGGATGCTCCAAGGATGGGGACGACAAGCCAGGGACGAATGCCCAAGGCCTGCTCATACATCTGACCTTGTGTCCTCCCCTCGTAAGGATGGTTGCGGGGATAGCGCCGCCAACTCGCGGAGTTACTGATGGGGCAAGGAAACTTGAAGTCGAACGCATCTTCGGGGGCAAGCGGATCTCCCAGATGGATGACGACGTCCGGAATGAGCGTGCCCAGAAGCTGGCCCGCCTGTCCGGACCGAAGCCACGCTTCTGCTTCCGCGCGGGTGATCAGTCGGAGCGCTCCCGTCCTCATGTCGTAGCCGTACCGCTGTTCCAGGCTGAAGCCACCGGGCCGCTCAACGGACAGGTGCTCCTGAACGCAGCGGAGGGCCACCTCGTGCTTCTCCCGGCCCAACTGCATGGCCCGGGTGATGGGTTTGCCCGCCGCATCCGTCCCGACCTGCTCCTCGCACTGCTGCGCCGTGGGCGTCTTGCCGTCGAGCAACCGCAGGTTCACCTCCTGGTCCGCCAGGGTCGCGCACTTCTTCAAGATGTCATGCAGGCGGCTTTGGGTCGCCGCATCCATGACCTTCAGCGCCCCTGCCACGGATGCACCGGCTTGTGCCGTGGTTCGAACGCTCGCGGGCATGACCGCGCAGTAGGCGGGGTTGTGCCGGCACGCGTTCGTGCCCGAATCCAGCGTCTGCTGGTACTCCCGCCGCGCCGGGACGCCGCCCGCGGAGTGGCACCCGCAGAGCAGCAGCCAGCCCAGCACGGCCTCGATGTGACGAACCCGCATGGCCGCCGAGCGTGCCAGAATCCCGCCGCCCCCGTCCCCATGCCGGGTAGGGTGCGGCTCCACACGATGACCTCCGACCTCACGCCCGAATCCCTGCGCTGCGTCCGCGCCGACGCGCGCGAGCCCGAGGGCTACCGGGCCGCCCTCGGCGACACCCGCGCCTCGCTGCTCCACACGGACCCGCCCTATTGCCTGCTCACCCGGCGCCGCAAGGGCGGGGACCTGCGCGACCCCCGCGCGAACAAGAAGATCGACCGCAACCCCATCGTGCGCTTCGAGTCCGTGCGCGACTACCGCGTCTTCTCCGAGGCCTGGCTCACCCGCGCCACCGCGCACCTCACCCCCGACGCGCCCCTCATCATCTGGACCAACCTGCTGGGCAAGGAGCCCATCCTCACCGCCGCCCACGGCCTGGGCTACACCCACCTGCGCGGCGAATACGTCTGGGGCAAGCGCACCACCGACAAGAACGCCAACGAGCAGCTGCTGCGCGTCTACGAGGTCGCCCTCGTCATCGCCCGCACGCCCGCGCCGCAGCTCGCCCCCGGAGACGCCCCCACCGTGTGGGCCGTCGTCGGCGGCTACGACGATGACGCCGAGGCCACGCAGTGGGGCGGCCACCCGCACCACAAGCCCTTCTCCGTGCTGGAGCCCCTGGTCCGCACCTGGAGCCGCCCCGGCGAGACGGTGCTGGACCCCTTCGCCGGCAGCGGCTCCATGCCCTCCGCCGCCCTGCGCCTGGGCCGCCGCCCCGCCTGCATGGAGGTCGAACCCGAGTGGGCCGAGCGCGTCACCCACCGCCTGCGCGAGACCGCCCGTCAGCTGGCCAGCGCCCGGTAGAAGCGCGTTTCGCTCCACCGGGGCACGTCCGTGGGACGGTGGCCCCACCAGTTCATCACCAGCGTGCGCCGCTCGCGTGAAGGCCCCTGCAGCTTGCCGTCCGGGACCTGGTTGTTCGCGTCCAGCACCCCGTGCGTCAGCGTCCCGTCGAACACCACCAGCCGGTTGGGGCGCGGCGCCACCAGCGTCAGGTCCTCCAACCGCTCCGGCGCGAGCGACGGGTTGTCGTCACACGGCAGCTCCCGCGTCACCGCCAGCGCGCCGCCCCGCACCCGGTTGAGGAACAACACCGACGAGCGCACCGGGTGCACCAGCTTGCCCGTGGCCAACGCCAGCCGCTCGTCCCGGTCCTGGTGGAAGTCCACCCGCACGTCCGTGGCCCGCATCCGCGACAGCCACCACTCCACACCAGAAATCTTCCAGCCCTTCGTCACCCGGGGCCGCAGCGTGTGGATGACCTCCTCCACCACGTTCTCCGGAGGCCCGAAGGCGTACCAGAACGTCGTCTGGTACGTGTGACGCAGGCGCTCCCCCTTCAGGTCCCCCACGCGGCGGGACAGCCGCTGGAAGAGGGGCGGGGGCAGGGCGGGCTCGGTGAGCTGGACGAGGGGTTCCACGATGGGGCGGAAGCTTTCTCCTGAACGCGAGGTGGGCGCCACCCCCTTTCACCGGTAGGCTTCGCCCCCTCATGAAGCCCCATCAGAAGATGCTCCTCGGGATTTCTGTCGGCGCGGCGGCCGGGCTCGTCTGCAACGCCGTGTTCGGGAGCGCGGACTGGCTCACCTGGAGCGTCGAGCACGTCACCAACCCCCTGGGGCAGATCTTCATCCGCCTGCTCCTGATGCTCGTCGTGCCGCTCCTGTTCTCCGCGCTCGTGGTGGGCGTGGCGGAGCTGGACCTGAAGCAGGTGGGCCGCCTGGGCGCCCGCACGCTGGGCTACACCGTCGTCTTCTCCGTCATCTCCGTGGTCATCGGCCTGCTCCTCGTCAACACGCTCAGGCCCGGCGACGGCCTGAGCGACGAGGCCCGCGCCCTGGCCCGCACGGGCACGACCATCAAGGCCGCGCCGCCCCCCGGGGACACCTCCGCGGGCGCGCTCTTCATGTCCATGGTGCCCACCAACCCGCTGAAGGCCGCGGCGGACGGGGACATGATTGGCCTCATCGTCTTCTCGCTCATCTTCGGCCTGGGCCTGGCGCTCACGCCGGGGGAGCCCGCGCAGCGGCTCAAGGACGTCGTCCAGGGCCTCTACGACGTGATGATGAAGCTCATCGACGGGGTGCTCAAACTGGCCCCCGTGGGCGTGGGCGCGCTGCTGTTCTCCATGACGGCGCGCCTGGGCTTCCACATCCTGGGACAGCTGGCGTCGTACGTGGGCGTGGTGCTGCTGGCGTTGGGCATCCACATGTTCGTCATGTACTCGCTGTCCGTGCGCTTCCTGGGCGGCCTCAACCCGGTGGAGTTCTTCCGCTCCTGCCGGCTGGCCATCGTCACCGCGTTCTCCACGTCCTCCTCCAGCGCCACGCTGCCCACCGCCCTCAAGGTGGCGGAAGAAAACCTCAAGCTGCCGCGCAACGTGTCGCGCTTCGTGCTCACCGCCGGCTCCGCGATGAACCAGAACGGCACCGCGCTCTTCGAGGGCGTCACCGTCCTCTTCCTCGCGCAGGTGTATGGCGTCCCGCTGGGGCTCACGCAGCAGGCGACCATCATGTTCATCTGCGTGCTGGCGGGCATTGGCACCGCGGGCGTGCCGGCGGGCTCCATCCCCGTCATCGCGATGATCCTCGGCATGTTCCACATCCCCGTGGAGGGCCTGGGCCTCATCCTCGGCGTGGACCGCTTCCTGGACATGTGCCGCACCGTGCTCAACGTCACCGGAGACCTGGCCGCCGCGGTGTACGTGTCGCGCGGCGAGCCCCCCGACCGGCCGGTCGGCGAGGAGGCGGCGGAGTCGTCCTCCGCCGCCTGACGTGGCGTCACCCCGTTTCCAACTTTGACCGAAGTCCCATCCGCCGTCCCACGAAGCCAAGGAGCTTGAGCCGCATGAAAGTCTCGAACGGTCGCGTCGTCGCGCTCGACTACCGCCTCCACCTGGGTGATGGGCAGATCATCGACCAGAGCGCCCCGAACCAGCCGCTCGCCTATCTGCACGGGCACAAGCAGATCGTCCCCGGCCTGGAGAGCGCGCTGGACGGCCTGGGCGTGGGGGACAGCAAGCAGGTGGTGATCACTCCGGAGCAGGGCTACGGCATCCACAAGCCGGAGGGCGTTCGCAACGTCCCCCGCACCATGCTGCCCACCACGTACCTGCCGCAGGTGGGCGGCACGCTGATGGCCCAGACGGAGGACGGCGACGTTCCCCTGCGCATCATCGCCGTGAACCCGGACCACGTCGTGGTGGACCTGAACCACCCGCTCGCGGGCAAGACGCTCCACTTCGACGTCACCGTGCGCGAAGTGCGTGACGCGACGCAGGAAGAGCTGGCGCACGGCCACGTCCACGGGCCGGGCGGCGCGCACGGGTAGTGCCTTTTCCATCCGTGGGGCACGGAGCGTTTCGTGACCCCGGGGGGCGTGCACTATCTTGCGCCCCCCATGGTTCCTCCCGTCCCGAACCCCAGCCAGCTCCGCGTCCCCGCGCCCGACCCCGGCGCCGTCCCCGACCGGCCCGGTGCCTCCGCGGCCATGGATCCGGAGCTGTACTGGCGGGAGCACGTCTACCAGGGCGGCGCGCGGCAGCTCACCGTGCGCGCCGTCATCGCGGGCATGCTCATTGGCGCGGTGATGTGCCTGTCCAACCTCTACGTCATCCTCAAGACGGGCTGGAGCCTGGGCGTCACCATCACCGCGTGCATCCTGGCCTTCGCGGTGTTCGGCACGCTGCGCTCGCTGAAGCTCTTGCGCAACGAGTTCACCGACCTGGAGAACAACGCCATGGGCTCCGTGGCGTCCGCCGCGGGCTACATGACGGGCGGCGGCAACATGGCCGCGGTGCCCGCGCTCCTGATGCTCACCGGCACGCTGCCGTCCTCCGGCTGGCTGATGGTGTGGTTCGCCGTCATCTCCGCGCTGGGCGTCTTCGCCGCCATCCCCATCAAGCGCCAGCTCATCAACATCGAAGCGCTCCCGTTCCCCACGGGCACGGCCACGGCGGAGACCATCCGCGCGCTGCACGGCCACGGCGATGTGGCCCGCCGCAAGTCGCGCCTGCTGGGCCTGGCGGGACTGGTGGGCGCGTTGCTGGTGCTGGTGCGCGACGCGCGCTTCACCTGGCTGAAGAACCTGCCGGAGAAGGTGAGCCTGCCGTTCAGCATCCTGGGCCGTGAAGCGGGCAAGTGGTCCCTGTCCTTCGACTTCAGCCTGCTGCTCATCGGCGCGGGCGCGCTGGTGAACTTCCGCACCGGCTGGTCCATGTTGCTGGGCGCCATCCTCAACTACGGCTTCCTCGCGCCGGCCATGGTCTCCCAGGGCGTCATCCCGGAGGTGACGTACAAGGCCATCAACAGCTGGTCCCTGTGGACGGGCTCCGCGGTGCTGGTGTCGTCCGGCCTGCTGTCCTTTGCCTTCCAGTGGAAGAGCGTGGTGCGCTCGTTCTCCGCGCTGGGCGGGCTGGTGGGGATGAAGCCCAAGGAGGGCGCTCGCGAGGATCCGCTGGCGGACATCGAGTGCCCCCCGGCGTGGTTCCCCCTGGGCTTCGCGCTCCTGGGGCCGGTGGCCGTCTTCCTCATGGCCTACCTGTTCCAGATTCCCTGGTGGGCGGGCGTCCTCGCGCTCCCGCTGGCGGTGGTCATGGGCGTCATCGCGTCGCGCGTGACGGGGGAGACGGACACCACGCCCACCAAGGCGCTGGGCCCCGTCACCCAGCTCATCTTCGGAGGCCTGGCGCCGGGCAACATCCCCGCCAACGTGATGAGCGCCAACGCCACGGGCGGCGTGGGGCTGCACTCGGCGGACCTGCTCACGGACCTCAAGTCCGGGTGGCTGTTGGGCGCGTCTCCGCGTCAGCAGTTCTTCGCGCAGCTGTTCGGCGTGGTCGCGGGCGCCCTGGTGGTGGTGCCCATCTTCAAGCTGCTGGTGCCCACCGCGGACGTGCTGGGCACGGAGCAGTTCCCCGCGCCCGCGTCCATGGTCTGGGCCGGCGTGTCGAAGATGCTCGCCTCGGGCGTGTCCGCGCTGCACCCCACCGCGCGCATGGGCGCCCTGTGCGGCGCGCTCCTGGGCATCACGCTGGTGCTGCTGGAGCGCTGGGCCCATCCGAAGGTGAAGGCCTTCATCCCCACCGCGTCCGGCCTGGGGCTGGCCATCGTCATCCCCGGCTCCAGCTCCATCAGCCTCTTCGTGGGCGCGGCGCTGGCGGCGTTCATCCGGCGAGTGAAGCCGAAGCTCGCGGAGGACGCGGTGCTGCCCGTCAGCTCCGGCTTCATCGCGGGCGAAAGCCTGCTGGGCATCGCCATCGCGATGGTGAAGGCCTTCGGCTTCATGCCCAAGTAGGGGACGGCTCAGTCCACCTTGCTGGTGGCCCAGGACACGCCCGCGACGAAGCGGAAGGTGGGCGTGTCGAACCCCGCGCCCACGCCCGGGCCGCCCATCACGTACAGGTCCAGGGTGGACAGGGCGTGGCGGCGGATGGCGATGAGCAGCTCCGCCCCCACCCGGCCCCCGTTCAGCGGGATGCCGGTAATCACGCTCACCTCGCCGCGCGTCGTCTCGCCGTGCAGCGACGTCACCGTGGCGCCCAATCGCAGCTCATTGCCCACGATGTCTTTCGGGTCGTAGGACACCGGGCCCAGGTCCTGGCGCTTGCGCAGGAAGACGCCGGCCTCGCCGCCCACCTGGAAGCCCTCGCCCACGTAGCCCAATTGCAGACGCGGCTGCCACGCGTAGTCCTCGTGCGCCTGCGCCTCGCGGCTGCCCACCGGCAGCCCCGCGGTGAGCCCCACCGACAGGTTGATGGGGGCGCCCTTCGACTGGCGCAGCAGCGCCGCCCGGGCCGTCAGCCAGGGCGTGGCGATGCCCCCGGTGTTCGGCCCGTAGTACTCCAGCGTGGGCTTCCCCCCCTGCGTCAGGACGAAGGGCAGCTCACCGCCCACCTCCAGCCAGGACAGGATGCCGAGGCCCACCGTCAAATGGGCGGTCATCTTGTTCTCGACCAGGCCCGTGCCCTCGCCGGGCTCCCAGCGCGTCTGGAAGTGCATGGGCAGCTGCTCGTAGTGGTAGTTCAACGCCACGCGCAGTTGCCCCGACTCCAGCGTCCGGCCCGTCCCCACCACCAGCGACCCCAGCGCCGCCGGGTCCAGGCGCAGGCGTTGCAGGTCGAACATGGGCAGCGGACTCTTGGGGCCGCTTTCCAGGGCGTGGGCGGAGAAGGGGACGGACAGCAGGGCAGCGGCGAGGACCGAGGCCGGACGAAACACGTGACGACTCCCGAGGCGGAGGGACGCGGACTCTAGCCAGAGTCCCTCGCCGCGAAAATCATGCACGGGTGCCACCGATTGATGGTTGCCCCGCGCAAATATCGCCGCGTCAGGCAGTTCCCGCCGCCAGGTCCTGCAATTCCTGCCATCGCGTATAGAGCCGGTCCACTTCGGCGGTGGTGGCCTCCAGGGCCTGGTTGACTTCCGCGACCTTGGAGCCCTGGCTGTAGACGGTGGGGTCGGCCAGCTTCGCCTCCAGCTCCGCCTTGCGCTTCTCCGCGGCCTCGATGGTGGCCTCCATGCCGTCCAGCTCGCGCTGGTCCTTGTAGGAGAGCTTCCCGGGCTTCTTCTGCGCGGGCTTCTGGGCGGGCTCCTCGCGGGGCTCGTCCTTCTTCTGCTCGTCCTTCTTCTGCGCGGCGGCGGCCTTGAGCGCGGCGGCCTGCGACTGCTCGCGCAGCCGCTTGTACATGTCGTAGTTGCCCTCGTAGCGGGTGACCTTGCCCTCTCCGTCGAAGGAGAGGATGGCGGTGGCCACCTTGTCGAGGAAGTACCGGTCGTGCGTCACCAGCAGGGTGCTGCCCGCGAAGTCCAGGAGCAGCCGCTCCAGGATGTTGAGGGTGACGATGTCCAGGTCGTTGGTGGGCTCGTCCAGCACCAGCACGTTGGCGCCTTCCAAGAAGAGCCGCGCCAGCAGCAGCCGGTTGCGCTCGCCGCCGGACAGCGCGCCCACCTTCATGCGCTGCATGGGCACCGGGAAGAGCAGGTCCTCCAGGTAGTCGCGCAGGGCCACCTTCCGGTCCGCCAGCTCCACGTGGTCCTCGCCGTTGGAGGCCGCGTCGTACACCGTCTGCTCCGGGTCCAGCTGGGCGCGCTGCTGATCGTAGTAGGCGACCTTCGTGTTCTTCCCGATGACGAGCTTGCCGCTGTCCGCCGGGATTTCGCCCAGCAGCACGCGCAGGAAGGTCGTCTTGCCCACGCCGTTGGGGCCCAGGAAGCCCACGCGCTCGCCGCGCTGGAGCCGGAAGTCCACGCCGTCCAGCACCTTGCGGTCACCGAAGGACTTCTTCAGCCCTTCGGCCTCGATGACGGTGTGGCCCAGCCGGGGCGCGGCCACCACCTTCAAGTCCGCCACCTTGGGGCGCTGGAAGCCCTTCTCCGCCAGCAGCTTCTGCGCCCGCTCGATGCGGGCCTTGCTCTTGGTGCGCCGCGCCTCCGGGCCCTTGCGCAGCCAGGCCACCTCCTGGGCAATCCAGCGGCCGCGCTTGTGCTCCGCCGTCTCCGCGTTCTCCTGGGCCACGAGCTTCTGCTCCACGTAGGCCGCGTAGTTGCCGGGGTAGGAGACGAGGCCGCCGCCGGGCTGGATCTCCACGATGCGGTCCACCAGGTCGTCCAGGAAGTAGCGGTCGTGCGTGACGAGCAGGAGCGCCCCGGGCAGCTTGTCCAGCTCGTCCTCCAGCCAGTCCACGGTGTCCGCGTCCAGGTGGTTGGTGGGCTCGTCCAAAAGCAGCAGGTCCGGGCGCGTGAGCAGCGCCCGGGCAATGGCCACGCGCTTGCGCAGGCCTCCGGACAGCTGCGCCACCGGACGGTCCCAGTCCTTCACGCCCAGGCGGTCCAGCAGCGTCTTCGCGTGGTGCTCCGTGTCCCAGCCGCCCGCCTGCTCAATGCGGTCGCTCAGCGCGGACAGCTGCTCCAGCATCTTCGGGGTCGCGTGCGCGGGGTCCGCCTCCAGCTTCCGGGACAGCTCCGCGTGAGCGTCCAGCGCCTCCTTCAGCGGCGCCTGGGACACGGCGAGCTCGCTTTGCACGGTGGCGCCTTCGGGGAACTCCGGCTCCTGGGGCAGGTAGGTGACGCGCGCGCCCCGGCGCAGCTGCAGCTCGCCCAGGTCCGGTTTCGCCGCGCCGGCCAATATCTTCATCAGGGACGACTTGCCGGAGCCGTTGACGCCCACGAGGCCCACGCGCTCGCCCTCCTCGATGGTGAAGGTGAGGCCCTCGAAGACGGTGCGGCTGCCGAAGGCGAGCTGGACGTTGGCGGCGCGAAGCAGCGTCACGGAAAGGAACCTTTCGAAAAGGGGGAGGGGAAAAGCGAAAGGGCGCCCCCCACTTGAAGCGGGGAGCGCCCTTCCTACAGCCAGTGCGGCGTGGGCACCCGGACTACTTGCGGGCAGCCTGCTCCGCGGCCTGCTTCTCCTTGTACTGCGTCATCAGGGCCTCCGCCTCGTTGCGGGGGACCGGCATGTACTTGGAGAACTCCATCGTGAACTCGCCCTTGCCCTGGGTGGCGGAGCGCAGGTCGGTGGAGTAGCCGAACATCGTGTTCAGCGGCACTTCCGCCACGGCCGTGACGTAGCCTTCCGCGGTGCCCGTCTCCAGGATGGTGCCGCGGCGCTGGTTCAGCTGGCCCACGACGGAACCCTGGAAGTCTTCCGGAGCCGTGACTTCGACCTTCATGATCGGCTCGAGGATGACCGGCTTGGCGGCGGCGTAGCCCTCGCGGAAGCCCATGATGGCGGCCGTCTTGAACGCCATTTCGGACGAGTCGACCGCGTGGAAGGCGCCGTCGTTGATGACCACGCGCAGGCCCACCACGGGGAAGCCGATGAGGCTGCCCTTCTTCACGGCCTCCTGGAAGCCCTTGTCGCACGCGGGGATGAACTCGCGCGGGATGGAGCCACCGACGATGTCGTCCACGAACTCGTACTGCTGCACGGCGTCCGAGGGCAGGGGCTCCACGTAGCCGCACACGCGCGCGAACTGACCCGAACCACCGGTCTGCTTCTTGTGCGTGTACGCGAACTCGCCCTTCTGGGAGATGGTCTCGCGGTACGCCACCTGGGGCTTACCGGCGACCACCTCGCAGTTGTACTCGCGCTTCATGCGCTCGATGTAGATCTCCAGGTGGAGCTCGCCCATGCCGCTGATGATGGTCTGCGCGGACTCTTCGTCACGGCGCACGCGGAAGGTGGGGTCTTCCTTGTGGAAGCGGTTGAGCGCCTTGGAGAAGTTCGCCAGCGTGTCGCGGTTCTTCGGCGTCACCGCCAGGGAGATGACCGCGTCCGGCACGAACATGGACGTCATCGTGTACTGCACGGTGCCGTCGGTGAACGTGTCGCCGGAGGCGCACTCGATGCCGAACAGCGCGACGATGTCGCCGGCCGTGGCCTCGTTCACGTCGTGCATTTCCGACGCGTGCATGCGGACGATGCGCGGAACCTTGACCTTCTTCTGGTTCACCTGGTTGATGATGAAGTCACCCTTGCTCACCTTGCCCTGGTAGATGCGCATGTAGGTGAGCTGGCCGTAGCGGCCGTCTTCCAGCTTGAACGCCAGACCGACGAAGGGCTTGGCCGGGTCCGACTCCAGGATGACCTTGGCCTCGTTGTTCTTCTGGTCGAGCGCCTCGTTGGTCGCTTCCTTGGGGTTGGGCAGGTAGCTGCACACCGCGTTGAGCAGCAGCTGCACGCCCTTGTTCTTGTACGCGGAGCCGCACATCACCGGCGTCATCTTCAGCGCGATGGTGGCGCGGCGCACGGCGGCGCGCAGCTGCTCCTCGGTGATGGAGCCCGGGTCCATGAGGAAGACCTCGCCCAGCTCGTCGTCGACGTTGGCGATGCCCTCGATCATCTCGTCACGGCGCAGCTTGGCCTCGTCCAGCATGTCCGCGGGGATGGCCTCCTCGCGAATGTGCTCGCCGTTCTCGCCGTCGAAGTAGAACGCCTTCATCGAGAGCAGGTCGATGAGGCCCTGGAAGCGGTCCTCCGCGCCGATGGGGTACTGGAGCTTCACCGCGTGGTGGCCCAGCTTCTCCTTCAGCTGCGCGGCGACGCGATCGTAGTTCGCGCCCGAGCGGTCCATCTTGTTGATGAACGCGATGCGCGGAACCTTGTAGCGCTTCATCTGGCGGTCCACCGTGATGGACTGCGACTGCACGCCCGACACGGAGCAGAGCACCAGGATGGCACCGTCGAGGACGCGGAGCGCGCGCTCCACCTCGATGGTGAAGTCCACGTGTCCCGGGGTGTCGATCAGGTTGATGTTGAAGTCGCCCCACATCGCGTACGTGGCGGCGGACTGGATGGTGATGCCCTTCTCACGCTCCAAGTCCATCGAGTCCATGACCGCGCCCACGCCGTCCTTGCCGCGGACCTCGTGGATCTCGTGGATCTTGCCCGTGTAGAACAGGATGCGCTCGGACAGCGTCGTCTTGCCCGAGTCGATGTGGGCGGAGATACCGATGTTACGAATCTTCTCGATGGGTACGTTGGAGGCCACGATCCGGTCCTTCTTCGATTGAAAAAATTGCCTGAGGGAACAGAGCAGGCGGGGCCCTTACTTCCCACAGGACCCAGTTACCAGACAAATCCGCATGACGCGGGGCGTACATCCGCCTACTTTCCGCTGTCCCTGTTCCGACTGAGGTCTCATAACAATGAGCGCGAGCGAAAACTTCTCCCTGGCCCGGGCATGGCTCAAGGCCTTCAACGCCCACGACGTCACCGCGCTGGTGGCGCTGTACGCGGAGGATGCAACACACACCTCGCCCAAGATTCGCGTCCTGCACCCGGAGACGGGCGGGCGCCTGGTGGGCCGGCCGGCCCTGGAGCGGTGGTGGAGGGACGCCATCGCCCGGCTGCCGGGTCTGCGCTACGAGGAGACGGCCCTCACGGCGGACGGGGACCGGGTGTTCATGGAGTACCTGCGCCACGCCCCCAATGAAGCGCCCCTGCCGGTGGCGGAGGTGCTGGAGGTGAAGGGCGGGCGCATCGTCGCGTCGCGGGTCTACCACGGCTAAGGTGCCCCCCATGGCGACCCCCAATTTCGACCGGGACTTCGGATACCTGCTGCCCTTCATGGACAAGGTGGCGGCGGCCGCCGCGGACCTGCCGGACGCGGGCGCCCGCGAGGAGCTGGTGCGGCTGGTGGCGGAGGAGAAGGTCCGCTGGGAGCGGATCCGCTCGCTGCTCCAGGGCGCGCCGGGGCAGGGCGGCGGTTCGAAGGGGGCGGCCCCCAGGGTCGCGGCCTCGAAGGCCCTGGCACCCGCCGCCGCGCCCCCGCTGGCCCGGGTGTCCTCGGACGGGGTGAACCGGGTGGCCCCCCGCGAGTCGGGCCTCACGGTGGGCAGCCTCAAGGACTCGCGCTAGCGGCTCCGCGTTGAATCAGGCGCTGCTCACGCGGACCTGATCCAACGCGTCGTAGGTGGCGGCCTTGTAGGCCTCCGACAGCGTCGGGTAGTTGAAGCAGGTCTCCACGAAGAGCTGCGCGGTGGCGCCGGTGAGCAGCGCGGTGAGCCCCACGTGCACCAGCTCCGAGGCCTGCTCTCCCAGCACGTGCACGCCCAGGAGCTTCAGGTCGTCGCGGTGGAAGAGCAGCTTCAGCAGGCCCTGCTTCTCCCCGATGATCTGCCCGCGCGGGTTGGTGTCGAAGGTGGCGCGGCCGACGACGTAGGGGACGCTCCGCGCGCGCAGCGACTCCTCCGAGTCGCCGGCCATGGACACCTCCGGGATGGTGTAGATGCCGTAGGGCAGGATGGGCGTGAGCGTGCGCTTGCCCGGGCCGAAGGCGTGCTCCACCGCGATGCGGGCCTGTTCCATGGACGTGGAGGCCAGCGCGGGGAAGCCGATGACGTCCCCCACCGCATAGATGTGCGGCACGGCCGTCTGGTACGCGAGCCCCACTTCAATCTGGCCGCGCTTGCCCTGCTTCACGCCCAGCGCCTCGATGCCCAGGCCCGCGGTGTTCGCGGTGCGGCCGGAGGCGACCAGCACCTGATCCGCCTCCAGGACCTCGCCCGTGGACAGCTTCAGGCGGATGGGCTCCGTGTGGGACTCCGGCACGTGCGCGGACTCCACCGTCTGGCCCAGGCGCAGCCGGACGCCCAGCGTCTCCATGCAGTCGCGGAGCAGTTGGCCGATCTCCGCGTCCAGGAAGTTGAGCAGGTCGTTCTTCACCTCCACCAGCGTCACCGGGATGCCCAGCGCGGCGAACATGCACGCGTACTCGCAGCCGATGACGCCGCCGCCCACCACCACCAGCGTGCGGGGCAGGGTGGTGATGTCGAGGATCTCATCCGAGTCGTGCACGCGCGGGTCGCCGAAGGGGTACATCGGCGGGCGGTAGGGCGTGGAGCCGGTGGCGATGAGGACGGTGCCGGCGGTGAGCCGGGCGACCTCCGCGCCCTCGCGCTTCACCGCGACGGTGTTCGCGTCCACGAAGGAGCCGGCGCCCTGGAACAGCGTCACGCCGTGGCGCTGGAGGTTCTTGTGGATGCGCTCTCGCTCCATCTGCTTCACGCGGCGCTCGCGGAAGAGGAAGTCGGAGACGGTGGCCTCGTGGCGCAGCGTCGCGTCCACGCTGTAGAGGCCGCGCGCCTTGAAGCCGGACAGGTGCAGCGCTGTCTCGCGCAGCGTCTTGGAGGGGAGGGTGCCGGTGTTGGCCGCGGTGCCGCCGAGCACCGGCTCCCGCTCCACCACCGCCACCCGCTTCCCCGCGAGCGAGGCCTGCACCGCGCCCCATTCACCCGCGGGGCCTGAGCCGATGACCACCAGGTCGAAGTCCGCCATGGGCCCACCCTAACCCCAGGCCGGGGGGCCAGGGCACCGGGAAGTCAGTCCCGGCCCGAGTAATTCAGCTTCTCGCGGACCTCCTCCTCGGTGAGCAGCCGGAAGCCGCCCTCGGGGATGTCGTCCAGGGTGATGTCGCCCACGGCCTCCCGGTGGAGCGCGCGGGCGGGCAGCCCCACGGCGCCCAGCATGCGCTTCACCTGGTGGTGGCGGCCTTCGGTGAGCGTCACCTCCACCGTGTGCTCGTCGCGCACGCGCACCTTGGCGGGGCGGGCGGGGCCGTCATCCAGCATCATCCCCTGGCGCAGCGGCTCCACCTTCGCGTCGTCCGCGGTGCTGAACACCGTGGCCACGTAGCGCTTGGGCAGGTTCGTCTCCGGGGACGTGGCGTGGGCCACCAGCTTGTCGTCGTTGGTGAAGAGCAACAGGCCCGTGGTGTCCACGTCCAGCCGGCCCACGGCGTGCCAGGTGAAGCGGTTCAGCTCCAGGGGCAGTTGGGGCAGGAGCAGTTCGAACACCGTGCCCGTGCGGTGCTGGCGCGCGGTGGAGGTCAGCACCCCCGCGGGCTTGTGGAAGGCCAGCACGTGCGTGGGCGTGCCCTTGCGCACCGGCATCCCGTCCACCTTGATGACGGCGTCGGGCGGCACGGGCGTCAGGGGCGTGGTCGCCACGCGGCCGTTGACCGTCACGCGGCCCGCCTTGATGGCGGCCTCCGCCTCGTCCTGGGGCATGGCGCCCGCGCGGGCGAGCGCGCGGGAGAGCCAGTCCGGCTTCTCCTTGCCCTCCCAGCGGTTGGGGCGGGGCGGGGACTTCGGGGGCCGTTCGGACTTGCGAGCCATGGGCGCGGCACTGTAGCCGCGCTTGAGGCGGCGGCGTGTTCCTTCCGTTAGCGGCGGACCGGCTCGTCGGGGTCATCCCCCTCGGCGGAGCCCGGCGTCGGGCCCGGCTCGTCGCCGTTCGCGATGCGGTGGGGCTCCTCCTCCAGCCCGCCGTCCTCCGCCGTCCCAGGCGTGCGGCCGGGTTCCTCGAGAATCTCCTCGGGGGCTGGCGCCTGACGGCCAGGGCTGGGCTCGGTGCCTCCCACGATCATCGACTCGTAGGGCATGTGGTTCACGCGGTGCTCCCTTCCGTGCGGTTCGGACGTTCCCGGAAAGGTAGCGACGCGCGGGCATCCCGCCGCGCGGGGCCGCGAGTCCCCCCGCCTGCTCAGGGGTCGTCCCTGCCCGGGAAGTGCTTGCGCACGGTGTGCAGCGCCGCCAGCCAGAGGCGGGCCTCGTGGCGCGTGAGCCGGGAGCGACGCAGCGGCGCGACCAGGTCCCGCACCGCCGTACGTCCGGGCTTCTCGTCCACGAGGAATCCGCCCGCGCTCAGGAGCGTCTCCAGCGTCGCCTCCACGCGTGAGAGCTCCGCGTCCGTGGCGGCCAGGGGCAGGGGACCCGGCGGCGGCGCGCTGTCCGCCAGGTGCGCCATGCGGACCTCGTAGGCGTAGAGCAGCACCGCCTGCGCCAGGTTGATGGAGGGCTGCTCTGGCGCGGTGGGCACCGCGGACAGGTCGTGGCAGCGCTCCACCTCCGCGTTGGTGAGGCCGCTTCTCTCATCCCCGAAGACGAGCGCCACCGGCCCCTGCCTGGCCCTCGCCACCAGCTCCTCCCCCACGGCCCTGGGCGACAGGCGGCGCTTTCCCTCCACCTTGCGGGAGCTGGTCCCCACCACCCAGACGCAGTCGGACACCGCCGCGTCCAGCGAGTCCGGGCGCTTCACCCCACCCAGCACGTCCTCCGCGTGCACCGCGAGCCGGTGGGCGGGGCCCAGGTCCTCCACCTCCGGCGTCACCCAGGCCCAGTCGGACAGGCCGCAGTTCTTCAGGGCGCGGGCGGCGGCACCCAGGTTCTCCGCGTTGCGCGGGCGCATGAGGACGAATCGGACGGGCAGCACCATGGCCGCGCACCCTACCGCCCCGGTGCACGTCGCAGGGACCCCTGTTGACCTTCGAGGTGTCTCACCGCCAGTCTGCACCGCGAAATCCCGCGTCCCGTGCGTCCAGCAGGCCACCCGCGAGTGTGGCTGCCCGGACACCCTGTGGGCCCGCGGACGCGCATGGGGGAGCGCCGGCACGTGGTCGCCGGGC
Organism: Corallococcus sp. NCSPR001; assembly: GCF_017309135.1. Lineage (NCBI taxonomy): Bacteria > Pseudomonadati > Myxococcota > Myxococcia > Myxococcales > Myxococcaceae > Corallococcus > Corallococcus sp. NCSPR001. The sequence goes on from NZ_JAFIMS010000002.1 coordinate 3,166,567, forward strand.
CGCACTTCCCGTGCGCCTCCTCGGCCCCACGCGCGGCACGCGGCATGAAATCGGTTCCGCCGCCACCCCCTGGAGGAAACATGTCCCCGCAGTCCGCAGTCCCGCCGAAGGCCGCGCGCACGCCCCGTGCCCGCTGGCTCCTGCCGGCGTTGCTCGTGGGCGCGCTCGCCGCCGGCTGCAAGCAAGAGCCCGCGAAGACGCCGCCCGCTGAGTCATCGACCGCCATGGCGACCGACGCCGGCACCCCGTCCCCGTCCACGCCCGCGCCGGTGCAGGCCGCGAAGCTCACGCCCGTCATCCACGAGCTGGCCAGCGAGAACGCCGTGCCCACGGGCGTCGTCATCGAGTTCGCGCTGCCGGTGCGCCCGCGCTACGAGAGCGTCGACGGCAGCGTCGTCACGGTGTCGCCGGAGGTCCCGGGCAGCCTGCGCTGGACGGGCCCGTCGTCGCTGCTCTTCACGCCGTCCACCGGCTTCGCCGCCGGCACGACGTACACGGTGTCCGTGGACGCGGTGAACACCGACGGGGGCATCATCAAGCCGTCGTCCGCGCGCGAGTGGCGCTACAACTTCACGACCTACGCCTTCAAGTTCTCCCAGGTCTACCCCACGCGCATGGACCCCCTGAAGGGGCTGGTGGAAGCGCACGTGGACTTCTCCGGTCCGGTGGAGCTGGCCGCGGTGCGCTCCCGCACCAGCTTCCGCGTGGGCGACAGCGCCATCAGCGACGTGAAGTGGAGCACCCGCGCGGACACGCGCAACTCCCTGTCCGTGGCGCTCACCCACCCGAAGCTCAAGCCCGGCGCGACGGTGCAGTTCTCCCTGCGCGAGGGGCTGACGCCCGTGGGCGGCGCCTCCACCGTGCAGGCGCCCGCGGCCACGAGCAGCTTCGGTTTGAACGGCGGCAAGCGCCTGGACATCACCTACGTGAGCCTCCAGGAGGGCTCCAGCGGCTACTTCTACGAGGTGAGCTGCCGCGACGTGGCGGCGGACGCCCCGGCGAGCCCCACCGACGAGCAGTGGGACTCGTACTACTACGACGATGACAACAAGGGCTGCAGCTTGAGCGACGCGGTGGCCCAGGACGCCATCCGCTTCAAGCCCAAGGTGAAGTTCACCGTGGCCCCGTCGCGGCGCGGCTTCCGCATCTTCGGTGACTTCAAGCGCGGCCCCCACACGCTCTCCATCGCGGAGGGCACGCTGTCCGTGGGCGGCGGCACGCTCATGGGCGCCTGGTCGCGCGGCTTCTCCGTGCCCGCGCGCCAGTCCCAGGTGCGCTTCAACGCCAACGGCCGCTACCTGCCGCGCAGCGCGTGGCGCAACCTGCCCCTGCAGCACCTCAACCTGGAAGAGGTGACGCTCACGGTGCGCAACATCCCGCCGGAGAACCTCGTCTTCTGGATGGGCAGTGACTACTCGGAGAGCGCGGACGAGCGGACGAGCAACGTGCTGGTGCGCAAGAACGTGCCGCTCAAGTCCACGCCGGACGCGCTGCTCACCACGTACATCGACGTGGCGTCGCTGGTGCCCGCGAACACGCGCGGCCTGGTCGAAATCCTGGCCGAGCGCGGCGACTACAAGGCCGCCGCCCGCATCCTGCTCACCGACCTGAGCCTCGTGGCCAAGCGCGGCGGTCCCGCCGTGGGCTCCAAGGACTCCGGCGAGGTGTGGGTCTGGGCCCTGGGCCTGGAGAGCACGGAGCCCCTGTCCGGCGTGGAGGTGACGCTGGTGAAGAAGAGCGGGCAAGCCGTGGCCCGCTGCACCACGCAGGGCGACGCGGGCTGCCAGCTCAAGGTGCCCGCGCCCGGCGTGGACGACAGCGCCCCGTTCGCGCTGGTGGCGCGCAAGGGCGACGAGCTGACGTACCTCAAGTACGACGAGCTGAAGACGGAGATCGCCAACTCGGACGTGCAGGGCGAGCCGTACCGCGCCGAGCAGCCGTACCGCGCCTCCATCTGGTCCGACCGCGGCGTGTACCGCCCCGGTGACACCGCGCACGTGGCAGCGGTGCTGCGCGGCCAGGACAACCTGGCGCCGCCGGTGGGCATGCCGGTGGAGGTGCGCGTCATCGACCCGCGCGAGCGCGAAATCCGCAAGGTGACGCTGAAGACGAACGCGGCGGGGCTCGTGGCCTTCGACCAGACCTTCGCGGCGTTCCAGGACACCGGCCACTACTGGGTGCGCCTCAAGGTGGCGGACCGCGACCTGGCCTCCTACGCGGTGAACGTGGAGGAGTTCGTCCCGGAGCGCATGAAGGTGACGGCCAGCGCCAGCGCGCCGGGCTACGTGCAGGGCACGGAGATTCCGGTGGGCGTGGAGGCCGCGTACCTCTTCGGCGGCTCCGCCGAGGGCAGCCCGGTGGAGATGACGTGCCGGCTGGAGTCCGTGCCCTTCAAGCCCAAGCAGAACGCCCAGTACACCTACGGCGTCTGGCGGCAGGACGGCAATACGCCCCGGCCCGTGACGCTGGGGCAGGTGAAGGGCACGCTCGACGCGAAGGGGCAGGCGCTCCTCAACTGCCCGGCGCAGGCGGCGTCCGGCCCCATGAAGGGCGCGGCGCGGCTGTCCGCGGTGGCCAGCGTCTTCGAGTCCGGCAGCGGCCGCTCCACCATCGGTGAGGCCACCGTGCCGGTGCACCCGGAGGCGTACTACCTGGGCCTCCAGGCCAACACGCAGAAGGTGAAGGCGGCCACGCCCTTCACGCTGACCGGCGTGGTGGTGGACTGGAACGGCCAGCCCTTCACCGGCGACAAGGCGCCGAAGACGGTGCAGCTGGAGTACCAACTGCTCGAGGAGAACTACGGCTACTACTACGACGAGGAGTCCGGCTACGAGCGCTACCAGCGCTACCTGCGCCCGCAGCGTGAGGGCGAGGCGACGGTGAAGGTGGAGAACGGCCGCTTCACCGCCACGGTGCTGCCGGGCCGCGACGGCGCGGGCTACCTCGTGCGCGCTCGCGCGGGCAACACCCAGACGGACCTCGCCATCGAGGGCGAGGGCCGCTACTACTGGTGGGGCGAGGGCTCGCGCGTGGACCAGACGCCGCGGCCCCTGAAGCCCACGGCGCTGGACATCTCGCTGCCGGCCAGGGGCAGGGTGGGCGAGGCCCTCACCGTGAAGTTGAAGGCGCCCTACCGGGGCCGCGTGCTCTTCACCGTGGAGACCGACCGCGTGCTCACCACCGCGTGGAAGCAGGTGGAGCCCGGCGAGGTGTCCTGGTCGTTCACGCCGTCCGAGTACGCGCCCAACGTGTACGTGAGCGCGTTCCTGGTGAAGGACCCGCACCTGGAATCCGCCCAGGCGTTCATGCCCGACCGCGCCTTCGGCGTGGGCAGCATCGCGCTGGAGCCGGTGGACTTCACCCAGGCCGTCTCGCTGACGGTGCCCAAGGAGGTCCGCAGCAACGACACCCTCACCGTGGACGTCGCGGTGGAGGGCGTGGAGGGCCCCACCTTCGCCACCGTGGCGGTGGTGGACGAGGGCATCCTCTCCCTCACGCGCTTCCAGAGCCCGGATCCGCTGAAGGAGATCTTCACGCGGCGCGCGCTGGGCATCCAGACCTACGAGACGGTGGGCTGGGCGCTGCTGGTTCCGCCGGGCGGCAACTCCAGCTCCACCGGTGGTGACGAGGGCGGCGCGGAAGGCCGCGTGCAGCCGGTGAAGCCGGTGGCCCTGTGGAGCGGTGTGGTGGAGGTGCCCGCCAACGGCAAGCTGAAGGTGCCCTTCAAGCTGCCGCAGTACCGGGGCGCGGTGCGGGTGATGGTGGTGACGGCGGGCGCGAAGCGCATTGGCCGGGCCAGCGCGCAGGTGCTGGTGCGCGACCCGCTGGTGCTCCAGACGACGCTGCCGCGCTTCCTCACCCAGAACGACGAGATTCAAATCCCGGTCTTCGTCACCAACCTGTCCGGCAAGGCGCAGGACGTGAAGGTGTCGCTGTCCGCGGAGGCGCTGGCGGTGCCGGGGCTCGCGATGCCGGACGGCCTGGGCTCGCCGCTGGAGCTCAAGGGCAAGAGCGAGGGCCGCGCGAAGCTGGAGGACGGCAAGTCCCGCACCTTCGTCTTCCAGGGCCGCGCGGTGCAGTCGGTGGGCGCGGCGCGGCTGGTGGTGACGGTGGAGGGCGGTGGCTACACGTCCACGGAGCAACTGGACGTGCCGCTGTCGCCCGCGGGTCCGCGTGAGCGTCACATCCAGCAGGTGGAGCTGGCGCAGGGCACCACGGACCTGAAGCCGCTGCTCGCCGGGTGGGTGCCCACCACGGAGCGCACCAACGTCTGGGTGACGAACAATCCGTACGCGAAGTCGCTCCAGCACCTCTCGTACCTGGTGCGCTACCCGTACGGCTGCATCGAGCAGACGACGTCCTCCACCCGCCCGCTGCTGTTCGTCAGCCAGCTGGTGGAGCGCGTGGATCCGACGCTGGTCTCCACGGCGAAGGTGGAGGACATGGTGCAGTCGGGCATCAACCGGGTGCTGTCCATGCAGACGCCCTCGGGCGGCTTCGCGTACTGGCCGGGCCAGACGGAGCCGGTGGCCTGGGGCACGGCCTACGCGACGCACATGCTGTTGGACGCGCGCAAGCTGAAGTACCCGGTGCCGGATGACCGCGTGGAGAGCGCCCTCGCGTGGATGGGGGACGAGCTGACCCGCAAGGAGGGCCGCGTGAATGACGACCACTACGGCCAGCACTCGGAGGCGTACATGCACTACGTGCTCGCGGTGGCGGGCAAGGGGCGCAAGGCGCGGGCGCAGGCGATGGTGAGCGCGCTGGAGACGGCGGCGAAGAAGGCGGCGCTCGGCGGCGAGGACCAGGAGGACCTGTACATGCTCAAGGCCGCGCTGTGGCTGTCCGGCGACCGCCGCTACGAGAAGGAGCTGCGCAACCCGGACGTGTCCACCGTCACCGATGACCGCCGCAACAGCTGGTCGTTCTATTCGGACCGGCGCCGGCGCGGGATGATGCTCAGCACCTTCCAGGACCTCTTCGGCGACGCGCCGGAAGGGGAGCCCCTGGCGCGCATGGTGGCGACGGCGTTGTCGACGCGCACGTCGGCGTACTACTCGACGCAGGAGCTGGTCTGGGGCATCACCGGCCTGGGCAAGCGGCTGCAGGGCACGGCGACGAGCTTCTCGCCGCCCACGCTCACGGTGGCGGGCAAGACGGTGGCGCCTGTCGCGGAGAAGGACGCGCGCGTGTCGGACCGCACGTGGGCGCTGGCCCGCGCCAGCGAGCGCGCCAGCATGACGCTGGACCTGAAGGAGAAGGGCGGCGGCAACGTCTACCTCATCCTCAACAGCGAGGGCGTCCGCACCACGCCCGAGGCGAAGGCGGGTGGCGAGGGCCTGACGCTCAAGCGCACCTGGCGCTCGCTGGATGGCACCGCGCTGGACCTGAAGGCGCGGCCGGTGAAGCTGGCGGACCTCATCTACGTGGAGCTGGAGGTGACCAACACCCGGGGCGAGCGCGTGCAGAACATCGCGCTGGTGGACCGGCTGCCGGCGGGCTGGGAAATCGAGAACGCTCGCCTGGGGCGCGGCGGCAGCGTGGACTGGGTGGACGCGGATTCGCTGTGGGCCGCCGACTACGTGAACGTGCGCGATGACCGCATGGAGGCGTTCGGCACGCTGCAGGCCCATGAGACGAAGAAGCTCGTCTACGCGGTGCGCGCGGTGACGGCGGGCAGCTTCACCCTGCCGTCCGCGGAGGCGGAGGCGATGTACGACTCCTCCATCTGGGCCCGTGAATCCGCGGGCACGGTGCAGGTGACGGGGCCCTGGAAGGACGACCTGCTCTAGGCCCATGCGTCGCGTGCGTCTCAACGTGAAGAGGTGGGCGGGGGTGGCGCTGGCGGGGCTCGTGCTTTTGGGCGCGGGCCTCGTGGCGGCCTGGTGGGTGCCGTTGCCGGAGCGGTTGGCGGCGCCCCCCTCGGTGGTGATGGCGTACCGGGACGGGTCGCCCGCGTACGTCTTCCTCGCCCCGGACGAGCGGTGGCGCATCCCCGCGCCGAAGGACCGCGTCGACCGGGCCTATGTCCGCGCCCTCCTGGCGCTGGAGGACAAGCGGTTCTTCCAGCACCCGGGCGTGGATCCGCTCGCGGCCCTTCGCGCCGTCGGGCTCAACCTGAGCCGGGGGCGGCGGGTGTCGGGGGCCTCCACGTTGACGATGCAGTTGGTGCGCGTGCTGGAGCCCCGTCCCCGCACGTTCACCTCGAAGGTGATTGAGTCGTTCCGCGCCGCCCAGTTGGAGGCGCGGTTGTCCAAGCAGGAGGTGCTGGAGGCGTATCTCCAGTTCGTGCCCTACGGGCGCAACGTGGAGGGCGTGGAGGCGGCGGCGCTCGCGTACTTCGGGCACACCGCCCGGCACCTGAGCCCGGCGGAGATCGCCACGCTGCTGGCGGTGCCGCAGAACCCGAACCGGCGCTTCCCGTCGCGGGAGAACCGGGAGCGGCTGCGCTCGGCCCGGGACGACATCGCCCGGAGGCTGCTGGAGTCCGGAGGCCTGGCCGTGGAGGGCGTCGCGTCCGACACTGTGCTGGCGGAGGTGCGGGCGACGGCGGTGCCGGACGTGCTCACGCCGTTTCCGAGGGAGGCGCCACACGCGGCGGTGTGGCTCAAGGCGCAGCGGCCCGGGGAGACGTGGCTGGCGACGACGTTGGACGCGGGCACGCAGCGGTTCGTGGAGCGCACGCTGGGCGAAGCGGCCCGGCGGTTGGACCGGCAGGGCATCCACAACGGCGCGGCAGTGGTGGCGGACCGGGAGACGGGCGAGGTGCGCGCGCTGGTGGGGAACTTCGACTTCTTCGATGAAAAGCACGGCGGGCAGATCATCGGCTTCGCCACGCCGCGCTCGCCGGGGTCGGCGCTCAAGCCGCTCCTGTACGCGCTGGGGATTGATCAGGGCCTCGTGGGGCCGGAGATGCTGGTGCCGGACATCCCGGTGGCGTACGGCGGCTACCAGCCGCGCAACTTCGACGGGCGCTTCCTGGGGCTGGTGCGGATGGAGTCCGCGCTGTCGCAGTCGCTGAACCTGCCGTTCGTGAGGCTCTTGGAGCGGCTGGGTGTGGAGGGCTTCCTGGGTTCCCTGCGGCAGGCGGGAGTCACCAGCCTGGATCCGCGGCCGGGGCACTACGGCCTGTCCGCGGCGGTGGGCGGCTTGGAGTTGACGCCGCTGGAACTGACGGGTGTGTACCTGGCGCTGGCGGGGGATGGGCAGGTGCGTCCGCTGCGGGTGCTGGAGCAGGACACGGCGCCGAAGAAGGCCCCGGCGTTGGTGTCGCCGGGAGCGGCGTGGCTGACACGGCAGGCGTTGGCGTTGAGGGATCGGCCGGACTTCCCGGAGCGGCGGCGGCTCACGGGGTTGCCGGCGCGGGTGCACTGGAAGACGGGCACGAGTTTCGGCAACCGGGATGCATGGGCGGCGGGCTCCGGTCCGAAGCACACGGCGGTGGTGTGGCTGGGCAACTTCGACCACGCGTCGAGCGTGCACCTGGTGGGCGCGGAGAACGCGGCCCCGCTGCTGTTCGACATCCTGGAAGGCCTCGGCCCGCGAGGCACGGCGGTGCAGGAGGAGGACACCGCGCCGCCGAAGGACCTGGTGAGCGTGGAGGTGTGCGCGTACTCGGGGCACCTGCCCACGGACGCGTGCACGCAGCGCAAGCGGGTGGACGCGGTGCGCACGGCGGTGCCGACGACGCCGTGTCCGTACCACCACCGCGTGGAGGTGGACGTGGCGTCGGGCCTGGCGGTGGGGCCTGGGTGCAGGGACGGACGCAAGACGGAGTCGCGCGTGTACCTGACCTGGCCGTCCAGCCTGCGCCGGTGGCTCGCGGAGCAGCAGCGCCAGTTGCCCGAACCGCCGCCCCTGGCGCCCGGCTGCGTCGCGGGAGGCGAGCGCGACACGCCGACCATCCTCTCCCCACCGGAAGGGCAGGTGGCGCTGCTCATCCCGGGCATGAACACGGAGGAGCAGAAGATCCCCCTGGAGGCGGAGGCCGCGCACGACCGGGAGCTGACGTGGTTCGTGGACGGAGCCGTCCTGGGAACCGCGAAGGCCGCGGAGCGCCTGTGGTGGAAGCCAAGCGTGGGCACCCACGACATCCTCGTCACCGACGACCGAGGCCTCACCGCCCGCCGCACCTTGGTGGTGCGCGAGCGGCAATGAGATTCAAGACGCGGCGAACCGCCAGCCTCGCCATCCATGGCATTCAGGTGGTGCGCGAGCGGAGGAAGACTTCAGCGTTCAGCGATCTGCCTCGCCAACGCGACGCCGCTGAGGAACGCGCCCTCCACACGGGGACCCTCGCACCAGTCGCCACAGGCGCCCAGGCCCAGCGCCGCGTCGTATAGCGCGGGGGCGTCCAGCGGCGGTGAAGGCATCGCGAAGCGCCACCGGTGCGCCACGGCCTCCACGGTGCGCACGTCCCGGCCCAGGGCCTGGCCGAACGCCTCCACGAGCTTCGGAGCCATCGCCTCCGCTGTCTCCTCCAGGTGCGCCGCGCTGAACTCCGGCGACCCGTGAAGCACCCACCGCTCACCGGGAGCCCGCCCAGGCTTGCTCGTGTCCCGAGCCGCCCACGACAGCGGCGAGTCCTCCACGAACGCGCCATCCAACTCCACCGCCACAGGCGCATCGAACCGGGCCATCACGGCCCAACACGGAGACATCCGCGCGGTCCCAGCCTGGGCCGCCAGCGCGGGCGCTCCCGCCAGCAACGGCACCGCCTGCGGCGCGGGCACCGCGGCCACCACCACCTCCTCGAGCCCCAGGTCCTCGCCCGTCTCCGACGTCAGCCGCCACGCCTGGCCTTCACGAGCCACGCGCTCCACCCGCACCCCGGTGTGCACGTCCAACCCGTCCGCCAGCGCCTTCGCCACCGCGCTCATCCCCGGCACGCCCACGTACCGCACGGACTCCTTCGCGGGAGTCACCTGCCCACGCGTCAGCGTCCCGATGCGCCCGCGCCACTCCGCCGCCACGCCCTCCGCCACCCATGCCTCCACCAGCGCGCGGAAGAGCGGATCCCTCGCGGTGAAGTACTGCGCCCCGTGGTCGAACGCGCCGCCCTCCGCGCTCCTCCGCGTGGACAGCCGTCCTCCCGGCCCGCGCCCCTTGTCCAGGACCCGCACACCGAAGCCCGCGCCCGTCAGCACCCGCGCGAGCACCAGCCCCGACATGCCCGCGCCAATGACGGCCACGCGGGGCAGGGGACCGGAACGGCGCGGCAACAGCTCATCCAGAACGCGAGAGGCGGGCATGGGCCGGGTGCTAACCCGTCCCTGCCCGCCCCGCACGCCTGCTCAACAACCGATGTCCGCGCGTCGACTCAGCGCACCTCCCAGCCCTCCGCGCCCCGGGCGTAGTGCTTGCCTGCGGGTAGCTCGCCGTAGAACAGCGCGTCCTTCATGCCCACCACCGACGTGCCGTTGAACAGGCCCACCTCGCCCTTGGCGGGGAAGGTGATGCCCAGCGAAGCGGCCGTGAGCCGCACCGTCTGACCCGGCGCCACCGTCGTGTTGCCCAGCACCGCGCCGATGGGAGCCTTCACGATGGTGGGCGCGTAGTCGCCGCCCGCCAGGCTCACCCGCAGGTTCGTGGTCAGCGTCATGCCCTGGAGCGACACCGCCTGCGTGCCGTGGTTGGCCACCTCCACCCAGCCCGCGCGCGGGTCGAACGCCTCGAACACCAGCGTGGACCGAGCCGCCTTCAGCCGCTTCACCTCCGACATCACGAACTCGCGGCGGAACTTCACGAAGCGCTTCATGTACGCCTTGCCCGCGCTGAACTTCGCGTAGTCCATGTACGGGTCGGTCTTCATGGACGCGTCGATCAACGCGTGGAGTTGGTCGATGTACGGGTCCATCACCTTCGAGGTGAAGAGCTCGTCCATCGCCTTGTCCAGCCGCGCCTCCAGGCGGGCGCGCAGCACGGGGTTGAGCACCACGCGCGTGCCCATGTTGGAGAACGTCGGCAGGTAGCCCGGGTAGCTGCCCTGTTCCAGCTTGCGCTGCTGGTACATCTTCTCCACCCAGCCATCCAGCAGCGTGAAGTTGAACAGCGGGTGCTTCATGTTGCTCGTGGAGGCGGACTGGTCCTCCACCGTGTTCGTGTACCACCAGCGCGCATCGACGTTGTTCAGGTCCCACGGCACGTAGCGCCAGCGCCCGGTGATGTCGTCGTGCAGGAAGTAGCTCTCGGAGTCCTCCACGAAGTTGTTGGACATCAGCGCGTCCAGCACCATGGAGCGCACGTAGGACTCGATCTCCAGGTTCTTCTCCAGCGCGGCCACCAGCTGCGGCTCCGGCGTGTGGTTGATGACGTCCAGCACCTCCCACAGCGCGTCGTCGGGCTCGCTCTCGTTCGTCTTCTTCACCCAGTCGCCCTGGTAGGGCACCTTCCACGTCTTGAACTCCGTGTCCTTCCAGCCCGCGCGGTAGATGGTCGCGTCGTCGTCCGGGAACTGCCGCGCCTTGACGAAGGCCTTGTTGACCTGCTCCACCTCCAGGAACACACCCTCGTAGCCGCCGTTCACGGAGAGCCGCACGAACGTCGCCTTCGACGCCGGCACCCGCATCGCCGCCAGCAGGTCGTAGGAGATCTTCTCGGCGATCATCGAGGCGTCGGCGTACTCGGCGATGAGGTTGAGCGACGTGCGGCCCTCGAACTTGACCCCATCCGGGAAGCTGACGTTCCAGCTCTTCTTGTCGAAGTAGCGCGCGGAGGCCCCGCGCAGCCGCACCTTCACCGGGATGGACTTGCCGTTCGCCACGAACGTCGCGTCCTGTTCCTCGGTCAACGGCTCCCGCATGAACTTCTCCAGCACCTCCGGAGGCATGATCAGCGAGTACTCCGGCACCGTCGTCTGGAGCTTCGGCAGCGTGTAGGGCCGCTCCACCTCCGGAACAGGCTGCGGATCCGTGCCGGCATCCGTGCTCCCGCCGTCCCCGGGGCCGCTGCCCGCGTCCACGGAGCCGCCGTCGGAAGCCCCGGCGTCCGGAGTGCCCGAGTCCTCGGAGCCCCCGTCGGGAACCCCGGCATCCGAGTCGCCGGGGTCCGTGATGCCGGGGTCGGTCACGGAGGGTTGTCCATCATCGGGATTCGCCGAGCCGCCACCGCAGGCGGCCAGCAGCATCGACAGGCTGATCAGGAGTCGTAGGCGCATCATCGTCCGACCCATGAGCAAGGCCCATGCCTCCCTGCCAGGGAGGCGAAGGGAAACCGCTGTCGCCTGCACGGAACGCCACGGGGGTGACGCATGGGCCGTGGATCGCCCAGCGGATGGAAAACTCTTTCCCTCCCCGGAATGCTCGCCTGCCCATCCCGGGCCTGCCTGCCTGCCCTCCACGACAGGGGGTGGAAGGCGTCATCGCCCCAGGGGCGGGCAGCCGGGCAACGGCCACGGCGCGCCGCGCTGTGCACGGACACAGCCGCAGGACCTAGCTTCCTGGGAGCAGGCTGGAGGACGGCCCGAGTCCGTCAAGGGAGCGATGATGGAGTCCTGGAACCAGACCTCGACCGATGCCGTGCGCACCCACGCGCCTTCCACGATGAACCGGCGCATCGACGTCCACGTGGAGTCGTGTGTCCGCTACATGGCGGAGCAGGGGGACCGCTCGGAGATGAGCCGGTACCTCGAAAAGCTGGAGCACGAGTGGGACGTGCACCGGACCCTGGTCGTGAGCGTCTCCGGGCTGGCGCTCGGTGGCCTGCTCCTGGGGCGCAAAGCCGGCCGGGGCTGGGGCGTGCTCGGCGGCGTCACCCTGACCCTGCTCCTCCAGCATGGCCTCACCGGCTTCGGGCCCCTCTCCGTGCTGGTGCGAGCGCTGGGCGTGCGCACCCGCCGGGAGATTGACCTGGAGAAGTTCGCCATCAAGGCCCTGCGCGGGGACTTCGAACGCATCCCCAGCGACGGGGGGCCGCTGGCTCGCGCCAACGCCGCCCTCGTCGCCGCGCAGTCCTGAACCTCAGTGCACCATGGGCGTGGTGTAGCCGCCGCCCAGGGCGGGCATCAGCGCCGGTCCCGGCGTGGACGAGCCGGGCCTGCGGTCACCCTTCGTGTCGAAGAAGCCGTTGAGGCCGGCGACGCCGATGGAGAAGTTCGTCACCCAGCCCTCGTCGGGCTTGCCCTCGGCGGCGTTGATGTCGAAGGGCCGCGCGAAGTGCAGGCGCAACAGCAGGGGCCCCAGGGACAGGTTGAAGCCGACGACCGCGTTGAGCACGCGGTGGTCCCAGAGGTCCCTCGCGCCGTCGCCCACGCCGCCCATGTCCACCGCGGCGATGGCCTCCAGGTCGCTCAGGAAGGCCACGCGGATGATGTCGTTGAGGGGCAGCTGCGCCTCCACCGTGGAGTAGACGAAGTGCTGGCCCAGCAGCCACCGCTCGTCGCCGAAGTTCACGCCGCGCAGGGTGTCGAAGCTGGACAGGTAGTAGGAGCGCGCGTAGCGGCCGCCCACCGTGGTGCCCGCGCCCAGGCGCGCGAAGAAGTTGGTGCGGCCGTAGATGGGGAAGTACCGCTCCGCGTCCAGGCGCAGGTTGCCGTACGCCTGACCGTCGAAGGGCTGCACGCCGGCGGTGGCCTCCAGCAACACGGAGCTGCCGGAGAGCGGCCCCGTCGCGTAGTGGTACTTGATGCTGTCGTAGCCCACGCGCCCGCTCAGCTCCGTCTGGAAGCGGATGTGCTGGTTGTCCGCGCGCCACGCGGACAGCAGCTCCATGTTCGACTCGTTGCGCTCCGGGAACGCCAGGTAGAACTCGCTGTAGTCATCCAGGAAGTACTTCGTGCCGCCGATGCTCAGGTCGCCCTGGAGGTAGAAGAAGGTGCTGAGCGGGTAGCGCAGGCTGCCCAACGCGCCGAAGTAGCGCTCCGACGACACGAAGAACGGCCGCTGGTCCGCCGGCAGGTCGTCGAACGTCTTGTCCACGCGGAAGCGCAGTGACTGGAACAGACCGGCGCCCCACGTCGTGCGCTTCTCGTCGTTGACGTAGAGCAGGAGGCCGTCCGTCAACTCGAAGGAGCCGTACACCGCCAGCGTGAGGACCATCTGGTGGTCGCGCAGCCGGTCGGAGGCGGACGCGAACACCTGGCCCACGAAGCCGCCACCGCCCGCGCCCGCGAAGCCGAAGATGGGCCCCAGCTCGATGTTCTCCCGCGTGAAGGGCCGGTAGGCCTGCGCGTCGGTGAGCGGCTTGAGCGCCATGGGGGAGGGCGGATCCGCCGCCGGCTCCTTCGCGCTCTCCAGCGACAGCATGCGCGGCGGACGCAGGAGGGACGGCTTCCGCTCGCCGCTCATGTGGAAGAGCATCCACAGGCCGCCGTCGGGGCCGGGGCCCGGCTCGAAGACGCCCGTCGTCAGGTCGGTGCGCCGCACGATGCGCCCATCCGCCAGCCGCTCGTGCAGGTCGGAGCTGCTCTTGTTGAAGGCCACGAAGAACACGCGGCCGTCCGGCAGCGCCAGCGGATCCGCCTCGTCGCGGTCCTCGCTGGTGAGGCGCTCGGCCTGTCCCACCGGCGCGTCCGGCTTGATGCGGAAGAGGTTGTACTTGCGGTGCGACGTCGCGTCGGACGTGTAGATGATGCCGGACGGGCCCCAGGTGACCTGGCGCTCCGCGAAGACGTCGTCGGTGAGCTTGCGGATCTTCGCGTCCTCGCCCTGCGTGAGGTCCACCAGGTACAGGTCGCGCAGGCCCGTGTCGTTGATGCCGATGAACGCGACGTAGCGGCCGTCCGGGGAGAAGGCCGGCGAGTAGATGGCCAGCACGCCCTGCTTGTCCACGCGGTACGCGTGCCGGTCTCCCGTCTCCAGCGTCACGTTGAGGCCCACCTCCGTGCCAATGCCCGTGCGCACCGCGGAGCGCCGCACCAGCACGTCCGTGGCCCGCTTCTCGGATTTGTGTACGTAGTCCTGCACGTACAGCACGTCGCGCCCGGTGCGCTCCGCCACGAACGCGAGCTTGTCCTTGGTCAGCGCGAAGTTGCGGCCGGACACCGGGTGCAGGGACTCCACGCCCGGCACGCCGTCACCCGCCACCTTCACCGTCTTGCCCGGCGTGCGCGGATCCGTGAGGTACAGCCGGCTCTCGCCCGTCTCCGGGATGATGGTGCGCAGCGCCAGCACGTTGCCGTCCGGACCGCTGGCCATCGCGGTCACGATTCCCGGCGTCTCGCCCAGCGAGTCCAGCGCGGGCGCCGTCTGCGACGACTCCAGGTACGTCTTGAACGACCGGCGCTTGAGCCAGTTCTCGAAGCGCGCGGAGATGCGCTTGGGGTCATCCCCCGTCAGCCGCTCCAGCAGCTCCTCGAACTTGAGCGACGGTGAATCGCGCGAGCCGCCCACCAGCCGAGGCGCCTCCTCCAGCAGCCGCTGGGTGATGCCCGCGCCGTACTCCTCCTCCAGGAACGCCACGCGCGCCTGGCCGACCTTGTAGATCCACAGGTAGCCGTAGGGCCCGGGGGAGAAGAAGTCGAGGAAGGCATAGCCCTTCATCAGGTCCGGGTTCACCAGCAGGTCCCGCACCATCATCTCCGCCTCGGGGTCCAGGCCGCGCTTGGCGTAGAACTCCGCCAGACCTTCGATGAACCACAGCGGATAGCCGCCCAGCGGATCACCGAACGTCTTGGCCTGCTCGGCCACGGTGCGCACCTTCTGGATGGTGAACTGGTGCGCCAGTTCGTGCGTGCTGACCTCCTCGAAGAGGTGGTGGTCGCCCAGGTACGGCAGGGACAGCTTCAGGTCCTCCGTGGAGGTGACGCCCAGCGTGCCCTCGGAGACCGCGAACACGTTCGTCTGCAGGAACTCCGCGTAGCTGCTGTAGAGGATGTACGGGAACGTCTCGGTGGGGACGTACTTGAACTGATCCACCAGGTACCGGTACGCCTCCTCGATGATGGGGGCGGCCCGCTCGGCCACCTCGCGCTCGCGCTCGTAGAAGTAGAAGCGCACGCCGCCCGTCTTCGCGCCCAGGTCCTTCGCGTAGGTGTATTTGAAGCCGGCATCCGAGCTGCCCAGCATCAGCGGCGCGCCGGAGAACACCGCGCCGCCGTCCTCGCCGGTGACACCCGCGAGCGTGCCCGCGTCGCCCACCGTGCCGCCGTCCGCCAGCGCCACCACGCCCGGGGGCGGGATGCCGCCGTCGGGAAGGCCCGTGACGGTCGGAGGGATGCCGGCGTCGGACGCGCCCATGTCGAGCGCGACGCCGTCCGTCCTGGGCAGGGAGTCACCCGGCCGCTCCGTGGGGACGTTGCCGGACGGGGTGACCTCCGGGCCGCCCGGCGGGGACTGCGGGTTGCTCGTCTGGGGCGACGTGGTGGGCGCCTGTGGATTGGCGCCGCCCTGGGTACCGGGCGGGTTCTCATGCGCGGTGTGATCCGCGGGCTTCGCCAGACCGGTGGCGGCGGGGCCCACGAGGATGTCGACATGCCGCCACTCGAACTCGTAGCTGTTCACGGGCGTCTTCCCCGCGCGGCGGGGAACGACGAAGACCTGGGCCAGCGCGAACTCCGGCAGGAGCAGGGCCAGCAGCACGGCGATGACGTGCGGACGGGGGTTCAAAAAGCACCTCGGTACGGCGAGGAGACAGGCTATCAGGGGCCTGGAGGAAGGCTCCCTCTCCCACCGGAAACGCACAAGCGGTCCTTTTGTTTCTTTGCGTTGCGGTGGACGTCCCGGCGCTTCTCCCTCTGTGCACGCCGGGGGACTTGGCGGCGGTCGGGATGGCCCGGTATGGAGGAGGGAATGAATCGTCTCTCTCTCGTCGCCGCTAGCGCGCTCCTCGCCTTCGGTTGTGGCAAGGACAGTTCCGACAACAAGGCCGAGTGTCAGCTTGAAGCCATCGACCTGACCGGTTGTGACAGGTCGACGTTGAGTGTTGTCCAGGCGGAAGGCGTCTGGAACACGAACATCAACCTGAACGACGGCTACTCGGGCCCTTCGTCCATCCGGTTCTCGCCCGGCGATCCGCTCCTCGTCGGCCTGCCCATGTCGACGAAGCAAGTCACTCCGGACACCTTCTTCCTGGCCGCCGACGTGGCGGGCAGCGCGGAGGGCTCGTCGGTGCGCTACGCGTTCGCCGGCTGCAAGGCCTCCGGACCGGGCGAGGTGCTGGGGGTGGTGCGCGTGTGCGGCAACGGCTCGACGGTGAGCCAGGGCACCTTCACCGCCAGGCGCGTCGTGCGTCGCGAGGGCGAGGCGGAGTCCGACCGCGTGGCGCTGCTGGGCCAGGGTGCGCTGCCCCGAGGCGCCGCCAACGGCGTGGCGGTCGCGAACGGCTACGCCTACGTCATCGCGGGCAGCGAGGGCATGTTCGTCTTCGACGTGAAGGACCCCGCGAACCCGAAGCTGGTGTCCGAGCACAAGCTCCCCACGGAGACGTACACCAGCACGCTCATCAGCGGCACGACGCTCTACCTGGGCACCTACTCGAAGGGCATCCGCATCTGCGACCTCGGCAAGCCGGAGGCCCCCACCTGCGACAAGACGGTGCTGGCGGACCTGTCGGTGCGCGCGGACAACATGGTGAAGGACGGCAACCTGCTCTACGTGGCGTCGCCCCTGCCCAGGGCGGACATCGTCATCCTGGACGTGACCCAGCCGTCCGCGCCGACCCTCGTGGTGCGCTACACGGTGGAGGGCGCCTCGGCCGACCTGAGCGAGTACCCCTACGCCCTGGCGGTGCAGGACAACCGCCTTTACGTGAGCAACTGGAGCTACGGCCTGACGGTGACGGACCTCGCGCCCCTGGCGACGACGGCGAAGTTGCCCAAGCTCCTGGGCCGCTTCGCCGGGCCCTCCACCAGCGCCCTGGCGGTGGGCAAGCTGGGGGATTCCACGGTCGTCTACCAGGGCTCGGACGCATGGGGCTCCTCCATCCTGGCGCTGGACGCCACCAGCCCGGGGTCCATCGTGCAGCGCGGCGAGCTGCCGCTGCGGCCCGAGGCGACGCTGGGCGGCATGGCCCTGTCGGGCACCACGCTCTACGTGGCCAATTACCAGGACGGCCTGCGGGTGTACGACGTGTCCACGCTGGGGACGCCGAAGGCCGCTGGGTACTTCAACACCTGGAACGAGACGGACGCGGGCCGGGGCAAGAGCTACTTCGACGGCTTGCAGGGCGTTCATGTCGCGGACGGCCTGGTGTATGGGTGGGACACGACGCGGGGCCTGCTCATCTTCCGCCACACCCCGTGACGCCAAGGCTGTGTCATGACCCCGTTGAACGGATGCGGCCGCTGCCAGACCCTGCCCGAGACGCCGGACGTACCGGGGCGTCTCTTCCTGTGGCCGCCGTTGGGCCACAGCCTGGGCAAGCTGGTGGCCCACCTGCGTGATTCGGGGGGCACCTTCCAACTGCGCACCGACGCTCAGTGTGTCGTGGTGGGGATGGAGGAGGGCGGCCTGCGGAAGCTCTCCGCGAGCCTGCCCAACGTGCTGACGGCGGAGGAGGTGCGGGGCACGCGCGCCCTCTTCGTCGAGGGCGACGGCGAGCCCGGCATGGCGGACTTCCCGCGCGTGGACTCACTTCAGCGGCTCACCACGCTGCATCAGTCCGGGTGGCTGGTGGACATGCTGGCGGAGTCGCGGCTCACCACGTTCTTCCAGCCCATCGTCCACGCGCAGGACACCTCGCGCGTCTTCGCGCACGAGGCGCTCCTGCGAGGCCGGGACCGGGAGGGGGGGCTGGTGCCTCCGAACCGGCTGTTCGACACGGCGCGCGAGGCGGACCTGCTGTTCCAGTTGGACCTGGCCGCGCGCACCACGGCCATCCGTGAGGCGACGCGGCACCAGCTGCGCACGCACCTGTTCATCAACTTCACGCCCACGGCCATCTACGATCCGGCCTATTGCCTGCGCTCCACGGCGGCGGCCATCCGCGAGTCGGGCATCCCGGAGTCGCACGTCGTCTTCGAGATCATCGAATCCGACCGGGCCGCGAACGCGGCGCACCTGCGCGCCATCGTGGACTTCTACCGCGCGGCGGGCTTCAAGGTGGCGCTGGACGACCTGGGCGCGGGCTACTCGTCGCTGAACCTCATCCACCAGCTGCGGCCGGAGTTCGTGAAGCTGGACATGGAGCTGGTGCGGGGCGTCCACGCGGACCCCTACAAGGCGTCCATCGTGGAGAAGCTGCTGGAGATCGCCCGGCAGCTCGGCATCCAGACGGTGGCCGAGGGAATCGAGACGGCCGAGGAGCTGTCCTGGGTGCGCCGGCACGGGGTGGACTTCGTGCAGGGCTACCTCATCGCGAAGCCCGCGGGCGCCCCCGCGAGCAGCACCCCGCGCATCATGGATTGAGCAGCGTGTTGGACGTGCCCGAGCGCTCCAGGCTCGCGGCGCGCGCCAGCCGCAGCTCCTCGCCCGCGCTCTGCAGGGCGACGCGCGCGGCGTAGATGTCCCGGCGGTTGGCGGCATCCCGGGCGTAAGCGATCTGCGCGCGGATGCGCTCGGCCTGGACCACGACGCCGCCCTGCCCGAAGGCCGCGGCGTTCTGGCGCACGACGGAGAAGTCCTCGTCGGCGATGTCGAGGGCGTTGTCCACGTCCAGCTCGCCCTGTTCCAGCGCCTGATCCGCCGCGAGCATCCACTGACCGCCGGATTGGATCCGCGCCAGCCGCTGCTGCCGCGCGCGCTCGGCCTCGTAGGCGCGCTGCTCATGCGTGTCCACCTGGGTCTGCACGGCCTGGGTGCGCTCGGTGGCGCGCGTGTCGCGGGCCTCCATCTCCTGCTCCAGGTCCGCGATGCGCTGGCGCAAACGCGTCACTTCCTCCTCATTGGCAGCGGCGGCCTGAGCCGCCTGGGCCTGCCCCTGCGCTGCCTGGGGCGCCTGCGTCGTCTGGGGCTGCCCCTGTGCCCCCTGGGGCGCCTGCGTCGTCTGATCCGGCGCGGTCGTGCCCGTCGGAGCGGCGGCGCCGGTGCCGGCCGTACCCGAGCCACCTGTCGCGGTGCTCGGCGCAGGGGTTCCGGTTTCAGTGGTACCGGCTGTCACCGAGCCGCCGGTCGCGGTCCCCGGTTCCTGCACCGTCACGCTCGACGTATCCAGCGGTGCCCCGCCCGTGCCACCCGGAGAGACGTTGCTCGGAGCCGTCGAGGAAGCCGCGCCCGTGTCGTAGGCGCCGCCGAAACCAGGGGCATTCGCCTCGGTCGTGCCCTGGGCCGGCGCGGTCGTACCGGCCGCACCCGAACCCGTGGCGGGCTGTTCCGTCGAACTCCCCGCGGTTCCAGCGCCTCCCGTGCCCGTCTGGGGCTGCGCGGCCTCCGTCTCCGTCGACTCACTGGGAGCGGGCTCCTGCTCGAAGACGGTGGGGACGGGCGGCGGCACATACGTCTGGGACTGCTGGATCGCGACGTCGCCCGAAGTGACCGGCGGGTTGCCATCGGACATCCTGGGTGTCAGAGAGTAATAGTTGCCCTCGGTCGGATCCGTCGGGGCCTGGATGACATAGCCCTGGGGTGGGCGCGCACCGTTCCGGTCATCCGCGGCCTGCTCATAGGCATCCTGCAGTGCGGCGGCGGCCGGGTCCCTCACGGACGGATCATCCGGAGGCAACGGCTCCGGGTCGTATGCCTGGCCCATGCTCAATCCCGCGACGATGGCGATCCAGAGGCGCATGCCTCGAAGATGTCCACGCGCGAACGCTTCCACATCACCGCCAGCGCCCCTCCGCCTGCTCCTCCGCCAGGAGGACAAGAAGGGCTCAAGCCGTCGAGCGCCGGGCCAGCAGCTCGTCCGCCGCGCGCCGTCCCGTCTCGAGCGCACCATGCACGGTGCCCTCGTCGCCGCCCACGTGCGTGGCCTCGCCAGCGAAGAAGAGGGTCCGGCCCACGGGCCTCGCGAGCGCCTCGACGGCATCCATCGCGCCAGAAGGGATGACCGCGTAGCCGCCACGCGTGTACGGCTCCGCCTGCCAGTCCTGCACGTGCCACGCTTCCAGCCGCGCGTGCAGCTCCCGCACGGAGAGATGGAAGAGCTGCGACAGTCCCTGGAGCGCGCGTCCCAGCACCACCTTCTCGCTCGAGCGGGACAGCGACGCGGCGGCAGGGCCTCCACTCCAGCCCACCAGGTGCCGCGTGCGCCGGTGGGGCGACAGCGTCCACCACGTGGGGAACGCGGATGCGGGCGCGTGGAAGAAGCCGAAGCGCGCGGTGGCCTCCTGCTCCCGCCAGAACGCCCCGCGAAAGCGCAGGATGACCTTCACCAGGGAGCCCATCGCCAACCGGTTCCAGGCCCGCTCCTGCTCCCTCACGCGAGGCACGAATCGCACGGCCCCCGGCGCGGGCGGCTTCGCCTGCAACACGCCCACGGGAAGCGTCACCACCGCATGCTTCCCCTGGAACGTCCCGAGCGGAGTGCCCTGCCGGGTCCGGGCCCGCACGAGGACCGAGCCCGGTCTCCAGCGGACCTCCTCGGCCACGGCGTTGAGGAACAGCGTGTGCGGCTTCGCGAGCAGCTTGGCGGCCATCGCATGCGGCACGCGGTCATACCCCTCCAGCACGTGCGATGGCGTCGTGCCCCCGGATTCATCCGCGGTCCGCTCCATTCGCGAGATGGCGAGCGTGCTCGCGACATCCGGATCCGCCGCGTAGAAGCCTCGGACATACGAGCGCGCCATCGCGCACGCGACAGGGGGCCACCGGTGGATGCGCGCCTGCTCCGCCACCCACGCCGCGATGGGACGGTCCGGCCCCTTCGCGGACATCAGGGGCTCCTGGAACGCGAAGGCGTCCTCTCCGTCACCCAGCCTCCCGCGCCACAGGAGCGCATGCGTGTCGTTGCAGGGGCTCACCGTCAGCCCCGCCCGGTGGATGCGCCTCAGCAGCCCGGCGGGCTTGCCATGGACGAACTCCGCGCCCAGCTCCAGGGGCACGTCCGCCACCGTGTCCCGGAGCGTCGCCACGCGGCCGCCCACGCGGTCGCGCGCCTCCAGCACGATGACCCGCAGGCCCTTGCTCATCAGTCGTTCAGCCGCGGCGAGCCCCGCGGCGCCGGCCCCCAGGATGACGACATCCGCCTCGTGGTCCATGCCGCTCCTGCTTCCGCCGCGAGGGGAAGCGCCCATCATGGAAAGACGCCCGCGGCCCACCTGAAGAACGGGGGCCGCGAGCCGGGGTCCCCCTCCCATGTGGGAGAGGAACAGGGGAGGGGAGTGGCGGGACTAGTAGGTCTTCGGCGAGCTGCTCGAACCCGTGCTGGAGCCCGTGTCCGGGTTCATCGTGGAGTCGTTGCCCTGACCCATGTCCTGGCTCTTGTCATCCATGCCCGAGCCGCCCGTGTCCTGGTTGATGGACGAGTCCGGCGCCATCGGGTCGGTGCCCGAGCCGCCCGTGCCCGAGCTCGGCGAGATGCTGGTCGCCATGTTCTTCTCGTCCTTCACCTGGAAGCTGGCGCGGATCTCCTGGCCCTCTTTCAGGCTCTTGGCGTTCTTCATGCTCGGGTCGGTGAACTGCGTCTTGCTGTCGACCTCCAGGGGCACCACCGCGCCGCTGGCGCTGCTGATGTAGACCTTCTTGCTGTCGCTCTTGACGACCTTGCCCGTCAGCTCGTTCGAGCCCGTCATGCTCGACGACCCCATCGAGTGCGTCGAGGACGACCCCGAGCCGCCCATGGCGTCCGAGCTGCCCGAGCTCCCGGAGGAGCCCTGCATGCTGCCGGACGACGTCGACGGCTGCTGCGAGCCCTGCGTCGTGCTGTCCTGGGCAAAGGCCACACCCGAACCCAGCAACGCCACGGACGCGAAAACCCCAATGAGCTTCTTCATGGAATCTCTCCCGGATGATGTGTGAGTGGGACGGGGCGGCACCCTCCGGGGCACCCCGTTGGGAAAAAGCTAGGGGTGGGGGGCGCGGGGGGCAGGACGGAGGGGGAAGACCGCGTGCGTGCCCGTTCGGTCCCCGGCCCGAGGGACGTGGACTGGAACCGACGACCTGCGCTCCGGCCGCCGGGTGGGGTGCTTGAAGCTGATTCCGGATTCACCTAGCGTGCTGGGGAAAGAGCGGAGGCTGGCCGCATGGCCTGCTCCCCGCCAGGAGACCGTGACCTCGATGCCCCCGCCCGCCAGGCCCTCCGCGCCGCAGCCCCAGCCCCAGGAACTGCCTGTCCCGTCCTACCCCGCCGTCGAGACCTTCATCGAGAAGGCCTCCGCCAGCGACGTCCAGGCGCTCTTCGCCCCCGTCAAGGCGGGGCTCGCCGAGCTCAAGGGCCCCCGCGCGGAGATCGGCAAGAAGGCCCAGGCTGCGATCGCACGGTCCGAGGAGCTGCTCGGCATGCTCGTGGACGTCCGCGAGAAGCTCGTCGCTGAGTCGAAGCAGTCCAAGGGCCGGAAATAACGGGCCTTTCGGGAGCACGGACGATTTCTTGTCACCAGCAGGCAACCGGCGGCTGGCTCTCCCGATAATCCATTGAAAGAGCCGAGGGATGATCCCGGGGCTCCCCTTTTAGAATCGCTGGCACCTGCAGCGCGGAGGCTGAAATGGCAAAGATCGACAGCGGCATGATGGGCCCGAACCTGCGCATGAACACCCAGATGACCACGGCTCGGCAGACGCCGAACACGAGCTTTGGCGCGCGCGTGCAGAACGGCCTGAACAGCACCGTCGGTGCCGTGGGCGCGGGCGTGGGCGCGGTGGCGGGCTTCGTTCCCGGCGCGGGCATCGTCTCCGCCGCCGTCTCCTCCGCGCAGACCTTCTCCGGCGCCTCCGGCTCCGGCATGCAGGGCGGCCCGTACGTGGGCGTGATGAACACCGCCTCCGGCGCGGTGCCCTCCACCAACCTGCCCGGCGTGGGCGGCTCCGGTCTGCCCTCCACGGGCGGCTCCACCGGCCTGGGCACCAGCGTCGGCGGTGGCGCCTCGGGCGGCCAGGTGTCGGATCAGCTGAACAACAACAGCAGCCTCAAGACGATGATGGACGACAACGTCAAGCTGTTGAACCTCCAGTCGGCCATGCAGCACGAGTCGCAGCTCTTCACGGCTGTTTCCAACGTGATGAAGTCGCGGCACGATACGACCAAGAACTCCATCGGCAACATCCGCTAGTCTTCACGGACAGCGGAATCTGACCGGTGCAAGGAAGGCGGCCCTCGACGGCCGCCTTCCGTGCTTCCGGCGACAGGAAAGGAAGCGCGACGTCCATGGCGGAGACCCCTTCGGAGATTGCCAACAGCCTCGTGCCCCTGGCGCGCCAGCCGGCCATGGTCCTGCTGGAGTCCGGCTACCTGTGGCTGGACATGGGTCACTTCGACAAGGCGAAGGAGATCTTCGTCGGCGCCGCCGCGCTCATGCCCAAGAGCGAAGTGCCGCAGATCGGCCTGGGCGCCGTGGAGTTCGCGCAGGGCAAGCACGACAAGGCCCTGGCGGCCTACCGGGTCGCCCAGCGGCTCGCGCCCCTGTCGTCGCTGCCCCGGGCACACGCCGGTGAGGCCCTGCTGTTCATGGGCAAGGTGCCGGAGGCCCTCAAGGAACTGAAGGCCGCCATCGACCTGGAGCCCGAAAGCGACGGCGCGAAGCTGGCCCAGGCGCTCATCCAGGCGAAGGAAGCGGGGGCCCTGCCTCCGCCGAAGAAGTAGTCGCGGCAAGACGAAGGAGGTACGTCGATGGCTGTCGGTGGAGTCGGACGTGGGGGTGGGAAGGGCCGCGCGGGCGGCGTGAAGGGGGCGTCCGGTCCGTCGGGTGCCGCCGGTGCGTCCTTTGGCGGCAAGGTGGACCGCACGGAATCGCTCGTCGGGCCCTCGGGTCTGGTAGGCTCCAGCAACGTCCAGGGCCCCCAGGCAACGGATCCGATCGCGGCGCAGGCTCTCGCCATCGCCAAGCGGCTGAAGAACGGGGGCTTCAAGAGCAAGGAGGAGGCGACGAAGGCGCTCGTCTCCGAGGTGCTCCAGGAGAAGTTGAACATGAAGTCCGCTGCCCTCACGGGCCGCATCGCCGGGGCCCTGCAGGATGATCCCCGGCTGAACCAGGTTCTCGAGCGGCTGTGGTCCAAGGCCGAGTGAGCGCGCCGCTTGCCTCTGGGTGAAGACAGGAAGGTCATCCTGGAGAAGTACGGCCCGTACGTGCGGTCGCTCGCGGCCACCGTGCGCAAGCAGTTCAATGCCCAGCTCGAACTGGATGAACTGCTGGCCTATGGGCAAATCGGTCTGCTGGAAGCCGCTGAGCGCTTCGACCCCAAGGTTGGCGCCAACTTCCTCACCTTTGCCCACTACCGCATCAAGGGCGCCATCTTCGACGGCCTGAGGAAGATGGGCGTCCTGCGGGGCGCGGACGCCCGCACCGC
Organism: Corallococcus sp. NCSPR001; assembly: GCF_017309135.1. Taxonomy (NCBI): domain Bacteria; kingdom Pseudomonadati; phylum Myxococcota; class Myxococcia; order Myxococcales; family Myxococcaceae; genus Corallococcus; species Corallococcus sp. NCSPR001. The sequence continues at coordinate 3,190,818 of NZ_JAFIMS010000002.1, forward strand.
CTATCAGGGCGAGCGCGCGACGGCGTATCTGGGAAATCTGGCGGACCGCGAGCAGGGCGCAAGCAACCGCGGGTCGTCATTCGACGATGATATTGGAGACATCTCGGATGCCGTGGCGGGCCTCGCGGCGGTTTTTGCAGCGGGGGCGGAAGGGGCGGAGGCGGCGGGCTACGTGGATGAATCACTCCCGGCGGATCAGCGCCTGGAGATGGAGCAGTTGAAGAACCGGGTGCGCTCGGCCATCGAGAAGCTTCCGGAGAAAGAGCGCAAGCTCCTGCAGGGCTATTACTTCCAGGGACGCACGCTGGAAGAGGCAGGGGCGGAGATCGGGCAGTCGAAGAGCTGGGCGTCGCGGCTTCATGCGCGCGCCATTGATCGGCTCAAGGAACTCTTGAACGAGGAGGAGGAACTCCCTCCCCCCTCGACGGATGCAAGGAGGGTGTCACATGGCGGCTCCGATGAGCGGCATCTCCGCGGGACAGGTGGCGCAGCAAAAGCTGCAGGATCAGGGCGCGCAGCAGCAGACGCAGAAGACGGGCGCGTCGAAGTTCGACGGAGTTCTCGCTGACAAGGCGCAGGGCGCCGGCCAGGTGGACGCCGCCCAGAACGTGAACAAGGCGCAGGCCGCGCAGGCCACCCAGAAGGTGGACACCGTCCGCCAGGTGGAGACGGTCAACAAGGCGGAGAAGGCCAACCTGAACAAGGTGAGCGGCGCCGCCCAGCAGCCCGCCACCGCCAAGGGCGCCGAGCCCGTGGACGCGAAGGCCGAGGCCTCCAAGACGACCAAGTCGGGCGGCATGGTCTCCGACCTCGTCTCCGGCCTGGAGAAGGGTCAGGTCAGCATGGACAAGCTGATCAAGGAGGCCTCCTCCGGCAAGAACATGTCCAACGCCGAGCTGCTTGGTCTCCAGGCGTCCATGTACAAGTACTCGCAGGAGTTGGACCTCACGTCGAAGGTCGTCGAGAAGGCCACCAGTGGCCTGAAGGACGTCGTCAAGACGCAGGTCTGAAGTCCCCACCCCGCCGGGCCATGGCGGCATGCGAAGGGCGGTCCCTCCCAGGGTCGGGAGGGGGCGCCCTTCCGCGTTTTGCAAGGGCCCTGTTAAGCTAAGCGCGCCCATGACTCGCCGAACGCCCGTCTTCGCCGCCCCGCTCCTCGCCCTGCTGTTCCTCACCGGCTGCTCCATCGAGCTGCAGCACGAGCTGACGGAAGCAGACGCGAATGAAATCTACGTCCTGCTCAGCAAGAACGGCATCAACGCCAAGAAGGAGAAGGCGGAGGGTGGCAACGAAGTGCGCTTCACCATCGTCGTCCCCAAGGGCGACGCCGCGCAGGCCGCGGAGCTGTTGAAGCGCAACTCGTTGCCGCGCCCGGTGGAGAAGGGCCTGTCCCACTTCGCCAAGGGCAGCATGGTTCCCACCGCCACGGAGGAGCGCGCCATGCTCCTCAAGGCCATGGCGGGTGAGGTCTCCAACGCGCTCAACCAGATCGACGGCGTGCTGGAAGCGCGCGCCATCGTGATGGTGCCGGAGAACAACGACCTGTCGCAGCCGGAGAACAAGCCGATGCCGTCGGCCTCCGTGTTCATCAAGTACCGCATGCTGGAGGGCGGCAAGCCCCCCATCTCCGTGGACGCGGTGAAGCAGTTCGTCGCCAGCTCCGTGTCGGAGCTCAAGCCGGAGGCCGTCACCGTGCTGATGACGGAGGCCATGGCCCCCACGGCGGAGACCACGGAGACCAACCGCCTGCAGGACGTGCTCGGCGTGCGCATGACGGCCGCCAGCGCGAGCACCTTCAAGATGATCCTCGGCGGCGCGTTCGCGCTCATCCTGGCGATGATGGGCCTCACCGCGTGGACCTTCATGCGCGGCGGCTCCGGCGGCGCTGCCCCGGCCGCGGCGGCGCGTCCCGCGCGTGCGCGCGGCGGTCGCGAGGGCTAGAGCTGCAGTCGCTTCCCGCGGCCCTCCTGGGGTGGTCCGCGGGACGTGTCCTCCAGGCCGGGGACACGACTTCTATCTTCAGCGGGCCACCTGGGGGCCCGCGAGGTGACCGTTGGATTCCTTCTTCACCTCGCTCAGCAAGCGCCAGACCATGATGTTGCTCACCGCGGTCACCTTCGGGGGCCAGGAGAGCATGGCGGCGCTGGAGCACCTGCCGGACGAGGAGGGCGCGCTCTTGCGCCACCGCGCGCAGGAGATCCTCCAGATTCCGCGCGAGAAGCGCCTGCCTGCGGTGGTGCAGGAGCTCAAGCGCCTGATGAAGGACCGGCGCGGCCAGCTGTGGACCGCGGATCCGGAGCGGCTGGCGGCGCTGCTCCAGCGCGAGCGCGGCGCCCTGGTGGAGGTCACCCTGCGTGCGCTGCCCGGCAACATGGCGGACGCCGTGCGCGGCCACCTGCCTGCCTCGCGCGTGAAGCTGACCCGCGAGGTGCGGCCGCAGGTGCTGGACATCATCCGCTGGAAGCTGGAGGAGGCGCTGGCGCGCGAGGTCGCGGGCCAGTCCGCGGGCTTCAAGTTCGCGGACGTGCTCAACCTCCAGACGCGTGAGCTGCTCACGGTGAGTGACCGGCTGGGCGCGCGCGTGCTGGGGCCGGCGCTGGCGGGACTCCCCGAGGAGGAGCTGAACGGCCTCATGGAGTCGCTGCCTCCGGACCTGCTCCAGCTCGCGAGCAAGTCCGTGGCGGCCAATGCGCCGCGCAAGCTCCCCGAAGAGGATGCGCGCGCGCAGATCAACCTGCACGACGGCTTCAGCCGGCTGGCGGGCGCCATTCGCAGCGCCGGCGTGCAGCGGCTGGCGCGCGCGTGCGTGGCGCAGTCCCCGGAGTTCGCCGCGCGCATGCTGGAGAAGCACCGCGGTGAGTTCGGTCACCTGGTGGCGAAGTGGGTGCGCGAAGAGCGCTCGCGGCCAACGGCCCGGGGCGATGGCGGACGCACCGACATCGTCATGGACCTGGAGCGGCTGGCCGTGCGCGGCCTCATCGAGCGCCCCGTGCGGCTGACCGCGCCGCCGCCGCGCCCCTCCGCCGTGCTGCCTCCTCCTCCGGGGGCCCGGAAGCCCGCGCCCGCGGCGCCTGGAGCCCGTCCCGCGGCGCCGGGAGCCCGTCCCGAAGCCCCAGGCGCACGCGCAGCGGCGCCGGGAGCCCGTCCGGGCGCGGCACCCGCGCCGCGCGAGGGCCTGCGCACCACCGCGCCGGATCCATCGCGTGCGCCCGCGCTCCGGGCTCCCAAGTCCCTGCGGGGAAGTCCCCCCGCCGAAGAGTCCGCGGAGGCGGGCGCCAAGCGCGACTTCATGGCCGAGCGCGCGGCCCGTCGCGCCGGTGCGGCGTCCAGCCGTGACGCGGGCCCGGGCGCGGCCCCCTCCGGACGTCCGCGTCCGGCTCCAGGGGAGGAGCGGGGCTCGTCGGTGGGCCCCGCGCCTCGCGCCTCCATGGCCCCTCGGGAAGGGGATGCGAACGGCTCCCAGATGCGCCGCATGCCGGTGGAGCGCGAGCGTGGGCCCGCGCCCCGCGCCTCCATGGGAGCGCCGCTGCCGGAAGGTGAGGCGGGAGGTTCTCAGATCCGCCGCATGCCGGTGGAGCGCGAGCGTGGACCCTCGCCTCGCGCCTCCATGGGGGCCCCGGAAGGGGATGCGAACGGCTCCCAGATGCGCCGCATGCCGGTGGACCGGGGCTCGTCGGTGGGGCCCGCGCCCCGCGCTTCCACCGGGGCTGTCCCCGGCCGCCGTGATCCAGATGCATCCCGGCCCGCGCGTCCCGGCCGGCCGGATCCAGACGGCGCCCGCATTGGCCCGCCGCCCTCGCGGCTGGGGGCACGCGGTGCGTCACGCCCGCCGGAGCCGGAGGCGGCGGAAGGCCGCTCCGTCCGGGTCGAGCGCCCCGCGCGGCCTCCCGCCGACGCGGAGGAGCGCGCCCCCCGGCGCCCGGATCCGTCCGGGGAGGCCGCGGAGGGGGCCCGCGTGCTGCGCTCGCGCACGGGGGGCCGTCCCGCGGCGCGTCCCGAACCCGGGGGCGAGCCGGAGCGTCCCCCACGCGTGCTCTCCAGCCAGCCATCCCCGCCCCGGTCCTCGGAGGGAACGCAGGTGGGCCGCCGGCGCCCCCCTCCCACCGACCGGCCGGGCCCGGATGACGCGGGCGGCCCGGGAGGGCGTGGACCGCGTGGCGGAACGCGCTAGCATCCGGTCTTCAAGGAGTGGCCCATGGCGATCGGCAAGGTAATCAAGGGGGACGGGTTGGCGGAGTCGGTGGTCGTCGCCACGTCCGAGCGACCGGCGCTGCGTCCGCCGCGCGGCGGCGTGATGAACGCCGAGGTCTTCGAGGCACGCCAGGGCGCGCAGGGCATCATCGAGGAGGCCCAGCGCGAGCGTGAGCGCATCCTCGCCGAGGCCCAGCGCGAGAAGGAGGAGCTCTTCGCCAAGGCGAAGGAGCTGGGCCGTCAGGAGGGCATCGCCCAGGCGACGGAGCTGCTGCTGCGCGCGAAGATTCAGGCCGGGGAGATGCTCACCTCCCAGGAGCAGGACATCATCGCGCTGTCGTTGAGGATGGCGGAGAAGATCCTCGGCCGCGACCTGGAGCGCGAGCCGGAGCTGCTGGTGGACATGTGCGCCGCGGCCATTGAAAACCTCCGCAACGCGCGCGCCATGGTCCTGCGCGTGCATCCGAAGACGGCCACGGTGCTGCGCGCCAAGCGCCCGCAGTTGATGGAGCTCATCGGCCGCACGGTGGACCTGGCCATCAAGGAGGACCCGGAGGTCGCTCCCGTGGGCTGCATCGTCCAGACGGAGTACGGCACCGTGGACGCGCAACTGCCCACCCAACTGGAGATGCTCCAGAACCTCCTGCAGCCGGACACCGGTCGCAAGAGCGGCCCTCCCTGAGCCTCCCGGCCAACGCCGCGCCCTCGAGCCCTCCCGGAATCCGCCATGGCCATCGACCTCTCGCGCTACTACGACCTCATCAAGGAAGCGTCCCTCGTTCGGGTGCGCGGTCGCGTCACGGAGCTGACGGGGCTCGTCATCAAGGCGAGCGTGCCGAACGTGCGCATCGGCGAGCTGGTGCTCATCAAGAACCGCCAGCGTGGCCTGATGAAGTCGGAGGTCGTGGGCTTCGTGGGCGACGAGGTGATGCTCATGCCCCTGGGCGAGCTGTACGGCATCGGTCCGGACAGCGAGTGCATCCCCACGGGGCGTCCCCTCACCATCAAGTGCGGTGACGGGCTCCTGGGCCGCGTGCTCAACGGCATCGGCGAGCCCATGGACGGCCTGCCCCTGGAGGGGGAGAACCTGGTCGACTGGCCCGTGGACCGCGACTGCCCGGACCCCTTCACCCGCCAGCGCATCGAGCGGCCGCTGCCCCTGGGCGTGCGCTGCATCGACGGGCTGCTCACCGTGGGCGAGGGCCAGCGCGTGGGTCTCTTCGCCGGCTCCGGCGTCGGTAAGTCCACGCTGATGGGCCAGATTGCCCGCAACACGCAAGCCGACTTGAGCGTCGTGGCGCTCATCGGCGAGCGTGGTCGCGAGGTCCGCGAGTTCATCGAGGACGCCATGGGCGAGGAGGGCATGAAGCGCGCCGTGCTGGTGTGCGCCACGTCCGACCAGCCCGCCCTCGTGCGTCTGCGCGCCGCCTACGTCGCCACGGCCATCGCGGAGTACTTCCGTGAGCGCGGCGGCAACGTGCTGTTCATGCTCGACACGGTGACGCGTCTGGCGCGCTCCCAGCGCGACATCGGCCTCGCCATCGGTGAGCCTCCGGCGCGCCAGGGCTACCCGCCCAGCGTCTTCTCCATGCTGCCGCGCATCCTCGAGCGCACGGGCAACTCGGCGAAGGGCAAGTGCACCGCCATCTACACCTGCCTCGTGGCCGGCGGTGACATGGAGGACCCCATCGCCGACGAGGTCCGAGGTATCTTGGACGGCCACTTCATCCTCAACCGTGAATTGGGCGCGCGAAACCAGTGGCCCGCCATGGACGTGCTCCAGAGCCTCAGCCGTGTGATGAGCGGCATCGTCAGCAAGGAGCACAAGAAGGCCGCGGGCAAGCTGCGCGAGACGCTCGCCACCTACGAGAAGCAGCGCGACCTCATCCTGCTGGGCGCCTACCAGGCCGGCGCGGACCCCCGCACGGACTACGCCATCGAGAAGTACGACGCCATCATCGACTTCCTCAAGCAGGACACCCACTCCAACTCTCCGTACGAGGAGACCGTGGAGCAGCTCATCAACCTGTTCGCGGACTGACGCGGGCCGCCTTCCACCCCCATGCGCCTGGACGGGCCGGTTTTTGGGTAGGATGCCCCCACCATGCCCCCGTACCGGTTGCAGTCACTGCTGGACATGCGTGAGAAGGCGAAGGAGGAGGCCGAGCAGGCCTTCTCCGACGCCGTCAAGGCGCTGGCGAAGGAAGAGCAGGAGCAGGCGCGCCTGGAGGCGGAGCTGGAGCGCCGCAAGAAGGAGCGCAAGGCCAAGGTCCAGGAGTACTTCCAGCAGATCATGGCCAAGGGCGCCGGCATCAACGGCATGAACATGATGGGCCGCTTCGAGGAGCGTCTGAAGGACGACGAAGCCCAGGTCGCCCTCCAGATTGAACACCAGAAGGAGGTCGTCCGGACGGCGGGCCGCCTGGTGGAGCAGCGCCGCATGCTGATGGCCGAGGCCGCCAAGGAGCTCAAGGCCATCGAGAAGAACAAGGAGAAGTTCGTCAAGCAGGTGAAGAAGGAGCGCCAGGACCGGGAGGAGCTCCAGCAGGAGGAGATCGGCAGCGCCTTGTTCCTGGCCCGCCAGCGCAAGTAACCTCGCGCCGCCTTCCGCCGTATCTGGAGAAACGCCATGAGCCGAGTTGATGACGATCGTGATGCCGCGCGCTTGGCGGAGCGGATGATCCAGGAGCGTAAGCTCGCGGAGGCGAAGACCCAGAAGCGTCTGCAGGGCGAGTCCGTCTTCTCCAAGCTGGTCCAGCAGGGCCAGGCCGAACAGGCCCAGCCGAAGCAGGCGCAGGAGCTGAAGCAGCCCCTGGGCAAGCAGGTGCTGGCGCGCCTCGCGCAGGGGCAGGGCAAGACCTTCGACGAGAAGCTGGCCCAGAAGGAGACCGCCTTCGCCAAACCCGGGGAGTCCACCCAGGGCGCCCAGCAGTCCCAGCGCAACAGCGAGTCGCAGCAGCTGTCCCGGGGGGGCGAGTCCCGCAAGACGGAGGTCGTGGAGGAGAAGCGCTCCACGGACGTGCGCGAAGGCGACATGAACAAGGCCGAGGGTCAGGCCAGCCGGCTGAGCCAGGAGAAGGGCGAGCTGAAGATCGACGTCAACGCCGGCGGTGGCAAGGGCGCGGGCGGCGGGGGCAGCAAGGAGAAGGACGACAAGGGCGCGCAGATGGCCGGCGCGGGCTTCCGCTTCAACCCCGCGTTGATGGCGCCGGTGCCGGTGGCCAAGCCCAAGGACACCGCGGGCTCCGAGCGGCTGCGCGCCATGGCGAACGAAATCGCCCAGAAGATCGTCGAGCGCGTGCGCGTGGGCACCAACGCCGCGGGCAACGCGGAGTTCCAGATCGACCTGCGCGGCGACGTGCTCAACGGCCTGTCCATCAAGGTCAGCGCGAAGAACGGGAAGATTTCGGCCACCTTCAGCGGCAGCGACCGCGACACCTTGAAGATGCTCGAAGAGCAGAGCGATGGCCTGCGCAGCGCCCTGGGCGGCCGGGGACTGGCGCTTGAAAATCTGAGGTTCGAGGCCAAGACATGAGCCTGGAGCCGGACGACGAGCCCGGAGTCTTCGAGCGCACCATGTTGGTCGACACCCGGAAGCTGGGACCGCCCACGAAGCCCGCGCAGGCGCCGGCTCCGGTACCGGCTTCCACGCCGGCCCCGGCTCCGGTGTCGCCGTGGCGGCCGTTCGCGTTCACGAACCTGGAGAAGGTGTCGCGCACGCAGGGCCAGCTGGCGGAGCGGCTGCGGTGGCTGACGCCGAACGCGGGCACGCTGGAGACGGTCTGCGCGCGCCTCAAGGCCCTCTTCGACGTGGACGTGCGCCTGTCGGTGGAGTCCGCCCAGGCGCGCCCCATGACGGAGCTGCGCCGCTTCCTGGGCGACCCGTCCTTCCTCGCGGTGCTGGCCCCCGGTGCGCTCAAGGGCCGGGCCATCCTCGAAATCGAGCTGTCGCTGGCGCACTCGGCGGTGGACCTGCTCTTGGGCGGCGCCGGTGAGACGGTGGGCCTGCGCCCCCTGACGGACATCGAGGAGGGCGTGATGGGCTACGTCGTCCTGGAGGCCCTGAAGGAGCTGGTGCCCGGACTTCAGCCGGGCGTTCCCCGGCCCCGGCTGGACGGCGTGGCGCGCGGCGTGGATGAGGTCTCCGCCCGCCTGGGCGAGGACGGCCCGATGCTGGCGGTGCACCTGAACGCGGTGCTGGGCTCGCACCGCGGCATCGTGCGGCTGGTGGTGCCTTCGGCGGTGCTGGAGGCGGCGGAACCCGCGGTGGAGAGCGCCCAGCGGCGCGAGCACCGCCGTCAGGACATGAAGGCGAATGGCCGGCGCCTGTCCGCGCTGCGCGACTGGCTGCGCGCGGAGATTGGCGTGGCGGAGCTGTCCGCCCAGGACCTGGCGTCCCTGCGCGTCAAGGACGTGCTGCTTTTGGACATGCTGTCGGCGCGGCCGGACCGGGGCGAGCCCGGCACGGCGCAGCTGCGGCTGGGCCTGGGACGCACCGGCCACTTCCTGGCGGACGTGGCCGTGGAGAACGGCCGCTACCGGGCGCGCATCACGGACATCATCCCCGGCGAGCCGGGCAACCCCCAGGGTGGGGAGCCCGGGGGCGCTTCGGAAGAGAACGAGGACTTCACCAACCCGGAGCTGGGCGTTCCTCCGGAACTCGAAGGGGCGGCATTGGACGACAAGGACGGAAGCGATCTGCTCAGCGACCTGCCCCTGCAGGTGGCGGTGGAGCTGGCGCGCGTGCCCATCACGGCCGAACAGGTGGTGGGCCTGCGCACAGGCCAGGTCATCGACCTGCGTCGTGGTGCGGGTGAGCCGGTGGACCTGTCGGTGAACGGCAAGGTCGTGGCCCGGGGCGAGCTCGTGGAGCTGGAGGGCCAGCTCGGGGTGCGCATCATCCACCTGAGCTGAAAGCGCTTGCGCCCGTGCGTCACAAGGCAGGCGGGCAGGGGGGCGTGCTCGTGCCCGGGCCCGTGGCGGTCCTGACTCGGGTGCACTAGGCTCGCGCCCATCCATGGCGGTCCTCGGTCTCTTCCCCTCGCGCCTGTTGCTCGGCGCCGCGCTGCTCTTCGCGTCGCCCGCCGTCCTGGCGCAGGCGCCCGCGGCCTCCACGCCGGACGCCTCCGTGGCGGCACCGGCCCCGGCTCCCGCCGCCGTACAGGCTCCCGCCGCCGTACAAGCTCCGGCGGTGGCACCGGCTCCGGAGGCATCCCCGGCCGTCACGGATGGCAGCGCGGCCCGCGCGAAGCGCCACGCGGACGAACTGGACCGCGAGCTGGGCGTCCCCGAGGCCGAAGGCGCGGAAGCGCAGGAGAGCCTGGCCTGGGTGGTGGTGCGCACGGTGGCGCTGCTGGGCGCGGTGCTCGCGGCCATCTACCTCACGCTCAACGTGGGCCTGCGCCGGCTGATGGGCCTGCAGGGCGTGCCCGTGGGCAAGGCGTCGGTCGTGTCGGTGATGGAGCGCATCCCGTTGGATCAACGGCGCACGCTCTTCGTCCTGAAGGCCGCGGACGAGTACCTGCTGGTGGGCGGCGGCGAGGGTGGCGTGCAACTGGTTTCGAAGCTGGACCGCGACGCCGTGGAGCGCATCCGCGCCGCGCGTCCGCCGTCGTCGCCGGTGTCCCTGAGTCCTTTCCTCCAGAAGCTCCTCTCCCGCCGGACCGGTGGCACCACGCCGCCGCCGGGCGTCTGAAGGCCGTCACGTGAACCGTTCGTCTCCCGCTCGCCCGCTGCTGTTCCGCGCTCCGCCCTGGCTCTTCGCGGCCCTCGTGTCGCTTTCTCCCTTCGTCGCGTCCGCGGCGAAGAAGGGCGGCGACTCGATGCCGGATGAGATGGTCAAGGAGGCGGTGAGCTCCGACTCCTTCACCTCCCGTCCGCTCATCCTCATCCTCGCGCTCGCGGCCATGTCCCTGGTCCCGTTCGCGCTGATGATGGTGACCAGCTTCGTGAAGATTTCCGTGGTGCTCTCCATCGTCCGCTCGGCGCTGGGCACCCAGCAGATTCCGCCCACCCAGGTCATCACCGGCCTGGCCATCATCCTCACCGTCTACATCATGGCCCCCGTGGGCCAGGAGATGTACCGGGCGGGCGGCATCGACATCTGGTCCCGGGGCACGTCCGTCTTCTCCTCCGAAACGGTGGGCACGATGCTGGGGGCCGCGGACAAGTCCAAGGAGCCGCTGCGCGAGTTCCTGATGAAGAAGGTCACCAACAAGGACCGCACGCTCTTCTACAGCCTGGCGAAGAAGATGCGGAAGGAGGAGGACCGCAAGGACATTGGCCCCAATGACTTCATGGTCATCGTCCCGGCCTTCGTCGTGTCCGAATTGAAGGAGGCCTTCCAGATCGGCTTCCTGCTGTTCGTGCCCTTCATCGTCATCGACATGGTGGTCGCCAACATCCTGCTGGCGCTGGGCATGCACATGCTGTCGCCCACGACCATCTCCATGCCCTTCAAGCTCTTGTTGTTCGTGCTCGTGGACGGCTGGTACCTCATCGCCAAGGGCCTGGTCATCGGCTACCTGTAAGGAGCCCCGTACTTCCATGAATCAGCTCACGTTCATCACCCAGGAGGCGCTGTTCCTGGTGCTCGTGGTCTCCGCGCCGCCGGTGCTCATGAGCCTCCTGGTGGGCTTCCTCGTCTCGCTGTTCCAGGCCACCACGCAGATTCAAGAGCAGACGCTCTCGTTCGCGCCCAAGGTCGTCCTCGTCTTCGGCGTGCTCGCCATGACGGGCCCGTGGATTGGCGGGCAGCTCCTGCGCTTCACCTTCCACGTCTTCGACCGCTTCCCGGCGCTCATCGGCAGATGAACATCGGCGAAGCCATGGCCGAGCTGGGTGCTCGGGTCAACCTGTCGGTTACCATCTTCACGATGGCACTCATCATGTGCCGCGTGATGCCCATCCTCATCTTCAGCCCGTTCCTGGGCGGCGAGGTCGTCCCCTCGGAGATGAAGCTGGGCCTGGGCCTGCTGGTGTCCGCGGTGCTCTTCCCGTCCGTCGCGGACAGCATGGACCGGATTCCCCTGAGCGCGCTCCCGTACATCGGGCTGTTGCTCAAGGAGATCTTCATCGGCGTGGCGCTGTCGTACATCGTCAACATGGTGTTCGACGCGGCCCGCGTGGCCGGGACGCTGATGGACACCATGTCGGGCAGCAACAACGCCCAGCTCTACGTGCCGCAATTGGGCACGCAGGTGTCGCTCTTCTCCAGCCTCAAGGTGCAGCTGTGCGTGGTGCTGTTCCTGTCGCTGGACGGGCACCACATCATCATCCGGGCGCTCGGGGACAGCCTCGCCATCGTGCCGCTGGAGGGCTTCCCGCGCTTCAGCCGCGGCGTGTGGCCCTTCTTCGACCTGATGATCCGCTCCTTCGCGGACCTGTTGAAGATCAGCCTGGCGCTGGCCGGCCCCGGCATGGTGGCCGCGTTCGTCACCGACCTGGCCCTGGGCGCCATCAACCGCGTCGCGCCGCAGATCCAGGTGTTCTTCATCTCCATGTCGCTCAAGCCGCTGGTGGGCGTGCTCATCATGTTCATCGCCATCCATGTCGTGGTTGGCCGCATGCAGCAGGAGCTGGCCAATATGCTCCGCATCTTCCAGCACGCCATCCAGATGCTGGCCTGAGCCGCTTCAAGCCTCCCGGGATTCCTCCATGTCGGACGAGAGTGGCGACAAAACAGAAGAACCGTCGCATAAGAAGCTCGACGACGCGCGCAAGAAGGGCCAGACCTGGAAGAGCAAGGACCTGACGGGCGTGGCCGTGCTCGTCGCGGGCCTGGGCATCGTCAAGGGCACCTGGGACACCGTGGAGCGGGAGATCTCCACGCTCTTCCGCTTCAGCTTCGACGCCATCGCCCACTCGGATGACCTGGCCCTGGCGACGACGCAGCTGCTCATCATGGGCCTGCGCACGCTCCTGCTGTTGACGGTGCCCATCGTGGCGGGCGCGGCGGTGCTGGGCGGGCTGATGGACTTCCTCCAGGTGGGGTCGCTCTTCACCATCGACCCGCTCATCCCGAAGTTCGACAAGCTCAACCCCATCGCGGGGTTGAAGAACATGTTCTCGAAGAAGTCCTTCGTGGAACTGCTCAAGAACCTCATCAAGATTTCCGTCGCCGCCTACGTCGTCACCGGCGTGGTGCGCGACTCCATGCCCCTGGTCATCGAAACGGTGCGCCAGGACACGGTCGGCATCATGGCCATCATGGGGGAGATCCTCTACCGGGTCTGCGTGCGCATCATCATGCTCTTCGTCATCTTCGGCGTGTTCGACGTGTGGTGGCAGCGCAAGTCGTTCATGAAGGACATGATGATGACGAAGGAGGAAGTGAAGAAGGAGTACAAGCAGAGCGAAGGCGACCCGCACCACAAGGCCAAGCGCAAGGAGCTCCACCATGAGATCATGGAGGGGGCCCAGATGGAGGCGGTGAAGGACGCGAGCGTCATCGTCACCAACCCGGACCACGTCGCGGTGGCGCTGATGTACGACCAGAACAAGGACGGGGCGCCGCGCGTGCTGCTGAAGGGCATGGACGCCAAGGCGGAGCGCATCAAGGCGCTGGCGCGCGAGGCGGACGTGCCCCTCTTGCGCAACGTCCCGCTGGCGCACGCGCTGTTGCGCGTGGAGGTGGGCGAGGAAGTCCCGGAGGAGCTCTACGACGCGGTCGCCGAGGTGCTGAACTTCGTCTACGGGCTCAAGCAGCAGCAGAACGCGGCGCCGCCTGCGCGCGCCTGAGGAGGACGCCATGGCCAGCGACGAAGAGGCGGACATCGCCATCGCCATCAAGTACGACAACAAGGCGGACGGCGCGCCCCGCGTGGTGGCGAAGGGGATGCGCCTCAAGGCGGAGAAGATCCGGGAGATCGCCAAGCAGTACGGCATCCCGGTGATGCGCAACGTGTCCCTGGCCCACGCCCTGTACCGGGTGGACGTGGGGCAGGAAGTCCCGGAAGAGCTCTACGACGCGGTCGCCGAGGTGCTGAACTTCGTCTACGCGCTGCAGCGGGAGCAGGCGGGCGGGCGCTGAAGGGGGCTGGACGCGGGGCCCCCACCTGTATTGAAGTCGGGTCACCATGGCCAGAATCAACAATCAGCCCCCCAGCACCGCGCTTTGGCCCTGGGGAGGTCCCCGCAGTGTCCGCGAGCGGCTGGTGGACCCGTCCCAGCTGGACCGGGCGAAGAAGCTGCGCAAGGCGGGGAACATCAAGAACCCGTCGATGCCCTCCGCGGCGCTCCTGGACTTCATCGGTCCGGCGCACTCGTCGGAAGAGCTCCGGTTGCCCCTGCCGCCCCACCCGGGGGGGCACGACGCGGACCTGGAGGGCTTCAGTGACCGGCCGCACCTGGCCAGCGTCGCCGGCCGGGGAGATGACGGGCAGCGCCGCATGCTGGAGCGCGGGCTGTCCAAGGTGAACGCGCCGCCGGAGCGCCTGGAGCGCCTCAAGGCCCTGTTGCAGCGCGAGTCCGCCATGCTGGGCCTGGTGGACCAGGTGAGCGCGGAGTCGCAGGAGATCATCCGCCGCATGTGGGAAGAGCAGAAGGACGAGGGCTACTGACCCATGGCGGCGCTGGACCCGGAAGATCCGCAGGACGAGGCGAAGCTCACCGCGCTCCTGCAGCGTTGGGCGGAGGGCAAGGCCACGCTCCGCGAGGTGCGCGGCTATTCCAACGACGAGCTGTACGCCATCGCCAAGACGGCCTACTTCTTCTTCTACCAGGGCCGGATAGCGGAGGCGCGCACGCTGTTCCAGGGCCTCTACGCCATCAACCCCACGGACGTGTACTTCGCCAAGGCGCTCGGGGTGGTGGAGATGGCCGCGGGGAACGGGCAGGGCGCGCTCGCCGCCTTCGACGTGGCGGCCAAGCTGGCCCCCCAGGATCCGTCCGTCTACGTGGGCCGCGCGGAAGTGAAGTTGGCCATGGGACAGAAGCCCCAGGCCCTGGAGGACCTGCGCCGTGCGGCGGCCATGCCTCCGGCGGATGATCCGGTGGTGCGCAAGGCCGGCGCCATGGTCACCGCGCTCACCCGGCGCTGATCCACGGGTGGGACCCGCATCCTGGCGCGTCGGCTGGAAGCCCCGTAATCTCTGTTAGGCTGGATTCATTCACCTCTCAACCGATGGAGCGGTTCATGAGCACCCCCCCCAAGACACAGCTTCCGCTGCCCCCGGAGCCGCCGGAACTGAAGGAGAAGCGCGACAAGCTGCTGGCGGAGCTGGACGTCCAGGGCAAGACGGCGCAGGGCACCTTCCTCCAGGTGGTGCGCAACATGCGCAAGCTGGTGGCCGCGTCGGCTCCCGGCACGCCGCTGGATGAGGGGATGTACAAGGACGTCACGGATTCGCTGAACCGCTTCATGAAGGACCCCATCCTGCCGCCCCCGCCCATCCTCGGGCACGTGGTGGAGTACCTGCAGTACCGCATCAGCACCTACGGCATGACCATCCAGAGCGCCGTGATGGAGATGAACCCGGAGCTGGGCGCCAAGTTCGCCGTGACGCCCCCGGCCGCCGCGCCGGCCCCGGCGGCTCCTGCCCGCTCCGCGGGTGGGCTCAAGACGTCGGATGGCTTCGAGAGCGCGAGCCGCCCCAAGATCGCGCTGACCCGCGAGGACTCGCTGCCCGGCACCGCCAAGGCCGCGGACCCCCGCGCCGAGTCGCAGCAGCAGCTGGACTCCTTCAAGGCGTGGATGAAGAACCCGACCCTGGGCAAGCTGAAGGGCTGAACCCCGGTTTTTCGAGGCGGGGAGCCGGGAAGAAATGATCCCGGGAAATTCCGAGGAAACTCCGGTCCCCCCTCAGCGATAATCCTTTTGTAGCTGGTGCCGCACGAACCCATCCCGCCGTACCAGGAGAACTCTCATGGCCACGATCGACGTCTTCAACAAGGCTGTTAACACCGCGAAGAGCACCACCGGCACGGCGATGGACAAGATGATCGACGCCGCCCCCGAGGAGCAGAAGGGCTTCCTGCAGGCTCAGAAGCAGGTGCAGCTCGAGTCGCAGATCATGAGCACCATCACGAACCTCATGAAGAAGATGGACGACATGGCGATGGCCGCCGTGAACAACCTGAAGTAGTCCTTCGCAGGTTGTTGGTCCGCTCCGGCCCCGTGCTGATGCCCTCCAGGGTGTCGGTCCGGGGCCGGTGGCATTTCCGGCCCCAGGTGGCGCGCGCGGGGCGGGGGACACGGGGAAAAATGATCGCGGAAAAATCCCCAGGAAACTCCCGCCCCCCCTCAGCGATAATCCTTTTGTAGCTGGTGCCGCACGAACCTATCTCGCCACACCAGGAGAACTCTCATGGCCACGATCGACGTCTTCAACAAGGCTGTTAACACCGCGAAGAGCACCACCGGCACGGCGATGGACAAGATGATCGACGCCGCCCCCGAGGAGCAGAAGGGCTTTCTGCAGGCTCAGAAGCAGGTGCAGCTCGAGTCGCAGATCATGAGCACCATCACGAACCTCATGAAGAAGATGGACGACATGGCGATGGCCGCCGTGAACAACCTGAAGTAGTCCTTCGCAGGTTGTTGGTCCGCCCCGGCCCCGTGCTGATGCCCTCCAGGGCATCGGTCCGGGGCCGGTGGCATTTCCGGCACCCGGTGGCGCGCGCGGGGCGGGGGACGCGGGGAAAATGATCGCGGAAAAATCCCCAGGAAACTCCGGTCCCCCCTCAGCGATAATCCTTTTGTAGCTGGTGCCGCACGAACCTATCTCGCCACACCAGGAGAACTCTCATGGCCACGATCGACGTCTTCAACAAGGCTGTTAATACCGCGAAGAGCACCACCGGCACGGCGATGGACAAGATGATCGACGCCGCCCCCGAGGAGCAGAAGGGCTTTCTGCAGGCTCAGAAGCAGGTGCAGCTCGAGTCGCAGATCATGAGCACCATCACGAACCTCATGAAGAAGATGGACGACATGGCGATGGCCGCCGTGAACAACCTGAAGTAGTCCTTCGCAGGTTGTTGGTCCGCTCCGGCCCCGTGCTGATGCCCTTCAAGGCATCGGTCCGGGGCCGGTGGCATTTCTGGCCCTGGCCGCGTGGGTCCTCCGCTGGAAAGGATCCGGAAACTTCCACTAGGCTCACGTCGATAACCCTGGAAACGCTGCACTCAGAGATGAGGTTTGGATCATGGGCTCCAACACGATTAACGGTTCTGCTCCCCGCGTCGGATTCGCGACCACCTCCGCCAAGCCGGCGACCGGCTCGCAGGCTGTCGTGAAGCAGGAGAACCTGCTCCGCGCCACGACGGATGACCTCGCCAAGAGTCTCCAGGCGCTCCAGGCGAAGAGCGCGCCGCAGGCGGGCACCGCCGGCCAGACCCAGGCCTCCGGCCAGAGCCAGAAGTCGGCCCAGGCCGACAAGCCCTCCGCCGAGCAGGCCGTCCAGGACATCGCGAACCAGTACGGTGACTACCTGGGCAGCCTGGGTGAGAAGGCCGGCACCCGCGCGCTGGGCAAGGCGGAGAAGGCGGTCGCGGACTTCATCAAGAACAACCCGGACGCCACGCCTGAGCAGATCAAGGATCAGGCGAAGAAGGCCTTCAACAAGGAGACCAGCGCCGAGTACATCTTCAAGAGCGTCATCGAGAAGTCGCTGAGCGACGTGATGGCGAAGGTCCAGGAGCGGATCGACGAGCAGGGCTGAAGTCGGCCCGCGCACAGAAGGGGACCCCGTCTGGCACTGGCGGGGCCCCCGGGCTAGACTCCCCGCCGCTGCTGACCCCGCCCCGGTGAACGCGCCGATGACGACTGAATCCAAGGCCACGGTGTCGAACGACAACGAGAAGCCCCTGTCCGGACCGGAGATGCTCGAGCGGGCCACGGAGGGTTTCAACCTCTTCCAGGACGGGAACTTCAACGAGTCGCTGGCCATCTTCGAGCAGCTCTCGGCCATGGACTCGAGCGAGGCCTACTTCCAGACCGCTCTGGGCGCCTGCCACCTGGCGCTGGAGGACCTGGACACCGCCGTGGCGTGCTTCAACCGCGCCATCGAGCTGGACCCCACCGACATCACCCCCTTCGTCAACCGGGGCGAGGCGTTCCTCCGTCAGGGCCGGACGACGGAAGCGGCCCGTGACTTCCAGCATGCCGTGTCGCTGGACCCCGAGGACAAGGACCCCCTGAGCCGTCGTGCGCGCATGCTGGCCGCCGCGGCCCTGGAGAGCTCGGACGAGGCTTCGGAATCCGAAGCCCCCGAGGACCGCTCGTAGGCCGCACGCAGGCTCCCTCGCCGGACAGGTGAGGGAAGGCCCCCCCTTGGGCTCGGGGGCGCGCACGGATTAGGATGGCCCCGCCGATGGCCAACGCCGATCCGAACAGCTTCCTGAACAAGTACTCCGACATCGTCCTGGCCGTGGTCGTCGTGGCCATCGTCGCGATGATGATCGTCCCGCTGCCGACGATCATCCTGGACGTGTTGCTGACGCTGAACATCAGCATCTCGGTGATACTGCTCCTCATCTCCCTCTACGTGCCCAGCGCGCTGTACCTGTCGTCGTTCCCGACGATTCTGCTGATCACGACGATGTTCCGCCTGTCGCTGACCATCTCCACCACGCGACTCATCCTGCTCACCGGCGACCCCG
This sequence comes from Corallococcus sp. NCSPR001, assembly GCF_017309135.1. Lineage (NCBI taxonomy): Bacteria > Pseudomonadati > Myxococcota > Myxococcia > Myxococcales > Myxococcaceae > Corallococcus > Corallococcus sp. NCSPR001. Next base: position 3,208,611 of record NZ_JAFIMS010000002.1, read on the forward strand.
GTGAAGTGGTGGTGGCGTTCGGTAACTTCGTGGTGCAGGGCAACTTCGTCGTCGGCGCCATCCTCTTCCTCATCCTGGTGGTGGTGAACTTCATCGTCATCTCCAAGGGCTCGGAGCGCGTCGCGGAAGTGGCCGCGCGCTTCACCCTGGACGCGATGCCCGGCAAGCAGATGTCCATCGACGCGGACCTGCGCGCCGGCGTGATTGACCAGGACCAGATGAAGAAGAAGCGCCGCGACCTGGAGCGTGAGAGCCAGCTCTTCGGCGCCATGGACGGCGCGATGAAGTTCGTGAAGGGCGACGCCATCGCGTCCATCATCATCACGGTCATCAACATCGTGGGCGGCCTCATCATCGGCGTCACGCAGAAGGGCATGTCCGCCGGTGACGCCGCGCAGAAGTACACGCTGCTCACCATCGGTGACGGTCTGGTGGGCATGATCCCCGCCATCCTCATCTCCACCTGCGCCGGCATCCTGGTGACGCGCGTCGGCGGTGAAGAGGAGGGCGCGCACCTGGGCAAGGACGTGGGCTCCCAGCTCACCGCCTTCCCCAAGGCCATCGCCATCGCGGCGGCCATGCTCGTGGGCCTGGGCCTCATCCCCGGCCTGCCCAAGATTCCCTTCTTCCTGCTGGGCGCGGGCGCGGGCTTCGGCGCCTGGACGATGATGCGCAAGCGCGACGAGGCGCTGGCCGCCGAAGAGGCCGGCCCCGCGATGGAGTCCAGCTTCGGCACGCCGGTGTCCGCCGAGCCTCCGCCCAAGGAGCAGCTCAACCCGGACTCGGAGCTGTTCATCCCCGTCGTCACGCCCATCGTGCTGGAGGTCTCCGACGCGCTGGTGCCCTACGTGGACTCGCGGCAGGACGGCGGCAAGTTCCTCTTCGAGCTCATCCCGTTCATGCGCGACGGCCTCTTCGTGGAGCTGGGCGTGCGCTTCCCCGGCGTGCGCGCGCGCGGCAACGGCGGCCTGCCGCCCGGGGCGTACCAGATTCAAATCAACGAAGTGCCCGTCGTCACCGGCCAGGCCACCCTGGGCCACATCCTGGTGAACGACACGGTGGAGCGCCTCAAGCTGATGAACATCCCCGGCTTCGAGGCCATCAACCCCGCGACGCGCCAGCCGGCCGCGTGGGTGCCCGAGCAGTTCCGGGACATGCTCGAGTCCGCGGGCCTCACCACCTGGGACGTGCCCGGCTACATCATCCTGCACACCGCCGCCGTGCTCCGGAAGAACGCGCGCGAGTTCGTGGGCGTGCAGGAGACGCAGACGATGCTGGAGCAGTTGGAGAAGGCGTTCCCGGCCATCGTCAAGGAAGTGGTCCCGAAGATCGTCAACGTGCTGAAGCTGACGGACATCCTCGGGCGCCTGGTGGAGGAGGAGATCTCCATCCGCGACCTGCGCGGCATCCTCCAGGCCCTGTCCGAGTACGGCCAGGTGGAGGCGGACAACGTCATGCTCACCGAGCATGTCCGTGCCTCGCTGCGCCGCTACATCTCCCACAAGTACGCGCGCGGCACCGGCACGCTGGTGGTGTACCTGCTCGACCCGAACATCGAGGAGGCCATCCGAAGCTCCATCAAGCGCACCTCCGCGGGCGCGCACCTGGCGCTGGAGCCGGAGATCGCCCAGGAGATCGTCGGCGCGGTGCGCTCGGAATGCGGCCACCTGCCGCCCAGCGCGCAGCGGCCCGTCATCCTCACGGCGATGGACATCCGCCGCTACGTGCGCAAGCTGCTGGAGTACGAGTTCAACCCCTCGTTCTCCATCCTCAGCTACCAGGAGCTGTCCCCGGACCTGAACATCCAGCCGGTGGCGCGCATCTCCTCCGGCCGGTAGCGGCGAAGGAGCCTGTGAAGCACCCGGGGCCTCCGCTTCTTCAAGCGGGGGCCCTGTCGTTTTCGCGGGAGGGAAGGGAAGGGCGGCTCAGGCGCCCGCGAGCACGGCGATCATCAGCACCAGGAAGCTCAGCCCCACCACGCCCATGACGATGAGCGGGACGAGCTTCTTCTTGTCCGCCAGCGCGGACACGGCCGCCGGGGCGGGCTCGGGCTCCGGCTCCGGCATGGGCATGTCCTCGCCACCGTCGGGCTGCGGCTCCTCGGAGGAGGACGCGGACCCATCCTCGGAGGAGGGCTGCTCCTCCGGGGGCGACGGTTCGGGCTCGGGCTGCGGCTCCGGTTCGGGCTCCGGCGGGGGCGGCTCCTCTCGCTTGGGCGGGGAGGGGCGCGGCGGCGACGGGGCCGGGACGACGGCGGAGTTCTCCGAGGAGAGGCTCACCGCGGGCTCGTCGGGGGGCTCGGCGGGGTCCACGTAGACGAAGCGGGTGGCGCCAATCTCCAGCTCGTCGCCGTCCTTGAGCGCCTTGCGGTTGACCCGCTTCTTGTTGACCTTGATGCCGTTGCGGCTGCCCAGGTCCTCCACGTGCGTGCCGGACCAGTCGCGGCGCACCTTGGCGTGCTTGCGGGAGACGAGGTCGTCCTTGAGGATGACGTCGGCTTCCTTCTCGTCGCGGCCGAAGATGTGCTCCTGGGCCTCGGAGATTTCGATGCGCTGGCCCTCGCGCGGGCCGTTCATGTAGCGCAGGAAGCGCTCCTCGCCGCCAGCGAGGCCGCGCATCGCGTCCTTCAGGATGCCGCGCGCGAGGAAGGACGTCTTGTCGCTGACGTCCGGCGCGATCTCGACGACCTTGTCGAAGCGGACGTCGTACTGCGCGATGGCGATGACGTCGCCGTTGCGCAGCAGTTCCTTCTCCCCCTTGGGGAGCGACTTGCCGTTGATCTTCGTGCCGTAGGCGCTGCCCAGGTCCTCCAGGAAGTAGAGGGTGCCCTCCTGGCTGATGCGCGCGTGGTTGCGCGACACCGCCTGCTGCGGGAGCACCACCTGGCAGGTCTTGTCCCGCCCCAGGGTGATGACGGAGTCGTCGAGGACGACCTCTTTGCCCGAGGCGCCTCCGGCCTCGCTGCGCTGCGTAACGGTCAGACGGACGCTCATCGCGTGTGTCGCTACCCGAAGGGACGGCTAGAACGAGTCGTTGGCCAGGAATCTCTCACACGTCGTGTACTCGGTGGGGAATTCCTCGGAGGTTCCAAACTTCATGAAGTTCTTGCACGCCGTCTGAGCGTGGTTCTGCTTGTGGGCCTCGGAGAAGATCTGGAAGAGGCCGAAGTGGCAGGGGGCGAACTTGGCGTCCAGCTTCACGCACTTGCGGTAGGCGTTCTCCTCCTCCGTGAGCAGGCCCTTCTCGCGGTACTGGCGCGCGAGCAGGTACATGGCCGGGGCGCTGTTCTCCGCCGTCTGGGTGTCCTTCAGCTCCTTGAGGGCGGAGTCGGTGAGGGCCACCTTGCGCTGGGCGACGGCCAGGTTGTTGAGGCAGCTGGAGTTCTTCTCATCCAGGCGGGCACAGTTGCCGAAGGCCTCGCGGGCCTCCGCGAAGCGGCTCTGCTCCATCAGCACCGTGCCCAGGTCGTGCCACACCTCCGCGGAGTCCGGGGTGAGCTGGGCGGCCTGGGAGATGTGCTCGAAGGCCGTCTCCAGGTCCTTGTCCTCGTAGGCCATGATGCCGAGGTTGTGATGGGCGTTGGCCACGTTGGGGTTGACCGCGAGCAGCGTGTCGAACTCCTTCTTGGCCTCCTTCTTCCGGTCCATCTTCATGTAGGTGAGGCCCAGGTCGTAGCGCGATTCCAAATTGTCCGGGTTCACCTGCAGGGCGCGCTTGAAGTTGTCGTGGGCCTTTCCGTAGGCGCCTTCCTCCAGGTAGAGCACGCCCAGGTTCTGGTAGGCCTGCAGGTGCTCCTGGTTGAAGCGCAGGGCCTTGATGAAGAACTCCTTCGCCTTGCCCTTGTTGCCCGAGTACATGGCGATGAGGCCCTTGTTGGCCCACAGGTCCGCGTACTGGGGGGAGAACTCCAGGCCCAGGTTGCAGTAGGTCTCCGCCTTCTGCAGGTCCCCGTTGGCCATCTCCTGCGCGCACAGCTCGTTGTTGATGAGCGCCCGTTCATGCGGGGGCGGCGTGCTGAGGCAGGCGGTGGTGGTGAGGGAGGCGGCGGCGGTCAGCGTGAGGAAGAGGCGAAGACGCATGGCCGGCCGAGTGTAGGAGAGCGGCCCCCCGCGAGGCAACGCCGTGCTGCCGCCGAATCAGCGCTGTTTTCCAGGGGTTAGGCCGGCTGTAGAGTGCCCCGCCATGCGTACCTACCTTTGTGCTTTCGGCTTGCTCGCTGCCCTGCTGGGCGCGGCTCCTGCTCACGCGCAGTTCTCCAACCGGAGTCTGGGCCTGTCGCTGGGCTACATGGACTTCAAGCGCACCGCGGGCCTCGCGGGGACGCCGTTCATCGGCCTGGAGGGCAGCCTCTACATCGAGAACGGCTTCGAGGTCGTCTCGCTGTCGAAGCTGATGTTCCCGACGGACACCTTCTCCACGCCGGAGAAGCGCGTGGTGGGCCTGGCCCCGTCGCTGGGCATCCGGTACCTGCTGCTGGAGGAGACCATCCGCCCCTACATCGGCACGGACGTGAGCTACCTCATCGTCTTCAAGGAGAGCATCAGCAACTTCGTGGGCATCGGGCCCAACGCGGGCGTGGACTTCTTCCTCAGTGATTCGGTGAGCCTGGGCGTGCGCGCGCAGTACAACTTCTACATCGCGCTCAACGAGGATACGCAGACGTCGCTGACGGGCTCCGTGGGCCTGGCGACGTACTTCTAGGTCCGGACGTGGGCCGCCCCGGGCGCGTGGCCGGGGCGGGCAGCAGGGCGGCGGCGACGAGCAGCGTCCACTTCTCATCCGAGAGGTGGGCGGGCTTCTGCATGGCGAGCGAGTCCTGGAGCCGGGCGCCCAGCGCGGAGAACAGCGTGAGCCGGGCTTCCAGCCGCAGCTCCTCGCGGCGCAGGGCGGCGGACAGCACCAGCTCCCGCTCCTCCGTGGACAGCCGCTTCACGCGCGAGACGAACAGCGGGTCCGCCAAGAGGCCCTCCTCGCCGCGCGTCTCGATGGCGGAGGGCACCTTGAGGCGCCGCTCGCGCACGACGATGGTGCCGGCCAGGAGGTCCCCCAGCCGCTGGTGCGAGCGCGACACGAGCGCGACCGATCCGCCCACGAGGTAGAGCAGCGGCAGCCGGTCCACCACGCGCGCCAGGTTGCGCAGGGCCGCGTGGTAGAAGCCGATGCGCACGCCGCTCTCCTGGATGACCCGGAGCGACATCACGCGCTTGCCCACCGTCTGGCCGGCCCACACGGTCTCCAGCGTGATGCCGTAGCCCCAGTCCACCAGGAAGTAGACGACGATGCCCAGCGCGCTGGCGAACCCCGGGAACACGGCCATGGCCACCTGGAACACCAGCAGCACCACCGTCGTGACGAAGCCGACGATGAGCGCGTCCATCAGCCACGCGAGGAAGCGCGAGTACACCCCCGCCAGCGTGAAGCGGAACTCCACGTACTCCGGGGTCAGCACCGTGTGGGTGCCGTCGAGCAGGGTGTCGGGGGTGGGCGTCACGGCGCCGGAGTGTACGCCACGCGGCCCGCGTTCCGTGGGGCTCCACGGAGTGACCTCTTTCGTGGGGGCCGCAAGGACTCCCGGTCCTGATGCCGGGCAGGCGGGCGGCCGGCCTGGACGGGAGGGTGGATGCTCGCGGGACCTGAAGAGTGGTATTCGTGAATAGCGGGCTCCACGTTATCCTGTCCGCATCCCCGCGCCCGTGGCCCCTTCTGAACCCTCATCCTGGAACCGCCGCGTCCTGCCGGCGGGTGCGTTCCAGTTCGCGCTCATCGCGGGAGTGACGCAGCTCAAGACGTCCGCGAACGCGCTGGTGTTGTCGCGCTTCGAGTCCCAGGCGCTGCCGTACCTCTACCTCCTGGGTGCGTTGATGACGGCGTCGCTGACGCTGTTGCCGCGCGGCCGGCCGGACGCGCCCACGGAGTCCCCGGGCATCCTCACCGGGGTGGGCGGGGTGCTTGCGCTGGGGCTGGCGGCGGCGCTGTCCGCGGGGCAGCGCATGCCGGCGCTGGCGCTGTACCTGTTCGCGGACTGCTTCAGCACGTTCGTGTCGTTCCGCTTCTGGGGCCGCATGGCGTCCGCGTTCGACGCGCGCGAGGCGCGCCGGGCCTTCACCGTGCTCAATGGCTTTGGCATGGGCGGCGGCATCGCGGGCGGTCTGCTGGTGCAGGCGCTGGCGGTGCGGCTGGGCACGCCCGCGGTGGTGGTGAGCGGCGCGGTGAGCCTGCTGGCCGCGGGCGCCATCTTCCACCACCTGCACAAGGCGGAGCCGGCGCCGCCCCCGCGCGCGCGGTCGCTGCAGGCGTGGTTCCCGGCGTGGAGCTACCTGGGGGAGAGCCCCTACGCGCAGGTGCTGGCGGCGCTGGGCATCGCGTTCGCGGTGCTGTCGTCCTTCGTGGACTACCTCTTCCGCCTGCGCGTGGAGGGCACGCTGAGCGAGGACGGGCTGGCGGCGCTGTTCGGCTCGCTCCAGTTGTGGATTGGCCTGTTTTGCGTGGCGTTCCAGCTGCTCGTGGCGGAGCGGCTGCTCAAGCGCATGGGCCTGCTGATGTACCTGGCGCTGGTGCCGCTGGTGCTCGCGCCGCTGGCGGGCGCCACGCTGGCCACCGGGCAGCTGTGGCCGGTGCACCTGCTGCGGCTGGTGGAGACGGCGGTCAGCTACTCCATCCTGCCGGTGGGCATCCAGCTGCTCTACGCGGCGGTGCCGGACGAGCAGCGCGAGGGGCTGCGCAGCGCGGTGGATGGCCTTTTGCGCAAGGGCGGCGTGGTGCTCGCGGGCCTGTTGCTCATCGGCGCGGGCCGGGGCGCCAACGGCATCACCATGGCGGTGGCGGTGGTGGGGCTGTGCGCCGCGCTGGGGCTGCTGCTCGTGCGCCTGAAGCCCGCGTACCTCACGGCGCTGGGCGAGCAGGTGGGCGCGCACGAAGAGGAAGAGGTGGAGCTGGGCGGCGAGGCGCAGAAGCTGCTGGTGGAGGCGCTGGGCGCGCCCACGCCGGAGCGGGTGCTGCGCGCGGTGGACATGCTGGAGCAGGCGGAGGCCGCGCCCCTGCGGCAGCACCTGGCCGCGCTCCTCTCCCATCCCCACGAGCGCGTGCAGGAGCGCGGCGTGACGCTGGCCCTGTCCTTCGAGGCCCGGGAGCTGGCGCCCATGCTGGAGCGGCTGGTGGAGGAGGGCCCCCGGCGCCCCCGCGACCAGGCCGTGTGGGCCCTGGCGCGGCTGTCCCCGGAGCGCGCGGAGCGGCTGTTGCCGCCGCTGCTCACCAGCGCCGACGTGGGCCTGCGCTGCGCGGCGATTGGCGCGCTGATGCGCACGCAGGGCAACTCCGCGGCGCTGGAGTCGCTGCGCGAGTTGCTGGCGAAGGGCGACCACGCGCCCGTGGCCGAGCGGCGCGAGGTGGCGCGGCTCTTGGGCCGGCTGAAGGACCCCCGGTTCGCGGGGCAGCTGTCGCTCTACCTGGAGGACATGGACATCTCCGTGCGGCGCGTGGCGCTGGGGGCGGTGGGGGAGGGCGGCTACGTGGAGCTGGCGCCGCGCCTCCTGCCGTTCCTCGGCTGGCGCGAGGAGCGTCCCGCCGCGCGCGAGTCGCTGGTGCAGCTGGGCGACGCGGTGACGCCGCTGTTGGAGCTGCAGCTCAACAACAAGGCCGCGCCGCTGGCCATGCGGATGCAACTGCCCCGCGTGCTGCGCGGCATCGGTTCATCCGCGGCGCTCAACGCGCTCCTGTTCTCCAACGTGCGCGACGACGCGGCGCTGCACTTCCGCATCGGCGCGCAGCTGTCGCGTCTGCGTGAGGAGCAGCCGGACCACCCGGTGGACGTGGACCGCATCCACGAGGCGCTGGGCCGCCGCCGCGACACGTACCGCCAGCTGGTGGGCGCCTTCCGCGACGTGCAGGCCGCGCTGGGCCCCCAGTCGCTGCTCACCCGCGCGGTGGGCGACCGGTTGGATCAGGCGCTGGAGCTGTCGTTCTTCCTGTTGGGCCTCCTGCACCCGCCGCAGGCCATGCGCCGCATCCACCAGCACCTGGTGGGCAACGATTCGCGCCGCCGCGCCTATGCGCTGGAGCTGCTGGAGAACCTGGTCGCGCAGGAGGAGCGCGAGCTGGTGATGGAGCAGGTGGAGGCCCACCACCGCGAGTTGCCGCCCGGAGCGCCGGGCCGTCTGTGGCGGCGGCTGGCGGGGCTCGTGCAGAGTGAGGACCTGGTGCTGCGCGCGTGCGCCCGCCACGTGGCGCGGGTGAATGGCCTGGACGTGCTCCCGCAGGAGGGTGACATGAGCGATACCATCGTCCAACGGATGTTCGCCCTGGAGGGCGTGAGCGTCTTCTCGCAGAGCGACGTGGATGACATCGCCGCCATCGCGGAGGTGGCGCGCGAGGCGTCCTTCAAGGCGGGCCAGCGGCTCTACAGCCAGGGCGACCCGGGCGACGCGCTCTACGTCATCGTCGAGGGCGCGGTGGACGCGTTCCGCAACGGCGAGCACGTGCTGCGCTTCCAGGCGAAGGAGGCCATTGGCGAGGTGAGCCTGCTGGACGGCGCGCCCCGGCCCACGGACATGGTGGCCGCGGTGGACTCGCGCGTGCTCGTCATCGACCGGCGCGACTTCCTGGACCTGCTCGCGGACCGGCCGGAGCTGCTCACCGGCTTCTTCCGCTCCGTGAGCCAGCAGCTCCAGAGCGTCATCGACCTGCCCGCGCGCCGTGAGGAGGGCCAGCGGCTGGAGCTGGGCGCCCCCCAACAGCCCCACGCGCCGCTGGAGGGCATTGGCGGCCTGCCGCCCGAAGGCAACGCGCCCTCGGACGTGTGAGTCAGTCCCCCGCGCCGTGCGGGGGCGGCGCTTCACCGCTCTTGAGCGCGGGCGGCTGCACCGGATCCAGTCCCAGCAGGTGCGCCGAGGCTACCGGGATGAACGGCCGCGTGAAGCAGCGCAGCGGCGGGAGGCTGCCCACGAACCGCGTGAGCGCGAGCCCCGCGAACACCCACGGCTGACGCTCCACCGCGGCGATGGGCGCGGCGACGCTCTCCGAACGCCGGGCGAGGCCCGACATGACCCAGCGGAAGGACCCGTGGGTGGGCAGCCGGCTCCAGACGCGCACGAACCAGGGCGGGCGCGTGACGGGGGCCATCCACGCGCGGTCGCTCTTGGCGGCGGTGAAGACGAGCAGCCACCAGAAGCCCCAGAGGCTGCTGAGGACGGTGAACGACTTCGGGAACCAGCACAGCGGGATGCACAGCAGCACCAGGGCGGGCACCCCCATCACGAACAGCAGGAAGGCCCTCCAGCGGCGCTGGAGCTTGGCGCGCAGCCAGGGGACGTTGAGGCGCACGTGCGGGGTGATGTCGGGGTCCTCGGGCGGCACGCCGGTGGCGAGGCTGGCCTCGCGGGAGATGACCGTGTGGTAGTCGCGCGACAGGGCGACGACGATCCACTGCACCGCGCTCAGCGAGCCGAAGAAGAGCGCCCAGAACTCCCAGCTGCCCAGGAAGAAGGTGCCGTTGCGCACGGTGGGCGCGTCGATGTTGAACCCCTTCTTCTGGGGCTCCTTCTGGATGCGCGGGCCCTTCGCATTCGCCTCCGGGACGTCCCGGAGCGCTGCCTCCACCTCCGCCCGGATGGCGGCGGAGAGCTGATCCCCCAGGGAGTCTTCCGCGTCCGCGTCCGCCTCGGGTGTGGCGGTGTCCTCGGTGTCCTGGGCGGAGCCGGCTCGCGGCGCCGCCGCCCGGGCCTCCTGTTCGGCCTCTTCGTGCTCCGCCTTCGCCTCTTCAGTGGCGGCGGCGGCTTCATCCGCCGCGTCCTCCGCGGCGGTGGCGGCTTCTTCCGGGGGGAGGTCGCCGCTCTTGCCGGCGTTGACGGCCTCGTGGATGAGCGCGGCGAGCGCGTTCTTCATGGCGGTGGGATCGCCCTTCGCGGCCTCCAGCTCCCTGGCCCGTTGATCAATCCGGGCCTGCGCCTTCTCACGCGCGGCCCGGACCTTGGGCGTCTCCTCCCGCCGCTCCTGCGTCTCCTCCCGCGTGTCGCCGGTGAACTCGTGGAACGCCCACCCTGCGGCGATGGCCAGCAGGAACGCGGTCTGGAGCGCGGTCACCTTCACGTAGGTGGCGCGGACCGCGGGGCTCGCGAGCGTGACGCGGGCGATGTGGAAGGGCAGGGCCACCCCATAGAAGAACTGGCGGATGCGGCCTTTGGGCAACTGGCCCTTCGTGGACTGGAAGTGCTCGGCGCCACCCCGGACCTCGCCCCACAGCTCCGAGGCGAAGTTCCGGCCCTGGAAGCTCCCTTTTCCGCTGGGAGTCCCGCCGTCCTTCTCCTCCTGTAAAGGCTTGAAATCCTTGCCTTTCATGCCCGTCATTGCGTCACGCTACCACGGCGGGGATGTGCTAAAGGCCGGGCCGTGAACCCGAACCTTCTCTCGCTGCGTCCCTTCCGTCGTCCTACCCGCCAGCTCACGCTGTCGTCCGGCGCGCTGGTCCTCGCCCTGGGAGCCCTCGCGGGTTGTGAGAAGACTCCCCCGCCAGCCCCGGCCACGCCGCCTCCCGCGGCCGAGCCCGCGAAGCCCGCCGTGCCCAATGAAGTGACGGTGCTCGTCACCGGCAGCGCCCGTGGCCAGCTGCTGCCCGTGGAGGGCAAGGGCGGCGCCGCGGAGCTGATGGGCCGCTGGGTGAATGATGAAAAGCACTGTGCCGGTCCGCTGAAGGACGGCCAGGCGACCTGTCCGGATGCCGGCACGCTCGCCCTGACGACGGGCGACCTGTGGACGGGCCCGGCCATCTCCTCGTTCTTCCTGGGGGCTCCGACGGCCGAAGTGATGGGGCACATGGGCTATGCGGCCTCCGCTCTGGGCAACCACGAGCTGTCGTACGCCAAGGATTCCTTCCTGAAGAACCGCACGGCCGGGGGGTTCCCCTTCCTGGCGGCGAACCTGAAGGTGACGGACGCGACGCTGGCCAAGGACCTGTCCATGCCCGCGTTCCAGGTGTACGAGCGGCGGGGCCTGAAGATTGCGGTGGTGGGCCTCACCTCGCAGAAGACGGTGCGCACGGCGATGTCCGGCCGCGCGGAGGGCCTGGAGGTCACCCCCAACGAGGACGCGCTGAACACGGCCGTTCCGGAGGCGCGCAAGGCGGGCGCGGACGTGGTGGTGATTGTCGCGGACCAGTGCCCCACGGACCTGCAGCCGGTGCTCGCGAAGCACGCGGACTGGAAGGTGTCGCTGGTGGCCGGTGGCCGCTGCGGCACGGACGCCCCGGGCGTGAAGACGGAAGGCGACACCACCTACGCGTCGCTGGGCCGTGGCTTTGATTCGTACCTGCGCGCGCAGCTGAAGTTCGACCCGTCGAAGGCGGCGGGCCAGAAGCTGACCGGCGTGGACACGAAGGTCGTCCAGGTTGCGGGCGGCACGCCGGACGCGGAGACGGCGAAGCGCATCGCGGAGTGGCAGACGAAGGTGGACCAGGCGCTGGGCCGGAAGATCGGCTTCACCAAGACGGGCATCCCGCAGGACTCGCCGCTGATGGCGAAGTGGGTGGCGGGCGCGGTGCGCACGCAGCTCAACGCCGACGGGGCCATCCTCAACAAGGGCGGCATCCGCAACGGGCTGGCCAAGGGCGACGTGACGCTGGGCAGCGTGTACTCGGCGATGCCGTTCGAGAACTCGCTGCTCACCGTGAAGCTCAAGGGCGAGGACCTGGCCAAGCAACTGGCGAACCCGGACGCGCTCGTGGCCGGCTTCACCGCGGCGGGCAAGGGCAAGTTCAAGGACGCCCAGGGCAAGGCGCTGGACCCCAAGAAGGAGTACACGGTCGCCACGGTGGAGTACCTGTACTTCGGCGGTGACGGCTTCGACTTCGAGAAGCTGGACACCGATCCGGCGGAGACGGGCATGGCGTGGCAGACGCCGGTCGTCGAGTGGACGGAGGCCCAGGCCTCCACCGAGGCGAAGCCGCTGGAGAAGTTCATCAAGTAGCGCGCTTCGCGGTCCTGAAGCACCGGGGCGCCGGAGTCCTCCCTCGAGACGGGGAGGGCGGCCGGCGCCTCGCCGTTTCCGGGCTCGGTTAGAGTGGGCCCATGGAGATGGCGGAGTTCATCGAGACGCGGCGCCCGCGCTGGCAGCAACTGGAGTCGCTGCTGGACAAGTCCGAGGGCGAGGGGCTGCGCAAGCTGAGCCTGGACGAGGCCCGCTCGTTGGGGAAGCTGTACCGCGCCGTCTCCAGCGACCTGCTGTGGGTGCGCGCGCGCAGCGGCTCCGCGGACGTGAGCGCGTACCTCAACGACCTGGTGGGCCGCGCGTACGCGCTGACGTACCCGGGCAGCCGGCCCCGGTTCGCGGACGTGTGGGCGTTCGTGGCGCGCGGCTTCCCGGCGCTCCTGCACCACGAGTGGCGCATGTACGTGGCGTCGGTGCTGTTGTTCCTGGCGGGCGCGGGCTTCGGCTACGTGGGCATGGTGGTGGATCCGGACGCCGCGCACTACCTGGTGCCCGAGCAGCACCTGAGCATGGACCCCGTGAAGCGCGCCGCGGACGAGGCCGCGGGCAAGGGCATGACGGTGGAGGAGCAGGCCCAGTTCTCCTCGTTCCTCTTCACGCACAACATCCAGGTGGCGTTCCTGGCGTTCGCGCTGGGCATCACGCTGGGGCTGGGCACGGCGGTGATGCTGTTCACCAACGGCCTGTTCCTGGGGGCGCTCGCGCAGGTGTACGCGGCGAAGGGGATGGCCGGGTGGTTCTGGGCGTGGATATTGCCGCACGGCATCCCGGAGATTTCGGCCATCTGCATCGCGGGCGCGGCGGGGCTCGTCATCGCGCGGGGCATGGTGGCGCCGGGCGGGTTGTCTCGCGGGCAGGCGCTGCGCAAGGAGGCGGTGACGGCGGTGAAGCTGCTGTTCGGCACGCTGGTGCTGTTCGTGCTCGCGGGCTTCATCGAAGGCACCGTGTCGCAGATCCATCCGCCGAAGCTGTCGGTAGGCTTCAAGATTGGCTTCGCGCTCACGGTGGGGACGGGCGTCTACGCGTACCTGCTCTCGGACTGGATGCGCGGCCGGCGCGGGGATGCGCGGGCCACGGCGGAGCTGGCGGGATGAGCGGGCCGGACCTGGCCGTGCCTCCGTTGCCGCGCGAGCCGGAGGTGCTGATCGAGTGCCCGCGCTTCTCCATGGTGAAGCGGCGCGCGGATGGCTCGGTGGACTTCGTGTCGCCGCTGCCGTGCCCATACAACTACGGCTCCATCCCGGGCCTGCTGTCGGATGACGGGGACCCGCTGGACGCGGTGGTGCTGGGGCCTCGGTTGCAGCAGGGGCAGCGCGTGCGCGTGCCGGTGGTGGCCGTGCTGGGCTTCATCGACGCGGGGAAGGGTGACCCGAAGGTGGTGTGCGGAACGCACCCGATGACGCCCTCGGAGCGCGCGGGCCTGGAGCGCTTCTTCCGCGTCTATGCCCTGTTCAAGCGGGGCCTGCACCGCGTGCGCGGTGACGTGCCCGACACGCGCTTCGTGGGCTGGCTGCGCGAGGGCGCCTAGCCGAGGGCCTTGGTCATCTTCAGGACCCGGTTCCACCGGAGGCCCTGCTCGATGGGGCCCACCCATTGCTCCGGCTGGAAGCCCACGCGTGTCCAGAAGCGGCGGCCGACCTCGTTGTGCTCCACCACCGCCACGCGCAGCAGCCGGCCGCCGTTCGCGCGCGCGTGGTCCGCGTAGGCGTTCAGCACGGCCTCGCCCCGGCCGTGGCCCCGGGCCTCCGGCGCGAGGAGCAGCAGGCCGATGTACCACTCACCCCGCGCCGGAAAGTCACGCAGGGCTTCGAGCATCCCCGCGAGGCCGCCTTGCGCGTCGCGAAGCGCGAAGAGGTGTCCCTGCCCGGGAGCGAGGTTGGGGGGCCGCTCGCGGGGGATGTTCCGGGCCTGGTCCGGGAGCGCGGGACGGCCGTAGGCGATCTGGTGGTAGTCCTCGCAGCGGTCGAGGAGCGGTTGCAGGAGGTGCGTGTCGCTGTCGTCGACGGGGACCGCCGTGAAGTGCTCTGTCTGGAAAGCCATGGTGGGCTCCTACAGGACGCCGCGCGCTTTGATGTCGAGGTACCGGTTCACCGCCGCGAGGCTCAGTTCGTCCGGCGCGACGTCGAGCATCTGCACGCCGCCCCTGCTCACGCGCGCCTTGAGCACCTCGCGGTCCGTGAGCAGCTCCGAGGCCACCGCGTGCTGGAAGGCTTCCTCCGGACCTGAGGGCGGCGTGCGCAGCAGCTTCTGGAGCGCGGTGTCCTTCACGGACAGGCACAGCGGGACGTGGCGGCGGGCCAGCCGGTGCAGCGGGGCCACCAGCGTTCCGGCCTGCTCCTCGTCGAGGAAGTCCGTGAAGACGCACAGCAGGCTGCGCCGGTTGAGGCGCACGTTCAGCTCCTTGAAGAGCGCCAGGTAGTCCACGTACGTGAGGCTGGGCGTCGCGGAGTAGAGCGTGTCCACCAGCTTGCGGTACTGGCCCCGGCCCGCCGCGGGCGGCAGGTAGGCCTTCACTCCGTCCGCGAAGAGCGCCAGGCCCACGCGGTCCCCGTTGCGGATGGCCACGAAGGCGAGGAACAGCGCCGCGTTCACCGCGTGATCCAACTTCGTGAGGCCGTCCACCTGGGCCGCCATGGAGCGCCCCGCGTCCACGCAGATGATCAGCGCCTGCGAGCGCTCCGACTCCAGCACCCGCGTCACCGGCCTGCCCCGGCGCGCGGTGGCCTTCCAGTCCACGTCGCGCACGCTGTCGCCCTGGGCGTAGTCGCGCAGGCGCGCGAACTCGCTGCCCTGGCCGTCGCGCCGCAGCTGCCGCAGCCCCAGGTTCACCAGGTCCAGCGCCGCGCCGGACAACAGCAGCCTGCGGGCTCCTCGCAGGTCCGGGTACACCGACACGGAGCGCTCGGCGGGGAAGGTGCGCTCGTGCGAGACGAGCCCCAGCGGACCGCGAACTCGCACGTGCACGGCGCCGAAGCTGAACTTGCCGCGCTTCGCGGGCGTGGCCCGGTACACCCACTGCGTCTGGCTGTCCGGCGTGAGGCGCAGCGTGGCCTCCGAGGGCTCCGTTGTGAACGACGGCGGCGCGTCGTCCTTCACGCGCACCTCCACCGTGCCTCCGCCCCGGTGCACCAGTCGCAGCTCCACGCGATTGGCCACGCCCACGTTGAGGCGCTCCGGCAGCAGGCGCTCCACCTCCAGGCGCACGCGGCGGGCCTGGAGGAAGTCGAACGCGGCCAGCGCCACGGCCAGCGCGTCCAGCGCCAGCACCGCGCCTCCCAGACCCGGGAAGAAGCCCGCCAGCGCCATGGGCAGCGCGAGCAGGGCCAGCAGCCCCCACAGGCGCTCGGAGGGAATCACCGGGGGACCTCGACGCCCTGGACCACCTCGCGCAGCACGTCCGCGGCCGTGGCCCCGTCCAGCTCCGCGTCCGGCGACAGGAGCAGGCGGTGCCGCAGCACCGGGCCCACCAGGAAGCGCACGTCGTCCGGCGTCACGAAGTCGCGGCCCCTGAGCGCCGCCAGCGCCTTCGACGCGAGCAGCAGGTGCACGCCCGCGCGCGGCCCCGCGCCCAGACGGATGTTGGGCGAGCTTCGCGTCGCGGCCACCAGCTTGCGGATGTACCCGAGGACCGGCGGCTCCACGTTCACCGTGTTGAGCGCCACGCGCGCCTGGAGCAGGTCGTCCTTCGTCACCGCCGCGTTCACGCCCGCGCGCGCCAGGTCGCCCGCGTCGAAGCCCCGGTGCACGGACTCGAGGATGGCGTCCTCCTCCTCCGGCGCGGGGTAGCCCACGTCGATCTTCAGGAGGAAGCGGTCCAGCTGCGCCTCGGGGAGCGGGTACGTGCCCTCCGACTCCACGGGGTTCTGCGTGGCGAACACCGTGAACATGGGCGACAGCTGGAGGTTCTTGCCCTCCAGCGACACGGCGCGCTCCTGCATGGCCTCCAGCAGCGCGGACTGCGTCTTCGCCGGGGCGCGGTTGATTTCGTCCGCCAGCAGCAGGTCCGTGAAGATGGGGCCTCGCGCGAGCACGAAGGCCTGGGACTTCAGGTCGAAGACGCTGGTGCCCAGGATGTCCGCGGGCATCAGGTCCGGTGTGAACTGGATGCGCTTGAAGTCCGCGCCCACGCTGCGCGACAGCGCCTTGGCCATCAGCGTCTTGGCCACGCCGGGCACGCCCTCCAGGAGGATGTGTCCGCCGGCCACGAGCCCGCAGAGCATCAGCTCCAGCGGTTCGTCCTGCCCGACCACGGCCTTGCGCACCTCCGCGAGGACGCCCTCGCGGATGGCGTTCGCGGACCGCACGGCGTTGCCGGTGTCCGGGAAGGGAGGAGGGGAGAAGGGCGCGTTCATGGGGTTCCGGGGCGGGGCCGGCCGGTGCCGGCGGGGTGGATGCGCTCGCGCACGTGCGCGGCGGAAGTGGCGAGGGCCTGCATGTCGGCGTCCGTCTGGACGGTCTCGGACCTGCGGGTTACGTCGAGCAGCCCGTCCGCCAGGTCCTGGCGTCCGCGCGTGCGCAGACCTTCCGCGACGGCGGCGGCGGTGGCGTGCGAAGGCAGGCCCGCGAGCGGCGCCAGTTGCTGCGTGAGGCCGCGCGAGATGAGCCCCGCCGCGAAGCCGTGGTGCCGGCCCTCGCGGTACAGGCGGCTCATGGCGAAGAGGGCGTCCGTGGCGCCCACGCGCATGGACTCCGGCGGAGGGAGCGGACGGCCGAAGCGCTTCAGCGCGCCCGCCCACAGCACGACGCCCAGGAGCAGCTGCGCGACGGCGAAGTGCAGGCCGTAGCGGCGCGCGAAGTCCACGAGCGAGCGCTCGTTGGTGAAGCCGTGGTGGAACTCGTCGAAGGCGAAGGGGCCGGGGCCCAGGGCCTCCAGCGCGCTCAGCCAGAACTGCGCGTTGTCCGCCCTCGCGAGCGCCGGGTTCATCGCGAGCTCGGGGGCGCCCACCACCAGCACCCGGCCCTGGCCCGCTTGAATCACCGCCGCCACCGGGAAGCCCATGCGTTCATCTTCCAGCACCGTGACGGCGCCCTCCGGCAGCCGGAGGTAGGCCTGGACCTTCGCCTCCACGCGCTCCACGCCCAGCGTGTACGGCGTGGGCAGCGGCGGCACCAGCGTGCGCATGGGCAGCGTCACGTCCGCCTTGTCCAGCTTCACGCCCAGCGCATCCAGGAGCGCGTTCTCCCGCGAGCCCCAGGGCACGTACACGAGCGAGGCGCCAGCGCGGACATGCGACAGCACGCGCTCCACCTCTTCGTCGTCCAGTTGCTGCGCGCGCAGGGCGTTGAAGCCCGTGTGCGGCGCCTCCTCGTCGTCCACGCCCGCGTCCGGATCCGAGGCGAGCCGCGTCTGATCCGGATCCTCCTCGTGCGAGTCCTGGACCTCCACGGCGAGCAGCACCAGCGCCTCCTTGCCGGTGAGCAGGCGCAGGTCCGCCATGTTGCGCGTCACCGGCAGGCCGCTCTCCTGCGCGAGCAGGTACAGGACGCGCGCGCCGTCCGGCTCCGCGCGGAAGGTGGACAGCGGATCCGCGAAGCCGCCGCGCTGGGCGCCGCGCACCAGGAACGTCCCGAGCACGCCCGCGAGCAGCAGGCTCCCCAGCACGAGCAGCGGGAAACGGTCACGCACCGGCGGCCTCCTGCGCGGGAGGCGCGGCGAGCAGCGGGGCGGTGATGGCGCGGAACTCGGTGTAGCCGTCCGCGCTGACGGGCACGTTGCCGTACCACGCGAAGTCGAAGCGGCGCGTCAGCTCGCGGAACGGGGCCTTCACTTCAGGGCGGCCCCGGAACGCGCGCAGGTAGTCCCAGTTGGACAGCGTCTCGTCGTAGTGGATGGCGCCGTCGCGGTGCAGGCGTGACAGGAGCGCGAGGTACAGGTTGCGCACCGCCTCGCGGTACTCGCCCTTCGCGGCCAGCGCGTCGGCCAGGTGCGCCCAGCCTTCCGGCGGACGCGACAGCGCGTGGTCCGGATTGCCCGCGAGCGCCGCGGCGTCCACGGTGCTCACCTCCAGTGCCGGACCGGAGTCCCCGCGCTTGCGCCGCAGCACGCTGACGAGCACCACGCCCAGCACCGCCAGCGTCAGCGCGACCAGCATCACGACGAGGACATTCGCCGCCGCGCCGCCGCTCACGGGAAGTGCCGTCTCCCGCGACTGGGGCCGCGGGTTGTTGCGCTTGAAGAAGTCCCGGAGCCATTCGCCCAGCTTGTCGATGAAGCGTCGCCACCAGCTCGATTCCGGAGGCGGGACCTCTTCCTCCTTTGGCTCGCCGGGGGCCTTCTCCGGGCGCTCCTGGAACTCCGGCCGCGCGAGGATGGCCCGCGCCCGGTCCGTGGCCGCACGGGCGTCCGCGCGCGCCTGCGCCTCGGCCGTGGCCGTCACCTGCGCGAGCCCATTCTCCAGCGTCACCGCCGCCGTCTCGCAGTCCTCGTCGTCGAAGGCCTGCTGCTCCAGGCGGCGCACGAAGCGCTCGAGCTTGACCGTCTCCCGCGCGTTCAGCGCATCGAAGTCCCGGAGCGCCGTGCCCTCCACCTGCTCCGGCAGCTCGCACTCCGTCGCGACCTTCTCCAGCCGCTCGCGCAGCGCCTGGCGTTCCACGGGCGCGGCGGCTTCCACCGGTGCGGGCGCCGCGAGGAGGAGGCCCGTGGCCAGCAACAACGCCGCGGCCACGCCCTTCGACGCGAGCCCCCCGCGCTGCGTGCTCCGCTCCGGGAGCTGCTGCACGGCGGCCAGCAGGTCCAGACCCTCCTGCCGCACGCGCCCGTCCACCAGCAGCAGCGTGGCGGTCGCCGCGCGCAGGGGCTCGAAGAGGGCGAACGTCGTCGCGGCGAGGAACACGAGCCACGGCGGGTTGTCCAACGACGCGAACCGCTCCGCGAACGTCAGGTCGACGCCCACCAGCTTCCGCCCGAGGTACAAGAGGAAGTTGAGCCCCACGTGCAGGTTGAGGAACACCAGCACCTGCACGCCCATCAACCAGCGCACCGCGGTGGCCGTGCCTCGAGACGGACCCAAGAGCCGTGAGCCCACCGCGTACAGCTTCAGCGGGCTGCCCCGGCCCTGCATCGTCGCCGCGTAGCCCACGCCCTGCGCGGAGAGGAGGAACAGCGCGATGCCCAGCGAGAACGTCAACGTCAGCACGTTGAAGAGCGCCAGGTACGCCACGGCGATGAACAGGCTGGGCAGCTTCTCCAGCGCCGCGCGCAGGGATTGGCGCACGGAGGGCTCCGCCTTCGCGCCCAGCAGCAGCTCCTGCACGTAGTGGCACGCCGCGCCCTGTCCCACGCCCCGCAGGAACCACGCGAGCGTCACATACAGCGCGGGCAGGGTGGGGGAGCGGCCGTGGTCCACGGCGTCCAAGAGGTGCAGCAGCGCGGCCACCACCGCCGCGCCACCCGGCAGCGTGAGCGCCCACACGCCCGCGTCGCGCGCGCACAGGCGCAGCGCCGCGTCCATCAAGGCCACCGGACCCCGGGGGCGCAGTTCCAATGCGGAGACGGCCATCGCGTCAGCCCACCGCGTGCGCCGCCAACAGGACGCCGCCCCACACGAGCACGACGCCCAGGAGCGCCAGCACCACGTGCGCCACGCTCCACTCGCGCCGGGGCGGCGGCCCCTCCAGCGCCTGGCGGCGCTTCTCGAGGCAACTGGCGCAGCGGTTGATGCCCTCGAACTGCGTGGTGCACTCGCGGCAGATGACGCGCCGGCACTCCACGCAGACGCCCAGGCCCGCGCGGTCCGGGTGGTAGTGGCAGCGGCCCGAGCCCTGAATCATGCGCTCACCTTACGCAATCCAGGGCTCGCCACACCACCCCCGCGCGGGCGGGTGCGGCCTACATCTCGTCGAAGAACTCGTCGTTGTAGGTGTACCGGCCGAGCCGTTTGACGAGCGCCTCCATGGCCTCCACCGGCTTCACGGCGAAGAGCATCTGCCGCAGCTTCTTCACCTTCTCGTACTCGCGCAGGGTGAAGAGCTTCTCCTCCTTGCGCGTGCCGGACTGGGCGATGTTGATGGCCGGGAAGACGCGCTTCTCCGCGAGCAGGCGGTCCAGGGTCACTTCGGAGTTACCCGTGCCCTTGAACTCCTCGAAAATCACCTCGTCCATGCGGCTGCCGGTGTCGATGAGCGCCGTGCCGATGATGGTGAGCGAGCCCGCTTCTTCCGTGGCGCGCGCGGCGCCGAAGATGCGCTTGGGGCGCTCCAGGGCGCGGCTGTCCACGCCGCCCGTCATGGTGCGGCCGGAGCTGTCGACCTCCTTGTTGTAGGCGCGCGCCAGGCGGGTGATGGAGTCCAGGAGGATGACCACGTCCTTGCCGGATTCCACCAGCCGGCGGGCGCGCTCCAGCGCGAGCTCCGCGACCTTGAGGTGGTCGCCCGTGGGCCGGTCGGAGCTGGAGGCGATGACCTCCGCCTTGATGCTCCGGCGCATGTCCGTCACTTCTTCCGGGCGCTCGTCGATGAGCACCACCATGACGTGGCACTCCGGGTGGTTCTGGATGATGGCCTGCGCGATGCGCTGGAGCATGATCGTCTTGCCCGTCTTGGGCGGGGCGACGATGAGCGCGCGCTGACCCTTGCCGATGGGCGCGATGAGGTCCAGCACGCGCGTGACCATCTCCTTGTGGCCGTTCTCCAGCTTCAGCCGCTCGGTGGGGTCCACGGAGGTGAGGTCCGCGAAGTGCGGCAGCCGGGGCGCGCCGTCCAGCGGGCGGCCGTCCACCGTGTCCACCTTCTGGATGACGCCCTTGTGGCCGCGCATCTGCGCGAACGCGGTGAGGTACTGGCCCTGCCGCAGGCGCAGCTTCTGCACCAGGTTCTTCGGCAGCTCCGGGTCGTCCGGCGACGCCAGCAGGTTGCGCTTCACCTGACGCAGGAACGCGTTGGGGCCCTTGGCCTCCGTGTCCAGCACGCCCTCCACGGGCGCCAGGTTCTGCTGCGGCGCGCCCTGGGCGTGGCCGCCGCGCTGCTGCTGCTGACGCGGGTGCTCGTGCCGCTGCGGCTGCGGCTGCGGCCCGCCGTCCTGCGGGCGGTTCTCCTGGCCCTGCGGCTGGCCGCCGCCCTGGGGCTGCTGCTGTTGCTGCTGCGCCTGACGCTGGCGGTACTGCTCCAGCTCCTGCGGCGTCAGGAAGACCTGGACCTGCTGCCCGTCCGGGCCCGCCGTCATGCGGTAGGCCTGGCCTTCCGGGGTGAAGTGCACCTGCGCGCCACGACGACGACGGCGGCGGCGGCGGCGGCGGCCGCCCTGGCCGGGGGCTCCGGGGGCTCCGTTCTGGGCAGCGCCACCCGCGGAGGCATCACCCTCGTCGGGGCCCTCGTCGCCCTCGTCGTCACCGCCGTCGTCGTCCGCCTCGGGGGGCGGGGGAGGACGGGCGGCCGCGGGCGGCGGCGGCGGGTTGCGGGTCTCGGGGTTGTCGGAATTCTCGCTCATGGGGCTCCACGCGTGACGGCCCTTTGAGGTCGGCGGCCGTGAGCGGGCCCGCCGGGGACGTCAGGAAGCAGGTTTTGGGACAGGAAGCCGGACGCGGGGCCTGCGAGAAGGCCGAAACCGCCGGTTCCTGAAACCCCCCGACGGCCCTAGCGCCGGCCGGGAGGCACTCACCACCCTAACAGAGCGCCCGGATGGGGCGCCCGGATTTTCGCCGCCCGTGTGCGTGGGTTGTCCACCGGGCGACCTCCTGGGGGCCCTTCAGCGGATGCGCACGCGGAAGGGCATCATGGCCTTCAGGCCGGGGCGCAGGAGCTCGGGCGAACCCAGCCCCACCTCCCGGGCGAGCACGGACAGGGCCTCCGGCGGGCGCGCGGGCAGCGCGGGCAGCAGCACCCCCGCCAGCGCGTGCACGCCGGGCTCTCCGCCCAGCCCGGAGAGGAAGCCGCGCGCGTCCCCCATGACGTCCAGGTCCAGCTCCTCCGAAGGGGCCACCTTCGCGCGCTTGCGCGCGGACGCCACGGCCTCCGGCATGCCGCCCAGCCCGTCCACCAGCCCCCGGGCGAGCGCGTCCTTGCCGCTCCACACCCGGCCGCGTGCCACGGCGTCCACCTTCGCCTTGTCCATCTTCCGGTTGCGGGCGACCTCCGTGATGAACGTGTCGTAGGAGTCGTCCACCCAGGTCTGCACCGCGGCCAGCTGCTCGGGCGTCCACGGCTTCCACCACTCCAGCAGGTCCGCCATGTCGCCGCGCTTGAGCGTCTCCTGGTTCACCCCCAGCTTCATGCCCAGGCCCTCCAGCGCGGGCTTCGGGTAGAAGACGCCGATGCTGCCCGTCAGCGTGGTGGGCTCCGCCAGGACTTCATCCGCGGCCACCGCCGCGTAGTAGCCGCCGGACGCCGCCGCGTCGCCCATGGAGGCGATGACGGGCTTGTGCTTCTTCGCCTCCAGCACCGCGCGGTACATCAGGTCGGACGCCAGCACGTCGCCGCCGCCGGAGTCCACGCGCAGGATGATGGCCACCACGGACGGGTCGTCCTGCGCCTCCTGCAGCGCGCGCACCACCGTCTCCGCGCCCGCCAGTTGCGCGAAGCCCAGCGGGTCCTCGCGACTGCGGCCTCCGGTGATGTCACCGAGCACCGGCACCACCGCGATGCGGCGGCGCAGGCCCCAGCGGTCCTCGCGCTCGTCGCGCGGCGAGTAGGCCGGGTGGAAGCGCATGCCCGGGAACCACTCCGCCACGCGCGCGTCCAGCTCCGTCGCGGACACCACTCCGTCCAGCAGGCCCGCCGCCTGCGCCCGCTTGGAGGACAGGATGCCCTGGGCCCACGCGGCGCGCAGCCGCTCCGGAGGCAGCTTGCGACCGGCCTCCACGGCCTTCTCGTAGTGGGTCACCTGGGAGTCCAGGTACGCGTCCAGCGTCTCGCGCTCCGCGGGGCTCATGTCGGAGCGGGTGAACTGCTCCATGGCCGTCTTGTACTCACCCACGCGCGCCACGTCCCACGTCACGCCCAGCTTCTCCATGGTGCCGCCCAGCGACGTCACCGTGGCGGACAGGCCGTTGATGGGCAGCGACGCCTCCGTCAGCGCGTAGACGCTGTCCGCCGCGGACGCCACCAGGTAGCTGCGGTCATCCCCGGACAGCATCACCACCACGACCTTCTTGCCCGACTCGCGCAGCTTGAGCAGCGACTGGCGCAGCTCCTCCGCCGTGCCCCAGCCCACGCCGGGCAGGCCCTCCATCTTCACCACCACGCCCTTGAGCCGCTCGTCGCGCGTGGCCAGGTCCAGGAACTTCATCAGGCGCAGGTACGGATCCACTTCACTCACGCCCAGGATGGCCAGCGCGGGGCTCACGCCGCCCGCGAGCATGTCGTCCAAATCCAGCAGCGCCACCACGCCGCCGCCGCCGTGCACGGAGCGGTAGCGCTCCGAGGACAGGCGCACCTGCAGCACGTGGTCCAGGCCTTCGCCCGCGCCGCCCGCCGCGTACGTCAGGCCCGCGTGGCCCAGGTCCACCGTGGCCGAGAACTGGAGCGCCAGGGGGATGCCGCTGACGAAGCCGTGGGACAGGCCGCCGCCCAGCCTCAGGCCGCGCACCACCTCCGCCTGGAGCGTGTACGTGGCCAGGCCCTCCCGGAAGCCTCCTTCCGCGAAGAGCCAGTCCACGCCCAGCGTGTAGCGCTCACCCAAGGGGCGCAGGCCCAGGCCGAAGTTGTAGCGGCGCGACAGCTTGAGGCCGTCCTGCTCCGGCGCGTTGATGTCCCTGGCCACCGCGGCCAGCGACAGGAAGCGGAACGGGCGGGCGGTGAGGCCCACGTCCCAGCTCGTCAGCCCGCTGATGCGGGAGTCATCCGAGCTGCTGAAGTCGTGCAGCGCGGCGCCCAACTGCAGCGTGCGGGGCCCCAGCGACAGGCCGAAGGACGTCCTGCGGTAGTCCGGCGTGTTCTCGCCGCGGATCCACTCCAGGGAGAAGCCCGCGCCCAGGCCCAACAGGCGCGTGCCCAGGAACACGGCGTCGCCCACGGAGTCGGACTGGAGGTTGCGTTCGTGGAGGTAGAAGAGCTGCCCCGCGTCCTGGAAGCCCAGGCCGGCGGGGTTGAGGGACAGGGCGGGCGCTTCGTCAATGAGCGCCGCGTTGGTGGGGGGCAGGGTGACGCCCAGGGGCGGGACGGGGGTGCTGTCGACGGCGCCCGTCTGGGCAAGCGCGAGGCTGGGGAGGAGGGCGAGCAGCGGCAGGTGGCGCATACGGCCCGGGACTCTAGGTGCGAGCCGTCCCGGGACAAGCGCCGCGTGTCACCAGTCCTCGGTACCCGACACGTCGTCCAGCGGATCATCCCCGGAGTGCTTCTTGACGGACTGTCGGGAGTTGCCACCCCGGTCCTCCGAACCCCAGTCCTCCGAGCCGCTGCGGTTGTCCAGCGGGTCCCGCTTGCGCTGGACCTGTTCGCCCTCGCTGTTGATGAGCTGGTTGACGATGCGCTCCATCTCCGACTTGAGCTGGCCGTACTCGTCGCCCTGGAGCACCAGCTTGCGCGAGCCCAGGCGCTTGCCGCTCTTCACGTCGAAGAGGCCCACGGAGAGCTCCGTGCCCCGCTCCGGGATGACGCGCACGGTGCCCACCATGGCCCGGTCCAGGCTCAGCGACTTGCCCAGCGAGACGACGGCGTTGGCCGGCTTGTCGCTGCCGCGCGACACGTCCGGAATCACCTTGTCCAGCTGCGCGTCGTAGGACTTGTAGGTGGCCGTGGGCACCAGCGAGGCGACGACGTCCACGTCGTCCGGCGTCACCTCGGCGATCTGCCCGAACTGGCGGAAGCCCGGCCGCTCCATGCGCACCAGGTGCTTGCCCACCGGCAGCGTGGGCAGCGTCAGCGGCGTGTAGCCCACCGGCTCGCCGTCCACGTACACGCGGGCGCCCGCGGGCCGGGACTTGAAGGTGGCGCTGCCACGCAGCTGCGAGGGACGGCTCGTCGCCACCTGGACGCGCAGGCTGATGAACTCCCGGCTGAAGCGCTTGGGGTTCAATTCGAACGTGGGGTTGAGCGCCATCAGGTCGATGAGCAGCAGCTTCGCCTCCTCCACGTCGCCGCGAAGCTGGAGAATGGCGCCGTGCAGCGCGATCGCGTCGCACAGCGGGAAGCAGGACGTCATCGCCGCGACGGAGCCGTCCAGCTCCTTGAGGGTGGCGCGCACCTTGCGCTCCGCGTCCTCGTACTCGCGCGCCTCGAAGGCCTTGACGCTCTCCTCGTAGCCCTTCTTCGCGCGCTGGAAGGACGCCTGCGCGGCCGGGTCGTCCGGCAGACCGAAGAGGTCGCGCGGCTTTCGCACGGAGTAGCTGGCGAAGTTGCCGAGCGCGTCGTTCATGTAGCTCTCCATCTGCACCCCCGAGGACTCGGACGACGGGTCCATGGGGATGAGCAGCGCGGAGATGCGGCCCGGTTGGGACGACGAGGCGGACAGCGCCAGGGCGGGCAGCAGCACGAGCGCGAGCGGAAGGGCTTTCATGAGGAGTCCTGTGCGCTTGACGCCCAAGCTAGAAGGAAATTCCACCGGGCAGCCCGTTCACCGGGTTGAAGCCGGGGCCGCGGTCCGTGGTGGCCACGTACACCACGCCCGCCGTCACGGCCGCCACGCCCGCCGCCGCGGCCCAGAACCAGGGCTTGCGCAGCACGGAGTCGCTGGACACGAGCGGCTCCTTGGAGTCCTCGCGGCCCTGGGGCAGGGCGGCGCCGGTGAGGAAGGTGTGCACCTGGTCCGCGGCGAAGTCCGCGCTGTTCTTGCCGTCGCGCTTGCCGAAGTCCACCTCCACGCCGCGCAGGCGGTTCTTGGTGCGCACGTCCCACGCCTGCACCTCGCCGTGCAGCCGGCCCTTCTTGTCCTGGAACGTGGCGGCCAGCACCACGTAGCGCGCGTTGAGCCGCTCGGCGATGGCGCCCACCTCCGGCGGCGTGCCGTCCGCGTCGAAGGCGGCCTCCGTGCCGGCCTTCGTCGCCGCGTCACGCAGCGCGGACAGCCCCGGCGCGGAGCCCAGCTTCGTCTTCACCTCCGTGGGGGTGGACGGCTTCACCTCCACGTACGTCGCGAACGGGGCGTAGCCCGGCAGCACCACCTGCACGGGGTAGCGGCCCGGGGACAGCTTCGCGCCGGCCAGCGGCGTCGTGCCCACGTCGCGGCCGCGCACCAGCACGCGCGCGCCCTGGGGCTGGGTGTTCACCACCAGCGTGCCCTGCGGCTGCGCGTTCAATTCGCTCTGCGCCTCCGTGAACACCCGCTGCACGTCCTGGCCGAAGAGGCCCGCGTCCGGGCGCAGCGACGGCTCCGCGAGCAGCGCGTTCGTGAAGGACGCCTTCGCGCCCGCCACGTCGCCGTTGAGGAGCAGGGACGCGCCGTGGAAGAGGTACGTCTCCCCCAGCTTCTCCGGGCGCAGGTCGCCGGGGCGCTGCACGTAGGCCTCCGCGGCCGCCTTGAACTTCACCGCCGCGGCGTCCGGGTCCAGGTTGTCGTACGCCGCGCGGCCCTCTTCGAAGAGGGCGTCCGCCTTGGGGTTGCCCTGGGGCTCCGGGGGCGGGAAGGCGGTCGCCAGGTCCACGAACCGCACGTCGCCCGCGCTGCCCAGCCGCCGGGTGATGGTGTCCTCCAACTTCGCCGCGGCGTCCGTCGCGGCCGACTGGCGGGCCACGCCGAAGACGGCCACCGCGTTGGACTGCGCCGGGCGCACCGCCGGGGCTGGCGCATCCACCACCTTCTTCGGGGCGGCGGGGGTGACGGGCGCGAGCGGGGCCTGGGTGGCCGCCTTGGGCGCCACCGGCGCGTCCGACACGGGGGCCGCGTCATCCGGAGGCGTGAAGGTGTCCTCGGGGACGGCCGCGGGGACCTTCTTGGTGGCGGCGGGGCGCTTCTTCTTCGCGGCGGACTTGCGCTTGGTGGCGGCGTCGGCGGCGGGAGCGCTCAGCACACAGGCGAGCGCGACAGTCAGGGCAAGGCGGGTGGTGTTCACGATTCGGCGGATGCTAGCCGACCGGCGGGGCGGAAGACCAATGCCCACCCGGGACGGAAAAGCGCCCGTCCCGGGTGTGCGGGGACTCCCGTTTTTTCAGACGTCCAGCTCCTGGACCTCACCGGCCTGCTCGGTGATGAACTTGTAACGCGCCGAGACGTCCTTCCCCATCAGGTCGTTGATGATGCGGTCGGTCTCCAGCGCGTTGTCGATGGTGACGCGCAGGCTGATGCGATTCTTCGCATCGAGCGTGGTCGTCTTGAGCTCCTCGGCCGTCATCTCGCCCAGACCCTTGAAGCGCATGATGTTGGGCTTGGCGTTGCCCCTGGCCTTCTCGCGGATGATGCGGTCGCGGTCCGGCTCGTCCAGGGCCCAGTACGTCTCCTTGCCAATGTCCACCCGGTACAGCGGCGGCTGGGCGATGTGCACGGCGCCCGCTTCAATCAGGGGCCGCAGGTGCCGGTAGAAGAACGTGAGCAGCAGCGTGGCGATGTGGTGGCCGTCGCTGTCCGCGTCCATCAGCAGGAAGACGCGGCCGTAGCGCAGCTTCGTGATGTCGAAGTCGGACCCGATGCCGCAGCCCAGCGCGCTGACGATGTCCTGGAGCTCCTTGTTGGTGGCCACCTTGTCGGTGGACGCCTGCTCCGCGTTGAGCACCTTGCCGCGCAGGGGGAGGATGGCCTGGGTGCGCCGGTCGCGGCCCTGCTTGGCGGAGCCGCCTGCGGAGTCACCTTCCACGATGAACAGCTCGCTGGAGGCCGGATCCGTGGACGAGCAGTCCGCCAGCTTCCCGGGGAGGTTCAACCGGTGGCTCACCGCGGACTTGCGGCTGATGGCGGCGGAGGCCGCGCGGGAGGCTTCACGCGCGCGGGCGGCCAGGATGATGCGCGCCAGCAGCGCTTCCGCGATGGACTTGTTGTCGTTGAACCACTTCTCCAGCACCGGGCGCACGGCGCCGTCCACCTGCGCCGTCGTCTCCGGGTTGTTGAGGCGGCCCTTCGTCTGCCCCTGGAACTGGGGCTCCACCACGTACACGGAGAGGATGGCGGTGATGCCCTCGCGGATGTCCTCCGCGGTGAGCGACACGCCCTTGGGCGTCAGGCCGTGCGTCTCGATGTAGTTGCGCATCGCCTTGACGATGGCGGCCCTCAAGCCCGCCTCGTGCGTGCCGCCCAGGTTCGTGGGGATGCCGTTGACGTACGAGCGGATGTGCTCGTCCGTGGCCTCCGTCCACGCCAGCGCCACCTCCAGGCGGACCTCGTTGTCGCGCGAGAAGTAGAACGGCGTGCCGCCCGCGGGGACGATGGGCTTCTGGCGCTCCGACACGACCTTGGTGAGGTATTCGGCGATGCCGCCGTCGTGCTTGAACGTCTCCGTCACGGCGGGGGTGACCGTCTCGTCCTTCCAGACGACCGTCATCCCCTTGTGCAGGTAGCTCTTCGCCTCCAGGCGCTCGCGCACCAGGGCCGCGTCGAACTTCTGCTTCTCCCCGAAGATTTCCGCGTCCGGCTCGAAGGTGATGGACGTGCCGGTGCCGCGCGCGGGGCCCTCCACCTTGAGGGGGCTGGTCGCCTTGCCGCGCGCGTACGACTGCACGTGGCGCTTGCCGTCCTTCTTGATTTCGATGAGCAGCTTGCTGGTGAGCGCGTTCACCACGGAGCTGCCCACGCCGTGCAGACCGCCCGAGTGGATGTAGTTGCCCTGCTCGAACTTGCCGCCCGCGTGCAGCGTCGTGAGGATGACCTCCACGGCGGGCTTCTTGTGCTTGGGCATCATGTCCACGGGGATGCCGCGCCCGTTGTCCACGACGGTGATGGACTTCGCGCCCTTGTGGAGCGTCACTTCGATGAGGGTCGCGAAGCCGTTGATGACCTCGTCCACCGAGTTGTCGACGATCTCCCAGAGCAGGTGGTGGTAGCCGGTGCTGTCGGTTCCACCGATGTACATGGCCGGGCGCTTGCGCACCGGCTCCAGGCCTTCCAGCACCTGGATGTCCGCGCCTGTGTAGGTTTCCTTCTTGGTCGCCATGGCCTTCCCGCTACTCCTTCTTCTCCGGCAGCGGGACGAAGGTGACGGGACGCGCCACCTCCTTCACCGTGTCGCGCTTGGACATCTCGTGGCCCTTGCCGCCGCGGCCCGTCACGCCGAACTTCGCCGGTGACAGGTGCAGCTTGCGGCCCTTCTGCGTCTCGAACTCCAGCGTGGCGTCCTTCTGACTGGCGGGCGCCGCGAGGAAGTCCACCACCTTGTCGCCCGCGTCCACCTTGATGACCTGGACGCCCTTGCCGGGACCGGCCAGCTCGTTCACCTCCGCCACCTTGCAGACCAGGGCGTTGGTCTTCTCCGTGAGGATGGCGAGCAGGTCCTTGTCGCCCACCGGCTGCGTGCCGATGATCTCATCGCCCTCGCCCGTCTTCGCGTAGCGGCGGCCGGCGCGCGTGGAGACCTCCGTGTGCGGCGCCAGCAGGAAGCGCAGGCCCAGGCCCTGGCGCGTCACCGCCACCAGCTTCTCCGGCTGGGGCAGGCGGGCATCCTGGGACAGGGCGCCCACCACGCGCTCGCCATCGTCGAACTTGAACAGCTTCTGCACCGGGTCGCCGTAGCCGGTGGAGGCCGGCACGTCGTTGAAGCGGGTGACGTACGCGGTGCCGAAGTTGCTGAACAGCACCAGGTTCGCCTTCAGGCTGCCGGCGAGCACCGCCATCACCGCGTCGCCTTCACGCAGGCGGGTGGTGGACGGGTCCTTCACCTCGCGAACGCGTTTGATCCACCCGTCGCGCGTGATCACGACGTGGGCGTCCTCGTCCGCGATGAACGCCTCCGCGGAGAACTCCATCTCCTCGGAGCCCGCGCCGCCAATGCGCGTGCGGCGCTTGTCGGTGTACGCGGCCTTGAGGCCGGACAGCTCGTCGTGGATGACGGCCCAGCGCTTCTTCACGTCCTTGAGGATGCCCTCGATGCGCTTGATCTCCGCGCGCTTCTCCTTGAGCTCCTTCTGGACGATGAGGATCTCCAGGCGGGCCAGCTTGTAGAGGCGCATCTCCAGGATGGCGTCCACCTGGACCTCATCCATCTTGAAGCGCGCCATCAACTTCTGGGCGGCGTCTTGCTTGCCCTCCGACTGGCGGATGATCCGGATGATCTCATCCAGCGCGTCGTAGGCCTTCTCGAAGCCTTCGAGGATGTGGACGCGCCGCTTGAGCTCCGCCAGCTCGTGCTCGAACCGCTTCGTCACGATCTCCAGGCGGAAGTCGAGGAAGTAGCGGAGGATGGACTTCAGGTCCAAGCGCTTGGGCGTGCCGACGTCCGGGTTGTCCGACGGCACGAGGCACGTCAGGTTCACGCCGAAGTTCGTCTGCAGGGGCGTGTGCTTGTAGAGGTACGCCATCACCAGCTCGGGGTTGGCGTCCTTCTTGAGCTCCAGCACGATGCGCACGTCCGTGGTGGACTCGTCGCGCACGTCGGTGATGAGCGGCAGCTTGCGCTCGCGCACCAGCTCGCCAATCTTCGCGACGAGCGTGGACTTGTTCACCGTGTACGGGATGGAGGTGACGACGATCATCTGACCGCCGCGCTTGAGCTCCTCCAGCTTGTACTCGCCGCGGATCCGGACGGAGCCCTGGCCCGTCTCGTAGATTTCGCGCAGCTCCTTCTTGTCGTTGAGGATCTGCCCGCCGGTGGGGAAGTCCGGCCCCTTGATCCACTTGAGCAGGTCCTTGGTCTGCAGCTCCGGATCCGCGATGAGCGCCAGGAGCGCGTCCACCAGTTCGCCCAGGTGGTGGGGCGGGATGTTGGTGGCCATGCCCACCGCGATGCCGGTGGTGCCGTTCATCAACAACTGCGGCACGCGCGCCGGGATGACGACGGGCTCTTCGCGGGTGCCGTCGTAGTTGGGGCGGAAGCGGACGGTCTTGCTGTCCAGCTCACCCAGTAGCTCCGTGGCCAGCTTCTCCAGGCGGCACTCGGTGTAGCGGTAGGCGGCGGCGGAGTCGCCGTCCAGCGAGCCGAAGTTGCCGTGGCCGTCCACCAGCGGGTAGCGCAGGGAGAAGTCCTGCGCCATGCGCACGAGCGCGTCGTAGATGGCCGTGTCGCCGTGCGGGTGGTAGCGGCCCATGATGGCACCGACGACCTGCGCGCACTTCTGGTACTTCGTGTCGAACGACAGGTTCAGGTCGTTCCACATGCCGTAGAGGATGCGGCGCTGCACCGGCTTGAGGCCGTCGCGCACGTCGGGCAGGGCGCGCGAGGTGATGACCGACAGGGCGTAGTTGAGGTACCGGCGGCGCGCTTCCTCGGCCAGGCCCGCGGGCAGGCTGTCTCCGCCACCGGCGCCGGACCCGCCGCCGCCTCCCTTTCCTCCGCCCCCGGCCGGGCCTCCCTGCTTCTTGCGCGACTTCGTTTCGGCGTCTGCGAGCATGGTCATGGAATCCAGATGTTTTTCACACGGGCCGGCCGGCCGGGCGTAACGCGGCGCGCGGGCGTGCCGCCGTGCGCGTTGCGACTACCAGTCGGGTCGGACCCTCGACGTCAGATGGGCGGGACTACCATGGGCCTCTGACATTGAGAACGAATTCGGGTGGTTGCGTCGGCTCCAGCCCGGAACTTCTGCACGCCCGTGCAGTCCTGTGCCTGCTTGAAACCCACCGCCAACCCCCCGGAATTCCGAGGGGAGTGGGGCCCGGGCCTGACTGGCGGCCTGCTGGGACTAGCCGTTGTCGCCGTTGGGGTTGGCGCGGGGCTTCTTGCCCTCCGCGTCAGGGGCGCGGCCCCAGCCGCTGCCGCGCTTGAAGATCTGCACGCCCCGGCCGGAGCCGCCACCGGCCATCCCGTTGATGGTGGCGGTGAGGGCCTTGCTCCCCGGCGGGTGGTAGATGACGCGCACCTTGCGGGCGGAGGGCAACAGCGCGCTGGTGGCGTCCACCAGCAGGTAGACCGTGGCGCCGTCCGTCTGGATGCGCTCCGGGTCCTGCCGGTTGTTGAGGTCCGCGAGCAGCTCGCCCGAGTCCGCGCTGGTGGCGTCCGAGCCCAGCTGGCGGATCTTCACGCGCAGGGCCGTCTCCGGGGGGGCGTCCTGGCGTTTGTACTCCCGCACGCCCTGGATGACGATCGCCAGGTCCGCGCCGTTCTCCGGGGCCTTGCTGGTGGGCAGGTGGAGGCCGGACTGGACGCTGGAGTCGGTGTCCAGGAAGAGGGTGACGTTGGCGCAGCGCTGCTTGCACTCCTCGCCGAACGGGTCCTTGTTGAACTTCAGGCGCATGGCGAAGTCGCTGCCCTGGGGCCCGATGGTGGCGTCCACGATGACGGGACGCTCGTCGTCCGGTGATGGCTTGTAGCGGAACGTGGAGGAGGTCCGCCCCGCGGCGGAGACGGTCGCGCTGACCAGCAGCGAGCAGGCGAGCAGGGTGGGCAGGCGCTTCACGGACGGAGACCTCCTGACGGCGTGGGGCATCAAAAAAGTGGCATTCAAAGGGAACTGCCCCCGGGGCGGCAAGCCTGGGGCGTAGAGTGGCCGTCTGGAGGACAACCATGCCCACGCCGTACGTACGCCAGCTCAAGCTCGGACCGATGGACAACTTCGTCTACCTCGTGGGTCCCCAGGACGGCCCGGAGGTGGTGGTGGTGGATCCGGCGTGGGACGTGCCGGCCATCGAGGCGGCGGTGGCGCGGGACGGCAAGCGCGTGGTGGGCGCGTTCGTGTCGCACTGCCACGGGGACCACATCAACGGCCTGGAGGAGCTGCTGTCACGCCACGACGTGCCGGTGTACGCGCAGGCGGAGGAGGTTGCCTTCTCCAGCGACCTGCGCAAGCGGGGTGGGGACGCGCTCAAGCTCCTGAAGGCGGGCGACGCGGTGCCGGTGGGCGCGCGCACGTTCCACGCGCTGCACACGCCCGGGCACACGCCGGGGTCGCACTGCCTGCTGGCGGAGGACGCGCTCGTGTCCGGGGACACGGTCTTCATCAACGGGTGCGGCCGGTGCGACTTCCCGGGAGGCAACCCGGAGGACATGTACCGCTCGCTGTCGCAGGTGCTGGCGAAGGTGCCGGACACCGCGCGGCTGTACCCAGGGCACGACTACGCGGACGTGCCGGTGGCCCAGATGGAGGCCATCCGCCAGAAGAACCCGTACTTCGGCTTCCCGGACATGGCGTCGTTCGTGGCCTTCCGGATGCGCCCGCGACGGTGACCCAACACGTCCGGGCCTTTCTGACACCCGCGGAGATTTCGCGCACGGGCACATTCGCGACAGTCCTGAAGTAGACTTCAAGCCAGGGAAGCTCGGGAAAGGGCTCCCACTTGCCTTGAGGGGACGCGCGATGCCCGTGGAGATCAACTCGGTCGCCTTGAAGGACGGGGACGCGAAGACGTGGGCGGACGGCGCCTACGCGTACGCGCGGTCGACGGACCGCACCCGGCTGAATCATCTGACGAAGGTGGGGCTGCGCAACACGCTCCGGTCGTGGATCGCCTCCAAGCCGTGGTCGTTTCCGAAGGGCACGAAGCTGGGCTCCTTCGAGACCACGTTCGGCATGACGAACACCGCGCCCAAGGCCTACTGGAAGGCCTTCGCCAGCAAGGGCGAGTTCTACATGCACCTGATGTACGAGGCCGACGCCCGCTGCCAGCGCAACCGCGAGCTGGAGCAGGAGCTGGCGGAGGACGTCCTGGAGCATGCCCGGACCCGCCAGACGCTGAATGACCTGCGCAGGGCGCTGGGGCAGTACCTCTGGGACCACGACAGTTGGGGCGGCGCCATCAGCCACGTCGTGACGACGTACTCGCCCTTCAACCTGCTGCCCAACATGACGGGCAGCTACAACGAAGCCAACTCGTACCCGTCCTACGAGCGCCGCTCGTGGGAGAAGCTGGGCGGCAACCTCAACCCCCTCAACCTGGTGATGAACCTGACGGTGCAGCCGCTGTACGACTACAGCGTGCGCAGCAAGGACCGGGTGAGCCTGAGCTACGACAGGCGGGACTTCTCCGTCGCGGAGAACGTGGCCATCCTCCACGACCTGAAGGAGCTGTTCAGCCCCGTTGGCAACAGCCGGGCCCTGATCTCCGTGCACAAGGAGCTGGTCCCGCATCCGTACCAGGGGGCGACGAGCCCGGACCGGCCCCGGCGTTGGGCGACGGACGGCAGGTCCCGCGTGGATGTGCTGAAGAAGGACCTCTCGCGCTACCTCGGCGATCCGCACCAGGACCGCCGGCAGGTGAGCTGGGATCAGGGGCGCAAGGGCGCGGGCACGCGCAACGAGGACTCGCCGGACACGGAGACGGCGCGAGAGCACCACATGCCCATCGAGACCGGGCGCTCGCACACGGCGGCCCGCCTGTTCGAGATGGTCAGCCTGCTGCGGCCCGGAGACGACGCGAACGATGATGCGCACGCGCTCTTCGCGGCACGGATGAAGGCCATGGCCTTCGGCATCTTCGGATACTGGAACGCGGACCAGTCCGTGGGCGGCTACCCCAAGAGCCTCACGCC
The DNA here is from genome assembly GCF_017309135.1 of Corallococcus sp. NCSPR001. Lineage (NCBI taxonomy): Bacteria > Pseudomonadati > Myxococcota > Myxococcia > Myxococcales > Myxococcaceae > Corallococcus > Corallococcus sp. NCSPR001. The sequence goes on from NZ_JAFIMS010000002.1 coordinate 3,242,996, forward strand.
GGTGCACACCTACCACGAGGTGATGGACCCGGCGCAGGACTACCTCGATGACATCTACGAGCACCCCTTCACGTACGACGACGTGAGCGCCTGGCTGCGGACCTGAGCGCTCGCGCCGTTCACACCCGCCGCGCGCGGGCCATGGGCGGCATCTTCACGCCGCCTCCCGGCTTCGCGTGCAGGGCCCAGTACGCGGACACGCCCAGCAGGGCCACCGACAGGAGCGTCCACAGGGCCGCCCAGATGATGGACGGCACCCACGTCTCGCTGGCGAGGATGGCCGCGTCGCTCTGCGCGCGCACCGCGCTGTTCCACAGGTCGTCCCTCAGGTCGAAGAGGACGTAGAGCGCCGTGAAGGCCGCGAGGAACAGGTTGAGCGCGTCCACCAGCCCCGTGGGCAGGAAGCGCGCGCCCAGCCCCATGGCCAGCGCCATGCCCAGGCAGAAGGCCAGGGTGAAGAGGTCCCCCGCGTAGAAGAAGCCCATCATCGCCAGCCACACGGACGCCGCGCCCATCACCGCGCGGCCCAGCCGGAAGCGGAAGGTGGCCAGCATCAGCCCCGCGCCCGCCACCGCGCTGCCCAGGTACCCCGCCGACGACACGACGATGCGGTTGAAGACGCCGGGCGGCAGGCGGGAGAAGCAGCTTCCGCCCTCGTTCACCTGGAGGTGGACCCGGTCCACCGAGCCCCCCACGAGCAGCGCGGCGAGCGCATGCCCGCTCTCATGCATCATCACCACCAGCACCTTCACCGGCCACAGCACCGGCGAATACCAGAAGTACCAGGACGCCCCCATCAGGAGGACGAGCAGCGCCAGCCTTCCGAAATCCAGTGTCGCCCCGCTCGCGGTCCGCATCGTGGGTCCCCTCCTGCCTGGACACCGGAACATCCAAGCGCGTTCCATCTTCCGCGAAAACGCGCGCCCCGGACACCGGAACGGTCGCGCCGGGGCGGCGGACGGGGTAGGGATGGGGCACCATGAAGAAGACGCTCCTTCTCCTCTCGCTCGTGGCTGCCCCGGCCTTCGCCGGGGAAGGGAAGTGGACCCCCCAGCAGGTGCTGGAACTGAGCCCCGCCTGGCTCAAGGCCCAGGGCCTCCAGCTGCCGCCCAGCAAGCTCTGGGACCCCAAGCGGGGCACGGGCCTGCTCGCGGGCACGGTGAACACCGGCGGCTGCTCCGGGTCGTTCATCTCCGCCTCCGGCCTCATCATCACCAACCACCACTGCGCCTTCTCCATCATCCAGGAGCACAGCTCCCCGCAGAAGGACCTCATCTCCGACGGCTTCCTCGCGAAGAGCCAGGCGGAGGAGCTCCCGGGCAAGGGCTCGCGCGTGCAGGTGCCGCGCGGCTTCAAGGACGTGACGGCGGAGGTGAACGCCGCCGTGCCGCAGGGCGCGGACGACCTCGCGCGCTACAAGGCCATCGACCGCAAGCAGAAGGAGCTGGTGGCCGAGTGCGAGAAGCGCCCCGCCACCCGCTGCCAGGTGGCCACCTTCGATGGCGGCGTGAACTACACGCTGGTGGACGCGGTGGAGTTGCAGGACGTGCGCCTGGTCTACGCGCCGCCGCGCGCCGTGGGTGAGTACGGCGGGGAAGAGGACAACTGGATGTGGCCGCGCCACACCGGCGACTTCGCCATCATCCGCGCGTACACCGCGCCGGACGGCGCCTCCGCGGCGTTCAGCGACAAGAACGTGCCCTACAAGGCGGAGTTCTTCTTCCCGCTGTCCACGCAAGGCGTGAAGCCGGGCGACTTCGTGATGGTGCTGGGCTACCCGGGCACCACCTTCCGCACGCTGCTCGCGGACGAGATGGCGGAGCGCCAGGCGCGCTACTACCCGGCCATCCGGGACGTGCTGGGCGAGGCCATCCGCATCCTGGAGGCCGAAGGGGAGAAGGACCCGGCCGGGAAGATCGCCGTGGCCTCGCAGCTCAAGGGCCTGCACAACGTCTACAAGAACGCGGGCGGGCAGCTGGCGGGCCTCAAGCGCGGCCACATCGTGGAGAAGCAGCGCGACGCGGAAGCCGCCACCGTGGCCTGGGCCCAGAAGGACAGCGCGAAGTGGGGCGAGGCGCTGAAGGCCCGCGAGGCGCTGCTCGCGGAGCAGCAGGAGTCCAACAAGACCTTCGACCGCGAGTTCCTCCTGAACCTGTCCGGCCGCCTGGCGCGTGGGCCCGCGCTGGCCACGTCCGTGTCCCGGCTGGCCATGGAGCGCGCGAAGCCGGACCTGGAGCGCCGCCCGGAGTACATGGACCGCGAGCTGCCGCGCATCAAGGACCGCCTGGAGCGCGAGCAGAAGAACCTCTTCATCCCCTCGGACAAGGCGCTCCTGCACGCGTTCGTGAAGCGCGCGCAGGCGCTGCCCCAGGACGCGCGCATCGCGGCCGTGGATGCCACGTTCGGCAAGACGTACTCGCAGAAGGACGTCTCCGCGAAGATCGACTCGCTCTACGCGGGCTCCAAGGTGCTCACCCTGGCGGAGCGCCTGAAGATGGCGGACGAGTCCGTGGGGCAGCTCGCCGCGCGCCGCGACCCCCTGCTGGCGTTCGGCATGGAGCTGGCGAAGGAGCAGGCCGCGCTGGATGACACACGCGACCGCCGTCAGGGCGCGTCCTCCCGGCTGCGGCCGGCGTGGCGCAAGGCGGTGATGGCGCAGGCGGGCAAGCCCATTGCTCCGGACGCCAACAGCACGCTGCGCGTGTCGTTCGCCAAGGTGCAGGGCTACACGCCGCGCGACGGCGCGCTGTACCTGCCGCAGACGACGCTGTCGGGGATGATCCAGAAGCACACCGGCGAGGAGCCCTTCAACGCGCCGGAGAAGGTGCGCGCGGCCGCGGCGGCGAAGAAGTTCGGGCAGTGGGTGGACCCGCGGCTGAAGGACGTGCCGGTGGACTTCCTGGCGGACGCGGACACCACGGGCGGCAACTCCGGCAGCCCCACGGTGAACGGCAAGGGGCAGCTCGTCGGCGTGAACTTCGACCGCGTGTGGGAGAACGTCGCGAACGACTTCGGCTACAATCCGGACGTGGCCCGGAACGTCAACGTGGACGTGCGCTACCTGCTGTGGCAGCTCGACCAGGTCGAGGACGCGGACGCGCTCCTGCGTGAGCTCAACATCCGCAAGGGCAAGCCGGTGGCCAAGGAGGCGCGCTGACATGTCGGACGCGGGAGCGGGACCCAGGCCTCTTCCCACCTTCCGCCCCGACGAACGGGTGTGCGGCAACTGCAAGCTCTGGAGTCCGCACTCCGAGGATCACCGCGGCTGGGTGGGGCCGTGCCGCGTGTACACGTCGCGCGGCCTGTTCCCACCCTCCGCGCCCATCTGTGACAAGTACGCGCCCCGGGGCTCCGCGGCCCCGGCGCCCGTGGTTTCGAGCACGCGGACCCGCGCTCCGCGCAGCGTGGCGCCCGTGGTGGTGCGCCACCGCGCGGATCCGCACGAAGTGGTGGACCTGGAAGGGCTGAACATGACGCGCGAAGAGCTGATGGACATCTTCCGGGAGGCGGCGGGCCTGAGCGATCCGCCGCTCGCGGGCAAGTGGGAGGGCGGCACGGTGCGGCTGGTGCCGGGCAACCCGGAGCTCCAGGCGAAGGACATGCCCATCGACAGCCTGTTCCACAAGGTGACGATGGTGCGCGACCGCATCCGCGTGTTGGAGCAGAAGCTCAACGCCCACCCCAAGCTCTCGGACGCGGAGAAGGCGGAGATGCAGGGCTACATCACCCGCGTCTACGGTTCGCTCACCAGCTTCAACCTCCTCTTCAAGGAGAAGGGCGACCAGTTCGTGGGCAGCAAGGGCGAGGAGTAACGCCCCCGGACCTCACGGCCGCTGGCCGCGCTCCTCCATCACGGTGAGGGCGCGCTGGCGGCCGCGGTGCAGGGCGCTCTTCACGGTGCCCTCCGGGATGCGCAGCAGCCGGGCGATTTCCGCGGAGCCCAGGCCGCGCACCTCGCGCAGGTAGAGCACCTGCCGCTGCTGGGGGTTCACCTCCTCCAGCGCTTCGTGGAAGTGCTGCTGCATCTGCGTGCCCATGGCGTGGGCCTCCGGCGACACGGCCTCCTGGGGCGCGTGCGTCAGCCGCTCCCGGCGCCTGCGCGCGCGCAGCCAGTTGATGCTGCTGTTGACCATCACCCGGTGCAGCCAGGTCGTCCACGTCGCGCGTCCATCCAGTCCCGGGGGCTGCCGCGACAGGCGCAGGAACACGTCCTGCACCACGTCCTCCGCGTCGTCGGTGTCCCCCACGATGCGCCGGGCGATGGCCAGCGCCCGGGGGCGGTGCAGGGCGTACAAATCATCCAGGGTGGGGAAGGGGAGGACGGCGGCGTGCGGGCCCATGGCGGACGGTCTCCTGTGTCTTCCCGTGAAACGAACGGGCCCGCGAAAGGGTCTATGGCCCTGGAGGGCATGCGACTGAAGGGCCGTGTTTCCGCCCGGACAGCCGGTGCGCACCTTCCGGGCCAGGGGGAGGCCGCCACATGGCTCAGCTGGCCGAGTACGGACGCAGGAGGCCGTTCATGCCCCGGCGGCGGCAGGGCAACGGCATCATGGACCTGCTCCTGGGCCGCCCGCTCACCAGCGCCCAGGCGATGCAGGAGAAGACGGGCGTCCTCACCGGCGTGGCGCTCCTGGGGCTGGATGCGCTGTCGTCCGCCGCGTACGGCCCGGAGGCCGCGCTCACCGTGCTGCGCCCGCTGGGGGCCACGGGCGTGTGGCTGCTCTTCCCCATCACCGCCGCCATCGTCGGGCTCCTGCTGATTGTCGCGAGCTCGTACGCGCAGACCATCGCCGCGTACCCGAGCGGCGGCGGCGCGTACACCGTGGCGAAGCAGAACCTGGGGCGGGGCGCGGGGCTGCTCGCGGCGACGGCGCTGATGCTGGACTACCTGCTCAACGTGGCGGTGGGCATCTCCGCGGGCACGGGCGCGCTGGTGTCCGCGGTCCCCGCCCTGCGGCCGCACACGCTGCCCATCACCCTGGGCCTCCTGGCGCTGCTCACCCTGGTGAACCTGCGCGGCGTCAGCGAGGCGGGCGCCGTGTTCGTCGTGCCCACCTGGTTCTTCATCACGTCGTTGAGCGTGGTGCTGGCCGTGGGCCTCTTCAAGCTGGCCATGGGTGAGGCAACGCCCGTGCAGCAGCCGCCGCCCCTGGCGGTGCCCACCGCGTCCCTGGGGGCGTGGCTGGTGATTCGCGCCTTCGCCAGCGGGTGCACGGCGATGACGGGCGTGGAGGCCATCAGCAACGCCGTGCCCATCTTCCGCGACCCCTCCATCCGCCGCGCGCGCGTCACGCTGGGCGTCATCGTGGGCATCCTGGTGACGATGCTCCTGGGCATCGCGCTCCTGTGCCGGGCGTACGGCGTGGGCGCCACGGACCCGGACGGCGCGAACTACCAGACGGTGCTCTCGCAGCTCATCGCGGCGGTGATGGGGCGCGGCGTCTTCTACTACGTGGCCATGGCCGCCATCCTCTGCGTGCTCGCGCTGTCCGCGAACACCAGCTACGCGGGCTTCCCGCTCGTCTGCCAGGTGCTGGCGCGCGAGCGCTACCTGCCGCCGGGCTTCGCCCACCGGGGTCGCAGGCTCGCCCTGTCGCGAGGCATCCTCACCCTGTCCGGGCTCGCGGCCGTGCTGCTCATCGTGTGCAAGGGCATCACGGACCGGCTGATTCCCCTGTTCGCCATTGGCGCGCTGATGGCCTTCACCCTGTCCCAGGCGGGCATGGTGGTGCACTGGAGCCGGCACCGGGAGGAGGGCTGGCGGTGGCGCCGGGCCCTCAATGGCGCGGGCGCGGTGATGACGGCGCTCACGCTGTGCATCGTGGGCGTGTCCAAGTTCATGCACGGCGGCTGGGCCGCGTTCGTCCTCGTGCCCGTGGGCCTGCTGGTGCTCTCCCGCGTCCACGCCGCGTACACGCGCACGCGGCGGGCGACGGAGCTGAAGCGGCCCGTGCGTCTGTCGGCCCCGTCTCCGATTGTCGCCGTGGTGCCCGTGGACCGCTGGTCCCACGCGTCGGAGACGGCGCTGCGCTTCGCGCTGACGCTGAGCGACGACGTGCGCGCGGTGCACATCTGCAGCGGTGACACCGACGAGGCGGCGCTGGACTCGCAGTGGCAACACTTCGTCCAGGCGCCGCTCCAGGAGCGTGGACGGAGGCCCCCGCCGCTCGTGCACGTGGGGTCGCCGTATCGCGCGCTGGTGTGGCCGCTGAGGGACTACGTGGACGCGCTGCTGGAGGAGGTGCCGGGCGGCACCGTGGCCATGGTGCTGCCAGAGCTGCTGGAGACGCGCTGGTACCGGGCCATGTTCTACGGCCGCCGCTCGGAGCTGCTGCGCAGCGCGCTGCTGTTGTCCGGCGAGCGGCGCCTGGTGGTGGTCAGCGTGCCCTGGTACCTGCGCACGCGCGCGCACCCGGCGCCGCACTCCGCGTGGGGCGACTCCGCCCACCCTGGAGACAACGGGTAGGGCGGAAGCGCCTTCGACGTCACTCCTGCTCGTCCTGCTTCGTCAGGCCCCAGTCCTTCAGGCGCTTGAAGAGGGTGGAGCGCGCGAGGCCCAGCTCGCGCGCCACGCGCTCGCGGTTGTTGTTGAAGCGGCGCAGCGCGGTTTCGATGATCTGCCGCTCCAGCTTCTCCAGCATCTGCTCCAGCGTCATGCCCGGCGGCAGCTCCGGCACGGTGATGCCCGTCTCGCGGTTGACCTCCTGGTCGAAGGAGAGGTCGCTCGCGTCGATGGACGGGCCCTTGCGCAGCAGCAGCGCGCGGTGCACCACGTTGCGCAGCTCGCGGATGTTGCCCGGCCACGCGTGCTGCTGGAGCCGCTCCAGCGCGGCCGGCGTGAAGCGCACCGTCTGTCCGCGCGGGGCGAACGCGCGCACGAAGTGCTCCGCCAGCGCCACCACGTCCCCCCGGCGGTTGCGCAGGGGCGGCAGGTGCAGGGGCACGACGCACAGGCGGTAGTACAGGTCCTCGCGGAAGCGGCCCTCGCGCGCCGCCGCCAGCAGGTCGCGGTTGGTGGCCGCCACCACGCGCACGTCCACGTGCAGGGGGCGGCTCGCGCCCACGCGCTTGATTTCGCCGCTCTCCAGCGCGCGCAGGAGCTTCGCCTGGAGGTCCAGGGGCAGCTCGCCAATCTCGTCCAGGAACAGCGTGCCGCCGTCCGCCTCCTCGAAGGCGCCCTTGCGCGCGCCCACGGAGCCGGTGAACGCGCCCTTCTCGTGGCCGAACAGCTCGCTCTCAATCAGCTCCTTGGAGATGGCGGCGCAGTTGACCGGGATGAGCGGCCGGTTCGCGCGCGGCGAGCACGCGTGCAGCGCGTTCGCCACCAGCTCCTTGCCCGTGCCGGACTCGCCCAGGATGGTGACGGCCGCGGTGGACGGTGCCACGCGTTGGATCAGGTCCGTGAGCTGCCGCACGGACGGGTCGCCGCCGAGGATGCCGTGGAAGGCCTGCGCCTCCTTCTTGGCCGCGGGCACGGTCTCCAGGACGAGCTCCGCCTCGCCCACGCGCAGCGTGGTGGGCAGCGTCACCTCCGCCTCGAAGAGGCGCACCGGGCCCAGCCACGTGCCGTTGGTGGAGCGCAGGTCCACGACGTGGAAGACGCCGTCGCGGCGAGTCACCTTCAGGTGCCGGCCGGAGATGAACCGGTCCTGGAGCACCAGGTCGTTGCCCGCGTCCTTGCCCACCGTGAAGCTGTCGCCGGTGAGCCGGTGCACGGCCTCCGTGCCGCCCTGCCTCACGCGCAGCTGCGCGGGCTGCCAGCGCTGCGAGTCCCGGCCCTGCACGGCGGTGGCGCTGCCGGCCTCCGTGGCCGCGTCCGCGTCGTCGCTGGCGCCGTGCTGGCGGAACACCGCGCGCCACTGGCCCAATTCAATGTCCGCGCCGTCCGGCAGGTCCGCGCGCTCCACCACCGCGCCCGCGACCTTCGTGCCCTTGCCGGAGAGGTCCTCCACGCGGCACTGCTGGCCATCCCACAGGAGGGCCACCTGCTGGCGGCTCACCTCCGGATCCGGAATGGCCACGTCGCTGGAGTCGCCCCGGCCGAGCACCACCCGCGCCCGGTCCACCGCCACCCGCAGCACTTCCTCGCCTCGACGGAAGAACACCAGCTCCGGCATTACGAACTCTCTCCCAAGCCCGGACACCCCGGGGCCGCGCGCAGCGCTTTACACGGCGCGTGCGCGGGCATCAACCGGGGGCCTACCGCTTGGGACCGAAGCGGGGGCTGCTCACCATGCCGGTGAGCCGGCCGCCGCGCCAACCCGGGTTGTCCCGGTCCTGCGGCAGCATGTTCACGGCGAGCGCCAGGGGGCCCAGCCGCTGCTGGAAGGCCTGCTCGAACTTCAGCCGCACGTCCAGCCCCAGCTCGCTGTACTCCAGCCGGCGGCCCAGCTTCAGCGTGCCGGTGCCGGAGCCCTCCAGGTCCTCGCTCTTGAGGTTCAGGTCGCGCACCGTGCCCATGCCCTTGTCGAACTGGAGGTCGCCCTTGAGCTCGCCCAGCGCCACGCGCGGCAGCTCCATGGGCATGGCCGGGCCGCCGCCCATGGGGATGGCTGCCTTGCCACCCTTGATGGTGAGCCCCTGGGTGTCCAGCGCCACCGTGCCGGAGGCCTGGGACCAGTCCACCGGCTGGCCGCGAATCAGGGTGCCCGGCGCGCTGAGCGCGAGCTTCGCGTTGAGGGTGCCCTCCATGTCCACGCCGGTGTACGCCGGCAGGTTGCCGCCGCCGGCCTGCACGCCGTCCACGTCCACGTTCAGCGACGTGCCGCTCAGGCCGCCCACGTGGATGTTCACCGTGCCGCCCATGCCCTTCAGCTTCATCACCAGGCCGGGCGGGAAGAGGGCCGGGCGCAGGGCCACGCTGTCGAAGATGAGCGCCTCGCCCAACTCGTCCTTGCCCAGCCCGCCGGACTCGCCCCGGGCGAGCGCCGCGACGGACTCCGCGCCCAGCGGCGTGGGCGGCTTGCTCAGCCGCACGTTGGTGGCGGTGACGCCGGACAGGCCGGGACGCAGGCTGTCCATGCGCACCGCCATCCCGTGGGCCGCGGCCTCCGTCACCAGCCGCGAGCGGACCGCGTCATAGGGAAACGTGAGCAGCAGGCAGAGGATGAACGCCACCACCGCGAAGGCGGCGTAGCCCAGGACGAGCTTCCAGCGGGCGGTCTTGGTTTCAGTGGCCATGGGCTATTGCTTCATCCGGTAGGTGGCGACGGTTGTCCACGCCGTCAGGGTGTCCGTGGCGGGCCGGGGCTCCACGCGCAGGTACTTCACCTTCACGATGCCCGGGCCCGTCTCCACCGTGCGCAGGAAGTCCGTCAGCTTGCGCAGGTCCACGTCCGTGAAGGTCAGCTCCACGGAGCTTTCGATGATCTTCCCGTCCCCCACTCCCACGTCGCCCTTGGGCGTCATGTTGGGGACGGTGAGGCCCGCGGCGGTGGCCTTGTCTTCAATGTACGTAATCAGCCGCACGTTGCTCTGGGTGAGCTGCTGCTCCACGTTCTGCCGCTCCGCCTGCGCCTGGCCGTAGCTGATGGCCAGCGCCTGGACCTCCTGCAGCTTCGCCAGCTTGTCCTGCGTGCGCCGGCGGTAGCCCTGCGCGCTGTTGGCGAAGCTGAAGAGGGTGACGAAGAGCACGAACACCAGCACCGCGGAGCTGGCCAGCGCCACGAGCTTGCGCTCGCGGTCGGAGAGCCGCTCGAACCACGTCTGGAGGGGCGCGAAGAGTTCCTTGAGCTTTCCCATGTCACGTCTCTCCCGCCGGCGGCTCGCCGGGGCACTGCACCTGCACGTCCAGGCGGAAGGTCACCTTCTGCCCGTCGCGTGTCTTCTCCACCTTGCCCTCCTTCACGTCCTTGAAGCAGCGGTGGCCCTTCAAGGCGGCGGAGAGCGTGTCGATCTGCTTGGAGCTGTCCGTCTCTCCCTGGAGCATGATGCGGTCCAGGTCCACCTGGATGCGGTCGAACTTCACCGGCACCTCCGGCGGGATGCGCTGCGTGACCTCCGCCAGCAGGTTCACCGCGGACATCGCGGGCAGCGCGGCGGCGGGGCTCTCCACGCCCTTGAGCATGTTCAGCGCGCGGTCGTAGTTCGTCTCGCAGGTGCCCAGGATGCGCTGGGTCGTCTTGCAGAGCACCGCGTCCACCTCCGCCTCGCGTCGCGACAGGACGGTGTTGCGCACGACGCCGAAGGCGATGAGCAGCAGGAGCAGCGTCACCGCGAAGGAGGCCAGGAGGCCCAGCCGGTCCTTCACGTAGTCGTAGCCGCCCTTGAAGGCGAACTCACCCCGGCGCAGGTTGAAGCGCGGCGCCTTCACCCCGGCCGCGTTGCCGCGCATGGCCAGCGCGTACGCCTGCGCCGCGGACGGCGCCTCCCGGGGGCCAATCTTCTCCGTCGCGTCCACCGGCAGCGCCAGCACGCGCACCGGCAGGTTCAGGTCCTTGGACAGCTGCTCGGCCAGGCCCGGCATCCGCGCGGTGCCGCCACACAGCACCACCGCGGAGACCTGCTGGCGGGTGCGCGCGGCGAAGGACTTGAAGGACGGGCGCAGCTCGCGCAGCACCGGCTGCAGGCCGCGCACGAAGGCGTTCGCGGCGCGCTCGGCGTCCGGCCCCTGCGCGGCGCTGGCCATGGCGCCGTGCGCTTCCTTCCACGCGTGGGCCTCCGGCACCGTCGTCTGGAACTCCGTGGCCAGGGCGCGCGTCAGGTCGCGCCCGCCGCCCGCGAAGGCGCGCGCGAACTCCACGCCCTTGCCCGGCTGGCCAATGGCCACCGCCGTGCGCTCGTGGCCGATGTCCACCACCGCCACCGGGCCGCCTTCGCTCATGCCCTCGAAGAGCCCGGGCAGCTGGGTGAGGAGGTTCTGGTACGCGAGCGCCGGGTGTGTGATGACGCGCGGATCCACCTGGAGTCCGCCCAGGAGCGCCAGCAGCGACTGGAGCTCCTCCTTCTTCACCACGCCCACCAGCAGGTCCGCGGCCTTCTCCTTGCCGCCGGTGTCCTTCTGGCCGACCACCTGGTAGTCGTAGACGACCTCCGAGATGTCGAACGGCAGCTGGCTGCCGACCTCGAAGGGCAGCGTCGCCTCCACGCGCTTGCTGTCGGAGAAGGGCAGGCTCACCGCGTGCGTGGTGAGGGACGGGCCGGGCAGGGCGATGACGACCTGGTCCACGTGCCCCTGCGGCATCTTCCCGAGCAGCTCCTCCACGGCGGCGCGCAGCGTGTCCGCGCGGTCGCCTTCCTGCGCGCGGCGCACCTCCGCGTAGGCCTGGGTGGTGTTGCTTTTCGTCCCGGAGGTGAGGACCACCCCCTTCACGGAGTGGCTGCCCAGGTCCAGGCCAAGAATGCGGGCCATGCTATTCCTCTCTGTAATACACGAGCTTGCCCAGCCCGTCGTCCAGGCGGATGACGGCGGTGAGCGTCTTCTGGACGCTGCCCGCTTCTCCCACGGACTTGATGGTGAACGTCTTGCTCTTGTCGCCCAGGTAGCGGTTCTGCTGGACGTTGCCCTTGATGAGGGGGTTGACCGCGATGCCCGCCTGCTCCACCACGCCCAGGAAGTCCGCCACCGACATGCCGAAGAAGTTGAACATGCGCGCGGCGCGGATGCGGCTGATGAGCTCGTTGAGGAACACCGGGTCCGTCAGGCGCGGGTCCGGACGGTTGGGGTCCGCGGCGGACATGATGGCCAGCCCCAGCATGATGGGGTCGTCGGTGTTGATGTTCGGCTTGGAGTTGATGTCCGGGTACACCGTGAGCCGGTCGCGGAAGGCCGCCATGAAGCGGTCGTTGACGCCATGCACGCGGTACAGCTCATCCAGGCTGTCGAAGCGCGCGTTCTTGACGTCATAGCGCGGTTCGTAGCGGCTGTACGGGGAACCCTCGTCCGCGAAGCCCGCGACGAAGGGGTTGGTGGGGTCGTTGCGGTTGAAGGTGGACTGGGTGGTGTCCTCGTCCGACCAGTCCTTCAGCGCGATGACGGCGTCCTGCGGCGTGGAGCGCACGTGGTTGGCGTCGTCCTGCTGCCAGAGGAACTCGAAGCGCTTGTCCGCGAACATGTCCGCCATGCGCAGGGCGGTGGCCTGCGCCTCCGCGCCGCCGGTGTTCAGGCGCATGACGTTGAGCTTCTCCTCCTCGTCGCTGATGGTCGCGAGGAAGCAGCCCTCGAAGCCGCCGAAGGAGCGCCGCGGCATCTGCGCCGCCATCGGCGCGCCCGCGCCCTCCCCGTCCTCGCCCTCCATCTGGAAGTTGGAGTCCACCTGCACGGGCTCCGTCTCCACGGGGCGGCCGTCCTCGCCTTGCGCGCCGTCGCTCTTCACCAGCCCCTTGAGCATGTGGCAGTCCACCCGCGCCAGCTTCCAGAGCTGGAGGTTGAGCGACTGCGGCTGGAACGCGTTCGCGCCGGTGCCGCCGGGGGCGCCGCCGCCCAGTGCCCCGCCCATGAGACCGCTCAGGAGGCTCGCGGGGTTGGGGATGGGCGTCTGGTCCACCTGCTTCTGGAAGCGCAGGAGCAGCCGCCCCAGGGAGATGCCGGAGCGGGCCATGTAGTAGGCGCGCACTTCGTCGCGCTGGTTGGCGGCGAGCTGCAGGTCCACGCGGCTGTTGTAGGCGAACTCCGTGGCCACCACCGTGAGCAGCGTGATGGACACGAGCGCGATGATGAGCGCCACGCCGCGCGAGCGCCGGTGCTTGCGCTCCGCCGGGGAGCGCCGCGGCGCCAGCGCCTGGGGGACGGCCGTCCGCGCCTTGCCGCGCCGGCGGGACGCCTGCTGGAAGTAGGGGAAGGCCATCAGTTGAACCTCGGCAGGGTGGTGTTGAGCAGGATGCGCGCCTGCGTGGTGTAGCGCGCCTCCTTGCCCGACTCATCCAGGGCGATGACGGTGATGCGCACGCGCGAGGGGAGGATGTCCTTCTTCTCCGTGCGCCGCGTGTCCCATTCGTCGTCCCACTCCTTCTTGTCCGAATCCCAGTAGGCGAACTCCACGCTCTTGACGCCCTCGAAGAGGACGTCCGTGGTGCCGCCCCGGTCCATGCGGTCCCCCACGTTGGGGTTCACCCGCCGCTTCAGGTCCTGGCGCTGCCGGGCGCCGCGCTCGGAGGAGTTCTCCACGAAGTACTCCACCACCGCCTGGTCGGACTCCTTCACGTCCGTGTACAGGCGCTGGTGCGCGAACGTCGTGAAGGTCAGCTTGTCGCGCTCGCCAATGAAGTTGGTGGGCCGGTCGTTCTGGTCGCGGAAGCGGCGCAAATCATAGCGGTCGCTCACGAACGCGGAGCCGACCTCGCGCGCCATGCGGTTGAGCGACACGCGCACCATGCGGTAGCGCTCCGCCTCGCCCTCCACGACCTCCTTGGCGTTGATGCCCGTCTGGAAGGCCAGGGCCACGACGGTGCCCATGAGGGCGGTGATGCCCACCGCGACCATGACCTCCATGAGGGTGAAGCCACGCATGCGCCGCTTCATCGGATGCTCCCTCCGCGAGGCAGGCTCGGCAGGTTGGGCAGGCCACCGCGGCCGCCGAAGATGCCACCGCCCGGCGCGCGCGGGTTGGTGCCGGGGTTGCCGTTGCCGCCGCCCATGTTCCTGTTGAGCTGATCAAGCTGGGCCTTCCGGTTCACCAGCGGCTCGCGCGTGTTCGGGTCCAGCATCTGCCCGTTGGGGCCGGGGATGGGGTTGTCCACCACTTGGCCCGTGCGCGGGTTCACCCACTGGTTCTCCGCGCCCGGCGTGCTGCCCGCGTTGGGCGTGAAGCCGCCGTTGCGGTCGCCGCCAGGCCCCAGGGACACGACGTGCGTCACCACGTCCACGCTCTCCACCTGGGTGCCTTCCTTCCAGTACACGGTGAGGTGCACCTCGCGGACGGACTTGGTGAGCTGGTCCACCATCTGCGTGAACATGGGCTGCGCCATGCTCATGGCGGACGCGCCCAGGGGGCTGGCCGTGGTGGTGCCGCCCGGGGGCGTGCCGCCCTTGCTGTCGCCGCCACCGCCGCCAAAGAGGCCGGCCAGGCCGCCCAGCGGGTCGCCGGAGTCACCGCCGCCCATGGGCAGGTTGAAGATGGCGCCGATGAGCTGGTCCGGCGTCACGCCGTCCGTCTTGGGCGCGATGATGCGGGCGCGCCACTTGAACTGGGGCCAGCCCTCGTCGGAGAAGTCGCCGGACTGCTCATCGTCGTCCTGCTCGAAGCCGTCGTCGTAGAGCTTCTGCTCCAGGTCCGTCATCTTCGAGCGGGACAGGAGCGACGCCACGGTGAGCCGCTTGGTGTAGACGTGGTTCGCCACCGCCCCGGAGTTGAGGTCGAAGATGGCCATCAGCGCGACGCTGAGGATGGCCATGGCCACCATCGTCTCCAGCAGGGTGAAGCCCGAGCGCCTGCGCGTTGGGGTCGTCATGAGCGGGGCACCTCCAGGGCCTCGGATGCGATGAACACCTTGCCCGTCAGGGGTGACACGTCCAGCGTCCAGGCGTTGTCACCCTGGCGCAGGAAGACCATGGCCTTCTCCGTGTAGCCCTGCGGGAAGAAGTAGAGATAGGCCACGCCGCTCTCCACCGGCTCCCGCTGCTGCCGCGTCCACACCGACACCGCCACGCCCGCCGGGAGCGTCTTGGGGGAGATCTCCTCCGCGGTGTACGCGGAGAAGGTGGACTGGGACTCGATGCGGTTCTTCTCCTCGTCCATCAGCTCCTGCGCGGACGGCTGCGAGCCCTCCGAGCGCGTGTAGTTCTTGCGCGAGTCCCCACCGCTGTTGCCTTCCTTCCGGGCGCGCTCGCGGTCGCGCGCTTCGTCGCGCAGCGCCGCGTCCCGGTCGCGCGAGGTGGTGACGCCGCCCGCGGCGCATTCGGCGTGGTACTTCGTGGCCTCCTCGCGCTTCGGGTCGGGGATCTCGAACACCAGCCGGCACGTCCTGCCGCTGAGCGCCGCCGAGTCGTAGAGCGAGCGGATGACGCCCGCGAGCTCCGTGGCGCTGCCCTTCGCCTTCGCGCCGGTGATGGCGCCGATGCCAATGGTCACCGCGGCGAACATCACCGCCGCGATGGCCAGCGCGATGGAGATTTCAATCAGCGTGAGGCCGCGCTGGGCGCGACGGCGGCGGGCGGGAGCAGGGGACATGGCCGGCTTCAAGGCTGCACCTCCTGTGCCACGATGCCGCCTGAGAAGATGTCCGCGGCGTCGCCGGTGCCGCCGGGCTTGCCGTCGGAGCCCAGCGACAGCACGGCGCCCGTCTTGCCCTCCATGCGGTAGATGTACGGGTGGCCCCACGGGTCGATAGGCGTGCTGTCCAGCACCTTGGAGGCGATGAGCGGCGCGAAGCCCTCCGCCTGCGTGGGGAAGGAGCCCATCAGCCGGTGGTAGGCCTTGAAGAAGCCCTCCAGCCGGCGGATCTGCTCGCGCGCCTGGCGCTGTGTCGGGGTGAGGGTGTTGTCCTCGGTCACCCACACCAGCGTGAACGCAAGCAGGGTGGCGACCACGAAGACGCCCAGCAGCAGCAGGCGGCCCGTGCGCGGGGAACGGGCGCGGGCCTGCCCGCTGGGAACGGCGCGCGCCTCGCGCGCGGACGTCGGTGAGGAAGTGTGCTCGGGAGTCATCACGGGCATTCCTACGACAACACGCGGGAGGCGCGGCTTTGCTTCAGGAAAACGCCCGTTACGGCTTGGCGTTCTGGTCCTTGGAGGAGATGTCGGCGTCGGAGCCCTCGCCGCCCGGGTTGCCGTCGGCGCCGTAGCTGGTGATGACCGGCTTGCCGCCCTCGTTCATGTACACGTACTCACGGCCCCAGGGGTCCATGGGCATGCGCTCCAGGTTGTTGGTGTCCACCAGCGCCTTGAGGCCCGTGGCGGTGTCCGGGTAGGAGCCCTTCTTCGTGTAGTAGAGCTTCATGGCGCTCTGGATGTTGCGGATGTCCAGGCGCGCCGTGTCCTGCTTGGCCTCTTCCAGCTTGGGAATGACGGCCACGCCCACCGCCGCCGCGATGAGCCCGAGGATGGTGATGACCACCATGATCTCGATGAGGGTCATGCCGCGGTTCTTGCGGCGCTGCTGCTTCTTCGCGTTCGTCGTGTGCATGTCTTCACTCACCTTCGGGTGACTTTCTGGCAAGCCACCGCGCCATGGGTGTGTCGGGATGTCAGAAGGGTCAGGGCTTCGTGCCCGGGCTGGAGGCCGCGGGCGGGTCCCGGTGGGCGTAGAGGGAGGCCCCCACCGTCGCCAACGTGGCGGCCAGGGCCAACAGGCCCATCAGCGTGGCGCGCTGGATCCACCGGTCGAGCGTGTCGTTCATCGTGCGCCCCTGCTCCTAATGGATGGCCGTGTTCACCTGCAGAATCGGCATCAGGATGCTGAGGGCGACGAATGCAATCATCACGCCCATCACCACGATGAGCATGGGCTCCAGGAGGCTGGTGAGCGCGCCGATGCGCACGTTCACCTGCGTCTCATAGGAGTCCGCCACCGACAGGAGCATGTCCTCCAGCTGCCCTGATTTCTCACCGATGGCGACCATGTGGTACACGAGCGGCGGGAACTGGCCGGAGCGCTTGAGCGGGTTGGCGATGCTTTCGCCCTCGCGGATGGATTCGCGGGCGTTCTCCACCGCGTCCGCGAGCACCGAGTTCGTCATCACCGCCTTGACGATGTCCAGCGCGGCCAGCATGGGCACGCCGCTCTTGAGCAGCGTGGCCAGCGTGCGCGCGAAGCGCGAGATGGCCAGCAGGCGCACGAGGCTGCCGAAGATGGGGGCCTTCAGCGTGAAGCGGTCCCACTTGGGCTTGCCCTTGGGGCTCTTGGTCCAGCGCATGAAGAGCACCACGCCGGCGATGAAGGCCGGGATGATGATGAACCACCACCCCTGCATCAGGTTGGACGCGGCGATGAGGATGCGCGTGTTGAGCGGCAGGGTGGCCTTCATCGTCTCGAAGATCTTCGTGACCTTCGGGACGACGAACACCATCAGCAGCACCAGGATGCCGCCGCCCACCGCCAGCATGATGATGGGGTAGATCATCGTGCCGATGATCTTCTGCTGCAGCTTGGCCTGGTTCTCCGTGAAGTCCGCCAGCCGCAGGAGCACCTGATCCAGCGCGCCGGAGGCCTCACCCGCGCGCACCATGTTGATGTAGATGCTGGGGAAGATCTTCGGGTGCTGGCTGAACGCGTCCGCCAGGGACGAGCCCTCGTTCACGCGCTGCTTGATGTCGGACAGGGCGCGCTTGAGGCGCTCCTTCTCCGCCTGGTCCACCAGTGCGTTGAGCGAATCCACGATGGTGACGCCCGCGCCCAGGAGCGTGGCCAGCTGCCGGGTGAGGATGGCGACGTCCTCCGTGGACACGCGGCCGCGGCCCAGCTTGCGCAGGTCCACGTCGCGCGCGAGCAGGTTCGCGTTGGCGCCCTTGGAGACGCCCGCGCGGCTGCCCTCCGCCTGGCCCAGCACGTCCGTGAGGAAGATGCCGTCCGCGCGCAGCTTGGAGCGCAGCGTCTTGGGCGAGTCCGCCTCCAGCAGGCCCTTCTTCTGCCTGCCCTGGGAATCAAGGCCTCTGTATTCGAAGACGGGCATGGCGGACCTAGATGTCCTCCTGCGTGATGCTCAGCACTTC
Source organism: Corallococcus sp. NCSPR001 (assembly GCF_017309135.1). Lineage (NCBI taxonomy): Bacteria > Pseudomonadati > Myxococcota > Myxococcia > Myxococcales > Myxococcaceae > Corallococcus > Corallococcus sp. NCSPR001. The sequence goes on from NZ_JAFIMS010000002.1 coordinate 3,260,583, forward strand.
GGCGATGGTCGTCTCACCCAGGGCGATCTTCCGCACGCCGTCGTCCAGGAGCGTCGTCATGCCCTTGGCCAGGGCGGACTTCTTGATGGTGGACGCGTCCACGTTCTTGAGCACCAGCTGGCGCACGTCGTCGTCCACGAAGAGGAACTCGTAGATGCCGGAGCGGCCGCGGTAGCCGTTGCGGTTGCAGGACGGGCAGCCCACCGCGCGGTAGATGCGGTCGGTGTTGTACTTCGCCTTGAAGCTGGCGAGCGTGAAGCCCAGCTCCTTCAGCTCCGCGTCCGTGGGCGTGTACTGCTGCCGGCAGTCCGGGCACACCCGGCGCACGAGGCGCTGGGCGAGGATGCCCGTCAGCGACGACGCCACGAGGAAGGGCTGCACGCCCATGTCCACGAGTCGCGTCACGGCGCCGGCCGCGTCGTTGGTGTGCACCGTGGAGAGCACCAGGTGGCCCGTGAGGGACGCCTGGATGGCGATCTCCGCCGTCTCCTTGTCGCGGATCTCACCGACCATGATGACGTCGGGGTCCTGGCGGAGGAAGGAGCGCAGGCCCTGCGCGAACGTGAGGCCGATCTTCGGGGCGATGGCCATCTGGCCAATGCCCTTGAGCTGGTACTCGACCGGGTCCTCGACGGTGAGGATGTTGAGGTCGGGCGTGTTGATCTTGGAGAGCGCGCCGTAGAGCGTGGTCGTCTTGCCGGAGCCCGTGGGGCCCGTCACCAGGACGATGCCGTGCGAGCGCTTGATGACGGACTCCATGTTGCCCAGCACCTGCGGGCTCATGCCGATCTCCGCCAGGTCCAGGAGCGTCGCCGTCTTGTCCAACAGACGCATGACGATGCGCTCGCCGAAGGACGTGGGCGTGGTGGACAGACGGATGTCGATGTCGCGGCCCGCGAGCTTGATGCGGATGCGGCCGTCCTGCGGCAGGCGCTTCTCCGCGATGTTGAGCTGCCCCATCACCTTCACGCGCGCGATGATGGAGTTCTGGTAGCGCTTGGGAGGCTTGATGACCTCCTGGAGCACACCGTCGATGCGGAAGCGCACCAGGAGCTCGCGCTCCATGGGCTCGATGTGGATATCGCTCGCGCGCTCCTTGGCGGCGCGGAAGAGCACGGAGTTCACCAGCCGGATGACGGGCGCTTCGTCGTCCGCGTCCAGGAGGTCCTTCGGCTCCTCCAGCTCATGGGCCAGCGAGTCCAGGTCCTCCGTGGTCTCCATCTCGTCCACGAGCGCCTCGGCCTCGTTGACGGAGCGGTCGTACACGCTGTTGATGGCGTCCACGATGGTGGAGGCGAGCGCGATGCGCGGCTGGATGCCCTGACCCAGGAGCAGGCGCGCGTGATCCAATGCGGTCGTGTCCAGCGGATCCGCCACCGCGAGCACCACCTCGTCGCCCTCCTGGGAGATGGGGAGCAGCTGCGTCTGGCGGGCGAAGTTGATGGGGATGCGCTTGACCAGCTCCGCGTCCACCTCCTCCACGAAGATGCGCTGGAGGTAGGGCAGGTCCAGCTGGTGGCCCAGGGCGCGAGCGACGTCCTCCTCGCTGACCGCCTTCATGCCCACCAGGATTTCACCCAGGCGCCCGCCCTTCTCCTGCTGGGCGGCGAGCGCCTCCTGAATCTTCTCCGGGGTGAGGCCGGGCACGAGCGCGCGGAGGATCTCCCCGAGCGGCCGGCCACAGAGGTACGCCAGCCCGTGGCCCACGACCTGGGTGGCGTCGTTGCGGCCGCCGGACACGTCGGGCGTCGCGGTGGAGCCTTGAGAGGTGGTGGTGTCGGCGGTCAGGTCCATGGTCGTTACTCCCCGTCTCCCGGCTGGATGCGCAGCCGCTCGGCGTCCGCGTCCGGGCTGGGCGCGATCACCTCGGGCTGTGGCGCGGGGACTGATCTCTCCGAACCCTCCGGAGGCGCCTCGAAATTTCGCGGCGCCTGGTCGCCCTCGGGGGAGGGCGCGGCACCTTCCTGCCCGGCAGGCGCTTCCCCGCCCGGCCGCGCGGGGGACGGGGAGGGGGCGCTGGCGGGGGCCTGGGCGCCGTTCGGGCGGATGACCCGCTCGTTGGGCGTGCCGCTGCCGCCGTTCTCCACCCGCTGCTCTTCCTTGATGACGGACTGGTTCATGCGCGACAGGGGGCCGGGCTTGCGGCTGAAGTCCACCGCGACGTCGTAGCCGGGGACCTGGCCGTAGAACTGCTCCACGAACTGCTGCCGCTCCTTCATCTTGCGCTCGAAGATGCGGCGGAAGTCCTCCTGGCCGCGGATGATGTAGGGCGTCAGGAAGAGCAGCAGGTTCGTCTTCGTCTTGCGGCGCGTGGTGTCGCGGAACAGGTGGCCCAGGAGGGGGATGTCACCCAGCACCGGCACCTTGGAGACGGACTCCAGCGTGCGGTCCTGCATGATGCCGCCAATCACCACGGTCTCCATGTCCTTGGCGATGACCGTCGTCTTCGCGCTGCGCTTCGACGTGGTGGGGCCCAGGACGGGATCCGTGGAGGCGATCTCCTCCGTCTGCTCGGTGATGACCAGGCGGATGTAGTCGCTCTCGTTGATCTGCGGCTTGACGGTGAGCTTGAGCTCCACGTTCTGGCGGGTGATGGGCGCGTACAGCGAACCCAGGCCGCCCAGCGAGCCCAGCAGCGACGGGTTGACGCCGCCGTTGGTGCCGGTGCCGCCGAGCGACGCGCCCAGCGCGGACGGGGTGAAGCCAGACTGGAAGGGCACGTTCTGGCCCACCGTGATCTCGGCCTCCTCGTTGTCGCTGGTGAGCAGGTGCGGCGTGGAGAGCACGTTCACGTCGGACGACTGCTGCATGGCGTTGAGCACCACGCCGAAGGCCGGGATGTCGATGCCCAGGTTCTTGAGCTCCGGCAGGACGGGGCCCTGGATGCCGGCGAGGAAGCCGCCCATGCTGGCCAGGTTCGCCAGCGAGAAGGACGGCGGGATGGAGCCGCCGGAGTAGTTGGTGCCGAGGATGCCGGGGATGGCGCCGTCATCCGTCTTGAGGCTGAAGCCCTGGTGGAAGTTGATGCCGAACTCGCTGTTGCGGTCCAGGTTCACTTCCATGATCACCGCCTCCACGAACACCTGGCGGCGCGGCTGATCCAGCTGCTGGATGATCTGGACGATGTTCTTGTAGTCCGCCTGGCTGGCGACGATGACCAGCGAGTTGGTGCCCTTGTCCGCCGAAATCTTCACCTCGCCGCTGAACAGCTCCGCGGCCTGGGCGGGCGCGCGCGGCAGGCCCTGCGGCTGGGCGGGGATGGGGCCGCGCTGGGGGCGGTTGGCGGTGCCCTGCGCGAGCGACTGGAGCGTGCTGGCCAGCTCCTCGGAGTTGGCGTTCTCCAGCGGGTAGACGTTGATCTTGTTGCCGCTGCCGGACGGGATGTCGATCTCCCGCACCAGGTCCTCGATGCGGCCGAAGGCGGCGGGGCTGGCCACGACGATGAGCTTGTTGGTGCGCTCGTCCGGGATGATCTGCGACAGCGTCACGGCGCCGCCGGACTCCGTGCCGGAGACGCCCTCCGAGCCCGGAGGGGGCTGGCCGGGCTGGCCCTGCGTGAAGTTGCCGGGGCGCTGGCCCGTGCGGCCGCCCGCGCCGGCCTTGGCTTCAAAGAGCTTCTGGATGGTGCTGGCCACGTCCTGCGCGGTGGCGTACTGCACCTGGATGATGCGCATCTCGTCGCTGGAGGAGCGGCTGTCCAACTGCTTGATGAGGCGCTCCAGGCGGTGGATGTTGGAGCCCACGTCGTTGACGATGATGGTGTCCGGCGGGTACGGGATGGTGTCGCCGTCCTTGGACACGAGCTGCTGGAGGACGCCGCGCAGCGGCTCCACCTCCACGTACTTGATCTTGAACAGCTTGGTGACCATCTGCTCGTTCGTCGTGTACGGGGTGTCCTCGTCCACGATGGTCGGGATGGGGTTCTGCTTCGCCGAGCGCTTGTCGACGATCTTCAGGAAGCGGCCGTACGGGTAGACGGCCAGGCCGTTCGCGTCGAGCGCGGCGAGGAACGCGGAGTAGAACGAGTCCGCGTCCACCTCCACGCGGCCGTTCTCCGGACCGATGATGGAGATCTTCCCGCGCACGTTCTCCGGGAGGATGAAGGTGCGGCAGGTGGCGTCCGACACGGTCTGGACGAGCTTCTCGATGTCCACCTTGTCGAAGTAGATGCCGTAGCGCGCGTTGCGACGGGCCTGCTCGCACGTGGGCGTCTGGCGGGGCCCCTGGTTCTCGGCGGGCGCGGCGCTGCCGTTCTGCGGGGTGATGGTCCGGTCACGGTCACCCGGAGCCTCGCGAGCAGGGGCCGGGTTGGCGGGCTGTGTAGGACGGCGCTGGGCCCACGCGGGAACGGAGAGCGCGAGGCACAGGCAGAGCATCCAGGACGGGAGCGTCGTCTTCATGGAGGAGCGGGCGCTTTGACGGGGGTGTTTAACGGACGTTGTAGGATTTGCGGATCGGCGCGCCGTTGCGCTCGATCTCGATCTCGATGCGGGAGGAGTCCTTCAGCTTCGAGTAGATCTCCAGCGCCTTCTCGGGGCTGTTCATGTCGAAGCCGTTGATGCGGCGGATGACGTCACCGTTCTGGACGCCGATCTTCGAATAGATGCTGTCCGGGCGGATGGAGAACAGCTTGAAGCCCACCGCCTGGCCGTCCTTGAAGGCCGGCACGATGCGCGCCTGCATCGCCACGTCGTTGAGGTTGCTCAACGTCTTGTCGATCTCGGCCTTGGGGACTTCGTACTCGTTCTCACCCGTGGACTTGATGCCGTTGCCCAGGCTGTTCGTCGGCGTGGCGGCGGGCGTGGCGGGGGGCGGGGTGTAGGCGGCGACGGCGCCGTCACCGGGCTGCCCGTCGATGAACTCGCGGCGGCCGTTGTTGTTGATGATCACGCGCTCGCGTTCGATCTCCATGACGGTGGCGCCCATCAGGTTGTTGCCGATCATGTAGGTCTGCGAACGCTGCGTGTTCATGTCCTGGATGGACGCGAAGGACCAGTCCGGGTTGGCCGCGACGAGCGTGCCCAGGAGCTTCACGCGCAGGCCGCTCTTGGCCGGCGGGGCGTTGGCGTCGAACTCCGGCGCCGTGGGCTCCTTCACCGCGACCTCCGGCTCCGGCAGCTTCACGCCGGTGAGGCGCGACAGGCGCTCCGCGTCGATGGTGGCCAGGCCGCTGTCCGCGGCGTGAGTGCGCTGCGCGACGCGGGCGGGCGCCTCGGACGCGGGCGCGGGGGAGATGGAGGATTCGATGAACAGGTTCACCGTGCGCGCCGCCAGAAGGGCGACGAGCAGGATGAACAACAGGTTCACGCTCCAGAAGTACTTGCGAAAGAAGAGTTCCATCACGCTTCCGGGAGAAAGCCAGCCCCAGCTGGGACCTTGAGCAAGGCAGGTGCCATCGTTGGGCGGGCGTCAAACCCACGACTTACGGCCAAGTCCTTGAAATTATTTCGGAATAGGACGGGGCCCCGGCCAGGGAGGCGGCCGGGACATGTCGTCGGGACAAATTGTCAAAAGCAGGCGGGGGCCGGTGTGACGGCCTGTCAGTCCGCGCTGGTGGGGGGGGAGGGGGGGGCCGCGGGGGCGTCCGGGCCGCCCTGCTCGCGCTCGAGCTTGCGGTAGATGGTGCGCGCGGCGATGCCCAGCAAGCGGGCGGCGAGCGTCTTGTCCCCGCGGGTGTGGCGCAGGGTCTCGTGGATGACGCGCCTTTCAATCTCCTCCATGGGCGTCCCGATGGGGATGACCAGCTGTCCAGCGGAGCCCAGGGGCCCCTTGCGCACGGACTCCGGCAGGTCGCTCGCCTCCAGCACGTCCGTGCGGGCCAGCACCACGGCGCGCTCCACGGCGTGCTCCAGTTCGCGCACGTTGCCCGGCCACGCGTAGTTCTCCAGCACGCCCAGGGCGTCCGGGGAGAAGCCGCGCAGCACCTTGCCGTTCTTCGCGGAGAAGCGGCGCAGGAACGCCTCCGCCAGCAGCGGGATGTCCTCGCGGCGCGACGCGAGCGCGGGCACGCGGATCTCCACCACGTGCAGGCGGTAGTAGAGGTCCTCGCGGAAGCGCCCTTCCGCGACCTCCTTCTGCAGGTCCTTGTTGGTGGCGGCGACCAGCCGCACGTCCACCTTCACCGTCTGCGTGCCGCCCAGCCGCTCCAGCTCTCCCTCCTGGAGCACGCGCAACAGCTTCACCTGCGCGGAGAGGGGCATCTCGCCCACCTCGTCCAGGAAGAGGGTGCCGCCGTTGGCGCGCTCGAAGCGGCCCTCGCGGCGGGTGACGGCGCCGGTGTACGCGCCGCGCTCCACGCCGAAGAGCTCCGCCTCCAGGATGCTCTCCGGGATGGCGCCGCAGTTCACGGCGATGAAGGGCTGCTTCGCCCGGGCGGAGTGCTCATGCAGCGCCCTGGCGGCCAGCTCCTTGCCGGTGCCGGACTCGCCCAGGAGGAGCACCGTCGCGGTGGAGGGCGCCGCCTGGCGGATGGTGTCCAGCATGGCGCGGAAGGCGGGGGACTGGCCCACCATGGCGCGCCCGCCCGCGGGGTTGATCTCCGCGAGCTTCGCCTTGAGGGAGGTGTTCTCCTGGACGAGCGCCTGCTTCTCCAGCGCCTTCTGCACGGCCTTCACCAGGGCGTGGCGCTTGAGGGGCTTGGTGATGAAGTCGTAGGCGCCATCCTTCATGGCGGCCACGGCCGTCTCCACCGTGCCGTAGGCGGTCATCAGCACCACCTCCACGTCCGGGCGGATGGCGCGGCTGGCCTTGAGCAGCTCCTGGCCGTCCATGCCGGGCATCATCAGGTCGGTGACCATGACGCTGACTTCCGGGCGCCGGAGCAGCTCCAGCGCCTCCGTGCCCTGTGCGGCGGACAACGTGGCGAAGCCTTCCCGCTGGAAGATGCGGGCGACCGATTCGAGGTTGGCGCGGTCGTCGTCGACGACCAGGACCGTGGGAGATGTCATGGGGGTACGGGGCCTCTCTCAACACAGCCCTGCAATCCCCATTCCCGTCAGGCCTGGACTTCTCAGGCCTGCTCCTCGTCCGGCTCCATGGGGCCGCCGCCCATGCGGCCAATGTCCTCGCGCTTCACCTTGTCCACGTTGAAGCGCCGGGCGCTGGCCAGCATGCGGCTGACGGTGGAGTCGAAGGTGGGAGGCGGGCCGTCCTTGCGGAAGCGCAGGAAGTTGAGCCGGGCGACGACGAAGTTCTTGAGGTAGGGGCTCTGGAGGCCGCGCTCCTTGAGGGCGCTGACGATGGCGACCACCGCGTCGTCCAGCTCCAGCAGCTGGTCCGCCTGGGCGTCGCGAATGGCCAGGGCCTTCTCCAGCGGCACGTCCTGGAAGCCGTCCACCACCTTGACGAAGGGGTGGTAGGCGCCCGCGGAGAAGCGGGGGCGCTTCTCGTAGGCGGCGCCCATCGTGAGGAAGGAGGGCTCCTCGAAGAGGTGCGCGAAGGCGGACTCCTTGCCCGGGCGGTTCGCTCCAACGAGGCCCCGCGCCATGCGGATGACCTCCAGCGAGCGCTCCTTCAGGTTGTGGGCCTTCTCCGTGTTGAGGGCGAGGATTTGATAGGCCACGTCCTCGTCCGGCAAGAGCAGCGCGACGATGGACTTCGCGCCCAGCAGCTTGCTGGCGTTGAGGCGGTGGTTGCCGTTGGGCGTCCAGTAGCGGCCCTCCACGCGCACCGCGATGACGGGGTCGAGGAAGCGGTCCAGGCGCTCCATGGCGGTGGCGAGCCGCTTGACGTGGGGCTCGGACAGGTCGCGCTGGTAGGGCGTGGGCTCCACCTTGTCGATGGGCAGCACGGCGAAGACGACGGGGTGTCCGCCCAGCGGATCGCGGTAGACGGACAGCACCTCGCCGCCGTCCTCGCGCACGGCCTGGAGGAGGGCGTCGGGGAAGGCCACGGCTTCGCTCGCGACTTCGGCCGCGCTCAGGCCCCGCGACTTCGGTTCGGCCTTCTTGCGCCGCGGCTTGCGCGGCGTGGCCGACTTCGACTTAGCGGGGGCGGACTTGCGGGCGGACTTCGCGGCCATGCGGACTTCACCTCGTGCCGGTGGAAATGAGGTCCGCGAGCGTAGGCGACCGCGTGGCGCTGGCTACGCGCCGGACACGGTGAGCTGTCGGAAGCGGACAGTGGGCGCGCCCACGCTGCCGCCCCGGAACTGGAGGTCGCTGCCCACCGCGTCCACGTCCTTCAACATCTGGAGCAGGTGGCCCGCGACCGTCACCTCCTGCACCGGGTGGGTCAGCTCACCGTTTTCAATCCAAAGGCCGTTGGCCCCGCAGGACATGTCCCCGGACACCGGATCCGCGCCGTGGCCCAGGAGGGCGGTGACGTAGAGGCCCTGGGGCACCTCGCGGATCAGCTCCTCCGGCGTCTTCGTGCCCTTCTCCAGGTAGAGGTTGGTGGTGCCGATGCCCGGCAGCGCGCTGTAGCCGCGCGACGCGTTGCCCGTGGTGCGCGCCTTCGCCTTGCGCGCGGTGAAGGCGTCGTAGAGGAAGCCGGACAGCACGCCTTCATCCAGGATGGGCGTGCGGCGGGTGGGGACGCCCTCGCCGTCGAAGGGCGCGGTGGCCAGGCCCCGGGGGAGCAGGCCGTCATCCACCAGCGTGACGTGCTTGCCCGCGAGCCGCTTGCCCAGGTGGGGCGCGAGCACGCTGGACTGCTGGTACACGGCGTTGCCGTTGGCGGCCTGGGACAGGTTGTTCACGAAGCTCGCGGCCACCAGCGGGTCGAACACCACCGGCACCTGCTGCGTCTTCACCGGCTTCGCGCCCAGCATGCGCACGGCGCGCTTCGTGGCCTCGCGGCCGATGGACTCCGGGGACTCCAGGTCGTCCAGGAAGCGCTTGTAGTCCAGCCAGTAGCCCGTCTGGAGCTGCCCGTCCTGCGACGCCACCGGCACCGCGACCAGGTACACGTACGTGCCGGAGTAGCCGCCGGACGCGCCCTCGCTGGACGCGAGGTACACCTCCGCCACGAAGTCGCCCGCGGACACGGAGTCGAAGGTGACGACGCGCGTGTCCTGCGCCCGGCCCGCGCGCTCCGCCTCCAGGGCCGCTTGTATCTTCCAGTCCCCGGGCAGGTTCGCGACCTTGGGGTCGAAGAGGATGCCGGTGTCGCCGCGCTTGCCCAGGTCCTTCGCGGCGGGCAGGCCGTTGAGCTTGTTGGGCGCGGCGGCCTCCGCCAATTGCACGGCCAGGTCCGCCACGCGCTCCAGCCCCGAGGGCGTGAAGTCGGACGTGTACGCGAAGCCCAGCCGGTCCTTCACGATGACCCGGAGGCCCAGGCCCTTGCTGGTGGCCTCCGTGAGGTCCTCAATCTGCCCTTCGCGGACGCGCACGCTGCTCTGGCGGCCCACCTCCAGGTACGCCTCCGCCTGCTTCGCGCCCTTCTTCACGGCGCGCTGGACCACTTTCTTCGCGAGCTGTTCGTAGTTCACGGGTGTCCTCAGCCGACCTTCGTTCCGCCCACGGTGACGTTGTCGATGCGCACGGTGGGCAGGCCCACCCCCACGGGCATCATCTGCCCGTCCTTCACGCAGACGCCCATGCCGGGGTCCGGCATCGGGTCGCAGCCCACGCGGCTGATGTTCTTCAGCGCCTCCGGCCCCACGCCAATCAGGATGGCGTTCTTCACCGGGCGCCCCAGCTTGCCGTCTTCAATCTGGTAGGCCTCGCTGACCTCGAAGACGAAGTTGCCGTTGCTGATGTCCACCTGGCCCCCGCCGAAGGTGGCGCAGTACAGCCCGCGCTTCACCTCCTTGAGGATGTCCTCCGGCGCGTGGTCCCCGGGCGCCAGGAAGGTGTTCGTCATGCGCGGCAGGGGCAGGCTCTTGAACGACTCGCGCCTCCCCGAGCCCGTGGAGCGCTGGTTCATCAGCTTCGCGTTGAGCTGATCATAGAGGTAGCCCTTGAGGACGCCGTTCTCGATGAGGACCTTGCGCTCGCCCGGGACGCCCTCATCGTCGATGTTGATGGAGCCGCGCGCGCTGGACACCGTGCCGTCGTCGATGACGGTCACCAGGTCGGAGGCCACCTTCTCCCCCAGCTTACCCGCGAACAGCGACGTGCCCTTGCGGATGAAGTCCGCCTCCAGGCCGTGGCCCACCGCCTCGTGCAGCAGGATGCCGCTCCAGCCCGGCGCCAGCACCACCGTCTGCGGCCCCGCCACGCAGTCCACGGCGCCCAGCGTGGCGATGGCCTGGCGCGCGGCCTCCTCCGCCACGGACTCCGGCGTCACGCCGTCCCAGTAGCTGAAGGACACCCGGCCGCCGCTGCCGTACATGCCGGTTCGCCGCTCGCCGTTCTTCCCCAGCGCCACCACGTGCACGCTCATGCGGGACTGGTCCTGCGTGTCCTCGCTGAAGCGGCCGGTGGTGTTGGCCACGGCGATCCTGCGCGTCTGATCCACGTAGGACGCGTTCACCTGCTGGATGCGCGAGTCGAAGGCGCGGGCCGCCTTGTCCGCGCGGGTGAGCAGCGCCGTCTTGCGCGCCACCGCCACGTCCTCCAGCGGCTGGCCGATCCGGTAATGGCTGGGCACCGGCACGCGCTTGACGGGGTAGGCGCGCTCGGAGCCGCCGCCCTGGGCGATCATCGCGGCGGTGCGCGCGGCGCGCACGAGCGCGGCCTCGTCCCAGTCGTCGGAGTAGGCGTAGCCCACCTTGGCCCCGGCAATCACGCGCACGCCCACGCCCTGGACCAGGCCCACCTGCGCGCTGCGGATGCGCTGCTCCTCCAGCACCACGGCGGTGGTGGACGTGCGCTCCACGTACACCTCCGCGAAGTCCGCGCCCTTGCCCATGGCTTCCGCCAGCAGACGTTCCAGCAGACCGGGGGGCAGGAGCGGGGAGGCGGCCGCCCGCCGCGCGGCCGGGGGGGCGAGCTGGGCGGGACGGGCGCGCCGGGAGGACGCGAGGGCTCGGGGCATGGAGGGGCTCGTGGCTCTTGGGGAAGCGGGAATGGAGGAAACCTACATCGGAGACGGGACGCCGTGCGGGCCAACGAACCGGAATGAGCCCGTCTTCCCTGAAAGGAACGCTGGGAGCGCATTCCCACCGTGCGGTGGGCGCTCTAAGATGTCCGCCGCTTCAACCTGGACCCACCATGCCTCCTCGCCGTCCATCACCGTCATCGCGTTCGGGCACCGGCCGTTCGGCCGGGGGCGCGACGGCGGACCGCCGACCCAAAGCTCCCGCGGGGGGTGGCTCGCGCCGCGTCTCCGCCGTGCCGGATGAAGACTGGTCCGCGCCGCTCTCCGGCGAGGACGACAGCCAGGAGGGCGGGGACCCGGAGCTGTACGGCGACGCGGAGCCCGTGCGTTCGCGCACGGGCGAGACGCGGGTGGCCTCCATTGAAGACGTGCGGCCGGAGGCGGAGGAGCCCGCCGAGGAGGAGGACAACTCCGAGACGACGCGCGCCGGCCCCCCGGTGCTGATGCTGGTGCTGGATGGCCCGGACAAGGGGCGCAAGAAGCGCTTCAAGGGCGTGCGCATGGTGGTGGGGCGCAGCAAGGACTGCGACTTCGCCCTGGGCGACCAGACCGTGTCCCGGCGCCACCTGGAGCTCGTCTACGGCGAGAGCGGCGTGGTGATGCGCGACCTGGGCGGCATCTCCGGCACCCAGGTGAACGACCAGAAGGTCGACGAGTGCATCCTCAAGCACGGGGATGAAATCTCCGTGGGCAAGACGCGCCTGCGCTTCGTGGACGAGGGCGAGCTCATCAAGGAGATGCGCGCCAAGGCCGAGTCCGGCGAGTCGGAGGAGAAGAAGGAGGAAAAGAAGGAGGAGAAGAAGGACCCGCGCCTGGATGAGAAGACCAACGCGAACTACAAGCTCGCGGACCTGATGCGCGACGAGAAGGCGCGCAAGACGGGCGTGCCCCGGCCGCGTCCGGTGCGCTCGTCGGCGCGCGAGGGCTTCAAGCCCACCTTCAAGATGAAGGTGGGCGCGGCGGTGGGCGGCCTTTTGCTCCTGATGCTGATCGCCGGCCTGGCCATGTCCGGCGGGAACAAGCCGCCGCCCAAGCCGGTGGTGGACCCCAACCAGGCGCGCGCCCAGGAGCTGATGCAGCGCGCGCGCGACAAGGTGCGCGACGGCGAATACACGGACGCGGTGCGCTTCGCCCAGGAGGCGGAGAAGCTGCGCGTGGGCATCGACGTGGACGGCGTGGCCAAGGCGGCGCAGCAGCTCCAGGACATCATGGACGCCTTCCAGGCGACCCGGGACCTGATGGCGGAGAACCGCTACCCGGAGGCGCGCCAGAAGCTGACCGGCACGCCGCAGGGTACGGCGCGCACGGACGAGGCGCGCAAGAAGCTGGAGGAGGAGCTGGACGCCAGGGAGCAGGCGTACACGCTGAGCCTCGTGGAGGCGGCGCTGAACGAGCGCCGGCCGGACGACGCGCGCACCCTCATCGCGGAGCTGCCGCAGGGCACGCGCTCGCTCTACGAGGAGAAGCTCACGGACCTGGTGAACCAGCTGGCCAAGGAGGCGCAGCAGGCCGCGCGGCAGGCCGGCATCCGTCAGGCGGTGGCCGCGGAGAACGCCAAGCAGCGCCGCGCGGAGTTCGTGGCGGAGGCCTTCCAGGACGTGGAGCGCCGCTTCAACGGCGGGGACTTCCAGCGCGCGTCGCTGGAGGTGGACCGGGTGATGGACAAGTTCCGCGGCGAGGCGGACATCCAGGCCCGCGCGCGCAACCTGAAGAAGCTCATCCCCCAGTTCCGCTCCGCCTTCGAGGAGGGCCAGAAGAAGTATGAGAACAACGCGCTGGAGGCCTCCGTGAAGCCGCTGCGCCGCGCGGCGGAGGTGTACCGGCAGATCGGCTTCGCGGGCTCGCTGGGCGACACGCTGGACAACGAGCTGGCCTCCGCGTCGGTGGCGGCGGGGAAGGCGGCCTTCAAGCGCAAGGAGTACCCGCTGGCGGGCCGCAGCTTCCGCGAGGCGCTGCGCCTCAACCCGGGCGACTCGCGCGCCCGCGACGGCCTGGATGAGCTCCAGAAGAAGGTGGAGGAGCTGTACCTGTCGGCGTACATCTCGCGCGACCGCGACCCCGCCCTGGCGACGGAGCAGTTCAAGATCGTCATCGAATCCTCCGCGGAGGGCGCGGACGTGAAGCGCAAGGCGGAGATGGCGCTGAGCGAGCTGCAGAAGGCTGGCGGTTCGTAGCGCGAAGCTCTTGCGTCAGGGGCCGCCGCCCGTGCCATGGGGTAGGCGGCCTCTTTTCATGGATTCCTGTCACCCCTGTCGTCGTTGAGCGGTCTGGAGACACTGGATGAACGAGTCGTCGTTGCGTGAGCTGGGCATGGACCTGTTCGAGGAGCGCCAGTTCGAGCGCGCCCTCGCCGTCTTCGCGGAGGCCGTTCGCCGCGTGCCCGCCGACCACCGCTCGCGCATGCTGGCGTCCCGGTGTCTGGCGGAGCTGGGGGAGCGCGAGCGCGCCGTCACCGCGTACCACGCGTGCGCGGAGGGGCTCTTGCGCCGCGACTACCTCCTGAGCGCCATGGCCGCGTGCAAGCTGGCCCTGGAGCTGTCGCCGAACGAGCGCCGCCTGAAGGAGACGCTCTACCGCGTGCACTCGCGCGCCGCGCGCAGCGCCCCGGGCCGCGCCGCCGTGCCGCCGCCCCTGCCGCCGGAGCACCTGTACGACGGCAAGGTGGACACGGACCTGATGGGCCTGGTGGGCGAGGAGCTGTCCAACCGCGCCATCGAAGTGCTGGCCGCGCCGGACACCGGCGGCACCGCGGATCCGCAGAGCCGTCCGCCCCTGCCGCTGTTCGCGGACCTGGACCGGGACGCGTTCTTCGACCTGGTGGGGCGCATGGTGTGGCGCACCATCAAGCCGGAGGAGGTCATCAGCCGCGAGGGCGAGCCGGACGACCACCTGCACGTCATCGTCGCCGGCAAGGCGGAGGTGACGCGCAAGACGGACGGCGAGGACCGCACGCTGGGCTTCCTGGGCGGCGGCTCCATCTTCGGGGAGCTGGCGCTGCTCACGGGCGCGCCGCCCACCGCGTCGGTGACGGCGGTGTCGGACTCGGAGGTCTTCGAGATCCGCCGCGAGCACCTCAACGCGGTGGCCAAGAGCCACCCGGCGGTGCCGCAGCTGCTGGCGGACTTCGCGCAGCAGCGCATGATGCGCAACCTGATGGCGAACTCGCCCCTGTTCCAGCAGCTGCCGGAGTCGGAGCGGGGCGCGTTCTTCCAGCGCTTCACCTTCCGCGCGCTGCAGCCCGGCGAGAAGGTCCTGGTGGAGGGCGAGTACTCCCAGGGCCTCTTCCTGGTGCTGGCCGGCGAGCTGACGGTGCAGAAGGAGGACCCGGCGGGCGGCATGGTGACGCTGGGCGTGCTGCGCGAGGGCGACGTGGCGGGGGAGATTTCCCTCCTCACGGGCCTGAGGGCCACGGCCACGGTGTCCGTGACGCGCAAGACGGCGGCGGGGTGGCTCAAGCGCGAGGCCTTCCAGGAGCTGGTGAGGACCTTCCCCAACATCCGCACGTACCTGGAGCAGCTGTCCGACCGCCGCCTGAAGCAGATTGGCGAAGCGCTGCGCCCGCTGGAGATCATCGACGCGGACGACATGATGCTGGAGCCGGAGACCGGGGCCGCCTGAGATGGTGCTGACTCGAACCCGGGTGGTGAGCGGCATGGCGGCGGTGGCCGCCGCGGCGCTCGTGCTGTTCTTCTGGCCGCGCGAGGAGCCGGGCGTGAAGGACGCCGTCACCCGGCGCATCATCGCGATGACGCGCTCGGCGGAGGAGAAGGACGTGGGCGGGGTGATGGAGGGCGTGTCCGAGCGCTTCAAGACGAAGGACGGCTGGAGCAAGCAGGACGTGCGCGGCATCCTGACCGCGCAGGTGCTGCGCGGCCAGTGGGTCCGCATCTTCACCACCGACATCGACGTGCACGAGGTGTCACCCACGCAGGGCGACTTCCAGGCGCGCTTCATCTTCGGCCGCTCGGAGGCGGACAAGCTGGAGGACCTGGCGAAGGACAGCGTCCTCAACGCCTACGCCATCGAGGGCACCTTCGAGAAGGAGGATGATGGCGAGTGGCGCGTGGTGAAGGCGACGCAGCGCCAGTTGGACCCCTCGGAGCTGCTCTAGCGCGTCACCGCGCCAGCGTCGTTGCCGCCGCTGAAGAGCGGCCCTGCCTCCGTGAGCCAGGCCTTGGCCATGGCGGGCTGGCCGCTGGTTTCCAGGCGCTTCTTGATGTCGTTGGCGCGCGTGGCCAGCTGCTCCACGGGCGCGCCCTGGGCGCGGGCGCGCACGAGTGAGAAGTAGTGCTGCTGGCACCCGGCGGCGAACTCGCCCTGGGCGAAGAGCAGCTCCCCCAGCGCCGCGTACGCCTCCGGCATGCTGCCCGCGCCCGTCTCCGGGGCCACGGCGGTGAGCAGCGACTTCGCGCCGTCGAAGTCCTTGCGCGCGAGCAGCAGCGCGCCCTTGGCGTACTGCGCCCGCGCCAGCCCCACGCCGCGCGCCGAGAGCGCCTTGTCGTAGGCCGCGAGCGCGTCGTCCTGACGGCCGGCCGCCTCCATCACGCCGCCGCGCGCGAGCCAGTACCGGTCGTCCCGGTCCAGCGCGGGCAGCTCCTTGCCGTCCGCCGTCCGCGTCTTCACCGCGTGGAAGGTCTTCTCGTAGGCGTCCAGCATGGCCAGCGCGCCCTCGCCGTCGCCCTGGGCCTGGAGCATCCGCGCGCCCTCCAGCGTCAGCAGCGGCGCGGTGGGCCGCTTCGCCACCGCCGCCTCGAAGGCCTGGCGGGCCTCCGGGGCGCGCTTCACCGCGAGCGCACGGCCCCGGGTGAAGAGGGCGTAGTGGTCCTCCGGCCAGGCCTTCAGCGCCGCGTCCACGTGGGTGAGCGCTTCGTCGGGAGCGCCCTTCGCCAGGGCGACCTCCGCCTGGACCACCGCCACGCGGGCCTGGAGCGCGGGCGTCAGCTCCTTGCCGCGCGAGCGCACCTCCTCCATCAACGCCGCCGCCCCGTCCGAAGGCCGCCCCGCGTACAGCTGCGCCAGGGTGGACGTCACCCGCGACAGCAGGTGGTCCGGGTTCGCGGTGGTGGCGCGTCCGAAGGCCTCCACCGCCTGGGGGAACATGCCCTCGTCGAGCAGCGCTTCTCCATAGGCCGAGGAGAAGCGTGGATCCTTCCAGGCCCCCTCCGCCGCGCGCGCGAAGGCCTGACGGGCCTCGGAGAGGCGCCCCTCCTTCTGCAGCAGCCGCGCCTGGGCCAGCGTCAGCCGGGGGCTGTTGGCGCCCTGGGCCTTGAGTTCTTCCAGCAGCTTGTTCGCCTCCGCCGTCTGTCCCGCGCCCACGAGCAGCAGGGCCCGGGCGCCGTAGCGCTCACCGGAGCGCGAGCCCAGCGCCTCCGCGCGCTCCAACTGCTCGCGCGCCTTCGCCTCCGCGCCGGGCTGGTGGTGGGTGAGCCACAGCTCCGCCTGGAGATCCGCGGCCAGCGCCCGCGCGTCGCGCGAATCCGGCGCGAGCGCGAAGAGGGCCTCCAGGTTCTGCTGCGCCATGGCCAGGTCGCTGGGGTTGCCCTTCAGCACCGCGGAGCGCGCCGTGCGCAGGTGGGCGTCCACCTCCTGGCGCACCTGTCCCCGGTGCACGTACCAGGCGACCCCGGCCGCCAGCAGCACGGCGACGATACCCACCTGGGCCAGGGCGCTGCCCAGTCCCTCGCGACGCTTCCAGTCACCGCGGCCCGACGTTTCCATGGGGGTGGCCTCACGCGCAAAGATTGAAGATTTTCAGACAGTTATGCGAAGTAGGACGGGCATGGACAGATAGGTCCGGCCCCCCGGGGTGTCAACGGGTGGGGGCAGCACGCACGTGGGCGCGGCACGCCCCGGAGGCACGCCATGGCCGTCTACACGACACTTCCCCCCGAGGCCTTCACCCACGTGGCGGAGGTCTGGGGCCTGGGGGCGGTGCGCTCCATCACGCCGATTCCGCAGGGCTCCATCAACACCAACCACCGGCTGGAGACGGACTCAGGCCGCGTCTTCGTGCGCCACACGACGGTGCGCTCGCCGGAGGATCTGCGCTTCGAGGCGTCCCTGCTGGAGCACCTCTCCCGCGCGCGCTTCCCCGCGCCCGTGTTGCTGGTGCCGCCGGGGCCTTCTCCCTTCCTGGAGCTGCAAGGCGGGCGGATCAGCGTCTTCAAGTGGCTGGCCGGCGAGGAGTACACCCGCGACCGCCTCACGCCGGAGGTGCTGGAGCGCCTGGGGGCCGAGCTGGGCAAGCTGCACACCGTGACGCAGTCCTTCGGAGGCACGCGCGCGAACCCCTACGGCCCCGGCCTGGTGAAGGGCTGGCTCAACAGTCTGTCCCAGCGGCCGGAGCCGGAGCTCGTCTCGGTGGCGGAGGAGCTGGAGCGCTACCTCGCGCGCGCGGAAGCCGAGCGCCAGGGCCTGGAGCCCCGGGGCGTCATCCACGCGGACCTCTTCCTGGACAACGTGAAGTGGCTGGGCGACCGCGTGGGCGCCTTCTTCGACTTCGAGATGGCCTGCGTGGACGCGTACGCGCTGGACGTGGCCATCACCCTCAACGCGTGGTGCTTCGAGGGGGCCTACCAGCCCGAGCGGTGCCAGGCGCTCCTGCGGGGCTACCAGGACGCGCGGCCGCTGTCGGACGTGGAGAAGCGGGCGCTGTACGGCCACGCCCTCTACGGCGCGGTGCGCTTCACCACCAGCCGCATCCGCGACTACCACCTGTCCCCGCTGGGCACGGACAAGCTCGCGCCCAAGGACTTCCGCACCTACCTGTCCCGCGCGCGGGCCCTGGACGGCATGGGCCCGGACGGGCTGCGGGCGCTCGTGGGCGTGTGACGGGGAAGGCTCCGGCGGCTAGATGCCGGAGAGGATCTTCCACTCGCCGTCGACCTTCTGGAACACCATCTGCTCCAGCTCCGAGTCCGACTGGGGCCGGGCGTTGAGGCCGGGCATGCGCCAGGACGCGTTCCAGTAGTAGATGGCGAGCGCGACGTCGTCCTCGCGGAACTCCACGCGGCGGACGTTGAAGTCCACCTTGGGGTTCTGCACCTTCTGGAAGAGGGCCTGGAGGTGGGCCTGCAGGTTGTCCGCGGTGAGGTCGTCCGCCGGGTCGTCCGGGGTGCCAGCGTCGTCGCGGAACTTCGGGGACACCATCGCCTGGATGGCCTTCGCGTCGCGGGCCTCCAGGGCGGCGCGGTACTTCTCCATCACGGAGAGGATGGCGCGGGTTTCACCGGTGTCTTCCAGCTCCGTGCCGGGGATGCGCTTCGGGGCGCATGCGGCCAGGAAGAAGACGGCGCAGAGGGCGAGGAAGCGGTTGTGCATGGCGGGGCCTTATGGGTTCAACCGCATTTGTGTCAACCCATTCCCAGGCCCCGCCGCCCTCCGTGCGCTTTGACTATTTGGCGCGGATGACTTCAGCGATGAAGCGGTTGAGCACGGGCAGCTCGCCGTCGAGGATCTTCAGACCCTCCGTCTTGATGAGCGGCTCCGCGATCATCGCCACGGGCTTGAGCAGGAAGGGCACCTTGAGCGACAGCTCGCCCTCCATCTTGCGCTCCGTCTGGCCATTGCCCAGGTCGCGCAGCTTCAGCACGCCCGTGTTCACCAGCATCTTGGAGATGGTGTGGGACGTGGGCGTGTTGGTGAACGTGAGCTGCTTGGTGCGCTTGTCGTAGGTGGACGTCTCGATGAAGGCGAACCACTCCGGTGACACCTTCTTGGGACCCACGGAGGAGATGACGGGCTTGGGGCGGTAGCGCACCTTGCGGTGCACGCGGTCACCGTCCACGCGCACCTCCTGGGGCTGCAGCTCCAACAGCACGCCGTGGTGCTGGAGGAGGTACGGGAAGTAGCGCTCGTCGAGGAGCGCACGCTCCACCTCGTCCACCGTCCCCTGGATGTACTGCGTCTTCTCGAAGTGCATGCCCCATCCACCTTTCCGTCGATGCGTGAGTCGTCTCTGCGCAGGGGCCCGCGTCTAGCGGAAAGCCTGACGCGGCACCAGCGGCCCGCGATAGGCCGTTTGCTCGAAGTCACAACGGGCCTGCCACTCGGAGGCCGCCGCACGGAAGGCGGCCCCGTAGTCCGGCAGCGCCCCCACCTCATGCCGCACGGCGCCGCAGTCGCCCGCCAGGTAGGCGGCCTCGATTCGCAGCCGCGTGGCCTCCCGGCGGATGGCCTCCGGGAGGGTGGTGTCCGACAGGGCGCGCTGGAGCTGCTCGCCCGCGAGCGCCGGGGCCCCCACCTGGTGCAGCCGCCGCCCCAGCAGGTAGTGCAGCCAGGGGTCCATGGGCGCCGCGAGCAGGGCGCGGTCCAGGAGCAGGAGGCGCAGCTCCTCCTGGGGCGCGCGGAAGTACGCCTCGATGGGCGCCCGGCGCGACGGCGTCTCCAGCGCGGCCAGCTTCACCTGGGCGGTGCGCGTGAGCTCCGGTCCCGGATCCAACGCGAGCGCGGCCTGGAGGAAGGCGCGCGAACCCTCCACGTCCTCCTGGTGGAGGGCCACGTCGGCGCGGGCCACGGCCACCTCCGCGGCGAGCGCGGGCCGGTCCTTCACCTGCTCCGCGAGCCTGGCCAGCACCTTCGCCGCGTCGGGCCCGCGCTCCAGGGCGTCCAGGGCCACGGCCTGGCCCAGTTGGAAGGACGGCTCCTCCGGCTGGAGTTTCGCGGCGCGCTGGTAGCGCTCGAGCGCGTCCTGCGGGTCGCTGGCGAGCGACTCGCGGGCGGAGTCCGACAGGCGGGCCACCTCGCGGGCGCAGGCGCGGGTGAAGAGGCTGCCGGTGCGGAAGCGGGCGAAGGCGCGCGCGAGCGCGGACGCGTCCAGGGGCAGCGCGTCCAGGGTGCGCTCCCACTCGGTGACGAGCTCGTTCAGGGGCCGGCCGTAGGCCTCGTTGAAGTCCGCGTGCGCGTAGACGGTGCGCAGCTTCTCGGCGCCGTAGGTGTCCGCCAGGTAGCGCAGGAACGACCCCGCCACGGTGTACGCGCGCGCCGGGGCGGACTGGTAGAAGCCCTTGGGCCCCATGAGGTCGCGCATGTCCGGGGCCAGCCCCTGACGGCGCATGCCCGCGGCCCACTGGTGCAGGGTGAGCTCGCCCTGGACGGGGTCGTCCGCGGCCACCGCGAGCCCTTCAATCACGCCCATCAGCGGCCACACGCCCAGCCGGGTGGTGACGCGGAAGAAGCCGGAGCCCGCGGGACCCGCCATCACGTGCGCCAATTCATGGTGCAGCGTGGAGTGGGGGAAGGGCTTGTCCTGGATGTGCAGCTCCGTGCGCCAGGGCTTGGCGAACTGGGTGCGGCCGGCGCCCACCAGCCGCTGCTTCTCGTCCTCGGAGCGGTAGAGCCACACGCGCACGCGCTCGGTGGGGGCCGTGCCCAGGAAGAGGGACGTCTGGGTGAAGCGGAACTCCAGGTCGCGGGCCATGCGGTCCACGTCCTGGCGCGCCTTGCCGCGCGGGTAGTGCAGGACGAAGTGCTCCGTCTCCCGCACGCCGCCCAGCTGCTCCGCGAGGTACGCGTCGCTCATCCGCAGGCCCAGTTGCGGCGCGCGGGACTCCAGCCAGAGGATGCCCAGGGCGCAGGGGAGCACCAGGCCCAGCAGGCCACCCACGCGCGCGCCCTTCAGCGCCAGGCGCCCGGTGCGCACGTCCAGGAGCGCGATGGCGAGCCCCGCGAAGACGCCCACCCACAAGAGCGTCTCCAAACGGAACCAGCCCAGCGCGGCCGTCATCTGGAGGGCTTCGTCGTAGAGGGGGCCGGGCAGGTGGCCCAGGAAGAGGTTGAAGGCGAACACCTGGGGCCCGAAGACGATGGGCCACACCGTCACCGCCAGTGAGGCGAGCAGCAGCAGGGCGTACAGGCCCGCCGCGCCCCGGGGCCGGGCCGTCGTGAAGCCCAGGAGTACGCCCGCCGCGGAGGCCACCAGGGCGGAGGGGACGGTGAGCAGGGGGTAGAAGCCCGCCAGCTCGAAGGGGTCGCACGCGGTGCGAAGCCGGGCGAAGAGCAGGGCGCACACGAAGGGGGGGACGAGCACCCCCAGGTTCAGGACGACGCTGGCGCCCAGGGCGCGGCCCACGGCGGTTCCGGGCAGGGCGGATGCTTCCACCCGGGCGGGCAGGGCCCCGGCGCCGGTGAGGATGCGGCGCTCCTGGGCGGCGGCGGCGATGCCTGTCCCACCTCCGAGCAGGCCGACGGCGATGGACAGGGCCAGGCCCAGTTCGAAGCCCGGGACCCCGAAGAGGGGGAGGAGGACGAGGGCCGACCCCCCACCGCCAAGCAGCAGCACGGTGGCCAGGACGGCTGGACGGCCCAACAGTGCACGGGCACGGGGGAGGACTTGCCGCATGGCGTCCCCTATACTCCCCGGCCGCATGTCCGAACAGAAGAGCGGATCCGAACTGCGCACCCACGGTCGTGCGCCCATCGAGCTGAAGGTCGACTACAAGAAGCTCAATTCGTTCTTCGCTGACTACACGAAGAACATCAGCAAGGGCGGCACGTTCATCAAGACGAAGAAGCCGCTGCCCATCGGCACGCGCTTCCTCTTCAAGTTGACGGTGCCGCACCGCGAGGCACCCTTCGAGTTGTTGGGCGAAGTCGTCTGGTCCAAGGCCGACGCGGAGGAGCCCGGCATGGGCATCCGCTTCATCTACAGCAGCGAGTCCCAGCGCGTGGACTTCGAGACGCTGGTGGAGCGGCTCATGTCGGACAGCCTGGGCTCCGAGCTGACCGAGAAGCTGCTCAACAAGCCCCTGCATCCCCAGCACCCGTCATGAGGACGCGGACGCGCCTGACGTTCGTGGTGGCGGCGCTGGCCTTCGCGGGCGGCGCGTGTCAGGAAGCGCCCGCCGCGCCTCCGAAGACCGCCGCGCCCGCTCCGGCGCGTCCGAAGTCCAGGGACGTGTCGGCGGAGGATTACGTGATGCCGACCCTGCCGCGCGCGCACGTGCGGCTGAAGGATGCCTACGGTGGTGTGCACCGCGTGGAGGTGGAGGTGGCCGCCACGGGCGAGTCGCGCACGCGCGGGCTCATGTGGCGCAAGTCGCTGCCGGCCGGGCAGGGCATGCTCTTCATCTTCCCGGATGAAGAGGTGCGCGGCTTCTGGATGCGCAACACGCTCATCCCGCTGGACATGCTGTTCATCACGTCCGAGGGCCGCGTCGTGGGCATCATCGAGAACGCGGAGCCGCGCACGCTGACGAACCGCTCGGTGGGCATTCCCAGCCAGTACGTGCTGGAGGTGCCGGGCGGCTGGTGCCAGAAGAACGGCATCGTCCGCGGCGGCACGGCGGAGTTCGAGGGCGTGAGCACGCTCCCCATCACGCCGTAGCGCGGCGCTACTTCACCGCGCCGGGCTGGAAGAGGAACGTGCTGGTGTGCGTCTGCGCGGAGACGGCCTTCACGCGCTTTCGCAGGGACGCGGCGACGGCGGACAGCTCCGCCGGGTGGGGATGGGCGGACAGGCCCTGGTGGTCCACCGCCGCGAGGCTCAACGTCACCGGCACCGTGTTGCCCGCCGCGTCCTTGGCAGTGAAGCCGCCGCGCCGCAGGTCCTCGGGCCCGTAGAGCGGGACCTTCTCCGCGTCGAAGCGCTGGCAGAGCGTGCGCAACACGTCCGGCGCCACCGCGTCCGGACACACCAGCACGAAGTCGTCGCCGCCCACGTGGCCCAGGTTGGAGCCCTCCGGCAGCAGGTGCAGACACTCCGACAGCACGCTCGCCGTGTAGCGGATGACGCGGTCGCCCTGGAGGAAGCCGTAGCGGTCGTTGTACGCCTCGAAGTGGTCCAGGTCCGCGTAGATGACCGTGAACGCGCTGCCCTGGAGCGCCGCGCGGATCCACCGCTCGATCATCCGGCTGCCGGGCAGGTCCGTCAGAGGATGCGCGCCCGTCGCCGCGTGCTGCTCCAGGTCCGAGGCCCGCGCGATGAGCTGCTTCATCGTCACCGTGCCCAGGAAGTGGCCCTTCGCGTCCGTCACCACCACCGGGTCGTAGACCGTTTCGGGCGGACGGCGCATCGCCATGCGCGCCAGCGCCGTGATGGCCGTCGCGTCCTCCACCACCATCAGCGCCTCGCGCGGCGCGTCCGGAAGCGCTGACTCCGTGCTGGCGGCGCTTCCCCCGAAGCGCGCGTAGAAGTTGCGCCGCGTCACCACCGCCCGCGGCTGCTCGCCTTCCAGCAACACGACGTGGTCCTCGCCCGGCGTGCGGCGGAAGAGCCGATCCAACTCCACCGCCTGCGCCGTCACCGGCGCGCACGGCGGGCGGATGATCATGCTGCCCACCGTCTCGTCATCCTCGTGCTCTCGGTGGTGCAGCGCGCGGATGGCCTCGCGGCAACGCTCCGCGAAGTCCGCGCCCGGCCGCTGCGGCGAGCTCACCGGCCGCGCCAGCAGGTAGCCCTGCGCGTGCCGGATGCCCAGGCGCAGCAGGACCGCCAGCTCGTTCCACGTCTCCACGCCCTCGGCGATGAGCACCGCGTCCACGCGCTGCGCGAACGCCACCAGCGACTTCACCAGGTGCTGCCGGTACGTGTGCAGGTGGATGTCCCGCACCAGCGCCTGGTCCAACTTGATGAAGTCCGGCGCGCTGTGCACCAGCGTCACCAGGCCCGAGTGCCCCGCGCCGAAGTCGTCCAGCGCGATGCCGAAGCCCTGCTCCGCGTACCGCCGCGCGAGCATGCGCAGCTGCTCCGTGTCCTCGAACGTGCTGCGCTCGGTGATCTCCAGCACCAGCTGCTGGGGACTCAGGCCGTGCTGACGGAGCAGCTCCAGCGTGGACGCGCCGCCAAAGCGCTCGTCGCTCAGCACGTCCGGGCTGACGTTGAAGAAGAACGGCCCGCGCCGCTGTGCCTCCGGCAGCGTGGCGATGCGCCGCACCGCCGCGGTCCAGCACGCGCGCTCCAACTCGTAGGTGAAACCCTCCACCCGCGCGCGGTTGAACAACTCATTGGGGGACTCCACCGGGCCCAGGCCTCGCGACAGCACCTCGTGGCCGAGGACTTCGCCGCTGAGAAGATCGACGATGGGCTGGAAGACGGTGGCGACCCTCGGCTCATCACCGTTCCAGAGCCAGGGCGGTGGTGGTGCGGGCTTGCTGGGGGAGGGCAGGCTCATGGCTCCCGAAATGTACCGCGCTCCGGGGCAAGCTTCAGTCCCCCCCGACCACTCGGCAGGGCCAGCATCGAAAACGGACGCTTGCCACGGGAGTCCCCCTCAGGCCTCCCCAGGTCCTATTCCCCCTGAATCCGCTGGATTTCCGCCACCTTGGCGCCCTCGGATTCTGCTGGTGACGGATCCACCGGGGTCACCGGGGCCACGCTCGCCGCCGCCACCTGGGTCAGCGTGACCTGGGCCGCGACCGCGTCCATCGCCTGGCCCTCCTCTCCCTGGGCGGTCGAGAGGGCACGGAACCGGCGGGCCAGCGAGGCCAGCTCCGCCGCCTTCAGCTGGGCCTGACCGCTGCGCAGGGACAGGAGCGCCACGCGCGCACGCTCCAGCAGGGCCACCTCCGCGCGCAGCCTCGCGAGGATGCGCTCACGTCGCTGGCGCATGTCTCCCAGCCGCTCCACCTCCTCCGCCAGCGACGCCGCCGCGGCCTCCAACTGCCGGCGCGCCACCACGTCCGTGCTCGCGCGAGCGCTGCGCTCCAGGCTGTCGCGCTCCTCCAGCAACTCCGCGGCGGCGCGCTCCTCCAGCTGCGCCTCCACGCCCGCCCACTCGGACGCCAGCTCCACCGCGCCCTTCGTGATCCGCGCCAGCGTGCGGGCCAGCTCCTCGCGCGCGGGCTCTCGGGGCAGCTTCGCCAGGGACTGGCCGCACTGCCGGTAGAGGGACAGCGCGCGTTCGGACAGCGTGAGGAAATCACTGGAGAGCTGGGGCAGCAGCTCCTCCGCGCGCGCCTCCACCGGATCCGCCGTCAGCCCCAGGTGCGCGGCGATGGCGCCCAGCCCCACGAAGAGCCCCACGATGCCGCCCACCACCGCCGCCGCCAGCAGCGTGGGCGTGGCCACGGACGCCAGCCGCACCGCCAGGATGTTCGCCACCACGCCGCCCGCCAGCGTGAGCCCCGCGCCCAGCACGGCGCCCAGGCCGTAGTGCACGAGGGTGGGGCGGGCCTCCGCGACCTGTCCCTCCTCGCCCAGGTCGTTGAGGCGGGAGCGCACCAGCAGCGCGCCCGCGGCCGCGCCGCTCGTGGCCACGGTCCACGCGGGCGACAGGCCCAGCCCATAGGGCAGCGCGACGAGCAGCAACCCCAGGCCGCTCAACAGGCCCCGGTCCCACCGGTCACCCCGCGCGCACGCCAGCACCACCGCCGCGGGCACCACCCACGTCAGCGGCACCGGCATGCCCACGCGCAGGGAGACCCACTGCAAAAGCCCCGCTCCGGCGCCTGCCGCCAGCGCGCGCGTGACGGTGTGCTCGAAGGCTTCGCGGTGGTGGAATTGCAACACGGCGGCATTCATCGGGACACCCCGGGAACGGCCCCCAAGGGCCGGGAATGTCCCTTCGAACGCGCGGCTTGCGAAAAGGGTCTACGCCTTCGGGCGCGAGATGGGTCCCGGCTTGCCCTTCGTCACGCGCAGGTAGTCCGCGGGGGCGAGGACAAGCTGCGTCCCGCGCACCCCGGCCGACACGGCGACCTCGTCGAACAGCTCCAGCGTCTCATCCACGAAGACGGGGTAGTCCTTCTTGCCCCCCAGCGCGGTGACGCCGCCCCGGATGTAGCCGGTGAGCGGCTGCAATTCCTTGAGGGGCACGGTGTCCACCTTGCGGTCGCCGGACAGCCGCGCCAGGGCCTTCAAATCCAGCTCCGCGTTGCCGGGCACCACCGCCATCAACACGCCGGTGCGGTCGCCCTTGGCCACCAGCGTCTTGAAGACCTGCTCCGCGGGCATGCCCACCTTGGCGGCCACCGTCTCCGCGGACAGGTCGTCCGGATCCACGTCGTAGTCGCGCAAGCGGTACGCGATGCCGAGCGAGTCCAGGAGCCGGGCGGCGTTCGTCTTCATGGGCGTTACATCCCCAGGGCCCTGGCGGCGGCCTTCACGCGCTGGAGCGCGTCCTCGGGCGTGGAGCCCACCGCGGACAGGTGGCCCATCTTGCGCCCCTTGCGCGCGTCGCGCTTGCCGTACAGGTGCAGCCGGACGCCGGGCAGCGCCAGCGCCTGCGCGAACCGGGGCCCACCTTCCTGCAGCCACAGGTCACCCAGCAGGTTCACGATGGCCGCGGGGCGCACCACCTCCACGGAGCCCAGGGGCAGGTTGCACACCGCGCGCACGGCCTGCTCGAACTGGCTCGTGAGGCACGCCACCTCCGTCGAGTGGAAGCTGTTGTGCGGCCGGGGCGCCACCTCGTTGACGAGCAGCGACCCGTCCCCCAGGAGGAACATCTCCACCACCAACAAGCCCTCCACCTTCAGGCCCGCGGTGATGTCGCGCGCCACCTGCGACGCCTGCGTCAGCACGGCGGGGGGCAGCGGACCCGGCAACAGCGACCACGCGAGGATGCGCTCCTCATGGTGGTTGAACGCGGGCGGATACACCGCCAGCTGCCCGTCCGGCCCGCGCGCCACCAGCACGGACAGCTCCGCCTTCAGGTCCAGCGCGGCCTCCACCACCACGGAGCGCTCACCCAGCTCCTTCCACGCGACGCCCGCCTCGGAGGCCGACTTCACCTCGGACTGGCCGCGCCCGTCGTAGCCGCCCTCGCTGGACTTGATGAAGCATTTGCCGCCCAGCGCGGTGATGGCCTGGGACAGCTCCGCCTCCGAGTTCGCCTCGCGCCACGGGCCCAGCGGGAAGCCGCCCTTCGCGAGCCACGCCTTCTGCCGGCCGCGGTGCTGCACCACCTCCAGCACGGAGGCGCCGGGCCGCATGGGCGCGTGCCGGGATACGGCATTGAGCGTGGCCAGCGAGACCTTTTCAATCTCCAGCGTCACCACGTCGCACTGGCGCGCCAGGTCCTCGGCCGCCGCCGTGTCGGTGAAGGACGCGGTGAGGCAGCGGTCCACCACGGAGCGGGACGGGCACGCCGAGTCCGGATCCAACGCCTGCACCTGGTAGCCCAGCGTGCGCGCCGCGAGCGCCATCATGCGCCCCAACTGTCCGCCGCCCAGGATGCCCAGCGTCCCTCCGGGAAGCACCATGGGGCCGCTCATCCCGCCACCTCGCGCTGCGCCAGCACCTCATCCGTGCGGGCCTTGCGCCAGGCGGCCAGCCGCTCGCGCAGCTCCGGGTACTTCAGCGCCAGGATGGCCGCCGCGTGCAGCGCCGCGTTGGCGGCCCCCGGCTTGCCAATGGCCTGCGTGCCCACCGGGACGCCCTTGGGCATCTGCACGATGGAGAGCAGCGCGTCGAAGCCGGACAGCACCGTGGTGGGCATGGGCACGCCCAGCACCGGCAGGAGCGTCTTGCTGGACACCATGCCGGGCAGGTGCGCCGCGCCGCCCGCCGCGGCGATGATGACGGACAGGCCGCGGCCCTCCGCGCTGGACGCGTACTCCATCATCCAGTCCGGCGTGCGGTGCGCGGACACGACGCGCACCTCGTGCGGGATGCGCAGCTCGGCGAGGATGTCGATCGCCGGTTGCAGGTGCTCCAGGTCGCTCTTGCCGCCCATGATGACCCCGACCCACGGGGTGCTCGCGCTCGCCGCCATGCTTGTTTCGCGCCTCCTGTGCGCCCTGCTTCCAGGGGGTGAAGCCTGGAAGAACGCGGAGATAGGGCCACGCGATTCCGGAGGTCAACCGCGAAGATGTGACGTCGCGATGGCGGGCGGGCAGGGGGGCGGGCGATGCCCCCTCGCACGCCCTGGACCTGACACTCAGTACGTCGAGCCCATGCGCCCGAAGCTCTTGAGCGCCTTCACCTTGCTGTTCTTCACGGCGGCCTTCTGCGCTTCATAGGAATCCGCGTCGTCGTATTCCTGCATCGCGCGGCTCTGCTCGGCCTGATCCGCCGCCACCGCCGCCGCGCCCGCCACCGCGCCCGCCTCCTCGAAGAGGGCCTGGTTCTGGGAGAGGTAGCCCTTCGCCTCCGCCTTGTTGCCCTGGGCCATCGCCTCCGCGGCCTTCTGGAGGTTCTGCGCGCTGCGGGCCCGGGCCGCGTACACCGTGGCCTCCTTGTCCTGGCGCTGGACCACTTCCTCCTGCACGTTGGTGGCCACCGCGGCCAGCACGGACTGGTCCTCCACGTTCTTCTGCACGAGCAGGTCCGTGTACGCGACCTTCAGCCCCGCCACCTGCACGGACTGGCCCGGCGCGATGCCCGTCACGTGCAGCCGCGCCACCACGCGCTCCACCTGGCCCGCGGAGAAGTCCGGCAGCGCCACGCGCACGGTGTTGCCGGCCTGGTGCGCGCGGTAGCCCAGCACCTCGCCCAGCGTGGTGCCCGGGGGCAATTCGAACGACAGCTCCACGTTGCGCGCCACCGCGGTGGTGGCCTGCTGCAGGTCGCGCTGGAAGAGGGTGGACAGCTTGCTCGCGTCCTCGAGGAAGCCGTACGCGCCGGCGCCGTACTCCGCGAAGGCCTGCATCAGGTCCTCGTTGAAGTCCGTGCCCACGCCAATGGAGCTCACCGTGATGCCGGAGGCGCGGATCTCCCGCACCACGTTCTTCAGCCCCTCCTCGTCGGACACGCCTTCGGTGGGCTGGCCGTCGCTCATCAGGATGAGGCGGTTCACCGAGGCCGTCCCGCCCATGGCGGAAGCGAGCTGCGTGCGGCCCACGGACAGGCCCGCGCTGATGTTGGTGCCGCCGTCATCCCAGATGCCGTCGATGAACTGGAGCATCCGCTCGCGGTTGCCCGAGGTGGCCGGCAGCGACGGCAGGCTCTTCACGTCGCTGCCGTAGTGCACGATGGCCAGCCGGTCCTCGTCGCGCAGCAGCGACACCAAGTGCCGCGCGGCCTGCTTCGCCTGCTGGAGCTTGTAGCCGCTCATGGACCCGGACCGGTCGATGACCACCGCCAGGTTCACCGGGCTCCTCTTCGCCCCGGGCACCTCCGCGCCGGTGAGGTCCACCGTCACGTACGTCTCCGAGGGGCCCACCGGCACGTACGGGTGCGACAGCCGGCTCGTCACCTGGAGGCTGCCCGTGGACGCGCGCGGCCCCGGCTGCGGGACGGGCGGGGGCGGCGTCACGACGACGTGCGGCGTGGGCGGGAGACCGCCCCCGCGGGGCATGCCCAGCACCAGCGCGGTGAGGGCAAGGCCACCAGCCAGGGCGAGGAACAGGACCGTACGATTCATGGCAGGGCTCCAAAGGCGTTTGAAACGCGGGCCCTGCCTTTACGAACGGGGTGCGCGAAAAGGTCTAACCCTTTCGCGCGAGGCGACTGTTCAGTGCGCCGTTCAGTTGCCCTGGGCCGCCGCGACGGCGCCCGCGCAGAAGTAGGGCGAGTTGTTCTCGCCGAAGGTGCGCCGGTAGAAGCCCTCGTCCGCGATCTTGATGGCGTCCAGCGTGTCCTGGTCCAGGAGCAGGGGACGGCACGTCATGCGCTCCTTGAGGCCCTCCTCCACGTCGCCCACGGTGCGGGTGATCTCGCAGCCCGTCGTGGTGCCCTGCACGCATTCCTTGCTGCAGTAGCCCAGGGCGAACGCCTCCGGGTTGTCGCTGCGGGGGCTCTGGTCGTCACGGACGCAGATGAGGTCCTCGCAGTCCAGCGAACCGAAGGAGATGAAGTCCTGATCCACGGCGATGTCCTTCTCCTGGATCTCCACGAACTTGCGGCCCTGCGCCTCCCGCTCCTGGTCCGTGGCCCTGCGCACCAGTTGGCACGGCTTGCCCAGCTCGGTGGTGACGTCGCAGCCTCCCAGCATCAGGGCGGCGGACAGGAAGAGCGCGGTTCGCACGAACATCTTTCAGACCTCTAGGAAGGATGGAAACAGGGCGCGCCAAGGGGGGAAGAGCGACGCCCGGAACCCGCGAACGGTAGCACACCACTTTCGCGCGCCAACCCCTGACCCTCGGGGCGTGAGCACAGTGGAATTGTGAAGCGATACGGGAGGAATACAGAGGAGGCAGGCGCATTCTGCTGGTTGATGGTTGGGAATACGGCCGATAGGATGGTGCGGCTGATGTCATGCTGCCTTCCGGTGGCAGTACGTTCCCTCCCCCCACGGAGCGCCCGGACTTGAACCGCCCCACGCTGCTGCTTGCGCTGAGCCTGATGTGGCCCGCGCTGGCCCCCGCCCAGAACCAGCAAGGCATGGGCCTCGATCTGACCGAGGACTCCCAGGCCAAGCCACCCGAAGAGAACCCCGCGCCGCCGCCGGACGAGGAAGCCCGTCCCGCGTCGCCGCCTGCCGCCGCCCCGGCGAAGGACATCCCGATCGAAGCGCTGATGCCGCTCACGGACATCACCCAGGACGACCGGGTGAAGAGCGTTCAGCGCAAGGTCTACCTGAAGAAGAACCGCCTGGAGATCTCACCGTTCGTGAGCATCTCCGTGAACGATCCGTTCTATTCGAAGTTCGGCGGCTCGCTGCGCGCGGCCTGGTACCTGTCGGACACGCTGGCCATCTCGGCGCGTGGCTCGCTCATCCAGGTCATCCCGTCGGATGACGTCCGCACGGCGAAGCGCACCTTCAACAGCAAGATCTACAGCTCCGTGCCGAACTGGTCGGCCATGGGCGACCTGGAGTGGGCGCCGCTCTACGGCAAGGTGTCCTTCCTCAACTCCATCCTCCACTTCGACGGCTACCTGCTGGGTGGCATGGGCGTGGTGAGGACGGAGACCTCCGCGCTGCCGGACCGCGGCCTCAACCCGGCCTTCGACCTGGGCCTGGGCATGCGCTTCGTCACCAAGGACTACCTGGCCGTCAACGTGGCCCTCATCAACACCTCCTACGTGGACCAGCCCCTGGGCAGCAGCAAGGGCGCCCTCCAGAACGTCATGACCCTCAACGCGGGCATCTCCATCTTCCTGCCCCTCAAGTCGACGGGGAGGGAGTCCGAATGAAGCCCGCCTTCCGTCTGCTCCTGACCCTGTGCGCCGGCGTGCCCGCGCTCGCTGGCGCCGACCAGGCCCCCGCGCCGGCCGCCGCGGCTCCGGCTCCGGCCACGCCCGCTCCGGCCCCCGCGACCCCGGCTCCGAAGACCGCGGCCAACTCCAACCCGCCCGCCACCTCCCAGGAGGAGGAGGCCGGCGACGTGTCCGAGGTGGACAAGGACGCCCTGGGGCCCCTTCGCGAGCGCATCCGGCCGGTGTCCGGCCACATGTTCCTCAAGAAGGGTCGCTTCGAGGTCAGCCCGTCCGCGTCCATCACCATCCGCGACGCGTTCTTCAAGAAGTACCTCTTCGGCGGCACCGTCACCTACTTCCCCATGGAGACGCTGGGCGTGGGCCTGCGCGGCGGCTACGCGCTGAACTCCGTGGCGGGCTCCGCGCAGATCTGCACCTTCACGCCGGGCGAGGGCGGTGACACCCGCGGCTGCCGCGCGCCCTCCAAGGGCGAACTGGACGGGTACGCGCCCGGCCAGTTGACGCTGATGGGCGGCGTGGACGTCCAGTGGGCGCCCATCTACGGCAAGCTGTCGCTCCTGGCGGAGAAGTTCGTCCACTTCGACATGTACGGCGTCGTGGGCGGGTCCGTCGTCCAGTACAAGGGCCCGGCGGAGCCGCTGGCGGACGGCTCGCCCGTCGCGGGCAGCAAGTCGTACCTCACGGGCGGCGGCAACGTGGGCGTGGGCCTGCGCTTCTTCTTCAACCGCTGGATGACGCTGCGCACGGAGCTGCGCGACATCATCTACGTGGAGAAGGGCCGGGAGCCCACGCCCAGCTACCTCCGCAACCAGATCCTGTTCGAGCTGGGCCTGTCCTTCTTCTTCCCCTCCGGTTCCTAAAGACTCATGCGCACCCACCGGTTCCTCCGCCTCGCCGTCCTCGGGCTCACGCTCGCGTACACGGCCCCCACGCTGGCCCAGTCCTTCGAAGGGCTGGACCTGGCGGGTCAGTCGAAGAAGAAGAAGAAGGGGGCCTCTTCGAAGGCTTCCTCGAAGAAGAAGGCGTCCGCCAAGCGCGGCAAGGGCAAGGTCACCGCCCCGGCCGAGGACACCTCCGAGGAGTCCTCCTCCGCCACCAGCGACACCGCGCCTGTGGGCAACCCCGCCACGCCGCCCGCCGCGGTGACGACGACGCCCGCGCCCACGGCCACCCCGGCCGCGCCCGCCGCGAAGCCCACGCCGAGCGCGAAGCCGGCCGCGCAGGGCAGCCCCGGCCTGGGCCTGGACCTCACGGGTGACAACGACAAGCCGCCCGCGCCCACCATGACGTTCGACGCGGTGGACGTGTCCGGCAAGACGGCGGACCGCCAGCGCCTGGACGCGGCCATCAGCCTGTTCAAGAACGACGAGTACGAGAAGTCCGCGATGGCGGCCCACGAGCTGTTGGGTGACCCCAAGCTCCAGGGCCTGCACGTGGAGGCGCGCTACGTGCTCGCCAAGTCCCTGTACCGCATGGGGCTGTACCACTCGTCGCTGGGCGAGTTCTCCAAGATCCTCGCCGCGGGCCCGTCCACGAAGTTCTTCAAGACGAGCCTGGAGTGGCTGTTCTTCATCAGCCGCAAGACGCAGAACGAGACGGTCATCCTGGATGAGATCGCCCGGTACGCGAACTACGAGTTCCCGGAGAAGTTCCGCAACGAGTTCCGCTACCTGCTGGCGCGCTACCACTTCGTGCGTGGCCGCGCGCTGGATCAGGTGGGCCAGACGGAGAACGCGGACAAGTCGTTCGAAGAGGTGAAGCGGCTGGCGCTGACCATCCCGCGCACGGACGCGTTCTACCCGCGCGCGAAGTACCTGGAGGGCCTGGCCTTCTTCCGCAACGGCACGGCCCACAAGGACGCGGCGGCCAAGCGCGGCAACACGGACGTCATGGCGTCCGTGGAGGCCATGAAGGAAGTGGTGCGCCTCACCCGTCCCCAGGCGGGCCGCACCGGCGAGGCGGCGAAGCTGGACAAGTCGCTGCGCGAGCTGGCCTTCATGCAGCTGGCCCGCACGCACTACGGCATGCAGCAGAACCGCTTCTCCATCTTCTATTTGAACAAGGTGGAGCGCGGGAACACGCAGTGGCTGGAGGCCCTCTTCGAGTCCTCCTGGGCCAACTACCGCATCGGCCAGTACGAGCAGGCACTGGGCAACCTCATCACCCTGTCGTCGCCCTTCTTCCGCGAGGAGTACTTCCCGGAGGCGCTCATCCTCAAGGCGGTCATCTATTACGAGAACTGCCGCTACCGGGAGTCCAACCTCATCCTCCAGGACTTCGAGCGCACCTACCTGCCCGTGCACGACGAGCTGGACGGGCTCGTGAAGAAGAACATGGAGGCCTCCGAGTACTACACGGTGCTCGCGGACGTGCAGAAGAAGAACAAGGACGGCCTGGAGAAGAACGGCACGGACGTCATCCTGGAGCGCATCCTGCGGCTGGCCCTCACGGATCAGGACCTGAAGAAGACCAACGACTCCATCCTGGAGCTCGAGGGTGAGATGGACCTGTTCGGCAACAAGGGCGACACGTTCAAGTACTCGGAGCTGACCAAGCAGTTGTTGGAGGAGCTCAAGGTCCAGCGCACCAGCCTCATCTCCAAGGCCGGCATCATGGCCAAGGGCAAGCTGGAGTCGGAGCTGGGCGCGCTCAAGCTGCTCTTGGCCAACGGCCTGCGCATCAAGTTCGAGACGACCACCAAGGAGAAGGAGTTCCTGGAGGAGCAGCTCAAGGCGGGCGGCCGCACGGCCATCGTCAAGAAGTACAAGTACTCCGTGGCGGTGGCGGACGATCAGCTCTACTGGCCCTACGAGGGCGAGTACTGGCGTGACGAGCTGGGCACGTACCAGTACACGATGACCAAGGGCTGCATCGAGCGCGACACGGCCAACCGCCGCATCCAGTCCGCCGAGGCGATGTAGACGCCCAGCGCTGAGAGTGGGATTGTTCCCGGCCGCCGGAGCGCCCGTTGCGCGCTCCGGCGGTCTTGTCTTTTCCAACGGTCCCTCGAAGGGACGAGGGAGTGCGAAGTTGGCTCGGGAGGCGTCGCTGCGGGTGGTGTTCGGCATCGCCGTCCTGGACCTCATCGGGTTCGGCATCCTGATTCCGCAGCTGGGCGTGTACGGCGTGCGCTTTGGCGCTTCCCCCTTCGCGGTGGGGCTGCTCGTCGCGGTGTACTCGCTGATGCAGTTGGTGGCGGCGCCCATCATGGGGCGGCTGTCGGACCGGTTCGGCCGGCGGCCGGTGCTGCTCATCTCCCAGGTGGGCTCGCTGCTGGGCTACGTGCTGTTCGCCTTCGCGCACACGCTGCCCCTGTTGTTCCTGTCCCGCGTCATCGACGGGGTGTCCGGCGGCAACGTGTCCACGGCGCAGGCGGTGGTGGCGGACATCACCAAGCCGCACGAGCGCGCGCGGGGCATGGGCATCATCGGCGCGGCGTTCGGGCTGGGCTTCGTCCTGGGGCCCGCGCTGGGCGGCGTCCTGGGGGCGTGGGGCGGCAACCTGGCCATCGGCCTGTTCGCGGCGGGGCTGTCCGCGCTGAACCTGCTCAACACCTGGTTCTTCCTGCCGGAGACGCGCAGGGCGGACTCGCCGTCCGCGACGACGCGCAGCATGCGGGGCGCCACCGCCGTGTTGACGCTGCCCGTCGTGGGCCGGTGCGTGGTGCTGGTGCTGCTCTACACGGTGGCCTTCGCGCAGATGGAGGGCACCTTCTCCGTGTACCTCCTGACGCGCTTCCTCTCCTCCGGGCCGGTGCCGCTGGAGGGCGGGTGGCTGGTGCACGCGGTGCATCCGGACGCGTCCATCCTCAAGGAGGCGAGCCTGCGCTCCGGGGCGCTCTTCGCGGTGGTGGGCGTGCTGTCCGCGCTGGTGCAGGGCGGGCTGGTGCGCCGGTTGGTGGCGGCGCATGGCGCGCCGGGCCAAGGGGCGGAAGGTGCCTCGGGGGGCAGGGGAGGGCGGGAGGCCCCGGTGGCCGTGGTGGGCTTCGGGCTGACGGCGGTGGGGCTGGCCCTGCTGCCCGTGGCGCCGTCGTACGGGTGGCTCTTCCCGGTGATGGGCCTGCTGGCGGTGGGCTCCGCGCTGGTGACGCCGTGCCTGTCCGCGCTGGTGTCCCTGCACGCGCCCATGGAGCGGCAGGGGGCGGTCCTGGGGGCGTATCAGGCGTCCGGCTCGCTGGGCCGCATCGTGGGGCCCGCGCTGGGCGGCCTGCTCTTCACACGACTGGGCCCGGCGGCGCCTTATGGGACGGGCGCGGTGCTGGTGGCGCTGGGTGGACTTTTGGCACTGTCGTTGGTGTCACAGGTGCGAATGTCGGGAGCAGGCGCGGAGCAAAGCTCATAGGATGGGGACCATGGTGGGCAAGCCGCAGCACATCACCATCGCGTTCGACGTGATGGGGAGCGATCACGGCCCGGCGGAGGTGGTGCGAGGCGCTGCCCAGCTTTCGCTGGAGTCTCCGCACATCCACGCGTTGCTCGTGGGAGACCGGCCGGTCATCGACGAGGCCTTGGCGGGCATCAAGCACAACGGGGAGCGCATCTCCGTGCACCACGCGGGCGACTACGTGGGCATGGACGAGAAGCCCGGCGAGGCGCTGGCGCGCAAGCCCGAGTCCTCCGTGGCGGTGGCCGCCCGGCTGGTGGCGGAGGGGGAAGCGCACGCGCTCGTCTCCGCGGGCAACACGGGCGCGGGCGTGCTCGCGTGCAAGCGCCACTTCCAGCTCATTCCCGGCGTGCGCCGCGCGGCCCTGGCTACGGTGTACCCCACGCGGGGCGTGCGAGGCGCGAAGCAGGACCCGTTCAGCCTCATCCTCGACGTGGGCGCCACGGTGGAGGCCACCGCGGAGGACCTGGTGGCGTTCGCCGTCATGGGCAGCGCCTACGCGCGCATCATCTCCCGCAACGAGCGGCCCAAGGTGGCGCTGTTGTCGAATGGCGTGGAGCCCCAGAAGGGTCCGCCCCGGGTGGTGGAGGCGCACCAGCGGCTGTCGCAGATGCCGGGGCTCAACTTCACGGGGAACGTGGAGGGCATCGACATCCCGCGCGGCACGGTGGATGTCATCGTCACCGACGGCTTCGTGGGCAACGTGTGCCTGAAGATGCTGGAGGGCGTGCACGACACGGTGATGGAGCTGGCCCAGTACGCCTACAAGGAGAGCCTGCGCTGGCGCGCGGGCCTGGCCATGCTGTCCTCCGGCATCGAGCGGCTCAAGGACATCACGGACTGGGAGCAGTACGGCGGCGCGCCCATCCTGGGGTTCGACCGCATCTTCATCAAGGCGCACGGCCGCTCCAAGGCGCGCGCCATCGCGAACGCGGGCAAGGTGGCCGCGAAGGCGGTGGCGAACGAGCTGGGCACCGCCATCCAGGAGGGCCTGGCGAAGTGAGCCTGCCGGACCGCATCGACCCGCGACCCCCGCGCCGCATCTACCGGTGGGACCTGGACAAGACGTACCTCCAGACGGACTTCGAGTCGCTGCGCGACCTGTTCCGCACGGCGTTCCAGAAGGCCCATGAGAAGGTCGCCATCCCGGGCGCGTCCGCCCTCATCCGCGAGCTGGCGGAGCAGGGGGACTCGCGGCTGTGCATCGTGTCCGGCAGCCCCAAGCAGATGCGCGCGGTGCTGGAGGAGAAGCTCAAGCTGGACGGCATCCAGTGGGACGAGTTCGTCCTCAAGGACAACGTGGGCAACCTCTTGCGTGGGCGCTTCCGGGCGCTGCGCGGCCAGGTGGGCTACAAGCTGCCCGCCATCCTGGAGAGCCGCGTCCACGCGCCGGTGGAGGCGGAGGAAGTGCTCTTCGGTGATGACGCGGAGGCGGACGCGTTCATCTATTCGCTCTACGCGGACCTCATCGCGGGCCGGGTGGACGAGCGCGTGCTGTCCCAGGTGCTGGAGGCGGGCGGGGTGTACCCGGACGACGCCGCGCGCGTGCACGAGGCGTGGAAGAAGATTCCCATCGCGGACCCCGTGCGGCGCATCTTCATCCACCTGGACAAGCTGACGCCGCCCGCGCACTTCACGCCCTACGGCCCGCGCGTGGTGCCCATCTTCAACTACTTCCAGGCGGCGCTGGTGCTGCTGGCGGACGGCCACCTCACGGCGCCGCAGGTGCTGAAGATCGCCGTGGAGATGGTGCAGACGGCGGGGCACAACATCATCACGCTGTCGAACTCGTTCCAGGACCTGCTGAGGCGCGGGTTGCCGTTGCAGCAGGCGGCCATCGCGCTGTCCCAGGCGATGGAGGGCCCCAACGCGCTGCTCAAGGCCATGCGCCCCATGCCGGACATCCTGGCCGCGTTCAGCAAGCGCCTGGCCGCGCTGGGCACGCAGCCGCCCCCGCCGCGCGTGCAGGCGGTGGACTACGTGTCGCTCATCTCCCACGCGCTGCCCCGGACCCACAAGGGGCGCACCCTGAAGCCGCCCACCTGAGGCTCCGGGCCTTGATGCTCGGCCGCCTGCCTGCCTTGCGGCCCCTCCAGCTCAAGGGGCCCGTGGCGGCCGGGGTTCGGCCTGGACCCGGTGTTATCCAGTGGAAGCGCCTCCCCACGGGCAGCGGGCGCACGGCGGGCGGGCAGGGGGCCCCGGGTGGACCCCCGACGTCCCTGAAGAATGTCCTTAGCCGCGACCCCCATGGGTGGGAGGATGCGTGCTAGACGGCTGCCCTTCCGAGGCGAATGACGCGAGACCCGACCCATCCCCCGCCCCATGGCGGAACGCTGCCAGCCGCGCCCGGAGACGACGCGCGCGGAGAGGCCTCCTTCGAGGCGGCAGCGGACACGGCTTCCGGGTCCGCGCACGAGGTACTTTCCATGTCTTCCCCCCTGGACCTGACGGGCTCCGAGGAGCGCGGCGAGCGCACCGAAGCCCAGGTGCCCGCGGACTCCGCCGAGCACCTCAGTGAACACGAAACCCCTTCCCGGGCCGCCCCTGCCCCCTCCGAGCCCCCCTACGCCGCGGACGCCGCGGAGGACGACGGGTTCGACGACGATGACGACGCCGAGGACGCCGGCCCCGAGGTCAGCGACGAGATCCGGGCCGCCACCGAGGCTCTGAAGGCCGCGGAGGCGGAGGACGCGCAAGCCGCCGCCGAGGCGGGTGACGAGGCCGAGGAGCCCGAGGCCGTCATCCTGGAGCCGGAGCCGGAGCCCGCCGCGAACGAGCCGGAGCTGCAGGCGCCCACCACCACCCGCACGGGCGAGCCCGCGGAGATCGACCCGGACGAGATGGATCCGGACGCGCTCAAGGTGGTGCTGCGGCTGCACCAGCACGGCCACCAGGCGTACCTGGTGGGCGGCTGCGTGCGCGACCTGCTGCTGGGCAAGAAGCCCAAGGACTTCGACGTGGCCACCAGCGCCCACCCGGGCGAGGTGCGCGCCATCTTCCGTAACTGCCGGCTCATCGGCCGGCGCTTCCGGCTGGCGCACGTCTACTTCAAGGGCGGGAAGATCGTGGAGGTGTCCACCTTCCGCGCGAACCCCACGGAGCTGGAGCCGGCGGCGAGCGCGGGAGCGGAGGAGGGGCAGAGCGGCGAGGACCTCCTCATCACCCACGACAACGTCTTCGGCACCGCGCAGCAGGACGCGCGCCGCCGCGACTTCACCATCAACGGCCTGTTCTACGACGCGAGCGAAGGCCGGGTCATCGACTACGTGCGCGGCCGGCGCGACCTGGATGAGCGCTTCATCCGGACGATTGGCGACCCGGAGATCCGCATGCGCGAGGACCCGGTGCGCATCCTGCGCGCGGTGCGCTTCGCGGCGAAGCTGGACCTGGACATCGAGTCGCGCACGTACGCGGCGATGGAAGGCGCGGTGGAGGACCTGCCGCGCTGCGCGCCCGCACGCCTCCTGGAGGAGACGTTCCGGCTCATCCGCGGCGGCGTGTCCGCCCCGGCGCTGAAGCTGCTGGCGGCGCTGGACGCGCTGAAGATCTTGCTGCCGCCGGTGGACGCGTACCTGCGTGAGAACGGCAAGGAGGGGGAGAAGACCTTCTACGCCTTCGCGCAGGCGCTGGATAAGCGCGTGTCGGCGGGCGAGGTGCTGGACGACGCCATCCTGCTGGCCACGTTGCTGGTGCCCATCAGCCGCGCGCAGCCGCCGCCGGAGGACACGCAGGACGAGGGCCGCGCGTCGGTGTCGCGCGTCATCGAGGACCTGCTGGCGGGCTTCGTGGAGTCCGCGCGCCTGCCGCGCCGCATCGCCGAGCGCTGCCGCATGCTGCTCCTGATGCAGCGCACGCTGTCCGGGGAGCGCCGCCGCAAGACGGGCGCCTTCCGCCGCCACCCGCTCTTCAACGAGGCGCTGGCCGTCTACGCGATGACGGTGGAGGCCACGGGCGAGGGCCGCGAGGCGCTGGAGGCGTGGCAGGCCGGAGAGGTGCCGCCGCCGCGCGCCGGAGCGGCCGGTGGAGCGGACGCGGAAGGCCCCCGCCGCAAGCGCCGTCGCCGCCGTCGCCGTCGTACTGGCAACGGAAGCGGAGAGGGCGGTGGTTCCAACGCCTCCTCCGGCTCCGACGCGGGCGAGGGGTAGCGCCCCCGTACGTAGCGGCCGGATGCAGCGAAAGGGCTGGAGCGCTCACAGGTGCTCCGGCCTTTTTCGTGCCCGAGGGCGCGCTACCGCTTCGGCTTGTCCACCGGCTTCTCGGAGCGGTGCTGGTCGTCGTCCGACGCCTCCGCCCCCGCGATGTCCGCCATGGTGATGGCCTTGCTGCCGAAGCGCGCCGCGATGCGGTCCATCGCTTCGTTCAACTTCGACGACTTCGGCGCCGCCGCCGGGAAGAGCCCGAGCTGCGGCTCGTCCTCATCCAATTGCACGCTCACGCCGGTGAGCCGCAGCGCCTTGCCTTCGTGCGCGCGCTCCAGCAACTCCAGCGCCGCGCGGTAGATGACCTGCCCGTCGTCCGTCGCCTCGCGCAGTGTGACGCGCCGGGTGATGACCGTGAAGTCCGCGAACTTCAGCTTGAGCTGCACCACGCGCCCCTTCAGCGACGCTCTGCGCAGCCGCCGGGCCACCCGCAGGGCCTGCGCGTGCACGTGCGGCTTGAGCGCCTCCGGGCCCGTCAGGTCCTCGTCGAAGGTGTCCTCCGCGCCCACGCTCTTGGCCGCCCGGTCCGGCACCACGTCCCGCGCGTCGATGCCGTGCGACAGCTCCCACAGGTGCTTCGCGCTCGCCGCGCCGAAGCGCTCCTCCAGCCAGTCCACGTCGCGCGTCGCCACGTCGCCAATCGTGACGAGCCCCGCGCGCTTCATCGCCTCTTCCGTCTTCGGCCCCACACCCCACAGCCGAGACACCGGCAGCCCCGCGAGGAACGCCACCGTCTCCTCCGGGCGCACCTCGCGCTGGCCGTTGGGCTTCGCCAGGTCGGAGGCGATCTTCGCCACGAACTTCGCCGTCGCGATGCCCGCGGACGCCGGCAGGTTCAGCTCGTGGGCAATCTCCTTGCGGATCCGCTTCGCGATGTCCGCCGCCGCGCCAAAGAGCCCCACCGACGCAGTGACGTCCAGGAACGCCTCGTCCAGCGACAGGGGTTCAATCAGCGGCGTGTACCGCTCGAAGATGGCGAACACCTGCTCGCTGGCCTCCGCGTAGGCGGAGAAGCGCGGCTTCACCACGATGGCGTGCGGCGCCTGCTTCACCGCCCTGGCCATGGGCATGGCGCTGCGCACGCCGAAGGGGCGCACCTCGTAGGACGCGGCCACCACCACCCCGCGTTGTGCATGCCCGCCAACGATGACCGGCTTGCCCCGGAGGGACGGGTTGTCGCGCTGCTCGACGGACGCATAGAAGGCGTCCATGTCCACGTGGAGGATGGCTCGCATGGCGTGAGTCACTCTAGTGGTCCCCTCTGACAGTGCGAGCCATGAAGACCCTCACCGAATACCTCTGGTTCGAGACGAAGGCCCGGCGCGAGCTGGTGCGCCTCACGGACACCGTGGCCGCCCTGGTGAAGAAGAGCGGCATCCAGGAGGGCATGGTGCTGGTGTCCGCCATGCACATCACCGCGGGCGTCTTCGTCAACGATGACGAGCCCGGCCTCCACGAGGACATCTGGGACTGGCTCCAGCACCTGGCGCCCCACGGCCCCGACTACCGCCACCACCGCACCGGCGAGGACAACGGCGACGCGCACCTGAAGTCCATGCTCGTCCACCATCAGGTGCTGGTTCCCGTCACCGCCGGCAAGCTCGACCTGGGCCCCTGGCAGCAGGTCTTCTACGCCGAGTTCGACGG
This sequence comes from Corallococcus sp. NCSPR001, assembly GCF_017309135.1. Lineage (NCBI taxonomy): Bacteria > Pseudomonadati > Myxococcota > Myxococcia > Myxococcales > Myxococcaceae > Corallococcus > Corallococcus sp. NCSPR001. Next base: position 3,301,773 of record NZ_JAFIMS010000002.1, read on the forward strand.
CCAGCGCCGCAAGCGCGTCATCGTCAAGGTGATGGGCGACTAACCGGCCACCGGCCACGACAGCCCGTGACGCGAAAGCTCCGCCACCAGGTCCGGCGGCAGCGGGCTCTCCACCTTCACGGGCTCCTTCGTCACCGGGTGCGGCACGGTGAGCGAGCGGGCGTGCAGGAAGAACCGCCCCAGCTCCGGCGCCTCGCGGCCCCCGTAGAGCGCGTCCCCCACGATGGGCGCGCCCACGCCGGCCAGGTGCGCGCGCACCTGGTGCAGCACGCCGGTGAGGATCTTCACCTCCACCAGGCTGTAGTCGCCGGAGCGGGCCAGCACCCGGAAGTGGGACAGCGCCTCGCGGGCGTCCTCGGCGCCGTAGGGGGCGGGCTCCACGCGGTCCGGGTGGCGCGGGTGGTGGCGCAGCGGCACCTCCACCTCGCCCTCGTCCGCCAGCGGGCCCGTCACCAGGGCGACGTAGCGCTTGTCCACCGCGCGGTGGCTGAAGGCCTCGCGCACGGTGGTCCAGGCCTCGCGCGTGCGGGCCGCCGCGACCACCCCGGACGTCTCCACGTCCAGCCGGTGGCACAGGCCGCCCTCGCGAGGGTCCTGGGACGCCTGCGCGACCTCCGGGTAGCGCGCCACCAGGGCGTTGGCCACCGTGCCCGTCTCCCCCGGCTGCAGGGGATGTGACGGACGGCCCGCGGGCTTGTCCACGAAGAGCAGGGCGTCGTCCTCGTGCAGGACGACGAGCGGGAAGTCCGTGTCGGGCACGGCCTCGCGCGCGGCCTCCTCCACCGTGACGGAGATCTTCTGGCCGGCGGTGATGGTGAGCCCCTTCTTCGCGGGGCGGCCGTCCACGCGCACCTGGCCTTCCTCGAAGAGGCGCTTCATGCGCGCGCGGGACAGGCCCAGGGCCTCGCCCACGAACAGGTCCACCCGCTGGCCCGCCTTGGCGGCGTCCACGGTGAGGGTGTGCGTCGTCGTCGTGGTCACTCGGAGAGGGCCTCGTACACTTCCTCGGCCGTCTGGAACCGGTCGTCCGGCTCCTTGCGGATGAGGCGATGGGCCACCCGCGCCAGCTGCGGGTCGCCATGCAGGTTGAGCGCGAGCAGCGGCGGAGGTTCCGTCTCCAGCACCTGGCGCCACAGCTCGTGCGGCGTTTTCGCGTCGAACGGCGGACGCCCGCTCATCAGCTCGTACAGGATGACGCCCAGGCTGTACAGGTCCGAGCGCCCATCCAGCGGCTCGCCCAGGATCTGCTCCGGGGCCATGTACCGGTACGTGCCCACCAGCTTGCCGTCCGCGGTGATGCCCGCGTCGTCCGCGAGGAACTTGGCCAGGCCGAAGTCCATCAGCCGCACCTGGCGGTCGTCGTCCACCATGATGTTGGACGGCTTCAAATCCCGGTGCACCAGCCCGTGGCCGTGGATGTACGCCAGGGCCTCGCACACCTGGAGCATGGCGTCCTTCAGCTTGCCCATGCGCTCCGGGCGGTTGAGGTCCGCCATCTTCGGCGTGGCGGGGAGGGCGGGGGGCTGCGGCGCGCGCGGCGCGGCCCTTCGCGGATCCACCACGGGCATCCCGTCCGAATCCGAGTCGTCTTCACCGGCACCGTGGAAGCTGGCCAGGTCCTCGCTGGGGGCTTCCTCCGCGAAGGCGTTGAGGTCGAAGGTGCCGTCGTCGACGTCGTCGTCCTCTTCCTCGTCCGGGCTGTCGACGCTGCCGAAGTCGTCGTCCGCGGTGCGGCGGAGGGTGAGCGGGAAGCGCGACGACGGCGTGGGCGTGTGCAGGTCGTTGAAGCTCACGTCCAGGTAGTGGCGCAGGGTGAGCCCTTCGATGAGCTCCATGGCCAGGTACGGCTGGCCCGCGTGGACGCCGGCCTCGAAGACCTTCACCACGTTGGGGTGGGCCAGGTCCGCGAGCGTCTCGAATTCGCGCGCGAGTCTGCGTGCCGCGCGGTCGTCCAGCGACGGGCCACCCGTCGACAGGAGCTTCAGCGCGACCTCGTCGTTGCTGCGGCGGTCCAGGGCCCGATAGACGGTCCCGGCCCCGCCACTGCCGAGCGTTTCCAGCACGCGGTAGGGACCAATGGCCTTGGGAGGCATGGGAGCGCGGATCCTACGGACCACGTCACGTCACGGTCAAACATCCTGGTGGCTTGCTCATGCCACCGGACGCTCGCTCGCGCGGAGGGTTTCACTTTTCCAGTGAACCATGGGAAAGCTTTGGGTCCATGCAATTGGGGAAGTACCAGCTGGTGCGGAAGCTCGCCTCGGGAGGCATGGCCGAGGTGTTCCTCGCGAAGGCCGCGGGGCCCCGGGGCTTCGAGAAGACGCTGGTGCTCAAGCGCATCCTGCCGCACCTGGCGGAGGATGAAGCGTTCGTGGAGATGTTCCTGGGCGAGGCGCAGCTGGCCGCCCGGCTGGACCACCCGAACGTGGTGCAGATCTTCGACTTCGGCGAGGTGGACGGCAGCTACTTCCTGGCGATGGAGTACATCGACGGGCCCACGCTGCGCAGGCTCATCAAGCGCTCCATGGAGCTGAAGCAGCCGCTGCCTTTGGGCGTGTGCGCGAAGATGGTGGCCGCCGCGGCGGAGGGGCTCGCGTTCGCGCACGAACTGGCGGATGCGGAGACGGGCGCGCCGCTGGGGCTGGTGCACCGGGACATCAGCCCGGAGAACGTGCTGGTGTCGCGGCAGGGCGCGGTGAAGGTGGTGGACTTCGGCATCGCGAAGGTGGCGGGGCAGAGTCACCGCACGGCGACGGGCGTGGTGAAGGGGAAGGTCGCGTACATGCCGCCGGAGCAGCTCCAGGCGAGGCCCATGGATGGGCGCGTGGACGTGTACGCGCTGGGCATCGTGCTCTACGAGCTGCTCACCGGGAAGCGCCCGTTCGACGCGACGACGGACGTGAGCATGATGCAGGCCATCCTCTTCGAGCCCTTCGTGCCCGCGGTGCAGCGCCGGCCGGACCTGCCGGAGGCGATGCAGCGCATCCTGGAGAAGGCGCTCGCGAAGGACCGGGAGCAGCGCTACGCGGACTGCCGCGCGTTCCAGGCGGACCTGGAGCGCTTCGTGCTGTCGCTGGGTGAGCCGGTGGGCGCGTATCAGATTGCACGGCTGGTGGCGCAGGTGATGGAAGGGGTGGAGGCGACGCCCGTCGCGCACACGCCCGCGAAGGGGCGGGTGACGGCGCCCTTGGCGCCCGTGGTGGAAGCGGCGACGACGCCCATGCCCCATCGCGCAGGCACGGCGTGGGAGCCGTTGGCCTCGCGCTCCTCGATGGAGGCGCCCGCTGTCACCGCCTCCGGACACGACATGCCGTCGAGCCGGTTCGACGCGGCGACGGACCCCGCGACGCCGTCGGCGGGGAGCCTGCTGCGGGAGTCCGGGGCGCCGCCTCCGAATGTCTCGAAGGGGGCTGCCTCCGAGCAGCCCGTGCTCGCGGGAGCGGTGCGCTCGCCCCGGCGGAAGCTGGTGGGCGTGATGGTGGCGGTGAGCGTGGTGGGGCTCGCTGGGGGACTGGCGCTCCTGGGGAAGGGGGAGGAGCCCTCCGCGCCTGTGAGTACGCCCACGCTGGTGGCTCGGAATGATCAGGCGCCCACGACGCCGCGGGAGCCGAAGGTAACCCCCGTCGTTCCGGCGACGCGCGTGGAACCGGTGGCCGCCGAGACGGTGGACAGCGGCACTCCTGCCGTCGTGGCAGAAGTGAAGCCCGCGACGGAGACCGCCTCCGAGGTGCGCGACGCGGGCGTGGTGGCGGAGGTGGTGCCGGCTCCGCGCACTCCGGTCATCGCGAAGCCCGTGGTGGCCAGCACGTCCACGCCGCCGGTCCGTCGCGCGCTCCCGAAGGGCAGGGTGGAGTTCCGCGTCCGTCCGTTCGGCATGGTGTCCCTGGACGGCAAGCCCCTGGGACAGACGCCCTTCGCCGCCGTGGAGGCGACAGAGGGCGTGCATCAGGTGCGCGTGGTGAACAGGGAGCTGGGCAAGGACGTGACCCGGTCCTTCGAAGTGAAGGCCGGGCAGGACAACGTCTTCAAGCTCAACCTCGCGGCGGAGTGACGGGTCAGGTCACTGCGAAGTCAGGCTCCAGGCACCGGGGGAGGCGATCTGCTTCGGAACGAGGACGTCCGATTCCGAATCATCGATCAGCCCAGCAGCATTGAAGCCCCAACCCCAGATGCTCCCATCTTGCTTCACGGCGACGGAATGTTCGCCGCCAGCGGATATCGCTGCGACATCTGTAAGTCCCGTGACCTTCACGGGGGTGTCATGCGGAGTGGTTGTCCCATCTCCAAGCTGACCTGCGTTGTTGTCGCCCCACGCCCAGACGGTACCGTCCCGCTTCAGCGCGAGCAGGTGACGGCCGCCGCCTGAAATGGCTGTCACGCTCGTCAAGGTAGGGACCTGTTGTGGGACCTGTCCAACAAAGCGATCCCATATCCAGACGGTGCCGTCCGCCTTCAATCCCATGTCATGATTGAATCCTGAGGAGATCGCAATGACTCCCGTCAACCCCGGTACCTGCGATGGGGTCGGGCCAGAGCCGAGACTGAACAAGTTCCAGACGGTGCCGTCCGACCTCAGAGCCACTGACTTGTAATCGCGCGCGGCAATGGCGATGACCCCCGTCATACCGTTGACCTGGACGGGAGCATAGCGACGAGTCATCGTGCCATCACCCAATTGGCCCCAGTCATTGTTACCCCATGCCCACACGGTGCCATCTCGCTTGAGCGCCACTGAATGGCGTGCTCCGGCGGCAATCGCCGTGAAGTTTTCAAGGCCCTGGACTGGTGCCGGAACATACTGGCATTCCTGGAGCCCGCATCCGACTTGCCCTTCAAAACTGGTACCCCATGCCCAGACGGTGCCGTCCTGCATCAGTGCCAGGGAGTGCAAATCACCATCCTCAAGGGCAGCCACGCCTGCCAGGTTTGGAATTCGCGTCGGGGTGGCATTTGATGTGTTTGCACCTCTTCCCCATAGCCAGGCATGTCCTGCGGTGGTCAGTGCGATATTGCATTGAAAGCCTGCGGACAGGCGCGGGCCTGGGTAGAGCCATTCATCCATTGCTCCATTGCAGTTGTTGTCCTTGAGGTCTTTGGTTTCAGCGACTCCGGGCCGGATGGCTGCGTTGGTGTCATCGCAGTCCGTGGCGATGGCCACATGGCCCGCGGGAGCCGCGCAACCTGAAACAGCCTGGGTCACGTCGCCATATCCGTCCCCATCCGCGTCCCGGAACCAGGTCAGGATGGGCAGCCCTTCATCCTTCGCGCCGTCGCAGTTGTCGTCACGGCCGTCACAGCGCAGTTCGCTCTGACCGGGATGAACGAAGCGGTCCGTGTCGTCACAGTCGCCGCCCTGGTCCGCCAGGAGCCCTGTGGGTTGCACGCACGCCATCATGGCCACGCCGTAGCCATCGCCATCCTCATCGAGGAACCACGTCCGCATGCCCGGGGCATCCGCCTCGCCGTCCACGCAGTTGTTGTCCACGCCGTCGCACAGTTCCTCCGCGCCCGGGTGGATGTCCGCGTTCGCGTCGTCGCAGTCCGCGCCGCCCGTGGCGATGGACGGATGACCATCACCGTCCTCGTCGCTCTGGGACACGTCAAGCTGGACGCTCTGCACCTTGCCCTGGGGAACCTCGACGAACCGCAGGAGCTTCGTGGTCGCAACGCCGTCGCACGCATTGCCCGCGAAGGACTCCGCGAGCAGCCGGAACTTAGTCCCCTGCGCCTCGGAGAGCAGGATGCGCAATCCGCGCGACTGCGTCGGCGTGACCTGTGTCGGCCCCAGCAACTGCGTGGACGAGAGCAGCCGCTTGTCGCCATCCTGGAGCGAGACCTGGACGCAGCCAGGACTCGAATTCCCACTCCGGACCTCCAGCGCGATGCCCCGGTCACAGGCCGCCGGATCCGTCAGCCGGAACGTCGCGTCCTGGAAGTCCCGTCCGGCGTTCGAACAGAACCTCCGCAGGATGACGTCGTCATCGACGGGCACGGTGCAGCCGCCCAGCATCCATATCCCCAGCGTCAACGCGAGCCGCATCCTCACGGAGTCCCCGCCGCCGCAGGGGACTCACCGCTCAGGAAGTACGTGGTGATGGCCCCCACGGCCGCAGCCGCCGCCGTGCCGAACAACACGTTCGCCACGACCGCCTGTCCCCGCGCATCGTCCAGATGCCCGCTCACGTCCGAGGACAGGTCCGCGTCGCGCGCGGAGCTCACGTTGCCGCGCGACTGGAGCCCGATGAGGGACCCCACGCCGCCCGCCACCACCCCCGTGCCCAAGAGCACCCACGACACCGTCGGCACCCGGCGCATCCCGCGCTCACGGACATCCGCCTTCAAATCCACGCCCGGAGCCGGCGCCGCCGCGACCTGGGCCGGGCTCAACGCCTTCGGAGCCTCCACCACCGGCGCATCCGCCGGCTTCGCCGCCGCCGCGTGCTCCTGCCGCACCGCGCTTCGCACCGACTCGAAGTCCCCCTCCACCTTGGGTGACACCTTCGCCGGCAGCCGGGCCTCCGGCGCCAGCAGCAACCCCGCCCGGAACGACGCCAGCGCCTCCTCGCGCCGCCCCATGTCCGCCAGGATGACACCCTCGTAGATGGCCGCCGCGCTGCGCTCCGCGTCCGTCCGCGCCAGCCGCCGCGCCCGGGTCACCGCAGCCAGGGCCTGCTCGGACTCCAGGTCCTCATAGAGCCGGGCGGCCTCCGCCATCGCCGCGTCGAAGTACGTGCCCGCCGGCCGGGACGCCGCCGTTTCCGTCCCCGCCGCCTGTCCGAAGGCCGGACCCACCCCCAATAGCCAGAACCCGAGCAGCCCGCCGAGCACCCGGAAGGAGGGAGACCCATGAGGAGTTTTCATGGAAGACGACTCTAGCCGGGCTCCTGTCCCCTCATGAACCGTTCAACCCCTCCAGACGACCGCCCACCCGTGGAGGGGGACCGGGCGGCCACGCGCCCGTGGACGCGACGCGGCGCCGCCGCTAGGGTGCGCGGCTTCATGGATCGCCCTCCCACAGTGTTGCCCACCGCCCTCGAGGTCCAGGTCAAGGCCCGGCCACTGCCGCGCCACGTGGGCATCATCATGGACGGCAACGGCCGCTGGGCGGAGCTCCGAGGCCAGCCCCGGCTGGAGGGCCACCGCGAGGGCAGCGTGAGCGTCCGCGAGGTCACCCGCGCCGCCCGCCGCCTGGGCGTGCAGGCCCTCACCCTCTACGCGTTCTCCTCCCAGAACTGGGCCCGCCCGGCGGAAGAGGTCGCCGGCCTGATGGACCTCTTGCGCGAGTACCTGGAGTCCGAGCGCGCGGAGATCCTCGACAACGGCATCCGCCTCAACGCCATTGGCGAGGTGGACAAGCTGCCCCGCTACGTCCGCGAGCCCCTGGAGCGCCTGCGGGCCGACTCCGCCCACAACACGGGCATGGTGCTCACCCTGGCGCTCTCCTACGGCGGCCGTGAGGAACTCCTGCGCGCCGCGCGCGACCTGGCCCAGGCCGCCGCCCGCGGTGAGCTGGACCCCGCGCACCTGGACGCGGACGACCTGGAGTCGCGGCTGTGGACCGCGGGGTTGCCGCCGGTGGACCTCATCGTCCGCACCAGCGGCGAGCAGCGCATCTCCAACTTCCTGCTCTGGCAACTGGCGTACGCCGAGCTGTGCTTCACCGACGCCCTGTGGCCCGACTTCCGCACCGAGGAGTTCCTCCGCTGCCTGGCGCAGTTCCAGGGCCGCGAGAGGCGCTTCGGGCTGACGTCCGCCCAGGTCAACCGGGACGACACCCCCCAGCGGGCAAAGGCGTGAACGAGAAGAACAAGAACCTCCTCATCCGCGTTGTCACAGGCGTCACCCTCCTGCCGCTGGTGCTCCTGCTCCTGTTCCTGGGCGGGTACTACAGCGCCATCCTCCTGGGCGCCGCCGCGGCCGTGTGCGCGGGCGAGTACTACCTCATCACCCAGAAGCGCCTGGGCGCCGCCGCGTGGGTCGGCATGGCCTTCGCCTTCGTGATGCCGCTCTTGCCCCTGCGGGACGCCGCGCGCACCGGCGAGACGGCCTTCTGGCTCACGTCCGTCTTCTTCTTCTTCGCGTGGATCTACAACCTGTTCCGGGGCGTGCTCGCGGAGGCCCCCACCCGGGCCGCGCACCTCGTCACGGGCTTCCTCTACGGCTCCATTGGCCTCACCGCGCTGTCCGCGCTGCGCCTGTTGCCGGGGGAAGGGCACGCGTGGGTCATCTGCGCGCTCACCATCACCTGGGCCAACGACACGCTCGCGTACTTCGCGGGCCGCTTCCTGGGGAAGCACAAGCTCTACCCCGCGGTGAGCCCGAACAAGACGTGGGAGGGCTTCTTCGGCGGCATGGTCGGCTCCGTGCTGGGCATGTTCATCGCCAAGCTCGGCTTCTTCCCCATCTTCACCGTGTGGGACTGTGTGCTGCTGGGCATCCTGGGGGGCCTGTTGGGCCCCGTGGGCGACCTGTGCGAGTCCATGCTCAAGCGCGCCTACGGCGTGAAGGACTCCGGAAAGCTCATTCCCGGACACGGCGGCGTGCTGGATCGCATCGACGCGCTCATCTTCAACGCGCCGCTGGTGTTCGTCTATGTGCAGTTCGTGAGGCCCCTGCTGCCGTAAGTGCCTGATTTCGCGCCTGGCCGCCTGCCTTGCGGCTTGCGTTGTGCGTTGTCCGTCCCGGGGGGCGCGATTACTCTTCGCGCCATGCTCCAGAACCTCGGGTTCTTCATCCTCCTGCTGGGCGTGCTCGTGACGGTGCATGAGCTTGGCCACTTCCTCGTGGCCAAGGCCTGCGGAGTGAAGGTCCTCAAGTTCTCCATCGGGTTCGGACCGAAGATCATCGGCTTCACCAAGGGCGAGACGGAGTACCAGGTGGCGCTCTTGCCCCTGGGCGGCTTCGTGAAGATGGCCGGGGACCTGCCGCACGAGGAGCTGCCGCCGGAAGAGGCCGCGCGCGGCTTCCTGGCGCAGCCGCCCTGGAAGCGCGGGCTCATCGTCCTGGCGGGCCCGGCCTTCAACCTGCTGTTCCCCATCTTCGTCTACTTCTTCGTCTTCCTGGGCCCCCAGGAGACGCTGTCCACGCGCGTGGGCATGGTGTCTCCGGACATGGCCGCCGCCGCCGCGGGCGTGCGCCCCGGTGACCGCATCCTGTCCGTGGAGGGCGAGCCGGTCCGCACCTTCGACGACATGCGCGACGCGTTCGTCGGCAAGTTCAACCGCCCCGTCCCCATCACCCTGGAGCGCGACGGCAAGCAGCAGGTGGTGGAGGTGACGCCGGAGAAGAGCTCGGAGGTGTCCCCGGTGGACACCGTCGAGCGCGGGATGATTGGCGTGAGCCCCTACCCGCAGCCGCCGGTGGTGGGCGTGCCGGCGACGTCCCCCGCGGCCGCCGCGGGCCTGAAGAGCTTCGACCGCGTGCTGTCCGTCAACGGCGTGCACGTGCAGGACGAGGCCGCCCTCTACCGGGAGGTCGCCAAGGTGCCGGAGGGCACCCCCATGGAGTTGAGCGTGGCGCGCCTGGCCCCCGTGGGCGTGGGCGCCGTCACCGGCCGGCTGCCGGAGGTGGTGAAGGTCTCCCTGCCGCGTCAGCCGGGCGAGGGCGCCGCGGCGCTGGGCGCGGAGGCCGTGGATCTCTACGTGGCGAGCGTGGCCTCCGGCAGCGTGGCGGAGAGCGCGGGCATCGCGCCGGGCGACCGCATCGTGGCCATCAACGGCACGCCGCTGAAGTCCTTCAACAAGCTGGCGACGGTGCTCAACGGCCTGCAGGCCCAGCCCTTCACGCTCACCTGGCGCGGAGCCCAGGGCGAGCGCACGGAGAAGCTGGCGCAGGCGCCGCTCAAGACGCGCGACGACTACGGCCAGACGAGCGCCCCGCTGGTGTTCGGCGTGCGCCCGTGGAGCTACAGCAGCGCGGACCTGCCGCCGGTGGAGAAGGTGACCATCGACCTGGGCCCCGCCGCCGCCTTCAAGGAGGCCGCGCTCATCGTCCCGAAGATTGTCGGGCAGATGGTGCAGGTGCTGGGCGGGCTGTTCGTGGGCAAGGTGTCGCCCAGCACGATTGGCGGCCCCATCATGATGTACCAGCTGGCCGCCAAGAGCGCCGAGCAGGGCCTGGACAGCTTCCTCAACCTGATGGCGATCATCTCCATCAACCTGGGCGTGATGAACCTCTTGCCCATCCCGGTGCTGGACGGCTTCCACCTGTTGTCCGCGGCGTGGGAGGGCATCCGCCGCCGCCCCATCCCCGTGCGCGTGCGCGAGGTGGCGAACATGGTGGGCCTGGCGCTGCTCATCCTGCTGATGCTGCTGGCCGTGACCAACGACGTGACCCGCTAACGAGGTGATGATGCGAGGACGGACCGCGCTCCTGCTCTTGGGGATGGGATTCTTCGCTGGCTGCGCTTCGCGAGCGGCCAGGCCCACGCCGGAGACTTCATCCGGTGACGAGGGCGCGAAGGTGACGCGCCGGGAGAAGATGCCGCGCAACTACCTGGGGGAGGGCATCGCGTCCTTCTACGGTCCCGGCCTCCACGGCCGGCCCACCGCCAGCGGGGAGAAGTTCAACCAGAACGCCCTCACCGCGGCGCACCGCACGGCGCGCTTCGGGTCGTGCGTGAAGGTGACGAACATGGAGAACGGCCGCGAGGTGGAGGTGCGCGTCAACGACCGCGGCCCCTTCGTGGACGGACGCATCATCGACGTGTCGAAGGCCGCGGCGAAGCAACTGGGCATGCTGGACAAGGGCCTGGCGCGCGTGCGGCTGTACCGGTGCGCAAGCGACCGCGTGTCGCAGGTACCGGTGGAGTTCTGGGCCGTTCCGGCCTGAGAGTGCCTTGAAACGAAAGAAGGGATGTCGCCTGTGTTGCTCGCGCTGGACACCTCCACGCTGACGCTGTCGCTTGCCCTGGTGGAACGCCAGGGGGACGCCGTGCGCGCCGTGGAGCACGTGGTGGTGCCTCCGCCGGACAAGCAGAGCGAGGCGCTGCCCGGCGTCGTCGGGGACCTGCTTTCGCGCCACGGCCTGAAGCTCCAGGACCTGGAGGGGCTGGCGGTGGGCCTGGGGCCGGGCTCCTTCACGGGCCTGAGAATCGGCCTGGCCACGGTGAAGGCGCTGGCGTACGCCACGGGCCTGAAGGTCGCTGGCGCGTCGTCGCTGGCGGCGGTGGCGCTGGAGGGGCCAGAGGGCGTGCCGCTGTTCTGCCTGGCCGTGGCGCGCAAGGACGACCTCTACCTGGGCGCCTACCGCCGCGTGGGCTTCGCCGTGGAGGCGCTGGAGCCGGAGACGGCCATGTCGCCGGAGGAGGTCGCGCGGCGCATGTCCGACTGGCCGGAGGCCGTGGCCCTGGGCCCCGCGCTCGCGGACTACCGCCAGGCCCTGGAGAAGCACGGCGTCGCGCCGCACCGGCTCCTGTCCGGACCGGCCTTCCCGTCCGCCGTGGAGGTGGGGCGGCTGGCGAGGCTGCCGGAGGCGTACTCGCAACAGGCGCTCTTCGCCCTGGAGCCGCACTATGTCCGCGCGTCCGAACCGGAGCGCAACCCGAAGTTCCCGCCGCTGCCGGGCCCCGCGCCCACGGCCCGGTTCAAGGAAGACTGAAGCCTCCGCCTGAAGGGCGCTTCGTCGTGCTCGCGCGGGCGGAGGCGCTGACGTAAAGGAGCCCATCATGAGAGAGAACCTTCGGATTGCCGTGGTGGGCGCCACGGGCGTGGTGGGCCGCGAGGTGCTGGCGAACCTGTACGCGCGCGACGTGCCGGTGGAGCAGGTGCGGGCGTTCGGCTCGGAGCGCTCCAAGGGCCTGGAGGTGGAGTACGGCGAGGACACCCTGGAGGTGGAGCGGGCTTCCGCGGACGCCTTCCGGGGCATCCACGTCGTGCTGCTGGCCACGCCCGCGGAGGCGTCCCGCACGCTGGCCCCGGCCGCGCAGGCCGCGGGCGCGTGGGTGGTGGACGCAAGCAGCGCCTTCCGGAGCGACGGCAACGTGCCGCTGATCCTGCCGGGCTTCAACACGGAGGCCCTGGGGCCGGGCTTCAGCTTCAAGGGCCGGGTGGTGAGCCTGCCGGGCATCGTCACCAGCGCCACCGTGCACCTGGTGGAGCCGCTGCGCCGCGCGTTCGGCGTGGTGCGCGCGCAGGTGACGGCGCTGATGGGCGCCTCCAGCGCGGGCGTGCGCGGCATCTCCGAACTGGAGAAGCAGACCGCGGACCTGCTGTCCGGCCGCGAGCCGGAGCCGCAGGTGTTTCCGCACCGCGTGGGCTTCAACCTGGTGCCCCAGGTGGGCGGCTTCATGGTGAACAGCCCGTGGACGGAGGAGGAGGGCGGCTGGACCCTGGAGGCCGCGCGCCTGTTCTCCGCCCTGGGCGAGACGCCCGTGCTGGCCGGAACCGCCGTGCAGGTGCCCACCTTCCACGGCCACGGCCTCACGGTGAACGTGCAGCTGAAGAAGCCGGGCCCCGTGGAGCAGGTGCGCGCCGCGCTGAAGACGTCCCCGTCCCTCAAGGTGCTGGACGCCCCCGGCGAGCGCATCTACCCCATGCCCATGCTGGTGATGAGCGACCCGGCCGTCCACGTGGGCCGGGTGCGCGCCTTCCCCCAGGCCCCGGAGTGGGTGACGCTCTTCGCGTCCGTGGACAACGCCGGCAGGGCCGCCGCCCACCTGGTGGACGCGGGCCTCAAGCTGGCGGAACGGCCCGCCTGACAATTTGGCAAAGCCCCCGGGGGCACCTTGCCTGTTTGGCGCGCGAACCCGGGGTTTTCCTTGGGGAACAGGCCGTCCGGACGGGGCTTGAGGGTGGCCCCGCCCTTGCTAGCTTCCAGCCCATCCATGCGCCTTCCCTTCATTGGCCTCCTGCTCTTCGCGTCCACGGCCGTGGCCCAGGTGGGGCCCGCGGTGCAGTTCACGAGCGCGACCCCCACCACGGGCAACAACACCGTCACGGTGCCCAAGAGTGAGTGTGGCAACGCGCGCCGGTTCTCCTGGACGCGCACCGGCAACATCTGCGGCGGTTCGCTCTTCATCTACGCGACGACGGGGAGCTGCGGCCTGGAGCCCTCCGCCACCGACCTGAAGCTGGTGTCCCTGGGCTCGGGCGACACCACGGCCAGCGGCACCGTGAACTTCAGCGTGCAGCAGGTGCTCGCGGCGCGCGGCGGCGGCACGGACGGGGGCTCCTCGGCGACCTGCGACTCGCAGACCTCTGAAATCTCCTTCAACCTGTGCGCGTCCGCGCGGCAGCTGGGCGGCTTCGCGGGGACCGAGTGCCAGACGGCCTACGCCAACGTGGGGAGCCCGACCTTCATCTTGAAGTACGACCCGCAGCCGCCCGCGGCGCCCACCATCGGCGCGGTCATTCCCCGGGACTCGGCGCTGTCGGTGCAGGTGGATGGCGCGGAGGCGGACTCCACCGTCATCGTGGAGGTGGCGATGGTGGCGTCCGGGGGCGCCGACGCGGGCACGGACGCCGACGCTGGCACGGACGTGGACGCTGGCACGGACGTGGACGCGGGCACGGACGTGGACGCGGGCACGGACGATGGCGGGGCGGGGCTGGTGGGGGCGCTGGCGCTGGAGGGGACCACGGGGCCGGTGACGCGCGTCGACAAGGCGGCCGGCGAGGGGAATGTCGTCATCACCGGCCTTACGAATGGCGTGACGTACCGGCTCCAGGCCATCATCCGGGACGCTGCGGGCAATGAGAGCACGGCGTCCGCCTCGGTGGATGCGACGCCCGTCAAGAGCAATGGTTTGTTCGATGCATACGTGGAGGGTGGCGGCGAGGAGCGCGGCGGGTGTGCCGCGACCGGTGGCGGCATCGCCGGTGGCGCGGTGCTGGCCGCGCTGGGCATCTGGTTGTCGTCTCGGAGGAAGGTGTCATGAGCAGCAGGGCTGTGGGCCTGGGAGTCGCGGCGCTTCTCTTGGCGGTACCGGCGGTGGCGCAGGAGGTGACCATCCCCACGCGCTCTCCGCGCACGGGCGCGGTCATCTTCCGCGGGGGCGGCTACAAGCCGCGCATCGACTCGGAGCAGGCCCTCCAGGACAAGGGCGCGACGCCGTACGAGGACACCTTCGGTGACGCGTCGCTGCTGCTCATCGAGGGCGAGCTCCAGCGCTTCTTCTACCAGGGCATCGGCACGGCGGGCCTGGGCCTGGGCCTGGGCTACGCTGAGAAGTACGCGGACGCGAAGCTGGAGGACGGCTCGGCGGCGGCGGACAAGGCCGCGCTGAAGGTGCTGCCCATCCAGCTCAACGCCTTCTACAAGTTCGACTACGCGGCCTTCCGCTGGGGCATCCCGCTGGTGCCGTACGCCAAGCTGGGGCTCATCTACTCGCCGTGGTGGATGACCAAGGGCAGCGCCACGGAGATCGTGGAGGGCAGCAAGGCCAGCGGCGGCAAGTGGGGCTGGGGAGCTACCGCCGGCGTGTCGTTCCTCCTGGACGTGCTGGAGCCGCGCTTCGCGCGCGACTTCGACTCGGACCTGGGCGTGAACCACTCGTACCTCTTCGCCGAGTACACGCATGCGGATGTGAACAACTTCGGCGGCAAGGGCCTGAACCTGGGCAGCCGGCGCTGGATGTTCGGGCTGGCGTTGGACTACTAACCGAAAGGCCCATGGCCTCCCGACCGCGCGCGCGCCCATCCCCGCTTCCCTTCCTCCTCCTCGTGGCCGCCGTGGGCCTGGGGGCCTCCGGCTGCCGGGGGCTGAGGCCGGACCTGGGGCCGGAGCGCACGCTGGAGGCGGGAGTGCCGGAGGCCTTCGGCTCCACCTCCCCGAAGGCGCCCTCCATCACCTGGGACTTCGGGGACGGCACGCCGCCCCAGACGGTGCCGGGCGTCCGCCACGCGTGGGCCACCGCCGGCCGCTACACCGTGCGGGCGCTGGACGGGGACAAGGAGCTGGCCCGGGTGGTGCTTACCGTGGTGCCGCGTCCCGTCTTGCGCGCGGTGCCCGAGGACGCGCAGACCGTGCTGTGGGTGCCCCGCCTGCGCGGCAACGTGGAAGGGCTGGTGGACTTCTACGGGCGGCTGGTGGGCAAGGGCAACGTGCGCCAGACGCTGGCGGACACGCCGCTCGTGCCGCTCATCCTGCGCAGCCTGGGGCCCGGCCCCTCGGAGGTGGACCCCGAGGAGGGCTTCGGCTTCTTCCTCCTGCCGGACTTCGACGGCGTGGTGGCGCTCCTGGGCGTGACGGATTCGCGGGCGGCGCTCGCGGCCGTGGCGCGCGAGCTGCGAGACGCCGGCCACCGGGTGCTGCCCCGCGAGGATGGCAGCGCGCGCGTGGAGCCGGTGGACGGCGGCAACGCCATGCTGCTCTTCGCGGACCGGGGCTACGTGTACCTCGCGGTGCCGGATTCGCCGGACGCGCCGGAGCCCGGGGAGACGGTGAAGGCGCTGGCGGTGCTGGAGTCCCCGGACGTGGAGCAGGTGCGCCGCAAGGTGGAGGCGCTGTCCGGGCCGGGCATCTCCGAGAACGCGCTCCTCGCGGAGCTGCGCGGCAAGGTGCGCGACGGCAGCGTGTTCCTCTTCTCCTCGCCGCCGGTGCCGGAGGCGGAGAAGGAGGACATGCCGGTGCGCGGCTTCTTCGGCGCGCTGGCGGTGCAGGCGGACCAGGCGGAGCTGGACGGCTTCCTGTCCTCGTCCCGGCCGCTGCTGGGCGGCGCGAAGGGGCCGGCGTCGCAGCTGCTGGGGCGCGCGGCGGTGGGGCCGGTGGCGGCGGCGCAGCTGTCGGTGCCTCCGGAGGAGCTGGCGCGGCTGGTGTTCGGCTCGCCGGAGTCGCCCCGGCGGCAGCGGACGCTGGAGCGCTGGCGCAGGCAGGGGCTGGACGCGGAGCCGCTCCTGAAGGCGCTGCGCGGCGACGTGGCGATGCTCGTCTACTTCGACGCGGCGGCCTTCTTCCGGGGCTTCATCCGGGACCGGCGCCCCGCGCCCAAGGGCACGGTGGTGATGGAGGCGGGCCTGACGGCCGTGCAGCCGGTGCAGCAGCTCGTCCAGAAGCAGCTGGAGGACAACGGGCTCGTCTTCCAGAAGGAAGCGCAGGGCGGCACCACGCGCTTCCGCACGCGGCTCATGGAGCAGCCGGTGTCGCTCTCGCTCACCCCGGAGCGCGCCACGCTGGAGGCCGGCGAGGTGCTCTCCGGCCGCGAGACGGGGGACGTGGGCAGGACGCTGCGCACGCGCTTCGGCGCGGAGGCGTTCGGCCCGGGCCACCTGTCGCTGATGGTGGACATGGCGCAGCTGCGCGCGGACCTCGCAGGGGTCCGCTCGGTGCCGGGGCTGGGGACGGGGGAGCTGCTGGCGAGCCAGCTCCTGGTGACGGCGCTGCTGGAGAAGCTCACCCCCTTCGAATACGGGTTCCTCGACTTCTCCCCGGTGGACGGCGGCGGGCGGCTCCAGGGCCGCGTCGTGCTGCGCGAGCGCTAGGGACACGCCAGCAGGAGGCAGGTCATGTCCGTCACCGTGCTGTACTTCGCCGCGGCCCGCGAGCGCGCGGGCCTGTCCCGCGAGTCGCTGGACGTGCCGCCCGGGGCGCGCGTCTCGGACGTGCTCGCGCTGCTCGCCTCCAAGCACCCGCCGCTGGCGCCGCTCCTGCCGCACCTGCGCGTGGCGGTGCAGCAGCAGTTCGTGGCGCTGGACTCACCGGTGGCGCCGGACGCGGAGCTGGCGTTGATTCCGCCCGTGGCCGGTGGGGCGCCGCGCCTCTTTGGCGTGGTGGGCCGGCCGCTCCAGCTCTCGGAGGTCGTGGACGCGGTCGCGTCCCAGGGGGCGGGCGGGCTGGTGACGTTCTCCGGCGCCGTGCGCGACCAGACGAAGGGCCGGCGCGTGCTGCGGCTGGAGTACGAGGCCTACGCGCCCATGGCGGAGGCGAAGCTCGCGGAGATTGGCGACGAGGTGGCGCGCACGTGGCCGGGGACGCGCCTGGCCATCATGCACCGCGTGGGCACCCTGGTGCCGGGCGAGCTGGCCGTCGTCATCGCCGCGGCCTCCGCGCACCGCAAGGAGGCCTTCCTGGGCTGTGAGTACGCCATCGAGCGGCTCAAGCAGGACGTGCCCATCTGGAAGAAGGAGTTCTTCGAGGACGGCGAGGTCTGGGTGGGCCTGGGGCCCTGAGTCAGCGCACGCCGAGGCTCGCCGGCACGGTGACGCGCGCGCCGCCGTCCTGCTTCTGCGTGGCGCGCTCGGCCTCCGTCAGCGGCTTGAGCGGCTGGTCCAGGCCCATGGCCTTGCGCCGCGCCTCCTCCTTTTCGTGGGCCACCTGCAGCGCGCGCGCGTTGTTCGCGGCCATGCGCGCCGGATCCGGCCCCAGGGCGAGGAAGGCGACGGGGGCGCTCAGGAAGAGGACGGCCACCGTGATGATCCAGGCCACGTCCTGCACGCGGAAGCGCCCCGCGCGCTCCTTCACCACCGACGGCTGCACCAGCAGGTTCAGCTGTCCCTCCACGAGGCGCAGCGTCATGCCCTCGCGCAGCTCCACCGCCGTGCGGCCCGGCGCGCCCGTCAGCTCCTCCGGGCCCACCGGTTGGAAGTCCGTGCCCTTGAGGCTCTTCTCCACGCGAGCGGAGGGCGGCACGTGGATGCGCCAGCCCTTCGGGGTGCGCTCGGCGAGGAGGAAGGGCTCCTCCGGCAGCGTGAAGCCGTAGAGAGGCAGGGGGGCCGTCTCGTCGGGCGCGGCGTGGACCTGGCCCAGCTCCGGGCCATAGCTCCAGGCCTCCGCCAGGGAGGTGCCCCAGTACAGCTCGCAGAAGAGTCCACCGTCCGCCACGGAGGCGGAGGTCGCGGAAGGCGTGGGCATGTGGGGCCGGAGCATAAGGCCTTGGCGGCCGCCCGGCCCTGGCTTCGTGGGCAGGACGTCCCCTGGACGACGGGCGGCCTGCCCCTCAGGCGCCCGTCAGGTCCTTGAGCAGCGCCTCCAGCGTCTCGAAGTGCAGCGGCTTCACCAGGTGCGCGTCGAAGCCCGCGGCCTTGGAGCGCTGGCGGTCGGACTCCTGGCCGTACCCCGTCACCGCCACCAGCTTGAGGGGGCGGGGCCCCTCCTGCCGGCGCAGCCGCTGGGCCAGCTCGTAGCCGTCCATCACCGGCAGGCCGATGTCCAGGAGCGCGATTTCAGGGCGGAACGCCTTGGCCGCTTCCAGGCCGCTGGGGCCGTCGTAGGCCACGCGCGTCGTGCAGCCCAGGAACTCCAGCGACTCGGAGAGCACGTCCGCCGCGTCCCGGTTGTCGTCCACGATGAGCACGCGCGCGTTCACGGAAGAGGGCTCCTGGGCGATGAGCGCGCCGGGCTGCGGCGTGGGCAGCGCGGCGGGCGCCTCCGGCTCCAGCGCGGGCAGGCGCACGGTGAAGGTGCTGCCGCGGCCCCGGCCCGGGCTGTGCGCGCTGATGGCGCCTTCGTGCAGCGTCACCAGGCTGCGCGCGATGGCGAGCCCCAGCCCCAGTCCACCCTGGGAGCGGTCCAGGGCCTGATGCTCCTGCACGAAGAGGTCGAACACGCGCGGCATCATCTCCGGCGCGATGCCCACGCCGGTGTCTCGCACGGTGACGACGAGCTCCCGGCCCTCGCGCGTGCCCGTCACGGCCAGCAGGCCGCCCGGCTCCGTGTACTTGGCGGCGTTGGTGAGCAGGTTGGCGAACACCTGCGCCAGGCGCGTGGGGTCGCCGTTCAGGTCCATGCCCCGGTCGGGCAGGTCCACCTCCAGCGTGTGCTGGCGCTCGTCGATGAGCGAGCTGGTCTGCTCGATGGCCTTCGTCACCACGTCGGTGAGCGTGACGCGCTCGCGCTTGAGGGTGACCTTGCCCCGGGTGACGCGGCTGACGTCCAAGAGGTCGTCCACCATGCGCACCAGGTGCGTCACCTGCCGCTCGATGAGCGTCCGCTCGCGCTCCGCCGCCGTCTCTCCCCTCAGGCGCATCAACTGGAGCGCGGTGAGGATGGGGGCCAGGGGGTTGCGCAGCTCATGGCCCAGCATCGCGAGGAACTCGTCCTTGGCGCGGTTGGCGGACTCCGCCTCGCGGCGCGCGGTGGCCAGCTCCGTCACGTCGAAGACGACCACGATGATGGAGTCCACCTGGCCCTTCGCGTCGTTCATGGGCTGGTAGACGAAGTCGAAGAACACCTCGCGCGCGGACTGGTTGGGGCCGTCGTTGAAGACGACCCGCAGGGAGCGGCCGATGTGCGGCTCGCCCGTGGTGAAGACGCCGTCCAGCAGCTCGTAGATGCCCTGGTGCGCCAGCTCCGGCATGGCTTCGCGGATGGCCTTGCCCGTCACGTCGCGGTGCGCGATGAGCTTGAGGTAGTTCTCGTTGGCGAACTCGAAGACGTGCTCCGGCCCGCGCAGGATGGCGATGCCCACGGGCGCGTGCTGGAAGATGCGCGCCAGCCGCTCGCCGTGCGAGGCCTCCAGCTTGCGCAGGCGGGAGCGGGTGAGCTGCGCGGAGACGCGCGCGATCAGGTCCCGCGTGGAGAAGGGCTTCACCAGGTAGTCCGCCGCGCCCGCGGTGAGCCCCTCCTCCTGGGCCTCTTCACCCGCGCGGGCGGACAGCAGGATGACGGGCACCGTGCGGGTGCGCTCGTCGGCGCGCAGGGCCTGGATGAGCGCGAAGCCGTCCATCCCGGGCATCATCACGTCGGACAGGATGAGGTCCGGAGGCCGGGCGAGCGCGGCCTGGAGCGCGGCCTCGCCATCCGCCACCGCCTCCACCGTCCACTGGGCCCTCAGCAGCCGGCCCACGTACTCGCGCATGTCCGCGTTGTCGTCCGCGAGCAGCACGCGCCCGCGCTCCTCCATCCCCGGCGAGGCCGGGGGCGCCCCGGCGTCCTCTTCCGGTGGGGCCGGCACGTCCGTCAGCCAGCCCAGGGCGTCGCGCACGTAGGGGTCCGCGCCCGCGGGCAGCGCGCGCTGGTTCTTCGCGGCCGTCACGTGCTCCGGCGGCAGGTGCGCGAAGCCCGTGGGGAGGCGCACGGTGAAGGTGGTGCCGCGGTCCAGCTCGCTCTGGACGGTGAGGGTGCCGCCGTGCAGCCGCACCAGCTCGTGCACCAGCGCCAGGCCGATGCCGGAGCCTTCGTGGGAGCGCGCGCGGGCGCCGTGGACGCGGTGGAAGCGCTCGAAGAGGCGGGGCAGCTCGTGCGCGGGGATGCCGGTGCCGGTGTCGGTGACGCGCAGCTCGATGTGCCCGTCCTTCAGCGCCTGCGCCACGGTGATGGTGCCGGTGAAGGTGAACTTGAGCGCGTTGGAGACGAGGTTGAGGACGATCTTCTCCCACATCTCGTGGTCCACCCAGGCCGGCTCCGGCAGGGCAGGGCAGTCCACGTCGAGCGTCAGGCCCGCGCGCTCGATGGCGGAGCGGAAGGCGCTGGCGAGCCCGGCGGTGAGGGCGGCCAGGTCGGTGGGCTCGTAGGCGGCGCGCACGCGCCCGGCCTCGATGCGCGCGAAGTCCAGGAGCGTGTTGACCAGCTTGCGCAGGCGCACGGCGTTGCGGTGCACCGTCTCCAGCGAGTCGCCCTGGAGCGTTCGCGTGGGGCTGGCGAGCGCGTCCTCGGTGGGGCCCAGGAGCAGCGTGAGCGGCGTGCGCAGCTCGTGGCTGATGTTGCTGAAGAAGGCCGTCTTCGCGCGGTCCAGCGCGGCGAGCTCCTCCGCGCGCTGACGCTCCTCCTGATAGGCGCGCGCGTTGGCGACCGAGGCGGCGACCTGCTCGGCGGTGGCCTGGAAGAAGGCGTGGTAGCTCGCGTCGAGCAGCCGGCGGGGACTGACGCCGCCCACGAGGAAGCCGGACGGCCGCGACTGTCCGGGCCGCGTCAGGGCGCGCACCACCGCGAGCGACGGCGGCGTGTTCCAGCGGCCTCCGGGCAGGCCGTGGAGTCGCTGCCCCAGGTCCTTCACGACGACGTCCTCGCCGGTGCGGACGGCCTCGGCGAAGGGCCAGCCGGTGACGGGCTCCGCGAAGAGGGACTGCTGGGCGGGCAGCGCTTCCAGGACCGTGCCGGGCAGCCCGCTGCTGCCCGCGAGGCGCGCGGTGTCGCCGTTCGCGTCCAGCAGGTAGAGCAGGCAGAACGGCAGGTCCAGGTCGTTGTCCGCGAGCACGTCCAGGCTGGTGCGGCACGCCTGCTCCGGGGACTTCGCGTCGGCGGAGCGGGCCGCCAGGTCGCGCAGCATGCGCAGCTGCCGGTCGAGCTGCACCTCCGGCGTCGTCTCCCGCACGGTGACGAGCACGCCGCCCACGCCGCCCTGCTCGTCGGGGATGGGGCTGTATGAGAACGTGTGGAACGTCTCCTCGACGAACCCCCGGCTGTTGAGGAACAGCGCCAGGTTCTCGCTCCAGGTGGCGGGGCCGCCGTTGAGCACGCCCCGCGCCATGGGGCCGACGACGTCCCAGATCTCCGACCAGACCTTCTCACCGGGCGCGCCCAGGGAGCCGGGGTGCTTGAGGCCCAGCACCGGGCGGTACGCGTCGTTGTAGACCTGGATCATCTCCGGGCCCCACCACATGAGCATGGGGAACCGGTTGTGGAGGACGACGCCCACCATCGTCTTCAGGCTCACGGGCCAGTCGCGTGACGGGCCCAGCGGCGTGCGGGACCAGTCCAGCGCGCGGACCAGCTCTCCCATCTCGCCGCCGCCCGCGAAGTGGCGTTCCTCGGAAAGGGGGATGGCGGGGGACGAGGACTGGGGCATGCGGATCTCTGGAGGGCGGCGCGAAGTGGAGGAAGCCTCGGGCTTCTATTGGCCCGCACGCGGCTGTGCAATCAGTGAGGTTGATCGCAGCCGAGCAGCACCCGCCATCCAACAGAGGCTCCACTCCCAGGAGGCAGCCCGGCGGAGCAGGCGGGCGGAAGCCTCAGGGAGGCGAGGGTGTCACGACGGACGCCGGCTGCAAGGAGGTCCCCGCATCCGGCGGCGAGGTGACGGACACGACGGTGCCCGCATCCGGCTTCACGGCCGCGGACACGGCCGTGCCCGCGTCCTGGACCCGGGGAACGACAGCGGCCGCGGGCGCTCCGGCATCCGGAGCCACGGGCTTCGGCGCCACCGGCGGGGGGCTCGCCACCGCGACGACGCCCGCATCCAGCACGGCGGGCGCGGACGCGGCGGCGGGGGGCTTCACACCCCCGGGCGGCTCGTCTCGCGAGGGCAGCGCGCGGCGGATCTCCGCGCCCGCCGTGGCCACGATGCCAATGGACAGGAAGAGGAACCCGGCCGTCTGCGCCACCGTCTCCACGCGCGGAGGAATGCGCCGTCCGCTCACCGCCTCGATGGCGAGCAGCAGCACCCGGCCGCCGTCCAGTCCCGGCACCGGCACCAGCGTCAGCATCGCCAGCGCCACGGAGGCCGCCACCAACGCGCGCACCAGCGCATCCGCCCCGGACGCAGTGGACGACGCGACGTCGGATGACTCCTGGCGCATCAGCGCGCCGGGTCCGGCCTTGCCCGCGACCTGGGGCCCGCGCACCATCGCCACCACCGTGGACAGCGCCTCGGACGCCACGCGCCCGGTATGCACCAGCGACTGGGTGAACGCCTCGCCCGGGGCGTGCGTGCGGAACACGTACTGCTGGCTCACGCCGATGCGCCCCGCGCCGCGCTCGTCCGCCCGGGGCCGCACCGTCACCTTGCGCGGCTCGCCGTGGCGCTCCACCGAGAGCTCCAACTGGTTGCCCACGCCGTCCGCCACCCGGGTGACGAAGTCCGACCAGCTCTCCAGCGGCTTGCCGTCCACGCCCACCAGCTTGTCCCCGGGCAACAGCTGCGCCCGCGCCGCCTCCGAGCCCGGCAGCACCGTGCCCACCGTCAGCGGCACCACCACGTGCGTCCCGGACGAATACAGCGCGAACAGGAGCCCCATCGCGGCCGCGTAGTTCGCCAGCGGCCCCGCGAGGATGATGGCCATCCGCTTGAAGGGCCCCAGCGTGCCGAACCCGGACGTGTCCTCCTCCGCGGAGCGGTGCGGGTTCATCCCCTGCAGGTTCGCGGACGCGCCCAGCGGCACCGCGCCCAGCACGAACTGCGTCCCGCCCAGCCGGAACGACAGGAGCGGCGGCCCGAAGCCCACGGTGAAGCGCGGCACCCGCACACCCAACAGGCGCGCGGCCACCAGGTGCCCCAGCTCATGGACGATGAGCAGCGCTCCGAGCGCCAGGAGGACGAAGAGGTAGTGCATCCGTGGCGGCCCGTCCCTACAGCTTGCGGCGCTTCCCGGTGCGCTTGTACGTCAGGTAATCGGACAGGATGGTGCCGTGGTCGAAGCACAGGTCCTGGGGCAGCGCGTCCATGGCGAACGTCTTCGCCTCCGCCGCGTCGTCCGCGCCCACCGGCTCGCCCGTCGCCTTCGCGATGAACACCGTCGAAATCGTGTGCAGGCGCGGGTCGCGCTTCGGATCCGAATAGCTGAAGAACTGCTCCTCCAGCGTCACGTCCAGCCCCGTCTCCTCCTTGGCCTCGCGGATGGCGGCCTTGTCCAGGGGCTCGCCCTCGTCCACGAAGCCGCCCGGCAGCGCCCAGCCCACCGGCGGGTTCGCGCGGCGGATGAGCACGATGCGTTCGCCGGACAATTCGATGATGCAGTCCACGGTGGGTTTGGGGTTGCGGTATTCAGGCATGGCGTCGCACTCTACCCAAAGCCCCCAGGCGAGCGCCCGTTCCGGATGCCTCCCGTGGGCGATGGTGCGTGCCGTGTCTACCCTGCGACGCCTCAGCCTCACCGCCCTCGTGGCCTCCACCCTGGCCGGCTGCCTGCCCTACAGCCAGAACGAGGGCGTATACGAGCTCATCCCCACGGAGACGCTGCGCGACGACTGCGACCTCCTGGAGAAGTTCCAGGGCAACCTCCAGCTGAACCTCCAGATCGCCGGGCGCGTGGTGCGCGCGGACTTCGGCGTGCAGAACATGCAGCTGTTGGGCTACGTCCTGGAGGACGGCGAGGCGTTCACCGCCGACGGCAGCGTGGCCAACGTCAGCACCACCGTCGACGGGACGAATGAGTGCCTGCTCGACCAGGTCCGCGTGCACCTGGACGCGACCACCGAGTGCGCCACGCAGTTCAGCGGGCAACTGCGGCTGGCCTACGACGCCAACAACAACACCGGCTGCACCTGCGAGCTGTGGATCCGCTTCGACGGCGTTCAGGGGAACACCCGCTGCGAAGGGAACCCTTGAGATAGCCCGGAGGGCTTCCTACAACAGGAGGGCTGTTCCCACGCCGCATCCGGAGGAACGCCCATGGCAGACCCTCACGCAATCGTCTCGGTCCTGACCGAGTCCCGCGTCTTCCCCCCGCCCGAGGACTTCTCCCGGCGGGCCCACATCCGCGGCATGCAGGACTATCAGCGGCTGTGGGACGAAGCCGCGAAGGATCCGGACAGGTACTGGGGCGACCGCGCTCGCGAGGAGCTGTACTGGAAGGAGCCCTTCCAGACGGTGCTGGACTGGAAGCCGCCCCACGCGCGCTGGTTCGTCGAGGGGAAGACCAACCTCGCCTACAACTGCCTGGACCGGCACCTGCCGAAGCTGAAGGACAAGCCCGCCATCCTCTTCGAGGGCGAGCCGGGCGACCGCCGTGCCATCACCTACGGCGAGCTGTCCCAGCAGGTGAACCGGCTGGCCAACGGCCTCAAGTCGCTGGGCGTGAAGAAGGGCGACCGCGTGGGCATCTACCTGCCCATGGTGCCGGAGGCCGCCGTCGCGATGCTGGCGTGCGCGCGGCTGGGCGCGGTGCACTCGGTGGTGTTCGGCGGCTTCTCCGCCGAAGCGCTCCAGGACCGCATGAAGGACGCGGGCGCCAAGGTGCTGCTCACCGCGGACGGCGGCTGGCGCAAGGGCGCGGTGGTG
This sequence comes from Corallococcus sp. NCSPR001, assembly GCF_017309135.1. NCBI lineage: Bacteria > Pseudomonadati > Myxococcota > Myxococcia > Myxococcales > Myxococcaceae > Corallococcus > Corallococcus sp. NCSPR001. Next base: position 3,326,584 of record NZ_JAFIMS010000002.1, read on the forward strand.
CCGCTGATGAAGAACGTGGAGGCCGCGCTCCCCAACGCCCCGAGCATCGAGAAGGTCGTCGTCCTCACCCGCACCGGTGACGGCACGCTGCCCGAAGGTCCGAAGTTCCTGGCGTGGGACGCGCTGGTGAAGGGCCAGCCAGACGTCTGCGAGCCGGAGTGGGTAGAGAGCGAACACCCGCTGTTCATCCTCTACACGTCCGGCTCCACCGGGAAGCCCAAGGGCGTGCTGCACACCACGGCGGGCTACTCGGTGATGGCGTCACTCACCACGCGCTGGGTGTTCGACCTGCGCGACGACGACGTCTACTGGTGCACCGCGGACGTGGGCTGGGTGACGGGCCACTCGTACGTCGTCTACGGCCCGCTGATGAACGGCGTCACCACCATCATCTACGAAGGCGCGCCCACGCAGCCGGGGCCTGACCGCTTCTGGGACATCATCGAGCGCTACAAGGCCACCATCCTCTACACCGCGCCCACCGCCATCCGCGCCTTCATGCGCCTGGGCGACGAGCCGGTGAAGAAGCACGACCTGTCCTCGCTGCGCCTGTTGGGCAGCGTGGGCGAGCCCATCAACCCCGAGGCGTGGATGTGGTACCGCGAGGTCATCGGCGGGGGGCGGTGCCCCGTCGTGGACACGTGGTGGCAGACGGAGACGGGCAGCATCATGATCTCCCCGCTGCCCGGCGCCACGCCCACCAAGCCCGGCTCCGCGACGTTCCCGCTGCCCGGCATCCACGCCGAAATCCTGGACCGCGACGGCCAGCGCGTGCCCAAGGGGCAGGGCGGGCTGCTCTTCGTGACGAAGCCCTGGCCGTCCATGCTGCGCACCGTGTACGGGGACCCGGAGCGGTACGTGAACACGTACTTCAGCGAGCTGCCCGGCATGTACTTCACCGGCGACGGCGCGCGCACGGACGCGGACGGCTACGTGTGGCTGATGGGGCGCGTGGACGACGTGGTGAACGTGGCGGGCCACCGCCTGGGCACCGCGGAGGTGGAGAGCGCGCTCGTGGCGCACCCGAAGGTGTCCGAGGCCGCCGTGGTGGGCCGCCCGGATGACCTGAAGGGCACGGCGCTCGTGGCCTTCGTGACGCTCAAGCAGGGCAACGCTCCCTCGGACGCGCTCAAGAAGGAGCTGGCCGTGCACGTGGGCAAGGAGATTGGCGCCATCGCGCGACCGGATGAGATCCGCTTCGCGGAAGGGCTGCCCAAGACGCGCTCCGGGAAGATCATGCGCCGGCTCCTGCGCGACGTGGCCGCGGGCAAGCAGTCCTCGCAGGACACCACCACGCTGGAAGACCTCAACGTGCTGGCGGCGCTGCGCCAGAACGACGAGTAGCCGTCAGCGACTCCGCGCGGCCGTCCCCTAAGCGTCCTTCGGGTCCTTCTGGGGGCGGCCGTACTTGTCCTTCACCTGCTCGCGGTCCGCCTTGCTCCACCAGATGCGGGAGCTCCACAGGGCGGGCCCCAGCACGACCGTGAGGACGAAGAACACCACCAGACCCACCACGATCTCCGTCACGCCGTCCTCCAAGGGGAGCCCGGAGGTTCTGGATGGACCCCGGGCGGGAAGACGCAACCCTAGCGTCCCCGGGCGGCCGGTGCCATCCAACGTCGGGGCCGGGAAGTAGCGCGGCGCTCGGCGGCCATCGGCTTCTCGCATGGGGTTCCGCGGCAGGGCTGCCGGGGCCCGGGTGCTTGAGTGCAGGGCAACCTGTCCGGGCGGGCAGCGGGCGCCGGTCCTGCTAGATTGCGCCGCCATGAACCGATTCCCCTCGACCCTCCTCACCGCGCTGCCGCTGACGGCGGTGCTCGTCGCCCCTGTCGTCGCGGACGCCTGCACCAGCATGCTGGTGACGAAGGGCGCCACGACGGACGGCTCCACGTTCATCACCTACGCGGCGGACGCGCACGAGCTGTACGGTGAGCTGTACTACACGCCCGCCCGGCGCCACGCGGCCGGTTCCATGCGCGACGTCGTGGAGTGGGACACCGGCAAGTTCCTGGGCCGCATCCAGCAGCCGGCCGCCACCTATTCGGTGGTGGGCAACATGAACGAGCACCAGCTGTCCATCAGCGAGTCCACCTTCACGGGCCGCAAGGAGCTGGAGGGGCCCGCGGGCATCATCGACTACGGCTCGCTCATCTACATCGCGCTGGAGCGCGCGAAGACGGCGCGTGAGGCCATCCAGGTGATGACGGACCTGGTCGCCGAGTACGGCTACGCGTCCACCGGTGAGACGTTCTCCATCGCCGACCCCAAGGAGGCGTGGCTCCTGGAGATGATTGGCAAGGGCGAGGGGCAGAAGGGCGCGGTGTGGGTGGCTCGCAGGCTGCCGGACGGCTACATCTCCGCGCACGCCAACCAGTCGCGCATCCGCCAGTTCCCCCTCAACGACAGCGCCACCACGCTGTACGCGCCGGACGTCATCTCCTTCGCGCGCGCGAAGGGCTGGTACAAGGGCGCGGACAAGGACTTCAGCTTCGCGGACACGTACCACCCGCTGGACTTCGGCGGGCAGCGCTTCAGCGAGTCGCGCGTGTGGAGCATCTTCCGCCGCGCGGCCCCGTCCCTGAAGCTGGGCGTGGAGTACGCGGACGGCGCGGACACCACGAAGCGGCTGCCCCTGTGGGTGAAGCCGGACAAGAAGGTGTCCGTGCAGGACGCCATGGCGCTCATGCGCGACCACTTCGAGGGCACCCCGCTGGACATGTCCAAGGACGTGGGCGCGGGGCCCTACGCGGTGCCCTACCGCTGGCGCCCCATGACGTGGGACGTGGACGGCAAGAGCTACGTGCACGAGCGCGCCATCTCCACGCAGCAGACGGGCTTCTCCTTCGTCGCGCAGATGCGCTCCACGCTGCCGGACGCCATTGGCGGGGTGCTCTGGTTCGGCGTGGATGACACCTTCACCACCGTCTACACGCCCATGTACGCGGGCATCCGGCAGGTGCCGAAGAACTTCGCGCAGGGCGTGGCCAGCCGCGGCGAGTTCTCCTGGGACTCGTCCTTCTGGGTCTTCAACTGGGTGTCGAACCAGGCCTACGGGCGCTGGAGCGACATGATCGTGGACGTGCAGAAGGCCCAGGGCGACCTGGAGGGCCAGTTCCTGGCGGACCAGGCCAACATCGAGAGCATCGCGCAGGTGCTCTACAAGCGGACGCCGGAGCAGGCCCGCCAGTACCTCACCGAGTACTCCCTGCAGCAGGGCGACAAGGTGCACTCGCGCTGGCGCAAGCTGGGGGAGCAGCTGCTCGTGAAGTACATCGACGGCAACGTGCGCGACAACACCGGCAAGGTGGGCCACCCGCGCTACCCGGACGCGTGGTACCGCCGCATCGCCGCGGACAACGGCAAGATGCTGGAGTCGCACGAGAAGCCGGAGCCGAAGCCCGCCGCCCCCGCCGCGGCCCCCTCGGCGCCGGTCCAGCCTGCCGCGCCCGCGCAGCCCACGGCCCCGAAGCCGACGGTCGCCCCGGCGCCCTGAGCGCGGGATTCAGGGATTCCGCTGTCCGAAGGCAGGCCCCGCGCGAAGGGCCTGCACGTTCTCGCGTGTGTCGGTGGATGGCTTGTGGCAGTGAGGGCGCGGGCGAAAAGGCGCGCCCGTGCCCGGAGGACGGTTCCTTGAGTGACGCCCCCACCGTGACGGCCCTCCCGTTCCGGGATGACGAGCTGGCGGACTTCCTCGTGCGGACCAGCCGCACGTTCGCGCTCGCCATCCCGCTGCTCGACGAGCCGCTGCGCCGCGAGGTGGGCCTGGGCTACCTGCTCTTGCGCGTCGCCGACACGCTGGAGGACGCCGCCCCCTGGACGCGCGACGAGCGGCGGGAGGCGCTGGCCGCCTTCGAGTCCCTGCTCCAGGAGAAGCCGGGCGTGGACGCCGGGGCGCTGTCGCGCGGGTGGCTGGCGCGCCGTCCCAGCGAGAACGCGGGCTACCTGGACCTGCTCGCGCGCACGCCCACGCTGCTGGCGAGCCTGGACGCGCTGCGCCCGGAGGCCGGCGCCATCCTGCGCCACTTCGTGCTGAAGACGGTGCAGGGCATGGGGCAGGTGCTGGCCGGCGCGTCCGAAGGCGGGCTGCTGCAGCTCGGGTCGCTCCAGTCCCTGCGTGACTATTGCTACATCGTGGCGGGACTGGTGGGCGAGCTGCTCACGGAGCTGTTCGTCCTGGATCCGCGCCTCGCGCCGTACGCGCCGAACCTGCGCTCGCTGGCGCCGCTGTTCGGCGAGGGGCTCCAGCTGGTCAACATCCTCAAGGACGCGCGCCAGGACCGGAGGGAGGGCCGCGTGTGGCTGCCGGCGGGCGTGCAGCTCGCGGACGTGGAGAAGCTCGCGGGCCAGGACCTGATCGCCGCGGCGCGCTACGTGCGCTCGCTGTTCCTGGCGGGGGCACCCCGGGACATGCTCGCCTTCACCACGCTGCCGCTGCTGCTGGCCCAGGCCACCCTGGACCTGCTGGTGCGTGACGGCGCGGGCGCCAAGGTGTCGCGCGCGGTCGTCACGGCCCAGATGGACACCCTCCACGCCGCGCTCGAACGGGGCACGCTCCCGGAGGCCGTGGAGGCGCTCGCCGGGCCCGCGCCGGGCGGCCCCTGAAAAGCGTTGAGCGCGAAGCAACTCCAGGGCGTCAGCGCCGGATAATTCCGGTGCAGGTGTTCCCCCTCTGGAGTCGTGTCTCCCATGAACTGCGCCCGCTCCGCACCGGCGGTCATCGTCTACTTCCCCGCGCGTTCGGACACTTCACCCCTGCGGGTGCAGCGCCGGGCGGCGCAGGTGGAGCGCAAGGGTGGGGGGCTGCCGTTCGCCGCCACGCGTCAACGCGGCCTGTGGACGTTCCAGACGCCCGCGGGGCCGGAGCGGTGGCTGCCCGGCCGGGTGCGGGGCAAGGACCGGATGCAGGCGTTCCTGGTGGACGTGCTGGGCTTCGGCGCGGTCATCCAGGCGTATGACGTGACGGCGGACACGCGCAGCGACTCGCTCCCCGGGCACCCGGACTTCGCGAAGAACTTCGACCTGTTCCTGCACCACTACGCGGGCGCGCTGCTCAAGCACGCGGCGCCGGAGGTGGCCTTCGCCCGCGCGCTGGGCCAGGTGGTGATGCTCAACAACCAGCAGTGGGCCGGGCTGGGCTTCACGCTGACGGACGCCGGCCAGCGGCTGGTGGACGCGTGGCTGGAAGAGCAGGGCGTGGTGCTCAGCCCTCCCGCCTGAGCCCGGCCGGGCTCGGAAGCCCGCCTGCTTCCAGAGGGAGCCTCGGGAGACCCTGGGCGGACGGCGGGAGTCCGGATATGGGTAGGGCGATGACTGCCCTGGCCTACCCCATGCCGCTGTGTGTCGCGCCGATGATGGACTGGACGGACCGGCACTGCCGGTACTTCTTCCGGCTCATCTCCCGCCACACGCTGCTCTACACGGAGATGGTGACCACGGGCGCGGTGCTGCACGGCAAGCGCGACCGCCTGCTGGGCTTCACGCCCGCCGAGCACCCCGTTGCCCTCCAACTGGGCGGCTCGGAGCCCGCGGACCTGGCCGCCTCCGCGCGCATCGGCGAGGAGTGGGGCTACGACGAGATCAACCTCAACGTGGGCTGCCCCAGCGACCGCGTGCAGTCCGGCCGCTTCGGCGCGTGCCTCATGGCGGAGCCGGACCTCGTCGCGCGCGGTGTCGCCGCCATGCGTGAAGCCGTGCGCATCCCCGTGACGGTGAAGTCGCGCATCGCCATCGACGACATGGAGGAGTGGCCCACGCTGGAGGACTTCGTGCGGCGCGTCTCCGCGGCGGGCTGCACGCGCTTCATCGTGCACGCGCGCAAGGCGTGGCTGCAGGGCCTGTCCCCCAAGGAGAACCGGGACGTGCCGCCCCTGCGCTACGAATTGGTGCACCGGCTCAAGGCCGAGTACCCGCACCTGGACATCACCCTCAACGGCGGCATCAAGACGCTGGACGCGGCGGCGGAGCACCTGGGCCGCGTGGACGGCGTGATGGTGGGCCGCGCGCCCTATGAGTCCCCGTACCTCCTGGCGGACGCGGACCGGCGCTTCTTCGGAAGCACGCAGGCGCCCCTCACGCGGCACGAGGTGGTGGACGCGATGCTGCCCTACATCGAAGCGCAGATGAGCCAGGGAGCGCCTCTGGGCGCCATCACCCGGCACATGCTGGGCCTCTTCCAGGGGCTGCCCGGCGCGCGCGCCTGGCGCCGGCACTTGAGCGAGAACGCCCACAAGGACGGCGCGAGCCCGGAGTTGGTGCGCGCCGCCGCCGCGAAGGTGCCGCGCGACACGGGCCTCCAGGCCGTGGCCTGACTCAGCGCTTGGGCACGGTGGTGCAGCACCCGGAGCGCGCGCAGCGCACCCAGCCGTTGTTCTGGCAGAGCTGATCATTCGTGCACGCGGGGCCCTGGCCCGGCTGTCCGCAGGTGGAGGACGGGCCGCCTCCGCCCCCGCCGCTGTCGAAGGGCACCGCGGCCTGGATGTTCACCATGGGGCAGCGGGGCTGGGACCCATTGCCCACGCAGCTGTTGGTGTCGCCGCCGCTGACGCTCTTCGGGCACGTCATGCGCCCGGCGGGGCGCCGCTGCGCGTCCACCGCCAGGCAGACGTCCACCTCCAACAGGTTGCATTTCGGGTCGCACGCGAAGGCGACGCTGTCGTTCTGTCCGAAGGCGGCGCGCAGGTTGTCCAGCGCCACGCTCCCGCCGATGTTGTCCGTGATGGCGGCCGGCGTCCCCTCGGTGCCCGGCAATGACAGCAGCGCGTCGATGGTGCTCTGGAAGTAGGTCCGGGCGTCCATCCCCGTGCAGCTGCCGTGCTTGGGCCACTCGTGGTTCGCGAGGAAGAAGTTGTCCGTGATGAAGCCCGGCCCGTAGGTGCCCATGGCGGGGGGAATCGTGGCGGGGTCGGGGAAGCACTTCGACGGGGCATCGCTGCCCTGGCATTCGCACTGCCCGCCGCAGTACGCCGGATAGGTGCAGTGGAGCTGCTGGGCCTCCTCGTCGTTGAACTGGGGCCACAGCCCGTGGAGGGTGAGGTGCGTGGCGCCGAAGTGGTCTTCCAGGTGCTCGCACTCCTCCTTGTCCGGATGCGTGCGGCAGAAGGTGGGGGCCCACGTCAGCGCGAGCAGGTACGAGCCGAAGGTCGGCGTGGCGCACGCGCCCCCTTCCTGCGCGCTGGCGTCCGACTTGAAGCAATTGCAGGCGGTGGCCTGGGGCCGGCCGAACTCGAACTCGATGGCATCCGGCTTCGCCAGGTGGAGCGGCCGGGCCGTGGCCGTGGGCGGCGTGGGAGGAGGCGCCGGAGGCGGCTCGTGATGCGAGCGGCATCCCTGCGCGATGACCAGGCATGCCCACAGGGCAAGGCGCGACATTGGGCGCATGGCTTGATTCCCCCGGGACCGGTTCGAGGCACGAAGGTACGGAGGTGGGGACAGGCGCCAAACCCCGTGCTCCGGTGCACCGCCCGAGTCCGGGCTCGAACCCTTTCCTCCGGCGCGCGGCGCCCCCAGCTTTCCCGTGGGACCCATTCACCGCGAGGGATTGCACCATGGCACGCGCCATCATCAAGAAGGCCGGCGAGGCGGACGAGCGCCGGCCCTTCGTGTCGCACGGAGAGGCCAGCGTCCTGAACCTGGGAGCGCTCAGCATTGGCCGGGGCCACTTCGAGCCCGGCTGGCAATGGTCGAAGCACGTGAAGCCCATCGCGGGCACGGAGACCTGCGAGGTGGTCCACACCCTCGGCGTCCTGTCCGGGCGGATGCACGTCCAGATGAAGGACGGCCAGGAGCTGGAGCTGGAACCGGGCGACGTCGCCTTCATTCCGTCAGGCCATGACGCCTGGGTCGTGGGCAACGAGCCCTGCCGCGTCGTCGACTTCACCGGCGCGGAGGACTACGCCGTGGCCAGGGCCCGCAGGGAGGAACCGGAGCGCGAGCCGTCCGTGCTCCAGTAGCCCGCCGCCCCTCAGTCGATGCCCAGCCGCTCCAGCAGCGCTTCCACCCCGCTGGAGACGCGGAGCTGATCCAACCAGTCATCCACGGCGGTGAGCCCCGTGAGCGCCGCGAACCGGCGCAGCACGTCCGAGGCCTGGACGGCGGTGCGCAGGCCCAACAGCTCGAACAGGTGCGGGCGCCCGCGCTGATACAGCGCCGCGTCCAGGCGCTTCCACGGCTCCAACCACGCCGGCTCCTCCAGGGGCCAGATGGGCGCGCGGCGGGCCTGGGACTGCGTCCGCTCGAGGATGGCATTGACCGCGCGGCGGCCTGCCTCACACGCCCCCTCCATGGAGGCCAGGTCCGTGTGCGTGCGGACGTAGTCCCCCGCGAGGCAGAGATTGGGAATGGCGCTCGCGGCCTCCGGGCGCACGTCCCAGGAGCCGGGCGGATGGACGAGCAGGCCGGACGTGTTGCGCGGCGGCAGCCCGCCGCCGTAGTCCAGGTCCGCGTCCAGGTGGAAGGAGTGCAGCAGCTCGTCGGTCAGCACCTGCTCGTCCGGGTCCAGCCCGTTGAGCGCCGCCTTGAGCTGTCCCCAGACCTCCGTCTTTATCTCCTCCGGCGTGCAGTCCTTCGCGCGCTTCGGGACGAACGTGCCGGGCGTGTTCCAATCCGAGACATCGATGGACAACAGCCCGCCCACCTGCCCATCCCCGAAGACGCGCCGGAACAACCCCAGCTCGCGCCAGAACTGCGGCTGCGAGATGGACGTCAGCGCCCACGGCGAGTCCGGATAGAAGGTGTGGCCGCGGACCAGCGGCACGTCCTCGTAGAGGAAGAACTGGATGCCCACCATCCAGGACACCAGCGCTTCCACGTCCGCCGCGCGCAGCCGGGCCAGCGCGGGATCCAACGCGGCCAGCTCCGGGGTGATGAGCCCATGCGCCGCCTCCAGCGGCACCGCGAGCACGTAGTGGTCGGCCGCGCGCGACTCGCCGTTGGCGAAGCGGACGCTGGCGATGCGCCCGCCCGCCACGTCGAGCCCGGTGCAGCGGACGCCCGCGTGGAACTGCACGCCCAGTCCGCGCAGGTGGGCAACCCAGGGGTCGAGCCACATCTGGCTGGTGGGGCCGCCCATCGTCCGGTCGTTGTTCACCCCGCTCTGCGCGAAGTCGAGGATGAGCTGCATGGAGATGGCGCCAATCGTCCGCGCGGACCCGCGCCTGGGGTCCATGGCCACCATCGTGCGCGGCACCGCCCGCAACTGCCGCTGGAACTTCGGCGAGTACAGGTCCCCCTGCGTGAAGTCCCACCAGGACATCCGCTCGTACTGTCCGAACCGGCGGGCCTCGCTGGATGAGAGGAATTGCAGGACCTTCAGGCCGTGGAGGCTGATGTCGGCCTCGTCGAAGTCCAGCTTCTGGAAGAACAGCTCCAGCGCCTCCAGCACGTCATAGGGCTTGTCCAGCTTGCGGCGGGAGAAGCGGTACCACGTGTCCTCGTCGATGAGCGCGATGGCGCTCTCCGTGGTCGCCTTCAGGTGCTGCTCCACCGTGGGAGTGGCCGCGCCCGGAGCGGCGGGCGTGCGCTGCATCATGTCGATGACGTGGCGGTAGAAACGCGGGTAGAAGCGGAAGCCGTGCTCGCCCGGCAGGTCGCGCCGGCCCTGCGTCCCGGTGCCCGCCACCGGCTGCGAGCGCGCCTTGCCGCCCCAGGCCGTCCGCGTGTCGTGGACGTGGACCTCGAAGCCGCGCTCCACCAACTCATGCGCGGCCGTCAGTCCCGCGACGCCTCCTCCCACCACGATGACACTGGGCATGCCGCTCCTCCGCATGGGCTTCGGGTACGCACGGGAGCGTCGCGCATGCCCCAATGAGTCCGCATCGCCCCGGAGCACGAGTGCGATGTCTTGTACGAACGGATGAGACGCACTGTGTTGGATGTGGATGGGATTGAAACATGTAACTCAAGACAGGTGAGATTCGGCTCGGGGAGCCGTGGCCGGCACACGACCTGGGGAGTCCTGTCCCTCGGGAGCGCGCCGCTTCCCTGCTGATACAAACCCTGCGTGAAATCACCGCCGAGGTTGTTCATGTTTGATTGATTTGCTACTGTTGACTTCTCGAAACATTCCTCGTCGTGAAGGACGGCCCACCTTCATGGCAATGCGTTGCATCCCGAGGAAGGGGGGCGTCCGTCCGTGTTCTTGAGAATCCCGCCACCCATCCCTCTACGTGTGCCGGTCTCCCTTCGCCCCCGGGGCGCAAGGTGACGACGGGTCCGGGGGACATCCCGTCAGAAACCGCCGCGGAATGGCAGAAGGTGCTGGCCGTCTTCGCGGATGAAGCGGAGGGGCTGGTCTCCTCCATGGAAGAGAACCTCATCGCGCTGGAGGTCTCTCCCGCGGATGGGTTGCTCCCGGGCATCCTGCGCGGAGCCCACACGCTCAAGGGCGCGGCGGCGTCGCTCGGCTTCCAGGCCGTGACGGACTACACGCACGGCGTCGAGGACCTCCTCCAGGCCCTGCTCGACGGACGCCTCGCGCTGGATGAGACGCGGGTGTCGCTGCTGCTCGGCGCGGTGGATCACCTCCGCGAGCTGTGCCAGGCGTCGCTCGCGGGCGTGGACTCGCTGGGCGCGGTGCACCAGGCCCATCTCTCCCGGCTGCGCGAGGGCATCGTCGCGGGGGCTCCCACGGAGGCGCTGCCCATCCCCGCCGCGCTGCCGCGCATGCCGGAGGCGCGGAGCACGGCGCGGACCCGCGTGCGCATGGACATGGAGCGCCTGGACCGCATCGTCACGCTCACCGCGGAGCTGTCCGTGGCGCGCGGGCGGATGGCGCAGTTCCTGGCGCGCGCGGAGGACTCCGGCGCCAGTTGGGAGGACGCGCTCACCCAGCAGCGGGAGATGGATCCGCTCTTCGAGGCGCTCCAGGAAGAGGTGATGAAGGTGCGGATGGTCCCGGTGGGGCCGCTGTTCCGTCAGCACCTGCGCACCGTGCGCGACCTGGCCCGCTCCCAGCAGAAGCTGGCCCAACTGGAGCTGGAGGGCGAGGACGCCACGCTGGACACCGCGGTGCTGGACGCCTTGCGCGACCCGCTGCTCCACCTCCTGCGCAACGCGCTGGACCACGGCATCGAGACGCCGGACGAGCGGCGCGCCGCGGGCAAGGACCCCCGGGGCCGCCTGCGGCTCAAGGCCTACCATGACGCCGGTAGCGTCGTGGTGGAGCTGTCCGACGACGGCCGGGGCATCCAGCGCGAACGGGTGCGCGAGCGCGCGAAGCAGAGGGGGCTGGTGGCGGCGCCCGAGCGGCTGCGCGACGACGAGCTGTTGCGCCTCATCTTCGAGCCCGGCTTCTCCACGGCGACGGAGGTGACGGAGCTGTCCGGCCGCGGCGTGGGCATGGACGTGGTGCGCCGGGACATCGAGGCCCTGCGCGGCTCCGTGTCCATCCAGAGCCAGGACGGGCAGGGCACCACGCTGACGCTGCGGCTGCCCCTCACGCTCGCCGTCATCCAGGGCTTCGCCATGGGCGTGGGGGACCAGGTGTACGTGGTCCCCATCGAAGGCGTGCAGGAGTGCATGGAGGTCCCCGCCCAGGAGCGCACGGCGGAGGCGTCCGGCGTGCTGTCGCTGCGGGGCCAGCCGCTGCCGTACCTGCGGCTGCGCCAGGTCTTCTCCCTGGGCGGCGGCACGCCGGCCCGGGAGAACGTGGTCGTCCTCAAGCACCCGGACGGCGTCATCGGGCTGGCGGTGGATGAGCTCCAGGGCGAGGGCCAGCGGGTCATCCGGCCCCTGGGGCGCCTCTTCCAGGGCATCCCCGGCATCTCCGGCTCCACCATCCTGGGCGACGGCCGGGTGGGGCTCCTGCTGGACACGCCCGCGCTGGTGCGCAGGGCCATCCTCCACGCCTCCGAGTCCGCGCCCGGTCTTCCTTCCCCCCTGGAAACCCCTTCTCCCGCGAACGCCCCCCGGGCGCCGTAGCGGTCCGTCCCTGCTTCCGGAGTCATCATGTTCAACAACCTGAGCATCACGGCGAAGCTGACGCTCGCCTTCAGCGCGATGGTCGCCATCATCCTCGCGCTGGTCGTGGTGGTGTACACGACCATCGTCAAGGTCTCCGTCACCGCCGAGGGCGACACCGAAAGCCACAAGGTGCTGATCGCCGTGCGCACCCTGGAGGGTGACATGGCCGACCTGGAGACGGGGCAGCGCGGCTTCCTCATCACCGGCGACGACAAGTTCCTGGAGCCCTACAACATGGCCCGGTTGAGCGTGTCGCAGAGCCTGGACACCATCCGCCAGCTCACCCAGAGCGACCACCGCCAGCAGGAGCGCCAGCAGGAGATCCGCGACCTCTTGCAGCAGTGGATCTCCCAGCACCTGGAGCCGCTCATCGCCCAGCGCCGCGAGGTCAGCGCGGGCCGTGGCGACATGGCGCAGCTCATCGCGGTGGAGCAGTCCGCGCGCGGCAAGCAGACCGCGGACCGCATCCGGATGCAGCTCACCAAGCTGGGGGAGGATGAGACGGCCCTGCTCCAGGAGCGCACCACTCGCACCGCGGGCATGGTGGTGGACCTGTACGACATGATCATCATGGGGGGCGCCCTGGGCGTGGTGCTCGCCGCCCTGCTGTCCTACTTCCTCACCCGCAGCATCGTGCATCCCTTGACGGAGGCCGTGCGGGTGACGGCGCAGGTGACGGCGGGCGACCTCACCGCGAACATCGTCGCCCGGGGCACGGACGAGACGGGCCGGATGATGGGCAGCATGCGGGAGATGATCCAGCGGCTGTCGGGTGTCATCAGCGAGGTGCGCGGCGCCGCGGGCTCGCTGTCGTCCGCGTCCCTCCAGGTGGCGTCCGCCGCGCAGGGCCTGTCGCAGGGCACCAGCTCCCAGGCGGCCTCCGTGGAGGAGACCACCGCCAGCCTGGAGCAGCTCAACGTGAGCATCCGCCAGAACTCGGAGAACAGCCGGGAGATGGAGCAGACGGCCGTGAAGGGCGCCCGGGACGCGGAGGAGAGCGGCCGCGCGGTGAAGGAGACCGTGGAGGCGATGAACGCCATCGCGGAGCGCATCTCCATCGTGGAGGAGATCGCCTACCAGACGAACCTGCTCGCGCTGAACGCCGCCGTGGAGGCCGCGCGCGCGGGTGAGCACGGCCGGGGCTTCTCCGTCGTGGCCACGGAGGTGCGCAAGCTGGCGGAGCGCAGCCAGAAGGCCGCGAAGGAGATTGGCGGCCTGGCCACCTCCAGCGTGAAGGTCGCCGAGCGCAGCGGGCAGCTCTTGACGGAGCTGGTGCCCGCCATCCGCCGCACGTCGGAGCTGGTGCAGCAGGTGGCCAACGCCTCGCGCGAGCAGTCCATCGGCGTGTCTCAGATGAACCGCGCCATGACGCAGGTGGATCAAGTCACCCAGCGCAACGCTTCCGCCGCGGAGGAGCTGTCCTCCACCGCGGAGGAGATGGCCACCCAGGCCGAGTCGCTCCTGCAGATGATGACCTTCTTCCGGCTGATGGAGGGCTTCAGCTACAACGCCCCCGCCATGCCGCGCCCGCAGGCCCCCCGGCCGCAGATGTCGCCCGTCCGGGGCCTCCAGGCGGCCGCGCAGGGGCCGCTCGCCACGTCCACGAATGGGGCGCTGTCCCGGCTCCAGAACGGCGCGGAAGCGCCGGCTCCCCATGACTTCCAGCGGTTCTAGGGAGGCGCGCGCACCATGAGTGAGTCCACCGAACCGGGCGCCGGCCGGTCCAGCTACCTGAGCTTCATGCTCGCGGGCGAGGAGTACGCCGTGGGCCTCCTGCGCGTGCGGGAGATCATCGAACACCGCCCCGTCACGCGCGTGCCGGGGATGCCCGCGGCCGTGCAGGGCGTCATCAACCTGCGCGGCAGCGTGGTGCCCGTCGTGGACCTGGCGGTGAAGTTCGGGCTGCCGCCCCGGCCCATCACCCGCTGGTCCTGCTTCGTCATCGTGGAGGTGGTGCTTGACGGCCAGCCGACGGTGCTGGGCCTGCTGACGGACACCGTGCGCGAGGTGCTGGAGCTGAGCCCCGCGGACATCGAACCGCCCCCGGCCTTCGGCACGCGCGTGCGGCTGGAGTTCCTGCGCGGGATGGGCCGCCACAACGACGCGTTCATCCTGCTGCTGGACCTGGACCGGCTCCTGTCGCTGGAGGAACTGCTCAAGCTGACGGCCGCCGCCGACGAGGCCTCGGCTGCACCGGCTCCGGCGCCGGAAGCACAGGGCAACGGGTGAGGCGATGAGCGGCGACGCGCCCTGGCCGCCGTCCGCGCTGCCCCCGGCGCTGTCGCGTTCGGAGCTGGAGATGTTCCAGCACCTGGTGGAGACGGAGGCTGGCATCCACCTGTCCTCCGCCAAGAACGCGCTGGTGGCGAACCGGCTGTCGCGGCGGCTGCGGGAGCTGGGGCTGACGTCGTACGCCGCGTACCACGCGTTTGTCACCACGCGGGGGAATGAGGCGGAGAAGGTGCGGATGCTGGACAGCCTCTGCACCCACGAGACGTCGTTCTTCCGCGAGCCCCGGCACTTCGAGCTGCTGCGCGAGCACGTCTTCCCGGAGTGGGCGGCCCAGGCGGCGCAGGGGCGGAGGCCCCGGAGCATCCGCGTCTGGAGCGCCGGGTGCTCCACCGGGGAGGAGCCGTACTCGCTGGCGATGGAGCTGCTGGAGGCGTTCCCCAAGGGCTCCGGGTGGAGCCTGGAGCTCGTCGCCACGGACCTGTCCACCTGGGCGGTGAAGCGCGCGGAGGAGGGCCTCTGGAGCCTGGAGCGGGCCCGGACCATTCCGCAGCTGCTCTTGCGCAAGTACATGTTGAAGGGCGTGCGCACCCAGGAGGGCCTGATGACGGCGGGCCCGGAGCTGCGGACCTGCATGCGCTTCGCCCGCGCGAACCTGCACGCGCCGGCCACCTGGCCGGTGGGGCCGTTCGACATCATCTTCTGCCGCAACGTGCTCATCTACTTCGGCGCGGAGGCGCGGGCGCGCGTCATCCAGGGGTTGCTGTCCCGACTGCCGGAGACAGGCTACTTCTTCCTGGGGCACGCGGAGAGCCTGATTGGCATCACCGCGGCGGCGCGCTCCGTGAGCGCCAACGTGTACACGCCGCGCCCGGGACCGCCGTTCCCGTCACGCGAGTAGCGCGGACGCGCCGCTTTCCATTTCTGGAAAGCAGGTGACCGCCGCTGTCCGTTGTCGTGGGGGGCGGCCGGCGCCCATTCTTGCCCCATGAAACGATTTGATTTCGCGGGCAAGACGGTGCTGGTGACGGGCGCATCCATGGGCATCGGCGCGGAGTTCGCCCGGCGCTTGTCCCGGCGGGGCGCCACGGTGGTGCTGGTGGCCCGAAGCAAGGCGAAGTTGGAGGCGCTCGCGGCGGCGCTGGGCAACGCGCACGTCATACCGCTGGACCTGACCGCTCCGGGTGCGCCCCAGCGGCTCCTTGATGCGGTGCGGGCGAAGGGGCTGGAGGTGGACGTCCTGGTGAGCAATGCGGGGTTCGGGCTCCACGGGGGCTTCGACGTGCTGCCCTTGAAGGACCAGTTGGAGCAGATCGACCTCAACGTCCATGCGCTCGTGGAGTTGACGCACGTCTTCCTGCCCACGCTGGAGCGGCGGCAGGGCGGCGTCATCCACGTGGCCTCCATGGCGGCGTACCAGCCGACGCCGTACATGGCGGTCTACGGCGCGACGAAGGCCTTCGTCCTGTCCTTCAGCGAAGCGCTCTGGGCGGAGTACCGCGAGCGCGGCGTGCGCGTGCTGGCTTTATCCCCGGGGGCCACGGACACGCCGTTCTTCGAGCGTTCGGGGGAGGGGGCTTCGCCTGGGAAGAAGGCGCGTCCGGAGGACGTGGTGGAGGTCGGCCTGGAGGCGTTCATCGCGGGGCGCTCGTCGGTGGTGCATGGCTTTGGCAACCGGCTCGCGGCGTTCGCCAACCGGTTCTTCTCCCGGGAGCTCAGCGCGAAGGTCATCGCGCGGATGACCCGGCCGAAGACGCCCGCGCTTCCGGCGACCTAGAGTGCTTTCCATTCATGGAAAACAAACTGCCTGCCTGGGATGACCTCCGCGTCCTGCTCGAAGTCCACCGAGGCGGCAGCTTCCTCGCGGCGGGGCTCACGCTGGGCCTGTCGACGTCCACGGTGGCGCGCCGCATCGGGGCGCTGGAGAAGGACCTGGGGCGCGCGCTGGTCCACCGCACCTCACAGGGCGCGTGGCTGGAGAAGGAAGCGCTGGAGCTCATCGCGCTGGCGGATCACTTCGAGCAGTCCCTGCGCGCGCACCGGCGCGATGGCGGTGGAGGCTCACCCTACGCGGGCAGGATTCGCATCTCCCTCCCGGACGGCTTCCTCACGGGCGCGGCGGAGGCGGCGACCCGCTTCCGGCGGCTGCATCCGGAGACGCGGATTGAAGTGATTTCGGAGCTGCGGTTCGTGGACCTGTCCTCGCGCGAGGCGGACATTGGCGTACGGGGTGGCCGGTCCTCCTCTCCGGTGCTCGTCGACAAGCCATTGGGTGAGGTCGTGAGCGGCCTCTACGCGAGCGAGGACTACCTCTCGCGCTCGCTCCCCAAGCGCTTCCTGGGCGCTGACGACTACCGCGGGCAGGACTTCGTCGTGGAGGACGAGACGCCTCGCGGGCAGGGCCCCTCGCAGTGGTTGATCCAGCGGGGCGCGTCCCGTTTCCCCTTCCGCTCCAACTCGATGGAGGCGCGGCTGCACGCGGCGAAGGGGGGAGGGGGGCTGGTCATGCTTGGGATTGGCGCGGAGACGCAGCATCCGGAGCTGCGCCGGGTGCGACTGGAGACGCCGCTGCCGTCGCTCCGCTTCTACCTCACGATGCACAAGGACCTGCGCAAGGTCCCCCGCATCCGCGAGTTCGCGAAGACCTTCGAGGCCGTGTTCGCGGAGTACCTGGCCGCGCAGGCCGAAGCGGAGGTGAAGAGGCCACGAACCCGGATGCGCTAGCATGGGCACACGATGATGAAACGATTGGGGATGTGGGGATGCGCAGTGGGATTGATGGTGGGCTGTGCGGCTGCGAAGCAGGAGTCACGCCCGCCTGAGGAAGGACCGGCAGCCGTTATTCAGGCTCCCCCGGCCCCTTCAGGGCAACCCGCCGTTGCAGCGCTGCCTGAGTGTCCTTCGGACATCCGGGATGACAGGAGCCTGGATGGGGACGCCGCACTGGCGGCCGGCGCCCGGAAATGGTTTCCGTCGCTCTCGGCCACGGACCTGGGCTTTCTCCCGGAGTCGTCGGTGGAGCCCCTCTTCCAGCAATCGTTCTCGCTCGCCCCTGGCCAGGTGGAGGTCGTAGGCCTGGGCGCGCGGATGGAGAAGGGAGGTTGGGGAGAGTTGGTCATCGCGCGGCCGTTCGCGGAGGGCTTCTGCGTAGTGAACAGCCTGCAAATGGGCACGTCCGGTTCGCAGCCGCTGACCCTGGCGGACTCCTGGCGTTCGCCCGACGGCCGTTTCGCCATCCTCCTGCTGAAATTGTCCCTGGAGACGGAACCGGGACGCCCGGAGACGCGGTGGGTCACCGTGGGCACGGATGGCCACCACGCGTGGATCGCTCTGGGTGTACCGCCCCAGCACCAGCTCATCGCGCCCAAGGTGACATTCTTCCGCAATGGGAAGGACCTCTACGTGGACATCCACCAGCGCTACGTCACCCGGTTGGCGCTGGGCGCGGATGGCCGCTTTGTCGTGCCGCCCACGGCGAAATGAGCCGGACCTTCGATTGAGGCCGTCCCCCGCCAGCATCCACAGGGAGCCGCCGGGGGGAAGAGACATTGGAAGACATTACCTTCCAGTTTGACCGGGATGCGTTGCCGGACCTCCTCGCGCGGGCGGGGGGCGCTTCCCCCCGCTGGCTTCGAGGAGACCGTCAGCGTGGAGGAGTGAGCGCCTGCCCGTCGAGCGCCGGAGCCTCGTCGGGGCGGGGCCGTGACTCCGGCTCCGGCGCGGCGGAACCCTTCCAGCGCGTCAGGGCCATGATTGCCACGGCCAGGATGACGACGCTGAAGATGGACGCCTCCAGGCCATAGGCGCCGCCCGTGAGCCACTCGGGGCGGTCCTGGAAGACGGGCGTCCACCAGCCGTGGGCTTCCTTGCCGCTCACGCCGAAGCCCATCGTGCCCAGGAACCAGTTCCACCCCAGGTGCACGCCGACCGGCAGCGCCAGGTGCCGCGTGCGCAGGTAGCACAGGCCCAGCATCCAGCCCGCCATGAAGGTCGTGATCATCGCCACGACGCGCGTGGGGACATCCATTTCCGGAGTGAAGGGGTGGGCCAGGCAGAAGAGGAGGGAGATGACAACCTGCGCCCAGCGCGTGCCCAGGCCCCGGATGGCGCGCTGAAAGAGGTAGCCGTGGAACAGCGCCTCCTCGAAGAGGCCCACGCCCAGCATCACCCAGGCCAGCTTCACGACCGCGGTCACCTGGACGTTCGCGGCGCGCTCCAGGTGGTAGCCACCGGCCACCCAGCCGAGCAGGGCCACGAGCCCCACCAGGGCCACTCCCCCAAACGCCCCCACGCCCAGGTCACGGCCCGCGCGCCGGTCCACCGACATGCCGAGCGACGTCAACGTCACGGGCTGCTTTTCCAGATACAGGAAGTCGAGGCTCACGAGCAGTACGCCCAGGAAGCCGAAGAAGGGGTTCGGCACGAAGGGCCGGACTGCCGCGGGCAGCAGCGTCTGGAGCCACATCAGGATGCCTGCCAGGACGGCGGACACCACGAGGAAGCCGGCGCCCTTCCACCCATTGCGTAAGTGCCCTTCGCCATCCCGGAACACGGCCTTCATAGGCTCGACCTCTCAGCGTGGTTGCGTGCCCTGCCTACAACCAACGCGCGGCCCCGGGAAGGATTGCCCCCGTTCGACACGGCATGGCACAACCCGGCGCATGGGCACGGGGACGAAGACGATTCGCCGGGGCGAACTGTACTGGTGCGAGCCGGAGGAGGCCCGGGGCACCGTGCCGGCCATCGCCCACCCACACCTCGTCATCCAGGACGACGTCTTCAACCGCTCCCGCATCCACACCGTCATCGTCTGCGCGCTCACCTCCAATCTCAGGAAGGCGAACGAGCCCGGCAACGTGCTGCTCGAAGTGGGGGAGGGCGACCTGGCGAAGCAGAGCGTCGTGGTCGTGTCGCAGGTGTCCTCGGTGGAGAAGTCGCGGCTCGGCGAGCGCATCGGAGCGCTCTCCGACGCACGGGTCGAACAGGTCCTCGCGGGCCTGCGCTTCCAGCAGGCGTCCTTCTTCCGCGACCCGGATATTTGACCTGGAGGCGCAGTGCCAGGACCCCGGCCATCCGCCCGGGCCCTGGCGCAAGCCATCGCGCTGCTCAGTAATAGAAATCCATGTCGTTGATGTCGTAGTCGAGCGAGCCCATGTCGAAGAAGAAGCTCTCGTTGGCGGTCCCGACGAGGTTGGTGGCCTCGAACGCCGCCGTGTTCGCCGCGATCTTCAGTTGGTCATTGACGTAGAGGTCCGCGATACGAATGAAATCAGCCAGATTCGGGACGAGCGTCTGATTGCCGGACATGCCTGTTGCGTTGACAAGGAAGATCGGTGTCTGCCCATTGGCCGTGATGGTATACATCCACGGCTGTCCAGGAGGCGGATGGGCCGCCATCCACTCCGCGATCGTCTTGATGGCGAAGCCGTAGGTCAGCGTCTGCCACTGCTCGAACGAGATCTGATGGTTGAGATACTGGGTGACCAGTGGTGAATTGTACTGGGTGATTGCGCTGAAACACGTGACCGCGCCGTTCGCGAGCGTCTTGGCATAGGCCTTGTCCTTCGTGCGTCCCAGCAGGGCCTTCATGAATGAATAGGTCGCGCCCAGGATCTGGTTGTTCGCAGAGTCCGTCCCGGTGAAGGCCCGCCTCCACTGGTCGGAGTACGGCTTGTTGAAGGGGGTCGACAGCGAGTACCGGAGCTGCACCTCGATCAACTGCGGGACGCTGAGCGTGCGTGCGATCTCGATGCGCATGTCCTCGAAGGTCATCGCGCCGCCATTCAGCCGCCCGCGCCAGTAGGAGATTTCGCCCGCGTCGGGGGCCCTCCAGAACATCTTCTGGTAGACCGCGTTGATCGCCGTGTCCTGATTCAGCGTGTGGTTCGGATAGCTGGACCGGATCGCGTTCATGATGTCCTGGTAGATCAACCCGCCGTACTGCAACCCGTAGCGCCAGCCATCCCGCTCGGACGGAAAGGGTTCCCGGCCGAAGCCATCGAAGTACGCGGCCGTGATCGCGATGTCCTGATTCTCCAGGTGATTGGGGAAGCTGGAGCGGATCGCGTTGAGGATGTCGTTGTAGATGAGCGTTCCGCCCTGAAGGCCGTTCATCCAACCGGCCACTTCCCACTCAAACGGGGAACGCCCGAACCCCTGCTTGTACGCGGCGTAGATCGCCAGCTCTTGAACCTCGGGGTGGTTCGGGAAGGAGCCTCGGATGGCGTTGAGGATGTCGTTGTAGATCAATCCGCCACCCTGAAGACCGCTGCGCCAGTTGTCCCTCTCCCACTGTTCGGGCGCACGTCCAAAGCCCCGGGCGTAGGCGTTGGAGATCGCCAGGTCCTGGTTGACCAGGTGGTTCGGGAACGAAGCCTTGATGGCGGCGATGATCGTGTCGTAGTTCGCGGACCCCTCCGCGACACGGCCACCCCAGTAATAGAGCTCGCCTGGGTCTGGAGCCCTGCCAAAGCCATTCTCATAAGCACTCTGGACGGTGCTCGCCGGGGCCGCGTGGGCGGCCCACGGAACCATGAAGGCCATGGCTGCTGCGAAGATGAGCTGAAAGAGACGCGAGTGAATCCGGGCGAACATGCTGACCTTTCGTTGCTCCTCGAGTTGAGATGACGTCGAAGTCCAGGAGCCTGAAAGCATCCATCGCTGAGTCGGATGGATTTCGTCAATCTCCCCCATGAGCGGGATTGCCCCAGGCCGCGGCGGAGATGCGCCACTGCCCTCCGGTCCGCACCAGCAGCAGGTGGTCGATGAAGCGCACGCCTCCCACGCGGACCTCCAGCTTCGCGGCGGCCACGTTCCCCCGGACCTCCACCTTCAGGATGTTCCAGGGGCTCTCCCGGTCCTGGATGCCCGCCTCCTCGTTCGCCGCGTAGCGGGCCGCGGCCTCCGACAGCGTCCCCCACGCGAAGGGCACGCCGTCGACGTTCACGCGGTAATAGAGACAGCCCGGTGTATGGGATTGATGCAACAGCGCGTGGCTGTAACTCGCGTGCGCTTCGATCTTCGCGTCCAACACCGCGCGAATCTCCTCCTGCGCGGAAGCAGGTGTCGGAGGCCTGGAAGTACGCCTGCACGGCCTCCTCGGGACCGGCGTGAAGGCGTGTAAAGGGAAAGGGGCCGGTCCGTGCACAGGCCGTGAGCAGCGCGAGCGTGACCCGCGGAAGGGTCTTCGACATGCCCGTCACGGTGCGCGCTCACGCGCATGGACGCCAATTGATAGTAGCGGGGTGAATCCATGGAAAGCCTCGATGGACTTCCCAGACCTCCCCTTCCTGCGCACGTTCGTGACCGTCTACGAATCCCGGGGCGTGACGGAGGCCGCGGCGCGCCTGCACCGCACCCAGCCCACGGTGAGCTACCAACTGCGCCGGCTGGAGGAGACGCTCGGCGCGCCCCTCTTCGAACGCCGGTCCGCGCGGCTCGTGCCCACGCCGCTGGCGGACCGGCTCTTCCGGTTCCTCGGAGGCTTCGCCCGGGACGTGCAGGCGGTGTTGCAGGGGGACGAAGAGGACCGCCCGCTGGAGATCGCCGCGGTGTCTGGCTTTGGCCGCTACGTGCTCTTCCCGCTGCTGCGAGAGTCAGAGTCACTTCACCGGACGCTGACGCTGCGCTACCCGCCCGCGGAGGAGGTCTTCCGCCAGGTGTTGGAGGGCCAGGTGGACGTGGGCTTCTCCTTCCGGAGCACGGTGCATCCCCGGCTCACGCTGACGCCTGTCTATGAGGAGCAGCTCGTGCTCGTCGCGGGACGGACCTGGGCCCGGCGCCTGCGCTTGCAGGAGCACTTCCAGGACGTACCGCTGGTGACCTACGACGAGGGGGACTACGTGGTGGGCCGGTGGCTGGGCCACCACTTCGGCCGGCGCCATCCCCACTGGTTCAGCACCGCGCACTTCGAGGAGCTGGAGGAGGTGCTGGAGTGGGTGGCGCAGGGGCACGGCGTCGCGGTCGTGCCTGGCTTCTGCATCCCGAAGGGGCGGGGGCTGGGCGTGGTCAGCTGGGGCAAGCCCGCGCTGACCAACATGGTGCATGCCGTGCAACGCACCCAGGCCCCCGTGCGGCCCGTCGTCGCGGAGCTGCTGGCGCGGCTGCGCGACGGACGTGGAGGCGCTTCCTGAGCTCAGGCGGGCTGGGCGCTCGCCACGGAGTCCAACTCCTGGAGCGCGTCAGCCGGCAACTGGAGCTCACCCGCGGCCAGGTTCTCCTTCAGGTGGGCGACGGACGACGTGCCGGGGATGAGGAGGATGTTGGGCGCGCGGTGCAGCAGCCACGCCAGCGCCGTCTGCATGGGCGTCGCGTTCAGGCGGGCCGCGACGGCGGACAGCGTGGACGACTGCAGCGGGCTGAAGCCACCCAGTGGGAAGAACGGCACGTAGGCGATCCTGTCCTTCGCGAGCGAGTCGATGAGCGGGTCATCCTGCCGGTGCGCCAGGTTGTAGTGGTTCTGCACGCAGACGATGTCCGCGATGCGCCGTCCCTCCGCGACTTGAGTCGCGGTGACGTTGCTCAGCCCGATGTGGCGCACCAATCCCTTGCGCTGGAGCTCGGCGAGGGCGGTGAGGGGCGCCTCGATGGACCCTTCCGCGGGGCCGTGCACGCTGAACATGATGCGCAGGTTGACCACGTCCAGCACGTCCCGCCCCAGGTTGCGCAGGTTGTCGTGCACGGCCTGGGTCAGCTCTTCCTTGGAGAAGGCAGGGAGCCAGGAGCCGTCGTTGCCGCGCCGGGCGCCAATCTTGGTGACGATGACGAGGCCGTCGGGGTAGGGCGCCAGCGCCTCGCGGATGAGCTGGTTGGTGACGTGCGGGCCATAGAAGTCGCTGGTGTCGATGTGGTCCACCCCGCGGGCCACGACCTCGCGCAACACGGCCCGGGCGGCGTCCGGGTCCTTCGGCGGACCGAAGACGCCGGGTCCCGCGAGCTGCATGGCCCCATAACCGAGGCGCTTCACGGTGCGGCCCCCGAGGGGGAAGGTGCTGGAGGAATCGATACCGGGCATGCTCATCTCCTTTTGAGATGGAGCATGAATAGCCACCGTGGACTTTCTGCATAAAGGGGCACGACCCGTACAGGGTGTGCGGAGCGGCGAACAGTGAAGGTCGACCTGGGTGACTTGAACGCCTTCGTGGTGGTGGCGAGGGCCCGCAGCTTCCGCGAGGGGGCGCGCCTGAGCGGGAGCAGCGCGTCCTCGCTGAGCGACGCGGTCCGCCGGCTGGAGGAGCGGCTGGGCGTCCGCCTGCTCAACCGGACGACGCGCAGTGTCGTCCCCACCGAAGCCGGGGAAGGCCTGCTGGAGCGCCTGGCGCCCGTGCTGACGGAGATGGAGGCCGCGCTCGACGTAGTGAACGGCTTCCGCAGTACGCCCGCGGGCGTGCTGCGCCTCAACGTGCCCATCAGCGCGTCACGGCTGGTGCTACCGCGCATCGTGCCGCCGTTCCTCGCCGCGTACCCCGACATCCACCTGGAGGTCATCACCGAGGACAGCTTCGTGGACGTCATCGCGGCAGGCTGTGATGCGGGCATCCGCTACGACGAGCGGCTGGAGCAGGACATGATCGCGGTGCCCATCGGGCCGCGCGTCCAGCGCCACGCCACCGCCGCGTCCCCGGCATACCTGGAGCGGCATGGGAGGCCGGAACACCCCCGGGACCTGCTGCGGCATGCCTGCCTGCGCGGGCGCTTCGCGAGCGGCGCGATGACGCTCTGGGAGTTCGAGCGTGACGGCGAGGTGGTGACGGTCGAGCCCACGGGACCGCTCATCGTGCGTGCGGGCGGGGGGACGGACCTCGCTGTCGACGCGGCGATCGCGGGCACCGGCATCGTGCACCTCTTCGAGGACTGGCTGCGCCCACACCTGGACAGCGGCGCCCTGGTGCCCGTGCTCGAACCCTGGTGGCAGCCCTTCCCGGGGCCGTTCCTCTATTACCCGGGGCGGCGCTTCGTGCCCGCGCCGCTCCGGGCGTTCATCGACTTCATCAAGGCGCCAGAGGCCGCGCCTTGAGGCCTGGGAGCGTCAGGGCTCGGAGACGGTCACGGTGAAGCCCTTGGGGACGCTGGAGTCATCCAGCACGTGCATGAAGGCCTGGGCCGTCCACTCCACGTCGACCGTGCCGGGGGCGGTGATCGTGCCGGAGTCCGAGTTGCCCTGGACGTTGAAGATGACCTGCGCGGTCCACTCGCAGTCTTGAGCCTTCGAGCACTTCTCGTCGAGGTACGTCACGTTCTCCACCGTCACGGAGACGTCGGGCTCCAGGATGCCGCTCTGGCTTCCGTAGGTGAGCTCCCCGTCGGGGTAGCTGATCGCCAGCGACGGCGGCGGCGTCTGGATGGGGTCTCCCGGCGTCCACTTCGCCTTGGCCTGGATGTGCACCTCGCCTGACACCGGATCCGACGACTTCTCCTTCTGGGTGGTCCGGATGACCAGCGTGCGCGTGACCTTGGAGGTCTCCGCGGTCAGGCGGAAGGGCGTCCCGGTGTAGGGCGAAGACGCGACGTCTTCGGACCGGGCCCTCGAGGTGGCCACGACGCTGACACAGGCCAGCAGCAGCATCACGCGTGACGCCCAGGCGCGGGTCGTGGTGGGGATTCGCTCGAAGACGGAGGGACGGGCTCGGCGCATGGCTTCCTCGGACAGGCGTGAAGGTTCCGGGCGTACGGGAACGCCGGGTGGCGCGACGCAGAGCAAGCTCAATGCCACGCACGCTCAGAGGGACGCGGGCTTGCGCGCCATGCTCCGGCGTTACAATCGTGACATGTGTGTCATATGACAGCCTGGCCGTGCTGGAAGGGTGGGCGGCCCGGGGCCTGGCGACTCCGTCGCACCGCTCGCGCGTGCTACGAAGCCCCGGGTATGCCGAGCGCCATCGAAGCCATCCACGCCTTGAAGGAGCGACTGTCGCGCGAGCAGGGGCTTCCCCTCCGCGCCGTGAGCGTGACCCCGGTCCGCGAGGAGGAGCTGCGCCTGCTGGAAGCCGCGCTGGGCTCCGTGCTCCCCAAAGCCTATCTCCAATTCATCACCCGACACGGCCTGTTCGTCGCGACGGATTCATCCGGCCATGAGCGGGCACGGATGCTGAGCCCCGCCGAAGTGCTGGAGCAGCACGCGGGCTACCAGGAGTTCCTGGAGGAGGATTCCTTTGGGGAAGAAGAGGACGAGCGGGAAGCCGCGCTGCGCGAGCTGGAGGTGCGCAGGCGGCTCATTCCCTTTCAGTACATCGCCGACTCGTTCGTCCATGACTTCTACAGCTTCGACACGGGATGGCGCCGCGACGAGGGGGCGCTCATCCTCAAGGCCTACCACGACGACTACGACCTCGCGCCGTGGTTGTTGGATGACGCCCCGGATACATCCGGATGCACGTTCGACTTCGACGCGCACCTGAACCAGGTCCTCCGCGAGCTCCTCTAGGCCTCAGCCTCGCAGGCGGTCCGCCAGGTCCTGCGCCAGGCCGCACATGGTCAGCGTGGGGTTCCACGAGCCCGACGTGGGGAAGAGCGCGCCGCCCGTCACGTAGACGTTGTGGACGCCGTGTGGCCGGTAGTCCAGACCGACCACCGACGTCGCCGGGTCCCTGCCCATCCACAGCGGCGAGGCCTCGTGCACGATGATGTTCAGGCGGATCTGCTTGCGGCCCGGCCGCTCCGACTGCCAACGGCCGCCGTCGCCGCTCGCGTTGTCGTCGACCCAGTACTCGACCTCCGGTCCCTCGCAGCCCGCGCGCCCGGCCATGACGTCGATGGCCTGGTACGTCGCCTCGTCGAGCACGTCCCAGAGCTGGTGGTCCTCCACGCCGGGCTGGAGCTGGAGGGTGATGTTGGTGGCCGGGTCGGTGCCGCCGTTCATGCGGATCCAGTTGTCGGGGTTCTTCTCGCTCACCTCGCCCAGGGTCGCGCAGACGAACACGACATAGTCCTCGGAGCCCTTCAGCTGCGCCATCGACGCGACGGCCGCCGCGTCCGGGGCTTCATGCGCGATGGTGCTCTCGTCCGCCTCCGGGTTCGCGGAGGCGAAGGCGCTGGTCTGCACGTGGTACTGCAAGCCATTGGGCGCCTTGCCGTCCAGGTAGGTGGCGCCAATCTCCAGCGCGGACAGGTCCTTGAACGCCGAGCGCTTCACGCGCGCCGTGATGTGAGACATGAAGTGGCCGGTGTAACGCTTGCCGATGTTCGGCAGGGCCTCCTTGAAGGAGTTCATCAGCAGCGTCGCGGGCGGGATGGTCCCCATCGCCAGCACGACCTTCGCCGAGCTCACCGCCAGCGGACCGCGGCTCGTCTCCAGCGCGGTGACCGTCCCATGGCCGTCATGCACCAGGCGGTCCACGACGCAGTGGTCGACGATGGTCAGCGGCTGTCCCTTGCCCTGCGCCGCCAGCGCCTTCTGCGATTGCTGCAGGTCCAGCAGCGTGCCGACCGTGGAGTACTTGTAGAACTTCACGCCCCTCCACGGGGGATTGCCCACGGCGATGGGCGCCGGGAACGCGCTCTCCGCCGAGGGCACGTAGCGCTTGAAGTTCTCCCGGAGGTTCACGTCGATTTGACGCTGGAGGCCGCCGTAGACGCCATCGTGGATCCGGTCCATCGAGGTGACGTGCAGGAACGCGCGGGCGCGGTCCCAGAAGCCCGGCTGGAGCGTGACGTCGATCAGCTCCTGGGGCCAGTCGCGCATCAGGTCGGGCGTCGGGGCGGGGCACCAGGCGCTCCAGTAGGTCGAGCGTCCACCGAGCACGGGGATGTAGCCGGCCTGGAAGAACTCCAGCTCCGTGGTCGCCATCCGCGTCGTGCGCGTCCACGGGTAGGTGGTGGGCGGTGAGCCCGTCGCGGCCTGGAAGGCGAGCGGGAGCATCTGGTAGTGCGCGGGCAGCCAGAAGCCGCCCCGCTCCAGCACCAGGATGCGCGCGTTCGGGTTGTGCTTCAGCGTCTGCTCGATGAACGCCACACCGGTGGGGCCGGTGCCAATCACGATGAAGTCATACGCGGAGGACTGGATGGCGCTCCAGTCGTTCGGCGTGGCGAAGAAGGCCTGTCCGGCGATCTGATCCGCGCTGGCCTCCTGCGGACCGGGGACGGGATAGCCGAGGGAGATTCCCTTCGGAATGTTTCGGGAGCCTGCGAAGAACTTCTTGTAGTTGGCGGCCATGGGACCTCTTCACGCATGCGGGGCTGGAGGTGCTTGCCTTTGGATTTGCACCCGGCATGCCGTGCGCCGGATGCAGGGCGCGTCATCCGTGGGCTCCTCTGGGCGGAGGGGGCCGCCGCGTTGCGTCCGGAAGCACTCGCGTTCACCTGGAACGCGGGACGGATGGACGCACGGCCCGCGAGTGGGGTAACCGTGCATGGCACGTTCGTCGCAATTGTTTCACGCGGTCCGGGCATCCCCCGGGCACCCGTGTGTTCCCAGGGGGCTTTGATTGCGCGCATCTCTTTCGACAGGTGTTGTCCGTACGCAGTGGCTGCGAGCCATGCTCGCCACCGGATTTTTGGGCCTCGCCGCCTGCAAGGGGTCGGCGGGAACCTCGGGGGCCGAGGGTCCTCCAGGTGCCCAGGGTGAGTCGGGTGCTCCGGGGGCTCCAGGGGCTCAAGGTCCGCAAGGCGCCCAGGGCCCGCAGGGAGCACCTGGGCCGCAAGGGGCGCAAGGGGAGCCGGGGGCACAGGGCGCACCAGGAGCAGCCGGGGCTCCAGGTCCGCAGGGGCTTCAGGGATTGGGCACGCTGATCTCCGCCGTGCCCGAGCAGCCGGGTCCCAACTGCGCGACGGGCGGCATGCACCTGACGGCCGGTGTCGACCGTAACCGCGACGGAACCCTGAACGAGGAGGAGGTGGATCCGTCCTCCAACAAGTTCCTCTGCAACGGTGCGCAGGGTCCGCGGGGCCCGGAAGGCCAGCAAGGTTCGCAGGGGCCGCAGGGAGAGTCCGGAGCCCTCGCGTTCTATGGCGACGGCTCCGCGGGGGACCTCTTCTTTTCGGCCGATCGCCAGCCGGTGGACTTCTCCGGGGGGTACGCGACCCTCCCGAAGGAGGCCAACCTGATGTTCCGCAACGTCACCATCGATGGGTCGGTCACCTTCGCGAGCGGAACGATGATTCGCGCCACGGGCGACATCATCATCAATGAGTCAGGCCACATCGGGGTCAGTCCCGAATTCCAGATCGAGCCCGGCAATCCCGCGCGCAAGGGCATCGCCATGTCTGGCGCCTCCGGGAGCCAGGGCGGTAGGGGATTGGTCGCGGGGCGCGCCGGGATTCTCAGCCGCGCCGACCTGGAGGGCGGCGGCAGCGGCTACAGCGCCACGACGGACAACAACGTGTCTGGCGGGGTGGGCGGACCCAGGCTCATCCTCGCCGCCAGGGGCAACATCATCATCCGGGGAACCATCGACGTCGCCGGCCGCCCTGGCATCAACTTGAATCCCACCAGGAACCCGGGGACCGCGGTCGCTGGAGCGGGTGGCGGTGGAGGTGGCGTCGTCAGCCTCATCTCGCGTGGACTCATCACGGTGGCGGGCAACGGGAAGATCTCCGCCAACGGAGGTCCCGGGGCCAATGGCTGGCAGGGTTCCAATCCGGTGACGGGGCAGGTGTACGGCGGTGGTGGCGGCGGAGGGGGCGGTATCATCCACTTCCTCTCCGCGAATGTTCCCAGCATCGAGAACCTGGATCGACTCAATGTCACCAGCGGTGCCGCGGGCCAGCCTGGTGTTTCAGGCACTCCCACGACCCTGGCGCAGGCAGGGGGCGGTGGGGGCGCGTCCGGGGGCGGGGGCGGCAACGGGACCACCTCCACGTCTGGAAGCGGCGCGGCCCAGAACGGGGCGCCGGGACAGCTCAGGAAGACGGTGACGCCCCAGCCCGAGCTGCTCTTCTTCTGAACCTCACCGCTGCCCAGGCGTGTCGCCCAATGCCTCGGCCAGCTCCGCGCGGTCGGCGAGCGCCTGCTCCCGTTCCTTCGCCGTCCCCGCGTCCGGCTTCTTCAGCGCGGCATCCAGCACCTTCGCGGCGGCGGCGTCATCGCCCTTGAAGTCGCGAAGGCGCCGGGCCGTCTTGAGCGCCTTGCCGAGGAGGGTGGCCGGCGCTTGCTCCGCGTCTCCATGGCCTTCCGGTTCGTCGCGGCGGATGAACATGAGCGAATTGCCGGAGGGGTCCGTGAGGGTGAAGCGCGTCTGCCCCTTGCGCATGCGAGTCATTCGCGGGAGCCCCCGGACGGGAGTCCGGCCATAGGCCTTCCGCAGCGTGTCGAGGAAGCGCGCGTGCAGTGCTTCCACTTCGTCCACGATGATCAGACAGCTGCTGAAGGCCTTGAGTGGATCCAATCCCTTCAGGCCGAAGAAGTGGAGCTGCGCGCCTCCGCGCCGGGTCGCCGCGTAGGGATTGGGTGCGCGTTGCTGGTACGTCACCTCGAACCCGAGCAGCGCGTAGAACTCGAGCGTCGACGCGAGCTCCACGCAGGGGAGCAGCGGGATGCTGGTGTCACCGGTCATGGGCGCGCTCCGCGTCGGCCAGGTCCTCTTCGAGCCGCAGACGCGCTTCACGGACGCCCGCGACCGCCGCGGTGAGCAGCGCCGGAGGCAGGCTCGCGCCCAGCCGGTCCGCCCACGCGGCGTGCGCCTGCTCGACCTTGCGCAACGCCCGGCGCCCGGCGGCCGTCAGGGCGACGCACTTCGCCCGCTGGTGATGCGGGTTGTCGACGAACTCCACGAACCCGTCGCTCGCGAGCGCGTCCGCCGTCTGCTGCACGCTCTGCCGCGCGAGCCCCATCGTGCGCGCCACGGCGGCGACCGTGGCGGGACCATGGTCGATGACGCCCAGCACCTGCCAGCGGGCGCTCGTCAAGCCCGCCGGGGCACTGAGCCGGTCGCCGGCCTGGAGCAGCAACCCGTTCAACTGGAACACCTCCAGGACCAGGGCGCTGAAGGTCTCTGCTTTCTGGGTCAGCGGTGGCATTGGCAGGAACCTGTCAATTTGACAGCTTCCTGTCAACGCTCCGAGTCGCTTGTGGGGGGAGGGCCCTTGGGCGACGCTGCCCGCGTCTCCTTTCCCCCAGAGGCTCCATGAAGGCACTGCGAACCCCGAGCGTCCTCGCCGCGCTGCTGCTGCTGTCCCCTGGATGCACCACGTCCCGTCCCGCTGAGCGGTCGGAAGCGCGGGCCACGGCGCCCGCGGAGTCCTCCGCGCAGGTGGCGCTGCGAGGCTTCGTGGACGTGTACTTCGAGGAGCACTTCCGCCGCTCTCCGATGTCCGCCACGTCCGCGGGCTTGCACACGTATGACGGCGAGCTGCGCGGCTTCCGCCCCGAGGAGCGGGCGTCGCACCTGGCGTTCCTGAAGGACCGGCTCGCGGCGCTGCCAGATACGGTGGACCGGACTTCGCTGCCTCCGGGGGACCGGGCCGATTACGACATCCTGGAGAACCACCTCCGCGCGCGCATCCTGGACCTGGAGACGGTGCGCTCGTGGGAGCGCAACCCGAACGCCTACCTGGGCTTCGCGTCCAACGCCGTGTACCAGCTCATCAACCGCGACTTCGCGCCGCTGGAGGAGCGGATGCGCTCGGCGGTGAAGCGCATGGCGGTGGTGCCGGAGGTCTTCGCGGTGGCGCCGGCGAACTTGAAGAACCCGCCGAAGCTGTGGACGGAGATCGCCCTGGAGCAGGCGAAGGGCACGCGTTCGCTCTACGCGCAGACGCTGCCGCAGGCCTTCGCGCCGGTGCGGGATGCGGCGCTCCAGGAGGACTTCAAGAAGTCGCAGGCGCGGTGCCTGGAGGCCATTGATGGCTACATCCGCTTCCTGAAGGATGACCTGCTGGCCCGCTCGAACGGGGACTTCGCCATTGGCGAGGAGACGTACCGCCAGAAGCTCCAGTACGAGGAGGGCGTCACCGAGAGCATCGACTCACTGCTGGCCTGGGGGCGCGCGGAGATGAAGCGCACGCAGGACCAGTTCCGCGAGGTCGCGGGACGGATTGCCCCGGGCAAGGCGCCCATGGACGTGTACCGCGAGCTGGGCAAGGAGCACCCGGCCGGCGCGGAGCTGGTGTCCACCACCACGGCGACGCTGGAGGACATCCGCCAGTTCCTCATCGACCGCCGCATCATCACCGTGCCCAGCGAGGTGCGCGCGAAGGTGGCGGAGACGCCGGTGTTCAGCCGCGCGCTGTCCTTCGCGAGCATGAGCACGCCCGGCCCGTTCGAGACGAAGGCGACGGAGGCCTACTACTACGTGACGCCGCCGGACCCGGCGTGGAGCGCGGAGCAGGCCGAGCAGCACATGAGCTTCTACAACCGCTACGCGCTGCCGCTGGTCTCCATCCACGAGGCGTACCCGGGGCACTATGTGCAGTTCCTCTGGACCAATCGCATCCAGTCCAAGGTGCGCCGGCTGTTGGGCTCCGGCTCCTTCAGCGAAGGCTGGGGCCTGTACACCGAGCAGATGATGCTGGACGAGGGCTACGGCGGCACGGGTCCGCAGGCGGACCGGCTGCGGCTGAACCAGCTGGCGCTCTACCTCCAGCGGCTGGCGCGCTACGTGGCGGGTCTGTCATTGCACACGCGCGGGATGACGTACGACCAGGCCGTGAGCCTCTTCGAGAAGGAGGCCTACATGACGCGCATCAACGCGGAGCGCGAGGCCCGCCGTGGCACGTCCGACCCTACGTACCTGGTGTATGCGCTGGGCAAGAAGATGCTGATGGAGCTGCGCGAGGACGCGAAGGTGAAGTGGGGCAAGGACTTCACCCTCCAGCGCTTCCATGACGCAGTGGTCTCCCACGGCTACCCGCCCGTGCCCATCGTGCGGCAGCTGTTGCTCGGCGAGGACGCGGCGCCTTCCGCGCTACGCTGAGCGCTGCCTGCGCCCGCTTCCGTGCCGAAGCGGGCGCGCGGTCCGGCGGCTACTTCTCCTGGGTGATCTTGTTGTCCACGCCAGTGCGGCTGACCTTCGGCTTCGACTTGCCGAGTCCACGCTTCCAGGTGACGGCGTTGGTGGTCCCCGTCACGGAGATGGCACCGGTGGCCTCCACCTTCACCTTGTTGTCGTTCCCGTTCACGGTGACGCTCTTGCACTCGCCGGTCAGCGTCACGGTGTTGTCGTTGCCGGTGATCTCCACCGTGCTGCCCGGCGTGCAGGCGTGGGTCGCCGTCTCTTCATTGCCGGTGACATCGAAATTGCCCGAGGACTCCTGCGCGACGGCCGTCATCGGCCCGAAGGCGCATGCCACCATCATGAACACCGCGGTGCCGAACTTCTTGTTCATCCGTTTGTCCCCCGACGAGAGGTGCCGGCCTGATGCCGCACGGCCCTCATCTACGTGACGGGCGACGAAAGATTCAACAAGCCATCATGTGCGCGAGAGGCTTCGCACTCAGAAGAGCCCTTCCTCCGCGGGAGGGTCTCCGCGCGCCTTGTCCTCGCGGCTGAGCGTCCTCCGCGCTCGCGTCTTCGCTCCCTCAGGAGAGGTGAGCCAGATGAGGCGCGTCCCCGCCGGGTACCACTTCTTCTGGGTCGACGTCCGGACCTCATAGGGGCCCGCCTCCGAGCCGTGGGAGATGAGCAGGGGATCCTCGCCGCCCTGGATGACCAACGACACATGCTTGCCCTGCCAGAGGCAGAGGTCCCCTGGCCGGACCTGGGACAACGGGATGTGGAGCATGTGGGCTTCGAGCGTGCCGGTGTATCCCGCGCCGCTGTAGCGGTTGCCATTGGGGTCGGGAGCGCCCGCCCACTTGTAGCAAAGCGTCACGAAGCCCGAGCAGTCGATGTCGAGCGGCAGCTTGTGGCGCAGTTGGAGGCCGTCAATGGGGCGGATCTGCGCGTAGTGGATCTGGTCCTGGTTGGCGACCCCCCACAGCCCCTCCGCGACGATCTTCTCGCGGAGCCCTGCTGGCGTCTCCGCGCCACCCAGCGTCGCCCCCAGGGCCTTGAACGCCGCGCGCGTCTTCGGGCCATAGACGCCAATGGCATCCACTCCCTGCGCCTCCTGGAACCTCTTGAGCGAGCCTTCCGTCCGGGCACCGAAGGTTCCAGGGCCCGTGTCCATCTGCGCCTGGGTCATGTGGCCCAGCTTCACCAGCGCGGTCTGGAGTTGTCTCACGCCCGTGCCGCGCGAGCCGCGCTCCAGGTCCACCGCGGGGAGCGTGTAGCCCTCCAACGGGAGGCTCGGCACCTCTGCCCGGCGATAGCCGGCGGGGGCCTCCCGCTTGCGGGTCTTGCCTGCCCGTGAGCGGGATGTCTGTGTCTTCCTTCGCATGCGGCCTCCTGCCGGCAACATGCGAATCGGCTCGGGGAGGCGCCAGGAGCGGGAGCCTCCTGCCGGGGTGCGCCTTGCTCCCTAGCGCGCGCGCTGCAAGTGGATCATCGCCTCGTCCAGCAGCGCGGCCACGCCCCGGCGCACCACGTGCACCACCTTGCGGTGATGCGAGGAGGCCAGGTGCGTGTAGTGGGTGGACACCTTGTGGTGCAGCTCCGTGGCGCCCCACACCAGCACCAGGTCCGCCCACTCCAGGTCGCTCTTCGCGCGGTCCGCCGTGCGGCGCTCCGTGCCGTCCACCATGCGCAGGGAGATGTGGCCGCCCAGCTTCGCCTCCAGCTCCTCACGCACCGCGGGCGAGCCGCCCACCACCACCACGCGCTGAACTCCGCGCTGGTGGCACATCTCCACGAATGCCACCTCCGCGCGCCGGTTGGCGGAACCGCCGCACCGCGCGCAGTGGCTCCGGGGCTCGACACGCAAGGGCTCGCGGCCGCTCGCCGACGCCACCTGGAGGCAGCCGGGATCCGAGCACACCTGGAAGAAGCGCTCGGCCAGCACCTCGGCTGCACGCAGGAGCTTGGGTTCGCTCATCCGCGCCTTGCCGGGCCGCGTGAGTCCCGCCTCCTCCAGCACGCCCCGCGCCCGCACGCGCGCGTCCATCAGCGTGACACCCCGCTCCGCCAACCACCCGTCGATGTCCCTGTCCGCGCTCATCGCTTCGCCATCGGGGCAGGAGTAGCGGCGAACAGCTCCGATTGCATCGGGACGGGCCCGGAGGGCTGCGCCAGCCCGAGCGCCTCGCGCACCGGACCGAAGCTCCGGCGGTGGATGGGCAGCACGCCCAGGGCCTGGATGGCCTGCACGTGCTGCGCGGTGGGGTAGCCCTTGTGCGCCGCCAGGCCATAGCCGGGATATTGCGCGTCCAACTGGGCCATCAGCCGGTCGCGCGTCGTCTTCGCCAGCACGGACGCCGCCGCGATGCTCAGGGACAGCGAGTCCCCCTTGATGATGCCGCGCTGCGGAGCCGGGCACTGGGGAATCGTGCGCGCGTCCACCAGCACGTAGTCCGGCGTCAGCCCCAGCCCCTCCACCGCGCGCCGCATGGCCAGCAGGCCCGCGTGGTAGATGTTGAGTTGATCAATCTCCTCCACCTCCGCCCGGCCCACCGCCCACGCCACCACGTCGCGCTTGAGCGCCTCCGCCAGCGCCTCGCGCTTGTCCGGGTCCAGGATCTTCTTCGAGTCGTCCAGCCCCTTGAGCTTGTAGCCCCGGGGCAGGATGGCGGCGGCGGCGACGACGGGGCCCGCGAGCGGCGCCATGCCCGCCTCGTCCACGCCCGCGACCTTCAAGAGGCCCTGCTCCCACAGCTCCGTTTCGAACTTCAGCAGGTGCCGCAGCCGCTGCCCCTCCGCCCGGTTCTTCTCCTGGCGCGAGCGCAGCTTGCGCGCGAGCGCCTGGGCACCCTGACGGGGGTCGGCTTCCAGCGCTTCCAGCAGACCCTGGGGGATGGGCTGCGCCTGGGTGACGAACCGCCCGGTCAGCTCGGTGACCGAGCATTCGAGCAGCGCCTGCACACTGTCTGCGGACATGGGGGACCTTCGGGATTGCCTACCCGGCGGGTAGCGCGGTTGCACGGCTTACTGGAGTGGGGGAACACCAGTGCCGCGACAACACGCCCGCTCGCACGCCGTCAGGCCAGACGGGCGTGCGGCGAGGCTGGAGGAGAGCCGGACCGACGCGGACGCGCGCATGCGGGTTTGACGCATGGCGTAAGTGGTACCGCGCGCGGGTGGGTTCACACAACCACCCCACGGCCTGACGCGGTGAATTTTCCGCGCCCCTCAGCCCTCACTGGCGGGTCTTCCGGCTCAATCCTGGAGCTTGAGCGTCACCGTGTCGGGAACAGGCGTGCAGTGGCACTCGTCGCAGGCCCACTCCACGCGCTCCGCGAGCGTCACGTGCGAGCCCGCCGTGGCCACCACGCGGATGGGGCTGGGCGCGAGCGTTTCGTTGATGGCCGTGGTGACGCCCCGGTCATCCGTCACGCCGGTGATGCTGACGTTGCTCTCCAGGTTGGTGGCCGTCACGGATGCGCCCTGGATGTACGCGCCGTCCGACGACATCACCTCCACGCGCAGCGACATCGGCTCCGCGCAGGTGTCCTCGTGCCGGTTCGCGCTGGGGGCTTCATCACAGCCCGTCACCAGCACGCTCGCGAGGAGCCCCAACCAACCATACCGTCTCCACTGCTTCCCCATCCCCACGCCCCCAACCCGTTCCATGCACGGAATCTGGTACCGGGGGACGGGTGCTGCAATGCGCGGGTCATGCGGCGGGCGGCAGCCGCGCATGGGCAAAACGTGCGGCATCCGTGTCCGGATAACGATGCACGATGTACCGGTAGATCTCCTCCGCGCGCATTGTGTTTCCCATCTTCTCCCCCTGCACACGCGCCAGCAGCACCAGCGCGCGGGGCGCGGTGGGTTCATCCGGCGCCGTGTCCGCCGCGGCTTCCAACGCTTTGACCGACAGTGGGAAATCTCCTTCCACTGCCGCGGCCTGGCCAATGAACAGATGGTGTGAAGGCAAAAGCCTCAGGCGGGGCAGAACGTGGAGCGCGCCATACAGCGCCAGCGCCTTCGCCACGTCGCGCGCCTCCACCGCCGCGCCCAGCTCGGCCACCCGGGCCTCGACTCCGGCGGCGTCGGGCGCGGGGGCTTCGGGCAGCGGGGACTCGCGCAGGGACACGGGCACGCGCTGGGGCGCGGTGTCACCCAGCGTGGCCTCCAGGAAGTCACGCGCGGGCAGGTAGCCCAGCGCATCCCCGTGCACGTACAGCACGAGCCCCAGCAGGTTCGCGGCGGCGAAGGGCACCAGGCAGGTGAGCGCCTCCGCGAGCCACGTGGAGACGAAGGGCACGGGCAGAAAGGACGCCCACCCCGCGGCCTGGTGCATCCCCACGTGGGCGAGCGCCAGCAGCACGAACACGCCCGTCACCCACCCCGCGTCGCGCCCCACCGTCCGCAGGCACTGGAGCGTGCGCAGGGGGTTCAGGGCGGTGAACACCGACTGCGACGTGGAGGCCAGCAGCAGCGCCCACGGCATCCACAGGAGCCCCAGCCCGGCGAGCCCCCAGAAGAGCGGGTCCTCCCACACCACGGGCTGTTCCAGTGCCTCGCGCGGGACCATGACGCGCCCCACGGTCTCGTACCCGGACGCGGAGGGCAGCAGGTTCCAGGCGCGAGCGAGCGCGGGCGCGAGGACACCCACGGTGACACCGAGGCCGCGCAGGCCCGGGACGATGTTGTCCTGGAGGATGCTGGTGAAGCCGGGGCCTTCGGGATCCGCGTCGCCCCGCGCCGCGCCGCGCACCAGCGCGAAGAACGTGGACCAGAAGATGCCCAGCCCGAGCGCCATGGGCAGCACCACCAGGATGCGCACGCCCATCCCGAGCACGCGCAGCACGGCCAGCATCAGGCTGACGGCCAGGAGCGTCTGCAGGCCCGGAACGGTGAAGGGAAAGCGCAGCGCGCCCGACAGGCGCGTCCGGAAGGCGCGCTGGGAGCGGTGGCGCAGCAGCACGTTCGCCGTGCCCTCGCAGCGCACGCAGACGGTGTACTCCACCGTGCCCATGCGCCGGGTCTCCACGCACGCGGGGCACAGCAGGGCCTCGCAGTGCTCGCAGCGCCAGCCGGCGGCGGCGTCCGGGTGTCCCGCGCAGGAGGGAGGGGTAGGGAGGGAAGGGGCCATGCGGCCCCGAAGCCTACGCCGGGCCGGGAGTCTCGTCCCAGGGGGAGCCCAGCCACGCCTGGAACGCGGCCTTCTGCGCGTCCGTGGGGCGCTCCACGCGCTGCAGCCACGCGGCGTCCGCGGGCTTCTGGCCCAGGACGACGGGCACCTCCAGTAGGCGGTCGCGGCGGAACAGCGTCACCCGCACGGTGTCGCCGGGGCGCTTGTCCTCGCAGCGGGCGATGAGCCCCGCGCCGTCCACGCGCCAGCCGTCCAGCGCCACCACGTCGTCCTCCGGATACAGGCCCGCCTCCAGCGCGGGCGTGCCCTCCGGGACGGTGGACAGCGTCGAGGAGCCGCGCACGGTGACGCCCAGCCAGCCCCTGGGCCTGGGCTCGCCCTTGAGGCGCGGCGGCGTGCCGCCCTTGTCGTTGGGGGCTTCCCGCACGCGGAAGGACACCTCCAGCCCCACGTGCGCGAAGACGCCGTAGTCCAGGTCCTCCGTGGAGCGCACCGCCCGGTCGAAGAAGGGCGTCAGGTCCACGCCCGCCACCTCGCTCGCGGCCTGCTCCACGCCGTCCTCCGGGACGCCGGAGCCGTCGCCATGGCGTTGCCACAGCAACCGCATGACGTCATCCAGGCACTTCGCGTCGCCGGTGGCGCGGCGCACCTCCAGGTCCAGCAGCGCGCACACCACCTCGCCCTTGAGGTAGTAGGAGACGGCGCTGTTGGTGGAGTGCTCGTCCGGGCGGTAGTGCTTCACCCAACTGACGAGCGACGCCTCCGTGAGCGTCTGCACGCGGCGGCCCGGGGTGGAGTGCAGCAGGGAGAACGTCTCCCCCAGCCGGGCCAGGTAGCGCGTGGGGGACATCAGGCCCGCGCGGCGCACGAAGAGGTTGTCGTAGTAGGCGGTGCCACCCTCGAAGGCCCACAGCAGCGAGGTGTAGTTCTCCTGCGAGTAGTCGAACGGCACCAGCGCGCGCGGCTTCACCCGCTTGATGTTCCACAGGTGGAAGTACTCGTGCGCCACCAGCGTGAGGAAGTCCTCCCAGCCCCGGAGCGAGGACAGGCCCATGCGCGGGAAGAGCAGCGCGGTGGAGGCCTGGTGCTCCAGCCCGCCGCGGCCCCTTTCGGTGAGGTAGACGAGGAACAGGTAGCGCTTGAGCGGCAGGCCTTCGTACATGCGCGCCTGGGCCTCGCAGATGCGCTGCATGTCCGCGCACAGCCGG
Organism: Corallococcus sp. NCSPR001; assembly: GCF_017309135.1. Classification (NCBI taxonomy): domain Bacteria; kingdom Pseudomonadati; phylum Myxococcota; class Myxococcia; order Myxococcales; family Myxococcaceae; genus Corallococcus; species Corallococcus sp. NCSPR001. The sequence goes on from NZ_JAFIMS010000002.1 coordinate 3,364,983, forward strand.
TCCGCGTCCGGCACGCTGTCGCCCCACACCACCACCTCATGCGGCACGCCCGCGACGGTGAAGGTCAGCGGCGTGTGCGGGCCCACCTCGAAGGGGCTGTCCACGAGCGTGTCGTAGTCCGGCGCGAGGAAGGTGGCCCCTTCCGAGTCCAGCGCGCAGAACGTGCGCCAGCCCTGCGGCGCGTCCACGGTGACGTGGTGGGGCAGGGCGCGCGTGGCCTCCGTGTAGAGGAACACGGTGGCGCCGTTGAAGTAGGCGTGGCTGCCGTCCAGGTGGCTGGTGCGCACGGACAGCTCGTTCGCGTAGACGCGGTAGCGCAGGGTGACGGCCTGCCCCTTCGCGTCCACGCGCCAGGTGCGCTTGTCCACGCGGCGCACCGGCAGGGGCTGGCCCTCCGGACCCTGCGCGGTGACGTCCTGTACCTGGCGGGCGTACTCGCGCACCAGGTAGCTGCCCGGTGTCCACACCGGCATCACCGCGTCCAGCGCGTCGGGACCGGCGGGGAAGCTCGCCTCCACCTCGAACAGGTGCGCATGCGGACGGGGCATGGCGACGCGGTAGTGGACGGCGAGCGGCATGGACGGTGGGCCTTTCTTCCTGGGGGGACCGCGGGGTTACTTCGCCTTGACGAGCACGGCGCCGAAGAAGCCGTCGGTGCCGTGGGTGTGCGGAGCCAGCCGGAGGAAGGGACCGGGGCCGAGCTTCGCGCCCAGCTCCGCGCCCAGCACCTCCGCCACGGGGCGCACGCTGAAGTCGGGGTGCTTGGACAGGAAGTCCTCCACCACGTCCTCGTTCTCCTCGCGCAGCACGCTGCACGTGCCGTAGATGAGCCGGCCGCCGGGCTTCACCAGCATGGCGAAGCGCGCGAGCAGGGCCTTCTGCCGGCCCACGTGCATCTCCAGGTCCTCCGGCGAGAGGCGGTATCGCGCGTCCGGCTTGCGGCGGAAGGTGCCGGTGCCGCTGCACGGCGCGTCCACCAGCACGCGGTCCGCCAGGCCCTTGAGCGGCGTGAGCGCGGCGTCCGCGTCCGGGCCCTCATGCGGGATGAGCTGCGTGCGCACGTTGTGCACGCCCGCGCGGCGCGCGCGCTTGCGCAGGTCCTCCATGCGGCCCTCGTCCACGTCCAGCGCGTGCAGGTCGCCGCGGTTCTTCATCTGCGCGGCCAGCTGCAACGTCTTGCCACCCGCGCCCGCGCACGCGTCCACCACGCGGGTGGGCGGCGCGTCCACGAGCATGCCCAGGAGCTGACTGCCCTCGTCCTGGATCTCGAACCCGCCGTCCTTGAAGTCCTGGAGGGAGAAGAGGTTGAGCCGCGTCTCCATGACCAGGCCCAAGGGGGACAGGGTCGTGGGCTTGGTGGACTCCACGTCCTCCGCGGCCAGGCGCTCCTGGAGCTGGGCGCGGTCGCCCTTGAGCGTGTTGGCGCGGACGATGAGCGGGGCGCGCTCGTTCATGGCCTCGGCGGCCTTCGCGGCGTCCTTGCCGAAGACGGCGCGGAAGCGGTCCGCGAGGAAGTCCGGCAGCGACGCGGCGATGGGGAAGCGCTTCGCCTCCGGCAGGGCGTCCAGCTCCGCGGCGGCGTCCGGCAGGCGGTCGAGCACGGACACGTCCGGGCCGGTGAGGCCGCTGGAGCGCGCGACGTAGGTGGGGTCCTCGCCGTGGAGGATGCGGGACGCGGCGAGCCGCATGACGTCCTGGCGTGTGGCGTCCAGCGCGTCGAACTTCCGGTGCGACCTCTCCAGGAGGAAGTCCACGGTGCGCTGGCGGCGCAGCAGGGCGTAGACGCGCTCGGCCACGGCGCGGCGCTCGGTGGAGTACAGGACCGTCTTGCGGCGCAGCACGAACTCCAGGGCGCGGTCGGACAGGCGGCCCTCGCGGCGCACGCCGCCGTAGGCCTCCAGACACGCCTGGAGGACCAGGTCCTCGCGCAGGGGGCGGTTGGGGTTGGGGCGCGCGCGTTCATGCTGGGCGCGGCTCATCTTCGGTTTGTCGGCGCGTCCACCGGCGTCCTTGCGCTTCTTCGGCGCGCCAGGGCGGGACGTACGGGGCCCGCCAGACTTGGGGGCGCCACCGCGGGAAGGTCCAGGCTTGCGAGTCGTGGCCATGTCGCAGGAGGCCTTTGCATCCCCGGGTGGCGTTGACAAGCAGGGAACGCAAAAGACGCCCCCGGAAGGCCCTGGAGGGGCCGGCCGGAGGCGTCTGGGAGCCACTTTGGGGCTTTCCGGGCCCGGGCCTCCGAGGCCCCTCCGCCTCCGTCCTCGGAGGGGAAAAACCTGTCCGACAGTCGGACAGGTTTGTCGGGGGCGCCTCTGGAGGGCTCAGCGGTTGCGGCGCCGGCGGCGCACGAGTCCGGCGACCAGGGCCGCCGCGGCGGGAATCAGGGCGGCGGACGGGCCGGCGGCACAGCCACCGCCTCCGTTCGAGTCATCCCCCGGCGTGACGCCCGGCGTCGTGGGCGTGCCCGGAACCTCGGGGCGGGGGTCGGGGTCGGACGGCGTGGTGCCTGGGTCCTCACCCGTGCCGGTGCCGGTGCCGGGGTCGGTGGTTCCGTTGGACGTCACGGTGACCACGGTGGTGGCCGTCAGCGGGGCGGCGCCCTGGACGGTGGCCGTGGCCGTCACGGTGTAGGTGCCGGCCCGGGCGAAGACGTGCTGGACCTGGGTGCCTTCGGCGGTGCCGCCGTCGCCGAAGTCCCAGGTGACGGTGGCGCCGGACTGGGAGGCCGTCGCGGTGAAAGAGGCCGTGAGGGGCGCGGCACCGCTGGCGCTGTCCACGGCGACGTTCAGCGTGCCCTGGGGCTGCTCCGGCTGCGCGGGCAGCGTCTTGGAGAGGGTGAACGAGTCCAGGACGCCGCCGTCCGTCTTCACGAGCTTCGCGGTGAGGTTGCCCTCGACGACGTCCACGTCGAGGAAGCCGTGGGCCGCGTCATCGCGGATGACGCTCCAGGAGGGGCGCGACGTGGCGAACTCGCGCAGGGTGGCGCCGCCACCGCCGACGACGAGATAGGGGATGCCCGTGTCGTTCTTGCCGGCCTCGGCGTCACCGAGCATGGGCTTGCTGCGCTCGTAGTCGTGGTCATGACCGGTGAGCACCAGGTCCACGCCGTACTTCTCGAACAGGGGGCCGAACTGGCGGCGCATGGTGAGCTGCGAGCCGTGCTCGCCACTGGACCAGGACGGGTGGTGGAAGAAGACGACCTTCCACGGCTGCGTGGTGGCGGCCAGGTCCTTCTCCACGAACGCCTTCTGCGCGGCGAGCGTGCACTTGCTCGCGGACGCCAGACCCACGGCGCAGTTCGAGTCGATGGACACGAAGTGCACGTGCCCCCAGTCGAACGAGTAGTAGCGCTCCGAGCCCTCCGCGTTGTTGGTGGGCAGGTAGAGGTTGTCCAGGTAGGGCTGGGCCTCGTTGGTCACGTACTCGTGATTGCCAGGCGTGGCGAACATGGGCACCTGCGCGAGCAGGGCGGCCATGGGGGTGAAGAGGTTGTTCTGGAACTCGGACTCGGTGCCGGACGCGTAGGCGTTGTCGCCCAGGGCGACGAAGAGCTCCGGCTTGTTGGTGAGCATGGACGCGGCGACCTTCTTCTGATCGCTGCCACCGGTGCCGAAGTCGCCCACCGCGGCGAAGTGCACGCGCCGCGTGCCGGGCACGGGGGCGGTGCTGAACGACTTCGCGGGGGTCGTCTCACCGCACGCGTCCACGGAGTACGTATAGGAGGTGGCGGGAGACAGGCCGGTGAGGACCACGGCGTGGATTTTCGAGGTGGCCGAGGACTTCGCCGTCTGGCTGGTGCCGCCCACGCCGTAGCGCACCTGGGCGCTGGAGCAGTTCGACGACAGCCGGAACGCCACGGTGGCGGTGTCGGGGCCCACCTTCTGAAGGTAGGGATCACGCGGCAGGGCGAGCGCGTCACCCGAGGCGAAGCCCCCCACGAAAAGGGCAGCCAGGGCAGCGAGCGAAAGAGACTTCGTCCGGTCCATGAATCCTCCGGCCCGAGACATTCGGGACCGGGGCGCAACCGTTCATCGTTCAACGATCATCCGGAAATCGAGCGCTCGTGGGTAGGCAGGCAGACGGGCCTTCGGTGTGGCGGAAAGCCAGACGGACAGGCCTGCGTTGCATGTTTCAGGGAAGGCGTAGCAGGTCACCGCCTTGCGGAGTCTGGAGGCTGCGTTACCCCTGAAGACATGACCGAAGTCCACTCCCAGACCCGAGAGTACACCCTCCCCGAGGGCTGCCCTGTGTGCGAGTCGGACCTGCCGGTGCGCGTGACGGCGACCGGTCCGAACGCGGTCTGCAGGCACTGCGGCTGGATGGGGCGCCCGTTCATCACGGTGACGCACGAAGGCCTGCGCGTGTCGTACGATGACACCGCGCGGGCCTGAGCACCGGCGCGCCAGTGCCCGATGCGACTCAAGACCGTTCTTGGCTCGCCGACGGCACGATGATTGAGGACTGTGTCTACCTCCACGGCGTCTGTGTGGTGGAGCGGCGCTGGAGCCACTCAGGGCAACTGAAGACGGACTGGCGCGCCTCACCGGATGACCCGTCCTTCGTTTTGATCGCCAGGATACGGGAGGCGTATGGCGACGGGCCTCCTATCGATTGGTGACGCGCACCTTCGGATGGGCTCGGATTGAGCCCTCTGGAGGACAGATGTTGGCGACGCGGGTGGAGAGATTGTGGCCCATCTGGATGTTCAGCGTGGTGCATGAGTTCCACTTCGTGGAAGGCCAGTGGACCGGGTCTTTTGATTGCTCCAGTGCCATGGAGACCCTCAGGCATCGCAGCGGAACCTGATGGGGACGAGCACGAGGTTCATCGGTTCCTCGCGAACACGTTCCGTTGGCGCTATCGCGGGCTCGAGCGGTGAACCGGGTGTTCTCGACGGGTGGATGGATGTCCTGACGCTGTCCCTGGGGGAGCGGAATACGGAGCTGCCGTCGACCATGTTCTCACCGGGGTGCTCAATGCCAGTTCGGCATTGAAGCCCCCGATGGAGGACCGTGCGTCATCAGGCATCTCAAGAGAGACAGCCGCCGGTTGTCTATCGCGGCGCTGCTCCGGCCTGACCCGGGCCGGGCGCGGGCTTCACGCCTGCCTCCGGGTTCACCTTCGCGAGGACGTCCTCGTCCACCTCCACCTTCGTCTGGGTCCGCAGCTTCTCGACCAGGGTTTCCAGCGCCTTCGACCGACGCTCCGCTCCCAGGCGCTGCGCGATGCGAGGCTTTGCCTGTTCGAACGTCTGCTCATGCCCCACCTGACGTGCCTGCAACATCAGGAGATGGACGCCCGTATCGCTTTCAATGGGCGTGGACAGCTGGCCCACCGTCTTCAGGTTCCATGCGGCTTCCGCGAGCGCCTCACCGCCCAGGGCCGTCAACTCCTCTCGCGTGTGGAAGCCCAGATCTCCTCCCTGGGCCTGGGTCGCCGTGTCCTGGGAGTGCGCACGCACCGCCGTGTCGAACGCGCGAGGAACATCCCCTTCCTTCCGCACGTCCGTCGCCAGCTTCACCGCCTGCGTCAGCGCCTTCTGCCGCTCCGGTGTGCCCCGGGGCGCCTTCAACAGGAGCTGGCTGATGCGCACGCGCTCCGGCTTCACGAACTCCGTAAGGTTGGCGTCGTAGAAGGCTTTGGCCTCCGCGTCGCTCACCGCGGCCTCCGCGGACTCCGTCTGGGATTTCACCAACTGCTGCACCATCACCTTCTCAAGCATCGCGCGGACCTCGGGGTCCGATTCCAACCCGCGACGCTTCGCTTCCTGGACCAGCAATTCAAAGCGAACCAGGTTGTCTAGGAACTCTTTCTTCTTTTCCGGTGTTCCGTAGCGCGCCCGGACAAAAGCAGGCTGCTCCGCCAGCTTCGCCTCCAGCTCCGCCTGGGTGATTTTTGTCTCCCCCACGCTGGCCACGACAGGACCCGTCACTGCCGGGGTCGAAGCGGACTTCTCCTTGCCGCAACCACTCACTCCCAGGGACAGCCCCAGCACTGCCAGTCCCATCCACCTGAACTTCCAGCCCATCGGAATCTCCACGGTCCAGCGGCCCCCGGACGCGATGCCCGCGCCATTGAATGTCATTCTGTCCGTTATCCTACAGCTGCTTGTGATCAATGGTCGAACTGGAGTATTTCCAGTCGCCTCGGGCAAGCGGACATCGGACGGCATGGGACATCAGCGGGGCTCTGGAGTTTGGCTGTCAATTTCTTCGCTGCTCCTGTCCCTGGCGTGCGGCCGGGCAGGCACCGAACCCGCCCTCTCCGCCGGCACGGCCCCCGTCGTGGCGCGCTTCGATGGCGGCGTGGTGACCGAGGACGAACTGCTGCGCGAGAGCCAGCGGCTCCCTCCCAACCTTCGTGAGCGCTTCGAGACAGGTCCGGGACGTCAGGAATTCATTCGTTCCCTGGTTGATAAGCGATTGCTGTTTCAGGAAGCCGCCCGCCGGGGCATTCCGCAGGACGAGGAGATCCGCCGTCAGGTGCGGGAGCTGGAAGAGCGGCTGAGCATCCAGGCGCTCCTTGCCCAGGAAGAGAAGGCGGCCACCGCCCCCACGGAGGCGGAGGCGCGGGCCTTCTATGAGGGTCACCTCGAACGCTTCGCCCAGCCCGAGCGCCTGCGGTTGGCCCGGGCGTGGGTGATGGTGCCTTCGGGAAGCGGGCGTCCGGTCTGGGAGCAGGCCCGCCAGCGCGCCGAGTCCCTGCGAAAACGGCTGCTCGCGGGCGAGCCGGTGGCGAAGGTCGCGGCCGCGGGGGATGGCCCGGAGCGTGCCCGAGGCGGGGAGTGGGGACTGCTGGCGCGCGGCGAGTTCGGGAACGCGGAGCTCGAGAAGGCCGCGTTGGCACTGACCCGCCCTGGGGCCGTCTCCGCGGTGGTGCAGGACGCGACGGGCGTCGGGGTGCTGGTGTTGCAGGAGCGCCGTCCCGCGCGCGTGCCGCCCTTCGAGGAGGTGCGCGAAGCGGTGGCCGGGCAGATGGCGCCGGGGGCCCAGCGGCGCGTGTTCGAGCAGCTTTTGACGCGGCTTCGGGCCGCGTCCTCCGTCCAGTTGCCGGACGGGACCGGATCCCCGGCGGGGAAGCCGGACGTGAAGCCTTGATGGGGCGTGGTGGGTGGCGGGGCCTTGCCTTCAGGCATGCGGCCCGGGTCGAGCAGTCTTCGTTGGAATGAGGGGGAGCGGTGCTCCTTGAAAACATGAAGCGGTGCCTGACGCTCCTGGCGTTGGTGACCGGGCTCATCGTCGCGGGAAACGCCCAGGCGCAGACGCGCGTGGACGCCGTGTTCCCGCTGATGCCGCTGCGGCCCGGAACGAGCGCCCTGGACCTGGGGTTCACGACCACCGGGGTCGTCACCCAGCTGAGCGTGGCGGTGAAGGCGACGTCCGCCACCCAGGGTGTCCTCGTGGACGTCCAGGACGTCGTGGTGGAGCAGGACCTGGCCGGCGCCGTGCCCTTCCACGTCCGGGTGCCGCTGCGGCGCGCGCTCCCTCCCGATGCCGTGGTGGACATCAAGGCCTCCCCGGCCAGTGGTGGGACGGGGGACCCCCAGCTCGCGCATTTCGACCTCTCCAGCGCCCCACCGGTCCTTCCGGCCGGTGCGGTGCGGGTGAACGCCAGCGCGAACCTCTCCCAACTGGTGGTGGTGGTGACCGCGCAGGGACCGGTGTCCCATGCGGAGCTGACGCTCGTGGGCGCTTCCGTGGAGGCGCTGCGCAGCGTTCACGGCAGCCTCAGTGACGCGGAGGCCGTGGCGTTCGCCAGCGTGCGCCGTCAGGTGGGCCGTCCCCGGGCCCAGGGCTCCGGCCAGATCGAGTTCGTCGTCCCCCTGCTGGGCGACGTCAAGGTCCCCGCGGATGGCGTCGTCGTGGCGGACATCGCCGTGCACGATCCCTATGGCCGGGTGGTGAATGGCTCCGCCGTGGAGTTCACCAGCGGCCGGGCCTTTGATCCGCTCGTCGCGCTGACGGTGACCCCCTCGCCGCTGCTGCTGTCCGGGGGCTACGGCTCCACCGCGGCCGTGCGGGTGACGGGGCACTTCTCGCTCGCGGGCGACGTGGACTTGAGCGGCGCGCTCCAGGGCGTCACCTATGCATCGTCCAACCCTTCCGTGTTCGTGGTGTCCTCCGACGGCCGCGTCCAGGCGCGCTCGGACGGCACCGCTCAACTCACCGCCCAATTTGGCGGACTGACCGCCACCGCCGAGGTGCTGGTGGACTCGGGCGCGGACCTGGCCAGCGTGGCCGTGCTGCCCGCCCTCCCGCAGGTCGAGCGGGTGGGGGGAACGACGGCGCTGCGGCTGGAGGGCACCCTCACCGGAACGCCCGCGCGGCACGTGGACCTGTCCTCGGGCGCGATGGGGACGCAATGGACGTCCACGAAGCCGGACATCGCGACGGTGGACCGCGACGGACGCGTGACCGGCGTTCGCCCCGGCGTGGCGCGCATCCTCGCGACCCATGAGTCGTTCCAGGCCTTCGCCGACGTCGAAGTGAAGGACGGTGCTCCCTCGGTCCGCCTCGCGGTTCCCTCCACGGTGACGGCCGGCACCGCGTTCGACCTCACGGCCGTGGCCACCGACGACGTCGGGGTGGCGTCCGTTGAATTCCTGGTCAACGGCGTGCCCGCCGGCAAGGACACGGAGGCCCCCTACACCCTGCGCATCCAGGCGCCCCCCTACGGTGGCGCCACGCTCACCCTGGCCGCGGCGGTGACGGATACGAAGGGGCAACGGGTGGTGGGCCCGACGCAGAGCGTGACGGTGGCGGGGACCCCCGCGCCCAGCAGGCAGCCGGTCGTCATCGAGCTGCCCACGCCCGGCGCCATGCTGGTGCAGGGCCTGCCCCAGGTGCTGCGCGTCACCAGCGGCGACTGGAAGGCGGGCACCCTGTCCACCGAGGACTTCCAGGTGGTGCGCTACTACCTGGATGACGTCTTCGCGGGCGCGGTGGACCTGCCGCGCGTGGAGGTGCGGGAGCACCCCGAAAACCACGCCGCCATCCCGGTGCCCCTGTGGGAGATGACCTTCACGCCCCGCCAGGGGACCGCCGGCTCCAGCGTGGCGCTGCGGGTGGAGGCCCTGGACCACGCGGGGGCGCTGGTGCGCTCGGAGACGCTGCTCGTTCGCGTGGTCGCGGACGCGCCGCCGCTGCTCACCGTGAAGCAGCCTCGCGGCACCACCGCCAACGCGGTGGTGGGCGTGCCCTTCCACGTCTCCGGCACCGTGGGCGACGACGGCATGGCCTTCGGCACCCAGGTGTCGCTGCGCGTGGCCGGGACGACCGTGGCGTCGACGCGGCTGACCAGGGCCGGGGGCGGTGGCACGTCCTCGGGCAGTGACTTCTTCGACCTGTCCTGGACGCCGGCGGCGGGTGACCTGGGCCGCTCGCGGCAGGTGGAGGTCGTGGCCATCGACAGTGCCGGCCAGCCCTCGCGCTACGCGTTCACCGCCTCCGTCGTCGCGGACGCGCCTCCCAAGAACCTCGTCATCCTCACGCCCGCCTTCCAGTCCACCCAGGTCGGGGGCAGCACCGTGACGCTGACGGCTTCGGTCGAGGACGAGCAGCCGGACAAGGTCGAGGTGCGCTGGTTCGTGAACGGTGTGGCGGTGGGTCTGTCGACGAAGGCGCCCTATGCCCTGGCGTACACGCTGCCGGGCGTGACGCAGTCCACGCTCCTGAAGTTCTCCGCCGAGGCGCGCGATGTCACGGGGCTCACCACGCTGAAGCAGAGCGAGGTGTTCGTCGTTCCGGACGCCACGCCGCCCTCGGTGTCCTTCGTGGTGCCCAAGGTCCCCGCGACGGTGACGGAGCACCAGGACCTGCTGGTCTCCGTGGCGGGCCTGGACGACGTGGACGTGGTCAAGGCGGAGATCCTCCTGGATGGCAACAGCGTCCTCCTGGACGAGTCTCCGGGCGAGAACGGCGGCGTGCGGGGCTCCTTCGTCACCCACTTCGTGGTGCCGAAGACCGCGCTGGGTGCGGCGGGCAGCCAACACGTGCTGAGCGCGCGGGCCTGGGACGCGTCCGGCAACCTGGGCGCCGCGCCCACGGTGCTGGTCGATGTCAAGACAGACGTAGCGCCGAAGGTGTCGTTCCCGGCGCTCACGCCGACGAAGGCCACCGTGGGGACGACGGTGGATGTGTCGGTGGTGGCCAGCGACGACGTGGGCGTGAGGTCCGTGACGCTGCTGCTGGACGGGCAGAGCCAGGGCAGCGCCACGGTGCCCCCGTACCACTTCTCCTTCAAGGCGGAGGGGCCCGCGCGCAAGGCGACGCTGGTGGCGCGGGCGTCGGACGGCACCCAGGACACGGATGCCCAATGGGAGCTGGACATCGTCGAGGACAGCCAGCCGCCCATGCTCACCTTCCGCTCGCCCGCGCCGGGCGCTCCGGTGTTCGCGGGCCGGACGCTCGAGGTGGTGGTCGCCGCCCTGGACGACGTGGAGGTGAAGGAGGTGAAGCTGTGCGCGCAGGGCACCTGTCTCCCGAACCCCCCGGGCAGCGCGGAGGCGCTCTACCAGGTGTACCGCTGGACGGTGCCGGTGGCGGCCAACCTGGAAGGCCAGACGCTCACGCTGAAGGCCGAGGCCAAAGACTCCTCGAACCTCACCACCGTGCGTGAAGTCCAGGTCGCGGTGGTGAAGGACCAGGCGCCCGTCGTCGCCCTCGTCGCCCCCGCCGCCGGCACGCCCTACAAGGAAGGCGAGGACGTCCGGCTGGTGGCCACCGTGGGTGACGACGACGGCGTCGTCGGATTCGTGGGCCTGTCGGGCGGCGTTCGGCAGGGCCCGCTGCCGTTGTCGGGTCCGCCGCTCGTCCTCTCCGGGCAGCAGACCCTCGTGGTCCAGGCGCCCATCGTCAGCAAGGGCGCGCAGCCATCCGTGGGCTTCGAGGCGAGCGACACGGGGGGCCAGACGGGCAAGGCCGAGGTGTACCTGGACGTGCGCGCGGACACCGAGGCGCCCTCCGCGGTGCTCGTGGCCCCGCTTTCGCCGCAGGGGAACACCCTCACCGTGAAGCGCGATGGGGCCCTGGGCCTGCGCGTGGAGGCGGGCGACGACGTGCGCGTCGCACGGGTGGACGTGGAGGTGCGCCGCGACGGCGTCGTGGTCGCGGGTGTTGGCGGTGGCAGCGTGCTCGCGTCCAAGGACGGGCGCTATGAGGAGACGCGCACGCCCAACCCGCTCGCGCCCGGAGAGATCCTCGTCAGCCGGCGGTACCTGGCTAGCTTCGAGGGCACGCTCAGCCTGAAGAACCTCCCCGCGGGGACGCGTTACACCCTGGTGACCCGGGCGGTGGATCCCGCCGGGAACAGCACGTCCACCACGCCGCTGGCCTTCCACATCGTGGAGGCGCAGGACACGGAAGCGCCCGTCCTGGCCCTGTCGCTGGAGGGGATTCCCTCCGACAGCAGGACGTGCGTGGCGGGCTCCTCGGTCACGCTGAAGGCCCAGGCGCATGACGACGGCAAGCTGGCGTCGCTCGCCGTCAAGGCGGATGGCACGGCCCTGACCGTCGCGCCCTTCGAACCCGTGGCGACCCTGACGCGCACGTGGCCGTGGACGCTCCCCGCGCTGGGCACCTTCGGCCCCCGGACCTATACCTTCACGGCCCAGGTGACCGACGCGGCGGGGCGGACCACCCATGCCTCGCTCTCATGCGAGCTGGTGGCGGACGTGGCCCCGGTGGTGCGCTGGTCGCAGCCGGCCGCGAACGCTTCGCTCCTGGAAGAGGCCGCGCAGACCGTCCAGGTGGAGGTGGAGGAGGACACGGGCATCGCCGCCGGGTGGCTGGTGGGCTCGACGCGCGCGCTCGTGGGCTTCCTGGGCAACGGCCACTTCGTGCTGCCCACGCCCAACGCGAGCGGAACCGCGCGGGGGGCCAGCGTGGCGCTGGAGTTCGGCTCGGCCCAGCGCTTCGCGCTCCAGGCCGGCGCGACGGGCTTGGACGTCGACGCGCCCACGACCGGTCTGCTGGGCTCGGCGCCGCGCCGGCTGGTGCTGTCGGTGGGCCCCGCGGCGGTGGAGGGCCTGCGCGCCGAGGTGCGCTACCGCTTCGCCGTGACGCCGGGCATGGAGAACGATGCCCAGCTCCAGTCCTTCCTGACCGCGAACCCGGGCGGACGCCGGCAGGTGGAGCTGGCCTCCGCGTCGCGTTGCGGAGGCGTGCAGGACGGTCCCTTCTGCGTCGACCTGATGTTCCCCGCGGCGCTGGACATGGAGGAGGTCCAGGTGTCGCTGCGTCCCACCCAGTCCGGGGGCGCGATGCCGGCCGTCACGGAGGTGGGCGTGCGCTACGAGGGCGCTTCCGCCCAGGTCCGCGCCGTGGCTTCGGGTGAGCGGCTGACCGTGCAGCCCTGGAGCATGGCGGTGACGCCCGGCAGGGTCTCCAGCGCGCAGACGAAGTACCGGCTGCCGGAGGGCTGGAGCCCGGATCCGGTGCGGCTCACCGTGGCGGTGAAGGACCTGGCGGGAGCGCTGACGGTCCAGGGCCGCGCGCTCCAGGCCGCGCCGGACACCGTGGGGCCGTCGGTGCGCATCGTGCAGCCGGTCAGCGGGACGTCCCGCGTGGAGAAGGAGTCGTTCGCCGTCCAGATCGAAGCCTCCGACAACGTGGACGTGCGGCGCGTGGAGCTGCTGGTGGACGGCGTCAGCCGCGGCGTGCGCGAGGGCGTCCGCCTGGGCTCCGTGTCCTTCCCCCTGAGCATCCCGGCCCCCACCACCGGAGCGCCGCTCCAGTTGGTGGCGCTGGCGGAGGACCGCTCCGGCAATGCCTCTGTTTCGCCCACGGTCTATCTGGAGATCCGTCAGGACGCGCCGCCGACGGTGGCCCTGTCCCAGATGGAATACACGCTGCCCAACGGGTCGCCCGAAGGGGGCAGCCGCATCTCCGAAACGGAGCTGCGCAGCGGCTACGTGCGCGTGCTGGAGGACGTGCCGCACAAGGTGCAGGTCGTGGCCGCGGACGACGTGGGCCTGGCGAAGGTGGAGGCCTGGTACGACGACGTGGAGTTGCTGAAGAACGTCCCCTCCGCGGGCACGAAGAGCGCGACCCACACCGTGTCCTTCACGCCGCGGCGCAAGGCGGGCGGTGGGCCCGGCCTGCTGCGGGTGTTCGTCACGGATTCGAAGGGCTTCCAGCAGCAGGCGCGCGTCCTGGTGGAGGCGCAGGCGCCGCGCGCGCCGGCCATCGCCATCGCGACGCCGACGCCCGGCATGACGCTCACCGAGGGCAGCGTGTCGCTGGTGCTCTCCGCGGTGGCGGGTGACGACACGGGCGTGGGCAGCGTGGAGTTCTTCATCAACGGCAAGTCCGCGTTGACGGTGTCGCGCGCGCAGGCGCGCATCATCCAGGCGGAGCCGGCGGATGGCTCCCCCGGCAGCCTGCCCCTGGCGTACGACCCCACGCTGCGGGGCGCGGCGGCGACCCTGGCCGCGCCCTTCAACGACGTCTCCCGGCTCAAGGAGTTCCAGGGCCGCGTGTGGCTGCCGCCGGGCTTCGTGAAGCGGGACCCGCTGAACCCGACACGGTTGGTCATCCGCGCGGTGGCGCGGGACCTGGAGAACCACACCACCGGGGTCGAGCACAGCGTGGTCGTGGTGCAGGACGAAACGCCGCCCGAGGCCATCGTCCTGCGCCCGTCGCTCGGCCAGGACCTGGTGGAGGGCAGCCCCGTCGTCATCGAGGCGCTGGGCATGGACAACGTCTTCGTCCAGGAGGTGGAGATCCTGGTGGGGCCGAACCTCAACGCCCTCCAGACCGTGCGCCGCGCGGGCGGCTTCACCCCGGAGAGCGCAGTCATCCAGGAGGGCTACGGCCTCTCCAGCCCGGTGGTGCGCGCGGAGTTCACCGCGCCGCGGCTGAGCGAGCTGGGCGCCGGGGACTCGGCGCCGTACTTCGTCGTGGTGCGCGTGCGGGACTCCGCGGGCAACACCAGCGAGGACGCGCTGCAGTTGGTGGACATCGTGCGCGACCAGCCTCCCGCGGTGTCGTTGTTGTCCCCAAGTGACGGCACGTCCGTGGTCGAAGGAACGCCGGTCACGGTGACGGTGTCCGCCGAGGACGACGTGGCCGTCACGAGCGTGTGGCTGTCCGTCAACGACTCGCTCCAGGGGCTGACGCTGCGCGCGCCGCCCTATGTGTTCAGCGTCCCGGTGCCCACGGGTGCCACGACGGTGAAGCTGCAGGCGGTGGCCCGGGACTCCTTCAACCACGAGGTGCGAAGCCAGGCCGTCCTGGTGTCGGTGAAGCAGGACGCGCCGCCCACGGTGGCCATCGCAGAGCCCCAGAACGCCACGCAGGTCACGGAGGGGCGGGACTTCGCCTTCCTGGTGGCCGCGCAGGACGACGTGGGCGTGCAGTCCGTGGAGGCCACCGTGGAAGGGGGGCTGGGCGGGACGCTGCGCTTCGTCAGCACCAGCGCGCCCCACCGTTTCCGCGTCCCGCTGCCGCCTGGCTCCGCGGGACGCACGCTCACCCTGCGCGCCAGCGCGCGTGACACCGCGCAGAAGCAGGCCCTGGCGCCGGTGGTGACGGTGCAGGTGGTGGCGGACACGACGCCTCCGACCCTGAGCTTCCTCACGCCGGCGGACAACTCGGAGATCACCGCCGGGCAGTTGCTGCGCGTGGAGGCCACCGCGGACGACAACGTGGCCGTGGTGCGCGTGGACTTCAAGCTCAACGGCGCGCTGTACGCTACCATGCCCGCCGCGCCCTACGCCTTCACCTACCGGGTTCCGGCGGAGCTGGCGGGGAAGAACCTCAAAATCGAGGCCATCGCCACCGACACGTCGGGGCTCTCCACGCCCGCGCTGGTGACGGTGGGCGTGAAGCAGGACGCCCTGCCCGAGGTCGCGATGGCACCGGTGGGCCGGCTGGTGGTGGGCCGGCCGACGCCGTTGGGCGCGACCGCGTCGGACGACGTCGCCATCGCCAGCGTGCGCTTCTACGCCTCGCGCGCGGGTGGGAACGAGATGGAGGTCGGCCGGCGCGATCAGCTGCCCTATGAGATCGTCTACACGCCGCAGGCGGACGAAGTGGGCCAGACGGTGGTGTTCCGCGCCCGGGCGGTGGACGTGGCGGGACAGCAGAAAGAGAGCCAGACCGTCTCCGCGGTGGTGCAGCCCGACGCGAAGCCCACGGTGGCCATCGTCCAACCGCTCGCCGATACCGCCATCTTCGAGGGCACGGCCCTGCGCATCGACGTCGATGCGCGCGACGAGGAGGCTCGCGTCAGCGCGGTGTACTTCTTCGTGGACGGCCTCAAGGTGGCCACGTCGAACGCTCCGGCGGGCTACGCCGGCAAGCCCACGGTGTTCTCCGCGACCTTCCAGCCGGACGTGGGCAGCGGCAACCGCTTCCTGACGCTCACGGCGGTGGCCGTGGACTCGGCGGGCCAGGAGACGACGTCCGCGCCGGTCCGGGTGGGCACCGTGCGCGACACCGTGCCCCCCGAGGTGGAGTTGGTGGATCCGCCCGCCCTCGACGTGGTGACGGAAGGCGAGCCGATGACGCTGTCCGCGGCGGCCGTGGACAACGCCCCCCCGGTGGCGCGCGTCGACTTCATGCTGGACGGTGGCGTCATCGCCTCCGACACGACGCCGCAGACGGGGCCGGCCAACCGGCCGCTGTACAGCGGCACGTGGACGCCCCCCATGGGCTTCGCGGGTGAAACGGCGACCTTCCACGCCGTCGCGTGGGACTCGTCCGACAACAAGGGCGTGTCCGCGCTGGAGACCGTGGAGCTGGGCATGGCGCCGTCGGGCCGCTTCATCCCGTTCCCGGGCAACATCACCCAGACGCTGCTGCGCGGAGGGCCGGACCACCTCGTGCTCGTGGGCAAGAGCGGCGGGCAGCCGGTCCACCAGGCGGCGCTCACGCGCGTCGACCAGGGCACCACCACGTCGCTGGGGAGCGTGGAGCTGGACGGTCCCGCGCGGGCCGCGGCCTTCATCGGCGACACCGCCGTCATCGCGACGGGCGCCTACGCGCCGGGCGGCGGCCTGACCGCGTTCCCGCCGCAGTTGACGGTCGTCAACCTGGCGAACTCGAACCTGCCCGCGAGGATGGGGACGGTGGACCTGCCGGGGGACGCCATTCACGGCGCCGCCGTCGCGGGCCACCTGGCCTTCGTGGCCAACGGCGCGGCGGGCGTGGCGGTGGTGGACATGGGCGACCCCATGACCCCGGTGCGGTTGAACACGCGCACCGTGGTGGGAACGGCGTACGACGTCGCCGTGAGCGGAGACCTGCTGCTGGTGGCGGCGGGGACGGGCGGCCTGCGCGTGCTGGATTTGCGCAGTCCGGCGCTGGTGCAGCGCGGCTTCGTGGCGCTGCCGGGCGAGGCCGTGCGGGTGGTGGCCCAGGGAGGCCGGGCCTACGTGGCGTGCCGTGACTCCGCCGCCACGCTCGCGGTGGTGGACGTGTCGAATCCGGCGGAGCCGCTCCTCCAGGCGCTCGTCCCGCACCGTTCGGCGCGCCAGGACCTCCTGGCCACTGGCCTTTCGGACGTGGTGGTGGAGGGCAACCTCGCGGTGGTCGCCGCCTCGCTGGTGAAGGGCATCACGCCCGAGAAGGGCCTGCTGACCGCCTCCGTTCTGGGCACGAACGGCACTGTCACGCCCTTCGTCCGGGCGAACCTGCCGAGCGCGGGCGGACTGGCGCTGACGTCCGGCACGCCGGTGGCGCAGTTCGGTAACGCCGGCGGCGCCATCTACACGCTGCCCCGCTTCGTCGTCACGGGTGTCACGCCACTGGACGGCACCCAGGGCGTGGCCGTGAACGCCCCGGTCGCGCTGGAGTTCTCCGCGCCGCCCGGGTCGGATGAAGTCACCGTGGACACGGTGATGCTGCGTGAAGCGGACCCCACGCTGGGCCGCCGGCTGGCCGTGACGCTGGCGGCGTCCGGCCGGTCGGTGACGCTCACGCCCACCGAACCCCTGAAGGTGTCCACGCCGTACTACGTCGTCGTGACGTCCGCGCTGCATGACGTGGCGGGCAAGGCGCTCGCGCAGCCCTTCGTCTCCGGGTTCCGGACGCGTGCCACGACCCAGGATGCGCCCGTGGTGTCGAAGGTGGAGCCCGCGGCGGGGCCGCTCGGGGGCGGCTCGCGGGTGACGCTGACGGGAGCGCACTTCGTCCCGGGCGCGAAGGTGTACTTCGCCGGAGCGGAAGGGCAGGCCGTGGAGGTGGCGGAGGGGGGCGCGAGCCTCACCGTGACCACGCCCGCGCGGGACGAGGGCCCGGCGCTGGTCACGGTGGTGAACCCGGACGGCGGCGAGGGGTCGCTCGTCGGCGGCTTCCTGTACCTGCCCCTGTTGCAGGTCTCCTTCGTGGCCCCCGCGTCGGGGCCGCTGGCGGGCGGCACGCACGTGGAGGTGTCCGGCGCGGGCTTCCAGCGCGGCGCGAAGGTGTCGTTCAACGGCGTCGAGGCGACGGCCGTACGCGTGCTGGCACCCGGGCGGCTGGAGGCGGTGACGCCCCCCGGTGCCTTCGGTCCGGCGGACGTGGTGGTGACGAATCCGGACACCAAGCAGGCCTTCGCCGCGGGAGCCTTCCTCTACAGCCGGCTGGCCGTGTCGACGCGCATCGGGCGTCATGATCCCCAGACGGACGGGAGCACCCGGCCCAACTACCGGCTGCCGAAGGGCGTTCCACTCGCGGTCGCGCTGAATGACGGGACGGCGTGGGTGCTGTCCTCGGCCCTGGTGAACACGCAGGGCCTGACCCCCACGGAGGTGTTCGACACGAGCACGGTGGGCGGCCTGGGCGCGGTGGACGTGTCCCTGGCGCAGGCCGGGGTCGTGGGCGGCATCAACATCCCTCCGCCGTATGAGCCCGCGGCGCTGGCGGTGCGGGGCCACCACGCCTACGTGGTCGCCAATGCGCAGTCGCTGCCGTACGTGGACATGGTGGGCGAGGGCGGCCCGTCGCTCCTGGCCTTCGACATCTCGAATCGCGCCGGGCCCGAGGCCCGGGGAGTCGTGCCGTTCCCTGGCACCGCGCGGTCCATCGCGCTCGTGGGGGACCTGGCGCTGGTGGCGGCCGGTGACGCCGGCCTGTTGACCTTCTCGCTGGTGGACCCGGGGCAGCCCCTGCTGCTCGGCGCCCGCACCCAGTTCCTGATGGCGGGCAGCAGCGCGCCGGTGAGCGTGGAGCAGGTGGCCGCCTGGGGCGACCGCGCGATGGTGGAGGTGAAGCGCGGCAACGTCTTCAGCACCCTGCTCCTGGACCTGTCACCGGCGGGCTTCGCCGTCCTGGGCGAGCTGTCCGGTGAGTTCGGCGCCATGGCCATGCGCGACACCCAGGCGCTGTCCGCGTGGCGCACGCTGCGCACGGCGTCCCTGATCCCCTCTTCGCGGCCGTATACGCAGGCGGTGGTGCCGCCGATGATGCGCGGCGGCCTGTTCGTCGCCGGCGCGCTGGGGCCGCAGGTGGCCGCGGCGGTGACCTCTTCCATTGGAATGACAGGCAGTCCCGCGTCGCTCCAACTGGTGGAGGCCTCGGACCTCTCCACGCCCCGCACCATCGACGCCATCGACCTGTACCCGGCGAGCCAGTTGTCCGACGTGGACATCGAAGGGGACGTCGCGGTGGTGAGCATCTCCGCGACGGAGAAGGGCAGGGCCCTGGACGGGCTGGCCGTGGTGCGGCTGCCGTTCCCCCTGGTCGTGGGCTCCGAGCCTTCCGCTGGAGAAGTCGCCGCGAGGCCTTCCAGCGCGCTGCGCCTGACGTTCAACATGCCCGTGGAAGAGGGCAACAACGCCGCGATCCGGCTCGTCCGGCTGGATGGTTCCGCGAACGGCGCCCCCGTCACCGTCACCGTCGGGGGAATGGGAACGGACGAACTGACGATCCAGCCCTCCGGAGGGACCCTGGCGACGTCGCAGCGCTACCGGCTCACCGTGTCGGGCCTGCGCTCCAAGGACACCCAGGCGGCGATGCCCGGCGTCTACACGCTGGAGTTCCGCACGGCGAGCGTGAGCAATCCCTCGCCCATCAACGTGACGTCGTTGGAGCCGCGTCAGGGGCCCGTGGCAGGCGGCACCGTGGTGGCCGTCGAGGGCACGGGCTTCGAGGTGGGCCTCTCGGTGCTGATCAACGGCGTGGAGCTGCTTCCCGCGAACGTGAGCCTCTCAGGCTCCACGCTGACGTTGACCACGCCCTCCGGCGCGGAAGGCGCCGCGACGCTGGAGATCCGCAACCCGTCGGGCACGCGCTTCGTGCTTCCCGGCGCGTTCGTCTACACGGCGGACCTGTCGCTGGTGTCCATCGCGCCCGCGCGCGGCCCCACGGCGGGCGGGACGCGCGTGGTGCTGACGGGCCATGGGTTCTCACCCACGGGCACCGTGAAGGTGTGCTTCAAGACGCTGACGGATTGCGTGAACGCCAAGGTGCTGGGGCTCAACACGCTGGAGGCCATCACGCCCAACGGGGCGCGCGGCACGGTGGATGTCTCCGTGGTGAACCCGGATGGGAAGCACGCGACCCTCCCCAATGCCTTCACCTTCGACCAGCCTACGGGCGCGTCGGTGGCCCTGGGCGGCACGCTGCGTGACGCGGTGGTGATCGGCTCCTATGCCTACGTCGTGGGCAGCACGGGCCTCACCGTGGTGGACATGTCCGGCCTCTACACGAAGGGCCCCAAGGCGGACGCGGGCATCGCCATCCCGCCGCAGCTGCAGGCGGAGCTGGTGGACGAGGACAAGCTGGGCGGAGATGACCGCATCGTCGGTTTCGCGCCGGCGGGGGACCTGTGGTCCGTGTCCTATCCGCCCACCGGGGGCACCCGCATCTTCGCGAGCGGCATCCTGTATCGCGACTCGGATGGCAACACGACGGGCGCGGTCTACGAGTTCGACGTCTCCAACCCCTTCCAGCCGAAGGTCGTCTCCACGCGCGCCATCCCGGGGGACGGCGCCTACGGCGTGGATGCGCGAGGCGACCGGCTGCTGGCCGCCGCGGGAAGCGAGGGCTTCCACACCTTCGACATCTCGCACGCGCCCTTCCCGATCCGCGGCGACTCCTCGGAGCCGGGCGCCCAGGCGCTGTCCGTCGAAGGCGGGCAGGCTGCGGCGGGCGTGGGCACGCGCACGGACGCGGGCACCGTCCAGGACGGCTTCTTGCGGATGCTGTCCGTGGAAGGCCCCGTCATCGAGAAGGGCGAGCTTGCGCTGAACGTGCAGCGCGTGCGCCTGCGCGGAACCCTGGCGGCGGTGGCCGCGGGGACCGAGGGGCTCGTGCTCGTCGACGTGAGCGACCCGGCGCACCCCGTGCGCAAGGGCGAAATCGACGTGAAGGGCTTCGCGACGGACGTGCGGCTCGCGGGTGACCTCGCGTACGTGGCCGCCGGTGCGGCGGGGGTCGCGGTGGTGGACATCAGCGACCTGGCGTCGCCGCAGCTGCGCTACCACGTGACGGGCGCGCAGGCGGGCAGCACGTACGTCGCGGTGCTGACGCCGGGCGGCCGGGTGGTGAGCCTGCGCCAGCGCAACGGTTCGGGTGCGTGGTCGGTGGACTTCGGTCCCGGCACGGACCTGTCCGTGGTCAGCGCGAGCGTGGCGCCGGGCGACGTCGTCCCGCTCGACCTGCCGTCCATCACGGTGGTGCTGTCCTCGACGGTGGACCCCGCTTCCGCGCAGACCGCCTTCCAGCTCACCGCGGACGGCGTGCCGGTCGTCGGGACCCTGCAGGCCGGGGATGCGCAGCAGGCGCTCAGCACGATGGTGTTCACGCCAGGCGCGCCGCTGCCTCCCGACGCGCAGATGCGGCTCACGGTCGCGGACACGCTGCACAGCCGCGACGGGCGGTCGCTCGCGGCGCCGCTGCAGGTGGACTTCCGCACCGCCTTCGCGGAGGGGCCGGCGCCGGTGATTTCGCAGCTCGTGCCCCGCGTGGGGCCGGTGGCAGGCGGGGGCGTGCACCAGCTCCTGGGCGCGAACTTCGACGCCTCGTGTGAGGTGTTCATCGGTGGCGCCCTGGCGACGGTCGGCTCGCGCTCGTCCACGCGGATGGATGTGGTGGCCCCCTCGGGTGCCCCCGGACTCGCGGACGTGGTGGTGCGCAGCACGGCCACCGGCCTGAGCGCGCGGCGGCCGGGCGGCTACTTCTACACGCTGCCCCTGCAGGCGATTTCCGCGACGCCGCGCTTCCTGAATCCGCGCGGCAACAGCACGGTGGAGGTGGAGGGCCAGGGCTTCCTGCCGTCCTGGGCGGATCCGCTCGGCCTGCCCACGCAGGTCCGGGTGCGCGGCATTCCCGCGACGGACGTGGAGGTGCTGTCGCTCACGAAGCTGAAGGCCAAGGCGCCGCCGGGCTCGTTCGGTGATGCGCCGGTGATGGTGCTGTCCTCCGACGGCGTGGAGCGCAGCGTGGCGACCCAGAGCCGTACCGGCTACGGCCTGCCGTACCTGGGCGAGGAGCCGGTGCTGGCGGTGCGGCCCTGGGCCCTGTCGCGCAGTCCGCTGTCGCCCTTCTACGTCTACGCGGCGGCGGGTGCGGCGGGGGCCGGCAACCTGTTCCCGCAGCCGTACCTGGGGCCGCTGACGGGACAGGGCACGGTGCCGCAGTCCTACCGCGCCGTCGCCTACGACGTGCAGCTCTCCGGCCGTCCGCGCGCCGCGGGCAACCAGATCGTCAAGGCGCCGGATGAGAGCGTGGACCTGGTGATGGCCATCCTCAATCACTTCGTGCCAGCCAGCACGCCGATGCCGGACATCGAGCTGATGCCCGACTCGCTGGACATCGCGCTGTCGGGACAGCAGTTGTACGTGGCCAGCGGCCTGAGCGGACTCGCGGTGCTGAACGGGACCGGCACGCTCGAGGTGAACACCAACGGTGAGCTGGAGACGCTGGGCCTCCAGGGCCGCGCGAAGCTTTCGGGCACCGGGGAGCTGCTCTCCACGCGCGTCGTCCCCACGCCGGTGGGCGCGTGGGTGCTGGCCAACGGCCTGATGGATCCTCCGGACACCCAGCCGCCCTCGACGTGCCAGCCCAAGCGGGACCAGGTGGGCACGGACGGCAAGCTCTACCTGGTGGATACGCGTACGCCGACCGACCCGCTGCTCGTGATGCAGTCGGGAGGCGAGGGCTTCGAGCCGTATGGCGCGACGGTGGCGGACGGCCGCCTCTACGTGGTGACGGGCCAGCACCAGGGCGTGCGCTACGTCCGGTGTGAGCCGAATCAGCCGCTGCCGCCCCTGCCGGAGTTGTCCCTCAAGGGCGGTGCGCGGGGCGGCCAGCGCACGCTCTACAAGAACAACGTCATTCCCAAGGGCTCGTTGCTCATCTACTCCTCGGCGGGCGCGGACGCGTCCGTGGTGGGGACGCTGCATGAGGACGGCAACCTCACGGACGTGGTGGTCCGCGACGGCGTGGCCATCCTCGCCTCGGCCGAGTTCGGCCTGACGTTCGTGGACGTGTCGAACCCGGGGTCCCCCTCGGTCATCACCCGCATTCCCTTCGACGAGAGCCTGTCCAACACGCCCGGCGAGCCGCAGCGGCTCCGCCTCGTGGGCGACGTGCTGTTCGTGGCGGCGAACTCGGGCGGCGTCGTGATGGTGGACGTCTCCGACCTCCACCATCCGGAGCTCTTGAGCGGCGGCAACGTCGAGTCCGCCATGGACGTGCTGCCCGTGAGCGACCGGCTGATGCTGGCTGGAGGCTCGCGCCTGTATGAACTGGAGACGCCATTCATGCTGGTGACGGGGACGCAGCCCGCGCGAGGCGAGCTCGTGCCGCCGTCGCTGCAGGAGCTGGTGGTCCGCATGAACCGGCCCGTTTCGCCCGCGAGCGTCACCGCGAACTCCGTGCGGCTGAAGGGACCGCAGGGGACGGCCGTGCCGCTGACGTTCTCCGTGCGCGACATCCCGGGGCAGCTCGACTTCGCCATCGTCGCGGTGCCCGGGCAGCCGCTGCAGGCGGAAGCGCAGTACACGCTGGAGGTCGACACCTCCGTCACGGATCAGCGGGGCGGCGCGCTGCTGCTGCCGCTGCGCACGACGTTCCAGACGGCGAAGGCCGGGGCGCGCGCGCCCGTCATCGCGTCATTCTCCCCGTCCACGGTCTCCACGGCCGGGGGCGGAACGGTGACGGTGCACGGCCAGGGGCTCGCGGGCGTGAACCGCGTGTTCCTGGGCTCGGGCGCGGAAGGCCTCGTCGGCGACAGGACGGAGACGACGCTGAAGGTGACGCTGCCGGCGCTGTCCGCGGGGCCGGTGGACGTGCGGCTCGTGGACGAAGGGGGCCCGGAGACCTTCTTCCCCGCGGGCCTGCTCGCCCTGGATCCGCTGGCCAACAAGGCCATCACGCTGAGCCCGAACCATGGCCCGGTGAGCGGTGGAACGCGCGTGCGGGTGAGCGTGGCTGGCAAGGCCGTGGCGCCCGGAACGACGGTCATGGTGGGCGCGAATCCCGGCGTGAAGGTGGACATCCTCGACCTGTCCACGCTGGAGTTCACCACGCCCGTCAGTGATGCCGCGGGCCTGGCGCTCGTGACGCTGACGCGGCCGCAGGACAATGGCCCGGACGCGGGGACACCCGTGCCCGTCACCGTGGGGACCTTCTCGTATGACCTGCCCATCGGCACGACGCTGAGCCTGCCTGGGTTCCCCCCGCGCGAGGCGTCCGACATCAAGCTGGTGGGAGACAAGCTCTACGTAGGCGTCTCCACGCCGTCCCTGGCGGGCCTGGAGATCTTCGATGTCCGCCTGGAAGAGCGTCCCCTGCGCCTGGGCGGCTTGAGCACCCAGTCGCCGGTGCGGGGCCTGGACGTGGCGGGCGCGCTGGCGCTCCTCGCCAATGACGTGGCGGGGCTCGCGGCGGTGGACGTGTCGCGTCCGGAGACGCCCTTCGTGGTGCGGCGTGTGTCCACGGATGGCATCGCCACGGCCGTGCGGCTGGAGGGCTCGCGGGCCTTCGTCACCACCGTGAACCCCACGGCGGCGGGCGGCAAGGTGCAGGTGTTCGATGCGGCGTCGCCCGGCCTGGAACTCCTGGAGACGGTGCAACTGGCGGCGGTACCGCAGGGCTCGGACGCGCTGGCCCTGGACCTGGGGCCGGAGCGCTTCTACGTCCTGACGTCCAACGTGGTGGGCACGCAGGGCAACGGGCTGACCCTGTCCATCCGCGACCGCGCGGGGGCTCAGCTGGGACACATCAGCGTGGACGCCGCGCTGACGCAGTTCGAGGACCTGGTGCGCAGCCGCGTGGTGGTGCGCTCGCAGCGCGCCTACGTGACCGCGGGCAAGCGGCTGCACGTGTTCGACCTCACGAACGAATCCTCGCCGCAGCGGCTGCAGTCCACCGACCTGGGCGTGGACCTGGCGGGCCTGGGCTGGGTGGGCGGGACGCTGTTCGTGTCCACCGACGGCGCGAACACCGTGCAGACGGTGCCGCCCGTGGAGCTGTTGCCCGTGGGCATGGTGCCCGCGTCCGGGGTGCTCGCGGAGGCGACGACCTCCGTGCAGGTGGACTTCACCCTCCCGGTGAAGGAGGAGTCCGTCACCGCGACGTCGTTCGTGGTGAAGGTGCTGCGCGCGGGGACGACCGTGTCGGTGGTGGGGACGCGGAAGGTGGAGTACGCGGTGCGCGGCTCCTCCGTCGTCTTCAAGCCCGACGCTCCGTTCCAGGCCGGGGACGTGGTGTCCGTGGACGTGAGCGGGCTCGAGTCGATGAGCCTCAAGCCCCAGGCCGTGGCCTTCCACGGGACGTTCACGGTCGTGGGACCGGAGGCGTCCCAGCCGCGAATCGACTCGCTGGAGCCGGCGTCGGGCCGGGCGGACCGCACGACGGTGGTGACGCTCAGGGGCGCGGGCTTCCGCGCGGGCGACGTCGTCCGCGTGGGCGGCCGTCCCGTCACCGTGACGGTGGAGGATGCGAACACGCTCACGCTCACCATTCCTCCGCCTCCGCTCGACAGCAACGGCCTGCCGGTGGCTGGCGCGGCGTTGGTGGAGGTGGTGGACTTGAGCGGCCTGTCCGCCGTGAAGCTGGGCGGCTTCGTGTTCCGCGACGCGCTGAAGCTGCTCGCGCTGTCGCCGGACCGCGCGCCGCAGCAGGGTGGGGTGAAGGTGCAGTTGGCTGGCCGCGGCTTCGCGCCGGGCATGAAGGTGTCCTTCGGGGGCACGAACTCCTTCGACGTGCGGGTGCTCGGCGCGCAGGCCGCGGAGGCCGTCGCGCCGACCCACGTCGCGGGGGTGGTCGACGTGGCGGTGACGTTGGAGGGCGACACGTCGCTGCTGCCGGCCTCGTTCCTGTATGGCTCGGGCGCGGTGGCCCGGCTGTCGACGCCGCCGGTGCGCGACGTGCTGGTGGACAACGGCGTGGCCTATGCCGCGCTCGGAGCCACCGTGGACGTGTACGGCGTGGATGGCACCCTGCTGGCCGCCAATCGGAAGACGCAGAACGGCGGGTTGCTGCTGGCCAGCCTCAGCGAGCCCACGCACGTCACCTCCATCGCGCAGCTCACCTTCCCTGGGGAGGGAGGGAGCCGCCGCGTGCTCAAGCGGGGCAACACGGTCTACGTCGCGGCGGGTCTGGGCGGCGTGCAGCGCGTGAACGTGGCCACGCCGGGTCAGCCCGAGCTGTACTCGGCGCTCACGGTCCCTGGCGGCGCGGCGGACATCGCGCTGGGCGGGACGTTGCTGTTCGTTGGCGACTCCGAAGGCGTCAAGGTGTTCGACGTGTCCAACGCCAATGCCGCCGCGCAACCCCTGCGCGTTGGCGCGCGCGCCATCCCGGGTGGGGTGGGCGCCCTGACGTTGCACGGAAGCCGTCTGCTGGTCTCCAGCGCGGCGAAGGTCGCGCCGAAGTTCTACGTGCTGGACGCGCGGACCGGGGACCTGGCGGAGCAGGGCGTGGTGGCGCTCGTGGCCCCGGCGGTGCACATCACCGCCGAAGGGACGCGGGCCTTCCTGTCACTCGGGGCGGCGAAGCAGGTGGCGCTCTACGAGCTGTCGGGCGCTCAGCCTTCGCCCGTGGGGACCCTGGTGGTGGAGGATCCGCTGGGCGGCGGATGGGTGTCCGCCGAGCAGACGCGCGTCGCGGCGGGCGTGGCCTACGTGGCCGCGGGCGGTGGCAAGGTGCAGCGCTTCTCCGTGCGCGAGGGCACGGCGCCGGTCCGGCTGGGCCGGGCCTCGGTGGTCGGTGACGCGCGCACGCTGGCGCTCATGGGGCGCTACCTCCTGGTGGGCACACTGGTG
This sequence comes from Corallococcus sp. NCSPR001, assembly GCF_017309135.1. NCBI lineage: Bacteria > Pseudomonadati > Myxococcota > Myxococcia > Myxococcales > Myxococcaceae > Corallococcus > Corallococcus sp. NCSPR001. The sequence goes on from NZ_JAFIMS010000002.1 coordinate 3,391,174, forward strand.
CTGGACGACGCGGGCACGGCCGTGGAGCTGCCGCTGACGGACCCGGCCCAGGCGTCGTTGCAGCTCGCGGGCGCGCTGGCCTCCGTGGAGCTGGACACGCTGGAGATCCGCGGCACGGAGCCGGCGGACGGGGACATCGTCGCGCCGGGCGCGGAGGTCCGCGTCCTCCTGAGCTCCCTGCCGGACGTGGCGAGCGCCGGACAGGTGACGCTGGTGCGCGCGAATGACGGCGAGCCGGTGTCGGTGTCGCGCTCGGTGGTGACGGACGCGCAGGGCGGCCAGGTGGTGCTGACGCCGTCAGCGCCGCTCGCGCTGGACACGCAGTACGAGCTCCGCGTGGGCGCGGGGCTGAAGGATCTCCGCGGCGCCACGCTGGGCGTCGAGGCCCGGGTCCGCTTCCGCACCAGTCTCAACGCGTCGCAGGAGCGGCCGGAGGTGGCCTCCGTGTCGCCGGCCTACGGCTTGGAGGCGGGTGGCAACAAGGTGGACGTGCTGGGCACGGGCTTCCTGCGGGATTGCACCGTGAAGGTGGGCGGCGCGGTGGCCGCGGTCGAGGAGCTTTCGCAGGATGGCAAGCGCGTCCGTGTGACGGTGCCGCCGGGCCATGCGGGCGCCGCCGCGGTGGAGGTCATCAACCCGGGCGGCCTGTCGCACCTGCGGCTGGGCGCCTACCGGTACCTGTCGCCTCCGTCGCTGGCTGCGGTCCAGCCGGCGCGCGCGCCTTACGGCAGCCGGCAGGTGGTGACGCTCACGGGCCAGGGACTCTTCCCGGGCTCGCAGGTGTCGTTCGGCTCGGTGCCCGCGCGCTCGGTGACGTTCACCGATTCCGGGGCGCTGCTCGTGGAGGTCCCGGATGAAGTGACGGGGCGCGTGGATCTCACGGTCCTCACGCCGGGAAGTCCGCCCCAGCAGGCCACGCTCGCGGGAGGCTTCACCTTCACGCTGGCGAAGCGCGCCCAGCTGGACGGCCTTGGCCAGGTGGTGGCGCGCAAGGACCACCGGCTGTTCGTGGCCCGGGATGGGTTCCTCACGGCGTTGGACTTCTCCGTCCCGGGGAGCCCCACGGAGGTGGGGAAGGTGACGGGCGTGACGCAGCCCGTGGACCTCGCGCTCCACGGTGACTCGCTGTTCCTCGCGGGCAAGGGCGAGGTCGTCCGCTACGACGTGTCGTCTGTCGTGTGCGCGCCCCAGCCGCTGGCGACCTGTGGTCCGGTGGAGAAGGACCGCGTGCAACTCGCGCCGACGTCCGGCGTCACGCTCCGCGCGGTCGCGGCGGGCGACGCCGGGGCGTACGTGGCGGTGGCGGGTGGCAACGAGCTGGCGCTGCTGGCCCCCGTGAACGGCCTGTACGCGGTGGTCGCGCGGACGTTGCTCGACTCGGGCACGGTGCTGGACCTGGACGTGGTGCGGGGGGCGCTGGTGGTGCTGGTGAGGGATGGGACGGGTGCCCGTCTGGAGGTTCGCAGCACGGAGAGCGCCAGCCTCACGCGCCTGCGCGAGGTACCCCTGCCGGGCACGACATCCGGCGGTGATGGCGCCCTGACGCACGAGGGGGCGCGCGTAGCGGCCTCCGTCGGTGGGCAGCTGTCCCTCTTCGACCTGACGGAGTTGGATGCGCCGGGCCTCGTGGCGTCCGCGCTGGACCCCAGCGGAGGCACCTCCGGCACCCTGGCGCTGTCGGGCCCGTGGCTCATGGCCGCGCAGGGCGGCCGGGTGTCGTGGCTGGACACCACGCAGGGCCTCCAGGAGCGCACGTTCGCGGACGGCCTGGGCCTCGTGTCGGACGTGGCGGTGATCAACGGCGTGGCCGTGGCCGCCGGCTCCAACAACAGCCTGCACGTGTTCCGGGTGCCGTACCCGGCGGTGGACGGGATGTCGCCGCTGCCCGGTGAGCGAGTGGCGCCGGGGGCGTCCGTCTCCGTGGCCCTGGCCTCGGAGCTGGCCAGCTCCGTGGCCCAGGCTTCGTCGCTGGCGCTGTGGGATGGCGCGCTGCAGGTGCAGGGCACGCTCGTGCGCTCGGGCCATGCGCTCGTCTTCACGCCGGGAGCGGCGCTCGATCCGACGCGCTCCTACGTGGCGCGGCTGGGCCTGGGCGCGGTGCCGGACGTCGTCGGTGGCACGGTGCTGGGATCGTGGGACTACCCGCTGCGCGCGGGGGGCCCTCCGGTGTCGTTGAGCATCTCCTCCGTGACGCCGGACACGGGCCCGACGGCGGGCGGCGTGACGGTGAGCGTGCTGGGCGCTGGCTTCGATGCGAGCACGCAGGTTTTCATCGGCGGCATCGCCGCGCCGCTCGTCGCTCCATTCGAGGACGACCTGCTGCAGGTGAGCCTGCCGCAGGCCATGGTCGCGGGACCCGCGGACGTGCGCGTGCGGCGCGCCTTGGATGGCGTGGAGGCCGTGGCGGCTTCGCGCTTCCTGTACGTGGCGCCGCTGTCGTTCGCGAGCGTGACGCCTCGCGCGGTGGACCTGGCCGGAGGCACGGTGAGCATCACGGGCGCGGGCTTCCACCGCGGCCTGGAGGTGCGCTTCGACGGCGTGAAGGCGTCCACCCAGAACCTGACCGCCACCCGCGTGGACGCGCTGGTTCCGCAGGGCGACGAGCGGCACCTGACGCTGACGCTCAGCCAGCCCGGTGCGACGCCGGTGGTGGTGTCGCAGGCGGTCTACCGGGGTGACGTGCGTGCTCCCATCGTGGAGCGCGTGGAGCCGATGGCCACCGTGGGCAATCAGAACGTCCCGCTGGCCGCCGTCTTCGACGTCCGCTTCGACGAGACGCTGGCGAGCGCCAGCACGCAGGGCTTGAAGCTGCTGCGCCACCCCTCTGGCGTGGCCGTGCCGGGCACCGCGAGCCTGCTGGGCGACGGGCGCACCCTGCGCTTCACGCCGGGCGCCTTGCTGACGTCCACGACGTCGTATGCGTTGAGCGCCACCGGCGTGACGGACGTGGCGGGCAACATCACGCCGGCCTTCACGCAGGTGTTCCGCACGGTGGACACGGTGAAGCCCACCTTGCAGTTGCGCCGTGCCGGTGGGGCCATGGTGGTGGACGGCGCGTCCTTCGCGGCGGAGGTCGCCTGGACGTTCCAGGTGGTGGCGACCGATGACAGTGGCAGCACCCCGACGACCACCCTCAAGGTGGACGGCCTGCCGGTGACGGCGACGAACGGGCTCTACCGCTACACGTGGCCGATGTCCCCGCTGGGGCCCTCCGTGCTGACCGCGACGGCGACGGACGCGAACGGCAACGTCAGCGACCCGCTGTCGGTGACGGTGAACGTGGTGGAGGACTCGCCTCCGGACGTCTCCTTCCAGCAGCCGCTGGCGGACGGGACGCGCACCGAGGGCGAGACGCAGGACATCGTCGTGGCGGCGTCCGACAACCACGGGCTCGTGTCCGTGGAGCTGCACCTGGATGGCGTGCCCTTCGCTCGGCTGGACGGGTTGAGCGGCACGAGCGCGACGCTGACGCGCACGCTGAAGCTGGACCCGGTGCCGGGGACGGACCTTCAGGCGCAGCGCGTGCTGACCGCCTATGCCACGGACTCCGAGGGCCAGGTGTCGGCCGCGGAGCCGCGCGTCGTCACGGTGACGCGCGATGCGCAGGCGCCCACGGTGGCGCTGCGCTCGCCCGTGGAGGGTGGCCGGGTGGTGGGCGGTTCGGAGCTGACGCTGGAGGCGCTCGCGTCCGACGCGAACGGCGTGGCGTCGGTGGCGTTCTTCGTGGATGGCACCCCGGTGGGTGAAGTCCAGAAGGCCCCGTGGACGGTGGCCTGGAAGGCGCCCGTCGTGACGTCCAACGCGTCGCACACCGTGAAGGCGGTGGCGAAGGACGCGCGCGGCAACGCGGCGGAGGCCACGGCCCTCATCACGGTGGAGCCGTCGTCCGCACGGCCGTTCGTGGCGTGGTACTCGCCCGCGGCAGGGGCGTCGTTGCAGGAAGGGCGGCCCTTCGAGGTCTCGGTGGAGGCGTCGGCCTCCGCGGGAGTCGCGTCGGTGCGGGTGCGGGCGGGCACGGAGGAGCGGATCCTCACGAAGGCGCCCTGGCGCACGACGTTCGTCGCGCCGGTCCTTGAAACGGGCTCCGCGCCGCTGGCGCTGGAAGCCCAGGTCACGGACCACGAGGGTGGCACGAGCACCGTCATCCGTCGGCAGGTCACCGTGGTGGACGACGGCCAGACGGCGGTGGGCGTGTCGCTGGCGCAGGAGCCGGACGGGGCGTTGCTGCTGGGCGGCTCGACGCTGGTGATGACGGGCGCCACGGATGGTGGGGTCGCGCCCGTCCTGACCGCGAAGGTCGGGAGCGTGGACCTGCCGGTGCGGATGCTCGCGGGTGGGCTCCAGGGCGAGGCTCGGTTGCCGGAAGGGCCCGAGGGCGCGCAGGTGCTGGCGCAGGCCTCGGTCACGACGGCGGGCGGTGTCTCGGCGTCGGTGGAGCACGCGGGAGCGCTGGCCGTGCTGTCCAATGGCCAGGCGGCGCGGGTGGAGGACGCGGCGGATTCCCTGACGCCGGTGGCGCTGGTGTCGCGAGGCGACCAGGTGCTGGTGGTGCGCTCGGATGGCAGTGGTGCGGGCGTGGTGGAGCTGCGCTCGCGGCAGACGGGCGTGAAGCTCGCGACGCGGGACATTGTCGGAACGCCGGTGGGCGCGGCCTTCGTGGGCGATGCGGTGGTGGTGGCCGTGAGCCGGACTGGCGCGGGGGCGCTGGAGCGCTTCTCACTGTCCACGCTGGACCCGCGGCCGCTGGAGTCGACGCCGCTGGCCCGCGCTCCCCTGTCGATGGATGGGGCGGGCGGCTGGCTCGCGGTGGGCACGGACGAGGGCGTGGAGGTGCGTCGCGCCGACGGCGGCCTCGCGGGCCGGCTGCGCCTGGGCGCGGTGAAGGGCGTGTCCGCGGAAGGCGACCGGCTCTTCGCGCTCACGGGCACACAGCTCGTCGCGGTGGACGTCACCCGGCCGCATGCGCCGAAGGAGCTGTCCCGTTCCTCGCTGGGGACCTCCGGCTTCACGGCGGTCGCCGCGCTGGCGGACGGCGGTGTGTGCGCGGCCGGTGGCGGCGTGAAGTGCTTCGGGCTGGATGGCGCGAACGCGCTCGTCGCGCGCGGTGAAACGACGATGGGCGCGCCCGCGGTGAGCGCGGGCGCTTGGGGAGAGCTGCTGGTGGTGGGCACCGGCTCGGGTGCCCGCGTGCTGGACGTCCGCGGCGCACCGGCCGTGGCGGGCGTGTATCCGGACGTGACCGGACCGGCGGTGCTGGTCCCCGGAGCGCTCATCGGTGGCCTGCCGCGTGGGATGGCGCGGCTCCCGGTGGTGCGCGGGCCGGCCACGCCGCAGCTGAGCTGGACGCTGGTGTCCTCCGCGGACCAGGGCTCACGACTGACGCTGGGCGCGCAGGCAACGGATGACGCGCTGCCGCTCAACGGGTTCACGGCGGAGCTGTCCGTGAACGGCGTGGTGGTGGACGCGAGGGATTCGAGCTTGCCGGCGTGGGTGGACCTGCCCGCCACGGGAAGCCAGGCCGCGGTGGAACTGGTCGTGAGGGATCTGGCCGGGCGCCAGGCTCGCGTCTCGCGCGACGTGTCGCTGACGGTGCCCTCGGAGGGCCCGGTCCTCTTCTCGGCGGAAGTACCTCCCTTCGCGGAGGTGGGAACGACCTTCGCGGTGAGCGCCGTACCGGTGAATCCGGCACAGGCGGTGGCGGTGGAGGCCACGGTCGCGGGCGGGGAGCCCGTCCTGCTGCCGGCTCCTGCCTTCACCGGCGGCCTGCTCGCGCTGACCGTGTCCGCGGACTCGCCGACGCCGGTGTCGTTCGTGGCCATCGACGCCCAGGGGCGCCGGGGCCCGGCCCTGGAGCGCTCGGTGACCATCGGTGCCGCCACGGGTTCGGCGCCGTCCGTGGCGCTGGTGCGCCTGAATGGCAGCGGTCTCGTCGCCAGCGAGGGCCAGTTCGTGACGGTCGAAGCGACCACCCTGCTGGGCTCCGAATCCACCGTCGTGAGCTTCCTGCTGGATGGCTTGGAGGTGGCATGGGGAACGGGCCGCATCGTCACCGCGACGGTGCGGATGCCGCTGGTCGTGGGGTCCCAGCAGGTGGTGCTGAGCGCGGTGGCGTGGGAGGCGGGCCGCAAGTCCGCTCCGGCGACGCTGACCTTCACCGTGCAGGATGACCTGACGAAGCCGACCCTCACCCTCGAGACGGATCCGCCGGGACCGGTCGTGGCCGCGGGCACCGAGCTCAAGGCGACCGCCACGGCCTCGGACCTGATGGCGCTGGAGCGCGTGTCGTTGGAGCTCTGGTCCGGCGGTGTGCGTCAGGCCCGGGGTGGAACGGAGCTGCGCTTCCTCGTCCCCGAGCAGACGCTGTCCGGAACGGTGCTGGAGCTGCGGGGCCGTGCCGAGGACCGGTCGGGCAATGTGGAGACGGTCACGGTGCAGCGCACCGTGGTGCCGCCGGCGCAGCCTGCCGACGCGGCCACCGTGGCGCTGAGCGGGGCCACGAGCGTGACGCGGCTGGGCGAGCACGTGTACGCCGCCCACGCCTCGGGCTTGTGGATTGGAAAGGTGGCTGGAACGGCCGAGGCTCCGGTGTTGGAGGCCCTCGGAACGCTCACCACGCCCGTCGCGCCCAAGGCGCTCGCGGTGTGGGGCAAGCACGCGGCGCTGGCCCTGGGCGCGTCTGGCCTGTGGCTGGTGGACGTGAGCGTTCCGGCGTCGCCGGTCGTCATGTCCCGACTCGAAGGCAACTACGTCACCGTCGCCGCCGCGGATGGCTTCTACGCGGGCCGCATCGACTCCATCTACCCCGCGTCGGAGCGGCTGGATGTGGGCGACCCGTCCGCGCCGGTGCGCACGGCCATCCTGCAGAACTCCAACCTGTCGCTCGCCGGAGCGGGGATGGATGGACCGCTGGCGTGGTACGGCACCTCGGACCTCATCGTCTACGAGGCGGAGTTGGGAAACAGCTCGGTCTCGTTCTGGCCCGCTGTCGGCCGCGTGGCCCGGGCGGATGGGGACCGGCTGGTGGTGGGCACGGACCGCTCGCTGGTCGTGTGGACGCGCGAGACGAACAACGTGCTGACCAAGGTGGCGACCCTGGAGCTGCCGTCGGGTGTCCGCGCGATGGATGTGGTGCGAGGCGTCGCGTATGTCGCGGGCGGCGACGGCTGGCTGCGCGTAGTGGATGTGCGGGAGCCGACCTCGCCTCGAATCCTGTCGCGCACGGCGCTGGATGCGAGTGGTCTGTCCATCAGTGGTGGCCTGTTGTTCGCCGCGGTCCCCGAGGGTGTGCGGGTGATGCGCCTGCCCGTGCCCACGGCGGGAGAGTCCGCGGGGGCGGTGGCTCTTGCGGACACGGCGCTGGGATTGACGCCGTTCCGTGGCGGCGCGCTGGTGGCGGCGCGGACGGCGGGAGTCCGTGCTGTGTCCGTGGCGGGCGGCGTGGCGCCGACCGATCAGGGGGCGCTGCGCTCGGGCACGGACGTGCGGCAGGTGGAGCGCGCGGGCCGGGACGTGGTGGTGCTGGACGGCCAGGTCGTGAATGCCTATCCGGAAGCGGCCAACGGCTCGTTGACCGGAACGTCGACGAACAACTCGGCCCTGAAAGCAGCGCTCGGGAACGTGAGCCGTTTCGCGGCGTCCGCGGGCCGCATCTGGTCAGTATCCGCGGGGACGTTGAAGTCGGTGCGCTGGCCCGCGGCGGATGGCTTTGGCTCGCTGCTGCTGGGCAGCGCCGTGCTGGACGTGGCGGGCGACGAACAGCGAGCGCTGGTGGCGCTGGGCGCCCAGGGCGTGGCGGTGGTGGAGGTGGCGCCGTCCGGCCAGCTCCGCCGCGTCGCGACGCTGCCGGTGAACGCCTCGACGGTGGCACTGGCGGGGCCGCTGGCGATCGCGGGCGGCGCGTCGTCGTTCTCCGTGTTCACGCTGGCGGATGGGGAAGCGCCCCTGCTGGTGGGCACGGTGCCGACGGCGGGCGCGGTGCAGCGCGTCCGGCTGGAGGGCCGGTTGGCGCTCGTGAGCGAAGGGGCCGCGGGCGTGGAGTTGTGGCACCTGCCGGAAGGTCAGCCGGTCACGCTCATGGCGAGCCTGGCGGCGGCCGGGGCGACGGACGCGGTGGTGTCCGCGGGCCGGGTGCTGGTCGCGTCCGGCGCGGACGGGGTCCGGGCCTTCACGCCGCCCACGGGTGTGCTGCCGGTGGTGCGGCTGTCCGCGCCGACGGGAACGCAGGTCGTGGAGACGGGCGGCCAGGTGAGCCTGACCGCCGTGGCCACGGGCGTGGGCCTGGACAGCGCGGAGCTGGTGGTGGACGGCCAGCCGGTGGTGGCCCTGGACGAGTCGAAGCCGAATGCGCGCTGGACGGTGCCGGGCGGCTCCGTCGCGGGCAAGCGGCACGCGCTCCAGGTGCGCGCGCGCGCCGCGGCTGGAACGGAAGCCCTGTCGCCCCCGTTGATGGTCGAGGTGAAGGCACCGACGACGGGTGCGCCGGCGGTGGCGGTGACGTGGCCTTCGGCGAACACGCCGCTGCGTTCGGGTGCCGCGGTATGGGTCGAGGCGCGTCGCTCGGGTGGCGTGGCACCGGCCTCGGTGGTGGCGCGCCTGGGAACGCTGTCGCTAGGCCAACTGCTTCCGTACGCGACGGATCCGTCGCTCTACGGCGCCATGTTCCGGCTGCCGGTGGTCGGGTCGACGCTGGACACGACGCTCACGGTGTCCCTGTCGGATGGCGCGGGCCGTGGGGCCGAGGCTTCCATCCCCCTGAAGGTGCTGCCGGATGTAGCGGCGCCGGGCATGCCATCTGGTCTGCCGGAGGTGCTCCGCGCCGGGCCGTTCGTGAACAGCTTCCAGGTGAACGCCCAGGACGACGGCGTGGTGTGGATCGAACTGGAGAAGGACGGCGTGGTGATCGCGACCACGTCCGAGGCCAACGGGAGCGCAGGACTCCACTACAGCCTGCTGCTCCCCGAGGACTCGGTGGGCAAGCAGGTGACGTTGAAGGCGACAGCCTACGACGTGGCGGGCAACAACACCCCCGTGTCGAAGACGTACACGGTGGCGCCGGATGGCTCGGCGCCGACGGTGTCGCTCGTCTTCGGCCGGCCGCCCGCCGTCGCCACCGAGGGCAGCATCATCACGGTCCAGGCCACGGCCACGGACCTGGATGGGGACGTGGCCGGCATCCAGCTGTTCGCGGATGGCGAGCAGATCGGAGCGAGCACGACGACCAGCGTGACGGCGACCTACACGCTGCCGCTCCGCGCACAGAAGCAGCAGGTCGTCTTCCGCGCGGTCGCGACGGACAGTCGCGGACGGACGGACGACGACGAGCGCACGACGGCGGTGAGCGACAATCAGCCGCCGGTGCTCACCTTCACGGTCAACCCCTACCCTGTGCAGGTCAGAGACTCGGCGCAGATCTGCGTCCAGGCCGAGGACAGCAGCGGGATCCAGAGCTTCACCGTCACCGTGAATAGTGGGCTATTGATAACGCAGGTGTCGTGCGGAACGGGCTGCGTCCGCCGGTGCACGAACTACTCGTTTGGCGACGCGGCGGTGCCGTTCAACGTGGCGGCGAGCGCCACCGACAGCCTGGGCGCGGTGACCTCGGAAACGCGGGAGTTCCCGGTCATGCCCAATGAGCCGCCGGAGGTGACGCTGGCGACGATCAACTACCTGAGCAAGGGCGTCGACGCGGTGCTGTCCGGCACGGTCAAGGACAGCCGGGGCCCACTTGCCTGGGCGGAGTTCCGGGTGAATGGCACGCCCGTAGGGACCCGCGTGACGAACGTGCCTTCAGGTGCCGCGTTGAGCCAGACCTGGGTGCCCACGATGGTGGGACCGGTCACCATCTCGCTCGTCACGAAGGATCGCAGTGGCCTGGAGAGCTCCGCCTCCCAGACCCTGACCGTGGTGGAGCCGCAACAGCCCACGGACCTCACGGATGTCATTGCCGAGGATGACATGCGTTTCGAGAACCAGGACATCATCATCCAGGGCACCAACAAGACGCTGCGCATCGACGGCGCGCACACGTTCCGCAACCTGTACGTTCTGTCGGGCGCGACGTTGACGCACAGCCAGCAGGGCGTGTCCGGCGCGAAGTTCCTCGACCTCACCGTGACGCAGGAAGTGCGCGTCGACAGCACCAGCAAGATCGACGTGAGCGAGCGTGGGTACCTGGGCGGGTGGCGGGAAGGGAACGCGCAGCAGTCGGGGCGGACGACGGGGAACGTGTCGACGGGGCTCCTCGACGTGGGAGGCAGCCATGGCGGCCGCGGGCGGAACTCGAGCCAGGGCGTGGAGTCGCCGCCGACGTATGGCGACTACGCGAATCCCTCGGACTTCGGAGGGGGCGGAGCGGGGAACGCGACGGGAAGTACGCCTGGAGGAAATGGAGGCGGTCGGTTGAGGCTGAAGGCGGCGAGCCTGAAGCTGGACGGCAAGCTGCTGGCGAATGGAGGCGCGGGCAACAACCGGGGTGGAGCGGGAGGAAGCATCCGGGTGGAGGTGGGAGCGCTGACGGGCGTCGGGTCAATGACGGCGCAGGGGGCATACGCGGGCGGAGGAGGGCGGGTGGCCGTCTATTACGACACGGCCAGCAGCAGCTTCGACTGGAGCCACGTCAGCGCGCAGGGAGGGACCGCCTCGGGCGTGGGGACGGTGTACTTGAAGGGCAGTCAGCAGGCGTATGGCGAGCTGCAATTGGACAACAAGAGCGTCACGCCCCAGTCCGACACGAAGCCCACGCAGGTGCCGGGTGGGGCGTATGACCGCTTCGTGGTGCGCGATGACGCCAAGGTGGAGGTGGCGGGAGCCGTCACGACGCCCTTGCTGCAGGTGGAGGGTGGCCACGTCGTCTTCCTGGGCACGTTGAGCGGAAACCTCCAGGCGCTGCGCGTGCTGGGGGGAGGAAGCGTGGAGATGCGCCAGCCCTGGGCATTGCCGGAAGGACTCCCGGTGGAGGTGTCCGGGACTGACGCGAAGCTGGGGCTGACGGGAGGAGAGGCGCCGGTGAAGCTTTCGAGCCTGAAGGTGACGGGCTCGAATGCCTCGCTGTGGCAGCCTGGCCGGATGGACGGGCAGGTGGTGGGGTTGGAACTGGAAGTCAGCGGCGCGGTGGAGGTGGACAACTCCGCCTCCATCGACGTGAGCGAGCGTGGGTACCTGGGCGGGTGGCGGGAAGGGAACGCGCAGCAGTCGGGGCGGACGACGGGGAACGTGTCGACGGGGCTCCTCGACGTGGGAGGCAGCCATGGCGGCCGCGGGCGGAACTCGAGCCAGGGCGTGGAGTCGCCGCCGACGTATGGCGACTACGCGAATCCCTCGGACTTCGGAGGGGGCGGAGCGGGGAACGCGACGGGAAGTACGCCTGGAGGAAATGGAGGCGGTCGGTTGAGGCTGAAGGCGGCGAGCCTGAAGCTGGACGGCAAGCTGCTGGCGAATGGAGGCGCGGGCAACAACCGGGGTGGAGCGGGAGGAAGCATCCGGGTGGAGGTGGGAGCGCTGACGGGCGTCGGGTCAATGACGGCGCAGGGGGCATACGCGGGCGGAGGAGGGCGGGTGGCCGTCTATTACGACACGGCCAGCAGCAGCTTCGACTGGAGCCACGTCAGCGCGCAGGGAGGGACCGCCTCGGGCGTGGGGACGGTGTACTTGAAGGGCAGTCAGCAGGCGTATGGCGAGCTGCAATTGGACAACAAGAGCGTCACGCCCCAGTCCGACACGAAGCCCACGCAGGTGCCGGGTGGGGCGTATGACCGCTTCGTGGTGCGCGATGACGCCAAGGTGGAGGTGGCGGGAGCCGTCACGACGCCCTTGCTGCAGGTGGAGGGTGGCCACGTCGTCTTCCTGGGCACGTTGAGCGGAAACCTCCAGGCGCTGCGCGTGCTGGGGGGAGGAAGCGTGGAGATGCGCCAGCCCTGGGCATTGCCGGAAGGACTCCCGGTGGAGGTGTCCGGGACTGACGCGAAGCTGGGGCTGACGGGAGGAGAGGCGCCGGTGAAGCTTTCGAGCCTGAAGGTGACGGGCTCGAATGCCTCGCTGTGGCAGCCTGGCCGGATGGACGGGCAGGTGGTGGGGTTGGAACTGGAAGTCAGCGGCGCGGTGGAGGTGGACAACTCCGCCTCCATCGACGTGAGCGAGCGTGGGTACCTGGGCGGGTGGCGGGAAGGGAACGCGCAGCAGTCGGGGCGGACGACGGGGAACGTGTCGACGGGGCTCCTCGACGTGGGAGGCAGCCATGGCGGCCGCGGGCGGAACTCGAGCCAGGGCGTGGAGTCGCCGCCGACGTATGGCGACTACGCGAATCCCTCGGACTTCGGAGGGGGCGGAGCGGGGAACGCGACGGGAAGTACGCCTGGAGGAAATGGAGGCGGTCGGTTGAGGCTGAAGGCGGCGAGCCTGAAGCTGGACGGCAAGCTGCTGGCGAATGGAGGCGCGGGCAACAACCGGGGTGGAGCGGGAGGAAGCATCCGGGTGGAGGTGGGAGCGCTGACGGGCGTCGGGTCAATGACGGCGCAGGGGGCATACGCGGGCGGAGGAGGGCGGGTGGCCGTCTATTACGACACGGCCAGCAGCAGCTTCGACTGGAGCCACGTCAGCGCGCAGGGAGGGACCGCCTCGGGCGTGGGGACGGTGTACTTGAAGGGCAGTCAGCAGGCGTATGGCGAGCTGCAATTGGACAACAAGAGCGTCACGCCCCAGTCCGACACGAAGCCCACGCAGGTGCCGGGTGGGGCGTATGACCGCTTCGTGGTGCGCAATGACGCCAAGGTGGAGATCTCAGGGGCCACACAGCTTTCCGTGTCGGAACTGAAGGTTCTGGGAACCAATACGCAATTGACGACGGGCCGCGACCTTGCCGGGGTTCCACATCTCCTGGTGTTGGACGTCACCGGGACGCTGGAGGTGGGCAGCGGAGCTTCCATCGATGTCAGCGGTGCTGGATACCTGGGCGGTTGGCAGGAGGTGAACCAGCAGCGCCCTGGCAGGACGCAAGGCAATGTCTCGACAGGCCAGGCCGAGGCCGGCGGCAGCCATGGTGGTTACGGAGCAACAGGTTCCAGCTCCACGGTCGTGCCTCTCTATGACGACATCTACGCCCCGTCGGACTTCGGCGCGGGTGGCTCGGGTGGGTCCAACAGTTCCTCGAAGGGCGGCAACGGCGGCGGGGCCCTCTGGGTGAAGGCCTCCAGCCTGAAGCTGGACGGCGCGCTCAAGGCCAACGGCATCAACGGCACCTACGGCGGCGCGGGCGGCAGCATCCGCGTGGATGTCACGGGGGCCATGACCGGCGCCGGCAGCGTCGAGGCGGTGGGAGGTACGTCTGGCGGCGGTGGGCGGGTGGCCATCACCTACGACACGGCCAGCAGCACCTATGACTGGAGCCAGGTCTCCGCCAAGGGGGGCAGCCAGGCAGGCCCGGGCACCGTGTATCTCAAGGGCAGCCAGCAGCAGTACGGTTCGCTGTCAGTGGATCACAAGCTGAACAGCCTGGACCCGACGAAGGTGAAGGCTACTCAGGTGCCAGCGGGCCGCTATGATCGCTTCGAGGTCCGCGGCCGTGCCTGGGTCGAAGTGGTGGGGACCTTCCTGGAAGGAAGCGTGCTGGAGGTGTCGGGTTCAGAATCGCGTGTGACGCTGCAAGGCGGCGTGACCCACAGGCTTTCGACCTTGAAGGTAACCGGGTCCAATTCCTTTGTGTCTGTCCAAACCCTCGCGGACGGACAGCCACTGCCGCTCAAGTTGGACGTTGACTCGATGGAGGTCGGCAGTGGCGCGTCCATCCACGTGAATGCCTCGGGGTATCTGGGCGGTTGGCAGGGCGTGAACACGCAACTGGCGGCACGGACCACGGGGAACGTCTCGACGGGCCGGACGGACGCCCTCGGAGGCAGTCATGGTGGATACGGGAGTGTCGCATCCAACACGGCAGCTGCCATCCCAACCTATGACGATATCCAGAACCCCTCCGACTCCGGTTCGGGAGGCTCAGCCAATAGCTCCACCCAGAAGGGTGGCAACGGCGGCGGCGCCCTGTGGCTGAAGGCGGACAGCTTGGTGCTCAATGGCAGTCTCCTGGCCAATGGAACTCAAGTCTCCGATTGGGCCAGAGGCGGCGCTGGCGGAAGCATCCGGTTGGAGGTGCGCGCGCTCACAGGCACCGGAACAGTGGAGGCCGCGGGAGGATCCTATGGCGGCGGTGGACGCGTTGCGGTCTACTACGACACGGCGGCGACCTCGTTCGACTTGAGCAGGGTTTCAGCGCAGGGAGGCATGTACGCGAAATCTGGCACCGTGTTCCTGAAGGGGAGCCAGCAGACGAACGGTGAGCTGGTATTGGATCAGCTGGACGTCGGTGCGAACCGTGATTCAACCCGGCCCACGCCCGTCCTGGGGGGGACCTATGAGCGCATCCTGGTGCGCAACAATGCCTTCGTGGAACTGACCGACGGCGCGTCGACGCCCGTCCTTCAGGTGGAAGGCACTGGAACGGTGCTGGTCCTCCGCGGAACCCAACCCCGGGTGCTCTCGAGCCTGAAGATCACCGGCCTCAACGCGGCGCTGGAGACCGGCCGGGCCACTGACGGCAACCCGTTGACGCTGGACCTGGACGTCAGTGGCGCAGTGGAAGTGGGGACCGGCGCCTCCATCAACCTGACCGGAGCCGGCTACCTGGGCGGATGGCAAGGCGTGAACCAGCAGCAGAAGGGACTGACGCTGGGCAATGTCCCGGCCGCGGCGATCAACCTGACCGGCAGCCACGGGGGGTATGGCGCCGCGGATAACTCCGTGGTCGTTCCCACCTACGGCGACTACCAGATGCCCGCGACCGCCGGCTCGGGTGGAGCCGGAAGCGGAGGTGGGGCACCGGGTGGCAATGGTGGCGGCGTGCTGCGCCTGAAGGCGGCCAGCCTGGTCCTCAATGGCAACCTGTTGGTGAACGGCAAGGACAGTGGCACCGGCTACTACCCTGGCGCGGGCGGCAGCATCTGGCTGGATGTGCTGTCATTGACGGGGGCGGGGTTCATCGAGGCGAACGGAGCCTCCGGCGCGGGTGGCGGGCGGGTGGCCATCTACCACGAGGCCGCCAGCACCACCTTCGACTGGACCCATATCTCCGCGACGGGGGCGTCGTCCGGTGGACCCGGCACGGTGTACGTGAAGGACCATCAAGAGCCGTACGGCGACCTCATCATCGACAATGCCAACGCCGCCTACTTCAACCCAGGTACGGCACGTGCCACCCCGCTGCCCGCGACACCGTCCGGGCAGCAGACCTTCCGCAACCTCACCCTCACCCGGAAGGCCTCCGTGGCCACGCCGGATGCGCTGAACATCACGGGCACGCTCACCGTGGACTCCAGCTCGCGCCTGCAGTCGTCGAACATCAACCAGCCATGACCCGTCCTGCTCGTGACCGGAGCGCTTCCGCGCTCCTTCCGTCTGCCCGAATCACAACTGTTCTCTTCCTGACAGCCCTGCTTTCCACGGGCTGCCGGGACGAGGACGTGGTGGCCCGGGTGGGCCGTACCGACCTGCGGCGCGCGGACGTGGAGCTCTTCGCGTCCCAGCGTGCGCCGGAGGCTGGCGGCATCCAGGCCCAGCTCGACGGGCTCATCGACCGGCAGCGGCTCGCGGAGGAGGCGGACTCGCGCGGTCTGGATGACCGCCCGGATGTCCGCGCGCGGCTCGCGGCGGCCCGGCGCGAGGTGCTCGCCCAGGCGCTGGTGGAGGAGCAGCTCCAGGGGGCCACGGAGGACAAGGCGCTGCGCGAGCGCTACGCGGCCCAGAAGGACGCGCTGTCCCGCCGGGAGATCCACGTCCGGCACATCCTGGTCCGCCTGCCCCAGGGCGCGGACCAGGCCGAGCAGCGCAGGGCCCGCGACCGCGTCAACCTCCTCTATGCCCGCATCCTGGGCGGTGAGGCGTTCGACAATGTGGCGCGCGAGTCCAGCCAGGACGAGGTCTCCGCGCCGCGCGGCGGGGACCTGGGGCCGGTGCTCGAAGGGCAGGTGCACCCCGCCTTCTTCGAGGCCGCCGCGGCGCTGAAGCCGGAGGAGGTGGGCAAGCCCTTCGAGACGCCCTACGGCCTCCACATCGTCCAGGCGATTTCGCCGGTGGAGACGCGGGTGCCCTCGTTCGAGGAGGCCCGGGGCCGGCTGGCGGCGGAGGCTCGCCGTGAGGCGGAAGCGCGGTGGATGAAGGACCTGCGGGAGCGCGTGTCGGTGGAGCGCTTTGCCCAGGCGATGCGTCCGTTGGAAACGGCCGCACCGGATGCGGGGACGGAAGCAACGCAGGGGGAGACGTCGCGATGAGTGGGCGAGTGCGGATCCAGGGGCCGTGGGGAGCCCTGTTGCTGGCGTTGGTGATGGCGTGCGGCAAGACGCCGGAGCGTCCCTCCGAGGCGCCCGCGCCCAAGCCCTCCGGGGCCGTGGCCTCCAAGCGCATGCGGCTGACGCCCGCGCAGCTGGCCCCGGCGTGCGTCGGCACCATCGAGGAGTCGGTGGGGCCCGCCTGGCGTGGTGGCACCCTGGCCGTGCAGGGCAGTCAGCAGGGAACGTCTTCGTTCACCGGCGCGCTCAATGAGCCCGCGCTGGTCGTGGTGCAGAACGGCGACGCGCGCGGGGCGAGGGAGGTGGCGACGTCGGAGGTGACGCTCAATGGCACCGTGCTGGGAGGCGTCTCCGCTGGCACCCCGTTGGCCGTGTTCCGCGTGACGCTGCAGGAAGCCAATCAGCTCTCGGTGTCCACGACGGGCGGCGGCTCGGTGCGCGTGTCGGTGGCCGCGCTCGGCGCCCTTCCGTGCTCGCTGGCGGATACGGGCTACGTCCAGGCGGGCCCCGACCCCGTATCGCGGTCCCTGGAGGTCAAGCCTGGAGGGGAAGGCACGGTGGGCGTGCTGGTGGTGGACATGTTGGGCCCGGACGCGGACGGCACCGTGCGCCTCAACGGCGTGGACATGCTGGCGGGCCTCACGGGCACGCAGAAGCGCACCTTCGCGTCGAAGGTGACGCTGGCCGCCACGAACCAGTTGGAGCTGACGGTCCTGGGCGGACCGGAGTCCTCGGTGCGCGCGGCGGTGTTCGACGCGGACACGCTGCCCTCCACGCTGACCATGCTGGAGCCGGAGCCGGGGGCGTTCTTCACCAGCTCCCCGGTCCGCGTGTCCGGGCAGTTCGGGCCGGACACCAAGAGCATCGTCATCAACGGGATGACCGCCGCGCTCTCCGGTCAGACGGGGTACTTCCTGGACCTGCCCCTGGTGGAGGGCTCCAACGCCGTCACCACGGTGATCGCGGACCAGTGCGCGAACGTGACCCGGGTGTGCCACCCGGTCGGGCTCGACAGTCAGGCGCCGGTCATCACCGTCAGTGGGGTAACGGAAGGGGAGGTCACCCGGGGGCCCGTGACGCTCAGCTACTCGGCGACGGGTCTGGCGCCACTGACCCAGGAGGCCACGCTCAACGGAGTGCCCATCGCGAACGGAACGGTGGTTTCCGCGGAGGGCTCTCACGATTGGCTCGTGACGGTGACGGACCCGGAGGGCCGGGTGGCGAAGAAGCGGGTGCGCTTCCGCATCCAGCTCACCGCGCCCACCATCGAGATCGTCGGGGTGACCAACGGCGGGTACTACCCGGGGCCCGTGGTGCCCACCGTGACGGTGCGTACCGACTATTTCGAGTCCACCTACTTCCGGCTCGACGACACCGACTGGGCAAGTGGTCAGCCCATTGTTGACGAGGGCCCGCACCACCTCTACCTGGTCGCGAAGGACCGCGCGGCCAACTACGGGTTCCTCGAGCTCGACTTCACCATCGACCAGACCTTCCCGGTGGTGTCCTTCGCGGGGGTCGAGGAGGGCTCATTCCACCAGGGGCCCGTCGAGGTGACCTACAGCGCCACGGATGCCCACCTCGCCGTGGGCAGCGTGGGCGCGCGGCTCGACGGGATGGAGTTCGTCAGCGGGAATACCGTCGCCGGCGGAGGGCCCCACACGGTGACGGTGGAGGCCACGGACCTGGCGGGCAACCGCACGGTGGCGGAGCGCCATTTCACCCTGGACGTCCTCTCGCCCGTCATCACGTTGAGCGGACTGCCCCAGACGAGCCCGGTCTCCACGACGGTGACGCCTGTCTTCACGGCGGAAGACCTGTACCTGAAGTCGGTCACCGCCACGTTGAACGGGGTTCCCTTCGAGTCCGGCACGGAGGTCGCCGAGGACGGCTCGTACCTGCTGGAGGTGAGGGCCGAGGACCTCTCCGGAAGAGTTTCGTCGGTGGTCGGCTCCTTCAGCATCGACCGCACGGCGCCCGTCATCGCGGTCACCGGCGTCACGCCCGACGCGCACTACAAGGCGCCGGTGCAGGTGGGCTTCACCGCGACGGATGTCTATCCGCAATCGCTCACCGCGAAGTTGAACGGGGCGGACTTCGACAGCGGGACGCAGGTCTCTGAGGCAGGCGACTACACGCTGGTCGTGACGGCGGTGGATCAGCTGAACCACACCTCCACGAAGACCGTGCACTTCGTTCTCGACTTCACGCCGCCGGTCCTCCTGCTCACGGGGCTTCCCGCGCAGCCGCTGACGAATCAGCAGGTGACGCCGGGTTGGACGCTCACGGAGGACCATCCGGACCGGGTCGAGGCGAAGCTGGACGGGTTGGATTTCGATGGGGGCACGACGCTCTCCGATTCGAAGGACTACACGCTGGTGGTGAGCGCATGGGACCGGGCGGGCAACACCGACAGCAAGACGGCCCAGTTCACCATCGACCGCGTCGCGCCGGTCATCACCGTGACGGGCGTGGCGGACGGACAGCACCGCAACACGCCCGCGACCCTCTCCTGGACGGTGGAGGACGCGCACCCGGGGACGGTGACGGCGACGCTGGACGGCGCGGACTTCACGAGCGGGACGACGGTGGACGCGGGCGGGTCACACACGCTGGTCATCACCGCGGTGGACCAGGCGGGCAACAGCGCGGAGGCCCGCCGCACGTTCGTCATCGACACGGCGCCCCCGGTGCCCACCATCCAGTCGCCGCAGAACGGGCTGGTGACGCGAGAGGCCCAGGTGGAGGTCGCCGTCTCCGTGACGGAGCCGGGCCAGGTGGCCCGCATCGAAGTGGGCGGCGTGGAGCTGGTGAAGGGGACGGACAACGTCTGGCGTCATGCCGTGCCGCTGAACGAAGGGACGAACGCCCTGACGGTGAAGGTACTGGACGCCGCGGGCAATGCATCCACCGCGAGCGTGACGGTGGTCCGGGACTCGACGCCGCCGGAGCTGGTGGTGACGAGCCCGTCCCCGAACGCACGCATCGGCGCCCTCTCCGTGAAGGTGCGCGGCACGGCGAAGGACGCGACGCCGGTGGTGCTCACGGTGAATGGCACCGCGGTGCCGGTGACGGCGGACGGCTCCTTCGAGGTCACCCAGGCGCTGTCGCAAGGCTCGAACACGCTGCTGCTGCGGCTGACGGATGCGGCGGACAACCTGTCGGAACAGACGCTCCAACTGCGCGCCAACGCCACGGCGCCCACGCTGTCGTTGACGGCGCCCGTGGATGGTCTGGTGACGGAGCAGGCCTCCGTGACGGTGAAGGGCACCGCGTCGGCCGCGGACAGCACGGACACGGTGACGGTGGTGGTGGCGGGCGCGCTGGCCGCGACGCTGCCGGACCACTCCTTCCAGCGCACGGTGCAGCTGTCGCCTGGGACGCAGACGCTGACGGTCGTGGCGATGGACAGCTATGGCCTGCGCACCGAGTCCACGGTCAACGTCACGCGGAATGTCACGCTGCCGGACGGTGGGCTCGCGGACGCGGGCACCGGCACCGGGAGCGACGCGGGCACGACGGTGGATGCGGGCAGTCCGCTGGATGGCGGGTCGAGCTCGGACGCGGGCACGGCGGTGGACGCGGGCAGTGGGGCGGCGGCGCCGGTGCTGGCGCTGGAGTCCCCCACGCAGGGGGCGGTGCTGGGCGGCGTGAGCGTGGCGGTGGTGGGGCAGGTGCAGGGCGGCACGCTGCCGTTGCAGGTGAAGGTCAACGGTGTCAACGCGGCGGTCTCGGTGCGCAGCTTCACCCTCGCGTTGGCGCTCCCGGAAGGGGACCACACGCTGGCGGTGCAGGTGACGGACGCGGAGGGGCGCTCGGCGAGCACCACGCGCACGGTGGCGGTGGACCGCACCAGGCCCACGTTGACCATCACGGATCCGGCGACGAGCCCGGCCACGGTGCACGAGTCCCCCTACGTGGTGAAGGGGACCGTGGGCGACACGCACCTGGCGGGCGTCACGGTGCAGGGGAATCCGGCGACGGTGCTGGGCGGGGCGTTCAGCGTGCCGGTGGCGCTGGCGCAGGGCCAGACGGTGGTGGAGGTGGTGGCGGTCGACCAGGCCGGCAACACGGAGCGGAAGAACCTCACATTCAACGTCGACCACGCGCCCCCGCTGGTGACGGTGCTGTCGCCCGTCAGTGGCAGTGAGTCACCCACGGCCGTGGTGCACGTCCGCGCGAAGGTGGAGGCCTTCGCCGCGCTGTCGGAGGTGCGCATCGGCACGGGGCTCGCGGCGGAGGAGTCCCCCGGCGTGTACGGGGCGGACCTTCCGCTGTCGTTGGGGGAGAACACCGTCAAGGTGCAGGCCACGGACGTGAACGGGCTCATCGGGCGCGCGAGCGTGGTGGTGCGCTACCGGAACCCGGCCACGGAGCCGCTGCTGGTGACGGGCGTGCAGCCGTCCGCGGGCGCGAGCGACGTGAAGACGGACGCGCTCATCAGCGTGTCCTTCAACAAGGCGGCGACGCTGGCGTCGGTGCGCCAGGGCTTCAAGGTGAAGGCCCAGGGCAAGAACCTCGAGGGCGGCTACTCCCTGGCGCCGGGAGGCCAGACGGCGACGTTCATCGCCAACGCGCCGCTGCCCGAGGGTGAGCTGTTGCAGGTGGAGGTGAAGGGCATCCAGGCGGAGGTGGGGCCCGCGCAGGGGTCGGCGTTCTACAGCCAGCTCACGGTGCGGCGGCCGCTCACGCGGGTGCGCGGCTCCGTGATGGATGACGCCTTCGAGCCGCTGTCGGGCGTACGCGTCATCCTGGAGGGCACCTCCGAAACGGCGCGCACGTCGGCGGACGGCAACTGGTCGTTCATCACGTCGGCGTCGGGGCCGAGGGTGGTCCGCTACGAGGGCGGGATGACGGCGGAGGGCCGTCCGCTGCCCACCGTGCGCCGGATGCTGAGCATCACGCCGGAGGTGGAGACGGTGGACGCGCCGCTGGCGTTGACCGCCGTGGACACCGCGAGCGCGACGCGGGTGGACACCACGCAGCTGCTGCACGTGGACTTCGCCCAGAAGCACGGAGCGCTGGCCATTGACGGAGACCCGGGCTCGCTGCTGTTCGAGGACGGCAGGACGGAAGGCCAGTTGACGGCAACGCGGCTGCAGCCCGTGTCGTTGCCCGTGCGGTTGGAGAACAACGCGACGCCCACGGCGGTGTGGCAGGTGGGCCCCGCGGGAGTCCGGGTCCAGAAGCCGATCCTGTTGCAGTTCCCCAACGTGACGGGGCTGCCGGCGGGTCGCTACGTGCTGGTGCTCGCGCACGAGCCGCGCACGCATGTGCTCGCGAGGGCGGGCCTGGCCGTGGTGTCGCAGGACGGCGCGTCCATCCGGACGGAGGAGCCGCTGTCACTGCGTTCCGTGGAGCTCATGGGCTACATGGCCCTGACGGACGACCAGGACAAGATCGTTCGTGACGCGCTGGCGCGGTCGGGGCAGGGGAGCGCGATCCCGGATGCGGGCATGGAGGGAGCACTGCCTCCGGGAATGTTCCAGACGCCAGAAGCGCCGTGGTGGAAGCGGGCGCTCAACCTGGTTGTCGGTGAGGCCCACGCGCAGTTCCTCGCGGGCTACGTGGCGGCCATTCCCTTCCTGGATCAGCTCATCCAGACCCAGGTGCCTGCCAGCGTCAGCGGCAAGGTGCGCGCGCCGCAGGACCAGCAGCTCACCGTCCAGCTATCGAAGGACCTGGAGACGTTCATCTCCCTCCCCCAGGAGGTGACGTTCCCCTATGCGCTGCCGGTGTCGCTGCGTGCGTCGCGGATTTCCGACGGTTCCGGCGCGGAGCGCATCGAGGCATTCCTCTCGGCGAAGGCCGAGGGTGGGGCGGAAATCCCGCCTCCGGCGGGTGAGACCTGGTCGGTCAGCGCGCAGCGCGACGACGATCAGGAACTCACGGTCGCGGGCAACGTCGAACTGGTCCGCGGGGGCACCACCGTCATCACCCTGAACGCGCGGATGGGCACCGAGCTTCGCACGGTGACGCTCACCGTGCAGGCCGTGCCCGTGGCGGACGCGGGCACGCAGACATTCCGGCTGCTCTTCACCCGGGACGACCAGTCCAGCTCCAGCGGGAAGGAACTCCCGTCGGTCGTGCGCTTCCAGAACGTTCGCGTCACGGTGACCGGTCCGGGGCCGACGATGAGCGGATTCACGGGGGACACGGGCCAGTACGGCATCCCCATCCTGGTGGCTGGCGGCGAGGGCATGGGCATCGCCTGCGCGGACCTCCCACTGGGGCCCCGGCCGATTCTGGGCCATGACCCGGAGACAGGCGCCGCCGTCGTCCAGTCCATGGTGTCGGCGAGCTATTCCGCGTGCTCGCCCACCTTCACGGCATCCTCGGGCCGGCAGACGCGCGCGGACATCCTCGTCGATGCCCGTCTGCTCCATGGCGCTCTCTACTTCGTGGACCGCGAGGGCCGAACGCTGCGGCATGACTGCGGCGCGAATGCGACCAGCGAATATGACGCGGAGAAGGAGGGCTTTGCCTCCATCGCGGACGTGGACATTCCCCGGACGGAGGTCCACTTCTTCCGCGCGGATGACCTGGAGCGGCCCATTGCCCAGTTCACCGTCGGCGCGCCTACCAGCCAATGCGACGCCCCGCAGCCCGGCCAGCGCATCGCGCAGGGCCGGTACGCCCGGGTGCGGATGGGGCCCACGACGCCCTTCAAGCGCGTGATTCGCGAGCGCTGCCGCGAGCTCAATCCCGCCATCGAGAGGGATCCAGGCGCGCCCGCGCCCTCCACACTGAACGACGAGGACCGGGCCTTCTACGAAACGGAGTGCCGGGACAACCGGACCCACTTCCTGCGGCTGACGGCAGGCGAGTCCCTGGTGGTCGTTGCTGTGAACCACGCGACCGGCCACACGGGCATGACCCGCCTCCAGGTGCCGCCCATCAGCAAGACGCAACTGGATGAACAGGGCCATTGCGCCCTGGACGACCAGCTCGGGCCCCTGACGGTCGAGGAGTTTGGCGAGACCGCGAAGCTGTCTCGCTGCTCGGTGGCGTCGCTGGGCATCGAAGCGCCGGTGTACCTCTACCCGCCGGAGATCGACGTGCGGGTGTGGCGCAGCGCGGAGCCTGAGGGCATCAAGCAGGACGCGCCGCCCACGCTGGTGCGCACCGGTGGCGCGGCCACAACGCGGGACACCTACGTCCACCTGGACACGCACTGGCGCGTGCGGACGCTCGCCCCCGCCGAGTGGCGCCTGCCGGATGGCGGCGTGCGCGAGTCGCCCGTGGACGCGGGCCAGCCCGCGGACCGCGTCGATGGTGGCATCTCCGAGTGCCGGATGCCGAACCCCGACGGTGGCACGGACCCGTGCCCCCCGGACTTCCTGCGCGATGAAGGTGTCTCCGGGCGCCTCCTGGAGACCTGCTCCGAATATGGACCGGGTGCGGCGAGCCAGAAGACGAAGGCCTCGGCCTGCTTCCGCGAAGCGGACCTGGAGGACGTCCCGGCGGGCGTGCCTCCGTTGGCGGGGCGCGTGGTGCGGGTGACGGGCTCCGCGGTGGAGGTGCCCGCGGTGGCCCAGTTCGGCGTGGTGCCAGGACGGGGCTCCGCCGCGCTCCAGGCTGCGATGCGCATCGTCACGCCCACGGGCCAGCGCGTGGTCCTGGGCAGCCTGCCCAAGGCCAACTACTACCTGCACGTCGTGGGACACGAGGTGTTCCCACGCGACCAGGATGGTGACGGCATCCTGCGTCCGGCGGAGCGCAATGCGCCGCCCCCTGACTTCAGCGAGGCCACGGGAGCGCATCCCGCGGGGCTCCCCAAGCGGGCCCTGGGGTTGAAGAACGTCTATACCAGCCTGGATCCGGATGGCTTCAAGGTGCTGCGCTACGACCCGGCTCTTGAGCACGAGTTCCGGGTACTGGAGCTCACCGAACCGAAGGTCGTCGCCCAGGGGTCGCTCGACTCGCGCGACCTGGACGGTGAGAACCCGAGGACCGACGACGATGACCTGGCCTACCAGTTCTTCGCGGGCTTGATGCAGCCGGGGGCCGGACGTGCCACGACGCCCACGGGCGACTACGTGGTCCGCTTCGGAAGCGATGACTACGGCGTGGAGTGCGAGATCGACGTCACGACCGACTCCATCACCGGAAACTGTGACAACGAGTTCATCGAAGACGTCCTGTCCGCCAATGACTTGCTGTACGTGGAGCTGTACCTCAGCGGCAACGCGGACAACGTCCTCTATCGCTTCAACCTGATGGGCATGTCCCCTCGCGTGGACATGCTGAAGGCGGGCAGTGCCTACACGGCGAAGCACTCCGTGGAGAAGGGCACGGGAGGCCAGTCCGTCACGGACCGCGCCATCTCCATGCCTGCCTCCGCGCACTTCGCGCTGGATCCCGCCGTCATCCACAGTGGAACGGTGAAGGTCTGTACTTCCGAGGACTGCGGCCCGGGCGACCTGATCAATCAGGCCGATGTGCGGTTGGTGGGTGACGGAACCTACGACGTGGATGAAGTGAAGGGCGGCCTGGCGGAGGATCCGCTGGAGCAGATGGACCGGTTCGGGCTCAACGGAGCCCGGCTGTTCCAGCAGCCCATCCCCGCGCACCTGGTTCGCATGCCCGGCACCAGCGTGGACGAGAAGCCCTTCTATCTGGTGCAGGAGATCGATCAGCCAGAGGAGAGAAGGCTGGTCCGGAGACTGGGCCAGCCGCGCGGCACCTTCGAAGGCTTGCACGCGCGCGCTCCGGGGCAGCTCACCGTCCAGGGCATCAACGTGGCGGACGGGCACCTGTCCTTCGAGCACGAAGACTTCGCCGTGCCGCAACTCGCGGAGGTGATCCGCTTCGCGCGCACGTACAACAACCAGAGCAGCCTGGTCGGTCCCACGGGGGTCGGCTGGACGAACAACTACGAAGGCTACGTGCAGGAGGAGCGGCTGGGCCGCTACACCGTGGTGATCGCGGGACAGGCATTTGACTTCCCCTCATGTGCCACGACGGACCCGGACGCGGGAACGGCATCCGGCTGCGTCAGGGACGGCTCGCACGGGATGGAGCTCTCGGTCGGGCCGCAGGATTCCGAGCCGTTCATTGCCCGCGTGCAAACGGCGGAGGGCTTCGTCTACGAGTTCGAGACGCAGGCGAAGGGGTTCCCCAAGAAAGAGCGTCGCCGCTGGCTGCTGAATCGGTTCCACGACGGGCACGGTCGCGGAACAGAGGGGTGGACCCGGTTCACCTACAAGCCGGAAAGCAACCTGGTGTCGACGGTGGAGCGCACGCCGGGCCGGCTCCAGGTCGCGATGACCTACGACGACATCGACACCGCGGATGAGACGGTGGCGTACCGGCTGCGCAACATGGCGCGCAACCAGGGCTTCGCGCTGCTCAAGACGGTGGAGGTCCGCCTGAAGGAGAGCCAGCAGGTCCTGCACCACCTGGACTTCGCGCACGACAAGCGGGGCAACCTGAAGAGTGTCACGCGGACCTCCGCTCTGCCCGCGACGCAGGTCTGGGAGTACGACTACGCGCCACTGCCCAGCGGATTGACGGGGCGCAAGCTGTGGCGTGCCTCCAACGAGGTGACGAACGCGCGGTTGAAGCTGAGTGCCGCCACGCCCGGCGCTACGCCCTTCATCCAATGGCAGGCGGCCTATGGGCGCGAGGCCCAGAAGGGCATCTACGCGCACGAGGATGAGGGGTTCGAGGTCGTCACGTCCGTGATGGGGACGGGCATGCCCGCGCCGGGGTGGCGCATCGTCGCCCCGAACGAGGGGACGCGCACCGTCAAGCGGCCGGACGGCGTGGACGTGACGCTGGATCTCAACGAGTACGGCAACACGCGCGCCACCGAAGTCCCGGGCCTTGGACCCAGCACGCTCGCCTGGGGCAGCGAGGTTCGCGGCGGTCCGGTGCAGGTGAACGCGTCCGTGTCGTCCATGGGGCGCGCGGTGAGCAACACCGTCAACGACAAGCGCCAACTGGACGGGGTGACGCTCACGGCGGCACCCGGGAACAGCCAGCCGGTGCCGGGCGCGAGCGGTGGCCCGCTCTGGTCGGTGACAGGTCGGCAGACCGGCCGGGTCACGGGGATGTCGGTGGCCTCGGGGCACGGCCAGGTGAGCGTGAGCCGTCCGCTGTCGGCGTCGGGTGATCCGGCAGGCGTGACGGTCACGGATACGAATGGCGAGCTTGTCTTCACCGCGCAGCAGTTCCCGGACCCGGATGGCGTGGTGCAGGGCGGTCAGGATCCGTCGGGCAATACCCTGACGTTCTGGGGGCACGAGACGCAGCCGCTGGGGTTGCCCCGGTTCGCGGAAGTGACCCGCGCTGTTCAGACCCCCGGCGGCCGCGCGACCTATCAGGTCGAGTACGGATACGACGCGCTCGGCAATCGCGTCCTGGAGAGGAATCTCACCACGGGGGCTCGGGTCGAGCTCGCCTATGACGCTGTCGGCCGCCTGCAGACGCGCACCGTGGCGGGCAGTCCTGGCCAGGCGTGGTCGTACGGTTATGTGCTGGGCGATGACACGCTCGAGGTCACCGAGACACTGAATCTCGCCCGGTGGGGACGGAGCCAGTCGAACACGACGGTGTATCAGCAGGGGCTCAAGCGCGCGGAGTCCTTCACGTATGGGGTGCCCGGCCAGACGGCGACCATCCTGTACGACGGCTATCAGGGCTCGAGGCTGGAGGCATACCTGGATGCGCGACTGCACCGGCACACGTTGTCGTACGACACCGCTGGCCGGCTGACAGGTGAGAAGGTGGATGGCCAGACGCTCTACGCGAACGCCGTGGATGCGGACGGTCACGTCGTCGCGGTGACGAACAGCAACGGCCTCACGACAAGCATTGGCTACGACGCGCTCGGGCGGGCTGTGAGTTGGTCTTACCAGTCCAAGGACTCGGGCGAGTCGTGTTCAACGGACTGCCAGTTCGCGGATGTGGAGACGGTGGTCCTGGATGCGGCGGGCGCGGTGGTCCAGCGCACCTTCGGCTCGTTGGCCAAGAAGCATGTGTTGGACACCACGACGCTGGGGCGCGTGTCGTCGGTCCAGAGCAATGCGCAGAGCCACGGCGGCATCCATTCACAGACGACGTATGACCTGGCGGGCAGGGTGCTCACCCGCACGGACCATGTGACGGGGCTGGCGGAGGCCTATACGTACGACGACGCCCTGGGCCGGGTGACGCGCTACGTGAGGACGGTGCAGTCTCCGGATGGTGAGCGGACGCTGACCGAGACCCGCGCGTATACGGACAACTCCTCGGGGACGGGGTCGGTCCTGGTGACGCGGGTCCTGTCCGGCGAGCCGTCCACGGTGTCCACGGATCGAACCGAGGTGCGCACCTATTCGGTGGATGCCCTGGGGCGCGTCCTGAGCATCACCGAGACGGTCGATGGACAGCCGGCGATCCATACCCGTGAATACGACGCGCTCGGCAGGGAGTATGCCTCCACGGATCCAGAGGGACGGCGGACGGAGCGTGAGTACGACACCGCGGGCAACCTGGTGTCGGTGACCCAGATTGCCCCGTCACGCACCGTCAAGACGACGTTTACCCATGATGCCGAAGGGAATGTCCTGACGAAGCTCGGGCCTCGGGAGGATGAAGCGTGGGAGATGTTCTACGACGCCCTGGGGCGGATGGAGACCCGCACCCTCGCGGGGGCTTCCCCGGCGGTTTGGACGTATGCCTATCCAGGGAATGGCGTCGAGAAGGAGACCGAGCCTGAAGGCACGGTCATCGAGCGGACGCTCAACGCACGGGGTTTGGTGGAGTTCGAGGTCTGGAAGGACGGCCAGGACGGTGAGCGTTCCGTGCGGACCCGTTACGACGGTTCCTGGGTGAAGCGGCAGGAGTCAACGGAAGGCACGTCGGTGCGGGTGCTCCGGCGGGACCTGGCGAATGCGATTGATGACAGGGGCCGCACGCGAAGCGAGGAGGAGACCTGGTCGTCCCCTGGGTACAGCTATTCGTACACGACGAGCACGGTCTGGGCGGACGCGGAGCGTCGCAGCACGTCCACCGAGTCGTGGCGGATGAACGACAAGGACCAGGGCGGCCGGACAGTGACGGCCCGGGTCGACAGCCTGGGGAATGTCGTCCGGCGCCTCCAGGGGGGAGCGGAGGACCAGTGGAGCTATTACGCGGACGGCAACCCGATGTGGTCGCGCGCGTATGGCTTTGGAGCGAACGAGCAGACCCGATGGGCGTACGACACCAGTGGCCGGGTGAAGACGCTGCACTTCGGTCCGGCGGAGCAGACGGTCTACTCGTACTTCCCGGATGGCCAGTTGCACAAGGAAGAGACGCCGGACACCCGGGTGAGGACGCTTTGGTACAACGACCGGGGCCTGCTGGAACTCGAAACGTTCGGGCGGGGCTCGGACGTGAGCCGCACGTATTATGGCGATCACGACAATGCTGGCCATGCCAGATTGGTCCGGCAGGCAGACGGAAACTTCGTCGATGAGGCCGTCTGGAATTACAAGTACGGGCCACGCGACGAGTTGCTGGAGGTAACGCCTCCGGGGCTGGGCGCCTTCGTCTATCACTATGATGCGCTGGCAAGGCTGGACTCAATCAAGGCACCTGCGGGCTCGGTGACGCCTGAGGTGACGTATGGTTATGACTTCCTGGGTCGTGAGAAACTGCGCACGCGAGGCACGTCCTCCTGGGTCACGACGTGGACGAACGGAAACCCCGAAGTCTCAAATGAGCTGAACGAGAGAGTGGAGCAAGTCCTGGACGCCCGGGGCCGTGTGGTCCACGAGGAGTTCAAGGGAGTCCTTGCGGAGGCTGCCTCTGGGCCGCGGCGAGTTTTCAAGGATCTGGACTCTGTCGACTACGAGTTCAATGGCCTGGACCAACTCCGAAAGGCGACGGAGCACCGCGGCTCGACTCAGACGGAACGCTCGCTGGACTACGACGAGCAGAACCGGTTGGAATTCCTTGATAAGGACAGTCCAGACGAAATCCGATATCGCTATCACAACAGTGGTGCGCTGCTGTCGATGCAGTCGCCGTCGGGAACGGTGAACTACGACGTGGGGGATCTGCAGCGGCTCAGCAAGGTGACGCTGGCTGACGGCAGACAGCTGAACGTGGGGTGGGAAGCGGGAGGCAGCCGGGTTTCGTTCGTAGGCGACAACGTCCTCAATCATTCCTACTGCTACGACAACCGCGGGCGTATCGCCTCCGTGACGCATGATGCGCGTCGTGGGAGTTGCGACTCAGCGATATCTTCACCGTACCTGCGGTACAGCTACGAGTACGACAACCGTGGTAACCGGCTCAAGGAGGTCGTGGACCGCACCCCGACGGGAATGTCCACCACGTCCACGGAGACGACGCAATACGGCTATGACCCTGCGGATCGCCTGACGGGAGTGACGTATCCAGATGGCCAGTCGGTCCTCTATGCGCTGCACAATGATGGCTCGCGCAGGGCCGAAAAGAAGGTCACGGGCTACTCAGGCCCGCTGAGCGAGTCTGCCTTTAATTCCGTGACGCAGCCTCAAGAGCATCTGGCATATGGCTATGACACGCTGGGCGGTCTGAAAGAGACTCGGAACAAACTTGCCGCCGATGCGGTGGTTGCGCAGTACCAGACGGATAGCGTCGGCCGCTTGGTACGTGAACAGCGTGGAAGCCTCACGAAGCTATTCCACTTCGATGCTGCGGGACGTTTGGTGGAAATTGAGCAGCCAGAGGGGAGCCAGCAGCGGCAGGTGACATATCAGTACGACTATGCGGGGCTGCGGCGATCGCGCACGGTCGGCACTGCGAAGACGAGCTATTTGTGGAGCGGGGAAACGTTGGTGGAAGAGCGCCTGCCGAACTCAAACCCGCTCCTCTATCAGCGGGGGGCAGGGCTCACTGTAGCGGTTGGGACTGAGCGAATTCTTCAGGATGGACTGGGCAGTGCGGTAGGTCGCTATCAAGCGTCTGACGAGGGCACGCAGCATCGCTACGATGCGTGGGGTGCTTATCGCAACGGTACGTCCCCCACCTCTGCTCAGGCCAGCCTCGGATACACGGGACACGCTTGGGATCCGGAAGCAGGACTGACGTACGCGCAGCAGCGCTGGTACGACGCTTCCACCGGCAGGTGGCTTTCCATGGACCCCGTCGGCGCTACGGCGGAGCGGCTACGCCGGCCCATGGGCCTCAGCCCGTGGCTGTATACGGACGGCAATCCGACGCGGTTTGTGGACCCGGATGGGCGGTGTGTGAACTTCTATGCGAACGACTTTGTTTCGGCTGAGAACTGCAAGGAGTCGCTGGATGTCCTGTGGAGCTACAGCAAGGGAGCCGGCAAAGTCGCCGCTAGCGCGGTCGTTTTGGTTTTCGATGCTTCGTATAACTTGACCGGCAGCCTGCTGTTCAAGACCACCGGTGCGACCCAATACCGTGCCCAGCACGAAAAGTCCATGGAGGGTATGGGCGCGGCCGTCGAGGCAGCTAAGCATCCTGACCGCATTCCCACCGCATTCGCAAAGGGCTTTGTCAGCGGCTTGGACCGGATGAACGAGGCGCTGGAACGAGGCGATCGCAGTGGAGCCGGCGAGGGGCTCGGGGACTTCGTAGCCCAAGTTGGTCTTGTCGCCTCCGCAGGCTCGAATGTGTCCCTGACGGGTGCACCGGCAACCGCATTCGCAGGCGCTGGTATCCGAGTTGGCGGCATGAGCATTGCGACGACTGGGCCCGTCATGGGGCCGCTTCTCATGTCCATGGCTGGTTCTGCTGACGACGGGCCGGCTGCTGGTGATAAAGCGAAGTCTCCTGCTGAAGCGAAGTCTCCTGCTGAAGCGAAGTCTCCTGCTGAAGCGAGGTCTCCTGCTGAAGCGAATCCTCCTGCCTCGTTGACTGAACCGTCGCCGCGGTTCAAAGTTGGGACAGAACTTCGATGGAATAAACAAAAACAATTGCATACCAAGGGGACAACTTCAGGAAAGAGCTATATGGATACATTGGATGATGCTCGGGATGTGATCGATGCGTATCACAAGGGGAAAGGTGAGGTTCTCGAAGTGAATGCCAGAGAGAATCGAGTTATTTTCCGTTACACTGAGAAAGTTGGGACGTATGTCAATGAGAAGTTTGGGATTGTTGAGCCGAGTAGTGTGTTCATGATTAAGGGGGCTGACTCTGCGAGCGTTGTTCCTGTTAATCCGAAGGTGTGGTGAGTATGGGTGGTTTGTCGGTGGATGACCGGGCGGACATTCGTATTCAGTTGATGATTGCGCTGCTGGGAGTGGTGTCGCCTGCTGTGCGCGGGCTGCGTGTTCGGGTTGGGGCGAATGGAAGTCTTCTTCTTGTGTCGTATTTCTCTGAAGTCCCGCAGAGGTGGGAGGTTGAGTTACTGAGTGATGCTGTTGCTGAGGCGGCGTTTACATTGGGGAACATTCGGCTCCAGCCGCAGGTCCGGTGTGTGGTTGTCTTGGCTGCGTTGATGGGGGTCGTGGGGCTGGATGATTTTGAAGAGAGGGAGTTTGGGAACTCGGTGTTTTCGTATTGGCAGTATCTTAGGTATGGTGAGTTTCCCTGTGACGTTGGAGAGGGGGGAGGGGAGGGGAGGTTGGTGAGTGGTGAGTATGTTTTGATTGATGTCGGATGAGTTGGTTTTTTGGTTCGCGTGGGCGGCGGTGGGCAGGTGGAGTGCAGCTGGGTTGGTAGGTTGAGATGTCTCGGGGTTTGGGTAGGGCGAAGCTTTTTGATGTCTTGAGTGGTGTTGGAGGAATTGCGTATGGGGCTTGAGATTGCCCTTTGGGTCTTCTTTGCTGTGGAATGAGTTTATGTGGCGGCAGGGGATGAGTTCGCAGTGGTGCTCCGGTAATGATTAAAACCCGAGCCAGCGCAGTCCTCGCGCCAACCCGGGCCTCAATCCCATCCAGATGAATCAGCGGCCTACGGCTTCTTCACGTCGTAGGACACCAGCTCCTCCAGGCGTTCCCCGTCCTCGCGGACCTTGCCCACGCCGGGGACCAGCCAGTACAAGCGCTGCTTCTCTTCCTTCACCTCGCCGCTCTTGTTCAGCTTGTCGCGCTGGACCTTGATGGCATTCGTGAACGTGCCCGCAGGCGTCGTCACCGTGACGTCCTTCTCCAGCACCTTCCAGACGTACTTCGGGTCCTTGCCCTCGGTTCCGCCCGCCGCGTAGGTGATCAGCTCGCGCACCTGATCCTGGTGCTCCCAGGGCACGGAGGCCGGCGTCGCCGCCAGGGACTTCATCATCGCCGGGGACCAGGTCGTCGCCTTCGTGGGCAGGCCGTCCGTGACGTCCTCCTCGCGCAGGCGCACCACCAGGCCGTTGGTCAGCTCCAGCTGCCAGGAGTTCTCTTCGTAGACCGTGCCGGACTTCGTGCGGTCCTGACGGCTGTGCACCTTCACCGCCGTCATCGTCGTGCCCGGCACCGTCTCCGGCCCCTGCACCGTCACCACCTTGTCGAACACGCCCTCGACGTCATCCGTGATGCGGTACGTCCAGGTGGAGCCCGTGGTCAGCGGCCAGAGCGTCGTCACTTCCGCCTGCTGATCCGGCTTCGTGCCGCCGCCCTTGTCCGGGTCCACCGCGTTGCCCGGCAGGTCCACCGTGCCGTCCGGGTTCGTCGTGGGCGCGCCCGGATCATTCCCCGTCGGCAGGCTGCCCCCGCCTCCACCACAGGCGGCGATGGCTCCGCACGCCGCGAACAGCACCGCCAGCTTCCTGAACTTCATACCGTCTCCTCCCGCGCGCCCTTCGCGCTCACCGCCGTCCACCGCAGGCCCCGCAAGGGCGCCCCTTCCGTCCGTCCCAACGCCGCCGCCAGGCTTCCGGGCTCCGGCTCCTCCACTTCCAGCTCCACGCGCCGCGCGGAGAAATCCATCGCGCAGCTCTTCACCATCACGTTGCGCTCGCCCAGCGCCGCCCTCAGCGTGGCCTCCGCTCGCACCAGGTCGTCCGCCTGCGCGGACACCACCAGCCGCTGCTTTGCCTCCTTCGTCGCCACGGCCTTCTTCTCGAACAAATCCAACACGAAGAGCAGCACCGCCACGAACCCCGTGCCCACGCACGCCAGCACCAGGTTCCCGTGGCCGCACGCCATGCCCAGGCCAATCACCAGGAATAGGATGGCCGCGTCCCGCGGGTCCTTCAGCCCCGAGCGGAACCGCACGAACCCGCCCAGGCCCACCAGCCCGAAGGCCTTCGCCACGCTGTTGCCAATCACCGCCGTAATCACCGCCGCCGCCGCGCAGAGGAGAATCTGCGCCTGCACCATCTCCACCTTCGGTAGCGGCTTGCCCGTCAACATCCGCCACGGCCGCGACGACAACAGCGCGCCAATCACCGCCGCCGCCACCAGCCGGGGGAGGATGGCCCCCATCGACAGCGCCTGCAGCTCCTGCTCCACGTCCTGGAACAGCGCTCCGAACGGACCCTCCATGGGCGTCATGCCTCCTGCCGCCCGGCGTCCACGCTCAGCGTCTCCGCCAGCGCCCGCGCCGGCCGCTGCGCCTGCTCCAGCGCCCGGGCGTGCGCCACCACCGCGTACGCGTTGCGCAGCACCGGCAGCTTCCCGGCCTGCTCCTCCAGGATGCGCTCCAGCAGCGCCCGCGTCTCCGCCACCAGCGGCAACCCGCGCATCGACGACACCACCGTCGCGGGCCACCGGCGCGCCGCGGAGGCCCGCAGCTTCCACGCGGCCGGCGAGTCCATCCCGTCCACGGAGTCCAACGCCTCCTTGGTGGACTGCGCGCCCCTCTCACGCATCGCCCAGGCTCGCGGCGTGTCCACGCCCGTCAACGAACGCAGCACCAGCTTCAGCGCTCCCTTCTCCAACTGCTCGCGCAGGCCCACCGCCACCGGCGTCTCCAGCCCCGTGGTGCTCTTGAGCACCGCCAGCCGGTCGTGCGGAATCAGCGCCTCGCGCAGCGCCTCCGCGCGCTCGGAATTCAGCCCGCCCAGGCTGCGCGCCACCTCCGAGTACAGC
Organism: Corallococcus sp. NCSPR001; assembly: GCF_017309135.1. Lineage (NCBI taxonomy): Bacteria > Pseudomonadati > Myxococcota > Myxococcia > Myxococcales > Myxococcaceae > Corallococcus > Corallococcus sp. NCSPR001. The sequence continues at coordinate 3,425,447 of NZ_JAFIMS010000002.1, forward strand.
TTGCGCTGCATGCCCGCCTCGCGGACCACCCAGGACTCCTCGCCGTCCACGCCGGCCAGGCCCAGGAGCACCGCCGCCAGGTGACCGTCCTTCAGGCCCCGCTCGCGCAGCGCCCACGCCTCAGGCGAGTCCTGGCGCTTGAGCCCCTCCAGCACCGCCGCCGGCGCCTGCGCGTACAGCCGCTGCCGCAGCGCGTGCGAGCGCGGGGACGTCACGAACCCCAGGCCCTCCGCCACGTCCACCGGCACGCTCGCCGACAGCACGTCGCGCAGCGTCCACGCCGTGTCGTCATCCAGTCCATTCAGGCTGCGCGCCACCAGCCCCGGCAGCCGCTCCGCGTACGCCAGCCGGCGCTGGTGCGCGGGCAGACCCGGGATGCCGTTGAGCAGCCACGCCGCCAGCTGCGGCTCGCGCGCCTCCAGGCCGTCCACCGCCTGGAAGAAGCGCTCCTCCACGTCGTCCACGCACACCGCGCCCGGCGCCGGCGGGGTGGGGGCGGGGACCAGCCGCTGCACCGGCTGCTCACGGCCCTCCAGCCGCGCCACGACGGCCTCCACCAGGCGCTGCTCCAGCACGCGCAGCGGCTGATCATTGTTCTCCAGGATGATCCACCGCGTCGGGTCCTTCCGGGCCTGCGCCAGGAAGGCCTCGCGCACGCGCACCGCCAGCCCCGCGCCCACCAGGCCCTTGCGGCTGTCCGCGTCGTTCACCTTGCCGCTCTGCACCTTGCCCAGCCGCTTGCGCAGCCGCGCCAGGTCCGGGTCCACGTCCACCAGGATGACCAGGTCCGGCCACAGCCCCTGCGACGCCAGCTCGCAGGAGGGCAGGAGCTGCTCCTCCTTCAGGCCCCGCCCGCCGCCCGTCAGCGCCAGCTGAGAGTAGAGGTAGCGGTCGGTGATGCACACCTCGCCCCGCTTCAGCGCGGGCGCGATGACCTCTTCCAGCTGCTGCGCGTCGCGGGCCAGGTTCAGGAAGAACTCGGCGCGCGGGCCCATCTCCAGCAGCCGCGCGTCGCGCGTCAGGTCGCGGATGCGCCGCGCGGTGGGCGATTGCAGCTCGCCTCCCTCGCGCGCGTGCGCGACCTTGTAGCCCAGCCGCTTCAGCCGGGACGCGAGCAGGTTGGACAGCGTCGTCTTGCCGCTGCCGTCAATGCCTTCGAAATCGATGAACACGGTGCCCTAACCCCCTACGACCCCAACGCCAACGCCACCTGATGAGAAGGCATGCACCCGCGCCATGCCCTCCGCGAACTTGCTGTACGCCGTCGCGCCCCCCGGATTGAGGGCCGCCAGCCACTCGGGCAGCGCCGCCCCGAGGTGCTTCACCTCCACCACCACCCGCGAGTCCTCCCACACGGGCAGCCCCAGCCGCTCCACCGTCAGCGCCACCGGTGACAGGGCCAGCTCCGGCGACACGGCGTGGAAGCCGATGTCCCGGTCCACCGTCACGCGCCACTCCTGCGACACCTGGTACACGTGCCGCCGGTACGTCACCGCCAGCACCGGCGACAGGCTGCCCCCCGCGATGAGCGGCAACAGGCTCACGCCGCCCTTGATGGCCCGGCCCAGCTCCGCGCGAGGCACCCACACGCGCCGCTTCTGGGTGAGCCCGCGGTGCTCGCGCTTCACCTCCAGCACCACGCGCTCGCGGCCCGCCGCGCCCACGTCCGGCGAGTACTCCTTCGTCCTCACCTTGAGGCAGTCGTCCGGCGTGAGCACCGCGCGTCGGGCCAGCGGATGGCCCGGCTTGTCGAAGTACACCGACACGATGCGCGTGGGCGGCGGCAGGTAGCCCCCCAGCTCCTGCGACAGCCTCGCGCACACCGCCTTGGCGTCCGGGGCCTCCAGCACGCGCTTGAATTCACGCCGCAGCTTCGTCACTTCGCCTTCAGCGAACGAGATCATCCCAGGTGTCTCCTCAACGGAAGCGGGTGGCGAGCTGCACCGACAGCTCGAGCGCGGGCGCCACGTCCCCCGGCCGGAGCGCCCGCTCCGCCTGGACCTGCGCCTTGAACGAATCCGCCAACAACACGTTGAAGCCCCCCGTCACCGAATGCCCTTCCGCCTGGATGCCACCCTGCAATTGCAGCGCCTCCGCCCCCACCGCCGGTTGAACCGCCCACCCCTCGCGGCCCACCGGAACCGTCCAGTAGGCCAGCACCGACTGCGACTGGAACGGCCCCAACGCCAGCCGGCCCACCGCCGCCTCGCCCGTCACGGACAGCCCCCAGAGGTTCACCTCCGCGTCCGCCGCCGTCGCGTACTGCTTCGTCCCGTCAATCACCTGCGTCAGGTACGTGCTCGTGCCCAGCGTGAGGAACTTGAACGGGCGGATGCTCAGCCGCGCGGAGCCGTCCTCGCTCAGCCGCTTCCCCGTGGAGTCCTCGCCGCCCTCGAAGAGGCCCGCGGAGAACTTCAGGCCCCACGCCTCCTTGAGGCGCATCTCGCCCATCACGCCCAGCCGCCGCCCGCCCAGGGCGTTCGTCTCCGTGAGGTAGTCCTCCACCAGGCCGCGCTCCTGGATGGGCAGCCGCCACGCCGACTCCTGCGAGCGCTGCAGGAAGGGTGACTTGAAGCGGCCCGCGTACAGCCGCAGGCGCTTGTCGTCGTCCGCCAGCCGCACGAACGCGTCCTTCAGAATCGTCTTGGAGGCGAGATCCGCGCTCACCTCCGCTTCCAGGTTGGACAGCGACGCGGCCACGCCCACGCGCGCGGACTCGATGCCCAGGTCGCGCTCGTACTTCTGGCGCTCGTCCGCGGCGCCGCGCGCGAACACGCGGCCGAACACGCGGATCCGCTGCTGGGGCCCGCCCTTGTCGTCCACCTTGTCCGCTTCGGCGGGCGCCTCGCCCAGCGTGTCCGCCTTGGGGCCCGTGTCCTTCTTCTTCTTCTTGCCCGGCACCGCCGCGTCCGGCACGGGCGCGTTCGGCTCGGCCACCTGCTCCGGCGAGCCCATGACGGGCCCCTGCGAGCCGCCTGGCATCGCCTGCGCCACCGCGCCTTCCAGCGCGTCCCCTGTCCCGTCCCGCGGCTTGTCCGCGTCGTCGTCCCCGGAGACCTCGAGCGGCCGGTCCACACCCTCCGCCGCCGTGTCCTCGTCCGGTTCCGGCGCCGCGCTCGCGACCGCCGGCAGGCCCAGGAGGACCGCGACGAGCAGTCCGCGCCGCCACCCCTTTTCCTCCAGCCCCGTCCCGCCCATGCCCGATGTCTCCCCGCCCCGGAAATGCCCCACGCCGTACGACCCGACGCCTGCTCCCCTGTGCAACCCCGGTGCCCAGGGCATTGACGTGCACTGCCGGACATCCGGAAGCGGCGCGCGGGGTGGATGCCCCGTGACGTGGCCGTGACGGGCCCCAACCTGGGAAGACTTTTTCCCTCCCGGGGGCCCGCATGGCTGTAACGCCGGACTGTAAGAAGGGCGGTGTTACCGATCAGCGGGCGGGTCCGCCGGCGGGGCGGATCCACCTTCCGGCGGGGTTTCCAGGGGCGCCTGGGGCAGGGGAGGGATGGGGTGCTCCGGCGTGACGCCTCGCCGCGTGACGGCGTGGAGCACCCGCGCCAGCAGGAGCCCTCCGGCGATGGCCATCAGCACGCGCCAGACCCTGGGTGGAACAGGAGGCTCGCTCACGGTGAAGCGCGCGTGGGCCGCCTTGGGGCGGGTGGTGAGGAAGCGCACGTCCACGTCCCACGCGCCGGCCTCGTCGGGGACGAACTCGGTGCTCCAACCCACGGCGTCGCGCGTCAGCGTGCGCGTCACCTGGCCCGGCACGCCTTCCCGGGAGAACGCGACCGTGACGGCGCCCTGGAAGGGGGGGCCCTGGAGGTTTCCCACCGACAGCGTCAACCGCAGGGGCTCGCCCGGGCGGGGGACGGCGGGGGTGAGGACGCCGCTGAGCTGGTCCTCCGCGTCCCGCCAGGAGAGGGACAGCAGCTCCCCCTTGCGCTCGACCTTGATCTGATCCGCCGCGGGAGCCGCGACGGCATGCAGGGCCAGCAGGCAGGTCATGACGACCCACCCCAGCAAGGTGTCCCTGCGGCTTTGCCTCATGGACCGCTGTCCCCTAAGATGCGCTGCCCTGTCACCCTTCACTGAGCCCGCTCCCCCCGGGGAGTCCCCGGGATGAACCCTCAAGCATTCGGGAAATACCAGCTCCTCAAGAAGCTCGCCACGGGCGGCATGGCCGAAGTCTGGCTTGCGCGTCAGACCGGCATCGAAGGCTTCCAGAAGGAACTCGTCGTCAAGCGCATCCTCCCGCACCTCGCGGAGGACCGCGAGTTCGTGGAGATGTTCAAGAACGAGGCGCTGATCGCCGCGCGCTTCAACCATCCGAACATCGCGCAGGTCTACGAATTCGGCGAGGCCAACGGCACCTATTACATCGCCATGGAGTTCATCCACGGCGAGGACCTGGGCCGGGTCATGCGCAAGGCCAGCGGGATGAACCAGTGGATCGCCCGTCCGCTGGCCATCCGCATCGTCGCGTCCGCGTGCGAAGGCCTCTTCTACGCGCACAGCCGCACGGATGACCGCGGCCAGCCGCTCAACGTGGTGCACCGCGACATCAGCCCGCAGAACATCCTGATCAGCTTCGATGGTTCGGTGAAGCTGGTGGACTTCGGCATCGCGAAGGCCGCGGATCAGGCGTCGATGACGAAGTCCGGCGCCATCAAGGGCAAGTTCGCGTACATGGCGCCCGAGCAGGCCGCGGGCAAGCACCTGGACCGGCGCGCGGACATCTTCGCCATCGGCCTGGTGCTGTACGAGATGCTCACCGGGCACCGGCCGCTCAAGAAGGACTCGGAGCTGGCCACGCTGCAGGCGGCCATGGAGTGCGCCATCCCGTCCCCGTCCGAGGTGGCCGACGTGCCCCGGGACATGGACCACGTGGTGATGCGCGCCCTGGCCAAGAGCGCGGATGACCGCTACGACAACGCGCGCGAGTTCCAGATGGCGCTGGAGGAGCTGCTCGTCAACGAGCGCTGGCTCGTCACCTCCGGGCAGATTTCGGAGCTGATGAAGACGCTCTTCGCGGAGCGCCTGGAGGAGGAGCTGCGCCAGGGCCAGTTCGTGCCCGTGGGCGAGGACTCCAACACCTCGCCGCCCCGGCCGCCCCCGGACATGAGCTGGGACGCCCCTCCGGGCGAGTCGCCTTCGCAGTCGCGCGAGCGCTCGCGGGCCGGCTCCACCCGCACGGGCGCCGCGCCCCGCCGCGCCACGGGCATGTCGCCCGCGCTGGCGGAGGATCCGAACGAGTACGACGCGCCGTCGCTCACCGGCGTGGAGCCGCAGCCCCGGCGCCGCTCCAGTGTGTCGGAGCCGGCCGCCCGCCGCGGCACGTCCACCAGCAACCCGAACGCGACGCAGATCGCCCGCACGAACTCGCGCTCGGACCTGCGCAGCCAGTCCGTGGACGACGTCCCGCCGCCCCGGCGCACGATGTCGCGCGGGGCGCCGGTGTCGGAGCCGCCCATGCGTTCGCGCTCGGGCGTGCACCGCATGGAGCTGGAGGACGACGAGCGCACGCGCCTGCCGCCCCCGGAGGATGATCCGGAGACGGAGCCCGCGCCCGCGCCGCCGCCCCCGCGACGGCGCACCAGCACCAGCCAGGCCGCGCTGGATCCGCCGCGCCGCCGCACCTCCAGCCGCGTGGACGCCCCGCGCCCGCGCCCGGTGGCCCCGCCGGTGGACGACGAGGACTCCGGCGAGCGCCGCCCGTCGCGCTCCAGCGCCCCCGCGCTGCCGGAGCCGCCGAGGGCCCGGGGTGGCAGCGTCCGCGCGCTGGTGACGGTGGGCCTCGTCGTGGGCGTGCTCGCGATGGTCGTGCTCTTCCGCGAGCCCATCATGCTGGCGCTCACGTCCAAGGCCGCGGACGCGCAGGGCGTGTGGCTCACGGTGAACACCAACCAGCCGGTGAAGGTGTCCGTGCGGCACACAGAGCGCTGCAACAGCCCGGAGCCGGTGACGATGCTGGGCACCGCGCCGCTCACGCGCGTGCAGGGCGCCCACCTGCAGGACACGCTCATCCTGGAGAACGACGCCCAGGGCATCTACCTGGAGGACTCGGAGGAGCTCGCGTTCGGCCAGCCCGGCGAGCTGAAGACCTTCGAGCGCAGCTTCAAGGAGGGCACCCTCCGTCTGAAGATCCTGCCCAAGAATGTGACGGGCCTGTCTGTCTACCGGAACAACCAGCTCATCGGGAACGCGAGCACGACGCTGAAGCTGATGGAGGGCAAGCACATCCTGGAGCTGCGCGGCGCCAAGCTGAAGGAACCGGTGACGTTCGAGGCGAAGGTCAGCCCCAGCGAGGTGACCGACCAGACGCTCAACCTGGACACGGCGATGTAGCTAGTAGCGCGGCAGGGCCGGGTCCACGGTGCGCGAGTACAGGTCGATGCCGCCCTGGAGCGACACGGCCTGAAGGCCCCGGTCGATGAGGTACGCGGCGCCGTCCAGGCTGCGCACCCCGTGGTGGCAGTAGACGACCACGGGGCGGCCCCGGAAGGACTCCAGCTGCTCGTGGAAGTCCTCCAGCTCCGGCAGGGGCATCAGCACCGAGCCGGGCAGGGCGACCCACTCGTGCTCGTGCGGGAAGCGCACATCCACCAGCACGGGGCGTGACTCGGGAGGGCCGGCCAGGCGCCGGGCCAGCTCGGCGGGGGTGATTTCAGGGATGGGCATGGGGGTTATCTTCTGTTGAGCCGGGAAGGGGCCCGTCAGGTCCCTTGGCTTTTCTGGCGCCAGGGCGTTATGAGGCGCCGTCTACGAGGAGATGAAGCACATGGATACTTCTACCGCCGTCGCCGGCACCACGCCGGCCTCCCAGCCCGCCGCTTCCGCGCCCGTCCTCCTGACGGCCGCCGCCATCGCCCAGGTGAAGACGGTCATCCAGGCCCAGGGCTTCCAGGGCTACTTCTTCTCCATCCGCGTGGTGCCCTCCGGCTGCAGCGGCCTGGGCTACGACCTGAACCTCGTCAAGGAGACGAAGGCCGGCGACCAGACGTGGGAGCAGGACGGCGTCACCATCGCCACCGACGCGCTGAGCGCCCAGTATCTCGCGGGCACGCACATCGACTACGTCACCAGCATCACCGGCGCGGGCTTCAAGTTCGAAAACCCCAACGCCAAGTCGTCCTGCGGCTGCGGGACGTCGTTCACCACCTGATTCGCCGACTCAGGGTGTGAGAAGGGCCGGGATGGGACGCCAGGCAGGCGTGCCCCCGGCCCTTCGTGCGTTCAGGCGCCGGCCACGGGCTTCATCACCTTCATCCAGTTCTGCTCGCCCTGGCCTCGGTTGCGGCGCTGGGCGCGGCGGGCCTCCGCCTCCTGGAAGGCCTGGCGCTCCGCGTCCGACTCCAGGAGCAGCGGCGGCACGGGCACGCCCTTGCCATCCTGGCCCTGCGCGACGAACGTCAAGAGCGCGCTGGTGGTGAGGTGCCGCTCACCGGTGAGCGGGTTCTCCGCGTGCACGGTGACGCCCACCTCCAAGGAGGTGCGGAACGCCGCGAGCACGCGCGAGTGCAGGAGGGCAATCCAGCCCACGCGGATGGGGGCGTGGAAGTGCAGGTCGTCCATGGACGCCGTCACCACGACCTGACGGCAGTGGCGCTGGGCGGCCACGGCGCCGCAGATGTCGATCCACTGCATCACCTTCCCGCCGAACGCGGCGTTCAGGTTGTTGGCGTCCGGCGGGAGGATGAGCTGCGTCATCACCACTTCGGAGTCGCGCGGGCTCTTGGGGCTGAGGTCGTGCATGGCGCGACCGAGCGTGCCACGAAACAGCGCCGCGTCAGGCGAGGAATGCGGAGACGCGGTCCATGAACTCCTCTCGGCCCGCGCCCTTGCGGATGTCCGACTTGGAGACGTCCACCACCAGGCACTCCACGCCGTACTTCTCCTGGAGCACCTGGGGGAAGCCCGCGTAGTAGCCGTTGAGGCCCTTGAGGAAGGGCCGCCCGATGCCCTTCTCCTCCGCGCGGCCGCGCGTGCGGATGCGCTGGAGCAGCACCTCCTCCGACGGCACGTCGAAGCAGATGACCTTGTCCGGCCGCACGATGTGGCGCGACAGCCGCTGGAAGTACTCGTAGTACAGGTCCAGCTCCGCGTTCGTCATGTGCCCCAGGCCGTGCAGGTACTTGGCGAAGATCTCCGGGTCCTCGTAGAGCGTGCGGTCCTGCACGCAGCTCTTCCTGACGGAGTGGATGAGCTCGTGGTGCTCCACGCGCCGGATGAGGAACTCCAGCTGCAGCGTGAACGACCACCGCGACATGTCGCCGTAGTAGTCACGCAGGAAGCGGTTGTCGATGACGGGCTCGTCGAAGAGCTCGAAGCCGAAGCCCTGGCTGATGAGCTTCGCGGCCGTCGTCTTGCCCGCGCCGATGTTGCCCGCGAGCGCCACGAAGCGCTTGGCGCGCGGCACCTTCACCTTGAGCTTGAGGGCGTTGCGAGCGGGCTTCTTTTCGGCGTCGGCCGGAGGCGGCGCCGGGGTCGAGGGCGGCTCGGTGCGGGACGTCGCCGGACGCGCGCGGGCGGTGGAGCGGGGCATGGAGCCCGAAGGCTTAACCCGGCTTTCCAGAGGCGTCCATTCGCTGGCGGAGCAGGTCCGGCCGGTCGGTCATGATGCCGCCAATGCGCTCGGAGATGAGCCGGTCCATCTCCGCCGGATCATCCACCGTCCACACGTTGATCCACTTGCCGCGCTCGGCCGCGGCCTTGAGCAGCACGTCGTCCACCAGCCGCACCTCGCCGAAGTACAGCGGCATGTCGAGCACCTGGAAGCGCGCGTCCTCCGGCGGCGCCTCGCCCGCCTTGAGCGCCAGGACGAACGCGGCCAGCGCGTCGCGGGGGTAGAAGTGGCACGCGTCCGGCAGCTTTTCGTACAGCCGCTCCGCGATGACGTCCTGCTCGCTGCCCAGGCAGACGCGGCCCAGGGCCTCCTCCTCGGTCAGCAGGCGGGCGAGCACTTCTTCCGCGCCCGGCACGTCCGGCTTGAGCTCCACGTTGAGGCGCAGGGTGGGGAAGGCGCGCAGCACCTCGCGCAGCGTGGGCAGGCGCACGCCCTGGCCCCGGAAGGGGAAGGTGCGGCCGTCATCCGGCGTGAAGCGGTGGCCCGCGTCCAGCTTGCGCAGCTCCGCCAGCGTCAGCGCCGCGAGCGGACCTTCCCCGTCGGTGCAGCGCTCCAGCGTGTCGTCGTGCGCGACGATGACTTCACCATCGCGCGACAGGTGCACGTCCAGTTCCAGCATGTCCGTGCGGTGCGTGTGGACGGCGCGCTGGAAGGCCTCCAGCGTGTTCTCCGGCGCGAGCAGCGCTCCGCCGCGGTGCGCGATGTGGAGCGTGGGCTTCAGCCCATGAAGAAACGTGTCGCGCGGCAGCATGATCCACCTATTCCTGAATTGACGACGATGTCACGGACAGGGCTTCGGTCCGTTCCTTGCCGGCCCCAGTCAGCCACCGGTATAAGGGCCTGAATCCTCAGCCCGACCGGCGTCGGACTTCAACCACCTCGGCGCCCTTCACCCCCCGGAGAATTTCAAATGGAACTGCGCACGAAGCTGGGCGCCGCGGCCCTCCTGGCTGCCGCGGCGATGGCCACAGCGGCCGGCTGTGGCGGTCGTGACGACGACAACCCCACTCCCACCCCCGACGCCGGCTGCACGGGCGTCTGCAGCACCGACGCTGGCTCTGACGCGGGCACGAACACCGACGCGGGCTCTGACGCGGGCACCGGCGACGCCGGCACGGCCAACCAGATCGCCGCGACGCGCAAGCTGTCGTTCGGCACCAAGGCGACGCTGCGCAACGTGGTCGTCACCGACGTGGACTACGAGAAGCTGGGCAACGACGGCAAGCAGTGGCGCTCGTTCTTCTGGGTGACGGATCCGGCCGCTCCGACGGAGGGCCTCTACATCACCAAGTTCTATGACGACGTGCCGGACACCTACCGTCCGCAGCCGGGCAACACCATCGACGTCGAGGGCTTCTTCGGCACCGAGCCGAACTACCAGCCGTTTAGCGGCCGCCGTCACCACCTGGCGAACGACTACCGCAACAACCAGAAGCTCAACATCACCGTGAAGTCCGACGCGGGCATCGACGCCCGGCCGGCGGCCAACGAGGTGACGGCGGAGCAGCTGCAGGCGTCGCTCGCGGCGGCCCAGGCCACCGCGCCCTACGTGGGCACGCGCGTGCACCTGGCCGGTCCGCTCACGCTGACCAACCCGCAGCCCTCCCAGCTCCAGCGCCTGGACAAGGAAGACGCGGGCACCCTCTTCTACGGCTTCGAGGTCACCGGCGGCATCCTCGTCTACCACGACAAGACCCGCTCCCGGACCTTCAGCGACGGCGGCACGTTCGAGGGCTGCGACTTCCAGAAGGCGGCCCTGGATGGCGGCGCGGTGACCTTCCCCAACGGCATCAGCGGCGTCTGGGACACCTACACGTTCGCGGGCTGCACCAACGGCAGCTCCGACATCACCGGTTGCGGCGACAATGACCGGGACAGCGGCGTGCCGGGCACCGACCAGCGCTACACCTACACCCTCATCCCGCAGGGCTGCGAAGACCTGCCGGGCGAAGTGGCGGCCCCGCAGTAATCCGCCTTTCCGCCTGACGCTTTCCCAAGTCCGCCTCCCAGGGCCCGCGTGCCCTGGGGGGCGGTCGTGTTTCAGGGGCCGGGGCCCGAAAGTTCGCGTGCCCGGCCGGGCCTGCCTAGAGTCCCGCGCCGGGCGGGTCGGACGGCTCCCCCCGGGGCGGGAATGCAGGTAGGCTCCGGACACGCTTCAAAGTTCCACCCGCGGCCCGCACCTTCCAAGTCCTTGAGCTCGCCCCAGACGGCCACCCCGTTCGGCAGATACCTGCTCATCAAGCGCCTCGCGCTGGGTGGGATGGCGGAGCTTTTCCTGGCGCACAAGCCGCCGGACCCGACGCTGGTGGTCATCAAGCGGATCCTCCCGTACCTCTCCGAGGAGCCGGAGTTCGTCCAGATGTTCCTGGACGAGGCGCGCATCGCCGCCCAGCTCCATCACCCCAACATCGTGCAGGTGCACGAGCTGGGGATCGAGGGCGACAACATCTTCATCTGCATGGAGTACGTGGAGGGCGTGGACCTGCGCCGCGTGCTCGCGGAGGAGTTCAAGTTCGGCGCGTCCATGCCGTACGGCGTCGCGGCGAAGATCTGCGCGGCCATCGCCGCGGGCCTGGACCACGCGCACTTCAGCCGCGGCGTGGATGGGCGCCCGCTGGAGCTGATCCACCGGGATGTCTCTCCGCAGAACGTGATGATCTCCTACGACGGGCGCGTGAAGCTCGTCGACTTCGGCATCGCCAAGGCCGGCGCGTTCATGGAGCGCAGCAAGCCGGGCGTCATCAAGGGGAAGTTCCTCTACCTCTCCCCCGAGCAGATTCTCCAGGAGCGGTTGGACCACCGGGCGGACATCTACGCGCTGGGGGTGATGCTCTACGAAATCACCACCGGCAAGCAGCCCTTCCACCGCCCCACCACGGAAGGCATCCTCTACGCCATCCGCTACGAGGAGCCGCCGCCGCCGCACCTGGTGCGCCCGGACTACCCGGAGGCGCTGTCGCGCATCGTGATGCGGTGCCTGGTGAAGGACCGCACCCAGCGTTACCAGCGTGCTTCCGAAGTTCGCGACGACCTGCAGGCGTTCCTCGCGTCCGGCGTGCTCAAGCAGAGCCTGGACGTGGTGGGGTACATCGCGCGGCTGCTGGGGGCGAAGGAGGAGCGCACGGTGCTCCACATCCCCCCGGCGAAGCGCGCGGGCCGGCACGAGGCCACCCTGCCGCTGCCGTCCCTGCGCACGCCGCTGCCGCCTCCGGTGCCGGATTTGCCGGAGGACACCGCCGCGCGCACGCTGCCCCTGGCCGACGCGGAGGACACCGCCGCGCGCACGCTGCCCCTGTCGGATGTGGAGGACACGTCGTCGCGCACGTCTCCGCTCGACGAGGACACGGGCGCGCGCACGCTGCCGCTGGGCGGGACGGCGTCGCCACCCCGGGGGCCCTCGGCGCTGACGCCCGTGGGGCTGGTGTCCCGGCCTCCCGCGCGCAGGCCCACCGCGGAATCCGCGGCGCTGCGCGCCTGGGACGCGGAAGAGGGGGAGCCGGAGACGCAGATGGCGCGGCCGCGCGACCTGCCCTCGGGCCACGACGACGACGATGACGGCGAGTCCACCGCGGTCGGGACGATGCCCGGCGCTCCCTCTCCGCGCCGCCACCTGGAGCCCGTGTTCGAGGCGGAGGCCTGGGACGAGGAGGAGGCGCAGGAGGAGGACGACGAGGGCGACTCCACCGTGCCGCTGCGCGCGCGCCGTCCCCGGCCCGTCGCGCCCACGCCCGCACCCGCGCGGCGCGGCCCTTCGGAGGCCACCGCGCGCTCCGGCTCGGGAGAGCGGGGCGGGGGAGACCGTTCGAGGCGTCCGTCTTCTGGCGTGGCCATGCCTCGTGGGACGGGTGCCGGGGATGATCCGTTCGCGCCCACGGCGCGCCGCTCGCCGGAGGGGCGCGCCGCGACGCCGCCCCCTGGCCCGCGCCGCTCGGGCATGGCGTCCGCCAACGACGGCCGCTCCGAGCCGCTGTCGTCTGGCCCCCGGCGCATGGGCGACGATGGCCGGTCCGAGCCTTTGTCCTCGGGCCCCCGGCGCATGGGCGATGATGGCCGGTCCGAGCCTTTGTCCTCGGGCCCTCGCCGCATGGGCGACGATGGCCGGTCTGATCCACTGTCCTCTGGTGCTCGCCGCATGGGCGACGACGGCCGGTCCGAGCCTTTGTCCTCGGGCCCCCGGCGCATGGGCGACGACGGACGTGTGTCGCAGCCTCCGGGCCCGCGACGGGGCGCCTCGGCGTCCAGCGATGCGAACCGCTCCGCGCCGTCCGGAAACCCGGGGGCTCGCAACATCCGGCCGCCGCCGCGTCCTTCACCCGAGGACGACGAACGCTTCAACACCGACCCGGGACCCTCCGGGGTGAGCCTCACGGACCCGACGCCCGTCACGACCGGAGACCCGGACGACGACGAGTCCACCATCGGGTTCCAGGCGCCGCGAAGGCCACCGCCCCGGCGGGCCGTGCGCGCGCCCGTCGACGAGGACGAGAACCACGACGACGCGGGGCCCGACACGCTCGACGCCTCCCGGTCGCCCCAGCGCTCGCGAGCCATCCTGGTGGTGGCGGGCGTGGTGCTCGTGGCCGTGCTCGGCCTGGGGCTCGCGTGGATGATGGGCCTCTTCAGTCCGGAAGCGCAGGCGCCGCCCGCGCCCATGAAGGGGTCTCCGGCGGGAGGCCCGGCGCGGCCCGGTCCCCAGGGAACGGCTCCCGTGAAGGCGCCCACGCCACCCGCTGCTGTCGCGGCCGAAGCCGCGCCGACGAAGCCCGCTGAACCCGCCCTCGCGGACCCCACCGCGCGGCAGCAGCCCGTTGAACCCGCCCTCGCGGACACCGCCGCGAGCCCGCCGGACGCGGGAGTCGCGGTGGCCGCGGCGGGCACCGAAGCCGCGACCCCGCCTTCCGTGGAGACGGCGGTCCCCACCGAGCCCCCACCCCCCGCCACCGTGGAGGTCCGCTTCGAGGCCCCGGTGCGCACCGTGCTCGGCCGGCCGGGGGGCGGAAAGCTGCCCATCAACCAGGTCGTCGCCCTGGCTCCCGGCCCGCTTCGCGTCCAGTACACCTGCCCGGGAAAGCGTGCACCTCGGGGTATCGAGACCTACAACGTCCGACCTGTAACCGGGGAACTCCAGACGCTCCGGGTCCCATGCCGCAGGCGGCGCTAATTGGCACGGCGACTTACGCGTATGCGGCATCCGCACCCCCCGGAGGACACGTAGGACCGGGTAAGCTTGAGTGCCCTTAAGTCGTTGGAATTCCTTGGCTTTCCACCAAGCGGGCGCGTTTACACATGTCAGAGGGGTCCGTAGACTCCGGCCCCTCTATGGCTCGCGCGAAGAAGCAGAAGAACATCAACCGACAGAGGACCTACCCCGCGGGGAGGGTGGCCCGGCAGCTCCCGGTCGCCCCAGAGCCCAACCGACTGGTGAAGGTGTGGCGGCGCGTATTGGAGCGCCGGCTGCGCACGCGGCTGCGGGGGAAGGTGGCGGTGGAGATCCACGACAACACCCACACGATGCTGACGTTCCAACGCCAGCGGGCGCTGTGGCGGCTGCGGCTGCACCACATGTTCCTGGCGGCGCCGGACGACGTGCTCCAGGCGCTCGCGAGCTTCGTGCGCAAGGGGGACCCGGACGCCAGCGCGCTCCTGGACCGCTACATCGAGCGCAACCGCATCTTCATCCGCCGGCTGTCCCCGGCGCAGATGCGCAAGCGGCTGCGGCTGTCCCCGGTGGGGCGCTACCACGACCTCGGCCGCATCTATGAGCGGCTCAACGAGCGCTACTTCCAGAGCCGCATCGACGCGGCCATCACCTACGGGCCGGCGCCCCGGGTGAAGGGGCCTCGCAAGAGCATCAAGATGGGCTCGTACTCGGCGGACTCGAAGGTCATCCGCATCCACCCGGCGTTGGATCAGCCGCTGGTGCCCCGGTACTTCGTGGAGTGGATCGTCTTCCACGAGATGCTGCACCACGTCTACCGCGCCCGCCGGGGCGAGGACGGCCGGCGCTGCATCCACCCGCCGGAGTTGATGGAGCACGAGAAGCGCTTCCACGACTACCAGCGGGCGCTCGCCTGGGAGCGGGAGAACCTGGACCTGCTCCTGTGCGCCCGCACGGAGCAGCTCTGACGCAAGCGGGCCCGCTCCCGGGGCGCCTTCGAGGCGTCCGGGACGCGGGCCCTCCCGCCGGCCCCGAAAGCGTTGTCAGGGCAGGATGAGGCCGCCGGGGCTGCGCCGCTCGCCCGTGGGGGCGGCGGGAGGCGCCTCGGGGGCCGGGGCGCCCTGCGCCGCCTGGGCCTGGGCACCCGCCGCGGCCAGGACCACGACCTTGGCGAAGAGCGTCTCCGCGAAGAGCGAGAAGGGCTCGTCGAGCCCGTGGAAGAGGCGCCGCGCCTCGCCCCTCGCGATGTCCGCCTGGAGCGCCCGCGCGGTCGCGTCGAAGAAGGCCGCCATGCGCCACAGGCGGCGCGCGTAGCGCTGGCGCACCTCCGGGGTGAAGAAGGCCCTGGCCGCATCCAGCACCTTCTGCCGCACCTGTTGCTGGCGCTGGGGCCCGCTCAACGCCAGCGGGCTCGAAGCGAGCGCCTGCACCTGCTCCATCAGGCTCTGCATCTGCTCCTCGGGCGGCATCCACTCGGCCATCTCCGGCGTCGCGTGGAGCTGATCGCCCTCCAGGGCGCGGCGCACGTCGTCGGGCTCGGGGGCGGGGAGGGGCTCGGGTTCCTGGGGATGCACCCCGTGGTGGCGCAGCGCGGCCTCCAGGTCCGGCGGGAAGGGCGTGCGGGTGCGCAGGTTGAGGGCCGCGGCCTCGGCGAGCAGCCGGGCTCCCTCCTCGCGGGAGACCTCCATGCCGAAGCCGTTCTTCAGCCCGTGCTTGAGGATGCGGCGGATGTCCCCCCGGCTCTGCTCGGTGCGGGTGAGCTCCAGCACACCCTGCTCATCCGACGCGATGACCTGGAGCAGCTCCACGCCGCCGCGCACCACGCGCGTGAGCAGCAGGCCGTACTGCCCCGCCGACGACACCACCGTCACCAGCGTGGGCAGCGTCTCCGGGGCCGGCGCCGGGGCCGCCTCCCTGGGCGCTTCCGCCGGGGTGACGCCGCGCGAGCGCAGCCGGTAGAGCGCCTTCTTCGCGGCCTTGGCCAGCGGCTTCACCGGCGAAGCGGACAGGGCCTCCGGCAGCGCCACCTGGCCCGCCAGCACGGCGGCCTCCAGCACCGCGCCCGCCAGGGCCTCGGGCAGGGCCTCCACGGCCGCGGGTGTCGCGGCGCCCACGTCGTCCGCGAGCCTCCGGGCCCGGGCGACGTCCGCCTCCGGGAAGGCGGGCAGGGGTGTGCCGGCGCGCAACGCATCCAGCAGGGGACGGGGCTCGGTGGAGGCAGGGCTCATGCGCCGGGTTTCTACTTCACGCCCTGCCGCCGCCGCACCAGCCAGCTCCCTCCGCTCTGTCCCACGATGACCAGTTCCGACTGGAGCCGCGCGCCGAAGACGCGCGACGGATGCGCCCCGCGCACCAGGAAGTGGTCGTACCAGCGGCCCTGCGTCGCGTAGTCCATCTCCTGCGGCCGCCACTCGGAGGGGAAGGTGGGCGGCACCTCCCCCCGGTAGCGCAGCGGCGAGTGGGGCGTGGTGGCGAAGGTGAAGTTGGGCACCCCGCCGCGCTCACGCGCCACCACCGCCGCGGCGTGGATGAAGACGGGGAAGCGCACCACGCTGGAGCGCGGGTCGAACACCAGCCCCATCACCCTCGGCCGGTTCGCGGCCAGCTCGGCCAGCGCCTCCAGCTCCCGGGCCTCCTGGGAGAAGCGCTGGAAGCCGCGCCCCATCACGAAGGCCAGCAGCAGCGCGCTCGCCGCCGCCGCGAGCCCCAACGGCCGCCGCCACTCCGCGCGCGCGGCCGGCATGCTCGCCACCAGCAGCGCCGCAGCCAGGTGCGCGTAGCGCGTGTTGAGGTAGTAGACGTAGCCCCGGATGTCGAAGGGCAGGAGGAAGTACAGCGCCAGGGCCAGCAGCCCCAGCCCCAGCAGCCTCCAGCGCGCCACCATGCCCTCGCGGCGCGTCCCCGGCCCCACGAGCCCCAGCACCCAGCCCGCCACCGCCACCGCGCTTACGGCGTACAGCGGCCAGCGGTCCGAGCCGTCGTGGAACGTATTGGCGAGCACCTGGAAGAACTCCGCGCGGTTCTGCTCGAAGCCCTTCCACGCCAGGTTCTGCGGCGAGAACGTGGGCCCCCACGCCTTCCACGGCGCGCCCGGCTGGATGTCCGGCGGGTTGCCGAAGCGCAGCACCACCCACGACAGGAAGAGCGTCACGCCGGGCACCACGCCCAGGAGCGCCGGCACGCGAGGCCGCAGCCGGGCCACGACGCCTTGCGCCGCCGCGTCCTCCGGCACCGGCGTGGTGAAGAGCAGCCACGGCAGCCCGAACGCCAGGAACCCGAAGGCCTGCACGTGGAAGAGCAGCACCGCCACCAGGCACACCGCCAGCCCCACGCCCCAGCGCGTCCGGCGGGGCGCGTCCGTCAGCGTCCGCACGAAGAGGCCGCAGCACACGAGCGTCAGCGGCAGGGCCGCCAGGTAGTTGATGAAGCCCCAGCCGAAGCTGTCCCCGTACGCGAGCGGCAGCGTGAGCAGCGCGGGCCATGACGGCCGGCCCAGGCTCCGCAACAGGAAGGCCATGCCCAGCGGCATCCCCACCACGTACGCGGTGAGGAAGACGCGGTTGGCCAGCTCCAGCGGCAACAGCCAGTTGAGCGCGCTGACGAGGTAATAGTAGCCCAGGTACGGCGTCAGCTCGTGCCGCGCCGCGAACAGCGTGGGGTAGAGCGTCGTCGGGTCGTCCAGCCGGTGCAGCACCGAGATGAGGTACAGGTGCTGCGGCAGGTCCACCATGGGCAGGAGGCGCGACACCCAGAGCGGGAGCGCCCCCAGGACGAGCGCGGCGACAAAGGCGATGCGGACAGTTCGGTTCGTCACGGGCAGGAGGGCGCGGACTGTACGCGCGCGCCCCCGCGCCGGGCGAGCGCACCGTGGGCACCGTGGGCTCTGTCGACGGGTAGGCAAAGGTGCGTGCGAATGCCTTGGCAGGGGGAATGCCCTGCGCTATAGGCCGGAGCGGCGGGCGCCTCCCCCCAGTCTTCCCCGGGCCTTCGCCAAGGAGAGCGGACATGGCACGCAGCGCGACGTTGATGACCGCGGGTTTGCTGCTGGGAGGCCTCTGGCTCCTGCCCACCAGCGCCCAGGCCTGCGAGGCCCACGCGAAGGCCGCCGCGTCCAAGGGCACCACGCCCCAGACGCCGGCCCCGGAGGCGAAGCAGGACGACGCGCCGCGCCCGCTGGAGGAACTGGACCGGCTGCTGACGGCGAAGTGCTCCTGCGGCAGCAAGGCGGACTGCACCTGCAAGCGCGGCAAGTGCGAGTGCTCCAAGTGCTCGGGCCGTCATGCGCCGCGCCAGGTGACGGACGCGCTGCGCGGCCGCCCCGCCACGCAGGAGCTCCAGGAGGCGCGCAACGACGCCTCCGCCGGCATCTTCATCTGAAACGAAAAGGGGGCCCGTGAAAGGGCCCCCGTGGGGAACACCGGCTGCGGTGGCTCAGGCCGCCGGGCTGGAGGAGCGCCCGCGCGGGGCAGGGACTCCACCCTCGGCCACGAGCACCGGCCAGCCTCGCGCCATGGCCTCGCGGAAGAAGGCCGCCAGCTCGTGCCGGCTGGTGTTCACCGCGCCCTGGAACGGGTCGATGAGGGCCTCTTCGCCCAGGCTCTCCTGCGAGGACAGCTGCACCGGGTTGCCGCAGCGCTCGCAGCGGATGGACACCTGGCGCACCAGGGCCACCGGCACCGCGTAGCGGGCGCCGCACTGGCCGCACTTCCACACCAGCGCGCGCTCGCCGGCCTCCCGGCGGGCCATCAGCTCCAGCTCATCCGCCAGGCGCAGCAGCGCGGGCAGGTCCTGGGGCGGCTGGGCGAAGACCGCGCTGGGGCCAAAGCCCTTGCCCGGCGAGCCCAGGGCCGGGGGCCGGTCCCCCTGCAGCAGGGCGCGCAGGCGGTCGCGGGCTTTCAGGTCGCGGAACTCGGCGCCGGCGAGGGCGCGCTCCACGGCCTCGTGCACCGGGGGCAGGTCCGGCTCGAGGCGCTCTTCGTCCGGCAGGGTCTTGGGGAAGTCCACCAGCCGGTGGGCGGGAAGTGCGAGAAATCGGAAGGCCACGTCCCTTCCATGGCACTTGGGCCCGCCGTCCGCAAGACGCGAGTTGCCAAACGTGGGACGCGGGCGACAGTCCCCGCGCCCCTGCTTCGCTCAGGCGGACCACTCCAGCATCCGCTGCAAGGGGGCGAGCGCCGCGTGCTGCAGGTCCGCCGGCAGCACCAGCTCCGGCGTCCGGTCCCTCATGCAGCGGTAGAGCTTCTCCAGCGTGTTGAGGCGCATGTACGGGCACTCGTTGCACGCGCACCCGTTGTCCGGCGGCGCCGGGATGTACGTCTTGTCCGGCGCGGCCTTCTTCATCTGGTGGAGGATGCCGGCCTCCGTCACCACGATGAACTTCTTCTTCGGGCTCTTCACCACGTAATCCAGGATGGCCTTGGTGGAGCCGATGAAGTCCGCGTGCCGCAGCACCTGCTGCTCGCACTCCGGGTGGGCCACCACCTCCGCGTCCGGGTGCTCCACCTTCAGCCCCACGAGCTTCTTCTCGCTGAAGATTTCATGGACGATGCAGCTGCCCGGCCACAGCACCATGTCGCGGCCCGTCTGCTTCATCACGTGCCGGCCCAGGTGTTGATCCGGCGCGAAGAGGATGGGGCGGTCCTTCGGAATCTGGTTCACGATGCGCACGGCGTTGGACGACGTGCAGATGACGTCGCTCATCGCCTTCACCGCGGCGGAGCTGTTCACGTAGGACACCACGAAGGCGTCCGGGTGTTTGTCCTTGAACGCCTTGAAGGCCGCGGGCGGGCACCGGTCCGACAAAGAGCAGCCGGCCTTGAGGTCCGGAAGCAGCACCTGTCGGCTGGGATTCAGAATCTTGGCGGTCTCCGCCATGAAGTGCACACCGCAGAAAACGATGACGTCGGCTTCCGTCCGCGCCGCCGCCTGCGCCAGCGCCAGGCTGTCACCGACGAAGTCGGCCACGTCCTGCACCTCGCTCTCCTGGTAGTAGTGCGCCAGGATGACCGCGTTCATGGAGCGCTTCAGCTCCCGGATTCCCGCCTCGTAATCCACCGTCTCGCCCATGGGGGGCCTCCTCGTCGCCCGCGCATTCTGTAACGGCGTTCGCGGCGTGGGGCCAGCGCGCTCATGAGGCCCCGTGCGTGCGTCCCTACCCACCAAGGGGTCCCGGGCGACCGCGCGTCTTTAACCTATTCCGAAAAGTCCTCTCACCCCCGCGTACATCACCTAATCCATAGGAGCAGGTAAAGTACGCAGTGGTTGTTCGCCGGCGGCTCACCGGGAAGGCGTTTCAGCGCGGGCCCGCTGGGGAACAAGAGAGAGCACCTGGCTCGGACACTCAAGACATGCGGATGGCGGGACGGGGCGCGTGCGAGCCCCGCGTCGACGGGAATGGCGCCATGCACGAGCGCCGGTGTGGCTCTTGCGCGTCGGGGGAAATCCATGAGCGTGCCGACTACTCACGAAGTCCTCATCGTCCACCCCAACGAGATGCGTCGAAACGCGCTGAAGTCCGCGTTGAACGCGCACCGGGTCTCGGTGGTGGGTTCACAGCTGGAAGCCACGCGGCGCATGGAGGCGACCGCACCCACGTTGATCATCGCGCCCGCGGACAACGCGCGCCGCTTCCTGCGGCACGTGGACCGCGCGGCGCCAGAGGCCGTCTGCGTGTTCGTCTGCGCGCGGTCGGATCAACACGGGCTGGAGGAACTGGTGGAGACGGCCGCGGAGGGGCACGTCTTCAGCACGGTGGATGACGCGCTGACCGAGGGCGAGCTGAAGACGCGCCTGCGCGACATCCTCCAACTGCGCGCCTCCACGCGCGTGTCCCTGGATGCCGGGATGCGCGTGGACTTCCTTCTTCACGGCCAGGCCTTCAGCGCGGAGTGCCAGGACCTGGGCCACTTCGGCGCCGCGCTCCAGGTCCCCATGGACGCGTCGCTGGCGGCCTTCCTGCCGGGCACGCCGCTGGACTCGCTGACCATGCTGCGCGACGGACGGCCCGTGCTGCACGTGGCCCGCGCCTACGTGCGCCACGCCTCCCCCGTCCAGCAGGGGACGCACGCGTTCCTGCGCGTGGGCATCTCCTGGCGGCTCGCGCAGGACGCGTCCACCTCCGCCCCGCCGCGCACGCTGCGGGACGCGGTGGCGGTGCAGGCCGCGCTGCGCAAGGCGCTGAGGCGCGAGTTGCCCGTGTGGCTGCATCCGGCGGACAGCCAGACGGCGCACTTCCAGCTGGAGTCCGCCACGGTGGAGCCCTCCGATGAACGGGGCCACCTGCGCGGGCAGGTGTCCTCCGCGCTGCCCGCGAGCGTGGGGGAGGTGGTCCACCTCTCCTTCGAGATGGGCGGCCAGCGCTACCGCGGCGTCACCAGCATGCTCCACGTGGGGCCGGACGGCGTGACGCTGGGGATGCCCCGCTCACTCGCGGTGGAGAACCGGCGCGGGCAGCCGCGCTTCCGCCCCAGCGCGCAGCACCGCTTCCTCGTGCACTTCACCTCGCCGTTCAGCGGCCAGCGCATCACCCGCGCGGTGCTGGACCTGGGCGTGCGCGGGCTCTCCTTCCCCATCGACGCGTCGTGCGAGGTGCTGCCGGTGGGCTCGCGCCTGGACACCACGCTGATGCTGCCGGACGGCTCGGAGGTGGCGTGCCGCGTGGAGGTGCGTTCGGTGGACGTCGTCCCCTTCGAGTCCCGGCAGGATCAGCGCCTGCGGCCCTACCGCTGCGGCGTGCGCATCCTGGACATGCCGCGCGCGGTGCGCGACGCCATCGTGGACGCGTTCGTGGACGCCAGGGCCCCCCAGGTCCGCGACGGCGCGGTGTTCCGCTTCCCGGACGTCTGGCGGATGATGCAGGACGCCCACTACACCTTCCACCCGGACCACCCCTTCGGCGAGGAGTCCCGCGTCCTGCCCGTGCTGGAGGCGACGCACGAGCGGCTGGGCCGCTCGCGCGAGCTGGGGCGCTCGCTCGTCTTCACGGATGAGCACCGGCTGTTGGGGCACGTCAACGGCCTGCGCATGTACTCCGGCACGTGGCTGGTGCAGCACCTGGCCGTGATGCCCGGCTTCCGGCGCAGCGAGCAGATCTCCAGCGAGCTCACCTCGCTCGCGGTGGAGGTGGGCGAGGCCATGGAGGACGTGGAGTTCATCCGCTACATGTGGCGCACCGACAACCGGTGGCCGCACCGGCTGGGCACGTGGCTGGCGCGCGTGCTGGAGGGGCAGGGGCTGTGCCACCTGCGCCAGTTCCACTACCTGCGCGCGGACCTGTCCCAGATGCCCACCGTGGACGCGGAGGCGCTGCCGGCCGTGCGCGAGGCGGGCCCGGCGGACCGCCAGTGGCTGGAGTCCTACCTGCGCCGCCGGGGGGAGATGGTGCGCCTGCTCAGCGAGGACCTGGGCGCGGACCCCGGCCCGGAGTCCACGTTGGGCGCGCGCTTCCGGGCCGCGGGCCTGCACCGGGAGCGGCGGATGTTCGTGGTGGACGGGGACGCCGGCCCGCTCGCGCTGGCGCTCCAGGACGAGGCCACGCCGGGCCTGAGCCTCATTGAGGTCACCAACGGCTTCAACCTGGTGGTGGCGGACCGCGCGCACCCTCGCGCGAAGGACGCGGTGTCGGCGCTGGCACTGCGCTGCATGGCGCACGCGCGTGAGCGGGGCCGGGCTTCCGCGCTGGGCATGGTGGACCCGCTGGACGTGCCGGTGCTGGCCGCCTGGGGCTTCGCGGACCAGGGCCTCTTCTCCGAGTGGACCTTCCACCGCTCCATGGTGCGCCGCTGGTGCGAGGCCTGGCGCTCGCTCTTCGAGCGGCAGATGCCCATGCGGCGCCCGAGACACCGGGCCGCCGTCCAGGCCGCGGCGTTCGTCCAGAAGCAGGAGGCGCGCTGATGTACCTCATGGAATCCGCCGGCGAGTCCCGCCGCCTGCTGGAGCAGGAGCAGTCCCAGGACACGCGCGACATGCTCGTCCGCACGGGCCTCAAGCCGGGGGACCGCGCGCTGGACGCCGGCTGCGGCCCCGGCGGCATCGCCGAACTGATGGCGGAGCGGGTGGGGGAGGGCGGCCACGTCACCGGCGTGGAGCTGCACGAGGGCCGCATCGCGGAGGCGCGCGCGCGCAACGGCCACCACCCGAACCTGACGTTCCTCCAGGCGGACGTGCGCACCACGGGCCTGCCCCCGGACGCGTTCGATTATGCGTGGAGCCAGTACGTCTTCGAGTACCTGCCGGACCGGGACGTCGCGCTCGCGGAGCTCATCCGCGTGACGCGGCCCGGGGGGCGGGTGGTGGTGTCCGACATCGACGGGCTGGGCTTCCAGAACTGGCCCTTCCCGGAGCACCTGCGCGTGGGCACCCAGCGCATCGTGGACGCCCTGGCGGCGCGCGGGTTCGACCTGTACGTGGGCCGCAAGCTGTATTCTGAGTTCCGCCGCGCGGGGCTCACGGACGTGCGGGTCCACCTGATGCCCTTCTATCTCTCCCCGGGTGCCGCGGAGGCGCGGCTCGTGCGCGACTGGAAGACGCGCTTCGAGGCATTGGCGCCGGTGGGCGCGGCCGTGCTGGGCGGGCCCGAGGCCTACCAGGCGCACTGCGCTGACTTCCTGGCCATGCTCGAGGACCCGGAGGGACTGAAGTACGCGGTGACACTGGTCACCGAAGGAACGAAGCCGTGACCCAACGCCTGCCGGCGGTGAAGGTGCAGGACGTGTCCGCGGACAACGCCCCCGAGGTCAGCGTCCGCGCCACGTCCACGCTGCTGCTCTACTTCGAGCACCGCTTTGGCGCGGAGCGGCTCTCCCGGGTGTGGCGCGAACATGGGTTCAGCCTGGGGCTGGACTACATGCGCCAGCCCACCAACTACGTCTCGCTGCGCTTCCTGGAGCGCGTGGCGGCGGCGCTGCGCGAGGACTCCGGCGACTCGCGCTTCATGCGCGAGGCGGGCCTCTTCACCGCGTCGCCGCAGGCGCTGGGCTTCGTCTTCTACATGCTGCGCGCCTTCGGCTCGCCCAAGGCCTGCTACAAGCAGACCATCGACTTCTCCCCCAGCTACAACCGGGTGGGGGCGTTCGCGGTGGACCTGCTGGAGCACAAGCGGCTCAAGCTGTCCTACCGCAGCAGCATCCCGGAGCAGAACCGCAACATCTGCGAGCTGCGCATGGGCCAGTTCGCGTCCTTCCCCACCATCTGGGGCCTGGCGCCCGCGGAGGTGCGGGAGACGGAGTGCCAGGTGCTGGGCGGCCACGCGTGCCGCTACCACCTCACCTGGACGGACCCGCCCACGCTCTGGGGCCACTACCTGGGCCTGCTCCTGGGCATGGTGAGCGGGCTGTTGGCCACGCACCTGGGCTGGGGGGACGCGCTCTTCTCCGTGGCGTCGCTGGGCATGGGCGGCTTCGCGCTGGGCGGATGGCTGGACCGCTGGCGCGAAATCAAGCGCAAGGACGAGCTGCTCGCGGCGCAGGCCCAGGCGAACATGGGCTCCCTGCGGGAGTTGCAGCAGCGCTACGACGAGGTCTTCGGCAGCAACGTGGCGCTGGAGGACCGCGTCGTCGCGCGCACGCGGGAGTTGTCCGAGGCCAACGAGAAGCTGGAGGCCGCGCTCGTCAAGCAGCGGGAGCAGGACCGGCTGAAGACGGAGTTCTTCGACAACGTGAGCCATGAGCTGCGCACGCCGCTCACGCTCATCCTGCTGTCGCTGGACGCGCTCCAGAAGGAGCCGGAGTCGCTGCCCACGGTGGTGCGGCAGCACCTGGTGACGCTGGACCGCAGCACGCAGCGGCTCTTGAGGCTCATCGACAACCTGCTCAACCTGGCGCAATTGGAGGCGGGCAAGGTGCGGCTGCGCTACCAGCCGCTGGAGCTGCACGCGTTCCTGTCCTCGCAGCTCTTGCCCTTCCGCACCGTGGCGGAGAAGCAGGGGCTCACCCTCACGCTGGAGGGCGGGCCGGTGTCGCCGGTGCACGCGGACGCGGAGCGGATTGAAGGCGTGTTCCACAACCTGGTCTCCAACGCGCTCAAGTTCACCCCGGCCGGCGGCACCATCGCGGTGCGGCTGCGCGAGGACGACACGGACGTGCACGTGGAGGTGGTGGACACCGGGCAGGGCATGGCGCCCGCGGACCTGGCCGTCATCTTCGACCGCTTCGCCCAGGCGGACACGACGGGCACGCGGCGCTTCGGGGGCAGCGGCATCGGACTGGCGCTGGTGAAGGAGACGCTGGCCCTGCACGCGGGCGCCATCGAGGTGTCGAGTACGCCGGGGCAGGGCTCCAGCTTCCGCGTGCGGCTGCCCAAGGGCACCCAGCACCTGCGCGAGGACCTGCGCGAGCGCCGCGCCACGGACCTGCCCACGCGCCGCGAGCGCCGCAGCTCCGGCCGCTTCGCCACCGTGCTGGCCGCCACCGTCGCCGGGGCGCAGCGCCCCACGGAGCCGCAGGACCACACGCGCGCGGACTCCAAGGCCCCGCGCATCCTGGTGGTGGAGGACGACGCGGAGATCCGCGCCTTCATCGCGGACATCCTCGCGCCCAGCTACCGGGTGCTGGAGGCCACCAACGGGGAGGAGGGCGTGCGCCGCGCGCTGGAGGAGCGGCCGGACCTGGTGGTGTCCGACGTGATGATGCCGGTGCAGTCCGGCTTGAACCTCCTGGTGCAGCTGCGCTCCCATGCGCAGACGGTGGACATGCCCGTCATCCTGCTCACCGCGCGCCAGGAGGTCTCCGCCAAGGTGGAGGCCCTGGGCGCGGGCGCCAATGACTACCTGGGCAAGCCCTTCAGCCCGCGCGAGCTGCTGGCGCGCGTGGAGACGCAGCTGCGCCTGCGCGAGGCGGCTGTGCGCGCGGCGGAGAACGAGCGGCTGGCGGCCATCGGCCTGCTCACCTCCGGCTTCGCGCATGAAGTGCGAAACCCCCTCAACGGGCTGATGAACGCGCTCATCCCCTTGAAGGAGGTCGTGCTGGGCAAGCAGACGGGCGGGGACCCCGACCTGGGCCCGGCGATGCTGGAGGTGATGGAGGAGTGCGGCCAGCGCATCCGCCACCTGGCGGAGTCGCTCCTGTCCTTCGTGCGCACGGCGGAGAAGCCGGTGGCGGTGCGGCTGGACACGGCGCTCGACTCCACGCTCAACGTGCTGGGCTGGCGCGTCCCCCCGGACGTCGTGGTGGAGCGCGCCTACCAGTGCGCGGAGCCCATCTGGGGCGATCCGGGCACCCTCAACCAGGTGTGGCTCAACCTGCTGGACAACGCCCTGCGCGCGGTGGGCGACGCCGGCCGCGTGGTGGTGGAGACGGCCCAGCAGGGCGACGAGGCGCTCGTCACCATCCAGGACACCGGCGTGGGCATCCGCCCGGAGGACCTGGAGCGGCTCTTCCAGCCCTTCTTCTCCACCCGGGCCGCGGGTGAAGGCACGGGCCTGGGCCTGGCGCTCAGCCGCAGGATCATCCTGCAGCACGGCGGCCGCATCCACATCACCAGCCAGATGGGCAAGGGCACGCGCGTGGAGGTCCGGCTGCCCCTGCGCCCCGCGCAC
Source organism: Corallococcus sp. NCSPR001 (assembly GCF_017309135.1). NCBI lineage: Bacteria > Pseudomonadati > Myxococcota > Myxococcia > Myxococcales > Myxococcaceae > Corallococcus > Corallococcus sp. NCSPR001. Next base: position 3,451,760 of record NZ_JAFIMS010000002.1, read on the forward strand.
GCGGAGCCCCTGGCCCAGACCCCCACCACGGGTGCGAGTCGCGGCCGGTGGCCTCGGCGGCTCGGCTGACGCGCCCGGCCACGGAGGGCGGGGGGACGGAGGGCTGCTCGCGCAGGGAGCGGGAATTCCCATGGACGCGGGGTGTCCTCTGTCCTCGCCGAGGGCGGGACTCCTGTTACAGTCGCGCGACTTTTCGTACCCCCCTCACAGACATCCGTTCGAGGAACTCACGGCATGCAAAGCACCGTCGCCGCGGGCGAGGCCCGCAAGGGGCATCCCCCGGGCCTGTATTTGTTGTTCGCCACCGAGATGTGGGAGCGCATGTCCTATTACGGCATGCGCGGCCTGTTGGTGCTCTTCCTCACCGACAAGGTGCGGGGCGGCTTTGGCTGGTCCACGGCGGATGCGCTGGGCCTCTATGGCACGTACACGGGCCTCGTGTACCTGACGCCGATTCTGGGCGGCTACATCGCGGACCGCTTCATCGGCCAGAGGAAGGCGGTGGTGCTGGGCGGCGCGTTGATGGTGATAGGCCACCTGCTGCTAGCGCTCCCAGGCATCTCCATCTTCTACGCGGGCCTGGGCTTCCTCATCATCGGCAACGGCTTCTTCAAGCCCAACATCTCCACCATGGTGGGCGGGCTGTACCCCGCGGGTGACGGCCGCCGCGACGGCGCCTTCACCATCTTCTACATGGGCATCAACCTGGGCGCGGTGCTGGGCAACTTCATCTGCGGCACGCTGGGTGAGCGCGTGGGCTGGCACTGGGGCTTCGGCTCGGCCGGCGTGGGCATGACGCTGGGCCTGATCATCTTCATGGCGCTGGGGCACAAGTTCCTGGGCAGCGTGGGCCTGGCGCCCGCGCCGCGCCCCACCGTGGCGCAGACGACGACGCCGGACGGCAAGCACCACGCCTTCAGCCGCCAGGAGTGGGACCGCATCATCGTCATCTTCATCATCGCGCTGTTCGTGGTCGCGTTCTGGACGGGCTTCGAGCAGGCCGGCGGCCTGATGAACCTCTACACGGACCAGAAGGTGGACCGGACCATGTTCGGCTGGGAGGTGCCCACCACCTGGTTCCAGAACTTCAACTCCGTCTTCATCGTGACGCTGGCGCCCCTCTTCGCGGCGGTGTGGAGCTCGCTGGCGGCGAAGGGCAAGGACCTGAGCATCCCGGTGAAGATGTCCCTGGGGCTCATCTTCCTGTCCGTCGGCTTCGCCTTCATGCTGGGCGCCTCCAAGGAGAGCGCGGCGGACGGCAAGGCGGCGGCGTGGTGGGTCATCATGGCGTACCTCTTCCACACCATGGGCGAGCTGTGCCTGTCGCCGGTGGGCCTGTCCATGGTGAGCAAGGTGGCGCCCCAGCGCGTCGTCTCCGCGATGATGGGCGTGTGGTTCCTGGCGAACGCGGTGGCCAACAAGCTGTCCGGCGTGCTGGGCGGCTACTCGGAGAAGATGGGCGAGTTCAGCGTGTTCCTCACCATCGTCATCGGCGCGGGCCTGGCGGGCGTCATCCTGCTGTTCCTCGCCCCCATGCTGAAGCGGATGATGCACGGCACGGACGAAGTGACGCCCGCGCCCACGCCCACGCACCAGGAAGGCACCGTCCACCCGGCCACCTGAGCCGGCAACCTGGACCCGGTAGAGCAGTCTTGCTGAAGCACGAACGCCGGAGCGCCCCCAGGGTGCTCCGGCGTTTTTCATGGAGCCGGGCGGGCCCTGCACGCCCGCTCCCGCGTGGGTATCGATTCTCTAGAGCCCATGCGGATCCACATTGGAAAGAGCCGCTCGGAGGATGGCACCGCCGCCGCGCGGGAGGCGGCCCAGGAGGCGCTGCGAGGCGTGGACGCCCCCTCGTTCGCGCTCGTGCTGTGCACGGATCAGTACGACTCGGCGGCGTTGGCGTCCGCGGTCGGCGAGCAGCTGGGGGACATCCCCTGGGCGGGGTGCTGCGCGGCGGGCGTCTTCGCGGGAACGGAGCTGCTGCTCCAGGGCCTGGTCATCGCGCTCTTCCACGGCGACGACTTCCGCGTCGGCGTGGGCATGGGCGGTCCGGTCAGCGTGAGCCCCAGGGCGGCCGGACGCGCGGCGGTGGCCGAGGCCGTGGGCAAGCTGCCTCCCAAGCCGCCCGGCTTCCGGCGCACGCTGTTCGTCCTTCCGGACGCGCTGAGCGGCAACTCGACGGAGGTGGTTCGCGGGGCCCAGCAGGAGGCGGGCGCGGGCATCCGTTGGGCCGGGGGCGGCGCGGGCAACAACGTCCGGTTCGTGAAGACGGCCCAGTTCACCCAGGGGCACGCCTGGCAGGACCAGGTGGTGGTGATTGCCTTTGATGCGCTGGCGCCGCTCGGCGTGGGCATCCAGCACGGCTGGTCTCCGTATGGTCCGCCCTCGCAGGTGACCAAGGCCCGGGGCTCGACCGCCGTGGAGCTCGACTACGAGCGCGCCTTTGAAGTCTACCGGCACACGGCCGAGAGCCGGGGGGACGCCCTGGACACGCGCAGCTTCCCCCGCTTCGCGATGACGCACCCGCTGGGGATTCCCCAGGCCAATGGCGAGTTCGTGATCCGCGACCCCCTGGCCGTCGAACCCGACGGCTCCGTCCGCTTCATCGCCGAGGTCCCGGACGGCTCCCTGGTGCGCGTGATGGAGGGCAAGCGCACGGACCTGCTCGACGCCGCTGGCGGCGCCGCCACCCTGGCCCGCGAAGCGACCCCTGGCACGTTGGGCGGCGCGGTGGTGTTCGATTGCGTCTCCCGCTACCTCGTCCTGGGGGAGGGCGTCCGGGAAGAGCTTTCACGGTTCCAGGACGCGCTCGGCGCGGGCGTCCCGGTCGTGGGCTGTCTGACCCTGGGCGAGGTGGGGGCCATGGGCGGCGGGGTCCCCCAGTTCCACAACAAGACCGCGGTGGTGGTCGCCCTGCCTGCATGAGGGAGTGAGGTGGCGCATGGCGGACCATGGCGCGGGCGGGGACCACAAGCTCACCGAGGAGCGGCTCGCGCTCTTGAGCGTGCTCCAGGAGCTCACCGTCGCGGCGCTCGACCTGCTCAACCCCTACAAGCCCGCGGACGACTTCCTGGAGCGCGTCGCGGAGCGGCTGGGGTGCGCGGTCGCCCTCTGGCTCCAGCCGGACGCGCGGGGACAGGTGGGGCTCCTGGGCGCGAGCGGACTGTCCTCGGCCTCCCGCCAGCTGCCGATTCCAGGGCTGCCCCCGCGCCCGGGGCTGCCAGCGCCCCTCTGGGTCGACCTGCCCTATCCGGAGCTGGACTCGCCGGGGCTCGTGCGGTGGTCGGTGCCCATCGACGACGCGGGGGCCCCCTCCAGCCTGCTGCTGCTGTACTTCGACCGCGAGCCGCACCTGCCGCGGCAATACCGGGGCATGGTGGAGCGGCTCGGCGCCGTGCTCCGCACCGCGCTCGTCCACCGGCAGCTCTTCGCGAGGACGCTGGAGAGCGAGCGCGCGCTCCAGCATGAGCGGGACTTCAGCTCGGCGGTCCTGGACACGGCGCGCGCCCTGGTCATCGTCCTGGACCCCCAGGGGCGGATCATCCGCTTCAACCGGGCGTGCCAGGAGGTGACGGGCTACTCCTTCGAGGAGCTGCGCGGCGCGCACTTCTGGACGCGGCTCCTGCCGCCGGACGAAGCGGCGCGGGTGGAGCAGAACTTCGCCGTGCTCGCGGCCGGGCTGGGGTTCGAGCAGTACGAGACCCACTGGGTGACCCGCGAGGGTGAGCGCCGGCTCATCGCCTGGTCCAGCAACGTCCTGCGCGGCGAGTCGGACGCCATCGAGTACGTCATCGGCACCGGCATCGACATCACCGAGCACCGCCGGGCCGAGCAGGAGCGCGATCAGATCTTCCAGCGGGAGCAGCAGGCGCGCGCCCGCGCGGAGGAGCAGGAGGGGCGGTCCGCGCTCCTGGCGGAGGCGTCCGGGCTGCTCACCGGCTCGCTCGCCCCCGAGGACGCGCTGCGCAGCGTGGCCGCGCTGACCGTCGAGCGGTTCGCCGACTGGTGCGCGGTGGACCTGCTGGACGGGGGGCATTCCTTCCAGCGCGTCACCGAGGCCCGCTCGGAGGCGCTGCGCGCCACCGTGCCCGTGCGGATGTACTGCGCCCTGCCCGACCTGGATGCCGAACATGGCCCGGGGAGGGTGCTCCGCGTGGGCGAACCGGAGTTCTGCCCGGAGGGGTGCGCCTCCATGTCCCTGGGCTGCGTGCGGGACGGGCAGGGCCTGTCCGAGGTCGTCGAGTTCCAGTCCTGGATTTCAGTGCCGCTGCTCGCGCGGGAGCACGCGCTCGGCGCGCTCACGCTCGCCCGCATGGAGGGCGGTGGCCAGTACGTCCCGGCGGACTTCGCGCTCGCGCAGGAGCTGGCCCGCCGCGCGGCGATGGCCCTGGACAACGCGCGCCTCTATCAGCAGGCCCAGCTGGCGATTGGCCTTCGGGACGAGTTCCTCTCCATTGCCTCGCATGAGCTGAAGACCCCGGTCACGTCCCTCCAGTTGTCGGTGCAGGGGCTGATGCGCCTGGCCCGGACCGGCGCGCTCGGGACCGCGCGGGTGGATGCGGTGAAGCACTCCCTGGAGGTCATCGAGCGGCAGGCGAAGCGGATGGCGAAGCTCGTCAACACCCTGCTGGACGTCTCCCGCATCCATGCGGGGAAGCTCGAGCTGGAGTTCGAGGAGGTGGACCTGGCCGCGCTGGTCCGGGACGTCGCGGCGCGCTTCGTCCCGGAGCTGGCCACGTCCGGAACCCGGCTCCAGGTCCACGCCGACGTGGCGATGCCGGGCCTGTGGGACCGGTCGCGGTTGGATCAGATCGTCACCAACCTGCTTTCGAACGCCATCAAGTACGGCGAGGGGAGGCCCATCGAGGTCCGGGTGGAGGGGGACGCCGTGATGGCCCGCCTGGAGGTCCGGGACCAGGGCATCGGCATCCCGGCGGAGCGGCACGCGCGCATCTTCCGGGCCTTCGAGCGCGCGGTGTCGTCGCGCCACTACGGCGGGCTGGGATTGGGCCTCCACATCGTGAACCAGCTGGTGGAGCGGCTGGGCGGAACGGTGCGGGTCGAGAGCGAGGCGGGGCAGGGGGCCACCTTCACGGTGGAGCTGCCCCGCCAGGGACCGCGCACGTCGCCCTCGGCGGATCCGACGATTCAGCTGGGGCCTTAAGCCGGCTTCGGCGCGACGCCCGGGTTGCGGCCGTCCATGGGAGCCTGCGCGTCCGACTGGTAGTAGTCGCGCACCACGTAGCGGCGGGCGACGAGCGCCATGCCCACGGCGGCCACGGCGGCCAGGGCCGCGTAGAAGAAGAACTGCGCGGCGCCCGTGAAGACGTTGAGCGCCGCGGCGATGGCCACCGCCACGTTCGCCAGCGTGTTCGTCACCAGCCACACGCTCTGGATGGTGCCCTTCATCTCCCGGGGCGCCTGCGTGTACGCGAACTCCAGGCCCGTGGTGGACACGAGGATCTCCGCCACCGTCAGCACGATGTACGGCAGAAGCTGCCACGCGATGTTCAGCGTCTGCCCGCCCTCCATGGCCACCTGGAAGAAGCCCGCGATGACGAACGACGCGGCGCCAATCACCAGGCCCAGCGGCATGCGGCGCAGCGGCGTCAGCTCCCAGCCCATGCGCTGGAAGGCCGGATAGACGACCGCGGTCAGGAAGGGGATGAGCAGCATCACCAGCATGGGGTTGATGAACTGCATCTGGCTGGGCTGGAACACGATGCCGCCCACGTTGGGGTCCATGGACCGCGCCTGCACCACCCAGGTGGACGCCTTCTGATCGAACAGCATCCAGAAGAAGGGCACGAACGGCAGCATCAGCGCGGACACGCGGAACACCGCCTTCACGCCCTCCACCGCCTCCGCCGGGTGCTCCGCCTTCGCCTTGTCCAGCCAGGTGCCGCCCGCCACGTCCTTGCCCCGGAACGCGCTGCCCAGCACCTTGAAGAACGAGTGCGGGTTGGGGCCCGTGGGCGGCACCAGCACGTAGTGCTTGCGGCCCGCCCAGAAGATGACCGTGGCCAGGAACATCAGGAGGCCCGGCACGCCAAAGGCCACCGCCGGCCCGTACTTCTTCATCAGGAGCGGGATGAACAGCGACGCGAAGAACGAACCGAAGTTGATGGTCCAGTAGAAGATGGCGAAGACCTTCTTCACCAGGTGCTTGTTGCCCTCCGTGAACTGGTCGCCCACCATCGCGGACACGCACGGCTTGATGCCGCCGGAGCCAATCGCGATGAGCGTCAGGCCCGTGTAGAAGCCCGTGGCGTTGCCCTCGAAGAGCGCCAGGCACGCGTGCCCCGCGCAGTACACGAGGCTCAGCACGAAGATGGTGTGGAACTTCCCGAAGAAGCGGTCCGCCAGGTACCCGCCGATGAGCGGGAAGAAGTACACCCCCGCCATGAACAGGTGCATCAGGTACTTCGCGTGCGCCTCCCGCGCCCCTGACTCCGGCATCTGCGTGCGCAGCAGGTAGTCGATGAAGAACACCACGAGGATGTTCCGCATCCCGTAGAAGCTGAAGCGCTCACAGGCCTCGTTCCCGATGATGTAGGGAATCTGGGGCGGGAAGCGCTGGGAGGTGGGGGCGGTCGAGGTCTCGGCCATGCCCCCACCCTACCGGGGCCCCTCAGGCCGCGTCCACGCGCTTGCCAATGCGGGCCCGGCGCGCCTTGCCCAGCACGTGCTTGAGGTAACGCCCGGTGTGGCTGGCCTCCACCTTCGCCACGTCCTCCGGCGTCCCCACCGCCAGGATGTTGCCGCCGCCCGAGCCGCCCTCCGGCCCCAGGTCGATGAGCCAGTCCGCGCTCTTGATGACGTCCAGGTTGTGCTCGATGACGAGCACGCTGTTGCCCGCCTCCACCAGCCGGTTGAGCACGGAGAGCAGCTTGCGGATGTCCTCGAAATGCAGGCCCGTGGTGGGCTCATCCAGGATGTAGAGCGTGCGGCCGGTGGCCACCCGGGCCAGCTCGCGGGCGAGCTTGATGCGCTGCGCCTCGCCGCCGGACAGGGTGGGGGAGGGCTGGCCCAGCCGCAGGTAGCCCAGGCCCACGTCGGTGAGCGTGGTGAGCACGCGCATGATGTCCTTGTGCGCGCCGAAGTGGTCCACCGCTTCGCGCACGCTCAAATCCAGCGTCTCCGCGATGTTCTTGCCCTTGTAGCGCACGCGCAGCGTGGCCTCGTTGAAGCGCTTGCCGTTGCAGACCTCGCAGGGGACGTACACGTCCGCCAGGAAGTGCATCTCCACCAGCTTCACGCCGTCGCCCTCGCACGCCTCGCAGCGGCCGCCCTTGATGTTGAAGCTGAAGCGGCCCGGGCCGTAGCCGAACGTGCGCGCCTCCGGCGTCATCGCGAACACCTCACGGATGGCGTCGAACACCTTGGTGTACGTGGCCGGGTTGCTGCGCGGCGTGCGGCCAATGGGCCGCTGGTCGATGTCGATGACCTTGTCCAGGTGCTCCAGGCCCTTGATGGCCTTGTGCTTCCCCATGGGCTCGCGGCTGTCGTAGAGGGCGCGCGCCAGGGCCGGGTAGAGGATTTCGTTGATCAGCGTGGACTTGCCCGCGCCGGACACGCCCGTCACCGCCGTGAAGATGCCCAGCGGGAGGTCCGCGTCCACGTTCTTCAGGTTGTTCTCCGTCGCGCCCACGATGGAGATCTGATGCTTGGGGTTCACCGGGCGGCGCGTCTCCGGGATTTCAATCTCCTGGCGGCCGGACAGGTACGCGCCGGTGAGGCTCTGGGTGTCCGCCATCACCTGCTTGGGCGTGCCCTGGGACACCACCTGCCCGCCCAGCTCGCCCGCGCCGGGGCCGAAGTCCACCAGGTAGTCCGCCTCCTCCATCGTCTCCTCGTCGTGCTCCACGACGATGACGGAGTTGCCCAGGTCCCTCAGGCGCTTGAGCGTGGTGAGCAGCTTGCCGTTGTCCCGCTGGTGCAGGCCGATGGAGGGCTCATCCAGGATGTAGATGACGCCTGTCAATTCACTGCCCATCTGTGACGCCAGCCGGATGCGCTGGCTCTCACCGCCGGACAGCGTGGACGCGGTGCGGTCCAGGGTGAGGTAGCCCAGGCCCACGTCCACCAGGAAGGACAGGCGGCTGCGGATCTCCTTGAGCAGCTCCTGGGCGATCTTCTCCTCCTGCGCGGAGAGGCCCATCTGCGTGAGGAACGTCCGCGCCTCCGTGATGGTCATCCGGCTCAGGTCCACCAGCGTGCGCGAGTGCACCTTCACCGCGCGGCTCTCCGGACGCAGGCGCTCGCCCTTGCAGGACGGGCAGGGCTTGTCGCTGAAGTACTTCTGCAGCTCCGCCTTGCGCGCCTCCGACGTCGTCGTCTTGAAGTTGCGCATGGTGCGGGCGAGCAGGCCCTCCCACTCCATGTCGTACTGGCCGTTGTCGCCCCACTGCACGGTGAAGGACTTGCCCTTCGCGCCGTTCATCAGGACGTCCTTCTCCCGCTTGGTCAGCTTCGCGTACGGGACGTCCAGGTCGATCTTGAACGCGGACGCCAGGCTCTCCACGAAGTCCGCCGTCCAGCCCTCGCCGCGGTTCATGCCGCTGGCCCATGGTTCAATCGCGCCGTCGCGGATGCTGCGCGTCTGGTCCGGCACCAGCAGGTCCGCGTCCATCTCCGGGCGCGTGCCCAGGCCGTTGCAGTCCGTGCACATGCCCAGCGGGTTGTTGAAGGAGAACGACGCGGGCGTCAGGTCGCCAAAGGACAGGCCGCACGCGGGGCACGCGTTCAGTTCGCTCATCACGCGGTCGGACGCGAGCGTCCCCTTCTCATCCGTGATGATGAGGGTGCCCTTGCCCTCGCGCAGCGCGGTCTCCACGGAGTCCGTCAGGCGCGTGCGCAGGTCCGGCTTCAACACCAGGCGGTCGATGATGAGCGCGATGTCGTGCTTGGACTTCTTGTCCAGCTCGATGCGCTCCTCCAACTCGCGCACCTTGCCGTCCACGCGCGCGCGGGAGAAGCCGCGCTTCTGCGCCTCCGCGAGCAGGTCCTTGTGCTCGCCCTTGCGGTTCGTGACGATGGGCGCCAGCACCTGGAGCTTGGTGCCCGCGGGCAGCTTCATGATCTCATCCACAATCTGCTGCGCGCTCTGCTTGCCCACCTTGCGGCCGCAGTTGGGGCAGTGCTGCACGCCGATGGAGGCGTAGAGCACGCGCAGGTAGTCGTGCACCTCCGTGACGGTGCCCACCGTGGAGCGCGGGTTGTTGCTGGCCGCCTTCTGCTCGATGGAGATGGTGGGCGACAGGCCCCGCAGCGTGTCGTAGCGGGGCTTCTCCATCTGCCCCAGGAACTGGCGCGCATAGGAGGACAGGCTCTCCACGTAGCGGCGCTGGCCCTCCGCGTAGAGCGTGTCGAACGCGAGCGAGCTCTTGCCGGAGCCCGACACGCCGGTGAACACCACGAGCTTCTTCTTCGGGATGTCCAGGGAGACGGTCTTGAGGTTGTGCTCCCTGGCACCACGGATGGAAATGACGTCGGGCTCGGACATGGGGGCGCGCTTTATCACTGAAAGGGTGTTCCGGTGCACGCAAAGGCGTAGAACCGAAGAGGTTCAGCGGAAACACCCGAAACCGCCGCCCGCATCCCCACAGCCAGACGGGCACCCGGACGTCCTGCGCCCGCCACGTTCCCCCTCTGGAAGTCGCACGGCCCCCGAGGGTCAGGGGTCGGTGTGGCATCTACCGTTTGTGAAGCTTTTGCAGTCGCTTCCACGAAACGTGGAATCTCCTGCTTTACCCGTTAAATGCCGTTCCCCAGCGTGGGCGCCCGTTTGCCGTGTTGGCGGCGTGACGGCGCCTCGTTGGGACGTCCAGGCACCAGGGTTGCACCTTTCCACGACGACCGGATCCACGCGCAATGCTGTGTGGGGGGACACCGGTGCCGTGCGTAGGAAATGGGGGACTCTGTATGCGTGGACTCCGATGGCTGGTGTTGTCGGTGGTGGTGGCGGCGGCGGCGGCGTGTGAGCGACCCACTTCGCAGCAGGCACGCACGGGCTTCGCGGCGAGGCCGGAGCTCCTGGAGTTCGGCCCGGCCGCCGTGGGGCGCACCAAGAAGATGACGCTGCGGCTGGCGAACCAGGGGCGCGCGTCGTACCGCGTGGAGGGGGCGCGCTCGTCGCTGCCCAACGTGAGCGTCCCCGCGTTCGAGCCCTTCACGCTGACGGCCGGCGCGGAGCACGAGATTGAGGTGCGCTTCGCGCCCGACGTGGAGGGCGCGGTGCAGGGGCAGCTGGAGCTGTTCACGGACGCGTCCGGCGGCGCGGCGACGCAGGTGCCCGTCAGCGGGCGCGGCGTGAAGGCGCTGGTGGAGGTGCCGGAGTCGGCGCTCGACTTCGGCAACGTGAACCTGGGGCTGGTGGAGATGCGCGAGGTGACGGTGCGCAACCCCTCCGACGTGGAGAGCCCGCTGGTGCTGTCGGTGGAGGGCGCGGACAAGGATCAGTTCTCCGCGGGAGCGGGGCTGCCGTCCTCGCTGGCGCCGCACGAGACGCGCAAGGTGCCGGTGGCCTTCAGCCCCGTGCGGCTGGGCAACGCGGAGGCGGAGCTGCACGTCGCCGTGTGCGACGGCTGCGAGCCCGCGCGGGTGCGGCTGACGGGGATGGGCGTCGCGGGCGCGCTGGAGGTGACGCCGCTGCGCGTGGACTTCGGCCGGGTGGCGGTGGGCGCCACCGCCGAGGAGCGCATCACCGTGCGCAACCTGGGCTCCGAGCCGCTCAGCTACAAGGGCGCGTCGCTCCTGGAGGACCCGTCCGGCGTGTTCAAGGTGGTGAGCGCGCCCGCGCTCCCCAACGACGTGCTGTCGCCGGGCGGGGTGGTGGAGCTGCGCGTGGCCTTCTCGCCCACGGTGGCGGGCCGGGTGCGTGACGGCCGCGTGGAGGTGGCCGTGCGCAAGCCGAAGACGACCTCACCCGGTCCCAAGGTGACGCTGACGGGCGAGGCCGGCGCGTCGTGCGTGGAGGTCACGCCCGCGCACCTGGACTTCGGGCCGGTGGCCTTCGGCATGACCGCCACGCGCGACGTCACCGTGAACAACCACTGCCGCGAGGAGACCACCGTCACGAATCTCCACCTCACCACGCAGGCGGGCGGCTACTTCACGCTCGCGCAGCCGCCCTCCAGCCAGCCGGTGGCGCCGGGGGGCTCGCTCAAGGTGGGCATCACCTTCAGCCCTCGCGCGGGCGTGGGCAGCGCGAGCAGCGGGCAATTGGCCGTCACCTCCACGCAGCGCACCTCCAGCGCCACGGACGGCGTGACGCTGGCGGGCGAGGGCAAATCCTTCGCGCCGTGCGAGTACGCGCTGCCCTCGGTGCTGGACTTCGGCCAGGTGCCGGTGGGCTCGGAGGTGGCGCTGGGGGTGACGCTGCGCAACACCGGCACGCAGGCGTGCTTCCTGGCGGGGCTCCAGCTCGCGTCGGGGTCGGACCCGGCCTTCCGCGCGACGACGGTGGCCAACAGCGTGCTGGAGCCCGGCAGGAAGGCCACGCTGCTCGTGCGCTTCCGCCCGTCCGAGGAAGGGGAGTTCCAGGGGCTCGCCGAGGGCTGGGTGAGCCACCCCACGCGCGGCCACCCGCTGGTGAACCTGGTGGGCCGGGGCGTGCAGGGGTGCTTCTCCGTGCAGCCCACGACGGTGGACTTCGGCATCAGCCGGCTGACGTGCGGCCCGCGCACCCGCGAGTTCATGGCCTACAACGACTGCCCGGGGGACGTGATGGTGACGGGCATGAAGCTGGAGCAGCCGGGCCAGGAGTTCGCCGTGTCCGGCGCGCTGCCGGCCACCATCCCCGCGGGCGGGCGGGTGAAGCTCACCGCGAAGTACGCGCCCGGGGCGGAGGGCGAGGACGCGGCGACGGTGCGCTTCACGCTGAAGGACGGCGCCGTCTACAACGCGGGGCTCGTGGGGCGGGGCCTGGCGAAGACGGACCAGACGGACCGCTTCGTCCAGCAGTCGGAGGCGCGCGTGGACGTGCTCTTCGTCGTGGACAACTCGGGCTCCATGATGGAGGAGCAGCAGAGCCTGGGGGAGAACTTCGCGGCCTTCCTGTCCGCGGCCACCGCCGCGCAGGTGGACTACCGCATCGGTGTCACCACCACCGGCCTGGACCCGTCCCCGGGCGGCTGGTCCGAGTGCCCCGGCGGCGCGCAGGGCGGTGAGAACGGGCGCCTGTTCCCCGTGGACGGCTCCAGCCCGCGCATCATCACGCCGGAGACGCCCAACGCGGCCGGCGTCTTCGCCACCAACACCCACGTGGGCGTGTGCCACTGGAACGAGCAGGGCCTGGACGCGACGTACCGCGCGCTGTCGGATCCGCTGCTCTACGATTTGGACGACCCGCGCACGCCCCAGGCCAGCGACGGCAACGGCGGCTTCCTGCGCGAGGAGGCGAAGCTGGCCGTCATCGTCCTGTCCGACGAGGAGGACTTCAGCTCCCAGCCGGTGTCCTTCTACGAAACCTACCTCCTGGCCCTGAAGGGGAACGACCCGTCCAAGGTGAGCTTCAACGCCGTGGTGGGCCCGGAGGACCTGACGACCTGCACCACCTCCAGCAGCTCCGGCAGCCGGTACATGGAGCTGGCCCGGAAGCTCAACGGCGTGGTGGACAGCATCTGCACGCCCAACTGGGCCGCGTCGCTGGAGAAGCTGTCGGAGAGCGCCTTCGGGCCCAACCGCGCCTTCCCCCTGTCGGAGCTGCCCGAGGACCCCGGCGCCATCGCCGTCCGGGTGGACGGGCTGCCCGTGACGGACGGCTGGTCCTATGACGCGCGGGCCAACGCGGTCATCTTCGACCGGCTGCGCGCCCCGCCCCCGGGCGCCGTGGTGGAGGTCACCTATCCGCTGGGCTGCCCGTAGCCCGGGCGGCCATTCGTCCGTCACTGGAAAGTGACGGGGGCGGATGACTCGACAGGGCGGGGCGGGAGGCCTTGAGTGAAGGACATGCCGCAGGACTCCCTCCTCGTCGCCGCGCTGGGTGACATCCATGGACGCTTCCACCGGGTGGAGGCGTGGCTGGATGCGCTGGAGCAGGCGCGCGGCCGCAAGGTGGACCTGGTGCTGGCGGTGGGGGACGTGGAGGCCTTCCGCCACGCGGACGACCACCGGCGTAAGGCCGCCAAGCGCTCCATGCCCGCCGAGTTCGCCGGGTACGCGGACGGCATCCGCCGCATGAAGCGGCCGCTGTACTTCATTGGCGGCAACAACGAGGACTTCGAAGCCCTGCACGACCTGCCAGAGGGCGGCGAGCTGGCCCCGGACGTCCACTACCTGGGCCGCGCGGGCCTGCGCACCCTGGGTCCCCTGCGCGTGGCGTACCTGTCCGGCATCCACGCGCCGCGCTTCATCGACCAGCCGCTGAAGCGGCCCACCTCGCTGGATACGGCGAAGCAGGCGGGCTACTTCCGCACGCCGGAGGTGGAGCAGGTGGCCGCGCTGCGGGACGTGGACCTGCTGCTCGTGCACGAGTGGCCCCGGGGCATCGTGCAGAAGGCCCGCGACGAGCGGCTGGCCCCCGCGCGCCCGCTGCCCTCGCCGTGGATTGGCAACCCGGTGACGCGCAAGCTGGTGGACACGGTGCACCCCAGGTGGGTGCTCTGTGGCCACTCGCACAAGCCCTTCGCCGTGACGCTGGATTCGCACGGGCGCGCGCTGTCGCGCGTGGCGTGCCTGGACCAGGCGGCCCGGCCGGACACCGCCGTCTTCTGGCTGGAGTTCGAGGGCCGCGAGGCCCAGCGCGCCGGCTGGGGCGTCTCCGGCGTCGCCGCCTGGCAGGCGGGACAGCGCTGGGGGCTGCACACGCTGCCGCCGCTGGACGCGTCGGACGGGCCGGGCAGCGTGCCCGCGGACAACGGCGCTACGGCTTGATGATCTCCACGCCCTTGCGCGGCAGCGCCACGCGGAACTCCGTGTAGGGCCCGGTGCCGGAGAGCACCTCCACGCCGCCCTGATGCGCGTGGATGATCTGCTGGACGATGTAGAGCCCCAGGCCCAGGCCCTCGCCGCGGCCCCGGCGCTGCTGGCCGCCGCGGAACGGGTCGAAGAGGAAGGGCAGGAGGTGGGCGGGGATGACGCCCACGTTGGTGATGGTGAAGTGCAGCGCGTCGTCGCGCGTGCCGTCCACGAGGATGCGCACCGGCTCCGCGGCGTCGCCGTGCTGGAGCGCGTTGCCGATGAGGTTGGAGGCCACCTGCGCCAGCCGGTCCGCGTCCCAGTCCCCCACGAGGTCGCCGTCCTGCCGCACCTCGATGCGGTGGCGCGGCCACGCCGTCTGGTGCTCCTGCACCATGCGCTGCACCAGCTGCCCGAAGTCCGTCTCCCCCCGGCGTAGCGGAATCCCGCCGGCCAGCCGCGCGCGCGCCAGGTCGAGCACGTCTTCAATCATCCGGCCCATGCGCTTGCCGGCGGCCATCATCCGCGTGGCCGTCTTCTTCACGGCCTCGTCGTCCGAGCGGCGCTGGAGCAGGTCCGCCGCGGTGAGGATGGCGGAGAGGGGGTTTCTCAGGTCGTGGCCCAGCACCGCGGTGAACATCTCGTTGAGGCGCAGGGTCTCCGCGAGCGTGTCCAACTGCTGAGCCAGCTGCTGCTTCTGGCGGTGCATCTGGAAGAAGACCTCCGCCTTGCCGCGCAGCGCGTGGGCCTCCAGCGGCTTGAAGAGGAAGTCCACCGCGCCGGCCTCGTAGCCCTTGAAGGTGCGCCAGGGGTCGCCCCCGCCCGCGGTGACGAAGAGGATGGGCACTTCGCGGGTGCGCTCGGAGCCGCGCATCAGCTCCGCCAGCTCGAAGCCGTCCATCTCCGGCATCTGCACGTCCACGAGCGCGAGCGCGAACTCGTGCAGCAGCAGCAGCTCCAGCGCCTCCGCGCCGGAGCGGGCGCAGTGCACCTCCACGTCGTCACGCCGCAGCACGGCGGAGATCGCCAGGAGGTTCTCCTCCAGGTCATCGACGAGCAGGCACTTCACCCGGGAGGCCACGGGCAGGGGCTCCTTGCTGAGGACGGACAGGTCAGATAGCACCGTCATCTCCCCATGCCCGGAAGACGGCGGGCATCTGTTCAAGAGGCAGCACGAAATCCACCGGCCCGGCCGCGAGCGCCGCCTGGAGCATGGTGGGCGAGCGAGCGGTTTCGGGCGCCTGCACCAGGGTGACGCCGCCCCGCCGTTTCACCGCCTGGAGCCCCAGCGCCCCATCCGCGTTGGCGCCCGAAAGGATGACGCCGCCCAGGCGCGCGCCATAGACGGCCGCGGCGGACTCGAAGAGCACGTCGATGGCGGGGCGGGAGAAGTGGACGGGGGCGTCCGTGGACAGCGCGAGCAGCGGCCCCTTCGCGTCCAGGTCCACGAGCAGGTGGTGGTTGGGGGGCGCGAAGTAGAGCTTCCCCAGCTGGATGGGCTGCTTGTCCCTGGCAGCGTGCACCGGCAGCGTGCACCGGGTGGCGAACATCTCCGGCGGCAGGCTGGGGAGACCGCGCGGCAGGTGCAGGACGACGAGGACCGCGGGCCGGAAGTTCGTGGGCAGCGCGGGCTGCAGGTGGGGCAGGGCATCCACCCCACCCGCGGACGCACCGATGACGATGGCGTCGACGCGGCCAGCGGGCGGAGCGGGGCGTGGAGTGGGCATGGCGGCGGGTCCTCCCTAACGCTTCTGGTAGAGCCGGTCCTCGGGGACGAGGGGGTGAACGAGGCCTCGTGCGAGGAGAAGCGCAGCGACTCGCGAACAGTCCCAGCGCGCGCTCCTGCAGTTCGCGGTTGAAGTAGCTGAGCACATTGCGGCACGACAGGAGCTGCACCTCCGCGAAGACGCTGTCGGTGGCCAGGCTGTGGTCCGAGAAGACGATGTGCCCCTTGAGTGCCCGGTCGGACACCTCGCCGCCATCCGCGGCGGTGTAGGCGTCGGACAGCGACGAGCGCACGCCGGACAGGTGAGGGCTTTGCGTGAAGGACGCGCTGCGGTCCACCGCGTACACGCCGGCCTCCGCGCGCTGGAGGCCGGTGGGGTTGATGTCCGTGGCGTGGATGCGGGGAGAGGCGGGCGTCGTCTTCCACCACCAGCAGCACGCGCGAGCCCGAGGCGAGCCGCTCGCGGTCGTCCTCCATGCCGGGGGGAGGCGCGGGCTGGGGGCGGGGCGTGGCCACGGGAGCGACGGAGACTGGGGAGGCGCGGGGGCGGCTCGCGAACCGCGGGCGCGGGGGGCTGGCCGCAAGGGGAGGGTGACGGTGAAGGTGCTGCCCTCGCCCGGCTTGCTGCGCACGGTGACATCGCCGCCCAGGAGCCGCGCCAGGTCGAGTGAGATGGTCAGGCCCTCAAGCGCCATGTCGAGGGCCGAGAGCACCAGGTGCCGCTCGAGGTGCCATCCATCGCCCAGTCAATGACACGTCGGCTGAAGAGGTCGAGCACGACGGCCAGGTACAGCCATCCTTCGCGCGTGGGGCCATCGGTGATGTCCGCCGCCCAAACCCGGTCTGCCTTGGGCGGGTGGAAGGCTCGGGCCAGCACATTGGGTGCCACGGGCAAGCCATGCCTGGAGTCCGTGGTGCGGACGAATCTGCGGCGCCCGCGGGCCCGCAGCCCTGCTTCGCGCATCAGCCGGGCCACCCGGTGCCGGCCCACCTTCTGGCCCTGCGCCTGGAACTCCGTGTGCACGCGGGGCTGCCGTAGGGACGGCGGCTGTCATGGTGCACCTGCCGGATTCGCTGCATCAGCGCCGCGTTTGCCTTCTGACGGGCAGAGGACTCCCGTCTCTCCCAGGCGTAGTAGCCAGCCCGGGACACCTGAAGCACACGGCACAAGAGCGCCACCGGGTAGCAGGCCCTCTTCGCCTGGATGAACGCGAACTTCACGTGCTCTCGTTGGCGAAGAAGGCCGCCGCATTTTCTAGGATTTCACGCTCCACTCACAGCAGGCGCACCTCCCGGCGCGGTTGGGCGAGTTCCTCTTTCTCGCTCGTCGTCAGCGCCCCGCCAGTCCCCTGGCCCGCGTCCACCTGCGCCTGCATCACCCAGCTCTCCAGGGCGCTGCGCGTCAAGTCCAGGTCCTTGGCCACCTGCGCCCGGGGCTTGCCCTCCTCCAGCGCCAACTTCACCGCCCGGGCTTTGAACTCCGGCGTGAGCTTCCTGCGTGCTCGTCTCGGCATCGTCGTGGACATCCTCCGGTCACCTCTTCTCGGGTGTCCACAAAGCCCGGGGAGGCTCACAGGGGCGCCCGCCCGGGCCCGGTTGTCTCAAAACCTGTCCGACAGTCTGACCGCACTCCGCCGCATGGGCCCGAGCTTGTGATTGACCGGCAGGAGCGTGACATGGCGCGCGAACGCCAAGGTAGCTCTCGCACGGGGGCGCCCGCCCGGGCCCGGTTGTCTCAAAACCTGTCCGACTGTCGGACAGGTTTTCGCCGTCCGGGTCCGGAGGGCGACCTCCCGGGTGGCAGTGAGACTTTCGGACCTGGATGTCCATGTCAGACCCCTGTGGTTGGATGGCGATGCTGAAACGAGGAGGGGGAACGGGGATGGGACGGGGCGGACTCGTGGCTTATGTGGAGGCACAAATCGAGCGCGACATCGCGCTGGGGCGGTTGCACCCGAGCGGGCAATTCGGTCCCGAAGCGAAGCTGGCGCAGCGATATAGAGTGAGCCGGGGCACCATCCGCGAGGCGCTGCGGCGGCTGGCGGCACGGGGCCTGGTGGTGCAGCACCCCGGTCGCAGGACTCGCGCGGTGGCGCTGGATGAGTCGCTGACGCTGGAGAACCTGGGCCTGGCGCTGCATGACGCGAGCAACCCGGATGCCCGGTGGCTTCTGGAGGGCTACTTCAGCCTCAAGCGGCAGGTGCTGGTGGAACTCCTGGTCGACTGCTGCGAGAAAGCTTCGGACCTCGACCTGGACCGGCTGGGGAGCGCGTGCTTCCGGCTTCAGGACGCGGCGCGCTGGGAGTCGGGGGAAGCCTGCGCGCAGGCGGAATTCGAGTTGCTGCGGCAGGCAGCGCGAGCGGCGGCACGTCCCGGGCACGTGCTCCTTGTTCAGTCTCTGCAGCGGGCCTTCCTGGGAGGAGCTGCCCAACTGCTGCCGCTCCTGGGCGGAGAGGCGCTGCGTGAGTGGGCCAACTGCGCGATGGGGGCACTGTCGGAGCGCAACGTGCAGGAGCTTCAGCACAAGCTGCCGGCGCTACTGAAAACTTGCGACAAGCGTTTGCTGGAAGCCTTCGCTCCTGCACCCCAGGAACCTGCGACTCCCGAACCCCACTGCACTCAGGAGGACCTCCTCGGTACGCCGGCACCGGCCAGTGGCCCGGAGGATGCTCTTGCGGCACGCTCTTGTATCGAGGACCGCGGCGCCAGCGCCTTTACGTCAACCACCACGCAAGGCGAAGCGCAGGGAGCATGCCCATGCGTTGAGGGGGATGGCACCAACAGCGGGGCGAACCATGGTTCCGGCACGCCCGCGCCAATCAACGAACCGGGCTGCCTCGCGCCCATCGCCGAGGACACCAAGCCGCTTGGGATTGCGCCTGGCCTTGATGCTCAGGCTTCCCGTGTGGACCTGGGGAGCAAGCAGTTGCTGTCTTCAGACGCCCCAGGGCTTGCCCCCTGTGGGACCGGTGGGGAACTCGCAGGGCGAGACGAGATGGGCGCGGCCTGGGAAAACCGGCCCGACAGTCAGACAGGTTGGGGCGCTTCGCCTCCAGAAGAGGCATTCATCGGACCGAGGTTCCACCCACGGACTTTCGCTGCGTCCTCCGTGGAGCGTTTCGCAATGTGGGCGAGGCGCTTCATTGAGCCCTGGGCGTCCCTGATCCGCTGGCCCGTGAGCGTCTGGCGTTCGATTGCCCATTCCCCAGGCCCACCTGCTTCGTGAGCGACGACGGCCCTTCATGGTCGCTGTCGTCCATGAGGCCCTACCGGGCTCCTCGGATATCCACCTCTGGGAGGAGGGTGGTTAGAACGCGCCGGACAGGCCCACCATCTGGGTGCCGACCATCGGGTTGAGTGACACCGAGGACGTCCGTGTCGCGGCGGGCGCGGTGTCATCCACGCGGCCGTGCAGGAGCAGGGGCACGGCGACGCCGAACGCGGTGCCCAGCACGGCGCCGGTGAGCACGTCGGAGAGATAGTGTTTGTCCGCGCCCATTCGCAAGAGGCCCACGGAGGCGGCGAGCGGCAGGCCCACGCCCCAGATGATGGCTTGGTGCTTGTAGCCGCGCATCGCGGCGACGGTGCCAGCGGACACGGCCAGGGAGAAGGCCAGGTTGGTATGGCCACTGTAGAAGGACAGGTTGTTGTCGCTGGGGTGCGCGGTGAGCCCTTTTTCCTCCTCCGGGAGGACGTGGACGAAGGGCCGTTCGCGGCCCACGGCGAACTTCACCGCCTGGTTAGCGACAGAGGCGAGGACGGCGCTCTGCACCATGATGGTGGCGTCCTGGGCGAAGAACTCCGTGGAGGCGCCACTGCTGCGTCCCACGGCGTACTGGGTGCCCAGGATGCCCAGCGGCAGGCCTGCGAACCCGATGATGTTGCTCCAGGTGTCCGCGCGCTTGCGGGACGCTTCCGTGCTGCCCGCGATGCCTCGGCCCCAGCGGTCCAGGCGATTGAGCCGGTCGGTGCCGTCCGGAGCGCGGTCGCACCAGCGGCACTGTGCAGGGGACAGGTCGGCCTTGAACACCGACTCGCTGGTGATCCACAGCACTCCCGCGGTGCCGGTGATGATGCCGTCGCGGGTCCAGTTGAAGCGCAGCGCGCGCGGCGCGTCGGAGGCGTCCTGCGCGGCGGCGGGGGACAGCGGCGCCAGCAGGAGCAGGCAGAAGGTGGCGAGGGTCCGGTAGGAAGCAGGCATGGGCCGGAGGAGCATAAAGGCGCTCCGCCCTTTTCCTGCAATCCGGGTGATGGGATCTCAGCTCGGCCCGGCCCCGTCCTCTTCGACGAGCCGCGCCAGGAAGGCGCCCAGGGCCTTCACCTTGGGCGAGGTTCGCAGCGCCTGGGGCCACACCCGCCACAGCGTGCCGCGTTCCAGGGAGCGCCCACGCAGGAAGGGGCGCAGCGTGCCGGCCTTGAGTTCCGGGCGGATCATCCGCTCCACGAACTGGGCGATGCCGAAGCCCGCCCGGGCCGTGTGGGTGACGGCCTCGCTGTTGTTGAAGACGAAGGTCTCCGGGATGCGCGGTGAGAGAGCGCCCGCGGGCTGACGCAGGGCCCTGGACTCCACGCGGCGGGGTGGACACGAAGCGATAGCGGATGCAGTCGTGCTCCTGAAGCGCGTCGAGCGAGCACGGCGTTCCATGCACCTGGAGGCAGGCGGGAGAGGCGCAGAGGATGAAGCGCTTGGGGCCCAGGCGACGGCGCATGAGCCGTAAGTCGGTGAACTCGCCGCAGCGCACCGCCGCGTCCAGCCCGTCCGCGACGATGTCGGCCACGTGGTCGTTGACGTCCAGCTCCAGCTCCAGGTGCGGGTACTCGGGGCGGAAGCTCTGGACGTTGGGGATGATGAGCCGCAGGGCGAGCATTTCCGGCACGGAGACGCGCCCACGGCCCCGCAGGGTGCGCACCGCGTGGGCGAGCTCCGACTCCGCATCGCGCAATTCGCTGAGGGCGCGCGCAGCGCTCGTGGAAGCGGGCGCCCTGCTCGGTGAGGTGCATGCGCCGCGTGGTGCGCTGGGAGCGGCGCGTGCCCAATCGTTCCTCCAGGCGGGCCACGCTCTTGCTCGCGGCGGATGGAGTGATGCCCAGCGCGCGGGCCGCGGAGGCGAAGCTGCCGGTTTCCGCGACGCGGGCGAAGACGCCGATGGCGGAGAGGCTCTCCATGTGTATCCCCCAGCGATTGTGGATGGCACGTCGCTGTCGTACTTCCGGCACGGGCAGGGGCCCGCGCTCGTCTGGATCTGCGGCACGCTCAGCACGTGGGACAATTGGCGGGACGTCGCGTCGCGGCTATCCCCGCGCTTCACGGACTTCGTGTTGGAGCGGCGCGGACGCGGCGCCAGCGCGGACGGCGAGGTGTATTCGCTGGAACGCGAGGTCGAGGATGTACTCGCGCTGATGCAGGAGGCCAGGGCCGGGGCCTGCCTGTTCGGCCACTCGCCAGGCGGCATCCTCGCGCTGGAGGCGGCGGCGCGACGGCCACCTGCGCGGATGGTGCTCTACGAACCTCCGTTCCCTATCTCCCAATGCATCGCGCGCGAAGCCGTGGAGTTCGTCCGCACGACCTGGAAGCCCGAGGGCCCGGACGCGGCGCTCGTGGCCGCGCAACACCGCATCTTCCGGATGCTTACTCCGGAGCAACTCGATGCCTTCCGCCAGACGCCGCAGTGGGCGAAGCAACTCGGCCGGATAGAGCCCTTCCTGCGCGAAATCAGCGCGGTGGCGGACCTCCCAATAGGCGTGTAGCGCTTCCGCGCCGTGGATGCCGCCACCCTCGTGGTCCTGGGCGACCAGAGCCCCCAGGTGCTCCTCTCGGAACCTGCCCATGCCCTGACGAAGGTCCTCCCACACGCGTCCCTCCGCATGCTGCCGGGACAGGGCCATGTGGCCCACGTCTCAGCTCCCGCGCTGCTCGCCCTGGCGGTGGAGAACTTCCTCACCGCGCACTGAATCGCCCGAGGAGCCTCACGCCCTGACGTCCATGGCGGATTATCGGACAGGTTTCCACAGCAGCGCTCACGCCAAGCGCAGTGTTCCAGAACCTGCCCGACCGTCCGACAAGTTCTTGCCGCGGCTTGGCACCAGCAGTGGCAGTCCAGACTTGCCCGGCTGTCCAACAGGTTCTCGCTGCGACCTGGCGTGGGCGCCGCCGTTCCAAAACCTGTCCGACTGTCCGACATGTTTTCACAAGCGTGGGGCGCCAGCCGTGTGTCCCAACCCAACCCGGCTGTCCAACAGGTTCTCGCTGCGGCCTGGCGTGGGCGCCGCCGTTCCAAAACCTGCCCGACTGTCCAACAGGTCTTCACAAGCGTGGGGCGCCAGCCGTGTGTCCCAACCCAACCCGGCTGTCCAACAGGTTCTCGCTGCGACCTGTCGTGGGCGCTGCCGTTCCAGAACCTGCCCGACTGTCCAACAGGTCTTCACAAGCGTGGGGCGCCAGTCGTGTGTCCCATGCCGGTCCGACAGGTTTCACTGCATGGTGCCCACTGCGATGCTCCAAAAGCAGTCCGACCGTCCGACAGGTTCTCGCCGTGGCTTGGTGCCAGCAGTGGTGGTTCAGTCCTGTCCGACTATCCAACAGGTTCTGGCTGCGGCGTGGCGGCGGCGCTGTACCAGCAGCTGTCCGACGGGATTCCACAGTGGAGGTGTTCCAGCCTTGGGGCTCCAGAATCAGTCCGACTGTCCGACAGGTTTTCGCAACGCCGTGGCGCCAGCCCCGGTTTACCTGTCGAACAGGACTGGTCTTCGCGGTGCCATGACGCCAGCCACGGTCGGCCGGACTGGCTTTGGCCGTCCGACAGGTTTTCGCCGCACCATGGTCCTGGCGGAGCGCTCGTGACCGGTCCGATTGTCCGACAGGTTTTCCACCACCGTGGCGGCAGCCCCGATGGGCCAGCCGGTCTGCCTGTCGGACAGGTTTTCGCGGCTCCGTGGTGCCCGCGGTGGTGCTCCCGACCTGTTCGTCTGTCCAACAAGTTTTCGCGGCCTGTCACCTGCCGCGACTTTCCAGAACCTGTCCGACCGTCGGGCAGGTTCTGCGACCTGGGCGCCTCCAGCCTGAGCGGAGCTGTCGCGGGTCGGGCGGAAAGGCTCGCGTCCTTGGACTTCCCGGGTTCCAAGGGCGGCAGGCGAGCGGACAACGGGCCAGGGTGTGGGAATGCGCAGAAAGGAGCATGAAAACGGCGCCCCTGGCCGTTCTAGAGTCCTCGCCCCGCATGTCCCGCCCTGGTCGCACACTCCACGTCTTCCCCGATGCCGCGCGCCGCCAGGCTGCCCTGCGGGCGGAGCGGCGTGCGCGGGGCCTCGCCGTGGGGACCCATCTGCTCACGTGGGACGACTTCGTCCACGCGCTGGGTGGGGCTCGCGAACTCAACCGGCGGCCCTGTCCCGCGATGACGGCCCGCGCCGTGGTGGCCGGCCTGGGCGCATTGCTGGGCTCCACACCGTTCGGTGACTACGTGCGCGAGCCCGCCTTCGCCCGCGCCGCCGCAGACGTGCTGCTGGACCTGAAGGCGGGCCGGCTCTCTCCTCGCGAACTCCAGGACGCCGCGGAGGTGCTGCCCCCGGAGCGCCGCACCCGCGCGCGGGTCCTCGCCCGGCTCTATCACCTGTATGAACAGCGTCTGGCGGAGCTGGGGCTCGCGGACCGTGAGGACGTGCTCCGGGGCGCTCGCGAGGCGCTGGACCGGGGCGCGTGGCCCTCGGGCTGGGACGGGGTGACGGGGCTGGTGCTCCACGGCGTCTACGACGTGCGCCCGTCGAAGCTGGAGCTGCTGATGGGGCTCGCCGCGGCGTGCGAGGCCCGGCGCGTGTCGCTGCGCGTGGAGACGCCGGTGGGCGGCTCTCCGGTGGCCGACGCGGCGCTCGCGGCGCTGTTCCGCGCCTTCGAGAACCGGGGCGAGACCATGCCCCACGTGGACCTCTTCAAGGCGGACGTCACCTTCGAGGGCCGCCCCTTCACGGACCTCGGCCGGCACCTGTTCTCGCCTCGCGCCGCTCGTGACGTGCTGAAGGGCGCGGTGGACGGGCTGTCCGTGTGGAACGCGACGAACGCCCGCGAGGAGGCCCGCGTCGTGGCCCGCGACGTGCGCCGCCTCATCGACTCGGGCAGCGCGCCGGGCGACATCGCCATCGCTTACCGGGACCTGGGACCGGAGGCGGGCTGGCTCGCGGAGGCTCTGGGCGACCTGGGCGTGCCGGTGCGCCTGCCGTGGGGGGAGCCGCTCGCGCTCGCGGGGCCGGTGCGGCTGGCGCTGGAGCTGCCGGTGCTGATGGAGGACGGCTTCCCGGCTGAACGCGTGGCGGAGCTCGTCTCCAGCCGCTACGTGCCTTCGCTGTCGCGCGGGGGGCCGGATGCGCCCGCGACCCTCTTCGCGCTCGCCGCCGCGCGCGATGACCGCCTGGGCGCCACGCGAGGCAAGGGCGCCTACGACGTGCGCCTGGAAGGGCTCGCGCGCCGGATGGCCGCGCAGGGCGGCAAGCGCAAGGAGGACGCGGTCAAGGTGATGGCCGTGCGCGCGCTTCGCGACCGCGTGATGCGGCTCATCGACGAATGCCGCCACATCCCCCAGGAGGCCCCCGCCGCGGAGTCCATCGCCGCGTGGTGGAAGGTCGTGGAGCGGCTGGGCCTGCTCGACTCCTCGGGGCCCCTGGAGGCCCGCGAGGCCGGGACCCTGGGCGCGCGCATCGAGGACGCGCAGGCCCGGGACGACGCGGCGCTCGCGGCGTTCCGCCAGCGGATGGAAGCGCTGCTGCGCTCGCTGCGCGCCGTGGGCGGAGGTCCCCGCATCACCCGGCGCGTGCTGGGCCGGTGGCTGACGGACGCGCTGCGCGACGTGCACCTGCCCGCGCGAGGCCCGTCCACGGGCGCGGTGGAGGTGCTGGACCTGGCGGAGGTGCCCGGCCGCACCTTCCGGCACCTCTTCGTCGCCGGGCTCACCGAAGGCCGGCTCCCCGGGCGCGACCCGCCGTCGCCGCTGCTGGGCGACGCGGAGCGCGTGGCGCTCAACCAGCACCTGACCCGGGACGTGTTCCGCCTCACCGGCGGCGAGTTCGACGACCGCGCGCCCTGGCGCCTCACGGAGGACCGGCTGCTCTTCGCCAGCGCGCTCGCGGCGGCGGAGGGCTCGCTGAGCCTGTCGTTCGCGGTGAAGGCCGCGGGTGGACAGGAGCAGGTGCCCTCCGCGTTCCTGGAGGAGGTGCGCCGGCTCACCGGCCACAAGTGGTCCACGCGCACGCTGCCCCCGGTGCTGCCGCTGGACGAAGTGCTCACGCCGTCCGAGCTGCGGCGCACCGTGGCGCTGGAGGCGCTGGCGGGCCTGTCGTTCCCCTCCCTGCGCGTCACGGAGCCGGACCCCGCGGGACAGGTGCTCAAGGACCGCTTCGGCACGGATGACTGGTTCCGCAGCGCCCGGGAGCTGGCCCACATGGAGGCCGCGCGCCTGCGCTTCTTCGGCCGCGAGGACGAGCTGCCCGGCGAGTTCACCGGCGGCGTGCAGGGCCCCCAACTGGAGCAGAAGCTGCGCGACACGTTCCACTTCGGTCTGGAGCGCCCGCTGTCCGCGAGCGCCCTGTCGAAGTTCGGCAACTGCGGCTTCCAGGGCTTCATCGCGTACGGCCTGAAGGTGGCCGAGCCCGTGGTGGCCAACGAGGAGTTCGACGCCCGGGGCCGGGGCACCTTCTGGCACCGCGTGATGGAGGAGGTCTTCCAGGCGCTCAAGGAGAAGAAGCTCCTGGGCCAGGCGCCGGAGGACATCCCCGAGGAGGTGCTGGAGAAGGCGGTCAAGAAGGCCAGCCGGCACTTCGCGGAGCTGTACCACGTGGGCCACCACGAGCTGTGGAAGCTCGCGGGTGAGAAGGCCCAGGCCATGGCCCGGCGCATCCTCGCGGATCCGCGGCGCGGCCTGCCGTTCGACCCGCTGGTGCCCGAAGGCTTCGAGCTGCGCTTCGGCCCCGCGGCCGAGGACAAGCGCTGGAGCGACGTGAAGCTGATGGTGGCCGAGGACGCCATCGTCTTCGAGGGGCAGATCGACCGGCTGGACACGGCCGGCCCGGAGGTGGGCGTCATCGACTACAAGACGGGCCGCCTGGACAAGCGCACATTGAAAGAAAACCTGCTGCGCTCGGACTTCCAGCTCCCGCTGTACCTCTATGCCGCGCGCGTGGCGGGCCACGTGGGCGCGAAGAACGCGGCGTGGTTCTCGCTGCGCACGGGCGACGCCATCCACCTGTCCTCGGTGCTGCCGGCCGCGGAGCTGGAGGACCTGCTGTCCACCGACCCGGAGGTGCGCCAGCGCGTGGCGGAGTCCGCCGGCCTCAACCTGCCCAACGCGGTGGAGTCGCTGGTGCGCCAGCTGCGCAAGGGCGACTTCCCGGCGCGGCCCAATGACTGCGGCAAGTGCGGCTACCGCGCCGTGTGCCGCATCACCGAGCGCCGCATCTCGGACGAGGGGAGCGGATGAGCGACACCGCGCCCCACATGCTCGCGCTGGAAAAGAACCTGGCCCTGATGGCGGGCGCCGGCGCGGGCAAGACGTACAGCCTGGTGACCATGACGCTGCACCTGTTCGCGGGAGCGCGGCAGGCGGAGCCGCTGCGTCCCTCCCGGCTGTGCATGCTCACGTTCACGGACAAGGCCGCCGCCGAAATGCGCAAGCGCGTCCGCGAACGCCTGGACGCGCTGGCCCAGGGCGATGTCCCGCATGACGCGGAGAAGGACCTGCGCGCGTCGCTCGCGAGGCTGGAGCGTCCGTTCCCCACGCAGGACGCCTGGCGCAAGGTGCGCGAGGAGCTGGGCGCCGCGACGGTGGGCACGTTCCACTCGCTCTGCGGTCAGCTCCTGCGCCGCGCGCCGCCCGCGGTGGGCATCGACCCTGCCTTCGAGGTGCTGGACGAGCTGGAGGCCGCGGGCCTGCTGGAAGACGTCACCGAACGCGTCGTCCTGGACGCGCTGGAGGGCGGAGACGCGCGCGTGCGCGAGCTGTGCGCGGAGCTGGGCTTCTCCGGCTCCGGCTTCTCCGACGGGCTCGTGGCCGCGCTGATGGACGTCTACGGCACGCTGCGCGAAGAGGGCCTGAAGGCCGCCACGGCGCGCGTGGGCGACGGCGTGGCGGACAAGGCGCAGCTCGAAGCCCTCATCGAGGATTGCCGCCGCCTGTGCCTGGACGCCCGCGCCCAGGACACCAAGGGCGAGTGGAGCCCGCTCCTGTCCGCGTGCGAGCTCCCGCTGAAGACGATGACGCCGGACACGTTCATGCAGTCGGGCCACTACCCGACGCTGCGCAACGTGCTGCTGTCGGAGCCGCGCAACCTGGCCAACCTGCGCAAGGGCGCGGGCGCGTGCCTGAAGGAGCTGCTCTGGAGGGTGAAAGGCAAGAGCGACGGCTCCGTGCGGCGGCTGGAGGATGCCTACGCCGCGTGGCGCACGGCGCCCTTCGAGGCGACCTTCCGCGATCTGCTGGCCCAGGTGGAGGAGCGGCACGACGCGGAGCTGGCCCGGCGCAACGTGTTCGACTTCACCTCGCTGCTGGTGAAGGCGCGCGACCTGCTGCGCGACCATCCGGAGTTCCGCCAGCAGGTGCAGGAGCGGCTGGGCGCGCTGCTCGTGGACGAGTTCCAGGACACCAACCGGCTGCAGTTGGAGCTGGTGCTGCTCCTGGCGGAGAAGCGCGAAGGCGGCCCGCGTGAGCTGGCGCCGGACATGGACCTCGTGGCCTCGCTGCCCGTGGAGCCCGCGTTCCTGTGCGCGGTGGGTGACCGCAAGCAGTCCATCTACGAGTTCCGTGGCGCGGACGTGTCCGTGTTCAAGGTGCTCGCGGACAAGATCGAAGCCGAGGGCGGCATGCGCGGCTTCCTCCAGAACAACTACCGCTCGCTGCCGGGCGTCCTGTCCTTCTTCAACCGCGCGTTCGCCGGGCTGCTCGTGGCGAAGGAGGCGACGCCCCGTCCCTTTGAAGTCGTCTACGAACCCGAGACGGACGACCTGTCCCCCACGCGACCGGACCTGGCCGAAAGGCCCGTGGTGGAGCGGCTCACCCTGCCGGAGGCCGACACCGCCCCGGAGCTGCGCGAGTACGAAGCGGACGCGGTGGCCCGCAGGCTGCGGGTGATGCTCGCGCCGGGTGCCCCGCCGACGGTGATGGCCGAGGACAAGAAGGGCCTGCGCCCCGCGCGCGGCGGCGACGTGGCCATCCTCTTCCGGACCTTCACGCACCTGGAGGAGTACCGGCAGGCGTTGATCCGCCACGGCGTGCCGCACCGGGTGCTGCGAGGCCGCGGTTTCTACGGGGCCCAGGAGGTGCGCGACCTCGCCTCGTTGCTGGCGCTGCTCGCGGACGCGGACGACGCGCTGGCGTTCGCCGCGGTGCTGCGATCGCCGCTGGTGGGCCTGTCGGACGCGTCGCTGTTCCGGCTCGCGGGGGACCTGCCGCTGTCGCTCGGCTCACCGCGCCTGGTGGATGAAGAGGTCCGCGCCGCCATGTCCGCGCGCGAGCAGTCGCGGCTCGCGCGCTTCCTGGAGCTCATCCCCGTGCTGCGGCGCGAGCGGGACCGGCTGGGCGTGCATGCCCTCTTGCAGGCCGCGCTGGAGGCGACGGGCTACCGGGAGGCCCTCGCGGGCTCGCCCTACGCGGAGCAGGCGAGCGCGAACGTGGAGAAGCTCCTGTCGCTGGCGGCGCGCCGGGACGAGCGCGGCACGGGTGGCTGCGTGGCCTTCGCGCGCGAGCTGCGCCAGCTGGCGGACTCCGACCCCAACGAGGCCCAGGCGGACCTGCTGGACGAGGGCGACCCGCGCGCCGTGCAGTTGCTCACCATCCACCGCGCCAAGGGCCTGGAGTGGCCGGTGGTCATCGTGCCCGGCATGGGCGGACGTCGGCGCACCACGTCCGCGCGGGCGTACTTCGAGCGCTCGTTCGGCCTGGCCCTGCGGCCGTGGATGCCGGACTCGCTGGACACCTTCACCTCCGAACGCTTCGAGGCCGTGCGCGCCGAGCTGAAGGCCCGCGAGGACGCCGAATACCTGCGCCTGCTCTACGTGGCCCTCACGCGCGCCAAGGACCTGCTCGTGCTTTCCGGCGGAGAGGAGAAGCGCGCGGGCACCGACACGTGGTGGCACCGCGTGGACCGCCGGCTGGACGTGGACCCGGAGCTGCGTGCGCTCGCCAACGACGTGGACGTGGAGCAGCTGCCGCCGCCCGCGGATCCGGAGCCGCCCACGGAGGAGCAACTGGAGCAGGCGCGGATCCGCCTGGAGTCCGCGCTGGAGCGGCTGTCCGACGAAGCCTCGGGCGTGGGTGCCGCGCTGCTCACCGACGCCCCGGCGGTCGCGTCCGTGCGCGCGGTCCAGGACTTCCTCACCTGCCCGCGCCGCTACCACCAGCTCCACCGGCTGGGGCTCGCCGCCGGATCCGAACCGTGGGAAGCCCCCGTGCGCGCCGCGCCCCTCTTCGTGGAGCCTGACGGCTGGCTGCCCGTGGAGCGTCCGGACCAGCTCGTCACGCGGTTGTTGCGCGAGGTGGACCTGTCGCTCGCGGGACCGGACGCGGAGGCCTCCGAGCGGCGCGCGCACCTGGAGAACCTGCTGCGCGGCGCGGGCCGGGATCCGGACGAGGAGGAACTGGGCGGCGTGCTCGCCACCGTGGAGCGCTTCCTGGACACGACGTTCGCCCGGCAGCTCGCGGTGGCGCCCGCGTCCACCCTCCACCGCGGCCTGGACTTCGTGCTGGACCTGGATGACAGCGCCAGCGTGGAGGGCGCCGTGGATCTGCTCTGGGAGTCGCCGGACGGAGAGGCCGTGGCGGTGCTCCTGCGCCCGGGCGCCCGCCACCCCCTGGGCACTGCCGCGTGCGTCCACGAGCTGACAGCCCTGGCCCTGGCGTCCGCGCGGATGGTGCGCGACGGGGTGCCGGTGCGGGTGGGCGTGGCCTTCCTGGGAGACGCATCCCCGGAGCCGGAATTCCTCCCGGCCGGATCCGCCGACGCCGGGGCGGTGCGCCGGCTGGCCGAGGGCGTCCGAGCGCTTGTCCAGGCCGAAATGTCGCGGGCACGGCCGGGGTGGGACAAGGCGGCCTGCCAGGCCCTTCACTGCGGCTTCGCGGAACACTGTCACCCGGCCCCTCCCGCGTGCTAAGCGGCGGGCACCATGCCGAACGTCGTCGTCATCGGAGCGCAGTGGGGAGATGAGGGGAAGGGCAAGGTCGTCGACCTTCTCACCGAGCACGCCCAGGTGGTCGTCCGTTTCCAGGGCGGCAACAACGCGGGCCACACGCTGGTGGTGGGCGGGCAGAAGACCGTCCTGCACCTGATTCCGTCCGGCATCCTTCACCCGGGCAAGACGTGTGTCATTGGCAACGGGGTGGTGGTGGATCCCGCCGTCCTCGTCCGGGAGATCGACGCGCTCAAGCCGCGCGGCTTCCTCAAGGATGACGCGCAGCTGCTCATCTCCGACAACGCCCACGTCATCTTCCCGTGGCACAAGCTGTTGGACAGCTTCCGGGAGAAGGCGCGCGGTGGCAGCGCCATCGGCACCACGGGGCGGGGCATCGGTCCGGCGTACGAAGACAAGGTGGCCCGCCGGGGCATCCGCGTGCGCGACCTGCTCCACCCGGAGCGCCTGCGCCGCCGCATCGACGAGCGCCTCCCCGCCGCGCTGGAGGAGCTCAAGGACCTCTGCGCCCGGGCGGGCGTGGACGTGCCAACCCTGGAGACGCCGCAGATCCTGGCGGAGTTCTCCGCCCTGGGCGAGCGGCTGCGCCCCTACGTGCACGACGTGTCGCTCTTCCTCTCCGAGCAGGTCCGCCGCGGCGCCCGTATCCTCTTCGAGGGCGCGCAGGGCACGCTGCTGGACGTGGACCACGGCACCTATCCGTTCGTCACCAGCTCCAACTGCGTGGCGGGCAACGCCGCGGTGGGCTCGGGCCTGGGGCCCACGGCCATCGACAAGGTGATGGGCATCAGCAAGGCGTACACCACGCGCGTCGGCGGAGGCCCGTTCCCCACGGAGCTCAGCGACGAGCTGGGAGACCGGCTGCGCAAGGTGGGCGACGAGTTCGGCGCCACCACGGGCCGCCCGCGCCGCTGCGGCTGGCTGGACGGCGTGGTGCTGCGCTACGCGGTGCGCGTCAACGGTCTGTGGGGCATCGCGCTCACCAAGCTGGACGTGCTCAGCGGCATCAAGACGCTCAGCATCTGCAACGCGTACGAGCTGGACGGCCAGCGCGTCACCGAGCTGCCCGGTGACTACGAGGACCTCGCGCGCGTGAAGCCCATCTACGAGACGCTGCCCGGCTGGGACGAGAAGCTCGCCGGCGTGCGCACCTTCGACGAGCTGCCCGAAGCCGCCAAGCGCTACGTGCGCCGCGTGGAAGAGGTCAGCGGCGTGCCCGTGGTGTGCGTGTCCGTGGGCGCCGACCGCGGCGAGACGGTGCTCCTGCAGAACCCCTTCCGCAGCTAGGAAGGACGCAGGCCGCAGTGGTTCTGGCCCGCCGGGGGCCAGGACGGGAGAGGGACATGGTTCGCACGCGCAGGTTCCAGCTCGGGGTCTCGGCGGTGGTGTGGCTCGGCACGTTGGCGGTGCCGGCCTGGGCGCAGGGCCCCAGCGCACAGCCCCCGGCCACCGAGCCGAAGTCCGCCGCCCCGGCCGCGCGCGCACCGGGCCCGGCCACCGACACGCCTCCCGGCCCGGTGGAGCCCAAGCGCACGTCGCAGGCCGTGCTCGCGGCCACGCGGATCCGCGACGGGGACGCGCTGATGCGCGAGCGCCGCTACCGCGAGGCGGCCTTCGCCTTCCTCGACGCGGAGCACGCGGCGCCGGATCACGTGGAGGCGCGCTTCAAGCTGGGCAACGCGCTGGCGGTGCTGGGTTACTACGCGCGCGCCATTGAAGAGTGGGAAGCCGCGTCGCGCCTCACCCAGGACGTCGCCATCCGTCAGAGCGCGCAGGACAACATCACCCGCGCGCGCGTGAAGCAGGGCGAGCTCGGAGCGTCGCCGCAGGCGGTGGGGCAGCCGCCCGGCTCGGGCCCGGTGGCGGACACGACGCGGGCCCAGGCGCGCCGCGCCTACGAGCAGGGCGTCCAGCACATCAGCCAGCGCGCCTACGCGCCCGCGCTCCAGACGCTGACGCAGGCCCTGCAGCAGGAGCCGCTCCTGACCGTGGCGTACATCGCGCGGGGCAGCGCCAACATCGGGCTGCGGCGCTACGCGGAGGCCGCGGCGGACTACCAGTTCGCGCTGAAGCTGGAGCCGGACGCGGCCTCGCCGCTGTACGGGCTCGCGGAGGCCTACCGCGCGCTGGGCCGCAACCTGGAGGCCCGCGACCTCTACGAGCGCTACGCGCGCTCCACCGCCGCCGACGTGCGGCCCGAGCTGAAGGAGGAGTCCCGCCAGAAGGCCGAGCGCCTGCGCTGACCGTCTGCCTGGAGAGCAGGCGGGCATGGTCCGAGGGACTGTCCGGCCCACTATTTTGAAGGGCATGGACGGACGCGATCGGACGGTGGAGGGGAAGCAGCCGCACCAGGTCTTTCGCCCGC
This sequence comes from Corallococcus sp. NCSPR001, assembly GCF_017309135.1. Taxonomy (NCBI): domain Bacteria; kingdom Pseudomonadati; phylum Myxococcota; class Myxococcia; order Myxococcales; family Myxococcaceae; genus Corallococcus; species Corallococcus sp. NCSPR001. The sequence continues at coordinate 3,483,917 of NZ_JAFIMS010000002.1, forward strand.
GCAGGGTGCTCGCCGCCGTGATGGCGGCGGCGGGCCTGTTATGGCTGGGCATCTTCGCCTGGCTGTTCCACTTCGACGGAGTGCCGCTGCAGACGTTCCTGTCCGCGGCCTTCTTCGTCCTCTTCTTCGGGGTGGCCGTCGCCTACTACGGCCGCACCCGCATTGAAGTGGACTCCCGGGGCATCACCTGCCGGGGCATGGTGCGCACGCGGCGCTTCTCGTTCGCGGACATCCGCAAGCTGGACGTCCTGCCCGGGCCGGTGACGGTCTACGCCATCCGGGGCAGCAAGGGCTTCGTGCACTTCACCAGCTTCTTCCGTCACCACCGGTATCTGGCTCGGCTGCTGGTGGAGCGCGCGGGGCTCTCGCCCCTGCCGGCGTAGGGCGCGCGCGTCTTCAGCCTGTCGCCGCCACCAGGGAGGTGACGAGCAGCGCACCCAGGGCCAGCGCGACGGCCCCGGCGATGATCCACCCCTCCAGGCGTCGCGGCCCTCCTTCGGGAGGCCGCGGCGTTGCTGCATTCGCGGGCTCCACGACGACGGCCACCGGCCGGGGCACGGGCCGAGCCTCTCCAGCGGCCTCGTCGAACGCCGCCTGGAAGCGGAGCAGCGAGCGCCCCAGCTCCACGACGTCCCCGTCCGCCAGGGGCGCGGGGGCCTCCAGCCGCACGCCGTTGAGGAACACGCCGTTGGGCGTGCCCAGGTCCTCCAGCACGAAGCCCGGGTCCTCGCGGCGGATCCGCGCGTGCATCCGTGACACGGCCCGGTCGCGCAGCCGCAGGGACATGCCGTCACCCCGGCCGATGTCCGTGCACGCCTCCGCGAGCGCGTGACAGCGGCCCACGTCCAGTCCGGTGAGGCAGGTGAGGGTGGCGGCGCGCGACGGCGGGATGTCCGAGTCCGTCAGCAGGCCCTTGAGCACCGCGACGGTGCCCACTTCGCGTCCGGGGGCGCCCGGCTCGGCGAGCACGCGCAGGCACATGCCGTCCGGAAGGCCCAGCACCTCGCCGGGCACCACCAGGCGCGACACGCCGGGCAGCACGCGCACCGCGTTCACGGTGAAGCTGCGCACCGCCTGCACCATGAGCCGCCCGGAGTCGATGCGCAGGGTCAACAGCCCCGGAGGAAGCCCCTCCAGGTGGACATGGTCGTCGGGGCCGCCGCCCAGCAGGTGGTGGCCCTCGGTCAGCTCGAACGGGGTGGGGGTGCCCAGGTGCTCGAATTCGAAGCGCATGCGGACGTCCGGCAGCAAGCGTCACGCCTGCCACCGGACGTCGCGTTTTCGCGAGGTTGCCCCCAGGCCCCATCCAGCCCCGGCCCCCCATGTCCGGAGGCCGGGACGGCGGTGGCCATGGCTTCTGTCTAGAAGGTGGCGCCCAGGTTGATGGTGCCCACGTAGCGGCCGCCGCTGCTGAACGTCTCGTCGCCGCCCAGGTCCACGTCGGACGGCGGCACGGTGAGCGCGAACTCCTGGTCGAACAGGAAGTTGTAGTTCACGCGCGCGTCCGCGGTGAAGCTGCCGATGTGCAGGCGCAGGCCCGCGCCCACCGGCACGCTGCCCACCGTGTCGTCCTGGAAGCCCAGGGCGGCGGAGCGCACGTTGTAGCGGCTCACGCCCAGGCCGCCCATGACGTACGGCTGGAGCGGCGTGGCCGTCAGGCCCAGCGTGACCGCCGCCTGCGCGCCGTTGCGCACGATGTCCGGCCCGCTGGTGTCCGTCGCCAGCACGCGGCTGTCGTTGAAGTTACTGATGGCGCCCGTGTAGCCCAGCTCCAGGCCCAGCACGTTCGTCGGCTTGATGGCCACCGTCACGCCGTAGCCCAGGCCTGGATCAATCTGGTCGCGCAGGCCGCTGGTGTAGCCCTCCACACCGCCGCCCACGAGGAACGTCAGTCCGCGCATGTCCGCCGACCTGCGCAGCTCCGTCGACGCCGCCTGTGCGGAACCCGCCGCCAACACCGCCACCGCCGCCGCGCCAGCCAACAATCCCTTGCTCATGTGGTCCCCTCCCTGTGTTGGACCGAAAAGTGGGGTGTACCTTCGTCCATGCCAACCGGGCTCCGGGGGCCCGCCGGCTCGGCCGCCCTCCCTTGCGGACGGGTTGCCCAGGCACGGGAAGCGCGCTGCCCACCCGAGGAAGAACGCTTCCCAGAAGACGGGGGAGGGTAGACTCCGCGCCTTCGATGCGCCTGCGCTCCCTTGCCCTCGTCCCGTTGCTGTCCTCCGTCCTGTTCATGGGTGGCGCCTGCCGCGATGAACAGGCGGGCCCCGCCCACCGCACGCCCAAGCTGCCCGCGCCCACGGCGCTGCGGACGCTCGACGCGGCCCCGGAGGGGCTCACCTTCCGCAGCGGCGCCACCTTCGCCGGAGGCGCCGTCGTCTACCTGGGCGCGCGCGTGACGCCGGAGAAGCCCACCCCAGGGCAGCCGGTGCGCATCGCGCACTACTTCCAGGCCGTGCGCCCGCCGCCCCAGGGCTTCCACTTCTTCGTGCACGTGGTGGATCCGGAGAGCGGCCAGATGCTGGCCAACGCGGATCACGAGTTCCAGGACGGCGCCGCGCCGCTGGAGACCTGGCCCGTGGGCCGGGTGCTGGAGGACGTGCACACCGTCGCCATGCCCGCCACGCCCGCGCGGCTCGCGTTGGGCTTCTGGAAGGACGATGAGCGGCTCGCGGTGGATGATCCGCGCATGCAATTGGGTGACAACCGGATGCGCGGCCCGCTCCTGGGCGGCGAGCCTCCGGCGCTGCCGGAGTACACCGTCACGCGCGTGAAGAAGGCGCCCGTGATTGACGGCGCGCTGGACGACGAGGCCTGGAAGGGCGCGAAGCCGGTGACGCTCGCGGGCAGCTTCGACGGCCGGCCCGTGCGGCTGCGCACCCAGGCGCGGCTCGTCTACGACGACGCCAACCTGTACGTGGCCTTCGACGTGGAGGACCCGGACATCTGGGGCACGATGCGCAACCGCGACGACTCCATCTACGAGCAGGAGGTCGTGGAGGTGTTCCTCGACGCCAACGCGGACGGGCGCACGTACAACGAGCTGCAGGTGTCCCCCCACAACGTCATCTTCGACGCGTACTTCCCCGCGCGGCGCCAGGGCATGGACCGCTCCTGGGACTCAGGCATGAAGACGGCGGTGAAGGTGCGCGGCACGCTGGACGACGCGTCCGACCGCGACGAGGGCTGGACGGTGGAGATGGCCATCCCGTTCAACCGGCTCGCGGAGGTGCCGCACATTCCGCCCCAGCCGGGTGAGCGCTGGCGCTTCAACCTCTACCGGTTGGAGCACCTCGAACGCCGGCAGGTGGAAGGCCAGTCCTTCTCGCCGCTCTTCATCGGTGACTTCCACGCGCTGCCGCGCTTCGGCTGGCTCGTCTTCCAGTAGGCCGGCGAGTCAGGCGTGGGGCGAGATGTCCCACGGCGCGTCCGCCACGGAGCGCTCCGCCGGATCGCCCAGGAAGCGCACGAAGCCCCGGGCCTCCAGCGTGTCGACGAGCTCCTCGGCCTCCAGCTCGGAGAACCGGTTCTCCCTCATGTCGAGCAGCAGGTCGCGCATGAGGGATTTGCCGCGCAGGTAGCCCACGGGCTCGCCAGGGCCCAGGCGGGCCTTGAGTTGGGTCGTGAGCTGCCGGAGATCCAGGTCGTCGGAGATCATCACCGCTCAAGCTGGGCCTGCTCCCCACTCCCGGCAACGGGGAGCGGGGGGGAATCCACGCGCGGCAGGAAGGACACCAGCCGGACGTCCTCACCGTCGCTCTCCAGGGTGATGGCCCCGTCGCGGTCGGTGCGCCAGCACTCGGTGCCCAGGGCCCGGTAACGCGCCTCCACCTCCGGATGAGGGAACCCGTAGCGGTTGCGCCGGCCCACGCAGAACACCGCGTGGCGCGGCCGGGTGCGCTCCAGGAGCGGCGCGGTGGACGACGTGCGCGAGCCATGGTGCGGCACCTTCAACACCGTCACCGGGCCCAGGACCTCCTCGAGCGCGGCCTCGCCCTCCGCCTCCACGTCGCCCGCGAGCAGCACGGTGACGTCGCCATGGCGCACGCGCAGCACCACGCTCCGGTCGTTCGCGCCCTCCATCAGCTCCCGGTCCACGGGAGGCCCCAGCACCTCCAGCGTCGCCTCGCCCAGGACGAACGAGGGATGGCCCACCTCCACCTCCTCCACGGCGGCGCCCTTCGCGGCGGAGATGATCCGCCGGGACAGCGGTCCGTCCGCGCTCCCCGCGGACAGCCACAGGCGTTCGGTGGGCACCTGGGCCAGGGTCGACACGAGCCCGAGCGCATGGTCCGGATGTGGATGGGAGAGCACCGCGAGGTCCAGCCGCGACACGCCCTCGGCCTTGAGGAAGGGCAGGACGAACCGCTCCCCGGTATCCGCGCCCTCCGGAACGCCGCCCGCATCCACCAACGCATGGTGCCCCTGGGAGCGCAGCACCACCGCGTCTCCCTGGCCCACGGAGAGGAAGGTGATCCGCAGCGCGGGCTCTGGGGCGAGCACGGGCAGGAGCAGCGCGCCCAGCACGGCCCCCGGAACGAGCAGTCCCAGCCATCGCCAGCGCCCCGACCCCAGTGCCCAGGCGCCCAGCCCCACCGCGTACGCCCCGCCGAGCCACGGCCCCAGGCCCGGCACCTCCACCGCCGCGAAGGGCACGGCCGCGAAGCCCCGCGTCAGCACGAGGAGGAGCTCCGATGCCCAGGCGCCCGCCCACAGCACCGGCGTCGCCACGACCGGCGCCACCACGAAGAGCGCCGCGCCGCCCGCCGCGAGCCCGGTGAGCAGTCCGCACAGGGGCAGGGCGATGATGTTGGACACGAGCCCCGCCAGGCTCACCCGGCCGAACGCCGCCGCCACCACGGGCAGCCCCACGAGCGTCGCCGCGCCGCTCGCGCACAACGTCTGCGCCACGGTCTCCCGCGCCTGGGCGGCCCACCGCTTCAGCAGCCGGGGTTCGGAAGGAGCCGGCCGGTCCAGGGGCAGGGCCTCGCGCAGCGCGGGCGACAGCAGCACCAGGCCCAGCACCGCGAGGAATGACAGCCGGAGCGACAGGTCCACGACGCTGGAGGGCGCCCAGGCCACGAGCACCAGCGCCGCCAGCGACAGGCCATTCAGCCCATCCGCGCGCCGCCACAGCGACAGGCCCAGCAGCACCGCTGACGCCATCACCGCCGAGCGCACCGCGGGCGCCTGGTTCCCCGTGAAGAGCACGTACGCCCAGACGAAGGGCACCGCAGCTGGAGCCGCCCAACGCCGCGCCTCCAGCGTCCGCCAGCGTCCACCCAGGCGCACGAGCCCCCGCCTGAGCAGCGCGAGCGTCATCAACGCGAGCGCCGCCACGTGCAGCCCGCTGACGCTGAGCACATGGGCGAGCCCCGCCCGCGAGAACGCGTCCTCCCAGGAGGCGTCCAGGTCCGCGCGCTGTCCGGCGGCCAGCGTGAGGAACAGCGCCGCCGCGTCCGCGGAGGGAGCGACCCCCTGCACCGCCGTCGTCAGCCGCCCGCGCACGTCCTCCAGCGCGAGTCGCCACGACGGGGCAGGGGAGAGCGCCAGCACGCGCCCTGGAACGAAGCCGCCCGTGAAGGCCACGCCCTGCCGCCGCCGCGCCGACGAGAAGTCCCGCTCGCCCGGATTTGAAGGAGGCGCATCCGGCACGAGCCGCGCTTCCACCCGCACGCGCTGCCCGGGGTGCAATTCCAGACCTTCCCCCCGCCCGGAGAGGCTGACGCGGAATCGAGCGGCCACCGGAGGCTCCGGAACCGGCCCCGCGCGGGCCACCGCGAGCCGCAGCCGCACGGCACCATCGAAGCGCTCCACGCGCTCCAACTCACCTTCGAGGACCGCGCTGCCGCCTTCCTTGAGGGCCAGAGGGATGTCGACCCGCGCCTCCAGGGAGGACAGCCCCGCGCCCGTCAGGGCCAGCGCGCCGAGCACCGCGAGGTGTGCTCCAGGCAAGGGGCCGAGCGCCACGCCCAACCCACCCAGACAAAGCGCGCAGAGGAGAAATACCCCGGCGAAGCTCTCTGTTCCGGTTGGCCAAAGGGCGCCGAGCAAGAGGCTCAGCGCTGGAAAGAACAACGGACGCGCACCCAGGTCGCGCCACGAATAACGAACCAACACCCACCCCCACCCACCGCCCTGTCCGTCTCGCGGCGCTCACACACCGAGCGACACCGCACACAAAACCGGACACCGTAGTGCGGCTGTCATCGGGTGGTCAAGGCGATTTCGTTGCCCGTGGATGTGGTTTGTGGTAGTAGTGGCAGGCGTGAAGGCCGGGGTCGAAGCTTTCTCCAAGGAGGCAGTTAGTGCAGACCAGCTTCAAGACTGGTGACAAGGCGGTTTATCCGGGCCAGGGCGTCGGTGAGGTGATGGGCATCGAGCACACCGAGGTCGCCGGGCAGCGCCAGTCGTTCTACGTGCTGCGCATCCTGGAGAACGGGATGCGGATCATGATCCCGATCAACAAGGTCGGGTCGGTCGGCCTCCGGGAGATCATCAGCGAGGAGGACGTCAAGCAGGTCTATTCCATCCTCCGCGAGAAGGACATCTCCGTCGACTCCACCACGTGGAACCGCCGGTACCGCGAGTACATGGAGAAGATCAAGACGGGCTCCGTCTTCGAAATCGCCGAGGTGCTCCGCGACCTGTACCTGCTCAAGGGTGACAAGGACCTGTCGTTCGGCGAGCGCAAGATGCTGGACACGGCGCGCTCGCTGCTGATCAAGGAGCTGTCGCTGGCCAAGGACTGCTCCGAGGAAGAGGTCGAGTCCGACCTGAAGAAGATCTTCAACCTCGCCTGAGTCCCCGCGTGACGCGCGGCTTCAAGCCGCCGCGTTCGCACCCCGCGCCCCGGGTTCCCTCGATGGAATCCGGGGCGTCGTGTTTCCAGGGCCAGGCAGGCGCCCGGCTTCCCCGGACTCCCATCCGCTCCGCGCCGCACGAACCGGTCGGACAGTCGGACAAGTTCGGGGAGTCATGGCCAAGGGCGCCCCGCCGACCGGGCAGCCGAAACCTGTCGGACTGTCGGACACGTTTGGAACGTCGCGGCCAAGGCCGGCCTCGTCACCCGGGCAGCCGGAACCCGTCAGACAGGTTTGACCCCCATGGCCAGAGGGCCTCCGCCGAAGCCGGGCCAAGAAACCTGTCCGACAGTCGGACACGTTTTGGAGCCCCGAGGCCGGGCCCTCCACCCGGGCCGAGCGGTGGAAACCTGTCCGACTGTCGGACACGTTTTGGAACTCCGAAGCCAGGCCCTCCACCCGGGCCGAGCGGTGGAAACCTGTCCGACAGTCGGACAGGTTTTGCAGAAACGCGTCGGGGAGGGCGGTGGGCGACCGGGAGGTCACAAGGCCTGGCGCAATGGCTCGCGTTCGTAGCGCCCGGCGGGACCGCTCAATCAAGGCGCCTGGGTGGGCAGTGCCGCCAGCTGCGAGCGGGCCTCGGCGTTGTCGGCGTCGTACTTGAGGGCGGCGGTGAAGGCCTCGCGGGCTTCGTCGAAGCGCTGGGCGCGGACGGCCTCCTGGCCCGTGCGCACGTACATCCCGGCGAGCTGGCGGCGGAGGCTGATGCCCTGGCGGCTCCAGCCCTGGGACAGCTCCCCGTCCGCCCGCACGGCGGCGCTGAGCGCATCGAGCGCCCGGGGACGGTCCTGCTGCGCCAAGGCGGTCCGGGCCGCCGCCTCGGCGGTCTGGAAGCGGGTGAGCTGCTGCACCAAGGGCGTGAGGTTCGCGCGCTTCGCCTGGGCCAACGCGCCGGAGACGTCGCCGGATTCGTAGCGAGCGAGGATGTCCGCGCGCTGGCGCTCGTCCGGAGGCCCTGAAGGCTCGCTCGAGGGCACGGCTTTCCGTCCGGACGCGGCGACGACCGCGGCGTCCGCATGGGGTTCACCCGCCTTCGCTGTCCCCGTGCCCTTCGCGATCTCCAAGGCGCTCGGAGCCGCGTCCTTCGTCGCCGCCCCGGTGCTCGGATGCATGCCTCGAGCGATGTCCGAGGCACTCGGAGTCACCTGTCCCGACGGCCCTCTTCGCGCGATGTCCGAAGCGCTGATGACCTTCGCCGCTGCCGGGCTCCCGTGAGTCGGGTCCTTCGCGGGCGCTGAAGCCTCGGTCTCCTGGGCCTCCTTCGCGGGCGCCGCTGGAGTCCCAGGTTCCTTGGCGGGCGCACCTTCCGCCGGAGCCCGCGCGGGAGTCCGGTCCCCCATGCGCATGGCCACCACGCTGATCAACGCCGCCACCGCGGAGCCCACGACCGCCGCGACCACCGCCACGGCGACCCCGTTCAGCCGGCGCCGTGCCGCGCGAGGCAGCAGTGGATCCAACGCCGTCCGGCTCATTGTCGGCCCGGCCCCGGGCCCGCGCAGCCGCAGCGTCGCGTTGCCCAGGCTGAGTTCGTCACCGGGCTTGATCTCCACCTCGCCCTTGATGCGCAGGCGGTTGACGAAGGTGCCGTTCTGGCTGCCCAGGTCGCGCACCATGAAGACGTTGCCCCGCCGGGTCAGCTGCGCATGGCGCCGGCTGATGGACGCGTGCTGCAGCCGCAGGTCCGACGTGGAGGACCGCCCCAGCGTGATGGAGCCCTGGCGCAGGGGCACGAGCTGCCCGGCCCCGGGCCCGCGCTCCACGTAGACGAACGCGGGCGTCAGGCCTGGATCCGAGTATTCCTTCGCCCAGTCATACCGGGGCGACAGCTCACGGTCGGACCGGCTGCGCTCACCCGGGCCTCGCCGCTTCGCCTTCCGGGGGCCCGCCGGATACTGGGGCACGCGCTGCGGGCGTGGATCATCCGCCTGCAGGGGCGCCACCTCGTCGTCGTCGAACGGGAGCTCCTCCGACGGGTCATCCGACGACGCCTGCTGCCCTGGAGGGCGGGGAGGGCGCGGCGGACGCTTCGGATTCGGCGGAGCCATGCGGCGATTCTCCCTATCCGACGCTTCCAACGCCAAGTGCTGGCCTGTGTGGGACCCGGGATCCTAGAGTGTGTATCGCGTTGCGCAAGTGCCGCGCCCGCCCTGTCCCCAAAGGAGGACCCTCCACCGTGGCCCCCCCATCCATCCGGCTCTTCAACACGATGTCCATGCAGAAGGAGCCGCTGGAGCCGCTCGTGCCCGGCGAAGTGAAGGTCTACGTCTGTGGGCCCACGGTCTACAGCTACATTCATATCGGGAACGCGCGCACCTTCACGTCGTTCGACGTGGTGGTCCGCTACCTGCGCTACCGGGGCTTCAAGGTGACGTACGTGCGCAACTTCACGGACGTCGACGACAAGATCATCAAGGCCGCGCACGAAACGGGTGAGGCGCCCGTGGACCTGGCCTCGCGCTTCGTGGAGGCCTTCCGCGAGGACGCCCGCGCGCTGCACCTGCGCGAGCCGGACGTGTCCCCGCGCGTGAGCGAGACCATCCCGGAGATCGTCGCCCTCATCCAGACGCTCGTGGACAAGGGCTACGCCTACGAGGCGAAGGGCGACGTGTACTTCGCCGTCGACAAGGACGAGGACTACGCGAAGCTGTCCAAGCGCCACCTGGACGAGCTGTGCCAGGGCGAGCGCGTGCAGCCCGGAGACATCAAGCGCCAGCCGCTGGACTTCGCGCTGTGGAAGGCGGCGAAGCCCGGTGAGCCGTCGTGGGACAGCCCGTGGGGCAAGGGCCGTCCGGGCTGGCACATCGAGTGCTCCGCGATGAGCGAGAAGTTCCTCGGCCGCACGTTCGACATCCACGGCGGGGCGTTGGACCTCATCTTCCCCCACCACGAGAACGAGATCGCCCAGAGCGAGTCCGCCACCGGCCAGACGATGGCGAAGTACTGGATGCACTGCGGCTTCCTGGACCTGGAAGGCGCGAAGATGTCCAAGTCGCTGGGCAACGTGGTGCGCCTGCGCGACGCGCTCGCCAAGGTGGACGCGGAGGCCCTGCGCTTCTTCTTCCTCTCCACGCACTACCGCCACCCGCTCAACTTCGGGGAGAAGGCGCTCCAGGACGCGGAAGGTCGCATGGAGTACTTCTACGAAACGCTGCGCAAGGTGGACGAGCGCGTGGCGGGCAAGGACTTCGGCAAGGGCCCGCTGCACGGCGACCCCGCGCGCTTCCTCACGGAGTTCGAGTCCGCCATGGACGACGACTTCAACACCGCGAGCGCCCTGGGCGCGCTGTCCGGGCTCTTCGGCTTCATGAACGAGCTCACCGACAAGCCGCCCGTGAAGGACAAGCCGCTGGTGGGCCGCACGCTCCAGGCGCTGCGCGAGCAGGTGCGTGAGACGTCCCGCGTCCTGGGGGTCTTCGAGGATGAACCGGGCGAGTGGCTGTTGCGCCGCCGCGACCGCGCGGTGCGTGAGCGCGGCATCGACGTGGCGGAGGTGGAGCGGCTGCTCTCCGAGCGGACCGCCGCGCGCGCCGCGAAGGACTTCGCCAGGGCGGACCAGGTGCGAGGCGCCCTCAAGGCCCTGGGCGTGGACATCATGGACACGCCTGCCGGCACCTCCTGGAAGGTGGCGGCGACAGCCTCCTGAAAACCCGCTGGGGAGCCCCGTGCGGCCATGCTACGCACGGGGCTCATGAAGCTCCTCCCCGCGCTGTTCGTCTCGCTGTGCTCCCTGGGCCCGGTGCCCGTCCTGGCGGCGGGCGCCCCCACCGTCACGCCGCAGGAGAAGACGGCCGAACAGGCCATCACGGCGGACCTCCTGCGCGCGCACGTGCGCTTCCTCGCGAGCGACCTGCTGGAGGGCCGGGGCCCCGGCACGCGCGGCGACGCGCTGGCGCAGGAGTACATCGCCACGCAGTTCGAGGGCCTGGGCCTCAAGCCGGGCGCCGAGGACGGCGGCTACCTCCAGCGCTTCGACCTGATGGGCATCCACAGCCGCCCCGGCGCCATGACCTTCCAGGCGAAGGCGGGGCGCGTGGAGCTCCAGCCGCGCGAGGACTTCATCGCCGTCTCCGGCGTGCAGGCGCCCGAGGCGAAGCTGGACGCGTCCGAGCTCGTCTTCGTGGGCTACGGCATCGTCGCGCCGGAGTACCAGTGGGACGACTTCAAGGGCGCGGACCTGAAGGGCAAGACGCTGGTCATCCTCAACAATGATCCGGAGGACGACCCGCGCCTCTTCGGGGGCAAGGCGCGCCTCTGGTACGGCCGCTGGGACTACAAATACGAGCAGGCGGCGAAGACGGGCGCGGCGGGCGCCATCATCATCCACACCACGCCCAGCGCGGGCTATCCGTGGCAGGTGGTGCGCACGTCGTGGACCGGCGAGCAGTTCGAGCTGCCCGCCGGGGACGCGCCCCGCCTCCAGGTCAAGGCCTGGACCACCGAGGACGCCACGAAGCAGGTGATGAAGCTCGCGGGGCAGGACCTGGACGCGCTGCGCGCCGCCGCCCAGAAGCGCGACTTCCACCCGGTGCCGCTCGGCATGAAGGTGTCCCTGGGCCTCACCAACGAGGTGCGCCGCCGGCCCACCGCGAACGTGCTGGGCCTCCTGCCCGGCAGCGACCCCACGCTGGCGAAGGAAGTGGTGCTCTACAGCGCGCACCATGACCACCTGGGCAAGAAGGACGACGGCAAGCCCGGCGAGGACGTCATCTACAACGGCGCACTGGACAACGCGGCAGGCGTCGCCTCGATGCTGTCCGTGGCCCGCGCCTTCACCGCGCTGCCCACGCCTCCGCGCCGCTCCATCCTCTTCGCTGCGGTGGCCGCGGAGGAGTACGGCCTGCTGGGCTCCGCGTACCTCGCGGCGCATCCTCCCGTGCCTCCGGGCCGCATCGCCGCGAACATCAACGTGGACGGCGGCAACGTACTGGGCCGCACGCGGGACATCACCGTCATCGGCCTGGGCAAGTCCTCCCTGGACACCTACGTCACCGCGATGGCGAAGACGCAAGGTCGCACGGTGAAGGCGGATCAGCTCTCCGACCGCGGGTTCTTCTACCGCTCGGATCAATTCAACTTCGCGCGGCAGGGCATCCCCGCCGCCTACTTCGGCAGCGGCATGGACTTCATCGGCCGGCCGGAGGGCTGGGGCAAACAGCAGCGCGCCCAGTGGGAGGCGAAGCACTACCATCAGCCCTCCGACGAGGTCCGCCCGGAGTGGGACCTGTCCGGCGCGGTGGAGGACACGCGGCTGTTCTTCCTGGTGGGCGCCCAGGTGGCGAAGGCCCTGGCGATGCCCGTATGGAACAAGGGCGACGAGTTCGAGGCCGCTCGCCTGAAGTCCCTGGAGGCACTGAAGGCCCCGGCCGCGAAGTAGGGGAGCGCCCCGTCCTTTGTCGGACGGACGTGCACGAAGGTTCAGTACACAGGCAGCGGGGATGTTAGATCTGTCCTCCATGCCGGACTTCGAAATCGTCAGTGAGCACAAGCCGCAGGGCGACCAGCCAAGGGCCATTGGGGAGCTGACCGAGGGCCTGCTTCGCGGCGACCGCTATCAGACCCTCCTGGGTGTCACCGGCTCGGGCAAGACGTTCACGATGGCGAACCTCATCGCGAACGTGAAGCGCCCCGCGCTGGTCATCGCGCACAACAAGACGCTGGCGGCGCAGCTGTACGGCGAGTTCAAGGCGCTCTTCCCGAACAACGCCGTCGAGTACTTCGTCTCGTACTACGACTACTACCAGCCCGAGGCCTACGTCCCGTCGACGGACACCTTCATCGAGAAGGACTCGTCCATCAACGACAACATCGAACGGATGCGCCACTCGGCGACGCACAGCCTGCGCACCCGCAACGACGTCATCATCGTGGCCAGCGTGTCCTGCATCTACGGCCTGGGCGCCGCGCGCAGCTACGTGGACCTGGCCATCCGCGCCTCCGTGGGCGAGGACATGGGCCGCGACGGCTTCATGCGCAAGCTCGTGGAGGCCCAGTACGAGCGCAACGACCTGGACTTCCACCGCGGCACCTTCCGCGCCCGCGGCGACACCGTGGAGGTGTTCCCCGCCTACGAGGAAGAGCGCGCCGTGCGCGTCAGCTTCTTTGGCGACGAGGTGGAGCGCATCACCGAGTTCGACCCGCTGCGCGGCCAGACGCTGGGCCAACTGGAGAAGATCGTCATCTTCCCCGCCAGCCACTACGTCGCCGGCGCCGACGCGCGCCAGAACGCCATGCGCACCATCCGCGAGGAGCTGGCCGAACAGCTCCAGAAGTTCAAGGCGGAGGGCAAACTGCTGGAGGCGCAGCGGCTGGAGCAGCGCACCATGTTCGACCTGGAGATGATCGAACAGGTTGGCTACTGCAACGGCATCGAGAACTACTCGCGCCACTTCACCGGGCGCGCGCCGGGAGAGGCGGCCCCGTGCCTCATCGACTACTTCCCGCGCGACCTGCTGGTGCTCATCGACGAGAGCCATCAGACGGTGTCCCAGATTGGCGCCATGTACCGGGGCGACCGCGCCCGCAAGGAGACGCTGGTCAACTTCGGCTTCCGCATGCCCAGCGCGCTGGACAACCGGCCGCTGAAGTTCGTTGAGTTCGAGGAGATGGTCCCCCAGGCCGTCTTCGTCTCCGCGACCCCCGCCGAGTACGAGCTGCAGAAGTCCAAGGGCGTGGTGGTGGAGCAGATCATCCGCCCCACCGGCCTGACCGACCCGGAGGTGGAGACGCGCCCCGCCGGCAACCAGGTGGACGACCTGTTGGAAGAGGTCCGCGTGCGCGTGTCGCGCAACGAGCGCGTGCTGGTGACCACGCTCACCAAGCGCATGGCGGAGGACCTCACCGAGTACTACAGCGACGTGGGCGTGAAGGTCCGCTACCTGCACTCGGACATCGACGCCATCCAGCGCATGGCCATCATCCGCGACCTGCGCCGGGGCGAGTTCGACGTGCTCGTGGGCATCAACCTGCTGCGCGAGGGTCTGGACATCCCCGAGGTGTCGCTCGTGGCCATCCTGGACGCCGACAAGGAAGGCTTCCTGCGCAGCCACGTGTCGCTCATCCAGACCATTGGCCGCGCGGCGCGCAACGTGAACGGGCGCGTCATCATGTATTCGGATCAGATGACCGACTCCATGAAGCGCGCCATGGAGGAGACGACGCGCCGCCGCGACATCCAACGCGCGTACAATCTGGAGCACGGCATCACGCCGCGGTCGGTGAAGAGCAACATCACCGACTTCACGGAGAACATCCCGGACTACGACGCGGGCGCGGGCGCGCTGCCCATGGCGGCGGAAGGCGAGAACGACCTCCTGGAACCCAAGGAGATCAAGCGCCTCATCGCGGAGTTCACCGCCGACATGCTCAAGGCCGCGGACGAGATGCAGTTCGAGAAAGCCGCCGAGTTCCGCGACCGCGTCCAACTGCTCAAGGACATGGACCTGGGGCTCAAGCCCGCCTCGCGTTCGCTCCTGCGCGCGCCGGCCAAGGCCGTGGATCAGCCCGGCACCACGCCGAAGAAGGGGCGCGGACGCGGGCGTCCGTCCTCGTCTGGAAGCGGTTCATCTGGCGCGTCCGGGGCGGCGAAGCCCGCGGCCCGTTCGCGGTCACGCAAGAACTAGAGGCCTTCGCCATGGACATCCGGCTGCAGGAGAAGCTGGACGCGCTGCCCACCGAGCCCGGCGTGTACCTGATGAAGGACAAGCGCGGGACCATCATCTACGTGGGCAAGGCCATCAACCTGCGCAGCCGCGTGCGCAGCTACTTCAACCGCTCCGGAGACACCCGCGTCTTCGTGTCGCTCCTGGACACGATGCTGGGCGACCTGGAGACGGTGCTCGTTCACAACGAGAAGGAGGCCCTCCTTCTTGAGAACGAGCTGATCAAGAAGCACAAGCCGCGCTTCAACGTCCTGCTCAAGGACGACAAGCAGTTCATCTCCCTGCGCCTGGACCGCACCCAGCCGTTTCCCCGGCTGGAGGTGGTGCGCAAGTACGAGAAGGACGGCGCGCGCTACTTCGGGCCGTACTCCAGCGCGGGCGCCATCCGCGAAACGCTGCGCCTCATCAACCGCTTCTTCCGCCTGCGCACCTGCACGGACCACGTGCTCGCCAACCGCAAGCGGCCGTGCCTGCTGTACCAAATCGGACGGTGCCCGGCCCCGTGCGTCCATCCGGTGCCCCCGGAGGAGTACCGCAAGAGCGTGGACGAGGTGGCCATGTTCCTGGAGGGCAAGGCCGGGCAGCTCATCGAAGGGCTGCGCGCGCGGATGAAGCGCGCGTCCATGGAGCTGAAGTTCGAGGAGGCCGCGCGGGTGCGCGACCAGTTGCTCGCCATCGAGCGCAGCCTGGAGCGCCAGAAGGTGGCCACCACGGACTTCAAGGACCAGGACGTGTTCGCGCTGTATCGCGAGGGCGACCGCATCCTGTTCTACGTGCTGCACGTGCGGCAGGGCCGGCTCAACGGCGGCCAGGCCTTCCCCTTCGGCAGCCAGGAGTTCCCGGACGACGAGCTGCTCGCCTCGTTCGTGAACCTCTACTACGACCAGGGCGGCTTCGTGCCGGAGGAGGTCCTGCTGCCCCTGGAGCCCGGCGACGGCACGGACGGCCTGGAGGCCCTGCTCACGGAGCGCAAGGGCGAGCGCGTGCGCGTCTTCGTCCCCAAGCGCGGGGAGAAGCATGAGCTGGTGAACATGGCGGTGAAGAACGCGGAGCAGGCGTTCTTGGAGCGCAAGCGCACCAAGGACGAAACCGACACCGTGCTGTCACGGCTCCAGTCCAAGCTGGGCCTGCGCAACTTCCCGCGCCGCATGGAGTGCTACGACATCTCCCACTTCCAGAGCTCCTCCATCGTGGCGTCCCAGGTGGCCGTGACGGACGGGGAGACGGACAAGTCGCGCTACCGCAAATACAAGATCAAGACGGTGGAGAAGCAGGACGACTTCGCCAGCATGTACGAGGTCATCACCCGCCGGCTCAAGCGCGGCCTGGAGGACAACGACCTGCCGGACCTGCTCGTCATCGACGGCGGCAAGGGTCAGCTCGCCAGCGCGCACGCGGCCATGAAGGACCTGGGCGTGGAGGGCGTGGACGTGGTGGGCCTGGCCAAGAGCCGGGATCAGGAGGTCTTCGACCGCGACGCGGAGAGCGCGAAGAGCCCCGAGCGCGTCTTCGTCCTGGGTCGCAAGGATCCCATCGTCCTGCCGCAGAACTCAGCGGAAATGTTCATGCTCACCCGCATGCGGGACGAGGCCCACCGCTTCGCCATCACCTTCCAGGGCAAATCCATGCGCAAGAGCTCCTTGCGTTCGGCGCTGGAGGACATTCCCGGCGTGGGCGAAGGACGGCGGAAGATGTTGCTGCGCCACTTCGGTTCTCTCAAGCGGGTGGGGGAGGCCAGCATCGAGGAGCTGACCGAGGTCGTGGGCCCGGCGATGGCCGAGCGCGTCCACGCGGGCCTGCATGGCGACCCCGAGGACGACACCGAGGACCCCGTGCGCGAGGCGTCCCTGGATGACGCTTCCGAACCCGTGCACGAAAAAGCGGATGGAGGGTCGCCACCCGGTGCGGCATGATTAAGTTCCGCTTCGGACGCCGGGGGGAGTGGCCGCTGGAACCCGCGACGTTCCTAGGGTTTTTCATTGCGACCATGCTCGGCGCTGATTTATAGCGGTTGAAGATCCGAGCACGTTTGAAGAGGACGAGGGACCGACATGAGGCTGTATCCGAAGGTGATCCCGATCATCTCGCGCGAGGCCATTCAGCAGCTCATGCAGGACGGGGACATCGAGGTGGAGCCGATGCGCGTGGCCGACGCCGAGATGGATCTCTCCGCCATCATGCGCGAGTACCTCGCCAACGAAGAGCGTGTGAACCAGGCGACGCGCGAGGCCCTGGAGCGTCGGGGATATGACTACTCCAAGTTCAACCAGGTGAAGCGCGAGATGGCGGACGTGCGCGGCTTCAAGATGGGGGACGAGGGCATCGAGTACGTCATCAACCAGATGATTGAGTTCCTCCTCATCAGCCGGAACGTCGAGGAGGTCTACTCCCCCGACAACGTGCTGCGTCAGAAGATGTTCCAGGGCATGAAGAAGCACCTGGACGTCGACGACGAGATCGACCGGGAGGCCCGCTCGCGGCTGAAGCACCTGCAGGAAGGCACGAGCGCCTTCGACATCGAGTACAACAAGACGGTCGAGCAGATCCGCCGCGCCCGCGGTCTGATTTAGTCCCGGGGCGTGCCACGGCCCGCTCCGCTGCCTACCTTCAACTTCAAGGGAGGCAGCGTCGATGGCGGGTCCAATCACGAGCATCTTGCTGTCCGGTGTCCTGGCGGCGGCGCCAGGGGGCGAAGGGGTCACGTTCGAGGGCCGCGAGGCCAGCGCGAGGACCGAGCAGCCGGACGGTTACTACTTCCAGGGTTCGCTTCCATTCGGTGACCTGACCGAGCGCGGCACGGGGCAGGTATCGCTCTCCGTTCAGGACCGGGTGGGCGTGGCGAACGCGACCTTCGGCGACAAGGCGAGGCTCTCCGCGAGCCTGCGCATTGGTGGCGCTGAGTACCGCGTGGAGTTGACGCAGGCGGGCTTCCCGCCCGTGCAGGCGATGACTCCGGCGCCCGCCGGGCCGCTCCCTCCGCCGCCACCGCACCTCATCGAGGGCGGGGTGCTGATGGGGACGCCCATCTACGGTGAAACCGGCATTGGCTGGCGCGCCACGACGCGCGCGCACGCGGCGATGGCCGTCTGGGGCATTGGCAGCGTGTGGCGCAACGGGACGCTGCTGACGGACTCCGCGCTGGTGCACGCGGCGGCGTTGGATGCGGGCACGTACGCGGATGACGACACGAAGCGGCTGTTGCGCGAGGCGCGGCCGGGGGACGCGGAGGTGGTGGTGGTGGTGTGGAACCTGCCGCCGCAGGCGGAGCCGCGCGGGTTCATCCAGTTCCTCTTCGACAACGTGTCCATCGACGTGGATGGGACGCGGGTGCCGTCGGTGGCGGTGGTGCCCACGACGGGGGAGTTGCCCGTGGCGCTCGGAACGCTGACGCCGGTGTCGCCCACGGCGTTCCCGGCGGCGGTGGCCCCCATGTCCGCGCCACGCTTCGCGCAGGGCACGGGCGGCAGCGGCACGGCGGGCGTGAATCCCAGCGCGGCGAACACAGGCGTGGGCGCGGCGGGGACGACGACGGTCATCGTGCCTTCGGTGCCCGCGCTGCCCACGGAGGGGCCTGCGACGATCAGCGGTTCGTTCACGCCCTCCGCGCCGTCCGAGCCGCCCGCGGTGGTGTCGGGTGCGTCGCCGGGCTCCGCGAACACGGTGGGGCAGGGGACGTTCACCACGCCGCCGACGGTGGCGGGCGTGTCCGTGGGGGGCTTCACCACGCCGCAACTGCCCGCGCCGGACTTCAACAACTTCCTGGGCACCAGCCAGGTGAGCCCGGGCATTCTCTCCACGGTGCCGCCGCTGTCGCAGACCTTCGGCACCCCGGCGTCGCCCATCCTGGGGACGCCCGCGCCGCTCAACACCGGCACGCCGTCGCCGCTCCTGGGGACGCCTCCGCCGCTCAACTCCGCGCCGAGCACCGCACTGCCGGCCACCCCGTCCCCGGCCAACGCCGCGCCTGCGGCATCTCCAGCGGCGGCCCCGGCGGCTCCGGCGGCTCCGGCAGGAGGTGCCGCGGCGCCCGCGCGCTGAGAAGCGCGCCCACGGCATCTCAGCGGCGGGCCCCGGCGGCTCCGATGGGCATTGCCGCAGCGCCCCGGCGCTCAGAAAGCGCGCCCACGGCATCTCCAGCGGTAGCCCCGGCGGCGCCGGCGGGTGGTGCCGCAGCACCCGCGCCTGAGGAATCGCAGCGCTAGCTGCGGCTCCATGGGTGGCCCTTTCGGCTCCGGCTGGTGGTGCCGCAGTGCCCACGCGCTGGGAATGCGCCGCGTCAGGCCCGGCCAGGAATGCTGTCCTACTGGCGGGCCGGCGCACTTCAAACCGGTCCGACAGTCGGACCGGTTCGCGAGGTGTGCCCCTGCCGGGCCTGCGTAGTTCAACCTGGTCCAACAGTTGGGCAGGTTCGCTAGGTGCGCCTCCGCCGGGCCGATGCACTTCAACCTGGTCCGACAGTCGGACAAGCTCGCGAGGCTCGCCCTTGCCGGGCCGATGCACTTCAACTTGGTCCGACAGTCGGACAGGCTCGCGAGGCTCGCCCTTGCCGGGCCGATGCCCTTAAACTTGGTCCGACAGTCGGACAGGCTCGCCCCTGCCGGGCCGATGCACTTCAACCTGGTCTGACAATCGGACAGGTTCGCGCGGTTCGCCTTCGATGGACCGATGCACTTCAACCTGGTCCGACACTCGGACAGGTTCGCGCGGTTCGCCTTCGACGGACCGATGCGCTTCAACCTGGTTCGACAGTCGGACAGGTTCGCGCGGTTCGCCCTCGATGGGCCGATGCCCTTCAACCTGGTCCGACAGTCGGACAGGTTCGCGACATGCGCCCCCGGCGGGCCGGCGTGCTTCAAAGCGGTCCGACAGTCGGACAGGTTCGCGACATGCGCCCCCAGCGGGCCGGCGTGCTTCAAACTGGTCCGACAGTCGGACAGGTTCGCGAGGTTCGCCCCTGCTGGACCGATACGCTTCAATCTGGTCCGACAGTCGGACCGGTTCGCGCGGTTCACCGCCGACGGGGCGGCGTTTCGCACCGACCGGCAGGGGGTGGGAAAATTGACCGGATGCTACGGACCTGTAGCGTCCTGGATATGTCCCCTTCCGTCGCAGCCCTCGCCACCCCCGCGATGTTGCGCCGTACCGATCCTGTCCGTGGGGCGGTGGAGCGCCTGGCCCGGACGCTGCCCGCTCGCGAGGACGCCACCGTCCTCCTGGACTTCCTGGAGGACGACCTCCGCGAGGGTCTGGACGCCCTGGGCGATGTGCAAGCGCATTTCTACGACCTGCTCCTGGCACTCCACCGCGAGACGCTCACGCCAGTTGCCGTGATGAACGCGGGCGAGAACCTGCACGTGTTCCAGCGCATCGAGGACTTGCACGAGGTGGTGACGCAGCTGCGCCGCCGCCTGTCGCAGGCCGCCGGGATGATCCGCAACGGGTGAAGCCGCTCGCTACAGCGACTGGAGGATGCGCACCTGTGCGTCCCGGTCGCTGGTGGACAGGTTGCGGAACCCCTCCCGCGCCCGCTCCGCCTCACCGCCGTGCCACAACACGGCCTCTTCCGTCATCGCCACAGGCGCCCATCAGGAGCGCGCCACCCACCAGCAGGGAGGGTTTCCAGGGAACGGGAGGCCAGGGGGGAACCTTCAATTCCTCTCGTGGCGACAACGATCGAGATAGCCGAGGGACGAATCCGTAGACAAAGCCCGTCGACCTCCGGAGCGCGTTCTCCGAACGGAAGACGCCGCTGGCTGAAGTTGGGCCTCAGCGCGGCGAGCCCCGCGAGCGTGTAGCTGGTGCCCCCCGTGTAGGGGGTGCGCTCGAAGTGGGAGGTGAACAGCTCGGGGCGGGGCTTGAGCTGCGAATCCATGGAGTCGATGCGGACGGACGGCTCCAGCCGATGGTTGCCGTCCAGCCCCAGCCAGGGCGCGATGTCGTAGCCCTGCTCGCCCCACGCGGAGCGCACGTTGTCAGCCGCCAGCGTGCGCAGCACGTTGAGCAGGTTGGACAGACGCGTGTTGCGCGCGGACACCGCCGCGGCGTTGCCCAGGTGGACGAACATCACCATCGCGTGCGCCCGCCAACGGTCGCGGCCTCGAGCCCGTACTCCGGCAGCCCCGCCTCCAGCTCCATCACCAGGCGCGTCGTGTCGAACGCGAGCCGTCCGCCCGGTTCCAGTCCTCGCCGAGGTTGGAGTACGCGAACTGGAGATCCGCGTACGCGTTCACGCTCACGTCCAGCTTCGGCTTGCCGCCGACGGTCAGGACCTTGTCCTTCGCGTCCTCGCCGATGCGGCACTCGTCGGCGCGCACCCTGTGTTCGGCTTTTCGACTCCGCGAATCAGTCTCGATATTCGGCCAAGAAAAAGGCCCGCGCTCCCTGTGGGAGGCGGGCCCGGGGCGGGAGCTCAGCCCCGCGTTACCACTTGAGGTCTTCCTTGCCCTGCGCCTCCATGGGTTTTTCACCGGGACGCTTCACGCCGGACAGCGTCAGCCGCACCGCGCCCAGGTCGATGGCGCCCACGGCGGCCAGCGGGAGGCGGCGGTCGTCGTCGGTAATCCAGACGTGCACGTCGCGCGTCTGCGACGGCCGGTCCAGGCGCACGGCGGTGCCGGCCAGGTGCCAGGCGTCGAACTCGCCCAGGGGCAGCGACACGTGCTCGCGCTCCACCACGGTGGCCGTCATGCGCCACATGCGGCGGATGCCGTACACGTCGAAGCACACCGGCAGGTCCTTCTTCAGGGGCAGCTGGCGGATGAGGTAGATGGCGCCCGCGACGTCCAGGCCGTCCTTGTCGTAGGCGTAGTCGAAGTGGCCCTTGGGGCGGTCCCCGATCTGGTAGTCCACCTTGACGCTCTTGTCCTGCGCGCCGAAGTCCACGTTCACCTTGCGGCGCTGCTCGTTCTCCACGGCCTCCTCGGTGTAGCGCGAGGGGCGCAGCGTCTTGGGGTGCAGGTAGCTGGTCGCGCTGCCGCGCACCCGGCGCACCTTGGAGAACAGCGTGTTCGTCTGCGCCTCCACCAGCACCGGCAGCGAGCCGTTGGCGGGGCGCTGCACGCGCATGGTGAGCTTGCCCGCCTTCGCGCCCATGGCGTCCATTTCGAACTCGAGCAACTCCCCCGGCTTGAAGGCCAGCGGCGAGCGCAGCACGGGCAGACCCTGCTCACACGGCTTCACCGCGACGACGGGCTCCTCGGGGGCAGGTGCGGCGGACGCGTCGCCGGTGTTCTCCGCGGCCGCCGCGGGCTTCGCCGGATCAGCGGTGTCCGTCACCGTCGGGAGCCTGGAGGGGCTCAGGATGTTGATGGGGCGGGGCTGGGCCTCCTGGGCCTGTCCCGAGTTGGCGCCAAGGGCGCTGAAGGCGAGGCAGGCCGCGACGAGGGTGCGCATGGGTTTCATTCTGCTTCCTCCCAGGGGGGAGTGACTACGGGGTTCCCCCGGAAGTCCGACGTCCGGAGCGCTTCGCTTGTTCAGCCGATTGACGCTTCACGATGCGCTCGGTCAGTTCCTTGCGCACCGCTTCCCATTCCGCCGGGTCCCGGGAGATTTCGTACCCGGACTTCGCCAGCCGCTTCGCCGCCGCCTTCGCGAAGGCGCCGTCGCCCAGCGAGTCGAGCAGGCGCAGGTATTCGTAGTCCTCCAGGCCGTCACGGATGTGTTTCAGCCGCAGGGACACCACGGGTTGGTGCTCGGTGCCCCCCAGCTTCGCGGGCGTGCCCGGGTAGAAGAGGGTGCCGTCGCCGTTGCCGCCGAACTCGAAGAGGTCCGACCAGACATCCTTCTTCGTGTTGTAGGCGAAGACGGTGTCGAAATAGAGCTCGCCATCCACGCCGCTTTCGAAGGCCAGCGGGCCCATGGCGCGGTTGAGCGGGGCGGGGTGATCCACCATGTACGACGCCCAGTCGCTGTACGCCTTGTCCAGCGACTTGTCCTCGGGCGGGCCGCCCGTGCAGCCGTGCGACATACAGCTCTGGTACCACCACACCTTCGCGCGCGAGCTCAGCTTCGTGCGCGCGGCCGAGGCGTTGACCACGTTGTGGCACGTCTGAGGCCCCTCGCGCGGGTAGAAGCAGTTGATGATGGGCGTGAGGATGTCCACCGAGCCCTGGAGCGCCGGGTTCAACGCCGTGGTGACGAGCACCGGGATGTCCGCTCCCGCGTCGCGCACGCGCTTGGACTGCGCCTTCACCAGCGGGAAGTCCGCGGGCTTGGGTTCGTCCTTGGCGTAGAAGAAGAGCTGCGCCTTCCATCCCTTGTCCGCGAAGTGCTTCTGGAAGGCGCGGTAGTACGCGGACTTCTCCGCGTCCGTGGAGGCCTTGCGGTTGTCACGCACGTCCACGGTGGTGAAGCGCGCGCCGGAGGGCAGCACGCTCCCATCCAGGAAGGGCGCCATCTCCGCGTCGTACGCGGTCCAGTCCAGCACCGCGCGGCCGTCCTGGAACTTCACCGGCGGCGGGTCCATGCCCATGCCGTGCGCGCTCACGCGGTGCTCCAGCAGCGTCTTGCCGTACTCGCGCAGGAGCGCCTTCGCCTCCGGCGACTCCGCCGGGATGCCGTGCCCCTTCGCGATGCTGTACAGCGAGATGCCGAAGCTGTTGGGCAGGGACGACGTCGCGGGCAGCTCGAAAGGTTGCACCTCCACGCTGAAGGGGACGGCCGGCAGCTCCCTGCCATCCACCGCCGCGCTCAGGCTCCCCGTATAGGTGCCCGGGGCCTGCTTGGCGGGAACGCAGACCTCCACGTAGACGACCGTCGGATGTCTGGGATTGGCGGGCGCGGACAGGGGCACCAGCGCGTCCGGCCACAAGCCCGTTTTGCCCTCGCCGTTGGAGGGCGTCTTCACGTCGAGGTAGGCCTCGCGCCACGCGTCCACGGTGAGCGGCGCGCCCGGCCCCTTGAGGGCCAGGGGCTTCATCGTCACGCGCGTCACGCCCTGGGGGAGCACCAGTTGCGTGCCCTCGCATTCACCCCGGGCCGCGCTGAGGCGAGCCTCCTTCGCGCCCTTCGGCGTCGCGTCCGGCCGCACCTTCACCAGCGGCGACACCACCTGCACGCCGCCCGGCGCGGCGGAGAGCGCCGCTGCCACTGCCCATGCCCAACCCACGCCCATGCCCCCTGCCTTCCCCTGGTTGGCGGACGACGCACTTTCAGTCGCCCGAGTTGTCCGCCCGGGCCACCGTCACCACGCGGCCCGGCTTGTAGTCCATGAGCTCCGCCACGACGGTGCCCAGCGCGAAGTCCGCTTCGATTCGCACCGGCACGTGATGCGCATCCGCGCTGAGGTACGCCACCATGTCGCGCTTGGATTCCAGCTTGCCGCCGAAGTCGGTGTGCACGCGCACCTTGAAGGCGTCCCGAGCCCCCGCGGGCGTCGTCACCGTCTCGCGGCCCTCCACCGTGGCGCTCATGGTGAACTGCTTGCTGCCGGTGAACACCGGATAGGAATAGGAGCGGCCCACCACCAGCTCCTGGCCGCGCAGCGCGAACGTCGCGCCCGCCACGTCCATGGAGCCCTCGGGCAGCGTGTGCTCGGACTCGCGCGGCGGGTCACTCTCCTTCTGCTTGATGACCTTGGCGCCCGCTCCATCCGCCGACAGCTGGATGCGCTGGCGGCGGCGCTTGCGGTTCTCTTCTGAATGAAGGTCGCTCCCCGTTACGCGCCCGGCGTCCGCGTTCCAGTACGACACGAAGCGGCTCTTGATGGGGTAGACGCCCACCAGGTCATCCGACTTCGCGGTGGACACGATGGGCCACACGCTCTGGCCCCACTGCGTCATGGGCGCGCCCACCGTCACCGTCGCCGTGCCGGCCGTCAGCCCCAGGTAGCGCACCCGGTACTGGGCCTGCTCACCCGGGCCGAACGCCGAACCGGTGGGCTCCTGGGCATGCGCCAGCGTGGACCCCATGAGTCCCACCACCGCCGCCGTGAACCCCCACCTGGACAGACCGCGCATCGGGTGTGCTCCCTTGCTTGCAAGTTAGGTGGCCGGCCCGCCCAAGCCAACCGTGCCCCTCAACCGCCCCCGCCACCGGACATTTCCAGGACGGACGGCCGTGGGACAGCATTCAAAGCCGTCCGGCCGCCCTCCGGACGCGCCTGCGAAAGACTGGCAGGGGACGGAAATGACGGCCCGCAGGGGTACACGCCGCCAAGGGCCGCTGACAAATGGACGACAGTCCGGCGCGCCTGCCTGGATGCCCGGCAGGGCACCCCCGGACGCCGGGCCCGGTGCTAGCGTCCGGGGCCATGGCCAACGACTTCCAGTTCGACGACGACGACTTCGCCAAGGAATCCGGCGCGGGCGCCGGCAGCCGTGTGTTGAAGGAGTTCGACTGCCCCGGCTGCAACGCCAACAACCCCGTGGACGAGACGTTCACCGACGGGGACGAGGTGCGCTGCAACTACTGCGGCTGCGAGTACAAGGCGCTCATCAACCAGGAGGGGCGGGTGAGGTTCCGCGAGCTGTGAGCGGGCTTCAGGCGCGCTCGCCGAAGATGGCGGTGCCCACGCGCACGACGGTGGCGCCTTCTAGAATTGCCTGCTCGAAGTCGTGCGTGGTGCCCATGGACAGGGCCGTCAGCGCGTGCG
This sequence comes from Corallococcus sp. NCSPR001, assembly GCF_017309135.1. NCBI lineage: Bacteria > Pseudomonadati > Myxococcota > Myxococcia > Myxococcales > Myxococcaceae > Corallococcus > Corallococcus sp. NCSPR001. The sequence continues at coordinate 3,509,029 of NZ_JAFIMS010000002.1, forward strand.
CCCGCGCCAGCTCGCGCAGCCGGGCGAAGCCCTCGCGCATCCGCGCCACGTCGTCCGTGGGCGGCGGCAGCGCCATCAGCCCCACCACCTGGAGGTTCGGCAGCTCGCGCACCTGGGTGAGGAAGTCCCCCAGCGTGTCCGGGGTGAGCCCGTGCTTGGTGTCCTCTCCGCCCAGGTTGAGCTCCACGTAGCAGGGCAGGGGAGATGTCCCTTCGCGCCGCTTGGACAGCTCCCGGGCGACGTCCAGCCGCTCCAGCGCGTGGAAGGCGTGCGCGACGCGGGCCACGTACTTCACCTTGTTCGTCTGCAAGGACCCGATGGCGTGCCAGCGCAGGCCGTCCAGGTCCTTGAGCTCCTCGGCCTTGTCCCGCAGCTCCTGGGCGTAGTTCTCCCCGAAGTCTCGCTGCCCCGCGGCATACGCCTCGCGGATGAGCGCCGAGGGCTTGAGCTTGGACACGGCCACCAGCGTCACCGACGACTCCGGCCGCCCCGCGCTCGCGCAGGCCTTCGCCACGCGCTCGCGCACCCGCGCCAGGTGGTCCGCCACGCTGCTCATCGCGCACCCTCCGTCCACGGCAGCGGCATGCCCACGCGCGCAAGCAACGCCAGCGTCTCGCCCAGCGGCAGGCCCACGACATTGGAGTGGCTGCCCTCGATGCCCTGCACCAGGAAGCCGCCCTTGCCCTGGATGGCGTAGGCGCCCGCCTTGTCCAGGGGCTCGCCGGTGTCCGCGTACCAGGCAATCTCCTCCGGGGAGAGCGCGCGGAAGGTCACCTGCGTGCGCACCACCTGGGACGCCTGGGCGCGGCCCGCCACCGCGATGCCGGTGAAGACTTCATGGACCCGGCCGGACAGGCGGCCAATCATCCGCCGCGCCTCCGCCGCGTCCTGGGGCTTGCCGAGCAGCTCCGACCCCAGGGCCACGGTGGTGTCCGCGGCCAGCACCCATGCGTCCGGGTGTCGGGAGGCGACCGTGCGTGCCTTCTCTTCGGCCAGCCGGAGCACGTACTTCGACGCAATTTCTCCGGCCATCGGCGTTTCATCGATATCCGCCGCCGCCACGGTGAAGCGAAGGCCCAGCTGGGCCAATAAATCCTTGCGCCGGGGCGATGCGGAGGCGAGAACGAAGCGAGCGGTTGGATCCATGGGCGGGTGCGGGATGTTTCGCGCTCGCGGGCCTTAGCAGACTTGCGCTCCAGAGGGCACCTCGATGAACCCCGCGGACCTCCTGTCGGCCATGAAGCGGACAGTGGAGCAGCTGGCCGCCTACAACGAGATGGCCAAGGCGCTGACCTCCACGCTGGAGCTGCGCGAAGTGCTCGCGCTGGTGATGCAGAAGGTCAGCGCGCTGCTCAAGCCGCGCAACTGGTCGCTCATCCTCCAGGACGAGCGCAGCGGAAAGCTCTACTTCGAAATCGCGGTGGGGGAGGGCGCCGAGGCGCTCAAGGCCCTCCAGCTCAACCCGGGCGAGGGCATCGCCGGGGCGGTGTTCTCCTCTGGCGTCGCGCGGCTCGTGCACGACGTGGCCGGCGACTCCAGCTTCGCGCCCCGCTTCGACGAGGCCTCCGCCTTCCACACCCGCTCGCTGCTCGCCGTGCCCCTGGTGGCGCGCGAGCGCGTGCTGGGCGTGATTGAGCTGGTCAACGGGCCCACCGAGCCCGGCTTCACGCATGACGACCTCGCCGCCCTGTCCGCCATCGCGGACTACGCGGCCATCGCCATCGAGAACGCGCGCAACTTCCGCCGCGTCCAGGAGCTCACCATCACGGACGAGCACACCGGCTGCTTCAACGCGCGGCACCTGCGCGCGCAATTGGAGCAGGAGGTGAAGCGCTCGGCGCGCTTCCGCCACCCGCTGTCGCTCGTGTTCCTGGACCTGGACCACTTCAAGTCCATCAACGACCGGCACGGGCACCTGGTGGGCAGCGCCACGCTCAAGGAGGTGGGGGACCTACTCATCAGCCTGGGCCGCCACAACCTGGACGCCGTCTTCCGCTACGGCGGCGACGAGTTCGCGGTGATGTTGATTGAGACGGACAAGGCCGGGGCCCAGGTCATCGCCCAGCGCATCTGCGAGGCGTTCCGCGGCCAGCGCTTCCTGCGTGAGCAGGGGCTGGACGTGGCGCTCACCGCGAGCGTGGGGGTGGCCTCCTTCCCGGAGCACGCCACCACTTCCACGGACCTCATCCGCGCGGCGGACTTCGCCATGTACGCGGCCAAGGGCCGGGGCCGGGACGGCATCGCCGTCGCCGAGGCCCCTTCGGGAGGGGGGACCCCGATGGAGGTCCCCTACGCCCGCTCCGGCGGGTGACTACCCCGCGGAGCCCAGCACCGAGTCGATGGCCTCGGTGTTGGTGACGACGCTGCCGCTCTTCTTCAGCGACTTGAGGAAGGACTCCGTCAGCTCAATCTGCTTGGCCTGACGGGCCTGGGTGCGCAGCTCCTCCTTGCGCTTGTCGAAGCCCGCGGTGTCCGGCTTCTCGCGCTCCACCACCTGCGCGACGATGTTCGCGTCGCCCACGGTGAAGACCTCGCCCAGCACCACCGGGCCGTTGGCCTCGAAGGTGGACTTCACCAGGGCCGGCGCCGGCCCCAGGTGCGGCACGGAGTCACCCTGCGCGGTGAAGCTGTCCGTCTCCACGGCCTCCGGCTTCGTCTCCGCCTCGAAGCGCAACAGCGCGGGCTGCTGGCCGGCGGGGACCGGGAACTGCTCCTTCAGGGACTTGCCGGCCTTCGCCGCGGCCAGGGCCTTCTCGGCCTCCGCCTTCGCCAGCCCCTTCGCCTGGTCCTGCTTGAAGAGCGTGGTGGCGATTTCACCCTTCACGTCCTCCAGCTTCTTCGCCTGGGCGTCCTTCTTCTCCTCCACCTTCACCAGGTGCACGCCCAGCGCGGACTCCACCGGCTGCGTGACTTCCCCGGCCTTCAGCGCGAACGCCGCGTCGGCCAGCGCCGGGTCCCACGTGGTGCGCTCCACCCAGCCCAGCTCGCCGCCCTTCGCCTTGGTGGCGTCGTCGTCGCTGCTCGCCCTGGCCAGGGTGGCGAAGTCCTTGCCGCCGTCCAGCTCCTTGCGCAGGCCCTCCGCCTTCGCCTTCGCCTGGGCCTTCTGCTCGGGCGTGGCGTCCGGGGCCACCTTCACCAGGATCTGACGGGCGCGGATCCGCTCCGGCACGTTGTAGACGAAGCTGTTCGCCGCGTAATAGTCGGCGATCTCCTTCTCGTGCGTCTTCTGGAACTCCGCGAGCTTCGCGGGCGTGGGCGCGGGGACCTTGTCCGCGAACATCGTGGGCAGGAAGCGGGCGAACACCAGCTTCGCCTGGTTGCCTTCCTTCTCGTAGCGGGCGCGGACCTCGTCGTCCGACACCACGGCGCCCGTGCGCACCACGTCCAGCATCTTCTGGGCGGCCATCTGGCGGCGCAGCTCCTGCTCGTACTCCTGCGGCGTGCGGCGGTAGAAGTCGCGCAGCACCTGCTGGTAGCGGGCGAAGTCGAACGCGCCCTCCTTGGTGTGGAAGTCGGTGTTCTCGTGGATGAGCTTGCGCAGCTCCTCATCCGACGGGGTGATGCCGTGGCGCTCCGCCGACTGGGCGAGCAGCTCCGCGTTCACCAGCCGGTCGAGCACCTGCTTGTCCAGGCCGAACTGGCGGGCCACCGACTCCGGGATGGGGTTGCCCTGCGAGCGCAGGAAGTTCATCTGCCGCGACCAGGCCATGCTGAAGTCGCGCACAGGAATCTCCTTCCCGTTCACCGTGGCCACCGCGCTGGCGGTGGGCGCCTGGCTGCCCGTGTCCGCGAACCCGTTGCTGCCAGGGCCGAACTGGAGCGTGAACACCACGGCGATGCCGATGATGAACAGGAGGGAGAAGACCTTCCGGGGATTCAAACCGTCCATTGTGGTCACTTCACGGTCGGAAGCGCCCGCGAATCACCTTGCGGAAGGTCTCGCGGCGCCGTGTTGTTGGTAGCCCGGCCGGTGGGGATGCATGAGTATCAACACCCCCTCATCCGGGCCTTGACTGCCTAGGACAACAGACCGGAAAATGCAAGCGATTCAGCCAGCTTAGCCCGACCCTCTCCCCCTTCCACCCGCGTCCTTCGCCCACCCCGGGAAAGCCCCCGTCCGTGTTGTCTCTTCTCAAGCGGTACCGCCGCTTCCTCCTCGTGGCCGCCCTCCTCTTGTACCCGCTCGGCGCCTTCCTGCTGGGCGGGCGGCGGGGCCGCGACCCGAACTTCGTCGACCGGGGCGTCATCGCGCTCACGGCCCCCGTGCAGCAGGGGCTCACCGCCGGCATCGACGGCGCCGTGGCCGCGGTGCGCAACTACCTGGATCTGCGTGGCGTCCGTCAGGACAATGACGCGTTGCGACTGGAGAACCTTCAGCTGCGGGCGACGGTGCAGGCCCTGGGCGAGGCCCGCTCGGAGAACGGGCGGCTGCGCAAATTGCTGGCGTACGCGGAGGCCGTGCCCGGGCCGGAGATTCCGGCGCGGGTGGTGGGCGTCAATCCGGTGGCGAAGCTCCTGTCGGTGCGGATCAGCAGCGGAGAGAAGGACGGCGTGTTCCGCGGCATGTCGGTGGTGACGCCGGACGGCATCGTCGGGCAGGTCATCCGGTCCACGGGCGGCTACGCGGACGTGGCGCTGGTGACGGATCCGCAGAGCCGGGTGGCGGTGCGGGTGCAGCGCTCCAGGGCGCGCGGCACGGCGGCGGGCGCGGGCAACGGCCCCCTGACGCTGGAGAACATGCTGCGCACGGAGGACGTGGAGAACGGCGACCTCATCATCACCTCCGGCACGGACGGCATCTATCCGCCGGGGCTGGTGGTGGGGCGGGTGACGCAGCTGGAGAAGAAGGAGCACGGCATGTTCCAGGGCGCGGACATCACGCCTGCGGTGGACACCAGCCGGCTGGAGGAGGTCCTGGTGGTGGGCAGTCCGTACAGTGAAATGGCCGCCACCGGCGGGGCCTCCACGGAGGGCGCGCAGAAATGAAGTTCCTGGTGACCGTCATCCTGGCGCTGGTGCTGCTCACGCTGGAGTCCGTGTTCGTCCAGCAGGCGGGGCTGGTGCTGGGCCGCGTGGACGTCACGGTGGTGCTGGTGGCCTTCCTCGCGCTCCGGGCGAGCCTCACGGAAGGGGCCTGCTCCGCCTTCGCGGTGGGCTACCTGCTGGACCTGATGAGCGGCCAGCCCACGGGCCTGTTCACGTTCCTCGCGGTGTTCACCTTCCTGGTGGGCCGGCTGGTGGCGTCGTTCGTGGACGTCCGGGGCCCGGTGGCCTTCGCGCTGTTCGCCATGGGCGCGGACCTGGGGCATGGCCTCCTGTCCACGTTCTTCACCTGGCTCACGGTGAAGGAAGGCTCCACGGCGCCGCTGCTCTCCGGCATGCCGGCGCAGCTGGCGCTCACGGGCGTGGCGGCCCTGTTGCTCTTCCCGTTGTTCAAGCGGTTTGAGGTGGCGCAGGAGCGCCCGGCGGGGTTGCTCCGTTGACGCCTCCCACCATTGGCAACACCACTCCAGGCCGGGATCTGAAGCGCCGCTTCCTGTGGCTGGGCCTGGCCATGTCGCTGGGCCTGGTGGCGCTGGCCATCCAGCTGTACCGGCTCCAGCTCATCCGTCATGAGGAGTACGCCGCCAAGAGCGTGGCGAACTTCGTGAAGGAGGTGCGCCTGCGCGCCGACCGCGGCGTCATCAAGGACGCGCGCGGCACCATCCTGGTGGACAGCCGCCCGTCGTTCGACGCCTTCGTCACGCCGGCCTTCTGCACGGACTGCTTCGAGCAGGTGATTCCGCGCCTGGGCGAGCTGCTCCAGTGGGACCCCGAGCAGCGCAAGAAGATTGAAGACCTGGTCCGCGCGAGCCGCCGCAACGCGCCCTTCCAGCCGGTGCCGGTGCGAGTGGACCTGACGCGCGACGAGTACGACCGGCTCAACGCCCGGCGCGACATCCTGGACGGCGTGGAAGTGGTGCCCGTGCCGCACCGCAACTACCGCGCGGACACGGTGCTGTCGCACGTGCTGGGCTACATGAATGAAATCACCCAGGAGGAGCTGGAGCGCCTCAACGGGGACGGCGCGAAGTACGCGCTGGGCGACTACATCGGCCGGCGAGGCCTGGAGCGCTACTTCGAGTCCAAGCTGCGCGGGCAGGACGGCGTGCGCAAGGAAGTGGTGAACGCGCGTGGCCAGACGATTGAAGAGCTCAACGACAAGCTGGGGGAGAACGCGGTCATTCCTCCCACGGCCGGCAGCAACGTGGTGCTCTCCATCGACATGCGCCTGCAGGAAGAGGCGGAGCGCTCGTTCCCGGGCGTGACGGGCGCGGTGGTGGCCATCGACGTGAACACCGGCTTCATCAAGGCGCTGGTGTCCCGCCCCGGCTTCGACCCCAACCTGCTCACCGGCCGCGTGACGCCGTCGCAGATGGCCACGCTGGCCCGGGATCCGCTCCACCCGATGATCAACCGCGTGGCCGCGGAGCACTACAGCCCGGGCTCCACGTTCAAGGTCGTGACGCAGCTGGCGGCCTTCAAGTCCGGCGCGTTCCGTCCGGAGACGGTGGTGCACTGCTCCGGCGGCTACCGGCTGGGCGCGCGCGTGTGGCGCTGCCACAAGGACAGCGGCCACGGGCCCCTGGACGGCCGGGGCGCCATGAAGGCGTCGTGCGACGCGTGGTTCTACAAGGTGGCGGACACCATCGGCCTGGACCCCATCGCGGAGATGGGCAAGTCGCTGGGCCTGGGCCGCCCCACCGGCATCGGCGTGGTGGCGGAGGTGCCGGGCATCATGCCGTCCAGCGCGTACCACGACAAAGCCTCGCCGGGCGGCTACACCAAGGGCATGGCGCTCAACAGCGCCATCGGGCAGGGCGACGACAACGTGACGCCGCTGCAACTGGCGCTGGTGTACGCGGCCGTGGCCAACGGCGGGAAGCTCTACAAGCCGCAGATGGTGCAGCGGCTGGAGAACCTGGACGGGCAGGTGATGGAGGAGTTCAAGCCGGAGGTGGTGTCGAAGGTGGACATCAACCCCGCGCACCTGAAGGCCATTGTCGAAGGCCTGGAGGCGGTGGCGCAGGAGCCCGGCGGCACCGCGTACCGCGCGAAGCTCAAGTCGGGCCTGCCCGCGGACTTCCTGGTGGCGGCCAAGACGGGCACCGCGCAGGTGGCGCGCATCGGCACGGTGCGCCTGAAGACGCACCAGATGAGCTACTTCGAGCGCGACCACGCGTGGTTCGCCGGCTTCGCGCCCGCGGACAAGCCGGAGCTGGCGGTGGTGGTGCTCAACGAGCACGGTGGCCACGGCGGCGTGGACGCGGCGCCCACGGCGCTGGCCGTGATGAAGAAGTACTTCGAACTGAAGGCGCAGGACGCCACGTCACCGCCGCCCCGCGCCAACCAGCCCTACACGCCGTCCTTGCCGCCGGCGCCCAGCCTGGATGAAGCGTCGCTCACGCGCGTGGTGCCCCCGCCGAAGGTGAACCTGCCGGGAGAGCCCATCCAGCCGCCCTCGGAAACCGGAGACGACAGTGCAACTGCGGATTGAGCGCCGGATGATGCCCCACGTGCCGTGGGGGCTCATCGTGTGCGTGCTGGGCGTGTGCGCGCTGGGCATCTGGAACCTGGCGTCCGCGTCCCGGCCCCCCATGGCGCCGGTGTGGACCAGCCAGGCGCTCTACCTGGGCGTGGGCCTGGGCGCGGTGCTGATGGTGTGCCTGGTGGACTACCGCTGGATCCAGCGGATGGCCTTCCCCATCTACGTGCTCAACATCCTGGCGCTGCTGGCGCTGCGGCTGGTGGGGCACACGGCGAAGGGCGCGGAGAGCTGGTTCGTCATTGGCCCGTTCCGCCTGCAGCCCGCCGAGTTCATGAAGATTGGCGTCGTGCTGATGCTGGCCAAGGTCTACCACGACGACTTCCAGCCCAATCAGCCGTCCTACGGGCTCGTCCGGCTGTGGAAGCCGGTGCTGGTGGTGATGGTGCCCTTCACGCTGGTGCTGGTGCAGCCGGACCTGGGCACCGCGCTGATGATCTTCCTGTCCTCCGGCACCGTCATCCTCTTCGGCAAGGTGCGCTGGTACCTGGCCGCCACCATCGTGGCGGGCGTGCTGGTGGGCGGCCTCATCATCTGGAACGACTACGTCCGGGAGATGCCCGAGCCGCGCACCACCGTCGTGCGCCACTACCTGAAGAAACACCAGAGCCAGCGCATCTCCGGATGGTTGGACCCCGAAGCGGATCTGCGCGGCAGTGGCTATCACGCCGCGCAATCCAAGATTGCCGTGGGCTCCGGGGGGCTCACCGGCAAGGGCTGGCGTGAGGGAACCCAGACAGGTCTGCGCTTCCTGCCGGAACAGCACACGGATTTCATCTTCTCCGTGTGGGCCGAGGAACACGGCTTCTTCTCCTGTCTCCTGTTGCTCGTGCTCTACGGCGGCATCTTCATTCTCGGGTTGGGCGTGGGGTTCAGCGCACGTGACCGTTTTGGAGCGTTCGTTGCCGTAGGGGTGGTGGCTACACTTTTCTGGCAGGTGTTCGAAAACATCGGCATGGTCATTGGCCTGTTGCCGGTGACGGGCATCACGCTGCCCCTCATGAGCTACGGCGGCTCCTCGATGCTGTCGGTGATGTTGTGCATCGGGCTGCTGGTGAACATCAGCATGCGCCGTCACATGTTCTGACGGCCGCGGAGGCTTCCGATGGTGGTGCAGAGGAAGGGTGTGACGACGGCGAAGGCCGGCACGGCGGCGCGCGGGCCGGAGGAAGCGCAGGCACCCCGGCCGTTCGTCCCGCCGGTGGGCACGTCGCGCAACGTGCCCGTGCCCGGCGCGGCGCCCCGCATCGAGATGAACCAGGGGGAGCCGGAGCACCGGCACTTCCCGCGCGCGCAGTTGGCCACGCACTTCGAGCTCTGGGTGGAGGACGGCGCGGGCGGGCGGCGCTTCTCCGCGGGGCTCACGTCCGTGAACGTGAGCGTCAGCGGCGCCTTCCTCGCGAGCACCTTCTTCCTGCCCATGGGCACGGTGGTGCGCGCGCGCTTCGCGCTGGAGGAGGGGGCCGCCCCCGTGGAGGCTCGCGCGGAGATTGTCCGGGAGGAGCGGGGCCCGGAGGACGAGGGCCGCAGCGGGTTCGCCCTGCGCTTCCTGGACTTCTCGGGTCAGACGGAGGTGGCGCTCGCCCGGCTCTTCCTGGGCATGCGCCTGAGGGCCTTCACCGAGGACTACCTCAAGTCCCAGCGCGCCCGCTCCCTGCCCAATGAGCTGGAGCGGGTCATCGACGTGATGGCGGCCTGGGAGCTGCTCAAGGCCACCACGCCCGGAGACCCCTGGCGCGGCGAGTAGGGCCCCGGTACGGCTTCTTCAGGCCGGCTTGCCGGTGGCGATCTGCCTGCGGCGCTCGGCCTGGTAGTGCGCGGAACACAGGCCCTTGGAGCGCTGCTCGCGGGTGCAACCGCTCACCGTGCAGCGGCGGTCCATGGGCACCGGCCCGCCCGCCACCGTCTTGGGGGGACGGCCGCGGCGGCGACCCGCCATCACCGCGCCATTGCCCGGCGACGCCGCGACGGCGCCCATGCCCGGCATTCCCGTGTTCAGCGCGCGCAGCATGCCGCGGCCGATGGCATCACCCAGGGCCTCCGCCCACGACGTCAGGGCAGGGGTCAGCGGTGCTTGCGAGGTCAATTCTTTGCGAAGGCGTGCCATGAAAACTCCTGTAGAAACTCGCCAATCAAGACAGGCGTGTACTCGCGACTTGTGTCTGTTGTGGCGAACTCTGTCAACAAGACATGTTGGGGTCGTGTTTGACTCGTAATGCAATTTCAATGTCTGTTGAACAAAACATGACGGGAGGATCGTCCAGTCGTGCCAGGAAGGCATTTGTCTCAAGAGCAGAGAAACGTCTGCGTCAGGGGGCGGGTCGCACCCGGTACGTGAAAGCCCTTACCGTTGCGGTGAGTTGTCTTTCTACAGACATATCGAACCGCGAGCCCTGTCACGCCCGGGTGTCTGGTTGGGAGCCCATAAGCAACGTCCCCTCTCACCGGGCGCGAAGCCTGGCGGTGTGAAGGCCAGGGCGCGTGGGTGGAGGGGACGAAGGGAGACGGCCTCGAAGCAGGCCCGTCACCGGGAACACATGGGCTCAGAGATTCTTCCGGACCACGTCCTCGATGCGCGACTTCGGCACCGCGCCGACAATCTGGTCCACGACCTTGCCGCCCTTGAAGAGCAGCAGGGTGGGGATGGAGCGGATGCCATACTTCTGGGGCGTGTCCTGGTTCGCGTCGATGTCCATCTTCGCGAACTTCACCTGGCCCTTGTACTGGCCGGACAGCGCCTCGACGGAGGGCGCGATGGCGCGGCAGGGCGCGCACCAGGTGGCCCAGAAGTCCACGAGCACGGGTTGTTGAGAGTCCAGGACCTGCGTCTGGAAGTCCGAATCACCGATGTTGATCACGTCGCCAGCCATGTCGTCACCTCATGTCGACTGCTTGAGTAGGATACGTCCTGAGCTTCGCGCCCGGCGGATGCCTCGGGGGCGGGAGGGCCGGGCCGCTTCCGGTGGAACGGATGCCGCATCTGGCCGGAGGTTGCACCCCATTTCCAGGCCCGCCGGGAATGAGGGTGGTGTAGTCTGCGGCGCGTGACGAAGCTCTTCCTGTCCCAGGCCCAGCTCGAGGAGTGGGCGCTGGAGGACAAAGCAGACCTGCGCGAGGGCCGCCTGGTGGTCGCCGCCGAGGGTGGGAGCGCCTGGCCGCTCACGCCCGCCGTCCATGTCGTCCAACTGGTGTCCGGGGAGGACACGCACCAGCTGGTCTCCCGGGTGAAGACCGAGGAGCAGCTTGGCCGGCTGGGGGCTGAACAGATGGCCGACTCCATCCTGGTCGGGGACTCCGCGTACGAGGTGGTTCCGGGTTATGTCGCGGAGGTGGGGGCGCCCGCTGCTGAGCGCAAGCCCAATTCGGAGACCGATCTGCTGGCGGCCTTCATTCTCAATAAAATGTAAAATGGGCTGAGGCAGGACTGAATGCCTCCTCGGCCGGGGTTATGAGCCTGCCGCCATGAGCCATACGCTCGTCTCGCTCGCCTGCCACGCCTACGGCCTGGCCGCGCTCGTCTACCTCGCCTTCCTGGTCCGCCAGTCCCAGGTGCTCGCCGTCACCGGCCGGGTGCTGGTGGGGACCGGGCTGCTGATGCATTGCGTTGCGCTCATCGGGATGCTGAGCGCGCAGGGAGGCCGCCTGGTGGGCCCCGCGCAGGGCATGTCCACCTTCGCCTTCCTGCTGCTGGCGCTGTTCCTGGCGCTGGACGTGCGCTACCGCAAGCCCGTCATCGGCGCGTTCCTCACGCCGCTGGCGGTGGCGGTGCTGCTCGTCGGCATGCTGCTGCACGGCGGATCCACGCCGCTGCCGGACGCGGTGCGCCAGCCGCTGTTGCCGGTGCATGTGACCATCGCGCTGTTGGGCCTGACGGCCTTCGGCGTCGCGGCCGGAGTGGGCGTCATGTACCTGCTGATGGAGCGCGAGGTGAAGTCCAAGCACTTCGGGCTGCTCTTCTCCCGGCTGCCGTCGCTGGAGTTCCTGGACACGCTCAACCGGCGGCTCGTGCTGTGGGGGTTCATCGCGCTGTCGCTCACGCTGGCGACCGGCGCCCTGTTCACCACCACGCTGCGGGGGCTCACCTGGGCGCTCGAGGCCAAGCACGTGGCCACGTTCGTCGCATGGGGCGTCTTCGCGGCGCTCGTCAACGCACGCATCTTCGCCGGCTGGCGTGGCCGGCGGGTGGCGCTGCTCACCATGGCCGGCTTCTGCCTGGTACTGGTCTCCTTCCTGTCGTCCTACGACCTGTCCGCCGCTGGCCCGGGGATGCCGTAGCCATGGAATTCATCTGCATTGGCGTGTCACACCGCACCGCGCCCCTGGGCGTCCGTGAGCGGCTGGCATTGCCTGAAACCCGGCAGACGGAAGTGTTGCAGCGCCTGGCGCAGGCGCCCGTGGAGGCGCTCTGGGTGTCCACGTGCAACCGCGTGGAGGTGTACCTGGCGGCCCCCAGCGCGGACCTGGCGCGGGAGCGCGCGCGGGAGACGCTGCACTCGCTGGGCGGCGCGGAGGCGCTGGAGCACCTGTACGAGCACCAGGGCGAGGCGGCGCTCGTGCACCTGTTCCGCGTGGCGTCCAGCCTGGACTCCATGGTGCTGGGCGAGGCGCAGATATTGGGGCAGGTGAAGGATGCCTTCGAGCGCGGCCAGGGCGCGGGCGCGGTGCGCGGTGAGTTGACGCGCGCGTGCGCGGCGGCGTTCGGCTGCGCCAAGCGCGTGCGCACGGAGACGGCGGTGGGCCGCGCGGCGACGTCCATGGCGTCCGCGGCGGTGCAGCTGGCGAGCAAGGTGTTCGACGGGCTCAAGGACAAGACCGTGCTGGTGGTGGGCGCGGGCGAGATGGGCGAGCTGGCGGCGCGGCACCTGAAGAACGCGGGCGCCGGGACGCTCATCGTGACCAACCGCACGCTCGCCCGCGCGGAAGCGCTGGTGGCGCAGGTGGGCGGGGTGGCGAAGCCCTTCGAGGAACTCTTCACGCTGCTCGCTGCGGCGGACGTGGTGGTGACGAGCACCGCGTCGCCGGTGCCCCTCTTCACGCGCGACAACGTGGGCGCGCTGGGCAAGGCGCGCAAGGGCCGGCCGCTGTTCATGGTGGACCTGGCGGTGCCGCGAGACATCGACCCGGCGGTAGGGACGCTGGACTGGGTGCACGCGTACGACGTGGACGACATCCAGAAGTTCGTCGCGGACAACACCGCCGCGCGCGCGGAAGAGGCGCACAAGGCGGGCGGGCTGGTGGCGCAGGAGGTGGCGCGCTTCGCCCGGGAGCGCGCGCTGCGCGACGGCATGCCCGTGCTGGCGCGCCTGCGTCAGCGCGCGGAGGCCATTGCCCGCGCGGAGGTGGAGCGCACGCTGCTGGGCCTGGGCGACGGGCTCACCGACAAGCAGAAGAAGAGCATCGAGGCCATGGGGCGAGCCATCGTGAACAAGCTGTTGCATGAGCCCACCGCGCGCCTGCGCGCCGTGGGGCCCCAGGGTGAGGGCAACCGGCTGGCGGGCGCCGCCGCGGAGCTGTTCGGCCTGACGGAGGCGGAGGCCGCCGCCATCGCTCCGGACGAGAGCGCCGCGCCCCCTCAGGAGGCGCGCAACACCGTGGTGGCAACCGGGAGCCGGCGATGATGAAGACGGTGCGAATCGCGACGCGGGAGAGCCCGCTGGCGCTGTGGCAGGCGAATCACGTGGCCTCGCTCCTCACCGCGCGCAACCCCGGCCTGGAGGTCACCCTGGTGAAGATGACCACCGAGGGCGACCGCTTCCTGTCCGCGCCGCTGTCCCAGGTGGGCGGCAAGGGCCTGTTCGTGAAGGAGATTGAACAGGCGCTGCTCGATGGCCGCGCGGACATCGCGGTGCACAGCCTCAAGGACATGACGTCGGTGTTCCCGGAGGGGCTCATCCTGGCGGCGGTGCCGGCGCGCGAGGATCCGCGCGACGCGTTCTGCAGCCCGGAGGGGCACACGCTGGCGATGCTGCCCGCGGGCGCGAAGGTGGGCACGTCCTCGCTCCGGCGCAGCTGCATCCTGCGCGAGCGCCGGCCGGACCTGGAGATCGTCTCGCTGCGCGGCAACGTGCAGACGCGCCTGCAGAAGACGCGCGACCTCCAGCTCGCGGGCGCGATGCTCGCGGCGGCGGGGCTCAAGCGCCTGGGATTGGACCACCACATCACCCAGGTGGTGCCGGTGGCGGAGAGCCTGCCGGCGGTGGGGCAGGGCGTGCTGGCCATCCAGTGCCGCGAGGCGGACGCGGACGTGCGCGCGCTGCTTTCACCCCTGGAGGACCTGGCCACCCGCAACGCGGTGCGGGCCGAGCGCGCCTTCCTGGCGAAGCTGGAGGGCGGCTGCACCGTGCCCATGGCCGGCCACGCCACCGTGAAGGACGGCCAGGTGTACCTGAGCGGCCTCGTCGGCCGGCCGGACGGGACACGGGTGGTACGGGGCGAGGTGAAGGGCCCCGTACCGGAAGCGGAGCGGCTGGGCGAGGCGCTCGCGGACGAGCTGCTGTCGCGCGGGGCGGGAGACATCCTGCGCGATTTCGCCCGCCGCGAAGGCGCTCCCCGCGCCTAGAGTGCCGGCCCGTGGACCCGCGACTGGATGGCATCCGAATCTTGGTGACGCGCCCGCGTGAGCGGGCCGAGGAGCTGTGCTTCCTCCTGGAGGACGAGGGCGCGGAGGTCCTCAGCCTGCCGCTGCTGGAGCTGCATCCGCCGGAGGACCCGCGCCCGCTCGCGTCCGCCGCCGAGCACGTGCAGCGCTACCACTGGGTGGTGTTCGCCAGCCCCTCCGCCGTGGAGGCCTTCCTGGAGGCCCTGCGGCTCGCCGGTACGTTGGACCGGCTGTCCCGCGTGAAGCTGGCCGCCGTGGGGCCGCGCACCGCGAGGGCCGTGGAGGGCTATGGCCTGAAGGTGGAGGCCGAGCCCAACGAGGGCACCGGCGCGGCGCTCTTCACCGCCCTGCGCGACGTGCTGGGGCCGGAGGACGACGTGCTCCTCCCCGCGGCGGAGGAGGGCAGGCGCGAGCTGGAGGACGGCCTGCGCGACCTGGGCGTGCGGGTCACCCGCGTGACGGCCTACCGCAGCGCTCCGGCCACCGTCGAACCGGAGTCGCTGGCCCGGCTGGCCGAATCGCCGCCCCAGGTGGTGCTCTTCGCCTCGCCGCGCACCGCGGAGGCCTTCGTGGAGGGGGTGGGCCGCGAGCCGCTGGCCTCCGCGAAAGTGGTGGCCATTGGCCCCACCACGGCGACCGCGCTGACGCAGTTGGGCATCCCCGTGGCCGCCGTCGCCGAGCGCCCCACGCCCGAGGCGCTGGTGGATGCCACCGTTCGCGCCGTTCACGGGTAGAGTGTCCGCCCGGTGACGTCCGGGCGCTCAGACGGAGCGCCCCGTGCGGACGTGACGTGACGAGGTGCGGGTGATGAAGCGTGGGACGCAGCGGAGTGTCTTCCTCCTTGGACTGCTGGCGCTGGCCACGACAGCGCAGGCCCAGGGGGGCTACCAGTTCCTGGAACACTGGGTGCTCAACAACAGCCAGGACCCGTTCCCGTACTACGTGGACGCGCGCAACAACCAGCCCTCGGGCAATGACATCTCGCTGGTGGAAGACGCGGTGAAGAAGGCCTTCCAGGCCTGGCAGGACGTGGACTGCGCCTGGCCCGCCTTCACGTACAAGGGCCGCTCCACCATCGTCCCCATCCCGGACGTGAACGACCGGCTGGACGGCTTCAGCGTCGCCGCCATCTGGGTCACCGACCCGAACAGCACCGAGTACAAGGACGTGCTCAACGCCGGCGCCAACGTGGCCGCCGCGGTGCCGCTGAGCCACGGCGGCAACGTGTACCAGTGCGACATCTTCCTGGACGCCGTGAGCCACAAGTTCACCACGTTCTCCCCCACGCCCGCGGGCTTCGTGGACATCCAGACGGCGGTGATGCGCGAGGTGGGCCACTGTCTGGGCCTGGGCAGCACGTACGAGTACCCGGACGCGGTGATGTACTTCTCGCTGAACGCGGGCACGCAGCGGCGCACCCTGTCGTCGTATGACCGCGGCGCCTTCTGCCAGCGCTATCCCCAGACGGGCGCGGTGGGCTCGCCGTGTGATACCGCCGCGTGCGGCCCCGGGCTCACCTGCGTCACCACGCAGTCCACCACCAGCGGCAACTCGATGAAGATCTGCTCCAAGCCGTGCCCCTCCGGCACGCCCGGAGCCTGCCCGGCCCCCTACCAGTGCCGCGCGTCCACGCTCATCAACGGCTCGCAGTACGCCTGTCTGCCGGAGGCGATTGGCACGGGCACCAAGGTGGGCAACCCCTGCACCAGCGCCTCCACGTGCGGCGCGCCCGAGTCGCGCTGCCTGACGGCCACGGACAAGACCACCGCCTTCCCGGCGTGGACGGACGGCTACTGCACGGAGTCCTGCGTCGCCAACGCGGACTGCCCCACCGGCTCCACGTGCACGTCCGTGGGCTCCGTGGGCAAGCGCTGTCTGAAGAACTGCCGCCCGGGCAAGGGCGACTGCCGCCAGGGCTATACCTGCAACACGCTGCCGGACAACGGCGGCGACGTGTGCGTCGCTGACTGCGCCACCAACAACGACTGCGGCTCCAACTACGCCTGCCGCTCCTGCGACCACGCCTGCGTGCAGCAGCTGTCTGGCACGCGCAGCGTGGGCGACCCGTGCCTCCAGGATTCGGAGTGCGGCTTCAACCAGAAGTGCCTGAAGCTCAATGGCAACCCGCAGGGCGTGTGCTCGGAGCCGTGCTCGGTGGCCACCTGCACGTGCAGCCCCGGCAACACCTGCCGCCCGGCGGGCACCGGCGAGGACCGCTACTGCTTCCGCGACTGCGGCACGGGCACCTGCTCCTCGCCGCTCCAGTGCGTGCCCTTCCAGGAGGGCACCGCCTGCATCGCCCCCTGCCGCTCCAACCAGGACTGCCCCAACGGCCTCTACTGCGGCAATGGTGGCCAGTGCTACGACCCGTACGCGCAGACGGACGGCGGCACCTGCACCCTGTGTGGTGACGGTGGCACGCCGCCGCCCCCGCCGGTGGACGGCGGCTCGGGTGGCACGACGAACGACCCCGGCGGCTGCGGCTGCCAGAGTGCCCCCTCGTCCGCGGCATTCCTCGTGGGGCTCGGGGTGTTGCTCCTGGCCACCCGCAGAAGGAGGAAGGTGTGACCCAGGCGGCTCCCCCCGGAAGCAGCGCCCCCTCGCGCAGCGCCACGGACTTCACCCTGGGCTTCGTGCTGGAGGCGCTGGTCGCCCAGCGCCTGCTGACGCCCCAGCAGGCGCAGGAGGTGTTGGCGCGGGAGCCCGCCGCGCGCGCCCGCGTGCTCAAGGCGCAGGGCGGGCCGGGGAAGGACGCGGCCCGCTATGACGTGTCGCCCGTGGAGGTGGTCGCGGCCTTCCAGGTTCCGGCGCCGGGGGGGCGGGGGGTGCTGGACGAGGACCGCGTCACGGAGGCCGCCGCGCGCGCCGCGGGGCTGGCCTACCGGAAGCTGGATCCGCTGAAGATGGACATGGCGCTGGCCACCCGCACGGTGTCCCGGCCCTACGCGCAGAAGCACGTGCTGCTGCCCCTGGAGCGCACCGAACAGGGGCGGCTGCGCGTGGCGGTGGCCAACCCCTTCGACCGCGAGCTCTTCGAGTCCTTCCACCGGCTCACCGGCGAGCCGGTGGAGCCCGTGCTGTCCGCGAAGACGGACATCCTGCGCTCCATCGCGGACATCTACGGCTTCAAGAACACGCTGGCCAAGGCCGCGGACGACTTCGGCGGCGCCAACGCGCCCATCGCCAACTTCGAGCAGCTGGTGTCGCTCAGCGGCACGCAGGAGCTGGAGGCGTCCGACAGGCCGGTGGTGCAGGCGGTGGACTACCTCCTGCGCTACGCCTTCGACAACCGCGCGTCGGACATCCACATCGAACCCAAGCGCGCCACCGCCGTGGTGCGCCTGCGCATCGACGGCGTGCTGCACCCCGTCTACACGCTGCCCTCGCAGGTGCACCCGCCCATCGTGTCGCGCGTGAAGATGCTGTCGCGCATCGACATCTCCGAGAAGCGCCGCCCCCAGGACGGCCGCATCAAGACGGAGCGCGACGGCCGCGAGGTGGAGCTGCGCGTCTCCACGCTGCCCACCGCCTTCGGCGAGAAGGTGGTCATCCGCATCTTCGACCCGGAGACGCTGGTGCAGGACATCGCCCAGCTGGGCTTCGACCCGGACGAGAAGGGCCACTTCGAGTCATGGATTGACCAGCCCCACGGCCTCATCCTGGTGACGGGCCCCACGGGCAGCGGCAAGACGACGACGCTCTACTCCGCGCTCAAGGCGGTGGCGGGGCCGGACGTCAACGTCACCACGATTGAAGACCCCATCGAAATGGTGTGGGACACCTTCAACCAGGTGCAGGTACAGCCCAAGGTGGGCCTGGATTTCGCGGGGGCGCTGCGCCACATCCTGCGCCAGGACCCGGACGTCATCATGGTGGGCGAGATCCGCGACGCGGAGACGGCGGAGAACGCCATCCAGGCCGCGCTCACCGGCCACCTGGTGCTCTCCACGCTGCACACCAACGACGCGCTGGGCGCGGTGGCGCGCATGAAGGACCTGGGCGTGCCGGCCTTCCTCCTGGCCCAGAGCCTGCTGGGCGTCATGGCCCAGCGCCTGTTGCGCCGCGTCTGCGTGCACTGCGCGGAGGAGGCGGTGCTCACGCCGGACGAGCTGTTGGCCCTGGAAGCCCCCCTGCCGCTGTTGCCCGGCGGCGTGAAGCTGTCCAAGGGGGCGGGGTGCGTGCGCTGCCGCGGCACCGGCTTCTCCGGCCGCACCGGCGTCTTCGAAATCGTCTCCACCAACCGCGAGGTGCGCGAGCTCATCGCCCGCGAGGCGCCCTACGAGCACCTGGTGCAGGCGGCGCGCCGCGGGGGCATGCGCACGCTGCGCGAGGCCGCCGTGCGCAAGCTGGCGCAGGGCCTCACCGCCTTCGACGAGGTGGTGCGGATGACGTCCGCCTTCTGAAAACACGAAGGGCCCGCCGTGAAACACGGCGGGCCCCGCGATGCTGCCCGAAAGAGGGCGAAGGCGGCTTTCTAGAAGCGCGCCTGCAGCAGCGTGTTGAAGCCCAGCGCGTGCGGCTTCTCGAAGTTCGGCTGCGCGATGCCCGTCACGTCGTCCTCGAACGTGGTCCGGTTGGTGTCGTACGTGTAGTAGACCTCACCCACGGCCGCGACCGTCTCCGACAGGTCCCACCGGAAGGTGGCCTTGGCGGACCAGATGAGCTCCGCCTCGCAGGCGTTGGAGCCGCCGCAGGTGCTGGGCAGGATGCTCAGCTGGTTGGCGTCACGCACCACGACCGTGCGCGTGCCGGTGAGGCTGGGGGGCGGGTTGCTGCCGCCCACGAGCGGGACCGGGCTGCGGAAGGACGCCGGCTGCTGCGCGCCGATGATGAAGCCCGGCGTCAGGTGCAGCTTCTCGATGTTGTAGTCCACGCCCACCGCGCCGAAGACTTCCGGCTTCAGCTCCGTGCCCGTGGGGAAGTCCTGGAACGGCGGGAAGCCCGGCACGTCGAACTGGATGAAGGACAGGCTGCGCACCAGCGCCAGCGCGTTGAAGCGGAAGCGGTTGAGCTTCGCGCGGCCCTGGAAGGCGAGCGCCACGGCGCCCTGGGGCTTGGTGGCGCCGAACTTGTCCGGGTCCTGCAGGGTCTGCGTGAGGTAGCTGCCCTCCAGCGAGAGGGAGTACGACAGGCCACCCGGGTACGTCTCCGGCGCGAAGAAGCGCTGGTAGATTTCCGGGTCGTTCTTGTAGAGCCGGAAGTCCACGCTCGTGCCCACCGGCACGCCCACGTGGTAGACGACCTGCCCGGACACGCCGGCCGAGTTGACGCCCGCCTCGATGGACTGGTTCGCCAGGCCCGGGACGATGCCCTTCTGGAAGTAGCCGCCGCCGGCCTCCACGCGCAGCGTCTCCAGGATGTCCCAGCCCGCGCCGGCCATCACGCCGTAGAGCGTCTCCTGCTCCAGGATGAGGTCGTTGAGCACCAGCGCCGTCTTGCCGCCCACGTACGCGTACCAGCGGTCCCGCGTCACCTGGAACTTGGCGCCCGGCACACCGGACGCGGTGGCGCGGTTGGTGAAGATGGAGCTACCGCCCCAGGAGATGCGGTACGCGTAGCCCAGACGGAAGCGGTCCGCGGACACCGGGAAGCCGGTGAGCGAGATGCCTTCCTTCTCACCCCAGCCCGGCGGCTGGTAGTTCAGGCGCACGTAGCTGGAGTTGTCGAAGATGTCGACACCGCCGGACGGGCGCTCCAGCACCAGCAGCGTGAGGGCCGCCTCCGTGGTGAGGCCCTCGAAGAACGCCGGCATGCGCTTGTAGAGCACGACGTTCGACAGGGACTCGAAGCCGGAGAACCGCGTGTTGAAGTTGTCGTAGAACTGCGTGTTCTGGTTACCCGCGCCAAAGCGCGCGTTGGGGCTGTTAGGAGTCGTCTCTCCCGCGCCCGCCAGCACGTTGTCGTCCGCGAAGACGAACGACAAACGGGTGTCCACGAAGTCCCCGGCCCAAGCGGGCGCGGAAAGGGTTGTGAGGCCCGCCAGGGCCAGCGTCTGCAACGTTTTCAATGTCCCTCCAGGAAGCGGTCCGGGGGAGACCGCTCCTCCCTGCGCCCCGGCTCTTCACCGGGGCGCTCAATGCGACTGCTCAAAGGTGAATGGCGATTACGGGCACGGCTTGATGGGCTTCGGGCACTCCATCCCGGGCCCGGGGTAGCAGCACAGGTCGTCCTGGTCTCGCGGCAGGACGTTCCAGCGCGGACGCGCCGGACCCACGTGCTTCAGGTGCCCCACGACGTCGAAGGTGGCCGCCCGCAGCTGCTTGCACTGGAGCGCCTTCGCCGCGTCGGGGTCGTTCTCGTTGCAGTCCGGGTTCAGGTCCGGCACCGCGTCCTTGATCTGAAGGCTGATGCGCGAGCGCGTGTCCGGGGCGACCTTGCACGCGGCGTTGGCCGTGGCGGCGGCGTCGCGCACCAGCGCGACCGTGACCTCGGAGTCCTTCAGCGTGTACTCGTAGCGGGTGTTCGCCGGGATGAGCGTGTCCGTCTGGTCCGCCGTCACGCTCACCGGGCCGAAGCGCGCGTGCACCGGCTGGGTGCAGATGATGTTCATCCGGTAGCCCAGCGGCAGCGCCTTGTCCGGCCGCACGGCCGTGGTGCCCACGTTGACGTTCATGATGCGGTTGGGGACGGACTCGTCCATGCCCATGGACGCGGGGCCGGTGGCGTTCATCTCCACCACGAACTGGCCGAAGTTCGTGTACGTCGTCTTCTCCGCGCAGATGGTGCCGGCGTACTCGCCAATGCCCAGCGTGCAGTCGATGACGCACTTGCGCTCCGGCAGGTCCGGATCATCCGGCGGCTCCTCGAAGCAGTTCTGCCAGGTGCGCGACGCGCTGCTGCCCACCGGGCAGAACATGGGCATGTCGTTGTTGCCGTTGGCGTCGCAGTTGCGGAACACCTTGGGGAACTTCACCCGGCGCAGCTTCACCAGCGAGGACTCCAGGCTCTCCATCTTGTAGTTCTTGTAGCTGTAGCCGCACAGGATGTCGTCCAGGTACGGCGAGCCGCTGTAGCCGCACAGCCGGCCGTTGATCTCCACGGGCGGCACCTGGTCCAGGTACTTGTTCCACTGGTCCTGCGGCAAGAGGCGCACGTTCTCCCGCAGCGTCCAGGCGGGGAAGCTCATCTGCGTGGTGTTGGTGAACTCCGCCACCGTGCCGGACAGCGTCCAGAGCAGGTCGCCGGAGTCCAGCCCCTCCGGGAAGGAGTAGTTGTAGATGTAGATGCTGTTGAAGCGGCCCGGGTTGAAGCCGTCCGGCTCCGCGGTCTGCACGTTCGCGCCCGTGACGCTCTTCTCCGCCACGCGGCAGGCCGTCATGTCCGTGACGTAGAAGCCGCTGGAGTCCGTGCCCGTCACCAGCAGCATCATCTGCTTGCCGTTGTTGGGGTCGGACGGGTCGCAGTTCTGCGTCAGCGGCTCGCCGGACTCCGGGTTGCGGCCCACGCGCATGAACTGCTTGACGAAGACGCTCGTCTCCGAGCCGCCCTCGGGCAGGTTGATGGTTGAGAGCGAGGGCTCCTCGAAGCGGATGCCCGGGGACAGGCCGGTCGCGAGGGTGCGCGTGGCCGGCTCCTGGGGCAGCTGGGCCAGGTCGCCCACGACGCCGCCGTCCGCGTAGACGAGCTCCAGGTCCTGGTCCTGCACCCAGACGTGCGTCTCGCCGTACAGGTGGGCCACGCGCACGGTGCCGGTGCCCTTGCCGTTGGTCAGCTGCGTCCAGCGCTGGCCGTACTCACCGGTGAGGTCGCCCGGGATGACCCGGAAGGACACCGGCCCGTTGAAGGACGTCATCTCCCCGCCGGTGCCGTCCAGCGCGGTGATGGACAGGCCGATGTCCACGTCCGAGCGGGGCAGGGTGTAGGGGCAGTCCGTGGTGCCGCGCACGTCGAGCGGCACCGCCGCCTGGTCGTTGCCGTACTTCGCCGCGCAGGCGTTCACCACCGGCAGCAGCGTCGCGGCGGAACCGCCGGTGGTGATGCTCGTCACCTCCACGCGGAAGGACGTGAGTCCGGTGGGCGCCTCGGACTCCTTCGTGTAGCAGCCGGCCGCCAGGGCCAGCGTGGACAGCAGGAAGAGTCTCTTCATCACTTCACCCTCCGCCCGATGCGGCCATCCTCGATGGCGCTCGCGATGGGCATGGCTGTGGGCTTCTCACAGAAGGAACGCAGCTGGCTCGTCACGTTGCCGCAGGTGGGGTTGCCGCCCACCAGCAGGTCGCGGCAGGTGCAGCGGCCGGTGTAGGGCCCCTGCGGCAGCGCGCACTGCTCCACGGCCGCCTGCTTCGTCGTGTCCGGCAGGCCGCACCGGGCCATGGCCGCCGGCTGCTCCTTGGCGTCGTCGGTCACCTTGAGCAGGTCGCGGCACGAGCAGCTGCCCACGGTCTTGTCGAGCCCTTCCTCGAAGGCCTTGGACACCTTGCAGGAGTTCAGCGTCTTCTCGTCCACCGTCCACTGGCCGTTGACCAGCGAGCCGCAGCGCGTGCCGTTGCTGGACGTCTCCCGGCCGTTGAGCAGGTCGTCGCAGTTGCAGAAGCCCTGCATGTAGCCGATGAGCGAGTCGCGCAGGCTGATGCCCGTCTCGATGCGCGTGGTGTTGCGCTTGAGCACCGTGAAGCCGGAGCCGCCCTTGGCGATGTAGTCGTTCACCGCGACCTTGTAGGTGCCGTTGGTGTCCAGCGGCCGGCCGTTGATCTCGATGTTGATGCCCGGGTGCGCCCAGCAGCGCGAACCGGCGGTGTCCTCCAGGCAGGTCCAGGGAGCGTGGCCCTCGCGGTTGTCCTGGGGGCAGTCCGTGGACACCGTGGCCGGCGTGCACGCGATGCGCAGGTCGTTGAGCTGCACCTGGGCGCAGTCCATGGTGAAGCGGGCGCCGGAGATCTGCGCCTGGCTCACGCACCCGCGCTCCGCGGAGCGCTCGGTGACGAAGTCGAACATCTCCTGCATCTCCACGCCGGACAGGTACATGATGTTGATGGTGTTCTCGAACGGGAACACGTTGAACATCGCCTCCTGCGTCACCACGCCCGCGTAGAGGTTGTCGCGGATGCCCAGGGAGTTGGTGAGCGCCATCTCCGCCTCCACGCGGTTGCGCTTGCGCATGGAGTCCGCGGCGATGTTGCCCAGCGGGCTGTCACCGCCGTTGGAGTTGTTGCGGCGCTGCACGTCCAGCGGCGCGTAGGAGAAGATGGAGGTGAGCTGCAGCTTCACGTCCATGCCCAGCAGGTACGGGATGAGCAGGTCCGTCGTCTGCGCGTCCTCCTGACGGCCGCACTCCGCCATGGCCTCGCGCACGCCCGGCGCGTTGATGAACTCGCCCGGGTCCCAGAAGATGTTGTCGTCGAAGCGGTACTTGCGCATCGCCTCGTTGCACCAGAGGCCGTCCACCGGGAACGCGTGGTAGTCTTGGCTGATGACCTCGGCGCCGTTCTCCTCGCCCCGCTGGTTGGGCATCTTCACGACCAGCTCCAGGCGGCCCACGTACTTGGCGAACGCGCCCGAGTGCGACAGCACGACCTTGCGGCCGGAGGGGTCCGTCACCAGCTGCGGCGGGTTGAGCACCACGTGCAGGTGGCCGCCCAGCACCACGTCCATGCCGTTGACGCCCGCGATGTGCACGCGCACCACCGACTTGTCGTTGCCTTCCGGCCCGAACCACTCCAGCACCTTCCACGCGTCGTGCGCGCGGTTGATGAAGGGCTTCGCGCGGCCGTACTCGTAATAGGCCTCATAACCCTGGATGAGATCCTGGTCCTCGGTGAGGCCCAGGTGGCTGACGATGACAATCAGGTCCGTCACCGGGCGCAGCAGCTCCACGTAGGAGCGCGCGGCCTCGTTCTGCTCCAGCGGCGTCACCTGCAGGCTGTTGCCGCCCTCCACGATGGAGTTGAGCGAGGAGATGTTCGCCATGCCGATGACGCCCACCCGCAGGCCCTTCACCGTCCGGATGGTGTAGGGGTTGGTCACCATGGAGGCGCCGTTGGTGCCGGTCGTCTTGGGGTCGTCCCAGTAGTAGTTGGCGGCCAGCAGCGGGAAGTTGGCGAAGTTGCGCGCCTTCTGGACGAAGTTGAGGGCGCCCGCGTCGAACTCGTGGTTGCCCACCACGGCGGCGTCCAGACGGGACTCGGAGAGGAAGCGGAACTCCGCCTCGCCCGTGTTCACGTTGAAGATGGGGGCGCCCTGGAAGCAGTCACCGGAGTCCAGGTGCAGGATGCGGTCGCCCTTGGCGCGCTCGCGCTTGAGGATGGACGCGATGCGCGTGGCACCGCCAAAGGGACCGGCTTCCGGGATGAGCTCCAGGTCCTGGTCCGTCTTCAGCGGCGTGAAGTCGTACGGGACGAGCCGCGAGTGGATGTCAGAGGTATGGAGGAGGGTAAGCCGCACCTCCTGACCTTCAAGGTGGTAATCCTGGCCTTCCAGCACAGGCATGCACGAGGCGAGGGCCAGGGCGCAGGCACAGAAGAGGCCGAGCAGTGCGCGACACATTCGTGGCGGATCCGTGATTCTGAGGGAGTGACGACTTGAGGACGGCGCAACCTACGGGATCAAGGGTGCACGGGCAAGCAACGCCACCGTGGCACCTCCACCTACCAGGACATCAGGAGAGCAGGCAGACATGCGTCCCAGCAGTTCCAATGTGACTGACATCGAGATCATCGAGGATTTCTCCGCCACGGCGCGTTGTGACGAAGGTTTCCTCCGAGTGCGTCGGCTGCGCTGCCGCAACCGGCGCGCGGATGGCTCGTCGTCTCCGGTGTACCGGGTGGATGTGGTGGACCGGCCCCGGTTGGACGCGGTGTCGGTGCTCATCTACCGCCGCGCGCCGGATGGAAACGTGGAAGTCCTGACCCGGATGAACCTGCGCCCCGCGGCCTACTTCCGCCGCGAGCAGACCGCGTCCATGACCGTGCCTGACACGGTGAGCCATCTGCGCGTGGAGGAAATCGTCGCGGGCCTGCTGGAGCCCGCGGACAAGGGCGAGGAGGGGCTTCGCCGCCGCGCGGCGGAGGAGGTGAAGGAGGAGGCGGGCTACACGGTGCGGCCGGAGGACATCCAGCTCCTGGGCGGCGCGTTCTTCCTCGCGCCGGGCATCCTGTCGGAGAAGGTCTTCCCGGCCGCGGTGGACGTCACCGGCGTGACGCAGGGCGAGGTGGAGGGTGACGGCTCTCCCCTGGAGGAGGGCATCCACCTGCAGTGGCGGCCCTTGAGCGCGGTGCTGGACGCGTGCCGGCGCGGGGACATCGCGGACGCGAAGACGGAGGTGTCCCTCACGCGGCTGCTCGCCCGGCTTTCCTGAAAGCCGCTTGCTGTTTCCGGGGTGACGACGGACGGGGTAGGGTGCTGCCCCGTTCCGCTTCCTTTTAGCAGGCGAGGTTCGTCGCATGTCGTCGCTGCCCCCGTGGCTGGCCCAGCTGCTCCCCATCGTCATCCTGCTCGGGGCCATTGGCCTGGTGCTCTCACGGCTGCCGAAGGTGGAGCTGGGGCACACCGATGCGTTCCGCCGCCGCCGCTTCTTCAACTGGTTCCCGCTGGGCCTGACGTACGCGTTCCTCTACATGGGGCGCTACAACGTCAACGTGGCGACCAGCGCCATGGGCGCGCAGACGTCCAACGCGGACTTCGCCACCATCTTCTTCTGGGGGACGCTGACGTACGGCGTGGCCTTCCTCCTCAACGGCCCGCTGACGGACAAGCTGGGCGGCCGCTTCACCATCCTGCTGTCCGCGGGCGGCAGCGCGGCGGCGAACATCGCCATGGGCGGCCTGGTGTACGCGGTGCTGAAGAACGGCTGGGCCCCGCCGGGCGGCATCGTCGCGTGGCTTGCGTTCCTCTACAGCGTGAACATGTACTTCCAGAGCTTCGGCGCGGTCTCCATCGTCAAGGTGAACGCGTCGTGGTTCCACGTGCGCGAGCGCGGCCAGCTGGGCGGCGTGTTCGGCATCCTCATCTCGCTGGGCCTGTACTTCGCGTTCGACTGGTGCCGCTTCATCGCGGACGCGGCGCCGGTGTGGTGGGTGTTCTTCGTGCCGGCAGGCCTGCTCCTGGCCTTCCTGGTGCTGGACTTCTTCGTCATCCGCGACACGCCGTCGCAGACGGGCCACCCGGACTTCGACACGGCGGATGCGTCCAGCGGGGAGACGGGCCCGGCGCTCTCCGTGCCGCAGCTGTTCGGCAAGCTCTTGAGCAACCGCGTCATCCTCATCATCCTGGGCGTGGAGTTCTGCAGCGGCTTCCTGCGCAACGCGGTGATGCAGTGGTTCCCCAAGTACGCCAAGGCGGTGGGGGAGTCCGGCGGCTTCGTGGCCTCCAACTGGGGCATGCTGTCGTGCGTCGCCGGCATCCTGGGCGGCATGTTCGCGGGCGTCATCAGCGACCGCATCTTCGACTCGCGCCGGGGCCCCGTGTCCACGGTGCTCTACGCGGGCCTGCTGCTGGGCGCTGTCGGCGCGGTGTTCCTGCTGGGCACGGTGGGCGCCGGCTGGTCCGTGGTGTTCATGTCCCTGTGCGTCATCGGCGTGCACGGCATGCTGTCCGGCACGGCCACCATGGACTTCGGCGGCAAGAAGAACGCGGGCATCGTGGTGGGCATCATCGACGGCGCGGTGTACGCGGGCACGGCCATCCACGCGCTCATCTACGGGATGATCCTGCCCACCGGCGACGCCATGAAGGACCCCGCCAACTGGAAGCCGTGGCCCCTGGCCATGCTGCCCCTGGCCGTCGTGGGCCTGGTGCTGGCGTCGCGGGTGTGGAACGCGAAGCCCCAGCCCAGGGCCGCCCCGCTGCCGGTGGGCGACGTCGTCCCGGGCGCCGTGCCGGGCGCGTCCTCCCGTACGGGCACCAACGGTTGAGGCTCCACGGGAGTGCGTCCGGGTGTGTCGCCCCGGACGCTTTTCCATCCTTCAGTGAGGGTGGCTCCCGTGTGACAGGCCTGTGACATAGACTGGAGTTTGTGTCCCAGGTCCCTGAAGCGCTCCACAGCCGGTTCGACGTCCACGACCGCAAGCAGTTCGAGATCAAGCTCGAGTACCAGCCCACGGGCGCGGACGAGACGCGCTACCTGGTGGAGGCCTACCTCTTCCTGCCGTCGAGCCTGAACATCGACGCGGAGACGTACCCGCGCGCGGACTTCTACGCGGACATCCACAACTACGTGCGCTTCAAGACGCCGGTGATGGGGCTGGGGGAGCTGCTGTCGTCGGAGGGCTCGCCGCTGGTGAAGCTGGAGGCGTGGCTGCGCGCGGGCGTGGCGCCGGAGGCGGACGTCGTCTACCAGGCGAAGCTCTTCTCGTGCGTGCTGCGCGGCGCGCTGCGCCGGTTCGCCACCACGGTGGAGACGCGCTGTGACGCCAAGACGGGCGAGGCGGGCAGGGTGGACCTGGAGGCGGTGGTGCGGCAGGCGGGGGACTCCGTGCCCGTGGTGCTGGAGCGCTTCCGCGCGTGGCTGCGCGCCACCGGTGAGGCGAAGCTCCAGGAGAAGACGCGCGCGTCGCTGCGGCTGGTGGACGAGTACGTGAGCCTGCTGGTGGAGCAGTTCTTCCGCCGCGCGGTGGCGGACATGGACGCGCTGCCGCGCACCGGCCCGTGGCTGCCCCTGCGCAAGGGGCTGATGGAGGCGGTGCTGCGCGAGGAGTCCTACCGCAAGGAGCACCGGCTGCGCTCCGTGTTGAGCCCCACCGGGGACAACGAGGAGTACATGCAGCGGCTGGGCTTCCTGAAGAAGTTCTGCATGAACGTGCTCTTCCTGTCCTCGCGCCGGCGTCAGCGGCGGCAGGGCTGGGAGGAGGTGCTGTTCGCCATCGCGGCGGGCGTGGCCATGGCCTTCGCCACGTCGGTGGCGCTCTGGGCGCAGGTCCGCTTCACGCAGGTGAGCCTCAACTTCTTCCTGGTGGCCGTGGTCGGCTACATGATGAAGGACCGCATCAAGGAAGGGCTGCGGCGCATGTTCAGCCGCGTGGCCGCCACGCACCTGTACGACCGCACCACGGACCTGGTGGACCCCGTCACGGCGCGCGCCATTGGCACGTGCGAGGAGCGCGTGGACTATGGCGCGGCGGTGAAGGTGCCGCGGGCGGTGTCGTCGCTGCGGCTGCAGGACGACTTCCTCACCGTGTCCCAGGGCGAGCTGTCCGAAGCCGTCATCCGCTACCAGAAGCGCATCGTGCTGGACGCGCGCCTGTTGCCCCGCTCCGAGCGCGGCCTCACGGGCGTCACGGACATCCTCCGGCTGAACGTGGGGCGCTTCCTGCGCGACATGGACGAGCCGGAGTTCGCGCTGGAGTACGTGGACCTGGAGGACTTCTCCGTGGGCCACATCCGGGGCGCGAAGCGCTACCCGGTGGACTTGGTCTTCCGCTTCACGGTGATGGAGGACGGCGTGCGTCATGAATCCGCGCAGCTGGTCCGCCTGGTGTTGGACCGCAACGGCATCCAGCGCATGCAGAACTTCGCCCGGGCCCCCGAGGTCCTGGCGGAGGGCTCGGAGCCCGCGGGGTCGGTGCCCATCCAGCCGGCCGCGTGGCGCCAGGGCGCGTGATTTGATGGCCAGCCCCGCGCCGGGGGCATGTATCTTCCGGCGTCCATGGCATTTGAAGATCTCAAGCAGCGCGTGCGGCCGGACTGGCGCGAGGCACTCCGGAGCATCCTGGAGAAGGCCCGCTCGCTCGGCCCCCAGGCCGTCCTGGCGTTCGACCTGGACTCCACCCTCTTCGACAACCGGCCCCGCCAAGCGCGCATCCTGCGCGAGTACGGCGACGCCCGGTCCCTGCACCTGCTCTCCGTGTGCGAGCCTCGCCACTGGGACACCGGCTGGGACATGCGCGCCGCCATGCGCGCGTGCGGCATGGAGGACGCGGAGGTGGAGCAGCGCTACGCGGACGCGCGCGCCTTCTGGCAGGAGCGCTTCTTCACGAGTGACTACTGCGTCTCCGACGAGGCGATTGATGGCGCGGCCGCCTTCACGCAGGCGGTGGCCGCCACCGGCGCGCAGGTCGTCTACCTGACGGGCCGCCATGAAGCGATGCGTGAAGGCACCGTGTCATGCCTCGCGCGCTGCGGGATGGTGACGCCCCCCGGCGCGGACGGGCGCGTGCACCTCATCATGAAGCCCACGCTCGCGGAGAACGACGACGCCTTCAAGCGCGAGGCGCACGCGCGCCTGGGCCGCATGGGCACCGTGGTGGCCGCGTTCGACAATGAACCCACACATGCCAATGACTACCGCCACCGCTTCCCGGAGGCGACGGTCATCCACCTGGCCACGGACCACTCGGGACGGGACGTGGAATTGAAGGATGGCATCGTGTCAGTGCCGCATTTCTCCATGGAGGACGTGACGCACCGCGCCTGAAAGAAAGGCGTGATGGACGACGGTTTCTGAAAGGCTTTGGAAGTCCCTTGGCCGCGCGCTAAGAGGCGCACGGCGTTCGCCGCCCTTCCCCCTCGGGTCTTCAGGGGCGGCCCAGACGGAGGCATGCCGCGGTGGCCAGCGCGTACTCGAAGGACCTGTTGTTGACGATGTACCGGAAGATGTACCTCCTGCGCCGCTTCGAGGAGCGGGCCGGCCAGCAGTACACGCTGGGGAAGATCGCCGGCTTCTGCCACCTCTACATCGGCCAGGAGGCCGTGGCGGTGGGCTGCAACGAGGCCATCCGCCCGGATGACTACATGCTGTCCGCCTACCGCGACCACGGCCAGCCGCTGGCGCGTGGCAGCGACGCCGGGATGGTCATGGCGGAGCTGTTCGGCCGGGGCTCCGGCTACAGCAAGGGCAAGGGCGGCTCGATGCACATCTTCGACATCGAGCACCACTTCTACGGCGGCTACGGCATCGTCGGCGGGCAGATTCCGCTCGCGGCGGGCATGGCCTTCGCCAGCCGCTATCGCAACGAAGACCGCGTCACGGTGTGCTTCTTCGGCGACGCGGCCGCCAACCAGGGCTCGTTCCACGAGACCTTCAACATGGCGCAGAAGTGGAAGCTGCCGGTCATCTACATCTGCGAGAACAACCGCTACGGCATGGGCACGGCCATCGCGCGCACGTCCGCGGTGCCGGAGATCCACAAGCGCGCCTCCGCGTACGGCATGCGCGGTGAGGCGGTGGACGGCATGGACGTCCTCAAGATGTACGAGGCCGTGAAGGACGCCGCCGAGTACTGCCGCGCGGGCAAGGGCCCCGTGCTGATGGAGGCGAACACGTACCGCTTCCGCGGCCACTCGATGGCGGACCCGGCGAACTACCGCACCAAGCAGGAGGTGGAGGACGAGCGCAAGAACGACCCCATCCCGAAGCTGCGCGAGTTCGCGATGAAGCAGGGCTTCAAGCTCACCGACGCGGACTTCGAGGCCATCGAGGAGGAGGAGAAGCGCGCGGTGGACGCGGCGGTGAAGTTCGCCGACGAGTCGCCCGAGCCCAGCGTGGACGAGCTGTGGCGCGACACCATCGTGGAGCCGGGCGAGGAGGACGTGCGCCCGCGCGAGCGCGTGCTGGGCGTGAAGGTCACCAACTGGCCGAAGTACCCGTCGGGCCAGGAGCTGAAGGTGACCTGGGACCTGGAGCCCCGCGCCGAGGCCGAGCAGGCGGACAAGAAGGCGGGCCTGAGCCGCTAGCGCTCACGTTCACCCAAGCCACTACCCTTTCGAGATTCGAGTTCGGAGCCGACGATGCCCGAGTTGATGTATCGCGAAGCGTTGAACCAGGCGCTCGCCGAGGAGATGGAGCGCGACGCCAATGTGTTCCTCATTGGCGAGGAAGTGGGCCGCTACAACGGCGCGTTCAAGGTGTCCCAGGGACTGCTGGACAAGTTTGGCAGCGCGCGCATCATCGACGCGCCCATCAGCGAGCTGGGCTTCACGGGCCTCTCCGTGGGCGCTGCGGCGGTGGGCCTGCGTCCGGTGGTGGAGATGATGACCTGGAACTTCGCCATCCTGGCGATGGACCAGATCGTCAACAACGCGGCCAAGCTGCGCCACATGAGCGGCGGCCAGTTGCGCTGCCCCATCGTGTTCCGCGGCCCGGGTGGCGCGGGCGGCCGGCTCTCCAGCCAGCACAGCCAGGCGCTGGAGGCCAACTACGCGCACTTCCCCGGCCTGAAGGTGATTGCCCCGGCGACCCCGGCGGACGCCAAGGGCATGCTCAAGAGCGCCATCCGGGACGAGAACCCGGTGGTCATGTTCGAGGGCGAGCGCCTCTACGCCATCAAGGGCGAGGTGCCGGAAGGTGAGCACATCGTTCCGCTGGGCAAGGCGGACGTGAAGCGTGAGGGCACGGACGTCACGCTGATCACCTGGAGCCGGATGTACTACTTCTGCATGGAGGCCGCGGAGGCCCTGGCGAAGGAAGGCATCAGCGTGGAGGTGCTCGACCTGCGCACCCTGCGCCCCCTGGACGAGGAGGCCATCCTCGCGAGCGTGCGCAAGACGAACCGCGCGGTCATCTGTGAAGAGGGCTGGGCGCTGGCCGGTGTCGGCGCGTCCGTGGTGGACCTCATCCAGTCCCAGGCGTTCGACGACCTGGACGCGCCGGTCGTGCGCGTCACCGGGTTGGATGTGAACATGTCCTATGCGGCGAACCTGGAGAACGCGACCCAGCCGGACGCGCCCAAGATCATCGCCGCCATCAAGAAGGTCCTGTACCGCGAGGGAGCCTGAACGCGTATGGCGACGCCCATCCAGATGCCCAGCCTCTCCCCGACGATGAAGGAGGGGAAGATCGTCAAATGGCTGAAGAAGGTGGGAGACAAGATCTCCTCCGGAGACGCCATCGCCGAGGTGGAGACCGACAAGTCCAACCTCGAGGTGGAAGCCTTCGACGACGGCTACCTCATTGAAATCGCCGTGCCCGAGGGCGAGGTCGCCACGGTGGGTGCGCCCATCGGCTTCCTCGGCGCCAAGGGTGAGAAGGCCACCGGTGGCGGTGCGCCTGCGGCCCCCGCGCCGCAGAAGGCGGAGGCCCCCAAGGCCGCCGCTCCCGCCGCCGCCCCGAAGCCTCCCGAGCAGGCCCCGGCTCCCGCCGCCAGCGGCGCGGGCGAGGGGATTGCCATCCTGATGCCCAGCCTCTCCCCGACGATGACGGAGGGGAAGATCGTCAAGTGGCTGAAGAAGGAGGGGGACAAGGTCTCCTCCGGGGATGCCATCGCCGAGGTGGAGACGGACAAGTCCAACCTCGAGGTGGAGGCGTACGACGACGGCACGCTCGCGCGCATCACGGTGCAGGCGGGTGACATGGCCAAGGTCGGCGCGCCCATCGCGTTCCTCACGCCCAAGGGCGCCAAGGCCGGGGCCTCCGCTCCGGCGGCCGCTCCGAAGGCTCCTGCGCAGGCCCCTGTCGCCGCGGCTCCGTCCGCGCCCGCCGGGGGACAGGTCGTCCCGCTGCGCCGCGAGCCCCAGGCTCCGGCCTCCGGCGCTGGCGGCCGGCTGCGCGCAAGCCCCCTGGCGAAGCGCATGGCCCAGGAGCGCGGGCTGGACATCAGCCAGGTGCGCGGCACCGGCCCGCTGGGCCGCGTGGTGAAGCGCGACGTGGAGCAGGCGCTGGGCCAGGGTTTGGCGAAGGCTCCCGCGCAGGCGCCGGCGGCGAAGAAGGCCACGCAGCCAGAGGTTCGCGCCTTCGGCACGCGTCCGGAGCCACAGTCGGTGCCCATGTCCTCCATGCGCAAGGTCATTGGCCAGCGCATGTCGGAAGTGAAGCCCGGCGTGCCGCACTTCTACCTCACGGTGGAGGTGGAGATGGACGCCGCGGTGAAGATCCGCGAGGAGGCCAAGGCGCTGGACCTCAAGGTGTCCGTCAACGACATCATCGTGAAGGCGGCGGCCATCGCGCTGCGGCGTTCACCGAAGATGAACGTGTCGCTCCAGGGCGACCAGGTGGTGCACTACGGCACCGTGGACGTGGGCATCGCGGTCGCCATCGAGGATGGGCTGATCACGCCCATCATCCGCGACGCGGACCTCAAGGGCCTGCAAGCCATCTCCGCCGAGTCCCGCGACATGGCGGAGCGCGCCCGCAAGCGCGCCCTGAAGCCGGCCGAGTACAACGGCGGCTCGCTCACGGTGAGCAACCTGGGCATGTACGGCATCGACCAGTTCATCGCCGTCATCAACCCGCCCCAGTCCGCCATCATCGCGGTGGGCGCCGTGGCGGAGAAGGCCGTGGTGCGTGACGGCCAGCTGGCGATTCGCAAGATGATGACGGTGACGCTGTCGGGTGACCACCGCGTCATCGACGGGGCCACCGGCGCGGAGTACCTCCGCGAGCTGAAGGGGCTCCTGGAGCACCCCTCGCGGCTGCTGTTCTAGCGGTCGAGCGGTCCGCCTGCTTCCGCCCCCGTGTGACACGCACGGGGGCGGGGCATAGCCTGGGCTACTCCCGCGTCGGTTCGTCCTTCTCCAGCTTGCGCTGGGCCTCGGTGACGCCCGCCTGTTCCGCGCGGCGCGTGCCCGTCTCCAGGTCCTCCTCGTGCTCCTGGCTGCGGCCCTGGATGCCGGGCCACGGCTCCGGACGCGTCGCTTCCACGTGCTTCACCGGCTTCACGTCTTCGTTCTTCTTGTTCGCCATGGTGCGTTACTCCTCCCCCCAGTCGGGGGCGTGGGTAGGACTTCCGTGGCGGTACGGTGGGATGCCCACGCTGGCGCGGCCACCCGGTGGGATGGAGGGGCAGAGCGCCCGCCTGCCTGACTCCCTTCGGACGGCGAAAAAAGGTCGGCAGGCGGCGGGGTTCGCTGCTTAACTTCTCACTCAATGAACGACGACATGACTCGCGAGCGCCTGGGACTTGGACTGCGGGAGGTGGAGCCTTCACCGGCTCCCCTGACTCCGGCGGTGTCCCTGGCGCACTCGCTGCAGCAGGCGCTGCGCGGCGCGGTGTATCCGCTCACCGCGGAGCAGTTGGTCTGGGTCGCGCGCGAGAACGAGGCGCCCTCCCACGTGGTGTCGCTCCTGGGCACGCTGCCGCGGGGCCGTTTCCCGTCGGTGGACACGGTGACTCTCGCGCTCGGGAACCCCTCCGTCTGAGGGGCGGAGTGCTGTTCCGCGCCGTTCGCTTTCGGCCTGGGTACAACGTACCCCCAGGCGCGCGGTCGGACGTGCGCGTTATCCTCGGCGCGACCAGCCTGTCTTCCGGATGAGGAAGCCATGGTCTGGAGGAGCTCCATGAACGCCTCGGACCTGCCCGCCGTGCTGTACGTGGACGACGACGCCCTCAACCTGAGGGTGTTCGACGCCAACTTCGGGCAGCGGTTTCGCATCTTCCGGTGCTCGTCCCCCAACGAGGCCCTGGCGCTCCTGGAGCAGCGGCGCTCGGAGATTGGCGTGGTGCTGTCCGACCAGCGCATGCCGGGGATGACGGGCGTGGAGCTGCTGGAGCGCGCCCGCACCATCGCGCCGGACGCCCGGCGCATGCTGGTGACGGCGTACGCGGACATGCAGGCCGTCATCGACGCGGTGAACCGCGGCCAGGTGACGCGCTACTTCGTCAAGCCGTGGGACCGCGCGGAGCTGCTGGCGGCGCTGGAAGACGCGCTCAAGATTGCCCGGCTGGAGCTGCGCATCCGCGAAGTGGAAGGCCGGATGATGAAGTCCGAGCGTCTGGCCACGCTGGGGCAGGTGACGGCGGGCATCGCGCACGAGCTGATGGGCCCGGTGGGCTACCTCACGCAGAACGTGTCGTCGCTCCAGCGCGACATGGAGCGGGTGGTGCAGTACGTGTCGCGGCACCTGGCCACGGATCCGGACGCGGAGGTGTCCTCCACCATCGAGGACCTGCCGTCGCTCATCAAGGACCTGTCCGAGGGCGCCACCCACCTGCGCGGGGTGGCGCTGGGCCTGCGCGCCCAGGCGCGCGGCGAGGACATGGAGGCGACCGCGGACGTGGCGGAGGTCGTCTCCTTCGCGGTGAAGCTGGCGCGAGCGGAGGTGCGAGACCGGGCGCGGCTCACCAGCAACGGCGAGCCCATCCGCATCGTCTTCGGGCCGGTGAAGCTGTGCCAGGTGCTGCTCAACCTCATCGTCAACGCGGCGCAGGCCATGGAGGGCACGGGCCGTCCAGGCCGCATCGACGTGCGGTGGGAGGCGCGCGACGAGGACGTGGTGCTGACCGTGGCGGACAACGGCTGCGGCATCCCCGTGGCGCTCCAGGAGAAGGTGTTCCAGCCGCTCTTCACCACGAAGCCCGTGGGCATCGGCACGGGGCTGGGCCTGTCCATCTGCCGCGAGCTGGTGATGCAGTTCGGCGGTCAGCTGCGCCTGTCGTCCACGCCGGGCGAGGGCACCGAAATCGAGCTCACCTTCAAGCGAGCCCCGCTCCCTTGAGCCCGAACGCGTTGTGCAGGAGCCGCCACACCCGGTAGAGGGTGTCACTCTCCTGCGCCCGCACGTCCCGCACCAGGAGTGCGCGTCTTGGCGCCGTTTCCGGACCGTACTCTACCACCAGTGCGTATCCGCCCTTGGGAGGCTGGATGATGTGCACCGCGCGCACGTCGTCGAAGGGGAACACCTCCGTGCGCGCCGCGCCCGGGGCCCACGCGAGCGTCTCCAGCCGCAGGGACTCCGTCTTGAAGTGCAGCACGAAGCGCCGCCGCCGCAGCCGCGCCTCCAACATCAGCGCGGCGCCCACCAGGGCCCCCGCCAGCACGAGCAGCAGGGTCGCGAGGCCCGGCGTCCGGGCCTTGTCCAGGACGAGCAGCAGCCCCACCCCCGTGCACACGGCGGCCAGGGCCACGAGGAGCGTGGGCAACAGCCGCAGCGTCCAGGCAGGGGGTAGGGATTCCCCCACCAGCCGGCCCCCGTCGTAGAACAGCCGCACGTCGCCCAGCCGCGGTGGCACGCGGTTCTCCCGCAGCGCGTCTTCGAAGCTCACCGGGAGAGCATAGTGGCCGTGCCTGTTTCCCACCCTCGAAGTTGGACGAGAGCTGTGCGATCCTCCCAATTCATGGATCTCCCGTTCGAGACCGGTGAAGGTGAAGGGGAAGGGCGGGGGACGCTCGCCTCGAAGGTGCTGCTGGTGGATGACGAGCCGGTGGTGCTGGACATCTGCGTGCGCCTGTTGGGGCGGGAGGCGGACCTCATCGTCTCCCCCGTGGGCAGCGCGGAGGAGGCGCTCGTCCTCTTGAAGGACCAGCGCTTCGACGTGCTGGTGACGGACAAGAACCTGCCCGGCATGGGCGGGGTGGAGCTCATCGCGGAGGCGCGGCGGATGCAGCCCGCGCTGGAGGCGGTGATGATCACCGCCTACGCCAGCTCCGAGTCCGTCATCGCCGCGTTCGCCGCCGGTGCCAGCGACTACATCGTGAAGCCCTTCGACGATTTGCGCGTGCTGCGCGCCAAGGTGCGCGCCGCGCTGGAGCGCCGCTCGGAGCGGGTGCGCACGCGCGACGGTGCCAGGGAGATGGCCCGGCAGGCCGCCGCGCTGCTGGACGCGGGCCGGGACGCGCCGGAGCCCGCGCATGAAGCGCTGGAGACGGAGCTGCGCAACTACGAGCAGGCGGTGCGCCTGGGCCACAGCGGCAGCGTCGCGGTGGTGGGCAGCGCCGAGGCCGTGAAGGTGCTGCGCGACGCGTCCTTCGAGGTGGTGGAGCTGCCGCCGTACTCGCCCCAGCTGGAGAGCGCGGACGTGGTGGTGGTGGAGACCGGAGACCCGCAGTGGCACACGCTGGCGGAGCGCCTCCAGGGCCGCTCGCCGGACGTGGTGCTCCTGGCCGGCGAGGACGCCGACCTGAGCGACCTCCTGGAGGCCATCACCCTGCGCATGGACCTGGTGGGCTACGGCCAGTCCAACGCCGCCCGCGTCCTGCCGGAGAAGGTGCGCATGCTGCTGATGCGCCGGGGCATCCAGCGCGCCCAGCAGCGGCTCACCGCCGCGCTGGACGCCTTCCGCCAGAGCATCGCGACCCCGAACTGAGCTGAATCCTCCGGGCCGCGTCCAGATGCCTGGGCGCGGCACCCTCGGAGGCCCGGCCGGAAGGGCAGGGCGGTTCGCCGTGGCCCGCAAAGCGAAACGCCCACCTTCGTTTCCGAAGGTGGGCGTTTCTGAGTGACCCTGCCGGGATTCGAACCCGAGTTTGAGCCGTGAGAGGGCTCCGTCCTAACCACTAGACGACAGGGCCGGCTTGTTTCCCTACAACCGCTTCGTTTCTGCTGCTGCTTCCTACATTCTCCGTTTTGCTTCGTCAACCGGAGATTTTCAGCTGGGGAACTAGGATTCGAACCTAGATAAGCAGAGTCAGAGTCTGCTGTCCTGCCGTTAGACGATTCCCCAAGGCGCTGCGTGCTGCGGGCTGCGTTGTTGCGGGCGCTTCTACTACCGACTTCTGCTGCTGACTTCAACTACTTCGTTTTCCTGACCGGCTTGCCTTCGTTCTTCTTCGCCGGCTTCGCCGCCCCCTGCAACGGGACGACGTAGATGCGAACCTCTTCGTTCGCTTCGTAAATATTCAGCCCCTCGAAGTTCTTCCCGGAGGGGTTGGAGATGTGCACGGCCTTGACGCCCGGCTGGTTGACGATCGACCGCCTCGGGTAGCTCGAGGTCGGGTAGACGTTCTTGTAGTAGTCGAGCGTCGCTTCGAAGTCTCGCGAAGCCCGGTACCTGTTCTCGCCCACCTTCTGGGCACCATCCGGAATCTGCGCGCCGTTCACCAACTCGGCGCCGGAAGCCGTTGCCCAGAGGGCCAGCAGCACCGCCCCGAGCGGGCGCGCCTTATAGAAATGCGGTCTCAGGCTGTCAAGCGGTCGCGTCATCGCCGGCCAAGATAGGGCCCGGCGATGCCCGCGTCCACCGCCAATCTCACGTCCCGCGAGCGAGCGCCGCGTCGATGCGCTTGAGGGCTTCGTCGCGCCCCACGAGCAGCAGCGTCTCACCGATGCCGGGGCTGGTGGTGTTGCCGGTGATGGCCACGCGGATGGGCTGGGCCACCTTGCCCATGCCCACCTGGGCGGCCTCGCTCACCGTCTTCACCACGCCGTCCAGCGGCTCCACCGTCCAGGCGGGCAGGGCGGCCAGCTTCTCCCGGGCCTGGCGCAGGACGTGGAGCGA
Source organism: Corallococcus sp. NCSPR001 (assembly GCF_017309135.1). Taxonomy (NCBI): domain Bacteria; kingdom Pseudomonadati; phylum Myxococcota; class Myxococcia; order Myxococcales; family Myxococcaceae; genus Corallococcus; species Corallococcus sp. NCSPR001. Next base: position 3,547,232 of record NZ_JAFIMS010000002.1, read on the forward strand.
GTCCCCGCTCAGGTGCTTGGCGGCGGCCTTCTCATCCAGGGTGACGCCGCTCTTGAAGTAGATGGACGCGGTGTTCGCCATCTCCTCCAGGGTGCGCGAGCGCTCGCGCAGCGCGACCACCAGCGGCTCCAGGCGAGCATCTCCCTTGACCTGGAAGCCGCGGGCCTCCAGGAAGGGGACGAGCCGCTCCGCGACCACGGCCGGGGGCAGCAGCTTGAACCACTGCTGGTTGAGCCACTGGAGCTTCTCCGGGTTCCACACGCCGGAGGTGCTGCCCACGCCGTCGAAGTCGAACCACTCCACCATCTGCTCGCGGCTGATGACCTCGTCGTTGCCGTGGCTCCAGCCCAGGCGGATGACGAAGTTGAGCAGGGCCTCCGGCATGATGCCCGTGCGCTTGTGCAGCATCACGTCCGCTTCCGGATGCTTGCGCTTGGAGAGCTTCTCGCGGTCCGGTCCCAGGATGAGCGGCAGGTGCGCGAAGTCCGGCGGGGTCCACCCCAGCGCCTGGTAGAGCATCAACTGCGGGAAGGTGGAGTTGACGTGCTCCTGGCCGCGCGACACCAGGGTGATGTCCATCAGGTGGTCGTCGATGACGCAGCCGTAGTTGTAGAGCGGGATGCCGTCCGCGCGCATCATCACCCAGTCATCCAGGTCCGAGTACGCCTTGGTGATGGTGCCCAGCACCTTGTCGTTGAACGACACGGTGCCCTCGCCGGAGGGCATGCGGAAGCGGATGACGGCGTCCTCCAGCTTCTTGCCGGGGGGCGGGGCCTTCAGGTCGTGGCAGGTGCCCTCGTACTTGTAGGACCCCTGGCCCTTCTCCTTCTCCACGGCCTCGCGGCGCTGGGAAATCTCCTCTCGGGTGCAGTAGCACCGGAAGGCCTTCCCTTCCGCGATGAGCTGGTCCGCGTGCTTGCGGTACGTGTCCAGGCGCTGGGTCTGGAAGTAGGGACCGTACTTCGGGTCCTCCTTGCCGGGGCCCTCGTCCCAGTCCAGGCCCAGCCAGTTGAGCCCGTCCAGGATGGCCTTCACGGACTCGGGCGTGGAGCGCTCCTGATCCGTATCTTCCATGCGCAGGACGAAGGTGCCGCCGTAGCGCTTCGCGTAGAGGTAGTTGAAGAGCGCCGTCCGGGCGCCTCCGATGTGGAGGTATCCAGTAGGTGACGGAGCGAAGCGGACGCGGGGTTTTGACGGAGCCATGGGCAGGCGCGCGATAGCAGGACGGGTGCACGAGGGTCAACGCAAGCCGCCCGCTTGGGGTTAGGCTGCGCGGCCAAGGAGACTATCCATGTCGATTCGACACGCGGTTCGCACGGTGGTGCTGGCCACCCTGCTCGGAGGGCTGCCGGTGGGGGCCACCACGATGCTGCGGACGGACCTGCCGCAGATGTCGCGGACGTCCGACGCGGTGGTGCAGGGGGTCGTCCGGCGCGTGCAGAGCCGCTGGAGCGGGGACAAGCGCCGCATCGTCACCGACGTGGAGATTCAAGTGACGGAGGCCCTCAAGGGGCAGCCCGGCGGCACGGTCATCGTCACCCAGCCGGGAGGCCGGGTGGGGGACATCGGACAGGTGGTGGGGGGGCTGGCGTCCTTCTCCGAGGGCGAGGAGGTCGTCGTCTTCCTGGAGAAGCGCGGCGCGTCCGCGTTCCAGTTGGCCGGCATGGCGCAGGGCAAGTACCAGGTGAAGCGCACCGGCCCGGGCGCGATGGCGGTGCCGGCGTCCACCGGGGACGCGGTGCTGATTGATCCGACGACGCGCCAGGAGACGGTGTCCAACGCGAAGCCGGTGACGCTGGAGGAGCTGAAGGCCTCCGTGCGCGCGGCGGTGCAGGCGCAGCAGGCGGCGCCGGCGAAGAAGGGGGCGAAGTGATGGGCGCGCTCGCGTCGTTCGTGGTGCTGGCGGCGGTGATGGGACAGAGCTCCGCGCCGTACGTGCGCAGCCGCGTGTCCCCCGGGGACGAGGCCACGCAGTGTCTGTACTGGACGCAGTCGCGCGTCGCCTGGCAGCAGAGCACCGTGGGCAACCCGAAGGTGACGAACCACACGGAATTCGACGCCATCACCCGCTCGTTCCAGAGCTGGCAGGACATCTTCGCCAGCTGCGGCAACCTGACGCTGGCGGAGGGCTCGCGCGTGAACTCGCGGACGGTGGGCTACAGCCGCGACGGCGACAACATCAACCTCATCCTCTTCCGGGGCCGCGCCTGTCGCGAGGTCGTGGACGCCAACGACGCCTGCTTCACCCAGGACACGTGCGCGAACACCTACGACTGCTGGGATGACAGCGACGGCACCATCGCCATCACGCTCACCACGTACGACGAGCGCACGGGCGTCGTCTACGACTCGGACATCTCCTTCAACGCCGCGCGCTTCAACTTCACCACCGGCAACGGCGGGCCGTGCGGCATCGTGGCCACGCCGGACTGCGTGGACACGGACGTGCAGAACACGGCCACCCATGAGGTGGGCCACTTCGTGGGCCTGGACCACACGCTGGCGACGGGCTCCACCATGAACCCCAGCGCCCCTCCGGGCGAGACGTCCAAGCGCAACATCGACTCCGGTTCGCGCAGCTTCGTGTGCGCCGCGTACCCCAAGGGCAGCGCGAGCCAGCCCTGCTTCCCGGTGACGAACTCCAACGGCAACGGCAGCGGAGATGGCGACGGGGATGGTGACGGCTGCACCGCGGCGGCCGGCGGGCTGGCGGTGCTGCCGCTGTTGGCCGCGGCCTCGCTGCTGGCGCGCCGCCGGAGGAGTGGACGGTGAGCTGTCGCCTGCTGCTCCTGGGAGTGCTGCTATGCGCGGGAGCGGCGGGCGCGCAGCAGGACTACAAGCGCACGCTCGTGCCGGGCCGGCCGCTGTGCCTGGTGTGGCCGGGGCGTGACTACGTCTACCACCTGGACGCGGCCGGCAGCACGCGCACGCCCGGGGACACGGAGTTCGCCGCCATGGAGGCGGCGTTCGACGCGTGGCGGGCGCTGTCCACGACATGCAGCGACTTCCGCTTCATCCGGGGCGAGGACTGGTCGCGCACCGTCGAGATTGGCTACGACCAGGAGCACCCCTTCGACAACTACAACGTCGTCACCTTCCGCGAGCGCAACTGCCAGGACGTCGCCCCTCCGAATGACGCGTGCTGGGAGGAGGAGACGTGCGGCAACGTCTACCAGTGCTGGGCGCACGGGGGCGCCACCATCGGGCTCACCACGTCGTCGTTCAGCTTCAAGGACGGCTCCGTGGTGGACTCGGACATCGAGCTCAACGCGGCGGAGACGGACTACGGGCCCAGCTTCCTCTTCACCACCGTGAATGGCCCTCCGTGTTCGGGCACTCCGTCCACCGGCTGCGTCGCCACGGACGTGCAGAACACCATGACGCATGAGATTGGCCACGTCGTCGGGCTGGACCACGTCTTCTCGGCGGGCTCCACCATGGAGGCCACCGCCTCCCAGGGCGAGACCTCCAAGCGCGTCATCGACGCGGGCTCCGCGGCCGGCTTCTGCTCGGCGTACCCGCGTGGCCTGCCGCCCACGCAGTGCCGCATCCCGGAGGACCCGGGCTTGAAGCTCGTGGCGGACGGGAAGGGCACCGGCTGCGGCGCTTCCTCGGGGGGACCGGGCGTGGCCGCCGTGCTGCTCTGGAGCCTGGCGCTGCTTCGTGGGGGCAGGCGTTCAGCGGCCCCCCGGGCTGGCCTCCCCGGCGCTGCCCCGGGTGGAGCACGCGGTTAGACTCTGTTGCGTGGCTGTCGCCTTCTTCGACCTGGACAGGACGCTGCTCGCCGCCAACTCCGCGTCGCTCTGGGTGCGCCGCGAGCTGGCGCTGGGCCACATCTCCCGCTGGGAGGCCCTGCGCGCCAGCCTGCTGCTCGCCCGTTATCACCTGGGCTTCGTGGCGATGCAGGACGTGCTCCTGCGCGCCACGGCGCTGCTCACGGGCTCCGACGCGAAGGCCCTGGAGGCGCGCTCCGCGGACTTCTACGCGGAGGCCGTGCGCGGGCAGTACCGGCCCGGGGCCCTGGTGGCGCTGGAAGCCCACCGCGAGGCTGGGGACCGGCTGGTGCTCCTGACGTCGTCCTCGGGCTACCTGTCCGATCTGGTGGCGCGCGAGCTGCGCCTGGACGGCGTGCTCTGCAACCGCTTCGAGGTGGACGCGGCGGGGCTGCACACCGGGCGCCCGCTGGGGGCCGTGTGTTTCGGCGAGGGCAAGCGCTTCTACGCGGAGGCCACTGCGAGAGAGGTGGGCGTGCCGCTGTCCGCGTGCGCCTTCTACACGGACTCGTACTCGGACCTGCCGGTGCTGGAGGTGGTGGGGCGCCCGGTGGTGGTGAATCCGGACCACCGGCTGCGCCGCGAGGCCCGGCGGCGGGGCTGGCCGGTGGTGGACTGGGGTGTGCCTCCTGGAGGCGCCACCCCGTCCGTCCCTCCGTCGCCGCCGCTCGTGCCCTCCACTGGCCCCTAGCGGCGCGGGGAGACGAGCCGCATGGTGAACGTGTAGTCCACGTTCGCCGGGCGGCCCTGGTACTGGATGGGCTTGTAGACGCGCGACTGGAGCGAGTCGAGCACCGCCTTGTCCATGTGCTGCACCATCTTCAGGATGCGGCAGTTCTCCACGCGCCCCTTGTTGGTGATGGTGCAGCGGACCGCCACGAGCCCCTCCGCCTTGATGGCGAGCGCCTCGCGCGTGTAGGCGATGTCCCGGCCCTCCTCGAGCAGCGTCGGCCGCTCCATGGCGTCGTTGAAGGGGATGACGGCGTTCGGGTTGACGGGCGCGAGCGCGCCGGTCGTCAGTGACGGCACCGCCAGGCTGCCCGCCGCGCTGACCGGCGTCGCGGCGGACGCGCCCAGCGCGCCCAGCGCCTTGTCCGACGTCGCGGCGGGGACGGCCGCGGGGGCGGACGGGGCCGTGGCCTGCATCATCACCGGCGCCGCGAGCCCACCCGGCGTCGCCGGGGCCACGTTCTCGAAGTCCTCGGGGGTGGAGGCGTTGGCCAGGTCCACGCGGCTCGGGCGCTCACCGCCGCCCCGGCGCCTGGTCAGCTTCTGGGACAGCACCACCTCACCGGAGCCGCCGGTGATGAGGGTCTCCGTCTGGTAGCCCTCCAGCGCGAAGGTCAGCTCCGCGGTGATGCTGCCCTCGCTGCCCAGGGGCAGCTCCATCACGAAGGGCGTCACGCCCTTCTCCTTGCCCTTGTAGTAGACGCGCGCGCCGGACGGCTGGCTCATCAGCCGGAAGCGCACCTTGCCCGGCGCGGGCGCCGCCGTGGGCGCCTCCGCCACCGGGGCCTGCGCCGTGGGGGCCGCGGCCTGAGCCGCCGGCTGCGCGGGCTTGTCCTCCGCGCCGCCGCCGCGCAGGAGGAACAGCGTGATGCCCACCAGGCCCGCCACCATCACGCCGCCCAGCGCGCCCATCATGAGCGTGCGCTGGCGGGCGCGCTGTACGTCCGCGGGCACCTCCACGCTGATGTCCACCGCAAGCCCGCCGTCCGCGGGCTCCGCGTTGCCCACGTTGGCGAACAGCGGGGACGCGTAGGGGCCCGTCGTCGGCGGAGAGGGGTAGGGGCCCGTCGTCGTGGCGCCGCCCAGCCGGCGGAACACGCCGCTGTTGCCGCCCGCGGCCATGTGCGCCTCGCGCAGGCCCTCCAGCAGCTCGTCCATCGTCTGGAAGCGCCGCGCCGGGTCCTTCTCCAGACAGCGGCGCACCACCATCTCAATCTCTGGCGGCACCGCGAGATCCGGGCGCACGGACTGGAAGGTGGGGGGCGGCTCCTTGTAGTGGGCGAAGATGAGCTCAATGTGGTCGCGCGCGATGAACGGCGGCCGGCCCATCAGCATCTGGAACAGCATGATGCCCAGCGAGTACACGTCGCTGCGTGCGTCCGCCACGTTGCGCGCCTGCTCCGGCGCCATGTACTGCGGCGAGCCCAGGAACGTGCCGTTCTGGGTGATTTCGGGGCTGACCGGCCCCTCCTGCTGCGGCGCCACGGACTTCACGAGGCCGAAGTCCAGGACCTTCACCAGGTCCTGATCCGCCTCGTTGAGGATCATGATGTTCGCGGGCTTCAGGTCGCGGTGGACGATGCCCAGCGCGTGCGCCTCGCGCAGCGAGCGGCACACCTGCTGCGCCACCGACACCGCGCGGGCCCAGGGCAGCGGCCCGGCCTGGCCGAGCACCTGCTGGAGCGTGCGGCCCTCCAGGTACTCCATCGCGATGTAATAGATGCCGTCGTCCGTCTGCCCGTAGTCGATGACGGTGACGGTGTTCGGGTGCCGCAGCTTCGACGTCAGGGACGCTTCGCGCAGGAAGCGCTTCTGGAAGCCGGGGTCGCGGCTGCTCGGGAAGTTGGGGTTGAGCACCTTGAGTGCGACCACCCGCTCCAGCGGTGCTTGCAGGGCGCGGTACACCTTGCCCATGCCACCCACGCCCAGGGGCTCCAGAATGCTGAAGCGGCCGTTCAACGTCCGGCCGATGAGCGGATCCGTTCCCGGCGCCTCAGGGCTCGGGGAATCGCTCTTGATCATTCGTGTCCCCTAGAAGCTGCGTGCAACATGGTTTCTCCGGCAAAAGCAGCGCCTCCGTATCCAAGCACAACTCGCCGGTGCGGCGCACGCCGAGGGGGTCCGGAATCCACCACGTCGGGGCAAGCGCGACCCCGGTCGCAGGGGGGGATGTGAGTCGCGACCTTCGGGTAAGCCCGCATTGCGTTGGGCAGGGCTCCCGGATTACGGTTTTTCTTCCTGCCCGCCATTCGGTGGGCCGAGTTCTTCAGATGGCCGAAACCCCCAGAGTCCCCGTTCCTCCGCAGGCGCGCCGGCTCTCCGTGCAACAGCGCCTGAGCGCGCTGGAGGCGGAGCAGAACCAGTTGCGCCAGGAGCTCGCCTCCCTGCAGGGAGAGGTCCGCCTGCCGGGCCTCTACCTGACCGTGGAGGCAGGCGACACGACCGCGCTCGTGCCCGCGAAGCAGGTGCAGGAGGTGGTGCGGTTGGTGGCGCTGGATCCGCTGCCCGGCGCGCCGGTGCACGTGTCCGGTTCATTCGTCTACCGCGGCAGTCCGGCGGTGGTGGTGGACGTGGCGCGCATGATGGGCGTCAAGCGCACGCCGGACCTGGACTCGCTGCTGGTGGTGATCGACGCGGGCCGCATGGTGGCGCTGCTGGTGGACCGGGTGAAGGACCTGGTGGAGACGCCGGTGCTGGTGGACGGCTCGCAGGGCGGCGAGGAGAAGCTGCCCTGGGATGGCACCGGGCTGATGGCCGGGCTGTGCCGCACGCCGGAAGGCCTGCGCCCGCTGCTGCGCACGAGCGCGCTGCTGAACGGCACGGAGGGCCTGTGAGCGAAGGGCTTCTCGATGACGCAACGCTCGCGAAGGTCGAGGAGGTGCTCCAGGGCGCCTGCGGCCTGACGCTCGCGAGCAGCCTGCGTCGCTCGCTGGAGCCCGCGCTGTCCCGCGCGGCGCTGACGCGCAACCTGTCCGAGGTGGCCTTCCTGCGCCAGCTGCTCATCCGCGAGCCGACGGCGGTGGAGGCCTTCATCGAGCACGCCGTCATCGGCGAGACCTACTTCTTCCGCCACCCTGAGCACCTGCGCGCGCTGGCCTCGCGGGCGAAGGCGCACCAGGGCGGCCCGTTCCACGTCTGGAGCGCGGGCTGCGCGAGCGGCGAGGAGCCCTACAGCATCGCCATGGCGCTGATGGCCGCGGGGCTGGGCAACGGCGGGCGCTTCCGCGTGCTGGCGACGGACGTGTCCGGCCGGGCGCTGCAGCGCGCGAAGGCCGGCGTGTACAGCCCGTGGTCGCTGCGGCGCATCGAGCCGGACCTGGAGAAGCGCTTCCTGGTGCCGCACCCGGCCGTGTCGGGGAACGACACGCAGCACACCGTCTCCCCGGAGGTCGTGCGCACGGTGGACTTCCGCCGCCACAACCTGGCCACGGACGCGGTTCCGTCCCTGGGCTTCCACGCCATCTTCTGCCGCAACGTCCTCATCTACTTCACGCCGGAGCTGGTGCGCGCGGTGCTGAGCCGGCTGGTGAGCGCGCTCGCGCCGGGCGGGCTGCTCTTCGTGTCGCCCGCGGAGGTGCCGCTCACCAACGGGATGGGGCTGGAGACGCTGGACGTGGATGGCACCCCCGTCCTGCGCATGCCCCTGGAGCAGCCGTGGCTCGCGGGCGAGTCCGCGACCGTGGCCCCGCGCCGTGACGCGCTCTCATCCTTCACCGCCGCCGCGCTCGGCCGGACGATGCCGGTGCCGGACGGCCCGCGGCTGGAGCCCCGCCGCGACACGCCGGCGCCGGGCAGCCTGCGGCTGGAGCCCCGCCGTCCCACCCCCGCGCCCATGCCGGCCTACGCGCCGCGCGCGACCCCTCGGACGCCGGCCCCGGAGGCCGCTCGGGCCCAGGCCGCCACGCCGGCTGCTCGCGCGGCCCAGGACGCGGGCCTGCTGACGCGGGCGCTGGAGGCGGCGCACGCGGGCCAGTTCGAGGAGGCGGAGGCGCTGGCGCGCGAGGCGGCGCGGGCGCTGTCCCCGGAGGCGTACCTGCTCCTGGCGATGGTGGCCGAGTCGCGCAACGACCTGGACGCGGCGGTGGAGGCGGTGCGCAAGGCGCTGTATCTGGAGCCGCAGCTGGCGCTGGGACATGCGACGCTGGTGGCGCTCTACAGCCGCCTGGACAGGCGCGAGGACGCGGAGCGCGCGCGGCAGAACGCGCTGCGCGCGCTGGATGGATTGGATGACGAGCACCCGCTGCGAGGCGTGGAGACGACGATGACGGCGGGAGGCCTGCGGCAGGCGCTGGCCCCCCGTCCTTCGCAGATGGGCTGGCAGGGCGCGCGCTGAAGCCATGGCGCGCGCCGGTACACGTGAGGTGGGGACAACGTGGAAGCGAAAGGTTTGAAGGTGGCGTCGCCTCAAGGGGCGGATTCGACCAGGCTCAGCCTGCGGACGAAGATCCTCGGGGGCACGGGCATCTTCGGCATCGTGCTGGTCGGCATCCTGACCTTCGCGTTCTGGATGCAGATGAGCGACGGCCTGCTGGATGAGCTCACCAAGCGCGCGCGCGCGGTGGGCATCGGCATGGCGTTCAGCGTGGCCGCGTCCGCGGCGTCGAACGACGCGGCGATGCTCCAGCTGGGCACCGACGCGGCCCTCAAGAGCGTGCCGGACATCGCGTACATCGTGATCCGCGACTCGAGCGGCAAGGTGCTGGCGCGCTCCGCGGGCGAGCAGTTCTCGACCGCCGCCGCCGTGGAGCCCGCGGACGGCGACGGGGTGGTGGACCGCCTCCTGACGGCCGGCACGCTGCCCGTGGTGGAGACGACGGCGCCCATCCTCTTCGGCCCGCCGGGCAGCGCGCCCAAGCGCGTGGGCACCGTGCAGCTGGCGCTGGACCGCGAGGCGCTGGCGGAGTCGCTGTCCTCCAGCACCTGGCGCACCGCGGGCCTGGGCCTGCTGGTGCTGGTGCTGGGCCTCCTGGCGGCGGCCGGCATGGCCAGCCTCTTCATCCAGCCGCTGGAGCGGCTGGCCCGCGCGGCGGTGGGGATCGCCGCGGGGGATCTGCGCCAGCAGATCGACACCACCGGCACGGACGAGATTGGCGAGCTGGCGCGCAGCTTCGCCACCATGGCGGACGCGCTGGTGCACCTGCTGCACGACCTGCGCGGCGCGGCCACGGACCTGGAGCACGAGGCCGCGGGCGTGCTGGCCACGTCCACGCAGCAGTCCGCGATGGCGCACCAGCAGGCGTCCGCCATCAACGAGACCAGCACCACGGTGGCGGAGATCGCCCAGACCTCCAAGCAGGCCACGTCCTACGCGGACGCCGTGATTGCCCAGACGCAGAAGTCGGAGTCGCTCAGCGCCCAGGGCCAGAAGGTCGTCACGGAGAGCGTGGAGGGCATGGAGAAGCTGGGCGAACAGGTGAAGGCCATTGCCCTGTCCATCACCGACCTGAACGAGCGCACGCTGCAGATCAGCGACATCATCGGGCAGGTGAAGGACGTGGCGGAGCAGTCCAACCTGCTGGCCCTCAACGCCTCCATCGAGGCGGCGAAGGCGGGCGAGCACGGGCGCGGCTTCGCCGTGGTCGCCACGGAGATGCGCACGCTGGCGGAGCAGTCCCGCATGGCGGCCGAGCAGGTGCGCGTGCTCCTGGGGGAGGTGCAGAAGGGCACCCGCGTGGCCGTCACCACGACGGACGAGGGCAGCAGGCGCGCCCAGGCGGCGATGGAGCTGGCGCGCGGCGCGGGCTCCACCATCCTGGGCCTGTCGGAGGTCATCCGCGAGTCGTCCGGGGCGGCGCGGCAGATCGCGGGCAACACGCGGCAGCAGACCATTGGCGTGGAGCAGATCGCCACGGCGATGGGCGAGCTGACGTCCGCCATGAGTGATTCGGTGGAGGGCACCCGGCGCATCGAGCAGGTGGCCGGCAACCTCTCCATCTTGTCGAAGCGCTTCTCTGAACTTGTAGGCAGGTACCAGCTATGAACAGCAACGTGACGGGTGGGGCACGCAAGGCGGCGAAGGTGCTCATCGTGGAGGACACGAAGACCATCACCAACCTCCTGCAGGTCTACCTGATGGGGTGGGGGCTGGACTTCCTGGACGCGCCCAACGGCGCGGTGGGACTGAAGCGGGCGCGCGAGCAGAAGCCGGACCTCATCATCTCCGACGTGCAGATGCCGGAGATGGACGGCTTCGCGCTGTGCGCGGCCATCCGGGGCGACCCGAAGCTGCACGACACGCCCTTCATGCTGCTCACGTCGCTGAAGGACGACGCGAGCCGCCAGAAGGGGAAGCTCGTCGGCGCGAGCGCGTTCCTCAACAAGCCGGTGTCCGTGGACGACCTGCGCTCCAAGGTGCGGGACATCCTCAAGCTGCCGGCCACGAAGTACTGATCCGCCCGCCCATGTCCAACGAAGACCGCAAGCTCCTGCCCATCGACTTCGACGAGCTGAAGGCCTCGCTCGACGCGGCCCAGATGCTGCTCGAAGGCGCCACGGTGGTGAGCGCCCACAGGCGGCGCGAGGTGCTGCACCAGCGCGCGGTGGCGCTGGCCAACTCGCGCCATGAGACGCGCCAGGAGGTCGTCACGGTGCTCGCCTTCCACGTGGGCGGCGAGCGCTACGCGGTGAAGATCGACTACGTGGACCACGTGCTGGAGTCGCGCGGGATGTGCTCGCTGCCCGGGGCGCCGCGCCACGTGCTGGGGGCGCTCCTGTCGCGCTCGCGCATCGTGCCGGTGCTGGACCTGCGGCAGCTGTTGGGGCTGGAGGGCGGGGGCATGTCCGACCTGAGCAAGGTCGTGGTGGTGGAAGTGGAGGACGAGGCGTTCGGGCTGGCGGCGGAGGTCGTGGACGGACGGCTGGAGTTGCCGCGCGCGGAGCTGTCCCAGCCGCCGCCGGGGCCGTTCCTGTTCCTGACGTCGGACCGGCTCACGGTGCTGGACCTCACACAGCTGGGCAACCCGGCGGCCGCACGGCGCGGCTAGAGGGGACTGGGTTTCATGGATCCGCAGTTGCTGCGCAGCATCTGGCCGGTGTTCGCCGCGGAGACGCGCGAGCAGATTCAGGCCATCGGGTCGAAGGTGCTGGGGCTGGAGCAGCCGGCCAGCGCCCGCGACGCGGACCTGCTGCCGTCGCTCAAGCGCGTGGTGCACAGCCTCAAGGGCTCCGCGGCGAGCCTGGGGCTGGACGACATCGAACGCATCGTCCACGCCATTGAGGACGGGCTGTCCCACGTCAACGTGGAGCAGCCCATCTCCCGGGGCGCCGTGGAGGCGATGCTCCGGGGCCTGTCCGCCATCGAGAACGCCCTCAACCGGGGCGACGCGGGGGAACAGCCCGTGGTGGACGGCGTGGCCTCGCTGCTCAAGGCCCTGGGCCACGAGGAGCCGGCCGCCCCTGGCTCCGACGACGCCGCCATCAACGGCCCGTTGGGCGAGGACGGGCTGAAGGCGCTGGTGGCGCTGGAGAACGCGCTGAGCACGCTGGTGTCCCCCAAGGTGGAGGACCGGGCGGCCGCGGTGCGCGCGGCGGTGGACCAGGCGCACGCCCTGCGCCAGAGCGCGGAGGCCGTCCAGGCGGACGTGGTGGCGTCCCTGGCGGAGGCCGCGGCGCTGGGCTTCACGCGCATGGAGGAGGGCGGGGACGCGGCGGGACAGGCGGCGTCCGAGGTCGCGGGCGCGCTGGTGGACCTGCGCATGGCGCTGAGCGTGGCGGAGGAAGCGGACGCGGTCCGGGAGCCCGAGCCCGTGAACCTGGCTCCGGTCCCGGTGGCGGCGAAGCCCGCGGCGCGCGCGAGCACCCCGACTCCCGAAGGCAGGGCCGGGACGGTGGACCGCGCGGTGCGCGTGTCGGTGAAGACGCTGGACTCGCTGGCGCTCCAGGTGGAGCACCTGGTGTCCGGGCGGGCGCAGCTGGGCCGGCGCACGGAGGGCTTCCGGTCGCTGACGGACCAGGCGCACGAGGTGCTGCTGCACCTGGAGCGCGCCGCGTCGCAGCTGGCCATGTCCGGCGGCGGGCCCGCGCTGGAGCCGCTGCGCACGGGCGTGGGCCTGATGCGCACGATGCAGAAGCGCCTCCTGGAGCAGGCGAAGGAGGCGCACCGCGACGGTGAGCAGCAGGCGCTCATCGGGCAGGTCATCCGCGACGACCTGCGCGACCTGCGCATGGTGCCGGCCTCGCAGGTGCTGGAGCCCTTGCGGCGCACGGTGCGCGAGACGGCTTCGCGGCTGGGCAAGGAGGTGGCGCTGGAGCTGGGCGGCACCGACGTGCGGCTCGACCGGCGCATCGTGGACGCGCTGAAGGATCCGCTGGTGCACCTGGTGCGCAACGCCATCGACCACGGGCTGGAGATGCCCGCGGCGCGCAGGGCGGCGGGCAAGCCGGAGACGGGCCGGCTGGTGGTGCGGGTGGAGGCGCGGGGAACGCGCATCGGCGTCATCGTGGAGGATGACGGCGGGGGCCTGGATCCGGTGCGCGTGCGCGCGACGGCAGTGCGCCGGGGCCTGATGACCCAGGAGGCGGCGGACAAGCTGTCGGACGCGCAGGCCGCGCGGCTCATCTTCCAGCCGGGCTTCTCCACGCGCGACGAGGTGACCTCCACGTCGGGTCGTGGAGTCGGCCTGGACGTGGTGCTGGCCACCGCGCAGCGGCTGCAGGGCAGCGTGGACGTGGAGTACACGGCTGGCAGGGGGACGCGCTTCATCGTGGACCTGCCGCTGACGCTGGCGGCGGCGCTGGGCCTGCTGGTGCGCACCGGCACCACCGTCACCGCGATTCCCTCCGACACCGTGAAGCGCGTGCTGCGGCTGGACGCGGACGACGTGGGCACGGTGGCGGGGCGCGTGGTGGCGCGGCTGGACGGCGAGCAGCTCACGTTCTTGTCGCTCTCGGAGGCCATCGGCCTGCCGCGCATGCCGCTCGCGCTGGAGTCGGGCCGGCGGCAGACCGCGGTGCTCCTGTCCCTGGGCGAGGAGCGCGTGCTGTACGCCATCGACGAGGTGGTGGGGCAGCAGGAGCTGGTGGTCCGCTCCCTGGGCAAGCACCTGCGGGACGTCACGCACCTGGCGGGCGCGGCGGTGCTGGACGACGGCCGCGTGGTGCCGGTGCTCAACGCGCCGGAGTTGCTGCGCGCGGCCAAGCCGGACACGCGCACCTCCAGCGGCGAATCCAAGCTGCCGCGCATCCTGGTGTGCGACGACTCGCTCACCACGCGCTTCGCGATGAAGTCCCTGCTGGAGATCGCCGGCTACCCGGTGGTGACGGCGTCGGACGGCGAGGAGGCGTGGCAGGTGCTGGAGCGCGTGCACTGCCACCTGGTGGTCAGCGACTGGCAGATGCCCCGGCTGGACGGCGTGGGACTGGCGCGGCGGATCAAGGGCCACCCCATGTTCCGGCGCACGCCCATCATCCTGGTCACCTCGCTGGACAGCAACGAGGACCGCGCGGCCGGCCTGGAGGCGGGCGCGGACGGCTACCTCGTCAAGCGCGAGGTGGAGCGCGGCAAGCTCCTGGAGCTCGTGCGACAGCTGCTGCCCAGCTCCGCGGCCTGAAGAAGGGCAGGGAGGCCTGGAGACGACGACGCCCCGTCCTTCGCCTGGCGCGAGGGACAGGGCGTCCGTGTTTTTCAGCCGCGGGGCGCCTCAGCGATGGACGGCAACGGGAAAGGCGTCATCCCCCGGCAGCACCAGGGTGATTTCCAGCCGGGGCTCCACGGCCACGGCCAGCGTGCCTCCCAGGCGCTCCGCGAGCTGCTGGAGCATGCCCTGCGTCCGCGCCGTCAGGGCCGCGCCAGGGCAGGCCCGGACGCGCAGCAGCCACTGGGAGGCGTCCTGGGCCGGACTCAAATGGACGTCCACGGCGACAGCGCCAGCGGTGCCCCTCGCCAGGGTTCGGGCGAGCAGCTCCCAGTCCGCCGGGGCGCCGCTCACCGGCACGGTCCGTTCCGCGGGCAGCGTCAGCGTGGGGGCGGCGCGGCTTCGCGTGGGCGCGAAGGCCTGCGTCAGCACGGGGCGCAGGTCGTCCAGGCCCGGCACCGGCGGCGACAGGCGCCGGTCGATGAGCTCCTTCTGATCCGCGGCGACCTTGGCGATCCGCTCCAGGTAGCGCTGCGCCTGCGGGCCCAGCGGTCCGCCGGTGCCCTTGAGCATCATGTCCACGTAGCCCTTGATGACCATCAGCGGCGTTCGCAGGTCGTGCGCCGCGCGCGAGCGCCGCTTGTCCTGCAGGGCCACGGTGCGCTCCAGGCGCCGCTTCGCTTCGAGCAAGCGGGCCTGCCGCGCGCCCTGGGCCACCTCGCGCGCGTGCGCCGCGAGCAGCGCCGGGGCGAACGCGCTGAAGCGCTTCACCACGCTCCGCTGCGACGTCGTCATCGGCGCGGGCCATAGCTCCAAGACGGAAGGCCTCTTCGATGCATCCGCGCGACGGGCGGGGACATTCCCCACCTTCATCACGCACGCGCGTCCTTCATAGAGGGCCGCGCCGGTCGCGCCGGTCAGCCGCAAGGACGCCTTGAGGAGAGCCTCCAGGCCCGCGCGCGTTCCTCCGCGCAGCGCCTGCTCGGCCACCGCCGTCAGCGTCGTTTCCATCCTGGCATCGAGGTCGTCCTCGATGCGCCGCCCCATCCAAGCCCCAGCCCGCACGCGCCAAGGAATGGCCATGCCCGTCAAGAGGCGCAACGGCTCCACCAGGGAGCACTTCCGTTCCGCACCAGGCAGCAATCCTTTACCCACCGTGATCGGCACGGGCGGACATTTTTACCGCCGTTCGGGCAGGCCCCTCGCGCCAAACCCTTGCTCTTGCTGGGAAAAGGTTTTGGCCAGCCGCTTGCTATCACCTGCCCACGTCAGGCTGGGCGGGAAGGGGCGGATGGGTACTCTCGATTACTACGCGACGATGGCTCGGATGGCGCCTGGGGCGCTCGCGAAGAGCGCGGTCCGCCGGGTCCAGAAGGTCGCTCGGCAGGCGCTGTACCGCCGCCGGGAGCAGGTGGACGAGGCGCAGTTGCTGGAGTCCTTTGGCGCCACCCGCGCCGAGGACCTGGTGACGCTCGCGCTGGATCACCGCACGTCGCGGGCCTGGTGTGAGCTGTCGCAGCGCGAGTCCGCTCGCGCCGCCATCCAGAGTGTTCCGGGTGCGAAGGCTCGCACCGCGCTGCGCGCCGAGCGTGCGCTCCGTCAGGAGTGGGACGTCTTCGGCACGAAGGTGGCCTTCGGTGAAGGCAAGCCGGTGGACTGGTCCCTGGAGCCGGTGAGCGGCCGGCGCTATCCGGTGGATCCCGTGGAGCGCATGCCGCTGCACGTGACGGGCATGGATCCGAAGTACCCGTGGGTGATGGCGCGGTTGGACAGCGCGCTGGCGCTGGCCCAGGGCGCGTGGGTGGCGGACACCGAAGCGGAGCGCTCGCGCTTCGCCACGGCCTTCGTCGCGCAGACGCTGGACTTCCTCCAGGCGAACCCCGTGGGCATGGGCGTCCACTGGACCTGCCCCATGGAGATTGCCCTGCGCGCGGCCAACCTCGCGCAGGCGCTGGCGATGTTCGCGGACGCGCCGGAGGTGCGCCGTCCGGAGTTCCTGGTGCCCGTGCTGGGCGCGCTCGCGGAGCACTGCGCCTGGGTGGAGGTCCACCTGGAGGACACCAGCGCGGTGCCCAACAACCACCTCGTCTCCAACTACGTGGGGCTGGCGGTGGTGGGGCTGCTCTTCCCGGAGCTGCCCGGCGCGCCCCGTCAGGTGGCGCTCGCGGCCAACGGCCTGCGCACGCAGATGGAGGCGCAGGTCCACCCCGAGGGCACGTCCTTCGAGGGCTCCATTCCCTACCACCGCCTGTCGGTGGAGCTCTTCACGCTGGCCTACCTCGTCGCTCGTGGCGCGGGCGTATCACTGGGCCCCGCGTATGAGTCGCGTCTGCGACTGATGTTCGTCGCGGCTCGCGCGTGGTCTTCGGAAGCCGGCCTGGCGCCGCAGATTGGCGACAACGACAGCGGCCGCATGTTCCCGTTCCAGGACCGTGAGGATGGTGATCACGGCTACCTCGCGGGGCTGGGCGCGGCGCTCTTCAACGACG
Organism: Corallococcus sp. NCSPR001; assembly: GCF_017309135.1. Taxonomy (NCBI): domain Bacteria; kingdom Pseudomonadati; phylum Myxococcota; class Myxococcia; order Myxococcales; family Myxococcaceae; genus Corallococcus; species Corallococcus sp. NCSPR001. The sequence continues at coordinate 3,563,795 of NZ_JAFIMS010000002.1, forward strand.
CGGGCCTGGGCGGCGGCGTGTTCCCGGACGAGGCGGCGTGGCTCCTGGGCGACGCGGGCTTCGTGCGCTTCCACGCGCTGCCCGTGGCTCCGGCGCCCGCGTCTGTAAGCTTTTCGGAAGGTGGCTTCCACATCTTGCGCGGTGAGGGTGTCGTGCTCACCGTCTCGGCCGGAAAACAGGGGCAGCGGGGCGTCGGAGGACACAGCCACAACGACAAGCTTTCCTTCGAGCTTCACCTCGCCGGCCGCCCCGTCATCGTCGATTCAGGCACGGGTTCGTACACGCGGGACCCGGCCCTGCGCAACGCGATGCGGAGCACCGCGGCGCACAACACGCTTCAGGTGGATGGGGCGGAGCAGGCCCCGATGGATCCGGCGCGGCTGTTCGCGCTGCCGGAGGATGCCCGGGCTCGCGTCGTGGCCTTCCAGCCCGGCGCGAAGCATGACCGGTTGGTGGTGCGCCATGACGGCTACCGCCACCTGCCGGCCCCGGTAGGGATTGAGAGGACTTTCTTCCTCGACCGGCACGTGCGCGCGCTGGCCGTGGGGGACCGGCTCGTCGGAACGGGCCGTCATGAGGTGGTCGGACGTTTGCACCTGCCGGATGCGCAGGCGCGGTGGTGCCAGCCCGCGGCGGATGTGGTGGCGCGGGCGGGGCGCGTGCAGGAGGGCCCGGAGGCCTTCGATGCACGGGCCCTGGAGATTGGACCGGCGGATGCACCCGCGGGTTGGGTGCTCTTCGGGCAGGGGTTGGAGACCCTGCTCGTGCCGTCTCGCTACTCGCCCGCGTATGGGCGCGTGGTGCCGGCGGTGTCGGTGGAGTTCCGGAGGCAGCTGACGCCTCCGGCATGGTTGGGGTGGGTGTTCGTCTTCAGGTGATTGGTGTGGGTCGGGACGTGTGAGCCGGCGAGGCCGCACGTCAACTGCTGGGAGTAACGACAATGCGCGTGATGGTTGGCAACCCGTTGCTGGGTCGGATTCAGAATCGGGAAGCGAAGGTGGGCGTGGTGGGTCTCGGGTACGTCGGTCTTCCGCTGGGCATGGCCTTCGCGGAAGCGGGCTTCCCGGTCACGGGGCTGGACGTCGACCAGCGCAAGATCGACAAGATCGCCAAGGGTGAGAGCTACATCAAGCACATCCCCAGCGCGCCGCTGGCGGAGCTCACCAACGCTGGCAAGCTCAAGGCGACGAACGACTTCGCGAAGTCCCGCGAGCTGGACTGCGTGGTCATCTGCGTGCCCACGCCGCTGACCGCGTCGCGTGAGCCGGACATGACCTTCATCATCCAGACGGGCGAGGCCCTGGCGCCGTACGTGCGCCCCGGCCAGCTCTTCATCCTGGAGTCCACCACCTACCCGGGCACGACCGAAGAGGTGCTCAAGCCGCTGCTGGAGAAGAACGGCCTCAAGGCGGGCGTGGACTTCTTCCTGGCCTTCAGCCCCGAGCGCGAGGACCCGGGCAACAAGGGCTTCAATACGAAGACGATTCCGAAGGTCGTGGGCGGCTACTCGCCCGCGTGCCTCGAGGTGGCGGTCGCCCTCTACGGCAGCGCGCTGAAGGAAGTGGTCCCGGTGTCGTCCACGCGCGTGGCGGAGCTGGCCAAGCTGCTGGAGAACATCTACCGCTGCGTGAACATCGCCATGGTCAACGAGATGAAGATGCTCTGCGACCGCATGAACGTGGACGTGTGGGAGGTCATCCAGGCCGCCAGCACCAAGCCCTTCGGCTTCCAGCCGTTCTACCCGGGCCCCGGCCTGGGCGGGCACTGCATCCCCATCGACCCGTTCTACCTGACGTGGAAGGCGCGCGAGTTCGAGTTCCACACCAAGTTCATCGAGCTGGCCGGTGAGGTGAACTGGCAGATGCCCTACTACGTGGTGCAGCGCACGATGGAGGCGCTCAACCAGAACAAGAAGGTGCTCAACGGCGCGAAGGTCCTCTGCATCGGCGCGGCGTACAAGAAGGACATCGACGACCACCGCGAGTCCCCGTCGCTGCGCGTGATGACGCTCCTCAAGGAGAAGGGCGCGGAGATCGCCTACCACGACCCGTTCGTGAAGGAGCTGCACAAGGGCCACGGCTTCAACATGGAAATGAAGTCCGTCCCGCTCGACCCGGAGACGCTCAACCAGTACGACGCGGTGATGATCCTCACGGACCACTCGCACATCGACTACAACGAGCTGGTCCAGCGCTCGAACATCGTCATCGACACGCGCAACGCGACCAAGAGCGTCACCCAGGGCCGCGAGAAGATCGTCAAGGCGTAAGCCTGTAGCCAACAGGGCATGCGGGCAGGAGGGTCCTCGCTTCACGCCTGGCGCGTGAGGGGAGGGCCCTCGCCGCGTTTCTGGCTACAGTGCGTGGCCGTGCCTGGCTCCTCCCGTCCCCTGTTCCCGCTGTTGATGGCCGCGTCGCTGCTGATGGGCGCCTCTCCCGCTCCCGACCCTCGCGCCCCGCTGCTGGACGCGATGAGCGCGGAGCTCCAGCGCAACCAGCAGCAGCTCAAGGTGACCGGCCATGAGGCGCCGTACTTCCTGAGCTACGGCGTGAAGGACTACGAGTCGCGGTTGATCATCGCGCGCTACGGAGCGCTGTTCCAGGACGACGACTACCGCGAGCGCAAGCTGGGCGTGGACGTGCGCGTGGGCAGCTACGACTACGACAGCTCCGTGGCGGACTCGCTCGACTTCGGTTTCAGCACCAGCAAGGGCTCCAGCTTCACCGCGCGCAAGGACGGGCCGCAGGACGACTCGCCGCTCGCGCTGCGCACGGCGCTGTGGCTCGTCACGGATGAGAAGTACAAGGCCGCGCTCTTCCAGTACCTGAAGAAGAAGGGCGAGGACGTCTACGCGGTGGAGGACCCCAAGCGCCCCGCGTCCTTCTCCCGGGAGACGCCGGCCACCTACGTGCAGCCGCCGGTGCCGTTCCCGTTCGACAGGCAGAAGTGGCGCAAGCTGGCGCGAGACGTGTCCGCGCGCTTCAACGCGCACCCGGAGCTGTTCGATTCAGAGGTGCGTATCACCGCGGACAAGGTCACGCGGCTGTTCGTGTCGTCGGAGGGCACGCGCCTCATCACGGAGGAGACGCTGTACGCGTTCCACGTCTCCGCGGTGACGCGCGCGCCGGACGGGCAGCTCCTGGACAACTCGCGCAGCTTCTACCTGCCCACGGAGGCGGGCATGCCGAGCGAGGCGCGCGTGCACGAGGCCGCGCGGAAGGTCATCGACGAGCTGCTCGCGCTGCGGCAGGCGCCGGCCATCACCCCGTACGCGGGCCCGGCCATCCTGGCGCCGGAGGCCGCGGGCGTGCTCTTCCACGAGACGCTGGGCCACCGGCTGGAGGCGGACCGGCAGGACGGCGACACCGACGGCAAGACGTTCAAGGGCCAGGAGGGCAAGCAGATCCTCCCGGCCTTCCTGTCGCTGCGGGATGATCCGTCCCGGCGCGAGGTGAACGGCGAGCCGCTCAACGGCTACTACCTCTATGACGAAGAGGGCGTGAAGGGTCAGCCGGTGAGCCTGGTGGAGAAGGGCGTGCTCAAGGGCTACCTGATGAGCCGTCACCCGGTGGAGGGCTTCCCCAGGTCCAACGGCCACGGGCGCGGCCAGGGCACGCTCCAGCCGGTGGCGCGCATGGCCAACCTCATCGTGGACAGCACGAAGCAGGTGAGCGACGCGGAGCTGAAGAAGCTGCTCATCGCGGAGGCGAAGCGGCAGGGCAAGCCGTACGGGCTCATCATCCGCGACATCACCGGCGGTAACACCAACACGTCCAGCTACGGCTACCAGGCCTTCAAGGGCGTGCCGCGCATGGTGTACCGGGTGGACGTGAAGACCGGGGAGGAGACGCTGGTGCGCGGCGTGGAAATCGTGGGCACGCCGCTGTCGTCCGTGAACCGCATCCTCGCCACGGGCCAGCGGCCAGGCGTGTTCAACGGCTTCTGCGGCGCGGAGAGCGGCAACGTGCCCGTGTCCACCGTGGCGCCCGCGGTGCTGCTCCAGGAACTGGAGCTTCAGCGCACCATGGAGGGCAAGGACCGGCCGCCGCTTCTGCCGGGCCCGGCCGCCCTCCAGAAGGGGACGGCCGGACCGGAGGCGAAGAAGGACTAGCCGACCTTCTTCATCACCACGTAGCCGCCGGCGGGGATGTTCACCGGGGTGTTCCCGCCGTTCAGCGTGGCGCCGTAGTTGCCGAAGTTGCCGCCGCCGTACACCGCGGCGTCGCTGTTCAGCACTTCCTTCCACTGGCCCGGGGGCAGGGGCAGCGAGTAGCCCTCCAGGTTCTTCTTGTTGAGGCTGCCCACCACGAGGAACTCCTCGTTGCCCGACTTGCGCGTGAAGGCCATCACGCTGTCGTCGTTGTGGGTGTAGACGCGCTTCACCTCCGCCGCGGCGCTGAAGGCGTCGCTGCTGTTCCTGAGGCCGATGGAGTCCTTGTAGAAGCTGAAGGACTGCCGGCGGGTGATGTCCAGCATCGCGTCCCGGCGCTCGGAGGCGGGCATGGCGGCCACCTCCGCGAACAGCTTCTTGTCGTCCGCGGAGAAGGCCTTGTACGCGCTGTCCTTCGCGCGCGCGTCCGGGGACAGGCTGAAGAGGCGCTCGTAGGTGGCCTTGGTGGTGTCGTTGAACGTCACCTTGCCGAAGTCCACGCCCTTGCCGATGTCCTGCCAGCTCCAGTCGCTGTCCCAGGTGGACGGGTTGCCCCACTTGAAGGGGTTCTGGGCGCCGAACTCGTCACCCTGGAAGAACATGGGGATGCCGGGGCCGGCCATGCCGATGCCGGCGGCGAAGCGGGCGGCGCCGCGCGCCCAGTTGTCCGGGAAGTCGGTGGGGTTCTCGCCCTCCGCGGTGTCCATGGTGCGCTCCGCGTTGCCCACCTCGTCGTGGTTGCTGATGATGGACAGCGCGTGCTTCCAGCCGTCCAGGCCGCGCGGGTTCGTCATCAGGTTCACGAACGCGTCCACGTCCGTCTTCATCCCGCGCGAGGCGGCCTGGATGAGGCCCGGCTTGCTGTTGTCGCGCACCAGCCGGTGCTGGAACTCCGTGTACCACTGGGCGTCAAAGCCGCCGCCCGTGCCGTCCGCCTTCGCGGGGCGCGAGATGTCCGGCTCGTAGTCGAACTGCTCCGCCACGGTCCACGCGTTGGGGTTGATGAAGTGCACCTGGCGGTTGATCTCCCGGAGCATGTCCCAGCCGTCCTTGCCGCCCGTGCCCTTGATGGGCTCCGTGAAGTCGAAGCGCAGGCCGTCGAACTTCAGCTCGGCGATCTGCTGCACGGCGTGGTCCACGAAGAGCTGCTTCACCTGCGGCGTGTTGTACGCGGGCACGGCGCCCCACGGCGTATCGCGCTGCTCGAACTGGCCGGGCTCCTTGGCCCAGTTGAAGTAGGGGTTGCTGGGGCCGCCCACGTTCCACAGGCCGTTGTGGTCGCCGAAGACGTGGTTGTAGACGACGTCCGACACCACGTTCAGGCCCTTGCCGTGGGCCGCGTCGATGAAGCGCTTGAGGGCCTCATCGCCCTCCACCCACTGGCCGGTCTCGTCCTCGAAGCCGAAGGAACTCTCCGTGGCCAGGCTGTTGACGCCCAGGTAGCCCCAGTTGCGCGCGCCCTCCACCTCGTTGGTGGGCAACAGCTCCAGCGTGGTGACGCCCAGCTCCTTGAAGTAATCCAGCTTCTTGATCAGGTCCTCCATGGTGGAGCGGTTGGCGTTGCCCGCCTCGCCCAGGAAGCTGCCCGGGTGGAGCTGGTACACCACCCACTTGGACGGATCCTTCTCACGCGGCACGTCGTCGTTCTTGAACTGGAACGTCGTGGGGTCGGTGAGGATGGAGCCGCGGAAGTCCACGCCGCTGCCCTTGGTGATGAGGTTGCTCCAGGGGTCGTTCTCCGTGGACGCCCGGCGCTCCACGTCGGACAGCTTGCCGTCGTTGTTCACGTCGTCGCGCAGGTGCAGCTTTCCCTGCGCGTCCTTGTCGAACACCTGGAACTCGTAGCGCAGGCCGGCCAGCTTGTCCGGATCGTTGACGAGCGCGGTCCACGCGCCGGCCTGGTTCGTCATCTTGATGCGGCCGTCGTCGGTGACGTTGCGTGACCAGAAGTCGTTGAGCTTTCCGCCGTGCAGCTTGTCGATGAGGGTGTCATCGAACTTGCCCAGGCGCTCCTGGAGCTGCTGCTTGTTGAGCGGGTTGCCGTCGCCGTCCTTGAGGACGAGGAACGCGCTGTCCGCGTCCTCCGCGCTGTCGATGTCGAAGCGCATCAGGCCGGTGGCGCCGGGGAAGTAGCGGTCCACCTCCTTGCCGCGCGTGGGGTCCAGGTAGAGCCGGTCCAGGCCGCGCTGCTCGCCCATCATCCGGCGCGCGTACGGGTCCGGGCGGTCGCTGACAGCGCCCGTGGAGTCCACGACCTCGTAGACGTAGGCCTTGCCCTCCATCTGGGCCCACGCGCCCTTGGCCTGCGCGGTCCAGTTGCCGCCCTCGTCGCGCGTCATGGGGATGCGCTGCTCGCGGCCCTCCTTGTCCGTCACCTTCACCTGCACGGCCCGCGCGTCCGGCGCCCAGAACTTGAAGTTCACGTCCTGGCCGGACTTCTGCGCGCCCATCGAGTGGTACGTCGTGGGCGAGTAGGACGCGGTGGCCTTGGACAGGTCCAACTTGAGGTTGCCCTCGCCCATCACCGCCCACTGGTCCTTGCCGGACGGGCCGTCCACGCTGACGCCCCACTCCCAGTTGTGCGCCAGGCCGTCGTCCGCCACTTTCACCGTGGCCTCGTACTTGCCGTTGCCCAGCGGCTTCATGGGGATGCCGCCGGAGGACCACTGCGCGTCGTAGCGGCCGTCCGCGCCCCAACTGCCCTTGAGCTTCGGGTTGGTGAGCGCCGCGTGCGGGCCCGCGTCGTACGTGAAGGTGATGGTGCGCGTCGTGGGGTTCGCCACCGTCGCGCCGTTCTTCACCGCGGACGTGGGCGCGGCGCCCAACAGCGCGCTCGCGTTGGCGGAGCGGGCCAGGTTGCCGGTGCCGGCCACCGGGGCGCGCGCGCCGGTCGCGGGGGCGGACTCGAAGCCGGACTGGTTGCGCTTCGTGGCGGCGGCCTTCGCGGCGGCGGCCTTCTGACGTTCCGCCAGCGTGGCGGCGGTGGGGGTGGTGCTACCCGTGGCGGGGGTCGAGGAGAGTTTCGGGCGGTTGATTTTGGAATCAGTCACGGGGCAATCCTCCAGCGGCCCACGCATAGCGGGCTTGCTCAACTTGTCGGGCTTGGGGCCTCCGGAGTTGTGTCCGGTGGCGTGGAAGTGGGGGAATGTGGGGCGGATGACGGTGCGGGCTGGGGATTCCCAGGAACTCCGCGTACTTCCGGGCGCGGAAGGGGTGGGGGTGGGGTCAGCCGGCCCCCCTTGAAACCGCGCAGGTACACGTAGCGGCGGAAGTCGCGGAGGAAGGCGTCCACGGGCAGCCCGATGGCCTCCAGGAAGCCACCTGTGAAGTCCTGTCCCCCGCGCATGGCGGCGAGGACGCCGCGGATGCGCCTTTCGCCGTAGCGCTCCATGAGGAAGGTGAAGGCGTGGTGGGCGGCGCCGTAGACGGTGGCGTTCTCGGTCTCGTAGAGCGACTCGGCGCGCGCGAGCGGATCCGCCTGGGGGTGCTGGTGGAGGAAGCGGGACAGGTCCTCCAGGCTGGGGACGCGGTAGCCCTGGCCGGCGGTGTACGAGGCCATGCCCTCGCTGAACCACAGGGGGATGCCCTTCTTCGTCCAGTCCGACACGGAGGCGGACGCCTGCCACATGAGGCTGTGGGTGAGCTCGTGCAGGAGCAATTCGTCCACCTGCTTCTGGCTGGCGCCGGCGCGCGTCCAGGTGCGGGGGCTCTGGACCTCCACCTGCTCGTAGCGGGCCCAGGCGCGCAGGAAGTCGTAGCCGGAGCGGCGGGCGGCGCGCTCCAGGGCGGCGTGGTTCGGGTGGATGACCAGGGTGACGGGCTCCTGGAAGGTGCCCCAGCGGGCCAGGCGGGGAAAGGCGTTCTCCACCGCGCGGCGGACCATGTCCGCGGCCTGGGTGTCCTTCGCGGAGTGCTCGAAGCGGAACTCACCGCCGGGCAGCGCCAGCGTGGTGCTGGGGTCGCTGGCCTTCTTCGGGGCGGCGGCGCACGCGGAAAGGAGCAGCGTCGTCCCGAGCAAGCAGAGCAGGGCGGGCCACAGGCTCCTTCGTCCGGTACCGCCCACCCGCATCCGTACGTCCCTCTAGTTGGCCCCGAGCCAGCGCAGCACCGCGCGGCCCACGTCCGCGACGGTGGAGAACGAGGCTACCTCCGGGGCGGAGGGGCCGAAGTAGAGCATGGGCACGGCGTGCACGGTGTGTCCTCGAACCGACAGGTCCTCCACGTTGCCGTGGTCACTGCACACCAACACGCGCGCGTCGTCCGGCCGGGTGGCCGCCACGGCGCGCAGGAAGGCGTCGAAGGTGTCGAGCGCCAGACGGGCGGCCGTGAAGTCCTGGGCGTGGCCGGCCTCGTCGGCGAGGTAGTGCTCGAAGAAGGTGAAGTCCGCCCCTCCCGCGATGCGCCAGAAGAGGGCCGCGGCTTCGCCGGGCGTGCGGTGGGGCACGTCCAGTCCGTGCGCGCGAGCGGCGGCGCCGGTGATGTCGTGCGTGAGGCCGTCGCCGGACCGCGCGTCGTCCAGCGTGCGCAGCGCTTCACCTCCCGCGGCGAAGGCGAGCTTCGCGGCCGAGGGGCGCACCTTGCGCGCGGCGCGCTCCGACAGGGTGAACTCCGGCGGGGATGTGGACGGGCGCCGGGGGACGCCGAGCGCGTCCAGGTACGGCGCGGGGTACGCGTTGGCGAAGGTGGCGGTGCGGCCCGCGGCCTTGAGGCGCCGCACGATGGAGCGCTCCGCGAGCAAATCCCTCAGCGCGGTGTTGGGGTAGCCCAGCACGTGGCCGCCCACGAGCACGGGGGCGGGGTCTCCGGTGAGGATGGCCGTCTGGTTGGAGGCGGACTGGGGCCGGCCGGGCACGCCGAAGGTGGGGTCCACCGGGAGGCCCATGCCGCCGTGGGGCAGGACGGGGACGGGGGCGTCCTGGAACCAGGAAAGGAGGTGGTCGCGGTCCGCGAGCGGGTTCACGGCCGGGTCCTTCCGTCCGATGCCCACCCCGTCGATGAACAGGACCGCGACGCGCACGGCCTGGGACTGTATCCTCGAATCCGACACGCATGGCCATCCACGGCGACCTCTTCAGCTACCCGCTCCCCGAGTTCCTTCAATGGCTGGACAGCTCCCGCAAGACGGGGACGCTCCAGCTGTCGTGGGAGGCAGGCGAGCGCAAGTTGTTCCTCCTGTCCGGCCAGGTGGGGGCCACCGCGAGCGAAGGCCTGCGCGGCCGGGTGGCCCGCCTGCTGTCCTTGCCGAAGCTGGCGACGGGCACGCGCGTGCTGGCGGCGTTCGACGAGCTGACGCGCACGCCGGACGTGGACGCGGCCTTCGACGCGCACGGCGTCCAGGCGCGGTGGGTGCGGGACCTGGGCCGCGAGGAGCTGTTCGCGGCGATGACGGACCTGACCATCGCGGGGCAGGGCACCTTCCACTGGACGGAGGACGCGGACCGCACCGGTGAGGACTGGGTGCCGTCCGACATGAGCATCCGCGAGCTGCTCTTCGAGTCCCTGCGCTGGGTGGACGAGCAGGGGGACGTGGACAAGGCGCTGCCCATCGACGCGCTGAGCGTGAAGGCGCTGTCGCCGCCCAGCCCCAGCCAGCCGTTGATGCACCGGATCATCCTGGCGCTGACGACGACGCCGCAGAACCTGGGGCGGCTGCGGCTGTCCATGGGCGTGTCGCGCTCGTCGGTGACGCGCCGGGTGCACGAGCTGCTGCGCGCGAAGCTGGTGGAGGTGGACGGCGCGCCGCAGGTGGAAGCCGACCCCGTGGCGGAGATGCTGGAGAAGGGCGCGGTGCTGATGCGCGAGGGCCAGTACGACGCGGCCGGCATCGTGTGCGCGTCCCTGCTGGCCAGCGACCCCGCGGACCGGCGCGTGCGCGAGTTCGCGCGCCTGGTGCAGCGCGAGCACGTGGCCGCGCTCTACGCGGACCTGCCGCCGCTGGTGGTGCCGCGGCTGATCCAATCCCCGCAGACGATGGTGATGCTCAAGCCGGAGGAGCGGCAGATCGCCGGCCTCATCAGCGGGACGTGGGACGTGTCCACGCTGGTGCTGGCCAGCCCCGCGCGGGAGCTGGAGACGCTCAAGACGCTGGCGAAGCTGCACCGCATGGGGCTGTTGGAGCTCACGCTCCCGCGCTGAAGCGCCCTTTCAGTGCAGCGTGGGGCTCCCGGGCACGGGCTCCGCTTCGATGAGGCCCTGGAACTCGTTCCACGGGTCCTCCATGGTGGTGTAGTCGTCCGTGAGCTCCTCCCCCGCCGCGATGTCTCGCCGGGCGACGGTGGCGGTGCGGGACGCGTTGGTGCCGCAGTTGGCCTCGTCCGAGTGGTTCATGAACCGCGCGTGGTCCCCGCACAGCACCAGCGTGCCCCGCTCACAGAAGGCGTAGCGGGCGAGGAAGGCCTTCTCGTTGGCGCTCATGCCCACGACGTCCACGGGCCAGAAGCGCTGGTCGATGGGGCGGTCGAAGGCCCAGATGATGGTGCCTTCGGGGATGTGCTCTTCGGCGAACAGCCCCACGCCGTGAATGGGCGAACGCTTCACCGAGGTCTTCACTCGCAACATGCAGGGACACCCTCCAGGACTCCCACGCGGGGAGCCGTGTCCCTGAGATGTGGGGGCCCGAGCCCCGCGCGAATCACCCGGCGGTCGGAAGCCCCACGGCGTTGAGTCGCACGAAGACCTGCATGAGCACGTAGAGCGCGAACGCCGCGTCGTCCACGCGCAGCTGCGGCAGTGTGGACAGCCCCTGCAGGCGCAGCAGGTCCGAGCCGTCCACGTGCAGCAGGAAGGCCTGCTGGGCCAGGGAGCCTTCCCCCGCGAACGCCATGGCGCGGCGGACAGCGTCGGTGCAGGCGGTGACGCAGGTGGTGTAGTCCCCGGCGGTGAAGGCGGCCTCCGCGGCCCGGGCGTGGTCGAAGAGGTCCCCCGGCGCCAGCGCGCTCGTGGGCCCCAGCAGCCTGGTGCTCGCGGCCGGCGCCGCGGCCACGGCGGGCACGGCCGCGGGCTCCACGCGCGGCGGGGCGGGCGCCGTCAGCGTGCGGGGCACGGGCGTGGCGGCGGCGGTAGGGCTGGCGGCGGGCGGCGTCGCGGTCGGCGGAGGCTGGCGGTGGTGCAGGTGCTGCGACAGCTGCGCCTCCAGGCCCGCGGGGGCCGTTTCGCCCGGGGCGGGGCGGGGCGGCGGGACGATGCGCTTGGCGCGCAGGTCCTTGATGACCAGCCGGGTGATGGTCTTGAGCGCGTCCATCACGCCCCGGCCGTTGGCGGCGGCCGTCTCGAAGTCAGGGACGCCGCGCGGGTTGAGCTCCCGGCGCAGCTCCTCCACGGAGAGGATGTTGTCCAGGTCCCGCTTGTTCCACTGCATCACCAGCGGGAAGCGGTCCAGGCGGATGCCGTTCTCCAGGAGGTTCTCCTCCAGGTTGGCCAGGGACTCGCGGTTGGCGTCCATGGCCTCCGCCTGCGAGTCCGCCACGAACACCACGCCGTCCGCGCCCTGGAGCACCAGCTTGCGGGTGGCGTTGTAGAAGACCTGCCCGGGCACGGTGTAGAGGGCCAGGCGCACGGAGCAGTCGCCCACGCGCTCCACCTTCACCGGCAGGAAGTCGAAGAAGAGCGTCCGGTCGCCTTCGGTGGCGATGGACATCATCTCGCCGCGGTGGGCCGGGCGAACGGTCTCGTAGACCTTTCGCAGGGTCGTCGTCTTCCCCGACAGGCCGGGGCCGTAGAAGACGATCTTCGCGGCCACTTCGCGGGCCATCAGGTTCACGCTGCTCACGGTGTCAGCTTACCTAGAACGACTCGGCGCCCGGCGCCAGTTGCGGGGCGAACATTCGCGGGCGTCCCGGCCCGGTGCTCGGCCGCGAGCAGGGCGAAGAGGGCCGCCTCCTTCGCCTCCTCGGGAAATCCCAGCACGTCCAGCCGCTCCAGCGGCACCGGGGCCAGCCGCGCCCGCAGGTCCGCCATCAGCACCGGGTTCCGCGTGCCGCCGCCGGAGACATACACGGCCTCCAGCCGGGGAAAGCGGGGCCGCACCCAGGTGTCGAAGGCGCGCGCGGTGGCCTCCACGGTGAAGGCCCGTGCGGTGGCCATCAGGTCGTGGGGACGCTCCGGGGCCGCCGCCCAGAGCCGGTCCACCAGCGGCTCACCGAAGCCCTCGCGGCCCGCGCTGCGCGGTGGCGGCCGCGCGAGGAACGGATGCGCGAGCAGCTCCTCCAGGAGCGCGGGAATCACCTGGCCCCGGGAGGACAGGCTGCCGTCGCGGTCGCACGCGAGCTGTCCCTGCGTCACCCGGCGCGCCAGGCCGTCCAGCACCATGTTCGCGGGCCCGGTGTCGAACGCGAGCGTGTCGTCCACGTGCTCGCCCACGACGCTGATGTTGGCGATGCCGCCCAGGTTGAGGAACGCGCGGGTGACGTCCGGCCGTTCGCGGTTCCGGAACACGGCCCAGTCCATGTAGGGCACGAGCGGAGCCCCCTGGCCGCCCACCGCCATGTCGCGGGTGCGGAAGTCGCTGACGACGGGCAGGCCGGTGCGCTCGGCGATGACGGCCGCTTCGCCAATCTGGAGCGTGGAGGCGATGGCGGACAGGTCCGAGGGCAGGTGGGCCATCGTCTGGCCATGCGAGCCGACGACGTGGACGTCCTCGCGCTTCACGCCCGCGCGCGCGATGACGGCCAGCACGGCTTCGGCGAAGCGCTCCCCCAGTTCGAAGTTGAGGGCGCAGAGGCTCCGGGCGTCCTGCGGTCCCAGCACCCGGGCGACGAGGTCCGGCGTGAAGGGGTGGGAGACATGCGCGAGCAGCTGGAGCTTCAAGTCCGCGCCGGTGCCGTCCACCCGGCACAGCGCCGCGTCCGCCGCGTCCACGCTGGTTCCGGACAGCACGCCCACGCAAAGCCGGGGCGGCAGGGAGGGGGAGGGTGGCGTGGCGGGGCGCATGCCCCAAGTCTAAAGGCCAGCTCCCACGCACGCCGGGCCCCGGCCCGGAGGGCACCCCGTGTGTCTGGGAGTGACGCCGCCACCGTGCCCCCTGTTCAGCGTTCACTGGCGGGTGTGTCGGATTCCGGAGGCTCGTCTCCGGGTCGTGCCGCGCCTGCCGCGTCAGGGGCGGGCGCGCTGACGTGGCCTTTGGACCACAGCCGCGCGTGCCTCGGCCGGGCGTTCGAGCCCTCGCAGGCCCGCGTCCTTCATCCGCCGCCGGGCCTGGGCCGCCGGCAGCCCCGTGAAGTGCATGGCCAGCGCCAGCTTCACGTGGTCCCCCGAGGCCCGGAGCAGCGCCTCTGCCCGCGCCGGGGGCAGGTCCGTCAGCTCCGCGACCATCCGCGCCGCCCGGGCCCGCAGCTTCGTGTTCGTGGGGCGCACGTCCACCATCCGCCCCCGGTACACATGGCCCAGCGACACGAAGGCCGCGGTGGTGATGGCGTTGAGCACGAGCTTCGTCGCCGTGCCCGCCTTCAGCCGCGTGGAGCCCGCCACCACCTCTGGCCCCGTGCGCGCCAGCACCACCGTGTCCGCGCGCACGGCCGGCCCCGGCGGGTTGCAGCACACCAGCACCGTGCGCGCCCCACGCTCGCGGGCCTCGTCGAGCGCGCCCCGGACGTAGGGCGTGGAGGCCGACGCGGTGATGCCGCACACCACGTCCCGCGCCGTGGCCCGGAACGCCCGCACCGCTCGGGCCCCCGCGGCGACGTCGTCCTCGGCGCCCTCCACGGCGCGCGTCAGGGCCCGCCGGCCGCCAGCCATGGCCGCCTGGACCCGCGTCGCCGGGACACCGAAGGTGGGGGGACACTCGCTCGCGTCGAGCACGCCGAGCCGGCCGCTGGTTCCCGCGCCCACGTAGAGCAGCCGGCCGCCAGCGCGAAAGGCTTCCGCCACGGCCCGGGCAGCCGCCGCGATGGACGGCAACGCCTCACGGACCGCGCGGAGCGCGATCAGGTCTTCTTGATGCAACCGTCGGACGACCGCCTCGACAGGGAGGAGGTCCAGGTCATCCGCACGGGGGTGGAGCCGTTCGGTGGGCGGAAGCGCGGACTTTCGAGCGCGCGTCATGCCCACCGGAAGGCTCCCGGACTTCAGGCGGCCTTGGTCACCTTGCCCGCCTTGATGCAGCGGGTGCAGGCCAGGACGCGCTCGATGCTGCCGCTCACGTTCGCGCGCACCTTCTGCAGGTTCGGCAGGGTCCGCTTCTTGGTCTTGTTGTTCGCGTGGCTGACGTTGTTACCCACCAGCGGACGCTTCCCACAGAGGTCGCACTTCCACGCCATGACTGCTAACTCCTTGAAAACTGGGGCGTTCGACAGCAGCCCATAAAAGAGCGGCGGACCCTACCAGAAACAGGCCGGAAATCCAGCCGGATCCGACCCGGGACCTATCCCTTGAGCGGATCCTTCTTCTTCAACATCTCCTGCACCAGCTTCGCGGCCCGCATGCCCGCGAGCAGCTCGCCCTCCAGGCCCAGCCCGGGCAGCACCTCGCGGCCGGCCAGGATCACGTTCTTCGCGGGCGTGCGCTGCTTCAACCCCGTGACGCCCAGGAAGGCTTCCGTTTCGAAGCTGTAGAGCGGGTGGGGCATGAGCCGGCTGCCACGCACCCCCCCGGCGTCCAGGTAGGGGGCCGAGCGCAGCGCGCGGTGCTGCTTCGTGAAGGGCATCAGCCGGTCCAGGTGCTCGTCGATGCGCTTCGCCAGCGCCTGGAGGTGCTCCTCGCCCTCTTCGCGCGCGGAGGCCGGGACGAAGGCGCCCGCGCACACCACGCGCACGCCCTCCACGTCCTTGTGGCCGGAGGCCGCGGCGGTGCGCGCCGGGTGCTGCTGCACGAGCAGCGGGCCCAGCTCCGGGTCCTGCGTGTCCACCAGCACCAGCTCGCCCATGCCGCGCGGGAGCGCCGCCTCCGGCACCACCCAGTTCACGCTGAAGAGCAGCGACTTGATGTTGGACTGATCCAGGTGCTCCAGCAGGCCCCGGTGGTGCTTCTTGTCCGTCACCAGCCGGCGCAGCGCCCCGGAGTCCGTGGCCGTCACCAGGCAGGCCGCGCGGTAGAGCGTGTCCGAGCGCACCAGCTTCACGCCGGAGAACTTGCTGCCGTCGAACGCGAGCTCCTCGACGATGAAGCCCGCCGGGTTGTCGCGGCCCAGCACGTCGCCGCCCAGCTCCGTCAGCCGCCGGGTGAGCACGTCGCGCAGGGCGTCCATGCCGCCGGGGTACGTGGACGGCGCGGTGAGCACCTGGGACAGGGCCCGCGTCTGCGCCAGGGGCGCGCCAGGCTTCTCCATGTGCACGAGGAAGGGCAGGAGGCCGCGCACCAGCGACAGCGCCGGATCCTCGCCCGCGATCCGGGGCGTGGCCTCCAGGGCCGGGTGATCCTTGATCTGCCCCTTGAGCTTCCAGCCCTCGAAGAAGCCGTCGGGCGGCAGCTGGGGACCGGCCTTGAAGAAGGCGTCGGTGGCCTCGTGCTGCGCGGCGCTGCCCGCGAGCGCGCCCTGGATGCCCTCGCCGGCCTCGCCGAACTCGCGCGTCAATTCCGCGCGGCGGCGGGCGGCGTCCGCGGTCAGGTCCACCCGGTTGCGCGGCAGCACGAGCTGGAGCTCCGGCGCGTGGGGCCTCAGCGCGCGGCCGATGGCGGTGGACAGGCCCAGCTCGTTGAGGGCCTCGTCCACGGCGGGCATCGCCTTGAGGGGCGGCGCGACGAACGGGGCGTAGGGCAGCACGAAGCCGTCGTGCTCGTAGCCGGGCCCCATGCCGTCATGCTCCACCAGCAACACGCGGTGGTTGCGCTTCGCCAGGAGCGCGGCGGCGAGCGCGCCTCCGACCTGGCTGCCCAGCACGATGACGTCGTACACGTGCCGGGACGGGCCCGAGGGGAGCTTGAGTTTGGCGGCGGACGTCGACATGGCCGCCGAACACTACACAACGTCACCGCGTCTGGCGCCCTTTTGGCGCCCGGCGCGGCAGGGAGTCCGTGCCCGGGGTGGGGCGTATGTGCCCCCTCAGGCCCTGGACGCGAAGAGGCGCGCGAGCAGCTCCGGGGGCAGCGTGTCGAAGTCCGGGGCGGTGTAGTGGGCCCCCGCGTTCTTCAGCGCTTCCGCGGTCGTGGTGGTGGTGATGCCCACGGTGACCATGCCGGCGGCGCGCGCGGACAGCACGCCGTTGATGGCGTCCTCGAAGGCGAGGCACGACTCGGGGGGCACCCGCAGGGCCTTCGCCGCCGCGAGGAAGATGTCCGGCGCGGGCTTGCCGCGCGTCACCTGTTCGGCGCCGACGACACAGGCGAAGAGCGGACGCACGGAGAGCCCGTCCAGCACCAGCTCGCGGTTGCCGTGCGGCGCGGCGGTGGCCACGGCCAGGGGCAGGTTCGCTTCGCGCAGGCGGTGCAGGAAGCCCTCCGCGCCCCGGTGCAGCGCCAGGTAGGGCCGGTAGATGGCGCGGTAGTGGGACTCCTTCTCCTCGGCGAGCGCGTTCAGCTCCGCGACGGAGAGGGTGCGGCCCAGCAGCTGCGGGAGGATCTCCTCGTTCTTCTTTCCCGCGAACTCGTTCTGGAAGCGTTCCGCGGTCAGGCCATCCAGACCGAGTTTCCGGGCGAGCGACACCCAGGCGCGGTTGTGGAAGTCCATGTTGTCGACGAGCGTGCCATCCATGTCGAAGACGGCGGCGAGCAGGGGGGCGGCTGCGGGAGTCATGTTCTCCCCAATACCGATTTCCTCCGCCATGTCACCCCTGAATCTCCCGTGCGAGCCCCTTCCGGGCTGATATCCCCCACGGCATGAGCGAGGACGTGCTGCTGGAGACTCGGGGGGCCGTGGGCCTGGTCACCCTCAACCGACCGAAGGCGCTCAACGCGCTCTCCCTGGAGATGTGCCGGGCACTGCATCCGCGGCTGGACGCCTGGGCGGCGGATCCCTCCGTGAAGGCGGTGGTGATCCGCGGTGCTGGCGGCCGGGCCTTCTGCGCGGGAGGGGACGTGCGCGCGGTGGCTGGTTCGGTCGCACGGTCGGACGCGTCGCTGTCTCGCGAGTTCTTCCGCGCGGAGTACGCGCTCAACCACCGGATCCACCACTTCCCGAAGCCGTTCATCGCGCTGGTGGACGGCATCTGCATGGGCGGTGGGTTGGGGCTGTCCGTGCACGGGGCCTTCCGCGCCGTGACGGAGAAGCTGGTGCTCGCGATGCCGGAGACGGCCATCGGCATCTTCCCGGACGTGGGCGGTGGTTGGTTCCTCCCGCGCTTCCCGGGCGAGGCGGGGACGTACCTGGGGCTCACCGGTGCGCGGTGTGACGCAGCGGATGCGATGTGGTTGGGCTACGCGACGCATCGGGTGGAGTCCTCGCGGCTGGAGGACGTGGTGGGCGCGCTGGAGGCCGCGGACTGGAGCGGACCGGGGCGGGAGGTGGCGGCGCGCGTGCTGCAAGGCTTCCATCAGGACCCTGGTACATCGGGGCTCGCGGCGCGCGCGGACGTCATCGACCGGTGCTTCCAGGGGGACCGCGTGGAGGACGTCCTCGCGGCGCTGGAGCGCGAGGGAACACCATGGGCGGAGGAGACTCGCGCGACGCTGCTGCGCATGTCGCCGACGAGCCTGCGGGTGACGCTGCGGCAGCTGCGCGTTGGTCGCGGCCAGGACTACGACGCGACGGCGCGCATGGAGTACCGCTTGAGCCAGGCGTTGACGCAGCGGCCGGACTTCCAGGAGGGGATCCGCGCGGTGCTGGTGGACAAGGATCAGAAGCCGCGCTGGAGCCCGGCCACGCTCGCGGAGGTGAGCGACGCGGAGGTGGAGGCGTGCTTCGCGCCCAGGCAGGGTGACGAACTGGAGCTGCCTGTACTGAGCTGAGGCTACAGGTCCTCGTCGCTCACGACGGTGCGTCCCTCCGCGCGGAGCAGCGCGGTGGTGATGCCTTCACCCGGGCGCAGCACGCCCGTCTCGTAGACGCGCTGGCTGCCGCATGAGGGGCTCTTTTCCTTCAAGAGCGCCACCGTGACGTCGAAGCGCCGGGCGGCGTCCAGGGCCTGCCTGGCGCCATCCTGGAACGCGGCGGTGCGGTCCTCGCGGCTTTCCCGCGTGAGGGCCCGCGCGCGGCCGGCCCAGACGTCCACGCCCGTGCCGCCCGCGAGGTCCACGGGAGGCCGTGGAATGCCCATGCCCGCGGCGGCCTCCGGACAGATGGGGATGACGGCCTTGCCCTCCAGCGCCGCGAGCACGCGCTCCGAACGCTGCGAGCGTCCGTCGTAGCGGCACGCCTCGCCCAGCAGGCACGCGCTGACCATCACCGTGGGGGCGGCGCGCAGGGCTTCGCGTCGCGCATCACGGGCAGACGCTTCGCCTTCGTCCGAGGACGGCTCCACGGCCTTCGTCACTTCGGCGCACCCGGGCTGCGCAGCGCCGTGCCGTCTCCCGTCACCCTCGCGTCCACCTTCGTGCGCGTCCCGTCCAGCGTCACCGCGCCCGTCACCGCCAGCCTCACGGCCAGCGGATACAGCCGGTGCTCCTCCGCGAGGATGCGCGCGCTCAGGCTCGCTTCGTCATCCTCCGGGAGCACGGGCACCGCCGCCTGCGCGATGATGGGGCCCGTGTCCGTGCCCGCGTCCACGTAGTGCACCGTGCACCCGGCCACCTTCACGCCGCGCTCCAGCGCCTGCCTCTGCGCATGCAGGCCCGGGAACGCCGGCAGCAGGGAAGGGTGGATGTTCAGCACGCGCCCCGGGAAGCGCTTCAGGAAGTCCGCGCTCACCAGCCGCATGAAGCCCGCCAGGCACACCCACTCGACGCCCGCGTCCGCCAGCACGCCGAGCACCGCCGCCTCGAAGTCCACCTTCGACCCGAAGCCCTTGTGGTCCACCACCTCCGCGCGCACGCCCGCCTTCCGGGCGCGCTCCAGCGCGAACGCCGTGGGCACGTTGGACAGCACGCACGCCACCTCGGCCGGGAAGTCCGCCTGCCCGGCCGCGTCGAGCAGCGCCTGCAGGTTGCTCCCGCCGCCGCTGACGAGCACCCCCAGCCGCGCCCGCCGCGCGCTCATGGGTCGATGACCGCCGTGGCCTCGCCCTGGCCCGCTTCCACCCGGCCCACCTCAGAGGCCTCCACGCCCCGGGCGCGCAGCACCTCCAGCGCCTTGGCCACGTCCTCCTTCGCCACCACGACGATGAGGCCCAGGCCCATATTGAACGTGCTGAACATCTCGTCGCGCGCCACGCCGCCCGTCTTCGCGATGAGGTCGAAGATGGCCGGCTTCTTCCACGTGGACTCGCTCAGCACCGCGCGCGTCCCGTCCGGCAGGCAGCGGGGCAGGTTGCCCGGGATGCCGCTGCCGGTGATGTGCGCCATGCCCTTCACCTTCACGGCCTGGCACAGCGCGAGCGCGTCCTTCACGTAGATGCGCGTGGGCTCCAAGAGCGCGTCACCCAGCGGCCGGTCCAGCCCCGGCGGCGTCATGTCCAGGGGCAGCTTCGCGTCGTCCAGCAGCACCTTGCGCGCCAGCGAGTAGCCGTTGCTGTGCAGCCCCGACGACGTCAGGCCGATGAGCGCGTCCCCCGGCTTCACCGTCTTGCCGTCGATGATGGCGGACCGCTCCACCACGCCCACGCAGAAGCCCGCGACGTCGTACTCGCCCCGCGCGTAGAAGCCCGGCATCTCCGCCGTCTCCCCGCCCAGGAGCGCGCACCCCGCCTGCTCGCAGCCCAGGGCGATGCCCTTGACCACCTCCGCCGCGGCGTCCACCTCCAGCTTCCCCGTGGCGAAGTAGTCCAGGAAGAAGAGCGGCTCCGCGCCACAGGTGAGGATGTCGTTCACCGACATGGCGACCAGGTCGATGCCCACCGTGTCGTGGCGCCCGGCCAGGAAGGCCACCTTCAGCTTGGTGCCCACCCCGTCCGTGCCCGCCACCAGCACCGGCGCCTGGTACTTGCCGGGCGGCAGTGCGAACAGGCCGCCGAACCCGCCCACTCCGCCCAGGACCTCTGGGCGCGTGGTGCGCGCGGCATGGGGCTTGATCTTCTCGACGAACGCGTCGCCGGCCTCGATGTCTACTCCGGACTGCTTGTAGGTCGTTCCCACGGGCCGGCCTTGTACCCCTCCCGGGGGCCCCTGTCTCGGGCCTCGGAAGGGACGTGTCGGGTTTGCGGCGCCGTCACGCCCTCGGGCACGGAAGGGATATCGGTCTGGGATATTTGACCGGTGGGATGGGGGCTGATTGACTCGCGGGCCAGATGGGCGCCGAGGAAACCCTCTTTCAACGTTTTGGCAAGGAGTTCCCCAAGGGCACCGAGCTCTTCCGCGAGGGAGAGATCGGCAAGGAGATGTTCGTCATCCAGTCCGGGAAGATCGCCATCTCCAAGCGCGTGCGCGACGTGGAGAAGGTGCTCGCGGTCCTGGGCCCGGGCGAATTCTTCGGCGAGATGGCCATCATCTCCAACAAGCCCCGGAACGCCTCCGCCGTGGTGCATGACGACGCGAAGCTGCTCGTCATCGACCCCAAGACCTTCGAGGCGATGATCCGCGGCAACGCGGAGATCGCCGTGCGGATGATCAAGAAGCTGGCCGAGCGCCTCTCCGAGGCGGACGCCCAGATCGAGAACCTGCTCCACGGCGACCCCGCCAGCCGCGTCGTCCATCAGATCCTCCAGGCCTGCCAGACGCGCGGCCGTCCGTTGGAGGAGGGCGTGGAGGTGGACTTCGCCATCCGGGAGATGCCCCGGCAGATCGGCGTGGGCGAGCCCGCCGTGCGCAGCATGCTGGAGCGCCTGGAGCGCGCGGGCCTCATCGAGCGGAGCGGTGACCGGGTGACCGTGTACGACACGGCCCGGCTGCATGACTTCCTCAACTACCTCGAGATGAAGTGGAAGTTCGGAGACCTCTAGCGTGAAGCTGCAAGTCCTCGGGTGCCACGGCGGCGAGCTTCCCACGTGCAGGAGCACCTGCTTCCTCGTGGACGACGTGCTCGCGCTCGACGCGGGCGCACTCACCGGCACGCTCTCGCTGGAGCAGCTCTGCAAGGTGGACGACATCCTCGTCGGCCACAGCCACTTCGACCACGTGAAGGACCTGCCGCTGCTGGCCGACCTGGTCATCGGACGCAGGGACAAGCCCGTCACCATCCATGCCTCCCGCGAGTGCGCCAAGGCGCTGCGCGAGAACATGTTCAACAACGCGCTGTGGCCGGACTTCACGCGCATCCCCACGCGCCACAAGCCCGTGCTGGCCATCAAGACCTTCCGCGCCGGCAGCACCTTCCAGGTGGGCCCCTACACCGTGAAGAGCGTGCCGGTGAGCCACCCCGTGGAGTCGTGCGCCTTCATCATCAGCGACGGGAAGTCCGCGCTGGCCATGAGCGGCGACACCGGCCCCACGGACAAGCTGTGGAAGGCGCTCAACGCCACGAAGAACCTCAAGGCGCTGCTGTTGGAGACCAGCTTCCCCAACAGCCTCCAGGCCCTGGCGGACATCTCCGGCCACCTGACGCCCGCCACCGTGGGCTCGGAGCTGCGCAAGTTCGAGCGCAACGGCGCCCAGGTGATGCTCTACCACCTGAAGCCCGCCTTCGTGACCCAGCTCAAGAAGGAACTGGCCCCCCTGCCCGTGAACGTCCTGGAGCTGGGGGAGACCTTCCAGTTCTAGGGCCGCGTCGTGCCGCGCCGCGCCGTACGGAGGTATTGACGGCCCGCGGCGGCCGGATTAACCCCCGGGCCTCATGGCCTGGTTCTCCAAGAAGCCCCGCATCGCCGTCGACGCAGAGAAAGCCGCCGAGCCCCAGCCCTCCCGCATGCAGGGCCTCTGGGCCAAGTGCGAGCAGTGCGACGAGATCATCTACCGCCAGGAGCTCGAGAAGAACTGGATGGTGTGCATGCACTGTGAGCACCACCACGCCTGGACGGCCCGGGCGCGGCTGGCGGCCACGCTGGATCCGGACTCCTTCGAGGAGTTCGACAAGGAGCTGGAGCCCCAGGACCCGCTCAGCTTCACCGACTCCAAGAAGTACAAGGACCGGCTCAAGTCCACGCGCAAGAACCTGGAGGAGAACGACGCGTTCATCTCCGGCGTGGGCCGCATCGAGGGCCACCCCGTCTCCATCGGCTCGTTCGTCTTCGAGTTCATGGGCGGCTCCATGGGCTCCGTCGTGGGTGAGAAGGTCACGCGCGTGTTCGAGCGCGCCTTCGAGCTCAAGTGCCCCGCGGTGGTGTTCTCCGCCTCCGGCGGCGCGCGCATGCAGGAGGGCATCTTCTCCCTGATGCAGATGGCGAAGACGTCCGCGGCCATTGCCCGCTTCCGCACCAGCGGCAAGCCGTACGTCTCCGTGATGCTCAACCCCACCACGGGCGGCGTGGCCGCGTCCTTCTCCTGGCTGGGCGACATCATCCTCGCGGAGCCCAAGGCCCTCATCGGCTTCGCCGGCCCGCGCGTGATTGAGCAGACCATCCGCCAGAAGCTGCCGGAGGGCTTCCAGCGCTCGGAGTTCCTGTTGGATCACGGCATGATCGACGCCATCGTCCACCGCAAGGACCTGCGCGCGAAGCTGGGGCAGATCCTCGGCATGCTGGGGTAGGGCGGCGCGCCTCCACGCCATGGACGCGCCCCGCACCGCCCCCCGGACTCCGGAAGAGGCCCTGAGCTTCTTCCAGGCGCTCAACCCCTCCGGCATCAAGCTGGGGCTGGAGCGGGTGAGGGACGCGCTCGCCGCGCTCGACCATCCCGAGCGCGACTACCCGGCGCTCCACGTCGCCGGGACCAACGGCAAGGGCAGCACCTGCGCCTTCGTGGCGCGGGCGCTGGAGGCCGCCGGGCACCGCGTGGGGCTCTACACGTCCCCGCACCTGGTGCGCGTGAACGAGCGGATCCGCGTCTCTGGCGCGGACATCCCGGACGCGGTCTTCGGGCAGCGCATCCTGGAGGTCCTGGAGCGCTACCCCTCCGCGCTGTCGGACCCGATGACGTACTTCGAGTTCGGCACCGTGGTCGCGCTCTGGCACTTCTCCCGCGAGCGCGTGGACGTGGCCGTGCTGGAGACGGGCCTGGGCGGCCGGCTGGACGCCACCACCGCCGCGAACCCCGTCGTCACCTGCGTCACCCCCGTCTCCTTCGACCACATGGAGTACCTGGGGCACACGCTCCGGGAGATCGCCTGGGAGAAGGCCGGCATCTTCAAGCCGGGCGTTCCGGTGGTGCTTTCCCGGCAGGAGCCGGAGGCCCTGGACGCGCTCCTGCGCCGCGCGGAGCAGCTCGCCGTGCCCGTCCAGGTGGAGGGCCGCGACTTCGGCATCGTCCCCGGGGCCGATGGGACGCTCTCGTATCGCGGATCCGGTTGGTCGCTCGACGGACTCACGCTCGCGCTGCGCGGTCCGTATCAGCACCAGAACGCGGCGGTCGCCCTGGCCTGCCTGGAGGCCCTCCAGGCCCGGGGCGTGGCCGTGACGCCGGAGGCCGCGCGGCAGGGCCTGGCCACCGCGCGCTGGCCGGGGCGGCTGGAGGAGGTGGCCCAGGCGCCGACGGTGGTGGTGGACGGGGCCCACAACCCGGCGGGCGTGGCGGTGCTGCTGGAGGCCCTGCGCACCCTCTATGCCGGGCGGCCGCTGCACCTCGTCTTCGGGGTGGTGGCGGACAAGGACCGGGGGCCGATGATGCAAGCCCTGTTTCCGCTGGCGGCCTCCGTGCATCTCACGCCGCTGGACACGCCGCGCTCGCTTGCCCCGGAGCGATACATCGCTGAAGCACGGGTCTTGTGTTCACGGGCAGTCGCGCACGCCTCCCTGGAGTGGGCACTTGCCGGAGCGAGGGCCGATGCAGTGGGTCGTCCGGACGGCGTGGTCCTGGCTACAGGCTCACTGTTCCTGGTAGGCGCCGTGAAGCGAATGGTCGACCGAAGCCTTGGCGCAATGCAGCAGCAGCAGTAACTTTGCGACATGCGCCTGCCGGACTGGAGATCAGCGCTTCCGGGACCTCCGATGCCCACCGTCGACGAGGTTGACTTCCGGGCGTTGTACTCCAAGACCAACTACGTGGTGGAGACGGCGGACGGCTGGTCGCTCGTCATCACGCGCTACCGGCCGGTGAAACAGGCGTTCGCGCAGCCGCTGTTCGGTGAGCCGCTGCTGCTGGTGCACGGCTTCTCCCAGAACCGGCACACGTGGACGAGCGGTCAGTTCGTCAAGAACCTGCTCTTCTTCGGCGTGGACATCCACATCCTGGAGCTGCGCGGGCACGGCAAGAGCTCCATCGCCTTCCAGAAGGAGCGCGCGGAGCGCTTCAAGCGCCCGCTGCCGCAGGACCTGGACTACGGCTGGGACCTGGACAGCTACTTCCTCTATGACCTGCCGGCGGCCGTCTCCGGCGTCAAGCGCATCACCCGGCGCGAGCGCGTCTTCTACTGCGGCCACTCCATGGGCGGCATGCTGGGCTACGGCTACGCCGGCATCCACGACGACTTCGAGGGGCTCATCACCATCGGCTCGCCGGCGGACCTGGGGCGCGGCTTCGCGCTGTTGCGCCTGTTGGCGCACGGCTCTCCGCTGTTCGCGGGCGCGGTGGACATGACGCTGGGCGGGCTGAACCTGAACCGCCGCGCGTCCTCGCTGGGCCGCTCGCTGCTGGCGAAGGGGGCGGGCGCCTTCAGCCCCGCGCTCCAGAAGCGCCTGGAGCCGGAGGCTCCCAAGTCGCTCGTGTTCAACGCGGTGCCGGTGGACGTGGTGCTCAAGTGGGTGGAGCGCCAGCTGGCCCAGGCGGACGAGTCCGCGCTGTATCAGCGCTTCACGCGCAAGCTGAACCGGCTCATCAACACCGAGCGCGTCAGCCGCGACGACATCCGGTGGCTCTTGCGTGAGGGCGGCGAGCGCGAGCCCCGCAAGGTGATTGAACAGTTCGCCCGGTGGATCCGCCGGGGCGAGATGGTCTGCTACCGCACGGACTACGACTTCAAGCGCGGCTTCGGGAAGATTGAGATCCCCATGGCCATCATCTTCGGGGACATGGATCCGCTGGCGTCCGTGGAGTCCACGCGCAGCGTCTACCGCGCCGCGAAGAGCGAGTACCTGCTGTGGCGCCCGGTGAAGGGCAACAGCCACGTCGAGCTCACCATGGGGCACGACATCCGGCAGATCTGCTACGACATCAAGAACCTCATCGAGTACACCCGCACGCACCGCACGCGCTCGCCGTCCATGCCGCGCTTGCGTTGAAGCGCGGACGTTCCGGCCAGACTGAAAAGTTGGTGCCTCCCGGGTGCGTGATAATTTCGCACGCGTCTGTCTTCTGACGCATGTCACGGGAGTGGTCGATGAAGGGCTTGGCGGTGTCGCTGCTCGGGTTGTGGCTGGTGCCCCTGGTGGCGCTGGCGCAGCAGCCGGTGGACTACAACACCATCACGGCCGTCACCGTCAGCGGCGGAACGGTGGAGATCTCCGGCAGCAAGAAGGCGGACTTCAACAGCTTCACCATGACGGACCCGCCGCGGCTCGTCATCGACGTGTCCGGCGCCGTCTTCAAGGACGTGCCGGAGGAGCTGCCGGTGGGCAATGGCACCGTGACGGGCATCCGCACGCAGGCCTACGGCACGGAGTCCTCGTCCATCGCGCGCATCCTCATCGGCTATGAGCGCGAGGTGGAAACGGACATCCAGACCTCCGGCAACAAGCTGGTGGTGAAGGTCCTGGGAGGCGGCCCGGCCGTCGCGCAGGTGACGCCCACGGAAGGGCAGGGCACCCCCGCCCAGGGGACCGCCGCGGCCACCCCCCAGGCCCAGGCCCAGGCCGGCTCCAACGCGCAGGACGCGGCCCGCGCCGCCGCGTCGGACCGGGAGGCGCAGACCCAGGCCGTGAAGGCCGCCGCCGACGCCGCCCGGGCGGAGCGCGAGGCCCAGGAGAAGGCCGCCGCCGAGGCCGCCGCCCGCGCCAAGGCGGACGCGGACGCGGAGAAGAAGCGCCAGGAGGAGGCCCAGGCCGCCGCGAAGCGCCAGGACGAGGAGCGTCGCGCGTCCGAGCAGGCCGCCGCCGAGGAGCGCAAGCGCCAGGAGTCGGAGGCCCAGGCCGCCGCGAAGCGCGCCGAGGATGAGCGCCGCGCCACCGCGCAGGCCGCCGCCGACCAGAAGCGCCAGCAGGAGGAGGACGCGAAGGCCGCCGCCAGGGCCTCCGCGGAGGAGAAGCGCGCCGCCGCCCAGGCCGCCGCCGACGAGCGCCAGGCCGCCGCGAAGACGGCCGCGGAGCAGAAGCGCGCCGCCGCCGAGGCCGCCGCCGAGGCCCGGCGTCAGAAGGAAGAGGAGCGCCAGGCCGCCGCGCAGGCCCGCCGCGAGGAGCAGCAGTCGGCCCGCGAGTCCGCCGCCGAGCAGAAGCGCCAGCGCGCGGCGGAGGCCCGTGAGCGCCGCGAGCAGGCCCTGGCGGCCCGTGAGTCGCGCGCCCGCCCAAGCCAGGGCAGCGCCGCGGCCGCGTCGCGTGAGAGCGGCGGGGGCGCGGTGTCGTCTCGCCGCAAGACGATGACGCAGATTGGCTTCCAGCAGCAGCCGGACAGCTCGCGCGTCTTCGTGCGCACCAACGAGCCGGTGCGCTACACGGTGAACGGCTCCGGCAACCAGGTGGTGCTGGAGCTGGAGAACACGCGCGTGGTGGAGTCCAACAACACGCTGCCGCTGGACACGCACTTCTTCCCGTCGGCCGTGTCGCGGGTGGAGGCGTTCTCCAACGCGGGCCAGACGGTGCGCGTCGTCATCCAGCTGAAGCAGGGGGTTCGCTATGAGACACGCCAGGAAGGCGGCCTCATCACCCTCGACTTCCCGCGCCCGGGCCGGTAGGACGGGGCGGGCGCCGTTGCCGGCACGGCGCCCACCGCCCACGCCTCCCGCATGACCTTCCTTGCCCCGGTCGTCCTGACGCTCTGGGTGTCGGCCCAGATTCCGCTGGCCACGCAGGTGGAGCTGCCCACCGGCGAGGTCGTGGAGCTCGCGGCCGACTACGTCGTCTTCGAGAACGACATCCTCACCGCCCGGGGCCACTGCGAGCTGCGCAGCGGCCCCAACGTGCTGCGCGCGGACGAGGTGACGTACAGCGAGGCCACGCAGGTGGCCACCGCCACCGGCAACGTGATGTTCGTCAGCGGCCTGATGGCCGCCATCGCGGACGACGTGCGCGTGGACCTGCGCTCCAACGAGGCCACCGTGAAGGGCGGCCTCTTCATGCAGAAGAAGGGCGTCACCCCCGAAGCGCTCCAGGCCGCCAAGACGACGGACGAGCTGCGCAAGCTGGGCGAGACGCCCGTCCTGATGAGCGGCACGCGCATCCGCCGCACCGGGGAGACCGCGTTCTCCGTGGACGGCCTGGCCTTCACGCCATGCCAGTGCGGCCCGGGCGAGCCCAGTTGGCGCGTGGAGGCGAAGGAGGCCAACGTGAAGATGGGCGAGCGCGCCATCCTCACCTGGCCCGTGGTGTACGTGCGCTCGGTGCCGGTGTTCGCGCTGCCGTGGCTGTACCTGCCCCTGGCCGAGCGCCGCTCCGGTCTGCTCATCCCCCGTCCGTCCAACTCCGGCCTCAACGGCTTCGGGCTGGACCAGCCCGTCTTCGTCACGCTGGGGGAGAGCTACGACCTCACGTTCACCCCGGGCATCTTCACGGGCGGCGGGGAGGTCTCGAACCCCCGGTTCCTCGAGGTGGGCGAGGACGGCAACCCGACGCCCATCCGTGAGCTGCGCACCAACGGCGTGAAGGGCCCGCGGCTGCTCACCGAGTTCCGCTACGTCCCCAGCGACCGCACGCGGGGCCGGGCCACGCTGGGCTTCCTCTATGACCTGCGGCCCCGGTTGGATCCCACCACGTCCGACTTCCTCCGCGTCGTGGACCGGACCAACCCGCTGGCTCCCTTCTACACGCCGCAGATCGTCGACGAGAAGCGGGGCCTGCGCGGCGAGGCGTCCTGGCAGCACACGCAGGACCTGGGCGACGGCTGGCACGACCGCGTGGACGCGTACTTCGTGTCGGACGGGTTCTACACGCGCGACCTCACCGCCGACCTGCTGGTGCAGAACACCAACTACCTGCGCAGCACCGCCATGGTGTACCAGCGCCGCGACGAGCGTTACCTGGGCCTGGACGTGTCGCTGCGCCAGGACCTGCGCTACGCCTACCGCTTCTTCCAGACGAACCCCATCCCCGCGGTGGCTTCGCTGACGGGCGAAGCCACCAACCCCCACGGCCCCACGACGTTCCAGCGGCTGCCGGGCATCACCCTGTCCCTGCCGCAGCGCCCCCTCTTCGGCGGGCGGGTGATGGGCGGAGTGCAGGTGGAGTACAACCGGCTGGCGCCCCTGCGCAGCGGCGGCTTCGCGGACGACGGCTCCGACGGGCTCTTCTCGCTCGGCCGCGCCTGGCGCCCCGAGGGCACGCCCATCGAGGCCGCGCCGGTGGCCGATGAGCTGGAGGGCAACGGCCGCCTGGACCCCACCGAGCGCGAGGGCCGCGACCGCGTGTCGTTGGCCCCGCGCCTGTCCACGTCCTACGGGCTGGGCACCTGGGGCCGGCTGACGCCCTCCGTGGCGCTGCGCCAGGACGTGTCCGTGGGCGAGGTCTCCGGCCGCACCGCCGCGCGCGGCTACGCGCTGGCGGACCTGGTGCTGGACTCACAATTGGCGCGCACCTTCGTGGACCGGGACACGCTCTACCGCCACACGCTGTCCCCCTCGGTGAACCTGCGCTACGTGCCCGGCGGCTGGGGCCACGGGCTCACCGCCTTGAACGGCGGAGGCACCGGCACCGTGCCGCTCGTCTATGACGCGTGGGACTCCGCGGTGCCGCTCCAGTCCGACGGCAGCGTGCGCGGCTTCCTCCACGCCGTGGTCGCCGTGGACCAGTCATTGCGCGTGCGCAAGGGGCCCACCACCCGCGAACCGCTGCGCCTGCGCATCGGCCAGGGCTTTGATTTGTCGCGCATCTCGCCCGTCGCGGGCCGGGACACCGTGCGGGGCAGCGTGCTGCGCGACACCTTCGCGCGCCTGTCCGCCAGCGCCGGTGTCCTCACCGCGGGCGGGCTCGTGCGCATGGACCCCACCACGCTCGACATCACCCAGCTGTCCGCCGACTTCACCATCGACAATGGCAAGGGCAACGCGCTGTACGCGCGATACGATGACCTGCTGGCCGTGAAACAATTGTCAATTGATCGTGGGTTGGATCCTTTGGCACAAGGACCCGATTTCACGCGTCGGGGCGTGGACATGTTGGTGGGAGACGCACCTCGTCCCCTGCCGTCCCACAATGACCAGGTCGACCCCTCTCCGACCGAACGAGCGCAGGCTCTCACTGTCGGTACGCGAATCAAGCTCGGATTTGGGCTCGGGTTGCGATACGAAGCACTGGTGCAGCCGCTTTATAAGGATCTGATTACCCAGGAAAGTCAGCCCCTTGCACAGCAGACCTTCGGCGTGTCGTATGGGCCCGCCTGTGACTGCTGGCGAATCGAAGGGGTTGTGATCCTGCGGCGCAATCAAACGCCGGAATTCGCCGGCGTGAATTTGAGTGTGGCCGGCTTCGGATCCTTCGGGTCGGGTGGATAGGAATCACCCGCCGTACGCGAGCGTTGCACTCACCTCGGAAACATCCCCCCTAGAGGAGAAGTACTTCGTGTCGGATCTCGGAAAAAGAATTGGCCAGCGCATTCGCGAGCTTCGCACGCAGCGCCCGGAGCGATGGACGCAGGAAGAGCTCGCGGAGCGAGCGCAGATCAGCGTGTCCTTCCTGTCGATGATCGAACGCGGCGAGCGCGTGCCTCATGTGGAGACACTGGCGGCCCTTTCCAACGCCCTCAGCGTCAGCCTCGGTGAGCTCTTCACGGGCACCGAGCAGACGCCCGCCCAGACGGAGGACCTGCTGCGTCCCCTGTCGGACTTCGCCCGTGCGCGCGGCCTCAACGCGCGTGACGTGGACCGCCTGCTCGGCGTGGCCCGCGTGATGTTCAACGGCTCGGCGGCCTGAGTCCCCTCCCGGGGAGGGACCTTCCCCGTGCGTGTCCCTTCCGCCCGCCTCCCCCCGGGCGCGGCGGAGGGCCCCACGTAAGGATTGACCCCGGAGCCTCGCGTCCGTAGCGTGGCTGGCTGATTCTAGAATCAACCAGCCGTGGGAGGACGCGTGGGCCAGCAGAAGACGGCGCCGGAGAGCGGGACGCGGGAGAGCGAGCGCCGCCGCACCATCCTGCGGGCCGCCATCGACGTGTTCGCCCGCAAGGGCTACCACGGCTGCCGTATCGCGGACGTCGCCAAGGAGGCGGGCGTCGCGTACGGGCTCGTCTACCACTACTTCAAGAACAAGGATGAGCTGCTGGAGACCGTCTTCGAGACGGGCTGGAGCGGCTTCATCGCGCGTGCGCGCACCGTCGCGGAGAGCGAGGGGCCGCTGGTGGAGAAGGTCCGCCGCATCGCGGACGTGGCCTTCGAGGCCTACCGCGTGGACCCCCGCGCCGTGAAGGTGCTCATCCTGGAGATTGCCCGTTCACCGGCCGGAGCCCGCATCAACCGGCAGACGGCCTTCGTGGACGTCATCCGCCTGAGCGCGCAGATGTTCACCCGCGCGAAGGAGGCCGGGGAGCTGCGCCCGGACGTGGATCCGCTGCTCGCGTCCGCGCTGCTCTTCGGCTCCATTGAAATGGGGCTCACCGCCTTCGTCGTGGGGCTGGCGGATGCACGCGACACGGTGATGCTCGAGCGCGCGAAGGCGCAGATCGCCGACTCGTTCCTCCACGGCGTGCTGCTGGCCGGCGCGTCCTCCAAGACGGAGCCCGCGAAGCACGAGCCGGTGAAGTACGAGCCTCCGAAGGACGAGGAGCCCCAGGAGGACGCGGCCCCGCGGAAGCCGGCGAAGGCCTCGCCCAGGACCCGGGCGCCCAAGCGCGGCTGAGACAGGCCGCGCGGCTGAGCTACGGGTTCGTCAGGCCGGGCGCGTTGGTGGCCACGCCCGGGGCCTGCGGGGCGCCGGTGAAGTCCAGCTTGAGCAGCGTCTGGCCATCCACCCAGCGGTCATCCGCCTTCACGCCCCAGTGGAGGTGCGGGCCGGTGACGCGGCCGGTGCTGCCCACCAGGCCCAGCGCGTCGCCCTGCTTCACGCGCGCGCCCTCCTTCACGTCGATGCGGGACAGGTGGAAGTACGCGGTGTAGAGCCCCGCGCCGTGGTGCACGAGCACGGTGTTGCCGGACGCGTAGTTGTCGCGCGACATCACCACCGTGCCGTCGTTGGCGGCGACCACCGGCGAGCCCGTGGCGCCATCCAGGTCCACGCCGAAGTGCTGCGTCTGCAGCTTGCCGTTGAACGAGCGGCGGTCGCCGAAGGGCGCCGTCACCGTGGCCTCGCGCGGCCAGGCGAAGTTCTGGCCGAACAGCGGCGTCTGGAAGGGCTGCGCGAACGCCGCGGCGAACGCCTTGCGGTCCGCCTCCATGCGCGCCTTCACCGCCTTGGGCGGCTTCACGTACTTGTTGGCCACGCGCAGCTCGCGCTCGCGGAAGCCCGGCGCACCTACGTTGAGCACGCCGGACAGCAGCACCGGCAGGCCGCGGCCGGGGGCCGTGACGTCCACCGGCACGGTGCCCTCGGTCTGCTCCACTGGCAGGCTGGTGAGGGCCGCGTAGCCGTCGTTCCACGCGAAGAAGCGCAGAGGCCGGCCCGCGATGCTCCCCGTGGGCAGCGCGGACGCGCCGCTCACCGTCACCAGCACCGGGTCGCCCGGCTTGGGGTTGGCGGGCTGGAGCGACAGGTGCGGCCCGCTCGCGGGCGCCACCTTCAGCGGCGCCAGCTCTCCCTGGAGCACCGCGCCTGGCGTGGGCGCGCCCGGAGCGCGGAGGCCCGGTGTGGCCGTGGAGCCCGGCACGCTGCCTGTCACCACCGCGGAGGAGGCGGTGGGCGTGGCGGCGGCGAGCGCCGGAGACCCGGAGGCGAGCAGGGAGAGGACGAGGAGGCGGACGGCGGCAGGGTTCCGGGCGGGCATGGGCCGTTCTTTACACCACGCGCGCGCGGAACCTTCCCGGAGCGGCGTCTCGCGTGTTGGCTGGCTGCTGCTCTGCCCGAAAGGGCCTGGCTGGATGCCTCCTGCTCGACGTCTGGCCGCCCGTCCTGCCGGCAGGCACCAAACGTGTGCCATTGCCGGTACTTGGGTGCCCTCCGAGGCGAAAAGGTGTTCCTGGCCGGACGTGCGGCAGGCAGCCGTGCCAGTTGTTCCCGTGTCAAGGCGTTACGGACGGCGAGGGGCTCCCTAGCTTTCCCACATCAACGCAGCACATCAATTTCGAAAGGGAGAGCGCGCATGCCTCGCTCCTACAGCTTCGACCACTTCCAGGTTCCCAAGACGCTGCCGCCGCAGAAGCGCAGCCTGCGTCAGCGCGACAAGGCGCACCTGGCGCAGTCGTCACGGGTGTCGGTGGACGAACACGAGGGCGTCCACTACGGCAAGAGCCACGCGCAGACGGAGGAGATCCTCACCGCGCGCAAGATGGAGCTCCAGTTGGAGGAACTGGCCCGTCCGGAGGCGGACGCCAAGTTCTCCCACGGGCCGGTGTCGCGCGTGAGCGGCGCCTCGAAGAAGCAGCGCAAGGCCGCCGCGTCGCCCGTCATCGGGACCACGGCGCCCATCGGCGCGCTGCCGCCCACCCAGGAGCGGCCGATGCAGCAGCAGGGCCGTCTGCCCGACCTCATCGACGAGGCGCGCCGGCAGCTCAAGGCCATCCAGTCCGGCGTGGGCGACGTGGCGACGGCCATGCAGCGGCTGGCGATGCTGCCCCTGGAAGCGGTGCGCCTAGCGGCCCGCCGCATCATCCCGGCCTGAGCAAGAAGGGGAGGGTGGACGACGCGTGGAGCTGACCCTGGTCTCCTACAACATCCACTCCGGCATCGGCGTGGACGGAGCTTTCGACCTGGAGCGCGTAGGCTCGGTGCTCCGCGAGGTGAACGCGGACATCATCGCCCTGCAGGAGGTGGGGGACTTCCGGGGCAAGACGCCCCGGGAGGACCAGCCCGAGCACCTGGCGCGGATGCTCGGGCTGCACATGGCCTTCGGACCCAACGTGGTCCGCAACGGCCGCCGCTACGGCAACGCCATCCTCAGCCGGCTGCCGGTGCTCAAGTCGAAGAACTACGACCTGAGCGTGCCGCGCCGTGAGCCCCGGGGCGCGTTGCGGTGCGACCTGGACCTGGGAGGAGGGCAGCAGCTGCACGTCTTCTGCCTCCACCTGGGCCTGTCCGTGAGCGAGCGGCGGCGGCAGGAGGCGCTCCTGCTGTCCGCCGACCTGCTCCGCGACGCGGCCCGCAAGGACCCCATGGTGGTGTGCGGGGACTTCAACTCCTGGGGCAACGGGCCGGTGTCCTCGCTCGTGCGCGAGGCCATCCACGACGCCGCGTTCGAACTGGGCGCCGCCGCGCGCACGTACCCCACGCGGCTGCCCCTGTTCCGCCTGGATCGCATCTACGTGGACTCCGGGGTGCGGCCCGTGTCGGTGACGCCGCACCGCTCGGCGCTGAGCCGGGTGGCGTCGGACCACCTGCCGCTGGTGATGCGCTTCGAGGCGCCCATCGCCGTGCAGCCGCCGGTCGCACCGCCGGTGCAGCTGATCGGCTAGGAGTACGGGCTTGCGCTAGGCTTTCACCTGGGTCCGGTGGTTTCTCGCGTTGAGTGGCCGACGCTGGCGAACGCCGGACAAATTCCTCGCGCCGTGGTTGTCGCGGGGAGGTGGGGTGCCTAGGTTGGCGCCCACGCGCACAGGGACGTGAGCGTCGGCCGGAGAGCGCATGCACGTGGGCAGTGAACAGACGGATCGCGGCGTCGCCGCGCTCGTCGGGCGCATGGCGGACGGCTTCAGTCGGTTGGTGACGCAGCACCTCCAGTTGGCGCGCGTGGAGCTGGCGGAGGACGCGAAGGCCATGGGCCTGGACGTGGCGAGCATCGCCGTGTTCGTGCCCTTCCTCCTGGTGGGTTACGCCTTCCTCTGCGGGGCGCTGGCGGCCGTGCTTGCTCCGTGGACGGGGTGGGCGGGGGCGCTGGCCATCGTGGGCGCGGTGAACCTGTTGGGCGGCGGCCTGGGCATCCTTCGCGCGGTGAAGCGGATGAAGTCACGCCAGATGATGGATGACAGCGTGAGCGAGCTGTCGCGTAGCATGGCGGCGCTCACCACGGCGCAGCCGCGGGTGGCCGCGACGCCCGGGGTGAACACGCTGAAGGACACGACGGGAATGGCTTTCAAGGAGCCGCGGGATGGCCGCTAGCAATGGACACCTGCCGCGCACGAGCGCGGCGCTTCGCGAGGAAATCGAGCGCACCCGGGCCGACCTGGCCACGTCGGTGAGCGCCCTCAAGGTGGAGGTGGCGGAGGTCACCGACTGGCGCCAGTGGGTGCGCAAGCATCCCTACGCCTGCGTGGGGACCGCCTTCCTCGTCGGTTACCTGGTGGGCTCGCGGCGCTGAGGCTGCGCCGGCGGGCCTGGATGCAGACACTTCAAGACGCAATCGGAAAACGAACGCACAGCAGAGGGCTTCCATGGAAATCAATCCGCAGCAGATGGCAGACCGGGCGCGGCAAATTCAGGACCAGCTGCCGAACATGGACGAGGCGCGGCAGAACCTGGTGGACCTGAACGACCAGGTCGTCGGGTTCATCAAGGCCAACCCGGGCACCTGCCTGCTGGGCGCCATCGCGGTGGGCTTCATCGTGGGCCGCATCGCGTCCCGCTAACCGGTTGCCGGAAAAGGGAGCACGGACATGACGAACTACTCGGGCACGACGGGCAACGGCACGGGGCACAGCGAGGACGCCGGCTTCGGCCAGCGCGTGGATCAGCTGGGCTCCGACGCGCAGCAGTTCATCGGCAACGCGCGCAGCGCGGTGGCGGACCTGGGACAGGCGCTGGACCTGAAGGGGCGCGTGGAGCGCAACCCCTATGGCACGTTGGCCATCGCCGTGGGCGTGGGCTACGTGCTGGGCGGCGGCCTCTTCACGCCGCTGACCGGCCGCATCCTCAAGCTGGGCGTGCGGCTGGCCGCGCTGCCCTTCGTGAAGGATGAGCTCATGGGCATGGCGGAGTCCGCCTTCCAGGGCTATCAGACGGGCCGGGGCACGCCGCCCTCGGGCAGCGTCTAGCATTCATTCGAAGCACCCCACGTCTTTCCCCGAAGTCATTTCCCCGGAGTCGGACATGCTGAGCCTGAAGGACTTGAAGAAGCTGGACCGCGACGACGTGCTGGACCTCATCGGCCTGGAGACGCGCCGCTCGACGGCGGAGACGGCGCTGCCGGCGCTGGGCATCTTCGCGGCGGGCGTGCTGGTGGGCGTGGGCGTCGGCCTGCTGCTCGCGGACAAGCCGGGCCAGCAGCTGCGCGGTGACCTGCGCCAGCGCATCCAGGGCGGCCAGGACAAGCTCGCGACCGCCATCAACAACGCGCGTGGCACGGAAGGCCAGCAGGGCGCCGGCTCCACGGTGCCTCCGGGCCAGCGGACGACCTGATTCCAGGGCGTCACATGGACTTGCACACGGGCCTCTTCCCGCTGAACGCGGGGAGGGGCCTTCGTGTTTCGGGCTAGGATGCGAGGCGATGGGTACGAAGCCGCCCGGGGCGAAACCGCCACCGAGACATGACACGCCCGTGGATGAAATTCCGGCGCTTCCCGCGCGAAACACAGACACGCCGTGGACCGGGCTGTCCTCCGGACCCGACGGCGCGCTGGGACAACTGCGCGCGCTGGAAACGCTGGAGTCCGCGTACGACGCCTGGGAGGAGCTGAAGCGCGGTCACGCCGCCTCCGTCATCCAGTTCCGCGAGGAGCAGGCCCGGCTCACGCAGCAGGGCTCGTTCCTGCTGGGCGCGGTGCGCGCCGCGGGCATGGACGCCGGTTCGACCACTCCGGGACTTCAGCCACAGGGCGCCGCCAGCGACTTCCTGCGCGACGCGGAAGCGAAGCTCGCCAAGGCTCGCGAGGCCGTGTCCCAGCGCGAAGCGGAGAGCGAGGCCCGCTACCAGGCCGCGTTCACGGAGGTCCGCGCCACGCTGCTGGACCGCGTCCAGCGCTACCTCCAGCGCAGCCAGCCGCACCTCACGCTGCTCCTGCGCCGCGTGGGGGCGGAGCGCTCCATCCTCCACGTCGCGCGCGTGCGGCCGGATGAGGCCGTCCTGCTCTGCTACCTGCTCACGCAGCGGGTGCCGTCCCGCTACGGCTTCCTCTTCGACGACTCCACCGAGGACCTGTCGCTTCCGCCCGCGCCGCTCTACGCGGAGGAGTCCGTCGCCTCCGACGCCGTGCGCCCGGACGCGCCGGGACTGCTGCGCGTCCTCGACGCGAGCACGGACGTCGTGCCGCTCAAGGGCTTCATCCCCCTGCGCGTGCCCAGGCCCGGGGGAGGGGAGGACTTCTTCCGCCTGCTCCAGCGTGGCGCCGTGATGGAGGTGGAGATCGCGGACGGTTCGGACTTCCGCAGCATCCTCACCCGCGAAGAGTCGGAGCGCTTCGCGGGCCACCTCCTGCGCCTCAAGCTGGAGGAGCGCATCGGCCTGGACATCGAGGCCGGGTAGGCGCGCTCAGTTCGTCCGCACGATGCCCACTTCCGCGGTGCCCGCGAGGACGACGCTGCCCAGGAAGAGGTTGTCGGACTCCGGGCCGCCCATGCGCACGGCCTGGAAGATGACCAGGTAGGTCTGCTTCGGGTTCGGGAACGCGGTGGCGGGGATCGTCACGCGCGCCTCCCGGAACAGCGCCGGGGTCGCCGCCAGCTGGAGGAACTCCACCGGCGACGTGGGCACGTTCGAGTAGGTGGCCTGGCCCTTCTCCCCGTTCGCGCCCAGCGGCACCACCGTCACGAAGCCGAGCGTGCGGTCCTGGTTCGCCGGAGGCGCCGGCCGGTCGAACGCGAACGCCGTGTTGGCGTCGTGGCGCACGAAGCCCTCCTCCGGGTGGAACTTCGCGATGGCCTCCTTCGTCGGCGCGTCCTCCACCCGCGCCTCGTACTTCGTGCCGTTCTGCTCCGCGAAGAACGAGTAGGTGGCGCCGGACGCGTACGTCAGGTCGTCCGTGGAGTCGCTCGTCACGCCGTAGCTTCCGCCGCCCTGGCCGTTGAGGGGGACGCCCGCCGAGCTCCCGGTGTTCAGCGTCACGGTGGCCCCGCTCACGCCCTGCGGCTGCGCGTTCTCCCCCGACTTCGTCCCGAAGAACACGAACGCCGCCGTCTGCCCGGGGAAGTTCACCACGTCCCCGCCGTCCGGTCCGCCGAAGGTCCCCGCGTCGTAGCCCGCCATGGCGGACGCGGACACGTCCACCTGCGGCGTCGCCAGCAGGGTGCCCACGATGACGTGGTCCGCCTTGAGCTGGTTGGTCGTCTTCTCCAGGTCACAGGCGAGCGGCGACAGCAGGGACACGGTGGCCAGGGCGGACAGCAGCAGGCGTTTCATGGGCACTCTCTTGGACGGGGCACGGTTGAAGGCGGCCAACCATACCGCGCGTGTTGCCCATGGGCGCGAGCCCCCAACGGAGTATCCTGTGCGCCGCTCGTGCAACGCCTCCGCATCCACTCCTCTGGCCGCCGCTTCCTCCACCGGCTCGGCTTCTCGCTCGCCATGGCGGCCCTGTTCGGCTGCCTGCTGGGCCTGCTCGTCTCCCAGCGTGACACGGGACCCGTGCGGCCGGACGACACGCCCGCGCCCCTGCTGTCGCCCTCCGGCTTCATCGACGGGCTCTCGCGCTGGCTCGACGGCGGCGAGCGCGCCTTCTACGACTGGCGCATCCGCCAGTTGGGAGAGGTGTCCGAGCGCTCCGACCGCGTGGTGCTCGTGTCCATCGACGACGACACGCTCGCCGAAGCCCAGCAGGGCCCTCGCGCGGACATCGCCGCGTACCCGTGGCCGCGCCAGGTCATGGGCGGCATGGTGCACCGCCTGGTGGAGGAGGGCGCCTCCGTGGTGATGCTGGACTTCGCCTACCCGGAGCTCAGCCCCCGCGCCTGCGTCACCCCCACGCGCTCGGGCCGGGGCGCCCTGTCCCAGGACGATGACGCGCTCCGCGCCCTGCTGGACCAGGACCCCGGCCACTCCGTGCTCGCCTTTCGCTGGGGCGCCGAGGGCACCCGCACGCTGCCTCCCACCGGCCGCCTGTGGCCCTACAGGGTCCGCCTGGGCAGCTACCCCAGCGTCACCGAGGCCCGCACCCGCGCCCAGTCCGTGCTCGCCCTCCAGCGCCCCGCGTTCCTCATCCCCGCCGGCAAGGCCCTGGAGGTCTGGGCCGGCGTCGCGGACGAGGGCGAGGGGCGCAGCCTGGGCGACCAACTGGGCACCGCCGCCGCGTCCATCCAGGAGCGCCGCGCCGCGGACGACGCCTTCCGCGTGGCCCCGTCGGACCTGTTCCTCGCCCTGGCCTCCGTGCATGTGCAGGGGCTGGATCCAGAGAAGCTCCTGGAGGTGCGCCAGCTCCACCACCCGGTGACGCCCCTGCTCAGCCAGGCCAGCGGCTACGGCGCCACCACGCTGCCCGCGGACGCCGACGGCGTGGTGCGCGGCGTGCCCCACCTCGTCGCGTACAGCCCGCGCGGGGGCGAGCGCTACGTGCTGCCCTCGCTGCCCCTGGCCGCAGCCATGCAGCTCGCGGGCACGCAGAAGCTGCGGTACGCGGACGGGCGCCTCTACATCGGGGACAAGTACTCCGTGCCCATGGACGCGGCCGGCTACAGCCTGCTGCGCTGGGAGGCCCCGGCCGCCACCCGCGGCGCGCGCGGCCCGCTGGCCCGCTCCATCCGCGCGTGGAACGTGCTGCTCAACCTCTTCGACTCGCAGGAGGCGCGGCCGGTCCGCTTCGACCACGATCTGGAAGGCCGCGCCGTCATCCTCACCAACACCAGCAGCTACGCGCCCGAGCGCCGGGTGACGCCCATCGGGCCGGGCATCGCCAACGGCGCCGTGCTGGGCCAGGCGCTCGCCAACATCCTCGCGTCGAACGGCATCACCCGCGCGCCGCCGAAGGTGGACATGCTCGCCACCATGGGGCTCGCGTTCATCGGCGCGTTCCTGGCGCTGTCGTTCAGCTGGCTCCTGCGCTCCGTGGGCGGCGCCTTCCTCTTCGTCTGCGTGGCGGTGGCGGCCGGGGCGGGCTACGTGGGCGCGGCGGGCTACGTCTTCGTCCATGACCAGGTGTGGGTGGCCGTCGCGGGGCCGCTGTGGTCCGGCGGGCTCGCGTTCCTGGTGACGACCCTCTACGCCTTCCGCACCGAACAGGACGTGCGCGAGTTCGTGCACAGCGCGCTGGGCCGCTACGTGAGCCCGGACGTGGCGCGGCTGGTGGCGCGCGACGTGAGCCTGATGAAGCCGGAGCGCCGGCAGATGACCGTGTACCTCTGCGACATCGAGGGCTTCACGCGCCTGTCCGAAGCGCTGCCGCCGGAGCAACTGGTGCCGCTGCTCAACACCTTCCTCACGGAGATGACCGCCGTGGTGCGCGCCACGGCGGGGCAGGTGGACAAGTACATCGGCGACTCGGTGATGGCCTTCTGGGGCGCGCCCGTGCGCACGGACCGCCACGCGCACCTGGCCTGCGAGGCGGCGCTGAAGCTCCACGCGGCGCTCGCGCAGAAGCAGCCCCTCTGGGAGAAGCAGTTCGGCCACCGGCTGTCGGTGCGCGCCGGCATCGACACGGGCGACCTGCTGGTGGGCGACATGGGCAGCGAGCTCAAGTCGAACTACACCGTCATGGGCGACGCGGTGGGCATGGCCGGCCGGCTGGAAGCGGCCAACAAGCAGTACGGCACCCAGGTGCTGGTGGGACAGACCACCGCGCAGCTCGCCAGCGACGCCTACGTCTTCCGCGAGGTGGACCGGGTGCTCCTGAGGGACCGTCCCCAGCCCGTGCGCGTGCACGAGCTCCTGGGCCGCCGGGGTGAATTCTCCCCGGAGAAGCAGGCGGGCATCGCCCTCTACGAGAAGGCCCTCACCGCCTACTACGGGCGCGACTTCATCCTGGCCCAGGAGCTGTTCCGCCGCTGCGGCGTGGAGCACGGCGACCCGGTGGCCCGCGTCTACGTCGAGCGCTGCCAGCGCCTCATCCAGACGCCGCCGCCCGAGGACTGGGACGGCGTCATCCGCTGGGGCCGGCGCAGCACGGACTCGCGCTAGTCGTCGCCGGAGTCCGGCTGGCCGAACAGCTCGCGCACCGGCTCGTCGCCCTGGATGTGCTCGGCCACCACGCGGCGCATCTTCTCCGCCGTCATCCCGGAGTAGTAGACCTCTCCGGGCCACCCCATGAGCTGGTAGTCCTCCGGGGACAGCGGGTCGCGCTTGCGGCCCGTGTCCTCGCGCACCACCACGTTGGGCCCCATGTGGCAGAAGCCGTAGCAGCCGCCCCGGTACAGCTCGCAGCGGGGCTGCAGGCCCTGCTCCGCCAGCGCCTCGCGCGCCGCCACGTGCACCGCGTCCGAGCCGCCCTCGCGGCAGCTGGAGCCCTTGCACACCGACATCCGGTAGCGCTTCACGGCGGGGCTCCCCGTGCCAGGCCGGCACCATGCGCATTGAAGAGGTGCAGCATCACCACATGCCCCCAGAAAAGGCTTCGGCCCGCTCTTCCCAAAACAGCGGGAAGAAGGCGGGCCGGGATGCGAGCGAAGGGCGGCGCACGGCCCGCCCCCCGCGGTTCGAAACACGGGACTACTTGATGAACTTCGTCACCTGGATGGGGCCCTGCTGGGTCACCACCGCGTGGCCCGCACCCGCCTTGGCATGGCCGTGGCCCGCGCCCAGCTGCTTGGCGTGGCCGTGGTCCGCGTGTCCCTCGCCGATGCGCGTGTGCGCTTCCTTGTGGACGTGGTGCGGCTCCGCGGAGCTGTCGCGCTTGTTCCACGGGTCGGACGGGTGCGACACCGGCGGGCCCTTGAGCAGCTTCGGGATGTCGTAGACGAAGTTCTGCCGGTTGTACTCGGACGGCGTGTGCATGTACGTGTCCATACGGATGGCGTCCTTGGGGCACGCCTCCACGCACAGGCCGCACACGATGCAGCGCAGCTCGTCGATGACGAACTGGGTGGGGTACTTCTCGATGACCGCCGACTCGGAGTCGGAGGCCGCCGTCTCGTACTCACCCGCCTCGATGTAGATGCACTGCGCCGGGCAGATGGTCGCGCACATGTAGCAGGCCACGCAGCGCGGCTTGCCGTCGTCACGCGGAACCAGCCGGTGCAGACCGCGGTAGCCCTCCGGATAGATGGGCTTCTCTTCCGGGTACTCCACCGTGGTCATCAGGCTCGTGCCCGTGCGGTCCACCACCTGGGGGTTGGGGTCGCGCGTGCCGAACATGTTGCGGAAGAAGTGCTTGGTCGTGATGGCCAGACCGCGCAGCAGCTCCGGGATGTACATCCGCTCGCGGAGGTCCGTGCGCGGGTCCTGGGAAGCATTGAACGCCATGGTGTCTTGTCTCGCTTCCGGACCGCGCTAGTGCGCGCCCGCCGGGGAGTGGGAGTGGGGGTCCGCGTGCGCAGGCAGCCCGTGCGCGTCGTGGCCGTGGCCGTGCGCGTCGTGCCCATGGCCGTGCGCCGTGTCGTGCGCGTCCGCCGCCTTGGAACCCGAGGTCATCGTCAGCGCGATCACGAAGCCGATCTCCAGCAGGCCCACCACGCCCAGCGCCTTGAGGGACGGATCCCACAGCACCAGCGCGCCGCTGATGAACACGTTGGCCAGGCCCACGGGCAGGAGGATCTTCCAGCCCAGGTTCTGGATCTGATCGTAACGGAAGCGCGGGAAGGTCCAGCGGATCACCAGCTGCACCCAGATGAGCAGGATGACCTTGATCCAGAACACCGTGCCCAGCAGCGTGCCGTACACCCAGCCGTGCTCCTGCATGAAGGGCTGCGCCGCCAGCCACTCGCCGCCGAAGGGCAGGTGGTGCCCACCGAAGAAGAGCGACGCCGTCACGCCGGCCAGCACCACGACCTCCACGAACTCGGAGATCATGAACATGCCGAACTTCATGCCGGAGTACTCCACGAAGTAGCCGATGATCTCGGACTCGCCTTCCGGAGCGTCGAACGGGGCGCGCTTGGTCTCCGCGAAGGACGCCACGAAGAAGGCGATGAAGCCCAGGGGCTGAATGAAGATGCCCCACGCCGGCAGGCCCAGGTCGAAGCCGCCGTCCGTGCGCCACAGGTACTTCGCCTGGCCGGTGCCGGACACGAGCGCGTTGCCCACGTCACCCACCAGCGTGGGCAGCTGCACAGAGGAGAACGCCAGGAACAGGCCCACGAGCGACAGGCCCAGCGCCACCTCGTAGGAGATCATCTGCGCGGAGGCGCGCACGCCGCCCAGCAGCGCGAACTTGTTGTTGGAGGACCAGCCGGCCAGCGACGTGCCGTAGACGGCGAGCGACGCGATGGCGAGCAGGTACAGCATGCCGAAGTCCGGCGTGGCGACGACCATGTCCACCGTCTTGCCGAACACGTTCACCGTGGGGCCGGCCGGCACCACCGCGAACAGCGCGAACACCGGCGCGAAGGCGAGGATGGGGCCCAGGTTGAACAGGAAGCGGTTGGCGGTGCCGGGGACGAAGTCCTCCTTGGTCAGCATCTTCAGCACGTCGGTGATGATGTGCGGGATGCCGCCCAGGGAGCGGTTGCCCAGGCCCGGG
Organism: Corallococcus sp. NCSPR001; assembly: GCF_017309135.1. Classification (NCBI taxonomy): domain Bacteria; kingdom Pseudomonadati; phylum Myxococcota; class Myxococcia; order Myxococcales; family Myxococcaceae; genus Corallococcus; species Corallococcus sp. NCSPR001. The sequence goes on from NZ_JAFIMS010000002.1 coordinate 3,606,505, forward strand.
ATGATGGACAGGCGCGCGCGGTTGGGGCCCACGCGGTCCTGCATGAACGCGGACCACTTGCGCTCCGCCAGCGTCAGCAGCGTCGCGGTGATCATCACGAAGACGAGCATCAGGAAGAGGATGTTCGTCAGGCGGCTGGCACCCTCGAAGAGGTACTCCTCCGCCAGGTAGCCCACCAGATACGCCGAGGCCACTCCGCCAGCGATGGCGAAGATGATGAAGGCCATGGCGAACAGCATGGTCAGGATACGGCTCATGGTCAGATGCCCCTCACGCGCGGCGCGCCGAACTCACGGTAGCCCGGCGGACGGCCGTCGGCACTCGACGGCAGCGGGTTGATGCCCGGCTTCTCCCGGTCCGGCGGAGAGGCCTTGTCCCAGTTGAACTCGGCGAACTCGGACACCTGACCCGAGAGCGCCCGCCACACGTCGCGCGCGGAGGCCGCGGCGGCCTCGCCGCCCAGCTCGCGCGTCAGCTCCGTGGCCCACTTCCAGTGCGGCACCGCGTCCCCCTTGGAGGGGTACGCCTTGCGGAAGCGCTGGGTGATGCCGTCCGCTTGCGTGAACGTGCCCTCGTCCTCGATGTGCGCCGAGGCGGGCAAGAGCACCGTGGCCTGCGCCGTCACCGGGGACTCGTTCTGCGCCTGGACGACGAAGACCTCCAGCGAGGCGGCGACCTCCGCGAACGCGGCCGCGTCCGTGGGGACCTCCGCGCCCAGCGCGTAGAGCGCCTTCACCTGGCCGGCCTTGATGGCGGGGGTGAGCTCCTCGAAGCCCTTGAGCGACAGCCCCAGGCCCTTGGCGATGAGCGCCAGGCCCTGGCGGTTGGGGTTCTTGTCCGCCGTCATCAGGTAGTGGTCCGCCTTGCCCTGCGGACGGCCCCCGACGAACACGGACGTCACGCCCAGCACCGTCTTGGCGAACGTCAGGCCCGCCAGCAGGTCCTCGTTGGACGCGAGCGGGGAGGCCAGCACCGCGAGCTGCTTGGAGCCCGCGAGCGGCTTGAGCGCCTTGGCCGCGCCGAGGGCGGCGTCCTTGCGCGTGAGCACTGGCTGCACCGTGCCGGGGGCCTGCAGGCCGCGGCCCACGCGGGCGGACAGCACGCGGCCCACGTTCAGGTCCTTGTACGACAGGCGGCCCTGGTCGCACATCCAGCTCTTGTTGATGGCCTCGTTCTCACGCGGGCGGTAGCGGTAGGTGTCCTGGGACATCCAGTCCGCGGAGATGTTGCAGCCGCGCGAGCAGCCCGTGCAGACGGACGGCGTGGCGGACAGGAACCAGGAGCGCGCCTTGAAGCGGAAGTCGCGGGAGAGCAGCGCGCCCACCGGGCACACGTCCACGGTGTTCAGCGAGTAGTTGCTGTTCAGCTCGTTGCCCGGGAAGACGTCGATGCGCTCGTGGCTGCCACGGCCGAAGACGCCCAGCTGGGGCTCCTTCGGGATCTCGTTCATGAAGCGGACGCAGCGCGTGCAGATGATGCAGCGCTCCTGGTCCAGCACCACGTGAGGCCCCAGCACCTTGCGCTTGTGCTTGAGGGCCTTGGTGCCCTCCAGGCGCGAGGGCTTGTAGTTGTACTTCATGTAGTAGTCCTGCAGCTTGCACTCACCGGCCTGGTCGCAGATGGAGCAGTCGACCGGGTGGTTCAAGAGCAGGAACTCCATCACCGCGCGCTGCTGCTCCTTGACCTTGGGGGTCGTGGTCTTGATGACCTGACCCTCGGCCATGGGCGTCTGGCAGGCGGGGACGAGCTTGGGCGCGTTGGACGCCTCAATCAGACAGATGCGGCAGTTGGCCGCGATGGAGAGGCGCGGGTGGTAGCAGTAGTAGGGGATCTCCGAGCCGACCGACTTGGCCGCCTCGATCATGTTGGTCCCCGGCTTCACCACGACTTCGCGCCCGTCGATGACCGCCGTCACGAAGCCCGGGTTCTTGGGCTGCGGCTTGGGCGGAGGGCCACCCGCGGGCGCCGCCGGCTTGGGCGGAGGCGTCCCGGTGGGGCCGCTGGCGGCCGCTGGCGGCGAGTCCAGCTTCGCGCCGGCGGGCGGGTTGGACGGCTCCGGGCCAATCTTGGCCGCGGGCGTGTCGGTGGGCGCGCCCTTGGGGGGCGTCTGCGCGTCACCGGTGGGCTTCTTCGTGTCGTTGTCGCTCACTGCTCGACCTCGCCGCCGATCATGTTGATGGTGTCAAAGGTGGGAACGAGGTCCGCGAGCATCTTGCCCTGGATGATGTGCGGCAGCGCCGACAGCACCGGGAAGCCCGGGGCGCGCACGTGGACCTTGTACGGACGGCCGCGGCCGTCGCTCACCAGGTACCAGCCCAGCTCGCCGTTGGACGCTTCCGTCGCGTCGTAGACCTCGCCGGGGGGAACCTGGATGCCCTCCATCACCAGCTTGAAGTGGGCCATCACGCCTTCGATGGTGCCGTACACCTCCGGCTTGGGCGGCAGCGCGATGCGCCAGTCGTCCACGATGATGGGACCCGCGGGGATGGTGTCGAGGGCCTGGCGGATGATCTTGATGGACTGCCGCATCTCCTCCAGGCGCACGAGGTAGCGGTCGTAGTTGTCGCCGTGCTCGCCCACCACCACCTCGAAGTCGAAGCGGTCGTAGACCCAGTACGGCTGCACCTTGCGCAGGTCGTGGTCCACGCCGCAGGCGCGCAGCGCGGGGCCGGTCCACCCGAAGTCGATGGCGTCCTCGGCGGTGATGATGCCGGTGCCCTTGGTGCGGTCCACGAAGATGCGGTTGCGCGTGAGCAGCCCGTCCATCTCCACGAGCAGCTCTTCGGTGCGGTCCAGCGTCTTCCTGACCTTCTCCGACCAGCCCTCCGGCAGGTCGCGGTTCATGCCACCCACGCGGCCGAAGCTGGTGGTGAGGCGCGCGCCGGTGAGCTCCGTGACGCGGTCCTGGATGAGCTCGCGGGCCTCCATGCCATAGAGGAACGGCGCGAAGCCGCCCATCTCCAGGCCGGTGGCGCCCACGCACGTCAGGTGGTCGGTGAGCCGGTGCAGCTCGCTGCCGATGACGCGGATGTACTGGGCGCGCTCCGGGATCTCCAGGCCGATGAGCTTCTCCACGGCGTTGAGGAACCCGAAGTTGTTCATCATCGCGGACAGGTAGTTGAGCCGGTCCGTATACGGCAGGCACTGCGTCCAGGTGACGTTCTCGCAGCTCTTCTGGAAGCCGCGGTGGAGGAAGCCGATCTCCGGGTCGATCTTGACGATGGTCTCACCCTCGAGCTCCACCTTCAGCCGCACGGTGCCGTGCGTGGCCGGGTGGGAGGGGCCCATGTTGATGACCATGTTCTTCGTCTGGAAGTGCGACTCCAGCTCCGACTCCTCGTGGGCGAACCCATCGGTGTCGGGGTTGTGCGGCTTCTGCGTGTCGGTGTTGTGGCTGTCGGCCATGGTGAGGTCTCGATCAGGCGATGCCGCTGGTGCCGGGGCCGCGGAAGATGTCCTTGATGGGGCGCTCGGGGATCAACGGCTGGCGGTCGCGCAGCGCGTAGTCCTTGCGCAGGGGGTGACCCTGGAACTCGTCGTACAGGAGGATGCGGCGCAGGTCCGGGTGGTCCGTGAAGCGGATGCCGTAGAAGTCGAACACCAGCCGCTCCCACCAGTTGGCGCCGCGGTACAGCGGCGTGAGGGAGGGCAGCTCCGGGCGGGTCTCGGTCACGCGCACCTTCAGGCGCACGTGCTCCTTCCGCTTGAGCGAATAGAGGAAGTAGACGACCTCGAAGCGCGGATCACTCTCCGCCAGGTGCAGGCGATCCACGGCGTCCGCGGAGCCGAACAGCTTGAAGTCCAGCTCGGGGTCCATCTTCAGGAAGGTGGCGACCTTCGGCAGCCACTCGGCATGAATGACGGCCCAGGCTCCACCAGCGCGGTCGACATAGCGCTCCGCGACCGCCTCGGGGAACTGGGCGGCGACCCGGTCCAACGCGAAAATGCTCAAGGGGGGCCTCGATCTACGACAGAGGAAACCGCGGCTTTATAAGGACCGTTCGCGTGAGGCGTCAACGTAAACCCTCAACCGTGTAGGCCACTTAGGCGGTCCAGTAGCCCGGCGTCGCGATCCACCCCCTGCCTGCCTGGGCACGGCGTGCGGAAGGGGTCAGGCGGCCACGTCCGGGCCCAGCACCGGCGCCCCTTCGGCGGGCTCGGGGATGAAGGTCACCACCGGCTGGCTCTTGCCGGGGACGAGCGCGGTGGGCGCGGGGGCCCAGCGGAAGGCGTCACCCGCCCGCTCGCGGGTCGCCTGGGAGACGAGCACCGGCACCCCGAAGCCCTTGGTCAGCCGCTCGATGCGGTTGGCCAGGTTCACTGTGTCGCCAATGGCCGTGTACTCCAGGCGCCGGAACGGCGAGCCGATGTTGCCCAGCACCACCGGCCCGGTGTGCACGCCCACCCCCATGCGCAGGCCGGGCTCTCCCCGGGCGGCGCGCTCGGCGTTGACGGCCTCCAGTTCGCGCACCATGTCCAGCGCGCAGCGGGTGGCGCTCCGGGCATGCAGGGCGTCCGGCAGCGGGGCGCCGAAGTACACCATCAGTGCGTCCCCGATGAACTTGTCGAGCGTCCCGCCATGGCGGAACACCACCTCCACCATGCGGCCGTAGTACTCGTTGAGGATGGTGACCACCTGCTCGGGTGGCAGCCGTTCGCTCAGGGCGGTGAAGTCGCGCACGTCCGCGAAGAGGACGGACACCTCGCGCAGCTCCGGGGCGGGGGAGTCGCGGTCCTGGAGGCGCTCGGCGACGGCGGGGGAGAAGTAGCGGCCCAGGCGCGCGCGCTGGAGCTCCTCCTGGGTGACCGCGGCGGACAGCAGGCGGATGCGCTGGAGGAGCCGGGAGGCCCCGGCGGCCGTCATGGCCAGCATCACCGCGCCGGCCACCTGCGCGCCTCCGCCGATGGCGGCCTGCCGCTGGAGCTCCACCTCCGCGAGGATGGCGATGACCGTGACGAGCTGGGTGACGGGCCGCCGCAGGCTCAGCGCGGACAGCAGCACCAGCGCCGCGAAGATGCCCAGCGTGAAGCCGGCCACGCCGCCGGGGGACGGGGACACCGGCAGCGCCAGGTGCTGGAGCCAGAACACGGCGGGCACGTCCACGAACGCGACGGACAGCGACGCCCAGCGGGCGATGCGCGCGGAGGCCGTCACCGCCACGGCCACGACGGTGGTGCACACGAGGTACAGCGCGAAGGGCGCCAGGTAGACGTCCCAGTCGTGCAGCCCGCGCGCGCGGCCCAGGTAGACGATCATGCAGAACAGCACGCCCACCGCGCCCAGCCGGACCCACGCCAGGTGCTGTCCATTGGACTGCCGTTCCATGTCGAGCGCGCGCCGGACGGACTCCTGCAAGCTGTCGCTGGGCGTGACGCTGGATGACATGGGAAGTGCCTTCCGGGCCGAGGGAAGCGTTGGCCGGGTACAGTGCGGGTGCCATCTTGTACCGCGAGTGTGCCCGATGCACGTCAGGCGCTCCCCGAAAGCCCGGTAGAACACAGAGTTGGCGCAAGAACGCCTGGACGGAGTAGAGGCTGGAGGCATGTCCGTGCGGTCCGTTGCCTCCTTCCTCCGCGCCATTTCGGGGCGCCTGGCCCTGGGCGCCCTGCTGGGGCTGATGCTCTTCGGCGCCGAGACGCTCTGGCTGCTCAGGGCGGGCGTGGTGGGCGTGGACATCCCCCTGGACGGCCCCTACGCGGCGCTGGCGGCGGCGGTCCGGCCCCTGCTGCCCGGCGTCATCCTGCGCGTGGCCTCCGTGTACGCGGTGGCGGGCGCCCTGCTGGGGCTCGCCGCGGCGGTGCTGACCCGCGCCTGGACGCGGCGGGGCGGGTGGAGGGCGCTGGCGTGGATGGTGCCGCACTGGCTGGGGCTCTTGTCGTTCTGGGCCTGGGACCGGGCGCTCGCGCGGCCCGCCCTCTTCGACGACCTGCCGGCGGTGCGGCCCGTGCTGGCGTGGCTGGTGGATCACGGCGAGCCGTGGCAGGCGCGCGCGGCGGCCGGGGCGTGGGTGTCGGTCCATCTGGCCGTGCTGGCGTGGCGGGGCGCGCGGGGGCTGCGGCGGTTCGTGTCCTCCGGCGGCCCGGCGCCCCTCCGGGCGGAGCGCGCCGCGTGGGTGGTGGTGGCGGGCGTCGTCGGGGTGCTGGCGGTGGCGGTGACGGTGCGGCGCGCGGGGCCTTCCGTCCGGCGGCCGCTGGTGGTGCTCATCGGCATCGACGCGTTCCGGCCGGACCGGCTGGGCGCGACGGGGCATGGCGTCGCGCCCCAGGTGGAGCGCTTCCTCCAGGACGCCACGCTCTTCACCCGGGCCTACACGCCGGTGGCGCAGACGGAGCCCGCGTGGCGCTCGCTGCTCACCGCGCGCTGGCCGTACCGCACGGGCGTGCGCTACCCGCTGACGCCTGACGCGCGGCTCGTGCTGGCGCCCACCTTCGCGCAGCACTTCGCGGAGGCCGGGTGGCGCACGGTGTTCGCCACGGACTGCTCGCGCTTCCACTTCGAGGGCCCGGCCTCCGGCTTCGCCACGCGCTGGCAGCCTCCGCGCGGGGCCATCAACTTCGCGCTGGAGAAGCTGCGCTACCGGGCGCTGGGGCTGTTCGCGGACAACCCGGCCGGCGCCGCGTGGGTGCCCGAGTTCATCGACAACCGCGCGCTGGCCGGCATCCATGACCCCATGGGCTATGCCCGGCGGCTGTCGGAGGGGCTCGTGGCGGAAGCAGGGGAGGGGCCGCTGCTCTTCGCCTTCCACGCCACGGCGGCGCACTTCCCGGGCGACCCGGTGTATCCGTTCTACCGCCGCTACGTGTCCTCCTCCGAGCCGCTGGAGCGCCGGCTGCGCATGCACTTCGCGCCGGTGACGCCGGGGGCGAAGGGGGCGTGGAGCCGCGCGGGCGCGGAGGGGCTCTACGACGAACTGCTCGCGCAAGCGGACGCGCAGGTGGGCACGCTGCTGGACGCGCTGCGGGCCTCCGGGCGCTACGACGACGCGCTCATCGTGCTGATGTCCGACCACGGCGAGAGCTTCCACGCGGACCGGCCGGACCTGGCGGGCGCGACGTCCGTGCACGGCGCCCGGCTGGGCGACGAGGAGAACCGCATCCTGCTCGCGGTGAAGCTGCCCGGCGGCCGTGGCGCGGGCCCGGCGCAGGTGGACGCGCTGGCGCGGCTGGTGGACGTGGGCCCCACGCTGCTGGAGCTGTCCGGCCTGTCCGCGCTGCCGGAGTCGGACGGGGCGTCGCTCGGGCCGCTCTTGCGCGGCGAGGGGCGTCCGCTCACGCCGCTGTACGCGGAGACGGGCTACACGCACGTGGTCCCGGAGGTGTTCGACCCGGGCCACCGGCCGGGCGCGCCGCGCACCTTCGACGCGTACCGCCTGCGTCCGGACGGAGTGGTGGAGATGGGCGACGAGGCGGGCATGGCGGTGCTGCGCGAGAAGGACACCGGCGCCTTCGACGGCGAGCGCTGGGTGGTGGACCGGCCGCAGGCGGACGGCACCGTGCGCCGCACCTGCACGGGTGACTGTGAAGGGGCGGACGCGCGAGCGCTGGCGGACTGGCTGGACGACGCGACGGAGCGCGCACCGGAGCCCGCCTCACGTAGAGTCGCCGGCCATGTCGACGACCGAAACGACTCGCGGCCTCCAGGAAACGTACGCCCCCCACAACGCCTGCTTCGGGTGTGGCCCGGCCAACCCCAAGGGGCTGCGCATCCGCAGCCGCGTGGAGGGTGACCTCGTCGTCGCGGACTGGACGCCGGAGGAGCACCACCAGGCGTTCCCGGGCGTGCTCAACGGCGGCATCATCGGCGCGCTGCTGGACTGCCACTGCAACTGGACGGCGGCGTACCACCTGATGAAGGCGCAGGGCGCGGCCACCCCTCCGTGCACCGTCACCGCCGACTACGCCATCGTGCTCAAGCGCCCCACGCCCATGGGCCCCGTGCACCTGTCCGCGAAGCCCGTGTCGATTGAAGGCGACCGCGTCGTCGTGGAGGGCACCCTCACCGGGGAGAACGGCAAGGTCACCGCCACCTGCCGCGGCACCTTCGTCGCCGTGAAGGAAGGCCACCCCGCGTACCACCGCTGGTAGGCCCCGGGAATGCCTCGGGCCCCGTCACCGGCCTCTTCGTGAGAGGCGGCGCGGGGCCCGTGGGGGACAGCGAAAGCGGTGTGACTACTTGCCGGCGGCGAGCATGCGGGCGTGGTGCGCCGCGGTCTCGTTGGGCTCGCCCGGGTCACGCAGCCGGTGCACCTGGTTGCCGATCTTGTCCTGCAGCAGCATCAGGCCGTCCAGCACCTGCTCCGGACGCGGCGGGCAGCCGGGGATGTAGACGTCCACCGGGATGATGCGGTCGATGCCCTGGAGCACCGCGTAGTTGTCGTAGAAGCCGCCCGAGGACGCGCACACGCCGAAGGACACGACCCACTTGGGCTCGGTCATCTGCTCGTAGACGCGCTTGAGGATGGGGGCCTGCTTCAGGTTGATGGTGCCCACCACCATCAGCAGGTCCGCCTGGCGCGGCGAGAAGCGCGGGAACTCCGCGCCGAAGCGCGAGATGTCGTGGCGGCTGGCGGCCACGGACATGTACTCCATGCCGCAGCACGCGGTGGCGTACGGGTAGGTGAACAGCGAGTACTTGCGGGCCCAGCCCAGGCCCTTGGACACCAGCTTCTGGAAGAAGCCCATGGCTTCGTCCCGGCGGGTGGTCATGATCGGCGCGATGTCGGTGTCAGCCATGGCGTAGTCTCAGCTCTCCCAGTCGAGAGCGCCCTTCTTCCAGACATAGATAAGGCCCACGACCAGGGTCGACGCGAAAACCAGCATCTCCACGTAGCCGAACCAGCCGAGCGCCTGGAAGTTCACCGCCCAGGGGTACAGGAACACCGCTTCCACGTCGAACACGATGAAGAGCAGCGCGATGACGTAGAACTTCACGGCGAAGCGCTGGCGAGCGGGACCGCTCGACTCGGAGCCTGCTTCGAAGGGGGCCGACTTGGTGCTGCTCGGGCGCTTGGGGCCCAGCCGGGTGGTGACCTGGGGGATGATCATCCCCATGACACCGGCCAGCAGGAGCACCACCGCCAGCGGCAGGTACGGGGCGAGGGGTGTAGTCATCGGGCGCGGACCCTAACGACACCGCTGGCGTCGTGTCAAAGGGAAACACCCCCGCGCCGGGCCCGCCAACCCCTTGAGATGACGGCCGAAACAACGCCGCCCGGACGCCTGCCCCCGGACGGGCGGTGGATCAGCGGACGCCCGCCGCTCCCGGGCCTGGACCGGGGCCGGTTTGACGCTGTGGGGAGCCCACGCCTAGCGTCAGTGGGCTGTCCTTTCCGCGTTCATCGCCAGGGGAGTCGTCGACATGTGGGGCCGGCTGACCTTGCGGATGCAGGTGGCGATCGCGGTGCTGCTCCCGTGCCTCGCGGTGGTGTTCTTCACCGGGGTGTACTTCCCCGCGCGGCAGAAGGCGGCCGGCCTGGAGGTCCTGGCCGGCAGGGCCGCGACGCTGGGGACGCTGGTGGTGCGGCACCCCTCGCTCGCGCTGCCGGAGACCGCGCCGGACGCCCGCGCTCGGCGCGACGAGGTCTTCGACCAGGTGGAGTCCGGCGGCTTCACGCTGACGTTCCAGGAGCTGACCCGCGCCGACGGCACCGTGGTGGCCCTGCGCGGCCAGGTCCCGGAAGGGACCCCCGAGCCGAAGCAGCCCCATCCGGGGACGTGCTCGGTGGCGCGGGACATGGAGCAGGTCGTGGTGCGCTGCGAGAGCGATGGCCGCGTGTACCGCGCGGGCTTCGGCACGCACGAGGTGAAGGCGGCGCTGGCGGCGACCGAGGGCTACTCGCTCATGGGCTACCTGGGCGCCGCGGTGCTCGGCCTGGGGCTGGCCGTCATCATCAGCCGCGCCATCGCGGACCCCGTGTCGCGCGTCACGCAGGTGGCGCGCGAGGTGGCCCGGGGTGACGTGTTCCGGGGGGAGCTGGACGTGTCCGCCGCCGGCGAGGTGCGCCAGATGGCCACCTCCTTCAACGAGATGCTGGGCACGCTGCGCTCCACGGTGATGGAGCTCGTCACGCGCACCGAGCAGCTGTCCAGCGCGTCGCGGGGCCTGATGGGCGCCTCCGCGGATCAGGAGCACGTCATCAGCCAGCAGGCCGCGTACGCGCAGCAGATCGCCGCCACGTTCGAGGAGCTCTCCCGCACCGCCGAGCAGATCTCCTCGTCCACGGAGGTGGTGGAGTCCAGCGCGCGGCGCACCCATGACGCGGTCGCGGAGGCCATGGCGGTGGTGGCGCAGGTGGTGGGCGGCATCAACGACATCCGCACGGAGTCCAAGGGCGTGGCGGACGCCATCGTGGGGCTGAACAAGGACCTGCAGCAGGTCTCCAAGATCGCCCAGGTCATCAACCAGGTGGCGGAGCGAAGCGACCTGCTGGCGCTCAACGCGGCGCTGGAGGGCACCAAGGCCGGCGACGTGGGCCGGGGCTTCTCCCTGGTGGCCGCGGAGATGCGCAAGCTGGCGGAGAACGTGTCCGTGTCCGCGCGCGACATCGCCCGCATCGTGGAGAAGGTGCAGGACTCCGGCGAGGAGGCCGCGTCCAAGGCCCGCGTGGGCATGGCGACGAGCGACCGGGGCGTGGAGGTGGCCGAGCAGGCCTCCGCCGTCTTCCTGCGCATCGTGGAGCTGGCGCGCGGCACCAGTGAGGCGGCGCGGCAGATCACCATCGCCACCCGCCAACAGCGTCAGTCCAGCGAGCAGGCGGTGCAGGGCGCGCGCAACGTGGCGGACCTGGTGAAGCAGGGCGTGGACGCCACCGGCCGCACCACCCGCATCGCCCAGGACCTGCAATCCGTGGCCGAGGGCCTCACCGCGGTGACCAGCCGCTTCAAGGCCCAGCAGCCCCGGTCCTGAGCCCCCGGCTCTGACTCAGACGGGGCGGGACGATGGCGCGCGGGCGCGCAGCTTCTGGAACAGCTCCGGGGCCATGGCCGCGACGCCCAGCCGGTGGTCGGGCGCCACCGCCTCGCCGTGGAAGTCGCTGCCGAAGGTGGGCACCAGGTCGAACTCCGCCGCGAGCGCCAGGTACTTCTGACGCACCGTGGGGTTGTGGTCCACGCCGAGGATCTCCAGGCCGGAGAGGCCCGCCTTCGCCAGCGCTTGAATCTCCGAGCGCTCCATCTTGGACGAGCCGGGGTGGGCGAGCGTCGCGGTGCCGCCCGCGTCGCGGATGAGCCGGATGGCCTCCGCGCCGTCCAGCTTGAAGCGCTCCACCCACGCCGCGCGGCCCGTGCCCAGGAAGCGGTCGAACGCGGCCTTCACGTCGATGCACCAGCCCTGATCCACCAGCACCCGCGCCAGGTGGGGCCGCCCCAGCTGCGCGTCCCCGGCCACCTTGCGCACCTGCTCCATGCGCACCGGGAAGCCCAGCTCCCGCAGGCGGGCCACCATGGCCTCCATGCGGTGCGTGCGCTCATCCCGCAGCCGGTCCGCGAAGCGCGCCAGGTCCGGGTCCTCCGGGCGCAGGAAGTGGCCCAGGATGTGGGCCTCCTTGCCGTACACGAAGGCGGACAGCTCGATGCCGGGCACCAGCTCCATGCCGTGCGCGGCGGCGGCCGCCTTCGCCTCGTGGAGCCCCGCCACCGTGTCGTGGTCCGTCACGGCCAGGACGGTGACGCCCGCGGCGGCGGCCTTCGCCACCAGCTCCGAAGGCGGGTACTGGCCGTCACTGGCGGTGGTGTGCGAATGCAGGTCGATCACGGCGGGGGACCCTCCAGAGGGCGGCGAGGCGGGCACTCTTACGCCATGTCCCCATGGGAAGGGGCCTGAAGAGCGGGCCCTGTGTGAATCCGCACGGCGGGCGGTTTGTTCCTGTCCGGTGGCGGCCCCGGGGGAGGGCGGGGCTGGAGCCGGGCCTCCCCTTGGCAGGCCGGCGGTGTTAGATCGCCGCGCCATGGCCAAGACCCAGACCCCGAAGAAGTCCACCCTTCGCGCCGCCTACGCGAACGCGCGCAAGGCGGATCCGCGCCCCATCACCGGCAAGGAGAAGCCGGCGGAGCTGCTCGCGCACGCGTTCAGCGCGTACGTGGGCCGCCAGGAGCGCACCGCGTTCGAGCTGATGCAGCAGTCCGTGCAGCAGGACGCGTCCATCTTCCTCACGCTGTCAGGCGCCATGACGCCCGCGGGCCTGCACCAGTCCTGCATCATCCCGCTGGTGGAGAAGGGCATCATCTCCGCCATCACCACCACGGGCGCCAACCTCTACCACGACGCCCACCGCATCATCGGCCACGGCATCCGCGAGGTGAACCCCAACGCGGGCGACCTCCAGTACCGCCTGGCGCGCATCATCCGCATCTACGACCTGGGCTTCTGGGAAGAGGCGCTGCTCGACACCGACCGCCTCTTCTCCGCCATCCTCCGGCAGCCGCAGTTCCAGCGGAAGATGACCACCCCGGAGTTCCACTACCTCCTGGGCAAGGCCATCCACGGCATCGAGAAGCAGCTGGGCGTGAAGCAGCCGTCGCTCCTGTCCACCTGCTACAAGCACGGCGTGCCCATCTGGGTGGGCGCGGTGCAGGACGGCTCCATCTTCCTCAACGTCGTGAAGCTCAAGCGCCTGCTGGGCGACGAGTTCAAGTTCGAGCTCGACATCAACGACGACGTCTATTCCATGGCCGCCATGCAGCACTACTGCCGCCACCACGGCAGCGGGAAGCTGGCCATCTGGATCCTGGGCGGTGGCGTGCCCAAGAACTACACGCTCCAGGGCGAGCCGCTGCTCGACCAGATTTTGAACGTCCCCACGTCCGGCTTCGACATCGACGTGCAGTTCTGCGTGGACCCGGTGGACAACGGCGCGCTGTCCAGCTGCCCGGCCGGTGAGGGCCACACCTGGGGCAAGGTGTCCGTGGAGGCGGTGGAGACGGGCTCCATGTACGTGCACTGCGACGTGACGGCGGTGTTCCCCTGGCTCACGCACGCGCTGTTCAGCGAGCCCAAGAACAAGCGCAAGCCCATGCGCCTGATGGACAAGATGGACGACGCGGTGAAGTTCCTGGACGCGGACGTCAAGAAGCGCAGCAAGTCGCTGATGAAGACGCTGGACTGGAGCGTCGAGGACGCCGAGCCCTCCTCCGAAGAGGATGCGAAGTCCCACGACAGCTTCGTGCGTTAGTGCGCGGTTCTTTTCCCAAGGAGACGGTGATGAGTCAGCAGCCCGCGACGGGTGTGGTGATGTCCCTGGTGAGTGCTCCCCAGCTGAAGACGCAGGTGACGCACGGTCCGTCCGGCGCGACGCTGCCCACGGAGGCGCCGAAGGACAACGGCGGCACCGGCGGCAGCTTCTCCCCCACGGACCTGGTGGCCACGGCGCTGGCGTCCTGTGTCGTGACGACCATGCACCTGATGGCCGGCAAGGAGGGCATCACCCTGGGCGAGGTGCGCGCGACGGTGGAGAAGCGGATGACCCCGCCGCCGCGCAAGATTGGCGAGCTGGTGCTCTCCATCCTGATGCCGTCCGGCCTGGCGCCGGAGCAGCGCGCGATGCTGGAGAAGATCGCCCACGAGTGTCCCGTGGCGCGCAGCCTCCACCCGGACGTGAAGGTGACGGCGTCGTTCGGTTACCCGGACTGAAGCGGCCGTGAGTGAGGGGGCTCGGCAGGCCGTCTGCCTTCCGAGCCTCCGCCGAGCGTCCATGGCCGCATGCGGCAAGCGGCCGTCGTGCCCACCCTCGTGAAGTCCATGGATGCCTCGGGGGAGGGGCACTCGACATGAATGTGAAGCGACTGGGCATCTATCTCAACGACCACCTGCTGGGCTCCACCGTGGGACTGGACCTGGCGAAGCGGACGGAGCGGGAGAACCGCAGCAATCCGGTGGGCCAGTACCTGGCCACGCTCATCCCGCTGATTGAACAGGACCGCGCCACGCTGCTCACCGTGATGTCCGCGCTGGAGGTCCGCGTGGATCCGCTGAAGGTGGGTGGCGCGTGGATCACCGAGAAGCTGTCGCGGCTGAAGCTCAACGGCTCCTGGCTGCGCTACTCGCCGCTGAGCCGGCTGGTGGAGCTGGAGGGGCTGTGCGTGGGCTCCCACGGGCGCGTGTCCCTGTGGAGGAGCCTGGAGCGCGTGGCCGCGAAGGAGCCGCGCCTGGCGCGGTTCGACTTCGCCTTCCTCGCCGAGCGCGCCGACGGGCAACTGGAGACGCTCCAGACGCTGCGGCTGCGCTCGACGGATGCCGCGTTCAGCGACACATCCGTCGAGACCGGCGAACAGGCACCGGTCCCGACGGAGGCTTGAGCGACGTCAGGGCCTTCAGGTCCCCGAGGGCGTGACGGGCGGACGCGCCGCCCCGTTCTCGGGGCCGGGCAGGAGGCGCAGCTGGCTGGCGGAGGTGAACGTCGCGTCCACCTCCCGCTCCAGGTACGTGTAGCCGGACAGGCCGTCCTCGTAGACGCGCAGCAGGTTGCGCGACTCGTCCAGGGTGATGCGCCCCTGGCGCAGCGCCAGCTCCGTGAACTTGCGCAGCTTCGCGACGAGGTCGTCCTTGTTGTAGCTCACGTAGTTGAGCACTTCCGTCACGGTGTCCCCGGCGACGACGTGGTCGATGAGGTAGCCGCCGCCCGGAGCCAGCGACACCTGCACCGTGTGCGTGTCCCCGAAGAGGTTGTGCAGGTCGCCCAAAATCTCCTGGTACGCGCCCACCAGGAAGATGCCCAGGTAGTAGTCGTCGCTGTTGAGCGCGTGCAGCTCCAGCGCGTCCTTCACCTCGCGCTTGTCGATGAAGTGCTCGATCTTCCCGTCCGAGTCGCAGGTGATGTCCGCCAGCGTCGCGCGCCGGGTCGGCTTCTCCGCCAGGCGGTGGATGGGCATCATCGGGAAGAGCTGATCAATGGCCCACGAGTCCGGCAGCGACTGGAACACGGAGAAGTTGCAGAAGTACGTGTCCGACAGCTGCTTCTCCAGCGCCTCCAGCTCCTCCGGAATCTCCCCGGCCTCGCGCGCCACGCGCAAGATCTTGTGGCAGATGGCCCAGTAGAGGTTCTCCGCCGCCACGCGCTGCTCCAGCGACAGGTGGCCCAGGGAGAACAGCTGGAGGCTCTCCTCCTTGGCGTCCTGCGCGTCGTGGAAGGCCTCGATGACGTTCTTGTTCGTGACCTCGCGGAACGTCGAATAGAGGTTGCGCACCACGGAGGGCGCCTTGTCGTCCACCTTGTCGGGCGTCTGGGACGGGTCGAACTCGCTGGTGCCCAGCACGTCCACCACCAGCACCGCGTGGTGCGCCACGACGGCGCGGCCGGACTCGGAGACGAGCGTGGGGTGCGGCACGCCCGCGCGGTCGCACGCCTCCATCACGCCGAAGACGACGTCGTTGGCGTACTCCTCCGTCGTGTAGTTCATGGAGGAGGCGAAGTTCGTCTGGGAGCCGTCGTAGTCCACGCCCAGGCCGCCGCCCACGTCCAGGTACTTCAGGGGCGCGCCCTGGCGGGCCACCTCCACGTAGAAGCAGCCCACCTCGCGCAGCGCGTTCTTCACGTTGCGGATGTTGGAGATCTGGCTGCCCAGGTGGAAGTGCAGCAGCTCGAACGAGGCCAGCAGGCCCGCGTCCTTCATGAAGCCGATGCAGTTCATCAGCTCCGACGAGGACAGGCCGAACTTGGAGCGGTCACCGCCGGACGCCTCCCACTTGCCGGCGCCGCGCGTGGACAGCTTCACGCGCATGCCCAGCCGCGGCGTGATGCCGGTGCGGCGCGCCACCTCCGCGATGAGGGGCAGCTCGCTGGGCTTCTCCACCACCAGGATGACGTTGCGGCCCAGGCGTGAGTAGAAGAGCGCCGTCTCGATGTACTCCTCGTCCTTGTAGCCGTTGCAGATGACGAGCGCGTCCTCGCTGTCCAGCAGCGCCATGACGGCGAGCAGCTCCGGCTTGCTGCCGGCCTCCAGGCCGTAGGTGTGCTCCTTGCCCGCCTCGATGATGGTCTCCACCACGTAGCGGTGCTGGTTCACCTTGATGGGGTACACGCCCCGGTACAGGCCCTTGTAGCCCTGATCCGCGATGGCCTTCTTGAACGCGTTGTTCAGGTGCACCACGCGGTGGCGCAGCACGTCCGTGAAGCGCAGGAGCAGCGGCAGGCCGATGCCCCGGCGGCGGACCTCGTCCACCAGCTCCTTGAGGTCCATGCTCGGAGCGGCGGGCCCGTCCGGGTGGACGCACACGTGGCCCTTGTCGTTGATGCCGAAGTAGGGCGAGCCCCAGTTGCGGATGCCGTACAGCTCGTGGGCATCGGCCAGGGTCCAGCGGTGCTGAGGGGAGGGAGCGGCCATCGTTGTTTCGTGCCTCCGGTGGAGCGCGCGGCGAGGTGTGGAAACTCCCATGAACACGGGAGGGGGGCCGGACTATCGGAAACGCCCCATCCATTCAATAGCCGCCTGTTCCCAGGGCAGGCAGGCGGGCAGGGGCCCATTTCCGGGCTCTGGCCCTGGTGGGCCGGTCAGCATCCAATTCCTACCCTTCCTCCTGGGCAGCGCAGGGAGGCCGAGTGGAGAGAAGGGGAGGGTACATGGAGTCGTCCGCACGCAGGGAAGAGGCAGCGCCACTGACCCCGCGGGAGATCTTCGAACGTCTGGACAGGTACGTCATTGGCCAGGACGCCGCGAAGCGAGCGGTGGCCATCGCCGCGCACAACCACCTCAAGCGCATCCAGGCGCGGCGGATGCGCCGGCAGTCCCTCATCAAGAAGTCCAACATCCTGCTGATTGGTCCCACGGGCAGCGGCAAGACGCACATCGCGCGCAACCTGGCGGAGATCCTCCACGTCCCGTTCACCACCGTGGACGCCACCGAGTACACGGAGGCGGGCTACTACGGGAAGGACGTGGAGGTGATGGTGTCCGACCTGCTCTTCAAGGCGAACCACTCCGTGGAGGACACCCAGCGGGGCATCATCTTCATCGACGAGGTCGACAAGATCGCCCGCCGCACCCAGGGCGCGCGCAACGGCGCGGGCAGCCGCGACATCGGCGGCGAGGGCGTGCAGCAGTCGCTGCTGAAGCTCCTGGAGGGGCGCGAGGTGCACGTGCCCATGAACGTCACCCAGGCGTGGAACAAGAGTGACTTCGTGCAGGTGGACACGCGCGACATCCTCTTCATCTGCGCGGGCACGTTCAGCGACCTGCACGACTACGGCGACGAGGGCAGCCGGGCCATGGGCTTCGGCGCGGACGCGCTCGGGGCGAAGCGCAAGGAGAAGCGCATCTCCACGAAGCAGCTGGTGGACTTCGGGATGATGGCGGAGTTCCTGGGCCGCATGCCGGTGATGGTGCAGTTGGAGCGGCTGGGCGAGCCCGACCTCCTGCGCGTGCTCACCGAGCCGCCGGATGCCATCACCCGCGAGTTCAAGGAGCTGATGTCGCTGGATGAGATTGAATTGGAGTTCCCGGAGAGCGGCCTGCGGGAGGTGGTGCGCTACTCCATCGCGCGCGGGCTGGGGGCTCGCGGCCTGCGCTCCATCCTGGAGCACGTGATGTCGGACATCATGTTCGAGGCGCCGGAGCGCAAGCACCGTCAGGTGACGGTGGACGCGGAGTTCGTGAAGGCGCGGCTCGCGGCGCTGGACGACGTGGAGCTCACCGCTTAGCGGGCGTGGGCTTCTCGGAGGCCCGGGCGGCGGCGCCCAGCCGTGCCGCCGCCTGCGGATCCTGGATGAGCTGGAGCACCACGTCGTTGCGCAAGAGGGCGCGCGTGTCGCCGCGCTCCAGCGCGTTCTGCAGGTCCCGGTGCGACAGCGCGAGCTGGAAGCGCGGGTCCTTGCGCAGCGCCTTGTAGGCCGGATCCTCCTGGAGCTTCTTCGCCTTCGCCGGGTCGTGCGTGGCCTGGGCCACCTGGACCAGGTCCTCCAGCGGGGCGAACTGGGTCAGCTCGAAGAGGTTGAAGCGGCGGGACAGGTCGAAGGCGACGGAGCCCTTGGGGGCCACGCCCCAGCGCTGCCCGGCGATGACGACGTGCTGCTCCATGAACGTCAGCGCGCTCAGGCAGACCCAGAACAGGGCCGCCATCTTCCCTCCGCCGAGCACGAAGCCCAGGGTGCGGTCCAGGCCTCGCTCGTCCGGGTCCTTGCCGGAGAGGAAGCGCAGGAGCAGCGCGCCCAGCGCGTAGCGCACGGTGAGCCACGTGACGACGAAGAGCAGCACCGTGCCGAAGAGCGTCCCGATGAGCAGCGGTGAGCCCAGCGCGACGGCGAGCTGGGGGCCAACGACGGGCGCGAGCTTGCGCGAGACGAAGTAGCCCGCCGCGAGCCCCACGGAGTTGGCCACCTGCCGGGCGGCGCCGGAGAGGGCGCCGAGGAGGCCGAAGAACAGCACCATGCCCAGGAGGATGAGGTCGATGACCATGGGGTGGGCTCCTGGGGACCGCTAGCGGATCTTGAACGAGGAGTCGCCCTTGGACTTGTCCGCGGACTGCTTCTGGGCGTCCGCGAGGGCTTCCTTGTAGCGGGCGTTGGAGGGCTCGTAGGTGAGCGCCATCTTGAGGTTGCGCTCCGCGGCGGAGGGGTTGCCGGACTCCAGGTCCTTCTGGGCCTGTGCGTAGAACTGACGGCCCTTGGGGTGGGTGCCGATCTGCTCTTCCTGTTCCTTCTTCGCGGCGGCCTTCGTCTCGGCCTCGGAGGCGTCGGTGAAGCGCAGCTTCTGCGCGCGGTCCGGGCCGGCGATGTCGGTGAGGTACTTCTTGCGCTTGGTGTCGTCGCGCAGGACGTAATAGGCCTCGGTGACGCGCTTGTAGAGCTCGTTCACCTGGTCCTTGAGGGCCTTGGACTCCAGTTGGAAGAAGCGGTCCGGGTGGTAGACGCGGCTCTCTTTGTAGAACGCCTTCTTGATGTCGCTGGGGACCGCGGCGCGGTCCAGGCCGAGCACCTCGAAGTAGTCCATCTGGTCGAGCTTCGCGCAGCGGGCCTCCAGGTCCGCGAGCTGCTCCGGGCTGAGGGCCGGGCCTCCCGCGGTGGCGGGCGGCGTTGGAGGCGTGCTGGCGGCGGGAGGGCGCGGCGGAGCCACGGGCGGTGGCGTCGGAGGCCGGGGAGCGCCGGCGGGCGCGAGCGCGGGCAGGGACGTGGTGGGGCGGTTACCGGGGCGCGGCGGCGCGGGAGTCGCCGGAGCGATGGGCGGGACGATCTGCCCGATGGCGAGCACCGGCGGCGGTGTCGCGGAGATGGCGGGAGGAACCGGAGGCCTGGGCGCGACGGGCGGCGGCGTCACCGGGCCCACGGTGGGGACGGGGCGCGCGGCGGGAGCGCCCGGAGGCCGGACACCCGCGGGGGCGATGGTGGGCACCGAGGGCGGACGGGCCGCGGGAGCCACCGGCGGAATCGCCGGGCTCAGCGGCTGCATGGTCGGCACGGCCGAGGGACCGCGAGCCACGGGCGGCGGCGTCGGCATGGACGCGATGCTCGGCACCGCCGGAGGCATGGCGGGAGGCATCGCGGGCGAAGCGCTCCCGGTGGGCGGAACGACTGGAGCGATGCGAGGCGCCGATGCGGGAGCCGTCACCGCGCCCACTGCGGGCGTCGTCGTGGTGGGCCGGGCGGTGGCGGGCGCTTGAGGCGGAGTTACCGCGCCCACGGTGGGTGTCGTGGTGGTCGGCCGGGCGGTAGCGGGCGCTTGAGGCGGCGTCACCGCGCCGACGGCGGGAATCGCGGTCACGGTAGGGCGAGCACCGGCGGGAGTCACCGCGCCCACGGCCGGCGTCGTGGTGGTCGGCCGGGCGGTGGCGGGAGCCTGCGGCGGCGTCACCGCACCGACGGCAGGAATCGCGGTCGCGGTAGGGCGAGCACCGGCGGGAGTCACCGCACCAACGGCAGGAATCGCGGTCACGGTCGCGCGAGGCGTGGCGGGCGTTGCCGGAGCCTGGGGCGGCGTCACCGCGCCGACAGCAGGCATCGCGGTCACGGTGAGCCGGGTCTGCGCGGTCGTCACTGGCGGTACCGATGCGACTCCGACAGAGGGAACCCCCGACACCGTGGGCCTTGCCGCGGCAGGGGCACCCACAGGGGCGATGCCTGGCGGTGTCCCACGGGGAGCCGCACCCATGGGCGCGAGGCCCGCGGGTGTGGGGCGCGGCGGTGCTCCCGTCGTGGGTGCTCCTCCTGCGGGAGGAACGGCCGGCACACCGCTGGACGACGCGGGCTGCGCGGTCGCCGGAGCCACCGAAGGAACCTGACCCGACGCAGGCCGGGCCGTCGCAGGGGCCACGGACGGAACACCGCCCACAGCGGGCGCTACCGAAGGAACCTGACCCGATGCAGGCCGGGCCGTCGCTGGGGCCACGGGCGGAACGCCACCCGCGGCAGGAGCTACCGAAGGAACCTGTCCCGACGCAGGCCGTGCCGTCGCCGGAGCAGTAGGAGCCACCGAAGGAACCTGACCTGAAGCAGGCCGCGCAGTCGCCGGAGCCACCGAAGGAACCTGTCCCGACGCGGGCCGCGCCGTCGCCGGAGCCACCGAAGGAACCTGTCCCGACGCGGGCCGCGCCGTCGCCGGAGCCACGGGCGGAACACCTCCCGCTGCCGGCGGCACCGCGGGCACCTGACCCGAGGCGGGCCGGGCCGTCCCTGGGGCCTGGGGAGGCGCGACGGGGGGCGGCGTGAGAGGCCGGGGGGCCGCCGGTGGGATGGACGGCGGCATGGAGGCCGTCACCCTGGGCAGGGCGGGCGTCGCCGGACGCGCGGGGGCCGGGGGCACGGCGGGCCCTGGCGGTGCGCCAGAGTTCGGATCGGAAGGCTCGGACATCGGCGGTGCCTAGTTGGCCACGGCGGGCAGGTCGCTGCTGTTGTGGCCGGCGAGCCGCGTGTTGCGGTTCGACTGGATCGACTGCTGGATGTCCGCCTCCGTCATGCCGGACGACAACGTGATCGTCGTGGACGTCTTCTGTCCCGTCTCCACGTCGCACGCGGACACGTTCACCAGACCGTCCGTGTTGATCTCGAACGTCACTTCGATCTTCACCTCGCCGCGATACCCGATGCGGAAGCCCGAGAACTCGAACTCGCCCAGCATCTCGCACTCCTCGGCGCGGTTGGACTCACCCTGGTACACGCGGATCTTCACCTTCTCCTGCCCGTCACGGCTGGTGGTGAAGGTCTTCGACCGGTCGATGGGCACCGGCGTGTTCTTGTCGATGATCTTCTCCGTGTACCCGCCCACGGTGCCAATCCGCAGCGTCAGCGGCGTGACGTCCACCAGGAACGTCTCCGTCTTGCTGTCGAGCAGCGCGTGCGACTGGAGCGCGGCGCCCATGGCCACGACCTGATCCGGGTTGATGCCCTCCAGCGGATCCTTCTGGAAATAGTGCTTCACCGAGTTGCGGATGATGGGCAGCCGCGTGGGCCCGCCCACCAGGATGACCGCGTCGATGTCCGCCGCCGTCAGCCGCGCGCTCTGGAGCGCCTCGTCGCAGACCTTGAACGTGCGCTGCACCAGGTCCATCACCATCCGGTTGAACTGGTCCTGGTTGAGCGTGTTGCGCAGGTCCATCACGTTGCCGTTGGCGTCCTGGCAGATGCCCGCGCACAGGATGTCCGCGGTGCCGTACTGGCCCACGTCGATCTTCGCCTTCTCCGCCGCGTCCTTCAGCATCTGCAGGCAGTACTTGTTCTGCCTCAGGTCCAGCCGCGTGCGGTTGAGGAAGTCGTCCGCCATCCACGTCATGATGCGGTCGTCGAAGTCGTCGCCGCCCAGGTACGTGTCACCCGCCGTGGCCAGCACCTCGAAGACGTCCTTGCCGATCTCCAGGATGGACACGTCGAACGTGCCGCCGCCCAGGTCGTAGACGACGACGCGCTGGTTGACGTCCCGGCCGAAGCCGTACGCCAGCGCCGCCGCCGTGGGCTCGTTGAGGATGCGAAGCACCTCCAGCCCCGCGATGCGGCCCGCGTCCTTCGTCGCCTGGCGCTGGTTGTCGTTGAAGTACGCGGGGACGGTGATGACCGCCTTGTGCACCTCGCGGCCCAGGTACGTCTCCGCGACGGCCTTCATCTCCTTGAGCACCAGCGCGGAGATCTCCGGCAGCGAATAGCTGCGCTCCCGCACGCCGATGCGCACCGAGTTGTTGTCGCCCTCGACGATGCGGTAGGGCATCACCGCCTGCGCCTTCTTCACCTCGTCGGAGAAGTAGTACCGGCCGATGAGCCGCTTGGCCGAGTACACCGTGTTCTCGGGGCTGGTGATGATGTTCTTCTTCGCCGCGTTGCCCACGAGCACGGACCCTTCCTCCAGGAAGGACACGCACGAGGCATGCGTCGTCTCGCCCCACTCGTTGGGGATGACCGTGGGTTGGCCTTCATGGACGACCGACACGCATGAGTACGACGTGCCCAGGTCGATGCCGATTGCGATGTCGTCCGCCATTCCGTCTCCGGTGAAGACCTGCACCCCGGCTCCTCTGGGAAGAGGGCGGTCGGGAAGCGCCCGGAGGTTAGGCTCCACGTTCCGGGGTGTCAATTCAATGACTGATCAAATGCCAGCCATTTCAAGGGCTTAGCGCCAGAGCAGGGGAGCGGGTTCGCGTCGCTGAACCGGGGTTCCATGGACCTTATCCCTAGGGGTGAAGGGGGGAACTCTCCATGTCCGCCATCCTCGCCGCCCTGTCGTCGGACCCCAACCTGCTGCGGTGCGAGCTGCACCGGCTGACCGGGCAGGTCGTCCTCCGCCCGGATGCTCACGCCAACGCGCTGGGGGTGGGCTCCTATGCCCAGGAGGAAGTGCTCCTGCGCCGCCTGGCACCGGACCGCGACCTCACGCTGGACGACCTGGGACCGCCACACGAATCAGAGGCCGTGCTCTTCCACGCGAACCGGCTGCCGCTCGGCCTGTCGCCCGAGGAGAACACCCAGCCCTTCCGGGTCCGCCACTGGTTGTTCGCCCACCAGGGGCCGCTGCCGGACTTCGAGCCCCTGCGTGCCCCGCTGCTGTCGCGCGTGCCGGAGCACCTGCGGCGGCTGGTGCGCGGCCCCACCGACAGCGAGGTCCTCTTCGCCCTGTTCCTCACGCACCTGCGGGAGCTGGGCCGCACGGATGATCCGCGCCTGGGGCCGGCCGTCGCTGGCCGCGTGTTGCGCGACACGGTGCGCGAGGTGGAGGCCGCGCTCGTGCAGGTGGGGCAGCGGCGCATGCCACCGCTCAACATGGTGGCCACCAATGGCACCGTGCTGGCCGCCACGCGTCGCGGCGAATCCCCGCTCTACTACACGCGCCTGGAGGGCAGCGCGGAGTGCGCCCACTGCGGCGTGACTCCCGCGACGCCGGAGACGCACCCGGAGGTGGGCGCGCATCGCCGCCGCCGCACGGTGGTGGTGGCCAGCCACGTGACGCGCACCCAGGGCTGGGTGGAGCTGCCGCAGGGCACGACGCTGACGGTGGGCGCGGACCTCCAGGTCCAGCACCTGCCGGCGTCCTGAAGGGGCCGCTACGGGCCGCCGAAGAAGGAGACCTCCAGGAAGCGCACGTAGAGGTTGCAGGCGGCGTGGAAGAGCGAGCAGCCGACGATCGTGCCGGTGCGCTCGCGCATCCAGCCGAAGAGGAGGGCGGGGAAGAACACCGCCAGCCTCCACGTCTGGAAGATGGCCAGGTGGCCCAGCGCGAAGAGGAGCGCCGTCACCCAGAAGGCGCGCCCCAGCCGCGCGCCCAGCACCACGCGCCCCTGGGGCCACGCGTCGCGCAGGCGGGCCTGGAGGTAGCCCCGGTAGAAGAACTCCTCCGGCAGGGCCACGACGAAGAGCTGATCAATCACCCACTCGCCAAATCGCGGCGGCAGGCGCGGCTGGAAGTGGCCTTCGCCGATGATGGGCGTCAGGTGGCGCGCGAGCCCGGGCGGCAGGTGCGGCACCACCTGCACGAAGGCGGCGAAGCCCGCGAAGAACAGCGGCCCCACGATGGCGCACATCACCAGGAACAGCTTCAGGTCCTGCCTCCACGCGCGCAGGGTGAGGCCGTAGTCGCGGTAGTCCTCGTCGCGCCAGCGCATGGGGATGAGCGGCAGGTAGAGGAAGCCCACCGTGGCCACCAGCTTGGGCACGCTGGTGCCCCCGGCGATGAGGAACGCCGCGATGATGCCCAGGAAGCCCAGCGCCCAGAGGCCCATGGCCTCCTGCACCGCGCTCACCTTGAACGGGGGCCCCGAAGGCCGGCTCATGGCGCGTCCGCCGAGGCGAGCTCCGCCTTCACCGCGGACAGGGGCAGGGCGCGAACCCCGCGGCCCCGGCGCTCGACGACGACGCCCACCAGCCGCCCGTCCCCGTCATACAGCGGGCTGCCCGGCGCGAGCGTCAGGGCCACGTCGAAGAACGGCGCGGGGGCGGCCTTCGCCACCGCGGCCCTGGGCGTGTCTCGCTGGCCCTTCTTGCGCGCGGGCATCACGCCCACCACCCAGCGCCCCGCGAGCCCCTCCGGCACCAGCCGCACCGGCACCGCGGGCCACGTGCCCTGGGGACCCGCCACCACCGCGACCTGGAGCGCCGTGCTGGAGAGCACCACGCGCGCCGTCAGGGCGTTGCCCGCGTGCACCACCTGGACGGAGTCGGGGCCCACGAGCGACACGGCGGTGAGCACCTGGCCATCCGCGCCCACGATGATGCCGGGGCCCGCGTGCTGGGGGCCGCGCACGCGCACGGACGAGCGGGCGTGCAATTCCAGCACGCGCTGGAGGTCGGCGCGCGACGGACGGGCCTCCGCGCCGGCCCGCGAGGGCAGGGCCAGGAGGAGACACAGCAGGGCGGGGACGAGAAGGAACGGGCGGAACATCTGCGCGCCCGCAAGCCTATCAGCGCTCTCGCAAGGCGGCGAGGAAGCTCTCCGCGGACCGGGTGTTGAGGATGTCCTTCTTGCGCGCCCAGCCCCGGCGCGCCGTGGCCACCGCGTACGCCAGGTTCTTCAGGTCCTCCTGGCGGTGCGCGTCGCAGCTCACCACCAGCTTCACCCCGAGCCCCACGGCCTGCCGCACGTACTCGGACTTGATGTCCAGGCGCGCCGGCTTGCCGTTGATCTCCACCGCCACGCCGCGCTCCCGGGCGCGCTCCAGCACCTCCTCCATGCGCAGCGCGTACGGCTCGCGGCTCTGGATGAGGCGCCCGGTGGGGTGTCCCAGGATGTGCAGGTGCGGGTTGTCCAGCGCGGCCAGCACCCGGCGCGTCATCTGGTCCTCGTCCATGGAGTGGCGCACGTGGATGGACGCGATGACGACCTCCAGTTGCTCCAGCACGCTGTCCGCGTAGTCCAGCGCGCCCGACTCCAGGATGTCCACCTCGATGCCCTTGAGCAGCCGCACGCCGGGCACCGCCGCGTTCACGCGGTCGATCTCCTCCCACTGCCGCTTGAGGTCGTCCACCTTGAGGCCGCCCGCGTGGATGGCCGCCTCGCTGTGCTCGGTGATGGTGAGGTACTTGAGCCCCAGCGCCTGGGCCGCCCGCGCCATCTCCTCCAGCGAGTTGCGGCCGTCGGACCAGGTGCTGTGCGCGTGCACCGCGCCCTGCACGTCCTCCAGCGTCACCAGGTCCTCCGGCAGCTTCCCGGCCCGGGCGGCCTCCACCTCGCCGTTGTCCTCGCGCAACTCCGGCGGCACCTCCTGCATGCCCAGCAGCCGGTACAGCGTCGCCTCGTCGGGGACGGGGAGCTTGGTGCCGTCCTCGCGGTGCACGCCCCACTCGGAAATCTTGAGGCCCTTCTCGTGGCCCAGGTTGCGCAGCCGGATGTGGTGCGCCTTGGAGCCGGTGAAGTGGTGCAGCGCGGTGGCGAAGTCCTCGTCCGGCAGCACGCGCAGGTCCACCTGGAGGTCGCCCTGCACCATGCGCACGGAGCACTTGCTGTCGCCCTTGCCAATCACCGTGGCCACGCCCGGCGCGTTCGCGAGCGCGTCCAGCACCGGCCCCGCCTCCTTCGCGGAGGCGATGAGGTCCACGTCGGACACGGTCTCCGCGCGGCGGCGCACGCTGCCGCCCAGGCTCGCGCGCACCACGCCCGGGGCCTGGCGGATCCGCTCCAGCAGGCCCTCCGCGATGGGGAGCGCTTCACCCAACAGCTTCCGTTCTCCCCGGGCGCGCCGGTACACGGCGATGCCGTCCAGGAGCTTCGTCTCGCTCTTGGCGCCAAAGCCCTTGAGCTCCCGCACGCGGCCGTCCTTGCAGGCGCGCTCCAGGTCCTCGACGCTGCCCACCTGGAGCTCGCTCCACAGGGCGGCCACCTTCTTCGGGCCCACGTCCGGCAGCTTCATCAGCTCCAGCAGGCCGGCGGGGAACTGGGCCTTCAGCTCCTCGAACGCCGTCATGCGGCCGGTCGTCACCAGCTCGGTGAGCTTCTCGGCGAGCCCCGGGCCGATGCCCTGGAGCTCCTGCAGGCGGCCCTCGGTGACGATGGCGCCCAGGTCCTGCGGCAGGTTCGCGATGCGGTCCGCGGCGATGTCGTAGGCGCGGACGCGGAAGCCGCTCTGCCCCTGGAGCTGGAGCAGGAGGGACATGTCCCTCAGGAGCTGGGCAACGGCCGCCTTGTCGGTGAGCACGGCGGTGGAGGGTGTCACGTCGGGAGTCACGGTCGGGAAATTAATGCCGGGGGAACGGGGGTGCAGGCCCGGACGGGTTGTGGGAAAAGGAACGCAATGACGAAGATCAAGCTGGGACCCGCGGACTTCGCCGAGAGGGAGATGCGGGGCTACGAAATCGGCAAGCGCAACGTCTGCATCGCGAAGATCCACGGCCGCTACAAGGGCCTCGATGACTGGTGCAACCACGCCGGATGTCTGCTGTCGGGCGGACGCCTCGAGGACAACATGGTCGTGTGCCCCTGTCATGAGGTCGGCTTCGACATGGACTCGGGGAAGAACGCGACTTCGCCCGGCGTCTGTGATGACCAGCCGACCGTGCAACTCACGGTCGAGGACGGAACGCTCGTCGTCGACCTGCCTGACGTTTGAGCCTTCCGCCTCCAGGAGCGTCCAACATGGGACACGACGGACACGATCACGACCATGACCACGGTCATGGCCATCACCACCACCACCACGGCCATTCACACGACCACGGCCACGGGCATTCGCACGACCACGACCATTCGCACGACCATGACCACGGTCACGGTCATGACCACGGGCACTCGCACGAGGGCTCCCCGGTGGCGGCGGAGCACAAGTCGCGCGCGCCGGTGCATGTCAGCGCGTACGTGGTGACGTGCTCGGACAGCCGGGACGAAGCGCACGACGGCAGCGGCAAGGACCTGCGCGAGGGCCTGGCCGCCGCGGGGCACACCGTCGCCGGGCACACGGTGGTGAAGGATGATCCGGAGGCCATCCGGGGCGCGCTCGCGCAGGCGCAGGCGGCGGGGGCCCGCGCGGTGCTCTTCACGGGCGGCACCGGCATTGGCCGGCGCGACTGCACGGTGGAGACGCTGCGCGCGCTCTTCGAGAAGGAGCTGCCCGGCTTCGGCGAGCTGTTCCGGATGCTGTCGTTCCAGCGCATCGGCAGCCCCGCGATGATGTCGCGCGCCACGGCGGGCACGTACCAGGGGATGATCCTCTTCGCGCTGCCGGGCTCGCCGCAGGCGGTGCGGCTGGCGCTGGACGCGCTCATCCTCCCGGAGCTGGGCCACGCGGTGCGCGAGCTCACGCGTTAAGACAGGTCGCGTGATGAAGAAGCGCCGTGTCGCCCATACAGGATTGAGCACCCAGGCGGCCGACCTCCTGCGCCCCCGCCTGGATGCCTTCCTGGCGTCCATGGATCAGACGGCGCGCATCGGGTTCGACCCGGTGGAGTTCCCCCACCGCTACACGGATCCACGCGAC
The DNA here is from genome assembly GCF_017309135.1 of Corallococcus sp. NCSPR001. Lineage (NCBI taxonomy): Bacteria > Pseudomonadati > Myxococcota > Myxococcia > Myxococcales > Myxococcaceae > Corallococcus > Corallococcus sp. NCSPR001. The sequence goes on from NZ_JAFIMS010000002.1 coordinate 3,634,310, forward strand.
GTGGAGGTCAGCGCGCTGCTCGCGGCGGCGCTGGCCTACGGGCGCGCGGACCTCTTCCGCCCGAAGGTGGATGCGCTCCTGAAACAGATGGGGCCGTCCCCCGCGGCCTTCGTGCGCGCGCTGGACGTGAAGGGCGCGAAGGCGCTGCTCACGGGCTTCGTGTACCGCTTCAACGTGGGCACCGACCTCGCGGTGCTGCTCTTGGGCATGGGCCGCGCGCTGCGCGAGCACGGCAGCCTGGAGGCGCTGTTCGTGCGCGGCTTCCAGGCGAGCGGCACGCTGCACGGGGCGCTCGCGGCCTTCACCGCCGCGCTGCGGGACGTGCCCATGGCCGCGCTCCGCAAGGCCATGGGGCCGGAGCGGGGACTGCATCACCTGCTGCCCTCGCCGCTGGGGCCGGGCGCCGCGAAGCGCCTCAACCTGTACCTGCGGTGGATGGTGCGCGGACCGGACGCGGTGGACTTCGGCATCTGGAAGCAGGTGCCCGCCTCAGCACTGCTGGTCCCACTGGACACGCACATTGGACGGATGGCGCTGCACCTGGGACTGACGCAGCGGACGGACCTCACCTGGCGGACCGCCGAGGAGGTGACGGCCTCGCTGCGGGCGCTCGATCCAGAAGATCCGGTCCGGTATGACTTTGCTCTGTGTCACTACGGCATGAGTGGCGCCTGCCCGGCGAAGACGCTGCCCCAGCACTGCGAGCGCTGCTCGCTCCTACCTTCCTGCAAGGTAGGCCCCCGCGTCATCGCGCGCGGTTCACTGCAATTCTGAGTCCCACCCGACCCGGAAATGGGCTACGGGCAGTCCGCGCGGCCCCGCGTTGACGGGTTGGCGCGGTCAAGGCTGCAATGCGGTCGGGCGACGCGGGTGGAATGATCCCGCGGGGCGCGAGGAGCGACGCGGTGCACGCAATGCTGGTGGCGGTCCCAGCCCCGGTGGCCCAGGACGTGGAGCGCGACCTTTGCGCCACGGCCGAAGGGCGCGCGTGTCGGGTGATCCGCGTGGAGTCCCCGCCGGAGCCGCTGCCCGAAGGGCTCCTCGTCCTGTGGGACCATGGCGGCCCGCTGGAGGCCGTGAAGGCGCGCTGCCAGTGGGCGCATGCGCGCCGGTTGCAGACCCGGACCTGGCTGGTGGTGCTGACGAAGCGCGAGGGCGAGGAGGCGGAGGCGCTGGTGTCCGCGGGCGCGGACGAGTGCGTGACGCCGCCCGGCACGCGCTGGGGCGCGAGGCTCGTGGCGCTGCGGCGCAGGTCCTCGGACGGGGACGCGCAGGCGCTCCGGCGGGCCCGCGACATGTTCCAGGGCGCGCTGGACGCGGTGCCGGAGCCGCTGTTCATCAAGGACCGCGAGCACCGGCTCGTGGCGGTGAACAACGCCTACTGCCGCCTGTTGGATCAACCCGCTGAAGCGCTGCGCGGCACGGTCACTTCGGCGCAGGTGCCGCCGCACGAGGCGGAGGCGTCGTGGCGCCAGGACGAGCGCGCCTTCACCACCGGGCAGACCGTGGAGGACGAGGGCTCCTTCACCGACGCGAAGGGCCGCTCGCGCGAGGTGCTCACGCAGCGGGCCGCGTACATGCTGCCCAACGGCGAGCGCTTCCTCGTGGGGCTCGTTCGCGACGTCACCGAGCGCTCCCGCCTGGAGACGCAGCGGCGGCTGGCGGAGCGGATGACGTCCGTGGGCACGCTGGCCGCGGGTGTCGCGCATGAAATCAACAACCCGCTCTCGTACGTGACCTCCAACCTGGCCTACCTCTGGGAGCGCGTGGCGCAGCCGGTGCTCCCCGTTCCGCCCGAGCAACTGGAGGAGCTGCGGCAGGTGGTGGCGGAGGCGCTGGAGGGCGCGGGGCGGGTGCGCTCCATCGTGCGCGACCTGCGGACGTTCTCGCGCACGGAGGAGGAGCAGCACGGTCCGGTGGATGTGCGGCGCGCGGTGGAGAACGCGGTCAAGCTCATGCGCGACGACCTCCAGCACCGCGCGTGCATGGCGTGCGACCTGGAGCCGGTGGCCGCGGTGCACGGCAACGAGGGTCGCCTGGCGCAGGTCGTCACCGGCCTGCTGACCAACGCGCTCCAGGCCTTCGGCGACAGGGCTCCGGAAGAGAACCTGATCAAGCTGAGCGTGCGTCCGGGCCGCGAGGGCCACGTGCTCATCGAGGTGGAGGACAATGGGCGCGGGATGCCCGTGGAGGTGCGCCAGCGCATCTTCGATCCGTTCTTCACCACGCGCTCGCCCAAGGGCGGCACGGGCCTGGGCCTGTCCATCTGCCTCACGCTGGTGCACGCGATGGGCGGCCACATCGAGGTGGCCAGCGAAGAGGGACAGGGCAGCCTCTTCCGCGTGGAGCTGCCGGCGCTCACGTTGCCGCCCGAAGCGGCCCGGTCCGCGCAAGCCGCCCCGGCCGTGACGGAAGAGCCCGCGTCGAAGCCGGTGCGCGCGACGCGAGACCTGCGCCGGTTGCTGCTCATCGACGACGAGCCGGCGGTGGGCAGCGCGGTGAGCCGCCTCTTGCGCAACCTCTACGAGGTGCACGTCATCCAGGACGCGCGCGAGGCCCTGAAGCGCCTGTCGCACGGCGAGAAGTTCGACGCCATCCTCTGCGACCTGATGATGCCGGGCATGAGCGGCATGGACTTCCTGGTGGAGCTGGAGCGGCTGGCGCCGGAGCTGGCGCCGCGCACCGGCCTGATGACGGGCGGGGTGAACCCGCAGGCCCGTGAGTTCGTGGGCCGCCGCGCGCGCGAGCTGCTGGAGAAGCCCTTCGAGCGCGACCAGCTGTGCACCTTCGTCGAAACCCTGATGCAATGAAGCGCCGGACGCGCTGGACACTGGGGGCCGTGCTGGCGGCCCTGCTGGTCGCGGCCTTCTTCCTGCTGCCGCCCGAGCTGCGAGGGCTGTCCTTCGTGCTGCGCGCGGCGGGGATGCACGGCACCCCGGCCACGGCCCTGGCCAGCCGCTACGGCACCGGGGCCTTCAGCGTCGCGGACCTGAGCGTGCCCACGCACCACGGGCCGGTGCGCGCGCGGCTCTACCAGCCGGACCGGCGCAGGGGCCGGCTCATCGTGCTCACGTCGGGCGTGCACGCGGCGGGCATCGACGAGCCCCGGCTGGTGCGCCTGGCGGAGGACCTGGCCATGGGCGGACATCCGGTGCTCACGCCGGAGCCGCCGGACCTGCTGCGCTACGAAATCACGCCGTGCCTGCCGGACATCATCGAGGAGACGGCGCTGTGGGCGCTGGGGCCGGGCTCACTGGCGCCGGAGGGGAAGGTGGACCTCTTCGGCATCAGCTTCTCCGGAGGCTTGTCCGTCGTCGCGGCGGGCCGGCCCGCGCTGCGCGACAAGGTGGCCGCGGTGCTGTCCTTCGGAGGACACGGCGACCTCTCCCGCGTGCTGTCCTTCCTGTGCACGGGCGTGCAGGCGGACGGGACGCACCGCACACCGCACGACTACGGCGTGGTGGTCATCCTGCTGAACGTCGCGGACCGGCTGGTGCCGCCGGAGCAGGTGGAGGCCCTGCGCAGCGGCGTCCTGAAGTTCATGCACGCGTCGCACCTGACGCTCGTGGACTCGAAGCAGGCGGAGGCCGCGTTCGCGGAGGCGCGCGCGATGGAGGCCACGTTGCCGGAGCCCGCCGCCACGCTGCTGCACCAGGTGAACACGCGCGACGTGGCCGCTCTGGGGCCCCGGTTGCTGCCCTTCGTGAAGGACTTCGCCGGAGACCCGTCGCTGTCGCCGGACCGCTCCCCCGCGCCGAGTGCGCCGGTGTACCTGCTGCACGGGATGGACGACTCCGTCATCCCCGCCATCGAATCCACGCTGCTGGCGCGCGCGCTGGAGCCGCACACGCGCGTGCACCTGCTGCCCACGCCGCTCATCACCCACGCGGAGATGGACCGGAAGGCCAGCGTGATGGAGTCGCTGAAGCTGGTGCGCTTCTGGTCGGCCCTCCTCGACGAGTAGGGCGCCACCGCGCGGCTTGACGTCCGAGCCCCGGAGCGGCTGCCATGGCGGGCATGTCCGTGTCCCTCATCGCATCGTTCGGGCTGGGTTGGTTGCTGGCGGCCGCGCCCCCGCAGGCGAAGCGCATCGTCCCGTGTCCGCCGGACTCCGCCGATTGGCAGGCGGCGCGAGAGGAGCTGTCCGCGTTCGACGCGCGGATGGAGGCGCTCCCAATGGATGGCGAGGTGGAGGAGGCGCGGTCGGGGCTCATGCTCCTGCTGAGCCACCGCTGCTTCGGCATCGCCCGCGCGGAGGAGGGCCGGGAGCCGCTGTCCTGGGACGAGGAGACCGTCGCGCCCGCGCTCGCGTTGAAGACGTGGTGGCGCGACGGAGGCAAGGCGTACTTCACGTCCCAACTGGAGCTGGGCCGCGCCGGAGCACAGACCGTCGTCATTCCTCCGGACCTTCGCGTCGTGCTGGCGCGCGAGTCGTCACCGAAGCACCGGCTGGCATCCCTGCTGTGTCCCTTGAACGCCGGTGAGTGCGGCGCGGAGACCGAAGCCTGGCGAGCGCGGGCGGAGAAGGCCTTCCGCCCGGAGAACCGTCGTCCGGGCACATTCGACGCGGATCCGCCGCCTCCGACGGACTGCATGAAGGAGGCCCGGAAGCAGCCTTCACGGAGCCGCTACAAGGCCTGGCGGGTCTGTCTGGCGCTCGACCCGGACGCGCGGAACGTCCAGACGGTGCTGCCGCTGGGCCGCATCCGCGCACCGACAGACGGCTGGCTGGTGATCCGGGGCCGGCGAGGCCACTACAACTTCTGTGATCAACTCGACGCCTACCATCTGGCCACGGGGACCCTGTACCGCTCGAGCAGCTGCTCCGGCCTGGCGTTGAAGTCCGACGGCCAGGTGGACGGAGCCGCCACGAATGCCGCGCGGCGGTCCGGGGTGAAGGTGGGGCGCGTGTCGCCGGAGCGGCTCCGCGAACTGCTGTGGATGCTGTTGCTGGCGCCGGAGGTGGATGACCGGGTGCAGGTGGAGGCCGTGCGCATCCCGGTGCCCAAGGGCCTCCGCGTCGAATGGCCCGCGACCGATGACGGCATCCTGGGCGGAGTCGCCGGCGGGGTCTTCGGTGGCTCCACGGCACAGACGCAGCTGAGCTGGAAGTGGTTTCCTCCCGGGGGCGCGGAGCTCTTGTCGGGAACGTTCACGTATCCCAATTCGTGGGCCGCGGGCGAGGACCACGCGAACGTGCTCATGCGCGAGGCCGAAGCCACGTTGCAGGAGGGCTGCCCGGCACTGCCCGTCCCGGTCCGGGAGCTCGACTTCACGCGTGAGCCCGGCGTCAACCGCATCGACGCACCGGAGGGTGTGTCGAAGGTCCAGGACGCACGGGTGGACGCGTTGCTCACCTGGAAGCCTCCTGCGGGCTGCGTGCCGGGCAAGAACGGCGGCTGAGTTTTCAGGGCACCAACGATTGCAACACCAAGCATCGTCGCGGGCAGGCGTCCGGGCGTCACGCAGGCGACAGCGCCCTCGGGGGATGGTGGCGCGGCGGGGCCGCCGGTTAAATCTGATGGCCCCATGAACGTCCGCGTCCCCGGCGTCCTCCCCCATGAAGATGTATTGGATTATGTGCAGCGCCTGCGCGGCGGCTTCGACGCGCGCCTGTATCAGCAGGTGCTGGGCGCGGCGAATGCGTTCAAGGAAGGCGACGAGGCCATCGGCGTCGCGGCGGCGGATGAGGACTCGCGGCGCAACGCGCGGACCCTGCTGTCGCGCACGCGGTTGGACGACCTGCACGCGCATCCTCCGTTCGAGGACCGGCTGTATGTCTTCAACCTGGAGGCCTGGGACGCGGCGCGCTGGAAGCGCGTGGCGGATTGGACGCTGGGAAAGCTCAAGAACTTCCTACTCACCGCGCCGGAGTCCCAGGTGCATGACGTCCTGGACGGACTGCCCAGTGACGTTATCGCGTGCGTCGTGAAGCTGATGAGCGACGCGGAGCTGAAGACAGTCGGTGGGCGCATCTTCCATCCACTGCCAGGCAGCCGCGTGGGCGCGAAGGGCTACCTGGGCGCGCGCTTGCAGCCCAACTCGCCCACGGATCATCCGGAGGACATCCGCTGGCAGGTCTTCAACGGGTGGTCCTTCGCGGTGGGCGACGTGGTGCTGGGGACCAACCCGGTGTCTTCGGACGTGGCGTCCGTGTCCGCGGTGGAGTCCGCGCTGCACGACGTGCTGGTGACGTTCGGGCTGGAGGAGGTGCTGCCCCACTGCGTGCTCGCGCACATCGACGTGCAGGCGCAGGTGGAGGCGCAGCGGCCGGGCACCACGGGCATCTGGTTCCAGAGCCTCGGTGGGAACGAAGCGGCCAACCGCACCTTCGACGTGACAATCGAGAAGATGGTGGCGCACGCGGCGGCGCGCACCGGCAAGTGGGGCCTGTACTTCGAGACGGGGCAGGGCGCGGACGCGACGAACGGGCACCACTTCGGCACGGACATGCTCATCCACGAGTCGCGCAAGTACGGCTTCGCGCGGGCCCTGAAGCGCCGCGTGGCCCTGGCGCAGTCGGGCGCGGGGCGGGACGCGGCGCCGTGGGTGCACGTCAACGACGTGGCGGGCTTCATTGGCCCGGAGGTCTTCCGCACGCGCGAGCAATTGGTGCGCTGCTGCCTGGAAGACATCGTGATGGGCAAGCTGCACGGCCTCACGCTGGGCCTGGACGTGTGCTCCACGCTGCACATGGACGTGACGCTGGATGACCTGGGCTGGTGCCAGGAGCAGCTCGCGGAGGCCGGGCCCGCGTACCTGATGGCGCTGCCCACGCGGAATGATCCGATGCTCAGCTACCTCACCACGTCCTTCCAGGACCACGTGCGGCTGCGCGAGCGGTACGGCCTGAAGGTGGACGACCGGATGTGGGCCTTCTTCCAGCGCCTGGGCGTCATCAGCGCGGACGGCCGGCCCACGAGGCACTTCGGAGACCCCGCCCACGTCTACGTGCACTACCGCCGGGCCAAGGGCGACACGCGGACGGATGCGGCGCTGCGGGCGGAGGCGGAAGCGAAGATGGCGGAGGTGCGCGCCCGGGGCGTGCCGCTGGCGGTGGGGCACGGCGATGCGCCCTGGACGCCGGAGCCCGCGCTGGAGCGGGAGGTGCGCGGCCTCTACGACGACGGCAAGGTGGGGCTCTGGTCGGAGCTGTCCGACGCGGCGGTGGAGTCCATCCCGGGCGCGGCGCGGCTCCAGACGCGCTCCCTGGACCGCCGCGATTACATCCTGCACCCGCCGTCCGGCGAGTCATTGGGCGAGGCCTCGGAGGCGGCGGTGCGCGCGCTGCGCGACCGGCACGCGGGCCGGTACGACGCGCAGGTGGTCGTGTCGGACGGACTGGACCCCCGGTCGCTGATGGACGAGGGCCACCTGGCGCCGTTCCTGGCGCGACTGCGCGCGGAGCTGGAGGCGACAGGCTGGAGGGTGGCGCCGGAGGTGCTGGTGGTGAAGCACGGCCGCGTGCGCGCGGGCTACCAGGTGGGCCACCTGCTGTTCGGCGCGGAAGGGGAAGCGCGTCCGTGTGCCCTGGTGCATGTGATTGGCGAGCGCCCCGGCTCCGGGCACCACGCCTTCTCCGCATACCTCACCGCGCCGGACGCGGACACCTGGGCGAAGCCGGGCGCGGTGGACCACGACCGCACCCGGCTCATCGCCGGCATCTCGGACACCAGCGTCCGGCCGGAGGACGCCGCCGTGGAATCGGCGCGCATCCTCGCGGAGACGCGGACCTCAGCCCCTTCCGTGGTTTCGGGAGTGGCTTAGGTTTGCCTTCAACGGCTCAGCACTCCTGGATGTACTCCGAATAGACCGACCGGCCGCCCCAGTAGTAGAGCCCGCCGCAATAGCAACCATACTCACCAATGAGCTGGGTATGCGCCGCGTCGCTGTAGTACCGGTGCAGATTCGCGTTCGGCTCGTTGGAGCAGTCCGGCAGCGTCGCCTCCTGCGTGGCCAGGTTCGGCTCGGACTCCTGCTCCATGGGACCGCCACAGCCCACCGCCATCGCCAACAGACCACCAATCAAGAACGTGCGCATGTGTCCTCCGTGAGGGGGCACGAACCATACGCGGTTTGGGTCAGACAAAGCTTCAGCGCGCCGCGGCGATGCTTGCCGCGGTGCGCACGCCACCCACCGCGGTGGCCAGGGTGCTCTGACCCGGGAACACGGAGTCCCCCACCAGCCACACGCCGCGCTGCGCCTGGAACGGTCCCAGGATGCGGTAATTGTCCAATCCCGCGCGCCGGGGCACTCCGCCCACCGCGCCGGCCTCCCGCAGCGTGAAGCGCTGGAACGTGCGCGGCGAGCCCGTCATGGCGTGCACCACGTGGGCCGTCCACTCCGGAAGCAGCGCGTCCAGGTTCTCGCGCATCCGCGCATGGAGCCCGGCGAAGTACACCGCCTGTTCCTCCGGCGCCATGCCCGCGAGCTTCTTCAACGACACATGCGTGGACACCGTCACCGTGCGCTGTCCCGGCCGCGCCCGGCCTTCGTCCGAAGCCCCGCTCACGGAGGCGAAGAGGTGGTTGCCTTCGATGAAGGGGGCCTGCTCGTCGCGCACCAGCTCGAAGTGATGCGCGGCGCCGGAGTCACCCTCGGGAGGCCGCACCACGAGGTACAGCATCGCCGCGCCCCAGCCGTCGTCCACGCGCTCCGCGAGCGCATCCACCCGGGGCATCCGGCCCACCGGGACATCCAGCAGCGTGCGCAGCCCTTGCGGCAACGTGTTGGCCACCACATGCCGCGCGAGCAGCTCACCCCTGCGCGCCGTCACCCTCCAGCCCCCATCCACCGGCGTCACCGCGCGCACCCGGTTCGCCATGAGCACGTCGCCGCCCCGCGCGGTGATGGCCTTCGTCAGCGCCGTCGCCAACCGTCCGATGCCGCCCCGCACATGGCCCGTGCCGCGCCAGTAGTAGTCCATCGCCGCGAACGCGAACGGCGCCTCCGCCTCCGCCGCGGAGCACTGCACTGTTATCTGACAGAGCGCATCCAGGTAGGTGCGCAGCGGCGTGAAGCCCTCCAACCCATGCCGCGCGAGCACCGCGCCCAACGGGCGGCCCAGCCACCGCGTCAGCGGCGCGTACGACCATGCGCGCCCCGCGTGCCGCATCAGCGTCTTCAGGTTCAACGGCGGCAACAGGTCCGGGTCATCGAACAAGGGCCACAGCGCACCGGCCACCTGTCCCTGCAACTCGAAGAAGCGCCGCACGCCCTGCACGGGCGCGCCGGGCAACGCGCAGAGCTCCGCGATGAGCCGCTCCCGGTCCCGGTGCACCGGCAGCCGCATCCCCGGGGTCCGCAGCTCCACCAGGGGATCCAACCAGTCCACCGTCACGTCCAGCGCATGCTCGCGGATCCACCGGCCGAAGAGCTGATGCTCACCGAAGCCGGAGAACAGCGTGGCGCCGGACTCGAAGGCGAAACCTCCGCGCCGGAAGGTGCTCGCGCAGCCGCCCGGGTAGTTGAGCCCTTCGCACAGCGCCACGCGGGCGCCCCGGCGGCACAACTCCAGCGCCGTGCCCAGGCCGCCAAAGCCCGCGCCCACCACCACCGCGTCGTACCAGGTGTCCGCCATTGAACGAGTGAAAGGACCGGCACCGGGAGCGGGCCGGGGGAGACCCGCTCCTTCCGGTGCCGGTATCGCGCACATGGCCAGGCGCGACGGGAGTTTCCTAACGGGCCCGCGCTCCCGCCGCGATTGTTTTCCCCACCCGAAGGGGGGACAGGCGGCCGGCCGCTTCCACTGGCGGACACCTGCCCCTGTCTACCGCGGGAGCTTCAGCTTGATGTTGAACGTGTACGACACGTTCACCGGACGGCCCTGGAACATCAGCGGCTGGTACTGACGCGAGGAGAGCGCGTCCAGCACCGCGTCATCCATGAACGGCAGGCCCCGGATGATGCGGCAGTCGCGCACGCGGCCCTCCGTGGTGATGACGCACTTCGCGATGATCATCCCCTCCACGCCCGCGCGCCGCGCCTCGTCCGTGTAGCTGAACTGCGCGCCGCTGAGCATCTTCGGGGGCGTCATCCCGCCCTGGAAGGGCAGCACGTCCGTGCCCGTGGGCGCGGCCGGCAGGAGGCCCGCCACCGCGATCGTGCCGATGGGGCTGGTGCTGTCCGGATCTCCGTTCGGGTCGCCCACCGGGCCCGGCTCGCCCGTGCCTGTCGCGTCGGGGGTGGCCGCCGCGTCCGCGATCGTCGTCGGCTCCGGCTTCGCCTCCGGGAGATCCGCGGGCAGCGGCTTCGGGTTCAGCGGGATGCGGTCCGTGCGCGGCTTGGGCTTCGGCTTCGGGGCCGGTGCGGTGGTGGCCGGTGCCGGCTGCGCGGCCTGCTTCGTCCCCAACTGGATGGTGGGCGGACGGAAGACGAGGTCCCCGAGCGGCTTCTCCACGGTCTCGGGCGGGCGGCCGGAGATGAAGAACACCAGACCCAGGAGCCCCGCGTGCACGCCGATGGACACCCACGCGCCCGTGCCGAACCGTCCCGAGCGCACTCCCCGCCGTTCGATGACCGACTCAAACATCTGACCCGCCTCCTGTTCGGGGCGGACGCTCCAGGCGTCCCGTCCCCACAAGATGCAAGGTACGAAGTCCCGCCAGTCAAAAGGCCGACGGGGCTCCATGTGTTGGTCATGATTGCGTCATGACGGGCCGCCGCTCAAAACCTCCATGCGGTAGCCCACGCCGCGCAGCGTGTGGATGGTGAAGCCGGACGTGCTCGTCCACCCGAGCTTCTTCTTCAGGTTCGACACGAAGTTGTCCACCGTGCGCGGATCCACCACCACGTCGCGGCCCCAGACGGCATCCAGGATTTCGCCCCGGGGCAGGGCGCGGTCGCGGTGGCGCAGGAGGAACGCCAACAGGTCGAACTCCGTGCGCGTCAGGTCCACCTCGCTGCCGTCCGCCCGCAGCACCGCGCGGCGGCCCAAATCCAGCGTGAAGGCGCCAAAGGTCACCACCTGCGGCGGCGCCGTGCCCGCCCTGCGCACCAGCGCCTGCACGCGCGCGAGCAATTCCCGCAGCCGGTAGGGCTTGGTGAGGTAGTCCTGCGCGCCGGCCTCGAAGCCGCGCACCAGGTCGTCCTCCAGCGAGCGCGCGGTGAGCATCAGCACCATGCTCTTCACGCCCTCCGCGCGCAGGCGGCGGCAGAAGCTGTAGCCGTCCTCGCCCGGCAGCATCACGTCCAGGATGAGCAGGTCGAACACCCGCGACGCCAGGTGCGGCGCCGCGTCCTTCGCGGACGGGGCGTCCGTCACGTCGTAGCCCTCGTCGCGCAGGTTGTCGCGCAGGCCCAGGCGCAGGTTGGCGTCGTCCTCGACGATGAGGATGGTGGGGCGGGTGGTGGTGGTAGGCGTCTGCGTCGTCATCGGCGCGTCTCGGGAAAGGTCAGGGCGAAGGTCGTGCCTTCGGGGCCGGAGGAGGCCACCTGGATGCTGCCCTGGTGCAGGCCCATGATTCTGCGGCACAGCGCCAGCCCCAGGCCACTTCCATGCACCTCCGGCCCGGGCGTTGTCAGACGGTAGAAGTCCTGGAACACGCGCTCCCATTCCTCCGGGGGGATGCCCACCCCGTTGTCGCTGAAGAGCACCGTGGCCCCGAAGCCCGGCTGCGGATAGGCGCGCACCGTGAGGACCACCGGACTTCGTTGGTTGTAGAGGCAGGCGTTGCGGCCCAGGTTGGCGAAGAGCATCCGCACGAGCGACGCGTCCGCGTCCAGCTCCACGTCCCCCACGTCCGAGCTCAGCTCCACCGGCACGGTGACGGCGTCCATCAGGTCGTCACGCAGGTTGCCCACCGCCTCCTCCAACCGCACGCGCGCGGGCTTGAGCGCCCATCGCCCCTTGTCGATGCGGTTGAAGGACAGGATGTTCTCCACCAGGAAGTGCAGGCCCTCCGCCGCGCGCACGATGCGGGTGGGGTAGTCCCCGGCCTCCGGGCTCTTGCCCAGCCGGCGCTCCAGCGTCTCTCCCAACAGGCGGATGGACGCGAGCGGCGTGCGCAGCTCATGGGACACGGTGGAGACGAAGTCGCTCTTGAGCTCCACGAAGCGATACTTGCGCTGCTGGGCCACCACCGCCAGCGCCGCGATGGCCGACGCGAGCGCGCCGCACGCCGCGACGAGCAGCGTCTTCAGGCCGTACCGCGCCTCGATGTCCGCCTCCGCCGCGGCCCAGCCTGGAGTCGCCACCTCCAGCCCCGGGTGCTTCAGGGGGCGCGCCACGCCCCCGGGGCCCAGGCGCACCTGGCCATCCCGGGGGATGAGGTTGCGCTCGCGCAGCTCCTGCGTCAGCTCCGACAGGAGCGCGCCCATGTCCACGGCCAGCCCGTGCACCTGCTCGGCCGCGGGCTCCACGTACCACTGCTCGGCCAGCAGGGTGGGACCGTCCAGCGGCTCCGGCAGCACCAGCGCGCCCGCGCCGGCCTCCTGCACGCGGGCCACGAAGGCGTCGGACGGCTCCGACAGGGCGCGGCTCAGCGCCACGATGCGCGCCTGGAGGAAGTTGAAGTCCGGCTGCGTGAGCTGGGAGCGGGCGCGCAGCAGGTTGCGCTGCAGGCCCGCGTCGCGCGCCATGCCGCCCAGCTCCTCCGGAAGGCCTTCGCGCACCAGCGCCCGGATGAGGGGCGGCGTGTCCTCGCCGCGTTGCAGGTACTCCACCATCAAGAGGGTGAAGGGCAGCTCCTGATCCGGCGGCAGCGGGTGCGCCGCGTGGTAGCGCAGCAGGGACTCCACCGCGGCGTCCTTGCGCGCCTCGCTGCCAGCGGCCAGGGCGGCCTGCGTCGCGCGCAGCCGGGACAGCCGTTCCTGATAGGGCGAGGGGGCCTGACCGTCGTCCAGCGCGTGCGCCAGCATCGTGTAGTTGGCCTGGGCCGGGACGTCCGCGCCCTCCCGGGGCCAGTCCACGCGCGGCAGGAACTGGTGGTCGCGGAAGAGCAGGTAGTAGCCCTCGGCGGGCAGCAGCGGATCGCCCACGGCCGAGTTGAGGTTCGGCAGGTGGGTCTTCATCCTCTGCGCGAGCGCGGTGCGCAGCGACTCGGCCGCCAGCTGCTCCAGGGCGATGCGCCGCGAGCGCACCTGGGCGCGCGCGTCCTCACGCTCCTGGGTGAAGATGCGCTGGAGGCTCACCAGCCCCCAGCCGAGGGCCAGCAGTCCGCAACCCAGCGCGAGCAATGTGGGGAGGAGTCGGCGCAGCATTCGCGTCCCTCGGGACTGTAGCAGTGTCGACAGCTTCGCGGGCTTGTAGCCTCCAGGGTGAATAAAGTGGGGGAAGCCCGCGTCCCCTGGGGTGTCTGGAGATCGGAGACGGAGTCATGGGTTCTCGATGGTGGATGGGTTTGATTGTCGGCCTGGCGACCCAGGGAGCGTTCGCGCAGACCTCGCCGGTCGCCGCGGATGACTGGGGCGATGATGACGGGTACGCCCAGCAGGCCAACGCGGATGATTCCGGGCCCATCGCGCCCTCGCCGCCCCCCGACCTGCCCGCCGAGTCACCGACTCCCCGGCCCTATGCCGGCGCGGTGTGGACGTCCGGGCACTGGTACTGGGACGGCGACAACTGGCAGTTCAAGTCCGGCGGCTGGGTGGAGCGCATGCCCGGCTACCAGTACGTCAACGGCTACTGGGCGCAGGACGGCGACGTCTGGCGCTGGGTGTCCGGCGGCTGGGCCCAGGAGGGCTCCACCGAGGTGGAGATCCCCGTGGAGGTCGCCAGCGAGAACGTGACGGCCACCCAGGCGCCTCCGGCCCTGCGCGTGGAGACGCCGCCCCCCGCGCCGTCCGTGGGCTACACGTGGGCGCCGGGCTACTGGTACTGGGGCGCCAACGGCTACGAGTGGGTCTCCGGCACGTGGATGGAGCCGCCGCGTCCGGGCCTGGTGTTCGTGTCGCCGCACTGGGTGCGCCGCGGCCCGTCGTGGGTGTTCGTGGGTGGCGGCTGGGGCTGGAACGGCTCGGTGCGCGTCGTCGTGCCGGTCTACCGCCATGCGCACATCTCGTTCTCGTTCGGCCGTCCGAACCCGTTCCTGCGCACGTGGTACCGGTATCCGGGCGTGTCGTGGCGCTACTACGGCTACGGGCACGACCGCTACCGCCCGGGGCGCTACTACTCCTCGCGCCCGGGGCCGTACCGCTACAACAGCCCGCGCGTGCATGACGCGTCGCCCGGGCGGTACAGCAATGGCTACGGCGGCCGGGGCAACAGCCGTCCCGGGCCCTACCGTCCGCAGGGCAGCGGCGTCCACTCGTCGAACAACGGCAACAGCGGCAACAGCGGCGGCTGGGGTGGCACGCGCAATCCGCCGCCCGGTGGGAACGGCACGAGCGGTGGCTCGCACCAGTCCAGCGGCGGCTGGGGTGGCGGTTCCAACCCCGGGCGTCCGTCGTCGGGTGGCGGCGCGCACCAGTCCAGCGGCGGCTGGGGCGGCGGCTCCTCCAACCCCGGGCGTCCGTCGTCGGGTGGCGGGGGACGCTCCTCGTCCAGCAACGGCGGCGGTTGGGGGGGCGGCTCCGTTCGCGTCCAGCAGACCGGCGGCGGGTCCTCCTCCAGCAGCCACGGCGGCGGCTCCGGCCGCGGCGGTGGGTCCTCCTCACGCGGTTCCAGCAGCGGCGGCGGGTCTCACGGCTCCAGCCACGGCGGTGGCAATGGCGGCGGCTGGGGTGGTGGCCACGGCGGTGGCCACCGCTGAATGACGTGACGGCGGATGGGCCGGGTCAGACCTCGACCTGGCCCATCAGCCATGTCTCCAGCTCCGCCAGCTCCCGCTCCTGCGAGGGGTGACGGGCGCGGACCTCGGCGACGGCCTGCTTCATCCCATCCCGGCTGTGCGGCTTGCCGGTGAGCGCGGTCTGCAGGTCCTGCACGAGGTCCGGGTAGAGCGCATCCGAGAAGACCTGCGCGCGGGTGATGTGTCCGTTCTCCGCGTCGACGTGGACCTCGAAGAAGCCCCACGACAGGTACTCCACCATCTGGTGGCTGAAGCGGGGCGCGTTGCCGAAGCGCCAGTCCCACGACGCGTAGTGCTCGAAGGTGCGCTTGAGCGACGGCTGGTTCTCCAGGAACGACGGCTCCAGCAGCTGCGGCTCCGCGGTGCCGCCGTGGAAGTCGCAGAAGGCGCCAATCATCGCCTTCACCAGCGACTCATGGGAGACCTCTGGCTGGAGGTCGCGGATGTTCATCACGCGCGAGCGCACCGACGCGCTGCCCTTGGACTCCAGCTTCTTCGGGTGCGGCGTGAGGTAGTTGGCCAGCCGCGACAGGTTGGCGTGGATGAGGAACGTGCCGTGGTGGAAGGCGCGGTCCTTCGTCTCGCGGTACGCGCTGCCGCTGATCTTCCGGGGCCCGTCCTCCAGCGGAATCACCAGGTCGTTGCGCCCGGACGCCTGCGCCGTCACGCCCAGCCGCGACAGCGCGTCCAGCAGGATGCGGACGTTCGCCGTCTTGTCGTAGCCCTCCTTCGCGGACAGGAACGTGAAGCAGGTGTTGCCCAGGTCGTGGAACACCGCGCCGCCGCCGCTGGTGCGCCGCGCGAGGAAGACCTTGTCCTCCTCCATGCGCGAGAGGTTGCACTCGGACCATGGGTTCTGGTTGCGGCCGATGACGACCGTGTTGTCGTTGCGCCAGAGGAAGAGCGTCTGGGTGGACGGATCCAGCTCGCGGAAGATCCAGTCCTCGGTCGCCAGGTTGAACCAGGGGTTGTACGTCTCCGACAGCAGGATGCGGACGCGCGGGGCTTGAGACATGGGCGCGGAGCATAACCGCCCGCCACGGCGTTGCAGGGACTTGCGCCGTCCCCCGGCGGACATCCGCCCCGTCCCCGGGGCAATGGCCCAAGGGGGCCCCCTCCGGAAGACTCCGGCATGTGTCGGGCGCGGAATGCGGGTGCGCGCCAGGGGGCGGCCATGCGTGGAGTTTTTTCCCTTTCGCGTCCGCAGGCGGGCGGGCCGGTGGTGCTGTGGGGTGGAGCGCAGCCGTCCGGCAGCCTCAAGTACCTCACGTTCGCGCGCTACCTGGCCGCCATGCCGCCGGGTTCGCGAGGGCTGGTGGAGCTGTCCGGCGCGTCGAGCGCGCTGGCGCTGGACGTCCTGGGCCGCGAGCGGGGCCTGCCCACGGTGGCCCTGACGGACGCGGCGGGGGCGGTGTACCTGCGCGCGCACGGCTTCCAGGGGCAGGTGCGCCAGGTGGACTCGATGGCGGACATGTTCCACCAGGCCCAGTCCCTGGAGCGCGAGGGCTGGAGCTGGCCCCGGCAGCTCACCAACCGGGCGATGGTGGCGTGCGTGGAGGCCTGGGCGGCGGGCCTGCGCGCGCAGGTGCGCGAGCGCTTCCCCTCGGTGCGGCACGTGGTGTGTGGCTTCGGCACGGGCGCGACGCTCGTGGGCCTGACGCGCATCTTCATGGCCGGTGGCTTCACCGTCACCGGCCTGCAGCCCGCGCCCGGAAAGGCGGTGCCCGGCTGGCGCACGTGGGCGTCCCAGAACCTGGGAGCGGAGGACCTGTTCTTCGAACACCAGCCGCGCATGCTCCTGGCCACGGCCGCCCCCGCGCCGGATGCCTTCACCGCGCTGCTGGACTGGGCGCGCCGGCAGCCGCATCCCGAGCGGGTGCTCGTCATCGGGCACAACGCCCGGGAACAGGACGCCGCCCGGGCCTGAGCCGCCGCGCGCCTACCGGTGCATCGCTTCGAGCCGGGCCCGCACGGCGGCCACTCCGTCGCGCGGGTACGCGGGCACGTGGGACAGCTCGCGCTCGGCCAGCACGAGGAGCGTGCGCGCGAGGCCCGGCGTATCGCCTTCCAAGGCCCGCGCCAGCTCACCGCCGGTCTCCGGATACACGCGCTCCACGCGCCGCACCGGATCCAACCCGTCCAGCAGCGAAGCGTCAGGAGCGGGGACGTGGCGCGCGAGGAGAATGCAGAACAGGCGCACCGCATCGTAGAGCCGCGAGCGCCCGCTGAGCCCTTCACCGCGCGCGTGGCGCCCCGCGCCTACCAGCACCTGCGTGAGCCACTGCCCGAACAGCCACGCGTCGTCCGGGGCCGTGCGCTGGAGCTCCTCCGTCGTGTCCCTCGCGCGCGCGTCCATGCGCTCCGTCACGCCGCCCTTGTCCAGCAGCACGCGGTAGCGGTTGACGCGCGCGAAGGACAGCTCCTCCAGGTCGAACACCGCGAACTCCAGCAGGTGCCCGTCGCGGTACACGACCTTGAGGCCGTGCGCCGTCTCGCGGAACGTCAGCGCCACGTCCTCCGCGCGGGGCAGCCACCCGCGCTCCTGTCTCAATGTTTCAGCGTGTCCGGGCCATGCGACGACGAAGAAGTCATGGTCGCTGAAGTCATCCGGCGCGTAGTCCCGCGCCGCCATCGAGCCCAGCGCCACGAGCCCCCGGAAGCGGCCGTCCGCGTCGGCCCTGTGCGTCAATTCCGCGGTGAAGGCGTGGTAGGCGACTGTGTCCAAGGGCGTGCTCCTCTGGAGGGGCCCGGATGCTGCCAGTTCAACGCGGGGCGTTAAAGTCTGACTTGACCCGGAGCTGACATGCTTTTCGGTGAATTCTGAGGTTGGCTTGATTTTTATCAGTGGCTCGCTCTATGGGCTGATTCGCGGGTCAATCCCTTCGATGATCCGCCCTCCCCAATCAGGAGCCTGTATGCGAAACGCCGTCCGGACCCTCGTTCTGACTGTCGCGGTTCTTGCCCTCTGGGCGCAGCCTGCCCGCGCGGATACGTACACGCAGACGAAGTACCCCATCGTGCTGGCGCACGGCATGGCGGGTTTTGATTCGCTGTTCGGGGTGCTCGACTACTTCTACGGCATCGAGTCGACGCTGAAGTCGGGCGGCGCGAAGGTCTACATCACGCACGTTCCGCAGTTCAACACGAGCGAGGCGCGCGGCGAGGCGCTGCTGGCGCAGGTGCAGGACGTGCTCGCGCGTTCGGGCGCGAAGAAGGTGAACCTGATTGGCCACAGCCACGGCGGCCTGGACGTGCGCTACGTGGCGGCGGTGCGGCCGGACCTGGTGGCGTCCGTGACGACGGTGGGCACGCCGCACAAGGGCGCGGACCTGGCCACCTACCTGCGCTCGAACATCAAGGGCGGTTCGTTCACGGAGAGCGTGCTGTCGTACTTCGCGAACAACCTGGGCATGGTGCTGGGCCTGCTGTCCGGCCACACGCAGTCCCAGGACGCCATCGGCGCGCTGGGGGCGCTGTCCGCTTCGGGCGCGGCCACCTACAACGCGAAGTTCCCGGCGGGTCTGCCCACCACGTCGTGCGGCACTGGCGCGGCGACGGGCGCGCAGGGCCAGCGCTACTACTCCTGGTCCGGCACGGATCCCTTCACCAACGTCTTCGACGCGTCTGACTACGCGCTGAAGCTGTCGTCCTTCTTCTACAGCGAGTCCAACGACGGCCTCGTGGGCCGTTGCAGCTCGCGCTTCGGCACGGTCATCCGCGACAACTACGACATGAACCACCTGGACGAGGTGAACCAAGTGCTGGGCCTCACCGCGTTCTTCACCGACCCGAAGTCCGTGTTCCGCACCCAGGCGAACCGCCTGAAGACCGCGGGCCTGTAAGGCCGTTGAAGGAGCGCCCCGCCATGAAGAGCCGCGCCGTCATTCTCGTGGTCGCGCTGTGCGCCCTCCTGGGTGCCGGCGTCTTCTCGTGGTGGAAGGTCCGGGCGGAGGATGCGCCCGGACCCGCTGTCCCGCCGTCCGCCGTCCCCGTCGCGCAGGGTGTCCAATCGCGCGCGATGTCTCCCGGAGTGCCCGGTGCCGCCGCGGCGGCGAGCGCTGTCCCCGACGCGCCGCTGCCGCCGCTGCCCGGTTCGCTGAAGGACACGGAGGAGGATGGCGCGGTGCTGGTGGACGCGTCCGGGCACCTGGTGCCGAACGCGGACCTGCGCCGGTTCTTCAACTACTACCTGTCCGCCACGGGCGAGGAGCCCGCGTCGCTCATCCGCGAGCGCATCCTCACGGCCCTGCGGGCGAAGAAGCTGCCCGCCGCCGCGATGGACGAAGCGGTGCAGGTGCTGGACGATTATCTGGCTTATCTGGATGCGGCGCGAGGGCTGGCGTCGAAGGGCTCTGCGGCCATGCCGGACACGGCGGAGCGCCTGGAGTCCCTGCGCAAGCTGCGCCGCGAGCACCTGGGCCCGGGCGTGGCGGATGGCCTCTTCGGGCAGGAGGAGGCGGTGGACGCCGTCGCGGTGGAGCGGCTCAAGCTGATGAAGGACGCGTCGCTCACGAAGGAGGAGCGCGAGCAGCGCATGGCGGCCCTGGAGGAGCGGCTGCCCCCGGAGGTGCGCGCCAGCCGCGAGGAGGCCGTGCGCCCGCTGCGGCAGCAGGCCGTGGAGCAGGAGCTGCTTGCGGCGGGAGCGACGGCGGAGGACCTGCACCAGCACCGGCTGTCCACCGTGGGCCCGGAGGCCACCGAGCGGCTGGAGGCGCTGGACGCGGAGCGCGCGCAGTGGAAGCAGCGGCTGGCGGACTTCCGCGCGAAGCGCGCGGCGCTGGGCCAGAGCGAGCCCAACCCCGCCCGGCGTCAGGCCGCGGTGCAGCGGCTCTTGTTCGACTCGTTCACCCCGGAGGAGCGCCTCCGGGTGGAGGCCGCGGACTCCATCGAAGCGGCCTCCGGTTCCCCCGGCGCTGGCGGCGGGTGAGGCTCCTTCAGGAGATCTTGAAGGGCTTCAGCTCGCTGACCTCTTCAAGCAGCAGCGGCTGCGCGTGGAGGTACGCGGTGGTGCGGCGCTTCTGGTCGATGTCGTCGTAGACGCGCTGGATCTGCTGCGGCGTGAGGCTCATCTCCGGGGCGGCCTCTTCCGGGGCGATGCCGTGGTTCTTCGCCCAGAGGATGAGGTCCAGCTGCGAGTAGTGCACGGAGAAGTAGAAGTCCTCCTGCGACTGCTCCAGGCTGAACGTGTCCGTGGTGGGCTCGCGGTTGAGGATACCGTCGATGACGCCCAGGTGCCGCGCGAGCTTGTACGTCTGCGTCTTGTAGAGGCTGGCGATGGGCTTCACGTCCGCGGCGCCGTCGCCGAGCTTCACGAAGAAGCCCTGATCATACTCCAGGCGGTTGGGCGTGCCGGACGCGGCGAAGTTGAGCCGGTCCGCGTGGAAGTACTCCATCATCTTGCGCACGCGCTGCTTGAAGTTGGTGGCGGCGACAATCTGGACGTAGGCCTGGGGCGTGAGGCGGAAGCGCTGCTCCTGCCCGTCCACCTGCACCACCACGTAGAAGATGTTGAGGGCGTCCGTGTTGAGCCGGTCGCCGTGCATGACGATCTTCCACTTCATGTCCGGCTGGAACGCGGGGAACACGGAGCGCACGGCCGCGTCGCGCTGCGAATAGCACCCGGCGGCCTCCAGCACGGGCGCGATGTCGTGCAGCGTGTACTGGATGCCCAGCTTCTCGCAGAGCTCGCGGCCCAGCTTGGAGGACAGGCCGCTGGAGTCGCGCTCCGGCAGGAGCAGGCCGAAGACGCGGTCCGGCCCCAGCGCGCGCACCGCCAGCGCGGCGACGCACGCGGAGTCGATGCCGCCGGAGACGGCGACCACCAGGCCGCGCTTGCGCAGCTTCTTGAGGACGGCCTCCTTGAGCCCGTCGGACAGCGACGCGGCCTTGGCCTCCCAGTCCAGTTCCAGCACCTGCTTGGAGAACTTCATCGTCACGGCGACCTCGATTCAGGAGAAGAGAGTGAAGACAGCACGCGCGTGCGCAGGTCGGCCTTGAGCACCTTGCCGGTGGGCCCGCGAGGGAGCGCGTCAATGAACAGCACGTGGCGTGGCACCTTGTGGGCCGGGAGCGCCTCACGGCAGAAGCGGCGCAGGTCGTCCTCCTGAGCGCTGGCGCCGGGCTGGAGGACCACGGCGGCGCACGCGGCCTCGCCGCCCAGGTCGTCCGGTACGCCCACCACGGCGGCCTCCAGCACGGCCGGGTGGCGCGCGAGGACGTGCTCAATCTCCGCGGGGCTCACCCGGTGGCCGCCGACCTTGAGGATCTCCTTCGCGCGGCCGACGAGGAAGAAGAAGCCCTCCGCGTCGCGCCACGCGAGGTCGCCGGTCCACAGCCAGCCGTCATGGAGGATGGCGGCGGTGTCGTCCGGCGCGTCGAGATAGCCGGGGGTGACGTTGGCGCCCTTCGCCACGAGCTGGCCCACTTCGCCGTCGGGAAGGGGCGTGCCGTCGTCCGCGACCACGGCCAGCGTGACGCCCGGGATGCCCTGTCCGATGGAGCCCGCCTTGTCGGTGGCGCGCGAGGGCGGCAGGTAGGAGAGCCGCGCGGTGGCCTCCGTCTGGCCGTACATGACGAACAGCTCGGCCGGGTGGAAGGCCTCGCGCGTCCAGCGCACGGTGTCCGGGGACATGCCTCCGCCGGCCTGGGTGAGGTAGCGCAGCTTCAGGTTCGCGAGCGAGTCCGGGGCGGCCTGACGGCGCAGCAGCTCGAAGGTGAGGGGCACGCCCGCGAAGCCGGTGCAGGACTCGGTGGCCATGGCCTCCAGCACCACCTGCGGGTACATGAAGCGCGGATCCAGGAACACGGAGCCGCCCGCGAGCAGGTGCGTCTGGAGCACGCTCTTCCCGTAGCAGTAGTGCAGGGGAAGGATGAGCATGGCGCGGTCGTGCGGAGTGAGGCCCAGGTACTCCACGATGGAGCGCGTGTTCGCCGCGATGTTGGCGAACGTCTGCACGACGCCACGGGGCGTGCCCGTGCTGCCGGACGTGTAGACGATGGACGCGGGCGCATCCGGAGGCAGGGCGGGCAGGGCGGCCAGCGGCTCCGGGCACACGTCCGGATCCACCGCGCCGTCCTCCTGCAACCACGTGCACGAGGCGGGCTTCAGCAACCCGAGCATGCGCTCCGGAGGGCGGGAGCCGTGGACGATGAAGAAGTGGGTGAGCTGCGAGCGCCCCGTCCAGCGCCGCGCGTCCTGACCGAAGATGACCGCGTGGCGGGCACCCGTCTGCGCGAGGATGCTGGCCAGGGAGTCCGCGCCCGTCTCACGGTCCAGCTCCACGGCGCAGGCACCCAGCGCCTGCACCGCGAGGCTCGCGACGGCCGAGGCGCAGCCCAGGGGCAGGGCGATGAGGACCCGAGCGCCCGGCTCGACGCCGGCGGCCCGCAGCTGTCCCGCGAGCGCCAGCATCCGCGCTTCGAGCTGCGCGTAGGTGAGCCGCGCCCACGGCGAGTCCACCGCTGGCGCATCCGGGTTTGAGGCCGCATGGCCACGAACCCACGAAGGGGCGGTATCCGCGCTCACGCTTCCTCCCACTGCGCGGGCGAACACCGGGCTGCCGGGATCTCCACTGCGATGCCTGAAGGCGCGCTCACGCGGCCTCCAACTGCACGGCATCCACGTCTGCCTGGGGCACGGGCTTCGGCTTCAGGAAGTGATGCGCCAGCAACTGCGTGGACGCCACGGCGAACAGGGCCATGGTGTCCGCCTCACTCTCCGCCGAGTTCGGTGCCCGCAGCTTCGCGACCAGCCGCTCCACCTTGCGCGCGTCGAAGACGCCCGTCGCCGACACCGCCTCTGGAGCCAGCAGCTCGCGCGCCCAGGTGGGCGCATCCGGGCCCACCAGCGCTCCCGCGATGGGGGCTCGGTACGGGAACTTGCTGCGCTCCAGGATGGACGCCGGCACGCGGCCCTTGGCGAAGCGCTTGAGCAGGTGCTTCTCGTCCAGGCCCCGGAGCCGCAGCCGCTCCGGCACCCGCGCGGCGAACTCCATCACGCCCGTGTCCAGAAAGGGGAAGCGCCCCTCCACCGCGTTGCCCAGCAGCATGCGGTCGCCCTGCGCGGACAGGAGGTAGCCCGACAGCAACGTCCGCGCCTCCAGGTACTGGGCCCGCGCCAGGGGCCGCCACTTCGCCACCGCGTCCGGCACCGTCGCGAGCACCGACGCCACCGGATCCTCGTCCGCCACCTTCGCGGCGAACTCCGGCGCGAGGAAGCGCAGGATGCGGCCGCTGTTGCCCCACCGCACCATGTGCGAGAACCCGAGCGCGTCCGGCGTCTCCAGCCCCGTGCCGAAGAACTCGCGCAAGAGCTCCACGTTCTGCTGGCTCACCGACAGCGTCGGATACAGCCGGCGCAGGAGCAGCGGCCGGTACTTCGAGCCCGGCTGGCGCGCCCAGAACTGGCGCACCTTCGTCTCCTTGAAGAGGTCGTAGCCGAGGAACATCTCGTCCGACCCTTCACCCGTCAGCACCACCTTGATGCCCTGGTCGCGCACCCACCCCGACAGCCGCAGGAACGGCGCGGGCGCGGAGCGCATCATCGCCTGCTCCGCGTGGAAGATGACGCCCGGCACCAGCGCGCCAATGTCCCCATCGCGCATCTCCACCACGCGGTGCTCGGTGCGCAGTTGCTCCGCCACCGTCGCCTGATGCGCGCGCTCGTCGAACCGCGCGTGCGCGAAGCCCACGGAGAAGGTCCGCAGCGTCCCGCCCAGCTGCTCCTGCGCCAGCGCGCACAGCAGGCTGGAGTCCAACCCACCCGAAAGGTACGCCGCCACCGGCACGTCCGCGCGCAGCCGCAGGCGCACCGCCCGGTCCAGCACCGCGCCCAGTTCCTCCAGCAGCCGGGGCGCCTCCACCGCGTCCGGCGTCACGCCGAAGTCCAGGTCCCAGTAGCGCTGGAGCGTCAGCGTCCCATCGCGCCACTTCGCCACGTGCGCGGGCGGCAGCAGCGACACGCCCTCGAAGGACGTGCGCGGCGCCACCGGCGCCCAGAGCTGGAACGTCTGCTTGAGCCCCCGAGCGTCCAGCACCGGCGTCACCAGTCCGCCAGCGAAGAGCGCCTTCGCCTCCGACGCGAACGCCAGATGCCCTTGCGGCAGCCGCGCGTAGAACAGCGGGCAGATGCCCACGCGGTCCCGTGACATCCACAGCGTGCGGTCGCGCGGATCCCACAGCGCGAAGGCCCACTGGCCCTCGAAGCGGCGCACGCAGTCGATGCCCCACGTGAGGAACGCCGCGAGGATGACCTCCGTGTCCGAGCGCGTGCGGAAGGCATATGCCCCCGACAGCTGCTCGCGCAGCTCCACGTGGTTGAAGATTTCGCCGTTGAAGACGACCGTGAGTCCGGTGGCCTCGTCGCGCATGGGCTGGTGACCGGAGGCCAGGTCGACGATGGACAGCCGCGCGTGCCCCAGCGCGGCGCCGTCCAGGAGCAGGGCCCGCTGCGCGTCCGGCCCCCGGTGCTTGATGCTGGCGGTCATGCGGCGCAGGCGGTCGGCGTGCTGCGCCGTGCCCGATGCGTCACCCGCCGGGAAGGTGAACCCCGCGATGCCGCACATGGGCGTCTCAGCTCGCCTTCGCCAGCGACTGCTTGCGGTCCACGAAGGCCACCACGCGAGCCAGCGAGTCCAGGTTCTCCGGCACCAGCTCCTTGTCGTCGAGCTTGATGTGGAACTCCGTCTCGATGAAGGCCACCAGCTCCATCATCCCCGTGGAGTCGATGAGGCCCTTGCGCAGGAACGAGTCGTCGTCCGCGAAGTCGTCCACGAAGAAGGTGTCGACGATGAAGGTGCGAAGCGTGTCACGCGTGCTCATGGATGGGGTCCTGTCGTTGAAGCGGGAAGTGGGGTGTGGAGGGGGATGCGGAAAAGAACGCGCCCGGCACGTTTTGCTGAGCGCCGGGCGGAAGCGGGCACGCGCGCGGTCAGGTGCCCGTGGCGTCGCGGGCCACCAGGTCCAGGCTCATGCTGCGCGCCGGGTTGCCCATGGCGAGCGAATCCGGGGGGACGTCCTGGGAAACGATGCTGCCGGCGGACACCACCGACCGTGCACCGATGCGCACGCCCGGTAGCAGGATGGCGCCGTGGGCCACCCAGACGTCGTCCTCGATGATGATGGGCGCGATGCGCTGGCCGTCCCGGTCACTCACGCGCACGAACGACGCGAACATGCACCGGTCGCCAATCTGCACCGACTCCCAGGCCTCCACCGACGCGCCGTAGTTGAACTGGGTTTCGTTGCCCACCAGCAGGCGCGCGTGCTCGTAGCAGACCACCGACGTGGGCAGCATGCCGCCCAGGAACGTCAGCTTGTCGCCCAGCTCCGCGTGGCCGTCGTTGCGCGCGCTCACCGGGCCATACGCCGCCACGTCGCGGCCCATGCGGAAGTCGCGGAACAGCCAGCGCGCCCGCGCCACGGCCACCACGCGCTCGGCGCGCGGAAACACCTCCGTGCGCACCATCTGAAGGCCCGCGCGCGCCAACTGGAGCGCCTCGGTCCGGGAGGGGAGGGGGGGCTTCATCGCGGCACCTCGCGCCGCAGCACGCGGGCCGGAGAGCCGCCCACCGTCACGCCCGGCGGGATGCGGCGGGAGATGACCGTGCCGGAGGCCACGCTCGCGCCCTTCTGCAGGTGCGTGCCCGGCAACAGGATGGAGCGGCTGCCCACCGTGACGCCTTCCTCCACCACCAGCGGCACCGACCGCGGCCGCTCGTGCCGGTTGCCCCGGACCGGGTGGTACATGTTGTCCATCAGCTTGCACCACATGCCCAGGCGGCTGCGCGCGCCCACCGTCACGCACGACTGCGCTTCGATGGAGCTGCCTCCCTCGATGGTCACGTCGTCCTCGATCACGATGCGTCCCCCCCGCTGCGCGTGCAGCTCGATGGGCGCCATCCGCGCGTCGAACACCACGCGGTTGCCCACCTGGACTTCGCCCTCGCCGTGAATCCAGACGCGCCCCCAGACGGTCGGGGTGGCGCCCACCGCTTCACAGCGGCGCAGCTTCAAACGCGCGACGGTCGGCCCCAGGCCGAGCATCATCATCAACGGAACGCGCATGGCTCAGGGCCCGGCCTTCGCGGAGGCAGCGGCTTCCGGCAGGGCCGCCAGGAACGTGACGAGCGCGGAGGCCACGCGCGCCTGTCCCTGCGCGTTGAGGTGCCCGCCGTCATCCGAATACGCCGGCACCATCGCCGGGTACGCGCGGCCGTTGACCTCGTAGGTCTCACGGCTGCCGTCCGGCTGCGACGACTCCAGCGCCGCCAGGTCGAACAGCGGCTCCTTGCCGCCGTAGGTCTGCCGCATCAGCGCGTTGAACGCCTCGCGCGACACGTTCTCCCCCACGCCGTACACCGCGCGTCCTCGCAGCTCGTTGAACCAGGCCTTCGCCCCGCGCTGCACCGTCGTCAGCGGCGCGGTGACGTGCACGAAGGTGACGCCCGGGTGGCGCGACTTCAGCCCCGCGAGCGTGTCGCGGTACTTCTCGAACAGTGCCTTCGCGTCCGTGCTGGAGGTGAAGTCGATGTAGCAGAACTTCACCAGCGCCACGTCCACCTGCTTCGCGACGCCGCCATCCAGCAGCTGCGCGAAGTGCGCGAGCTTCGTCTCCGGCTGCTCGTTCTGGCCCACGAACGCGTGCGCCAGCGTGCCCGGCGCGATCGTGGCGTCCGCGTCCTTCACCTCCACGATGGCGGGCGTCTTGGAGCCCGGCGCGTTCGGCAGGGCCCGCACGCCGTCCAGGATGTTCCCGCCCACCGACTGGTGGCCAAAGAAGACCCGGCGGTGCGTCAGCCGCTCCAGGCCCGCGACCGCCGCGTCTGGCTTCACCTGGGCCGTGGCCGCCGCGCTCTGGGGCAGGGCCATCAGCAGCGCGCCGGGAAGCAGCAGCGCGCCCAATCGCGCGGGGAAGCCACGAATGTCTTGCATGTGTGAACCTTTAGACCTTTCAGGCTCCGAGCGTCAAAGTCCATGGCGTCGCGCCTGGATGCATGCCTTCCAGGCCGCCACGCAGCGTGTCGCAGAGGGTCGTGATTGCCCCGGATGCCGCCGGGGGAAAGCCGCTATTCGTGCTTGAGGCCGAAGAGCGAGCGAAGCCTTCCGAGGATGCGGCCCGCCTCGGGTGAGTGGTCCGGACCTCCACCGGAGGCCTGGGCCACGGCGCGCAGCTGGGTGCGGCGCTGGGCGAGGAGCGCGGAGAGCTGCCGCGCGAGGCCGGGATGGTCGGAGAACAGGCGCGCGAAGGTGGGCCGGTCCAGCTCCAGCAGCACGGAGTCCTGGAGCGCCACCACCGTGGCGGCGCGAGGCTCGCCGGTGAGCAGGGACATCTCTCCGATGTACTGGCCCGGCCCCAGCCGCGTGATTTCGGACTGGAGCGTGCCGGCGCGCACGCTGACCTCGCCGGAGGCCACGACGTAGAAGGTCCCGCCCTCGTCGCCCTCCTGGATGATGCGCTCGTTGCGGCCGAAGCGGCGCACCACCACCTCGCACCGCAACTGCTCCAGCTTCTCCGGGCCCAGCGGCGCGAAGAGGTCCACCTGGCGCAACAGGTCGCGCACGGTGTCGTCCGCCAGCTCGCCGCGGCGGTGCTTCGTCTCGCGGCGCAGGGTCACCGTGCGCTGGGCGTGGGGCAGCTCCAGTCCCTCGCGGCGCAGCCGGTACCACAGCCGCGTGTGCAGCTCCTCCTTCACGGTGTCCGACAGCGCGAAGTCATTGAGGAACACGCGCACCATGTACTGCGCGTTGGAGTCCGTGAAGGCCACCGTGCGCGCGATGGGCGGCGGCTGCACCAGGACCTGGGGAATCTCCCGGGCCACGTCCAGCAGCGCCTGCTTCACCTGGTTGGGCGGCGCGTCCAGCGACACGCCCACCTGCATCTCGATGCCCACGGGCTCGCGGTGCTGGGTGAAGTTCTTCACGTGCTCCTTGCCCACCATGCTGTTGGGCAGGGTGATGACCTCGCGCCGGAAGTTGGCGATGCGGATGGAGCGCCACCCGATGTGCACCACCCGCCCGGTGTGCTCGCCGATGCGGATGAAGTCGCCCACCTCGAAGGGTCGGTCCAACTGCAACGACAGGCCCGCGAAGAGGTTGCCCAGCGTCTCCTGGAGCGCCAGACCGATGACCACCGTCAGCACCGCGGTGGACGCGACCAGGCCCGCCAGGTCCAGGTTGAGCTGGCTCTGGAGGATGGGGACGGTGGCGAGCGCGTACAGCGTGAAGTCGATGACGTCACGGAGGATCTTGGGCGTCGACACCGGCGAGCGCATCCGCACCAGCTTCAGCGCGAACGCCACCCCGGCCCGGATGACGCCGTAGGCGAACGTGAGCATCCAGCCCACGCTCACGAACTTGCGCAGGCCCTCGGGCGTCGAGGCCTCCGGCAGGAGGCGCGACACCAGCCGCAGGGCCAGGAAGGCGACCAGCATCCGCACCGCGCCGCGCAGGTCGTCGCGCAGGTCCGGGTCCTGGGTGGACCGCTGGATGCCCAGCAGGAGCACCGTCAGGATGGAGCCCGCCAGCAGGGGAAGGTAGCCTTCGAGGAAGTTCAACACGCTGAGGCGAATCAGACCGGTGGCGCGCGCACGGGTCAAGGTGGCGGTTGACGGGTGGGCCCCGAGCGGGGATACACGCCCCCCATGACGCTTGCCTCGGTGCAGGGACAGCCCCGCGCGATGGACGCGCTCCAATCCGCCCTGCGGTCCGGCTCGGTGCATCACGCCTACCTGTTCGCCGGGCCTGAAGGCGTGGGCAAGGAGCTGGCCGCGGTGGGGCTGGCCCAGGCCCTCACGTGCCCGGAGGCCCCGGAGGTGGGCTGCGGCAGGTGCGCCAGCTGCGTGCGCATCGCCAAGGGGCTGCACCCGGACGTCACCTGGGTGATGCCGGACGACGAGCGCGTGTCGCGAGGACTCGCTGGCCGCTCCGACTTCACCGGCACGCCCAGCCGCGAGCTGCGCGTGGAGCAGATACGGCAGCTCCAGGAGCGCCTGGCGCTGCGCGGCCTGGAGTCCAAGCGCAAGGTGGCCATCCTGGTCAGCGCGGAGCAGATGAACGTCCAGGCGCAGAACGCGTTCCTCAAGACGCTGGAGGAGCCGCCCGCGGAGACCACCCTCATCCTGGTGGCGAGCGCCATGGACCGGCTGCTGCCCACCATCCGCAGCCGGTGCAGCAAGGTGTACTTCGGCCCGCTGCCGGTGGACCTGGTCGCACGGCACGTGCAACAGGAGCGCAAGCTGGACGCGGACACCGCCGCCCTGGCCGCGGTGATGTCCGGGGGCAGCCTGGGCCGTGCGCTCGCGCTGGACGTGGACGCGCTGAAGGAGCGCAAGGACGTCCTCACCGCCTTTGAAGGCCTGAGCGGCGAGGACATCCCGGCGCTCCTGCGCTTCGCGGAGGCGCACGGCGGCTCGCGCGAGGACGCGGACACGGCGCTGGAGCTGCTCATCCTGTGGACGCGGGACGTGTCGCTCGCGAAGGCCGGGGCGCTGGATGCGCTGGCGAACCGCGACCTGACGGCGCTGGCGCAGGAAGCGGCGCGGCGCACGTCGGAGGCCGCGCTGCACCGGCGGCATTCGCTGCTGGAGTCGGCGCGCACGGCCATCGGTTCGCGCAACGGCGCGCCCCGGTTGCAGCTGGAGCGGCTGCTCATCGAACTGTGCGTGGAGGCCCGGTGAGCGCGGACATGGACGAGGTGCTGGCGGAGGTGAAGGGCGGCAAGGTGTGGCCGCTGTACCTCCTGTGGGGCGAGGAGTTCCTGGTCAGGAAGGGCGCCGACGAGCTGGTGAAGACGCTGGTGCCGGACGCCGCCATGGGGCTGAACCTCGCGGTGCTGGACGCGGCCTCCCCGCGCGAGGTGGCGCAGGAGCTGGCCACGCTGCCGCTGTTCCCCGGGCGCAAGGTGGTGCTGGTGCGCGACCCGGAGTTCCTCGCGCCCAAGAAGGGCAAGGGCGACGCGCTGGCCAAGGCGCGCGACGCGTGGAAGGCGGGCAAGCGCAAGGAGGGGGCCCGGC
Organism: Corallococcus sp. NCSPR001; assembly: GCF_017309135.1. Lineage (NCBI taxonomy): Bacteria > Pseudomonadati > Myxococcota > Myxococcia > Myxococcales > Myxococcaceae > Corallococcus > Corallococcus sp. NCSPR001. The sequence goes on from NZ_JAFIMS010000002.1 coordinate 3,664,051, forward strand.
GGCTCCTGGCGCTCGCGGGCCGCGCGGGCTGGGGCGTGGATCAATTGGATCCCCGCGTGCCCGGCGCGCCCACGGTGGAGCAGTGGAAGGAAGAGCTCAACGTGGACCTGGCGGAAGCCGACCTCGCCTTCCTCCAGGAGGCGGCGGCCTTCTGCCGTGACGAGCGCATCAGCGCTCCGGAAGGGGACGCGTCCGCGCTCCTGGAGCTGCTCCAGAAGGGCGTGCCGCCGGGGCACGCGCTGGTGCTCGCGGCCACGGACGTGGACTCGCGCAGCCCGCTGCTCAAGTTCGCGCAGGACAAGGGCCGCCTCTTCGAGCGCAAGGTGGCCGCGCGCCACAAGGACCTGGACCTCAGTGAAATCTCCAGGGAGTTCCTCGCCCCCTTCAAGAAGAAGCTGGGCCCGGGCGCGCTGGAGGGACTGAAGGAGCGCATCGGCGGCAACATCCGGCTGCTCCAGTCGGAGCTGGAGAAGCTGGCCGTCTACGCGGAGGGGCCCACCATCGAAGCGCAGCACGTGGCGCTGCTCGTGCACCACGCGCGCGAGGAGGAGTTCTTCGAGCTGACGGAGGCGCTCCAGAAGCGCGAGCTGCGCGACGCGCTCTCCTACGCCGAGGACGCGATGGGGCAGGGCACGCACGCGCTCCAGTTGCTGGGCGCGGTGGCGTCCATCGTCCGCTCGCTCCTGGAGAACCACGCCTGGCTGGAGAAGTACGCGGGCGGCCAGCCGCCGCGCACCGGCCGCGACGTGGAGGCGCGCATCCTCCCCAAGCTGGAGGCCGAGCTGAAGGCCTCCAAGCGCAAGACGCCCAACGCGTGGGCGCTCGCGTTCGGCATGCAGGCCGCCGCCCGCTACGAGCGCCGCGAGCTGCTCAACGCCCTGGTGGCGTGCGCGGACGCGGACCTGGCCCTGAAGTCCTCCGCCAGCGGGAAGCTCGTCATCGAGCGGCTGTTGTGGACGGTGTGCACCCGCGCCTGAAGGGGCCGGGCTGAAGGAGCCGCCATGGCGGACAAGCGACGCTTCGACCTCTTCGCGGACCTGCTCGTCACGCGCTTCCCCCAGGCCCTGCGCGTCTATGACATCGCCGGAGGCATGGGGAAGCTGAACGAGTCCCTCACCCAGCGCGGGCGCACCGTCACCACGTTCGACCTGCGCCACAAGCACCTGCCCGTGAAGTACGCCCAGCGGCTCTTCACGCTGGAGGAGCCCTGCGAGGCGGAGCTCGTCGTGGGCATGCACCCGGACGGCGCCACGCGGATCATCATCGAGTACGCCGCGCGCCACGGGCTGGGCTTCGCCGTCGTCCCTTGCTGCTCCGACAATGGGATGCCCTACAAACCGTGGATGCGGCACCTGGCCGACGTGGCCCGCGACGCCGGCTTCACCACGGTGGAAGAGGCCGCGCTCCCCATGGATGGACGCGCGCGGGTGCTGCTCGGCGTGTGGCGCTGACGCACGCCGCGCGAATTCAGGGCCATGCTTTGTGTACCAAGAAAAAGCCGTCAAACTTGGATTGTCTGAATAGAGGACACACCCTCATGGGGACTGTCATGGTTCAGGACAGCCGCCCGCTCGCCCATGAATCCCCAGGGATTCCATGGGGTTGTGCCAGGGGTGTAACGAATGCTTCCACATTACAGAAGATTTACTGGGCGCTGATGTGCCAGCCGTTTTTCAGCGCGTTCCAGTACTACGAGGCATTTCGCGGACTTAATGAGTTGGCCTGAAGAATGCTGAAAGGAGCGCTGTCCCGGCGACCACCCCCTTTGCGCCGGGCAGGAGGCAGTACCTTGGTTCGCACCCGTTTCGTTTCAGCCCTGCTGGCCTTCCCCCTCGTCGCTTGCGGCGTCGGTGAGACGGACTCCAACACGCAGAAGGATCAGCAGAAGCCGGATGAAGTCGCGGAAGTGCAGAACGCCCTGAGCGTGATTCCGGGCGCGCAGATCGTGGGCACCAACCCGGATGGGACGCCGCACACCATCCAGGGCCGCCTGGGCCAGGCGGACCGCCCGCTGACGGGCTTCGCCGCCGCGGACGTGCACACGGCCATCGCCGGGTCGCTGCCCTCCATCGCCTCGCTCTTCCGCCTGAACGCGAACGACCTGCAGGTCCGCCGCATCAACGTGGATGACCAGGGCGTCTCGCACATCCGCTACGCGCAGACGCTGAACGGTCTGCCGGTGGTGGGCGAGGAACTGGTGGTGCACGTGGACAGCTCGGGCGCCATCTTCGGCGCGAACGGCTCCGCCCGCTCCGGCGGCTCCGTGTCCGCGCGTCCGCTGGTCGCCGCGGAGGCGGCCCAGACGGCGGCGCTGCGCGACACGCAGGGCACGGGCCTGGCCGCGGAGGGCGCGCGCCTGGTGTACGTGAAGTCCGAGCAGGACGGCCGTCTGCACCTCGCCTATGAGGTGAAGGTGACGGGCGACAGCAACCTGATGCCGCTGCGCGACCGCGTCTATGTGGACGCCATCAACGGCGCCACGCTGCTGCGCGTTCCGGAGATCCACACCGCGCTCAACCGCAAGGTGTACAGCGCGAACAACGGCACCACCACCCCGGGCACGCTCAAGCGCAGCGAGGGCGGCGCGGCCACCGGTGACTCGCATGTCGACACCAACTACAACATGCTGGGCTACACCTACGACTGCTACAAGGTGCTGTTCAACCGCGACTCGCTGAACAACGCGGGCACGGCGCTCATCAGCACGGTGCACTACAGCCGCAACTACGTGAACGCCTACTGGGACGGCACCCAGATGGTGTACGGCGACGGCGACGGCGTGAACTCCATCGAGCTGGGCAAGGACGCGGACGTCACCGTCCACGAGCTGACCCACGCCGTGACGGAGTACGAGTCCAACCTCACGTACTCCGGCCAGTCCGGCGGCCTCAACGAGGCGATGTCCGACACGTTCGGCGCCGTCTGCGAGAGCCGCGTGAACAGCTGGAGCACCGCGGCGGACATCTGGAAGGTCGGCGAGGACGTGTGGACCCCCGGCACCGCCGGTGACGCGCTCCGCTACATGGACGACCCGGCGAAGGACGGCGCGTCCAAGGACTGGGCGGCCAACGTGACGTCCAGCACGGACGTGCACTACAGCTCCGGCGTGCCGAACCTGGCGTTCGCGCTGCTCTCCAAGGGCGGCGCGCACCCGCGCCGCACGGGTGGCCCCACGGTGACGGGCATCGGCGTCGAGAAGGCCGCTCGCATCTGGTACTACGCCAACACCAACCTCTTCACGGCGAGCACCACGTTCGCGCAGGCCAAGACGTGGACGGTCCAGGCCGCCGCGGCCCTGGGCTACTCCGCGGCTGACCAGGCCTCCGTGACGGCCGCCTGGGAGGCGGTGGGCGTGGGTGGCACGGTCACGCAGCCGACCTGCACCGCGCTGACCAACGGTGTCGCGAAGACGGGCCTGTCCGGCGCCACCGGCTCCGAGACGCTGTACTGCCTCGACCTGCCGGCCTCCAAGGCGTCCACCTACGTCATGAGCGGCGGCACGGGCGACGCGGACATGTACATCAAGTTCGGCTCCGCCCCGACGACGACCTCGTACGACTGCCGTCCGTACCTGTCCGGCAACAACGAGACGTGCAGCGCGGCGGCGAAGGCCTCGTCGGGCAAGATGTACATCATGCTGCGCGGCTACTCGTCGTACAGCAGCGTGTCCCTCAAGGGCACGTACTAGTCCCTCGCGCGGGTCCGGCGTGAGTCCACGCCGGGCCTCGTGAAGGTCACCTTCCGCCTCCGGGGCTCCAGTCCCGGGGGCGGTCGTGTTTCTGGGGTAGGGTGGCCCGACTTCGCGCGCGGGAGGATGCATGCGGCGGTTGGGCGTGGTGTGGCTGACGGTGTTGCTGGCTTCCGGGGCCCTGTCGTGCCACCGGGACACGCGCGCTTCGCGCACCTGCGTGGTGCTGTCGGTGGGCGGCACCAAGGGGCTCGCGCACGTGGGCGCGCTGGATGCGCTGGTGGCCCGGGGCGTGCCCATCGACTGCGTGGTGGGCAACAGCATGGGCGCGGTGGTGGGCGGCCTCTACGCGTCCAGGCCCGGCGCCAACCTGCGCCAGCGCTACCATTCCTTCTTCACCGCCTACGAAGAAGAGACGCGGAAGGTCGCCGCGACGCGCGGCGCGGTCGGTGCCGCGGTGGGCCTGCTCGCGGTGCTGGTGTCGGGCGGCGCGCTGGGGCCGGCCGTGGCGGCGGGCGCGCTGGGCGCCGCGGGTGGCGCGGCGACCGTGCCCCCCTTGAGCCATGAGCGCTTCACCCAGGTGCTGGAGCGCTTCTACGCGGGCGCGCGCGTGGAGGAGCTCCCCGTGCCCTTCGCCACCTTCCACCAGGAGCCCTTCGCGGGCGGCATCCGGCTGGTGACGGTCACGCGCGGCCCGCTGTCGGAGGCCGTCTCCGCGAGCGCCGCCAACCCGCTCCTCTTCAAGGACGCCACGCTGGAGCGGATCGACCCGGGAGCGGACCGCGTCGCCGCGACGCCCGTCCATGACGCGTGTCAGCTGTTCCCGGGCGCGCGGCTCATCGCCATCAACGTCACCGGTGAGCCGGCGTTCTACCGCTCCGACCTGGGCTGCGACGTGCGGGAGGTCCGCGTGGACGTGGCCATGCCCCCGGTAGAGGCCTTCACCGGCCGGGGCCCGGCCTTCGAGGCCACCTACGACGCGGGCCGCGACGCGGTGATGCGGGCGCGGCTGGACTGAAAGACGACAGGCCGCTCAAGGCGCCGCGAGCAGGCCCGTCACGTCCCGCCACCCGCCCTGGCAGGGCGCGATGTCCGTGGCCAGGTAGTGCCCCACGCGGCCGGGCCCGAGCGCGACGATGGCGGACGAGCGCGTCCCGTAGCCCTCCGTGTGGATGCACAGGGCTTGCAACTGCTGGAGGAAGTCCGCGGGCAGGCCGTCCTCGGAGAGCGGCCCCGTCGCGGACTCCCGGGGCGGCAGGGCATGATCGGCCAGGGCCGCCTGGAGCCCCGTCACCAGCTCCGGCCACGGGCGCGTTGCCACGCCTTCCGCCAGCGCGTGCGCCCGCCGCACCTTGGGGAGCGCCAGGTTGTCCAGGTTGTCGTTCGGGAGCACGTGCGCGCCGTCCGGGACGTCCTCGTGCAGCAGGCGCTCATGGCCCGGGCGCGCATAGGCCACCCGCAGGGTGCGCGCGTCTCCGTAGAGCAGGTTGAAGGGCAGGAACTCCGGGGCGGGCAGGGTGCCGAGGTAGCGCTCGATGGCCTCCACCGACCCGGCCTGCAGGGCGCGCAGCACCACCTCGCCCCGGGAGCGGGGGGCCAGGCCCAGGCTCCGGGCGCCGCGCTGGTTGGTCAGGGCGACGATGACTCCCTCGTGGGTGACCCCCATCCACGTGCCGCCCCGCTCCACGTCCTGGCCGCCCACCACGCGGGGGGACTCGGAGAGGACCTTCGGCCCGTGGGCCGGACGCGCGTAGAACTCATCCCGGTTGGCGGCGAGGACCAGCGGCCACTCGGGGTGGACGTTACGGAGGATGAGGACGGTGCACATGGCGTCCGGTCGATAACATCCCCCTTCGCGCCATGCAGCGCCCGGCCTGCATGTTGGCGATGACCTCGTATCCCCGAGCGGCTATGGTCCGCCGCCCTCAGGAGAGTCCATGGCGGAGAGAATCCTCGTCACCAGCGCCCTTCCGTACGCGAACGGCGCCGTCCACCTCGGCCACGCCGTCGAGTACATCCAGACGGACATTTACGTCCGCTTCCTGCGCTCGTGCGGCCAGGACGTCGTCTATTTCTGCGCGGACGACACGCACGGCACGCCCATCGAAATCAACGCCGCGAAGCAGGGCATCCCGCCGGAGCAGTTCGTCGCGCGCTTCCACGACGAGCACCAGCGCGACTTCCGCGACTTCGACATCCGCTTCGACTACTTCCACTCCACCAACTCGCCGGAGAACCGCCACTACGCGGAGCTCATCTACGGGCGCTTGAAGGACGCGGGCGACATCGACCGCCGCGACATCGAGCAGACCTACTGCGAGAAGGACAAGCGCTTCCTGCCGGACCGCTTCATCCGGGGCACCTGTCCCAACTGCAGGGCCACGGACCAGTACGGCGACGCCTGTGAGAAGTGCGGCAAGACGTACAACCCCACGGACCTCATCGACCCGAAGTGCGCGCTGTGTGGCACGCCGCCGGTGCGCCGCAACTCCGTCCACCTGTTCTTCAAGCTGTCGCGGCACGCGGACTTCCTCCAGGAAGTGCTCAAGCGCCCCGGCTTCATCCACCCGGGCCTGGCCGCCCAGCTCCAGGGTTTCTTCGAGAAGGGCCTGGCGGACTGGGACATCAGCCGCGACGGGCCGTACTTCGGCTTCGCGATCCCCGGTGAGACGGACAAGTTCTTCTACGTCTGGCTGGACGCGCCCATCGGGTACATCGCCACGACGGAGAAGTGGGCGAAGGAGTCGGGCCGCGTCCCGGACGCGCTCGCGTACTGGGGCAAGGACGCGCCCACGCGCATCGTCCACTTCATCGGCAAGGACATCGTCTACTTCCACGCGCTGTTCTGGCCCGCGGTGCTGAACGTCGCGGGGTTCCACATCCCCAACGAGATCAAGGTGCACGGGCACCTGACCGTGAACGGGGAGAAGATGAGCAAGAGCCGCGGCACCATGGTGGCCGCGCGTGACTACCTGGACCTGCTGGACCCCAGCTACCTGCGCTACTTCTACGCGGCCAACCTGGGCGCGGGCGTGGAGGACCTGGACCTCAACCTGAAGGACTTCCGCCTCCGGGTGAACGGCGAGCTCGTCAACAACGTGGGCAACCTGGCCAACCGCGCGCTGTCGCTGCTGGCCGGGCCGCTGGAGAAGAAGCTCGCGCCGGGCCGCGCGGAAGGGGCGGGGCGCAAGCTGGTGGAGGACGCGCTGGCGCGCGTGCCGGAGGTTCGCGAGGCGTTCGAGAAGCTGGAGTACCGCAACGCCATCCGGGTCATCACGGAGATCGCCTCCACCGCGAACGCGTTCCTGCAGACGGCGGCGCCGTGGGCGCTGGTGAAGAAGGACGCGGAGGCCGCGCGCGCGGACCTGTCGGACGCGGCGGACGTGGCGTACCTCTTGGGCGCGCTGCTGGCGCCAGTGACGCCGCGCGTGTCGGAGAAGCTGTTCGCGCAGCTGGGGGCGGAGCCGCTGACGTTCCAGGCGCTCGCCACCGCGAAGTACCCGCTGCTCGACCGCACCCGTCCGCTGGGCACGCCGGAGCCGCTGTTGCCCCGGCTGGAGGAGGAGCGCGTCAACGCCATCATCAAGGTCCCCGCGGGGACGCCGGCCGCCGAGCCCGTGAAGGCAGGCGGCAAGGACAAGAAGACGGAGAAGAAGCCCGTGGAAGCGAAGACTCCCGAAGCGGCGCCCACCACGCAGGCGTCCCCTGGCGCGGGGGCGGCGGAAGGCGCGCCCGCGGCCGACATCGAGTACGCGGACTTCGCCAAGGTGGTGCTGAAGGCGGGGCGCATCGTGGCCGCGGAGAAGGTGAAGGGCGCGGACAAGCTGCTCAAGCTGGACGTGGACCTGGGCGAGGGCACGCCGCGCACCATCGTGTCCGGCATCGCGGAGGCGTACGCGCCGGAGGCGGTGGCGGGCCGACGCGTGGTGGTGGTGGCGAACCTGAAGCCGCGCAAGCTCAAGGGCATCGAGTCGCGCGGCATGCTGCTGACGGCGGGCTCGGGCGGCAAGGACCTGTCCCTGCTGGATCCGGGTGATGTGCCGCCCGGCGCCGAAGTGAAGTAACGCGAGCGGTGGCATCCCGGGCGGCGGCTGCGCTCCCGGGATGCCAGCTGTGCGCGCGCACGCGGGCGCAGGGTAGGGCGTCAGTCGGAATGGCCACCCGCTCCGAAGCGATGGGGTGCGGGAGTGGTTTCAAGGGCGTGGGGTGCCCGCAGGGGCTACACGTCGGACAGCGACCGGGACTCCAAGCACGCGCCGGGGCGGAAGAACGGCCCGGGCGCGAGAGAGGTGACGAGACGTGGCGGACTGGCGTGCCGAGCGGGACCGCGCCCTGTTGACCCTGGAGCGGGAGAAGCGGCCGGCGAGCCGGGCCGAGGCGGCGGACCTGCTGTTCCAGATCGCGTCCGAGGAGCCCGCGCACGCGGCGGAGTTCACGGACGTGCTCGTGCGCCTGCTCGCGGATGCGCAGCCGGAGGTGCGCCGCTCGGGCGTGAGCCTGGCGTCCGTCATCCTGCCGCCGGAGCAACTCCCGGACATGCTCCTGCCGCGCTTGCGCGACGAGGACACCCGCGTGCGGCTGGAGGCCACCGGACGGCTGGCGGACCTGGCGCTGCCGCACGCGCGCGGCGCCCTGGCCGGAATGCTGGAGGACCCCACGCCCGAGGTCCGCTTCGAGGCCGCGCGAGGCATCGCCGCCCTCAAGCACCCCGCCGGCCTGGACATCCTCGTGGCCGCGCTGGACGTGGACACGCTGCGCTTCCGGGCGCTGGGCGCGCTGGCGGAGCTGGAGGACACGCGCGCGCTGCCAGCCGTGAAGCGCCTCTTCGGCAAGTGGCTGCTGCCCGCGTTCGACAAGACGCAGGCCGCGGGCGTGCTGCTGAAGCTGGGCGACCCGGAGGGCGCGGACTGGCTGATGCAGCGCACGCGCAAGAAGTGGAGCGCGGACCGGGCGCTCGCGGTGGAGCTGTGCGGTGAGTTGAAGGTCCCGGGCGCGTTGGAGCGCTTGAAGGACATCCTCGCGGACGTGAAGGACCCGTGCCGGGGCGCCGCCGCGCGCGGCCTGGGCCGGCTGGGGGATGCCCGGGCGCTGCCCTGGCTGCTCGCCGTGTTGGAAGACCGGAGCGCGCCGGAGGACGACCGGCTGGACGCGGCGGACGGCGTGTGGCGTCTGGGCGTGGCGGAGGGCGTGGAGCGCCTGCGCGCCGCAGTGCCCACCTTCGCCTCGGAAGAGGCGCGGACGGAGCTGGAAGAGCTGTTTCAGGAGAAGCCATGAAACTGGTTGATGCGCACTGCCACCTGGAGCCGAAGGACTACGCGGACGTGGCGCCGGTGCTGGAGCGCGCCCGCGCGGCGGGGCTGGTGCACGCGGTGCTGGTGGGGCAGTTCGAAAGCCCAGGTGACTGGGGCAACGCGCTGGAGATCGCCGCCCGGCACCCGGACTTCCTGTCGCCCACGCTGGGCATCCACCCGCACGCGGCCGCCCGCGCCACCGAAGCGGACTTCGAGATGCTGGAGCGCACCTGCGCCCGTCCGGAACTGCGCGCCGTGGGGGAGGCCGGGCTGGACTACTACTACGACCACTCGCCGCGCGAGATCCAGGCCACCGTCTTCCGGCGGCAGTGTGCGCTCGCGATGCGCCTGTCCAAGCCGCTGGTGGTGCACGTGCGCGACGCGCATGACGACTGTGAAGCAGCCCTGGCCGCCGAGGACGTCACGAGCGGCGTCATCCACTGCTTCACCGGTGACACGGCCGCCGCGCGCAAGTACCTGGACCGGGGTTTCTTCCTGTCGCTGTCCGGCGTCGTCACCTACAAGAAGACGGAGGCCCTCCAGGACGCGGTGCGCTTCGCGCCGCTGGAGCGCCTGATGGTGGAGACGGACAGCCCGTACCTCGCGCCGGTGCCGCACCGGGGCCGCAAGAACGAGCCCGCGCACGTGCTGGAGACGGCGAAGAAGGTCGCGGAGCTGAAGGGCGTGTCGCTGGAAGAGGTGGCCCGCGTCACCACGGCGAACGCGGCCCGCCTCTTCAACCTCACGCTGGCGTGAGCGCGTTGGCCAGGGCCTCCAGGTCCTGGTCCAACTGCGGCATGTCCAGGAGCAGCGCGTCCGGGTCGTAGACGAAGTCCGCCTGCTTCAGCTTCAGCAGGGCCTGCAGCGCGGGTTCGCCCGCGTGGCCGCCGAACGCCGCGTGCACCACGCGGCCGCGCTCCAGGTGCAGCGAGCCCTCCAGCGTGTGGCTGCGCAGCTGGAGCTTCCCGCTCTTCTTGCCGCCACCCAGCGTGCGCAAGAGCTCCTTCGGGGGCAGCTCGTCGAAGCTGCCGCGCACCACCCGGCCCGGGCCGTTGTGCTGCACGCGGTCCTGGAAGAGGGACAGCACCGTGCGGGCGACCTCCGCCTTGTCGCTCGGGGAGAGCACCGCCGTCGCGCCCGCCATCAGCAGCCGCTCGCGCGCCTGGGCATCCGGCTCACCCACCACGGCGATGGGCAGGCCCGCGCTCTCCGGCATGGAGCGCACGGCCTCCAGCAGGTCCATGACCTCCTGCTGGCCCAGCCGCAGGCTCACCACCAGCACGTCGCAGTCCTGCCGCGACAGGCCGTCCAGCGCGCCGTCCAGCGTGGACAGCGCGTGCGCCACCAGCTCCTGCTTGAGCACCGCCTCCAGCAACTCGCCGCGCGTGGCCTCGTCCGGCTCCGCGATGAGCACCTGGCGGCCCTCGCTGGCCAGCCGGTGCACCAGGAGCGCGCCGCTCTGCAACTGCCCGACGATGTCCGCCACCACGGGGTCGTAGAGCACGCCCGCGTACTTCTTCAGGTGCTCCAGCGCCTGCGGCTTGGTGAAGACGCGGCCGAACGCATTGCCCGGGTTCTTGGTCAGCTCCAGGAAGCTGTCCACCGCCGCCAGGATGCGCGCGCCCAGGGTGATGTCCTCGCCCTTGGCGCCCTGGGGCGTGCCGGAGCCGTCCCAGGCCTCGTACAGCTGCGCGAGGATGGTGTTCACCTGCGCGGGCAGGTGCACCGTCTCGAAGAGCTTCGTGGGCGCGCGGCAGCACGCCTTCGCCTGGGCCTTCCACTCCGGGTTGGCCGCGTTGCTCGCCAGCGAGAAGTGCCGCTCCGCAGGCTTGCCCAGGTCGTGCAGGTACGCCGCGATGGACAGCGCAGCCAGCTCCTTGTGGGGCATGCCCATGCGCTGGCCGACGATGCCCGCCTGCCGCGCCAGTTGCGCGGAGTGTCCCCGGTGCCGGGGCCGGTCCTGCTCCAGGAGGCCCACCATCAGGCTCAGCGTCTCCACGTAGTCCGTGTCGCTGATGAGCCCGCGCGGGCCTCCCGGCTCGCGCCGCTGCGTGGAGACGCGCGCCACGTTGGTGCCGCTGCCGCCGCGCTGCAGCCGCATCCGCGCGTCCGTCTCCAGCCGCATGCTCAGGCTGGTGGCGCTGCTGCGTCCGGCGGAGCTCCCGCCGCGCCCGGGCTCCGCGCCCACGTGCGTGTTGGAGGGCGTGTCCGGACGGCGCGGACCGTTGTTCGCGGAGGGGCCCTCCAGCAGCGTGGTGAACGCCGTGGGGTCGCCGTAGTAGTGCTTGCGGATGGCCGCGGAGATGGCGCTGCGCAGGCCGATGTACGCGTAGACCTCCGACATGCCGGTGACGAGGGCGATCTCGTCGAGCAGCGACTTGTTCTGCGGCTCGGCGGCCACCACCGACAGCAGCTTGCGCTCCGGGTCGATGGCCAGCGGGAGCACGTTCTGCGCTTCCGCCAGCCGCACCGGCAGCTTGTCCAACACCTTCGTGTCGATGCGGACCTTGGCCAGCTTGTCCGCGGTGACGAAGCGGGTCTGGAACTCGTTGGCCAGAAGCCGCAGCAGCGCGGCCTCCTGGAGCAGGCCCAGCTCCACCAGACAGTCCCCCAGCTTGTGGCCGGTGATCTTCTGGTGCTCCAGACCCTGCTCCACGGCCCCCGGCGTCACGAGGCCGGCCTCAATCAACCGCTCTCCCAGCCGCTTCGCCATGGACTTCAGCCCTCCGAGGAGCCACCACCCTCACCACCGGACTTCGGAGCCGGCGCCAGCGCGCTGAACGGCTTGAAGGTCAGCTCGCCGGGCAGGCTCTTGGGGTCGCGCGGCGGACGCTCCTCGCGCGGCGGACGCTCGGCGCGGGGCTCGCGCGGCGGCCGGTCCTCGCGCGGAGGACGCTCGGCACGAGGCTCGCGCGGAGGCCGCGGCGGGCGCTCCGGACGGGCCTCCTGGGTCGCGGGGGCGGCGGTGCCTTCCCCGGCCTGGGCGGGCGGGCCCTTGTCGGCGCGCGCCTTGCGCTTCTCCTCGCGGTGCTTGCGCCGGCCGCCCTCCACCGGAGCCCGGCCGCGGCCGGTGGGCACGAAGCCCTTCCAGAGGGAGCGCTCGTACGCGCGCAGGTGGTCCGTCCAGCGCTCGTTCGGATCGCGCTGCATGGCCTCCACCCACGAGGAGATGCGCGCGTCGAGCGAGCTGAGCGTGTCGACGATCTGCGCCTCCAGCGTCACCGGCACCTTCGCGCCGGGAGCGCCGGACGGCCCCGTCTGGGAGATCGCCAGGTGCGTCAGGTGCTGCTCCAAGAGCGGCGGGAAGCCTGGGATGCCCAGGGTCTTCTCGCGGATCTTCTGCGCGGCCAGCACCGCGTGGCCCACCAGCCGGCCCTCGTCGGAGGTGTCGAAGCCCTTGTCGGACGCCCCGTCGCCGCCCTTCATCACGTCGTGCAGGAACGCGCCGGCCAGCAGCAGGTCGCGGTCCGCCATGGGGTAGTGGTCCGACACGCGCAAGGTCAGGCGCATCACCGACAGGACGTGCTCGGCCAGCCCGCCGCGCCACGCGTGGTGCACGCCCTTGGCTGCGGGAGCCACCGGCAGCGCCGCGGACACCTGCGCGTCATCCAGGAACGCCAGGAGCAGCTGCTTCACGAACGGGTCGTTGACGCGCTCGGTGATGAGCTCGCGGATCTGCCCCACCGCGCGCGGGCCACCGCCGCCCTCGTGGCGCTCGGGCTTGCCTTCCACCTGCTTCGCGTCGCTGGACTTCGCTTCGCTGGACTTGGACTCGGCCTTCGCGTCGCCAGACTTGGACTCGGCCTTGGCTTCGCCGGACTTCGCTTCGCCGGACTTGGACTCGGCCTTCGCCTCGGCGGGCGGGGCGGGGGGCGGCTCGAACTCCTTGGGGTCGAGCGGCTCCGGATCCAGCCGCTCCACGGCCTCCACGACGACCTGGGTGCGGCCGTGGAAGACGATGACGCTGCCCTGCACGAGGACGTAGTCACCGTTCTGGAAGGCGGGCTCCAGTTCGTCCACCTTGTCGAAGACGCGCGCGTCCACCGTGCCGCTCTTGTCGGCCAGGGACAGCGACAGGAACACCTTGCCGCTGCGCGCGTTCACCTTCTCCTTCTTGGTGACGCGGAAGACGGTGTTGACCCGGTCCTTCTCGCGCAGGTCCGCCGCGTACACCTTGCGGACGGTCTCGACGGAAGCCTCCGGGGTGGAAGAGGTCGCGGCCTGGGACTCGTTTTCGGTTGTCATCGCGGCGCGGACACTAACACCGAGGAGGGCCCGTCGAGGGCGAAACAGCACGGGCGTCAGCTCACCTCAAGCGCCACCGCCTCCAGGTACTCGGCCCCCGGGGAGCCGACCGGCGCGGGGTGGTCCGGCGGCAATCCCATCCGTACCAGCCGGAATGCGATGCGCGCCTCCTGCTCGCAGGCCGTGGCCACGCACTCCGTGAATGAGCCCAGCGCCAGCGGTGGGTGATATCCGACCACGAGCAGCCGTCCTCCATGACGGGTGCGCCTGATGGCCAGCCGCACCTGTTCGATGAAGTCCTCCTCGGACGCCACCCCCAGCGTGTCGAGCAGCACCAGGTCGAAGGAGTCCTTGAGGGCCCGGAGCACGGCCAGCGGCTCGCCCTGTTCCACCGTCACCCGGCCGAGCAGCCCGTTGGCCTCCGCGTTCTCCCGCGCCAGGTCCGCCGCGTCCGCGTTGCCGTCGAAGGCCAGGATGTGCTTCGCCCCGTGCCGCCCCGCGTGGACGAAGAGGCCTCCCACGTTGCACGCCACGTCCAGCACCCGGTCCCCGTTGCCCGTGCGGCTCAAGAAACGGCGCAGCTCGCGGTGGTCATACGAGTAGCCCGTGCCTCGGCCATAGGTGAGGTCCACGGTGAAGCGCGCGCCCATCTCCAGGAGGCGGCACCAGCGCGGCGGCGTGCCGTACATCACGTGCGGGCGCTGCGCGGGCAGGCCCAGCGCCTTGCGCCGGAGCGTGTCGTTGCGCAAGAGCACCGAGCCCGCCCCCGTCACCTCTCCCAGCGCGCGGGTGATCTCGTCCAGCCGCGCGTCCATGGAGCGGGTGAGCGTCTGGACGACGAAGTGCTGATCATACCGGTCCACGATGAGGCCCGGCAGCCCGTCCCCGTCATCGTTGACGATGCGGCAGAAGCGCGGGTCGTCCACCAGCCGGCCGCGCCGCTCGAATGCGTGGCGCACGTGGCGGGGGATGAGCCCCTCCACGGACTCGTCCGGCAGGCCCAGGCGGCGCACGGCGTATGATGCCTGGAGGTCCACGTCTCCCAGCCCCAGGACATGCCCGTCCTCGTCCTTCAGCTGCATGGGCGTGCCGGGCTGCGGCTCGCCCTCCATGGAGACGATGTCCTCGCGGCGCAGCCAGGGGGCGCCATGGCGAAGCTTGCGGGCGGCTTCTCGGGACAGGTAGGTGCTGAGCAAGGTGCGGTCCTCCTCCAGCGCGATGGAGGGCACCCCGCGGGGTGCCTTCCACCAAACATGGGCCGTGTGGGGCCTGCTGGCGGCGAGGGCCGTGCCGCTGCCCTGGAGGGCAGGGGAGGAAGCGCCGTCAGAGGACGGGCGGAGGCCGTTTGTAGGCCTTGAAGGACACCCGGGTGAGCATTCCGCTGACCACCAGGGCCAGCGCGATGCCCATCATCCGGACATTCCAGTTCGTGCCGGTGAAGAGCAGCACGAGCGCGAGCACCCCCGCCGCCACCGCGCCCGCCACCGTGAGCGTCTGGGCGCGCTTGGACGTGTCCTGGCCGTGGGGCTTCTTCGCCCGGGCCAGGACGGGCAGCGAGGACGCCTTGCGCCACTTCTCCGCGCCGTCCTCGCGCACCTCGTCGTCCGGGTCCACCAGCCCCTGCAAGTAGGCGCGCTCGATGTCGCCCAGCGAGGGGAACATCAGCTCACCATCCGGAGTGCGAACGCGGTACGCCATGGTCTTCCTCCCTCCCGGCCCACCCTGCCCGGAAGGGGGCGGGGACCTCAAGCCAGCTCTGTCGCAATCTGCTCAGCGGCGCGCAGTCCATCAATGGCGGAGGACACGATACCGCCCGCGTAGCCGCAACCCTCGCCCACCGGGTACAGGCCGCGCATGGACACGGACTGCAGGTCGTCACCCCGGGTGATTCGCACCGGCGAGGACGTCCGGCTCTCGATGCCGATGAGCTTCCCCTCGTCGCTGATGAAGCCCTTCATCTTCCGGTCGAAGGTGCGCAGCGCCGCCTTGAGCGACTGCGTCAGCCGCTCCGGGAAGAGCGTGTTCAGGTCCGTGTGCGCCAGGCCCGGGCGGTAGCTGGTGTCGCCCGGGTCCTTCTTCACGCGGCCGGCCAGGTAGTCCGGAATCGTCTGCGCGGGCGCGAAGAAGCGGCCTCCGCCCAGCTTGTAGGCCTCGCCCTCCCAGTACCGCTGGAACTCCAGGCCCGCGAGCGGCCCGTGGAAGCCCTCGCGCGCGAAGTCCGCGACGGACACCGACACGACGATGCCCGCGTTGGCGAACTTCGCGTTGCGCCGCGAGTTGCTCATGCCGTTGGTGCACTGCAGCCCCTCTTCCGTGGGCGTGGGCACCACGATGCCGCCGGGGCACATGCAGAACGAGTAGACGCCGCGCACCTCGCCGTCCACGTCCAGGTTCTCCGCCAGCTTGTAGTCCGCGGGCGGCAGCTTGGAGTGCTTCGCCGCGGCCCCGTACTGGATGCCGTTGATGAGCGACTGCGGGTGCTCCGCGCGGAAGCCCAGCGCGAAGGGCTTGGCCTCCACGCTCACGCGGCCGTCGGCGGCGAAGCGCTCGTACAGTTCACGCGCGGAGTTGCCCGGCGCCAGGATGACGCGGTCGCTCTCCAGCGTGCGCCCGTCCGCCATCTTCACGCCCGCGATGCGGCCGTCGCGGTAAAGCAGGTCGTCCACGCGCTGCTCGAAGTGCACCTGGCAGCCGCCCGCGATGAGCTCGTCGCGCAGCTTCGCCACCGCGCCGGGCAGGAGGTCGGAGCCGATGTGCGGCTTGCCCTCGATGAGGATGTGATCCGGCGCGCCGTACTTCGCGAAGGCTTCAATCACCTTGCGCACCATGGGGTGGTTGATGCGCGTGGACAGCTTGCCGTCCGTGTACGCGCCCGCGCCGCCCTCGCCGAAGTTCATGTTGCTCTCGCGGTCGAGCGACCCGTCGCGCATGAGCTTCGCCACGTCCTTGCGGCGCGTCACCACCTCCTTGCCGCGCTCCAGCAGGATGCTGCGCACGCCGCGCTCCAGCAGGCCCAGCGCGCAGAACAACCCCGCGGGTCCGGTGCCGATGATGAGCGGCAGCTTCTCTGGCTCCTTCACGCGCGGCGGCAGCTCCGGCGGCGGCGGCGCCTCGCTCACGTCCGGGGGCAGCCGCGGCGCCTTGCGGCCCGGGGCCAGCTCCACCTCCAGCGTGTAGATGTAACGCGGGCTGCCCTTCTTGCGCGCATCCAGCACCGAGCGCACCACCCGCACGGAGGCGAGGTCGCTCCGGGTGACCCCCAGCTTCTCCGCGGCGCGCTGGCCGAGCAGCTCCTCCGGCTCGTCCAGCCACAGCCCGATGTTGTTCACCCGGTACGCCATTGTGTTCTGACTCCTCGGTGGGGGGCGCGTATGTGCTCCACCCCCCGGAGGGAATGCAAGCACTTGAAAAGACAAGATGGCCCGTGGGGTGGGTGCGTACCCGCTGATGCACCCGCCAACGCCGTTCCAGGCAGGGCGGACGTGCAGGTGCGTAACCCCCTTCGCACACTCCACGTTCCGTGCCGTGCACTTCCGGGCTTCAACCCCTGAGGACTGCTGGAGAATCCGTTCGGAAGAGAACGGCTGGCACGGAGGTTGAAGACCGGACCCGCACGTAGACGCGGCGCCCTGACACAAGGCGTCGAATCCGGAGGCAATTCCCGTGAGCACCGACCAAAAGGGCACCCGCATCCTCGCGCGCACGTTCTTCAACCAGCTGCGCGCAAGCGGTTACACGCCGCACCAGGTCATCGGCATCGCGACGGAGCTGCTGGAGCTGGTGACGACCGACCTGAAGGAAGGCGACAAGGCGGTCGCTGCCGCCCAGTCGACGCCGGCCCCGGACGCCGGGGCGGGGTTTCAGCAGCGCGCGTAGTCCCTTAGAATCCCCTGCATCGACCCTCCGCGGGTGAGCGGGCTCCGGACTGGTTTCCGGGCGCCCCACCCGCGAGGTGATGGGAAAAGCGTCGAGCGCTGTCGAGCCCTCAAGGCTGGGGGTGACGGCGGCGCTCGCGGGCCGCCGCGGCGGCGATGACGAGCAGCGCGGCGGTGAGCGCGGTGAAGACGAGGCTCGCGGACGTGGGCGCCGTCAACGCGAGCAGCCCCATGGCCAGGAGGAACGCGAGCACGTCCACGCTGGCGGGCCTCGGCTGCGGCAGCACGAGCACCGTGGCGCAGCCGGCCAGCGGCAGCCCCAGCGCGACCTGCCGGAAGATGGCGTCCGTGCTGGTGCGCACCGTCTCCCAGTAGTTGATCAGGATGGCGGCGAAAATCACGACCGTGCCGCCCGCGAGCACGAGCACGCCCGCGGCCGCCGCGTCCTTGGTGAGCCGGGCCTTCTCGTCGAACTGCTGCACGGCCAGGTCCACCAGCTGCTCCAGCGCGCTGTTGAGGATCTCCGCGAAGAAGATGAGCAGCACGCAGAAGATGAGCGTGACCTTCTCCGCGAGCCCCAGCGGGATGCCGCTGCCCACCAGCCCCACCAGCACGCCGGAGATGAGGTGGATTCGCATGTTGCGCTGCCAGGCCACGGTGTGGATGAGCCCTGCCCACGCATGTCCGAATGAAGCGAACAGGCCGTTGCTGCGGCGGGAGGGAAACTGGGGACGGGGGGATGCAGGAACGGTCATCGGAAGGTGAAGGGGTGGGCAGGCTAGCACCCACGGGTCCGATTGAAGCGGGGGAGTGAAGGGGTAAGGTCGGTCGCGTGATGCGAACGTTCCTTCCGTCCTGGTCGCGCTCGCTGGCGTTGACCCTGCTTTGCACCTCCGTCCTCGCTCACGCGCAGGGCACTCCCGAAGCCTTCGAAGGCGACGACCTGGGGCTGGAGCCGCCGGGTGTTCAATACCTGCCAGCTCCGGCGCCCCGGCCGCACGAGCAGCGCCGCCTGTCGCCGGACGCGCCCGCCGTGGTGCGCCGTGAGACGCGGGCCTCGAAGTCCAACGTGAAGGCCGCGGGTGTGCCTCAGACGCGGCGGGGCGAGGGCGCCCTGTCCGGCAAGGTCATCTACCTGAGCCCGGGCCACGGCTTCTATCGCGACAACGGCCTGAAGCGCTGGGCGACGCAGCGGCCCAACACCTGGGGCGTGGTGGAGGACTTCATCTCCGCGGAGGTGGTGGCGCAGGAGCTCCAGCCCATGCTGATGGCGGCGGGCGCCACGGTGGTGTCCGTGCGTGAGACGGACCTGAACCCGCTGCTCGCCACCGTGGACAACGGCGGCACGGGCTATGTGGAGAGCGGGGACGCCGCGCGCTTCCACGCCTCCACCCAGAAGGGCTGGGCGCCTCCGCCCGTGCCCATGGGCAACGGGGTGGAGCCCTTCACGCTGGGCACCACGCGCACGCTGGACACGGCGGCCACCTCCACCGCGAAGGCGACGTGGACGCCGGACGTGCCGGCGGACGCGGCCTACAACGTCTACGTCTCCTATGGCTCCGACCCCACGCGCGCGACGGACGCGCACTACGTGGTGAAGCACGCGGGCGGGGAGAGCCACTTCCGGGTGAACCAGCAGCGCCACGGTGGGACGTGGGTGCTCTTGGGGCGCTTCTACTTCCATGCGGGAGCGCAGCCGGAGTCTGGCGCGGTGGTGCTGGAGAACGACTCGGCGCAGGGCCCGGGCGCGACGCTGTCCGTGGACGCGGTGCGGCTGGGCGGTGGGCGGGGCCTGATGGGCGACGCGGCGCAGGGGCCGCTCCTGCGCCCGCGCTTCGAGGAGAGCGGGCGCTACCACGTGCAGTACAGCGGGGCTCCGTTCAGCGTGTACGCGCCGTCGGGGGCCAACGCGCTGTCCAACGAGCGCAACGCGGACGTGACGTCCCGGCCGCGCTTCGCCGCGTGGCTGCATGAGGAGGGCGAGGACGCCGTCTACGTCGCGTGGCACACCAACGCGGGCACGTCCGGCACCATCCGCGGCACGGAGGGCTACGTCTACGGGCCGAACCCGGTGGACGGCACGCTCAACTTCACGGGCGTGAAGGACAGCGACGTGATGGCGCGCGCGCTCCTGTCGCAGCTCGAGATGGACCTGAAGCGCGAGGTGGATCCGAACTGGCGGGTGCGCAACCTGCGCTCGGCGAACCTGGGCGAGGTGAACCCCACGCACAACCCGGAGATGCCCAGCGTGCTGCTGGAGATGGCGTACCACGACAACACGACGGACGCGGCGAACCTCAAGGAGGCCCGCGTCCGCCACGTGGCCGCGCGCGCCATCGTGCAGGGGCTGATCAAATACTTCGCGGCCCGTGACAGCGCGGCGGTGCACCTGCCGCCGGAGACGCCCGGCGCGGTGGTGGCGCGCAACGCGACGCCCGGCGCGGTGGAGGTGAAGTGGAGCGCGCCCCCACAGGTCGCGTCGGAGGAGGGACGGGACGCCCCCACGGCCTACCGGCTCTACCAGAGCGCGGACGGCTTCGGCTGGGATGAAGGCACGGAGGTGCGGAACACGTCGGCCACCGTCACGCTGGCGCCGGGCACGCTGCGCTACTTCCGCGTGGCGGCGGTGAACGCGGGCGGCGAGTCCTTCCCGTCCGCCACGGTGGGCGTGAGGGTGGGGGACACCGCGCCGGTGCTGCTGGTCAACGCGTACGAGCGCCTGGACGCGACGGTGGCGTGCGGCGAGGAGCTGGAGACGCCGTACGACCTGGAGGCCCCGCTGCGCGTCTACCTGGAGGCGATGAACGACGGCAGCTACCTGCGCCAGCACGGCGCGGCGTTCGCACCGTCAGCGGTGGCCTTCGACAGCACGACGGGCAACGCGGTGGCGGCGGGGCTGGTGTCGCCCGCGGGCTACCGGCTGGTGGACTGGTCCACCGGGCGCGGAGGCGTGGGGGGCGCGGGCCTGACGCGGGCGGAGCAGGACGCCCTGCGCGCGTTCGTCACCGGGGGCGGGCACCTGATGCTGTCGGGCGGCCGGACCGTGTTCACGCTTTCGCAGGGCAGCGCGGAGGACAAGGCCTTCCTCGCGGACGTCCTCCGGGCGTCTTTCGGAGTGGGCTCGGCGCTCAACCGGGTGGAGGGATTCGAGGGAGGTCTCCTCGCGGACCTGCCGGTCACGCCGCTGGACGACGGGACGCTTGGCGCCTATCCGGTCGGGGTGACGGACATCCTGCTCCCCACGGGAGGCGGCAAGGACGTGCTCCGCTACCCCAACACGGGGCTGGGTGCGGCCGTCCTGTCGGGCACGGCGCCCGCGGGCCAGGTGCTGGTGCTGGGCTTCCCGTTCGAGAGCCTTGCGTCCAATCGTGAGCGTTCGCGGCTGGTGGGCGCGTTCCTGGTGCGTTCGGGAATCGTCGCCCAGGCACCGGCCCTGCCGGACGCGGAGGTGACGCCCGCGGTCAGCCCCCGGCCGCTGTCGTCCTGCGTGGCGGTGCGGGAGGTGGATCCGCATCCGGTCGTGCAGCCGCCACCGCCGCCTCCGCCGCCGGACCCCACGGTCGTCCCGGCGCTCCCGAGTGACTATTCCCCCAAGGGGGACAGCGGCTGTGGATGCGGGGCGGGCGCGGGAACGGCCTCCGGGCTCTGGCTGTTGGTCGGGGTGATTGTTCAGCTCCGGCGTGCACGCGCGAAAGCGACCCACGCGAAGCGTTGACTCGGCGGGGGCGCCTGCCTACGGTCGCCCGCCTTCTTTACGAGATTCATGACGGTGGGCCGCGAAGGCCCACTCCTTCAAGGAGAACGAAACACCATGGCCATCAAGCTCGCCATCAACGGCTTCGGTCGTATCGGTCGCTGCATCCTGCGCGCCGCGCTCAGCCGCAAGGAAGACCTCGAGATCGTCGCCATCAACGACCTCGACAAGCCGTCGGCGCTGGCCCACCTGTTCAAGTACGACTCGGTGCACCGCACGTGGCCGGGCGAGGTCTCGCACACGGACAAGGGCATCGTCGTGAACGGCAAGGAGATCGCCGTCACCGCGGAGAAGGACCCCTCCGTGCTGCCGTGGAAGAGCATGAACGTGGACGTGGTGCTGGAGTGCACCGGCCGCTTCACCGCGCGCGACGCCGCCGCCAAGCACCTGGCCGCGGGCGCCAAGAAGGTCATCATCTCCGCGCCGGCCAAGGGCCCGGACATGACCCTCGCGTACGGCATCAACCACCACGAGTACGACCCGGCCAAGCACCACATCATCTCCAACGCCTCGTGCACCACCAACTGCCTGGCGCCCATCGCCAAGGTGCTGGTGGACAACTTCGGCGTCGAGAAGGGCCTGATGACCACGGTGCACAGCTACACCAACGACCAGCGCATCCTGGACCTCACCCACGACGACATGCGCCGCGCCCGCGCCGCCGCGCTCTCCATGATCCCCACCAGCACTGGCGCCGCGAAGGCCATCGGTGAGGTCATCCCGTCGCTCAAGGGCAAGATGCACGGCATCTCCGTGCGCGTCCCCACCCCGAACGTGTCCCTGGTGGACCTGACGGTGAACACCACCAAGAAGGTCACGCCTGAAGAGGTCATCAAGGCGATGAAGGACGCCGCCAACGGCGCGCTCAAGGGCGTGCTCGAGTTCAGCGACGCGCAGACCGTGTCGGTGGACTACAACGGCAACCCGCACTCGGCCATCTTCGACGCGACCAACTGCTTCGTGATGGGCGACAACATGCTCAAGGTCATGGCCTGGTACGACAACGAGTGGGGCTTCTCCAACCGCATGGTCGACACGGCGAAGTTCCTCGTGTCCAAGGGCGTGGCGTAGAGCCTCCCCGCACCGGCACCCCAGGCTGACCCAAGACAGGCACAAGGGACACCCAAGATGATCCGCTACATCGATGACCTGCAGTTGACCGGCAAGCGCGTCTTCATCCGCGTGGACTTCAACGTCCCGCTGGAGGGGCGCCGCGTCACCGACGACACCCGCATCCGTGAGGCGCTGCCCACCATCCGGCGCGCGCTGGAGATGGGCGGCAAGGTCATCCTGGCGTCCCACCTCGGCCGGCCCAAGGGGGCGGACCCCAAGCTGTCCACCGTGCTCGTCGCGGAGAAGCTGGCGGAGCTGCTGGGCGGCAAGCACGAGGTCATCCACGCGGACGACTGCGTGGGTGACAACGTGAAGAAGCAGGTGAACGACCTGAAGGCGGGGCAGGTACTCCTCTTGGAGAACCTGCGCTTCCACAAGGAGGAGGAGGCGAACGACGAGGCCTTCGCGCGCGAGCTGGCGGCGCTGGCGGACGTCTACGTCAACGACGCGTTCGGCACGGCGCACCGCGCGCACGCGTCCACGGCCGGCATGGTGCCCTTCGTGAAGGAGAAGGCCGCCGGCTTCCTGATGCGCAAGGAGATCGAGTACCTGGGCGACAAGGTCCTGCGCAATCCGCAGAAGCCCTTCGTGGCCATCCTGGGCGGCTCCAAGGTGAGCGACAAGATCAAGGTCATTGAAAGCCTGCTGCCCAAGGTGGACGCGCTGCTCGTGGGCGGCGCCATGGCGTACACCTTCCTGAAGGCGCAGGGCATCGAAGTGGGCAAGAGCCGGGTGGAGGAGGGCGACAAGCTGGCGCTGGCGGCGAAGCTGCTGGACACGGCCAAGCGCCTGAAGACGCCGCTGGTGCTGCCCATCGACCACATCGTCTGCGCGGATCCGGACGGCAAGGGCCCGGTGCGGGAGACGCCGGATCAGGTGGTGCCGGCGGACATGATGGGCCTGGACATCGGGCCCAAGACGCGCGCGATGTACACGCAGCGCATCCGCGACGCGAAGACGGTCATCTGGAACGGACCCATGGGCCGCTTCGAGGTCGACAAGTTCGCGGAGGGCACGCGCTCGGTGGCCGCGGCGATGTCCATCAACAAGGACGCCGTCACGGTGATTGGCGGCGGTGACAGCGCGGCGGCGGTGGAGCAGATGGGCTACGCGGACAAGATGAGCCACGTGTCCACGGGTGGCGGCGCGTCGCTGGAGTTCCTGGAAGGCCAGCCGCTGCCGGGCATCAAGGCGCTGGAGACGAAGTAGGGCACCACCCACGCGGTACGCACCGGGGGAGACACCTCGATGGCTCGTCGGAAGATCGTCGCTGGCAACTGGAAGATGAACAAGACGGTGCCGGAAGCGCTCGCGCTGGTGCGGGAGCTTCGCGGCGCGGTGGCGGCGTTGGGCGACAAGGTAGAGGTGGCCATCGCGCCCCCGTTCGTGGCGTTGCAGCCGCTGCACGTCGCGCTGGAGGGGGCGCCCCTCCAGCTGGCGGCGCAGAACTGCCACTGGGAGTCCTCGGGCGCCTTCACGGGCGAAGTCAGCGCGCCGATGCTGGCGGAGCTGGGGTGTGCCTACGTCATCGTGGGGCACTCGGAGCGCCGGCAGTTCTTCGGTGAGACGGACGCCACGGTGAACAAGCGCGCGAAGGCGGTGAAGGCCGCCGGGATGACGCCCATCGTCTGCGTGGGCGAGACGCTGGCCGAGCGCGAGTCGAACCAGACGCTGACGGTGGTGGAGCGCCAGGTGCGCGGCGCGCTGGAGGGCTTCTCCGGGGCGGACGTGGCGACCTTTGTCCTGGCGTACGAGCCGGTCTGGGCGATTGGGACGGGCCGGACGGCGACCACGGCGCAGGCGCAGGAGGTCCACGCGGCCATCCGGGGCCTGCTGACCCGGATGTACGACGAGGGGACGGCCGAGCGGGTGCGCATCCAGTACGGCGGCAGCGTGAAGCCGGACAACGCGGCGGAATTGCTGGGTCAGCCGGACGTGGACGGGGCGCTCGTGGGGGGAGCGAGCCTCAAGGCGGCGGACTTCGTGGCCATCGTGAAGGCGGCGGGCTGAAGCCGTCATCCCCCGTTAGAAGTTGTCACCCGTTGACCACTTTGTGTAGGTTGCGCCCTCTTTTCACGGAGCGTTGGGAACACCCATGCTGACTTTCTTCACGATCGTGCACGTCCTGCTCTGCGTGTTCATGATCTTCGTCATCTTGCTGCAGCCGGGGAAGGACGCCGGCATGGGTTCCGCCCTCGGTGGCGGCGCCGCGACGAGCGCCTTCGGTGGCCGCGGCGCGGTGACCTTCTTGAGCAAGCTGACGGGCGTCTGCGCCGGCTTGTTCTTCCTGACCTCGCTGGGCCTGTCCTTCGTGGGCCTGCGCGGTTCGGTGGCCGCGGGTTCGGTGGCGGCGCCTCCGGCGAAGACGGCCCCGGCGACCCCGGGAGCCACGACGCCGGCCCCTGCTGCACCGGGAGCGGTGGAGCAGGAGCGTTCCGCGACGCCGCCGGCGGAGGGCCAGCAGGCTCCCGCGCCGACGACGCCTGCGCAGTAGCTGTCAGGAAGCATCGGATTCACGCGACCGTTGAAATGGTTGTTGCGTGAATCCACGGGGTCCGGTAGATGGACCCCGCCGAAACGCCCAGGTGGTGGAACTGGTAGACACACCATCTTGAGGGGGTGGCGCCGAAAGGTGTGCGGGTTCGAATCCCGCCCTGGGCACTCCGATAGAAGCCTCCGAGTCGAAAGACTCGGGGGCTTTTGTCGTTTCAGGGCTGTGGACTTGCACGTGCGCTGCGAGGTGTCCACGGGCCTGGCTTCGCTCCCCGGACGAACCTGTGCGGATCCACAAGGTGAGTACTCCTGGGAAACTGGAGCGCACTGCGCGTCTGGTCTCGATGCTAGCCTCCCCATTCAGGAGGTCATGCATCCTTGCTCCAACCCTTCAGATTGGCTCTCTCCCTGGCGCTCACACTGGCTTGGGGCACTGCCGCGCAGGCCCAATTGGCCACGAGGGCGCGCGTTGGGCGTGAACGCTCCGTGAGCATCGCAGGTACGTCTGCGGATCCACTGCCCGTCGTCCGGATTGCGCAGGACACCCTGACGCTGCTGTTCTTTCCCTCGCCGATCCAGAAGAAGACGCTGACCTTCGACGAGTCGCGGATCCGCGTCCTGGATGCCGGCGAGCGCTCCGTCATCGTTCAGCCCGTGGTCAATCTTGGAGAGGGCGAGCGTCAGGAAATCGGGGTTTTCTTCACTGACGGTCGCGCGCCCGCGCGAGCCGCCTTTGTCCTCGTGACCGACGTGGCCGAGGTGGACTCCCGAATCGACGTGCAGCGCCCGGAGTCGCCCAACGCGGTCTGCCAGCCAACCCAGGCTTCGATTCCAAAGCCGGAAGACTTCGTGTTGCTTGGCTTCGTGGACAAGGCAGGTGTCACAACATCAAGCAAGCAAGGCGAGCCCATCACTGTGCAGGGGCTTGCATTGGAATCGCTCGTCGCCTTTCGGGGCACGGGTTGGATTCTGGCGGATATGAAGATCGAGAACCGACCTGGTCACCCCGCCTGGACACCCCAAACGGCGACGTACGTGGGGCGGGTGGGCGTACCACCCCTGCGGGCGCGGCTCGTGATGAAGAAGCCTGAGCCTATTCCTCCGGGGGAAAATGGACGCGTGCTCGCGATCGTGGAGGTGCCGGAGGCGCAATCGGACCTCGTCTTCACTCTGGAGGTGCTCGGGGATGGTGGACGCCGTCTCACGATTCCCGGTGTGCGCTTCCCTCAGCCCGTCGCAGGAGATGCCCAATGAGTGCGACGCTGCTCAACCTTCCTCCAGGCTCGTTGATTGATGGGTGGCAGGTGGCCAAACCCCTTGGAGCAGGGGGCTTCGCCCGCGTCTATCTGGGGGAAAAGAACGGTCGCCACCGTGCCATCAAAGTGGCCCAGCACCGGGAGGCCAGCGGTGACCTCAAGCAGACCCATGCCCGGACGCTGCGGGAGTTGACGGCACTGCTCATGCTGGATCATTCCAACATCGTCCGACCGCAAGGGTATGGCCTCGCCGAGAGTGGCAACCTCTACCTCGCGCTCGACTATGTGGACGGCTGGACGCTCGCGGAGTGGTCGGAGCGCAAGCACCCAACCGTTCGTGAAGTCCTCGGAGTCTTCGAGAAGCTCGCAGGTGCGCTGGCGTACATGCATGGCCGGGGCATCCTGCATCGAGACCTGAAGCTGTCCAACGTGCTCATCCGCAAGAGTGACGGCGAGCCCGTCATCATCGACTTCAGTTGTGCGACCTACGCGCACGCTGAAGATCTGACGGACGGAGGTTTGCCGCCGGGAACTGATCGCTACCGCGCACCCGAACAGTTCAGGTTTCTTCGGGAGCACAAGAACGAGCATCGGGCTCACTATGCCTTCCAGGTCGCCGATGAAGTCTTCGCGATCGGAGTCATGCTTCATGAACTGCTGACGGACCCGCGACCGACGGAGTTTCGTCCGCGCTTCGATTTCGGCATCGCGGCCATGCCCCCGCATTCACCCCGTCTGGCGAATGCGCGGATTCCAGAGGCCGTGAGCGATCTCATTGAGAGCATGCTGAACCTGGACCCCAAGCGACGCCCGGTCGACACCGAAGCGCTGCGCCGCGAGCTTGCGGAACTCCGGGCTGATCCTTCCTCTGAATACGACGTGCCGGGGCATCCGCCATCCGAACAGCGTCACGGCGTGCCGACGCCTGCTGCATTGGCAATGCCCTCCACTCCCCAGACACTCAAGCGGCATGTCGCCCGCGTCGAACGCCCGCGGGGCCTGGGCCGCTGGGTGGCGGCCCTCACCGGCATCGTCGCGCTGGTCGCTATCTCGCTCCTCTGGCGTTTGTCTGGGGATTTGCCCGGGACCCCTGTCGAGTCACGTGGCACCACGGATTCACGTCCTCTCGCCACGCTTCGTTCCACACCGCCCAAGACAGTACCTCCTGCTATGTCCACCTCTGGCCCATCGCCCGTGACAGCCCCGGGGCCAGCCATCGCTGACGCTCCGAAGGAAGGTTCCACCGTGAAGACGCCGCACCCTGAAACGCCGACACCTGGACGCACATCTCGCATGCCGAAGAAGGCCGTTGCCGCCGCGGAGTGTGCATCGTTGTCGCTCGTCGCCGCGCTTGCGGCAGGATGCCCGGGGGCCCAGATCCGGCCCGAGACCTTCACCTGCCCGGATAGGGCATTTGAAGCCATGACGGAGCAGCTCCACTGGAAACAGTACGACAACTTCACCGTCCAGATGGACGACCGCCAACCGGCGGAAGTGGTGTGGTTCTCCGCTGGCGCGGAGGTGGTGGGGGTGGTTCCGAAAGGTATCAACGATGACCGGCAAGAGGCGGTCGCCCCAGTTGGAACGCGCTTCTACGGCAAGGC
Organism: Corallococcus sp. NCSPR001; assembly: GCF_017309135.1. NCBI lineage: Bacteria > Pseudomonadati > Myxococcota > Myxococcia > Myxococcales > Myxococcaceae > Corallococcus > Corallococcus sp. NCSPR001. The sequence goes on from NZ_JAFIMS010000002.1 coordinate 3,691,370, forward strand.
CTATTACCTCTCAAGCAAGATGGGGCGTTCGGATGGGCCGGCACTCGTCGTCCGGTATGACCGCGTGAAGCTTCCCGGCCAGGGCGAGTACCCCATTTGCTTCGTGGTAGAGGCGAAGGCTGCGGCGTTCAAGGACGGCAAGGTGAAGGCGTACAACCGGGCTGGCGGATTTGTCGTGTACCGCTGGCCCTGAGTGGGGCTGGGGTGACGTGCTGAGTAGGTGCTCGATTTCCGTCTTTCTTCGCCAGACTGGACAGAACCTCCCCGGGGGCGTTTCTCTGCTGCCCGTCCCACAGGGAAGGTCGCCCGTGATGCGTAGGCCTTCGGATGCCTGCGCGAAGGGGAAGACAGAGCATGTCCGGTGAGTGAGTTCAGGCTTCCACGCGGGGCCATTCTCTTCACGAGGGACGGCTTTCAGTACGAGTTCCGCGAAGACCTTGGAGAGGTCCAGCCCGGATTGAGCCTCCTGCTGGCCCGGCAGCGCACTTCCGAGGGCAGCACCCGGGGCATGGTACTGGTCAAGGTGGTTGGCGTTCCGAAGCTGATGGATCTGCCTCGCTTGAAGCGTGCGCGGACTATGCTGGAAGAGCAGGGGCGCCTCGCGACATACCTCGAATACCCGGCCATTCTTCGCGTTCACGGGCTGCGCACGGCGGATAGGGGCTCGTACGTCATTACCGACCATCCGTCAGGGCACGGCATCTGCAACCTGCTGTCGAGCGCCGGAGAGTGCGTCCGCCGCTTCTCGCCTCTCTTTACCCTCCATGTCGGGACTCGCGTCGCCGAGGCCTTGGAGCACGCCCATGAAGCGAACGACGAAGAGGGGGGCCCTCTCCACATCGTTCACCGGGCGCTCGACATGGAGCACCTCTTTGTGAACTGGAACGGCAAGGTGCAGGTCTCCGACTTCGGGCTCGCCCTGTCCGGCCGACTTGGCCGCGTTTCGTCCACAGTCCGTTGGCCACAGAGACGCGTTCTATTCCTCGCCGGAAATGCTCCCGACGGGGCGCGTGGAGGCACGCTTGGACCTCTTCGCACAAGGTCAAGAACCGTCCTGCTCGGGTTCAAATCCAACCCTAATCCGCCCGAACAAGGGACTTGCAGTCGAAAGACTCGGGGCTCTTTATCATTTTAGAGAAGGTCTCATCCCCAGTGCAGAGGAGCTTGGAACAATGGCTTCGACCCGTGACAACCGTGTGGGCGCTGGCTACGACTACCAGTGGGATGTGTCGACCTTTTTGCTCCTGACGTACGTATTGACCCCTCGCCGCCCTAGCCTTCCTCTTGAGCAGGATTTCGGTTGGCTGGGTTCGCTCGTAAGCGTGCACCTTGAGGGAGATCCCGACAGGGACGCCCTAGAGGATTTGACTTTTCACGGTCTGAGTGGACGCCGCATTCATCTACAAGTGAAGGTTCGAGAAAATGACCGGACTCGTTGGAAGAAGAAGGATGACGACCTCATCGAGTTCCTCAACCGGGCGGCACATAAAGCCGAAACAGAAACCCGACGCTTCGTCTTCCTGACGAATGCGGGTTTAGATAAGCATCTTCAAGAACTCCTCGACTCAGCTGAGGAACTTGGACGCTATCGCGACGAGGTCGCCTGGAGGCATTTCGCGGGCAAGAACCCGAAGACTGTTGATGCGCAGGTCGCCCCTGTAGCTAGCTACAAGCTGCTGACAGAGTTGGTGGTCTGGCGAAAGTTCCTGCCCCCCACAGAACTCGGAACCGACAACCTCCCGATGTCTGGTGTCGCCGAGGCTTCTTTGAGCCGCCTGTATGAGCTAGGCGTTCATGATTCGATGGATGCCTATTTCAGGGTTTACAATTGGGTCAAGAATTGCTCATTTAACAAGCATGGGACTTTGCTGACGATAGAAGAAGTGCGCAGTAAGATTTTGGAGTTATTGGGCCTCCGCGAAGCGGATGTGGTTCGGCGTAGGAATGTTATTAGTCTTCTCGAAAAACTGAATGACCCGCGCCGCGATCAACATCTCCAGATCTCTCTGGAGCATCTGCGCCTTGGACGATTGTTCGTGGACCAGGCAGAGCTAGACCAAGCCCAAGCTCTACTTGAACGCGAAGGGATTCTGCTCGTTCTTGGACCTCGCGCTTCTGGCAAAACATTCTTCATCAGCCAGTTGGGTTTCCGGGCATCTAGAGCACGCGGCTATCCCATGATTTGGGACTTCGAAAACGACGGCCGGGAACTTCCCACAGATGCCTCGCGCTACCTGTCCGATGTTACGGCCTCGGCGAAGGTGCTGGGCCTGTACCCCTTATTGATTCTTGAGAACGTTCACCTGAATCCTACGGCGTTCCAGACGATTCTCGCCCTGGCTCCGGGATTCGCGGGACTCAATTTGCTTGCGACCGCGCGGGACCGGGAGTTTCTGGTGCGGGAAATGGCGGAATCGCAGCAGGTTCGACTTGCGGCAGTCACCTTCCCTCTAGGGAATAAACCACGGCTGAGAGGGGAACGGCTGTTGAGTTGGTACCTGAAGGACGTGCGCGGCCTTGAGTTGGAGGAACAGCGGCGCGTCTACAGGTCGGTCGACTGGGTCGACTTCATGGATGATCTGGTCGTGCTGAGAACTGCGCTAGAGTCCTATGATTGGAACGGATATTCGCTTTCTATTGTGGCTTTCAATAGTTATCTCCTGAGTCGTATTAAGTCAGTAGTGCGAGGCGGAAGTGGCAGTTATGACCTGCTGTATGTTGTCTCGGCCTTGGGGCGTTTTGGAGTGCCCGTTGATCTTGAGGCAATGGCTCGGATGCTGGGCAGGAGCGAGGATGAAATACGGGACATTGCGCTTCGATTCGCAGGTCAAGGCTTGCTGGAGTTCACCGCAGATGGTCATCTTATTAAATTTTGGCATCAATCTATGGCTGAGCTTTTTTGGCAGATGTTCCGGATGAATCGGGCGCTGCTTGGTCGTGGTGTGCGTTCGTGCTTCGAGGGAATGAGAGGTTGATGACCATGGGCATTGGGCTGAGTGAACTAGCCGATGCTGGTGAGGAGGTCTGGAAACAGACAATACGCGAGGTGATCGAGCAGGCCTTCAATCCGCACCGACAGGGTGCTTCGGAAGAATTGCGCCACTTCATTGCGACGATTCGCGCTAGGCTGGGCAAACGTGGCAAAGGAACCCACGAATGCTTTAAGTGGGTCGAGCAGCAAGTCAATCCTTGGCTTCGGGGGATTGATGCCGAGATGATTAGTGCCTGGGCTTCGACGTATGTGGATCTCCAGGAGCGAGTGCGCTTCCTTGTGACTCTTGCGGGGACGCCATTGATTGAGCGATCGGGGCCGGCGTTGTTCGGTGCTGCGGATGCTCTCTCGAAGCAAGAGTTGGCATCTGGGGGCGTAAGCCTTGAACAGCAGACGACGCTGGCGCTAAGGCTTGTTGACTTGGCAGGGAGCTTAGCGAACAACAGAACGGTTGTCCTCAGAGGACTCCTGGAGCGATTTCCGCCGGTGCTTCTGGAGAGTGTCCTGACAGATGTGGGACGCCTTGTCTTCTTTGATTATGCCTTGGAGGTGCTGGCGACTTCGCTCGTGCTTGCAGGGAATCGTACGGCAGAGTCATTTGCTGGGGCATTTGCAAAAGGGAAATCCGTTCGTTTGAGAAGAGTGCTTGAGGCAATGGCCGAGCGTTTTCGGAGGCCTGTTGGAGTATGGCGTCAGGAGCACGTCTCAGTTGATGCAATTAAATCTTGGTTTGCTGCGCTTGAACTAGCCATGCGTGCTCGAGCGCCAGAGCTTCAAGAACTACTAGATTCATTGCTAGAGTCGCTGCGTGAACATGACCGCGAACTCGCTGGGATCATGGCAGCTTACTTGGATGCTCAGCCAAGCAACCATGAGGATGTGTTCAATCTTTTCTCTGTGCGAGGCCAAAAACGACAAGCTTCGCCTCCATCGCAATGGGGGACTCCTACAGTAACCGTCCAGGAAACCGGCTCGATGCGGGGGAGTTCACTTTTTTCACGGGGAAAAGATATTCCGGAACCTGAGCCTGCAGATTTTGACTGGAAGCAGGCGTTGCGCAATGTAGGAGTGCCAGCTCTTAAAATGGCTGTATTAGCCCAATCCAGTCCTGAGTTCGCGCTGGAGTATCTTGAGCAGCTCGGAAATGTGCCGCATCCCAGTTTTCTGGAATTATGTGAAGAGCTGTGTGGAATTGAAAAGTTCCGCAGGCAGTTTTTCGTGGTTGATGGTGTTATGGCGGCGGTTGTCGTTTTGAGGCTGGATGCCCTTATGAGTGGAAATCCAGCGATTCAGGCGCTCCATGATGAACTCCTTCCTATGCTTATTGAGCGAATGCCAACGGAGTATCTCGTGCGGATGTCCAATCGCGATCTTCTTGGGCGGGAGATCGAGAGGCGCCTGCCTTCTGTTGAAGACGTGAGGACTCTAAGAACGTTGCTGGAACTCTCCTCATTCCTGGTTCCAGATGGACGGATGGTTGAACTGCTTGACCAAGTGTCGTTTAGGTCGTTCTGTCCCAAGGATACTGCTGATAATGATGAGCTTTCGCGGTGGGTTCTTGGGGCGGTGCATCTTGTCGATAACAGGGCGCTGGATCCAGTGACTCGGATGCTCAAGCAGTTATCTACCGTGGTGCTGGGCAGAATTTTCGGTTTGGAGCTAATGGGGGCCCGCGAGCAAGAGGACCAATGGACGCCTTCTCTGCGCCAGGGATTCAAGAGTCTATTGGTTGAGGAATGGGCGCGTCGAGAACCAGTGGCAGTCATGAAGGCACTCCAGGAGCATGCCGCGCGCGATGTTACGTTCTGGTTCTACTCCTTCTCGGGTTATTGTGTCGACGAGGCAAGATTCGCGGCTTCCGCTGAGCACTGGTGGTTACGGACTATTGAATCGTTGGCGCCAGAGTGGGTATCAGCCTATCTTCGTGAATTGTTGAAGAAGGCGTGGCTTCATCTGCCTCTGAACCGACTCGGGCCGACGCTGGAGAACGCTGCGGAATTTACGCGCAAGTGGTTGTCCTCCCGAGGCGACTATGTAGACCCATCTCTCTGGGAAATGTTGTTGGAGCGGCTCGCGCAGTTGCCCATGACTGATGGTGAAGGGGCCGCCATTATTGCGGCTGTCGAACTCCCTGCCATGTCGGAACATCTGCATGTGTTTCGTGAGAAGGCCGTTTTGGAGGCGCGCAAGCGACTGCTTCACTCGCGAGCGCTGGGCGATTCGGTAGGGTTCAGACGGCTTCGGAATATCGTGCTTCGAGAGAGGCCTGAACTCTGGATGCTTCTTGCTGATGTGGTGACTTAGTTTGTGGTGGTAGGATGTTTCGTGCGCGGCGGGGATGAGGCTCTGGGGTTCGCGGGCATTGGGCAAGGTGTTGACGCCGTGAGAGACCTGCTCGGGAGTGAAGGGCTTGGTTCAGTCAAGGTCGTATTCACCCCGCCGTCTCCGTAGGCAATAGTCCCGATGAACGAGAAATATTACCTGGGAGCGTACTGGCCGGGACGGGTTGAGCCAGTCGAGTCATACGCTCGACGTGCCGAGGCCTTCTTCCGTCTCCTGGCGCCCGCCGAACCTACGTTCAACCGATGGTTCGAGAAAGCCGGGTCTCGTGCTGATGCGCTCAAACACCCACTTGTGCCGAATGAAGAGTCGCTTCTCAAGCTCTTCAGCACGAAGTACCGGCGTGATCAGGTCGGGGTGTCTTTCTCTGCATGGAACGGTGAGCCCGATGGCGCAAGCACTGGCGTCAGGCTCGCATGCGGCTCCACCTCGCAGCTCCTGGGGGACCTCTGCGTGATGGAGCTTCCGACAGGAGGTGAAGTGAGAGCGCGTGTCCTGACCGCTTCTGTCCTTTCACAGACGCTTCGCGCAGCGGCTTTGGCTTGGGACCCTGAATGGGGGATTGCCACGTCAACGGCTCATCGAGACAGGGTGTCGGAGTTCGCGGTGCCAGGCACGTTCGTAGGCTGGGTCACGTACCTGTCGCGCCGTGTGGGTACAGTACCCCTGCTGCCCTCTCCGGTGCATATCGAACGGGTCGAGGACAAGGGGACGCTCATCGTCATGTGTCCCGAGCGATTCACGGTAAGCAACCCGGAGCACATCGTGCTCGCCGAGCAGGTGCATGACGAGCTGAACCGGGCGGGCCTGTTGAAGCCGATCCAACCCCAAGGGTAGACGCCCCATGTCTGGAAATTGTCGCCTCGGCTGAGTCCTACACTTTGGAAGTCAAGGAGGCTCAAGGTGCGCGTCTCGGACCCAAGATCCTCCGCCGAGTTCCTCGTATCCGCGCCGGGGCTCACCGGGGCCACTCAGACCCGCCGAGTCATCGGGTTCGAGTAATCCATGATTAAGCATCAGAACCGGTCGTGAAACATCGGTAGAACGTCTCGTCCAGGCAGGGGGCTTCGGATTCGTCAGGGGGATGGGGTAGGCTTCTTTGCGACACGGCGGAATGGGACCGCCGGGTTTGGGCCGGGGTGTTTCGTGGAAGAAGAGATCGTCTATCGCCACACCGTGGAAGGCGTGTTCCGCTCCATTGGTGACCGGCTCACTCCAGAGCTCCGGACCAAGCTGAAGGACGTGGGCCTGGACCTGGATGCTCAGGCTCCGCACCACACCTCCCGGTCCATCTTCGCGGAGGCCCTTCGCGTCACCGTCGAGCACCTGTATCCGCAGCTCGATGTGGGCGAGGGCTACCGGCGCCTGGGCGTTGGCATCATCCAGGGGATGGAGCAGACCGTGCTCGGCAAGTCGCTCGTGTCCATGTGGCCCATCTTCGGGCCCGAGCGCGTCGTCGTCCGCATCCAGGAGAGCTTCTCCACCGTCAACAACTACATGCGGTCGGAGCTGCTCACCCAGGGCCCCGGGCACCACATCATCCGCGTCAACGAGTGCAACGGGAACCCGGGCTACCTTCGCGGTCTCATCGAAGCGGGGCTGGCCAAGGCCGGCGCCAAGAACCTTCGCGTCGAGCCCTTCGACTTCGATGGCCACGCCTGCTCCTACCGCATCCGGTGGGGTGGCTGAGGCTGGAGCCGGGCAATCCCAGAACAGCGATCCAGTCGCGGTGTCTGGGAAAGACAGATGGGTTTGGTTGAGGTTACGTGGCGTCTGGCGGCGGCTCGTGCGTTCGTGATGACATTGCGGTGAGCTGCCGTTAGGGCTGCGCGCAATTACATCCGACCCCCGGACGGATTCATGGCTGAGCAGGTTGTCTATCGTCACACGATTGAGGGGCTCTTTCGCTCCATTGGGCGGCGGCTCACTCCGCGGTTGAAGGAGCAGCTGAAGCAGGCCGGGCTGGACCTGGACGCTCCCATCCCTCGCAACACGCCCCGGCTCGTCTTCGCGGAGGCGCTTCGCATCACGGCGCGAGCGCTCTACCCGGACGTCGACCTGGACGAGGGCTACCGGCGCCTGGGCGCGGGGCTCATCCAGGGCGTGGAGCAGACGCTGCTCGGCAAGGCGCTCGTCGCCATGTGGCCCATCTTCGGACCGGAGCGCGTCGTCGTCCGCATCCAGGAGAGCTTCGCCACCGTGAACAACTACCTGCGGACCGAGCTCGAAACCCAGGGACGTGCGCACCACGTCCTCCGTGTGTCCGAGTGCAACGGGAACCCCGGCTACCTGCGCGGCATCATCGAGGCCGGCCTGGCCAAGGCCGGTGCGAAGAACCTCCGGGTGGAACCGTTCGACTTCGACGGCCACGCCTGCTCCTACCGCATCCAGTGGGACCCTTGATAAAACGGGGAAATGAAGAAAATCACCCTCGCCCGGTACCGTGTGCTGTGTTTCACCGGTTCCTTCCTGTTGGCCCTCGCCTGTGGGCCGCGGGAGGACCTGCCGCTGGACCTGGAGGAGACCGGTGAGGTCTCCCAGGCGGCCCTGGCCGCCCCGACGTTGCTCGAAGCCGTCCCTGGCAACGGGCAGGTGACGCTGAAGTGGACCGCGGGCCCTATGGTCACCCAGGGCTACCAGGTCCGCTACCGCGTGGGCTCCGGCTCCTGGAGCTACCGGAGCGCGGGGGCCTCCACGACCTATGCCGTCACCGGCCTCACCAACGGCACGAAGTACGAGTTTGTCGTGCGCATCAAGGGCTCCACGGGCGACACGACCTCCGGGTACTCGAATGGCCTGTCCGCCACGCCCATTGCGGACGAATGCTCCGGCTCCTCCGTCCGCCACATCACCGTGACGGGCGCGGGCTCCAAGGACGGCCTCACGGCTCAGACGGCGGGCACGCTCGCCCATCTCAATTCATTCATCCAGGCGGTGGGGCCCGGGGGCACGGTGTGCATCCACGGGGGCACCTATGGCACCGGCACCACCGTGTCCCAGGGCGGCGCGCTGGGCGCTCCCGTCACCATCAAGGGCGTGGCGGGGCGGCCCGTGTTCCAGTCCACCTTCCAGGCCTCCACTCGCGCGAAGACGGGGCCCGTGGCCTTCACCGTCAAGGCCAGCAACCTCGTGTTCCACAACCTGGAGTTCAGCCACGTGGGCACTTGCTTCAGCTTCAAGGCCGCGACGTCCGTGGCTCACGTCACGCTCAGCCAGTTCCGCGCGGAGAACGTGGCCACCTGCGTGGACGTGGAGCGCTCCAGTCCCACCGCCTTCACCGACCTCACCATCCGCGACGCGATGATCCTCCAGTTCACTCGCGGTGGCATCTTCCTCGCGTCCGGGACGAACCAGTCGCTCGTGGAGGATGTCTACATCGACATGGAGCCGGACCAGATTGGCGGGCAGGGGAGTGATTACCCCGCGGGCATCGCCCTCTACGACACCACCAACAACGTCACCCTGCGCCGGGCCACCGTGATGAACGTCACCGGCATGCAGACCGGCTACACGCAAGGGGACGGCATCGACGGGGAGAGCTCCGCCAGCGACGTCGTCCTGGAGGACAGCTACTTCCGCGGCAGCGAGGACGGCTGCGTCGACACCAAGGTGCGCAACATGCTCATCCGAAACACCGTCGCCGCCGAGTGCAAGCGCAACTTCCGCCTGTGGCAGTCCGTCACCTCGGGCCCTCGCGTCGAAAACGTGAGCAGCTACCAGCCTCGCGACGGCCACTTCTTCATGCACTCCGGCACCACGACGGCCAAGGACATCGCCGTGTACTCCAGCAACGGCGCGAAGCTCGTGGCCTATGACTGCTCGTCTTCATCCCCGTGCACGTTCAACGCGCAGAACATCCGGGGGACCCTGCTGGACGCGACGAAGCTCAACGCCACCGGCACCGTGACGGGCAACACGCTGGTGTACGGCCAGGCCGTCACCATCCCACCTGTGCCCAACACCACTTCGTTCACGCCGTAGAAACGACAAGGCCCCCGGATCCGCTCAGGGATCCGGGGGCCTTTCTCGTGGCCGTTGCATCAGGCCAGGTCGAACAGCAGGGCCTCCAGCGGCTCGGAGGCGGTGAGCACGAGGCTCGACTCGTCGGACACGGCGACTCCGTCACCGGCCTTCAGGGCCACGCCGTTGAGCGTGCCCGTGCCGCGGGCGATCTGCACCCAGGCGTGGCGCCCCTTGGCCAGCGTGTACTCCGCCTTCTCCCCCGGGCTCAGCAGCGTGCTGTTGAGCACCACGTCCTGGTGCACCGTGAGGCTGCCGTCCCGGGCGTCGGGGCTGGCCACCACGCGCCAGCGTCCCTGCCGGTCCTTCTCCGGGAAGAACTTCTGCTCATACTCGGGCTTCAGGCCCTTCTTCTCCGGGATGATCCAGATCTGCAGGAAGTGGACGTCCTCGTTGGAGCCGTTCATCTCACTGTGCATCACGCCCGTGCCGGCCGTCATGCGCTGGACCTCACCGGCGCGCAGGAGCCCCTGGCCTCCCGTGCTGTCACGGTGCGCGATGGCGCCGCTCAGCGGGTAGGTGATGATCTCCATGTCCCGGTGCGGGTGCGTGTCGAAGCCCTCGCCAGCCTGCACGCGGTCCTCGTTGATGACGCGCAGGGCGCGGAAGCCCATGTTCTCCGGGTCGAAGTAGCTCGCGAACGAGAAGGTGTGATGCGAATCCAGCCAGCCGTGGTTGGCGTGACCGCGTGCTTCGGAAGGGCGAACGTTCATCATGGTGTGTGCTTCCTTTCGAGACACAACATGCGCTTGTGAACGCCCCCTGGCCAGACACGAACCTCGGGACACATCGTTCCATCCGCGGAACGAAACGCCGGCACTGTCTCAGCGCTTCGCCCGCTTGAGTGCTTCCGGGTTCTGGGGCCAGTGCTCGCGCAGCACCTCCACGAAGGCCATCACCTTGGGTACATGGTGGCGCGTGGGCGGGTAGACGGCATGCACCGGCGCGCCCGTGGAGCTCCAGTCCGGCAGCACGCGCTGGAGCCGCCCGGACGCCAGGTCCTCGATGCACTGCTGGCCCGGGATGAGCGCCACCCCGGCGCCCAGCGTCGTCACCGCGCGCAGCATGTCCGGCTCGTTCACCACCAGCCGCCCGGAGACCTTCACGTCGACGGAGCGCCCGCCCGCGTGCAGCGTCCAGACGTTGCCCTGCACCGCCTTGCCGAAGAAGAGGCAGTCGTGCTTCGCCAGGTCCGCCGGCGTCCTCGGCGCGCCCCGCGCCTGGAGATACCCGGGCGAAGCCACCACGAGCCACTCGATGTCCCCCAGCCGCCGCGCCATCAGCGAGGAGTCCGGCAGCTTCCCGGCGCGCACCGCCAGGTCGAAGCCCTCCTCCATCAGGTCCACCGCGCGGTCCGTGCACAAGAGCTCCACCTGCACGTCCGGGTACTGCTCCATGAAGCGCGCCACCAGGGGCGCCAGGAAGTGCACGGACAGGGGCGTCGTCACGCGCAGCAGGCCCTGGGGCCCCGCCTGCATGCGCGTCACCGCCAGCTCCGCGGCCTCGGCCTCCGCGACGATGCGCTCGCAGTGCGCGTAGTACGCGCGGCCCACCTCCGTCAGGTGCAGCGTGCGCGTGGTGCGCTGGAGCAGCTGCGCTCCGACGCGCTCCTCCAGCTCCGACACCTTCCGGCTCACGGTGGACTTGGGCATGCGCAGCGCCTTCGCCGCCGCCGTGAAGCTGCCCGCCTGGACCACCCGGGCGAAGACGAGGAGTTCGTTGAGGTCCATGGCCCTTGCCTCGCGCGGGAAGAGGACTGTTCCAGCCGTGGAACAGTGCTTCCTGTCCGTCCCGTCTAATCCGGAACGTGGGGGGCCGCTACCTTACGCCTCGTTGAAACACACCGCCGCCCACGCGGCGCTCACGACAAGGAAGACGACCATGGCCACCACCACCTGGAACATCGACACCACGCACACGGGCATCCACTTCAGCGTCCGCCACATGGTCGTGGCGAAGGTGCGCGGCAACTTCACGAAGTTCAGCGGCACCCTCACGCTGGACGACGCGAACCCGGCGGCGTCGGCGGTGTCCGTCTCCATCGAGGCGGCGAGCATCCACACCGGCGTCGAGCAGCGCGACAACCACCTGCGCTCGCCGGACTTCTTCGACGTGGAGAAGTTCCCGGCGCTCACCTTCCAGAGCACGAAGGTGGAGCCCTCCGGCAAGCACCTGAAGGTGACGGGGCAGCTCACCATCCGCGGCATCAGCCGCGAGGTCGTCCTGGAGGCCGAGCAGCTGGGCATCGCCAAGGACCCGTGGGGCAACACCAAGGCCGCGTTCGAGGCCAAGACGTCCATCAACCGCAGCGACTTCGGCCTGACGTGGAACCAGGCCCTGGAGGCGGGTGGCGTGCTCGTCGGCGAGAAGATCGAAATCGCCCTCGAGGTCCAGGCCGCCCAGGCGCAGTCGGGCGAGAAGGCGGCCTGAACCCCGAAGAGGGACTACTCGACGTCGAAGGACGTCAGCACGAAGTGCACGTCGGACTCCGCGCCCGAGCTGACCGTCGCGGTCGCCGGGCGGGCGATGTCCGTGGTGAAGGACGCGCCCTCCGGTCCCACCAGGTCCACCTGGTAGGTGCCGGGCAGCAGGTACTTGAAGTCCGCCACGTAGGTGGTGGCCGTGCTGGCGGTGAAGGCCATCGTCTCACGGCTGCCGTCGGCGTTGATGAGCACCGCGGAGAAGCTGCCCAGCATCGGCAGGCCCATGGGCAGCGACACGCTGCCGGCCTCCAGCGTCACCTCCACGTTGCCGGAGAACTCCATGTCCGCGCCCTTGATGACGGGACGCATGACCCACTTGCCGGAGTTGCCCGCCTCCTTGCCGAAGCTCTGCGCCACGTCGAAGTCCACCAGGATGACCTTCTGGCCGTCATCGCTGGTGATGGTGACCTCCGCGTCCTTGTCGAACTTCACCTTGAGGCCGGAGCTGCTGGCGCTCGGCATGTGCAGGTCGCCGTCCACCTGGGCGCCCTCGGGCAGGCCCTCGTAGTTGGCGGAGGTGGCGAAGATGCGGCTGACGCCGTCCTGCTTCACCTGGATGTAGCCGCCGGTGATGACGAAGCGCAGCTCCTTGTAGGTGCCCGCCGGAACCTCCGCGTCCTTCACCAGGTCCGAGGTGTCGTTGGCCAGCGTGAGCAGGTCGGTGGTGACGGGCTCGCTCAGGAGCACCACGTCTCCCTTGCCGTCCTTGTCTCCGTCCACGCTGCCCTTCAGGTAGACCTTCGAGATGGTGACGACGGCCTTCTCGATGCCGTCGCCCGGCGCGTCGGTCAGCTTCAGGGTGACGCGGGCGGTGTCGTTGCCGCAGGCCGCGAGGAACAGCAGCCCCGTGGCCATCAGCAGGGTGGAGGTCAGGTGTCGCAGGGTCTTCATGGGTCAGCCTTTGTTGGAATCAGGGAAGAACGCGGGAGGAGACCCTCCCGCGTCCGGACCGGCCACGGCGTTGGCTCAGCCGATGACCGGCCAGCAGCCGCCTTCCTGGCACGACAGTGAATTGCAGCAGGTGTCATCGCCCTCGGTGGAGCACTCGCCGCCTTCGGGGATGCACTGGGGACCGGCGTCGATGCCGCCGCCCGAGCCGCCGTCCGTCGTGCCCGCGTCGGGCTCGCTGGTGCCGCCATCCGTGGGCGTCTCGCCCCCGTCGTCGCAGGGGCCCACCGTGTCGCCGTGGCGAAGGTGCGCGGGCAGCGCGGCCACGCCCACCGTGATGGTGTGCGCGTTGGCGGGGTTGCCGGGCGGGATGTGGCAGAGCGTGATGCCCGAATTGCCGTCCGGCGCGGTGCCGCCATCCGTGGCGGGCGCCTCTCCGGCGGCGCCACCCAGGTTGTCACCGCCCGAGACGAGCGACGGATCCTCCGACTCCGTGGGGCCGCCGCAGCCCAGGGACAGCATCGTCGCGCACAACACCATCCATGCCGCGGAAGCGCGAGCGGTCGGGATACGCATGGTCATCCTCCTGTGTGACGAGGCGGTGGGGGGCCGCTCGGGGAGCGGAGTGCCTCGTTGTCAGGAAGACCCGGGGGCTCGCGAGGTGGCCACAACTCCAGACGGGCCGCGAAGTGTGAGGCGACGGACGGTCTGGATATGTGTGGCTTTGCGGAAAGCTCTCTTCACAGCGGAAGCCGCCGTGAAGGGGCGACGCATTTCAATGGCTGTCTTCAGGGCCCTTCACGCCGGGGCCCTCCATCGCGGAGCGGCTGTCACCGCCACAGCCCGCGAACGCGCAGCGCTCCTCGGCGGAGGAGCCGTTCGGGACGAGCTCCACGTTCAGCACCGTCTGCCTGCCCGCGCCCACGCAGTCCTGCACGGACGTGGGGCTGAAGCCGGGCGCGGAGATGCTGAGGCCGTAGCAGCCTTCCGGCAGCGGCCCCAGGTGCCGGGGGGAATCGTCATCCAGCCCGGACGCCTGGATGGGGGTGCCGTCCACGATGGCCGTCGCCTCGGACACCTTCCGGTTGCCCCGGGTGTGGAGCTTCACGAAGAAGCTGCCGCCCGCGCGCGGCGAGACGTTCGCGACCTCCACGGACTGGCCGCCCTGCACGATGAGCGGCACGCGCGCGGCCTTGTCCGCGGTGGCCAGGACGAAGAGCTCCGCGGGGCCCGAGGGCACGTCCTCCAGCGTGAAGCGGCCCTGCGCGTCCACGCCGCTGCGCACGGTGGGCGCGCCCAGCACGGTCACCAGCGCGACGGCGGGGTCGAACTCCGTGAGCCGGCCGCGCACGGTGCCCGCGCGGAAGGGCTCGTTGTCCAGGCTTCCGCACGCGCCCAGGCCCAGGCCGAGCGACGACAGCAGGATCAGGCTTTGGCGGCGCATCAGAAGCGGTACCCCACGCCGGCGTTTCCGCCGATGAAGCCCACGGCCTGTCCCCGCCCGTCCACCACCACGTACGTCAGCATCCCGTGGCCCTGGGCGGTGAGCTCCAACCGCTCTCCCAGGCGCCACGCCAGTCCGCCCACCACACCGGGGCTGACGGTGAAGTAGCGCTGGCCTCCCGAATAGGCTTCCACGTCGAAAGACCTGCCCAGGTACAGCGCGGCCACACGCGGACCCGCGAACAGCGTCAGCCGCTCCCAGCGCCACAGGTACGGCACCGCCGCGCCCAGCGTGAATGTGGTGTAGCCAAAGGGCACCTCGCTCCCGGGGGCCACCTGGAGCTTCTGGCGCCCGCGTCCCAGCCCCAGGTCCAGCATCAGGCCCAGGTCCTGGAGGGGCAGGTCCTCCAGCCGCAGCACCACGCCCACCTGGGGAGACGCGGGCAGCAGCTCGCGCCGGCTCCGGCCGTCCGCGAAGGACATCATCCCGCCCACGAGCGACAGCGCGCGGCGTGGGATGGCGTCCGACAGCAGGCGCTCCAGCGGCAGGCGCTCGCCCCGGGCCACGTCCACTTCGCGCCGCACGAGGACGGCGTCGCCCTTGGTGAGCTCCACCGTGCGCCGGCCCGGGCCCACCGCGGCGCCTCCCGGCAGCTCCAGGCGCGGCTCGCCGTCCACCTTGAGCAGGAAGCCGTCCAGGCGCGGGTTGTAGGAAAAGAGCTCCGGCTGGCCCGTGCGGTCGATGCGGCCGGCGAGGATGACCGGATCCGCGCCCACCTCCATGATTTCGGCGGACGGGCGCTGGCGGCCTTCGGTGAAGGTGAAGGTGCGGCGGCGCGAATAGTCGTGCGCCTCCGTGGCGGTGACGGCGCCGTCCGCGTTGCGGTCCGCCGCGCCGCCCAGGCCCTCGATGAGGAAGTACGTGTAGATGTCGTTGCGCAGGCCCTCGTCCTCGCGCGCCGTCTCGCCCCAGTCGCTGGCGGCGAACACCATGGAGGCCCGGGAGGACTCCTCCAGAGGGCGCGCGTAGAAGCCGGACTTGATGCCCGCGAGCTCCACCTCCAACTCGCGGGGCAAGAGCGACTTGCCGCTGCCGCTGTGGCAGGTGGCGAGCACCAGGAGCCGCCTGCGGCTGGGCAACTGTTCGAACTCCGCCTTCAGCGCGTCCATGGAGAGCGCCGTCTGCGGGATGGCGCGGTAGGACGCGTCGCGCGTGACGAGGTAGCGCGTGAGTTCCCCGCGGCCGTCGCGCGCGAGCGTGCCGTGCGCGGACAGGTACACCATCACCACGTCGTCGGGCCGGGTGGCTTCACGCCGCAGCTGGCGCAGCGCCGCGAGGATGGCGTCGCGAGTGGTCTCCTCCGGGCGCGTGAGGACGCGCACCTGGTCGAAGTGGCCCCGCGCGGGGTCCTTCAGCGCCGCCGCCAGGTCCGTGGCGTCCTTGGAGGAGAAGCGCAGGGAGCGCCACTGCGGATCATCGAACGACGACACGCCCACGAGCAGCGCGAGCCGCCGGGGAGTGTACGCGCGCGACAGGTCCGCGGCGTCGAGCCGCAGCGGCACGAGCCCGCCCTTGTCTCCGGCCGTGGCGGACGGGCCCGCGCAGGCGCAGAGGAGGACGAGCAGCAGGGGAAGGAGGCGCCTCACGGGGCCAGAGTCTGACCGGATTGGACCCGCACGTCGAACCTCACCACGGTTCCCGGGCGTGCATCCGGGCTGCCGTCCGCGGTGAGCGCGGCGAGTGCGTCCTGCTCCGAGGCGGCCTCACCGGGAGCGAAGGCCACCAGCGCCACCGACAGCAGGCCTTCGTCCGAGTCCAGGCTCACGCCCGCGAGGCCGTCCGGTCCCTCCAGGTCATGGGTGCCCGCCGTCAGGGGGAAGCGGCCCAGCAGCTCCGGCGCCTGCTGCTCCCGCTGCTGGTAGAGCAGCGCGGTGCCGGACTCCGTGGCGTGGTAGCGCAAGAGCAGCACCTCGTCGCTGGTGACGTCCCCGCCGGAGTCCAGCCGGCGCAGGGCTCCGTCGGTGCCGCGCGCGACCACGGCCAGTTCCAGGGAGATGCGGCCCGGGCCCTTCTCACCGGTCCACGCGTTGGCGCCTCGCGCGGGCCCCTTCACCAGCGGCACCAGCACCACCATCAGCACGGAGGCCGCGATGGCGCCGGCCATCCATCCCAGGTACCGGCCGGGCGGCGGGGCGAAGCGGCGGGCGCGGGGCGGGGGGCGCAGCGGGATGACGTCCGCTTCGGCCTTCCTTTCGGGCGCGAGCGCCAGGAGCAGCGCGTCCGTCCGCCCGTCGAGCGCGTCCGTGTGGGTGGCGAGGAACGTCTCACAGACCTCGCAGGGCGAGGCCAGGTGCTCGCGGAACCAGGCAACGGCCGCGGGGTCGCGCCCGGCGAGCTCGGCCATCGCGGTGGCATCCAGGTGTCTCATGGCTTCAATCCCACCGTCCGGCGAGCACCCGCTGGAGGAGCTCGCGCTTGATGCGCCCGCGAAACCGCTCCAGCCGCATGGTGACCGTGCTCTTTCCCACGCCGAGCTGCTCGGCGATCTCCCGCGCTGAGAGCTGACCCTCGATGTAGAAGAGCTGCACGGTCTTCTTCTCCTCGCCTTCGGGCAGCTCCGCGATGAGCTGCCGCACCACCTCGATGTCCCGCTCCACCTGGAGCGTGGGTGGCAGGGCAGGCACCGTCTCCGGCGTAGGGTCCGCCAGTTCCTCCTCCATCCGCTGGAGCAGGCCGCGGCGCTCCAGCCGCGTGCGCGCCCGGTTGCGCGCGATGGTCAACAACCACGGGGTGAAGGCCCCCGCCGACTTCAGCTGGGCCAACCCCCGGAACGCCCGCACGTAGGACTCCTGTAGGACGTCCTCCGCCTCGTCGGGATCCAATGTGCCGAAACCCGCGACCAGCCGGGCCACCAAGGGGCGGGTGCGACGGTAGAGCTCGCTGAAGGCGGACGACTCCCCCCTCGTCGCGCGCCGAACCGCGTCCGTGACATCGTCCGTCTCACCCACCTGCTCAGAAGACCTCCTGTTGGGCGAATCGGCCACGGGCCCGGATTCTTCCACGGCTTTCGCGGCTAGAGTGAGGCCTTCCGCGTCCAGCCGGAGAGGTGGCTCATGCAGCGCAAGTGGATGATGACGCTGGCCGCGGTGGGAGTGTTCCTGACGGCCTGTGGTCCCGCGGACGCTCCGTTGGCGGACACTCCTCCCGGAGACGTGCTGGACCCCTCCGGGGAGGAGCCCGGCACGGCGGAGCATGAGCTCACGCCGTGCCTGAGCCAGTGCTACACGACCTGCGTGGGCAACACGCCCGAGGTCGTCGCGTGCCGGCAGGACTGCCGCGACGCGTGCGCCGGCGGTTGATGCCGGAGCAGGCCTCCTCAGGTCGCGAGCTTCGCCTTCAGCGTGATGTTCACGCCCCCGAGCGCCTTGGAGACGGGGCAGCCCTTCTTGGTCTCCTCGGCGATCTTCTGGAACTGGGCGTCGTCGGCGCCGGGGATGGTGGCCTCGGTGGTGAGGTCGATGGTGGTGATGGCGAAGCCTTCCCCCTGCTTGTCCAGGTGCACGTCCGCGTTCGTCTGGATGCGCGTGGGCTTCAGGCCCGCCTTCTCCAGCCCCACCGACAGGGCCATGGAGAAGCACCCGGAGAGTGCCGCGCCGATGAGCTCCTCCGGGTTGCTGCCCTGCTGCCCCTCGAAGCGGGTGCCGAGCGAGAAGGGCACCTCCGCCGCATGGCCAGGCTTCATCGCGCCCTTGCCGTCCTTGAACCCGCCGTTCCACTGCGCACTGCCCTTGCTGATGCCCATGGCGTTTCCGTCTCCCCATGCGCGGCGCGGCTCCGTGCCGCGCCCGTCTGCTTTCGCGCGGCGCGAAGGGTAGGGCGCTCCCCGGAGCGCGGCGGCCCTGTCGGCGGACAGGGGCCAGGGACTGCCGGGGAGTGGACGCTCGCGCGCGCGAAGGCCTGGGTTCTGGACGGTTGGGGCCGCCGTCAGGGACTCACCGCGGGCCGCAGGAAGAGCAGGTAGTGGTCCGGCAGGTCGTTGTGCTCGGAGACGATGACGTAGCCCGCGGCCTGCGCGGCGGCGGCGAGCGGGGGACGCATGGCCCTCAGGTGTGTCACCGCGATGCGCCCCTGCGGCGTGAGCGCGGGACGCAGCCGGGTGAGGTAGTCCACCCGGTCACCGAAGAAGTGATCCACCTCCGAGAGGAGGATCAAATCGTACGCGCCCGCTTCGAGCCCCGGCGCGTCCGGGGCCACCTTGCGCACCTCGACGTTCTTGCGTCCGAGCACCCGCGCGCGGAGCTGCCGGATGGCTTCGTCGTTGATGTCGGTGGCCACCACCTGGCCCGTGGGACCCACCGCCTCCGCGAGCCGCTGCGTGAAGTACCCCAGGCCCGCACCGACGTCCGCGACCCGCTGCCCCGGGGAGAGCCCCAACGCGGTGATGAACCGGGCGGGCTGACGGGAGCGGTCATACGCGGCATCCACGCCTTCGACGCCCCCCACACCATGCAGCTCCACGGGCGGCTCCGGCGCTTCGGCCTTGCTCTCGGAGCGGCAGGCGCCAGCCGTCGTGACCAGGGCGAGACACAGACTCCACCGCGCCAGGAAAGGGAACACTGTCAGCGGACGAAAGCGTGTCATTGCGGGCACCAGGGCAGGAAAGGAACAGCGAGGTCAAAGTCAAACGTCCCGGTTGCGCAGGATATCGCTTTCTGCCGGACTGCGGGACGCGAGGCATTTCCGCCTCCGTCACCTGGAGCCTCCAGCATGCGAAACATTGTCCGTGGTTTGGTTTTGGCGACCTTCTCCGTGGGCCTCCTCTCCGCCTGCGGCCCGGCCTCGGAGCAGGACGCGCCGCGGCCGGCCGGTGAGGCCGCGCAGGTGGAGCAGGGCATTGGCCGAACGCCCGACTGTGCCATGGGCGAATACGTGGCGGATCAGGTCATCTGGTCGGAGACCTGCGGCGCGTGTCGCGAGGTGGGCGGTGACGGCAGCTGGCCGAATGGCTCCTACGGTCGCGGCGGCACGCTCTACCAGACGTGCTGCGGCGACAACGGCTGCGGTCAGTGGCAGGTCATCCGCCCGGTCTGCATGGGCTGCTAGGCATTGCCCATCAGCGCTTCGCGGTCACCTTCCACAGCGTGTTGCTGGCGTCATCCGCGACCAGCAACGCGCCGTCCGGCAGCACCGTGACGCCCACCGGCCGGCCATGCACCCGGGCCTCGTCCTTGTCGGCGATGAAGCCCGTGAGGAAGTCCTCCGGCGGGCCGGACGGCTTTCCGTCCTTGAACGGCACGAACACGACCTTGTAGCCGGACAGCTCCGCGCGGTTCCACGAGCCGTGCTGCCCGATGAACGCGCCGCCCCGGTACTTCTCCGGGAACGCCTGGGCCTCGTAGAACGCCAGGCCCAGGGACGCGGTGTGGGAGCCCAGGGGCACGTCCGGCACCAGGGTCTTCGCCACCAGGTCCGGCCGCTGTCCCGCCATGCGCGGGTCCTCGTTCGCGCCGAAGTACGCGTAGGGCCAGCCGTAGAACCCGCCGTCCTCCACGTGCGTGAGGTAGTCCGGCACCAGGTCCTCGCCCAGCTCGTCGCGCTCGTTCACGGCCGTCCACAGCGTGCGCGTACCCGGGGCCCAGCCCATGCCCACGGGGTTTCGCAGGCCGCTCGCGTAGATGCGCTCGCCGGTGCCGTCCGGGTTGATCTCCAGGATGTTGGCGCGGCGCTCCTCCTCCTTCAGGCCGTGCTCGGCCACGTTGCTCGCGGAGCCCACGGACACGTAGAGCTTCGAACCGTCCGCGTTTGCCAGCAGGTTGCGCGTCCAGTGGTTGTTGTAGCCGCCCGCCGGCAGCTCCAGGAGCTTCTCCCCGGAGGCCTTCAGCGACGTCTCGCCGGCCGTGTACGGGTAGCGCCAGACGCCGTCCGTGCCGGCCACGTAGAAGCGGTCGCCCAACAGCAGCATGCCCAGCGGCTGCTTCACACCCTCCAGGAACACCTCGCGGACCTCGGGCGTGCCGTCGCGGTCCGCGTCGCGCAGCAGGGTGATGCGGTTGGCGCTGTGGCCCAGGTTCTGCGAGCGCACCTTGCCGGACTCGATGGCGTCCTCCTTGTCCTCCTCGCTCTTGAACTCGGAGCTGGCCTCGGCCACCAGGATGTCGCCGTTGGGCAGCACGTAGGTCCAGCGCGGGTTGCGCAGGCCGTCCGCGTAGCGCGTCACCTCGAAGCCCTCCGGGGCCGTGGGGCGCTTGCCTTCCGGCCAGCCGATGACCGTGCTGTACCGCTTCACCTTGAAGCTGGGGTCGGGCGCGGGCAGCGCGGGTGCCTTCGCGGCGGAGGTGCCGGGGGCGGAGCGGTGCGCGCAGTTCGTCAGGAGGAGCGCGGCACCCAGGCAGAGGGAGGCTCGGAGGATGAGGGGCATTCCCTCTCTCTAGGAGGCCCCTCGCCGTCCGGCGATGACGGACGGATCCGCCCCTCGCACGGTGTTGAGTTGTGGGAAGGGCGCGACGCCCGCGGCTCAAGAAGTGAACACGGCTCGCTTGTAGCCATTCACCTTCTGCTTGATGAGCTCGTAGCCCTTCGGCGTGTCCTCCGTGGAGATCTCCCCGGTCTCCGCCAGGCTCTTGAAGCGGCGCAGCACCTTCGCCACCTGCGTGGCGGGGATGCCGCGCATCCGCTGC
This sequence comes from Corallococcus sp. NCSPR001, assembly GCF_017309135.1. Taxonomy (NCBI): domain Bacteria; kingdom Pseudomonadati; phylum Myxococcota; class Myxococcia; order Myxococcales; family Myxococcaceae; genus Corallococcus; species Corallococcus sp. NCSPR001. The sequence goes on from NZ_JAFIMS010000002.1 coordinate 3,712,214, forward strand.
GCCAGCGCCTCGGCCAGCGCGCCGCCCGGGGGCTGGAAGGCCAGGTGCAACGTCACCTCCGTGCCACCGCTTTCCGGAGCGGGCCTCAGGCGCACCCAGCCGCTCGACTTCATGGGGCTGTCCTCCGTGGACTCCCAGCTGTGGAACTCCGGCGCGCGCTCCTCCACGAGGCGCGAGTCCCAGCTCACCTCGCGTCCCAGCGGCCCGTGGATCCGGAAGTGGCGGCCCTCGCCGACCGTGGGCGTCACGTCCGCGAAGTGCTCCATCAGGCGGCTCAGCGTGGAGGGTTCACGCCACAGGCGGTAGAGCTCCCTGATCGGACGTCTCACGATGAGCGTGTGCTCCACCTCGACGAGCTGGCCGTGCCGCGTCTCCTCGCCTGTCACCGCGCGGCGGGCCGCCCGGGCGACCGCGGCGAGCGCACGCCGCTGGGATTGCAGGCCCCGGTAGAGCAGGGCACCGCCGGCCAGGGCCACCACCGTGCCCCCGAGCGAGCGGCGCTTCAACCCCACGGACATCATCGTCCCCGCGGCCACCACCGTGCCGGTGAGCTTCCATTGCTCCGCGCGGAGCTGCTCCCGGGCCTCGGCTGTCTGGGCGCGGATGTCCCGCAGGGCCGTCGTTCGTGAACTCGCCATGGTTCCTCCTGGCCTGACGCGCAGGAGGGTGATGCGCGGGCGTCAGGCACTCCCCGCGAAGCTTTAGGCCGCGACGCGTTGAGACAACCGTGCCTGGAGCCGGGGCGGAGGAACTGGCGGTCCCGCGATCCTCAGTGAAGGGGTGGAGCGGCCGGCGTGTGGATGTGTTCGGGGCGGACGCCCAGGCCGATCAGTCGCGCGGGGATGCGGCGCAGGGCAGGGAAGCGCTTCACCAGCCGGAGGCTCAAGGGCAGCCGGCCGTTCATGAAGGCGCGCTTCCGGAGCGCCGGGTCCACCACCCGGTTCTGGATGAGCACCTGCGCTCGCTGGGTGAGGCGCGTGGGGAGCTCCCGGCGCTGCTGGACGCGGCGCAGGTCCTCGGCCGTGACACGCCGGGCGAGCAGGGGGCCCGCGAGCAGGTTGGCGGTGGCCACGGCGTCCTGCACCGCCAGGTTGATGCCCACGCCGCCCACGGGCGACATCGCGTGCGCCGCGTCGCCAATGCACAGCAGACCGGGCTGGTACCAGGTGCGCAGCCGATCCACCCGCACGGTCAGCAGCTTCACGTCGTCCCAGCTCCGGATTTCACCGGCGCGGCCGGCGAGGAACGGCGCCTGCTTCACGAGTTCGGCCCGGAAGGACTCCAGGCCTCGCGCCTGGAGGGACGCGATGCCGCCCTTGGGGATGACCCGGCCGCACTGCCATTGGCCGCCCCGGTTGATGAGGAGGAAGAGCTGGCCGTTCTCGAAGTGGCCCAGGGGCGGGCTGGGGTCGTCGGGCCTGCGCGTCACGCGGAACCAGAGCACGTCCATGGGGGCGCCCAGGTTCTGGACCTCCAATCCGGACCGCTGACGCAGCGTGGACGTCCGGCCGTCCGCCGCCACCACCAGCGACGCGCGCACCTCCAGCGGGCCCTCGGGCGTCCGCGCGCGGATCCCGACGACCTGGCCCGGGTCGCGCACGAGGTCCGTCACCTCCGTGCGGCGGAGCAGCTGGAAGGTCGGGTACATCGCGGCCTTGCGCGCGAGGAAGTCGAGCAGGTCCCACTGCGGCATGAAGGCCAGGTAGCGCGCGTGCGTGGGGAGGTGGCGGAAGTCCCCCACGGTGACGTCGTGTTCTCCGACCTGGAAGCGCAGGTCCAACATCTTCGAGTGGGGGAGGGCGAGCAGCTCGTCCAGCCAGCCGAGCTCGTGCATCAGCTCCAGCGTGGAGGGGTGGAGGGTGTCGCCCCGGAAGTCGCGGAGGAAGTCCGCGTGCTTCTCCAGCACCTTCACCTCCACGCCGGCCCGGGCGAGCAGGAGCCCCAGCATCATTCCCGCCGGACCTCCGCCCGCGATGCAGCACTGCGTGGTGAGCGTGGGCGTGGCCATGGTGGAAAGGATTCAACCCGCCGCGTGCCGCGGCACCTGGAGTGGCGGCCGATGCGCCGTGCGGTGTCCGACACTCATTGCGCGTGTCGTGGACCAGGCCGGACGAACCGTGCGCACTCCACGCGGTTCAAGGCACCCCGCGCCCGCCGATTTCGGGGAAGCGCTCATAGGCCCGTTTGAGCGCTTCCAGGTGGGCGGGGTCGTCCAGGTCCAGCGGGGCCTCCGTCAGCTGGACGATCCACCCCGTCGCCGTGCGCCGGGAGCGTGAGAGCAGTTCGGAGTCGCGAGCAGGGTCGGGGAACCCGATGGCCCGTGCGGCGGCATCCGACCAGTAGTTCAGCCAGCCGAGATAGTAGGGAATCTCGGGCGAGCGGATGTGCTCGAAGAGCTTCAGGGCCGGTAGCCCCCGGGGTGGGGACGGCGGTCCTTCCCGTGTGGGTGCGGTCTGATACGCGATGTCCGTCGCAGCATCCTCTGGCGACGCACGTCCCCAGAACGCGCGCGCGCCCTCCGCAACTGCTTCAAGCAGAGCTGCCGTTGCCGCGAAGATGGCCGCGTCCTGTGGAAGCCTGGCATTTATTTGGAGTTGCGGCTGGTACCCAGCGCTTGCACTTGCAAGGCGTTGCATCCCGGAAACGGTCACGGGGTAGCTCTCGTCGCCGTTGCATAGCAGAGGGATTCTTCCGCGCGTTGCTGCCTCGGTGAGCCAGACTTCGCGGTGCGGTAACAGGATGGGATGCCCTTCCTTGTTGACCTCCCACTCCAGGCGCAAGCCGGGCAGCGCCAGTTCCATGCCACGGACGACAGCGAGTGCACGGCTGCCGTCCCCCGCGAGTGGCGGGGCGTAGACGGTCAGTTCGAGGCGCTTCCGCATGGTCATCGTGTACACCCCGTGACAACGACGTTGAGGCGGGGATCTTGTCGAATCAGCGCCGCTTTGTGTGCGGCACTGCTTACTCCAACAATGAAGTCATACCCACATGCCGCCGCGATGGCGCGATCCTTCTGGAGTTCTTCCATCTGATCTTCAATCACCCGATCCCGCAGGAAGTCACTGTACGTGTCGAACTGATGGGTCTTGATCTCCCACAGCACACGCGCGCCGATTTGTAATGCATCAAAGCGCTTGCCGTTCACGAGTACGTCGTGGCCAGGGTAGCGGTTCGGCGGAAACACATCGGCGCACTCGTTATGCAGGCGATCCTCGCCAGCGTGAGGTACCGGAATTGGCTCGCAGCTGGCGCGACGCGTTCGACTCACGGGTACGGGTGGCACAGGAGGCTGTCTGCCCTGGCCGGCTGGCTCCGGTTCCAACTCAGTCTTCGGCTTCGCCACAGCATCTCGGGACGCAGTCTTCGTTCCTCGCGAAGCCCCTGCTTCCTCGGGATAGTGGTGGCGGAGTTCATATGCTTCCAGTGCCTCGTTGATGACGACGCCGACCACCACCACGCCCAGGACGATGACGGCCCCCACGGCGATTTCAGGAGCCGCCAGCACGCAGAACCCGAGTCCGAGGGTCGCGGCCTCAGCGGAGGCGACCGTGCATCTGCCCGTCGTGTCGTGGAACTCGACCCGGTCATGGTCGAGCGCCGGATAGCACCGCTCCACCAGCTCGGGCCACGGCTGGGACGCTTCGCGAACGACGCACCGGCCACCGTCCTTCCAGGGCAGCGCCGCCGCACGCTGGAGGTTGGCCATCCGCCGTTCGCGGGCCGTGGGCTCCCTCACGATGGGCCCTGTCGAAGCACAGGCCGACAGGAACAGCAGGATTGCGATGCACGCTCGCGAACGCATGGCCACGGTCACCGCCCCACGAAGTCCAGCAGGACAGCGTAGTGCGTGGCGGCCGCGGCGACGACCATGACGTGGAACACCTCGTGGTAGCCGAAGACGTGGGGGATGGGATCCGGCCAGCGGCGCGCGTACACCACCGCGCCCACGGCGTAGAGCATGGCTCCGAAGAAGAGCCAGCCCACGCGGCCCTGGCCCATCACCCCGGGCAGGTTCCAGAACACCGGGGCCGCCACGCAGCCCAGCGCCACGTAGAGCCCCGAGCGCAGGCCTCGCGACGCGGAGATGCCCGCGAGCGTCAGCGTGGCGCCCGTCAGCGCCGCGCCCCACATCACCCAGAGCAGCCGCTGGCTCAGGCCCCCCATGGCGTCCAGCGTCGCCAGCGGCGTGAAGCTCCCCGCGATGAGGATGAAGATGGCCGCGTGGTCGAACCGGCGGATCCGCTGGTAGGTCGCCGCGCTCCAGGTGGGCCAGTGATAGCCGCCGCTCACCCCGAACATCAGCACCAGGCTGCCGCCGAACACCAGGTTCGCCGCGTACTGCACGCCGTGCACCGGCAGCCGCGCAAGCCACACGCAGCCCACCAGCGCCGCCACGAACGCGATGACGTGGGACAGGCCGCGCAACCGGGGCTTCAGACTCTCTTCCATGGGGGTGCTCGTACTTCCCGCACGTCATGGCTTCGTCAGCGCCGTCGCGCCTTCGCGCCCCGGACGTCGCGTTCTCCACGCATCCCCCCGGCCGAGTGTCGCCAGGACGTCAGCGCGCGGCCCGGGATGGCATCCGGCATGCGGCGTGGCCCAGCACGACGTCCCCGTCGACGGTGCTCGTCGGCGTGGGCGTCCAGCCGGCGCGCAGCCTCGCGTCCAGCAGCTCATCCGCGGTAGGGCAGTGGTCCCACACGGAGACCGAGTTCACCCCGCCCAGTCAGGTGGTGTCGAAGACGAGGTAGCGCTCCTCTTCCCAGGGCAGCACCACGTCGTGGGTGAACTCGTCCTGGACCACCACCGCCGCCACGTCGCGCGGCGGCCGGCTCGCGAAGCCCCAGCGGACCACGTCCTGCAGCAGCGTGAGCGGCGCGAGCTGCCGCTCCAGGGCGGCTCTCCGTTCAGGGGACAGCCCGCAGTGGTCGGTCAGGGGCACCATGGCCCGGAAGTGTAGCCGGGCCGGCCCCGGGGTTCACGCCGCCGCGGGCTTCTGCTGGTCGTCCAGCGTGCCGGAGCGCAGCGCCTTGCTCGCGGCCCCCGACATGACCTCCGCCAGCGTCTGCACGGAGTGCGTGACGGTGCGCGTCTCCTCCACGGCTTGGAGCGTGCGCTGCATCTGGCCGGACAACTCCTGGATGGCCTGGGCAATCTGATGCGTGCCCGAGTCCTGCTGCGCCACCGCCTGGGTGATCTGCCGCACGCTGCCCGTGGTGTCGCCGATGATGCTCGTCAGCTTCTGCAGCTTCTCGCCGGAGCCGCGGACCGCGTCCAGGCTCACCTGCACGCGCGCCTCGCCCTGTTCGCTCATCTGCGCGGCCTCGCGCATGCTCATGCTCACGCCGTCGAGCACGTCGCGGATGCGCTCGGTGGCGCGGATGGACTGGTCCGCCAGCCGGCGCATCTCCTTGGCCACCACGCCAAAGCCCTTGCCGCTGTCGCCGTTGCGCACCGCCTCGATGGCCGCGTTGATGGCCAGCATGTTGGACTGGTCCGCCAGCGTCTTCACGTCATCGACGATGCTGGACACCTCGCGGGTGCGCTCGTCGAGCGCGAGGATGCGCGAGGCCATCCCCGACACCTCCGTGCGGATGGCGGCCAGGTCCGTCAGCGTGCGCTCCAGGGCGGCGCCACCCTCGCGCCCCACCGCCTCCGCGCTCTCCGCGGACGCCGCGAGCGCCCGCGCCTTGTCCGCCGTCACGTGCGAGCCCTGGCGGATCTCCTCCACCGTCGTCTCCAGCTCGCGCAGCGCGGCGGCCTGGCGGCTGATGCCCACGGTCTGCTCCTCGCTGGAGGTGTGCAGTTGCTGCACGACGGCGGCCAGCTCGTCCGCGCCACGGCCCATGCCCTCGGCCAGCAGGCGCACGTCCTTGCGGCGCGCGTCCAAGAGGTGCGTGTACTCCGCCAGCGAGCGCACCACCTCCGCGGAGCGCCGCCCCACGATGGCCACGAGCGACAGCGTGAGCGCGAAGAAGCCCCAGTGCACCTGGCTGTCGGTGACTTCCATCACGCCCAGCATCGGCAGGGTGCTCAGCAGGAGCACGACGGTGAGGACGCCCAGGCCCGCGACGAAGATGCGCGCGTCCTTGTTCCCCTTCAAGGCCTCCACCACCGCGACCCCCACGCACACCAGCAGCCCGGGCAGCGAATAGAGGATGAAGGCGGACAGGAGCCGCCACGCGCTCCCCAGGTCGATCACCACGAGGATCGCCTGGAGGATGGCCGGCACGGTGACGACCGCCGCGCCCCGGCGGAACCAGCGCAGCTTGTCCGTGCCCACGGTATCGGAGATGAACCACCCCAATGCGGGCAGGATGGCGTACGAGCCCAGCAGCGTGAGGACGCTGCCGGTGGCCGCCTTGCCCCAGAGCGCGGGGAACAGGCCGCTGGAGCCGAGCAGCAGCGCGCCCGAGCCCGCGGAGAACACCGTCAGGGCGGCGAGCATCCGCCACTGGCGGCGCAGGAGGGCGGCGCCCAGCGCCACCGCGCCAATGCCCACCAGCAGCGTCCCCATGACGAAGGGCGCCAGGCCCACGCGCGTCACCTCCGCGAGCAGCTCCGGGTGCGAGCCCACCTTCGCGGCGCGCGTGACGCCGATGGCGGGCCCATGGGCCTGGATGCGCAGCAGCACCCGGTGGCCCATCGACGCGGGCGGCACGGGCACCAGGTGCCAGACCATGTTCTCCATGAGCTCCTGGCCGGCGGGGTCCACCGTCCCGCTGGCGTAGACGCGCTGGCCGTCCGCGTAGAGCTCGAAGGCGTTGGCGACGTTGCCCAGGAAGAGGGCGGGCTCCAGCCACGGCCCCTGGGGAAGGGGGATGCTCAGCCAGAGGAACGTGTTCGTCCCACGGCCCGGCGGCTCCTGGAGCGCGGTGACGGCCTGCCAGCCCTCCGCGTCCTCCGGCTCCGTCGCCCACACGGGGACGCCGTCAGGGCCCTGCGGCGAGTCTCCCCAGCGGTAGCGCCACCCGTCGAGCGCGGGCTGGGCCGCCGCCGCCGTCGCCGCTCGTGCCACGGGCGCGAACGCGAGGAGCATCAGCAGCACGGAGCCCACGGCCGCGAGCCGCGAGGCGAGGGGCTTCCGGGAGCCGCGGAAGTCAGTGAGCCGGGTCTGCATGTCGAGAACGAAAACTCGGGAGCGACGCATTCGCGACACATGCTCCAGCGCGAGGGGGTCAAAAGTAAAATGGGTCCCTGATGCCTCCCCGCCGTGCCTCCAGCCACTGCGTTCACGCGCTGTTCAAAACACAGACGGAGTGGACCGGACAGCTTCGTAAAACATGAAATTGTTCTCAGGGTCGGCGTGATGCCGGTCCTGTCTGGGAACCCTACTCCGGAGGTCCACCGCTCCTCTGGAGCGCGCTGGCCTCCGGGTGTGGAGGGCCCGAGGATGCCGAAGGGGGCCGGGCTTGCGAGGGGCCGGCATGGCGCCGCCTCCGACGGGGCGAAGAGACACTCCTGGTCCGCCTGTACCCAGGTCCCATGCGTCACTTCAACACAGGACCTTGTCCGCCCCTCGGCGCCTCTTCACGGAGCGTGGCACGCCGGATGCTCTGTCCTCCCACTCAGGGGGAGCGCCGGCATGACGAAGATCCAGAGGGTCCTGACCACGGCGCTGCCGCTGTTGCTGCTGTGCGTGGCGGCGTACGTGCTGCACCGCGAGCTGTCGCACTACCGCCGCGAGGACGTGAGCGCGGGGCTCAAGGCCGTGACGGCGGGGCACATCCTGCTGGCCCTGGCCGTGACGGTCGTGAACTACGTGGCGCTCACGCTGTACGACGTGCTGGCGCTGGGGCACGCGGGGCACCGGATTCCCTATCCGCGCGTGGCGCTCACGTCCTTCGTCGGTTACGCCTTCGGGCACAACCTGGGCGCGTCGTTCCTGAGCGGCGGGTCGGTGCGCTACCGGCTGTATTCCGCGTGGGGGCTCAGCGCGCTGGATGTCGCGCGGGTGTCCGCGTTCAATGCGCTCACGTTCTGGCTGGGCCTGGCCGCCGTCACCGGCGTGTCGTTGCTCGTGGAGGGCGGGGGCGGGGTGCTGTCCCTGTCCACGCCCGTGGCGCACGGGGTGGGCGCCGCGCTGGGGTTGCTGCTCGTGGGCTACTTCGTGGCGTGCGCCACCGTGCGCGGGCCGCTGCGGGTTCGCGGCCTGGAGTGGACGCTGCCCACGCCCGCGCGTGCCCTGGCGCAGCTGGTGGTGTCATGCGGGGACTGGATGCTGGCGGCGGCGGTGCTGTGGGTGCTCTTGCCTCCGGGCAGCGTGTCGCTGCCGTCGCTCACCGCGCTGTTCGCGCTGGCGCAGCTGGCGGGCATCGCCAGCCAGGTGCCCGCGGGCCTGGGCGTCTTCGAGACGGTGATGCTCTCCGCACTCACGCCCCACGTGCCCGCGCCACGGGTCGTGGGCGTGCTGCTCGTGTACCGCTTCGTCTACTACCTGCTGCCCTTCACGGTGGCGGCGCTGCTGCTGGCGGGGCATGAGCTGCTCCAGCGCCGTCACCACCTCACGCGGCTGGCGAAGGTGGTGCACAGCTCGTTCGCGCCGCTGGTGCCGTGGGCCGCGTCGGCGGGGGCGTTCGTGGCGGGCACGGTGCTGCTGTTCTCCGGCGCGACGCCGGCCGTCGCCGAGCGCCTGGCGCTGCTCCGCCGGCTGGTGCCGCTGCCGCTCCTGGAGGTGTCTCATCTGCTGGGCAGCCTGGCGGGCGTGTCGCTGCTCCTGCTCGCGCGCGGGCTCCAGCGGCGCCTGGACGCGGCCTACGTGCTGACGCAGGTGCTGCTGGTGGCGGGCGCGGTGTTCTCCCTGGTGAAGGGCGTGGACTACGAGGAGGCCACGCTGCTGCTCGTCCTGGCCCTGGCGCTGGCGCCGTTCCATCAGCAGTTCTACCGGCACACGTCGCTGTTCGCGGAAGCCTTCAGCCCCGGGTGGTTCCTGGCCACGGCGGCGGTGGTGGGCGCGTCGGTGTGGCTGGGGTTCTTCTCCTACCGGCACGTCGAGTACCGCGACGACCTCTGGTGGCGCTTCGCCTTCTCTGGCAACGCGCCGCGCTTCCTGCGCGCCAGCGTGGGCGTGCTGGGGGCGACGGTCGTGGCGGGGCTGGCCGCGCTCCTGCGGCCGGCAGGGCCGCGCACGCACCCTCCGACGGCGGAGGAGCTGCGACGGGTGCGTCCCCTGGTGGCGCGCTCCCCGGAGTCCATGGCCTCGCTGGCGCTGGTGGGAGACAAGTCCCTGCTGCTCAACGACGCGGGCACCGCGTTCCTCATGTACGGCGTGTCGGGGCGCGCGTGGGTGTCCATGGGCGACCCGGTGGGGCCGCCGGACGCGGCGACGGAGCTGGCGTGGCGCTTCCTCGAACTGGCGGACCGGCACCATGGCTGGGCGTGCTTCTACCAGGTGGGGCCGGGCGCGCTGCCGCGCTACCTGGACCTGGGGCTCACGCTGCTCAAGCTGGGAGAAGAGGCCACCGTGCCGCTCCAGGACTTCACCCTGGAGGGGCCGGAGCGCCGGGGCCTGCGCCACGGCATGCGCCACATGGAGCGCGACGCGTGGACCTTCGAGGTCCAGCCGCGCGAGGCCGTGCCCCAACTGCTGCCCCAGTTGCGGGCCATCTCCGACGCGTGGCTGGCGGAGAAGCACACGCGGGAGAAGGGCTTCAGCCTGGGCGCGTTCTCCCCTCGCTACCTGGAGCAGGGGCCGGTGGCGCTGGTGCGCAGGAGCGGGGTGCTCATGGGCTTCGCCAACGTGTGGGCGCCGGACACGAAGGAGGAGCTGAGCGTGGACCTCATGCGCTATCAGCCGGGCAGTCCCCATGGCGCCATGGACTTCCTCTTCACGTCGCTGATGCTGTGGGGCCGCCAGCAGGGCTTCCAGCGCTTCAACCTGGGCATGGCGCCCTTCAGCGGCTTCGAGGCGCGCGCGCTCGCGCCCATGTGGAACCGGCTGGGCGCGCTGCTGTTCCGGCACGGCGAGCACTTCTACAACTTCCAGGGGCTGCGCCAGTACAAGGAGAAGTTCCGTCCGGACTGGGCGCCGCGCTACCTGGCCTCGCCGGGCGGGCTCGCGCTGCCGGGCGTGCTCGCGGGCGTGGCCTCGCTGGTGTCGCGCGGGCTGGGTGGGGTGGTGGCGAGATGAGGCGGCGCGCGAAGGGGGGCCTGCTGGGGGCCGTGCTGGTGCTGGCGCTCATCTCCGGGGCGCGCATGTGCGCGGCGCCCTCCGTCGCTCCAGCCCCCGTGGCGGTCCCCGTGCCCCCGCCCGCGGTCGCGCCGCGCGTGGAGACGCTGCGGCTGGGAGGCCGCTTCGGCCACGTCACGGTGGTGACGCCCCCGGCAAGGCCCGGGACGGTGGTGCTCCTGCTCGCGGAGGGGCCCGCTGACAGGGGCCGGGCGCTGGAGCTGTCCATGGCGCTGGCCTCGCACGGCGCGTTGGTGCTCGGGGTGGACGCCGGGGCCTACCTGCGCGCCCTGGAGAAGGGCACCCGGTGCGCGTACCCGGCGGGGGACCTGGAGGTCCTGAGTCAGGGCTACCAGCGGCACGCGGAGCTGCCCGAGTACCTGCACCCCGTCCTCGTGGGGGACGGCACCGGCGCGGCGCTGGCCTACGCGGCGCTGGCCCAGGCGCCGCCGGGCACGTTCCGGGGCGCGGTGAGCGTGGACTTCTCGCCGGAGGTGACGATGTCCGCGGCCTTCTGCCCGGGCGCGGGGCTCGTGCGCTCACGCGCGGACAAGGGCAGACAGGAGCGGCTGGAGCCGCCGCGGGAGCTGAGTCAGCCGTGGGTGCTGCTTGGCGCGGAGCAGGATCCGGTTCATCCGGTGAAGGCGGCGCGCGACTTCACCCGCTCCCTGACGACGGCCCGCGTGCTGACGGTGCCGGGGCCGGGGTTGGCCCGCATGCCCGTGGACACGTGGCGGGGGGCGCTGCTGGCCGCGCATGATGCCGCCGCCGCGCCGCTCTCCTCGGAGGTGCTGCCGCCGGTCTCCACGTCCGCGTCGCCTCCAGACGCAGGCACCCGGGCGCTCTTGGGGGACGCGTCGGTGGAGGGCCTGCCGCTGGTGGAGGTCCCCGCGACGTCGCAGCCCCCGGGCGACACGCTGGCGCTCTTCGTCACCGGCGATGGCGGCTGGGCCAGCCTGGACCAGAAGGTCTCCGAGTCGCTCGCCGCGCAGGGCCTCCCCGTCGTGGGCTTCAACTCGCTGCGCTACTTCTGGAAGCGCCGCACGCCGGAGGAGACGTCCGCGGACGTGGCCCGCGCGCTGCGCCACTACCTGGCCGCGTGGGGCAAGCAGCGCGTGGTGTTGCTGGGCTATTCGCGCGGCGCGGACGTGGTGCCGGCCATCGCCGCGCGCCTGCCGGAGGACCTGCGCGGGCGCGTGCGGCTGGCCGTGCTGCTCGCGCCCGGCAAGGAGGCGGAGTTCGAGGTGCACGTCACGGACCTCTTCGGTGGCAGGGGCCGGCCCACGGCGGCGGTGCTCCCGGACGTGCAGGCGCTGAAGGGGACGCCCGTGCTCTGCGTCTACGGTGACGAGGAGCTGTCCGACAGCCTCTGCCCCACGCTGTCCGGCGTGCCCGGCGCTCGCGCCGTGCTGCTCAAGGGTGGACACCACTTCGACGGGGACTACGACGCCATCGTTCGGGTCGTCCTGCGGGAACTCGGTATGGCATTGCCCTGATGCTCCGCGGTCGGGGTCCGCGTCGGCTGGCGGACGGGTGATTGCCTTTGAGGGTCCATGCATTGACTTGCATGGATGAAACCTCTACTTCGCACCGGCCCGGCCCTGGCGCCGGGTCTCGTGGGGGGTTCCAAACATGGTCCAGCAGTCGGCTCCTGTCGTCAGCACCGTCGAAGGACAGCTCCAAGGCCTCGTCGAGGAAGGGGTGTATGCCTTCAAGGGCATTCCCTACGCCCAGCCTCCCGTGGGCGCGCTGCGGTGGCGGCCTCCCGCTCCGGTCGTTCCCTGGAAGCACATCCGGCAGGCGTCAACGTTCGGCAAGTCCTCGCTCCAGTCGCGTGAGGGCTGCATCGCGGGCGGCGGCGGTGACCCGTTCCCGATGGACGAGGATTGTCTCTACCTCAACGTCTGGACGCCTCGCGTAGACCCCCAGGCGAAGCTGCCCGTCATCGTGTGGATCCACGGCGGCGCGTATGTGATTGGCGCGAGCGGCCTGCCCCCGTACGACGGCGTGCCCCTGGCGTCCCGGGACGCTGTCTTCGTCACGCTCAACTACCGCCTGGGGCACCTGGGCTTCCTGGCCCACCCGGCGCTCCTGAAGGAGCCGGGGGGCGGCGCGGCCAACTTCGGCCTGATGGATCAGCTCGCCGCGCTCCAGTGGGTGAACCGCAACATCGCGAAGTTCGGCGGGGACGCGGGCAACGTCACCCTCATCGGCCAGTCCGCGGGCGCCAAGAGCGTGCTGTCCCTCTTCTGCATGGAGTCCGCCAAGCCCCTGTTCCACCGGGGCGTGGCGATGAGCGTGTACGGCCTGGACGAGATGCCGCTGGAGAAGGCGTGCCTCAAGGGCGAGGCGCTGATCCGCGACATGGGGGTGACGGACGCGACGCCGGAGCGCATGCGCGAGCTGCCCGCGGAGTCCTTCTGGCAGCAGGCGCCGGAGCACTCGCTGGCGCCCGTGGCCGTGTGCGGCGACACGGTGCTGCCCCAGTCCATCCTGTCCACCTTCAAGGCGCAGCAGCAGGCGCGCGTGCCGCTCATCCTGGGCAGCACCAGCGACGACGTGAGCGTGATGACCGCCATGGGCCGCGACCCCATGGAGATCCTCCAGGCGCTGCGGGACAACAACGTGCCCATCGGCCTGCTCTACCCGGGCGTGTCACCGGACGAGGAGCTGGCGCGGCAGGCGTGCCGCGACATCGTCTTCACGCTCATCCCCCGGCAGGTCGCGGACCTGCACCACAAGGTCTCCGACGCGTGGCGCTTCTACTTCGAGTACACCACCGCCGAGCTGCGCCCGGAGTACCCCGACGGCGTCCCCCACGGCGCGGACATCCCGTACTTCCTGGACACGGTGGCCCGCTGCCCGCCCCACCAGGACGTGCTCACCGACGAGGACCGCGCCTACGCACGCCAGGTGAGCGGCTGGCTGCTCCAGTTCGCCCGCTCCGGCGCGCCCGCGTCCGCGACGGAGTGGCCGAAGCACCAGCAGGGCGAGGACCGCACCCTGCGCATGCAGCAGCCGCCAAAGGTGGAGCACAACTTCATGCAGCTGCGCCTCAATGCCTTCCTGATCGCCAGCGCCATCATCAACAACCCGGACGGCCGCGCGAGCGGGAAGCCCGGCGCGCAGCGCAACGTCCGCCACACGGGGGCCACGCCCCAGAAGACGGGCCGGCCTGAAGGCGCGCCGTAGCCTCTGGAAGAGCGAAGGGCCCGGGCGCGAGCATCCGCGGCCGGGCCCCACCTGTGCTCTGCGTGCGCTTCTATGTGCTGAAGAGCACCAGCACGAAGGTGCTCGACTGGGGCAGCTGGAACACGGTGCCCTGGCGCAGCGAGCCCTTGAAGAAGGGGGCCGCGTCGTAGGCGGTGGCGCCCTTCAGGGCCTCCTTCGTGGCCTCTGGGAGCCACCCGCCGTCGTCCAGCTTCACCGTCAGCCGCGTGGGCTTCAGCGCGGCCTGGAGCGCCTGACCTTCCGCCGCCGGGTACTCCAGCACCGCGAGGAACTGCGTGTCCGTGGGGCCCAGGCCGCCCGGGACGCCGCGCGGAGACTGGCGCCACTGCACCGCCTGGGGGCGGCGCGGCAGCGTCACGGTCTTCTCCAGCGTCTCCAGGTCCGTCCCCGTCTTCGCCGCGGGCGCGGCCGTCTGTGTCGTCATGGATGCATTCCCCCCTGAGAGCTTGTCGCAGGCCAGCGAAACACACCCCGCGAGCAGGGTGGTAGCCAGCGTGCGCCTAACGGCCACCGATGGGACGCGACGTCGCATTCTCGGGGCTCCCCTGGTCCCACGTCACGTGCCGCTGGAGCGTGCCGTAGTTGGTGTACTGGTGCCCCAGGCCCGTCTGCTCCAGCCGGCCGTTGGCCGCGTCCGGCGTGCCGGTGTTGATGTCCGCCTGGCCCGGGTTGAAGTTGTAGCGGTCCTCCGCGTGGAGCGTCATGTCCATCTCGAAGCGGGGCTTCCCGCCCGGCGTCTCCGGCGGGTAGACCGTCACGGTCGCGCTGTTCCAGACGGAGTGGCCGCCAATCGCCTTCTGCCAGTTCTCCGTCTCCGGGTAGGGGAACTGCTCGCTGGAGCCGACGCCAATCTGCGAGCCGGTGATCTGGAACGTCACCGGCTTGCCCGCAAGCGACGGGTCCTGGGCGATCATCTGGTTGTAGGTCGCCTCCGCCGCCTGCTGCGTGTCACGCGTGGAGTTGGTGAGCACCGCCTGGCCGGCGGGGTCCGTGCTGACGAAGCGCTCGTAGTCGAAGTGCCGGTCCGCCCCGTTGCCGTGCAGGAAGTGGTCGTACGTGTCCAGGCCGTCCGGGATGTCGTTGTGCGGCACGCCCGGGATGCCCTGGATGGCGCGCGCGGCGTTGAGCTTCAACTCCCACTCGGCCCGCGCCGCGTAGTCGCTCAGCCCCGGGCTCTCCGTGGGCAGGGGCGTGGGGTCGTTGGGGTCGTTGGGGTTCTGCAGGAAGCCGTTGTCGTGGTGGATGTCCGGACGGCGGGGAGGACCCACCTGGTAGTCCGCCACCGTGGCGCCGTTCGTCTGCACCGCCGTTCCAGACGTGCCCACCGGGGTGGGCGTGGCCGCGGGCGCGGGCGTCCCCAGGGCGGGGCCTCCCCGGCGGGCGGCGGGCGCGGACTCGAAGGTGTCGGCGGGGCGCCGGGCCACGGGCGCGGCCGGGGGCTGCGGGGTGGGGCGGACCTGCGGGGTCAGCGCCTGCTGCACTCGCGCCGCGATGGCGCCGCCAATCGACTCACCGATTCTGGACATGTCGGGTCTTCCCCCTCGAACCACCGAGACGGTGGACGTTGATGGATTATCGACCCTTGTCACCGGGAGTTGCCGGGTTTTCCATGCCTACATTGGCGCCCAACGCCGGCCTTCAGCGCCGGGACCGGTAGCGGTCCACGGCGGCCAGGAGCACCTCCGTGCGCACCGGCTTGCCCAACAGGCCCACCGTCCCGGGCGGGGCCCCCTGGAGGTCCGGGTCCGCGGTGAGCGCCAGCACCGGCAGCCGCGACGTGAGGCCCAGGTTGCGCAGCCGGGTGAGGAAGCGCCGGTCCTCCGGGTTGCGCAGCATCAGGCTGAGCAACACCAGCGAGGGCATGTCCGGGATCCGGGACAGCACGTCCAGCGCCTGCGTGGACGTGGGCACGGACAGCACCGTGTAGCCCTCCAGCACGAGGAGGGCCACCAGCGCCTCGCGCAGGTCGTCGTAGCTTTCGACCACCAGCACGGTCGAGGGTGTGTCCAGGGCAACCACCGTCAAAACATATACCGCCCAGGCCCCGGGGCGTACGCGCCCTGGGGCCTGGACCTGGGGACAAGGCCCCTCAAGCGCGAGCCTTGGGGCTCAGCTGGGGCTTGAGGATGACCTTGGTGTAGCCGTCCCGGCGGGCGTCGAACTTCTTGTACGCGTCCGGGGCGTCCTGGAGCGGCAGGCGGTGGCTGACGATCATGCTCGGCCGGGCGCGGCCCGCGATGATGAGGTCGCGCAGGAAGTGGTTGTAGCGCTTCACCGGCGTCTGGCCGGTGCCCACGGTGATGCCCTTGTCGAACACCTTGGCCCACGGCAGCGGGTAGATGCCCTGCTTCGCGTTCTCGTCCGGCGCGCCGGGGTCCGGGGCGATGTAGACGCCGATGACGCCAATGGAGCCCGTGGGGTTCACCAGCTCCACCAGCTGCTCCAGCACCTGGGTGGGCTTCTCCTTGCCGCCGTGCGAGTCCGCGCCCTTGATGTCGCGCGACTGGTAGCCCACGGCGTCGATGCCGCACATCACGCCCAGGGCCTTCTCCTCACCGGGGCGCAGCGCGCCCATGATGAGCGGGTTGCCGCGGCGCAGGTCCAGGATCTGCTTCACCGGGTCGCCCTTCGTGAAGTCGATGGGGATGGCGCCCATCTCCTTCACCTTGGCCAGGCGCTCCGGGACGCTGTCCACCACGTAGACCTCCGAGGCGCCGCGCAAGAGCGCGCAGTAGCCCGCGAGCAGGCCCACCGGCCCCGCGCCGAAGACGGCCACGGTGGCGCCCGGCCGCACGTTCGCAAGCTCGGTGCCGTGGTACGCGGTCGGGAACACGTCCGACAGGAGCAGGAAGTCGTCCTCCAGGTCGTCGCCCGGCTGCCCAGGGAGCTTCAGGCAGTTGAAGTCCGCCCAGGGCACCCGGAGCAGCTCCGCCTGTCCTCCGCGGTACGGACCCATGCCCGCGTAGCCGTAGCCCGCGTGGGGCGCCTCCGGATTGGCGACGAGGCAGGCCTCGGTGCGGCCACGCACGCAATCGAAGCAGGTGCCGCAGGCGATGTTGAAGGGCAGCACCACGCGGTCGCCCTTCTGGATGCTCCTGACGCCGGGGCCCACCTGCTCCACGACGCCCATGTTCTCGTGGCCGAACACCTGTCCGGCCTTGGACGTGGTGCGGCCCTCGTACATGTGCAGGTCACTTCCACAGATGCCGGCGGAGGTGACGCGGATGACGCAGTCGGTGGGAGATTCCAGCTTCGGATCCTCGACCTCCTCCACCTTCACCTGGCTGTTCTCTTTGTAGACGACGGCGAGCATGCGCTCCTCCTGGATGGGCCTGTAACGCGGCTCACCAAAAGTGGGATGCGCCGGGGCCAGCGGAAGGGGCCTGGGATGCAACGCGCCCGGCCGCCCCGTGCAGGCGTGCAGGGCGGGCGCGCCTTCAAGCCCTCTTCAGTGCGCCATCACCACCGGCGCCTCCGCCGGGGACACCAGGGACTGGCGCTCCCAGGCGCGGCTCTTCCAGCGCATCCACATGGCCAGGCCGCGCGTCCATTCATCCGCGGCCACCGCCAGCCACACGCCCGCGAGCCCCAGGTGCAGGTGGAACACGAGGTAGTAGCCCAGGGGCAGGCTCATACAGACCATGGAGAGCACCGCCATGATGACCGGGAAGGTGGCGTCACCCGCGGCGCGCAGCGCGTTCACCAGCACCAGGTTGAACGAGCGCCCCGTCTCCAAGAGCAGGCTCAGCACCAACACCTGTGACGTCAGCCGCAGGATGTCGCCGTCATGCGTGAAGAGGCGGATGAGCGGCTCGCGGAAGAGGATGGCCGTCAGGTCCACCGCCACCGTGATGCCGATGCTCCACTTGAGGCTCTTGAGCACGCGCGCGTACGCGTCCTGGGAGCGCCTCGCGCCGACCAGCCGTCCCACGAGGATGGACGTGCCCATGCCGATGGCCAGGCTGCACAGGAAGACGTACTGGGACATGGCGTTGGCGTACTGCCGCGACGCCAGCGACACCGGGCCCAGGTACGTCACGTAGTACAGGAACACCGTCTGGCACGCGTGGTACGTCATCTGCTCCACTGCGGACGGCACGCCCACGCGCAGGATCTTGCGCACGTATTCGCGCGTGAGCGCCACGAAGTGCGTGGGCTTCATCTTCACGTCCATCACCCGCCAGAGCATCCACGCGAAGACGCCCACCGCCATCGCGCGGCTGAAGACGGTGGACATGGCCGCGCCCGCCACGCCGTGCGCCGGCATGCCGAAGTGCCCGAAGATGAGCACCCAGTTGCCCACCACGTGCACCACGTTCATGCCCAGGGCCACGTACATGGACTGTCGCGTGAAGCCGTACGTGCGGATGAGGCTGGAGAAGACGTTGATGAGCGCCTGCAGGAACAGGAAGCCGCCCGCGATGTGCCAGTAGGTGCTCGCGTACGCCAGCGTCCGGGGCTCCAGGTTCATTCGCCCCAGGATTGCGTCCGCGGACAACAAGAGCCCGCCGCTCACCGCCAGGCCCAGGAGGAAGTTCATCGTGATGGCCTGCGCCGCGATGCGCGCCGCCTCCGTGCTCCGCTTCGCGCCCAGATATTGCGACACGACGATGGACGCGCCGTGGCTCACGACCTCCATCACCAGGATGCAGATGAAGACGTACTGATTGACGACGCCCACCGCGGACACGGCGGCGTCCGACACACCGCTGAGCATCAGCGTGTCCGCCGTGCCCATCAGCATGAAGAGGAAGATTTCGAAGAAGATGGGCCAGGTGAGGCGGAACAGGCCCGGCTCGCGGGAGGGCGTCGTCTCGACTTCAGTGGGCATGGATGCGTCGCGTCAGGTGCACCCACTGTGCGCGCGCGATATTGCGATTTCAACCGGAAGCACCCGCGCCGGCTGCCTGCCCGCCGCGGGTGCTTTGAGCTGAAATCGTGAGACAGCCACCTACGACGGCGTCAGCCTCGCCACGGTGTCCACCAGGTCTCTCAGGGAGAAGGGCTTCTTGAGGAAGCCGGCCCACTGCTGTTCCTCCATCTTGGCCCTGGGCGGCTGGATGGCGCTCATGACGAGGATGGGGAAGTGGTGGGTGCCGTCCTTGCGGATGGCGTCGATGGTCTCGTAGCCGTTCATCACCGGCATCATCACGTCGATGATGGCCAGGTCGGGCTTCTCCTCCTTGAGCCTGGCCAGCGCCTCGCGGCCGTTGCCGCAGATGACGACGCGCAGTTGCTCCTCTTCCAGGATGGCCTGGATGGCTTCGGCGATGTCCAGCTCATCGTCCACGACGAGCACGGTCTTCATGAACGCCTCCGCCGGGACGCGCCCGCCGGAGCCTTCTTCGCGGCTGGCTTCTTCTTCGCGGGCGCCTTGCGGCCCTGCTTCTTCCTCGCGCCCAGGGGGGCCTTCACGCGGCCGGGCTGGGCGGCCTCTCCGCCGGACAGGCGCGCGTGGCCGGTGAGGATGCTCTCCGCGCTCTCGAAGGTCTCCGCGACCCGGATGCCCTTCTCGGAGATGGAGAACTCGCGGATGCCGCTGTCGTAGGCGCTCTCCCGCATCTTCATGATGGAGAGCAGCCGGTAGAGCTGCGAGCGCAGCTCCACGTAGCGCACCAGGATGACGTTCTCCACGGTGGACGCGGCCTCTGGCTGGGGCATGTCCACGCCGGGGCTGAACAGCGGCGTCTCATCCGAGTACAGCGTGGTGACGTCCATCATCCGCAGCTGGTGCGTGAGCGCGGAGAAGAAGCGGCTCAGGCGGTCCGGGTACACCGCCGCGGAGCGGAAGCCGGACACGCCGTCGATGAAGAGGCGCAGGCGGTCCACCTTGCGCTCCTCGATGCGCTCCAGGAGCTTCTCCGCCAGCGAGTCCATGTTGTGCTCCAGCGGCGGCTGCCACTGGATTTCGATGAGGCCCTCGTCCACGTACTTCTTGAGGTCCCCCATGCCGGTGCCCTCCGCCTTCTCGATGAGGCGGGGGGGCGTCTCGAAGAAGCCGAAGTAGACGCCCGGCTGGCCCTCGCGCGCGCCCTGGAGGAGGAAGTGCAGCCCCAGGAGCGTCTTGCCCGTGCCGGGCGCGCCCAGCAGCAGCGTGGTGGAGCCTGACAGCACGCCGCCCCGGAGCGCTTCGTCCAGGCGGGGGATGCCGAAGGGCATGCGGATGCGGTCCTCGCGCCCCTCCGCGGCGGGGTGGGCGAACTGCACCTCCGTGCGCGGGTGGATGACCATGCCCTGGTTGGAGATCTCCACCTCGTGGCGGCCCAGCAGGGACGGTCCGCCGCGGAACTTGATGGCGATGAGCTCGCGCACCGCGCGGGGGCCGTGCAGCCACAGCGACAGTTCGAAGATGCCGTCCACCGCGGTGTTCTCCGGGTGGATCTCCCCTTCATGGTGCGGGGCGAGCAGCAGCGTGGTGCAGCCCAGGATGCTGCTGAAGGTCTGCAGGTCCTGGAGGAAGCGCTTGAAGGAGAGGTCCGAGCGGGCGAACTCCTTCGCCGCGTCCATGCCGTCGATGATGAGCAGCGTGGTGCCGTGGGCCTGGGCGTTCTTGCGAAGCAGCTCCAGGAGGCCCTTGAGCCCGTCGCGCTCCAGGTCGCGGTAGCCGCTGAGGTACTGGAGCCGGTCCGGGATGACGCTGGCGTCGAAGAACGTCATCTGCGACAGGTTCTCCAGCATGCGCCCGTGCGACTCCGACAGCAGCGTCACGTAGAGCGCCTTGCCGCCGTTCTTCACGTGCTGGAAGGCGATCTGGTTGGCCAGCACCGTCTTGCCGGAGCCCGGGGGCCCGATGATGGCGTAGGACGAGCCCTGGATGAGGCCGCCCTTGGTGATGAAGTCCAGCCGGGGCACGTTGGTGACGAGGCGCTTCGCCGGGCTCTTGCCCTCGCCGGACGGTTTGCTCCCGTCCGCGTCTTCGGTGTTCGACACGAATCCTTCTCCTCTGGAGACGTCAGTACCTCTGGGTGCGATGCAGGGGGAGCCTCAACTCGAAACACGCGCCCTGGCCCAGGGCGCTCTTCACGGTCAAGGTGCCGTCGTGCGCGGCGGCGATCTCCTGGGCCAGGAAGAGCCCCAGCCCCAGCCCTTCGAAGCGGCCTCCGGAGGGCACGCGCTCGAAGCGGTGGAAGATGCGCGCGTGGTCCTCCGGCGCGATGCCCACGCCCTGGTCCTCCACGGCGAGCACCGCGTGGTCCTCGTGCGTGGACAGGCGCGCCTTCGCGGGCCGGTCCTCCCCGAACTTGATGGCGTTGGACAACAGGTGGCCCACGGCCTGCTCCAGCAGGCGCCGGTCTCCGAAGAGGAGGACGGGCGCGTCCGGCAGCTCCGCCGTCAGGGCCACGTTCGCGCTGCGGGCCGGGGCCTGGAAGCGCTCCACCTGTTCGCGCACCAGCTGGGACAGGTCCACCGTGTCCACCACGAGCGCCACGTCCTGCGTGGACAGGCGTGTCACGTCCGCCAGGCTCTCCACCAGGCCTTGGAGCCGGGTGAGCTGGCGCACCGCGGGGGCGAGCCGCTTCTGCATGGGGCTGCCCGCCTCCGCGTCGGCCGTCACCATCTCCACCGCGCGCTCCAGGTTGAGGCGGAGCACGGTGAGGGGCGTGCGCAGCTCGTGCCCGGCGACGCGGAGGAAGCGGTCGCGCGCGCGCACGGCATCCCGGGCGCGGGCCTGCAGGCGCAGGAGCGCTTCGATGTTGGCGAGCAGCTCGTCCTCCGCCAGTGGGCGCGTCCAGTACGCGTCCGCGCCCTGGGCCAGGCCCCGCACGCGGTCCTCGCGTTTGACGGACACGGACGACAGGTGGGCGATGAGCAGGTCGTGCGTGGCCTCGTCCGCGCGCAGGCGGCGGCAAACCTCGTAGCCGTCGATGTCCGGCATGTGCACGTCCAGCAGCACCAGGTCGGGCAGACCCCGGGCAAGCTGGAGCGCCTCGCGGCCCCCCGCGGCCTCGAGCACCTGGTAGCCGCCCTGCTTCAGGGTGAGGCTCAGCAGGTACCGCGTGGCCGCGTCGTCATTGACGTTGAGGACCGTGATAGCGGTGCGGCCGTGGGCGTTCTTCACGTCGGAGGAATTCACAGGCGTACGGCGGGAACAGTGGGGGCGCGGACGGCGAATGGAACCACCCGCATCGAAAAAGATTGGCGGGAGTGCGCCGGGCGGCCCCTCGGATGTTGCCCCCAGGACGGATCCTCCGCTGGAACCGTCAGCCTTTCCCCAGGCGGGCTGACGGACGCAGGGGGCCGGGCATCGGCGCGTGGCCGGCTTGCCGCCCGGAAGGTCAGGCGCCCTGATCAGGGCACGGCTTCCAGGCGGAACTGCTGGCAGTCGTTGTTGGACCAGACCCACTGCTGGACAGCGGCCCCGTCGCCGCTCGTCCAGCAGTTGCTGACATCCAGCACCTTGCCGCTGTGGCGGGCCTCGAAGCGGGTGTAGCCGCCAGGGGTGGCCACCGGCTTGAACTGCTGGTTGGCGCCGCCCGCCCAGGACCACTGCTGCACGCGCGCGCCGTCCGCGGGGCTCGCGTCCGCCACGTCCACCGCCTTGCCGCTGTAGCGAGACACCAGCCGCGAATAGCCGCTGTCCGTGGCCACCAGGGACCACTGCTGGCTCGAGCCGGTGTGGCACGCCCACTGGTGCAGCCCGGTGCCGTCCGCCGCGGACGGGCCCACGATGTCCACGCACCTGCCCGTGGCCTTGTTGACCAGCCGGTACCACGGCCCCTGCGGGCTGGACGTCCCGCCCCACTGGAAGGACGCCACCGAGCGCGGCGGCAGCGTGTACTCGAAGGCCTGGCCGTTCCAGCGGACCTTGAAGGACAGCGTGGCGCCGTCATTCGAGTTCAGCGCGATGAGCGCGCGCGAGCCGTCCGGGTTGCGGAAGGCGAGCGTCTCGATGTTGTTGTTGCCCAGGGACGTGGCGCCCACGCGCACCGCGCCCGGCCGCACCACCTTCGCCAGGTGTGCCCACGCGTAGTACTCCTCGTTGCGCGTGTACGTGCCGTTGGCGTTGTCCACGGTGAACATGCCCCGGCAGTCCGCGCAGCCGCCCACGCGCGGCCCGTGGTTCGGATCCAACGCCAGGTTCCAGTAGAAGGACGTGCGCGACCAGTGGCGCAGCGGCCCGAAGAGGTTGTTCTGCAGCGCCCACTCCAGGTTCGCCGCGGCGTTGGTGGCCCAGAAGCCGCCGGTGCACTCCGTGAAGTGCACCTCCTTGGTGGGGTACGCGTCGTGGAAGGCGGACTGGACGCTGTAGCTGCCCTCGGGGCTCTCGTAGCAGTGGTAGGCCACGCCCGCGACGGCGCTCTGCGCCTGACCGCCGTTGTAGGCCATCACCTCATGCGGGTAGCCCGCGGGGCCCGAGCCGTCGTACCAGTTGTGGTCCCACGCAATCACCTTCACGCCATTGAAGCCCGCGGCGTTGAGCGCGGGGCGCAGGTGCTGCGCCGCGAAGACGGATTGGTCGTTGGACTCCATCTGCATGGTCGCGTAGCCGCCGTTGGCGTTGTGCGGCTCGTTCTGGAGGCTCAGCGCGTGGATGGGCACGCCGTTGGCCTGGTAGGCCTGCACGAAGCGCACGAAGTAGTTCGCGTAGGTGCCGTACAAATCGTTGCGCAGGTAGCCGCCGCCGGTGAGCGAGTTGTTGAACTTCATCCACGCGGGCGCGCTCCACGGCAGCGCGAAGACCTTCACCTCCGGGTTGATGGCGCGCGCCTGCTTCAGCAGCGGCAGGATGTACGCCGTGTCGTGGCCCACGGAGAAGTCGTTCAGGTCGCAGCAGGTGTCGTCGTAGGTGTAGTGGTTGCGAGCGAAGTCGGACGCGCCCATGGGCAGGCGGATGGCGCTCTGGCCCGCGCCCGAGGCCACGCTGAACAGGTCGTTCATGATGGCCGTGCGCTGCGGCGAGTTGAAGATGAGCCACGCGGACGAGTCCGTGAGCGCGCCGCCGAACCCGTCGAGGGTCTGGTACGTCACGCCCTCGTTCACGTCGATGGCCGTCGCGCTGCCCGTCTCCGGGCCGAACGTCTTGTTCGCCTCCGCGTTGAGCTTCTTCGCCAGCGTGCCGCCAGACGTCGTCGTCAGCCACACCCGCACGGTCTCGTTCGCCGCGCTCGCGGAGGGCGGCAGGAGGGTGGAGGCGGTCAGCAGCAAACCCGGAAGGGAAACGCGGGACAACCAGGCAGACATGGGGGACTCCAGACGCCAAGGGGAGTCTCGCAGTCTATTCTGGCTGTTCTACTAAAGCTCATTAATCGCGGATGGCCTCCAGGCGGCGCATGGCGGCGGTGTGGAGCACGGTGAGCTGGCGCTTCAGCCGCTCCAACTGGGACTGGAGCAGGGGGGCCTCGGCGCCCAGCGCCGCGCCGGCCGCGTCCGGGGTGGGGATGTTCCAGCCGATGAGCGCGTCGAAGGCGGGCAGGGGCTTGGGGCGGCGGCCGTGGTGTACGGAGTCCGCCAGGTCCTCCATGCTCGCGTCCATGGCGCGCGCGAAGCGCGACAGGGCCTCCTGCACCGCCGGGGTGGTGGGCACGGAGCGCCGCGACGCGAGCAGGGTGCAGACGGCGGCGAAGCGGCGGGTGAAGGTGAGCAGCGTCATCAGCGGCTCCACCGCCTCCATGCGCCAGCGCGGTTCGGTGAGCAGGCGCTGGAAGGACGTCTCCGCGTTGATGGTGGCCAGCCCCAGCTTGCGGCGCGCCTCCGCCAGCGCCGCCGGGTCCGGTGGCCCGCCCTGCCTCCAGGCGCGGGCCAGCACGTCGAAGAACTCGCGGTCCGCTCTCAGCGCGTCCGCCATCTGCGCCGGGAAGCGCTGGTGCTCCGAGCGCTGCCACAGGAAGAAGGTGCCCGCGAGCGCCAGCGCGCCGCCGATGAGCGTGTTGACGATGCGCACCGGCGCCAGCGTCCAGTCCCCGCTGCCCATCTCCGCCAGCAGCACGAAGGTGAGCGTGGCGAAGATGGTGTACAGCCCGTAGTTGAGCGGGATGAGGCTCACGCACAGGGCCGCGGTGCAGAACAACAGGCCCATCATCGCGCGTGGGTCCTGGAGCCACGACGCGACGGCGATGGCCAACAGGCCGCCCACCACCGTGCCCAGCACGCGTTGGAGCGCCTTGAGGAAGGTGGGCCCGGTGTACGGCTGCATGATGGTGAGCACGGTGATGGTCACCCAGTAGCCGTGGTTCGGACGGAACACGCTGGCCACGTACACCGCCGCCGTGGTGGTGAGCCCCGCGCGCAGCGCGTGCCGCAGCACCTCTGAATCCAGCGTGAGGTGCGCGCGCACCGGATCCCACAGGGACGCGTGCGACTCCTCGGCCAGCTCGCGCGCGGGAGGCGGGGCGCTGGTGAGGGGGCCGGGCAGCCGGCACGCGGTGTCCAGCGCCACGTCCGCGCGCTCGCGCAGCTCCGTGAGCAGCCGCGCGATGTCCGACAGCCGCGCCCGCTCCAGCCGCGTGACGAGCCCGCGCGCGTCCAGGTCTCCCAGCGCGTCGCGCAGCGCGCGTCCGTCCCACTCCGGCTGGGGCCTGCGGCTGCGGCCCTCCTGCTCCACCAGCCGCACCAGGTCCCTGGCCGTGTTGGCGCAGTCCAGGAGCGCCACGGCCACCGCCGCGCGCGGGTCGCCCACGGGGCCGCTCACCGGTGGGCCCAGGCTTTCCAACTGTTCGCCCAGCGCGATGAGCCCCATGAACATGGCGTCCACGGACTCCAGCAGCACCAGCAGCCGCTCGCCCCGGCCTCGCTCGCCCCGGCCCTTGCGCGTGGCCGCGAGCGTGGTGCGCGCCAGCTCCAGCAGCTCGCGGATGCGCCCGTGCTGCTCCTGGATGAGCGCCTGCCAGGCGTCCTCGCGCGCGCCCTGGACCGTGCGCGACAGGCCCTCCGCGTAGTCCGCCACCGCGTCGAAGCACGCCGCCACCGCCTTGCGCGCGGGCCGGTAGGGGCGGATGGGCCAGAGCACCAGCGACAGCACCATGGCCCACGCGGAGCCGCCCAGCACCGCCAGGCCGGACTCCAGCGCCTGCACGGCGCTGTCCGCGGGCAGCCCCAGGGCGATGACGAAGGTGGTGGCGGCGATGTTGCCGGTGAGGTTCGCCGCCGCGCCGTACACGCCCGCGAAGCTGCACGCCGTCACCCACAGCAGCGTGGCGGGAATGGCCAGGGCCGGGTTCATTCCCGCCAGGCCCCCCAGCACCGCGGACACCGCCGCCGCGAGCGCCGTGCCGCCCATGGCGCGGAAGCGGGCATGGTAGGAGCCGCCCTTGTCCACGAAGGACGTGTTGAAGCCGCCAATCGCCAGCCACAGGGTCGCGGGCAGGTGCAGCGCGGTGCCCACGACGGTGGGGACGAAGAACGCGAGCGCGGCGCGCAGGCCCGCCTTCACCGCGGGCCGCACGGGCGCGAAGCGGGCCACGGCCTTCGCATGGTCCAGGAACTGACGGTGGAGCACGCCTCCCCCATAGAGCAACGCCCCTGGCCGGGCCACCGGAATCCGGGCCCGGTGCCGTGGGGGCGTCACTCCCGCGCGGGACGTCTGGCGCGGGCTTTCAGTGCGGGGCGGGAGCCGGCTCCCTCGGGGGCGCACCGGCCGTGGCCTTGGGCCCCACGCCCAGGCCGTAGCGCCGGGCCGCGGTGTCCACGATGCGCTGCACGAGCGCCTCGTAGCTCACGCCGCGCTCCTTCGCCCCCATGGCCACCTCGCACTGGGTCTCCAGGTAGGGGTTGGGGTTCACCTCCAGGAGGTAGGGCTCGTTGCTGCGGCTGGACACGCGGAAGTCGATGCGCGCGTAGTCGTGCAGCTTGAGCGCGCGGAACGCCGTGATGGCCGCGCGCTCCATGCGGCCCCGCAGCTCGTCCGACAGGTCCGTGGGCAGCACCAGGTGCGGGCTGCCCGGCGTCTCCGGGCCGAACTTCACCTCGCGGTTGGCGATCTTCATCCGCTTGCGGTTCCACCGGGAGCCGAAGTCCAGCTCCACCACCGGAAGGACCTCGGGCGCCGCCGTGTCCCCCACCACGCCCACGTACAGCTCGCGGCCCTCGATGTACTCCTCCGCCAGCGCCTCGTCGTCGTACTCCTGGCGGATCTTCTTCACCCGCCGGGCCAGCCCCTCCATGTCCTTCTCCACGCCCAGGCCCATGGAGGCATCCGAGCGCGCGGGCTTCACCACCAGCGGGAAGGACAGGTCGCCGCTCGTCTGGAACGACGTGCCGTCGAAGGTGGCGAAGCGGGGCGTGAGCACGCCGTGGAACTGGAGCAGCTGCTTGGTGAGCACCTTGTCCTGCGCGAGCAGCAGGCCCGCGGTGCCGGCGCCCGTGAAGGGCACGCGCGCCAGCTCCAGCACCGCCGCGACGTTGACCTCCAGCCGGTAGTCCTCCGCGAACGTCTCGCAAAGGTTGAACACCAGGTCCGCGCGGGTGCTGGTGACCTTGCGCACCAGGTCGGAGACGCTCTCGTCCACGCGCACCTCCGAAAGCTCATGGCCGGCCGCGCGCAGCGCGGCTCCCACCTGCTTCACCACCGGGTCGGGCGGATCCTCCTTGGACTGGTAGTGGAGGATGGCGATGCGAAGGGACTTCACGGGCATGGTCAGTCCTCGAAGAAGCGGTCGGTGTGCAGGTAGTTCATCGCGAGCACGGTGACGAGCGACGCGAGCTGCATCGCCGCCTCGCGGCTGTCGTCCGGGTGCAGGGTGAGGTTCAGCGCGGCGGTGCGCTCCGCCAGGTGGTCCACGAGCGCGCGCACCACGCCCCGGCTCACCCCCGCGTAGTGGCCCACGGTGGAGAGCAGCCGCTGGCGCTCCGCCTGCACCAGCGTCGACGCGCTCACCGGCGCCTCACCCGGGCCCCAGAAGATGTCCTCCAGCGCGTGGTCGAAGGCGTTTCTCAGCTCCACGTCCACCTTCTCGTCCAGCTCGCGCTGGCGGTAGTGGTCCTGGACGGTGCCTTCCATCTCCTCGGTGGTGAAGTCGGGCTCGGCCAACTGCACGGGCGGCGTCGTGCGGCCCAGGCGCTTCGCGGTGTCCTCCACGTACTGGAGCTTCTTGAGCGCGCCCCAGCCCTGGTAGCGCTTCGCCCAGTCGCTGTCCGGCGTGAGCCACACCGCGAAGGTCTCCGCGAAGTCCTCGTCCGGGTGCTTCTGCGCGTACCAGCCGGAGATGTGGAAGACGTACCGGCGCGAGAAGGGCCGGGGCTTGTAGTCGTCCTGGTACGGCCGACCGTAGTCGCCGAACACGCGGCGCCACTCGTCTGTGTCATAGAGGCGGTAGGCGTAGTTGAACGCGTGGCCCGCCTCGTGGCGCAGGTACATCAGGATTTCGGCCTCTGTCTCCGCGCTCCCACCCAGCTCCGCCTCGATGGACAGGAGCTCCGGATCCGCCAGGTAGAAGGGCAGGCCGATGACGGGCACCCCTGAGGGACAGCCCCACTCGTCGGACAGGTAGCACTGGGGCTTGAAGGAGATGCCCTTCGCCTCCAACTCGGCGTGGAGCTGCGCGATGTAGCGCTCCAGGGGCGTGCCCCCCAGCCGAAGGGACAGGTCCTTGATGCGCGCCTGGAGCAGCGCCTCCCGGCGGGGCGACAGCCGGCCTCGCTCCGCCCCCTCGGTGGGATGTTTCTCGCGCAGTACGCGGGACTCGGCCTGCGGGGATGTCATCATCCCCTCCAAGGTGGGACCGGTACCCGGCGGAGGACAGCCCGCCCGCCTTCCGGAGGCAGGCGGCCAGCCGGGCGCCCGGGAGGTGCTCCACTCCGAACGGATGGGCAAATTTCCAGTGGGAAGCCACCAGGACCCGGCATAGGGGAATGGCTCGCTGATGTGAGGAGCAACGCCCGCGATGAGCCAGGACGTTCCGCCGCAGACGCCGGAGACCCTCTTCACCGGCGGCAGCCAGATGCACGCGCTGGTGCGCACGCACGACTGGGCCGCGTCACCCGTGGGCCCCGTGGCCTCCTGGCCCACGAGCCTCAAGATGCTCGTGAAGACGCTGCTCGGGTCGCGCTACCCCATGATTTTGACCTGGGGACCGCGGCTCACCCAGTTCTACAACGACGCTTATTCGCTGGTGATTGGCGACAAGCACCCGGCCGCGCTGGGCACGGACATCCGGGACACGCTCGCGGAGGCGTGGGACTCGCTGGAGCCGCTGGTGCGCGAGGCGATGACGACGGGCGTCGCCAGCTGGGTGCCCGCGCTCCGGCTGCTGCTCAACCGCAGCGGCTACCGCGAGGAGTCCTACTTCGACGTGAGCCACGCGCCCGCCTACGACGACACGGGCGCCATCGGCGGCATGCTCGCGGTGTGCGCGGAGGTGACGCCCCAGGTGCTGAGCGAGCGGCGCACGCGGCTGCTGCGAGACCTGTCCGCCCAGGCGGCGGACACGCGCAGCGTGACGAAGACCTGCGGCGACGTGGTGACCGCCCTGGCGGACCATCCCCTGGACGTGCCGTGCGCGCTCCTCTACCTGCGCGAAGCGGACGGCAGGTCGCTGACGCTGTACGGGGCCGTGGGCATCGAACGCGGCGGTCCCCTGTGCCCGGAGTCCGTGCCGCTGGACGCCAGCTCCCGGATGGCGGCGCCGTTCCTGCGCGCGCTCGCGGGGGAGCGGGTGCTGCGCGACGGGCTGGAGGCGCTCCTGTCCCTGAAGGGCGGGCCGTTTGGTGACGCGGTGGGCACGTTGCTCCTCCAGCCGCTCGCGGGCTCCAGCACGGCCGCGCCGCTGGGGGTGCTCGTCACGGCGCTGTCCCCCAACCGCGCCTTCGATGAGGGCCATGCCTCCTTCAGCGAGCTGTTGAGCGCGCAGGTGGCCGCGTCGCTGCGCAACGCGCGGGCCTACGAGGAGGAGCGCCAGCGCGCGGAGGCGCTGGCGGAGCTGGACCGGGCGAAGACGGCCTTCTTCCACAACATCTCCCACGAGTTCCGCACGCCGCTCACGCTGATGCTGGGGCCGCTGGAGGACGTGCTCGCGCAGGTGCCGGTGACGGAAGGCGCGCGCAAGGACCTGGAGCTCGTCCACCGCAACGCGGGCCGGCTGCTGCGGCTGGTGAACACGCTGCTGGACTTCAGCCGGCTGGAGGCGGGCCGCATCGACTCCAGCTTCGAGCCCACCGACCTGGCCGCCTTCACCCGGGACCTCACGGGCCACTTCCGCTCCGCCATCGAGCGCACCGGCCTGTCCTTCAGCGTGGCGTGCGCCGAGCTGCCGGAGCCCGTCTGGGTGGACCGGCAGATGTGGGAGAAGGTTGTCTTCAACCTGCTCTCCAACGCCCTCAAATTCACCTTCGAGGGCGGCATCATCGTGCGGCAGGAGCACCGGGGCCACGACGTCCTCCTGCGCGTCACCGACACGGGCACGGGCATCCCCCAGGAGGAGCTGCCCCGCCTCTTCGAGCGCTTCCACCGCGTGCGCAACGCGCGAAGCCGCACCCACGAAGGCACCGGCATCGGGCTGGCGCTGGTGCGCGAGCTGGTGGCGCTGCACGGCGGCGACGTGAGCGTGGAGAGCGGGGAGGGCAGGGGCACCACCTTCACCGTGCGCCTCCCCCGGGGCCACGCGCACCTGCCCGCGGACCGCATCCAGGCCGCGCGCCAGCAGGACTCCACCGCCCTGGGCGCGCGCCCCTTCCTCCAGGAGGCCGAGCGCTGGTCGGAGGCGGAGCCCGTGCGCCGGGCGCTGGAGCCGGTGCCGGCGCCGAGGGATGAGGAGGCCCCGGGCGTGGAGGCCCCCAGGGCGCGCGTGCTGGTGGTGGACGACAACGCGGACATGCGCGAGTACGTGGAGCGCGTGCTGTCACCGTCGTTCGACGTGACGCTGGCGACGGACGGTCAGGCCGCGCTGGCCGCCGCGCGCGCGAGCCCGCCGGACCTGGTGCTGACGGACGTGATGATGCCCCGGCTGGGCGGCTTCGGGCTCTTGCGCGGCCTGCGCGAGCGGCCCTCCACGCGCGCCGTCCCCGTGGTGATGCTGTCCGCCCGCGCCGGAGAAGAAGCCGCGGTGGAGGGGCTGGAGGCGGGCGCGGACGACTACCTGGTGAAGCCCTTCAGCGCCCGGGAGCTGGTCGCGCGCGTGCGCTCCATGCTGGAGCTGTCGCGCACCCGCCGCGAGGTCCTGCGCCAGGAGCTGCTGTCCCAGTCGCTGCGCGAGAGCGTCCAGGCCCGGGACGACTTCCTCGCGGTGGCGAGCCACGAATTGAAGACGCCGCTGGCCGCCTTCCGCCTGCACCTGGAGCGGCTGGAGCGCAGCCTGGGCGAGGACGCGCTGGGCCGCGCGAAGAGCCCGCTGGAGTCCGCCGGCCGGCAGGTGCGGCGGCTGCACGCGCTGATGGAGACGCTGCTGGACGTGTCGCAGCTCACCACCGGCCGGCTCGCGCTGGACCTGAACGACGTGGACCTGAGCGCCGTGGTGGGCAACGCGGTGGCCCGGCTGCGCGAGGAGATGGCGCGGACGGGGGTGACGGTGACGCTGGACGCGGGCGCGCCGCTGGTGGGCCGGTACGACCGGCTGCGCATCGACCAGGTGGTGACGCACCTGCTGACGAACGCGGCGAAGTACGGCCAGGGCCGCCCCATCGCGGTGCGCGTGGCCGCCGGGGAAGGCACCGCGCGCCTCATCGTGCGCGACGAGGGCATTGGCATCAGCGAGGCGGACCGCGCGCGCATCTTCGAGCGCTTCGAGCGCGCGGTGCCCGGGCGCAACTACGGCGGCCTGGGCCTGGGGTTGTGGATCGCCCGGCAGGTGGTGGAGGCGCACGGCGGCCGCATCTCCGTGGACAGCCAGCCGGGCGCGGGCTCCACGTTCGTGGTGGAGCTGCCGCTCGAAGGGCTCGAGGCGGCCTGAAGCACGAAGGGGACCCGGGCATGGCGCCCCGGATCCCCTCCTGTGTCACTTCATGTCAGCCGCCGCCTACTGGACGGTGAACATCAGGTCGTCGCGGTCGTTGTACTCGCCGGAGACGCACGCGCTCGTCGGGCTGCCGGTGCCGTAGCGCATCTGCGCGCGCACGGCCTGGTTGGCGCCGGAGGGCAGCGTGTACGTGGCCGAGATGGTCTGCAGGTTCGCGGCCGACGGCGTGACGGAGGTGATGAGCGTCCAGGTGGGCGTCGTCGCGGTGGCGTTGGCCGTGTAGTACAGGTCCAACCGGTCCGACGCGGGGTTGGCGTAGGCCCAGATGGTGGCCTCCACCTTCACCTGCTTGCCGGCGGCGAAGTTGGAGCCGTCCACGGTGGACACCTTGAGGGCCTCCATGGACTCGTCGCTCTTGTAGGTGCCGGTGCTGCCGTCCTTGCAGGTGCCGCGCAGCGTGTTGGGCGTGTTCAGCTCCGGGCCCCGGGTGCCGCGGCCGTTGAAGAGCGTGCCGCTGTCGCAGGTGGCCGCCGCCGCGTTGCAGCGCAGCGTCTTGTACGTGCCGTCGTAGGTGCCGGTCGTGGACACGTTGGCCACCGTCACCGTGCGCGCCGTCGTGGTGGCGGTGTTGCCCGAACCGTCATGCGCCTTCGCCGCCACCGTGTGGCTGCCGTTGGCCACCGTGCGGCTGTCCCACGCGAAGGCGTAGGGCGAGGCGATGGCCGTGCCCTTCACCACGCCGTCCACCAGGAACTCCACCTTGCTGACGCCCACGTTGTCGCTGGCCGTCGCGGTGATGCTGGTGGTGCCGTTCACCGTCGCGCCGCTGGCCGGCGCGGTGAGCGACACGGTGGGGGGCGTGGTGTCCGTGGGCAGGCCCGGGATGGTGCCCTTGCCCAGCTCCGCCAGGTACGCGGCGCCAATGCGCGCGAACTTCAGCGCGTTGTTGGCGTTGCCGTCCGTGCTGTTGGCCAGGGTGTCGTTGGCCGTGTGGATGTTGGGGTTGTCGTTGTTCATCTGCGCTTCGAACGGCATGGACGCCGGGTAGCCCTGCGCGTTCCACGACGCGTGGTCCGAGCACCCGTAGCCGCACGTGATGTTGGTGCGCGAGTAGCCCGTGTACGTGTCGATGAGGTTGCCCAGGAACGCGTTCTGCGCCGCGTTGGTGTTGTCCGTGACGAGCGTCAGGTCCCACGTGGAGCCGCGGTAGTTGGTCATGTCCAGCTGGAGCACGCCCACCACGTTGGCGCCCGCGGACTTGTGCGCCTGCGCGATGGCCTGCGAGCCGTACAGGCCCACCTCCTCCGCCGCGTACGCCATGAACTTCACCGTGCGCGCCGGCTTGTAGCCCTTGGCCATCGCCACGCGGAAGACCTCCGACAGCGTGGCGACACCGGAGGCGTCGTCATCCGCGCCCGGCGCCGTCGCCGTGGGGCGGCTGGAGGAGCCCACCGTGATGTTGATGGAGTCCAGGTGGCCGCCAATCACCACCACCTCATCCGGGTAGACGGTGCCGGTGACGGTGGCGATGACGGACGGCTGCGTCCAGCCGGAGTGCGTGTACAGCTGCACGCTCACGTCGTCGCGTCCGCTGGCGTAGGACGTCCAGGTGTCGCGCAGCCAGCTGGCCGCCTGCGTGCCGCCGGTGGAGTTGTTGTAGTAGCGGTTCGTGTAGCTGGACAGCTGGATGATGGTGCCGCGCAGGCTGGCCTCCTGCAGGCCGGAGAACAGCGAGTTGACCACCGGCGCGTTGTCCAGCGTGTAGCTCACCAGCGACTGCATGGGCTGCGCGGGGCCGAGCGCCGCGAGCGCCGCCTCCTGCGTGTCGTGCGCCATGAAGCCCGCGCAGCGGTGATACTGGTCGTGCATGATGGCGGACACGTCGCCCAGTTGCGACTCGGTGAGCTTCAGCACGCTCACCCCGTTCGCCTCGCGCACCAGCGTGGGCGCGCTCCCGCCGCGGAACGATGAGCGCACCGTGTCCACCGTCTCCGAACCGAGGGTGATGAAGACCTCCTTGTCACGCGGCTCTTCGGCGGAAGCGGTGGCGCAACACAACGACACGACCACGGGGACCACTCTCTTCAAACGCATGTTCCGCTCCGATTCCTGGCGAGGGGCGCACTGACGGGAGGCACGGCCAAGGGACCCCCACGTTCAAGTCCAGGCCGGTCGGCCAGACTTCGTGGGTTGGGCGCATCCTGTGGAATTCAAGACACCGCCGTCAAGACGGAGAGCGGCGTGAAACAGGATGAGACAGCTTTTGCCGCCAACAGTGACGCACCCCGGCCACGCCTGGACGCGCCGCGGAAGGGCTCACGCGCGCGTCACGGGCAGATGATTGGAAAATGGGAAAGGCGAGGGGGGAGGCCGCGGGGGACGGGCGGCGCTCAGGTCTGCAGGTTCATGCTCAGCGAGCGGCCGGCCGCGAAGCGGGGCTCCGCCTGGAGCTTCTCCAGGACACGGTCCGAGGCGACGAGCGTCACCTGGAGCAGCAGGCCCGGCTCGCTCATCCACTTCACCGCGCCCAACAGGTGCTGGGCCTTGATGAACTCCAGCACGGCGCCATGGAAGGCCTTGCCCTCCTCGCGCCACGCCTGGGCCAGCTCCGCCCGGCCGCGCTTCTCCGGTGCCGGGGCCTTGGAGGCTTTCGCCCCACGCTGCCTCGGGGACTGCTCTTCACGGGGCAGGACGATAATTTCGATGAACATCGCGGCACCCTCCTGAAGGCAAGAACAGCGAAGTGGCGCGGACTATCGCACGAAGCTGCGTCGTCCCGCCGCCGCGCGCCCGCGCTTTTGTGGAAGTCGCTGCCGCTTTCACGACTTCCCGGGCGAAGGCGTCTTGACATACGTGAATTGCAGCTCTGATGGTGGCGCGACCGCGCGGTGTTGAACGACACCCGACACGCAAATCACGCGAGGCAGACCATGGAACTGCACCACGGCCGCATGTTCGACCACGTCCACCTCCAGGTGAAGGACCTGGAGGCAAGCAAGCGCTTCTACCGCGCGGTGCTGGAGGTGATGGGCATCCCGGTCTTCAACGAGAGCGAGCGGCACCTGGCCGCGGATGAGCTCTTCCTCAGCAACGACCGCGAGCCCACCGCGCGCGTGCACCTGGCCTTCCAGGCGAAGGACCGGGAGATGGTCCACCGCTTCCACCAGGCGGCGGTGGCCGCGGGCGGCCGTGACAACGGGGCCCCCGGGGAGCGCTCCTACCACCCGGGGTACTACGCGGCCTTCGTGTTGGATCCGGACGGCAACAACATCGAGATGGTCCACCACGGGCCCGCGAAGCGCTCGGCGCCGTCCGTCGTGTACACGTGGTAACGCCGTGAAAAGGCACGGGGGCCCCCGGCGTGGACCGGGAGCCCCCATGTCACTTCAGGGATGACTAGCGCGCCGTCACGGCCCGGCCGCGCACCTGCTTCGCGGACGGGGCGGTGGGGTTGGCGGCCACCGCGGACGCGACGTTGAAGACCAGGTCGTCGTGGTCGTTGTAGCTGCCCGTGACGCAAGCGCTGGAGGCGCTGCCGCCGAAGCGGAACTGCGCGCGCACGGCGTGGTTGCCGGTGGTGCCGCCCACGGTGACGGGGATGGAGAACGTCTTCAGCCCCACCGCGGTGCAGGCCTGGGCGGTGGCGACGGCCGTCCACGCGGGCGTGGTGGTGTTCGTCGTGTAGTACAGGTCCAGCTGGTCCGTGGTGCCGTAGCACCACACCGTCACGTCCACGGTGAGCTGCTTGCCCGGGGTGATGGTGCCCTGGTCCACCGTCTTGAGCACGATGCGGTCGATGCTCTCATCCGCGTGGTAGCTGCCGGAGGCGCCGTCCGTGCAGGTGGCGCCCAGGGTGTTGGGCTGGTTCGGCTCGATGCCGCCGGACATCGTGCCGCGCCCGTTGACGAGCGTGGGGCCGGTGTCGCAGCCGCACACGGAGCCGCAGGCC
The DNA here is from genome assembly GCF_017309135.1 of Corallococcus sp. NCSPR001. Taxonomy (NCBI): domain Bacteria; kingdom Pseudomonadati; phylum Myxococcota; class Myxococcia; order Myxococcales; family Myxococcaceae; genus Corallococcus; species Corallococcus sp. NCSPR001. The sequence continues at coordinate 3,747,387 of NZ_JAFIMS010000002.1, forward strand.
GGGGTGCGCAGGCTGGAGTTGTACGTGGCCACGGTGGGCGTGCACACGTTGGTGGTGGTGAAGCTGAAGGCCGTGCTGTACGCGCCCGCGCCGCAGCTGTCGGTGGCCCGCGCGCGCCAGTAGTAGGACGTGAGGTTGGACAGGCCCGGCGTCACGTTCCACGCGCTGGAGGACAGGCCGGTGGCGCTGCGCACCACGTTGGTGAACGCGCTGTCGGTGGCCACCTGCACGTCATAGCCGGCCGCGCTCGTCACGTCGGACCAGTCCAGCGCGGGCGTCAGGGCGACGCCCGTGGCGCCGTTGGCGGGGGCCGTCAGGGTGGGGGCCGCCAGGGTGACGCAGCCGCGCGTGGTGAAGCTGCGCGCCGCGCTCCAGGAGCTGGTGCCGCCGCACGAGTTGAGCGCCCGCACGCGCCAGTAGTAGGCGGTGTTCGCCGTCAGGCCCGGGGACACCGTCCAGTTGCTGGCCACGAGCGAGTTGGCGCTGCGCACCACGTTGGTGAACGCGCTGTCGGTGGCCACCTGGACCTCGTAGCCAGACACGCCCGTCACGTCCGCCCAGTCCAGCGCCGCGAGCAGCTCCACGCCGGTGGCGCCGGAGGCGGGGGTGGACAGCGTGGGAGCACCGGGCGCCGCGCAGGTGGGCGTGGTGCAGGTGCAGCTGGACGCCGGGCCGAAGCACGCGTTGCTGCTCGCGGGAACCACGGAGTAGCAGTACTGGCGGCCGTTGGCGACCTCCGGGTCCGTGTAGCTGGTGCCGGTGACGGTGGCCACGCGCGCCTTGCCGAAGTCACAGCCCGCGAAGCCCTCCGTCTTCATCACCCAGTACTGGCTGGCGCCCGAGGACGCCGTCCACGACAGGCTCACCTGGCTGTCGCCCGGGGTGGCCGTGGTGGTGGGGGCCGCCGTGGGCGCTGAAGCGCAGCCGCCGTTGGTGGGCGCGGGCGTGGAGCAGGCGATGTTGTGGCGGTTGTACGCGGCGTAGATGGCCGTCATGTGCGGCGTGCCGTCCGCCAGGTTGCCGTTGTCGTCATCCGCGGCCAGCCACTGCATGTAGCCGTTCGTCGCGCCGCAGCCGTCGGACGTGCCGGCGGTGCAGTTGCAGGCGTGCCACGTGCCGATGTTGCCGGAGCCCTGGTAGAAGAGCTTGTTGCCCAGGAGGAACGCGTCGTTGGAGTCGTAGTTGAAGGGCGCCGCCGTGAGGTCGCGCGTCACCAGGTCCCACGCCGCCTGGCGCACGGGGGACGCGGCGCAGTGCACCTGCTTGCTGCACGGGCCGGAGCCGGACGAGCACATCTTGCAGGTGAAGTTCTGCGGGGTGGCCGGGATGTTCGGCGCGCTCGCCGCCCAGTCCGCGTCACGCACGCCCGAGCAGCGCAGGTTGCACCAGGACTGGCCCGCCACCTGCGACTCCTGCTGGTTGTAGCCCGTGCCGTCCGGCGTGAGGCCGCAGCCCGTGTTCGTCGTCTGGAAGAAGCCGTAGCCCACGCAGGACGTCTGCAGGCGCAGGATGCCCGCGATGTCCGCGTAGCCCTCACTGGAGTTGGAGAGCGAGCCGTTGGCGTCGAAGTTGTCCATGCCGTGGCCCCACTCGTGGTCGAACACCGCGCCAATCTCACCGGTGTTCCGGCAGCCACCGCCGGACTTGTAGAAGTTCACGCTGCTGCCGTTCCAGAAGGCGTTGCAGGTGCTGTTCAAGTTCACGTTGGACGTGAGCTGGCCCTGCAGCCAGGTGTTGCTGGGCAGCCAGCCGCGGGCCACCTCTTTAATCTTGTTCAGCTCGTAGAAGCTGGAGCGCGCCGCCGGCGTGTTGCCCGCGGACGTGCCCGCGGGCACCGTGCAGTCGTGGTCGTTGTTCACGCCGCCCAGGTCCAGGCTGCCCGTGGCGGAGCTCACGTTGATGGCGCCGCAGCTGTCGGCGATCTTCACGTACTTGCCGGACAGCGTCGTGTTGAAGGTGCCGGCGCTGTAGTTGTAGATGCCCGCGCCGTCCGTGAAGTTGTTGGGCGACGCGAAGCCCGTGTTCGCCCACGGCATGGGCGTGTTGGGCTGCATGGTGCCGCACGTCTCCTTCGACGTGCAGGTCCCGATGTTGGTGGACGGGTACACGCCGCCCTTCACCTGCGCGTCGAAGTAGTGGTTGTCATCCTCCACGGCGAGCACCTCGCCGGAGTTGGCGTCCACCGTCACCTTCCAGCGCTCGTGCTCACCGGGGTTGGAGAAGCCGTAGGCCCACACCAGCGCGTGTCCGTAGCCCTGGCCAAAGGCCGCGCCCGTGCGCGCGTAGGGGGCCACCTCCAGCGTGGGCTGCTGCCACAGGCTGGTGGGCGTCAGCGTCTGGCCCAGGAACGTGCTGCCCGCGGCGAGCGCCTGGTTCGCGCTGAAGCGGGGCTTCGTGTCGATGCCCACGTTGGCCCACGCCTCCGTGCCCAGGAGGATGAGGTTGCCGTGGCTGATGGTGGCCGCCAGCCGGCCGTGCCGCACCGTGATGCCGTTCACCACCTGCGGGATGTGCACCTGCCACAGCGTGTCCGTCACCTGCGTCACGCGCGGCGAGCCCAGCTGCAACAGGTCCACCCCAATGGCGTCCTGGTGGTCCGCGACGAACTTGAAGACGAGCTCGCCCACCACGGACTCGTCCACGCTGCCCACGGAGCGGCCCAGCCCCTGGCGCACGGACTCCAGCGTGACGCTGTTGCGGAAGCCGTCACCCGGGATGAGGGGGAAGCTGCCCTGGATGCCCGTGGGCATGCCGGACAGCGGATCCAGGTACACCTGCACGTTGCCGCCAAAGCGGGTGACGAACCCCGCCCACCGGTCCGCGCCCGCGCGCGGCATCAGCGCCCGCGCCTTCTCCAGCGGCACGTTCTGGATGGGCAGGTACAGCTCCGGCTTGAAGAAGGCCTTCTTCGCCACCGCGCTCTGCTGCTCGGGCTGCGAGGGTTGGAATGCATACGTCGTGGAGGACACCAGGAGGGCAAGACAACACAACGCGGACCGCAGGGGGCGCATGACGTCTCCTCGGGTGATGCCGCCGGACGGGACCGGCGGGCTCCGGGGTGGAGCGCCCTCCTGCTTAGGTCATGCGCTTTTTAAGTTGGTATTGCGGTTATTCCTGATTAGGGCCGTATTCCAGAAAGTGGAGTGGATTCAATGCCTTGAAGTGTTCACTCGCTCAGGGGCGGGGCCAGAGCCGGACGCGGTCGTCCTGGATGAGCTTGCCATTCACGGCGTCGGTGGTGCCGCTGGCCATGAAGCGGCGGGGCGTCTCTTGCGTGGCGACGAGCGCGGCCTCCGCCCACACGAGCAGCAGCAGCGCCCCGGCGAGCGCGGGCAGCCTCCGGGCCACGGGGGCGTGGCGCTCGCCCAGGACCTTCAGGGGCAGCACCAGCAGCGGCAGGAGCGCGGGGAAGATGACGAGCAGCCCGCGCGCGTAGCCGAAGAAGGCGAGCGTGACGAGCACCCGGTGCAGCACCACCAGCGACAGCAGCCGGAAGGGCGCGTGCGCGGGCCTGAGTGACAGCAGCATCCCGGCGAGGAGCAGCGCCGCCAGCGGCCACTTGAGCCACGCGGCGTCGGGGATGAACACGTCCACCGGGGCGCGCTCGCCAATGAGGCCTCCGGGCACGTCCGACACGCCGACGCCCAGGCTCAGGCCGTCCAGCCACAGGCCCAGCTTCGTCCAGAAGAGCCGGGCCGCGTCGCCGGGCGAGGCGGCCATCCAGCGCAGCCCTTCCGCGTAGCCGTGCAACAGCAGGCGCCGGTGCTCCGGGCGGGAGGGGTCCAGCTGGCCGTTGCCGCCGCCCTGGTTGATGAGCGCGGGCGTGAAGCCCCCGGTGGCGCCGGCGTGGTTCGCCATGGCGAAGTTGAGCGGCCCATACACCGTGACGGGCACCCACTCCGGCAGCGGCTCCAGGTGCGGCGCCCGCGCGTTGAGCTCGCGCATCGTGTCCAGGTTGCGCAGCGCGGACGGGACGAGCAGCAGCAGGGACACGCCCATCGCCGCGCCCCAGCGCAGGGCCCACGGCCTCCAGGGCGCCCGCTCGCGCGCCGTCCACGCATACACCAGGAGGAAGGGCCACAGCCCCAGGTGCTCCGCGCGGGTGAGGGTGCCCCAGCCCATCACCGCGCCCAATCCCAGCACCGCGGGCCAGGACGGCACCGCGCTGGCCATGCGCAGGGCCAGCGCGCAGGTGAAACACAGCCACAGCGCGGACAGTGTTTCATTGCTGTACGTGGTGGAGAGCACCAGCCACCCGAAGCTCGTGGCGTACAGCCCCGCCGCGACGAAGCTCCACGGCGTCCCCAACAGGCGCCGCCAGAAGCCCTGACAGAAGGCCACCGTGGCCGCGCCCAGACCGGCGAGCGCCAGCTTGTATGGAAGCGCGCTGCCCTGGGGCTCTCCCAGCACCCGGTACAAGAGGCCCAGCAGCGCGGGGAACAGGGGCGGGTGGTAGGGCAGGGCGGCCGGGGCTTCGCGGCCCCGCGCCAGGTCCAGCGCGGCGGTGTGGAAGAAGCGCGCGTCGCCCGCGAAGAAGACGGAGAAGGGCCAGTCCCGGTCCGGCGCGCCCGCCAGGTACAGCCCGCGCAAGAGCAGGCTGGCGGCGAACGTGGCCGCCATGCCCCAGGCCGCCGGGTGCCGCCGGACGGCGTCTGGCAGGGAAGGGAAGGCCACGGGCTCCTCCAGGGCGGAAAGGCGCCGCACTCTACATTGGTCCGCGCACCGGCCCGGGGCTGGGATATGGACGGGGTGCGTCAAAACGGGAGGACATACATGAGCCGGGTGCTGGATGAGCTGTTGGGGCTCCTGAAGCTGGAGCCCATCGAGGAGAACCTGTTCCGTGGCGCGAGCCAGGACCTGGGCTTCCGGCAGCTCTTCGGAGGGCAGGTGCTGGGGCAGTCCGTGTCCGCTGCCAGCCAGACGGTGGAGGAGCAGCGCACGGTGCACTCGCTGCACGGCTACTTCCTGCGCCCCGGGGACGCGGGCCTGCCCGTCGTCTACACCGTGGACCGCGTGCGCGACGGTGGCAGCTTCACCACCCGGCGCGTGGTGGCCATCCAGAAGGGGCAGCCCATCTTCACGCTGATGGCGTCCTTCCAGGGGGAGGAGCCGGGCTTCACGCACCAGGCCACCATGCCGGACGTGCCGCCGCCGGAGTCGCTGCCCACGGACCTGGAGCTGCTGGGGCGCCACGCGGGCCGCATGTCCGAGCGGCACCGGGAGAAGTTCCTCTCCGCCAAGCCCATTGAAATGCGTCCGGTGACGTACGTGGACCCCTTCGAGCCCACCGCCGAGCCGCCCGTGAAGCACGTCTGGTTCCGCGCCGACGGCGCCATGCCCGACGAGCCCCAGGTGCACCGCTACGTGCTCGCGTACGCCAGCGACTTCAACCTGCTGGGCACGGCGCTCCAGCCGCACGCGCAGACGTTCCTCCAGCCGGGCTTCCAGATGGCCAGCCTGGACCACGCGCTGTGGTTCCACGGCGACCTGAAGGTCAACGACTGGCTGCTCTACACCATGGAAAGTCCCTGGGCCGGCAACGCCCGGGGCCTCGCGCGCGGGCACGTCTTCACCCGGGACGGGCGGCTCGTGGCCTCCGTGGCCCAGGAGGGGCTCTTGCGCCAGCGCAAGGACGCGCGCTAGCGGGAGGTCAGAACGCCAGGCCCTGGTACAGCCGGGGCTGGGGACCCAGCTCGATGACGCCGCCCGGGCGGTCGTCACCCGAGCCGGTGGTGGGCTTGAAGAGCTTGCTCACCAGGACCAGCGACCCCATCAGCGCGACGCCGATGGTGCCCGTCAGGATCAGCGTCTTGCCCAGGCTGAACTCGCGCAGCCGGGCGTGGTCCACCTCCGACAGCGCCACCACCGTCGCGGGCGCGGGGGCGCTGGAGGTGGAGCCCTCCAGCGGCACGCCCCGGAAGTGCTCGCCGTCCACGCCCACCTCGATGAAGCGCTGGAACTCCACGTCCGCCTGGGCGGAGACCCGCGCCAGCGCCAGCGGCGTTTCGGAGGTGAACGGGTGCGGCTGGCCCTCCACGTCCCGCACCGTGCGCTTGCGCTCCGTGACGCGGTTGAGCATCACGTCGCCCAGCTCCCGCATCAGCGCCGCGTTGTCGTCCCGGAAGCCATCCAGCCGCGTCAGCTCCGGCTTGGGAATGGCATAGGTCGTGGTGCAGGACGCCAGCAGGGACAGCGCGGTCAGCGCGGCGCACAGACGCATGGAACGGCTCCTCGGGGTGGGCTCGTGAAAGCCTATCCCGGAGCGTGCCCCGGCGCCTACCGGGGCACGCGGCCGGTGTCTCACTTCAACTGATAGTTGGCGTCCAGCACGTCCGCCTTCGAGCGGCCCATCACCCAGCCGTCGTGGTAGACGACGCCCACCGGCGCGATGGTGTCGTTCCGGTACAGGCCGATCTTCAGGTAGTTGAGCTGCCCGGAGTACTGCGTCGCGATGTAGCGCTTGGGCAGCACCAGGTTGCCGTCGTAGTACAGCTCCACGAAGCCCACGGAGGCGTTGGGCGACCACTTCACGTGGAAGATGAAGTCGTGCCAGGCGTTGCGCACCAGGGGCGTGCGCCAGACGATGGTGCCCGGGGACCCGCCGATGTTGAGCCGCATCTCCTCGCCGTAGACGTAGAACTCCACCGGCGGAGAGCCGCAGCAGCCGTCGTGGTGCCACTGGGTGAAGAGCTGCCAGGTGTTCACGCTGGGGAAGTCCGGCGCGAAGCGCGTGCTCCAGCGGTACCAGTACTCGGAGCCCGAGGCCTCCTTCGTCTGCTTGAAGATTTCGTTGCGGTTGCCGCTGGAGTTGATGGGGTCATCGCCCTGCTTCACCGTGGCCTTGAGCGCGTAGCCGCCCTCGCGCAGCGGTGACGAGACGACCTGGAGCCGGTCCGCGGACATCATCTGCGTGCCGTCCCACTGGCTGCGGTCACCGGACTCGAAGTCACCCCGCCACACGATGCCGCTGGGGCTGGTGGGCGGGGGCGTCGTCGCGGTGCCGGCGCAGGGGCGCGCCTCCGCGATGCTGGCCCAGTCGTTGAGGGTGTTGCCCTGCACCGTGACGCGCACCCGGCGCGCGCTCACCGGCGTGAAGGTGTACGTCTCCGACGCGGTGGTCGTGCCCAGGCTCTTGCCGCTGTACACCTGCGTATAGGTGTAGCCGTCCGGCGACACGGAGACGGTGAACGTGTTCGAGCGCTTGTTGCCCTCGTGCCAGGCCACCGCCATCGCGCCCACGCTCTTGGTGGAGCCCAGGTCGTAGTCGATCCACTGGCCCTTGCCCAGGCTGCTCCAGCGGGTGGTGAGCTGATCATCCAGCGTGTTCGCCGCGACGCTGCCGGTGCCATCGTCGCCGCTGGCCTTCACGCTGGCGGGGGTGAGCTGCGTGCAGCCCGTGGTGGTGAGGTCCTCGCCGGACGTCTCGACCGACGGCTGGCGGTCTTCCGCCGGAAGGGAACCATCCGGAGCGCCACAGCCAGCGGCGCCCAGGACGAACAACGTTTCAACCAGGAGGAGGGTTTTCTTCAAGGGGTTGGCCCAGGGGGAAAGGACAGGCAGTGAAAGGCCATGCTCCAACGACAGGAGACAGGGGCACGGCTGGGGGATGTCTGGCTTTACGGCGGGGCAATCCCCTCTCGTGCTCCCGGACCTGTTCGACAGGGCCGCGTCGACGGGAGGAGAAAGACAACGGGATGTGGGGTTCGGTGCTCCATCCGGCAGCAGGGAAAAAGCCTGCCGTACTCCAAGGTGATAAACCGAATACCGAAGTTCTATTTCGAACACAAGCGACGTTGAACCCGCCTGGATGCTGGGCAGGTTCGGAGCTGAAAGACAGACATCAATTTCAGACGGCCCGGTTGGAATCCTTCAACACACCGGCAGGGGCGATACGGCCCGTCGCGTGGGATGCGCACCGCCGGAGCACGGATGTTTCGCGTCGCGGGTTGTGGTGCGGTGTGGGGGGAGGGGGCGCCGCGTTCCAGACAGGGCGTTTTGGACCCGTGTCCACTTGCGACGTGCTGGGGGGACATCCCCTTTGCCGCCGACTTGCGATGACGGGAGAATCAGGCAGAAACCCCGTCCGCAATGTCCGTATTTTTCCAGGAAGCCCGCCGCGCGGCGGCCATGAGGCCGGTCGAGTGACGCACCCCATGTCGCGCTCCGCGTCCGAGCAGGTGCCCCGGAGCGAGCGCAAGCCGTTGTACGTGAAGGTGGTGACCCAGCCGGCGCTGCATGGCTGCTGGTCCGTGAACATCAGCGAGACGGGCATCGGGCTCATCGCCACGCCGCGCCGGCCCTCCGAAGGCCCGCACGAGAACGAGCCGGTGGAGATGGCCTTCTCGCTGCCGGACACGGGCGCGCACGTGCGGGTGCACGGCACGGTGCGCTGGCGCCACGACACGGCGGGCGCCGGAGGCACGGTCGCGGCGCTGGGCATCAGCTTTGGCGCGTTCGACGCCGCGGACGGCGTGAAGCTGGCGCGCTACCTGGCCACGTCCCACCTGCAGGTGGTGGCCGCCTTCGCGTCGGACGACGAGTCACGCGCGGTGCGCCAGGCCCTGGACGGCGTGGCCACGCCGCACTTCGCCGCCACCTCGGAGGACGTGCACGCGCTGCTCACGCGCGGTGACATGGCGGTGCTCCTGGTGTGCGGCCAGGACGAGTCGCGGGCGCTCGCGCTGGTGGAGTCCCTGGCGGAGCTGCGCGCGGAGGTGGACCCCACGGGGGCGGGGCCGCCCAGCGACCTGGCCTCGCGCATCGTCTACTGCGCCCCGGCGGCCCCGGAGCGGCTGGTGGCGCTCTTCAACACCGGCCGCATCTACCGGGCACTGGGGGCGTGGCCGGACCCGGACACCATGCGCGAGGCGGTGCTCCAGGCGGGGCGCGAGCACGGCTTCCGCACGGAGCAGTGGCGCATGGCGCTGGAATTGGAGCGCAACCTCCTGCGCGAGCGCGCGCTGGCCCAGACGCCGGTGGTGGGCGTGGGCCGCCACGGCGAGGACGTGGGCTTCCGCAGCCCGCCCATGCAGCGGGTGATGGAGATGGTGCGCCTGGTGGCCCCCCACCGGGTGGCGGTGCTGCTGCAGGGCGAGACGGGCACCGGCAAGGAGGTGCTGGCGCGCATCCTCCACCGGCTCTCCGGCCGCGGGGACCTGCCGCTCGTGGTCCAGGACTGCGGCGCGCTCACGGAGACGCTGCTGGAGAGCGAGCTGTTCGGCCACGTGAAGGGGGCCTTCACCGGCGCGGTGTCGGACCACCCGGGCCTCTTCGTGCTCGCCAACGGCGGCACCATCTTCCTGGACGAGATTGAAAACACCACGCCCAACCTCCAGGCGAAGCTGTTGCGCGTGCTGGAGACGGGCGACATCCGCCCGGTGGGCGGCACCCAGGTGCGCCACGTGGACGTGCGCGTGGTGGCCGCGAGCAACCGGGACCTGGGCGAGGAGGTGCGCGCCGGCCGCTTCCGTGCGGACCTCTTCTACCGGCTCAACAGCTTCACCATCGACATCCCACCCCTGCGCGAGCGCCCGGAGGACATCCCGGAGCTGGCCCGCGCCTTCGTGGAGCAGTTCAACCGCACCCTCAAGCGCTCCGCCACGGGCGTGGCCCCGGACGCGGACGAGGTGCTGCACGGCTACGGCTGGCCGGGCAACGTGCGGGAGCTGCGCAACGTGGTGGAGCGGGCGGTGCTCCTGTCCCGGCCCGGGGAGATGCTCACCCGGCGCCTGCTGCCGCCCGCGCTCCTCAGCAACACGCTGCCCCGGGCGGACCCCACCGGGGATGGGTCGCTGAGGGCCCGGCTCCAGCAGGTGGAGCGCGACCTCATCCGCGAGGCCCTGGAGCGCCATGGCGGCGTCCTGCGCCGCGCCGCCGTGGCCCTGGGCATGGACCCGGTGACGTTGGGCCGCCGGGCCCGCCGTCACGGGTTGTGGAAGGCGGAGTAGCCCTTTTAGCGCGCCCGCATCCACTGGAGGATGGGCTGCCACACGCGCACGCGCGCGTCCCGGGCGAGGAACAGGTCCGCGTGGCCGAAGTCCAGCGCGCGCTCCCCCTCCGGCCGGCTGCGCACGATGAGGTGGGTGACGTCCGTGCTGCCCAGGAGGCGCGTGGAGTACTCGCCGTAGCGCCCCACGCCGCCCCCCGCGCCCACGTACAGCACCGGCACCTTCACGTCCTTCAGGTGGTCATCGAAGGGGACGTCCAGGCCGCACAGCTGCTTCTCCGTCTCCACCACCTCGTTGAGGCTCTGGTAGGGCACCGCCAACTGGAGGTAGTCGAACAGGGTGGGCTCCGACGTGTAGGCCGTCCGGTCCGGGAGGCCGGTGATGTCCGGCACGCTGCCCGCCAGGTGGTAGCCCGGCGTCAGCGGCTGGAGCGGCGCCAGGAGCGCCCCGGTCCGCCCGGCGGCGATGACGGCGAACTTCCGGTTGGTCACGCCACTGAGTGACTCCGGCGCGCCAGGAGGGAACCCATTGGGATCCTGGTCCGCCCGCAGGCCAATGTCCTTCACCGGCATCCCCGGCGCGGGCCCCAGCAGGCCGCCCTCCGTGCGGCCCTGGTCACGCGCGGTCTGGAGCGCCTCGTACCGCTCGCACGCCCACTGGCGCTGCTGGACCGCGTCCGGCGCGAAGCGCAGCACCATGTCCATGGGCACGAAGCCATCCACCCGGCGCAGGGCGCGCGGACGCTGCGACTCCGCGTCCAGGTACGCGTACCCGATGGTCGCGCCCCGGCTCCAGCCCAGGAGGAACATCCGATCATTGCCGCCGTTGCCGCCCAGCCGCCGCACCACGTCCGCCAGCGCCAGGCCCGTGCCCACGTCCTTCACGTGCGACTGCATGTTCCAGTCCGCCATGAACCCGAAGTCCGTCTCCGACTCCGGCACCGCCACCCAGCGCAGGTCCAGGCCCCACACGTCCACGTCCTGGCTGGCCAGGTACGCCGCCAGGGAGCGGTCCTCCGGCATCGTCGTCACGCAGGTGTTGGTGAGGAACGCGGGCACGAAGCCCCACAGGTCCCCGTGCACCATGAACACCGCGCGGTGGGTGCGCGCCGGCAACCACGGGGCCGCCTCACGCACCACGCGGTGCACGGTGATGGCGTCGTACTTCCCCGCGCCCACCCGCACCTTCCAGCTGTAGTGCGCCAGCCCACCGCCCAGCACCTCGCGCTTCGTGCTGGAGGCCACCATGCCCGCCGCCACCAGCGGCCGCGTCCATGGATCCACCTGAATCGCCAACGTGTGCGCGTCCCCCGGATTCGCGCGCAGCGCCACGAACAACGCCACCATCACCCACAGGCTCGACGTCCTACGCATACCGACCTCGACTTGCATTGAGGGTCCCCCACGCAGACAAGCGCCAGGCTCTGACACCCGGTGCCTCCCGATGCAGGCCTTCCCAGAGCACCTTCCGCGCCAGGGCCCAAGTGGTTGATTTCATTGGTATTGCCCCGCAGGGCAAGCTTCACCGGTGAAGGCCACCGGACGCAGGCGCCGGCATCCTCCGAGTGAAGAAACGCAGGACTCCGCGTGCTTCAATGCTGAGACATGCGGACCACGGATGTCTCAGGTGCCTTGGGACTGAACGGACACCCCCGCCGGCCCCCGGGGGTGTGTTTGTTCATTCAATCCAACACATACATCTGAAACAGGCAAGTCCTGGATGGTAGGGGAAGACGGCGGGGCAATCGCTTGGGGGGCGGGGGACGGGGGACAACAACAGGTCTCACCCTGACTCCCCTTGGAGGGGGAGGACCCATGCCCGAGACCGTCTTCGTCGACAACATCTGGAATGACTTCGCGCACAGCTACGATCAGATGATCCCCGAGCTGCCGTGCTACCAGCGGCAGCGCGAGAAGATCCTCCGGGACACCCGGGAGCGCTCCTACGTCATCGACGCGGGGTGCGGCACGGGGCTCGTGAGCGAGCCCCTGGTGCGGCGGGGGCAGCGCGTGGTCGGCTTCGACAACAACCAGGCCATGCTGGCCCTGGCGGTGCGCCGCCGCGCGAAGGAGCCGGAGGCGGTGCGCGCCCGCTGGACGCTGTTGCCCGGAGACGTGGCGCAGTTCCCCCTGGAGGTGGAGGGGGCCGCGGACGCGGTGGTGATGAACAACGTCCTCTTCTACGTGAAGGACCCGGAGTCCGTGCTGCGCGAGGCCTGGACGCACCTGAAGCCCGGCGGCGTCCTGTGCATGACGAGCAACAAGCGGCCCCGGCCCGACCTGGAGAAGGTGCTGAAGAACTCCATCCGGGAATGGGAGGCGCAGGGACGGTGGACGGAGGCGCTCCAGCGCGCGGTGAACCACCACCGCACCTGCGCCCAGAAGCTCACCACGGACCCCAACGAGATGGTCACCTTCCTGGACACGGAGCAGGCGGTGAAGCTGCTGGAGAAGGTGGGCTTCAGCGAGGCGCTGGTGGCCGACGGCGACGACTACTACGGCGAGAACTTCTACGTCTGCATGCGCAAGTAGGGAGCCCTCCTCATGACGAACGTGAACCCCCGTTTCCAGCGCAACCTGGGCGTCCTCCACCCGCAGACCATGGACAAGCTCGCCAGCACCCACGTGCTCGTCGCCGGCGTGGGCGGCGCCGGAGGCCAGTGCGCGGTGGACCTGGCGCGCCTGGGCTTCGGCTGCCTGACGCTCGCGGACTTCGACGTCTACGAGCGCCACAACATCAACCGGCAGATCGGCTGCTTCGAAAGCACCCTGGGCCAGCACAAGGTGGACGTGGTGGAGCGCATGTGCCGGGACATCCACCCGGACCTGCGCGTGCAGAAGGTGAAGGAGGGCATCACCGACGACAACGTGGCGGACGTGCTCAAGGGCACCGGCGGCCTGCCGCCGGTGGACTACGTGGTGGAGGTCATCGACATCGCGGGGGCCCGCGCCAAGGAGTCGCTCCACCAGACGTGCCGGCAGCAGGGCATCCCCATCATGACCGGGCTGATGCTGGGCTTTGGCGCCGCGCTCCACGTCTTCCAGCCGGACGCGCCGCTCTACGAGGAGCTCTTCATCCTCCCGGACGGCCGCATCGACCTGCCGAAGATCATCCCGCACCTGGGCAGCTACATGCTCCAGGAGTACATGGATGCCTGCTACCAGGGCAGAGGCCACGCGCCCACGTGCGTGATTGGCGCCACCACCGCCGCGGGGCTGATGGTGAGTGAAATCATGCGGGGCGTGATGCTGGGGGCTCGCGCGATGGTGTCCTGGCCCGAGTACCTCTACGTGGACCTCTTCGACCACCGCTACGTGCGCGGCTCCGTCGGCGCCACCCGTCCGGCCCGCCCGGTGGGGCAGGGCGCGAGGGGCTGAAGGTCGCCCGCGCGAAACGCTTCTCTCTCCGGGGCCGGGGGCCCTTTAAAGGGCCCCCGAATCCCCCCGGGGACTACATCACCACGCCGCGCGACCGCGCTTCGTTCACCACCTGTGTGCCATCCACGCCCAGCCGCCGGGCGATGAAGCCCGCCGCCCCATCCGCCGTCTTGTGCACGCGGATGAACTGGTCGTCATACGTGCGCGTGACGATGAGCATCCCCGACACGATGACGCGCTGGAGGTTGTGCTGCAGTTCGTTGCCTTCGATGATGACGTGGATTTCGGAGAACAGCGCCCGCGCGTCCGACAGCATGTTGGACAAGTGCCGCCGCTGCTCGCTGTTGGGGACCGCGGACTTGGCTCCCGCGATGGTCACCAGCACCAGCGGCTGCTGCTGATGCTGCTGGTAGGCGGCCTGCATCTTCTGGAACACCGCCTGAATCTCTTCCGGCGTCGGTGGAGCATCCCAGCGCAGGAAGAACACCTTATCGATGACGTCTGTCTTGTAGACCGGAAGTGCCATGGCGTTCGCGACTCCTTCGTGTCGGACCCAGCGGACGTCCCGGTCGGTACGCGTCCGGGCTTCCTCCCTGGGCCTGAGGGACATCCTGCTCTTCAGCCGCGGTCAAGAAACTAGCCCTGAAGGCTGACATTGCCGGGACGACACATCCCCTCCGCCCTGACGGCGTCACAAACTGTGTGTTCGCCTCAAAGGTCCCCTGGGGTGTTCGTTAACGGATGTTGAACCCAGACGCCAGGGCCGGCGGCCCTGTCTGGTTATTCCGTTCCATGTGACAAGTTTCACCGGCGACTCCCCCTGAAAACAAGAAGGCCCCGGGAGCACGGTGGCTCCCGGGGCCCTCCAGAGGCTTTCAGCCTGTCAGACGGAAGCGGTTACCCGCCGGAGACGGTGGTCTCCACCAGGTTCGCGTCGCCATTGATCTGCGCGTCCGTGAAGAGGATGGGGCGCCACTGCTTCTGGGAGTACAGCTGGGTCTGGTCCGCGTAGTTCGCGGACTTGGGGTCGCCGGACTGGCTGTAGGTCAGCACGGCGTTGGCGCTGGGGCCCGCGTCGGTGAACTGGAGCGCCATGACGAAGGAGCTGCCGTTGTTGATGGGGTAGCCCTCCTTCGCCAGCAGGGTGTTGCTGTTGAACGTGGCCGTGTGGGGCTGGGCGAACTCGAACACCGTGGTGCGCGAGGCGCCGAAGGACATCACGTTGCTGACGCCCTCGCGGCTCATGCCGCCGTGCAGGGGGATGGGGCTGCCCGTGCGGGTGGTGAACTGCACCTCGCCCAGCGTCTTGTCCAGCGCGTTGCCGGAGCGGTTGATGGTGAAGACGGCCTGCGCCAGCTTCACGAGCACCGGGTCGTCACCCGTGGCCGGGGCCGGCGTCAGGGTGTTGGGCGTGGCGATGGGGTTGGCCGGGTCGAAGGCCACGTCGAACAGCGGGCCCTTGTTCGCCAGCTGCGCGCCGGTGTACGCGCCCAGGAACTCGCGGAAGATGAACGCGCCCTTCTGGTCCACGTCGTAGCGGCCATTCCAGCCGGCCAAGAGCGCGCAGGCCTGGCTGATGTCCACGGCGGTGCCGTTGTAGGTCACCGTCGTCTTGCCCGTGCAGCGCTCCACGACGGACGCGCGCAGCAGCTCCTCCAGGGAGCTGCGGTTGCTGAACACGGCCGTCTTCAGCTCGTCGAAGCTGAACTTGCCGTCCGCGCCGGAGGCGCCCGTCGCGCTCGTCTCCGTGAGGACCATGGCGTTCATGCGCGTGCGCGGCGTCTGGGGCACGTTCGCGAAGCCGTGCAGCGGGGAGAAGCCGGTGAGCGGCGCGGCGGGGTTGGCCAGCCAGTAGCTGTCGTTCGCGTTGAAGACGAAGTCCGTGCGGTCCAGCTGCGGCACCTTCGCGAAGGGCACCAGGCCGGGGCTGCGCGAGCCCGGCTCCACCTGCCACTCATTGGCGGGGTCGCTGCCGTTGAGCACCACGAAGCCCAGGGCCTGGTAGATGCCGTAGGTGACGTTGAGGGCGGGCGTGTTCGCCTCGGCCGCCCACTTCGTGTACGCGTCCTTCGTGAGGTTGGGCGTGGGCGTGGCGTCCGTGTACCAGGTGTTGCCCTCCTTGTCGGCGAACATGGTGTTCACCCAGGGCAGGCCCTGCTCGGTGGCGTAGACGGTCTTGAACTCGGCCAGGCTCTTGGCCTTGTTCATGCCGTGGAACTGGTCCAGGAACTTGGTGTTGTCGATGTTCGCGTCACGCAGCGTGAGCGCCGTCTGGCTGTTCCAGCCCAGCGCGCCCGGGGGGAAGCCCGCCGGGGCGGCCGAGTCCGGGAAGGCGATCATCGGGCCGTAGTGGCTGAACCAGACGGTCTGCGAGTAGTTCGTCAGCGACCCTTCCGACAGCTTCACCAGGATGGTGAAGGTCTTGGAGGTCATCTGGCGCTCTTCGGTGCCGTACTTGTAGACGGTCGGCTTCCCCGGCACGAGCTGCAGCTGGTAGATGGTCGCGCGCTGGCCGGAGGAGAACGTGTGCGTCCAGCCCACGTTCTCATTGAAGCCGATGAGCACCGCCGGCACGCCCATGAGGCCCACGCCGTAGACGTTCATCTGGCCCGGCACGGTCAGCTGGCTCTCCCACAGGCGCAGCTCGCCTTCCCAGGGGAAGTGCGGGTTGGCCATCACCATGCCCTTGCCGTTGTCCGTGCGCTCACGGCCAATGGCCCAGCCGTTGCTGCCGAAGTCGGACGTCTTCAGCTTGTTCAACTGGTCCAGGGTGGGCGGCTGCGGGCGCAGCGCCGCCTGCTCCGGGTCCACGGACTGCGCGCTCACCGCGGGGGGCGTGGCGGACGGGATGGTGAGCGCCAGCGCGTTGATGCCCGCCAGCAGCGTCAGGTCCGTGTTGTACGCCAGCAGGTCCACGGGGGTGATGGGGCGCACCCAGGCCGCGTTCGCGCACTCGGCGGGGCGGGCGTCCGCGGGCACGTCCTCCAGGTACTTGTTGTAGCCGGCCGCGTAGCCGGTGACCATGTCCTGCATCTCCTGGGACAGGGTGGGGAAGGCCGCCTCCGCGCGCCCCATCAGGTCCATGGCCAGGTACGCCAGGTCGCTTCCCACGTGCTTGTTGCCCGCGCCCTGGCCCAGGAAGCGCGCGCGCTCGCCGCGCACCTTGAGGATCTGATCCGCCAGGGTGCAGACGTGGTCCTGCGCGAAGGCATAGCCCTGGCCGAAGCCCAGGCTGCCGTAGTTGTCCGCGGTGATGTGCGGGATGCCGTAGGAGGTGCGCTTGATCTTCGCCGTGTACTTCGGCGTCGACGGGCCGGGGCCGGGGTCGACGGGCTTGGGATCGTCCTCACATCCGGTGCTGAACGCGGCGAGCGCCAGGGAAGCGAGGAGGGAGAAAGAAAGACGGCGGGTCCGGACAGAACGGAACCCACCGCGAGGAGGGAGATTATCGGGGATGTGCTCGGGCATGGCGGCCCGGAGACTAGGAAGGTGGCGATTCGCCGGTCAATGTTTCTGGGATTTGACTTTTCCACGGAGATGAAACGCGCGGATGCGTCGCGTCGTGGGTTTGGGAAAGCCGGAAAGACGGTGTGTGTTACATGTGAGCCATGACGCCCGAGCCCTCGTCGCCGCCCGCGGCCCGCCGCCAGCGCCGCCACTTCTCCATGATTCGCACCTTCGTGCTGGCGGACTTCGTCACGCTCGGCAACGGCTTCGCCGGCGCGGGGGCCATCCTGGCGGCCATGCAGTCGCTGGCCACGAACAACCCACGCTGGCTGTGGGTGGCGTTCTGCCTGATGCCGGTGGCGCTGGCCATGGACGTGGCGGACGGCCGCATCGCGCGGTGGCGCTTCCGCAAGTCACCGCTGGGCGCGGACCTGGACTCGCTGGCGGACGTCATCTCCTTTGGCATGGCGCCCGCGGCGCTGGCGTTCGCGGTGGGCCTGCGCGGCAACCTGGACGTGGCGGCGCTGCTCTACTTCGTCGCGTGCGGCATCAGCCGCCTGGCGCGCTTCAACGTCACGTCCGCGGAGCTGTCCGACGGAACCGGCAAGGTGAAGTACTTCGAGGGCACGCCCATCCCCACCAGCCTGCTGCTGGTGATGGTGCTGGCGGCGGCCACCTGGCAGGGCCGCATTGGCGAAGCGCTGTGGGGCGGGGTGTGGAACCTGGGACCGCTCACGCTGCACCCGCTGGCGCTGCTCTACGTGGCCAGCGGCAGCGCGATGATCAGCAAGACGTTGCGGATTCCGAAATTCTGAAGTCTTCCGCCGGGGCGGGCATGGAGGTGCCATCCAGTGGACGTTCTGGAGGGCAATTCCCCTGTTTTTCCCACGGTGAGGCGGTTGGCAGTCCCGGGGTGGGTGCCTAGCTTCGCCACCTGATCCGCGAGGGCCACACCCGGACGGTGTGGCCGCTGCCGCGGCTTCAAGGCTTTTGGGCGAGGCGGGAGGGAAGGGTGGGTGCCATGACGGGGCGCTGGGGCCTGCTGGGCTTGGTGGTGGTGGGACTGCTGTCGGGCTGCGCGGACCGGGAGCGCTCGTCGCTCGCGGATGGCCGGCTGACGGCGACGCCGGGCGGCGTCGACTTCGCGCGGGTGGCTGTTTTCGACGCTCGCGAATCCACGGTGACGTTGCGCAACGTGGGCCGCGCGCGCATCACGGTGGACGAGGCCTGGGTGGAGGGGCCGGAGGGCGCCTACAAGGCCGAGTTCACCCACGAGGGGCCTCACAGCCTGGTGCCGGGCAGCGAGTGCACGCTGAAGGTGCGCTTCGCGCCGCTGGCGCAAGGCGGCCTGCCCGCGGTGCTGGTGGTGCGCTCGGACACGCGCATCGAGCCCTTGATGCGCATCCCGCTCAACGGCGCCGGCGTGGACGCGTGGGCGCGGGTGACGCCGCGAGCGCTGGACTTCGGCCGCATCGAGGCGGACTCCACCAAGACGCTGGGCGTGACGCTGGACAACCCCACGGAGCTGCCCGTGGTGGTGACGCCCAAGCTGGTGGGCGCGGACAAGGATGAGTTCGTCGCGGCGCCGCTGACGGTGAACCCGGGCGAGCGCGTGGAATTGCCCCTCACCTTCAACCCGGTGAAGGTGGGCAAGAAGCAGGTCGCCCTGGCCATCTCGCCCTGCACCGGGTGCGCGGACGTGCCGGTGACGGTGACGGCGGAGTCGCTGGAGCGCGCGGTGGTGGCGGAGCCGGAGGTGGTGGACTTCGGCGCGGTGCCGGTGGACCGCGACGCCATCAAGGCCTCCAGCCTGCGCAACATCAGCACGGAGCCGGTGACGGTGACGTCGCTCGTGCTGGATGGCACGGACGCGTCCTTCAGCCAGAACAACACGGGCCTGCCGCTGGTGCTCCAGCCGGGCGAGGTGCGCGCCTTCGAGATCCGCTACAGCCCCGGCCACATGGGCGCGGCCACGGACCGCGCCGTCTACACCGTGGTGAGCAAGCGCCACCCCACGCTGCCCGTGCCGCTGCGCGGCTTTGGCGGCGCGTCCGAGCTGTGCGTGTCGCCGATGATGCACGACTTCGGCGAGCAGCCGCTGGGCTCCAAGGTGCGCGTGGTGGTCAACGTGAAGAACTGCGGCACGGACAACGCGGGGCCGCTGACCATCAACACGCTGGACTGGACGCCGGACGCCACGGGCGCCCAGCTCCAGTTCAACCACAAGCCGGTGGCGCTGCCGTTCACCCTGCCGGCCAACGGCGAGCTCAACCTGGAGGTCTTCTACGAGCCCATGCGCGAGGGCAGCGCGTCCGGCGCGCTGGTGATGACCACGAGCGCGTTCTCCGCGGCCACCGTGCAGCTGGACTTCTTCGGCAGCGCGAAGGCGCACGCGCCGTGTGACCTGACCGTCACGCCGGAGCTGGTGGACTTCGGCACCATTCAGCCGGGCCGCGGCGCGGTGCTGGGCGTGAAGCTGGAGAACAAGGGCACGGACCTGTGCCCCGTGAAGAACATCCGCGTCGCCAACGACGGCGGCGGCGTGTTCAAGATGCCCGGCGGCGAGCTCTTCGGCGGCATCATCTACCCGGGCGACTGGTTCAGCTTCCAGGTGGCGTTCCAGGCGCCCTTCACCGGCGGCAACTTCGCGGGGGAGCTGCAGGTGGAGCAGTACAACCCGGTGACGCCGGTGCGGCAGGTGCCGCTGCTGGCGAACTCGCAGGCGACGTGCCTGGTGGCCTCGCCCTGGTACCTGGACTTCGGCCTGGGCCGCAAGGACTGCCGCCCGGCGCCGCGCGAGGTGAACTACCTCAACGCGTGCACCACGCCCGTCACCATCTCCAACGTCTTCATCGGGCCGGGCACGACGGACACGGAGTTCGAGCTGCTGGACCACCCGGCGCCGCCCGCGTTCGAGCTTGCGCCGGGCGAGTCCTTCACGGTGGGCGTGGACTACCTGTCGCAGGTGACGGGCATGAACCTGTCGCCGCTCTACGTGGACTCCAGCGACCTGCCCATCCCGCTGATGGTGCCGCTCATCGGTGAGTCGTCGAAGAAGACGGACAAGACGGACAACTTCGTGCAGCAGGACGTGAGCAAGGTGGACGTGCTGTTCGTCGTGGACAACACGGCGTCCATGGTCGAGGAGCACCCGAAGCTCGTGTCCGCCATCCCCGCGTTCGTGGACGCCGCGCGCAACAAGGCGGTGGACGTGAACATGGCGGTGACGACGACGGGCATCTCCGCGGTGTCCGGCGCGTGCCCGGGCGGCGCGCTGGGTGGCGAGGCCGGCCGCTTCTTCCCGGCGGACAACAGCCGCCAGCGCATCCTCACCCTGAACACGGCCAACGTGACGCAGGTGCTCCAGCAGAACGTGCAGGTGGGCCAGTGCGCCCAGGTGGAGCAGGGCTTTGAAGCGATGCGCCGCGCGCTCACGTCCCCGCTGGTGAACAACGTGGATGATCCGCGCACGCCGCTGGCCAACGACGGCAACGCGGGCTTCCTGCGCGACTCGGCGGCGCTGGTGGTGGTGTTCGTGGGCGACGAGGACGACCACTCGCCGGACGCGGTCGCCACGTACGTGCAGTGGGCGCAGCAGCGCAAGGGTGAGAACCAGCCGCAGCGGGCCACGTTCTTCGCCATCGCGCCCACCAAGACGTCCTGCGCCACGGCGGGCGGCACCGGCACCCGGTACGCGGACGCGGCGGCGCAGACGGGCGGCGAGGTGCTCAACGTCTGCGCGGCGGACTACGCGCCGCTGCTGCGGCAGGTGGCCAACAAGGCGTTCAGCGCGCAGGACCGCTTCCCGCTGAGCGAGGAGCCGGACGCGGGCACGGTGGTGGTGAGCGTCAACGGCACCGCGACCACCAGCGGCTGGACCTACGACGCGGCGACCAACAGCGTGGTGTTCAGCGTGGTGCCGCCGCCGGGCTCCAAGGTGGCCATCACCTACCGCCGCGCCTGCGCCAACGACTGAACGGCGGGAACCCCGTGGTTGTGGACCCCGTGACGGGCCGGCCATCCGGCCCCGAACGGGGGTGTCAGACCCCGGTGCTACAGCACTGCATCTGCCTGTGCGGATGACCAGAAAATTGGAGGCGCTCCCTCGGTGTGTACCCTGCGGAGCGTCTGCACGCTGTTGCCCTGGAGGCGCTGTGAACACCTGGACCCCTGATGAGCCCATGAAGTCCTCTCCGCGCGCCGGTGCGCCGGGGCTGCGGGTCATCCGCGGGGAGGGACAGCGCAAGCAGGAGCCGCTCGCGGACCGCAACGCGGTGGCGCGGGTGCTGATGGAGGCCGGGGCGGACCTGCTTCTCAAGCGCATCAGCCCCGTGAGGGCGCAGGAGATCGAGCGCAAGGTGGACCGGGTGCTGGACCTGTTCGACCGGGTGGACGCGGCGCCGGTGCTGATGCCGGTGCTCAAGCGGCACCTGGACGAGCTGGAGGCCCTGATGCGGGAGACCCGCGAGGTCCGGGCCGCCCGGCGCTAGGACGCACGCCCGGTGGAACCGGGAAAAAGCCCAGGGGGATTCGATGTTTGATTCCCCTGGCCCGGCCGCTTACGCTTGGGGTTCGCCTCCTCGCGTCCGGCCGTGTCCATCGAAACCTACGGCAGCTACCAGCTCCTGAAGCGCCTCGCCACGGGCGGCATGGCGCAGATCTACCTCGCGCGCCGGCCGGGTTCGGATGCTCCGGACAAGCTGCTGGTGTTGAAGCGGATCCTCCCGCACCTGTCGGAGAACGACGAGTTCGTCCGGATGTTCCTGGACGAGGCGCGGATCGCGGCCCGGCTCGCGCACCCCAACGTGGTGCAGATCTACGACCTGGGGGCGGAGGGGGACACCTTCTTCATCGCCATGGAGTACATCCATGGGGTGGACGCGCGCCGGCTCTGGAAGCGCTCGGAGACGGCGGGGCGTCCGCTGCCGGTTCCCCTGGTGTGCCGCATCCTGCTGGAGGCGTGCGCGGGGCTGGACTACGCGCACAAGAAGACGGACGCGGCGGGGCGCCCGCTGGGCATCGTGCACCGGGACGTGTCACCGCAGAACATCCTGGTGACGTTCGACGGTGGCGTGAAGGTGGTGGACTTCGGCATCGCGAAGGCGGCGGATCAGGCCACCGTCACGCGCTCCGGGGTGCTCAAGGGCAAGTATTCGTACATGTCGCCGGAGCAGGCCTCCGGGCAGCGCGTGGACCGGCGCTCGGACGTGTTCGCGCTGGGCGTGGTGCTGCATGAGCTGTTGACCGGGGGGCGCCTCTTCAAGCGCCACAGCGACATGCTGACCCTGTCGGCGGTGGCGGAGTGCAACGTCCCGGCGCCGTCGCAGGTGGCGCCCCGGGTGCCGGTGGAGCTGGACGCCATCGTGCTCAAGGCGCTCGCGAAGGATCCGGAGGCGCGCTACCAGCACGCGCAGGAGCTGCAGCGGGCGCTGGAGGGGTGGCTCGCGTCGCAGCCGCAGCCGTGTGGCACGCCCGCGGACCTGGCCGGGTTCATGCGGGAGCTGTACGCGGACCGGCTCACGGAGGAGGCGCGCTCCGGCGAGGTGCAGGTGACGGACGAGGAGGCGGGGGTGGCTCCGCCGGCCGCGCCGCGCCGTTCGGTGATGCGGCCGGCGACACCGCCCGCGCGCACGGAGAACGAGCCCACCACCACGCTGCGTCCGAACCGGCCCAGCCGCCCCAGCGGGAAGGTGGAGGCGCGCCGCGATGACGCGGAAGGAGACGGGGCGCGCTCGGAGGTCCGCGGCCCGGACACCCGTCCGGAGGGCCGCAACGCGGAGGCGCGGGTGGACGCGCGCAACGCGGAGGCCCGGGGTGTCGACGCCCGGCCGGAGCCCCGCTCGGAGGTCCGCAACGCCGACCCGCGAGGGGATGCCCGCACCGTCGATGCCCGGCCGGAGCCGCGCTCCGAAGTTCGCAACGCCGACCCGCGCATGGATGCCCGCGCCGTCGATGCCCGGCCGGAGCCGCGTTCGGAGGTCCGCAACGCCGAGCCCGCCCGGGGCATGACGGGCTCTCGGCGGGCCCTGGAGTCGCCGCCCTCGCGGAGCACCCGGCCGGTGCGACTGGAGGAGCCCTCCCTTCCGACGGTGACGCAGGACGAGGACGGTCCCACGCTCGCGATGGTGGACACGCAGCGGAAGCTCTCCGGCGGGTTCCAGATCGAGGAGGACGGCCCCACGCTCGCGATGGTGGACACGCAGGGGAAGCTCTCCGGCGCGTTCCAGATCGAGGAGGACGGTCCCACGCTCGCGATGGTCGACACGCAGGGGAAGATCTCTGGCGCGTTCCAGATCGAGGAGGACGGTCCCACGCTGGATCAGCGCTCCATGACGACGCTGACCCAGGATGACGAGGACGACTCGACCCTGGACATGCGCGCGGTCTCCCGCGCGGACGTGGACGAAGGCCCCACGCAGGACATGCGCGCCGTGCCGCGCTCCGAGATTCCAGTCCCTCGTCCGGGCGGGCCCACGCCGTCCGGCGAACACCGGGGCCACCGGCTCCCCGTGCCCGCGCCCCACGCGACCTTCGAGGAGATGACCGCGTCCACCGCGCCGCGCTCCGCGTCCCGCGCGCCCATGCCGCCGCCGGCCCGCACCGGCACGCTCACCGAGCAGTCCGCCGTGGAGCCACCGAAGCGCCGGGGGCTCCTGTACGGCGCCATCGTGCTCGTCGCGATCCTGGTGGGCGTGGGCCTCGTGTGGAGCCTGGGGCCGGGTGCCAGCGGCGTGCACGTGGAGTCCGAACCCACTGGCGCGCGCGTCGTGTTCGAGGACCGGGTGCTCCCGGAGCGCACGCCGCTGACGCTGCCGACGGTGAAGCCCGGCCGCTACTGGGTCGTGCTCATCAAGGAAGGCTACCGCGAGCTGCGCACGCAGATCGTCATCCCGCCGTCCGGCCGGCTGGACGTGGGGCCGCTGAAGCTCATGCCGATGCCGTCGTCCGGGAAGCCCGGCACGGAGCCGCCCGCGCCGGCGCCCCCGGCACCGGAGCCCGGCGTCGGACCTTCCGGCGTGGCCGATCCCCGTGCGCCGGACGCCGCCACCCCCGAAGTGAAGCAGGCCCAGGAGTCCCCGGGCGCCCAGGCTCCCGCGCCGGGGGGGAAGGCCCCCGTCGCCACGGCGGCCACGGTGGTGCCCGCGGCGGAGGTGCGTGACGCCGCGCGCGCCGCGGAGCGGGCCGCGTCGGTGAGCTTCGTGGTGACGCCCTGGGCGGAGGTGTCCTGCAACGGCCGCAAGCTGGGGGAGACGCCGTTCCAGCCGGTGGAGCTGCGGGTGGGCCTCTATGACTGCAAGTTCACCAACCCCGAGCTGAAGCGCACCGTCAGCCGCCGCATCGAGGTGCGTCCCATCGACCTCAACGTGGTGACGGTCAAGTTCGAGTAGGCGCGGCCTTGGACCCTTCCGTGACGCTCGAGGCAGGCACCCACGTCGGCAAGTACGTCGTGCGCCGCAAGCTCGCCGAAGGGGGCATGGCGGAGATCTTCCTGTGCACCGCGCGCGGGCCGGAGGGCTTCGAGAAGGAGGTCGTGATCAAGCGCGTGCGGTCGTTCCTCGCGAGCGACCCGGACTTCGTGCAGATGTTCATCGCGGAGGCGCGGCTGGCCTCGCGGCTCAACCACGCCAACGTGGTGCAGATCTTCGACTTCGACAAGCACGAGGACACCTACTACCTGGCGATGGAGTACGTGCGCGGCTGCTCGCTGTGGGAGCTGCGCAAGCGGAGCAAGGAGGCGATGACGCCGATGCCGCCCGTGCTGGTGGCGCACATCGGCGTGGAGGTCGCGCGAGGGCTGCACTACGCCCACCGCCTGCGGGTGAACGGCGAGCTGTTGAACCTGGTGCACCGGGACGTCACGCCGCACAACGTGCTCGTGTCCTACGACGGCGCGGTGAAGCTCACCGACTTCGGCATCGCGAAGGCGGGCAACAAGCTGACGAACCCCGGCGTCCTGAAGGGCAAGTTCGCGTACATGTCGCCCGAGCAGGCCCGGGGCGAGAGCGTGGACGTGCGCACCGACGTCTTCGCGCTGGGCGTGGTGTTGTGGGAGTTGCTCACCGGCGGGCGGCTGTTCCAGGGGGATTCGGAGATCGCCGTCCTGCGCGCGGTGCAGGAGAGCACCATCGTGCCGCCCGCGCGCCTCAACCCGGACGTGCCGCCGGACCTGGACGCCGCCATCCGCCGCGCGCTGGAGCGCGACCTGTCCAAGCGCTTCCAGACGGCGGGGGAGCTGGAGCGCGCGCTGGCGCAGTGCGTGTTGAACCACGCGCGCTCCGTGGATGACACCGACGTGGGCGCGTTCGTCCGTCCGCTGTTCCCCATCGCGGCCAGCAACCAGGCGCTGCCGGCGCTCCCTGAGCGCACCGCGCTGCAGGACGGAGCGCTGCCCGCCCCCGGAGAGCCGCCCCGCGAGCCCACGGCGGTGATGCCGTCGCGCGAGCACGCCTCGGGAGCGAAGCGGGGCGTCTCGCCGGACGAGGACCGCCACGGGACGACGCTGGTGCTGTCGCGGGACGAGCCGGCGCAGAACGGCCGTCCTCCGCAGCCCACGCCGCAGATGCCGTTGCAGTCCATGGGAAGGGAAGCGCCGCTCGCCAGGCGCAGCGAATCCCGCGAGGTCCCCGCCGCCAGGGACAGGGCCGCCGAGGACGACGGTGCATCCGCGAGCCATTCCGAGGACTGGGCCGGCTCTTCCGAGGACGACAGTGCGTCCGCGAACCATTCCGAGGACTGGGACGGCTCTTCCGCCGCCGGTGCGCTCGCGAGCCATTCCGAGGACTGGGCTGGCTCTTCCGACGCCGGTGCGCCCGCGAGCCGCCGCTCCGAGGACGGAGGCTCGCGGTCCGCAGCTTCCGCGCGCCGGGCGGAGGCCTCGAGCCGCAAGCCCGACACTGCCTCCGAGCGCCAGGCCGGTGCCTCCGGCAGGCCCGATACCGCCTCCGCACGCCGGGCCGGTTCCTCCGGCAAGGCCGACGCCGCTGCCGCGAGCCGGGGCGCGCTCGTCGGTGACGACCTCTCCGGAGCCGATGACCGGGAGCTCGACACGGTCTCCGCCACCGAGCCGGGGCCCCCCGTCGCGCCGGGCCGCAAGCGCGCCCTGTGGGCCGGAGCCGCCGCGCTGGGCCTCGCGGGCCTCGTGGGCGTCCTCGCCGTGGCGCGCTCGAACACCGGTGCCCGGGACGCGGGGCAGGGGAGCCCTCCCGCCCAGGCCACGGCCCCGGCGGTGACCCCTCCGCCCACGACGGCCCCCGCCGCGAACCCGCCTCCGGCCGAACCCGCCCGCGCGCCTTCCACGGAGGCCGTCAACGCGGAGCTGGAAGGGCAGCGGCGCGAAGCCGCCCTGACGCCGCCCCCGTCCACCGAACCGGCCACCCCCGCCGCGACGCCCACGGCGGACCCCGCCACGGAGCCGCCCGCCGCGGAGGCGGCGAAGGCCATGGGCACGCTCCAGGTGAAGGCCACCCCCTACGCCACCGTCTTCCTGGGCGCGAAGCGGCTCGGGGACGTGCAGGGCCGCGCGTCCTACAAGGTGCCGGCCGGCACGTACTCCGTGACCTTCCAGCACCCGACCAGCAAGAAGACGTTCACCGTCGTCGTCCCCGCCGACGGCACCGTGCAGCAGGAGTTCCGCGCGTCCCGCGGCCGCTGACCCGAGCCGGGCTGAACCCGCTCCCTCCCGTTCCCTTCATCCCCTGAAGCCCCCGGCAGCCGGCGCCCAGCGTCGGCCGGACGACGTCCGTCCGCCCGCCTGCTCGTCATCCTTGACGAGTGACGCGCGAATCTGGCACCTATGCCATCCATTCAGTAGCCTCTATTCAATGGAATCGATGGACCTGCTTGCGCCCGAGGAACTCGAGCGCATCGAGCGCGAAAACGCGGGAGGCCTGCCCGCGAACGCGATCCTGGAAATCTTCCGGCCCCGGGGCGTGAGGCTCTCGGAGGCGACGTTCCGGAAGTACGTCCAGGCCGGTCTGCTCCCCCGCAGCCGCCGTGTGGGCCGCAAGGGGAAGCACCAGGGCAGCCTGGGCCTCTACCCGGTGGAAGCGGTGCGGCGCATCAACGTCATCAAGAAGATGATGGCCGAAGGACACACCCTGGAGGACATCCGCCGCTCCTTCGTGTTCCACCGCAACCACATCGACCAGCTCCAGAGGGACCTGTCGGAGGTGCTGGATGGGTTCCAGGAGGAGCTGGGAGGACGGCCCCTGGGAGGAGAACGCAGGAGGTCACTCGAAGCCCAGTTGGCAACGCTCAGGCAACGGGCGCAGGATCTGGTCCGGGATGTCGCCCGGTTGGGCAGCGCCGTCACGGCGCGCGAAGACGAAACGCTCCGGCCACAATAGGATGCCCCCCAGGGTCCTGTTGAACCGGGTAGACTCCACACATCTGGAGGACGACACATGTCGGAAGTGAAGCAGCTGCAGGAGGGCGAGGGGGGGAATGAGGAGGAGCAGCCCGCGGAACGCCGGCGCTCCAAGACGATGTCGCGCAAGGAGATGGCGCGCGACCTGCGCCGGCGCAGGCTCGCCGGCCAACTGGACCCGGAAGAGGCGGAGACCCTCAAGCTCGTGGACGAGCAGCGGCCGCGCACCCGCGCGGACTGCATCAACGGCCCGCGCCCGTGCCTCTTCGTGTCCTGCAAGCACAACCTCTACCTGGACGTGAACCCGGAGACGGGCTCCATCAAGCTCAACTTCCCGGACAAGGAAATCACGGAGCTGGAGCACACCTGCGCCCTGGACGTGGCGGAGAAGGGCGGCATCACGCTGGAGGAGGTGGGGGAGATCATGAACCTCACCCGCGAGCGCATCCGCCAGGTGGAGACGCGCGGCCTGATGAAGCTGCGCGAGGCCACGGAGGCCGAGCCTCCCGTGTCTGCTCGCAAGCCCTAGAGGGCAGGGCACTGTTTCGCTTCAGGGCCTGGGGTGACGTGTTGCGTTGACACCCCAGGGGGTGGTTGCTAGGACCCGCGCCACCCCCACCCATTGCGAGGCGCACACGTGCTGGCTCTCCTGAGCGTTTCCGACAAGCGCGGTCTGGTCCCCTTTGCCCAGGGCCTGGTGCGGCTGGGCTACCGGCTGCTCTCCACGGGCGGCACCCTGGAGGCCCTGAAGGCCGCCAGCATCCCCGCCACCCAGGTGTCCGAGCACACGAAGAGCCCCGAAATCCTCGGCGGCCGCGTGAAGACGCTCCACCCCCGCATCCACGGCGGCATCCTCGGCCGGCCCGACCTTGAGAGTGACAAGGCGGAGATGGCGGCCCACCACATCGAGCCCATCTCGCTGGTGGTGGTAAACCTCTACCCGTTCCGCCAGACGGTGGCGTCCGGCGCGGGCGAGGACGACGTCATCGAGAACATCGACATCGGCGGGCCGGCGATGGTCCGCGCGTCCGCGAAGAACTTCAAGCACGTGGCCATCGTGGTGGACCCGGACGACTACGCGCCGGTGCTCGCGGAGATTGAAGGCCAGAAGTCGGTGGGCCTGGAGACGCGGCGCAGGCTGATGCGCAAGGCGTTCGCGCACACGGCGGCCTACGACGCGTCCATCTCCGGGTGGCTGTCCGGCGAGGCCCAGGAGCCATTTCCTGACGAGCTGTCGCTCGCGTTCCGCAAGGTGCAGGGCCTGCGCTACGGGGAGAACCCGCACCAGCGCGGCGCCTTCTACAAGGAATACGCCGCGCCGAAGGAGCCGTCCGTCGCCTTCGCGAAGGTGCTCCAGGGCAAGGAGCTCTCGTACAACAACATCCTGGACCTGGACGCGGCCCTGGGGCTCGTCCTGGAGTTCCCGGAGAAGCCCTGCGCGGTGGTCATCAAGCACAACACCCCGTGCGGCGTGGCGGTGGACGACGCGTTGGAGAAGGCCTACCGCACCGCCCGCGCGGTGGACGAGGTGAGCGCCTTCGGCGGCATCGTCGCCTTCAACCGCGAGGTCGACGAGGCCACCGCGAGGGCCATGGCGGAGACGTTCCTGGAGGCGGTCATCGCGCCGTCGTACTCGGCGGTGGCGCTCCAGGTGCTGGCCGGGAAGAAGAACCTGCGCCTCCTGGAGGCGGGCCCCGCGCTGGCGTCCCCCACGGCGGCGCCCCGGCCCCAGGTGGACGCGCGCAGCGTGTCCGGGGGCATGCTGCTCATGGACCGCGACGCGGTGGAGCCGCCCCTGGAGTGGAAGGTGGTGTCCAAGCGCGCCCCCACGCCGGAGGAGGAGCGGGCCCTGCGCTTCGCCTGGAAGGTGTGCAAGCACGTGAAGAGCAACGCCATCGTCTTCGCGGCGCCGGCGCAGCTCTTGGCCCAGGGCGGCGGGCAGACGAACCGGGTGGACTCCGTGCGCATCGCCATGACGCGGGGTGGCGAGGCCCTCAAGGGCAGCGCCGTGGCCTCGGACGCCTTCTTCCCCTTCCGGGACGGGCTGGACGAGGCGGCCCGGGCCGGGGCGACGGCGGTCATCCAGCCGGGTGGGTCCGTCCGGGACGCGGAGGTGATTGCCGCCGCGGATGAACATGGGATGGCCATGGTGGTGACGGGAGTGCGACACTTCCGCCACTAACTTCATGCGCATCGTCTGCCAGAAATGCGCGGCGGCCTACGCGATCGACGATCGGTTGATCACGCCCAAGGGCGTCCGCGCGCAGTGTCCCCGCTGTCGTCACCTCCAGCTCGTGAAGCGGGAGGCCTCGGCCGCGTCCGTGACGGCTCCCGCTGAAGGGGCCGCGCCTCCCGCCGCCGAGCCGAAGCCGCCCGCGGCCGCACCGGCGCCTCCGGTCGCGCGCGAGCCCCGGAGCAATCCGGTCGCCGCGGCGAAACCGCCCGCGC
This sequence comes from Corallococcus sp. NCSPR001, assembly GCF_017309135.1. Classification (NCBI taxonomy): domain Bacteria; kingdom Pseudomonadati; phylum Myxococcota; class Myxococcia; order Myxococcales; family Myxococcaceae; genus Corallococcus; species Corallococcus sp. NCSPR001. The sequence goes on from NZ_JAFIMS010000002.1 coordinate 3,776,972, forward strand.
CCCTGGCCGCGCCGAAGGCGGCCGCGAAGTCGGACCTCTTCGGGGACTTCGGCGACATGCCGGAGCTGGGGCCGCCGGGGAGCGTGGACCCGTTCGCGGACCTGGGGCCGCCCGCGTCGCAGGCCCCCGGGGGCCTTCCCTCGGACCCGTTCGCGAACCTGGGCCCGTCCTCGCCCAGGCCGGCGCCCGCCGCGAAGCCCGGCCCGCCCGTGCCGGATGCGCCTGGAGTCGCGGCTCCGGCGATGTCGGCTCCCGCGACGCCCGCGCCCGCCGCGGCGGACCCGCTGCTCGACTTCCTGGGCCCGGCTCCCGGAGGTCTGGAGCCGGAAGCCCCGCGAGCGCCCTCGCCTGGGCGGCCCTCCTCGGCTCCCGCGGGGGCGGTGTCGCTGGGCCGCATGTCCGCCCGCGCGCCCGCGCCGGTCGTCCCAAAGCAGGAGACGCACACGAATTGCCGCTCGTGCGGCAAGGACCTGACGGACCCCTTCGACCAGGCCCTGGGCACCTGCGAGGCCTGCAAGCAGCGCGAGGCCGCGTTCCCCCGGGAGTCCACCGTGCTGGTGGCCCCCGAGGTGGCCCCGCCTCCGTCCGACGGCGGCGGCCTGGTGGAGCTGCCCTTGATGAGCGGCCTGGAGGGCGCCGCGTCCGGGGATGAACCCCTGTCCGAGGGCGCCACGGCGCTGGCGACGGATTCACGCGTGAGCTCGGTGAAGCCCGCGCGCACGTCGCACATCACGGCCGCGCCGGCCCGCAGCGCGCAGCGTGGCGGAAGCGGCGGTGGCAGCCGCGCGGGCGTCTTCGGCCTGCTGACGCTGGCGGTCCTCGGGGCCGGCGGCGCGGGCTACTACTTCCTGGTGCACAAGCCCCAGCAGGAGCAGCGGGTCCGGGACGCGCAGCCCGCCGCTCCGGCCGCGGTGCCTCAGGAGGTGCTGGCCGCGGTGGGCCGGTGGAAGCTCCAGTTCCTGGAGGTGGAGGGCACCAGCGCGGAGCACCTGGCCGCCGGCCAGAAGCAGCTCGAGCTGGACCAGCGCGTCGCCTACGCGGAGGCCGAGGAGTCCTTCCAGCAGGCCTTGCTGCTCGACCCCCGCAGCACGGACGCCATCGCCGGGTACGTGCAGGCGCTGGCGCTCGGGCGCGGTCCGGGCATGGACGACAACTCCTTCCAGGAGGCGCGCGAGCTCATCGAGGCCGCGACGGGCATGGCCGGACAGACGCCCGCGCTGCTCGTCGCGCACGCGAACCTGCTGCTGGCGCGCTCGCGTCAGGCCGGCAACCTGGAGGAGGCGGCGCGGCTGGCGACGGAGGTGCTGTCCCAGCCGAAGGCCGCGGACGCCTACAAGGCCGAGGCGCACCTGGTGCTCGGCCGCTCCCATGTGGCCACGTCGCGCGAGCTGGCGAACCAGGAGTTCGACGCCGCGCGGAAGCTGGCGCCGAACCTCCAGCGCGTGGACTACTACAGCGCGCTCGCGCACGAGCAGGCCGGCCAGTACGGGCTGGCGCTCAAGCAGCTGCGCCAGCGGATGGAGCTGGATCCGCAGGACTGGAACAGCCTGTCCGCCGCCGCCCGCATCTACGTGGAGGTGGGGGAGACGGCCCGCGCGCGCAAGCTCTACGAGGACCGGCTGAAGGCGAAGGCGGGCGACGTGCGCGCCTCCCTGGCGCTGGCGGTGCTGCGCTACCAGGCGGAGGGCAACGCGCGCGAAGCCGTGCGCGCCCTGAAGGACCTGTCGAAGAACGCGTCCCGCTACGGCCCGCGCGACGCCTCCGAAATCTTCAGCCACCTGGCCGCGGCGGAGCGCACGGCGGGCAATGACGCGGGCGCGGCGACCGCGGCCGCGGCGGCCCTGAAGGCGGTCCCGGCGATGCCGGAGGCCCACCTGCAGTGGTTCATGGTGGCGCTGGCGCAGAAGGACGCGGCCCTGGCCCGTGAGCACCTGAAGGGCTTCCAGGGCCGGCTGGAGGACGCGGCGCTGGAGAAGGTGCTGGAAGGGCGCGTGCACCTCCTGGAAGGCGACGTGGCCGGAGCCCAGCAGCGCTTCCAGCAGGCGGTGCGGCTGGACGACCGCCGCATGGACGCGAAGCTCCTGGAGGGCGTGGCGGCGGCGAGCGCGAAGAAGCGCGACGAGGTCTTCCGCCTGTTCTACCCGGTGCTGGAGGCGCGCGAGTGGGATCCGCTGCGGCTGGCGCCCCGGCCCGCGCTGTCTCGCTTCTGGCTGCGGCCGGGCGACACGCTGGTGGGCGTGGAGAACGTGGTGAAGTCCCTGGGCGACCGCCCGGAGGACGTGCAGCCCCTGCTCTACGAGGCCCTGGTGCGCTTCCATCAGGGGGACCGGCAGACCGCGGAGCGGCTGTTGCACTCCGTGGTGGAGGTGAACGCGAACAGCGGCGGTGCGCAGGCGTACCGGGCGCTCATCGCGCTGGACACGAAGGGGCCGCAGGCCCGGAACCTGGCGGAGCGCGCGGTGGGCGTCGAGCGCGGCCTTCCGGTGGCGCGCCTGTCGCTGGGGCTCGCGCAGGCGGCGGACGGGGACGTGGCGAGGGCGATGCGCACGTTGCAGTCCGCGTTGGACGTGGCGCCGAAGATGCTGTCCGCGCAGACGAAGCTGGCCGAGCTGCTGATGAAGTCGAAGCCGCAGGAGGCGCGCGCGATGCTGGAGAAGGTGGTGGGGTTGGACCCGTCCTACTTCCCGGCGAAGAAGCTGCTCTTCAAACTCGACGAGCGAGGTTGACGTGAAGGTCTTGTTGCTGGGGTCGGGCGGCCGCGAGCACGCGCTCGCATGGAAGCTGGCCCAGAGTCCTCGTCTGTCGCGGCTCCTCGTGGGCCCGGGCAACCCGGGCACGGCGCGGTGGGGCACCAACGTGCCGCTCCAGGCGGACTCGCCGGAGGCGGTGGTGTCGCTGGCGCGCCGCGAGCGCGTGGACCTGGTGGTGGTGGGCCCGGAGGCGCCGCTCGTCGCGGGCGTCGCGGACGCGCTGGCGCAGGTGGACATCCCGTGCTTCGGCCCCGTCGCGGCGGCGGCGCGCATCGAGGGCTCCAAGGCCTTCGCCAAGGAAGTGATGGACGAGGCGGGCGTGCCCACCGCGGCCTTCCGCGTCTTCACGGACGCGGCGGAGGCGGAGGCGTACGCCGTGGCGCAGGGCCGCATCGTGGTGAAGGCGGACGGCCTGGCCGCGGGCAAGGGCGTCATCGTCGCGCCGGACGCGAACGCCGCGCGCGACGCGGTGCGCGCCGTGGCCCGGATGGGGCAGGCGGGCCAGCGGATGGTGCTGGAGGAGCTGCTGGAGGGCGAGGAGGTCTCGCTCATGGCCCTGTGCGACGGCGAGCGCTACGTGCTGCTGCCGCTGTCGCAGGACCACAAGCGCGTGGGCGAGGGCGACACGGGCCCCAACACCGGCGGCATGGGCGCGTACTGCCCGGCGCCGTTCCTCACGCCGGAGCAGCTGGCGAAGGTGGGCGAGCAGGTCATCGCGCCCACGCTGGCGGTGCTCAAGAAGCGCGGCACGCCGCTGCGCGGGGTGCTGTACGCGGGGCTGATGCTCACGGCGTCCGGCCCGAAGGTGCTGGAGTTCAACGCGCGCTTCGGCGACCCGGAGACGCAGGTCCTGATGATGCAGGTGGACGAGGACCTGCTGCCGCTGATGGAGGCGTGCGCGAAGGGGACGCTGGAGCCCCGGCCGCTGAAGCAGTTCCCGGGCGCGTCGGTGGGCGTGGTGCTGGCGGCGGAGGGCTACCCGGAGGCGCCGAAGAAGGGCGCCCGCATTGAAGGGCTGGACGCGGTGGCGTCGAACGCGCCCGTGTTCCTGGCGGGCGTGGAGAAGCAGGGTGGCGCGCTGGTGACGGCGGGCGGCCGGGTGCTGACGGTGTGCGCCCGGGGCGACAGCCTGGCGACGGCGCGCGAGCGGGCCCTGGAGTCCGCGGACGCTGTGCGCTTCGAGGGCAAGCACTTCCGCCGGGACATTGGCGCGCGGGGGCTGCGGGCGCGGCCGTGAAGCTGCTGGCGCGCTACCTGCTCAAGGAGCTGCTCGTCCCCCTGGGTGTGTGGGTGGCGTTCATGTTCCTGCTGCTGTTCGTGATGCAGTTCCTGCGCGGCACGGACGTGCTGCTGGGCTCGGCGGTGACGCTGGTCGACCTGGGCCGGCTCATCGCGTACCTGGCGCCGCACTTCCTGGTGATGGCGCTGCCCATCGCGTTCCTGCTGGCCATCCTGCTGGGCCTGGGGCGCCTGGGCGAGGACCGGGAGCTCACGTCGCTGCAGGCCCTGGGCATCAGCCCCATCCAGCTCTTGGCGGCGCCGCTGGGCGTGGGCCTCGTGCTGAGCGCGTTCATGGTGCTCTTGACGTCCACGGTGGAGCCGTGGGGCCTCACGGGCGTGAAGGACCTGGTGGGCGAGGTCATCCAGAAGAACGTCGCGGGCGACGTGAAGTCCGGCGTCTTCTACGAGGACCTGAGCGACCTGACGCTGTACGCGCAGAAGGTGGCGCCCAAGGGCGGCGGGTGGACGAACGTGCTGTTGCACGACGACCGCGACCCCAGCTCGCCGCTGCTGGTGCTGGCGCACAAGGGCAGCGTGGGCACGTCCGAGCGGGGCGAGGCGCTGCGCATTGAATTGAAGGAAGGCGAGGTGCACCGCGCCAACCGCTCCTCGGTGGACGCGAGCGTCGTCGCCTTCGAGAAGGCGGAGATCAACGTGGGGCTGGGCGGGTCGCTGTCGCGGCGCAACCGGTTCCGCTCGCCGAAGGAGGAGCTGACGCCGGTGGAGCTGCTGGCGGCGGCGAAGGACGCGGAGGAGCGGCGCGAGGATTCGCGGCCCTTCCTGATGGCGCTGCACAGCCGGATGGGCAACGCGGTGGCGCCGGTGGCGTTCGCGCTCCTGGGCACGCCGCTGGCGATTGGCCGCAGGCAGGCGGGCCGCGCGTGGGGCTACCTGCTGACGTTGGGCGGCTACGTCCTCTACTACCTGCTGAGCCGCGCCTTCGAGCAGATGGGACAGAAGGGCCAGATGCCGGTGTTCGTCGCGGGACAGCTGGCGAACGTGCTCTTCATGGTGGTGGGGGCGTTCGCGCTGTACCGCGTGACGCGTTCGGGGACGGTGCGATGAAGGGCACCCTCTTCCGGTACGTGGTGGGCGCGTACGTGCGCTACACGCTGGGCATCCTGGCGGGCGTGGTGGCGGTGTTCCTGGTGGTGGACTTCGTGGACCGCGCGAAGGCCTACGGGGGCGAGGGCTGGGTGTGGGACGTGCTCAAGCTCTACGGCTACAAGGCGCTGGTGACGGTGCAGCAACTGGGGCCGGCGGCGCTGCTGCTGGCGGCGGGCACCACGGTGTCCGCGCTGCGCAAGAAGGGCGAGGTCACGGCGCTGCGGGCGCTCACCTTCGGGCCGGCGGCGCTGTACCTGCCGGTGGCGGTGTGCGCGCTGGTGGCGTGCGTGGGGCTGGTGGTGTTCGACGAGACGGTGGCCGCGCGAGCGGGCCGGCGCGTGGATGAAATCACCACGCAGCGCTTCAACCGCTGGGGCGACTGGCGGATGTATTACACGCCGAAGCAGTGGTTCCGGCGCGGGGACTCCATCTTCTTCCTGCGAGGCGGCAACCCGCAGGAGGGCTTCGAGAACGTCTCCATCTTCACGCTGACGCCGGAGTTCAAGCTGCGCCGCCGCGTGGACGCGGGGCGGATGCGCCCGGTGGAGGGCACGCGCTGGGAGCTGACGGACGTGGTGGAGCGCACGTTCACGGAGGACGGGCGCACGTCCGTGACGCAGCAGCCGGCGGCGGAGTACGAGCTGGGCGTGGGAGCGACGACGTTCCGCATCCGTCCCGGCCGTCCGGAGCAGATGCGCCTGGGAGAGCTGGGCGAGCAGATCGTCGCGCGAGCGGAGGTGGGGCTCGCGACGAAGGCCTTCCAGCTCGCGTGGCACAACCGCTTCGCGTATCCGCTGGCGGGGCTGCCCGCGGCGCTGCTGGCGGTGGGCCTGGCGCTGCGGACGAACCGGCGAGGCCACCTGACGGCGGCGGTGGTGGAGGGGCTCCTCATCGCCGTGGCGATGTGGGGCCTGATGGTGGTCTCCCGCACGCTGGTGCTCACCGAGCGCCTGGCGCCCGCGATAGCGGCCTGGATGCCCACGACGCTGCTGACCGTGGTGGCGGCGGCCCTGTGGCTGCGCCGCGAAGGCCTGCTGCACCTCCCTCGCCGAACCGTGACGCCGCGGGCCTAGCCGTACTCAACCGCGGAGGAGCCGGCGCGTGTGGCGGGCGAGCTGAACCTCCTCATCGCTTGGCAGCACGCGCACCGGACACGGTGACGCATCGGTCGTGATGACCTCCGCGCTCGCTTCGTTCCGCCGCGCGTCCAACTGGATGCCCAGGTGGCCCAGCCTCGCGCATGCACCTTCGCGGACCCGCGCGCTGTTCTCCCCGATGCCGCCCGTGAACACGAGCAGGTCCAGCCCGCCGAGCACCGCCGCATAGGCACCCACCGTCTTCGCGATGCTTCGCGTGAAGACGTCCACCGCCAACGCAGCCGCCGCGTTGCCCGCCGCCGCGTCGCGCGTGAGGGCCTGCATGTCGCTGGTCCCCTCCGACAAGCCCCGGAGCCCGGCGTCGCGGTTCACCAGCCGCTCCAGCGCATCCGCGTCCATTCCACCCGTGCGCATCAGGAACAGGAGCACGCCTGGATCCAGGTCGCCCGTCCGGGTGCCGCTGGGAATCCCTCCCGTGGGCGTGAAGCCCATGGAGGTATCCACGGAGCGCCCGTGATCGAGTGCCACGAGGCTCGCGCCGTTGCCCAGGTGGGCCACCACGGTGCGCGCGGGCACCTGGGGTTCGAGCCTCGCCACGATGGACTCATACGACAGGCCATGGAAGCCGTACCGCTGCACGCCCTGGTCCCTCACGGAGCGGGGCAGGGGGAACGTCGACGCGACCTCCGGCATCGTCGCGTGGAAGGCCGTGTCGAAGCAGATGAACTGCGGCACGCCCGGGAACTGCCGCTGCGTGGCCCGGATGAGCCGCAGCGCCGGAGGGATGTGCAGCGGCGCGAAGTGCGTCGCCTCCTCCAGCGCCTTCATCACCTCCGGCGTCAGGGCCTGATGCTTGCGCAGGTGGGGCCCGCCATGCACCACCCGGTGCCCGATGGCGCGGGGCCGCTCTCCGCCCAGCTCCTCCAGGTGGCGCACGGCCTCATCGAGCGCGTCCTCCTGTGACGGATGCCGCACGTCCACCGCGCGCACCGGCTTCCCCGCGCCGTCCTTCACGACCAGCCGTCCCTGCTCCGCGCCGATATGGGTCGCGCTGCCCTTGAAGCGCACCGTCTCCTGGCCGCCCTGTTCGACGTAGAGGCCGAACTTCAGCGACGACGAGCCGCTGTTGATGGCCAGCACCGCGCCCGGGTCACTCATCGCGCGGTCCATTTCCAGTCGGCCACCTCGGGCATGTCCTCGCCGTGCTCCGACACGTAGAGCTTGTGCCGCTGGCGCACCTCGGAGAAGCGCTGCTCCGCGTCGTCCAGCCGGTGCCTCGCGGCCTTCGAGTGCCGGATGGCATCCAGCGCCAGGGTGAAGCGGTCCATGTCGTTGAGCACCGTCATGTCGAACGGCGTCGTCGTGGTGCCCTCTTCCTTGAACCCGTGCACGTGGATGTTGCCGTGGTTGGCCCGGTTGTACGTGAGCTTGTGCACGAGCGTGGGGTAGCCATGGAACGCGAACACCACGGGCTTGTCCGTGGTGAACAGGCGGTTGAAGTCCTCCTCGTTGAGCCCGTGCGGATGCACCTGCACGGGCGCGAGCGTGAACACATCCACCACGTTGACCACGCGCACCTTGAGCTCCGGGGCCCACTCGCGCAGCAGCGTCACCGCGGCCAGCGTCTCCATGGTGGGCACGTCACCCGCGCAGGCCATCACCACGTCCGGGTCGCCGTCGTCATTGCCCGCCCAGTCCCACGCGCCAATGCCCGCCGCGCAGTGGCGCACCGCGCTCTCCATGTCCAGCCACACCGGCGACAGCTGCTTCCCCGCGATGATGAGGTTCACGTAGTTCTTCGAGCGCAGGCAGTGGTCCGTCACCGACAAGAGCGTGTTCGCGTCCGGCGGCAGGTAGATGCGCACCGTGTCCGCCTTCTTGTTGGCCACGTGGTCGATGAAGCCCGGGTCCTGGTGGGAGAACCCGTTGTGGTCCTGCCGCCACACGTGCGAGCTGAGCAGGTAGTTCAACGACGCGATGGGCTTGCGCCACGGCAATTCCTTCGCGCTTTTGATCCACTTGGCGTGCTGGTTGAACATCGAATCGATGATGTGGATGAACGCCTCGTAGCAGGAGAAGAAGCCGTGGCGTCCGGTGAGCAGGTACCCCTCCAGCCAGCCCTGGCACAGGTGCTCGCTCAGGACCTCCATCACGCGGCCGTCGACGGAGAGGTTCTCGTCCGTGGGCTCCTGCTTCGCGTCCCAGGCCTTGCCGCTGACGGCGTACACGTCCTGGAGCCGGTTGGACGCGTTCTCGTCCGGGGCGAACATGCGGAAGTTCCGGGTCGCCAGGTTGTGGCGCATCACGTCCCGCAGGTACCCGCCCAGCACCCGGGTGGCGCTGACCTGCCTGGAGCCGGGCACGCCCGGGTCGACCGCGTAGTCCCGGAAGGCTGGCAGCACGAGCGGCACCAGCAGCTGTCCACCGTTCGAGTGCACGTTGACGCCCATGCGCAGCCGGCCCTTGGGCGCGATGTCCGCCAGCTCCTCGCGGAAGGTGCCATTCGCGTCGAACAGCTCGCGCGGTCGGTAGCTGTGGAGCCACTCTTCGAGGATCTTCAGGTGCTCGGGGTTGTCGCGCACCTCCTCCAGCGGCACCTGGTGCGCGCGCCACGTGCCCTCCACGGGCTTGCCATCCACCACCTTCGGTCCCGTCCACCCCTTGGGCGTGCGCAGCACGAGCATGGGCCAGCGGGGCCGGGTGGGGTCGTTCTTCTCGCGGGCGTGGCGCTGGATGCGCGTGATCTCCGCGTAGAGGGTGTCCAGCACCTGCGCCATCCGCTGGTGCATGTCCTTCGGGTCGTCGCCCTCCAGGAAGTAGGGCGTGTAGCCGTAGCCCTTGAAGAGGGCCTCCAACTCGTCATGGTCGATGCGGGCGAGCACCGTGGGGTTGGCGATCTTGTACCCGTTGAGGTGCAGGATGGGCAGCACGGCGCCGTCGGTGATGGGGTTGATGAACTTGTTGGAGTGCCAGCTCGCGGCGAGCGCGCCTGTCTCCGCTTCACCGTCGCCGACGACGCACGGGACGATGAGGTCCGGGTTGTCCAGCACGGCGCCGTACGCGTGGAGGAGCGCGTAGCCCAGCTCGCCGCCTTCGCTGATGGAGCCGGGGACCTCCGGCGCGTCGTGGCTGGGGACGCCGTAGGGCCAGGAGAACTGGCGGAACAGGCGCTTCATGCCGTCGCGGTTGCGCTCGATGTTGGGATACAGCTCCGTGTAGGAGCCTTCGAGGAACGTGTTCGCGATGATGCCGGGCGCGCCGTGTCCGGGGCCAATGAGATACATCATGTTGGCCCGGTGGTTCCGGATGATGCGGTTCAGGTGGACGTAGATGAAGTTGAGGCCGGGCGTGGTGCCGAAGTGGCCCAGGAGGCGCGGCTTGATGTCCTCGCGGGTGAGGGGCCGCTCCAGCAGCGGATTGTCCTTGAGGTAGATCTGCCCGATGGACAGGTAGTTCGCCGCGCGCCAGTAGGCGTCGATCTTCCCAAGCTCCTCGTCACTCAGCGGACCCGCCATCGTTCATCTCCTGAAGTGAAGGCCGTGCATCCCCCGGGGAGACCACACTCCAGCCCGCACGTGTCGTGCAATGCCCTTGATGTGAAAAGACAAGCGCGTCGGTTTTCCGACAGCGGCGGCGGGCCCGGGTGGGCGTTGGATTCGCCACACGGCCGAACGCCTCCGGGACCCATTGGCGGCCACCGGCCCGCGTCCCACTGTCCCGTGCTTTTGGCTGACAAGGAGTCGGACCATGCGTTTGCGATTCGGATGGTTGCTGGCGGGGCTGGCGTTCATTGGCTGTGGCGGAGCGCAGGACATGGAGGGGCCGGCGGCGGAGGAGCGGCCGGTCCAGGCCCAGGCGTGCACGCCCGCGCTGGCGGCCACCAAGCTGAAGGACATCCTCGCTCCGGACGCGCCGCTCCCTTCACCGTTCCGGCCGATTCCGACAGGGCTGACGAACGTCGCTGGCACGCTGTTCTTCTCCTCGGATCCCTACCAGGGGCCGGCGGCCCTCTGGCGCAGTGACGGAACTCCCGCGGGCACCGTGCCGTTCGTGGAGTTCCCTTCCGACGGGCTGACCTTCCGCGAGTTCGGCTCCTTCACCGCCGTGGGCTCGCGCCTCTTCTTCACGATGAACGCCCCGGTGGTCGGTGGCGAGCTGTGGGTGACGGACGGGACGGCGGCGGGGACGCGGCTGGTGAAGGACATCACTCCAGGAATCGAGAGCTCCATCCTGTCGCATCCCACCTCCCTGGGGGGCGCGCTGAGCTTCTTCCTCACGACGGCGAGCGGGATGGAGCTGTGGCGCTCGAACGGGACGGCGGCGGGGACCTACCGGGTGGTCTCCTTCGGACCGGAGGAGTCCATGCCCTTCCCCACGTTGCGGACGCATGGCGCGCTGCTGTTCTTCCTCCAGGACGCGGTCCACGGCACGCGCCTGTGGCGGACGGACGGCACCGCGCTGGGAACCCGCGTCGTCAAGCGTCTGGACGCGGGCCAGCCGCCCGTGACGTCCGCGCGGCCGAGCTACACCGGCCTGGGGCTGTTCACGCTGGAGGACACGTCCGGGACGGAGGTGTGGCGGACGGACGGCACGGCCGCGGGCACCGTGCGCCTGGACACCTTCGGCAAGCAGGTGACGTTGCTGGGCTCGGTAGGGCCGTACGTCGTCGTGGCCCGGCGCACCGAGGACAACGAGCACTTGAAGCTGTCCCGCCTGTTGTTGGCGGGGGACGGGAAGGCGACGGTGACGATTCTGCCCAACCCCTTCGAGGGCCAGCCCTCCATCGAGCCCTACGTCCAGGATTCGCAGGAGGCGGGCGGGAAGCTCTACTTCTCCGAGTGGATCAGCTCCCCCGGCCCCGCGGCTCGCCAGGTCAGCCTGTGGGTGACGGACGGCACGGCGGGAGGGACGCGGCAACTCAGCACGCGGCTCATCACGTCCGATATCCGCAGCTCGCCCCTGTTCGACACGGGCGCCGGCACGCTGCTCTTCAGCGCGGGGGATGGCGACCTGGGGATCGCCCCACAGGTCACGAACGGCACGCCCGCGGGCACGGGCGTTGTCACCACCTCCAGCCCGGGAGGCGGCATGCCCGAGGAGTTCACCCGCGTGGGCAACACCGTCTTCTTCCGGGGGTACTCCGGCGTCCACGGGGACGCGCTGTGGTCCGTGCCCGCCAACGTGATGTGCACCCCGCTGAGCGCGAGTCCATTGTCAGTGCAATGATGGATGTCTGTGATAAGTGGCTGGGATTCCATCTGGCCCGGCCCGTGCACTGTCTGTGATGGGGAAGCCGACCGCCGTCGGTTTCCAGACAGCGGGTCCGCCTTCGCGCGGCCCTCGTGTTGATTACGAACCCTGCCGCGCCCGGATTGCATTGGCAGTCATCCGCATGCGTCCCACCGTCCCTTGTCTCCGTCTGACAAGGGGTTGGGCAATGCGCATGCGATTCGGGTGGGTCCTGGCGGGTGTGTCGTTCGTGGGCTGTGGTGCGGCGCAGGACCTGGAGCTGCCCGCGGCCCAGGAGCCTCGGGTCCAGGCCCAGGCGTGCACACCCGCCATGGCGGCCACCAAGGTGAAGGACTTCCTTGCGCCGGGTGACCCCTTGCCGTCGCCGTACCGGCCGATTCCGTCGGAGCTGACGAACGTGGCGGGCACGCTGTACTTCACCGTGGATCCCTACCGGAGCACGGCGGGGCTGTGGCGCAGTGACGGCACCCCGGTGGGCACCGTGCCGGTGAAGGAGTTCCCCTATGAGGGCCCGGACTACCGGACCTTCGAGTCCCTCACGGCCGTGGGCTCGCGGGTCTTCTTCACGATGGAGGACCCGGCGGCGGGCTCCGAGCTGTGGGTGAGTGATGGCACCTCGGCGGGGACCCAGCTCGTCAAGGACATCACGCCGGGGGCTTCGGGCTCCTCCCTGTCGGACCTCACCGCGCTGGGCGGCGGGCTGACCTTCTTCCGGCGCGCGGGGAGCGCGGTGGAGCTGTGGCGTTCGGACGGCACGGCGGCTGGGACGTACCGGGTGGTGGACTTCGGCTCGGGCTCCTCCCTGGCCTACTCCACGCTGCGCACGGGGAGCGCGCTGCTGTTCTTCCTCCAGGACGCGACCCAGGGCACGCGCCTGTGGCGCACGGACGGCACGGCGGCGGGCACCTCGCTCGTCAAGCGCGTGGACGCGGGGACTCCCCTCGTGACAGGGACGCGTGCGCTCGCGAGCGGCGACGGGGTGTTCACGCTGGACGACTCCTCCGGGACGGAGGTGTGGCGCACGGATGGGACGGCGGCGGGCACGGTGCGCCTGGACACCTTCGGCAAGCAGGTGCGGCTGCTCGGGTCGCTGGGCTCCTCCGTCTACCTGACCACGCTCAGCGATGATGGCGAGCAGTTGAAGCTGAACCGCCTGTCGCTCTCCGGAGGCGGGAAGGCCACGGTGATGACGTTGCCCAATGCCTATCCCGGCCAGCCGGACAACACGCCCTACGTGCAGTCCTCGGCGGAGTCAGGAGGCAAGCTCTACTTCTCCATGGCGATCGGCTCGCCGGGCCCCGCGCCTCGCGAGGTCGGGCTGTGGGTGACGGACGGCACTGCGGGAGGGACACAGCAGCTCAGCCGGCGGCTCACCACGGCCGACGAGTACAGCTCGCCCCTCTTCGACACGGGGGCCGGCACGCTGCTCTTCAGCTCCGGGGATGGCGACCAGGGGCTCATGCCGCAGGTGACGAATGGCACGCCAGCGGGCACGGGGCGCGTCACCCTCTCCAGCCCGGGAGGCAACAGGCCCGAGGAGTTCACCCGCGTGGGCAACAGCATCTACTTCCGCGGGGACTCCGACGTCTGGGGTGACGCGCTGTGGTCCGTGCCCGCCAGCGTGACCTGCACGCCGCTGAGCACCCGCGCGAAGTGACAAGGCCGCCGGGCGTCAGTGGGAGGCGGTGACGTCGGACATGTCCACGGGCGTGGTGACGCGCTTCACCTTGGGGAAGAACAGGCCCGCGGCGAACGCGGCGATCATCGCCGAGCACATGATCCAGAAGTTGATGGACAGCCCGGTGTTCAGCGCGCCGCCGAGCGTATCGAGGACAGCGGGCGCCAGCCCGCGTCCGTGCTCGGGGCCGAGCAGCTCCGTGGCCGCGCTCACGGGGACGGTGGGGTCCTTCATGAGCTGACTCACCAGCACGCCGCCCATCACGCCCACGCCCAGCGACCCGCCGATGGTGCGAAAGAACATGCTGCTCGCGGTGGCCACGCCACGCAGCTCCCAGCCCACCGTGGTCTGGACCGCCACCATGGTCGCCATGGCGGCGAAGCCCAGGCCAATGCCAAACAACCCCATGGCGATCTGCGGCACCAGCATCGAAGCCCCGGGCTTGAGCAGCAGCGCCATCAGCACGGTGCCAATGGAGGCCAGCCCCAGCCCGCCGACGATGAGCGGCCGGAAGCCGGTGCGGACCATGAGCCTGCCGCCGATGAGGCTCGCCAGCGGCCAGCCGACGATCATGGGGGTGATCATCCCGCCCGCCATCGTGGCGGAGCCACCGAGCACGCCCTGCACGTACAGGGGCACGTAGGTGGTCGCGCCGAACTGGGCGGCGGAGAAGAGGGCGCCCGCCACGTTGGAGATGGCGATGGTGGGGATCTTGAAGATGCTCATCGGGATGATGGGCTCGGCGGCGCGCAGCTCCACGAACACGAACGCGGTGAGGAGCACCGCGGCGAGGGGAAGAGCGAGCAGTGTCCGCCCGGAGCCCTGCACGCCGAACAACAGCGCCACGACGCCCGAGGACAGCAGCGCCGCGCCCGCGTAGTCCAGCCGGACACGCACCTTGGGCTTGAGCTGCTCGTGGAAGAACGCGACGAGCAGCACCATGGACGCGATGCCGATGGGGATGTTGATGAAGAAGATCCAGTGCCACGTGAGGTACTTCACGATGAGGCCGCCGGTGAGCGGGCCCGCGAGTCCGGCGATGCCCCACACGGCGCTGAACGCGCCCTGGACCTTCCCGCGCTGCTCCAGCGTGTAGATGTCCCCGATGATGGTGATCGCGATGGGCTGCATGGCACCGGCGCCCAGTCCCTGGAGGACGCGGAACGCGATGAGCATGTTCATCGACGTGGAGAACCCGCACGCCACGGACGCCAGCAGGAACAGCGTGGACCCGAAGAGGAGGATGGGCTTGCGGCCGTAGAGGTCCGCGAGCTTCCCGTAGATGGGGACGGTGATGGTGGAGGACAGCATGTACGCGGTGAAGACCCACGCGTAGTGCTGGATGCCGCCCAGGTCGCTGACCACCGTGGGCATGGCGGTGGAGACGACGGTCATCTCCAGCGCGGCCACGAAGAGGGACAGCGCCAGGGCCAGGGTGGTGAACGGTCGATGGGTGGTGCGCATGTCGGAAGGGGGGACCCGGGAAAGGCCCCTGGGTAACGCGTGCCCGTCCGGAGCGCCAACGTCAAGCGCGTGAAAAGGAGTGACGGGGCCATTGCCGGGGATTCCGGGCCCAGTCGGGAAGGGCAGGGGAGCACGAGGTGGGATAGGGTCCACCGGCCTCGCGAGTTCGAGGCGCACGGCATGGGCACGGAAACGAAGACGGTCGAGTCAGGGCGCTGGAAGACGGCGGTCGCCGCGGTGTTGGGGCTCTACGCGGTGGGGCTGGTGCTGGCGGAGGCGGTGCTCCAGGCCGGAGCCATCCTGGCCACGGCGCTGGCCCTGGCGCTGGTGGCGACGAAGCGGCTGCGCCTGGAGAGGGACGTCAGGGCGTTCGTGCTGGCGAGCGTCGCCCTGAGCGTCTGGCAGCTCGTGTCGCCAGCGGTGGCGCTGATGACGGGAGCCGCGACGAAGTGGCCCCGGGGCGCGAGGTACGGCCAGGCGCTGGACACGGTGGCGGGAGCGGCGGTCGCGTGCATCGGGACGCTGGGAGTGCCGTGGCTGATGCTGGGGAGCCTCGTCGCGGGAGGCTGGCTGCTGGCGGCGGCGCTGGGCTTCTACCAGCACCGCGTGCAGTGGCCCTGGGAGCCGCCGAAGTTCCTGAAGCTGAACCTGTCGCGCCTGCACGAGAACTTCGGAACGGAGGAGAACCCGAGGTACGCGGCGGGAGGCTTGTTCTTCCACCGGCTGCGGTTCGCGCACGGGGCCATCGCGGTGCTGGGCCCGGCGCTGGCGGTGATAGGCCGTTCGAAGGTGACGCGGCGGAGGGTGCTGGCCGGGGTGATGGTGCTGGGGCTGCTGCTCTCCATCTACGGCGCGTTCGCGCGAGCGGCGTTGGGAGCGGCGCTGGGCGTGTGCGTGCTGGCGCTGCTGCTGTTGCTGCGGGGAACGGCGAGGCAGGCCGGGCTGGGCGTGGCGGCGGCGCTGGTGGGCCTGGTGCTGCTGACGCCCGCGTGGCGGGAGCGGTTCGGCAAGGCGGTGGACAACCTCTTCGGCAGCGGAGAGCGGTCGCTGGCGATGTCCGTGGGCTGGAGGCTGGTGCGGGAGCACACCTGGGTGGGCGTGGGCTTCGGCAATCACAAACCCGCGGCCCTGGCGACGCAGGCGGAGACGGGCATCACGGACCTGTTGGCCACGGACTCCCACAACATCTGGCTGACGACCTGGGCGGAGACGGGGCTCGTGGGCCTGGTGCTGCTGGCGACGATGCACTTCCTGTTGGCGAAGGCCCTGGTGCGAAGGCACCGCGCGGGGTCGATCCCGGCCACGGGAGCGCTGCTGTCCTTCGTGGGCTTCCACGTCCTAGCCCTGGTGCACTACCTGCCGTTCCACCCCAGCGTGCATCTGTCGTTCATGTTGGTCTGGGGCTTGGGGTTGTGCGAGTTCAATACGCCGCTCCGACATGAACCCGATTGAGCATTCAGGCTGACTGGGGGCGCATGATGGAACCCATTGCGGTCACCGAAGTCGGAGCACGCGACGTCAAGTCGCAGGAACTCTTCTGTGACTACGTGCCCCAGGTATTCCGTCGCGCGGATTTCCGTCGTTGGCGTGCATGGGGCGAGTGGAACGACGACTATCGCGCGTTCACCCTGCTGGAGGCCGGACGCGTGGTGGCCAATACCTCCGTGATGCGGATGCGCCTGCTGCTGGAGGGACGCGAGGTGACGGCCTACCAACTGGGCGCCGTGGGCTGTGTGCCGTCGCATCGTGGGAGGGGACTGGCACGGGTGGTCATGAACGCCGCGCTGGACGCATGCGGGGATGCGCCCGTGCTGCTCTTCGCCAACCCCACCGTGCGCCAGTTCTACCCGCGCTTCGGGTTCCAGCCTCAAAGGCAGACGCTGTTCGCAGCCACGTATGATGCCGTGCCGGAAGGTCCGCCCGCGCCCATGCTCAACGTGGATGATGCGAAGGTGCGTGCGGGACTCGCCGCGCTCTCCAGCGAGGGGCTTCCGTCAACCGAACGCTTCGGAGCGCGTGGCTACGCAACGGTGGCGAGCTGGCCCGTGGCCAACGGCTTCGCGAGGCCCCTGCGTCAACTGGGCTCGGACGCCTGGGTGTTCGCGGGCGTCGAGGGAGACACGCTCTACCTCGACGATGTCTTCGCGCGGGAGCCCTTCGACCTGCGGGCCTGGATCCCCCGGTTGATTGACCGGCCCATCCGGGCCATCCGCTTCGGTTTCACTCCGGAGCGGTACTGGCCCGGCGCCGTGGAGGCCGGTGAGGATACGGAGGCCGACCTGTTCGTGCGGAGCCTCCGGCTCTCACCGGAGGCCCACCGGTTCCCGATCATGGCCCACACGTGACCCTGTCCCCATTCCCATGAATGGGGACAGGGGGCGCGTCACTGGCAGAGCTTTTCGACCGACTTGATCCGAACCACGCCGTCGACGTTCGCATCGTTGGTCTGATCTCCGATGGCGATGGTGCCGTTCGTCACGAAGTTGTTCCGCGTGAGCTTCGCGACACCGTCGACGCTCAGCGTCGCCACCTTGGCGGCATCCACCGCGAGCTCGTAGACGTGGTACGCACCATCGGTCACGGCGAACGCCGAGGACTGCGTGTCATCCGCCCAGCCAATCGCCGCGCTGTCCAGGTAGATCATCTGCGAGCGATCCGTCTGGTTGCCGACCGAACCGGTGATGCTCCCCAAGATGGCCGCGCCGCTGTCGAGCTGGTTGTGCCTGCTCACCGACTCGACCTGCATTGTCACGCGGAGCGTGAACGGCTGCGTCGGGTCGAGTGCGTTCGTCTTCGCGAGGAGCAACTGCCCGCCCGAATTGGCACCGCTGTTCGTCGACGTCGCGAGGCGCACGTAGTCCTCGCCATACGTGAGCGTGTTCGGCCCCTGTGTGTACGTCGTCCAGCCCTGCGCCACGATGTCGGTGCCGCCGACCAGCAGGGGAAGGGCCTCGCGCGGCGACCACGCCGTCGTTGACGTCGCGGGCGTGCAGACCTCACAGGCGTTCGTCGGATTCGGCGTGCCCTCGTCGTAGAACGTGCCGTTGATGAGGCACTGGGGGCTGCATGCGCCCGCCGAGCAGAGTTGACCCGTGCCGCAGGTCGTCCCGTCCGCGAGCAGTGTCCAGGTGGTCGCGGACATCTCAGGCACGCACTGCTCGCACGCGTTCGCCGGATTCACCGCCCCAGCCGCGAACTGCTGTCCGTCGATCCGACAGACCGCGACGCAGGCGCCGGCCTCACAGGCCTCGGTGCTCGTGCAAGCCTGACCGCACCCGCCACAGTGAGCCGGATCACTGTCGGTGCTGACGCAGGTGTCGCCACACTGCGTGGTGCCAGCGTCCGTGCACATCTCTGGAGTGGATGCGTCCTCCACGGACGCATCGGGGACGGATGCGTCCTGCACGGACGCATCGGGTGTTCCACCTGGGGGATTGGAGGGGTCGTCACTGCAGGCAGCAAAGAGGCCAAGCACGGCGACGATTGAGAGAGCGATGGAGCGAATGGAGATCATGAATGTAGGTGACTTTCGACCCGCGTCACGGATCGCAGAGAGCCCCCGTCAGAGTCCAATTTCCAGGCCAATGCCCGGGGCCACGGACCAGAGCGTCTTCCGGGAGCTACTTCCCGGGTACCACTCGCCGACCACCTGGGCCCGGAGGAACTCCAGGAAGGTGATGCCCACGAGCCCCTGGACGACAGGCCGTGAGCACGCGGTCACGTGGCTGGCGCCTCGGTTCGTGCAGAGGCTTGTTCCATAGCCGTCCTTCGCGCTGAACAACCAGCCTGCTCGAAGCGCGAGACGGCTTTGCGAGAGGAAGGTCTGCTCCGCGCGGGGCTGGAACTCCAGTCCTCCCACGACGATCACGCCAAAGGGATCGCTGTTGCTACCGGAGGAGAGAACGTCCTCAAGTCCCCGGAACCCGAGTGCTCCCGCGAACCGGAGCCCAGACGACAGAGGAGTCTCGGAGGCCCCGACGCTCAAGCCCAGCTCGCTCTCCGTGGGCCCCATCGTGATGTGCAGCGACAGGCGCTGGGGCTCGTAGCTGATGCTGTCCACCGCGAGCTTGCTGGCGAAACGGACCGTGGGCTTGTCCGCGGCGGGTTGCACCGCAGCGAGCCGGTGGGCAGCAGTCCCGAGTGCATGGCGGATGCGCAGGACGGCCTGGTCTCCTTGGCCCTTGGGTACGCCCAGGTCCTGGAACCCGAAGCCATAGGCCCCCAGGAGGCGCATCGAATACGCCAACTCCGACTCTTCCTTGCCCTGCTTCCAGTCCGGCCATGCGTTGGGCTGGAGGCCCGGGACATGGGGCGGTGGCTGGCCCGCGATGGCGCGGTCACAGTGCGCGTTGCGCCAGGTTCCAGGGGGAAAAGTCCCGGCGGACCTACTGCATGCGTCGTAGAGCTGGTCCAAGGACATCTGCAGCAGCGCCCGGAAGTCCTCCAGCGCTTCGCCCTGACACACCTGCTCCGCGCTCGGCAACGAGTCATAGACGGCGCTCATGCAGGCGAAGGGCTGCCATCCGCCAATGCCATCCATCGCCGCAGCGCGAGGCCGCTCTGCCTGCGTTCGGCCTTCACGGAACGCGTCATCCATCATCCTCCGGGCGTCATACATGCCCAGGTAGAAGTCGAAGACACGGAAGCTCTTTTCGAAGAAGCCCAGGAACGCGAAGAGAGGCGCACCGGCCGCGGGGAAGTGCCGGCGGGGAAGGGTGAGTCGCTTGGCGATCTCCGGCTCTTCCTCCAGCAGCATGGCCAGCTCCTTGGACCGCGCCGTGTCCACGAAAGCCGCCAGGAGCTCCGCGAGTGTGCCCGGCAGCGAGACTGGTCTGGTGCCCTCCTGAGGAGGCGCGATGGGGTACTCCGTCGCATCCGGGTCGAGGAAGGCGAACGCGATACCGGGAGGCGTCGTGCGCGTGTCGGGTTGTGGAATCGGTCGCCACTCCAGCTTGCCGTCCGTGGTTTCGCGAAGGCCATCACGGGCGAGCCCCACGGCCAGACGCAGGGGCGTGTTGTCGAAGACGCCACCGTCGATGAAGAACTCTCGCTGCGCCTCCGAAGGCCGGCAGACCCCAGGCTTCGCGGAGGCCTTCGGCGCGCAGGTCCGCAGGGGCTGGGGCGGGAACGCGATGGGGAAGGACATGGACGCGAGCAGCAATTCGCGCAGGTTCGCGAAGGGAATCTCCCCTTGGTCGTCCGTTTCGAGCAGCAGCTCCAGCCGGCGGCCCTCGCGCGTGGTGTAGTTCGTCGCACGAGGAGGGCGTCCGGGCCCGCGTCCCTGAATGCGGATGGCGAACTTCTCCTCGAGTCGAGGCAGGTCGAGCCGTCCGTTCGCGGCCTGAAGGGCACGAGGCGAAAGGCGCGTCGTCGAAACCCCGAGCACCACGTCGCAGGATCGGTCCAGGCCTCGGCTCCAGGCCTGTTCGACATGGGAGGCACGCCGTTCCAGCGCCTCCCGCGAGAGGACACCGAGCGGCGTCGTCGATGTCGGGACGAAGAGGTCGTTGAACCCGATGGGAACCCAGATGTCCCAGAACAGGGATTGGCCTGGTGTGGACGCATCCACGCCACAGGTCGCCATGATCGCCAGCAGGGCATTGAGGCTCCCCGCGGATGCGCCCGTCACGAGCCGCAGGTCCACGGCGCGCTCGCCCTGGGAGGACGTCCCCGCGTAGTACAGGAACCCTGCCTCGTACGTGCCCAGCGATACGCCGCCACTGACGGTGAGGGAGACGGCCTTCGGCCCCGCGGTCTGGACCAGGGGGGATGCCTGCGCGCTCGCGTTCGATGCGAGCAAGAGCAGCGCTCCGGCGAGGACACGCGCCACCAGGAACACGCCATCGCGGAGGATCGAAGTCGCGGGACTTCGCGTGGACTGCATTTCGGGGATGACTTGGGCCATGTCCAGGCCCGGTCTAGACTGGAACGCATGCTCCCGTCATCGTCGCGTCTTGCGCTGCTGCTGTCGTGCTGTGCCACATTTGTTGTTGGCTGTGGGCCGTCCCACGAGGGGGCGTGTCAAGGAACTCACCTCGGACAGTCCATCAATTGGCCTCTGGATTCCGACTCGAGTTCGCTCGCCCGGTCGAATACGGATCGATACGGCAACAAGTGGACCTACTTCCGTTTGACGTATGTCACGGATTCGCTCAACGACAGGGGCATCCGTGCTATGGGCGTGGATATCAAGTTCCGCGGAGACCCGAGGATTGACTCCTCGGAGTCATACGACTGGGTTCCGGATCCTCAGGCGGAGAGGGGGCCGGACGAGAATTTCAAAGGCGCGGATGAATGGACGCCCCATGTCGTCTCAACCAATGACAACTCGGTTGAGGAGTATTTTGAACCCGGGCCGCCAAAGTCCGCGACCTTGACCCTTGAACACGTGGATACCGCTGACGCGCAGGGTCGCTTCGTCTATCGATATGACGATGGCAGTGAGCTGGAATGCACTTTTGATTTGAGCTATCTTTAAGCCGGTGGCCCGCCCTGCCGGGGTGAATTCGCTCCCTCGAGGGCCCTGCGAAACACCCCCAAGGTCCGCAAGGCACAGGCGTCCCAGGTGAAACGCGCGGCCCTCCCTCTGCCCAAATCCATCAGCTCCTGGCGGAGGGCGTCGTCGCGCAACAGTCGCAAGGAGGCCTCCTTCCACATGGAGGCCTCCGTCGGCTCCAGCCGAAGCGCCGCATCGCCAACAACCTCGGGAAGGGCCGTGGTGTCCGCGGCGATGACCGGACAGCCTGATGCCATGGCCTCCAGCGCGGGCAGGCCGAAGCCTTCGTAGCGCGATGGCAACAGCAGCATGGATGCCGCTCCATAAAACAACGGCATCTCCGACTCAGGCAGTTGCTCCAGGTCGATGACGTTCTCGTGCAGGCCCACTTCATGCGCCACCGCTCCCTTGCCCGCGAGCAGCACCAGGGGCACCGGTAGCTCCGGCGCGAACTTCGCCAGCATCGCCAGGTTCTTGAACGGCTTCGCGTTGCCCACCACCGCGATGTACCGCTCCGGCAACTCATGCCGGTCCCGGAACGCCTTCGCCTCGCTCGCAGTGGGGGGCTGGAACCGCTCATCCACACCGTTGTGGATCACCTGGAACCGGTACGGCGACATCTTCAGGTACTTCCCCAGCTCCTCCCGGGAGAAGTCAGACACGGTGATCAACGCCGTGGCCAACCGCGCCCGTGGGCCCACCACGGCCTTGTAATAGATGGCTTGCACCGGCGTGTACTGGTCCGCCAGCGCCAGGTGGTTCGCGTCGTGCAACGTCCCCACCAGCTTGCCCGGCCAGAACAGCGGCAACGAGAACGACGTCGCGTGGAACAGGTCCGGCTTCAGCTTCGTCAGCTCGTATGCCAACAACGGCTGCTCCGTCGGTGACAGGTAGCCAGCCCTGGAGCGGTGCAGCGGAATCCTCGGCGTCAGCTCTCCCAGGTCGTCCGGCAGCCCCTTCGCTGGCACCAGCGCGGAGAACTCCAGGTCCGTGGCCAGGGCGGGCAGACGGCGCGCCAGCTCCAGCGCGTACCTCGCGATGCCGTGGAGCTGACCGCGCACCATTCTCAAGTCGAGCAGGACAGAAGGCACGCTCCCTGGCCTACCACACGCTGGCTTACCCCCGCACCGCCGCGCCAGTGCTAGAAGTCCCACCCGTGAAGGTCGCCCTCGTCCACGACTGGCTCGTCACCCACCGCGGCGGAGAACGCGTCCTCGACGCCCTCTGCGAACTGTTCCCCTCCGCGGACCTCTACACCCTCATCCACCAGCCGGGCAGCCAGTCCCCGCGCATCGAGGACCGGCGCATCACCACGTCGTTCCTCCAGCACATCCCCGGCATCCACTCGCGCTACCGGCACTTCCTGCCGCTGTTCCCGCGCGCCATCGAAGCCCTGCGCATCACCGGCGACTACGACCTCGTCCTGTCCTCCAGCCACTGCGTCGCCAAGGGCATCCACGCGCCTCCCGGCGTGCGCCACCTGAGCTACGTCCACGCGCCCATGCGGTACATGTGGGACCTGTTCGACGAGTACTTCGGCCCCGGCCGCACCCGCCTCCCCGTGCGCGCCGCCGCCCTCGCCGTGCGGCCCTACCTCCAGCACTGGGACCGCACCTCCACCCAGCGCGTGGACCGCATCGTCGCCAACTCCCGCCACATCGCCGGGAAGATCCGCCGCTTCTGGGACCGCGACGCCTCCGTCGTCCCGCCCCCCGTGGAACTCGAACGCTTCACCCAGGTGCCGCTCGAAGGGGGAGGGCAGGGCGGCTACTTCCTGTGGCTCGGCGCCTTCGCCCCCTACAAGCGCCTGGACGTCGCCCTGGAGGCCTTCCGCACCCTCGACACCCCGCTGTGGGTCGTGGGCACGGGGCAGGAGGCCTCGCGCCTCACGTCCGGGCCGCTCCCGCCCCACATCCGGTTCCTCGGCAACGTGCCGGACAGCGCGCTCCCCGCCCTCTACCGCGACGCCCGCGCGCTCCTCTTCACCCCCGAGGAGGACTTCGGCATCACCCCCCTGGAGGCCCAGGCCACCGGCCGCCCCGTCATCGCCTTCGGCAAGGGCGGCGCCCTGGAGACCGTCACCCCCAGGACGGGCCTCTTCTTCCCGGAGCAGACCCCCGCGTCCCTCGCCGCCGCCGTGCGCCAGTTCGACGCCTGGGAGCCGTCCTTCCGCCCCCAGGACGCCCGCGCCCAGGCCGAGCGCTTCAGCCGCGCCCGCTTCCAGCAGGCCATCCAGGCGGAGGTGGACGCCCTCCTGGGCCTGCCCCCGTCCTCCCCAGCGGTGTGACAGCGCTGTCCTCGCCCTCCCCAGTTTCCCGAGGCCTGCCCGCCCGGCGTGTCGGATTGTGTCCGCTGCCCTCCGGTGCAACCCATTGGTTTCACGGGAAAACCCATGGTAGGACGCCGCGCCGGGGGAGGGGCCCGGGCGCTTGAGGGTTCCCGGGGCTCAGGGTGCGTGTCTTGCATCCGACGGACGGTCCTCGTCCCCCGTCAGGAGTCATCGCGGTGTTCGGTCGCCTGCAGCGCTTCTACACGTCCATCAAGGTCGCCGCCGACGCGGGGATGCTCGCGGTGGCGTTCGTGCTCGCGTACTTCACCCGCTTCAGCGGCGTGTTCCCCATCACCGAGGGCATCCCGCCCCCGGCCGAGACCTTCGTCTCCCTGGTGATGGTGCTGGTCATCTTCCCGATGACGTTCCAGCGGGCGCGGCTGTACGCGACCAACCGCGCGCGCTCGCACATGGGGGAGCTGTTCGAGCTCTTCAAGGCCACCATCACCGCGACGCTCGTCCTGGTGGCGGTGACGTACTTCATCCGCGAGCGCTACTCGCGCCTCACGCTGGCCATCTTCGTCGTCTACGCCTTCACGCTCATCGCGCTGTCGCGCATGGTCATGCGCCACCTGCTCAGCGAGGTGCGCCGGCGCGGCTTCAACCTCAAGTCCATCCTCGTCATCGGAGAGGAGGAGCTGGGGCTGCGCACCATCGAGACCGTGGAGAGCCACCGCGAGCTGGGCTTCCGCGTGACGGGCGTGCTGTCACTGAAGGAGGAGAAGGTCGGCCAGTGGGTGGGCGGCGTGCGCGTGGTGGGCCACGTGGGCGAGGTGGAGGCCTACCTGGATGCCCACCCGGTGGATCAGGTCATCATCGCCGTGCCGCTGGAGGACCAGGCGCGGGTGAAGCCGCTGATGGAGCAACTGGCGTTGCGCACCGTGGACGTCAAGGTGGTGCCGGACCTGTACCAGTACATCACCCTGTACGGCGGCCTGGAGGAGTTCGGCGGCCTGCCCATCATCAGCCTCCAGGGTGACCCCATGGACGGCTGGAGCCGCGTGGCCAAGCGCGTGTTCGACGTGCTCTTCTCCCTGGTGGCCATCGCCGCCAGCGCGCCGCTGATGGTGTTCACCGCCCTCCTGGTGCGCCTCACCAGCAAGGGCCCCATCCTCTACCACCAGGAGCGGATGGGCATGGACGGGCGGACCTTCCACATCCTCAAGTTCCGCACCATGCGCGTGGATGCGGAGGCCCAGGGCGCCACCATGGCCAGCGCGGTGGACGCGCGCCGCACGCCGGTGGGCACGTTCCTGCGCAAGTACTCGCTGGATGAGCTGCCCCAGTTCTTCAACGTGCTGAGGGGCGACATGAGCCTCGTGGGCCCGCGCCCGGAGCGGCCCGTCTTCATCGAGGAGTTCAAGCGCCAGATTCCGCGCTACCACCTGCGCCACAAGGTGAAGGCGGGCATCACCGGCTGGGCGCAGATCAACGGCCTGCGCGGCCAGACGTCCATCCAGAAGCGCATCGAGTACGACCTGTACTACATCGAGAACTGGTCGCTCTTGATGGACCTGAAGATCCTCCTGCGCACCGCGCTGGGCGGCTTCCTGTCGAAGAACGCGTACTGAGCCGGGCGCCACCGGGCAGGCGAGCAGGACGGGTGCGCAGGTCGTATTCGTGCGCACCCTCTCATTGGCACCGCGAAGCCGTTTAGACTGCGGGCCGACATGGGCGACAAGCTGGGATTGACGCTGGTCCGCAAGGGCCTCCTGACGCAGGCGCAGCTCGACCAGGGCATGAGCGCGCAGCTCGTGCACGGAGGCCGGTTGGGCTCCCGGCTGGTTGAGCTGGGGTTCCTGGACATCGAGACGGTGGGCATGGTGCTGGGGGAGCTGACCCGGTTGCCCGTCGCGATGGAGGCGGACTTCGACGCCGTCACGGACGCGACGCTGAAGCTGCTCACCGCGGAGCAGGCGGAGAAGCACCAGGCGTTCCCGCTCGCGGTGGAGGGCCGGCGGCTGAAGGTCGCGATGGCCAACCCGCTGGACCTGCAGACCACGGATGCGCTCGGGTTCATCACCGGCATGCGCATCGTCCCGTACGTGGTGCCGGAGCTGCGGCTGTACCACTACCTGAGCCAGCGCTACGACATCGACCGGCCGACGCGCCCGTTGAAGCCGGCCATTCCGCTGCCCGCGCGCCGTTCGGTGTCCACGGCGGCGGTGGCGCCCGTGTCCATGGCGGCGCCGCCGGTGGTCGTGCCGCCGCCGGCCGTGCCGCCTCCGCCCGCGCCCGTGCGCGCGGAGCCGGAGGTCGCGGGGATGTTCGGTGGGCTCGCGCCGGGACAGTTCCTCAGTGATGACTCGGAGGACCCGGAGGCCGACGCGGACATCGCCGACGCGGCCATCGTTGGCGAGGAGCTCCCGGACATCGTGATGGGCGAGCCGATGCGGGCTCCGCCTGTGCTTGAGGCGGCTCGGCCCGGTGGGAGTCCTCCGGCCGCGCCGCCCCGGTTGGTGGCACAGCCACAGCCTCCGGGGATGGTGGCCCGACAGGGGGGGCTGCCGCCGGTGGCTCCGGGCATGCCTGCGCCCGCGCCGGTGGCTCCGGGAGCGCCTCCGCCGGGCGCTGCGCCGATGGGAGTCGCGCCTGGGATGGTTCCGCCTGGAGCGGTTCCGCCGGGCGCTGCGCCGATGGGAGTCGCGCCTGGGATGATTCCGCCTGGAGCGGCGCCGATGGGAGTCGCGCCTGGAGCGGTTCCGCCGGGGGCCGGAATGCCTCCGCGTGCGGCGCCTCCGCCAGGAGTGCAGCCTCCCGGGATGATCGGCCGGGGCGGTCCCGTGCCTCCGGCGGCTCGGCCTTCCGCGACGGGGATCCCCGCTGTCTCGAAGACTCCGCCTCCGGGCATGCGTCCCGCTGCTCCAGGTGCTCCGGGACCGCGACCGGTGGGGCCTCCCGGCGCACCGATGCCTCCGGGCGCCCCGATGCCTCCGGGCATGGTCCGGGCAGGGCCTCCGCCGGGAGCTCCAGGCATGCCTCCGGGAGCGGTGCCTCGGCCTCCTCCGGGCATGAACGCGCCGGTGATGATGACGCCCGGTGGCGCGGGGCCTGTTCCTCCGGGACAGCGTCCTCCGACCGCGCCAGGGGGGCCCGGTGTCGGGGCTCCTCCGGGCGCGCGTCCGATGGGGCCTCCTGGCGCCGTGCCTCCCAACGCCGTGCAGGGACGGCCTGTCGCGGGTGGCCAGCCGCTTCCTCCGGGTGCGCCTCCGCGGCAGGGGCCTCCATCGGGAGTCGTGCCTGCGGTTGCTGCTGGCGCGCCGGGCGTCGCCGTGTCTCGTCCGGGTGCTCCTGGCCCTGCCGCCGTGCCTCCGGCCTCGATGGCTCCGGGCGCGACGAATGCGCCGGTTGGAAGCCTGTCGTCCACGACGGCTCAAGGCCTGTCTGGGAACGCGACCGCCGCGGTGGGCCTCGCTCCGGACAACGCGCAAACGGCCCAGGCTTCTCCAGAGGCGATTGCCCAGGACAGCGCGAGTGCCTCAATCCCTGTCATGGACATGGCTCCCGGGGGCGCCCAGCCCCCAGCGGCTCGACGTCCATCTGGAGTCACTCAAGCCATTCCGGCGGCCTCTTCCGTGCAGGTCCCGGCAGCCAGCGCTCCGGTGCCGGACCTCGGAGGAGAGTGGGGGGATGCATTCGCGGATGCCTCTCCCGCGAAGCAGGTGACTTCGGACGTCGCGGTTGCACCGGTGGAAGCGAAGGCTGACGCCGCCGGGCCCGCTCCGAGTTCGTCGTTGTCCGAGCTGGTGCTGGACGCCGAGCTCCTCGTCGACGCCGACGTCAATCCGAGCCCTGCGCCGCTCGACGCCGCACCTGTGGCAGCCGCTCCCGAGCCCGCGGCGGTGCTGACCGGAGATGATCTCTCCGACGACGACATCCTCGAAGATGTGGACGCCGTGTCCGCGGAGTCGCCTACCGCCGATGCCGCGGATGTCCTCGACGTCGAAGACTTGGTGTCCGCCGCGCCGCGAGAGGCCCAGGCCGTTGATGCCGCGGATGTCCTCGACGTCGAAGAGGTGCTGTCCGCCAAGCCTCACGAACCCCAGGCCGTTGATGCCGCGGATGTCCTCGACGTCGAAGACGTGGTGTCCGCCGCGCCGCGAGAGGCCCAGGCCGTTGATGCCGCGGATGTCCTCGACGTCGAAGACGTGACGGCCGCGAAGCCGCATGCGCCCCAAGCCGCCGACGCCGCGGACATTCTCGATGTCGAAGACGTGATGTCCGCCGGGCCGCAGGCCGCCGGAGCCACGGACGTCCTTGATGTCGAAGACGTGGTGTCCGCCGTGCCGCACGCCGCCGGAGCCACGGACGTCCCCGGTGCCGAAGGCGTGATGCCCGCCAGGCCGCCCGAGTCCCTGCCCATTCCCGAGGCGGAACCCGTCTTGGCTGCCGCGCCTGACGCCGCCGCGACTGGCGCGAAGGAAGCACCCGTGCAGGACCCCGCTCCCACTCCTACCGCCGCTGACGCCCCGAAGGATGACGGGCTGTTGGATGCGCCCGTCGCCGTCGAAGCCTCGAAGCAGGAGAGCCTCTCCCCGGTCCCGTCACCTGAAGCTCCGGACGCGTCTGTCATTGCCGCCTCCGCCCCACAAGACGCCGAATCCGACGCGCTCGAGTTCAGCCTGGCCGGAGACTCGCAGAAGCCCTCCGCGTCCCCGGAAGCCGAGTCCTGGCAGGTCGCCGCCGCGCCGAAGGCCGAAGCCGTGAGCTCCGCGCCCGCCGAGGAGCACCGGGCCGAAGTCCCGCCAGAGTTCGACGTCGCGCTCGTCTCTTCCCCGGAAGCGGCACCCGCGCCCGCTGCCCCTCAGGCGGAAGCCCCCAGCCCCTCGGACGCCGAGGAGCCCGTGGCCCCGCCGAAGCCGCGCCTCGTGGCCGCGCCCCCGGCGCCCGTCCGCGACCGCACGCCCATCGCGCTCGACGACCTGCCCACCTCCTCCGAGGAACCCATGCAGCTCGCCTCCACGTGGGAGTTCGTGGGCTGGCAGGGCGGCGGGGAAGGGGAGGGCGCCGTGGGCCACGACGCGGAGACCACCTGGGCGGACCGCGTCGTCGACCTGGACGTCCCCGCCGCCGCGCCTGTCGCCTCCGAGGACGGCGTGGCCCTGGCCTCCGCGTGGGAGTTCATGCAGCAGCCGTGGCAGCCGCAGGCCGCCGCGCAGGTAGACCCCGCACAGGCCCTGCTCGCCGCCGCCAGCGCGTCCACCGACACGCCAGCGGACGGTCCCGCCGTCACCGCCGAGCAGGTCCTCTCCGCGCTCGACACGGCGGACTCGCAGGGCATGGTCGGCAAGGTGCTGCTGGCCTACAGCGCGGGCCGCTTCCGCCGGGCGTTCCTGCTGGGTGACAGCTTCGGGCTCGCGCGTGTGGGCCGTGCCTGGGGTCCTGGCTGCGACCGTCCGGAGGTCACCGCCCTCAAGGTGGACCTGGACACGCCGTCCCTCTTCACCTCCGCGCTGAACGGCCCCAGCCCCAGCGTCTTCAGCGCCCCGCAGGTGCCCCAGGACGAGGCCATCTTCTCCGCGCTGTGCGGCGAGTCTGAGTCCCACCTGCTCGTCTTCCCGCTGCACTCGCGCGGCCAGCCCGTGGCCTTCTTCGTCGCCGAGCACGGCCCCGCGCCCCTCGAAGTCGCCATGCTGGAGGAGCTGGGCCGCATCGCGGACCGCGCCGTGGAGATCTGCACCCGCCTCCACCGTTTCCCCTGAAACACGAAGCGCCCCCTGAAACACGAAGGGCTCCGGAGCGTGAAGCCCCGGAGCCCTTTCTCACGTCACGTCACGGCCGCGCTCAGCTGCAGCCGGTCGTCGTGCCGCAGTTCGTGCACTTGTAGCAGGCGCCGCTGCGCACGGTGATGGCGCCGCACTGGTGGCAGGGCGGGGCGTCCGCCTGGTTCAGGTACGTGCTGCGCGAGTTCATCGCGGACAGCTGCAGCGTCCCCACCTGCGCCGGCACCGCCGCCTGCGTCATCGGCTCCGGACGGGCCTCCTCCACCGGCGTCACCTCCACATCGTCCGCGCAGGGCTCCGTGGGCAGGAACTTCAGCGACAGCCACCGGAAGATGTAGTCCGTGATGGACTTCGCGATGGGGATGGCCGGGTTGCCCGTGAAGCCGCTCGGCTCGTAGCGCGTGTGGCAGAACTTGTCCGCCAGCACCTGCAGCGGCACGCCGTACTGGAGCGCCAGCGACACGCTGGTCGCGAAGCTGTCCATCAGGCCGCTCACCACCGAGCCCTCCTTCGCCATGACGACGAAGAGCTCACCCGGCTTGCCGTCCTCGTACATGCCCACCGTCAGGTAGCCCTCGTGGCCGCCGATGGAGAACTTGTGCGTGATGGACTGCCGCTCGTCCGGCAGACGGCGGCGCAGCGCCTTGGGCTCCGGCGTCACGGCGGGGACGGGCTCGGCGGCCACGGCGCGCTTCGCCTCCGGGGCCTTGCTGTCCTGAGAGGTGTTGAGCGGCTGCGTGCGCTTGCACCCGTCACGGTACACCGCGACGGCCTTCAGGCCGCTGCGCCACGCCTCGATGTACGCCTTCTCGATGTCCTCCACCGTGGCGTCATTGGGCAGGTTCACCGTCTTGGAGATGGCGCCGGAGAGGAACGGCTGCGCCGCGGACATCATCTCGATGTGGCCCATCCAGTGGATGCTGCGCTGGCCCTTGGACGGCTTGAACGCGCAGTCGAACACCGCCAGGTGCTCCGGCTTCAGGTGCGGAGCGCCCTCGATGGTGTCGTGCTTGTCCAGGTACGCGATGATGTCCTGCGCCTGCGTCTGCGGGTAGCCCAGCTTCTCCAGCGCGAGCGGCACCGTCTGGTTGACGATCTTCAGCATGCCGCCGCCCACCAGCTTCTTGTATTTGATCAGCGCGATGTCCGGCTCGATGCCGGTGGTGTCGCAGTCCATCATGAAGCCGATGGTCCCCGTGGGCGCCAGCACCGTCACCTGGCTGTTGCGGTAGCCGTGCTCCGTGCCGCGCGCCAGCGCGTCGTCCCACGCCTCCTTCTGCGCCGCGTGCAGCTCCGCGCTCACGCCGTCCACGGACAGCTGGTACGCCGCCTTGCGGTGCTTGCGGATGACGCCGAGCATGGGCTCCGCGTTGTTGCCGTAGCCCGCGAACGCGCCCTGGCGCTCCGCGATGCGCGCGCTCATCGCGTACGCCTCGCCGCACATCAGCGACGTGATGGCACCCGCCAGGTTGCGGCCGGCGGGGGAGTCATACGGCAGGCCGGACGCCATCAGGAGCGCGCCCAGGTTCGCGTAGCCCAGGCCCAGCGGGCGGTAGTCGTGGCTGTTCTTCGCGATGCGCTCGGTGGGGTAGCGGCTGAAGCCGACGATGATCTCCTGCGCCAGCAGCACCACGTCCACCGCGTGCTTGAAGGCGGCCACGTCGAAGCCACCCTCCAGCGTGCGGAAGTGCATCAGGTTCAGCGACGCCAGGTTGCAGGCCGAGTCATCCAGGAACATGTACTCGGAGCAGGGGTTGGACGCGTTGATGCGCGCCGTGCCGGAGCACGTGTGCCACGCGTTCACCGTGGTGTCGTACTGGAGGCCCGGGTCGCCGCACAGGTGCGCCGCCTCCGCGATTTCGCGGAACAGCTCACGGGCCTTGTAGGTCTCCAGCACCTGGCCGTCGCGCACCGCGCGCGTCTGCCACGGGCCGTCGTTCACCACCGCCTTCATGAAGTCGTCGGTGACGCGCACGGAGTTGTTGGAGTTCTGGAAGAACACCGACCCGTAGGCCTCGCCGTTGAAGGACGGGTCGTAGCCCGCTTCAATCAGCGCCCAGGCCTTCTTCTCCTCGTTCGACTTGCAGCGGATGAACTCGAGGATGTCCGGGTGCTCGGCGTTGAGGATGACCATCTTCGCCGCGCGCCGCGTCTTGCCGCCGCTCTTGATGACGCCCGCGAACGCGTCGAAGCCGCGCATGAACGACACCGGGCCGGACGCCGTGCCGCCGCCCGCCAGCAGCTCCTTGCTGCCGCGGATGCTGGACAGGTTGGAGCCCGTGCCGCTGCCGTACTTGAAGAGCATGCCCTCCGTACGCGCGAGCCCCAGGATGGACTCCATGTTGTCGTCCACGCTGTTGATGAAGCACGCCGAACACTGCGGGTGCTCCTCCACGCCCACGTTGAACCAGACGGGCGAGTTGAACGCCGCCTTCTGGCGCAACAGCAGGTGCGTCAGCTCCGCGTGGAACGCCTCGCGGTCCACCGCCGACGCGAAGTAGTTCCCCTCCTGACCCCAACGGGTGAGGGTGTCCACCACGCGCGCCACCAGCTTGCGCACGCTGTTCTCACGCTCGGGCGTGCCGGGCGTGCCCCGGAAGTACTTCGACGCCACGACGTTCGTCGCCAGCATCGACCAGGACTTGGGGACCTCGATGTCCTTCTGATCGAAGACGACCTTGCCGTCCTCGCCCTTGATGCTCGCGCTGCGGTACTCCCACGCCAGCTCGTCCGCCGGATCCACGCCGGGCGTCGTGAAGAAGCGCTCCACGGTCAGCCCCGTGGAGGCCGTCGCCGCCTTGCCCTTCGCACGGCCACCGCGCCGCGGCTCCCTGCCACCCACCACCGGCTTCCCACTCAGTTCCTTCTCCATGACGCCCACCTCCAGATTCACTGAGAGTGCTGATGCAAAATTTGCAAAATCGCCAACGCCGCGAGATCCCAGGGGATCCGATGATCACTTCCAGGCACGGGGACGGCAGCGTTGGGATGGTCCGGGATGGGCAGAAGCCAGCGGGCCCACTGCTGGAATCCGGGCCCGGGCCTGACTGCCCACCCGCCGGGCGGGCGGATCCATATGATCGCTGGTGGGGTCCGTCAACATCCCCTGCTCCCCTATACCTAGTGTCAGGGCGCCGCTTACACACATCATTTGGTGGACAGTCCGAGGCGCTCTGATCTGCGTCCAAGGCTGATCTAATAACCCCGGCCCGGGTGGCAATGGCTGCCGTGGCTGGCAATGTATGGCCATGGCCATGCAAAATCGGACAGGAAGGGAAGGGCGCCTGTCCAAGCGCTTGTGATCACTGACGGATGTTTGCTGCCAGTCCGTGCGCCGAGCGTAGGAGCGCTCCAAGGCCCCCGCGACAAAAGGGCCGGGTGGGGCGGGCCTGGACGGTCGCCTGCTGAACGGCGGCATCGATTTCGACGCCCGGCCGCGTTAGGAGGCGAACCATGCCGCCTCCCTTCGAACGCCACGTCTTCATCTGCACCAACCGCCGCCCGGACGGCCACCCCAAGGGGTGCTGCGCCACCAAGGGAGGCGAGGAGGTGCGGGCCGCCTTCAAGGAGGAGCTCGACAAGCGCGGTCTCAAGCGCAGCATGCGCGCCAACGCGGCGGGCTGCGTGGACACGTGCGCCTTCGGCGTCTCCGTGGTCGTCTACCCGGAGGGCACCTGGTACGGCGGCGTGAAGGTGGAGGACGTGCCCACCATCGTGGAGGAGCACCTGGTGCAGGGCCGCCCCGTGGAGCGGCTCCTGATGCCCTTCAACAAGAAGGCGGAGCGCTGAAGGCGGATTCGCGCCTCGCGCCCCGCCTTCGCGGTCTCACGCTGGAGCCTGGAACTAGTCGCGGCGGTTGCCCAGCAGGCGCAGCAGCGACAGGAACAGGTTGATGAAGTCCAGGTAGAGGGTGAGCGCGCCCACGATGGCCACCGAGGTCGCGCTCTTGAAGCCCGTGCCCGCGTGGTAGTCGCGCAGCTTCTGCACGTCGTAGGCGGTGAGGCCCGCGAACACGAGCACGCCCGCGCAGGCCGTCACGAACGACACGGCGCTGCTCTTGACGAACATGTTCACCAGGCCGGCGATGACGATGCCGATGAGCCCCATGAAGAGGAACGTGCCCCAGCTGCTCAGGTCCTTCTTCGTGACGGTGCCGTAGACGGCCATCGCGCCGTAGGTCGCGGCGGTGATGAAGAACACCTGGCCAATGGAGCTGGTCGTGTAGATGAGGAAGATGACCGACATCGTCACGCCGGTGAGCGCCGCGTAGCCCGCGAACATGATCGCGGCCACCGGGCCGGACAGCCGGGGCGCCAGGATGGAGAGGCCGAACACCACGCCCAGCTGCACCAGGAACAGGGCCATCCGGTTCTGCACCGCCATGCGGAGCAGCGTCTCACTGGCCAGCGTCACCATCGCCATCACGCCGGTGAGCGTCAGGCCCGCGAACATCCAGCCGTGCACGCGCGACATGAACGCGCGCTGCGACTCCTGCACCAGGACGTCGTCCACCGAGCCTGCCTGCCCGCCCTGCCAGCCACCTGAAGATTCCCACGCCATGTATTTCGTTTCCTTTCGGGCCGGGGACCGCTTCAGTCCCAGCCCTTCTCTAACGATGACCCCTGGAGGACGCCTTAAAGGGCCTTCCAGGCCAGCAAAAGCTTCGAAGCGACTTCCGTGGTGATGAGGGGTAGCACGCCACCGCCGCCCACGATGTTGACGATCTCCGACATGGACCCACGGCACACCCCGCCCCACGCAGGCTGCTTCGCGAGCCCAACAGACGCGTACGCGGAGTAATCCACGAAGAAGGAGGTGGGCAGCACCTGGTTCGTGCCGCAGACCAGGTGCTCCTCCGGCTGCGTGTCCACCACCTCCTGCACCACGAAACCGCCCTGCGGCTCCGTGGCGGCGCGCTCGCACAGCTGCTCCCACGTCTTGGATTCGCCGTAGGCGCCCTTCACGCGCTCCTCATAGGGCACGGTGCCCACGGAGCGGCCGAGGAAGACGGCCTTGCCGCCATAGTCCCACGCGCGCTTGAGCACGAAGCGCGCGGGCTCCCGGGCCACGCGGTCCACGATGTCGTCCACCTTCGCGCCGTCCGGATCCACGCCGGGCCCGTGGCGGAAGGGGCGCGTCCAGGGCACGGACTCGCGCACCGCCTCCAGCTCCTCCGGCGTGAGGCCCGCGCCTTCGGCGAGCGCCGCGTCCGTCACCGCCTGCGACAGGAGCGCGAACGTCGTCTTCACCTCCACCTGCGAGGCGGGCGGGTTGAGGAACACGGCCTTCCTGCCCGGGACGACGGAGAGGAAGTCCTCCACCCAGGGGGCGGGGTTCTGCTCCAGCCGGCGCACGAAGAGGTGGCGGTAGACCAGGTCGTACTTCTTGCCGTTCACCGTGAAGGCGTCGTCGCCGGACACGTCCTCCGGATGCACCACGTCCGCGTCCGCGCCGAACTCACGGAAGCGCTCGCACAGCCAGCGCAGCTCCGAAATCTGCGCGTCGTTCTTGCGGCACAACAGCGCCACCGTGTCCGGCATCTTGCCGTTGCGCTCGGCCGCGTAGCCGTCCAGCAGGGCACGATAGAGCGCCAACGCGTTGTTGCCGTTGAGCGTGAGCAGCGTGGGAATCGCCTTCTCCGGATAGCGCAGGTGCCGCGCCACCACTTCGATGAAGGTGCGCGCCGCGATGTCCGAATAGCCCTGCATGGCCGGGATGGTGGCGTTCACCTCCAGCGCCCAGGGCCGGCCACCGGACACGAAGTAGTCCACGCGCGTGGTGGCGAGCTTGCGGCTGGCCTCCCAGGTGGCCAGCGCCATGCGGCGCTCCAGCGGCGACAGCGCGCCCAACAGCAGCTCCGCGTCCGGGCCGCCGAGCACGGCGCGCGTCATCTTCACCGTGGCGGAGGCCAGCTTCGCGGACAGGAGCGAGCGGCGTTTGATCTCCTCGGCGTCCAGGATGACCGGCGTGGCGGTGATGGGGATGGGCTGGGTGCTGCCATCCAGCTTCGTCACCGCGAGGCCGCGCTGGTAGGCGGTCTTCGCCAGCTCCGGTCCGAAATAGTGTGCCTGCCTGCGCAGGACATCCATGAGCTCGTGCACGGCGCGGAACCTACGACCCCAGGGGCTCGTGGGTCCACAACCCGCGGGTCCCTTGGCGGCTCCCCGTGTCCGCCACCTCGCCCTCCAACCCGAGCCAGGGCCGGAGCCAGGGGCGTCCCGGCTTGCACCGCGCGGGGAGGTCGCTTAAAACAACTCAGTTGCTTTTCGAGACCGAGTCGACGTGAGCCGCCTCCGACGCCACCCCAGCACGAGTCGCTCCCTGCCGCGCCTGCTGGCGCTGCCGTGGGTGCTCGTGTGCGTGCTGGTGTATGTGGGCAGCGTGCTCCACTTCGCGCTCGTGCAGCACACCACGTGCTTGGAGCACGGGGACGTGATGCACGTGAGCGATGCGTCTTCCCATGGCGGCCCGTTGGAGGAGGAGCTCTCCTTCGACGACGCGCGCGTGGCCCGGGCGCCGGTGTCGAAGGCCACGCCCCATGGTGGTGAGGCCCACTGCCACCACGCCTTCTTCCGCCGTGAGGCACCGCCTCCGGCCGAGTCCGCGCCCGTCATGGCCGCGGTCTCCACGCGCTCCAGCCCGGCGCTGGCGGTGTTCCGCTTCCACGCGGCACCCGTCGCGCTGTTGAGGCTCGCGCCCAAGTCGTCGCCGCCGCGCGTCTAGTCTCCGCCGCTGTCGCCCGCCGTCCTGGCCCCCCGTGTCTTCGTGGGCCGGGGTGCGCCGTGGCCACCGGAGTCCAGGTCCAGGCCGTGCGCGTTCCCGTTCGTTGAACGGATCCGCGACACGCGCATGGGCCCTCCGGCCACGTGCACCGGTGCGCGCTTCGTGCCGCGGTCCCTCCTTCCAGTCCCGTCCGTTCCGTCGCCGTCGCTCCTCTCCGGGGAGCGGTGCGCGTGCGGCCCGTGCGGCTGGAGTTCCCGCAGTCCACATCCCCGTGTCCCTGGAGTCCCCATCATGAAGAAGAAGCTTCTGTCCGCCTTCCTGCTGTCCACCGCCCTCCTCGCCGCCGGTTGCGGTGGCGGCGACGAAGAGGAGGCCCACGTTGACGAGGAGGGCTGCGAGCACCTGCAGAAGGGCCCTGCCGCCGCCGTCACCGCCGCTGCCAGCGGCGCGGGTCCGGCCGTGAGCAACGACCACAAGCGCTACGACATCACGCTGGTGGACGTCGCGGGCGGCAAGGGCGGCGCGGTGTCCTTCGCCGTATCCGAGGCCACGGACTACGTCCTCTACACGAGCGCCACGGTGCCGGTGACGGTCACCAACGGCAGCGGCGCGACGGTGGAGATCGAGGAGAGCGCCACCAGCTCCTCGCTCTGCACGGACATCCAGGGCCGCTACGTCGTGCCGCTCACCGTGGGCACGCACACGCTCACCTTCGGGCCTTCGACCCTGTCCTCGGTGTCGCTCGTCATCGAGGAGTCGGGCGAGCACGACCACGACCATGACTGACCCCCGGTCGCATTCCTTCCCATGAAGCACGAGGCGCCCCATGTCCAAGGTCTCTTCTGGCAGTGCCGGTTCCCTGCTTCCCTGCGACGTGCGCCGCGACGGCGACCGTCTGTTCGACGTGGCCATGTGGTGCCTGGGCCAGGACGTGCGCTGCCCCGACGGCAACGTGCTGCTCCGGCACGGGCTGGTGCGTGAAGCGCGTCCGCCGGGAGTGGAGGGACAGAGCGCCTACCAGGGGCGTCTGTTGGACGGGGGGCGCCTCACGCTGTGGGGCTTCGGCGCGCTGTGCGAGTCGTGCGGCGCCGCCATCTTCGTGCCGCGCGACGGCTTCGTCCCCCGGTGGGTGGAGGACGCGCGCGGCCCGGCCTTCCGCGTGGAGGACGTGGGCGCCCGGCGCGACGTGGCCACCGGGCCGGAGCGCAGGGCGGCGCGGGCGGGGCTCGCGCGGTTGGCGGACTGGCTCGCGGAGTACGAAGCGTGGGTGGCCCGCGACGTGGGCCTGGCCTGGCGGCGCGAGTGCCTGGCGGCGCGGCGCAAGGCGTCTCCCATCCCCGCCGAAGAGTTGTCCACCGCCTGGAGGCGGCTGGCCGTGCGCGTGCGCGCGACCGATGCCTCCGTCACCCAACACCCTGCCGCTCCGATGTCCGGAGCGTGAGGAGGACACCATGCTGGCACGTCTGTTCCGAGCCGATGCCCCGTCGGTCCACTCCCACGTCGCGTGGGAGGACCTGCCGGACGAAGCCCTTCCCACGCCGCCGCTCCTGCACGGGTTGGGAGACGCACACCTCCAGGTGACGACGCAGGTCCCCCTGGCGCAGGCGTACTTTGATCAGGGCCTGCGCCTGGTGCACCTGGGCTGGGCGCTGGAGGCGCGGCGCGCCTTCGCGGAGGCCGCGCGGCAGGACCCGTCCCTCGCCATGGCCTGGTGGGGGCTCGCGCTCGCCCGGGGCGTGGGGCAGCGCTTCACCGCG
This sequence comes from Corallococcus sp. NCSPR001, assembly GCF_017309135.1. Lineage (NCBI taxonomy): Bacteria > Pseudomonadati > Myxococcota > Myxococcia > Myxococcales > Myxococcaceae > Corallococcus > Corallococcus sp. NCSPR001. Next base: position 3,814,627 of record NZ_JAFIMS010000002.1, read on the forward strand.
GACCGCGCGGAGGCCATCCGCAAGGCGCTGACCCTGGCGGAGGGCACCACCGACCTGGAGCAGCGGTTGGTCGTCGCGGCCAGCCTCCTCGCGGACAAGGGCCCCGCCAATGGCAGACATGCCTTCGTGCGGGAGATGGAGTGCCTCATCGACCGGTTCCCCCAGGAGCCCGAGCCGCGCCTGCTGCTCGCGGGCTTCCTCCTGGACGGGTACGAATCCGATGGCCGTCCCGGACAGGGACAGCCGTACGCGCAGCTGCTCCTGCGCGACCTGCTGCGCACGCACCCGAATCACGCGGGCGTGCACGTGGCCTGGGTGCAGGCGTGGCTGCCCAGCGCCCGGCCGGAGATGGCGCTGGAGAGCGCGGAGCTGCTTCCGTCGCTCGTGCCCGCGGGGAGCCCCGCGCTGCTCGCCGCCGGACGCTTGCTCTTGCGCATGGGCAAGGCGGTGGAGGCCAACCGCATCCTGGAGTCAGCGGTGACGGCGGATGACGCGTACCTCGCGCGAGAGTCGCTGCCCCTGGACGTGGCGCCGAGCGCGGACACCGCCCTGCGCCTGCTCAGCGAAGGCTGCGTGGAGGTGGGGCAGTACCGGGGCGCGCAGGCCTGGGCGCGCAAGCTGCGGCAGCGCGTGGAGGCCTCGGGAGGCCAGCCGCAGGCGGTGCTCTTCGCCGCCACCACGCTCGTCGCCGCGCACCTGCGCTTCGGCTTCAGCCGCGCCGCGGCGGAGGTCCCCATGGAGCTGGGAGACGCCGCCACCGTCGCGGAGGCGGGACTGCGCGACGCCGTGCGCCTGTACGCGAAGGGCGTCTGTGCCCTGGAGACGGGACGGCTGGGCGACGTGGAGCGCGCGTGCGGCAACCTGGATGCGCTGGTGGACACCCTGTCGGAGGCACCACGCTCCGAAGGCCGTGCCCTGTGCGCTCGCGACGTCGCGCGCACGGTGGAGGTCGCCGCGCAGGAGCTGAGGGGCACGCTGGATGCGCGCCGGGGAGACTCCGGCCGGGCGGAGGCCGCGCTCACGCGGGCGCTGCGCCTGGAGCGCCGTCTGCGCCCCGTGGGCCCCGCGCTCTTCTGCCGGCAGCCCCGCGAGACGCTGGCCCGCATCCGCATGCGCTCTGGCCGCGAGGAGAAGGCGTTGGAGCTGGCGCTCGAGCGGGCAGGGGAGCGGCCCGGCTGCGGCCACTGCATGCTCCTGGTCGCGGAGGCCCACGTCGCCTGCGAGTGCATGTCCGAAGCGGCGCACGACTTCGCCGTGGTGTTGGACCTGTGGCGCGACGCGGATCCGCACCTGCCGGGCCTGCAACGCGCACGGGGCTTCGCGGCCCGGGGCCACCGCGGCCGCACGGCGCTCCGCCGGGTGCCGGACGTGGCCTCGGTGGACACCGGGCCCGTCCCCCGGGGTGGAGAAGCGCCCTGGACCGTTCACGGGGCCTGAGCCCGCACGCCGCCGCGCTTGACTGGAGGCGCGGCCTTCGCGTCACTAGGGGCATCCTCCAAGGAGCCGCCCCATGCCGTCGTTCCGCCTGAAGCCCGAGCAGGCCGCGCTGCTCGTCGTCGACATCCAGGAGCGCCTGTGCGCCGCGATGGACCGCGACGCTTTGGACCGCATGCTCGCGCGCACGGGCGCCGCCGTGGAGGGTGCTCGGGCCCTGGGGCTGCCCGTCATCGTCACGGAGCAGTACCCGCAGGGGCTGGGCCGCACGCACTCGCTGCTCAAGCTGCGCCTGGGGGAGTTCAAGCCGCTGGAGAAGCTGGAGTTCTCCGCCGCTACGCCGGACGTGCTCTCCGTGCTCGGGGACCGCAAGCAGGTGCTGATCACCGGCATGGAGACGCACATCTGCGTCTTCCAGACGGCGCGCGACCTGGCGGACAGCGGCCGGGAGCCGTGCCTGCTCGCGGACGCGGTGCTGTCGCGCTCGGAGGAGGACCGCCGCGTGGGGCTGGAGCTGTGCCGCGACGCGGGCGCGCGCATCCTCACCGTGGAGTCGGCCCTGTTCGACATGCTGGGCCGCGCGGGCACGCCCGAGTTCAAGAAGGTGTCCGCCGCCGTCCGCTGAACAAGGGACGACGGCGGCCGACTGCTTACGCCCGGCGCGTGAAGGGCACGCGAATCAGGCGCACGAGCATCATCAGCAGCACCAGCACCCCGGACAGGACGGTCTGCGAACCGCCCACCGGGAAGTCGTAGAAGTACGCGAACAGGTACCCGCCCGCGCCCGCGATGCCGCCCAGCACGGTCGCCGTGAAGAACGTCCACGGCAGCCGCAGGTCCAGCACGAGCGCGGCGATGGCCGACAGCGTGGAGAACGCGAAGACGGGCAGGGCACCCAGGGCCCGCGCGCACACGCCCACCATGATGCCGATGGACACCATCAACACCGTGTCCAGCAGCTTCACCGGCAGCCCCTGCACGGTGGCGCCAATGCGGTCGAAGCTCACGAAGGCGATGCCCCGGAACCACCACAGGTGCAGCACCATCAGCACCGCGCCGGACACCGCCACCGCCTGGAGCTGATCCGGCGTCACCAGCACCGCGGTGCCGAAGAGGATGCCCTGGATGTCGTGCGCCTCCTGCGCGATGCGGTCACCCACCAGGATGGCCGCGCCGCCCGCGAAGGCGAACGCGCACCCCAGCAGGCTCTCCCGCGACAGCCGCAGCCGCGCGGGTTCGATCATCAGGAGCAGCGTGGCCGCCACGGACAGCACCACCGCGCCCACCAGGGGGTCGACGTGCACGCCCAGGTGGATCTCCGCGAAGAAGGCCAGCGCCACGCCCAGGCCGGCGGTGTTCGTCACCGCCGCGCTGACGAACACCATGCGCCGCAGCACCACGTAGACGCTGAGGAAGCCCAGCACGCACCCGGCGATGAGCGCGCAGAGGATGGGGTCGCGGAACAGCTCCCAGCCTGCCTGGAACTGTTCCCACTTCGAGGGCTCAAGCAGGGTTGTTTCCACGGTGGGGTCCCTGGGGCGCGGAGTGGCAGTAGTCGTCGCCGTACTGGCGGCGGAAGGCGGGGTGGCAGAACACGGTGCGCGCATCGCCCATGACGAAGCAGCGGTGCTCGCGGTCCACGAAGAGGATGACGTCGGCGTGCTCGGCGGCGACGGACAGGTCGTGGCTCACCACCACCACGCCCAGGCCGCGGTCATGCGCGAGCGCGCACAGCCGCAGCATCGTCTGCTTCTCCGCCACCGCGTCCATCGCGGCGGTGGGCTCATCCAGCAGGACGACGTCCGCCTCGGTGGCGATGACCCGCGCCAGCAGCGCGCGCTGCTTCTCGCCGCCGGACAGGTCGCGGAAGGGCCGCTTCGCGATGCCGCGCGCGCCCGCCGTATCGAGCGCCGCCTCCACCTTCTGCCGGTCCGTCTTGTTGGGGAAGGGCCGCAGGAAGTTCCAACCGGACAGCCGTCCCCAACTGGTGAGCTCCCGCGTGTGCACGGGCAGCAGCGAGTCGATGGCGGACATCTGCGGCACGTACGCGCTGCGGATGTGCGGCGCGCCCAGGGTGATGCGGCCGGACACCGGGGGAATCAGGCCCAGCAGCGTCTTGAACCAGGTGCTCTTGCCAGAGCCGTTGCGGCCCACCACCGCCACGAACTGGTGGCGGCGCACCACCAGGTCCATGGGCGGCAGGATGTCCTTGCCCCCGTAGCCGATGACGAGCTGCTCGCACTTGAGCAGCGGCTCGCCAGGCTCTGGCACCGCGGCGCGGTGGCCCCGGTCCAGCTCCGTCTCGTGATCACCGTGAGCCACGGCTCACCTCCGCGGTGGGGCTCAAGCCGGCCACCTTCTCCAGCAGCGCGGTGCGCACCGCCGCGTTCTCGGGAGCGTCCAGGTCCACCACGCCGTCAGCGCCTGGCGTCGCGGCGGACCAGTCCACCGCGTCGAAGAGGGCCGGCGTCACTTCCAGCTTCAGGCCCAGCGCCACGCGCGGGTCGTTCTCACGGTCGGACGGCACGTCCAGGCCCCCGGTGAGCACCGCCACCGGCGTGGCCTCCGCGCCCGTCACCGTCGCGGTGAAGCGGAAGGGCAGGGCGCCCGCGAAGCGCGCCGGCACGCGGCCATCCCGCACGCTGCCCGTCATCCGCAGGCCCGTGACGGCCCATCGCCCCCGGGACAGCGTCGTCTTGCCCAGCTCGCAAGCGGGCTCACACGTGAGGTCTCGCGTCGCGGGCGCCAGCAGGTCCAGCTCCGCGTCCACCGGCAGGTTGGCCACGGTGACGGTGGTGCTGCCACCGCCGCCCAGCTCCGCCTGGATGTCCTCGTAGTCCACGAGCGCCCCGGAGTCGCTGTGGCAGTGCCCGTTGTGGCACAGCGTGTAGCCGGGCGGCGGCGAGGACGGATCGAACGTCGTGGAGCCTCCTCCACCGGAAGAGGCCAGCAGGTCGATGCTGCCCAGGCTCACCGCGCCGGTGTCCATGCGCAGCTGGAAGTCGGACGCGAGCGCCTGGTAACCGTCACCCGCGTCGCGGCCGGACACCGGCGTGTACGCGGCCTGCACGGAGGGCTCCAGCACCGCGAAGCCCTCGCCCTCGTTGAACGCGCACCCGGACAGCAATGCGACAGGCAGCAACCACGCCTTCGAGGAAATGCGCTTCATGGCGTCATTCCCCCTTCCCGGAGAGGCCCTGCTCCAGCCGGCCCACCATCAACTCCAGGCGCTGCACGTACGTCTGGCCGGAGCGGAAGTCGGTGCCACCGGGCAGCGTGATGAGCGCGGCGGGGATCTTCGACGCCACGAGCTTCGCGATGTTGTCCGGGTAGTAGTCCTCCTTGAGGACCAGCTTCACCTTGTTGGCCTTGCCCTGCGCCAGCACCTGCGCGACGTGGGACGGGTTCGGAGGGATGCCCGGCTTGGGCTCCAGGAAGGCGAGCGTCTTGAAGCCCAGCCAGTCCTGCAGGTACGCCGTCGTGCGGTGGTACGCGATGACCGGCACGCCCTTGAGGCCCGCGAGCCGCTTCTCCCAGCCCACCTGCGCCGCCTGCAGCTCCTGCGTGAACTTCGCCAGGTTGGCCTTGTAGGCCGCGGCGTTCTTCCCATCCAGCTGCGACATGCGCGCTTCGATGGCCGCGGCCACCTTGAGGGCCTGCCGCGGATCATAGAGGTAGTGCGGGTTGCCGCCGGGGTGCACGTCGCCCTGGCTGCGGTCCACCTGCCCGGCGGGGACCTCCTGGAGGCTCACGAACCGGGACGCGTCCAGGTAGCCCGGGTTGCCCGACTGGATGCGGCTGTTGCGCGCGCCCAGTTGGAGCGTGGGCAACCAGCCGATCTCCAGGTCCAGGCCCGCGGCGATGAGCAGGTCCGCGCGGTTGAGCGCGAGCGCCAGGTTCGGCTTGGCGTCCACGAAGTGCGGGTCCTGCGTGGGCAGCGCGAGCGCGGTGACCTCCACCTTGTCTCCGCCCACGGCCTTGGCCAGTGCGGCCAGGTCCGGGAGGGTGGCGACGACCTTCAAATCCGCGCGAGCGGGGACGGCGGTGAGGCTGACGACGGCGGCGCACAGGGCCGCGAACAGGCGAAGGGAACGCATGGAAGGGCTCCAGAAGAAGGGGTCAGAACGCATGGGCACCGTGGGCGCCGGTCACGACTTCAAGGGCGAGGAAGGCCGAGTAGTCCGGCGATTCGCGCCAGCCCACCCGGTCCGTGGCGGCCTGCAGGCGCAGGCGGGAGAATTCGGTGGGCCAGAACGTCACCTCCGCGGTGATGCGCTGGCGGTCGGAGATCCATTCGGGGTCGAGCGGATCATTCGCCACGCGGCCCTCCAGCGTCTTCGCCGCCGAGCCGAACTCGTAGCGCAGGCCCGTGGCCCAGCGGTTGGAGAAGCGCCACACCGTCTGCGCGTAGCCGCCCCAGTCGGACAGCACGTCCTCCGGCACCTGCCGGCGGCGGTAGAGCACCTCCGCCTGGAGCACCAGCTGCTGCGAGCTCTGCGACGTGATGGGCCGGAACTTCAGGTACACGTCCGTGCCGTAGATGCTGGTGTAGTTACGGTAGCCCGTGGGGTTGGGGCCCGTCGCGGCGGACAGGCCCCAGAGCAGCGACAGGTCGTCCGACAGCGGGAAGAACTGCTTCACCGCGCCGGTGAGCTGGAAGTCCAGCGGTGACAGCACGCGCTCCGCGGAGGCGCCGAAGAAGCTGCGCGCGGTGGCCTCGCCCGTGGCGTCGGTGGCGCTGCCAATCACCTCCACGTACCAGGGCAGCGGCGTGAGCCATGAGCCCTCCACGCCCAGGCCGCGGTTGCCCTCCGCGCCGAAGTAGCGGCTCATGATGAAGGGCTGATCCACGAAGTCCCACGCGTGCGGGTGCGTGGCGTTGATCCGGCCGAAGCGGGTGAGGAACTGGCCCGCGCGCACCTGGAGGTTGGCGGGCAGGTCCAACGTGGTGACGTACGCCTCTTCAATCTCCACGCCGAACTGGCTGAAGACGAGGTTGCTGTCGAAGCGGAAGTACGGGTCCACCACGGAGCCGATGGACAGCTCCAACTGCTGGAGGTTGAAGCCGTTCTTCGTCGGGTCGTGCGCGCCGCCCTGCAGCGGCTCCTTGTTGGAGAAGGCCGCCAGGGCCATGTCCAGGATGAAGCTCAGGTTGAGGAAGTTGGTGCCGCCGGAGATGGCGTTGGGCAGCTTGAGCGGCGTCACGCCGGAGTCGTTCGTCGCGGTGGGGGACACCGGAGACGTGTCGCCGGACGGACGCGCGCGTGTGCTCGTGTCCGTGCCCAGCGCCTTCTCAATCTCCTCCATCTCCTCCGGGCTCAGCGCCGGAGTGTCCTCCGAAGCGGGCGGGGACTCGGTAGCGGGGGGCGATGACTGCTGGGCCCACGCGGCGCTCGCGGACAGCTGAGCGGCGAGCACGACGGCGAGGGCGCGGGGATTCCTGCGCGGAAGGGGGGACACGGATGTTTGCTCCTCGGAACCGGCCGGCCGTGGAGCATGCGCATGCACGCCCCGCGACGAGCTGTCGACCTGATGACCTGCTTCACGACACGACACGCGGAACTACGCGTGCGTCGGAGGCGAGGCCTTGGGCGCGGTGTCGAGGACGGCGAGCGGCGCGAAGGAGCGGGGGGGCGCGGTGGCCGGGTGGTCGCTCTCCACGCACGCCGAAGCGGGCGTGACGTCCGCGCCCGGGAGGGCCCCCACCTGCGGGGCGGCCGTGAGCAGCGGGCACGTCTCGTGGTTGAGGCCCGTCGCGTCCGCCACGGCGGGCGGGACGGAGGCGACGACGGGGGCGCGCTCGGTGAAGCGGGACAGCGCGGGGTTCGCGCGCCGCGCATCCTCTTCGAACGTCTGGTGCTGCGGACAGAACCGGTGCGCGTGCTGCTCCACGTGCAGCGCCAGACCCAGCGGCTGGGCACCCCAGAGCGCGACGAGCAGCATCGCGGTGAGGCGGGCAAGGGTGTGGGCGCGCGAGAGCATCAGAGGGTCCCGGCTGGCTTACTGTCGGCCCCCGGGAGTGTCAAGGCAGGCAGGGTGCATGCGTCTCCCGGGGCTCCCGGGCATGGACGGCGGGAGCGGTGCGGCGATTCAACCTGGCGCGCCGCAGAAACACGACGACAAGGGAACGTTGTTTTCATTCCGGACGTCCCTCCTGGCCGCATCGGTTAGGTTGGGCGCGCGCCACCGTCACGCCCCTCGCGCCAGGAGCTCCGCCGCCCGTGCCTCCCTCCCGTTCCCGTCGCCGCGCCCCCGCCGCCAAGGCCCCGGCCCCTCGCGCCGTGCGCCCCGACCCCGCCGGCATGGCCCGGGCGGTCCGCGACTTCCTCACTGCCGCCGGCCTCGACCTCCAGGACGTGAACCTGGTGGACACGCCCACGCGCGTGGCCGACGTGTGGGCGAACGGCTTCCTTGACGGCTACGGCCGCACGCCCGAGGAGGCGCTCGGGAAGACCTACCCCGCGCCCGCGGACTCCTCCGGCGAGCTGGTCGTGGTGACGGACCTGCGCTTCCACTCCATGTGCCCGCACCACCTGCTGCCGTTCACCGGCCGCGCCCACGTGGCCTACGTGCCGGGTTCGCGCGTGGTGGGCTTCGGGCGCATCGGCGCGCTGGTGGACCTCTTCGCGCACCGGCTCATCCTCCAGGAGGACCTGGCCCGGCAGGTGGCGCGCTCGCTCGCCCGCGTGCTCGGCAGCCCCGCCACCGCCTGCATCCTGGAGGCGGAGCAGGCGTGCCTGCGGCTGCGGGCCGACCATCAGCGTGACGCCGTCACCCACGCGGAGGCCTATGAAGGACGCCTGCGCCGCGACGGCCCCCTGCGCCGAGAGCTGTGGGCCCGGCTGGGGGCTCGCACGGGGGCGGGCCGATGAACCCCGCCGCCCAGACCTTCGAGCGGGTGGCGCCCGAGCTCGTGGCGAAGGTGCTGGAGGCCCTGGCGGAGGTGCTGTCCCAGGGGCAGGTGAAGCGCGACGAGGCCACGCTGGAGGCCTACGCGCGCGACGAGTCCGACAGCGGCGTGTACCGGCCGGACGCCGTCCTGCTGCCGGAGACCACCGCGCAGGTGTCCGCCATCTTCAAGGCGTGCCAGGCGCACGGCGTGCCCTTCACCCCCTGCGGCGCGCGCAGCGGCAAGAGCGGCGGCTCGCTGCCCCTGAAGGGCGGCATGGCGGTGAGCCTGGAGCGCATGAACCGCATCCGCTCCATCTCCAAGGAAGACCTCACCGCGGTGGTGGAGCCCGGCGTGGTGACGGGCGACCTGATGAAGGCCGTGGAGGCGCAGGGCCTCTTCTATCCACCGGATCCGAACTCCTGGGAGTTCTGCACGCTGGGCGGCAACGTGGCGGAGAACGCCGGCGGCCCGCGCGCCCTGAAGTACGGCGTCACGCGCGACTACGTCATCGGCCTGGAGTGGGTGATGCCGGACGGCGAGGTGCTGCGCGTGGGCCGGCGCACCATCAAGGGCGTGGCCGGCTATGACCTGGTGGGGCTCTTCGTGGGCTCCGAGGGCACGCTCGGCGTGGCCACCGAAATCACGGTGCAGCTGATCCCGCTGCCGCGCCAGGTGATGACCGCGCTGGTGGTGTTCCCGTCCGTGCTGGACGCGGCGAAGGGCGTCTCCGCGGTGCTCGCCGCCGGCATCCTGCCGCGCTGCCTGGAGCTCATCGACGAGGTCGCCGTCCAGGCCATCGTGCACCGGGGCAGCTTCCAGTTCCCCCCGGACGCGGGCGCCGCGCTCATCGCCGAGGTCGACGGCAACACCTCCGAAGGTGTCCTCGCGGAGCTCCAACTGTTGGGGGACATCTGCACCCAGCACGGGGCCACCCAGACCCTGGTGGCCCAGGACGACAGCCAGCGCGAGAAGCTCTGGGCGGCGCGGCGGGTGATCTCCCCGGCGCTGCGCGCGCTCAAGCCCGCCAAGATTTCCGAGGACATCGTGGTACCCCGCTCGAAAATTCCCGAGATCATCGAGCGGTTGAAGAAGATGGGCGAGGAGCTGGGGCTCACCGTGGCCACGTATGGCCACGCGGGCGACGGCAACCTGCACGCCAACATCCTGTACGAAGGTCCCAGCCAGCGCCCCCTCGTGGACGAGGCGCTGCGCCGCATGCTGGTGCTCACCGTGGAGTTGGGGGGCACCATCACCGGTGAGCACGGCGTGGGGCACGCGAAGCGGGAATATCTGGCGCTGGAGCAGGCGCCCGCGCTGCTGGAACTGCAGCGCCGCCTGAAGGCCTTTTTCGATCCATCAGGTCTGCTCAATCCCGAGAAAATCTTCCCCGCGCTCAAGCGTTGAAGACTTCGTGACCGGAAACGTAGGTGCTGTCCCACCCGTCGCGTCGTGCCCTTCCAAGCGCCCGGAAGTGCGAGCGCGTGATGGGCTTTTGACAAGGGTAAGAGGGGGAAATGCCCTTCTTGGAAGGAATGAGAAACCCTTTCCGCCGTTGCGCGTCCTAGTGACAGATGGACGCGGTTCGTCGGGGGATTCATCGCGTCCGGCAGTTACGAACGGAAGGACGGGAAATCATGGCCAACTCGACGAAGTACGCGGCAGAGGGCCTTTCGCATTACCTGCGTCACCTGGGCGGGCACCAGCAGCTCACGCGTGAACAGGAGTACGAGCTGGCCCGCCAGGCCCGCAAGGGTGACGAGAGCGCCCGACAGACGCTCGCCAGCTCCAACCTCGCTTTCGTGGTCGCCGTGGCGAAGAAGTTCGCCAACCGCGGGGCCCGCCTGGACGACCTCATCCAGGAAGGCAACGTCGGCCTCATGAAGGCCATCGAGCACTTCGACCCGAAGAAGAACGTGCGCTTCGCCACCTATGCCGTGTGGTGGATCCGCGCCTACATCACCCGCTACCTGAAGGACAACCGCAGCCAGGTGCGCGGCGGCGAGGCGGAGCGCGGCAGCATGGTGGACTTCTCGCTGGACGCCACCATCGACGAGGAGGGCGAGACGACCTTCCTCGACCGGCTGGAGGACGGCGGTCCCTCCCCGCAGGAGTTGTTCCTCTCCCGCGAGCAGGACACCGAAATCCAGGACGCGCTCGCCAAGGTGCGCAAGCGCATTGGCGACCTGGGCTGGGACATCCTCCAGGAGCGCCTCACGCAGGACAAGCCGCTGACGCTGGAGGAGCTGGGCCAGCGCTGGGGCGTGTCGCGCGAGCGCGTGCGCCAGGTGGAGCTGAAGACGAAGAACTTCCTGGAGCGCTACCTCATCGCGTTCAACGAGAACGAGGAGCACACCGCCACGGCCGACGCGGCCTGAAGCGGCAAGCCGGAAGGCAGCGTCTGTTGCATCGCCGACGGGACCTAGCGGGGTGTTCGCACCTTGCCGGTCCCGTCTTCGTTTTTGCCGCGCTGCGTCTGGTACGTTCGGTTGATGGTAGGCGAGCGTGCGTGCTAAGGCTTTTCGATGCGCTTGAAATTGCTTGCCCTTTGGGTGCTTTGGGCCATCCCGGCACACGCCGCGGATCCCGCGCTGCTCGACCAACTTGACGCGTTGTACGCGAAGCGCAATGACGCGGAGTCCGTGAAGGCGCTGGACAAGCAGGTGTCCGAGGCGCTGAAGGCCGCGCCGGACGACTTCGACCTGGCGTGGCGCAAGGCGCGCATCCTCCAGTGGCAGGCGGACGGCGCCTCGGAGAAGAAGCTCAAGATGGTCCTGGGCAAGCAGACCTGGGAGGCCGGCGACCTGGCCGCGAAGCTCCAGCCGGCGCGCGTGGAGGGCTACTACTTCGCCGCCTGCGGCATCGGCTCCTACTCTCAGGCCGTGGGCATCATGAAGGCGCTGGGCGACGGTCTGGAGGGCAAGTTCAACGAGCGCCTGGACACCGCGCTGAAGCTCGACGCCACGTACGAGTACGGCGGTCCCTGGGTCGTGAAGGGGCGTTACTTCTATGAGCTGCCCTGGCCCAAGCGGGACCTGGGCAAGTCCGCCGAGTACTACCAGAAGGCCATCGCCAAGTTTCCGCAGTCGCTGCGCGCGCACTACTACCTGGCCGAGACGTTGCTGAAGGACGGCAAGGCCAAGGACGCGAGCGCGGCCATCGAGAAGGTCAAGCAGGGAAGCACCGCGTACAACCCCGCTGAGGGGCAGCGTGTGCAGCAGTGGGCCAAGAAGGTGGATGCCGACATCCAGGAGGAGCTCAAGTGAGGGCAGAGAGTCAGGTCACGACGGCTCCCGCGGCGGGCGGGACGCAGGAGCAGAACCTCGTCCAGTTGCTCGTTCAGCGGGCCCAGAACGCCTCCAAGGTAGGCGTGACGCACAAGAAGGACGGGCGCTGGCAGGACGTCACGTTCGCGCAGGTGCTGGAGGACGTGAAGGCGCAGGCGGCGGGCCTCATCGCCCAGGGCGTCCAGCCCGGGGACCGGGTCGCCATCTTCGCCAACACCAGCCTGCAGTGGATCATCGCGGACCTGGCCATCAGCGCGGCCCAGGCCATCACGGTGCCCATCTACGGCTCCAACACGCCGGATGAGTGCCGCTACGTCCTGAACCACTCGGAGACGAAGCTGCTGCTCGTCGACAATGACGAGAAGGACGCCAAGCAGGCGGGCCGCCTGTCGCGCGTGCGCTCCAAGCTGGGGGACATCCCCACGCTGGAGAAGATCATCGTCTTCGAGGGCCCCATCTCCGGCGACAAGGAGATGTCGCTCGCGGACCTGGTGGCCTCCGGCAAGGGCATCCCCCAGGCCGCCGAGTCCGCGTTCACCGAGCGCGTCTCCCAGGTGAAGTCGGACGACACCAACCTGCTCGTCTACACCTCCGGCACCACGGGCGACCCCAAGGGCGTCATCCTCACCCACGGCAACTGGGCCTACGAAGCGAAGGCCACCCAGGCCATGGGCATGATGAAGCCGGAGGACTCCGTCATGCTCTTCCTGCCCCTGGCGCACGTGTTCGCCCAGGTGGTGAAGGCCGCGTGGCTGTCCATGGGCTTCCGGCTGATCATCGCGGAGTCGGTGGACAAGCTGCTCGCGAACCTGGCGGAGACGCGCCCCACGGTGCTGCCGTCCGTGCCGCGCGTGTTCGAGAAGGTCTACAACAACGTCGTGGCCAACGGCTCCGCCGCGCCCGGCGTGAAGGGCAAGCTCTTCAAGTGGGCCTTCGGCCTGTTCGACGAGTACGCCGAGGCCAAGGGCCAGGGCCGCGAGTACAACTCGCTCCAGTTCAGCCTGGCCAAGAAGCTCGTCTTCTCCAAGGTGCGCAAGACCCTGGACGAGAAGCTGGGCGGCAACATGCGCATCTTCATCTCCGGCGGCGCGCCGCTGTCCCGGAAGATCGCCTACTTCTTCGACCTGCTCGACCTCAAGGTGCTGGAGGGCTACGGCCTCACGGAGACGAGCGCCCCGTGCAACGCCAACCGGGTGGAGAAGATCAAGATCGGCACCGTGGGCCCGCCGGTCCCGGGCACGGAGATCAAGATCGCCGCGGACGGCGAAATCCTGGTGCGTGGCCCCTGCGTGATGAAGGGCTACTACAAGAACCCCGCCGCCACCGCGGAGGTGCTGGAGCCGGACGGCTGGTTCCACACCGGCGACATCGGCGAGGTGGACTCCGACAACTACCTGCGCATCACCGACCGCAAGAAGGACATCATCGTCACTGCGGGCGGCAAGAACGTGGCGCCGCAGAACATCGAGAACACGCTCAAGACCTTCCCGCTCATCAGCCAGGCCATGGTGTACGGCGACAAGCGCCCGTTCCTGGTGGCGCTGATCACCGTCTCCGAGGATCCGGCGCGCAAGCTGCTGGAGGACAAGGGCATCGCGGTGGGCACCTACGCGCAGAACTCCCAGCGGCCGGAGATCAAGGCGGCCGTCGAGGAGATCATCAAGAAGGTGAACGCGGAGATCCCCCCGTACTCCAGCATCAAGAAGATCGCCGTCATGGACGCCGACTTCACGCAGGAGTCCGGTGAGCTCACGCCCACCCTCAAGGTGAAGCGCAAGGTCGCCAGCCAGAAGTACATCAAGACCATCGACGCCATGTACGAAGGCGCCAAGGTCATGGACTGACGCACCAAAGCCCGACGCCCGTCCCTGGCCGCTTTCGAGCGAGCAGGGTACGGGCGTCACGGGTGAACGTTCAGCGATGATTTGACGTCAGGGGCGGGGCCTTCCCGGGCCCACCCGGACGGACCCGCGCTCAGGCGTGGGAGCTGGGCGACTTCGCGGCGACGTCCTTGTCCACGGTGGTGGACGCGGACAGCGTGCCGGGCTTCTTGTCGGAAGCGTCGTCCTTGTCGTCGTCGCTGGAGAAGCCGCGCTTGAAGTTGCGGAGCGCGCTGCCCAGGGACGAGCCGAGCTGCGGCAACCGCGAGCCGCCGAACAGCAGCAGCAGCGCCGCGAAAATCAGAAGAATCTCAGGAAGCTTCAATCCCATGGCTTCGCTCCTCACGAAATGCGCGGGGGAGCATACCGGTGGGAGGTGGGTCGCGCTAGCAACTCCGGCGGCCGGGGCTCATGCCTGCCAGCCCGCTGGATGCCCGAGTTCCTCTGGCAGCGATAAGGGCAACGTGAGGAAGAGGGTGGTGCCGCCCGGGTCCGCCTGGGCGCCCACCTGGCCGCCGTGGGCCTCCACCTCCTGCCGGGCCAGGAAGACGCGCAGCGGATCCTCCAGCTTGCGCTCGCGGAAGGCCCGCGCCTCGCACTGGAAGACAGCGTCGACGTCCTCTTCCGGAACGGCCGCGCCCTCGCGGCGCACCTCCACCCGCACCTGGTGACCCAGGCGCTCGGCGCGCACGTGCAGCGCTTCCCCCGGCTGCGCGCGGGCCAGCAGGTGGTGCACGAAGGCCTCCACCGCGTGCTGGATGCGGCCCGCGTCCACCGTCACCTCGGGCAGGTCCGGCAGCGGGTCCAGCACCAGCCCCACGTTGGCGGCGGACGCCGCGGCCCGCGTGCGCTCCACGGCCGCGTCCAGGATGGGCAGGAGCTGCTGGCGCTCGCGCTCACACGCCAGCGCGCCCAGGTCCGCGCGGCTGGAGTCGAAGAAGTCCTGGGCGAAGGAGAGCGCCCGGTCCGCGTTGCGCAGGATGGTCTCCAGCCCGCGCTGCGCCTTGGGCTCCAGCGGGATGCGCCCGTTGAGCAGCAGCGCCGCGTACGAGCGGATGTTGGCCAGCGACCCGCGCAAGTCATGCGACGCGAGCGACAGGAAGCGCACGCGGTCCTCCACGCGCTCGCCCGACGGTGAAGCCTGGGGCACCCGGGGTGAAGCCGGATCCGGGCTCCAGGGCACCGGCAGCGCCCAGACCAGGCGTCCGCCGTCCTCCAGGGGCTCCTCGCCCACCAGGAGGACGCGGTCCTGGCGCTCCCACAGGTTGCGCTCGCCGCTCCTGCGGCCGAACCCCGCGGCGGCCATCAGCCCGTCGATGCCCGTCACGGCCGGCATGGGGGGCAGGGCCTCCAGCCCCAGGTAATCCAGGAGCAGGGGACCGAGCAGGCGGGGTGTCCCCTGACGGGGCAGCAGCGCGAGCCCCGGCGCGGTTTCGTTGCCTCCAGGCGTCTCCCCCATCCACGTCACGCGGACCTCCCCTGGCCTTGCCTCGAATCAACGGAAGGGTGGGCAGTGACTGTCGGTTTTGCAACGGGCTCCGGCTCCGTCCTCGGGGCCCTTGATTTCTTGCACCCGGGGGGCCAGTGATGGTGGAAGATCGACCCCCGGAAGCGGCATCGAGGAGACACGTCTGACCTCGCTCAACGCACAGCATGCTGATGCACCCGTGGTGCTCGTCGTGGACGATGATCCCGACATCCTGGAGGCCCTCTCGGAGATCCTGGAGGCCGAGGGCTTCGAGATCCGCCGTGCCCGCAACGGCAAGGAGGCCCTGGAGCGCCTGGAGCCGGACCCTCCGCACCTCATCCTCCTGGACCTGATGATGCCGGTGATGGACGGCTGGGAGTTCGCCCAGCGCATGCGCCAGAAGCCGGACTTCGCGGGCATCCCCATCATCGTCCTCAGCGCGGACCGCAACGTCGGCAGCAAGGCGAAGGACATTGGCGCCATGGGCCACCTGGCCAAGCCCTTCGAGCTCAACGACCTGCTGTCGATGGTGCGACAGTCCCTCAACCCCTCGACGGACACGTCGCGCGTCTGAGCGCGGCGCCCATGGCCGTGCTTGACCGGGGCAGTGGGGCGCCACTACGGTCCGCGCAGGCCTGATTCACCAATCAACGCTGACTACCAAGGAGCGAGTCATGGCGACCGCGAAGGACATCATCGAGGGGCAGATTCCCGAGAAGCTTCAGGCGAAGCCGGAGCTGGCGAAGGACATCAACGCCATCATCCACTTCGACGTCTCCGGCGACGGTGGCGGCAAGTGGACGCTGGACACCACCAAGTCGGAGGGCTGGGTGTCCGAGGGTCTCAACGGCGCGTCGAAGATGACGGTCTCCGTCAGCAACGACGACTTCGTGAAGATCCGCGAGGGCAAGCTGAACCCGCAGATGGCCGCCATGCAGGGCAAGCTCAAGTTCAAGCCGATGGACATGGGCCTCGCGATGAAGCTGGCGAAGCTGCTGGCCTGAGCCTCTGCGTATCGTGTCGTACCGACGGCGCGTCACCCTGATGGGGACGCGCCGTCCGCATGTCTCCACCTCCCCCTGGAGCCCCCCTCCATGCCTGAGTCGTCGTCCCCCCTCGCCGGCCTGCGGGTGCTGGACCTGTCACGCCTGTTGCCCGGCCCGTACGCGACGCTGGTGCTCGCCGACCTGGGCGCCACCGTGGACACCGTGGAGGATCCGGAGGTGGGGGACGCCACCCGCCACATGCCGCCGCACCGTGAAGGGGAGGGCGCGCTCTACTACGGCCTGCACCGCAACAAGCGCTCGCTCACGCTGAACCTCAAGACGCCGGAGGGGCGTGACGCGCTCCTGCGGCTCGTGTCCCGCTACGACGTGCTGGTGGAGAGCTTCCGCCCCGGGGTCATGGACAAGCTGGGCGTGGGCGAGGCGGTGCTGCGCCAGAAGAACCCGCGGCTCATCTACTGCGCCATCTCCGGCTACGGCCAGACGGGGCCGGACCGGCTCAAGGCGGGGCACGACCTCAACTACGTGGCCCGCGCGGGCCTCCTGGGCTACGGCGGCGAGGCCGGTGGCGCGCCCGCGTTCCCGGGCGTGCAGGTGGCGGACATCGGCGGAGGCAGCCTCTTCGCGCTGGTGGGCATCCTGGCCGCGCTGCACGAGCGCGAGCGCACGGGCGTGGGCCGCTTCGTGGATGTGTCCATGACGGACGGCGCGCTGGCGTTCCTCCACCTGCACCTGGCCTCGCGCCTCTTCATGGGGAAGGAGGGCACGCCGCTCGCGCGCGGAAGCGAGGCGCTCAACGGCGGCTACCCCAGCTATGGCCTGTACCGCACCGCGGACGACCGCTGGCTCGCGGTGGGCGCGCTGGAGCCCAAGTTCTTCGGCGCGCTCTGCGCGAAGCTGGGCCGCCCGGAGCTGCTGGACGACGCCTACTCGGGCGGCGAGGACAGCGCGCGCGTGAAGGCGGAGCTCACCCGCGTCTTCGCGAGCCAGCCCCTGGCGCACTGGCGCGAGCAGCTCTCCGGCGCGGAGTTCTGCGTGGAGCCGGTGTCGGAAGGCGACGAGGTGCTCGCGGATCCGCAGCTGCGCGCGCGCGGCCTCTTCGTGGAGACGGATGATGCGCAGCGCGGCATCCGCGTTACGCACCTGCTCACGCCGCTGCGCATGGGCGACGTCGCACTGCGTCCACCGCCCACGCTGGGACAGCACTCGCGTGTCATCCTGGAAGACGCGGGTTTCACCGCCGAGGAAATCTCGCGCCTGATTGCATGAATACCGCGTGAAACGAACCCATGAAGGTGGGTTCGTGCGCGGATCCAAAGTGACCCGTTGCTGATTGACAGCACTGGAGTCACAGTTAGTCTTTTCCTGTTTTCTGACTGGGAAATCGACTTTCAAGCCCTGGGAAGGAAGGTCCCCCGTGCCCGACGCGCAGGAGCTCGAGTCATACATCCGGAAGAAGTTCGCGGAAAACGTGGGTCTCACGGAAGAAGAGTTGTTCTCCGAAGAGCTCACGCTCGCGGCGCTGATTACACGCTCGGAGCGCATGACCAACAGCGTGGACTTGATGGAAGCCTTTGCCCGCACGTCCAACGGGCTGCGTAAGGATTTTGGACTCAGGGTGCGCCTGCCAGCACTGTCCCTGGACACACCGGTGTCCTCGGTCCTGGCGGTGTTCATGGGCGAAGTCTCGAACCCGGAGCGGAAGTCGGCATGAGTGTCCTGGCGCGCAGCGTCGAGCACGAAGAAGCGACCGCCGTCCACTCGAAGGTCCTCCCGCAGGAAGGCCGCCCGGCCATCCAGGCGGAGCTGTACGAAGCCCTCACCCAGCGGGGCCTGTCGTTGGTGGACATCACCTGGGAGCAGCAGCGCCTGCACGAGTCGCGGCGCTGGAGCGTGGTGGAGATGCTCGCCCAGGTGGACTTCACGCACGTGGGTGAAGCCGACCGGCACCTGGTGTGGAACGCGGGGCGGGCGGAGCTGACGACGAAGCCGGGCGCGGACCGGCTGGAGCGGCTGGCGGACCTGGAGTGCCGCCGGTGGCAGGAGCAGAAGAACCCCACCGTCGCCGCCATCATGCAGGCGTGCGGCACGTGGAGCCGCTACTGGAACGAGGAGGAGGCGCACCACGAGACGGCGTTCAACCGCCTGTCCACGGTGTTGAAGCTGGAGCCCATCACCGACGCCACCTTCATCGAGTTCCGCAAGGTCTTCCCCGACGACGACATGCTGCGCACGCTCACGCTGCTGTCCATCTCCGAGGTGGTGGCGGCGGTGGACTACGGCCAGTGCTCGCAGATGGTCCAGGACCCGGGCCTGCGCGCGCTGTTCAAGCAGGTGGCGGCGGACGAAGTGCAGCACATGAACTACTTCATCGCCTTCGCCAAGGCGCTGGTGGACAGCGGCGCGTACAAGGCGAAGGAGGCGTTCGCGGTGGCGCACCTGTTCCTGCGCGACGGCGGCGAGGTGCACGGCAGCAAGCGCGAGCGCGTGGAGTCTCGCGACACCCACGTCAACTGGTGGGATCAGCTGGAGCACCGCGAGGGCTTCTACGCTCCGGACGCGCTGCGCAAGAAGGAGCAGCTCATCTTCCACGCGCTCAAGCGCATCACCGGCATCACGGTGAACTCGCGCGACGAGGTGGAGGACACCTGGATGGACCTCGTCGGGTGCTGATGGGCCTGGGCCACGACCTCCAGGCCGTCTCGGAGCTGGAGGCCGCACGGGCCCTGCGGGAGCCGGACGTCTTCTTCACCGCCGCGGAGCTCGCCCACTTCGAGCGCGCGGCGGACCCGGAGCAGAGCCTGGCGGCGGGCTTCAGCGCGAAGGAGGCCCTCTTCAAGGCGCTGCCCGCGGTCGCCGGCTGGTTCTGGACGGACGCCGAGCTCGTCCACGACGCCCGGCACGCGCCGCGCTTCCGGTTTCACGGCACGCTCGCGGCGCACCTGGCGCGCGAGGGCCTGCAGGTCGCAGTCTCGCTGTCGCATAGCGGAGGGTTCGTCTCGACGGTGGTCATCGTGACGCGCGCTCCGTCCCCCTGAAAATCGCTGTCATCCCCCCGGCAGCCGAAGGACATCCCCCGTGCACTTCGAAGAGTCGTCGCTCACGCTGCGCGTGCGTCCCAATGACCTGGACATCCTGGGGCACGTGAACAACGCCACCACGCTGGAGTACCTGGAGGCCGGCCGTTGGGCGTGGCTGGAGCGGCAGGGGCTGACGCGCGGGGGGCCGGTGGTGGCCGTGGTGTCGCGCGTGGAGGTGGACTACCGCCGGGAGATTCCCCCGGGCGACGTGGTGGTGCACACGGAGCTGGAGTCGCCGGCGGCGGACGAGCTGGAGCCGGACGGCCTCAACTACCGCGCGCGCTTTCGTCAGCGCGTGTTCCTGGCGGCGGACGGGCCGGTGGCGGTGGAGGCGCTGGTGAGCGTGGCCTTCCTGGACGCGAGGGCCCGGTCGCTCGCGTCGCTGCAGCAGTTCCTGGACGCCGCGCGCGCGCCGGCGGCCACTGTCGAGGAGCCGCTTCCATGAGCACGAACGCGAAGCAGGAGCTCGCGTCGCGGGAGTTCTGGGTGCCCACGTCCCAGGAGCACGCGCTGCACGTCGTGGACGCGCGCCTGTCCACGACGCCGGACTCCGCGCCCGGCATCCTCTTCGTGCCGGGGCTGTTCTCCGACGGCCGCTTCTTCCTGGGCGGGCAGGGCGACGGGGCCGCGCGCACGTTCGTGGACGCGGGCTGCGTGGCGTACGTCGCTTCCCTGCGCGGCCATGGCCGGAGCCGCTGGCCGGCGAAGCGCGCGTACGACTGGAGCTTCGACACGTACGTGCGCCACGACATCCCGGACCTGGTGCGGGCGGTGCGCGCGCGCCACACGGGGCCGCTGTTCCTCCTGGCCCACAGCATGGCGGGCTACGCGGCGCTGGCGGCCCTGGGGGTGGACCCCTCGCTCCAGGCGTCGCTGTCCGGCGTGTGCACGCTGTCCTCGGCGGTGAACGACTACAGCGACGGCGGGTTCAAGAAGCGCTTCCAGCTGGGGTTCTCCTCCGCGGTGGCGGGCGTGTTGGGGCGCTTCCCGGCGAAGGCGCTGAAGCAGGGGCCCTGGGACGAACCGGCGGGCGTGATGCGGCAGTTCACGGACTGGGCGCCCACGGGCGCGTTCCGCAGCGCGGACGGCGCGACGGACTACTGGAGCGCGCTCGGCAACGTGACGCTGCCGGTGTTCGCGGGCGTGGGCGCGGCGGACGTGTTCCATGCGTCACCGCAGCGCGCGCAGAAGCTGGTGAGCCACCTGGGCAGCGCCCACAAGGACCTGTTCGTCCTGGGGCGCGCGCAGGGGCTGAGCTGGGACGCGGGCCACTTCGACGTGGTGCGCGGAGAGCGCGCCCGCGCGGAGGTGTTGCCCCGCGTGCTCGCATGGATGCGCCAGGTGGCGCCTTCGCACTGAAGAACCCGCAGGGGAAGGGAGGCTTTTCGCATGCTCGACATCATCCAGAGGCTGGAATCGACGGATCCGCGGCGCGGCCTGTTTCTCTACGACGACTTCGTCGGGCCGCCGGAGTTCGTGCCCTACCGGGAGTTCGCTGCTCGCGTGGCCGGGGCGGCGGAGCACTTCCGCGCGCGCGGCGTGGGGCCGGGCACGCGCGTGGTGCTGCCCTTCGAGACCTCATCGTCCGTCATCTTCGCCTTCCTGGGACTGATGGAGCTGGGCGCGGTGCCCCTGTCCGTGAAGCCGTACATCCTGAGCACGCCGAAGGGGCCCTACCGGGACTTCCTCGCGCGCATCCGCGAGCGCTATGACGCGCGGCTCATCCTGGACGTGCCTGGCCTGTCCGGACTGGAGCTGCCGCTGGAGCGCCTGCCGTTGCAGCCCGCGGGCGCGAAGCGTCCCGGTGTGACGCTGCGCCAGGTGGCGCCCGGGGAGCTGGCGTTCGTGCAGTTCTCGTCGGGGTCCACGTCGTTCCCCAAGGGCGTGCCCATCACCCACGAGAACCTGGCCGCGAACCTGCGGATGATCATCCGGCACGACGGCCGCACGGCCGAGGACCGGGTGACGAGCTGGCTGCCGCTCTACCACGACATGGGGCTCATCGGCGGGCTGCTCACCTGCATCACGGTGGGCAACGATCTGCTGTTGTCCCAGCCCGCGTCATTCCTGATGGACCCCCTGGGCTGGCTGGAGCTCATCTCCACCGAGAAGGTGATGGGCTCCGTCATCCCCAACTTCGCCATCGACTACGCGCTGAAGTCGCTCAAGTCGGCGGACGCGGACGACCTGAAGCGGTTGGACCTGTCGCGCGTGCAGAGCATCTACCTGGGCAGCGAGCCCATCAACATCCCCAACCTGGAGCAGTTCCTGGACATCCTCGCCCCGTGCGGTCTCAAGCGCGACGTGTTCATGCCCTGCTACGGCATGGCGGAGACGGTGCTGATGGTCGCGAGCGTGCCGCCGCGCCAGACGGTGCGCGTCATCACCGCGCCCAATGGCCAGCCGGCCATCTCCGTGGGCCGCCCGCTGACGGAGTTCGAGGTGCGGCTGCGCGCGGAGGACGGCCACCCGTGCGGCGAGGGTGAGATGGGAGAAATCGAGCTGCGCGGCGGCAGCCTGGCGCCGTCGTACTACCTGGACGACCGGCCCCTGCGCGGCGAGGACGGCTTCTACGCCACGGGCGACCTGGGCTTCCAGAAGGAGGGCGAACTCTTCATCACCGGGCGCATCAACGACCGCATCAAGGTGAACGGCCAGAGCTTCTTCTCCGCGGACTTCGAGCAGGCCGTGGAGCGGCTCTCCTTCATCCGCCCGGGCCGCACCGCCGTCATCCAGGTGAAGGGGCGCCTGGTGGTGCTGGCGGAGGTGAACCACCCGTCCGCGCTGGAGCGCCTGGAGCACAGCCGCAAGCAGGTCTGCCAGTCGGTGCTGGAGACGGTGGGCGTGACGCTCGCGCAAGAGGACGTCCTCTTCATCCGCTACGGCCAGCTCCAGAAGACGAGCAGCGGCAAGCTCCAGCGTCGCGCCATCACCGAGGCCTACGAGCAGGGCCGCATCCGCACCGTGACGCCCATGGAGCTGCGCGCGGACCTGCTCCAGATGCGCGCGCAGCGGCTGGTGCTGGGCTCGGTGATGGTCGCGCGGCAGCGGGGCCGCCGGTGGATGGCCTCCGGGAAGGCGGCGCTCTCCGCGGGGCTCCTGAAGCTCAAGCCGGGAGGCCAGCGTCAGGACGGGCCCTGAGCCCGTGTTTCAACGGGCCTTCGCGGAGGCCCACAGGTCCCAGCCGCGCGCCGCGTGGCACGCATCGCCCACCAGGTCCAGGGCGAGCTGGGGCTGCGTCCTGGCCAGCGCCTCCGTGTCGCGGAAGGCGCCCGTGGCCTCCAGCCTGAGCGTGGCGTGCTCCAGCGCGGCCCTGGCCTCCGCCACCGCGCGGGCCTGCGCGGGCGTGGGCTTCCAGCCCGTCTCGTCCCGGTAGCGTCCCAGCGCCTCCAGGAAGTGGCCGTGGAACTTCACCATCTGCACCAGCACCGGGACGCGGTACGCGGGCGCGGCGGTGAGCGCGGCCTCGTACTGTTTCGCCTCCGAGCCCAGCCGGTACACCAGCACGTCCACCTGCGCGTCCAGCCTGGGGCCCCACGCCTTGCGCACGGAGGGGAAGCGCGCCCAGCCCGCGACGGCCTGGAAGAAGTGGAGCCCGCCACACGGGTGCGCGTAGATGCCCTGCTTGTTCTTGGGCACCTGGGGAAGGCCCGCCTTCATGCCCCGGACGAGCTCCGCGTTCGCGGACTCCAGCGTGGCGAGCGCGGTGTCCATCACCGCGTCCATGCGCACCGTCTCCCCCGCGCCGTTGACGAACGAGCCTCCGGGCTCCAGCACGTGTGACAGCGCGTCCAGCGCCCACGCTCCCTCCGGCGACGCGGCGAGCGCGGGGCGGAAGTCATGCTGGAGCGAGCCCACCAGCTCCCGCAGCGTCACCTTGCCCCACGCCGTGGGGAACGCATGCGAGCGCGGGTAGCCCGCGAGCAGGAGGGTCTTCACCTGGAGCGCCGGGTGCGGCTCCACGGGCGTGCCGTCCGGGGTGAAGGCGTCGAAAAAGTAGCGGGCCGGGGCCCCCGCGTCCGGGGCGTCGCGGCGCAGGAACCCCGCGACGATGGCGTCCGAGGCCGGGCGGCCGTCCCGCGCGCGGAAGGCCTTCCCGTCCAGGTCCATGCCGTGCGCGAGCGCCCAGGGACTGGAGGGATCCGCCGCGTGCGCGCGGCACTGCGCGTGGAGCACCGCGGGCGCGGAAGGAGGGGAGGGCGGGGGAGCGGCGCTCAGGCCAAGCCCGAGCAGGGCCACGAAGGAGGGGAGCATGGGCGCGGGCAGTGTCGCAGCCCGCGCCCGTCCACGCACCTGGGGGCCGTCTTCAGCGCGGCGGGGCGCCGGCCTTCATCCGGGCGAGCATCCGCTCGATGATGCCGAACAGCGCCTCGCGGTCATCCTCGGGAAGCAGGCCCATCAACCGCCGGATGCCCGCGTCCGTCATCAGCTGGATGACCTTGTAGATTTCACATCCCCGCTCGGTGAGCTTCGCGGTGACGGCGCGGCGGTCCTCCGCGTCCCGGCCGCGCTCCACCATGCCCATGTCCTCCAGGCGGTCCACCACGCCGGTGATGGTCTTCTTGGTGATGCCGATGCGCTGCGCCAGCACGCCCACCTGGATGGGGCCGTCCATGCCCAGCCACCCGAGCGCGTGCACCTGGGTGGGGGTCAGCCGCATGTCGTCGCAGAGGCTCGCCAGCGGGTCCCTCAGGGAGCGGAAGTGGGCCAGCTCCCGGATGAGCCCCATGAAGCGGCGCGAGTCCGGCGTGGACTGGTCCCCTTCCTGGAGCAGGCGCTCCATCACGGCCTTCTCGTCGGGGGCCTCGTCCTTCCCCTCGGAGCGCACTTCGGACTCCGAGGGGGAGGTGATGGAGGTGGGGCGGCGCATCAGGCCGTCTCCACCCGCGCCGCGGCGGCCGCGGCGGCTTCCCGCTCACGGTCCTGGTTGGACGGACCGTGCGCCGTGCCGGAGCCACCCGCGAAGCCGGGGTCGCTCTTCTTGTTGCGCTTGAAGCGCGCGGCCAGCTGATCCAGCAGCGAGTACACCACCGGCACCACGCCCAGCGTGAGGAACGTGGAGGTGACGAGGCCGCCGATGATGGTGATGGCCATGGGCGCGCGCGTCTCCGCGCCGTCACCCTTGGCGATGGCCACCGGGATCATGCCGGCGATCATCGCGATGGTCGTCATCAGGATGGGGCGCAGACGCACCGGAGCGGCCTCCAGGAGCGCCTCGTGCGCCGTGCGGCCCTTCTCACGGACCTGCAGCGTGAAGTCCACCAGGAGGATGCCGTTCTTCACCACCAGGCCCATGAGCATGATGACGCCGATGAGGGCGAACATGGACATGTACTGGCCGGTGATGAGCAGGCCGCCAATGGCCCCGATGAAGGCGAAGGGCAGGGACAGCATGATCGTGAACGGGTGGATGAGGCTTTCGAACTGCGCCGCGAGGATCATGTAGATGAGGATGATGCCCAGGAGCAGCGCCGTGCCGAACGCGGCCACGGACTTGCCCAGCTCCTTCGCGTTGCCTTCCAGCTCGCCCGTGACGCTCTTGGGCAGCTCCGTGGCGGCGTAGCCCTGCATGTAGGTGATGGCGTCGGAGAGCGCGTAGCCCTCCTTCAGGTTCGCCAGCATGGTGATCTGCCGCCGCTGCGCCTGCCGGTCGATCTGCACCGGACCCTCCGCGGGGACGATGCGGGCCAGGTTGCGCAGCTCCACCAGTTGCCCCGTGGGGGAGCGCACGGACAACTGACCGAGCGCGTCCGCGGAGGCCAGCGTCTCCGGAGGCAGGCGCAGCTTCACCTCGTACGTCTCGCCGCCCTCGCGGTAGTCCAGCACCTTGTCGCGGCCCAGGTAGGCGCGCAGCGTCTGGCCCAGGGCCGCGGCCGGCACGCCCAGCGTGGCCGCGCGGTCGCGGTCCACCTGCACGTCGTACTGCGGCTTGCCGGAGCGGTACGTCATGTCCACGTCGGTGAGGCCCGGGTTCTTGAGCATCGCCTGGCGCATCTTCTCCGCGGACTCCGTCAGCTCCTTCCAGTTGTCGCCGCGCAGGTTGAACTGCACCTGCTGCGACTTCGCGCCACCGCCCGACACCGCGGCCACGTCCTGCACGGCCACCACGATGCCCGGGGGGGCCTTGAGGGTCTGGCGCAGGTAGGCCTTCAGCTCGCTCTGCTTGAAGGCGCGCTCGCTCACCGGCTTCAGGTTGATGAGGACCTCGCCCTTGTGGACCTCCTCCTGCACGCCGCCGCCCGCGGTGGTGAACGTGGAGGCGATGCCCGGCAGCGCCTGGACCTGCGCCGCGTAGGTGTCCAGCTGCGTCTGGGTCTCCTGGATGGTGGACCCGATGGGCAGCTCCACCGTGAGCTTGATGTTGCCGTTGTCCTGCTCCGGGATGAACGTGAACTTGAGGAAGCGGGCCAGGCCGAAGGTCGCGAAGAGCACCACCACCGCGACGATCATCGTCAGCGCGCGGTGACGGAGGATGCCACCCAGGATCTTCCGGTAGCCGTTCTCCATGCCCACCAGCACCTTCTCCACGGAGGCGGAGATGCCCGTCGGGTGGCCGTGCTCACGCAACAGGCGCGAGGACAGCATCGGCGTGAGCGTCATGGACACCACGTAGGAGATGAGCGTGGCCACCGCCACCGTGACGCCGAACTGGTAGAAGAACTTGCCGATCATGCCGTCCATGAAGGCCACCGGGATGAACACCGCCACGATGGCCAGCGTCACCGCGAGCACCGCGAGGGCAATCTGTCCGGCGCCCTCCAGCGCGGCCTGCATGGGCGTGGCGCCCTCTTCCATGTGACGGACGATGTTCTCGATGACCACGATGGCGTCGTCGATGAGCAGACCGATGGACAGGGTCAGCGCCAGCATCGTGATCATGTTGAAGGTGAAGCCCAGCGCCGCCATCACCGCGAACGTGCCCACCACGGACACCGGCAGCGCGATGGCCGCCACGATGGTGGAGCGCAGGTTGCGCAGGAACACCAACACGATGAGGACGGCGAGCACGCCGCCCAGGATGAGGTCCTCCTGCACCGCGTGGATGGACGAACGGATGAAGCGCGAGTTGTCCGTCACCGTCTCCACCTGGACGCCCGCGGGCAGCGACTTGTTGATCTCCGCCAGCGACTCCTTCACCAGGTCCGCCACCTGCACGGTGTTGGAGCCGGACTGCTTGCGCACCACCAGCGCCACCGCGCTGCGCTCGCCGCTCTTCGCGCCCGAGCGCTGCTCCGCGGGGCCGTCCACCACCTCCGCGATGTCGCGCACGCGGATGGGCGAGCCGCCCGCGCTGGTGATGATGATGTTGCGGATGTCCTCCACGCTCTTCGCCTCGGAGGTGAGGCGCACGATGCGCTCACGGCCGCTGTCCATGCTGCGGCCACCCGGGACGTCCAGGCTCTGGGCCTTGAGCGCCTGGCTGACGTCGCTGACGGCCAGGCCGAAGCCGCGCAGCCGCTGCGGGTCCACCACGAGCTGGATCTCCCGCTCACGGCCACCGACGATGTCGATGCTGCCCACGCCCTGCTGGCGCTGGAGGGCCGGCTTCACGACGTCATCCGCCACGCGCGTCAGCTCCTCCACCGGCAGGGCGCCCGCGAGCGCCAGCGTGATGATGGGGGCCGCGCCGATGTCGAACTTCTCCACGACGGGCGTCTCCACCTCGTCCGGCAGCTTGCTCAACGTGGCCTGCACGCGGTCGCGCACGTCCTGCGCCGCGATGTCCACCTTGGTGGACAGCTTGAACTGCACGACGATCTGCGAAACGCTTTCGACGTTGATGGACTTGAGCGTGTCCACGCCGTTGAGCGTGTTGAGCGCCTCCTCCAGCGGGTCGGAGACGTTCTTCTCGATGGTCTCCGGGTCCGCGCCCGGGAGGATGGTCGTCACGGTGACGACGGGGAAGTCGACGTCGGGGAACTGGTCCACGCCGATCTTCGGATAGGCGAACAGGCCGAACACCACCACCGCCAGCATCAGCATGGCGGTGAAGATGGGCCGTGAAATGAAGGTCTTGAGCATTCAGGTACCCAGGAAAGAAGAGGGGAGGGGAAGGACCGCTACTGCGCGACGCGCACGGCGGTCCCCTCCTTGACGTCCAGCGAGGCGTCGGCGAGCACGCGCTCCTCCGCCGTCAGGCCCTGCAGCACCTTCACGTAGCCCGGCAGCACGCGCTGCACGCGCACGTCGCGCTTGCGCACGGTGCCGTCCTGCACCACCCACACGAAGCCGTCCTGGCCCTTGCTGCTGACGGCCTGCGCCGGCAGGAACAGGCCGTTGCCCGCGTCACCCGCGGCCTTGGAGAAGTCCATCTCCACCAGCGCGCCGGGGCGCAGCGGGTGGTCCGTCTTGCCCGTCACGTCCGCCAGCACCTCCACGGTGCGGCTCTGCGCGTCGATGACGGCGCCCACGTTGGCCACCTTCGCCTCGAAGCGCATGCCGCTGGGGTTCACGGTGCCCGGCGTCACGGTGCCCGGCGTCACGGTGTCGATGACGGACTCCGGCACCATCATCCGGATCTCCAGCCCGTCCGTGTCCACGATGGAGAACACCGGGGTGGAGGGCGTCATCGCCACCGAGTCACCCACGTTCTTGGTGCGCGCGGTGATGATGCCGTTGAAGGGCGCCACGATGCTGTGGTCGCGCAGGTTCTCCAGCGCCAGCCGGTAGGCCGCGCCCGCCTGGGCCGCCTGGGCCGCGGCCTGCTTCTGGCCGATCTCCACCTGCTCCAGCGCGTTGGCCGCGACGCCGCCGGACTCGGCGACCTTGCGGGTGCGCTCCAGGTTGCTGGTGGCCAGCTGCAGCGCGGCCTCCGCCATGTCCTTGGCCGCCTTCGCCTGGTCCACCGCGATGGCCACGTTGGACGTGTCCAGCTGCGCCAGCACGTCGCCCTTCTTCACCTTGTCGCCCACCCGGACGTTCACCTTCGCGAGCGTGCCCGTCGCCTGGGGGCCCAGGACGGCCTCCTGCTTGGAGCGGACCTGGCCCGTGACGCGCGTCACGTTCTGCTCCAGCTCCGTGGCCGGGGTGATGGCCTTGACGCCCAGCGCGTTGGAGCCTTCCTGCTGCGTCGGAAGCTGCGCCTTCTCCGCGCCCGCCTTCGAGCACCCCGCCGTCGACACCGCCACGGCCACCACGGCAGCCAAGATTCGCTGATTCACGCGTCCGAACTCCTGCCGGGTCGCCGGCGGGACACCCGCCCTGGCTCCTGCTCCGGCTAATTCTTTGTGGGCTAGAAATTACCGACGCTCGATTATCTGTCAAGAGGATACTCCGGAGTGCGGACTATCCACTCTCCAGTCATCCCGCGGGGTTGGCCGCCTGCTCTCCGGGCCTTCAGACTTCTTCACAACACCGCTGCCGTCGCGCCGCGTCACCAGGAAGGCGGGCGTCGGGCGGGCTGGAGACGCAGGGCGTCGCTTGTGGCTGACGGCGGGGGCCTGTTATTGACTCGCGAATCAACCCACAGCGGGACAACCCCTTAAGGACTCGCGATGCTCAACCCGTTCACCGAGGAGCACGAGGCGTTTCGCAGGTCGGTTCGCGCCTTCGTGGAGAAGGAGATGGCGCCCCACGGTCTGGAGTGGGACCGGGCGGGCATCTTCCCCAAGGAGCTGTTCAAGAAGTGCGGCGAGCTGGGCTTCCTGGGCATCAACCACGACCCGAAGTTCGGCGGCAGCGGCCTGGACTACTGGTACGTGACGGCGTTCGCGGAGGAGCTGTCGCGCAGCCGCAACGCGGGCGTGAACATGGCGCTGCTGGTGCAGAGCCAGATGGCCACGCCCATCATCAATGAGATCGGCACGGACGAGCAGAAGCGCGAGTTCCTGGAGCCCGCGCTCAAGGGCGAGCGCATCGCGGCGCTGGGCGTGAGCGAGCCGGGGTGCGGCTCCGACGTGGCGAGCATCAAGACGACGGCGCGCCGGGACGGTGACGACTACGTCATCAACGGCTCCAAGATGTGGATCACCAACGGCACGCGCGCGGACTTCATCACGCTGGCGGTGCGCACCGGTGAGCAGGGCTACGGAGGCATCTCGCTGGTGACGTTCCCCACGGACGTGAAGGGGTTCAGCATCTCCAAGAAGCTGGACAAGATTGGAAACCTGTCCTCGGACACGGCCATCCTCTACTTCGAGGACTGCCGCATCCCCGCGCGCTACGTGCTGGGCGAGGAGAACGCGGGCTTCTACCACATCATGACCAACTTCCAGGGTGAGCGCCTGGTGGGCGCCATCACCACGGTGGGCGGCATGGACCGGATGCTGGAGGACGCGCTCCAGTACGGCAACGAGCGCGAGGCGTTCGGCCGGCCCCTCATCAAGTTCCAGGTGTGGCGCCACAAGTTCGTGGAGCACCTGACGGCGGTGGAGGCGGCGCGGCGGCTCAACTACTACGCGGTGGACCTCTACGACCGGAAGGAGAACCCGGTGAAGGAGATCTCCATGGCGAAGCTGTTCGCCGGAGACCTGGCCCAGCGCGTGGCCTACGACTGCCAGCAGTTCTTCGGCGGCATGGGCTACATCGAGGAGACGCCCATCGCGCGGATGTGGCGCGACGTGCGGCTCATCACCATCGGCGGCGGCACCTCCGAGGTGATGAAGGAGATCATCTCCAAGCTGTACGGCTTCTAGCTACTTCCTGCCGAAGAGGGCCTCCGCGGCGCTGAGCATCGCGTCGCGGGAGGCCTTCGCGTGCAGGCCGCCTTCACCCAACTGGAAGAGCTCGCAGAAGTTGGCCTCGTCCTTGTCGCGGGGCACCTCCGCGAAGGGCTCCTTGCAGGCCTTGGCCACGGACGCGTCGAAGTGCCGGCAGTTGCGGCACGAGCGCA
This sequence comes from Corallococcus sp. NCSPR001, assembly GCF_017309135.1. Taxonomy (NCBI): domain Bacteria; kingdom Pseudomonadati; phylum Myxococcota; class Myxococcia; order Myxococcales; family Myxococcaceae; genus Corallococcus; species Corallococcus sp. NCSPR001. The sequence goes on from NZ_JAFIMS010000002.1 coordinate 3,844,500, forward strand.
GGTCCTCTTCACAGCTGGGGCACGTGGCGCTCCGGCCGACCTGATTCGCGATGATGTCGAGTGCGTGTCCGCAGTGCGCGCAGCCGGGCATGGCGGTCCTCCCCGTCAGACGGTGACGGGGACATCCTGCCAGAGTCCGGGCCTAACGCTGGACGCTGGGCGCGAACGCCGGGGCGGGCAGGGAGGAGGCTTCCTGGGGCCGGCGCAGCTCGCCGGTGGCGTCCAGGAGCTGGTCGTCCAGCCGCTTGAGGAGGAAGAGGACGTAGGCGGACAGGCCGGACAGGACGGCGGCCATGATGCCCAGCAGCATGCCCCGCTGCCAGCGGTGGGCCTGCTCCATCACGCCGCGGCGCTCCTTGAAGGTCTTCAACTGGGCGTCCACGGAGGTGCCGTCCAGCTTCTGGGCGAAGTCGGAGGCCTGGGCGCTGCCCCGGGCCATCAGCCAGCGGCCTTCCGCCTGGAGGGCCTCGGCGCGTGCGTAGCAGAACGCCGCCCCGCCCGCGAAGAGCAGGGAGATGCACAAGGCCGCTGTCACGCTCCGGGTGCCCATGCCACCAACCCTCCGGCGAAGTCCGTGGGCGCGGCCAGCCAACAGGCCGCGACTGCTCCGGCTTTCCGAAGACAGTAGCGGATGCTAGGGACGGCTTCTGACATGGGCAAGCCCTACCGTCCTAAAGACCACTATTTCCAGAAAGCCAAGCAAGAGGGACTGCGAGCGCGTTCCGCGTTCAAGGTCGATGAGATCCTCAAGCGCTTCCCCGGGTCCGTGAAGAAGGGCGCGGCGGTGCTGGATCTCGGCGCGGCGCCGGGCGGGTTCCTCCAGATTCTGGCGGACGCGGTGGGGATGAACGGGCGCGTCGTCGGCGTGGACATCGCGGCCATCCGTCCGTTCTCCCAGAAGTGGGTGACGACGGCGGTGCTGGACGTGCTCGCGGACGACTTCGACGCGAAGCTGGCCGCGCTGTACGACGGCCCCTACGACGCGATCATCTCCGACATGGCGCCCAAGACGTCCGGCATCAAGGGCACGGACGAGGCGCGCAGCCTGCGGCTCGCGGGCAAGGCGCTGGAGGTGGCCGCCACGCGCGGCCGGCCCGGCGCCACGTTCGTGGCCAAGGTCTTCATGGGCGGCGACTTCGAGGCCTTCCGTGACGAGGTGCGCAAGCACTTTGAAGAGGTGAAGATCGTCCGTCCCGAAGCGACGCGCGGCGCCAGCATGGAGGTCTACGTGGTGGGGCTGCGGCGCCGGGCCCCCGCGGCGCCCGCGGCCACCTGAAACGGAGAAGGGAACGCCAGCGGCGCGGGCGGCGTCTAGAGTGCCGCCCCTATGTCTTCTCCACCGCGCCCGCGTACCGCCGCCGTCGTCCTGTGTCTGCTGTCCCTCGCGCTGTCCTCCGTGTCCGTGGCGGCCCCTGCCGCGAAGGGGCCCCCGACGTGGAAGGCCATCGACGCGCTCGTCGAGGACGACCAGGTCGAGTCCGCCGCGCAGGGGGCCGAGGCCCGACTCGCCGCGGCGAAGGCCCGGGGTGACGCAGACGAGTGGACGCGCGCGCTGGTGCGCACGGTGCAACTGCGCTCGCGGCTGCATGGCCATGAGACGGCGGTGCGCTTCCTGCGTGAACAGCCCTGGCCGGAGGGGCTTCGGCAGCAGGCCACGCTCCAGCTGTTCTACGCGGCGGTGCTCGCGAACTACCAGCAGGCGTACAGCTACGAGATTGGCAAGCGCGAGCAGGTGGTGTCCTCCGGGCCGGTGGACCTGAAGGCGTGGACGAAGGATCAGCTTTCAGCGGAGATCCAGCGCACGTACGCCGCCATCTGGGAGTCACGGCAGAAGTTCGGCACCGAGCCCGTGAAGGGGCTGTCCGAGTACGTCCAGCCCAACACGTATCCCGAGGGCATCCGCTCCACGGTGCGCGACGCGGTGACGTACCTGTGGGTGGCCTCGCTGGAGGACACGAACCTGTGGCGCCCGGAGCAGGAGCAGGGCGTGTACCGGTTGGACCTGGGCGCGCTCCTGGAGGGCACGCCGAAGGTGGAGCTGAAGGACCCCTCCGCGCACCCGCTGATGAAGGTGGCGGCGGTGCTGGGGGACCTGGAGGCGTGGCACCAGGCGGCGGGCCGGCGTGAGGCGGCGCTGGAGGCGCGGCTGCGGCGCTACGAGGTGCTGTCCACGTCGTTCAAGGACGCCGCGGACAAGCGGCGCATCCAGGAGCACCTGGCCGCGCACCTGAAGGGCTTCCGGGACGTGCCGTGGTGGTCCAAGGGGCAGAACCAGCTCGCGGTGATGGAGGAGGAGGCGGGCCGCGCCATCACCGCGCATGCCCTGGCGAAGGCGGGCGCGGAGGCGTGGCCCAAGTCTGTGGGCGGCATGCAGTGCGCGGCGCTGGTGGGCAGGCTGGAGGCCCCGGAGTTGTTCGCGACCGGGATGCAGGTGGACGGGCCGGGCAAGCGCTCCATCCTGGTGGGCCACCGCAACGTGGGCACGGTGTACTTCCGGGCGTACGCGGTGGACCTGGAGGCACGGCTCGCGAAGCCCGGCGAGGACCTGTCGCTGTACCCCTCCACCGCGGAGATGCTCCGCATGGTGGCGTCGCGCAAACCGGAGGCTGTGTGGAGCACGGCGCTGCCGCCCACGCCGGACTTCCAGCCGCACCAGACGTTCGTGACGCCGCCGGCGCTCAAGACGGGCGCGTACATCATCGCCCTGTCCACGCGCGAGGACTTCGCGAAGAAGAACAGCCGCATTCTCGCCCTGCCGATGTCCGTGTCGACCTGGGCGGCGACGGTGCGCAAGGCGACCCCCAACCAGGTGGAGGTCCACGTGGTGGACGGGGCCACGGGAGCGAGCGCTCCGAACGTGGAGGTGCGGCTGGTGAAGTCGGACTACGGCACCCGCCGCTTCAACATCGTCAGCCGCCGCACCGACGCCAACGGCGACCTGTTGCTCACGGGCAAGAACGCCGACCGCTACGAGGACATGGAGCTGGTGCTGGGCCGGGGCAAGAACGTGATGGTGCTCCCGGGCTCGGTGTACCTGTCCCCCCTCCACGACTGGACCCCGACGGACCAGACGCTCATCTACACGGACCGCGCCGTCTACCGTCCCCAGCAGAAGCTGCTGTGGAAGGTGGTGGCCTACCGCACGGATGAGGCGTCCAAGCGCTACCGCGTCCTGCCGGAGTCGCCGGTGACGGTGACGCTCGTCGACCCCAACGGACAGGAGGTGGCCAAGCGCGAGGCGCGCACCAACTTGTTCGGGTCGGTGGCGGGCGAGTTCGACCTCCCCTCGGGGCGGCCCCTGGGCCAGTGGACGGTGCGCACGAGCCCCAGCGGCTACGCGGGCGTGCGGGTGGAGGAGTACAAGCGGCCCACCTTCGAGGTGACGCTGAAGGACGCGCAGGAGCCGCTGCGGCTCAACCGGCGCGCGACGTTCAAGGGCGAGGCCCGCTACTACTTCGGCCTGCCGGTGGCGAGCGGCGCGGTGAAGTGGCGCGTGTCGCGCGAGCCGGTGCTGCCGCGCTGGTGGTTCTGGGAGCGCATCCCGGCCACCACGGACCTGGTGGCCTCCGGGACGGCCACGGTGGGCGAGGACGGCGGCTTCACCGTGGCGTTCACCCCGGAAGCGGACGAGCGGCTCGCGAAGGCGCAGGGCATGTCGTGGCGCTACCGCGTGGAGGCGGACCTGACGGACGAGGGCGGTGAGACGCGCTCCGCGAGCCGCGCCTTCCGCCTGGGCTTCGTGTCGGTGGAGGGCCGCGTGGACTCCGACGTGGGCTTCGTCCGCGAGGACTTCCCGTCGGAGGTGCGGCTCGTCCGCTCGAACCTGGATGGCGCGCCGCAGGCGGGCCCCGGCCGCTGGCGGCTCGTCGCCTTGAAGGCCCCGGGCCGCCCGCTGATGCCGTCCGAGCTCCCGGTGGAGAAGCCCAGGCCGCTGGACGCGGACACCCAGTCGGCGAGGGAGACCTCTCCCACGCCGGGGGATTCGCAGAAGGCGCGCTGGGACACGGCCTACGACGTGGAGCAGACGCTGCAACGCTGGGACGACGGCGCGGAGGTGGCGCAGGCGGCCGTGACGCATGGCGCGGACGGTGTCGCCACCGTGAAGATTCCGGCGCTGCGCGCGGGGGCGTACCGCCTGCGCTACGAGACGGCGGACGCGTTCGGCCAGAAGGCCACCGCGCAACGGGACTTCGTGGTGGCGGGGGCCCACGCCCCAGCGGGGTTGCCCGCGGTGCTGGCGGCGGAGCGCGCCTCCGTGCGCGTGGGCGAGGTGGCGCGGCTGATGGTGGCCTCCGGCTTCGACGGCCAGCCGCTGGTGATGGACGTGTACCAGGGGCGCAATCGCGTCGAGCACCGCCAGTTGACGGCGGGGCAGGGGCGCGCAGTGGTGGAGCTTCCGGTGACGGAGTCCCTGCGCGGCGGCTTCACGGTGGTGCTCTCGATGGTGCGCGACTGGCAGACGCTGAGCTTCCAGCAGACGGTGGCCGTGCCCTTCGATGACAAGGAACTCAGCCTGGAGTTCGCCACGTTCCGCGACACGCTGCGGCCCGGCGCGAAGGAGACCTTCCGCGTGACGGTGAAGGGACCGAAGGGCGCGAAGCTGGAGGCCGGGGCCGCGGAGCTGCTCGCGTACATGTACGATCAGTCGCTCAACGTCTTCGGGCCGCACACGCCGCCGCAGGTGGCGCAGCTGTATCCGCAGCAGATCGTCTACGTGGACTTCAAGGCGTCCGGTGGCGTCTTCGGCGCGGATTGGCTCTTCGACGCGCTCGTCCGGGAAGGGCCCTCCGCGCCGGCTCTCAGCGAAGACACGCTGAAGTTCGAGGACGGCTACGGGCTGGGCGGTCCGGGCTACCGCAGCTACTACGGCGGCCACCGCATGCGCGCCATGAAGCCCGGGGCCGTCCAGCCGCAGTCGGACGGTGCACCGCCTCCGCCTCCGCCTCCGTCGCCCGCGCCGTCCGCCGCGGAGTCCGCGCCGAAGGTCGGCAGGGTGCTGGAGGAGAAGCGGCGGGAGATCATCCAGATCATCAAGGGCGCTCCCGGCGCCCCGGAGCCGGGGGAGGGGCCGGAGGGGCCGCTGCGCTCCAACTTCGCGGAGACGGCGTTCTGGATTCCGCAGCTGCTCACCGGGCCGGACGGAGCGGCGGTGCTGGAGTTCACGGTGCCGGACTCGGTGACGGCGTGGGACGTCTGGGTGCACGCGCTCACGCGGGACCTGCGCGGCGGCTCCACGCAGCGCACCACCCGCACCGTGAAGGAGCTGATGGTGCGCCCGTACCTGCCGCGCTTCCTGCGCGAGGGTGACCGCGCGGAGCTGGAGGTCGTGGTGAACAACGCGGGGACCCAGACGCAGCAGGGCCAGCTCACGTTCGACATCGTGGATCCGGACACGCAGAAGAGCCTGCTCACGGAGTTCGGCGTGAAGACGACATCGCAGGCCTTCACGGTGGCGGCGGGGAAGGGCACGAACCTGCGCTTCCCCATCACCACGCCCGCGCGGGTGGGGCCGGTGGCCTTCCGCGTCGTCGCGAAGACGGGCGCGTTCAGCGACGGCGAGCTGCGGCCCCTGCCGGTGCTGCCCGGCCGCATGCACCTGGCGCAGTCGCGCTTCGCCATGCTGAACAACACGGATCGCCGGACGCTGACGTTCGACGACCTGAAGAAGTCGGACGACCCCACGCGGGTGAACGAGCAGCTCGTCGTGACCGTGGACGCGCAGCTCTTCTACTCCGTGCTCCAGGCGCTGCCGTACCTGGTGGACTACCCCTACGAGTGCACGGAGCAGACGCTCAACCGCTTCGTGTCCACGGGCATCGTCTCCAGCCTCTTCACCAAGTACCCGGCGGTGGCGAAGGTGGCCAAGGACCTGAGCGAGCGCAGCACGCGCTTCGAGACCTTCGACGGCCTGGACCCGAACCGGAAGATGACGCTGGAGGAGTCGCCCTGGCTCAACGAGGCGAAGGGCGGCGCGGACTCGGACCAGGCGCTCCTGCGCGTGCTGGACCCGAAGGTGGCCAATGCCCAGCGCATCTCTTCGCAGCAGAAGCTGCGCAAGGCGCAGAACGCGGACGGTGGCTTCCCCTGGTGGCCGGGCGGTCCGTCGTCGCCGTACATGACGCTCTACATCCTGCATGGCCTGTCGCGCGCCATGGAGCACGGGGTGGAGGTGTCACCCAACATGACGGAGCCCGCGTGGGGCTACCTGGCGAAGCACTTCCGGCAGGACTACGCGAGCCGGCTGATGAAGAAGGACCAGGGCTGGGAGTTCCTCACGTTCCTCAACTTCGTGGCGTCCGCCTATCCGGACGCGCGCTACACGGGCGAGGCGCTCACGGCGGCCGAGCGGCAGCGCATGCTCGACTTCTCCTTCAAGCACTGGAAGGAGCACTCGCCGTTCCTCAAGGGGTACCTGGCGCTCACGCTGAACCGGTCGAAGCGCGCGAAGGACGCGCAGAAGGTCTGGGACAGCGTGATGGACTCCGCGAAGACGTCGCAGGACCTGGGCACGTACTGGCAGCCGGAGGACCGGAGCTGGCTCTGGTACAACGACTCCACGGAGACGCACGCCTTCGCGCTGCGCACGCTGTCGGAGCTGCGTCCGAAGGACCCTCGCCGCGCGGGCCTGGTGCAGTGGTTGCTCCTGGACAAGAAGGTGAACCACTGGAAGTCCACGCGCGCCACGGCGGAGGCGCTCTACGCGCTCGTCAACTACATGGAGGCGGAGGGCTCGCTGGCCGCGCGCGAGGAGCTGAAGGTGACGGTGGGCTCCAAAGCGGTGACCATGACCTTCTCGCCGGACGTGTACACGGGGAAGAAGAACCAGGTCGTCGTCCCAGGTCCGGAGGTGAACGCGAGCACGGCGACCACGGTGGTGGAGAAGACGACGCCGGGCTTCGCCATCGCGTCCGCGACGTGGCACTTCTCCACGGAGCAACTGCCCAAGGAGGAGCGCGGGGACTTCTTCCAGGTGTCGCGCCGCTACTTCGTGCGCCTCCGCGAAGGCAACCAGACGCTGCTGCGCCCGCTGTCGGACGGCGCGACGCTGCGGCCCGGTGACGAGGTGGAGGTGCAGTTGTCGCTGCGCACGAAGCACGCGGCGGAGTACGTGCACCTGAGGGACCCGCGCGCCGCGGGCCTGGAGCCGGAGAACGCGCAGTCCCGCCACAAGTGGGACCTGGGCATCGTCTGGTACGAGGAGACGCGCGACTCGGGGACGAACTTCTTCTTCGAGGCGCTGCCGGCCGGTGAGTACACCTTCAAGTACCGGCTGCGCGCGAACATGGCGGGCACCTTCCGCGTGGGCCCGGCGACGGTGCAGTCCATGTACGCGCCGGAGTTCACCGCCTACTCCACGGGCACGGTGCTCACCGTGGACAAGGCGCGGTAGGCCTCGGAGGGGAAGGGGACCGGCGTCCTTCGCGGCGCCGGTCCGCCGCTACTCCGCGCAGGTGGCGGCTTCGTCGGTGGGGTGCAGCGTGGCGATGCCGTAGGTGCCGTTGCGTGTGCCGCACCAGATGCGCCAGTTGCCGCCCCCCACGTCCGGCGCCGAGTACACGCCGCCCTCCTTCTTCGCCCCGCCCCGCGCACAGCAACGCGCGAACGCCCGGGTTCCGATGGCGGCGATGGAGACCGCGTCCTGCGACGTCGAGAAGCCGCCCGTGCGCTTCACGCCGCAGGACCACGGGGACAGGCCCTTGAAACGGATGAGGTACTGCTCGCCGCGCACCGCCTCTTCGCCCCTGGCCGGGCCCTGGTAGCAGACCTTTCCCTCCGCCTCGAGCTGCGCGTAGCGGGGCAGGAAGTGGAGGCCGCCAATCGGGCCGTGCCGCCAGTCGTCCCCGCAGAAGACGTGCGTGAACGCGTTGCGCGGGCCGGTGCTCACCCACAGGCTGGTGAGCCATTCGATGTTCGCCTGCTTCGTACCCGGACGGCCCGCCGCGGACAGCGCGCGCTGCACCCGTGCGTCGTCGTAGTGCTTCGCGAAGAAGCGCTGCACGTCCCCAGCGCTCACGCTCGCGTCGGGCCGCGCGGGGCACAGGTCCAGCACCTCGCGGTCCATCGCGGACAGCGCCGGGGCCTTGGCGAAGAGGGGTGGTTGGTCACACGTGCTCGCGCACGCCGCCGCGTCGCCTGGAGCCGGCGCGCGGCCCGCGGGGGCTCGCACCGCCACGGTGACCTCTTCTTCGTCGTCCGGCTCCGCCGCGGGAGCACCCGCGCTGGCTCCGCTCCCAATGGGCTTCGCCTCCGCGAGGGACACTCCGCCACCTCGCGATGCCTGCTGCTGGCGCGTGTTCTCATGGTCCGCGCGCACGAGCGCGTCCGTGTCCGGTGCCTTCTGGACGGCATCCGTGGGCGTGCCATCGCAGAGCACCCAGCCCTCCGCCTTGGGCCCCTGGAGCTTGCACCACGCGCGGTCGGGGCCGCCCTTCTTCATCAGCGGATAGGACACGCCCGGCTGCACGGAGAAGACGACCTTGGAGGACTCGGGCTGGTCCACGGCGTCCACGGCATCGTCGGTGACGAAGACGCCGCTCCCCGCGAAGGCGGCGGGGGCGGTGGAGAGGGCCAGGAAGAAGCAGGCGAGCGACCCGGAGAGGCGCATGGTGCGCCGGACTCTAACAGGGGCGCCCGAAGCTCGCTGTTCCCCGGTTGCGCCCGGCGCCGCGCCGCGAAATAAACGCGCCCGATATGAAACCGATGAATTTCCGAGGCCGCTGGGTGCTCATCACCGGCGCGTCGTCCGGCCTGGGGCTGGAGATGGCCCGCCTGCTCGCGAAGGAGCACGGCGCCCACATCATCGCCGTCGCCCGCCGCGAGGACCGGCTCGCCGCGCTCAAGGCGGAGCTGGAGTCCGCGCACGGCGTGCAGGTGCTGCCCCTCTCCGCGGACCTCACGAAGCCGGGCGACGCCGAGCGCGTCTTCCAGACCGCCACGTCCGGCCGCACCGTCGACGGCGTCATCCTCAACGCGGGCGTCACCTACTTCGGTCACGCGCTGGAGCAGCAGCCCGAGTCCTTCGACGCGATGCTCGCCACCAACATCACCAGCGTGGTGCGCATGGCCCAGCTCTTCGGGGCGCACTTCGCGAAGCGGGGCGGGGGAGGGGCGCTGATGCTCGTCGCCAGCACGGCGGGCTTCGCGCCGCTGCCGTACCAGACGGCCTACGCGGCCACGAAGTCGTTCGTCATCAGCTACGGGCGGGGCCTGGCCTACGAGCTGCGCAAGGCGGGCGTGTCCGTCACCGTCTTCGCGCCCGGCGGCATCGCCACGGAGATGCTGTCGGTGTCCGGCCTGGACCGGAAGTTCAAGGCGGGCGACGTGGGCATCATGTCCGCGGAGGCCTGCGCGCGCACCGCCGTGGAGGCCTTCGTGCACCGCCGCGAACTCTGCGTGCCCGGCGTCCTCAACCGCTTCCTCGCGACGATGATGAAGCTCTTGCCCCACGGCTTCATGATGGGGCGCTCGGCCGCGCTGTACGAAGGCGCGCTGCCGAAGGAGCCGCCCGCGCCCTGAAATCAGGCCCGGGCGGCACCAGGGCACGTCAGGACAGCTTCACCCGCGTGACCTTCAGCTTGCCCACCTGCACGGTGTACTCGCCGGCCCCCAGCTCCGCCTTGGGGTCGGTGACCTTCTCACCGTTCACCTTCACGCCGCCCTGGCCCATCATCTTTCGGGCCTCGGTGGCGGAGGCGACGAACTTCGTCTCCGGCAGCAGCTTCGTGACGAGCAGCTTCTCCGCGCCCGCGAGCGAAACCTCCACGAGCGGCAGGTCCTCCGTGGACAGCTCCTTCTTGGCGAAGCGCTTCTCGAAGTCCTCCGCCGCCTTGCGGCCGGCCTCCTCACCTTGGAAGCGCGCGGCCATCTCCTGGGCGAAGGCGACCTTGGCGGCCTTGGGGTGCGCCGCGCCGGACTTCGTCTGCTCCTCCAGCTCCAGCACCTGCTTGAGCGGCATGGCGGAGAGCAGCTTGTAGTACCGCCACATCAGGTCGTCCGTGATGCTCATCAACTTGCCGAAGATGTTGTCCGCCGGCTCGTCGATGCCCACGTAGTTGTCCAGGCTCTTGGACATCTTGTTGCCGGTGATGACGCCGTCCACCAGCTTCGCGTCCAGGCCCTCCAGGATGGGGCCGGTCATGATGACCTGCGGCTCCAGGCCCTCTTCCTTCATCAGCTGACGGCCCACGAGCAGGTTGAAGAGCTGATCCGTCGCGCCCAGCTCCACGTCCGCCTTCAGCGCCACGGAGTCGTAGCCCTGCAGGAGCGGGTAGAGGAACTCGTGGATGGCGATGGAGGTGTTCTCCCGGTAGCGCTTCTTGAAGTCGTCGCGCTCCAGCATGCGCTGCACGGAGTAGCGCGCGGCCAGGCGGATCATCCCCTCGGTGCCCAGCGCGTCGAGCCACTCCGAGTTGAACTTCACCACCGTCTTGTCCGGGTCCAGGACCTTGAAGACCTGCTGCTTGTACGTCTCCGAGTTGACCTTCACCTGCTCGCGGGTGAGCGGAGGCCGGGCCGCGTTCTTTCCGGACGGGTCCCCGATGAGGGCGGTGAAGTCACCGATGAGGAACACCACCGTGTGGCCGAACTCCTGGAAGCGCCGCATGCGCGTGAGCAGCAGCGTGTGGCCCAGGTGCAGGTCGGGACGGCTGGGGTCGAAGCCCGCCTTGATGATGAGCGGCTTGCCCTTGTCATACGAGCGCTGGAGCTTCTTCTTCAGGTCCTCCGGCACGTGCAAATCCACGGTGCCGCGAGTGACTTCTTCGAACTGCTCTTCGGGGGTCGCCTTGCGCAGTGCGTCCGGGTTCATGGCGCCGCGGACACTAGCCCAAAAAAGACGACGGGCAGGACGGGACTTCTCAGTCCCACCCCACCCGTGAAGCTGCGCCCGTCCGCCCGAAGGCTCAGGTGTCCAGGAAGTCGAAGCTGCGGCACAGGCCGCGCAGCGTCTGGCTCTCCGTGACGATCTGGTCCATGTCCACGTCGTCGCTCGTCGTGGGCAGCACCTGGACGATCTGGTCATTGAAGGCCAGACCCACCCGGCGGCTGCGCGAACTGGCCGCCTTGAGGGTGGCGTCGTAATAGCCACCGCCGCGCCCCAGCCGCTTGCCGTCCGGGCTGAAGCCCAGGCCAGGCACCACGAACAAATCGATCTGGTCCACCGCGATCAGGTCCGAGGAGTTCGTGGGCTCCCGGACGCCCAGGCGTCCCGGCTCCAACTCGCTCTCCGACTTGATGGCCCGGAAGGCCAGGATCCGCCCGTGCACGTGGGACAGCGGGTAGCAGACGATCTTCTCGTCCTGCAACGCCGCGATGAGGATGTCCCGGGTAGGCACCTCGCCCCGGATGGGGGCGTAGAGCGCTACCGTCCGCGCATTCTGATAGTAGGGCGATGCCAGGAACCGAGACTGGACCTTGAGGCCCCGCTCGTCGATGAGGTCGTTGGTCATCGCCTTGCGGCGCGCCGTCAGTTCCTCACGAAGCGTTACCTTCTTCTCCGCCGCCGCCGCCACCGTATCCGCCGCCGTCTCGCTCACCGCCGCCGCTCCAAAGAAAGAGTCCCCCGCCGAGCCGTGTGTCCAGCGTCCATTGAACCCTTAGAAGCCAGGTGGGGACCGAAATCATGTCACCGCAGGCTTCCCTCATCCCCGGTGAAGGGGGAGGGCTTGCACATGGCGACCGAAACGGACCCCGGAATGGACGTATCGGTTCGAATTTCTGCTGGGCATCACGCACCCCGCAGGGAACAGACCTTTACCGCTCAAATCTTGCTGCAAGTCCTTAGAATTACTGGGAAAATCCCAGGGCGTTCTGGGAAAATGATAAGGACGGAGAAGCGTGCGGTCAAGCCGTCCTCGCGCGTTTACAAGCCGCCCCGTGGACTTCTATGATGCCCGGGTCCCCGACATGTCGCTCCCGACCCCAACATTGGCTCTCGCGGCGGTAGCCTGCCTCACCTCCGGATTCGCCTGGGCGGGTCCGCAGATGAACAGTACCTATCAGGCAGATGCCTTCGGCCCCATCGAGTTGCGCTCGGACGGGGACCACCTGGTCGGCATCGCGCCGGCCGGGGGGCCCTGCCAGCGCCCTGAAGCCGGGCCGATCCTGGTGGGGGACTTCCAGGGCAACGTCTTCCTGGGCGAGCTGACGCTCTGTCAGACGGGGGACACCTGCACCCCGACCCAGAGCTTCCCGGTGATGCTCGTCTACAACGTGGAGGAGCGGGCGCTGGGCGGCGTGGTGAAGATCGAGGCCAGTTGCGAGTCTCCGGCGCTGCCCAAGAACCGGATGCTGGTGCTCCGGGAGACGGAGCAGGGGGCCGCCCTGACGCCGACACCCGCGACGGCGCAGGCACCCGAGCAGCGCCAGGCGCAGGCGCCCGTGCCCGCTCCGCCGTCCGGTGGGGCCGCGCAGATCGCGGCGCAGCGCCGGCTGGAGCCGCTGGACGTGGCGGCCACCCTGAAGCTGGGCCAGTCGCTGCTGCTCAGCAATCCCTTTGGGGCGTCGCAGCAGTTCCAGTTGGTGCTGTCCCAGGAGAAGGAGAAGAACAACGCCTGGGCGCTGACGGGCATGGGCGTGTCGCACCACCTTCGCAAGCAGTCGCCGGAGGCGCTCAAGTTCCTGGATCAGGCGCGCATCGTGGGCAGCGGCGCGGCGCGGGCGGAGGCCTTCTTCTGGACCGCGTGCGTGAAGCGGTCGGCGCAGGAGTCGGCGTTCGCCCAGGCCGCGCTGAAGCGGGCGCTGCAGGAAGGCTGGTCTCCTCCGGAGGGCAACACGCTGGTGGAGCGCGAGCTCCAGCAGTTCGCCAATGCGGGACCGTTGTACGAGGCGCTGGTGAAGCAGGCCCGTGGCCGCAAGCCGCGGGTCCAGGGCCGTGATCCGCAAGGAGCTGGAAGTTCCAGCCCGTGAACGCGCCGACTCCCGTGTCGAAGCCCATCCGCGTCTTCGGCAACTACGAAATCCAATCGCTGCTGGGCAAGGGCGGCATGGCCGAGGTGTACCGCGCGCGCGTGCGCTCCGGTCCCTATGAAGGCTGGACGGTCGCGCTCAAGCGGCTCCTGCCCGCGCTCACCCGCGACCCGGCGTCGGTGGACCTCTTCCGCCGCGAGGCGCAGCTGTCGCGCCAGTTGGACCACCCGAACATCGTGAAGGTGCTGGACGCCGGGATGCTGGACGACGTGTCCTTCCTGGTGATGGACCTGGTGGACGGGCGCGACCTGGGCCACATCCTGCGCCGGTGCAAGGCGCGCGGGATTCCGCTCCCCGTCGACTTCGCGGTGTACCTGGCGAAGGTGCTGCTGGAGGCGCTCGCGTACGCGCACACCGCCACCGGCCCGGACGGCAAGCCGCTGGGCATCGTCCACTGCGACGTGTCCCCGTCCAACCTGTTCATCTCCCGCGTGGGGGAGATCAAGCTGGGCGACTTCGGCGTGTCGCGCGTGCTGGTGGACGGCAAGCTCCAGGGCGGCGAGGTGCTGGGCAAGCCGTACTACCTGTCCCCGGAGTCGCTGCAGGGCGCCGTCACGCCGGAGGCGGACCTGTGGGCCGCGAGCGTGGTGCTCTACGAACTGCTCACGCTGGGCCGGCCCTTCGTGGGCACGACGCCAGAAGAGGTCTTCGCGGGCATCCTGTCGCGCAAGTACCGGCTCCTGCGCTCGGTGCGTCCGGACATCCCGCAGGCGCTGGACGACGTGCTGGCGCGCGCGTTCGCGGAGAACCCCGAGGACCGCTTCCCGACCGCGGAGGAGTACGCGGCGGCGCTGGCGCCGCACTTCGACGAGAACGTGGGGACGCCGCTGGCCATCGCGGCGGTGGTGCGCGGCCTGTTCGGCACCACGGACGAGATGCCCGCGTACCGGGGCTCGCCGTCCAATGGCTCCTCCGGCGACAACGGGTAGCCGGGCGGGCAGGGCCCTGTCACCCGGGCCCCCATCCGGTGGAGCCCGCTGCGGCGCCTGCCCCGGATGATGACCTTTCCTCCCGCGAACATGCACCGGGAGGAATCCATGGCGACCGAGCGAAAGCAGCAGCAGCCCGAGCAGGAGCAGCCCACCCGCGAGACGCGGCAAGGCGACGAGCGGCTTCCGCCCAAGGCCGACGAGGCCAAGGAGGGGATGCCCGGCTACGGACAGCCCGACCCCGAGGTCCGCGAGAAGAACCTGCCAGACCAGAAGTGGTGAGGCGCCCCTGACGACGGCCCGAGGCGTGAGCGTGCCTCCGGCCTCGCGCTGGGACGGGCGCGGGCCTCAGCCTCCGAGGGCGCGCACCCGGGGCACGTGCGTGCACAGCGCGTCCACGACGCGGGAGACCTCCGCGCCGGTGGTGCCGGGGCCCAGGCTGAAGCGCAGGCTTCCGCGCGCCTCGGTGGGGGAGAGGCCCATGGCGCGCAGCACGTGGGATGGGGACAGCGTGCCGGACGCGCAGGCCGCTCCGGAGGACACGCGGATGTCCTCCAGGTCCAGCGCCATCAACAGCGCTTCGCCCTCCACGCCGTCGAAGCGCAGGTTGCTGGTGTTGGGCACCCGGGGCGCGCCCGCGCCGTTCACCGTCACCCCGGGCAGCCGCTGGAGCACCTGCTGTTCGAAGGTGTCGCGCAGGTCCGCCACCCTCTCGGCGGTGGTGGCCTGCTCCGCGGCGGCCAGCTCCAGGGCCAGGGCCAGGGCCTCGGCGTAGGGCACGTTCTGCGTGCCTCCGCGCCGGCCTCCCTCCTGGTGTCCGGGCGTCAGCGCCCGCACGTCCACGCCCTTGCGCACCACGAGCACGCCCACGCCCTGGGGGCCGCCGAACTTGTGCGCGGAGAGCGAGAGCAGGTCCGCGTCCACTTCGCGCAAGGTGAGAGGCACCTTGCCCGCGGCCTGTACGGCGTCCGTATGGAAGAGGATGCCGCGCTGACGGCAGGCGCGCGCGGTCTCCGCCACCGGCTGGAGCACGCCCGTCTCGTTGTTGGCCCACATCAGCGAGCACAGCGCGGTGTCCGGCGTGAGCGCCTCCAGCACGGACTCGAGTGGCACCCGGCCATGGGCGTCAGGGGACAGCCGCACCACCTGGGCGCCGTCCTTCTCCAACTGCGCGAGCGCGCCCAGCGCCGACGGGTGCTCCACCGTGGTGGACACCACGCGGCGGCGGTCCTTCACCGGGCGGGCCGCGTACGCCCCCACCAGCGCGAGCGCATCTGCTTCGCTGCCCGACGCGGTGAAGGTGATCTCCTTCGGCTCGCAGCCCAGGACGCGCGCCACCTTCGCTCGCGCCGCGTCCAGCCGGGCCCGGGCCTCGCGCCCGCCACCGTGCACGCTGGACGCGTTGCCGAAGCCGCCCTGCGTGAAGGCCCGGGCGAGCAGCGCGCCCACCTCCGCGCGCACCGGCGCGGCGGCGTTGTGGTCCCAGTAGATCACGTGTCCTGCGCGGACAGCAGCGACTTCGGCCGCTCCTCGGAGACGCCGAAGGCTTCGAGGAAGCGCGACACCACCTCGCGCTTGAGCGCCTTGCGCTTGTTCGCGCTGCCGGACAGGGGCAGCCGCGCGCCCGCCATGCTGCCGTGGCCGCCGGACGAGCCGCCCAGGTCCTCGCACAGCTCGCGGATGAGGCGGCCCGCGTTCATGCGCCGGTCCTTCACGCGCAGGCTGAGGAAGAGCTGGTTGCGGTACGTCCCGTAGGCCAGGGACCACTTCATCCCTTCCAGGTACATCATCCGCTCGGCGACCTCCGCCACCAGGTCCGGGGAGTAGACCTCCTCCAGGTCGGTGATGATGGCGGTGCCGTAGACCTTCGCCTTCTCGATGGACGTGTGGAACAGCTGGAAGAAGCGCGCCGGCAGCTCCGGGTGCTCAATCTGTCCCAGGAGCTGCTTGTCACAGCGGGGGAACAGCCACAGGTAGCTGTCCACGTCCGTCTGGGTCGTCTCACGGCCCAGGTCCCGCGTGTCCGCCTTGATGCCGTAGAAGAGCGCGGTGGCGATCTCCACGGACGGCTCCAGCCGGGCGGCCCGCAGGTACTCCACCAGCATGGTGGAGGTGGCGCCGAAGTCGCCGCCCACGTCCGCGAAGGGGGCCAGCAGGCTCTCCTCGCGCAGCGGGTGGTGGTCCACCACCAGGTCCGCGCGGTAGCGCGCCGGCAGCGAGTGGTTCCTCACCGGCGGCTGCGTGTCCACCAGGCCGAAGAGGTCGTACTGGCTGAAGTCGATCTGCGACACGTGCGACACCGGCAGCTTCAGCACGCGCACGAAGGCGACGTTCTCCGCCCGGCCGATGATGCCGCCGTAGCCCACGTGGGCCTCGAGGCCGGCCTTGCGCTCCAGCAGATGCGCGAGCGACACCGCCGCCGCCATGGAATCGGGGTCCGGGTTGTCGTGCGTGAGGATGAGCGCCCGGCGGTGACCCTTGGCCACCTGGAGCAGGCGGGCCAGCTTGTCGGTGGCGGGCAGCTTAGCCAACCGCGCTGGCGGAGGCTCCGTGAGCTCGCTCCCGGCAGGCAACTGGGCGCGGCGGCTTTGGAGGGATGGGGTGACAGGCATGGGGACTCTTCTTTTACTTCCTCCGGCACAGGGATTCGAGAAGTCGGATGTTCTCCCCGTAACGTTCCGGAAAGGGTGTTTCCAACACCCCAATGGTGTCGACGAACCGCGCGTCCTTCATGAGGCAGCGGAAGGCCGTCAGTCCGATCGCCCCCTTGCCCGGTTCCTCGTGCCGGTCTACCCGGCAACCCAGGTCTTTCTTGCAATCGTTGAGGTGGAAGGCGCGCACCCGGTGCAGGCCCACGCGCCGGTCGCACTCGTCCATCACCGCCGCGTAGCCGTTCGGCGTCCGCAGGTCGTACCCGGCCGCGAAGAGGTGGCATGTGTCCAGGCACACCGCCAGCCGCGCTTCGTCCGCGACGCGTGAGAGCAGCTCCTCCAGGTGCTCGAAGCGCCAGCCCAGCGCGTTGCCCTGGCCCGCGGTCACCTCCAGGCAGACGCGGGCGGTGTAGCCGGGGCAGCGGCGGTGCACCTCGTCCAGCCCTTCGGCGATGAGGTGCAGGCCCCGCGCTTCGTCCGGGTGGGAGCCGGGGTGGAGGATGAGCAGCGGGATGCCCAGGCGCTCGCAGCGGGTGAGCTCCTCGGCGACGCACGCGAGCGACTTCTCACGGGCCTCCGGCGCCTCACCGGCCAGGTTCACCAGGTAGCTGCCGTGGGCGATGACGGGGAGGCCCGTGCGGCGGGCCTCGGCGCGGAAGGCCTGGGCCTCCGCGTCCGTCAGGGCGGGGGCGCTCCAGCCCCGCGCGTTCTTCGTGAAGATCTGCAGGGCGCGGGCGCCGTGCGCTTCGGCTCGCTGGAAGGCCTGACTCACGCCTCCGGCGATGGATTCATGAGCCCCGATGCGCACGGCTTCGACTTCGTCCCTCTTCGGCCGCTACTCGACGGTCTTGTACTTGCGGCCGAGGTCGCGGAAGTACTTCACGCCGTTGTCCAACGAGTTCTCCATCGCGTCCATCAGCACCGTGCGGAACGTGGCCACGGGCGCGCGGAAGGACTCGTAGTAGCGCTGCCGGTCGATGGAGTGGATGACCGCGGGCATGTAGCCGTTGCGCAGCAGGATGAGGTTGCTGCACATGCGCCCCACCTTCCCGCTGTGCTCGGTGAAGGGGAAGATCTGCAGGAACTCGTGCTGCACCACCGCCGCCTGTTTGATCGGGTGGAACTCGCGGAACTCCGCGCTGGCGGTGTGGTCCACGAGCTTCTCCAGCCGGGCCTGGATCTTCGCGGGCTGGGTGATGTCGTGGAAGTAGGTGCGGTGCAGGGGCATGTCCTTGCGCAGCCCCGCGCGGTCGCGCTCCTTGGCCAGCTCCTTCTCCGTGCGCTCGCGGCGCTCCATGCGCGCACGCTCGGCCAGCGCTTCCGGCGTGTTGCCCAGGAAGAGGTCGTGCATCCGCTTGATGGTGGTGAGCGTGAGCGCGGACTGCTTCTTCGCGCCCGCGGCCTCTTCGCGGATGTAGTCCGCCACGGCCTTGTGGTTGCGGATCTCCAGCACCACCGGGATCATGGAGGCTTCGGCCGCGGTGCGCTCCGGGAAGAGCGCGGCCATCAGCTCCTGGTGCGTGTACACGACGCCTTCGAGCGCGGCGTCGTGGTAGATCCACGACATCTCGAAGCGGTCGAGGTACTCACGCGCAGGCGGCTTGCCCTTGTAGATCTCAAGGTACTCGCGCAGCTGCTCGTTCTTCTCGTCGATGTCCTGGTAGCGTTCCTTCACGGACTGCGGCTCCTTCTCGCCCCGGCCCGCCCCGGGCGCTGGTTCCCAGAGGCTGCGCCGGGAGGTACAACGGCACGGAGAGTCTAGAAATTCCGCGCGGTTGGAACAAATAAAACCTGACTACAGATTCACCAGGAACACTTCGCAGGCCTGATCCAGCAGATCTTTTGAAAGGGCTGGCGGGATTTGCCGGTATCGGGCGGCGTCCCGGATGAGCGACACGAGGTCGCGGGGGTGGCAGGAGCGCATCTCCATGCTGCGCGGCTTGTAGTAGTGCTCCACCAGGTAGGTGATGGCCTGGTCCACGTAGGGGATGCCCGCCGCTTCGCAGACCCGGCGGAAGATCTCCCGGTAGGACTCCTCGTCCGGATTGCCCACTTCAATCTTGTACTTGATGCGCCGCAGGAAGGCCTCGTCCACCAGCTCCTTGGGGTCCAGGTTGGTGGAGAAGACGAGCAGCTGATCGAAGGGGATCTCGAACTTCTTGCCGGTGTGCAGGGTGAGGAAGTCCACCCGCTTCTCCAGGGGGACGATCCACCGGTTGAGCAGGTCCGTGGGGTGGACCTTCTGGCGGCCGAAGTCGTCGATGAGGAGCATGCCCCCGTTGGCCTTCACCTGGAACGGCGCCTCGTAGAAGCGGGTGCTCTCCGAGTAGATGAGGTCCAGGGTCTCCAGCGTCAGCTCGCCGCCCACCACCACCGCGGGGCGCCGGCAGAGCGACCAGCGCTTGTCCATTTCGAAGGTCTGCCGGCGGCCGTTGGCGTCGCGGCCCACCTCCAGCGACACGGGCGTGTGGATGATGCGGTCGAAGACCTTGATGATCTGGTTGTCGATTTCCAGGCAGTGCGGGACGAAGACCTCGCCGCCGAACATGTGGGAAATCGCCTCGGCCAGGCTCGTCTTGCCGTTGCCGGGCGGGCCGTAGAGGAAGAGCGAGCGGCCGGAGTTCACCGCCGGGCCCAGCTTGTCCATCAGCTCCGCGGAGACGGTGAGGTGGCCCAGGGCGGCGACCAGGTCCTCCTGGCCCACGACGGGCGTCTCCTCCGTCTGGCTGCTGATGAGCGCGTTGTACTGCTCAATGGGCACGGGGGCCGGGCCCACGTAGGTGGAGCGGGTGAGGGCGTCGCGCGCGTACTCGCGGCCCTTCTCCGTGAGGGCGAACTCCACGGACGCGCGGCCAAAGCCCTTGCCGCCGCGCAGGTCCACGAGCTTCTCCGCGGCGAGGAAGTCCACCACGTGCTCCACCACGCCGGACCAGGGCAGGCACATGCTCTCCGCGATGGCCACGCCCGTCCCGGTGCCGGCGTAGTAGAGGAACTTGAGGCCCAGGTCCGCGAGCAGACCCATCCTCAGTCCCGTGTCCTCCAGCGACTTCGGCTCACCTGGAGCGATGTCGAGGACGGACGGGTTCTCCAGCTTGAAGGGATTGTCTTCGTACGCGTAGCCGGCGGGAGGCATCGGGTACGGGTTCTACCCGATTCCCCCGGCCGCCGGGACTTCACGTCCGCCGACTGTCCTCAAACGTAGGTCAGCCAGTCCGCATAGCGGGCTTCCTGGCCCCGCACGACGCGGAAGTACATGTCCTGGACGAACTTGCTGATGGGGCCGGGCTTGCCGTCGCCAATCTGGCGGTTGTCCACCTCGCGCACGGGGGTGATCTCCGCGGCGGTGCCGGTGAAGAAGACCTCGTTGGCGATGTAGAGGGCGTCACGGGTGACGGTGACCTCCTCGATGGTGGTGTGGCCGGCGTCGCGCAGGAGCTTCAGCACCGTGTCCCGGGTGATGCCGTCCAGCACGGGGGAGGAGAGGGGCGGGGTCTTGATGATGCCCTTCTTGTTCACCATGAAGATGTTCTCGCCGGAGGCCTCCGCGACGAAGCCGCTGACGTCCAGGAGGATGGCCTCGTCGTAGCCGGCCATCACCGCCTCGCGCTTGGCGAGGATGGAGTTCACGTACTGGCCGGTGATCTTCCCGCGCACCATGTTCACGTTCACGTGGTTGCGCGTGAACGAGCTGACCTTGGCGCGGATGCCCTCCTTGATGCCCTTGTCACCCAGGTACGCGCCCCAGTCCCAGGCGGTGATGCCCACGCGGGTGGGGTTCACCGCGCCCAGGCCCATGGCGCCATCACCCATGAAGGCCACCGGGCGCAGGTACGCGCCGTTGGCGAACTGCGCCTTCTGCTTGCGCAGCAGCTCCAGCGTGGCCTCCACCAGCTCGTCTTCGCTGTAGGGCATCTGCAGCATGATGATGTGCGCGGAGTCGAGCAGTCGGCGGATGTGCTCGCGCAGCCGGAAGACGGCGAGCCGGCCATCATGGGTCTTGTAGGCGCGGATGCCCTCGAAGACGCCCAGGCCGTAGTGGAGGGCGTGCGTCATCACGTGCACGTTGCCCTCGTCCCATTTCATCAGCTTCCCATCGAGCCAGATGTGTTCGGCGCGCAGCACGGTGGATGAGGTCGAGCTCATCGGGAAGTACCTCTCGGGCTAGGGGTGGGACAGCTCAGGGACTTGTACCCAGGCACACTGGGGACGCAAAGCGTGAAACGCCAACGATCGACGCTCCGTTCGCGGCGCTTTGCGTCAGGCCTGCGCGATGGTCGGCAGGTTGGCGCGGGCCTTCTCGATGTCGCCCTCGTATTTGAGGACGAGGTTGAGCGTGGCGGCGACGACGTCCGAGCTGAGCGCTTCCGCGTTGAGCAGCGCCAGGCTCTGCGCCCAGTCCAGCGTCTCGCTGATGGACGGGGCCTTCTTCAAATCCAGCGCGCGGATGGCGGCGATGGCCTCCACCACCTGCTCGGCCAGCACCTGGGGGACCTCCGGCAGGCGCGAGCGGACGATCCGCAGCTCGCGCTCGCGGTCCGGGAAGTCGATGTGCAGGTGCAGGCAGCGGCGCTTGAGCGCGTCCGACAGCTCCCGGGCGTTGTTGCTGGTGAGGATGACGCGCGGGACATGCTTCGCGCGGATGGTGCCCAGCTCCGGCACCGTGACAGCGTTGTCAGAGAGGACCTCCAGCAGGAAGGCCTCGAACTCCGGATCCGCCTTGTCGATTTCGTCCACCAGCAGCAGGGCCGGCGTGTCCGACAGCTGGGCCTGGAGGATGGGGCGGGGGAGGAGGAAGCGCTCGGAGAAGAACACCGCGTCGCCGGACGCGAGCCGGTCCGCGGCCTCCGACAGCGTGGCCGTGCCCTGGGTCAGCTCGCCAATCTTGTCCTTGAGCAGCTGGGTGTAGAGCAGCTGCTTGGCGTACTCCCACTCGTAGAGGGCCTTGGCCTCGTCCAGGCCCTCGTAGCACTGGAGCCGGATGAAGGTCCGGTCCAGTGCCTGGGCCAGGGCCTTGGCCAGCTCCGTCTTGCCCACGCCGGCCGGGCCCTCCACCAGGATGGGCTTGCCCATGCGGTCCGCCAGGAACACCGCCGTGGCGATTTCAGGGGACGACAGGTAGCCCACCGCCTCCAGGCGACGCGCCGCGTCCTCCACGCTGGTGAACGAGCGAATCTCCGGAGTCAGTTGAGGGGGGCTCACGCTCGTCAACTTAACCGACGGTTCCGTGGCCACTGCGGCAAAAATGCCAGGGTTGTGGGGGCGCCGTCCGCACTCTTGAGGGCCGTGGGAGCTGTAAACCTGCGGAATCAGAGTGCGTAATTATTTTCGCACCGCGGGCATGCACCGTGCATCTATGCGGGCGTATCTCAGGACGACGAGGTCGCGGGTCATGTGGGCGTGGCTGAAGCTGGCGATGGCGGTGCTGGTGGTGGTGATGCCGGGGGGCTTCCCCCTCGTGCTGGCGTACATCGCGACGCGGACGTTGCTGGAGCGCTGGCGGGTGGCGCAGGCGCAGGCTCGGGAAGAGGGCCGGCCGGTGTCGGTGGTGCGGGACGTGGTGGGCGCGCTGCACTTCCGGGACCTCATCCGTGAGGCGAAGGCCGCCACGGCGCTGTAACCGGCAGGGAAAAAGCCTTGAGATGGACGAAGGGCCCGGCACTCCAGGGAGTGCGCGGGCCCTTGTCGTTTCCAGCGGAGGGGAGGGCTACTTGTCGAGCTCGTCGACGAGCGCCGTCCAGTCGTCCTCACCGGCTTCGGGGGCGGTGGGCAGCTGCATCACCATGGTGCGCTCCGGGGCCTCCTCGTCCAGGGGGACGGGGGTGGGCGCGGCGGCGGCCTTCTTCGCGGCGGGCTTGGCGGCGGCCTTGGCCGGGGGCTTGGCGGCGGCCGGGATGACCGGGTTCGCCTGGACGGTGGCGGCCAGGTGCTCCTCCTCGGTGGCCTTGGCCTTCGCGGCGGGTGCGGCGGCGGCCGGGGCCTTGGTCTTGTAGCGGGCCAGCTCCAACTCGGCGACCTTGAGCGCCTTGCTCTTCTCCTGGACGGACGTCTGGAGGCGGGCGACCTCCTGGGCCTTGATGGCCTCGCGGCGCTCGAGCTCCGCCTTCTGCTTGGCGTTGAGGTCCTCCAGCTCCTTGGCCTGACGGGCCTCCAGGTCCTTGCGGTCCTTCTGCGCCGTGGCGAGCCTGGCGGCCGCCTCGTTGGCCTTGGTCTCCGCCGCGGCGACGCGAGCGTTGAGCTCCTTCTCCGCGCGGGCGCGGGTGCTCTGGGCGTTCTCCAGCGCCAGCTCCAGGTCCTGGGCCTTCTTGGTGCGAGCCTGCAGCTGGGCCTGGGAGTCCTTGAGCTTCGCCTCCGTGTCGGCGGCGAACTTCTGGGCCTCCTGGGAGAGCTGGGCGATGCGCTGCTCGGCCTGGGCGAGCTTCGCGGCCAGGCTGTCCGACTGCTTCTTCGCCTCGGCGGCGGCGGCCTGGGCCTGCTGGGCCTGCTGTTGCGCCTGGGCCTGGGCCTGCTGGAGCTGTCCGGCCAGCCCGTCGCGCTCGCTGGTGAGCTTCTTCTGCTGGTTCGCGGCCTGCTGGAGCTGTCCGTCGCGGTCCGCGATGGCCTTGCGCGCGCCGTCCAGCTCGCCGGAGACGTTGGCGATCTGCTGGTGGAGCGCGTCCGCCTGCTTCTTCGCCTCGGAGGCCTGGTGCTCCAGCTGGCCTTCCAGCTGCTTCACCTGCTCCGTGCGGGTGGTGACCTCGCGGTTGAGCACCTCCGCCTGACGCATCTTCTCCTGCGTCACGTGCGTGAGCTTGCGGAGCGTGTCCGACAGCTCCTTGCCCTTGGTGTCGACCTCGTTCTGGAGGAGCTCCTCACGGCGCTGCGACTCGTGGGTGAGCGTCTGGAGGCGGTCCTCCAGGTGGTGCCGCGCGTTCTCCGTCTGCGCGAGCGTGGAGGACAGCTGCGTGACTTCCGACACGCGCGTGCCCAGCTCGTGCTTGGTGACGATGAGCTGTTCGGCCAGGTCCTCGCCGTTGGCCTGGGCCTCGGTGAGCTGGCGCGTAAGCTCCTCCTGGGCGCTGGCGGCGGCCTGGCGGGACTGCGCGTGGGCCTGCTCCTCGCGGGCCAGCGCGTCCTGGGTGCTGGCGAGCTGGCCCTGCGTGTCGGCCAGCTGCTGCGAGGTGGCGTTCAGCTCCGCGGTGAGGTTGTCGCGCTCGCCGGTGAGGGCGTGGATGCGCGCGGTGGTCTCCTCCGCGAGCGCCGCGTGGGCGGTGCGCTCCGCGTTGTAGAGCCCCTGCGTCTCCGACAGGTCCGCGCGCAGCTGGCCAATCTGGCCGGTGAGGTCCTGCTCCAGCGCGTCCTTCGCCGCGTTGAGCGCCGCCAGCTCCGCGATGCGCGCGTCGCGCTCCTCGGTGGTGCGGGCGAGGAGGCCGTTGGTCTCCTGGAGGATGTCGCGCGTCTCGTTGAGCTCCGCGTCCAGCTCGTCGCGGTGCTGGGTGACCTTCGCCAGGTCCGCGCGCGTCGACTCCAGGGTCTCCTGGGTCTGCGTGAGCGTCTGGCTGGTGGCCTCCAGCTCGCCGCGCGTCTCCGCGAGCGTGCCTTCGGTGCTGGAGAGGGTGGCCTGCGTGTCGGCGAGCGTTCCTTCCGTGCGCGCCAGCGTGTCCTGCGTCTGCGCGAGCGTGGACTCGGTGGTGGCCAGCGTCTGGCTGGTGGCCTCCAGCTCGCCCTGGGTGGACGCGAGCGTCCCTTCCGTCTGCGCGAGCTTCGCCTGCGTGTCCGTCAGCGTCTGGCTGGTGGCCTCCAGCTCCCCGCGCGTCTCCGCGAGCGTGCCCTCCGTGCTGGAGAGGGTGGCCTGCGTGTCCGCCAGGGTCTGGCTGGTGGCCTCCAGCTCACCGCGCGTGGTGGAGAGCGTCTCCTCCGTCTGCGCGAGCTTGGACTGGGTGTCCGCCAGGGTCTGGCTGGTGGCCTCCAGCTCGCCGCGCGTCTCCGCCAGCGTGCCTTCGGTGCTGGAGAGCGTGGCCTGCGTCTCGGAGAGCGTAGCCTCCGTGCGCGCCAGCGTTTCCTGCGTCTGCGCGAGCGTGGACTCGGTGGTGGCCAGCGTCTGGCTGGTGGCTTCGAGCTCACCGCGCGTGGTGGAGAGCGTCTCCTCCGTCTGCGCCAGGCGCGTCTGCGTCTCGGAGAGCTGCTGGCTCGTGGCCTCCAGCTCGCCGCGCGTCTCGGAGAGGGTGGCCTCCGTGTTGGAGAGCGTGCCCTGCGTCTCGGAGAGCTGCTGGCTGGTGGCCTCCAACTCGCCGCGCGTCTCCGCGAGGGTGGCTTCCGTGCTGGAGAGCGTGCTCTGCGTCTCGGAGAGCTGCTGGCTCGTGGCCTCCAGGTTGCCGGTCAGCTCGGCGATGCGGGCGTCGCGGTCGGAGACGTCGGTCTGCAGGCCCTCGATGGTGCCGTCGCGCTGGGAGACGGTGTCCTCGAGCGAGGCCACGCGCGCGGAGAGCTGTTCGCCCTGGCGCTGGGCCGCGTCCAACTGCTCGGTGAGCGCTTGAATCTGGCCGTTGAGGTCCGCCTCCAGGGCGTCCTTCGCCGCGCGCAGGTCCTCCAACTGGCTGGTGAGGTCCTGCTCCAGCGCGTCCTTGGCCTGCTGCAGCGCCTGGAGCTCCGCGGTCAGCTCGTTCTCGCGGTCCTCCAGGTGCGTCTTGACGGCCTCGACCTCGCCCTCCAGCTCACCGATGCGCTCGCGGTGCTGCTGGATGGTGGCGTTGAGCTCGGCCTCGCTGTTCTCGTTGCGGGCGATGGTCTCCTGCAGCTCGCGGTCGAGCGCGGACAGCTTCCCGTCCCGCTCCTCCACGCGCTGCGTGAGGTCCTGCTCCAGCGCGTCCTTGTCCAGCCGGAGTTGGTCGCGCTCGCCGGTGACGCGCGAGATGTCGGACTCGAGGTCCGCCACCTGCTGCGTGAGGCGCTGCTCCAGCGCGGCACGCTCGGCGTTGAGGCGCTCAATCTCCGCGTCCGAACGGCTGGCGTGCTCCTCCGCCGTGGTGGCCCGGGCCTCCAGGCCGCGCACGGTGGCGTCGCGCTCCTGCTCCGTCTGGGTCAGCCGCTCCTGGAGGGCCTGAAGCTCACCGTCCAGCTCGGCGTAGCGCTGGTCGCGCTCGCTGACGGTGCGGGACAGCTCGGACTCGAACTGATCGCCGCGCTCACGCAGCTGGAGGATGTCCGCCTCGTTGGCGCGGACGGTGTCCTGGAGCTTCTGCTCCTTGACCTCGAACTCCAGCGTGACGACGCCGAGGTGCTTCTCCAGCTTGTCGAACTCGTTGCGCCAGGACTCCAGGTCCGCGCCGCGCCGGGCCAGCTCCTCGTCGCGGAGGTTGACCTCCTTGCGCAGGACGTTGATGTCCTTCTCCTTGGAGGCGACGACCTCGATGAGGTCCTTCTCCGAGGAGAACTTCTGGAGCAGCAGGTCGTCGACGGTGGCGCCGTGCTCGCGCTCCTTCTGGACGATGGACTGCTGCGCGTCGTTGAAGCGCCGCAGCAGGTCGTCCACCTGCATCTTCAGGCCCTGCAGTTCCACGTCCTTCTCGTGGAGGCGGTCCTCGACGGAGAGCAGCTCGCGCTCGCGGACGCTCCAGATTTCCGACAGGCGCGCGAGCTGGGCTTCGCGCGTCTTCAATTCGTCCCGGAGGATCTGGATCTTACCCTCGGGCGTGCCCATCAGCTCGCGGCGCGGGGGCGGGCGCTTGAGCTGACGCGACTCCGCGAGCAGCTCCGCCTTGCGGTCCGCGATGGAGGAGAAGGCCCGGTCCATGAAGGACTTGTCCTCGTCCGTCATCGCGCTGCGGCGCTCGCGCTTGGGCAGCTTCGGCGGAGCGCCCGTGCGCACGCCGGGCATGGGGGGCGGGGCTTCGCGCGGGGTGCCGGAGAGCGCGGCGTCCAGGTCCGCGTCGGACTCGTCGGAGCCGGGCGGCACGATGCCGGCGCTCATGGAGGCCAGCTCGCCCATCTCGAACGGGATGACGAGGTAGCCGTCCGCGGCGGCCGGCGTCTCACGGTGTTTGTTCAGACCCTCCACGCCGGAGTCGGAGGAGAGCAGGAGGACCTTGAGGTTCTGGCCCCACTTGCCCTTCTTGATCTGCCCACAGAGGGCGAAGCCGGACTGGTCCGGCAGCTCCGCGCGCACGACGACGAGGTCGGGTCGGCGCTTCTCCAGCTCCCGCTGCGCGTCTGACGCAGTGGTGGCCATGGCCGTGTTGTAGCCCGCGCTCTTGAGCACGGAGGCCATGCTGAGTGCGAAGTCGTTCTGGCTTTCGACGATGAGGACGCGACGCTCCATGAAGCCCTTCACCCAGCAAAAAGTGCAGTGAAAACCGCCACATCCTATCGGGCGGGCGCAAGGCTTGGGAAGTTTCCGAGCGGTGCTCGGTCGGCTGCCTCACGAGTTCTTGCCGCGAACCGCTCCCTGGCCGACAGGGGGGACCGACCCGGGGGACACGCCTGCTTCCGGATCCCGCCCGGGGAAGTTGGTGGGCGGGGTGGGTCGGGCGAAGCGGGCGCCCTCGGGGGGACAGTACCCGTGCGCCAGCTGGGCGAACCACGGGTTGAGGGTGGAGTCGGGCGGCGCGGGCGGCGGCCCCGGGTCCTCGGTGTCCGCGGCCTCCACGTCGAGCGAGTCCGCGTCGTGGACCTCGTCCGCGCCGATCTCCTCGGCCTCGTCCAGCGCCGCGCTGGCGTTGGCGGGCGTGTGCCCGGCGTCGTCGTCCAGGGACTGGGCCTCGTCGGCGGCGATCTCCTCCGGCTCGTCGTCCGAGGCCGTGGCCGTGGAGGGCTTCAGCACGGGCGGCGTGGGGCTCAGCCGGGGCGGCGGTCCCTGGCGCGGAACGGGCGGCGGCGCGACGGCGCGGGGCGGCAGCTGCGGCGGGCGGTCCGCGTCGGAGATGGAGCCTCCCCGGATGGGCGGCTTGTCGGACTCCGTGAGCACCGGAGGGCGGGAGGCGGGCCGGCCTGGATCCGCGGCGAGGCCGCCACGGATGGGCGGTTTGTCCGCGTCGGCCATGGGAGGGGGAGTGGGGAAGAGACGCGGGGGTTCAGAGGGAGCGGAGTCCTGCGGCCGCTGCGCACGGCCGGCGTTCGTGCTTCGCGCGCCGGTCAGCAACGAGCGCATGGGCACGATGGGCGTGGGCGCGGGGGCCTCCTCCTCATCGCGCATGACGCCGGCCCGGCGCACGACGGGCGTGGGGGCCCGCTCCTCATCCTCGGAGGGGGAGGTGGGGCGCCGCACGATGGGCGTGGCCGCGGGAGGCTCGTCTTCCGGCAAGGGCCTGCGCACGACTGGCGTGGGCGCGGGGGCCTCGTCCTCGGAGGCTGGCTTGCGCACGACGGGCGTAGGGGCGCGTTCTTCGTCCTCGGAGGCTGGCCTGCGCACGATGGGCGTGGGCGCGGGGGCCTCGTCCTCGGCGGCTGGCCGGCGCACGATGGGCGTGGGGGCTGGCGCGCTCGTGTCGTCCTCGGCGACCTCCACCGGCCGGCGCACCACCGCCGTCGCTCCAGCGGAGGCATCCTCGGAGGCGCGGGCCTCCGCATCCCCGGCGTCGTCCCCACCGGCATCCTTCAAGCCGAGGGCCTTCACCAGGGGGCTCGTCACCATCTCCGTGGGCGGCGCCGGCTCCGAGCCACGGCCTCCCAGCGGTTCCGGCTCCTCGTCCTTCGCGGTGGCGGCGGTCGTCTGGGGCGCGGCCGGGGGCTCCGGAGGAGGCGGCGTGGCGTCCCTGCTCTCGGAGGCCGGAGGGGCCTTGGCGGACTCGCGCAGCGGCAGGCCCATGACCATGGGCACTTCGTCCGGCCGCATGTCCGGCTCGGTCTTGACGAGCCGGGTATCCATCCCGTCGTCCAGGGCCATGCCCATCACCACGGGCGCGTCCTCCGCGCCATCCTTCGCGGGGGGCGGGGCGGCTTCGTCGGACGTGGCCTGGGCCGCGGGCTTCGCGGGCGGCTTGGGCGCCGCGGGCTGGGACGCCTCCGGCATGCCCAGGCTCGCGAGCCGGTTCGTGGGCGTGCCCGTCATCGTGACGTCGGGCGGTTCGCTGGCGGCCTCGACCGGGACGTGGCCGCGCTTCTCCAGCAGCGAGTCGTAGAGGTCCAGCAGCTGGCCCCGGATGAGGCCCGCGTCCAGCACCTTCTCCGCGAACGCGCGCCCGGCCTTGCCCAGCGCCACGCGGCGGGGCACGTCGCGCGCCAGGTCCAGGATGCGCTCGGAGAGCGCGCGTGCGTCGCCCGGAGGGAAGAAGAGGGCCGCGTCCTTCGGAAGCAGCTCGCGGGTGACGGGCAGGTCCGCGGCGATGACCGGCCGGCCGGCGGCCAGGTACTCGGAGACCTTGGCCAGCGGTCCACCCTGGAGCCGGTTGCGCTCCGAGTCGTCCAGCGGCAGCACGCCCACGTCCGCCAGCGCCAGCACCTTGACCAGGTCGTCGTGCGCGACGGGCGGCTGGAAGTCGACCTTCTCCTTGATGCCCAGGTCGTTGACCAGGTCCTCCAGGTGGGGCTTCCAGTCCGGATGGTGCGCGCCCACCAGCGTCAGGCGCACGTCCACCTGCTGGGCCGCGAGCGCCGTGGCGCGCAGGAGGGTGGGCAGGCCCTGCCAGCCCACGTGGCTGCCCAGGTACATCATGCGCAGGGGCGAACCGTCCGGGGCGCCGAGCACCTCCGGGTCGTACGGCTTCAGGTCCACGGGCGCGCGAATCGTCCGCAGCTGGTCCTCCGCCGCGCCCAGCCCCTGGATGAACGCGCGCGTCGTCTGCGAGCCGGTGACGACGAGGTCCGCGTTCATCAGGCAGAACAGCTCCTGGCGGCGGATCTTCGACAGGAAGCGGCGGTCCCCGTCCGTCTGAGGATGGGTGTAGCGCAGCTCCTGGGACGGGAACGTCTGCGCCTCATAGATGAGGCGGTAGCCATAGTCCGCCTTCAGCTCGCACAGCGCGTACCCCCCGAAGGGGTCCGTGAAGTGGGCGAGGGCGTAGTCCTCGCTTTCGAGCTGGCGGCGCACGGCCCGTTCAAAGGACTGGATGCGCGACGCCAGGTCCCCGGAGCCTACCGGGACGCGGAGCAGCCGGGCGCCCTGGTACTTCTCGATATGGGAGTGGTCGGGCGTCTTCGCCGACAGCACCACCACGGAGAAGCGATCAGGCAACGCCTTCAGATACTCGGTCAGTCGGCGTGAGGAGCCAGACGGGCCGGGGATGACGTCAAAGCTGCACAGGAGAAGTCTGGGCAGGTCACTCAAGCGGTCGCAGGATACTTGGACAGGGGTGAGGTGTCATCGGCCGTGACGGATGAAGAAGGGGGTCGGCGGAACAACACATCCCGTGACGGATGCGTTGACCCCCTGTATGCCGCGTCATAACGAGGCGAGGTGTCCATGGATGAGCGGAAGGGCGTCACCGTGAGCTACCTGCGGCAGCTGGCCCGGAAATACCTCCGGGAAGGAGCTGGCGCGTCCCGCGGGCGGGAGCTGGTCACCTCGCTGGCCGAGCGCATTCCCGCCCTGGGGCGGCTCGCGCGCATGGCCGGGCTGGCGACGTCCCGGCGGGGCTCCGGTGCCGTGGGGGGCGAGGAGCGGACCCTGGATTCCGGCCCGGCGGAGTCCCAGTCCGCCAAGGCTCCGACCTCCGGGTCCGTGCCCCTGCCTCCGCCCGAGAGCGCCGCCGCGCCGCAGGCACGAGAACTTTCCGAGGAGCCCATCACGGAGCCTGGCGGAGGCCCCAAGACGCGGCCCGCGCGCGTGGTGACGTTCCCTGCCCGCGGGAAGGCGCGCCGCGATCCGGACGACGAGGACACGCTGTCCCTGTCGCCGGAAGCGCCCACGCCGCGCCCGTCGAGCGCTCCCAGTGAGGACCCGCCCGCCGCCGCGCCGCCCTCGCCCGCGAGTGAGCCGCCGCATGCCGCCGAGCCCCTGGTGGAGGGGTTCTTCGTGACGAAGATGGCGGGAGAGAAGGAGGCGCGCCGCCATCACCTGTTGGAGGAGCACGCGCCGCGCCTTCCTCCGGCGGACGTGTCGCCCGAGCGCGACGAGCACCTGGCCATGCTGCCCCTGGACTACCAGGACGACGCGATGGTGCTGCTCGCGAGGGATCCGCACACGCTCTTCGTCTTCTGGGACTTCAGTGACGCGAGCCGGAGCCGGGCGCTGGATGGCCTGCCGGTGCCGCGCGCGGTGATGAAGGTGTTCGACGGCGAGGGCGTGTCGCGCGAGGTGGACTTCGCGCTGGAGTCGCGCAGCTTCTATCTGCAGGGCATGACGCCCGGGCGCACGTACCGGGTGGAGGCACACTTCGTCGGTTCGGATGGCCGGTCGCGCCGCATTGGACATTCGTCCAATCGGGCCACGCTGCCGCCCGCGGGGCCATCGGAGGACACGTCCATCCGTTTCCTGCGCATGCCGCCTCCGCCGGTGGTGGACCGGTCGCGCGAAGCCGTTCCCGCCGCGGCGACCGCGCGTGGTCCCCGGGTGGAGGAGCGCGAGTACGTCACCTGGCGCCGGGTGAAGTTGCCCGGGAGCGCCGGGGTGGCGGATGTGCCGGAGGTCCACCGCGAGCGCACCGAGGCGTATGTCGACGCGCCGCGCGTCCCCGGGGCGTCGGATCAGCGCTACGTGGAAGAGGCGTATCTGGAGAGCGCGCCGCGAGCGCCAGGGGCGTCGGATCAGCAGTATGCGCGCGTGGGGGAGGCGACGCTCGGTGAGGGCGCGGTGCTGGCCCCGTCCCGCGCACCCGGGGCGTCGGATCAGCGCTACCTGGCCGTGGAGTTGGCTCCGGGCGCGTCGGACCAGCGCTATGACGTGGCGTCTCCGTATCTGGAGGTGCCGCGCGCACCGGGTGCCTCGGAGCAGCGCTACGACGTGGCGTCTTCGTATCTGGAGGTGCCGCGTGCGCCGGCCGCTTCGGACCAGCGGTACGGGGAGGCGCTGCCAGGTGGCGTTTCGGAGTACCGGTATCTGGAGGTGCCGCGTGCACCGGGCGCTTCGGACCAGCGATACGTCGCGGGAGGGCAGGGGACCCAGGGTGCGCGGCATGCGCCGGGGATTTCGGATCAGCGGTACCTGACCGTGCCTCGCGCGGCGGGTGCGTCGGACCAGCAGTACTTGAGTGTCCCTCGTGCCGCGGGCGCTTCGGACCAGCAGTACCTGACCGTGTCTCGCGCGGCCGGCGCTTCGGACCAGCGGTATCTGTCCGCCGAGCGCGTCACGGGCGCATCGGATCAGCAGTACCTGACCGTGCCGCGTACGGCTGGGGCTTCGGACCAGCGGTACCTGTCCGCGGAGCGTGCCACGGGCGCATCGGACCAGCAGTACCTCACCGTGCCACGGGCGGCGGGCGCTTCGGATCAGCGCTACCTGTCCGTGGATCGCGCCACGGATGCGCCGGATCAGCAATATCCCACGGCGCCCCGAGCGGCAGGGACTTCGGATCAGCGCCACCTGTCCCTGGATCGCGCTTCGGATCAGCCCGGGGTATCGCGTGCGGCCGGGGGCTCGGATGCCTGGTCTCCAGAGACGCCGCGCTCACAGGGCGACGCGCTCGAAGCGCGGGACCTCTCGTCGTCGCGTCCCGCCGCGCAGGCTCCGGGTTCGGTCTTGTCCGCCCCATCAACGCAGGAAATGGCCTCCACGGATTCGTGGCGGCCCACGGAGCCGGAGCCTCCCAAGGACCCGTGGGCCTTGAGCGTGGCTCGCGGTCCCTCCGCGTCCGAACAGCGTGCCCTCGACAAGGCCCGCGAGGCCACTGAAGCCGCGCGACGGGCCGCACCTGCCTCCGTGCCCGCGAAGGTGGAAGGCCCGGCGGCTCCGAGCACTCCGCCCGCGAAGACGCAGGCCGTGAAGTCCCCACCCGCCGAGCCCGCGAAGGCGGCCCCGAAAGCACCGGAGCCCCAGCCCTCGGGCTCCAAGTCCTCCTCCAAGTCCCGGCCCTCGCGCCGTGGACGGAAGTGAACCCGCACGGCTTCTCCGACCGACCTATGAGCCTGGGCTCCCTCGCGCTGGTCCTTCACGCGCACCTGCCGTTCGTCCGCCATCCCGAATACGAAGACTTCCTCGAGGAGGACTGGCTCTACGAGGCCATCTCCGAGACGTACCTGCCGCTCTTGCGCGTGTTCGACAGACTGGTCGAGGACCGCGTCCCCTTCCGGGTGACGATGACGCTCTCGCCCACGCTCGTGTCGATGCTCAACGACGACCTGCTGCGGGAGCGCTACGCGAAGCGGCTGGATTCGCTCTGCGAGCTGGGCGCGCGCGAGGTGCACCGCACCCGGGACGACCCCACCTTCCACCCGCTGGCCGTCTTCCACCGCGACCACTTCGAATCGCTGCGGCTCGCGTACCACAACCACTACCGGCGCGACCTGGTGGCCGCGTTCCGCAGGCTCCAGGACGCAGGCCACCTGGACATCCTCACCTGCAACGCGACCCACGGCTTCCTGCCGCTCATGCAGCAGACGCCGGAGGCCGTGCGCGCGCAGGTGACGGTCGCGGCGAACCACTACCGCCAGAACTTCGGCCGCGACCCCGCCGGCATCTGGCTGGCCGAGTGCGGCTACTACCCGGGCCTGGAGCGCATCCTCTCCGCCGAGCGCATCCGCTACTTCTTCGTGGACACGCACGCGCTCACGGACGCCACGCCGCGCCCGCTGCACGGCCCCTACGCGCCCATCTTCACCGAGCCCGGCGTGGCCGCCTTCGCGCGCGACCCGGAGAGCAGCCAGCAGGTCTGGAGCACCGAGCACGGCTACCCCGGCGACCCCGTCTACCGCGAGTTCTACCGGGACATCGGCTGGGACCTGGACCTGGACTACATCCGGCCCTTCATCCAGCCCACCGGCGACCGTAAGAACACCGGCTTCAAGTACTTCCGCATCACCGGCAAGACGAACGACAAGCAGCCCTACAACCCGGCCGCCGCCCGCGAGCGCGCCTGGGTCCACGCGGGCAACTTCCTCTTCAACCGCGAGCGCCAGTTCGAATACCTCGCGTCGCGCATGGGCGGCCGCAAGCCCGTGGTCGTCGCGCCCTATGACGCGGAGCTCTTCGGCCACTGGTGGTTCGAGGGTCCCCACTTCATCGACGCCCTCATCCGCCAGGCCGCGCGCAACCCCAGCCGCTTCACGCTCATCAGCCCGCTGGACGACCTGCGCGAGCACCCGGAGAACCAGGTGGCCACGCCGCCCCTGTCGTCCTGGGGCGCGGGCGGCTACGCGAACATGTGGCTGGATGGCACGAACGACTGGATCTACCGGCACCTGAACCACGCCGCGCGGCAGATGGTGGAGCTGGCCCGGGACTTCCCGGACGCGCCGTCGCTCAAGCGCCGGGCCCTGAACCAGGCCGCGCGTGAGCTGCTGCTGGCGCAGTCCTCCGACTGGGCCTTCATCATGAAGACCGGCACCATGGTGGACTACGCCGTGCGCCGCACGAAGGAGCACCTCCAGCGCTTCCTGCGCCTGCACGATCAGGTGCGCGCCGGAACCGTGGACGAGTCCTGGCTGTCCCACGTCGAAGGACGCAACAACCTGTTCCCCGAGCTGGACTACCGCGTCTACCGGCCCGGTTGAGCGGTTCGGGAACAGGCGGCCGGGCCGGGGGTTCACCTTCCGTCACCGGACACGGTCGTTCCGGTTGCGGGGCTTCGTTTCCGCTTTAGGTTGAGGAAATCCATGACCCACACGCTCTCTTCGTCCCGTCGCAAGCTCGTGGCCGCCGTGCTGGTGCTGGCGTCGCCCACGCTCGCCCTCGCGCAGGCTCCCGCTCCCCAGCCGGCCGCGCCCAAGACGCAGCAGGCGGTCACCGGTCAGGCCGGCAACCTCCAGCCCGCCACGCGTGAGGCCCAGTCGCTGGCCTCGCTGGCGCCCCTGGTGGAGTCGGTGAAGTCCGCCGTGGTGAACGTGGACGTGCAGGCCCGTCCGGAGGTGCCGGAGGGCATGGAGGACAACCCGCTCTTCGACCGCTTCTTCGGAGGCAACGGGCGGGGCCGGGGCGGCCGCAGCGAGCGCGAGCAGATCCGCCAGGGCGCCGGGTCTGGCTTCATCATCGACCCCAAGGGCCTGGTGCTCACCAACAACCACGTCATCGAGGACGCGGTCACCATCACCATCCGCCTGGACGACGGCCGCTCGTTCACGGGCGAGGTGGTGGGCCGCGACCCGCTCACCGACGTGGCCGTGGTGAAGATCAAGGAGAAGGTGGATCAGCTCCCTAGCGTGAAGCTGGGCGACTCGGACGCCGTGCGCGTGGGCGACTGGGTGCTGGCCATCGGCAACCCGTTCGGCCTGGCCTCCAGCGTGAGCGTGGGCATCCTGTCCGCGCGCGCCCGTGAAATCGGCGCCAGCGTGTACGACGACTTCCTGCAGACGGACGCGGCCATCAACCCCGGCAACTCCGGCGGCCCGCTCTTCAACATGAAGGGCGAGGTGGTGGGCATCAACACCGCCATCGTCGGCGGAGGCACGGGCATCGGCTTCTCCGTGCCCAGCAACCTCATCAAGGCGCTGCTGCCGCAGCTGGAGAAGGAGGGCGCCGTCACGCGCGGCTGGCTGGGCGTGGGCATCCAGCCCCTCACGCGCGAGCTGGGCCAGGCGCTGAAGCTGTCGGTGAGCGAGGGCGCCATCCTCACGCAGATCACCCCCGACTCCCCGGCGGCGAAGGCGGGCTTGAAGCCGGACGACGTGGTGGTGGCCGTGGACGGCAAGCAGGTGCGCTCCGACAGCGAGCTCACCCGCACCGTGGCGCTCAAGAAGCCCAACAGCGTCGCGACGCTGACCCTCTACCGCGACGGCAAGAAGCAGGACGTCAAGGTGACCATGGGCACCCGGCCGGACCTGGAGGGCCTGTCCAAGAAGAAGCCGTCGACCAACGACGAGCAGGACAGCTCGCGCCGCGTGGGCGTGTCCCTGCAGGACCTGGATGCGCGCACGGCGTCCCAGGCGGGCTTCACCGAGCGCGCCGGCGCGCTCATCACCGACATCGTCCCGGGCTCGCCCGCGGACCGCGCGCAGCTGACGCCGGGCATGCTGGTGGTGGAGGCGAACAAGAAGCCCATCGCCAGCGCGAAGGAACTGGCCGCGGCCATCCGCGCCGCGCCCAAGGGCAGCACGCTGCTGTTGCGCGTGGCCGGCCCGGGTGGTGGACGCCTGCTGCGCGCATTGACCGTGCCCTGAAGTGGGGATGAATGAGCGTCAACTACGTCTCGTTGGGTGACAGCACGGCGGTGGGGGTGGGGGCGTCGCAGGGCGGGGGCTACCCCGACCGGCTCGCCTCCCGCCTCCGGAAGGACGGCCTCCCCGTGGGCCATACCAACCTGGGGCAGAGCGGTGCGCGCGTGCGCGACATCGTCAATAACGCCCTCAAGCGCGTCGTCGCGTTGCAGCCCACGCTCATCACCCTGGGCGTGGGCACCAACGACGTCTGGCGCGGCACCGAGGTGGCCGAGTTCCAGGACGACCTGGACCGCATCGCCCGGCGGCTGAAGCAGACGGGCGCGTCCATGGTGGTGGTGAACCTGGCGGACATGGCGCTCGCGCCGGTGGCGAAGATGGTGCCCAGCGCGCTGTACGAAGGGCGCATCGAGCCGTTCAACGACGCCATCGCCACCGTGGCCCGCGCGCACGGGCTGCACCTGGTGGACCTGTTCACCGCCAGCCGGGAGATGATCCCCCGGCGCCCGGACTTCTTCTGCTCGGATGGCTTCCACCCGTCCGCGGAGGGCTACGAGGAGTGGGCGGACCTGATGCTCCCCGTGGTCCGCACGCTCGTGCGGCGGTAGGGGAGGGCGCCTTCGCGCGCTTCAGGCCTTCGCGATGCCCGAGGGCGCGGGCGGCGTGGAGGGCGCGTCCGCGGGCGGCGTGCTGATGCTGCGCTCGCGGCCGGGGTGGACCTCCATGCCGGGCTCGAACGCCGTCACGCGGTTTCTGCCGGTGCGCTTGCTGCAATAGAGCGCCGAGTCCGCGCAGTCCACCAGCGTGTCCTGCGCCGTCGCGTCCGTGGGGAAGTGCGAGACGCCGATGGACACCGTGACGTGGCCCCCGGGCAGCCCCGGACGGCTGAGCGTGACGGAGTCCGCCACCGCGCGGCGCAGCGTCTCCGCCACCTCCACCGCCGTGGCCTTGGACACCTGCGGCAGGAGCAGCACGAACTCCTCGCCGCCGTAGCGCCCCAGCGTGTCCACCTTGCGAGCGCGCGTCCGGAGCACGTCGGAGACCCGGCGCAGCGTCTCGTCCCCGGCGCGGTGTCCGGCCAGGTCGTTGAGCCGCTTGAAGTGGTCCACGTCCACCATCAGCAGCGCCATGGGCACGCCGAAGCGCTGGGCCCGCGCCAGCTCCAGGTCCAGCCGCTGGAAGAGGTGGCGGCGGTTGGGCACGCCCGTGAGCGCGTCCGTCAGCGTGAGCTTCACCGTCTCCGCGTGCAGCCGCGCGTTCGTCACCGCCGTCGCGGCCTGGTCGGCCACCGCGGTGAAGAGCTCGATCTCCTCCGCGGAGATGCTCGCCGTCTGGGGGCGCTGGAAGTTGATGACGCCCAGCAACGTGTCCGCGTGCACCATGGGCACCGCCAGCAGCGACCCCTGCTCCGAGCCGCCGCGCAGCCCGCGCCGCGCGAAGATGCTGGTGCTGTCCGTGAGGTCCGGCAGGTACACGGCCTTGCGCGCCTGGGCGGCCCGGCCGCACGCGCCCTCGCCCATGGCGAAGGTGTGGCCCTCCAGGCCCCGGCCCTGCGGCCACGCGTGCTTCACCTCCAGCAGGCCCTCCTCGTTGAGGAGCATGATGGAGAAGTCCGGGATGTGCAGCCGCTCCACCACCATGCGGGTGATGCGCGCCAGGAGCTCATCCAGCTCCAGCGTGGTGTTGAGCGAGCGGGCCACGTCGAACAAGAGCGACAGCTCCGTCAGGCGCTCCTCCAGCTCGTCCTTCAGCGCCAGCTTCTCCTTCACCAGTTGCAGGTCGCGGTGCGTGTCGATCTCCTCCACCTTCATGGAGGTGAGCCGCGCGAGCATCTGGTTGAAGGCCGCGCCCAGCCGGGAGATTTCATCCGTGCCCCGGGCCTCCGCGCGCACCAGCAGGTCGCCGTCCGCCGCGCGGCCCATGGCCTCGCTCAGCCGCTTGAGCGGCGCGGTGAGCACGAAGCGCAGGGACAGCCAGGTAACGAGCCCCAGGATGCCCACGAAGAGCACCATCGCGCCCAGCGCGTCCTGGAACACCGTCTGGAGCTGGCGGGTCAGCGCGGGCTCGCCCATGCGCACCTGGAGCACGCCCATGCGCTGCGCGGCCTCACCCGTGTGACAGCCGGAGCACTCCGGACCGCCCAGGGGCCGCACCACCTCCGTGCCGTGGTCGCTGGAGCGCGCCGTCTCCGGTCCCGTCGCGGACAGCCGCGCGGCCTCCGGGTGCGGGTGGCCCTGCTCCGCCGGCCGCCGGCTCCAGCGGATGCGCCCGTCCGGCGTCAGGACCCGCAGGTCCTCCACGGAGCGGAACAGCCGCGTGTCCGACGCCAGCACCTCCGCCACCGCGCCATGCGGGGCCGCGCCCGGCGTCTGCGGCAGCGTGAAGGTGGAGGCCACCGCCTCCGCCAGCGCGAGCGCCTCCAGGTGGGTGCCTTCCCGGACCGCCTGGCGTGCCTCGCGCGAGAAGTGCCCCACGCCCAGGAGCGCCACCACCAACCCGGGCAGCGCGATGCTCCACAAGAGCTTCCTGCCAATCGTCTCGGAACCGAGGGCCATGTGCGGGGCGCAGTGTGCTTCGTGCACTCGCGTTCTGTCCGCGAGTGACGGAGTGTTCAAAATTGTCAGGGGCGTGACACGCCCTGTCAAACGTACCGGTGTCGAAATATTGAAATGGGGGTGTTGTTCCTCGGCATGTTCCTGTTTTCACGGGCTGTACCCGTGACACGGTGGCGGTACTCCCGAAGCCGCCGCTGAAAAGAGGAGTTCCCGCCATGGCCACGCCCCAGTTCCTCACGTCCGCGCTGCTGCCGGTGCCGCACGGCTTCGCCACTCGCGCGGGTGGGGTGTCCGAAGGGCCCTACGCGTCGCTGAACCTGGGCTTCTCCGTGGGCGACGAGCGCCCCCGCGTGGAGGAGAACCACCGCCGGCTGGCCCGGGCGGCGGGAGCGCAGGTGGGCGCGCTCTGCCGGGTGTCGCAGGTGCACGGCGACACGGTGCTGGAGGCGCGCGGTGAAGCGGATGACGTGCTGCGCCCGACGCTGGGCGAAGCGGACGCGCTGTGGACGCAAGGGGAGGGCAGCTGGGTGGCGGTGGGCACCGCGGACTGCGTGCCGGTGCTGATCGTGGATCCGCGAGAGAAGCGCGTGGCGGCGGTGCACTCCGGATGGAAGGGCACGGACCTGGAGATCAGCGCCCGCACGGTGGAGGCGCTGGTGGCGCGGGGCAGCCGCCCAGAGGACCTGCTGGCGGCGGTGGGCCCCTGCATCCAGGCGTGCTGCTACGAGGTGTCCCCGGAGCTGGGGGACCGCTTCCGCGCGCGCTTCGGCCCGGACGTCGTCCGCGCGGGGGGCAAGCCGCACCTGGACCTGTCACTCGCGGTGAAGTCGTCCCTGCTGAAGGCGGGCCTGAAGCCGGCGCACGTGGACGTGCTACAGGCCTGTACGGCGTGTGATCCGGACAGGTTCTTCTCCCACCGCCGGGACGCGGGGCGCACCGGGCGTCACCTCAACTACGTGCTGCACCGCTTCTAGCGGAGGCCCTCCGGGGTCGTTTTCTTGACGGTCTCCGACCGGCCTTCCTATCCTCGACCTGGAATTCCCTCCGTCCAGGCTCGTGCCGGTGCGTCCCTTCCTCTTCCGCCTGTTTGCCGCCGTCGCGCTGTCCGCGCCGACCGCCTGCGCCACCACCGCTGCTTCGCAGGCGGAGGTGGGCCGGCTGGAGGCGGAGGTGCGCACGCTGCGCGCCTCCCAGGCGTCGCTGCAGGAGCGCCTGGAGCGGCTGGAGAACCGCGACGCCGTCTCGCGTGCCCGCGCCGTCGCCCCGGCTCCCGCCACATCCCCGGCGGCCAGCGCGAAGCCGGAGGCCGCCTCGCCGGAAGCGGGCGAGTCGCTGGGCCTGGCGCCGGCGGAGCTGACGGTGGTCCGGCTCAAGCCGAAGAAGGAACCCGCGCCGCGCATCAACACGGCGGTGGCGGTGATGGAGCCGGACGCCGACCAGATGGAGATGTTCATCTCCCCGGTGGAGGGCTCGTCGGGGACGGGCTCGGTGGGCCTGGGCAGCGCGATGGGCTCCACGACGGCCGCTCGCATGGAGCCGCCGGAGAAGGACCCGGACATCCTCGACGCCGAATACGAGCGCGCGGTGGCCATGCTGCGCACCGGCAACGTGGAAGGCGGCGTGGAGACCCTCACGCGCTTCGCGGCGGAGAACCCCCGCCACCCCCGCGCCGACAACGCGCTGTACTTCAGCGGCCTGGGCCAGATGGGGCTCAAGGACGCGGCCGGCGCGGCCAGGACGTTCGAGAAGCTCATCAAGAACTACCCCGCCGGGGACGCCGTCCAGGACGGCATGCTCCGGCTCGCGGAGTGCCGGGTGCGGCTGAACCAGGCCGTGGATGCCCGTGCCCTCTATACCCGCGTCGTCACCCAGTTCCCGGGGACGGCCGCCGCCACGCAGGCGGAGCAGCGGCTCGCCGCGCTCTCGCCTTGAGCTCTTTTGTGAAAGGACGTCGTCCGATGCGCTCCCGGATCCTCGCCTCCCTGCTCGTGCCCCTCACCGTCGCGCCGGCATGGACGGCTTTCGCCCAGGACGCGCAGGAGGAAGAATCCCAGCCGTCCTCCGAGACGGAGGGGCAGGACATCTCCGACGACGTGGAGCAGCGCCCCACCTCCGTCACGCTGCCGCCCGGCGCCCCGCAGGGCCGTGAGAGCGCGCCCGGCCAGGTCCACACCGTGGAGACGGGCGACACGCTGTGGGACCTGTCCCAGCGCTACCTGGGCAGCCCCTGGTACTGGCCCAAGGTCTGGTCCTACAACCCGCAGATCGCCAACCCGCACTGGATCTACCCGGGCAACAACGTGAAGTTCTTCGCGGGTGGCGAGGAGGTGCCCGCGCGCGTGGAGGGCGGCGACCTTCCCTCCGACGACGTGGCGGCGCCCACGGACGTGAGCGGCGGCAGCCTGGTGTCGGTGGTCGGGAAGATTGGCTTCGACCCGTCGAAGTCCAGCCCGGTGACGACCAAGGGCTTCGTGACGACGCGCGAACTGGACGAGGCGGGCCGCATCGAGGGCTCCACCTCCGAGGCGCTGATGCTCTCCGCTCCGGAGAAGGTCTACCTGCGCTTCAAGAAGCGCGGCGCCGCCAAGATGGGCGACCGCTACGTCATCTTCCACACCGTGGAAGAGGTGAAGCACCCCATCACCCACGCGCGCACGGGCTACCTCACGGAGCTGCTGGGCACGGTGCAGGTCGTCGCCATCAACAACGACGTGGTCACCGCGCGCATCATGGAGACCTGGGACCCCATCGCCCGCGGCGACCTGGTGGGCCCCTCCAGCGAGAAGCTGTCCGAGCGCATCGCCCCCAAGCCCAACAGCAAGGAGATCCCCGGCTTCGTGCTCACGCCGATGACGCCGGGCCAGACGCTGCTAGGCGAGCACAACTTCATCGTCGTGGACCGCGGCACCGCGGACGGCGTGCAGGTGGGCAACACCTTCACCATCGAGCGCCGCGGCGACCCCAGCAAGGACGTGCTCGGCCGCAGCGACTACAAGATGGGCGACGCGGGCAAGGGCCAGAACGCCTACCCCTGGGAGGCCGTGGCCCAGTGCATGGTCACCGAAGTGCGTGAGCGCACCTCCAACTGCCTGGTGACCCGCTCCATGGTGGAGATCTCCGCTGGCGACCGCGCCACCATGCGCAAGGACGGAACGTCCACCGCCAGCCGCTGAACGCGGGCGGCGATCGGCAGGAATGCTGCATTCCGGCCCGCCCGGGAAGGGCGGGTCGCTTGACCCCCGAAGAACCGGTGTTATGTGTCACGCCCCTCCCGGGACCACCTCTATATAGGTGGGAATCAGGCGGGGGACGGCATGGCGGACATAAACACGGATACGCACGTACACTGGGACGAGCAGCGCGCCACCCTGGCGCTCTGGGCCATTGCCGGCCTGGGGCCCCGGACGTTGGACGCCGTGCGCGCGTTCGCCGGTGGGGCGCTGTCCCGGCTGGCGTCCACGCCCGTGCGGGACTGGGTGGCGGACGTGCCGGTCCCCCCCACCGTCCGCCAGCGGCTGGCCACCGTCGCATCCCTGGACGCCCTGGCGTCCCGGACGGAGGAGGCCTGTGCGCGGACGGGGCTCCAGGTGGCCTTCGCGGGCTCGCCGGCCTATCCCGCGCGGCTGGTGGGGCTGGAGGACGCGCCCCCGCTGCTCTTCTTCCTGGGAAACCCGGGGCCGCCCCGGCGCAGGCTGGCCATGGTGGGCAGCCGGCATCCGGACCAGGGCTTCCTGCCGTTCGCTCGCACGTTCGCCCGGAAGGTGGCGGAGGCTGGCGTGGGGGTGGTGTCGGGCGCGGCGGAGGGCGTGGACCGGGCCTGCCACTGGGGCGCGCTGGATGTGGGCGCGGAGACGTGGGCCTTCCTGGGCTCCGCGCTGG
The DNA here is from genome assembly GCF_017309135.1 of Corallococcus sp. NCSPR001. NCBI lineage: Bacteria > Pseudomonadati > Myxococcota > Myxococcia > Myxococcales > Myxococcaceae > Corallococcus > Corallococcus sp. NCSPR001. The sequence continues at coordinate 3,886,635 of NZ_JAFIMS010000002.1, forward strand.
ACGCGTTGGACCCCGCCCAGGCCCGGCTCCTGCCCCACTTCCTCGAGCGGGGAGGGGTGTACTTCAGCGAGCTGCCGCCTGGGGTCCGGGCGAGCACGACGACCTTCCCCCGGCGCAACCGGCTCATCGCTGGCGCGTCGGACGCGGTGCTGGTGATGCGGGCCGGGGAAGGTTCCGGTGCGCTGTACACGGCGGAGGCGGCGCGGGTACAGGGCCGGCCGGTGTTCGCGCTGCCCGGGGACGTCTGGCAGCCGGCCGCGGCGGGCTGCAACGCCCTGCTGGCGGACGGGCTGGCACGCGCTTGTACGTCCGCGGAATCGATTTGCGCGGTCGTGGGCGTTCATCCGGTCCGTGCGGTCCCCGCGGGGCGGGACAGTGGGTGGTGGGAGGCGTTGTCGGCGGAAGCGCGCGGGGCCTATGGGCTGTTGGACCGGGTTCCCCGTTCGTTCGACGAGGTGCTCGCCCAGAGCGCGCTGTCACCCGCGGCGCTCACGAGCGCCCTGGTGGAGTTGGAATTGTCGGGGCTGGTGGTCCAGCACCCGGGTAAACGGTACGAGAAGGTCTAGAGGCAGTTCGAGGTAGGAGAGCCATGGCCACGCGGAAGAAGACACAGGCGGCGCAGACGGAGGCGGCGGCGGAGGAGACGCCCAAGAAGGCGGCCGCGAAGAAGCCGGCGGCCAAGAAGGCCGCCAAGAAGAAGACGGCTGCCAAGAAGGTCACCGCCAAGAAGAAGACGGCGGCCCGCCGCCGTGGCGCGGACGCCGACGAGCTCCCCACCGTGGACGCGGACGCGGACGCCGAGGAAGAAGTGCCCGAGCGCCGTGGCAAGGGCCCGCACTACCTGGTGGTCGTGGAGTCGCCCGCCAAGGCGAAGACCATCAAGAAGTACCTGGGCTCCGGCTACACGGTGAAGGCGTCCGTGGGCCACGTGAAGGACCTGCCCAAGAGCAAGATCGGCGTCGACGTGGAGGACGACTTCAAGCCCGAGTACACGGTCATCAAGGGCAAGGAGAAGGTCCTCAACGAGCTGAAGAAGATGGCCAAGACGGTGGACCGCGTCTTCCTGGCGACGGACCCCGACCGCGAGGGCGAGGCCATCGCCTGGCACATCAAGGAGGAGCTGGGCCACCCGGACTCGCTCCGGGTGACGTTCAACGAGATCACCAAGCGCGCCGTGCAGGACGCCATCGCGCAGCCGCGTGAGCTCAATCAGGACAACTACGACTCGCAGCAGACCCGCCGCATCCTCGACCGGCTCGTCGGCTATCAAATCTCGCCGCTGCTCTGGAAGAAGATCCGCCGCGGCCTGTCCGCCGGCCGCGTGCAGTCCGTCGCGGTGCGCCTGATTGTCGAGCGCGAGGCGGAGATCAAGGCCTTCCAGCCGGAAGAGTACTGGACGCTGGACGCGCTGGTGCAGGGCCCGCAGGGGCCGCCGCCCTTCAAGGCGAAGCTGTCCCGCGTGGACGGCAAGAAGGTGGAGCTCAAGGACCGCGCCACCACGGACGGGCTCGTCGCGGAGCTGAAGGATGCCCCCTTCACCGTGGCGAAGGTGGACCGCAAGGAGCGCCGCCGCAACGCGCCCGCGCCCTTCATCACCTCCAAGCTCCAGCAGGAGGCGGCGAACCGGCTGCACTTCACCGCCAAGAAGACGATGACGCTGGCGCAGAAGCTGTACGAAGGCGTCCCGCTGGGTGAAGAGGGCCAGACGGCGCTCATCACGTACATGCGTACGGACTCCACGCGTCTGTCCGACGACGCCGTGACGCAGGTGCGCGAGTTCATCGGGCAGAAGTACGGCGCGGACTACCTGCCGCCGGAGCCCATGGTCTACAAGAGCCGCAAGAGCGCCCAGGACGCGCACGAGGCCATCCGGCCCACGTCCCTGGAGTACCCGCCCGAGCGCGTGAAGGCCTTCTTCGAGGCCATGGACGAGCTGGACATGTTCCGGCTCTACGAGCTCATCTGGAACCGCTTCGTCGCGTGCCAGATGAAGCCCGCCGTCTATGATCAGACGGCCGCGGACATCACCGCGGGCCGCGCCACCTTCCGCGCGTCCGGCAGCACGCTGAAGTTCCCCGGCTACCTGGGCGTCTACGGCGCCGGCCTCACGCCGGAGGAAGAGGCCGCGGCGGAGAAGGCCAAGGCCGCGGGTGAAGAGGCCGCCGAGGACGCGGTGGGCGAACTGCCCCCGCTCAACGAGGGCGAGGTCCTCACGCTGGACAAGCTGCTCAACGAGCAGCACTTCACCCAGCCCCCTCCGCGCTTCAGCGAAGCCACGCTGGTGAAGGAGCTGGAGGAGCGCGGCATCGGGCGTCCGTCCACGTACGCGGCCATCCTCTCCAACATCCAGGACAAGAAGTACGTGGAGAAGCTGGAGAGCCGCTTCCGTCCCACCGACCTGGGGCAGATGACCAACGAGCTGCTGGTGAAGCACTTCCCCCATGAGCTGGACGTGTCGTTCACGGCCAGCATGGAGGAGAAGCTGGACCAGATCTCCGACGGCGGCGCGTCCTGGAAGACGGTGCTGCACGACTTCTACGGCCCCTTCAAGGAGACCCTGGAGAAGGCCGAAGCGGAGATGCGCGACGTCAAGCGCGAGGAGATCAAGACCGACATCGCCTGCGAGAAGTGCGGCAACCCGTTCGTCATCAAGTTCGGGAAGATGGGCCACTTCCTCGCCTGCTCGAACTACCCCGACTGCAAGAACACCAAGGACTTCAAGCGGGACGCCGAGGGCAAGATCGTCATCGTGGAGGAGGAGACCACGGACGAGAAGTGCGAGAAGTGCGGCAAGCCCATGGTGATCAAACGCGGCCGGTTCGGGCGCTTCATGGCGTGCTCGGGCTACCCGGACTGCAAGACGTCCAAGCCCATCTCCATTGGCGTCAACTGCCCGGAGTGCAAGGTGGGGTACCTCACCGAGCGCCGCAGCGGCCGCGGGAAGATCTTCTTCGGCTGCAACCGGTATCCGGAGTGCAAGTTCGCCGCGTGGGACCGGCCGCTCGCGGAGCAGTGCCCGCAGTGCGCGTCGCCCTACCTGCTGCAGAAGTTCTCCAAGCGGGACGGCGCCTACATCGCCTGCCCCAATAAGGAGTGCGACTACCGCCGCGAGGTGGTGGAGCCCGCCATTCCGGGGGCTTCCGCGGAAGGCGCGCCTGCTCCCACGCCCACCGTGGAAGCCTGAGGGGAAAGCCCAGTCATTCCAGGGGGGTAGGCCCGGCCCCCTGGCTTGACACCCTCGCGCACGAAGTCCTAGAAGTCCGGATTGCTCCCGGCCCACCAGCATGCCTCCTGCCCGTTTCGCGGCAGGGGTGCGCGCGGGGGCAGCGAAAGGACGCGGTCCGCGATGATTCCCTCCATGAATGAGTTGCTGCGTGTGGTGGTGGCCGAGGCCGCACCCGCCGCGGCGGGCCATGCCTCTTCGGGAGGGCTGGGGGACTTCATCGTCGGCGCCTTCAAGGCCGGCGGCCCGTTCATGTTCGTGAACCTGTTCTGGCTGGCCGCCTCGCTGGCGGTGATCGGCGAGCGCGCGGTGACGCTGCTCTACCGCTACCGCCTCAACGCGACGGCGTTCATCGAGCAGGTCCACAAGATGGTCCGCAGCGGCAACCTGGACCGCGCGGTGAAGTTCTGCGGCATGGCGCCGCGCTCGCCCCTGGCCCGCGTCATCCGCGCGGGGCTGATCAACGCGAACCGGGGGGAGCTGGAGGTCGCCAAGGCGGTGGAGGAGGCGCTGGCGGAGTACACGCCGCACGTGTCGCGCCGGGTGCAGTGGCTGTGGTCGCTCGCGAACATCGCGACGCTCGTGGGCCTGGTCGGCACCATCGTGGGCCTCATCGGCACCTTCCGCGCGCTGGGCAACGTGCCGGCGGAGCAGAAGCAGGCGCTGCTCTCCAACGGCATCTCGGAGGCCATGTACAACACGGGCTTCGGCCTCTCCATCGCGGTGCTCTGCATCGTGTCGCACCTGTTCTTCAGCAACTACGCCAAGAACATGGTGGAGCTGGTGGAGCTCAACGCGCTGAAGCTGGAGAACCTGCTGTCGCGCCGGGGCTCGCTGGAAGTCATCCCCTCGGACTCCGACGTCCGCGCCGCGTCGTAGCAGACACGCCATGGCGTTCCACTACTCGCGCCGGAAGCTGAAGCCGAGGGAAGAGGAGGAGGCGGGCGAGCTGAACATCGTCCCGTACCTCGACATCCTCATGAACCTCATCATCTTCATGCTGCTGTCGATTACGGGCCTCACCGCCTTTGGCGCGCTCAACGTGAACGCGCCCAGCTACGGCGCCACCGCGGGGGCGGGTGGGGACGCGGACGCGCCCAAGCTGAACCTGTCCGTGCTCATCTCCCAGAAGGGGCTCATCGTCCGGGGCAACAGCGCGGAGATCCCCGCCACGGAGGGCGGCGCGCCCACGCTGCCCCTGCGCGCGGACGGCACGCAGGACTACGCCGCGCTGAACGCGCAGATGGTGAAGCTCAAGGCCGCCTTCCCGCGGGAGACGAAGGTCATCGTCGCGGCGGATCCGGACATCCCCTACGACGCGCTGATCCAGACGATGGACGCCCTGCGTGAGACGACGGGCACCGTCGCCGAGCGCAAGCTGCTCTTCCCCGACGTCACCCTGGGCGTCCTCTAGCCATGGCCGAAACCGCGCCCCTGTCCGCCGAAGAAGCCGACCAGCTCGCGCGCATGCGCTACCGCCGGGCGCTCGCGCGCAAGAAGCGCAAGGAGCGCGAGGCCGCCAGCGAGGTGAAGGAGCTCAACATCACCGCGATGATGGACATGATGACCATCATCCTGGTGTTCCTCCTGAAGTCCTTCGCGTCGTCCTCCGCGGCCATCACCGCGTCGGAGGACGTCCGGCCGCCGGTGTCCTCCACGCGCGCCTCCCCCAAGGACACGGTGGCCATCACCATCACCCCCAAGAACATCCTCGTGGGGGACAAAGAGGTGGTGCGGCTGAAGGACGGCCGCATCCCGGAGGCCCAGCTCCAGGGGCGCCTGGTGGCGGGGCTGGACGCGCAGCTGAAGAAGGAAGTGGCGAAGCTCAAGTACATCGAAGAGCGCAACCCGGCGGCGCCCTTCACGCACGAGCTGTCGGTCATCGCGGACAAGATGGTCCCGTACGACCTGCTGCTCACGGTGCTCTACACGGCGGGCGAGAACGAGCTTCAGAACTACCGCTTCATCGTCCTCCAGCGCGACGCGGAGTAGCCGCCGGACACACGACTCCCCCGCGCGGGATGGACGCACGGGGGAGCGCTCCAGACGGCTTCGCTAGAGGGACAGGCTGCCCACGTGGCGCGCGGCCTCTCGCGTCTCCTGCTCGTGGATGGCGGCGTCCTCTTCACAGCGGATGGCGAAGGGCATGGCCTCCAGCCGGTCCAGCGAGATTTCGTTGCCGCAGTCCACGCACTCACCGAACACGTCGTTGTCCATGCGGCTCATCGCGGCGTCGATGAGCATGATCTCCCGGCGCTGCGCTTCAATCAGCGTGCTGAGCGTGTAGTCCGCCAGCTCTGCTTGCGCCTGCTCCTCGTACTCGGGATCACGCTCCTGATCCTTCAGGGCGGCCAGCTCACGGCGGGCGCCTGCCTGCGCGGTCTCGGTCGTCCTGCGACGCTCCTGCAACAGGCCCCGGATCTTCAACAAGTCGTCGGCTCGGCTCATGGCTGCGTCACTCCCATCCCAGATTGGCGGTTGTAGGGCGCTCGCCCGGACGCTTCCCGTCCCGAGCGAAGACCGCGAGAAACCTAGGGTTGGATCCGAGGTGGGGAAACCTCACCTCCCATTCCGCACGCATGGTGGGACGCAGGGCAGGCGGGCGGACGTGAAAGGGCGTGGCCTCTCTGCTAACAGGGCCCTTTGGGTCCCCGGTACGAGGGGGCCCGGAGGCATGCATGTCGGACGTGAAGCAGCAGCGGGTGACGGTGATTGGCGGCGGCCTGGCGGGGACGGAGTGCGCGTATCAGCTGGCGCGGCGCGGCGTGCCGGTGGTGCTGCGGGAGATGAAGCCGCAGAAGCGCTCCCCCGCGCACAAGTCGGACTCGCTCGCGGAGCTGGTGTGCAGCAACTCGCTGCGCTCGGACAACCCGGAGAGCGCCATTGGCCTCCTGCACGCGGAGCTGCGCGCGCTGGGTTCGCTGGTGCTGTCCAGCGCGGACCTGCACCGCGTGCCCGCAGGTGACGCGCTGGCGGTGGAGCGCGAGGGCTTCTCGCGCGAAATCACCACCCGGCTGACTTCCGGCGCGGGCGTGGAGCTGGTGGGCGGTGAGGTGGAGAAGCTTCCGGAGGACGGCGTGGTGGTGGTGGCCACGGGGCCGCTGACGTCGGAGGCGCTCACGGCGGACCTGGAGCGCCACGTGGGCACGAAGCTCTACTTCTACGACTCCATCGCGCCCATCCTGAACGGCGACTCCATCGACATGGACATCGCGTTCCGCCAGAGCCGCTACGGCAAGGGCGGCGGGGACGACTACCTCAACCTGCCCATGACGAAGGACGAGTACTACCGCTTCGTCACCGAGGTGAAGGCAGGGCAGAAGGTGGTGCCGCACAGCTTCGAGGAACCGAAATACTTCGAAGGGTGTCTGCCCATCGAGGTGATGGCCGAGCGCGGCGACGACACGCTGGCCTACGGGCCGATGAAGCCCGTGGGGCTGAAGGACCCGCGCACGGGGCAGGACCCGTACGCGGTGGTGCAGTTGCGCATGGAGGACCGGGCGGGCACGGCGTGGAACATGGTGGGCTTCCAGACGCGTCTGACCTGGGGTGAACAGAAGCGCATCTTCAGCACGTGCATCCCGGGCCTCCAGAATGCGGAGTTCCTGCGGATGGGGCAGATCCACCGCAACACGTTCATCGACTCGCCCCGCCTGCTGGCGGAGGACCTGTCGTTGAAGACGGAGCGGCGGGTGTTCTTCGCGGGACAGGTGACGGGCGTGGAGGGCTACGTGGAGAGCGCGGCGTGCGGCTACATGGTGGCGCTGGCGGTGCACGCGCGGCTGACGGGCACCGCGTTCGTGCCGCCCCCGGCCACGACGGCGCTGGGGTCGCTGTACCGGCACCTCACCGGGGAAGCGCACCCGCCGGATCACCCGCACCAGCCCACCAACGTCATCTACGGCCTGTTCCCGCCGCTGTCCGGGCGGATGAAGAAGGCGGACAAGCGCGCGGCCTACTCGGCGCGGGCGAAGCAGGACCTGGCGGCCTGGCTGCCACTCGCGGGCGTTGTCGCCCAGACGGAAGGACAGACGAGCGCATGAAGCGAACCGGGATGGTGGGCCTGGTGGCCCTGCTGGCGGTGTCAGGGTGCAAGAAGGGCGAGGACAACGCCGCGCCCTCCCAGCGCAGCGCCGCGCAGGGGGACACGGTCCGCAGCGCGGCCAAGGGGACCGCGGTGGTGGGCGGGCAGGGGCAGTTGCTCGCGGCGGGGCGCGCGGCGGACCTGCGCCTGTCTCCGGACGGGCAGTTCGCCACGTTCCTGCTCAACGGGCAGAAGCCCCGGCTGGACGGCATTCCGCCGCAGATGCTGGTGGGCTCGCTGCACATCGTGCCGACGGCGGGCGGGAAGTCGCGCGCGCTGGGCGACGGCGTGACGAACGTGCCGGGCAGCCTGCTGTTCACCCAGGACTCGAAGCACCTGTTGTACGTGACGGGCTACAACCCGGCCTCGCAGTCCGGTGAATTGAACGTGCTGCCGCTCACGGACGCGGCCGCGGAGCCGGTGAAGCTGGGCACGGCGGTGAGCTACCTGTTGCCGTCGCCGGACGGCGCGCACGTGGCCTTCGTGGACGCGGGCACGCTGAAGCTGGGCAAGCTGCCGCAGGGGCCGTTCCAGGACGTGGCGGGCGAGGTGAGCACCGCGCAGTTCACCCCGGACGGCAAGACGCTGCTCTTCAAGCGCCGGCTGTCGGCCGCGGGCGGGCTGGCGGCGGTGACGGTGGGCTCCACGGAGGCGCCGCGCAAGCTGGCGGATCAGGTGGGCGACTACCAGGTGTCCTCGGACGGAAAGCACGTGGCCTACCAGGTGCGCAGCGAGGCCGTGCGCGGGATGTATGACCTGTACCTCGCGGACGTGCCCGCGCTGAAGGGCGCGAAGCTGGCCACGGGCTCGAAGAACTTCAGCTTCTCCCCGGATGGCCAGTGGCTGGCGCGCACGGAGAACGGCAAGCCGGAGCAGCTGGGCGACCTGTACGTGGGCCCGGCGTCCGGCGGCGCGGGGCGCAAGCTGGGCGAGGCCGTGGAGGAGCTGGCGTTCGCGCCGGACTCCAAGGCGGTGGGCTTCCTGGAGAAGTACGACCAGCCGTCTCGCGCGGGGGGCCTGGCCGTGGCGTCGCTGCCGGACGGCGCGCCCAAGCGCGTGGGGGACCGCGTGCCCAACTTCGTGTGGGGCTCGGACAGCCGATACGTGGCGTTCCTGTCGCGCTTCGTGAAGCCGGTGTTCTCCGTGGACCTGATGCTGTACGCGCTGGGCCAGGAGAAGGCGGAGAAGGTGCAGCCGGGCGTGTTCGGCTACGGCTTCGCGCCCCACAACGCCGCGGTGGTGTTCCGCACCAACTGCATCCGCAACGGCCGCGCGTGCGACTTCAAGGCCGTGGACCTGAACCAGAAGCAGGCCGAGGCGAAGACGTGGCTGCAGGGCATCTTCAGCTACAAGATTTCGGAGGACGGCGCCCGCGTGCTCGCGACGTACGCGCGCATGGACTCGGACACCTACGACGTGGCCGTCTACGACGTGAAGTCGGGAGCGCGCAAGACGCTCGACCAGGGCGTGCAGGTGCCCGTGTACTTCGCGGGCAAGGATGACGCCCGGGCCGTCTACATCATCGGCCAGGGGCAGAACCCCGGCGTGTACAGCGCCGTCGCCACCGCGCAGTAGCGGGTGACCCAGGGAAGGGAGGCCGCCCGGGCCTTCCTTCCCGGGCGCGGCGTGATGTTGAGGCGTGCACACCCGGACGGGGTGTGCTGTCTTCGTCCGACGCATGGCACAGCTCGTCTATCGCCGCTACGGCGGCTCGCTCCAGGTCGACATCCCTGACTTCAACACCCTCACCGAGGCGGTGAGGATCCCCGCGACGCAGTGGATGGCGCTCGCGTGCCCCATGGAGGGCATCGCGTGTGATCCGCGCTTCCTCACGCTGATGGACGCGGACGGCAACCGCCGCATCCGCGTGGAGGAGCTGCGCGCCGCGGTGGACTGGACGGCGGCGCGGCTTCAGGACCGCAAGGGCGCGGACGCGGGCAGCGACGTGCTGGAGCTCTCCGCGCTCTCCGAGACGGGGGCCAACCTCCGGGGCGCGGCGGAGCTGGTGCTGCGCACGCTCAACGCGCCGGACATCACGAAGCTGTCGCTGGAGCAGCTGCGCACCAGCGACAAGGCGCTGCGCGACGCGGGCAAGAACGGCGACGGCATCATCGCGCCGGTGTCGCTGCCGGAGCGGCTGCGGCCCCTGGCGCAGTCCATCATCGCGGCCTTCCCGCAGGTGACGAACCGCGCGGGCCTGGCGGGCGTGGACGTGGGGCTGGTGAAGCGCTTCCGCGAGGAGCGCGCGGCCCTGCTCGCGCACCTGGGCGGCAAGGACGCGCTGTTCACCTGGGGCACGGCGAGCCTGGAGCAGGCGAAGCGCGTGCGCGACGTGGCGCCGCTCCTGGATGGCTACTTCGTGCAGTGCCGGCTGGTGGCCGCGCAGCCGGAGGCCGCCGCCAGCCTGCGCCTGCGCGCGGACCGGGTGGAGGGCGCGCTGGGGGACCTGGGCGCCATGGGGAAGGCCGCGAACGAGCTGCCCATCGCGCCGCCGGACCCCAGCGGCGTGCTGGTGTGGGCGCGGCTGTACCGCGGCGCCGGCTACGAGAAGCTGGAGGCCTTCCACCAGGAGGTCGCGACGCCGCTCTTGGGCGACGGCGTGAAGCTGACGGACACGGCCTGGCGCGAGCTGTCCGCGAAGGCGGAAGCCATCCTCGGCTGGCAGGCGAAGCGCGACTCAAGCCCGCTGCACGCGGTGGCGGACACGCTGGCTGCCGTATCGGACGAGGAGCTGGACGCGCTGGAGTCGGTGAGCCGCGAGGACCTGTCGCTCAAGCCCACGCTGGACGTCATCGCGGAGCTGGAGCGGCTGGTGCTGTACCAGCGCTGGCTGCTGCAGTTCGCCAACAACTTCATCAGCATGCCCAACCTGTACCTGCCCAAGCGGCGGGCGCTGATGGAGCGGGGCTCGCTCATCATGGCGGGGCGCAAGTACACGCTGTCCGTGCTGGTGACGGACCGCGCGGCGCACGCGGCGCTGACGGGGCAGGGGACCACCTGCATCCTCTACGTGAAGGTGCTGCCCCGCGACGCGACGGACGGCTACGAGGTGGCGGTGCCCGTCACCGCCGGCCGCAGCACGGAGCTCGTCGTGGGCAAGCGCGGCGTGTTCTACGACGTGGACGGCAAGGAGAGCGACGCCATCGTCACGCAGATCGTCCGCCAGCCCGTGTCGCTCTGGGAGTCGATGACCATGCCGTTCATGCGCATCGGCGCGTTCATCACCAGCAAGGTGGAGGGGCTGGCCGCGTCCGGTGAGAAGGACTTCGATGCGTCGCTGGAGTCCGGCTACAAGCAGACGGTGACCGCGCCTCCGCCCCCCGCGGCTCCGGCCCCGGCGGGTGCGGCGCCCGCGGCGGCTCCGGCGGGAGGCGGCCTCGCGGGCGTGCTCGCGGCGGGCGGCATCGCGTTCGCGGCGCTGGGCTCCTCGCTGGCGTTCATCCTCACGCAGGTGAAGTCGCTCACGCTGGTGGACGTCATCACCGCGGCGACCATCCTGGCCATCGTGGTGATGGCGCCCGCGGGCCTGCTGGGGTGGTTGAAGCTGCGCAGGCGCAACCTGGCGCTGCTCCTGGAGGGCTCCGGCTGGGCGCTCAATGACCGGCTGATGCTCACGCGCGGCGTGGCGACGCTCATCACCCGCAGGCCCAAGCTGCCGAGCAACGCGCGCGTGGATCACGCGGACCTGGTGCGCGGGGCGCTGCGCCACACGCAGGACGACGACGAGACCGAGAGCATGTCGCTGGGCGCCCGCCTGGGGCTCACGCTGCTCATCCTCTTCGTGCTGGGCTGGCAGGTGCGCGTGCCCGTCACGGAATGGCTGTGCACGTACCACTGGCTTTCCGAGGACGCCTGCCGCGTGCTGTTGCCCAAGCTGGTGCCGTCCGAGCTGCCGGGCGCGCCCGCTCCCTCGGGGACCGCGCCCGCTCCGGCGCCCGCGAAGTAGGGAAGGGGACAGGAATGGCCAGGCGCAACGGCGAAGTCGACCAATTCATGGCGGAGCTCGAGCACCCGCTGAAGGCGGAGATCCAAGCCGTGCGCACGGCCATCCTGGACTCGGACGACAGCATCACCGAGCGGATCAAATGGAAGGCCCCCAGCTTCGTCCACGCGGGTGATGACCGCGTGACGTTCCGCCTGGCCCCCAGGGGCATCTTCCAGGTCATCCTCCACCGGGGCGCGAAGGTGAAGGACGCGGAGGGCTTCGCCTTCGAGGACGACTCCGGCCTGGTGGAGTGGCTGGCGAAGGACCGGGGCGTCGTGACGCTGCCGGACGCGAAGACGGTGAAGGCGAGGAAGGCGGCCCTGATTAAGCTCGTGGGCCGCTGGATGAAAGCGACCGCGACCTGAGCGCCTGTCGCAGGGTGAGGGAGCGGACAGCCGCGCGGTTTTTGTGGGTCGCGGCCGGGTGGTCTTGTTAAACCCCCGGTCATGTTCCACGGAACCACCATCCTCTGCGTCCGCCGCGAAGGGAAGGTCGTCATCGCGGGTGACGGCCAGGTCAGCCTCGACAAGACCATCATGAAGAACACGGCGCGCAAGGTGCGCAAGCTCGGCGAGGGGCAGGTGCTCGCCGGCTTCGCGGGCAGCACCGCGGACGCCTTCACGCTCTTCGAGCGCTTCGAGGCCAAGCTCAAGGAGCACCAGAAGAACCTGGCCCGCGCGTGCGTGGAGCTGGGCAAGGACTGGCGCACCGACCGCTTCCTCCGCCGCCTGGAGGCGCTGCTGATCGTGGCGGACAAGGAGAAGACCTTCATCCTGTCCGGCGCGGGCGACGTCATCGAACCGGACCACGGCATCGCCGCCGTGGGCAGCGGCGGGCACTACGCCCTGGCCGCCGCGCGCGCCCTCCAGGCGCACTCCAACCTGTCCGCCCGCGACATCTGCACGCAGGCCATGGCCATCGCCGCGGACATCTGCGTCTACACCAACGCCAACGTCTCCTACGAAGAGCTCTGAGAGGACCGCCCCGTGGCCGAATCGCGCAAGTTGTCCGCCTTCACGCCTCGCGAGGTCGTCAGCGAGCTGGACCGTTACATCGTCGGGCAGAACGACGCCAAGCGCGCCGTCGCCATCGCGCTGCGCAACCGGTGGCGCCGCCAGCAGGTGCCGGACGACCTGCGGGATGAGATCTACCCGAAGAACATCATCATGATCGGCCCCACCGGCGTGGGGAAGACGGAGATCGCCCGCCGCCTGGCGAAGCTGTCCCAGGCCCCCTTCGTCAAGGTGGAGGCCAGCAAGTTCACCGAGGTGGGCTACGTGGGCCGCGACGTCGAGTCGATGATCCGCGACCTGGTGGAGGCCGCCATCGCGCTGGTCCGCGAGGAGGAGACGGAGAAGGTCAAGCCGCGCGCGGAGGAGCTGGCCGAGGACCGGCTGATGGAGCTCATCAAGAACGGCGGGCAGACGCGCACGACGTCCTCGCCGCCCTTCGGCTTCGCGCCGCCGCCCACCCCCGCGCCCACGCCGCTGGGCGACAACGAGCGGGAGAAGCTGCGCGCCCAGCTGCGCGCGGGCACGCTGGATGATCAGACCGTGGAGGTGGAGACCAGCGAGAGCTCGCCCACGTTCATGCGCAACTTCAGCGGCCAGGGCATGGAGGAGATCGGCGTCAACCTCCAGGACCTGTTCAAGAACATGCCGGGCATGAAGAACACCCGGAAGCGCAAGCTGCGCGTGCCGGAGGCGCTCCAGGTCCTGCGCGCGGAAGAGGCGCAGAAGCTGGTGGATCCAGACCGCGTCCAGCGCGAGGCCGTGGCGCGCGCCGAGTCCAGCGGCATCGTCTTCATCGACGAAATCGACAAGATCGCCAGCCGCGAGGGCGGCAAGGGCGGCGGGGGCCCGGACGTCTCGCGCGAGGGCGTGCAGCGCGACATCCTGCCCATCGTGGAGGGCTCGGCCGTCAACACCAAGTACGGGCAGGTGAAGACGGACCACATGCTCTTCATCGCCGCGGGCGCCTTCCACGTCGCCAAGCCGGCGGACCTCATCCCGGAGCTCCAGGGCCGCTTCCCCATCCGCGTGGAGCTGGAGGCGCTGTCCGGCGAGGACCTGGTGCGCATCCTGCGCGAGCCCAAGAACTCGCTCATGCGCCAGTACACCGCGCTGCTCTCTACCGAGGGCGTGCGCCTGTCCTTCACGGACGACGCGGTGGTGGAGATCGCCCGCATCGCCCAGCAGGCCAACGAGCGCACGCAGAACATCGGCGCCCGGCGGCTGCACACCGTGCTGGAGCGCCTGCTGGACGAGGTGTCGTTCACGGCCAGCGAGATGGGCCCGCGCGACTTCCAGGTGGACGCGGGCTATGTGCGCGAGCGCCTGGCCCCCATCGTCCAGGACGAGGACTTGTCGCGCTACATCCTCTAGCGCGCTAGGGTCCGCCGCGTCGTCCCACCGCGTCATCAGGAAGAGAGAGGTACCCCACCTTGCAAACGCCGTCCCCCGCATCCGCCCCTGGTAACGAAGGCCTCATCCAGAAGGCGAAGCAGCACCTGCTGCAGAACTACAAGCAGCAACCCATTGCCCTGGTCCGCGGGCAGGGCACGCGGGTGTGGGACGCGGATGGCAAGGCGTACCTGGATTGCATTGGCGGCATCGCCGTGTGCGCGCTGGGCCACTGCCACCCGGAGGTGGTCGCGGCGGCGAAGGCGCAGCTGGAGACGCTGTGGCACGTCTCCAACGTCTTCTACTCGCAGCCGCAGATCGACCTGGCCGCGCAGCTCACCGACTGGGCGGGCCTGCCGCGCGCGTTCTTCTGCAACTCCGGCGCGGAGGCCAACGAGGCCCTCATCAAGCTGACCCGCAAGGTGATGAAGGACCGGGGCCAGCCGGAGCGCTTCGAGATCCTCTCCTTCGAGAAGGGCTTCCACGGCCGCACGCTGGCCACCGTCACCGCCACCGGCCAGCCGAAGTACCACGCCGGCTTCGAGCCGCTGCCCCAGGGCTTCCGCCACCTGCCGTTCGGCGACCTGGACGTCGTGCGCGACGCCGTGGGGCCGTCCACCGCCGCCATCCTGGTGGAGCCCATCCAGGGCGAGGGCGGCGTGCGCATGGCGCCCCCGGGCTTCTTCCAGGGCCTGCGCGCCCTCTGCGACGAGAAGGGCCTGCTCCTGCTCGTGGACGAGGTCCAGACGGGCATGGGCCGCACCGGCCAGCCCTTCGGCTTCATGCACCACGGCATCCGGCCGGACGCCATCAGCATCGCCAAGGCGCTGGGCAACGGGCTGCCCATGGGCGCCATGCTCTGCCACGAGGAGCTGGCCGGCAGCCTCTCCGCGGGCACCCACGGCTCCACCTTCGGCGGCAACCTGGTGTCCGCCGCCGCGGGCAACGTGGTCATCCGCCTGATGCGTGAGCCCGGCTTCCTGGAGGAGGTGCGGGCCAAGGGGGAGCACTTCCTCGCTGGCGCGCGGGCGCTCCAGGCCGCGCTGCCGGAGGGCCGCATCAAGGCCGTGCGCGGGCAGGGGCTGCTGCTGGGCGTGGAGCTGGACCGGGAGGTCGCCCCCGTCATCGCGAAGCTGCGCGAGAACGGCCTTCTGGTGAATTCCGCAGGGGAGGTGACGCTCCGGTTCGCCCCGCCCCTCATCATCACGCGGAACGAACTGGACGAAGCGCTGGGCATCCTCCAGCGTGTCCTCTCCACGCTGTAGAAGGGGGAGCGGTTTGACGGTCCCGGGAGGTTTGACGCCCTGCTTCCCGGACACCTACACTTGGGGATTCGCCAGCCCGCGGAACTGACACCTTGAGCGCGCCCAACCCCATCGTCGGCCTGGGGGGCAGGACCGACCACATCGCCACGGTGCCCCACCTGGACCCGGCCCGTCTCCAGCTCAGCCCGGAAGAGGGCTCCGTGCTGGCATTGGTGGGCCGCGTCGAGCGCATCGACGCCGTGCTGTCCCGCTCCTCGCTGGGCGAGGCGCGCACCATCGCCGTGCTGCTGGCGCTGCGCGCCAAGGGCGCCATCGTGCCCGCGCGGGTGGTGCCGCGCGCCGCGCCCGCCGCCCCGGCGGTGGACGCCGCCATGGCGGAGGAGGTGGACCTGTCGCCGGACCAGAAGCGCGACATCATCGAGATGGAGCGCTCGCTGGACGGGATGGACCACCACGCGGTGCTGGGCGTGGCCCGGGGCGCCAGCGCCCAGGAGGTGAAGCAGGCGTATTACAACGCCTCCCGCCGCTTCCACCCGGACCGCTACTTCGGCAAGAACCTGGGCAGCTTCCGCGCCCGGCTGGAGCGCATCTTCAAGCGCCTCACGGACGCCCACAACGCCCTCGGCCGCCAGGAGCCGTCCCCTGCTGCACGGTCCCCCGCGACGCCGCCCGCGGCCCCGCCCGCGCGCGTCCCGACGACGCCTCCTCCGGCCGCCGCGCCCCCGCGCACGGTGTCCGGCAGCGGCTTCGCGGCGGTGCCGCCCCCCGCCGCTCCGGGGACTCGCCCGCCCTCGGGGTCCTTCGCCACGGTGCAGCCCTCCGCCGCGCCGCCGCCAGAGGACACGGAGTCCGAGGCCCGCCGCGCCGAGCGCCAGGCCCGCTTCGCCCGCCACCCGTACATGGCGCGCAGCCACAAGCTCACGGAGCTCATCGCCCGGGGCAGGGCGGCCACCGCGCGCGGCGACTTCGAGCGGGCCTACCAGGACTTCAACCACGTGCTGGGCCTGGACCCGAAGAACCGAGAGGTCTCTCAGTTGCTGGTGGAGGCGCGCCGCAAGCACGACCTGGCGCGCGCGCAGGCGGAGGTGGATCGCGGCCAGCAGCTGGAGATGCGCGGCGACTTCGCCGGCGCGCAGGCCGCGTACAAGCTGGCCGTGTCGCTCAACGGGGACAACCCGGAGGCGGCCTACCAGGCGGCGCGCGTGGGGCGGGAGCTGGCGCAGGACGCGCAGGAGGTGCTGAAGCTCGCGCAGCGCGCGGTGGAGCTGAAGCCAGGGCGCGCGGACTACCAGCTGCTCCTGGCCCAGGTGCTCCTGGTGGCGGGGCAGAAGAAGCAGGCCAAGCACCACTTCGAGGAGGTCGTGCGCCTGGACCCCGACAACGCCGATGCTCGCGCTGGCCTCAAGAAGCTGCGCTGGACGTTCACGTGATGAGGTGCATGCGTCCCCATGGCTGCTGAGCCCGAACCGCTGATTGGCATCGACCTGGGGACGACGAACAGCCTCGTCGCCACGGTGCAGGACGGTCAGCCCATCATCATCAAGAACCGCACCGGCCAGCCCCTCACGCCGTCCGTGGTGGCGGTGTCGAAGAACGGCAAGCGGCTGGTGGGCGGCATCGCCAAGCGGCAGGCCATCACCAACCCGCAGGAGACGGTGTCCGCGGCCAAACGCCTCATCGGCCGCAAGTTCTCCTCGCACCCGGTGCAGGACGCGCTGCGCGCGCTCACGTACCAGGTGGTGTGCGGCGCGCATGACGACGTGCGCATCCGGCTGGCGGGCCGCGACCTCGCCGTGCCGGAGGTCAGCGCCATGATTCTCGCGGAGCTGAAGGCGGACGCGGAGGCGCACTTCGGCCGGCCCGTCACCCAGGCCGTCATCACCGTGCCGGCCTACTTCAACGACGGACAACGCCAGGCCACCAAGGACGCGGGCCGCATCGCGGGGCTGGACGTCCTGCGCATCATCAACGAGCCCACCGCCGCGGCGCTGGCCTACGGCTTCGGCCGCACGGTGAACGGCAAGGTCGCCGTGCTGGACGTGGGCGGCGGCACCTTCGACGTGTCGGTGCTGGAGATCAACAACGGCGTCTTCGACGTCGTGGCCACCGGCGGCGACACCTTCCTCGGCGGCGAGGACTGGGATCACCGCATCATCGAGTGGATGGTGTTCGGCTTCGCCAAGGAACACGGCATCGACCTGCGCAAGGACCGCATGGCGCTGCAGCGGCTGAAGGACGCCGCGGAGAAGGCGAAGGTGGAGCTGTCGTCGGTGAAGGAGACGCAGGTGCACCTGCCCTTCATCTGCACGCCACCGGGCGGAGGCGCCGCGCTGCACCTGCAGTCCACGCTCACCCGCGAGAAGCTGGAGGAGCTCACGGCGGACCTGGGCGAGCGCCTGGTGGGCATCACGTCGGAAGTCCTGGGTGAAGCGAAGGTGCGCCCCTCGGACCTGAAGGAGGTCATCCTCGTGGGGGGCATGTCGCGCATGCCCCGCATCGTGGAGCAGGTGCGCCAGTACTTCCGCCGCGAGCCCTGCAAGGGCGTGCACGCGGAGGAAGTGGTCGCCCTGGGCGCCGCCATCCAGGCGCACGCGCTGGTGGGCCACGAGAGCGAACTGCTGCTGCTGGACGTCACGCCGCAGAGCATGGGCGTGGCCATCGCGGGCGGCTACGTGCGGCGACTGATTCCGCGCAACACCACCGTGCCCACGTCCGCCACGGAGGTGTTCGCCACCTCCAAGGACTTCCAGCGCACGGTGAAGATCATGGTGCTCCAGGGCGAGCACGAGCTCGCGCACCACAACGAGCTGTTGGGCGAGTTCCTCCTCACCGGCCTGCGCGAGGCGCCGCGCGGGCAGGTGGAGATTGAAGTGACGTTCGACATCAACGCGGAGGGCATCGTCTCCGTGTCCGCGCGCGACCGCGACACGGGCCTGCGCCAGTCCATCACCGTCACCGCGTCCAGCGGCCTGACGGAGGACGAGCTGCGCCGCATCATGGACGAGCAGCGCGACTGGCTGGTGGCCGCGCGCAACACGGAGGAGCTGAAGGCCAAGCGCGTGGAGCTGGACATCCTCGCCCGCGACCTGGTGGACGCGCTCTCCCGCGTGCGGCTCATGCCCGGGGCCGGAGGCCTGTCGCCGGACGTCGTCGCCCGCGCGGAGGCCGCCCTGGATTCCGCGCGCCAGGCGCGCGGCGCGGACGACGTAGGCGTGCTCACCCGGGCCTGCGATGCCCTGGCGCAGAGCCTGCCGCTCTTGCGCTCCGCGGGCCCGCGCGGAACGCCGGGGAGGTAGCCCATGAACGCGCTCCGGGCCAAGGCGCTGGTCGAAGCCGGGTTGCTGCTGCGACTGAGTGGCGACATGTCCGGCGCGGAGAGGCTGTTCGCCCGGGCCCTGGAGCTGGACCCGGCCAACGCACGCGCGCGCCGGCTCCTGGGGCGGGACGGCCCGGTGGAGCCCGGTGGGGACACCGGGTGGAACCTGGCGGGCCCGGAGCAGGAGGCGGACTGGGGCGCCTGGGCCGGCCCCACCGCGCCCGGCCCGGTGGAAGCCCCCTTGCGTGAATCCGTGAGCCTGCCCGAGGGCACGGGCATGCGCGGCGATGCGTTGGACCTCATCGCGGAGGCGCACCGCACGCAGGAGTTCGGGCTGCCGGACACCTTCGCGCCAGCGGGCGGGCTGCCGGAGGGCTCGGAGGTGGAGAGCCTGCTGCGCGGCGCGGAGGACCTGCTGGCGCTGGATGACCACTCCGGCGCGGTGGAGCTGTTGCGCCGCGCCCAGTCCCTGGCGCCGGAGAACCCGCGCGTGGAGGCGCTGAGGGATCGCAGCGAGCGCATCCTCGTGTCCATGCTGGAGGCGCGGCTGGGGGATTTGCACCGCAGGCCGCGCGTGCGGTTGCAGCCGGATGACATCATCTGGCTCAACCTGGACCACCGCGCGGGCTTCGTGCTGGCGCAGATTGACGGCGCGGTGAGCTTCGACGACCTCTTCGCGCTGTCCGGCATGTCGCGCCTGGACACCGCGCGCATCCTCGCGCAGCTGCTCGACGAGGGCATCATCGCCCCCGGCGAGTAGCCGCGCGCGGCGCTGACGTCACGCGGGGCGGATGACGGCCGTCCACACGCCGCGCACCACGGGCTCGCCCTTCGCGTTGCGCGTCTCCGTGGTGACGACGAGGAAGTCCATCCCCGCCTTGCGGTACAGCTCCGTGATGGAGCCCGTGGTGGTGAGCACGTCCCCGGGGCGCATCACGCCCAGGAACTCCAGCTCCTGCTCCCCGTGCACCAGCCGTACGCGGTCCACGCCCAGCTCCGGATCCGCGATGGCGGCGCTGAAGGGGCGGATGGCGAACACCACCGCGAAGCTGGGGAAGGCGATGACGTCGCCGTACGGGCCCGCCTGGGCCGCCTCCCGAGAGTAGAGCAGGGGGCTCACCTGCGCGGGGGGCTCGCCGAAGGTGCCCGCGGAGGGCACGGCGCCGCCGAGGATGAGGGAGAACTCGCGCAGCTTCTCCCGGCCAATCTCATAGGTGAAGGGGCCGTACGCACGGCCGACGAACTTGGGGTCCAGGGCCATGGCTATCCGAGCGAGGTTTCGACGACGGCGCCCCGGAGGACGGGCTCGCCGCGCTGGTTGGTGGCGGTGACTTCGGTGGTGAGCCGCCCTTCCGCGATGGCGGTGACGCGGCCCTGGAAGGTGACGGTGTCCTCCGGCAGCACCGGCCGGGAGAATCTCACCTTCACCCGGCGCACCAGGCCCGGGTCTCCCACGAAGACGGCCACGGCCTCCACCGCCCAGCCCAGCGTGCAGAGCCCCTGGAGGATGACGCCGTTGAAGCCGGCCTGCCGGCCCACCTCCGGGTCGATGTGGATGGGGTTGTAGTCCCCGGAAGCGCCCGCGTAATACACCGGCCGCAGCCGGTCGCACTGGCGGACGTGCGTGAAGGTGTCTCCCACCTGGAACGTGCGTGCCATGAGGCGCGGAAGCCTACCGCATCAAATGAAGAAGGGGCGGCCCCCACGCTTCGTGAGGACCGCCCCCCATCACTTCAGGGCTTCAGGATGAAGCGCCGGCTTTAAGCCTTGCGACGGCGCGCGAGCGCCATCGCCGCGAACAGCGCCATCAGCGGCGCCATGCCACCCGCGGAGCCGCCCGTGGAGGAGCAGCCACCGCCGTCGTCGGCCTTCGGCACGTTGACCGTGATGTTGGCGGTGCTGGAGGCACCCGCCGCGTCCTTCACCGTCACCTTGAAGGTGTAGTTCTCCAGCGTCTTCTTCGCCGGCGGGGTGAAGCTGGCCTCGGCGGAGTTGGCGCCGGTCAGCGTCACGGACGGGCCACCCGTCTGCTCCCAGGTGTAGGTCAGCGTCTCGTTGTCCGGATCCGTGGACGTGGAGGCGTCAATCTTCACCAGCTCACCGCCGCGCACGCCCGAGATGACCCGGACCTTGGCGACCGGCGCCTGGTTCACCTGCTTCACGTTGACCGTGTAGACGTACGGGCCCGAGGCGGCGCCGTCGACGTCCGTCACCGTCAGGCTGAAGGCCACGGCCGTGTCGGCCTGGACCTGCGGCGCGGTGAACGCCAGCTGCGCCGTGCCCGCGCCCGTCGTCTGCACCGTGGGGCCACCGACCTGGGCCCAGACGTAGGTGAGCGCGTCACCGTCCGGATCCGTGATGCCGGAAGCGTCCAGCACCACGTTGCTGCCCTCGTCCGCGTCCATGGAGGCCGGAGCCTCGCCCACCGGGTGGCGGTTGGCCTTGCGCACCGTCACGTTGACCAGGTCGGACGCCGACTGGCCGCCCGAGGACACCGTGAACTTGAAGGTGAGCTCCTTGGCGGCGTTGACGTCCGGCGCCGTGAAGGTCGCCGTCGCCGTGTCCGCGCCGGTCAGCGTCACCGCGTCACCGGCCGTCTGCTCCCACAGGTAGGTGACCGCCGTGCCGTCCGGATCCGTGCCCGTGCCGGCCAGCGTCACCGTGGAGCGCGCATCCGCGTCGATGTCCGCGCCGGCGTTGGCCACCGGGGCGCGGTCCACGTTCTTCACCGTCACGGCGACGGACTTGGTGGACTTCGCGCCGCTGCTGTCCGTCACGGTGACCGTGAAGTTCAGCTGCGTGTCCGCCGTCACTTCCGGAGCCGTGAACGTCGCCTTCGCCTTGGTGGCGTTGGTCAGCGTGGGCTTGGGCGAAGCGGGGCTCGTCTGGGCCCAGGAGAACGTCAGCGTGTTCGCGTGGATCACGTCCGCGTCGGTGGAGCCGGAGGCGTCCAGCGTCACGTTCGTGTCACCCTCGTTCACCGTGGCCGGCGCGGTGGCGGCGGCCACCGGGGGCTGGTTCACGTTGTTGACCTGGATGTCCACCGTCTTCGGGGCGCTCGCCTTGCCGGACGCGTCGGTGACGACGAGCTGGAAGGTGAGGGTGTCCGTGTAGTCCACGTCCGCCACGAAGCTCGGCGTCGCCGTGTCCGCACCCGTCAGGGAGACGGGCGTGGCGCCACCGGTCTGCGTCCAGCTGTAGGTGAGCGCGTCACCCACGGCGGCGTCCGGGTCGAAGCTGCCCGTGCCGTTCAGGGTGATGGTGTTGCGGTTGAGGACGCCGTTGACGAGCGTGCCCTCGGCGACCGCCGCCGTGCCCACGCGCGACGGACCCGCGTTGGCCACCGGAGGCACGTTGCACGCGCCCGCGGAGGCCGGCTGATCCGCCTGGTCCGAGAACACCGCCGTGGCGCCCTCGAACTTCACGTTGTCGATGTCCAGGCCGTACCCGCCGACCGCCACGTCACCGCCGATGCGGAAGCGGAAGCGGACGTTCTTGAGCTCCAGGTCGGGGAAGAAGGTCCCGAAGTTGATGCTCGCGGACGTGAAGGCCGGGAAGCCCGCGCTCACCTGCGCCATCGCGGCGCGGTCTTCCAGGGGGTTGCCACCGCCCGCGGCGATGTAGTCCACGTAGCCCGGATCCGCGTCCACCACCGGGTACAGGTCCCACGGGTCGATCCAGTCGATGCCGTCCACCGTGAACTCGAGCACCGCGCCGTCGTAGGAGGCGTTGGAGTCGAACTCGAAGGAGTGGCGGTAGTTGTAGCTCATGACGAAGTCGGCCGCGTCATCCACCGTCAGCCAGGGGCTGGTGATGGTGGTCTCCGCGATCGTGCCCGGGTCCTTGCCGTGCGCGTAGCGGTTGGCCGTCGAGCCGGACAGCGTCCAGTCGCCCGAGGACGACAGGTTCTGCGACACCGTCCAACCGGTCAGCCCGGACTCGAACGTCTCCGTGTTGCTGGTGGTGGGGACGTTGTCGTAGTTGATGCGCGGGTCGAACGTCGCCGTCTTCGCCGCCGCCGGGATCTCCGTGGAGTCGAAGGCGACCTTGATGCCGGCGCGCGCGGGCGTACCGGACACCGCGGTGACGTTGACGGGCACGGTGACCGTGGCGGAAGCACCGCGCGACAGGGCGGGGACGTTGATCGCGCCGCCGTTCGGGAACTCCAGCGTCGCCGTGGTGCTGGTGCTGCTGACGGTGCCGGAGAAGGAGCTCAGCCCGTTGCCGCCCACGTTGCGCACGGTGATCTTCAGCTCACCCTGCTCGCCGATGTCCAGGATGCCGTCGTGGTCGCAGCCGGCGATGCCGTCGGTCAGCGTGATGCTGGTGACCTCCAGGTTGCCGCCCGCGGAGAAGCTCTCCGTCACGCCGATGTGGTCGAACGCGTCGCGGTCCGGCGACTTGGCGCCGAAGCCGAGGCCGCGCTTGGCGAAGGCCGCCACGAAGCGCTGGTAGTCCGCCGGGTCGCTCGCGAGCGCGACGGCCAGCACCGCGTCACGCGCTTCCGTGAAGGTCGGCGCGTTCGGCGTCGCCTTGTAGGCCGCGACCAGGTACTTCTTCATGCGGTCCTGCGCTTCCGCGAACGGGTGCGCGTTCAGCAGGCTCGCGTAGCACTCCCACAGCGCCGTGGCCCACACCTCACCGCTGTTGTGGACTTCGGCGTTGTTGGCGGTGGACGCCGTCGCCAGCTCGTTGGGCAGGGCGGTGAAGTTGGCGATGTGCCGGAACGTGTAGCCGTTCTTGCTCATGTCCGTCGAGTAGGGCAGGCGACGGATGCCGTAGTAGTAGCCCTGGTTCTTGCCACCGCTGGTGACATAACCGGCGGTGCTGTAGACGCCCTGCCAGTTGTTGTTGCCCGCAACGTTGCGGTCGGACTCGCGGACCTGCATCAGCATGGCGTGGAAGTCGCCCCAGCCCTCGCCCATCGAGCGGCCCTGGTTGTTGCTCAGGCCCGCGGCGTTACCGATGAGGCGGTTGCTGATGTAGTGACCCCACTCGTGCGCGATGATGCCGTTGTCGAGCGTGCCGTCGCGGTCCTGGTCCGGCGTGCGCAGGAACTTCACGGACACCGGGCTGGTCGCCGCCGCGGCCTTCCACGCGTTGGCCGCGTCCAGGGTGATCATCAGGGACGGCGTGGTGACCTTGGCGTCATCCACGTTGTTGCCGCCCATGCTGATGGTGCTGCCGGCCGTGTTGTTCGCGATGACCGTGGCGATGGCGCCACCGTTCTGCGCGTTGAGCGACTTCACGACGAAGTTGCACGTCCCGCGGTCGATGAGGGCGATCTTCCCGGTGAAGGTGCCCGCGGGGAACGCGGCGCAGCCGTCCTTGTTGGTCTCCGGGATCTGGATCTCACCGGTCACTTCGTACGCCTGCTTGCCGTAGCTCGCGGAGCCGGCCTCGTAGACACCGGCCAGGGTCGCGGGAGCCGTCACGGACAGCTCGGGCGTGCCGTCGAACACGTACATCTGCATGCGCGGGGACGCACCGTCCGCCGGCGTGCTCATGTTCGCGTTGTTGCGGCCGCCGTAGTCCTGCGCCTGGGCCTGGATGGGGTCGCCCTCCACGCCGCCACGGCCGAAGTTGAACGCCTGGGCGTTGGCCGAGGCCTCGTCGAAGCCCGCGTCGTAGAACCAGTCGTGCAGGAAGTTGTTCACGTAGAACAGGTTCACCACCGAGGCCTTGATCTGCTCGGGGCTGGAGCCCGGCCTCTTGGTCGTGTCGTAGACGTACGCGAAGGTGTTCTCGCTCGTCGTCTCCGCGCGGAGGTCGTTCGTGCCGGGCTGGAAGCCGTCCGGCGCGTTCAGGTCCGCGTACGCATCCACGTTGTTACCCGTGGTCTGCGTGGCGTTGGCCGGCAGCCAGGGGTCGTTCTTGCTGTAGGGGCTGTTGGCCAGGGTGATGTCGTGCGCCGGGCGGTTCAGCGGGGCCTGGTAGCCGTCGCGCGTGCCCGTGGGGTGCGGGGTCGCGTCGTTGCCCTGGGGACCGTCCTCCGGGATGAACGGGGCCGCCTGGTCCGCCCAGACCTTGTACGTGAACGCCGCGCCGGCGTCCGCGGTCAGGTCGCTGCGGAAGAGCACCTTGCCGGTGGCCGCGGAGACCACGTAGCCGAAGTACTGGCTGGAGCGCGCGGCCTTGGGGCCGGCGTTCACTTCCACGTACCAGGCCGGCTCCAGGTTGCCGGCCAGCATGAAGTACACCTGCCGGGCGCGGGCCGGGACGGCCAGGTCCTGCGGCAGCGCGGACTTCGCGGCGGGGGCCAGCTCGAAGAAGGTGAAGTCACCCTTCGTGCCCGCGTTGATGAACGACGTGGCCTGCGTGCCGGAGCCCGTCAGGTCCTGGAACGCGCCGGACACCGCTTCCGCGGCGCCCAGGTTGAAGCCGGCGCGCGCCTTGGTGCGGGCGGAGAGCGCCAGCTCGGACGGGGCCAGGTAGCCGCTCACGGCCACCAGGCGCAGGTCCTGGCCCATGACGACCTTGATCTCGTTGCGGAAGACGGGGATGCCACCCACCGACTGGTTGAAGGTCGCGATGATGGCGCCCTTGCCGGTGTTGTGCAGCGAGCGCAGGTTGGCGCCCGCGACATCGTCACGCGTCAGGCGGTAGTTGTCCGCCACGGCCTGCAGGTGCGCGCGCGCCGCGCTCTCCGCCGTCATGCCGGAGCGGATGACGGACTTGGACTGCGCGCCGTCCTGCGTCGCCCAGGCGAACGTAGGCACGCCGAGCCGCTGCTCGGTCTGCTCGATGCGAAGCCCGCGGGACACCGCCGTGTTCGAATCCACGGCGAGAGAGCGGGAGTCCCGCTGCTCCAGGAACGCGTCGTAGTTCGACCGCTCCTTGGCCCACGCGCTGGTACCCGCGATGGGCACCAGCAGCAGGCTGGTCAACAGCTTTTCCCTGAGACGCATGCGCCTTCCTTCTTGGGGGTGATGTACTGCCGGACGAGGGGACTGCGAGAGACGACGACTGCACGAGGAGAAGCCCGCCGGGGGAGGCGGGCCGCTCCTTACGGATGGCGGGCCGCGGGTGGACGACAGCCCGATAGGAAACGCTGCCCAACGCCCCAGGTCGCATGGGCGGCGTGCGCGGGGCTCTCAGCGTGGAAAGGCGGGACGCGCGAGGCGCTCAGGGCGGGGGCGCAGCGCCGCGACAGGCTGGACAGCCGGGGCGCCACACCCGAACCCGGGGCGGCCCATCCGAATCGACTGTCAACGGTCTCCGGCAAGCGCTGCTCTCCAACCCACTCTTCCAGGCGCGGTTGTCTTCACCGCGCCGGCTTCAGTGGGAGCGCATGCTAACCAGGACACTGTTTCGTTGAAAAGAGGGGGCCCGCGTAACTTTGCGTTAGCAACCCAGTAACAATTGGCAGTCTGGAATAAGCCGTAGCAGCCAGGCGGACGCGAGCGTGAAACACGTGCCGCGCCGCCCCTTGCCTGCGGACCCAAACCCTGCTCAGCGGCGCGAGCGCGGCGGCGGCGCGGCGTCATCCGAAGAGGGCAGGGGACCGTGGTCCAGCGGGTCCTCGATCTCCGCGCCCTCCTTGCGCTGCTTGTACTGTTCACGCACGTAGGCGACGAGCTGATCCAGGTACGACGACAGCGGCGGGCAGCGCACGCCGGTGCCGTCGAGCAGCTCCAGCGTGTTGTGGCAGTTGTAGATGGCCAGGTGGTTCACGTAGCTGATGGCGGCGCGCTGGGGCCGGGCCAGCTTCTCCAGCACGGGCAGCCGCAGCATCACGTCCGCGGCGCGCGCGGACAGGTTGAAGCGCGGCAGCCGCTTGTGGGACTTCTCCGCGATGAGCTCGTACACGCGCCGCGCGCTCATGGGGTTGGGGTCCACCAGGTGGAAGGTGCGCCCCTTCGCTCTTGCGTCACGCGACAGGCGCCACACCGCCTCCACCACGAAGTCCACCGGCACGACGTTGAGCGGCGCCACGCCGTTGCCCGGCAGGGGCAGCGGCACCACCAGCGGGGAGGTGACGAGCAGGATGCCCAGGTAGTAGGGGCCCTCGAAGCGATCGATTTCGCCCGTGCGCGAGTCGCCCACCACGCTGGACGGACGGAAGATGGTGACCGGGAGGGTGGCGGAGGCGCGCTGCACCAGCCGCTCCGCCTGGAACTTCGTCTCCTCATAGGCGTTGCGGAAGGACTGGCCCCGGTCCAGCTCGTCCTCGGCGATGACGCCCACGCGGTCGCCGGACACGTAGCAGGTGGAGAAGTGGCTGAAGCGGGAGAGGTTCTCGCAGTCGCGCGCCAGCTCCAGCAGGTTGCGCGTGCCGTCCACGTTCACGCGCCACGCGGTCTCCTTGGGGACCCCCAATTGCGACACGGCGGCCAGGTGGAAGATGTCCGTCACCCGCTCGCACAGGCGCTGGTACTCCTCGCCGGACAGGCCCAGGTGCATGTCCACCGCGTCACCGGTGAGCAGCTCCACGCGCGCGCCCTTCACCTTCGCCGCGAGCGCCTGCGCCTCCTTGAAGGCCTTGGGCTGCACCAGCGCGTAGATGTGCCCCTTCGGGTCCTCCCGCGCGATGTGCTCCACCAGCCGCTTGCCGATGAAGCCCGGGTAGCCGGTGATGAAGTAGGTGCCAGGGCCCTGCCGCGTCTTCGACGTCTCGCTCATGCGCGGCGCAGCATAACCGCCCGTCAGCCTTGCGCGAGCATCGCCCGCCACACCGCTTCCACCTGGGGACGGGTGGCCTCCGGGGTTCCGCTGTTGTCGATGACCCACGTCGCGTGCGCGCGCTTGTCGTCCAGCGGCATCTGCGCCCCGAGCCGCGCCTCCGCCTGGTCCGCGGTGAGCCCGTCGCGGGTCATCAGCCGCGCCTTCTGCACCTCGCGCGGCACCCACACCACGGCCACGCCCTCCATGGCCGTGTGCAGGCCCGTTTCGATGAGCAGCGGCACGTCGTAGACGGCGTGGGTGACGCCTTCGGCCTCCAGCGCCTGGAGCTTCTGGAGGAAGAGGGCGCGCACCTCCGGGTGCACGATGGCGTTGAGGGCGGCCCGCTCCTGGGCGTTCGCGAAGATGTGCGCGCCCAGCTTCACCCGGTCCAGGCGGCCGTCGGGGCCCACCACGCCGGGGAAGCGCTCATCGATGCGCTTCAGGCCGGGGGTGCCGGGCTCCACCACCTCGCGGGCGAGCACGTCCGCGTCCAGCACGCGCGCGCCCAGCTCCCGCAGCATCCGGCTCACGGTGCTCTTGCCGGAGGCGATGCCGCCCGTCAGGCCGAAGACGTGCACGGGCTACTTCGCGGCCTTGGGCGTGGTGAAGACGAAGGACTGCACCGTCTTGCCGTCCTCGTTGAAGAAGATGGCCACGCCCAGCTTCACGTAGAGGAAGTAGGTGCGGAAGTCGTCCGTCAGCTTGCGCAGGTAGCAGGGCGTGGCGGGCATGGCGCCGGCCGGGCACGCGGGGCCGTAGCTGTTCTCGATGGTGTCCTTCTCGATGACGGGCCCGGGGAACACGTCGATGCGCTCCACCAGCTGCGTGGCCGGGTCCACCTTGAACTGGGCCTGGGTGGTGCCCTTGATGGCCTCCTTGGCGAAGTAGGCCAATATCTCCTTGCCGTCCTGGCTCATGGTCCGGGAAGGCTCCCCGAACTTCTTCAGGACCTCCTCCTTCTTGGAGCTCCCGGGCTCGATGCCCTGCCACGGCTTGGCGGAAGCAGGCAGGGAGACGACAGCGACGGCAACGGCGAACAGGACGGCAATCACGGGGGTCCGCATCTCGACTCCTCCCTAGCGGATCAGGCAGGCGCGCCTCAAGGTCCGTTACCTCAAGCCACGCACCTGTCCACCCGGTATTCAATCACGAACGAGACGCCTTGCCCCCTCCAGGGGCCTCTGCTACGTGCTCAAGGCATGTCTTCTCGTGCCTTCCGGGTCTTTTCCGCCCTCCTGCTCGCCGTCTCCGGCGGCCTCGCCGGCGCCGCGGACTTCACGGGCCCCGACAGCTGCAAGGGCTGCCACCCGGAGGCGTACGACGCGTGGATGAAGTCCAAGCACGCCCGGGCGACGGAGACGCTGGCGGACACCCAGAAGAAGGACGCGCGGTGTCTGTCCTGCCACGCGCCGGACCAGGCCGAGCAGCAGCTGGCGGCCGTCACCTGTGAGACGTGCCATGGCGGCGGGCAGTACTACTCGCCGTCCTATGTGATGAAGGACCCGGAGTTGGCGCGGCTGGTGGGGCTGGTGGACCCGTCGGAGAAGCAGTGCCGCACCTGCCATGACGCGTCCTCGCCGTCCCTGCGCCCGTTCGACTTCAAGGAAGCGCTGAAGGCCATCGACCACTGGTCCGCCGAACGCGCCCGCAAGCAGACCCGCGCGGACGCGGCCCCCTCCACGCCGGCTCCGGCCACGGCGAAGAAGTAAGTGACCTCCGCTTGATCAAGATCCTCGACTCCCGTTTCGTCACCACCGCCGTGGAGCTCAAGGGGCTGCCCACGGACCACGCCGCGGAGGTGGCCTTCGTGGGCCGCTCCAACGTCGGCAAGTCGTCCATGATCAACGCCCTGACGAACCGGCGGAAGCTGGTGCGCGTGTCCAACACGCCGGGGCGCACCCGCACGCTCAACTTCTTCGACGTGGACCTGGACCGCGACGGCGTGCGCCACACGGTGCGCCTGGCGGACCTGCCCGGCTACGGCTTCGCCAAGGCGAGCAAGGCGGACAAGGCCCAGTGGCAGGCGATGATCACCTCCTACCTCAAGAACCGGCACCGGTTGGAGGTGGTGGTGAGCATCATCGACGCGGAGGTGGGGCCCACGCCGGAGGACCTGCAGACGCTGGACTACCTCCAGGAGCACAACCGCCGCATCCTCGTCGTGGCCACCAAGGTGGACCGGCTGACGAAGGCGCAGCGCAAGCCCCGGCTGCACAAGCTGGCGGAGCAGCTGGAGCTGCCCCGCGAGGCGGTCATCCCGTTCTCCTCCACGGAGAAGCTGGGCGTGGAGGACGTGTGGGGCACGCTGCTGGACACCTTCGGCAAGGCCACCCGCGTCTGAGGCTGCCGGGGCCGCTCCCGCTGTGGTAGCACCCCCGCCGTGTCCCAGAACGGCAAGACGAACGGTGGTGTTTCGCCCCTCGCGCCTCGCGAGGAGCGTCAGCGGTTGATGCGCCTGTCCCCGCGCCAGCGGGTGGCGGCGCTCTACGACGCGGAGGACACGCCCGCGCTGGTGCGCTCGCTGCCCGCGGAGGACCTCTACGTCACCATCCAGGAGGTGGGGCTGGCGGACATGACGGAGCTCGTGCAGCTGGCGTCGCCCGCGCAGTTCCGCACCTTCGTGGACCTGGGCGGCTGGGCGAAGGACAAGCTGGACCCGCACGCCGTCCTCACCTGGCTGCGCGCCGCGCGCGGCGACGAGCAGGAGGACTTCCTGCGCAAGGTGCACGCGGTGGACCTGGAGGTGGTGGAGACGCTCCTCAAGGAGTTCACCGTCGTCCACGACCTGGAGGAGAACCCGGACGTCAACCCGCAGGGCGTGACGCTGGAGACCCCGGAGGGCCGCTACCTGGTGGAGCTGAAGGTGGAGGGCATCGAGATGTCCGCCATGCGCGCGCTCCTCAATGATCTGATCGCGGAGAACCCCTTCGAAGCGGTGCGCCTCTTCGAAGCGGTGCGCTGGGAGATCCCCTCCGAGCTGGAGGAGACCGCGTTCCAGTTCCGCCGCGCGCGCCTGTCCGACCTGGGCTTCCCGTCGCTGGAGGACGCGCTCGCGCTCTTCAGCCGCGTGGACGTGCCGCCGCGCCCCACCGGACCGGGGACGCCCGCGCTCACCGCCGCCGGCGGCCACGTGGACTACCTGGAGGCGGCCTTCCGGGACCTGTCCGACGTGGAGCGGATGAACGCGGAGGACGAGCTGCGCGAGGTGGCCAACGCCGTCCTCGTCGCGGAGCTGTGCGACCCGGGCGACCTGGACGCCGTGCGCCGCGTGGGCGAGTGGGTGCGCGACTACCTGTCTCTGGGCCTGGAGCACCTGACGGGCGGCGACCCGGCGAAGGCCCCGGAGGCGCTGCGCGACACGCCCCTGCGCCGCGTCTTCCAGGTGGGCTTCACGCTGACGCTCCAGCTCAAGTACCGCGCGGACCGCCTCTTCAAGGTGCCCTTCGTGAAGCTGGACGACGTGCCGCTGGTGCTCCCGGAGGAGGCCGCCGCGCTGGAGGCCCTGCGCCGCAAGCGTCCCCGCAGGGCGCTGCGCGTCCCAGGCGCGGAAGCCGTCCCGTTCCGTTCGCTGCGGGAGGTGGCCGGTTCGGAGGCGCTGCTCGCGCGCGCGGAGGGCCAGGTGGCGGCGCTGGGCGCGCTCCTGGGCGGCTCCGAGGACGCGGCGCACACCGTGCTGGCGCGCTTCGGCGTGTCGCTGGACGTGCTGGGCGTGGAGCGGCTGTGGGCGGCCGTGGTGGGCATGGCCGTGCTGGAGGAGCGCGTGGACGTGCGGCCCGTGCCGCTGGGGCGCACGGTGGAGCTGGGCCAGCGCCTCTTCGAAGGCACCCCGGAGGCGCCCCGCCTGCGCCCGAGCGCGGCGGAGCGCGCGGTGGCGGCGCTTTCGCCCGAGGTGCCGGAAGCGGCGCGCGAGGAGCTGCGTCGGGTGGTGAACGTCACGCTGGCGCGCCTTTTGTCGGAGCTGGGGCCGGCGTGGCTGCGCGAGGGGCGCCTGGACCTGATCGCCTCCGCGGTCCTACCGATGGAGAGCGCTCCGGTCCCGTAGGTTTTTCAGCCTTGCCCGGCCCGGCGGTCGCGGGCGGGCGCGCAACCTCCCGAAGATACAGGCCTCCCGCGTTGCCATCCTCTGGCACGCGCGCTGCTTTGCCCCTCGCCCGCTAGCTGTTCGCGAACCGTGGTTCGCGCACGGCAACGGAATTCCACGAGGGCCAGGGGCACGCGTGTGACGGGACGAGCGACCGACAGCGAAGGGGTGGCGTACATGGGACCGGGCGCGGTGGAGCAGCGTCGCGACGTACTGGCTTTCTACATGCTCGCGGGGTTCGCGGCGGTGATGTACGCGGTGCCGGGTGAGTGGATCCCCGCGCTGGAGCCGCTGCGGCTCGCGCTGCTGACTTCAGGGTTGGGCGCGGGCCTGATGGTGATGCGCCGCATCGGCAGGGCGGAGCCCATCTTCTTCGACGGCGCGCGGGGCATCGCGCTCTTGGCGTTCTCGTCGCTGGCGTTCTGCTCGGTGGCGTGGAGCGTGAACCCGGAGGTGACGCGCTTCCAGGGCGTGGAGCTGCTCAAGCTCACGGCCATCTACCTGACGCTCGTCAACGTCATCACCACGCCCAAGCGGCTGGCGGTGGTGTGCGGCGCCATGGTGCTGGGCGCCATCGTGACGTCCATTGGCGTCATCAACTGGTACATCGTCGGCGAGAACATGGTGGAGGGCTTCCGTTCGCGCTGGGTCGGCGTGTACGCGGACCCCAACCACATGGCCATGAACATGGTGCTGGTGGTGCCGCTCGCGGTGGCGTTCATCGCGCGCAAGAGCACCCCGTGGGTGTTCCGCCTGCTGTGCGCGGCGTCCGCGGTGCTGGCGGTCATCGCCATCGTGCTGTCGCACTCGCGCGGCGGCTTCATCGGCCTGTCCCTGGCGATGGCCATGTGGGCCATCCGTGAGAAGCGCCGCATGCAGGCCATCGTGCTGGGCACGGTGTTCGTCGCGGGCCTGGCGGTGTTCGCGCCCAAGAGCTTCTGGCAGCGCAACGAGACGGTGGCGTCGTTCCACGAGGACGCGTCCGCCATGGGCCGCGTCTACGCGTGGCAGGTGGCCAGCCGCATGAGCCTGGACAAGCCGCTGCTCGGCGTGGGCGCGGGCGGCTTCCGCTACGCCTGGTTCCAGTACGCGCCGCCGGAGGCGCACCGCGCCTACGTGGCGCACAACATCTTCCTCGACGTCATCGGGGAGCTCGGGTGGATTGGCCTCCTGTGCTTCCTGGTGTTCTCGGGGGGGGCCGTGGGTGGGGCGGCGGCCGCGTCCTCGGACCCGGAGATGGGATGGCTGGCACGCGCCCTCCTGGCGTCCGTGGCGGGCTACCTCGTCTGTGATTTGTTCTCGGGCTACATCCTGTCCGCGCATTGCTACGTGCTCTTCGGCCTGGCCGCGAGCGCGCATCGCATCGCGCAGGCACGGGAGCGCGCCCTGGCGGTGGGGAGGCAGCCGGCGATGAACCCTTCGCCGGTGGCCACGTGGGAGGGGTCTGGGCATGCGGCGTGAGGATGCGCGGCTGGGGCAGGAGCCCCTCCGTCTGGTGCAGTTCACCCGGTCGTTCCACATTGGCGGCACCGAGGTCCAGGTGCTGGAGCTGCTGCGAGGCCTGCCCTCCAGCTATCAGTTGCAGGTGTCTGTGTTGGAGGACGCCGGGCCCTTGATGGGTTCGGTCTGGAAGCTGGGGCACGCGCCGGAGGTGTTCTCCCTCAAGGGCTCGCTCGTGCAGCCCAACACGCTGATGCAGATCCACCGGATGTCCCGGTGGCTCAAGGCGAACCGCGTGCAGTTGGTGCACGTGCACGACTTCTACTCCAGCATCATCGCGGTGCCGGCCGCGAAGCTCGCGGGCGCGAAGGTCATCGTCGGCCGGTTGGACCTGTCCCACTGGCAGGGCAAGGCCCGCCGCCTGCTGCACGCGCAGATGACGCGCATGGCGGATCACGTCATCGCCAACGCGGAGGCCATCCGCCAGCTGCTCATCCACGAGGAGGGGCTGCCCGAATCGCGCATCTCCGTCATCCACAACGGCCTGGACCTCCAGCGCTTCGACGCGAGAGCGGCGGAGGGGCTCAAGGACACGCTGCCCGACACCCGCGGCGCGCCCACGGTCATCCACGTGGCCAACATGAACCACCCCGTGAAGCGGCAGGAGGACCTGCTGCTCGCCCTTGCCATGCTGCGTCATGAGGGGACGAAGCTGAACGCGTGGTTCGTGGGGGACGGGCCCCGCCGGCCGGCGCTGGAGAAGATGGCGCACGAACTGGGGGTGGCGGACGGGGTGCACTTCCTCAAACACCGCACGGACGTGCCGGCCCTCTACGGGCAGGCCACCTTCGGCGTCCTGTGCTCCACGGCGGAGGGCATGTCCAACGCGGTGATGGAGGGCATGGCGGCCGGGCTGCCCATGGTGGTGACCCGGGTGGGCGGCAATCCGGACCTCATCCAGGACGGCGAGCGGGGCCTGGTGGTGGAGCCGGAGCGGCCCGCCCAGCTGGCCCAGGCCTTCCGCCGGCTGCTGGCCAACCCCCAGGAGGCCCACAAGATGGGCAAGGCCGCCCGGGGCTTCGTCGCCCGCGAGCTGTCCCTGGAGAAGATGGTGCGCCGGCATGACGCGCTGTACCGCCAGGTGGCAGGACTGCCCCCAGGCTGAAACCCGCCCCCCGGGGCAGGGAAGTGTCAGACCGATCCGGATAATCCACGCCCGTCCTCAGCAATTGGGGGCGGGCGCGTTCGTAGAAATGGGGAGGCGGCTTTCCCGCAGGCCCTGCGTGTGTGCAGGTTATAGATGGGAATAGCTCGATTTTCGTGGAGATTGATGGGCAAGGCGTGGTAATGGCGCCTCGGGCATTGCCGGAAGAGGCAAGCGTGCTCACCCTGGGTGTGGCGGATCAGACGGGGCAGGAATCACCGCTGGAACGCAGGGGTTTTTGAAGGAAACGGACGCCGAGCGCGGGGCCCGGAACACGGGACGCGGGGCGGACGGCAGGAAACATGAAGGTGGCGTGGACAGGCCCGAGGGCCGCTCCACATCCGCCGCGACTTTACGAGGCCCTGCCAGTCGGCACGAGGCCCGGGGCGCTCGCCGGTAAAACTCCAAGGTGCCGGCGAGCGCTCTCTTTTTTCCTCACAGCGCCGCACCCGTGTGTCCCCCGGGGTCGTCCCCGCGGGGAGGACGTACCGGGTGGGATACGGGCATCAGGCTTCGTCGACCAAAGCGAACTTCTGCCCCACGCCCTTCGCCAGGGCGACGTCGTAGAGCGCGCGGGCCAGGGCCACGTCCTGTACGGCGAGGCCGGTGGAGTCGAAGACGGTGACCTCGGTGCCGGTGCGGCCGGGTTTGCGGCCGGCGATGACCTCTCCCAGGGTGCCGGCGAGCTGCTCGGCCTGGATGAGCCCGTCGTGCAGCGGGACGTTGACCTCGCCGGAGTGGAGCGCCTGATCCGGGTCGTCGATGAAGACGCGCCCTTCGACGAGCAGGCGCGGGTCCAGCTCCTGCTTGCCGGGGGCATCCGCGCCCATGGCGTTGATGTGGGCGCCGGCCTGGACCCATTCACGGCGGACCACCGGGGCGCGCGCGGGCGTGGCGGAGCAGACGATGTCCGCGCCGGAGGCCTCCTGGAGGCTCACCACGCGGCCGCCCTTCTCCTTCTGGAGGGCCTCCGCGGCGGGGGCGGACACGTCCGCGAGCAGCAGCTCCAGATCCCCGAACAGGGCGCGGTGCGCGTCGATGAGGACGCGCGCCTGCACGCCGCAGCCCACGAGCCCCAGCGTGCGGGGCTGCTTCCTGGCCAGATACTTGGACGCGATGCCGCCAGCGGCGCCGGTGCGCCATGCGGTGAGCAGAGTTCCGTCCAGGATGGCCAGCGGGGACGCGGTGTCCGGATCGCTGAGCACATACACGGCGCGCACCGTGGGCAGCCCGTGCTTGCGCGGGTTCTGGGGATGGGCGTTGACCCACTTCACGCCGGCCGCGCCGTCGAGGAACGCGGGCATGGCGCGGAAGTCGCCGTCGTGCTTCGGCAGGGACAGGTACACCTTGGGAGGCATGAGCGCGTCGCCGCGGCCATGGGCCAGGAAGGCACGCTCGACGGCTTCCAGTCCGAGCTCGACGGTGTAGAGGCCGCGCAGGTCCCTGGCGCTGAGGAGGAGGGTGGGCATGGGCGCCGCTATAACCAACCGCCCATGCCCACGCACGCGCCCGCTGTGCAATGTCTGCCATTGGCCATTGTGACAGCCACAACCCGGAGCAGGTAGGCAGGCGCGGATAATGGGGAAAGGCGGGTTCGGGGTAGGCTGGGAGTGATGAAGACCTCCCGGCCTACTGAAGACACCGGTTCCCAGGCGCCGAATACAGGCCACCCGACGGGTGACTCCAGCGCGCCGGAGCGTCCGCTCCACGCGACGCGCGTGGGCCGCTATGTCTTGCTGGCGCGGCTGGGCAAGGGCGGCATGGGCGAAGTCTTTGAAGCCTTCGACCCGGAGCTGCGCCGCACCGTCGCCATCAAGCTGCTGCACGAGCGGCGTCTGCCGGACGAGGAGGAGGACGCCCGCGCGCTGCGGCTGGTGCGCGAGGCCCAGGCCATGGCGCGCCTGTCCCATCCGAACGTGCTCACGGTGCATGACGTGGGCACGCACGACGGACGGGTGTTCATCGCCATGGCGCGGGTGGAGGGCGGCACGCTGCGGCAGTGGCTGCGCGAGGGACCGCATCCCCAAAGACAGGTGCTGGCGGTGTGCCGGGCGATGGGGCAGGGGCTCGCGGCGGCGCACGCGGCGGGGTTGGTGCACCGCGACTTCAAGCCAGACAACGTGCTCCTGGGCCGGGACGGCGGCGTCTGGGTGACGGACTTCGGCATCGCGTCCGACGCGGGCGTGGGCACGGAGGCCGGGCCCGCGGTGCCTCCGGCGGCGCTGTTGGAGGGGCCGCTCGACACGCGCCTCACGGCGACGGGCGCGCTGGTGGGGACGCCCGCGTACATGGCGCCGGAGCAGTACGCGGGGCGGGGCCCGGACGCGAGAGCGGACCAGTTCAGCTATTGCGTGTCCGTCTACGAAGCGCTCACCGGCCAGCGCCCCTTCGAGGAGGGGACGCTGCGGCGCATGGCCGTCACCCTGCTGGATTCGCAGCGGGCGCCCCAGGGCGCGGTGGTGCCCCGGGTGGAGCTGGAGCCGCCCGCGCATCCGTCCGTTCCAGGCTGGGTGCACCGCGTGCTGGCGCAAGGCCTGGCGGTGGCGCCGGAGCAGCGCTTCGCGTCCATGGAGGCGCTGCTGGCGGCGCTGGAGCGCGACCCGGAGGCGGGACGCAAGAAGCTCGCGGGCCGCTCCATCGCGGTGGTGGCCGGGCTCTTCCTGGGCGTGGGCGTGGCGTGGGTGCGTCCCACGCCGTGCAGCGGCGCGCCCAAGCTGTTCGCCCGCGTGTGGGGCCCCGCGCAGAAGGCGGCGGTGGCGGAGGCCTTCGAGAAGAGCGGCGCGAGCGACGCGGACGGTGCATTCGAGCGGGTGGAGCGCGCGCTGGATGCGTACGCGTCGGAGTGGAGCCGCATGCACCGCCAGGCCTGCGAGGCCACGCGCGTGACGGGAGAGCAGCCGGAGGCGCACCTCGCGCTGCGCATGTCGTGCCTGGACCGGCGCCTGCGCGCGGTGGACGCGCTGAGCACGGAGCTGGCGCACGCGGATGTGGCGCTGGTGCAGCGCAGCGCGGAAGCAGTGGACTCGCTGCGTGGCGTGTCCGGCTGCGCGAACGTGGAGGCGCTGTCCGCCACGGTACCGCCTCCGGAGGACCCGACGGCGCGCGCCCGCGTGGAGGCGGTGCGCCAGGACGTGGCGCATGCGCAGGCGCTGCTCGACACGGGCCGCTACTCGCAGGCGGTGCCCGTGGCCAGGGCGGCCGTGGAGGCGGCGCACGCGACGCACTACCGGCCGGTGGAGGCGGAGGCGCTCCACGCGCTGGGCTGGGCGCACCACCGCATGAGCCAGTCGCGCGACGCGCGGGCCACGTGGCACGAGGCCATGGCCGCCGCCACGGCGGGACGGCATGACGAAGTGGCGCTCCAGGTGGCCACGGAGCTGGTGCTCGGGCTGAGCGGGGACCCCGAGTGGTTCCCCGAGGCCCACCTGTGGAGCGCCCAGGCGCACGCGCTCATCGAACGGCTGGGCTCCGCGCCGGACCTGGAGGGGCGGCTCGCCAACCACGAGGGCATCCTCGCGATGAACGAGGCAGCGCTCGACGCGGCGGCGGAGCACTACACGCGGGCCCTGGCGCTGCGCGAGCGCACCCTGGGGCCCATGCACGTGGACACCGCGAAGGTCTACAACAACCTGGGCATGGTGATGCTGCGCCAGGGCAGGAGGGCGGAGGGCACCGCGCTGTACCAGAAGGCGCTCGCCATCTACGAGGAGCGGCTGGGGCCGGTGCATCCGCTGCTCGTGGGCCCGCTCATCAACCTGGGCTTCGCGGAGCAGGATGCGGGAAACCTGCCCAAGGCGCTGGAGTGGTTGCAGCGCGCGTACACGCTGCGGCAGCAGACGCTGGGGCCGCTCAATTCCCAGACATTGCTGCTGCTCCACGACATCGCGCTGGTGCAGGAGTCGTTGGGTGCGCCGGACCGGGCGCTCGCGCTGCACCGGCAGGCGCTGGAGGGCATGCGTCAGGGCTTTGGCGCGGAGAGCCGCGAGGCAATTGATTCGCTGAAGGCCCTGGCGGGCGCGGAGGAGCGTCTGGAGCGGGACGCGGACGCGCTCGCGCACTTCCAGGAAGGACTGGCGCTCCAGCGCAAGGTGCTGCCGCCGGACGAGTTCGCGGTGGAGACCCTGGAGGAGGACGTGGGGCGGTTGATGGTGGCGCAGGGCCGTCCGAAGGAAGCGGTGCCGCTCTTGCGCGCGGCGCTGGAGTCCAAGTCGCGCGCGCTGGGCGCGGACCATGCGCGGACCATCCACAGCCGCACGGCGCTGGGGCTCGCGTACTTCCTGCTGGGGCAGGGCGACAGCGCGCGTGACTTGCTGGAGACGTCGGAGCGGGTGCTGGCGCCGCTGGGCTGGAACCCGATGGACGCGGCGATGACGCACTTCGCGCTCGCGCAGGCGCTCTGGAGTCAGCCGGCGGAGCATGCACGGGCGATGACGCTCGCGAAGAAGGCCGAGGAAGGCTTCACCCAGGGCGGCTCCATGATGCGACGCGAGCTGGCACAGGTGAAGCAATGGATTGCCAGTCGCTGAGTCTCACAGTCATTGGATTTGGCCGTTATTGACGGAATTGCCGTGAAGACATGGAATTGTCTGGGAAATCCGGATTGCCTAACATGAGGCCTTGTCGGAAGGCCGGGCGCCATGCCGGCGTCCTCCTCGGACCAGGGAGTCATCCATGAAGCCTGGAGTCGCGTTGCTGCTGTGCACGGGGCTGGCATTGACGGCGTGCGGTGGAGCGATGACGCACGAGGAGGCCACCGCCGGGGAGACGACGCTGGCCACCTCGGAGGCCGCGCTGATCACGTGTGGCGATTGGGTGGGATGGAGTGACACCGGTGTGGTCAGGTGTTTGTCCAATCCAGACTGTGGGACCACCTGGGTTTGTGAGCCGAGGCTGAAGGCGGACGACGCTCCGTCCCTCGATGATGGACCCCAGCAGAGGCCGCCGGTGTGCCCCGCGGGCCAGGTGGCCGTCCCGTACGTCAATTCCGGCATGATGCGTTACCAGTTCCAGTACCGGGCTTGCTACGACGAGGCCCTCAACTACACGCACACGGAATATCAATACCGGAACTACGCCAGCAGTTGCATCAACTGCTGACGCTGGCGGACGGCGTCAAGAAAGGCATTGTGCAGGGCGGCAAATCGACGTGGCGCAATCATGGAGTCATGAAGCAATGGATTGCAGGCCGATGGATTTGCCGCCTTTTGAACGGACGGGTCTTGTCGGAGGGCTGTTGAAAGGCCTGTGCTGGTCTGGCATGCCGGGATTGTCTAATGTGAATTCCTGTCTGATGGCCGGGCGCCATGACGGTGCCCCCTCGGACAAGGAGTCCCCATCATGTCTGGATTTTCATTGCTGCGCGTCGTAGGCGTCTGCACGGGTCTGGCGTTGACTGCGTGTGGGGGGCCCATGACGGCCGAGGAGGCCGCGGCCGAGGAGGCGTCGCTCGCCACGGCGGAGGCCGCGCTCGGCTCGTGCGCGACCTGGTCCGAGTGGAGCAACACGGGCGAGCAGATTTGTACGGACAACCGCACCTGTGGCTACTACTGGTATTGCGAGGGTGATCCGATGGCGGTCAATACCCGTTCCCTCGCGGGTGGGGGCGGGCCCGAGACCCTCCCTCCGCCGTGTGACGATGGCAGCTATCCCTACCAGCGCGGCAAGCCGGGCCTGTCCAACCTGCAGTCCAGCTATCGCGTGTGCTTCGACGCGTCCGGCACCTACACGCACACGGAATATCAATATCAGTACGCCTTCAGCGGGACCTGCGGCTGCTGATCAGCTCCACCACCAGGCCGCCGCGGCGAGCAGGCTCCCCGCCACGGACACGGCCACCCACTTGAGCCACGGCGCCTGTGGGGACGGTGGCGGCTCCTCGGAGGACCGGAACCGCTTCACGGGTTCCGGGAGCCGGGCCTGCTCCTTCACGGGAGCGGGCTCCGGCGGCTGGGACACGGGGCGCCGCGGCCTCAGCGCCTGGGTCGGCACCTCCGAATGTTGTGGGGGCGCGGGCTCCAGGGGCAGGGTGGGCAGCGCCTCCGGCTTCATCACCTCCGTGGGCTCGGGAGAGGGCGGCTCGGGCAGGGCCGGGCGGAGCCTCCGGGGCTTCGCCGGGACGCCGGTCGGGGGCTCCATCAGCCGGGACGGGAAGAGCGGGGACTCGCCCAGCCGGGCCAGCTCCGCGCGGAGCTCCTTCGCCACCGCGGTGGCCTCCGTGGGCCTGCCCTGGCGGTCCTTGGCGAGCAGCGCTTCCACCAGCGACACCAGCGACGCGGGAATCCCCGGACGCTGCGGCGTGAGCGGCGGCGGAGCGTCATACAGCACCGACTCCATCACCGAACGGCCGCGCTGGATGGGGAATGGACGGCGTCCGGCGAGCAGCTCATAAAGACAGACGCCCAGCGAGTACAGGTCCGCGCGCGCGTCCAGGACGTCGTCGCGGATCTGCTCCGGGGACATGTACGCCAGCTTCCCCATCACCACGCCGGACGTCGTCTGCGTGCCTTCGGACGTCTTCACGATGCCGAAGTCCGCGATCTTCACCGTGCCGGTGTAGGACAGGAGAAGGTTGTCCAGGGACACGTCGCGGTGGATGAGCTCCATCCACTTGCCCGACTCCGGGTTGACGAAGCGGTGCACGTACGCGAGTCCGTCACACGCCTGGGCAATGGCATCCAGGATGGGGCCCAGCGGCAGCAGCTCCGGCCGGCTGGCCGCATGGACATGCGCGAGGCTGGAGCCCGCGACGTACTCCATGGACAGGTACACCTGGTCGTCGATGACGCCCGTCTCCAGCACGCGCACCACGTTGACGTGATGCAGTCCGGCGGCGACCTCCGCCTCCCGCAGCAGGCGGCGGCGGAAGCGGACGTCGGCGGCGTGCTCGGAGTGGATGCGCTTGAGGACGACCGGCGCTTCCCAGCCCTCGCGCTCCGCGAGCGAGACGCGCCCCATGCCGCCTTCGCCGATGTCCCGCAGGACGCGGTATGGCCCGAATCGCTGGACGTCGTTCATTCCGGCGCAAGCCTACCGTCACTCACGGCAGGAACGCAGGATCAGGCCCGGGGTTCGCGGCTGGACCGGGACGAGCCGTCGGCCTGGAGTTCCTCTTCGGCCCCGATGCGGCCCTGGCCGCTGCCGGAGTGCGTGGAGCCCGAGGACCGGGAGCTGTCGCCCGTCGCCAACCGGCCGCGGCGAGAGCCCTCCGGCAGGTCTCCGCCCAGCAGCTTCGAGAACAGGTCGCGGAGCTTCTCGGCGAACTTCTCCAGGGGGGTGGACGGCTTCGACCCGGCCGGGCCCGCCGCCCCGCTGTCCGCGGGCACGAAGCTGCACGAGACGGAACCCGAGTGTCCGCCGCCCCGCGCGCTGGAGCCGGAGGCGCAGGGCCGCGCCTCGCCGCCGTCGCCGACCGGGCCGCCCTGGAACTGGTCCGGCGGACCCCGGTAACCCTGGGCGCTGCTGGAGGAGCCACGTCCTCCCGCGAAGGTGCTCTGCCCGGACGCACGGCCGTCAACCGGCGGGGGGGACTGCTCGGGCAGCGAGAGGCTCGAAACAGGGCGGCCAATCTTCATGGGGTACCTCAGGACGGAGTTCCTGAATCCATCATCGGACCCGGCAC
Organism: Corallococcus sp. NCSPR001; assembly: GCF_017309135.1. Taxonomy (NCBI): domain Bacteria; kingdom Pseudomonadati; phylum Myxococcota; class Myxococcia; order Myxococcales; family Myxococcaceae; genus Corallococcus; species Corallococcus sp. NCSPR001. Next base: position 3,927,917 of record NZ_JAFIMS010000002.1, read on the forward strand.
GTTCTGAGTTTCCTTGAAGTCCAGGAATCCCTTGGAGGCGCCTGGGATGCGGTGCGTCAGCGTTCACCGCCGGACAGCGGAGGACCGTCGCGGACGGAAATGCAAAAGAAATCCGGGGGGGACTTCCAAGGGGACAAGCAGCACCGTTTCCAACTGTTTCCGGGAGCATCCCTTTGATCCAGAACCTGACGGCCCGCCGCGCAGACAGCTCCCAGCTGGCCAACGCCAACAAGAGCGTCAGCGCTTCCGGGGGGAGCACCGCGTCGCAGGTCGTCTACGACGCTGGCGAGTCACTGAAGCGCGCCGTCCAGTCCGTCATCACGAATGACACGAATGGCCACATCAACGCGACCACGGCCCAGCTCGAGTCGACCCTGCGCCAGAATGGCATCAAGGACACGCGCTTCGTGGGCCAGCTGCTCTACAGCCTCCGCGGCGTGCAGCAGGGCGTGCCAGGTGACCTCCAGAAGTTCAAGCAGGCCGTGCAGATGGCGCGAACGGCGGGGGCGCTGGGGCCGCGAGGTGCCACGGCGCTGCTCGGCATGGTGAACGAGGTCGCGCAGCGGCAGACCCAGAAGGCGGCCGTCGACAACAGCATCCTCAACGTCAAGAACCAGCCGGCTCAGCGCAAACCCTTCGAGAGCGTGTTCGAGTCCGTGCTGCCCAAGCCGCCGCGCTCCATCGGGGCCGACCTCTTCGAAAACGCGCCCCAGCGCAGGCCGCAGGCCCCGGCCCCGGCTCCGGCGCAGGCCCAGCAGCCGAAGCCTGCGAAGCAGCCCGAGGCCCTCTCCCCTGCCGTCAATCGCGCGATCACCAGCATCGATGTCGCGTCGAAGTCGTTGCCAGGCGGGCTCCTGAAGGAGAGCCTGGCCGCCGTTCACGCAGCGGTGAAGCTCGTGACAGACGCGCAGACGATGGGAGACAAGGAAACACACCAGCGCGCGATCATCGACCTCACCAGCAAGACGTTCAAGCTCATCGGCGAGATCGCGAAGACCATGGGTCAGCATCCGGAGCTGGCGGAGAAGGCCGCGGGTCAGCTTGGGAATATCGCCAAGGTGCTCGGCGACCAGATCGCCAAGCCCCTCAAGGTGCTTGAATATGCCTCGCGTGCCTTCGGAGGCCAGACGCTGGATGGCACGCCGGTTGACAACAAGAAGCGTGTGGATGCCCTCTACGAGCTGCTCGGCATGCCCTTGCCGCCAGTGGTCCAGGGCGCCATGCTCATCGCCAAGGAACAGATCCAGGCCATCTACACCTACCTCGGCGTGCCCGCGCAGCGCTCCATCGAGACCATCGGCCTGAAGGGCCTCTTCAACGGCAAGTCCGCCGAGCAGCTCAAGGCCGACATCCGAGCCCTCCCCACGGCGGACGCGGCGAGCGCGAACGGCACGGTGCGCAAGCTCGTTCACTTCTTTCCAAACACCGGCGCCTACGGCTCCAGCAACGCGACCGCGAATGACCTCTGGCGCAAGTCCATGGCCACCGAGATGAAGCCATTTGCCGACGACCTGCGGGCCATGGTCACGCTGAGCAAGGATTCCAGAGGCTTGCTCGATGAACGGCGAACGCAGGTCGCGGAGCGAATGAAGGAGGCCGCGGTCCGCTTCATCGACGAGCAACTGACCGACGCGCGCGGCAACTGGTAGGCCCGCGCGGGCGACGCCTCGTCGTCCGGATGGCTCAGCGGGCGTCCACGCCAATCACGTCGCGCACGGAGGCGAAGCCGTCCCGGGCCAGCAGGGCGCCCAGCTCCGGGAGGATGCGGTCCACCATTCCCGGGCCTTCGTAGATGAAGCCCGTGTAGACCTGGACCACGGTCGCGCCCGCGCGCAGCTTCTCGTAGACGTCCTGCGCGGTGAACACGCCGCCCACGCCGATGAGGGGCAGGGCGCCCTTGCCGCGCTGGTACGCGCGGCGGATGACGGCGTTGGACAGCTCCCGCACGGGGGCGCCGGACAGGCCGCCGGCCTCCTTCGAGTGCTTGTGCTCGAAGGGGCGGGTGAGGGTGGTGTTGGTGGCGATGAGCCCGGACAGCCCGCGCGCCATCGCCACGTCCACGACCTCATCCACGGCCTCGGGCGTGAGGTCCGGGGCGATCTTCAGGAACAGCGGCGTGCCCGGGGCCACCGGGTCCATGCGCTCGCGCACGGCGAGCAGCAGCGCGGACAGCGCCTCCGGCTCCTGGAGCTTGCGCAGGCCCGGCGTGTTGGGCGAGGACGCGTTGACGACGACGTAGTCCCCCAGCGGCGCGAGCGCGTCCACGCACGCCACGTAGTCGTCCACCGCGCGCTCCAGCGGCGTGTCCTTGTTCTTGCCGATGTTCACGCCCAGCGGGCCGGGCTTCCACTCGCGGGCCTTGAGGCGCTCCGCCGCGGTGGCCGCGCCATGGTTGTTGAAGCCCATGCGGTTGATGACCGCGCGGTGCTCCGGAAGGCGGAACAGCCGCGGCTTCGGGTTGCCCGACTGGGGCTTGGGCGTGACGGTGCCAATCTCCACGGCGGAGAAGCCGCAGGCGAACAGCCCGTCCACGGCCTCCGCGTCCTTGTCCAGTCCGGCGGCCAGCGCCACCGGGTGGGCGAACTTCAGCCCCGCCAGCTCCACGGACAGGTCCATGGGCGCGCGGGCCAGCGTGTGCTCGCGCATCGCGCGGCAGCGGGCGTTCCACTTCCCCAGGGCCGCGAGCCCCGACATGCCCAGCCGGTGCGCGGGCTCCGGGGGCAGGCTGAAGAGCAATGCGCGAGTCAGGCCGTACATGGCTCAGGCCGGGATGAAGGACGCCTCGCGCGCCCACGCGAGTGCCTGGTCCACCTGCTCCGTCGTGAGCAGGCCGTTGGACTCGACGATTTCAATCTCCCGCCGCATGTCCGTCTCCAGCAGGTAGGGGCCGTCCGTGTTGATGGTGAACTTCACCTTGCGGTCCCAGAACGTCTGCATGATGTGCTTGAGCTCCTGCAGGTCCGCCACCGCCTTGGTGTGGATGTTGGAGGTCGGGCACAGCTCCAGCGTGATGTTGTTCTCACGCAGGACCTTCATCGCGGACTCATCGTAGGCGGCGCGGATGCCGTGGCCGATGCGGTGGGGCTTGAGCTTCTCCACCGCCGCCATCAGGCCGTTGGCGCCCGTGCCGGCCGTCTCGCCGGTGTGCACGGTGCACTTGAGGCCCGCCTTGCGCGCGCGGGCGTAGAGGTCCTCGTACTCGGAGAGGGAAGACTTGTGCTCCATCGCGTCGCGCTCCGTGCCGGCCAGGTCGATGCCGTACACGCCGCGCGAGCGGTACTTGATGGCCTTCTCCACGATGATGCTGTTGAGCTTGTGGTCGAACTCGCGGGCCAGGCAGAAGATGAGGCCCACCTTCACGCCGTACTCCAGCGTCGCGCGGTCCATGCCCCGCAGCGCCGCGTGGATGATGTGGTCCAGGTCCAGCTCGCTGGAGAGGTTGCGCTTCATCGGGTTGAAGCGCAGCTCGATCTGGGTGACGCGGCTGCCCCGGTACTCCTTGCCAATCACCTCGTAGACGGAGCGCTCGATGGCGCTGGGAGACGATTGGATCTTCTCCGTCCAGGTGTGGAGGATCTTCAGGTAGTCGTCGAGGCTGCCCACCTTGCCCGGACGGGAGGTGATCAGCTCGACGAAGTCGAAGTAGTTCTTGACGGGGAGCTTGAAGCCCTGCTGGTGGGCGATGGACCACAGGATGTGCGGAGCCACCGCGCCACCCACGTGGATATGAAGGTCAATGAGGTCGCGAACCATGGCGGCATGTATGCACAGCCACGGCCACGCGTAAAGCTATCGGCGCAGCAGCACGTAGACGGCGCCAGCCCCGCCGTCCTGCGGACGGGCAGTGGAGAACGCCAGCACCATGCGCTCCAGCCGCTTCTGCGACAACAGGTCCCTCACCGCGTCCTTGAGCACGGGAATCTGATCCTTGGAATTCAAACCGCGCCCGTGGACGATGAGCACGCAGCGGCGCTTGGCGCGGCGGCTGTCGGACAGGAAGCGCTCCACGGCGGCCTGGGCCTCGCGCTGCGTCTTGCCGTGGAGGTCCAGCCGGTCCTGCACGGAGAAGTCGCCCCGGCGCAGGGAACGCAGCAGGTTGGGGTCCACGCCGGGGGAGGCGCCCTCGAAGGACGCGTCCGAGCCGGTGAAGGACAGCGGCCCGTCCACGGCGACCAGGTCGGAGAGCTGCGCGAGCGCCTCCGCGTTGTCGTCGATGAGCTCCGGCAGGCGCGGGTGCGTCTTGGGGGCTTCACCGCGGTTCGTGATCTGCTGCACGCCGTCCATGGCGGAGAAGAAGAGGCCCACGTCGTCGTCCTCCGGACGGGCCTTGGGGGCCTTCGTGGCCTTGGGCGCGGCGGCCTTCTTCTTCGCGGCGGCCTCCGCGGCGGCGGCGGCCTCCTTCTCCTGCTTCTGCTGATCCTGAAGCGTCTTGATGGCGGACTTGAACGGGTTGTTCTGGAACTCCGCTTCCTTCTTCTTCGGGGGACGCTGGCTCATGGGATTCCTGTCTTCTAACCCGGGCTACAGGCCGCGCAGCCTGCGGATTTCCTCGTAGGCGTCGCGGACGGCCTGGAACCGGCGTGCGGCCTGCTCGGCGGCCTTGGGTGCGAGGTGGCTGGCCTTGTCCGGGTGGAAGCGGGCGGCGAGCTTGCGGTAGGCGCTCTTCACCTCCGCGTCGGTGGCATCCGGGGGCAGGCCCAGCGTCTGGTAGTGGGCGGTGGCGTCGCCCAGGTGCTGTTCGGCCAGGGCCTGGACCTTGGTGTCGGGGACGTCCAGGCCTTCAGCCATGCGCTTCAGGGCCTCGCGTTCGGAGCGCTGGAGGGGGCCGTCCGCGAGCGCCATCTCATAGAGCGCGTCCAGCAGGCGGAGCCGTTCGCCCGAAGGCAGGGAGTCCAGGCAGGAGGCGAGGGCGGCGGGGGCGTCCAGGGAGGCGGGGTGGGAGAGGAAGTCCTTGAGGTAGCGGCGCACGGCCTGGACGGTGTGGGCGTCGGCGCGGAGGACCTCCTCGAAGTAGCGGCGGACCTCGCGGACCTCCTCGCGGCGCATGTCGCCGTCGGCGCGGGCGACGTCCACGAAGAGGGCGGTGATGTCGCGGTCGAGCGGGTCCTCGTCCGGGGCCTGGACGATGGGGAATTCGCCGGGGCCCTGGGAGAGGGGGGCCGGCTTGGGCGGCGGCTCGAAGGTGGCGGGGAAGTCGCTGAAGATTTCAGGGAAGTCCGGGGGCGCGGCGTGCTGTTCGTCGAAGTAGTGGCCCAGGCCGGTGCCCAGGATGAGACCGAGCACGATGGCCCAGGGCCCGCCCATGAGGAGGCCGGCCATGAGACCCAACATCGCCCCGAGAACTTTTCCCGCGCCCATGCCTTCGCTTCGCTCCCTTGTGCCGGGCCAGTCTTGCATAAGGTGGGTCTCATGACGGCTCAGTTGATTGACGGCAAGGCAGTGGCGGCGCGCGTGCGGGCGGAGATCAAGGAGGAGGTGGCGCGCCTGAAGGCCGAGCGCGGCATCACCCCGGGGCTCGCCGTGGTGCGCGTGGGTGAGGACCCGGCGTCCAAGATCTATGTGACGGGGAAGAAGAAGGCCGCCGAGGAGGTGGGCTTCAACTCCTGGGAGCACCACCCGGACGAGACCATCACCCAGGACGCGCTCCTGGCGCTGGTGCACAAGCTGAACGAGGACCCGGCCGTGCACGGCATCCTGGTGCAGCTGCCGTTGCCCAAGCACATCGACGCGGACGCCATCATCGCGGCGGTGAAGCCGGAGAAGGACGCGGACGGCTTCCACCCGATGAACGCGGGCAACCTGCTCCTGGGGAGGCCGGCGACGCGGGCGTGCACGCCCTATGGGGTGATGCGGCTGCTGGAGGAGGTGGGCTGCAACCCGTCCGGCAAGCGCGCGGTGGTGGTGGGCCGCAGCAACATCGTGGGCAAGCCGCAGGCGCTGATGCTGCTCCAGAAGGACGCGACGGTGACGGTGTGCCACCGCAAGAGCGACCTGCCGGCGGAGGTGGCGCAGGCGGACATCCTGGTGGTGGCGGTGGGCGTGCCGGAGCTGGTGAAGGGCGCGTGGATCAAGCCCGGCGCGGTGGTGATTGACGTCGGGATGAACCGCAAGGCGGACGGGAAGCTGGTGGGGGACGTGGAGTTCGCCGCCGCGGCGGAGCGCGCGTCGTTCATCACGCCGGTGCCGGGTGGTGTGGGCCCGATGACGATCGCGATGCTGATGAAGAACACGCTGGAGGCGGCTCAGCGCGCGGGGAAGTAGTCAGACGGTTGGACCTCCCTGCCCCTGTGTGAAGAGGGCAGGGAGGGGGACTGTGTCACAGACCGCAGACGTACGGGCCGCCCTGGTTCTCGCAGGCGTCGTATCGGATGCACCAACCGTCCAGCGTCGAATAGGCATACCAGTAGCAGCTGTTGGCGCAGCGGGCGCGGGCGCTGTTGTGCTTGGCCCAGTTCCGTGGACATCCGAGATGTGATGGAAGGAGCACGGGATGTCCGCAACTGACGAGAAGCCGAAGAAGCCCCGCCGGCCGCGCCGGGAGTTCACCGCGGAGTTCAAGGCCGGTGCGGTGAAGCTGGTGCAGGAGGGCAAGTCCAGCCCTCAAGTGGCCAAGGACCTGGACCTGACGGAGTCGGTCCTGCGCTTGTGGGTGGAGCAGGTGAAGCCGGACCGGGGTGAGGGTAAGCCCGGAGCCCTGACGACGGACGAGCGCGAGGAACTCTCCCGGCTGCGCAAGGAGAACCGCGAGCTGCGGCTGGAGCGGGAGATACTAAAAAATGCGGCCTCAGACTCAAGCGGTCGTCGCAACGCATCCTGGTTGAGTTGGGCACAGAGGAATGTTGAGCGCGTCGGCAAGTATTTTCCAGCCAAGAGTCTTGCCTTTCGGGATGTACTGGCTGAACGGGAAGCGCCCCTGCCACCTCCTTCTGCACGCTCCGCATCTGCTCGCGCTCCAACTGACAACCGAGGTCAAAGATCACGGCCGTTGGCTCTGCCGGTTTCTGGGTCATGCTGGATTAGGAATACGTCTTCTTCTCCTCTGATCGAATGGGGGTTTGCAGGTCCTGTTTGAGGGTGGCAAAAGTTTCCATGGACTTTGCCGAATATGCCCCAATGCGGGTTGCGTCGGCCAAACGGTTTTTTCCCATCCGAGTTTCGGCAACAACAACGATCTCCTTTTGCCCACCTACTTCAACAAGACGTGGCGGCAAGGGCTTGTCGAGGAGGTCATCCTTCAGGTCGAGTTCACCCTTCAGGAACAGACCCGTGTCAGGGCTTCCCTCCGCAAATTTTTTCACAAATGTCGACACCATGGAGCTTGGCTCTTTACGCCCAGTGATGCCTTGTATTCTCGTCGCCAGAACAACACAATCCAAAAGCTGCTTCTCAAAACGTTCACGAAAGGCGACGTCGCTTCCAAGCCGAGCCATTACCGCCTGCACGACCGCATGATCCCGTCCTGTCTCCCCCTTAATGGCCTTCAGGCCGTCTTTGCCAAAAAGGAGCACCCCAGCCGGGGTCTTAAAAAGAAGCCGAAATACGTTCTTTTGTGATCCAATCCACTGATTGTGGCAACCCCTTGCTACTGCCGCCATATTATAAATCGCAAGCGTGAAGATTGAGCGAAGTTTCGCCAGCTTGATGGTTTCAGGCTTGACCTGCTTATCTACCAGACCATGACGAAGCGAGATTCCTACAGAGTCCTCCTTTTCCTCTTCGAAGTATTGGGTCAAGAATGTCGTCTGTGGCTTGTCGCACTTCGTTGCCGCGGACTTCCCTGTAGATGAATTTGCAAATTTCGCCGCCTCTTCCCTGAAGCAACTGTCAATAATGACATTCGCCTGCCTTCGCGACTCCTCGAAAGACTCCCTGTTTTTCCCAAAGAATTCCAAGATCCCAGTGTCTTTTTCGTTTCCGATGTTGCGCAATGGGATTTCAATATTTACTTGCGAGACATTGGCAACAGGTCGCGCCCCCAGCCTTTCGCTAGCCGTTTTGTTGGCGATAACGCAATAGCAACCCGCCCTTTCTGGATTGTCTCCGGTTTTTCGTGTCTCAGCAGCAACGAGGCGATGCGGATCGTTTGGCTCCAACTTGGCATTAAACACATCAACAATATCGGTCATCTTGATAACACATGTTGAGCCGATAGATTTTCGATACTTTTTAGTGGTGACCATGTCTGCGACCGTGTTGATCAGGCGCGAGCAGTGGTTAAGTAATGTTTCCAACTCATTCGAATTTCGCATCGGCCCTGAGACAATCTCCAGGCCTGAGTTATTGTTCTCAATGCTGATGTTGTCGGCAACCAGTGCCAACCGCCGGAGTTGGTGAATGTAGGGCGAAAAACCCTGGCTCTTGGCGAACACCTCGTCGTATTTAGGCCGGGCGCGGTCTTCCAGATTGGAACTAATTGTCTTTTCTACTGGATCCGCATAGTTCACCCAGACGACACGCGAACCCCAGAATTCATTTTCAATGCCCACAAGGAGATTATCATGGAAGCCCATCTCGAGAGGAGACTGCAACTCATTTGCTCTTTGCGGCAACTCGGCGTAATTGGAGAATGCTGAGAAACTTACTTTTTTTATACTTTTCGCTTTGTCTATGTTGTTCGCATTTGTTTTGGCGGGCAATGGTCGCTGTGAGATGACAGGGGGGAGTGAACCGGTCCTTGCCTGCCTACCAGACAACAGGGAGGAACGGGCCGATGTTAATGTGTCCGCTTGTTGCGAGGGGATGCCACGCGGATTGGGGCTTGGGGTTTTTCCCCGTTGAAACACAGGTGGATGTATTGTCTTGACTGGCTTTTGTTGGGGAAACAAGCTCACCTTGCTTATCTGTAGAAATCCCGGCTGCGTATTTTTGGTATTCGCGGGTGGCTTGGACAAAAAAGAATAGGTTGTAAGTGGATCGATGTCGACGGTGCGTTGTTGTCTGGCGTTTGTTTTTATGTTGCCAGTGGGCGGTAGCAAGGAGGTCGCTCTGTGTGTCGAAATTTCCCTGGGGGGTGCGCTTGTTCTTTTTATGCTGAGTGTAATTTCGCCACTTTTCCCGAGTTTTTCGTTATACAGTAGGTGTGCCTTGAAGATTTTTACTGGCTGTTTTTTGCATTCGCCTTCGTGATATGCGTATCCGCAATGGGGGCAATTCATGGGTGTCTCCTTTTGAGTGGCGCAGCGATTCGGAATGACAAGATCTGACTCTGGCGAGCTACCCTCCCTCTAACGGAGGGACAGTAAAAAGCGACCGCATGATTCAAACCGCAATTGACGTCGCCTTTCGAGCCCTGCGGCGATGCTTACCCACGTCATAGGCATGAGCATGACGGCCCCATTCAAGCTGGCGGCCACACTGCCCCCAATGGCCTCCCTGAACTTCACTATCGCTCGGGCAGGTCGCGCCACTGCACGCCCGTCTTCACGCGCCAGACGACGGCGTTGATGAAGTCGCGGTCCCCGCGCTTCGAGGGAGGGCCGCTGCGCGAGCCCAGCAAGGGCTCAATGCGGCTCCACTCGGCATCGCTCAGTTCATGTCGGCGCACGGCCAGCGTTGATCATACCTGGCGCTGGCTGGAAACCTCCTGATGCCCCCCGCCGAAGCCGGGGCCAATCCCGATGTCCGATCCAGCAGGTTGAATTTTCGGACCGGAGATCAGGGACAGCCCCTAGCGGCTCCAATGGAACATAGACAGGTCAGAGGGCGGACCGTCGCGTCGAGTTGCGACTGACTCTGGGCGAACCCGAGCCCGCCCGCCTCCTCCGCGCCGCCTCTCTAATAACTGCGCTGCTCCGCGAATCCCTGCCCCGCGCCTGCCCCTGGTCATCCGCATCGCCAACGTCCATGCCGCCAGCATCCAGACTCCGCCGGGCCCTCCTGCGGAGCAGCCGCTTCCCTCCACGGTGATGGCCTCGCCGGAGCCCTCTACGAGAACGACGGTTGGGGCGAGTCCGTTCCCGCTCGGCACGACGCGGAGTTCGCCACGCACTGGACCAGATTGCGTCGGGCGGAACGCCACCTCGACGGTGGCCCGGCCTCCCGCAGGCATGGGGGCCGCGACCCCGCGAGTGTCCACCTGGAAGGCGGTGTCGGAGGACTCCACGGCCACGGTTACGGGAGCGCTGCCGGTGTTGGTGATTTCCAGGGGAATGGACTCGCTGGAGGTATTCACCCGCTGGTTGCCGAACGCGATGGAGCCTGGTGTCACCGTCATTGCCTCCGCCACGCCAGTACCCTGTACCGCGATCGTGAGCGGTGACGGGGAGGCGTCGTGGAACAGCGCAAGCGACCCGGAATGATCGCCTGCCCGGGCCGGCGTGAAGCTCACGTGGAAGTGATGTCTCTCGCCGGGCGTCAGCTCGTGGGGCAGGGGCAGGCCTGAGATGGAGAATCCTTCCGAGCGGTCGAGCCTGGAAACGGTGACGGGGCTCGTGCCCGTATTGAGCAACTCCACGGCCCGGTGCTGCGTGGTGCCCATGTCCTGCGAACCAAAGGACACCGCCGTGACGGAGGATTCGAGCGACGCCGTGGTCCCCGCGCCCCGCAGCACTACCTGGACGGGACCCGGAAGCCCACCCTGGATTTCCAGCATCCCGCTCTCCGCCCCCGCCTCGACAGGCTTGTAGGTCGCTCGGATGGGGTGTTTGCCTCCCGGCACGATCTGGACTCCCGGGGTGAGTTCCGAAACCGAGAAGGGCCCCGTCACATTCACCGCCGTCACGAGGAGGTTCGCGGTTCCGGTGTTGAACAGCGTCATCTCAAGCGGTGCGCTCGTTGTGGAGAGCCGCTGCCCTCCAAAATCCAGGATGGCATGGGAGATTCGGGGGGCCGCCTGGAATCCGGTGCCGTGGAGTTTCACGACCATGGGGGGCTTGTGCGTCGCCAAGAACACCCGAAGCAATCCGGACGCATTCCCACGGGCCGCGGGCTTGAAGGTGACCGTCAGGGGGAGTGCGGAATTGGGCCCCAATGTCTTTGGGAATGACGGAGCCTGCAGGGAGAACGGCCCCTCCACCGCGACGGTGTTGATGGTGAGTCCCTCTTCGCCTTCATTGGCGAGCGTCAGCGTCAATGGGCTACTGGTGTCTCCCACCTCCACCCCGGCGTCCAACCACGACAGCGCGGCAGGATAGGCTTTCAGATCGGCTTCGGCTCCCTGTCCGTTGAGCGGTTGCGACTGGGCCCCCCCTCCTGGGCCATCTGTTGTAATTGTGAGATCATGGGTGAATTGGCCGATGGATGTCGGCTCGAACGTCACCTGGAGAGGGACTGCGGTTCCTGGTGCGAGTGCGCGACGGTCGGCCGGGGTTACGGAGTATCCAGTGGGGGCCTGGATGGGCTCAACGACGAGCGTCGCGGGTCCCGTGTTCTTGAGAGTCAGGATCCGAGGGGGGCTTGGGGCATGGACATCCTGCTTGCCGAAATCAAGGCCACCGTCAGGCATTGTAATCTCAAGCGCTTCGCCCTTCACTCCCGTTGCCGTGAGGTCAATCTGCAACTCCGGAGTCCGCAGGTCATCGCTCTTGAGGATGAGCTTGTCGTTCGCCTGACCCTCCTGGGGGCTGTAGGCGAGCTGTAGTTCCGCTTTGCCCTGTGCCTTGATGGTCAGGGTGGGGGCGGTTTTCACTGTAAAGGGGGGCTTGACGCTGACGCTTTGGATGAAGAGGTCGGCCTGCCCTTGGTTGAATACCGTGAGCGATTTTATGATGGATTGGCCTTCCACTGAGTGGATGCCGAAGTCCATCGAAGAGGTTGCCATAGCGATGGAGGATTCGATTCCCTTTCCACGCAATGCAATCTCGGCGAATGGGGTCGATTGGACATGCAAGGCCTCGGTGGAAACTCCAGCCGATGCAGTGAAAGACACCGTGAGTGAATGGACTTCATTCGGCTTTAGGATGAGGCCCTCTGGAGGCACTCCGTCGACCGAAAAGGGGGACCGGGTGGAGACGGAGGAGAGGACGATCGGGAGGGACCCTGAATTCTTCAGGAAAACTGACTTGCTGCTGGTCGTTCCAACCCGCACCGCCCCGAAATCGAGAGCGGTGGGATTGACCGAGAGCCGGGCGAGGCCTCCCGTGCCCTGCAGCGAGATCCCGACATGCGGGAGGTCGGGGTCACTACTTTGGAACGACAGCATTCCGGAGGCGTAGCTCTCCTCCTTGGGGGTGAACGTTACGCTCAGGTTCACGCTGCTTCCAGTGTTGATGACGAGGGGATCGGCCACCACCGCGAGCGTGAATGGCGGGGGGACGCTGGGTTTTTCAATGACAAGACGTGTATCGCCTGTGTTGGTCAGGGTCACGGTCTGGGTGCTGGATGTGCCCAGCGAGACAGCGCCGAAGGGCAGACTGCTGGCGCTGTACTGAAGGAGTGGCCGTGCCGCGGTCAACGTGATCGTCGCGGAAGCTACGCAGTTGGTCTTGTCCGTCTGCAGTTTGAGGGAGTTCTTGCCCCGATACTGGTATCCGGGCATCCCCTTCGGATCGGACCAGGTGCGGCTGAAGACCTGCGTCTGGCAGCTGTGGCAATCGAAGACCGAGGTGAGCGCAGGATTGAAGCTTCCCAGAGCCTGATCGTTCAGCAGCACGGTCATGAGCCCACCATCGTAGCCCCGGACGCCGACCGTCACCTTCGCACCCGTGACGACCCAACCAGCAGGAACCGGGTCCGCGAACTCCTGGACCCCGTTGTTCCAGTTCCCCGTGTTGTCTGAACAGGCATAGTACTGGCTGTTGCAGGTCGAGCACCTCGAAGCACCGGTCCAAGACACCGTGGTATCAAAGGTACGGGTCAAATCCAGGGCGTGCGTTTGCGAGGCTTCGCTGGCCGAGTCAGGAGCGTCCGGTGCCACCGGGGCGCAAGCGACAAGGAAAGACAGACTCAGGGCAAGCAATGACTGGAGTCGGCGCATCCGGGGCGCTCCGCTAGGGTTTGGGCATCGCCTGTGGAGCAGGCGGCCAGGCATTGCTTTGCACCCAGGGTGCCAATCAGTGCGGGAGCGCCAGCAGAGGACGGCGGTGGTGATGGCCCGCGGCGCCTCCCGCTTCCTTCGGCGCTGACACGCAACTGACGCGTCAGTTGCGCATCAGCGGCCATCCGGTCGCGCGATGCCTGAAGCCCTCTGGTCGGCACGTGGGCTGGCCCGGAGTGTGCTCTTGGAGCCCACGGACGAGGCGGCTCTGACGGCGTGCTCAACGACATCCGTCTGGCTGCGACCCGCCGGATGCCGCACCCCGCCATTCCCCTTCGCCCCGAGCGCGACATGACGGAAGATGCACGGATGGGTCCGGTCTGGCACCGATGTGCGCGTGGCGCGGCCGCGCTGGGGCTGTTGCTGCTCGCCACCCCCGCGCGGGCCCAGGACGCCACGGCCCTGCCCACGTTCTCCCTGGAGCGCCTGGACCCCAATCCGGGACTGGGGCCCCTGGCGCTCGGGAATGGTGAGTTGCTTGCGCCCGGAGCGCTGCGCATCTCCTTGATGGCGCACTACCAGCACTCCCCTTTGAGGATCGCGAACGGCTTGCTGGAGCCCTCGCTCGTCCTGTCCCGGACCACCGGACTGGTGTCGCTGGCCGTTGGCGTGCTGCCCTGGTTGGAGCTCCAGGCCCAGCTTCCGGGCGTCATCCACCAGAGCGGCGCGGACCTGAGCACCTCGCTGTCCATCGCATCGCCTTCACACAGCGGGCTCGGGGCGCCACGGCTCGCGGCCCGGTTCGGCTTGCTGGGGACCTCCGCTCCCGAGGCCTTCCACCTGGCGCTCGACCTGGACATGCGGTTGCCCGTGGGCGGTTCGGGCGCGCTTGCCCGTGACCGGGGCGTCCGCGGCCAGGGCCGCGTCATGATGGGCAAGCGGTGGGGGGCCGTGGCTCCAGCACTGGAGCTGGGTGTGCTCCTTCGTCGGTCGGTGTCCGACTCCAGCGTGGAGGGCCTTAACGGCGTGGGCAACGAGCTGCGGGCAGGCGCGGGGCTGACGGTGGGGTACGCCTTCCGCGCGGAGGTGTCCGCGTTGGGCGCCTACTCCTTTCGGCAGCAGCGCGTCAGCGGCGAGCTGCTGGGCGGTCTGCGCTACGCCCCCGTCCGTCCGTGGGAGTTCTTCGCCATGGGGGGGGCGGGGCTGGGCTCGGAGCCCGGGGTGCCCCGCTTCCGGGTGCTCGCGGGAGTAGCCCTGTTGCTCTTCGACAAGCCGCCGCGTCCGCCCCCGGAGAACATCGTCTACGAGCTCGTCACGGGCCTGCCGCGTGCTCCCGCCGAGCCCCAGCTCGAGCCCGAGCCCACGCCTTCCGAACCCCCACCTCCCGAGCCTCCCACGCCGGAGCCGTCAGCCACCGAGACCGACACGGATGGGGACGGCGTCGTGGACGTGCTCGACGCCTGCATCCACGAGAAGGGGACCCGGGAGCATGGCGGTTGCCCCGAGACGGGTGACCCGCTCGTCACCCTGACCCGCGAGCGCCTCATCCTCCACGGTCAGGTCTTCTTCGAGGTCGGCGTGACGACGCTGCCGGACCGCTCGCGCGTGCTGGATCAGGTCGCTCGGGTGCTCATCGAGCATCCAGAAGTGGAGCGCGTCGTCATTGAAGGGCACACGGACGCGGAAGGTTCCTCCGCCTCCAACCAGCGCCTGTCCCTGGCCCGCGCGGAGGCGGTGCGTGACTACCTGCTGCGCAAGGGCGTCCCGGCGCACCGGTTGGAAGCCCGAGGCCTCGGGGCACGTCGGCCTTTGGGCTCCAATGGCACACAGGCAGGACGGGGCGAGAACCGGCGAGCGGAACTGCTTTTGCTATTGGGCGAGCCCACTTCGGACCGCTCCATCCCCGCGCCGCCTCTCCCGTAGCCGGGCAGCCTGGCGACCGTGCTCCGCTGACGCGCAACTGACGCGTCATTTGCGCGTCAGCGCCCATCCGTCCGCTCGATGACCGGTGCCCCCGCAGGGCACGCGGACTGGCCCAGAGCTTGCTCTTAGCGCCTGAGAAAGGGGCTCTGACGGCGTGCTCGACAACATCCCAAGCTTGAACGATTCGAGCCTCTTCACCGTCGGTGGCACGGTGCAGGCGGGCGGCGGTGTGTACCTGGCCCGGCGCGCGGACCAGGAGATGGTCGAGCTGTGCCGGGCGGGGACCTTCGCGTTCGTGCTGACGGCCCGGCAGATGGGCAAGTCCAGCCTGATGGTTCGCACTGCGGAGCAGCTCTACGAAGAGGGCATCCGCTCGGTCATCATCGACCTGACCCGCATTGGCAAACAGGTGACGGCGGAGCAGTGGTACGTGGGACTGCTGGTCGTCATCCAGGAGCAGCTCGAGCTGCACACGGACGCGTCCGAGTGGTGGAGCCGCCATGCCGGACAAGGCCCCGTGCAGCGGCTGACCCGCTTCCTGGAAGAAGTGGTGGTCGTCGAGGTCCGGGAGCGCGTGACCATCTTCGTGGACGAGATCGACACCACGCTGGGGATGGGCTTCACGGACGACTTCTACGCGGCCATCCGCTACCTCTACAACGCCCGGGCCAGCAACCCGGAGCTGCTGCGCATCTCGTTCGTGCTCGTGGGCGTGGCGACCCCGGGAGACCTCATCCAGGACGAGAAGCGCACGCCCTTCAACCTGGGGCAGCGGGTGGAGTTGACGGACTTCGCCCTGGAGGAAGCCGAGCCGCTGGCGCGCGGGCTGGGGGACTCGATCGAGACGGGGCTGCAGGTCCTGGAGTGGGTGCTGGAATGGACCGGCGGCCATCCCTATCTCACGCAGCGGCTGTGTCAGGCCCTGGTGGACCACTACCGGCTGACGGACGGCGCGCTCTGGACGCGCGAGTCCACGCAGCAGGTGATGGAGCGCACCTTCTTCGCGGAGCGCAGCTTCCAGGACAACAACCTGGTCTTCGTCCGCGACATGCTGACCCGCCGCGCGCCGGATCCGGAGCGCGTCCTCAGGACCTACCAGGACATCCGGCGCGGCCGGCGGGTGCTCGACGAAGAACGCTCGCTGGTGAAGTCACACCTCAAGCTGTCGGGCGTGGTGCGCCGCGAGGGTGACCTGCTGCGGGTGCGAAACTCCATCTACGAGCGCGTCTTCACCGTGCCGTGGGCGCGCAACCAACTGCCGGTGGACTGGCGCGTAGTCCGGCTGGCCGCGCTGGGATTGGTGATCGCGGGCTTCATCGTGCTGCTGCCCGCCTCGCTGCTCCTGTACGCGCGGCTCGCGGAGACCGAGCGTGCTCGCAATGCGGCCGTCACGGAGCGGGACCGCGCCCAGCGGCTCCGGGACGGCGCGGAGAAGGCCCGGTCCCTGGCGGAGAAGGAGGCGGAGACCATCGTGGCGCGCGCGACCGCCGCGCAGGAAGAGGCCACGCGCATCGAGAGGAACGCGCGGGCGGAGGCCCAGAAGTCCAGGCAGGAGGCCGAACGCTTCCGCGAGGAGGCGCGCTGGCTGCAGGCGGAGGCGCGGCAGGCGCAGGAGAAGAAGGCGCAGGCGGAGCGGGAGATCGCCCAGGCGAAAGACGAGACCGCGCTGCGGCTGCGCGAGGCGGCCTCCTACGTCTTCATGAACAAGGCGGACGCCACGCTCCGCAGTGCCTCGTCGAACCTGACGGTCAGCACCGCGCTCTCCACGGAGGCGGTGCGGCTCCATGGCTCTCCCGAGGCCATGGACTCCCTCATCCGCTCACTCGTCCAGCTTCGCCACCCCCTGACCACCCGGATGGAGCACGAGGGCAACGTCCTGGCGGTCGCCTTCAGCCCGGATGGGACCCAGGTCCTCACCGCGGGGGAGGACCACACCGCGCGCCTCTGGGAGATCCCCATGGGCTACGCCGGCTATCAGCGGCAGGTGCTTCGCCATGACGACGTGGTCACCGCGGTGGCCTTCAGCCGCGACGGCCGGATGGCCGCCACCGCCAGTGACGATGGCACCACGCGCCTGTGGGACACGCGGACCTGGACGTCCCGGATGACCTCCGCGCGCCACGACGGCGGCATCAACGCCGTGGCCTTCAGCCCGGACGGCACCCGCGTGGCCACGGCTGGCGAGGACCGGTTCGTGCGCATCTGGAGCACCGCCACGGGCTTGGCCCTCGGTGAGCCGCTCGAACACCGCAGCCGCGTCCTGTCAGTGGCCTTCAGCCCGGATGGCAGGACGCTCATCACCGCGGGCGCGGACAAGGCGGCGCGCACGTGGGACGCGGAGACCGGCAAGCGGGTGGGGAAGATCCTGCAACACAAGACCCGCATCATGTCGGTGGCCGTCAGCCCGGACGGTGCGCTCGTGGCCACGGCCGGCGAGGACAAGCTCGCGCGGCTCTGGGAGCTCGCCTCCGGCCGGGAGTTGATGGCCCTGCGACATGACAAGGCCGTCACCTCCGTGGCCTTCAGCCCGGACGGCGCGCTCGTGGCCACCGCCAGCGAGGACAAGACCGTCCGCCTGTGGAACGCGGCCACGGGGAAGCAGCAGGTGCTCCTGCCCCACAAGAGCCGCGTCAACGCCGTGGCGTTCAGCCCGGATGGCAGGCAACTGGTGACCGCCACCGAGGGTGGACTCGCGCTCCTCTGGGCCCTCGCTCCCGGTCCTCCGCTCGTCCAGCTTCCCCATGAGACGGCCGTCACCCAACTGGCCTTCAGTCCGGACGGCCGGCTGCTGGCGACCGCCACGGAAGGCAAGGCCGCATCGCTCTGGCGCGCGGACACGGGCGAACCTTCGGGGCCACCCCTGGTGCACGACGGCCGGGTCCTGGACGTCGCCTTCAGCCCGGACGGCACGCGCGTGGTCACCGCCGGTGCGGACAAGGTCGCCCGCGTGTGGCGCGTGTCGGATGGCGCGCTGCTGATGCGCCTGCCTCACGCCGGCAGGGTCATGGACGTGGCCTTCAGCCCGGATGGCACGCTCGTGGCCACCGCCAGCGAGGACCACACCGCGCGCCTCTGGGAGGTGGCCACGGGCCACGAGCGGGTGCGGTTGGAGCATGCGGAGGGCGTTGACTCGGTGGCCTTCAGCCCGGACGGCGGGGTGCTGGCCACGTCCGGCGACGAGGGCCTCATCCGGCTCTGGGATACGCGCTCCGGCGCGAGCCGGGTCCCGCCACTGAAGCATGCCGCGCGCATCGTGGCCTTCAGTCCGGACGGGACCCGTCTCGCCACGGCCGGTGATGACAACACCGCGCGGTTGTGGAGCGTGGCCACCGGCGAGCCGCTGGGAAGTCCCCTCCAGCATGGCCTGGTGGTCACCGCGCTGGCCTTCAGCCCGGATGGCCTGAGTCTGGTGACCGCCAGTGAGGACAGCAAGGCGCGCGTCTGGGACGTCGCCACGGGCCAGGAGCGGCAGCAATTGCAGCATGACAACACGGTCACCTCCGTGGCCTTCAGCCCGGATGGCGGGCTGCTGATCACCGCCAGCGAGGATGGCTCGGCGCGCCTGTGGGAGGCCGCCACCGGCCGCCGGCTGGCGAGCCTGCCCGTCGAGAAGCGGGTGCGCGCGGTGGCCTTCAGCCCGGATGGCACCCGCGTGGCCACCGCCAGCGATGACGGTGTCGCGCGCCTGTGGCCTGTCCGGGCCTCGGATTGGATTGAGCTCGCGTGTCTGTTGTTACCCCGCAACCTGAAGCCCGAGGAGTGGCCCGCGGATGTGCGCGAGGTCGCTCCCTATCGACAAACGTGTTCGCGCCTGCCCCTGACCCAGTGACTGGAAAGAGCCCCATGGCCCGTGTCTTCATCAGTTACAAGCGCGACGTCACGCCGGACCAGGACCTCTCCAATGCCCTCTACCGGGCGCTCCAGGCGTCCCACGAGGTGTTCATCGACACCTCCATGGTGGTGGGTGAACGGTGGGCGGAGCGGATTGGCGCGGAGATCCGCCAGGCGGACTTCTTCATCACGCTGCTGTCGCCGTTCTCCGTCAACAGCGAGATGGCGCGCATGGAGATCGAGCTGGCGCATCAGCAGCATGCGCAGTACGGCAAGCCCGTCCTCCTCCCCATCCGGGTCGCGTACCACGAACGGCTTCCATCGCCCCTGAGCAGCTACCTGGGCCCCATCAACTGGGCGCTCTGGGAGGGGCCCGAGGACACCCCGCGGCTGCTCGAACAGCTCGCCCGGGCCATGAGCGGATCCGCGCTGCCCGAATCCGCGCTGCCCGCCACGAAGCCGGCCTCCCGCGACGTGCCACCCGCCGAACCCGCGTCCCCTCCGCTGCGGCCGCCGCTTCCTTCGGCACCGCTCGAACTGGACGAGCCCCTGGAGGGCGCCATGGACACCCAGTCGGCCTTCTATGTCGTGCGTGGTGCGGACGCGACGGTGATGAAGGCAGTCGCGCACAAGCAGGGGGCGACCATCACCATCAAGGGCGCCCGGCAGATGGGCAAGAGCTCCCTGCTCATGCGGGGCATGGCGGGCGCGCTCACCGCGGGCAAGCGCGTGGCCTACCTGTCGCTCCAGGAGTTCGACTCCAGCTCGCTCCGCAATCCGGATCTCTTCTTCCAGCGCTTCTGCAGCTCGCTGGGGGAGCAACTCGGCCTCACCGACCAGGTGGAGGCGTACTGGCAGAAGCCCATGGGCAGCAGCCAGCGCTGCGGCCTTTACATGAGCGGCCACATCCTGCGGTCGTTGGATGCGCCGCTGGTGCTGGGATTGGACGAAGTGGAGACCCTCTTCGAGATTCCCTTCGGCACGGACTTCTTCGGCATGCTGCGCAGCTGGCACAACAACCGCGCGCTGCCCACCACGCCGGTGTGGAAGAAGCTCAGCATCGTCCTGGTCACCTCGACGGAGCCCTTCCTCTTCATCAAGAACATGACGCAGTCGCCCTTCAACGTGGGGCAGACCGTGGAGCTGGACGACTTCGCCGCGGCGCAGGTGGTGGACCTCAACCAGCGGCATGGCTCGCCGTTGAGCGCGCAGCAGGCCCAGGAGCTCTTCACCCTGTTGGGAGGGCATCCCTACCTCGTCCGCAAGGCCCTGTACCTGGTGGCCAGCGGCAGCCTGGGCGTGGCGGAGCTCTTCTCCCAGGTGGCGGAGGACCGGGGGCCGTTCGGAGACCACCTGCGCAACCTGCTCTTCCGGCTGAGCAGCCAATCACAGCTCAAGGCCGGGCTTCGCGAGGTGCTCCAGCGCGGCGCCTGTACGAGCGAAGATGTGTTCATCCGTCTGAGGAGCGCGGGGCTGGTGCGCCAGGAGGGGACCGCCGTGCTGCCGCGCTGTGAGCTGTACCGCCGCTACTTCCGGGAGCGGTTGCTCGTGGCCTGACCCGGGAGCGGACCCGCCATGGCCTTCGGTCCCCTGGAACTCACGCTCCACCTCGTCTCCGGCGAGCGCACGCGCGACGCGGATCGCTTCCTCTTCCAGCCCCGGGACTATCTGCGATTGGAAGAGGAGGGCACCTCCAAGCGGGCCTCCTTCCCCTGGAACCACGCACTGGACGACCTGGCCAACCTGGGCTCCAGCCGGCCCAGCCCCAACACGGCCCAGCGGTTGGGGGAGCTGCTGCGCGCGTTCCTGATGCCGCTGGGCTGGGCGCAGGATGAGCAGCGATTGCGGCAGGCGCTGTCGGACGGCGGGACGGTGCGGCTCACCCTGCGGTTGGAGCCCGCGGAGCTGTGCGTGCTCCCGTGGGAGTTGCTCGCGCTGGAGAGCACGGGCCAGGCGCTCAGCGACCTGGAGGGCTGCACCGTCTGCTACGAGCGCCCCGGCTCGAAGACCCACCCACCGCGGCCCTCTCCGCCGCCCGCTGGAGGCCGCATCCTCTTCGCGTGGGCAGGGGATGTGCCCGCGGCGGCGCACCAGCGCGCCCTGACAGAGGCCTGCGCCAGGGCGGGGTATGCCTTTGATCCGAAACGGGACGTGCTTCCCCACGTGAGCCTCGCTTCGCTCGAACAGGCGCTGCGGTCCAGCGAGGAGCCCATCGCCTCGCTCCACCTCTTGTGCCATGGCGTTCCATCGGAGCCCGGGGCGTATGGACTCGCCTGGAACTCCTCGCGCCGGGAGGGGGAGCTGGACGTGGTGGATGCGGCCTCGTTGCGCGCGGCGCTCGAACCGCATGCGGGGCGTCTGCGCATGGTCGTGCTGTGCGCCTGCCGTGGCGGCGACTCGGGGCTCCCCGGCAACCACCTGGGCAGCCCTGCTCGCGAGCTGCACCGCGCGGGCCTCTCCGCGGTGGTCGCCTCGCGTCTGCCTTTCTCCAAGGTGGGGTCCGTCATCTTCACCCGCGCGCTCTATGGCGAGCTGCTCGGACGCCACGCTTCCCTGGAGCAGTCACTGGCCGTGGCTCGCGGGGCGCTGCGGCTCGAAGGGGCGCGGATGGATGGCTGTTCGCTCCAACTCTACGCCCGCGCGGGAGATGGACCGGACCTGCGTCCCTTCATCTTCCAGCCGTATTGCGGCCTGCGGCCCTTCGAGCCCGGCGATGAACGACGCTTCTTCGGACGCGAGCCGCTGCGGCAGACGCTGCGCCAGCGGTTGGAGGCCGCCGCGGCGGGACAGCTTCCGGCGCTCCAGGTCATGGCCGGGGTCTCCGGCAGCGGCAAGTCCTCGCTGCTGCGGGCCGGGCTGCTGCCCACGTTGCCGCCTGAGCGTTGGGAGATCACCCGGTTGCGCGCGGGGGACGCGGGGACGCTGGAGACGGTCCGCGCCGTGAAGGCTTCTCCGGGCAAGCACCGGCTCGTGGTGGTGGATCCGCTGGATGAGGCGTTCACCCTGCTGGAGGAGGAGGCGCGCGCGGAGTTGATGCGCGCGCTGTGGGACGCCTCGCAGGCCCGCGAGCGGGGCACGGTGGTGCTCGCGACGTTGCGGATGGATTACCTCGCTCGTTGCGCCGAGGTCCGCCTGGGCGCGGACGGCCCCCGGCTGGACGCGGTGCTCTTCGAGGGAGAGCGCCTGCTCCTGGTTCCGGAGATGACGGCGGTCGAGCTGCGCGAGGCCATCGAACGTCCCTCGTGGCAACAGGGCATCCTGCTGGAGGTGGGGCTCACGGAGCGGCTCCTCCAGGACGTGGAGCGCCAACCCGGGGGACTGCCACTGCTGGCGCACACGCTGGAGCGGCTGTGGCGGCTGCGGGATGGCCGGTGGCTCAAGCACGGCGCCTATCAGGCCCTGGACGGAGTGGCCGGGGCGCTGGCCCAGGAACTGGACCGGCTGTACCTGGGCTTGGGGGAAGAGGAGCGGCACCAGGTGCGCCAGCTGTTCGTGGAGCTGGTCGACATGCGCGACGGCGCGGCGCCGTTCACCTCGCAGCGCGTGGGCCGGGCGCGCATCCAGCCCCGGGACGTGGAGGCGCGCCGCGCTTTCGATGTCGCGCTGGGCCGGCTGTTGGAGGGCCGGGTCCTGGTGCTTGGAAAGGGGGACGGGGGCGAGGTCTTCATCGAGGTGGCACACGAAGCGCTGCTGCGCCACTGGAGCCCCCTGGGTGAATGGATCCGCGAGGCGCAGGCGCTCCAGCGCAAGCGGAACGAGCTGCGCACGGGGGCGGAGGCCTGGCGGTCGCACCCGCGGACCGCACCCTCCGGGGAGCGTCTCCTGCGGGGCCGGCATCTGGAGGACGCATTGGAGCTGCGTCAAACCCATCCGGGTGAGCTGGATGAGCAGATGCGGTTGTTCATCGACGCGAGTCAGGAGATGGCCAGCACCCTGGCGCGGGAGGCTCGCCGGCAGCAGGAGCAATTGCAGGACTTCGCGCGGTTGATCGTCGCCGACAAGTTGAGGCGAGAGGATCCCACGGCCGCCCTGTTGGTGTTGCTGGAGGTGCGCGAGCCCGAGCAGCACCTGTCCTGGACGCAGACGGCCCTGGAGGTGTTCCAGCAGCCCATCGCCTCGGCGGTGTTGCGAGGACATCGGGGGCAGGTTCGAGCCGCGACGCTCAGCGCGGACGGCCGGTGGGTGGCGACAGCATCGAGCGATGGGACCGCGCGCGTGTGGCGAGCGGATGGAACGGGCCTGCCGAAGGTGCTCGAAGGTCAAGGCGGAGAGGTGCTGGCCGTGGCGTTCAGCCCGGACGGGCAGCGGGTGGTGATGGGCTCCGCGGATCGGACCGCGCACGTGTGGCCCGTGGAGGGCGGAGGCGGGCCGGAGGTGCTGACGGGGCACCTGGCGGAGGTGGTGATGGTGGCGTTCAGCCCGGATGGTCAACGGGTGGTGACCGCCTCGCGGGATGGGACGGCGCGCGTGCGGCGGGCGGATGGGACGGGCCTGCCCATCGTGCTCCAGGGCCACTCACAGGGCCTGGTGGCCGCGACCTTCGATTCAACCGGCGAGCGGGTGGTGACGGCCTCGCGCGATGGAACGGCGAGGGTGTGGCACACGGATGGACGGGGCGTGTTGGCGGTGCTGGCCCATCCGGGCGAGCTGCGCGCCGCGGTCTTCAGTCCGAATGGGACGCAGGTGGCCACGGCCTCGGTGGATGGCACGGTGCGCATCTGGCGCGTGGAGGGCCGGGACGATCCCATCCTGCTGCGCAGCGACTCCGGCTTCGTCAACGCGGTGGCCTTCAGCCCGGATGGAGGGCTGGTGGTGAGCGCGCACGCGGATGGGATGGTCCGCCTGTGGCGGGCGGACGGGAAGGGCGGGGCGATGCGCCTCGCGGGGCACGGGGGGGAGATCCTCTCGGTGGCCTTCAGCCCGGATGGGCGTTGGGTGCTGACGGCCTCCCGGGATGGCACCGCGAGGGTGCGAAGCACGGAAGGAGGGGGCCTGTCCGCGGAGCTGCGGGGACACACGGATGAGGTGTTCTCCGCGAGCTTCAGCTCGGACGGGGAGCAGGTGGTGACGGCCTCCCGCGATGGCACCGCGCGCGTGTGGCGCTGGCGGACACAGCCGCGGGCGCTCACGCTCCAGCGCCGCGCGGGGACAGTGCAATCCCTGGCATTCAGCCCCTGGGAGGATCTCCTGGCGACCGGCCACGCGGATGGCACGGCGCGGCTCTGGTGCCTGCGCAGCGGCATGGACCTGGTGGAGTTCAAGGGGCACCGGGCGGAGGTCCGGACGGTGGCGTTCAGCCCGGACGGGCAGCGGGTGGTGACGGCCTCGGATGACGGAACGGCGCGCGTGTGGAGCGCGGACGGTCCGGGCGAGCACGTGGTCCTCCAGGGCCACACGGGCCGGGTGGTGGCGGCGGCGTTCAGCCCGGAGGGTGAACGGGTGGTGACGGCCTCGTGGGATGCGACAGCGCGGGTGTGGCGCGCGGACGGCCAGGGCGAGCCCGTGGTGCTCCAGGGGCACACGCAGTTCCTCCGGACCGCGGTGTTCAGCCCGGACGGCCAGCGGGTGGTGACGGCCTCGGATGACGGGACGGCGCGGGTGTGGCGCGCGGACGGACAGGGCGAGCCGGTGGTGCTCCAGGGCCACTCGGGCCGGGTGGTGGCGGCGGTGTTCAGTCCGGACGGTGAGCGCGTGGCGACGGCCTCCTGGGATGGGACGGCGCGGGTGTGGCGCGCGGACGGCCGGGGTGAGCCGATGGTGCTCCGCGGGCATGAGCAGGCGCTGGTGAGCGTGGAGTTCAGCCAGGACGGGGCCCACGTGTTGACCGCCTCCCAGGACCGGACGGTGCGCGTGTGGTCCGCCGAGGGGAGGGGAGAGGCCGTCATGGTCCGGGGACACACCGCCCGGTTTCATCCCCGAGGCACGTGGGTGGTGAACGCCGCCGGAGATGGCACCGTGCAGGTGTGGCCCACGGACGGGAGCGGTGAATCCCTGGTGCTCAGCGGCAATGGGGACCGCGTGACAGGAGCGGTCTTCAGCCCCGGAGGAGACATGCTGGCCATCGCCGCCACCGATGGCAGCGCGCGCGTGTGGAAGCTGGGGGGCAACTCACTGCGGGAGCAGCTTCGCCAATTGACCAGCGCGAGCCTGGAGGTCCGGCAGCGCCAGCGCTACCTCGGCGAGCGGCTCGACGAAGCCCGCGAGGCCCACGCCCGCGAAGAGCAGACGTGGGGACGGCAACAGCTCAAATCGTGAGGGCAGTCATATGGCACCTGTTCCAAGTGCGAAATTGGAAGTGATTGCGCTGCTGTTCCTGGGAACCGCGCTGTTGTCACTGGCGTGCGGTGAGGTGTCACAGCACCGCGACAAAGAACCGCGTCGCAAGGCGTCTGAAACCCAAGCGTTCCAAACCACGACCCCCGGACTGTGGAACTCCAGGGATGCGATGGCCGTGGCACGCACCCACCACACGGCGACGCTGTTGCCCTCCGGCAAGGTGCTGGTCTCCGGCGGCAGCGGGGCAGACAGCACCAGCGCGGAGGTCTACGACCCGACGACGAAGAGGTGGAGTTCCACGGGCGCCATGGCCGCGGCTCGCTACCACCACACGGCAACGCTCTTGCCCTCTGGCAAGGTGCTGGTCTCCGGAGGCATTGGCGCAGATGGCGGCGCCCTCGTCAGCGCGGAGGTCTACGACCCGGCGACCGGGCAGTGGAGTCCCACGGGCGACATGGCCACGGCGCGCTACGAGCACACGGCGACGCTTCTCCCCTCCGGCAAGGTGCTGGTCGCTGGTGGCAGGGACCCAAGCCCCCTTGTCAGCGCGGAGGTCTACGACCCGACGACGGGGACGTGGCGTCTCACGGACCCCATGGGTTCGGCGCGCGCTGACTTCACGGCGACGCTTCTCCCCTCCGGCAAGGTGCTGGTCGCGGGCGGGGATGTGGGCCCAGGCCGCTTGGTCGCCAGCGCGGAGGTCTACGAGCCGATAACGGGGACGTGGCGTCTCACGGGCTCCATGACCGCGGGACGCTCCTCCCACACAGCGACGCTCTTGGCCTCCGGCAAGGTGTTGGTCGCCGGAGGCTGGGGGCCAGACAGCGCCAACGCGGAGGTCTACGACCCGGCGACGGGAGCATGGAGTCTCACGGGCTCCATGGCCGGGGCACGCGCGGACTTCACGGCGACGCTGTTGGCCTCCGGCAAGGTGCTGGTCGCTGGTGGCTGGGGCCAAAGCCCCCTTGTCAGCGCGGAGGTCTACGACCCGGCGACGGGCGGCTGGAGCCCCACGGGCTCTCTTGCCTCGGCGCGCTTCCACCATACGGCGACGCTGTTGGTCTCCGGCAAGGTGCTGGTCGCCGGAGGCGAAATCCCAGACGGTACGCTCGTCGCCACGGAGGATTACGAACCCGCGGCGGGGAAGTGGCGTCCCACGGCCTCCATGGCCACGACACGTTGGGGCCACACGGCGACGACGTTGGACTCCGGCAAGGTGCTGGTCGCCGGAGGCTTTGGCGCAGGTGTCGGCGCCCTCGTCAGCGCGGAGCTCTACGACCCGACGACCGGGCAGTGGAGTCCCGCGGGCTCCATGCCCACGGCACACTACGAACACACCGCGACGCTGTTGGACTCCGGCAAGGTGCTGGTCGTCGGAGGCGGGGGCCCGGGCGACGCCAGCGCGGAGGTCTATGACCCGGTGACAGAAAAATGGCGTTCCGTGGCTCCCCTGGCCGAAGCACGCACAGGACACACGGCAACGCTGTTGGACTCCGGCAAGGTGCTGGTTGCTGGGGGCTGGTTCCAGAATGTCTTCCGCGTCAACGCGGAGGTCTTTGACCCGGCGACGGAAAAGTGGAGTTCCGCGGGCGCCATGACCAGCGAACACGTGAACCACACGGCGACGCTGTTGGACTCCGGGAAGGTGCTGGTCGCCGGAGGCTGGAAAGCTGGAATCAGCTTTAGCGCTATCGCGGAGCTCTACGACCCGTCTACGGGAACATGGAGTTCCACGGGCTCACTCACCACGGCACGCTATAAACACACTGCGACGCTGTTGGCCTCCGGCCAGGTGCTGGTCGCCGGAGGCGGAGGCCGGGGCAGTGTCCAAGGCAGCGCGGAACTCTACGACCCGGCGACGGGAGGATGGAGTTCCACGGGCTCACTCACCACGGCACGGCAGGAGCATACGGCGACGTTGTTGCCCTTCGGCAAGGTGCTGGTCGCTGGAGGCAGGAACGCAGGTGGTACTCTTGCCAGCGCGGAGGTCTACGACCCGGCTGCGGGGACGTGGAGTGTGACGGACTCCATGGCCGAGCCACGCTACAAGCACACGGCGACCCTGTTGCCCCCCGGCAAGGTGCTGGTCGCTGGAGGCTATTCACGCAAGGACAGCGCGGAGTTGTACGAACTCGCGGGGGATGCCACTCCGCCAGCAGCCCCGGCGATCCTCACTCCCGACAACGGCTTCATCACCCCGAATCTCCGTCCCACCTACAGCGGCAGGGCGGAGCCGGGCAGCACCCTCCTGCTGTGGGTGGATGACACGTTCGTGGGAGCCACGGTGGCCCAGGTCTCGGGAGCATGGGAGTTCACGCAACCCGTGGCGCTGGTTGATGGCTCCCACTCCGTGACCCCCAGGGTGACGGATGCCGTGGGCAACATCGTTTTCGGATCCAGCACCCGCACGTTCACGGTGGATACCACGCCGCCAGCGGCCCCTGTGGTCCTTACTCCAGCCAATGGATCCACCACCCGTGAGACCCGCCCCTCCTACCGCGGCACGGCGGAGCCTGGCAGTACGGTGACGGTGAATCTCAATGAAACATGGATTGGGACGACCTTGACGGACGAAGCAGGAGCCTGGAGTGTGCCCTCCGCCACGGCGCTGCCCCAAGGGCTCCATTCCGCTGAAATCACTGCGACCGACCTCGCGGGCAATGTCAGCCCTCCCATGGCCTGCGCCTTCACGGTCGACTCCGTGGCGCCCGCGGCACCCGAAGTGATGGCACCTGGGACCCTGATCAACACCCAGAATCCCGCCATTGGAGGCACGGCGGAGATGGGTAGCACCGTGAGGGTGTGGCTGGATGGCGTCGAGGCAGGCAAGGCGCAGACGAACTCCGCGGGAGGCTGGCTCGTCACCCCAGTCGCGGCGCTGTCCGAGGGATTGCATCAGGCGGTCGCCACCGCCACGGACGCATGGGGCAATACCAGCACGGGCTCACCCGTTCATTCCTTCACGGTGGATACCATGCCGCCCGCGGCGCCAGAGGTGCACTCGCCTGGAGCCGTCGCCAACACCCGGAAGCCCACCCTCGGCGGAGTGGCGGAGCCGGGGAGCACCGTCACGGTGTGGCTGGATGGCCTCCTGATGGGAACAGCCCAGATGGATGAGGCAGGGAACTGGAACCTCACCCTGGCGACAGATTTGGCGGAAGGCCGCCACCTGGTGGTGACCACCGCCACGGATGAGGCCGGCAACACCAGCTTGCGCTCCAGCGAGTACGCATTCACGATCCCAGGGAGCCATTTCGGTTTGGGTTGCGCCACTGCCCCTGCGCTGCCTGCCAGTTGGGCCTTGGTGACCCTGGCCCTGTTCTTTCGCAGGCGTCAGCCCAGGAACCCAGTCTGAGCCGCGAGTCTCTGTACGCGCCGGGCTCGCGTTCCAACGAAGCCCGCGAGGACCCACGCCCGCGAGGAGCAGACGTGGGGAGGCAACGGCTCATGGCGTCTTGAGCCGCCGGCCGCGCAGGACCCAGGTGAGCGCGAGCAGGACCCAGGTCGCAGGAAGGGCAGGGGCGGCGGCGCAGCCCCAGCCGTAATGACTCCTCCGTATCGTGAACGTGTGGGTGTTGGAGTCGGCACTGAATTTCCCCGCTGCATTGACTGCTCGGGCCAGCACCGTGTGCGATCCAGCGACCAACGTCATCTCAGGCGTGAAGCTCCAACGGCCTGATGCATCGGCCGTGGTCGTGCCCCGCGACGTTCCATCAACGATGACAATGACGGTGATGCCTGCATCCGCCGTTCCGCCATAAGTTGGCGGATTCTTGGCGATCGCCGAGTTGTTGGGGGGGGTGGTAACCAGCGGGGCCAAAGGCGCGCTGTACGCGACCATGAAGGTGTTGCTGTTCGATTCTGGGCCGGTATTGCCCACCGCGTCAGTGGCGCGTGCCTTCACCGTATGGCTGCCATCCTGAAGGGCCTCAGGCTGCGCGATACTCCATTGCCCCAGGGGGGTGGCATCCATGGTGCCAATCTGTACGTCGTCCACGAATACGGCGACGGTGCTGCCAGCCTCCGCCAACCCGCTATAGGAGGGCCGGTTGTCGTAGGTGGTCAATCCGGCCAGGGGAGCGGCGATCTCCGGCGCGCCTGGAGGCGTGGCATCCACGACGAATGCGTGGGTGTTGGAATCAGCACTGGTGTTGCCGGAGACGTCGCTGGTTCGTCCCCTCACTGTATGGCCGCCGTCCCGCAGAGCCTCAGGTTGCGCGATGCTCCATTGGCCCAGGGAGTTGGCATTCGTGGTGCCGATCTGAACGTCGTCCACGAGCACGGCGACGGTGCTGCCAGCCTCCGCCAGACCGCTAAAGGTGGGTTGGTTGTCGCGGATGGTCAATCCGGCTGACGGAGTGGTGATCTCGGGTGCGATCGGAGGCGTTGCATCCACGACGAACACGTGGGTTTTGGACTCAGCGCTGCTGTTGCCGACTGCATCCATTGCGTGTGCCTTCACCATATGGCTGCCGTCCTGCAATGCCTCAGGCTGTGCGAGGCTCCACTCGCCCGAGGTCGTAGCCGCCGTGCTGCCAAGCTGAACCCCATCCACGAACACGGTCACGAGGCTGGCTACCTCTGCCACACCACGATAGAACGGTCGGGAGTTGTTGGAGGCCGATCCATTTGCGGGAGTGATGATTCCTGGAGCAGCCGGAGGGGCGGCATCGACTGTGAAAGCGTGGGTCTTCGAATCGGCACTGGCGTTGCCAACTGCATCCATTGCTCGTGCCTTCACCAGATGGCTGCCGTCCTGCAAGGTCTCAGGTTGGGTGATTCTCCACCGCCCCGAAGTATCGGCTTTCATGTCGCCGATCGGCTCTCCGTCCACGAACACGGTGACAGTGCTGCCCTCTTCGGCCAGGCCGATATAGGTTGGCAGGCGGATGTTGGTTGTCATTCCGGTAATGGGAAATGTGATTTCTGGAGTTGCCGGAGGGCGGGTGTCCACTGTGAAAGCATGGGTCCTGGGATTGATGCCGGTATTGCCGGCGGCGTCCATCGCTCGTGCCTGCACCTGATGGCTTCCGTCCTGCAAAGCATCAGGCTGCAAGATGCTCCATTCCCCTGAAACGTTGGGAGTCGTGGCGCCAATCTGGAATCCGTCCACGAACACAATGACGCTGCTGGCTGGCTCTGCTTGCCCGCTATAGGTGGGACGGTTGTTGTGGATCATCAATCCGTTGGAAGGAGCGATGATTTCCGGAGCAGTTGGCGGGATGGTATCCACCATGAAACCGCGGATGTTCGATTCGGCACTCGTGTTGCCAACGGCATCCGTCGCTCGTGCCTTCACCACGTGACTGCCGTCCTGCAGCGCTCCAGGCTGCGTCAGGGTCCACTTTCCTGCGGTATCGGCCCTCGTATTGTCGACCTGAACTCCGTCCACGAACACGGCGACGGTACTGAATGCCTCCGCCGAACCGCTGTAGGTTGGCTCGTTGTTGTTGGTTATGAGTCCATTGGAAGGAATGGTGATTTCCGGGGCGATTGGAGGAGTGGCATCCACCGTGAAGAAATGGGTGTTCGAATAGATGCCGGTGTTGCCGACCGTATCCATCGCTCGTGCATACACCCTGTGGTTGCCATCCGGCAGGCGCGTGGGCGGCACGAAACTCCACCTCCCTGTGATGTCGGCCATCGTGGCTCCCGCCAAGATGCCGTTTACAATCACGATGACGGTGCTCCTGGCCTCCGCTGTCCCGCTATATGTTGGTTGGCCACTGGTCATGGAATTGGCGACAGGAGTCGTGAGCACAGGGGGCGCCGGTGGGGTGGCATCCACCAAGAAAAAGTTGCTGATCGAGTCGACAGGGGCGTTGTCCACTGCATCGATGACTCGTGCCATCACCGTGTGGTAGCCGTCTCGCAGAGCGACAGGTTGATTGAGGGTCCACTCACCCAAGGTATTGGCATTCGTGGTGCCAACCGGGACCCCGTCCACAATCACTGTGACGGCGCTGACTAGTCCCACCAGCCCCCGATAAGCAGGTCGGTTGCTGCTGGTTGATAACCCATTGGATGGATTGGTGACCGCTGAAGTGGATGCATTGTATAGCTCTGCGCTGGAGAGTGAACCTGTCAGGAAGTCAAAGCCTCCGGCGATAAGCACCTTGCCTGAGCGCAACAGCGTCGCCGTATGACGCCTGCGAGTCGTGATCATTGAGCCAACGGGGTGCCAGGTCCCTGCGGTGGGGTCATAGAGTTCCGCGCTTTCGATATTGTCACCGCCAGCGGCCAGCACGAGGCCCGTGGGTAATAACTCGTTCGCGTGGTCATAACGGTCGATGGCCAGAGAGCCCGTTGTGCTCCACTTCCCGGTCTCCGGGTTGTAGACCTCCGCGCTGGTGATATAGCAACAGCCACCAGAAACCAGCACATTGCCTGAGGGCAACAGCACTGCGGCGTGCTCGTAGCGCGCCGTGTTTATTGGCTCGGTTTGACTCCACTTCCCCGTATCCGGGTCGTATATCTCCGCCGCCGCAGCTCCGGTGACCAGCACCTTGCCTGAAAGGAGCCGTGTTGCTTTGTGCAAAGCGCGGTGCGAGGCCATCGAGCCCGTCACGGTCCACTTCTCTGTAACTGGGTCGTACACTTCCGCGCTGCTGAGTGCTTCGCTGACTCGACCGCTGCCTCCAGAGACCAGCACCTTGCCTGAAGGCAATAACGTTGCCGTGTGGTCGTAACGAGCACTGACCATTGACCCTGTCGAACTCCACCTTCCCGTATCCGGGTCGTACAACTGCGCGCTTTTGAGAGTGCCGTTAAAGAGGTTCTCGCCTCCGGAAACCAACACCTTGCCCGAAGGCAGCAGCGTCGCCGTGTGGCCCACGCGGGCCGTAGCCATTGGCCTGGTCAGGCTCCACGTCCCCGTAGCCGGGTCGTACCACTCCGCGCTGTCGAGGATCGCTTCAAAGGAGGGCATTTCGCGGGACGCATTCCCTCCCGTGACCAGCACCTTGCCTGAAGGCAATAGCGTTGCAGTGTGATTGTAGCGAGCCGTGGTCATGGCGCCCGTGACGCTCCACGACCCATCGCCCGCGGCCTGGAGGGGTGCGGCCATCTCCTTCGTGTGCAGTGCTTCGCCCTGACCCGGCGGTGTCCCGCATGCCAGGTGCATCAGGGTTGAGAGGATGATGATTCTTGAGATTGATTCTGCTGCGATTCTTGATGGTGAGAACATGGTCTTTGCGTAGCGGGAGTCTTTGTCTGCGGTTCAGGGAAACAGCCCCACGCCCAATGAGAACAGCACCGAGTCCGGCCTGTAGCGATCGGAGCCGATGACGAAGCGTTCGTAGGCCACTTCTGAAAAGGCATACATCCTGGAGCTCCACTGCCAATCCAGCCCGGCGGCCACCCGGCCGCTCATCCCCCCCAGGAAGGTGTGGCCGTCCCCTTGTTCATTCCTCACGCGAAAGAACGCTGTGGTGCCGGCCCTGGCGTAGGGCCGAACCCATCCCATGAGGAGCGGATGGAACTGCACCTCGGCCCTGAGCCCGGGGGAGGCCTGCGTCAGCAGCGTCAGCGCGCAGCCTTCGCGCTCCCAGCTGTAGTTCACACCCACGGCCGGAGTCCCGGTGAAGGCGGTGCCGAGCCCCAGCACATCCACCTCGCCGCGCAGGCTCACGCTCAGCCCCAGCCGCCTGGGGGGAGGAATCCACGGGACAAGACTTGGCTCCCAATCCTCGGTCAGCTGCTCCTCGTTCACGGCGAGGCCCACGGAGTTGCGTGCCTGCTCGAAGAGCTTGCGCAATCGCCAGGACGGACGGACGGGCAGCGCGGCCTGCGCGTCCAGCGCCAGGGCCTCGTTGAAGGACTCCAGCGCGCCGCCCTGGCCAAGCTCCGCCTGGAGCACGCCTTTCATCAGCTTGAGGAAGAGCACCTCGCGCGGACCGTTGGTGGGCCATTCGAGCGCCTTCTCCACCTTGGAGAGCGCCTCCTCGTACCGGGTCTGCTCATAGAGGGTGGCGACCGCCGTGACGTATGGGTTCTGGGTCACGGGCACCCCGACCCTGAACCCCTCCGGGCCTTCTTGCGCCACCGCCGAGGACGTCATCAGGAGCGCGAGCACCAGGGCGCTCGCGGACCCCGGCCACACTGCATGTGAGATTTGGGATTTCATGGAGGGGCCTCGGACGAAGACGGCTTGATGGGGGACAGGCCGTTGAAGTACTGGTCGAGCGGTCTGTGTGACGGCGGCGCACAAAGCGGAGGGCACTCGTTGGAAGACATCTCCACGCTCACCCGGCAGCCGCGGCACGGCGCTCCGGCGGCGGCAGGCCTTGTTCCTGCCCTGACCCTGATCTCCCACCTGAAGATCCAGCGCAGCGGCGAGCAGGTGTTGCTCCGCGAGCTCCTGACGGGCCGGGAGGTGGCCCTCTCCCGCACGGAGCCGAACTTCGCGCGCCCCGGCTCCCTCCTGGGGCTGCCGCTGGCGGACCCCTTCCTGAGCCGCAAGCCGTTGCGCCTGGTCCCGGGACGCTCCGGCGGGGTGCGGCTGGTTGCGGGGAGCAGCTCACCGGTGCTCGTGGACGGAGAGCCTCTTTCCGGTGAGCGCGAATTGAGCCCCCAGGCGTTGGCTTTGGGCGTCACGCTGGAGCTGGCCGAGCGCGTGGTGTTGCTGCTCCATCTGGTGGAGCCCGTCGAGAAGACGGAAGCGGATGAGCTGGGCATGGTGGGGCAGAGCGCGGCCGTCCGCCGCGTGCGCCGACAGGTTTTGCAAGTGGCGGACCTGGACGTGCCGGTGCTCATCCGGGGCGAGACGGGCACGGGCAAGGAGCTGGTGGCACGCGCGCTCCACCAGCACGGCCGCCGGCAGAAGGGCCCCTTCATCAGCGTGAACCTGGGCTCCATCCCCAAGGAGCTGGCCGCCGCCGAGCTCTTCGGCGCCGAGCGTGGCGCCTACACGGGGGCCACCCAGTCCCGCGAGGGCTTCTTCCGCGCCGCCCAGGGAGGCACGCTCTTCCTGGACGAGGTGGCCGAGGCCTCCCCCGAGGTGCAGGCGCTGCTCCTGAGGGTGCTGGAGACCGGCGAGATGTATCCGGTGGGCAGCCGCACCCCCGTGAAGCTCAACGTGCGGCTGGTGGCCGCCACGGATGCGCACCTGGAGGTGCAGATCCAGCAGGGAACCTTCAAGGCGCCGCTCATGCACCGGCTGGCGGGGTACGGCATCCAGCTTCCCCCCTTGCGCGAGCGCCGCGAGGACCTGGGCCTCCTCTTGATGCACTTCGCCCGGCTGGAGCTGGAGGCGCTCGGAGAGCGCTGGCGGCTGGAGGATCCCGACCCCTCGGCCGAGCCCTGGCTGCCGACGTCGCTGGCGTCCCGCCTGGTGCGCCACCCGTGGCCCGGCAACATCCGGCAGCTGCGCAACGTCACGCGCCAGCTCATCATCAGCAGCCGGGGCCAGCCGAGCCTCCAGGTGGATCCCCAACTGGAGAAGGAGCTGATTGCTCCCATCCCGGTCCCCGCATCCCCCGAGAAGGCGCCGGTGGAGTCGCGCCGCAAGCCCTCCGAAGTCTCCGAGGAGGAGATGATGATCGCGCTGCGCGAACACGGCTGGGACCTGGCGGCCGCGTCGAACCAGCTCGGCATCACCCGCGCCTCGCTCTACAACCTGATGAAGAAGAGCTCCCAGGCCCGCACGGCCAAGGACCTGAGCGTCGAGCAGATCCGCGAGAGCTACCGCGACTGCAAGGGCGACCTGGAGCTGATGTCCCAGCGCCTGGAGGTCTCCGTTCGCGCGCTCCAGCGGCGTGTCCGGGAGCTGGGGCTGGAGGAGGACTGACGCGCTTGCGCGCCAGTTGACGCGCAAGCGTCAGCGCTGACGCGCAAGTTTCGCGACGAGCGGACCGCCCTACCTGGGAAGTCGGTCGGCATGCGCATTGCTGAATGTGTCGGCGACAGGCTCGCGAACCCCCGGGCCTGCCAACCCCCGTTCACGCGAGGCATTCCGATGAGTCGACCCGAAATGCAGTGCAATCCCTCTCAGGACCGCGAGCAGCCCCCCGCGCCCGTTCCGCCCCCGCCCGCGCGCGCCCCGGTCCAGCGCAAGCCCCTGCCTTTCGACGATGACGACACCGGCACCGCCGGCAACGTCACGGATACCACCAACCCCAAGATCGAAGGCTTCGCGGGGTCCGTGTACCAGCCGTGAACCGCTGACAGGGCAACCCGGGGCACGGCGTTCAAACGACGCCGTGCCCCTGTCTGTTTTTACCGGACCGACTCCGCGCGGAATGGGTTCTGGAGCAGCTGAAGATTCGCCCGCAGGGCCTGGGCCTCGGCCCAGGAGGGGCGGGCCTCCAGGACCTCACCCACCCGCAGCAGTCCCTGTTCGATGAGACCGCTCGCGTCCAGACCGGACTGCTGCCTCCACGCGGCCCATTCCCGATAGAAGTGGGCCAGCGCCAGGCGGAAGTCCAGGGAGCCACCGCTCAGTGAGAGGGCCGACTGATACGTTCGAGCCGCCTCCTCGAAATCCCTGTCCGCCTTCCGCCAACGGGCCCGGAGCGCCTGGGCCTCCGCCAGATAGAGCGTGGCGTCCTTGTCGCCGGGGGCATGCGCGATGGCCTGTTGAAGGGCCCCCAGGGCCTTGGACAGGGGGACGCCCGGGTCCCTCCGGGTGTCCATCAAGGCCGTTGCCTGGAGGCGCAGGGCACGTCCCAGGTTGCTCAGGGCGAGGCACTGCTCGGGGGCTCGCTTCAGGGCCTCTCGGGACGCCTGCACCGCGGCCTGAAGGCTCGGCGATGGGTCCTGCCCCAGCGCTTGCTGATACACGGCGCCCGTCGCATGCAGGTGCGAGAGGTTGTTGTAGGCGTCGGCGCTCTCGGGCGCCACGGAGCGGGCCCTCTCGAAGGAGTGCCGCGCCTGCTCAATCAGGGGGAGGGGAGACTCGCCGCGTTCCCAGGCGTCCCGGGCCTCGTCCATGAACGCCAGACCTTCGAGGAAGGAGAAGTTCTCGATCCGGGGGTTGATGGCCAATCCCAACCGGCAGGCTTCGCGCACCGCCGCCAACGCCGGGCGCGGATCCGCGTCCCTGTCACGCAGGCGCTGGGCCCGGAACAGCTGGAGCCGGCCGGTCTGGAAGTGGGCCGCCACGCTCCGGGGATTGAGCGCCAGGCTCTTCTTCAGCGCCTGCTCGGCCTGGCCCAGATCCTCGTCCACCGTGAGCGCACCCGGGGCCGAGGCGCGCTGGTAGTACTGCGCGGCCAGGTTGTTCCATGCCGCCTGGTATCGGCCCGCGAGACCGAGCACCTTCTGAAAGGCTTCAATGGCCCTGTCGCGGTGGTCCCGGGCGTCCAGGTGGAGCTGCTCCTCGTGGTCCGCCCAGGTCATGAACGTGAGGGCCAGCGCATGGTGGATGTAATAGTCCCGGTCCGCGGGGGCGACGCTCTCCAGGACTTCGAGGGCCTTCGCGAGCGCCTCGCGCGGATCCAACCCCTGTGACTGGCGATGCGCGGCCAGGGCCCAGAGGTCCATGCCCAGCTCCTTGCGCGCCAGCAGGTTCGAGGGGGCGAGCTCCAGGGCGCGTCGGGCCGAGTCCGTCGCCTTGCGCAGCGACGCCTCCGCGTCGGTGGCCGGCCCCAGGCGGGCGAGGTTCCGGTGGAGCGTGGCCTGCAGGGCCCAGGACGGGGCATGGTCCGGCGCGGCCTTGAGTGCGCGCGCGAGGTGCTCGAACGCGCGCCGGGCATGCTCCGCGCGCGCCTGCGCGTCGTAGAGGTCCATGGAGATCGCCTCCACCTCCACGGCGGCGAGCGCGTAGTGCGCCTCGGGCCAGCTCTGGGCGGTGTCCGCGACCTGGACGTAGCTCCGGCGGGCTGCTTCCAGGTCGGCCTGGACCAGTGCGCGCTCCTCCGGCGTGCGTCCGCCGCCATCCCAACGCACCATCGCGCGCCGGAAGAGGATGTCGCCCCGCAGCTTGAGGGCTTCGTAGAACCAGGGCAGCCGCTGGCCGAGCGCGTCGAGCCGGAGCAGGGCCTCGTCGGAGCGCTCCTCGTAGAAGGCCAGGAGCGCGGACATGTACTCGGCGGGAAGGACGAGCGCGTCCTGGCTCTGGCGCAGCCAGAAGAGCGCCGGGTCCCGGTACCGCCGCGCCAGCTCGTCGCGGCGGGCCTTGAGCTGCTCCGGCGCGGGTGCGCCCAGCAGCTGATCCCCCGCGAGCTGTTCGCCGCGCAGTTGGAGGTTGTAGAGCTGGCCCAGGGCCAGGCTCATCGCGGAGGCGACGCGCGGCTGCTGGAAGCCAGACTGCCAGGCGGCCTCCAGGTGTTCGCGGGCCCTGGCGGGCTCGCCCAGATCCAGCCAGCCCTTTCCCAGCGCATAGTGCCCGGGGCCCAGGGCCGGCTCGCCGCCCGCCTGCATCTCCCGTTCAATGTCCTTCAGCTTCTCACGCAGGAGCTGCCGCTCGGCGCTCGTGTCGTGCAGGCGGCTGATGGTCATGAGCCGGGCGTTGTATTCGACCTCCGACGACAGCTCGGCGAAGCGGCGCGCCAGGTTCTCGCGCATGCCCAGGTGCCGGCGGGTGAGCACCACCTGGCCCATGGCCAGACACACCAGCACCAGCGTCACCGAGGCCATGGCGACGAGCGCCCGGTGCTTGCGAGCCCGCTTGCGCAGCCGGTACCAGTGGCCCACCGCGCGGGCCTTCACGGGCTCCCCGTTGAGGAATCGCTCCAGGTCCTCGGACAGCGCCCGCGCCGAGTCGTACCGAGCCGCGGGTTCGCGCTCCAGGCACTTGAGGACGATGGCCTCCAGGTCCGAGGGGACGTTCTTGTTCAGCTCGCGCAGCGGGCGCGGATCCTGCGTGGCCAGCTTCGCGAGCACCTCCAGGTTGTTGTTCCCCGGGATGGGCGTCTTGCCCGTGAGCAGGACATAGAGCGTGGCGCCGAGGCTGTAGACATCCGCGCGCCTGTCCAGTTGATGCACATCGCCGCGGGCCTGCTCGGGGGCCATGTAATGCACGGTGCCCAGGACCGTGCCGGTGACGGTGTGCTCCCGCTGCCAGTCACGCGCCAGCCCGAAGTCCATGACGTAGGGCTTCCACTGCCCATCCTCGCCGCGCTCGACGAGGATGTTGGAGGGCTTGATGTCACGGTGGATGAGTCCGGCGCGGTGGGCCGCGTGCACGCCCTCGGTGGCCTGCTGCACCACCTTCACCGTCTGCTCCACGGAGAGCTCCCGGGCCACCTCCAGCAGGGGCCGTCCCTGGATGTACTGCATGGCGATGAAGGGCTGGCCCCGGACCTCGCCCACTTCATACACCTTGCAAACCCTCTCATGTTCCACGCGGGCCTGGGCCTGGGCCTCGGCGCCGAAGCGGCGCACGAGCTCGGGGTCCTCGCCCCGCACGAACTTGAGCGCGACGTGGCGCCGCAGCAGCGGGTCGTACGCCAGATAGACCCGGCCCATGCCGCCCTGTCCCAGGAAGCGCACGGGCTGGTACCGCTCCCAGCCCGGGACGGGGAAGGCCGGCTCTTGCGCCGGAGGCTGCGCCGCCTCGGGGCTGGGGTGGCGGGTGAAGGTGGTGCCGTCGGCCTGCGGAGGCGTTTCCCTCGCCTGCTCCAGGGGGGCGGGAGGCGGGACATGAGGCGTCACCTCATCGCGCGCCGTGGCCCGGATCGCGGCGAGTGTCTCCTCGGAGATCACGCCGTCCTCCACGAGGCGCGCCAGAGGGTCGCGTCCCGCGCGCCGACCCTCCGCGAGCAGCGCTTCGGCCTCCTCGGGGGACACCACTCCCCGGGCTTGCGCGACGCGCAGCTCTTCCTCGTACCTCTCATGCATTGGCGGTCCTCAGTGCCCACGTGCCTCCGCAAGCGCACGTCGTGGACAGTGTTGACACAAAGACTATCAGGTCGAGGCTGCTCCCTTGAGGGGCCAGACGACAAACGGGGGCTCGTCCGCCCCCGCCGGGTCGGCGGGGTGTCTCCAACCCAGGTGGATCGCCGACCCTGTTGCTGATCTTCCCGGCGCATCTGTTTGCCTCGCTTTCCTGCCGCCAATGCCTTCACCGCGAGGGCGCCACTGCTGGCGCCGTGCCAGTGGCGGCTCAGCGGAGGCGTCCGCATCACGGGAAACCCTGACGCGTCAGTGACAGGTATTTGCGCGTCAAAAGAAGCCAGACGGCCTGGAGGACCCGGGCCGCGAGCCGGGTGGCAGGGAAGTGGCAAGGGACCCTGTCGCATGGACTTCGAACTGCTGTTGAGCCACGCCAATGACCGCCGGCCGGTGCTGGAGGAAGCCCTCCCCCTGGATGCGGCCTCCCATCAGCCTCGGCCCGAGGCGCCTCGGGAGGAGGCGGGGAGGGCCTCATCCGAGGACGTGCTGCTCCGCCCGGACCGGGACCCCAATTCATTGCCAGACCAACGTTGGGGGGTGGTGGTCCCCGAAGGGCCGCTGGGGGACCGGCTGCTGGCCCTCATCGCTCCTCTGTGCGCACTGCGTGCGGAGGAGCAGGGCGCACCGGTGCGCGTGTATCGCGTTCCCCCGGGGATGGATGGGATCCAGGCGGTCCGGTGGATGGAC
This sequence comes from Corallococcus sp. NCSPR001, assembly GCF_017309135.1. Taxonomy (NCBI): domain Bacteria; kingdom Pseudomonadati; phylum Myxococcota; class Myxococcia; order Myxococcales; family Myxococcaceae; genus Corallococcus; species Corallococcus sp. NCSPR001. The sequence goes on from NZ_JAFIMS010000002.1 coordinate 3,967,380, forward strand.
TCCGTGCTGCGCGACGAGGACGCGTCCGAGACGGAGCAGCCCGCCTTCCTGTTGATGCTGGGCGACTTCGACCAGGTGTCCTTCGAGCTTCAGCAGATGCTCGGCGCGGGAGGCTTCACGGGCCGGCTCACCTTTGGTTCGGACGCGGGCTATGAGGCCTATGTGGACAAGGTGTTGCGTTGGAGTCGCACGCCCGCGCCCGAGCAGCGGGCCCGCACGCTCCTCTTCACGGCCCACGATGGAACGCCCGCGACCACCGTGGGCTATCAGGCGCTGATGGCCCCCAGTTTCAGGAGCCTCCGCACGCGGCAGGAGGAGGGCCTTCTTCGCGCGGAGGTCCCATGTGAGCTCGGTGAGCCCGGGGCCTGGTCGCTGGGGGAATTGCTCGGACAGGTGGCGTCGCCGCATCCCTCCATGCTCTTCACCCTGAGCCATGGGCTGGGCGCCCCGCGTCGGGGTTGGGCTTCCGTGGGGGAGCAGCGCGCGCGCCAGGGGGCCATGAGCCTGGGAGGGCAGGGGACGCTGGAGGCGTCGGACCTGGCCTCCACCGCCTTTCTCCCAGGGGGCTTCTGGTTCTACTTCGCCTGTTTCAGCGCGGGCACGCCCTCTCGCAGTGCCTATCACGCGTGGTTGTCGCGGTTGCGCGAGGCGGGTGAGTACCCAGGCCGGCTCGAGCGATTGCTGGAATCACTTCCGCGCGAGGGCGAGCGTCCCTTTGTCGCCGCGCTGCCCCAGGCCGCGCTCGCCAATCCCCAGGGCCCGCTGGCGGTGATGGGGCACGTGGACCTGGCCTGGACCTATTCGTTCCAGGACATGACCTGCCTGGCCCGCGACCGGCCGTCGCGCTTCATGGGCCTGCTGAGCTCCCTGGTGGAAGGCAGCCGAGCCGGAGTGGGGTTGAGCGCGCTCCTTCGCTCCTTCAACCTGGCCAACATGGAGCTGACGACGCTCTATGATCAGGAGGAGTTCGCGCGCCGCTCGGGGCGAGACAGCGCGGTGAATCCCGTGGACCTCGCGCACCTGTGGATGCTGAGGCATGACCTCGCGGGATACATCCTGCTGGGGGATCCCGCGGTCCGGCTGCCACTCGCTGGATCCGTGACGACGATGTCCTTGGCACGACCGGAGACCCTCCCGCCTGGCAGGGACCTCGCAGGAGCCGGCGGCATGGCCGACGCCGTCATCCGCCTGCTCGCCGGAACAGAGTACGAAGGCGACGTGGCCCGGCGAGCGGGTGTGCCCGTGGAAGACCTGCTCCGGTGGAAGCGGGTCTACATGGAGGCCGGCATGAAAGCCCTGGCGGACCAGTTCCCGCCACCTCCCAAGTGAGACCAAGACACGTCGATGGTGTCCATGGTACACTATGCTGGGAGGCTGGGACATGGTGAGTCGCGAGGAGCGCATTGCGGGAGGGGTGTATGGATTGCTCATTGGCGATGCGCTCGGGGTGCCCTACGAGTTCCATCGGCCGGAGCAAATCCCAGCTCCGGAGGCCATCGAGTACGACCCGCCGCCGGGCTTCAACCGCGCGCATGACAGGGTCCCCCCGGGCACCTGGTCGGACGATGGCGCCCATGCGCTGTGCCTCCTGGACTCGCTGACGTATCAGAAGCGGCTCGACTGCGAGGACCTGGGCCGGCGGCTGGTGAACTGGCAGGACTGGGGTTACCTCGCCGTGGACGGCGACGTGTTCGACGTGGGCATCCAGACCAGCACTGCCCTGCGCCGGTTGCGTGACGGCACGCCGGCGATGCTCGCGGGCCCCAACGGCACGATGGACAATGGCAATGGCTCACTGATGCGTGTGTTGCCATTGGCCCTGTGGCACAAGGGCAAGGACGCGGCGCTCGTATCGGATGCCATGGCGCAGTCTCGCGTCACGCATGGCCATGTGCGCGCCCAGGTTTGCTGCGCGCTGTACTGCCTTTGGGCCCGCCGCATTCTGGAAGGCGCGGCGGACCCCTGGGCCGACGCCGTGGCCACGTTCCGCGACCTGTACGTGGAGGGCTTCCCACAGCGGGAAGAACTGGAAGCCCACATCCGCCCGGATGACCCGGCACCGGGGACGGGCGGAGGCTATGTCGTGGATTGCCTGCGCTCCGCACGGGCCTGCGTCGCGAACGGGAAGACCTACGAAGAGATCGTCAAATCCGCCATCCGGCTGGGCCACGACACGGACACCACGGCCTGCGTGGCGGGCGGCATCGCGGGACTCATCTTCGGCGTGAACGGCATTCCGCACCGCTGGCGTTCCCAGCTACGCGGCGAGGAACTGGTGGCGCCGCTCCTGACGCGGCTCCTGGCCGCGACTCGCGGATGAGGTGCGACGCCCCCGGACCTGTTCCGTCCGGGGGCCGCGCGGACAGGAACTACAGCGACTGGCTCTGCTCGGGAGCCGTCCGCGGCTGGCTCTGGGGCGCACACGCCAGGAGCTCCTCCGCGGGGGCTTCAGTCTCGACGCTGGCGGTGCTGGCGAACGGGCAGCCGCACCACGCCGTCCAGAGCACCACGCAGCAGGGAGCAGGGCCGCAGACGGAGCACGTATCTCCCTCCTCGACGGGCGCCTGCACCGAGGAAACCTGGGTGTCTTCCACCGCGAAGGCGGGCGCCGCGAACAACATCAGGAGGGAAGCCATCTTCGGGAGGACGGAGCGTCGCATCAGCTTCACGGTGCACCTCGGGGGGAACGGCGTGTCGGGTCCACGCCGGTGGGACCCAGGAGCTTCGCACATCCACCCCGAGTCCCGTGATGCCCCGTCCCTCAGTCCGGAAAGATTTCGAGCACGTCCTTCAACATCGCCGCGCCCGTGCCCCGCGCGCCCTGCTCACCGTTGATGACGGTGTTCACGCCGTGCAAATCACTGCGGAACACCGCGCCCATCTCCATCGCGCCCAGCCGGGCCAGGGGATGGGACGCGTCCACGGCGGTGGGCCGCACGCTCCACTCCCACTTCTCCGCGCCCACGGGCTCGCCGCGCGCCAGCAGCAGCACCTGGCCGCCCTTCGCCTTCGCCGCGTCCAGGTCCGCGCGCGTCACGCCTCGCATCCCCGTCACGGACACGTCCTTCAGCGTCGTGGGCACGCGCATCACCGCGTTGGCCAGGATGACCAGCTTGCCCGCCGTGTCCCAGCCGTCCACGTCCAGCGTCGGGTCCGTCTCCGCGATGCCCAGCGCCTGCGCCTCCGCCAGCGCGGCCTCGTACGTCCTGCCCTCCGCCATGCGGCACAAGAGCAGGTGGCTGGTGCTGTTGAGCACGCCCTCGAACCGGCCCAGCTTCCCCAGCGCCAGATCCCTGCGGCCCACGTTCACCAGCGGCATCGACGCGCCCACCGCCGCGCTGAAGCGCAGGGGAGGTCGGCCCGGCGACTCCAGGTCGCTCAAGGAAGCCAGCTCCCGGAACCCCAGCACCAGCGGCCCCTTGCTCGCGAGCACCGCCGCCATGCCCCGCATCAGCGCGTCCCGCGTGATGTCCAACCCGGGCTGCCCGTCCTGGAAGCTCGTGGGCGTGGCCTCCAACAGGAGGTCCGCCTTCACCTCGCGCACCAGGTCGCGCCCGCTCATCCCCGGCCGCCCCACCACCGGCAGCGACGCCACGGAGTGCCGCGCCCGCTTCACCGCGAGCACCGCCCCGAGGTCCAACCCATGCGGCGACACCGCCGCGCCGCCCGAGTCCGCCAGTCCCACCGGCAGCAGCTCCAGCCGGTAGCGCTCCATCAGGAGCGACGCGCGAGACTGGAGGATCTCCAAGAGCGGCACGCCCACGTTGCCCAGGCCCGTGAGCAGGAAACGCACCGTGCGGACGGCGCGCGGGTTCATGGTGCGAAGGCCTCGCGCACGCCGTCACGGCGCAGCGTGAAGAGCATCCACACCGCCACCGGCACGCCAATGAAACAGCCGGGCGTCAGCGTGTACATCGCGCAGATGGCGCCCACCGTCGCCAGGCCGTAGCCCTTGAGGTTCATCGCGTTCCACGCGCCCCAGATGGCCAGCAGCCCGCAGAGGATGCCTCCCAGGATGGCCAGCGAGAAGCCCATCGTGAACTCCAGCACCACCGGCGCCTGGCCCGGCGTGGAGAAGGGCGACGCCACCTTCAGCGCCGCCAGCACCGCGCCCAGCAGGCTGAACGCGACGTGCAGCACGCCGACGATGAGCAGGAAGAACGCCGGGAAGCGCACGATCTGGAAGATCTGGATGCGCGGGTCGCCCGGCGGGAGCTGAGGTCCAGGACCGCTCATGACCGCCCCTTCAGCGCGCCCACGATCATCCGCGTCGCGGGAGACTTGTTCAGCGTGTAGAAGTGGATGCCCGGCACGCCGCGCGCGAGCAGCTCCATGCACTGCACCGTGGCGTGCGCCACGCCCAGCTGCACGACGGCGTCCGGCTGATCCTTCACGCGCTCCATCTGCAACGCCAGACGCATGGGCACCGTCGCGCCGCACATGCGCGTGAAGCGCTGGACCTGCTCGTAGTTGGTGATGGGCATGATGCCGGGAACGATGGGGACGTTGATGCCCATCCGCCGCGCCCGCTCCACGAAGTCGAAATAGAAGGCGTTGTCGAAGAAGAGCTGCGTCACCACGAAGTCCATCCCCGCATCCACCTTGGCCTTCAGGTGCTTGAGGTCGTCCTCGCGCGACGCCGTCTCCACGTGCCCCTCCGGATAGCACGCACCCCCCAGGCAGAAGTTGAAATCCTCTTCTCGGACGAATCGGACCAGCTCCTCCGCGTAGCGGAAGCCCCCGGGCACCGGCTCGAACGTCGTCTGCCCCTGCGGCGGGTCCCCGCGCAGGAGGAGCACGTTCTCGATGCCTGCCGCGTCGAGCCGGCGCAGCACGTCACGAAGCTCGTCGCGGGTGTGTCCCACGCACGTCAGGTGCGCCATCGCCTCGATGCCGGTCTTCTGCTTGATGTGCGTGACCAGGTCCACCGTCCGGTCGCGCGTGCTCCCGCCCGCCCCGTACGTCACCGACACGAACCCCGGGTCCAGCGGCGCAAGCTCCTCCACCGTGCGCAGGAGCGAGGCCACGCCCGCGTCCGTCTTGGGAGGAAAAAACTCGAAGGAGAAGCTCGGCTTGGAGGGGTTGAGACAGTTGCGAATCTTCATGTCGGGAGGAGTTTAGTCCCTTCCGCGTCGGCCTTGATCGGAGAAGGTGCGCCGCTATAGTCCGCGCCGTTTCGCCACCCCCTGCCATGGAGAAGTCAATGACCCGGCGTACGCCCCTCAACGAGGCCCACCGCAAGCTGGGGGCCCGCATGGTCGACTTCGTCGGCTGGGACATGCCGGTCCAGTACAGCTCCGTCATCGCCGAGCACGAGGCCGTGCGCAACGCCGTCGGCCTGTTCGACGTCTCCCACATGGGGGAGATCGAGTTCACCGGCCCGGGCGCCCTGGAGACCGTGAACCGGCTCATCTCCAACGACCTCGCGCGCATCCAGGACGGCCAGGCCGTCTACGCGGGCCTGCTCAACGACCTGGGCGGTTTCGTGGACGACGTCGTCGCCTACCGCTTCAGCCCCGAGCGCATCCTCATCTGCGTCAACTCCAGCAACCGCGAGAAGGACTTCGCCTGGATGAAGGCGCGCGCGGAGGGCGTCACCCCGGTGGACCGCGGGGACGACTACGCGCAGATCGCCATCCAGGGCCCCAAGGCCGTGGGGCTGGTGCAGCGGCTGACGAAGTCGGACCTGTCCCAGGTGGGCACCTACCGCTTCACCGAAGGGGAGGTGGCCGGCGTGAAGTCCATCATCTCCCGCACGGGCTATACCGGCGAGGACGGCTTCGAGCTGTACTGCGCCTCCGGCGACGCCGTGAAGCTCTGGGACGCGCTCCTGGAGGCCGGGCAGCAGGACGGCGTGAAGCCCTGCGGCCTGGGCGCGCGCGACTCGCTGCGCACGGAGATGAAGTACGCGCTGTACGGCAACGACATCGACGATGCGCACACCGCCCTGGAGGCGGGCCTGGGGTGGATCGTCAAGCTGGACAAGGCGGGCGGCTTCATCGGCAAGGACGCGCTCGTCGCGCAGAAGGCCGCGGGCGTGCCGCGCAAGCTCGTGGGCTTCGAGCTCACCGACAAGGGCATCCCCCGCCACGGCTACCCCGTCCTCAAGAACGGCGAGCGCGTGGGCGAGGTCACGAGCGGCACCATGGGCCCCACGGTGAAGAAGTCCATCGGCATGGCCTACGTGCCGGCGGCCCTCGCCGCCGAGGGCTCCACCTTCGACGTGGACATCCGCGGCCGCGCCGTGCCCGCCGTCGTCGTGAAGACCCCCTTCCTCAAGAAGTCCTGATTTCCTTCCTTCCACACCCTTTGTGAGGAGTTGAAACCCCCATGGCCGACAACGTCCCGCAGGACCTGAAGTACACCCAGGAGCACGAGTGGGCCCGCGTCTCGGGCAAGATCGTGGTGGTGGGCATCACCCAGCACGCCTCGAACACGCTGGGCGACATCGTCTACGTGGAGCTGCCCAAGCTGGGCGCCCAGGTGGCGGCCGGCGGCTCGTTCGGCACCGTCGAGTCCGTCAAGGCCGTGTCGGAGCTGTTCGCACCCATCTCCGGCAAGGTGGTGAAGGTGAACGACGAGCTCGTGGCGTCGCCCGAGGACATCAACTCGGATCCGTACGGGGACGGGTGGCTGGTGGAGATCGAGCTCTCGGACGCCGGGGAGCTGGGCAACCTGCTGGACGCCGCCGCCTACGAGAAGCTCATCAAGGAGTAGTCCCGCGCGCGCAAGAAGTCGGGCGTCCCGGTTGTTAGAGACGCTCCATGGAGTTCCGAGCCCGCTCGGACGCCGACCTTCCTACCGCACCTCACGCGAGCCCTTCGACCATGTCCCTCAACTGGAAGTACCAGGAGTCCTTCGCCGGCCGGCACATCGGCCCGGAGACCCCTGAAGTGAAGCAGATGCTGTCCACGCTGGGCGTGGACTCGCTGGACGCCTTCGTCGAGTCCACCGTGCCGCCGGTCATCCGCTCCCCGGAGCCCCTGCGGCTGCCCGCGGGCAAGGGTGAGAACGAGGTGCTGGCGCAGCTGGAGGCCATCGCCGCGAAGAACCAGGTGTTCCGGTCCTTCATCGGCATGGGCTACAGCGACACCCACGTCCCCAACGTCATCCTGCGCAACATCTTCCAGAACCCGGGCTGGTACACCCAGTACACGCCCTACCAGGCGGAGATCGCCCAGGGCCGGTTGGAAGCGCTGCTCAACTTCCAGACGATGGTGACGGACCTCACCGGCATGGAGGTGGCCAACGCCTCCATGCTGGATGAAGGCACCGCCGCGGCGGAGGCCATGGCGCTCGCGATCCACGCCAAGGGCGACAGCACCGCCGCCGCGTTCTTCGTCTCCGACGGCTGCCACCCGCAGACGGTGGACGTGGTGCGCACGCGCGCCATCCCGCTGGGCGTGGAGGTCGTCGTGGGCGACCACCGCACGGTGGACCTGTCCCAGAAGAAGTTCTTCGGCGCGCTGGTGCAGTACCCGGCGACGGACGGCGTGGCGCACGACTACCGCGCCTTCGGTGAGAAGGTGCACGCGGCGGGCGGCCTGCTCGTCGTCGCGGCGGACCTCTTGGCCCTGACGCTGCTCACGGCGCCCGGCGAGTTCGGCGCGGACGTGGTGGTGGGCAGCGCGCAGCGCTTCGGCGTGCCGCTGGGCTACGGCGGCCCGCACGCCGCCTACTTCGCCACGAAGAACGCCTACACCCGCGTGATGCCGGGCCGCCTCATCGGCGTGTCCGAGGACTCCGGGGGCCGGCCCGCGCTGCGCATGGCGCTGCAGACGCGCGAGCAGCACATCCGCCGTGAGAAGGCCACGAGCAACATCTGCACCGCGCAGGTGCTCCTGGCCGTGATGGCCGGCATGTACGCCGTCTACCACGGGCCGCAGGGGCTCAAGGCCATCGCGGAGCGCGTGCACGGGCTCACCGTGGTGCTGTCGCGGGGCCTGGCGAAGCTGGGCTTCAAGCCGAAGCACGAGCAGTTCTTCGACACGCTGCGCGTGGAGCTGACGCCCGCGCAGGTGCGGGGCGTGCTGGCCGCCGCGGAAGGCGCGAAGATGAACTTCCGCCGCATCGACGAGAAGACGCTCGGCCTGTCGCTGGACGAGACGACGCGCGCCAAGGACGTGGAGGACATCCTCACGGCCTTCATCCAGGGCGCGAACAAGTCCGCGTCCCCGGTGAACCTGGACGAGGTCGCGGAAGGGCTGGAGAGCCCGCTCGCCCCCGAGCTGCGCCGCACGAGCGCGTACCTCACGCACCCGGTCTTCAACCGCTACCACTCCGAGACGGAGATGCTGCGGTACGTGCGCCGGCTGGAGGCGAAGGACCTGTCCCTCACGCACTCCATGATTCCGCTGGGCAGCTGCACCATGAAGCTCAACGCCACCGCGGAGATGATCCCGGTGACGTGGCCCCAGTTCAGCAAGCTGCACCCGTTCGCGCCCACCTCGCAGGCGGCCGGCTACAAGGTCGTCTTCGAGCAGTTGGAGCACGCGCTGTCGCAGGTGACGGGCTTCGCCGGGTGCTCGCTGCAGCCCAACGCGGGCAGCCAGGGTGAGTACGCGGGCCTGCTCGTGATTCGCGCCTACCACCAGGCGCGCGGGCAGGGGCACCGCGACGTGTGCCTCATCCCGTCCTCCGCGCACGGCACCAACCCCGCCTCCGCGGTGATGGCGGGCTACCGCGTCGTCGTCACCAAGTGCGACGAGAACGGCAACATCGACCTGAACGACCTGCGCGCCAAGGCGGACCAGCACAAGGACAACCTGGCCGCGCTGATGGTGACGTACCCCTCCACGCACGGCGTGTTCGAGGAGGAGATCCGCGAGATCTGCTCCACCATCCACGAGCGCGGCGGCCAGGTGTACATGGACGGCGCCAACCTCAACGCGCAGGTGGGCCTCACCGCGCCGGGCCTGGTGGGCGCGGACGTCTGCCACATCAACCTGCACAAGACGTTCTGCATCCCGCACGGCGGTGGCGGCCCGGGCATGGGCCCCATCTGCGTGGCGTCCCACCTGGTGAAGTTCCTCCCCGGGCACCCCGTCATCCAGACGGGCGGGGCGGACGCCATCGGCGCCATCTCCGCGGCGCCGTGGGGCAGCGCCAGCATCCTGCTCATCTCCTGGATGTACATCCAGATGATGGGCGGCGAAGGCCTGACGCAGGCCACGAAGATGGCCATCCTCAACGCCAACTACGTCGCGGAGCGGCTCCAGCCGCACTACCCGGTGCTCTACCGGGGCAAGCGCGGCCGGGTGGCCCACGAGTGCATCGTGGACCTGCGCCCGCTCAAGAAGACCGCGGGCGTGGAGGTGGAGGACGTGGCCAAGCGCCTCATGGACTACGGCTTCCACGCGCCCACCGTGTCGTTCCCGGTGGCGGGCACGCTGATGATCGAGCCCACGGAGTCCGAGTCCAAGGCGGAGCTGGACCGCTTCTGCGACGCGATGATCGCCATCCGCCAGGAGATCCGCGACGTGGAGGAGGGCCGCGTGCCCAAGGACAACAACGTCCTGAAGAACGCGCCGCACACCGCGCGCACGCTCACCGCGCCGGAGTGGAACCGCCCGTACACCCGCGAACAGGCCGTGTTCCCCACGCCGTGGGTCCGCGACAACAAGTTCTGGCCGTCCGTGGGGCGCCTGAACAACGTGCTCGGTGACCGCAAGCTCGTGTGCTCGTGCCCTCCCATCGAGGACTACGACACGCCCGAGCAGAAGGTCGCTTAGGCCGTCCTCGGACGCAGCCATCACCCGGGCCGTCTTCCAGCGCATTGGAAGGCGGCCCTCGTGTTTCTAGCGGGCCTTCGCGGGCTCCACGTGGACCACCACGTCCACCACCTGCGGATAGGCGCCGTGCAGCGTCTCCTCCACCTTGTCCGCCACCTCGTGGGCCTGCGCGGTGGTCAGCTGCGGGTCGACTTCAATCTTCAGGTCCACGTAGACGCTCTCCTCCATGCCCCGGCTGCGCACGTCGCGACAGGAGCGCACGCCGGCCACCGACAGCGTGTGCTGGGACACCTGCGCCGGGTCCAGGCGCGCGGTGTCGGAGAGGATGCCCACCGCCTGCCGGACGATGCCGTAGGCCACCCACGCCACGAAGACCATCACGGCCAGCGCCACCAGCCCGTCCGCGCGCGGGTAGCCCAGCGCCACGAGGCCAATGGAGATGAGCACCGCGATGCTCACGAACACGTCCGACAGCGTGTGCTGCGCGTCCGCGAGCAGGAGCGCGCTCTTGTACTTCTGCCCGTAGTGCCGCTCCACGCGGGTGACGACGAGGTTGATGACGAGCGTGAAGACCATCACCGCCGCCATCGTCACCGACACCGTGGGGTGCTTGTCGTGCAGGAGCGAGTCGAAGGCCATGCGCCCCAGCTCCAGCATGCCCACGCCAATCATCGCGCCGATGCCCAGCGACGCGAGCGCCTCGAACTTGCCGTGCCCGTAGGGGTGGTCCGCGTCCGCCGGCCGCGACGCGACGCCCATGGCGACCAGGCCCAGCACGTTGGAGCCGCCGTCGATGAACGAGTGCAACCCGTCCGCCGTCACCGACGCGGACTGGGCCATGAGGCCGAAGACGAGCTTGGCGGCGGCCACCACCCAGTTGGCCACGAGGATGGCCAACAGGACGAAGCGGACCTTCCGGTTGCGCTCCTGGAGCGCGGCGCTGCGGTCGACAAGAGAGGCTTCCACGGCGGGGCAGGGTAGTGCCTTCACGCCGTCCACCGCGAGGCCCGCGTGGGACCTACTGTCGGAACAGCCGCATCCGGGGGCCGCCGCCCATCTCCAGGAAGAAGCCGAACTGGAAGCGCACCGTCGCGTCCTGCCCCAGGAGGCCGGACGGCGGGTTGGGGAAGGGCTGCGCGCGCTTGAAGGACGCCACCGCCTCCATGTCCAGGAAGTCCAGGCCGCTGCTCTTCTCCACCTGGATGTCCTTCACCGCGCCGCGCTCGTCCAACGTGATGGTCAGCAGCGTCTGGCGGTCGCGCCCGGAGTAGATGTTCCCCGTCGGGTCGCGCATGCGCAGCTGCTCGTTGGGGTTCCAGTGCATGCCCACGCTCTGCTTCACGCGGTTGAAGAAGCTGGCGTACTTCCACTCGCGCGTGTTGAGGAAGGTGCCGTCCCCCTCCTCCTGGTCCCGGAGCATGTCGTTGGGGGCCGCGCCCACCACCTTGTCCATGGCCGCCTGCGACGGCATCAGCGTGGCCAGGCCCGGGGAGCCCACGCGGCCCGTGGAGCCCTCCTGCTCGCTGTCCTCGCCCTCGCCGGGCTGGATGCGCAGGCGCTTCGCGTTGCCCTGCGTGGCGTCGCTCTCCGACTGGTTCTTCACCGCCATGCCCGGGCCGCGCTCGCGCGGATCCGTCTTCATGGCGATCTCCTGCTTGCGGCGCGTCTCCGGCATCTCGAAGACGGGCTTCTTTCCGCCCTGGGACTGGGCCCGGTCGTCCGCGCCCGTACCATTGTTGCCGGACACGCGCGGGGGCTGCACCTGGTCCTGCGCGGCGCCCTCCTGCTTCTGGGGCGCGGTCCGCTGGGGCATGGCGTTGCGGTAGAAGGCCGTCTGGTCGCGCGCGCGCGTCTCCTTCTGCACCGTGTTGTTGTGCTCGGCCAGGTACTTCGCGTCCGGGGATTGCTGATCATTGCCCGGCGCCACGTCCACCACCTGGCCCTGGGGCTTCGTCTCGTCCGGCTTCTTCTCTTCCTTCGGCTCGCGCTTCTCCGTGGGGCGGGGCTTCGTCTGCTGCGGGGTGACGCTCCCCCGGTTCTTCGCCCACTGGTCCGACGTGAGCGGCCTCACCGCCACGGACGTGGGCCGGGCGGGGCGCTTCTCATGCGGGAGGTTCGCCTGCACGGCCGACACCAGGAGCACGAAGCCCACGAACGCGGCCTGGGCCAGGAGCGCCAGGATGCCCGCCACCAGGTAGCGCAAGGGCCCGCGCTGCTTGCGCGCGCGCCGCTGACGCCAGTCTGTCGAGGAACCCGTGCCCACGGCCTGATGATAAACCTCCGGACCGCTTCTTCAGTCCCGAACGTGCGCCCCGTAACACCCGGGACATCAAAGAGATTCACGAGACCGCGCGTGGGTGCGCGCGATTTGTTCCCTGGACCTCAGTAGATGGGGGCCACCTGCGCCCCATTGAAGTAGAAGCGCAGGATCTCCGGATAGGTCTGGCCCGCCTCCGCCCGCCCGATGGCGCCTGTCTGACACATGCCCACGCCGTGGCCCCAGCCGCCGCCCCGGAACAGCCATCCGGTGGGCCGGCCCTCGGCGTCCCGCTCGGCCTCCACGGTGGCCATGCTGCTGTTGAGCATCCCGAAGAGCCGCCGGATGTTCAGCTCCCCGCGCACCTGGGTGGCGCCCTTCGTGCCCGACACGGTGAGCAGCCGGGCGCGCCCGGACACCCCCCGCTCGGACAGGGTGAGCCCCTGGATGGCGCCCACGCCCAGCTTCTCCGTCAGCGCGTCCACCTGGCCTTGCGTGAAGCGCTTCTCCCACCGGAACTTCGTGGGCTGCGCGAAGCTGGACAGCCTGCACGCGGCCGGCACGTCCGCCGTCGCCAGCCACGCCTTGAGGTTGGACGGGCCGGGCACGTCCGGCGCGGGCTCCAGCAGGTCCGGCCGCCCGCGCAGGCTGGGGTCCGGCGGGCCGCCCCACACCACGTCGTTGTCCTCGGTGTGGCCGCCGCACACGGCGCTGTAGACGGAGTCCACCAGCCGGCCGTCCTGGCTGAAGAGCGCCTGGCCCCGGGTGGCCTCCACCGCGGCGGTGGTGCTGGCCGCTTCGCCGGTGCGGCCCCGGTACACCGCGCAGTGCTGCTCCGAGCAGAGGAGGTATGGATCCGCCAGGTGCTTGATGCCCACCTTCGCCAGCACCTCGCCGCGCGCGGTGACGGCCTGGGCCTTGAGCGCCTCCGGGTGCGCGCGCGCGAAGATTTCGGACGGCACCAGCCCCTTGAGCAGGTCCTCCAGGCCCACCACGTTCACCACCGCGAGCTTGCCGCCGCGGTCCACCGCGAACTGGAGCGCGCCCCGGAAGCTGCGGTCCTCGAAGGCGTGGAAGTCGTAGCCCACGCCGTACTCCACCTGCCGCACGTCGAAGCCGCTGCCGTCCGGCGTCTCCGCGTCCAGCCGGTCCTGCGCCAGGCCCACCACGGCGTCGTTCTCGTCCTTCAGCTCCAGGATGGCGCGCGAAGGCTTGCGGACCTCCTCGAAGAGCGTGGTGCGCAGGCCGTAGCGGCGCAGCAGCTCCGTCTGCTGTTTCGCCGCGGCCTCGGGCGTCAGCGCCTCTTCACTCAGCAGGAGGTAGCGCCGGTTGTCGATGACCTTCCCCGCGATGCCGTACACGGAGCCCAGCGTGTGCGTGCGCACCGCGAGCCCCCGCGCGCGCCACGTCTCCTGCGCCTCCGCGAGCCCCGCCTTGTCCGCGAAGCGGAACTCGCCCAACTGCAGCCGCGCGCTCCACTGGGCCGGTTCGCCCTGCGTCACCCGCACCGTCCAGCGCGAGCCCGCGGGCGCGTCCAGCACCTTGTCGCCGGGCCCACCGAAGCGCAGCCGCATCCGCGCGCGCGGCGAGAACGTCACCGCCTCGCGGCCCTCCATCAGCTTGATGGGGAGGCGCGGCTCGCCGTTGCGGAAGTCCAGGCGCTTCAGGTCCTGAGGACCGGGCAGGCCCGACGTGAGCGGGTCCTCCAGGGCACTCGGGGCGGGGGGCGTCACGCCCGCGTCGGCGGGCTTCGTGGGGACGGAGACCTCCGGCTCGCCCAGGCCCCGGGTGCCCGGGGCAGGGGAGGGCGCCGGCGTGGCGCAGGAGGCGAGCATCAGGGCGGTCAGGAGCAGGACGGCTTTGGACACGGCGGCGGCACCGTAGCCGCCATGGGGCCGAGCGTCACGGTTCTCCCTCCCGCTGCGGCGCGTCTCGCCCTGGATGACCGGCAGTGAATAGAACGCCCGACACCGTGCGTTGCCCCTGCTCATGCGAATTCTTGGAGGCAACGGATTGAAGACGCGACGCACCCTGATGGCCTCCCTGGCCGCCTGCACCCTGGCGCTTGGGACAACTGCTTGTGGCGCCGGCGGTGGCTCTGGCGACGGCACTGGCGGTTCATCGAACGCCGGCACGGGGGCCCAGGCTCCCGCGGCGAACACAGGGACTTCGGGCAAGGTGGAAAAGACGCCCGCCACCCCGGGCAAGGCGCCGCCCATCGGCGTGCAGCCGGTGGAGGACACGCCCGCCGCGCAGATGCCGGAGCACGCGGACCATGCGCCCCTCGCGGAGCCCGGTCCCCAGCCCGCCGTCAGCGCCCAGGCCATGGCGGAAACGCCCGCCACCACGCCCGCCCATGACTGGGTGGTGTCGCCCAACGGCAATGACGGCGCCGAGGGCACGGAGGCAGCGCCCCTGAAGACCATCGCCATGGCGGTGAGCAAGGCCGGCCCCGGCGACCGCATCCGCGTGCTCGCGGGCACCTACGCCGAGCGCGTGGTGCTGGGCGACAACACGAAGGCCGGCACACCCGAGGCGAAGATCACCCTCCAGGGCGAGGGCCGTCCCAAGCTCACCCCGGGCAGCGGCTCCGGCGCGGCGGTGCAGGTGCGCCGCGCGAACTGGATCATCGACGGGTTCGACATCGACGTGGAGGGGCAGCCCATCTTCGGCGTCACCTTCGAGGGCGACGTGCAGGGCACGGTGCTCGCCAACTCGGATCTGCACAACGGCACGGGCGGCGCGGGCGTCACCCTGTTCAACAACGCCAAGGGCCCCACCATCGAGAACAACAACATCCACGACTTCGTGCGGACCACCGGCAACAAGGACTCGCACGGCATCGTGATGCAGCCCGCGTCCTACGACCTGACCGTGCGCAACAACGACATCCACGACGTGTCCGGTGACTCCGTGCAGTGCCTGGGGCCGGAGGGCTTCAGCGAGCTGCCGCCCGCCACGGGCCTGCTGGTGGAGAACAACCACTTCTTCAACAACCGGGAGAACGCCGTGGACATCAAGACGTGCCACGACGTCATCATCCGCAACAACCGGATGCACCAGTTCCGGCCGTCGGAGACGGCGAAGGGCGACGTGCTCGTCATCCACTACTCCGCCAACAACGTGCTGGTGGAGGACAACGAGCTGTATGACGGCGCCAAGGGCATCTCCGTGGGCGGCAATCACGAGGGCCCCGTGCCCCAGGCCGTCGTCTTGCGCCGCAACCGCGTGCACGACATGACCGACGCGGGCGGCGGCGAAGGCACCGGGATCCGCCTGGAGAACTCCAAGGGCACCGTGGTGGTGAACAACACCATCACCCGCGCCAAGGCCGGCATCATCCTGGGCCACGGCACGGGCGGCCCCACGGAGTCCCTGCGCGTGGAGAACAACCTCGTGGACGCGCCCGTCAGCGTGGACATGGGCGGCCAGGCCCCCGGCCTCCACATGAGCAACAACCTCTACCCGGCCGGCGCGCAGTTCAAGACCAACGGCCAGCTCCAGGCCCTGGACGCCTTCAAGGCCGCCGCGAAGGACACCACCTCCACCGGCGGTGACGTGACGGTGACGGACACCTTCGCCCCGTCCGTGGCCGCCCAGGACAAGGGCATGGACCAGGGCCAGCCCTTCTGCGGCGCGGCCCCGGACATCGGCGCGGTGGAGCTGGGCTGCTAGGCCCCCCTCCGGGAAGGCACCCCCGGAAAAGCAGAAGGCCCGATGCGGAGACTTCCGCATCGGGCCTTTTGTCTATGAGGCGCCACCCGGATTCGAACCGGGGAATGAAGGTTTTGCAGACCTTTGCCTTACCACTTGGCTATGGCGCCGCAGCGATTGGGGCCGGGTTTATACGCAGCCCGATAGGAGCCGGTCAAGGAAGCAACACCATCCGGCCGCGCTTCTCGTCCCGGTACCATACGGCGCGGGGTGTCAGGCCCTGACAAGCGAGGGAGCACACGATGCTGCATGGTCACGGCGTCTACCTGGAGGAGCACGAGGCCTTCCGCCGCACCGTCCGGGCGGTGGTGGACAAGGAGCTGCGCCCGTTCGCGGCGGAGTGGGAGGCCCGGGAGGAGTTCCCCCGGGAGCTTTTCACCCGCTTCGGCGAGCTGGGCTTCCTGGGCCTGAAGTACCCGGAGGCCTACGGAGGCACGGCGGCCGGGGAGCTCTATGAGGCGGTGCTCCTGGAGGAGCTGGGCCGCTGCGGCTCCGGCGGCGTGGCCGCGGGGCTGGCCGGGCAGTTCACCATCGCGACCGGCCCCGTGCACCTGTTCGGCACGGACGCCCAGAAGCAGCGCTGGCTGGCCCCCGCCATCCGGGGGGAGAAGATTGGCGCCCTGGGCATCACCGAACCGGACGCCGGTTCGGACGTGGCGGGGCTGCGCACCACCGCCCGCCGCGACGGCGACCACTACGTCGTCAACGGCTCCAAGACGTACATCACCAACGGCGTGCGGGCGGACTTCGTGGTGCTGGCGGTGAAGACCGACCCGTCGCGCGGCCATAAGGGCCTGTCCATGCTGGTGGTGGAGCGGGGCACGCCGGGCTTCAGCGTGGGGCGCAAGCTCCAGAAGGTAGGCTGGCGCGCGTCCGACACGGCGGAGCTCTTCTTCGAGGACTGCCGCGTGCCCGCGGAGAACCTGCTGGGCGTGGAGAACCAGGGCTTCTCGCAGATCATGGGCAACTTCCAGTGGGAGCGCCTGTCGCTCGCGCTGGGCGCGGTGGGCGCCATGGACGACATGCTGGAGACGGTGCTCGAGCACGTGAAGCAGCGCCGCGCCTTCAATCAGACGCTCGCGGGCTTCCAGGTGGTGCGCCACAAGCTGGCGGACCTGCACACCGCCCGTGAGTGCGCGCGGCAGCTCACCTACCACGCGCTGCGCCTGCACGTGGCCGGCGAGTACGCCGTCGCGCAGACCTCCATGGCCAAGAAGGTCGCCACGGAGACGTGCTGCCGCGTGGCGGACGAGTGCCTCCAGCTCCACGGCGGCGCGGGCTACATGATGGAGTACGACATCCAGCGCCACTGGCGCGACGCGCGGCTGGGGCCCATTGGCGGCGGCACCAGTGAGGTGATGAACGAAATCATCGCCAAGCAGCTGGGACTCTGAAGCCCCGGCGGGCTCCAGGGAGCAGGCGGGCGGACAGGCGGGAAGAGGGGAAAAAGCCCTCCGGTTCATGTTCGATGGAGCCAGTCGCCTGGGGAGGTCCCGGTGGAGCCCACCATCATTTGCGATGAGCTGTTCATGCGTCTGGGGGACGAGGATGTGCTCGTCCTGGATTGCCGCGACGCGATGGACTGGGAGCGGTTCGAGATCCACATCCCCGGCGCGCTGCGCATGACGGCCTCGGAGGTGGCCCGGGATCTGGCGATGCTGCCGGACGACGAGCTCATCGTCCTGTGCGGCACCACCCAGGACTGCGCGGACATCCGCCGCATCTGCCGAGTGTTGCGCCTGCGGGGGCGCAACGCCGTGTGCCTCGCCGGCGGGCTCCACGCCTGGGTGACGGGGGGCTACCCCACGGAACGCCACACGCGCGCCCCCTCCCACGCCCACCGTTGAGCGGCGGATGCAGTGCGTCGTGAAACGGTGTAAGGAGCCCCCTGCCGCCCCCACCGGAGAATCCCCACGATGGCCAAGCTTCGCGCCGTGCTCATTGGCGCCACCGGACTCGCGGGCCAGCAGTTCATCGCTGCCCTGAAGGACCACCCGTTCATCGAGCTGACCGGGCTCGCCGCTTCGCCCCGCTCCGCCGGAAAAACGTACGCGGACGCCCTGCGCGCCTCCAACGGAATGCTGGCCTGGTTCGTCCCGGAGCCGCTCCCGGAGGCCATCGCCCGCATGACCGTGCTCAGCGGCGACGCCGTCCAGGCGAAGGACTACGACATCGCCTTCTCCGCCGTGGAGGCGGACGTCGCCCGTGAAATCGAGCCGCGCCTGGCCCGGGACATCCCGGTGTTCTCCGCCGCGAGCGCCTTCCGCTACGACGCGGACGTGCCCCTGCTCATCCCCCCCGTGAACGCCGCCCACGCCCCGCTCATCAACGAGCAGCGCCGGCAGCGCGGGTGGAAGGGCTTCATCGTCCCCATCCCCAACTGCACCACCACCGGCCTCGCCGTGACGCTGGCCCCCCTGGCCGAGCGCTTCGGCGTGAAGGCCGTGCTGATGACCAGCCTCCAGGCCATGTCCGGCGCCGGACGTTCGCCCGGCGTCATCGGCCTGGACATCCTCGACAACGTCGTGCCCTACATCCCCAAGGAGGAGCACAAGGTCGAGGTGGAGACGAAGAAGATCCTCGGGGCGCTCAACCCCGCGGGCGCGGCGCTCACCCCGCACGATGTGCGCGTCTCCTGCACCTGCACCCGCGTCGCCGTGCTGGAGGGCCACACCGAGTCCGTCTTTGTATCGCTCGGGAAGAAGGCCACCGTGGCGGAGGTCGCCCAGGCGATGCGCGAATGGCAGGGCGCCCAGGTGGCGAAGGACCTGCCGTCCGCTCCCCCCCGGTGGATCGAAGTGCTGGACGACCCGTTCCGCCCCCAGCCCCGCATGGACCGGGACACCCACGGCGGCATGGCCACCACGGTGGGCCGCATCCGCGAGGACGGTGTGCTGGAGAACGGCTTCAAGTACGTGCTCGTCTCCCACAACACGAAGATGGGGGCCGCAAAGGGCGCCATCCTCGTCGCCGAGCTGCTTCGGGCGCAGGGCTTGCTGGGCTGACCGGGGAAGCAGTCGGGGTGGGGCCCTAAATTCAGGGTGCCAACCCTGGCCGCAACCATCTACTGTGCGCGGCCACGGACGCGCGGAATTCCGCACAGAGGAGACATCCACATGGCCTACGTCGTCGCCGAGCCTTGCATCAAGTGCAAGTACACCGACTGTGTTGAGGTGTGCCCGGTCAACTGCTTCTACGAGGGCGCCAACTTCCTCGTGATCCACCCGGACGAGTGCATCGACTGCGGCGCTTGCGAGCCCGTCTGCCCGACCAAGGCGATCTTCCCCGAGACCGAGCTGCCCGGTGAGTGGTCGGAGTACAAGAAGCTCAACACCGACTTCGCGTCCAAGTGGCCCAACATCGCGGAGAAGAAGGCCGCCCTGCCCGAGGCCGAGGAGTACAAAGACAAGAAGGGCAAGCGCGCGGAGCTGAACACCGCGCCCGGGAAGTAACCGCGGGCCGAATCGCCCGAGCGCGCCCGTCGTGATGCAGGCCCTTGCGCCCCCTGGCGTGAGGGCCTTCGTCGTTCCGGGAGTCTGGCGGGGAAGGGGCATCGTCGGACGTTCACCCCGCCTGGAGGACGCTGAGCCGCAGCCCCCGGGCCTCCAGCGCGTCGCGCAGCCGCGCCACGTCCTCGGTGGGAACGGGCCCGTGGCGGCCCTGGATGCGCAGCGCCACCTCCCGGGGCCCCGTGCGCTCCACCTCCACGGTGGCCTCCAGCGGGCCGCGCAGGCTGAGCCCCAGCGCCGGCCGCTGTGACTTCACGAAGACCTCGATCTTCTCGATGAGTGCCAGCGTGGACTCGACCTGCGCGACGGGCGTGCTGGCCGGTGCCGCACTCTGCGTGGATCCGCTCGCCGCGCGAGCCCCGTCGAGCGCGGTGAGGCGCGACAGGCCTTCCAGGGAACGGTCATCCCGCGTGGGCGAGGCGAGGGGACCCGGCGCGGGACGGGGCTCCGCGCGGAAGGAGCGCTCCACCTCGCGGGCCAGTAACTCCGTCGCCCGGTGGGAGGCCTGCGTCCCGCCTTCCGTGAGCGCCTCCTGGCGCACCGTCCCCAGCCGCCGCGCCTCCACGTGCATGCCCTGCCGGGCCTGGCCGAGCGTCTCCGGGCTCCCCAGCGCGCTGCGCGTCGTCGAGAGGAGGGCCCCCGCCGCACGGACGCCGGGAAGCGCGGGAGTGGCCCGCGTCGCTGTCCCCGGCGCCTGTCCCCCGGCACGGAGCAGGCCGGGCTTCGGAAGGGGGCCGGGAGCCCCGGGTTCGCGGCGGGCGCCGGGACGGGATGGGGGACCGGGCCGTCCGGAAGACCGCTGGAGGACCTGTTTGAACGCGTCCTTCTCCGGGGGGGCCTTCTCGTTTCCGGAAGGGGCGTCCTGACCTTCGACCTTCATGGCATGCCTCGCGCGCAAGGGATGCGCGGGCATGAGCAGCGGCCGTGCCAGTCAGGCGGGGCGCGCTCCCGGGAGGAGGGCGCGCGCGGGAGGCGGCACGGTGGGGTGCCGCCTTTGGGATGGGCGTGCGGAACGCGGGACGGCGCGCTTCAGCGCTTGCTGCCGAAGCCGCCCGGCTGCACGGGCGCGGTGCCCGTCAGGTCGTTGAACGCGAGCGGACAGGCCGCCACGGCGTTCGGATCCGCGAGCGCGGGGTTCTGGGCCCAGTCGCGATCCTGGAAGAGGTACGCGTCGCGCACCTCCAGCTCCTTGAGCTGCTTGCGGTACTCCCAGAAGCGGCCGCGCAGGAGCACGCGAGCGCCCTTCGGCAGCTGCGTCAGCGGCGTGTACTGGTCGTCCTTCAGCCGCGCCGTGATGGTGATGGCGGGCCGCACCTTGGGCTTGCCGTAGGTGAGCCCCGACAGCAGGCCGTCATTGCCCGGATCCGGCAGGTAGAACATGAGCCGGGCCACCAGCGCGGGAGGCTCCGGCGGAGGGCCCTTCTTGCTCTTCTTCTTGGGCTTCTCCAGCTTCGCGTCGATGAACTCCAGCCCCGCGAAGGCCACCTCCTTGTCGAGGTAGTCGTCGCGGAACTTCGCGTCCGCCACGCTGGCCGCGGTGGTGTTGGCCTTGAGGACCTCCACGTCGTAGCGCTCCAGCATCGCGGGCAGCGTGAAGAAGAAGCTGTCCACGGGCTTCACGCCATCCGCGATGAAGCGCAGCTTGCTCAAGTCCAGCGGCGGGTAGTACGGCGCGAGCGCCACCGCCGTCTGCATCCACTCCGGCGGCAGCCGCTTGTCGATGAGCACCCGGCGCATCATCGACACCAGGTACATGTTGGCCGGGAAGCGCGGGGTGGACAGCTGCGTGCCCAGCGCCTGGATCAGCGCGGGGTCCAGGTAGAAGTTCTCGTCGCGCTTGTGCAGGTACGGCGCGGACTCGCCCACGATGGTGAGCAGCGCGCCCACGAGCTGCGCGCAGTTCGCGTCGCTCGTCCCCTGCACCAGGGCCTGATTGACGCGGGAGCGGAGGAACCGCTTGTCCATGTCCGCTTCGCGGAACACGGGCGGCTCTCCCGTTCCAAAAAAGAACTCCTTCTGGGCGAGCGCGGGCGTCGACAGCAGGCCCACGGACAGGGCGAAGAGGGCACGGGTACGCATTGGCCTGAACCCTACCATGCCCTCCCCGGGGTGATCCTCCTCCGGGCCGTCCGCCCATGCGCGGAGTGGAACCCGCCATGGCCCCGACGTGAGAGGGCAATCGCGACCAGCCGACCCGATGCGGCGGGGCTTTCGCGACAAGCCCTTTCGCGGCCAGGGGGCAGGGGACGGACCGGCCGCGCGGGGGGGATGCCGGGGCGGCAGGCCGTGGTTTTTTCCGCCTGTTGGCGGCGCGGGCTTTTGTGTACCTTGCCCTCAGCCATGCCGACGCCTCCAGAGACTTCCCCGGCACCCGTCACCATCGCCCACATCAAGGACGAGGCGGAGCTCATGCAGGCCCTCGCCATCCGCGAGGTGGTGTTCATCGAGGAGCAGCACGTGCCCGAGGGCATCGAGCGCGACGCCGAGGACGCCCACGCCTACCACGTCATCGCCTACCAGGGTGGCCACGCCATCGGCACCGGCCGGCTGGTGAAGCTCCCGGAGCCCCCCGCGGGGCAGAGCGGGACGTGGGGCCAGATTGGCCGCATGGCGGTACTCCAGGCGCACCGCAAGGCCCGCGTGGGCTCGCTGCTCCTCACGTCGCTGGAGGAGGAGGCGCGCCGCCGCAACGTAAACGGCATCATGCTGCACGCCCAGCTCTACGCGCTCGACTTCTACAAGAAGCACGGCTACCAGCCCGTCGGCGCTGTCTTCGACGAGGCTGGCATCGACCACCTGGAGATGCACAAGCGGCTGTAGTCCCGCGCGCCGCGCTTTCCGTCAGCGCCTCGGAGGACGGGGCGCGGGTGGCTCGGCGTGGCGCGGATCCTCGGGCCACGAGTGCCGGGGGTACTTGCGGCACAGCTCCTTGCGGATCGCCGGGTAGTGACGCTCCCAGAAGCCCGCCAGGTCCGTGGTCACCTGGACGGCGCGCATGTTGGGAGCCAGCAGGTGCAGCACCAGCGGCACGCGGCCCGCGCCCACGCTGGGCCCCTGCGCCATCCCGAAGAAGTCCTGCAGCCGTGACTCCACCCAGGGGGGCTTGTTGGGCTCGTAGTGCACCTTCACGCCGCGCCCGCCGGGCAGGGTGACGCGCTCGGGGGCGTGGTTCGCCAAGAGCCGCTGCTGCTCGGAGGTGAGCCGCGCGTAGAGCGCATCCAGCAGCGACACGCCCTCCAGGTCGGAGAAGCTGCGCGCGCCCACGCACAGGGACGCCAGCGCGTCGCGCATGAAGGCCGCGTCCACGGTGGGGAAGCCCGCCTCGGGGAACGCCTTGCCCAGAAGCGCCACGCGGGTGCGCCACTGCTCCAGCGCCTCGGGCTCCGCGAAGCGCTCCGGGCCCGCGGCCAGCGCGGCTTCAACCAGCACGCGCGCGGCCTCCTCGGACGGTGGCGCGGGCGTGCGCGTCTCCTCCAGCACCAGGTTGCCGTAGGCCAGCCGGGTGAGGCGCTCCACGCGGCGCGAGTCCGCGTTCCACTGGAGGGTGTCCACCTCCTCCAACGCCTCCGGGTAGAGGTCCAGCAGCCACTCGGCCTCCACGGTGCTGGCGAGCCGCACGACGGCGCCGCGGCCCGGGCGCTCCTCCGCGTCCACGGCGACCATCAGGTCCGCGTCCTGCACGACGCTGAACTCGGACAGGCTGGTGGTGCCGCCGCCGAACATGAGCAGCTCCGGCGAGCGCGGCCTCCGCCTGCGGGCCACGCGGTCCGGATAGCCCGCGAGCACGCTGAGCATCAGCGCTTGCTCCACGTCCTCGGGACGGCCGGGGCGAGCGCCCTGTTCCCGCACCGTGCGGCGCAGCTGCTTCTGCACGCGCTCCACGGACTGCACCGCGCCCGCGTCCAGGGACAGCGACTGCATGCGGCCGGAGGCGAAGCCCGAACGGCCGGCCTCGCGGAAGCGCTCCAGGAGCTCCAGCAGGTCGGAAGGCCCGCTGACGAGCGCGGACGCCCGGCCCCCGCCCCCCAGGTTGGCGCGGGCCTCACGGCGGATGTCGCGTTCACCCATGAGGGCCGCGAGCACGGCGGCCTCACCGCCCACGCCTCGGCGCTCGCCCTCGACGATGACGCGCGCCTGGCGCGGGTGCACGGGGAAGCGCAGGAGCCGCTGGCCCACGGCCGTCACCTGGCCCTTCGCGTCCACCGCGCCCAGCCGGCGCAGCAGCGTCTCCGCGGCCTCCAGCGCGGGGGCGGGGGGCGGCTCGAAGAACGGGAACGCCGTCAGGTCCTTCACGCCCGCCGCGCGCAGCGAGAGCACCGTTTCGGCCAGGTCGGTGCGGCGGATCTCCGGGGCCTCCTGATCAGGCCGGCCGTCGAAGTCGTGCTGGGTGTAGAGGCGCACGCAGTGCCCGGCGCGGGTGCGGCCCGCGCGGCCGGCGCGCTGCACGGCGGAGGCCCGGCTCACCTTGCCCAGCTTGAGCTGCGGCAGCCCGGACCAGGGAGAGTGGGACGCCACACGCGCCAGCCCGCTGTCGATGACGACCGCGACGCCGTCGATGGTGACGGAGGTCTCCGCGACGTTGGTGGACAGGATGATCTTCCGGCGCGAGCTGCGGCGCACGGCGCGGTCCTGTTCCGCGGGAGAGAGGTCTCCATGGAGCGGGAGCACGTCGGCGTCGTGCCGCTCGGCGAACTCCGCGCAGGTGTCGCGCGCGCGGCGGATCTCCCCGGCACCGGGAAGGAACACGAGCACGTCGCCGTCGACTCCCTGGGTGAACAGGCGCTTGAGCGCGGAGAGCACCTGTTGATCCAGGTGCCGCTCATCCGGGGCGGACAGGTACTCGACGCTGACGTCGAAGCGGCGGCCCTCGGAGCGCAGGGACGGGGCGCCGCCCAGGTACGCGCGGACGGGCTCGGCCTCCAGGGTCGCGGACATCACCACGAGCTTGAGGTCGGGGCGCGCCGTCTCCTGCAGCCGCCGCAGGAGCGCGAGCGAGATGTCCGCGGACAGGTGCCGCTCGTGGAACTCATCGAGCACGACGATGCCCACGTCGCGCAAGGTGGAGTCGGTGAGCAGGCGGCGTCCGAGCACGCCCTCGGTGACGAAGGACATGCGCGTCTTGGGGCCGCGGACGTCCTCGAAGCGGACCTGGTAGCCCACGGTCTCGCCCACGCGCTCGCCAATCTCCTCGGACACGCGCTGCGCGGCGAGCCGGGTGGGCAGCCGCCGGGGCTGGAGGACGACGATCTCCTTGCCCGCGCCCAGCCCTGCCTCCAAGAGCGCGCGGGGAACGCGGGTCGTCTTGCCCGCGCCAGGAGGCGCCTCCAGCACGAGTGACCGCGAGCTCCGGAGCGTGGAGACGATGTCGGGCAGGAGGGGATCGATGGGAAGGGCGACGTCCGCCATGTCCGGGTTCCTCTTCACGGCGGGGCACTCACCGCGCGTCGGGTCTCAAGGCGTGCCAGCCTCGGACGGGTCGGTCTTCTTGCGTCGCTTGGGTCGCACGGCCTCCGGAGCACCGGAAGCCGGAGCGTCAGATGGGGCTTCGGCCTGCGCGGGCTCGGCAACTGGAGCGGCGTTCTTCGGAGGCCGGCCCCGCCGGGCGGGACGCGGCGCGACGGGAGCCTCCGAGGCGACGGGTTCGGCGGCAGCGGCGGCATCCTCGGAGCCACTGTCCGAAGCCTGGGGCTCGGAGTCGCCAGCCTCCGCCACGGGCTCGGGCTCCTCCAGGGGAGCCTGAATCTCCGGCTCGTCGGGAGCTGCCTCCATCGGGTCTTCCCCGGAAGCCTCTTCGGTCCCCTCGAACGCCTCCTCCTGGCCGGCGTCGCCCTCCTCACCGAAGAGGTCCGAGGCCCCGTCCTCGGCGGAGAGCGCGAGCGACTTGCCCGCGCGCTTCCGGGGCTTGAGGGTGAGGCCCGCGGCCTCGAAGACCCCGGGCACGGGAACGAGCGCGGCCTCGGCGAGCAGCCGCCCCTGCCGCAGCGCCACGTCCAGGCGCCGTCCCAGCGCCACCAGCGCCTCGCGCAGGGCCGCCTCCTGCTCCGGGGGCAGGGGAGTGGGGGTCAGGCTCGCGGTCCACGCGGCGAACGTCGCGGCGACCTGATCCACGACGGGGCGGACCATGGCGAAGTCGTCGCGGGAGAAGATGCGGGTGACGTAGGCGCTCTTGAGCCGCCGCTCGTACGACGTGGCGTACTCGTTGACCAGCTCCAGGGGCGCCCGGCGCAGCTGCGGGAACTTGAGGTGGGGGAAGAGGGCTTCGATGACGGGCGCGCGGCTGCTGGCGGTGAAGGTGATGCCGGCGTGCAGCTTCTCCAGCGCATCCACCCAGCGGCCCTGCTGATCGAACGAGAACTCCTCGCGGGCCTCGTCGAGCTCTGGCAGGTCCTTCACCTGTTCCAGCAGGCCGCCCGCGGGCTCACGTGCCTCGCGCAGGCGTTCCAGCGCGGAGGCCAGCCACTGCTTCTCGGCCTCCAGCCCCGGCCTGCCGACGACCATCTCCTCCGCCGTGGCGAGTCGGGCCTCGAAGGCCTCGGCGAAGCGGATCAGCTCATAGGATTCGAGCGTGGACGACATGCGTGAACGACTCCTCGGAGGGGCGGCGGAGATACCACACCTTCACCGGCCGACGAGCAGGGCCTCCATGGCTCCGGAGGCGGAGAAATCCGCGAAGGCCCACTCGGCGCCGGCGTCGCGCAGCGCCTGGGGCGTGAAATTGCCGGTGCCCACGCCAATCGTCTCCGCGCCAATGCCCTTGGCGGCCGCGACGTCCTTCGGCGTGTCACCGATGATCACCACCCGGCACGCCTCCAGCGGCTGCCCCAGCTGCGCCGCTCCGGCCTGCGCACCGTGGCGGATGAGCGCCACGCGGTCCTCGAAGTCGCAGCCGAACCCTCCGAAGGCGAACTGGTCGTGGATGTTCACTCGGTCCAGCTTCACCTTGGCGCCCGCGCGCACGTTGCCGGTGCCCAGGCCCACCGCGAAGCCCGGCCGCGAGCGGGCCTCCAGCACGGCCTCACGCATGCCCGGGTGCAGCCGGTACTCGCGCGCATCGACCTTGGGAACCTCCAGCCCCAGGTGGGCGACGTACGCGTCGATGACCGCGCTGATGGTGTCCTCGGTGTCGGGCTGGCCGATGATGCCCAGCGCCTTGCGGACGATGGCCCGGTCCGTCATGCCGGACATGCTGAAGCCGTCGCACGCGTCGCGCCGCCGGTGAAGCTGTTCGAAGGCCAGGCCCATGGCACGGCGGCCGGCACCGCCCGTGGTGACGAGGGTGCCATCGATATCGAAAAGGAGGACGGTGGGGCGCATGGCCTCCCATCTAACGGAAGGTCCCGCCCGACGCGAGCCCCGAGCGGCCCACCAGGGCGGCCGCCCGCACCATGCCCGGCGCCCGGCTCAGGGCTCCGCGAGCGTGAGGCCCTGCTGGAGCGCTTCACGCACCTGGGGAACGTCCTCCAGGGGGAGCCGCTCCTCCAGCACCTCGCGCACCCGCTGACCACCCAGCCGTCCAAGCGCCTGGGCGACGGCCTCACGCAGCCGCAGGTCGCGGTCCTCCAAGCGAGCCTGCAGTGTCTTCACGGCCTCGAACCCCAACCGCTGGCCCAGCGCGGCCGCCGCTTGGGAGCGGACCTCCGAAGGCCGGTGTGGATCCTCCAGCATCGCCTGGAGCGTCTGTCCCGCCTCGGGCGACTCCACGCGGGCCAGCGCCGTCACGGCCCGCATCCGCTGCGCAGCCGGGAGGCTCGTGTCCTCCGCCAGCGCCGCGAGCACGGGCACGACCTCCGGCCCGAACCTGCGCCACGCCGTCTCGGGCACCACGGTCGGCTGTGAGAGCAGTCCCAGTGCCTCCGTGCGCAGCGGCGCGGGAACGGCGGCGGACATGGAAGCCACACCGGAGGTCTTCGCGGGGACGGGAGCTGCTTCGGACACGGGCCCCACGCCCGCGAGCACGGCGAGACCGGCCAGCGCCACCCATCGCGAGGAGGCGGAGCGGGACGGGACCGGCGAGGGACGAACACCGCGGGGGCGGGACGGCTGGCTCGGCATGCGGGGCTCCCGGTAGGGAAGGGGAGCCCCGTTATACGACGGCTGCCGGTCCGGACTCGATAACGCTAAGGTCGGTCCACCATGGCCGGACGCGTCTTCTTCTTCCTCCAACACGCCACGTACGAGCCCGCCTATCAAGCGGCCTCCATGGGCATCACCGCCGCCGCGATGGGCGACGACGTCTACTTCGTCTTCGCCTTCGAGGCCCTGCGCCAGCTGGTCCGCGGCAGCTTCGGCCTGGCGCACAGCGAGCGGGAGCGCACCGAGGCGGCCCGGGCAGAAGGGCTCAATGTGCCCACCCCGGCCCGCATGCTGGAGGAGGCGCGCGCGCTGGGGGCGAAGCTCGTGGCCTGCGACACCACGGTGCGCATCTGTGGCCTGTCGCCCCAGGAACTGCACGGCACGCTGGATGAAGTCATGGGCCTGGCCTCCATCTGGAGGCTGACGGACGGCGCGCGCGTCCTCACGCTATGATCGGACACCCGCGCCGGTCCCCTCCCTCCGGAAGGAGGCGGATGTCCGACAGGGGAACCGGACTCGCCCTCGCGGATCGCCTGACGTTGCAACTTGGCAGCACTACCTGAATGGAACCTGCCTGCCGCGCGTCGCTGTAGCCTCGGTGGGCGTCCACGCGTTACGCTGGGGCATTCGCAGTTCGTTGTTCCCCCCTGGAAGGAATCCTCAAAGCCTATGCGCGCCAAGTCGACCCCCCTGAGCGCACTGCTGGCCGGCACCCTCGGTATCGCCGTGATGGCCGGCTGTCAGACGTATGACTTCGAGCCGGTGGATCCGCTCGCGATCGCCCAGACGACCGTGGAGGCGGTGATCAAAGCCCGCAGGAGCAAGCCGGACGTGATGCTCCTCGTGGACATCTCCGGCTCGATGACCCTGCCGGTCAACAAGGACCTGGTCGTCAACGGCACGCGCGTCTGTGACCTGACCCAGGACGGCTTCACCTTCACCTGCCGCGACGACTACCCCTGCGACACCTCGAAGTGCCCCACGCGTTGGAGCGAGCTCCAGGGAGCGATGGGCCCGTTCCTCGCGGAGAGCGGCAAGCTGGTCCGCTTCGGTCTGACGACCTATCCGGCGCCCCCGCCTGTGCTGCCGCCTCCGCAGAAGCCGAGCGCCGCCCAGTTGTGCTCGCCCGCCGCCACCGGAGAGAGCGTCCGCGTCGCCATCCCCTTCGACAAGGACTCGGACGAGGAACTCCAGCTCCACGCGAACTCGGTGAATGACAGCATCCAGTCCATCCCCAACGGTGGCGCGAACCGCCCCCAGGGTGGTACGCCGACCGCGCAGAGCCTGGTGTTCACGAGCACCCTCCTCGGTCCCCCATCCGAGGAACGCGATCAGATCATCATCCTGCTGACCGACGGTCTGCCCAACTGCAACGACAACAACGCGAACAACGGCAGCAACACCTCCTGCCGCTGCACGCTCGAGGAGCCGACGCAGTGCTCGGCGGAGCAGAGCCCGTATTACAAGCGGGGTTGCCTCGACAAGGACGCCTCCGTTCTGGCGGTGGAGTCGCTGAAGGCGAACAAGATCTCCACCATCGTCATCGGCTTCGGCGCGGAGACGTCGACGGGTGACGGCCCCAGCGTCCTCAACGAGATGGCCCGCGCCGGTGGTTACGCGCGCACCTGCAAGGCCACCGTCGACTGCGGCGCGGGGGACACCTGCGACGTCAACACCGGCCTCTGCGGACGCTCCTTCTACCAGGCGGGCAATCGCGAGGAGCTGGCGGCCGCGCTGAAGACGATCAGCGAGGCAATCCAGCCGGGCGAGCCGTGCTTCACCAAGCTCGAGCCGAGCCAGCTGCCCTCCGATGAGAAGCTCATCGTCGTCTACATCGACGGCGAGCGCACGCTCGCGGGCCCCGACACCTGGTCGCTGGACCTGTCGAAGCCCGAGGCTCCTGGCGTGCGGTTCACGGGCAGCGCCTGCGCGAAGCTGGAGGCGTCGCGTCCTGAAGCCCCGGTCAGCGTCGAAGTGCGCGCCATCCGCCAGCTCTAGCGGCAGGCAGGCGGAGGCGGCTTTACGCGGGCGGAGGCGGGGATTATAGGGTCCCCGCCGGGCCGGTCGCCTCCGCCATGAAAATCACTGTCCTCTCGCGCTCCGCTTCCATCTCGTCCACGCGGCGGATCGTCGAAGCAGGCCGCGCGAGGGGACACCGGGTCCGCGTGCTCAACCCGCTCCGGGTGCAGATGCATCTGGACGGGGGCAGCCAGGCGACCCTCTTCTACGACCGCAAGAAGCTCACCCCCACCGACGTCGTCATCCCGCGCATCGCCCTGTCCATCAGCACCTACGGGCTCGCGGTGGTGAACCAGTTCGGTCTGGCGCGCGTGCCCCTGGTGAACCATGCCCAGGCCATCGCGCAGTCGCGCAACAAGATGCGCGCCCTCCAACTCCTGTCCGCCCACGGCATCGACATCCCCGCCACGGTGATGGCCCGGGACGCGGCCCACCTCAAGGAGATGGTCGGCCTGGTGGGCGGGGTGCCCGTGCTGGTGAAGCTCCTCCAGGGCCAGGAGAAGCACGGCGTGATGGTCTGCGAGAGCCTCCAGTCCCTGGAGGCCGCGCTCGAGGCGGTGCTCGGCCTGGGGCACAATCTGGTCATGCAGGAGTACGTGCGGAGCACCGGCCAGGACGTGCGCGTGCTCGTGGTGGGCGGTGAGGCCATCGCCTGCGTGCTGCGCAAGCCGCGCCCCGGGCGCCTCTCGCACACGCTGAACCGGGGCGCCCGTCTGGAGGCCCTGCCGCTGTCTCCCGGCCATCGCGCCACGGCGGAGAAGGTCGCGCGGCTCGTGGGCCTGGAGGTGGCCGCGGTGGACATCCTGGACGTTCAGGGGCACCCCAAGGTCTTTGAGGTGAACAGCTCGCCCGCGCTCCTGGAGATGGAGGCCGCGACGGGCCTGGACCTGGCCACGCCCATCATCCAGCGGGCGGAGGCCCTCGTCGCTGGCGCCGCCCCCGTCTGGACCGCCGCCCTGGAGACGCCCCAGGCCCTGCCGCCGCCGCCGGGGCGCAAGGGGGCCGTGAAGGTGAGCGCGCCGCGGAGTTAGAAGAGAAAGCGCTCCCCGCGCGTCCGAAGCCCCGGTATACGAACGCCGCCTTCCTGGAGACACCCATGCCCGGTACCCGCCGCCTCCCGACCCTGGCCCCCCTGCTGCTGACGCTCGTCGGTGCGCCGGTGCTGGCCCAGGACGTGGACCCCGCCACCCTCTACGAAGTCACCACCGAGGGGACGTCGACGCAGGTGAAGGCCGGAGGGCAGGGCACGTTCGTGCTCGCCATCAAGTCGAAACCCGGCGCCCACGTCTCCGATGAGGCCCCGCTGAAGCTGGAGCTGGCGGGCAAGCAGCTGACGCCCGCCCAGAAGACGCTGACACGTGAACAGTCGGTGGCGAAGAAGGCGGACGGCCAGCAGTTCGTGGATCCGCGCTTCGAGGTCCCCTTCACCGCGGCGTCCGCTGGCAAGGGCACGCTGGACGCGACGCTGACCTTCTTCATCTGCACGGAGAAGATCTGCGCCCGCCAGAAGAAGACCTTCTCGCTGCCCGTGGAGGTCCAGTAGCCCCCATGCGCGAGCGCTCCCCCAACAAGCCTTCCAGTGGTGACCGCGGCGGCCACGAAGCCCCGCGCTACGTCCATGGCGTCAACCCCGTGCTGGAGGCCCTGCGCGCCCACCCGGACGCGGTGGAGCGCCTCTTCATCGTCGACGGGCAGGTCGGCGCCAAGGCCGCGGGCGAGCTGCTCAGTCGAGCGCGTGACGCGGGCGTCCGGGTGGAGAAGGTCGGCCGCGAGCGGCTGACCTCCATGGCCGAGGGCGGCGTGCACCAGGGCGTCGTCGCCGAACTGCGCGGCTTCCAGTACGTCGAACTGGAGGACGTGCTGGACGCGGCGAAGGCGAAGAAGCAGCCCGCGCTCGTCGTCGTCCTCGACGGCATCCAGGATCCGCACAACCTGGGCGCCATCATCCGCTCGGCGCACGCGCTCGGGGCCCACGGCGTCGTCCTGGCCAAGGACCGCGCCGTGCAGGTGACGGGCACGGTGGCCAAGGCCTCCGCGGGCGCCGTCGAGTACTGCCCCATCGCGCGCGTCACCAACATCTCCCGCGCCCTGGAGCAGCTGAAGGAAGCGGGCCTCTGGGTCGCGGCCGCGGACGTGGAGGGCGCCGAGCCTCTGTGGAGCGCCCGTCTGGACGGGCCCCTGGCGTTGGTGGTGGGGGCCGAGGGGGCGGGCGTGAGGGAAGGCGTCCTCAAGCACTGCGACTTCCGCCTCCGGATTCCCATGGGCGGTCAGGTCGGTTCATTGAATGCGTCGGTTTCCGCCGCCATTCTGCTATACGAGGTCGCCCGTCAGCGGGGCCGTCCTTCCCGCTGATGACGCCGGATCAATCTCCTTGACTTGGAGAGTGGGGGCTTTTAAAAGGTCGCGCCTCTCAGGTCGCTGCCGAGGGATTGACGGTCCGCCCGGGATGAGGTAGGGCGGGGCAGTTGCTGGATGGATGCCGGTGTAGCTCAGTCGGTAGAGCAACTGATTTGTAATCAGTAGGTCGCGGGTTCAAATCCCGCCGCCGGCCAGGTAGGACGGGCCGCGGATAAGGGCCCGGGACGCAGCAGGATGGTGTAGAGAGCAGCGCGCAGCACGACAAACGAATATCTGGAGAGATGCCCGAGCGGCCAAAGGGAGCAGACTGTAAATCTGCCGGCTCTACGCCTACGGTGGTTCGAATCCACCTCTCTCCACTCGGCAATGCGGGAATAGCTCAGTTGGTAGAGCGTCAGCCTTCCAAGCTGAATGTCGTGGGTTCGAATCCCATTTCCCGCTCCAACCGTTGTAGTGAATCGCCAAGCCCTGATAGCTCAGTTGG
Source organism: Corallococcus sp. NCSPR001 (assembly GCF_017309135.1). Classification (NCBI taxonomy): domain Bacteria; kingdom Pseudomonadati; phylum Myxococcota; class Myxococcia; order Myxococcales; family Myxococcaceae; genus Corallococcus; species Corallococcus sp. NCSPR001. The sequence goes on from NZ_JAFIMS010000002.1 coordinate 3,999,525, forward strand.
CAGAGCGCATCCTTGGTAAGGATGAGGTCACCAGTTCAATCCTGGTTCAGGGCTCCATTTTTCGAGGAGTGTCATGTCCAAGGAAAAGTTCGATCGCAGCCTGCCCCACGTGAACATCGGAACGATTGGGCACGTGGACCACGGCAAGACGTCGCTGACCGCCGCCATCACCAAGGTGCTGGCGAAGACCGGTGGCGCCACGTTCCTGGCGTACGACCAGATTGACAAGGCGCCGGAAGAGCGCGAGCGCGGCATCACCATCTCCACGGCGCACGTGGAGTACAAGACGAAGAACCGTCACTACGCGCACGTCGACTGCCCGGGGCACGCCGACTACGTGAAGAACATGATTACGGGCGCGGCGCAGATGGACGGCGCCATCCTGGTGGTGTCGGCGGCGGACGGCCCGATGCCCCAGACGCGCGAGCACATCCTGCTGGCGCGCCAGGTGGGCGTGCCCTACATCGTGGTCTTCCTGAACAAGGTGGACCTGCTGGACGACCCCGAGCTGCGCGAGCTCGTGGAGATGGAAGTCCGGGACCTGCTCAAGAAGTACGAGTTCCCCGGCGACACCATCCCCATCGTCCCCGGCTCCGCGGTGAAGGCGCTGGAGGGTGACACCAGCGACATCGGCGAGCCGGCCATCCTGAAGCTGATGGAGGCGGTGGACAGCTACATCCCGACGCCGCAGCGCGCGACGGACAAGCCCTTCCTGATGCCGGTGGAAGACGTCTTCTCCATCGCCGGCCGTGGTACGGTGGCCACGGGCCGCGTCGAGCGTGGCGTCATCAAGGTGGGCGAGGAAGTCGAAGTCGTCGGCCTGCGCGCGACGCAGAAGACGGTGGTGACGGGCGTGGAGATGTTCCGCAAGCTGCTGGACGAGGGCCGCGCGGGCGACAACATCGGCGCGCTGGTCCGCGGCCTCAAGCGCGAGGACATGGAGCGCGGCCAGGTGCTGGCGAAGCCGGGCAGCATCACGCCGCACACCAAGTTCAAGGCGCAGATTTACGTGCTGTCGAAGGAAGAGGGCGGCCGCCACACCCCGTTCTTCAAGGGGTACCGTCCGCAGTTCTACTTCCGCACCACGGACGTGACGGGCACGGTGAAGCTGCCGGACAACGTCGAGATGGTCATGCCGGGCGACAATATCGCCATCGAGGTGGAGCTCATCACCCCGGTCGCGATGGAGAAGGAGCTCCGGTTCGCCGTCCGCGAGGGTGGCCGTACGGTGGGCGCCGGCGTCGTTGCGGAGATCATCGCCTAGTCGGCTTCCCGCCGACCGGCTTTCACGGGCACTGAGTTGCGGAGGGGAGGGCTGCTTTTGTAGCCTTCCCTTCTCGCATCTGGTGAAATGAACCATGCCTAAGGGTAACCGTTCCATCATCTCGCTCGAGTGCACCACGTGCAAAGAGCGGAACTACACGACCACGAAGAACAAGCGGAAGAGCCAGGACAAGCTTGAGCTGAGCAAGTTCTGCCCTCGCTGCCGCAAGCACACGGACCACAAGGAAGGCAAGGTCTAGGTCGTTCGTTCCATGAAGGTTTAGGCCAGTAGCTCCAACGGTAGAGCAGCGGTCTCCAAATCCGCGTGTTGGGGGTTCGAATCCCTCCTGGCCTGCCAGCTTCAGTACAGGGACCCCCGGTACCGAGCGGTGCCGGGGGTCCCTGCCTTTTCGCAGTCCCGCTTCCGCAGTCCCTCGTGAGGCACCATGGCGACGGCATCTGAGGCCAGCCAGCAGGCTAACCGCTCGGGCATCGACCCCAAGCGGCTCGTGGTCATCTTCTATCTCGTCGCCGGCATCGTCCTGGCCCTCTTCCTGGAGCACGTCTTCGGGTTGCTGTGGAGCCGGTTCGGCTGGAGCGACGCGGAGCTCTTCGAGGGCCTCGGCTGGCGCGTGTCGACCCTGGTGGGCTACGCGGCGGGCCTGGCCCTGGTGCTGGCGGCCTACTTCCACCCTCGCACGCACGCCCTCTCCATCGACGTGGCGTCCGAGTTGATGAAGGTCACCTGGCCTACCTGGTCGGAGACCCGTGCGTCGACCATGGCCGTGGTCGTCGCCTCGCTGGTGGCGGCCGTTCTGCTCTTCTGCATCGACACCGTCGCGTACAACTTGATGGTGGAGTGGCTGCCTGCCCTGTGGGGGAAGCTGTAATGGCGAAGAAATGGTTCACGGTCCAGACCTACTCGAACTACGAGAACCAGGCGAAGAAGAACCTGGAAGAGCAGGTGCGCCTCAAGGGCCTGCAGGACCAGGATCTGATTGGTGAGATCCTCATCCCCATGGAGCAGGTCGTGGAGATGGTGAACGGCGAGAAGAAGACCACCCGCCGCAAGCTGTTTCCGGGCTACATCTTCGTCCAGATGGAACTCAGCGACACCACCGTCCACCTGGTGAAGAACACCTCCAAGGTGACGGGGTTCCCGGGCGTCGGCCAGAACGAGCAGCCCCGGCCCATGTCGGACCGCGAGGTCGAGCGCCTCACCGCGCAGGTCACCGAGGGCGCCCACAAGGCAAAGCCCAAGGTCCAGTTCGAGACCAGCGACACGGTGCGCGTCATCGACGGCCCGTTCGCCAACTTCAATGGCACCGTGGAAGAGGTCAACCCGGAGAAGGGCCGCGTGCGCGTGCTCGTCAGCATCTTCGGCCGTGCGACCCCCGTGGAGCTCGATTTCATGCAGGTGGAGAAGACCACCGGCTAGTTTCACCAGTCTTCCGCGCCCGGGTGACGGGCGCGGATCAATGGGTGGGAGGGTCGTCCCGTCTGACGGCCCGTTGGAACCACCCTCTCGAAAGGCAGCAGTCCGCCGATGAAGAAGGTCACAGGTCAGGTCAAGTTGCAGATCCCCGCCGGCAAGGCGAACCCCGCCCCGCCGATTGGTCCCGCGCTCGGTCAGCAGGGCGTGAACATCATGGAGTTCTGCAAGCAGTTCAACGCCAAGACGCAGGCGGAGGCCAAGGAGGGTCTGATCATCCCGGTGATCATCACCGTGTATCAGGACCGCTCCTTCACCTTCATCCTGAAGACCCCTCCCGCCGCCATCCTCATCAAGAAGGCCGCGGGTCTCCACACGGAGAAGAAGAAGGGTTCGGGCGCGAAGAAGCCGGGCAAGGAGAAGGTGGGGCAGATCACCCGTAAGCAGCTCGAGGAGATCGCCAACAAGAAGATCCAGGACACCACCGCCGCGTCCATCGAAGCCTGCATGAACACCATTGCTGGCACCGCGCGCTCCATGGGCATCGACGTCGTCGGCTAGCCCGCCCCCTCTCTCAAGGATTCCTGCAATGGCTAACTCCGGAAAGAAGTTCCGCGCGTCCAACGAGCTGGTGGACCGCAACAAGCGCTACCCCGTCGCCGAGGGTTTCGCGCTGCTGAAGAAGACCGTCGAGACCCGCGCGACGAAGTACGACCAGACGGTCGACGTCGCCATCAACCTGGGCGTGGACCCAAAGCACGCGGACCAGATGGTCCGTGGCGCCGTGGTGCTCCCGCACGGCACCGGTGCCACCGTGCGCGTGGCCGTGTTCGCCAAGGGTGAGCGCGCCACCGAGGCCGCCAACGCCGGCGCGGACATCGTCGGCGCCGAGGACCTCCAGAAGCGCATCGAGGAGGGTTTCCTCGACTTCGACACCGTCATCGCGACGCCGGACATGATGGGTGTCGTCGGTCGCCTCGGTAAGGTGCTCGGTCCCCGTGGCCTCATGCCGAACCCGAAGGTCGGCACCGTGACCATGGACGTCGCCAAGGCCATCCGCGACTCCAAGGGCGGTAAGGTGGACTTCCGCGCCGAGAAGGCGGGCATCGTCCACGCCAAGATGGGCAAGGCCTCCTTCGCCGCGGACAAGCTCGAGGCGAACTTCAATGCGCTGGTGGACCTGGTGATGAAGCTCAAGCCGGCCACCGCCAAGGGCGTGTACCTGCAGGGCATCGCCATCTCGACAACCATGGGGCCGGGCATCAAGCTCGACACCCAGGAAATCCTGGCGCGTCACCGCTAGTCGCGGTGTCAGGACGGGCAGGGAAGGGTGCGCTCCCTGACGGGGAGCGTCAGTCCTATCGCCCGGAGAACGTCACTCAGATAGAAAGTGCTGGATCTTTGCGAAAGCCGGGGGTATAGGCCCCCGGCTTTTGCAATTGGAGCGCCATGTCGAGAGACGCGGCGTTCCGACCTGGTTCATGACAGCAGGGACCTGGATTGGGGAAGACGCGTCCGTTGGGAACCGGGCAACCGGTCGGGCCGTCCATCCGCTCCTGGTTCAAACGACCGCAAGGTCAGCCCTGCCGAGACTGGAGGTGCGGTGTGGTGCCTCTCGGAGGCTCCTCTCTCGCTCTGCCACTTTGGCCCAGGCATCACGCCCGACCGTCAAGTCGGGCCATGAAGGAGGTGAGTCAAGGTGCTGAAGAGCGAGAAGGAAGAGATGATCAAGGAGCTTCACGAGAAGTTTTCGCGGACCAAGACCGCGGTGCTCGTGGAGTCCTCCAAGGTGAACGTCGAGACCGTCACCAAGCTGCGTCGCAAGTTCCGCGAGGGCAAGGTCGAGTACAAGGTCATCAAGAACACGCTGGCGCGCCGTGCCGCTCAGGGTACGACCGTCTCCGCGATTTCTGATGACTTCACCGGTCCCGTGGCGCTGTGCATCAGCTACGACGACGAGGTGGCTCCTGCGAAGATCCTGATGGATTTCATCAAGGACATGGAGACCATCAAGGTCCGTAGCGCCGTCGTCGCCGGTAACAAGGTCGACGCCAACGGCGTGAAGGCACTGGCGAAGCTGCCGGGCCTCAATGAGCTGCGCGGGATGTTGCTCGGCATGCTCAACCAGCCTGCAGGCAAGCTGGTCCGGACCATCGCGGCCCCCGGGTCGCAGCTCGCGCGCGTCATCCAGGCGCACGCGGACAAGGCGCAGGGGCAGTAATCGTCCCGAGAAGTTTTTCTACCGCAACCTTTTCGGCCGAGCCGCCCAAATGGGTCGCCGGCCGTTAGTCAACCAGAAGGAACAGTTCCATGGCCGATTTGAACGCGATTGCTGAAGAACTCTCGAAGCTCACCGTCCTCGAGGCGGGCGAGCTCGTGAAGCTGCTGGAGAACAAGTGGGGCGTTTCCGCCGCCGCCGTGGCCGTTGCCGCCGCGGGCCCCGCCGCCGCCGCCGCTCCGGTTGAGGAGAAGACGGAGTTCAACGTGGTGCTGGCGAACGCCGGCGCCAACAAGATCAACGTCATCAAGGAGATCCGCGCCATCACCGGCCTGGGCCTGAAGGAGGCCAAGGACCTGGTCGAGGGCGCGCCCAAGACGGTCAAGGAAGGCGTCAACAAGGACGACGCCAAGAAGATCAAGGACCAGCTCGTCGCGGCTGGCGCCACCGTCGAGATCAAGTAGTTCTGTACAGGGGCTACCCTGTTCTTCCGGGAAATCCCGGGTAGCCGCCTGATCGGATGAGCAGGCCGGCGCTCCCTTTGCTGGGGCGCCGGCTTTGCCCATTTGACATTTGCCAAATTTCCCGGCGCCGCCGCGCGTTACTGAAGTTTGCCCCGCCCGAGCAGCCGTCCCCGGAGACCGAATGCCGACGCAGATCCAGAACAATTTCCGCGTGCGGAAGACCTTCGCGAAAATCGCGAAGATCATCGACATTCCCAATCTCATCAACATCCAGAAGCAATCCTACGAGAAGTTCCTCCAGGCCGACATCGCCCCGGAGAAGCGTGAGGACCTTGGCCTTCAGGGTGTCTTCAAGTCCGTCTTCCCGATCCGGGACTTCAACGAGACCTCCTCGCTGGAGTTTGTGAGCTATCACCTGGAGAAGCCGAAGTACGACGTCGATGAGTGCCACCAGCGTGGAATGACCTACTCGGCGCCTATCAAGGTCGTCGTGCGCCTGGTCGTCTGGGACAAGGACGAGGAGACCGGCGCCCAGTCCATCCGCGACGTGAAGGAGCAGGAGGTCTACTTCGGCGAAATCCCGCTGATGACCCAGAACGGTACGTTCATCATCAACGGCACCGAGCGCGTCGTGGTGAGCCAGCTGCACCGCAGCCCGGGTGCGTTCTTCGACCACGACAAGGGCAAGAGCCATTCGTCGGGCAAGCTGCTCTACAACGCCCGCATCATCCCGTACCGCGGCTCGTGGATCGACTTCGAGTTCGACCACAAGGACCTGCTGTACGTGCGCATCGACCGGCGCCGCAAGCTGCCGGCGACCGTGCTCATCCGCGCCCTGGGCGCCGTCGGTGACACGGCGAAGAAGAACCCGCTCGACTTCAAGGGTTCCACCGAGGAAATCCTCAACTACTACTACGCCACCGAGACCATCTACCTGCAGAGCGCCGCGGACTTCGAGAAGTCCGTCGAGCTGGAGCTCCTGCCGGGTCAGCGCGCCACGCGCGACATCAAGACCAAGTCCGGTGAGCTGATCGTCAAGAAGAACCGCAAGTTCACCCGCGCCGCCATCAAGAAGCTCGAAGCGGCGAAGATGACCAAGCTGCCCATCGACGCGGACGAGCTCTTCACCAAGGTGTCCGCCTACGACGTGGTGGACGAGAACACCGGTGAGGTCATCCTCGAGTGCAACGAGGAGGTCTCCCAGGAGAAGGTGGACGAGCTCCTCAAGCGCGACATCAAGGAGTTCAAGGTCCTCTTCATCGACAACCTCAACGTGGGTCCGTACCTGCGTGAGACGTTGATGCTGGACAAGATCGAGTCGCCCGAGCAGGCCATCATGGAGATCTACCGGCGTCTGCGCCCGGGCGATCCCCCGACGCCGGAGACGGCGACGAACCTGTTCAGCAACCTGTTCTTCAACCCGGAGCGCTACGACCTGTCCAAGGTCGGCCGCCTCAAGCTGAACTTCAAGTTCAGCCTCGAAGAGCCCCTCGACGGTCAGATCCTGACCAAGCGCGACATCCTGGAGGTCATCCGCTACCTGATCGACCTGAAGAACGGCAAGGGCACGATCGACGACATCGACCACCTGGGCAACCGCCGCGTCCGCGCGGTGGGCGAGCTGCTGGAGAACCAGTACCGCATCGGCCTCGTCCGCATGGAGCGCGCGATCAAGGAGCGCATGAGCCTCCAGGAGATCGAGACGCTCATGCCGCACGACCTGATCAACGCCAAGCCGGTGACGGCGGTGATCAAGGAGTTCTTCGGCTCCAGCCAGCTGTCGCAGTTCATGGACCAGACGAACCCGCTCTCGGAAGTCACGCACAAGCGCCGTCTGTCCGCGCTCGGGCCTGGCGGCCTCACGCGTGAGCGCGCGGGCTTCGAGGTCCGCGACGTGCACCCGACGCACTACGGCCGCATCTGCCCCATCGAGACGCCGGAAGGCCCGAACATCGGCCTCATCGCGTCGCTGTCGACCTACGCGCGCGTCAACGAGTTCGGCTTCGTGGAGACGCCGTACCGCAAGGTGGACGCGGGCAGCGTCACGGGGGACGTGGCCTTCTACTCGGCGCTGGAGGAGGAGAAGCACACCATCGCCCAGGCCAACGCGGAGACGGACAAGAAGGGCAAGTTCCTCAACGCGCTGGTGCAGAGCCGCCGCAGCGGCGAGTTCGTCCAGGTCAAGGCCGAGGACGTGGACCTGATGGACGTGTCCCCGAACCAGCTGGTGTCGGTGGCCGCCTCCCTCATCCCGTTCCTGGAGAACGACGACGCGAACCGCGCGCTCATGGGCTCCAACATGCAGCGCCAGGCGGTGCCGCTCCTGCGCACCGCGGCCCCGCTCGTGGGCACGGGCATCGAGGCCATCGTCGCGCGCGACTCGGGCGTGACGTGCGTGGCCCGCCGTGACGGCATCGTGGAGTCGGTGGACGCCAGCCGCATCGTGGTGAAGGCGGACTCCAACGCGGCCCTGAGCGACGTGTCGAGCGAGGTCGACATCTACAACCTGCTCAAGTACCAGCGCTCCAACCAGAACACGTGCCTCAACCAGAAGCCCATCATCCGCAAGGGTGACCGGGTGAAGAAGGGCGACGTGATCGCGGACGGTCCGGCCACCGAGACCGGTGAGCTGGCGCTGGGACAGAACATCGTCGTCGCGTTCATGCCGTGGCAGGGCTACAACTTCGAAGACTCCATCCTGCTCAGCGAGCGCATCCTCAAGGAGGACGTCTTCACGTCCATCCACATCGAGGAGTTCGAGTGCATCGCGCGCGACACCAAGCTGGGCAAGGAGGAGATCACCCGCGACATCCCGAACGTGGGTGAGGAAGCCCTCAAGGACCTGGACGAGAGCGGCATCATCCGCATCGGCGCCGAGGTGAAGCCCGGCGACGTGCTGGTGGGCAAGATCACCCCGAAGGGCGAGACCCAGCTGTCTCCCGAAGAGAAGCTGCTGCGCGCCATCTTCGGTGAGAAGGCCGGCGACGTGCGCGACAGCTCCCTGCGCGTGCCCCCGGGCGTGGTCGGCACCGTCATCAACGCCAAGGTGTTCAGCCGCAAGGGCGTGGAGAAGGACGAGCGCGCCAAGCAGATCGAGTCCATGGAGGAGGCGAAGCTCCTCAAGGACCAGAACGACGAGATCAAGGTCCTCCAGGACTCCGCGTACAGCCGCCTCCGCGGGCTGGTCCGCGGCAAGGAGGTCCAGGGCAAGCTCGTGGACGACAAGGGGAAGATCCTCCTGAAGAAGGGGGACATTCTCAACGACGAGCTGCTGGCCACGGTGCCGTACAAGTACTGGGGCGAGATCTCCGTCGGTGATCCGCTGGACGCGCGCCTGCGCGACATCCTGCGCAACCTGGAGGAGACGAAGGAGGCCGTGAAGCTGGCCTTCGGCGAGAAGATCGCCCGCATCAAGAAGGGCGACGAGCTCCCCCCGGGCGTCATCAAGATGGTGAAGGTGTACGTCGCCATCAAGCGCAAGCTCGCGGTGGGCGACAAGATGGCCGGCCGCCACGGCAACAAGGGCGTCGTGTCCCGCGTCCTCCCCGAGGAGGACATGCCGTACCTGGAGGACGGGCGTCCGGTGGACATCGTCCTCAACCCGCTCGGCGTTCCGTCCCGCATGAACATCGGGCAGATCCTCGAGGTCCACCTGGGTTGGGCCGCGAAGGGCGTGGGCGAGCAGTTGCAGCGCTACCTTGAGGAGAACTTCAGCGGCGAGCAGCTCAAGAAGCAGCTGAAGACCGTGTACGACGACAAGGCCTTCGGCGACTTCGTGGACGGCCTGTCCGACCAGGAGGTCCAGGACCTCTGCCGCCGCCTGAAGAAGGGCATCCACGTGGCGACGCCGGTGTTCGACGGCGCTCGCGAGACGGAGCTGCACGCCCTCTTCGACGAGGGCCGGCTGCCTCGCTCCGGTCAGATGGTGCTCTTCGACGGCCGCACGGGTGAGCCGTTCGACCAGAACGTCACCGTGGGCGTGATGTACATGCTCAAGCTGCACCACCTGGTGGACGAGAAGATCCACGCCCGTTCCATCGGGCCCTACTCGCTCGTCACGCAGCAGCCCCTGGGCGGCAAGGCCCAGTTCGGCGGTCAGCGTCTGGGCGAGATGGAAGTCTGGGCGATGGAGGCCTACGGCGCGGCGTACACGCTGCAGGAGTTCCTCACGGTCAAGTCGGACGACGTGGTGGGCCGCACGCGCATGTACGAGGCGATCGTCAAGGGCGACAACGTCCTGGAGTCCGGCCTGCCCGAGTCGTTCAACGTGCTCCTCAAGGAGCTCCAGTCGCTGGCCCTGGACGTGGAGCTGCTGGAGAGCGCGCCCCCGGAGCGTCAGCGCAGCTTCGGCGGTGACTTCCTGGGCGGCGGCGACGGCGAGGACCGGAAGTCGGGGACCGAGGCTTAAGGCCTAGGCCTTTTCAAAGAAGCCGGTGCGCCCGCCTGACCGGCTGGCTGCTCCCTCGTGGAGGGAGCGGCTGGCCGGGCGCAGGGCGGGGGCCCGAAACGTTTGGCGCCTGAGGCGCTCATAAGTTTTCGGAGGCAACGTGAAGGACATTTTCAACTTCTTCGAGAAGCCGAAGGACCCGCTGTCGTTCAACGCCATCCGCATCGCGCTGGCGTCGCCCGACAAGATCCGCCAGTGGTCGCACGGCGAGGTGAAGAAGCCGGAGACGATCAACTACCGCACCTTCAAGCCGGAGCGGGACGGCCTGTTCTGCGCCCGCATCTTCGGGCCGGTGAAGGACTACGAGTGCAACTGCGGCAAGTACAAGCGCATGAAGCACCGTGGCGTCGTGTGCGAGAAGTGCGGCGTGGAGGTCATCCAGTCCAAGGTGCGCCGTGAGCGCCTGGGACACATCACGCTGGCCACGCCCGTGGCCCACATCTGGTTCCTCAAGTCGCTGCCCAGCCGCATCGGCAACCTGCTCGACATCACCCTCAAGGAGATGGAGAAGGTGCTGTACTGCGAGAGCTACATGGTCATCGACCCCAAGGCGACGCCGCTCCAGAGGGGCGAGCTGATCTCCGAGGAGAAGATGCACCGGCTCTTCCAGGAGCACGGTGAGGACTCGTTCAGCGCGGGCATGGGCGGCGAGGCCGTCCGCGAGATGCTCAAGTCCCTGGACGTGGAGAAGCTGTCCGAGGAACTGCGCAAGGACATGCGCGAGACCACCAGCGAGGCGAAGCGGAAGAAGTACGCCAAGCGCCTGAAGGTGGCGGAGGCGTTCCGCGTCTCCGGCAACAAGCCGGAGTGGATGATGCTGGACGTCATCCCGGTCATCCCGCCCGACCTGCGTCCGCTGGTGCCCCTGGACGGCGGCCGCTTCGCGACCTCCGACCTCAACGACCTGTACCGCCGCGTCATCAACCGGAACAACCGCCTCAAGCGGCTCCAGGAGCTGAACGCGCCGGACATCATCATCCGCAACGAGAAGCGGATGCTCCAGGAGGCCGTGGACGCGCTGTTCGACAACGGCCGCCGCGGCAAGACCATCACCGGCCCGAACAAGCGGCCGCTGAAGTCGCTGTCCGACATGCTCAAGGGCAAGCAGGGCCGGTTCCGCCAGAACCTGCTCGGCAAGCGCGTGGACTACTCGGGCCGCTCCGTCATCGTCGTCGGTCCCGAGCTGCGCCTGCACCAGTGCGGCCTGCCGAAGATCATGGCGCTCGAGCTCTTCAAGCCGTTCATCTACAACAAGCTCGAAGAGAAGGGCTACGTCACCACCATCAAGTCGGCGAAGAAGATGGTGGAGAAGGAGCGTCCGGAGGTCTGGGACATCCTCGAGGACGTGATCCGCGAGCACCCGGTGCTCCTCAACCGCGCCCCCACGCTGCACCGCCTGGGCATGCAGGCCTTCGAGCCCGTGCTCATCGAAGGCAAGGCCATTCAGCTGCACCCGCTCGTCTGCGCCGCGTTCAACGCGGACTTCGACGGAGACCAGATGGCAGTGCACGTGCCGCTCTCCATCGAGGCCCAGATGGAAGCGCGCGTGCTGATGATGTCGACGAACAACATCCTCAGCCCTGCGAACGGCAAGCCCATCATCGTCCCGACGCAGGACATGGTGCTCGGCATCTACTACATGACCCGTGCCCGCGAGTTCGCCAACGGCGAAGGCCGCGTGTTCGCGTCGCCGGACGAGGTGCGCGCCGCGTACGACCACGGCGAGGTGCACCTGCAGGCCAAGGTGGTGTGCCGCATCGACGGCAAGCGCAAGGAGACCACGGTCGGCCGCGTGCTGCTGTGGGAAGTGGTTCCGCGCCGCGTGGGCTTCGACGCCATCAACAAGGTCCTGGACAAGAAGTCGCTCGGTAACCTCATCGACCTCTGCTACCGCCTCACGGGCGAGAAGGAGACGGTGCTGCTGGCGGACCGCGTCCGCAGCGCGGGCTACTTCCACGCGACCCGCGCCGGTATCTCCATCGCGCTCAAGGACATGATCATCCCTGCAAAGAAGCAGGAGTTCCTGGACTACGCGCGCAAGGAAGTGGCGGAGATCGAGAACCAGTACCTGGAAGGCCTCATCACCGACGGTGAGCGCTACAACAAGGTCATCGATATCTGGGCGGAGATCACCGAGAAGGTCGCCCAGGAGATGATGCAGCAGATCTCCCAGGACGAGGCTTCCGGGGACGTGGACGGCAAGCGCGTGACGCGCAAGCAGCCGTCGTTCAACCCCATCTACATCATGGCCGACTCCGGCGCCCGCGGCAGCGCCCAGCAGATCCGCCAGCTGGCGGGTATGCGCGGCCTGATGGCGAAGCCCTCCGGCGAAATCATCGAGACGCCCATCACGGCCAACTTCCGTGAAGGCCTCTCCGTGCTCCAGTACTTCATCTCCACGCACGGCGCCCGCAAGGGCCTGGCGGACACGGCGCTCAAGACGGCCAACTCCGGTTACCTCACCCGCCGTCTCGTGGACGTGGCGCAGGACGCCATCATCAACGAGTACGACTGCGGCACCATGGACGGTCTGTTCATCGGCGCCCTGGTCGAAGGCGGCGAGATCATCGAGCCGCTGGGTGAGCGCATCCTGGGCCGCGTGGCCCTGGACGACATCCTCGACCCGGTGACGGGCGAGGTGCTGGTGCGCGCCAACGAGGAGATCGACGAGGAGCGCGTCCGCCGCATCGAGAACAGCGGTCTGGACAAGGTGAAGATCCGCTCGGTGCTCACGTGCCAGGCCAAGCGCGGCATCTGCGTGGAGTGCTACGGCCGTGACCTGGCGCGTGGCCGCAAGGTGTCCGTGGGCGAGGCCGTGGGCGTCATCGCGGCGCAGTCCATCGGTGAGCCGGGTACGCAGTTGACGATGCGCACCTTCCACATCGGTGGCGCGGCGACCCGTCGCGCGGAGCAGTCCAGCCTCGAGAACCGCTACGCGGGCTCCGTGAAGTTCGCGGGCCTGAACACGGTGCAGAAGGCGGACGGCACGCTGGTGGCCATGAACCGCAACGGTGAGATCGTCATCGTCGACGAGTCGGGCCGCGAGCGCGAGCGCTACCAGATCATCTACGGCGCCCGCATCCTGGTGAAGGAAGGCCAGAAGCTGGAGCCGGGCGTGCTGGTGGCCGAGTGGGACCCGTTCGCCATCCCGCTGCTCACGGAAGTGGGCGGTGTCGTGCGCTACGAGGACATCATCGAAGGCGTGACGATGTCCGAGACGCTCGACGAGGTCACGGGCCTGTCGCGCAAGACGGTCATCGAGTCCAAGGACCCGGAGGCGCGCCCGCGCGTCACCATCCGCGACGCGGCTGGCAACGTGAAGGACCTGCCGTCCTCCAAGAACCAGGCGAGCTACTTCCTGCCCCAGGGCGCGATCATCACGGTCAACGACCAGGATGAGATCTCCGCGGGCGAGGTCATCGCCAAGGTGCCGCGCGAGACCACGAAGACCAAGGACATCACGGGCGGTCTGCCCCGCGTGGCCGAGCTCTTCGAGGCGCGCAAGCCCAAGGACGCGGCGGCGATCGCGGAGATCGACGGCGTGGTGTCCTTCGGCAAGGACACCAAGGGCAAGCGCAAGCTCATCATCACCCCCGAGGTGAGCGGCGAGCAGCGCGCGGACTTGGCCAAGGAGTACCTGATCTCCAAGGGCAAGAGCATCAACGTCCACTCCGGCGACCGCGTGAAGGCCGGCGAGGCGATGATGGACGGCGCGGCCAACCCGCACGACATCCTCAAGGTGCTGGGCGAGAAGGAACTCGCGCGCTACCTGGTGGACGAAGTGCAGGAGGTCTACCGACTGCAGGGCGTGAAGATCAACGACAAGCACATCGAGACGATCGTCCGGCAGATGCTGCGCCGGGTGCGCGTCACCGACGTGGGCGACACCAACTTCCTGGTCGACGAGCAGGTCGAGAAGTGGGTGTTCGAGGAGGAGAACGAGAAGGTCATGTCCGAAGGGAAGCGCCCGGCCGTGGGCGAGCCCCTGCTGCTCGGCATCACCAAGGCGTCGCTCTCCACCGAGTCGTTCATCTCCTCGGCGTCGTTCCAGGAGACCACGAAGGTGCTCACCGAGGCCGCCATCAACGGCAAGGTGGACTACCTGCGCGGCCTCAAGGAGAACGTCATCATGGGCCGGCTCATCCCCGCCGGCACGGGCCTGCCGAACTACAAGCACCTCGACATCGAGGTGGAGAGCCCCACGGACGAGGTCAACGAGATGGAGGCCGCCCTGGCCGCCACCCACGGCGACACCGGCCCGCTGACCCCTCCGCCGTCGCGGCCGGACACCCGGTCCACCGACGTCGCCTAGTGCTTCCGCGAAGCGTCCCTGACGCTTCGTGAGTCAGCCGCCGTCCTGGTGTCATACCGGGGCGGCGGCTTTCTCGTTTTGCACACTCCGTTTCCTGTTCGCTTGACACCATGTCGCGGTGCGTTATCTTGACGCATCACGTTATGAGACCCGGAACACCCGGGGGGGAGCGCGACATGGCGACGACGACCGAGAAGACCGACGCGAAGACGGGCATGACGCAGAACGTGGAGGCCTACCTGAAGGGGCGGTTCTCCGAGGCGCAGAAGCGGTTCCAGGGCCTGGAAGGGGAGGCGAACAAGGCCTTCCGTGCGCTGGAGACGCGGAGCCAGGTGGCGGCGAAGGAGGTCCAGGCCCTGTGGACGAAGGTGCAGGCCGGTGAGCTGCGCGCCGATCCTCGCGTGCAGGAGCTGGGCAAGAAGGTGGACGCCGCGGGCGTGGAGCTTCGCAAGCGGCTGGATGGGCTGCAGACGAAGGTCGTGGAGGCGGTGGGAGTTGCCAGCCAGTCCCAGGTGCAGCAGATCACCCAGGAGCTGGGCCGCCTTTCGAAGAAGCTGGATGTGCTCCTGAAGCCCACCCGGCGTGCCCACGCTTCGACCAAGAATTCAGGCGGCGCGGCGTCTTCTCCGCGGGCCTGAGCAGCGTTTTCATCACCCATGGGGTGTGCTTAGGTCGCAAACCCCTTTGAATGCCCAGGGTTCCTTCCACCGGAAGGACCCGGGGTGACTCCCGGAGCGACTTCATGGACAACAACACCGAGGCCCCCCGAGAGAAGACCTCCGTGGCGGAGGCGTTCGAGCGGATCTGGAGCCAGGCGCTCCTGGCGGTGAACACGGCGGAGGAGGAGGCTTCCCGCGCCGTGCAGCGCGTGGCGTCCGTCGCGGGCTGGAGCCAGGACGAGGTGAAGCGTCAGGCTCGTGAGTTCGCGGACCGGCTGACGGGGCACCGCAGGGACCTGGAGCACAACGTGGAGGAGCGGGTCCGCACGGCCCTGACCCTCCTGAAGCTGCCTCGCCGCGAGGAACTGCAGGCCTTCGGTGCCCGCCTGGAGCGTCTGAACGAACGCATCCAGGCCCTGGAGCACCGCAAGTGAGTGGACCCGCCGCCTCGGGCGGCAGGTCGTTGGGAACGCGGTTCTTCGCGGGGCTGCATGCCCTGAGCAGCGGGTGCTCCCGGCTCCCGCTGCTCGCGGGTGTGGCGCTCGTGGTGTCCGCGCGGGTGGTGCCCCTCCTGGAGGAGTCCGCCCCCCAGCCCGTGGTCCCCGAGATGGTGGCGCAGGAGGCCATCTCCGAGGAGGCGGCCCTCATCGACGCCGTGCTGGCCAAGCGCGCCCCGGACCTGGGGCTCACGCTGCGCCGCCGGCTGGGGCAGGCCATCGACGAGGAGTCGCGCCGCACGGGGTATGACCCGCTGCTGGTGCTGGCCCTCATCGACGTGGAGTCCGACTTCGAGGAGGAGTCCGTCTCCGAGAAGGGCGCCCGGGGCCTGATGCAGATCAAGCCCAGCACGCTGCACTTCCTGGCGGAGAAGGAAGGCCTGAAGCTGTCGCGCGAGGAGGTGGTGGCGGATCCCGCCGTCTGCGTGCGCCTGGGCATCCGTTACCTGCGCAACCTGCAGGGCCGCTTCGGCGGCGACCTGGACCTGGCGCTGATGGCCTACAACGCGGGCCCCACGCGCATCCGGGACGCCATGAAGGCCGGGGAGTTGGAGAAGTTCCGCCGCTATCCCCGGGCCGTGCGGCGCGACTTCCGCCGCTTCCGCGAGGGCCATGGCCTGGGCGGGGACTGGGCGCTCGCGCAGCGCGAACTGCCGCCCCCGGCGCCGGACCAGACGCCGACCGCGGCGCCCTGACGGCCTTCGCCGCCGGACTGGAAGACGGGCCCCCGGGTGAATGTTCGGGGCGGCGGAGCGCTCCAAGGAGGGCCGTCCCCGCCTTGTCCCGCTCCCCCGGGTGCGCTAAGTCGTTCGCAAGCTCCCGGGACTGTTGAGGATTCCTGAGGAGGAATGCCCCCCATGCCCCGTCCGTCCGCCCGAATCGCCCTCACCGTCGCGGCCTCGCTCGTCCCCATGCTGGCCCTCGCCGGCTCGGTCTTCCTGAATGGCGTGAAGATCGACGGGGTGACGAACACGCGCTTCGAGAAGGCCACCGTCCGCATCGACGCGGAAGGCAACGTCCACATCGACGCGCCGGGCTACGCCGCCCGCGTGACGAACGTGACGCCCACGCCCACGTCGCCTTCCACCGCCACGCCTCCCGCCGCCGCCCCGGTGGACGCGGGTGTCGTCGCGCAGGCCCCCGCTCCGGCCGCGCCCGCTGCCGCCCCCACCGCGCCGGGGCGCATCACCCAGCGCTACTGGCTGGTGACGGAGCAGACGACGCCGGGCATGACGGACTTCGACATCGACGTGTACGTGAACTCGCGCTGGCTGCGCCGTTTGCGCAACAACGAGGATCAGGTGGTGGTGGACATCACCAGCCAGTTGCGTCCCGGCGCGAACGCGGTGACGCTGATTGCCCGCAAGCAGAACACGGGCAGCCGCCGCAGCACGTCGCCCGGGAACGTCTTCAAGGTGATCATCGGCGAGGGGAACGAGGGCGGTGGCAACGTGATGATTGACACGCCCCTCATCCGCTTCCAGAAGACGGCTGCGGACTCGCAGGACGCGACCGAGGAGTTCACGCTCACCACCCGCTAGGGTGTGCGCGGGAAGGGAGACGACGGTGTTCACCATCGACGAGCGCTACCGGGGCCTTCCCGCCAACCGCGACCAGGTGCTCGCGCTGCACCTGTCCCTCAACACGCCGCACGTGGCCATTCCCGGCAAGCAGGCCGGGCCCGCGCAGGCCTTCGTGGTGGGGCTGCGGGGCGGGCAGGGCGCGGGCGTCTTCGTGTACCTGTACCTGGTGGAGGCGGGGGACTGCGCGGTGTACGTGTCCGGCCGGCGCATCCAGTCCGCGGAGGAGCTGCGCGAGGACGAGGACGACGCGCTCGCGTTCGTGGAGTCGCTGGGCTTCATGATGGACAACGCGAACTGGCGTGCCGCGGCCCCCGCGCAGCAGGACGAGTGGCTGAAGACGCTGCCCGTGTTCTTCCGGGAGCCCACGCTCGTGCCCGCCGTGAAGGCCCGCGCCGAAGAGAAGCGCAACGTCGCCACCACCCTGGGCCGCTTCCTGGCCGCGTTCTGACCCTCCACCCTGGATTGGCACCCATGTCCCGCATCACTTCCTCCTGCTTCCTCGCGTTCGCGCTCGCGTCGGCGGGCTGCGCGCATGTCCCCACGGAGAAGGAGCGCCGCAGCTCGGAGATCCACTACGACCTGGGTGTGCAGGCCCAGCAGCACGGCCACGTGCAGGACGCGCTCGCGGAGTACCAGAAGGCGCTGGAGCAGAACCCGAGCAACCCGGAGGCCCACAACGCGGTGGGCCTGCTGCTGCATTTGTCCTTCCGGCGGCTCGACGAGGCGTCGTCCCACTACGAGAAGGCGCTGGAGCTGCGGCCGTCCTTCTCCGACGCGCGCACCAACCTGGGCAACCTGCGCCTGGACCAGGGGCGCTACGACGACGCCATCAAGCTGTACGAGGGGTCGCTCAACGACATGCAGTACCGCTACGGCTTCTCCGCGCAGAACAACATGGGCTGGGCGCTCTACAAGAAGGGTGACACGGTGAACGCGCTGCAGAACATCAAGGCGGCCATCACCACCAACCCGGAGTTCTGCCTGGGCTACAAGAACCTGGGCATCATCTACGACGAGACGGGCAAGACGGAGGAGGCGTGCCGGCAGTTCGCGCACTACCGTGAGAAGTGCCCGGACGTGGCGGAGGCCTACCACCGCGAAGGCGTGTGCCAGGCGAAGCTCGGGCGGGCGGACGAGGCGAAGAAGGCGTTCGCGGGCTGCGAGGCCAAGGCGCAAGCCAACGAGCAGGTGCTCAAGGACGACTGCCGCTCACTGCTGGACCACCTCTAGCCGCGGGGGCCCCGAAAGACCGTGGACCACGTCGACTTCGGCAAATACCTCAGCCAGCAGCGCGAGCTTCGCGGCATGTCGCGCGAGGACGTCTCCCGGGAGACGAAGATTCCCCCAAGCCTCGTCGCGGCGCTGGAGGCGGGGCAGGTGGAGCGGCTGCCCGAGCGCGTGTTCGTGCTGAACTACATCCGCGCGTACGCGCAGGTCATCGGCCTGTCGCCGGAGGAGGCGGCGCTGCGCTACGAGGAGGTGGACCGGGCGGTGCCCGCGCCTTCGCCGGCGCAGCTGGAGAAGGCCCGGCGCAAGCGGGCGTACGTCATCCTGGCCGTCCTGCTGGCGGTCCTGCTCCTGGGCGCGGGTCTGTTCCTGGTGCTGTCCGGGAAGCTTCCGCCCCCCGCGGCGCGTTGAAGAGAGATCATGGAGCGGTACGCCGACGACGCGTTCGTGCTGTCCACGGTCGACTATGGCGAGTCCGACCGGTTGGTGACGCTGCTCACGCGTGAGCACGGCAAGCTGACCGCGTTCGCCGCGGGCGCGCGCAAGAGCAAGCGCCGGTTCGCGGGGGCGCTGGAGCCGTTCATGCGGCTGCGCGTGCAACTCGTGGAAACGCGCGGCAGCACGGTCCGCATCGATTCGGCGGACATCATCACGGGCTTCTACGCCGCGCGCGAGGACCTGTCGCTCATCGCCCGGGCGCTGTACGCGGTGGAGCTGTGCCGCGAGCTCACGCGCGAGCACGAACCGCACCCGGAGCTGTTCGAACTGGTGGAGGGCTACCTGCACCGGCTGGACGCGAAGGAGGCCGGGCCCACGTCGCTGCTCGCGTTCGAGCTGGCGGCGCTGGCGCAGGCGGGCTTGATGCCGCGCTTCGACTCCTGCTCGCTGTGTGGCGGTGTGCCCGGCGAGCGGCCCCGGTTCGACCAGGGCCACGGTGGCGCGGTGTGCGAGCCGTGTGGCGGGCGCGCGCGTGACTCGGTGCCGGTGCCGGTGGCGCTGCTGGCCGGGCTGCGCTCGCTCCAGGAGGGGCAGCGCACGCCGCTGCCCGCGGACCTCCGCGCGCGGGCCCGGGGCCTGCTCAACGTCTTCATCGCGCACCACGTGGGCCGCAAGCTCAAGAGCGTGGACTTCATGGCGCAGGTGGGCCTGGACTGACGGGCAGCGCGCGGTCCCAGGGGGAGCTGTCATGCACGAAGCCGGGCCGCTGGACGTGGTGTGTGTCGGCGAAACGTTGGTGGACTTCCTCCCCGTGGCCGGCGGCGCCTCGCGCGTGCGGGACGTGGAGGCCTGGAAGCCGTCGCCGGGAGGCTCACCGGCCAACGTCTCCGTGGGGCTCGCGCGGTTGGGCCTGCGCTCGGCGATGGTGGGCGTGGTGGGCTCCGATGAGTTCGGCCACTTCCTGCGCGACCGGTTGGCGGCGGACGGCGTGGACGTGAGCCGCCTGCGCCAGGTGGACCACGCGCGCACGGGCCTGTTGTTCGTCTCGCTGGACGCGCAGGGCGAGCGCAGCTTCACGTACTTCCGGACTCGGTCCGCGGAGTTCCTGCTGGACGACTCCGACGTGGACGGCGCCTTCGTGCGGCGCGCGAAGGCGCTGCACTGCGGCTCCAACTCCCTGCTCCTGCCGGAGGCGCGCGAGGCCATGGTGCGCATGCTCACCCTGGCCCGTGAGGCCGGGATGCTGGTGAGCTGTGACCCGAACCTGCGGCTGCACATGTGGACGCAGCCCGAGGAGCTGCGAGCCCTTCTGGGGCGCATGCTCCCGCTGTGCACGGTGGTGAAGCTGTCCGAGGAGGAGATCCACTTCGCGACCGGCGAGCACTCGCCCGAGGCGGCCCTGCACGTCCTGGCCGCGAAGGGGGTGCGGCTGCCCGTGGTGACGCTGGGCCCTCGCGGCGCGGTGTTCCTCTGGCGCGGCGAGGTCCTCTCCGTGCCGGCGCCCCAGGTGACGGTGGTGGACACGACGGGCGCGGGGGATGGCTTCGTGTCCGCCATGCTGAGCGGCCTGGTGCGCGGGTACGGCGACGCGCGCTCGCTGGAGGATGCGACGCGCGAGGACCTGGTCGCGCTGATGACCTTCGCGGCGGGCGTGGGAGCCCGGGTGGTGACGAAGCTGGGCGCGGTGTCGGCGCTCCCCCTGGCCTCCGAAGTGGAGGGGCTGCTGCCCGCGCTCCCCGCCATGCGGCGTGTCGCTCGCTGACGGGAAGCGCCGTGCCGGGTCAGGCTCGTGTGCTTGGCTGCGTCCTGCGTGGCCCACCATCCCATCCAGGGGGAACCGATGAGTGACACCCGCGAGACTTCTTCCTCCGCTCCGGCGCGCGTCCGGGGACTGGAGCAGATTGACCGGCTGTCGGTGCCCCTGCCGCACGGCACCGAGGTCACCACCCGCGTGGAGCGCGTGGCGTCCGGGGGACGCCGCATCCCCCAGGGCGTGGTGGGCCGCGTGGTGCGCGCGCATGACGGCGGCTTCGACGTGCAGATCGTCGGCGTGGGTGAGGTGTGGTTCGCGCGCGATGAGCTGGTGCCCCGGCGCGCGGGACAGGTGCAGTTCGCCCAGCGGCGCGAGGCGGCCTGGGGCGCGCTGCGGCCGTGCGTGGTGCTGGAGACGCGCGTGGGCAGTCACGCCTGGGGGCTCGCGGATGAGCGCTCCGACGTGGACGTGCGCGGGGTGTTCGCGTTGCCGCTCCCGTGGACGCTGGGGCTGGGCCAGCCGCCGCAGGACCTGGTGAGCGCGGATGGCAGCACCACGTACTGGGAGGTCCGCAAGACGGTGGAGCAGGCGCTGCGCGCGGACCCGAACACGCTGGAGACCCTCTTCGTCCCCGGCGCGACGGCGGTGGACGAGCTGGGCACGTGGGTGCTGGAGGCGCGCGAGGCGTTCGTCTCCAAGGCCATCTTCGGCAGCTTCGGGCGCTACGCCATGAGCCAACTCGACAAGCTCACCCGCAGCCAGCGGCTGGCCGAGCACCGCGACCTGCTCCTCGCATGGCTGTGCGAGGAGCCCACGCCGGACCTGGACGAGGTGGCCCGTCGCCTGGCCGCCATGAGCCCCCGCGCCGCGCCCACGCCCGAAGACGCGGTGCTCGCGGCGAAGACGTACGTCAAGCAGCTCTACCGCTCGCTCTGGGACCAGGGGCTGCTCACGTCCAACGACTTCGCGGCGCTCACGGCATACGCGCGCGGCGGCGGCCAGCGTCCTCCGTCCGCTCGCGAGCTGCGGCCGAAGAACGCCTACAACCTGCTGAGGCTGGTGGCGCTGGCCACGGGCTGGCTGCGCGACGGCGTGCCCACCTTCGAGGCGACGGGGGCGTTGAAGTCGCGGCTGCTCGACATCAAGGGGGGACAGGTGCCCCTGGAGGACGTGCTGCGCGACGCCGAGGCGATGGCTCCGGCGCTGGAGGCCGCGCACCGTGAGAGCCGGCTGCCGGAGCATCCGGACTACGCCCGCGCGGACCGGCTGTTGCGTCGCGTGGGAGACGAGGTAGCGCGGCGCTGGGTCTTGAAGACGCCCGGACCGCTGGGCCGTGACGCGCCGGAAGCCCCGGCGCTGGAAGGAGGGACGGAATGAAGGGCAGGGTGACGGAGCATCAGGAGCGCATGGCGGACCGCGTGCTGGACGCGGAGTCCCTCCTGCGCGAGCACCTGGTCATCTCGCTGTCGGGCGCGCATGCGTACGGTTTCCCGTCGCATGACAGCGACCTGGACCTGAAGGCCATCCACATCGCGCCCACCGCCGCGCTCCTGGGCCTCCAGCCCCGGCACGTGCCGGCGGAGCGGCTGGAGGTGCTGGAGGGCGTGGAGGTGGACTACTCGTCCAACGAGCTGCAGCCCGTGCTGCTGGGCATCCTCCAGGGCAACGGCAACTACATCGAGCGCGTGCTGGGGGCCATCACCGTGCGGGCCCTGCCGGATCTGGAGGCGCTGCGTCCGCGGGTGCGGACCGTGCTGTCGCGGCGCATCCACCGGCACTATCGCGGCTTCGCGCAGGGACAGCTCCGCGAGTGGGAGAAGAGCGGATTCCGCTCCGTGAAGAAGTTGCTGTACGTGCTGCGCACGACGCTCACTGGAACGCACGCGCTGCGCACGGGCGAGGTGGAGACGGACGTCACCGTCCTGCTGGAGCCGTATGGCTTTGGCGAAGCCCGAGCGCTGGTGGAGCGCAAGCGGAGCGGTGAGCGCATCGAGCTGACCGACGCGCTCAGCGCGCAGTGGCAGGGGGAGGTGACGCGCGCCTTCGCGGTGCTCGACGCGGCGGACGCGGCCTCCGTGTTGCCTCTGGAGCCACAACCGGCGGCCGTGGCCGCGCTCGAGGCCTGGATGCTCGACGTGCGGCGCCGGCGTTTCGGCGCCTAAGCCGCTTTCTCCGGGCTCCTGGCTCGGGGGAGCGGCCGGTCTGGAAAGACGATCATCGACCTGGGAGGGTTGGGCGGGTAACATCCGCCTCCGCCATGAGTACGCAGGGAGTCGCCGGAGACGATCCCGACCGGGGGCGGCGCATTGGAAAGTACGAGATCCTCACCCGACTCTCGATGGGCGGGATGGCGGAGCTGTTCCTCGCGTACACCTCCGGCCCCGGTGGCTTCCGCAAGTTCGTGGCGGTGAAGCAGATCCTCCCCGACATCAAGAAGGACGACCAGTTCGTCAAGATGTTCCTCGACGAGGCGCGCATCACCGCGGCCTTCTCGCACGCGAACATCGGACAGGTGTTCGACCTGGGGGAGGAGGACGGCGAGCTGTACCTCGCCATGGAGTTCCTGCCCGGCCAGAACCTGGAGCAGGTGGTGAAGATGGCGGAGCGGCGCAAGTACGCGCTGCCGCTGGGCTTCAGCGCGCGTGTCATCCGCGACACGTGCCTGGGCCTGCACTACGCCCACCACTTCATGGACCCGTCCGGCCGCCCCGTGGCGGTGGTGCACCGCGACGTGTCCCCGAAGAACGTGATGCTCACCTACGACGGCGTCGTGAAGGTGATCGACTTCGGCATCGCCAAGGCGCGCGGCAAGCTGGGCCGCACGCAGGTGGGCACCGTGAAGGGGACCAGCGGGTACATGTCCCCGGAGCAGGTGCGCAACAAGGACCTGGATGGCCGCAGCGACCAGTTCTCCACCGGCGTGATGCTCCATGAGCTGCTCGCCGGACAGCGCCTGTTCAACGCGCCCGGCGAGGCCGCCGTGATGATGCAAATCGTGGACGGGGACATCCCCGCGCCGCGCTCGCTCAACGCGGCCGTGCCGGAGGCCCTGGAAGCGGTGGTGCTCAAGGCGCTGTCGCGCGATACCACCCAGCGCTTCGGCACCTGCCGGGAGATGGCGCGCGCCATCGAGGCCACGCTGGGCTCCGAGCTGTTCGACGAAGACCAGATGACCGCCGTCA
Source organism: Corallococcus sp. NCSPR001 (assembly GCF_017309135.1). Classification (NCBI taxonomy): domain Bacteria; kingdom Pseudomonadati; phylum Myxococcota; class Myxococcia; order Myxococcales; family Myxococcaceae; genus Corallococcus; species Corallococcus sp. NCSPR001. The sequence continues at coordinate 4,023,000 of NZ_JAFIMS010000002.1, forward strand.
TGGGCGAGCTCTTCGAGGAGAAGCGCCAGAAGACGCGCACGCTCCTGGAGCTGGCCAGCCGCGCCGAGGACGCCCGCGTCAGCGAGGCCGCCGGCGCGCTCCAGGTGGAGGAGGGCAGTGAGCAGGCCGCCTCGGCGGCCACCGCGCAGGTGAAGTCGCCGCACGCGGAGGCCCCGTCCCCGGACGTCGCGGCGTCCTTCAAGCCCACGCCCGTCCGCCGCACCGCCACGGAGTCCGCGACGCCCGCGCCCCGCGCGACCCCGCGTCCCGCCAATGAGGCCGTGGAGGCCCGCGCCTCTCGCGTCAACACGCCCGCCGTGACGCCGCGAGCGCAGCGGCCCGCGGGGGCGGATGGGACGCCAGTTCCCCGGGTCGTTCGTCCTCCCGCGGACGCCGTGCGGCCCTCGCGGGCCCGTCCCAGCGCTCGGCCGGAGCCCGCCGAAGCCCGCGACGCAGCCCCGTCCGACGGGCTGATGGATCCGCCCAGCGAGCTCCAGACCCAGCGCTTCAAGGCCCGCCCGGTGCGCGGCACCGCGCGGTCCTCGCGGCAGGTGGAGCAAGAGGCGTCCGTTGAAGAAGCGCCCCCCGTGGCCCCGCCCGTGCGCGAGGGCTCCGGCTGGGGCATGCGGTTGTTCCTGCTCTTCCTCCTGGGCGGCGTGGCGTACCTGGCGACGCTCGAACCCGTGCGCCGCGTGTTCATGCCGGCGTTCGACTCCGCGAAGCAGTGGGTGAAGGCGGAGCTGGATCCGCCCCCTCCGGTGGACCCCGCCGCGAACGGACAGTGGCCGCCGAAGCCCTCCGGTCCTCCGCCGGGTTTCGTCCAGAAGACCACCCCCGAGCCCGCGCAGGTTGATCCGACGCCCCCGCCCGAACCGGTGGTGGTCGCGCCGCCCATCGACACGAAGCAGGCCCCCGCTGCCAAGGGGGGACGCAAGACGAAGCCGGCCGCCACGACGGACGCGCCCGCGCCCGTGGTGGCGAAGGCGGAGCCGCGCCCCGCGAAGCCCGCGCCCACGGAGCGGTCCCCGGAGCCCGTCACCACCGTCTCTCAGGAGGAGAACCCGGAGGTGCTCGACACGAGCACCTCCAAGGGCGCTGCGAAGGCGGGCCTGGGCTGGCTGACGCTCTACACGGTGCCGAAGAACGCGGCCGTGTTCGACGGCGCCACGCAACTGGGCACGTCCCCGTTGAACAAGTTCCCCCTGCCCATCGGGACGTACCGTCTGCGCGTGGTGGACCCGCAGGATCCCGGCGGTACGAGCAAGCTGTTGTCCGCTCCCATCCGTCCCGGCGAGGTGACGAAGCTGCAGATTCGACTGGCCGACCTGCCGGACTACTCGGACTGACCGCCGTCCTTGACGCTCCTGGACCCCCTCACTAGGGTCCGCCGCGTTCCGCCTCCGCCTTCGACGCACTGCGAGAAGGACTCGCCATCATGTATTTCCAGGACCTCATCCTCACGCTCCAGAAGCACTGGGCCGACCAGGGATGCATCGTCACCCAGTCGTACGACACGGAAGTCGGCGCGGGCACGATGGCCCCGTACACGTTCCTGCGCGCGCTCGGTCCCGAGCCCTGGAACGTCGCCTACGTGCAGCCCTCGCGGCGCCCCGCCGACGGCCGCTTCGGTGAGAACCCGAACCGCCTGTTCCAGCACCACCAGTTCCAGGTCATCCTCAAGCCCGCGCCCAAGAACGTCCAGGAGCTATACCTGGAGTCGCTGCGGAAGATCGGGATGGACCCGCTGGAGCACGACATCCGCTTCGTCGAGGACGACTGGGAGTCCCCCACGCTGGGCGCCTGGGGCCTGGGCTGGGAGGTGTGGTGCGACGGGATGGAGGTGACGCAGTTCACCTACTTCCAGCAGTGCGGCGGCTTCGACTGCCGCCCCGTGGCCGCGGAGCTGACGTACGGGCTCGAGCGCCTCACGATGTACCTGCAGAACGTGGAGAACGTCTTCGACATCGAGTGGGTCAAGGGCGTGAAGTACCGCGAGGTCTTCCACGCGAACGAAGTGGAGATGAGCAAGTACGCCCTCCACGAGTCCGACCCGCAGATGCTCTTCACGCTGTTCGACGCGTACGAGAAGGAGTGCAAGCGGCTCATCGAGCGCCACCTGCCGCTGCCCGCGTACGACTACGCGCTCAAGTGCTCGCACACGTTCAACCTGCTGGACGCGCGCGGCGCCATCTCCGTCACCGAGCGCGCCAACTTCATCAAGCGCGTGCGTGACAACGCGCGCCTGTGCGCGGAAGGGTATCTCCAGATGCGCGAGCGGCTGGGCTTCCCGCTGACGAAGACGCCGTGGACCGTGGGCGAGCAGCCGCCGGTGCTGGAGGGCAAGCCCGCCAGCGACTACTGGAAGACGGTGCAGCTCAACAAGCCGGTGGAGAAGAAGGAGAAGGCGGAGGTGTCCCGTGGCGCGTGATCTGCTGCTGGAGGTCGGCGCCGAGGAGATCCCGGCGTCGTTCATCATCCCCGCGCTGGAGGACCTGAAGCGCGTGCTCACCGAGCGCATGGCCGACGCCCGCCTGAAGCACGGCGAGGTGCGCACGTTCGGCACGCCGCGCCGGCTGGCCGTCCAGGTCCGCGACGTGGCGGACGCGGGCGAGGACATCACGAAGGAGGTGCTGGGGCCCAGCGCCAAGGCCGCCTTCGACGCGCAGGGCAAGCCCACCAAGGCGGCGGAGAAGTTCGCCGAGAGCCTCAAGCTGTCCGTGGACGCGCTCGGGCGCACCACCAACGCCAAGGGCGAGTACCTCTCCGCGCGCGTGGAGGAGAAGGGCCGTCCCGCGGAGGCCATCCTCCAGGACGCGCTGCACGCGGCGGTGCACGGCATCAACTTCAAGAAGTCCATGCGCTGGGGTGACGTGGACACGGCCTTCGCGCGCCCGGTGCAGTGGCTGGTGGCGCTCCTGGGCGACACGCAGCTGCCGGTGGTGCTGGGCGACGTGAAGTCGGGCCGCACGACCTACGGCCACCGCTTCCTCGCGCCGGGCGCCATCACGCTGAAGGCGCCCGCGGACTACGAGGCCGCGCTGGAGAAGGCGCACGTCATCGCGGACATCGCGAAGCGCCGCGCGGAGCTGGTGCGCAAGGTGAACGCCGCGGCCGCCTCGGCGGGCGCCCGGCTCCTGGAGGACGAGGGCCTGGTGGACCAGGTGACGAACCTGGTGGAGCTGCCGAGCCCCGTGGTGGGCAGCTTCGAGGAGCGCCACCTGGACCTGCCGCCGGAGGTCCTGGTGCAGGAGATGAAGAGCCACCAGCGCTACTTCTCCCTGACGGACGCGAAGGGGAAGCTCCTGCCGCGCTTCATCGCCGTGTCCAACACGCCGGTGCGCGACGAGCAGCTGTCCCTGCGCGGCTACCAGCGCGTGCTGGCGGCGCGGCTCGCGGACGGGCGCTTCTTCTTCGACGAGGACCGCCGCACCCCGCTGGCCGACCGCGTGGAGAAGCTGGGCCGCGTGGTGTGGCAGGGTCAGCTGGGCACGTACCTGGAGAAGGTGGAGCGCTTCCGCGCGCTGGCGGGCTGGCTGGCCCAGGCCACGGGCAGGGCAGGGGAGGCGGCCACGGTGGAGCGCGCCGCCACGCTGTCCAAGGCGGACCTCGTCACCGGCATGGTGGGCGAGTTCCCGGAGCTCCAGGGCGTGATGGGCCGCGAGTACGCGAAGGCGGGCGGCGAGCCCGACGCGGTGGCGCTGGCCATCTTCGAGCACTACCTGCCCCGCGGCGCCGAGGACGCGCTGCCGTCGCAGGACGCGGGCGCGCTCATCGGCCTAGCGGACCGGCTGGACTCGCTGTGCGGCATCTTCGCCATTGGCAGGGCGCCGTCCGGCGCGGCGGATCCGTTCGCGCTGCGCCGCGCGTGCCTGTCCATCATCCGCATCGTGCTGGGGCGCGGCTACCGCTTCAGCCTGTCCGCCGCGGTGGATGAGGCGCTGCGCCTGCTGGCCCCCAAGCTGGCCAACGTGAAGCGCAAGCCGGGTGAGGCGGCCCCGCGCGAGCAGGTGCTGGAGTTCTTCCGCGGCCGCCTCAAGGCGCTGTGGGGCGAGCAGCACCGCACGGACGTCGTGGAGGCGGTGCTGTCCGTGGGCTTCGACGACCTCGTGGCGGCGAAGAAGCGCCTGGAGGCCCTGAGCGTGCTCGTGGGCCACTCGGACTTCCAGCCGCTGGCGGCGGCGTTCAAGCGCGTGGTCAACATCGTGGAGAAGCAGGGCAAGGACGTGGCCGGCGGGCAGACCAACCCGCAGCGGTTCACCGACGAGCCGGAGAAGAACCTCCACACCGCCTTCACCCAGGCGCGCACCCGGGTGGGTGAGCACGTGCGCGCGGACGACTTCGCCGGCGCGCTCAAGGAGATCACCGGCCTGAAGCCCGCCGTGGACACCTTCTTCGACAAGGTGATGGTGATGGCCGAGGACAAGGACCTGCGGGAGAACCGCATCCGGTTCCTCACGGAGATTGGCGCCCTGTTCAACCAGGTGGCGGACTTTTCCAAGATCCAGGCCGAGACCGCCGCGGCCTGACGCCTGGCCGCTCTTCCTCCGCCCCGGAGCGTGCCCGTTCCCCCACCAGGGGAGCGGCGCACGCCCCGTGGATGGGGGCGGATGTCGGCGAGAGGGCGACCGGGAATAGCAGACGCCCTATTCAGTTGCCCGGGGCAGGGCCGCGTTCCTACACTCCGCCCCCCTCTGATGCGCCTCCACTTCCTGACTCCCGCGCTGCTGCTCCTCGGGGCGTGTTCGATTGAATCCGAACCGAACCCGCCTCCGTCCACCCGCTTCGTGTACCCCAGCGGGGTGGCCTTCTGGCGCCCTCCAGCGGCGGGCGGCCCGTCGGCGAGCAATGGCTACCTGTTCGTCGCGAACGCCAACTTCGACAACTGCTACGACTCCGGTTCGGTGGTGGCGCTGAACCTGGACACGCTGAGCACGCAGGTGGACGGGCAGACCGTCACGGTGCCCCACCTGGGCGGCGCGCTCCCGGACGCTCCGCTCGCTTTCGAGGACCTGGCGTCCGCGGACGAGTCGCTCGTGCAGATCCGCAGCTTCGCGGGCGAATTGGGCCTGTGGGTGAACCCGGCCACGGGGCTGCCGCGCCTGTTCGTGCCCTCGCGCGCGGAGGGCAACAACCTGAACGCGGTGGACGTGAGCCTGGAGGCCAACGGCGCTCCGGTGCTCACCTGCGTGCAGGGCGGCATGGACTGCCGCACCGGCGCGTTGTCGCTCACCGAGGACATCCCGTCGTCCCTCAGCGACGAGGGGCGCGCGGACCTGCCCCGCGCTCCGTCGCCTATCGGCGTGACGGTGGATGAGGCGAGCGGCAACCTGTACGTGACGCACTCGGAGGCGGCGGACTCGCCCGCCAGGTCCAGCAGCAACTTCGAGAGCTACCTGGCCACGGTGAAGCTGGACAACCCCACGCGGGACTCGCTGGGCTTCATCTCGCTGTCTCCCGAGGGCTACCTCTACGGCGGCTCGGATTCGGTGACGGTGGGCACGGGCTTCCTCTACGTGACGGGCCGCAACTTCGTGGCCGGCATCAGCGGCACCGTGGCCGGCAACTTCGTGCTGCGGCTGGTGGACAAGAACGACCCCGGCACCATCCTGGAGCCCTCGCTGCAGGCGGAGTACCGCATCCGCGAGGCGCGCGCCGCGCGCGTGGTGCCCCGTCCGGTGACGGCGGAGGAGCGGGCGGTGCGTCCGAACTTCGTGCGCGAGCGGCTGTACATGCTGGCGCGCGGCCCGGACACGCTGCTCACGCTCGACTTCGAATATGACGCGGTGCCGGGCGGCACCTCCACGCAGCCCTTCTTCCGCGTGGTCTCCGCGGTGCCCATGCCCGACGGCGTGAGCGACATGCAGATCATCTCGCGGACGCCGGGCGCGTCCAACGCGGACACCCACATCATCGCGGTGACGAGCACCGGCGACAGCGCGGTGTCCCTCTACGACGAGGCGCTCGGGCAGGTCGTGGCGCAGGTGCCGCTCGTCAACAACCAGAACCAGACCAGCAACCCGTCCCAGGCCTTCGGGCTGACGGTGGACAACCCCGCCGGGACGAACGCGGCGCGGCTGTTCGTGACCAACTTCGGTGACAGCCAGGTGGCCATCGTGGACATCCCCGACCTGTCGCGTCCCCAGGACGCGCGGCTGGTGGCCAGGCTGGGCATCCAGCAGCAGCGTGATCCGAACCAGGGCACCAGCGTGTGCCAGGAGAACTGACCTTGAAGCGCGGCTTTCTTGCTGCCCTGGTGCTGAGCGGCGCGAGCCTCGCGCTCGCCTGCTCCGACACCACCTCCACCGCGGGCGCCGCCGGGCTTTCCGGCACGTACGACGTGGTGCTCTCCAACCAGCTCGTCTTCGTCACCTCGCAGGACCGGGATGAGCTGCGCGTGCTGGACCTGACGCGCACGCCGCGTGAGTTCATCCCCGCGCCCAACCCGCTGGAGCCCCTGGCCATCCCCGTCATCGCGCGGCCGGACTCGCTCACCCGCGACGTGGGCTACGACGGCGACGGCAATGACGTGTCCGGCCCGTACATCTACGCGCGCAGCTCCGGCGGCCGCGGCATCTCCGTGGTGGCCGCGGACCGCGCGCGCCTCAACGAGGTGACGCGCCTGGCGACCGGCCAGCTCATCACCGCCTTCACCGCGCACGCCCCGGTGGCGGAGGGCGCGCCGAGCGTCCTGTACTACGCGCTCCAGACGCGCCCGGAGGCCGCCGAGCAGCTCTGCGGTCCCTTCGGTGGCGGGGTGGTGATGCGCCAGGACCTGCCCGGCCCGGAGGGCTTCGACGCGGCCGCGCTGCCTCCCGCGCTGCCCGTCTTCTGCCTCAAGCCCGCGGACACGGTGATGTCCATGACCACGCTGCCCGCGCGGGCGGACGTGGTGGACTCGCTGGTGGTCGCCATCCGCAACGTGTCCGGCACCAGCCGGCTCGTGCGCGTCGTCGCGGACGGGGCCTCCGTGGAGATTCCGTACAAGCGGCCGCGTCCGGCGCCCTACGCGGTGCCCAACTACGCGGACCTGGTGGACATCCCGGCGCGGCTCGTGGCCACGCACCCCAGCTACAGCGTGCCCAAGCCCAAGCTCGACGATGGGAACTGCCCGGCGGGCACGGTGGTGAAGACCCAGACCGACGGGACGACGAGCTGCATCGAGCCCTGGCCCGCGGGCCGCTTCGTGTTCGTGGTGCTGGACGAGCTGACGTGCAACTCGTCCGACTGCGAGGGCGTCATCGCGCTCGACAACGGGGCGGATCCGGTGAATGCGCCGTCCGCGGCGCCGGTGCTCGCCCGCGACATCACCGGCGCGCCCATGCTGACCCTGCGGACGTCCGCGGGCCTGCCCACGGGCCTCACGCTGCGCTCGGGCCTGGAGGTCCGTGAGATCCTGGCGGACAGCGTGCCCTACATCACCCCCATTCCGCTCCTGGGAATCATGCCGTCGTCCGACGGGAAGATCACCCTGTTCCGCGCGGACGAGCGGCGCCCGTTCAACCTGGACCGCGACTCCGCGAACAAGCCGCTGAACTCGTCGGTGTCCGCGCAGCTGCTGGACAGCAACGAGCAGCTGCGCTCGGATCAGTTCCAGGGCATCACCGTGACCCAGCCCGGCTGTCCCCAGGTGCAGGACGCGACCAACGCCACGGCGTTCCTCTGCAACGGCTCGGTGCCCAACGGGACGTACCGCTTCGTCTTCCAGGGCGTGCTGCCCGGGCTGGTTGGCCTCTCCCGCGACCTGAACCAGGAGGACCCTCCGCTCCTCATCGAGACGGCCCTGGCGACGGCCCGGGGCGTGATTCCCGGCGACTCCATCATCCTGGCGAACAACGCGGGCGCCTGCGCGGCGGTCATCCCCATCCTGCGCCTGGAGGACCAGGGCGACGGCCTCACGCGGCTCTACCCGGACCTGTCCGACCCCGCGGTCGCCGCCGCGGCCGAGCCCTGCGCGTCCTATCCGTCGTTCTCCGTGCGCGCGGGCCCGAACGTGAAGCCCTTCGTGCTCTACGCGGGCGCGGAGACCAGCGGCACGTACCTGCAGCGGCTGGACGTCAACGAGGCGTACACGGTCTCCACCTTCCTGGACTACTACTACCACCCGGACGGCTTCGACCTGGGCCTGGACCCGCCCAGGACGCCCACCACCTACGTGCCCGCGCCGCTGACGCTCACGATGACGCCGACCCTCGGCGCGGGGAGCCGCCTCAACGCGGGGGACCGCTACCTGGTGACGCTGCTGCCGCGCTTCCGCCGCTACATCTTCGGCGTGGACACCGGCCAGTCGAGCAGCCTGGGCGTCTACACCCTGCCTGCTTCCGTGGTGGCCACGGACGTGGAGGGCTCCAGCCTCGCCTACGTCGCGTACCCCTCGGCGGACGGCGTGCTCCAGGTGGCCCTGGAGTCGATCACCGACAACCTGGACAACCTCACGTATCTCCGGGCGTTCCAGTAACTGGGCGCGCCCGAGCGGCTCTGCTATCGTCCCTCACGTCCAGCATTTCCCGAGCCAAGACCGATGATCGATCAGAACTCCCGTCCCGCACGCAAGGTCGGCATCGCCGAGCACCTGTGGGAGACGTACGAAGAGATGGCCCAGCAGATGGGGTCGGATCGCGACGCGCTCATCAACCAGGCGCTGTTCATGTTCGCGCGCCTCAACGGCTTCATCGACGTGAGGACGAAGGGCGAGCCCGCCGTGGCGGCGGTGCCGTCATCCGCGCCCGCCGCGGCGGCGCGTCCGGCCGCGGCTCCGCCCCCGGCCGCCGCGGCCAAGGGCGCTCCGCCGGTGCTGTCCCCCGCGCCGCCCCCGCGAGGCGCCGCGCGCAACGTGGATGAGCGCCCGTCCTCCAACGGCCTGGACAATGATCCGGTGCGCCGCGAGGTCGCCGAGCGCGTCCTGGAGACTGCCGCCGAGTTGGAGCGGCTCATCAAGGGCAAGAACGAGCCGCCTCCGCCCGCCGCGGACGACATGATCGAGGACGAGGAGGAGCCCCTGCCCGAGCAGGAGGAGCCGCCGCTCGACGACATGCAGGACGAGCCGCCGGAAGAGGCCGAGGAAGAAGAGGCCATGGAGGAGCCGGACGAGGAGGAGGGCGCCGCGCTCTACCTCGTCACGGAGTCCGGCGAGCAGGAGAAGATCGTCAAGGACCGCTACGTCATCGGACGCGGCAAGCACTGCGACTTCGTCATCAACTCCGGCAAGGTGTCGCGCGAGCACGCCGTCATCGCCCGCGACGGCGGCGACTTCTACATCGAAGACCTCGGCTCCTCGAACGGGACCTGGTTCAACAAGCAGCGCATCAAGCGCCGCAAGGTCGAGGACGGGGACGAGTACTTCATCTGCAGCGAGAAGATCCGCCTCGTCATCCACTGAAGCCGGCATGACGCGGGGCCCCACGGTGCGATGGCCTTGTTCAGGAATTGACGGGCTCAGGGCCTCCATTGTTTGATGGGGGTCGCCTGCTCCTCATGGGAGCAGGTGCCGAATGACACCTGCTCAGCTCGCGTCGTGGACGATTCTGGGAGTGGCCCTGGTGATTGCGGTGGTGACCGACGTGCTGCGCCGGCTCATCCCGAACGCCGTGACCTATCCCCTCATCGTGCTGGGGCTCGGGCTGCGCGGCGTGTCCGAAGGGGTGGGCGGGCTGGAGTCGGGGGTGGTGAGCGGGCTTCTGGCGGGCGCGGGACTCGCGCTGCTGCTGGTGCCGGGTGCGCTGCGCGGGCGCATGGGGTGGGGTGACGTCAAGCTGATGGCGGGCGTGGGTTGCGTGCTGGGCTTTCCCACGGTGCTCGCCGCGGCGGCCTTCATCTCGCTCACGGGCGCGCTGCAGGCCATCGTCACGCTGCTGTGGCAGGGGGCCGTCTGGGACACGCTGGCGGCGGTGGCCCGTCGCTGGGCGGTGCGGATGAAATGGATGCGCGAGGAAACCTCGCCCTCGCCCGCGCGACACATCCCCTACGGCGTCTCCATCGCGCTCGGGACTTTCTGGGCCATGTGGTGGCAGCAACAACATCTGGGATAGCGCGCCGTCAGGCCGGGCGCGCGCACGCAAGAAGGGGACTCACACGATGTTCACTCGCTTCACGCAAGCCCTGGCGCTCGGCGCCGTCGTCACGGTGGTGGCCAGCGCCCCTGCCCAGGCCCAGGAGGGCAGCTCCGTCAGCCTGGGTGTGGGCACCCAGAAGGTGCTCACCATTCCCGGCCTCAGCCGCGTCGCGCTGGGTGATCCGTCCATCGCCGAGGTGAAGACGCTGGGCACCGGCCAGCTGCTCGTCACCGGTAACGCCGAGGGCAAGACGACGCTGCTCGTCTGGAAGTCCTCCGGTCAGCGCATCAGCTACCTGGTGACGGTCCGCAAGCAGGACCCCAACGAGGTCATCTCCGAGATCAAGCGCCTGCTCGGTGAGATTGAAGGCGTGTCCGTGCGCATGGTGGGCGACCGCATCTACCTGGACGGTCAGGCCTACACCACGCAGGACGCGGACCGCATCGAGCAGGTGGTGAGCCTGTACCCGAACGTGAAGTCGTTCGTGAAGATCGCCCCCAACGCCAAGAAGCTCGTCGCGCAGAACCTGAACGCGGCCTTCCAGAAGGCGGGCCTGAAGAACGTGCAGGCCAATGTGGTGGGCGCGACCATCTTCCTGGAGGGCTCCGTGGAGAGCCAGCAGGACCTCCAGAAGGCGGAGCTCATCACCAAGGCCATCGGTGAGAAGGTGGAGAACCTGCTCGTCGTCGGCATCAAGCGGATGATCCTCTCCGAGGTCCAGTTCGTCGAAATCCGCCGCAACAGCCGCGACCGCTACGGCATCAAGTACCCCACGGACATCACCGGCACGCTGTCCGCCACCGCGAACCTGAACAAGGCGCTGCTGCCCTCCGGCGACGCCGTCTCCACCCTCACGCTGGGCGCGATCGGCGGCTCCGACCTGAGCATCGGCTTCCAGGCCAACGACGGTTACGGCCGCCTGCTGGCGCAGCCCAAGCTGGTGTGCGCCAGCGGTGAGAAGGCGGAGTTCCTCGCCGGCGGCGAGGTGCCCATCCCCCTCATCACCAACACGCAGTTCACGGTGGAGTACAAGCCCTACGGCGTCATCCTGAACATCCGCCCCACCGCGGACCGCAACGGCAACATCCAGACCGAGGTGGAGGCCGAGGCCTCCGAAATCGACACCTCCGTGTCCGTGTCCTTCGGTGGTTCGTCCGCCATCCCGGGCTTCCGCACCCGCAAGGTCAAGACGAACGTCACCGTGCGCCACGGAGAAACGATCGTGCTGTCCGGCGTGTTCAGCCACGACGAGCAGAAGGCCGTCGCGAAGCTGCCCGGCCTGGGTCACATCCCCATCGTGGGCGAGCTGTTCAAGAACCGCGCGTTCGACTCCACCAAGCGCGAGCTGGTGATCTTCGTCACCCCGCGCATCGTGAATCCGGACTCGGACAAGGTCCGCAGCATCATCGAGGACGTGAAGACCCGCTACAAGCAGGCCCGCTCCGAGGTGAACTTCAACATCTTCGACTGACGGCCTTCCTCGCCGTCACGTTGGATCCGGGCCGGCTCCGTCCCCGCTTCAGAGGGGGAGGGTGCCGGCCCGTCCGTTTCCGGGCAGCAGGCGGGCGAGCGTCGCAGGAGTCTTTGAGGTCGTAGGAGGGCTTGGTAGCATCCCGACCCATGTTTCTCATCACGCTGACGGAGAAGGGCGGCGGTTCGGAGCAGCGGGAGTACCCCAAGAACGAGATCACGATCGGCCGGATTGCTGGCAACGACATCGTGCTCGCCAAGGGGAACGTCTCCAAGACCCACTCCCGCATCGTCGAAAAGGATGGGCGCTTCATCATCGTGGACATGAAGTCCACGAACGGCACCTTCGTGAACGGCAAGAAGATCGCCGGTCCCATGGTGCTCAAGCCCACCGACCAGGTCTCCATCGGCGACTACATCCTCAACGTCGAGCCGCTGGAAGACGAGCCCGCGGAAGAGGCCTACGACGAGGAGCAGGGCGAGGAGGCCTACGAGGAAGAGGCCTACGAAGAGGAGGAGCCCTACGAGGAGGAGGAGCCCGCGCCCGCCCCCGCGGCTCCCAGCCGCATGCCCGCGTCCATGGCCGCGGCCATGGCGAAGAACAAGCGCAAGGTGGACCCCCGGCTGGAGCGCTACTCGCGGCTCCAGAAGGAGATCCACGACCGGCTCATCGAGTACCTGGACCTGCGCCGCATGGACATGGACCGGCTCGGGGACGAGGAGCTCTGGCGCCGCACCGAAAAGGCCATCCGGGACATCATCGACCAGATGGAGGCGGACCAGGAGCTCCCCGGGGACGTGGACCGGGAGGAGCTGCTCACCGACGTCATCAACGAGGCGCTGGGCCTGGGGCCCCTGGAGGCGTTCCTCGCGTCGGAAGAGATCAGCGAGATCATGGTGAACCACGCCAACCAGATCTACATCGAGCGCAAGGGCAAGCTGACCCTGTCGGAGAAGACGTTCTCCTCCAACCAGGCGGTGCTCGGCGTCATCGAGCGCATCGTGGCGCCCATTGGCCGCCGCATCGACGAATCCAGCCCGCTGGTGGACGCGCGCCTCAAGGACGGCAGCCGCGTGAACGCCATCATCCCGCCGCTGGCGCTCAAGGGTCCCTGCATCACCATCCGCAAGTTCAAGAAGGACGCGCTGAAGATCCAGGACCTCATCAAATACAAGACCGTCACCGCGCAGATGGCGGAGTTCCTGGAGATGTGCGTCACGGCCCGGCGCAACATCGTCATCTCCGGCGGCACGGGCTCCGGGAAGACGACGACGCTGAACATCATCAGCTCGTTCATCCCGGAGGGTGAGCGCATCATCACGGTGGAGGACGCGGCGGAGCTTCAGCTGCCGCAGGACCACTGGGTGCAACTGGAGAGCCGCCCGCCCAACCTGGAAGGCAAGGGCGCCATCACCATCCGCGAGCTGGTGAAGAACTGCCTGCGCATGCGGCCGGACCGCATCGTGGTGGGCGAGTGCCGCTCCGGTGAGACGCTGGACATGCTCCAGGCCATGAACACCGGCCACGACGGCTCGCTCACCACGCTGCACGCGAACACGCCGCGCGACGCGATTGCCCGCCTGGAGACGATGGTGCTCATGTCCGGCATGGAGCTGCCGGTGAAGGCCATCCGCGAGCAGATCGCCAGCGCCGTGCACCTCATCGTGCAGCAGACGCGCTTCTCCGACGGCTCCCGCAAGATCTGCTTCATCACGGAGGTGTCCGGCATGGAGGTCGACATCGTGACCCTGCAGGACATCTTCTATTACAAGCAGGACGGCTTCACGGAGGACCACAAGGTGCGCGGTCGCTACGTGGCGTCGGGCTTCGTCCCGAAGTTCTACGACGAGCTCCAGCGCAAGGGCATCCCCGTGAACATGAGCATCTTCCGCGAGGACTGACGCGCCCATGCCTACCCTGGTCGTCCGTCACCCTGACGGCACTGAGCACGAGCACGAGATCGCGGGCGAGCTGAAGATTGGCCGCCAGCAGGGCAATGACCTGGTCCTCACGGAAGGTGGCGTGTCGCGGCAGCACGCGCGCATCTACGTGGAGGGCGGCACGGTCTACGTCGAGGACGGGGGCAGCCAGAACGGCACCTTCGTGGACGGCGAGCGCATCGAGGGGCCCACGGCGCTGACGCCGGCCTCGCAGGTGCTCTTGGGCGACTATGAGCTGAAGCTCAAGGGCAGCGCCCGGAGCACCAGCGGCCGCCGCGCGGCGACGCCTCCTCCCGGCGACCCGGCGACGCTCTCGGACGCGCCCGTGAAGGGCACGCGCGCCATGCCCAGCATCCGCGCCAAGGCTACGCAGAACGGGGCCGCGAAGCCCGAGGGCGCGCTGGCGAAGCGGCCCGCGCGCTCCACGCCCTCGCGGGCGGGCGCGGGTGACGCGGCGGCGGGCGCGAGCTCCGGTCCGATGCTCAAGGGAATGACGGGCCCGTGGGCGGGCAAGTCCTATCCCATCAACGGCACGGTGCTGGTGGGCCGGGCGCCTCCGGCGGCGGTCATCCTGGATGACGACTCTGTGAGCCGGAAGCACGCGGAGGTGAAGCGCGAGGGCTCCGCCGTGCTCGCGCGCGACCTGGGCAGCGCCAACGGCACGCTGCTCAACGGCGAGCTGCTGGGCGAGGAGTTCGTCGACCTGCAGCCTGGGGACGTCCTCCAGTTCGGCGTGGTGGAGATGACCTACGAGGCCGCGGACACGCCCTCGCGCCGTCCGGGCACGGGCGCGGCGCCGGCCCGTCGTGGCGGCAGGGCCGCGCCCGAGGCCGACAAGAAGCGCAAGCTGCTGGTGGTCGCGGGCGGCGTGATGGCGCTGCTGGCGGTGGCGGCGGTGGTGAAGACCTCCATCGGGGCGCCCCAGAAGGCGCAGAAGACGGGGCCGGCCGCGCCGCTGGATCCCGCGCAGCAGGTGCAGGAGTTCCTCAGCGAGTGCCGCTCCTACTCCTCCAATGAGATGGGGGCTCCCGACTGGGGCCGCGCCGAGAAGGCGTGTGAGCAGGCGCTGGACATGGACCCCATCAACGCCGAGGCGAACACCCTCGTGCGGCGCATCAAGCTGGAGAAGGAGGCCTTCGACAACTTCGAGGCCGCGAAGAAGGCCATCGAGCTCAACCGCGAGAAGGACGCGCTGGAGTTCCTGCGCAAGATTCCGAAGGAGAGCGAGTACTTCCGCCGCGCCCGCTCCAAGGCGAAGGAGACGGCCGAGCAGTTCGTGGACCGCGCGAAGTTCGACTGCAACCGCTACCTGAACAACTCGCAGTGGGGCCCGGCCGTCCAGCGCTGCCAGCAGTACATGGAAGTGTGGTGCCAGAAGCAGAGCAAGGAGGACCTGGAGCCGCCCATCGGTCAGACGCTCCGCCTGGAGGGCCACCTGCGCAGGAACGAGTGGCGCCCCAAGGACGCCATGTTCGTGAAGTTCCTGGTGGCCCGCAACCGCGTGGACCGCAACGCCCAGCCGTGGACCTGCCCCGTGTCCGACATCCTCCAGGAGGACGGGCTGGGCGTGGATCAGGCCAGCGAGGTGCGCGCCATGTTCGCCAAGCGCTACGCCCCGAAGCTCGTCCAGGCGGCGATGATGGACTACTGGGCCGGCCGCGGCAGCGAGGCGATGGCGACGCTGCAGAAGCTGCGCTCGAAGGAGGACCAGGCGCAGTTCCACCAGTTGGCGGACGATCTCATCCGCGACGTGTCCAACGTGGATCAGCTCTTCAAGACGGGTGAGAGCTCGCTCAGCAACGACGACCCCGAGCGCGCGGTGGCGCCGTTCAAGGACGCGCTGGCCACGGACAAGCGCATCATGGCGGAGCTGGCGGAGTCGCACCTGTCCTTCTACCGGAAGAACATGTTCCAGGACCTGGCGGCCTCCGCCTACCAGCGCGGCAAGCACTTCGCCGACCGCGAGGACCGCCGCCGTGGCTGCCGCATCTGGAAGATGGGCTTCGACTTCTACAAGGGCAACACGAACCTGAACCGCGTGGTGGCCTTCTGCTCCACGCAGGCGCAGAACGCGTTGAACAACGTGGGCGGCTGCTCGGACTTCCAGGCGGTGGAGGACTACGCCGTGCCGGGTGACGGCATCGCCGAGCAGATGGCCTCGAAGAAGGCCGAGATGAAGTGCCGCTGAGCGGCGCTCCGGTGCGGGGCTTCGTGGACAGACCGCGGTAGGCGCGCTAGGGACGGGGGATGGCCGACACCAGCCCCCCGCGCTCCGAGCGCCGCCTGGCGCTCTTCGACGCCTCTGGCTTCATCTTCCGCGCCTACCACGCCATCCCCCCGCTCACGACGAGCAAGGGGGTGCCCACCAACGCGGTGCTGGGCTTCACCCGCATGGTGCTCAAGGCCTTGCAGGAGCTGAAGCCCACGCACGTGGCGTTGGCGTTCGACAAGTCCGGCCGCGTGGAGCGTCAGAAGATCGACCCCACGTACAAGGCGAACCGCAAGGCGCCGCCGGAAGACCTGACGCCCCAGTTCCCGCTCATCCGCAAGGTGGGTGACGTGCTGAACCTGGCTTCGCTGGACGCGGAGGGCTGGGAGGCGGACGACGTCATCGGCACGCTGGCGCTGCAGGCGAAGGCGGAGGGCTTCCAGGTCCTGGTCGTCACCAGCGACAAGGACTTCATGCAGATCGTCGACGAGGACATCACCCTCTTCGACCCCGCGAAGAACAAGCGCATCGGCATCGCGGACGTGCAGGAGAAGATGGGCATCCTGCCGAAGCAGGTGCGCGACTTCCTGGCCCTGGTGGGCGACGCGGTGGACAACGTCGCCAAGGTGCCCGGCGTGGGCGACAAGACGGCGGTGGAGCTGCTCCACCAGTTCGGCGACGTGGAGACGCTGCTCGCGCGCGTGGAAGAGGTGAAGAAGCCGAAGATCCGCGCGGCGCTGGAGTCCCACCGCGAGAGCCTGACGCGCGCCAAGCAGTTGGTCACCTTCAACACCGGGCTGGCCCTGGGCGTGAAGCTGGACGACCTGGTCCGCCGCGCGCCGGACGCCACGCGCGCGCGGGATTTGTTCACGGAGCTGGAGTTCTTCGCGCTCCTGCGCGACCTGCCCGCGGAGGAGGCTCCGGCCCGGCCGGACGTGGCGCCGCTCGTCACCACCACCACGCTGGTCACCACCGAGGCGGAGTTGAAGGCGCTGGCGGACGCGGCGAAGGAGGCCGGGGCTCTCTCTCTGGTGCCCGCCTACGAAGGCATGCCCTTCGCGGCGCCGCTGGTGGGCCTGGGCGTGGCGCTGCCGGACGGCTCCACGCGCTACGTGCCGCTGAGGCACCAGCAGCTGGGCGCCACGCAGGTGCCGGTGGCGGCCTTCACCGCGGCGATGAAGGACGTGATTTCGGATCCGGCGGTGAAGAAGGGCGGCCACGACCTCAAGGCGCTCACGCTGGTGCTGGCCCATGAAGGCCTGACGCTGGAGGGCGCGCACGACGACGTGGAGCTCCTGAGCTACCTGCTCAACCCGTCGCGCCGGGAGCACGCGCTGGCGGACCTGGCGCGCGAGCGGCTGCGCTCGGAGCTGCCCGCGCTGCCCGCGTCGGTGGAGGGCAAGAAGGGCCGGCCGCTGGCGGACCACGGGCCGGACGAGGTGGCCGCGGCCTACGCGGTGCGCGCGGACGCGGCGCGCAGGATGGCGCCGGAGCTGTGGAAGGAGCTGGAGCTGGGCGGGCTCGCGGAGCTGGCGCGCACGCTGGAGCTGCCGCTGTTGCCCGTGCTCGCGCGCATGGAGCGCGAGGGCGTGAAGCTGGACGTGGCGGAGCTGGGCCGCACGTCCGAGCGCGTGGACGTGGAGGTGAAGGCGAAGGAGGCCGAGTGCCACCAGGCCGCGGGCCATGTCTTCAACCTGGGCTCCAACCCGCAGCTGGCGCAGGTGCTCTACGAGGAGCAGAAGCTGCCCATCCTCAAGCGCGGCAAGACGGGCCCGTCCACGGACCAGGAGGTGCTGGAGAAGCTGGCGGAGGAGCACAACAGCGTGCTCGCGCGCGCGCTGATCGAATACCGGGGCCTGTCCAAGCTCAAGAGCACCTACCTGGACACGCTGCCGACGCTGGTGGCGAAGGACGGGCGCATCCACACCACGTACCACCAGGCGGCCACCGCCACCGGCCGGCTGTCCTCGTCCGACCCGAACCTGCAGAACATCCCGGTCCGCACGGAGCTGGGGCGGGAGATCCGCCGCGCCTTCGTGGCGGACGCGGGGCACCAGCTGGTGAGCGCGGACTACTCGCAGATCGAGCTGCGGCTCCTGGCGCACATCGCGGAGGACCCGGTCCTCATCGACGCGTTCCGCAACGACGAGGACATCCACAGCCGCACGGCGGCGGAAGTCTTCGGCGTGGACCCCAAGGACGTGGACCGCGAGCAGCGCCGCGTGGCGAAGATGGTGAACTTCGGCATCGCGTACGGCCTGTCCGCGCACGGCCTGTCCACGCGCCTGGGCATCTCCCAGGAGAACGCGCGCGACGTCATCGAGAAGTTCTTCATCCGGTACGCCGGCATCCGCCAGTACCTGGAGGACACCGTGGAGAAGGCGCGCAAGGTGGGCTACGTGGAGACGCTCTACGGCCGCCGCCGCCTGATGGGGGACCTGCTCTCCAAGAACCGCGCGGTGGCCCAGGCCGCCGAGCGCGCCGCCATCAACATGCCCATCCAGGGCACCGCCGCGGACCTGATGAAGAAGGCCATGCTGGCCGTGGACGCCGCGCTCCGGGAGCAGAAGCTGAAGACGCGCGTGCTCCTCCAGGTGCACGACGAACTGCTCTTCGAGGCGCCGGACGCGGAGGTGGAGGCCGTGAAGGCCCTGGCCGTGAAGAGCATGGCCTCCGTCGCCGAGCTGAAGGTGCCGCTCAAGGTGGACGTGGGCGCGGGGAAGAGCTGGGCGGACGCGCACTGAGCAAAAAAAATGCGGGAGAGCGCCCACCCCCGTAGGCGCCCTCCCGCTGCCCCATCCCCAATCCCCCCGACAAAACATGCCGATCCGTCCGACCGGCGGAGCGCGCGGACCCCCATCCACGCGTTCCGGCGTTCGACTGTGTGCGGCTCACCGCTCCCCCGAGCAGGAACTCGCACCCTCAAGGCGCGTCACGGACCCCCATCCATGACAGCGCTCCCTCCCGCCAGCCCCCGGACCCTTCCTCAGTGAGGAGTGTCAAGCCGGACGGATCGGCAAACCCTTGCAACAAAACCCTGGCGCCTCCTGCGCGCCGTTCAATGCATGGCGGACCGCTCGTCGCGGCGGCCCATGGGGGCCCGGCGCGCGTGGGACGGCCGCTCGAAGTACTCCACCACCAGACCGCCGAACGGCACCCGGGGCCCATCCGCCTTCGGGTCCGCCATCCGCTGGAGCAGCGCCACCGCGCTGTCCACGGCCTCGTCGAGCGCGCGGTTGATGCGCTGGCGCTCCGCGTCTCCACCGCCCAGCACCTCCAGGGCGTCCACCAGGCACCGCCGCAGCAGTGCGAACTCGTCGTGCAGGGCCCGCGCGCCACGCTCCGGCGCCAGGCGCAGCACCGCGCGGGTGCGGCTCCAGGGGCTGGACTCCACGCCCTCCAGCGTCAGCCCCAGCTCCCGGACGAAGGGCTCCACCAGTCCGTCCAGCAGGCTGGGGCCTGGAACGCCCTGGCCCTCGTGCGACGCCAGCCGCATCCGCCGCCACAGGGCCGCGATGCGCTCCGGCTGCTTGCTGAAGACCCGGGCCGCCCCGGCCTTCTTCCGTCCCCGCTCCGCCGCCATGTCCGTTGTCGTCCGCATCGCGAACGAAGACATAGCAAGGGCTTTGCCAACGCCAGATGGTTGCTGGCTCTCAATGAATCCGCCCACTTGGGCAATGGGGGTGCCCTGAAGGGCGGCCGGAGGACGTAAATCCTACGGGGCGGATGTTGAAAGGCGGGGAGCAAGGGAAGTTCCTTCCCTGCCTGGGCACGCCGCGCCCCTCAGTGGAGCGTCGGCTTGGGCGGGCGGCCCGACGGGGCCTCGCCATCCAGCTCGTACTCGCCGCTGGAGGACTCCGGCTCCTCGTCGTCCATGTCCATGTCCTGACCGTCCGGGCCCTCCGGATGGCCCGCGCCCGACTCCAGCGCTTCTGGCGCGCCCTCCAGGGCCTCCGGCTGGCTGGGGGCGGACGGATTGGGCGGGGCCACGGGCGGGGTGGCGCCGGGCCACTCCGGCCAGGGGAGGGCGGGGGACAGCGGCTCGGAGCCGTCCACGGGGACGGGCCCCGCGGCGCGGGCGGCGGCGAGCAGGCGCAGCGCGGCGTCCTCGGCGGCGTCCTCCGCGGCCAGCTCCGTCATCCGCTCGGACTTCTGGCGCATGCGGCGCACGAAGGCGGCCACGCACAGGATGGAGGCGGTGAGCCACAGCAGCGCGGAGCTGGTGGTGAGCGGCAGCCAGCCGTAGCGGGCCGCGAGCCCCTCGCGCCAGTCCTGCTCCTCCAAGAGCAGCGACGTGCGGAACGCCTTGCCGAAGGCCTGCTCGAAGGGCTCACCCGCGCGCACGCCGTCCACCAGCTGGCCCATGGCGTGAGCGCCGTGCTTGCCGGTGAGGAAGGCCACGAACGCGGCGCTCTGCGCGTAGGCGATCTCCACGTCCGCGGGCACGTCCGGCCATTCGTCGGACAGGTCCTCGAAGTGGAAGACGCGCTCCTGCGTCACCGCGCGGAAGAGGGCGCTGTAGTGGGCGACGGAGTAGCGCTCGTCGGTGAGGTTCTGCGCCACGCCCTCCTGGAACCAGCGCGGCCAGTCCTTCGCCAGCTGGCCCAGCGCCACGTGCGCCAATTCGTGCCGCAGCGTGGTGGGCCCTTCCGTGTCGCTCAGGCTGAGCGCGTCCAGCAGGATGATCTGATGCCCGGGGTAGGCGAGCGCCACGGCCCAGCCCGGAGGCTTGCCCCCGGGGAGCGCCAGCGCCTCGAACTCCTGGCGGCCCACGCCCAGGCGGATCTCGGTGGTGCCCGGCCAGTCGCGCCCGAGCATCGCGCCGAAGGCGTCCCGCACGCCTTCAATCTGCCCGGCCAGCGCCCGGGCCGCGCCCGCCGCCTTCGCGGTGTGCAGGATGACGAAGCGCTGCGTCTTCAGCTCGCCCGCGACGATGGCGGGGCGGGCGTGGGGCACGAGCGCGGCGTCCGTGACGACGGCCTCCGTCGCGTGGATGCCCCGCGGACCTTCGTCCTGTGCGAACACGCCCGGCGAGGCCAGCAGCATCATCAGGAAGGCGAACAGGCGGAGCATGCGTGGCCTCACGGTCCACCAGAGATAACAGCCTCGGCCGCCGCCGCATCAACCCCTTCCACCCTCAATCGCTTACGGCGCGACGTGTCACCCGCCACGAGTGTTACCTGCCGACGCGGCACGCCCATCGTTTTGGCGATGAATTCCACCAGGGCCGCATTCGCTTCACCGTCCACGGGCGGCGCGGCGAGCTGGATCTTCAGCTGGCCGTCATGCTCGCCCATCACCCGGGTGCGGGACGCGCGCGGCTGGACGAGCACCGTCAGCTCCACCCCGGTCTGCACGGCCTTGAGCCAGGGGGCGGGCATGCGCGGATGCTAGTCGTTGGAGGTGGCCTTCTTCTGGGACAGGAACGCGACGTTGTCCTCCACGCGCGCGTAGTCGCGGTCCGCGAAGGTGGGCGCGGCGAACGTCTCCAACAGCTTGCGGTGGGCCTCCACCACGGAGCGCACCTGCGACTCGAACTGGGTGCGCTGGCGCTTGAGCTCGTTGATGTCCTCCACCACCTGCACCAGCCGCTGGTGCGCGCCGTGGACGATCTTCTCCGCCTGGTGCTCCGCGTCCGCGATGATGATCTCCGCTTCCTTCTTCGCGGCGTCCTTCAGGTCCTCGCTGATGCGCTGGGCGGTGACCATCGTCTCCTGGAGGGTGCGCTCGCGCTCCTGATGCTGCTCGAGCCGCGCCTGCGTGCGCTTCAGCTCCTCCTTGAGCGCGATGTTCTCCTTCACGACCTCCTCGAACTCGCCGGCGATCAGCTCCAGGTACGCGCCCACTTCGGGACGCGCGAAGCCGCGCATCACCGTCTCGAAGCGCTTCTGCCGGATGTCGAGGGGGGTGATCTTCATGCGCCCCAGTCTAACCCATACACGCGCGCACTCCAGGAATCGGCCCGGCGGGCACGTGTGTCGTCAGGGCTGGAGGGCAGACAGGCAGGCGTGTTTCAGGGCGCGGCGGCCGGGGCGGCTTCCCACTGCGACGCCACCGAGCGCGCGGCGTTCTGCACCGCGTAGCCCACGCGGCTGTCCGCGGCCACGTCCTGCACCACCCGGCGGGCGGTGGGGGTGCGCTGATACAGCAGACCTCCCAGCGCTTGAATCTTCAGCGTGTCCGGCAGGCGCGGGTGTCTCACGACGTTGCCCAAAATCTCTTCCGCGCGCCGGTGCTGGAAGAGCGCCACCGCGCGCAACGCGGCCTGCTGGATGCGCGGGTTGGGGTCCCAGATGAACGCGGCCAGCGGGTCCAGGGCGCGCGCGTCGCCCAGGAGCGCCAGGTCCTCGATGGCGAGCGTGCGGATCTCCTCCGGCGCGGGCTCCGCCGCCCACAGCAGGCCCTTCAGGAGGGAGGCGTCGGAGGCGCCGGCATCCGCCGGGGGACGGGCGGGGGCGGCGCGCTCGGCGGGGGCCTTCTCGGGCTTCGGGGCGGCCTTGGGCGCCGCGGCCGGAGGGGCCGACGGGGCCTGGGCGTGCGCGGCGGCGGTCAGGAGCAGGGCGGCGGCGAGGAGCGGTCGCATGGGCTTGGTTCTACCCGAAACCCGGGAAGCCCGGCAGCGCGCCGGAGGGACCCCCCGGGTCGTTCGCGACATTTTCTTGACGGGATCCGCCGCTGTGGGAGTTTGCCGGTGCTACAGGCGTGTTGCGAACGGAGGTCGAAGTCACCATGGGTGCGGCGGTCGCGAGCTGGCAGACACTGGAGAACGTCACGGTGGAGTGCACCCACTGCGGCGTGATGATGACACTCCAGCCCGGAACCCGGGTGAAGTACTACCGGTGCGGTTCGTGCCACCGCTGGGTGTCCAGCACCTACAGCGAGGTCTTCCGCGCGGACGCGAAGATGCGCACGCACCCGGTGAAGGACACCGCGGACGCGGACGCGCGCTTCGTGGAGGTGAAGGACCGGCTGGACAAGTGGCTCTCCGCCGTCCAGGAGCAGTGCCCGTACCAGACGCTGGGCGTGTCGCCGCTGGATACGCCGGACGTGATTCGCGCGCGCTTCCACGCGCTGGCGCTGGAGCGGCACCCGGACCGGGGCGGCTCCGCGGAGCAGATGCGCGAGGTCAACGACGCCTACGAGCGCATCCTCAAGCACCGTCAGCGCAAGCGGCTGGAGGCCATGGCGTCCGGCACATCCACGCGCGCCACGCCCACGTCCGTCCTGCCCGCGCGCAACAGGTAGAACCAGAAGAGGACTCCCAGCGACAGGCCCAACCCCACCTTGGCCCAGGCGGGGAACAGGTGGCCCGGGGAGATGAAGCCCTCCACGAAGCCGATGCCGGCGAGGAAGGGCGCGCAGCCCACCACCAGCTTCACGGCTTCACGCCCGCGCGCCTGGAGCGCCTGCGCGCGCGGCAGCTCGCCGGGGTCGATGAGCGCCTGGCCCACCATCAGCCCCGCGCCGCCCGCGATGACGATGATGGACAGCTCCACGGGCCCGTGCGCGGCGATGAAGTCCAGGAAGCCCGCCGTCATGCCCTCGCGGAAGCACAGCGCCCCCACCGCTCCAATCAGCACGCCGTTGTTCACCAGCGTGAAGATGGGCCCCACGCCCAGGAGGATGCCGGACGCGAACGCGAACAGCGTGACGGTGAGGTTGTTGGTCGCGATGCCGGACGCCACGGCGTTGGGCGGCGCCACGGACAGCAGATCATCCGTCCACATGCGCCCCTGGGCCACGTAGCGCCGCACGCCCTCCGGCACCAGCAGCTCCGCGCCGCGCGGCTCCAGCGTCACCACCAGCGCGCCCACCAGCAGCCCCAGCACCAGCAGGCCCGCGCTGACGCCCACGAAGCGCGCCTCGCGGCGCAGGGTGGCGGGGAAGTCCCGGCGGAAGAAGTCGCGCGTGGAGGCCCAGCGCTCGCGCGGCGGCTGGTAGATGGCGCCATACGCCTGCGCGCACAACTGGTTGAGGAAGCGGTGCGCGTCCGTGCCCGGATAGAACGTCTGCGCCTGCGCCAGGTCCGCGGCCGCGCGCCGGTACAGCGTGTCCAGTCTCCGCAGCTCCGCCAGGCTCAAGCGGCCCGCGCGCTGGCGCGTGAGCAGCGACTGGAGCGCGTCCCAGTCCGGCCGGCGCCGCGTGACGAACGTGGGCAGGGGCGCGGCCATGTCAGTGCACCGCCTTCGCGCGCGTGCGCAGGAAGGCCTCCGTGGCCTCTGGAGACTGGAGCACCCGCGCGCGCTCCTCGTCCGTGAGGGACGCGCCCACTCGGTCCACCAGCCGCGCTCCCAGCCGCCGCCGCACCTCCGGCTCCAGCCCGGGCGCGCGCGAAAGGAACGCCAGCACCAGCTCCACGTCCTCCGCGTTCAGGGGGCGCTGCACGCCCGCGTCCAGGGCCGGAGCGTCCGCCGGGGGCGCCTGCGTGTACTTGTCCAGGTCGATGGCCTCCTCACGCACCAGCACGGTGCCGGCGAGCATGTCTCCCAACCGCCGGTGGCGTGAGTCCAGCAGCATGGTGATGCAGCCGGTGGCGTAGAGCACCGGCAGGAAGTCCACTGCACGGCAGAGGTTTCTCACCGCGCTTTCGAAGAAGCCCACCGGCGAGCCATCCTCGCGCACCACGCGGATGCGCAGCGCGCGCTTGCCGGGTGTCTGTCCATGGAAGAAGACCTCCGCCAGCGTCCAGTACAGCCATTGCGTGGCGAAGAGGCCCACCGCGAGCAGTGTCTGCGTGAGCCCCGACAGCGCCTGGAAGGCGCCCAGCACGTCGGACACCAGCAGGGTGATGACGAAGTAGAGCGCCACCCAGAAGAAGAACAGCAGGCTCGCGTCCACCAGCCACGCGAGGCAGCGGTAGCCGATGCCGGCCACGGGCAGGGACAGGGCCACCCGCTCGGGCGTGGCGACGTCGACATGGGGTGCGGGGGCGGAGGGAGTCATGCGCGCGGGACGCACAGCATACGCCTTTGCCATCCAATGCGCGCCATCCGCGCGCATGCGGGCGCGCTCGCCCGGGCATTGGACGAAACACCCATGAAAGCATCCGAATGTGGACGCGGAACGTATGTCCCTGGGCCGACAGCGATCACGACCTGACGGACGAGGCCCTGGATTTCGATGCGATCCGTGCGCAATTGACAGTCTCGCGCGGGTCCGTTCGCAAGAGGCCTTGGATGATGTTAGGGTCTCGGTTGGCTGGATTTGCTTGAAACGAAAAAGGAGGTTCGGCCCGAATGGGCCAGTTCGGCAGTCGCAGGCGCAGTCCGCAGGGCAGCAGTCACAGGACCCCCGGATGGAGTTGAAGCGCGGTTCTCGCACGCTCAGCACAGGCGGAAGTTCCGCCGCGGTTCCACCGACTCCGGGGCAGGTAGAAGTCGACAGGTAGCATTGAAAGCAATTCGCCACGACGGCTGGGGGGCCATCGCATGGCAGCGAATCAATCGGCAGTTCGTATTTCGATTCTCGAAGGACCGTGGGCGGCCTGGCAGGGCTTGTCGGACGGGCTTCGGGGTGAGGGTCATTCCACTTCAGTGACGCGCGACGTGCGCGGCTTCCTGGACGGGCTCGGCACGGATCCACCGCAGGTGGCCATCCTCGACGTGGAGAGCGACGGCGAAGCCGCCATCGGTTGCTCCGTGACGGAGGGGCTCAACCTCTTGCGTGAGGCCCGCAAGCGCCGGCTGGAAGTGCGCATGCTGCTGCTGTCCGCGGTGAGCACGCCGGAGGTCATCTCCCAATGCTTCGACGAAGGGGCCTCGGGGTATCTCTTCCGCGCGGGGTTGGGCGTGAACGCGGTGTCCTCCGCGGTGCAGTCGCTGGTGCGGGGCGAGCGCCTCTTCCCGGTGCAACTCTTGCGCAACGACTTCGAGCATCCGCCGGTGACGTCACCCACGGCGAGCGTCCTGTTGCTGCTCACGCAGCGCGAGCGCGAGGTGCTCCAGTACGTGGCGGGCGGGGCGGACAACCTGAAGATCGCCGCGCACCTGCAAATCGCCGAGCGCACCGTGAAGTCACACGTCACGCAGCTCTACCGCAAGCTGGGAGCGGAGAACCGGACCCAGCTTGCCCTGCGCGCCTGCCACCTGGGCGTCAGGCCTCCGCCGGACCTCTAACGGGGCCGGCCCACCCTCCCCGTTGAAGCGGGGAGGGCGCGGTGGGAAGCGCGCGCGGTCTTCAGTTCTTGTTGCGGGCCGCGTCCTCTTCCATCTTCTTGCGGAGGCTCAGGGGACGCATGTCCGTCCAGACCTCCTTGATGTACTCCAGGCACTCGGCCTTCAGGCCCTGCTTGCCGGCGTCCTTCCAGCCCAGCGCGTTCTCACGGTCCGCGGGCCAGATGGAGTACTGCTCTTCGTGGTTGACGACGACCTTGTAAACCGTCGTGTCTTCGCGCTCGTCGCTCATCGGGGTGTGACTCCTGGAAGCTGGGGACCCCCCTTTCGTCGCACACCCGGGGAAAAGCGGTCAAGGTAGGCGGTTGCTACAAATCCGGACCCTTCCTGGGAGGGCGGATCCGCGCCCGGCCGCCCGCCGGGGCTGCACCCGGAATCCGCGTCCGTGACACGAGCGGCGTGGGGCGCGGATACTCGGCCGCATGCGCATCTGGAAGAACGCCGTGTCGGGGCTCGTGCTCCTCGTGGGGGGCATCTGGGCCTCGCTGGCCCTGGCCCTGACGGGGAGCGGGCCGGAGGGGCCGCACCTGGCCCGGCTCCTCGTGGCGGGGGCCCTGGTGGCCCTGGCGGTGGTGGCCTGGCGGTGGCGGTCGCGGCGCTGGGGCGTGGCGGTGATGCTGCTGGGCTGCCTGTCCGTGTACGGGTGGGTGCGGACGTTCCAGCCCTCCAACGCGCGGGACTGGGCGCCGGACCTGGCGCGGGCGCCGTGGGCGGACGTGGCCGGGACGAAGGTCACGCTGCACGACGTGCGCGACTTCCGCTACCGCGGCACCACGGACTGGGACCCCGCCTGGTACACGGCCACCTACGACACGGACGCGCTCACGGAGGCGTCGTTCATCGTGGAGCCGTTCTCCGGCTTCTATGGCGCCGCGCACACGATGGTGAGCTTCGGCTTCCAGGACGGCCGCCACGTGGTGTTCTCCGTGGAGGTGCGGCGCGAGCAGGGCGAGACGTTCTCCGCGCTGGGCGGCCTGTTCCGCCGTTTTGAAATCACCTACGTCGTGGGCGACGAGCGGGACCTGGTGCAGCTGCGCTCCAACTTCCGCCATGACGACGTGTATGTGTATCCGGTGAACGCGTCCAGGGAGCGCATCACCGCGTTCTTCATGGACATGGTGCAGCGGATGAACGGGCTGCACACGCAGCCGGAGTTCTACGACACGCTCACCAGCAACTGCACCACCAACCTGGTGCGCCACTTCGAGAAGGTGGCCACGAAGGACGTGCCGTATGACCACCGCACGCTGATGCCTGCGTTCTCGGACGCGCTCGCGTACGAGCTGGGCATCATCGACACGGACGTGCCGCTGGAGCAGGTCCGCCAGCGCTACCACATCAACGCGCGAGCGCTGGCCGCGCAGGGGCGGGACGACTTCTCCGCCCGCATCCGCGCGCCGCTGGAGACCGCCGCCGCGCCCGCGCCCTGATCAGGTGCCTGTCGCGGCCTGGGGGGGCTCCTGGGGCGTGACATCGCGCCTCAGGTGCTTGTCGTAGTGGGCCTCCAGCGCGGTGAAGTAGCCGCGATCCTCCCACATCTCCTGGAGGAGCCGGTCGGTGAGCGACTTCACCTCCGCGTTCTCGGTCTTCGGGTCGGGCACGCGGACGCCGCCGCGCTTCGGATCCAGGAAGACGCGGGTGGCCTCGGCCATCAACACCCGGCTGCCGCGGAAGATGCGGCGCAAGGCCTGGTTGATGGGGCGGGAGTCCATCTCCGCGCAGGCGGCGACGATGGCGGCCTGCACCTTCTGGGGCGCGTCCCCCTGGAGCGAGGCCGCGTCCAGGTCGCCGCGCTCCAGCGCGTGGTGCAACAGGTAGCCGTGGTGCAGGCACACGCTCGTCAGGTCCACGCAGTCCTTCACCCAGAGGACGAAGAAGACCTTGCGGAACACCTTGCGCACGGGAAAGAGCGCCACGGCCTTGAGATAGGACACCAGCCGTCCGCCCAGGCTGCGCTCGTCATACGAGCCGGCGAGCACCGCCACGGCCTTCTCCGGCGCCTTCAGGCCCTTCTCCTTGAGCTGGTCGCGCACGGACTGCTCGCGCACCTGGCGCAGGGCGTAGTCGTCCAGGAAGGGCACGGGGATGAGCGGGGTGAGCCCGGCCGCCACGGCGTGGAAGGCCACGCGGGCGAGCGAGGGCGGCACGGCGTTCGGCGGGCGGGCGTTCGTGGTTTCGGCCATGGCGTGTTTCATAACCGCTTCCGCGCGGGCTGCCTTCCGCCGGTAGAGTGGGAGTGTCATGAACCCGGCGCGAGGCGCGGGGCAGGGAAAGGTGTCGGACCGCATGAAGGCGAAGCAGGAGCTCCCCGTCGTGCCCTTCGCGTCGGAGAAGGCGTGGGAGAAGTGGCTGGAGAAGCATCACGCCGACTCGCCGGGCGTCTGGGTGAAGCTCGCCAAGCTCGAGTCCGGCATCCCCTCCGTGACGTATGCGCAGGCGCTGGAGGTGGCGCTCTGCTACGGCTGGATCGACGGGCAGAAGGACGCGTTCGACTCGGAGTACTGGCTCCAGCGCTTCACGCCGCGCAAGCCGCGCAGCAGGTGGTCGAAGATCAACTGCGGCAAGGTGGAGGCCCTGGTCGCCTCCGGGCGCATGAAGCCCGCGGGCCTGCGCGAGGTGGAGTCCGCGCGCGCGGATGGCCGCTGGGAGGCGGCGTACGCGGGGGCGAAGACCATCGAGGTGCCGGAGGACCTGACGCTCGCGCTGGAGAAGAACCCGAAGGCGAAGGCGTTCTTCACCACGCTCAAGAGCGCCAACCGCTACGCCATCCTCTTCCGGCTCCACGACGCGAAGAAGCCGGAGACGCGGGCGCGGCGGCTGGAGAAGTTCGTCGCGATGCTGGAGGCCGGGGAGACGCTCCACGGCTGAGCACGTCGCGACGAATGGCTACCCTGAGGCCCATGAGCACCCTGATCGATCCCATCATGCGCGTGGCCTATCGAGGCGCGTATCACCTCGCGCTCGCGTGGTGGTTCGTGCGCCGTCCGCACACGGAGGGCACGCTCGTGGGGGTGTGGCGAGGGCGTGAGGTGCTGTTGTTGCAGAACTCCTACAAGCACGCCTTCTCCCTGCCGGGAGGCGGCCGGCATCGCGGCGAGTCCCCGGAAGAGACAGGCGCGCGGGAGCTGCGCGAAGAGGTGGGCCTGCACGTGCCGGCCTCGAGTCTGCGCGTCGTAAGCGATCTGCGTCACACGGATGAGTTCAAGCGGGACCTGTGTCACTTCGTCGAGCTGGAGCTCGACACCGAGCCCCCGCTGGTGCTCGACCAGCGCGAGGTGGTGTGGGCCCGGTGGCTCGACGTGGAGACCGCGCTGCGCCTGCCGCTCATGCCCGTGGTGCGCGCGTACCTGGAGGACGCCGCGCGGCGGAGGTGAACCGGGCTCACTCGCTCGCCCCCTTGGCGTGAAGGCGGGCCTGGCCCTGTCTTGCACCCTCCGCTCCGGCACCGCACCTTTCAACGATTGCAATTGAACGGGAGCGGAGGTGGCCATGCTTCAGGAAGCCAGGACCACGCCTTGGCAGAACGTGGGACGCGGAGTGTTGGGCTCGTTCATGGTCGGCGCCGGCACGGGCCATCTCTCCTTCGCGCGAGCGCCCTTCCAGGCGCAGGTGCCGGACTGGGTCCCCATGGACAAGGACCTCGTCGTCCTGCTCTCCGGCGTGGTCGAGATCGGCCTCGGATTGTCGCTGCTCTTCGACAAGCGCCACCGGATCCCCCTGGGGCTGGGACTGGCGGCCTTCTTCGCGGCGGTCTTCCCCGGCAACCTGCACCAGTACGACAAGCGCCTCTCCGCGTTCGGTCTGGACACGGACCGCAAGCGCCTGGTCCGGCTCTTCTTCCAGCCCGTGCTGATGGCCTGGGCCTTGTGGTCCACCGGCGCCCGGAAGGCGTTGCGGTAGACCCGGGGCTTCAGTCTGTCTGGGATTGCGCGGGACGGCGGACTACTTCGCTTCGCCCATGACTTCCATCGTGTGCTTGAGCCGCTCCAGGCCCAGTCGCACCAGGGCGCCGCGCAGGTCGGGCTGGCCCAGGAAGGCCTTCTTGAACACGTCGCGCTCCAGCTTGAGCAGCGTGCAGGGCGTCACGGTGCGCACGGTGGCGGTGGCCAGCCGGCTGCGCAGCAGGGAGATCTCTCCGAACAGGGCGCCTTCCTCCAGCTTGGGATAGGCGGACTGGCGGCCGTCGTTGTGCGTGTGGAAGACCTCGCACTGGCCCCGGATGAGGACGTAGAGCGCGTCGCCCGGCTGGCCGCGGGTGAGCAGCGTCTCTCCGGCGGGGACGGTGCAGGGGACGAAGGAGTCGCCCAGCTCGTGCTGCACCTCCTGGGGCAGGGCGGCGATGAGCGGGTTGCTGCGCAGCGCGTCCGCGAGCAGGCGCTCCCGGGCAGTCACCTGCATCTGCTCGCCCTTCACGCCGTAGTCCTTGCCCAGCTCCCGGACGCCGGCCTGGGTGAGCTCCAGCAGCACGGCGTCCTCCACCGTCACGATGGTGGCGGTGCGCTGCGTGCCGGTGAGCAGCGCCAGCTCCCCGAAGAACTCGCCGGCCCCCAGGCGGCCGACCTCCGTGTTGCCGCCGGTCTCGCCGCCGCGCAGCACCGCGACGCGGCCCTCCAGCACCACGAACATCGAGTGTCCCGGGTCACCCTCGCGCACCACCACCTGGCCCGCGGGCAGGTAGCGTGTGCAGACGGGCTGCTGCGGCTCGGGAGCACCTTCCGTCTCCGCCGGGGCGCCGGCCGCCGTCGAGGGCGCGGCGGAGGTCGCGGACGTCTGGCCGGCGGCCGGGGCCGGGGCGGACGGGTGGGCGGACAGCAGGGCCTGCAGGCGCGCGAACAGGGACATGGTGCGCAAATGCTACCGGCCCGCCCGGGCGGAAACTGTGAAGCGCTTCACAGGCGGCGTGGAGATGGCCTGAAAGACAACCAGGCGGCCAGGAGGCGTCATTGAACAGGGATTGACGGGCGTTCGCGACGTCTGTGTTTCTCCCACCTGATGCGGCGGGACGGACGCCGGGGATGGCGTGGGCGGACCGGCCCGCCCTACAGTCCAGGGCCCATGGGAGACACGCTGGACGTCGTGGTGGACCTGGGAGATGTGGGAGAGACGGCCGCGGACGCCGTGCTGCTGAAGTACGCGCAAGGCTTCCATGGGGCGGACGGCGCGGTGGCGCGCCGGCTGGAGGGGGCGGGCGTGGGCATGGACACCTTCGACCTGCTCCCCGGGGACCACCGCTTCATCGAGTCGCGCCGGAGCCTGGGCGCCCCGCTGGTGCTCTTCCTTGGCACGGTGCGGCTGCGGCAGTTCGGCTACCACGAGATCCGCCAGTTCTCCGTGCGCGCGCTCCAGTTGCTGGAGTCCCGGCAGGAGGTGCGTCACCTCGCGTGCACGGTGCACGGCCCCAACTACGGCCTGGACGAGGACGAGGCGGTGCTGGCCCTGGTGGGCGGCTTCGTGGACGCGTTCCAGCGCGGCAGTGGCCCTCGCGACCTGGAGCGCATCACGGTGGTGGAGCTGAACCCCAAGCGCGTGGAGCGGCTGCGCAAGGCATTGGCGCTGGGGCTGGGGCTCACGCCGGGCGTGGAGCCCCTGATGGGGGCCTCGGGTTTCCGCGTGCGGCGGACATCCCGCTTCGTGCAGGCGCTGCCCATGGCCTCCGCGGGCGCGAACTCCCACGAGAAGCCCCACGCCTTCGTGGCGATGCCCTTCGCGCCGGAGCTGGAGGACACCTACCACTACGGCATCCTGAACCCGGTGAAGGCTGCGGGGCTCTTGTGCGAGCGGGTGGACCAGGCCGTCTTCGACGGTCCCATCATCCAGCGCATCCGGGACCGCATCGACACCGCGAAGGTCGTCATCGCGGACCTGTCGCTGGCGAACCCCAATGTCTATCTGGAGGTGGGCTATGCCTGGGGACGCGGCAAGCCCACCCTGATGCTGGTGCGCGACGTGAAGGAATTGCGCTTCGACGTGTCCAGCTACCGGTGCCTCGTCTACCGGAACATCCGGCACCTGGAGGAACTGCTCACGCAGGAGTTGAAGCGCATCGGCTGAGCGGGGCGCGGGGTCAGTAGGGGGCGCAGGTGATGCCCTCGCAGTTGCCCGCGCCGTTGTCCCGCGCGACGTTGCCGCCGCCGTCGAAAGCGGTGGGCGCATGGATGCCCCAGCCCGTGTTGCCCTGGGCAACGTTGCCAATCACGGTGGGCGTGCTGGCCGGGAGGATGCGGAGGCCGTCACCGTCGTTCCGCAGGAACCGGTTGGCGCGGACGATGCCTGTCTGTGGGAGGCTGACAATGGGAGTGTCTTCCAATGTCAGTCCGCCCGCATTGTCCCAGAAGGTGTTGCCCTGGATGTAGACCTGGAATGAGCCGGCTGTAAGCCCATTGTCATTGCCCACGATCCAGTTGTTGATCATGTCGAGCTGAATCACATTCAAGATGGGCGTCTCCGTGGGGGCAAACGACGCGTTGTCCGCGATGAGCGTGTCCTCGAAACGGAACACATTGCAGATGTCGCGGCCCCCGATGGGCACGGTCGTGGAGGCGACGGCCTCGTTCCGCGCGAAGGTGCTCGAACGGACGCGGACACTGCCGGCGAAGCAGTAGACGCCGACCTCATTCCCCATGAAGGTCGAATCGAGGACGTCGGCATCATGGGTGTCCAGGTAGATGCCAAGGCGGTTGTTCTCGAAGTGGCTCGACCTCACGTCGAACGTGCCGAGGGACGCGTCGATCTCGCTTCCGAGCCCGACGTCATTGCCGATGAAACGCGAATTCGTAACGAGGAAGGAGGTGGTGGAGAAGGAGTTGTAGATGGCCGTGCCGTTGCCGGTGAACGTGAGCTGGTGCAGCCGCAGGGAGTCGACTCCCTCGGTCTGGATACCTCTGGCGAATCCGCGAATCGTGCCGTTGCGAACCATGCTGGTGCCGGTGACCACGATGCCCAGGGTGTCTTGCTGGACCGGACTCGAGCGGCGCACGGTGTGTCCGCCCAGGTCCAGGACGATGCCCTCCCCCTCGATGCGGAGCGCGGGCTCGTCCGTCCCCGGGCAGGAGAGGTCGTGCGTGATCCGGGTGTGCTGGGTGATGACGTCGCCACAGTCGACGCCGACTTCGACCGGCTTCGCTTGCTCGAACCGGGCGTCGAGTGACTCCCTGTCCGCCGCGAAGGCCGCGGGTGCTCCCAGGAACAGCGCGGCGATGGCCGCCGTGACGGAAAAGCCCCTTGCCTTATGCATGTCGCCTCCCCGCCGGAAGTCCTTCCGGCGACCGGCGAAATGCTAGACACTGCACCGTCAGGGGCATCCCGACTGCAAGTGGCAGCGCGCAGACTAGTGGATGACATCCTGGCGGTACGGGCTGTCACCAGCCGCGCGCCGAGACCTCCCACGTGCCCACGTGCGCGTCGCCCCGCACGACGTGCAGCCGGGAATGCTGCGGGACGGAAACACAGACATGGTTGGGCACCACGCGCACCCGGTCTCCGATGCGCGGGCGCCACGTCGTGCCGGACACGTCCAGCAGGCCGTGCTCCTCCGACAGGTTCTTCACCACGACGTCCGGCCGGTCCAGCAGGACGCCATAGCCCGGCGCCAGCCCCTCCTCCTTCACCAGCGCCTTGGCCCCTGCGTCGATGACCACCTGGCCCGGCACGGCGGCGCTCACCACGGTGGCCAGGATCGAGTACGCGCACTCCGTCCAATCACAGGCACCGATGACGGCGGCGTTGCGGTCGTTGAGCGCGTTGAGGCCGGGGCGGATCTCCGTGAGGCCCTTCGCGGTATGGGATTGCCAGAGCGTCGGCGTGGAGCCTCCGCTGACCACCTCCGGCGGCAGGCCCGCGCCCTTCAGCGCATCCACGAACGTGGCGACCGCGTCGGACTGGGCCTGCATCACCGCGGGCAGCTCCGCCTGGGGGACGCGGATGTGGCCCGCGTAGAAGGTCAGCCCGCGAAACACCACGCCCGCCGTGGACGCCGCCGCGCGAGCCAGGGCCACGACATCCTCCGGAGTGCGCAGCCCCACGCGGCGCATGCCCAGGTCCACCTCCACGAGCACGCCCACGGTGCGCCCGGCATCCCGCGCCGCGCGCGCCAGCCCCTCCAGCACTTCATGGGAGTCGAGCGCCACGGTGAGCCGCACGCGAGAGGGCAGGGCCATCAGCCGCGCCAGCTTGCGCGCACCCACCGGCGGATACGCGAGCAGCACGTCGTCGGACACGGACGCCATGACCTCGGCTTCCAGGACGGTGGCCACCGTGACGCCAGAGGCTCCCGCCGCGACCTGCATCGCGCCCAGCTCCGCCGTCTTGTGCGTCTTCGTATGGGGGCGCCAGCGCAGGCCATGCTCGCGGGCATAGGCCGCGACGCGCTGGAGGTTCCGCTCCACGCGGTCCAGGTCCACGAGGGGCGCGGGCGTGTCGAGCGAGTCGAGGAAGGTCGAGGACATGCGGCGCATGCTGGCACCGCGCTCCTCGACCCGTCATCCGAATCCCGGGCCTTGCGTTCGCGGGACTACGTCGCCGGCTCGAAGCTCACCGTGGGCCGCTGCCAGCTCCAGCCGCCGCCCTTCAACGCTTCCGTCGCCTGCCCATCCAGCACGCGCAGCGCCGCGAGCACGTCCGCGGGCGGGCGGGGGGCTCCGGGCGCGCTCTCCACCTCGAAGCGCGGGGGAATGGTGCTGGCGTCCTGGCCACCCATCACCACGCGGATGCGGCAGTTCTGTGGCGACAGCTCCGTCTCCCCGGACCAGGACACGTCCTGGACGAAGAGGTCCACCGCGCCCAGCACCTTCTGCCCCTTCAGCCGGGTCACCACCGCGTCCAGCGAACCCTTGGCGCGTGCGTTCCGCTTCTTTCCAAGACGGGTGAGCGACCACCAGACCAGGCCGCCCGCGACGATGGGCGAAAGGACGAAGTAGGGGATGAGCGGGCTCATGGGGCGGCAGGCTGCCACGAAACCCAGAAGAAGAAACGCCCGTCTCCAAGCCTGGGGGGCTCGGGAGACGGGCGTGGGGAGAAGCACGGCTACTGCGGCGCGGGCGCGGAGACCTTCTTCGTCGCGTTGGGCTTGTACGTCATGCCCAGCTCGTTGAAGACGAAGGAGTAGACGTCCACCTCCTCCTCGATGCGCGCGGACAGCGGCGTGCCCATGCCGTGGCCCGTCTCCGCGTTGGCGCGCAGCAGGATGGGCTTGGGGGACGCCGTGGCCGCCTGCATCCGGGCCACCATCTTGCGCGAGTGGAACGGATCCACGCGCGGGTCATTGGCGCCGGAGGTGAAGAGCACCGGCGGGTACTTCGTCCCGTCCTTCACGCGGTGCACCGGCGAATAGCCATACAGCGCCTTGAACTGCTCCGGGTCCTTCACCGAGCCGTACTCCGTGACGTTGAACTGGCCGTTGGGCGTCAGCTCCGTGCGCAGCATGTCGTAGATGCCCACGCGCGCCACCACCGCGCCGTACTGCTCCGGGTGCTGCGTCAGGGCCGCGCCCATCAGCAGGCCGCCGTTGCTGCCGCCCTGGATGGCCAGCTTCTTGGGCTGCGTGTACTTCTGGTCCGTGAGCAGCTTCGCGCACGCGTAGAAGTCGTCAAACACGTTCTGCTTGTTCGTGAGCGAGCCGCCCTTGTGCCACTCCTCGCCGAACTCCGAGCCGCCGCGCAGGTTCGCCACCGCGAACACGCCGCCCTGCTCCAGCCACATGCCCGTCAGCGGGCTGTAGCCCGGGTTGATGGACACGTTGAAGCCGCCGTAGCCGGTGAGCCACGTGGGGTTGTTCCCGTTCAGCTTCGTGCCCTTCTTCTTCAGGATGGTGAGCGGCACCTTGGTGCCGTCCTTGGACGTGGCCTCCGTGCGCACCACCTCCACGTCGCTCATGTCGATGGGCGCCGTGCGCGCCAGCGCCGTCTTCGTGAGCTTGTTGTCCGCCGCCGAGTAGCGGAACCACGCGGCCGGCTGGGTGAAGCTCCCGTTGACGACCAGCAGGTCGTCCGCGCCCTGGCGGACCAGGCCGCCCACCGCCGACACCGGCAGCGTGGGCACCAGCCCCAGCTCCTTGCCCGTCAGGTCCACCATGCGCAGCTGCGAGGGGCCGCCCAACTGCTCCAGCAGGTACAGGCGGCTCTTCGTGGGCACCACGGCCTGCACCGTCGCCTTGCCCTCGGGGACGACCACGGTCGCCTTGTCCAGCGTGGGCGTGGCCAGCGGCAGGCGCAGCACCTTGCCGCGCGACGCGTCCTTGCGGCTGAGCAGGTACGCCGCGCCGTCGCTGCCGAAGCGCGCCGACACCACCTTGTCCGCGTACTTCGCCACCTGCGTCCAGGTGCCCTTGGGGCCGTGCAGGTACAGGTCGAACTCGCCGCCGTCGCCGTTGGCCACGCGCGCGAAGGTGTACTGGCCGTCGTCGCTGGACTCCAGGTCCGTCATCGCGATGCGCGGGAAGTCCTTGCCCAGCGCGTACGTGTCCTTCTCCGTGGGCGTGCCCAGCGTGTGGAAGTACACCTGCTGGTACACCTCGCGGTCCACGGGCGGGCGCTCCTCGCCGCGCGGATAGCGCGTGTAGAAGAAGCCCGTGCCCTGCGCGTTCCACGCGAGGCTGCCGCCCGCCGTGCCGCCGTTGACGCGCGGGACCAGCTCGTTGGGCATCGCCTTGGCGGAGGCCACGTCCCAGACGCTCACGTCACCGCTCTCCGTGCCGCCCTTGGACATGGACACGGCGACCTTCTTGCCGTCGTGCGACAGCTGGAACCAGTCGATGGTCGTCTTGCCGGACGTGTCCACGACCGTGGGGTCCACCAGCACGCGCTCCTTCGACGTGTCGTCCAGCGAGCCCACCACGATGAGCGTGGGCTGCTGCTTGGGCGGCTGGAACTTCAGCCCCAGCAGCGTGCCGCCCCGCTCGTCCAGGCCGCCGTAGGAGGGCGACTTCCAGGACAGGAGCTCCGAGATGCGCTGGCGCAGGGGCTCGCGGCCCGGGAGCTTGTCCAGGTACGCGCGCGTGAAGGCGTTCTGCGCGTCGGTCCACTGCTGCACCTTCGGATCCGTCGCGGACTCCATCCACTGGTACGGGTCCGCCACGGTGGTGCCGTGGTAGGCCGTCTCCACGGGCTTCTTCTCCGCGGCGGCGGGCTTCGCGGGAGCCTTCCCCGCGGCTCCGGACACGAGCGGCAACAGCAGCGCGGCGGCCGTGACTGCGATTCTGGACTTCATGTTTCACCTCGCATGCGGGTGTTCCCCTGCGGGACGCTCATCGCAGGGGCAGCTCCACCAGGGCGGTGGAGAAGGTGTCGAAGGTCTCGTTGGCGTTGGGCTTCGTGCCCTCGTCCATGTTGCCGAGCATCAGCGCGAAGACGACGCGCGGGTGCTCCTTGTCGTTGGGCCGCTCCGCCACGCCCACGAAGCACTTCTGGCCTGTGAGCGTCCCTGTCTTCGCGCGGATGCGGCCCGCGGTGGACGGCTTCGTCTTGCGGCCCGCCAACGTCCCGTCCACGCCCAGCACCGGCAGGCTGTCCACCAGCGCGGCGCCATACGGCTCCTGGAGGCTGGTGAGCAGCACGCGCGCCATGCCCCGGGGAGACGCCAGGTTGTAGCGGGACAGGCCGCTGCCATCCACGGGACGCAGGTCCTTGGTGGGCACGCCCCGGCGCGCCAGCTCCGCCACCAGGGCCGTGCGCAGGGCGGTGTAGCCCTCCTGGCCGGTGCGCTCGCGGGCGAAGCGCATGCCCAGCCGCTCCGCGTACAGGTTGAGGCTCTCCTTGTTCGTCACGCGCACCAGCTCCGACAGGGGCGGGCTGATCAACTCCACCAGCGGTGACGGCATGGGGGGCATGGGCGGGGTGGGGGCCTCCAGGGACAGCGGCAGCCGCGTGATGCCATGCCGCGCCAGCGCGTCGTCCACGCACGCGGCGAAGAGGGCCTCCGGCGCGTCCACGGACAGCTTCACCGCGGCGGCCTGGGGGCAGGGCCCGCCCGTGGGCGAGCGCCACGTGCAGCGCACGCCGCCACCGCCTCGCACGCAGGCCAGGTTCGCGCGCTCGGCGTTGACGTCCACGTTCACCACCGCGGACAGCGTGGCGAAGGTGGGGGTCCACTGGACGGAGGGCGCGTCCGCGCAGGTGGCGCCGGGGGCGCGCGCCAGCGCCAGGTCCACCACGTTCTCGCGGAAGACGAAGGGCGTGGGCGCCGCGCTGTAGGCATAGGCCGCGTCATCCCAGGCCCAGCCCGGGCCCATGCCGCCGTCCAGGCCGTCCGTGCCGGAGATGCGCACGTTGCCGCGCCACTGGTGGATGCCTCG
Source organism: Corallococcus sp. NCSPR001 (assembly GCF_017309135.1). Taxonomy (NCBI): domain Bacteria; kingdom Pseudomonadati; phylum Myxococcota; class Myxococcia; order Myxococcales; family Myxococcaceae; genus Corallococcus; species Corallococcus sp. NCSPR001. Next base: position 4,061,127 of record NZ_JAFIMS010000002.1, read on the forward strand.
CGCCTGGAAGGCCTCCGCGATGCGGTCGCACGCGAGCGCCGTCTCCGGGAAGCGCCACGAGCCCAGCGACGGGTCTCCGGACGCCTGCGCCACCACGTCGCCCAGGAACAGGCCTCCCGCCTGCGAGCCCTCCAGGAACACCGGCGTCGTGAAGCGGAAGTCCGCCCCCAGCGCGGACAGCGCGGCGGACGTGGACACCACCTTCATGGTGGACGCGGGCAACAGCCGTACGTTCTCGCGGTGGGTGAAGAGGGGCTCGCCGGTGCGCGCGTCCACCACGTACGCGCCCGCGAGCGCGCCGTCCGCTTCCAGAGTCTCCAGCAGGGCGTGCGTCACCCCGGGCAGGGTGTCGCGTGGGGCGCCGTCTGGCGTGGCGGCCGTGTGGGTGCAGGCGGACAGGAAGAGGGCTACGACGCTGGCGGGGAGGAGAGCGCGGCGCATGGCGGCGGCCACCGTATGTCGCGTGCCTGGGAGTGTCATGGATTCCCGCCGGCGGGTGGGGCGGAAGAAGTGCACGGTTGGACGGAGGCCGGGCAAACGAATTCCGGCGCGGGCTATTCCCGGCGCTTCACGTCCAGCCACACCGAGTGCCTTGACGCGGCGTCACAGGACCCCCATCCTGCCGCGCCCCATGCCTGTCCTACGTGGTGCCGTGACCTTTTCGCGCTTCCGGACCGAGCCGGCCAAGGATGCGCCGTCCGACGTGAAGCGCTGGATGACCAAGGGACTCAAGTCCCATGCGTTCGAGCCCATCGACCGCCGCTCTGAAGAAGAGCGCGCCGCGGGGTTTGTCGAGCTGGAGAACCCGGAGTCGTCCGAGTTCGCCACCGGCAACCTCTTCTATGGGGAGTACGCCCTGTTCGCCTTCCGCATCGACACGCTGAAGGTGCCCGCGTCGATGATGAAGTCGGAGCTGGACAAGTGGTCCGCCGCCTTCGCCAAGGAGAACGGCCGGCCGCCCGCGCGCGCGGAGAAGAACAAGCAGCGCGCGGAGCTCAAGCAGCTCTTGCGTCAGCGCGCGGTGCCGCGCACCAGCACGCTGGACGTGACGTGGAACCTGAAGACGCACACGGTGCAGGTCTGGGCCGCGTCGCGCAAGACGGTGGATGAAATCTGCGTGGCGCTGGAAGGCGCCCTCGCGGTGAAGGTGATTGGCATCACGCCCGCGTCCATGGCGCAGCGCGCGGGCATCGACGAGAAGGCCCTGGGCCCCACGGCGGAGCTCATTGGCATGGACCTGCCGGCGACGGCTTCGGTGGAGGACGCCCATGGCGAGGCGTGAGCAGGCGAGGGAAGAGGCGGCGTTCGCCCGGGGCGATGTCGGCGTGGACGGCGTCGCCACGGAAGAGGAGAAGGACGAAGCCGAAGTCGAAAAGGGCAAGGCGCGCGAACAGCTGCTGCGCGGCCGGGCCTACCTGGGCCGCGAGTTCATGACCTGGCTGTTGTGGCGCTCGGAGTCGGGCGACTCGCTGGTGGAGCACGACGGCGCGGGCGTGGTGGTGCTCTACCTGGGCAAGGTGGTGCTGCGCGGCGTGGCCGGCGACGTCACGGAGATGAGCGCCAAGGGCACGCTGGCGCCGTACTCGGAGAACGTGCGCCACTCGCTGGACCGGGGGCTGCTGGTGTCCCAGGCGCGGCTGCGCATCTCGCATGGTGAGCGCGAGTACGAAGTCACGCTGGATTCCGAGTTCCTGGACATCCGCGCCGCCAAGCTGCCCGCGCTCATGACGGAGGAAGAAGATGATCAGCTCTCCGAGCGGCTGGAGCTGACCGAGCAGCTCTCCGCCATCGTGGACGCGCTGGTGCAGGACTTCCTGGCCGTGCGCGCCGGACGCGCCTGGAGCAAGCAGGTGGTGCCCGCGCTGAAGGCGTGGATGAAGGGTGAGGAGAAGGGGAGCGACGTGCTCTCCAAGGCCGCCCGCGCCCGGGGCCGTGACGCCCGCTCCGCCCGGGGCTGAGTTCGAGAATTGGATGGAGCAGCCGCCCGCGCCGGAGAGGTGCCGGGCGGCTGTCCTGTTTCAGGGCAAAGGCGCTGAGCGTGCGCCAATGGCTGGAAAACGTTCGTAGGCCTGCTTGAGCGCGTTCAAGTGCACGGGATTGTCGTAGTCGAGCGGTGTCTCCGTGAGCTGCACGAGCCAGCCGCCTGACGGCGTGCGACGCGCCCGCGAGAGCAGCTCGGCATCACGAGCAGGGTCTGGGAACCCGATGACCTCCGCTGCGGCAGCGGACCAGTAGTTCAGCCACCCGAGGAAAGAGGGCGTCTCCGGCCTGGGGCACTTTTCGGGAAGGTTGAGCATGGGAAGCCCACGGGGCGAAAACTCGGGGGCATCCGCCGAGCGGCGGAACTGCTGGGCGACTTCCGAGCCGTATCCATACGGCGACGCGTGGCCCCAGAACGAACGCGCCCCTTCCGCCACGGCCTCAAGCAGAGCCGCCGCTGCGGCGATCACAGGCCCGTCCAGTGGCAGCTTTGCGTGCACTTCGAATTGGGCTTGGCCGCCAGCGCTGGAGCGTCTTGAACTCTCCATTCCCCAGACGGTCACGGGGTAACTCTCGTCGCCGTTACACACGACCGGAAAGCCACCGTCTTCAATTTTTTCCACGAGCCAGGTGTCACGCTGCGACAATGCGATGGGGTGTCCACCTTCGCCAACCTCCCATTCCAGGCGTAAGCCGGGGAACGCTTTCTCCATTCCATGCACAACGCTCAGAGCGCGGCGGTCCTTGCCCGAGAGCGCAGGTGCATAGGTGATGACTGTGAGTCTTTTTCGCGTGGTCATCGCTTACACCCCGTAACGACGACATCAAGCTTGGGGAGTTCTTCGAGTAGCGCGGCTTTATGCGCTTGGGTGCTCACTCCTACGACGAAGCCATAGCCGCATGTCTCGGCAACGTCTTGCTCATGCTTCAATTGTTTCACTTCCTTCTTGAGTTCCTGTGCTTGGACAAAATCATTGTAGGTGTCGAACTGGTGGGTCTTGATCTCCCACAGTTTCCGTACACCGACTTGCAGCGCATCGAAGCGTACACCGCCAACGAGCACATCCATCCCGGGATACCGGTTGGGCGGGACCTTGTCGGCGCACTCGTTATGCGCACGATCCTCGCCTGCGTGAGGCACGGGAACAGGTTCGCAGCTGGCACGGCCCGTCTGGCTCACGGACACAGGCGGCACCGGGGGCTGATGGCCCTGGCCCGCTGGATCCGGTTTCAGCTTGGGTTTCGCATTCCCTACCGCATCTCGGGACGCGACCTTCGTCCCTCGTGAGGTCCCCGCTTCCTCGGGGTAGTGGTGGCGGAGCTCATACGCATCCAGTGCTTCCTTGATGGCGACGCCAACCACCACCACGCCCAGGACGATGACGGCTCCCACGGCGATTTCAGGGGCCGCCAGCACGCAGAACCCGAGTCCCAATGTCGCGGCGGCAGCGGAGGCGACCGTGCACCTTCCCGTGGTGTCGCGGAACTCGACCCGGTCATGGTCGAGTTCTGGGTAGCACCGTTCCACCAGCACGGGCCAGGGCTGGGACGCTTCGCGGACGACACACCGCCCATCATCCCTCCAGGGCAGCGTCGCCGCTCGTTGGAGGTTGGGAGCCCTGATGCCGCGGACCGCTGACGTTCTGGGGCGTGGCTCCGTCGTGGCGCAGGCCGAGAAGACGAGCAGAAGCAACAGGGCGCCGCAGGTTCGGAGACGCATGGCCATCTCTTCGCGAAATTGAAAAGCCTCCGAGCCATGGGACTCGGAGGCTGATGAGGCGCTTTCCTTCAGGTGTCTACATCGGGTTGGTGCAGCGCCAGATCCCGCAGGAACCCTCGCCCTGGCCACAGTTCGCCTGGACCGAGCACGGCTTGCAGCTGGCCGAACAGATCTTCTGGATAGGGGTAGGGCCCACCTGAGATTCCGTCGTCTCCGCCGCCGAGCCGGGAACCATGGCCAGGGCCGTGCCCGCCATGATGCCGATGATCAGCGCGAAACCAGGAACCATCTGCTTCAGTCGCGATGCCTTCATGCTTCCTCCGGGGTGGGTGCCATCGGGCCGGAGCCTCCCGGCCCGCGCACAGGAGGCATTCGAACAGACGCCGCAACGCAATCCAAGGTCGCTCAGTCGCGAATCCAGCGGAAGGTCACGCGGTCGCCACCCGTGAGGTGGTCGCCCAGGCCGCCCAGCGAATACATCTCCGTGTGGACGCCGAAGAGCTTCGCCTTGCTGAAGATGAAGCGCGTGCCAGGAGCCGTCACGATGTCCGCCCACTGCGAGTTGGTGTCGCAGTTGTTCGTGGAGGCATTGGGCCAGTTGCACCAGGAGCCGCCATCCTGGTTCCAGACGCGCCAGTCATCACCGCCGCCCACGAGCGCGACCTGCTTCCACCACGTCACGCTGGAGCCGGAGTTGAGCCGGAACTCGATGATCTCCGAGCCCGCCACGTTGTGCTCGACCTCCGCGAGGATGACGTCGCCATCGGGCAGCTCGGCGTAGGCCACCTTCTCCCGGATCTCCCGGTCGCACGTCTGGCAGAAGTGCCCGGTGTCGCTGTTCGACGTGCACTCGCTCAGCGCGTACTCCGCGGAGTACAGCGAATTGGTTCCGCAGAACTCGCACGTGTGGTCGTAGGCCCCGGTCACGCACTCGGCCTCGTACTTCACCGTCGTCTTCCCGAAGTCGCTCCAGGAGAGGGCCGTCGTGGACATGGCGGTGACGGTGCGGCCTTCGTCCTTTTCCTGGGGCGCGGGGGGCTCCTCCATGGGGCCGCAGCCCACACCTCCCAGGAGTCCAAGAACGAGGAACGACGACGCAATCCGTGCGCGCTGAAGCATGAGGTCTCTCCGAATGAGGCAGCGCGGGCGCCGTCATGGCGCTCCGCATGTCTGTCTGGCTGCGAATACGGAGAAACCCCGGCGCGCTGGTCGTTCAAAATGCGCTCCAGTCTGGAACAGCGCGCGCCAGAACGGAGCGAGCGTCCGCGCCAGTCCGGTGCAGCGCCTGTCCGTTCCTGGGCGGAGCGGTGACGGCATGGGGCTCGCAATGACTCGCGGCCGAACCCCTCCACCGCGAGCAGGTGTGCCATGCCGTCCGCCCCCAGCACCGAAGCCATTCAGCGCATCTCCCTGAAGAACCGCGAGTACGCATACATCGAGGACGCCAACCGGGGCGTCGTGCTCATGGAGGTCGGCCCGCGCGTGCTCACGCTAGAAGCGCACCTGACGCTCGTGGCGAAGGAACGGATGGTGGAGGTGGGCGCCGGCAGCTGGTGCGTGGTGCGCAACCCCGTGGTGCGCGTGGACGGCCAGGTGGCGCTCGACGACTTCGGCCAGGCCTGCGTCGCGGTGGGCGACCGCGAGGTCCGCGTGGGCCCCAAGGTCTTTCCGCTGTACCCCGGCGAGGAGCTGGAGGGTGACATCGTCCCCGAATACGTCCTGGGCGTGTCCGAAGCGCTGCGGCTTCGCGCGCTCACCGCGTTCACGGACGCCCACGTCCCGGACGCCCCCCGCCGCCGTGAAGCCGGTGACGAATGGCTGGTGCGCGGCCCCGGCCGCTACGTGCCCGGTGAGTCCGTCACCGTCGTCTCGCTGGAGAAGGCCCGCGTCCTCAAGGAGACCGAGTACTGCGTCATCCTCAATCCCGTGGACCGCGCCACCGGCCGCGTCCAGGAGGGGCGCCGCAAGGTCGTCTCCGGTCCGGATGTCTTCTTCCTCGAACCCGGCGAAGCGCTGGAAGGGGACGTGCGCCGCAAGCACGTCCTGTCGGAGCTCCAGGGGCTGAAGCTCCAGGCGCTGGATGACCTCTCCGAGAACGAGGGCGGCGAGCCTCGCGCTCGCAAGGCCGGTGACACGTGGATCGTCCGGGGGCCTCGCACCTACGTGCCCAGCGAGAAGGTCCTCATCCACCGGGAGATTGCCGCGCTGTCACTGGGGCAGGGCGAGGGCCTGTACGTGCGCGACCTGCGCTCGGGCAAGGTGTCGCTCGTCCAGGGACCGTGTCAGTTCATGCCGGAGGCGCACCAGGAGCTGCACGAGAAGCGCCTGTCTCCGGACGCGGAGGCCCTGCTGGGACTCACTCCACCGCTGCCACCCGCGGAGGCGAAGGAAGCCCGCGCGCCGCGTCCCATGATCGCGACGGAGAAGGGGGACCGCACGCGCGCCATCGTGCTGCGCATCGAGGACAACACGGCGGTCCTCATCAACGACTTCGAGACCAACCACGCGCGCGTGGAGTTCGGCCCCGCGAAGGTGATGCTGCGTCCGTACGAGGACGTCACCGTGCTGGACCTGTCCGGCAGCACGCCCAAGCGCCCGCGTCAGCTCAAGGTGCTGATGCTGCGGCTGGGGCCGGACTTCGCCACGGACCTCTTCGAGGTGGCCACGCGCGACCACGCGCGGCTGCGCATCAAGCTCTCCTACAAGTGGCAGTTCGATGTGCAGGGCGACCCGGAGAAGGACAAGGCCATCTTCCGGGTGAACGACTTCATCGGGTACGTGTGTGAGAACCTCGCGTCGCGCATCCGCCAGGTCGCCGCGGAGAACGAGTTCGAGACCTTCCACAAGAACGCCAGCGTGCTCATCCGCCGCGCCATCTTCGGCATGGACGACGCGGGCCGCGCGCGCAAGGACCGCCTCTTCTCCGAGAACCAGCTGCGCATCATCGACATCGACATCAAGGACATCGCCCCCGTCGATGAGAAGACCGCCCTGAAGCTGCGCGAGGCCATCGACACCAACATCCAGATCCAACTGGACGCCTCACGCCAGGAGGCCCAGGCCGCCGCGGAGCTCAAGCGCATCCGCAGCGAGGAGGAGAAGCAGCTCGCGGACATCGCCAGCCACCGCAAGTCGGAGGCGGAGCGCCAATCCCTCATCGAACTGCAGAACCGCAACCACCAACTGGAGACGCTCAGCCGCGCCAAGGTGGAGGCGGAGGCCCAACTGGAACGCGCCCGCGTGGAGAGCGAAGAGGCCCTGGCTCGCGCCGAGTCCGACGCCCGGGCCTCGCGCATCCGCTCGGAGGCGGAGGCCGAGCGTGAACGGCTCACCACCCAGGTGGCCCTGGAGCGCCAGCAGCGCCTCAACGACCTGGAGGTGGAGCGCCAGTCGCGCCTCGCGGAAGTGGAGGCCGCGCAGTTCCGCCAGCGCGTGGAGTCCCTGGGGGGAGGGGAGAACTTCGTGAAGGCCGTGGCCGCGCAGGCCCAGGCCGCCGTCGTCGGAGGCCTGGACAAGGTCGTCTTCCTCCCCAGCGGCTCCAACCTCAACCTCTTCGACGCCATGCAGGGCCTGCTGGGCCCCGGCGGACAACCCCGCCTGTCCGCCCACAACCCCCCGAAACCGCCCGGCGACACTTCCGCCTGAGGCTGGAACATCGATATTGAAAATGAGAATCGTTATCGAATAGAGATCGTCGTCATCGAACGGCGGCGGGTCCCCGCTGCGAAAGGTGACGACGATGAGCAACCCTGGAGGGGTGGTCCGGAAGAGCGGTGCACGGTGGTTCGGCGTGGGGGCCCTGGCGGCCCTCGCGCTGGCCGTGGTGGCGCCGGGATGCAGCGGCGACGAGTGCGTGGACGCATTCGACTGCCGCGACGAGGGCGCGGCCCCCGCGGGCCAGGCCTGGACCTGCAACGCGGACAAGAAGTGCGAGCTGCGCACCCTGACGCCGGACGAGCAGGAGGAGCCCGAGACCGACGCGGGGACGGGCGGCGAGACGGACGCGGGCACGGAGACCGACGCGGGCACGGGCGGTGAGACGGACGCGGGCACGGAGACCGACGCGGGCACGCCCACGGACGGCGGCGCGGAGCTGTGCCGCGACGCCGTGGCCTGCACGGAGCAGAGCATCGACAAGCTCCGGCTCCGCACCAACATCGCCACCGGCGGCGTGGTGGAGGAGGGCACGACGGAGGGCGAGCACCTCACGCTCCTGGATGGCCGTGGCGGCGGCACGAGCGTGCCGGAGTCGTTCACCTACGCGCGCTTCACGGCGACGGGCCTGGAGAAGGTCGACATCGATGATCAGTCCGCGCTGGGCTCGACGGCGTGGGACGTCGCGGTGCGCCGGTACGTCGTCCGCTTCAACAGCGGCGTGTCTGGCCCGTCGTGCGTGACGGTGGCGCAGACGCCGGAAGGAGCGACGTTCGAATCGGTGACGGCCGTGCCCACGGACGCGCAGTTCGTGGCGGAGAATTACTACACCGCCGACACCTGCGTGTTCACCGGGGACCCGTACGGCATCCAGAGCCCGGCGACCCAGACCCTCTCGTACTGGGACTACTCCGGCTGCGTGGCGATGACGAACAAGGTCTACCTCGTCCAACTGGCGGACGGTCGTCACGTCAAGCTGCAGGTCAAGAGCTTCTACGATCCCGCGATTCAGGAGGAGTGCAGGACGACGAGCAAGGTGAGCTCGACGGCCAGCTCGGGGTCGATCCGCCTGCGGTGGGCGTACCTGCCATGACGACCCTCGGGGTTCCCACGCTGCTCCTGCTGCTGACTGGCGCGGGAACCCCGCGCGGCCTCCCGCACGAACGGGAGGCCGTGGTGGGGTTGGCCGCGGAGTCCGGGCGGCCCACCTCGCCGACCGCGCAGGCGCCGCGCTATGAGCCCGAGGACACGGTCGAGTCCGTCGTGTCGCCGGGCGGGCGCTTCCGCATCCACTTCACCCGCCAGGGCAATCACGCCGTGCCCGCGGCGGACGCGGATGGCAACGGCGTGCCCGACTTCGTGGAGCTCGTCGCGCGCACCTACGAACGCGTGGCGACGTTCTACGTGGACCTGGGCTTCCGGCTACCGCCCGACGACACGAACGCGGCCGGGGACGACGGCGGCGACGGCCGCTTCGACGTGTACCTGGTGGACTTCGCGGGGATTGGCGACGGCGCCTACCGGCAGGAGACCTGCCTGGACGGCGTCACGCGCTGCACGGGCTTCATGCTCCAGGAGAACGACTTCACGGGCTACGACTACCCGTCCGACGCCGAGGCCGTGGAGATCCTGGCCAGCCACGAGTTCTTCCACGCGGTGCAGGCCGCCTACCGGCCCGGCCTGGGCGGCATCGCCTCCGAGGGCACCGCCGTCTGGGCCACCGAGCGCTTCGAGCCCGCGCTCGACGACCTGGAGCGCTTCACCCGCGGCTACATGATCACCCCGGACAGCACCCTGGTGTTGGATCCCTCGGGGCCGGGCGTGACCTTCACCTACGGCGCGGGGCTCTTCTTCCAGTTCGTGGGCGAGCGCTACGGGGACGGCGCGCTCGTCGCGCTGCTGGAGGAGTCCGTGCGGCAGCCGGAGGCCCGCTGGCCGGTGCTGCTGGACACCTGTCTGCGCCGCGACTTCGCCTCCAGCTTCGACGCGGCCTTCGCCCTGTTCGCCACCTGGAACCTGGGCACCGGCCCGCGCGCGACGCCAGGGTTCGGCTACGCGCGAGGGCAGGGCTATGCGCCGGTGACGACGACGGCGGCGCAGCTCCCCACCACGCTCGACCGCGTGCGCGTCGCGGCGGCGGCATCGCGCATCTTCGAGGTCCCCGGCGGCGCGTCGTTCGTAGGCGCCTCGTTCGAGCCCGAGCCGGGCATCGACCCGGCCACGGTGCACCTGGTCCTCGCGGCCGTCACGGAGGACGCCGTGCTTCGTGTCGTGACCGTGGATGGACCGGACGCGCTGCGCGCCCATGTAGCCGCGGAGGACGCCACGCGCGTGATGGTGGCGGTCGTGGACGGCCGGATGGAAGGCCTGGGGCGCTACGGCAAGCTGTGCATCGCGGCCACCGGCCAGGCCGCGTCCTGCGCACCGCTCGAGGCAACGGACGCGGGCACGGATGCCGGCACCGGCGACGCGGGCACGCCAGACGCGGGGACCGTCGACGCGGGCAGGCCCGCGGACCCCATCGATGATCCGCGCACGCCCTCGGATGACGGGGGCTGCCAGGCCGCGGGGGGCCCCCTGTCCGGCGCGCTCGTCGCGCTGCTGCTCGGTGGGGGCCTGCGGGCCCGGCGGCGTTCACGGGCGCGTTAGCGCTCGTACTCGTCGCACCCCGTCTCCTGCTTGGACGGGAAGGCGGACTTCTTCTCCTGGCGCACGTAGTCGTGGCTCTGGGAGAAGAGGTCCGGGCTGTTCACGGTCACGGTGCCCTTCGCGGCGTCGGCCGTCTTCCACTGGAGCGCCTCCGGCTTGCCGTCCGAGGCCGTGAGCCCCAGCACCCAGGCCCCGGCGCCCTTGCCGGGCTCCACGGACGTCACCTTCAGCGTCGTGGCCTCCTGGCCCAACTGCACCTCCAGCTCGCCCGTCGCGGGCTTGACGGTGAAGCTGCGCGTCGCGGCCGAGCAGGGCTTGAGCACCACGAAGCCCTTGCCCTGGCGCGTCAGCTCCACCCACGTCCCCGCGAAGGGCTGGAGCTTGTCCGCGGCCACTGGCGCCTTCGTGGCCGTGGGCGCGGACTCCGCCGCGCAGTCCAGGTCCTCGCGCTTGAGCAGCCCCGCCGTGGCCTTCTGGGGGCCCTGGAAGCGCGCGGCGAGGAAGTCCGGCTCCACCGGGTCGACGTAGGCCTCCACCGCGTCGCCGGACACCACGAACGCCTTGCGCGGCGTGTTGGCCGCGTCCGACGCGTGGAAGCCCGCCTTGGACACCTTCACCTTGCAGATGCCCAGCGGCTTGACCGTGCTCCGGGCGAACGTGTCCCTGCCCGGGTAGCCCGCTCCGCAACAGGACGGTGACGGACCGGACTCCAGTACGAACTGCTTGGGGCTGACGCGCAGCGTCCAGGCGTCCTGTTCCCCGGCCTGCTGAAGTGACCAACTCGTGGCTGTCTTCTTCTGGACGACCAGGGCGCAATCACAGGTGCCCGCGCTCTCTCCCTGCGGGAATGAACCCGAGAAGTGCACGAGCGTCTCGTTGCTTCCCTCGACGATGGCCAGCGTCCCGCCCTTGTTCGAATAGACCCCTGTGAGTCCCTCGGACCCCTGCGCCGAGGCCTCCGGGACCGCGCTCGTGACGCAAATGGCAAACAGCAATGCCACACTTTTGAATTCCGGTTGGATCCTGGACATCCGGTTGGGCCTCCTGGGCAGCTTCTTCAGTCTCGGCGGATCGATCCGCTGAAACTGAAGTTGCCGGAATCGCTGGTTTCACGCGATTGTGACTGGGAATGCGAAACTGCTCGCATTGCCTTTCGATAATCGTGGCAATCCAAGCACGTCCGCGGGCCTTTGTTCGCGGCCAGACATAGAGGGGTCTTCTCCGTGACCGTCTCCAACGTTCGCATCCAGTCGGGTGACACGCTTTCCGGCCTCGCGAAGCGCTACAACACCACCGTCGATGCGCTGGCCAAGGCGAACAACATCCAGGATCCGAACAAGATCCAGGCCGGCAAGACGCTGAAGGTGCAGGACGGCTTCGACACGAAGGGCACCTCGAAGTCGAGCGTGGGGACGAAGACCTCGGGTGACAGCTTCACGCAGGCCACGGACGGCGCGAAGGCGACGACGCCCGCGAAGAACACGGCCTCCAGCAGCGCGACGAACGGAGAGCTGGGCGGGCTGAGCCGCAAGTACGAGGCGCGCGGCCCCGGCACCGTGTCCACGGGCAAGGGCGACAAGGGCGGCGTGTCCTACGGCTCCTACCAGTTCGCCTCCGCGAACGGCTCCGCGCAGTCCTTCGTCAACTCGCTGAAGAAGACGAACCCGGAGTTCCACAAGGCGCTGTCGGGCAGCAAGCCGGGCACCGCGGAGTTCTCCGCCGCGTGGAAGCAGCTGGCGGCCAAGGACCCCAAGGGCTTCGACAAGGCGCAGCACGACTACATCAAGGCCACGCACTACGACGTGGGCGCCGCCAACATCAAGAAGGCGACGGGCATCGACCTGGATCAGCGCTCCGCGGCGCTGCGGGACGTGGCCTGGTCCACCTCCGTGCAGCACGGCCCGGGCAAGGCGGATGACATCTTCAAGAAGGCGCTCAACGGCCGCGACCCCGCGAAGGTGAGCGACGAGCAGCTCATCAAGGACATCTACGCCGAGCGCGGCCGCACCAACGCGAACGGCACCCTGGTGCACTTCTCCGGCAGCTCCAAGGACGTGCAGAAGGGCGTGGCCAACCGCTTCAAGTCGGAGGCGAAGGACGCGCTCGCGATGCTGAAGCAGGAGAAGTCGGGCGCCACGACGAAGCCGGCCAACAGCAACACGGGCGTGGTTCCCCCGTCCGTGAGCGGCGACTCGAAGCCGGGCCGCGCGGAAGGCAAGGGCACGAACACGTCCAAGCCCACCACGGAGGCGGACCGCACGGACACGCAGCAGGTGGCCGGGGCCAAGGACAAGCCGGCGGTGCACGTGAAGGTGCCGTACTACAGCCAGTTCGAGAACGGCCACGGCTACACCGCGAGCGACACGGCGTGCTTCAAGGCAGCGACGGCGATGGCGCGCGACTCTGGCGCCACGGTGCTGGGCCCGGACCGCCGCATCCAGGTGGGCAAGAGCGAGAACGGGGTTGGCGCGCTGAAGGTGGACTCGAAGAAGGCCGCCGAGGGCCGCAACTACATCGACAAGCAGCTGGACGCCGGCAAGCCGGTGGTCGTGGGCGTCAGCCACAAGGACTCGAACTACAACGTGGACGGCCTCACGGACCACTTCGTGACCATCACGGGCCGCGGCGTCGACGACAAGGGCCGCACCTACTACACGTTCCACGACCCGGGCACGACCAACGCCAGCAAGGGCAAGGACACGAACCCGAACAACCGCTTCTACGTGGATGACAAGACCGGGAACATGTACCGCCCCGGCAAGGCCGCGAACGGCTACGTGACGGACCGCCACTACGACGTGGCCATGGTGCGCATCAACAAGTAGTCCCCGGCGGAAGCGTTCCCCCGGAAGTGCTCGGCCCGGCGGCCTCGTGAAGAGGTCGACCGGGCCGTCGTGCGTTGGTCCCCAGTGCGTTTCCCGACAGGTCTGGCCAGAGCGCGCCGTGAGTCGCAAACACGCTGGGCTGACGCGCGTTGAAGGGGAGCCAGTGATGGGTTTCGCCACTTGAGCGACTGACCTGGCAGGGAGGCTCCATGAAGGTTCCTGGGATTCACGTCCGTCCGGGTGACTCGCTGTCTGTCCTTGCGAAGCGGCATCACACCACGGTGGATGCGCTGGCCAAGGCGAACAACATCCAGGACCCGAACAAGATCCAGGCAGGACAGCGCCTGCGGCTCGGGGACGGCTTCGATTCGAAGGATGTTCGTAGGGCCGCGGCGGGCGGACAGGGCATCGTCGATGCCTTTGTCCAGGCGGGGCGTGGGCTTCATCCAGGCGCCGCCACGGCGCAAGGGGCCAACAGGACGCGGCCCCCCGTGGACACGCCTCACGCGGACCCCGCCAAACCAGGCCGGGCGGTGCACGTGAAGGTGCCGTATTACAGCCAGTTCAAGGGCGGCCACGGTTACACGCCCAGTGGCACGGCGTGCTTCGACGCAGCGAAGGCGATGGCGGGCGCGAAGGGCGTGACCGTCCAGGACTCGAAACACCTCATCCAGGTGGGGCGAAGCGAGAACCGTGTCGGCGCGCTCACGGTGGATTCGAAGAAGGCCGCCGAGGGCCGCAAGTACATCGACCAGCAACTGGGCGCCGGCAAGCCGGTGGTCGTGGGCGTCAGCCACAAGGACTCCAACTACAACGTGGATCACCTGACAGACCACTTCGTGACCATCACGGGCCGCGGCGTCGACGAGAAGGGCCGCACCTATTACACCTTCCACGATCCTGGGACGAGCCACGAGAGCAAGGGCAAGGACACGAACCCGAACAACCGCTTCTACGTGGATGAGAAGACCGGGAAGATGTCCCGCCCCGGCAAGGCCGCCACAGGGAGTGTGACGGAGCGCCGCTACGACGTCGCGATGGTGCGAATCAACGGATGACGCCATGCTTGTCTGGCAACCCGCCGGACAACCCCAGGAGCCTCCACCCTTCGAAGTCAGATTAGTCGGGTAAAGTCGCTCTACCGCCAGGCCGTTCAACCGGCGAAAGAGGTAGAATGACAATGAAGGCGCTGAAGGTGTCGCTGATGATGACGACGTGTGCGCTCACCGCCTGCGGAACCACGGATGACGAAACGTTCGAGCCTCGAACCGCTCGCGCGGCGGCCGCGTTGGCGGCCACCCAGCCAATGCGGGTCATCAGCCATAACGTCGAAGGCTGTCCGGGCGGCCACGCCGGGGATCCCGCCTTCCTCACTTCGATCAAGAACCAGATCGACACCTGGAAGCCCCACGTGGTCGGCCTTCAGGAGGTCGGCTGGAAGCAGTTCGACGACCTGAAGAAGACCTACGAACCGCAGGGTTGGAGTCTGCGGTTTGAGTCGCTGCGGCGCACCGGGCCGGTCTCCGACCCGAACTCAGTGGCGAAGCCGCACCCGTCCTGCACCTTTGGCACCGTCGAGGGCCAAGAGCCGTACCATCAGGGCCAGGTGCTCATGGTCAAGGGCACCCTGACCCAATACAAGGTCGCGGATCTTCCGTTCGTGGACGGCGATAAGCACTTCACCCTCCAGTGCGGGGAGTTCGTGATGGCCGGCTTCACGAAGACGGTCCGCGCGTGCAACACGCACCTGGCCGTGGCGGAGAACGACCCTGACCTGAGCGGGAAGCGGCGGCAGCTCGAGGCCATCAAGGCGCTGACCGACCCGCATGTCGCGTCGAAGATCGTGGTTCTGACGGGCGACTTCAACATCGGGCCGGCGTCCGCGCACATGGACAACATCTACCGGCTGACGCGGGGCGGATCGCATACCGGCCTGGGCGAGTTCCGGGAGGCGGACCAGACGGACGGGGAGTACTGCCCGGATGGCGCCTGCCGCGACATGCAGCCCACCAAGGGGAACGCGAAGCTGGACTACGTGTTCTTCAACCGGCAGACCTGCGCCAACGCCACGCTGTCCGGCGGCGTGGTGGCGGTCCAGTCGACCGAGTCGGACCACGACATCAAGCGGGGACGCTGCGACATCACCGGCTGAGCGCTCCGCGTGATGCCCGCGTTGAGCTGACAGCTGCTGATGGAGCGTCCGCTGTGCGAGCGCGCGGGGACCCGCAAGTGGGTCCTACGCGTGCGCCGCCTCGCGCCGGGAGGGCACCTCTCCGCGCAGCTCCGCGACCTCCGCGCGCAGGAGCCAGTCGGTCGGGAAGTCCGTGGACGCGCGGGCGATCTGCTCCAGCCGCTCCGGGGTCAGTTGCCCCGTCTCGCGGATGCGGCGCACCTCCGTGTAGAGGGCCGCCAGCGACGGGGGCAGGGCCTGTGCCTTGCGCTCGCGCGCCTGGGCCTCGCCGTCGCCCGCGGTGAAGGCGTCCATCTCCCCGAACCACTCGTCCCACGTGCCCGGGTCGGCGGGGCCGCCCGCCACGGACGGCAGCCGCTCCGTCAGGTACAGGCGCGCCATGGACGGCAGCGTCAGCTCGCGGCCGGCCAGCGTGCCGCGCAGGCCAATCACCTCGCCGCCGCCCACCGCGAAGCCCTCCAGCACCAGCCCGCTGTCGAGCGTGAGCTGGAAGCTCCCGCGCTCCGGCAGGGTGCCCTGGCCAAAGGCCACCAGCGCCGCGCCGCTGAACGGCTTGTCCAGCGCGTGCCCGTTCACGGACGTGAGGATGGGGCCCTCCAGCCGGGCCAGCGCGGTGGCCAGGCCCGGGACCACGTCCTTCGCCGCGGGCAGCAGCTCCACCACCTTGCCCGTCACCTCGCGGCCGTCCGCGAGCACCAGGTGGTTGACCGTGCGCGCGCGCAGCGCCTCGTTCAGGCCATGGTCCCCGCCGCGCTTCCACGCGAGCGTGGACTCGAACTCCGCCAGCACTTCGAAGAGGTGTTCAAAGTCGCGCGCCACGAAGAGCTGCGGCTGCATGCGGGTGATGTCGTAGTCCGTGTCCGCGCACGCCACGCCCAGGGGCAGCTTGTGCACGGCGGACGTCAGGCAGTGCTTTGCCTCGCCGATGCTGGACAGCAGGCCCGCGCCGTAGATGCGCGGGTGCTTCAGGTCGCCAATGAGGCCGTACTCCGCGGTCCACCAGTACAGGCGGCTCGCGCGGGTGCTCTCGCTGATGTAGCGGTGGCTGGCGTTGGCGGCCTCCAGGCGGGCCTGGGCGTGGGCGATCTCCTCTTCCGTCGCGGTGGGGTCCTCCTTCACCACGGAGAGGTTGCGGATGGCCTCGAAGACGGCCTGGTCCTCCACGCTCGCGATGGCCTTGAAGCCCACCAGCCCCACGGACTTGAGGTACTGGGCATACCGGGCGTTCGCGATGATGGGCGCGTGGCCCGCGCTCTCATGGACGATGTCCGGCGCGGGCGTGTACTGGATGTGCTCGTGCGTGCGGATGTCCGCCGCGATGGCCAGCACGCCCAGCGCCTGCAGCTCCGTGAAGACGGCCGGCGGGATGAAGCCGCGCACCGCCACGCAGGCCCAGCCCAGCTTGGACAGCTTCTCGTTCATCTCGTCCAGGCTGGGGATGGCCTCCGCGCCAATGCCCGTGGCCTCCAGGCCCTCCAGATAGACGGGGTGCGCCTTGTCGCTCAGGTGCTCGCGCAGCTGCCCCAGGATGTGCCGCCACACCGCCTGGTCGCGGGGCGTGTACGCCGCGTAGTCCTGGCTCACCACGTAGCGGCGCAGGTGGGCGGGAAGGCGGGCAATGGTCCGTTCCGTGGGCGTCATCGCGAGCGGCTCCTTCAGGAGAAACAGGACTCCTGAAGAATACGCACCGCACTGCAAGACGGAAATCCGGCAGAATTCGACGTCTTCGTCGAATTATCGTCGTTTATTCAGACGGCGCCGCACCCCGTCAAGGATGGATTGGACGGCGGGGCTGAGGCCTCCGGAGGGCCAGACGGCCACCACCTCCACGACCTGGGGCTCCTGTTCGCGCAGGGGCCAGACGTGGAGGTCGGGGGGAAACGGCTGGGTGGGGCGCACGTCCGGGGCGATGGTGCAGGCCTTGTAGGCGCGCAGCAGTTCGTACAGGTGGAGGAAGCTCTCCACGCGGCCCACCTCCGTGACGGAGACGCCGTGCGCGGCGAAGCGGGCGCTGTTGGCGCCGCCGTAGGGGTCGTCCCGCAGCCAGTCCACGAAGCGCTGATCCTGGAGGTCCTTTACGTCCAGGGCGCGGCGGGAGGCGTGCGTCCGCGCGAGCGCGGAGTCCGGGCCCGCGATGACGACGAAGGACATGCGCAGCAGGGACTCGGTGTCCACGCCTTCGTGCGGGGGCAGCGGGGTGAAGTCGAGCGCCAGGTCCTGCTGCCGCGTCTGCACCTGCCGCATGAGCTCGTGCGAGCCGCCGAAGCCCACCACCAGCTTGAGGTCGGCGGCGGCGGCGTCCTGCGCGATGCCGCCCAACAGCGTCATGGACAGCGTGGGGTTGAGGCCCAGGCGCAGGGTGGGCTCCACGCGGGCCAGGTCCATCAGCCGCTTCATGTCCAGCTGATGCAGCGGCGTCTGGGTGCCCGCGTAGAGGCGCTCTCCCCGCGCGGACAGTTGCAGGCGCCGGCCCGGCCCCCGCTCCAGCAGGGCGGCGCCATCCGCGAGCACTTCCTCCAGGGCGCGGATGTGCTCGCTCACGACGGAGCGGGCGACGCCCAGGTGCTCCGCGGCGGCGTCGATGCTGCCGGCCTCCACGGCGGCGGTGAAGGACTCGAGCCAGACCAGGTGTCGCTGGAGCTTGCGCGGGGGCATGGGGCTTTGCGCGCGCGACTAGAGGAAGAAGTCGGGCAGGAGCTCCGCGCCGGGGACGGACTGGTACTTGTCGAAGTTCGTGACGCCAGCGGCGCGCAGCACTTCATCGTCGATGCAGAAGTTGCCGGTGAAGGAGCGGCTGGGCCTGGTGAGGATGGCGTACGCGGCGTCCGCCATGATCTCCGGCTTGCGGCTGCCCTTGATGGTGTCGTCGCCACCCAGCAGGTTCTGCACGGCGGCGGTGGCGATGACGGTGCGGGGCCACAGCGTGTTGACGGCGATGCCGTCGTCCTTGAGCTCCTCCGCCATGCCCAGCGCGCACAGGCTCATGCCGTACTTCGCGATGGTGTAGGCCACGTGGGGGCCGAACCAGCGCGGCTCCATGTTGAGCGGCGGCGAGTTGTTGAGGATGTGCGGGTTGGAGGACTTCTTGAGGTACGGGATGCACGCCTGTGAGCACGCGAAGGTGCCGCGCGTGTTGATGCCGTGCATCAGGTCGAAGCGCTTGAGCGGCGTGTCCAGCGTGCCGGTGAGGCTGATGGCGCTGGCGTTGTTCACCAGGATGTCGATGCCGCCGAAGGTCTCCACGGCCTTGGCGACGGCGGCGTGGATCTGCGCCTCGTCGCGGATGTCCACCACGCACGGGAGCGCCTTGCCGCCGGCCTCTTCGATCTCCTTCGCCGCCGAGTAGATGGTGCCGGGCAGCTTGGGGTGCGGGTCGGTCGTCTTCGCGGCGATGACGATGTTGGCGCCGTCGCGGGCCGCGCGCAGCGCGATGGCCTTGCCGATGCCGCGGCTGGCGCCGGTGATGAAGAGGGTCTTGCCTTGGAGGTTGGACATGGGCCGCATCCTGGCCCACTCCACCGCCGCGTGCATCAGGAAGACATCCCGTGGACCGGGGCCGCGCTGAGCCCCGGTCCGGACGGCCGGTTACTGCGTGATGCAGGTGACGGTTTCGATCATCGTCACGTTGGAGTTGCCGGTGGTGTTCCAGCTACCGACGCCGTTCGTGCCGACGATGTACGTGTAGGCGGTGCCTCGGATGGCGGTGGTGAAGCTGCTCACGTCGACGTGGCCCTGGTCCAGGCAGAAGCGGCGGGCGGTCGCCGCCGGGGTGCTGAAGTTCCCGGTGGGGTAGTTGGGCTGGATGGTGCCGATCTGGTAGCCGTTCACCTTCGGCACCGCGTAGGTGAGGACCGGCGCGTTGAAGCAGGTGATGGTCTCCAGCATGGTCACGTTGGAGTTGCCGGTGGTGTTCCAGTTGCCGACGCCGTTCGTGCCGACGATGTACGTGTACGCGGAGCCACGGATGGCTGTGGTGAAGGTGCGAGCGCCAGTGTGGCCCTGGTCCACGCAGAAGCGGCGGGCGGTGTCGGCGGGCGTGCTGTAGTTGCCGGTCGGGTAGCTGGGCTGGATGGTGCCGACCTGGTAGCCGTTGACGGTGGGCGTCGTGTACGTGACGTCCGAGCTGGAGTTGAAGCAGATGATGGTTTCAATCATCGTCACGTTGGAGTTGCCGGTCGTGTTCCAGGGGCCCACGCCGTTCGTGCCAATGATGTACGTGTACGCGGAGCCCCGGATGGCGGTGGTGAAGCTTTGCGCGCCGCTGTGGCCCTTGTCCTGACAGAAGCGGCGGGCCGTGTCGGCGGCGCTGCTGAAGTTCCCGGTAGGCTGGTTGGGCAGGTAGGTGCCAATCTGATAGCCATTGACCGTGGGCGTCACATAGGTCTGGTAGGTGTCAGCATTGGCTGACGACGCGAAGCCCACGACGAGAAGCAGGGACACGAAGAGGGTGGGGAGACCGCTGCCGCGACGAGACATGTTTTTCCTCGGCTTGAGGGTGATGCGGGGGGAGCCGGACCGTAGCGGCTCCCAGGGTTGAACGCACTGTTTCACAGACCGGGAGACATCCTCGTGGTCTACGCTGCGCCCCCATGCGACTGCTCCCACTCCTCGCCTTGGTGGTGTTGACCGTCCGCTGTGCCCACGCGCCAGAGGCCGCACCGACTGCTTCCGCGCCTCCCGCCGTGTCGTGGCCGGAGGCCCTGCCTCCCGCGCTGCGGCTGCCGGACACCGTGCGGCCCGTGCACTACGCGCTGGACCTGAAGCTCGTGCCCTCGGAGGACACGTACCCGGGCAGCGTCACCATCGACGTGGAGGTCCGCGAGCCCGTGCGCCAGGTGTGGCTGCATGCGCAGGACGTGGACGTGACGCGGGCTCGCGTCACCGCGGGCGGTCGCACGTTCGACGCGAAGCCTGTCACCGCGCCCGAGGGACGTCTGGGATTGCTCCTTCCGGAGGAGTTGCCCGTTGGGCAGGCCCAGCTCGTGCTCGACTTCACCGGCAAGGTGGACCGCGAGCGCAGCCAGGGCATCTATGGAGTGGAGGAGGGCGGTGAGCCCTACCTCTACACGTTCTTCGAGCCCATCGACGCGCGCCGCGCCTTCCCTTGCTTCGACGAGCCGACCTTCAAGGTGCCCTGGCGCCTGCGCTTCACCGTGAAGGCCGGACACGTGGCGCTGGCCAATCATCCCGTCGTGTCGCGCGAGCCCCTGGCGGACGGCCTGGAGCGCGTCACCTTCGCGGAGAGCAAGCCGATGCCCAGCTACCTCGTGGCCTTCATGGTGGGGCCGTTCGACGTGGTGGAGGCTGGCACCGTGGGGCGCACGAACGTGCCGCTGCGCTTCATCGTCCCCAAGGGCCGGGGCGCGGAGACGCGCTACGCCGCGAGCATCACGCCTCGCATCGTGAAGGGGCTGGAGGACTTCTTCGACCAGCCGTATCCGTACGAGAAGCTCGATGTGGCGGTCGTGCCCCGGTACTGGGGCACCATGGAGCACCCCGGCATCGTCGCGCTCGGGCAGCCGCTCACGCTCATCCCGCCCGGCGAGGAGACGCTGGCCCGCCGCAAGTCGTACGCGGTCATCGCCAACCATGAGCTGGGCCACTACTGGTTCGGGGACGTCGTCACCTGCTCCTGGTGGAACGACATCTGGCTCAACGAGTCCTTCACCGCGTGGCTGGACCGGCAGACCGTGGACCGGCTGGAGCCGTCCTGGGACTTCCAGCAGGAGCGCGCCATGTCCGCGACCCGCTCCGCGCTGGCGTCGGATGAGCTGGCGGCGGCGCTGCCCGTGCGCAAGCCCGTGGAGAGCAACGACGACATCGTGGGCTCGTTCGACAACGGGACGACGTATGACAAGGGCTCGTCCGTCATCGCCATGTACGAGGCCTGGCTGGGGCCGGAGCGCTTCCGCGACTTCCTCCGGGGCTATGTCCGCAAGCACGCGTGGAAGGTCGCGACGCTGGAGGACTTCCTCGCGGACCTGTCCCAGGCGGCGGGGCCGGAGGTGGCGCAATCCTTTGGCGGCTTCATCGAGCGCAGCGGGGCGCCTCGCATCACCGCGCAGCTGTCCTGCCCGGCGGGCGGCGCTCCGTCCGTGAAGCTGTCGCAGGAGCGGTACCTGCCCGTGGGCTCCAAGGCGGACTCGCGGCAGGAGTGGCAGGTGCCCGTGTGTCTTCGCGTGGGGACGGGCACCCAGTCGTCGCGGGTGTGCTCGATGTTGCAGGGCCCGTCCGTAGAGGTCGCGTTGCCCACGAAGCAGTGCCCGGCGTGGGTGCTGCTCAACGCGGGCGGCACGGGTTACTACCGGGGCGGTTACACCCGCGAGCAGTTGACGAAGCTGCTCGCGACTCCGCCCGCCGCCTTCACTCCCGCGGAGCAGGTGGCGCTCTGGGCGGACGTGGATGCGGCGGTGAACCGGGGCGACCTGCCGCTGGGGGAGGCGCTGAAGGCGGTGCCTGCCTCCGCGAAGTCGACGAACCGGCTCGTGGTGCAGAGCGGGGCCTTGATGCTGGACCTCGTGCGCCTGGATCAGCTCACGCCCGAGGAGCGCCAGCGCTTTCGCGCGTGGGTGGCCTCGCTCTACTCGGCGCGCGCGCGGGCCCTGGGCTGGGTGCCGAAGCCGGGCGAGGACGACTCCGTGAAGGATTCACGCTCCCTGTTCCTCCGTCTGGCGGGCGGTCTGGGGGATGACCCCCGGCTGGTGAAGGAGTCGCTGCCCCTGGTGCGCGCCTGGCTTGAGGACCGCAAGTCGGTGGACCCGGAGGCGTTCGGTGCCGCGCTGCCGCGAGCGGCGACGCACGGTGACGCGGCGCTGTTCGACGCGCTGCTGGAGGCGGCGAAGAAGGAACAGGACCGCACCGAGCGTTCCCGGCTGCTGACGTCGCTTTCATACTTCCGGAACCCGGACCTGCTGTGGCGGGCGCTGGGGCTCGTGGTGTCGCCGGAGTTCGACGTGCGCGACTCGCAGGTCATCCTCCGGATGGCGTTGATGTCGCCGGAGTCCCAGTCGCTAGCGTGGGACTTCTACCAGACGCACTTCGATGCGCTGACCCAGCGGCTGCGCTCGGATGAGCTGGGCCGGCTGATTGGACAGACGGGGAGCCTCTGCGATGACATCCACCTGACGCAGGTGGAGACCTTCCTCACGCCCCGCGTGGACAAGATCGAAGGCGGTCCGCGCTCGCTCGCCCGGGCCCTGGAGTCCATCCGGCTGTGCATCGAGTCCCAGAAGCTCCAGTCCCCGAGCGTCAAGGCGTTCCTCCGCGCCCGGTGAGCCCTCACGGACCGTAGGGACACATCTTCAGCATCTGCGCGATGGGCGGGCGGCAGAGCTCCAGGAGCTGTGTCTCGTCCAGGAACGAGGAGTTCCGCGCCTTGAGGTAGCAGGACGCGGGATCATCCGAGGGCGTGGCGTACTGGCAGAGCTGGAGCGCCTGCGGGTCGGCGAGGAAGCCTTTCTCCTGCACCCGGAGGAAACATTTCGCCGGGGTGTCGGAGCGGGCACCCTGGCAGAGCTGCGCCGCGACGCTCTCGCTCACCCCGCTACCCTCGCGCGCCGCTTCGAAGCAGGAGTATTGCGACGCCTCCTGCTCGGGAGGGCCTTCCAGTTGCGCCGCGGCCGGAAGCCCGAGCAGCGCGGCAGCCAGCCCCCAGCAACGTCTCCATTGGCCTCGCTTCATCGTTCACCCCCCACAGAAGGTGGGGGAGTCATGGCCCGCATGGGAGGGACGGGCGGGAGGACAGCCGCCGTGCGCCAGCCGCTTCAACCGTGCACGGTGCGACTGTCAGCGGGCACGGCCGCCCGGTCCTTCAAGCCGTAATCCCGCACGACGTGCGCCACCCGCAGGCGGTAGTCGCTGAACACGCCCCCCCGGCCTTCGCGCTGGGCGTCACGGTGGGCCTCCAGTCGCCGCCACTCCGCCACCGCTGCCTCGTCGCGCCAGTAGGACAGGGACAAGAGCTTCCCCGGTTCGGTGAGGCTCTGGAACCGCTCGATGGAGATGAAGCCGTCGATGTCCGCCAGCAGTGGGCGCAGTTCCGCCGCGAGGTCCAGGTACCGCTGCCGATGCGACTCGTGTGCCCAGACCTCGAAGATGACAGCAATCATTCCAGTCCTCCCAGGACGCGGGTGTTGGTGGACGCACGCCAGGTGACGGGCCCCGACAGCGGCGACAGGTCCAGACCGCTCGCGAGCATGCGCTCCACCGCCGCGGTGGTCATCGCCGTCGCGAGCAGGTGCCCGGGACAGGCATGCGAGCCCAGGCCGAAGGTGAAGGTCTGGCGCGCCGCCCGCCGTGGCAGGAAGGCGTCGGGCTGCGGATTCGCCAGCGGATCCCGATTCGCGGCGGCCAGCACGACGACGAGGGTCTCACCGGCTTCCAGCGCCTGACCCGCGACGGTCGCGGCGGCATGGGTGAAGCGTCGCGTGTTCTGGACCGGGGAATCGTGGCGAGCCGCTTCCTGGACCACGTCATCCAGCGTGC
This sequence comes from Corallococcus sp. NCSPR001, assembly GCF_017309135.1. Classification (NCBI taxonomy): domain Bacteria; kingdom Pseudomonadati; phylum Myxococcota; class Myxococcia; order Myxococcales; family Myxococcaceae; genus Corallococcus; species Corallococcus sp. NCSPR001. Next base: position 4,084,630 of record NZ_JAFIMS010000002.1, read on the forward strand.
ACGCGCCCTGTGAGAGCTGTTCATGCAGCCCGGGCACACAGGCGAAGGCCCGCAGCGTCGCGCCCAGGAGACCGGCCGTCGCTTCATACGCCTGGGTGAGCAGGCCCACGGCGTTGGGGATGCGCAGGTCCTCCGGACCGTGGCCTTCCATGAGCCGGGCCGTGAACGCGGTCCTCGCCGTGGACTGGAAACAGGCGGCCACGCGGCCGTTCAGCCTCGCCGCGCTCTCGCTGTCACCAGGGGAACCGGCGACCGAGCGGACATAGGCATCCACGTCTCGCACGCTCGCTTCCAGCGTGTCCTCCGGGAAGCCCAGCAGCGACCCCAGCACGAACACGGGGAGTTGGAGGGCGGCGTCCGGCAGTCGTATCCGCGATGGCGTCGCGAACAGCCGTGCCGCCTGGCGGCGGCTCTCCGCTTCGACCTCCCGCAGCGCCTCCGGCAGCGCGCGTGCGAGCGTCTGCTTCACGGCGGGGTAGGGGCCACCGTCGTTCATCCGCACCAGCCGTCCGAAGAGGGCTCCGGCGGCGGTGCCCACCAGATGCGCGGGCACGGGCTCCGACCGTGGCCGGACCCGGCAGTGCTCGCTCGTGAGCACCGCGCGGACGGTGGCCGCATCCGCGGCGATCCATGGCCCGAAGCCGGGGGCGCGGTGCAGTCCGCCCCGGGCTCGAAGCTCCGCGTAGTAGGGGTATGGGTCGGCATGGGTGACGGCCTGATACGGGTCGGTGGGCGGTGTCATCGGTCCTCGAGGTCAGGCACTCTGCTGCCGTTGGCGCGTCCGTGTGCTAGGAAATGGTTCGCCATGGACCGAACGATGAATGCAGGGCCGGACCTCACGACGTTGGCCACGGCCGTGGGGGATGCCACGCGGATCCGGATGTTGGAGCTGCTGATGGAGGGGCGGGCGCTCGTCGCGAAGGAGCTCGCGTTCGGCACGGGCGTCAGCCCCGCGACGGCGACCGCGCACCTGCAGCGGTTGGAGCAGGCCCGGCTGGTCCGCGCCACGCGGCAGGGGCGCAACAAGGTGTTCCGGATCGCCACGCCCACCGTGGCGCGGATGGTGGAAGCGCTGATGACCGTGGCGGTCCGAGCGCCCCGTGCGTCAGCGACTCCGGAGCCCCTGCGGGCCGCGCGCTACTGCTACGACCATCTGGCGGGCCGACTGGGCATGGGCATCACCGACGCGCTGCTTCGGGCCGGGCACCTCTCCCTCCGCAAACGCGCGTTCGCGCTCACGCCGAGCGGCGAGGCATGGTTCCAGGACTTCGGCGTCGACCTGGCGCCCGTGCGCGAGCAGCGGCGCCACTTCGCCCACCGGTGCCTGGACTGGAGCGAGCGGCGCGATCACCTCGCGGGGGCACTGGGCGCGGTGCTCGCCGCCCGGGTGTTCTCATTGGGGTGGGTGGAGCGTCAGCCCGACTCGCGCGGCCTCATCGTCACGCCTGGAGGACAGCGGGGGCTCAAGCGTCACTTCGGTCTGGCGTAGGCCGTGGCGTTCGCGTCCGCGCGCTCACGGGTGCGCTGGATGGCGACGGAGACCGCTTCGCCCACGGCGCGAGGGAGGCCGTGGGCGTCCATCGCCATCAGTCCCGCTTCGGTGATGCCGCCCGGGGTGGCTATCTCCGTGATGAGGCGAGGCGTGGTGGCGCCGGGCTCGGCCAGCAGCTTCGCCGCGCCAATGAGCGTTTCCTTCGCGAGCGCCGCCGCTTCCTCCGAGTCCATCCCGTGCGCCATGGCGGCCTGCGCGAGGGCTTCCACGAAGCGGAAGACATACGCGGGGCCCGTGCCGCACACACCCGTGCAGACCGTGAGCGCCTCCTCGGTCATCCACATCGGCCGTCCCATCGCCGCGAAGACTGACTCGGCCGTCTGTCTCGAGGTCTCCGTCGCACGGATTCCGGCCGTCAGGGGCGTCACGCCTGCTCCCACGCGCACGGGCGTATGGGGCAGGGCGCGGATGACAGAGACGCAGGAGGGCAGCGCCGCTTCCAACTGAGCGAGCCGAACGTCCGCGGAGAGCGACACCACGGTCTGCCCTGGCTCCAGAGCCGGCGAGATGACCGCCATCAGCTCGCGCAGCTGTGCCTGCCGCACCGCCAGCAGGATCACCCCCGCGCCCCGCACCGCCTGCGCGTTGTCCATGAGGACGTGCACGCCGTGTCGGGAGCGCAGCTCTTCTCCGCGCTCGGGCCGGCGCACCGTGACGCGAAGGTCCGAAGGACGCACGTGGCCGGAGCGCAGCAGCCCGAGGATGAGCGCTTCAGCGATCTTGCCGCCTCCCAGGAGGACGACGGGAGCAGAGAGGGAATGGGACGCCATCGCTGAAGCCTATCCCCAAGAAGGCCACGCGAAGTCGCCAACAGCATTCAACAGCGCTCCAGGTGGAGCCACGGACAGAAAGCGCCCCCCGGGAGCGCATTCTCCAAATCTGTCCGACAGTCGGACAGGTTTTCGCTTCCAATCCATGGGTGCCGCTGGACAACAACCTGGTGGAGCGGCAGCTGCGCGACATATGGGCTTCCCTGGTGGTCTCCGCATTCCTGTAGTTGATTCAGTCCATGCGAAGACTCCTCCTCTGCTTGCCGCTGTTGGCCTGTGTGACGACGAAGTCCGTCCCGGTCCCGGCTTCTGCCGACTCCAGCGCGTTGCATCAGGTGAAGCGGGTGAAGGTGGCCGAGGGGGTCGAGCTGGAGCTGCTCGACTTCGGAGGCCAGGGACCCGCGCTCGTCTTCCTGTCGGGCCTGCGCAACACGGGCCACGTGTTCGACACCTTCGCGCCGGAGTTCACCGCGGCCCATCACGTCTACGCCGTCACCCGCCGGGGGTTTGGCTCGTCGAGCTGGCCCGAGCAGGGCTACGACACCGCCACCCTGGGCGAGGACGTCGTCCAGGTGCTGGAAGGGCTGGGAATCGCGAAGGCGTCATTCGTGGGCCACTCCGTCGCCGGGCCAGAGCTCACCTGGGTGGCAACCCATCACCCGGAGCGCGTGGAGAAGGTGGTCTACCTGGACGTGAGGACCAACGGTGACCTGTTGGCGGAGTTCCTTTCGGTCCTGCCCATGCCTCCTCCGAGCGAGCCCGCTCCCGAGGACGTGGCCTCACGCGCCGCGCTCGCCGCCGCGGTCGCGCGTGACGTCGGAGGAGCGTTTCCCGCGCACGAGATCGACGAGGCGAACGAGTTCGATCCGAAGACGGGGCACTACCTGCGCGACCGCAAGTGGCCGCACGCGGAGGAGCGGGTGATGAAGGGGTTCTCGAAGGTGGACTTCGCGGCCGTGACGGCGCCCGTGCTCTTCCTCTACGTGGATCAGCCTCGGTTCGGGCGGGTGGAGGACCTCCCAGGCTTCTCCCAAATGGACCCTCCCGTGCAGGAGAAGTTGAGGACCCTGAGCGCCAGGGCGCTCCAGCGGGAGGCTGAAATGATGAGCGTGATGAGCATGCCGAACTGGAAGGGCATCAAGCTCGAGCACGCGCGGCACTACGTCTGGCTCACCCACCATGACGAGGTGCTGCGCGAGATGAAGACCTTCCTCGAGACATTTTGAAAGGGCGGCGAAGGCGCGCTGGATGAGCGCACCTCCTGTTTCCACACTTCGAGCAAGCGAACACGTCCAGCGCCTTCCGTTGAATGTTCCGAAGCACCTGGGAGTGAAGTCCGCTCCCATGCGAAGGTGCTTGTTCGGGCGCCAGCGCCCGAGCCGTGCTTCCGTCAACGAACGACTGGCCACCCACTCAAAACTTCACTCCCACCGTGGTTCGCAACTGCGTGTCGAGGGGCGGGACCGTCGCGGGCGGCGCGCTGTCGTAGGTGAGGTTGAAGCCGATGCCCACCGTGACGCGGGGATTGGGCGTCATCGCGAAGATCGTCTCGTTGAGGACTCGCAGGTCGGAGGGGCGGGTGACTCGCGGCTGGAAGTAGACCGTCTCCACGAGGTTGATGTTCTCCATCAGCTTCACCCGCCCCAGCAGGTAGCTGGAGACTCTCGGGTCCGTGTAGCGGTCTCCCGCGTCCGCCTCGCCGTCATTGCGCAGCCGCTCGTACTCCATCATCAGCGCCACCCCGAAGGTGATCCCGAGGCTTTCTTCGTTGAGCAGGATGAAGCGCGGCCCCGCGCCCAGCAGGGCCCGGAACTGGAGCCGGCGGAACTCGTTGTACTCGTGCTGCGCGAAGACCTCGCCCGACACCACGTCCGTGAACTTGCGCCGGTAGCGCACGTGCTCCAGCACCTGGCTGACGATGCGCTCGCCGCTGGCGAACGAATACTCACCCCGGATGACGCCCAGCCAGACCTCGCGCTCGGAGCGCAGCTGGCCCACCAGGGAGCCCCGAATGGAGAACAGCTCGGTGCTGCCCGTGCGCCAGTCGCCTCCCAGCTCGATGGCCGCGGCCGGCCCCGGCTCCGCCTTCTCGTCGAAGAGCGCCTGCACGTTGACGATTTGTGCCGCCGCGCCGCTCGCATGGAGCAACACCACCAGCACCACCCACCCACCCGACTTCACGAGATTCATGCCTCCTTGCTGTGCCTGCTCGGGCGCACTTGTTCAACCCTGTTGTTGGGGGCTCCGGTGTTCCGGCCAGCGCTTGACGCCAATGGTGGAGCGGAGCATGCCTGCGCTGTTTCCCAGGCCCTTCTGCTCTCCGGAGTCCGCCCATGCAGGTTCACATCATCGACGCCTTCACCCGCACTGCCGGTGCAGGAAACCGCGCGGGCGTGGTGCTCGACGCCTCGGCGCTGGAGGTCCCCACGATGCAGCGGACCGCCGCGGCCGTCAGCGCGTCGGAGACCGCGTTCCTGCTGTCCCGGCCCGGCGACGCCACCGTGCGCCTGCGCTACTTCACGCCCGTGGACGAGATTCCCTTCTGCGGCCACGCCACGGTGGCCACCTTCCATCTCCTCGCGGAGAAGGGGCTCCTGCGAAGCCCGGGGCAATACACGCTGGAGTGCCCCGGTGGCACGTTCCACATCGAGCTGGAGCCCCAGGGCACGCAGGGGACGCGCGTGTGGATCACCACGCCCCCGCCGCCCGTGCAGCCCAACACCGTGGCGCTGGACGCGCTGATGGCCACGCTGGGCGGGACGGCGTCACAGGTGGACCCGTCGCTGCCGGTGATCCGCCAGGGCCACCGGCTGGTCGTGCCCCTCCGGCGGCTCGCGGACCTGGAAGCGCTGACGCCGCGAGGCGCGGCGATGAACGCGCTGCTGATGCCGCACGGCTTGCGCGGCGTCTACCTCTTCACCCGTGAAGCGAAGGAGGAGGGGAGCGTGGCCCAGGCGCGCTACTTCGTCCCAGGCTTCGGCATCCTGGAGGACCCCGTGACGGGCTCCGCCGCGGGACCGCTCGCGGCCTGGCTCGCCGAGCATGGGAGCCTTCGCCTCCCGGAGCACGGCGGCACGGTGTCGAGCCGCATCGAGCAGGGCGACACGCTCGGCAAGCCGGGCCGCATCGACATCCAGGTCACCGGCCGGCCAGGCCACATCGAGCGCGCCCGCGTCGGCGGGGTGGCCCTCACCGTGATGGACGCCACGCTGCTCGCGTAGCGGCGTTCCCTCGAAGAAGGGGCCCAGGGCTCCGGCGCTCCCGGACCCTTGATGGTCCCGCCACGCACCTCCAGGTTTGGAGTTGGGATGATTCCATCCCCGCTCAATGACCGGTGCGGTCCGGCGGCCGGGCGCCAGCCGGCTCCACCGGGGGAGGATGTCATGGCAACCGACAACAGGAACCCAGGCGCGCAGGGGGAGCCCTCCTCGCCCGCGGTGAAGAAAGCCCAGGCCGACGCGCAGGGCATCACCTCGCAGGGACAGGAGCCCAGGACGGGCGCTGGCATCGCCCGCGCACCCGCCATTGGCCGGGAGATCGCGCCGCTGAGCCCGTTCGGACTGTTGCGCCGGATGCTGGAGGACATGGACCAGCTCGTCACCGGCAAGGGAGGCCGGGGCCTCACCGCCCGGAGCAGCGGCGTGCTGGACGAGGGGCTCTGGTCGCCGCAGGTGGACGTGCTGGAGCGGAACGGAAACCTCATCGTGAAGGCCGACCTGCCGGGAATGAAGCAGGAGGACATCCTCGTCGAGTTGCAGCCGGACCTGCTCATCATCGAAGGCGAACGTTCCTTCGAACGGGAAGAGGAAGAGGAGGCCGAAGGCGTCTGGAGCCTGGAGCGCAGCACCGGGCTGTTCCGCCGCGCCATTCCGCTTCCGGAAGGCATCGACACGGAGTCGGTCCAGGCGAACTTCGAGAACGGTGTCCTGGAGGTCTCCCTGAAGCTCCCGGAGGCGCTGCCCCAGGGCAAGCGCATCGAGGTGAAGGGAGGCTCCGGCGAGCATGCCCGCCGGATGACGCGCGGGAAGCCCATCCACTGAGGGGGGGCGCTCGCGTCAGTGCGTGTGGCGGCGGCCCTCGTCCTCCACGACGGCCGCTGCCACCTTCTCCGCCGAGCCGCGCAGCTCCGGCTCGGAAGGCGAGTGCCAGGACTCGAAGGCGAACAGCTTCCGCATCAGCTTCCCGGCCTGATAGCCCGGGCGCAGCCCGATGGCGTCGAACATCCAGGCCAGCGCCTGGTCCGCGAAGGTGGACCAGGCCTCCTCGCAGCCCGTGGCGTCCATGGTGAGGTTCATCGTGGTGACGATTCCATCCGCCAGGGCCAGCATCCGGATGTCATGGTCATCCGGGCCCGAGGGCAAATCCCGCTTCAGCGCCTGGAAGTGGGCCTCCAGCTTGAACAGCCATTCGCGGGACCGCTCCAGCGCGTCGACCATGAGCTGGATGTTGTATTCCACGCTCATGTTCGGGGTGGGCTTCTGCCGGAAGAAGCGGTGGCACCAGCAGTAGCCGCCGAAGCTCTCATTGCCCAGATACAACCCTGTCTCCGTGTACCAGGGCCCCAGGTTCTGGTTGAGCATCCGCTGGATGTGTTTCGCCATCGTGTCGTGCTGCTCGTCCGTGAGCTTGCGCGTCCCCGGAGGCACGCGCGGCGTCAGGTACTCGCGCAGCATCCGGATGAGCTTCTCCGGTTCGTACCCCTCCAGGCTGTCGCGGATGCGCGGCCAGTGCCCCAGGGCCGACCGGCTCATACGGCCACCGCCGCCACCCGCGCCGCCGCGTCCCGGAGGGCGTCCGGAGGAGGCGCGATCCACGACGTGAAGACGAAGGCGGTGTCCAACTGCTCCTGCGTGGCCTCCGACAAGGGCAGTCCCATCGCCTCGATGCACCACGTCATGGCGTCCTGCGCGACCTGGTACCAGGTCTCCTCGCAGGACGTCGTCTCCGCCGTCAGGTCCACGGTCCGCACCAGCCCTTCCGCGAGCGCCTTCGCCCGGAGCGCCCTGTCGTCAGCGGCCGCTTCAAGCTGACGGCGCGAGGCCTGATACACGCCGTCCAGCGCGTACAGGAACGAACGGATCCGCTCCAGCGCGTCCAGCATGAGCTGGATGTTCTCATCCACATCCATCGTCCGATGCGGCGGGTTCTGGTTGAAGAACGAGTGGCACCAGCAATAGCCCCCCAGCACTTCATTGCCCAGGGGCAGACCACTCTCGATGTACCAGGGCCCCAGTTCGGCCTGGAGCAGGTCCTGCACGGCGTTCTTCGCCTGCTTGAGCCGGCTGGCGTGGATGCTGCCGGCCCGCAGGGGGGCCAGGGCCTCCCTCAGCCGGGATGCCAGCGATTGCGGTGAATAGGCATCCAGGCTGTCGCGGATGCGGCGCCACGTGAAAGCCGAAGCATTGCTGCTCATTCGGGCACCTCGTTGCGGCACGGGGCGTCCGGCCCCGCGATGGTCCGGGCCAGCAGCCTCGCCAGCCGCGTGTAGTTCACCGTGTCTCCCGGGTGCTTGGGCCACAGCACCACGGGCGCCAGCGGAGGCGTGGGCACCTGTCCCCGGCGCAGCATGTATTCCAGCCACAGCCGCGCCGCGCGGGCGTTGCCGTCCGGGAAGGGGTGGAAGAAGCACAGGTCCAGGTACAACCGCGTGGCATGTGCCACCGGGTGACGCGCTTCCCCCGCGTCCGCTTCCACCTTGTCGCGGAAGGCCGCCTCCAGGCCGGGCTCGTGCGCGTAGCGGTGCGCGCCACCCCACGCGAAGGCGTCCCCGGTGCGGAAGCCCGTGGGGCCGCCCAGGAGCTCCGACTGGACCTCCACCATCCGGGCGAAGGTCAGCGGCTCGCCCGCGTCCGCGAGCTGGCGCACCCGGGCCAGGGCCCGCTCGAAGCGCTCCGTCCGCGCCGGCCCCTGGACTTCATGGGCCGGTGCGTCATGCCGGTGCAGGAAGTCCTCCTGGGCGCCCGTCTCCCGGAAGGGCTGCCGCGCCGCCGCCGCCAGGTCCGCCCGGAGCGCGGGCAGCGCCCAGTCCAGGGCGCGCGTGGCCTCCCGGTGGGGCGCGAGCTGCTCGGTGGGGGACGGGGCTTTCACTCGGGGTCCGGGACGAAAACAGGGGCGGAGAGCCCAGCATGGACGGGGCCGGGTGACAAACACCCCGGGCACGGAGGCCCTCCCGTGGGTCATGGAGTGGAGCCTGGGCCCACAATTGCGTAAACAGGCCGTTCTGGCAGCAGGGAGAAGGCACTGAATGAAGACGTTCCTCGTGGTCAACCCGCGCAGCGCCAACGGGCAGACGGGGAAGCGATGGGTGGAGATCTCCGCGCAGGTGGGCAAGGTGCTCGGTGACTTCGGGTACGGCTTCACCAGCGGCGGCATGGATGCGGCGCGTCTGGCGCAGCAGGCCATCGACGACGGCTATGAGTGCATCGTCGCGGTGGGCGGCGACGGCACCCTCAACGAGGTCACCAACGGCTTCTTCCGCGACGGACAGGTCATCAACCCCCGGGCCACGCTGGGCCTGTTGCCCCGAGGCACGGGCGGCGACTTCCGCCGCACCTTCGGCTGGGACCTGGAGCTGACGTCCGCGCTGGAGCGCCTGCGCACGGAGGCGACGGAGCCCTTCGACGTGGGGCGGCTGGAGTTCACGGACAACGACGGCAAGCCCGCCACGCGCTTCTTCGCCAACATCGCCTCGTTCGGCGTGAGCGCGGTGGTGGCCCGCGAGGTGAACCAGGGCAGCAAGGCGCTGGGCGGCAACCTGAGCTTCATGTGGGGCACCGTGAAGGGCCTCATCAAGTACCAGGAGCAGCAGGTGCGCCTCACGGTGGACGGCGGCGAGCCGGAGACGGTGAGCGTCACCGCGGTGGCCGTGGCCAATGGCCGCTACTTCGGCAGCGGCATGTTCGTGGCGCCGGAGGCGGTGACGCACGACGGCCTCTTCGACGTCACCATCTGGTCCAACTACGGCCTGTCCGACTTCGTCCTCAAGTCCAAGGGCGTCTACAACGGCGATCACGTCACGTGGAAGGGCACGCGGCGGCTGCGCTGCCGCACGATCCACGCGGAGCCGCTGACGGGCGACGTGTTCCTGGACGTGGACGGCGAGACGCCGGGCCGGCTGCCCTGCACCATGACGCTGCTCCCGGGCGCCATCCGCCTCAAGGTGTAGCGCCGGAGCGGGGCGAGCGCCGCGCTTCCTCCACGGCCGCGCCGACGCCTTGGGACGCGGGCGTGGGGCGGTACCAGCTCGTCTGTCCCATCAGGTGCCGCGTGAAGCCGTCCTCCATCAGGGGCGAGGCCTCCGCGGCGCCCAGCACCAGGTAGCTGTCCGCGTGGAGCATCCGCCGCACGCGGGCGAGCACCGCGCGCCGGGTGGGCACGTCCCAGTAGATCATCACGTTGCGCAGGAAGACGAGGTCCACGGGCGCTTCCAGCGGGAAGTCGTCCATCAGGTTGAGCGGCCGGAACTCCACCGGCCTGCGCACGTGTTCGTTCAGCCGCCACCCGTCGCGCTCCTGGCGGAAGTAGCGCTGGCGCAGCTCGGGCGTCAGGCCGCGGTGGATCTCCTTCGCGTCGTAGCGGGCCTCGCAGGCACGGACGATGGCGCGGGTGGAGAAGTCGGTGGCGAGGATGCGCACCGTCCATCCGGTGATGAGCAGCCCGGCCTCCGCCAGCGTCATCGCGATGCTGTAGGGCTCCTGGCCGTAGGCGCACGCCGCGCACCAGATGCGCAGCGTCCGCGTGCGGGCGCGCCTGGCCAGCAGGCCCGGCAGCACCGTGGTGCGCAGGGCCTCGAAGACGGGCGCGTCGCGGAAGAAGGCCGTCTCGTGGTTGGCCAGCGCCTCCGCCAGGCGCTGGTGCAGCGGACTGCCCTCCGGCTGCGAGCGCAGCCGCGCGACCAGGGCGGAGAGGTCCGGCAGCCGCTCCTCGCGCATGAGGGGCGTGAGCCGCGTCTCCACCAGCGCGGACGTGTCGGGCTCCAGCACGAGCCCGGAGCGGCGCAGCACGCGCTGCCGCAGGTAGGCGAAGTCGTCGGGAAGCAGGGACATTCTCAGGTCCTCCGTCCGCGCGCATCCACGCGCCGCGCCAGCTCCAGGGCCAGCGCGTCCAGGGGCACCACGGCATCCGCGAGCCCCGCCTGTTCCACCGAGCCCGGCATGCTGCCGACGACGCAGCTGGCCTGGTCCTGCACCACCACCTGTCCGCCTGCTTCAATCACCCGCCGGCAGCCGCGCAGCCCGTCCTGGCCCATGCCGGTGAGCACCGCCGCCAGCACCCCCGCGCCGTACACCTCCGCCGCGGAGCGGAAGAGCAGGTCCACCGCCGGGCGGCACGCGTTCTCCGCCGGCCCCTGGTGCGTGAGCAGCCGCACGCCCGTCGCGTCCCGGCACACGGCCAGATGGAAGTCGCCGGGAGCGACCCACACCTCGCCCGCCTGCACGCAGGCGCCCGTCACCGCCTCGCGCACGGTGAGCGGCGTCACGCCCTGCAATCGCTCCGCGAGCAGCCGGGTGAAGAGGGGCGGCATGTGCTGCACGATGAACACCGGCACCGGCAGGTCCGCGGGCAGCGCGGACACCAGGCGCACCAGCGCGCCCGGGCCTCCCGTGGATGCACCGATGACGATGGCCTCCACCCGCGCGGGCGTTCGCGGCCGGGACGGGGGCTCGCGCGTCACCGGAGCCGGAGCGGGTGACGGTGCCGGCGTGGTGGTCGGCATGCGCACGTTCAGCGCCTTGAGCTTGCGCACCAGCTCATCCCGCACGGCCTCCACGGTGATGTTCATCCCGCCCGCGGATGTGGGCTTCGTCACGTAGTCGCGAGCCCCCAGCGCGAGCGCCTCCAGGGTCAGCAGGCCCCCGCGTTCGGTGAGCGCGCTGAACATCACCACGGGCAGCTCCGGGGCGCGCTGGCGCAAAAGCTTCAGCGTCTCCAGCCCGTCCAGCTCCGGCATCTCCAGGTCCAGCAGCACGACGTCCGGCTGGAACTGCTCCACCTTCGCCAGGGCGATGCGGCCATTGGGCGCGGTGGCGACGACCTCCAGGCCCGGCGCCGCGCCCAGCAGCAGCGACACCTGTCGCCGCACCACGGCCGCGTCGTCCACCACCAGGACCCGGATGGCGTTCATTCGCACCCGCTTCACCGCACCGCGTGCGCGACCGGGCAGCGGCCCATGGGTGCACCGGAGGCCCTGTCGCCATACACCTCGTGGCGCGGCCGGCTCGCGAGGATGGCGCTGGCGCCCCAGTCCGTCACGCGGTGGAAGGCCTCGGACGCGACGAAGGCGTCGAAGCCCTCGCGGCTGTGCCACTCGGAGACGATGAGGTAGCGCCCCGGCGCTGCCACGCTCTTGAACAGCTCCGTGTGCACGTGCGCCGGAAGCGTGCGCATCGCCTCCAGCACGAGTGCGAACTTCCGCTCGAAGGCGTCCGCCTTGCCCTCACGCACTTCGTAATTCATGCCGATGGTGACCATCCGTCACCTCCTTGTCCGCAGTTCATTCGAGCCAGACCCGGACACGCCGGGGGCCCTCATCCAGGTGGAACAGCTCCGATGGCCGCAGCCCCGCCGCGACCGCCGCGATCCCAATGGCCGCTGGATCCACGCCCCGAGCCGCCAGCTTTCCGGGCAGGTCCTCCGGCAGCAGGTCCTCCAGGTGCGCCGTCACGTCCGCGCGGAAGGTCAGCGCGACGCGCGTGCGCCCGGCTTCCGTCACCTGGACCTTCAGGTAGCGTGCGGTGCCCTCCGCCCGCGTTTCCGATGATGACGGCGGAGGCGGCAGTGACGGGGCGCGGGCCTCGTCCAGGAGTGGTCCCCAGGCGATGGGCGCATCCAGCACGTCCAGGTGGCGCACCAGCCCGTGGAACGCGCGCAGGACGAACAGGAGCGACGCGGGCCCCGCCGCGCGGAAGTTCCAGCGGTGCGGCCCCAATGCTTCCGTCAGCCGCTCGCCCAGCCGCCAGCTTCTCGCGTGGAAGGGACGGTCCAGCAGGAAGGGCTCCAGCAGCACGCGGCTGACCGCGGGCAGCGCCTCCGCCATGGGCTCCAGGAGCTCCGGCGCGAAGCCCAGCATCACCCACGCGGACAGGAGCTGCTCCGGGCTCGGTGGCGTGCCCGGGCACTTGAGGAGCGAAATCAACCGCCCCAGCCCCACGGCCAGCTCCGGCGGCAGTGGCTTCACGCAGCCGAAGTCGAGCACGCCCAGCACGGGCTTGCCGTCTGGTCCCCGCGACACGCGGTAGTTGCCCGGGTGCGGATCCGCGTGGAGCGCGCCCCAGGTGAAGCACCCGTGGAGGAACAGCCGCACCAGCGTCGTGGACAGCGCGCGGCGGTCCGCTTCGCTCCAGCGCCAGCCCTCCGCGAGCGACGCGCCCTCCACCCAGGTCATCACCAGCAGGTCTTCCCGCGTGTGCGCGTCCACGGGCACGGGGACGACGACGCCCGGCACGTCCGCCATGCGCGTGTTCGCGTCCCACAGGGCCTGGGCCTCGTGGTGGTAGTCCAGCTCGCCCTGGAGCATGTGGGCCAGCTCATGGCGGTACGCGGACAGGTCCAGCCTCCCGCGCCAGCCCCCCAGCGGCGCGGCCAGCCACCCCAGCGCGCGCAGATCATCCCGCAGGGCCTCCGCGATGCCCGGGTGCCGCAGCTTCACGGCCACGGCGCGCCCGTCATGCAGCACGCCCCGGTGCACCTGGCCCAGCGACGCGGAGATGCCCGCGCCGTCCAGCGACTGGAACACCTCCCGCCACGGACGGCCCAACCGGCGCGACACCTCCGTCAGCGCGGCCTCCGGAGCGAGCGGGGAGGGCGCCTCCGCGAGCGAACCGAACCCCGGCGTATCCGCGCCCAGCTCCGCGAGCGTGAGCACCTGGCCCACCTTCTGGGGCAGCCCGCGCAGGCCCAACAACCGCTGGGCCAGCTCGTGCCGCGCGCGCTCCGTGTCCTGGGGCCGGGACACCCGCTTCAGGCGCGTGGAGGCACGGGCCACCTGGCCCAGATCCCACCAGCGTTTCAATCCGGTTCGCATGTGCCGTGGCTCCGAGGGCCTGGTGCCGCCCGCGCTACTTCGTCCGCGCCGGCTTGTCGGACGTGTCCACCTGCACGACCAGCCGTTGCAGCGACTGCGCCATGTGGGCCAGCTCCACCGCCGAGCGCTGCGTGCTGCCCGCGCCCTCGGTGGTGCTGCGCGCGGCCTCCGCGACGGCGGCCATGTTGTCGGAGATCTGCTGGCTGCCCTTGGCGGCCTCGCCCACGTTGCGGAGGATCTCCCCCGCGGTGGCCGTCTGCTCCTCCACGGAGGAGGCGATGGACGTCTGCAGCTCGTTGATGCGGCCGATGGTGGCGCCGATCTCCAGGATGGCGTTGACCACCTCCTCGGTGTCGCCCTGGATGGTGCCGATCTTCTGGCCGATGTCCTCCGTGGCGCGGGCCGTCTCGCGCGCCAGTTCCTTCACCTCGTTGGCCACCACCGCGAAGCCCCGGCCCGCCTCACCGGCGCGCGCCGCCTCGATGGTCGCGTTGAGCGCCAGCAGGTTCGTCTGCTGCGCGATGGAGGTGATGACCTTGATGACCTTGCCGATCTCCTGGCTGCTCGTGCCCAGTTTGCCGACGACGCTGGACGTGGAGTCCGCGAGCTTCACCGCGGACGCGGCCACCTTGGCGGCGGTGCTCGCGTTGCGCGCCACCTCGCGGATGTTCGCGTTGACCTCCTCCATGCCGGACGCGACGCTCTGCACGTTGCGGCTGACCTGTTCGGCGCCGGCGGACACCTGGGTGGCTTGCGCCGCGGTCTCCTGCGCGTTGCTCACCATCTGCTGGCTGACGCTGGACAGCTCCTGCGACGACGCGGCGAGCGTCTGCGAGTGCTGCATCACCTCCTGGAAGACCCCGCGCAGGGTGGCGTCCAGCTCCTTCTCTCGCTGCTGCACGGCGAGCTTCTCCGTGATCAGCTCCCACGTCACCATGGGGCCCAGGTAGCGGCCCTGGCCGTCGTACACCGCCGTCACCAGCAGGTCCGCGGTCTCCGGGCCAATGGGGATGTTCGCGCGCACCGGCAGGTTCTTGTCGTTGGACAGGATCTTCCGCTGGTAGGTCACGTCCCGGTGGAAGACGTCGATGTGCGAGCCCAGCACCCGGTCCGCGGCGACGGGCAGGTGCTTCTCCACGCGCTGCAACAGCCGGCGCGAGGCGGGGTTCAGGTAGACGATCTTCAGGTCCAGATCGGCCACCATCACGCAGGTGGGCGCGTTCTCCATCATGGCCCTGAGGCGCGCCAGCTCCGTGTCCGCGCGCTGCTGATCCGTGACGTCCGTCCACGTCACCACGTAGCCGGTGAGCGCTCCGCTCCGGCCGGAGATGCCGTCGATGCGCGCCTTGAGCAGCGTGGGGCCCACCGCGAAGTGGGCCTCGTGCGGCAGCGACGCCGGGTCGCTCAGCCGCTCCTCCTCCAGCCGCAGCTGATGCTCGAAGTGGGCGAGGAAGTCGCTCCCCACGTCCCCCGAGCCGTCGCGGAAGGCGGCCGTCTGCCCGATGCGCTCGATGGCCTCCGAGGAGGCCGCGTTCGAGAAGACGATGGCCAGGTCCGCGTCCAGCACGAACAGGTTGACCCGCGCCGCGTCCAGCACCGCCTCGTTCAGGGCCCCACCGAGCGGCGTGGGCGCGCGGCGGGAGGACCGGGCAGCGGGCGCGGACGCCGCGGCGACCCGGCGTCCCTCCGTGCGGGAGGCACGCGCCGGAGCGCGCTTCACAGCGGTGGTCCGGGAGGCGGCCTTCGCCACGCTGTCGTCCCGCGACGTGCCCATGGCGGCCAGCACCTCGCGAGCGACAGGGCCCGGCACGTCCAGCTCATCCAGCACGCTGGCCAGGTGTTCAACGACGCGCCCGAAGTGATGGGGCTTGAGCTCCATGCCCGCGTGCACGTCGCGCATCGACGGGCCCTTGTAGATGCCCGGCCCTCTCAGGAAGCGGGTGAGGAACGCGACCATCTGGCGCTGCAGCTCGACCATGTCCACGCCGCGGAAGTGGGGCTTGAGCAGCGCGTCCGTCATCACCCGCGCGTAGAGCTTCTGCACGGCGGCCGTCAGGGGGGCCTTGCCGCCCAGGCGCTGGAAGGGGGTGGTTTTCACGGCGGGCGCGGTCGGGCGGGCCATCAGCGGGACTCCTGGGGAAGCACGGGGAAGGAAGGGGAGGCGGGAGCGCTGGACGCGGGCGAGAGGCCGTCCACCACCGCGTCCGCGGACAACACGAGCAGCAGCCGGTCCGGCAGCGCATGGACACCCAACAGCAGCGAGCGCAGCGGCCCGCGCAGGTTGTCCGGCAGCGGCGCCAGGTCCGACTTCTCGAAGGGGAGGATGTCGCCAATGGCGTCCACGCGAAGGCTCACCGCGCCGTCGTCGCCGCGCAGGACGACGTGGGGCGCGTCCGCGGGGGCGGTGCCTTCAGGCAGGTCCAGGCGGCGGCGCAGGTCGATGGCGGGGACGATCTGCCCGCGCAGGTTGAGCAGCCCCGCCACCTCCGAGGGAGCGCCAGGGACGCGCGTGAGCGGGGGCGGCAGCAGGATTTCCTGCACCCGCTCGATGTCCAGGCCGAACAGGTGGTCGCCCACCTGGAACGAGCACAGCTGGCGGAAGCCGCTCATGGCGCACCGCCTGTCAGCAGCTCCGGGTGCACGGCGCGCACGGTGCCCTCCACGTCCAGGAACTCGGTGGCCCGGGCCTGCACCACCATGGAGCCCAGCACGCCCGGACGGCGCGTCTCCCGCTGGAGCGCGAGCTCCACCTCCGCGACGTCGAGGATGGCGTCCACCACCAGCCCCACGCGCGTGTCCGCGTGCTGGGTGACGACGACGGACAGCGACTCGCCCAGGGCGACATGAAGGTTCCGCGCCATCCGCTCCGTCGCGCCGGGCCTCGCCTCCAGCACGGAGGCCACGCGCACCAGCGGCAGCAGCTGCCCGTGGTAGCGCGCCATCTCCATGCCGCCGCTCAGCCGCTCCACGTCCGACGCGGGCAGCTCCTCCAGCCGGGCCACGCGAGACAGGGGAATGGCCACGCGGCCCTCCGCGCCCGTGCGGCACAGCAGCACGCGCTCGCGCGGCTCTTCCGGGGCAGGCAGCTCCGGAGCGGCCTCCGGGATGACGACCGGGGCCTGCGCCTCGGTGACGGTGCCCACGCGGCGGCCCAGGCCCATGGCGTCCAGGATGAGCGCCACGCGCCCGTCGCCCAGCACCGTCGCCCCCGCGTAGCAGGCCAGCCCCTTCAGGTGCTTCCACAGCGGCTTGACGACGATCTCCTCCGTGTCGTGGATGGCGTCCACCCAAAGCCCGAAGGTGCGCTCGCCGGCTTGCAACACGACGACGGTGGCGCCCTCGTCCAGGTCCGGCATCGCCGGCCCCACGCCCAGCTCGGCGGCGAGCACCACCAGCGGCAGCAGCTCCCCTCGCAGCCGCAGGACGCACGCGCCCTGGATGCGGGTGATGTCCTTGCGCGCCTGGGCCGGCTCCAGGAACACCACCTCCCGAAGAGAGGCCTGCGGCAGCGCGTAGCGGTCGCCCCGGCAGGTCACGAGCAGCGCCGGGATGATGGCCAGCGTGAGGGGGATCTTCAGGGTGAACGTCGTGCCCTGGCCGGGCCGGCTGTGCACCTCCACGGTGCCGCCAATGCGCTCCACCTGCGAGCGCACCACGTCCATGCCCACGCCCCGGCCGGACAGCGACGTGACGCGCTCCGCGGTGCTGAAGCCCGGCATGAAGATGAGCATCCGCGCGTCCGCGTCCGGCAGCCGCGCCGCCTGGTCGGCCGTGAGCAGGCCCCGCTGCACCGCGACCTGCCGCACGCGCTCCACGTCGATGCCCGCGCCATCGTCGGACATGCCCAGGTGCACGAGCCCGCCCTCATGCGACGCGCTCAGCGTCAGGCACCCCACGGGCGGCTTGCCCGCGGCGCGGCGCTGCTCGGGCGTCTCCACGCCGTGGTCCACGGCGTTGCGCAAGAGGTGGGTGAGCGGATCGTGCAGCGCCTCCACCAGCGTCTTGTCCAGCTCCGTGTCCGCGCCCTGCAACCGCAGCCGCACCTGCTTGCCGCACCCGTGCGCCAGCTCCCGCACCAGCCGGGGGAAGCGGTTCCACACCTGGCCCACGGGCTGGAGCCGCGTCTTCATCACCACCTGCTGCACCTGCGTGGTGACGACGTCCAACCTCTGCGACGCGGTCGTCAGGTCCGCGCCCGGCGTGGGCGAGGCCGCGCACTGGAGGATGCGGTTGCGCGCCAGCACCAGCTCGCCCATCAGGTTCATCAACCGGTCCAGCAGCGCCACGTCCACGCGCAGCTTCGAGTCCACCCCGGTCGCGGCGCCGCGCCAGGGCAGGGCGCCCGGAGGCGTCAGGGGCTCGTGCACCTCCTGTGGCGCCACGCCCGCCGCCGCGCCCGCCATGCGCGCGAGCAGCGCCGAGTGGTCCACCGCGGGCTCCAGCCCCGTCGCCTCGATGTGCTCCAGCGTCCCTCGCGCCGCGTCCGCCGCTGCCAGCAGCGTGGACACGCGCTCGCGGTCCAGCACCAGGCGCCGGTCGCGCGCCAGGCCGAGCATCTCCTCGGCGGCGTGCATCAGCGCCTCCAGGCGGCTGAAGCCCAGGAAGCCGCAGGTGCCCTTCACGGTGTGCAAAGCCCGGAACAGCTGCGCCAGCAACGGCTGCGAGCCCGGCTGCGCCTCCAGCTCCAGCACCGTCGCTTCAATGCTCTGCACATGCTCGCGGGACTCGAGCAGGAACTCCCGCATCACGTCGTCCCAGCCCGGAGTGTCACCCACGGACAGGACGCCCTTGGACAAAAGTCCAAACGGACTGTATGTGTTTGATGAGACGGAATTGACCGGCGCTGCCCATGGGCAACGGCCCCCCCGACCCACAAGACTCCGGAGTCGAAGGCCCAGCATCCTCCAACGTCAACGGCCTGAAAGCTGTCCCGGAGGGAAGGTGCCCTGGTCAGAAGAACAGGCGGAGCAGGTCGTAGCGCGTCTCCGCTCCCAGCTTCCGGAGCAGGTTGGCCTGGTGGAATTTCACCGTGCGCTCGGTAATCCCTAACACGGTCGAGATGTCGGTGGGGGAGCGGCCGAGCGCGAGATATCGCAACACATCGCCTTCCCGTTCGGACAGCCGCGCGGCGTGGGCCATGCGCCGCACCTTCGCCTCGAAGAGGCCGCTGAGGGTCTCATCCCCGATGGTGTGCACGCTGATGCGCGCGGTGCCGGCGCCCGTGGGCGTGGCGGTGACGACCTCGTAGCCCTCGGCGAGCTCGGAGGCCTGCCGCACGATGGTGTGCGGCCAGGAGGCCGGCGCCGCCGCCGTCAACGGGCAGTCCAGACAGGGCGCGTCGCGGTGCGCGAAGGCGCCGAAGCAATGCCGGCCCACCATCTCCTCCTGCCGCGCCTCTCCGGACGTCCACACCGCCTTGAGCGTCCCGAACGACGACAGCTCGGTGGAGATTTCGTAGCTCAGGTCCCGGTGGGACCCCTGGGCCCGGACCGCCTCCGGGGCGGCGGTGCGCTCGGGGACGGAGCGGGGCGCGGAGGCGCGGGTGACAATGGCCACCAGCCGAAGGGGAGGGCGGCCCACGGCGGCCACGTCCAGCTCCACCGACAGCCGCTCGCCATCGCGCGTGAGCACCTCCGTCTCCAGCCGGGTCTCGGCGCTGGTGAAGATGGCCCGCAGCGCCTGTCCCACCTCGCGCCCATGCTCGAGGGGCGTGCAGACATCCGTCCAGCGGCGCCCCAACAACTCCTCACGGGGCCGGCCCAGCAGCGACGTGAACGCGCCGTTCGCCAGCTCGATACGGCCGCGCCGGTCCATCACGACGATGGGACGTGTGTCCCGCTCCGCGAGCAGCGATGCGGTCAACGACCAGTCCATGAGGCCCCCCGGCCGTTGCAACCCCGCTCAAGCTTTACACGGGTAGTGCTGAATTCCTCGGTTTGAATAGCTTACCGCGAGGCGACTGCGTTTGCATTTGGACAGAGGTCCAATCACATACCGTGGTGATGGGCAGAGGACTGTCCGTGCGTGGCCGCCCGCCTGGGGGGCGTGCCGGAAACCTGGAACGTCTCCCTGAATCGGGGCAACCTGCTGCATCGCCTGGGCCTGGGGATTACTCCCAGGGCTTCCCCGCCGTCCCCTCCGTGGGAGAGGAGCTGCACGCATGAGCGCACCGCGACGACCCGCGCAGTTCGACCTCTTCACCGGCGCGGTGGAGGAGCCCCCGGCGTCATCGCGGCGCAGGACCCAGCCGGTGGGGCCCGCCGAACCCTCCGACAGCCTGCGCCTGCTGGGCGAGCAGCTCCCACGCGGCGTCTACCTGGGCACGTCGTCGTGGACCTTCCCGGGGTGGAACGGGCTCGTCTACGACCATGAAGCCAGCACGACCCAGCTGGCGCGCGAGGGCCTGGCCGCCTACGCGCACCACCCGGTGCTGCGCACGGTGGGCATCGACCGGACCTTCTACGCGCCGGTGCCGGCCACCACCTTCGCCGAGTACGCCCAGCAGGTGCCGGACGGCTTCCGCTTCCTGGTGAAGGCGCACGAGGCCTGCACGCTGGCGCGCTTTCCCGTGCACGAGCGGTACGGCGCGCACCGGGGGCAGGTGAATGACCGCTTCCTCCAGGCGGCCTACGCCGTGGACCACGTGGTGGCGCCCTTCCTGGAGGGGCTCGGCGACAAGGCCGGGCCGCTCGTCTTCCAGTTCCCGCCGCAGGACCCCGCGGCGCTCGGCGGCGCGGGCCGCTTCGTGGAGCGGCTGCACGCGTTCTTCTCGGCGCTGCCCAAAGGGCCGCTGTACGCGGTGGAGGTGCGCAACGAGGAGCTGCTCACGGAAGGCTTCGCCCAGGCGCTCGCGGACACGGGCGTGAGCCCGGTGCTCGCGGTGTGGGCCCACATGCCGCCCGTCGCGCGGCAGGCGAAGCTCACGCGCGCCTTCGAGGCCCGCGCCGTGGTGGTGCGCTGGATGCTGCCGCCGAACCTGGGCTACGAGGAGGCCTACGCCCGCTACGCGCCCTTCAACCGGCTGGTGGACGAGGACATGGGCACCCGCGACGTGCTGGCCCGCGTGTGCATGGCCGCGGTGCGGCGCGACCGCCCCGTCTTCGTGACCATCAACAACAAGGCGGAAGGCAGCGCCCCCCTGTCCGCCGTCCGGCTCGCCGAACGCGTCGTGTCACACAAGGAGGAGGGCGGCCAGCGAGGCGCCGTTCACGCAACATGACTTGCGCGCGAGCACGGCGCTTGCTTACGTGATTGGGCATGATGGTGATGACCCTGGCCGCGCTGTTGATGCAGATGACCTCCGCCGGTGGAGCCGGCTCGGAGGGCAGGCGTGCGGGCAATCACGTGGACCTGCCTGGCGAAAGCCCCCCGCGAGCGGTGAAGGAAGACGTCGCCTCGCTCAAGGGGGAGATCACCAGCCTCAAGGAGCAGTTCCGGCTGGCGCGAGAGCGTCAGCGCCTGGCGGCCGAGGAGAAGCAGCGCCAGGAGGAGGCCCGCTACGGTGTCACGCCGAAAGCCACCCCCGCCCCTGCCACCGGAGGGGCCGGAGCCGCCGCCCCATGAGCTGGAGGCGGTAGAAATTCCGGTCGATGGGAACCTCGACCTGCATCTCTTCCAGCCTCGCGAGGTGAAGGACCTCGTCACCGAGTACCTCTGGGCCTGCCGCCAGAAGGGCGTGCTCGACGTGCGCATCATCCACGGCAAGGGCACGGGCGCGCTGAGGCGCACCGTGCAGTCCCTGCTGCCCACGCTGCCGGAGGTGGAAGGCTTCCAGACAGCCTCCGAGGCGGACGGAGGCTGGGGCGCGACCTGGGTGCGGCTCAAGCCCCTGTGACGGGGCTTCAGGACAGCCAGAAGTATGCGGAGGCGATGAGCGTGCGCTTCTCCGTCACGCGCGCCTTGTTCGCCAGCTCCGCCATCTGACGGTCCTTGGAGGCGTAGCGCTTCTCCTCCTCGTTGCGCAGCGACGCCAGCTTGCGGCGGTAGTCACGCTCCAGCCGGTCCGAGTGCGCCCGGGCCTTCGCGCGCTCCGCGACGTCCTCGATGCCGGACACCTCCTTGCGCGCGTCGAACCACGCCTGGCGGGCGGACTCCACCACCTCTCGCGACTCCATCAGGCAGTCCTCGACGTAGCGGTCCGCGCGCTCCTTGGCCTTGTCCAGCTCCAACGCGTTGCGCCGTTCCGCGGCCCGGATCAGCTCATCCTTGGCGGTCATGAGCGACTGCTCTTGCATGAGCTGGACCGACACCGGCGCGGGCTGCCGGCGCTTCTCTTCCTTGGCGTCGAGCTTCGTGAAGTGGACACCGTCCGTCAGCGGCAGGGCGCGGAAGCCGCCGTCCCGGTCCTTCACCAGCACCAGGTGGACCAGCTTCTCCTCCGGCTTGAGGCCCGTCGTCTCGAACTTGTAGACGAACCACCAGCCCTCGCTGCCAGCCAGCCGCGCCAGCCGCGAGGGGAGCCCCGCCGCGTCCAGTTGCAGGTAGCTGACGGTGTCCTGGGTGCGGTCGCGCACCGCGTAGGCGGCCTTGGCCACCTGGAGCCGTCCGGAGGTGCGGCTGCCCAGCACGGAGCCGGTGAGCGCCTTCGCCTCCTGCTGGCGTTTGGCCACGACCTCCTTGGCTGCGTCTCCCGCCACGCGCAGGCGGCGGCGCACGTCGCCGTCGAAGCGCTCCAGCACCACCGAGCGCATGGACGTCATGCGCTGGTTGATGCTGCCCTCCAGCTCCTCGCGCAGCTTGTCGAAGGCGACGTTGATGTCCTTCGGGTCGCGGCAGGACTGGTAGATGTCCAGCACGCGGCGCTCGAAGTCGACGCCGCTCTCCAGCGCGCCCAGGATCTCGTCGGACGCGCCGAACACGCCGTCGAAGAGGTTGAGCTTCTTCTCCAGGAGCTCGAACAGGCGCGCGTCCGCCGCGTTCTGCCGGTTGAGGAAGTTCACCACCAGCACGTCGCGCTGCTGGCCGTAGCGGTGGCACCGGCCGATTCGCTGCTCCACGCGCTGCGGGTTCCACGGCAGGTCGTAGTTCACCACCAGGTTGCAGAACTGGAGGTTGAGCCCCTCCGCGCCCGCTTCCGTGCAGATGAGGATCTGCGTCTTGTGGCGGAACTCCTCCACCAGCGCCCGGCGCTCCTCGGGGGTGCCGCCGGCGTCACCGGACAGCAGCGAAATCTTGTCCTTGTAGCCGTGCTCCGACAGCAGGTTGAAGAGGTACTGCTGCGTGCGCTTGGACTCCGTGAAGATGAGCGCCTTCTCCGGCCAGGAGTGCGTGCGCATCACCGCGAAGGTGCGGTCCAGCGCGCGCTTGAGCGCCTCACCCTTGGCGTTGATGCGGATGGAGTCCGCGAGGTCCGCGTACTGGCGCAGCTCCCAGACCTCCTGCTCCAGCGTGCGGACCTGGGGCGCCTTGGCGGGGTCGTCGGACCACTCCTCGCCTTCCTCCACGAACTGCCTGGCCTCTTCCGGCTCGAAGAGCGACAGGGCCTGCTGTCCCAGCCGCGCGGCCGTCAGGCGCTTCTCCAGGTTCTCCGACAGCCGCCGCAGCGTGGGCGCGATGGCGAACGTGGAGGAGGCCAGGAGCTTGCGGTAGCACAGCGTCAGGAGCGTCTTCTTGCCCGGCTCGATGGCCGCGGCCTCCGAACGCTGCAGGTACTCGCTGACCTTCTCGTAGAGGTCGTGCTCCTGGGGGGACGGGTGGAAGTCCTCCACGATGCTGCGGCGGTTGGTGTAGCGGACGTACTCGCGTACCTGACGGCGCAGCGTGCGCTGCACCACCGGGGCCAGCCGCTCCTTGAGCTCGCACGCGGCGGCCTCCGTCATGCCGCCGCCCTCGTCGGCGCGGTAGCGGCTGCGGAAGGCGTGCTCGGGGCCCAGGATCTGCTCGTCCAGCAGTGACATCAGGCCGAACAGCTCCATCAGGTCGTTCTGGAGCGGGGTGGCGGTGAGCAGCAGCTTGGGGCGGCCCGCCAGCGATGCGCGCAGCGCCTGGCCCGTCTTGTTGTTCGGGCGGTGCGCGTTCCGCAGGCGGTGGGCCTCGTCGATGATGACCAGGTCCCAGGGGATCTCCGACACGAGCGCGGACTTGTTCGCGGCGAACGGGTGCGAGCAGATGACGGGGAAGGGCTGGTCGAAGCAGTTGTTGTGCTTCTTCACGTCGCGGCCGTCGACGAGGACGCTGTCCAGGTCGAACTTCTCGCGCAGCTCCGCGTTCCACTGAGCGCGCAGCACGGCGGGGGCCAGGATGAGGATGCGGTTCTTGCCCTCCGCCATGAGCTGGGCGACGACGAGGCCCGCCTCGATGGTCTTCCCCAGGCCCACCTCGTCCGCGAGCATGCAGCCGCCGCGCGACAGCGTGTCCAGCGCGAACATCGCGGCTTCGACCTGGTGGGGGTTGAGGTCCACCTTCGCCTCGGCCAGCGCGTTCGCCAGCCGCTGCTGCGTGTCACCGCTGCGCGCGAGCAGTTCCTCTGCGAGGAGCCGCTCGTGGAAGGGCGTCAGCCCCGCCTCCACGAGCTCCTCCGCGGCACGGGCCGCGATGGCCGCGGCGTCCGCCTCCACTTCCAGCTTCAAACCCCTCGCGACCTCCGCCAAGTCCCGCCTCCCGTCCGGTTTGGAGCGTGCGCGCGTGCGCGCGACAGTTGAGGCGCGCCATTCTGGGCAGCGATCGGCATCTGTAAAGGGGGTCCTCCCGGAGGCCGAAAACTCGGCCTCCGCGCGATTGGCAAGCGTGCTGTTCGGCGGAACGTCGCATGCGCGCGCGAGCGGTGGATTGTTTCAAAGGGCTTGACGAATGCATCGCGAGCGCTCAGAGCCGCCCGCGCGCCTTCACGTCCAGGTACACGTTGAGTGCAGCGGCGCCGAAGCCGCGTGCCGGCGCGCGCACCACCAGCGCCCCCGCGTCGCGCAGCGTGGTGGCGGTGCGGCGGTACTCGGACTCCATGCGGGAGGCGGCCTGCCGCGCGTAGGCGGACGTCGCGTCGCCGGGCACGTCCGTGGCGGCGGCCTCCAGGTCCTCGTCCAGCAGTGACGCGACGACGGGCAGGTGCCGGGGGCGCAGGGCCAGCGTGCGCGTGAGGAGCGCCGAGGACGCGTCCGGATCCACCAGGTCCGTGAAGAGCACCACCAGCGCGCGGCGCGTCTGGCGGGCGAAGGCGAAGTCGAACGCGCGGCCGTAGTCGCTCTCCTCCAGGCCGGCCTCCGCGCGGTAGAGGGACTCGGTGATGAGGCGCAGGTGCTCCGCGCCCTTTCGCGGGGGCAGGAAGGCGCGCACGTCGCTGGCGAACGCGAGCACGCCCACCACGTCCCCCGCGTCCAGGCTCACGCGCGCCAGCCGGAGCGCCGCGTCCACCGCGTGGTCCAGCTTCCGGCGGCCCTGCACCCGGCCCGCCATGTGACGGCCGCAGTCCAAAAGCAGCAGCACCGGCTGGTTGCGCTCCGGCTGCCACGTGCGCACCAGCGTGTGGCCGTGGCGCGCGGAGGACTTCCAGTCGATGTGCCGGTAGTCGTCGCCGGGGCGGTACTCGCGCAGCGACTCGAACTCGCGGCCCTCCACGGACTTGCGCAGGAGCGTGCGCGCGGACACGGCCTCCGCCGCGCGCGCCAGCGTCAGCGCTTCCCGCGAAAGGGCGCGCAGGTCCGGATACACCTTCACGTCCTGGCCCGCGGGCAGCCGCACCTGCCGCGAGCACAGGCCCAGGGGCCCCATCAGGCGCAGGTTCACGTCGCCAAAGCGCGCGTCGCCCCGGGAGGGAGGGTGCACGCGGTACGTCAGGCGCGCGGCGTCCTTCGGCTCCAGCGTGAAGGGCTGACGGTGGCCGTGGCTCTCCACGTCCAGGGGCGGCTCGTCGCGCAGCTCGCCGCGCACGGGCCGGTCCGTGCGCGAACGCAACTCCCAGCGCACGGTGTTGTCCACGCCGGAGGAGAGGATGGGCTCCACCTCGCGGCGCGCGTCGACGTCATGGGCCCGCGGCGCGCGCAGGAAGTCCACCGCGCACAGGAGCAGGACGGCCACGTCCACCGCGAGCGCCAGCCACCCGAAGGCGGGGCTCGCCACCGCGAGCGCGGCGGGCACCAGCGCTCCGGCGAACAGCGCCACGGCGAGGCCGCTGGGGACGGGGCGCCCTGGGCTCACCGGGGCACTCGCACCCGTTCGAGCAGCTGCTTCAGCACGTCGTCCGCGGTGACGCCCTCCACCTCCGCCTCGGCCTTGAGGAGGAGGCGGTGGTTGAGGACGCTCGGCGTGACGGCCTTCACGTCGTCCGGGGTGACGAAGTCGGTGCCCCGGAGCGCCGCGTGTGCCTTGGCCGCCGCGAGCAGGGCCTGCGCGGCGCGGGGGCTCGCGCCCAGCCGCACGCGGGGATGGGCGCGGGTGTCGCGCACGAGCTGCACCACGTACTGGAGGATGGAGTCGTCACACGCGACGCGCGCGGCGCGGTCCTGCAACTCCGTCAGCGTCGCGGCGTCCAGCACGCGGGACACGGCGGGCGGCCGGCCCTCGCGCTGGTGGAAGGCGCGCAGGAGGGCCTCTTCCGCGTCGCCATCCGGGTAGCCCACGCGCACGCGCATGAGGAAGCGGTCCAGCTGCGCCTCGGGGAGGGGATAGGTGCCCTCCAGCTCCAGCGGGTTCTGCGTGGCGACGACGAAGAAGTGCGGCGGCAGCGCGTGGGTGACGCCATCGATGGTGACCTGCCGCTCCTCCATGGCCTCCAGCAGTGCGGCCTGCGTCTTGGGCGGCGTGCGGTTGATTTCATCCGCGACCAGGACCTCCGTGAAGACGGGGCCCTTCATCAGGCGGAAGGTCTGCGCCTGGGGCTGGAAGACGTTGGTGCCCAGGATGTCCGCGGGCATCAGGTCCGGGGTGAACTGCACGCGGGAGAAGGACAGGCCCAGCGCCCCCGCCATGCTGCGCGCGGTGAGCGTCTTGGCGACCCCGGGCACACCCTCCAGCAGCACGTGGCCGCGCGCGAGGAAGGCCGTCACCAGGTCGGCCAGCACGCGGGGCTGGCCCACGACGGCCGAGCCCAGCGCGTCGAGGAGGCGGGAGAGGGGCGTGGCGTCGGACATGGTGGCGGGCGACGGTAGCCCGCCTCACGTCCGGCGCGGCAGCGAAATCCTCGGGCCTACTCCTGGCGCTTCAGGCCCATCAAGGTGCCCAGCACCGCGATGACGCCGCCGAGGATGCCCAGGAAGCAGCCGATGCTCGGTGACGAGTTCATCATCTCCGCGTTGCCCAGCGGCGACGGCACGAGCGTGGTGTCCGAGGACAGCTTCAGGAACACCAGCGACCAGATGAGGGTCACCACGCTGCAGACCATCTGCGCGCCCCACGGCAGCATGGGGTTCACCCAGGTCATCACCTCACGCGCCCGCAGGCCCACGAAGACCATGGTCGCCACGGCGAAGATGAAGGACACGAACCCCAGGCTGATGAGGCCCAGGAAGTCGCCGTCCGCCGCCGTCTCCTTCCAGGGCATGAAGCAGGAGAGCACCACCAGCGTCGCGCCCCAGAACGCGATGCGGTCGCCGCCTTGCAGCTCGCGCAGGAACGAGCGCGCGTCATCCAGCAGGACCTCCGGATCGTCGATGGGGGAGCGGGGCGACTCCAGCTCCCGGGCCTCGCGGGACCAGGGGTCCGCCACCGCGTCGCCCACGTCGTCCTCATCCTCCTCGACAGGAGCGGGCGCCGGGGCGCGGCGGGGAGCCGGGGCGCGAGCGGCCTTGGCGGCGCCACCGCCCCGGGCGGGAGCCGCGGCGCGCTGGGCCTTCTCCCGGGCGATGTCGTCCATGCTCCGCACGTTGGTGGCGTCGTCGCTCGGCGGCGGCGCGGCGGGGCGGGCGCCCGTCCTGGCGCGGGCCGGAGCGGGGCGCGCACGAGGCTCCGGAGCGGCGCGGGCCGGAGGGGGCCGCGAGCGCGGCGGAGGCCGGACGCCGGTGCTCTCGTCCTCGCCGCCGGAGTCCCCCGCATCCCCGGCTCCCCCAAGGAAGGACTCGTCGATGATGTGGTCGCAGTGGGGGCAGATGGCGGTGTCTTCCGCGACCTTGCGATTGCAGCCTGGGCAGTTCAGGGCCGGTGCTCCGGGAGGGGGGAAACGGCCCGACATCTTCCCGGCCCCGGCGCGGGGCTGTCAAACCTGTTCAGCGCCATAACCCCTGGATTTTCGCGGAGAATTGACCTAGCCCATTCGAACATGGCCCGCCTGCCCGCCGCCGTGTCCGCCGGACTCCTCCTCGTGAGCGCCTGTGTCCGCTCGGTGCCGGCGCCCGACGTGACTCCGCCCCCGGTCGAGCCCGCCCGGCTCATCGAGCAAATCCAGGACTGGGAGGACCGCCGCTCGCTGGGAGGCGGTGAGCTGGTGCGGCTCGCCACCTCCGCGCCGGATGGGGTCGTGCGCGTGCGCGCCCTCCGGGCCCTGGCGCGGATCCAGGACGTGGAGACGCTGGAGGCCGTCCTCGTCGGGCTGACGGCGCCGCGCAATGCCGTGCGCGAAGAGGCCGCCTTCGCGGCGGGTGAGCTGGCGCAGTCGTGGGAGCCGCTTCCGGAGGCCGCACGGACGGCGCTCACGGAAGCGCTGGTGCGCGCCGAGGCCTCGGAAGCCTACGCCCGGGTGCGCAACACGCTGCTGGAGTCCCTGGGCAAGCTGGCCACGCCTGGCGCCGTGGAGGTGCTGACGGCCCGGCTGTCTCCGGCCAATGGCCCCTGGTCCGCGTCCGCGGCGACGGCGTTGGGCGTGGCCGCGCGCAAGGCCGGGCCCGAGGCCGTGGCGAACGTCCCCCTGGAGACGATCCGCGCGCTGCTGGATCCCCGCTTGCGGAGCGAGGTGAACGTCGCCGGGGCGTACCTCCTGGCGGCGTCGAAGCGGCTGGACGGCGTGGATGCGCTCCGCTCCTGCGTGGCCAATCCGATAACGGATGTGATGGCCCCGTGCGTGAAGAGCCTGGGCGACCTGGGCAGCCCGCGGGACGCGCTGGCGCTGAACCGGATGTTGGGCCATGCCACGTCCCGCGCGTCGGCGGAGGTGGCGCGTGCGCTGGCGAAGCTCGCCGCGAAGTGCGAGGCCGGCCCGCCCTGTGAGCCGCTGCTCGCGCTGGAAGGCCAGGTGTACCGGGCGAAGCAGGTCGCGGAGGGAAAGGCGGCCCAGGGCCACGCGTTGCTGGCGGTGGCGCAGCAGGGACTTCCGCTCCAGGGCCGGCCGGTGTTGTCGCGCATGAGGAGTGCGCTGGCGGAAGCAGACCGCGCCGCCGTGTCCGACGAAGCCCGCGCGGACCTCGCCTGGCTGGACTGCCGTTTCGCGGCGGCCATGGACCGGCAGCAGGGCCCGCTGGAGCAGGTGCGCCAGTGCGGCTACGGCCGCGTCCCCGAAGCCCGATGGCTCGCGCTGGGACTGCACGAGGTGGCGCAGTTCAAGGGACCGCCCACCGGCGCCGCGTTCGCGGTGCCCTACCTGGACCACGTGAGCGCCATCGTGCGCGGCGCCGCGCTGGACGCCCTCTCCGAGCGCCCCGTGCCCGAGGCGATGGCGCCCATCCGCGCGCTCATCGGAGGAGGGGACGCGGTGGTGGCGGGGCTGGCCGCGGCCGCCGCCGGCAAGCTGAAGGACGCCGAGGCCCTGACCGCGGTGCAGGCTTTGGCCGACCGCGTCCCCAAGGAGCCGGACCTGGCGGAGGCGGTGGCCGGCGCGCTGGTCGCGTTGCAGGGAAAGGCCGCGGAACCCCGCCTGCGCGAATGGCTGGCGCATCCGCACGCGAACGTGCGCCGGGTCGCGGCCGAGTCCCTCACGTCCCTCACGGGCGCTCGGGTCCGTTCCGCCCGCGTGGAGCTGCCTCCGGAGACGTACCGTCCGCCCGCCGCGCCCTCCGGCACGACGCTCACGCTGCGCACGCGCAAGGGCGACATCACCGTCCTGTTGGATCCGGAAGCGCCGCTCACGGGCGGCAACCTGGTGGCGCTCGCGAAGCAGGGCTACTTCCGGGGCATCACCTTCCACCGCGTGGTGCCGGACTTCGTCGCGCAGGGCGGAGACCCGCGCGGAGACGGGGAGGGTGGCCCCGGCTACTCCATCCGCTGCGAGATGACGCGCCGGACGTATGCGCGGGGCACGGTGGGCATGGCGCTGTCGGGCAAGGACACCGGCGGCAGCCAGTTCTTCTTCACCCACTCACCGCAGCCGCACCTGGATGGCCGCTACACGGCCTTCGGTGAAGTGGTTCGAGGCATGGACGTGGTGGACGCGCTCCTGGAGGGCACGATCATCGACGACGTCATCGTCCGCACCCGCGCCCCCTGAGGCGGGCCCCTCGCGCGTCAGGCCCCGGCGGCGCGCGCGGGCACGGGCTGTCCGTTCGCGTCGAGCTTCGCGCCCGTCCAGCGGTGGCCCTCCGCCTCTTCCATCTCCTCCACCTCGCGGCGGATGCGGGCCCACTCCGTCTCCGGCAGACCGAGGAACGCGTCCGCGAGCATCGGATCGAACTGCGTGCCCGCGCAGCGGCGGACCTCGTCGCGCGCCACGCTCATGGGGCGCCCCTTGCGATAGGGCCGGTCGGAGGTGATGGCGTCCAGCGTGTCCACGAGGCAGAAGATGCGCGCCCCGATGACGATCTCCTCGCCCTTGAGCCCCAGCGGGTAGCCCTTGCCGTCCCAGCGCTCCTGGTGTTGCAGGACGATGAGCGCCGCCTCGTGCAGGTACGGCATCTTCGCCAGCATCCGGTAGCCGAACTCCGGGTGCAGCTTCATCTCCACCCATTCGTCCGGCGTGAGCGGCCCGGGCTTGAGCAGGATGGAGTCGCGCACGCCAATCTTCCCGATGTCGTGCAGGAGCGCGCCTTGTTCCACGACGTCCAGCGCGGGTCCGGTGAGGCCGATCTCCTGCGCCAGCCGCCGCGCGTACAGCGACACGCGCCGCGAGTGCCACTGCGTCTCCGTGTCGCGGTAGTCCAGCGCGCTGATGAGCCCGTCCAGAAGGCCCGTGGTGCGCTCCATCACCCGGCGCTCCAGCCCCTCGTTGATGGCCAGCAGCTCCGCGTTCTTCTCCGCCACCTCGCGCGTCAGCCGCTCGTTGACCGCCACCAGCCGGTGGTGCTCGAAGGCCTGCCGGATGCTGCTGGTCAGCTCGCTCAGCGCCCACGGCTTGCCCAGCAGGCGGAAGACCTCGCCCCGGTTCACCGCCTCCGACGCCGTCTTGAAGTCCGCCGCCGCCGTCAGCATCAGCCGCACCGCGCGCGGGTTCTTCTCCCGGAGCGCCGACAGCAGCTCGATGCCGTTGAGGTACGGCATCATGAAGTCCGTCAGCACGACGTCGAACCCCTGCTCCCGCGCCGCCACCACCGGGTCGCTGTGTGTCACGACCTCGTAACCCTCCGCCTGGAGGATCCGGGACAGCGCCGCGAGGATGAGCACGTCGTCGTCCACCACGAGGATTCGGGCCATGGGCTGATACGCTCCGAGCGAGTGGCTGCGTTTTTCTCAGACTCTTATAGCCGGTCCGCAGACGGGCAAACAGGCCCCCCCAAGCTTTCCAGTGCCGCCAAACTACCGGAATTCTTGAAGTTTCCCTCAAACAGGTGGTCGCCGGACTCCACGTCCTGCTTGCCTGCCCGTCGAGCCGTGTTCTATGGTGGCCGCCTACCCAACGTAAATGGCTGTAACCCCTTGGAATTCGGGAGCAATCTCCGATGGCTAGAGCCCCTGATGGGCCGGTGCCGGTGGTGGTGATGGGGCTGGGGTTCATCGGGCAGGAGATTGCCAGGGCGGCCCTGTCATCCCCCGAAGTGGAGCTGATGGGCGCGGTGGACTCGCAGCCCTCCCTGGTGGGTCGCCCCCTGGGCGACGTGCTGGGGCAGGCCGGCCCGCGCTTCAAGGTGTCGGACTCGCTGGAGAAGGCCGTGGGGCGCCGCAAGGGCGTGGTGGTGCTGCACGCCACCAGCTCCCGGCTCTCCCAGGTGATGGATCAGCTGCTGGACGCGCTGAAGCTGGGCCTGCCGGTGGCCAGCACCTGCGAGGAGCTGGCGTTCCCGCACCTCAAGTACCCGGAGCTGGCGGACAAGCTGGAGCGCGCCGCGCAGAAGGCGGGCGTGGCCATCGTGGGCACGGGCGTGAACCCGGGCTTCGTGCTGGACCGGCTGGTGGCCACCGCCGGTCAGGTGTGCGGCCCCGTGCGCAAGGTGACCGCCAGTCGTGTGGTGGATGCCCGCACGCGCCGCGAGGCCCTGCAGCGCAAGGTGGGCGCGGGCCTGACGGAGGAGGAGTTCTTCGACCTGGTGGACCGCGAGGAGCTGGGTCACGTGGGGCTGGTGGAGTCCGCGGCGATGGCGGCGGTGGGGCTGGGGCTGGACTGCGACGACTTCGAGGAGGAGGTCGCGCCCGTGTTCGCCGAGGAGGACATCACCGGCGGCGCATTTGTCGTGAAGAAAGGCCGCGTCGCGGGCATGTTCCAGTCCGTGGTGGGTTTGGAGGAGGGGCAGGAGCGGGTCCGCCTGGAGCTGACCATCGCGGTAGGGGCGGACAACCCACGGGATCGCATTGAGATCGACGCGGATCCCAAGCTGGTGCTGGAGATACCGGGGGGAGTGGCGGGCGACCGGGCCACCGCGAACGCGCTGGTGAATGCCGCGCCACGTTTGACGGCCGCGGAGGCCGGGCTCCTGACGGTGCTCGAGCTTCCGTCAGGACGCTGAAGACTCATCAGGAGAGGGAAATGCTGGACAAGAACGCGATTGGCCGCGCCTCGCCGCCGACGCTCAACGAGGTGGAGAAGGGCGCCATCCGGCGCTTCGCCGAGGCTATCGGCGACTACAATCCCATCTACTACGACGAGGAGTACGCCCGGGCCTCGGGCTATCCCACCATCGTCGCGCCGCCCACGTTCCCCGCGT
Organism: Corallococcus sp. NCSPR001; assembly: GCF_017309135.1. Taxonomy (NCBI): domain Bacteria; kingdom Pseudomonadati; phylum Myxococcota; class Myxococcia; order Myxococcales; family Myxococcaceae; genus Corallococcus; species Corallococcus sp. NCSPR001. The sequence continues at coordinate 4,116,841 of NZ_JAFIMS010000002.1, forward strand.
CGTTCCATTCCGCCGCGGACCTCCGGGAGTTGTTGGGGGTGGGCATCAAGAGCCTGCTGCACGCGGAGCAGGGCTTCGACTACGAGCGGCCCATCTTCGCGGGGGACCGCATCTACGTGTCCACCCGCGTGTCGGACGTCTTCGAGCGGCCGGGCATGTCCGGCAAGATGGACATCGCGGTCATCGAGGACGAGGGCCGGGACGAAGAGGGCAACCTCGTCTTCCGCGCCCGCCGGACCCTCGTGGTGCGTGCCGCCAAGGAGAACGTCTGATGCCCGCGCGCAAGCTCTACTTCGAATCCATCCGCGTCGGTGACGAGCTGCCGGCGCTGGCCAAGGCCCCGGTGGACCGCGTCCAGCTGTCGCGCTACGCGGGCGCCTCCGGCGACTACAACCCCGTGCACGTGGACGAGCTCTACGCCAAGAGCGTGGGCATGCCGTCCGTCTACGCCCCCGGCATGCTCGTCATGGGCATGTTGGGCCAGCTCATCAGCGACTGGGCCCGGGGCGGCCAGCTGCGGCGCTACAACGTCCGCTTCATCAAGATGGTGTGGCCGGGCGACACCGTGGTCTGCAAGGGCCGCGTGAGCGACCGCCACGGCTCCGGCGGCCGGTACTTCGTCGAAATCGACCTCTGGGCGGAGAACCAGAAGGGCGAGCTCGTCATGAAGGGCGGCTCGCAGATCCAGCTCTTCTACTCCCTGGAGGACGAGAACCGGCAGCGCTCCGGCCAGTCCCCCATCGTGGTGGAGGTCCCCCGCGAGAGCCTGGTCGTCCCGGCGCCCGCCACCCCGGACGCCGCCACCAGCGCCCCGGCGCCCGCCGCCCCGGAGCGCGACCGGGACGAGGACGACGAGGACGACGACGAGGAGTCGGGCGAGCCCCGCTCCGGCGCCTCGTCCAAGAAGACCGCCCCCCGGGAGAAGCCCGCCGCGAAGACAGCGTCCCTCCCGGCCGCGAAGAAGGCCAAGAAGTAGGCGTTCCAAGACGAAATCCCGCGTTGGAGTAGAGCGGCTTCGACCGCTCGTCAACGCGGGGTGTCATCTTGGGTTGACTCAAAAATCAGTCGACGCCACACTTCCTGCGTCACATGGGCCGCTGACCCTTACTTTTTCCCGCCCTGCGGGAAGCAGGCAGGCAGCGAGCCCTCCACGCAGGAGTGGCCATGTCCGCCGGCATCAACACCTACAAGACCGACCTTCGAGAGATCTTCTTCACGCTGTTCGAGCAGTTCGGCTTCGGCCAGGTGGCGGGCACGGCCCCCTATGACGCCTGGGGCCCGGACGAGGCGAAGGCGGTCCTCACGGAGACGTACCGCTTCGCCCGCGAGGTGCTGGGGCCCCTCAACTCGGTCGGTGACCGGGAGGGCTGCCGGGTGGAGAACGGCTCGGTCTTCACGCCCAAGGGCTTCAAGGACGCGTGGGGCAAGCTCTACGAGCAGGGCTTCAAGACGGTGGCGGTGAGCCCCGACCACGGCGGCCAGGGCGCGCCGATGATGCTCCAGGTGACGGTGGAGGAGATCCTCTCCGGCGCCAACACGGCCTTCAACATGTACCCGGGCCTGGCGTTCGGCGCGGCGGAGGTCATCGCCGAGTGTGGCACTCCCGCGCAGCAGAAGCAGTTCGTGGAGCGCATGCTCAACGGCACGTGGGGCGGCACCATGTGCCTCACCGAGCCGCACGCCGGCTCCGACGTGGGCGCGGCCAAGTCCACCGCGAAGCGCAACGCGGACGGCACCTACAGCATCAAGGGCACGAAGATCTTCATCTCCGGCGGCGACCATGACATGGCCGGGAACATCATCCATCTGGTGCTCGCGCGCATTGACGGCGCGCCGGTGGGCACCAAGGGCCTGTCGCTGTTCATCGTCCCCAAGCTGCGCATCAACGCGGACGGCTCCTCCGGCCAGTCCAACGACGTCACCGTGGCGTCCATCGAGCACAAGATGGGCATCAACGGCTCGGCCACGTGTGTCCTCAACTTCGGTGAGAACGACGGCTGTCTGGGCGAGCTCGTGGGCACGGTCGAGCACGTGGGCATGAGCCAGATGTTCAAGATGATGAACGGCGCGCGCATCGCCGTGGGCATCCAGGGCGTGAGCCTGGCGTCGGCCGCGTACTACAACGCGCTCGACTACGCGAAGGACCGCAAGCAGGGCTCCCACTTCACCAAGTGGAAGGACCCGTCCGCGCCGCGCGCCTCCATCATCGAGCACCCGGACGTGCGCCGCATGCTGCTGGACATCAAGGCGCACGTGGAGGGCATCCGCGCGCTGGTCATCAAGCTGGCCATGCACCTGGACAAGGCGAAGCAGCTGGCGGGCAAGGACGACGACGCCGCCACCTACCACAAGGGCCAGGTGGAGGTGCTGACGCCGCTGGTGAAGTCCTACGGCTCCGACCAGGCCTTCCGCCTCTGCGCGCAGGCCATCCAGGTGTACGGCGGCGCCGGCTACATCCAGGACTACCCGGTGGAGCAGTACACGCGCGACTCGAAGATCTTCTCCATCTACGAGGGCACCAACCACATCCAGGCCATGGACCTGGTCGGCCGCAAGATGGGCCAGGCGGGCGGCGCGCACTTCCAGCAGTTCATGGGCGACGTGGGCAGCTTCGTGGAAGCGCACCGCGAGCACCCGGTGCTGGGCGAGGCCGTGAAGACGCTGGCCGGCGCGCAGGAAGGCCTGATGTCCAGCGCGATGGCGCTGTTCGGCTGGTCGCAGGACCAGGGCCGCTTCCCGCTCATCCCGCTGTCCGCCAACCGCTTCCTCAACATGATGTCGGAGGTCGCAGTGGGCTGGCTGCTGCTGGACGCGGCCGTCATCGCGGAGAAGGCCGCCGCCAACGTGGCCGCCGACCACCCGGACAAGGCGTTCTACGAGGGCAAGAAGTTCAGCGCCCTGTGGTACGCGCGCAACGTGCTGCCCAACGTGGAGTTCGCCGCGCGCCTCATCGCCACCGAGGACACGTCCCCGATGGACATCACCGACGCGGCGTTCGGCGGCGTCTGAGGCACTTGAAGTCCTGAAGTGAAGAAGGCCCTCCGGCACGTCGCGCCGGGGGGCCTTTTGCTTAGTTGCCTTCGCGCACGCCGATGGCGAGCTGCGCGAGGCCGGCCTTCTTCGCCAGCTCCATCACCTGCACCACGGTGCCGTGGGGAACGCCTTCGTCCGCCTGCACGATGACCACGGTGTCTGGGTTCTGGTTCTTCGCGGCGTCGAAGGCCTGCTTCAGCTCCGCTTCCGCGACGACGTTGCCCGCGAGCACGAAGCGGCCATCCGCCAGCACCGCCACGGACAGGTCGGTGGTCTTCGCGGTGACGTCCGCGGCGCCGCCCTTGGGCAGGTTCACCTTGAGGCCCGCCTTCGCGCCGCCGCCCGGACCCTGCTGGGTGATGACCGAGCTGGTCACCATGAAGATGATGAGCAGCACGAGCATCACGTCCGTCAGCGGCGTGATGTTGATCTCCGCGAAGCCCGCGCCCTCCACCTCGTCATCGCCCGAGCCGGGCGTCTTTCCCATGGCCATGGTGGGCGTGTCTCCTTACGAGGCGGGCTGCGGATCCGGGCGGGGCGCGGGGGGCGTGGCGCTCTCGCGCGGGGGCTGCGTGGCGTCCGGCAGCGGGCCACCGGCGGAGCGCTCCTTGAGGACCTCCGCGAACTCGTCGCCCAACAGGCGCAGCTCCACCAGCACGCGGGATAGCCGGGCCTGGAAGTAGTTGTAGAAGACCATCGCCTGCACGGCGACGAGGATGCCCACGGCGGTGGCGACGAGCGCCTCGGAGATGCCCGTCATCACGGCCGCGGAGCCGCCGGTGCCGCCGGCCTCCACGTCCACGCCCAGGTCCTTGAAGGAGCGCATGATGCCGGCCACGGTGCCGAAGAGGCCCACGAAGGGCGTCGTCGAGCCGATGGTGGCGAGCAGCCACAGGTTGCGCCGCAGCTTCAAGCCCACCTGGGCGCGCTCGCGCTCCACGGCGGACTCGATGCCGTTGCCGCCACTGGCGCGGGAGCGCTCCCAGCGGTCGAACCCGGCGAGGAAGATGTCGGCCGCCACGGCGTCGGAGCGCTCGGCGGCGGTGCGGGCGGCGGCCATGTCACCCCGGAGGAGGTGCTTCTGGACGATCTCCCCCAGGTTGCGGGAGCGCTCGCTCACGCCCCAGAGGGCGATGAGCCGCTCGATGGCCACGCCCAGGGCCACCACGGAGGCGCCCAGGAGGAGGGCGAGGGTGACGCCGCCCAGGCGAAGGTAATGAAGTAGATCGTTCAGGCTCATGATGGATGACCGGGCAGGCGGCCCTGGCTCACACTAGGACATATGAACCGCGCAGCCGCCGCAATCTTCCTGGCCCTCCTCTGTTCGGCCTGCCCCAAACGTCTCGAGTTCGGTCCGGAGGGCCGCATCGAGGACGCCCAGACGCTCTACCAGCACGTGCGCGAGCGGCAGGCGAAGGTCGTGAACCTGGAGGGTGACGCCAAGCTGCACGTGGACTCACCCCAGGGCAGCGGAACGCTCTCCACCTATCTCTCCATCACCCGCCCGGCCCTCATCCACCTGGAGACGTACGACTTCTTCAACCGTCCGGTGGCCTCGCTCGTCTCCGACGGTGAGCGCTTCGGCGTCTACCAGGCGCGGGAGAACACGTACCTCCAGGGCCCGGCGAGCGCGGAGAACGTGTCCCGCTTCCTGCCCGTCGTCCTGCCGAGCGAGGAGCTGGTGGCGGTGATGCTGGGGCAGGTCCCCCTGCTGCCGCCGGAGTCCATGACCCTGGAGCTGGACGAGAAGGAGCGGGTGTACGTGCTCAAGCTCCAGCGGGGCCCGGCCACGCAGACACTGCGCGTGGATCCCAAACACCTGCGCATCGTGAAGAGCGAGGTCCGGGGCGTGCCGGGCTACGACCTGGCGTTCGAGGACTTCCAGCAGCGGGGCGACCAGTTCTTCCCGGACAAGGTGCACCTCATCGCCGCCTCGGCGGACACGAAGCTGGACCTGAAGTACACGGACATCCGCCTCAACGGCCGCCCGGACCTGACGCTCTATGAAATGGGCGCGCCCGAGGGGGCGAAGGTGGTGGACGTGGACGCGCGGGGCCAGGAGGTCCGGCCGGAGGGGCCGGTGTCCCGGCCGCCCCCAGCGCCGGGTTCCTGAGCTTCCAGGCGTCGAAAGGCAGCGTCCCGGCGCAAACCGGGTACTATGGCGCGCACGACATGGCACAGATCAAGCTTGGAGAACTGCTGATCAAGGCGAACGTCCTGCAGGAGAGCCAGCTCAAGGCGGCGCTCGCCGAGCAGGCCAAGTGGGGCGGGAAGCTGGGCGAGATCCTCGTCCGGATGAACCTCGTCTCCGAGGACATCCTCGTGCGCGCCTTGTCGAAGCAGCTGGGCATGCCGGCGGTGAACCTGGACTCCGTGCAGATGGTGCCGCCGCACGTGAAGGCCAAGATCCCGGCGCAGACGGCGCGCGACTTCTCCGTGGTGCCGCTGCAGCTTCGCGACGATGGCAAGACGCTGGTCGTCGCCATGTCGGACCCGCTCAACGTGCGCGTCCTGGACGAGCTGCGCGCCCTGTCCAAGTGCCGCATCGTGGCCAACGTGGCCGGGCGCACCTCCGTGGCGCGGGCGTTCGCGCGCCTCTACGAGGAGACGGCGGAGCTGGAGGACGCGGACACCAACTTCAAGGTGGTGGACGCGCAGGGCCGCACCGTCGTGAAGAACCTCAAGGACCTGGACCCGGCCGCCGCCGTCGCCATGTCCCCCAAGCCGGCCGCCGCTCCGCCCCCCCGTCAGGCCCCTCCGGCGGAGCCCCCCCGTCAGGCCCCGTCCGGCAGCCCCGCGGACCTGCTCAAGAGCGTGGAGGAGGTCCAGCGCAAGGAGGTCGCGGCGCTGAAGGCCATGGTGGAGCTGCTCATCGAGAAGGGCGTTTTCTCCCGCGAGGAATACCTCGCCAAGGTCAAGCGGTAGCCCCCGGCCATGCGCAAGAAGATTGGTGAACTCCTCGTCCAGGCCGGAGTGGTGACGGACGAGCAGGTGAAGCAGGCCCTCGCGTCGGGAAGGCGCGGCCAGGGCCGCAAGCTGGGTGAGGTGCTGGTGTCCATGGGCCTGTGCACGGGCCGGGACATCGCGCGGGCGCTGGCGGCGCAGCACGAGCTGCCGTTCGTGGAGATCCCCGAGTACATCCCGCATGCGGTGTCCTCGCTGGTGTCCATGGACTTCCAGTCCGAGCACCGGGTGCTCCTCTTCGCGGCGGAGCAGGACGGCCGCAGCGAGAAGGTCCACGTCGCGGTGGAGGACCCGGGCAACCTGATGCTGGTGGACGAGCTGCGCTTCCAGCTGCGCAAGCCGCTCAAGGTGTTCGTCGCCGCGCCGGACGACATGGAGCAGGCACTCTCTCGCGGACGGGGCGAGCCCCTGGACATCGTGGAGGCTGAACCGATGGACATGGACGAAGACGATTCGCCGGACATCCTGCCGTCGCCGCCGTCGCCTCCGGCCGCCGCGCGCGCGCCCACGCCGCCGCGTCCGCCCGCGCCGCCGACGTTGGACTGGGACCTGCCGCCGCCGCCGCCCAACGAGTCGGGAGCCGACGGCGCCGAGGTGCTGGAGGACATCCTGGGCTCCACGCCCCGTCCCAAGGTCCCCAAGGCCCCGCGTCCGCCGCCTCCGCCCGCCGCGGCCCGTCCGCCGCCTCCGCCCGCCGCGGAGCCGGAGGACCCGAGCAAGCCGCGCGTGCCGGTGGTGCTCTTCGGAGGCGCCGCGCAGGGCGTGAAGCCGTCCGTGGCGCTCACGCCCAAGCCGGACTTCTCCGAGGAGGACCTGGCGGTGCTGGACGACATCGACCGCATCTCGCGCGGTGAAGAGGCCAGCCTGGACACGGAGAAGGTGAAGCCCGCGCGCATGGTCGCGAGCCTCATCCGCCTGCTCATCCGCAAGGGGCTCATCCAGGAGGCGGAGTTCCTGGAGGAGCTGGCCCAGAAGTGACCGGAGCCGCGCCGTCCCCCGGGGCCTCCGCCGGTGCCCCGCTTCTGGACGTGCGGGGGCTCGTCACCCAGCTGTCGCTCCCGCGCGGCACGGTGCGCGCGGTGGACGGCGTGTCCTTCACCGTTCCTCCCGGCGGCACGCTGGGGGTGGTGGGGGAGAGCGGCTGCGGCAAGAGCCTCACGGCGCTGTCGGTGATGCGGCTCGTTCCCCAGCCGCCCGGCCGCGTGGTGGGCGGCGAGGTGCGCTTCCGGGGCGAGGACCTGCTGGCCCTGCCGGAGAAGGAGATGCGGCGCGTGCGCGGCCGGCACGTGGCCATGGTCTTCCAGGAGCCCATGACGTCGCTCAACCCGGTGTTCACCGTGGGCGAGCAGATTGGCGAGGGCGTCCGGCTGCACCTGGGGGCCACGAAGGCCCAGGCGCGTGAGCGCGCGGTGGAGATGCTCCGTCAGGTGGGCATCCCGGCGCCCGGCGAGCGCGTGGACGCGTACCCGCACCAGCTTTCCGGCGGCATGCGCCAGCGCGTGATGATCGCCATGGCGCTCGCGTGCGACCCGTCGCTGCTCATCGCGGACGAGCCCACCACGGCGCTGGACGTCACCATCCAGGCGCAGATTTTGGAGCTGCTCAAGCGCCTGCAGGCCGAGCGCGACATGGCGGTGATGCTCATCACCCACGACCTGGGCGTGGTGGCGGGCAGCTGCGACGCGGTGGTGGTGATGTACGCGGGCCGCATCGTGGAGCAGGCCCCGGTGCGCGAGCTGTTCGCGCGGCCCGCGCACCCGTACACGGCGGGCCTCCTGCGCTCCATCCCGTCGCTGCACGACGCGGGCGCGGCGGGGGAGGGCGGACGCCAGCGCCTGAAGGCCATTCCCGGCATGGTGCCGTCGCTCACCGCGCTGCCGTCCGGGTGCGCGTTCCGCGACCGGTGCGACCGCGCCTCGGAGCTGTGCGCGCGCGTCACCCCCGTGCTGGAGCCGAAGCGCGGAGGCCAGTCCGCCGCCTGCCATCATCCGGTGCCCGCGCCATGAGCGAACCGCTGCTCCAGGTGCGCGACCTGAAGGTGCACTTCCCGGTGAGGGGCGGCCTCTTGGGCCGCACGCGCGGCACGGTGCGCGCGGTGGACGGCGTGTCCTTCGACGTCGCCCGCGGCGAGACGCTGGGCCTGGTAGGGGAGAGCGGCTGCGGCAAGAGCACGCTGGGGCGCGCGGTGCTGCGGCTCATCGACCCGACCTCCGGCTCCATCCGCGTGGCCGGCCGCGAGCTCACCGGCCTGTCGCAGCGCGAATTGCGGCCGCTGCGCCGGCAGATGCAGCTCGTGTTTCAGGACCCGTACGCGTCGCTCAACCCGCGCATGACGGTGGGGGACATCCTCGCGGAGCCCTTCGCCATCCACGGCCTGGCGAAGGGCAAGGCGCGCGAGGACGAGGTGCTGGCGTTGCTCGACGCCATGGGGCTGCCCCGCGAGGCGCGGCAGCGCTACCCGCATGAGTTCTCCGGCGGCCAGCGTCAACGCATCGGCATTGCACGTGCCATCGCGTTGCGTCCGGAGCTGGTGGTGGCGGACGAGCCCATCAGCGCGCTGGACGTCTCCATCCAGGCGCAGATCGTCAACCTGCTGGTGGACCTGCAGCGCGAGCGCGGGCTCACCTACGTCTTCATCGCGCACGACCTGAAGATTGTTGAGTACGTGTCCACGCGCGTGGCGGTGATGTACCTGGGCCGCATCGTGGAGGTCGCGCCGTCCCGGGCGCTGTACGCCGGGCCCCGCCATCCGTACACGCAGGCGCTGCTGTCCGCGGTGCCCGTGCCGGATCCGGAGCATCCCCGCGCGCGCCAGCTGCTGCCGGGCGAGCCTCCTTCGCCCCTGTCGCCGCCGGCCGGCTGCGCGTTCCATCCGCGCTGCCCGCATGCGATGGAGCGCTGCCGCCGCGAATCCCCGCCGCTGTATCCCCTGGGCGGAGGCCACGCCGCGGCGTGCTTCCTGGCCGAAGGGGATTCGCGCGGCGTGCGGGACGGACCCGCTGTTTCCACGTCCGGAGGAGGTGCCGGTGTTCTGGCTCAGCCATCATCACCCGGATGAGTACAACCGCACGTACGTGCTCGCGGGCGTGCGCGTGTGCGCGCGGTGCCTGGGCACGTACCCGGTGCTCGCCGCCGTCTTCGCCGGCCTGTTCGCGCTGAAGGCGCCGCTCCAGTGGGAGTGGGACGTGCCGGTGGTGCTGGGGCTCACGCTGCCCGCGCTCGTGGACTGGGCGGTGGGACGCTTCCGGCCCGCTTCGGGTTCCAACGCGGTGCGCACGCTGACGGGCATCCTGTTGGGAGTGGGGCTCGGCCGCTCGCTGTACGTGCATGTGCAGCGCCCGCTACCGGCGGTGCTGCTGGCGCAGGCACTTCTGGTGACAGGGGTGGCGGTCCCTGTCATTCTCGCCACTTACCGGCGGCCACGGCCGGAATAGACCTTTCGCGCACGGCTGTCCGTTACAGGCCGTGGGCGGTGAAGGGGATGGCACCCGTGGCTTCATGGGCACTGGGGGAAGTTTGGCACCCGAAACCTCAGACGAGCAGCTGATGCTCGCCTTCCAGGCGGGAAACGCGCGTGCGTTCGAAGCGTTGGTGCGCAAGCACCGCGCGCCGGTGTTCAACTTCATCCTGCGCTTCGTGGGCCACAGGGCGCGGGCGGAGGACGTGCTGCAGGAGACCTGGCTCAAGGTGGTCCGCAGCGCCCGGGAATACGAGCCCAAGGCCCGGTTCACGACCTGGCTGTACACCATCGCGAGGAACCTCTGCGTGGACAGCACCCGCAAAGAGAGCTACCGCCAGGCGACGTCCCTGGAAGCCCCCTCGGCGGGTGCCGACGGCGACGAGGGACGTCCGCTGGGCGAGGGGCTGCCGGATGCCGGGGCCAGCCCGGAGCGCGGCGCGCACAACGCCCGCCTCCGGCCGCTCCTGGAGCGGGCCCTGTCAGCCCTGCCGGAGGAGCAGCGCGAGGTGTTCGTGCTGCGCGAGTACAGCGGCATCCCGTTCAAGGAGATCGCCGAGGTGACGGGCGTGTCCGAGAACACGGTGAAGAGCCGCATGCGCTACGCGCTGGAGGGCCTGCGCCGCCGCCTGGGTGAGCTGGGCGTGGACGGCGACCTGTCGGAGGATGGAAGGACGGTGGCGGGATGAATGCCCAGAATGCCCACGCGCACGAGGACCGGCTCCTCGACTTCGCCTACGGCGAGTTGCCCGCGTCGGAGGCCCAGGCGCTGGAGCAGCACGTCCAGGGGTGCGCGCGCTGCACCAAGGCGCTGGCGGACATCCGCGGCGTGCGCACCACCATGGCGCAGCTGTCGTCGGAGCCCGCGCCGGACGCGGGCCTGGAGTCGCTGCTCGCGTACGCACAGCAGTCCGCGCGCCGCGCCGCCGCCGGCCCCGAGCCGAAGCCCTCGCGCTGGCGCCGCTTCCTCCTGCCCGCGGTGGGCCTGGCCACGGTGGGTACCTTCGGCCTGCTGACGTTGACGGTGAGCGAGAACGTCGACCTGTCGCCGAACCTGTCGCGGAAGGCCGCGCCTGCCCTGGCGATGGAGGCGGCGAAGCAGGATTCGTCGACGCAGGCGAAGAGCGCCCCGAGCGCCCCAGCCCCCGCGCCGCCTTCGAGCGCGACCCTCGAGGTGGACGTGCCCGAGGGTGACGCGGACGCGCTGGCGTCCGCGCCGCGCGAGCTGGAGTTCAGCAAGAACCAGGTGGAGGCCAAGGTGAAGCGCAAGGACGCCGCCGCGGCCCGTCCGTCGGACTGGATGAACGCGGGCGGCGGTGGCGCGCTGCTGGAGCGCCGCGCGGAGGCCGAGGCTCCCAGGAAGAAGGTGTCCAAGGCCGTCCGGGACGACGCGGAGGAGTTCGCCGCGCTCGAGCAGTCCTCGGCCGGGGCGCCCGCGATGGATGCGCCTCCGAAGGAAGAGGCGCCCGGCGTCGGCTCCCTCGCGAAGCAGGAACCCGCGCCGCGGCGCTCCTCCGGCAAGCTCAGCGACAAGGCCATGGGCGCGAAGGGCGACTCCCTGCGGCTGGGGGAGGCGGCCTATGGCCGCGGGCTCGGCACCGACGACGAGAGCGTCGCCGCCGACGCGCCTCCGCCACCGCCTTCCGTGGCCTCCGCCCCCGTGGTCCAGGCCGCACCCATGGCGCCCGCCGCCACGGGCTCCATCGGCTCCATCGGCGGTGCGGTGTCCCCGAAACCGTCGACCGCCACGTCCTCCGCCCGCGCGGAGGCCGCGAAGCCCGCGCCCGTGGAGAAGTCCGCCTCCAAGGAGGCGATGGCGGCGCGCGACCTGTCCGCCCAGGCCCAGGCCGCCGCGAACCAGGGAGACCGCGCCCGGGAGGCACGGCTGCTGCGCGCCGCGCTCTCGGCCGGAGCCAGCGGCAGCGAGCGGCTGGCGCTGCTCTCACGGCTGTGCGAGTCGGAGTCCGTGCAGGGCCGGACCCAGGAGGCCGCCGCCGTCTGCGGGCAGATCATCACGGAGGCCCCCGGCTCCAGCGCGGCGCAACTGGCCCAGCGCCGCCTGCGTCAGGGCTCGTCCCCCGCGGCTCCCGCGGCTCCGGCCGGGGCCGCTCCCGCCCAGCCCGCGCAGTAGGGGAGGGCGGCAGTCCACATGACCGATGCGTCCGGGGCCTCGGTCCTGGATAATGGGGACATGACGTCGGACGTGCACGCTCCCCCCGTGAACAGCCCCCGGAAGTCGCCGCCGCGCTCCCCGCGCCGGGCCCGCCGTGGCCAGGCCATGGTGGAGTACTCGATGATCAACTGGGTGTTGATCGTCGGGCTCGTCATCGGCGCCACGGTGAAGATCCGCTGGACGGATGACCGGCAGACCAACGTCATCGACCTGTTCCTCGAGGCGTACCAGATCTATTACGACTCGTTCTACTTCGTGCTGAACCTGCCGTTCCCCTGAGGGACGGAAGGCCGCGGATCCACCCGCTGCGTCGAGCCGTCCTCCCCGCTGGGCGGGCAGGCTCCGTGAGTGCCGGAGGTCCTGGGATTCCGCTTTGTCGCGAGAGGTGGTTTTGACACCTGCTCTGGGGCATGGCTAACATCTTGCCCGTTCGCGCCCTGGCATCGCCCCCTCGTCCAAAGCAGTCCTGCCGCCACGACGGCGCCCCACCGTTCTGGAGGACTTTGAACCATGTTGAAGGGTAAGACCCCGCTCGTCGTCGCACTGGTGCTCGGTTTGCTCGCGGGCATCGTGGCCTACTCGGCCATCAAGAAGAAGGAATCGGATGTGCGCCGCGGGTGGAACCTGGTGCCCGTGGTGGTGGCGGGCCAGGACATGCCCGAGGGTTCGGTCATCACGTACGAGATGATCTCCCAGCGCTCCGTGCCGGAGCAGTTCGTCACCTCGTCGGTGGTGAAGCCGGACTCCGCCAACTACATCGTGAACCAGAAGGTGCTGGTGGCGCTGCAGGCCGGCGACCCCATCCTCTGGAGCCAGTTCGAGACGACGAAGGCCGCCGAGCGCCTGTCCACGAAGGTGCAGAAGAAGGCGCGCGCCATCACCATCGAGGCGAAGCAGACCACGGCCGTGGGCGGGTGGATCCGCCCCAACGACCACGTGGACATCATCGGCACGTTCCGCGATCCGCAGACGGACGAGAGCGTCGCGGTGACGCTGCTGCAGAACATCATCGTGGTCGCCACGGGCAAGATCACCGGCACCACGAACATCAACCTCATCCCCGAGAACCAGCGCGAGTACTCCAACGTCTCGCTGATGGTGCTGCCGGAAGAGGCGGAGATCCTGGTGCTGGCGGCGGAGCTGGGGCAGCTGACCCTGTCCCTGCGCAACGAGGACGACGTGGACCTCATCGAGGAGCGCGGCCGCGCGACCATCAGCACGCTGCTCTCCGGCGAGCGCACCCGCGTGCTGGAGCAGAAGCGCCGGGAGATCATCCAGATCATCAAGGGCAGTGGCGGCGGCGAGAAGGCCTCGGCCGGAGCTCCGTAGTCGTCGCGCGCGGGGCTGCTTCGCCTCCAGGCTGAAGCGGCCCTGCCGACCCCTCCCTCATCCCCCGGGGATTCGCGCCCATGCTCGCAGGTATCGTCCTCCTTCTCGTCACCGGCTCGGTGTTCTTCTTCAGCCTGGTGATCTTCAGCGTCCTGTCGAAGGCGTATGAGCAGTACCAGGAGCGGTACGTCGCCAAGTCGATGAACGACTTGAGCGACATGTTCCTGTTCATCGACGCGCGGCAGATGTTGATCCTCAACATCGCCTGCATGTGCCTTCTGGGCATCCTCAGCTACATCATCTTCAACCCCATCCTGGCGGTGCTCGCGACCATCTTCGGCTTCTTCCTGCCGATGCTGCTCGTGAAGCACTACCGCAAGCGCCGCATCAAGAAGTTCAACGTGCAGCTGGTGGACGCGCTGCAGGCCATGGCCAACGCCTTCAAGGCCGGCCTCACGTTCCCCCAGGCCATCGAGCACGTGGCGCGCGAGGCGATGCCGCCCCTGTCCCAGGAGTTCGGCCTCTTCGTGAAGGAAGTGAAGCTGGGCGTGCCGCTGGAGGAGGCGCTCGTCAACATGGGCCGCCGCGTGGGCAGCGACGACCTGGAGCTGGTGGTGGTGTCCACCAACATCGCGCGCCAGCTGGGCGGCAACATGGCGGAGATGTTCGAGACCATCTCCACGGTGATCCGCGAGCGCTTCCGTCTGGAAGGCAAGATCGACGCGCTGACGTCCCAGGGCAAGCTTCAAGGGTGGATCGTCGCGGCCATGCCGGCGGTGCTGGGCATGGTGCTCAACTACATGCGTCCGGACCTGATGGAGCCGATGATGAACCACATCTTCGGCTACATCCTGGTGACCCTGATCGCCATCATGGAGATCATGGGCATCCTCATCATCCGGCGCATCGTCAACATCGACATCTGAAACGAGGCGCACCGTGCAGGACGTCCTGACATTTCTGCTGATGGGCGGCTCGGCACTGCTGACCGCGGGTGCGGTGGCGTTCCTGGGCATCGGCTTGTACTCCAACCTCCTGGAGCGCTTCCTCACGGAGGTCCGCGACGAGTCCGCAGGCGGCATGAAGGGCGCGGGCTCCGTCGCCATCCGCAAGCTGGGGGCGATGAACCGGCGCTTCATGTGGCCGGGCTACGAGTCCAAGACGCGCCGCAAGCTGATCAAGGCGGGCGAGCCGTCCCAGTACAAGCCCGAGGACATCATGGCGCTGCAGGAGGTGAGTGCCTTCTTCGCGCTGCTCGCCGGCCTGTTCGTCGTCAACGGCATCGGGATGAACCTGGCCTGGTCGCTGCTGGTGATGCTGCTGGGCCTGTTCTATCCGCTCATCTGGTTGAACGATCAGGTGAAGCGCCGTCACCTGGCCATCAGCCGCGCGCTTCCGTACAACCTGGACCTGCTGACGCTGTCGGTGGAAGCGGGCATGGACTTCACGGGCGCGCTGGCGAAGGTGGTGGAGAAGGGCCGCCAGGGTCCGCTGCGCGAGGAGCTGCAACTGGTGCTCAAGCAGCTCAAGATGGGCAAGACGCGTGAAGAGGCGCTCAAGAGCATGATCGTGCGCGTGGACCTGCCGTCGCTGACGACGTTCGTCACGGCGCTGATCCAGGCGGACAAGATGGGCACGAGCCTGGGCAAGGTGCTGCGCATCCAGTCCACGCAGATGCGCATCGACCGCACGCAGCGCGCGGAGAAGCTCGCGGGCGAGGCGCCGGTGAAGATGCTCTTCCCGCTCATCGCCTGCATCTTCCCGACGGTGTTCATGGTGCTCTTCGGGCCCATCGTGTTCCAGTTCATGTTCGGCAACGTCGGGGGCTAGTCCTCTGCCCATCCTGCTCACCATCACCCAGGGGCTCCAGGTTGGACGGGAGCTCGCCTTCGAGCAGGCCGAAGTGAAGATCGGCCGGACCTCGGAGAACGACCTGGTGCTGCATGACCACGGTGTCTCCCGGCGTCATGCCCGCATCACGGCGAAGAATGGGCGCTACTTCGCCGAGGACGTGGGCAGCGCGAACGGCACGCAGCTGAACGGCCATCCGCTGGACGGCGAGAAGCAGCTGCGCGACGGCGACCGCATCACCGTGGGGCCGGTGGAGTTCACCTTCGTGTGGGTGGCGCCGGAGGATGACGACGACGTCACCCGGCCCATCCGGCGGGTGCTCGCGCCGCCGCACGCGAAGGTGTCGCCGCAGGGCGTGGAGCAGGCGTCGCTCGCGGAGATCGAAGCGGCGCCCACGAGCTATCAGCAGTCGATGCCGGCCATGGCCCGGCCGGCGTCTCCGCCGCGTCCGGGAATGGCCGTGCCCGCCGCGAAGGGTGGGGCGACCCCGGCGATGCCGATGCCGGCCGCCACACCGAAGCGGCCCTCCGCTCCGGATCTGCCGGCGGTCGGTGCCGCCATGCCGGTCCGGCCCACGCCGGGAGCGGCGACTCAGCCCAATCCACCCGCGGGGCCACCCGTGCTGGGCGCTTCCGCGTCGGCTGCGTCGGGCAAGGTTCCCGCGAGTCCGCCTGCGTTGGGCGCCTCGGCCTCTGCTTCGTCGGGCAAGGTTCCCGCGAGTCCGCCTGCGCTGGGCGCTGCCGCATCGGCTGCGTCGGGCAAGGTTCCCGCGAGTCCGCCTGTGCTGGGCGCTGCCGCATCGTCTGCTTCGGGCAAGGTTCCTGCGAGTCCGCCTGCGCTGGGCGCTTCCGCATCGGCTGGGTCGGGCAAGGTTCCGGCACTTGCGCCTGCGTTGGGTGCCTCGGCATCGGCTGCTTCGGGCAAGGTTTCGGCAGTTGCGCCTGCGTTGGGTGCCTCGGCATCGGCTGCTTCGGGCAAGGTTCCGGCACTTGCGCCTGCGTTGGGTGCCTCGGCCTCTGCTGCGTCGGGCAAGGTTCCCGCGAGTCCGCCTGCACTGGGCGCTTCCGCGTCGGCTGCTTCGGGCAAGGTTCCCGCCGCGCCTCCCGTGTTGGGGGCTTCCGCGCCGGGAGCGCAGGCCAGGACTCCCGTGGGCCCCCCGGTGTTGGGGGCCTCCGCTCCGGCCAAGGCTCCTGCTGGCCCCCCGGTGCCGAGCGCCTCGGCCGCGAACAAGGCTTCGGGAGCTTCCGCCTCCGTCCGGGCCTCAGGGCCGGGACTGGCGGCGGTCGGGGCCTCAGGCCCGGGCCGGTCGTCCTTGCTGGAGGCAGCCTCGGAGCCTTCGCACCCCACCGCGATCGAACTTCCCGCGGCAGGCGTCCCTGGGCGGACGGCACCCTCCGCTCCAGCCCCCGTCGAGCCAGCGGCTGCCGCGAAGCGGAACTCCGTCGCGAACCTTCCCGGTGTCGGTTCGCCCTCGCCAGGCCTTGGCTCGTCCGCTGCTCCGGCGGCCCGGGGCACCGCGGCCTCCGCGCCCGGCCTGCCGTTGATGTCGCCGCCGGGGCTCATCGCTCCGCCGCCGCCCGCACGGCCTCCCGTGGCCCTGGCCCCCGTGGTGCCGGATGAGCCCGAGGAGCGCACGCTGATGGCGATCTCCACGGTGGACTCGCCCGGGTTCGCCGCCGCGCCGCCCCCCGTGCTGCCCGCTCCGGAGCCGGACGAGCCCGAGGAGCGCACGCTGATGGCGATCTCCACGGTGGACTCGCCCGGGTTCGCCGCCGCGCCGCCCCCCGTGCTGCCCGCTCCGGAGCTGGACGAGCCCGAGGAGCGCACGCTGATGGCGATTCCGGCGACCCCGGAAGCGCCACCCGTCCAAGACGCACCGCCGCCGCAGGAGGCCTCGCCCGCGCTGCTGCCGCCGGTGATGGAGGAGCCCGAGGAGCGGACCGTCCTCGACCTGCGGCCCATCACCCCGGTCCGTCCGCTCGTGGCCCCTCCGGTCCGCGTCGCGATCGCCGCCCCCGCGGTCGACTCCAGCGAGCCCTCGACCTTCGTCGGCCAGGACGATGACCTCTCCGCGGCCCCCGAGGAGACCCGGGCCTCTGGCACCTTCTCGGGGCAGGTCGCGCCCGGCCCCGTGGCGCCTGCTCCCGTCTGGAGCCCTCCTGTCCCGCCGCCTTCGCCGGAGCCCGTGACGTTCGCCGGCCGGGACCGGGGCGCGCCGGCCCCGACCCTGGACCCCGGCCCGCTGCCGGGCGAAGCCCCCGTGCTGGCCCACGTGCCCGCTCCGGATGTGGAGGGCGACGCCACCCAGCCCGTGCCGGCCGGCGCGGAGGACTCCTTCATCCAGCCCGCGCCCAACGGCCCGGTGACGGTCGTCGCGAAGGTCGAGCCCTCGTCCGCCGCCGACAAGGCCCGCAGGCGGCGTCAACTGGCCCGGTCGCTCCAGGGCCAGTTCGTCCTCTTCTGGCAGCGCCAGTCATTGCCCAAGCGGATCGGCCTCGCGTCGCTGGCGGCCGTGGCCGTGCTGGGCGTGTTGACGCTGCTCGTGGCGCTCGCGGCCCCCTCGGCCATCCGGCTCCCGGGCCGCGAACCCTTCCAGCTGGGCATGGATCCGGTGCCGGACTCCTTCGGCCTGGGGGAGGGCGTGCGCTGGGTCCACGCCGACGACAAGCTCTTCGACTTCCGCTTCGTGTCCCCCACGCGCGCCGTGGCGGTGCTGCACTACCAGGCCAGCAACATCGCCCGGGACGAGGTCAACCTGTCCCTCAACGGCGTGTCCCTGGGCTGGGTTCCCCCGGACACTGCCCAGACGGCCGAGCGCGAGCTGGAGCAGATCCTCCCGCCCAGCCTCCTGCGCCGCAACGCCAACAACCAGCTCCTCTTCGACAACGCCCTCAACCCGCCCGGCCGCGACCCGTGGCGCATCTGGAACCTGCGGCTGGAGATCATCCCGGTGCCCGAGGCGCCGCCGGATCAGCTGATCACCTCCGCCCGCGAGGCCGCGAAGGCAGGGGCCCGCTTCTACGAACTCAAGGACGTGGGCGCGGAGAACCTGTTCAAGGCGTGGCGGGAGTACCGCGCCGCGTGGATCACCCTGGAAGCGCTGGACGACAAGCCGGAGCTCTACGAGGACGTCCGGGAGCGGATCGCCCAGATTTCAACGGAGCTGGACCACCGGTGCAGCCAGCTGATGATGCAGTTCCAGCGGGCGGTTCAGTTCCGCAGCCGACGGGATGCGGTCGCGACCCTGGAAGACGTACGGAGACGCTTCCCTACGGCCGAGCATCGCTGCCACAATCTCGCGCTGGAAAAAGCCTATGAGCACGAGCTTTAGGGCCCGTGCCCCCCTCAGCAGGACGCGGTGACCCCATGTCGAACGCACCTCCCCCCGCTCGCCGACGGCCTACATCTGGCACGCCCTCCTCCGGGACCGGATCGCGCGCGCCGGTCCGCCGGTCGACCGCCGGTGCCGCCGCGGCCCGTCCCGCGAAGCTCGTCGTCGTCGCCGGCCCCATGGAGGGCGAGGAGTTCGCGCTCTCCGAGCTCGAGTACACGGTCGGCCGCTCCACCGACAACCCCATCTGCATCCAGGACACGTCCGTCTCCCGCAAGCACGTGACGCTGCGCAAGGAGTCCGCCGGCTGGATGGTCAGTGACATGGGCTCCGGCAACGGCACCATCGTCAACGGCGAGCCCATCGCCGAGGAGACGCTCCTCGCCAACGGCGACGTCATCACGCTGGGCGACTCGGAGCTGCGCTACGAGGACACCGCCAACAGCACCGCCAAGGTGCAGGCCCCCTCCAGCCCCCGGCCCCGTCCGTCCTCGGCGGGCCGCGGTGCCTCGGCCGTGCCCGCGCGTCCCGCCCGGGAAGGCCGCGCGCGCCCGCAGACGTCGCGTGCCGCCGCCGCCGCGGAGCTCACGCCGGAGATGCAGAAGAAGCGCCTGCGGATCAAGCTCGCGGGCGCCGCCGTGCTGGTGCTGCTCTTCGCGGGCCTGGGCGTCGCGCGCTCGCGCATGCGTGCCCAGGCGGAGGAGCAGGGCCGCATCGAGGCGGAGCAGCGCAGCTACCGCGAGCAGCTGGGTGGCCTCTTCCAGGAGGCCAAGAACCTGGTGCGCGAGGGCCAGTGGCAGCAGGCCAAGGCGAAGCTGGAGGAGCTCCACGCGCAGGCGCCGGACTACCCCGGCGTGGCGGACTACCTGAAGGCCGCCGAGCGGGAGATTCCCAACCAGAACCACCTGAGCACGGCCAAGGCGGCGCTGGACAAGGGCGAGCTGGCGAACGCGAAGGCGTCCATCGACAAGGTGACGACCGACACCCAGCTCTACGAGCAGCTGAAGACGGCGCGCAAGAACCTGGCGGACGCCGCCGACACGCGCACGAAGGAGGCCAAGCGGCTCCTGGACACCCGCCAGCTGGAGAGCGTGCAGCAGGCCAAGGCCATCACCGACGACGTGCTCGCGACCTTCCCCGAGCACCGCGACGGCAAGCTC
This sequence comes from Corallococcus sp. NCSPR001, assembly GCF_017309135.1. NCBI lineage: Bacteria > Pseudomonadati > Myxococcota > Myxococcia > Myxococcales > Myxococcaceae > Corallococcus > Corallococcus sp. NCSPR001. The sequence goes on from NZ_JAFIMS010000002.1 coordinate 4,136,139, forward strand.
GTGAATGACGACGCCGTGCGCGTCATCGCGGACCTGACGCGTCCGGACCCGGTGCGCGTGGCCGCGGCGCCCAAGCCGTGGGAGCCCGCGGTGGACCGCTTCCGCGACGCGGACATCACCGGCGCGGTGGCCATCCTCAACGCGTGCTCGGCCAAGACGGCCCAGTGCAAGCAGCTGATGGCGCAGATGACGGAGTTCGGCAACCTCTACAAGAAGCTGGAGGACCTGGACGCCAAGGGCCTCACCCGCCTGCTCGCGCTGGACAAGGACATCACCGACGGGCGCACGAGCAAGATGGCGCGCAACGCGGGCACCCGCGCGGGCAACATCTATTACAAGAGCGCTGCGGGCGCGAAGGCCGCCGGCCAGTGGTCGCGCGCCATGGAGTTCGCCCGCCGCGCGCTCCAGGCGGACCCCAGCCACGCGGGCGCCGCCAACATCGTCAACGACCTCAAGGGCAAGGCGAAGGACCTGTACATGCAGGCCTACTCCATCAAGGACTCCAGCCCGGAGGACGCGCTGCCCAAGTTCCGCGACGTCGTCGCGATGACGCCGCCGGACGACGAACTGCACGGCAAGGCCCAGGGCTGGGTCGAGAAGCTGTCGCGATGAAGAAGCGCAAGGGGATGGAGCCTCCCCCGGCCGACGAGCCGGGGCAGGGCGACCTGTTCGGCACGTCGCTGCTACCCCCCTTGCGTCCCGCGCCGGCGAAGACCGCCAGCACGGGCAAGCCGCCTCCGGCTCCCCCGGCCGCGCCGGTGGCGGAGATCGCCGCGCCGCCCCCGGCCGCCGTCACGCCGCCGCCGCGCCCGGAGCGCACGGTGCTGTCGGTGGGCGAGCTCACCCGGCAGATCAAGCAGACGGTGGAGTCGCGCTTCCCGCGCGTGATGGTGCGCGGCGAGGTGTCCAGCTTCCGCGGCGCCAACGCGCGCGGCCACTGGTACTTCACGCTCAAGGACTCGGACGCCTCCATCGACGCGAAGGTGTGGGCGTCCATGGCGTCGCGGATCCGCTTCGCGCTGCGCGACGGCATGGAGGTGGTGGCCGAGGGCAGCGTCGACCTGTACGAGCCGCAGGGCCGCTACAGCCTCATCGTGTCCCGGCTGGAGCCAGTGGGCGAGGGGGCGCTGGCGCTCGCGTTCGAGCAGCTCAAGCAGCGGCTGGCGGCGGAGGGGCTCATCGGCGACCGGCGCGTGCGGCCGCCCCGGCCCGTGCCGTTCCTGCCCCGGCGCATCGGCGTCGTGACCAGCCGCACCGGCGCGGCGCTCCAGGATTTCCTGCGCGTGTTGCACTCGCGCAACCCCCGGCTGGGCGTGCTGCTGGCGGACGCGCGCGTGCAGGGAGAGGGCTCCGCGGAGGACGTGGCGCGGGCCATCGAGCGGCTCTCGCGCACCGACGTGGACGTCATCGTCGTGACGCGCGGCGGAGGCTCCGTGGAGGACCTCTGGACGTTCAACGAGGAGCGGGTGGCGCGCGCCATCTTCGCCTCGCCGGTGCCGGTGGTGTCCGCCATCGGCCATGAAATCGACTTCACCATCTCCGACTTCGTCGCGGACCTGCGCGCGCCCACGCCCAGCGCGGCGGCGGAGCGGCTGGCGCCGGTGCTCGCGGACCTGGAGCTGACGCTGGCCACGCAGTCCGGCCGTCTGCGCCGGGCCATGGAGCGCCGGGTGCTGGAGCTGCGCGAGCGCCAGGGCCAGCTCCGCGCGCGGCTGCCGGACCCTCGCCGCGAGGTGAACCACCAGCGCCTGCATTTGTCCGAACAGGTGGAGGCGATGATGCGCGTGCTGCGCCCCCGCGCGCGTCAGGACCGGGAGACGCTGCGCGCCTTGCAGGAGCGGCTGCAGCGGGCGCGGCCCCAGACACGGCTGTCGGAGCAGCGGGCGCACCTGCTGAAGCTGGCCATGCGCCTGTCGGAGGCGGCGCGCGCGGGCGTGTCCCGGCGGCGGGGCGCGCTGGCGGACGCGCGGCTGGGGCTGGAGCGGCAATCCCCCACGGCGCGGGTGGCGGCCGAGCGGGCGAAGGTGGCCCAGGCCCGCTCGCGGCTCCTGGAGCTGCAGCGGGGCATGCTGGCGTCCGCGCAGACGCACTTCGGACGGTTGGGGGGCCGCCTGGACGCCTTGAGCCCCCTGAAGGTGATGTCCCGAGGCTACGCGGTGACGTTCCGCCAGCGGGACGGCGTCGTGGTGCGCTCCATGGCGGACGTGGTGGTGGGGGACGTGCTGGGCATCAAGCTGGCGGCCCACGGGGCGAAAACCCTGGGTGGGTGTGAAGAAATCGAAGCGACCGTTACCAGCCTGAAAGGCCCGGTGGACTGCTAGCGGGCCACCCTCTACATTCCGCGCCCCGCTCGGGGAGGTGGATGGCCGTGGCGAAGTCGGACAAGAACCCCAAGGTGGAGCCCGCTCCGGAGCAGTACGGGGACGTGGTGTCGCGCCTGGAAGAGACGGTGGCGCGGCTGGAAAGCGGCGACCTGTCGTTGGAAGAGTCGCTCAAGGCGTTCGAGGAGGGCATCCGCCTCGTCCGCCGGGGCGAGAAGCTGCTCACGGAGGCCGAGCAGCGAATCGAACAGCTGCTGGTGGACGAGGACGGCCAGGACGTGGTGGCGCCGCTGGCGGTGGCGGCGCGTCCCGCTCCCCAGGCCGCCCCCCGGACGAGCGCGCAGGCGCGTCCGCCACCGGAGGACGATGTCCCGTTCTAGGCATCAGCTGGGGAAGGGCGGAGGCCGGGCATGTCGAAGCCGAAGATTACGATTGTCGATGACGACCGCGACACGCGCGAGCTGCTCGCCGAGGCCCTGGGGGCCGAGGGGTTCGAGGTCATGTCTGCGGCCAATGGCCTGCGGCTCGTCGCGTCGCTGGAGCTGCACCGGCCGCATGCCATCCTCCTGGACGTGAACATGTCCTGGATCAACGGCTTCGAGCTGTGCCAGGCCGTGAAGCAGAACAAGCAGTTCCGGGACATCCCCATCATCTTCATCAGCGGGCGCGGAGACCCGGAGGACAAGCGGCGCGGCATGGAGGTCGGCGCGGCCGACTACTTCGTGAAGCCGCTGGAGCTGGACGCGCTCGTCAATCGCATCCGCCAACTCATCCCCGCCGACGTGGCGAAGGAGCCCTGACGCCGATGGCCGCATTCAACCTGGAACCCTTCATGCGCACGCACCAGGCGCGGGTGGAGGCGCTCCTGCTCGAACGCGCGGACCGCCTGGGCCCCGCGGGCACGCCGCCCCGGCTGGCGGAGGCCATGCGCTACTCGCTGCTCGCGGGCGGCAAGCGCCTGCGCCCGGTGCTGTGCCTGGCGTTCGCGGACGCGGTGGCCAGGGCGAGCACCAAGAACACCGTGGTGGCGGACGCGGCCTGCGCGCTGGAGTACGTGCACACCTATTCGCTGGTGCACGACGACCTGCCCTGCCTGGACAACGACGACCTTCGCCGGGGCCGGCCCACGAACCACAAGGTGTACGGCGAGCCGATGGCGCTGCTGGCCGGGGACGGGCTGTTGACGGAGGCCTTCCACGTGCTCGCCTCGGGGCCGGAGCCGGTGCGCGGCATCCTGTGCGCGGAGCTGGCGCGCGCGGCGGGCGCGAGCGGCATGGTGGGCGGGCAGGTGCTGGACATCGCGGCGGACCGGGCCGCGGCGCTCGACTATCTCCTGCGGCTGCACCGGATGAAGACGGGCGCGCTCATCCTCGCGGCGTGCCGGATGGGCGTGCTGGCGGCCGGAGGCGACGCGGCGGCGCTGGCGAGCGCGGTGACGTACGGCGAGGCGGTGGGCCTGGCCTTCCAGATCGCCGACGACGTGCTGGACGTGACCTCCAGCGCGGAGGCCATGGGCAAGCCGGTGGGCGCGGACGCGGAGGCCGGGCGCTTCACCTTCCCGGCGGTGGTGGGGCTGGACGAGTCCCGCCGCATGGCCGACGAGCTGGTGGCCCGGGCGGAAGCCGCGGTGCGCCCGCTGGAGGGCGTGGACGGTCCGCTCGCGGCGCTGGCGCGCTACTCGGTGGAGCGGAAGTCCTGATGGCGGACGTGCTGTCCGGTGTCGCGTCTCCCGCGGATGTGCGCGCTCTCTCCGAGGACGCGCTGCCCGGCCTGTGCGAGGCGCTGCGCGAGGCCATCATCACCACGTGCGGCCGCGTGGGCGGTCACCTGGGCGCGTCGCTGGGCGCGGTCGAGTTGATCGTGGCCCTGCACCGCGTCTTCCACACGCCGCAGGACGCGCTCCTCTTCGACGTGGGGCACCAGGCGTACGCGCACAAGCTGCTCACCGGCCGGCGCGACCGGATGCACACGCTGCGGCAGGCGGATGGCATCGCGCCGTTCCTGGACCCGCGCGAAAGCCACCATGACGCGCTGGCGGCCGGGCACGCGTGCACGGCCATCTCCGCGGCGCTGGGGCTGCTCTCCGGCCGGCGGCAGCTGGGCCACACGGGCCACGTGGTGGCGGTGGTGGGCGACGGCGCGCTCACCGGGGGCCTGAGCTTCGAGGGGCTCAACAACGCGGGGGGCAGCCCGCTGCCGCTCGTGGTGGTGCTCAACGACAACCAGATGTCCATCAGCGCGAACGTGGGCGCCATCCCCGCGCTCCTGCGCACGCGCAACGCCCGCGCCTTCTTCGAGTCGCTGGGCTTCACCTACCTGGGCCCGGTGGACGGGCACGACCTGGGCGCGCTCACGCGGGCGCTGCGCGAGGCGAAGGCGTCATCGCGCCCGGTGGTGGTGCACGCGCTGACGAAGAAGGGGCGCGGCTTCCCGCCCGCGGAGGCGGACGAGCAGACGCGCGGCCACGCGATGGGGCCCTACGAGTGGCGCGACGGCAAGCTGGTGCGCTCGCGTGGAGGACGGCCCACGTTCAGCGAGGCCTTCGCCCAGGTGCTGGGAGATGCGCTGGAGCGCGACCCGCGCGTGGTGGCCGTGACGCCCGCGATGCTGGAGGGCAGCGCGCTCACGGGCTTGAAGGCGCGCTTCCCGGACCGCGTGCACGACGTGGGCATCGCGGAGCAGCACGCGGTGACGTTCTGCGCGGGGCTGGCCGCCGCGGGCGCGAAGCCGGTCTGCGTCATCTACTCCACCTTCCTCCAGCGCGCGTATGACCAGGTGGTCCACGACGTGTGCCTGCCGGGGCTGCCCGTCGTCTTCGCGGTGGACCGGGCGGGGCTCGTGGGCGCGGACGGCGCCACGCACCAGGGCGCCTACGACGTGTCCTTCCTCCGGCCGCTGCCGGGCCTCACGCAGTGGGCCCCGGTGGTGGGAGAGGACCTGGGGCCCATGCTCGCCACCGCGCTCCAGTCAAATGGGCCCTCCGTGCTGCGCTTCCCGCGAGGCACGTTGCCGGACCTCCCGCCGGAGCTGGCACGAAGCGGAGCGGAGGCGCCGGGACCGGCCTCGGCCGGGCAGCCGACTCACGACACGCGCGCTGGCTCGGTAGGGGGCATGGGCTTCACGGCCTCGCGGATGGCGCCGGCCGCGTTCTCCCTACCGGGCGCCCGCTGGTTGAAGCGCGTGGCCGGCTCACGGCTGACGCTGGTGACGCTGGGACCGCTGGGCCTGTCCGCGCTGGAGGCCGCCCGGTCCGAGCCGGACTGGAGCGTGCTGGACGCGCGCCGGGCGTGGCCTCTGGATGAGGCCGCGCTGCTGGAGGCCGCGGCGGGCGGGCACGTGGTGGTGGCGGAGGAGGGCACCGTCCGGGGCGGCCTGGGCAGCGCGGTGCTGGAGCTGTACGCCGCGTCCGGCGTGTCCCCCCGGGTGACGCTCCTGGGCATGCCGGATGTCTTCCTGCCGCACGGGGACGCGCGGGTGCAGCGCACGCAGCTGGGACTGGACGCGGCGGGCCTGCGCAGAGCGGGCCGTGCGCTGCTGGGAGAGGAGCGCCGGTGAAGCCGAAGAAGGAACGCCTGGACGTGCTGGTGGTGGAGCGCGGGCTCGCCGAGTCCCGCACCAAGGCCCAGGCGCTCATCCTCGCCGGCCAGGTGGTGGTGGCGGATCAGCGCGTGGACAAGCCCGGCTCCCTCGTCCCCGTGGAGGCCGAGCTGCGCCTCAAGGGCGAGGTGCTGCCGTACGTGTCGCGCGGCGGCCTCAAGCTGAAGGCGGCCATGGACCGCTTCGGCCTGGACGTGACGGGCCGCGTGGGCGCGGACATCGGCGCCAGCACCGGCGGCTTCACCGACTGCCTGCTCCAGCACGGCGCGGTGCGGGTGCACGCCATCGACGTGGGCTACGGCCAACTGCACGAGAAGCTGCGCGTGGACCCACGCGTGCGCTCCCGCGAGCGGGTCAACGCGCGCTACCTCACGGACGAGGACCTGCCGGAGAAGGTGGGCGTGGTCGTCATCGACGTGAGCTTCATCTCGCTCACGCAGGTGCTGCCGTCGGTGCTGCCGTTCCTCTCGCCGGGCGGGCTGCTCATCGCCCTGGTGAAGCCCCAGTTCGAGGTGGGCCCGGAGCGCGTGGGCAAGGGCGGCGTGGTGCGCGACCCGGCGGCGCGTCAGGACGCCATCGACACCGTGACGGCCTTCGTGCGCGAGCACGGGCTCAGCGTGCGCGGGGTGATGGACTCACCCGTGCCCGGGCCCGCCGGCAACGTGGAAGCGCTCCTCGTCGCCGACAGGCCCTGAGGCCCGCCGTCACGGCTTGACGGCGCGGTACTCGGGCAGCGTGAGGGCCTGGACCAGGTTGTTGCCCACGCGCATCCACAGCCGCCCGCTGTCATCTACGGAGCAGGACAGGCTGCTGGAGACCTCGTAGCGGAACAGCTCGCCCTTTTCGGCGGAGTCCACCGCGACGATCTCCTGGGGCAGGGCGCCCGCCACGTTCGGGCCGGTGAGCAGGTAGAACTCCGGGCTCGTCGGCTGGCCCAGCTGCACCTGGAGGATGCGCAGCTGCCCGGACGCGTCCACGGACGTGCCACCCTTGTTGGTGACGATGCCGTTCACCGAGTCCAGGAACCACACGCGCTGGTCGCCAATGGCCGCCAGCCGCGAACCGGCCGAGTACGGCAAGATGAAGCGGATGGACACCGGGAACGTGGTGCTGGACCAGCGGTACGCGGTGCCCTCGCAGCCCGCGGCCTCCGTGGAGCAGGCCTCGATGCGCGACTGGTTGTTGGCGAAGTCGAAGGACATGTAGAGCGTGGAGCCATCCACGCTGAACGACGCGGGCGGCGGCGCGCTGATGAGGCCGTTGTACTTGTAGATGACCCGCGTGCTCACCGGCTGGAGGTCCGCGCTCGTGGCGTTCGCGTCCAGGGTGGCGATCTCGATCTGCAGCGTGTTCCCGCCGCCACCCGCGTCCGTCGGGTAGGCCACCAGCACCTGCTGGCCCTTCTCCTTGGGCGGGGTGATGGGCTGCAGCGGCGCGTTCTCGAACGTCCACTGGAAGGAGCCGCCGGACGCCGTGTGCTTGAGGCGCGACACCGTGTACAGGTCGTTCACCAGCGCGTCGCCGTTGGCCATCACGGACAGGTTCTGCAGCTTGTACGTGGGCGCGGTGCGGCCGGTGATGGCGAAGTTGGCGTCCACCGCCACGGCGCCCGAGCCCGGCGTCCACACCCACCGCTTGCCAGTCTGACTATTGATGCTGGTGATGACCGTGGAGGAACTGCACGGGATGCCCATCTCCACCGAGTTGCGCACCACGCCCGCCGAGTCCACGCGGAAGAGCGTGCCGGAGCCCGTGGTGGGGTTGCCGCACCCGATGAAGGCGACGTTCGTGCCGCTGCTCTCGGCGATGAAGAAGTCCGTCACCACCTGGCCGTTGGGGTCCGGATCCTTGATGACCTTCGTCACCGGCAGGAACGTGGCCGCCTGCGGCTGGGACACGTTCGTCCGGCCGTCCGAGCACGTCGCCCGCGCGTTGAGCGACAGGCCCACGGCGAGGCCGCGCGTGTACTTGATTTCATTCGCGGCCAGCTCGAAGTCCATGGACCCGCTGGTGTAGGGCACGGTCTTCAAGAACGTGTCCCGGTCGTAGATGTCCACCTGCGACACGGCGTCACACCCGGACACGATGACCCGCACCGTCAGCGACGGAGCCGCCGTGTTGGGCTGAGGCACGGTGAGCGTCACCGTCGGCGGGTCCGGAGTGGGGGCCGGCTTGTCACCACCACAGGCGGCGAACACGGAAGCACAGAGGGTCAGCGAGGCCAGGAAGGCCCGCGGCGCGAACGGGCGCGAAGGGACGGAGTGCATGGTTTCGCACTCTACCGCGCTCCCTCGGGAAGCGGGCGGGGCCACGTCCCAACCCTTTCCCCCGGAATCCTGATCGCGGGATCCCCGAAAATCCCCGTGCGGTGCCTGCCCGCCCACCCTGCCTCCGGCCGGACACTAAGGGTGGTACGGGAAGAAAGTGACAGTCTGGCTGTTTTCGTGGGATTCCGCCGCTACAAGGGCCGGGCGAGCAGTTTCCAGTCACCGGACCGTCACGCGCGTGCGGGATTCCGGAGGAAGAACACCGGTCCGGGGTATACGTCGCGCGCCTTTTCCCACCTCTCTCGCTTGAGGAGAGCCCCGTTCAACCGCTGGCCCGCGGACGGGTTAGACGGCATGATCCGGAATCGACCATGACCCCTTTCGCACCCAACGGGTTTCCGCGACGTCGTTCCTTGTCTGGGCGGGGCGGAGGCGCGCCGTGAGGATTGAGATGTTGTCGTCTGAGCAGCGGGGGCGGGTGCTCGTGCTCGCGGCGAAGGCCGCGGGTGACGCGCTGGTGGAGCGGCTCACGGCGAGTGGCTACCAGTGCGCCTCCACGGAACGGGAGACCGGGCTGGCGGAGATGGTGGATCAGCTCCAGCCGGAGGTGGTGCTCCTGGCCGTGACGGCCAAGCGGGCGGCGGAGTTGCTGGAGACGGTGCGCAAGACGGACAAGCTCCAGCGCCTGCCGGTGCTGGTGGATCAGGGCCGCGCGCGCTCGGCGGAGGCCTTCAAGCGGCTGGCGGTGGACGACTTCGTGCGCGGCGCGGATGAGCTGGTGCCCCGGCTGGAGTCCGCCCTGCGCGCCTGGCGGCTCAAGGAGCGCGAGGAGCGCATCCGGATGCGCATGGGCATGCTGCTCGAAATCACCCAGGCGGCCACCAGCTCGCTGGAGCTGGAGGAGATCCTCCGCATCGCGGTGGAGAAGGTCGGCCAGGTGACGGGCACGGACCGCTGCTCCGTGGTGCTGGTGGAGGGCAGCCACGCGCGCACGGCCACGGTCGTCGCGACGCAGGAGGACCCGAGCCTCGTCCAACTGGACATCGAGGTGGCGCGCTACCCGGAGCTGCGCCGCGCGCTGGAGACGCGGCAGCCCGTGCTGATTGAAGAGGCGCAGCGCGACCCGCTGATGGCGGAGGTGCGCACGTCGCTGTTGCCGCAGGGCGTGAAGTCCATCCTGGTGCAGCCGCTCATCTGCCAGGACGACCTGTTGGGCGCGCTCTTCCTGCGCGTGTCCAAGGGCGAGGCGTCCATCGGGCGCGACGAACAGGAGTTCGCGGAGGCCGTGGCGGGCGTGCTCGCCAACTCCATCCGCAACGCGCGCCTGCACACGGCGGTGAAGAAGAAGCGCGAGGACCTGGAGCTGGCGTACGTGGAGCGCTACCGCGAGCTCAACGACGCGAACCGCCGCCTCAAGGAACTCAATCGCCTCAAGGATGAGATCATCGCGGTGTGCAGCCACGACCTGCGCGCGCCGCTCCAGGTGCTCCTGGGCCACGGCCGGCTGCTGCTGGAAGGGCCGCTGGAGACGCAGCAGAAGCAGTCCGCGGAGGCGATGATCCGCCAGGGCCGGAAGATCCTCACCCTGGTCGAGTCCCTGCTGGAGAAGGGCAAGGGGGAGGCGGCGCGCCTCTCCATCGAGCCCCGCGTGCTGGACGTGGCGCAGCTGTGCCGCGACGCCGTGGCGGAGCTGGAGATCCTGGCGGCGGAGAAGGCCGTGTCGCTGCGCTCCGAGTGCCCCGACAGCCTGATGCTCATCGGCGACGAGGTGAAGCTGCACGAGGTGCTGCAGAACCTCATCAGCAACGCCATCCAGCACGCCAGCGACCCGGGCGTGGTGGTGGTGCGCACGCAGCGGCTGTCGCGGCCGGACGGCGACGCGGTGCGCGTGATGGTGAGCGACAACGGCGTGGGCATCCCGCCGGACGAACTGCACCTCGTGTTCGACCGCTACCGCCACGGGCCCAAGGGCACGGGGCTGGGGCTGGCCATCTGCAAGGAGTTCGTGGAGCTGCACGGCGGTGAAATCTGGGCGGAGAGCCCGGCCGACGGCGGCTGCACCTTCGTCTTCACGCTGCCCCTGGCGCAGGAGGCCGCGCGCAACCCCCGGCCGCAGCCCGCGCCCGGCGCCGCCCCCGAGCAGCCGCGCGTGCTGGTGGTGGAGGACGAGCCGGAGATCGCGGCGGTGCTGTCGGAGGTCCTGCGCTCGAAGTACCGCGTGGAGGTGGCGCGCGACGGCGCGGAGGGCCTGGCGAAGGCGAGGGCGTCCCGTCCGGACCTGGTGGTGATGGACGTGTTCCTGCCCAAGCTGGACGGCCTGGACGCGGCCATGGCGCTCAAGTCCTCGTCGGACACGGCGCACATCCCGGTCATCCTCCTGTCCGCCCACCAGGGCGTGGCCGACAAGGTCCGCGCGCTCAACCTGGGCGCGGTGGACTACATGGCCAAGCCCTTCAACGCGGTGGAGCTGCTCAACCGCACCGAGCGCGCGCTCAAGCTGCGTCAGGGCGAGAAGGAGCAGGACACCAAGACGAACTCGCTCCAGCGCCGCACCGGCAGCGACCCCGTGACGGGGTTGCATGATCGCCGGGGCCTGCTGCTGCGGCTGGAGCAGGAGGTGGCCCGCAGCCGCCGCTACCACCGCGCCCTCACGCTGGCGGTGCTCCGTCCGGACCGCGAGCTGGAGGTGATGCCGTCCAACATGGGGGATGTGATGCGCAAGCGCGTGCGCCACCCGGACGCCATCGCCCACCTGGGGCAGGGCGTCTTCGCGGTGGTGCTGCCCGAGTGCAACGCGGACGCGGCGCGCACCGTCATCAACCGCCTGATGCCGGACGTGGAGCAGGTGACCTCCATCGAGTACCGGGCCGCCATGGCGGACGTCAGCCAGGACAGCGATCCGGTGGAGAAGCTGCTGGAGAAGCTGGGAGCGCCCCCTCCCGAGGTCCACTAGCCCGCGTGCGTCCGCTCCCGCTCCTCAGCCGTGCCGCCGTGATGTGCCTCGCGCTGGCCGCCGGAGGTTCGGGGGCCGCGCCCGCGAGGAGGGCCCCGGCCCCGCACGTCGACCGCGAGGCGATGCGCGAGGCCATGGACGCGAGCAGCCGCGACGACGAGCCGTCCGCGTCGTCCGCCAGCTACGCGCACTACCTCCAGGCGCGGCTGATGCACCTGGAGGGCAACCACCGGGCCTCGGTGGACGAGCTGCGGCTGGCGCTCGCCACCGACGACGGCAACCCGACCCTGCTCACCCAACTGGGCGAGGAGTACGCGCGCCTGGGCGACCTGGTGCGCGCCGAACGCGAGCTGCGCAAGGCCGTGGAGAAGGCCCCCACACACTACGCCGCCCACGTGCTGCTGGGCCGGGTGCTGCTGGAGTCCGGCCGCACGGCGCGCGCGAAGCAGCACCTGCGCCGCGCGGTGTCCCTGCGTCCCCGCGAGCCGGAGGCGTACCTCGTCCTGTCGCAGCTGTACCTGGACGCGAAGGCCCCCGACGAAGCGGTGAAGGTCGTGGAATCACTGGCTCACGCGCTGCCGGGAGAGGCCTCCGGCTACCGGCGGCTGGGGCTCGTCCTGGCCGAGCGTGGCGACGCGCACCGCGCCGAGCGCCTGCTCGTGAGGGCCTCCGAGCGCGACCCGGGTGACGTGGAGGTGTGGTCCACGCTGGCCCGGCTCTACGAGGACTCCGGCCGGCCGAAGGAGGCGGAGGACGCGCTGGCCCGCGCGCTGGAGGCGGATCCAGACAGCCGCGAGGTGCTGCTGTCCGCGGGCCGTGCCGCGCTGAAGGGCGGGTCGGCGACGCGGGCGCGGGCGTACTTCGACCGGCTGTTGTCGCTCTCCGCATCGCCGGAGCTGGCCGTGCGCGTGGCCTTCAGCTACCTGGCCTCCGGAGAGCCGGCCGCCGCGAAGGAGGTGCTGGACGCCGCGCGCAAGGACGCGCCGGACGAGCCCCGCCTCGCGTACTACGCCGGCCTCGTCGCGGAGAGGACCCGCGGCTTCGCCACCGCCGCCCAGGACTTCGCGGGCGTGCCTCCGGACTCGGAGGTGTTCCCGGACGCTCGCGTGCGCCAGGCCCGCTGCCTGTCGCTGGTGGGAGACCACCCGCGAGCGCTGGCGCTCTACCGCGCCGCCATGTCGGAGGCGCCGGACGACGTGGAGGTGCGCGTCGGCTACGCCCGGGCGCTGGAGCGCGGCGGGGACGCGGCGAAGGCGGAGGGCGTGCTGCGCGAGGCGCTGGCGGGGGAGGGCGGGGCGCTGGCGTATGACGCGCTGGCAAGCCTGCTGGAGCGCCAGGGCCGGGCCTCGGACGCGCTCGCGCTCTTGCGGGACGCCGTGGCGAAGGCGCCGAGGAACCAGGACCTGCAGTTCGCCCTGGCCACCCTCCTGGAGCGCCAGGGCGACGTGCCGGGGGCGCTGTCGCGCATGCGGGCGGTGCTCGCGCTGAAGCCGGACCATTCCTCCGCGCTGAACTTCATGGGTTACGTGATGGCTCAGCGGGGCCGGGACCTGGACGAGGCGGAGCGGCTGGTGCGCCGCGCGCTGGCGCTCCGGCCGGACAACGGGGCCTACGTGGACTCGCTGGGGTGGGTGCTCTACCAGCGCGGCGACGCGAAGAAGGCCGTGGAGGTCCTGGAGCGCGCGGTGGCGCTCTCCCCGGACGACCCCGCGATCCTGGAGCACCTGGGGGACGCGTACCTCAAGGCGGGCCGCGCCCCGGATGCCGTCCGGACCTGGAAGCGCGCGCTGGAGGTGCTGACGCTGGAGCCGGAGGCCGCCGAGCCCGCGGACCAGCGCGCCACCCTGGAGCGCAAGTTGAAGGCGCTACCCTCGACCGCGCCGGGCCGCTAAGGTCCCGGGCCCATGGCCCGCCACGACGAAGGCTTCTTCACCGGGAAGGACAACACCCGGCTGTTCTGGACGCTGGACCTGCCGGACGCGGCCCCCCGCGCCCACGTCGCCATCGTCCACGGCTACGGCGACCACATCGGCCGCTACCGCCCCGTCATCGACGCGCTGGTCCAGGACGGCTTCGCCGTGCACGGCTTCGACTACCGGGGCCACGGCCGCGCGGACGGCCGGCGCGCCTACGCCGCGAAGTGGACCGAGTTCCTCGACGACCTGGACGGCTTCTGGCAGCGCGTGCGCAAGGCCGCGGGCAACGAGAAGATCTTCCTCCTGGCCCACAGCCACGGCGGCCTGATGGCCGCGCACGCCCTGGCCGGGCGGCTGGAGGGCCTCTCCGGCGCCATCCTCTCCGCGCCCTACCTCAAGCTGGCCATCAACCCGCCGGCCGCGAAGGTGCTCGCCGCGCGCATGGTGGGCTCCGTGGTGCCGTGGATGAAGGTCCCCTCCGGCCTGGCCCCGGAGATGCTCAGCACCGACCCGGAGATCCAGAAAGCAGTCGGGGCGGACCCGCTGTACGTGCCCTTCGCCACGCCCCGCTGGTTCGTGGAGTCCACGGCCGCCCAGGCGCAGACGCTCTCTCTGGCGCCGAAGATTCAAGTGCCGCTGTTCGTGCTGTGCGGCCAGGAGGACGGGGTGGCGCTGCCGGCGGCGGCGCGGGCGTTCTTCGAGGCGGCGGGGACGGCGGACAAGAAGTTCAAGGAGTACCCCGGCATGCGGCACGAGCCGCTCAACGAGCGGGACCGCGCGACGGTGTTCCAGGACATCTCCGGCTGGATCTCCGCGCATCTCTGACATAATCAGGTCGCCCCGCTCCCACTGGAGCAGGCGCTGGCGAGGATCACCTCATGGCACAGGGTGAAACGGGCATCATTGGCAAGGGCATCGTCATCAGGGGCAACCTCACGGGCGGAGGGGACCTGGTCATCGAAGGGCGTGTGGAGGGGCAGATCGCCCTGAAGAACCACCTCACCATCGAAGGCACCGGCAAGGTGCAGGCGGACATCCGCGCCGAGGAACTGACCATCAACGGCGAGGCGAGCGGCAACATCGACGCCTCCACGCGCGTGGCCATCAACGCCTCGGCGAAGGTCGCGGGCGACATCAAGGCCCCGCGGGTCATCATCGAGGACGGCGCCGTGTTCAACGGCTCCATCGAGATGGACGTGAAGTTGCCGGACGACATCTAGCATCCACCGGGGACCGGCTCACGGCCCCCCACGCGCACAGCTTCGAGAAGGCGGACACACTCATGGCGAATACGATCATTGGCTCGAGCATCGTCATCGACGGGGAGATTTCCGGTGACGAGGACCTGGTCATCCAGGGCACCGTGAAGGGGAAGATCTCCCTCAAGGAGAGCCTCTACGTGGAGGGCTCGGGCGTCGTCGAGGCGGACATCGAGACGCAGAACGTGGAGATCGCCGGCCGCGTGACGGGCAACATCGCCGCCAGCGACAAGGTCGAGCTGAAGACGGACTGCCGCGTGGTGGGCGACATCAAGGCCCCGCGCATCCTCATCGCCGACGGTGCCTCCTTCAAGGGCAACGTCGACATGGACATGAAGGAGCGCTGATCCGTGGCCACCGCGAAGGATCTTGCAGGCAACACCGTCGACAACACCGTGGTGGGGCCCTCCATCCTCATCAGCGGTCGGCTCACGGGTGACGAGGACCTCACGGTCCGCGGGCGCGTCGAGGGTGAGCTCACCCTCAGCCGCACCCTCATCGTGGAGCCGTCCGGCGTGGTGAAGGCCAACGTGGCGGTGAAGAACGCCATCGTCAGCGGCGTGGTGGTGGGCAACATCAACGCCACGGAGAGCGTGGAGCTCACCCGCGAAGGCCGCATGGTGGGCGACATCCGCGCCCCCCGCGTCATCATCGTGGACGGCGCCAGCTTCCGCGGCCGCGTGGACATGGGCGACGTGGAACCGGGCCGGCTGCCGTCCGAGCGCCCCGCCGTGGCCCGCCCCCAGGCGGTGACGCGTCCCACGGTGCGTCCGGGCGCCACCCCGCCGCGTCCTCCGACGCCGCCGGCCGCCCCGCCGCGCGCCGCCCCGACGCCGCCCCCGCCTCCCGCGCGCACGCAGCCCGCGACGACGGCGCCGGCCACCGTCGTGGCCCGTCCGTCGGCCAAGCCGCTGCCGCCGCCCCCGCCGCCCGCCGCCACCACGACCCGGGCTCCGGAGCCGCCGCGTCCGGCAGCCACTGAGCAGGCGAGCAGTGCTGGCGCGCCCGTTCCCCGCGTGATGGGTGCTGGCGCGAAGAAGAAGGTCGTGGTGAAGAAGTCCCGTTAGAGCCCGCCCGCCGCGCCGTCGTTTCCGGCGGCGCGCGGGTGGAACAACCGGGGGTGCCACCATGGACGCCGAGCACAGGGCCGAGGGACAGGAAGGGATGCCGGGCACACCTGGAGAGAACGCGACGCCGTCCCAGCAGGAGGGCGTGAGTGACGCGTCCGCGCCGAAGCATGGCGAGGGCGCGAGTGGAGACGTGACGCCGGAAGGTGCCCCCCAGGCTGAAGCGGGTGGGGCCCAGACCGACCTGCCCGGAGAGGGTGGGCAGGCCGCCGCGAGCGCGACCGAGGCCAGCGCTGGGGGCCAGGGTTCCGACACGGGCGCTGCCAGTGGCTCCGACGCGAGCTCGGCCGATGGCGAGGGCCACGGCTTCTCGCACAGCCCTGCTGTCAGCGCGGCCGGTGGCGAGGGCAGCCGCTCGGACGCCAGCGAGGCCCGCGACGCGGAGGCCGGGACGGATTCCAGCGCGGCTGGTGGGCAGGGCGGAGCGGACGCGGCCGGGCAGGGAGAGGGCACGGGGAGTGGCGCGGAGGCCTCTCAAGGCCCCGGCCGCTACGTGGAGCTGTCCTCGGGCGAGAGCGTCCAGGACGCGTCCGGGACGGGCAGCGACGGTGGCGGCGAGGCGAAGGACGTGCTGGAGGAGCCGCGCTCCGGTCCGGTGTCGGGCGCGGACGACGCGCTGCTGAGCTCCGGCATCTGGGACGTGGCGAGCCGTGCGAGCCAGGAGGACGCGGGCTCCACGGGCTCCGGAGACGGTTCGGAACAGGGCGCCAACGACGGCGCGGCGACTTCGGAAGGGGAGCCCCACGCGCAGGCCATCGAGCCGCGCGTGATGGGACAGGTGACGGCGATGGTGCTGCCGCTGGAGCGACTGGAGGAGGACACCACCTTCCGCCTGCGGGACGAGGGCGACGTGTCCGAGCTGGCGACGGACCTGGCGCGGCTGGGCCAGTTGTTCCCGGTGGACGTGCGCCCGCGTGGAGAGGACCGCTACCAGCTCATCTGCGGCTTCCGGCGCGTGGCGGCGCTGCGCTTCCTCAAGCGCGACCAGGTCCAGGTGCGCGTGCACGAGGAGCTGTCCGACGAGGACGCGCTCCTGTTGTCCCTGGCGGAGGCCATCCACGCCTCGCCGGTGGAGCACGACGTGCTGGAGGCCAAGCGCGAGTCGCTGGAAACCGAAGGCCGACTGACGGCGCCGGTGCGCGACATGCTGGAGAAGGCGCTCGCCACCGAGGAGACGCTGGCCCCGGAGGGCGTCGAGGAGGAGATCGACGCGGACGAACTGGCGGTGGACGTCGCGCAGCGCATGGGCGCCCTCAACCAGGACCTGTCGCTGCTCGCGGACGTGTTCGCCGCGCTGGACGAATCGCGCAAGGCGGAGTTGCTGATGCAGCTACGCTACTCGGCGCAGTTGGTGGCGTACCTGGAGGGTCTGTAGGCCATGGCGGAAACGCTCGAACGCGACCGCGCCCGGCTCCTGGAGGTGCTCACGCAGCGCTCCTTCGAGCGCAGGCGCGTGGTGCTCTCCTCCGGCAAGGAGTCGGACTTCTACATCGACTGCAAGCGCACGGCGCTGCTCGCCGAGGGCCACTACCTCATCGGCCGGCTGCTGCTGGAGGCCATCCGGCGCGACGCTCCGTCCGCGGTGGCCGCGGGCGGCCTGACGCTGGGCGCGGATCCGCTCGCGTCCGCGGTGAGCCTGACCAGCTTCCTGGAGGGCGGCGAGAAGCCCCTGCATGCGTTCATCGTGCGCAAGGAGCCCAAGGGCCACGGCACCGGCCAGTGGATTGAAGGCCTGTCCGCGCTGGGCCCCGGCGCCCCGGTGGCCATCGTGGAGGATGTCGTCACCACGGGCGCCTCCACGCTCAAGGCGATTGAACGCGCGAAGCTGGAGGGCCTGACGGTGCTGGGCGCCTTCGCGCTGGTGGACCGGCTGGAGGGTGGACGCGAGGCCGTGGAGGCCACCGGCCACCGCCTCACCACGCTGTTCACACGCAAGGACTTCATCCCGTGAGAAGGCTGCTGGTGGCCGCGGTGCTGCTGGGCACGCTGGGTGGCTGCTCCACCGCGCCCCCCGTCGTCGGGGAGCCCGCGCCCACGCTGGATGATCCGAAGCAGGAGTCCGCCTACCTCTCGGTGCTGGACCGGTACTCGGACCGCAAGGAGATCTACGACGGCTTCGACACGCGCGTCTTCGCGGGGACCACCTTCCAGACCCCCGCCTTCCGCGAGGCCCGTATCCACCGCCGCGCCATCTTCCAGACGCTGCCCGCAGCGAAGGTGGAGCAGCTGCTGGAAGAGGAACAGGCCGACGCGGCGAAGTTCCACGAGTTCTTCCTGGCGGTGCACGTCAACGACTACCGCTACGACGACTTCGCCCACCGCAACAGCATCTGGCGGATCGCGCTGGTGACGCCCGCGGGGGAAATCACGCCCACGGAGATCCGCCGCCTGGGCCGGGCGGACCTCAACGTGCGCGCCTACTACCCGTACGCCAGCCTCTTCTGGGTGGGCTACCGCGTGCGCTTCCCCAAGGCCTTCGCCAACGGCCAGCCCGTCATCCCGGACGGCACCGAGCAGGTGATGCTCCGCGTCGCCTCGTCGCTGGGGAACGCGGAGCTGAAGGTCCACGCGCGCTGAGACCGCGGCGAAGGACGGTCCTCAGGTCTGCTGGCCGTCCTTCAGCCACTTCGACGTGAGCGGCATCGTGGGCCCCGCGAGCAGGCGGTCCAGGAGCGCGTCCGCCGAGGCATTCACCGCGAAGGGCGTGCCCTGCGTCTCCGGGACGAAGCCCGCGTCCACCATCTGCTTCGCCATCGCGAGCAGCGGCTGGAAGAAGCCGTCCACGTCCAACAGGCCCATGGGCTTCCTGTGCAGGCCCAGCTGCGCCCAGGTGACGATCTCGAAGAGCTCATCCAGCGTGCCGAAGCCGCCGGGCAGGGCGACGAAGGCGTCCGAGCGCTCGGCCATCAGCGCCTTGCGCGAGTGCATGGAGTCCACCCGGTGCAGCTCCGTCAGCCGCGGGTGGGCCAGCTCCTTCGCGTCCATGAAGTGGGGCAGCACGCCCACGGCCTTGCCGCCGTTGGCGATGACCGCGTCCGCCACCGCGCCCATCAGCCCCACGCTGGCGCCGCCGTAGACGAGCGTCAGGCCCCGCTTCGCCAGCGCGGCGCCCATCCTGGTGGCGGCCTCGCGGTACTCGGCGCGCGCGCCGGAGCGCGAGCCACAGAAGACGCAGACGCTGCGCACGGGGGATTCAGCCATCGTCAGAGGCCTCCAAGGCGCCCGGGATGGGCGGCGACCACGGCCAGCGCCGCGGCGATGAACAGCAGGACGGGGATGGCGCGCGCGTAGACCTTCGGGCCCAGGCGCAGGGCCATGCCGCAGGGCAGGCCGAAGAGGAAGCCGCCCAGGTGCCCCGCCCAGCTCACCCCGGGCAGCAGGCTGATGACCGCCACCTGCACGAGCCAGAACATGTGCTCCCGGCGGCCCTGCTGGGTGAGGATGGGCAGCATCGCGCCGCCCCAGCCGAGGATCATCCCGGACGCGCCCACCGTCACGGTGTCGAAGTTGAAGAAGAGCGCGAACGCGGAGCCGCCCAGCGCGGTGACGAGCGACAGCCCCAGGAACCTCAGGCTCCCGATGCCGCGCTCCAGCGACGCGCCCAGCGAATACACGGCGAGCATGTTGAAGAGCAGGTGCATGGGCCCGCCGTGCTCGAACACCATGCCCAGCAGGCGCCAGTACTCGCCCGCCTGGACCCACGGCCCGTAGAGCGCCAGCGGCCCCACAATGCCGTAGTTCGTCCCGTCGATGACGAGCGGCCGGCCCAGGGACCTGCTGAGGGCGAACATCCCCACCGCGCCCGCGATGATGGCG
Organism: Corallococcus sp. NCSPR001; assembly: GCF_017309135.1. NCBI lineage: Bacteria > Pseudomonadati > Myxococcota > Myxococcia > Myxococcales > Myxococcaceae > Corallococcus > Corallococcus sp. NCSPR001. The sequence goes on from NZ_JAFIMS010000002.1 coordinate 4,155,395, forward strand.
AAGCAGACGTAGGGCGTGGGCAGCGCGCGCTGGGTCTGGGGCGGGCCCGGGGGCGGTCCATCCCCGCCCTGTCCTCGAGGCGTGGGGTCCTGCGTGTCTCCCAGCCCGGAGGGGCCGGGGAGGTCATCCAGCATGCGGCGCGGACGGGACATGGGTGCTCACAGCTCCCGGGAGAGGACGGTGTCGCGCGTGCCCTGGTGCTCGTCCGTGTGCGGGTAGTCCAGGGTGTAGTGCAGCCCCCGGCTCTCCTTGCGGCGGCTCGCGCAGTCCACGATGAGGTGCGCCACCTCCGCGATGTTGCGCAGCTCGATGACGTCGCGGGTGACCTTGAAGCGCCAGTAGTAGTCGCGGATCTCCTCGCGCAGGAGCTCCAGCCGGCGCCGTGCGCGCATCAGCCGCTTGTCCGTGCGGACGATGCCCACGTAGTTCCACATCAGCCGGCGGATCTCATCCCAGTTGTGGGTGACGACCACGCTCTCGTCGGAGTCCACCGCGCTGCCGGAGTCCCAGGCGGGCGGGTCCTCCTTCGGCAGCGTCAGCGACGCCAGCTCCTCGGAGGCCACCTGCACCGCGCGGTGGCCGAAGACCAGGCCCTCCAGGAGCGAGTTGGACGCGAGCCGGTTCGCGCCGTGCAGGCCCGTGCAGGACACCTCGCCGATGGCGTAGAGGCCCGGGATGTTGGTGCGCCCGTGCAGGTCCGTCACCACGCCGCCGCACTGGTAGTGGGCCGCGGGCACCACGGGGATGGGCTGCACGGCCATGTCGATGTTGAAGGCCTTGCAGGTGGCGTAGATGTTGGGGAAGCGCTCGGTGAGGTACGCGCGGCCCAGGTGCGTCATGTCCAGGTAGACGCAGTCGTTGCCCGTGCGCTTGAGCTCCGCGTCGATGGCGCGCGCCACCACGTCGCGCGGGGCCAGGTCCTTCATGGGGTGGTAGCGGTCCATGAACGTCTGGCCGCCCTTGAGCCGCAGCTTGCCGCCCTCGCCGCGCAGCGCCTCGCTGATGAGGAAGCTCTTGGCCTCCGGGTGGAAGAGGCACGTGGGGTGGAACTGGTAGAACTCCATGTTCGCCACGCGCGCGCCCGCGCGGTACGCCATGGCCACGCCGTCACCCGTCGCGACGTCCGGGTTGGACGTGTAGAGGTACACCTTGCCCGCGCCGCCCGTGGCCAGCACCGTCACCTTGGACAGGAACCGCTCGATGGAGCCGTCCTCCATCAGCGCGTACACGCCCAGGCACCGGCTGCCGGCCGGGGCGTGTGGACGCCGGTCCAGGATGAGGTCGATGGCGGCCGTGTTCTGGAAGAAGGTGATGTTGGGCTGCTCGTCGCACGCGGCCAGCAGCGCGCGCTGCACCTCGCGGCCGGTGACGTCTCCCGCGTGGATGATCCGGCGGGCGGAGTGGCCCCCTTCGCGCGTGAGGTCGAACTCGCCGCCGCGCTGATCAAAGGCCGCGCCCAGCGCCACCAGCTCCTTGAGGCGCGCGGGCCCTTCCCGCACCGTCACCTCCACCGCGTCGCGGTGGCACAGGCCCGCGCCCGCGACGAGCGTGTCGTCGATGTGCGCGTCGAAGCTGTCCGTGGGGGACAGCACACCGGCGATGCCCCCTTGCGCGTAGGCGGTGTTGCCTTCGCCGCGCTCGCGCTTGGTGAGCACGGCGACCGTGCCGTGCCGGGCCGCCTGCAGGGCGAACGACAGTCCGGCCACGCCGCCGCCCATGACCAGGAAATCAAACCGATGGGGCATGGCCAACAGGCTTAATGGCGGTAAGTGCTGGAAACAAGGCGTTTTCTTGAGGACTTTCCGGGCGTTGTCTAAGGTTTCGCCCGCCGCCATGCGTGTCCTGACCGCCCTCGTCGTCCTGCTGACCGCCGTCCTCCCGGCCGCCGCCGCGGACGGCATCTACAGCTACGTGGAGAAGGACGGCACCATCGTCTACACGAACGTGCCTCCGGGAGGCGCGCGCAAGGCCCGCAAGCTGTCCGGGACCTTCACGCCCGCGCCGGCCAAGTCCGCTCCCGTGCGGGGCCGCTCGCGCACGCCCACGGAGCTGGATCCGCACATCACCAACGCGGCGCTGCGCTACCGCATCCCGCCCGCGTTGGTGCGCGCCATCATGCACACGGAGAGCAACTTCAACCCGAACGCGCTCAGCCACAAGGGCGCCAGCGGGCTGATGCAGCTCATGCCGGGCACCGCGTCGGACATGTACGTGAAGGACATCTTCGACTCGAAGGACAACATCGAGGGCGGCGTCCGCTACCTGCGCGTGCTGGCCAATATGTTCGACGGCGACATGGTGAAGATGGTCGCCGCGTACAACGCCGGGCCTGACGCGGTGAAGAAGTACGGAGGCCAGGTGCCGCCGTACGCCGAGACGCAGGAATACGTGCGCAAGGTCCTCCAGCTCTACCAACACTACAAGGAGCGCGAGCGGCTCGCCCAGGCCGAGGCCAGCAGCCGTGAGCCGACACCCGAGAATGACGACGCGCACGAAGGGGACGAAGCCGCCGGGCCCCGCTGACGAGGAGTTCCTGCAGCAGCTGCAGCGCGGAAGCGAGCTGCTGGGCGCCGGCAAGGTCACCGAAGCGAAGGACTTCCTGGAGCGTGCGCACCAGCTCCAGCCGCGCCACGAGAAGGCCCAGAACCTCCTGGGCCTGACGTATTTCAAGCTGGGCCTCTTCGACCGCGCCGCGGACCTGTACGAGATGCTCGTGCGGGACAACCCGGTGGACCCCACGTTGCGGGTGAACCTGGGGCTCGTCTACCTGAAGACGAACGCGCTCCAGCGCGCGGCGCGCGAGTTCGAGACGGCCACCGACCTGGCCCCGGACCACAAGAAGGCCCACAACTACCTGGGCCTGACCTTCGCCCAGATGGGCGAGTACGGCCGCGCGCGCGAGCACTTCCTCTTGTCCGGCAGCGACGCCATGGCGGAGAAGATGTCGCGCGCCATCGCGGGGGAGGTCTACAGCCGTCCGCCCGCGCCCCCCGCGCCGGCCCGTCCGCGCGAGGAGGAGCTCCCCGCCGCGCCGCCCGCGCCCGTGTCCTCCTCCGGAGAGAGTGACTGGGGCGCCCAGTTCGGTCTGGATGAGGCGCCCCGGAGTCCTCGCGCCGCCGCCACGCCGCCGCCCCAGGCCGCCGCGAAGGCGCCGGACGACGACCTGCTCTTCGCGGAGGACGAAGGCCCGCCCGCCCCTGCGGACTCCTCGCCCGCCGGGGCGCAGGTCCAGGAGGACGAGGACCCCAGCCTCGCCGCCGGTGCGAGCACCTACGAGGAGGACGCGGAGCTCGCCGCCACCACGGACGCGGACACCTCCGGGGCCGACGTCGAGGTCGCCGACGAGCTGCCGCCCACGCCGGTGTCGGAGGAGATCGAGGTCTCCGAGGAGCCGCCCGTCCTCGCGTCCGACCTGGAGTCGGAGCCCGGTGACGCCTTCGCGGACACCTTCGCCGCGCTGGCCACGAGCGAGCCGCCCTCCACGACCCGGCCCGCCGAGTCGCTTCCGGTGCCCCGGCCCGCCGAGCCGCCTGCGACGCCCCGGCCCGCCGAGCCGATTCCGCTGACCCGCGCCGCCGAGCCGTCTTCCTCGCCGGACGCCGCAGCGGGCGTGAACCCTCCCGTGCTCACCGCGTGGGTGCCCTCGGTGGCACTGCCGGGCGCGGCGCCGGGCCAGTCCTTCACCCAGAGCGCGTCCCTCATGGCGCTCGCGGTGGAGGGCGAGCTGCTCACGCGCCTGGAGGGGCTGGTCGCCGTGCGCGGCCAGGTCACCTTCGAGCCGGAGATGAAGCGCTTCCGGGGCCGGGCCACGGACAAGCCCTTTGGCGAGGGCGACCAGGCCATGGTGCGCGCCCGGGGGCAGGGGACGCTGCACCTGGAGCCCGTGTCCGGGCGGCAGTGGGTGGCCATCTCCCTGGATGACGAGTCCGTCTACCTGCGCGACGCGTGCGTCTTCGCCTTCGAGGAGCCCGTCGTCTTCGAGAACGGCCGCGTGCCGTCGGACCTGGCCCAGGACCTGGACCTGGTGCACCTGCGCGGGCAGGGGCGGGTGCTGCTCAGCCTGACGGGCCCGCTGCGCTCGGTGCCGGTGGCCATGGACCAGCCGGCGACGGTGCCCCTCACGCACCTGGTGGGCTGGGTGGGCAACCTCACGCCCCGCGTGGTGCCGCTCGTGACATCCGCTGGCGGGGAGACACTGAAGGCGGCGGTGGAGCTGGGCGGTGAAGGATTTGCCCTCATCGCACTCGGGGTCCGGTAGAACGCGCGCCCATGGCCACCGAGCGAGCCCTCAGGAAGCAGCGCAAGCGCGAGGAGCGGGCCCGCCGCCGCGCGTCCCGCCGTCCCAGCATCCTGGTGCAGGAGTTCTGGAACCTGCCCAACATGCTGACGCTGGGGCGCATCCTCCTCATCCCCGTGTTCGTCTGGCTCACGTACGACGCGGATCCGCTGCACTCGCTGCTGGCCGCCCTGGTGTTCGCGGTGGCCGCCATCACCGACGTGATCGACGGCTACCTGGCCCGCCGCTGGAACCTCATCACCGTGGTGGGCAAGTTCATGGATCCGCTGGCGGACAAGCTCATCGCCATGGCCGCCCTGGTGATGATGGTGCGCCTGGGCCGCATCGCCGCCTGGGTCGTCATCGTGCTGCTCGCCCGCGAGTTCATCGTCACCGGCCTGCGCACCATCGCCGCCAGCGAGGGCATGGTCATCGCCGCGGGGCAGGAGGGGAAGTGGAAGACGTCCCTCCAACTGGTGGGGATCATCTCCCTGTGCGTCCACTACGTGCACCCGCTGGACGTGGGCTTCCGCACCGTCACCGTGGACTACAATCAGGTGGGCAAGGTGCTGGTGTACCTGTCCGGTGCGTTCTCCGTGTGGAGCGCGGTCGTCTACTTCCGCGCGTTCCTCAACATGCTCGCCCGCCGGGGCAGCACGGATCCGGATGCGAAAAGTGTTTGACGTGTCCGGGAGGCCTCTGTATATCGCACCCCACCTCCGGCGCGGCACCGACCGGCGGGTGGCAAGCAACAACGCGGTACCTGATGCGGGAATAGCTCAGCGGTAGAGCATCGCCTTGCCAAGGCGAGGGTCGAGGGTTCAAATCCCTTTTCCCGCTCCAAACGAAGCACGCAGCACCGCAGTACCTGATGCGGGAATAGCTCAGCGGTAGAGCATCGCCTTGCCAAGGCGAGGGTCGAGGGTTCAAATCCCTTTTCCCGCTCCAATCAAAGGCCCTCTGGGAAACCAGGGGGCCTTTTTCTTTTGCGACATGGCCCCTCGGAAGGGGGCGCGCGAGGCCAGGCGACCAGACGGGCTTTCGCGTGGATGGCAGGAGTCCCGTGCCTGACACCTTCCGGGGGCATGAGGTATGGATGGCGCCGCATGCTTCGCAACCTCCGTGAGCTCTACCAGTACCGGGGCCTCCTGCTCAGCCTGACCCAGCGCGAGCTGAAGGCGCGGTACCGGAACTCGGTGCTCGGCTTCTTCTGGACGTTCCTCAATCCGCTGCTCCAGATGGGCGTCTACTCGCTGCTCTTCACCGTCTACATGCGGCAGAAGATCCCCGCGTACACGTTCTTCGTCTTCGTGGGGCTCTTGCCGTGGATCTGGTTCGCCACGTCCCTGGGCGGCGGGGCCAGCGCCATCAGCGACCGGCGCGACCTGCTCACCAAGGTGCGCTTCCCGGCCCAGGTGCTGCCGGCCACGGTGGTGGTGACGAACCTGTGCAACTACGTGCTGTCCCTGCCGCTGATGGTGGGGCTGGGGTTGCTCCTGGGCTATGTGCCCACCTGGCACGTGGTGGCCTTCCCGGTGGTGCTGCTCACCCAGCTGTGCATGACGGTGGCGCTGGTCTACATCGTGTCCGCGCTCAACGTGACGTTCCGGGACCTGCAGCAGATCATCGCCAACCTGCTGACGATGTGGTTCTTCGTCACGCCGGTGTTCTACCGGGTGGACTCGCTGCCGGACGCGGCCCAGTCGCCGCTCGTGCTGCTCAACCCCATGGCGGTCATGGTGACGTCCTACCAGGCCATCTTCTACGACCACCAGCTGCCGCAGCCCGGCCCGCTCCTGATGTGGATGGGCATCTCCCTGGCGCTGCTGTGGATCGCCGCGGGCATCTTCGAGCGCCGCCGCGAGGACTTCGCGGAGTTCATATGACCAGCGCCCTCGCGTCTCCGGACGCCATCGTGCTCCGCAACGTGGTGAAGAGCTTCCGGAAGAGCACCATCCGGCGCGAGTACACCACCATCAAGTCGGAGCTCATCCGCCTGCTGCGTGGCCAGCGCGACACGGACGGCAAGTCCATGATCGAAGCGCTCCGGGGCATCGACCTGGTGGTGCCCCGCGGCAAGACGGTGGGCATCATCGGGCGCAACGGCTCTGGGAAGAGCACGCTGCTCAAGCTCATCTCCGGCATCTACACGCCCACCACGGGCACCATCGACATCAACGGGCGCATCAGCGCGCTGTTGGACCTGGGCGCGGGCTTCCACCCGGACTTCTCCGGCCGGGAGAACATCCTCATCAACGGCATCATCCTGGGGATGTCGCGCGCGGAGGTGAAGGCGCGGATGGAGGAGATCATCGCCTTCAGCGAGCTGGGCGACTTCATCGACGAGCCGGTGCGCACCTACTCCAGCGGCATGTACATGCGCCTGGCGTTCTCCGTGGCCACGCACGTGGATCCGGACATCCTCATCATCGATGAGATCCTCGCCGTCGGTGACGAGCACTTCGGCAAGAAGAGCCTGGCGAAGATGACGGAGTTCAAGCGGGCCGGGAAGACCATCGTCATCGTCACCCACGACCTGGGGACGCTGGAGCGCTGGTGCGACCTGGGCGCGTGGATCGACGCCGGGCGCATCCGCGAGTTCGGTCCTCCCGCGGACGTCATCCGCAGCTACCGCCGCGCGGTGGAGCTGGCGGAGGAGCGCGGCATGTCCATGGAGTCGCCCGCGCTGGCGTCGGACGGCGGCGCGCTGCCGTCGCTGGCGGCGCCCCAGGCGGAGCCTTCCCCGCTCACCGTGGACGCGGTGACGCTGAAGGGCCGGGATGGTGGGGCGGTGGAGTTCGTGGACACCGAGGACGGCCTGGAGCTGAGCGTCGCGTACACCGCGCGCACGCCCGCGCCGGAGCTGGGCCTGGGGCTGGAGCTGTGCCGGGTGGACGGGGTGCTGGTGCACGCCACGGACACGTTCGCGGAAGAGGTTCCCTTCTGCGCGGCGGCGTCCGGCAGCGGGACCGTGCGCTTCGTGGTGGACCGGCTGGGGCTTGTCGCGGGGCGCTACACGTTCACGGTGGTGGTGCGCGACCGGGCGGGGCAGGTGCGGGAGAAGCACGAGGCGGCGTGCGCCTTCGAGGTGCGCTCCAACGTGAAGGACGGCGGCGTGACGCGGCCTCCGCACCGGTGGATCGTGGAGGGCGCCGCGGCTCGCGTGGCGCCGGTGCGAGACGTCGGATCGTGAGCGGCCCTGCTTCGGCGAGTGGGGGGAGGCCGGGCATCTGGCTGGGCATCGTGCTTTACCGGAACCCGGAGCGGGAGCTGGAGCGGCTGTGGGAGTCGCTCCGGTGGAACCGCGAGGCCCCGGGCGCGCCCGCCTTCCGGGTCGTGTGGCTGGACAACTCGCCGGACGACTCGCTGCGCGCGCGGGTGATGCGGTTGGACCCGGACGCGGACTACCGGCACGCCGGGAGGAACCTGGGCTTCGGGGCCGCGCACAACCGGCTGATGGCGGAGGCCTTCGACTCGGGCGGGGCGCGGTACTACGTCTGTGTGAACCCGGACGGGCTGCTGCATCCGGACTGCGTGCGGGAGCTCACGCGTGAGGCGGATCAGCGTGCGGACACGGGGCTGGTGGAGGCCCGGCTGTTCCCGGACGAGCACCCCAAGCCGTACCATCCGTCGACGGGCGAGACGCCCTGGTGCAGCGGCTGCGTGCTGCTGGTGACGCGGACGCTGCACGCGCGCGTGGGAGGCTTCGACGAGCGCTTCTTCATGTACTGCGAGGACGTGGACCTGTCGTGGCGGGCGAGGGCGTACGGGTTGTCCATCCGGGTGGCGCCCGCCGCGCTGGTGCACCACTACACCGTCACCCGCGAGGAGAGCCCGGTGCGCGAGCGGATGGTCCGCCGCAGCGCGGCCCTGCTCGGGGCGAAGTACGGGGACGCGGCCTTCATGAATGACCGCCTGCGGGAGTACGCGCGGCTGGGCGGCGAGCCGTTCCAGACGCCCGACATCGTCAAGCCCGGGCGCAAGCTCGCGGGCATCGCGGACTTCAGGCACCACCTGGAGTTCGCCCGGAGGCGCTGGTGAACGCTCTTTCCGAAGCGGCGCCCCCGTCCGCCGCGTCCGCGCGGTGGATGGAGCTGGTGCTGTCGCGTGCGGGCGCGGGCACGGCGGTGACCCTCGTGGGCGCGTCGCCAGCGCTGGCGGAGGCCCTGCGTGCGCGGGGCGCCGCCGTGCGGGAGCTGCCGGGGCCGGAGTGGAAGCGGGGCAGGGGGCCCGCGCCGGCGCTGGTGGTGCTGGAGGGCGACGCGGTCGACCGGGTGCTGGAAGACGGGCTGGAGGCGCTGCGGCGCGAGGCGCCGGGGGCGGAGCTGGTGTTCAGCCTGCGCAACGCGGGCTCGGCGCGGGCGCTGCTGGGCGCGCTGACCGGTGAGGCGCCGGTGCGCGCGGGTCTCTCCGAACAGCGGATGCTGCGGCGGCTGGCCGAGGCGGGCTACCGCCTGGCGCACCGCGAGGTGGTGCCGTGCGCGTCCGGAGGCACGGCGCTGGCGGAGGACACGGCGCGGGCGCTGCGGGCGCTGCTGGTCCAGTTGTCGCCGTCCACGCAGGTGGAGGAGGGGCTCTACGTCGCGGTGCCGGACGGGCCCGTGCGCGCGACGGTGGCGGGGCTGCTCAGTGTCGTCGTCATGGTGGATCCGGGCACGCGGGACTCAGCGCTGGATGAGACCCTGTTCGCGTTGGCCTGTCAGGAGCAGCAGCCGCTGGAGTTGCTGCTCGCGGCGCCCGAGGGCGTGGACCTGTCCGTCGCGGAGGCGGCGCTGGAGCGCTACGGCAGGTTGGGGTCGTTCCAGGCGCGCACCGTTCGTGCGCCCGTGGGAGCCCTGTACGCGGAGGCCGTGCGCGAGGCCCGGGGACAGTACCTGGCGTTCGTGGATGCGCGGTGCGTGGTGTACCCGCGCCACTACGTGGAGTTGGTGCGCGCGCTCCAGACGGGCCGCGAGGCCTGGGCGTTGGCGCGGGCGTTCCGCACCGAGTGGGCAGCCGGTGAGGGAACTCCGCCCTACGTGCGCGCGAAGGTGCCGTTCCCGCTGGGCGACCGGTTGGAGGTGGAGCACCTAGTGCTGCACCCGGAGCTCGTCCACGCGATGGTCATCGACCGGAGCCGCATCGGGCCCTTCCCGGTGGTGATGGAGTCGGGACTCGCGGACCTGCCCGCGCGGATGGGGGCGCTGTTCCCCCCGGTGTTCCTGGGCGGCATCGCTTCGTGCGAGGTGCGCGGGCCGGGCGAGCCGCGGGCGGTCGCCGTGGCTCCGGGGACCTGGCTGGTGCGTCCGCTGGATGCCTGGGTGGACACCGTGGCGCGCATCCGCGAGGAGACGCTCCAGGCCCGTGAGTTCCGGCACCGGATGGTGGACGCGCTGAACGCCCGGGTCCACGGCATCCCCTGGGTCCACGGCACGCTCCGGGCCCTGGCGAACCGGCTCAAACGCGACGGCGAGCGCTGAGCCGATGGGCACCCCCGACAGCGAGGGCCCGCCGGAGACACCTGGCGTCGAGGTCGCGACGTTGGACGAGGCCGACCGGATGCCATCCTTCGCCACGCAGGCCGCGTCGGGACATCCCGGCGCTCGAGCGCATCCGCCGCACGATGACTTCGTCGAGGTGCTGGGCTTCGACGTGCCGCGGTCGCACCGCGCACGTTGGGGCCCGGTCATCACGGCCGCCAAACGGTGGGGGACGCGGGGGCTTTCGCCCCTGCAACGGTGGGTGCTGGACCGCCAGCTGCGCTTCGACCTGCGGCTGAGGGCGTTGCTCCGGCAACCGGAACCGACGCTGCCGGAGCTGGCCCGCGAGGAGCTCACGCGACTCGCGGATCCTCGGCCCGTGGGCGCGGTGGGCCGGTGGCTTCCCTCCGTGCCGGGGCTGGAGGCGCAGCGGTCCTGGAACCTCGCGGTCGTGGCCTTGCTCTCCAGGGCCGGGTGGCCCCTTCGGACCGACGGCGCCGCCGAGGCACTGGACGCGCTGGAGGCCCGCTGCGACGTGCTGTCGCAAGAGGCCGGCGTGGTGGGCCTGCCACTTTGGCGCGAGCTGTGGCGGCGGCAGGTCGCCTTCAATCACGCGACCGTCCGCCTGTTGCGGCACCTGTTGGACGCGGCCCGTCCCGCCGTGCTGTTTCCCTCACCGGAGACGTACACGCGCGAGGCTCTGGCACAGGAAGACCGTGAGGTCCGCGCCGCGACCGCCGCGCTGGCCCGGCTGGAGCGCCAGCCGCGGATCAGCCTGATCACTCCCGCCTGGGAGACGCCCGTGGACGTCCTCCGCGCATGCATCGCGTCCGTGCGAGCGCAGGTGTACCCGCACTGGGAGCTGTGCATCGTGGATGACGGCTCGCGCTCGGCGGCGGTGGCGGAAGCGCTACGTGAGGCCGCGGCCGGGGACGCGCGGATCCGCTTCGAGCGGCTGGAGTCGAACCAGGGCATCGCCCGCGCGACCAACGCCGCGCTGGCCCTGGCCACCGGGGAGTACGTGGGCTTCCTCGACCACGACGACCTGCTCGCGCCGCATGCATTGGCCGAGGTCGCGCTGCGGCTGGGAGATGCTCCGGACGCGGACGTCGTCTACTCGGACGAGGACAAGGTGGACGCGCGGGGCCTGCGCTTCGCGCCCTACCTGAAGCCCGCGCTGTCCCCGGAGCTGCTGCGCGCGGTGAATTACGTGTGCCACTTCCTCGTGGTGCGCGCATCGCTGCTGCGCGAAGTAGGGGGCATCCGCACGGGCTTCGAGGGAGCGCAGGACCATGACCTGCTCCTGCGCCTGATGGAGCGCACACAGCGCTTCGAGCACATCCCCCGCGTGCTCTATCACTGGAGGACGCTGCCCGGCTCCACCGCCACGGACGCCAGCGCGAAGCCCGCCGCCTCCGAAGCGGGCCGCAGGGCCGTGGCGGAGCACCTGGCGCGCATGGGGGAGGGCGGCTCGGCGGAGACCGTCGCCCCCGGGCTGTACCGGATCCGCCACCCGCTCGTGGGCCGCCCGAGGGTGTCCGTGCTGCTGTCGGAGGCGCCCACCGGGTCCGAGCTCGCGGCGCTCCTCGCCTTCACGGACGACCTGGACGTGGAGGTCCGCATCCCTGTTGCGTCTCCTGTCGCTTCCTCCACTCGCGACGTCATCCACGTCCAGGTGGACGCGGACGCGACCCCGGGCGCCGTGGCGAACCGGCTGCTGCGCGAGGCCCGGGGCGAGCTCATCCTCGTCCTGGAGGCCGGCACGCTCCCGACCGGACCGGGGTGGCTGAGAGAGCTCGCATCGCAGGCATTGCGCCGCGACGTCGGCGTGGTGGGCGCGCGCATCGTCTCTCCCGCGGGACAGGTGCTGGAGGCCGGGCTGCGCTTCGACGCCGAGGGCCGGGTGCTGCGCCCCTTCGCGGGGATGCTCGATCCCACGCTCGGCGCATTCGGCGGCTCGCATTGGCCGCGCGACGTGCGCGCCGTCTCCAGCGCCTGCGCGATGATCCGCCGCGAGGTCCTGGAGTCACTCGGAGGTTGGGACGCGGCCTTCATGTCCGACGAGGCCCGGGGCGTGGACCTGTGCCTGCGCGCGGGCGAAGCCGGACTGCGCATCCTCTACGCACCCCACGCGCGACTCGTGCGTACCCGTTCGCGGAAGGGCGCACACGCGGCTGCCCGCGACGCGGACCGGCTGCGTGAAACATGGGCTCGCGCGGGACGGACCGACCCTTCCGGCCACCCGCGCCTCGACTTCGTCCAGACACCGTAGAAAAGAACAACGAACGCGCCTTCTCCCAAGGGGGGCGGGCGGCCTGCCAGCCTTGACGCTCCCGGAGGGGGATGACATGGAGGACATCCGCCAAGGAGAGGGGGGCGTGCCTTGCCTGCTGCGAGGGTCGGCCTTCCGGACGCCACGACCATGCATTCACAGCTCAATCCCCTGGAACACCCCCTCTGCCTGACGCAGCCCCTGCGGCTGCTGGCATCCTCTGCCTGGGTGGAGCACGTCCCCTTCGCGATGTTCCTGGTGGACCTGCTGCGTCCCGCGACGCTGGTGGAGCTGGGAACGCACACCGGCGTGTCCTACTCCGCGTTCTGCCAGACGGTGGACGCGCTGAAGCTGGAGACGCGCTGCCACGCGGTGGACACGTGGAAGGGCGACCCGCACGCGGGCTTCTACGGACCGGACGTGCTCGCGGACCTGCGCGCGCACCATGACCCGCTCTACAGCCGGTTCTCGCAGCTGCACGCGATGACCTTCGACGAGGCCGTGAGCCACTTCGCGGACGGCTCCATCGACCTGCTCCACATCGACGGCTGTCACGAATACGCCCAGGTGAAGGCGGACTTCGAGCGCTGGCGCCCCAAGATGAGCGCGCGCGGCGTCATCCTCTTCCACGACACCCATACGCGCGAGCGCGGCTTCGGTGTCTGGCGGCTGTGGGAGGAACTCCGGAACCAGTATCCCTCCTTCGAGTTCGAGCACGGCTACGGTCTGGGCGTGCTCGCCGTGGGCCCGGAGCAGCCGGAAGGGATGAAGGCCCTGACGAGCACCCGGGACGCGGAGCGCGAACGCGTGCGGCAGGCCTTCGCCACGCTGGGCTCGCGCCTGACGCTCCAACTGCACGAGCAGCACCTGCTCAGCGCCTACGGTGAGAAGGAGCGGCAGGTCGCGGACCAGGCGCTCCACGCGCAGCGGCTCCAGGCGGAACTGGACGCCGCCCGCGAGCAGGCGCTGGAAGCGGCGCAGACCCTGCGCGAGTCCGAGCGCCGGATCGCGCGGCTGGGCCTGAGCCAGCGGATGCTCCAGGAAGAGCTGGGCCGCAAGAACGCACGCATCTTCGAGCTGGATGCGCACGTGGCGCGCCAGGGCTCGGAGCTGGCGCACATCAACGGCAGCCTCGCCTGGAAGGCCATCAACCGCTACTGGGCCATGCGCGAGCGCGTGCTGCCCCCCGGAACGAAGCGCGGCCACCTCTACCAGAAGAGCAAGGGCACGCTGCACAAGGTGGGCGCGAAGCTGATCAAGCTGCCCGCGAAGCAGAGCGCGCTCCAGGCGCTGCGTGCCGCCAGGGCCGCCCTCACGCCGGCCGCTCCCGTCACCCCCACCGCGGCGATCGCGGCCCCGGTCCCGAGCGCGCCGCCCGCGCTCCCGGCTCCGTGGACCGCGCCGCTGACGCGGATCTCCCAGGCCAGCCAGGGCCGGCGCATCCTCATCATCGCGGAGCTGTCGCTGCCCCAGTGCAAGCGCTACCGCGTGGATCAGAAGGTCGCGATGTTCCAGCGGCTGGGGTACGACGTCACCGTCCTGCGCTGGACCGACCACGCGGAGTGCAAGGCCGCGCTCCAGTTCCACGGCCTGGTCATCTACTACCGCGTGCCCGCCTTCCCCGACGTGGAGGTGCTGCTCGCGGAGACCAAACGCCTGGGCATCCCGCACTTCTTCGACGTCGACGACCTCATCTTCGATGAGGAGGAGTACCGGCGGAACTCCAACGTGCAGCGGCTGCCCGCCGCCGAGCGCGAGCTGCTGCTCAACGGCGCGAAGCTCTACCGCAAGGCGCTCAGCCTGTGTGAGCACGCCATCGCCAGCACGCCCACCATCGCCAGGGAGATGGGCAAGGTCGTCTCCGGCAAGGTCTACGTCGTCGAGAACTGCCTGGACGAAGGCATCCTGGAGCTGGCCCGGGAGATGGAAGTGCGCCCGCCCGTGGTGGACGCGGACACGGTCACCATCGGCTACGGCAGCGGCACGCGCACGCACGACGCCGACTTCACCATCGCCGCCGACGCCATCCTCGCGGTGATGGAGCGCCATCCGAACGTGCGCCTGGCCATCCACGGCTTCCTGGAGCTGCCGGAGGGCTTCCAGCGCTTCTCCGACCGCGTCTTCCGCATCCCGTTCCTGGACGCGGACGACTACCTGCGCGCGCTCGCGTCCTGGCAGATCTCCATCGCGCCGCTGGAGCAGACGGTCTTCAACGACGCCAAGAGCAACATCAAGTTCATCGAGGCGTCCATCTTCCGCGTGCCCGCGGTGTGCTCCGGCGCCGGGCCGTTCCGGGAGATCATCGACCACGGCAACAACGGCTTCATCGCCACCACCCGCGAGGAGTGGGAGTCCGCGCTCTCGGCGCTGGTGCAGGACGCGGCGCTGCGCAAGCGCATGGGCGAGGAGGCCCACCGCAGCGTGACGGCGCGCTACCACCCCGCGGTGGTGGCCACGGAGCGGCTGCAGCCCATCCTCCAGCACCTGCCGCCCGCGCCGCCGCCGCGCCTCAAGGTGCTGGAGGCCAACATCCTCTTCGCGCCCTTGAGCTTCGGAGGGGCCACCATCGTCGCGGAGCAGGTGGCGCACCGGCTGAAGGAGGAGGGCTGCGACGTCACCGTGTTCACCGGCATCCTGAACTCGCCGCTGCCCGCCTATTCGGTGGTGCGCTACGAGGCGCTGGGCCTGCCGGTCATCGCCACGCAGGTGCCGCCCCAGACCGACCGCGCCCAGGAGTACCAGAACCCGCGCATCGGGGAGACCTTCACCCAGGTGCTCAAGGCGGTGCGCCCGGACGTGGTGCACTTCCACTCCATCCAGCTCTTGAGCTCCGCGCTCGCCACGGCGTGCGTCGCGGAGGGCATCCCGTACACCATCACCCTGCATGACGCGTGGTGGCTGTGCGAGCGGCAGTTCATGGTCCGCGAGGACGCCACGTACTGCAACCAGAAGGGCATCGACCTGCGGGTGTGCTCCAAGTGCGTGCCGGACTCGCGCTACACCTTCACGCGCACCTTCGCCCTGCGCAAGGTGCTGGACGGCGCGGCCCTGCTGCTGACGCCCAGCGAGTTCCAGCGCCAGCTCTACATCGCCAACGGCGTCGCGCCGGAGCGCATCGTCGTGAACAAGAACGGCGTGCTGATGCCCCACCGCGAGCGCGCCTCGCGCCCCGCGAACGCTCCGGTGCGCTTCGCCTACCTGGGCGGCCGCGCGGTGCACAAGGGGTACTTCTGGCTCAAGGACCTCATGGAGTCGGTGCATGAGTCCAACTGGGTCCTGAAGATGACGGACATCCAGCTGCGCATGGGGTCGGCCTCCATCGACGCGAAGGAATGGAAGGTGAAGGGCCAGGTGGAGGTGGTGCCTCCGTATGACCAGGACGGGCTGGACGCCTTCTTCGACGGAGTGGACGTGCTGCTGATGCCTTCACAGTGGAAGGAGAGCTTCGGGCTGGCGGTGCGCGAGGCCCTGGCCCGGAACGTGTGGGTGGTCACCACGGCGTCGGGCGGCGTCAGCGAGGACATCGTGGAGGGCGTCAACGGCAACGTCCTGGACATGGGTGACGCCGACGGCTACCGCCGCGTGCTGCGCGACCTGATGGCCCACCCGGAGCGTCTGGCCCGGTACCAGAACCCCCAGCGCGCCGCCGTGCGCGACTACGTCACCCAGGCCCGGGAACTCCGTGAGCTCCTCTCCGGCCTGGTGGCGCCACCCGCCGCGCGAAGCACGCCCCGCGCGGAGGCCAGCGCCGCGACCATCCATCGCTGAAACCCCCGGAGGCACTCCATGCGTCTGTCGCAGCTCAAGGCCCTGATTCCCCCCACAATGAAGGCCGTCGTGCGCTCCCAGCTCCACACGGGGCTGACGCGCACGGAGAACCAGCTGGCGTCACTCCGGTCGCGTTGGATGCCGCCGGCCCCCGTGGAGCCGCCACCGCCGGTGCCCGTGGAGCCGGCCCCTCAGGCCCCCGTGGCTCCGCCCCTCACCCGGGAGCTCATCGCGGCCCACTACCTGCGCGGCGAGGGCCTGGAGATTGGCGCCCTGTGCAATCCCACGAAGCTGCCCGCCGGGGCCCGGGCCCGCTATGTGGACGTGGCGCCCATCGACGTGCTGCGCTCCCGTTTCCCGGAAGTGGCCGACCGCATCGTCACGCCGGACATCATCGACAACGGCGAGGAGCTGGGCACGGTGGCGGCGGAGTCCCAGGACTTCGTCATCGCCAACCACGTCCTGGAGCACTGCGAAAACCCCATTGGCACGGTGAAGAACTTCATCCGGGTCCTGCGGCCCGGAGGCATCCTCTTCATGGCCATCCCGGACAAGCGCTTCACCTTCGACCTGCCCCGGGCCATCACCCCCACGGCACACGTCGTGGAGGACTACCTCAAGGGGCCGGAGGGCTCGCGGCGCGCCCACTATGACGAGTGGCTGCGCCTCATCGACCGGAAAGAGGGCGAGGAGCTGGCCCACCTGACGGAGGCCTTCATCCGGGATCGCGTCAACATCCACTTCCACGTGTGGACGCTCACCGAGATGTTCGAGATGTTCACCGTGGCCCGTGATCAGCTGGGCCTGCCCTTCAACATCCGGATGGTCTTCCTGGATCCCTCCTGCCTGGAGGCGGTGTGGATCCTGGAGGTGAAGAAGCCTCTGCCCTGAAGCGGGCTACCGGCCACGACGCCGGGACGGCGCCCGAGCGGGTTTCGACGGGGGCTCCGGCGCGGCCGGGGGCAGGCGCGACGTCAGCTGCTCCAGTTGGCGCTCCACCTCCTGGCGCCACAGGGACTGCGTGCGCGCCTGCACGCGCTGGTGCTCGTGGATGAGCATGAGCGCGTCCAGGATGGCCTCGTTGAACTCCACCTGCCGCCGGAGCGCCTCGTTGATGAAGGGCTGGAACGCCAGCCGGAAGGCGCGCTTGGCCATCACCAGCGCGGGCCCCACCAGGGGCCGGTGGGACGAAGGCGGATCCGCGTAGCGCGCGTCGCGCTTCAGCCGCGCGCCCTCCAGGAACGCAGGCCACGCGGCGCTGGCGGCCGGGGCCTGGGTGGCGGCGAGGCGCCGGCGCAGCGCCTCCACCTTCTCGGGCTCGGGCGTGGGCAGCCGCTCCAGCGACTCCAGCACCGCCTTCACGGTGGGATCGTCGGTGATGAGGTCCTCAGCGCGCATGCGGATGTCCTCCCACGTCCAGCTCTCGTGCCAGCTCCGCCGCCAGGGACGTCAGGTCGCTCCCCGGGGTGAGCTCCCACAGCTTCTTTCCCAGGACCTGCCGCACGCTCGCGTCCGGCGCGCGGCGGGGCTCCCAGACGCCCGCGACGCGCGCTTCCGCGGGGAGCCGCGACACCGTGCGCCGGGCCACTTCTTCACCGGCGCCCGCGAACAGCAGCGGCCCCGGGGCGCACCGCACGCCCGTCTCCAGCGACGACGACGGCGGGCCGGGCCCGTCCAGTCCGAAGGTGGGCTCGTCCGGCGTGAAGCGCCGCACCCGCGTCACACCCTCGCGCTCGTCACTTGGGGCCAGCTGCAGGGGCAGCACCTGGCGGCGCACCGTCCACAGGCTCGCGTCCGGCAGCCGGTCCACCACCGCGCGCGCCAGCCGGGACATGGGCGCCTCCGGCGCGACGTCGAAGCCCGGGCACACCACGGTGACGGCGGGCCCGGCGGACGGACGGGGAGGGGGCGCATCTCCCTGGATGAAGGGCATGAGCGCCTCGCGCACGCGCTGGGCCACGGACCGCTGATCCAGGGACGCCAGGCGCTGGCGCTGCGCCTCCACCACCCGCGAGCGCAGGGCGGGGTCGCGCTCCAGCACCGCCAGCAGCCCCGCCACCTGCGAGGGGTCGTCCGACAGGGTGGTGAGGCCCGCGCCGCCCATGGTCTCCGGCACCGCCGCGGCGCCGTAGGCCACCACCGGCACGCCCCGGTACATGGCCTCCAGCAGCGGCACGCCGAAGCCCTCGTGGCGGCTCATGGAGAGGTACGCCGTGGCGGAGGCGAAGCACGCGGACAGCTGGGCGGCGTCCACCCGCCCCAGGAACATCACGCGATCCGGGCCCAGTTGTTCGCGCAGCGCCAGCACGGACGCGTCATAGGGCGCGCTGCTGTAGAGCGTCCCCGCCACCAGCAGCCGGCTCTTGGGCTGGTACAGGCGCTGGTAGGCGGTGAAGACGCGCAGCACGTCCTCCAGCCGCTTGCTGGGCACGGTGCGGCCCACGAAGAGCACGTTGGCGCAGCCGTCCGCCACCTGCTCGCGCAGGGCCGCGTCCGGCGGCACGTTGAACGCGTTCCAGTCCACCGCGAAGGGCAGGACGCTCGCGTCCGGGAACCCCGCGGCGGACAGCTCCTCCACGCTGAAGTGCGAGTAGGCCCACGCGTGCGTCACGTGCTCGCGCAGTTGGAGCAGCTCCTCGCGCGCCAGCATGCAGCCGCGGGCGACGTGGCGGTCCGTGCCCTCGAAGAAACGCTCCGGCGTGACGTTGTGGTACAGCAGCGCCTTGCGCCCCTTCGCCTTGGCCACCAGCGGCACCAGCCGCGACTCGAAGCTGTGGTGGACGAGCAGCGCCGTGTCCCGGCCCGCGTCGCGCGCGTATTCCAGCGCGGGGCGCACCTCGTCGCGGCACGCCTCGTCCCACTGCTCCGCGTAGATCTCCGACGCGTACCCCCACCCGCGCAGGAGGTCGCGCAGGTAGCGCACCTGGTTGCCCACGGCGTCGCCCCAGGCCAGCCGCGGCACGAGCTGGTGGACCGCTCCGGCGCTCGAGGACGCGGTCCCTCGCTTGCTGTTCCAGAGGCTCACGTTGGCCATGGCATTTACCCCTGGCCCGCACCGGCCACAAGTGGCCGCGCGCTTGCCTTGACGGGGATCCGTCGCTCCGCTACGGAGGGCGCTTTCTCCCGTTGTCCGAGTGGTGGCGTGTCAATGAACGTCCTGGTGACAGGTGGCTGCGGCTTCATCGGCTCCAACCTGGTGAAGTACCTCCGCCGCGAGCGGCCCGACTGGAAGATCATCAACCTCGACAAGCTCACGTACGCGGGCAACCTCGAGACCCTCGCCGACCTGGAAGGCGACCCGAAGCACGTCTTCGTGCGCGGCGACATCGGCAACCGGGAGCTGGTGGAGCACCTCATCGTCCAGCACGGCGTCGACGCGGTGATGCACCTGGCGGCCGAAAGCCACGTGGACCGCTCCATCCTGGGCCCGGAGGTGTTCATCAACACCAACGTGCTGGGCACCCAGCAGCTGCTGGAGGCCTGCCGCGCCCGGGGCGTGAAGCGCTTCCTGATGGTCTCCACCGACGAGGTCTACGGCTCGCTGGGCCCCACGGGCGCCTTCACGGAGACCTCTCCGCTGCAGCCCTCCAGCCCGTACTCGGCCTCCAAGACGTCCTCGGACCTGATCGCGCTGGCCTACCACCACACGTTCAAGATGGACGCGGTGGTGACGCGCTGCTCGAACAACTACGGCCGCTACCAGTTCCCGGAGAAGCTCATCCCGCTGATGGTGGTGAACGCGCTGCACGACAAGCCGCTGCCCGTCTACGGCGACGGCGCCAACGTGCGCGACTGGCTCCACGTGGAGGACCACTGCCAGGGCCTGCTGGTGGCGCTGGAGAAGGGCCGCGCGGGCGAGGTCTACAACATCGGCGGCGGCTCCGAGCGCCGCAACATCGAGATCGTCAAGGGCATCCTGGGCCTGCTGAAGAAGCCCGAGTCGCTCATCCAGTACGTGGCGGACCGGCCCGGCCATGACCGCCGCTACGCCATCGACCCCACGAAGATCCGCACGGAGCTGGGCTATCAGCCCAAGCACACCTTCGAGCAGGGGCTGGCGGAGACGGTGACCTGGTACGTGGAGAACCGCGCCTGGTGGGAGCGCGTCACCAGCGGCGCCTACCGCCAGTACTTCGACACCCAGTACAAGGCCCGTCTGCAGGGGCGGGGCTAGCGCCATGCGCTTTCTCGTCACGGGGGCCAACGGCCTGGTGGGCAGCCGCGTCTGCGCGCAGCTGACCGAGCGTGGACATGAAGTCGTGGGCCTGGGGCGCGGTCCCCGGCGCACGGGCGGCACGCACGGCTACGTGGAGGTGGACCTCACGCGCGAGCAGGACGTGGCCGCGGCCATCGCCCGGGCCCAACCGGAGGCCATCATCCACCCCGCCTCCATGACGGAGGTGGACGCGTGTGAGAAGGACCCGGACGCGGCCTACGCGGCGAACGTCCACGCCACCGCGGCGGTGGCCCGGGCCGCGAAGGCGGCGGGCGCGCACCTGGTGCACGTCTCCACGGACTACGTCTTCGACGGGGACGCGGGGCCGTATTCGGAGGACGCGCTGCCCAACCCGCGCGGCGTCTACGCGCTGACCAAGCACATGGCCGAGCAGGCCGCGCGCGTCTTCGTGCCGGGCTGCGCCATCGCGCGCACGGCGGTGGTGTACGGCTGGCCCGCGGCGGGGCGTCCCAACTTCGGAGCGTGGCTGGTGGGGGCCCTGGAGAAGGGCCAGCCGGTGAAGCTCTTCGAGGACCAGGTCGTGTCCCCCAGCTTCGCGGACAGCGTGGCCGCCATGCTGGTGGAGCTGGGCGAGCGGCGGCTGGGCGGCGTGTGGAACACCTGCGGCGGCACGGTCATCGACCGGGTCGGCTTCGGCCGGGCGCTCTGCGAGGTGTTCGGCTTCGACGCGTCGCTGATCACCCCCACGCGGATGGCGGACCTGAAGCTGGCCAGCCCCCGGCCGCTGCGGAGCGGCCTCAAGACGGACAAGGTGCGCACGGAGCTGAAGGCCCAACCGCTGGAGCTGGCGGAGTCGCTGGCGCGCTTCCACGCGGCCTGGAAGGCGCACCGCGCCAGCTAGTGCATCCGCGCGTGGCGGCCGGGCCGCGCGCATCCGTTTCGCGGCCGGGCCGTGGAACACAGGGGAGAACTCATGAAGGGAATCATTCTGGCCGGGGGTTCGGGCACGCGCCTGTACCCGCTGACGCGCGTGGTGAGCAAGCAGCTGTTGCCCGTCTACGACAAGCCGATGATCTACTACCCGCTGACGACGCTGATGCTGGCGGGCATCCGGGAGATCCTCGTCATCTCCACGCCGCAGGACCTGCCGCGCTTTCGCGAGCTGCTGGGCGACGGAGAGCAGTGGGGCATCCGTCTCCAGTACGCCGAGCAGCCGCGTCCAGAGGGCCTGGCGCAGGCGTTCGTCATCGGCCGGGACTTCGTGGGCAAGGACCCGGTGTCGCTCATCCTGGGTGACAACATCTTCTACGGCCACGGCATGGGGGAGCTCACGCAGCGCGCGTCCAAGCGCACGCAGGGCGCCACCGTGTTCGGCTACTACGTGAAGGATCCGGAGCGCTACGGCGTGGTGGAGCTCAACGCCCAGCACAAGGCCGTCAGCATCGAGGAGAAGCCGGCGAAGCCCAAGTCGCACTACGCCGTCACGGGCCTGTACTTCTACGACAACCAGGTCATCGACATCGCGGCGAACCTCAAGCCGGGCAAGCGCGGCGAGTACGAAATCACCGACGTCAACGCGGAGTACCTGCGCCGCGGCCAGCTCAACGTGGAGCTGATGGGACGCGGCTATGCGTGGCTGGACACCGGCACGCACGAGTCGCTGATGCAGGCGTCCAACTACATCGAGATCATCGAGCGCCGTCAGGGCCTCAAGGTGGCCTGTCCGGAGGAGATCGCCTTCCGCATGGGCTACATCGACGAGCAGCGGCTGACGGCGCTGGCGGAGCCCATGCGCAAGAACGAGTACGGCCAGTACCTGTTGGACCTGGTGGAGAAGCGGGGGGCGGTGTCGTGAAGGTCACCCCGCTGGCGATTCCGGACGTCCTGCTCATCGAGCCGAAGGTGTTCGGCGACGACCGGGGCTTCTTCCTCGAGTCCTTCCACGCGAAGCGCTACGCGGACGCGGGCGTCGTGGGCCCGTTCGTGCAGGACAACCTGTCGCGCTCGGTGAAGGGCACGCTGCGCGGGCTGCACTTCCAGGAGCCCAACGCGCAGGGCAAGCTGGTGCAGTGCCTGGCGGGCGCGGTGTGGGACGTGGCGGTGGACATCCGCAAGGGGTCGCCCACGTTCGGCCGCTGGGTGGCCGCGGAGCTGACGGGCGAGAACAAGCACCAGCTCTGGGTGCCGGCGGGCTTCGCGCACGGCTTCTGCGTGGTGAGCGACTCGGCGGACTTCTTCTACAAGTGCACCGCGCTGTACTCCCCGGAGACCGAGCGGAGCGTCATCTGGGATGATCCGGACCTGGCCATCCCCTGGCCGGTGAAGGAGCCGCTCCTGTCCGCGAAGGATCTGCGCGCGCCCCGGCTGAAGGACGCGCCGGTGCTGCCCGTTTTCTGACGCTGAAGGCGGCCGGGCAGGCGTGGCGCGGGGGGCTTGTCATTCTTCGCCTCCTGCGCGGTGAGCAGGCAGGGAGGCAGGCCTCGTCCCGGGGGAGGAAGCCAGCCGGGGGATGGAATGCCCAATCTCCTCCCAGGAGGAGACGCATGGTCCTGCCCGGCAGGGGAATGAGTTGGAAGGAGTTCTTCAAGTCCCTCAAGGACGAGTGGGGACGCGACAACGTGGGCAACGTCGCGGGGGCGCTGACGTTCTCCGCCATCATGGCGCTGTTCCCGTTCCTGCTGTTCCTCGTGTCACTGGCCGGCGTGCTGATTGATCCGCACCAGGCGCAGCAGCTCATCCAGGAGCTGTCGAAGGTGGCACCCCAGGAGGTGACGAAGATCCTGGGCGAGCGGCTGGAGGCGCTGGCGAGCAGCAACCCGGTGGGGCTCCTGACGATCGGTGGCGTGGGCGCTGTCTGGGCGGCCTCGGGCGGTGTGGTGGCGCTGATGGACGCGCTCAACACGGTCTATGGCGTGACGGAGAAGCGACCGTTCTGGAAGAAGCGTGGCATCGCGCTGCTGACGACGCTGGGCACGGCCATCACGGTGGTGCTGGCGGCCCTCGTCGCCGTCGTGACGCCGGCGATCGCGGACAGGCTGGGCGGCGGACTGCTCACCAACCTCGTGCTGTGGCTGCGCATGCCCGTGGCGGGCATCCTGATGATGCTGCTGCTGGCGGTGCTGTACTACGTGCTGCCGGACGTGAAGCAGAAGTTCAAGTTCATCACCCCGGGGTCGGTGGTGAGCGTGATCATCTGGGTCATCGCCTCGTGGGGGTTCTCGAAGTACGTGTCGAACTTCGGCTCGTACGACGTGAACTACGGCGCCATCGGCGGTGTCATCGTGATGCTGCTGTGGATGCAGATCTCCTGCATGGTCGTGCTGCTGGGCGCGGAGATCAACGGCATCCTCGAGCACAAGTCGCCGGACGGGAAGGCGCCGGGTGCGCGCGATCCGGATGCACCGGGACCGAACGTGACGAAGACGGAGGCGGAGGAGCAGGGCGCGAACCTCCCCGGCGCCACGGACTTCCGTCCGGTTCCGCCCCAGCCCCAGTACGAGAGCCGCCCGGTGGCGCTTGGCAAGACGCCGCTGGCCGCCGCGGCGAAGTGGGCCGCGGGCGTGGGCCTGGGCGTGTTCCTGATGCGCCGCAAGTCCGCGGCGCGGTAGTCCTGGCCGTTCGACGGCGGGCGGTCCTCGGAAGGGGGCCGCCCGTCTTCATTTTCACGGCAGCGGGGACGTGACGTAGTCCACCCCGTCCGAGTGGCACCCGTGACAGGTCGAGTGGGCGCGGCCGTAGTAGTTGCGCGTGTAGTCGGGGCCGAAGCCCTCGTAGAAGATCCAGGTGTCCTTGCCGGGGCCTTCCGCGACCTTCACGTCCAGCGCGTGGCCCCGGAGCGTCTTCCCGTCATCCTCGAAGAGCTCCTTCACCAGGATGCTGCCCACGGGGTGCGTGGCGTTGCCATCGAGCAGGGACTGCACGACGACGTCGTTGAAGAACACGCGGACCTTGCTGCCGTGGGGCGCGCGCGTGTCGTGGACCGAGGGCTCCGCGAGCCAGGAGGTGTACTGGCCCGAGCGGACGAAGGCGGTGATGCCGTCCTCGGACGTGTCGATGCCCTGGACGACGCCGAGCCCTTCGTCCACGGAGGAGGAGGGACCACAGGCGGCGGTGAACAGGACCATGAGCGGCAGGAGGTGGGCGCGCATGGTCAGGACTACGCCGGGGACGCGGGGGCGGTTACAGCTCACTGCGGCGCGTAGTTGTGGCTCAGGTCGAAGACGAGCGTCTTCACGATGGGCGGGATGGAGAGCTCGATGCGGCCCAGGTTCAGGTCTGCGCGGGTGACCTGGTAGGAGAGGCCGCCGAACTCGTCATCGAAGGTGTAGTCGTCGTTGTCGAAGATGGAGATTTCGAGCGGGTAGCGCAGGAGGTTGGACGTGATGACCTGGCAGCCGCCGGTCCTCCATTCGGGGTCCCAGCTCTCGTCTTCCTCGGTGCGGGTGCGTTCGGGAGCGGAGGGGCAGTTCATCTCCACGACGACGTCCGGCGGCGAGCCATCGGAATCCCAGTCCTCGCCCGTGTCCGGGTCGAAGTCCGCGATGGTGGCGTACCGGGGCTGGATGAAGGTGCGCATCACGCCCGTGTAGCAGGCGCGCTGGTCCAGCCGGCAGACACTGCCTGCCCCGCAGGCTTCACAGAGGCCGCCATTGGGGCCGCATTCCGAGTCGCTCCGGTAGCGGATGCACTCATTGAGCGCGGAGCAGCAGCCGTCCGCGCAGTTCTCCGGGGTGCAGTCGTAGGGACCGCATGCAGGGAGCCACAGCGCGCACATCAGGACGAACAACCAGCCGAGGACTTTCATGAGCGCGGTGAACGCTAACCCGTTTCAGGACCTTCAGTCCCGGGCCTTGCGTGCGACGGCCTTCTCATATGCGGCCTGAAGCTCACGGAACACCGAGCGGGAAGGGCGTGGAGCGTCCAGGTGCAGGTGGCGCAACTCCTCCATGAACGCGTCCCAGAGCGGCGGGCCGCCCTTCTCCAGCAGCTCCGCGCGCACGGACAGCTCCTCGCTCACCTGTGTGTGTCGGCGGCCCCAGGCCCCCATGTGCGCGAGCAGGGGCACCAGTTGGATGGACGCCTCCGTGAGGCTGTAGATGCCTTTTTGCTGGTGCTTCGGATCCGGACGCCGCGACAGCAGGCCGGACGCGGTCAGGCGCTTGAGCCGGTCCGCGAGGATGTTGGAGGCGATGCCTTCCTCGCTCTGCGAGAGCAGGTCGCCGTAGCTGCGCCGGTTCCCGAACATGACATCGCGGATGACGATCAGGCTCCAACGGTCGCCGAGCTGTTCGAGTGTCAGGTTGATGGGGCAGCCGGAGCGCCCTGTTTGAGGCCTGGCCATGCTCCTTGCAGTATGCAAGGGGTCCAACTACGGTTCAACCCATTGCGAAACGCAAGTGGTCTCATGGAGGGGTCCAACGATGTCGCTCGCGGTCTACGGTCACTATTTCTCTTCGTACACGCAGAAGGTGCTCATCGCGCTGTACGAGAACGGCACGTCCTTCGAGTTTCGAAGCATCAGCCCGGAGACGCCGGAGCATTCAGCCGAATGGCTGCGCCGCTGGCCGCTGCGCAAGTTCCCGCTGCTGGTGGACGGGGACCGTCAGGTCGTCGAGACGAGCATCATCATCGAGTATCTCCAGCTGAAGCATCCCGGGCAGGTGCGCCTGTTGCCGGAGGAACCGATGGCCGCGCTGGACGTGCGGTTCCTCGACCGCTTCTTCGACCTGCACGTCATGAACGCGGCCCAGCACGCCGTGGACGGAGCGCTGACGGGGGATCCGGTGAAGCGCCAGGACGGGATGAAGATGGCGGTGGAGAAACTGGAGCGCGCCTACGGCTGGATTGAAGGGCAGCTGGGGGGCCGGACCTGGGCGGCGGGCAACGACTTCACTCTGGCGGACTGTGCGGCCGCGCCGTCGCTGTTCTACGCGGACTGGACGCATCGGATTCCCGAGTCGTGTCCCCAACTGCGCGCCTATCGCGCGAGGTTGCTCGCGCGCCCGTCCGTTGCCCGCGCGGTGGATGGGGGGCGGCCCTACCGGCATTTCTTCCCGCTGGGAGCGCCGGACCGCGATTGAACGCCGGTCAGGGCCGCGGGGGAGCCGTGACCGCGGCCATGACGTACCGGGGCAGGAGCTCCTCGCGGAACTTCCGCCAGAGGGAGACGTGGTTGTAGTTGCCCGCGGTGAACAGCACGACGAGGTCCAGCTCCGGGACGACCATCACGAGCTGGCCACCGTTGCCGCTGGCTTCGTACTGCGAATACACCCGGTCACCGACGCGAAGCTCATGGCGCCACCACGTGTAGCCGTAGGTTCGTCCATCCGGCATCGTCGCCTGTTTCGCGACGGAGCGTTCCACCCATCGCTGGCTCACCACGCGCTTCCCATTCCACGTGCCGCCGGAGAGGTAGAGCTGCCCGAGCTTCAGGGCATCGCGGGGACGCATGTAGATGCCGCCGCCCAGGTACTGCTCGCCGTCGGGCATCAGGTCCAGGTGGTAGCCGCGCATCTGGAGGGGCGTGGCGACGTTCTGGGTGAAGAACTCGGGGATCCAGGTGCGGGTGGTGTTGTGGAGGATGCCCCCGAGCAGGTTGATGTTCGCGGAGCAGTACACGGCCTTCCCACCGCCGGGAGCGCGGACCATGGGGAGGTCTAGCGTGTACTTGTACCAATCCGGTACGGAGTCCTCGAGCCGGTCCTCGTTGCCAGGTGAATCCGGATCGTCGTCGTCACAGGCCAGACCCGTGGCCATGGTCATCAGGTGAGCGACGGTGAGCTTGCGCTTGCGCGCGTCCAGGTTGGAGAGCTTGCCCTTGTACTCGGGGAAGAGTGACGCGACGGGCGTGTCCACGGTGAAGGGGGCGCCCTGGTCCAGGGCAATGCCAATCAGCAGGGACGCATAGGACTTGGAGGAGGACCGCAGGTCATGGGGACGCTCCTTGTCGAAGCCCTGGAAGTACTCTTCGAGGATGAGCTTTCCATGGCGCGCGATGAGCAGGCCCTGAATGGCGGGGACGGATTCCGGGCTCGGTTCCTGGTCGAGGATGCGCTGCACGAGTTGCTGGAGCGGCTGGATGTCCATGCCGACGTCGGTAGGGGATGCCGTGGTCCAACCGTCATCCTCCGCGATGGGCTTTTGGTAGGCGTAGGGGCCGGGAGCAGGTGTGCGGGAGTAGAGACCCACGGCCTGCGAACGGTCCCGGCGGGTGAAGTCGAACATCGTGTCGAAGGGAGGGTAGGGGAGGGACAGCCGTCCGGACTGCGCGTCGAACGTGCCTTCGATACGGGTGTTGTCCTTGGTGGACGTGAGCCGGACCGTGCGGTCCTGGAGCTCCACGCGGAACAGCATGCGGTTGCCGAAGTTCCGCTCCGGGTTGCGGATGAATGCCGTCACGGAGCCGTCAGGCTGCTTCTGGACGACGAGGTACAGCGAGAACCGGTCCTCCAGCGGAGCCACGTTGCCGCGCCAGACCCTCGGCTGAAGCGCGCGCAGCTCCACGGGAGAGGCGAACTTCATGCCGCTCATGAGCACGCGCGGCTGGATCCAGTGCCCCGAGATGATCTGGCCGTTCTCCGCCAACGTCGCTCGGAGTTCGCCGCCTGGGAAGACGACGGACACCTTGCGGCCCTCGACCTGGGCCGGGACGTCGAAGCCCGCGATGCATGCTCGCCACGTCGTTCCTTCACGAACCAGTGTCAACTCTCCGCGAACCTGAGGTCCGAGGACGCGCTCACTGCCCCAGGTTCCCACCAACTGCTCCGCTGGAATGGGGACAGCGCTGACATGGAGAGGCAGCAGCGCCAGCAGAAGCCCAAGGAAGCGGTAGCGGGTCATGGTCTGCTATTCATACGCCCCGTGACATCCCAAGTCGGCAAATACCAGCGCATCCGCCTGCTCTCCGAAGGCATCATCGAGGACCATCTGGCCACGGCCGCCGGCCCGCGGGGCGTCGAGAAGACGCTGGTGCTCCAGTGCCTCCGCTCGGACATGGCGGAGCAGGTGGATGTCCCGGAGATGTTCCTCGACACGGCGAGGGACGCCGCCCGGCTCACGCACCCGCACCTCGGGAAGGTCTTTGATGTAGGTGAGGCGGAAGGCACGTACTTTCTCGCGAGAGAGCACGTTGATGGGCCCAGCCTGCGCGGGGTGATCAATCACGTGGTGGCCCAGCGGATGACCCTGCCAGCGACGCTGTGCGCGCGCATCATCTCGCAAGCTTGCGAGGGGCTCGCCTATGCCCACGACCTCACCGACCCCGAGACGAACCAGCCGCTGCGGCTCATCCACCGCTGCATCCGGCCGTACAACATCCTCCTGTCGCGCCAGGGGACGACGAAGGTGGTGGACTTCGGCATCGAGCATTTCCGGATCCGGTGGACACCCGAACACCCCATGCCCAACCTAGGCAAGTACAGGTACATGGCGTCCGAGGAGGTCATGGGCAGGCCGTTGGACCGGCGGGCGGACGTCTACGCGCTGGGTCTGGTGCTCTACGAACTGCTCACCACGCGTAGGCCCTTTGAGTCCACGTCCGACTGGGACTTGTTTCGGGTCGTCGCGACTGAGCCCATCGTCCCTGCCGAGCAGCACCGGCCAGACCTGCCCGATGCCCTACGAGCCATCCTCGCCCGGGCGCTCGCGAAGGATCGGGACGAGCGGTATCCGGACTGCCACGCGTTCCGGAAGGACCTGGAGGCCTTCATCCGTTCGGTGAGGGAGCCGGTGACACCGAAACAGGTGGCCCAACTCGTCCAACAGGTCTCACCGAGCGACGATCCGAGCGTCATTGCCCCGGCTCCGGACGGCCCGGAGAGCCAGGCACGGCCCCGCCTGGGACGAGGATGGATCCTCGCGGCGGCAGTGGGCCTGGGAGTCGTCATTGGGGGAGGCGCCCTGCTCTGGAGGATGAGCGCCGCACCCGAGCCCGAGAAGGTTCGCGCTACTCCACCGTGAGCAGGAATTGAGCGGATGCCGAATGGCCCGTCACCACGAGGACGCGAGACGGCTCTTTGTCCCACTGCCACTCTTTGCCCTGAGACTGCCAGGAGCATGGCTCGACGGTGATGGTCAGCGGTCCTGAGCCCTCGCTCCGGGGCTTGAAGGTCATCTCCAGCTCCGCGGTGGCCCCTGCCTCCAGGCCGCCGGTAACCCCCACGACGTTCACGCGGTGCTCCTCCTCCATCGGGAGTGGCTGACCGCGATACCGCACGCTCACGTCCACCACACGAGCACCGATGAGCACCCCGGACACGCGGATCCGTACCGCCTCGCACGCGGTCCCGTCATTGCGCACCACCGCCCGCCACGTCTCGGACACGGGCGCGGACACAGTCAGCGGTGCCGAGGTGTGTTCGGTCCAGTGGAGCGTGGGTGTCTTGTAGCCCACGTGCATGAGCGGCGCGCCCGGGCTCACCGGACGGTTCGAGGTGTCGAGGCGCAAGGGCTGTCCGGGCTCGGCGGTGAGCAGGAAGAGCGCGTCACTGTCCTCGGACCCCACCCACCACCGGTTTGGCCCAGCGGGCGCCACGGACACGAATTGGGGCCACTCCCCCGCGAGCGTCTCAAGCACCTGGAGCCCGGGCAGGGATACCAGGAGGGTCTTGTCCTGCACGAAGAGGAGCGCCCGCTCCGAGTCGAGAACGCACACCCCTTTACCGCCCCAGGTCAGTTCAACGTCATCTTCGTCCTCATCCTCATCGTTGGACGGGAGGGAGCCGAGTAGGGTGCCGTCGAGCGCGAAGTGAAGAAGCACCGTCTGCCGGTAGTCGATGACGAGCAGGAGAAGCACACCCTGGGAAGTGGCCAGGGCCCGCCAGATGTCCTGCTCATGGCCCGGTTCCACCTGGAGCGCGCCCTCCGGCTGAGCCGCCCCCGAGCGGAGCACGTAGACGCGGCCCCGGCCCTTCTCCACGACGGTGATGCCAAAGGGGCTCGTGTCGAGGAACGCCCCATCTGGGGACTGACGGGGAGGGCGTCCCTCGGAATAGCCATACCCGTGCGTGGTGGACACGGGCTTGGGCAAAGTCATGGGCTCCCAACGCTGCCCGGACCCATCGGTCGTGAAGACGGTGGTCAGCTTGAGGGCGCCGTCCACCATCGTTCCAATGAGCCGGTTCCCATCGGAGGTGAGATCGAAGCATTCCCTCGGAAAGGCCTGAACGGATGCGCTCACATCGGTGCTCACGGAGAAGACACGCCGATCCCCGCTTCCCACCCAGACGTCCGTTGACTCATTGAGCGCGGCGAGCACTACGGGCGCGGACGAGTACTCCGGCACGTCTCCTTCTACCTCCCGGCGCATGCCTTCAGCTCCGTGGAAGGCGATGAGCCGATGCGGTCGGAGGTCGAACAACCACGGTCCACGAACGAGAAGGCGGCGAATCGGGTACATGGCCTTGCATCATACCCACTGGTACCCGTGCTCCCGGCATCAGGAATAGCGAACGTTCCGGAGGGCATCGAACGCCTCTGGTTCCAGGTGTTATAGCCCGGCCATGCTGCCCGAACTGACAGAGCGCTGGCTCACACCTGATGGCTTGCATCGGCGCGAGCGACTGCTCGCCTCGGGATTCCAGGGGCCCTGGCGTGAAGTCCTCAAGGGCTTTCCGGGAGCGGATGCACTGGGGCCCCAAGTGGGGGATCTCCGAGGCATCGACCTCACACAAGAAGAGCTACCGGGCGCGGATCTCGTCCATGTACGGCTCGATGGCGCCCGTCTGGACGACTGCGGGCTCCAAGAGGCGCGGCTCGACTTCGCCACGTTGTCAGGTGCCTCGCTGTCCTGGGCGCGATTGGAGCGCGCCAGTTTGATGGCGTGTGTCGCGATGGGCACCTGCTGGGACGATGCCTCCATGGAAGGGGCGACCCTCACGGCTTCGAACCTGGTGCGCGGCTCATTCCGCCGCGTCCGGCTTCAGGGCGCCCGTTTGACCGCAGCGACATTGATGAAGGCGGACCTGCGCTGCGCCAATCTCCGAGGCGCGGAGTTGTCTTGCTGTGACATGGAGGAAGCGTGTGTCGCGGGCGTTCTGTCGGACCGGCCTCGCACCTACGCGCGGGCGGGACTGGGCAATGCAGGTGTGCGCTATTATCAGGAGTATGGCGGGTACCCATCGTTCATGGATGCCCTCCTTCTCGACCCCGGCCCGCGCGCGCTCCGATGGTTGGACCGTAAGGAGCTGGTGCTGCACGTGGAAGCAGCGGTGGAGATGAGTCCTGGCGTGGATGCTGAAATCCTCGCGCTCTTCCGTGAGACACATCCCATCTTCCACAAGCTGGCCGTTGTCGCGATGCTGATTGGCGGAGCGCGTCCGGAGCCACTGGCGGCACTGTGGGAGCTGATCGACCGGCGAAGCGGGGCGTGCCCTCAACTCACGATCGCGGCACTCCTCCTGGACCCATGCTTCGAGGCAGCGGCCCGCTCGCGGCTCAAGGCCCCGGATGAGCTGCGGCTCGAGGCCATCACCAGTCTGCATTGGGCCCTCGACCTGGAACTGGGCTTCAATGCAGGGGAGCAGGATGCGACCAGGACGTGTCAGCGCTGGATGGCAAACCTCCGCAAGCACATGGCCGCCAGCATCCAGCAACGCTGGCGGCGGATCGAGGTATCCGTCTATTCGGCGTAGTAGGTGGTGACCTGGAAAGCCACGGAGAGCAACGCACCGGACCCCGTGAACTCCAGGACGCCACGGTCAGTGTCGGCTCGAGTCACCTGGTACTGCACCGACGCAATCGGGTCGTCAAAGAGGGTGTCGACGTCGATGACGCTGAACTGGATGGGGGCCGAAAGCAGATCGGTGCTCAGGACGTCGCATGCCCCCTTCGTCCAGGTGGGAGTGAAGCTTTCAACTTCCTCGGATGGGGGCGCAGGCTGCGCGTTGGGGCAGGACAGCTTGATCACGACATCCGGCGGCGAGCCATCCACATCCCAATCACTGTTGTCGGCAGGATCCTGCGGCGCGATCTGGGCGCGCAGAGGCTGGATCTTCGTGCGGATGGTGGGGGTGTAGCACTGCTGCTGTGATGGATGGCAGATGGTCCCGGTCGCGCACTTCGTGCATTGGGTGCCGGTGACTCCGCATGCATCGTTGGTGCGAACTTCGACGCACTTGTTCGTGGTTGGATCGCAGCAGCCTGCGCAGTTCGCCGAAGTACAAATTTCTTCGAGTGGCGGGTCTTCCGTGATGGGGCCCGGGCTGAAGTCCTCGGGCCCACAGCCCGCTAGCAGGATAACCGACGTCAGCCCAAGAATGAGGATTCGATTGTTGAGTGTCATTGATTGTTAGTTGAGGTGGAGGACCAACACGCGGGTGCCTTTGTCCATGCGAACTTCCGCGGTGGCCATCCGGGTCACGGGAATGCTCGCGACCTGCGTCCTTCTGTTGCTGGGCGTGGGGGTGATGACGATGGGAGCAGGGTTCGGATATCCCAGGGCCGTGATGGTTGGAGCATCCGCGTAGCCCACGAGGTACAGGGACCCATCCGAGAGGGCGCGATGAAGCTCGATTCCCTCCTGGATCGGGCCATAGATGGATGTGTCCGCGCTATAGGTGGGAACAGCGCTCATCGGGACAAAGGCGTAACGGCCCCTGGGAAGCTGCGAGACGCGAGTCCCACGTTCGGCGTCCGAAGCAGGTACGACCTGGTGTTGCTGGCGGGCGGTCCGGAGTGTTCCACCGGCGGGAGATGGGAACGGAGTGTAAGCCGCAGGAGGCTGCGGCTGGACAGGCCTCAGATTGCGCGGAGTCTGAACGACGAAGACGTCATTGCTGACGTCTTTGCTCGGGGATGGCCAGACTGCTGCCATCCCGCCGGCAATCAGCGCGGCTGCCGCAAACGTAAGGATCCTCCTGGAGCCCGATTTCGGAGGGCTGCCCGAGCCGTCTGTTTTCGGAATGGAAGGGGAGGCGGGACGGTCCGACACGGGGGGCACAGGCGCGGGTGGCTTCGCCGCACTTGAGGATGTCGAGGCGACTGGCTCAGATGCTTTGGAGCTTGGGGCCCTTGTGGAGGATGGCTGCGGTGGCGGTCGGATTGTGCTGGGAGGGAGCGTCTGCGGGGCAATGGATGCGTCAAACTGCCTCCGCAGTTCAGGGAAGAATTTGTGGCAATTGATTCCGCTGTAGCAGCGAAGGCCCGTATTGCCTCTTAAGTTGGTGACCTTGCTGAATAGATGCTGATAGCGAGCCTCAAGCAGATGGTCTGCTTCGGTTTCGTAGAATGCCCAGAGAATGTCGACGTCATTGTGCCGGTTGGCGTTGATCGCTGAGAGCGTCTTGGTGAAGATGTCATCCCAGCCGCCGTATCCGACGACAATGAGTGTGTGGTTTTGAAGGATCTGAACGAGTTCTGCGGCGACCTGATCACGATCACGAGCGATCTGTGCGCTGGTATGTAGCGTGGGCGAATTGTGCCAGTACCCGTGCAGATGAATGATGTGTGTCGAGTTGGAGGACGGCGTCGTATGCCCGAAGGGACTGTCGTTGACTACGAGGGTGCGATGGAAATTCCCGCCAGCCATCTTGATTGACGCGGAGATGAGGGGGTCGAAGTTTGTAGTCAAGACAGGACCAAACTTGTCGGCCCTCTCCACCAGGAGTTTGCCGAGGTGCTCCGTCGCAGGCGGCAGCGCCCATCCACGATAGTCTTGGTCAAGCTGTTCGTCCGTGGCAGCGCCATCCTTTTGTCGATCCAGCCGTGCCCGGAGGACAGCTTCTCGTACGACTTTCTCGGCGGCCGTTTTGTTGCTTCGGCCCTGCAGGAAGCGCATGGCCCATTGGTACTCGTTGGATTGGTTATGCAGTCGGTCTGCGTCAAATTTTGCTTGGGCTTCGGCCGGAAGGTGCTCGCGGATCAGAGCCACCATCGCGCTCACGCCAGGAACCTGGGGCGCGTCGGCTCTTTCCTGTGTCGACAAGGGAGAGCCTACCAGGAACGCGATTTTCCGAGTTTTAGAGGCAGAAATGACAGCGTCGGGGAGCGCATCCCCAGGAAACGAAAACGGGTTGGAACTCATTGAGAGGTGAACGCTACCAGAAGTGTAGGCGGGGCCGAATTCATGCGGCCCGCTCACCGGGTCGACCCTGTTCCTCCTCTTGGAGTGCCAATGTCTTCCGGTATTCCGCAGCTTCGGCCACCCGGGTCAATTCAAACTCGCCGTGGTGCTTGCGGACCGCTTCCGCGATCTCATCCAGGTTGACGCGGAAGAACTCCTTGCGCTCGTTGATGCGGTTGACGCGCCGGTTCGCGAAGGCCTTGTGCAGGGCGTTTTCCAGGGCTGGGGCGTCCGAGGTCCGGATGATGGCGTGAACGTCGAACTCGAACGGCACCGAGGCGTCTCCCAGTTCGTCGATGCGGT
The DNA here is from genome assembly GCF_017309135.1 of Corallococcus sp. NCSPR001. NCBI lineage: Bacteria > Pseudomonadati > Myxococcota > Myxococcia > Myxococcales > Myxococcaceae > Corallococcus > Corallococcus sp. NCSPR001. Next base: position 4,189,709 of record NZ_JAFIMS010000002.1, read on the forward strand.
CCTGGGGCACCAGCCGGCGGGTCATGCCCATCTTGAACACGCCCTCCCCGAACGAGCCGATGTTGGAGATGACGTAGACGTGCCCTGTCCGGGTGAGTTGGGCCTGGGAGATGGCCCGCTGCTTCTCCAGGTCCTCCGCCACACGGCGCTCCAGCTCCGCGATGCGCTCCATCAACTTCTGCTGCTCTGAGCCTTTGGCCTGCTCGTAGTCCGCTTTCGCCTTGGCCAGGGCCTCCGCGTCGCGCTTCGCTTCGCGCTCCGCTTCCAGTTTCGCCTTTTCCAGTTCGCGTTGGGCGGCCTCCTCCTCACGCATCTGCTCCCGGATCCGGCGCTGCTCGTCACGCTCCTGCTGCACCTTCTCCTCGTACTCATACGCGAGCATCAACTCTTCGACCTTGAGCTTGACGTAGCGCCTGGCAATGACGCACTGCTGGATCTCCGCGAGGCCATTGATGGCGGCAGCTGCCTTCTCGATACGCGTCTCCATGGCCTTCACGTTCTTGTAGGAGACCTTCGCCACACATGCGTCCGCCTCGCCATTGAACGCCCGGAGCATCAGCTTCAAGGTCCGGTCAATCTGCTTCTTGCCTTCCGCCTTGCTCCCATTCACCTCCCACTGAATGGAGCATGTGGCTGCTTCCTTGTTCTTCAGCATCTGCTTCTGCGATTCGCGGATCCTCTCCAAGCGGTCCTCGTACTCCTTGACCGACGCCAGCGCGTACACCGGTTTGTAGAAGCCGAAGGTGAGCAGAACCTCCTCTTCCTCCAATGCCTTCAATTCGGCTTTCAATCGGGCAAGGCCTGTTTCCAGGCTGGTCCGCTCGGTGTTCGCCTGCTTTCGACGTGCTTCCGCCTCCTCCATGGCGCGCGTCGCGCTTTGCGTCGTCCGGTTCGTTTCTTCGCGGATCCGGTTCAACTCCGCCTTCGCCCGGCCCTGCTCCGCGGAGATGGCCTGCTCTACGTCCGCCTTGGCGCGGGCGAGCTCGGTTTCCACCCGCTTCCGCTCCGCAGCCAGCGCATTGTCCGCTTCGCTCCGGGACTTCGCCAACTCATCCTGGACCCGCTTCTGTTCCGCAGCCATCGCGGCGGTTGCGTCAGTGCGGGCTTGCGTCAACTCCTCCGCGAGCCGGCGTCGTTCGGCCTCCAGGTCCAGGATGGGCTTGAATCGTGCCTGGACCGCCTTGAGTTGGCTTCGCGTCCGCAGCAACAAGCCCAGGAGCAAAAGGCCCAAAACGCCCAGGCCAATGGCGATGATCGTTGTCATGGATATTTCCTGTTCAGGCGCTGACGGCGCGCATTGGCTGATCCACAGGGGACTCTTCTCGCGCCACGGCTGGCAACCCAGCCGCCTCCTCCCGAAGGAGTTCCTCAACGTGCGCGACGATCCGGGCGACCTCTTCTGAAGGCGAGCGGAACCAATCCGTGGACCAGATGCGGTGAAGCTTCCACCCCAGGCCTTTCAACACCTGGTCCCGGAGCCGATCCCGGTCCCGTGCGGAGCGCGACGAGTGGTACCGCTCGCCGTCACACTCGACGCCGAGGATGTATCGGCCCGATTGCTGGGGATGCCGGAGGGCCATGTCGATGAAGTAGCCCGCGACACCTACCTGCGGAACCACCTCGAAGCCCCGCGCCGCGAGCGCCTTCGCGACGGCGATTTCGAAGTCGGAGTCTGGTGGACGGCCGCTCCCCACGCCGTGCGCAACCTTCTCTCCCTTGGCTTCGGACAGGTACCGTTGCAGGACGCGCATCCCACGGGGACTGCTCTCCTGGACCTTGAGGTCCGAGGGGTCGAAGGACGCGAACACCGTGAGTGCGCAGCGCGCCCGCGTGAAAAGGACGTTCAACCGGCGGTATCCGTCCGCCTGGTTGATGGGTCCGAAGTTCATCCGGAAGCGATCGTTCTTGTCCGGACCGAACGTGACCGACACGAAGATGGCGTCGCGCTCGTCGCCCTGGACGTTCTCCAGGTTCTTCACGTCGAAAGGCATGGGTGACTTCTCCCACCTCGCCAGGAAGGCCCGGAGGTCCGCGTCGTTCTTCTCCTCGGCCGTCACCAGATCGTCGATGAGATCCCGCTGCTTCGAGTTCAACGTGACGACCAACAGGCTTTGCTCGGGGTGTGTACGCGCGTGCTCTTTCACCTTCGCGAGCACCTCACGAGCCTCGGGGACGTTGCGGTTGGACTCGTACAGTCCTCCGTCCACCTTATGGAAGCGCAGTCCCAACCCTTCCAGTTGCTCACCCGGTGCAGGGAAGGTGATGAGGTCACCGTTGTAGAACTCGCGATTGCTGAAGGCGATCAGTGAGGGGTGCCGGGAACGGTAATGCCAGCGCAGCATGCGCATGGGGAACCGCTCCGCCGCCGCCGTGAGGATGCTCTCTGAATCCTCCAGGAAGGACGGGCCCTCGGCCTCGTGTCCTGTCTCGTCGTTGGAGTCTGTGTCCTCTTGCTCCATCTGGGCGAAGAAGCTGGTGGGAGGGAGTTGCTCCGGGTCGCCCACCACTACCAACTGCTTTCCTCGGGCAATGGCTCCCAGGGCATCTTCGGGGCGCATCTGACTGGCCTCGTCCATCACCACCAGGTCGAAGGTCAGCTGTCCGGCGGGCAGGTACTGGGCGACAGACTGCGGACCCATCATGAAACACGGCATCAGCGTCTGGAGCGCACTGCCGGCGCGTGCCACCAGTTCACGGATGGGGAGGTGCCGCTGCTTCTTTCCCAGCTCGTGCCTCAGAAGATGAGTCTCCGTCATGCCCGCTACCTTCGCCGAGGACACGCCGGGAGGAACCGGACGCTGGCTGAGTTGACGCGCCAGGTAGCGGCCCTGCTTTTCGATGCAATGCGTGTCCAAGCGTGCGAACTCCTCTCGCTGGGATGCATGGATGGCGCCAGTGAATTGATCGAGCTCTGGTTGGTCTCGCAGGATGGCTTCCGCCAGAGAGCGGAAGAAGACAGCGTCGAAGGCGGAGACCAGCTGTTCCGGCTCCAGACCGGGGCGTGTGTCGACGCGCTCCAGGAACCCGGCGGTGCTCCGCGCTCGCGCGACGGCGCGCCGCTGCCGTTGATACGCGCACCAGGCCGGAAGCGTCGCGGACTGGCTTCGGGCCTGACGCAGGCGCAAGACCGTCGATTGGAGCGGGGACTCGGTGGCGAGTTCCTCCCAGGTGCCCGGGGCCATCCTTCCCAGTTCCCAGGCTTGGGCGGCGGACTGTCTATAGGCAGTGAGCCCGGTCTCCAACTCGTTCGCGGCCGCATGCAGGTCCGCGTGCCTTCGTGGCGTGTCCTCTCGCAGCAGCCACTCCGCCAGACCTTCCGGCAGCGGCGCCGCCAGGAGGGCATCGACATGGCGAAGAACGCTTCGGGGACCCGCGAGTGAGGTTTTCCGGCCCTGGTAGGCCACCCCCGGCAGGGCCGCTGCGGGAGCGTGAGCTTCCAGCCGCTCCGCGGCTCCGCACGCCTCGCGCACCCTGCGCAACTGTCCCTGGAGTTGAGAGAGGGGCAGGGACGGCGGGGCATCTCCCTTCCGTGCCCAATGCAGAACCTTACCCAGGTGCTTCAGCAGGGCGTCGAGACTGTCCTGGGCCTTTCCGCAGGGCTCGGTGTTCCAGGGCGCGTGCGGCAGCCCCATGCGCGTCGAGGCCTCTTGCACGGAGGTACTCACGTCGCGGACCTGGGGAAGTTCATCACTCTTCGCGCGGACCCTCGCCAGGGCATCTCGCCACTGGCTCGGGGAACGCTCCAACACCGCGCGGCGCAGCTCCAGACCTCGCTCGCCCATTGGGAGGAGCAATGCGTCGATGTTCCGGTATGTGTCCAACCACGAGAGGATTCGATCGAAACGCGTCTCGATTCCCTGGAAGCGGGCACCCAGGGTCTCTTTCAGGGTCGCGTCCTCTTGGAACCGCTCCCGTGCCGCGTAATGTGCCAGCAGGTCGTTGTATCCCTGGATGAGTACGGGCTTTGTTGGACGGACACCATGAGCCATGGCCTGGAAGTCCCGCCGCGCGGCACGCCATGCGCCCGAGAACCAGGGGATGAATGGCGCGGTCGAAACCGCGACGGCATGGGACTTGAGTGTTGCGAGGGGAGGGACAAGCTCGGGCATGAAGCGCACCGCGAGCGCCCGGCCCTGCTCTTTCAATTCCGTGCACGTCACCCCGGCTTTCCGAAGTGCCTCCTCGGCTTCGCGCTCAAGCCAGCGTGGGTCCCGCCACTCCAAAGTGGTGTCGTCCAGGGCGGCCATGGCCTCGACGACGCGGGCGAAAATCTGGATTTGTTGAGGCGTCCAGAGCGTGACGTCGACCTCCAGGCGCAAGGCCACTTCGGCAACGAACCGGCGAGCCTGCCCCAGGCCTCGGGCCGCTGCTTCCACCGCTTCGTGCGCGCGCGTCAGGGTGACGAGCGTGGTGTCAGGCGAGAGCAGGCGCAGGGTAATGTCGAGGACGGCTTCCGCGTCGCGCAGCGCGGTCACGGTCAGGTCCTCCTGGGCTCGCCAGCCCGCCTCCAACCCCGCCCACTGCTTCTGGACCGCTTCGATGGCATCGAGCAGGACTCGTAATCCCTGGCGCTGCGTCGAATCGAGTAGGGCAGGGACCAGCGTTGCGGGAGCACCCTCCGGAAGCTGCGGCAGGACCCGGATGTTGGAGACCAGCGCATCCACCGCGAGCGCGCTCGACCTGGGCGTGACGCCCGTGCGGACGGTGAAGGTCGCCAGCGCCTTCTCTAGAAGTAGGGCGGACTCTTCCCAGGTGGCGATCCGTTGAATGAGTGTCTGGCGGTCCTTGTCGGTCAGCGCATCGTTCGTTACACCCGCCCATGGGTGGGCACTGAGGATGGGCGCGACGCGGCGAACATCCCCCAGTTGCGCCGCGAGGTTCCGAACCGCGTTGCGAACCTCCGCCAGCGCAAGGGGGGACATACCTTCAGCGCCCTCGAAGCGGAGGCCCTCCAACTCCACGACCGCTTCCCCCAACTCTGACTCCGCACGACTGACCTTCCAGAACACGTCGTGCGGTGACATGCCGAGCGTCCCGAAAGGCTTGTGCATTCGCTCGGTGTGCGCGCGCAGGATGCCTGCCGCGCTCAAGACCTGTTCGGTGAGAGGGCGAGGGGCGCTCGCGCTCGTATCCAGGTTGAGTCGTCGACGCAGATCCTCCATGAACTGCTGTTTCTGGGTCTTGTGGCTATGCAACTCCAGGCAGAACTCGCCGAGCCCCGCCTGCTGGAGGCGGCGCGAGACGACCTCCAGCGCCGCCAGCTTCTGCGTGACGAACAGCACGGTCTTGCCCGCCGCCAGCGCCGCGCCAATGAGGTTGGTGATGGTCTGTGATTTCCCGGTGCCAGGCGGCCCCTGGACCACCAGGTTTTCGCCTCGGAGTACGTCCACCAACACACTGTGCTGGCTGCTGTCGGCGTCCGTGATGAGCGGCGGAGGATTTACCTCGGGTGAATCCAGGTCGTAGACCTCGCTCCGGCGTTCCCGACTGCCCCCGCCACCTCCACCAGGTTCGTTCGCCTGCGCCTGTCCTCCCATCAGTGTTCGGACGAGCGGGTTCGCCAGCATGGGACTGTTCTGGGGCCAGCGGGTAGGCTCCAGGTCCCGCCACATCAGGAGCCGCCCGAAGGACAGCAGCGTCAGGGTCACCTGCCGCTCCAGGCTCCAGCCAGGACGCAGTCCCTTGAGCAGCGTCGTCACCTTGTCGAAGTACGCCTCCAGGCCCTCGTCCGCGGAGAAGGCCGGCAGCGTGATGCCGAATTCCTGCCGCAATTTCTCCTGGAGCGTGAGGTTCGTTTCGATGGACTCGCCTTCGTTGTAGTCCACTTCGTAGGCGTGGACCTGCGTCTCCGGGTGCGCCTGACCGCGCTTGAGGCTCACCGGCATGAGCACGAGCGGAGCGCTGCGAGGCTTCTCCTGCCGCGTGTCGCCAGACTCGTACCAGCGCAGGAACCCGAAGACGAAGTGGAGCAGGTTGGCTCCGGTCTCCTGGATGGCCGTTTGCGCGAGGCCCTGGATACGGTGCAAGTGGCTCTCCAGATCCTCCGGGAAGTACAACGTCTGGAGGTGGCGGTCCTGGTGCTTGCGAGGATTGCTGCCGCTCTCTGCCGGGAGCGCCTTGGGCAGCTCATACCGGGTATCAATGCCCAACTTCTTCGCCTGTTGAAGCACCAGATTCTGACGGGCGTCCTTGCTGGGGGCTTCCTCCGTCGTCATCGAAAACACCACCGTCGCGGCGGCGGGGTCGACGTCCTCCTCTTCCTTGGAGGCATGCGCCGGCGGCATCACCGGCAGGAACGTGAGCGCGCGGTGGTTGCTCAGGCGCTCGAAGACGACACCTGGCAATTCATCCACAATGCGCAGCGACGTCCGGGCCGTGTGCTTGAAATGGAGGAGTCGGTTGGTTGCGCTCAGATCCAGCAACCGGGTGCGTTGCTGCTGAAGCTCTTTCAGCAGGACCGAGTCGTTCGGAGTCATGGAGGTGCCCCCCCGGGTCGTCATGGGTGGGACGACCTGGCACCCCAGGTTCTGGCGCACTCCTCGCTGCGATTGCATCCCCCGTGAGGGTGATTGACACCTGCACGAAAACGCCGCCTCGCTTCCGGAGGACCGGAAACGGGCGGCGTGGGCACTGCCTGAAGTAGCGAAGGACTACCGGCGCTTGAGCGCCGCGTCCGCGTGCTTCTCCATGAACTCGGAGTAGGGGCCGTTGAAGTCGAGCACTTCCTTGCCCGCCTCCAGGCTCCAGATGCGGGTCGCGACCTCGGAGATGAGCTCCTGGTCGTGGGTCACGCAGATGACCGTGCCTTCGAACTTGGACAGGCCTTCCGCCAGCGCCGCGATGGACTCCAGGTCCAGGTGGTTCGTCGGCTCGTCCAGGATCAGCACGTTGTCCTGCATGATCATCAGCTTGGACAACAGCACGCGCACCGTCTCACCACCGGAGAGCGTGTCCGTCGCCTTCATCCGCTCCTCACCCGAGAAGAGCATCCGGCCCAACACGCCGGAAATCTCCTCGTTCGTCAGCTTCTCGCTGATCTCCCGGAGGTAGCCGAAGCACGTCGTGCCCTTGTGGATGACGCCGTGGTGGTCCTGCGGCAGGTAACCCACCGTCGCCTGGTGGCCCCAGGTGATGGTCCCCGCGTCCGGCTCCAACTGGTTGGCCAGCATCTTCACCAGCGTGGACTTACCCACCGCGTTGCGGCCAATCACGCAGATGCGCTCGCCCTTGCACACCAGGCCCGTGAACGGCTTGATGACCTGCTGCCCGTCGAAGGACTTCTTCAGCCCCTCGAACATCAGCGTCTGCCGCCCGCTGACCACCTTCTGGTCGAACCGGATGAACGGCCGCGCGATGTTCGAGCGCTTCAGGTCCTCCGTCTTCAGCTTGTCGATCTGCTTGATGCGGCTCTGCACCTGCGACGCGCGCGTACCGGCGTGGAAGCGCGCCACGAAGTCCTGCAGCTGGGCGATCTTCTTCTTCTTCTCCGCCGTCTCGGACTCGACCCGGGTGCGCAGCTGCGACTTCTGCCGGACCATGTCGTCGTAACCACCCGTGTACTGGATGATGGTCTCGTAATCGATGTCCGCGATGTGCGTGCAGATGCTGTTCAGGAAGTGCCGGTCGTGGCTGATGGTGATCAGCACGCCCTCGTACACGTGGAGGAAGTTCTCCAGCCAGCGGATGGAGTCGATATCCAGGTTGTTCGTGGGCTCGTCGAGCAGCAGCCCGTCCGGCTTGCCGAACAGCGCCTGCGCGAGCAGCACGCGCAGCTTCAGGCCGCCCGTCAGCTGGCGCATGGGCTCTTCGTGGAAGGACTCCTCGATGCCCAGACCGGCCAGCAGCGTGGCCGCGTCGCTCTCCGCCGAATAGCCGTCCTCTTCCGCGATGACGCCTTCCAGCTCACCCAGCCGGTTGCCGTCCTCCTCGGTGATGTCCGACTTGGCGAGCAGCTTGTTCTTCTCGTCCATCGCCGCCCACAGGTGGCGGTTGCCCATCAACACCACGTCGATGACGCGGTCGTTCTCGTAGCGGAAGTGGTCCTGGCGCAGGATGCCCAGCTTGCGCGGGCGGATGATCTCGCCCGTGTCCTGCTCCTCGTCTCCCGCGAGGATCTTCATGAACGTGGACTTGCCGGCCCCGTTCGGGCCGGTCAGGCCGTAGCGGCGGCCCGGCGAGAAGGCGACGTTGACCTCCTCGAACAGCTTCTTGGGCCCATAGGCCTTGGAGACGTTGATGACGTTGAACATGGCGGCGGCTTGTAACGGAAATGGCGCGGCGACCCAAGACGCGCGGTGAATCGGTAACGGAAGGACCCAATGTAACCGCCGGGCCGCCCCGGAAATGCCGCCTTCCCACCCCCCGCCCCCAGGTGCAGGTAGGGAAACCGGCGTCCCGAAAGGGGCGGTCCCCAGGAGACCAGGCGGGCGTCCCCCAGGAAGCGGGTGCCCCCGGACGGGCGGGCTGGGTATAAGGCCCGTCCAATGGCCGTCCGCTTCGAACTCCTGAACACCGACCCCACCGGCGCCCGCACGGGCATCCTCCACACCCGCAAGGGGTCCTTCCCCACGCCGATGTTCATGCCGGTGGCCACCCACGCCGGCTTCCGCCATATCGCCATGGAGGAGGTGAAGGAGACGGGGGCCAAGGTCCTCCTCGCCAACACCTACCACCTGATGCTCCGGCCCGGCCCGGAGGTGTTCGAGCGCTTCGGCGGCATCCACCCCTTCATGGGCTGGGACGGCGCCGTGCTCACGGACTCGGGCGGGTTTCAGATCTTCTCTCTGCCGGAGGACCGGCTCATCACGGAGAAGGGCGCGCACTTCCGCAGCTTCTACGACAACAGCCGCCGGCTCCTCAGCCCCGAGTCCAGCATCGCCATGCAGCAGGCGATCAACTCGGAGATCATGATGGTGCTGGACGTGTGCATCGACTCGCGCACGGACGAGGCCGGCACCCGCGAGGCCATGGAGCGCACCCACCGCTGGGCCGTGCGCAGCCTCGCCGCGAAGGAGTCGAAGAACACGGGCCAGGCGCTGTTCGGCATCGTCCAGGGCGGCGTCCACCCGGCCCTGCGCGACGAGAGCGCCGCGTTCCTCACGAAGCTGCCCTTCGACGGGTTCGCCATCGGCGGACTGGCCGTGGGCGAGACGAAGGTGGAGCGCGACACGATGACCGAGCGCGCCACCGCGTCCCTGCCGCAGGACAAGCCTCGCTACCTGATGGGCGTGGGCACCCCCACGGACCTGCTGGAGGCGGTGCTGCGCGGCGTGGACATGTTCGACTGCATCATCCCCACCAAGATGGCGCAGCAGGGTTACGCGTACACGTTCCAGGGCCTGGTGCGCATCACCCGCACCGTGTACCAGTTGGATGACGGGCCGCTCGACCCCGAGTGCGACTGCTACGTGTGCAAGAAGTACACGCGCGGCTACCTGCAGCACCTGATGCGCGGCAAGCACCACCTGGGCTCGCGCTTCCTGTCCGTGCACAACGTGCGGCACTACCAGAAGCTCATGGAGCGCGTGCGCGAGGGCATCCTGCGCAACGGCTATGCGCAGACGTACCGCGAGTTGAAGTCCGCCATCGCCACGCCCAAGGACCTGAAGGACGAGGCCGCGGCCAGCGCCGCGACGCTGAAGGACGTGGGCTGAAGTCCGGGCGCGTGGCCCGCTGGCCGCTCTCCGGCCGGGTTGTGACGGGCCGTGCGCGGACGGCGGTGCGCAGGGACGTGGCGGGTTAGCCTGCGGTGCCCCGGTTTCGGGCCCCTTCACCGCATGGACCCGCGCGTCGCCACCCTCCTGAGTCACGTCCGCGCGAGCGCGGAGAACCGGCCCGGCGTGTACCGGTTCTTCGGCCCCGCTGGAGAGCTGCTCTACGTGGGCAAGTCCGTGCGGGTGCGCACGCGGCTGTTGTCGTACTTCCGCGCGGACGAGGGCGAGAAGGCCTGGGAGATCGTCGCCCAGGCGCACCAGGTGGAGTGGGAGTACACGGCCAGCGAGTTCGCGGCGCTGCTGCATGAGTTCCGCCTCATCAAGAGCCACCGGCCCCTCTACAACGTGGAGCACAAGCGCGACCGCGCGCACTGCTTCCTCCAGCTCACGCGCGAGGCCGTGCCCCGGCTGCGCGTGGTGAGGCAGCCCGGCGGCGGCGGGAGCGCGGAGTACTTCGGGCCCTTCCATGGCCGGCACACCATGGCGGACGTGGTGCGCGCGGTGAATGATTTGCTGGAGCTGCGCGACTGCCCGTCCGAGACGCCCATGCGGCTGGCGGATCAGATCCAGCTCTTCCCCCTGAAGGATGACCCGCGGTGCATGCGCGGGCAGACGGCGCGCTGTCTGTCGCCGTGCGCGAGCGGGTGCACGACGGCGGAGTACCTGGCACAGGTCGCGCTGGCCCGGGCGTTCCTCAACGGCGAGTCGGACCGGCCGCTCGTCATCCTCCGCGAGCGCATGGCGATGGCGGCGCGGCGGCTCCAGTTCGAATACGCGGCGGAGCTGCGCGACCGCGCGGAGCGGCTGGAGAACGTGCAGGCGTGGATCGTCGAGCTGGGGCGCACGCTGCGGCGGCTGTCGTTGATCTACACGGCGCGCGGGCACGGCGGGGAGGACCGCACGTACGTGCTCAGGCGGGGACGGATCCGCGCGGAGGTGCCCACGCCCCGGACGCCGGACGAGCAGGCGGCGCTGGACGCGCGCGTGCGGGCCATCTTCGACGTGCCGGAGCCGGAGGCGATTGGCCTCCGCGCGCAGGAGGCCCAGGAGGTGATGCTCGTCGCGAAGTGGTTCCGCCTGCATCCGGAGGAACTGGACGCGACGGTGCCTCCTCCGGCGCGGGCCGGGAGTGATGAGCCCTTCGAGGAGGCGGAGGAGGCCCGGGCCGCGCTCGCTCGCACGTTGGAGCGCACCGTGGAGGGGCCGGAGGAGCCAGAGCCCGAGGGCGCCGCCGAGCCGGCGGGGTGATGACGCCGGACATCACCCCGCGCACGGCTGTCATCAGGGGCGCGGGCCCGCGCTGAGGAGGACAGGCTGGAAAGACAGGGGTTTGGCGTTCGCCCTGGGCGCCCCGGGCCCTGGCACGCGCCGTGCTCATGGGACAGGCATCCCCGCTGTTCTTCGAGGCCCTGTCCCATGGCGATCTCCTCCCTGCGTCCGTCCTCCAGCCCGTGCGCGAAGCTCCCGACCGATGCCGCTCAGGCCCCGCGGAATGTCGTGGTGAAGGTCGTCAACCCGGATGGCTCGCACGTGAAGACGGTGGACTCCGCGAAGCAGCCCCAGGAGTTCGCCAAGCTGCTGAAGGACCTGGGCCTGACGAAGGAGTCCCTGCTGAAGGGCGAGGCCGTGAAGGCCCAGGGCCCGAAGCCCACCACCGATGGCTCCCAGCGCTTCCAGCAGAACAGGAACCGCGACAGCTTCGAGCCGGCCAAGGCCCAGGCCCAGAAGCCCCAGCCCGCTCCGGCCCCGGCTCCCACCCAGGCGCAGGGCGCGAAGGGCCCGTCCTCCGGCAAGAGCGCGGAGGCGGTGGCCCAGGACATCGCGAAGGAGGCCACGTCCTGGAATTACGACTACACGGGCGGCAAGTCGTGGGATGCCGCCATGAAGAACGCCGGCAACTTCGACGCGTCCAAGTCCGGCGTCTGCGTGGACATGGCCATCGAGGCCGAACAGCGCTTCGAGCAGGCCGGCGTGGACGCGCAGGTCGTCTTCGGCAATACGGACCGGGGCCTCCATGCGTGGGTGGAGTTCAAGGACGACAAGGGCCAGTTCCAGGCCTTCGACCCGACCGCCGCGGCCTGCACCAAGAAGGCCGACGACGCCATCACCCCGTATGACAGCGGCCTCTACGGGTACAAGGGCGTCACCGAGACCCATCAGGCCGTGGGCTGAAGTCCCCGCCTCAGTGAGAGTGCTTCGCGGAAATCCCGTCGAGCATGAACTCCAGTCCCTGGTCGAACACCGTGTCCAGGGGCGTGTCCGTGGAGGCCTCGGCCACCTGGACGGTCCGCGGGAACCGGCCGGATTCGAGCATCCGCCGGTAGTAGGGCCCCATGGTGAACAGCAACTCCATCCATGCCTTGCCGAAGCGGCGCTCGTAGCGAAGCTCATCGGATTCGCCGTGGACGGCGCCCACGGCGTAGGCACTGACGTGCTGCAGGGTCCGCATGGCGATGCCGATGTCCTCGAACCCGGGTTCATCCACCAACGCGGCCAGCGCTCTCTCTGTGTACACGATCGCGTGGGGAACCATGGCGATTCGGGCGCCCGTCAGGTCGGTGAACCACAGGTGCTTGTGCACGGCCCGCCGGAACTGGTGGGCGACTTCGCGCATGATCTGGCGCCAGTCGCCGGCGAACAGGCTGTCCGCGACCAGCTCCCGGTAGAACGCGTCGGACATGAGCTCGTGCACCTCGTCCTTCGAGAACACGTGCTCGCGAAGCCGCTTCGGGTCCACCTTCAGCGCGGCCGCCACGGTACGAAGGGAGACGGCGCCGAGCCCTTTCTTGTCAGCAAGGCTCATGGCTGCCCGTGCGATGGCCTCCCGCCGCAGCGAGATCGCCCCGGGCGGATGGGCAGGCTCGGGGCGCTCCCAGATCAGGGCCGTCTTCTTCGCCAGCAGAAGCGATATCGGGCTCATGGCCCCGAGTCTTGCTCGATTCCGGGCCGCAATGACAGAGGACTACCGGAGGCTCCGGATGACGCGACAGGGATTGCCGGCGGCGAAGACATACGGAGGGATGTCCCGCGTCACCACGCTGCCCGCGCCGATGGTCGTGCCTTCGCCGATGGTGACGCCCGGGCAGATGATGGAGCCGCCACCAATCCACACCTTCGAACCGATGGTGATGGCGCGGCCCAGCTCCGGGCCCTTGATGCGCTCATCCGGATCCAGGGGATGCGTGGCCGCGTACACCTGCACGTTCGGGCCGAAGGACACGTCGTCGCCAATCGTCACCGTGTTGCAGTCCAGGATGACGCACTGGAAGTTCATGAAGACGCGCTCGCCCAGCCGGATGTGCTCGCCGTAGTCGCAGAAGAACGGCGGTTCGATCCACGTCCCGGCGCCCACCCTGCCCAGCAACTCGGTGAGCAGGCTCTCACGCAGCGGCAGCTCTTCCTCGGTGGACTGGTTGTAGGAGCGCAGGAGCTTGCGGGCGCGGGCCCGCTCGGCCACCAGCCGCGGGTCGACGGCGCTGTACAGCTCGCCCGCGAGCATCTTCTCTTTCTCCGTTCGTGCCATGCCCGGGAGGGTACTCATCCAATGCAGGGATGGTGAACAGCCCGCGTCCCGGTCTCGTGGACACGGGTGACACCGGACAGTGCGGCCAGCGAGGATGCCGGCCATGAGGACTGAGCGGGTCGAGGAGACGCTGGAGCGCATCCGTCGCGAGGTGGAGCGGACGCCGGATGGCGTGCTGGCCTTCGACGGGGACGGCACGCTGTGGAGCGGGGACGTGGGGGATGACCTGTTCATGGCCCTGCTGGAGCACGGCGGCGTACGCCCCGAGGCCCGCGCGGCGCTGGAGCGGCTGGGGGCCCGCCATGGCGTGGAGTCGCATCCGGACGCGGTGACGCTGGCGCACGCGCTGTTCAAGGCGTTCGAGGCCGGGCGCCTGCCGGAGAAGGACACCTACGAGATGATGGCGTGGGTCTTCGCCGGCTGGCACGCGGAGGAGGTGCGCGGCTTCGCCCATGATGTGGTGGCGCGGCGGGGCGTGGCTGGCCGCGTCCATCCGGAGGCCCGCCGCGTGGTGGAGTGGGCGCGGGGGCAGGGCGTGGACTGCTACGTGGTCAGCGCGTCGCCGCGCGCGGTGGTGGAGGCCGCCGTGCGCGAGGTGGGCATCCCGTCCGACTTCGTGGTGGCGTGCACGCCGAAGGAGGAGGGCGGACGGCTGCTGACGTCCGTCTTCGAGCCCGTGCCCTACGGCCCCGGCAAGGTGAACAGCCTGAGGCTGCGGACAGACCGGCCGCTCTACGCGGCGTTCGGCGACAACGTGTTCGACCTGGAGCTGCTCGCGGCCTCCCGCGTCCCGGTGGCCATCCGGCCCAAGTCGCGGCTGCGCGACCGCGCGGCGGAGCTGCCCGCGCTGGTGCAGCTGCACCCCGAAGAGGCCTGACGCAAAACGGGCGTGGAGGAGGCCTCCACGCCCGTTTCACTGAAACCACCACGCGCCGCTTCGTGGGGGTCCACGAAGCGGCGTCACGTCGACGCGGTCAGCTCCCCGTGACGGGGACGAACTCCACGCGGCGGTTCTCGCTGCGGCCTTCCGGCGTCTCGTTGGACACGCGCGGACGGTCGGGGCCGAAGCCCTTCGCCTCCAGCCGCGAGCCCGCGATGCCCTTCTGGATGAGGTACGCGCGCACGCGGTTCGCGCGCTGCTGACTCAACGTGCGGTTGGCCTCCTCCGGGCCGCTGTTGTCCGTGTGGCCTTCAATCCGGATGTTCAGCTTGGGGTTCGCCTTCAGGTAGGCCGCGATGGCGTCCAGTTGCTGCTGCTCGTTCTCCTGGAACTCCGACTGGTTCACCGGGAACTGGACGATGTGCTCCAGCGGCGACGTCGTCTCCGCGGGCTTCTCCTCGGGCTGGGGCTTGGGCTCCTCGGGCTTGGGCTGCTCCTTCGCGGGGCAGCCACGCTCGGACGCGGGGCCGGCCTCGTTCGGGCAGGCGTCGTCCTTGTCCGGCACGCCGTCGCCATCCGTGTCCTTCACGGGGCAGCCGCGCTCGGAGGAAGGACCAGCTTCGTTCGGGCACTGGTCCTCGCGGTCCACCACGCCGTCGCCGTCCGAGTCCTTGTCCGGGCAGCCGTTGTTCTCCACGGAGCCGGCCTCCAGCGGGCAGCGGTCGTCCTTGTTCGCCACGCCGTCGCCGTCGTCGTCCTCGTTGGGGCACTGCTCCGGCGTGTGGCTGCGGCCAGTGCGGCAGTGGTCCACGGGCTCCGGCTCGTTCGCGTACGCGATGCCTGCGCCCAACCGGAACGACGGCGTGCCGGGGATGTCCGTGAAGCCGTGCCCGCCAATCGCGAAGGCCTCGAAGCCCGCGCCCACCGGCAGCCGCACGCCGCCGAGCAGCTCCAGCGCCAGGTCCGACTCCACGAGCGACTCGGCGGCCTGCAGCGCGATTTCGGCGCGCAGCCCCTTGCCTCGCGTGGCCACCACCACGCCCTGCTCCAGCTCCGTGCCCACATCGCGGCCCGGCTCGACCTCCTTCGAGCGGATCCGGATGCCTGCGTTGGCGCCCAGCACCACCGGGCCCAGCTCGCGGCTCACCGACACGCGGGGCGCGAACTGGAACCCGGCCCAGCCCGCCTGACGGCCGAACGCGTCCGCCGTGCCGCCCGGAATCCCGATGTCCAGGCCCAGGCCCAGGAACACCGGCGCGCCTTCCTCGCGCCGCAAGAGCTCGTAGCGCACGCCCAGCTCCGGCGTGCCCAGGCCGAACGAGTCCGGCTCGCTCACGCCCACCAACTGCTCCGCGCCGTGGCCGCCCTGCGCGATGATGACGGGCAGCTTCGCGGAGAACTCCAACCGGTCCACCGGCGACCACGCGCCGGCCAGCCAGCCCGCGGTGCGGTAGTGGAGGATGGAGCGCTCCAGCCCATCACTGCCCTGGAGCAGGAGGATGCCGCGCTCGTAGTTGACCATGAGGAGCAGGCGGTAGCCGCCCTCGGGGAGCACGCGGCCGGTGTCCACCAGCATCGAGTCCGTCGCCGCTGGCGTGAAGCGCAGGCGCTCCAGGTCCAGCGGCCTCAGCGGGCTCGTGGTGGTCTGCCCGAACGCGGCGGGGGTGACGGCGGTGGCCAGCAGCGCGGCCAGCGCCCAGCTCTGAGCCTTCGTACGCAAGGAGAGGTCCATTCGAGAAAAGAGGGAGCGCATGTCTCAGTTCCCCCGGGCCGGGTTCTGACGGCGACGCGACGTGCCCCAGGCCGCCAGCGCGGCGAGGAGCGCCAGCGCGGAAGAGCCGGCGCCGGTGCTGTTGCAGCCACCGCCAGCGATCTCCACGACCTGCGCCTGGACCCGGACCTGGAACGTGCACTGCGCGGTGTTGCCCGCATCATCCGTGGCGGTGACCGTCACCTGCGTGGCCCCGGCGGGGAAGTCGCTGCCCGACGGGGGCGAGGACGTCACGACCGGATTGGCCGTCACCGCGTCCGTGGCCGTGGGCTCGAACGTCACCGTCGTGCCTGGCGCCACCGTGATGTCCGCGGGGCAGGTGAGGGTGGGCGCGGTGGTGTCCTGCACCGTCACCTGGAACGTGCAGGTGAGGCCGGTGGAGGTCGCGGTGACCGGGGTGGTGCCAATCGGGAACAGCGCGCCCGACGGCTGCGAGTAGCTCACGGGGAGCCCTCCCGCCGGCTCCAGCACCGCGGGGTCGTAGGTCACGATCGCGCCGTCCGGATCCGTCGCCTCCACGGTGACGTCCGCGGGGCAGGTGAGGGTGGGGGGGACCGTGTCCTCCGTCACGTTGAGGGTCACGGTCGCGATGTTGCTGTCGTCGGCGCAGTCACGGACGCGGTAGGTGAAGCTGTCCGTGCCCACGAAGCCGGGGTTGGGGGTGTACTCGAGCGTCCCCTGCGCGCTGGTGCCGAGCGTGCCGTGCTGCGGCTGGGTGACCGTGGTCCAGCTCAACACCTGGCCGGGGTCCGGATCCGTGCCGTTCAGGGCGATGGCGGTGACCGTGTCCTTCGGAACGGTGACCGTCTGGTCCGCCGCCGTCGGAGGACGGTTGGCGACGACGTTCACCATCCGCCCGCCGGAGATGGCGTTGGAGAAGACGGTCAGCCCGTAGGGGCCCACCGGCACGTCCGCGGGGACGGTCACCGTCGCGCGCGTGGCGGAGGTGTTGCTGGAGGGGAGCGTCCAGAGCCGCCCGCCCTCCGCGGCGCGGAAGCGCACCAGGGGGAAGTCGGTGGAGGAGTCCGAGTAGGTGCCGCTGCCGCCGCCGGAGATGCCCCGGAACAGCAGGCCCTCCAGGACGGTGGGGCAAGCGGCGACGAGCGTCACCGGGTTCGTCACGGTGGGCCGCCACGCGGGCTGGGCGCCGTTCTCGTTGAACAGCTCCGCGTCGGGCGGGCCCACGCCTCCCACGAGGAGGACCTCGCCTGAAGGCAGGGCGGTGGAGATCAGCCCTCCGCGCGTGGTGGGGTCCGCGACGGTGGTGAAGATGCGCAGCTGGGGGTCGAAGAGCTCCGCGGTGTCGACGTACGCGCCCAAGTCGGTCAGGCCGCCCGCGATCAGGACCTTGCCGGAGGGCAGCAACGTGGCGGTGTGGTGCATGCGCGACTGCGCGAGCGGGCCCACCGGCGTCCAGGTGTTCGTGGCGGGGTCGTACAGCTCCGCGGACGTGAGGTAGTTGAGGCTCGCGATCCCGCCCACCGCCAGCACCTGGCCCGAGGGCAGCAGCGTCAGCGTCAGCTCGTCCCGGGCCGCGCCGAGGTTCGCCGCGGGGGCCCAGGTGTTCGTGGCGGGGTTGTACAGCTCCGCCGAGGCCGTCTCCGCGCCGGTGTTGTCATGACCGCCAGCGACGAGCACCCTGCCGTCATGGAGCAGCACCGCGCCGTGGCTGGCGCGCGCGATGCTGGGGGACGCCGCCGCGCTCCAGGTGTTGGCGTCGGGCGAGTAGAGCTCCGCGGAGGCAAGCACCGCGGCGTTGCGCTGGCCGCCGGACACGAGCACCCGGCCATCCGGCAGGAGCGTGGCGGAGTGGAGGTGCCTCGTGCCGAGCAGGTCGGCGGTGGGCAGCCAGGTCCCGGTGGTGGAGTCGAAGCGTTCGGCGGATGCCGTCGAGATGCCCCCGTTGCGTCCACCCGCGACCAGCACCTGGCCGGAGCGCAGGACGGTCGCGGTCGCGCGCTCGCGGGGCACGGCGAGCGCGGGCGCGGCGCTCCAGTTGTTGCTCGCGCGGTCATACACCTCCGCCGCCGCGGAGGAACTGACACCCCGGCCTCCCGCGACGAGCACCTGGCCGCCAGGCAGCAGCGCCACCACGGGATCCGTCCGGGGCGTCCCCATGGCGCCGGCCGGGGACCACTGGCTGCGGGCGGGGTCGTAGAGCTCCGTGTCCGCGTAGAAGGTCAGGCTGGGGGCGCTGGTGAAGCCGCCCGTGACGAACACCTTGCCGCCGGGCAGCAGCGTCGCGGTGTGGTTCTCGCGGGCGATGTTCATCGTGCCGCCGGGAGACCAGGTGCCGGTGGCGGGATCGTAGATCTCGGACTCGGCCTGCGCGGGTGCTCCGCTGACGGCGCCGCCGCTGACGAGGACGCGCCCGTCGGCCAGCAGCGTGGCCTGGTGGCCGGCGCGCGGGAACGCGAGGCTGCCGGTCGCGGTCCAGGTGTTGGCCGCCGGGTCATAGAGCTCCGACTGGGCCGTCACGCCGCCCGCGGCGAAGCCACCCGCGACGAGCACGCGGCCGTCGGGGAGCAGGGTGCTGGTGGCGTAGTGCCGGGCCACCAGCGGGGGCGCGGCGGCGGACCAGGTGCCGGTGGCCGGGTTGTAGAGGTCGGCGCCGGGCACCTCACCGCTGCCGCTGAAGCCGCTCACCGCGAGCACGCGGCCATCGCGCAGCCGCGTGGCGGTGTGCGCGTTCCGGCCCGCGGACATGGAGCCCGTGGCGGTGAAGGTGTTGGTCGCGGGGTCGTAGAGCTCCGCGGTGGTGAGCCGGACGCCGCCACCGCCGGTGCCGCCCGCGATCAGGACCTGTCCCGTGGCCAGCAGCGTGGCCGTGGTGAGGCTGCGGGTCGAGGCCATGTTGCCCGTGGCGGACCAGGTATTGGTGATGGGATCATAGAGGCGTCCCCCCTGCGAGCCGTCGGTCAGCACCAGCACCCTGCCGGTGGGCAGGAGCACGGCCAGGGTGATGTTGCCCGTGAGGCTGGAGGGGCCCGCGGAGCTCCAGGTGTTGGTGTCGGGATCGTAGAGATCCGCCGTGCCCACGAAGCCGTCCCTGTTGACGCCGTTGACGACGAGCAGCTTCCCGGTGGGGAGCAGGACGGCCGCGTGTTGCCCGCGCGGCGTCGCCATGGACGGGGTGGCGTACCAGGCAGGGGCCGTCGCGAGACGGGCCTGCGTGGCGCGGATGCCCCCGGGTGCCGCCGGGCGCTCGTTCCCGCCGCAGGACAGAAGGCCCAGGCTCGCGGCGAACAACAGGAGCCTGCTCCAGACAGCGCGTTGTGACCGCATCGATGAAACCCCGATCCGCGAGGGCTGGCGCGAACACGACCGTCGGCCCGCCGCTCGACGTAAACACTCCGGGTTGCGGATTATCAGTGCGCCGGGTGCTGGGGCAATGCGTGAAAAAATCCGGCGCGGTTACCCGTCCCGTGGGTCGTAGCGCTTCTCGGGAGGGGCCTCCAGGAAGCGGCGCCACCACAGACGGGCCTCCTCCTGGGTGTAGCCCTCGAAATTGTTGAAGGGAGTGGAGGGCAGGAGCCACGGCTCCAGGAACCGGGCCAGCTCCCGATACGCCGGCAGCGTCTCACCCCACTTCGTGTTCCCCGCGAGCGGCGCGGGGCCCAGGCCAATCACGGCACGGCCTCCGGTGAGCTCCTGGACGGAAGTCTCCGGGTGGCTCAGGTGCGAGCGGAGCGCCTGGATGCCGCCGACGGTTTCGAGGAGGGGCGGGCCCAGGAAGTTCAGCCAGTGGATGCCGTCCACTCCTTCTCCCATGCCCCACGTGCTCTCCCGTGGGACATCCCAGCCGGGATGCTGGACCAGTTGCTCCTTCAGGAGGGGAAGGAGTTTCGACCTGCCACGGGTGAACGAGAGCGACAGTCCCGCATGGCCCGTGCTGAAGGGAAGAAGCCTCGCCAGCGACAGCGCCAGCTCACGTGCCTTCTCCGGCCCTTGCTCCTCCAGATACTGCATGGGGACCTTCACGCTCAGAACGCTGTATTCGGACGAAGGTTTTCGCCAGGGAAGCCGGGAGCGGAAGCTGAATTCATAACCACTGGGGTCCGACTCTCCACCGATGAGATGGATCCACGTGTCGAAGCCCCGCTTGGTCAGCGTGCGGAACCAGATGGAGTCTTGCTCCATGTCATCCAAGGGCTCAAAGCGAGACCTCTCGACATGGCGCCGCGCCTCCTCCCAGAACTCAGATGTGAGTGGGAAGGCCGCCTCACTGATGTCCGGGTCATAGCCCGTGGTCAGCTTCTCAGGCGCATGCCCAATGGCGTTGAGAAACAGGTCCAGAGACTGTCTCGCGTATGGAGCAAGTGGGCCGTGGTCATGCGGGAGGTAGAACACGACGCGCAGGACGAGCTGGACCCTGGGGAGTGTCGTGGCGAAGTGTTCAGAGAGCGTGTAGCTACTCACGAATGATCCCGAACTGAGGTGTGATGATGGCGGGATTGCATTGTCCATCAAGGTTTACATACCGATTCATCTGAACCCTTGTATTTGGAACCGAAAGTGGGTCGCTCTTTCGGTCCTTGAGGCATGGGAACTTGAAGTCGAAGACGCATTGGACCTGATCCGGCCGACCCGAGGCATGAAGGACGATGTCAGGCTTCATGAGGTCAGAGGGTTGTCCTGCCTTGCTGGCACGGACCACGTAGCTTGGCTCGATCGATACGTTGTTGGGGAAGAGCCGGAGGATTTCGCGCCGCACGCATGCGAAGGCAACGTCGTGCTTCATTGTCCCAAGCTCGGCCTGTCGTCGTATGGGATCGCCGTGCTTGTCGTAGCCCACCACACGCAAGCACTCCTTGTCGTCCGGGTATTTCCCCTCGCCGTACTCACGTTCATTGACGATGAAGTTCGCTTCCTTCGCGCACTCCACCAACAGGTGCTCGATGCGGGCCACGTCCGCCGCCTCCAGGAGCTTCAGCGTCGCGCCCGCGCCGGCCGCGGCCCTGACGGCCTTGTCCACCCACGGGAGCAACGCTTCGTCCCCCGGCTGCGTGTAGCAGGTGGGATTGCGCAGACAGCCGCTGGTCGCGGAGTCGGTCGTCTGCGCGTACCGCGCCGGCCCCGAAGCGCACGACACACTGAGCAGTGCCACCAGCACCCCCAGCAGGCGCCGCTCAATCATCGTCTTCACCCGCGTCGTGCGCCGCCGCGTTGAACAGGCCGAAGCCTCCGGCCTCCTCACTGGAGATGTCCGCGCGGCGCAGGGCAGGGGAGTCCTGGGTCTGTCCCACCGCCATCCACCGGGGCGCGGCCAGCAGCACGCCGCCCCTCGGCAGCTCCGGCAACAGGTGCTCCAGATCCCCGAGGATGAACTCCGCGTGCCCCACGTCCTCCGGCTCCGGCAGCCCCTCCGGGGGATGCCATGCGCCACCGTCCAGGTGCCCGAAGGGGAAACTCCCCGTGCCGCTCGCGCCCCCGTACCCGCCCTCCAGCAGTTGCCGCGTCCGCGCCTCGCCCCCCGTCACCGCCGGCAGGCACACGCGCGTCAGCCAGTCCCAGGTCGCCGCGCCCTGCTCCACGGGCCAGTCCAGCTCCACCGTGTCATCCGCCTTCGCCAGCAGCGCATCGATGTACGCACACGCCGCCCGAGGCCCCAGCACGCCGCCCCGGCGCGCCTCCTCCACCGCCGCGGGCCACAGCTCCTCGCGGTAGTAGTGCGCGAAGTAGAACCCCGGCTCGTCCCACTCCGGACGCACGCCCCGGGGCAGCTTCGCCAGCACCAGCCCGCTCGACAGGTACGCGGGCCCCGTGGCCCGGGGATGGAACTGGCTGAACGCCAGCCGGAACACCCGCACCGCCAGCCCCGCCTCCTCCGTCGCCTCCATCCCCTCCGGACACCCCGAGCGCAGGTGGAAGTCGTCGAAGCGCAGGAACACGTCCACCCCCATGCCCACCGCGTTCTGACACAGCGACTCCAGGCACACCGCCAGCGGATGCCCCGCTTTCACGGGGGCTTCCCACGCCGCCGCCAGCACCGTGCGCGTCTTCGCCTCCACCCGCAGCGACAGCCGCGCCCGGCCGCCCTCGAATGGAGCCTCCCCGTGCCGGACGTCCTCCCCGTGAAGCACTCCCCGATGTTCCTGCCCTGGAGTCGTCATGCTAGGCACCCATCCTTTCCCACACGTCCCCTCCAGGCCAGGAGCCCCATGTCCGAGCCCTCCCATCCGCGCGACGGCGACTTCGAGCTCGTCACCCTGCGCAACGGCCACCGCGCCGTGCGCCACCTGGGCCATGGCGAGGTCATGCACCCCGCGGTAGGCCCGTGGCAGGAGGCCCTGCGCCTCTACGTCGACCAGCCCGGCCTCGCGGACCGCCTGCGAATGCCCGGCCCGCCGCTCGTCATCCACGACGTGGGCCTGGGCGCCGCCACCAACGCCGTCGCCGCGCTCACCCGCGCCCGCGAGCTGGGCCCGGACCGCGCCCGCGACCTGCACATCGTCAGCTTCGAGGTGGACCTGGCCCCCTTGAGGCTCGCGCTCGCGGACGCGGAGGGCTTCCCCTTCCTCCAGCCGTTCCGCGAAGCCTGTGAGAGCCTCATGAAGCACGGCGCGTGGAGCGAGCCCGGCATCCAGTGGACCCTCAAGCTGGGGGACGCGGTGCCCTTCCTGGACGCGGAGCTGCCCCCGGCGGACCTCGTCTTCTTCGACCCGTTCTCACCCGCGTCCAACCCGGACATGTGGACCGAAGCCGTCCTCGCCCGGGTGCGCCGGCACTGCCGGGAAGACGGAGAGGGCGCCCTGCTGATGACCTACAGCGCGGCCACGCCCACCCGCGTCACGCTGCTGCTCGCGGGGTTCTACGTGGGCGCCGGCGCTTCCACCGGCACCAAGGGGGAGACCACCGTGGCCTCGACCCGCTACGAATCCCTGACCGCCCCGCTGGGGCCCCGGTGGCTCGCGCGCTGGGAGCGCTCGTCCTCCCGGGCCCCGCACGGAGGCAGCCTCACGCCTGAGGTCGAGCGTCGCCTCCGGACCCATCCCCAGTGGCGCTGAGCGCCCCTTCCGAGGGGGCCTCGCTCCAGCGCAGGTGGAACGTGGCCGCCGTGCCGTCGAACTCCTCCGGCAGCGCCACCACCCGCCAGCCCCCGCACAGCGCCACCGCGCGCGCCAGGAGCCCCGCAGCGAACGTCGGCTGGTCCGCCAGCACGTCGTTCATCCAGAGCTCCAGCGACGTCGCGCCGCGCTCCACGATTTTGACTTCACTGAAGTTGTTGCCGGCGCGAAAGCCCAGGTCCGCCCGCAGCAGCATCCGCCGGGGACCGGCCAGGCGGCCCACGCCCAGCAGCGCACGGCCAAAGAACGTCCCGAAGTAGGCGTCCATGAAGCGCTCGCCCAGGGAGTAGTACGCGGCCTCCGCCGGCACGCCGCCGTAGACGTGCCCGGCCGCGATGCGCAGGAACTCCCGCCACTGCTCCAGCGAGTAGGTGCGCTCCAGCTTCTTGTCGAGGTCCAGCCCAGCCCGCTTGAGGTGCTCTCGGCACGCGGGCGTCAGGCGATTCTCCAACGCGCGGACGAAGAGCGCCTCGACGGTCTGGGCGAAGACAAGCTTCTCAGGATTCATGGGGAGCACCCTACACGAAGCCCCCCATGCGATGCTCCCCCACCTGTGTACTGACGTTCAGTGTCGCGCCCCCCGAGTGTCAGGAAGCTGGCGCGCGCCGCACCCTTCGTGAACTCCGGGTGTTTTCAGACCCTGTGTTGACGGACCGCGCCACCAGTCCGCGCAGCCACTGGTGCGCGGGGTCTCCGTCGAAGCGCTCGTGCCAGACCTGCAGGATGTCGAAGGCGCGCAGGGGGAGGGGCGGGGGGAACACCTGGAGCTCATACGCGTCCTTGAACGCGGCGATGAGGCGGCGGGGCGCGGTGAGGACGTGGTCCGAGCGCGACACCGCGAGCGGCGCGATGAGGAAGTAGGGCACGCGCACGGCGATGCGGCGCGGGGGCAGGCCGCGCTGGGCCAGGGCCAGGTCCACCGCGCCCACGCCGTCGCCCTTGGGGCTGATGAGGATGTGGGACAGCTTCAGGTAGGTGTCCACGTCCAGCGTGCGGCGCACGGTGGGGTGGTCCTTGCGCACCACGCAGACGAAGTCCTCGGTGAGCAGCTTCTGCTGGCGCAGGCCCGGCGCGGACGGCACGGGCGCGACGATGATGGCCAGGTCCACCTCGCCCGTCTCCAGGTGGCTGGCGAAGGTGTTGCTGTCCACGTGCAGCACGGTCAGGTCCACGCCGGGGGCCTCGCGGCCCAACAGCTCCAGCGCGCCCGGCAGCAGCACCGACCCGAAGAAGTCGCGCGTGGCCAGGGTGAAGCGGCGCTTCGCGGTGGCGGGCGCGAACGCGGGCTCGTCGCGCAGGGCCCGCCGCAGCTCCGCCAGTCCCCGCTTGAGCGGCGCGGCGAGTGCTTGCGCGCGCGGCGTCAGCACCATGCCGCCCCGGCCGCGGATGAGGAGCGCGTCGCCCAGCAGCTCCCGCAGCTGCGCGAGCGCGTGGCTCATCGCGGACTGGGTGAGGCCCACGCGCGCGGCGGCGCGGGTGACGTGCACCTCGTGCAGCAGCGCGTCCAGCGCCACCATCAGGTTGAGGTTGATGCCGGAGAGGTCCACCTCCTTCAAGGAGGGCGCTGGGGTTTCATGAACGCGGCGCATGGGTGCATGCATAGCATGCAGTGGCCTCATGGGGCGCGCGGGGGCACTGTTCAGTCCATCTCGCTGTCGCTGGAGGCACCCCATGTCCATCGTCATCAACACCCCGAACGGCAACATCGGTCGTCCCCTCGTGGAGAAGCTGCTGAAGGCGGGCCGAAAGGTCACCGTCATCTCGCGCACGCCGGAGAAGGTGGCGGACCTGGTGAAGCTGGGGGCGAAGCTGGTGCAGGGCTCCATCGACGAGCAGGCCACGCTGGACGCGGCGCTCGCGGGCGCGGAGGCGCTGTTCTGGCTGTCTCCGCCCGCCATCCGCCCGGACTTCCACGACTGGGCGAAGGCCAACGGCCAGCGGGCCGCGGAGCGCGTGAAGGCGCACGGCGTGAAGCGCGTGGTGATGCTCTCCAGCGTCGGCGCGCAGAGCGGTGCGGGCACGGGGCCGGTGTCCGCGATGAAGTCCATTGAAGAGGCCTTCCAGGCGGCGGCGCCCGACGTCGTCAGCCTGCGCGCCGGCTTCTTCATGGAGAACCTGCTGCGCGACGTGCACGGGCTGGCGAAGACGGGCGCGCTCTTCAGCGCGAACCCGGAGACGCAGGCGTTCCCCATGGTCGCCACGGCGGACATCGCGGCCAAGGCCGCCGAGGTGCTGCTGGATCCGTCATGGACGGGCCACCGCTACGTGGGCGTGCACGGGCCCCAGGACCTCACCTATCCGGAGGTCGCCAGCATCCTCACCCAGGTGCTGGGCCAGCCCGTGAAGTACGTGCGGGTGGGGCTGGAGGACCTGCGCAACGGGATGCTGGGCGCGGGCATGCCCGCCTTCGCGGCGGACACCTTCGTGGAGATGTACCGCGCCATCCAGGACGGGCGCATGGCGTCGGCCGAGCCGCGCTCGAAGGAGACCACCACGCCCACCACGCTGGCGGAGTTCGCGAGCACCGTGCTCAAGCCGGCGGTGGAGCAGGCGCGCGCGTCCTGACGCCAGCGTCTCCGGGCGTGGGGACCCGGGTACAACGTGACTGGTCTTGTCTGGGATTGAGAGCCTGAGAATCCAGGGGGTTGGGTCCTGGCCTGGGGATTGCGTTGAGCGCGGGCCATTGCGCTCAACACCATCCCGTCCGGCACGAGCGCCGCCGTGTGTGCCGGGCTGACAGGCGTGCTCGACATGAGAAGACCGGTGGTCGTGTGGCTGTGCCTCCTTTTGGGGGTGACGGCGTGTGACGGTATTGCCTCACGTCCGCGCGAAGAGGTGGGAGTCACTTCGGAGTCACGGCTCGGAGCAAACCCAGGGGCCGCTGAAGCCCGGAGCGCGGCGGTGCGAGCGTGGCGGGAGGCGCCGTCCGAAGCCGGGGCCCGCGCGTTGGCGCATGCGTACTTCCCGGAGTTGGCTCCCGGTGGTGACGCTCCAGCCGAAGCGCCGCCGTCGGCACTGCGCGTGACGGTGCCCCCGACGGCCACGGGGACGCTGGAGGTGGAGACCCGGGGCCTCACTTTCCGCGCGAGGCGGCACGGCGTGGAAGGGCTGGGCGCCCCGTTGAAGGACCGCGCCGCCGCGCCGCACTTCTGGGCGCAGGTGGGGGCGCGTTCGACGGACGCGGCGGGCCGCTGGGTGACGTCCCGCGTGGAGGAGTACGACGTCGCGCCGGAGGGCGCCGCCGAGCACCGCGTGCGCTACACGGTGGAGGTGCCCGAGGGCATCGTCACGGTGCGCGACCTGGGGGACTATCTGGAGTTCGCGGACGCGCACGGCGTGCCCCAACTGCGCATGCACACGCTGGTCGCGCGGGACGCGGAGGGGCTGAGCCGCGAGGGCACGGTCCAGTTGCTCGGCGCGGTGCGGGTGCCGGGCGCGGGGCCCGCGCGCTACGCGCTGTCAGGGCGCAACCTGGACGTGGCGATGGCCGTGGACCTGCGCGGGATGCAGGGGCCCGTGGTCGTGGATCCGGGCTGGTCGTCGACGGGCAGCATGTCCACGGCCCGCCGCTATCACACCGCGACGCTACTGCCGTCCGGCAGGGTCCTGGTGGCCGGCGGGCATACCAGTGCCTCCGCCATGACGCCGAGCGCGGAACTCTTCGACTCCATGACCGGGACGTGGAGGGGCGTCACGCGTCTGGCGGGCGCCCGGGCCGGGCACACCGCGACGCTGCTTGCGTCGGGTCGGGTGCTCATCGCAGGTGGCTCCTTCGCGAGTGCCCCTGTCGCCACGACGGAACTCTTCGACCCTGAATCCGAAACGTGGAGTCCCGCGGATGTCTTGACCACGGGCCGTTTTTTCCACACCGCGACGCTGCTGTCCGACGGCCGCGTCCTGGTGGCAGGAGGACGCGGTGACACGACCACGGTGCTTGCCTCCGCCGAGGTCTTCAATCCCGAGACGGGTGCCTGGTCGCCCGCTGGCGCCATGTCCGTTGCCCGAACGTATGGCACCGCGACGTTGTTGCCTTCGGGGCAGGTTCTGCTCGCTGGCGGGAACCTCGCCACCGGCGTCACCGACCTCTTCAATCCGGTCACGGGGACGTGGAGCACCACGGGCGCCATGGTGAATGCCCGCAGGGAGCATACCGCGACCCTGCTGTCCGACGGGCGGGTGCTGGTCGCGGGAGGAACGGCTACGGACTCCTACTTCCAGATGATCGCCGCCTGCGAGACGTATGACCCTGCCACGGGGCGTTGGACGGCCACGGCGGCCATGCCCGCCGCGCACAAGTGGCACACGGCCACGGCGATGCCGGATGGCCGGGTGCTCATCGTGGGTGGCGTCGACAGCCAGACCGCCGGCTGGGCACTCGGAACGAACGCCACGGAGCTCTACAACCCCGTGACGGGCACCTGGCAGCGCGGGGGGCTGCTCCAGACCGCGCGAGGCAACCACACCGCGACCCTGCTGCCGTCAGGCCGGTTGTTGGTGGCGGGCGGCTACTTCTTCACGACCAACAGCAATGACACCAACTACATGAATCACCCTGAGCTGCTGGAGTCTTCGGGGCGTTGGGTCTCCGAGGCTCCAGGCGTCACGCCCCGCGTGGATCACACCGTGACGCCGCTTCCTTCCGGTCAGCTGCTGATCACCGGAGGACGGGATTCGACGGGTGCGCTCGCCTCCTCGGACCTCTACGACCGCGACAGGAAGCAGTGGGGCGGGGCCGCGTGGATGCTCAGCCCGCGCACCCAGCACACCGCGACCCTGCTGCCCTCGGGCCGCGTGCTCGTCACCGGAGGTTCGGATGGCTTCGCGCCCGTCTCCGAAGCGGAGCTGTATGACGCGGCCTCCAGCCAGTGGCTGCCCGCGGGCCGGATGTCCGTGGAGCGCGCGCGGCACACCGCGACGTTGCTGCCTTCCGGCAAGGTGCTGGTGACGGGCGGCGCGAGCTACTACGGCGTCCACGACACCGTGGAGCTGTATGACCCGCGCAGTGGCTTGTGGACCGCCGCGAGCCGCATGGCCTCGCCACGCGCTTCGCACTCCGCCACGCTGCTGCCCAACGGCAAGGTGCTGGTCGCGGGCGGCACCAACGGCACCGCGCCGCTCAACACCGCGCAGGTCTACGATCCCGCCACGGACACGTGGAGCGCCGTGCTCACGATGAACACCGCCCGGGAGGACCACACCGCGACCGTGCTGCTCTCCGGCAAGGTGCTGCTCGTCGGCGGCCTCACCACCGGCGGCGGCGCTACGCCTGAAGTGGAGCAGTACGATCCGGGCCTCAACACCTGGACCCGGCTCGCCCGGCTGGGTGTTCCGCGCGCGGGACACACCGCGACGCTGCTGCCCTCCGGCGACGTCGTCATTACCGGTGGCCACAGCGGAGCGGAGAGCTACTTCAACAGCGTCGAGCGCTTCGAGGCATCCACGGCCGCCTGGGACTACCTGACCCCCATGGTCGTGGCTCGCGCGGGCCATACCGCGACGCTGCTTTCCTCGGGTGAAATCCTCGTGACCGGCGGACGCAGCAGCACGGTGCTGGCCTCCGTGGAGTCCCTCGACCCCGTGACCGCGGTGGCCTCCGCGCGGCCCACGCTCGACGCGCCGCGCATCCTGTCTCCCGGGGCCCCGTTCATCGCCACGGGCACCCGTCTGCGCGGCGTCTCGGAAGGTGGCGGCGGCAACACGAACGCGTCCTCAAGCGAGGCCCCCCTGGCCCGCCTGGTGAACGTGGAGAGCGGCGCGGTCTCCTGGATGAAGGGCGTGACGGGATGGCAGGACGGCAAGCAGTTCTCCGCGCGCGCGCCCACCGTGGCGGCCGGACAGTACCTGCTGCTCGTCACCGTCCAGGGCGTCACCGGTGGCCGCATGGTGCGCGTCACCGACGAGAACGCCGCCCCCGTCGCGCTCAACGCCTCCCTGTCCGTGTCGAAGAACACGCCTGTCGCCGTGACGCTGTCTGGCGCGGACGCGGACTCGGACTCGCTGACGTACGCCATCGTCCAGGCGCCCCAGCACGGCACGCTGTCCGGCGCGGGCGCATCCCACGTCTACACGCCCCAGCCCGGCTACAGCGGCGTCGACACGTTCACCTTCCGGGTGAGCGACGGCGTCGCGGACTCCAACCTGGGCACCGTGACGCTGCGGGTGAGCAACTCCGTCCCGGTGGCGCTTGCCTTCGCCGTCACCACCTCCAAGGCGAAGCCCGTGCAACTCACGCTCACCGGCCGGGACAACGACGGCGACGCGCTCACGTTCCGGGTCCTCACCCAGCCCACGCGCGGCACGCTGTCCGGCACCGCGCCGGACCTGACGTACACGCCCAACGCGGGCCACACCGGCACGGACTCCTTCACCTACCGGGTGAATGACGGGACCACCGACTCCTGGCCCGTGACCGTGACGCTCGGCACCGTGAACCTGGCCCCCGTGGCCCGGAGCGCGTCGCTCACCACCGTGGTGGGGCAGGGCGTGCCCGTCACCCTGGAAGCCACCGACGCGGACGGCGACACGCTGACGTACAGCGTGCTCCAGCTCCCCGCGCACGGCACGCTCTCCGGCACCGCGCCCCACGTCATCTACACGCCGCAAGCGGGCTACGAGGGGCCGGACACCTTCACCTTCCAGGCGCATGACGGCACCACCGCGTCCGTTCCCGCCACGATCACCGCCACCGTCGTCGCGCAGGTGCCCCACGCGCCCGCCGTGCCCGTGCTCCGCGCGCCTTCCGACACCGCGCTCGTGCCCTCGGGCGACGTGACCTTCACGTGGGACGCCTCGCTGGACCCGGAGGGCGATGCGGTCAGCTACCGCCTGGAGCTGAGCCGCGACGGCGCCGTCATCGCCTCCCTCAACGCCGCGGGCACGACGCTCACGCTGCCCGGGACGCTGTCTCCCGGCACGTACACGTGGCGCGTGGAGGCGCAGGACTCTCAAGGGCACCGCAGCGGCTTCTCCCCGCCCGCGTCCTTCAGCGTGGTGTCGGCCTCGTCGTGGCGGATGAGCGGTGGGCAGGGGCTCGAGGAGGCGGAGAACGCGCCCGGCGGCTTCGCGTGCTCGGCGGGCGGCGCCTCGGGGTGGGCGCCATGGCTCGGGACGCTCGTCGTGCTCGGCTGGGGCTTGCGGCGCCGTCGCGTCCGTTAGCGGGGTGAGGCCACGGACGCTCCGCTCCGCACGCGGGGCGTCCGACCGTTCGCTCGCATCAGGAACAGGAGGGGGAGACGTCCGCTGCCCCGTCCCCTTCCTCACGACTGGTGCACGATGGGGGCCTGCCGGAGATTGCTCCGGTACGGTCACCCCACGGAAGAAGAGCGCACCATGGACGAGCAACGCCCCGCCAAGCCCCCGGCCCGGACGGACCCCTCCATCGACCTGCTCCACCAGCGGACCCGCCAACCGCTGGAGGTCATCTTCTCCCCCCGCAGCGTCGCGGTGGTGGGGGCGAGCGAGCGCCCCGGCAGCGTGGGGCGCACCGTCCTCTGGAACCTCATCAGCAGCCCGTTCGGCGGCACCGTCTACCCGGTGAACCCGCAGCGCCCCAACGTGCTCGGCATCAAGGCGTGGCCGTCCCTGCGCGCGCTGCCGGAAGCCGTGGACCTGGCCGTCATCGTCACCCCCGCGAAGTCCGTGCCGGCCATCATCCGCGAGTGCGCGGAGGTCGGCGTCAAGGGCGTCATCATCATCTCCGCGGGCTTCAAGGAGACGGGCCCGGAGGGCGCGAAGCTGGAGCAGGAGGTGCTGCACATCGCCCAGGCCGCGAACCTGCGCATCATCGGCCCCAACTGCCTGGGCGTGATGCGCCCCACGAGCGGCTTCAACGCCACCTTCGCCAAGGGCATGGCCCGCCCCGGCAACGTGGCCTTCATCAGTCAGTCCGGCGCGCTGCTCACCTCCATCCTCGACTGGAGCCTGCGCGAGGCCGTGGGCTTCAGCGCCTTCGTCTCCGTGGGCTCCATGCTGGACGTGGGCTGGGGAGACCTCATCGACTTCCTCGCGGATGATCCGATGACGCGCTCCATCCTGCTGTACATGGAGTCCATCGGCGACGCGCGCGCCTTCCTGTCCGCCGCGCGCGAGGTGGCCCTCACCAAGCCCATCATCGTCATCAAGGCCGGCCGCACCGCGCAGGCCGCGCAGGCCGCCGCGTCCCACACCGGCACGCTCGCCGGCAGCGACGAGGTGCTCTCCGCCGCCTTCCGCCGCGCGGGCGTGCTGCGCGTGGACTCCATCGAGGACCTGTTCCACATGGCGGAGGTGCTGGCCCGCCAGCCCCGGCCCTCCGGCCGCAGGCTCACGCTGCTCACCAACGCGGGCGGCCCCGCGGTGCTCGCCACGGACGCGCTCGTGTCCGGCGGCGGAGAGCTGGCCGTGCTGTCCGACGACACCCGGAAGCAACTGGACGGCTTCCTGCCGCCGCCGTGGAGCCACGCCAACCCGGTGGACATCCTGGGAGACGCGGACGCGGAGCGCTACGCGAAGGCCCTGGAGACCACCGGCGCGGACCCCAACAGCGACGGCCTGCTCGTCATCCTCACCCCGCAGGACATGACGGAGCCCACCCAGACGGCGGACCGCCTCAAGGGCTACGCGAAGCTGCCCGGCAAGCCCGTGCTCGCCAGCTGGATGGGCGGTTCGGAGGTCGCCGCCGGCGAGCGCATCCTCAACGACGCGGGCATCCCGACGTTCGGCTACCCGGACACCGCGGCGCGCGTCTTCAACTACATGTGGCGCTACTCGGACAACATCGCCGGGCTCTATGAGACGCCCACGCTGGCGGAGGAGCCCACCGGCGGAGGCCGCGACGTGGCGCGCGCCCTGGTGGACGAGGCCCGCGCCTCCGGCCGCACCCTCCTGTCGGAGTACGAGTCCAAGCGCCTGCTGGCCGCCTACGGCATCCCGACCGTGGAGACGTGGCTCGCCACGTCGGAGGACGAAGCGGTGGAGAAGGCCCTCCCGCTGGGCTTCCCCGTGGTGCTCAAGCTGCACTCGCTCACGGTGACGCACAAGACGGACGTGGGCGGCGTGCGGTTGGACCTGCGCGACGAGGCGCAGGTGCGGGAGGCCTTCCGCGCCATCCGCGACGCGCTCGCGGAGCGGGGCCTCCAGGACGCGTTCGACGGCGTCACCGTGCAGCCCATGGCGAAGCTGGACGGCTACGAGCTGATCCTGGGCAGCAGCCTGGACGCGCAGTTCGGGCCGGTGCTGCTCTTCGGCGCGGGCGGCACGCTGGTGGAGGTGATGCAGGACCGGGCCCTGGGCCTGCCGCCCCTCACCACCACGCTGGCGCGGCGGATGATGGAGCGCACGCGCATCCACCACGCGCTCAAGGGCGTGCGCGGCCGGGCCCCCGTGGACCTGGGCGCGCTGGAGCGGCTGATGGTGCGCTTCAGCCAACTGGTGGTGGAGCAGCCCCTCATCCGCGAGCTGGACATCAACCCGCTGCTCGCCTCCGGCGAGCGCATCATCGCGCTGGACGCGCGCGTGGTGCTGCACCCGCCGGACGTCCAGGCCGCGTCGCTGCCGAAGCTCGCCATCGAACCGTACCCGCACCAGTACGCGAAGATGCTCACGCTGAAGAACGGCGAGCAGTTGCTCGTGCGTCCCATCCGCCCGGAGGACGAGCCCGCCATGGGCCGCTTCCACCAGGCCCTCTCCGAACAGACGGTGTTCATGCGCTACGCGGGCCTGATGAAGCTCAGCCAGCGCGTGGCCCATGAGCGCCTGGCGCGCATCTGCTTCAACGACTACGCGCGGGAGATGGCGCTCGTCGCGGAGAGGCCGTCGCCGGACGGGAAGGGTGGGGGAGAGATTCTCGCGGTGGGCCGGCTCACGCGCCTGCGCGGCACGAAGGACGCGGAGTTCGCCATCACCGTCAGCGACACGGCCCAGCGGCTGGGCCTGGGCACGGAGCTCTTGCGGCGGCTGGTGGATATCGGGAAGGACTGGGGCCTGCGCCGCATCGTCGCGGACATCCTCGCGCGCAACCGCGGCATGCAGGCCGTCAGCAAGAAGCTGGGGTTCACGCTCCTGGAACACGAGGAGCTGGCCCCGGACATGGTCAAGGCCGTGAAGGTGCTCAACGGCTGACCGTGCCCGGGGCTCCCCGGGGCTTACGGGACTACACGTCGTCGCAGGGCGTGCCCAGCCGCGCGCCCGTGTAGACGCCCAGCTCGTTGTAGATGAAGGGCAGGTTCTCACCCACCGGCACCGCGCGCAGCTTCTGGCGCTTGCTCTTCACCACCCAGAACGACGGCTCCTCGCGGTCCACCACGAGGCGCAGGTCGCCGCCCTGCGTGGAGAAGATCTCTCCCTGCGAGTCGGTGACGACGTTGAGCATCTTCTGCTGCTTCACCTGGCCGCGCTGGCCCGTGAAGATGCGGAAGCTCTTGTTGTCCGCCCCGATGCCGCGCTCCACCAGGTAGTAGACGCCCTTGTCGTCGCGCAGCAGCGCGTACGGCTGGAACTTCACCGGGCTGGGCTGGTAGGCGGCCTTGCGCAGGAGCTCCTTGGCCTGATCCGCCGGCACCGGCTGCTGCGGCAGGGTCTTCTCCCCGCAGCTGAGCGTGCACGTCTTCAGGTCCTCGCTGAGCTTCAGATACGAGACGACCCGGTAGTCCATGCCGCGGAAGTTGTCGTTGGCCTTGGGGTTGAAGAAGCGGGGCTCGAAGAAGCCGCCCTCCGTGGCGTTGGGGTAGCCCACGGGCGCCACCTGCGTGAACGTCTTGCCGTCCCCGTAGTACAGCTCGCCGTCGTGCTCGGGCGTCTGGGGCAGGAGGACCGTGTAGTGGCCCTTGCCGTCCGCGCAGACCTTCGCGGACTCCAGCACCATGCGGTCGCGCAGCTTCTCCTCCTTCTTCCAGGGCGGATCCAGCGCGAGCGCGGCTTGCGGGGCCAGGACGAGCCCCAGGGCGATGACCATGTGTCGAAGCGTCATTGTCGGTGGGCTTTCGTTCTAGAGGGTGTCGGTGAAGAAGGAGGTGGTCGCGTCCGGCTGGACCGTCTCACCGGAGGTCACGGTCCAGATGACCTTCTGGGCCTCCAGCTTCAGCGCGGCCTTCGCGTCCATGCGGCACTCCACCGCCTGGAGCTTCTGCTGCACGGTGCGCTTCGCCTCGTCGGAGCGCTCGCACAGCTTCTGGAGCGACTCCAGCGGGCCCACGCAGTAGCTGCCGAAGGAGATCTCGTTGATCTGCGCGTCCGTGATGGAGTCCCAGGCCACGGTGGACGTCAGCTTGGAGCCGCACGCCTTGTTCGTCTCCGCCAGGGCCTCCGCCAGCTGCGTCTCCGCCTGGTTCGCCCAGAACTTGCGGTCGAACGCGAGCATCGCCTGGTACTTCTTGTCGCCCTCCAGGTCCTGGTAGCGCTCGAAGACCTTCTCCACCTTCAGCGAGCCCGTCTTGCCCGTGTCCGGCTTCAGGTGCGTGTAGCCCGTGTGGTTCACGCCGCTGAAGATGAGGTCCTCGTAGCCGCCCCGGTCCTCCACGGAGACGAAGCGCTGCTTGCGGCCGCGCCACAGCGTCCAGTACTCCGTGGCGCGCCTGTCCCGGCCCACGGAGGCGACCAGCACCTGGCCGTCCAGCTCGCTCTTCGTGCCGTCGAACGCGACCAGCGCCTTCTTCGCGTCACCGGGCTCCAGCGCGATGAGGGTGATCTTCTCTCCGGCCTCGTTGGAATACACCTTGCCGGTGGCGGGCTTCGTCCCCGCCACCTCGCTGTCGGGCCGCACGCCCCGGGTACACCCCAGGGACAGCGCCACGACCCCCACTGCCAGTAGCACTCTCACGACGACTCCTTGGAATGCGGGCGCGCCCCCACTCTGGAGTTTCCGCGCGCCCGGACGACCCTACAGGTCGATATCGTACTGCGAACAGTATTGTCGGACCCTTGGACGTTCCGTTGCCGGGACGCGGGTCCATTGCGCCCGCGCGTTCGCCAGGTCGTGCTGCTGGCAGTACACGCGGGTGAGCAGTGAGAACGACAGGCCGGTGATCTTCGTGCGCTGGCTGCGCCGGATGTGACGCAGCGCTTCCGCCGTGTTGGACGCGTCCAGCGCCTTCTGCGCCGACGCCAGGTCCTCGCGCACGCTGTCCGGCATGGACTCGGGGGCCCCGCGCGGCTTCGGCCGGGCCGTCACGGCGGTCGGCTCCGCCGTGGGCTGCCGGGGCTCCTCCGGCTCCGTCGGCTGCGTCTGCTGGGGCTCCGGGTCCACCACGGGCTTCTTCGCGTCCTCCGGCGGCGCCACGACAGCGGCGGACGGCGGGGTGACGGGCGCCGCGGGCCGGGCTTGAGGCTGGACCGGCGGATTCACCACGACGGCGGCGGGCGGCGCCACACCCGGGCGCTTCCAGAAGAAGGCGACCGCGAACGCGATGATGACCGCCATCCCCACGGCCACGGCCACCGGCCACTTCGGGCGGGCAGGGGCCAGCGGCTGCGCGGGCAGGGACTCCGTCTGGGGTCCGGAAGGAGCGTGGGGGCGCATGCCCACCGTGGGGATGTGCTCCTCACGGTCCAGCGGACGCGGCACGGACTGCGGGGCCGTGGACGGGGTGGGGCGCGAGCGCTGCTCCGGCTTCATCTCCGCGAGCGTCTGGAGCGGGCTGCCCGTCAGCTCCAGGATGAACGCGCCCACGTCCGGGTGGCGGTCCTCCGGCTTCTTCGCCATCGCGCGGGCGATGGCCGTCACCACGTGCGGCGGCGTCCCGGGCGCCAGCGTCAAGAGCGGCGGGGGCTCCAGGTGGACGATCTGGTAGATGAGTTCCGCGACGTTCTCGCCGGAGTAGGGCGGCCGGCCCGCGAGCATCTCGTAGACGATGCAGCCGAACGCGAAGAGGTCCGTGCGCGCGTCCACGTTGCTGTTGTGGCCCATGGCCTGCTCGGGGGCCATGTACTGCGGCGTCCCCATCAGCACGGAGTCCAGCGTCATCACCGTGCGCGCGTCCACGAGCTTGGAGATGCCGAAGTCGAGCAGCTTCACGCGCTCGCCCACGACGCCGCCCGCCTCCGTGGGCACGAGGAACACGTTGCCCGGCTTCAGGTCGCGGTGCACCACGCCCGCGCGGTGCGCCGCCTGCAACGCCGCGCCCATCTGCCGCGTGATGGAGAAGACCTCCTCCAGCGGCAGCTGCTTCTGCTTGCGCAGCCGGCGCGACAGGCCCTCGCCGCGCAGGTACTCCATCACCATGAAGGGCGTGCCGTCCTCCAGGGTGTCGAAGTCCAGCACCTCCACGATGTTCGGGTGCCCCAGCCGCGAGGCGATCTCCGCCTCCCGCCGGAAGCGCACCGCCACCTCTTCCGACAGCGCCTCCGCGCCGTGCAGCACCTTGATGGCGACCTGCTTGCCCGGCAGGCGCAGGTGGCGCGCGAGGAACACCGCGCCCATGCCGCCCTTGCCCAGCACGGTGCCAATCTCATACGTGGAGCGCAGGACCCGGCCCGTCGTCAACGGCTCACTCTGCGCGGAGGTCGGTTCGGTTGGCTTTTGCATCGGCGGTCCAAATTCCTACTAAACCGGGCCGACACGATTGGAAAGCACCTGGGTCGAATCCTCCCCCACAGGTCGTGCGAATGCGCCCGGGCTCTCAGGTTCTGAGAGCCCGAGCTGTATTTTTATCCAGGGACGGAAAGCGCTCCCGCTACGGCGTGGCGGGTGGGAGCACGAGGGGTGACTGGAGCGCCGTGGCCGCGTCGATGTGCATCTGCACGGCCTGCCGCTCGCTGGTCGCCTCCTGGGCGAGAGCCGGGTTGGTGATCTGGGGCGTCAGCAGGCTGTCGGCGAGGAAGGCCACGCGCGCGTGCGCGGTGAGCTGCGCGCTGATCAGCGCCAGGTCGCGCGCGGCGCCCGCGGGCGGCGCGTTCGGGCCGCCGAGGACCTCCATCAGCTGCTGGACCTCCGTCTGCAATTGGAGGCTCAGCGGGGAGTCCTCGGGCGTGATGCCTTGGGCCGCGAGCACCCCGTCCAGCCGTTGTTTCACGGCGGTGTGCTCCGTCACCATCTGGTTGTTGAAGTCGATCACCGCCTGCTCGGTGGCGAGCGGCGCGGCGTATTGGCCCAGCATCACCTCGCCCTCGTTGGCCACCTGCAGGACGCGGGCGATCTGCGCGTCGGTGAGCGTCAGCATCACGCCTGCGTCGGTGCCCGCGTCCGGGACCTGCTGCTGTGGCACATCCTGCGGCGCAGGATCCTTGTTCGCCTCACTTCCGCAGCCGTAGCCCAGCGCCAGCGCTCCCGCCAGCAGCGTCCCCATCCAGAATTTCGCTGTCCGCATGTCCAAACCCCCCGTGAATGTCGCGGGGGCAGGATGGGGAGGCCCTCCAGCCATGGCCATGCGCGCTTCAGCCGTTGCCACTGTGCCCGTGAGCACAGACCGGGCAGGCAGGGCGCCAGGCGCGACCCGCTGGCCCAGACCCACCCGGATGTTTCACGGGCATGTATCAGCCCGCGTCATGACGGAGCAGGTTGGATCCAGTGCGGCGAGCAGGCATTTCTCAGACATTGAAAAACGCATCGCACGTCGCGCATCGTTGACAGTGAAACACCGGATGGTGTCTCGTGTTTTCAGATGAACGGTTCACGGCGAGTCACTGTTCTCTCCTTGCACCAGGGGTCCGCGAGCATCGTCCGCGCCCTGGTGCCCCACTTCGATCTGCCTCCCGCGGAGCTCGCGGCGAGGCTGTTCCGCGCCCCCGCGGTGCTGGCCGGGGGCCTTCCGGAGGACGTCGCCCGGGGCCTGTCGGAGGTGCTGGGCAACGCGGGCCTGCGCGTGGTCGTGGAGCCGGATGACGCGCCCCTTCTTCCTCCTCCCGGGCAGACCTACGACGTGGCGCTGTACCTGCGTGACGGCGGGCGCTTCCGTGAGGTCTGCACGGAGCTGGCGGCCGTGCTGGGCTGTCCCCTGGCGGACGCCGCCGCGGCGCTCTGCGCCACGCCGCCCACGGTGCTCGGCTCCGTCTCCCAGGCCACGGTGGACGCGCTCCGGGAGCGCTTCGCCCCGCTGGGCGCGGAGGTGGACGCCAGCCATCCGCCCACCGCCCGCTATGACGTCTTCGCCACGGAGGTGGTCAGCCTCGCGGGGGTCCGCTCGGTGCTGGAGGGGCAGGGCGTGACTCCGGGGGAGCCGCCGCTGGTGGCCCGGGACCTCTCGCACGCGCAGGCGGAGCGCGTGTGGCGGGAGCTGGGCGCGCGGGGTGGGGTGCGGTTGTTGGATCACGCCTTCCAGCGCTTCGACGTCAGCCTCCTGGAGGCCCCCGCCGACGCCGGCTTCCCGGAGCTGCTGGTGCGTGAGACGGGCATGCCCCCGGCGCTGGTTCCGAAGGTGCTCAAGCGGCTGCCGGTGGTGCTGCACACGGGGCTGTCGCGCGCGGACGTGGTGGCGCGCACCGCGCCCCTGGAGGCCGCGGGCGCGAAGCTGGCCGTGCAGCTCATCAACTTCCGCAGCTTCCGCCTGACGGTGGAGGAGTCGAAGGACCCCGCCGTGGCCGCGGAGCTGCTGGCCCCGGCGCTGGGGCTGCAAGCCAACGAGGCGCGCACCGCGCTCTCGCGGCTGCCGCATACCTTCCAGGCCACGGTGGGGGACACGCGCGCGCGCTGGCTCGTCGCGGAGCTGCGCGCGCGGGGCACGCGGACCTCCCTGGTGTCCCAGTGAGCTCGCTCGCGCTGCACTTCCGCGTGGCGGAGCAGGGCAAGGTGTTCGCGCTGGCCGGCCGGCATGACGAGGCGCTGCGCCACTACCGGGAGGCGCTGCGGCTGGCCGCGCTCCAGGGCGGCTCCGACGTCTGCCAGCGCCACTATGCGTGGTGCGTGCTCGAGTCGCTGGAGCGCTCGGGGGCCCACGAGGCCGTCATCTCCTTCTGCCAGCGCGTGGAGGCCCACTACCAGCAGCAGCCTCCCACGAGCGACCTGGCCCGCCAGGACCTGGCCGCGCACCACGAGCGGCACGGCCTGGCGCTGGCGAAGCTGGGGCGCCTGGCCGAGGCGCGCACGCGGCTGGAGTCCGCGGTGGCGCTGGCCGGCGCCGGGCGGCTCCCGCTGTCGGAGCGGGTGCTGGGCTGGGCGCGCACCGGACTGCACGTGGACGCGCGCCGCATCACGCTGGAGCAGGACCGTCACGCCTACTGGGTCGTCCGTCCCGACACCGTTCGTCCCGACGTCGCCGTCGCACTTCCTCCCGTCGCCGCACCCTTGGGGTAGACCATGCCGAAAGCAGGGAAGATCCTCGCGGATCTCAACATCTCCGATTTCATCCGGGACATGGGGCTCGCCATCGCCGAGGCCCAGACCCAGCTGGACACCAACAGCGTGGATCAGACGCTGCGCATGGGGCAGACCGTCCTGCCGGGCATGACGCAGAACCTGCTGGCGCTGGGGCTGCGGCCGGCCTTCTACCACTTCCAGTACGCCGACCTGGAGGTGAACCTCAACGTCTACTACTCGACCACCATCGACGTGGGCGCCAACTTCAACTACGACAACGAGAACGAGTCGAGTGAGTACAGCCTCGAGACGTCCTCCGCCAGCGGCAGCGCCACCCTCACGGTGCAGGACGGCGAGGGCATCCCCCCCTACGCCTGTCTGGCATTGGTGGCCAACGCGCCGGGCCACCTCACGGTGGGCACCACCAGCTACGCGCTGGACGGCGGCGTGGGCCCCAACAGCAGCGGCCTGCCGGTCACCCGCCAGGACACGCTGTGGGAGACGGCGCAGGAGCTGCTCGTGGCCCTGCGCAACAACTCCGTCTGGACCAACCAGGCCGCGGGGGACCTGCAGGGCGTCTTCATGGACTGGGAGATGCAGTCGGGCGTCACCGCCAGCACCAACCGCCCGGACCTCTACGCCATCAACCGCTCGGTCATCACCGTGCGCACCTCGCCGCAGGCGGCGCCCGGCGACAACCTGGTCATCGCGCGGCTGGGCAGCGTGACGCCCGCGCCCGCGCTGCTGCTGCCGGCCACCAACGGCACGCGCTACACCAGCACCGCGGCGACGGTGGGCGCGGCGCTGGCGGACATCGGGCAGCAGGTGGACCCGGCCGCCTTCCTCGTCGTCTCCGGCGCTGACTGCAACCGGGCCATCTACTTCGACACCGACATCCACGACGTGCCCACCACCACCTACGGCACGGACCGCGAGCCCTCCGCCATCCTCGACGCGGTGGCGGCGCTGCTGGCGGAGCACCCGTCCGCCTCGCTGGACCTGGAGGGCTGGGCGGATCAGCGCACGCCGCCGGCCCCCGGCTACAACCAGCGCCTGTCGCAGCGGCGCGCGGACTTCGTCCTGAGGGCGCTGACGTCGCGGGGCGTGGCGGCCAGCAGGCTCAAGGCCCGGGGCATGGGCGCGACGGTCGACTTCAGCAGCTCCGACCTGGCGGCCAACCGGCGCGTCGTCTTCCATTTCTCCGGCGTGCCCGCGTCGCTGGTGGCCCGCACCGGCGCGGCCACGGCCGCCTTCGACCCCACGGGGACGGACCGCGAGGCCCGCATCGTGCCGCGCACGCGCGCCGCCGCGAACGCGCCCACCACGGCCGTCGTCACCTTCCGTGGCACGGACTTCACCCAGGGCACCGCCTCCCAGGGCACAACCTTCGCGGTGGGCGCCACCGCGGAGTCCACCGCCGCGAACCTGGCCCGCGCCATCCGCGACGCCAACGCCAACACCGCCTTCGGCGCCTTCGCGCGCGGGGACCGCGTCTACCTGTACGGCACCGGTGACCACGCCCTGTTCACCCTGTTCGCGCGCACGCCCACCGCGCCGGCCCTGTCCGCAGCGGGCTCCATCCGCGTGGCCCGCCGCTTCGGCGACGGCCGCCCGCCGGCCTCGCCCCAGCCTCGCGACACCGTCGTCATCGACAACGTGCAGCTGGTGGCCGTGGAGACCGGCGTCGCCCCGCAGCCGGGGCAGTTCACGCTGGGGGTGACGGCCGCGGACACGGCGCGCAACCTGGCCGCCGCCATCACGGCGGGCTCCAGCTCCGGCGTACTGGCCGCGGGCCTCCAGGCCCAGTCCGCGGGCAACATCGTCACCGTCTCCGGCCCCTCCGGCACCATGCTGGGCACCAGCAACCCCGCCGCGTTCCTGCTGTCGGCCAACCGCATCGCCGGCAAGCCGTCCGCGGACCGCGAGGAGAGCTCCGAGCGCGAGCTGCGCGCCCTCAACGTCGATGCGCACGCTTCGGTGAAGTACGAGATGAGCGTGTCCGGCAGCTCGACCATCAAGGCCCGCCTGGTGGCGGTGCCCGCGCCGCCCCAGTTCCTCCAGGCCATCGGCGACTACCTCGAACGCTGGTACCCGTAAGGAGTCCCCATGCCCGGAAACAACACCACGCAGGGCCAGCGCGCGATGATGACGGTGCTGGACGCGCCGCTGCCCGAGCTCATCGAGCGGCTCGGGCGCGCGGTGGCGGACGCGCAGCACGCGCTGGACGTCAACTCTCTGGACATCGCGAAGCGCATGTCCGAGCGCACCGTGGACCTGGGCGACGGGCAGTTGTGGAGCCTGCTCGCGCTCGGCTTCACGCCCACGTTCTACGCCTTCGCCGAGGCCACGCTCGAGGCGAAGCTCACCTTCACCATCCGCGAGTCCACGGAGTTCTCCGTGGGCGGCGGCGCGACGGGCGGCATGGCCGGCATCTTCTCCGTGACGGTCAACGCCGAGTACAGCCGCAAGTACGGCTTCGAGGTGCAGGGCGCCAGCTCCATCGCCGCGCGGCTGGTGTCGCTGCCTCCGCCCGCGCGCCTGCACCAACTGCTCAACGAGATCGCCGCCCAGCCGCCGCTGCCCGCGGCCTCCACCAATACCTCCGCCTGAAGCGCGCAAGGACCCAGACACCATGCCCAACGTCGGTCAGGAACTGCTGAACGTCCCCATGGGGGACATGATTCGTGAGATGGCGACCGCCATCGCCGAGGCGCAGCTCGAGCTGGACAAGAGCGGGATGCTCGTCGCGGAGATGATGAGCGGCGAGGCGCTGCTGCGGGACGCCGACGGGAACATCCAGCTCGACGGCTCCGGCAAGCCCATCCGGGTGGACACCAAGGTGTCCTTCGCGGGCACGCCCTCGTCCATGATGGAGCTGGGCTTCGCGCCCAACTTCTACCAGTTCGTGGACACCATCATCGAGGTGAAGATCGCCATCAAGATGACGGAGAGCACGGAGAGCAAGGTGGCGACGCAGAGCACCTCGCGGACGGCCGGCGGGCTGCGTCTCTTCAAGCGCGGCGGCGCGCCCCAGGCCGTGGTGACGACCGTGGACGCCAGCTACACGCGCAAGTACGACTACAGCGTGGAGGGCTCCAGCCTGCTGCGCACCAAGCTGGTGCCGGTGCCTCCGCCGGCCCTCTTCGAGGAGCGGGTTCGCGCGCTCATCGCGTCCAGGGCCGGCACCACGCCCACCCCCGCCAAGTAGCCTGGGAGCGCGCGCACCATGCCCACCAACTCCATTGGTCAGGATCTGCTCAACGTCCCCTTCGGGGAGATGGTCCGCAACCTGGGCAACGCCATCGCGGATGCCCAGTACGCCCTGGACAGCTCGTCGCTGAAGATCGCCCAGCTCATGGCGGGCTACCGCATCGACGACAGCGGCAACGCCGTGCGGGACGGGGCCGGCTTCGTGAAGCTGGGGACCACCGAGTACCCGCTGCTCCTGCTCGGCTTCACGCCCACGTTCTACCAGTTCGTGGAGACCATCATCGAAGTGAAGATGGAGATCTCCATGCACGAGTCCACTGACGACTCGACCCAGACGCGCGACCGCAAGGTGGACCGCGACAAGGGCATCCTCACCACGCTGGTGAAGGGCCACAAGAGCCACGTCACCACCGTCACGGCCAAGCATTCGCAGAAGTACAGCTATTCCGCCGAGGGCTCGAGCCTCATCCGCACCAAGCTGGTGCCCATCCCCCCTCCGGCGGCGCTCCAGCAGATCTGCGCGGAGATCGCCAAGGGCCTCAAGGGCACCGCGGAGGGCGAGGCCGTCAGCGGGAAGATCGACACCGCCGTGGGCAACGTCACCTGACGCCAAGG
This sequence comes from Corallococcus sp. NCSPR001, assembly GCF_017309135.1. Taxonomy (NCBI): domain Bacteria; kingdom Pseudomonadati; phylum Myxococcota; class Myxococcia; order Myxococcales; family Myxococcaceae; genus Corallococcus; species Corallococcus sp. NCSPR001. Next base: position 4,232,692 of record NZ_JAFIMS010000002.1, read on the forward strand.
GGCGCCGCGCATGTCACACGTTCGTTGGGAAGACCTGCTGGAGGAGGACGCCTCGGGGGCCGCCGATGACGTTGGCGCGTCCGCTCCTGCCTTGGGCGCGGACACGCCCGTGCCCTCGCTGGAGCAGGTGGCCGCCAGCGACCCGGAGCTGGCGGCGTTGCTGAAGGAGCGCCGGCAGCTCGAAGACACGATGAAGGCGCTGAGCGGCGTGCAGGAGGCGCCCGTGGACGAGCGGCTGGCGAAGCAGTTCCCCGTCGTCCAGCACACGCCGGAGTCGCGCATCGCGGAGCGCAAGCAGCACGAGCGGGACACCGCGCGGCGGCTGCTGGAGCAGAAGCTGTACGCCCGGCGCCGGACGGAGGCGGAGGAGGCCGAGCGGGTGGAGGAGCTGCGCCGCGAGCGCCTGCAGGCGGGGAAGGCGGCCCGGCGTCAGGCGCAGAAGCAGCAGACGCTGCGCCAGCAGTGGGCGCGCAAGGCGCGTGAGCGCGCGAAGCTGGCCACGCGGCTGGCGGAGCGCGTCCTGGAGTCTCCGGGCCGGGGCCGCATGAAGCTGGGGGAGCTGGGGTCCGCGACCCGGCGGTTGGCGGACGTAGCGGAGGAGGCGCGCTCGGCGGCGCGCAGGCCGCTCGCGCTGGAGAAGGGCCAGACGCTGCCCTCGCTCGGGCAGATGGGGCGGGCCCTGGGGGGGCGCGGCGGGCTCACGATAGGGAAGGTGGAGAAGGGGATGGCGGTGGCGCGCGAGCTTCGGGGCATGGATCCCCGCTCGCTGGACACCGAGGCCCTGATGATGCGCGGGCTGGCGATGGCCGGCATGGACATGGAGTCCATGGAGCAACAGATGGACATGGAGATGGAGCGCGCCGGCATGGGCATGGACGACATGGACGCGCGCGACACGGCACGTGACACGCGGCGGGAACGCGGGCGCCAGGGAGCGCGGGATGAGTGACACGACACAGCAGGCGCAGGAGTTGTTCGGCACGCTGGACGAGTACCTGCTCGAGCTGGCCGACGGCCTGGCGAAGGCCCAGCAGGAGCTGGGAGGCATCTCCGCGGCCGGCGCGCCCGGCCGCCAGTTCACCTACTACGTGCCGAAGCTGGAGTTCGAGCTGCGGATGGACCTGCGGGTGGAGACGTCCACCACCACCACCGGACCGGTGGCCAACGGGAAGATCCTGAAGATGCGGCCCGTGCGGCTGGCGGACGTGGCCTCTTCGCAGACGAAGACGGAGATCGTCAGCGTGATCCGCGGCAGCTTCGTCGCGGTGCCGGCCAACGAGGGCCTGCCTCCGGTGGTGCTCGACGCCCGCTGCGTCATCGGCGACGGAGGCGTGCCGGGCGTGGTGGTGCGCGTGCGCAACGCCGCGGGCGAGGCACTGCCGGGCGTGGAGGTGGAGTTCAACCTGGACCGCAGGACGACGCAGTCGCTGTCCGGCGTGGCGCCGCTGGCGGGCACGGACGTGGTGCTCGCGGTGGTGAGGACGGACGCGGCGGGGGAGGCGCGGACGACGCTGCGCGTGGCGGCCGGCGAGCAGGCCCGCATCCTGGCGCTCACGGTGGATGCCGCGTCGCGGACGCTGGCGCTGTCCTGTGAGGTGGCTCGATGAAGGTCCGGGCCGTGTTCCACAAGGCCACGGGAGTCCCCGTGGCGGGGATGAAGGTGGCGTGGTGGGTCCCCGCGAAGACGGGCACCTTCGAGCTGCGCGACACCGGGGTGACGAACGAGGCGGGCGTGCTGGAGATGGAGGTCAGCAGCGCCACCTTCGGCTCCCACCTGCGGCTGGACTCCGCCGGGGTGGCCACCTTCCCGGTGAAGATGAGCAGCACCCTCATCGACTACGGGACGATGGTCGTCCTGGAGCCCGCGAGGGAGGGCGTGCGCGCGGTGTCCTCCGCGGCGGTGGAGCCCACCAAGGAGCCCGCCCTGGAGCAGGGCACGTCCCTGGTGCTGTCCGACAAGCTGAAGTCGGCGGGCCAGCAGATCGAAGCAGTGCGCGCGTCGCTGACGACGGTGCGGTTGAGCACCGTCCGCGTGCGGTGGACGGAGACGACGACCGAGGGCGTGACGGAGGCGGAGGCCCAGTTCGTGGAGCAGTCTCCCGCCGCGCCCGAGACGGGCGACGCGCCCGCCCGCGAGGTGCCGAGCTTCCTGGGGATGACGACCTCGGCGGCCCGGCGGCGCGCGGCGGAGGCGGGGCTGCGGGTGGACCCGATGCCCTTGTTCGTCAAGGAGCCCGGGCAGTGGGGCCGCGTGCTGCGGCAGGTGCCGGAGCCGGGCAAGCCGCTCGCTTCGGGCCCCGTGCAGTTGATCATTGGCCAGGCGATGGAGGGCTGAACCATGGCGGATTCGAATGACGTCCCCCAGTTGGAGGCGCTGAGCGCGCCGCTGGGCGCGTTGATCTCCTCGGTGGGCCGCGGCGTGGCGGAGGCGCAGCGGGAGCTGGACGCGGCGACCATCGAGCGGATCCGCGAGCTCTACGCCTCGGACGAGGACCTGGCGGTGGAGCTGCAGCGCATCGGCTACCGGCCGACCTGGTACCACATCCCCGAGGCCGAGGCGGAGATCGCCGTGGCGCTGTCCATCACCGCGGAGGAGCGGACGGATGGACGGACGCGGCTGAAGATGTACGGCGCGCCCATGGACGCCAGCTACACCAACCGCTTCGCCTACAACCTGACGGCGCAGTCGCGGCTGAAGTTCCGGGTGGTGCCGGTGCCTCCGTCGCCCCAGGCGGAGGCGCTGGTGGTGGTGCCCGCGGTGGTAGGCAAGACGGTGGCCGAAGCGCGGCTGCTGCTGTCCGCCATCGGCGTGCCCCACCGGTTCCCTGACGGCGCGAAGGACGCAGCCTTGGTCACCGCGGCTTCGGCCGAGCCGGGGACACTGCTGCCGCGCGGCACCGAGCTGGTGCTCACCGTGCAGACGACCGGCGGAGGGAAGCTCCCGCCCACCGGAGTCCTCACCCGCTCGCCCGTCCTGGAGACCGTGGCCGCCGAGCCCTTGAAGTGAACGGACGGTCCGTGCCGCGATGAGCGACGCCATCGACCTGGAGGCCCTGCTGGTGGACCTGCGTGAGTCGCTCGCGCGGGTCCAGGCGCGGCTCGGCGCCGGCCCCCTCGTGCTGGGGCCGGTGGAGCTGGAGCTGCACGGCGCGGTCACCGCGGACGGGACGGGCATGCACTTCACCCCCGGAGGCCCCGGCGAGGTCCGGGCCGTCTTCGTCCAGCAGGGCCCCGAGGCGGCACCGCCCCCCGCGCCGGAGCTACTGGGCCTGACGCGGAGCGCCGCCGTGCGCAAGGCCCGCCTGGCTGGAGCCTCGCTGGAGGTGACGGACGTGCCCTGCCTGTCGCCGGAGCAGGCGGGGCGGGTGTGCTGGCAGCGCCCCGCGGCCGGAGGGCCCCTGACGGAGGGTCACATCGCGGTGGGACTGTACGTTACCGGCTGAGCCGCGCGATTTTTCACGGAGCCCCGGCGCCAACCCCTAGAGTCGGGCCTGATGAGTGCCTCCGCCGACACCCGCGCCCCGCTCGCCGCCCTGCTGCCCAAGCCCGGCGAGCCCCCACTCGACGCCGACGAGATCCTCAACCGCTTCGTGAGCTACGTGGCCACGAACGGCCTGAGCCTGTACTCCGCCCAGGAGGAGGCCATCCTGGAGCTCCTCAGCGACAAGCACCTGTTCCTCAAGACGCCCACGGGCTCCGGCAAGTCGCTGGTGGCCATGGCGCTCCACTTCAAGGCCATGGCCGAGGGCAAGGTGTCGTTCTACACGTGCCCCATCAAGGCGCTGGTGAACGAGAAGTTCTTCGCGCTCTCCAAGGCCTTCGGCCCGGAGAACGTGGGCATGCTGACGGGCGACGCGTCCATCAACCGCGAGGCGCCCATCCTCTGCTGCACGGCGGAGATCCTGTCGAACCTCGCGCTGCGTGACGCGTCCGCGCGCGTGGACGCGGTGGTGATGGACGAGTTCCACTACTACTCCGACAAGGAGCGCGGGGTGGCCTGGCAGATCCCGCTGCTGGCGCTGCCCAAGACGCAGTTCCTGCTGATGTCCGCCACGCTGGGCGACACGCACGTCATCGAGCAGAGCCTGGAGAAGCTCACCGGCCGCGAGGTGGCCACGGTGCGCAGCTCCGAGCGCCCCGTGCCGCTGGACTTCGACTACCGCGAGGTGCCGCTGCACGAGACCATCCAGGACCTCATCGCGCGCGGGAAGTACCCCGTCTACCTGGTGAACTTCACGCAGCGGGCCGCGGCCGAGCAGGCGCAAAACCTGATGTCCGTGGACTTCAACACGAAGGAAGAGAAGGAGGAGATCCGCCAGGCGCTGCTGGACGCCCCCTTCGACACGCCCTACGGCAAGGACTTCCAGCGCTTCCTGCGCCACGGCATCGGCATGCACCACGCGGGCCTGCTGCCCAAGTACCGCCTGCTGGTGGAGAAGCTGGCGCAGCAGGGCCTGCTCAAGGTCATCAGCGGCACGGACACGCTGGGCGTGGGCGTGAACATCCCCATCCGCACGGTGCTCTTCACGCAGTTGTTCAAGTTCAACGGCGAGAAGCTGGCCACGTTGAGCGTGCGCGACTTCAAGCAGATCTCCGGCCGCGCGGGCCGCAAGGGCTTCGACACCGAGGGCAGCGTGGTGGCGCAGGCCCCGGAGTACATGATTGAAAACATCCGCCAGGCCGCGAAGGAGGCTGCGGGCAAGAAGAAGTCGCCCAAGGCGAAGCCGCCGCAGAAGGGCTTCGTGCAGTATGACAAGAGCACCTTCGAGCGGCTCCAGAACGGGATGCCGGAGCCGCTGGAGTCGCGCTTCGACGTGAGCCACGGCCTCTTGCTCAACCTGCTCCAGAGCGACAAGACGGAGGGCAGCGGCGGCTACAAGCGGCTGGTGCAGTTGGTGATGCGCTCGCACTCCTCCGACTACACGAAGAAGAAGCTGCTCAAGGACGCGGCGATGTACTTCCGCACGCTGCGCGACGCGGGCATCGTGAAGGTGGTGCAGTGGGAGAAGCACTCGGCGACGGTGGAGGTGTCCGAGGACCTTCAGCGCGACTTCAGCCTCAACCACACGCTGTCCCTGTACCTGCACGAGACGCTGGAGTTGTTGGACCCCACGCTGGAGACGTACGCGCTGGACGTCGTCACGCTGGTGGAGTCCATCCTGGAGAACCCGGACGTGGTGCTGTACGCGCAGCTGCACCAGCTGAAGGGGGAGAAGATCCAGGAGATGAAGGCGCGGGGCGTGGAGTACGACGACCGCATGGAGGAGCTGGAGAAGCTGGAGTGGCCCAAGCCGAACCGTGAGTTCGTCTACGGCACCTTCAACGCCTTCGCGAAGAAGCACCCGTGGGTGGGCGAGGAGAACATCCGGCCCAAGTCCATTGTCCGGGACATGTTCGAGCGCTTCATGTCCTTCCACGACTACGTGCGCGAATACGGCCTGCAGCGCAGCGAGGGCGTGCTCCTGCGCTACGTGGGAGACGTCTACAAGTCGCTGGTGCAGACGGTGCCGGAGAAGTTCCGCAACGAGGACCTGGACGACATCATCGACCACCTGCGCGCGACGCTGCGTCAGGTGGACTCCAGCCTCCTGGACGAGTGGGAGCGGATGCGCAACCCGGAGGCCCCCGTCGAAGTGAAGCCTGTGGTGGACCTCAAGCCCAAGGAGCTCACGGAGGACCCCAAGGCCTTCGCCGCGCGCGTGCGCGAGGAGCTGCACCGGCTGCTGCGCGCGCTGGGCCAGCGCCGCTACCTGGACGCGCTGGGCATGCTGGACAACGCGCTGGGCGAATGGACCGCCCCGAAGCTGGAGCAGGCCATGGCGCCGTACTTCGAGGAGCACAAGCTGGTGGTGCTCACGCCCCAGGCGCGCAAGCCGGCGAACACGCAGCTCAAGGAGTCCGGCACGCGCCAGTGGGAGGCCCAGCAGCGCATCATGGACCCGGAGGGCCATGGGGACTGGGTCATCGACTGTGAGATTGATCTGCGCGGCCGGCGCATGGACGACGGCCCCATCCTGATGCTGCGCCGCATTGGCGGCATGGCCGCCTGGTCGTAGTCGCGGTCAGGCCGGGGGCGGCTTCGTGCTCCCGGCCGCCTCGCGCACGGTGCGGGTGGCGACCTCCACCTCCGCGAGGATGCGGCGCGCGTGCTGGAGCAGGGCCTCGCCGGTGGGCAACAGGCGCATGCCCCGGGGGACGCGCTCGAAGAGGGGCGTGCCCAGCTCATCCTCCAGGGCGAGGATGTGACGGCTGAGCGGCGGCTGGGTGATGTGCAGCCGGAGCGCGGCCCGGCCCACGTGGCCCTCTTCCGCCACCGCGACGAAGGACTGGAGGTGCGTGATGCTCACGGCCCGGAAGCTAGCGCGGGACGGGGGCGCCGTGGAGGGGGGCGCGTGATGCCAGAACAGCATTGGACGTTCCGGACGGGCGGATGCCACCTTGCCCGCCATGGGCATTCCTCTCTTCAAGGGCAGTGAAGTGGAGCGGCTGCGGCTCGCGGGCCGCGCGGCGGCGGGGACGTTGGCGCACGTGGGCGCCCGGCTCCAGCCCGGGGTGACGACGGCGGACATCGACGCGTGGGTTCGCGAGGACACGGCGCGGCGGGGCGGGACGCCCAGTCAGCTGGGCTACAAGGGCTTCCCGGCCACGGTGTGCACCAGCCGCAACCACGTGGTGTGCCATGGCATCCCGCGCACGGATGAAGTGCTCAAGCCCGGCGACATCGTCAACGTGGACGTGACGACGCACCTGGACGGCTTCCACGGCGACACGTCCGCCACGTTCATGATTGGCGAGGTCTCCGCCGACGCGAAGCACGTCGTGGCCGTGGCGCGGCGGTGCCGGGACGTGGGCGTGTCGGTGGTGCGGCACGGCGCGCGGCTGGGGGACATTGGCGCGGCGGTGATGGCGCTGGCGAAGGCGGAGGGGTGCAGCGTGGTGGAGGAGTTCGGGGGCCACGGCATCGGCAGGCAGATGCACGGGGAGCCGCACGTACCGCACGTGGCGAAGGCGGGCACGGGCATCACGCTGAAGTCGGGGATGGTCATCACCATCGAGCCCATGATCAACCTGGGGCGCCCGGACATCCGGATGATGCCGGACGGGTGGACCGTCGTGACCGCGGACGGCAGCCTGTCCGCCCAGTTCGAGCACACGGTGCTCGTCACCCGCGACGGCTGCGAAATCCTCACGCCCAACGAGCTGTCCCTGCACATCCCCGGGAGCCATCCAGAAAGCTGATGGCTTATCGCTTCTGACATCTGGTGTCCGGAGGCCGCCGGGCGCATGTCCATGGCGCATGGAAACGCCTCCGACGCTTCCCGTTGTCCGTCCCCGGGCCTGGACGGCCGGGCATGTGCTGATGCCGCTCGGCGCGGCGCTGTGCCTGCTGCCTTTCGTCTCCACCGGTGTGGCCCTGCTCGCGGGGCTGTGCGTGGCCCTGACCGTGGGCAATCCCTTCGCCGGGACGACGCGGAAGCTGACGCCCCGGCTGTTGTCCCTGGCGGTGGTGGGGCTGGGCGCGGGCATGGACCTGCGCACGGTGCTCGCGGCGGGGCGTGAGGGCCTGGGCTACACGGTGGTGGGCATCGCGCTGTGTCTGACGCTGGGCGTGGGGCTCGCCCGGCTGCTGGGCGTGCCCCGCGTGACGGGCCTGCTCATCAGCGTGGGCACGGCCATCTGCGGCGGGAGCGCCATCGCGGCGGTGGTGCCGGTGCTGCGGCCCCAGGAGCATGAGACGTCCGTGGCGCTGGGCACGGTGTTCATGCTCAATGCCGTGGCGCTGTTCGTCTTCCCCGTCGTGGGCCACGCGGTAGGGCTGACGCCGCACCAGTTCGGATTGTGGTGCGCGATGGCCATCCACGACACCAGCTCCGTGGTGGGCGCGGCGCTGCGCTACGGCCCCGAGGCCCTGGCGGTGGCCACGCCTGTGAAGCTGGCGCGAGCCCTGTGGATCCTCCCGCTCACGGTGGGCCTGGCCGCATGGCAGCGGCGCGAGGGCCACGCGGTGACCGGCAAGGTCCGCCGGCCCTGGTTCATCGCCGGTTTCCTGGGAGCGGCGGCGGTCGTGACGGTGTTCCCGTCGCTCGAACCGGTGGGGCAGGGTGTGGCGGCCGTCGCCCGGCAGTTGCTCGTGGTGACGCTGTTCCTGCTGGGGGCGGGGCTGACGCGCGAAACGCTGCGCGCCGTGGGCCTCCGTCCGCTCGCGCAGGCCGTGGCGCTGTGGCTGATCATGGCGGGCCTGTGCCTGGGCGCGCTGCTGCTGGGCTGGGCGTGAGCCGCTGACTCAGGGCAGCAGCACCGGGGGCGTGGCGCGGGCATGGCGCAGGAAGCGGCCCGCGGCTCCGGACGGTTCATCCACGGGCAGGGCCCAGGAGAACGCGCGCGGGATTCGCAGCCCGGGGACGGGCAACACCTGGAAGCGGCCCAGGGACAGCTCGCCGTCGATGCTCCAGCGGGACAACAACGCCACGCCCAGGCCCAGGGACACGGCCCGCTTGATGGCCTCGGTGCTGCCCAACTGGAGGTCCCCGCGCCGGGGCCCCTTGCGCACGCCCGCCTTGCGCAGGGCCCGGTCCAGCACGGCGCGCGTGCCGGAGCCCTGCTCCCGCCACAGCAGCGGCACCTCCCGCAGCGCCTTCATGGTGCGGATCCGCGCCCACTCCACCGGCCCCTGTGACGAGACCACTGGCACCAGCTCGTCATCCAGGTAGCGCTCCAGCCGGATCCCGGGCGCCCGCGCGTGGCCCTCCACCAGCCCGAGCGGCACCCGGCCCTCCGACAGCCACGTCAGCACCTCGCGCGTATTGCCCACTTCCAGACGGACCTGGAGCTCGCGGTGCGTGCGCAGGAAGGACGCCAGCAGGCCCGGCACGATGGCGTTGGCGACGGTGGTGCTCGCCGCCAGCGCCAGCTCGCCGGTGAGCGTCTCCTCCGCCGCGATGGCGAGCGCCGCCTCATCCAGCAGGCCGTGGATGCGCTGGGCATAGTCGAACAGCACACGCCCCGCTGCGTTCAGCCGCACTCCGCGCGCCGTGCGCACGAGCAGCGGCTGGCCGCAGTCCGCCTCCAACTGCCGGACCTGCGCGGTGACGGCGGGCTGGGACAGGTGGAGCAGGCGGGAGGCGGCGGAGATCTGCCCGGTCGAGGCGACGACGCGGAAGGTTTCAAGCCGGCGGGGGTCGACGAACAAGGCCGCCATCCTAGACGAGGCTTGGGGGAGGGGGCGTCCTCATCGCTGGGTGTTGAGAAGGGGGCGCTTGCGTCCGCCTGCCCGGCTGGGGGCCCGGTGGTTCTCGTTGGAAGCGTCAGGGCCTTTGATAGGTTGGCGCCCCATGAAGAAGATTTTGGTCGCGCTCCTCGTGCTCATCGTCCTGGCGGTCGCGGGTGCAGGCGGCGTGTTCATGCACTTCCAGAACGCCACCACCGCGCCGCACGCGGCGGCGGATCCGGCCCCCAAGGAGTTCGTGGTGAAGAAGGGCGCGTCCGCGCGCTCGCTGGGCCAGCAGCTCCAGGCCCAGGGCTTCCTGGACGACGCCACCGTGTGGCGCTTCCACCTGTGGCGCCGGGGCGGCCTCAAGGTGAAGGCGGGCCGCTTCATGCTCAGCCCCACGTCTTCCGTGGCGGAGCTGGCCAACGCCCTGGAAGGCCAGCCGCTGCCGGAGGACGTGCCCTTCGCGATGATTGAAGGCTGGCGCCTGCGCGACACCGACCAGGTGCTCGCCGCCCAGGGCCTCATCAAGCCGGGTGAGTACATCGCCGCGGCAAGCCGCCCGAGCAGCTTCGCCGCGCCGTTCCCCATGCCCACGCGCAGCCTGGAGGGATACCTCTACCCGGAGACGTACGGGATCATCGCGGACAACTTCAAGGTGGAGGCGTTCATCCAGCGGCAGATCGACACCTTCCGCGCGCGCTTCTACGACGAGCACAAGGACGAGATCGCGAAGAGCGGCCGGTCGCTGCACGACATCGTCGTGATGGCCTCCATGCTGGAGCGCGAGGAGCCGGTGCCGTCCCAGCGCGCGCTCGTCGCGGGCATCCTCTGGAAGCGCGTGGACAAGGGCTTCCCGCTGGGCGTGGACGCCACCAGCCGCTACGAGCTGGCGGAGTGGAACGACCGCAAGGCGTTCCTCAAGCGGCTGCGGGACAACTCGGATCCGTGGAACTCGCGCACCCGCGCGGGCCTGCCGCCGGGCCCCATTGGCGCGCCGACCGTGGACTCGCTGCTCGCCGCGCTGCGGCCGGTGAAGAGCGACTACTGGTACTACCTGCATGACGCGCAGAAGGTCCTGCACCCGTCGCGCAACGCCCAGGAGCACGAAGCGCTCCGGGCCAAGTACAACGTGTACTGAGCCACCGCGATGACCTCCCCCCTCCTGGATCCAAGCCGCGCCTCCACGCCCTCCAGCGGTGCCGAGGCCGACTTGCGCGAGGAGGTGGCCCGCCTGCGCCGGCTGCTGGAGGCCACGGCGCAGGTCACCTGGTCGACGGACCCCGCCCGGGATGCGCTGACGCCCGCCTCTCCGTCATGGACGGCCTTCACCGGCCAGACGCCGGAGCAGCTGCGCGACCATGGGTGGCTGCTCGCCCTGCACCCGGATGACCGGGCCGGCGCCCTGGCGGCGTGGGAGCGGGCCAGGGCGGGGGCGCGGCTCTTCTCCACGCGCTACCGGCTGCGCCGCGTGGATGGCACGTATGTGTGGATGCTCGCGCGGGGCGTGCCCGTGCTGGGGCCGGACGGCGCCGTGCGCGAATGGGTGGGCACCTGCATCGACATCCAGGCGCAGGTCCTGGGCGAGCAGCGCGCCACGTTCCTCGCGCGGGCCAGCGAGCTGTTCGCCTCGTCGCTGGATGCCTCCGCCACGATGGCCTCGCTGGCGAACCTATCGGTGTCGGCGCTCGCGGACTGGTGCATCGTGGACATGCTGCACCCGGACGGCCACTTCGAGCGCGTCCAGGTGGTGGCCGCGGATCCCTCCCACGCGCCGCTCGCGGCCAGCGTGCAGCGGCTGACGCCGGTGCCCCGGGAGCGCCCCGTCTATCCCCCCGCGGTGGCGCTGGCGACCGGCCAGTCCACCCTGGTGTCCGAGGTCACGGACGCGGTCATTGAGTCCGTGGCGCAGGACGCCGAGCACCTGGAGACGATGCGGCGGGTGGGCATCCATTCGCTGCTCACCGTGCCGTTGATGGCCCGGGGCCACATCCTGGGCGCGCTGACCTTCCTGGTCACCACCCCCAGCCGCCGGTATGGCGACGAGGACCTGCGCTTCGCCCAGGAGCTGGCGAACCTGGCCGCGCTCGCGGTGGACAACGCGCGGCTGCTCCATGGCGCGCGCGAGGCCATCCGCCTGCGCGACGAGTTCCTCTCCGTCGCGAGCCACGAGCTGAAGACGCCGCTGACGCCGCTGAGCCTGAAGCTCCAGGCGCTGTCGCGCGCGGTGAAGTCGTATCCGGACTCGCCGCTCGTCCCCGTCATCGAGGCCCACGTGGAGACGGGGCACCGCCAGGTCCGCCGGCTCACGGAGCTGATGAACGACCTGCTGGACGTGTCGCGCATCAGCGCCGGCACCTTCCGCCTTCAGCGCGAGGAGGTGGACGTCGCGGAGGTGGTGCGCGAGGTGGCCGCGCTGTTCGCGCCGAGGTTCGCCCTGGAGCACTGCGAGTTCCAGGTGGAGGCCCCGGAGTCGGTGCGCGGCTGCTTCGACCGGGCCCGGCTGGCGCAGGTGTTGGATCACCTGCTGGACAACGCCCTCAAGTACGGCGCCGGGACGCCGGTGTCCGTGCGGCTCGTGGTGGACGGGCCCGTGGCGAGGCTCACGGTGCGCGACGGGGGCATCGGCATCTCGCCGGAGCAGCGGCCCCGCCTCTTCGAGCGCTATGGCCGCGCGGTGTCCGAGCGCCACTATGGCGGCCTGGGCTTGGGCCTCTACCTCACCCGCACCATCGTGGAGGCCGAGGGCGGGAGCGTGTCCCTGGACAGCCAGCTGGGCGAGGGCGCGATGATCACCGTGGAGCTGCCGCTCACGCGCCTCTGAGTCGCTTCAGGGCGCGCCCGCGCCGGGCGGCTGGGGCGCCGTCTGGAACATGCCCGCGAGGATGCGCTCGGCCGCGTCCGCGAGCAGATCCCTCGCCATGCGCGTCTCCTCACCGAAGATGCCGCGCGACGTGTTCGCGTCCAGCACGTGCGTGGCGAGCAGCGCGAACGCCGAGGGCTCGTCGAACGTCGCCTCCGAGGAGAGCACGCGCTTGCCGGGCTGTTGGTCCTCTTCGTGGAAGCGCCCCTCCCACGTGTCGCCCAGGGTGATGGAGAAGTACTGCGCGGCCACGTTGCCGGGCCGCGACATGTGCGAGGCGGCCACCACGGCGCGCAGCTGGCCGCGCTCCTCTTCGGTCATCTGGCGCTTCCACGCCTCGACCGAGGCGTGCATGGTGTCGATCTGATCCCTCGCCGCGTCCTCGGCGTTCTTCAAGAGGTCCGGCACCCGGGCGTGGATGAACGCGGAGAGCTGCGCCTGCGTCACCCCGCCCGCCGCCGTCACCTCGTCCACGAGCACCAGCGACGCGTCGAGCAGGCGTTTCTGCCGCGCCAGCGCCTCGGCCGGGAGGTCCCGGCCCTTCAGGCTCCGGCGCGAGGCGGTGATGAGGCTGCGCAGGGTGGTGAGCCGCGTGTGCGTCTCCCAGTCGAGCGCTTCCTTGCTGGCGAGCAGGACGTGGAGCGCGAGCGGCACGTGGGTGACGGCCTTGTACTCATGGTAGCGCCGCGTGCGCGCGGGGGCCTCGAAGCGCTGGCCCCGCATGCGCAGGATGAGCACGTCGTCGATCTGCGCGATGACGGGGCCCAGGCGGGACAGCACCGCATCACGGCGCGCGGCGTAGGCGTCGCGGAACGCCTGATTGAGCACGCTGAGCGGATCCGCGGGCTCCAGCGCCACGGTGCGCGCGACGTCGGAAGGGGGTTCGGGAGGAGGGGAGGGGGAAGAAGGACCGCCCACGGGGCACTCGGCCATGGCGGACACCGTAGCGCCCCGCGCGCATCCGTCATCCACGGCCTCGTGCCGGGTGTCCGGATTCCTTCAACCCGAAGAGCGGAAGGCCGGCCCCGCATCGAAGCGGGACCGGCCTTCCTTCACGGCTCAGCGGTGACGACGGTCAGACGCTCAGTCGACCGGACGCACCTGGACTTCCATCACGGTCTGGTCCGCGTTCGTCGACAGCACCTCGATGATGGTGCCCGTCTTCGGGACCTTCACGCCGCCGTACGGCTGCGTGGCGTACCAGAACTCGTTCGTGTCGTTGAACACCGGCACCGCGGGCTGCGAGGGGTACTCGTTGCGCGGGAAGCCGTTGGGCTTGAGCGACAGCGGGAAGCTGGGCTCCAGACCGAACGTCGCGTCGTGCGTCTGCACGCGGCCGGACCAGTAGCGGCCGTCGCTGCGCTGCAGCGGCTGCGGGCGCGAGTCGATGGGCAGGATGCGGCCCGAGCCCGGGTGCTGCGACACGTTGTTGTTCGACTGGGAGGTGTCCCAGTAGGTGACGAGCAGGCCAGGGTTGTAGGAGTAGCGCTCCGCCCAGTCGAACAGCCCGTCCGCGCTGAAGCCGTAGTTGTAGGGACCCGTGGCGAGCCCCTCGTCGTAGCCGCGGAACTGGCGCCACTCGGCCAGGTAGTAGTTGTCGTAGAGGGTGTTGGTGCCGTCCGTCACGAAGAACGTCGACTTGTCCCACCACTTGTGGCCCCACTCGCCGTCGTCACCGAAGACGTACGTGTTCTTCGCCCACAGCTGCACGAAGTCCACCAGGAAGCCCTTGCCGAACTCCGCCCCGTCCGTCTTGTAGCGGATCTTCACGGTGACGGTCTTGCCCGCGTGGGCGGACAGGTCGAACTCCAGGGGAATCCAACCGCCGGACGCGCCGGTGATGCCGTTGCCCAGGTTGTTGCCCCACGGGTTCGTGGTGCGGCTGACGGGGCTGGGCAGGTTCACGAACGGGCCACCGTCCAAGGAGAGGGCGACGTAGGCGTAGTCCCAGTCCTCCTCGATGTCGAACCAGGTCTGGAAGGAGAAGGTGATGGGCTTCTTGTTCGGCAGCTTCACCGTCTTCTCGAGCACGCGGTCCAGGTTGTTGCCCTGGCCGCCCTGCCACATGCCCTGGCCCTCGTAGGGGGCGGTGGTGGGCTGCACCACGGGCTTGCCGGGCAGCTTCACGACGAGCGCCTGCTTCGCGTTCGCGGACGTGAACTCCGAGGGGCCCAGGTTGTGGTACGAGTACAGGCCCGCGCTCGTGGTGGCGTAGTCCAGCCAGCCCAGCTGCAGCTTGTCCCAGGCGAAGAAGTCACCCGGACGGCTGCCGATGTCCGTGGTGCCGTCGTTCAGGTACGAGCCGGACGACATGATGGTCCAGAAGCCCGTCCCGTTGTCCGCCGCGTTCGTCGTGTCGTAGTGGTCCGGCAGGCCCAGGTCGTGGCCGTACTCGTGCGCGAACACACCCAGACCGCCGTTCTCCGGCTGGATGGTGTAGTCGCCCACCCACTTGTCGATGCCGGTGCCGAAGCGCGCGCCGCCGTTCTGGTTGTACGCGGGGCCGGCGCCATCCGGGCCCAGGCCCGTGCTGTACGCGAACCAGCGGTGGCTCCACACGGCGTTGGGGCCCTGCGCGCCGCCGCCGACTTCCTCACCCATGCCGGCGTGGACGATCTGGAAGTGGTCGATGTAGCCGTCCGGCTCGTCGAAGTTGCCGTCGCCGTCGTAGTCGTACCGGTCCCACGTGTCGAACGTGTCCAGGTACGCCTTGATCTCCGCGGGCGTCTTGCCGGCGGCCTGCTGGGCGGCGGTCCACGCCTTGATGGCGTCGCTGATGAGCGGCCACACGGAGTTGGAGCAGCTGGAGCTGCCGCACAGGTTGTTGCCGTAGCGGGCGGCGTTGTACGGCACCTTCACCCACTCGGACACCGTGCCGGACACGGTGTAGCGGCCGGAGGACGCGGCCTTGTAGAAGTTCGCCACCGAGTCCGCGCCCGGAGTGGTGTCGAAGTAGAGCTTCTCGAAGTGCTCGCGGTTGTAGTCCGGCTGCCAGATGGTGGTGTTGTCCACCGAGCGGTCCGGGGCCGGAATCTCATTGTGCAGCGGGCCCGGGATGTTGCCGCCCGGGTTGGTGGTGGGGTTGCCGAACACCGGGTGGATCTGCGTCCCGTACTCCACCAGGATGACGAAGATGCGGTCCGTGCGCTGCAGCTCCAGCTCCACGAACTTGCCGTTGGCCAGCTTCTGCACGCGGCCGGCCTGACCGCGACCCTCCAGGCGCTGCTTCAGCGCCTGCGCCTTGAGCTCCTTCTGCTGCTCCCCCAGACGGTGGGGCAGGTCATCCGTGATGTCCTGCACAACAGCCGCCTTGCGCAGTGAGGCGGACGGCGCGGCGACGTCGGGTTGCGGCTTCTCGTACCACGCACGCTCCGCGTACGCCGAAGGCGCCGCGAGTGTGAGCAGGCCCAGGGCCAGCCAAGACGGGTTTTTCCGCATTGCCACTCCTTCAGGGTCAGGTCAGACATCCCGGCGGGGTCCGGGAGTGCCCACTTTCTAGTGGAAGGCCTGACCTTTTGGGAAGACGGGGTGGTTGAATTTTTACTGCAAGGACGGAGTGGGTCATCCGTCCGCTGGCGGTCGGAAATTCGAGAATGGGTAGGGGCGGTGGGGGACCAAGGACTACGGTTCCGGTCCGTTATGGCGCGTACACGTCCCGTGGATCCCCCGCTGCGGCGGGATGTCCGGCTCTTGGGCCGGCTGTTGGGTGAGGTGTTGGTGGAACAGGAGGGGCAGGCCCTGTTCGACAAGGAGGAGGAGGTCCGCCACCTGGCCATCCAGCGGCGGCGCGGCCCCGTGGCCGGACGACGCGCCGCGGCGGCGGAGCTGGCGGCGGTGTTGCGGCGGCTGCCGTCGGAGCAGGTGGAGCCGGTGCTGCGCGCCTTCTCCGTCTACTTCCAGCTGGTCAATCTCGCGGAGCAGCACCACCGCATCCGCCGCGCGCGCGCCCACGCGAGCCCCACCGCCGCCCGGCCCCAGAAGGGGTCGCTGGAGTCGACGCTGCTGGCCTTGAAGGCCGCGGGCGTCAGCGCCGACAAGGTGCGCGAGACGCTGGGGACGCTGAAGGTGACGCTGACGTTCACCGCGCACCCGACCCAGGCGGTGCGCCGCACGCTGCTGGAGAAGCTCTACCGGCTGTCCCAATTGTTGGAGGAGCGCGACCGGTGCACGCTCACCCCGCGCGAGTCCGCCGCGAACCTCACGGCCATGCGCGAGGAGATCACCGCGCTGTGGCAGACGGACGAGCTGCGCCGCGAGCGCCCCACCGTGGGCGACGAGGTGAAGAACGTCCACTGGTACGTGGAGGAGATGCTGTCGGAGCCGGTGGCCCGGCTGCCGGAGGCGCTGGACTGGGCCTTCGAGCGCGCCTACGGCGAGCCCCTGGGCGCGCTGGACACGCCCGTGCGCGTGCACTCGTGGGTGGGCGGCGACATGGACGGCAACCCGCTGGTGACGCCGGAGGTGTTCGCGGACACGCTGCGCGCGCACCGCGCCCGGGGCCTGCGGCTGCTGTTGCGCGACGTGGAGCGGCTGGGCGGGATGCTGTCCCAGTCGGAGCGGCACGCGCGCCCCACGCAGGAGCTGGAGCGCTCGTTGGAAGAGGACGCGAAGGCGCTGCCGGACGTGGCGAAGCAGCAGGGGCCTCGCACGCTGGGCGAGCCGTGGCGCCGCAAGCTGCGCTTCATGGAGGAGCGGCTGACGCTGGCGCTGGAGCACGTGCTCGCGCGGCGGCAGGGGAAGGAGTCCACGCTGCCGGCCGGGGCCTACCGCTCACCGGAGGCGCTGGGGGATGACCTGGCGGTGCTGGAGCGGTCGCTCTTCGCGGCGAGAGCGGAGCACGCGGGCCTGCGCGAGGTGCGCCGCATGTCCGAGCGCGTGCGCGCGCTGGGACTGGGCCTGGGCGAACTGGAGGTGCGGGCCCCCGCGGAGGACGCGGTGAGCGCGGCGGCGTCCTTCAACGGAGGACCGGCCCCCACCGAGGGCGGCAAGCGGCTGTTGGAGGTGCTGGCGAAGCTGCGCGAGGGCCAGGACGAGGGCGGCGAGTCCGTCTGCCGCACGCTCATCCTCTCCATGGCCTCCACCGCGGAGGACGTGCTCGCCGCCTTCCAGTGCCTGAAGCACGCGGGGCTCTGGGACGCGAAGCTCCAGTGCGCCACCGTGGACGTGGCGCCCCTCTTCGAGCAACTGGGCGCGCTGGACGGCGGGCCGGACGTGCTGCGCCAGCTCTTCGCGCATCCGGAGTACCGCCAGCACCTGAAGGGCCGTGGGGTGCAGGAGGTGATGGTCGGCTACAGCGACTCCGGCAAGGAGGTGGGCCTGCTCGCCGCGAGCGCCGCGCTGTACCGCGCGCAGGTGGCGCTCACGCAGGTGGCGGACGAGAACGACGTGCCCCTGCGCCTGTTCCACGGCCGCGGGGAGACGGTGGCGCGCGGCGGCGGCCCCGCCCAGACGGCCATCCTCGCGCTGCCGCCGGGCACGGTGGCCGGCGCCTACAAGGCCACCGAACAGGGCGAGGCGATGGACCACAAGTACGCGCGCCCGGAGCTCACCCAGCGCACGCTGGAGCTGGTGGTGGGCGGCGTGCTCCTGCACACGCTGGACGCGCAGCCGCGCCCGTCCCCGGAGGACGAGTCCGCCTTCCGCGCCGCGTTCGACACGCTGGCCGAGTCCGGCCGCAAGGCGTACCGCGCGCTCGTCTGGGAGGACCCGGGCTTCGTGGAGTTCTTCATGAAGGGCACGCCGGTGGAGGAGATTTCGGCGCTGCCCATCGGCTCGCGCCCCAGCAAGCGCAAGGCGGGCGGGCTGGACACGCTGCGCGCCATCCCGTGGAGCTTCGCCTGGACGCAGACGCGCGCCATCCTCCCGGCCTGGTACGGCGTGGGCAGCGCGCTGGAGGCGTACGCGGCCACGCCGGAGGGCGCGGCGCTCCTGCAGCGCATGTACAAGGACTGGCCCTTCTTCCGCGCGGTCATCGACAACGTGAGCATGGTGCTGGCCAAGACGGACATGGCCATCGCGGCGCGGTACGCGAAGCTGGCGCCCGCGTCCACGCGGCCCCTGTGGCTGCGCATCCAGCAGGAGCACTCCCGCACGCGCCGCGCGGTGAAGTCGCTCACGGGCGAGGCGAAGCTTTTGGACAACAACCCGCAGCTCCAGCGGAGCATCGCGCTGCGCAACCCCTACGTGGACCCCATGTCCTTCCTCCAGGTGGAGCTGCTCAAGCGCAAGCGGGACGGGGACGCGGAGTGCGACCGGCCGCTCCTCCTGGCGCTCAACGGCATCGCTGCGGGCATGCGGAACACCGGTTAGAGAAGAGACCATGGCCCAGGAGACGTTCGTCGTGGAGGAGATCAACCCCAAGCACGGCTTCGCGCGCGTGCGCCCGGAAGCGGGCACGGGGTTGCTGCACACCGCCCTCTATCCGGATCCGGAGTTCACCCAGGCGCCGCCCTTCCAGCTGCGCAAGGGCGACCGGGTGTCCGGCATTCGCCGGGGACAGACGGTGTCGGAGGTGTCCTGGCTCACGCGCGTGGAGCCGCCGTGGGAGGAGGTGGAGCGCGTGGCGGAATTGCTCGCGCTCCTGGAGCGCTGGGAGATCCGCATCCCCCACGAGGCCCGCGTCCTGGCCGAGCACGCCTGGCGCGACAGCAAGGACGACCCGCTGCGCGACGAGCTCCAGGCGCAGCTGCCCACCTTCTTCGACCTGGAGGGCGCGCACCCCTTCGAGGACCCGACGCTGCTGGAGCGCCTGTCCGCCGCCATGCAGCCGTACCTGCCGGGGTTCGCCATCCAACCGGTGCAGGGCCAGCCCGCGGTGCGCGTGGAGCCCGGGGCCGTGGAGGTCCAGGCGGGCGTGGGCAGCTGGGACGTGCCGCAGCCCACCTTCGCCCCGATGATCGCGGAGGTGAACGCGAGGCTCGCCGCCGCCGGGGCCCCCGTGCGCTGGGTGCCCACGCGCGAGGACTGGATGCTCGCGCCGCCCGCCCTGGCCGCGCTCCTCCAGAAGCACGGCCTGCTCGAAGCCACCGCGCCCCCCGCCTGAGGGAAGGGGCCTCCCGCCGCGCCGTGTCACGCGGCGGTGTGAGGTCAAAGCATTGTCTGGTACAGGACGGAGACCTCCATGCGTCTCCGTCGCCTCGCGTCCTTGTTCCTGGGTCTCCTCGTCCTCGCGGGGGCCGGCTGTGAGCCCGCCCCCGAGCGGCGGCTGAACGAGGCCGAGCTCCCACCGCCCACCGGGCTTCACGTCACCCTCGACGGGCACGCGCCGGACACGCACCGGCTGTTCGGCACGGTGGCGAGCGACGCGGGCCCCTCCCGGGTGGAGGTGTACGAGGACGGGCGCTTCCTGGGCCATGCCACCCTCGACAGTGGCCGCTGGAGCCTGCCCTGGTGGCCGGGCCCGCGCACGCTGGCGTTGGAGGTGGTGGCGCGCGACAGGCTGGGTTCAGAGGCGCGCGCCCGCGTCGACTTCCAGCACCTGACGTTCGACGCGCGGCCCGGGCTCTATCAGCCGGAGACGCTGCTGGCGTTGCCCACGGCCAGGGGGTTGCGCACGTACTTCACGCGGGACGGCTCCACGCCCACGCCCGAGTCGCCGCGCTACTTCGCTCCCATCGCGCTGCTGGCGCGCTCCACGCCTCCGGTGCGGTGGTCCTTCGTGCCCACGACGGTGCCCGCTGCCGCGGAAGGCTCGCGGTGGGTTTCGCCGCTGGAGGAGCCGCCCCAGGTCGCGGTGGTGCGCTACCGGCAATACAAGGGCACGGAGCCGGTGGGCCCGGTCCGCACGCGCTCGTTCGTCATTGGCCGGGAGCCGTACTCGCTGCCGGTGCTGTCGCTCGTCACGGACGCGGCGAACTTCTTCGACCCGGTGACGGGCATCTACGTCCCCGGGCTCGCCGCCGAGGCCCGGCCGGACGACCCGTTCGCGGCCAACTACATGCAGAACGGCAAGGAGTGGGAGCGCCCCGTCCACGTGGAGTGGTTCGAGACCTCCGGCCAGCGCGTGTTCGCCCAGGACGCGGGCGTGCGCATCCACGGCACGGGCAGCGCGGTGCTGCCGCAGAAGAGCCTGCGGCTGTACGCGAAGGAGGACTACGGCCCGAAGACGTTCGCGGGGGCGGTGTTCCCCGGCTCCCCGGTGACGGAGTTCACGCGGCTGCTGGTGCGCACGTCCGGACAGGACCAGGGCATCACCAAGCTGCGCGACTGCGTGCTCCAGGGCCTGCTGGCCGAGACGCGGCTCGCGCTCCAGGCCTGCCGTCCCACGCTCGTGTTCCTCAATGGCGAGTACTGGGGCCTGCACGAGCTGCGCGAGCGCATGGACGAGTACTACCTGGCGTCGCACTACGGCGTGGACCGCAAGAAGGCCGTCATCCTGGAGGGCTCCGGTATCCTGGACGTGGGGGAGGCGGGGGACGAGCAGCCCTACCAGGAGCTCATCGACTACGTGGCGACGCACGACCTAGCGGTGCCGGAGCACCTCGCCTGGGTGAGCGCGCGGATGGATGTGGCGGACTTCATCGACTACCAGGCCGCGCAGCTCTACCTGGGCAACACGGACTGGCCGCAGAACAACGTGAAGTTCTGGCGGCTGCGCACGAAGAAGCCCGAGCCGGACGCGCCGCTGGGACACGATGGCCGTTGGCGCTGGCTCGTGTACGACCTGGACCTCGCCCTGGTGTACGGCCCGGACCAGGACAGCCTGGGGCGCGTGCTGGATGAAGCGTCGGAGGTGGGGGCCTGGTCCACGCTGCTCCTGCGGGGGCTGCTCCAGTCGCCGGAGTTCAAGGCCCGCTTCGTCGAGCGCTTCCTCTGGCACACCGAGCACACCTTCGCCGCGGAGCGGGTGACGGCGGCCCTGGACGCGGCGGCGGAGGCGCTCGAACTGGAGATGCCTGGCCAGGTGGCGCGCTGGAGTCAGCCGGCCTCCGTGGAGGACTGGCGCGTGCACCTGCTGAACTTCCGCGAGACCCTGCGCCAGCGGCCGGCGTTCATGCGCCAGCTGCTGGAGCAGTACCTGGGGCCTCAGTAGCCGTAGGAGCCGCTGCGCACGTCCACCAGCCGGCCGTCGCGGAAGATGGCCACCTGCATGAGGCGGTGGGGCCCGAAGTTGTAGGTCCACTCCTCCACGGTCGTGGAGGTCGTGACCTCCGTGGAGGCCTCCCCGTAGCGCGTCCTATCCCGGTTGCCTTCCTTGACCTTGTTGGTCACGTACTCCGTCTTGGTCTGCTTGGTCACGGGCTCGCCGCACTTGGCCAGCGCGTCCGTCATGGAAGCGCCTTCCGACACGAGCTTGTTGTCACAGCGCAGCGCGGACGCGTGGACGAGGGAGGGCAGGGCGAGGACGGCGGCGACGAGGGCGGCGGGAAGGGCGCGCATGGGGGACGCTCCAAGGAGAAGGGAAGGTCAGGGAACACGGCCTGGACGCGGCGGCCCCGAAACTATTCAAACCCCCCGTGCGCTTTCCAGCCGGGCAGGCGCTACAGGCCGCCCTTCGCCTTGAGGGTCCGCGCGACCTCGTCCGCCATCACCCGGTGGCCCTCCACGGACGGGTGGATGCCGTCCACCTCCAGCCCGTCGATGAAGAGGTCCACGTTGCCCGGCTGCCGCGTCACGGCCTCCAGGTCGATGACCTGCGCGCGCGTCAGGCCACGCAGCCACGCGTTGAACTCGTGGCGCTGGGCCTTCATCAGCTCGAAGTCGCCGCCGTCCGAGCCCATCTTCTCCTTGGGCAGCAGCGTGCTCA
Source organism: Corallococcus sp. NCSPR001 (assembly GCF_017309135.1). NCBI lineage: Bacteria > Pseudomonadati > Myxococcota > Myxococcia > Myxococcales > Myxococcaceae > Corallococcus > Corallococcus sp. NCSPR001. The sequence continues at coordinate 4,254,508 of NZ_JAFIMS010000002.1, forward strand.
CCCACAGCTTGCACATGGGCTGGAGCTGATCCAGCAGCTGCGTCATGCGCTGCTGCAGCTTGGGCACCGTCATGCCCTCCGCGGCCAGGTCGTTGACGCCCAGCAGGACGACGCAGTCGGTGACGCCCTGCAGGGAGAGCACCTCCTGCGGCAGCTGGAGGTTCGCGTCCCAGAAGCCCTGCCCGGACGCGCCCGAGTTCACCACCGGCACCCCGAGCTGCTTCTCCACCCGGGACGGCCACGCGTTGCGCGTGTCGTTCCACGTGCCCGTGTAGCCCTCGGTGATGCTGTCACCAATGGCGACGAAGGCCCGGCCCGGCGCGCCCTCCACGTCCACCGTCGCCACGCCCGTGGCGTACTCCCAGGCCTGTCCGCCCAGCGCGCCCTGCGTCGTCGCGTAGGCGCCCGTCTTCATCCAGCTGTCCGGGAACGCCTGGATGCGGCTCTTGCCCAGCGCGCCCTTCACCTCGAAGGAGATGGCCACCTCGTCGCGGAAGCCCACCGGGAACGCGACCGGATCCGACGTCACCAGCGTGCGCGTGCCCGTGGTGAAGCCCGGCTGACCGCCGAAGGTGAGCGCCACCGGCGCGGAGTCCAGCGCGCCGTTGGGGCCGGCCTTCGCCACCGTGGCCCGCTGCAGCGTCAGGCCGCCGTCGCCGGAGCGGAAGGTGACGCGCACGCGGCTTCCGGCGCGCCCCAGGGGCACCTTGAGCCGGTACGTGGTGAAGCTCCCCACGGAGACGGACTCGCGCAGCGACTGGTGGAAGGCGGGCTGGAACTTCGTGGGCAGGGGCGCCACGGGCGGCGTGGCCTGCACCTGGTGCCCGTCATGCAGCGTCAGCGTAGGGGCGGCCTCCACGGACTCCGTGGCGGCGGGCGCGTTGACCTCCGCGTCCGCGCGGCCCGGCCCGGAGTCCTCCTCCGGCGAGCGGCCGTCATCCATGCCTCCACACCCCACCAGCACGCACAGGGCCCCGAAACATCCCCAGCGCAGCGCCTTCCTCAGACCCATGCCCACGACCTCCCGGCGCCAGACAATGTGCACGATGTGCCCGCGCGGCGACCCGGGCATTCATGGCGCGCGCCAATCGCGGCGGGCCTTGAACATCCCCGGGCCGGGCACGCACGGAGCAGGGCTTCCCCCACGCGGTGGCGGGCCGGGCCCCTGGAGGCCCCGCGCGCTCGCCATGCTGGAGGTGGAAGCTTCCGTCCGTGGGCAATCCGTTGCCTACGGGACGCAGGCCCCCACGTCGCCGTTGTTGTTGATGGGCCGGCAGGTCGCGCCGTTCGCGCACCCCGGTGAGCCCGCGGGCGTGCGGCAGAGCGCCCGGCAGGCGCCGGTGTCCCCGGTCATCACGCAGGTGCTTCCCCGTGAACACTGGTTGCTGAACTCGCACGCGGCGCCTTCCCCGAGCGACCCCTGGCCCGCGCACACCGGGCCGTTGGCGGCGGGGTAGCAGCCCAGCGGGCTCTCGCAGTCCTGGGCGAACGCATCACAGCGCGCGGACGCGGGGCCGCACACCAGCGGCAGCTCGCGCGTGCCGGACAGCCGCAGCACGGTGTTGCACTCGCCCGTGCCGCAGTCGGAGGGCGCGTGGCACAGCTTGCGGCAGAAGAAGGCGATGCCGCCGTCGCCCTGCGACTCGTCCTTGCAGTACAGGCCCGCCGCGCACGTGTCATACGTCTGGCCCGCGGGCGACTCGGCCAGCGTGCAGGCCGCTCCTTCCGTGGCGGTGCCCGCCGCGACGCACTGGCGCTCGGTGGTGCCGGCGTCGGAGCCCACGTACGTGCACCGCTGCCCGGACGGACAGTCCTGACGGACCACGTCGCACGCCGCCGCGAAGCACTGGCTGCCCGTGCCGCCATCCGCCAGGTCCGTGTACAGACAGCTCTGGCCCGCGGCGCAGCCCTCCTGCTTCGCCACGTTGCACGCGAAGCCGGAGCTCCCGCCGCCGCCATCGCCAGCATCGACAGTCCCGGAATCACCGGCGTCGGTCCCGGAATCCAGGGTCGTCCCCCCATCCGTTGGCGGGCGGACAGTTTCGCCGTCATCGCAGCCCGCCACCCACAGCCCCAGCATCAAGGCTCCACCCAACAACACGAGACGTGCACTCATCCGGAAACTCCTGGCGTCGAAGTAGCCTGGGACTTACACGAGCGATTCCGTTGTCCGGGGGCCCTTGAACCGGGCCTGGAAACCAGCCGACACTTCCGGTCCGAGAACCGAGGGGGTCAGGGTGCGCATGAACACGAAGTTGGATGGGCCGGTGGAGCCAGACCCGTACATGAACCGCCGCGCCGAGGAGCGCGTGGCGGCGCGGTTCGAAGTGCGCTTCGAGCAGATGGAGGACGCGGCCAGGGCGCTGCGGGCCTACTCCCTGAATGTGTCCGCGGGCGGCCTGTGCCTGCGCACGCGCAAGTCCTACGACGTGGGCGCGCAGGTGCGGCTGGCCATGGTCATCGACGGGGAGGAGTTCCACCTCACCGGCGTCGTGGCCTGGGTGCGCGACGAGGCGGAGGCCATCGGCGTGCGCTTCATCGACGTGAGCGAAGAGGACCACGAGCGCCTGCGCCGCGTCATCGCGAGCTTCAAGCGCTGAAAAGCCACATTCGCCGCGGGAGGCGCCCGGCCAGGATGCCGGGCCCTCGCGGCGCTTCCCGCTACTTCTGGGTCTCGTACTCCGAGTGGCGGAACACCCCGGAGTCACCTTCCACGTACCCGCACGCCCGGTAGAAGGCGCGCGTCTCCTCGGTGACGTTGATGGGGGCGATGAGCTGCAGCTGCTTCACGCTCAGCACCTTGCCCCGCTGCGCCACCTGCGCGAGCAGCGCGCGGCCCACGCCCCGGCGGCGCCAGCCCTCGGACACCACCAGCTCGTCCACGGTGGCCACGCGCCCGCGCAGCCGCAGCTGCGGCCGGTGGGAGAAGGACACCATGCCCACCGCGCGGTCCTGCGGATCTCCCGCGACGAAGATCTCAATCTCCGGATGGCTGATGACCCAGTGCACCGTCTGCTGATCGGTGCCCTGGGGGTAGCCCAGCTCACGCAGCAGCTGGGCCATGACCTCGGCGTCACCACGGCGCGCGCGGCGGATGCGGAAGGCGTTGGCGTCTGGGGCGGGGGTCATGGTGCGGACGATGGGCTGGGACACGGAAGTTGGGATTCTAACGACAGGGCCGCCGGCCTCCAAAGAGGAACGGCGGCCCGGATGTCTTTCTGCGGTGTGGGCGGAAACCCGGGCCTGCTTACGGCTGCTCGCGGCAGAGGTTGCGCAGGGCGGTGGTAATGTCGTTCTGCTGCGGCACGGACGCCATCTCCAGCGCGTCCGCCAGGCCGATGCCCGGGACGAACTTGCCGGCGACCAGCCGGGGCGGCGCGAGCAGCGAGTAGAACAGCTCCTCCACGGTGCGCCGGACCAGGTGCTCGCCGAAGTTCGTCACCTCGGTGTCCTCGTTGACGAAGAGCACGCGGCCCGTCTTCTGGACGGAGGCCTTGATCATGTCCCAGTCGTACGGCCAGAGCGAGCGCAGGTCGATGACCTCCACGCTCAGGCCCTCCTCCGCCAGCTGCGCGGCGGCCTTGATGCACAGGGGCATGGTGCGGCCGTAGCTGATGACCGTGGCCTGGGTGCCCTCGCGCACGAGCTTGCCCTTGCCAATGGGGATGGCGAACGCCTCCACCAGCGGCCACTGGGGCTTCCACTGCGAGCGGTCACCCAGGGGCGCGTCGATCATCTTCGACAGCGCGCGGTCGTCGTCGGGCTCGCCCGGGATGCGGTCCTCGCCCTTCACGCGCAGGAGCGCCTTGGGCTCCAGGAACATGACGGGGTTGGGGTCCTGGCACGCGGAGATGAGCAGGCCGTACGCGTCCAGCGGCGTGGAGGGCATGACGACCTTCCAGCCGGGGATGTGCGTCATCGTCGCGTCGAAGGAATGCGAGTGGTACAGCGACCCGCGGATGCCGCTGCCCACGGGCGTGCGCACCACCATGGGCACCGCCCAGTCACCGTTCGTGGCCCAGTGCGTGTTGCCCGCCAGCTTGAGCAGGTCGATGGTGTTGTAGATGTAGTCGCAGAACTGGATCTCCGCGACGGGGCGGTGGCCCGCCATCGCCAGGCCCATGGCCGCGCCGATGATGCCGCGCTCGTCCAAGGGGCTGTTCCACGCCGTCTTCAGACCCTGCGTGCAGGTGAAGACGCCGCCCAGCGGGGCGCCCACGTCCTCGCCGAAGATGTCGGTGACGCCCAGGTTCTCTTCCGCGTAGTGCAGGGCCATGCGGATGGCCTGTGCCATGTTCGCCATGGTTATTTCTTCTCCGCGTAGATGTGTTCCCAGATGGAGTCGCCAGACGGCTGCGGCTCGTCACGCACGGTGCGCGCCGCGGCGGCCAGCTCCTCCGAGTACCGGTTGCGCGCCTCGTCCATCTGCTCGCGGCTGAGGACGCCTTCCTGCTCCAGCCGCGCTTCGAAGAGGCGCAGGCAGTCCTGCTCCTCGTTCACGAAGTTGGCGCCGGACGCGGACGAGTGCCCGTACAGGCGCGACACGCGCGCCTCGATGAAGAAGGGCTTGCGCTCCTTGCGCACGTACTCCATCGCGGCCTGGAGCTCCTGGTAGGACTCCACCGGATCATTGCCGTTGATGGTCTTCGCCTGGATGTTGAAGGCGCGCGCGCGGTCGCTGATGTTCGTCTCGCCGTGCTGGCCGTCCGAAGTGGTGCTGATGCCCCACTTGTTGTTGGTGACGATGATCAGGATGGGCAGGGGGTTCGCCGGGCGGCTGCTCCAGATGAGGCAGCTGGCGAAGTCGCCCTCGGCCGTGCCCGCGTCGCCGCCGGTGACGATGGTGATGCCGTCGCCGCCGTGGCGCTTCTGGGCCATGGCCGTGCCCGGCGCGACGGCGTACTGCACTTCAATGGGGGAGGTGACGGGCGCGATGTTCTTCGAGCGCCGGCTGAAGTGGCCCGCGAAGTTGCGGCCGCCGGAGTAGGGGTCCGTGGCCGTGTTCTTCATCTGCCGCAGCGCCCCGATGGGCTCCTCGCCCATGGCGAGCAGCGTCGCGGACTGGCGGTAGTGCGCGTGCAGGTAGTCGTAGGCCGGGCCCTCGCCGACCTTCATCAGCAGACCCAGGGGGACGTTGAACGCCTCCTCACCGGGACCGCCAATCCAGAAGTAGCCGTGACCCTGCTTGTACATCTGGATCAGGCGCTCCTCCAGGACGCGCGCCTTCACCATCAGGTCATGGATGCGGATGAGCTGCTCTCGGGGCAGGGAGAGCGGCGCGGAGTTTTCTTTGATCAACCGGGGCCGTGACACGGGCGGAGGACCTCGAAGGGGAAAGAAAGGGACGCCCCTATACTCCGAACGCGGGCTCCCGACTCAAGGACCCTGATGTCACGGGTGTTCGCCAGCACCTTTCGGCCCCCGGGTGGCGCGACGCGGCAATCAGCGGAACTCATCCATGCCCCCGTGACGTGCTGCCCCCCAGAGGGGTTCGGACGCTCCGGGTCCGGGCGGATCGCACGGCCGTTGGGGGAGCGGGTGAGGGGGCGGCCGCGAGGAATACGCCGACAGGTGGACTCCTCGCGTCAATCAGGAAGTGCGATACAGTCCGCCCCGCCCCGACCGCGTACTTCCGACGCGGGCTCCCCCAGGTGTGCCTTTGTCCCGTACGAACACGCGCCTCGACCCCGCCCCTGAATCACCTGATGCGTCCGATGCGGCGCCCGGCACCCCGCCCCCTCCACCGGAGTACACCGGCACGCACTCCCGGGAGCTCACCGCCCTGCGAGGGGAGAACACGGCGACCCGGCTGACCGGCGCGCTGGGGCTGCCGGCCGCGGAGCCCACGAGCACGGTCATCGCGCCCATGGAGGCCGGAGAGCTGCCCAACGTGGCGGCCATCCGCGGGCTGCGGTTGGATCAGCTGCTGCTGCTCACCACGGGCGCGCTGGTCATCGTGATTGTCGGCCTGCTGGCCGCGCTGTCCGCGAAGACGACGGAGGCGCAGCTCACCGCGACGTCGGACCGCTTCACGCAGCGGCTCCAGTCGCAGGCGCGCGAGCTGGGCCAGACGGTGAGCCACACGCTGGCGCTCACCTCGGCCACCAGCCTGCGTGACAACAACTACGCGTTCCTCACGGAGGTCGCGCGCTCCATCATCGCGGACAACCGCAACATCCTGCGCGTGCAGATGTTCGACGCGGACGGGCAGCTCGTCGCGGACAGCGACCCGTCCGCCAAGCTGGGTGAGTCCTCCGGAGGCCGCGCCGCGGAGCGCCGCTGGGCCAGCGCCTTCTTCAACGGCCAGCCCGTCTTCGAGTTCCAGGAGCCGCTCGACTACGGCTCGCAGTCCGGCAAGGGCGTGGTGGTCATCAGCTACTCGCTGGAGGACCTGCAGAAGCAGCTGCACGAGCTGGAGGAGAACAACCGCGCCTCCGTGCGCGCCAACACGCTGCGCATCGTCGGACTGGGCCTGGGCTTCGTCGTCCTGGCCGGCGTGCTGGCCGCCTTCCAGAGCCGCCGCATCACCAAGCCGCTGGGCGTGCTCACCCACCGCGTGATGCAGCTGGCCGCCGGTGACCTGGGCGCCCGCGCGGGCACGGCGCCCGGCGCGGGCCGCGAGGTGACGACGCTGGGCGTGGTGTTCAACCACATGGCGGAGCGCATCAAGGTCCTCTTGGAGGACGTGCGCGCCAAGGCGCAGTTGGAGCGCGAGGTGTCGCTCGCGCGCACCGTACAGGAGACGCTCCTGCCGGGCCGCGAGGCCGTGACGGTGGGGCCGCTGCGGCTGGCTGGGCTGGTGGTGCCCGCGGACGCGTGCGGCGGCGACTGGTGGTTCCGCGCCGCGCTGGACGACCGGCGCGTGGTGATTGGCATCGGAGACGTGACGGGCCACGGTCTGTCCACGTCGCTGGTCGCCACCAGCGCCACCAGCGGCTTCGCCTCCGCCATGACGCTGCGCGAGCCGTCGCAGGTGCACGCGCAGATGCTGATCACCGCGCTCAACGTGACGCTGGCCAACGTGGGCCGCGGCGAGCACCAGATGTCCAGCGCGCTCGCTGTCATCGACGTGTACAGCGGCAGCATCGACTACGCGGCGGGCGCCCACCCGGCGGCGGCCATCTACAACCGGAACACGCGGCAGATGGCGTCGCTGCCGGCGCGCGGTCCGCTGCTGGGCGCGAACGTGGCGTCGCAGTTCACGTCGCGCCAGGCGCAGCTGAGCCCCGGCGACATCATCGTCTGGTACACGGACGGCCTCACCGAGGCGCGCGACGGCGCCAACCGGCTCTACGGCACGCAGCGGCTGGCCGCCGCGCTCCAGGCCCACGCCCACCTCCCCGCCGACGCCCTTCGCGACGCGCTCCTCGCGGACGTGCGCGCGTACAGCGCCGGCCAGCCCCAGCGCGATGACATCACCGTCATCGTCGCCGAATTCAGCCCCGCACCCTCGCCGTGACGAACCGCATGCGCCCATTCATCCGCTCCCCGCGCCGCGTCTCCACCGCGCTCGCCCTGATGGCCACCCTGGCGGGCCCTCCGGCGGCGCTCGCCCAGTTCCGCCCGCCGCCCGCCACCGAGGCGCAGCGCATGACGGAGCAGGGCGAGCAGGTCCTGGTGTCCGCCAACGCCGCCCTCGCCAAGGGCGACAAGAAGGAGGCGCAGGAGAAGTTCACCAAGGCGCTCCAGCTCTTCGAACAGGCGCTCACGCAGGAGCCCCAGTCCGTGTTCGCCGCCGCGGGCCTGGGCAGCGCCGCCAACGCGCTCCAGGACTTCCAGCGCACGGCCACGCGCCTGGCGCCGGTGTTCGCGCAGAACCCGCAGGACCTGTCGCTCGCGTATCCGCTGGGCACCGCGTACTTCAAGCTGCGCCGCTTCCAGGAGGCGGTGCCGGTGCTGGAGCAGGTGGCCGCGGCGGATCAGCCGGACCACCTCATCGTCCACTACTACCTGGCCAGCTACTACCTCTACGTCCAGGACGGGAACCGCGCCGTGACGCGGCTGCAGCGCTACCTGGTGCTGCGCCCGGAGAAGCTCGCGGGCAACGACTTCCAGATCCACGAGCTGCTGGGCAAGGCGCACCTCATCCGCCGGGACGCGGGTGCCGCGCGCGCCTCGTTCGAGAAGGCGCAGGCCGGCCGCGCGGAGTCCGCGACCGCGCAGATCGGCCTCGCGGCCGTGCTGGAGATGGAAGGCAAGGTGCCGGAGTCCCGCGCGCTGCTGGAGCGGCTGGTGACGAAGTTCCCGCAGGTGGCGGAGCCGAAGGAGCGCCTCGCGCGCCTGTACCTGGCCGCGGGCGACGTGCCGCGCGCGGACCTGCAGGCCACCGCCCTGATGAAGCTGGGCTCCACGCCCGCCGCGCACCTGCTGCTGGGTGACGTGCGGCTCGCGCAGAAGCAGCCCGCGCAGGCGGAGGCGGAGTTCCGCAAGGTGCTGGAGCTTCAGCCCGGCCTGCTGATGGGGCAGATCGCCGTGGGCAAGGCGCTCCAGGCGCAGGCGCGCCACGAAGAGGCCATCCAGTTCCTGGAGTCCGCCGTGAAGTCGGGCGGCGGCAGCCTGGAGCTGTGGGCGACGCTGGGCTCCGTCAACCGCCGCGCCGGCCGCTACCAGCGCGCGGTGGAGGTGCACCGGCGCGTGGTGGAGATGGCCCCGCGCCAGGCGCTGGGCCACATGCTGCTGGGCGCGGATCACTTCGCCACCGGCCAGTGGGATCAGGCCATCGAGGACTACGGCAGCGCGCTCCAGGCCGAGCCCGGCCACCCCGGCGCGAAGCAGTGGCTGGCCCGGGCCCTGGCCCACCGCGCGCGCGACCGCGCCGGCACCCAGCGCCTGGAGGACGCCGTGCGCGACCTGCGCCGCGCCTATGACCTGGACCGCTCCGTGCCCATGGCCCGCCGGCTGGGCGCGGCGCTCCTGGACAGCCGCCAGTACGCGGAGGCCCGCAAGGTGCTGGAGGGCGCGGCGACGCTGCCGGGCGTGACCTGGCGCGAGCACCTGCTGCTCGGCTACGCCCGGCTGGGCGGTGGCGACGCGCAAGGAGCGCTCGCCGCGTTCACCCAGTCCGGTGAGGCCACGCAGGAGCCGGATCAGCGCGCGGAGGCCTCCGCGGGCGCCGCGCTCGCGGAGGTGGAGCTGGGCCAGGTGGACGCCGCCGTGCAGCGGCTGACGGACGCGGGGCCCTCCAAGACGGCCGCGAAGGTGGCGGAGGCGAACCTGCCTCGCGTGCTGGTGCGCCGGGCCCTGGCGAAGCTGGAGACGGGCGACGCCGCCGCGGCGAACCGGGACCTGGACGCGGTGGACCGCCTGGGCACCGGCAAGCGCGCGGACCTGGCGAAGCTGGCCGCCTTCGCCCGGGCGCTCACGCGCGCGGAGGAGGGGAGGTTCGCGGAGGCCACCGCCGGCATCAAGCGCTCCCTCACGCCCGCGCCGGAGTGGGCGTGGCCCAACACGCGCACGCTCGCGGACGCGTGGGTGCTCTACCGCCAGGGCAAGGTCGCGCCCTCGCGCAAGCTGCTCACCGCCGCCCAGAAGAAGCCCATGCCCGGGCAGCCGAAGTGGATGGGCAACCTCACCGGCGCGCTGCTGCGGCGTGAGGCGGCGCTCGCGTACGCCTCCGGCAACATGAAGGCGTCGCAGAAGGCGCTGAAGGCCGCGCTCGCCGCGACGCCCGACGACGCGCTGGTGCAGCACAACCTGGCGTGCGTGGACTGGCGCCAGGGCGACAGCGCCTCGGCGCTCGCGACGTGGAAGCGCCTGGAGACCGCCGTTCCCATCGCGTCGCTCAACCTGGGCATCGACGCGCAGGAGCGCCGGCATGAACCCGCCGAGGCCGTGGACGCCTGGCGCCGCTACCTGGCCTCCGGCGCGGGCACCCGCGCCGCCCAGGTGCGGGAATGGAAGGACCGCCTGCAGGGCCTCTATGGACTGGGTGACGCGCAGGGCGTCTCGCCGGCCACCGGGGTCGCGGAGGAGACGCCGTGAAGACGCCATCCCTTGTCGCGCGGGGGAGCCTCCTGCTCGCCGCCGTGCTGTTCGCTGTTTCCGTCGCCAGCCCCGCGTCCGCCGCGCCGAAGAAGGCCACGCTGGGCGTGTTCCTCGCCACCACGCTGTCGGACGGCCAGGAGCGCTTCCAGTACGCGGAGGCGCTCGCCCAGAAGCTGGAGGCCAGCCTGGGCCGCCCCGTCGGCGCCAAGAGCTTCGGCCGCTACGAGGACTTCTCCAAGGCGGTGGGGGAGGGGCAGATCGACTTCGCCGTGGTGGACGGCTGGGCCGCGGTGCAACTGGGCGCCAAGGCGCAGCCCGTGGCGTACGCGCCGCGCTCCGGTGAGACGCAGCAGCGCTGGGCCATCATCTCCCTGCAGAAGGGCACCGTGAAGGACCTCGCCGGCAAGCGCATGGCGCTGGTCAAGGGCGCGGGCTCCGCGGACCCCAAGTTCGTCTCCCACGTCGTGCTGGGCGGCGACCTGGATGCCCAGAAGCACTTCAAGCTGGTGCCGGTGCCCAACGTGGAGTCGGCGGTGAAGATGCTGGAGGCCAGGGGCGCGGAGGCCGCGCTCGTGCCGGTGGCGCACGTGCCCAGGGACATGCGGGTGCTCTTCAAGAGCAGCCGGGTGCCGGGCGCCGTGCTGGTGGACCTGAAGGGCGGGGCAGACGCGTTGTCCCAGTCCCTGTCCTCCGTGGGTGCGGTCGCCCCGTTCGACGCCTTCGCCCGCATCCAGGGCCGCGAGTTCGAGGACTTCCGCAAGCTCGTCACCCAGGGCCCCCCGCGCCGCCAGCCCGTCCTCGCGGACACCCCCGACCTGCGGGTGGAGACGCCCGTGCTCGTCCAATCCGAGTCGCTGGGTCCTGCCCTGCCGCCGTTCGCGGACGACCTGGCCGTCTCCGCCGAACAGCCGGATGACTGATTGCGGCGTGAGTTGATCCGCGCACGGCGCCCCCGCCCCGTGCGCGTGTTTCACCGGGATCGACAGCCATGACTTGGCCTAAGGCGAGTTATTGCGGTAATTTGAGAAGTCGAGCGGAACGCCACCGTTCAGGGGTGGAAACTCGTCCCTGAGAACGATTGCCAGTCACACCGGCTCTGGATCCTGGCGCAACGACCGCGGACATCCCTGCTTCCCCCTCGTGGAATTGAGAACGATGGACTCGACTGAGTACGGTGGATCGCGCACCAACGCGGTGAAGGGGTTTGCCGGTCGGCTGGGCGCGCGCGCGTGCCTCACCCTGGTGGTCTGCGCACTGTCCCTTTTCGCGGTGGAAACGGCCCAGGCCCAGGAGGCCCAGGACCCTGCCCCCAAGACGCGCACCAAGGCCACCCGCAAGCGCGCGGCGAACCCGCCGGGCGCCAAGGCGGCCACGAAGCCTCCGCGCACGGCGAAGACCCGCCGGGGCGCGAAGGCGCCGCCGCCGCCTCCGGTGGACCTGGAGCCCGTTCCCGGGGACGAGCCCGCTCCGCAGGAGCCGGCGCTCGCCACCGAGCCGCCTCCCGCGCCTCCCGCCCCCGTGGCCGGCCCGGGACCGTCCGTCGCGGATCCGCTGCCCGTGGCCGCGCCTGCCTCGCAGTCCCCGTCGCCGTATGACGGGCCGCTGACGTCGGACATCCCGTCCAACCCGCCGCCCGCGCCCGCGCTGGGGGCCGGCGCGATGCTGCCGGCGTCGCAGCCGCGCACGGCGGACAACGTCCCGGACCGCGCGCCCTTCACGGAGCCCACCTCCGACCGCGCGCTGCCGCCGCCCTCCAGCCTCTCCGGCCTGGACGGCCCGGACCTGGGCGGTGGCGACGACCTGGAGAAGAACATCAACCTGGCGCTGAGCGAGGCCGTCGTCACCACGGCGTCCAAGCGCAGCCAGCGCATCTCCGACGTGCCCCTCACGGTGTCCTGGATTCCCGCGGAGGAGCTGGAGGGCACCGGCCAGTTCTCGCTCTGCGAGGCCATCCAGTACTTCCCCGGCATGGAGTGCCGCCGGGGTTCCATGCGCAAGGCGGCGGTGAGCGCGCGCGGCCTGGGCTCCAACTACCTGTCCAACCGCCTGCTGCTCCTCAAGGACGGCCGTCCGCTGACGGACCCCTGGACGGGCCAGTTCTACGCGGATGAGACGACGCCGATGACGAACCTCAAGCAGGTGGAGGTCATCCGCGGCCCGGGCTCCTCGCTCTACGGCTCCAACGCCTTCAGCGGCGTCATCAACATCATCGAGCGCCAGCCCGCGGACCTCATCGCCAAGGGCCAGAACGTGGGCGCCGACGCGCGCATCCTCGCGGGCCAGGACAAGACCTGGCGCCTGCAGACCAACGTCGCCGGCCGCGGCGGCCCGGTGGAGGCGCTGCTCGGCTACTACGGCTTCGGCTCGGACGGCCCGCAGCTCTTCAACAACCAGCAGCTGGGCCAGACGGACACCAACGAGGACTCGCTGGTCCACCAGGTGAACGGCAAGGTCCGCGTGGGGCCGCTCGCGCTGGACGCGGACTTCACGGACGGCAACATCGGCCGGCCCGGCGGTCAGAACATCTCCACCGTGGGCAACTGCGGCCGCTGCCACTACACCGCGCAGGACAACGAGCACGTCCAGAACCTCAACGCCGCCCTGCAGCTGGATCAGCAGGTGACGGACAACGTGCGCGTGTTCGCCCAGGCCTACACGTTCTTCAAGCGCCGCAACGTGACGCTGGAGAACGAAATCACCGGCGCGCTGGAGGACACGCTGGGCAAGCGCAGCCGCATCGGCGGTGAGGCGCGCGCGCTGTTCTCCCTGGACAAGCTCTCCGTCACCGTCGGCGGTGACGTGAAGGCCGACCAGGTGAACAACCAGAACGTCCTGCCCGGCCTGACCCTGGACGACACGAAGCAGACCATCCTGGGCGGCTTCGTGGACGCCGAGTACCGCATCACGGAGCGGCTGGTGGTGGGCGCGGGCGCCCGCTACGACAACTACCAGATCCCCTCCAAGGTCTGGGAGGCGAAGACGGACCAGGTGTCCCCGCGCGCCAGCGTCGTGTTCCACGCCATCCCGGAGCTGCTCACGCTGCGCACCAACTACGGCCGCGCCTTCCGCGCGCCCACGCTGGCGGAGCTCGCCATCAACCAGCAGATGTACGCCGCGACGCTCCTGGGCAACCCGGCCCTGCGCGCGGAGACGCTGGACACGGTGGAGGCGGCGGTGGACTTCTGGCCGCTGGACCGCAGGGTGCGCCTGACGGGCACGGGCTTCTACAACCGCGCCCGCAACTTCATCAATCAGGAGCTGCTCTTCGGCTCCACGTCCCAGTTCAAGAACCTGGGCGACGCGCGCGTGGCGGGCTTCGAGGCGGAAGCCGCGGCGCAGGTGCCGTCCATCAACTCGTCCTTCGACGTGGCCTACCAGTTCCTGGACGCCCAGGCGCTGCCGGTGGGCGGCGGGGCCGGCTACCCGCTGGACTACGCGCCCAGCCACCGCGTCTACCTGCGCGGCCGCACCAACATCGGCAAGTTCGCCTTCGTGGAGCTCTACGGCCTGTTCGTGGGCGCCCGGTATGATCCGGGCTTCGTGGTGGACGAGAACGCCGGCACCACCACCCGCGTGAAGCTGCCCAGCTACATCACCGCGACCGCGCGCGTGGGCTTCAACGTCCACGAGCGCGTGGCGGTGTCGCTGTTGGGGACCAACCTCTTCAACGCGAAGTACGAGGAGTCCCACGGCTTCCCCGCACCGCCGCTGGGCGTCTTCACCGAAGTTCGACTCCATTACTAGAGCGCTGTTTGGATACCGTCGCCGCCGTGAAGGATGCTCCCCTGAAGTTGACGCCGGACACGACGCTCACGCCGGAGGCGCTGGAGAAGGCCTCCGGGGTGCTGGCCCGGGACGGCCTGTTGTTGGGGCGCGGTGACGACACGGCGCCGCGGCTGGTGCTGTTCGACGGGCGGTTCACCCCCGCTCACGCCGCGCTCCTGGAGCGCCGTCCCCCGGCGCTGCTGCTGGCCACCCGCGAGGGCGGCCAGCCGTCCGCCTGGGAGGCGCGGCTCTTGAGCGCGCTCTTGCGCGGCGAGCCCATGATCCCCCAGGAGGCCGCCACGTCCGTGGCGTGGCTGGGCAGCGTGGCGGAGGTAACGGCCCTGGGTGAGCGCGCGGCCGAGGCCGTCCTCCAGGCCGGCGGCTCCAAGGGCGCGGCCAGCCGGGTGGCGGATGTCGTCCATGAGATTGGGGTGAATGCCCTGCTCGACGCGCCAGTGGACGGCGGCGGCGAGCCGAAGTACGCCCACCGGCGCGGCCAGGTGCAGTCGGTGGCGGAGGAGGATCGCTGCCTCTTGTCCTGGGCGGTGGCGGATGGCCGGGCGTGGCTGGAGGCGACGGACCGCTTCGGCCGCCTGTCGGTGTCACCGCTGGTGCGGGTGGTGAAGGCGTGGGGTGAGAAGGCGCAGGTGGATGCTTCGGGTGGTGGCGCGGGCCTGGGTCTGCGGCGCATCCTGGAGCACAGCGACGTGGTGGCGGTTCGGGTGACTCCTGGCAAGCGCACGCAGTTCGCCTGCGGGGTGGACCTGGGTGACGCTCGCCGCCGGGCCGCGCAGCCCAAGTCGCTGCTGTTCAGTCTGGAACGAGGGTAGGCGGGTGGAGAGCCAAACTTCCAATGCCAGCATCACCTCCCTGCGCGTGGGCAGTCTGACCCACGTGCGCGTGGCCGGGGTGATCGACGAAACCTTCCCGCTCTCGCCAACCTCCAAGGGCCTCCAGGGCCTGGTGGTGGTGGACCTGGGCCTGGTGGAGCGCATCAGCTCCTTCGGCGTGCGCCGGTGGATCGAGTTCGCCGGCCACCCGCCGCAGGGCGTGTCGGGGCTGTACGTCGTCAACGCGCCGCCGGTGGTGGTGGATCAGCTCAACATGGTGGAGGGCTTCGCGGGCGTCGCGCGCGTGCTCTCGCTGCTGGCGCCCTACACGTGCCGCTTCTGCAAGGAGGACCGGCTGCGGCTGGTGCGCCTGGTGGAGGAGGCGAAGGTGCTGGAGCAGGGCGGGGCCCCGCCGCACCAGTGCCCGGTGTGCGCCCAGCCGCTGGAGTTCGCGGACGAGCCCACGGAGTTCTTCGACTTCGCGCGCCGCCAGCAGTTCTCCGCGGTGGATCCGGCGGTGCTGCGCTACCTGCGCTCCGGCATCCCGTCGGAGCCGTCCGAGCTCTCGTCGCACCTGAAGATCGTCCAGGACGACATCACCTTCATCACCCTGGCCAGCACGCTCAAGGGCGACCTCAACGTGCGCCGGCTGGCGTCCGGCCTGGAGGGGCGCGTCGCGTTCGACTGCTGCCACGTGAGCGTGGTGGAGCCGGAGGCGCTGCCGCGCATCGAACAGGTGCTGGAGGTGGCGGCGCAGGGCGCCCAGGTGGTGCTCTGCCGCGTGCCGCCGCCGCTGCTCGCCGTGCTGGCGAAGTCCACCAAGGCGCTGCCCGCGAAGCTGGCCACGCTGTGGCTGCCGTGCGACTGCCGCAACTGCGGCCAGGTCACCCATCAGCGCATCCAGACCTCCGAGTACCTGGAGGTCCTGCGCGCCAAGGGCACCATGGAGCGCGTGTGCCCCGTGTGCGGCGGCAGCGCCCGGGCTCCGGCGCTCGCGCAGTTCCAGGGGCTGCTCGCGCGCTCGCCGCTCACCGACAAGCCGCTGGACGACATCGAGGCGCTGGAGCAGCGCGCCCTCAGCCAGTACCTCTTCGGCTCCACCAACCAGGACCCCGGCGCCAAGGGCACGTCCGCCACGGACACGCACAACAGCGGCGCGCGGCTGCAGATCATCCGCCGGCTGGGGCAAGGCGGCATGGCGGAGGTGTTCCTCGCCAAGCAGCAGGGCGTGAAGGGCTTCGAGAAGTTCGTCGTGATGAAGAAGATTCTCGCGCAGTTCGCTGAGAATCCCGAGTTCGTCGACATGCTCTTCGCGGAGGCCCGCGCCAACGCGCGCCTCACGCACCCCAACGTCGTGCAGACCTTCGACGTGGGCGTGACGGACGGCGTGGCGTACATCCTGATGGAGTACGTGCGCGGCCCGGACCTGAAGCGCCTGCTCACGGAGCTGCGCCGCAAGGGCATGGCGCTGCCCCTGGAGCACGCGCTGCGCATCGTGGCGGAGGTGGCCGCGGGCCTGCACTACGCGCACAGCTACGTGGACCCTTCCGGCACGGCGCACCCGGTGGTGCACCGCGACGTCAGCCCCCACAACGTGCTGGTGTCGCTGGACGGCGCCATCAAGCTGTCGGACTTCGGCATCGCCAAGGTGCAGGGCGAGGAGCACACGCAGGCGGGCGTCATCAAGGGGAAGATTTCCTACCTCTCCCCGGAGGCCGCCAGCGGCCGCCCGCTGGACTGGCGCAACGACGTGTTCGCGCTGGGCGTGGTGCTCTTCGAACTGCTCACCGGCCAGCTGCCGTTCCGCCGGGACCATGACGCGGCCACGCTCGCGGCCATCGTGCGCGAGCCCGCGCCGGTGCCTTCGCAGCTGCGGCCCCACATCCCGCAGGACGTGTCGGACCTCATCCTCCGCGCGCTGGTGAAGGACCCGGCGCGGCGCACGCCCTCCGCGGCTGCGATGCGCGAGGAGATCGAAGCCGTCATCGCGCACCACCGGCTGTCCTCGTCGCCCGCGTCCGTGGCGCAGTTCTTCAAGGAGGCGCTGGGCGACCGGCTCTCCGAGTACGCGCCGTCGTCCATCGCCGGCTCGGGCACGGGCTCCAACCCCCGGGCGCTGATGCCGGGCACGGGCTCGCACTCGCGCAACGTGGGCACGGGCTCCGGCAGCGACATGCGGGCCCCGTCGGACCTGTCCCGGCCGCCCGTGCGCGGCGGCTCCGGCAGCATGCCCCGGATGGAGCCGCCCCCGGTGGCTTCCCCGCCGGAGCCCGCCGAGCGCGGGACCGAGGTCGTCTCCGTCAACGCTCCGCCCGTGGCCACCGCGCCTCCGGTGGCACCGCCCGTGGCCGCCGCGCCCCGTCCGTCGCGCCCGGCCGTGGCTCCGCCCACGTCGCCGCTGCCGCCGCCCACCGCGGTGCGCCCCGCCGCGTCCGCCAACGTGCCCACGCGCGTGGGGCCCCCGCCCCAGGCGCCCGCGCGTCCGTCGGTGTCGGTGCCCTCCGTGGCCCCCCTGACCGCGGCTGCGCAGCCGCCCCCTGTGTCCGCCGCGCCGCCCCCTCCGCCGCATGGGGGCACCCACGCGCAATACGGGGCCGTCCACGCGCCCCCGCAGCCGCCGCCGCTGGGCACCCCCGCGTCGCCGTCGACGGGCACCCACGCCGCCTATGGGGGGAAGCCCCCCTCGCCCGTGGCCGCGCCTCCGGCTCCGCCTGTCGCGGCTCCGGTGGCCCCGCCCGCGCGGCCTCCGGCGGCTCCCGTGGCCGCGCCTCCGGCTCCCGTCCACGCGGTCGCCCCCGCGGCCTCCGCGCCCCCCGCCGAAGCGACGGGGAAGGGGCTGAAGTCCGGCCCGCGCAAGGGGCTCATCGTGGGCGGCGTGGCCCTGGTGCTCGCGGGGCTCGCGCTGGTGTTCCTCTTGCCCAAGGGCGGCGTGGAGGTGCGTAACGCCCAGGAGGGCGAGCGCGTCTACGTGTCCGGCGTTCGGCTGGAGGCGAGCCAGGACCTGCCCGAGGGCACCTCTGGCTGGCTCATCTCCACGGCCGTGGACGGCAAGCTGCACCGCTTCGGCAAGGTGCCGAAGTCGGAGCACATCGACCTGCGCACGCTCGCGGACGCGCCGCCCCAGGCGGAAGCCCGGGGCACGCTCAGCGTCACCGGTGCCCAGGGCTGCCGCGTGGCGCTGGGCTCTCAGGTGCTGGAGGGCCAGACGCCCCTGTCCAGCCAGATGCCCGCGGGGCGCGAGTTCGAGGTGCGCGTCACCTGCGGCGGCAAGCCGGACGTCGTCCGCTGGGTGATGGCCGTCCCGGGCCAGGGCGTCGCGCTGGACGTGCCCTGAGCCGGACGCGATGACAGGGGCCGGAGGACACCGCTGACAAAGCGTCCCTCCGGTCCGTGACGCCGCCCCGGGCCCTACAGCTTCTTCAGCAGGAAGGCCCGGTACTGGCCGTAGCCCGGCAGGTCCTCGCCGAGCGAGCCGTCCAGCTTCGCGCGCAGGGTGAGCGTTCCGCCCGCCAGCTCCAGCGTGAAGCCCGGCGCGTCCTTGTGGACGATGTGAAACGTCTGGATGCCTTCCCGGACGGCCTGCCTCCCGATGTCGTCGCGACAGACGGACTTCATGTCGTCGATGAGCCGGTCGAAGACGCCGTTGGAGAGCATCTGGATGGCGGCGCCGGTGGTGAAGCTCGCCTCGTCCAGCGTCACCCGGATGTCCGCGCCCGCCGCGGCCTCCCTCAGCTCCGCCACCTTCGCGTCGAGGGCGTCCTTCTTGAACGCGGCCAGCTCCGACCGTTCAGCGAGACCCATGGTGTCCGTGCTCCGTGCTGTGTCCGGGCGGGAATGCCTGAAAGCAGGCGGAAACCTCGTGGACAGGCCGCCCGTGTGTCAACGCCCTCAGTCGTGGGTGCCCACGTGCAGGTCGCCGTGGCGCGTGCAGACCCAGTGGAAGGCGCAGGAGCACGCCACCGCGCGGGCGTGCGTGCAGCAGCGGCCTCCGAAGTCCTCCGGGAGGACCTCCCGCTCGGGAGGTGGCGGGTCGGGCAGCTCCCGGGGGGCGCCCCGGCCGGAGTCCGCGGGCACGCTGCCGCAGCAGCCGCGCTGGAGGCAGCCCGGGCACAGGGACAACTCGCAGTGCGCGCACCAGTCGAACACCTCTCCGGCGGTGCCACGGCGCTCACAATCTCCACAGGCGTCGAACATGGGCAGCCTCCTTGCTCACCTGCGAGGAAGGTAGAGGAGGGGTCCGACATCACGGGGGGTACGGGAGCGTCTGGCGCTCCGGGAGGAGGGAAGCGACGGCTGGCCGACGCTCGCGCCACGCACCTTCCACGGGTGGACGGGATTCAGGACGCACGCCGGTCCGTGATCCCTTGCGGCGTTGGCCGGGGATTCGCATGGAACAGGGGCTCACGTAGTTCCAGTTTTTCGGGGAGGACGCAGTCATGCGCAGACACCGCCGCATCATCGGAGTGTTCGGCTCCGGGGCGAACTCCCACGAAGAGTGGGTCGTCCCCCTGGCGCGGTGGATCGCCGAGGCCGGCTTCGACCTGCTCACCGGCGCGGGCGGCGGCGTCATGAGCGCGGCGGCGGGCGCCTTCGTCCAGGTGGAGGGGCGGCGGGGGGCGGCCATCGGCATCATCCCCGGCACCGTGGGCGCGGATGGCCGCTACCAGCCCCGGCCCGGCTACCCGAACACGGACATCGAAATCCCCATCTACACGCACCTGCCGCTCAGCGGGGAGCAGGGCACGGACCCCATGAGCCGCAACCACATCAACGTGCTGACGCCGCACGCGCTGGTGGCGCTGCCCGGGGGCGCCGGCACCGCGGCGGAGGCCCTCCTGGCCCTGCGCTATGGCAAGCCGCTCATCCTGCACGGGCCTCCGGAGGTGTTCCGGCGCTTCCCGGCGGAGGCGGAACGCACCACCTCACTGGAGCGGGTGGCCGAGTTCCTCCTGGCCGCCACCCGGTAGGCGGCAGGCGGGCTCAAGCAGGGCCTTGGCGGGGGGGAAGCCGCCCCACGGGGTGGCAAAAGATTCTAGGATGGACGTCGTGGGGAAGGGTGTGCGCCGCGGGTGCATGCCCGTCACCCATCACGTCCGCCACCATGATCAACCCCGACTATCCGCTGGCCAGCTGGTTCCTCGCGGTCTCCACCTCGGTCTTTCTGGTCGTCTACGCACTGCCGTTGCTCTTCATTCCGCTGCGCTGGGCGCGTTGGTTCGGGTGGGAGCTGCCCACGGGCAACAACGACTTGACGGTCTACTTCGCGCGCTGCCTGGGCGGACTGGCGCTGTCCGTCATCATCGCGGTGGTGCAGTTCATCCCGGACCCCAGGAGCCACCTGGTCATCTTCGAGCTCATCGGCCTCATTGGCGGCCTGATGACGGCGGTGCACATCTGGGGCGCGGTGAAGAAGCAGCAGCCCTGGCCGGAGACAGCGGAGATTCCCCTCTACGGCGCCATGTGCCTGGGCGCCCTGTACCTGCGCTACGCCAACCTGTCCTGAGCGGAAAGCCCTTCCCGGATGCCCTCCACGCAGCCCATCGATCCCGCTGTCGCGATGCTGGCCCCGTACATGCCGGCGGCCATCCTCGCGCGGCTGGGGAGCCAGGATGCGGACGCGCTGCCCCGGACGGAAGGGGTGCGCGGCGCCATCCTGCTGCTCGACATCGCGGGCTTCACGCCCATCGTGGTGGGGCTGAGCGGCGCGGGCCCGCGCGGCATCGACGCGCTCCAGCGCCTCTTGACGAACTACTACACGGAGATGATCGACGTGGTCCGCGACCACGGCGGGGACATCTACCAGTTCGCCGGTGACTCCATCCTCGCGTGCTTCGAGGCCGCGCCCGGGGAGGCGGACGCGGACGTCGTGCAGCGGGCGGCGGTGTGCGCGCTGCACGTGCAGCGCAGGCTCGCGCGCTTCGCCCGGCTGGAGCTGTTGGGCCAGCGCTTCGGCGTGTCGTCGCGCATCGGCATCGGCTTCGGTGAGGCCACCCGCATCGTGATGGGCGCCACCGGCCTGTGGATGCACCCGGCGCTCGTGGGCGAGCCGCTGGCGCAGGCGGTGGGCGCGGAGAAGCAGGCCACGGTGTCGGAGGTCGTCCTGAGCTCGCGCGCCTGGGCGGCGCTGCCGGAGTCCGCGCGCAAGGGCGAGCCGCGCGAGGGCGGCAACCACCGGCTGGCGCTGGATGCGCCGGTGGAGTCGGTGAAGCGCCCGCTGCCCGCGCCCACGGGCGGGGCGGAGCTGGTGGGCCGGTGCGCGCTGCTGCTGCACCCGGTGCTCTTCACGAAGATCACCACCGCGCACCAGGAGTTCGCGGGCGACTTCCGCGACGTCACCTGCTTCTTCGTGCGCTTCACCCACGCGCAATCGGACACGGATCCGGACGCGTTCACCCACGACCTCAACGCCTACTACGAATACGTCCAGCGCGAGTCCGCCCACCACGGCGGCGTGCTGCTGATGACGGACTTCACGGACAAGGGCAACGTGCTCTACGTCCTGTTCGGCGCGCCCACCGCCCAGCAGAACAAGGAGGTGCTGGCGTGCCGGCTGGCCTGCAAGCTGCTCAAGGCCCGCGAGCAGTTCCCCTTCCTGGATGAGCTGCAGATCGGCATCGCCACCGGCCACGCCTACTGCGGCGACATGGGCTCGCCCACGCGCAAGGGCTACTCCGCGCTGGGCGAGGTCGTGAACATGGCCGCGCGCCTGATGACGCACGGCGGGCGCCAGGACGGCGTGCACCTGTGCGCCAACACCCAGGCGCGCTCCCAGCAGGGCGGCTTCGCCACCGAGTTCGTGGAGGACGCGAAGCTCAAGGGCGTCTCGCGCTCGGTGCCGGTGTACCGGCTGCTGGGCGAGACGCGCCGCGGCCTCTTCATCAAGGGCCGGGGCGACATCATCGGCCGCAGCCGCGAGCTCAACGTGCTGCACGAGGCGCTCAACGCCTCCTTCGCCGGCCAGGGCCGCGTGAGCGTGGTGTCCGGCGAGGCGGGCATCGGCAAGTCGCGCCTGGGCGCGCGCGTGCTGGAGGACGCGGAGGAGGGCGGCGCCCGGTCGCTGTACGGCGTCTGCTACTCCTACGAGGCCTTCACCCCCTTCTTCCCCTGGAAGGAGGTGCTGCTCCAGGCGTTCGGGCTGCACGACTCGGACGACACCGAGGCGCAGCTTGGGCGCCTGCGGCAGGGGCTGGATGGCCTGGAGGACGTGGGGCCGGAGTGGATCCCCGTGGTCGCGGGCATCCTCGGCATCGCGCTGGAGGAGACGTCCGCCACCTCGGGGATGGACGCGCGGCGCAAGCAGCAGAAGGTGTTCCAGATCGTCTTCCTGCTCCTGGAGAAGCTCAGCCGCGCGCAGCCGCTCCTGCTCTTCTTCGAGGATCTGCACTGGGCGGACTACATCTCGTTGGATCTGCTCCAGTACCTCGCGGTGCGCGTGGGCTCGCACCGCATCATGGTGCTGGCGACCATGCGCCCGGGCGACCAGCTCCGCGGGCTGCGCGACCTGCCGGAGTTCCTCCCGGTGGACCTGTCGAGCCTGGACGACGAGGACACGCGGGCGCTCTTGCGCGTGCACCTGCGCCTGACGCCGCCGGACGTCGCGCTGGAGGACCGGCTGCTCGCGAAGGTGCAGGGCAACCCGTTCTTCATCGAGTCCATCGTGGAGGGGCTGGCGGAGCAGGGCTACCTGGGGCCGGTGGAGCCCGGCTCGCAGCGCATGGAGTTGAAGCGCGGCCTGCAGGACCTGCTGCTGCCGGACTCCATCCAGGACGTGGTGCTGTCGCGCATCGACCTGCTCAGCGAGACGGAGAAGCTGGTGGTGAAGGTGGCGTCCGTCATCGGGCGCATCTTCACGCTGGACGCGGTGGCGGCGCTGGTGCCCACGCTGGGCCACACCGTGCTGCGCGAGGCCATGGACACGCTCCAGCGCCTGGGCCTCATCCTGCTGGAGACGGAGGAGCCGTACACCTGTCTCTTCAAGCACATCGTCATCCGCGACGTGGCCTACAACACGCTGCTGGTGTCGGCGCGTGAGGACCTGCACCGCCGGCTCGCGCGCTACCTGGAGGCCCGCGCCAACGACAACCTCGCGGCCTCCGCGGGTCTGCTCGCGTTCCACTTCCTCGCGGGCAACGTGGAGGACAAGGGCCTGGAGTACACGCTGATGGCGGCCCGCAGCGCGCGGGCGCAGTACGCCAACGACGACGCGCTCTACCACTACAACCGGGGCCTGGAGCTGTTGGGCACCGTCGTGCCGGTGGACCCGGAGGTGACGCTGCTCCAGACGCGCCGGGTGATGCAGGAGCTGGCGGAGACGCTGCTCCAGGCGGGCCACTACACCAACGCCATCCTGATGTTCGAGCAGTGCCTGGTGGACGAGGAGGAGCCCCCCCGCCAGGCGCAGCTGCACCTGGGCCTGGGCCGCGCGCACCAGGAGAAGGGCGAGTCCGCGCTCGCCACGCAGCACCTGGAGAAGTCGCTGGTGCTCCGGGGCCGCAGCCTCCCGGGGAACCTGGCCACGCTGGGCCTGCGCACGCTGGCGAACCTGCTGCTCCGGGGGCTCGCGTCGCTGTTGCCCTTCATCCTGCGCCCGTTGC
Organism: Corallococcus sp. NCSPR001; assembly: GCF_017309135.1. Taxonomy (NCBI): domain Bacteria; kingdom Pseudomonadati; phylum Myxococcota; class Myxococcia; order Myxococcales; family Myxococcaceae; genus Corallococcus; species Corallococcus sp. NCSPR001. The sequence continues at coordinate 4,277,681 of NZ_JAFIMS010000002.1, forward strand.
CGGCGGCGAAGCTGGGCAACTACCTGCAGCAGTTGTCCACGCTCAACTCGCTCATCCGCATCTACTACTTCGCGGACATCACCAAGCTCACCTGGGCGACGCTGGTGTCCACCAACATGGCGGAGCGCTCGCGCAGCGACTACGCCATGAGCCTGGCGCGCGGCTACTACGGCACGCTCCTGTTCGGCGCGGGGCTGCTCGGCCGCGCGCGCTACCACTGCGAGAAGGCGCTGGAGTACGCGCGCCGCTCCAAGGACCCGGTGGCGGAGGGGCTCGCGCTCAGCCGCCTGGGCATCCAGGCCTTCTTCGCCAACGAGCTGGAGCGCGCGAGAGCCTTCCAGGAGGAGGCCGTCTCCACGCTGCGCCAGGTGGGCGAGCGCTGGGAGCGCCAGACGTCCCTGATGATGCAGGCCACGGGCGAGTTCCTCCACTCGCGCTTCCGCCCCGCGGTGGCGCTCTACGAGCAGATGGGGACCATTGGCGTGGAGCTCAACGCGCTGATGCACCAGGGCTGGGCGCACTCGTGGGCGCCCATGTGCCGCTACCTCATGGGCGAAGGCGACGTGGGCGAGCTGTGCGCGGAATTGGAGCAGGGCCTGCGCATCAGTGAAGAGGTGGCGGACCTGGCCAACCAGTGCGCCAGCCTGAACCACCTGGCCAACGTCACGGTGCGCGAGCACCAGGTGGAAGAAGCCGCGCTCGTCGCCGTGCGCTGCTTCAAGAGCATCTGGAGCTACCAGGTGCTGGTGCCCTTCCTCCAGGTGGGGCTGGTGGACGCGGCGGAGGCGGCCCTCTTCGCGCTGGAGGAGGGCGCCACGGTGGTGCCGCGCAAGAAGCTGCTCAAGATTGTCCGCCTGTCCTGCATCAAGGCGCGCGTCATCGCCCGGCTCTATCCGTACCTGAAGGGCCCGGCGCTGCGCGTGACGGCGCGCTCGCTGGCCCTGCGCAAGGGACCGAAGGCCGCAGAGCCGGTGTTCCTGGAGGCCATCTCCGTCCTGGAGAAGAGCCCCAACCGCTGGGAGACGGGCGTGGCCTACTTCGACGCGGCGGTGGCCCTGCCGGATCGGCGCGAGGACTTCCTCGCCAGGGCGCGCGCCATCTTCACGGAGGTGGAGGCCCGCGCGGAGCTGCGCCGCTTGGACCGCTTCCAGGCCACGCTCCAGGCTCCGCCGCCGGAGGTGCTCGTCCCGCCCCAGGCCGCCCGGGCCCATGACGCCCGCGTGATGTGACGCGCATTCCTTGTCCCGTCAGGCGGGGCCCCTAGACTGCGTGCTCCTTCCTCGACTCCGCACCGGGTACATGAACACCGCGCCGCTCCGCTTCCAGCTCAGTCCCGTCATCGTCATCTACATGCTCGTGGTCCACGGCCTGGCCGCGCTGGCGTTCTTCCTGCCCTGGCCTCCGTACGCGCTGCCGGTGGCGCTGGCCGTGTACGTCTCCATTGGCCTGGGCACCACGGTGGGGCTGCACCGGCTCTTGTGCCACCGCGCCTTCGCGTGTCCCCGCTGGGTGGAGTACGCGCTGGTGACGGTGGCCATGCTCACCGCGCAGGGCAGCCCGCTGCTGTGGGCCGCCAACCACCGGCTGCACCACGCGAAGGCGGACGCGGACGGGGACGTGCACTCGCCGCTGCGCGGCTTCTGGTACGCGCACATGGGGTGGATCCTCAACGAGGCCTCCACGGAAGAGGACGGCTGGCGCACCTGGTGCCGCGACATGGCGGATGACGGCTACTACCACTGGCTCCTGCGCTACCGCATCGCGCCGCAGGTGTTGGCGGTGCTCGTCGTGGGGCTGACGTTCGGCTGGCGCGCGGTGCCCGCGTACTTCTTCCTGCCCGTGGTGTGCTGGATGCAGAGCACCTACGCGGTGAACTCCGTGTGCCACGCCGCGTTCGGCGAGCGCGTGCACGACACGCGCGACCACAGCCGCAACGTGTGGTGGGTGAGCGTGCTCGCGCTGGGCGAGGGCTGGCACAACAACCACCACGCCTTCCCCGCGTCCGCGCGGCACGGCTGGGTGTGGTGGCAGTGGGACCCGGGCTGGCTCTTCATCCGGGCGCTCCAGGTCTTGGGGCTGGCGTGGGACGTGCGCCTGCCGTCCCGCCTCAGGTCAGGACCTGCGGCGTGAGGCCCAGGCCGGGCATCCGCTCCGCGTCCCACGCTTCAATGGCATCCAGCCCCGCGATGTAGCGGCGCTCCGGGTTCTTCACCGGGTTGCGGATGCTGACGATTTCGGGCCCGGAGAAGAGGATGGTCTGCCTGTAGCGGGGCAGGTCACTCATCATCAGCTTGGACGCGTAGTGCCGCGCGATGTTGGGCAGGCTGCCCAGCGTGCGGCACAGCCGCTGGAAGTGCTCCACCACTTCCGATGCGTGCATCTGCTTGGGCCGGTGGCACAGCGTGTAGCCGTCGTAGTCGCGGCTGGTGGTGCCGGGCAGGAGCCGGTCTTCCGCCTTCAGCTCGCGGAAGAAGGGCGTCTCCGGATACGGGCACACGATGCCCAGGAACGTGACGGAGAAGTACTTCAGGTCCGCCAGGTAGTCCGGCAGCCGGTGCAGGTACTCATTCGTGTCGCCGTCCGAGCCGACGATGAGCCCGAAGGACAGCAGGATGCCGGCGGAGAAGACGCGGCGGATGACGGCGTCCACCTCCGACAGCTTGTTCTGGCCCTTGTTCATCGCCTTGAGCGAGTCCGGGTTGAGCGACTCCAGGCCGGTGTAGACGTAGCGGCAGCCCGCCTTCGCCATCAGCTTCACCAGCGACTCGTCCTTGAGCACGTTGAAGGTGAGCGCGCAGCCCCACGTCTTCTTCAAGGGGATGAGCGCTTCGCACAGCGCGCGCAGGTACTTGGGCGAGCCGCCCAGGTTGTTGTCCAGGAAGACGAAGGCGTCCCCCATCAGCCCCAGGAAGTTCGGGTTCCAGCGCATGCGCGTCTGGATTTCGTCGATGACCTCCGGGATGGGCCGGAAGCGGTAGCGCTCGTGGCCGGTGAGCACGCAGAAGTTGCACGTGAAGGGGCAGCCACGCGACGCCTCGATGCCCGGCAGGCGCACCTTGTTGTGCGTGAAGTCGATGAGCTCGTAGCGGTACGGCCGGATGGCCGCGGCGCCCTGCGACGGCAGGCTGTAGCGGGGCTTGAGGCAGCCCTTCTCGAAGTCCGCGATGAGCGCGGGCACGTTGGACTCCGGCTCCCCGGTGATGACCGCGTCGAAGTACTTCGCCGCGTCGTCAGGGAAGTGGCTCGCGTGCCGGCCCCCGGCCACCGTCGTCATGCCGCGCTGACGGAAGAGGGTGGAGAGGACCTTGGTGTGCTCGTAGTACGAGTGCAGGTACGAGAAGAAGACGAGGTCCCAGTGCCGGTCCAACGGCAGGTCCGCCTCCTTCTCGTTGAAGATCTCCACCTCGGCGTGCTCCGGGCACAGGCCCGCGATGAGCTCCGGCACCGAGGACTGCATGATGGAGGGTTCCTTGATTCGCAGCCGGGTCGGATGGGTGTACGTGGCGATGATGGCGATGCGCATGCGAGCGGGCCTGGCGGCGCGCGCGGATGCAACGGGCGCACGCGTTCGTGTTTTCACCTGCCGGACCGCGTCCCCCTTCGTCGGTGGAGGATCACCCGGAGTCCGGGCGCTGGCAAAGGATCTCCATCACACGCGCCGCACTCTCCGCGTGTTTCCGGTGGCAGCGGACGACCCAGGAGGACCTATCTCGTGTGGGGGGCGTGCTGATAGATCTTTGAAACATGGATACTTCACCTTCGCCAGCCGCCCCGGGTTGGCCGTTTAAGCGTTACTTCTGGATTTCCATCGTGTTCGCGGTGGCACTGGGCGCGCTGGCGTTGCGCTCGGGATTCATGCCGGATGACTTCATCTGGCTGGGCGTCTGGGACAACATTCCGCCGCCCGCGCCGCTGGGCAACACGCACCTGGACGTGTACCGCACGGCCACGGGCATCCCGGAGCACACGCTGCGGCTGGCGGAGGTGGGCGTCTTCCCGTGGTGGGTGGAGCCCACGGTGCGCGTCTCGTTCTTCCGGCCCCTGGGCAGCCTGCTCTACGGACTGGATCACCTGCTCTACAACCGCGTCGCGGTCGCGTATCAGATCCACTCGGTGCTCTGGTACCTGGGCCTGGTGGTGCTGGCGGGCGTGCTGTTCAAGCGCGTGCTGCCCACGGCGCTGGCGGGCGTGGCGATGTTCCTCTTCGCCATCTGGGGCTCGCACGCGGCGGTGCTGGGCTGGCTGTCGTACCGCAGCGTGGTGATGTCGCTGCTGTTCGGCGTCCTCGGGCTCTACCTCCACATCCAGTGGCGGGAGCAGGGGAAGAAGAACGCGCTGGTGGGCGCGCTGGTGTCCTTCGCGCTGGCGCTGCTGTGCGGTGAGACCATGGTCATCCTCAGCCCGTACGTGCTGGCCTACGAGGCCTTCTCCGGCCCGGGGCAGGCGAAGGACAAGCTCAAGGGGCTCATCCCCTTCGGCGTGCTGATGGCCCTCTACTTCGCGGCGTACCGGGCCATGGGCTATGGCGCGGGCGGCTCGGACATGTACCTGGATGCCCTGGGCACGCCGGTGGCGTGGTTCCAGGCGATGCTCGGCCGCGTCCCGGCCGCCATCGCGGGCCTGACGCTGAACGCGCCCCCGGACTTCATCTTCGACCAGTCCCTGGTGCCGCTCTTCACCGTCATGGGCGCGGTGGGCCTGACGCTGTTCGCGCTGCTCGTGTGGGGCGTGTGGCCCCGGCTGGAGGCCGCGGAGCGGCGCACGGTGGGCTGGATGCTGACGGGCGCGTTCGTGTCCACGTGGCTGTCCAACTCCGCCTTCGCCGGCTCGCGCACGCTCATCGTGCCCAGCCTGGGCATGGCGGTGGGGCTGGCCGTGGTGCTGCGCCACGCGTGGACGGGGCGGGCGAAGACGTTCCGCGCGGGCGCGGTGCTGGCCGGCGCGGCGGTGATGGCGCTCATCCACGTCGTGGGCTCGCCGTACATCTGGTGGCAGACCATGGATCAGTACGCGGCGGCGGACGCGCTCATGGGGCGCGTGCAGGCGCGCTACGAGGAGGCGTTCGACGAGCAGCAGCTCCCCAACCAGCGCGTGGTGGTGCTCAACGCCCCCAACGGCATCATCGGCATCTACGGCTCCGTGCGCTGGTGGTCCTCGGGCCAGCCGCTGCCCAAGGCCTGGTGGGTGCTGTCCTATTCGCTCTACGAGCAGAAGGTGACGCGCACCGGCCCCAACTCGCTGGAGCTGTCGCTCACCCAGGGCGGCCACTTCCTGGACTCCGTGGAGGAGCGCATCCACCGCGCCGCGCGCCACCCGGTGCACCAGGGCGACACGTTCGACATGAAGGGCATGGTCGTGAAGATCGAAGAGGCGGACGCGCAGGGCCCCACGCGCATCTCCTACACCTTCGACGTGCCGCTGGAGGACCCGTCGCTGAAGCTGTTCCAGTGGCAGAACAAGAAGGTGGTGCCCTGGGTGCCGCCGGCCGTGGGCGGGCCGTCCACGGCCCTCAACGTCCGCGTCGTGCAGTAGGGAAGAAAGCACCAGGTGGCGCGGGGGACCTTCTCCCCCGCGCCCCGGGCTTCTCTCAGCCCACCATCCGGACGATGGCCAGCGTGAGTCCGTACACGATGACGGACACCAGCGCGGCGGCGGGGATGGTGAACACCCAGGCCCAGATGATGCGGCCGGCGGTGCCCCACTTCACGGCCCGCCAGCCGCGCGTGGACCCCACGCCGACGATGGCGCCGGTGATGGTGTGCGTGGTGGAGACGGGGATGCCCAGCTCCGCCAGCGCGATGATGGTGACGCCGCCGCCCGTCTCCGCGCTGAAGCCGCCAATGGGCGCCAGCTTCGTGAGGCTGTGGCCCATGGTGCGGATGATGCGCCAGCCGCCGAAGAAGGTGCCCAGGCCGATGGCGGCGTGGCAGGAGATGATCATCCACCAGTCGATGTGGAACGGGCGGTCGCGCCAGATGGTGCCGAAGAGCACCACCGCGATGATGCCCATGACCTTCTGCGCGTCGTTGGTGCCGTGGCTGAAGGAGAAGATGGCGGACGACACCAGCTGCAGCCGGCGGAACCAGGTGTCCACGCGCAGCGGCGTCTGACGGTGCACCGCCCAGGTGCTGGCCAGCATCATCCCGATGCCCAGCGTCATGCCGATGAGCGGCGACAGCACGATGAAGGCCGCGATGCGCGCGATGCCGCTGCCCACCAGGCCCTCGAAGCCCAGGACGGGCAGGGTGGCGCCAATCATCCCGCCCGCCAGCGCGTGCGACGACGACGAGGGCAGCCCCCACCACCAGGTGAGCAGGTTCCAGACGATGGCGCCCATCAGCGACGAGAAGATGACCATCAGCACCGCGGTGGGGCCGGCGGCGCGGAGCATCTCGAAGTTGATGATGCCCTTGCCCATGGTGTTGGCCACGTGCACGCCGCCCGCGAAGGCCGCGATGAAGTTGAAGAACGCCGCCCAGGCCACGGCCAGGTTCGGCGACAGCACGCGCGTGGACACCACGGTGGCGATGGAGTTCGCCGCGTCGTGGAAGCCATTGATGAAATCGAAGATGAGCGCGACGGCGACAATGGTGACGACCGCTGCGAGCAGCATCTCAGGAGTGCTCCAGCACGACGCCTTCGATGACGTTGGCCACGCCCTGGCACTTGTCCGTGGCCGTCTCGATGAGGTCGTAGATCTCCTTCCACTTGATGATGGTCAGGGTGTCCACGCCGCTCTTGAACAGCCGGCCCATGCCCGCGCGCAGGACCTCGTCCGCCTGGGTCTCCAGGCGCTTGATCTCCATGCAGCCCGCGAGGATCTGCTCCGGCTTCTTGATCAGCCGCAGCGCCGCGACGACCTCCTGCACCTTCTGCGTGGAGAGCACCAGCAGCCGCGCCAGCTCCGTGGCGTCCGCCCGGGTGGACTCAATCTCGTAGTAGAGCAACCTCGCCGCCGCCGCGTTGGTCAGGTCCAACACGTCGTCGATGCGCGACAGCAGCGTGTGGATCTGCCCCCGGTCGAACGGGGTGATGAACTGCTGGTGGAGCCGGTTGAAGGCCGTGTGGGTGACCTCGTCGCCCTTGTGCTCCACGTCCTTGAGGGCCTGGACGCGCGTGGGCACGTCCCGGAAATCACTCAGGAGCTCGTGTAGGAGCTTCGCTCCCTCGACAGTTCTGGCGCATTGCGCGTCGAAGTCGTCGAAGAACTCGTCCGACTTCGGCATCAGCTTTTCGAGCATGGGGATCTCCCTCGGCGCCTGGAGGGACAGGAGCTATCCGCCGCGGGAGGGGGTGGCGCCTCTAGGGGGTGACACTCCCGTGACGCGGGAGTGACTACCCTACCTGGAGAGATTCGCCAGTGTTCCGTACGAAAACGTACGGATTCCGGGGGGTTGCGCTTGACGCGAGCGGCCGCTCAGACGACGCGGTTGCGCAGCTCCTCGAAGAATCCCACCCACAACTGCCACATCTCCTCCGCGCCGCGGGTGATGGTGGCCAGCTCCTCGTCCGTGTACTGGAGGCCCACCGTGTGCCCGGCGGTCTCCACGTGGTCCGGCTCCTGCTTCACGTGGATGTCCACCCAGGGCAGGGCCTTGAGGCCCGTGGTGCGGCGCACCAGCTTGCCCAGCTTGGCAACCATGGTGAGGTCCGCCACCTCCGTGCCGTAGAGGAAGCCCAGGCCGGTGAGGTGGCTGTCCGTGGAGCGCTGGTAACCGTCGATGAGCCGGCGCGTCGCGGGCGTCATGTCCGCCTCGGACACGCCCGCCCGGGTGAAGCCCGCGTCCGTCATCGTCTGGATGAAGAAGCGCTCGTGCGCCCTCGCCGGGTCTCCCTCGCCCACCTCCTGGTTGAGGATGTGCGTCACGGCGGTCTTCATCTCCATCTGCGGACAGACGGCGATGAGCTTGCCCAGGAACGTGGGGAAGTAGTGCAGGGGGTGCCACCACTGACCCAGGACGAGCTCCGCCTGGTCGCGGCTGAAGGCCTTCTCATCCACCACTTCGAAGAACCGGTGCTTGATCAGCTGCTCTCGGTGGGGGTTCTTCGCCAGTGCCGCCTCGATGGTCTGGTTCCGCATTGCCGCCTCCAGGGTGGTCCAAAAGGGCTGGGTCGGCGTTTATCACAAAGCAGGACTGCGATTCTTGGAAATATAGAAAGACAAGTTCAACGTGACTACGTTGTTTACCGTCAGTGTGGAACGTGCAGGCAGGCGAGGGTGGGCTGTTCGGCGTGGGGGCTGACAGCCTACAGTTGGAAAAGAGGCATTTTTCTCCTGGCCCCCTTGTACGGAAGGCGCATGACCCTGTTCCGGCACCCTGAAGATCGCATCCCGGTCCTGATGTTCCTTGGCGTCTTCGCGCTCGACATGACGGTGTTCCTCACGGCGCGCAGCTGGTGGGTGCCGGTGCTGTGGTTCGGGCTGGGCATCATCCCCAAGGGGTGGATCTGCTCGTGGAACCACCACCACCAGCACCTGTCCTTCTTCAAGCACGCGCTGCCCAACCGCCTCCTGGAGATCGTCTTCGGCTTCCAGACGGGCGTGACGTCGCAGGCGTGGTTCCTCCACCACGTGCTGGGCCACCACAAGAACTACCTGGACCAGTCGCAGGACGAGTCGCGCTGGAAGCGGGATGACGGCTCCACGATGGGCGAGGTGGAGTACTCGCTGGGCACGGCGCTGACCGCGTACCCGCGCGCGTTCCAGGTGGGCAGGAAGCACCACCCCAAGGCGCTGCGCACGTTCGTGTGGATGGCCGCGCTCCAGGTGGTGCTGCTGGCGGGCCTGTTCTGGGTGAACCCCTACAACGCGCTCTTCGTGTTCCTGCTGCCCATGATGGCGTCGCTCTACGTGACGACCTGGGCCACGTACTTCCACCACGTGGGCCTGGAGACGGCCAACCACTCGGAGGCCTCGTACAACATCCTCCACAAGGGCTACAACCTGATGACGGGCAACCTGGGCTACCACACCGCGCATCACACGCGGCACGGCCTGCACTGGTCCAAGTTGCCGGAGCTGCACGCGCAACTGGCGCAGGAGATCCCCGCGAACCTGTACCGTCAGCCGGGCATCCCGTTCGTCTGGCGCGGCTCTGAAGAGAAGCTCGTGCTGAGCGACCACGAGGTCGCCGCGCTCTCCGGCGCGACCGTGGCCCCGAGCAGCGAGAAGCTGGCGGCCTGAAGCGGGGCCTCTTCCGCCGGAAGCGCTCCTTCCGGCGGAAGAGAGGCGCGGCGCTACTTCTTCGGCTCCGGCGTCTCCGTCGTGCGGTTCGCCGCGATGTTGATGACGTTGAGGAGCAGGTCCTTCACGCGGCGGGGCTTGTTGCCGCCGTTGTCCTCGATGATCTTCTCGATGTCGTCATCCTGCCGGTGGTACTCGGGGATGAGGTCGCCGCCGCCCTCGGGGTTGGACAGGCCCTCGAAGAGGAAGAGCACGTCCTCTCCCTTGCGTCCGAAGGACGCGCCGTCCTGCCGGTCGCGGTAGACGTTGATGTCGCGGTTGATGCGGTCGAACGGATCCGCCAGCTGCTGGTTCGCCTGGTCCACCACGTCGCGGAAGTAGTTGGGCTGGCCCTTGGTGTTGGTGTCCACCACGGACAGGCGCTGATCATCCCAGCGGCCCACCATGTCCGTGTTGATGACGCCGGCGATGTCCTTCAGCTCCAGGCCGGGGATGGGGTGGTCCACGAAGTACTGCGAGCCCACCAGGCCCTTCTCCTCCGCGCCCGTCCAGATGAAGAGCACGGAGCGGTCCAGCTTGCCGTTCTTCGCGGCCTCCGCCAGCTCCGGCACCGCCGCCATCAGCACCGCGCTGCCGGACGCGTTGTCGTCCGCGCCGTTGTACGCGTTGCCCTTGCGGTCCACGCCCACGTGGTCCAGGTGGGCCATCACCACGATGACCTCGTCCTTGTGCGGCCCGGTGCCGGGCAGCATGGCCATGGTGTTCACCGCCTGGCCCGTGGCCGTGGCCACCTGCTGGAGCTCCTCCACGCTGCGCTGCTTGCCCGCGCGCGCCGGCACCACCGACTGGCCCGCCGCCTTCATCGTCTGCTCGTACTGCTGATTGAGCTTCTTCAGCGTGTCCTTGGGCATCTTCTCGTCCAGGTAGAAGCCCTCCTGGAACATCGTGTGGCCGAACTGCTTGTGCCCGGCATGCCCCGCGTGGGCCGCGCCCGCCGCCTCGCCCGCCTTGTCCGCGCCCAGCCACGAGTAGACCTTGAACTTCTGCTGGAAGGGGTTCTCCGGGTTGTTGATGTTGGGGCCCACGAGCCCGTACTTCTCCGCGTGGGCCTGCACGTAGACGGAGGCGGCGTCCAGGCCCGCGGAGGGGCTGTCACGTCCCTGCAGCGCGTCCGAGGCCAGGTACTCGATGTGCGTCATCGGATCCGAGTCGGCCAGCGCGGGCGGCTCGGTGGGCGCCTCCGGCGGCACGGGCGTCGGCGCCGGTGCCGGAGTCGGGGTGGTGGGCGCGGGCAGCCCCAGGATCGGCGGCGGCGCGGGCAGCCGCGGCAGCTGGCCGGGCGCGGGCTTCGTGCCGCTCGCGGACTCGAAGCCGTCCTTGAAGGCGAGGGGGCGGTTCCGGGACTTCGTCTCCGTCGTCCGGGCGTCCTGCGAGGACAGCCGCGAGACGGAGGTGAGGGGACGCGAGCTGTCGTTGATCTTCGAGGCCATGGTGGGGTGTCCGGGGGGAGGAACCGCGCTCCCCAGATTATCCGTCGAACCCCCCGCGGAGTTGTGCGTCACGGCAAAGTTCCGCCCGCGTCCGGAGCATCCCGTGAATCCCCGTTTCAGGACCGTGCCCGCGCGTGTGACGTCCTGACGCTCCGTGTGAGACCGGACTTGCTACAAATCGCATGTTTCATGTGACTTTCGGCGCTACTCCGTTTTCTCAATCAATGAATGTCACGAGTGAAACAGACGGACTCCAGGTGTTGGCGTGGACGGTGCAGTAGGGCCGCGGGCAGTCCACCCCACTCCATGAGGTCGTGAATGCATCTGAAGATCACGGGTTCCCTGCTGGCTTCCATGCTGCTGAGCATCACGGGTTGCGCGGGCGGTGCCGACGACGGCCAGGCCTCCGGCTCGCTCGGCGCGCAGGAGGCCGCGGCGTCCCAGTGCGTGAAGAAGTTCGACGGCATCACCAGCTGCGCGCTGGGCCGCGCGAGGCTGGACTCCGTCGCGGACGGGCTGGCGGTGTCCAACCTCACGACCCAGAAGGACGGCATCTCCAGCAGCTTCACGCAGGCCGTGAAGTGGGAGCAGCGCGTGGCGGTGAGCCTGGGGGCGCAGGGCGGCTACCAGCTGGCCGCGCGTGATGGCGACCAGGTCGTCAGCACGCTGAAGGTGACGCCGGGCCGCGAGGCGAACACGGTCAACATGCTGCCCACCTTCACGGGCTCGCCGGGCGGCTCCGCGTACCGGATGAACATCTACCGGGGCGGCGTGCTCCAGGGCTCCAGCCCCCAGCCGGCCGGGCTGATGATCACCTTCACCAACTGGCGGGACTTCCTCCGCTGGGCGGAGATGAACCACCACTTCCTGAACGACTTCGACATCGACGGGCTGTCCACCGGCTCCGCGGAGACGAACGTGGGCGCGTGCGTGTGGCGCCTGGATTCGGAGAAGAACACCTTCACCGTGAACATCGACGGCAAGGCCATCACCGGTGACTCGGTGGAGTTCATCGAGACCATCGCGGATGGCGCGTACCCGTACCGTCACTTCACGGGCATCGACACGAACGCCATCGCCGGCCAGTACACCATCCGCTCCGAGTCCATCACCCAGCCCACGGGCGTGAAGTAGTCAGGACCGACCGCGCCGGACGGGGATGCGCTTCCCGTCCGGCGTGAGCCGCTAGCGTCTTCCGGAGACGGAGGACGTGGGCGTCGCCACGTTCCGGCCGCTGCCGCCCACGCCCGTGGCGGGGCTCATCGCGGGCGGGCGCACGGCCTCCAGCGGGGCCTTGCGGGCCGGCGCGAAGGAGGCGGGCACTTCGTTGGCGTAGAGCAGCTTGTAGGCGCTGTAGCTGCTGAGCACGCGCTTCACGTAGTCGCGGGTCTCGTCGAAGGCGATGTGCTCCACCCACTCGTCCAGCTCCGCGTCGGGCAGGGCCTTGCGCCAGCGCTCCACCGCGTTGGGGCCCGCGTTGTAGGCGGCCACCGCGTAGGCGGGGTTGCCGTTGAAGTGCTTGAGCAGCGAGCCCAGGTACGCCGCCCCCAGCCGGATGTTCGGCGCGGGCTGGAGCAGCGACGACATCTCGAACGACGCCAGCTTGAGCGAGTCCGCCACCGCCTGCGCCGTCGTGGGCATGAGCTGCGCGAGCCCCAGCGCGCCGGTGGACGAGCGGGCACGCGGGTTGAACCGGCTCTCCTCGCGGATGAGGCCCTGCAAGAGGTCCGGGTCCACGCGCGCGGCCTTCGAGTAGCTCTGGATGAGCGGCCGGAACGCGAGCGGCCACGTCGCCTCCCACACCGGACGGGACGCGGCGCTCAAGGGGCCCGCGGCCTCCTGGCGCAGCGTCACGCGAGCCACCTGCCGCGTGGCCCGGCCCCGGCCGGTGCGGCGCATGGTCTGGTACAGCAGCCGCGCGGGCGCCTCCGCGAGGCCGCGCGTGTCCACCGCGAGCAGCTCCTCCACCACGCCCGGCTGTCCCAGGCGCAAGAGCTCCACGCCCGCCGCGAAGCGCGCATCCTTCTGGAGCGGGCCCGGGGGCAGGGGCCAGACCTCGTCGCCAGCCGGCGCGGCGGTGTTCACGCTCTTTGCCACGGCCGGTTGCGCGGCGCTCTCCGTCAACCGCGCCAGCCGCTCCGGCGCGTGCTGCGCCAGCCGCGTGCGGGACAACAGCCCGTACCAGGCCGTGGGCCGCTCGGTGGCGATGAGCTCGTAGCGCGCGAGCGCCGCGTCCACCGCGCCCGCGTTCTCCTGGGTCCGGGCCTGCCAGTAGCGCGCACGCCAGAGGGCGTCATCGGTGCGCGCGGCCTCCGGCAGCTGCTCCACCGACATGAGCGAAGCCAGTCCCTGCTGCGTCTCGCCCTTGCGCAGGTGCAGCCAGTAGGCGCGGAAGAGGGCCTCGGCGGCGAAGTTGCCGGCGGGGTAGCGCTTCGCCAGCGCTTCGTAGTTCTCCAGCGCTTCGTCCGCGCGGCCCAGGCGCTGCTGCGTCCAGGCCTCGAAGAACAGCGCGTCGTCCGCGTAGCCGTGCTCCGGGTAGTCGTGGGCCAGCGTGGCGTACGTCTCCACCGCCGCTTCCGGCTGCACCACGGACTGCGAATAGGCCAGCAGGTAGAGCGCCTGCGGCCGCTGCTCGGGAGACTGGCACTCGCGCGCCACCGGCTCCAGCACCTGGATGGCGCGGCGGTGCTGACGCTCCTTGCGCAGCGCGCGGCCCAGGGTGAGCTGGGCGCGGCAGGCCAGCTCGTCCGGCAGCTCCGTGCGGGGCCCCGAGCGGGCCAGCATGTTCATGGCCGCGACGTTCTGGTGCACCTCTACCAGCGCCTCCGCGCGGCGCACGCGCCACTTCATGGGCAGGGGTAGGTCGCGCAGGAGGGCCTTCGCGCGGTCCGCCTCCGGTGACAGGGGCGCGGTGGCCCAGACCTCCAGCAGCGCGCGGTGCTCGGCGTTGTACTGCCCCGCGGCGCGCGCCAGGTCGCAGTACGCGAGCAGCGCCTTCATCCGCAGCGCGTCCGGTCCGCGGGCCTGCCGGTTGTCGATGAACTCCTGGAGCGCCGCCAGCGCCTCCGGGATCTTCAGCTGGCGCTTGAGCACGCGCGCCATGGTGAAGCGGGCCTCTGGATAGAGCGGGGAGCTGGGGCTGACCTGGCCATACTGCTCCGCCGCGCGCAGCGGCTTGCGCAGCCGTTCATGCGCCTGCGCGGCCTTCATCAGGCAGTGGTCGCGCAAGGGGACGTAGTCCTCCGCGAGCGCGGTGAACTCCGCGGCGGCGTTCGTGAAGTCGCGCGCGAGGAACGCGCTCTGCGCCTGGAGGAAGCGGCCGGGGAGGGAAGCGGGAGACTCCGTCGTGAGCAGCGCCCGCGCGGACTTGTACCGGCCGCGGTCGAACTCCGCCTTCGCCTTCGCCAGCAGGCCTTCCGCGAAGTAGGAGGAAAGCCGCTCCGGCCCGAAGGCCTCCGCCGTCACCTCGTCCTGCGAGGGCTGCGCCGTGGGCGTGTCGAGCAGGGCCTCCAGCTTCTCCTCCGACATCACGTCGCCAGACTCGTCCTCGTCCGGTGCCTGTGCCCACGCGGTGCCCGGGGCCCACAGGCCCGCGCACGCGAGCACGACCGCTGCTGTTCCTCGAAGTCCGTCCATGCCAGCCCTCGTTCGTCCGCCAGGGACCCGGATGGATTGGCACTGCCGGTGAGCTTGGAACCTGCCCGCCTGTCCGCTTGCCAGGCTCGCGTTGGCTTTCGTGCATCCGCTCCCAGGCACACACCCGGAGCGCTGCACGAAAGCCAACGGCCCGCGGACCCTGCGTCTGGCGCATGGGGTGCTACATACCCAGGGGCGCCTGCCTGCTGTCAGGGCGCGGCGTTCTGCACCGAGAGGTCGCCCGGCATGCGGGGCGCCACCTCGTAGGTCGTCTCGTACTGCGCGGCCAGCCCCACCACGGCGATGCGCTGGCCCACGGTGAGGGCCTGGAGCGCGGCCTTGTCGAAGCCGGCGGAGACGTGGACGAACACCTGCACCTCGCCGCTGCCGTCGTCGATGTAGAGCTTGTAGCCGTAGGGCGAGTCGTCCTGGAACGCCTGGGTGATGGCGCCGCTCACGCGGATGAGCTCGCCCTCCACGGACTCGTTCACGCCGCCGGTGGTGACCTCCTGGGGCGACACCTGCTCCGTGCCCGACTTCAGGTCCACGTCCTCGGGCGCGCTCTTGAGGATGCGCAGCATGTTCTGCTCGTCCAGCGTGCCGGTGACGCGCACGCGGGCGCCCAGGCCGAAGGACAGCTTCTGCTCCAGCTTCACGTAGATGCCGCCGGTGTCGTCCTGGATGGCGAAGCCCTCATCGCCCATGGCGGAGGCGAACGTGCCGGGAGCCACGGTGACCGAGCCCTCCACCGTCACCTCCGAGCCGTTGGAGCGCGAGCGCGCATCCTCGATGGAGAGCACCGGATGGCAGCCGGCGAGCGCGAGCACGAACGCGCTCAGGAGCGTCAGGGCGCTCCGGCGCGAGAGGGGAGGGGAGGCGGGAAGGGAGGTCGGGTTCATGGCCGCCTTTTACCATCGGGCGGGCGGGGATGGCTCGTATTTCTGATTGTTCATGAATTCACCGGAGGCGGCCTGACGTCTGCCTTTGTGTCACGCCGAGGCCGGGCGCACTGTCGACACACTGCGTCTGCTACGGAGCGTGGAGACATGTAACAGGTGATACATGAGGAGATCCGATGTGATTCATTGGGTCCTCTTGCGGTCCTCGGGCCTGTAGCTTTACCGTGCGCCTGCAGCCCTCCCCCGGACATCCATGGCCACTCCGAGTCTCCCGTCGTCGACTGTCGCGGTCGAAGAAGCCAGGCCCTCGCTCGCCCGCATCTGGTGGGTCGCGCTACGTCCCAAGACGCTCACCGCGTCCATCGCGCCCACGCTGGTGGGGTGGGCCTTCGCCCATGTGGAGGGGGGCTGGCGGCCGGTGCCGGCGCTGACCTTCCTGGTGGGCTTTATGCTGGCGCAGATCGTCAGCAACCTGGTGAACGACTACTCGGACTTCGAGCGCGGCGCGGACACCGCTGCCCGGCTGGGGCCCGCGCGCGTCACGCAGAAGGGCTGGCTCACGTCGCGCGAGGTGGCGGCCGCCGCGGCCCTGGCCTTCACCGGCGCCGCGCTCGCGGTGCTGCTGCTGACGCAGGCGGGGGGCTGGCCCGTGCTCGTGGGGGGCGCGGTGTGCCTGGCGGGCGCGGTCCTCTATTCGGCGGGCCCCGTGCCGCTGGGCTACATGGGCCTGGGGGACCTGCTGGTGCTGCTCATCTCCGGCCTGCTGGGGGTCACCGGCAGCTACGGCGTGCTCACCCATCACCTCTCCGGCGACGTGGTGCTCGCGGGCCTGTCCATGGGGCTCATCGCCGCGGGCATCCTCGCGGTGAACAACCTGCGCGACCGCGAGACGGATGTGCTCGCCGGCAAGCGCACGCTGGTGGTGCGCTTCGGCCGCCGCTTCGGCCAGTGGGAGTACACGCTCGCGGTGGCCGGGGCGTTCGCGCTGCCAGTGCTCGCCTGGGCGCTGTCGCCCGCGCATCCGCGCGCGTGGCTCTTCACGCTGGCGGGCCTGCCGCTCGCGGCGGTGCAGATCCGCGCCATCTGGCGCGAGGACGGCGGCGCGCTCAACCCGCACCTGGGGCGCACCGCGGGGCTGGGGCTGGTGTTCGCCGTGCTCCTGTCCACCGGCCTCAGCCTGTAACCGAGCCATCCGACGCCCTGAGTCACCCGCCCGCGGGGCCCATGTCCCTCACGCGATCTGAAGTCCGCGAATTGCGCGGACTCTCATAATGTGGTCAGTTTGAACCGATGAGGTGTTCTCCTCCCAACCCTTCCCGGGCCTCACCGTCTCCGCGTGGCGGAGCGATGGTGGCGTCGGGAACGGTGGGTCGCGTGGGCCAGCGCGTGAGGATACCTGCTCCCTTTCCTCCCCCCGACTCCCTCCGGCCTCGTCTTCCATGAACCGCTCAATCCTGCTGAAGAGCGCGTGGTGCGCCCTGCTGGTGCCCCTGCTGTCCTGCAACCTCCTCAAGGTCACTGATGACGAGGGCTCCACGACGGGCCGCGGCGCCAAGCGGTTCGACCCGTACCAGGGCCTCAACTCCGGCGCGGTCCGCCTGAGCCTCCAGTACATCAACGGCTGCGCCTTCCTGCCCAACGGGCAGATGGTGGCGAAGAACGGCGTGCCGTTGATGCACAACGACGCCCCGGTGAACTACCCGGACATGTGCATCACGCCGCTGGGGCAGAACCCGCTGACGCTGTCGCCTCCCACCGGGACGCTGCAGATCCTGTCGGACACCCAGTACTTCCTGAACCAGTTCTCCGTGTCGGAGACCGTGGTCAACCAGCACAACAACCCCACCGACCAGACCGCCGCGCTGGCGTGGATCAAGAACCAGTCCGTCTTCTCCGGGCTGGACTGGACCAACGTCAACCAGGGCCCGGACGAGTGGAGCTTCTACAGCCTCGCGGGCGCGGTGGAGGACTGCTGGACCCGCGAGGTGCATTTCGGCAACGCGAACTGGCAGAAGGTGAAGGACGACACCATCACCGTGGAGGTGCTGGACGAGACGGGCACCTCGCGCGCGAGCCAGACGTACCTGCGCTCGGAGCTCCTGGCGTCCTCGCCCTACGCGGGCCACAGCCGCTTCTCCTGGCGGTCGGAGAACCTGAAGCCGCCGCGCTTCCCCGGTGACAAGGACCCCGGCACGGTGACGGGCTTCACGGGCGGCCTGGACCAGAGCGCCGTCACGCGCACCATCGCGCGCGTGGACTGGGTGGGCAGCACCAACCCCTTCAAGGTGCTGCGCGTGCCGCGCCTGTCGGGTCCCGGCGCGCTCAAGGCCACCTGGAGCCAGCTGCCGGACAAGCCGTTCTTCTTCCCCGTCACGTACATCGTCCCGGATGACCGTCCCTCCACCTGCACGGACGACGCCGGCAACGCGGTGCAGTGCAGCCCGGGCCTGGACTCGCGGCTGGTGTTCTCACCTCCGAAGGAGGGCAGCTTCTACAAGCCCGGCGAGGACGTGAGCGTCTACGTGGACCTGCGCGACAGCGCGGGCGCGCACCTGCACTCGCGCGACCTCTTGCCCAGCGCGCGCGAAATCATCGGTGGCCAGTCCAACGGCATCCAGACCTTCGTCCCCAACGTCATCACGACCATCACGGAGAACGACTCCATCTCCAACGTGGCCATCGCCGGCCCCATCCAGGACCTGAAGGTGCTGGGCAACCCCAGCGACACGCCCGAGTTCTTCGCCCGGCCGTTCCCGTTCGCGTTCCTGGATGACGCCACGCTCACGGGGCTGACGCCGGGCCTCATCGACTACAAGTGGCCCACCCGCCAGACGTTCACGCTGCCCGCGAACGCGAAGCCGGGCACCTACGTGGCGCTGGTGAAGTTCAACCGCGCGGCCCTGGGCGAGCGCGTCGCCAAGCTGAACCCCTTCTTCTTCCAGGTGGGCCAGGACGAGCCGACGACGTACCCGGGCAACGTGGGCAACTGCCAGATCTGCCACCGCGGCGTGCTGTCGCTGGACAACCTGCGCCACGGCCTGTCGGTGGACCACATCGAGAGCTGCAAGGTCTGCCACCACTACGACACGGACACGGTGGGCCGCACGCAGGAGATGGTGCACCGCATCCACATGAACTCGCCCAGCTACCCGGCGAACCGCGCGGACTGCACCGTGTGCCACCTGACGCGCAAGAGCACGGAGCGGCCCAGCCTGGCGCTGTGCGGCTCGTGCCACATCTCCCAGCACGGGGACGAGTTCTTCCAGATCGCCTTCAACCAGCGCGGCACGCCCAGCCGGTTCGGCAACTGCGCGCAGACCTGCCACGGCGGCGATCAGCTCCCCGCCAGCCACATCCTCCCCGCGAAGTAGGGGAAGCCACCCGCCATGCAAAGAGCTCTCTTCGTCGGAACGCTCCTCGGCGCGGCCCTGCTGAACGCCGGCTGCCAGGACTCCTCCAACAACCCCGCGGTGTCGACCTTCACGCCGCGCCCCACGTATGAGAACCGCGAGCCGGAGGGCCTCACCTCCCGGCTGAACGGCTTCACCGTGGACCCGGAGGCCTACTTCTTCAACCTGGCCGGCTGCGCGCCAACGCCCGAGCAGTGCCAGCTGCCGCCGCTGTACGCGGAGTTCAGCCCGCTCCTGCAACGCGCGGTGGTGCAGAACGCGGCCATCTCCCTCGTGGACAGCGGCACGGGCCAGGTGCTCGCGGAGAGCGGCGTGGTCGCGCCGTCGGACGCCAACGGCGTCTGGACCCTGGACAAGGTGCCCACGCGCCGGGGCGCGCCATACCTGGTGCTGTCGCTGGGTGGGCCGCAGGCCGCGCTGGCCAACAACGCCGTGATGCCGCTGCCGCCGCCGATGCTGACGCTGCAGCCCGTGCCGGCGGGCACCTACGTGCCCACGCTGACGGTGCGGCCGGTGGTGCCCGCGCACAGCGCCTGCGTGGGCCTGGAGGCCCTGCAGATGAGCGACAAGGGCATCCTGGAGGCGGTCGCGAAGTATCTATCCTTCGAGGGCACGCCCACCACGGTGGCGGACCTGCTCAACCCGGGCCGCTTCGGTGGCGTGACGGTGTTCTGGCTGTACCGGCCGGGCTTCCCCGTCTTCCGCGTGCCGGCGGCGAACACCACCGTGGAGGCCAGCGCGGGCCGCGTGCTGAACATCGAGTGGGCGCCGCCGGGCGTGCTGCCGCCGCCGCTGGCGGGGCTGCAGTCGACGCGCGGCTTCTTCATCCCGCCGGTGGCGCCCGGGGGGACTCCGGCGCCCTTCAGCTCCCTGGGCCTCGTCGCCGTCGTCCACCCGCCGCTGCCGCAGCCGCCCATGGGGCCGCCGCCGGTCGTCCACTACACCGCGAAGGACACCACCACGAGCGACCCGGAAGGGCGCCCGTGGGTGCTCCCGCCGCTGGACCTCCCCGTGGCCCCGGGCAGCGTGACGTTCGCCGGCCTCCAGATGTACAGCAAGACGCCCTCGACGACGCCCCAGATTCCCCCGCCCAGCACCTGCCTGCCGGGCCAGTAGCCGCCTCACCCGTCCCAACGCCGGCGCTGCCGTCCACTCCTCCCCGTGGAGCGGACGGCGGCGCCGTGTGACGTCCCCGTTCATCCGGAGAAGCGTTCCCCATGATGAAGAAGATCCTGATCGCCATTGGTGCGTTGGTCGCCCTGGTCCTGATTGGCGCGGGCACCGCCATGGGCGTGGCCACCCACAAGATCAACAAGACGTATGAGAACGTCGCGCTGCCCAACATCACGCGCGACAGCTCGCCGGAGGGCATCGCGCGCGGCGAGCAGGTGTTCCGCGCGGTGTGCGCGGAGTGTCACGCGGGCGGCGGCAACACCAAGCCCACGGGCGTGCGGATGCACGACTTCCCGCCAGAGCTGGGCACGTTCTACTCCGCGAACATCACCTCCGACCCGGAGAAGGGCGTGGGCGCCTGGACGGACCAGGAGATCGCCCGCATGGTGATCAACGCCATCGACAAGAACCACCACGTGCGCCCCATGCCCGCGTTCCCCAACATGGGTGACAAGGACCTGGCGGCGGTCATCGGGTTCATGCGCTCGGGGCACCCGGACTTCGCGCCGGAGAAGACCCAGCCGCCGCGCTCCACGCTGACCCCCATGGGCCGGATGGTGTTCTCCTTCGCCATGGGCATCAACGACAAGGGCCGCACGGAAGTGGTGCCCGTGCCCGCGAAGGCGGCGGACTCCGTGGAGTACGGCCGCTACGTGTCCGCCAGCGTCTACGACTGCGTCTTCTGCCACTCGCCGGGCTTCGAGGGCAGCGCCGCGAAGCTGCAGAAGCCGGAGACCGTGCTGAGCGGCGGCTTCGAGTTCGACATGGTGCCGCTGGGCGGCGAGGGCAAGCTGCTGTCGCCCAACATCACCGTCAGCGAGACGGCCGGCATCGGCAAGTGGACGCTGGACGAGTTCAAGCACGCCATGCGCACGGGCGTGACGCCCGCGGGCCACATCCTGCGCGCGCCCATGCCCAAGTACCGCTACGCGGACGACGCGGAGCTCACCGCCATCTACACCTTCCTGCGCTCCATGAAGCCCAACGACACCGTGGTGCCGCCGCCCGCCGGTGGCCGCCCCAAGGCGGAGCCGTCCAACGACCCGGAGAAGATGTTCAGCTCCCTGGGCTGCGCGACCTGCCACGCCCCCGGCAAGGCCTACGAGGCCAAGCTCCAGGGCGCCAAGGGCAAGGCTCCGGAGGAGGTGGCGAAGTGGATCCGCAACCCGGAGTCCTTCAAGCCCGGCACGCAGATGCCCACCTACGAGTCCCTCGTCGACGAGAACAACGCCCTGGCGCTGGCCAAGTACGTGCTGGGCAGGACGGGTGGCACCGTGAGTGAAGGCACGGCGCCCTGAGTTTGACGGCGGTGTGACAATGGCCCCCCGCGTGAGTGTCCACACGCGGGGGTCCGGTGAAACATCACGCTTCTTCCGGGGGGGCGGGTGTCACAGGAAGTTCCGGTTCAGATAAGCTTTCATGTGAAGTCGTTCCCCCACCCCGCGGAGCGTCAGTCCATGAATGTTTCACCGGCCTCCCCCTCGGCTCACCGGTCGCAGCGTTCCCAGTCGCTTCACCTCCACGAGACGAAGGCCCCGGACGCGCAGGGGCCCATCCGGTTGGATGACGTGCTCTGGAATCCCGTCAACGCGGAGGAGGCGCTGGAAGGGCTGGAGAAGATCCTCGCCCGGCTGAACGCGCGGAATGACTCGCGCGCCATCTTCCTGGACATCTACGCCATCGTCACGCGGAAGGTCGTCCACCTCTTGAGCCGCGACGACGCGGGCGGCTTCCTCGAACCCGAGTGGCTGTCCCACCTGACGGGCCGCTTCGCGGAAGAGGCGCTCATCGCGGTGCGGGACTCGCTGAAGAACCTGCCGCTGCCCACCGCGGCGTGGCGCTTCGCGACGCACTACCCGGCCCAGGGGCTCACGCAGCCGTACCAGGACGCGCTCCTGGGCGTGAGCGCCCACATCAACCACGACCTGGGAATGGTCGTCTACGACAACATCGCGCACCAGTCGCCGCCGGCGGATGCCCGCCGCATGGCGCGCTACCGGCACGACTACTTCCACGTGAACGAGATCCTCCGCTCGTGCATCCCGGAGTGCCTGGACCTGCTCGCGGAGCGCTACCGGTGCGCGTCCACGCGGCTGCTGCTGCGCGTGCCCTTCAGCCGCCCCGTGGTGGAGCGGGCGGTGATGCAGATGCTCATCGTGTGGCGGCAGCGCGTCTGGGACAACGTCGTCGCGATGCTGGAGGCGCAGACGCCGGAGGAGCACCAGGCCGTCGTGGAGCGCGTGCGCACGACGTCCGGCCGCATCGCGCAGGCGCTGTGCGCGGACAAGGCGCTCTGGTGGACGGTGCGCGGCGAGTCGCCGCCGTTCAGCCTGGACCTGCCGCCGGAGGCGTGGCCCGGCGTGGTGCCGGCTCCGGAGCCGGAGGTGGACGCGAGCGCTGCCCGCGCCGGCTAGCAGCGCCCGCCTTCAGGAGGGCGTCACTCCGGCCACGAGGTAGAAGCGCACCTGGCCGGAGTTGACGGCGTAGGCGACGTCCACGCCCAACAGGGGCAGCACGACGTTGTTGAGGTAAAGCCGCAGGCCTCCGCCCACGCCCTGGGCGAAGGTGATGGGGTTCTGGCCCGTGATGGTCTCCCGCAGGTAGTCGCGGATGACGCGGCCGTTGGCGTCGATGAGGAGCCCATCCTCGGGCACGTCCCGCCACGCGACGGCCCCTGAGTCGGAGAAGGCCACGCCGCGGAAGGCGAGCGACTTCACCTTGAAGAGGGGGAAGTGGTACTCGGCCGTGAAGGTGAGCCGGCTGTCGCCGCGGAACTGCCGGTACTGGAAGCCGCGCAGCGTGGTGCCGCCCATCACGAACTCCTGGTGGAAGGGCAGGTCCGTGCCCAGGACCAGCTCGCCGCGCAGCACCAGGTTGTTCTCCTCGAAGAAGCGGATGCCGTGGCGGTAGAGCAGGCCGAACTTGCGGTAGTCGAACTCGCTCCACACGCCCGGACTGGACACCTCGTAGGAGGCCTCCAGGTTGAGCCCCTCCGTCACCGCGTGCAGCGTCTGGCGCGAGTCCAGGCCCACCATGAGGCGCAGGGACGTGTCCCGCATGGCGGGGCCGGTGGAGAAGGGCGGCACCGTCACCGGCTTCTCCGGGTCCGGAGACTTCGCGTCGATGCTGGACAGGCGGTACTTCGCCGCCGCGCGCACGCGCTCGAAGAGGATGAAGCCCAGCTCGGAGCTGATGGACGCGGAGTTGAAGCGCGTGCGCCGGAGGATCTCCGGGTCATCCTCGCTGGGGTCCATGCTGTACTCGTCCACGCGGTCGCTCTTGAGCTGCCCCTCCAGGCTGAACTTGAGCTGCGGCAGGCCGAAGAGGACCGGATCCAGGAAGCCCACGTACAGGCCGCTCTCGCCGGTGCTCACCTGCGCGGCGACGGCGAACTTCTTCGCGCGGCCCCCCAGGTTGTTCTCCGCGTAGAGCAGCCCGCCGCCGGTGTTCGCGGAGGACAGGGCCACCGTGGGCGCCACCACCCACGACGCCTTGTCCTTCACGCGCAGCACCAGCCGCACGCGCCCGTCGGTCATCGGCTCGGTGCTGACACGGACCTCCTGGAAGAGGCCGGTGGCCAGCAGGCGCCGCTCCACCTTCTCCAGTTCGTCGCTGTCCACCGCGTCGCCCACGTCCACCTGGCCGAACGAGCGCACCGTCGACGACCGCGTCTTGTTCGCGCCCTCCACCGTCACGTCTCCGACCTCGGAGCGTTGGGCGGTGGACACGGGCGTGTCCTCGTCGGCGTGGGCCATGGGGGCGCCCAGGCCCGTCAGGGCCACGGCGAGGACGGACAGGTGACGGCGCAAGCAGGAGAGAGGCACGCACTGCTCATACTCCACGGGCCGCGGGCGCTGATCGTTTCGGCGTGTGTCGGGCGGCGCGGGCGCGCGATGTTCAACGTTTGGACGAGCGGCCCATGTCTGGACGTATTATGGTCGTAATCAATACGAAGGGACGCGGGCATGGCATCGACGCAAGAGGGTGGGCGCCGGGAGTTGTTCCTGGACGACCTGTCCGTGGGGCAGAAGTTCTTCAGCGACACGCACGCGCTGGACGCGGCGCAGATCATCGCCTTCGCGCGGGAGTTCGACCCGCAGGGCTTCCACCTGGACGACGCCACGGCGAAGGACACGCTGTTCGAAGGGCTGGCGGCGAGCGGCTGGCACACGGCCGCCCTCACCATGAAGCTCAACGTGCAGAGCGGTCTACCCTTCAAGGGCGGCATCGTGGGGGCGGGCGGGGACATCCGCTGGCCCAGGCCCACGCGCCCGGGGGACATCCTCCAGGTGGAGAGCGAGGTGCTGGAGATCCTCCCGTCCCGCACGCGGCCGGACCGCGGCATCGCCACCGTGCGCAGCGAGACGCGCAACCAGAAGGGCGACGTGTTGCAGGTGCTGGTCGCGAAGCTGGTACTGCCCCGTCGCCCGGCGGGCGGGTGAGCGGGACGGGACGCTTTGCGTCAGGGCGGGTGGAGGCTACCGTGCGGCCCGCATCGGCCGTGATCCCCGTCCCGCTCCCGAGGAGTTCCTTCGCATGTCCCGCGCTGCCCCCGACTTCGACCTGGCCTCCGTGGACGTGGAGGGCTTCTACCGGGAGCTGAAGGAGCTGCGCGCCCGGCTGGACGCGAACCTGGGTGAAGCGGACGCCGCGCACCTGCGGAAGATGGAGCGCTGGGGGAAGGTCGCGTCGGTGCTGGGCGTGGCCACGGCGTGGATCGCCCCCAACCCGCTCTCCGCGGTGGCGCTGGGCCTGGGCCGCTCCACGCGCTGGCTGCTCATGCACCACGTGGGGCACCGGGGCTATGACCGCGTGCCGGGCATGCCCGCGTCGCGCACCAGCAAGGGCTTCGCGAAGGGCCACCGCCGGTTCGTGGACTGGCTGGACTGGATGCTGCCGGACGCGTGGGTCTTCGAGCACAACGTGCTGCACCACTCGCACACCGGCGAGGAGGCGGATCCGGACCTGCTGGAGCGCAACGCGGAGGGCTCGCTGCGCGACACCGGCCGGCCGCTGGTCCTGCGCTACGTGCAGTTGGCGCTGCTGGCCGTCACCTGGCGCGCCAGCTACTACGCTCCGGAGACGCTGGGCTCGCTGCGCCGCAAGGGCCGGCGCGAGGGTGGGGCGCTGACGCGCGCGGAGCTGTGGGAGCTCTTCACGCGCTGCTACCTGCCGTACGCGACCGTCTTCTTCGGGCTGTACCCGGCGGCGTTCCTGCTGGTGTCCCCGTGGGCGGCGTTCAGCGTGTTCTGCAACTCCGTGATGGCGGACGTCGTCACCAACCTGCACACGTTCTTCGTGGTGGGCCCCAACCACACCGGCGAGGACCTCTACCGCTTCGACTCCGCGCCCACGAACAAGGCCGAGCGCATGGTGCAGCAGGTGGTGGGCAGCGCGAACTACCGCACGGGCGGCGACGTCAACGACTACGCCCACCTGTGGCTCAACTACCAGATTGAACACCACCTCTGGCCGGACCTGCCGATGCTCAAGTACCGCGAGGCGCAGCCGCACGTGAAGGCGCTTTGCGAGAAGTACGGCATCCCCTACGTGCAGGAGAGCGTCTGGACGCGCGCGCGGAAGATGGTGGACATCATCGTGGGCAAGGCGTCCATGAAGCGGCTGGTGAAGCCCGCGGCGCCCGGAATGTCGGCCGCTGACGCCCGCGCGGAAGCCTCCGCGGCCTGAGCGTCAGGCGGGCGGCGCGCCGCGGCGGCGGGGCAGCGGGGCGAGCGCCACGGGCGCTCCTTCCGGGGCCGGGTCCTCCTGACGCACGGCCTCCGCGTTCACCACGCGCACGCCGTCGGGTTGGACGGGCAGTCCCAGGGTCTCCACGAAGAGGCGGTAGCTCTCCTCCAGGCGGCGGTGCAGCGCGCTGAAGGTCTGGTGCGCGGTGCCGGGCATGTCCTCGGTGTAGGTGAAGTACCAGCGCAGTTCATCCAGGCGCCCGTAGAAGTGGTCCACCACCGCCTGCTCCTGTTCGGTCAGGTGGATGAGCTGGGCGAAGGCGCCGTCCGCGTAGCGTGAGGCCACCGTCTCCACCAGCGGGCCGCGGCTGCGCAGGCGGGAGAAGAGGAGGAACATCTCCTCCCGGCGTGCGGCCAGCCGGCGCATGATGCCGGCGGCGTCGAGGGCGAGCAGGTTGCGCACGCGCGCGGAGGTTTCGTCGGCCTTCTTGCGGCGAGCCATGGTGCGACACAGCCTACCGTCAGTGGCACCCCTCCACGCCAGGGGCTGCCCTCTTCGTGGGGAACCGGGCGGCCAGGCCCCTGTCGTCCCCTCGGCGATGCGGCGCGGCGGGAGAGCGGTTGTTACGGTGGGGCCACCATGGTGCTCAAGATCGTCCAGGCGGGGGAGCCGGTGCTGCGCCAGCGCGCGCGGGACCTGACCCCGGAAGAAGTCGGCAGTGAGGACACGCGGCGGCTCATCCAGTTGATGCGCGACACGATGCGGGACGCGCCCGGCGTGGGGCTCGCGGCACCCCAGGTGGGCGTGGGCCTGCGGCTGGTGGTCATCGAGGACCGCGCCGAGTACCAGGCCGGCGCGTCGCCCGCGGACCTGGCGCTGCGGGAGCGCTCGCCGGTGGCCTTCCACGTGTTGATCAACCCGAAGCTGGTGGTGGAAGACCCCACGCCGGTGGAGTTCCACGAGGGCTGCCTGAGCGTGAACGGCTTCGCGGCGCTGGTGGCCCGGGCGCGCGGCGTGCGGGTGGAGGCGCTGGATGAGAACGGGCAGCCGGTGACGGTGTCCGCGCGCGGCTGGTACGCGCGCATCATCCAGCACGAGCTGGATCATCTGGACGGCACGCTCTACGTGGACCGCATGGAGACGCGCAGCCTCACGACGCAGGAGAACCACCGCCGGCACTGGCTGGGCAGGAACACGGCCCAGGTGCGCGCGGCGCTGGGGCTGCCGGAGCAGACCCCTTCGATTCCCCGAAAGGACCCGACATGAGCAGCAAGCTGTTCTCCCCCTTGAAGTTGCGGGACATCACCCTGCGCAACCGCGTGGTGGTTTCGCCCATGTGCCAGTACTCGAGCGACGATGGCTTCGCGAACGAGTGGCACGTGGTGCACCTGGGCAGCCGCGCGGTGGGCGGCGCGGGGCTGGTGGTGACGGAGGCCACGGCGGTGGAGCCGGAGGGCCGCATCTCGCCGCAGGACCTGGGGCTGTGGAAGGACGCGCACGTGGAGCAGTTGGCGCGCATCAACCGCTTCATGCACCAGAACGGCGCCGCGTCTGGCGTGCAGTTGGCGCACGCGGGCCGCAAGGCCTCCACGCCCCGGCCGTGGGACGCGGGCAAGCGCGTGGACCCGGAGCATGGCGGCTGGCAGGTGCTGGGGCCCACGACGGAGGCGTTCGAGGAAGGCTACCCGGTGCCCACCGCGCTGGATGAAGCGGGCATCCAGCGCATCGTGAAGGCGTTCGCGGACGCGGCGGTGCGCGCGAAGGCGGCGGGGTTCCAGGTCATCGAGCTGCACGCGGCGCACGGCTACCTGCTGCACGAGTTCCTGTCGCCGCTGTCCAACAAGCGGACGGACAGGTACGGCGGCACGTTCGAGAACCGGACGCGCTTCGCGCTGGAGGTGACGCGCGCCGTGCGTGCGAAGTGGCCGGAGTCGCTGCCGCTCTTCATGCGCATCTCCGCGACGGACTGGGTGGAGGGCGGCTGGACGCCGGAGGACTCGGTGGCGCTGGCGAAGCTCGTGAAGAAGGAGGGCGTGGACCTGCTGGATTGCTCGTCCGGCGGCGTGGTGCCGAACGCGAAGATCCCGGTGGGGCCGGGCTACCAGACGCAGTTGGCGGAGCAGGTGCGCAAGGAGGCGGGCCTGCTCACGGGCGCGGTGGGGATGATCCGCTCCGCGTACCAGGCCGAGCACATCCTGGCCACGGGCCAGGCGGACGTCGTCTTCCTGGCGCGAGAGCTGTTGAGGGATCCGTACTGGCCGCTGCGCGCCGCGAAGGAGCTGCGGGCGGACGTGCTGTGGCCGCACCAGTACGAGCGCGCGAAGAACTGAAGTGCGAAGAGGGGACGCCGGTTCAGTCGAGGAACCGGCGGTCCCACTTGAAGAAGACGTCCTCGGGAAAGCCCGCGGGGCGCCGGGTGGCGTGGAAGGCCCAGGGCTCAAGGACCCGGGCCAGCTCCCGGTAGGCCGGAAGCGCTTGGTCCGGACCGCCGGCGAGTGGCTCGGGGCCCAGGGTGACAACGGCTCGGGACGCATCCAGGGCTTCCACGGTGGTGCCGGGCACTTGGAGTTGGGAGCGCAGGAAGTCCACGCCGCCCATGGCGCCCAGCGAAGGATCGCCAATGAACGTCATCCAATGCGGGACGCGCAGACGGGTGCCGATATCCCAAGAGGTCAGATCCGGCTCAGTGAGGTCAACTCCGGGATACTGGACCAATTGGGGAACCACTTCTGAAGTGACGGAACCCACACCCAGGAAGCCGGTGACGGACAGTCCCGCGTGCCCTGAGCTGAATGGCAGCGGCGCAGCCAGAGCCAGCGCCAGCTCGCGGACACGGGCGGCCCCGTGAGCTTTCATCCAGGACAGAGGAACGATGAAGCGAACCGCGGTGACGGGCCCCGGTGCGCGACGGAAGATGGCTGCATGGATGTCTTTACCCAGGTATTCGAACTCGAACTTCTCCGGGTAGCGCGCATCATTCGTAAGCAGGACAGAGGGTGCAATCGGATGATGGATCTTCGTGCGAATGGTAGCCCATGCGGCATCATCCAGCTCCTGATACTCTCCGTCCTCCCCAAGGTAATAGTTGAGCGCATGGCTGCCGATAGCATCGACGAAGCGTTGAAGAGACAGCGAGATGGCTTGTGAGACCTCGGCCGTGGGCTTGGGGAGATAGAAGCAGACGCTTATGTCCTCCTGCGTGACGGCCCTGTTCTTACGCATGATCTGCAGTCTTGGAGATGTCATCGCTAGAGACTTGCTCCGA
Organism: Corallococcus sp. NCSPR001; assembly: GCF_017309135.1. NCBI lineage: Bacteria > Pseudomonadati > Myxococcota > Myxococcia > Myxococcales > Myxococcaceae > Corallococcus > Corallococcus sp. NCSPR001. The sequence continues at coordinate 4,306,426 of NZ_JAFIMS010000002.1, forward strand.
GATAGGGCTGAACCAGCATCACTTCCTCCAAGCTGAAGGCCTGAAGATACATGGCACCTTGGTCGCTGCCGAAATAGGGATGGCCTTCGGGGTACTTCCGCCATTCTGCCCGGCGCGTGATGTCGGCACAGGGAAACTTGAAGTCATATACGGCTTGGACCTGAGCCGGGTCACCGGCGTGAAGCACCACATCGGGAACGAGAGACCCCTTCAATTCTCCCAGGCTGCCTCGCTGCCGGATGCGAGCCACTTCGACGGGTGACAGCCAGGTGATCTTCCCGCTGTCCAGGTCGTAAAGATACGTGGGCTCCAGACTGAAACCGCCCGGGCGGAGCTTGTTGAGCTTCTCCTCCGCGCACATAAAGGCGACCCGGTGCATGTCATCCCCGAGCTTCATGGCCCGGGTGACGGACCGGCCTTGCGCGTCGCGGACCTGCTCTCTGCACTCCAACGGCGTCGGGCTCCGGGTTCCGAAGTTCGCGAGAATGACCTCTGTTCGCGCCTTGTCCGCGCACTCTTTAAGCGCCTCTTGCACCTGCTGCTTCAGAGCGGCATCCAGGATCTTCACGGCCGCAGCGGCGGAGCTTCCCGCTGTCGCGACGGTGCGCACGGCCCTGGGAAGCCGCGACTCTTCTCCCGCGACCTGGGCACAGTAGGCAGGCTGCGTCCTGCAGGCGTTCGTCGCGCTGTCGAAGTCGTACTGCCCCCGCCTGTGCGCGCCTCCGCATGCCTGCAAGAGGACCGTGCCCGTGAGCAGCCATGTCCACGGTGGAATCAACCGCACGAACGCCTTCCTTCCGAAGTCCGCATAAGCTTTCCCGCATGCTGACCGAGGTGCAGGCGGGACCCTATACCGTGCGCGGCGTGTCCGTGGGCGGCGTGTACACGTCGCTCCTGGTGCCGGAGCTGGGGGTGCTGCTCGACGCGGGCATCCCCATCCGCTCCTTCGCCACCACGGACCGCATCTTCCTCAGCCACGGGCATGCGGACCATGCGAGCGCGCTGGGCTCGCTCCTGGGCATCCGCGCGCTCGTGGGAAAGGGGCCTCCGTTCGTCTACCTGCCGGCGGAGATCGAGGCGCCCGTGCAGGAGGCGCTCGCGGCCCTGGGGCGCCTGCACCGGATGAAGTCGGAGGTCCGCACCGTTCCCCTTCGCCCCGGTGACACCGTGAAGGTGCAGCAGGACGTGTGGGTCCGCGCGTTTCGCACGCACCATCCCGTGCCGTCGCTGGGCTACCAGTTCCTGCGCCGCGTCGCGAAGCTCAAGCCCGAGTTCCGCGAGCTGCCTCCGGCGGAGATTGGCCGCCGCCGTCAGGCCGGTGAGCCGCTGTTCGATGAAGTCGAACGCCTGGAGCTGGCCTACTGCACGGACACCCTCTCCAACGTGCTGGAGCGCCAGCCGTCGCTGTTCGACAGCCGCGTGCTCATCCTCGAGTGCACGTTCATCGACGCGGAGCGCACCGTGCGCGATGCCCAGGAGCGGGCCCACATCCACCTGGAGGAGATCGCCTCCATGGCGGACCGCTTCCAGAACGAGGCCCTGGTCCTGATGCACTTCAGCCAGGCTTACAGCCCCGCGCAGGTCCACGCGACGCTCCAGGCCCGCCTGCCAGCGTCGCTGCTCGAACGCGTGCGAGTCTTCGCGCCTGACGCCGGCCGCTGGTTCGGGTGACCCGTGGCGCCGGCCTGACCGGAGGCCGCCATGACGTCCGCATCCCCCCGCCACGTCCTCATCGCCGGAGCAGGCATTGGAGGCCTCACGCTGGCCTGTGCCCTCCAGCGCGCGGGCCTTCGCGCCACGGTGTTCGAACGTGCCGAAGCCCTGCGGCCGGTGGGCGCGGGCATCATCGTGCAGATGAACGCCGCGGTCGCGCTGCGGCGCATCGGCCTGTGTGACGCGGTGGTCGCGGAGGGCGAGCGCGCCGAGCGGACCCTCATCCTCGATTCGACAGGCGCCCGAATCACCGCCGTCGATGTGCGGTCGCTCCAGGAGGAGTTGGGCATCCCGATGGTGTCCGTGCACCGCGCGCGTCTCCAGGCCGTTCTTCGCGCTCACGCGGGCCCGGAGGAGGCCGTGCGGCTGGGCGTCAGTGTGACGGGCTTCGAGGATGACGGCGCCCGCGTCACGGTGACGCTGTCCCGTGGGGAGCGCGTCACCGGCGATGTCCTGGTGGGCGCGGATGGCCTGCGCTCCGCCGTGCGGACCGGGCTGCTGGGCGCGCAGCCCACGCGTTACTCCGGTTACACGAGCTGGCGCGGTGTCTGCCCGGGCGCGGACCTCGTGGAGGCGGGACAGTGCACCGAGACGTGGGGCCCCGGGGCCCGCTTCGGCATCGTGCCCATCGGTCATGGCGAGGTGTACTGGTACGCCACGCTGAATGCGCCCGCGGGTGCGGAGGACGCGCCGGGACAGACGCTCGCCGTCCTCCAGGAGCGCTTCGCGGGATGGCACGCGCCCATCGCGAAGCTGCTCGCGGCGACGCCGCCCGAACGCGTCCTTCGCACGGACATCCATGACCGTCCGCCGGTGCGCCAGTGGAGCCGGGGCCGCGTGACGCTGCTGGGGGACGCCGCGCATCCGATGACGCCGAACCTGGGGCAGGGCGGCTGTCAGGCCATCGAGGACGGCGTGGTGCTGGCAGAATGTCTCGCGGCGCCGGGCAGCGTGGAGGACGCACTGCGCGCATACGAAGCCCGCCGCGTGAAGCGTGCCAATGCGCTGGTCGTACGCTCACATCAGGTGGGACGTGTGGCCCAGTGGGAGAATGGAGCCGCGCGCTTTGTCCGCGATGCACTATTCCGGCGAGTCCCGCAGTCGGCCGCGAGACGCCAGCTATGGACGCTGGTCCAAGGCGTGCGCTGAGACGTATCGGGCTCGATAGAGTTTGTCTTTGCCAGGAGAGAGCGCAGCCTGACCTGGCGGGGGGAACTCATGCAGACGAAGCCCACGCGGTTGGCCGCCCTTGTACTCGTGTCATCGGCCTCCTGTCAGCGCGCTGAAGTACCGGTGGCAGCCGCTCCCAACGTCGTCACCGGGGCGCCGGATGCTGGAAGCGCCGACGTCAACGCCCGCATCCAGCGCATCCTCGGGGAGCCCGCGAAGTACGAACAGGCCTTCGCGACGTTCCAGAAGGCGGTGGCCGCGCACGACGCGAAGACGGTGGCCGCCCTGGTGGCGTATCCCTTCACCGCGACCGTGGGCGGCAGGAAGGTGAAGCTGCCAGACGCAGCCGCGTTCGTGAGGCACTACGACGTCATCGTCACTCCGGCCATCGCCAAGGTCATCACCCGGCAGCGATACGCGGACCTCTTCGTCAACACGGACGGCGTGATGTTCGGCCAGGGCGAAGCGTGGCTCAACGGCGTCTGCAAGGACGACGCTTGCAAGGACTTCGACGTCCGGGTGATCGCCATCCAGCCCGCGAATTGATCAGGGCCGCTACCAGAACTTCCACCAGGGACGCCGGGGGGCCGTGGGCGTCTCGGAAATCGTGACTATCGCGAGGGCCGCGGGTGTAGCGACGGGAGGCGACACGAAGGGCTCGGACTTCAACCATTCCGCCATCGCCTTGGGCGAGAGCGTGATGAGTGGCGGAGTGAATTGGAGGTCCTTGGGGTCCGAGCCCTGATTCAGGAAGTCGTTGAGGACTCGGACCGTCGCTCCAGAAGTGGAGAGGCGGATCAGTTGCTCGCGCGTCAGGGCCGTATTCCCCTGGAAGGCCTGCTCCGCCAGATGGACGGCATCGCGCCACAGCGGATCCTCCGCCAACACCACGGTTCGCTGGACAATCGGAGGATTGGCGGTGAATTCGGCCGTGCGCGAAGACTCCGCGCCCAGCTTCTTCATCACGGGCTCGCCAAAGGCCAGGGGCAGATACGCGTCGAGTTTCTCCGCTTCTAGTCGGGTCGCGCCCTGTTCCTGGAGGAGTGCAATCGGATCGCCGTCCTCGGGAACGTCAAACCAAGCCGCGACCGCGCGGCTCACGTCCACGCCGCCCTGGAGCACCAGGAACAGCCTCCGGCTGAGGAACCCGGGGGCAGCGGGCCAGGAGGCGGTCTCGAGCTGATCCGCCAGCGCCTGCCACGGCTCGTTGTCGAGCAGCACCTCCAGCGCCATCCGCTTCTCATCCATCTGGGCGTAATAGACGCGCACCCAATGGGTACCGGAGGTCAGCGGCAGCGACCGGAGGGCGCTCTCGAAGGCCTTGAACCACGACTCCTCGAGTTTCGGGCCGGGATGGTCGCCTCGGGTGATGACATTGCCCAGGATGACCTTCCGGTCGATGCCACCGACCCGCCAGGTCGCGACGGTGACGTGCTCGTCGGGAGGACGGACGAAGGCGGACAGGAGCACGTGCAGGCTCGCCCGGACGAAATTCATCAGGGCATCGTTCGAGGCCTCCGTCTCCGTCGTGCCAAAGCCTCCCACGGACTCGAAGACCCACCGGCCAGTCCAAGGCTCCAGGCAGACGTCGAGCTGTCGCGTGCAGCTGCCCGGCTCGGTCCGCGTGTCGATGAGCGTCGCCTGGAAACGTGGGCCCCCGGGACCCACGCGGAGCCATTCCTCCTCTTCCTGGATGGGGAGGCCGTGAGCGCGGAGGATCTCCGCCAGCTTTTCGTTCGCGGACGTCTGCGTCATTTCAAGCTCAACGTCGTGTGACGGATTCGAGGAACGGCAGCACGTGCGGCAACACCTTGGGCGCCTTCGCCCAGGCGCCGCCGTGGTCGGCGTGCTCGATGGTCGCGAATGCCGCGCCGGCCCGCCGCGCCACGGCCTTCATGGAGTCGTGGTACGGGTCCATCGCGCCGCAGTAGAGCAGCCCCGGCTTGCTGGAGCCCACCAGCGCCTCATCCAGGCCCGCCGACGTCTCACAGGCCTTCAGGCACAGCCGGAGCGCGTCCAGGTCTCCCGCGTCGATGGCCTCCGCCAGCTCTGGCGCGCGCCGTGCTCCCATTAGCAGCATCTGGAACCAGTCCACGGTTGTCCCAGGCTTGAGCTGCTTCTCCAGGGCCGCGTAGGCCACGGGCAGACCCACCACCGGATCCCAGCCGCCCACCACATACGACGCCAGCCGCTCCGGCGCGAAGGCCGCGAGGCCACACACCGTCCAGCCGCCCATCGAATAGCCCCACGCATGCGCCCGGTCGATGGACAGCGTGTCGAGCACCGACAGCGCGTCCTCCACGCGATGCCTCAGCGCGTAGGGTTCCAGGTCGTGCGGCGTGTCGCTCTGGCCATGCCCCAGCGAGTCGAACGTCACCACCGTGTACGCGTCCGTCAGCGCGGGCACATACCCCTTGAGCGACCAGTGCGAGCCCAACTGGAGCAGGCCGTGCAGGAGCAGCAGGGGAGGGCCATGGCCCTGGACCTCATAGTGGATGCGGCGGCCGGACCTCGTCGCGAAGGGCATGGCGTGGCGATTCTTTAGATGCCCGAGACCTTCGCGGCGCTGGCCACCGTGAAGCCGAAGGCCACCGTCTGACGGGAGCGCGGCGGTACGCTCAACTCGAAGCGCACGATGCCCTCGTCGCTCACCTTGGTGGGCGCGGGCTTCGTGGCGTCCTTGAGCAGCGCCACCTCCACGGCCTCCACCTCCGACACCGGCATGCGCTCCTCCACCGCGAGCGCCGCGGGCTTCGCGCCCATGTTGGAGACGAACAGCTTCACCTTCTGCGTGCGCGTGCGCCGGCCGGTGATGCGGGCGACCTCCTCGCCCACGTCCACCTGCCGCGACACGCGCAGCGAGTCCTCGCTGCCGAAGCCCAGCTTCAGGCGCTCACCCCGGCCCGCGAACTTGAGCTGCGCGCGGCCCACGTAGCCGTTGGCGCGCACCAGGTCCACCGGTCCCGCGAGCAACACCGCCGGCCCCGTGTTGTCGAACTTCGCCACGCGGTGCACCAGCGGTGACTGCTCCGGACAGGCCACCAGCTCCGACGTGGCCGGCGACGTGAACGTGAACAGCGCCACGCGGTGCGCCTCGCCGTCCGACGGCACCGTCGCCTTGTGCGGCGCGGACAGCGTCACCGCTTCTCCGCCGTCGTCCATGCCGGGCAGCGCGTCCGCGGCCTTCGTCGTTCCCGCCTCGCCCGTCTCCTGGAGCGACTCCTCACGGATGGAGACGTCCACCACCTGCTTCTCGCGCGACGTCTTCTCCCGCAGGGAGAGCCAGTCCTCGGTGAGCCGGGGCGGCGTGGCGCCCAGCGTGGGCCTCGCCGTGGAGAAGGCAAGCGTCACGTCCTTCCACGCCTCGCCGGTGTTCTGCCAGACCACGGCCTCGCACTCCAACGTCACCGAGGACGCTGACTCCGCGAGCCCCAGCACCGCGCGGTAGGCCGGCCGCCACGCGGCGCACGGCACCAGGTAGCTGAGCGTCAACGTCGCCTCACCGCCCGCGGCGTGGCTCACGTCCAGTTCGGCGCGCACGTCCAGCGTGGGCTCCGGCACCTCCGTGCGCGACATCAGGTCGCGGGTCTCCTGGATGTGCTGCCGCTCCAGGCGTCCCAGCTCACGGCGGGCCTGCCGCAGTTGATCGTCGGTCGCGGTCTGCTCCTGGCGGACCGTCGCGAGCTGTTCCTTCCACTTCGCGGGATCCGCCTCTCCCGCGCCGGTGCGCTCGGAGATGGCGCGGAGGATGTCCCGGCGCGCGGTCTCCAGCAGGCCGTGCTTCGCCTCCAGGCGCCGTATCTCCGCCTGGGCGCGCGCCAGCACCTGTTCGCGTTCGAAGGCGCGGCGGGCCAGCTCCGAGTGGTGCTCGCGCAGCGCTTCGGGCAGCACCGCGCGCATCGAGCGGCGCAGGCTGGCCTGGGTCACCATGCCGCCGGCGAGCTTCGCCTGGAGCGAGCGGTCCACCGCCACCGCCGGCAGCCCGTCCACCACGAGGCGGCTGGGGCCCGGGGGCAGCTTCACCGTGCCGCTGCGCTCGACGAGCGCCCGGTCCTCCAGGACCGTCACCTTGATCAGGGGCAACAGAATGGAAGTGCGCATCACGTCCTCCGGTTCCCGCCGTTCAGCATCTTGCTGGCGGGCAGCTTCACGACCCACGTCGCCTTCATCGAACGCTTCTCTCCCGCGGGGACGCTCACGCGCCACACCCGCTCGCCCTCCACCGCCTCTTCACCCGGCAGCGGCGTGGGCTTCTGCCAGGGCGGCGCCACCTCCGCCTCCTCCACCTTGATGTCCTTCTGCGATTCGGGGACCGCGCTGATCCGCTCGGAGATGGCGATGTTCGCGGCGCGGGAGAGGTGGTTGGCCACCTCCACGGAGACATGGTGCGTGAGCACCGTGCTGTTGCCGAACATGCCGCCCGAGGTTTCGTCGAAGCGGGTGTTGCGCGCCACCTGGAGCGCCTCCTCCACGCCCAACCCCAGCCGCTGCGTCTCGCCCGGCCCCAGCGTGGGCATGGGTGACGTCATCAGGAACTCGTCACCGAGCGTCACGTCCACCGGCCCCGCGAGCAGCGGATGCGGGGAGGCGTTGTCCAGGCGCACCGTGCGGAAGACGCGCGGCTCCACGGAGGGCACGCACACGTATTCGGCCTTGAGCTCCAGGGGCACCGTCAGCATGGGCACGGTGTGCCACGCGCCGTCGGACGGCACGTCCGCGACGGCCTCCGCGTCGAAGCGCGCGTCGAAGTGGCGGGCGGAGTCATGGGGCGGCACGGACCAGGTGGGCGGCGCCACGCTGTTCACGGACTCGGCGATGACGAAGGCCTGGGCCTCCAGGCGCACCACCTCCACCTGCACGTTCACCGAGGTGATGGACAGCATCGCCTGGGAGACGAGCGCGGAGCGGGGACGCAACCGGCCGCGCTCCGCCGGTGAGGCCGCGGAGGCCAGCGTCAGCGAGTCGTAGTCGAACAGCCGGTCCGCCGGCTCCACGCCCGCCGCGCGCCCGAGCTCATCGCCCGCGCCGCCCTCTTCATCCAACAACTCATCCGCCATCGGGGCGCCATCGAAGTCGTCCTCCTCGACCGCGCGCTTCTTGCTGCGCAGGCGGTCCATGCCGCCACCGCCGCGGGGGGGAGGCATGCTCGGTGCCGGGCCGCCGCTGGTGACATTGCGCGAGGGACGCGCCCCTCCCAGAAAGGCCCCCGAGGCCTTGGGGGCTGGCGCCATGGGCGGAGGAGGCGCGGACACGCTGGGCGCTGCTCCGGGCGCGCTACCGAATGAGGCCGCTTCCTTGTAACGCTCCTCCTGCTCGTACGCGCTCTCCATGACCGGCATGGGCGGCGGTTGAGGCTTGGGGGGGACCGGCTCCGGGCGGGCGATGTGCAGGGCATCGTAGCCCGCGAACAGCTCCTCCAGGCCGGGCGCGGGTTCACGCCACCCCGAGCGCGCGGGGACGGGCTGGCTGCGTCCGATGCGCAGCGACTTGAGCTCCGGCACCTCCGCGCGCCGCTCCAGGCTCGCGGTGGAGACCGCCAGCCGCACGCCCATCCAGTCCTCGCCGGTCCGCTGGACGACGGCGGCGCGCATGCGCAGCGTGCCTTCCTCCAACGTGCGCGGCAGGCGCAGGTCATAGGTGGGCACCCAGCGCGCGCCGGCCACCGCGTACTCCAGCACCAGGCGCGCGTCCGCGTTCGCGGCGATGGGGCCGGACAGCGTCAGCAGCGCCGCGCGGAACAGCCGGGCCCGGTCCACGCTCCGCGCGGAGGACAGCTCCTGGACGCGGCGGCGGCGCAGCTCCAGCTCATTCGTGGCGTCGCGGTGCTGGCGCGCCAGGTCCAGCTCCTGGGCCTGCAGCTCCGCCAGCTCCGCTTCGACGAAGCCGGTGAGGGCCAACATCGAGGACAGGGGGGCCTCGCGCGGGGGATGGCCCTTGCGCACGGCCGGCCAGGTGGGCGTCAGGCCGCGCAGCGCCGCGATCTCCGCGCGGACCCGCTCCAGCCGGCCATGCACGGCGGCCAGCGTGGCCTCCGCCGCTTCGAGCGCGTGCTGTTCCGCGGGCAGCTCCGACTCCGGCGGCACCCGCACATCGAACGTGGGCTTCAGGTCGCGGACGAGGAGGTCCGGCGGGCCCTCCACCACCCGGGCGCGCAGCGAGCCCGTGCGCAGGGACAGCGGCAGGCCGTCGATGCGGACCTGGCCGGGCAGGTGTCCGTTCTCGGGCGAGAGCACGAACGCGCGCGTGCACAGCGCGCCCTCGGCGTGAACGGTGACGGATTCCAGGACAGACGGTACAACGCGCATGGGCCCCCTCTTCCGTGGAGAGGCCCGCAGGCTACCCCGAGGCCGCCGCGAATGGCGACCGGGGAGGAGCGGGGACATGGCTTTTCACGGCGCGGTTCACGCACCGCGCCGTGGGGCACCGGGCGGGATCAGAACGCGCGGTTGACGGCGTACGCGCAGATCTGATGCTCGGCCTTGTACGTGTTCGCGCCGGGGACGCCGTCGATGGGGCCGGTGTAGCCGAAAGCGCGGCCCACCGTCTGCACGCGGGTCCAGTAGATGGAGCCGGGGATGCCATCGTCCTCGGCGGAGGTGCGAGGGCTGCCGCGCCGGTTCAGTTCGCGCGCGGTGATGCGCACGCGGAGCTTCTCCGTGATTGGCCCCGTCACCCCGTCGATGGGGCCCGTGTAGCCGTAGTCGCGCTGGCCCACCGTCTGGATGCGCTTGTAATAGATCTCACCCGGGATGCCGTCGAACTCGGTGGTCGTCTGCGGCAGGCTGCTGGAGCCGCCGCCCGGAGCCTGGCCACCGCCAGCGATCTTCCCGCCCGCGTAGTCCATGGACCAGCCCAGGTAGCGCGCGCCCGTCTTCGACGAGTAGCCGGAGACGCTGTTGACGCCAATCGCATCCCCCCACGACTGGGAGAGGTTGTACGTGGCCATGAACACCGTGCCACCGCCGCCGTTCAGGTCCGCGCCCACGTGGCCCGCGGATCCGATGTCCCACCAGTGGAAGGCCCCGGTCAGCGCCTTCGACGCGTCCGTCGAGACGATGCGCGAAGCGCGGTAGGCCTCGATGGCGGTGGGGCGCACGGCGGAGTCCGGAAGCTGCCCGAAGCGGACCATCAGCGAACCGCACCACTGGTTCCACGACCCGCCGTCGCGCTTGGGATTGGCTGCGGCGTACGCACGCGCCCGGTCATAGATGGGCGAGTTCGCTTCACCCTCCACCGTGCCAATGGCAGACACTCCCGGCCCGGGAGCCTCCACCTCCGGGCCGCCGCACGCAGCCAGCATCAGGCCCGCGGACACCCACAGGGCAGGGGACCACGTCATCCAGTTCGAGCGAATCATCTGTCTCCAAGGGGGGATTCAGTGAAGGTTGGAAAATTACGCTGAAGCCAAGCGTGATTCTCAGACTTGAGTCCGTTTCGTTGTCGCGGAGGACCATGCAAAGGTTTCCGCCCATGCGAACGTCCTGGCTTCGTCTGTCGTGGGTGCTGTTGATCTCCGCCTGTGCGACCACGCCGTCACCGCCGCCCGGCGGCCCGGCGGACCCGCTGCACCAGGTGGGCCGGGTGCGAGTGGCGCAGGAGGTCGAGCTGGAGGTGCTCGACTTTGGCGGCAAGGGGCCGGCGCTGGTGTTCCTACCGGGCGCGGGCAGCACGGCCCACGTCTTCGACGTGCTGGCACCGGAGTTCATCGCCACGCACCACGTCTATGCCTTCACCCGGCGCGGCTTTGGCGCGTCGAGCTGGCCGGCCACCGGTTACGACAGCGCGACGTTGGGGCACGACGTGCTGGCCGCGATGGACGGCCTGGGGCTCGCGAAGGCGACGCTGGTGGGGCATTCGCTCGCGGGGGATGAGCTGAACTGGATGGGGCTGAACCATCCGGAGCGCGTGGAGGCGTTCATCTTCCTGGATGCCACGGACAACAGGGGAGAGATCGCCGGGTTCCTGAAGCCCGGTCCGCTGCCGCCGTTGCCGTTCACCGTGCTCGACGGGCAGCCGTCACGCGAGGCGGTGACGGCGCTGCTGGCGCGTGACCTGGGCGGACCGTTCCCGCCGCATGAGATTGATCAAGCGTATGAGTTCGACGCTGGCACGGGAGCGTACCTGCGCTACCGCCGCTTGCCGGAGGCGACGGAGCAGTGCATCCGGGGCGCGGCCCTGCCGGACTACGCGAAGCTGCGGGGCCCGGTGCTGGCCATTTCCGATGACACGGCCTTCGCGGGCTGGGTGGAGTTCCTGTCGAAGTCGGAGAACGTCCCCGAGGACCTGCGCGAGCGGGCCCGGGTCTTCCTTCCGGTGCTGCGCCAGCACGAGGCCGAGCAGGAGGCCCTGCTCAAGAGCCTGCCGAACTGGAAGCTCGTGACGCTCCCGGGCGCGGGGCACTACCTCTGGCTCCCGCGCCAGGCGGAGGTCATCTCCGAGATGCGCGCCTTCTTGGGGCGTTAGGCGCGGGCCACGCAGCCGCCACTCTGGAGGGTTCAGGGCTGTGACGGCTGGCAGCTGTGGCCCTTGTTCGTTGGAACGCGCTTGAGGAGCCGCCAGAAGGCCCATACGTGCGACGTGAGCAGGAGGATGAGCGCCGCCAGGGACCACCAGAACAGCGTCTCATGTTCCAGCTTCGACTCGTGAAACGAACTGCTCAGCCAGAAGAGGATCACGCCCAGGGCGGGCAGCCCCCCGATGACCAGTCCCCCGAGGGCCATCTGCACGGAGCGAGGCTCCTGCACATCCAGGCCGATCATCCAGGCGATGCCAAGCCAGACGTAGACCGGCGGGAGGAGAATCCCTCCTCCGAAGTTGCATATATCAACGGCCCAGGCGGGCATCGCCGCGAGGAACACCAGCACCGCCATCACCCGTTTCGAAGCGCTCATCACCCGGTCATCATCCCGCCTCGACCGCTCGCATTCCAGCGGGCACCCCCACGAAGAGGTCACCTGCAATGAGTTGGAGAGCCTTGATCTGCCCCGCCGTCCTGGTCCTGAGCGCCTGCTCGGACTCCTCCGATCCCGACCCCACTCCGAAGCGTCCGCTGAAGGCGGTCCTGTTCCCATACATCCCCGACTCCGCGGGGGACGGCTTCGCGCGCCTGGAGCAGCGGTTGGAGTCCGACTTCGAAGCGGCCCATCCGGACATCGACCTGGACGTCGTGTTCGACGCCAACCTGGATGTCTATGACCTGGATGAGGGCGGGACGCTGAACCAGTTGCTCGGCACGGGGACCGGGGCCGCCCAGGTCGTGGAGGTGGACACGCTGATCCTTGGCTCGCTCGCGGAGAAGAAGTGGATCCAACCAGTCGCGCTGGAGGCGGGCGTCGTGCACTCCGCGGCGGAGGAGACCGTCAGCATTGGCGGCGAGAAGTACGGCGTGCCCACCTACCTGTGCACCTACGTCGTCTACTCGCGGACCCCGGACATCCGGTCCGCGACCGACAGCGCCTCGCTCGCGCGAATCCTCCGCGAGGCCTCTCCCGGCAAGCGCCCGCTGGCGGCGAACTTCGACGGGAGCTGGACGCTGCCTTCCTCGTACATCGATGCCTGGGCGGACACGCATCCGGGGGATGCGCTCTCGCGCGCCATCTCGCTGCCGCTCGACTCACCGACGCTGAGCGCGTTCTCGGACGTCGTCGACAGTTGCTCGCTCGAAGCGGGCGTCAATCCGTGCCTGGATGGCAGCTACGCGGACAACACGATGGCGGAGGTGGCCTTCGCCCAGGAGCAGGCCAACGGCTTCATGGGCTACACCGAGCGCCTGTTCTACATCCTCCAGTCCCAGCCCTCCATGCCGCTCCCGGAAGTGATTTCGGTCCCGCTGGGCGCGGGCTCGGCTCCGGCGGTCTTCGTGGATGCGCTGGTGCTCAACGCGAACTGCACCGGGACGTGCGCGGAGGACGCCCGCGCCTTCACGTCGTTCATGCAGGCCCCCGCGACGCGCAACCTCATCGCCTTCAGCGAGGACGGCCCCCAGGGCACCCGGCCCCGCTACCTGCTCCAGGCCAGCCGTGCCTTCTACCAGCAGGAGCCCGCACGCTCCGACCCCATGTACCAGCAGTACGAAGACATCCTGAGCGGAGCCCGGCCCTATCCCAACCAGCGCTTCCCCGAGAACCGGAAGGCACTCCAGGCGGCCCTGCTCGAAGCCCTCCAGTAACCCCGGGCGCGCGGCGTCTGGCACATGGGCGGGCGAGCCCCCATCCTTGAAGGGGGAAGAGTCCGCCCCCTTCACGCGTCCCATGGCCCGCCTGCACGACAGCCCAGCGCCTCCGCCCCAGCGGGCCCCGCCGCCCGGGCACGACAGCCTCCTCGATGCCGTGCTCGCCAGCATGGGCGAAGGGCTGCTGGTGGCGGACGAGCACCAGCGCCTCGTGTTCCTCAACCCGATGGGGGAACACATCCTGGGCATGGGGCCTACCGACGAACTGGTCGGCCGGTGGCCGGTGCATTACGGGCTCTACCTGCCGGACCAGGTCACGCTCTATCCGTCCGAGCTCCTGCCCATGAGCCAGGCCCTCCGAGGCGAGGCCGTCAGCCGCGCGGAGGTCTTCCTGTGCAATGAATCGAGGCCAGCGGGGACCTGGCTGCACGTCAGCTCCAGTCCGGTCCTCGACGGGGCCGGCCGGGTGCGCGGCGGCGTCTCCGTCATCAGCGACGTCACCCATTTCAAGCGGGCCGAGGACGCGGCGCGCGAGGGCTCGGAGAAGTACCGGTCGCTCTACAACAGCACGCCCGTGATGATGCAATCCATCGATCCACGCGGGCGGCTCATCAGCGTCAGCGATTTCTGGTTGAGCACGCTGGGATACGAGCGCGAGGAGGTGCTCGGGCGTGAGTCGGTGGAGTTCCTCACGCCGGAGTCCCGGCGGTACGCCCGCGAGGTCGTCCTGCCCGAATATTACAAAACAGGGTCGTGCAGGGACGTGCCGTACCAGCTCGTGAAGAAGAGCGGGGAGGTCATCGACGTCCTCTTGTCCGCCATCGTGGAGCGGGACAGCTCCGGGAAGATGGTCCGCTCGCTCGCGGTGCTGATCGACGTGACCGAGCGGAAGCGGACGGAGGGTGCGTTGCAGGAGAGCGAGCAGCGGCTGCGCGCCATCCTGGACAACGCGCCGACCGTGTTCTTCCTGCTGGATACGCAGCTGCGCTTCCTGTTCGTGAACCGCGAGTGGGAGCGGCTCTTCCACCGCACCCGGAAAGAGGTCGCTGGCAAGACGGCTCTCGATGTCTTTCCCCGGGACATCGCGGAGGCGCTGCACGAGACCAACCGGGACATCTTCCAGGGCCGGGCCCCGGTGCAGCGGGAGGAGCGGCTCCTGCACGACGATGGGATCCACATCCACCTCACGCAGAAGTTCCCGCTGCTCGACGCCAACGGGGTGGCCTACGCGCTCTGCGGAATCGCCACCGACATCACCGAGCGCAAGCGGATGGAGCTGTCCCAGCGATTCCTGGCGGAGGCGAGCCGCGAGCTGGTGGCCTCGCTCGACCCTGAAATCACGCTCCAGCGGGTCGCCGAGCTGGCCGTGCCCCTGCTGGCGGAGCTGTGTGTCTTTTTCGTGCGGACGGAGGGCGTGGGCCTGCGGCCTGCGGCGGTGGCGGTGGCGGACCGGTCGCCGGCCCGTGCCGCGAGCGTGCGGGAGTTCCTGCGACGCCACCCGCCGGACCCGAACGCCCCTCACGGTCCGGCCCGGGTGTTGGCCACGGGAGTCTCAGAGGTGTCCGAAGCGTCACGGGGCCTGTGGGATTCCAGGGCGCTGCCGGAGGCGCTGAGGCCGCTCCTGGACCGCCCTTCGCTGGGGGTGCCCCTCCAGGCACGAGGCCGCCCCCTGGGCGTGCTGTACCTCCTGTCTCCCGCACCGGGGCGCACGTATGCGCCGGAGGACCTGACGTTGACGGAGGAGCTCGGGCGCCGGGCCGCGTTCGCCATCGACAATGCGCGGCTCTATTGCTCGGCGCAGGAGTCCATCCGCGCGCGGGATGAATTCCTGTCCATTGCCTCCCATGAGCTGAAGACCCCGCTGACGTCCATGCGGCTGCGGGTGCAGCAGATGGAGTCCGCGCTGCTCACGGGGGCGCGGCCCCTGTCCGCGGAGCGGGTGACGCGGATGCTGGAGGTCTTCCAGGATCAGCTCCAACGCTTGTCGAACCTGGCGGACCACCTGCTCGATGTTTCACGCGTCCACGAGAAGCGGATCGACCTGCGTCTCGAGGCGCTGGACCTGGTGACGGTCGCCCGGCACATGGCGGGCCACATCGCGGAGTCGCTCCAGAAGGCGGGCTGCGAGTTCGAGCTGGTGGCCCCGGAGCCGGTCTGGGGCCGCTGGGATCGCCTCCGGATGGAGCAGGTCATGCTCAACCTGCTGACCAACGCGATGAAGTACGGAGCGGGGCACCCCATCCGGATGGAGGTCGTGAAGCACGCGGACAGGGCCCGGCTCATCGTCGAGGACCACGGCCTGGGCATTCCCTTCGAATCCCAGGCCCGCATCTTCGAGCGCTTCGAGCGCGCCGCCTCCCTCAACTACGGAGGGCTCGGCCTGGGGCTCTTCATCACACGCCGCATCGTCGAGGCGCACGGTGGAAGCATCCGCGTCGAGAGCGAGCCGGGGCACGGCGCGAGGTTCATCGTGGAGCTGCCGCCGCGCGTGGCCTAGCTCGCGTCCTGGCGGACCACGGCGGGCGCGGGCTCCACCTCCAGGGGGCGGCCCAGGCAGTCCTCTCCGGCCTCGGGCGCGGAGGTGCTCCTGGGCCGGTACTCCCAGTGCCACGGCTCCGACTTCACGGTGCGGCGGAAGCCGAAGCGGCACGCGTTGCCCGCGAGCCAGTCATACGTGGGGGACGCCTCCTCGCTGCCCACCACCAGGTCCACCGCGAGCCCGCGGTTGTGATTGGAGCGGCCCGGCCGCGCGGCCTTGGGGCCCAGCCCCTTGCGGTAGCGGCGCCACAGGAAGCGCTGCTGCTGATACGAACGCCACCCGCTGGTGACGAGCAGCGGCTGCCCCGCCGTGCGCGCCTCCGCGGCCATGCGCTCGAAGGCGGCCGCCGCGTCGCGGTGGAGCCGGTGGCCGCTGTGGATCCGCACCAGGCGCGGTGTCTTCGCCTTGGCCCTGCGGACCTTCGCTTCCTTCGCGAACCCGACGGGTGCCAGCAGACAGATGAGGAGCACGAGGCCCCAGCGGAGCAGGGGAGAGGACATTCTTCGAGGTCCAAGCAGTGGGCGAGGACCCGAGGCTGCCGCCTTTATTCCGCGCTGAAAAGCAGGCGGCCTGGCGAGCGCTTTTGCCTCGTGTCCGGCCGCCCGGACGCTCCGTGAGCCCCGTGCGACCGACCGTCCTGCCCCGGTAGGAACAAGAGCACCCTCCAACACGAGCGCAGAGCCCTGGCCCTGTCGCTGGCGGCGCGACGGCGCACCGCTGAGCGGGGAGGGGGCACCCTGTCATCCCGCCGTGACTGTCTTGTTTCGGGGTCGCACTCACTTCACCGCTCATCCCGCGAGGCAGGGTCCGCGTTGGTTCGCGGACGGCGCGGCGCGCCCACATTGCCCGGTCAGGTGTTTGGCTTTATCAATGCCTTTCACTTGCATCGCCGGGAGCGCCATGCGTCGACTGTCCAGTTTCATTGTGTTGTCGTCCTGTCTTGCGGGGGGGCTGCTGTCTGGTTGCGGTGACGAGCCTTCCGCCCGCGCACCCGCGGAGCCCACCGCACAGCAGGAGCAGAAGCTGTTGGCGCTGGTGAGCTGCCCGGTGGGTGCGGTGGTCACCAATTATTCACCCCCGCTGCGGAGCACGCCCCAGGCGGTGACAATCCAGGGCCAGGCGACCTTCTCCAACTGCGTCTCCGTGTTCGACCCGGGCCTGACGTCCGCGACGAACAACTTCACCATCAACACCACCGCCTATACCTGCAATGACCTGCTGGAGATCGGCTCGGCGCGCACGGTGGTGACGTGGAACACGGGGGAGACGTCAACGCTGGTCCAGACCCGGGTGTCCTCGCAGGTCGGCTCCACCACCATCGTCATCACGTACGTGGGCACGGTGGAGTCCGGCAAGTACAGGGGGGCCGTCGCCCTCCGGACGCTGACGTACCTCTCCACGGACCTCGATGCCTGCACCTCACCCGAGGGCCTCACCCAGATGTCCGGGCTGACAACGTTGACCCTGCTCGGCCTGCCGTGAACCCGGGGAGGCCGCGCCCCCCCGTGGCGCGCCTCCCGACGTTCCGTGCTCTTTCGATACTGTCCCCTGTCCCGTCAGGCCTCACCGGGTTGGAGACCGCCCTTCCAGGACCGCCATGCGCACTCCCGAACTTTCAGCCGAGCAAGTCGAGTCCGCCGTCCTCGTCCAGGCCCGCGCCGTGGTGTCGGCCCGGGGCATGACCACGGAGTCGCTCCTGGCGGAGGTCCAGGAGGGGAGGCGCTTCGAGCCCGCGAAGCACCGCCAGCTCGAGACGGAGGCGCTTCTTTCGCGGGCCCGGCTGTCGTCCGTCGAGGCGCGCAGGCTCGACCGCTTCTCCCTGCTGGCGCTCGCCGCGGTGTCCGAGGTGCTGTCGTCCTACCCGCTCTCCGCCGAGGCGCGTTGGCACTGCGGGCTGCTCGTGGGCAACACGATGGCCGGCTGGACCTTCACGGAGCCGCAGCTGCGCGTCTTGTATGGCCAGGGGGCTCCCGTCAGCCCGTTCATGGCCACCGCCTGGTTTCCCGCCGCCGCTCAGGGCCACGTCACCCTGGCCATGGGCATGCACGGCCACTCCAAGACGGTGACCACGGACCGGTGCTCGGGAGGGCAGGCCATCGGGTGGGGGCTCCATCGGCTCCTCCAGGGAGGGCAGGGGCCCTTCGTCGCCGGAGGCTCCGAGGCGCCCGTGACGCCGCTGGTGCGAGCCGTGCTGGAGGACGCCGGGGTGGACTGGGTGCCGTGGCTGAGCGAGGCCGCCGGCTTCCTCCTGCTGACGCGAGGCGTGGAGGCCTCGGAGGGCGCGTGCGTGCTGCGGGCGCACACCTCCTTCCGCCGGGTCCGTCCGGAGCGGACGGAGGCGGGGCTGGCGGAGTTCCTGGAGGGGATGGAAGGAACGCCCCCGCTGGCGGCCGTGGTGTGCGACGCGCGCCCGGCGAGCGAGGACGAACAGGCGCTGGAGACGCTGGTGCAGCGGAGGCTGGGCGCCACGGTGCCTCGGCTGTGGCCGTGTCGAACGCTGGGGGACTCCCTGGGAGCAGGCAGCGGGGTCGCGATGGCCCTCGCGTGCGAGCTGCTCGCGCGGGAGAGCGCCGCCCGCTCCGTGCTCGTGCTGTCGCTGGGGGAGCAGTGCGTGGACGTGTCGTGGCTTCACTCGTGAATGGAGCGTGGCATGAACAAGGATGACGTCGTCGAGACCGTCTTCGGCGCGCTGTACGCGCTCGGGCATTCGCCAGGCGGTGTCACGCCCACCACCCAGCTCTACGAGGAGCTGGGCATCGACTCCATCGACGCCGTGGAGCTCGCCGCGACGGTCTGCAAGACGCTGGGCGTTCCGCCCCAGGCCGCGCCCGACATCCGGGGCGTGCGCACCGTCGCGGAGCTGGCCGAGCGCATCCAACCGCTCGTTGGCGACTCTCGTCCCGGCCTCCCTTCGTCAGGCGCCGTGTGACCGCGGTCATCCCCGGGCACGTCGTCCGCCCGGAGCTGTGTCGAACCCCTCCCTCGACCCGAGGTCCCCATGAAGCCCTTGTCCTCCCCCACATCCAGCGCTCCCAGACGTCGTCGCGTCGTCATCACGGGCGTGGGGCCCGTCTCTCCCGTGGCCGTGGGACGCCAGTCCTTCTGGAACGCCATCCAGGAGGGGCGCAGCGGAACGGTGGCGCTCACCTCGCTGCCGGGCGGCTTTCCCGTGGAGACCCTGCGCTCACGGGTGGCCGGCATCATCCCGGATGCCCTGCTGCCCGAGGACCCTCGACGGGTGACGGACCGGCGGGGGCTGCTGGCGGAGCTGGCGTTGGACCTGGCGCTGCGTGACGCGGACCTGCGCAGCCTGGAGGGCGCACGCTCCGCGGTCGTCATGGGCAACGCCGTCGGCGCGGTGATGGCGATGGAGGCCGCTTTCCGCGCGCGTGAGCGGGAGCCCTCCGCGCGTCCCGTGGAGGCGCCGGGGAGCCTGGCCAGGCAGTTCTCCTACCACACGGTGGCGCACGAGCTGGCGGCGCGCTGTGGCGCGGAGGGGCTGGTGCTCACGATGTCCACGGGCTGCACCGCCTCGCTGGATGCCATCTCCGCCGCGTTCGATCTGGTGCGCTCGGGGCAGGTGGATGTCGCGGTGACAGGCTCGGCCGAGGCGCCGCTCACGTCCATGTGCTTCGCGTCATTCGACGTCATTGGCGCGACCAGCCGGCGCAATGACAGCCCCGCCACGGCGTCGCGGCCTTTCGACAAGCAGCGTGATGGTTTCGTCGCCGCGGAGGGCGCGGCCATCGTGGTGTTGGAGGAGTTAGAGCGGGCGCGGGCCCGTGGGGCGCGCATCCTCGCGGAGCTGGTGGGCGCGGCGTCCTCCTGCAACGCCTACCACATGACGAACCTCACGGTTGACGGCGAGGACCTGGCCCATTGCATCCGCTTGGCGCTGGAGGATGCCCGACTGCCGCCGGATGCGGTGGACCACGTCAGCGCGCACGGCAGCTCCACACCGCAAAACGACTTGTTCGAGACGAACGCCATCAAGGTGGCGCTGGGGGCCCGTGCGCGCCGCATCACCGTCAACTCGCTCAAGTCCATGCTGGGCCATGCGCTGGGGGCGTCCAACGCCCTGGAGGTCGTCGCCTGCGCGCTGTCGCTTGCACACCAGCGTCACCACCCGACCATCAACCTGGATGAGCCCGGGGAGGGATGCGATCTGGACTATGTCGCGAAGGAGGCTCGCTCCGGCTCGTTCCAGCACGCGTTGAAGCTGTGCAACAGCTTCTCTGGCATCCATTCCGCCTTGGTGATGGCGGCGCTCTGAAGCGCCTGCATTGGGGTGCCGGCGCGCGCCCTTCCCGCGCCGCTCAGAAGAGCTTGAGCTGCGCGTCGGGTGCGGGCGCGTCCCGGGGAGGCAGCACGCTGAAGCCGTGGGCGCGTGCCCAGGCCTCGCTCGGGCCCCTCCAGTGGTGCGCGTCCATGCGCACGTGGCCCGCGTCGTCGAAGGCGACGCCCTCGGCCTCCAGCAGCTCGCGCTGACGGTTGCCGGAGGTGCTGATGCCTCCCGTGCGGTTGATGATGCGCTGCCACGGCACGGCCGCCGCGCGCGACCCCAGCGCCGCCATCGCATGGCCCACGGTGCGCGCATCACAGGCCCCGCCGACGATGGTGGCGATGTCTCCGTAGGTGGCCACCTGTCCGGAGGGCACCTGTTCGCAGACGCGGTAGATGCGCTCGTACGGGTCCTGCGTGTCGGTGGGGGATGCCATCGGGGCTCCGGGCTGAAGGCCGCCAGAATCCTACTCATGGCATCCACCGATGCACGCGAAACCCGAGGCGTCCGCCAACCCCGGGGCCCTTCAGCTCAAGGGTGCTTCTTCGTTTCGCTGAAGACCGGCTCGTTCTTCCGGATGCGATCGAAGAGTTCGTCGTGGTCGATTTCGCCGAGGTCGATGTTCCAGAGGCCGGGCACCAGGAAGGCGGAGGCCAGCGACGCGGCCTCCTCGTCGGAGCGCCCGTTCTCGAAGCGATGCTCCGCGCGGATTGCGCCGTAGCACGCGACCTCGTGATCGTTCTCGTCCAGGAAGCGCGTCTCCAGGTTGCCCGCCACGATGAGGCTCTCATCGTTGTAGACGCCCTGGATGACGTCCCGGACCACCAGGTCGCCCAGGACCAGGAAGTTCCCCGACGTCCGAAGTCCCTGCGCGACACATCGGCCCAGGACCACGACGGTCGAATCCGGTCCGCAGTCGTCCAGGACTCCATCGACCTCCAGGTCGCCCAGCACGAGGAGGGGACAGGTGACGAGCAGCGAGCCGGGAGCCTTCGCGTTGCCCGTCACCACCGTTGCCTTGGACAGCGACGCCTCCAGTACGGCGTCCACGGGCTCGAGGAGCTCGCGCATCACCACGGCGGCCAGGGCGACATGCGACACGGGGCCGGGACACAGCGCCTTCGCGAGCGCGGCGGGCTGGAGGGACGCGTCCTTGGAGAACGCCCTCTCCAGGGTCGTGACCCGGGGCGTGCCCTGATGTGAGAGCGCATCCCGGAGGGCACCGTCCAGTCGGGCAAGCGTGGCCTCCGCGCGCGGAAGGAAGTCGTTCTTGGAAAGGAGCATGGTCATGCCGCCACGGACTGCCGCTCTTGCGACGGCGCGCCGGCCTGGTTGAACACCGCCCATTCCTGGCGCAGGCGCTCGTACAGGGCATTCAACGGCTGACCTGTCGCTTCGTACTGCCCGGCGTGGTGCTCCACGATGTGGCGCAGGAGCACGTAGCAGATGGTGGCCGCGCCCGTTTTCTCCACGGCGGTGAACTGCGCCGCGTCCGTGAACCAGAGCGTGGTGGGCATCTGACAGGCCTTTGTGCCCATGTCCACCAGGTGCGCGCCGGGCTTGAGCCACGGGTGCTTCGCGAACAGGTTGGGCCGGTCCACCGTGAGCGCGGAGATGAGGTTGGAGATGCGCCGGTCCTTGAACCGCGAATCCCCATACACCTGACCGAACACGAGCCCGCGCACCCGCTTCATGAACACCTTGGACGTCAGCGCCAGGAGCGACGTCGCGCGGAGCACCAGCATCTGCGCGAACTCCGGCACGGTGAGCTTCTTGAACGACGGCCAGACGTCCAGGTCCATCTGCCGCTTCACCAGCGTGATGACGTCCGTGAGCCGCGCACGCACCCAGACCAGCGCCGTCGCCACCGACGCGGTCAGCACGCCGGGGATGAGATACAGGAAGTAGTCCCGAGGCTCCCAGGTGCCCTCGCGCGCGGTCTCGAATCCGCGCCACGCGAGGATGGCGGCGGAGAGCAGGGTGAGGAAGAAGAGGCCGTAGGCCAACCACGACACGCCGTTCAGCGTCACCCAGCCGCGCTTCGTCGGGTTCTCCGGGACGTTGTACATCTCCGGGTTCTGCACGCTGACGTCGGAGATGACGAGCGTGGGCGGCGGATCCGTCCGGTTGAACGCGAGCAGCAGGCTGTCGATGCCCTGGTTGTCGTAGATGCCGCCGTCCATCAGCGGCAGTCCGTTCTGGAAGCCCGGGCCCAGGGCCGCGAGCGCGGTGTCGAGCGGGTAGTCCTGGGGCCAGTGGAACTGCTGCGGGAACACCAGCGGCTCGAAGCCGCCGGGGAAGCACGACGACGCGGCGGCGATGTCCGCCAGCCGGGCGTGGCTGGCCACCGGGCGCGGCATCCGGTGGCCGTTGTTGCCCAGGACGGTGCCCGGGTTGTTGCTGCGCCGGAAGCGGAAGTCCAGGCCGGTGTGGAACTCGGTGGTGTTGAAGATGGCCTCCTGGAACTGGAGCCCGCGCGCGTCCAGGACCTCACCGAAGCGCCGGTCGCCCAGGAAGTCGGGCCGGGCGTAGACGTCCGCGGCGGAGCGGATGAGGCTGGCCCACGCATGGCTGCCGTGGTCGCGGTTGGTGGTCAGTCCGGTCAGGGCCTCCGCAATCACGTTCGTCCGCAGCAGATACGCCGAGAACGTCTCGTGAAACGCCTTGAACGGCTTGCCGTCCAGTTGGCTCACCACCCAGGCCAGCCCCGTGAGCGTCCCGCCGGACACCGTGGACAGGCCCACGACATCGGAGAGAAGTCCCACGGTGTCGAGGAACCGCAGCGTCCCCAGGTGGAACGCCGCCGCGCGGTAACCTCCACCGGACAGACACAGCGCGAGCGGCCCAAGTGGACCGTGTTTCACGGAGACAGGAACTGCGGAGTCTTGGCTCATGGGGGTATTCGAGGCGCGGCGGGGAGGACGGCGGGAGCTTAGGCCAGATGAGCATCCGCCATGCCACCCTGAGCCCCCAGGAAGCAGGCGGCGTCTCCGTCCCCCTGCGCGTCGATGCGGGACGCGCCGCGTCCCGCCGGTACGCGGCATGACGACGTGGACCCAGGGGGGATGGTGCGGCGCATGGGGGTTGGGCGAGGCTCCCCTCCCATGCCCATTCCTTCCTCGCATCGGCGCAAGGTCGCATCGACAGCACTCTTCTGCGCGGGGCTCGCGCTGGGCTGGCCCCTGTTCGCGGGCGCGAAGCTCCAGGGGGGAGTGTGTGATCCGCTGAATGATGAAGCCGAAGGCATCCGGGTGCGGCTCGTGTCGGCCACGGCGGACGGCGTTTCCATCATCCCCGCGCAGGGGACAGGCCCCATTGGCGCCGTCTTCAACGTGTGGGCCGTGCGGCCAGAGGCGGGAGCGACCGGCGACTTCGCGAAGGCCACGCTCTTTGAAGCCGAGCCGACGGAAGGCACGGGAGAACTCTACCGGAACCTCAGCCTCCAGAGGCAGCCATGAGGAAGCTAGGCATCGTGCTCGCGGGCATGCTGACGAGTGCCCTGGCCTCCACGCTGTTGACGGCCTGTTGTCCGGACCGTCCCCCGCGCGTGGTCTTCAAGCTGCCCTTCGGAAACTACGGGGTGAGCACCTCCACGGCGGACACGAACTATCGCCTCTTCCTCTCCGAGGACGGCGTCACCGTGGTGGAGACCTTCGAGCGTGGGGGCAAGGCCTACCGGCAGGAGTACCGGGTGACGGAGCGGAAGGAGACCGACATCTAGGGGACGGTGTAGAGGCCGACGACGTTCGGGTCCAGCGTGGCGCTGGAGATGCGCAGGCCGGTGGCGGTGCTGATGCTCGCGGCGTCCGTCACGCCCAGGTCCGCCAGTGAGAACGACACGCCGCCGAGCTTGGACTGCACCGTGCCCACCGGGTTGCCGGTGAGGCTCGCCACGCCGCTCGTATAGGAAAGGGTCGCGAGCGCCGTGGTGGTGTTGCCCGCCGCCGAAGAGGTGAAGTCGCTTGCGAGCAATGCCAGCGAGTAGCTTCCCACGACCTGGTTGGACGCGTTGATGAGCGTCACCGTGGCGTCGTCACCGAGCGTCGTGGAGGTGGGCGTGCTGTCCACGATGAAGAAGCGCGTCTTCGGGGTGAACGCCGCATTGAACTGGAAGTTGCCGGCGTTCAGGTTGTTCGTGCCGTCGTGGATGCCCAGCCCGGTGGAGGCCGCGTTGGCGTTCGCGGGCACCGTGCCCCGCGCGCTGGGCGTGTTGGTGCTCGTGATGCCGTTGGCCGTCGCGCCCACGAGGTTCGTGAACGTGCCCTCCGACGTCGTGAGCGACGCCAGTTGCGCGTTGCCGGTGATGTTGGATGGCGTCCCCGCCGTCACCGAGCCCGTGAAGGTCGCGCCCGTGACGCGCAGGCGCGTGGGAGCGTTCGCGACCGGGTCCGGCAGCGCGGTGATTTCGTAGGCGATGCGGTGGAGGTTCGCCGCGTCGGCCGCGCTGATGCCCAGGTCCGCCGCCGCGCTGCCCGTGCCCGTCGCCAATCCTCGGGGATCCGCCTGGGTGAGCTTCGCGAACAACACCGCTGCGGACAGGTAGCTGCCGTACTTGCTGGAGTGACGGCTGTCCTGCGCGCTCCACAGGTTGAACATCCCCGGTGAGATGCCATCCGCGGGATTCGGGTCGGCCAGGTTCTGGTCCACCGCGCGCATGTAGCCCTCGCCCACGCGGGCCACGCCCGTGAAGCCCAGGTCGCGGGAGGCCTTGAAGTACGCGTCGCGCAGGTCGGTCTGCATCGCCTGGAGCCCCGCGGTCCCGCTCGGGTAGCCCTGCGCGCTCACGGACGTGGGCGAGGACCACGTCTCATACAGATACAGGTTCGCGGAAGGGTTCGCGGCGCGCACCAGCATGCGCAGGTCGCGCGCCGCCTCCGTGAAGGCCGTGGGTGAGCCACCTCGTGAAGTGGGCAGGGGCGTCGTGCTCTGCTCCTGGAGCACGACGGTGTTCCACGTCGCCTGGCCGATGGTGGAGGCCCGGTTCGTGTGGTGCCACCGGAGCGTCTGACCGCTGGCCGTCTCCAGGCTCACGTTGAACGTGAAGCCGGCCTGCGTGGTCAGCTTCTTGAAGATGCCTGGGATGCCGCCCTGGCCAGAGCCGTTCGTGTCGGTGACGGCGGCCTTGTTGTACGAATAGACGGGCTCCTCGTTGCCGTGCGTGAAGCTGTTGCCCACGAAGAGGATGTTCCCGCTGGTGACCGCGGCGGTGGTGCTCTCCAGGTCGTCCTGCTCGGACTCGGGGAGGGACGCGCAGGCCGCCTGGGTCGCGAACACGCCCCAGGCCATCAGGCCCAACACTCGCGGGTGAACGGCGGCCAACAACGCATCCAGGCAGGACCGGGGCATACCGCCAGCATAGCGGGATAACAGGTTTAACGCGAGCCGGTGTCTGTCTTCACCCGCGCCGGTCGCGCAGCCGTGTGTATGTGTATGAGACGAGCAGCAGCATGACGCCCAGCAGGATGAACGTGAGCACCCGTTGATCCGGCGGCAGCTTCGCCACGTCCACCAGCACCAGCCGCCCCAGGGCGAGCCCCAGCACCGCCAGCGCGGCCAGCCGGTACCAGCGCTCGCGCACCGCGAAGCCCACGCCGAAGAGGAGGAAGGCGGCGATGACCCAACCCAGGGTGACGAGCCCCTCGGGCATCCGTGCGCCCACCAGCGCCACCAGCGACAGCCCCGCGCCCGCCGCGCAGATGGCGGTGAAGGGCGTCCGGGCCTCGGGGGCTGGCAGGCCCGCGACGCGCACCGTCCCGCCTCGCTCCACCAGCACGAACGCCACCACCAGCCCGGTGAGCAACGTCATGCGCCCCGGCGTCTCCCATTCACACGCCCCCAGCGCCACATAGAGGATGAGCACGCCCACGCCCCGCAGCACCGGGGACTCCACCCCGCGCGCGGCCAGCCCCGCGACCAGCCCCGTCACCGTCCACGCCGCCACCAGCGCGACGTCGTCGTAGCGCGCGGGCATGGCCAGCGCGAGCGTCACCGCCGTCAGCGCCAGGTACGCGTGGATCAACGCCGTGGGAGCACGCTGGAGCCTCGACACGGCGGCCCCCGCGCCATGCGCCAGCGCGACGACGAGGAGGAAACCGAAGAGGTGCGAGTCCGGCTCCTGGGAGACCTCGTACGCGCCCAATGACGTCAGGCCCACCCAGTTGAGCAGGGTGAAGGCGAGGCTCGCGCGCACGGGCAGGTCGCGCGGGCGCACCAGCAGCGCCACGGAGAACAGCAGGAAGTAGAGCGCGAGGAAGCCCAGGCTCAACAGGAGCCGGTCGTCCTCGGGCGCGCCCGGCGCCATGTGGCCCGTGCGCACCGCCCAGACGACGTGCGTGCTGTACACGGCCACCAGGCTGGACAGCGGCACGATGACCCAGCGGTTGCGCACCAGGAAGAACAGCGCGCCCGCCGCGAGCAGCGTCGTGGACAGCAGCGTGAACGCGGTGATGTCGCTGAGCATCCCCGTGTGAAGCCCCAGGAACAGCGCGATGCCCGCCACCGTCTCCGACTGCATCCGGTGCGCGATGGTGACGATGGCCACCACGAACCCCGCCAGCAGCACCAGCGCCAGCACCTCGCTGTCGATGACCCGCACCGCTGGGATGAAGTGCAGCGCGTAGGTGACGAAGTACGCGAGCGCCAGGCCTCCGCCGAAGACGATGCGCCCGAAGAGTTGATGCCGCCGCGCCAGCCACAACCCGAACGCGCCCAGCCCCGCGCTGAGCAGGTAGCCCGCGCCCACGCGCGCCAGCACCCCCAGCTCCCCGAAGTGGTACGTGATGAGGTACGCGATGCCGATGATGAGCGCCACGATGCCCAGGCGGCTCAACCAGTAGGTGCCGACATGCGCCTCCAGGTCGCGCTGCTCGGGCGCGGCCACCGGGGGCGTGACAGGGGTTGCAATGGGCGAGACCCCCGGGCGCGGCGCCTCCCGGGCCTCCAGGCTCGCGAGCCGCGTCTCCAGGGCCGCGACCGTCGCCTCCAACCGCTTCACCGTGTCCCGCAGTTCCTGCCCGTTACCCTCGTCGGCCATGGCTCTCCTCGGCGGAGCTTCAGCAGCTCAGACGCCGCGCGGGCGTGGCACCGGCCCCCGGCGAGCGCGCTCGGGGACCGGATGCCTTTGCTTCAGGCGAGGTTGTGGAAGACGTGCTGCACGTCGTCGTCCTGCTCCAGCATGTCCACCAGCTTGAGCACCTCCGTGGCCTGCTCCTCGGGCAGCTCCTTCAGGGTGCCGGGCAGGGGGATGTACTCGGACTGCGTGGACACGGGCGCGATGCCCTTGGCTTCAATCGCCGACATGAGCTTGCCGAAGTCGGCGAACTTGCAGCGCAGGAGCAGCTGCTTCTCGCCCTTCTCGCCCGTCGTCTCGCCCATCTCCTCCAGGCCGTGGTCGATGAGCTCCAGCTCCAGCTCCTCCTGGTTCACGCCCTCGGCGTCCAGGCGGATGGCGCCCATGTGCTCGAAGAGGCGGGACACGCTGCCCGCCGTGCCCATGCTCCCGCCCAGCTTGGTGAAGGGGAAGCGGACGTTGGCCACGGTGCGCGTGACGTTGTCCGTGGCCGCCTCCACCAGGATGCCCACGCCGTGGGGCGCGAAGCCTTCGTAGAGGAGGATCTGGTAGTCGGCCTGGTCCTGACCACTGGCGCGCTTGATGGCGGCGTCCACGTTGGTCTTGGGCATGTTCGCCGCGCGGGCGTTCTGCACGGCCCGGCGCAGCGCGGGGTTCGACTCGATGTTCGGCCCGCCCGCCTTCACCGCGATCACGATGTCCTTCGTGATGCGCGTGAAGACCTTCGCCATCTTGTTCCAGCGGGCGAACATCGTCGCCTTGCGTGTCTCGAAAATGCGTCCCATGGTGTCCTCAATATACCGTGAGCCGCTCCCGTGGAGAGGCTTTCGGCAGGAGCGTGTGTGTCAGCCGCGCGGGAAGCGGCTCGCCAGCGCGTCGGCCAGGGGGCCCGCGCCCGTGCGCAGGGGGTCCACGCAGGGCAGGCCATGCGCCCTGCCGGTGGCCTCCAGCAGCGAGAGCGCCTCGGCCTCGCCCAGGTGTTCCGTGTTGATGGCGATGCCCGTGCACTGGATGGCCGGGTTCGTCAGCCGGCCCTCCAGCACCGTCCGGTCGATGACGTCCTGGATGGACGGCAGCGGGTGCTGTACGCCGCGCATCCGGGTGCGCGTGGGCTCATGGCAGACGATGAACGCGTCTGGCTGCGCGCCGTGCAGCAGGCCCAGCGTGACGCCCGCGAAGGAGGGGTGGAACAGCGACCCCTGGCCCTCCACCACGTCCCAGTGGTCCGCGTCGTTCGCGGGCGTGAGCCACTCCGCCGCGCCGGAGACGAAGTCGGACACGACGGCATCCAGCGCCACGCCGCGCCCGGAGATGAGGATGCCCGTCTGCCCGGTGGCCCGGAAGTCCGCCTTCCACCCGCGCTGACGCAGCTCCTTCTCCAGCGCCAGCGCCGTGTACTTCTTGCCCACCGCGCAGTCGGTGCCCACGGTCAGCACGCGCAGGCCGGGGCGCTTCGTGCCCTGGCCGGTGGCGAAGTCCCGGTCCGGGAAGCGCACGTCGTGCAGCCCGCGCCCGTGCTTCGCCGCCACGGCGGCCACGGCGGGGAACGACGAAAGCCGCCTGTGCAGCCCGGTGGCCACGTCCATCCCGGCCTCCAGCGCCCGCGTCAGCGTGTCCACCCACGCGTCCGCCAGCACGCCGCCCGGGTTCACCACGCCCACCACCAGCGTGCGCGCGCCCTTCGCTTTCGCCTGGGCGAGGTCCATGTCCGGCAGACCACAGTCCGCTACGCAGCCCGGGAGGCGCAGCTGACCCACGCACCAGTCGGGCCGCCAGTCCACGATGCCGTGGGCCGTCTTGGCCGCGAGCTGATCCTTCACGTCTCCGAGGAAGAGCAGATAGGGCTTGGCGATGTCCACGTGCGGTGCCTTAGCACGGCCGAAAAACGGCGTGGAAATGGCGCGGGGGAATAAGCGCGGCACCGGACGTAACAGGGAGGAGCCCGTGGATGGGCTTTCTCTTCCGGAGTCACCCATGCGCTTCATCCCTACCGCCGCGTTTGTGTTCGCCGCCTCGCTCGCCACCGCCTGTGGAGGCCCCCTCGAGGAGGAGACCCCTGGCGCCGAGGTCGTGGACGAGTCCGTCGCCAGCCAGGAGCAGGCCATCGACGAGTCCTGCGTGGGCCCGGACGTGGTGCTGGCGCAGCCGGACGGCGCGGTCGTCACCGCCGTGTTCCCCCACTGCTCGTACGCGGACGCGTCGGCGGCCTCCAACGACGGCACGTATGATCAGCCGTCCTGCCCGCACCGCTTCGTGACGGAGGTCACCGGCCTGGGCGGCGCCTACGTCCAGCCGTTCGTGGAGGTCATCCCCGCGACGAGCAACGTCACCGAGAGCGCCTGCAAGGGCATCGCGATCTCCGGCGCGGCGTTCGGCTTCAAGAGCGGCTTCTGGTACGCCATGGGCTCGGTGAGCACGACCGGCACCTGGTACCCGGCGAGCCCCTTCTGGCCGGCCCACTGCTCGCTGCGCGTCAACATCGGCACGGGCGGGTCGAGCTACAGCAAGGTGCGGGTGACGGGGCTCGGGGCGGCGCTGGGCGTCTTCAAGGGCCGGGTCCGCACGGGCGTGCGGCTGGGCAACGGCCCCTGCTAGCCCTCCGGGCCACCGTGCCGGGCCTCCCACCTCCCAGGTGGGAAGCGCCGGGGAGGGTGTCGACGGACTTCGCGGGCGGGGCGGCTCCTGCTAGGAACGCCCCCGTGGTCTTCCGCCCGCGATCGCCCCGCGCCGTCCCGCCCGGGGAGTCCTCCGCATCCGAGCCGGAGGTGCCTTCGGCCTCCCGTGAGGACGCCGCGGAGTTCCAGGCGCTCATCGCGCGGTGCGCTCCGGCGTTGGAGGAGCGGGCCCGCATCCTCTGCCGGGGCCGCAACCCGTCGGACGCGAAGGACCTGTTGCAGGAGACCTACGAGCGGGCCTTCCGCGCGTTTCATACGTATGACCGGTCCGCGCCTCCCATGGCGTGGCTGGCGTCCATCCTCGTTCGACGCTTCCTCGACTGGTGCCGGCACGACCGGCGCCACCCCCAGGAGGAATTCACCGACGCGATGGGGGACACCCTGGCGGAGGCCGAAGCCGCCCCGGAGACATGGGCGCGCTACACGTTGGACGACGTGTGGCAGGCGGTGGAACAGCTTCCCCCGGAGCTGCGCGAGGTGGTCCGCATGAAGGACATGGAGCGACAGAGCTACGCGGAGATCGGCCGGCGGCTCGGCATCCCGTCCATGACGGTGGGCACCCGTCTGTTCCGCGCGCGCAAGAAGCTCAAGGAGCTGCTCCTCGCCCGGGAAGGCACCGCGGGGGGCCCGGCGTGACCGTCTCGTGTGAACAGCTCGCCGCCTTCGTGGACGGGGAGCTTCCGCCTGAAGAGGCCGAGGCCTTCCAGTTCCACCTCGCGACCTGCGCGGAGTGCCAGGCCGCCCTGGAGGACCAGGTGCAGGCGAGCCTCCTCGTGCAGGCCGCCGCGGACGCGCGCGCCATGTCCGGCGCGGGTGAGACCGTGAGGCCTCCCGGCACGGACGCACGGCCCGTGGTGTCTCCCGGTTCGGAAGGTGGCCCCGCGGGTCCAGGACTCCGGGCCGTCCCCGGGACCGGCGGCCGGCCGGAACCCGTGCCTGATGCCGGGACGCGCGCTCGACCGCGCGGCCGTGCGGCGTGGGATCGCCGCCGTGTCGCGGGCTTCGCTGCGGCGGCCGCGGCGGTGGTGCTCGCGGTGCTGCTGGTGGGACGTCCCTGGCGCTCCACGGAGGCCGAGCGCGCGCTGCCCTTCGCGCTGGCCGCCACGCGCCCGCTGGAGGGCCGGCTCAGTCACCCGGGCCTCGCGGACCACCGGGCCACGGGCACGATGCGCGGTGGCACCGATGGACGGCCGGAGCTGGATCTCAAGGTCCTGTCGGAGCTGGAGGCGAAGGGGGACCTGCACGGCGTCGCGACCGCGTGGCTCGCGGCCGGGGACTTCGAGCGCGCCGAGCGCATCCTGGAGAAGCTGCCCGCGTCGCCCGCCGTCATGGGCGACCTGGCGCTGGCGGCCCTGGGCCGTGCCCAGCCCGAGCGCGCGCTGACGTTCCTGGAGAAGGGGCTGGAGACCGCGCCGGACGACGCGCGGCTGCACTGGAACCGGGGCCTCGCGCTCCAGGCGCTCTCGCTGGAGCTGGCCGCCGCGTCGGAGTTCTCCCTCGTGGCGCAGGCGAAGGAGCCCGGCTGGAGCACCGAGGCCACCGAGCGCGCGGACGGCCTGCGCAAGGGCGCGCTGGCGCGGCGGGACTCGTGGCAGGCGATGAACGCGGCCGGCATGGAGCTGGCGCTGGACGGCACGCCGTACCCGGGCTCGATGGCGCGGCGCAACCCGGACCTGGCGCGGCTGTACCTCTACCACGCGCTGCGCGCGGCCCCTTCCGTGGAGCGCGTGCGGACGCTGGCCCCGCTGGCCGCGCTGCTGGACGACGTCACCCGCACGAAGACGGCGAGCGCCTACGTGGCGCGCGTGGTGGCGGCGGACTTCCACAAGCGCGGCCCGCTGGCCAACACCTACCGTGAGCTGCTGGCCGGCACGCTTTCGCTGGAGGGCGCGGAGGCGGACGCGTTCCTCGCCCGGCTGCGGCGCTCCGGCGAGCGCGATCTCTTGCTGGGCGCCATCCTGCTGCTCCACCACGAGGACCGCTTCGTCGACGAGCTGGCGGCGCTGGTCCGTCATTCCGGCGAGCCCGCCTGGTACGACGCTCCGCTGGCCCGGGGCAGGGCGCAGGCGGCGCAGGACCGGGGGGACCTGGAGACGGCGGAGACGTCGCTCAAGAACGGGCTGGCGGCGTGCCGGAGCGCGGGCTTCGGGTATCGCTGCGTGGACCTCCAGCGGCACCTGGCCTCGCTCTACAACCGCATGGATCGCCGCAAGGAGGCCGAGTCCCTGGCGCGCTCCGCGCTGGAGGAGGCGTTCCGAAGCGACAGCTGGTACCAGGAGGAGCTGCTCCTGGCGGACCTGGTGACGAGCGCGCGGCTGAGCCACGCCCCGGCGCTGGCCCGCGCCTACCTGGACGAATACCTCCAGCACTCGCCGGAGGACTGCGCACGCCGGTCGGAGTACCACCACGCCCGGGCGCTCCTCTTCGTGGAGGATCTGGACGCGAAGCGGGCCCGGCGCGAGGTGCAGGACGCGCTCACCTGTCCCACCGCGCCCACGCTCATGGAGGTCGCCGTCGCGGGAGACCTGCTGCGGCTGGAGGGCGCCACGGTGCCGGGCCGCGAGCTGGACCGCGTGCGCGAGCGCATCCGGGTGCTGCGTCAGGACCCGTCGCTGACCACCGGCGAGAAGCTGCTCGTGGACCACATCGAAGGGCGCATCCTCATCGAGCGCGACCGCGAGGAGGGGCAGAAGCTGTTGCGAGGGGTCATCACCGGCTCGGCGCTCCACCGCTCCACGGACATCGAGGCGCGCAAGGCCTGGGCCCACAGCCACCACGTGCTGGTGATGGACGCGGGCCGGGCGAAGGAGTGGGGCCCGGCGGTGGACCTGCTCGCCCAGGAGGTAGACCGCACCGCGCCCACGTCATGCCTGCTGGCGCTGGCTGGCCAGGACGAACGGATGCTCTTCGTCGCCCGGGGCCCTACCGGCGCGAGCAGCGGGCTGTACCTCCACGCCCTCAAGCAGCCCCTGCGCGAGAGGGTGCCGGAGGTGCCCGGGCCGCTGCTGCAGGTGCTCGGCGGCTGCGACGTGGTGCGGGTGCTCGCGGAGCCCATCCTCCAGGGGCGCCCGGGGCTGCTGCCCGCGGACCGGGCGTGGAGCTACCTGGCGCCGGGCGGCCACCGCGTGGAGGCCCCGGCCGTGGCGCCCGTCCCCAAGCGGCTGGTGGTGTCGGACGTGGAGCCGCCCGCGACGCTGGGGCTGCCGCGCCTGATGCCGTGGAAGGGCATGACGGGGCCGGGTGACGTCCACCTGCGGGGCCGCGCGGCGACGCCGGAGGCGGTGCTCGCGGAGATGGAGGACGCCACGGAGGTGGAGCTGCACACGCACGGCATGGCCGGCACCGTGTCCGACGCGGCCTTCCTGGCGCTGTCCCCGGACGCGGCCGGCCGCTTCGCGCTCACCGCGGAGGAGCTGGAGGGACACACGCTCCGGGGCTCGCCGGTGGTGATGCTGGCCGCCTGCGACGCGAACGTGGGCGCGTGGCGCTACCACGCGGTGTCGAGCCTTCCCTCCGCGCTCATCCAGGCGGGCGCGCGGGCCGTGGTCGCGCCCTCCACGGAGGTGCCGGACGTGGAGGCCGGGGCCTTCTTCCAGGCGCTGGTGGAGTCCCTGCGGCGCGGCACCCCGCCGGCCCAGGCGCTCCGGGACACCCGCGCCCGGTGGCTCCAGCAGGGCAGCGCCCGGTGGGTCCAGGACCTGGTCGCGTTCGAATAGAGTCCCGGCGAATATCCGCGCCGCCGCGCGTAAGGGAGCCGGGAGGAATCATGAACACGCGTTGGAAGTCCGCAGTGGGAAGGATGGCCGTGGGGGTTGTCGCCCTGTCGGCGGCGCAGGCCGGAGCCCAGCCCGCGAGGGCCCAGAACACCCCGGTGAAGCTCGCTCCGGCGAAGCCCATCTCGAGCCCGGCGACGGCGAAGGCCACCGGCTCCGTGGACGTGGCCGTGGACGAGGGCGCCAAGGGCACCCGCATGTACCGGTACGACCGGAGCAGCGGGAAGCTCACGCTGGTGAAGCAGCTCACCCAGCGGGAAGCGGCCAGCTCCACCGCCGGCTTCAAGGCGCTGTCGCTCGTGGAGGCCGATGGCGGCAAGTCCTTCGTGGATCCGGACCGCGGCGGCGCCGTCGCCCCTGAAGGCCCGCGCCCCAAGGGCGGAGGCCCCCCGGGCGGACATGATCCGGGCCCGCGCCTCACCCAGACGGACCTGGCCAACATCAACCGGGAGCTGGGCAGCCTGAAGCTGAACAAGTCCCAGGTGAAGATCGCCACCCAGGCCCAGCGGTAATCGCGAGCCTCCTGGCGGAAGGACCGGACGGCCGTGGCGCCGGGGTGGGGACATGTCTCCTCGCCCCGGAGGGCCACGGCCTTCACGTTCCTGGATGAACGCCAGCCCACGCGTTCAACCCCAGACGCCCGGAGTGTCTGCCCTGACTTCGCTCCCGTGTTTCCCGCACCTCTCGCGCCTTGCCACACGTACAACGTGCTCACACTTTTCGTGCGTGAGGGGGCGCTGCTCGCCCGTTTGTCTTTGACGCCCTCCTAGTCCAAACGTCCGTGGGTCGAGGCCGGAGTGCCCGCGGCAGCAGGAGGTTGCACACATGGGGAACGTGGAGAACGGGCGTCGTCGTGGCGTGGGAGGGCTCTCTCGGTGGGCGTGGGGACTGGCTCTGGCTGTGATGGGAGCGGGCTGTGGCCCGGGAGCCCGGGAGCCCACGCCAGCGGATCCGCCAGGCACGCAGGAGCAGGCAGCGCTCAGCTACAACAGCCTTTCGTACAACGGACTGTCCTTCAACGGGCTGTCCTTCAACGGGCTGTCCTTCAACGGCCTGTCTTTCAATGGCTTGTCATCCCTCGACTTCGCGTCGTGGTACGGCGCGGATCCTGCGCTCGCGGACGAGGTCATGCGTTACATCGTGCGCTGCGCCGTCCCTCAAGGGCAGACGCGCACGTACACGGATCCGCAGACGAACACGGTGCACACCTGGACGGGCCTCCTGGGCCTGGCGCCGGGCTGGGCGAATGGGGCGCCCGCGACGGAGGCCGAACAGCAGATCGTCTCCGCGTGTCTCGCGGCGCACAGCAATCCCTTCGGCGTGAGCGTGCCCATCTCCGTGCTGGGACGGAACGGGCTGGGGGCGGCGATCCCCGCCTCCGAGGGAGAGCTGGCGACCTTCGCCCGGCCGGAGTCGTGCTTCTTCGGCAACCTCTTCCAGGGGCAGGGGCTCTACGCGGGCAGCCAGAACCCGCCCCTGGACGCGACCCAGAGCACGACGCGCGCGTGCGCGGTGGTGGATGGCACCGGGATGCCGCGCATGACGTGCGCGCCGCTCGTCTACGTGGGGAGCTGCTCGGACGTGTGCACGCAGACGGGAGCGGCGTTCACGAGCTGCACGGTGGGCGGCGTGAGCTTCCAGCCGCTCACCACGCGCGTGCGCGCCGCGGACCTGGCGGTGTGCGGTGACGGCGTCTGCCAGGTGACGGAGTCCTGCGGGGCGTCCAACACCTACGACGCGTGCGCGGCGGACTGCGGCGCCTGTCCGTGAGGTGAGCGCGGGCGGCCTTCAGCCAGAGTGGGAGCCCAGGCCGGAGGCCGCGCCCGCGCGCAGCCGCTCATGGAGCGCGTCCGTGAGCAGGTACCAGAACTGGACGTTGCCGAAGCTGAGGATGTCGCCGCCCCGGAGCGGCACCTCGCGCTGCCCGATGGTGCTGGCATTCACGAAGGTGCCGTTGGTGGAGCCCAGGTCGCGCACGGTGCAGCGGCCCGCCGCGCGGCTCCACTTGAGCTCCGCGTGCTGCTTGGACACGGACGCGTCGTCCAGCACCAGCTCGCAGTCCAGCCGCCGGCCAATGCGCAGCGCGTCCGAATCCTTGAGGGTGGGGAGCGTGGCGACGAGCAGGTCGTCGAACTCGAAGAGCAGGGCGAGCATGCCCTGCTCGACGTCGCCCGGGTCGGCCATGCGGGTGGGCGCGAGCGCGGCGGCGGACAGCTCCGACGGCGGGCGCTGCACCAGCGCGAAGGGACCCAACTGATGTTGAAAGGCACCCACGGGGAGTGCGGAGGCGAGCGCGCGCAATTCCTGGACGGACAGCACGTGGGGCAGCCTAACGGGTCGGCCGTCGGGCGCCCAGCCACTACCTGACGATGGTTGTACGGCTTTCGTTGACCGGCCAGTCACTCGTTCCCTACATTGATCCTTTCGAGTCGCGGGCCGGGTTCCAGGAGGGAACGCCGGACCTCCGATGCGCAGCCAGGTGATGGAAGGAGCGGTGGTTCGATGAGCGGGAGCGACAACATCCCGATGACCCCCCACGGTCTGCAGAAGCTCAAGGACGAGCTGAAGCACCTCCAGTCCGTGGAGCGGGGCAAGATTTCGCGTGAAATCGAGGTCGCCCGTGCGCACGGCGACCTGCGTGAGAACGCGGAGTACCACGCGGCCAAGGAGAAGCAGTCGCACATCGAGGGGCGCATCCTGACCCTCGGCGACTGGATTGCCCGCGCGGAGGTCATCGACCCGGCGAAGCTGGGCGGCGACAAGGTTGTCTTCGGCGCCACCGTGGAGCTGGTGGACACGGAGAACGACAAGACCATCAGCTACCGCCTGGTCGGGGAGACGGAGGCCGACCTGAAGAAGCGGTGGATCGCGGTGACCTCGCCGGTGGCGCGCGCGCTCATCGGCAAGAAGGTGGGCGACATCGCCACGGTGCAGAGCCCCGGCGGCGTGCGTGAGCTGGAGGTCGTCTCCATCAGCTTCGAGGACCCCAAGGAAGAGCCCGCCAGCTAGCGCGGGTGCCCGGCTGGCCGGGTGTCCTTCGGGGGAGCGGGCCCATGGCTCGCTCCCCCGGTTTCGTTTTCCCCGCGGCGTCAGGAGCGCTTCGTAGGATGGAGGCTGGAAATCCCGCGTGAACCACCCGCTCGCCAGCCTCGTCGGACCTCTCAAGTACGCGTGTCAGCGTGACTTCGCCCAGCTCGGGATCGTGCGGGATTTGCGCACGTTGATGGAGCGCACCCTGGCGTCGGCCGGGAGCGTGGACGCGCGGGCCCTGGAGGAGTTGAGGGCGGCGCTGCCGCACGTGGATCCGCCCACGCCGCCGGAGCACCGCAAGGCCGCGCTGCGCCAGGTGCTGGGCGCGCTGAAGCTCAGCGGCGTGGTGCTGCCGGAGGAGCTGGAGCGGGTGGTCGTCACGGGGGAGATCAACGCCGTGGCCGCGGGGTTCCCCCGGTCGCCGGAGCGTGCGCACGTGCTGGAGGGGGAGCTCATCCCCGCGCCGCCGCGCAGCCGGGTGACGCCACCGCCAGGGACGGTGCAGGCGCAAGGCAACACCGTGCCGCCCTGGCGTTCGCAGGACCCCATGCCGCCGGTTCCCCGCGCCTCGGCGCCTCCGGGCCCGGCGAAGGGCGAGCCTGTGCCCTACGGTGCGCGCATGGCGGCCTCCCGGGGCGCCGCGAATGGCCCCGCGCAAGGTGAAGCCCAGCCCTACGGCGCGCGCATGGCCGCGGCCCGGAACGCAGCCGTTCCCGCCGGTGCACCGGCCCGTGCTCCGGGCGCGAAGCCGAACGCGAGCACCGACCCTCGCAAGGGCGCGCCGCCAGCGGACCGCGCCCCCACGGAGAAGGCCCGGAAGAAGAAGGCCAAGGCTGTGGGCGCGGAGGCGTCCCGCTCCGAGGCGAAGCTGCTGTCCATCGCGCCGCGCACCGGCCCGCTGTCCGCGCCGCTCAAGACGCTGGGCAAGCGCCTGGGGCCACGGCTCGTCGCGGTGCTCGACAAGAAGGGCCTGCGCCGCACCGGCGACATCCTGTTCCTGTTGCCACGCTGTTACGAGGACCGCCGCAAGCTGCGCACCATCGCGGAGCTCATCCCCGGCGAGCGCGGCGTGACGGTGGGCACCGTCAAGACGGCCGACTTCGTCCCGGGGCGCGGCGGCAAGCGCATGTTCCGCGCTGTCGTGGGTGACCGCTCCGGCAGCATCGCCGCCACCTATTTCAACGCCGGGCCGTGGCTCAAGAGCCGCTTCTCCGTGGGCAAGCAGCTGGTGCTCTCCGGTGAAGTGCGCGCCTCCATGAACGGCCGGGAGATGGCCCACCCGGAGCTGGAGCCCGCCGAGGACCTGGAGAACACCACCTCCGTCCACTTCCACCGCATCGTCCCCGTCTACCCGGGCTTCGAGCGCGGCGAGCAGCGCTCCTTCCGCGAGCTGGCCTCGCGCATCAGCGAGCAGCACGCGCACCACCTGGAAGAGCCGCTGCCCGCGGACCTGCGCCGCCGCTACCACCTGATGGGCCTGCCGGACGCGCTGCGCTTCATCCACTTCCCGCCCGACGACGCGGACCTGG
Organism: Corallococcus sp. NCSPR001; assembly: GCF_017309135.1. Classification (NCBI taxonomy): domain Bacteria; kingdom Pseudomonadati; phylum Myxococcota; class Myxococcia; order Myxococcales; family Myxococcaceae; genus Corallococcus; species Corallococcus sp. NCSPR001. The sequence goes on from NZ_JAFIMS010000002.1 coordinate 4,344,377, forward strand.
AGGCGCTGGACGCGCATCAGAGCCCCGCGCACCGCCGGCTCGCGTTCGACGAGCTGTTCTTCCTCCAGTTGGGCATGGCCCTGAAGCGCCAGGGCATCAAGGCGGAGGAGGGCATCGCCTTCGACGTCTCCCCGGAGCGGCTGGACAAGGCCCGCGCCGCGCTGCCCTTCCAGCTCACCGGCGCGCAGGCGCGCGTGGTGGGGGACATCGCCCGGGACATGGCGCGCCCGGAGCCCATGAACCGGCTGGTGCAGGGCGACGTGGGCAGCGGCAAGACGGCCGTGGCGCTCGTGTCCGGCATGGTGGCGCTCCAGGACGGCTACCAGGTGGCGGTGATGGCCCCCACCGAAATCCTGGCAGAACAGCACGAGCGCACCTTCCGCCGCATCCTGGAGCCGCTGGGCTACCGCGTGGGGCTCATCAGCGCGGCGGGCACCGCGAAGCACAAGCGCGAGGTGCGCGAGGCCGTGGCGAAGGGGGACATCCACCTCGCCGTGGGCACGCACGCGCTCCTGGAGGGCGGCGTGTCCTTCCAGAAGCTGGGGCTCGTGGTCATCGACGAGCAGCACCGCTTCGGCGTGCTCCAGCGCCACACGCTGATGAGCAAGGGGCTCACGCCGGACGTGCTGGTGATGACCGCCACGCCCATCCCGCGCACGCTCGCGATGACGCTCTACGGCGACCTGGACGTGTCCATCATCGACCAGCTGCCGCCGGGTCGCACGCCCATCACCACGCGCGTCTTCAACAACGAGCAGCGCGCGCGCGTCTACGAGGCGGTGGGCGCGGAGCTGGCCAAGGGCCACCAGGCCTACGTCGTCTACCCGCTGGTGGAGGAGTCGGAGAAGCTGGACCTGGAGGACGCCACGCAGGGCGCGACGAAGCTCCAGGCGGTGTTCCCCAACGCCAGCGTGGGCCTGCTGCACGGGCGCATGAAGCCGGAGGAGAAGGACGCCGTGATGGAGGCGTTCCGCGACAAGCGCATCGAGCTGCTTGTCTGCACCACGGTGGTGGAGGTGGGCGTGGACGTGCCCAACGCGTCCGTGATGGTGGTGGAGTCCGCGGAGCGCTTCGGCCTGTCGCAGCTGCACCAGCTGCGCGGCCGTGTGGGCCGTGGCGCCGCGGCCAGCTTCTGCTTCCTCGTCGCGGGCGCCGCGCGCTCCTGGGAGTCCACCGAGCGGCTGGGCGTGATGGAGCGCAGCAGCGACGGGTTCGTCATCGCGGAGAAGGACCTGGAGATCCGCGGCCCCGGCGAGTTCCTGGGCACGCGGCAGAGCGGCCTCCCGGAGCTGGCCGTGGCGAACCTCGTGCGCGACGGCGACCTCCTGTCGCTGGCCCAGGCGGAGGCGCGGCGCATCATGGATGCCGATCCGCAGCTCCAGAAGCCGGATCACCAGGGGCTCGTGAAGGCATTGGAGGAGCGCTGGGAGGGCCGGCTCGCGCTTGCCCGGGTGGGGTAAAGCCGAGGAGGCCCGCCCCCGAACCCCGGATTGTCCCCGACTGTCGTCGTGCTTACTTTCGCCGCGGGAGGATCAAGGGGGACGCACGCAATGGGAGATTGGAGCCGAGCGGAGTACCTGGCGCGGCAGGGCATCCGGGATCGACGGGTGCTCGCGGCGATCGCCAACCTGAGCCGCGCGGACTTCGTGCCGGTGGGCGAGCGGGCGTCGGCCCATCAGGACGTGCCGTTGCCCATTGGCCATGGGCAGACCATCAGCCAGCCCTATGTGGTCGCCCTGATGACGGAGGCCCTGCGCCTGCGCGGCGGTGAGCGCGTACTCGAGATTGGCACCGGCTCCGGCTACCAGACGGCGGTGCTGGCGCAGTTGGCCCGAGAGGTCTTCACGGTGGAGATCGTCCCGGAGCTGGCCCGGCCCGCCCGGAGGCTCCTCCACCGGCTGGGCTTCACCAACGTGTTCTACCGCGAGGGGGATGGCTCCCGGGGCTGGGCCCAGGCCGCGCCCTTCGATGCCATCATCGCTACCGCCGCGCCGGCGGACATCCCCCGGGAGCTCTTGCGTCAGCTGAGGCCCGGGGGGCGGATGGTCATCCCGGTGGGCTCCGTGCACGAGACACAGGAGCTGCTGCGCATCCGCCGGGGACAGCCGGGGATGCTGCCCCGCGTGGACCACCTGCTGCCGGTGCGCTTCGTCCCCATGACGGGCCTGGCTTCCGCCCCGGGCTGAGCGGGTGCGACAGGCCGCGCGCCTGCACGCCCTCTCTCCGCGTCCTGGGGTCGCGTTGCCGAGCGGAGAGGGGACCGGTAACGTCCCGCCCATGATCATCTGCCCGGTCTGCGACCACGTGCAGTCGGAAGGCGAAGAGTGCGAAGGCTGTGGCAAGCGCTTCCCCGGCCTCATGAACATCCCCGTGCCGGCCGTGGCCCCGTTGCCGGAGCTGGAGTTGACGCACCACGCGGGGGGCCGCGTGCCGGTGGACGCGCCCGTGCTGCCGGAGCTGGACCTGACGCGGCTGCGCTCGGGGCCGGACCTGCCGGCGATGTCCGTGCCCGACCTGGAGCTGACCCGTGCCGGTGCCACGGGCGACGTGCCCGTCGCCCAGATGACGGACCTGGACTCGGGCCGCGCGCAGGATGACGGCGTGCGCACCGCCGCCCCGGTGGGAGCGGTGACGTGCCGCTACTGCCGCAACGTCCAGGCGGAGGGCCTCCTGTGCGACGGCTGCGGCATGCGGCTGCCCCGCGTGCGGGCGGCGGCGCCCGTGACGGCGAAGCGCGCGGGCGCGGACGACGGCGAGCGAGTGCCCTGTCCCTCCTGCCACGTGCCGGCCTGGCCGGGCCGCGCGTGCGTGGCGTGCGGCACGAAGGTGGAGGTGGAGGCGTGACGGCTCCGGCGCTCAAGGCGGGCTACGCGTGCAGCGAGGGCTGCGGCTTCACCGCCTCGCTGTGGGACGTCGTCTACCGCTGCCCGCGCTGTGAAGGCCTGCTGGAGGTCGCCCACGACGAGGCCGCCCTGCGCGCCATCCCCGCGGCGGAGTGGAAGCGCCGCTTCGAATCCCGCTTCGCGACGTCCCGGCTGCCGGACGGCTCCGGCGTCTGGGGCAAGCGCGAGTGGGCGCTGCCCGAGCTGCCGGCGGAGGACATCGTCTCGCTGGGAGAAGGGCGCGTGCCGCTCAAGCCGCTGCCGCGCATGGCGGCGGAGCTGGGGTTGGGCTCGCTGATGTTGAAGGAGTGCGGCGTCTCTCCGACGGGCAGCTTCAAGGACTGGGGGATGACGGTCCTGGTGTCCGCGGTGAAGCACCTGCGCTCGCGCGGCACGCCCATCCGCGCGGTGGCGTGCGCGTCCACGGGCGACACGTCCGCGGCGCTGTCCGCGTACGCCGCGGCGGCGGGCATCCCGGCGGTGGTGTTCCTGCCGAAGAACAAGGTGTCGCTCGCGCAGTTGGTGCAGCCCATCGCCAACGGGGCGCGCGTGCTGTCGCTGGACACGGACTTCGACGGCTGCATGAAGCTGGTGCAGGCGGTGACTGCGGACACGGGGCTGTACCTGGCGAACTCGATGAACTCGCTGCGCATCGAGGGCCAGAAGATGATCGCCATCGAGCTGTGCCAGGACCTGGGCTGGGAGCCTCCGGATTGGATCGTCATCCCGGGTGGTAACCTGGGCAACGCGAGCGCCCTGGGCCGTGGGTTGGATCTGCTCTTCAACCTGGGGCTCATCACCCGCAGGCCGCGCATCGCGGTGGCGCAGGCGCAGCGGGCGAACCCCCTGGCGCGCGCGTTCCGGGGCGGCTTCCAGGAGCTGGCGCCCATGCAGGCGGAAGCGACGCTCGCGTCCGCCATCCAGATTGGCAACCCGGTGTCCTTCCGCCGCGCGGTGCGGATGCTGCGCGCGTTCGACGGCGTGGTGGAGGAGGCGACGGAGTCGGAGCTGGCCAACGCCGCGGCCCGGGCGGACCGTGAAGGCACCTTCGCCTGTCCCCAGACGGGCGTCGCGCTGGCGGCGGTGGAGAAGCTGGCCGCGTCGGGCGTGATGGCGAAGGGGTCCAGCGTCGCGGTGGTGGCCACCGCGCACGGGCTGAAGTTCGCGGACTTCAAGGTGGGCTACCACCGGCAGACGCTGAGCGACGTGAAGGCCGCGCACGCGAACCCGCCGGTGGAGTTGCCCGCGGACCTGTCCGCGGTGCGCGAGGCCCTGAAGGACCTGGGCTGAAGCCTCGCGCGTCCCGGGCCTTCGCTACTCGACCTCGAGCGGCAGGCGCGACTCGATGGTGAGACCGAAGCCGGAGAGGCCCCGGTAGGTCATGTCCGTGTTGGACATGACGCGCATGGTGCTGACGCCCAGGTCCGTGAGGATCTGGCAGCCCATGCCCACGTCGCGCGACTCGTTGGCCGCGCGACTGACGGACGCGTTGCTGCCGTCGCCCGCGCGCTTGTGGTGGATGCCGAAGTCGTTGCCGTGCATGCCGGGCAGGTAGACGATGACGCCCGTGCCCTCGCGCGCCACGGTCTCCATCGCGCGGTCCAGCAGCAGGTTGCACTTGCAGTCCGGCGACCCGAACACGTCGCCCATGGCGCAGGCGCCGTGCAGGCGCACCAGCGGCGCGGGCTGGGGCTTCGACGGGTCGCCCTTCACCAGGACCAGGGACTTCGCGCCGTCGGGCGTCCACGTGTACGTGAGGGCGGTGAACTCACCGTGGCGGGTGCGCACGACGCTCTGGCCGGACTCCCGGCGCACCAGGCGGTCCTTGCGGCTGCGGTACTCGATGAGGTCCGCGATGGTGACGAGCTTGAGGTCGTGCTCGCGCGCGAACTGCTTCAGGTCCGGCATGCGCTGCATGGTGCCGTCGTCCTTCACCAGCTCGCAGAGGATGCCGGACGGCTGCAGGCCCGCGAGCCGCGCCAGGTCCACGGCCGCCTCGGTGTGGCCCGCGCGGCGCAGCACGCCGCCTTCGCGGTAGCGCAGCGGGAAGATGTGGCCGGGGCGCAGGAAGTCGTCCGCGGTGCTGTTCGGGTCGGCGAGCGCGCGGATCGTCTTGGTGCGGTCGCTGGCGGAGACGCCGGTGGTGGTGCCGTGGCGGAAGTCCACGGAGACGGTGAAGGCCGTCCGGTGGGACTCGGTGTTCTCCGCCACCATCTGGGGCAGGCGCAGCGCGTCCAGCCGCTCGGCGAGCATGGGCTGGCAGATGATGCCGCTGGTGTGGCGGACCATGAACGCCAGCATCTCCGGGGTGGCGAGCTCGGCGGCCATGATGAGGTCGCCTTCGTTCTCGCGATCCTCGTCGTCGGCGACGATGACGCACTTGCCGGCCTGGATGTCGCGGATGGCCTCCTCGATGGTGTTCAACTCGGAGTCACGGCTCATGTCGGGGGAACTCATCCTGCTGACGACGTGGAGAGGCATGGTTCGCGGCATGTAACGCGAGGGGGGTGGGGTGGCAAGCCATGCTCGGGGAGCGAGCGTGCGTCCGTTCAATGGCTGGGATGAGCGGGAGCTGGGACTGCGCGTCCGTGTAGGTGGGTGCTGACGGGCGGCCGACTCGACGGGCTGGGGCACGTGATGTAGGGTGCTCGGCTCCGTGAGCGCAGACATTCAGGACAAGCGGGCCCGGTTCGACCAGTTGCAGGAGAGCCTGTCGACCCGGCAGAGCACCACCCACTTCACCCACGCGGGTGTTTCCCTCATCGCCTTCATGTTGATTTCAGGGGCGGCGGGGAAGCTGTTCTACGACTCGTTGCGCACGCCGCTGCTCGCCTGGGGTGCCACGCTCCTGGCGCTGGGGCTCCTGGCGTACGCCTTCATCAGCTACCGCAAGGGCCGCGCGGTGCTGACGGAGGAGCTGCAGCGGTACGAAGCGCTGCTGGCGCTGCGCCGCGAGCTGCACCTGGACAACCCCGCCGCGCTCCTCCCCCGGTGAGCGCCGCCAGGAAGGTCGCCCTGCCGGGGCGATTCATCGTGTTGGAGGGCCTGGACGGCGCGGGCACCACCACGCAGACGGAGCGCCTTGCGTCCGTGCTGAGGGCGGAGGGGCACGCGGTGGTGACGACGCGCGAGCCGTCCGACGGTCCGGTGGGGACGATGCTGCGCCAGGCGCTCACGGGCCGCCTGGGCCTGCCGCACGGCCGGGGAGCGCTGGCGCAGGAGACCCTGGCGCTGCTGTTCGCGGCGGACCGGACGGACCACCTGCACGCGAGGGTGTTGCCGGCGCTGGAGGAGGGCAAGGTGGTGCTGTGCGACCGCTACGTGCTGTCCTCGCTGGCGTACCAGGGCGCGAGCCTGCCCATGGCGTGGGTGGACACGGTGAACGCGCACGCGGTGTCGCCGGACCTGACGCTGTTCGTGGGCGTGGACCCCAAGGTCGCGGCGAAGCGCCGGGCCGTGCGCGGAGGCCCCGCGGAGCTGTTCGAAGCGGACGAGGCCCAGCGGCGGATCGCGAAGCAGTACCTCAAGGCCATCACGCTGCGAGCGAAGCGCGAGCGCATCGTGCACATCGACGGTGAGCTGTCCGTGGAGGGCGTGACGGACGCGTGCCTCAAGGAAGTGCGGCGGTTGCTCGCGCGCAAGCGCTGAGCCCCGGTTGCTGGCGGTGGGGGGCTCCACCGACGCGGAAGCCGCAGACGAGCGTCCACAACAGCTCCAGCACGGAGCTGTCGCAGAAGGCGCGGCTGACGGCGAGCCATGTGCCCTCGGGCGCAGCACCCACCCGTGAGTCCATGGCGCTGAAGAAGTCCGCCACGCTCCGGTGCGGCACCACCACGCCTGAGGGCTTACCGGAGGCACCGGACGAGTAGAGGACGTATGCAGGGTCATCCAGCGTCGAGCCCGCGCGCGGAGGCCCAAGCACGTCCAGTTCGAACGCATCCTCCGAGTCCAGCACGACGGTGCGCACACCGTCCGTGGGCAGGTGCTCGACCAGGTGAGACTGCGTGACGAGCACCCGCGCCCGTGAGTCCTCCATCATCGCGGCCAGCTGTTCCCGCGAGCCGTCTGGATCCAGCGGCACGAACGCGCCGCCTGCCTTGAGGATGCCGAGCATCGCCACCACCATGCGGGTGGCGCGCTCCACGCACAGGCCCACGCGCACGTCCCGCGCGACGCCGTGCTCGCGCAGGTGCCATGCCAGCGCATCGCTGGCCGCATCCAGCTGTGCGTAGGTGAGCGCTTCATCGTCCGCCGCCACCGCGACCGCGTCCGGCGTGCGAGCCGCCTGCGCGCGGAACCGCGCTGGGATGCAGCGCGAGTCATCCAGCGGCGCCGGGTCGTGCGACTCGTGAAGCCGCATGTACCGTTCGTCCGTGTCGAGCAGCGGCGCGTCCATGGACACAGGAGGCAAGGCCTCCGGCGCTCGCGCTGGCGGTTTCCAGTCCTCCGCGAGCGACGTCGGAACCATGTCCGTGGCCACCCAGTGGAGCCCACCCAGCTCCGGCGCCTCCGACGTGAGACAAGGGGACAGCTCCAGGAGGTTGCTCGTCGTCAGCACGAAGCGCGCGCCGCAATCCCGAGCGATGGCAAGGAGCTGGTGCAGGGCGCTGTCCAAGCGGGAAGGATCCGGCGGGTGGCACGGCACCGCGATGGCGCCCACGTACAGGCAGCCCATGAACCCCACGACGTATTCGAGGCCCGGGGGATACAGCAGCAGCACCCGTTCGCCGGCCGCGTTCAGCGTCCTCAGCCACGTCCCCAGCGCCCGCGCCCGGGTGTCCAGGAGTGAGGCGCTCCACTCCTCGGAGGAGCCTTCTCCCAACCGCTCCGCATGGGGATAGAGCAGGTCCGCGAGGTGGATGGTCGAATGGAAGAGGTCTTCGCCGTTCTCCGCTGTATCCATGAACAATCCACCAAACCAGGAAGAATAGATTGTCGCGGATGATGGCCCACGGGTCTGACATCCACCTTCGCGCCTGGGGCATGGCTCTCCGGATCCATTTATCGCTGGTGCCGGAGGCACTTATCAGGTGCGGCGCACCCCTCATTCCTGACTGGTATGCGCCCAATCGTCCTTCGTTCCCCGGCTCCTGGCCGCCGCTCGCCGTTCCATCTCCGAAGCCTCTCCGCGCTCACGCTGATGATGGCCGCCCTGCTGGCGGCCGCCTGCGGCTCGTCGGATGAGCCCACGAGTCCGTCCCCGACGCCGACCCGTGATGCTGGGGTGGTGGATGCAGGGACGGGGACCTCGGATGGCGGCTCGGATGGGGGCACGCAGGAGCAGGACGGCGGCACCGAGCCCACGACGCCAGACGCAGGGGAGACGCCTCCCGCGTTCACCCTGTCGACGGCCTCCGAGCAGACGGTGCGCTTCAATCCTTCGACGTCGACCGCGTTCGCGGTCCAGGTCCTCCGGCATCCGGACTTCACGGGAGAGGTCTCGCTCTCGGTGGAAGGTCTGCCTCCCCACGTGCGCACCACCCAGGCGCTGCCGGTGATCATCCCCGAGGGAGCGGCTTCGACGCCGCTGGGCTACGTCCCGGATGAGTTCGCGGCCTATGGCCAGTTCGCTCTCAAGCTGGTGGGCGTGGGGGACGGAGAGCGCGTCGAGTTTCCGCTCACCCTGAAGGTGGAGCCCGCGTCGGCCGCGCTGGACAGTGCCTTCGGAACAGAAGGCGTGGCGGCGCCGGAGTTCGGCCTTCCGTCGGTGAAGATCACCGGCATGGCCGAGCAATCCGACGGCAAATGGATCCTCGTGGGCTCCACCGGAACCACGGGTCAGCGGGACGTGCTGGTGGCGCGCCTGCTCGCGGATGGGACGCTGGACGCCACGTTCGGCACGCAGGGCGTGGTGGTCAGCGACATCTGCGGAGGCGATGACTACGTGGACGCCGTCGCCGTGCAGTCGGATGGCCGCATCGTCGTCGCGGGCGGAGCCATCTCCGGCACGAACACCTGCGCGGGGCCGAAGTATCAGAGCGTGCTGCTGGCGCGGTACACGCAGGCAGGCGTGCTGGACACCACGTTCGGTGGGACGGGCGTGCGCACCTTCCAGCTCTCCACGGGCATCTCCACCCTGCACGCGGTCACCCTCGACGCCAATGGCAACATCATCGGCGCGGGCACCGTCGACAACGACGGCCTGGACCTGGTGGTGGTCCGCCTGACGCCGGCCGGGGTCCCGGACACGACCTTCAGCGCGGACGGCGTGGCGACCGTGGACGTGGGCCGCGAGGATGACGGCCTGTGCGTCGTCGCCGAACCCGACGGCAAGGTCGTCGTGGCCGGCGCCTCCACGGGCAGCCTCGACACGCTGGTCGTGCGCCGCTTCAATGCCAACGGCACCCTGGACAACAGCTTCCGCTACCTGTCGTCGTTCAGCTCGCCGGACCTCACGCCGCGGACCTTGCAGCGGCTGTCGAACGGGAGCTGGCTGGTGGGCGGAAAGGCGGTGTTCTCCGACGGGGACACCCAGGCCGTGGTGGCGCGTCTGACCGCGAGCGCGGGGCAGGACACGACCTTCGGCAACGAGGGCTACACCTACTTCACGGCGGGGTTGACGGGCGTGCGGGACACGGTCGTGGGCACGGGCTTGCTGGCGGATGGGACCCTCGCGGTCGCCACCTGGAGCCAGGATGCGAAGGGCGCATCCGGGCTGGGCGTCGTCCACCTGGCCCCGAACGGCGCCAGCATCCTCCGCTCGCACCGGACGGACCTGCCCGGTGACGAGCAGCCCACGGCCGCACGGCTGGATGCGCAGGGCTACCTGCGCGTCGCCGGGACGCGAATCCCGGAGGGCAAGAGCGAGGCCGTGCCCTTCGTGACCCGCTTCCATCCGTACTGACGGCGGGGGCCGTTGGAGTAGAATCCACGGTCCCATGGAGCGGACCGGCGCGGCGGCGATCATCATTGGCAACGAGGTCCTCACCGCGAAGGTGAAGGACGAGAACGGCCCCCACCTCATCCAGCGGCTGCGGGAGCTGGGCATCCCGCTCGTCTCGGTGGAGACCATCCTGGACGACGTGGACGCCATCGTGGACGCGGTGTCCCGCGCCCGGCGCAAGGCCCGCTACGTCTTCACCAGCGGCGGCATCGGCCCCACCCACGACGACGTCACGGTGCGCGCGGTGGCGCTCGCCCTGGGCCGGCCCGTGGTGCGGCTGCCGGAGATGGTGTCGGCCATCCAGGCCCGCGCCGGCACGTCACCGGTGACGCCGGAGTCCCTGCGCCTGGCGGACGCGCCCGAGGGCGCGGTGCTCCTCGCCCAGCCGGGCATGTGGTTCCCCGTGCTGACGGTGGGGGACATGTTCCTGCTGCCGGGGGTGCCGCAGCTCTTCCGGCTGCAGCTGGAGACGGTGCTCTCACGGCTGAGCGGCACGCCGGTGCACCTGGTCAACCTGTACTTCAACCTGGGCGAGAGCGCCCTGGCCGCCGTGCTGGACCGCGTGGCGCTGGACATGCCCCACGTGGCCATCGGCTCCTATCCCGTCTTCGACGCGGCCATGGACTACCGCGTGAAGGTGACGGTGGAGGCCCCGGAGCGGGCCCACGTGGACGACGCCGTGGGCCGGCTGCTCGCGGGGTTCCCGGCGGACGCGCTGGTCCGCCGGGAGTAGCTTCGAGGACGACTACAGCGCCAGGCCGATGCGCTGGCGCAGGCGGAAGAAGTCATCCGTCAGCAGCCACGACAGCAGGGCCTTCAGGTCCGCGCGCTCGCGCACCGCCTGGAGGATGGCGTCGGTGCTGCCGTCCTGGCGGTTGGCCACGATGTTCGGATCCTCGCGCAGCACCATGGTGAGGCCCACGGACGGGTCGCCGCAGACGAGCAGGCCCGCGCGGTCCGCGGAGAAGCCGAGCGCGTCCACCACCGTCGCCACGTCGATCTTCGGCTGCGTGGACAGCGTCTGCGCGGGGCCTTCCGAGGCCTTCATCGCCTTGCGGCTGAAGGCCTTCTTGAGCTGCTTCGTCATCTCGTCGTTGCGCCGGCCCAGGCCGTTGAACTGCTGCTCGTGGACGCGGATGGCGTTGCCGAACAGGTCCACCGTCTCGCCCTGGGACAGCTTGGAGAGGACGGCCGTCTTGTTGAGCAGGCCCAGCACTGCCTTGCCGATGAGGAACTTCTGCTCACGGGCGTTGAAGCGGCGCACGACGTCCTGGCCCACGCACAGGGACAGGGGCTCCGTCGTCTCCGGCTGCAACATGCCGCGCCGGGCGAGGTAGACCTCGAACTCCTCCACGCCGAATGTCTGCGCCACCGCGCGCACGGCCTTGAACACGGCCGAGTCCGGCTTGAGCTTGTCCTGCTTCGGGTTGACGCCGAGCATCTCGAACTGCGGCGGGTACACCTTGCCCAGGTGCTCACCCATGGCGCGCAGCAGGTCCGTCAGCGGGCCGCGTGCGGCCGGGTGCATGAGGACGGTGTCCACGTCCGCGGCGGGCAGCGCCTCCCGCGGCTCCTGCGGCTGCCGGGCGCGAGCCTCCGAGTAGAAGGCCTGCTCCACCTCGTTGGTGGCGCGCATGAAGGTCAGCACCGCGGCGACGGCGAACGCCTTGTCCTGCTGCTTCTGGGCATCCCACAGCTTGAACAGCGCATGCAGGCTGTCCACGCGAGCGGGGTCCTGGCGCAGGATCTGCCGGTGCTCCTCGATGGCCAGCGGGTAGCTGGTCATGTCGCGGCCGTACAGGTCCGCCAGCGCGGCGCGGGCCTGGAGGTTCTGCGGGTCCTGCTCCACGAGCTGCCGGTAGATGACGGTGGCGCGGGCAGGCTCCGCCAGCGGGCCCGCGTAGAAGCTCGCCACGCGGATGCGCAGGGCCGCGGCGCGCTTGACGTCCGTGGACGCGGTTGCGGCTGCCTGGGCCTCCAGCATCTGCGCCAGCTCCGGCAGGTTGCGCTGGCGCTCGTAGAGGACCACCAGCCGGTCCACCAGCGCGGGCTCGCCCGGCGTCAGCTCCAGCGCCTTCTTGTAGAGCGCCGTGGCGGAGGCGACGTCGCCCAGGCCCTCTTCATGGATGCGCGCCAGCTCCACGGTGAAGCGAGCGCGGGCGTCGTTGGGCAGGTCCTGATCCAGCAGCCGCCGCAGGCAGTCCACCGCGCCGCCGAAGTTACGGCCCTGCGCGTACACCGTGGCCAGCCGCTCCAGCGCCTCCGGGTGACGGGGCAGGGTGGCCAGCGCCGTCTGGAGGTGCGCCGCCGCGCGGCCCGGATCATTGAGGTGCTGCTGGTAGAGCGCGCCCAGCGTCAGGTGGTGCTGCGCGAGCACGCGAGGGTCTCCGCCCTGCTGCACGCGCTGGCCGAGCATCTGCGCGGCCTCCGCGTACTGCTGCGCCTCCAGGAGGAGCAGGCCGCGGGTCTCCAGCGCGTCGGGGAAGCCGGGCCGGGCCGCCAGGGCCTTCTCCAGCACCTCGAGCGCACGGGCGCGGTCACCCAGCGCCACGTTGTGCAGGCGGGCCGCGGTGACGTACGCCGCCGCGGCGGCCTCCACGTCGCGCTGAGCGAGCCGGGCCTCCGCGCGCCGCTCATGCAGGGCCGCGAGGTCGGAGGAACCGCCGCGCTGCGCGAGCAGCTCCTCCAGGCCGGTGGCGGCGCCCGGGTGCAGCGGGTCGCGCTCCAGCGCCAGGCGGTAGAGGGCCGCGGCGCCGTCGGGGTCATTGAGCTTCTGGGCCGCGAGCTTCGCGGCGGTGACGAAGCCCTCGATGGCGCTCTTGGTGTCGCGGCTCGCGCGGGCCTCGGTCTCCATCATGGCGCGAGCGGTGGCGAAGTCGCCTCGGCGCAGGGCCACGCGGCGGGCGCCCTGGAGCGCGGGGAGGCACTGCGCCTGGAGCTCCAGCGCCTGCCGGTACAGCGCGGCGGCCTGCTCCTGGTCGGGGTTCTTCTCCGCGAGCTCGGCGGCGCGCAGGAGCAGCTCCAGCGCCTCCGTGGCGTCGGTGGTGACGGCCAGCCGCATGCCGTACATGCGCGACAGGGCGGCGGTGTCACCGCTCTGGCGCAGCACGCGCTCCAGGCCGAAGGCGAGGCGCGCGTCGGAAGGGTCCGCGTCGAAGGCGCGCTGGTAGACCTCCAGGGTGCGCTCGGAGGGCGGGCCCTTCTCCTGATCCGCGGCGGCCAGGATGCGCAGGGCGCTGGACAGGCGCGTGTCGGTGACGCGCTCGGCGATGCGGACGCGCAGCTCCGCGCGGCGGACGCGGTCCGACACGCGGATGCGCTCCAGCAGCGTGAGGGCGGTGAGGTTGCCGGGCTCCAGGCCCAGCACGGACTCGCAGCACTGCGCGGCGCGGGACGGCTCCTGGAAGCGGTCCAGGTACAGGCGCGCGAGCTTGAGGTACGCGGTCACCTTGGCCGCGGGCGTCTGGCCCACCTGCGTCTCGCGGTCGAGGATGGACACCAGCTCCTTCACGTTGTCCTGGGCGACGTACAGGCGCTCCAGCGCGCGCAGCGTGGCGGCGTGGCCCGGCGTGAGGCGCAGGACCTCCTGGTAGCCCTCGATGGCCAGCTCCGGGCGGCCCAGCTGGTCCTCCCAGATGGCGGCGGCCTGGTACATCGCGTTGGCGCGCTCCAGCGGATCCGTGCGGTTGGCGGCGTCCGCGCGGAGCACCTCCACGAGGCTCTCCCAGGCACCATGCGCCCGGTGGATGCGGGCGAGCGCGCGCAGCGCCGGGAAGTAGCTGGGCGCCAGCATCAGCGCCTCCTGGTACGACGCGAGCGCCTCGTTCTCCTGCTTGAGGCGGTGCTCGTACAGCTCGCCGATCTTGTAGATGAGCGCGGCGGCCGCGTCGGTGGACGGAGAGATCTCCGACTCCGCGCGGTACATGTCGATGAGCTTCTCCCACCGGCCGTCCTGCGCGTACAGCCGGCCCAGGGCCTTGAGCGCGGGCAGGTATGAGGGCGACAGCGCGAGCACGCGCTCATACGCGGTGATGGCGCCCACGCGGTCCTTCAGGTTCTCGTCGAGGATCTCCGCGTTGCGGTGGAGCAGCGACAGCACCTGCTTGGTGTCACCGGCGAACGACGCCTCCAGGTCATTGGTCTCCAGCAGCTCACGGAAGCGCCCGGCGCGCTCGTAGAGGCGGGCCAGGTTGCGCAGCGTGGGCAGGTGATCCGACGCCAGGTCGAGGATGCGCTTCATGCACTCGATGGCGTGGTCCAGGTCCCCGAGGCGGTCCTCGTAGATGACCGCCATCTTGTTGAGCGTGGTGATGACCTGATCACGGTCGGACGTCTGGAGCAGGTCCTGCTCGAACATCTGGACCAGCTCGGCGAAGCGGCCCTGGCGCTCGTAGAGGCGGGTGAGGGCCTTCTGCGCGGGGAGGTAGCCCGGCTGGAGCTGGAGGCACGCGTTGTAGCGAGCAATGGCGTCCTCCTGGCGGCCCAGGCGCTCTTCCAGGATCTCCGCCGCCTTGTACATGCGAGCGGCCTTGCCCTTGGCGTCCTCGGCGGCGGTGACCTCCGCGTCGAAGACGGCGACGAGCCCTTCCCAGTTCTGCATCCGGTACGAAAGCTTGCCCAGGCCCGCGAGCGCGGCGGCATGGCTGGGGATGCGGGATAGGATGGCCTGATAGCGGGCGGCGGCCTCCTGGTCGCGCTTGAGGTCGTCCTCGTACAGCGCGGCGAGGCGCAGGTTGATGGCGACGAGCTCGCTCTCGTCGTTGATGGAACCGACCCACGCGAGCAGCACGTCGGCCAGCTCCTCGAAGCGGCCCTGGGTCTCGTAGATGCCGGCGAGCGCGCTCAGCACGAGCGGCTCATGAGGGCTCACGCGGCGAGCGGCGAGCAGCGCGGAAAGGGCATCGTCCTTGCGGCCCAGGCGGTCATGGACCTTGGCGATGTGGAGGTAAGCGGGAGCGCCCTGGGAGCCCTGGCCCTCGGCCTCGGAGAGGAGGGCGGAGAGGAGTTCGTCGGTGCGGCCCTCGCGCTCGGCGGCGCGCTTGATGGCGGCCTGGAGCAGCGGGTCGGAGCGGTCGAGCGCGAAGGCCTCACGGAACGCAGCGGCGGCGGCCTCCTTCTGCTTGAGGCGCTCCTCCAGGAGCATGCCCGCGGAGGTGAGGTAGTGGGCGCGAAGGGAGGGAGGGACGACGGCGGTGGCGAGCAGCCGGTAGATCTCCACCAGCGCGCCCGCGTCGTTGCGCGCGGCATAGACGGATTCGAGCTGGGTGAGGAGGGTGACGTCCGTGGGCTTGCGGTCCAGGGCCTGGCGAAGGGCATCCGCGGCATCGTTGTCGCGCGACAGGCGCTCCTCGAGGATCTGCCCCTTCTCGAAGAGGAGGGACGCCTGCTGGCGAGGATCCTCGGAGGCGGAGAGTTCCGCGTCGATGAGCTGCACGACCATCTGCCAGTTGCCGACGTCAGCGAAGAGGCGGCGGGCGGCGCGGATGTTGGCGAGGAAGCGCGGAGCCAGCTTGTACGCGTTCTGGAACGCGACCGCGGCGTTGCGAGGATTCTTGAGAGGCTCTTCCCAGAGCAGACCGACCTCATGGAACAGGAGGGCGGCGGTCTGCGGCTCGGTGGTGGCAAGGGCCTTGGCCTCGCGCTCCATGGAAGCGATGCGCTCGCGGGCATCGTCCTCGGCGCTGGCTTGGGGGACGGGGGCGGGGAGGGTGCTCACGTTCTGTGCGAGTGCCTGGACCGCGCCAGCCTCGGGGGCCCCGGGG
Organism: Corallococcus sp. NCSPR001; assembly: GCF_017309135.1. Lineage (NCBI taxonomy): Bacteria > Pseudomonadati > Myxococcota > Myxococcia > Myxococcales > Myxococcaceae > Corallococcus > Corallococcus sp. NCSPR001. The sequence goes on from NZ_JAFIMS010000002.1 coordinate 4,359,904, forward strand.
GGAGGCACCGATGCGGGGGACGAAGGCCGCGTGACGTCATTGCGCTCGCTCATGGAAGCCGGCTCCAGGCACTTTGAAATTGAGAGGGGGAGACTGAACGGGAGTTCGTACCACGCGCTCGCCCGGCCCCTCAACTTCCCGTCTTTCCTGGCGATTTGAGTGCAGGGGAGGCAGGCGGACAGGCGATTGGCTCCCCTGGCGTTACTCGTCCGTGACGTCCAGTTCCGCGATCAGGCCTGTTGCATCGAACGTGACCTTCCATCGCTGGGTCACGTCCTTGCCGTAAACCGCGCGGTAGGTCCGTGACAGGTGGTCCGTGGAGTCCTCCACGAGGACCCACCGGCTCAGCGGAGGCATTCCGCCGAGCTTCATGCGGAACCAATCGTTCATGTCCGCGAGCTCGTCTTTCGCGGTCCCGGTGAAGTGGCGGGCTTCCGCCTTGCCCTGGCTCAGTGCGGGCACGAGGGCCTTGATGGTCTCTGTTCGATCGGGAGTGGAGTCGGCAATGCCGGGCTCGTGCAGGAAGGGCGGAGGCGGCAGGTAGAAGTTCGCCACGCCGTGGGCAAGGGCTGGGACCAGCTTCCGCTGGTTCGTCAGCACCACCACGGCCAGCTTGTCGTCCGGGTAGTAGACCGTGTCGGAGAGCGCCGGACCGCCGCTGTGGGCCACCTCACGACGTCCCCTGTACTGACCCACGGTCCAGCCCACCGCGAAGCCGCTGGCCTTGCCGTCGTTGAGCTTGGGCGGCGTCCACATGGCGGAGCGCAGGTCCGCGTTCAGAAGCTTGTCGCTCATCAGCGCGGACACGAACCGGGACATGTCCGTCACGGAGGAGAACAGGCCGCCGGCCGACAGCGTGTAGTACGGGTAAATGAACCAGTATTGCTGCTGGTGATCCGTCTTCCACTGGTAGGTCGCCGAGCGTTCCGTGACGACGTCGCTGGTCAGGACGACGTGCTGCTCGGTGAGGGTGGCATGGTCGAAGCCGCTGTTCGTCATGCCCAGGGGCGTGAAGATGCGATCTCGCAGAAGCTGCTCGTAGGGGGCGCCGCCGGCCTTCTCCAGGACATGGGTGAGGAGCACGAAGCCGTCCGACCCATAGGCGTTCTTCTCGCCAGGAGCTGACGCAAGCGGAGCCCTCTTCGCCGCATCGATCGCGGCCGTGACGCTGGCGTTGTCCGCGTCCACGGGGCCAGGGCGCAGGCCAGACGTGTGACTGGCGAGGTGGCGCAGGGTGATGTCCCTCCAGGCCGGAGGACACTCGGAGATGTACTGACAGACGCGGTCCTCCAGCCGGAGCTTCCCCTGGCCCACGAGGTCCATCAGCAGGACCGCCGTGAACATCTTGGTGCCGGAGGCAATCTGGAACGCCGTGCGGGTACTCGCGGGTGCCTTCCACTCTAGGTTCGCCGTGCCATAGGCAGCGAGCTTGATGACCTTGCCGTCACGGATTACGGCAATAGCGGCGCCAGGGATGTGATTGCGAGCCATCTCCGCGCGCAGGAACGCATCCGCCTTATCCGAGCCGGCCCAGGCCCACTGCGACCACCCGAGCAGAAACAGCAGGCCCCATCTGTGAAGGGACATGGTCAGTTTTCCTGTTGGGCGCTCGGAATCTCCAGGAGCGATTCCGTGAAGGCGAAGAGCTTCGAATCATCCGGCCGCAGGTTGCTCAGGAAGATGACGGTGCGGCCATCTTCGATGATGCGCCAGGAGATGGTGCGATAGGCGCCGCACGTTCCATCGTTCGTCGCGGCGTTCTGGGTCACCAGTCTCTTGTTCTTGAAGGTCCGGACGCGTCCACCCAAGGCGTACGAGGACTCGGGACGCTCGACCGTCAGAAGCGCCTTCCTGGACTCGGGCGACAGGAGCTTCCCCGAGAGCACACCGTGATTCAGCCGGAGCATGTCATCCGCGGTGCTGTAGAAGCCGCCAGCTGTCACGAGGTAGTTCGGGAGCGTGTAGACCCGACGCTCCGCCTTGGGCTTCAGCGAGCGGTAACCCAACGCGAGGTTGGGAACGTTCCCGGCTTCGCCCGCCGCGATGCCGCTGTCGGTCATGCGCAAGGGCTTGAACACAAGGCGCTGAGCGAGCTCTGAGTAGGAGCCTCCGGAAACGCGCTCGAGGATCGCCTGCACGAGGATCCAGTTGGTGATGTTGTAGTCAAACCGGGTGCCCGGCGTGAACACCAGGTCACCGCTCGCGTACCGGGTCACGGCTTCGGCGGTGGGGCGCGTTTCCTTTTCGATGCTGGGGTCCTTCTTGGCCGCGTCCATGAGCCCATTGGGCAGGCCGCTGCCATGGCTGATCAGGTGGCGCAGGGTGAGCTGCTTCCCCGTGTCCGCGCGGTACTCCGGGAGGTACGTGAGAATGGGCTCGTCGAGCGACAGTTTCCCGTCATCCACCAGCCGGAGGACCACGATGGACGACAGCCACTTGCTCACCGACCCCACGAAGAAGCGGCTGTTCCGCTTGAGCCGCTTCGCCGAATCGGCGTCCATGACTCCGAACGTCTCGACGTACTCGACATGCGAGCCCTTGCCCACCAGGGCGACACCGTTGAAGTCCGTGTCCGCGGCGAACTGCTGAACCTGCACCTTGAGCTGATCCTCCGCATGCGCAGGAAGTGCGAAGCAGAGGCTGACAGTCAGCCCCAGGCAGGTCACCTTGAAGTGGTTTACGGGCAAGAGGTGCCTCGATGGATGTGGGGCCTAGAGTTGGTCAGTCGAATCCTGCGTACGTCGGGCGTCGACGCTGATTGCATGAAATCGACTCAAAGGATCCGCCCTGCGTCCTCAGCGTCCACCGATCTTCGGAAATCGCTCGTAGTCCTACAGCTGTAGTTCGGAAGACTCCGCAGGCTTCCTCCTGTTGAAGAAACAGGAGGGGGAGGAACGAGACCTCCCATGCAGCAGCCATCAGCCACAGAAGCGCAGGCACCGGAAGTCCGGCTGGTTGGCCGTCTCGTGACGGAGCTGGAGGAGATAGGCGCCTGGCTGCAGCCGCACTTCCGCAGGCGCGAGGCGCACGCCACTGCGGTCGAGTACGTGAAGGCCCTCCTGGGACGGGCACAGCGCAAGAATGTGTGGGGCCTTTCGGAGGATGCGGGGCATCAAGCGCCCTATGCCTTCCAGCACCTGCTGCTGCGAGCGAAGTGGGACGCGGATGCAGTACGCGACGACGTGCTGGAGTACGCGCGCAGGGCGTTGGGCGAAGGCGGCATCCTGGCGATGGACGAGACGGGCTTCCTGAAGAAAGGAGAGAAGTCCGTGGGCGTGGCGCGCCAGTACACGGGCACCGCGGGCAAGGTGGAGAACGCGCAAGTGGGCGTCTTCCTCTCGTACGTGACGCCTCGCGGGCATGCGCTGGTGGACCGGGAACTGTACCTGCCGGAGCCCTGGACGGAGGATGCGGCCCGCCGCAAAGCGGGAGGGATTCCGGACGAAGTGGGCTTCGAATCCAAACCGGCCCTCGCGCAAGGCATGCTGCAGCGGGCGCTGGGCGCGGGACTGAAGCCGGCGTGGGTGGTGGGGGACGAAGTCTATGGACGCGACAGCACCCTGCGCCGCTTCCTCGAAGACTTGCACCAGCCCTACGTGCTGGCGGTGGCCTCCAATACGCACGTCTGGCGCGGCTTCTACCAGGTGAAGCCTGGAGACATGGTGGAGGAGGTCCCTCCGGAGGACTGGACACGTCTGTCCGCAGGCGCGGGCACCAAGGGCCCTCGCCTCTATGATTGGGCGCGCATGCGGCTCAACCGGCACCTGGGCCTGTCGCGGTGGCTGCTCTTTCGCAGAGGCCTCGCGGACGGCAAGGTGGCCTTCTACGTCGCCCATGCCCGGCGCAATGCCTCACTGGAGTCGATGGTGCGCGCCGCGGGCAGCCGGTGGGCCGTGGAGGAGGACTTCGAATCCGCCAAGAACGAGGTGGGCCTCGCCGACTATGAGGTGCGCACCTGGACGGCCTGGCACCGGCATATGACGCTGTGCCTGGTGGCCCACGTCTTTCTCGCCGCCGCGCGTGCCGTGGCCAATCAGCAACTCCAGGAGGGCCTGCCCCCAAAAGCACTCGGCCTGCCGAGGCGCAGAAACCCCATGCGCGCGTTTCTCGCCCGGCGCGGCCTTCACTAACGGCCTTCGTCCGCTACTCCGTCCAGGAAGTGCGAGTGCTTCTGGTAGCGCTTCTGCGGCGTGTGGCGGCTCCGCTTGCGCATGTCCTCGCGTGGAGTCGCTGGCGACGCCACCACCAAGCCGTGGCCATGCAGTGCCACTATCGGGCCCGAAGGGCTCGGTTCAAACTGCAGCTGTAGGAGTAGGCTCTCAGGAGTGCGTCCAGGTGCGCGGGATTGTCGAGATCAAGCGGCGCGTCCGTGAGGCTCACGAGCCAGCCATCCCTCGCTGTGCGTCGTGTCCGCGAGAGAAGGTCCGCGTCGCGCGAAGGATCAGGAAATCCGATCGCTCTCGCAGACTCCGCCGACCAATAGTTCAGCCACCCCAGGCGGTGTGGAATTTCAGGCGAGGAGATGTCCCAAGAGCATTTGAGGGCTGGGAGTCCTTTCGGTGGGGAAGGGGGGCCGGCCATTGTCGGGGCCGTCTGCTCCGCGATTTCGACCGCCGCCTTCAATGGCGTGGCATGACCCCAGATTGCTCTAGCTCCGACTGCGATGGCTTCCAGCGCATTCGCTGCGTCGATGGGGCTGAAAGCCTCCATCCGGAAATCAGCGTGGACCTCGAAGTGCGGTGGACCCTCCGAAGCAAGTCCGTTCGGGTTCTCCCAGCCTGAAATGGTGACGAGGTTGTTGTCATCGTCATTGCACAGGAAGGGGAGGTTGCCGCTCTGGCCGTTGGCGACAACCCACGCGTCGCGGTTGGACAGCGGGATGAGTTCCTCTGTTTCGGAAGAGGTCCACTTCAGGCGCAGTCCGGGTAGTGCTCGCTCCAGTCCGTGAATGATGGTGAGTGCGCGACCGTCGTTGCCCTGGGAACCAAGTGAATAAGCAATCACTGCCAGTTCGATGGGGTTGGAGGGCATTCAGCACCAATCCATGATGACAACGTGGAGGTAGGGGTCCGCTAGTTTCTATGCGCTCTGATGAGCGTCACTGGACACTCCAGCGGCAAGGTTCTGACCGCACTCTCGGACAAGTCTAACTATGTAGTGCGATTCAGGCGGCCTGGGTTGTCGTGGATGTATTGGGGGGGGGTTGGGATTGCTTGGTCTGTTTTTATTGGCCATTTATTGTTTGCGGGGTGCGGATGGTTGGCCTTGATGGGAAGGTTGTTGTCTTAAGTTGATTTTGATTCTGGTTGTGGGAGTTGTGACTGGCTGGAGGTCGGTGGTCTTGATGTTCGCCGATTTCTAGTTTTGGCCTGGGCCTTTTCAGCTGCCTGTTGTCCTTGATCAAAATTATCGAGCGCGCGAACCACTAGGTATGTCGCGCCCGCAAGCCCAATGGTCTTTTCGATGTCAGACAATAGCGTTGTATCCTTGAAGGCCACCCATGCAGATACTAGCGCTACGCTAATCTCAGTGGCCGCATAGACTCTCCTCCATCTAGATCTAAGCCAATAGAGTGCGCTACCTAGCGCAAGAACGCTAGTTACTCCGATTGTTTTGGCGAGAGCGCCACCCAAAACAACGAACGTGAGAAACTTAGAAACTGCGCCGGAGCGCCAGATAAATCCAACGGCGATCGTTGTGTATATCGTTAGGTACGTGTTTGATATTACGAGTAGTCGAATGTGCCTCCTTCTTGTTTTTTGAATTCGGCGTATTAAGTTGGCATTTCTTAGTGCTAGTTGTTCGATGTCCTCATTGGCGGATCTTGCTCTTGATGCGAGTGGGGTTAGGTTGTTTATCCTTTGTCGGGCTGATGAGAGTTTTAGTTTTTCATCTGGCGTTAGGTTTTGTGGATTCTGCTGTCGTTGTGTCTCTAGGTTTCTGATTGTCTCGAGGGCTTCGTCGTAGTTTTCCAGTAGTTGTTTGTTGGACTCTAGTGCGTCTGTTATTTCTTGGGACTCCAGTTTGGCGGCTGTTGCTTTGAGTTCTTCTTCTATTTGTTTGTATCTGTTGAATCTGCGCCTGATTCGCTTGGGATCTGTGGTGTCGAAAAAAGCGATCTTGAATTTGATTATTAGCTTTTTAAATTTTCTCAAGCGCTTTGGGTGGGGAAGTGTGTTTGGTGGATTGAGTTGTATTTGTTGCTATGTTGCCGACCGCACCGCCTCACGGATCGCCCCGGACTCCACCAGCGCGGTGACCGCAGTGATGTCGTGATGCAGCTCGCGGTCCCGGTCCATGTGCGGAACCTTGCCGCGGATCAGTTCGTACGCCGCGAGCACGCCCTTGCCGGGCTTCACCGGCTGACGGAAGTCCAGCGCCTGCGCCGCGACCAGCAGCTCAATCGCCAGACACGAACGCGCGAACTCCGACACCTGACGGCCCTTCAGCGCCGCCGTCATGCCCATGGACACGTGGTCCTCGCGGCCTGCGGAGGAGGGGATGGAGTCCACTGACGCCGGGTGGCTCAGGATTCGCGACTCGGCCACCAGGGCCGCCGCGGTCACCTGGGCGATCATGAACCCGCTGTTCAACCCACTGTTCTTCGCCAGGAACGCGGGCAGACCCGACAGGCTCGGGTTCACCATCTGCTCCACCCGGCGCTCGCTGATGCTCGACAGCTGCGTCAGGGCCATGGCCACCACGTCCATGGCCAGGGAGATGGGCTGACCGTGGAAGTTGCCTCCGGAGATGATGTTTCCCGTGTCCGGGAACACCAGCGGGTTGTCCGTTCCGCTGTTCACCTCCACCTCCAGGATTCGACGTGCGAACGCCAATCCCTCTCGCGCCGAGCCGTGCACCTGCGGGATGCACCGCAGGCTGTACGGGTCCTGCACCTTGCTGCAGTTGACGTGCGTCTCCACCAGTTCGCTGCCCTTCAGGATCCTCCGCAGGTGCTCCGCCACCGCCTTCTGGCCCTGGTGCGGGCGCACCGCGTGGATCTCCGGCAGGAACGGCTTGTGGCTTCCCAACAGGCCCTCCACCGTCATCGCTCCCGCGATGTCCGCCACGTCCGCCAGCAGCTCCGCGCGCAGCTGCGTCAGCGTTCCCACCGCGCACATCGCCTGCGTGCCGTTGATCAGCGTCAGGCCTTCCTTCGCCTCCAGCACCACCGGCTTCAGGCCCGCCTTCTCCAGCGCCTGCTTCGACGGCATCCGCACGCCTTCGAAGAACGCCTCACCCTCGCCAATCAGCACCAGCGCCAGGTGCGCCAGCGGGGCCAGGTCTCCGGACGCGCCCACGCTTCCCCGCTCGGGGACCACCGGCACCACGTCCTTGTTCAACATGTCGATGGCAAGCCCCAGCGTCTCCATCCGGATGCCGCTGAAGCCCTTCGCCAACACGTTGGCCCTCAGCAGCAGGAGCACGCGCGCTTCCGGCAGGGGCAGGGGATTTCCCACGCCACAGGCGTGCGACAGGATGAGGTTTCGCTGCAGGTCCCGCAGGTCCTTCCGGTCGATCCGCACCTCCGCCAGCGTGCCGAAGCCCGTGTTGATTCCGTAGGACGGCGTGTCCCCGGCGGCGACCCGGTCCACCAGCGCACGCGAGGCCTGCACCCGCTTCGCGGCTTCGGGGGCGAGCTCCACCGTGACTTCGTGGCGGGAGACCTGGAGGATCTCCTCCAGCTTCAGGGTGTCACCATCGATGAGGAGGCGGGGGCGGGACATGTTCTGGCTACTCCGGGAATGCGGCTTGGAATCGTTGGGCCACGAAGGCTAGCGGATTCGTGGCAGGCAGGTTGAGGGCCCTTTACACCCAGGCCTCGGCGCCCATATAGCCTGCGGCCGTCCGTGCAGGGAGGTCGTGAGTCCCGTGGCCCTCATCGTCCAGAAGTACGGCGGTACCTCGGTGGGTGACACCGAGCGCATGAAGAACGTCGCGCGCCGCTGCATCGCCGCCCAGAAGGCCGGCCATGACGTCGTGGTGGTCGTCTCCGCGATGTCCGGTGAGACGAACCGCCTGCTCAAGCTCGTGGCGCAGATCACCGACCGGCCCGACGAGCGCGAACAGGACGTCGTTGTCGCCACCGGTGAGCAGGTGTCCATCGGGCTCGTAGCCATGGCCATCCAGGCGCAGGGCGGGAAGGCCGTGAGCTTCCTCGGCCACCAGGTGCGCATCGTCACCGACAGCACCTTCTCCAAGGCGCGCATCAAGAGCATCGACGCGGAGCCCATCCGCGCCGCGCTGAGGCAGGGGAAGATCGTCGTCGTCGCCGGCTTCCAGGGCGTGGACGAGACGGGCAGCGTCACCACGCTCGGCCGCGGTGGCTCCGATACGACGGGCGTCGCGCTGGCCGCCGCGCTCAAGGCCGATGCGTGTGAAATCTATACGGACGTCGACGGCGTCTACACCACCGACCCCAACGTGTGCCCGGCCGCGAAGAAGCTGGACCGCATCACCTACGAGGAGATGCTGGAGCTGGCCAGCCTGGGCGCCAAGGTGTTGCAGATCCGCTCGGTCGAATTCGCCATGAAGTACAAGGTGCCCCTGTGGGTGAAGTCTTCCTTCACCGAGGATCCGGGCACGCTCGTCTGCGAGGAGGACGCATCCATGGAGGACGTGCTGGTTCGAGGGGTCGCCTACGACCGGAACGAGGCGAAGATCACCGTGGTGGGCGTGCCGGATCAGCCGGGCGCCGCGGCGAAGCTCTTCGGGGCGCTCGACGCAAAGCACATCGTGGTGGACCTCATCGTGCAGAACCTGTCCCGCGACGGGCGCACCGACGTCACCTTCACCGTCGCCAAGTCGGACTTCGCCAAGGCCCACGAGGTCGTGAAGCAGGCCGCGCAGGACGTGGGCGCCACCGGCGTCGAGGTGGATGACGCCATCGCCAAGGTGTCCATCGTCGGCGTGGGCATGCGCAACCACTCGGGCGTGGCGGCGCGGATGTTCCAGACGCTCTCCCAGGAGGGCATCAACATCCAGCTCATCTCCACGTCGGAGATCAAGACCTCCTGCGTGATCCACACGAAGTACACGGAGCTGGCGGTGCGCGCGCTGCACACGGCCTTCGGGCTGGACGCGCCGCCCCCCGTGACGGCCAACCCCACCGTGTCGGAAGTGGACGCGCTCAAGGGGCAGAAGGCCTGAAGCGGTTCGGGCGCACGTCCGCGCTCGCGGCGCTGTCCCTGGGGCTGCTCGCCCTGGGCTTCATGGCCCGGGCGCGGTGGCCGGATTCGCGGCCCTCGCTCGACTGCCCGCCGGAGGCCGTGCGGCTGGACGCGGCGGGGCTGGCCACGTGTGGTCCGGGGACGGTGCCCCAGGGGGCCCAGGCGCTCGCGCTGGGGCTCAAGCTGGACCTCAACGCGGCCTCCGAGTCCGAGCTGGCCCTGCTGCCCGGTGTAGGCCGTGACCTCGCCCGGAAGCTGGTGTCCGCCCGCGAGGCGCAGGGCCGGTTCTCCAGTTGGGCGGATGTGGACGCGGTGCCCGGGGTGGGTGCTGCCAAGTTGGAGACCCTCCGGGCAGCCACCGTGTTGGACGCGGCGGCGGCCAATGGAGGCGTGTGGTAAGCACGGCCGGTGCAGATCGCCTGCCCGCAATGCTCGATGCAGTACGTGCTGGATGCCCGACTCCTGCCGCCTGGCGGCGCTTCGGTGCAGTGCACGCGGTGTGGCCACGTGTTCAAGGCTTCGCCCACCGGTGTCATGGCTCCCGCGCCGAAGATTCCTCCGGCGGGTGGCGGAGACCGGACGGGTGCGCAGTCGTCCACCCAGATCTTCGGCGGTGAGGGCGCTTCCAACCTGAAGTCCACGAACCTGTTCGCGGGTTCGACCACGGCCTCCGGGTCGTTCGTTCCGCAGCCGACACCGGCCACGGGTTCGCTGACTTCGTCCGGCGTGATTGCTCCGCCTCCGTCCATCGCTCCGGTCGCGGCGCCACCTCCCGCGGCGTCCAGCACACTGTCTCCGGCGGCGATGGGCACGACGCGGGCCTTCGGGGCCGTGGGGACCGCGGAGACAGCGCCACCCGCGGCGACGGCGGGGCAGGGGGCGGCTCCTGGGGCGACGACGCGCGCGTTCGGCGCTGTCTCTGCTTCGTCCTCGGGTTCGTTCCGCCTCGCGGAGCCGGGTTCTTCAGCGCGTGGTCCGGAGGGGGTGGGCGCGACGCGTGCGTTCGGCGCGGTGCCGGGCCCCGCGCCTTCGGGTTCCACTGATGCGGGTATTGGTTCTACCCGTGCTTTCGGTGCGGTGCCGGGCCCCTCGGGGGCTCCGGCGGCCGAGGCCATCGGATCCACCCGTGCGTTCGGTGCGGTATCGGAAGCCGCGCCCTCCGGTGTAGCCGACGTGAGCATGGGCTCGACCCGTGCGTTCGGCGCGGTGTCAGGGCCCTCGGGTGCACCGGTGGCCGAGGGGATTGGATCCACCCGAGCGTTCGGTGCCGTGCCGGGTCCCTCGGGGTCACCGGCGGCCGACGCGATTGGATCTACTCGGGCGTTTGGTGCGGTGTCGGATCCCGCGGCTTCCGGTTCGGTCGAGGCGGGTGGTTCGGCGCATGCGTCCGCTCCCCGTTCCTTCGAGGACATCTCGCCTTCGGGTGACCCCGCGGATCCGCCGTGGTCGGCGTCTGGCGGCTCACGCTCCAAGCTCGTTCCGGACGGCCACTCCGACGTGCCCTGGGCGACCTCCGCGCCGACCGCGACCGTCTCCCTTCCCGGCGATGACGCTCCGTTCGCTCCCACCGAGCCCTCCAGGCCCGCGGCTTCGCCCTCCGGCGCGTCGGTGCTCGGGGGCGGTCTGGACCGGCCGCTGCCCTCCCGGAAGCCCTCCGGCGAGCTGCCTCCGGAGCTGCTCGGGGCGTCCTCACGCGGTGCCTCCCTCGTCATCGAGGACGGCACCCGGCGGTCCTCCTCGATGAGCTGGGTGCTCCTCGGGCTCATGGTGCTCGCGGGCATCCTCCTGGCCGGGTACCTGGCGTATCCCGTCTTCCGCGACCGCAACGCGGCCATGCCCGTGGAGGCCGTGGCGAAGAAGGAAGAGGCCGTGCAGGCCCTTCGCTCCGATGACGCTCCCTCGCGCGAACAGGCCATCCAGAACCTCAAGGCCCTGGCCACCGCCCACCCCAAGTACGCCGAGGTCCAGGCCGAGCTGGCCGTGGCCTACACCCTCCAACTGGGCGACCTGCACGCCGAGTTCGACCGGCTGACCCTCCAGTCCAACGCGCTCAAGCGGAACATCGACGAGGTCACCACCGCGAAGGCGTCGCCAGGATGGATGGCCCAGTCCAACGCGCTCCATGACGACCTGCGCGAAGCGGAGCGCGCCATGCAGCCCCTGCGCACCGAGATCGCCGAGCGGCGCAAGGGGCTCGACGCGCTGATGGAGACCCTCCGGGCCGCTCCGGACGTGGAGCCCGCCGCCACCGTCGCCGCGCGCCTCAAGGCCCAGGCCCTTTACGCCGCGGTGACGGGCGCCCCCAACGCCCTGGCCCTCGCGGAACGCCTCCGCCAGGCGGAGCTCAAGCCGGTCTGGAGCGTCCTCGCCCGCGCCGAATACGCCCTCGGCTCCGGCTCGCCCGCCACCATCCAGGCTGTCTCCGAGGAGCTGGGCGCGCTGCGAGCGCAGGACCGGTACCTCTTCCGCGCCTTCGTCCTGGGCGCGCGGCTGGCCCTCCGCCAGGGCGACCCGGACACGGCCCGTGGGCTGCTGGACGAAGTGGTGGCGCTCAATCCCAAGCACGACCTGGCCAGGCGCATGCTCGCTCAGATCGCCGCCTCCGCGCCCTCGCCCTGAAACGTTGACCGGATCACCTCCGTCTCACCCTGGAGAAACTCCAGTCCGTCCCGGGGGCTCGCTGGCTCCCTCGCCCTGAAGTGCCTCTGGACGCCCAGGCATGCACCTTGCTTTGTCCCTGGGCGTCGAGGACTCGGGGTTCGGAGGGTGGGTCGATGGCGGAGGTCTTCTTCTGGTGCGCGGCGCTTGCGCTCGTACACACGTATTTTCTCTATCCCTTGAGCCTGTTCGCCCTGGAGGGCGCGGCCCAGGTCTTCCAGAACCTGCGGAAGATGCGCTCGGGCGAGGCCGCCAGGACGGGCGTCAAGGCCGGCGCGTTGCCCTCGGTGAGTCTGGTGGTGGCCGCCTACAACGAGGCGGACTGCATCGAGTCGAAGCTGAAGAACAGCCTGGCGCTGGACTACCCGGCGGACCGCTTCGAGGTCGTCATCGGCTCGGACGGCTCCACGGACGGCACGGACGGGCTCGTGCAGAAGTGCACGGATCCGCGCGTGCGCCTGTCGCCCGCGGCTCGCGCCGGCAAGACGACGGTGCTCAACCGCTGCATCCCGTCCGCGCACGGCGACATCGTCCTGCTGTCGGACGCGAACACGATGATCGACGCGGACGCGGTGCGGAAGATCGTCCGCCACTTCGAGGATCCGGAGGTCGGCGCCGTCTGCGGCAAGCTGCGCCTCTACAACCCCACGAAGCAGGACTACGAGGAGAGCGCGTACTGGAGCTACGAGTCCCTCATCAAGATGTACGAGGGCCGGCGCGGCGCGGTGGTGGGGGCCAACGGCGGCCTCTACGCCATCCGGCGCTCGCTCTTCACGCAGCTGCCGCCGTCCACCATCGTGGATGACTTCGTGATTCCGCTGCGCATCCTGGAGAGCGGCTACAAGGTCGTCTACGAGGAGGGCGCCGTCGCCCACGAGGAGACGACGGAGGACTACGGCAAGGAGTTCGGCCGGCGCGCGCGCATCGCGGCGGGCAACTTCCAGAGCCTGCGCCTCGTGCCCGGGCTGCTCCTGCCCACCGCGGGCTTCGCCGCCTTCGCCTTCTGGTCGCACAAGCTGTTGCGCTGGTGCGCTCCGGCGCTGATGGCACTGGCGCTCGTGGCCAACCTGTTCCTGCTCGACAGCGTGTTCTACCGTTTCACGCTGGGCGCGCAGCTGGGCTTCTACGCCCTGGCGTACCTGGGCCGCTCCGGTGTCTTCAAGAGCGGCGCCGCGAAGAAGGCCACGTCCATCGCGTACTACTTCGTGACCATGAACGCGGCCATCGCCGTGGGCTTCTGGCGCTTCCTGCGCAACTCGCAGCGCGCCGCGTGGGACCGCACCGCCCGCGTGCCGACGTCCACGTCGACCTGACCTTCAACGGATTTGGCAGTCCAGGCCCGCCGGTTCCCCGCGGCGCTCCGGCTGGTTCCGGAAGCGCACGGATGGAATCGGCGGGCTTTCCTTTTCCGGCTTCAGCGCGCCGCCACGGCCATGGGCTTCGCCGGGCCGGAGGGCAGCACGCTGCCGAACGCGGCGAAGAGCTGGCCGGTGAGCACGTGCGGCTGACCGGGGGCGGGGCTGCGCAGCATGTCGTTGAGGATCTCGCCCGTCTTCGGATCGCGGGCCATGTGGGGCCGCGCCAGGTTCATCCGGTAGCGCGCCACGCCGCGCTTCACGCGGTGGATGACGGTGACCGTGCCGTCCGAGTCCACGCCGTCCACAAGGCCCACGTGGGTGAGGCCGTCGTTGCGCCGGCCGTCGCGGTTCTGATCGTACGTCTCGCGGAAGAACACCAGGTCGCCCGGCACGGGACGCCCGCTCGTGTACACGCGGCCGTTCGCCTGGGCGTAGCGGTACATCGCGGTGACGCCGTTGTCCCCGGGCTTGAGCGTGCCCCGGAACTTCACGCCCGCCTGGGCGTAGGTGGCCTCGATGAGCGCGGTGCAGTCCGCCGGGTAGCGCTTGCCGTTCACCTGCACGGTGGACTGGCCCACCAGGGCGCGCGCCGTGTCCAGCACGCGCTCGCGGGGATTGGCCGGGGGGGCAGGGCGCGCGGCCGTCTGCTTCGCGGGCGTGACGCGCGGCTTCGGCCTGGCCTTGGCGGGGGCCTTCGCCACCGCCGGGGACTTGCTCGGGGCAGGGGCCTTCGCGGGGCGCTTGGCGGGCGCGCTCTCACGGACGGCCACCTCCTCGGACAGCGCGGCGCGCGGGAAGGCCGGCGGGGATGCGGAGCGGTAGCGCACGGCATCCGACGCCACCCAGGCCCCCGTGGGGGAGCCCGTCGCACAGCCCGTCGTCATCGCCAGCATCGCCATCCATGCGCCCAGCTTCATGGCCACCTCGTCCTGTAGCGTCCTGGGACGGAGGCTCCCTCCGCTGGGGCGTGTAGGCAAGAAAACCACCCAGGCAACCGGGCGGAGCGGCTCGGGTTTTCGACAGGGGGCGGGTGGGGTATTGCTGGTGGGGATGCCCACCTTCCGCCGCGCCCTCGCCCTCGTGCTCCTGGCCACCGGTTGCTCGCACATGTCCTTCGACAAGGCCAGCGAGCTGGACACCGTGCAGGCCTACCAGGACTTCCTGCGCGAAAACCCGGATGATCCCGAGGCCACCACGGCCCAGGGGCGCATCGAGGGGCTGGAGTTCGACGAGGCGAAGCGGCTGCACTCGGTCATCGCCTACAAGCGCTTCCTGGAGAGGTACCCGGACGCGCCGCAGCAGCCTCGGGTGAAGTCGCTGCTGGAGGGCCTGCGCTTCAACGCGGCGAAGGAGGCGGACACGGAGGCCGGGTGGCGGCAGTTCCTCGCCGAGCACCCCGACGGCGCCCACCGCGACGAGGCGCGCACGAAGCTGCAGGCGGCCCAGGAGCGCGACGTCCAGACGACCACCGACCTCAAGCGCGTGTCCCAGCTCCTCCAGGGCGAGGCCGCCGGTGCGCGCCGCGAGGAGCTGGAGCGCAAGCTGGACGACGAGTCCTTCGCCCAGGCAAAGGACGCCGGGAAGCTCTTCGCCTACCTGCGCGACTTCCCCGCGGGCGCGCACCGCGAGGAGGTCCGCGTCAAGCTGCTGGAGCTGGAGGTGGAGGGGTTGCTCGTCTCCGGGCTGGTGGACGAGGCCGAGGCGAAGGTGAAGGTCCACCCGTTGGGGCCGAAGCTGACGGGCTTCCCCGCGCGCCTGGCCCGCGCCCGCGAGGAGCAGGGCGTCCTCTCCCGCACCGAGCCCGCCGTCCGCGCGATGCTGGCGGGCCACTACCTGCGCGACCTGGAGGACCTGAAGCGCGCGCTCGTGGCACCGGATCCGCTGGACCGCTGGCAGGCGGCGGAGGAGATGGGGCAGCACGTCTCCGTGCGCGCGGTGGATCCGCTGCTGGAGGCGCTGCGCACGGCGCGCAACCCGCTGATCCGCCAGAACGCGCTGTCGTCGCTGCGCTCGGTGCTCTCCGCGCTGCCCGCCCCCGTGGCCGGCTATGAGGTCGCCGTGCGGCTGGAGTCCCTGCGTGAGCGCGCCAGCAGCCCGGAGCTCTACATCACCGTGGCGGCGCTCCTGGACCTGAGCGGCCAGCTGGAGCAGGCCGCCAGCCAGTACCAGCGCGTCTATGAATCCGGCGGCACGGATCCGGTGGTGCTCTGGCGCTGGGTGCAGCTGCGCGAGCAGCGCCGCCAGGCGTTCTCCGCGGCGGTGGCGGCCCGGCAGCTCGCGGTGTGGGCCCAGACGACCGCGCGCGAGGAGCTCGTGTCCGCGGAGGGTGGGGTGCCCCTGGCGTCGGCCCGTCAGCTCTGCGCGGCGGTGGTGGACGCGCGCTTCGCGGCCCAGGCCCTCGCCCGGGTCCGCAACCAGAAGACGGAGTTCCCCGAGGACATGGCCACCTTCGAGCGCACGGCCCAGGACGCCGTGCGGCTCGCCGAGGCGAAGCTCGCGGACGCGGAGCTGCTCCTGCGCCAGCAGCACCCCGGCGTGCGCACCTGCGCGGATCAACAGGTCGCCGAGCGCCTGTCCCAGGGCGTGAAGGAGCGCACCCAGGCGCTCCAGCAGGCCTCGAATTCGAAGCTGCCCAGGCCCGTGGGCACGCTGCTCCTGGAGCTGGCCCGCGAGCGGGATCCCTCCCCGGAGGTCCGCGCCGTGGCGGCCTCCCGGTTGGCTGGATCCACCCCTCCCTGAGACGGACTGGCGGACCCACCGGCGGCGGTTAGAGTCCCAGCCCCCCATGGCCGCCCCCCTGCCGCTGATCCACGCCGTCCCCGCCGGAGCGCCCTCGCGCCGTCTGGACCTGGAGGGCGCGCTCAACGACGAGCAGCGCGCGGCCGTGGAAGCAGGGGAGGGGCCCGTGCTCGTCATCGCCGGGGCGGGCTCCGGCAAGACGCGCACGCTCACGTACCGCGTGGCGCGCATGTTGGAGCGGGGCGTCCCGCCGTCGTCACTGCTGCTGCTCACGTTCACCAACAAGGCCGCGCGCGAGATGATCCGCCGCGTGGAGGAGCTGGCCGGCGGCTTCGCGGACGTGGGCAGCCTGCTCGGCGGCACCTTCCACCACGCGGCGCACGTGCTCCTGCGCCAGCACGCGGGCGCGCTGGGCTTCTCCACCGGCTTCACGGTGCTGGACCGCGAGGACGCGCGCGACCTGATGGCCACGTGCCTGGCGGAGCGGAAGCTCAGAAGCGACAAGCGCTTCCCGCGTCCGGACGCGCTGCTGGACCTGGTCTCCCTGGCCACCAACCTCCAGCAGCCCGTGTCGCAGGTGCTGGTGGACCGGCGCAGGGAGATGCTCCCCGTGGCCCCGGAGGTGTTCGCCACCGCGCGGCGCTTCCAGCAGCGCAAGGCGCAGTTGCACCTGATGGACTACGACGACCTGCTCGCGCACCTGAAGCGGCTCCTGGAGGACCACCCGTCCATCCGCGCGGAGCTCACCGGGCGCTTCCAGGGCGTGCTCGTGGACGAGTACCAGGACACGAACCGCCTCCAGGGCGACCTCGTGGACCTGCTCGTGGGCGAGCGCAGGAACCTCACCGTCGTGGGCGACGACTGCCAGTCCATCTACAGCTTCCGGGGCGCGGAGTTCACCAACATCATCGACTTCCCCCAGCGCTACCCCGGCTGCGGCATCTATCCGCTCACGCGCAACTACCGCTCCACGCCCCAGGTGCTGCGGCTGGCCAACGCCGTCATCGCGCGCAACACCCGCCAGTTCCCCAAGGCGCTCGTATCCGACGGCGCCCCCGGCCCCGTGCCCCAGGTGGTGCCCACCCGCGACGTGAAGGCCCAGGCCGCCTTCGTCGCCGAGCGCATCCTGGAGCTGCGCGCCCGGGGACAGCGCCTGGAGTCCATGGCGGTGCTCTATCGCGCCCACCTGCACTCGCTGGAACTCCAGTTGGAGCTGGCGCGCCACGGGATTGCGTTCCGCGTGCGCTCCGGAGTGCGCTTCTTCGAGCAGGCCCACGTCAAGGACGCGCTCGCCCACCTGCGATGGGCGCACCACCGGCGCGACGAGCTGGCCTTCAAGCGGCTCGCGCGGCGGCTCTCCGGCGTGGGCACCGCCAGCACGGAGCACCTGTGGACCGCCCTGTCCGCGCTGCCCCCGGAGCTGTCCCTCGCGGACGCGCTGGCCCACCCGGACGTCCAGGCCCACGTGCCGAAGAAGGCGCAGGCCGGCTTCCAGCGCTTCCAGGCCCTGATGACCACGCTGTCCTCGGGAGGCCCCCGGAGCCCGGGCGCGCTGCTCGCGGACGTGCTGGCGGCTCGCGAGCCCCAGGCCACGCCGGACGGGACGGACGCCCGCGCGGAGGACCTGCGCCAGCTCCAGGAGTTCGCCGGCCGCTTCGAGGACGTGCCCCGCTTCCTGTCCGCCATCGCCCTGGTGGCCGAGTTCTCCGCCCGGGCCGCCCTGGAGGGCGACGGCGAGTCCCCGGACGACGTCCTCACCCTGACCACGGTGCACCAGGCCAAGGGGCTGGAGTGGCCCACCGTCTTCGTGCTGGGGCTCACCGACGGGAGGTTCCCCCTGTCGCTCGCCACGCGCGCCCCGGAGAACGAGGAGGAGGAGCGCCGCCTCTTCTATGTCGCCGTCACCCGGGCCCGGGAGGCGCTGTGGCTCGTGTACCCCCACACCTCGCTGCCCCGGGAGGACGGACGGCTCCTGCTCACCCCGTCGCGCTTCCTGGCCGAGCTGCCCGTGGGGCCTGACGCGGTGTGTGAGACGCACCCGCCCCCGGAGCCCGACGGGCCGATCCGCCTGCGCGACCTGGGGCCGGATCCCGACCGGGAGCTGTAGGCCGGGGCCCGGAATCAGCTCTCCTGGTGGGCAGGCTGGCCAGAACTACAGTCAGGGAGGAAGCGTCCGCCTAGAAACGCGCACGCGACGCCTCGACGTGCTAGAGAGTGAGGACGGGCGCGGCCTCTCCCCCTGAGCCGCGCACGTTGACCTTCATGGCGGACAGACCTCGCATCGTCGGGATTGACCTGGGCACCACCAACACCCTGGTGGCGTCCGTGCGCAACCGCATCCCGAAGATCGTCCCCACGGATCGCGGCAACCTCATCCTGCCCTCCGTGGTCGCGCTGTCCGCCAAGAACGACCTGCTGGTCGGCGGCGTCGCCAAGGATCAGATGGTGACCAACCCCAAGAATACGCTCTGGGGCACCAAGCGCCTGATCGGCCGCAAGTACCATTCGAAGGCGGTGGAGGACCTCAAGGGGTACTTCCCCTACGACATCGTCGAGGACGCCAACGGGGACGCCGCCGTCACCCTGGGCGGCAAGCTCTACACGCTGCCGCAGATCTCCAGCTTCGTGCTGTCGCAGCTGAAGACCATCGCCGAGCAGTTCCTGGGCGGCCCCATCGACGCGGCCGTCATCTCCGTCCCCGCCTACTACAACGACAATCAGCGCAACGCGGTGAAGGAGGCCGGGCGGCTGGCCGGCTTCGACGTGAAGCGCATCGTCAACGAGCCCACCGCCGCGGCGCTGGCGTACGGCTTCAACCGGGGCCTGGATCAGAAGGTCCTCGTCTATGACCTGGGCGGCGGCACCTTCGACGTCAGCGTGCTGCACCTGGCGGGCAACGTCTTCGAGGTGCTGGCCACGGGCGGCGACTCGTTCCTGGGCGGCGCGGACTTCGACAACCGCATCATGGAGTACGTGCTGGAGCGCTTCCGCGACGAGACCAAGGTCGACCTGACCGAGAGCCCCATCGCCCTCCAGCGCATCAAGAACGCCGCCGAGGCCGCGAAGATCGACCTGACGCTCATCCCGAACGTCGTCATCGACCTGCCCTACATCGAGGAGCGCAAGGGCAAGCCGCTGGACCTGCGCATCCCGCTGACCCGCGACTACCTCAACAACCTCACCGGCGACCTGGTGGACCGCACCTTCGACATCTGCGACCGGGTGCTCGCGGAGAAGGGCATCAGCCGCTCGGAGATCGACGAGATCATCCTGGTGGGCGGCCAGAGCCGCATGCCGCTGGTGCAGCAGAAGATCCAGGCCCACTTCGGCAAGGCCCCGCGCAAGGGCGTCCACCCGGACGAGTGCGTGGCCCTGGGCGCCGCGCTGCTGGGCGACTCGCTGGGCAGCATCGACGCGGTGACGCTCTTGGACGCGCTGTCCATGCCCATTGGCTACGCGATGCCCAACGGCCGCGTGAAGCGCATCATCGAGAAGAACTCGCTGATCCCCATGGTGAAGAGCTTCCGCCTGCCGCCGCCGCTGCAGCCGGGCTCGCAGTTCATCGAGTTGGACATCTACCAGGGCGACAGCGACCTGATGGTGGACAACGAGTACCTGGGCACCGTTCGCGTGCCGGCCGCCGCCGCGGGCCGGAAGATCGACTTCCGCCTCACCGAGGAGTGTCTCCTCCAGGTGCAGGTGGAGGACGCGAACGGCATGTCGCGCAAGGTGGATCTGGCCACCCGCGACACGCCCGAGCAGTTGAAGAAGGCCCTGCAGGAAGTCGCCTCGCGCAACACGCAGGCTGCTCCGTCGAGCAGCAGCGGGCCGAGCGACGACCGTGGCCTCTTCTCCAGCATCAAGAGCATCTTCCGTAGGGGGTAGGGAGGCGCGATGCCGAAGTTTCCGTCGAAGGAATGGCTGGACGAAGCCGTCCGGCTCACCAATGCAGACCCGGAGTGCGCCATCGCCGGCAAGGGCTGGAAGGGCGACTTCGGGGCCATCATCGACGCGGAGAAGGGCAAGCTGGACAAGCCCTTCGTCATCCACGTGGAGCCCGGGGACTGCGACATCAAGCGGGCCCGCGTGCTGTCGGATCCGGACGACCTGGACGAGCTGGAGCCGGTGTACTTGGCCCGCGCGCCGTACTCTGTCTGGAAGCAGCTCTTGCTGGGCACGCTGGATCCGGTGGAGGCGGTGCTCAAGCGCCGCATCTCCATGCGCGGGGACCTGCAGCCGCTCATCGAACGCATGCGCTACAAGGGCATCGCCGACCGCGTCTTCGCCGCGCTGAAGACCGAGTTCCCCGACGGCCCCTGAGGGGCAGGAGGACCGCGACCATGGGCATCCGGGACGACTTGAAGAAGCAGGCGCTGGGGTTGTCCAGCATGGCCATGGAGAAGCTCATGGCCGACGAGAAGCGCGCCATGGCCGTGGCCCAGGCCATTGGCCGGGTCCAGCGCGGGAAGCAGGCCCTGGACCGCGGACAGGAAGAGGTCATGAAGGCCCTGCACTTCGCGCCGAAGGGGGACTTCAAGGCCGTGGGGAAGCAGCTCTCGGGCCTCAAGCGCCGCCTGCGCGAACTGGACGCGAAGCTCGAAGCGCTCGCGGAGGAGTCCTCGTAGAAAAGGCGTTGACACCCACGGCGGCGAATGGCATTTACCGCCGCGTTCGTTGCGCAGCGGTCGCGCGGCGGGCGGCACAGACAGCAGGGCGCGTAGCTCAGCGGTAGAGCACTGCCTTCACACGGCAGGGGTCGCAGGTTCGAAACCTGCCGCGCCCACTCAAAGCAAGGCCGTGAGTCCCCAGGGGCTCACGGCCTTTCGCTTTTCCAGCTCCCAACAGCCCGTTGTTCGCGGGGCGGAGGCGCCCGTTGGCTGCCACACGCGGCCGGGCCGCAGTGTCGGGTTCCGGCGCAATCGGCGGGGGCGGGGCGTGGCCGGCGATCCACGGACTGTGCGACCTTCACGGCCGTGCCCAGGACATTGCGATTCACGTGGGATCAGCAGGGACGGGCGGTCGTGAGTGGCCTGCCGCCCGACGACGTGCTGGCGGACTACCTCGCCCAGGAGCTGCGGCCGGATGCGAACCGGGCGCAGGGGATGCTGAACGTGCTGGCGTCACTGCGGCAGGGACGGCGCGAGCGCTGGGACGTCACCGGGGAGACCTGGAGCCTGGAGCTCAACCGGGCCCGGGCCTCCATCCACAGCGAGGTGGCCATCCCCGGACGCTCCCAGGACCTGCCCCTGGAGGAGTTCGAGGAGGTCATCCGCTCCTGGCTGGAGTTCATGGAGCTGTCGCGGGCCCACTGAAGCGCCGGTGGGCTCGAGCCAGGTCCGGGGCCTGGCGGGGCGGAGGCGCGTCAAACGCGAGGTCGTGGAACCTCCGGGGCTGGAGCGTCTCCAGCCGATGGAGGAACGACCCGATGCCCGCGCCGCCCACGCCGTAGTCGTGGCTGATTCGCACGAGGTAGCGCCCCGGGAACGCGAGCCCCTCGGGACGCTCGATGCGGTACAGCAGCGTCTGGCGTGCCTTCTGCCGCGCCAGCTCCAGGTAGCGGCGCTCACCGGTCACCTGGAACATGTCCAGGAGCGATTCGCCCATGGACGCGAGCCCCTCGAAGAGGTGCGGGGCCGCGGAGAAGAAGGCCTCGCATCCCCGCGCCGCCCTGTGGGCCAGGTGCAGGTAGCGCTCCTCCTTCAAGACCTGGAAGAAGCGGATGAGCGCCGAAGCCACGCCCGCGCCTCCCCGCAGCCAGTAGGGGCGATGCCCCAGGGCCCCCTCCGTGACACCCCAGAGCAGGGTGTCGCCCCGCTCCTGTCCCTGGGCGATGTCGAAGTCCATGGCCCCCCTGGCGCCCTCCAGGTAGCGGGCTTCGCCCGTGGCACGCCAGAGGTTGAGCAGGAAGAAGGCCATGCCGCTGGCTCCGAGCGCGAACCCGAGCCGGGCCGCGGGCTCGTTGTTGGTGCGCCACCAGAGCCCCGCGTCCGCGCGCTCGGCGGTCTTCAGCAGGTGCTCACCCGCCCGGCAGGCCAGCGTCAGGAACTTCTCGTCCCGGGTCCGCAGGTGGAAGGCCAGCGAGGTCAGTCCCCAGCCCGCAACTCCCTCGAAGATGTCCGGCGCCCGGAATGCCAGAGAGGATCTGGGCACCAGGTCGAAGACCTCCAGCCCTCGGTCCAGGAGCCCCATCTCGGCGAAGCTCCAGGCCACGCCCGCGAGCCCGGAGTAGAGCCCCGGCGGGTACGCGGCCAGGTCGATGGGCTGGGCCAGGAGCCACTCGCGCACCGGCTGGGGGAGCTCGCCCAGCGCGTCGTGCAGAAACAGGGCGGACCCACAGGCGCCGTACGCCACGTTGAGCGGGTTGGTCTGGAACACCATGGCGTCAGCGGGAAAGAGCCGGTCCGCGCGGTGGGTGTCCATCGAGGACAGCATGTGCCGCGCGAGGCCCTGGATCGCGTCGCGGAATGATTCGGTTTCCGGCGGTGCCGCAAGGAGAGCTGTGTTCATGGTCGGCATGGCGCGGCCTTCAGCGAGAGCTGGCATTCAAGGGGGCGGGGAAGGGAGGCGCTAGCGCGTCTGGGGATTCCAGGCTTCCGCCACCTGGCGGGCCGCCTGGGGACGGCCTTCCAGCAGTTCCCGGATGAGGGTCCGGATCTGCTCCGGCAGCCCTGCCTCGATGAAGTGGTCGAGGATGCGAAAAGCCGGCTGACCCTTGTCGAGCTCGAGCAGGTTCTGGATGGGGCAGACGAGGTTGTAGAGCAGCATCCCGCAGGCATAGAAGTCGTCGAAGGGCTCCAGCTTGCGCGACGTGCGGCGCTCCGGCTTCCTGAAGCCGGGGTTGAACCACTGGCCTTCGAAGGGCGAATCCCCTCCGCGGACCAGGGCCCCTTCGAAGTCAATCAGGCCAATCTCTTTCGTTTCCCGGTTCGCCAGGACATTGCCTGGCGAGATGTCCCCCACCAGCACCCCGCGCGCGTGGATGGACTCCACCGCGTCGAGCAGGCGCAACGCCAGCTCCCGCCACTCCGTGCAGAACCGGGTGATCCGCTCGGGATCATCCATGTTCGTCATGACAATGAAGTCGTCGCTCGCCCGCAGCGAGGCCAGGGACACGCCCTCGAAGAACGTCGTGACCAGGAAGGTGTGCTCCCACTCCTGGAAGAGCTCGACGACCTGCGGGACACAGGGCAGGCCCCCAAGGCGTTGCAGGATGTCGTGCTCCTGCCGGAGCGCGACGATGGCGTCGACCGTGCGGTCCCCGCCCATCCAGGCCTCGGTATAGGGGCGCGCTTCCTTGAGGACGACGGTCTGGCCGGTGGTGCGGTCGAGCGCCTTGTACACCCCACCGGTGTTAGTGAAGGTAAACGCTCCCTGAACATCATAGCGGCCATTCAGGAGTTCGCTGTCACTCCCCGGCCCCGCTTCCTCTTCGGGGAAGGGATCCTGGACCCACGAGGGGAGGTTGAAATAGGGAAGCCTGTCATCCGCCACCCACGTGTTGTCTGGCTTGCGGATCATCAGGGTCTTCATGCCATCGGTGCGCTGTTCGTACATCCGCTGGAAGCCACCGTACCGGTAGAAGACCAGCTTGCTGTCCCGGTAGCGTTTGTCGGACAGGACGTAGGGGCCCTTGAGGTCCTTCGTGGCCTGGTGGATCGCTTCGATGAGCGTGCGGAACGTGGGCTCGTCAGGCGGGTAGATGGTCACGAACTTGCCCGAGCCGCCCCGCGAGTAGCGCTTCGAGTTCAGGAAGCGGAGCAGGAAGGGGTCCGCGACGATCTTGAACGTCACTCCCGCGCGCACGCACTCCGGCACGACCCGCCGCAGGACGGTTTCCGCATCCGCCACCGAAGAAGAGACGTGGATCTTGAAGCCTTGCGGCGTCAGGACCGCGCGCTCAAAGCTTGCCTTGAGGAAGACGTCGAATGAGGAGATCGACCAGTCCGGGGGCAGGAGCGACTTGAGCAGTCCTGGGTATGTCTGGGAGACCGGGAAGCGGCTCAGGGTCTCGAAGTAGTCCGGGTGGGTCAGGGTGTAGAACGAAAACTCTTCCAAGAAGTCCCCCACATCGCTGGCACCGCGTGACGAAGTCCCAAAGCAACTTCGGCCACCAGCTCCTGCGCGGACAGGCGGGAACTGGTGGCCACCACCCAAGGCATCCGCTTGCGAAGCGGATGGAAGTGAGTGCCTTCCGAACCTGGGTGATCAGAGACGGCTAGGCGCCACAGCCAACGCTGCAGCCGCTGTCGCCAGCGCCAACGTCGCCAATGATGATACACGCCACGCTGCTGCCGCTGGCGTTGACCGCGGTGGTCTCCTCAACGGGCAGCTTCTGAAGCTCGAGAACCTTCTTCATGGCTATCTCCTTGGGTACGGGGGTGAATGGCTGCTTTCTCGTGAAGCGAGACAACTGTATAGACAAGCTAGATTTGGTCAAGCCTCCAGGGCAGGAAAGCCTTTAAAAGCCGATAGACGCGGTGTGGCAAGGCCTATGGCATTGGAATCGCTGACGTTCTTGAGAGGGAAAAAAAGAGGCCCGAGCCCCCATGCACTTCGGAGGCCCGGGCCCGGAGCCCCACACCCCATGGGACCCACAGCCGGAAAATTTTAGTGACGCGAGAGCGTCAGCTCTTCGCGGGCGCCGGGGCGTCCGGCGCGTTCTCTCTGCCGGGCGCGTGCGGCGGCGTGTTCTTCGCCTTCACCAGCGAGGCCACGATGCTGGCGCCCAGCACCAGCGCGATGACGCCCAGGGAGATGGCCGGGGACAGGTGCACCACGTCCACCAGCGCCATCTTCGCGCCCACGAAGACGAGCACGCCGGACAGGCCGACCTTCAGGTAGGTGAACTTCTCCATCGCGCCGGCCATCAGGAAGAAGAGCGAGCGCAGGCCGAGGATGGCGAAGATGTTCGACGTGAAGACGATGAACGGGTCGCGCGTCACCGCGAAGATGGCGGGGATGGAGTCCAGCGCGAAGAGCACGTCGGACGCCTCCACCAGCATCAGCGCCATGAGCAGCGGCGTCGCCAGCTTGCGGCCGTTCTCCACCGTGAGGAAGTGCTGCCCGTCGAAGTGCGGCGTGGAGGGGATGACCCGGCGGGCGGTGCGCATCAGCCAGCCGTCCTCCGGGTGCTCCTCGTGGTTGCGCTGGATGAAGAGCTTCACGCCCGTGATGATCAGGAAGGCGCCGAAGACGTAGATGAGCCAGTGGAAGCGCTCCAGCATCGCCACGCCCGCGAAGATCATCGCCGCGCGCAGCACCAGCGCGCTCAGGATGCCCCAGAAGAGGACCCGGTGCTGGTAGAGGGCCGGGACCTTCATCGTGGAGAAGATGACGACGAAGACGAAGATGTTGTCGACGGAGAGCGACTTCTCGATGAGGTAGCCGGTGAGGAACTCCATGCCCGGCCCGGCGCCGTAGCGCCACCACAGGAAGCCGTTGAACGCCAACGACAGGCTCACCCACACCGCGCTCCAGCCAGCGGCCTCCTTGAAGCTGACGGTGTGCGCCTTGCGGTGGAACACACCCAGGTCCAGCGCGAGCATCGCGATGACAAATGCGATGAAGCCGCCCCACATGACGGGGCTGCCGATGGTTTGGAATGATTCCAAGGAGTTCACCTGGGGAAGGCACGGGGAGCCAACCCCTCTCAAATAGGAGCGCCGCGTATCTTCGGCAAATAGAGAATACAGGCGCGATACTTCGGGAAAACGGAAGGATCGCCCAGGGACAGGCGTCCCGCCGGGTAGGGGGGACGGACGGCCGGGGGCTCTTGAGGCCCTTGTCGCCAGGGGAAGTGTTCACCCTCGCCACGGTTTTCAATGACCCCGGCTGGAGAACGCTTTCACCGGGCCATTGAGACCAGCCGAGCGCCCGAACCTCCCGTGGGCATGAGAGCCCGGAGGCGCGGAGCGTGGGTGACAGGCCGCCGGCGAAGGCGTCGCGGCCGCTGCCCGTCTCGAGGGCCCCCGTGCACGGAACCCCCCCTGCCCGATGCGGAACCGATTTGTCTTCACGTCCAGCGCGCTGCTGGTGGCACTCCATGCCTTCGGTTGTGGCGCGAGCCCCGAAGGCGACACGACGACCCCGACCGGCGAGGTGAGCACCCCCGCGCCCAGCCCCGCTCCTGGCATCCCCGCCACGCCCACGCCGGCCCCCGAGCCGGAGGGCACGCCCGAGCCCGTCCCCTCGGAGACGGAGGCCCCGCAGGACCCCACGGCGCCCACGCCCACCGCTCCGCCGGAGGACACGCCGGCCCCCGTGCCCTCGGGCGTGGATGGCTTCGGCGTGACGATGCTGTACCCCTCGCTGCCGGGCGGTGAGTCCTGGTCGCTCGCGGAGAACGCCACCGCGGACAAGCGCTTCGATCCGCAGGGCACCATCACGCGCAACGCGGACGGCTCCTGGAAGATGAAGAGCACGAAGGTGCGCATGAGCGCCTTCCCGTCCTCCGGCTACGACGCGAAGCAGATCCCCACGTATGACCGCGACGTGCTGGCGAGCCGCGGCTACATGCAGGCGGCCAACGACTGGAAGAACATCGAGATGACCGGCTTCATGAAGGTCAACGCGGTGAACAACAACCAGGACAACTTCGCCTGGTACGCGCGCGGCGGGAAGCACAACGACAACCACTCCGGCTGCGAGGGCAGCAGCTACAAGGGCGGCCTGCACTACGACGGCCGCGTGCGCTGGGAGAAGGAGACGTGGCACGTCTCGTACGACCAGGCGCCGTACAAGCCGGCCACCTCCGCGCTGAAGGGCCGCTGGGTGGGCTTCAAGGCCGTCATGCACAACGTGCCGGGGGCCAAGGGCGGCGAGGCCGTGAAGCTGGAGCTGTACCTCAACGACAACGCCGACAAGGTCACCTGGACCAAGGTCTACGACATGACCGACGACGGCGGCTGGGGCGGGGATGCCCAGCACTGCGGCGGCTCCGTGGGCGCCATGCCCATCACCTGGGGCGGCCCCATCGCCACGTTCCGCTGGGACAACGCCTCGGACGTGGACTTCAAGTGGCTGAGCGTCCGGGAAATCCAGCCCTAGTCAGGCCGCACGCCGCACGTCATGAAGTCAGCAGGGGAGGGGGGCCTTCAGTGGCCTCCCTCCTTTTTTGTGTTCGCGGCCTGACGTGGCCTTCGTGGGCTTTCCGACAGGAGGGGCGCGCCGGGGTGCCGCTGGAAAGAGACGCCCTAGCTTCGCAGCCTAGTCGACGCCGGGGCCATGGGCTGCCCGCGCACATCCACTTGAGGGCGCGGTCGTCCCGGCCGGCCCTCCACACGAGGGACGACGTTCATGCGGATCACCTTCCTGGGTCATGCGGGCTTCGCGGTGGAGACCGCCGGAGCGCTCGTCGTCATGGATCCGTGGCTGACGCCCCAGGGAGCCTTCGACTCCGCGTGGATGCAGCTGCCGCGCAACCACCAGCTGGCGCCGCGCGTGAAGGAGCTGCTGGAGACGCCGGGCAAGGAGCGCTTCCTCTACATCAGCCACGAGCACAAGGATCACTTCGACCCGGAGTTCCTGGCCACCATCGCGAAGCGGGACTTCACGGTGCTGGTGCCCAAGTTCCGCCGCTCGGAGCTGCGGGACATCTTCGAGAAGTACGGCTGCAAGCGCGTCATCGCGTGCGAGGACTCGCGCGAGATCCCCATCAAGGGCGGCTACATCAAGCTCTTCGTGTCCGAGCAGGGCACCAACCGCGACTCCAGCGTGATGGTGCGCGGTGACGGGCAGTGCTTCCTCAACATCAACGACTGCAAGATGCACGACCGCCTGGTGCGCGTCATCGCGGAGGAGGGGCCCATCGACGTCTTCTCCGCCCAGTTCTCCGGCGCCATCTGGCACCCCACCTGCTACGAGTACCCAGAGGCGCAGTACTCGGCCATCAGCCTGAAGAAGCGCGACAGCAAGTTCGAGGCGGTGGCGCGCGCGCTGGAGGTGGTGCAGCCCCGCGCGTACATCGCGGCGGCGGGCCCGGCTGCCTTCCTGGACCCCGAGCTCTTCCACCTGAACTTCCAGGACGTGAACATCTTCCCGCGCGCGCCGGTGCTCTTCTCCTACCTGGAGAAGCGCATGCCCACGCTGCCCACGCGCTACCTGGAGCCCATGCCCGGGGACGTGCTGGACGCGGGCTCGCTGGAGTTCGTGTCCCAGGTGCCGGAGCGCGTGACGACGGAGAACTTCAAGGACTACCTCCACAGGTACGCGAAGGACATGGCCTACGTCTTCCGCGAGCGCCGCCGCAACCTGATGCGCGAGGAGGTGGATGAGATCCACGGCCGCCTGCGCACGGAGCTGCAGCGCAAGCTGGACCTGTTGGACCTGCACGACCGCGTGGGCATGCCGTTCTACGTGGAGCTGACGGAGGCACCCACGCGGCTGCTGCGCGTGGACTTCAAGGCCCGCCGCGTGGATGAAGTGCCGGAGATGCGCGACAAGAGCCGCTACGCGATGAAGGTGAGCGCGAGCGACATCGTGCGCGTGCTGGATCGCAAGCTGAACTGGGAGGACTTCCTCCTGTCCTTCCGCCTGCGCCTGTCCCGCAACCCGGACGTCTACGAGCCCGTGCTGCACGGCTTCCTGGGCGTGGAGGTGGAGGACATCCGCGAGTTCTGCGACGGCATCCGCGCCACGGAGGCGCAGAAGGAGCGCACCGTGGTGGAGGCCGGCGGCAAGCGCTTCACCATCCAGCGCTTCTGCCCGCACCAGGGCGCGGACCTGGCCGAGGGCTGGGTGGAGGAGGGCCGCTACGTGGTGTGCCCGCGCCACCGCTGGCAGTTCGACCTGCAGAACGGCGGCGCGTGCAAGACGAACAACTCCACCCTCTGCGCGGAGCCCGTCGCGGACAGGCCGGAGCGGGTGGAGCGCGGCGGCGACAAGGCCCCGGCGGAGAAGGTCCCCGCCGTGGACAAGGCGCCCGTCGAACCGCCGCGCGTCTGATGCGTCTTCAGCTTCCCCGATAGGTGGAGAAGCCGAAGGGGCTCAGGAGCAGCGGGACGTGGTAGTGCTCATCGGTCGCGGTGACCTCGAACACGACCTGCACGTACGGGTAGAAGCCCCGCTGCCCCCGGGCCTGGAACCAGGCCCCGGTGTCGAAGGTGAGCCGGTACACGCCGGGCTCGAGCTTCGTGTTCCCGCCTGACAGGTCCTTCACCCGTCCATCCACATTGGTGACGCCCCGGGCGATCTCCAGGAAGAGGTCGCCCGTCGTGCGGGCCTCCAGCGTGAGGGAGAGCCCCTCCGCGGGACGGCCCGTGCTCGTGTCCAGGACATGCGTGCTGAGGGTGCTCATGACGCGAGGAGCTTCTCCAGTCGGATGCGGGTGATCTTCGCCTGCTCCCCGGCGGCAATCTTCAGCTCCTCGTCCGGGGTGTGGTGCATGCGGTCCTGGAGCAGCTCCAGCATCTGCGCCGCGCTCTTGCCCGTGGCGCAGACGAGGAAGATGAAGCCGTAGCGGGACTCGTAGTCGCGGTTGCCCTGGGCCAGCGCCTGCAACACGCCTTCGTCCGCGCCGGACACGCCCTTCTGCTCCTGTGACGACCACTGCGCGGTGGAGGCGAACTTCTCCCGCAGCTTCGACACGTCGCCGATGCGCGGGTGGTGCGTGAAGGCCTCCTTCCAGTCCTCCGGCCCCGTGCGCGCCCAGGCGTCCGCGGCCTCCGCGTACAGGTGCTCCGCGTCGCGGAACGGACGGACGGCCAGCATCCGCTGGACCCACTTCGTGCTGCCGCAGCACCGGGTGAAGGCCTCGGTGGCCTCCTCCGTCGTGGCGGTGTTCAGGCGCTCCAGCGGCGTCGTCACGCCGGCTCTCCGAAGAGGCGCAGCCGGCTGACGCCGCCGTCCGGGAAGATGTTGAGGCGCACGTGGGTGATGGGGCCCACGTCCTTCAACTCCTTCTCGAAGACGTGGCAGTGGTCCGCCTGGAGCTTGGACTGGGGCAGGAGCTCCTTCCACTGGAGATGCGTCGCGTTGGCGAAGTCCAGCAGCGGCTCCTCCAGGTGGATGCCCTCCAGCGAGCAGCGGTCCGGGAAGTTGCCCTTGAAGAAGTGGGTGTCCACCTCCGCGCGGCGCAGCGTGCCCGCCGTGGCCAGCTTCACGACGATCCAGTCGAAGCCCGGCACGCGCTTGCGGCGCGTCTCCCAGCCCTCGCCCATGTTCGCCGCGCGGCCCGGGAAGATGAGGTTGTCCTTCGTGCCGAAGAACTGATCGTTGCACGTGACGACGGAGCCGCCGTTGGCCGCCGCCGCCAGGTCCACCAGCCCGGCCTTCTTCAACGCATGCCAGTCCGGCAGCACCTGCCCGTGCACGCGCAGGCGCGCGACGCCGCCGTCCGGGTAGATGTTGAGGCGCACGTGGGTGAAGCGCCGCTCGTTCGCCACCGCGAAGAGGTTGCGCGAACCGCCGCGCAGGCGCTGCTTGGGGACCAGCTCCGTCCAGCGCGACACGTCCTCCGCCAGCGACTCGGGCGACGGATCTCCGTCCACCTCGCACGCCTCCAGGGAGGCGTACTCGGGGAAGTTGCCGAGGAAGTGGTTGGTGTCCACGTCGATGCCGTGGATGGCGCCGGGCAGGCCCAGCTTCACGATGCACCAGTCGTAGCCGGGCACGCGCTTGCGGCGCGTCTCCCAGCCGTCCATCCACTTGCCGCGCTCCGTGTACTTGTCCGCGATGAAGACGCCGCGCCCGGGCTCCAGCAGGGCCTCCTTGGGCGCGAAGAACTCGTCGTTGGCCAGCAGGGCCTTGCCGCCCACCTTGCGTGCGGCCAGGTCAATCAGGTCAGCGAAGGCGACGTGCATCGCCCCGGGTGCTTCGGCTTGCATCGGTATTCCTCTCCCGGACCGCCGGGGCTCAGCCGCGCGGCAGCCACTGGCCGATGCGCGGGCCCGTCAGTCCCTCGGTGGCGTCGAAGATACGCTGACCGCGCAGGTATGTCCTCATCACCCGGCCTTGCAGCTCACGTCCGGCGTAGGGCGTCAGCCGGTGCCGGTGGCGGATGTCCTCGGGCGCCACCTTGAAGCGCGCCTCCGGGGCGAAGACGACGAAGTCCGCGTCCAGCCCCGGCCGGATGGCTCCTTTGCGCCCCGACAATCCGGCCAGCTTCGCGGTGCGGTGCGCCATGCGCTCCACCAGCACGTCCAGGCCCAGGCCGTGGGCGCGCATGCCCGTCCACACGGCGGACACGCTGAGCTGCAACCCGGCGATGCCGCCCCACGCGCCGGAGAAGTCCCCGGCCTCCAGCTTCTTGAGCGCGGGCGTGCAGGGCGAGTGGTCCGACACCACCAGGTCGATGAGGCCGCTCTTCACCGCGTCCCACAGCCGCTCGCGGTTGGCTGCCTCGCGGATGGGCGGCGCGCACTTGAAGTGGGTGGCGCCGGCCTCAATCTCCTCCGCGCTGAAGGTGAGGTAGTGCGGGCAGGTCTCCACCGTGAAGGGCAGCCCTTCCGCCTTGGCCTTCGCGATGTCGTCAAGCGCGTCCGCGGCGGACAGGTGGACGATGTGCACGGGGCCGCGGTGCTCGCGGCACAGGTCGATCATCATCCGGATGGCGTCCACCTCCCACGCGGCCGGACGGGACGCGAGGTAGCTGGCGTAGGCGCGCACGTCGCCCGCGAAGGGCGGCTCGTGGTCCGTCAGCTCCGCGTGGACCAGCAGCGGCACGCCCGCCTTCGCGAGGATGGGCATGGCCGCGTCCAGCACCTCGCGCGTGGCGGCGGGGAACTCGTCCACGCCCGAGTGCACGAGGAAGCACTTGAAGCCCGGCGCGCCCGCGTCGACCATCGCCTGGAGCTCGTTCGCGTTGCCGGGGATGACGCCGCCCCAGAGGCCGTAGTCGATGGCGCACTGGCCGGACGCGGCCTCCGCCTTGGTGCGCAGCGCGGCCAGGGACGTGGTGGCGGGGATGGAGTTGAGCGGCATGTCCACCACGGTGGTGATGCCGCCCGCCGCCGCCGCCGCCGTCGCCGTGGCGAAGCCCTCCCAGTCCGTGCGGCCGGGCTCGTTGATGTGCGCGTGGCAGTCCACGATGCCGGGCAGCAGCGCGTCCCCGCCCAGCTCCACCACCTGCGCGTCCTTCGGCACGTCCACCGTCGCGTGGATGCCCTCGATGCGCCCGTCGCGCACCACCACCGCCGCCGCGCGCGTCCCTTCGGGCGTCACCACGCGCTCACCGCGAAACACCGTCACACCCGAAGCACTCACGTCTCGAACTCCGTCGTCGCGTAATCCGCGAGCGCGCGGAAGTGGCGCTCGCTGTCATCCAGGTAGAGCTGTTTCGTGATGCCGCCCACCAGCCGGGGCAGGCTGTACTTCATGCCGGAGATGCTGGCGCCGCCGAAGCCCAGGGAGAGCAGGCACCCGAAGGTGTAGTTGAACACGCCGCCAATCCACGGCGCGCTTCCGGGCTGCTTCTCCTGGAACTCGAAGGAGGGGCCCAGGTACGGGTGGCGCAGCAGGTCCGCGTGCCGCTCGTTCTCCGGCGGCGTGAAGCGGTCCTTCCACAGCGCGATGTGCGGGTGCAGCTCCGCCAGCTCCGGCCGCAGCGACAGGTCCGTGGTGAAGCCGGACGCGATGATGAGGAAGTCGAACGCGTGCGTCGCGTGCGGCGTGCGCACCATGGCCATGCCGTCCTGCGCCTTCACCTCCACCCAGGGGCTCTCCGCGTGCAGGTGGAAGTGCGGGTGGCGGCGGGCGCGCTCGAAGGTGTCGCGCGGGGGCAGTTGGCCCATGTCGATGATCTGCCGGATGAAGCGCCAGCGCTGCGCGTCCGGGAGGTCAGCGTGGTGGCGCAGGAAGCCCGCGAACTCCGCCCAGCGGTAGGGGTTCACGTTGGGCAGCTTCTTGCGGCGGTAGAACAGGTCCACCTGGCCCGCGCCCGTCTCCAGCGCCACGGAGGCGTTGTCGAACGCGGAGGCCCCCGCGCCCAGCACGCCCACGCGCTTGCCCTTCAGCGCCGCGAAGTCGATGGGGTCATGCGTGTGCGCCCACAGCGAGCGCGGCAGCGGCTGGACTTCCGGCGGCGCCTCCCAGCGGCCGGAGCCGTCGATGCCGGTGGCCAGCACCACTTTGCGCGCGAGGAGGAACTCCGTCTCACCGTTGTGCGCGGCGGGCACCTCGAAGCAGTCCAGGTCCGCGCGCCAGCGCAGCGCGCCCGCCTTGGTGCCGCACTTCACCGGGATGCCCAGCACGCGCCGGTACCAGAGGAGGTAGTCCGCCCACAGCTCCTTCGGGATGAGGGCCACCTGCTGGAAGCCCTCCGCGCCGTGCTGCGCCTCGTACCAGGCGCGGAAGGAGAGGTTGGGGATGTTGTAGTCCGGACCGGTGAGGTACTTGGGCGTGCGCAGGGTGAGCATCCGCGCGAACGTCTTCCAGGGCCCGTGGAAGCCGTCCCTACCATCGTCCAGAACCATCAAGTTCGTCACGCGCTCGCGCATCAGCCCGAACGCGGCGCCCAGCCCGCTCTGGCCTCCGCCGATGATGAGCACGTCCAGGATGGGACGTCCGTCCGGGGTGGCCCGAGGGGGCACCCAGCCGCGGGCGGGGTATGACAGGATGTCCAGGTCGCGGCGGAGGGCGTCTTCCAACGCCTCCAGTCCCTGCGGTGGACGATACGTCGAAGCCAGCGGGTCGCGGTCGGGCATCGTGCCTCAAGCAACCCACGCCCGGATTCGCCATGCAAGGGGGGCCCCCAGGCATTCGCTTCGACGGGCCGGTTCCGGACGGCCGCCTCAGCGGCGCGAGGTGGGACTGGCCGCCTGGGGCACGAGCAGCTCGAAGCGCACGCGCGCGTTGTCCGTGCGCATCCCGGCGGGGCCTTCCAGGCGGAGCGCGTCCTGGGGCAGCAATCCCTCCCAGACGCGCACGCCGTCCGCGTACACGGTCAGCACGTTCGCGTCGATGAGGGCGCGCAGCACGTGGGACTCACCGGGAGACAGCCTGTCCAACGGCTCCATGAAGCGCGGCCGCACGGTGGTGTACCCCCCGTTGCCGCACTCGCCGCTCGCGTGGTCGTCCGGGTTGGACTTGAACTGGACCACGATGCCCGCGGAGGGCGCGATGCGCCACATGGCGTAGAGGAGGTTGCAGCCGTCCCGGGCGCGCAGCTTGAGCCCCACCTGTTCGCGATGCTGGCCGGACGCCAGCGGAATCACCTCGTGGGTGGCGCCCAGCCAGGTGAAGCGCAGCTCCGCCTCGTCTCCTGTCGTCTCCGGGACGACCGCGCGCTGGCGTGGGCCCTCGATGGCGAACTGGGTTCCGTCCTCCTGCTGGAGGCTCTCGACCTGGCCTTGGGTGACGTGCAGCTGCCGCCGCGTGACGGGGGCCAGGCCGTCCTTCGCCGCCGGCGGATCCGAGCGCGACGCGCGCGTTTGGGAGGACACGGGGGATTCCATGGGCTTCCTCGCGCTGTTGCAGGCGCCGTGGCTCAGGAGCAGGGCGCCCGCCCAGAGCATCAGGACGCTTGACGTCCCGAGCGCCACCCACCGCCGTTGTCGAGTGTCGCTCATGGGCCTGTTTCCCCCAGGAGCGTGCGGAGGGTCTCCAGGTGAGCGCCCAGGTACGCCTGCTCCGCCTGGAGCCGCGCAAGCTCCAGCAGGAGGTAGTCCCGGAAGCGGCGCACCTGCCGCGTCTGCAACTGCTCCACCTCGCGCAGCTGGCCCTGCAGGTCGGACACCAGCGCGGACACCTCGCCCAGCCGCTGCTGTTCGCTCTTCTCGGTGATGCGCAGCTCGCCCAGCAGCTGACGCACCCGCCGGGGTGCTCCGTCCACCGCGTCGCGCGACTCCAGGCGGCGGCCCTCGCGGGCCTGGGCGTTGGCCCGGCCCTGCCAGAGCTGGCCCAGGTTGTAGCCCAGCGTGAGCTGGCCGAAGAGGGGCGTGGACTGGTCCACGTCGAAGACCTCGTCGTAGCCGCCGCGCACGCTCAGGCGCCAGGCGCCCGCCGTGCGCAGGCCTCCGGACAGGACCTCGACCTGATCATCCGCGGCCTCGAAGGCGCTGAGCAGCGCGCTCAAGGTCTGTCCTTCCGGCGGCGAGGGTTCCAGCGCCAGCCGTTCGCGGGCCTGGGCCGTGTCGCGCGCGAGCGAGCGCAGGTGATCCAACCGCACCTGCACCGCGTTGAGCTCCTCCAGCGTCGCGCCGCCGTCGCGCATGTCGTCGCGCAGTTGGGCCACAAGTTCCTCCGCGCGAGGCAGGGAGGTGGCCAGCGCCCGGGCGCGTGCGTCCAGCGCCGCCGCCTCTCCCAACCGCGAGCCCTGCTCCACGGCGCTCTGGAGCGCGGCGAGCGCCTGGTAGCGGCGGCACTCGGCCTCCGCGCGCGAGCGCAGCGTGTGGCCCCGGTAGAGGCCCACGAAGTCGTAGCCCAGCCCGGCGGTGACGCGCAGCTTGGGCGCGCCCAGGGGCGTCTCGTCCGAGCCTCCCACCGCGTCGCCCGCGTTCACCGCGCCCACGCTGCCGAACACCTCCGGCGCCAGCTCCAGCACGGCCTCCGCCTTCGCGGTGCCGCGCACGCGTTCGCAGTAGCCCTTCGCGAGGTCGCCCTGGGCCCGCGCCGTCGCCGCTGCTTCCTCCGCCGGCGCCGCGCCCGCCCACAACCCGAGCCCCAGCAGGGCTCCCCTCGCCAGCCTCGTCCGCATCCTCCGCTTCCTTTCCGATTCCACGACGGGGCTCACAGCATCAACGGGGGATGGCCCAGGTGAAGCAGCGGCTCGCGCGCGCTCGGCGCATCCCGAAGCTGGAGTTCCACCATCACGCCTCGCAAGTGGTACTGGCGGATGGGGTGCTGCTGGGAGACCTCGCCCTCCAGCACGGGCCCCACCACGCCCACCTCGCGGCACCAGAAGATTTTCAGCGCGCAGGTGTAGAGCGGGGTGCCGGCCCGGGCGTTGGGCAGGTTCTCGTAGGGCACGAAGGCCACGGTGAGGTTCTGCTCCAGCGCCTTCAGGTACGGCGAGGCGTGCACCACCTGGAGCAGGTGTTCAAAACGGCGGATGCGGTCGTCCAGCGCGCGCACGTCCGCCTCCAGGCTCTTGCGCTGCGCGTCCGCCCGGGCCAGCGCCAGCACCGACTGCGTGTACTCACGCTCCAGCAGCAGCGTGTCCTTCGTCAGCCCTTCCGCGGCGGCGTCGCGGCCCAGGCCGTTCTCCGCGGCCGTGAGGCCTTCGCTCTCGCGCCGGAGCGTGTCCAGGCGCATGTCCAGGTCCACCGTCTCCTGCGCCAGGGACAGGTTGCTCTGCGCCATCTGGGCCAGCTGGTGGTTGGTGGTGAGCACGGCCTCGCGCTCCATCAGCTTCGCGCCGTAGAGCGCGCTCGTCCGCGTGCGGGC
Organism: Corallococcus sp. NCSPR001; assembly: GCF_017309135.1. Lineage (NCBI taxonomy): Bacteria > Pseudomonadati > Myxococcota > Myxococcia > Myxococcales > Myxococcaceae > Corallococcus > Corallococcus sp. NCSPR001. The sequence goes on from NZ_JAFIMS010000002.1 coordinate 4,396,148, forward strand.
CAGGCCGCTGTACGCGCGGTTGGACTCGGCGATCTCCTCGCCCGTGCGCAGGTACTCCTGGCGCAGCGCGGACAGCCGCTTCGCCAGCCGGTCGCGGGCCTTCTTCTCACCCTGGAGCGCGACCACGAAGCGCTGCTGGAAGGCCCGCTCCGCGGCCGAGGTCCGTTCGGCCTCCAGGAGCCGGTCCGCCGCCTCGCGCCGCCGGGCCATCAGCCCGTCCCGCTCCGACTCCTGCTGCGCCGCCTGCGCGTTGAGCGCCAGCACGTTGGAGTCGGTGGGCGACAGGATGGTGGGCGCGGCCCAGCTGTTGCTCGCCAGGAAGAAGCCCTGCACCGCGAGGAACGACAGCAGGCCCAGGAGGATCAGCGCCAACAGCACCGAGCCCATGAACTTGTAGGCGGACACCGCGATGGAGTTGAGCCGGTTGGCGACCTGCTGATTCATGACGGGGTTCCTTCGCCTGCGGAGTTGGAGGTGAGCTTCGCGGGGGCGGGAACGGGGGAGGGCGCAGGTGCCGTCGTGGGGCTGCCGCGCGTCTCCCAGCTCCCGGAGTCGAGCGTCAGCAGCGCCAGCGGCGTGAAGAGCGCGTACGTCACCGGCATGAGCAGCGCCATGGGCAGGAAGCTCACCGGATGCACGCGCCGGTCCTCCGGCAGGTAGCGCGTCTCCAGGCGGTAGATGAAGCCCAGCAGGCCAATCACCAGGAAGTGGAACGCGAGGATGTCCCAGAACTCGCCGTTGAGCATGTTGTGGACGATGACCACCGGGTACGAGAGCAGCAGCGCCAGCTGCGACACGTAGTGCACGGTGATGACCGGGTGCAGCCGCCACGCGTGCGACAGGCCGCAGATGAGGTCCACCAGGTTGGAGCGCCGCCAGCGCAGTTGCTGGCTGAAGTAGCCCGCGAGCGTGGCGGGCGCGGCGGTGAAGCAGAACGCGTCCAGCGTGTAGACCGTCTCATAGTCGTGCTTGACGATCTGCCGCGTGAGGAAGCGGTCCTCGCCGTACTTGATGGGGATGCCCGCGATGGCGCGCGACTCCAGGATGGGCTCCAGCTCCAGCAGCACGGAGCGGCGGTACGCCGTCAGGCAACCGGACAGGCACATCACCTGGCGGAACGAGCGCTCCAGGTCCTTCAGCCACTTCTGGGCGAAGTGGAACTTGATTTCAATCATCCGCGTCAGCCAGTTCTGGTGACGGTTGCTGACGAAGGTGCGCCCGCCCACCGCGGCGACGTTGGGGTGCACGAAGCGGCGGATGAGCTGGCGCACGGCGCTCTTCTCCACCACCACGTCGGAGTCCACGGAGACGATGATCTCCGCGTCCTCCGCGGCGCGGACGCCCCGGTTGATGCCCTTGCGCTTGCCCATGTTCTCCGGGTTGCGCATCACCCGGACGTTGGGGTGCCCCTCCGCGGCCTTGGTGGCCCACGCGAAGCTGTCGTCGCGCGAGCAGTCATCCACGACGATGATCTCGGTGAGCTCGCTGGGATAGTCCTGTTCCAGCAGCGCCTTGACCGTGTGGTAGATGCCCTGGCCTTCGTTGAACAGCGGAATGACGATGGCGACCCGGGGGCGGTAGGTGTCATCCACCCGCTCGAACCGCCGCCCCTTCAGCCGCCTCAGGAAGGGGCCGAGGATGTAGCGGTTCATCAGGACGACGATGAACAGCAAATGGATGGGAAACAGTTCCATCGGTCCCGCACGCCCCCTCACGCCCCGGAAGGGCCCCGGAACCTCCCGGAGCCCTTCCTTCCGTCCCCAGACGGCCGCTCCACCCCTGTGAAGCGCACGGAAGGTTGGGGTGCTTCGTACGTCCCGCCAACTGTCCGGGACCGGTGGGCCGCCCGGTGATGGAAACCGGGCGGCGCGGGTTCAGCCCATGGGCTCAGGTCGCGGGCTGCGTGCGCGGCAGAGCCCGCGCGATGGCCAGGTCGCGCTCCAGCTCCGCCTCCCGCGCCTGACGCACGGCCGGAGAGGTGAAGGCGATGGCCGCCAGCGATTCGGTCGCGGCGGCGGCGATGCGGTCCACGCCGTCCCGGGAGATGACACCCGCGTGGAACGCGTCCACCGCGGCGCCCACGTACGTGTCGAAGAAGAAGACGTGCTTCGCGCGCCACTCATCGCGCTTCGCCTGGGGCGTCGCCACCACGTCGTGGATGAACACGGCGCGCACCGCCTGGGGCAGGGACTCGCGCATGCGCGCGCCGAACTCCACGTCGCCCTGGCCGCTGTCGCCCACGAAGACGAAGCCGTACTCGGGGAAGAGGCGCGCGTACTGTTCGAAGTTCTCGAACTTCTTCTGCGCGATGCGCGTGTTTCCCACGAGGTAGAAGAAGCTGCCGGAGAGCATCACCGCCAGCGGCACGCCGCGCTTGCTCAGCGAGTCCAGCGTCGCGTTCTCGATGAGGCCCAGCGGATCCTGCGGACGCGCGCTCACGAAGACGAGGTCGCCCGCGCGGCCCGGGATGATGCCCGGCCCCCGGTCCAGCTCCTGGTAGAACGCGAGCACGCCCGGGTACACCGTCTTCGGCGGGTAGCGCTTGTCCACCCAGTTGGCGAAGAACGTGTCGTCGATGTCGCTGAGGACCTTGTTCTCCCCGCTGGGGAAGGCGTCCGCCTCGCGCTGGAAGTGGGTGAGCAGCTCCGCGCGCAGCGCCACGTCGTCCACGTCGTCGAACACCAGCTTGTGCAGGTCGTGGTACTCGCCGCCCGCCTCCAGCAGGTTCTTGAACCCGGTCAGCTCGCGGCCCTTCAGCCCCAGGAACAGGTCGCGCAGCCGCGCTTCCGCCTGGGCGTGCGTGGCGCCCTTCTGGAGCGCGGTGGCCAGCGACGCGCGCACCGGCAGGGACAGCTCCGCCGCCCGGCGCCTGCACAGCAGGTCCAGCAGCTCCGTGTGGTGGTCCGGGCCCACCAGCCGGTCGTCCAGGTCCGACAAGAGGCGCACCAGGTCCACGTTGGACAGGAGGAAGTTCAGCTCCTCGCCGGTGGCGCCCGCCAGCAGGTCCAGGATGCGGCGCTCGTCGCTCCGGTCCGTGTGGCCCGTCATGTCCCGGCGCAGCGCCTGGAGCTTCGTGGTCGCGGTGGTCAGGTCCATGCGTCTCCCTCCCTGGGCGTCAGGGCCGCGAAGCCTACGCGCCCGCCGAGCGGCCGGACCAGCCCCCGTGACAGGCGCGGCGGTTCCTGATTGCCTGCGCGACATGACGGTCTCCTCCTCCTCCACGCCCCTCGACCTGCGCCCCGACGAGGTCCACGTGTGGATCGTCGAACCCGAGCGCATCGACGATCCGCGCCTCCTGGAGGCCTACAAGGCCCTGTTGGACCCGGGCGAGCGCGAGCGGCAGCGGCGCTTCCATTTCGAGCGCCACCAGCGGCAGTACCTGGTGTCCCACGCGCTGGTGCGGCTGACCCTGTCGCGCTACGCGCCCGTGGCGCCGGAGGCCTGGCGCTTCATCCCCAACGAGTACGGCCGCCCCGCCATCGCCGGCCCCGAGGGCCAGTGGCTGCGCTTCAACCTGAGCCATACGGACGGCATGGCCCTGGTCGCGGTGGGCCGGGACGTGGACCTGGGCGCGGACATCGAGGACGCGGAGCGGCCGGGCGAGACGGTGGAGATCGCCGACCACTACTTCGCGAAGACGGAGGTGCAGGCCCTGCGCTCGCTGCCCCAGGAGCGCCAGCGTGAGCGCTTCTTCGAGTACTGGACCCTGAAGGAGGCCTACATCAAGGCGCGCGGCGCGGGCCTGTCCCTGCCGTTGGATCAGTTCGGCTTCGACCTGGTGCCGGGACAGATGCCTCGCATCGCCTTCGACCCGCGGATGAACGACCTGCCGGACGTGTGGCAGTTCATGCAGCACAAGCCGTCCACCCGGCACCAGGCGGCGGTGGCCTTCCGCAGGCCCCGGAGCGGAGCGCTCACGGTGCGCTGGCAGCACACCGTGCCGCTCGCCGGGGACATGGCCCCGGTCATCAAGACGGCCTAACCCTGCGCGGCCGTCATCCAGCGCGTCAGGTCCTCGCGCACGGCCGCCAGCACCGGCGGTCCGTGCGTGCGGATGAAGAAGTGGCCGCCCTCGAAGTGGCGCAGGCGCACGTCGGCGGTGGACTCCTCGCGCCAGTGCTCCATCACGTCCAGGCCCACGTGCTTGTCGCCCTTGCCCGCGTACACGGACAGCGGGATGTCCAGCGGGGCGGTGTCCTTGCCGTTCTCCGACCAGGCCAGCGCGAAGTCCGCGCGCAGCGTGGGGAGGATGAGCTCCAGGAGTTCCTTGTGCTGGAGGACCTCCTCCGGCGTGCCGTCGTACTCGCGCAGCTTCGCGATGAAGCCGGGATCATCCAGCGTGTGGATGGGCTCCCGGTCGTTGTGCGACGGCGGGGGCGCCGCCGCGGCGATGAAGCCCAGCGGCTTCGGGCCACCCTGGCGCTTCAGCGTCCGGGCCACCTCCAGGCCGATGCGCGCCCCCATGCTGTAGCCGAACAGCGCGAAGGGCCGGTCCATCAACGGCGTCAGCGCCGGCATCAGCACGTCCATCAGCTCCGGCAGGGACTTCATCGCCGGCTCCATCAGGCGCCGCTCGCGCCCGGGCAGCTGCACCGCGCACAGCTCCACGCCCGTGGGCAGCGCCATGTTCCAGGGCTGGTAGATGGCCGCGCTCCCACCGGCGAACGGCAGGCAGAACAGGCGCAGGCGCGGCTCCGGAAGCGGCTTGCGGGACGGGAACCAACGGTCGAGGACGGGAGGGGATGCGCTTGCCATGGCGCGGCCGTCTATACCACGCGCCCCCCGCGCGAAAATCCCCTCCCGCACGCCGGGTGGGGCGCCGGGCACGCACCCGGAGTGGGGCCGTGAAACATCCCTCCCAGCAGGTCCTCCGGCCATGTTTCACCGCCCCCTCCCGCATGTCACATCCGGCGTGTCTCACGCTCGCGGAGGCGGAAACCTCCACGGCCACGGTTGGGCGTGGGACGGGTTGTGGTAGCTTTCCTGGCCGTGAGCTACGAGCTTTCACATCTTGAGGCGCTGGAAGCCGAGTCCATCTTCATCATCAGGGAAGTCGCGGCGGAGCTGGACCGGCCGGTGCTGCTCTTCTCCGGTGGCAAGGACTCCGCGGTGATGTTGCACCTGGCGGTGAAGGCCTTCTGGCCCGCGCCGCTGCCGTTTCCGCTGATGCACGTGGACACGGGGCACAACTTCCCGGAAGTCATCCAGTATCGCGATGAACGGGTGGCGGAATTGGGGGCGCGGCTCATCGTCGCGTCCGTGCAGGAGGCCATCGACGCCGGGAAGGTCACGGAGGAGAAGGGCCCCCGCGCGTCCCGCAACCGGCTGCAGACGCAGCCCCTGCTGGAGGCCATCGAGAAGAACGGCTTCAACGCCGTCTTCGGCGGCGCCCGGCGCGACGAGGAGAAGGCCCGCGCGAAGGAGCGCGTGTATTCCTTCCGCGACGAGTTCGGCCAGTGGGACCCGAAGAACCAGCGGCCGGAGCTGTGGGCGCTCTACAACGGGCGTCACCGGCGCGGTGAGCACCTGCGCGTGTTCCCCCTGTCCAACTGGACCGAGCTGGACATCTGGCAGTACATCGGCCGGGAGAACGTGGCGCTGCCGTCCATCTACTACACGCACCGGCGCGAGGTGTTTCGCCGGGACGGCATGCTGATGGCCTGGTCGCCCTTCATGTCCATGATGCCCGGCGAGACGGTGACGACGGAGACGGTGCGCTTTCGCACGGTGGGCGACATGACGTGCACCGCGTGCGTGCCGTCCACGGCGTCCACCGTGGAGCAGGTCATCGCGGAGGTGACGGCCTCCCGCGTGACGGAGCGTGGCGCCAGCCGCGCGGACGACAAGTTCTCTGAGACGGCGATGGAAGACCGCAAGCGCGAGGGATACTTCTAGTGGAACTGCTGAGATTCGCGACCGCGGGCTCCGTGGATGACGGCAAGAGCACCCTCATCGGGCGGCTGTTGTACGACACGAAGTCCATCCTCGAGGACCAGCTCGCCGCGGTGGAGCGCACGAGCCACGCCCGGGGCGACGAGTACGTCAACCTGGCGCTGCTCCTGGACGGCCTGAAGGCCGAGCGCGAGCAGGGCATCACCATCGACGTGGCGTACCGCTACTTCTCCACGGCGAAGCGCAAGTTCATCATCGCGGACACGCCCGGACACCTGCAGTACACGCGCAACATGGTGACGGGCGCGTCCACGGCGGACCTGGCGCTCATCCTGGTGGACGCGCGCAAGGGCGTGCTGGAGCAGACGCGCCGCCACGCGTTCATCGCGTCGCTGTTGCGCGTGCCGCACCTGGTGCTGTGCGTGAACAAGATGGACCTGGTGGACTACGACCAGGGCGTCTTCGACCGCATCCGGGAGGAGTTCCGCCAGTTCTCCATGAAGCTGGACGTGTCCGACCTGTCGTTCATCCCCATCTCCGCGCTGGGCGGGGACAACGTGGTGACGCGCTCGGAGAAGATGGCCTGGTACCAGGGCCCCACGCTCCTGCACCACCTGGAGAACGTGCACATCGCGTCCGACCGGGACCTCATCCACCTGCGCTTCCCCGTGCAGGGCGTCATCCGGCCCGCGTCCGCGAAGAAGTTCCACGACTACCGCGCGTACTCCGGGCAGCTCTTGGGCGGCGTGATGCGCCCGGGCGACGAGGTGATGGTGATGCCGTCCGGCTTCACCACGCGCATCAAGTCGCTGGAGCTCGCGGGCAAGCCGCTGAAGGAAGCGTTCCCGCCCATGTCGGTGAACGTGTCGCTGGAGGAGGAGCTGGACATCAGCCGAGGCGACATGCTGTGCCGCCCGGGCAACCCGCCCACCGCGAGCCAGGACATCGACGCGATGGTGTGCTGGCTGTCGGACTCGACGCAGCTGAGCAGCGGCTCGCGGCTGGCCATCAAGCACACCACCCGCATGGCGCGCGCCATGGTGAAGCAGCTGCACTACCGGCTGGACGTCAACACCCTGCACCGCGACGAGCAGAGCCCCGGTTTGAAGCTCAACGAGGTGGGCCGGGTGACGCTGCGCACGACGGTGCCGCTCTTCTTCGACGAGTACCGGCGCAACCGCAGCACCGGCAGCTTCATCCTCGTGGACGAAGGCACCAACGCCACCGTGGGCGCGGGGATGATCAACGGCCCCGCCGTGGACAGGTAAGGGAATGGCGATGCAACAGCGTCCGGGCTTCATCCTCTGGTTCACTGGCATGTCCGGCGCGGGCAAGAGCACGCTGTCCGCCGCGGTGGCGCGGCAGCTGTCGCCCGTGCAGCGCGTGGAGCTGCTGGACGGGGACGAGGTGCGCACGTACCTCTCCCGCGGCCTGGGCTTCAGCCGCGCGGACCGCGAGGAGAACGTCCGGCGCATCGGCTACGTGGCGCGCGTGCTGGCGAAGCACGAGGTGGGCGTCATCACCGCCGCCATCTCCCCGTACAAGAGCTCCCGGGACGAGGTGCGCGCCCTGGCCACCCAGGCCGGCATCCCGTTCCTGGAGTGCTACGTCCAGGCCAGCCTGGACGCGCTCATCGCCCGGGACGTGAAGGGGCTCTACAAGAAGGCCCTGGCCGGGGAGATTCCCCACTTCACCGGCGTGTCGGACCCGTACGAGCCGCCCGAGTCCCCGGAAATCACCGTCCGCTCCGACGCGGAGACGGTGGAGGCGGGGCTGGAGCGCATCCTCGACACGCTGCGCGACCGGGGGCTCCTGGCTCCGGCCGCCAGCGCCGCCTGAGCGGTCCATCGCTTTTGGGCTAGGCTTGGACCCCGGAGGGGGTCTCAAGGCCGTGCCGATGCTCGTCTACAATCCAGGACAGCCGGATGAGCTGTCCTACCCATTGGGGGACGCGCCCATCACCATTGGCCGCGCGGACGACCAGGGCATCTGCATCCCCCACCGCAGCCTGTCCCGCCAGCACGCCCGCATCGAGTCCACCGACGGGCGCTTCTTCGTCACCGACCTGCAGAGCAAGAACGGCACGTTCGTCAACGGCGTGCAGATCCGCCGCAAGGAGCTGCGCCCCGGCGACACGCTGACCCTGGGCGAGCTCGTCTTCCTGCTCACCCACGAGGCGCCGCCGGCCGCGCTCGCGGGCCCACCCGGCTCCGGCCCGGCCTCCGGCGCCCCCGACGAACCCCGCCCCCAGCTCACGCGCGCGCTCACCCGCGTGCCGCTGAAGACGCTGGTGCAGGCGGTGTCCGGCTCGGAGAAGTCCGCGGTGGCGGCCTCCGGCACGGCCACGCGCGTCCGCGAGCGGATGCGCATCCTCCAGGAGGTGGCGAAGCTCCTGTCCGTCACGGACGACCTGGAGGCCCTGCCCGGCAGGGTGCTGGACCTGGCGTTTCAGATCCTCCACGTGGAGCGGGGCGCCATCCTGCTCATGGACGAGGCCACCGGGAAGCTGGAGCCCCGCGTGACGAAGACGGCCGAGGGCACGGCCGTGCGCGGGCCCATCTACAGCCAGAACATCGTGGACTTCGTGCTGCGCCGGAGCGTGGCGGCGCTCTTCTCCGACGCGGTGAATGATCCGCGCCTGGGCGCCGCGGAGTCCGTCATCTTCAGCTCCATCCGCGCCTCCATGTGCGTGCCGCTCAAGCCCCGCGACGAGGTGCTGGGCGTGCTCTACGTGGACAACGTCTCCACGCCCAAGAGCTTCTCCGAGGACGACCTGGAGTTCCTCGTCGCGTTCGCGGGGCAGGCGGCGCTCGCGCTGGAGAACGCGCGGCTCTACCGCCGCATCGAGCAGGAGACGGTGCAGCGCATGCAGCTCATCATGGACGCGAAGCTGGCCTCGCTCGCGGCGCTGGTGGGCGGCATGGCGCACGAGCTGCGCAACCCCCTCAACTTCATCAGCAACTTCGCCGGCCTCTCCGTGGGCCTCACGGAGGACCTGGCCGGCGTGCTGGAGCCGCAGCGCGAACGGCTGACGGCGGACTCCGTGCGCGACGTGGATGAGGCGCTCGCGTGCCTGCGCACCAACGTCCAGAAGATCAACGAGCATGGCCGCCGCGCGGACGCGCTCATCCAGGGCATGCTCCAGCACGCGCGCCGCTCACCCGGCCCGCGCGAACCGGTGGAGCTCAACGCGCTGGTCGCGGAGAGCGTCGCGCTGGGATTGGGCGGCATGCGGGGCGAGCCCCTGAGCGTCCGCCTGGAAGCCGAGTACGACCCGGCCGTGGGGCGGCTGGAGCTGAGCCGGGCGGACGTGGGCCGCGTCATCATCAACGTCGTGGACAACGCGCTCTACGCCATGCGTCAGAGACGCCAGACGCAGGGCGCCACGTACGTGCCGGTGCTCAAGGTTCACACCCTCGTGCGTCAGGAGCACGTGGAGGTCCGGCTGCGCGACAATGGGCCGGGCATCTCCGCGGAGAGCGCGGGAAGAATCTTCGACCCCTTCTTCACGACGAAGCCGCCGGGGCAGGGGACGGGGCTGGGGTTGTCACTCAGCCATGACATCATCGTGCAGGGCCACCAGGGCACGTTCCGCATGGAAACGGCGCCGGGTGAGTTCACGGAGTTCGTCATCACCCTGCCCAGGCGGGGGGGACGGTCATCAATGGAGCGAGGCTCGGGGACGCGATGAAGAACCTCATGGATCCTGCGCTGTTGGAGGCCTTCCAGGGCCGGTACGAGCTCCTGTCGGAGTTGGGCGAGGGCGGCTTCGGCCGCGTCTACAAGGCCCGCCAGGTGACCACCGGCCAGAACGTGGCGGTGAAGCTGCTGCGCCTGACGGACGGCGCGACGCCGGAGTCCGTGGAGCGCCGCAGCGCGCGCTTCGAGCGCGAGATGAAGCTGTGCGCGCAGATGCACCACCCGAACATCGTGCGGCTCATCGATTCGGGCCGGGCGCAGGGCGGCGCCGTCTACTCCATCTTCGAGTTCGTGCCGGGGAAGAACCTGGCGCAGGTGCTCGCGGAGGAGGGCGTGCTGGATCCGGTGGAGACGCGCCACCTGATGCTCCAGTTGCTGGACGCGCTGGCGTGCGCGCACGCGCAGAACGTGGTGCACCGCGACCTGAAGCCCGCGAACATCATGGTCGTGCCCACCGGCGCGCGCCGCAACGCGCTGGTGCTGGACTTCGGCATCGGCTCCGTGACGGACGAGCTGACGCGCACGGAGCCGCAGCCGCGCATCACGTCCACCAATGAATCGCTGGGCACGCCGTCGTACGCGGCGCCGGAGCAGCTTCGCGGGCAGGCGCCCACGCCGCGCTCGGACCTGTATGCGTGGGGGCTGGTGTTCCTGGAGTGCCTCACCGGCCGCCGCGTCTTCGAGGCCGCCACCGTCGCGGAGGTCATCTTCCAGCAGCTCTCCTCGGAGCCGGTGACCATCCCGCCGGCCATCGCCGCGCACCCGCTGGGCAAGCTGCTCCAGCGCGTCACCGCGAAGGATCCGTCCCAGCGCACCGTGTCCGCGGAGGTGCTGCTGCGCCAGTTGGAGGCGGTGGACGTGTCCAACCTGCCGCGCCGGCCCGCGCCCGTGCGCATCCAGCCCGCGGCCCCCAACGCGGAGACGGCGACGGTGGAGCTGTCCAGCCGCACGCCCAACGCCGTGTCCACGCGCTCGCGCCGGTGGGCGGAAGGGGAGCGCCGGCAGTTGACGGTGGTGTGCTGCACGCTGTCCGCGACGCAGACGGCGCCGGGGCCGGTGGACATCGAGGAGTTGGACCACGTGCTGGGCGCCCAGCAGGAGGTCTGCATCGAGATCGCCCGGCGCTACAACGGCCACATCGCGAGCGCCCTGGGCGACATCGTCCTCTTCTACTTCGGCTATCCGGCGGCGCGGGAAGACGACGCTCGGCGCGCGGCGCAGGCGGCGCTGGACATGGTGGCGGAGGTGAAGCGGCGCGGCCGGGCCATCGAGGCCGAGCGCGGCACCCGCGTGGAGATCCGCGTGGGCCTGCACACGGGCCTGGTGGTGTCGCGCGAGCAGCGGGATCCCACGCTCTCCGGCCTGGGCTTCGTGGTGGGCACCACGCCGAAGCTGGCCTTCCGGCTGTCCACCTCCGCGCCTTCGGGCGCCATCCTCGTCACGGGCGACACGCAGCAACTGGTGCGCAAGCACTTCCCGTTGGAGAGCGCGCCCACGTCCCCGAACGAGCTGTTGCCGCCAGGACTGGAGACGTTCGTGCTCCAGGGCGCGGACGCGACGTGGAGCGGCGCCGACGACGCGCTCTCGCTGGTGGGCCGCTCGCGCGAGCTGGACCTGGTGCTGTCGCGCTGGGAGCAGGCGCGCTCGGGGCAGGGGCAGGCGCTGCTGATCTCGGGTGAGCCGGGCATCGGCAAGTCGCGCCTCCTGCGCGAGCTGGGAGACCGGCTGGGCGCGGAGCCCCACACGTGGCTGGAGGCCCGCTGCACGCAGGACAGCTCCGGCCAGGCGTATGCCCCCGTGGTGGACCTGCTCACGCGGATGCTGGACCCGAACCGCGACCTGCCGCCGGAGGGCCGGCTGACGGGCCTGGAGGCGCTGTTGTCCGGCTACAGCTTCGAGCTGCCGGAGACGCTGCCCCTGTTCGCGGCGCTGCTGTCCCTGCCGCTGCCGCCGGAGCGCTGGGCGCCGCTGGACGTGTCGCCCCTGAAGCACCGGGAGCTCACGCGCAACGCGCTGCTCGCGTTCCTCGCCGCGATGGCGGAGCGCCAGCCCGTGGTGCTGGCGCTGGAGGACCTGCACTGGGCGGACCCGTCCACGCTGGAGCTGCTCAAGGCGCTGGTGGAGGAGGTGGCCTCGTCGCGCCTCTTCGCCGTGTTCAGCGCGCGGCCGGAGCTGGAGCCGCCCTGGGCCGCTTCGGCGGTGACGCAGGTGCAGTTGGGCGCGCTGGCCCGCGCGGAGGTGGAGCGGCTGGCCACCGCCGCCGCCGGAGGCCCGCTGTCGCCGGAGGCGCTGGAGGAGATCGCCACGCGCACGGACGGCATCCCGCTGTTCGTGGAGGAGCTGGTGCGCACGCTGCGCGAGTCCGGCGCGCTGGTGGAGCGCGAGGGCCGCTTCGCGCTGGAGGCCGGCAAGGCGGGCCCCTCGGTGCCGGGCACGCTGCGGGACCTGCTCGTCGCCCGCCTGGACCGGCTGGGCCGCGCCAAGGAGACCGCGCAGATCGCCTCCGTGCTGGGCCGGGAGCTGACGCATGAGCTGCTGCGCCACGTGAGCCCGCTGACGCCGGAGGCGCTGGAGGCGGACCTGGAGCGGCTGGTGGGTTCGGGGCTGCTGCACCGCAAGCGCCGGCCGAAGGGGCCCGTGTACCTCTTCAAGCACGCGCTGGTGCGGGACGCGGCCTACGACTCCATGCTCAAGCGGTACCGCCAGCAGATGCACGCGAAGACGGCGGAGGCGCTGGAGACGCACTTCCAGGACCAGGTGGAGTCGCGGCCGGACCTGCTCGCGCAACACTGGGCCGCCGCGAACCTCAAGCGCAAGGCCATCCTCTACGCGCAGAAGGCCGCGTTCGCCGCGCTGGTGCGCTCCGCCTACCTGGAGGCCATCCTCTTCGCCCGGCTGGGCCTGTCGTGGCTGGACGCCATCGACGACCCGCTGGAGCGCGCGCAGCTGGAGCTGAGCCTCAACGGCGTGCTCGCGCCGGCGCTGATGTCCACGCAGGGCTGGCGCTCACAGGAGCTGCGCAACGTCGCCGAGCGCTCGCTGGAGCTGCTCTTCACGGTGGGGGAGAGCCCGTACGCGGCCCCGACGCTGTGGGTCCTCTCCATCTTCTACCACCTGGGGGGTGATCAGCGCCGGGTGCGCGGATTGTTGGATCGGCTGGTGGCGCTGGCGCAGCGCAACGGCGACGCGGGCCAGGAGGCGGTGGCGCTCACCATCCTCTCCAACATCGAGCTTCTGGAAGGCCGCCTGGGCGAGGCGAAGGCGAAGGCGGACCGGTGCCTGGCGCTCTTCGACCCGGTCGCCCACCGGATGCACCGCATCCTCTACGGACAGGACACGCGCGTGGGCGGCGAGTCCGTGCTGTGCCGGGGGAAGTGGCTCTTGGGCTTCCCGGACCAGGCGAAGGCGCACGGCGAGGCCGCGGTGGCGTGGGGCCGCGAGCTCAACCACGGCACCAGCGTCGGCCTGTCGTTCATCTACCTGCTGCTCATCGCCCAGGAGCACGGCGACCGGACGGAGGCGCTCCAGCTCATCGCCCAGCACACGGAGCTGTCCCACCGCTACGGCCTGCTGGAGCAGTCCGCCTACGTGGGCATCCTGCGCGCCTGGGCCGTGAAGGACCTGGAGGCGATGCGCCGCGGCGTCGCGCTGCGCGAGGCGTTCGGCACGGAGATGGACCAGCCGGCGTACTACGCCATGCTCGCGGAGCTGGAGCTGGAGCTGGGCCACGTGGAGGCGGCGCTCGCCACCGTGGAGCGCGGCTGGCAGCGCGCCCAGGCCCTGGGCGAGGCGTACCACGAGTCCAAGATGCTTCACGTCAAGGGCCGGGTGCTGCTGCAGCGGGATGGAAACACTGCACCCTCCGCGGAGTCGTGCTTCCGCCAGGCGGCGGAGGTGGCACACGCACAGGGGGCTCGGATGCGGGAGCTGCAGGCCGTCACCGCCCTGGCGCGGGTGCTCCAGGCATCCGGAAGACAGGAAGAAGCCCGGCAACGCCTGCAAACGGTCTACAGTACCTTCTCCGAAGGATGGGGGACACCGCCCGTCTCGGAGGCCCGCGCCCTGTTGGATGCGCTGGGAGGAGAACGCTGACATGAGCAAGAAGAAGCCGGAGTCGAAGGCCGCGCCCGCACGGGCCCGTCCCGTGGCGCGCAAGTCCACGCGGGGCCCGGAGGCCAAGGCCTCGGTGAATGACTGGCAGGCCGTGTGGATGCGCGCCGTCGCGCTGGCGTGGAAGGAGCCCGAGTTCGAGGCGGCCCTCCAGAAGGACCCGCGCCAGGCCCTCAAGAAGCGCTTCGACTTCGACCTGCCCGCCAGCATCCACCTGAAGGTCGTCCCCTCCACCGCGAAGGACGCGGCGACGGACGGCACCTGGAAGGTGAACAACGCGGAGGTGGAGCTGCACCTACCGAAGAAGCCGGCCGACGTGGCGGACCACGCCGTGGCGCTCTCCAGCCTCACCGACACCTACGGCCGCTCGCACTGCTGCGGCAGCCCCTGCTGCTGAAGACGGCGCGGGGGCGCTTCAGCGGTCCTGGGACTCGCCCCCCGACACCGCGAAGGCGCCCACGCTGGCCTCGCCGAAGCCGTCCACGCCCGCCACGCGCTGGAAGAAGTCCGGATCGCTCCGGCCCAGCGCGTAGGGCCTGAGGCCCATCGCGGTGGACACCAGGTAGAGCGTCTGCACCAGCGCTCCCGTGTCCTGCAGCACCAGCGAGTACGCCAGCGTCTCGTACTTCCACGCGAGCCGGGGCACGCGCGCGGCCACCACCATCAGCACCTCCGGCCGCTCGAAGGGCTCCACCGGCGCGCGGGCTTCGTCCAGCAGCGCGTGGAACTCCGGCGTGGGGCCGCTCAGCTTCTCCAGCCGGTGGCCCAGCGGGTCGTAGTGGTAGGCGCCCGGGGCCAGGCCCTGGCACTCGCCCACCATGGGGTAGAGCTCCAGCGCGTACACCGCGCCCGCGCCGGGGTAGGGCCGGTCGGTGATGTCACCGTCCTGCGTGGTGCGCACGTCGCGCACGCGCGCGGAGCGGTAGAGCAGATCTCCCAGCTGCTTCACGGTGAGCGGCGAGGCGCCCCGGCCGCGCAGGCTGCGGCGGGCCTCCAGCACTTCCGTGAAGGAGCGGTCGCCGCCCGCGCGCAGCGCCTCCAGGTCCGGCCGGTGCAGCTCCACGACCTCTTCGGTCACCGTGGGCTTGAGGGCGGGCGGGTTGGGCAGCTCGCCGCGGAAGCGGTAGGTGGCCCCCGCGCGCGTCTGGTGGCCCCAGCCGCGTGAGCGCAAGTGGAAGAGCAGGTCGTGCGGCTCCCACTGCTTGAGCGCCGTCTGCGTCTCCTCCGACGCCGGCACGTCCAGGCCGTTGGGGACCAGGATGCCCGTCTCCGCCAGGAGGCGCACCAACTCGCGCAGCGTGAAGGACTCGATGCCGGTGTTGAACTGGTTGAGCCGCGCCAGCAGCGTGGGGCGGGCCATGTCGAAGAGCAGCGACACCACGCGCCGGTCATGCAGCGCCGCGGTGGCGTGCACCGTGGGGCAGTCCAGCACCGCGCGGCCCTCCGCCATGCGCGTGTGCGCGAAGCGCGACAGCTGCAGCGGCTGGGCGGCGTCGAACGCCGCGCGGTGGCGCAGGAACGACGCGGACGCGGGCGTGAGCGTCAGCAGCAGGTTGCCGCGCTCCTCCACCGTCCACGACAGCAGGCCGCCGTCTCCCGCCAGGTCCAGCCAGTACCACGCGAGCGTCGTGTCCGAGCCCGCGGCGGCCGGCACCTCCGTCTCGTGGATGCCTCCGTCCGCGAGCGACTCGAAGACGGCGCGCACACCGGGGGCCAGCGGGCCCAACCGCAGTGAGCGGCCAGGACCCTCCACGCGCGCGTCCTCCGCGTCGGGGCAACGCAGCGCCACACCTTCGGCGAGCGACAATCTCATTCGTGCGGCCTCACGGTTCCACACCGTAGAACCGAGTCGGGTTTTCCCAGAGAACCTTTCGTAGACGACTTTCGGTCATCACGTCACGCAAGGACAGCATCGCACCCAGCACATCCTCGCCGTGGTCCAGATGCGGGAAGTCGGTTCCGAATACCAATCGGTCCTCCGGGAGGTGGCGCACCACGTCAGACACGTACGGCTCGTCCGGTTCCATGGAAACGAAGCAGTGCTGGCGCAGGTACGAGGAAGGGAGCTGTCGGATGGTGGCGGAGACCTCTGCACCCACAGCGCGATATTCCTCATCCAGGCGCCACGCCCAGTATGGGAGCCACCCGCAGCCGGCCTCCATGGCGCCAATGCGCAGGGCCGGGTGCCGCTCCAGCACGCCCCCCTGGAGCAGCGCGAGCAGCCCCATCATCAGCTCCATGGGGTGGGCGCAGACGTGGTTGGCGAAGCGGGTGTCGAAGCGGTCCGCGCCCGCGGAGGGCACGTAGACGTGGCCGCTGCCGTGGAGCACCACCGCGAGTGAGAGCTTCTCGCACTCGGACCAGAAGGGCTCGTAGGCGGCGTCCGACAGCAGCCGGCCGCCAATGGGGTTGGGGCGCACCATCACGGCGCGCCAGCCGAAGCCCGCGACCCGGCGCGCCTCCGCGACCATGGCCTCCGGCTGGTGACGGCTGATGAGCCCCACGCCGCGCAGGCGCTCCGGCTGGTGCGCGCAGAAGCCGTGCAGCCAGGTGTTGTAGACGGACGCGAAGGCCGTCGCGACGCGGGGCTCCAGGGGGGAGAAGCCCTCCAGCAGCAGCGCGTAGGTGGGGAACAGGGCCGCCATGTCCACGCCGTCGCGATCCATCTGGGCCAGGTACACGTCCGGCCTCTGCAGCATTTCATTGCGCCCGAGCTGGGCGTAGGAGCGCGCGGAGAACTCCAGCCAGGCCTTCTCCGGCATGTGGTTCCACAGCGGCTTGCCGTCCACTTCCGGCAGGGGCAGCACGGGCAGGAGGCCCCGGGGGCCCAGCCGCTCGAGGCGCTCCTCCAGCGTCTCGTCCGGAAGTCGTCCCGGGCGGGGCGCGTGCCGGCGCAGGCCGGGCTCCAGCTGCTCCGCCCACAGGCTCAGCGGCTCCAGGACGTGCCGGTCCGCGTCGAAGATGTGAAGGCCGTCGCGCATGCGTCAGGGTCCCCAGCTCGCGAGCTCGTCGCGCACGTCCTTGAGCAGTGCTTCCAGCAGGCCGGTGCGGCGCGCCTGGGAGCGCAGCGCCTGCTCCTCGGAGACCTCCAGCGTGCCCGGATGGCCACCGCGCGCCGCCACCTCCCGGTCGCACAGCTCGCGCAGGAATTCGTGGTGCTGCGGCTGGAGCGCCTGGAAGCCTTCGCCCCAGCGGGCGACGAAGTCCACCAGCACGTCGCGGGAGGCCTCCGGCACGTCACGGCGGTCCGGCAGGTCGCGGCTCAGGCGCACGAAGAGGTCCGGGAACACGTCGCGCATCGCGGTGGCGAAGCCCGGCGGCACGTAGACGGGCTGCGTGTCCGGGACGAGGTCGCCCTGGCGCTCGGCGGCCAGCACCGCGTCGAAGTCCGTGAAGAGGCGCTCGTGGCGGCGGCGCTCGTTCTGGTTGCGCGCGAGGAAGAACACCGCGCGTGGCAGCATCGCTGGGGCGGTGCGGCGCACCTCCGCGAGCGTGTCTCCCATGGCATGGCGCTCGGAGGGTGTCAGGGCCCAGGCGGTGGTGGCCTCGCGCAGGAAGCGGTCGGTGGCGGCCTCCGGCCAGTGAGGCTCCTCCACGTGGGGCGGGCGCTGGATGCCGGCGATGAAGCCCCGGATGCGCTCGCAGGCGGCGTCCCAGGTGGACAGCCGCTCCACCAGGTCCCGGAAGCCTTCGAGCAGCTGGGGCCGCGTCATGCCCAGGGGCATCACGTTGAGCACGATGGCGCCCCGGTCCTTCGCGTGCGTCTTCCGGGGCGTGGCGAGCCGGCCTTCCGCGCGCAGCCGCGTCCACAGCTTCGTGCCGCGTGGGGCCTGGAGGGGCGCCACCACCACCCAGGGCAGGTGCGTGCGCTGGATGTTCGCGTGTAGCGAGTCGAAGACCGCTGGCGTGTCGTGGTCGAACCCGACGATGAAGCTGCCCCGGGGCCCGATGCCGTGCGCCTGGATGCGCAAGAGGTCGCCCACCAGGTCCGCGCGCACGTTCTGGTGCTTCTGCGCTTCCTTGAGCGCGGCGGTGTCGAAGGACTCGATGCCCAGGACGACGGTGTAGAAGTTCGCGTCCGCCATGCCCTCCAACAGCCCAGCGTCGCGGCTCAGGTTCATCGTCACCTGGGTGAAGAAGCGCAGCGGGCGGGGCAGGGCGCGGTTGAGGGGAACGAGCCCCGCGAGCACCTCCTTCGCGTACGCCGCGTCTCCAATGAACTCGTCGTCCGCGAAGAAGACGCCTTCGGCGCCGAGCGCCGCGTGGGCGCGCACCTCGTCCAGCACGCGCTCCACCGGCTTGTGCCGCTGCTTGCGGCCGTACAGGTAGATGACGTCGCAGAAGGAGCAGTCGAACGGACAGCCGCGCGTGGTCTGCACGGAGCCCCACGCGTAGCGCGGGAGGTCCGCCGCGATGGCGTCCCAGCGGGGCAGGGGGCTCTCGCTCAGCGAAGGCTTGTCGAGCTGGCGGTACTCGGGCGCGTACTCGCCCCCGAGCCAGTCCGCGAGGAAGCGCGGCCAGGTGCGCTCCGCCTCGTTGACGAAGAGGGCGTCGAAGAAGCCCCGGTAGTCCTCCGGCGCGGCGGAGATGGCGGGGCCGCCCGCGACCACGGTGGCGCCCCGGTCGCGGAAGTGCCCGCCCAGGAAGCGCGCCTGGTAGGTGAGGGCGGAGTACATCACCGACACGCCGACGATGTCGTAGTCCGGCAGCTCCGTGTCCGCGCGCAGCTGGCCGTGCAGCTCCTCGTCCCAGATGTCCACGGTGAAGGCGTCCGGCGTGAGCGCCGCGAGCGTCGCGCAGGCCAGCGGCGTCATCGTCGCGCGCTTCACCAGGCCGCGCTCCGGGTCGAAGTCCTCCGTCTCCCGGTCCACGTGGCGCCGGTCGGGGCCACACTGGACGAGCAGGATGCGGGGCTTGGGTTCAGGAAGCGGCGCCATCGCTCAGAAGTAGAAGGGCACGGGGTTGAGCTGCGCTTCGGTCTTCGGGGCCTTCAACCACCCCATCCGCACGGGGACGTCATACAGCCGGCCGGGGCCCAGCCGGGGCCAGAAGTGGCGCAGCCCCGGGACGATGACCTTCACCACGGCTACGCCCACGTCGGGCCGTGATTGCTCCACCACCAGCGTCTCCAGGCCCACGCTCGCGGCCCGGGCCACGCACTCGCGCACGTCGTCCCGCAGGTCGTGGTGCCACACGCGCGGGAAGTCGGCGCGGACGCGCGCGGGCACCAGGTCGTTGGGGAAGAGCCAGCTGACGTCGCCGTGCGCGCGGGCGTCCCAGGGCGACGGTGACACGTCCTTCGGGTCGTAGCACTGGGCCACCTCCGTGAGCGCGCGCTGCACGGCGAGCTTCGCGTCGAAGTGGCAGCCGCACCCGGCCCAGGCCCGCCCGCGCTCCGGCGACCACACGAGCGCGGCGAACACCGGGATGCCCAGGTCGTGCGTGAGATCGATCACCGACAACGTGAGGCCGAGCGACTGGTAGTGCTCGCTCACGGACGCGAACCACGGCTCGTCGAAGGAGCGCAGGTCCAGGCGCGGACGGCGCAGGCGGTTGTACCACCAGAGCGCCACCGCATCGCGCTCCACCAGCTCCAGGAACCCCTGGAGGATGGCCTCCTCCACGCAGTTGCCCGCCGCGTTCCCGTTGGAGTTGAAGAAGCAGAACGGCCCGTCCTCGAGCTGGGGCGTGGGCGCGAAGAGGTACGCGAACGCCGTGGGCACGTACTTGTGGACCCCGTGCGTGAGCGACCACGCGGGGCTCCAGTCCATGGGTTGATCCGCGTACGGACGGGGCACCGCGGTGCGCATGTCGCGGCGGCCCTCGCCTTCGGACCGGGACTGGAACTGCGCGGCGCTGAAGTGCTGGAGCGCGTCCGGGTGCACGGCCTGCGCGCCCAGTTCGGACGCGGTGGCGTGGACGCGGGGCTCGTCGCCCTGGAACACCGCGCTGTAGCGCTCCAGCGCTTCACACAGCGCGCCCGCGCGGGCCTGGGCCTCCGTGCGGCCCTTGCCGCTGGCCACGCGGTGGAAGTCGTCGGAGGCCGGCGCGTCCGTCCACGGGCACACGCGGAAGACGGCGGACTGGATGTGGCCCAGCGGTGCGTCGCCCGGCACCGCGCGCAGGTCGCTCACCACGCCCGTCACCGGGCTGATGAGGTGACGGTGGCGCTCCCAGGTCTGCTCCGGCGTGAGGATGCGGTGGCCGCCGTCGTCGGTGAAGCGCTTGGTGCGCGAGGCCAGTTCCAGGGGCTTCTTCGCGCGCGCCTCCATCCAGTGGGGGTCGCCGCAGTCCGGGCACTGCGGACGCCGCACCACGGTGTGCGACTCCAGCTTCCAGGTGGCGAAGTCCAGCGTCCACAGCCGCGTCTGTGCCGGGCCGCCAGGGCCGTCCACCACCCAGCGGGCCGCGAGCGTCGCCGCGAGGGACAGCCCCGCCTTCGCGGTGGTGGGCAGGCCCGTGCGCGGCGGGCGGATGGCGCGCGGCGGGATGCCCTTGCGCGCGAGGTACTTCTCGATGGGGCGGTTGTCCTGCATCCGCGACGTGAGGCACGTCCAGCAGGCGCGCTCGGGGCCCACGACCGGGCCCGCGTGGCACGCGGTGCCGGACACCTTCAGCGGGAGGAACGCGGCGCCCGCGCTCCGGGCCTCCCGGGCCAGCGCGAGCGCTTCGGGCGACAGGTAGTCGTCCACCAGCAGCACCCGGCGGTCGGCGTCGTCGCGCACGTCCAGGCCGGTGTCGCTCAGCGCCTCCGCCAGCCCCTCGCCGTCCTCGCCGTCCACCGCGTGCACGGACACGGACACGTCCAACAGCCGACCGGCCGCGGTGGCCGCGCCCACGCCCAGCGACTCCCAGAAGCCGGCGACGCTGGCGTCGAAGACGTCGTGCGCCTCCTCCACGTGCCCGCGCTCCTCCAGGAGCGACAGCGCGTAGAGCACTTCCGGCGCGGAGGCCCGCCCCGCCAGCGCGGCGATGACGTTGGCCACGGTGCGCTCGCCATCCAGCAGGGGCACGATGCTCGCGTGCAGCTCCCCCTCCAGCAGGAACTGGGCGCGCTCTCCAACGAGGAACACGCGCCGCGCGTCGAGCACCTCGGCGCGCAGGTGGGGCTTGATGCGGAGGACTCGGTCCATGGGCAGGCGGGCGAGCCTACCCGGTCGCCCGCGCTCGTGGATACGACCTGTCCCGGGCTTCCGGGAGCCCGGACCCCGCGTGGTAGAACGCCGCTCCATGGCCCGCATCCCCCTGGCGCAGAGCGCGCGTGTGTCCCCGGCGTCCCTCCACCCCCCGCTCCGGAGCCGCTCGGCCACCGGAACGGTGGAGCTCACCCTGCTCTTGCGTCACGGAGCGCCGCTGCCCACGGTGGAGGAGCTGTGCGCGAACCCGCCGCGCCGCCCGCTCACCCACGACGAGTTCGAGGCGAAGTACGGCACGGACCCGAAGCACCTGGCCGCCGTGCGGCGCTTCGCGAAGAGCCATGGCCTCACCATCACCTCGGAGCGGCGCGACCTGGGCTCCGTCGTGCTCAAAGGCTCCACGGCCGCGGTGCGCAAGGCCTTCGCGGTGGACCTGCGGCGCTTCACCCACGGGAAGACCTCCTACCTGACGCACACCAAGCCGGTGACCCTGCCGAGCGCGCTGCAAGGCGTGGCGGAGTGGGTCCTGGGCCTGGACACGCGGCCGCTCGTCACCCACAACGCGGCGGCCCTGCCCATCTCCCGGGAGCAGGCGCGGCAGGCCGGGCTGCGCACGTACACGGCGCCCCAGGTGGCCAACCTGTACCGCTACCCCCGCAACCAGGGGGAAGGCCAGTGCGTGGGCATCATCGAGCTGGCGGGCGGCTACAAGCAGTCGGACCTGGATGCGTACCTGAAGTCCGTGGGGGTGGAGCGCACGGCGCCGGTGGTGAACGTGGGGCCGAACAAGGCCGGGTTCCTCAACACCGCCTCCAACACGGAGGTCACCATGGACGTGGAGCTGGTGGCCTCCGTGTGTCCGGCCGCGCGCGTCGTCGTCTACAACGCGGGGTCGAAGGACTACTCGCTGCGCGACTACTACCGCGTCCTGGCGGAGGCCATCAGCGACCGGGAGAACCTGCCGTCGGTGCTGACCACCAGCTGGTCCTTCTACGAAGGGTCGCTCATCCAGCAGGGCGAGGAGCTGGCCTTCGAGCGGCTCTTCATCAAGGCGGCGCTCCTGGGCATCACCGTGTGCGCCGCGTCCGGTGACCTGGGCTCGCAGGTGCCGGTGAATGCCCGCTCGCCCACGGGTGCCATCACCCTGGCCGCGACGAGCTACCCCGCGGCGAGCGCGCTGGTGCTGGGCTGCGGCGGCACCACGCTGGAGGCGGTGGGGGATGTCCTCCACCACGAGCGCGTGTGGAACCGCCTGGGCGAGGCGATGTCCATGGGCCCCAGCTCCACGGCCGCGGGCGCGAGCAGCGGCGGCGTCAGCACCATGAACGCGCTGCCGCTGTACCAGCAGGGCATGGGCGTGCCGGACCTGGTGAAGTCGTCGTGGAAGAACGGCGTGTTCGAGGTCTCGCGTAGCACCGGCCGGGGCGTGCCGGACGTCGCGGCGAACGCGGACCTGCACACCGGCTATCAAATCGTCTTCAAGGGCCAGCAGGGCGTGGCCGCGGGCACGAGCGCCGCGGCGCCCATGTGGGCCGCGCTCATCGTCCGCCTCAACGAAGCGCTGGGGGAGCGCGTGGGCTTCCTCCACCCCCGGCTGTACGCGCTCGTCACCGAGGGACAGCCCGTGGTCCGCCGCATCACCCTCGGCGGCAACGGCGCGTACTTCGCCAGCGAAGCGACGCTGTGGAACGCGTGCACGGGCCTGGGCACGCCGGACGGCGAGGCGCTGCTCACGGGCCTGCGCAGGCTCCAGCGGCGCAAGCACTGAGGGCCCACTCCACCATGTGGCTGCGCAACCTCCTGACGATCCTCGTGTGGGGCGGCCTGTTCTTCGGCGTGCTCCTGGGCATTGGCGCCTGGATGATCCACGGCTCGACGCAGGTCTTCCTGGCCCGGCCGACGGTGCCAGGGCGCGTGCTCGAGATGTCCGTGGAGATGGGGTACTCGAAGAGCCGCTACTGGCGCGTGAAGACGCGTTACGCCTACGAGGTGGAGGGCCAGTCGTACGTCGGGGAGACGCTCTCCAACGAGACGCCGAGGGAGCTGCTGCTCTGGAACCCCCAGCCGAGTCCGGCGCTGACGCGGTACGTGGAGCGCTACCCGGTGGGCTCCACGGTGACCGTGCGCTACAGCCCGAAGGATCCGCGGCGCAGCCTGCTGGAGGTGAATCCAGACGCCGCGCGGGGCCCCGCGCTGGCGGCGGGGGTGGCGTTGCTGGTCGCGGTGCTGGGCCTGGTGGGCCACCGGTTCGTGCGGTAGCCCCCGCCATGCCCGCGTCCCGGGATTACTCCAGGACGCGCTCCAGGCTCAGGAAGGGCCGGGCGGCGGGGATGCCGCGGCCCTTGCAGACCTCGATGAACTTGTTGGATTCGATCATCTGGGGCGCGGTCTCGTCGTACTGGAGCACCATCACGTGGCGCAGCCACGGCTCCTGGCCCATGGCGTAGATGAAGACCTCCTTGGGGTTCAGGTGGTTGAGGATCTCCGTGGCGCGGGCGCTGTCGGAGCCGTTGAGCCGCCGCGACTGGTCCATCTTGCGCGGCAGGGGCTGGCTGAGCAGCGGGCCGTACATCCAGCTCATCGGGCCGCCCTCGCACTCCATGCCCAGGTAGAGCGCGTCCAGCGGGCCCACCAGCTGCGACAGGTGCTGGTACATGCGCGGCTCCAGCGCGTTGGAGTCCGCGGCCATCAGCAGCGAGCGGCCGGCCAGCCGCACCAGGTGCGCCGTCTTCGCCTGCACCGCCAGGTCGCTGTGCTCGCCGATGAAGGGGATGCCCATCAGCGACCCGCCGGGGATTTGAATCTCCTGCAGGTCGTCGATCTCGATGACGTTCTTGAAGCCCGTCTTCTCCAGCACCAGGCGCAGCGAGGGGTCCGCCAGCGAGTACGCGTTCGAGCGCGGCACGACGATGGTCCCGATGCGGTGACGCAGCTGGAGCAGCGTCTCCATCATCAGGTGGTCCGCGTGGCCGTGGGTGATGAGGACGTAGTCGATCTTCTCCGGCAGGTCCGCGTGGGTGAAGCGCCGCTGCTCCGTGGGGAACTCGTAGCTGATGACGGGGTCGGTGAGGACGGACACCTCGCGGGTCTCCATCAGCACGCACGCGTGGCCGAAGTAGCGCACGCGCACGCCGGGGCCGGTGTACGGCTCGGGCTTGCGCGGGGCGGTCTCCGTGAAGAGGTCCGCGAAGGCCTCCGCGGCGGAGGACGGCACGCCCAGCATCTCCGCCACCTGCCCGGGGCTGCCCGGCGTGTGGCGCATGCGGAAGAGGGCGTCGATGCCCTCGTGCCGGTAGGGCACCTGGAGCCACAGGGGCGAGTCGCCCTCCAGGCGCGGGGTGCTGAAGACGTACTTGCGCGCGTCACCGGCCACGCGCATCAGCGAGATGCTCTGCGCGGATTCCTTGTAGAGGCTGCTGCGGTAGAGCAGCGGCTCCATGATGCGGGCGTTAGCGCGATGGGCCAGGTCGTAGTGCAGCTCCACGAAGCCGCGGAGCATGTCCGGCACCTTGGCGTAGAGCGGCTCCAGGGACTCGCCCTTGGAGCTGGCCAGGAGCTGCTCCAGGTCCGACACGGCCTTGGTGTAGGCCAGCATGTCCGCCTGCTCGCGGGTGGTGCGGTCGAGCAGCGCCTTCACCTCGTTCACGCGCGACACGGGGTGGTTGATGAAGGGGCCGCCCATCAGCGCCGGGTTCTGCAGCGCGGCCACGTGCACGTCCGGGTTCGCGACGAACGACTGCATCAGCTTCAGGTGCAGGCGGGAGACGAACAGCGGCGCCGTGGCGGGGGAGATGAGGTACCACCAGACGTACCACTGGTTGAACAGCGGCTCGATGGCGACATCGGGCTTCAGGTACATCGGGCGGTCGAGCATGGAGGTCTCGCGGGGGCGTCCGCCGGGGAACCAGGGGGCCCGGACGCACGCGGATGGGCCGCCAATGTTGACGATTCCCGCCCTGACTTCAAGGTGCGGACTTCCGGGCAAGGCGTGGAAGACGGTGGGGACCGGCCACGGTCGCGCCCATGCTCATCCAGGGCTCACGCTCCGCGTCCGGACAGAAAAACGCCCTGCTTCCAAGAGGTTGGCAAGCAGGGCGATGACCCCGACAGGAATCGAACCTGTGGCCTGCGGTTTAGGAAACCGCCGCTCTATCCAACTGAGCTACGGGGTCGAAAGGTCGCGGGCGTTATAGCAGGCGATCCGGGGCGCGCAACGGGTCTGATGCCCCCTGGCCGGATGAATGCTCGCCATCCGGTCAGGGGCGAGGCGGTCGAGGGCCTCAGCAATTGAGGATGCAGATCTCGTAGCGATTGCGACAACCCTGCATACATGCCGAGCTGGTGGGAGAGCACTCCGCGATGCATTTGTTGCGTTGGTTCTGACACTTCTGCGGGCAGGTGACGGCGGCCGCGTGCGAGTCATCCGTGCCAGGCGCTTCCTCCGCCTGCATGTCGCTGGACGGTGCTGGGTCGAGCGGCTGATCGGAGTCCATTGGCCCGCAGCCCGCCGCGAACATCAGACTGCCAAGCGCGACCAACCACTTCATCCGGCTCATCATGGCGCTACCTCCGTGTGTGGAATGGATGAGCGAATGATAGTCCCGAATTTTGAGTAAACCATTGGGGAAAAGCGGCAAGGTGTGGATGGATTTGCTGGAGATGGAAACGTTTGTTGGCGGTGTTTGAGTTGTTGTTGTGTATGTGACGCCCAGCGCGGCACCGCCGCAGGGTTGGGCGACACGCCGTGCCTTCGCAGGTCCTCGTGAGCGGATATCACTCCGTGTAAAACCCGCCTTCCCCCCGGATGAGACAAGGAGCAGGACATGCGGATGAAGGCATGGATCGCGCTGTGCACGTTCATGGTGGTCGGCTGTGGCGCCGGAGTGGAGGGCGCGCTCGAGGATGCGCTGCCCCAGGACTCCTCCAGCGCCGAGGCCCTGGAGCCCGGCCACGTCGAGATGATGAAGATTCCCCCCGACGATGACGACCCGCTCTGCGGCCCCGAGGATGAGTACTACTACGAGACCACCAGCTACTCGTCGCAGCAGAGCTACCTGTGGCAGTGCCAGGGCTACGCCTACCCTGGAGGACCGTTCGTCCGCTGCAACACGTACAAGGTCTGCCAGGTGGAGGACGTGTATATGAACTACGGCCTGTGCGTGGGCGACGTCCTCTACGGATACCGGCGCCTCAAGTCCTCCACCGTGACGACCAACTGCTACAACACGAGCATCAACGCCGCGACGGGCATGGCCTGTCCGAACCCGCTCTACGCCGGCTCCTGCTACTGAGCGCCCGCACGAGACCTCCGTCAGGGGGGCACCGCGGGCCCCCCTGACACGGCCCCCGCTCACTCCACCCTGGCCTTCGCGCCCTCCCAACGCTGACCGGAGCTGTAGTTGAGCGGGATCCACCGGTAGCCCTTGCCCTCGGCGCTCAGCTGGCCCAGACCGGGGAAGGGCATGTGCGCGAAGCCAATCAGATCGCCACGCTTCGCCGCTTCCGTGAACGCACGCACCCGCTGCGCCGAGGCCGCGCGCTCATCGACGTCGTAGGCGACCGTCACCGAGGGCTCGCGCAACTGCACCGAGCCGAAGTGCATCAGGTCGCCCCATAGGACCAACCGCGCTCCACGGCTCTCCACGACGTAGGCGCTGTGCCCCGGCGTATGCCCCGGGGTCGTCATGGCCCGGATGCTTGGCACGATGGCATCCCCATCGCCGAACACCTTCAGCTTCCCCGCGTCCTGGTAGGGCCCCACCATCGCCCGCGCCTCCTCGAAGTACTTCGGGTCCACCGTGCCCTTCGTCCGGTCATCGCGCCCCAGCCAGAAGCCCGCCTCGCGCGCGTGCACCCGGAGGATGGCGTTGGGGAACGCCCGGCGCATCTTGGCCATGAGCCCACCCGAATGGTCGGAGTGGATGTGCGTCAGCAACACCACGTCGATCTGCTCCGGACGGTAGCCCGCCGCCTGGAGGCTTTGCTGGAGCTGGCCTCCCACGCCAGGGCCGAAGAGGCTCCCCACGCCCGTGTCCACGAGCACCAACGCGGTGCCGGTGTTGATGAGGAAGGCGTTGATGGACACCTCGACCGGATCCTCCAGATGGTCGCGCGAGAGCAGCTCCTTCACGCGCCCAGGCGTCGTGCCCGTCGCCACCTCGCTGGAGCCCTTCGCACACTGCGTTTCACCGCTGAAACAATGCAGGGCGGGAGGTGGAAGATGGACACGTTCACGGCGATGGAGGCCTTCGTTCGCGTGGTGGAGACCGGCACCTTCACCAAGGCCGCCGACGCGCTGGGCCGCCCGAAGGCGGCGGTGACCCGGCTGATCCAACAGCTGGAGGCGCACCTGCGCGTGAAGCTGCTGCACCGCACCACGCGCCGCGTGACGGTCACCCCGGAAGGGATGACCTACTACCAGCAGGCCCTGCGGCTGCTGGGCGAGGTGCGGGAGCTCGAAGCCACGTTGTCCCAGTCACGGCGCGGTCCCCGGGGGCGTCTGCGGGTGGAGTCGAGTGGGACGATCTCCCGGCTGCTGCTCATCCCCGCGCTGCCCTCGTTCTACGCGCGCTATCCCCAGCTGCACATCGAGCTGGGCGTGAGCGACCGTGTCGTGGACCTCCTCGCGGACACGGCGCGCCGCTCCATCCACTGGAGCTGGCGGGGCCAGCGCACGCGGTGGTCAGCTACTTCTCGTCGCTGAGCGGCAAGGAGCTCCCCTTCGTCTTCGTGCGCGAGGGCGAGCGGCTGGAGGTCCAGGGTCGAAGCTTGCTCACGCTCAACGAAACCAATGCATACCTGGCCGCTGGACTCGCCGGCCTGGGCGTCATGTTCGCACCGCGTTTCGTATTGGAGCCCTACCTCGCATCCGGAGAGCTGGTGCGGGTGCTGGACGGCTGGAGGCCCGAGCCCCGGCCCCTCTTCCTCGTCTACCCACCCACACGCCAGCTGGGCGCCGGGGCGCGGGTCTTCATCGATTGGCTGACGGAGTTGTTCGCGAGCCGGCCCAACCTGTGGCGCGATGACGGCTGAAGGACCGGGGCGGAGCAGGAGCTTCGGGGGCTTCGACGGGTCCCTATTCGACCGCGCAGCCCCCATCTGGCTGCGCGCGAGCAGGTACATCTTCCTCATTCCCAGAAGCCGCTTGAGAGTAGGGTTCTCAGCGTCGTGCCACCCAGGGCTCCCCTCCCATGACCTTCGCTTCACTTGGCCTGTCGGACGCGCTCGCTCGCGCCGTGGCCGAACTTGGATACAGCGAACCCACGCCGGTGCAGCGCGCGGCCATCCCCGTGGTGCTGCGCGGCGGCGACGTCCAGGCTTCGGCGAAGACGGGCTCGGGGAAGACCGCGGCATTCCTGCTGCCCCTCCTGGAGGCCTTGCGCGCCCGGCCGGGTGGGGCGGTCCGGCCGGTGCGGGCCTTCATCCTGGTCCCCACGCGCGAACTCGCCGCCCAGATCGTCGACTCCCTCCAGCGGTATGGCCGTTACTTGAAGAAGCCGCTGAAGACCTGCCTGGCGGTCGGCGGCGTCTCCGCGAACCCGCAGATGCTGGCGCTCCGGGGCGGCGCGGACGTCGTCGTGGCCACACCGGGCCGCGCGCTGGACCTGGTGGATCAGAACGCGCTCCGGCTGGGAGAGGTGGAGACGCTGGTGCTCGACGAAGCCGACCGGCTGTTTTCCCTGGGCTTCGCTGACGAGCTCAACCGCCTGCTCACGCTCCTGCCCGCGCGCCGCCAGAACCTGCTGTTCTCCGCCACGTTCCCGCCCGCCGTGCGTACGTTCGCGGAGCGACTGCTGCACAATCCCACGCGTATCGACGTCGATGACGGCGAGTTGCCCTCCGCGGACCTCATCCTCCAGCGGGCCATCCAGGTGGATGCGCCCCGGCGCACGATGCTCCTGCGACAGTTGCTGGAAACCCACGCGTGGTCCCACGTCCTCACGTTCGTCGCCAGCCGCTATGCGGCGGACCATGTCGCGCTGAAGCTCAACCGCGCCGGCATCCCCGCGACGTCGCTGCACGGAGACCTCAGTCAGGCGGCCCGCACGCAGGCGCTCGCGGACTTCAAGGCGAAGCGCGTGCGTGTCCTCGTCGCCACCGACGTCGCCGCGCGCGGCTTGGACATCGCGGGCCTGCCTGCGGTCGTGAACTACGACCTGCCGCGTTCGACCGTGGACTACGTGCACCGCATCGGCCGTACGGGGCGGGCGGGCGACCAGGGCGTGGCGATCAGCTTCGTCAGCGCGGACACGGAAGCCCACTTCCGTCTCATCGAGAAGCGCAACCACCTGTCCGTCGCTCGAGAGCAGGTGGCGGGCTTCGAACCGACGTTGACGGCCGTGTCCGCCGCACCGCCGCTGGATGCGAACGGCGGCGTGAAGGGCCGGCGCAAGAGCAAGAAGGACAAGCTGCGCGAAGCCGCCGCCGCCGGCCCTCCCCGGAAGCGCAAGCCGTAGCGCCCTTCATTTCCGCGAACGCGGCGAATGGGACGTCATGACGGCGATGTGTACCGCGCTATCCGAGCGCCGCCTTCCCGTCCGGCTTGCGCTGGAACCTGTAGAGCACGAAGCCCACCGCGAGCGCGATGGCCCCGGCGATGAGGTTCTCTTTCTCCGCGCTCAGCGCGAAGACGACGCACAGCGCGGCGGCGGCGAAGGGAATCACGGGCCCACCCGGGACGCGGAACGCGTTCGCGGGCGCCTGGAGCTTGCGGCGCAGCACGGGCACCGCGAGGGCCGTGCCGAAGTACGTGGCGAGCCGGGCCACCACGGAGAGCGTGGCGAGCACCTCGAACGAGCCGGAGAACGCCAGGGGCAGCGCGATGGCCGTCTGCGTGAGGATGGCGACCGTCGGCGTGCGGTAGCGCGGATGCAGCGTGGCGAGCGCGGCGGGGCCAAAGCCATCCTGGGCCAGCGCGTACAGGTAGCGCGGTCCGGCGAGCACGGTGTTGCTGTTGGTCCCCAGGATGGACAGTACGCCGCCCACCGTCATGAGGAGCCCACCCCAGCCCCCGAGGAACCGCACGGCGGCGTTGGCGAGCGGTGTCTGCGCGTCCGCGACCCCAGGCAGCGTGCCCAGCGCCACCCACTGCACCGCCGTGTAGATGAGCGTGACCACGCCAATCTGCACGACGAGCGCGAAGGGCACGTCGCGGCGTGGGTTCTTGAACTCACCCGCCGGAGCCGCCGTGTTCTCGAAGCCGGCATAGGCGAACAGCAAGAGCAGCACCGCGGCCCCCAGGTTGCCGCCATCCCTGGGAGCCACCGACGTCGCCAGCGGCACGGACACGGAGAAGAGGCCCACGGCAATGAACACCAGCAGGGGCACCGTCTTGGTGACGGCGAGGAACACGGCGGTGCGAGCGCCGCCCTTCACGCCCACGACGTTGATGGCGGTGAGCGCGAGCAGGGGCACGGCGATGGCCAACCCCTGGCCCACGCCCGAGTTCGCCGCGGGCCACAGGAAGCCCAGCGCGCGGGAGAAGCCAACGGACAGCGAGGCCACGGACGAGACGCGCGCCAGCCACGTCATCCAGCCGACCTGGAAGCCCACCCGCTCTCCAAAGGCTTCACGCGTGTAGAGGTAGGCGCTGCCGGGCTTGTCGAAGTAGCTGGCCGCCTCCGCGAAGCAGAGCACGAGCAGCAGCACCGCCAGCCCCGCGAGCACGACGGCGCCCGTGCTGGCCGAGCCCAGGTTCGCGGCGGCCGCCGCGGGCAGCAGATAGACACCGCTGCCAATGACGTCGTTGATGGAGAAGCCGACGATTTCCCAGCGCGATACCGCGCGCCGCATGCCCAGCTCATGAGAAGGCGAATGGGGTTCGGTGGTCATGGATGGAAGGGGAGGGGGAGCCCACTGGAGCATGGATGCGGCGAATCCGCGAATTCATGAGAAGCTATGCTCCTTTCCTTCACCGCGCCCAAAGGAGTCCGGCCATGCGTTACACGCGCAAGAACATCTCCGAGTTGCTCGATACCGTGCAGGGCCGCCCCGATGTCCTGGGCTTCTGGACGTCGAACTTCGGCGGCTCCGCCTTCACCCTGGTCCCGTCCCCGGGAGGCATGATCTGGCAGGACATCTACGCGCCTGGCCACCAGGTCTGCGAGGACGGCATCCCGTACGGCACCGAGGACGGCATGAACAATCACTGCGGCGGCGCCGGCTACTGATCAGAAGAGATTCGAGGAGCCTCGTGTCAACGCTGCCACGGATCCGGCTCTATGACTCCGGGGGACTGGGACTCATTCTTCTTGGGCCCACCGGCGTCCTCTATTCAAATCAGACGGGAGGATCCTTCTGTCTGCAGCCGGAGGCGGAGGGTGTCTTCCTTCCGCTCGTGAACGAACTGGTGGCGCAAGAGGAGCTGCTGAGCCAGCACTTCACTGGCCCCAAGTGGCGGGGCGCATGCGCCAACGGAATCGACGAAGAAACGGCTCAGGAAATCGAACGGATCCTGGGCCTTTCCGGTGTCACGCAGGAGATCGGCCTTCGAGTCGATCGCGCACGGCTCGCGGAATCCCATGAGGCCTGGGTGTACGTCGAGGTTCCGGCGCAGCCTGAGAACAGTTTCGCCATCCTTGAGCGCATTCCCGCCTCGCAGGGCATCCTGACTTGGGCGAATAGCGACTGACGCTTGCGTTCACCAGGAGTGCGACGCTGGCTCGATGGCTGGAGCTTGTGCGGTCTCCAACGCGCTGAGCACGACGCTGGCACAGGGCGGGGCGGGGAGTCACGATGGTGCAGGTGCCGCGCATCTCCGCGCGGTGTCCCGTCCCGTCAGGAGGCACACCATGGCCGACGCCAAGGTTTCCATCACCTACTGTACCGCTTGAGGCTACCTGCCCAGGGCCACCCGTGCGGCGGCCGTACTGAAGGACGAACTGGAAGTGGATGTGGAGCTGAAGAAGGGCGGGTCGGGGGTCTTTGAAGTGGCGGTGGATGGAAAGGTCGTCATCAAGAAGACCGGCCTGGCATTCCCCGCCGAGCAGGAGGTCGTGGACGCGGTGTTCCGCGCCCTGAAACCTTGACGTCGATGGCTTCCCAGCTCACTCAGGGCAGTCGTTGCAGGGCCTCCGTGAGGCGGATGTGCCCCTGGAACGCGCCGCTGCCCTGAGGCGTCTCGCCCTTCTCAATGGCATGGGCGAAGCGCACGCCTGCGTCCGCCTCCAGCCGGTCGAAGAGGCCCTGGAGCTTCGGGTCGTCACGGCGGTCCAGCACCTCGTGGTACCGCGTCCACCGGGCGATGCCGATGAAGTAGGCGTCCGCCAGCGTGCGGTGGTCGCCCAGGAGCCAAGGGGTGTCGCCCATCAGTGCCTCCAGGTTCGCGTGCGCGGCAACCACCTTGCGGGCCCCCAGCTTGCGCAGCGCCTGCTTCTCGGACTCCGGCAGCTCGGCGTGCTCAAGCGCGTACCAGAGCGGCGAGAAGGCGCTGAAGAAGGTGGTGTTCAGGTACGCGAGCATCTGGTTCAACCGGTCGAAGTCCTCGGTGCCCTGGGCGAACGACAGCCCGGTGCCCACGCCGCGTGCGCCCAGGTGGTTGAGGATGGCCATGCTTTCGCTGATGCGCGTGCCCGTCTCCGTCATCAAGGTGGGCGTCTCCGCGACGGGGTTGATCCGGCGGTAGTCCGCGGAGGTGACGTCCTCCGGCATGGCGATGCGGCACAGTTGGTAGGGCCGGCCCAGCCACTCCAGCGCGACGATGGAGCCGAACGAGCAGCCAGAGGGGATACCGTAGAAGAGGGTCGGCAGTGCCATGGTGATTCTCCTGTCCGAGGGCGTGATGCCTTCGATGGAGACACGATGGCCGTGGCGACGTGTGCCGTGTAGACAGCGGAACGCGAACGCAAGGTCCACACCCGTGGACGACGAGGCACGGCCCTTGAATCTCAATGACCTCCATCTCTTTGTTCAGGCAGTGGAGAGCGGTGGCTTCGCCGCGGCGGCTCGGCGATTGGGCATTCCCAAGTCCACGGTGAGCAAACGCGTGGCCGAGTTGGAGGACGCGCTGGGCGCCCGGCTGATCCAGCGCACGTCGCGGAGCTTCACGCTGACGGACGTGGGGCGGGACTTCCTCGGCCATGCCCGCGCCGCCGTGATGGAGGCGGAGGCCGCGGAGAACGTGGTGCGGCGCCGGCAGTCGGAGCCGAGTGGCGTGGTGCGAATCACCGCGTCGGTCCCCACGGCGCAGTTCCGGCTCGCGGACCGGTTGCCCCTGCTGGCGCTGGCGCATCCCAAGGTGCGCGTCGAACTACACGCGACGGACCGCTTCGTGGACCTGGTGCAGGAGGGATTCGACATCGCCGTGCGCAGTCACTTCGCGCCCTTGCCCGCATCAGGCCTGGTGCAGCGCCGGCTCGCGGTGGAGTCCACCGTCCTGGTGGCGTCGCCCGGCTACCTGTCCAGCCGCGGCAGGATTCGCAGGCCCGAGGACTTGAGCG
This sequence comes from Corallococcus sp. NCSPR001, assembly GCF_017309135.1. NCBI lineage: Bacteria > Pseudomonadati > Myxococcota > Myxococcia > Myxococcales > Myxococcaceae > Corallococcus > Corallococcus sp. NCSPR001. The sequence goes on from NZ_JAFIMS010000002.1 coordinate 4,429,422, forward strand.
AACACGACGGCCTGCTGACCCGCTCCACGGCCACGGAATGGCGGCTGCGCGGAAGGGTGGGAGAGACAGTCACCGTGATGCCGCGGGCACGCATGACCGCCGATGAGTCGCTGGTGCTCTTGAAGGCGGCCACGGCCGGGCTGGGCGTCGTCTGCCTACCGGAGACGTTCACTCGAGTGGACGTGGAGGCCGGGCGTCTGGTGCGAGTGCTGCCCGCCTGGACCGCGGGCACGGTGACGACGACGATTTTGACGCCACACCGCAGGGGCCAACTGCCCGCCGTGCGCGCCGTCATCGACTTCCTGATGGAGGGTGCTGGCGAGGCGTGAAGGGCCTCGGCACAGACGGCTGTGCTGTCAGACTTGAAGTTACCCGTCGAGCCAGTACGAGAAGCCGTCGCTACGCATCGCACGATCCAGGAACTCCGCGAACGAAGACGCGATGCGCTTCGCTACTGGATACGTCTCATGCCACGCATCGAAGAGCGGATACGAACCCGCTGACTGCTGGGCCACGTCCAGGATGACGTAGTTGGTGTCCTGCATGTCCACCAACGTGTACTGCGAGGGCACCCCGTACTCGTCGGTGTCCCGTCCCATGATGGCAACGCGGGCCCGGCGGATCTCGGCGAGCGAGAGAATGCGGTAGCTCGCGTCGGGCTCTTCCTCGAAAAGCGTTCCGCCATCGGAATGCAGATAGAAGGAGCGCAGGTCCGCATCCAGCCTCCATCCAATGCGAGCCTCAAAAGCCGCGACCTCCGCCGGAGTCGCTGGTGGACGGGGGAAGTGGAGGCGGGAGAACTCCTTCAGCAGGCTGTCGATGGGCATGGTGGCGCCTCAGTCTACGTAGGGCCGATCGGGGCCGGGCGCCAGCCACTTTCCCCCGGGTGCATAGCAGGCGGGGTAGGCGCTGTTGAATTCGAGGTGTACGTCGGGCGGGACAGGAAGAATGTTGCCAGGAGCGAGAGGAGGACCTCCATGCAGCAGGTCGTAGATGTGGTGGCCGGGCCAACTCGTCTTGCCCGTCTTCGGCCAGTCGCCGAACTCCGCACTCCAGTCACGCCGGAATGCGGTGCGACCTCGCTCCCAGATTCTCCGTTGCGCCTCCCCATCGGATACGGACGGGTAGTCGCAGCAGCAGTGGGTGATGGCCATGCGGCCCCCTGCCTCCGCGGGCATGAAGAAGTAGCGCCCCTGCCAGTCGGCCTTGATGTCGGCCAGCCACATGCAGCCCATGAGCGGGTAGCCCTGTGCCGCGCACTTCGACTCGCAGCGTGACAGGAACGCTGCGCTGCACTGCCAGGGACCGTAATAGAGGGTCGTCCGGAGTTGACCGCCGTCCGGCGTCGTGAAGACGGGGCTGACCCACTTCGCGCGCGCAGGACTTCCACCGCCGCCGATGGTGGCAGAGCCGCACCCGACGAGCGCGAGAAGAACAGCAGCGCTCATGGCACCGCGGAAGAAGACAACAGCTGTCATGGCAATCGATGACAGCACGGCCAATGCTGCCAGGCCAAGAGTTCGCTTTGTCGTCCTAACTGCCCCAGCTCAACCGCACGCGGGTGCCTCGTGGTTCCAGGGCATCAATGGACAGTGTCCACCCGAAGCGCTGGGCCAGCCGTTCCACCAGGGACAGGCCGATGCCGTGGCTCTCACTCCCGGGGTCTGCTCGGCCAAAGCCAGCACCCGTGTCGGTCAGGGTCCACGCCGAGGACTCGATGGTGATCACGATGTGCCCGGCGTCTGTGTAGGCGAGCGCGTTCTTCAGGAGGTTTCCCATCATTACCCGGGCAACGGAGGCAGGGACGGGCGCGTGGACTTCGCCCTTCGACTCAATCGTCAGCTCGACGTCTTCACCGCGCCGCAGGTGCCTGTACAACGCGAGCAGTTCTCTCGAGACCCGGTTCAGGTCGCAGCGCTCCTCGGAGCGACGCTCGCGGGCCAGCCAGAGGATTCCTTCCGTCAGCAGGCCCATCTGGCTCACGGCCCGGCGCAGCCGGTCGAACGTCTCCACGTCTCCTGGCGGATCAAGTTCGAGGATCTCCACCGCGCCCTGGGCCACGGCCAGCGGGGTGCGCAGCTCGTGACTGGCGTCACGGTTGAATCTCCGCTCACGCTCCAGTTGCTCCTGGATGCGCGCGTCGCGTGCGAGCAGCGCGTCCCTCAGTGCCCGGACCTCGGACACTCCGCCGTCATCGTCGGGGGGCGGTGCCCCTTCGGCGCGGATCCACTCCACCATCCGCTCCAACGGCCTCCCGAGCCTGCGGGCCACGAGGCGGGCGAGGAGCGCCGCGGCCAGCAACGCCAGCAGCGCACTGGTGAGAAGCAGTCCCGCGGTCCGCTTCAGGTTGTCCGTCGTGCTCGTCAGTCGCGTCACGTCGAACGCGAAGTACTGGCGGTCTCCACCCGCGCCGGAGCGCACCGCGACGTGGAAGTGTCCGTGGCTCCCAGCGGGCACCTCGTACTCTCCCGGCGGCGCATCCGGACGCAGTCGCTCCGCGAGCCAGGGCGGCAGCTCGGCGTGGCCGTCATACCGCGTGATGCCGGGGACGTGACCTGGCTCGGTCCGGTCCGCCTCCGCGGCCACGATGCGGCTGAAGATGACGTCCTCCAGGTCGTAGCTGAAGAGCGTGAAGAACCCACCCATCAGCACCAGCGCGAACGCCGCGGACAATGCCATGGCGCGCTGGAGCACGGCGCGCACCGACCTGCTGGACCTAGCGCGCATCCAGGCGGTACCCCTCGTTGCGCAGGGTGGTGATGGCATCGTCGAGCCCCAGCCCGGCGAGCGCCTTGCGCAGGGCATAGACGTGCGTGCGCAGCGCGCTGGACTCGGGCGCGTCGTCCCCCCAGAGCCGCTCCGCCAGTGTGGCCGCGGGGACGGCTTCGGGTGCGGCCTCCATCAGCCACCGCAGGAGGAGTGCCTCGGTGCGGTTGAGCCGGATGGAGCTCCCACCGCATTGGGTGAGTCCGCTCTCCGGCTCCAGCGTGAGCCCGCCCCGCGTCAGCTTCCGCCCGCTCGGAGGCACGGGCCTTCGCGCCAGCGCTTCCAGCCGCCAGCGCAGCTCCCGAAGTGAGAACGGTTTGACGAGATAGTCATCCGCGCCCGCCTGGAAGCCCGCTTCCTTGTCCTCGAGCGTGTCCCTCGCCGTCAGCATCAGGATGGGGACGAGCCTGGGCGCGACCTGCCGGTAGCGCTCGCACACGTCGAGGCCGCTCATGCCGGGCAGCATCACGTCCAGCACGATGACGTCGTACGGGTGGCCCAGCGCGAGCGCGAGCCCCTCGGGCCCGGTGCTCGCGAAGTCCAACTGGAAGTCCGGCTCCAGGAACCGCGCGATGTTGGCCTGGAGGTCTCGGTTGTCCTCGATGACGAGCACGCGCATGGGAGTGAATTGGATGCTACCCGCGTCCACGTCAAACGAATGTCAGCGCGTGGGTGACGCCTGGCTGACCGCCGCTTCCGCACACTCCACGGCCTCTCCAACGAGGAGTGCCGTGATGATGCGTTCGCTGTTCCTGGGTCTGATGCTCCTGGCCACCTCCGTGGCCCACGCCACAAGCCCCGCGGTCCCCCTGGAGGTCCGCGCGGAGGATGGGGAGCGGATCCCCGCGTGGGTGCTGTCTCCGGAAGGGGCGCAGGCGAATCCGCCGGTGGCCGTCCTGCTGCATGGCCTCACCCGGAGCAAGGATGACTGGCTGTCGGACGCGGAGCCGACCTTCGGGGGCGCACTGACAGAGCATCTGCGGAGCGCCGGCTATCGGGTCTACCTCCTGGACGCGAGACGGCACGGCGCGCGGGCAACTCCCGACGCGCGCCCGGGAGCCCTCGCGAAACGGGCGCACGCGGGGGAGCCCGGTCCGTATCAAGCGATGATCGTCGACACCGTCCGTGATGCGCAGGTGCTCCTCGCCCACGTACTCGCCAACGGCAAGAAGCCGCCGAAGGTGCTCGTCGCCGGCTACAGCATGGGCGCCCAGGTGGGCCTCCTGCTGGCGTCACGTGAGCCTCGAATCACCCATCTGGTGACGATGGTGCCACCCCATGTCGACCCCGTGCTGGGGGACGCCGCGCCGGTGAACCGGATGGGCCAGGTGCATCAGGTCTGGCTGCTGTTGACCGCGAACCGTGATCCCTTCTCCACCGAGGAGGACACCCAGAAGCTGTTCGACGCCGCGCCCTCCAAGCGCAAGACGCGCCGGGCCTTCGACAGCGGGCACGCACTGCCTCGCGATTACCTGGACGAGGTCCGTCGCTGGTTGGGCGAGACACCTCGAAAGCCGTAGGTTCGGGTGGGGCCGCCAGGAGCGGGCCCAGCAGCCCTCGCAGGCCATCCCGTTCCACCGCACCTTCGGTGAGCAGATCGCCAACCCTGACCTGCGCACGGACTATGATGCCGCGCGTGGCGACGTCTTCCTCAACCGCCAGCTCGGTCTGAGCCGGTAGCCGCAGGGGAGGGGGCCGAGCGCCTCCTCCCTTTCAACGGAGCGCGAGGAGTCCGGCACGCATGCGCATCGCAATGAGTGGCACGCATCGCGTGGGCAAATCGACGCTCATCGAAGACCTGGGGGACGACCTCCCGGAGTATCGGGCCGTCGACGAGCCGTACCACCTGCTCGAAGAGGAGGGGTACGCGTTCGCATCACCCCCGGGACTGGAGGACTTCGTCGAACAGCTCCGCCGCTCCCTGGATCTGCTCGAAGAAGAAGACACGCGAAACATCCTGTTCGATCGCTGTCCCCTCGACTTTCTCGGGTACCTCCTGGCGCACGAGGACGCCGATGCGTTCGACGTCGAGGAGTGGTTGCCCCGGATCCGTTCCACCCTCCAGACCCTGGACTTCGTCGTCTTCGTGCCCATCGAGGAGCGCGATCGCATCCGCCTCCCCACGCACGAGGATTCCCAGTTGCGCAGCGACGTGGACGAGAAGCTCGCCGGGATATTGCTCGACGACCCTTATGAGCTGGGCGTGGAGGTCCTCTCCGTCCACGGGTCGCCGGCCGCGCGGGTTGCCCAGGTCCTCGAGCGCCTCGGGCGAGGTTGAAGCCGTCACGCTCCGGTCACGCCTCCCGGGCTAATCCGCTCCGCACCTACACCCGGAGCGTCCATGCCCCTGAGACAACGGTTTCCTGTCGCGCACCGCGCGCGCATTCCCTTTCCTCCCTCCGCCGGAGCCTCCCGCGAGCGGGGATGGGGGAAGGGCCAGTCACGGAGGGCGCGTTCGCGTCCCTTCCGTTGCTCCGCCTCGCTTCCGCCAAAACAAGCCCACCCGAACTCGATGCGCAGGCTGCCCCACTGGGCCTTCCGGCCGACCCGGTCCTGGCGGCGGAGCCCGTGAGCAGGCTCCTGACAGTGATTCCAGTGCCAATGCCAAATGCGCTGTGAAAAACAGAACAGCATGGCATGGCGCTCCGGGCCCGGCGCCGGGTGGTATCTTGCTTGCCCATGGACCTGCGAATCGTGCTCGGCGTCTCGCTGATGCTGGTGTCGCCCGCATGGAGTCAGCCGGCGGCCTCTCCGGTCCCTGACTTCCAGGCCCGGATGTCCTCGGCGTCCCAGGCCTATGAGGAGCTCGACTACGAGCACTCGCTCGAGCAACTCGACGCGGCGATGGGCGTGGCGCGCGTCAGCGGAGAGCGGGGCAGGGTGGCCATCCTCCGGGGCATCGTGCTCGCGGACCTGGGGCGCAGACAGGAGTCCCTCGCCGCCTTCAAGGAAGGGCTGTCGCTGCTGCCCGACGCGAGCCTTCCGGTGAAGGTGTCCCCCAAGGTGTCACGTGACTTCGAGGAGGTGCGCCGGAACGTGCACCGCGAGCTGGCGCGCAATCCCAGACCGCCTCCGGACGCGCCGGTCGCGATCGCGGATGCGCGGCCCGAACCCGCGCCGTCACCCGGTCTCGTTCCGGCTCCAGCCCGGGAAGAGGTGCGCCGCACGCCCGTGCTTCCGCTGGCCTTGCTGGGGGGCGGCGTGGTGCTTGGGGGCATTGGTAGCTACGTGGGCCTCCAGTCGCGCAGCAACGTGAACGCCGCGCGCGAGGATGCCTTCTACAGCGACCGCTCCGCGCACCTGGACAGCGCGCGGGGACAGGCGCTCGCGGCCAACATCCTCCTGGGCGCGGCCGTCACCGCCGCCGCTGGAGCCGCCGTCACCTGGCTTCTCTCGGACGCCCCATCATCGACGCGGACGGAGGTCTCGCCATGAAGCGCGCCGTGGCCGTGGGACTCGGATGGCTCTGCATCACGTGCACGGTGCCGGACATCGACGAACTCGAAGCGGAGCGCCCCAGTGGATGCGATGCGAGCCATCCCTGCCACGTTCAGGTCCGGTTGACCTACGACGGCTTCCGTCCAGGCTGCGTCACGCTGCGCGTGGTGGACGCGGAGGAGGCGTCCAGGACCTTCGAGCTGCCGGTGCCCGAGGGGGCGGGGGAGGTGGGCTTCGTTCGCCGCAGCGGGTGGAGCGACACCGTGAAGGTGACGGCCTCCGCCCGTGAGCGCTCGTGCGCGGGGCAGGAGGTGGCCACCGCGTCCGGGCAGGTGGTGGTTCCCGAGGAGGACACCGCCAGCGTCGCGCTGACATTGAGCGCGCTGGATGAGGATGGGGATGGCTACGTGAGCACCGCCACCCGGGGGACGGACTGTGACGACCACTCCGTCTCCATCTCCCCAGGTGTGGAGGAGCGCTGCGACTTCCTGGACAACAACTGTGACAGCCGGGCGGACCCGGTGCCTGTCTGTGATGGCGTTGAATGGAGAACCACCGAGCGCCTTCCGCTGGCCATCTTCCGGGACGTGGCCCCCCATGCGCGCGGCCAGGCCTGGCTCGTGAGCGACAGCAATGACGTGCTCGCCCACGTTCGCCGGCAGGCCGACGGTGGCTTTGACATACAGCCGTTCACCGACTGTCACGGCGCCTGGTCCACCGCGTGGGCGCGGCCGAGCGACGGGCGCGTGTTCATGGGCTCTTGGACGGGGCAGCTCGCTACGCGTTCACTGTCCGCCTCGGAGCCCTGCACGGTGACGTCCTTCGACGGGGGCGGGGCGGCCATCCAGGACCTCGTGGGCTTCGAGGCGGACGGAGGCACGACGCTCTACGCGGTGAGCGAGACCGGGGACATCCTCCGCTGGGACCCTCCAGCGGAGCCCCAGCGGGTGGAGCACCTGGACGCGGACCTGCGCTCCATCCACGGCCTCGACCCGCGGACGCTCATCGCCGTGGGCACCAACGGCAAGGGACCCGTCGCGTACCACGTCAACGCGGACGGCGGCCCGTGGCTCAGGGAGCCGCTGCCACAGTCGAGCTCGGGGCAGGACGCCCTGGAGGCCGTGCACGTGGTGGCGCCGGGACTGGCCTACGCGGGCGGAGCCCAGGGATTGTTCCTGGAGCGCGCGGCGGGCACCTGGCGCACGAAGCCGGCGTATCCCATCTACGTGGATGGCGGCGTCGCGCCCGACCTGCTGGACGTGGTGTCCTTTGGACAGGGCGCCGTCTTCGCGCGCCTGGACACGGATGACCTCGCCCGCTTCGACGGAGCGGCGTGGCAGGACTTCCTCTTCGGCACCCAGGGCTTCACGACGCTCGAAGGGCTGACGTCGGACGAGCTGTGGAGCGCCACCGAGGATGGGACCGGGTTCTACTGGGGCCCTTGAGGCTTTTCATTTCCCGATCGCACTGCCGTCCCCCTCTTGTTGAAGGCACAGGAGGGGGAGGAACAACGCTTTGGGTTGATTAGGGCGTGAACAACTCCGCTGTGGCAGTCACTTGCAAGATCTTGGGGCTACCGCCTACCACCAGCACTTTGCCTGAGGGGAGCAGCACGGCTGTGTGGCCCTCACGTGCTGAACCGAGGTTGACGGTTGGCACCCATTTATCGGTTCGAGGGTCGTAAATGGTGCCCGAATTGCCTCCTGTCGCGCCGCTTGCTAACAGGACCTTACCCGACGGCAGCAGCGTGGCTGTAGTGCTCTGCCGGGAGTATGAATGCCAATTCAAGTAAGGGGTCCAGCTTCCAGTTGCTGGGTCGTACAGGGTCGTAGCTCCTGGCCAACCTGGCGACCCCACCCACCCACCCGCCAATAGAACTTTGCCCGAAGATAGTAACGTGGCTGTATGATCATAGCGTCCTGAGGGAAGGTTTCCTGTGGCTGTCCAGGTCCCTGTCGCTGAGTCATACAACTCCGCGCTAGAAACATAGGCGCCGTTGGCGAAGCCGCCCGCTACCAGCACCTTGCCTGATGGTAGCAATGTGGCTGTGTGCGCATAACGGGCCGCCGAGAGGCTTCCTGTAGGAGTCCACGCTCCCGTTGCCGGATCATACAGTTCCGCAGTGGCAAGATGGCCACTGACACCGGAGCCGCCAACCACCAGAACCTTGCCGGAGGTGAGTAATGTCGCTGTGTGACGGCTACGGGGTGAAGCCATGCTGCCAGTGGAGGACCAGCTGCCTGTTCCCGGCGCATAGACCTCTGCTGTAGATGTTTCGCCGCCCGCAACCAAGACCTTGCCAGAAGGCAGAAGGGTCGCTGTGGCAGTTCTCCGAGGCATGGAAAGAGCCCCTGTAAGGGACCAAGTGCCTGTGGCGGGATCATATACCTCGGCAGTAGCGAGTGGGTTTCTGTAGTCAGACCCTCCAGCTATCAGTACCTTTCCTGACGGTAGCAACGTCATCGTGTGTTCCATGCGAGCCATGGACATGCTGCCAGTGAAAGCCCACGTGCCGCAGTACCCGTCCGCATAGCCGTCGCAGTTGTTGTCAATGTCGTCCCCGCAGATTTCAGCTGCCCCTGGGTTGGCGCTCGCGCTGGAATCATTGCAGTCACCAGCGACCGAGACGTAGCCCGAAGGCTGGCTGCAGTACGACCGGGTGCTCGACGATGTTCCGAAAGTGTCTCCGTCTGCATCGCGATACCATGTTTGCATGGACAGGCCATCATCTGTCTGTCCGTTGCAGTCGTTGTCGAGCCCATCGCAAACTTCCAAGGCGCCAGGATTGATGCTGCCATTGTTGTCGTTGCAGTCGCCAGTTCGCTCCGCATAGCCAACAGGCTGGGTGCAGGCCGTGAGCGGCGAGCCCCTGCCATAGGTGTCGCTATCTGCATCGCGGTAGAAATTGAGTTTTACGCCTTCATCCACCTGGGCGTCGCAGTCGTTGTCCAAGCCATCGCACACCTCCGTGGCCCCCGGCTGAATGTTCGCGTTGCTGTCATTGCAGTCGCTTGCATTCGAGACATAGCCTATTGGCTGCCGACAGTCTTGAGCCTCATGAGTCGCGTAGCCGAAGCCGTCGCCATCCGCGTCGCGGTACCACGTCGACTTGGGTATCCCCTCGTCCACCAGGGAGTCGCAGTCGTTGTCCACGCCGTCGCAAACCTCAGCGGCGCCGGGTCTGATGGCTGAGCTGGCGTCATTGCAGTCGGAAGTGTTCGCCACATATCCCGCAGGCTGCCGGCAGCTCTGGACCGACTGGCTTGCACTTCCGAACCCGTCGCCGTCCTCGTCGCGGTACCAAGTCAGGGCGGGCAGCCCCTCATCCACCTGTCCGTTACAGTTGTTGTCCACCCCGTCGCAAATCTCGGGCGCACCGGGGTTGAGGCTCGGCTGAAGGTCGTCGCAGTCACCTGCGTTCGGGCTGTAGCCGGAGGGGCGGGCGCAGGCTTGCACCGACTGGGATGAAAGTCCGTACTGGTCGCCGTCCTGGTCGAGGTGCCACGCCTGGAAGGTGATCCCGTCATCCGACTGACCGTTGCAGTCGTTGTCCTTGCCATCACAGGTTTCAATGGCTGCTGCCTGTTTCTGAACGCACGCAATGGCTCCATGGGTGCAGTACGTTACGCCCTCGCCGCATACGCCCTGTAATCCTGTCTCGCATTGTTCGAGTCCCCCGGGATTGCCTTCGTCTGTCTCTCCGTCGCAGTCGTTGTCGAGCAGGTCGCAGGCTTCCGTGGAAGCGACAACGTTCTGATGACAAATCACGCTCCCGCTGGTGCACGCCGTCGTACCTGCCGAGCACACCCCCAGCCTGCCCGTGGTACATGCTTCACCGCCGCTCGGATTTTCTTCGTCCACGATGCCGTCGCAGTTGTCGTCCACGCTGTTGCACGCCTCGATGGCGCCAGGGTGCGTGGTCGCGGAGTAGTCGTCACAATCCAGTTCCTCCACGAAGCCAGGGGACGGCTCGCATGACTGCTCCGAGAGGTATTCATCTCCGAAGCCGTCCATGTCACCGTCGAAGTAGAATGTGTTGATGATGAGCGCCGATGCGGGGGACGTGGCCGGCGTCGTCGAGGTGCTTCCCGTGCCAAGCTGTCCCTGGCCATTGTTGCCCCATGCCCATACTGGACACCCGGATCGAAGCGCCAATGCATGTTGGGCCCCTGCCGCCAGTGCGGTCGCATCCACGACGCCCGTCACGCTCACCGGCGATGCGCTGGTGACCACGGTCCCATTGCCAAGCTGCCCTGATGCATTGTGCCCCCATGCTTTGGCCAAGCCATTTCCGATGATGGCAAAGGAACTATTGTGTCCGGCGACCAGGGCGGTGACTGCGAACACACCATCAACCGGGTGAGGCGCAGTGACAGGCGTCGAACTGATGCTGCCTGTTCCCACTTGACCAAAGGCATTCTGTCCCCATGCCCACACGTTCCCAAACTGCTCATCCACCAGAAGAGAGTGAGCAGCGCCCGCAGCCAGTGCTGTGCCTTGAGGCACCCCAGCCACCTGAGTCGGATTGAGGACTGTGGGGCTTATGGTTCCGAGCCCGACCTGGCCGGAGGTGTTCAGGCCCCATCCCCAGACTTTGCCGTCTTCATCCAGGGCGAGGGCATGGTTCACGCCCGCAGCCATGGCGCGGACAGCAGGCAGACCTAGTACCTCCGAAGGAATGGGCTCCGCGGCGCTGATGAGCCCGATCCCGATCTGACCGGACGTGTTCTGGCCCCAAGCCCAGAGCCGGCCATCCGTCCCCAATGCGAGAGAGAAGTTCCCGTTGGCCGAGATGGATTGGATGCCGGAGAGCGTTCCCACGCGAGTGGGAACCAGCAGGGTGCCTCCTATGGAGCCCAGTCCTGCTTGGCCATTCCCGTTCTGTCCCCAGACCCACACGTTGCCGGTCATATCCAGCGCCAATGAGTGGGCGATGCCTGCCGCGACGGACTTGATGGGGGGCAGCCCATTCACCCGGGTGGGTTGGGGTTGGTTTGCGCTGGTGCCACCAGTTCCCAGTTGACCGAAGACATTCTGGCCCCACGCCCACACCTCTCCGTTCCTGTTCAAGAACAAGGAGTGATAGGCGCCAGCCGCCAAAGCCTTCGGTACCTTGACCAAGGTGAGGCCTTGGCGTGCGGTAGCGGTCTCCACCTCACGGTCCGGCGCTTCTTCCGAGCCACCACACCCAGCCAGTGCGACCATCAAGGCCGCCGTCAGGCAACGGAGCCAGTTTTCATGTCTTCTATTCATTGGTGCTCCGCGAGAGGACTTTGCTCCTTTCCCGGAGGTGTTCCCCGCCAACGTTCAAAGGTTCGACAGGAAAGGATTTCGCCACTCTATCGGCTGTGTTTGGAAAATGCCGCTGAGTCATTCAGATGCCATGGCGGTCTGAAGTGACCTCGTGGGAGTTGGAGTCGTGCGTCAGAGGAGGACCGTGATGGACTGGCGTGCTGCACACCCAGGACGAAGGCTTGGACATCGAATCAACTACCCGTGAGAAGTCGAATGTGATGAAAAAATAGGTCAAGTGACCTATATCCATGGCGTGTCATGAAAGGGAGTCGCCATGGAGTCCGCGGGACATGTCGTGCTGGTGGGGGGCTATGGGGTGGTGGGGGCGCAGCTCGCCTCCTTGCTGCGGGAGCGTCACCCGGACCTGCCACTGCTCATCGCGGGGCGCCGGGAGGGTCCCGCTCGGGAGCTGGCCGCGCGTCTGGGGCGAGCGGAGGGCATTGCCCTGGATGTCCGCTCACCGCAGGCACTGGCGGCGCTGGGAGGGACGCCCCGGGCCGTGCTGTCCCTGGTCAATGACCCGGAGGACACGCTGCTGCTGGCGGCTTCGCGCGCCGGGGTGCCTGTGCTGGACATCACCCGGTGGACTTCGCGGGTGAAGGCCACCGTGCTGCGGCTCTCCGGTGCGACGCCGGGCGCGCCGGTGTTGCTCGGTTCCGCGTGGATGGCGGGGCTGGTTCCCCGCCTCGTGGCGATGGCGGCCCGGAGGGTGGGGCGCCTGGAGCGGGTGGAGGTGGCCATCCGCTTCGCGCTCGCGGATCAGGCCGGACCGGACTCGTTGGAGTACATGGACCGGCTGGGCCTGCCCTTCGAGGTGACGGAGGATGGACAGGAGCGGCAGGTGCTTCCGCTGACGGACGGCCGGCGGGTAAGGTTCTCCGACGGACGCCACACCCGGGTCTTCCGGCTCGACACGCCCGAACAGGCGACGCTGCCCCGAGTGCTGGGCGCGCGGACGGTGACGACGCGGCTGGGCTTCGACTCGGGCTTCGCGACCTGGACGCTCGTCGCGCTCCAGCGGCTGGGCATCCTGCGGCTGCTCCAGCACCCCCGCTGGACGCCCCTGCGCCGGACGCTGCTCACCGGCAGCAACACGGGGGGCGAAGCCGCGTTTGTGACGGACGTGGAGGGCGAGCGGGGACAGGTCCGCATCGAGGTCGTGGATCCCCTGGGACAGGCCCACCTCACCGCCATCGGTGCATTGCTGGGCGCGGAGCGGCTCCTGGGACTGGATGGTGCGCCGCCGCCGCCCCCGGGCGTGTGGTTCCCGGAGCATGAGTCCCGGCCCGAGGAGCTGCTGGCCACCCTGCGCGCCTGTGGCGTCGAGGTCCGGATCGACGAGCGTCTGGCGCGCGAGGCGGCGTGATGGTTCGCCGCACGAGCAAGAAGGCCCCCGGGACACTTCCCTCCGCGAGCCCCCGGAAGGGGACCGCCGTGCACGCCAAGGGCACCGAGCGCGTGGAGCGCATCCTCGACGCCACCCTGGAGGTCCTGGCCGGTGACGGCTACGCGGGGCTCAGTCTGCGCGCCGTGGCCCAGCGCGCGGAGCTGAGCCTGGGGAACCTCCAGTACTACTTCCCCACCCGGCAGGACGTGGTGCGGGCACTGCTGGCGCGCTACCTGGAGCAGGCCCTCCAGCGAGTCCGTGAGCGGATGGCGGGCGGAGGAAGTGAACCGGCGCAGCGGCTCCGGCTCGCCGTGGACGCCATCCTGGAGGACCAGGACTCACCGCACGCCTGCCAGTTCTTCGCGGAGCTGTGGGCAATGGCCGCGAGAGACGCGATGGTGGCCGACGCGCTCACGGTCTTCTACGCCGGCTATCGCGCGGGCGTCGTGGAGTTGCTGCGGGAGCTGTCCCCCGAATCCACCCCGGCGCGCAGGGAGCGCAGAGCGGCGCTGCTGGTCGCCCTCTTCGAAGGGCTGTCCCTCTTCCGGGGCGGGGGGAATCTTCGCTGCGCCTCGGTGCCAGGGCTGGAGCAGGAGCTGCGCGTGCTGCTGGAGCAGGTGCTGCTTCCTGCCTCAGAACGACGGCAGGTCTGACGCCAGATGTGAGGACAGCCCACCGTCCATCACCAGGGCGCTCCCGTTGACGTAGCCGCCAGCGGGCCCCACGAGGAACGCCACCAGGCCCGCGACTTCCTCGGGCGTCCCGAAGCGCTTCGCGGGGATTCGCTCCTGCAAGCGCTCGCGTGAGGAGGAGGGGGCCTTCGCCAGCATGTCCGTCTCGATGTAGCCAGGACAGACCGCGTTGCAGGTGATGCCGTACGCTCCCCACTCCGCGGCGATGGCCTTCGAGTAGCCCACGAGCGCGTGCTTGGTGGCCGCGTAGGTGGACGACTGCGCGCCGCCGAAGAGGCCCATGATGGACGCGACGTTCACGATGCGCCCATGGCCTTCCGTCTTCATTCGCGGCAACGCCCACTGACACAGGTTGCGCACTCCCTCCACGTTCACGCCGAACAGCAGGTCCCACTCGGCGACGCTGACCTCGTCCGCGCGATGAAACGGCCCACCCATGCCCGCGTTGTTCACGAGCACCTGGGGCACGCCCACCTTCGCTTCGAGACGGCCGAGCGCTGACTCCACCTCGTCCCGGTTCGCGACGTCGCAGGCCAGCGGCCACGCACGGCCCCCGGCCGCGCTCAGCTGGTTCTGGAGTTGCTCCAGCGCGGCGGCATCGCGGGACACCAGGACCACCTCGAACCCGCTGCGGGACAGCAGCGTGGCGATGGCCGCTCCAATCCCCCGGCTGGCCCCGGTGACGACGGCGACCGGTGCCTTCGGCTGCGTCCGCATCAGAGGACTCCCTGCGGTGGGACGAGGCGCATCTCGTCGACCCGCACGTTCGGAGGCTTGATCGCGATCTCCCAGATGCACTGGGCCACGTCCTCCACGGCGAGCATGTCGGCCGGGCTGAACTCCGGCCGCGACTTCCAGAAGGCGGTGTAGACGGCGCCGAGCGAAAGCAGCGTGGCGCGGATGCCGAACGCCTTGCCCTCCTCGTTCAGGACGCCCGTCAGCCCCCGGACGCCATGTTTCGTCGCGGCGTAGGCCCCGTTCATGGGCAGCGTGAGGTGGTCGCTCACGGACCCGATGTGGATGATCCGCCCGCCGCCCCGGGGCTTCATCCGCCGGAAGGCCTCGCGCGCGCACAGGAACGTGCCCGTGAGGTTCACGTCCAGGGTCCGCGTCCAGTCCTCGAGGGATGTCTCGTGGAGCGGCGTGAAGACTCCGACGCCCGCGCAGTTGACCAGGACCTCGACGGGGCCCGTCTCCGCCTCCGCCCGCTTGAACAGCGCCATCACGGAGTCCTCGCGCGTGACATCCACGTGCAGGCAGTCCGCCGTCTCCGTCGTCACGTCACTCGCGGCGCACACCACGCGCAGGCCCTCCGCGCGCAGCTTGTGGACGACGGCGCGTCCGATGTCGCCCGTGCCTCCAATGACGATGACATTCCGAATGCTCAAGCGCCGTACCTCTCCCCCGGGTTCATCCCCATGGCCAGGGTAGTCCACGGAAAGTGCGCCAAGGGAGCTATTCGGGCGCGCCCTGTTCGATCCACGTGAAGATGAGATCGATGTCCTCTTCGGGGATGGGCGGCAGGCCCAGGGGCATGCCCAGCACTCCCGGCTGGAAGTGCCCGTCCAGCTCTCCCTGCCGTGCGAGCAACGCGGCCACCAGGCGGGGCGTCCCATCCTCCAACCGGTCCGGGAGCCCGCGGAACTGGCCGTCGCGCTTGATGCCTCGCAGGAAGCCGGCCCGCGTGGCCAGGTCGAGCGAGGCTCCGTCGTAGCCGAACCCGCCCGAGTTCCCCGGCCCCTGATCTCCGGGCCGCCGCATGTCGGAGTGACAGTGGTAGCAGAGGTGCCGTGAGAGCTTCTTCGCCACCTCTGGATAGTGGACCTCGCGCGCCAGTTTCTTGGGTTGGTAGCGGGGGCGCGGCGCCGCGGCCACGGGGGGCAGGGGAGCGCGCAGGAAGGCCGCCAGATCCTCGACCTGCTTCGGCGTGAACGCGAACGTGGGCATCTCCGTGTCGGGGAGGATGCGGTGCGGATCCGTCAGCCAGTCGCGCAGCTGCGCCAGGGACATGCGGTCGCGCACGTGGCGCAGGTCGGGGGCCCGCCTCCGGGCCGAGGCGCTCTGGAGCTCCGGCGCGCCGTAGCGCAGGGACGCGAGCGGGAAGTCCCCGCGGTAATGACAGCTCGCGCATGCGTGCTCCGCATAGAGCGCCCGGCCCGCCTCCACGTCACCCTTCGCGGGCTCCGCCGATTCCTGCTCGGTCACCGCGAAGTAGTCCGCGATGAGCTCCGCGTCCTTCGGGCCCACCTTCATCCGGGGCATGGTGGCGCCGTAGAGCGGCCTCACCACGTGCGGCGCCTGGAGCCAGGAGACGAGCCACTCACGTTTGACGCGCTGGCTCAGCGAGCCGAGGTCCGGGGTCCTCACCAGGTGGGTGATGTGTCCCTTCCACCGCTCGACCTCCGCCTGCTTGTACCAGAGGTCCATCCGCCCCGCGGCGATGGCCTGGTGGCACGTGACACAGTTCTCACTGAGGCGCGCGGACACCGGTTCAACCCCGGGGACGACGTGACAGCGATTGCACTGGAAATGCTCCACGGCCTCCCGTGGCGTCGCCGGTGAGTGTTTCGCTGGGGCGAGCACCCGCGTGCGCAGGCGCAGCGCCAGCACGTCCGCGTCACGGACGAGCACATAGCCACCACCGGCTGCGGCCACCACGAAGGCCAGACCCGCGAGCGAGGCGAACGGAAACGAGCGCGATGCCACGACGGACGCTCAGTAATAACCCGTGGTGTCCGCGAACCCGAGCGACATGTTGTCGCAGAGGTAGGGGAGGATGATGTACTCCCGGACCATCCCCAATCCCAGCACCAGCACCACGGACGTGACCACCAGGGCCACGATCGGCCGTTTCCCCGTGTCGCCGAACCTCCGCTTGCCGGGCCCCTGGAAGAACGCGGCCTGCAGGAGGAAGAGCACGATGGGGCTCGCCACCAGCGTCACCAGGTTGGGGATGCTCATCCGGCACTCGGAGAAGTCTCTCGCGGTGAAGTTGAGCAGCGGCCCTCCCACCGAGACCATTTCCAGCAGCAGGATGAGCGCGACGCCGACGACCATGAAGAAGGTCCTGCGCGATTGCGGCGGCGCCGGCTGGCCCTTCACGGCCGGGCTCCAGACGTTGCGGATGACGACGCGGTTCATGAACACCGCGCCCACCGACCAGAAGAACAGGTCCGCCCAGTAGGACTGACTGAAGTCCCTGGGCGTGTAGTCCATTGCGTTGATGCAGGCGAGCGCATGCAGCGGCCAGAGGACCGAGGCACCGAACAGGACGGGAGCGAGGGCGCGGGGAATCATCCGGTGAGGCTATCAGGCACTTCGCCGCGAGTGTGAGTGGGTCCACCGGGCGGCCGACCCCATTGGTAGTCACGGAGCCGGGCACGGCGTGCGCACGCTGCTGAGGAGTGGCCTTGGGGCCTACCCTCTGGAGTGCGCTCAGGAGGGCCGGCGCACTCGCGGGGAGTTCGCATGGAGCACTTCCTCACCCACGCCGAGCAACCTGTCGCGGTGCGCCACGCCAGACGTGCCAGCCGGACCTGGCCTCGCTGGCTGCGCTACACATTGCCGGGGGCCTGGGTGGCGCTCCTCTTCGCCTGTCTGGCTTTCACTCCGTCCCTCTTGCCGCGCAGCGGGCCGTTCCAGGGATTCGTCAGCGGCCTCAGCGCGGCCATCGGCTATGGGCTCGGGTGCCTGGGCGCCTGGCTCTGGCGGGAGTTCGCGGACCGCCCCTCGAGGACGCCCTCTCGTCGCGCATGGCAGGGCTTCTTCATCGTGGCCGCGGTGGCGTTGGCAGGCGCGGTGCTGCTTGGCTGGCATTGGCAACAGCGCCTGCGCGAGCTCATGGGCATGCCTTCAACGGGCCGCGCGGGATACCTGCTCGCTCCCTTCGTCGCGGCGGCCTTCTTCTTCGTGATCATCGCCGTGGCGCGGGGCCTGCGTGGCGTGTCCCGCGCGTTGGCCACGCTGCTCTCCAGACACATCGGGCCTCGCGCGGCCCGGGCGACGAGCGGGCTGGCCGTGGTGGTGCTCACCGCGCTGGTGGCCAGCGGCGTGCTGTGGGACGGGCTCATCGCCGCGGCGGACCGCACCCTGGAGGTCCAGGACACGCTGACCGACGAGGGCGTGGTCCCTCCACGCACGGCACTACGCTCCGGAGGCGCGGGCTCCCGCATCCCGTGGGATTCGCTGGGAAGGGAAGGGCGCAACTTCATCGGACGCGGGCCATCGGTCGAAGCGCTCTCCCGCTTCCATGGCTCGGCGGTGAGGGAGCCCATTCGCGCGTACGCCGGTTATGCCTCCGCGCCGGACGCGGAGGCCCGCGCGGCGCTCGCGGTCGACGACCTGGAGCGGGCCGGCGGCTTCGACCGCGCGTACCTGCTGGTGGTGACGACCACGGGCAGTGGCTGGGTGGTGCCGGAGGCCGTGGATGCCTTCGAGTACATGACCGGCGGCGACTCCGCGATCGTCGCCATGCAGTACTCGCACCTGTGGTCGTGGCTCTCCGTCCTGGTGGATCAGAAGCGGGCCCGGGAGTCCGGCCGGGCGCTCTTCGATGAAGTCTACGAACGCTGGTCGCGGCTGCCTCCCGGCCAGCGCCCGAAGCTGCTGGTGTTCGGTGAGAGCCTGGGCTCCTACGGCGGAGAGACCGCGTTCAGCGGCGAGCGGGACATGGCCCAGCGCACCGACGGCGTGCTCTTCGTGGGGCCGCCGAACTTCAACACCCTGTATCGCGCGTTCACCGACCACCGGGACGCGGGCAGCCCCGAGGTGGAGCCCATCTACCGGCAGGGCCGCATCGTCCGCTTCAGCCGCCGGCCTGGGACGAACATCCCGCCCGCGTCCGCGCCGTGGGGGGACTCGCGCGTGCTGTACCTGCTGCATCCCTCCGACCCCATCATCTGGTGGAGCCCCCGGCTCCTGGTGCAGCGGCCGGACTGGCTGCGCGAGCCGCGTGGCGACGACGTCCTGGACCAGATGGTGTGGATCCCCTTCGTGACGTTCTGGCAGGTGACCGCGGACCTCCCCCTGGGGATGGAGGTGCCCGCGGGCCACGGCCACGTCTACACCGCCGAGCACGTGGACGGCTGGGCCGCGCTCCTGCGGCCCGAAGGCTGGAGCGCGGACCAGACGGCACGGTTGAAGGCGCTCCTCCTTACGGAGCGTTGAGCCAGTCGAAGTGATGATCCAGCGTGAAGGTCCCATCCGGCTGGTCCATGCGCACGAGCAGCCAGGGCGGCACGGCTCCGCCCAGGACCGCCGGGACGTTCATCGGCTGGCGGCGTGGGTCCTGGTAGCGGTTGACGCTGCCCGCGGTCAGGGCCGTCATCTTCAGGCCCGGCAGCGGCGCGCCGGACGTGTGGCAGGACTGACAGAAGGCGTTGCTGGTGGAGTCCGGGCGAGGCAGGTCCGCGTCCAGGTGGGGCATGGCCATCATCGACGGACGCAGGCAGCGCTCGCGCCACTGCTGCACGGGCTGGGGGTTCTTGTGCACGCGGTCGATGCACAGGTGCTCGCCCGACTGGGCCGGGTAATCCAGCGGCTCCACGTAGGACTCCAGCCGCATCTGCTCACACAGGGTCCGGCCCAAGGAGAGCGGGTATTGGAACGACCGCGAGCGCAGCGTCTCCAACACCGGCGAGTACACCTCCGGCGAGCGGTACGTCAGGTCCACGGTCGTTCCCAGCGCCTGGTTGCACAGCAGCTCCTCCACCCAGGGCCGCACCGCGTCTCCGGGGGAGAGCGCGTAGACGCGCAGCTCATCCACCCAGCCATGGAAGGGCAGCCGCGCCTGGCCCCGGACGAAGTCGGGACCCGGGTCGCCCACCGTCATCCACGTCCAGCCGTTCATGGAGTTGTACATCGGGTCGAAGCCCACGTCCCACGAGGCCACCGTCAGCGACGTGTGCGCCGTGCCGTTGATGTAGAACGTGAGCTTCCGCTGCCCGGCGAGCGTGTAGACCTTCATGCCGAAGTGAAAGTATTTGCCCGGCTGCACCAGCGAACCCAGGTTCACGGTGAACGTGGAGCCCGTCTGGCCGTTGTAGCCAGTGAGCTCGTGCCACGTGGAGTAACCGTCGACCGCCTGCACCAGGCCCACCCACGAGTTGTCGGAGAAGTAGAACAGGGTGCGAGGGATTGAGCGTGAGACGGCGCCGGGCCGAACGAACGGCGGCTCCATGCGGGAGTCCAGCCAGATGCCGAACAGCCAGTCGCGGCGCGAGCCGTCCACCGGGTAGCCCATGTCCATGAAGTCATTGCGGCCATCCAGCCAGACGCCCTTGCCGCTGACGCCGCCCAGGGCCACGGGTTCGATGCGCGCACCGCCCCGCAGCCGGACGGAAGCTGGAGGCTGCGGCCCATCCGTGCCGAACAGCGGACTGCCCGTGGCCGCGTTCTGCGCCAGCGGGTTGCGCATGAAGCGGAAGTCCGCGACGTCGCCTCCGCGCACGTAGGCCCACGCGTTGCGGGTGGGCATGAAGCCATCCTGCGGGAAGGTCTCCGCGCGCTGCGGGCCTTCCGGAGACACGTCCATCCGCATGGCCGCGTTCATGTGCGCCACCACGAAGGCGCGCTTGTTGAGGTAGTCGTCGAAGGCCACCTCGGAGTTGCGCTGGGTGGTGGACTGGAAGTTCCACACCACGTCGAAGGGCAGCGTGGGCCGCAGGGCATTGAAGGTGTTGAGCTGGTTCTCGAACGAGAAAAGCTGCGAGCTGCCCTTGGGCGTCAGGGGCAGGTCCGCGCCGGCGTAGAGGCGCAGGGAGTAGGTGCGCTGGTAGTGGTCCTCGCTGTTGCCCCCCAGGTCGGTGATGCTCATGCCGTTGTCCAGGATGACGGCCTTGCCGTGCGTCCAGGCCCCCAGCACGCTGACGGACTGCGCCGGCGCGCGGTCCGGATTGAAGCGGGCCCGGTCCGCGTCGGACGCGGGCGCGCTCCAGAGCTGATCGAGTTGGGCGAAGGGCCCGAAGCGCTCCTCCCTCAACACCTGCCGCGCGTAGTAGCCGTCGTGGGGGTTGTTCTTCGCCGCGAAGAACAGGTTCTTGCCCTCGCGGTCCAGCCACGCGTACGCGCCCTGGTTGCGCACGCCGAAGGGGATGGGGTTGCCCAGCGTGTCGCGGAAGTTGCGCGGCTGGCCGTTGATGACCTGCGAGCGGGCCAGCTCGTAGCGGGTGTTCACCGCGGGGTCCATGGGCATCATGCTGATGGGCTTGAAGTGGTTCCAGCCCGCGGCCTGGCAGACAGCCTCCGAGGACGCGTAGAAGAGGCCGCCCATGTTCAGGATGAGCATCCGGCCATCGCCGCTGGTCGCGGGCTCGAACATCGCCAGGTGCTTCTCATCCGGCCCGTTTCCGATGATGCCGTTCCAGGTGGAGCCGTTGCCGATGACAGCGTCCTCGTCGTCCTCCACCTTCAGGTCGCCCGCGAAGCTCTGACGGTCGAAGAACTGGCACCACTTGGGCGCGGTGGTGGCGGTGTTGCGGACATAGAAGGTGATGCCGAGGATCTTCTTCGGGACGTAGCACTGGAAGCTGGGGTTCTGCGTGAACAGCCGGCGCCAGTCGATGGTGTCCGGCGTCCCGGGGACGCTGTACGCGGAGCCGGTGCTCATGTCGCCCCAGTTGGAGTCGTGGGGGTTGAACGGCCGGAACGGCGGCAGGTCCCAGGTGGGTAGGGACTTGAACTCGCCTTCGGGGTTGCGCGGGTAGACCCAGAGGCCCCAGTTCGCGGTACCTCCGCCCACGGCGTCGCCCGCCGTCACGAGCTTGGGATTGCGCACGAAGACGGTGAGCGCCGTCGAGCGCAGCTCCCAGCGCTTCCCGTCGGAGGCGGCCATGCCGTAGACGAGCGAGATGTCGTAGCAGTCACCGGAAACCCACGGCGAAGTGGCCTCATAGCGGGCCCGGCACGCCAGCGGGTTGCGGCCGCGGCCCGCCGCGTTCAACGACGACACGGAGTCCTCGCACAGCGTGCTGTGGAGCATGTCCGGGAAGTCACCGTTGTTCTTCGCCGTGAGCCGGGTGTAGCCAGGCATCGGGTTGAAGGCGACGAAGGGATGGAGCCCTGGCTGCCACGTGGGCTGCGCGTAGCGGGTGCCCTTCTGGGCGAAGTCGTAGCGGAAGTCTGGGCCCAGCAGCTCCGGCCGGAAGGTGTAGAGGGTGGAGCCCTCACCGCAGCCACGGCAGCCGCCGCGCACGAAGAGCCGCCCGTCGTTGCTGCCCCGGTTGAAGGGCATCACCTGGATGGCCTGGGACGCGTCCGCCGTCTCCGGCGTGCGCGGCGTGTTCCAGCCGTTGTCGTATTCGAACGGAGGGAAGGGCTGCATCACGCCGGTGAGCGCCGAGGGGCGCACGGACAAGGGCGTGGTGCTGGACGCGCGGTAGGGGCGCCAGGCCGCCGACAGCTCGCGGAGGATGCTGGGGCGCTGGGGGTTCTCCGCGTTGTAACAGTTGTCGATGCGGCTGTAGTCGTTGGAACACGCGGCGGTGCCCACGAAGGCCACTTCGGAGAACTGCGTCGGCGGATCCAGCCGGGCTTTGGACGTGGCGAGTGGAGCGGAGGGGGACGGCTCCGCGGCGGGCAATGAATCACACGCCACGTTCAGGCAGAGCAGGGCCAGGGCACAGGCTCGCCAGCAAATCCGGGACACAGGGTGAGGACGCATGGGACGCGGTGTAGCTGCCCCATGCCACCTTCCGTCAACTGGGGCTGGTTCGACCGGACACGAGGCCCGGCTCGCCGCGCGGCCCGAAATCAACGCCAATCCCAGGAGCCCCAAGCGAATGCCCCCGGCATGCCGCAAGGGCGGCTCCGGCCTCCACGACAGGCCCCCAATCGCGATGAATCGTCAGTGAATCCGGGCACTTTGGTTCACTCGACGAGCCCCGGCGGCCCCGTTGGGCGCCCGGGGGGCCCTCCCGCGTCAAGGACCCCGGTGGGGCCGACCGCTCCGAGGAGGCTCCCCGCTTGCCCTGAAATCACGTATAGGCCCTCCGCACATTTCGCGCGGCACGCGAGCGATCCGCAGGGCGAGCAGTCGGAGGCCCCCGGGACTGCTCTGGAGGAACGGATGGAGTTGTCGAGTCTCGAATCGGATTTCTGGGCAATCGCACCGAGCGTCATCGGCGCCGTCGGTCTGCTCTTCGCTGCGTTCTTCTACTTCCGCGTCAAGGGTCTCCCCGAAGGTGACGCGACGATGAACCGCATCGCGGGCTACATCCGCGAAGGCGCGATGGCGTTCCTCGTCCGCGAATACAAGGTGCTCGCGGTCTATTGCGTGGTCGTGGCGATCGCCATCGGCCTGGCGCTGGGCCCGGTCGCCAGCGGGAGCTTCGTGGCGGGCGCGTTCCTGTCGCTGCTCGCGGGCTACATCGGCATGAAGGCCGCGACGTTCGCGAACGTGCGCACCGCGCAGGCCGCGCGCACCGGCTCCAAGCCGAACGCGCTGCTCGTCGCGCTGGATGGCGGCGCCGTGATGGGCCTCGCCGTCGCCGGCCTGGGCCTCATCGGCATGGGCGTCGTCTATTACGCGTTCAGGTCGAGCCCGGAGCTGTCCCCCATCCTCCACTCGTTCGCCGTGGGCGCCAGCTCCATCGCGCTCTTCGCGCGCGTGGGCGGCGGCATCTACACCAAGGCCGCGGACGTGGGCTCCGACATCGCCGGCAAGGTCATCGAGAACATCCCCGAGGACGACCCGCGCAACCCCGGCGTCATCGCCGACAACGTGGGTGACAACGTGGGCGACGTGGCCGGCATGGGCGCGGACATCTACGAGTCCATGGTCGCCGCCATCGTCGCCGCCATGGCCATCGCGCTGACCGCCAACTCGACGGAGCTCTCCCGCCTGGTGGTGGACACGAACGCCACGGGTAGCGCGAAGGTCGCGGGCGTGGTGCTGCCGCTGGTGCTGTCCGCCATCGGCCTGGTGGTCAGCCTGCTGAGCATCTTCATCGCCCGCGCGCTCAAGAACATGAACCCCGCGCAGGTGCTGCGCAGCGCGCTGATCATGCCCCCCGTCATCCTGGTGGGCCTGTCGTTCGTGCTGATGAACGTGTTCGGCCTGTCCCAGAACATCACCATCGCGCTGGCGGCCGGTGCCTTCGGCGGCGCCATCATCGGCCTCGTCACGGACTACTACACGTCCTCCACGCCGGTGCAGCGCATCGCGGAGGCCTCCATCACGGGCGCGGGCACCAACCTCATCCGCGGCCTCGCGGTCGGCATGGAGAGCGTGGGCATCTCCATGGCCACCATCGCGCTGGTGGCGTACATCGCGGACCGGGCGCTCGGCCTGTACGGCATCGCGCTGTCGGCGGTGGGCATGCTGGGCGGTACGGCCGTCGTGATGACGGTGGACGCGTACGGCCCCATCTCTGACAACGCGGGCGGCATCTCCGAGATGTCCGGCCTGGGCCCTGAAGTGCGCGCCATCACCGACGAGCTGGACGCGGTGGGCAACACCACGGCCGCCATCGGCAAGGGCTTCGCCATCGGCTCCGCGACCCTCACGGTCATCGCGCTGTTCTCCGCGTTCAACCTGGAGGTCAACCACACGCGCGTCGCCAACAACATGGCGGAGATGAGCCTGGAGCTGACCAACCCGAACGTCATCGTGGGCCTGCTGCTGGGCTCCATCCTCCCGTTCCTGGTGGGCGCCTCCACCATGCTCGCGGTGGGCCGCGCCGCCGGCGCCATCGTGGAGGAGATTGGCCGTCAGTTCCGTGAGATCCCCGGCCTGATGGAGCTCAAGGCCGAGCCGGACCCCAAGAAGATCGTGGACATCTCCACCAAGAGCGCGCTGCGCGAGATGATCTTCCCGGGCCTCATCGCCATCGTCGCCCCGCCGCTGGTGGGCTGGGTGCTCGGGCCCCTCGCCCTGGCGGGCCTGCTGGCCGGTGCGCTCGTCGTCGGCGCCACCATGGCCCTCTACATGGCCAACGCGGGCGGCGCGTGGGACAACGCCAAGAAGTTCATCGAGAAGGGCAAGCTGCCGGGTCACGCCAAGGGCTCGGCCGTCCACAAGGCCGCCGTCGTGGGCGACATGGTGGGCGACCCCTTCAAGGACACGTCCGGTCCGGGCGTGGCCATCCTCATCAAGGTCATGAGCGTCGTGTCGCTGCTCGTGGCCTCGCTCATCGCGCTGCGCTGAGTGGGTCCCTGGGGTGCGGCCACCCGGCTTCGGGCGCCGCACCCTTGGGTGTAGCAGACCAGACACCCGGCCAGGCAACGCCGGCCGCGTCAGGGGCAGTGGGCGAGCGCGTGCTTACACTTCATGGTGTGAGCCGCTCGCCGTTCTCCTGACGATGAGGTGTCCCATGGTCCTGGAGTTCTCCCAGCAGCAGATCCACCTGCTCCATGCCGTGCTGGCCGAAGGCGCGGATGCGCTGCGGGACGAGATCGTCCGCACCGACAAGCTCGAGCTGCGTGAGGAGCTGAAGCGCAGGCTCGATCAGCTGCTGATCATCCAGCGTCAGGTGGAGTCCCGGCTGCACCAGGAGCAGCCGGCGGCGCTCTAAATCCGCCGGACCAGGTCCCCAGGCGAGAGGCCTGGGGCCTGGAGGGCCGCCTGTTTCAGCGCATCTTGAGCACCACCCGGAAGCGGGCCTTGTTGCTCATCATCCGCTCGTAGGCCTCCGCGGCGCGGTCCAGGGGGAACACCTCGTTGCGCGAGCGCACGCCCACGAGCGCGCTGAAGTCCATGGTCTCCTGCGAGTCCTGGGGCACGCCGCTGGGCCAGCCCTGGATGCGCGTGCGCTTTCCAATCATGGACATGCTGCTCACGGGGATGGGCTCCGAGCCCGCGCCCAGCAGCAGCAGGGTGCCGTTGCGGCCCAGGCCTCCGAGCAGCTCGCCCGCGAGGCTGCTGCTCGACGCGGTCATCATGATGACGCGCGCGCCCCCGAGCTTCTGGAGGGCCTCCGCGGGTTTGCCCTTCTCCGTGTCGATGTACTCGTGCGCGCCCAACTCCATCGCCAGCGCCTTCTTGTCCGCGCCGCGTGAGATGGCGACGGTGCGGTAGCCGAACTTGCTGGCGTACTGGATGGCCAGGTGGCCCAGGCCACCAATGCCTTGCACCGCGACCAGGTCCCCCGGCCGCGCGCCCATGTTGCGCAGGGAGTTGTACGTGGTGACGCCCGCGCAGAGCAGCGGCGCGGCATCCTCGGAGCTCATCCCCTCCGGGACCCGGGCCAGCGCCTCCTGGGGCGCGACCAGATACTCCGCGTAGCCGCCGTCGTAGCTGATGCCGCAGATCTGCTGCTTCTCACAGGTGACGAAGTCGCCGCTGCGGCACGCGACACACTGGCCGCAGTGGCCCCCGTGCCAGCCCACGCCGACGTGCTGTCCTTCCTTCCAGGCCGTCACGCCAGGGCCCACCTGTTCGATGCGGCCCACGACCTCGTGGCCCGGCACCCGGGGATACTGGATGGGCATCCAGCCTTCCTTGGTGATGGCGTCGCTGTGGCAGACGCCACACGCCTCCACCGCGATCCGGACCTGCCCGGGACCGGGCTCGGGCACCTCACGCTCGACCACTTCGAGCGCGCCGCCCTTCTTCTGCACCTGCACCGCCTTCATCTTCCTGGCCATGGCATCTCCTCGGGGGGAGGGATGGGGATGACACGGTGCGGGCGCACCTGGAGTGAGGGTGGGCAGGCCCTGGCCAGGCAGGTCGTTCAGCAGGCGGCCGGGTTGACGCGGAGTGCGCGCGCTTCGAGGCTGGGGCCTCACCCCAGGAGCGTGACGATGACGTCCAGCCGTTCGACGAAGATCGCGGTGATTGGCAGTGGTCTCATGGGCAGCGCGCTGGCGCGGGCCTTCGCGGCGGCGGGGCATGACGTCGCGGTGTGGAACCGGACGCCAGCCAGGGCCAGGGCCGTGGGCGGGGGCACGGTCGCGTTCGAGACCCTGGTGGAGGCCGTCGCCGGGCGGGCGCTCGTGGTCGTCTCGCTGTCCAACTACGCGGCGTGGACGGAGGTGGTGGCGTCGCCGGCCATCGCGGCGGCGCTGGCGGGAAAGACGCTGGTCCAGCTCACCAGCGGCTCACCGGCGGACGCGCGCGGAGGCCTGGAGTGGGCGAGGGCCCATGGCGTGGACTACCTGGACGCGGCGATCCTCGCCTATCCCGCGTTCGTGGCCACCGACTACGCGACGGTCTACTACGCCGGGGCACGAGCGGTGTTCGACCGGCACGTGGAAACCCTCCAGGCCATCGCCAGGAACTCCGTCTACGTCGACGAGAAGATCGGCTCCGCCGCGACGCTCGACTGCGCGATCCTCGAGGCCTACTACGGAGGCTCGCTGGCGCTCCTCCACGCCGCGGCGATGTGCCAGTCCGAGGGGCTGGATCCGAAGGCCTTCTTCGCCCAGAAGAACTCCTTCCTGGGGTTGATCTCCGTCACCGCGGACGCCGCGCAGGACATGATTGGACGCGACGACTTCACCGGCCAGCAGTGCAGCCTCAACACCCATGTCGCGGCCATCGAGCACATCGTCCGGCTGAGCACCGACGCCCGCATCAGCGCGCGCTTCCCCAGGGAACTGCTGGAGAACTACCGGCGGGCCCTCGGCGCGGGGCTGGGTGAGCAGGAGTTGCCCGCCGTGTTCCGCACGCTGAAGCAAGACGGAGTTTGACTACCGGCCCGCCTTCTTCCCGACGGCGGGCTTCACGGTGGAGGCCTTCGCGGGAGCGCCCTTCGCAGGGGTTGCCTTCGCGGGGGCCGCCTTCGCGATGGCGGGGTTCCTCTTCGCGGCCAGCTCCGGGATCAACAGCAGCTCGATGCGGCGGTTGCGCGCACGGCCCTGCGGCGAGGCATTGGCCCCCAGGGGGCGCGTGTCGCCGTAGCCGGCCGCGAGCATGCGCTTCGCGGGCACGCCGCCCTTCTCCTGGAGGAAGCGCACCACGTTGACGGCGCGCGCGACGGACAGCTCCCAGTTGGTGGGGAAGGTGGCCTGGAGCTTCAGCGTGGGCGGCGAGTCGTCGGTGTGGCCCGACACCTGGATGAGCTTGTCATCCACCTTGGACAGCACGCCGCCCAGCCGGGTGAGGACCTCCTGTCCGCGCGCGCTGATGCTGGCGTCGCCTGAATCGAAGAGGACCTTGTCGACCAGGTCCACCTGGAGGCGGCCACCGTCCTGCGACAGGCGGATGGCGCCCTCGGCGATCTCCTTCTTCAGCTTGTCCTGGAGGTCCTCGTAGGTGGCCTTGAGGCGGGTGAGCTCCGCCTCCTGCTCCTGCACCGTCTGGCTGAGCTGTTCCTTCTCCGTGCTGAGCTGATCCTTCTCCGTGGTCAGCTTCGCGTGGTCCGCCTCCAGCGCGGCCAGCTTCGCCTCCAACTGCTGCTTCGCGGTCTCCGCTTCGCTGGCCCGGGCAACGGCGGCCGCCGCCTCCGCGTCCGCGCGGGTCGTGCTGCGATGCGACAGATAGAGCACCAGCCCCGCGAGCACCGCCACCAGCGCCGTCACCAACCAGGGCACCCAGGCCCTTCCGCGTTCCTCTTCCATGTCGCGACCTCCAAGGTGGAATGGACGGAGGCCACGCTAGTGAATGCGCCCGGGTGCGCCTCAAGGCGACCCGGGTGCGTGCAGGTATCTGGAGGTGAATTGTTCCAGCCAGGGCAGCCGGACGTCAGTACGGGGCGCAGACGATGCCGACGCAGTTGCCCGCGGTGTTGTCACGCGCGACGTTTCCGTCGCCGTCATAGGCGGTGGGCGCGTAGATACCGAAGCCCGTGTTGCCCAGCGCGAGGTTGTTGATCACCGTGGGGGTGCTGGGCGGCTGCACCCGGAGTCCGTCGCCGTCGTTGGCCAGGAACTGGTTGCCGCGGACGATGCCCGTCATCGGACCGGTGGGGAACCCTTCACGGTCGGAGAGCGTCAGGCCGCTCGCGTTGTCATGGGCTGGACCTGAAGCGCATGATGCCTTGCCAGCAGTAGAAGACCCTCCCGTTGGACGTGAACGTGGAGTCGAGCGCGTCGATGTCGTGGAAGTCCGCGAACATCGCGATCCCATTGTGGGTGAACACGGACGACCGCACGTCGAAGCTGCCATTGGACGCGTCGAACTCGCTGCTCAGCCCGATGTTGTTCCCACTCAGGCGGCACTCGGTGATGAGGAAGTTCGCGTAGTTGTTATTGTGGACCAGGTCCAGGACGATGCCGTCGCCGTCGATCTGAAGCGCGAAGGGCGCCGAGCTGGGGCAGTTGAGGTTGTGGGTGAGAAGGGTATTCGTGGTGAGGGTGTCGCCGCACCGGACGCCGTGGAAGGAATCGCGCCGCGGGCCTGGACGTCCGGCGCCACCGTGAGGATGGTGGTCACTGCCACGGCCACGGCGAATCCACGCGTCTGCTTCATGCTGCCTCCCCGGGCCGGAGACGTCCGGCCACCGGCGGAGAGGCTATTCACGACGCCTCCACTGGCTTCCCCCCAACGGAATTACTTCAGCGTCGACGTGTCGATGACGAACCGGTAGCGGACGTCGGAGGCGAGCACCCGCTCGTAGGCGTCGTTGATCTTGCTGGCGGGGATGACCTCGATGTCCGCGCCGATGTGGTGCTTCGCGCAGAAGTCCAACATCTCCTGCGTCTGCGGGATGCCGCCGATGAGCGACCCGGTGAACACGCGGCGGGGCATGATGAGCGAGAACACGTTGACCGCGAGCGGCTCCGGCGGAGCGCCCACGTTGACCAGGGCGCCGTCCAGGGCCAGCAGGGACAGGTAGGCGTCCACGTCGATCTTCGCGCTCACTGTGTTCACGATGAGGTCGAAGGTGCCCGCGAGCTTCTTGAACGTCTCCGGGTCCTTCGTGGCGTAGTAGTGGTGCGCGCCCAGGCGCAGGCCGTCCTCCTTCTTGCTCAGCGACTGTGACAGGACGGTCACCTCCGCGCCCATCGCGCGAGCGAACTTCACGCCCATGTGTCCCAGTCCGCCCAGGCCCACGATGGCGACCTTCTTGCCGGGGCCCGCGCCCCAGCGGCGCAGCGGTGAGTACGTCGTGATGCCCGCGCACAGGAGCGGCGCGGCGGCGTCGAGCGAGATGCCTTCCGGAATCTTGAGCACGAAGTCCTCGGTCACGACGATGTGCGTGGAGTAGCCGCCCTGCGTGAGCTGGCCGTCGCGGCCGGTGGCGCCGTACGTTCCGACCATCCCCTTGAGGCAGTGCTGCTCCTCGCCCTTGCGGCAGGACGCGCAGTCGCCGCAGGAGTCCACCATGCAGCCCACGCCGACGCGGTCGCCGACGGCGTGCTTCTTCACCTGGGCGCCGACGCGGGTGACGATGCCGGCGATCTCATGACCGGGGACGATGGGGTAGGTCGTCTCGCCCCACTCGCCGCGGACGGTGTGGATGTCGGAGTGGCAGATGCCGCAGTACTTGATCTCGATGAGCACGTCGCGCGGGCCCAGCTCCCGGCGCTGGATGGCCAGGGGACCGAGCGGTGACTTCGCGGAGGTGGCGGCGTAGGCGTTGGCGGTAGGCATGGGGCTTCTCTCTCCAGGAATCATGGGGGCCGGTCAGCCCCGTTCATGGACAGAGAGATACGCGCCGGCCCTGGGGATGACTACGCGTGGAGGAGCCAATAGGCTGTTAACGCGTGCTTAACAGTGGCTTCAGGTACGGTCCTCGCGAATGAATACGGCGCCTTTCAACCAGCTCCAGGTGTTCCTCGCCGTGGCCCGGCTGCGCAGCTTCAGCGGAGCCGCGCGCGAGCTGGGCGTCTCCACGGCCGCGGTGAGCCAGGCGGTGCGGCAACTGGAGGAACAGCTGCGGGTGGTGTTGCTCACGCGCACCACGCGCAGTGTGGCGCTGACGGACGTAGGCCGGCGGCTCGTGGAGGGAGCAGGCCCGGCCGTGGGGCAGACGCTGGCCACGCTGCGCGAGGTGGCCGCGCAGCCCGGAGAGGCCGTGGGCCGGGTCCGGCTGTCGGTGCTGACGGCGGCGGTGCCCTACGTCATCACCCCGGTGGTCCCCATCTTCCGTGCGCGTCACCCGCGGGTGGAGGTGGAGGTCGTCATCGAGGATCGCTTCGTGGACATCGTCGAGGAGGGCTACGACGCGGGCGTGCGTCTGAGCGAAGCCATCCAGCGCGACATGGTGCAGGTGCGCCTCACGGAGGCCTTCCGCTTCGTGGTGGTGGGGTCGCCCGGCTACCTCGCGCGCCACGGAACGCCCCAGCGCCCCGAGGACCTGCTGAAGCACGAGTGCATCACCTTCCGTTCACAGACGACCGGAACGCTCTACGCGTGGGAGCTGGAGCGCGGGCGCAAGAACTGGCGCGTGCCGGTGCGCGGCGGTGTCGTCACCAATGACATCCACCTGCCCGCGATCCTGGCGGAGCAGGGCCTGGGGCTGACGTACGCCTTCGAGCCGGCCGTGGAGGAGGGGCTGCGCACCGGGAAGCTCGTGCGGGTGCTGGAGGCCTATTCGCCCACCGTGCCCGGTTTCTTCCTCTACTACCCCAGCCGTGCACAGCGCTCCGCGCCGCTGCGGCTCTTCGTCGAAGCGGCGCGGGAGCTGGCGCGCAAGGCCTTGTGAAAGCGCATCAGCGTCCGGGCTCCCGGGAGGACCAGACCGCGGGAGACCCACAGGCTGTTGAACGCAGTTTGAAAGTGGCGCGCTAATTCGCGCTCCCGCAGGAACTCTCGGCGCATGCGACATAGGCGTCAACGCACGACTGGGCGTCCGCGGAGCCGGTCGCCGCGTTCCAGAGGCAGCTTGTCCGTGCGTCGGAGCAGTCCGAACAGGCCGAAACCAGCTCCTCGCCGCTCGACCCAGGAGCGCTGGCCGGGGAGTAGCAGGCGTAGCCCGCCGCCTGGCACGTGGTGATGCGATAGCCCTCGCCGCACGCCATGTCGCATTCATAGGTCTCGGGACAGACCTGGCTGCATTGGATGGGCATGGCAAAGCTGGCCGTGGGCGAAAGGGTAAACGCAGCGGCGACGGCCAACAGACGGGTGAGGAACATGGCGGCTCCGACGAATGGGTGGATGCGCAGTCTGGTTCCCGCCACGGGGGCCGGATATCGCGGCTTGCCACTATTGACTTTCGCGGCGCGGACTTGAGGGCGATGCGAGTGTTGGGTCGAGGACGCCGCGGGTGTGGGGTGTCTGTCTTTGTTTTCCGGGGCTGGCATCTGCTGTGAGGCGTGCCTGCCTTTCGCGTGGGCACATCCCACACCCCAGGAGTGTCGATGAACGCGCTGAAGAAGTCCTTGATGGCCGTCGCCGCTGTTTTCGCCGTGGCTCCCGCCGCCGCGTTTGCCTATCCGCCGCAGTGCATGGACGTCTGCCCGGCCCGCGGCTGCACCGGGCCTTGTTACGAGGGGACCTTCCGCACCACCTGTGAGGAGGCGGGCTGGTGCTTCGCGCCCGCGCCTTCCGAGGAGACCGCTTCCGTCTCCACGCAGCAGTCGGAGGACACCGCGCCGGTCTGCGACGCCGACCATCCGGCCACGGAGCAGACTCCGTCCGCCGAGAGCTGAGCCGTCCTGAGCATCCGCGGGGCCTGCCGTGTCCAGGCCTCGCGGTTCAGGGAGGGGAGCGGAGTGCCGCCGACAACGCGTCGAGCGCACGCTCCTGCGAGGCGGAGAGCCGCACCCCGGGCCGCGCCTGGCGCACCCGCGCGAGTGCCGTCTTCGCGTCCGGCGCGTCACCCCGGGCCACGAGGAGCGCGGCGGCGATCATCCCCGTGCGCCCATGTCCCTGCGCGCAGTGGACGTACAGGGGGCCGGGCAGGGCGGCCAGCTCGCGAAGGACCGGAGCCACCTGCTCCACGGGCAACGTCGATGCGTCCAGGATGGGCAGGGACACGTACCGGCAGGCGCCACGGATGGCTTCCGGTTCGATGAACTCGGAGGTCAGGTCGAGCACGGCGGTGACACCCGGGGGCAGCTCACCGGGTAGCAGCCTGCGCCCCACCAGGAACCCCGGCGCCACTTCGTCAAGGACATGCTCCCGCGAGGACCGCCGCGCCAGATGCCAGGTGCCCCACGTGAGCAGCAGGTAGGGCAGGAGCGCGACCAATGCCCACGGCTGCATCCGTCCGTCGGTCTGCTTCCCGAAGGCCCCCGCGCCCACGCCGGCATAGGCGAGCGCCACGATGGCGAAGCTCAACGCGGGCCACAGCAGCAACCAGCCAATGCCATGGAGCCGCTGCGCCAGGAAGGTGAGGAGTGCCGCCGCGGTGGTGAAGACGAAGGTGTATTTCATGCGTGGCGCCAGGGTTCAGTCCACACAGACAAGGACACCGTCTCCGTGCTTCGCGGCCGTGACGTGGAAGGCGCGGAAGCGGTCGAAGCGCTCGGTGAGCCACTGCCAGGCCTCGTCGATGCCCTCTTCATGCGGACACTTGTAGACGGCTGCGTCGCTCAGGTTCTTGAAGGTGAAGTGCTCGCGAAGGGCGTCGAACCGCACGGCCTCCAGCATCCGGGCAATCCGCTCCACCGTCTCCGGTCGCGTGTAGCGCAGGGGTACGCCCTGAGGTGCCACCACGTGCGGGGCGATCTCCGCCTCGCCGTGAATCGCGATGCCGGCCAGCGAGTCGTCGTCCGTGCCCGGCGCGTTCCGGCGCTGGTCGGAGAGGACGAAGTGCAGGTGATCCCACCTCCGGCCCAGGTCCACCTGTCGCGCCGCCAGGTCGGGACGGGTGCGCAGCGCGTCCCGCACGGCGTCCAGGAGCAAGAGCTCGTCGGAGTCCGGACCGCCCGGTGCCAGGGTCTCCTCGCTCGGAGCCCGGAGCAACCGGGTGACGGACATCAGCCATCCGCCCACGCCCCTGTTCCGCCGCGCCAGCTCCAGCAGCGGGGAGCCGCCGGGAAGGGCCTGGTAGCTCGCATCAAGTCCCATGGGGCCCGTCCTAGCAGCTCCGCCGCCATGAAATCCGCTAGCTCGCGCGGTTCACCGATTCAGGGGCGGGGGGCGACACCTCGGCGGCCGCCGCGTTCGCGGCCCTCCGCGTATTGGCCTCCGTGGCGACCTGGCAGAGCGCGACCTGTGCCTGGAGTTGGAGCGCGAAGGCCCGGCCCCGGCCGAACATGGCGCCGATCAACGCCACCACCAGTCCGCCCAGCACCAGGATGGGGCCCGGTGCGTTGCTGCTCATGGCCTTCGTCATCGCCAGTCCCGCGATGAAGCCGATGACGCTCCACGCGAAGATGATGCCGGAGGCCCGGTTGTACAGCGCCTGCGCGTGCTTCGTGATGATGCTGGGATCGTACTGGACCGCCATGGTGACTCCGCTGTCTGGGAATGAAGGGCCCGTGAAGCAGGCCCACGTCATTCCTTCCCAAAGCGCGGAGCGCCCGGACATCCCCCATGAGAGGCATGCCCGGTGGCATCCGGCCCGTGCTACTGCGGCACCCGGATGCGGCGATCAGGCAAGCCCACCGTGTGCCTGCGTCTCCCACTCCTGCCGTGCATGGCCATCCTCGGCCCAGGAGGAGAGACGCCATGTCCACCGACACGAAGCAGCCTTCCGACTCCGGCCTGGATCCCCACGCCCGTGCCTTCCTGGAGCAGTTGAAGAAGGCGGGCGGGCCCGCGCTCGAGACCCTGCCTCCCTCGGAGGCGCGCGGCGTGCTCCGGAGCGTGCAGGCGGGAAAGACCGCGAAGAAACCGGCTCGCATCGAGGACCGCTCCCTGCCGGTGGGCCCTGACGGCCAGGTCTCCGTCCGCATCGTGCGGCCCGCGGATGTGTCGGAGAAGCTCCCGGTGGTGCTCTACCTCCACGGCGGCGGCTGGGTGCTGGGCGACAAGGACACGCACGACCGGCTGATCCGCGAACTGGCCGTGGGCACGCGGTGCGCGGTCGTGTTCGTCAACTACACGCCCGCTCCGGAAGGGCAGTACCCCGCGCAGCTCGAACAGGCCTACGCCGCGCTCCAGTGGGTCGCGAAGAACGGCGGCGAGGCGGACCTGGATGGCCAGCGGATCGCCGTGGTGGGGGACAGCGCGGGCGGGAACCTGGCGGCGGCCCTCACGCTGGTGGCGAAGGAGCGCGGCGGTCCGCGCATCCTGCAGCAGGTGCTGTTCTATCCCGTCATGGACGCCCGCTTCGATACGGGGTCCTACGCGCGCTACGCGGACGGCTACTTCCTCACCCGCGCCGGCATGCAGTGGTTCTGGGACAACTACGCCCCGGACTCCTCCGTCCGCACGCAGCCCACCGTCAGCCCCCTGCGCGCGACCGACGCGCAGCTGCGAGGCCTGCCGCCCGCGTTGATCCTCAACGGCGAGTGCGACGTGCTCCGCGACGAAGGGCAGGCCTACGCGCGCAGGCTCGTGGACGCGGGCGTCCCCGCGCTGGCCCTCCAGTACGAGGGGATGATCCACGACTTCGTGATGCTGGATCCGCTGGCGGACTCACTCGCCGCGCGCAACGCCATCGCGCAGGCCTGCCTGACGCTGTCGGAGGTCCTGGGCACGCGGAAGCAGGGGGAGGCGGCGCTCACGTCCCAGCCCGCGCAGGTCCGCGAGCGGGAGAACGCGCGTCACTGACTATGGGCCTGAATCCAGCCACGCGGCCAGCACGTCCGCGTGGCACGGGCCCGGCTTGCACCAGCAGCCCAATCGCTTTCCGCGCAAGGTCTTCACATCGCGCAGGAAGTCCGGGTCGTGCTTTGTGCGCAGCTCCAGGTACCAGCGGAAGGACTCGAACGCGTCCGGGCCGGGCGCCATGCGCCGCTGGGCCTCGTCGCGGATCCGCTGGGCTTCGTCCGCGGGCAGCTTCGCCAGCCACGGCTCGAAGTACGTGCGGATCATCGCCTTCCAGGTCTTCACGCCCCCGGGCTTGAACGGGTTGCCGAAGCGGCCGGGCACGGGGTTGAGCGGCCCGGGCTTCGCCCAGGCGCGGAAGGCACGGCCCACGTACACCTCACAGGCGTCGTGGACGTGCACCGCGGTGGTTCGGGAGTTGGACATGGCGGGTGCATCGTTAACAGATGCACCCGCCAGACGCCGCAGTCAGGAGTTACCAGGGGTGGATGCCCTGCTTCTCGTGCGGCGTCTGCGTGTACGTGGACTTGAACCCCGAGGCCGCGGCGTTGAGGCCGGAGCCGAGCGCCTCCACCGCGCCCTGCTTGAACTGGCCCTTGCTGACGCTCACGAAGGCGTCGCGGCCGAAGTTGAGTGCCTCGCGCTGGTGCGCGTTGACCTCGCTGCGCGCGCCCGTCTCCACCTTCTTGACGTTGTCGATGACGCTGTTCCTGGAACGGTCGGAGATGCCGAAGTTGCCCTTGTCGAGGATCTGGTTCACGCCGCTGACCGCGTGGCTGTAGTCGCTCGTCTTGCCCTGCGTCGTCTGATCAATCTGCAGGCGGGAGGGGTTCTTGAACGTGTGGTTGCTGGTGACCTTGAACATGGTTTGCCTCGCTCGGGACGGCGGCCCGTTGGCCCCGCCCGCGGTAGGTGATGCGTTTGAAATGATTGTCGGGCCATGTGGGCCTGGGTTTCCTCAAAACTTACGTATACGTCATTTGTCGTATGCCGGCCTTCATGGGATGCCATCGCAGTGGCGAGGCCCGCCGGAAGACGGCAACGTACGCGCCCGCCTCCTCCCACCCCCGCGGACATGATCGCCAACCTCCACGACGCCGACATTCCGAAGCCCGTGCTCGAAGTCATCACCCGCCTGCGCGAGCTGGGCCACCCCACCTACCTGGTGGGCGGCTGCGTGCGGGACATGGTGCGCAAGGTCCACCCGAAGGACTTCGACGTCGCCACCAGCGCGCTGCCGGAGGAGGTCCAGCGCGCCTTCCGCAAGGTCATCCCCACGGGCATCCAGCACGGCACCGTCACCGTCGTCACCGGCGGCAACCACGTGGAGGTGACGACGTTCCGTTCGGAAGGGGACTACCTGGATGGCCGGCGCCCCAGCTCCGTGTCCTTCGAGCGGGACATCGTGAAGGACCTGTCGCGGCGCGACTTCACCATCAACGCCATGGCGTACAACCCGCTCGACCGCGAGCTGGTGGATCCGTTCGGCGGCCAGGTGGACCTGCCCGCGAAGCTGATCCGCTGCGTGGGCTCCGCGCTGGAGCGCTTCTCCGAGGACGGCCTGCGCCCCCTGCGCGCCGTGCGCTTCGCCGCCGTGCTGGGCTTCACGCTGGACCCCGACACCCGCGATGCCATCCCCGCCACCCTGGCCGTGTTCCGCAAGGTCGCGCTGGAGCGCGTGCGCGAGGAACTGCTCAAGCTGCTCGTGTCCCCCCGCGCGGAGATGGGGCTGCACCTCTTGGCGGACACGGGGCTGATGGCCGTCTTCCTGCCGGAGGTGGCCCAGGCGGATCCGGAGACCGCCCGGTTGGCCCGCGCCGCCGTGCAGGCCGCGCCGCTGGACGCGGACCTGCGCGTGGCCACGCTGCTGTCGGACATCGACACCGCGACGCAGGCCCGTGAGCTGTGTCTGCGCTTGAAGTTCCCCAACAAGTCCGCGGACCTCATCGGCCTGCTCGTCGAGCACGCGAAGCTGGAGACACGCGTGGACGACGCGGACCCCGCGCTGCGCCGGCTGCTCGCCCGCGTGGGCCTTTCGAACCTGCCCGCGCTCCTCTCCGTGGCGAAGGCCCGCGTCCAGGTCCGGGCCCCGGAGCGGCTGCCCGCGGTGGAGGCGCTGGCCGGAAGGCTGGAGGCGTTGGCCGCCGCGAAGCCCCCCCTGTCCGCGAAGGAGCTGGCGCTCACCGGGGGCGACATCATGAAGACGCTGGGCATCGGCCCCTCGCCGAAGGTGGGCGAGGCCACCCGGTACCTGGTCGAATCCGTGCTCGATGACCCGTCGCTGAACACCGCGGACGCGCTCCGCGCCCTGCTCACGGCCTGGGCGGCGCGCGGGTCATGACACGGGGGCCTCCTCCCGGCCGGAGGGCAGGGGAGGGGGCCTGGAGCGCCTCCGGCCGTGCGTCGCGGCCTGGGGGCGTGTAGGAAGGAGCCCCATGCGAGTCGTCGTTGCGATGAGTGGCGGAGTGGATTCCTCGGCCGCCGCCGCCCTGCTCAAGGAGCAGGGCCACGAGGTCATCGGCATCACCCTGCGCGTCTGGTCCTACGAGGGCGCCGCGAAGTGCGGCAGCTGCTGCAGTCCGGACGACATCGACGATGCCCGCGCGGTGGCCCAGACGCTGGGCATCCCGTTCTACGTGGCCAACGCCGAGGAGATCTTCCAGGACCGGGTCGTCAACCCGTTCGTCCAGTCATACCTGGGCGGCAAGACGCCCATCCCGTGCGTGAGCTGCAACCGCGACGTGAAGTTCAACTTCCTCCTCAAGCGCGCGCGCGCCCTGGGCGCCCGGCTCGCCACCGGCCACTACGCCCAGGTGGAGGAGGTGGACGGCCGCTTCCACCTGCGCCGCGCCGTGGACGCCGCCAAGGACCAGAGCTACTTCCTCTTCACCCTGGGCCAGGAGGAGCTGAAGGACGTGCTCTTCCCCGTGGGCCACCTCACCAAGGCGGAGGTGCGCGCCGTCGCCGAGCGCCACCATCTGCCCACCACCCACAAGCCGGAGAGCATGGAGATCTGCTTCGTGCCCGACGGCGACTACGCCGGGTTCGTGGAGAAGGTCGCCGGCCCCCAGCCGTCCGGCGAAGTCGTGGACCCGGACGGCAAGGTGTTGGGCACGCACAACGGCATCCACCGCTTCACCGTGGGCCAGCGCAAGGGGCTCAACCTGGGCGGGGGGGAGGTGCGCTACGTGCAGCGCCTGGAGCCGGAGACGAACCGCGTCGTCGTGGGCCCCGCGGAGGGCACCGGCCGCGCGCAGTTCGGCCTGCTCCAGCCGCACTGGGTGGACGGTCCGCCGCCGCCGGAACAGGCCGTGGAGGTCCGCATCCGTCACCGCCACGCGGGCGCTGCCGGGCGGATCCACATCTCGCAGCACGGGCTGGTGTCCGTGAAGCTCGACGAGCCCGCGCGCGCCGTCACGCCGGGTCAGGCCGCGGTCGTCTACGACAGGGATCGCGTGCTCGGCGGCGGGTGGATCGTCTGATCCGACCTGGCGTGTCCCGCGCCGGACTTCCGGCCTCGCGCGCACTGGGACTTTCGCCGCCTCCGCGAATTTGACCCGCCTGGGGGTGGGGCGTAGCTTGCGCGCACGCTGTCGCTACAGGCCGTTACACGGGCCGTGAGCGCGCGATCGAGGTCTGCCCCGCCATGCGTGACGCCCACCGGATGAAGGAGAAGTTCGACGTCTCGCTGGACAACCGGCAGATCGTCAGCCTGTTGATCGCCGGCATCGTCGTGATGGGCGCCGTGTTCGTGCTGGGCGTGGTGGTGGGCAAGAAGCTCGCGAGCGACGCGCAGACGGCCGAAGCCCCGGACCTGCTCTCCGCGCTGGACGCCAACGCGCAGGTCCTCAACGACGCGCGCCAGGATCCGCCGCTCACCTTCCCGGACGAGCTCACCCGCAAGACGGGCTCGGAGCCCCTGCCGCCGCTGCCCAAGGCCGCCGCGAAGCCGGAGGCCCCCAAGGTCGCCGCGAAGCCCGAGGTGAAACCAGAAGCCAAGCCGGAGCCCAAGCCCGCGGAGGCCCCCAAGGCCGCCACGAAGCCCACCCTGGCCCCCACGCCGGACCCCGACACGGGCGAGCTGCCCGCGATGGACGCCGCCGAGGAGGACGCCATCGCCAACGGCAAGCCGCTCCTGAAGCCGGAGCCCAAGCCCGCGGAGCCCGCCAAGGTCGCCGCCGCCGCGAAGCCGGAGCCCAAGGTCGTGGAGCCGGTGAAGGGAAAGGTGGAGGAGACCCCGGTCGCCACCCGCACCGCCGCGCGTGACGGAGGCATGAAGGAGGCCATCGCCCGCGCCCAGGCGCTGCCCGCGGAGCCGCCGCGTCCGTCGGAGGCCGTGAAGGGTGGGGCGTTCACGCTCC
Organism: Corallococcus sp. NCSPR001; assembly: GCF_017309135.1. NCBI lineage: Bacteria > Pseudomonadati > Myxococcota > Myxococcia > Myxococcales > Myxococcaceae > Corallococcus > Corallococcus sp. NCSPR001. Next base: position 4,468,842 of record NZ_JAFIMS010000002.1, read on the forward strand.
AGCTCTCCGCCTTCCAGAGCCGCCAGGACGCCGACCGTTTCGCCGCGCGGTTGCGCGACAAGGGCTATGCCCCCTATATCCTGGCGGCGGAGGTGCCTGGAAAGGGCACCTGGTACCGCGTCCGGATGGGCAGCTTCGCCAGCAAGGAAGCCGCGGGTCGGTACCTGACGGACTTCAAGCGCGAGACCCAGCTCGACGCGTACGTGGCCGGCACGAACTAGCGCTGCTGGGCAAGGAAGAGACGAAGCAAATGACGACGACGAAGCGGGTGGAGAAGCCCTGGGGGCACGAGCTCATCTGGGCCCACACGGAGCGCTACGTGGGCAAGCTCCTGCACGTGAAGGCTGGCCACAAGCTGAGCCTCCAGTTCCACAACGTGAAGGACGAGACCATCCACGTCCAGAGCGGCAAGCTCCTCTTCGTCGTGGACGAGGGCCAGGGCCTCATCGAGAAGGAGATGAACCCCGGTGAGAGCTACCACATCAAGCCGCTGACCAAGCACCGCATGGTCGCCATCACCGACTGCGACATCCTCGAGGTCAGCACCCCCGAGCTCAATGACGTGGTTCGGCTGGAGGACTCCTACGGGCGCACGGGCACCAGCGCCCCGTAGTCCTTCGCCGCACGGCCCGCTGGCGCGCCCCTTCGAGGTGCGCCGGCCGGCCCCCCGACGTCACTCCTTGGACTTCGCCGCCGGGTTCGGATTGCGGGTCCACTGGTCCACGGTGCCGTCGCCGTCCAGGTCCTCGCCAATGCGATCCACCTGGCCGTTCTCCCAGTACTCCCAGTAGTCCACCCGGCCGTCGTGGTTCGCGTCGCGCTCCTTCCGCACGAGCGTGTCGTTCTCGTAGTACAGCCACGAGTCCGCGCGGCCATCGCCGTCCAGGTCCCGCTCGCCCTTCGTGCGCTTGCCCTCGGCGTAGTGGTACGTGGCGTCCACCTTGCCGTCGTAGTCCAGGTCCATCACCTCGCGGACCTTCGCGCCCTGCGGATCCAGGAACTGGGTGACGTCCACGCGGCCGTCCCAGTTCAGGTCCAGCTCCTTGCGCACCAGCACGTCCTTGAGCCGGTACTCCCAGACGTCCGTGCGGCCGTCGCCGTTGGCGTCCAGCTCCGTGACCGTCTCCCCCGGCGCCTGCTTCCCCCGGATGGCCTCCCCCTCGGGGCGCTTGCGCACCGCGTCAGGGGTCTCCGCGGCCTTCTGGGAGGCGCAGCCCGCGAGCGCGCCCACCGCCAGGAAGCCCAGGAAAATCAAACGGTTGCTAGAAGCCAAGGTGCCTCCCGAGCAGGTGGGGCGCCATGTTCGCGCCGCTTCACTTCCGTGCTTTCGCAGGCCACGTCATTCCATATATTTTCACGTATCGCCATGGCCCGAAAGAAAGTCAGCACCACCATCTACATCACTCCGGAGCAGAACGAACTGCTCAAGGCGCTGAACCAGAAGACCAAGGTGCCCGTGGCCGAGTACATCCGGCAGGGCATCGACCTGGTCCTGGAGAAGTACAAGGCGCAGCTGCCGGGCCAGGCGACCTTCGACGAACTGTCCTGACCTTCGACGAACTCTCCTGACGAACGAGGCGTGACGTGACGAGCATGCGTGGCAAGCGGGCGGTGGTGTTGGGTGGGGCCGGATTCGTGGGCTCGCACCTGTGTGAGCGGCTGCTGGATGACGGCGCGGAGTCCGTCCTCGCGGTGGACAACCTCATCACCGGGAACGAAGCGAACGTGCGCACGCTCAAGCCGCGCGCGGGCTTCCAGTTCGTGAAGCAGGACATCACGGAGGGGCTGGAGGTGGACGGGCCGGTGGACTTCGTCCTCAACCTGGCCTCGCCCGCTTCGCCCATCGACTACGCGAACCTCCCCATCGAAACGCTGCGCGTGGGCTCCATTGGCACGGAGAACGCGCTGAAGCTGGCGGAGAAGAAGAAGGCCGTGTTCCTCATGGCCTCCACGTCGGAAGTGTACGGCGACCCGCTGGTGCACCCCCAGAAGGAGGATTACTGGGGCAACGTGAATCCCATCGGGCCGCGCTCGGTGTACGACGAGGCCAAGCGCTACTCGGAGGCCATCAGCGCCGCGTACGAGCGCAGCCGGGGCGTGAACGTCCGCATCGTGCGCATCTTCAACACCTACGGCCCGCGCATGCGCCTCAACGACGGCCGCGTGGTGCCCGCCTTCGTGGGCCAGGCGCTCAAGGGCGAGGACTTCAGCGTCTTCGGTGACGGCAGCCAGACGCGCTCGTTCTGCTACGTGAAGGACCTGGTGGACGGCCTGGTGCGGCTGGTGCTGTCGGACGTCCGCGGCCCGGTGAACATCGGCAACCCGCGCGAGATGACCATCAAGCAGTTCGCGGAGGCCGTGCGCGAGGCGGCCGGTGGGGGTAGGCAGATCGTCTACCACCCGCTGCCCAAGGATGATCCGAAGCAGCGCCAGCCGGACATCACCCGCGCGCGCACGCTGCTGGGGTGGGAGCCCAAGGTGAAGCTGGAGGAGGGTTTGCGGGACACCATCGCCTACTTCCGTGAGGTTGCCGCTCGCCCCTCCGGGACTTAGGTTGGCCGCGCGCGAGTGAACGCGAGGTAGACGGCCCGGCCCTCGTGGCGGCCGGGCCTGGGGAGAACGGCGTGAAAGTCCTGGTAACGGGCGGCGCGGGCTTCATCGGCTCGCACGTGTGCGATGAGTTCCTCCGCAATGGCCATGAGGTCATCGCGCTGGACAACCTGTCGAGCGGCAAGAGGGAGAACCTGGATCCGCGCGTGCGGCTGGCCGTGCACGACATCCGGAGCCCGGAGGCCGCGGAGCTCATCCGCACGGAGAAGCCCCAGGTGCTCTGCCACCTGGCCGCCCAGATGGACGTGCGCCGCAGCGTGGAGGACCCCGGCTTCGACGCGGACGTGAACATCCGCGGCATGACGAACCTGCTGGAGGCCGCGCGCCAGTCCGGCGTGAAGAAGGTCATCTTCAGCTCCACCGGCGGCGCCATCTACGGCGAGCAGGACTACTTCCCGGCCCGGGAGGATCACCCCCAGCGGCCGGTGTCGCCCTACGGCGTCTCCAAGGCGGCGGGCGAGCTGTACCTGGGCTACTACCGCGCGCAGTACGGCCTGCCGTACGTCGCCCTGCGGTACGCCAACGTGTACGGCCCCCGTCAGAACCCGCACGGCGAGGCGGGCGTGGTGGCCATCTTCAGCCAGCGCGTCATCGCGGGGCAGGGCTGCACCATCTTCGGCGAGGGCAAGCAGACGCGTGACTTCGTCTTCGGTCCGGACGTGGCCCGCGCCAACTACCTGGCCTTCCAGAGCGACTACGTGGGCGCCGCGAACATCGGCACCGGCGTGGAGACGGACATCAACCGGCTCTACGAGCTCATCGCGCAGGCTGGCGGCAGCTCGCTGAAGGCCGCGCACGCGCCGGGCAAGCCGGGCGAGCAGCTGCGCTCGTGCATCGACGCGTCGCACGCGAAGAAGGTGCTGGGCTGGGAGCCGTCCGTGCAACTGGCGGAGGGCCTGCGCCACACCCTCCAGTTCTTCCGCGATCAGGCCGCGGGGCCCGTCCGCGCCCGGGGCTGAAGCCGCCGCCTGGCTCCCTCCGGCCCTGGCGCCGGGGGGAATGCGGGGCGTCAGGCAGGTGGAGTGCCCGGCGGGCAGGTGTGCGCCGGTCGTGGATTTTCAGGCGGTTCGGTGTTACCTACGCCCGCTTCGCGACCGACGAGCGCCCTGACCATGCCGGCTGAAAACGCGCACATCCGCAACTTCTGCATCATCGCCCACATCGACCATGGAAAGTCGACGCTGGCCGACCGCCTCCTGGAGAAGACAGGCACGCTGACCAAGCGTGAGGCGCAGGCCCAGTTCCTCGACAACATGGACATCGAGCGAGAGCGGGGCATCACCATCAAGGCCCAGTCCGTGCGGATGACGTACACCGCGAAGGACGGCCAGAACTACGTCCTCAACCTCATCGACACGCCGGGACACGTGGACTTCGCCTACGAGGTGAGCCGCAGCCTCGCCGCGTGCGAGGGCGCGCTGCTCGTCGTGGACGCGACGCAGGGCGTGGAGGCGCAGACGTTGGCCAACGTCTACATGGCGTTGGATCACAACCTGGAAATCATCCCGGTCATCAACAAGATCGACCTGCCCAGCGCGGACGTGGACCGCACGCGCGGGGAGATTGAAGACGTCATCGGCATCGACGCGTCCGTGGCGGTGCCGGCCTCCGCGAAGGAGGGCCTGGGCATCCACGACATCCTGGAGTCGGTGGTGAAGCGCGTGCCGCCGCCGCAGGGTTCGCCGGCCGCGCCGCTCAAGGCGCTCATCTTCGACTCCTGGTACGACAACTACCGGGGCGTGGTGACGCTGGTGCGCGTGCTGGAAGGCACGCTGAAGCTGAAGCAGAAGATCAAGATGTTCAGCAACAACAAGGTCTTCGAGGTGCAGGAGCTGGGCGTGTTCAGCCCTTTCTCGCGCCCCGTGCAGCAGCTCATGGCGGGCGAGGTGGGCGTCCTCGTCGCCAACGTGAAGGAGCTGCAGGACGCGAAGGTCGGCGACACCGTGACGGAGGAGGCGCGCCCCACGGAGACCGCCTTCCCGGGCTTCAAGGAAGTGAAGCCGATGGTGTTCTCCGGCATCTTCCCGGTGGACTCCGCGGACTACGAGAACCTGCGCGACGCGCTGGCGAAGCTGACGCTGAACGACTCCGCCTTCACCTACGAGCCGGAGTCGTCCACGGCGCTGGGGTTCGGCTTCCGCTGCGGCTACCTGGGCCTGCTCCACATGGAGATCGTCCAGGAGCGCCTGGAGCGCGAGTACAACCTCAACCTCATCACCACGGCGCCGTCGGTGGTCTACCGCATCACCACCAGCAAGGGTGAGACGATGCTGGTGGACAACCCGGCGAAGCTGCCGCCCACGCAGAACATCGAGAAGTTCGAGGAGCCCATCCTCACCTGTCACATCCACGTGCCCAACGAGCACCTGGGCGCCATCCTGAAGCTGTGCCAGGACCGGCGTGGCGTGCAGAAGGACATGAAGTACCTGGGCTCCAGCGGCACCCGCGTGCAGGTGACGTACGAGATGCCCATGGCCGAAGTGGTGTTCGACTTCTTCGACCGCTTGAAGAGCGTGTCGCGCGGCTACGCGAGCCTGGACTACGAGCTGTCGTCCTACCAGGAGTCGGACTTGGCGAAGCTGGACATCCTCATCAACGGGGAGCCGGTGGACGCGCTGTCCGTCATCGTGCACCGCGAGCGCGCGTACCTGCGCGGCCGCGAGGTCTGCGAGAAGCTCAAGGAAGTGATTCCCAAGCAGATGTACGAGGTGGCCATCCAGGCCGCCATCGGCGCGAAGATCATCTCCCGCGAGACGATCTCCGCCATGCGCAAGAACGTCCTTGCCAAGTGCTACGGCGGCGACATCAGCCGCAAGCGCAAGCTCCTGGAGAAGCAGAAGGAGGGCAAGAAGCGCATGAAGCAGGTGGGCACGGTGGAGATTCCGCAGGAAGCCTTCCTCGCGGTCCTCAAGACGGAGCAGTAGCCCCATGAGCACGGCCAGTCCTTCCATGAAGCTGGGAGCGGCCATGGCCGCGCGCCGCACCCCGGAGCAGCTCAAGGCCCGCCGTCAGTTGATGTGGCGCGAGCTGCTCACCAGCCTCTGGGCCCCGCTGTGTGGTGTGGGCCTGGCGTTCATCCCGTACGTCACGCTCATTGAGATGGCGCCCGGGACCGCGTCCTGGGCCCAGCCCCTGATGAAGGGCTTCGGCCTGCTGATGGTCGTGGCCTTCTTCGGGCTGCTGGTGTGGCGCAACGCCTCCAAGAAGGAGTCGCTGCTGCGCACGCTGCGCCATGAGGCGCACGAGCTCATCTCCGAGGACGAGCGCATCCTCGCGCGCCTGGGCACGAAGGTGTCCCCGGCCGTGGCGGAGCGCATCACCGAGCAGGCCCTGCGCGTGGAGAACGCGTCCGTGGCGGGCAACCCGGAAGCACTGCGCACGGAGACGCAGGCGCTGGAGAAGCTCACCCAGGAGCACCTGGGCGCGTACCGCAAGCAGTCCGTGTGGGACTTCCTGGGCGGCTTCGGCAAGGCGCTGCTCATCGCGGTCATCATCCGCACGGTGCTCATCGAGCCGTACCGCATCCCGTCCGGATCCATGCTGCCCACGCTGCAGATTGGCGATCAGGTCTTCGTCAACAAGTTCATCTACGGGGTGCGCATCCCGTACACGAACTATGTCCCGTTCCGCATCGTGCGGGAGCCGAAGCGCGGGGACGTCATCGTCTTCAACAACCCGGTGGACGAGTCCAAGGACTTCATCAAGCGCGTCATTGGCATCCCCGGCGACACGGTGGAGCTCGTCGACGGGGTGGTGCGGATCAACGGCGAAGCGCAGCCGCGCACGCTGGTGACGCCGGACTACGTGGTGCACAACCAGGACGACCTGACGGGCCGCTGGTTCGACCAGGAAGAGGTGCTCTACCGCGAGGACCTGGGCGGCGTGGTGCACTCGTCGCTCCAGCACCCCATGCGCCTGCCGGGCCGCGAGCACGAGGGCCCCTACACGGTGCCCGCCAACAGCGTCTTCGTGATGGGCGACAACCGGGACAACAGCGCGGACAGCCGCTACAACCTGGGCGGCCCGGGCGGCGCCGAGGTCGCCTACGTGCCGTACGGCCACATCAAGGGCAAGGCCATGGTCGTCTGGCTGTCGCTCGGTTGGGGCGGGCTGCTGGGCAACCTGTTCGGCGGCACGGGCCTGCGGGTCGACCGCTTCTTCGAACCGGTGCGCTGACGGACGCTGGGCGGGCGGCCACCACGCGCCGTGCTTGACGCAACGTGCGGCGCGCGGTACGCGGCGGCCCCGGCCCATGAGACATCTTCTCGGAATCGCAGGCTGGCGGCGGGACGAGCTGGAAGCACTGCTCGACCGCGCCCAGGCACACCTGCCCGGCGGACCGGATGCCTCGCACGTGCTGCGGGGCCGCGTCGTGGCGAACCTCTTCTTCGAGGACTCCACCCGGACGCGCTCCTCCTTCGAGGTGGCCGCGCGGAAGCTGGGCGCGGACGTCCTCAACTGGAGCTACGCGGGCTCGTCCGTGTCCAAGGGGGAGACGCTCCTGGACACCGCGCGCAACATCGAAGCCATGGGGCCGGCGGTCATCGTCATCCGCCACCGCTCCTCGGGCGCGCCGGGGCTCGTGGCTCGCCACGTGAAGTGCGCGGTGGTCAACGCGGGCGACGGCGCGCATGAGCACCCGTCCCAGGCCCTGCTGGACGCCTTCACCCTGCGCCAGCGCTGGGGCCGCCTGGACGGGCGCACGGTGCTGATTGTCGGAGACGTGCTGCACAGCCGCGTGGCGCGCTCCAATCTCCTGTGCCTGAAGGCGCTGGGGGCGCGTGTCGTGCTCTGCGGACCGCCCACCCTCCTGCCGCCAGGGCTGGAGGAGATGGGCGGGGAGGTGACGCACCAGTTGGACGCCGTGCTGCCCCAGGCGGACGCGGTGATGTGCCTGAGGCTGCAGACGGAGCGCATGTCGGAAGCCTTCCTGCCGTCCCAGCGGGAGTACTCGCGGCTGTTCGGTGTCACGCCCGCCCGCGCGGAGCGGATGAAGCCGGACGCCCTCGTGCTGCACCCGGGCCCCATCAACCGCGGCGTGGAGCTGTCGCCGGTGGTGGCGGACGGGCCTCGCAGCGTCATTCTGGAGCAGGTGGCCAACGGCGTCGCGGTGCGCCGGGCCATCCTGGAGGCGTGCGCATCATGACCCCCACGGTGCTCTTCCAGCGGGCGCGCGTCATCGACCCGCGTAATGGCGTGGACGGCGTTCGGGACGTGCTCGTGACGGACGGACGGGTGGCCCAGGTGTCGGAGGCCCCGCTGCCCGTGCCCAAGGACGGGCGGGTGGTGGACGCCACGAACCAGTGGCTGGTGCCGGGCTTCATCGACCTGCACGTGCACCTGCGCGAGCCGGGCGAAGAGGGCAAGGAGACGGTCCTCACCGGCTGCCGCGCGGCGGTGGCGGGCGGCTTCACCGGCGTCGTCGCCATGCCCAACACCAAGGTGGTGAACGACAGCGCGATGGTCACGGAGCTGGTGCTGTCGCGCGCCCGGGACGCGGGCCTGTGCCACGTGTACCCGGCCGGCGCCATCACCAAGGGGCTCAAGGGCGAGGAGCTGTCGGAGGCGGGCGAGCTGATTGGCGCCGGCTGCGTGGCCCTCACCGACGACGGCCGCCCGGTGATGAACGCGGGCCTGATGCGCCGGGTGCTCCAGTACGCCACGCAGTTCGACGTGCCGGTGATGGTGCACGAGGAGGACCTCACCCTGTCCGCCGGTGGCGCCATGCATGAAGGCGCCACGTCCACGCGGCTGGGCCTGCGCGGCATCCCGTCCTCCGCGGAGGTGGCCATGGTGGCGCGCGACCTGGTGCTCCTGGAGGAGACGAAGGGCCGCCTGCACGTGGCGCACGTGTCCTGCGAGGGCAGCGTGCGGCTCATCCGCGAGGCCAAGAAGCGCGGCCTGCGCGTCACCTGCGAGGTGGCGCCGCACCACTTCACCCTGGATGACCGGGCGGTGGGGGACTACGACACCCACGCGAAGATGGCGCCGCCGCTCCGGAGCGACGTGGACGTGAAGGCGCTGCGCGAGGCCCTGGTGGATGGCACGGTGGACGCCATCGCCACGGACCACGCGCCGCACGGCGTGTCCGACAAGCTGGTGGAGTTCGAGAAGGGCATCAACGGCATCGTCGGGCTGGAGACGTCCCTGGGGCTCACGCTGGCGCTGGTGCACGAAGGCGTGCTCACCCCGCGCCGGGCGGTGGAGCTCCTGTCGGACGGGCCGGCGAGGGTATTCGGCCTGCCGGGCGGTCACCTGGCGCCTGGTGCCCCGGCGGACATCACGCTGGTGTCCCCTTTGGAGGAGTGGACGGTGGATGCCCACCGGTTCTATTCCCGCAGTCGCAACACGCCCTTCCACGGGCGCACGCTGAAGGGCCGCGTGACGCAGACGTGGGTGGGTGGCCGGTGTGTGTTCGAGGACGGTCAGCTCAAGGAGTCGCGGTGATGACGAAGCGGGCGGTGCTCGCACTGGCGGATGGCACCACCTTCGAGGGACGCGCCTTTGGCGCATCCGGCGAGACGGTGGGTGAGGTGGTTTTCAACACGTCCATGTACGGCTACCAGGAGATCCTCACGGATCCCTCGTACGTGGGGCAGATCGTCACCATGGCGTACCCGGAGATGGGCAACATCGGGGCGAACGCGGCGGACGAGGAGGCGGGCCTGCCGCACGCGGTGGGCATGGTGGTGCGCTCGCTGACGAAGACGCCGTCCAACTGGCGCTCGCAGGAGACGCTGGACGCGTACCTCGCGCGCCATGGCCGCGTGGGCATCGAAGGCGTGGACACCCGCCGGCTGGTGCGCCACCTGCGCACGCACGGCGCGCAGACGGGCATCATCTCCACGGAGAACGTGTCCGCCGCGGCCCTGTCCGAGCGCGCGCGAGCCGCCACCGGCATGGAGGGCCTGGACCTGGCCACGGGCGTGTCCTGCAAGGAGCCCTACGTCTTCACCACGCCGTCCCCGGACGTGTTCCTGGCCCCGGGTGACAAGCGCCCGGAGCCGGAGCTGAAGTACGACGTCATCGCGTACGACTACGGCCTCAAGCGCTCCATGCTCCAGTACCTGGTGGACGTGGGCTGCCGCGTGACGGTGGTGCCGTCCCACTTCACGGCGGAGCAGGTGCTGGCGAAGAAGCCGCACGGCGTCTTCCTGGCCAACGGCCCGGGCGACCCGGCCGCGGTGAAGGGCGCGGACCGCACGGTGGCGGCGCTCCTGGGCAAGGTGCCGGTGTTCGGCATCTGCCTGGGGCATCAGATCATGGCGCTCGCGCTGGGCGGCCGGACGTACAAGATGAAGTTCGGCCACCGTGGCGGCAACCAGCCCGTGAAGGACCTCACCACGGGCAAGGTGGAGATCACCGCGCAGAACCACGGCTTCGCGGTGGACGACGCCAGCCTCAAGGGCAAGGCCGTCGTCACGCACATCAACCTGAATGACGGCACGGTGGAGGGCCTGGCCGTTCCGGACGCGCGGGCCTTCAGCGTGCAGTACCACCCCGAGGCTTCGCCCGGCCCTCACGACGCGCGCTACCTGTTCAGCCGCTTCGCGACGCTGATGGCGGGTTCGTAGGAAGAAAGCTCGCAACGGCCATGGACACCGCGCTGACCCCGTTGTCGTACCAGCCGTACCTGGACCAGCTCATCGCCTTCGGCAGTCAGGAGGCCCGCAAGCCAGACCTCCTGGAGGCCAAGGCGGAGTACTTCCGCCTCACCGGTGAAGTCTTCGAGGACGACAAGCTCTTCGAGCTGCGGATGGCGTCGTTCCTGGACTACTACCTCTACGACCGCGTCTCGCCGCTCACCGGCAAGACGCCGGCCGCGGAGCTGTACGAGGAGCGCCAGAAGTCCGCGGCGCCGGAGGAGGCCAACGCCTTCCGCAGCTTCACGGAGACGGTCCACGGCCTCTTCGAGGTGCGCAAGCTGGGCAAGGGCATGGTGCGCCTGCGCGAGCTCTTCTCCGGCAAGGACTTCGACGTGACGGAGCGCCGCCACATCGCGGGCCTGGAGACGGGGGACGTGCTGGAGGCGCGGCTGGTGCCCTTCGGCGGCCACCTGCTGTTCTCCTCCGCCTTCTGCTACCACCCGGCCATGGCGCTCAAGGCCATCAAGGCCGAGGTGAAGCGCCGCAAGAAGAAGGAGCCGGAGCGCCCCGCCAAGGACCTGGTGTGGGAGTGCGCCCGCCGGGCCCTCAACGTGGAGCGCTACCGCCAGCTGTCCGTGGAGAAGCTCTACGACTTCGAGCAGAAGGTCCTGTAGGCCTTCTGCCCCGAGCCTCCACCGCGGGCTGTCTTCAGATGCGGTGGATGCTCATCATGTTGGTGTTGCCCGGCACGTTGAGCGGCACGCCGGCCACCAGGATGAAGGGCTCGCCCGGTTCGCAGAAGCGCAGCTCCTGACAGAGCCGGCGCACCTGCTTGAGCATGGCCTCCGTGGTGCTGACGCGCTTCACCAGGTGGCCCGTCACGCCCCAGTAGAGCGCCATCCGGTTCACCGTGTCCGCGTTGGGCGTCAGGCCGAGGATGCGTCCGCCGGGGCGGAACTCGGAGATGAGCCGCGCGGAGTGGCCGCTCTCCGTGTACGCGATGATGGTCCGGATGTTGAGCTGCCGGGACGCGGCCACCGCCGCCGCGGCGACGCCGGTGCCCAGGTCCTCGGAGCGCTCGAAGGGGGAGTGGGGCAGGGTGATGAGGCCGGTGCGCTCCGTCTCCTCCACGATGCGCGCCATGGTGGCCACCGCGTCCACGGGGTAGCGGCCCGCGGCCGTCTCGCCGGAGAGCATCACCGCGTCCGCGCCGTCGAGGATGGCGTTGGCCACGTCCGACACCTCCGCGCGCGTGGGCCGGGCGTTGAGCACCATGCTCTCCAGCATCTCCGTGGCGACGATGACGATGCCGCCCAGGCGGTTGACCTCGCGCACGGCGCGCTTCTGGATGGCCGGCAGCTGCTCCAGCGGCATCTCCACGCCCAGGTCTCCGCGGGCCACCATCACCCCGTCCGACTCCCTGGCGATGGCGTCCAGGTTCTCCACCGCCTGGGGCTTCTCGATCTTGGAGATGATGGGCGTCTTGCCCTTGGCCACCAGCGCCCGCGCCTGGCGCACGTCCTGGGCGGTGCGCACGAAGGACAGCGCCACGTAGTCCACGCCCACCTCCTGGCCGAAGGCGAGGTCCACCTTGTCCTTCTCCGTCAGCGTGGGCACCGACATGGCCGTGCCGGGCAGGTTGAGCCCCTTGTGGTCCTTGAGCAGCCCGCCCACCTCCACGCGGCAGGACACGTCCTGGCCGCTCACCTTCAGCACGCGCAGTCGCACCCGGCCGTCGTCCAGGAGCACCTCGTGGCCCTTCGCCACGTCCCGGGGCAGCGTGCGCACCGGGGTGGGGATGAGCTTCCCCTGGCCCATCACCGCGCGCGTCGTCACCGTCACCGTGTCGCCGGCCGTCACCATCAACTGACCGCCCTCGAAGCGCCCCAGGCGCACCTTGGGGCCCTGCACGTCCTGGAGGATGGCCACCGGCACGCCCAGCTTCTTCGACACCGCGCGGATGCGCTGGACGCGCTGGCGGTGCTCGTCGTGCGTGCCGTGGGAGAAGTTGAGCCGGGCCACGTTCATGCCCGCCTTCACCAGCCCCTCGATGACTTCCCTGGAGTCCGACGCCGGACCCAGCGTGCAGATGATCTTCGCCTTGCGCATAAGGCGACCCATCCTAGCGCCACGGGGTGGGCGTCTTGACAGGCTTGCGCCCGAAGGACTAACTCTTCGCCTCACGCGCTGGGCGGAAAGTTACCGCGAGCTGGCGCACGCCATTCGTGGCTCTCAGACGCTTGAGACGAAGAAAGCCCGGCTACCCTGGGAGGGGGGGCCGGGCTTTCATCGTTTCAGCATGGGCCTGTCCGCGGACGGCTAGAGGTCGATCTCCTGGCCCTTGCCCATGGGCTCCATCAGCGGCTGCACGGAGTGGTCCATGCCGATGTCCTCCGAGGGCGGCTTCGGGTGGCCGGCGCTGGGGCCCATGGGCGGCGGCGGGGGCAGGGGCCCCATGTCCTCCTCGCCCAGGCCGCCACTGCCGCCCACGCCCAGGTCCTGCTGCTTCTGGAGGGCCTCAATCTCCGCGCGGCTGATGCCCGCCATGCTCAGCACCTTGCGCGTCACGCGGATGCGGGCCTGGCTGTGCATGGCCATGGCGATGGAGTCCGAAGGCCGCGCGTCCAGCGCCAGCTCCTTCTTGCCCTGCTGGAGGAAGACGCGGCCGGAGTAGACGTTGTCGCGCAGGTCATCGATGCGGACCTCGGTCACCTTCCCGCCCAGCTTGGACACCACGTCGTCCAGCAGGTCCTGGGACAGGGGCTGCGGGGGCGGACGCTCCGCGAGGCGGAAGGCGATGGAGACCGCCGCGCCCTCGTCCACGAAGAGGGGCAGCACCGTCTCCCCGTCCTTGGTGGTCAGCACGACGGCGTGCGTCTGCGCCTCCATCAAGGGCACCACGTCCTTCACTTCCAGCTCCACCAGCTCCGAGCAGGCCTTGGGGTCGCTGCCCTTCTCGGTGACGCAGGGCTTCTCTTTGTTCCCTTCCGCCTTGTCGGAGGCGGCGATGGCGCCGGGGATCCCGAACGCGGGAAGGAACAACGCTCCCCCCAGCGCCAGCACCACGGCCGTGAACGGAGCGACGAAGAAGTTGGCGCGGTTGGACGTTTTCACATCCCTAAGCTACGCACCTCCCCCTTCACCGGGAGGGCGCCGCCCCCGCGCCGTCGCGAGCGGCCCCCGGGCCCTGGCCCACCCGGTAGGAGGGCAGGCGGGCAGCCGGGAACAAGGGGCGCGAGGCGACTAGCGGTCGTCCTCGGACTCCTCGTCGTCGTAGTCCTCGTCGTCCTCGGACTCCTCGTCGTCGTCGTCCTCGTCGAGGTCCTCGTCCTCGTCGGACTCCTCCTCGTCTTCGTCCTCGTCGTCGAGTTCGTCCTCGAGCTCCTCGGCTTCGAGCGTCATCGTCACCGCGAACTTCTTGCTCAGGGTGGCGATCTGCGCGCGCATCTCCGTGAGCGCGGCGACGAAGTCCTCGGAGAGGTTCGCGGGCGCCTTCGCGTCGCAGTGGGGGCAGACAATCTTCTCCGTCCCCTCGATGAGGTCCTGGGCTTCCAACTCGAAGCTGGCCTCGCACTTCTGACAGGTGAAGTCGATGCTCATGGTCGGGCGCGGCATACAAAGCCGGTGAACATGCTGTCAACGCCTGAGACGGGGGGACATGGAACGAGCGGGGAGCTTCCACTACGTTTCGCCAGATGGACCTGCCCAAGACGATGCTGCATGCGCTCCATGACCAGGCCGCGCGGCTGGAACACCGCCCGGCGCTCTGGTCCCGCCATGGAGGCGCCTATGTCCCCACCTCGTGGTTCGACTATGCCCAGCGCGTCAAGCGCTTCGCCCTGGGGCTGCACGCGCTGGGGTTCCAGGACGGCGACCCGCTGGGCATCCTGAGCTTCAACCGCGAGGCGTGGCACGTCGCGGACCTGGGGGCCATGGCCCTGGGCGGCGTGCCGGTGGGGCTCTACACCACCAGCAGCGTGGATCAGCTCGTCTACATCCTGGGCCACTGTGAGGCCCGCTTCCTGCTGGTGGAGAACGCGAAGCACCTGGCCACCGGCCTGGAGGTCCAGAAGCGGCTGCCCGCGCTCAAGCACCTCATCGTGGTGGACGCGCCCACCCCGCTGCCCGAGGGCGTGCTGCGCTACGCGGACGTGCTGACCTCCGGCGCGAACGCGGATGAAGCCCCCTACTGGGACGGCGTCCACGCGCTCCACCCGGACGCGCTGGCCACGCTCATCTACACGTCTGGGACGACCGGCCAGCCCAAGGGCGTGGCCCTGAGCCACCGCAACCTCGCCTGGACGTCCAAGCAGTTGGGCGACACCCTGGGCTTCCGGGACATGGAGGACGAGCGGCTGGTGTCGTACCTGCCGCTGTCCCACGTCGCGGAGCAGATCGTCTCCCTGCACAGCCCGCTGCTGCTGGGCATGCAGGTGTACTTCGCGGACTCGCTGGACGCCCTGGGAAAGAACCTCACGGAGGTGCGTCCCACCCTCTTCTTCGCCGTGCCGCGCGTCTGGGAGAAGTTCAAGACGAAGGCGGAGGAGGGCCTGGCCGCGCAGCCGCCCATGAAGCGCCGGCTGGTGGAGTGGGCCCGCGCCACGGCGCTGGAGCGCAACACGCGCGTCCTCAGCCAGGAGCGCGTGCCGTCGTTCATGGAGGCCAAGTTCGCGCTGGCCCAGCGGCTGGTGTTCCAGCCGTTGAAGACGCGCATCGGCCTGGAGAAGGCGAAGCTGTTCTCCACCTCCGCGGCGCCCATTGGACGGGACGTGCTGGACTTCTTCGCCTCCATCGACGTCGTCCTCCTGGAGGTCTGGGGCATGACGGAGGTGTCCGGCCCCGCCACGGTGAGCACCCCCGAGTGTGCCCGGCTGGGCACGGTGGGCCGCCCCATGCTGGGCGTGGAGGTGCGCATCGCGGAGGACGGGGAGATCCTCGTGAAGGGCGGCAACGTGTGCCTGGGCTACCACCGCAACCCGGAGGCCACGCAGGAGCTGCTGGCGGACGGGTGGCTGCACTCGGGTGACGTGGGGCAGCTGGACTCCGAGGGCTTCCTGCGCATCACCGGGCGCAAGAAGGAGATCATCGTCACCTCCGGCGGCAAGAAGACGTCCCCCGCCAACATCGAAGAGCTGCTCAAGGCCGTGTCCCCGGTGGGGCACGCGCTGGTGGTGGGCGATAGGCGCAACTACCTGGTGGCGCTGGTGACGCTGGAGCCGGACCGGGTGCGGAAGCTGGCGCGGGAGAAGGGCTGGCCGGAGGACGTGGCCACGCTGGTGAACGACGCGCGGCTCCAGCAGCACCTGCAGGAGTCCTTCGAGCGGGAGGTGAACCCGAAGCTGTCGCGCTTCGAGACCATCAAGCGCTTCCGCGTGCTGACGGGGGAGTTCTCCATCGACGGCGGGGAGCTCACGCCCAGCATGAAGATGCGCCGCAAGGTGGTGGAGCAGAAGTACGCGGACGTCATCGAAGCGCTCTACCGCGAGCCGGGGGCCGTCGCCGCCCACGGCTAGGCAAAGCGAAAGGGGCGTAGGGACCCGAGCTTCGAGTCCTACGCCCCTTCGTGCTTCAGCGGCCTGTGCAGCCGGTGGCTACTTGCGCTTGTCCTGCGCCACGTAGTCGCGGCGCGCGGCGCCGGTGAAGACCTGGCGGGGACGGGCGATCTTCTGCTCGTTGTCCGTCACCATCTCCTCCCACTGCGCGCACCAGCCCACCGTGCGGGGGATGGCGAACAGGACGGGGAACATCTCCGCCTGGAAGCCCATCGCCTCGTAGATGAGGCCCGAGTAGAAGTCGACGTTGGGGTACAGCTTGCGCTTCACGAAGTACTCGTCCTCGAGCGCGATGCGCTCCAGTTCGAGGGCGATCTCCAGCAGCGGGTTCTTGCCCGTCACGTCGAACACTTCATCCGCCACGCGCTTGATGACCTTCGCGCGCGGGTCGTAGGACTTGTAGACGCGGTGGCCGAAGCCCATGAGCTTCTTCTCGCCCTCGCCGCCCTTCACCTGCTTGATGAACTCCGGGATGTTGGCCTTGCTGCCAATCTCGCGGAGCATGCGGAGCACCGCCTCGTTGGCGCCGCCGTGCAGCGGGCCGTAGAGCGCGCCCACGCCCGCGGCGACCGCGGAGTAGGGGTCCACCTGCGACGAGCCCACCGTGCGCACGGACGTGGTGGAGCAGTTCTGCTCGTGGTCCGCGTGCAGGATGAAGAGCACGTCCAGCGCCTTCTCCAGCGTGGGGTGCACCTTGAAGGCGCTCGTGCCGATGCGCTTGATCATCGCCAGGAAGTTGGCGACGTAGGACAGGTCGTTGTCCGGGTAGACGAACGGCAGGCCCATGGCGTGGCGGTACGAGAACGCGGCCAGGGTGGGCATCTTCGCGATGAGGCGCGTGATCTGGATCTCACGGCTGCGCGCGTCCTTGATGTTCTTCGCGTCCGGGTAGAACGCGGACAGCGCCGCCACCGTGGAGCCCAGCATCGCCATGGGGTGCGCGTCGTAGCGGAACCCGTCGATGAAGGACTTGATGTTCTCGTGCACCAGCGTGTGGTGGGTCACGTTGAACGTGAAGTTCTCCAGCTCCTTCTGCGTGGGCAGCTGGCCCTTCAGCAGCAGGTAGGCCACCTCCAGGAAGGAGGACTTCTCCGCGAGCTGCTCGATGGGGTAGCCGCGGTACTCCAGGATGCCCTTGTCGCCGTCGATGAACGTGATGGCGCTCTTACAGTTCGCCGTGTTCAGGAACGCGGGGTCGTAACCCATCAGACCGAAGTCATCGCTGCCGGTCTTGATCTGGCGCAGGTCGGGGGTGCGGATACAGCCGTTCTCGATCGGGATCTCGTACGTCTTCCCGGTCCGATTGTCGGTGACGGTCAGCGTGTCCTTGGGCATGGGCGGAGATTTCACAGGGCGGAGGACGCTTTCAACAAAAAAGAACGATAAGTCTTAGAGGCGAAGTTTCCGGTCCGCGCGCCCGCTCAGGAATAGCGGACGCCGGCCCGCGCGAGCTGCCGCCAGAAGCCCGGGAAGCTCTTCTCCACGCACTCCGGCCCCGTCAGATCCAGAGGCACCCCGGACAGCACACACAGGGTGGCCGCTGACATCGCCAGGCGGTGGTCACCCCGGCTGTCCATGGCGAAGCGCGCGGGCTTCACCTTCGGAGGGACGATGCGGAGCGTCTCACTGTCGGCTCCGGCCGACAGCTCCGTGGTGCCGCCGTAGGCGGACACCAACGTGCGGATGCCCTCCAGCCGGTCGCTCTCCTTGACCCGCAGGATGCCCACGTCGCTGAGCGTGGTGGGCCGGGGCAGCACGCACGCGAGCGCCGCCAGCGTGGGCAGCAGGTCCGGGCACTCCTTGCCCGTCGCGCGCAGCTCGCCCGTGGCCTCACCCTCGAAGCGCCAGGTGTTGGGCGCGCCCGACGGGAGCATCTTCAGGCCCACTTCAGCGGCCAGCCGGAGGATCGCCTGGTCCGGGTGGGCGCTCTGGGGCTCCGCGCGCTCCGCCGTGCCGCCCGTGCGCCAGGCGATGAGCACCAGGTAGCCCAGCGACGACCAGTCGCCCGGCAGTGATGGGACGGATTCGGGCGCCTGATACCCCGTGACGGAGTAGTGACCTTCGGACTGTTCCACGGTGAAGCCGAAGCGGCGCAGCCACGCCACCGTGAGGTCCATGTAGCCGGCGCTGGTGAGCGTGCCTTCGATCTCCACGCTCCACGAGCGCTTCTCCCGGAGGAAGCGCTCGGCGCAGCCCAACAGCAGGCTGGAGGCGTACTGGCTGC
Organism: Corallococcus sp. NCSPR001; assembly: GCF_017309135.1. Taxonomy (NCBI): domain Bacteria; kingdom Pseudomonadati; phylum Myxococcota; class Myxococcia; order Myxococcales; family Myxococcaceae; genus Corallococcus; species Corallococcus sp. NCSPR001. The sequence continues at coordinate 4,486,814 of NZ_JAFIMS010000002.1, forward strand.
TCTGCGCGCCCGGCACGCGGAACACCGGCGGCACCTTCGTCGTGTCCTGGGGCGCGTGCAGCTCCACCGGCCACGGGGTGCCCTCGGTGAGCGTGAGGCCCGCGGGGCCCAGGGCCTGTTTCAGCGACGTGAAGAGCGGGCCGTGCGGGCGCTCGCCCAGGCGGGGGGTGCCGGTGAAGCGCACGCGCGCGCCGGGCGTCACCGCGGCCTGCGTGACGAGGATGCGGAACGGAGCACCTCCGTCCGCGCAGTCCACGTCGCGCACGGGGCCCGCGGGAAGGCGCAGGGCCTCCACGCCCCGGCGCAGCACGCGCACGTCGGCGGGGAGGTCCTCGTCCGATTCCGCCTGCACCGACGGCAGCGGCCAGGCGCCCGTGAGGTGTCCCAACACCAGGGCTCGCTGGGCGTCCGACTTCGACACGGGCGGGGTGAGCGGTGAGGCGCTCAAGGCGCTCGGGTCGACGGTGAGGCGGTTCGGAGAGGCGTGGCTCACGGGCGGGCTCCACGGGTCCAGGCGGGCCACAGGGCCCGCCACGTCTTCGGCATCACATCCACGACCTCGGCGGTGCCCACGGCGGTGAGCAGCACCATGCGCAGCTCGCCGTTGGCGCCGGCCTTCTTGTCGGCGTCCAGCAGCGCGACCACGTCCTTCAGCGGCGCGCGCTGGGCGATCTCCGCGGCGCGGTCGCGTCCGAGCACCCCCGGGCCCCGGGCCAGCGCGCGCTCCACGTCATGCGCCACGGGCTCCGGCGTGATGCCCAGGTGCCGGCCCACGTCCAGGGCCCAGAGGATGCCCAGGCCCACCGCGTCGCCGTGAGACAGCTTGAAGCGCGACAGGCTCTCCAGCACGTGTCCGAAGGTGTGGCCGAAGTTGAGCACGCGGCGCAGGCCCTGATGCTCGTACGGGTCCTTCGCGCAGACGTCCTCCTTCAGGCCGCGCGCGTCCTTCACCAGCTTCTCCAGCTTCGGAGGCGTGCGCACGTAGCGCTTGAAGAGGGACGCATCCAGCGACGCGACCATCTTCCACGCCTCGATGGAGCCCTCGCGCACCTGCGCGTCGGACAGCGTGGCGTACAGCTCCGGGCACAGCCACGTCTCGTCCGCGTAGTGGAAGACGCCCGCGGGGTTCTTCACCACGCGGCCGCGCACGACGAGGTCCACCGCGCCCTTGCCGCCCAGGCTGCTGTCCACCGCCGCGAGCAGCGTGGTGGGCACCTGCAACAGCCGCACGCCACGCTTGAGCAGGTGCGCGGCCACGGTGGCCACGTCGCCCACGGTGCCTCCGCCCACGGCGACGAGCGTGCCGGAGCGCGGCAGGTTGATGCCGCCCGTGAGCACCTTGTGGAGCGAGATGAGGCTCTTGGCACGCTCACCGCCGACCAGCTGGATGATGGCGCGGGGCTTGCGGGCCTCGATGGCGGGGAGGAGCGTGGGGTGGAACTTCGCGACGGTGCGGTCCACCACGGCGACGCTGCCCTCGGGCAGCCTGGCGACGAGCTTCGTGAAGGAACCCCAGCGGTCGTTGGGGGGGCGGTAGGAACCGGGAGGAAGCGGGCTCATGCGGAGTGGGGGCGGGCGTTGAGTTGCTGGACGAGGTCGGCGATGACGAGCGACACCATGGCCTCCAGCACCGGGACGGCGCGGGGCATGATGCACGGGTCGTGACGGCCGCCCTTGGCGTGATCCGCCAGCGTCGCGGGCGGCTTGAAGAAGGCGCGCACCTGCATGGGCTCACCGTTGGCGAGCCCACCCTGGATGCCGCCGTACGCGTCCTTCACGGAGTGGAACTTCGTGCCGGGCTGGCCGATGCGCTGGAGCAGATCCGGCGGACCCCACATGACACCGGTGACGGCGCCGATGCTGCCCAGCGCCTGCGCGATGAGCGCCTTCAGCTTGCCGAAGATGGGCTCGCCCAGGCCGACGGGCAGGCCCTCCACGCGCACGTCGATGGATCCGCCCAGGCTGTCGCCAGCCTCCTTCGCGGCGAGGATCTGCCGGGCCATCTCTTCACGGACGGCTTCATCCGGGCAGCGGGTGGGGTGCGCGTCCACCATGGCGCGGGTGAGGCCCGGCGCCGGAACGGGCGCGACCAGCTCGCCCACCTGGGAGACGTAGGCCACGGTGCTGATGGAGGGCAGGTCGCGCGCGAGGTACGCCTCCGCGATGGCGCCGCCGATGACGCGGCAGAGCGTCTCACGTCCGCTGGTGCGGCCGCCGCCCCGGTGGTCGCGGTGCTTGTAGCGCTCGCGCCACACGGCGTCCGCGTGACCCGGCCGGTCCACGCTGGCCAGCTGGTTGTAGTCCTGCGAGCGCTGGTTCGCGTTGCGCACGATGGCCGCGATGGGCGTGCCCAGCGTCTTGTCCTGGAAGACGCCGGAGAGGATTTCCACGGTGTCGGGCTCGTTGCGCGGGGTCACCAGGGCGGACTGCCCGGGACGCCGGCGATCCAGGGCCGCCTGGATCACCTCGCGCGTGAGCGGAACGCCCGCGGGGCAGCCGTCGATGACGGAGCCCAGCGCGGGGCCATGGCTTTCGCCGAACGTCGTCAACCGGAAGAGGGTGCCAAAGGTATTCATGTCGCCGTTTCCCAGAGTTGTCGCTGCCGCCGGGCCTGGGCGACGAACCACGCCGCACCTAGCAGGAGAGGGGTGCCCCCGCGGCGAACGATCTCCGCGGCGACGCGCCGGCCGGGCGCACCGTATGCGATCACCGCCACGCGTGCCCCCTGGAATCGCAGGTTTTCGGGGGGGGCCACGCGGTCCGGCCATGTCCAGACCCAATCCCCGGACAGCGGGGCTTGTATCTCCGCGCGCTTCACGACCCGCAGGGCGAATCCATGTTCAGCGGCCACCAGCCGCAGGGCCTGCGTGGAGCCGCCGTCGCCCAGCACCGACACGTCCTTCGCGCCCAGGCGCTCCAGCACCGCGCGCGCGCCTTCCGTGTCGGTGTTGAAGGACTCCCACCGCGAGCCCCGGCGCACCAGCGTGTTGATGGCGTCCAGCGACGAGCCCGTGTGCTTCGCGAGCCGCATCTTGAACGGGCTCGTCACGGCGAAGCCCGCGTAGTGCGGCAAGAGCGCGTCCACCACCGCCTCCACCGGCGCGTCCTCGGCCAGGTCGATGCGGTCGAACGGCTGTCGGTGGATGCGCGGCGAGCGCGAGTGCGGAATGGCCGTGCCCAGGATGCCCAGGCGCGGCGCGTGCGGATCCTTCGCCTTGCGGTGCTCGCGCACCACGTCGTCCAGAAGGCGCTGTCCCGGGGCCGCCGTCCACGGGCCACCCATGGCCACGTACTCCAGGCCGTTCCTGCGCGAGAGCACCGCGCGCGCCGGGATGGCGACCGGCCCCATGCCCAGCACGGTGACGCGCTCGGCGCCAAAGCGCTGGGACAATGCGGCCTGCGTCTGGAGCAGCACCTCCAGGTGCGCGGGCCCGTCCATGGGCTCCACGTGCTTCACCAGCGCATCCGGCGGAATGGGGCGGGACCAGCGCTGGAGCGCCTCCGTCGTCGTCAGCGGACCTTCCGCGTGGTGTGACGCGAGCAGCTTCCCTGGCGGCGCGTCCATGTCCTGCGCGCGCTCCACGTCGCGGTCCACGCGCCACGCGGCCTGGATCCACGGCGCGGGCAGCGGCTTGCCCCGCTCGGAGACGAGCAGCGGCATCACGCGGGCGAGCGCGTCCGGATCGATATCACCGGGAGCATGCAGGTCGGTCCGCACCTCGATGACGTCCGCGCCCCGCTGGAGGCCGTCGCGCGCGAAGGTGACGGCGTCCGCGCCGGTGAGCGTGGGGGGCAGGGTGATGATGCGCCGGGTGGCCATCAGTCAGGCTCCTGGGCAAGGCAGCCCCGGAGGAAGTCCGCCAGGGAGATGGTGGGGACGCGGGCGTGCAGCGCCTCGCGTTCATGGAACAGCGAGTGGAGCTCCTCCTCCAGCGACACATCCGTGCGCAGCCGGGGGCGCGTGGTGTCCGCCATCAGCCGCTCGCGATACGTGTCGAAGGTGACGGGGACGACGAGCGTGAAGTGCCCCGCGAGCGCTTCCGGGTGATGCGACAGGAAGCCGCCGCCCACCGCCACCACGCTGCCCTGGGGCAGGAGGCCCAGCGTCTCGCGCTCGGCGGCGCGGAAGGTGGTGGGGGATTCAGCCACCCAGGTGCGGAGCGGGCGCCCATGCCGGCGCTCCAGCTCCGCGTCCAGGTCCAGCCCGGTGCGCCCGAGCAGCTTCGAGACGAGCGGCAACAGGCGCGTCTTGCCGGCCGCGCGGTGGCCCGCGATGACGACGGTCTGCGCGCCCATGGGGCGGGGGCAGGGCCCCGGGGACGAAAGGGCCCCCTGGAGCGCCTGCTGGAGTCTGGGGTCTACCGACGCGACGAGTTGCTGGACGAGGAGGCGTCGGGCCTCAACGGACGGTGCCGACATAGACGTAGGCGGTTCCAAACAGCAGGGGGTGGGCGGCGCGCTCGGAGTAGGCGCCGGCCTGGTCCATCAGGGAGAGGAAGCGGTCGCCGGCGGGGAAGGCCGCGGCGGTGCGGGGCAGGTACTGGTACGCCGCGCGGTTGCCCGTGAGCAGGCCGCCAATCGCCGGCATCACCGTCTTGCTGTAGAAGCGGAACAGCGCGCCGTACGGGCCCGTGGGCTGGCCGAACTCCAGCACCACCACGCGGCCTCCGGGGCGCACCACGCGCGCCATCTCCTGGAGGCACTTCACCGGATCATCCACGTTGCGGATGCCGAAGGAGATGGACGCCACGTCGAACGTGTTGTCCGGCAGGGTGAGCGCCATGGCGTCCTGCACCTGGAACTCCACCTCCAGCCCCGCCTTGGCCGCCTTGGCCGGCGCGCTCTCCAGCATCTCCGGGCAGAAGTCCGTGCCCACCACGCGGCCCGTGGAGCCCACCTTGCGCTTGAACGCCAGCGCCAGGTCGCCCGTGCCGGTCGCGCAGTCCAGCACGTGGCTGCCTTCCTTCGCGCCGCTGAGCTTCACCGCCGCGCGCCGCCACAGGCGGTGGATGCCGAGCGAGAGGACTTCGTTCGTCACGTCGTAGCGCGTGGCGATGGAGGAGAACATCTGACGGACTTCGGTGCTCATCGCGCCCCCGCGATCTGTGCCGGCCCCGCCGGCGTCCAAAGGTGACGGTCCACCGCGGCGAGCACGCCCGGCAGCCGTTGCATCAACGTAGCGAAATCCCCGGGCGACATCGCCTGCTGACCGTCGCACAGCGCCTGCTCCGGCCGGGGGTGGACTTCAATCAACAATCCATCCGCACCGCAGGCCGCCGCCGCCAGCGACATGGGCGCGATAAGGGAAGGAATGCCCGTCGCATGCGAGGGATCCACGATGACCGGCAGGTGCGTGCGCTCCTTCGCCCACGCCACCGCGGCCAGGTCCAGCGTGTTGCGCATCGCGGTCTCGAAGGTGCGGATGCCGCGCTCGCAGAGCATCACCTGCTCGTTGCCGCCCGCCAGGATGTACTCGGCGGCGTTGAGCCACTCCTGCACCGTGGCGGACAGCCCGCGCTTGAGCAGCACCGGCTTGCGCAGCTTCCCCAGCGCGCGCAGGAGCCCGAAGTTCTGCATGTTCCGCGCGCCCACCTGGAGGATGTCCGAGTGCTGCGCCATCAGGGGCAGCTGCTCGGTCTCCATCACCTCGCTGATGATGGGTAGGCCGTGGCGCCGCCCGGCGTCCACCAACAGCTTCAGCCCCGGCTCCCCCATGCCCTGGAACGCATACGGACTGGTGCGCGGCTTGAACACGCCTCCACGCAGCATGTGCGCGCCCGCCTGCGCCACCGCGCGGGCCGCCAGTTCCAACTGCTCGGCGCCCTCCACCGCGCACGGCCCCGCCATCACCACGAAGCCGGGCCCGCCCACCTCCACGGCCCCCACCTGCACGCGGGTGCCGGCTGGACGCGCTGCGCGAAGGACGCGGTGTGCACCCGGGTCACGCCGCCCGGCTGGGTCGTCTGGTTGCTGGCCTCCCACGGCGGCTCCCTCGCTGGAGTTACTTGAATTCAGATTCCATGGAGTTCAAGCGGTTTTGAACTCCTTGGTGCATGTATAGCCGAGATCGCTTAGAAGACAATCGAAGGTGATGTCACTCGCCTCCCCCGAGGTGCAGGAGAATGGCTGATGACGCCGCTCAGTCCCGCTGAGGATCCGCGATGGGTCGCCGGGATGATGCCGCTGCCCGGCGTGGATCCGCTGGCCGGAGCGGGCAGCCTCGGCGTTCCTTCCGTGTACTGGGAGCGGCCGGTGGCGCGCGAGGCGGTGGCGGGGTGGGGCGAGGCGGGCGTGCTCGAAGCGCATGCGCCCGGTGAGTTGCCCGCGGTGCTGGGCGCGCTCGGTCACGACAGCGTGCGGTGGCTGGACGCGGTGTCCCCCCAGATGCCGGGCCCCTGGTTCGGCGGCATGCGCTTCAGCCCCACGCAGCCGGTGGATGGCGCGTGGCGTTCGCATGGGCTGGCGCGCTGGACGCTGCCGGAGGTGCTGGTGTGGCGCGAGGGCAGCGCGCTGGCGGTCGCGGTCTTCGCTCCGGAGGGGCAGGGCGCGGAGGACGTGGTGCGCTCGCGGCTGGAGCGCGTGCGAGCGTCCTTCCCTTCGTCCTACCGCCATCCGGTGGGCGCGCCGGTCGCGCTGCGCACGGCTTCGTCCCGGCCGGACTTCGAGGCGCTGGTGGACCGCGCGGTGGAGGCCATTGGCGCCGGCCAGTTGAACAAGGTGGTGCTGGCGCGGGCGCTGGAGGCGGAGGGGCCGGAGCCCTTCGACGTGGTGGACGTGCTGGCGCGGCTTCGCGAGCAGAACCCGCGATGCGCGACGTTCCTCTTCCGCGCGCCGGACGGCACGGGCTTCCTGGGCGCGACGCCGGAGACGCTGTGCCGGGTGGACGGGCGCAGGCTGGAGACCGAAGCGCTCGCGGGGTCCGCGGCGCCGGGCGGCGCGGAGGCGCTGGACGCGAGCGACAAGGACCGGCGCGAGCATGACGCGGTGGTGCGCTACATCCTCCAGGCGCTGACGCCGGTGGCGGCGAGCGTGTCCGCGGACGCGCAGCCGTCCGTGCTCGCGCTGAAGAACGTGGTGCACCTGCGCACGGGCATCCGCGCGGAGCTGGCGGACGGCGTGGACACCGCGAAGGTCGTCACGGCGCTGCACCCCACGCCGGCGGTGGGCGGCACGCCGCGCGAGCGCGCGCTGTCGTTCCTGGTGGAGCACGAGTCGCTGGACAGGGGCTGGTACGCGGGGCCGGTGGGCTGGGTGGGCCCCGGGCGTGCGCACCTGGTGGTGGCGTTGCGCTCGGCGCTGGTGCGCGGGGCGAAGGCCCGGCTCTTCGTGGGCGCGGGCATCGTCGCGGGCTCCAGCGCGGAGTCCGAGTGGCGGGAGACGGAGATGAAGAGTCTGGCGATGTTGCGCGCGCTGGGGGGCCGGTGATGTCCCTGGACGCCAACCTCAACGTGCTGTGGTCGCGTGCGCTGCTGGAAGAACTGGTGCGTGGCGGCGTGCGGCACGCGGTGGTGTGTCCGGGTTCGCGCTCGTCCGCGCTGGCGCTCGCCTGCGCGCACACGCCGGGCCTGCGAGTCTGGTCCGTCATCGACGAGCGGAGCGCGGGCTTCTTCGCGCTGGGCATGGCGAAGCAGTCGCGTCAGCCGGTGGTGCTGGTCGCGACGAGCGGCTCCGCGGGCGCGCACTTCTTCCCGGCCGTCGTCGAGGCGGCCATGGCCCAGGTGCCGTTGATCATCCTCACGGCGGACCGGCCGCTGGAGCTGCAGGGCTGGGGCGCGCCGCAGACGGTGCCCCAGGCGCGCTTCTACGGCGACTTCGCGAGGATGTTCGCGGACGTGGGCATGCCCGAGGCGAGCAGCGCCGCCATCGCGCACCTGCGCGCCACGGCCGCCCGCGCGGTGAGCACCGCGTGCCGCGCGCCCCGGGGCGCCGTGCAGCTCAACGTGCCGTTCCGCGAGCCGCTGGCGCCCATCGCGCAGGACTTCGGCGCGGAGAAGCTGACGGCGCTCGCGAGGGAAGGGCGGACGGACGCGCCCCTCACCCGCATCTCGCAGTCGTCGCGGGCCCCGGACGCGGCGGCGTTGGATGAGGTGCGCGCGCGCATCGCCACCACCGAGCGCGGCGTCATCGTGTGCGGTCCCCGCGACGAGGACGACGGCTTCGCGGAGGCCATCACCGCGCTGAGCCTGGCCACGGGCTACCCGGTGCTCGCGGAGGCCACGTCGCAGGCGCGCTACGGAGGCGGCCCGCTGACCGTGTCGCTCTACGACGCGCTCCTGCGCCACGAGCCGTTCGCGCGGAGCCACACGCCGGAGGTGGTGCTGCGCTTCGGCGGAGGCCTGACGCCCAAGTCGCCGCAGCAGTGGCTGGACGCCTCCGGCGCGGACATCACCGTCTTCAGCGATGAGGGCGCGCTGTACGACCCGGCGCACCGGGCCACGCGCGTGGTGGAAGGCAACGCGGTGCTCGCGTGCCGTGCGCTGACGCAAGCGCTGTCGCGAGGCCCCGGCCGCTGGGCGCAGGACTTCGTCAACGCGGAGCGGGTGGCGCGCAACGCGCTGGAGACGGCGCTCGCTGAACAGTCCGATGGACTGACCGAGCCCCGGCTGGCGCGCGAGGTGGTGGCGGCGCTGCCGGCGAACGCGCTCTTCTTTGTCTCCAGCAGCATGCCCATCCGCGCGGTGGACGCGTTCGCGCACGGGGGCGGTGTCCCGCTGCGCGTGCTGGCGAATCGAGGGGCCAACGGCATCGACGGCATCGTGTCCAGCGCGGCGGGCATGGCCGCGGCGGCGGGGCGGCCCGCGGTGCTCCTCTCCGGTGATCTGGCGCTCCTGCACGACGTGGGTGGGCTCGTCTCGGCGGCGCGGGCGCGCGTGCCCCTGACGGTCGTGGTGGTGAACAACGACGGCGGCGGCATCTTCTCCTTCCTGCCGCTGGCGCAGGTGGCGAAGCCGGACGAGTTCGAGGCCCTCTTCGGCACGCCGCACGGCGTGGACCTGTCGCACGCGGCGGCGCTCGCGGGGGCTCGCTTCGAGCGGCCCACGACGCCCACGGCCCTGCGCGCGGCGGTGCGCACCGGGCTGGAGGGAGGCCTCCATCTGGTGGAGGTCGTAGTGGACCGGGCCACCAACGTGGATGCGCACCGGCACCTCTTCACGCGGATGGCCGCCGCACTGGGAGAAGGACCATGGGCGTGACGCTCGCTTATGACATCTGGGGTGAAGGCCCCCATACGCTCCTGGCGCTGCACGGCTTCACCGGCAGCGGCGCTTCGTTCGAGCACCTGCGTCCGCTGCTCGGCCGCTCCGTGCGCGTGGTGGCGGTGGACCTGCCCGGCCACGGCCGCACGCCGCTGCCGGAGAAGACAGGGCGCGACGGCTTCCTGGAGACGGTGGACGCGGTGGTCCGCCTGGCCCGCGAGCTGGGCGGCCACGTGGATCTGCTCGGCTATTCGCAGGGCGCGCGGGTGGCGCTGGGCGCCGCGGTGCGCGCGCCGGAGTGCTTCGGCCGGCTGATCATGGAGAGCGGCTCGCCCGGGCTGCACCGCCGCCAGGAGCGCTCCGAGCGGCGCGAAGCCGACGCGAAGCTCGTGGACTTCATCCGCGCGAAGGGCGTGGACGCCTTCGTGGAGCGCTGGGAGGCGCTGCCCCTCTTCGACGGACTGCGCCGCCTGCCGGAGCCGGAGCAGGCCGCGCTGCGTGAGCGCCGCAAGGCGTGCACGGCGCAGGGACTGGCCGGAGCGCTGGAGACCCTGGGACTGGGCGTGCAGCCCGACTACTGGCCCGCGCTGCACCGACAGCGGCTGCCCACGCTGCTGCTCACCGGTGAGCAGGACCTCAAGTTCACGGCCCTGGCCAGGCGCATGGCGGCGGAGCTGCCGGTGGTGTGGCGCCACGCCTTCGCCGGGGTCACCCACGCCCCGCACCTGGAGGCGCCGGAGGCGTACGTGCGCGAAGTGCTCTCGTTCCTCCAGACGCCCTGGTACGAAGCGCCGCAGTTCGAACACGCCATCCTGGCGCGAGAGGCGACCCACTCGTGACGACCCTGGTGAGCACTCCTCCTGATGCGGCTCCTCCCCGGCCCACGCTGAAGACGTGGCTGATGGCCGTGCGTCCGAAGACGCTGACGGCGGGCGCGGTGCCGGTGCTGGTGGGCACGGCGCTCGCGTACGGCAACGGGGTGGGGCGCCTGTTGCCCGCGCTCGCGGCGCTCGTGGGCGCGGTGCTGATCCAGATCGGCACCAACTTCATCAACGACTTCTATGACTACAAGAAGGGCGCGGACACCGAGGAGCGCCTGGGGCCCAAGCGCGTGACGCAGAGCGGGCTCATCGCGCCGGGCACGGTGCTCCTGGGCGGCCTCGGGTGCTTCGCGCTGGCGACGCTGGTGGGGCTGTACCTGGTGGCGGTGGGCGGCTGGCCCATCGTGGCCATCGGCGTGGCCTCGCTCTTGTGCGGCTATGCGTACACGGGGGGCCCGTTCCCGCTGGCCTACCTGGGCCTGGGCGACCTGTTCGTGCTCATCTTCTTCGGCATCGTCGCGGTGACGGGCACGTACTACGTGCAGGCCGGCGTCGTGAGCCCGGCGGCCTGGTGGGCGTCGGTGCCGGTGGGCGCCATCGGCACGTGCCTCATCGTGGTGAACAACCAGCGCGACGCGAGCACGGACGTGAAGGCCGGCAAGCGAACGATGGCGGTGCGCTTCGGCCAGGGCTTCGGCCGCGCGGAGTACGTGCTGCTGCTGGTGGCCTCCTATGTCACGCCGTTCGTGCTGTTCGCCAGGGGCTACGCGAGCGCCTGGGTCTTCCTGCCGCTCTTGAGCCTGCCGCTGGTGGCGCCGCCGCTGAAGCTGATGCTGAAGGCCGAGGGCGCGGCGCTCAACCCCGCGCTGGGCGGGACGGCGAAGCTGCAGATGGTGTTCGGGCTGCTGTTCGCGGCCGGGCTGTACCTGCGCTGAAGGGGCGTCATGCGCATCATCGAGGCGACCCTCACTCCGCTGCACCTCACGCTGGCCAACCCCCTGAAGACGGCGAGGGGGTCCTACTCCACGCGCGACGGGTTCCTCGTGCGGCTGCGGGACGAGGAGGGCCACGTAGGGCAGGGTGAAGCCATGCCGCTGCCCGAGTTCGGCACGGAGTCCCTGGCCCTGACGCACACGGTGCTGCGCGGGTGGCTGAGCGCCCTCAAGGGGCAGACGCTGGAGGACAGCATCGAGGGCGTCGAAGCCACGCTCGTCCCGTCCGCCAGCGAGGAGCTGCGCCAGCGCGGCGCGCGGATCCGCGGCATCGACCCGGAGGAGCCTGTCCCCGCCGCGCAGCATGGCCTGGAGCTGGCGCTGTTGGATCTGGTGGCCCAGCGCAAGGGCGTGCCCCTGTGCTGGCTGCTCGCGGAGGAGGCGCGGCAGGAGGTCCTGGTGAACGCGCTGCTGAGCGCGGAGGACCCGGAAGCCCTGGCCCGGGAAGCGCGTGCGGCGGTGGAGGAGGGGTATCAGACGCTGAAGGTGAAGGTCGCGGGCCGCTCGCTGGACGAGGACGAAGCCCGGGTCCGGGCCGTGCGCGACGCGGTGGGGCCGCGCGTGCGCCTGCGGCTGGACGCGAACGGCGGCTGGACGGAGCCCGAAGCCAACCGCGCCCTGGATCGGCTGGGCTGGTACGACCTGGAATTGGTGGAGCAGCCCACGCCGCCGGAGGACCTGCAGGCGCTGTGGCGGGTGCAGCGCCGCGCCCCGTGCATCATCGCCGCGGACGAGACGCTCGCCACGCCCGCCGCGGTGCGCACGCTCCTCACGATGGACCTGGGCGGCGGGCCCGCGGTGGGCGCGGTGGTGATCAAGCCGATGGTGCTCGGAGGGCTGCTGCCCTCCATGGTGGTGGCGCTGCGAGCGGCCCGAATGGGCATGCACGCGTACGTCACCAGCTCCATCGACGGCGTGGTGGCCCGCGCGGGCGCCGCGCATCTGGCCTCCGCGCTGCCGTCGGGAGAGCTGGCCTCCGGCCTCGCCGTGGGACGGCTCTTCGCTGACGAGCCGCGAGATCATCCGTATCAACCCCGGGGGGGACTCGTGCGGCTGCGCGACCTGCCCGGGCTCGGACTGAACCCGGACTTCAACCGGGAACACTGAGCGGCTCCCACTCCTCGGAGGTGCGAGGCCATGATCTACGACTGCCCCATCCGCGAAGGCGCGCGGCTGCATCCCCACGCGGAGGCGCTGCGCTTCGCGGGACGGACCTGGACCTTCCGCGCGCTGGACGAAGAGGTGACGCGCTGGACGCAAGCCCTGGACGCGCGAGGAATCGGGCAGGGTGACCGCGTGGCGCTGCTGTCCACGAGCCACCCGGCGGTGACCTTCCTCTTCTGGGCACTCGGTCGTCTGGGCGCGCTCTTCGCGCCGCTCAACGCCCGGCTCACGCCCACGGAGCTGAAGCCCCTGCTGGAGGACGTCGAGCCCCGGCTCATGTTGGCACTCGGGGCCCTGCACGACCGGCTCCCGGACGCAGAGGCCTTGGAGTCCTTCCCCGACGGCGTGACAGCCGCCCCCGTGCCCGAGCGCGCCTGGGACGCGGACACGGCCCGGGTCATCCTCTTCACCAGCGGGACGACGGGAAGGCCCAAGGGCGCCGTCCTCACGGAAGGGGCCTTCCGCGCCTCATGCCGCGCCTCCGCCGCGAACCTGGGCGCGCACCCCGCGCCGCGCTGGCTGGGCACGCTGCCGCTCTTCCATGTCGGTGGCCTGGCCATGCTCACGCGCACCGCCTACGAAGGCGGCTGCCTCCTCCTGCACGAGCGCTTCGACGCGGACGCCGTCAACCGCGCCATCGACACGGAGGGCGCGTCCCACGCCAGCTTCGTCGCCACCACGCTGGAGCGGGTGCTGGACGCGCGGCAGGACCGCCGGCTGCCCGCGACGTTCCAATGCGCGCTCATCGGCGGAGGCCCCGTCCCCACGGCCCTACTCACGAGGGCACGGGCCGCGGGACTCCTGGCCCTGCAGACCTACGGCCTCACCGAGGCCTGCTCCCAGGTCACCACCGAACGCCCCGGTGAAGCCGATGGCCGCACCGCGGGTCCACCCCTGCCTGGACTGGAGGTCCGCATCGTCGGGACGGACGGTGCGCCGCTCGGTGAAGGCCAGGAAGGGGACGTGGAGGTCCGTGGCCCCACGCTCATGGCCCGCTACTGGCGTCAGCGCGAGGCCACGCGTGACGCCCTCCATGACGGCTGGCTGCGCACGCGCGACGTGGGCGTCCTGGACGCGAAGGGGCGCCTCACGCTCCTGTCGCGCCGCACGGACCTCATCGTGCGGGGAGGGGAGAACCTCTACCCGGCCGAAATCGAAGCCGTCCTCGCCAACCACCCGGCCATCCTCGAGTCCGCCGTCGTCGGCGTGCCGGACGCCCACTGGGGCGAACTCCCCGTGGCCTTCGTCGTCCTCCGCTCCGGCCACGCCCTCCCCGAAGACCTGGACGCCTGGTGCAGCCAGTCGCTCGCGCGCTTCAAGGTGCCCGCCCGATTTGTTGCACTTGAAACATTGCCCCGGAACGCCATGAGCAAGGTGGAGCGCCCCGTCCTGAGAAAACACGCCCGCTCTCATCCCCTGTATCAGCCTGGGTCCTAGCAACCCTGAATTCAGGATGGATGGGGTTCGCAGGACTCGCTGAGAAGACCTGTCAGGTTGGGTTATAATATTCCGTTGTGGGGGGATCCTGAGAGGAAGCTCACGGTGAGTACCGCAGTGGAAGCAGTGAAGGTGGAAGGGCAGTCGGAGTCGATCCACATCGATGTGCACGCCAGCAAAGCCGCTGGCGCGATGAAGTGCCCCCATCTGGGCGCCCAGTACAACCCGTTCGCGGGACCGCACGTCGAGGACCCTCATCCGTTCTACGCGGAGCTGAGGCGGGACGCGCCCGTCAGCTACAACCCCATGCTGGGGATGTGGCTGGTGAGCCGTTACGACGACATCTGCCACGTGCTCAAGGATCCCGCGCGCTACTCGTCGGCGGACCTGGGCAACATGGGCTCGGTGCTGTCCCCGGCGACGCTCGCGGTGCTCGCCGAGGGCTATCCCCTGGCGGACAGCCTGATCAACTCGGATCCGCCCGCGCACACCCGGCTGCGCAAGCTGCTGGGCCGAGGCTTCTCCGCCCAGCGCATCGCCGCGCAGGAAGCGCCCATCCGCGCCGTCTCCCAGGAGCTCATCCAGGCCTTCGCGAGCAAGGGCCACGCGGACCTGGTGACGGAGTTCGCGTACCCGCTGCCCGTGCGGGTCATCCTCGGCATGGCGGGCGTGCCCCAGGAGGACATGGCGGACATCAAGCGCTGGTGTGACGACTTCTTCCGGATGATCTTCACCCGCGTCCCCGCGGAGGAGCAGCCGCCGCTCGCCCGCAGCTGGGTCACCTTCCAGCACTACGTCGCCCGCCTCATCCGCGACCGCACGGACGAGCCCCGCGACGACCTGATCAGCTACCTGGTCACCACCGACGCGGACGGCGAAGCGCTCACGCTGCCGGAGCTGATCATCGCCATCGCCGGGAGCATGCTGGCCGCGGGCCATGAGACGACGACGGCGCTGCTCGCCCAGTGCTGGAAGCAGGCCCTGCTCCAGCCCGGCCTCTGGCAGAAGCTGCGCGAGGATCGCTCGCTGGTGCCGCACCTCATCGAGGAGACGCTGCGCTTCGACTCGGTGGCGCACGGGATGATCCGCACCACCCTGGAGGACGTGGAGCTCGCGGGCGTCGCGCTGCCCAAGGGCTCGCGGCTGCTGCTGCTCTACGCGTCCGGAAGCCGTGACGCCGCGCTGCTCGCGGACGGCGACCACTTCGACATCTCCCGGCACCACCCGACGCACCTGGGCTTCGGCCGGGGCATCCACTTCTGCATCGGAGCGCCGCTCGCGCGGCTGGAGGCGCTCATCGCCACCAACCTGCTGCTGGATCAGCTCCCGGACCTGAAGCTGGAAGAGAACGCGGGCTTCGGCCACACGCAGTCGCTGACCATCCGCACCATCCAGCACCTGCGCGTGAACTGGACGCCCACCGGGACCTGAACACCACCCGTGAGGCTCCCGCCCCGCCCGTGGTGCCCCCACGGACGGGCCGGGTGCTTCAGTCCGCGTCTCAGCACTCCGACGCGGGGTGTCCCCAGGGGTTGGTGCGCGGATACTGGCGCAGCAGCGTGCACAGGCGGTGCGCGGCGACCATCGTGGCGGACGGCCGCGGCGGCTCGGCGTGCATCGCCGTCTGGCCCAACCGGGCCGCCTGCAGTGCCAGCGCGTGCTGGACTTCGGGTGACCAACGCTTGAATTCGAGCCATTCCATGAGCCTGCTCCTCGTTGAAGGAGCGGCCATTGAACCCACTTCAAACCCGGAAATCACGACGCCCCGCGTCGGCCCGGGGCGTCAGTGACCTCCTGCTGACAGGCCACTCAGGCCTGCGAGGGGGTGGCGGGTCGGCCAATGAGCATCATCAGGCCGAAGGGGTTCCCCGGGTTGGTGAGCCGGTCGATCTCCCAGATGTAGTCGTCGCTCAGGCCCTGGGTGAGCTCGCGCATCTCCTCCACGGAGTACGTGCGCAGACAGGACACCACGCCGTCGAACGCCGCCGCGATGGGGATGAGCGGCATGAGGTAGGTGAGGGCGAGCCGGTCCATGCGCACCGGGCGGATGAACGGCGTCGTCAGCGGCACGTTGATCAGCGCCGCCGCCGTCATCGCGATGGCCGGCCCGCGCCGCTCCACCAGCTCCATGATGGCGATGCCCCGGCGCTGGGCCACGGCGTCCGCCAGCACCTTGCGCGCCATGTCCGGCGGCAGGTGGTGGAACGAATTGCACATGATGCGGAAGCCCTTGTACGTCGCGGGCACCGCCGTCGCGTCCACCGGCGTCGTCACGTAGTCGATGCGGCCGGGGTTCGCCGCCTTCGCCTTCTCGAACGCGGAGACCTCCGGGTACAGGTCCGTCAGGAGCGCCGTCGCCTGGTAGCCCTCCTGCGACTCCAGCATCTCCAGCAGCTTCGGCACCGGCCCCGCGCTGCCGGACGCCATGTCCAACAGCTGCGTCTCGCCCATCGCCGCCATCGCGCCCTTCAGCCGCTTCACGAACTCCGAATAGCGGTCATCCGACAGGCTCCACACGTACGCGAGGAAGTCCGTCACCCCCCGGCGCAGCACCTTCGGGAACCAGGGCTGATCCTCTAATTCAAAAAGTTGCAGTCTGGGCATAATCGCTGGGCGCTCCAAGGGGCTCAGGGGGAGACAACTCCCGCACTGTCCCGCAGTCCCGAGCGACGTACAAGGGCCGCCTTCCAGGGGGATTGGCACACATCCCCAGTGCAGGGAACACAAGCAAAAACCTGTGTCTCTGCCGCTGATGCGAAACTTTGAAGCCTCGCAGGAAATCACTGCCCGAAAGGCAGACAGCGGACCGCGAGTGCTGATCAGCCCTGCAAGGTTTCTGGAGGGGTGCGTTTGATTATCAGGCGGTCGGAATGACGCGGACCGGGTGTTTCTGACTCGGGGGCGGGGCAACCGGAAACGCGTAGAGATCGCGTATCTGGAGTGGGGTTGCCGGAATTTATAGGTATTATTACTTACGACCGAGGGGGGCTTCGGTCGTTCGGTCGCTCGGTTCAAAACGGATCAGCTCGCACACAACGGGAGGGAGTAATGGCTCCGGAATCTGTTGATGTGATCGTCGTCGGAAGCGGCCCGGTGGGTGCCATGGCCGCGAACCTGCTCGGCCAGTACGGCCTGCGCACCGTGGTCATTGAGAAGGAGACCACCGCGCACACGCAGTCCCGCGCCATCAACGCGGACGACGAAGCGCAGCGCATCTTCCAGGCCGCGGGGCTCACGGGCGAGCTGGGGCCGGGCTTCCACCCGTGCCTGAAGATGACCTACGTGGACGACGAGATGCGGATGCTCGCCGAGGTGGACTTCACCAAGGTGGAGCGCCCCAACGGCCACTACATCGGCGCGCTCTTCAACCAGCCCCGCCTGGAGGCCTCGCTGCACCGGGGCATGGAGCGCTTCGCGCACGTCAGCATGTGGCGCGGCCATGAAGTCGAGTCCTTCATGCAGGACGACGAAGGCGTGTCCGTGCGCGTGAAGGACAACGTCAACGGCCGCACCTTGACGGTGCGCGCGCGCTACCTGCTCGCGTGCGACGGCGCCAAGAGCGGCATCCGCCGCCGGCTGGGCCTGAAGCTGGAGGGCACCACGGCGCTGGAGCACGCGCTGGCCGTCTCCGTGGAGACGGCGTCGTCCGCTCCGGACTTCACCTACTACCCCTGCGGCCCGGAGCGCGTGGGCATCGTGACGCGCACCGCGCACGACGAGATGCGCTTCGACACGCTGGTCAAGCCGGGGCAGGACCTGGAGTACGTGAAGACGCCCGAGTACGTGCGCGGCATCATCGCGCCCTTCATCGACCCGGACACCGTGAAGGTGAAGAGCGTCAACCTCTACGCCTACCACAGCCGCATGGCGGAGAAGTGGCGCGTGGGCCGGGTGTTCCTGCTCGGAGACGCGGCGCACCTGATGCCGCCGTTCCTGGGGCAGGGCCTGTGCTCCGGCCTGCGCGACGCGGCGAACCTCACCTGGAAGCTGGCGCACGTGCTGGGCGGCGCGGCGGACGCGTCGCTGCTGGACACCTATGAGGTGGAGCGCCGGCCGCACGCCGCGGAGATGATGAAGATGTCGGACTCGCTGGGCTCGATGCTGGCGTCGGGCGGTCCGTTCGTGGCCCGCGCGCGCAACGCCTTCATCAAGCTGCTGTACCACATGCCCGTCACCGGCCCCTTCATCCGCGAGTACAAGATGAAGCCGAACCTCTTCCACGCGGAGGGTTTCCTCTTCGGCGGCAAGCGCGGCAAGTCCAAGCAGGCGGCGGAGGGCGCCTACTTCCCGCAGCCGCGCGTGGAGCACGGCGAGGAAGGGGAGCGCCCGCTGGATGACATCATCGGCCACCGCTTCGCGGTGCTGACGCGGCCGGGTGCGCCCGCGGACGTCCAGCAGGCCGCCAGGACCCTGGCGGAGGACATCGGCGGCGTGTGGCTGTCCGTGGCGCCGGCGGCGCGCTCCGGCGCGGGCCGCTCCGGCGAGGTGGTGGACCTGGAGGGCAAGCTGGGCGAGTGGTTCGCCCAGCACGGCTCGGACCTGGTCGTCCTGCGCCCGGACCGCTACGTCTACGCGGCCACGAACAGCGCGGGCGTCGCGCAGGTCCACGCCTCGCTGAAGCAGGCCATCCGCCCGCTCACCCGCTGGGGCAACCGCGGCTCCCGGCGGACGGCGCAGCTCGGGGCCTGAAGGCTTCTTCAGGCGGCGGCGGACTGGAGCAGCTGCTTCGCCTTCGCCATGCAGTCGCCGTAGAAGCGCAGGTAGATGTCCAGCGCACGGGCGCCCGTCTTCGCGATGGTCGCCGCGTGCTCGGGCTTCTGGCCCAGCAGCTTGTTGAGCATGACCTCGTTGAGCGCCGTGTGGCCCACGTCCAGCTCCACGTGCTCCTTGATGAAGGACAGCGAGTTCATCACGTCCGGGCCCAGCACGGCCTTGCACTGCTCGATGAGCCGGGGCGCGAACACCACCGACAGGTTCTCAATCTCGTACTCGATGGCGACCTGGCCGCCCGGCATGGGGCCCGCGATGGTCTCCTCGTGGATCTCCCGGTACTCCTGCATGGCCCGGGTGGGGGCCTGCGCCATCAGGGCCTCCGCGTCCAGCTTGGGAAAGCGGCGCGCGTTCCAGCTGGCCACCAGGTTCTTCGTGTCCTCCACCATCATCAGGTGGTGACCGGCCTCGTGCTTGGCGTGGGTGATGAGCTTCTCGCCCACGTCCACCATCCCCGCCTTCACGCACGCCTCACCGGCGCGGCGGATCCAACCGTCCACGGGCTCCGTCATGTACACGCCCAGGGCACACAACTGGATGAGGAAGGCCTCCAGCAGGGCGGGCTCCACGTTGGGGTCCAGCAGCGTCGTCACGTGGGGACCGGTCGCCAGCAGGTGACGGACGTCGGTGACGTGGGGGAGGTACTGCTCTTCGACGAGGGGCTTGGTCATGGGGGGAATCCTCAACGGGAGTGGGCACCACGGCGCCCGATGGTGAGTTCGCTGATGTGCTCCAGGAAGTCCGGGACGAGCTTGGCGGAGATGATCCACAGGTAGGGATCCGGCCCGTCGTGCAGGCCGCACTCCTGCACGTAGTCGCCACCCTCGTCCTCGCGCAGATAGAGGAAGGAGGGGCGGTTGCGCGCGGCGTACCAGCGGCGGGCCGCGTCCAGGAGCGCCGAGTACGCGCGCGTTCCATCCCCCAGCAGGGAGAACAAGCGCGTGTTGTCCAGCAGGCGGAAGAGGTTCGCGCCCAACTGGCCCAGCTCCACCACGGCGGCGGCGTGGGGGACGCCGTCGCGGCGGGCGACCAGGACGGTGCGCTCGCGCTCCATGCCGAAGCTCTTCCACTTCGCCGTGACGGGGCCCATGTCCAGCCGGTCGCGGGTGAGGTCCAACGACTGCACGTAGCACTCGGGGAACTGCTGCGCGATGGTCGCCGCCAGCAGGGAGAGCTCGCTCGCGGTGGCGGGGCCCACCGTGTACGGGTGCACGCGGCCGGTCAGCTCGTGGCTGAAGGCCTTCATCTTCTGGATCTTCCGCGTGAAGGCCAGGGACGAGCCGGCCTCCATCTGGCGCTGCGCGTACTTCACGTGCGCCTTGTTGATCCACGGGTTGAGGGCCTCCACGTAGGCCACCACCCAGTGGAAGTCCGGGTCGCTCTGCGGGTGCTCGAAGGTGCGCAGGTAGAGGTCGCGCATGATGGCGCCCGCCTCCTTCAACCCCTCCGGCGGCTTGCCGGGCCGCTTCGCCACCTGGTGGCCCAGCCACGCGTTGCGGTACGGCTTGGTGAAGGACAGCGTCGCTTCAATGCCGCGCTCGGACGGCCATACGGCATTGCAGAAGAGCTGCGGCACCTCCGCGGCGCGCTTCGCGAGCGACGCGAAGTTCTGCTTCAGCTCCTCGAACTCCGCCGGGGTGCTGCCACCCAGGCTGAAGAAGCCGGAGCGGTTGAACAGGTCCCACAGCTGATCCACCAGGCCCTCGCTGGTGCGCGTGGCCGGGGACAGCGTCTGGGACACGAAGCGCACCCAGCGCGCCTCGTCGGAAGAGTAGGGCAGCACGCTCAGGCCGCACAGCACGGTGCCGTCCGCGCGCAGGCTGCTGACGTAGCGGATCTCCCCGCGCACGCTGACGCGCTGTCCGTCGCCCAGCTCCAGCTCGATGAGGGGCGGCAGCAGGCCGGGGAAGAGCAGGTCCTGCGGCTGGCAGCGCATGCACAGGCCGGAGAAGGAGATGTCCAGCACCTCGCGGCGCATCAGCCCCTGCTCCCGCCAGAGCGGGTGGTGGAACCGGGCGCGCACGCCCTCGGGGGCGGGGACGCGGCGGTGCCAGCGGTGACGGATGCGGAACAGCTCTTCGGGCAGCGGGGTGAAGAGGCGGTCACCCTCGGTCCGGCCCGTCTCCACGCGCAGGCGGTACGCGGAGTTGTAGCCGATGACGTCGATGTCGTACGCCGGCTCGCCGAAGTCCGGGGTGGACTCCTCCGTGCGCCACTCGAGCTGACCGGAGGAGGCGTGGAAGCGCTCCAGCACCATGCGCACCACCCGGCCCTGGCGGCGCAGCACGCCCTTGTTCCCGGACGCGCAGATGGCGGTGAAGATGGAGCGGATCCGCTCCCCATCCGTGATGATGTCCTGCACGGGCAGCGCGGAGGCCGCCGGCACCGCCACGCCCTGGCGGAGCGCGTCCGACAGGAAGCCCAGGATCTGCCGGCCCTGCTCCAGCGTCACGCCCACCAACTGCAGGCCCACCGGCGCGTTCGGGACGTCCATGTCCGTCCGGATGAAGGCGCCATTGAGCGGACCGATCGTGGCGCCGTTGCACGCCAGGTACACCGGGAAGGTGCGCGACTCGGTCGCCTCCGCCAGCGGCTGCCGCGGGGCCACCCACACCACCGTCGGGGACAGCCGCGTCACCTCACCCAGCACCGCGTCCGGCCGGCCCACCGCGCAGGTGATGGCCGTGGGACCGCTGCCGTGCAGCGAATAGCCCGAGTCATCCAGGGCGGCTTCAGCGGGGGGAAGGGGAATCACGTTGCGCAGCGCGTCGCCACTGCCGAATTCAATCGCATGCCGGAACTTCGAGGATGCCGGGATCCCTCCATCCATCGTCAGGACTCCCCTCTTGCGGGCAGCGACACCATTGGTGGTCGGCGATGTTGCGAGCACAACACTTCCTCCCTGATTCACTGGAGACGCTGACGGCTCTGGATTCTGGGAAGACATATTGGAGATCTCGGCCGTAACAGTCAAATCGAATTTATATGCCGGGGCTGTTTTTCCGCCTTGGGCCCTGACTCACCCTGGGTCGTAGTTGACCGATGGTATACGGGTTTTCCGAGGAGCAATCCGGACCCAGCGTGCGCATCCTTATCAGCAAAGTGTCGCAGGGCTGTAACCCTCCTTCACGTGAATAAGCGGTGGCGACCCGGGGCTGACGTGCGATGGACCGTGTCAGGGGGCGCCGTTATGGTCGGTGCATCTGGGACTGGCTGGGGAAGGGAGCCGCGAATGAGCGCAGCGCTGGATGTGAAGGGATCGCCGGGGGACGCGCGAGTCTCCTTGAGTGGCCAGGGGCTCGAGTCCGTGGACCTTCCAGACGTCTTCCAGGTGGACGTGGCGGTCTGCGTGCGGGACGCGCTGGGGCTGCTGGGCGCGACGCGGCGGCTGCACGGTGTGACGGTGTCGCTGGAGCTTCCGGAGGATCCCGTGGTGGCCCGGGTCAGCCGGCGCCGCCTGGAGCAGGTGCTCCTGCTCCTCGTCGCCCACGCGGCGGACGTGGCCCCGTCCCCGGCGGCGGCCGTGCGCGTGGTGGTGGATCCGCCGGACGACTTCGGGGATACGGGCCCGCGCTTCCAGGTGGTGATGCCGGGGGTGAGCCTGTCCGAGCGGGAGACGCGCTCGGTGGCGCTGTCGCCCCTGCGCGTGGGCAGCCCCCAGCGGCGGCTCGCCCGCGCGCGGGAGCTGGTGGACGCGATGGGTGGCGAGCTGGCGGTGGAGCGGCTGGAGGAGGGGACGGCGGTGAGCGTCCTCCTGCCGGCGCCCGGGCTCGCGAGCTTCTAGTTCCGCGTCCAAATCCGGAAAAACGATCCTGCTTCCGGACCATTGGCAGCGATAAGCGCGGCACGCTCCGGGTGCGTCCAACCCAGGAGGGCGTGCGGCCAAACTCCTTGACGACCGGGGGCGGGTTCCCGACTATCCGCCGCCTCCAAACACCCCGGTCTCAATCAGGAGTTTGCGTTCATGGCGCCTCCCTCTGGCGAGAAGATCACCCTGCAGAACGGCAAGCTGACCGTTCCGAACAACCCGATCATCCCCTACATCGAGGGCGACGGCACCGGCCGCGACATCTGGAAGGCCTCGCAGGCCGTGTTCGACGCGGCGGTGGAGAAGGCCTACGGCGGCAAGAAGAAGATCTCCTGGTACGAGGTGCTGGCCGGCGAGAAGTCCTTCAAGCAGATGAACAACTGGCTGCCGGACGAGACGGTCGCCGCGTTCCGCGAGTACCTGGTGGGCATCAAGGGCCCGCTGACGACGCCGGTGGGCGGCGGCATCCGCTCCCTGAACGTGGCGCTGCGCCAGATGCTGGACCTGTACGTCTGCCTGCGCCCGGTGCGCTACTTCAAGGGCGTGCCCTCTCCGGTGAAGCAGCCGGACAAGGTGGACATGGTCATCTTCCGTGAGAACACGGAGGACATCTACGCGGGCATCGAGTTCGAGGCCGGCACCGCGCAGGCGGAGAAGTTCCTGGGCTGGCTGAAGCAGGAGTTCCCCAAGGAGGCGGGCAAGATCCGCTTCCCGGCGAACGTGGGCATCGGCATCAAGCCCGTGTCGCAGGAAGGCACGGAGCGCCTGGTGCGCGCGGCCATCCAGTACGCGGTGGACCTGAAGCGCAAGAGCGTCACCCTGGTCCACAAGGGCAACATCATGAAGTTCACCGAGGGCGCGTTCCGCAAGTGGGGCTATGACCTCGCGGCGCGCGAGTTCGGTGACAAGGTCTACACCTGGGATCAGTGGGAGGCCACCAAGGCCGCCAAGGGCGAGGACGCCGCCAACGCCGAGCAGAAGGCCGCGGTCGCCGCCGGGAAGATCATCATCAAGGACTCCATCGCGGACATCACCCTGCAGCAGGTGCTGACCCGTCCGGACGAGTTCGACGTCATCGCCACGCTCAACTTGAACGGCGACTACCTGTCGGACGCGCTCGCGGCGCAGGTGGGCGGCATCGGCATCGCGCCGGGCGGCAACATCAACTACGTCTCCGGCCACGCCGTCTTCGAGGCCACCCACGGCACCGCGCCGAAGTACGCGGACCTGGACAAGGTGAACCCGGGCTCCGTCATCCTCTCCGGTGAGATGATGCTGCGCCACCTGGGCTGGCACGAGGCCGCGGACCTGATCATCAAGGGCATGGACAAGGCCATCGCGGCGCGCACCGTGACGTACGACTTCGCGCGCCTGATGAAGCTGGAGACGAAGGAGACCGTGTCCGAGGTGAAGTGCTCGGAGTTCGGTCAGGCCATCATCAAGCACATGTAGTCCCCACCCCAAAGCAGGAGGGCGAAACCATGGCTCACAAGAAGAAGAAGATCGGCCTCATCGGCGGCGGTCAGATCGGCGGCAACCTGGCGCTGCTGGCGGTCCAGAAGAACCTGGGCGACGTGGTGCTGTACGACATCCCGGCCGCCGAGGGTCTGGTCAAGGGCAAGGCGCTGGACATCAACCAACTGTCCGCGGTGGACGGCTACGACTGCCGCGTCACCGGCTCCACGGACTGGAAGGACGTGGCGGGCTCGGACGTGATCATCATCACGGCCGGCGTGCCCCGCAAGCCCGGCATGTCCCGCGAGGACCTGCTGGAGGTCAACCTGAAGATCATGAAGGACGTGGCGGGCAACATCAAGCAGCACGCCCCGGACGCCTTCGTCATCAACGTGGCCAACCCGCTGGACGCGATGGTGTTCGCGCTCCACAAGATCGCCGGCCTGAAGGACAACATGGTCGTGGGCATGGCGGGCGTGCTGGACACCAGCCGCTTCAAGTGCTTCGTGGCCGAGGCCCTGGGCTGCTCCATCCGTGACGTGGAGGCGCTGGTGCTCGGCGGCCACGGCGACGACATGGTCCCGCTCGTGCGCCACAGCACCGTGGGCGGCGTGCCCCTGACCCAGCTCATCGCCAAGGACAAGCTGGACGCCATCATCGACCGCACCCGCAAGGGCGGCGCGGAGCTGGTGGGCCTGTACAAGACGGGCAGCGCCTACTTCGCCCCGGCGTCCTCCTCCATCGCCATGGCGGAGAGCTTCCTCTTCGACCGCAAGCGCGTGCTGCCGTCCGCCGCCCTGCTCAAGGGCCAGTACGGCATCAAGGACTTCTTCTTCGGCGTCCCCGCGCAGATCGGCGCGGGCGGCGTGGAGAAGATCATCGAGGTGGAGCTCAACGACGCGGAGAAGGCCGAGCTGAACAAGTCCTTCACCTCCGTGAAGGGCACCGTCGAGCTCGTGAAGCTGTAGTCCCCGGCACGTCGGCCGGGCCCGCCGGAAGCTTGCTGGCGGGCCCGCCTGATGCCGTGAATGATCCGGGCTTATCGCCCGGCGCACCGTCGTTGCGGCGGTATTTTTCCAAGTTAACTAGCGTGTTGGACTCGTACCTGGCACGGGTGCGGGGCAGCGTCGCGAAGCAGGACTTCAGCGGCCCCCCGTGAAGGCACCCCCCCGGCAGCCGGTGCTCAAGGAGACGATGATGGCGGCAGCAGCGCGATTCACGGTGGTGGGCGGCGGTCTGGCCGGGCTGATGACGACGATCAAGCTGGCGGAGGCGGGTCACCAGGTGGACGTGCTCTCGCTCGTCCCCGTCAAGCGTTCCCACTCCGTCTGCGCCCAGGGCGGTATCAACGGCGCGGTGAACACGAAGGGTGAGGGCGACCACCCGGACATCCACGTGAAGGACACGCTGCGCGGCGGCGACTTCCTCGCGGAGCAGGTGTCCGTGAAGGGCATGTGCTACGCGGCGCCCGGCATCATCTACCTGCTGGACCGCATGGGCGTGACGTTCAACCGCACGCCGGAGGGCCTGCTGGACTTCCGCCGCTTCGGCGGCACCCTGCACAACCGCACCGCGTTCGCGGGCGCCACCACCGGCCAGCAGCTGCTCTACGCGCTGGACGAGCAGGTCCGCCGCTACGAGGCGGAGGGCAAGGTCACCAAGTACGAGTACTGGGAGTGGCTGGGCACGGTGAAGGACGAGTCCGGCCGCTGCATCGGCAGCGTGGCCATGGACCTGCGCACCATGGAGATCCGCACCTTCCCGGCGGAGGCGGTGTGCCTGGCCACGGGCGGCCCCGGCATCGTCTTCGGGCGCTCCACCAACTCCATCATCAACACCGGCACCGCCGCGGGCCGCGCGTACATGGAAGGCGCGCTGTACGCCAACGGCGAGTTCATCCAGGTGCACCCCACCTCCATCCCGGGCGAGGACAAGCTGCGCCTGATGAGCGAGTCCGTGCGCGGCGAGGGCGGCCGCGTCTGGGTGCCCAAGAAGAAGGGTGACACGCGCAACCCCCGGGAGATCCCGGAGAGCGAGCGCTGGTACTTCCTGGAAGAGAAGTACCCCAAGTACAAGAACTTGGTGCCGCGCGACGTGGCGACCCGGGAGATCTTCATGGTCTGCCGCGACCTGGGCATGGGCCTGGGCGGGCGCGACGGCGTCTACCTGGACGTGACGCACATCCCGGCCAAGACGCTCGACGCGAAGATCAAGGGCGTGATGGAGATCTACGAGAAGTTCGTCGGAGATGATCCGCGCCACACCCCCATGGTCATCTTCCCGGGCATGCACTACTCGATGGGCGGCCTGCACGTCTCCTTCGAGGCGGACTCGCGCACCCAGACGCCGCTGGACGGCAGCCCGGTGAACCAGAGCACGCGCATCCCGGGCCTGTACGCGGCCGGCGAGGCGGACTACGCCTTCCACGGCGCGAACCGCCTGGGCGCCAACTCGCTCTTGTCCTGCATCTACTCGGGCATGATCGGCGGCCCGGCGATGGCGGCCTTCGCCAAGAACCAGACGACCAGCGCCGCGGCGATGCCGGAGAAGTACTTCGCGGACGCGAAGAAGTACTGGCAGGACCGCTTCGCCACCATCAAGGCGATGAACGGGCAGGAGAACCCGTACCAGATCGCCAAGGAGCTGGGCGAGGTGATGACGGAGAACTGCACCGTTGTCCGCTACAACGACCGCCTGAAGAAGACGGTGGAGACCATCCGCGGCCTGAAGGACCGCTGGAGCCGCGTCAACGTGCTGGACACGGGCGTGGTCGCCAACCGCGCGCTGTCCTACACCAACCAGGTGTGGAACATGCTGGAGCTGGGCGAGGTCATCGCCACCAGCGCGCTCCTGCGCGACGAGAGCCGCGGCGCCCACTACAAGCCGGACTTCTCCCTGCCGGAGCCCAAGACGAAGGATCCGCGCGAGGATCCGCAGTGGATGGACCTGTGGCGCCAGCGCCACGAGAAGTGGGCGAAGACGACCATCGCCACCTACGCCACCCAGGGCCCGCAGATCTCCTACCAGGACCTGCCCACGCCGGTGCTGGAGCCCGAACCCCGCTGGTACGCGTAAGGCGTTCGTTTGCTTTCCGGGCCCGCGCGCGCCGTCATCCAGCGCACGCGGGTTTCCGCCACCTGATTTGGCAGTGAAGGGAAGGGCATCCGCATCATGGACACCGCACAGGCCAGCGCCGTCAGCTCCAAGACCATCGCCTTCCGCATCTGGCGGCAGGATGATCCGAACAAGCCGGGCCACTTCGAAGAGTTCAAGGTCCCCTACACGAAGGGCGCCAACGTCATCTCCTGCCTGATGGAGATCCAGCGCAACCCCGTCACCGTGGAGGGCAAGAAGGTGGCCCCCGTGGTGTGGGACTCCGCGTGCCTCGAGGAGGTCTGCGGCAGCTGCGCCATGAACATCAACGGCCGGGTGCGCATGGCGTGCTCCGCCCTGGTGGACAAGCTCCAGCAGCCCATCACCCTGGAGCCGATGAAGAAGTTCCCGGTGGTGCGCGACCTCACCGTGGACCGCGACCGCATGTTCGAGTCGCTCAAGCGCGTGAAGGGCTGGGTCCCCGTCGACGGCACGTACAACCTGGGCCCCGGCCCTCGCCAGTCGCAGAAAGACCAGTCCGTGATGTACGTGCTGTCCACGTGCATCACCTGCGGCAGCTGCCTGGAGGCGTGCCCCCAGGTGACGCTGGACAACGACTTCATCGGCGCCGCCCCCATCAGCCAGGCCCGCCTGTTCAACATGCACCCCACGGGCAAGCTGAACGCGGAGGAGCGCACGCGCGCCCTCATGGGCCCCGGCGGCATCCAGGACTGCGGCAAGGCGCAGAACTGCGTGAAGGTCTGCCCGAAGGAGATCCCCCTCACGACCTCCATCGCGGTGATGAACCGCGAGGTGAGCAAGCTGATCATCAAGGACATCTTCTTCAAGGAAGAGGAGCAGAAGGCCTCCGCCGGTCCGGGGTAAGCCTCCCGGACGCCGTCCTGGCTTCCTCGCGGCCCCGTGCCTGCGCCCCCTGTCACCGGGGCGCCGGGCGGGGCCGCGGCCTTTTGGGTGAAGGCCGCCTCATTCACCCGGACACCGGGTGTTATCCCCGGAGGCGACGCCTGTGTCCCGTCGCGACGCTGGAGGCCAAACGGCCTTGCCATCCGTCGTTTTCTGCGCAATGAGGGCCCGCGTTGACGCCCCGTGTAGGGGTTGTCCTCGTCTCCCCTCGTCCCACCCGGAGATTCGATGAAGATCCACGAGTACCAGGGCAAGGAACTCTTCCGGAAGTATGGCGTGCCCACGCCGCGCGGCATCCTCGCGCTCTCTCCCGATGAGGCGGAGGCCGCGGCGAAGGAGCTCGCGACGCCCGTCGTCGTCGTGAAGTCGCAGATCCACGCGGGCGGCCGCGGCAAGGGCGGCGGCGTGAAGCTGGCCAAGAGCCCCGCGGAGGCCAAGGATCTGGCCCGGCAGATGCTGGGCATGATGCTCAAGACCATCCAGACAGGCCCGGAAGGGCAGAAGGTCCACAAGGTCTACATCGAGGAAGGCCTCGACATCGGCCAGGAGCTGTACCTGGGCGTGACGCTCGACCGCGCCACCAGCCGCATCACCTTCATGGCGTCCACCGAGGGCGGCGTGGAGATTGAAGAAGTGGCGGAGAAGCACCCGGAGAAGATCCTCCGCGCCGTCGTGGACCCCGCGATTGGCTTCGCGGACTTCCAGGGCCGCGAGCTGGCCTTCGGGCTGGGCCTGACGGGCCCCACGGTGAACAAGTTCGTCCAGTTCTGCTCCGCGCTCTACCGGATGTACGTGGAGACGGACGCGTCGCTCGTGGAGATCAACCCGCTGGTCATCCGCAAGAGCGGCGGCGTGGTCGCGCTCGACGCGAAGGTGACCTTCGACGAGAACGCGCTCTACCGGCACAAGGACCTGCTGGAGTACCGCGACCTGGCGGAGGAGGAGCCCCGCGAGACGCAGGCCAAGGAGTACGACCTGGCCTACATCGCGCTGGACGGCAACATCGGCTGCATGGTGAACGGCGCGGGTCTGGCCATGGCCACCATGGACACCATCAAGCTGGTGGGCGGCGCTCCGGCCAACTTCCTGGACGTGGGCGGCGGCGCGAGCAAGGAGAAGGTGACGGCGGCCTTCAAGCTCATCCTCGCGGATCCGCAGGTCAAGGCGGTGCTCGTCAACATCTTCGGCGGCATCATGAAGTGTGACGTCATCGCGGAAGGCATCATCGCGGCGGCGAAGGAAGTGCAGCTGAAGATCCCGCTCGTCGTGCGCCTGGAAGGCACCAACGTGGAGCAGGGCAAGGAGCTGCTCCGCAACTCGGGCCTCGCCATCACCCCCGCGGACAACCTGCGCCAGGCGGCCGAGAAGGCCGTGGCGGCCATCAAGTAGGGCCTTCGCCCCCTCTTACCTGAAAGATCGCCATGAGCATCCTCGTCAACGAGAACACGAAGGTCCTCGTCCAGGGCATCACCGGTTCGGCGGGCTCGTTCCACGCCAAGCAGATGCTGGAGTACGGGACGAAGATTGTGGGCGGTGTCACGCCTGGCAAGGGCGGCACCTCCTTCGAGGGCAAGGTCCCCGTGTTCAACACGGTGGCCGACGCGGTGAAGCAGGCGGGCGCGAACACGTCCGTCATCTTCGTGCCGCCGCCCTTCGCCGCGGACTCCATCATGGAGGCCGCGGACGCGGGCATCTCCCTCATCATCACCATCACCGAGGGCATCCCGGTCAACGACATGGTGCGCGCCAAGCGCTACCTGCAGGGCAAGCCGGGCGTGCGCCTCATCGGCCCGAACTGCCCGGGCGTCATCACCCCCGGCGCCAAGTGCAAGATCGGCATCATGCCGGGCCACATCCACAAGCCGGGCCGCATCGGCGTGGTGTCCCGCTCCGGCACGCTGACCTACGAGGCCGTGCACCAGCTGACGCAGCTGGGCCTGGGCCAGTCCACCGCGGTGGGCATCGGCGGCGACCCGGTCAACGGCACCAACTTCGTGGACGTGCTGAAGCTCTTCCAGGCCGACCCTGAGACGGACGCCGTCATCATGATCGGTGAGATCGGCGGCAGCGCGGAGGAAGAGGGCGCCGAGTACGTCAAGCGCGAGTTCACCAAGCCCATCGCCGGCTTCATCGCCGGTCAGTCCGCTCCCCCGGGCAAGCGCATGGGCCACGCGGGCGCCATCATCTCCGGCGGCAAGGGCACGGCCTCGGAGAAGATCAAGGCGATGGAGGCCGCGGGCATCCTGATGGCCGCCAGCCCCGCCGAACTGGGCACCACGCTGCAGGCGGCCGTCAAGCGCGGCCCGCCGAAGCGCTAAAGCCGAACCTTTCACACGACCCACACACGAGGAGCCAAACACCATGGCCATCGAGCGCACGCTGTCCATCATCAAGCCCGACGGAGTGAAGAACAACCACGTCGGCGAGATCATCGCCCGGTTCGAGAAGGCGGGCCTGAAGCCCGTCGCCATCCGCCGTCAGCAGCTGTCCCAGGCGGAGGCCGAGGGCTTCTACGCCGTCCACAAGGCCCGGCCGTTCTTCAAGGACCTGGTGTCCTTCATGATCTCCGGCCCGGTGGTCCTGATGGCCCTGGAGGGTGAGAACGCCGTCCAGAAGAACCGCGACCTGATGGGCGCCACGGACCCGAAGAAGGCCGACAAGGGCACCATCCGCGCGGACTTCGCCCAGAGCATCGACGCGAACACGGTCCACGGCTCGGACAGCCTGGAGAACGCGAAGAACGAGGTCGCGTACTTCTTCCGCGAGACCGAAATCCACGGCTGAGCAGCTTCTTCAGCCTGGTGACAGCGGCCCGGTGTCCACGCCCCACGCGGCGCGGACCCGGGCCGTCGTCTTTTCCGAAGTTCGTCGGCCTTGCCCTCGTCGGCGCTCCTTGCTAGCGATAATGCAAATCACTATCGACAAGGACTCATGCATGAGTGGCGATTCGGAGCGCGTGGCCCGTCGTGGGCCGTTCCCGGTGAAGTTGCGGTTGCTGGAAGTGCAGCGCGTGACGCGGCTGTCGCCGCACATGGTGCGCGTGACGCTGGGCGGCCCGGAGCTGGAGGGCTTCTCGTCTCCCGGCGCGGATGACCACGTGAAGTGCTTCTTCGCGAAGCCCGGCGTGAAGAAGCCGGACATGCCGGTGGTGGGGCCCCACGGCCTGTCCATGCCGGAGGGGCTGGAGAAGCCCGCGTCGCGCGATTACACGCCGCGCCGCTTCGACCCGCAGGCGAACGAACTGGACATCGACTTCGTGCTGCACGGTGAAGGCCCCGCGTCGTTGTGGGCGCAGCAGGCGAAGCCCGGCGACTTCATGGGCATTGGCGGTCCGCGCAGCACGCACGACGTGGCGGACGACTTCGACTGGTACCTGCTCGCCGGGGACCAGAGCGCGCTGCCGGCGATTGCCCGGCGCCTGGAGGAGCTGCCGGCGGGCCGGCGCGCGTTCGCCTTCATCGAGGTCGCGGACGCGGCGGAGGAGCAGCCCATCGTCAGCAAGGCGGACGTGAAGCTCACCTGGCTGCACCGGGGCAGCGCGGAGGCCGGCACCACGAAGCACCTGGAGGACGCGCTGCGCGCCTGGGCGCAGCCCGCGGGGGAGGGGTTCGTGTTCGTGGCTGGAGAAGCCAACTCGCTCAAGCCCATCCGGGAACACCTGGTGAACGAGCGTGGTCTGAACAAGAGCTGGATGCGGGTGACGGGCTACTGGAAGCGCGGCGTCGCCGAGCACCACGACGCGAAGGGGTAGGCAGGGAAGGGGGCGGGCTCTCCTTTGACTTGCCGTGCCTTCTTGTGGGAAGCACGCCTCACTGCCCTTCGTTAGCCCCGACTGAATGATGTCCGAGCCTACCGCCACAGCCCTCCCAGTCACCGAGCCCCTGCCGGTGCCGGCCCCCGCGAAGCTGGTCGACGTGGCCAGCCTGTCTCGCGAGAAGCTCGCGCTGTTCCTGAGCGAGGAACTGGGCGAGCGCCCGTTCCGCGCGGCGCAGCTCTACCGCTGGCTGCACCAACGCGGCGCCACCTCGTTCGACGAGATGACGGACCTGTCCAAGGCCCTGCGCGAGAAGCTCAAGGTCAAGGCGGAGATCGTCCCGCTGGTGAAGGACCTGGAGCAGCGCAGCGTCGACGGCACCATCAAGTACCGCTTCAAGACGCGCGACGGGCGCTTCATCGAGTCCGTCTACATGCCGTCGGAGGACCGCAAGACGCTCTGCGTGTCCACGCAGGTGGGCTGCGCCATGGCCTGCTCGTTCTGCATGACGGGCACGCTGGGGCTGAAGCGCAACCTGACGCCCGGGGAGATTGTCGCCCAGGTGCACGCGGTGAACCGCGAGGTGCGCGCCAACGAGGGCCTGGAGACGCTGCGTCCGCTCACGAACCTGGTGTTCATGGGCATGGGCGAGCCGCTCCACAACTTCGAGAACCTCAAGACGGCGCTCTCCATCCTCCAGTCGGAGGAGGGGCCCAACTTCAGCCACCGGCACATCACCGTCTCCACCGTGGGCCTGGTGCCCATGATCGAGCGCTTCGGCCAGGAGACGGACGTCAAGCTGGCCATCTCGCTCAACGCCAGCACGGACGAGCAGCGCAGCAAGACGATGCCGGTGAACCGCAAGTGGAACATCCAGGCGCTGCTGGATGCCTGCCGCAAGTTCCCCCTGCGCCAGGGCCGCCGCATCACCTTCGAGTACGTGCTGCTCAAAGGGTTCAACGACACCGACGAGGACGCGCACCGGCTGAAGGAGCTGCTGCGCGACATTCCCGCGAAGGTGAACCTGATCCCGTACAACGAGAACCCTGGCCTGGGGTTCCAGACGACCGGCGAGCAGCGGGCCGAGGAGTTCCGGGCCATCCTTGCCGAGGCCCACGTCGCGGCATACATCCGGAAGAACCGGGGCCGGGACATCGCCGGGGCCTGTGGTCAGCTCGCCAACCGCGACGAGACGGCCGCTGAAGCCCCGGTGTGACATAAGCACCCGAGCTTCCTTGACAATCCAGTCGGCGGGGCGCTAAGAGCGCCCCCCTCCGCCTGTTACCGTAGAAGTCACACGATTTCGCTGGAGCGTTCCATGGCCGTTGTCCTCCGTCTTGCCCGCGCGGGCGCCAAGAAGATGCCGTACTACCACGTGGTTGCCACCGACTCGCGCAGCCCGCGCGACGGCAAGTTCCTGGAGCAGGTCGGTTCCTACGACCCCAACCACAGCCCCGCGAAGGTGCAGTTCAACGAGGAGCGGCTGAACTACTGGCTGAAGAGCGGCGCGCTGCCCTCCGAGACGGTCGCGGACCTCATCAAGACGGCGAAGAAGCAGGCCCCGGCGACCACCGCCTGAGCACGCCCCCGTCTGGACAAGACGTGGAGCCGCTGCTCACGTATCTGGCGAAGGCCCTGGTTGATCAACCCGACCAGGTCACCTTGCGCATCTCCGAGGCGGATGGCGGCCGGCTCTATGAGCTGAAGGTCGCCCCCGAGGACGTCGGCAAGGTCATCGGACGTGATGGGCGCACCGTGAACGCCCTCCGGACGCTGATCAACGCCGCCGCCCAGAAGCAGGGCCAGAAGGTCCGCCTGGAGATTCTCGACGACCGCCGCGCCCCGGGTTCGCCCCCGGCGCCGCCCGCTCCGGACGCCGCGCGGTGAGCGCGCAGCCCTGTCTGGAGCTGGGCTACGTGGCCCGTGCGCACGGGCTGCGCGGCGAGGTGGCGGTCAGGAGCTTCGACCCCGCCTCGGAGACGCTCGGCACCGTCGAGCGCGTCCGGCTGCGCCTGCGCTCCGGTGAGGAGCGCGAGTACGCCCTGGAGACCTTCCGTCCGGCCAACAAGGAGGACCTGGTGTTCTTCGAGGGCGTGGAGTCCCGCACGGCCGCCGAGGCGCTGGTGGGCGCGAAGGTGTTCGTCTACCGCGAGGACCTGGAGCCGCCCGAGGAGGGCGAGTTCTTCCAGGGCGACCTCGTGGGGCTTGCCGCCGTGGACGAGCAGGGCGCCTCCCTGGGCACGGTGGAGGAGGTCTGGGCCACCGGTGAAGTGCCCAACCTGGTGATCCGCGCGAAGGGCCGGCCAGAGCTGGTG
Organism: Corallococcus sp. NCSPR001; assembly: GCF_017309135.1. Lineage (NCBI taxonomy): Bacteria > Pseudomonadati > Myxococcota > Myxococcia > Myxococcales > Myxococcaceae > Corallococcus > Corallococcus sp. NCSPR001. The sequence goes on from NZ_JAFIMS010000002.1 coordinate 4,520,544, forward strand.
GTGCCCTTCGCGGATGAGTTCGTGCCGGCGGTGGACGTGCCCGCGGGGCGCATCGTGATCCGGCCTCCGGAGTACCTGGAGGCGGACGGACCGGAAGGCCCTGGAGACGGCGGGTGAGCTACCGCGTGGAGCTGCTCACGCTGTTCCCCGGGATGGTGTCCGGCTATCTGGGCGCGAGCATCCTCGGGAAGGCCCAGGAGAAGGGGCTGCTCTCCGTCACGCTCACCGACGTGCGCGACTTCGCCGAGGGCAAGCACCGCGTCACCGACGACGCGCCCTACGGCGGCGGCGCCGGCATGGTGATGAAGCCCGAACCCCTGGTGGCCGCCATCGAGGCCGCCCGGGCCCGTCAGCCCGGGGCGAAGGTGCTCCTGATGAGCCCCCGGGGACCCACGTTCACGCAGGCGACGGCGAAGGAGCTGGCGCGGCACGAGGCCGGGCTGATCCTCGTCTGCGGCCGGTACGAAGGCGTGGACGAGCGGGTGATGCCCTTCCTGGACGGCGAGCTGTCCCTGGGCGACTTCGTGCTCACGGGCGGGGAGGTGGCCGCCATGGCGGTGGTGGACGCGGTGGCGCGGCTGGTGCCCGGAGTCCTGGGCAACGAGGCGTCGTCCGTGGCGGAGAGCTTCGAGGAGAACCTCCTGGAGCACCCGCACTACACCCGGCCGCCCGTCTTCAGAGGGGCCGAGGTGCCGGCCGTCCTCCAGTCCGGCGATCACGCCCGCATCGCCCGGTGGCGCCGGTGGAAGGCCATCAAGCTGACGCAGGAGCGGCGGCCCGACCTGTTCGCGCGGCTGGAGTTCAGCAAGGCGGATCAGAAACTGCTCGCCAGGGAAGAAGAAGCATTGTAACCCTCCGTGTTCTCGCGGAACCTTTTGTTGCAGGCTTGTTCGTCCCGGCGGTCTCTGCTAGGACGGCCCGCTCTTTTCCACGCGTCCTACGCGTCAAGTTCCGCTTTCTGGAGTCCGTCATGCGCCGCAGCCTCATCGAGCACGTCGAAAACAAGTTCCTGCGCAAGGACATCACCGAGTTCCGCACGGGTGATTCCGTTCGCGTCCACTGGAAGGTCAAGGAAGGCGAGAAGGAGCGCGTGCAGGCCTTCGAGGGCGTGGTCATCCGCAAGACCAAGGGCACGAACCGCGCGACCTTCACGGTTCGCAAGATGTCCTTCGGCGTCGGCGTGGAGCGCATCTTCCCCATCCACAGCCCGCGCTACGAGAAGATCGAGGTCCTCACCCGCGGCGACGTGAACCGCAAGCGCCTGTTCTACCTCCGCGAGCTGAAGGGCAAGGCCTCGCGCGTGGACGTGCTGGTGGACCCGGAGAAGCTCGCCGCCAAGGCTGCCGCCGCCCGGGGCTAGTAGGTCTTCAGAAACCCTCTCGCGGCCTTCGCGGCCGCGTGCGAGAAGGAGCGTCCATCACTGGACGCTCCTTTTTTCGTTCGGGCTAGACTGCGCGCGCCATGCACTTCGTCGAGGTCGCCATCCAGAACGTCCGCGGGTTCTCTCCCGCAGGGCGCTTCCCGCTGAAGACCGGGTACCTCATCCTCAAGCCGCCCACGGCGGACGTGCTGCCACTGGCGAACGTGGCGCTGTCGCTGCTGTTCGCGGATGGCCGGGGTGGAGACGCGAGCCTCGTGGGCTCCGCGGGGCGCTCCGGCAAGGCCGCGCTGACGTTCGTGGGGCAGGACGGGATGACGTACCGGATCTTGCGCGAGCTGGGCGGTTCCGGATCGCTGCACCGGCTCAATCCCGCCACCAGCCAGCCGGAGCTCGTGTCCACGGACGTCTCGGAGATCAACCAGTACCTGCGCGGCCAGGCGGGCCTGCCTCCGCGCACCACCTTCGAACAGGTGTACTGCCTCCAGTTGGTGATGCTGCCGTCGCGCCGGCCCCGCAAGAGCGTGGCCAAGGCCGCCGCGGCGGCGGGTGCGAAGGCCTCCGGGACCACGCCGTCGCTGGCGGCCGCCTCCCAGGTGACGCCGGCGGAGGACATCCCGGCCGCCGAGGCGAAGGTGAAGGTGCTGCAGAAGGAGCTCGTCACCGCGAAGGAGGTGGATCAGCTCCAGTTCAAGGTGGACGAGCTGGCGTCGCTCATCTTCGAGGCGGACTCGAAGCTCAAGGGCGGCGAGGGGCTCAAGGAGGCCATCGCGAACGCGGAGGCCGCCTGGCGCGCGGCGCCCTCGCCGGAGTCGCTGGGCCTGCCGCTGGACATCCTCACGCGCGTGAAGCGCTACCCGAAGGCGGTGGCGCGGCGGGACGAGGCGCTGGCGCGGCTGGAGACGGACCGCGAGCCGGAGCAGGAGGACGTGTCGCTGAAGGTGCCGCCGCTCACCGAGAACCGCTTCTTCTGGGGGGGCCTGGGCGCGGGCGTGCTCTTCATGGGCCTGAGCGTGGGCCTGGGCATCGTCGCGGCGCACCCCATGTGGCGCTACCTGGCGTTGATCAACATCCCCGCCTTCGGCACGGCCGCGTGGATGGCGCTGCGCTACGTGGACGACCTGCAGCACGCCACGCGCAAGGGCTCCAAGGACAACCGCAAGGACGCGCGGCAGAAGAAGATCCTCGACGAGTTCGAGCTCGAGGAGGCGCCGGTGCGCATGGCCATCAAGGCCCTGAACCTGGAGTCCCACACGGAGATCCCAGCCGCGCTGGAGCAGAAGGACCTGCTCGGCATCCGGCTGGGAGAGCTGCAGACGCAGCTGGAGGAGTACGAAGCCTCCCCCGAGTACCAGGCCGCCCTGCGCGACGGACAGGAGCTGCGCGCGCAGCAGGAGACGCTCAACGCGGAGCTGTCCGCCAAGGGCACCTACGTGCGCGACCTGCGCGAGGTGGAGCGGGAGCTGTCCCGCCTGAAGGAGTCCATCGCGCTGGCGAAGGCGCCCCCGGTGCCGGTGGCCGCGGCTCCGGGCCAGACGCCGGCGCCGGTGGATCCGCTGGAGGACCCGTCCCCCCTGGTGCTGTCGCAGGCCGCGGACGTGCTCACGACCGACATGCTGTCGGTGCAGGCGCTGCTGAAGGACCGCTGCGTGCAGTACCTCACCGCGCTCACGGACCGGCGCTATCAGGGCGTGGAGTGGGACCGCGAGGGCAACGCCTTCCTGCTCACGCAGAACAACCGCATCCCCGTGGGCGAGCTGTCCCCGAAGGACATCGACCTCTACTACCTGGCGCTGCGCATGACGGTGGTGGAGAAGACGTGCGCCCGGGTGAAGCGTCCCTTCCTCCTGGACGACGTGCTGACGGGCGTGGACGAGGCGAAGCTGCCCCTCGTCGCCCGCATGCTCAAGCACCTGGGCACGCTCACGCAGGTGCTGCACGTCACCGCCCACCCCGGCTTCGGCCAGATGTCGGACGGCACCGTTAACGTCTAGCCGCCGCGAGGAAGCACCTGGGGCGGCGGGGGACGGACATGGGGACGCGGCGGGACGTGGGGGACGTGGCGGAGGCGGAGGGCGTGCGCCTGCTGGAGTCGCAGGGCTTCCGGGTGGTGGCGCGCAACTGGACGTGCCGCTACGGCGAGCTGGACATCGTGGCGGAGCAGGGGGAGCTCGTGTGCTTCGTGGAGGTGCGCATGCGCTCCACGGCCGCGTGGGGAGACCCGTCGCACACCGTGTCCTTCGCCAAGCAGCGCCGGGTGGTGAAGGCCGCGCTGCACTATCTCTTCCAGAATGGCATCGACGGGCGCATGGTGCGCTTCGACGTCATCTCCGTCGTGGGCCAGGGCGAGCACGCCCGGGTGGAGCACCTGCCCGCCGCCTTCGACGCTGGCATGTAAAGGAATCCATCCCTTGGCTGGAACGCTCTACCTCGTGGCCACGCCCATCGGGAACCTGGGGGACGTCACCGCCCGGGCCCTGGAGACGCTGCGCACCGTGGGCTTCCTCGCGTGCGAGGACACCCGGCACTCACGCATCCTGTTGGACCACTTCGCCATCACCGGGAAGGACCTGGTGAGCCTGCCCGCCTTCGCGGAGGGGCAGCGCGCCGGACGCATCCTGGACCGCATCGAGGCGGGGGAGGACTGCGCGCTCGTCACCGACGCGGGCAGCCCCGGCATCAGCGACCCGGGAGAGAAGCTGGTGGCGGAGGCGCTGGAGCGCGGCCTGAAGGTGGAGCCGGTGCCCGGGCCCACGGCGCTGGTGGCCGCCCTGAGCGCGTCAGGCCTGCCCACCGGGCGCTTCCACTTCCTGGGCTTCCTGCCGCGCAAGGGGCCGGAGCGCCGGGCCATGTTGGATGAAGTGGCGCCCCTGTCCGCCACCTGCGTCCTCTACGAGTCCCCGCGCCGCCTGGCGGAGACGCTGGTGGACCTGCAGGAGGCCTGGGGCGACCGCCGCGCGTGCGTGGCGCGCGAGCTGACCAAGCTGCACGAGGAGTTCGTCCGGGGGCCGCTGTCCGCGCTCGTGGCGCGCTACGCGGGCGAGGAGACCCGGGGCGAGGTGGTGGTGCTGGTGGAGGGCCGCACCGGGGAGCAGCGCTGGAGCGAGGAGGAGCTGCGCCGGGCGCTGGAGTCGGGCCTGGCTCGCGGCGAGAAGCTCAAGCCGCTGAGCACGGAGCTGGCCCGCCGCGCGGGGTGGCCCGGCCAGGAGGTGTACCGGCTGGGCCTGGGACTGAAGCAGCGGTAGGGGAGCCCCGCCGCTGCTTCGTCGGGTGCGGCCTTCAGAAGCTGAAGGTCGCGCCGAGGTCGAAGCGGAACGTGGTGCTCTGGATGGCCCGGAAGCGGCGGGACACCAGGTCGTAGCGCCAGTCGAACGTGGGGTTCAGCTCGTCCGAGCCCGGGGCGGTGTCCACGGTGCCGTCGCCGTTCAGGTCCTGGCCAATGGCCTCGGTCGTGAGCAGGTGGTCCGTGTTGTAGAGGAAGTTGCCGGAGGCCCGGATGGTGAAGGCCTGCGCGGCGCGGGCGGTGACGCCCAGCTGGCCACCCACCTGGAAGTAGTCGTCGGAGGTGAGCAGCTTGCGCAGCGCGGAGCTCAGCTCGTTGTAGTACCGGCCGCGGCCCACGTAGTTGCCCAGCAGCCGCACGTCCAGGGCGAACTTCTGGGACCGGGCCGCGTTCTCGAAGGGCACCAGCTCCATGCCGAAGGTGAGCGCCGTCTGCGAGGGGGCCTGGATGCCCGTCTCCTTGCGGGTCCACGGCTCCTTGTAGCAGTTGTACGGCGCACCCAGGTTGCCCGGGGCGGGAGCACCGGACTGATCGCAGTTGGAGTACGCGCCGGGGCCGCGCACCGGGATGGTGTGGGACGCCTTGAAGTACGGCTCCGCCACGCCCATCTTCCGCGAGAAGGACGTGTAGAGCTGGTACTTGTGGACGCGGTCGCCCACGTTGCCGCGGTCGCCGTCCGGGTCGGTGTTGTCCAGGCTCGGGTCGCGCTGCTTGGCGGTGGGCGCCTCGTAGTCGATGCCGACGATCCACGTGGGCTTGGTGTCGTCCTTCTCCTGGTTGAAGAAGGCGTACGCCAGCCCGAAGTGCATGTTGCCCAGGCCGCCGCGGTAGCTCTCCTGGGGGACCTGGAAGAGCCGGCCCACGCAGCCCTCGGCCGAGTACGGCGAGCCGTCCGCGTTGAAGCAGCTGTTGGTGATGGTGGAGTTGCCCTGGGTCGTCCCCGAGACGAAGTTCCAGGTCTCGTTCTGCTGGAAGACGATGGGCAGCTTGAAGCTGAACTCCAGGTCCTTCCAGAGGCCGAAGGCCACGGCGAGGTTCAACCGCGCGTCCGTGCCCTTGTACCAGAGCTCGTTGACCTCCGAGACGTTGGTGGCGTCACCCCCGCGAAGCTGCTCGCGGACGATCTTCGCGCGCGTCTGCGTGCGCTCGAAGCCCACGTCGAGGAAGAGGTCGAACGGATCATCGTCCTCGAACGAGGAAGCAATCCGAGTGATCTCCGCCGCGCTGGCGGCGAACGGCACGCCCAGCGTCAGCGCGGCGATGACGGCGCGAAACCTGTGCATCCACTACCTCCGACGACCACGGCCCAGGCCTGCCAGCTAGCCGTGCCGTCGGAGGAGTGTCAAGAAATGGGTGGGGCTTTACTTCCCCGCGACGGACGTTCCCAGCAGTCCGTCCAGCCGCTGGACCTCCGTGTCGAAGGCGCCCTTCTGGGCGGCCGCCAGGGACGCGCGGAAGGTCTTGTGCTGGTCGAAGGGGTCCAGGACCCGGTTTTCGCCCAGCATCAGCTGGTAGTGCAGGTGGGGGGCGAAGGAGTGGCCCGTGTTGCCGCTCTGGGCCAGCACCTGGCCCACGTTGACGCGCATCCCGGGCTGGATGCTCTTGGGCAGCTCCGCCAGGTGCAGGAAGAGGGCGCGGCGGCCCTTGCCCCCGGACTCCACCAGCTCGATGCAGTTGCCGTTGCTGCCGAAGTTCCAGTTCTTGCGCTTGATGACGCCCGCGAAGGGCGCCCGGACCGTCGTGCCCACCGGCGCGCGGAAGTCCACGCCCTTGTGGCCGCGGCCGTCGCGCAGGAGCGAGGTGATCTGCTCGTAGCTGTCGATGGGCGACTTCTCCATCCGCAGCTCCAGCTCGTCGCCGCCGGGCAGGTAGTAGCGGGCGTTCTGCTCACCCGCGGGCGTGAAGCGGTAGGCGCGGTGCGTCTGGCCCGTCTTGCCGCTCACGAAGCGCACCGCGTACACCAGCGGCTCCTCGTTGGGGCGGCGCTGGAAGAGGACGTCCAGCGTGTCCCCCCGGAGGATTTCGCCGGGGACGCGCACCCACCACACCAGCGTGCGCGTCACCACCTGCGCCAGGGCGGGGCCCACGGTGGCGTCGGAGGCCTGGACGAGCGCCGTCTCCAGCGGGCCCTCGATGCGGATGGACACGCGCTCCAGGCCGGCGGCCTTCACGGGGTCGGTGGGCGCGGGCGGAGCCACGGGCGCCTGGGCCACGGTGCCGGCGTCCAGCGCGGACGCGGTCTGCGAGGCGACGTCCATGGGGACATCCGCCATGCGCTGTTTCCACCACCACACGCCACCCGCGGCCGCGCCGAGGATGACGGAGACGGCAACCACCGGTCCGAAGGGATTGCGCTTCGGTGGTCCACCGAGGGTGGGAAGATTCGGCCGCATTCAGGCTCCCTGAGGGTAAGAAGGTACGCGGGGGCCGAAACCGCTGGCGAAGAAGCGATATTTCGGCGGCCCCAGGCTACTCGTCCGGGCCGTCGTCCTGCCCGTCCGGGGTGGTGTCGCGCAGGCCGAACTCCTTCATCTTCGTCTGGAGTGACTTGCGGCTGATCTGCAGGAGGCGCGCGGCGCGCGTGACGTTGCCGCCCGTCTCCTCCAGCTTCTTGACGATGAGGTCCCGCTCCAGCTCCGCGGCCTTCATGCGCACGATGTCCTTGAGGCCGACCTCGCCCACGGGGACGTCCAGCGTGCCCAGCGAGGCGGCGACCTGTGCCCCCGCCTGCACGCCCGCTCCCCCGCGCACCGGCTCCGGCAGGTCCTTCGCCGTGATGAGGGGGCCGTCCGCGAAGAGCAGCACGCGCTCGATGAGGTTCTCCAGCTCGCGGATGTTGCCCGGCCACGCGTACGCCTGGAGCAGCGCGAGCGCGTCGTCGGCGATGCCTTCGATCTTCTTGTGGAGGCGCCGGTTGTACTTGTCCACGAAGTGCGAGGCGAGCATCGGGATGTCGCCCCGGCGCTCGCGCAGCGCGGGCAGCACGATGGGCACCACCGCCAGCCGGTAGTACAGGTCCTTGCGGAAGCGGCCCGCTTCGATCTCCGCCTGGAGGTCGCGGTTGGTGGCGGCCACCAGGCGCACGTTCACGCGCGTCGTCTTGATGCCGCCCACGCGCTCGAACTCGCCCTCCTGGAGCGCGCGCAGCAGCTTCACCTGCATCTCGACGGGGATCTCGCCGATCTCGTCCAGGAAGAGGGTGCCCTCGTCGGCCAGCTCGAAGCGGCCGGGCTTGGACGTGACGGCGCCGGTGAAGGCGCCCTTCTCGTAGCCGAACAGCTCGCTCTCCAGCAGCGTGGCGGGGATGGCGGCGCAGTTGATCTTGATGAACGGCTTGTCGCGGCGGCTGGACGCCCCGTGCAGCGCGGTGGCGATGAGCTCCTTGCCCGTGCCGCTCTCGCCGGTGATCAGCACCGTGGAGGGCGTGTCCGCCACCTTGTCGATGATCTTGTAGACGTCTTGAATCTGCGGCGACTCGCCGATGATGGCGGACCGGGCCTTGTGGTCCGCGCGCACGGAGCGCTTGGCGCTCTCGTTCGTCTTGGCGGCCTTGGCCACGACGGAGGAGAGCTCCGCCTGATCAAAGGGCTTGGTGATGTAGTCGAACGCGCCCGCCTTGATTGCCTCCACCGCGGAGTCCACGGTGCCGTGCGCGGTGATGATGATCACCGGCACGTCCGGGTTGGCGGCGCGCACGGCGGCGAGCACCTCCATGCCGCCCAGCTTGGGCATCACCAGGTCGGTGACGACGATGTCCGCGCCGTTCTTGTGGAACTCGGCCAGGCCCTGCTCGCCGTTCTCCGCCACGGTGACATCGAACCCGTCGCGGCGCAGCAGGGCGGCCAGCACCTTGCGCAGGTTCGTCTCGTCGTCGATGACCAGGACCTTGGCCATGAGTCTTTCGCGCGGGGCCGCGACCTAACGGCGTGCCGGAGGAGCGGCGGGGACGGCGCCTTCCAGCGTGCAGATGGCGTCCGGGTGCTTGATGCGCAGGAGCAGCGATTCCAGCACGCGGAACGGGTGGTTCATCTTGCTGGCGCCCAGGTAGGCCGCGACCATGTCCATGGCCACCGCCAGGTCCATGTTCTCCCGGCCCGTGGACACCACCACGCCGGACTCACCGCGCAGGCGGTTGGACTGGTAGACGCCGTCGGCAGCCAGCTGGCTGATGGTCTGGATCTCCAGCACGCCCGTCTTCTCGTAGATGCGGTGCAGCTGCGAGTACAGGCGCGGCGACAGCACCACGGCGTAGGGCCCGAAGTGGCCGGCCTCGTTGAGCTTGCGCGTGGCCTCCACGATGGTCTGGAAGCCGCCGCCCGGCGCCGTCCAGTCCCCGAGCGTGGCGGTGAGGCGGCCATTGGCCGTCATCAGGCCCTCGTAGCCCAGGCGCTGGTCGCCGTAGAAGATGAGCTCGTCCTCCTGCTGCGCGCACAGCGCGGCGGCGCCGGCGGCGGCGGACACGTCCAGCGGCATGTTGTGCGTGCGCGCCGCCTCGATGTCCCGCCAGTGCAGCAGGAAGTCCTTGTAGATGATGGGGATGGTCTTGAACTTGCGGACGTCGGTGAAGACCATCGCGGTCTCCTGCTCACCGACGATGTCCACCGCGCCCGGGGACACGCCCTGGAACTCGTCGTAGGCCACCGTCTGCACGCCCGCGCCCAGCGGCCCGTAGATGTCCAGGATGCGGCGGCCCACCAGCGAACGGCGCGCCACCTGGATCACCGTCTCGTTGAGGCGCGCCCACTCCTCTTCGCGCAGCGGGTTCTCGGCATGTCCAAGGAAGTCAGGCATCGGTGTCTCCGTCACGAGCGGCGGCAGAGGAGGGGAGAGGAGAAGGAAGGAAACGAAAGGGTTCTAACGACCGCCACCGGAGCCGCCGCTTCCACCGCCGCGGCGCAGGCTGCCGATGGTGAGCGGATGGCCGTTGGCCGAAGGCGGCGGCGCGGGGACGCCGTAGATGAGGCGCTGGGGCGGCAGGGACGTCAGGGGCTCGTTCGCCAGGCGGCCCACCGCGGCCGGGGCGGGTGGCGGCGCGCGCGTCACCACGGGCGGCGGTTCGGCGGCGGGCAGGGCGGGCTCCGAGGGGGCCCCCCCCACGGCGGCCTGGAAGTGGCCGGGGACGAAGGGCCTGGCGAAGTGCGCGTCCTGACCCTTGTCGAGCATGCGGAGCATGTGGGTCGCCTCGGACACGTGCTCCTTCTCCTCCGCCGCCAGGTGGAGGAAGAAGGCCTTCACTTCCGGGTGGGTGGAGTCCTCGGCGAACGCCTCGTACTCATTGATGGTCTCGAGCTCGCGCGCCAGGACGGCGCGGATTCTCGCGACGTCGGACCGCTCGGTGTCGGACTTTCCGGCCATTGGGGGCGGACCCTCGCAACCCGTGGGGAGACCGTCAAGTGAAACAGCGGTCGAAGGGTTTCCTGCTGCATGCCGAAGAACGCCGGACGTAGAGTCCGCCCCTTCGTGACCGCCCCCGCACCCGCCTCGCCTCCGCCCGCCGGCCCTCCGGCCGCGCCTCTTCCGTCCAGCCCTGAACGCAGCGCGGGAGGCCGGGGCGCGATGCTGGTGGGCATTGGCATCCTGGCGTCGCGCCTGATGGGGCTGGTGCGCGAGCGGGTCTTCGCGCACTACCTGGGCAACGCGGAGGCCGCCGCCGTCTTCAAGGCCGCGCTACGCATCCCCAACTTCCTCCAGAACCTCTTCGGTGAAGGCGTGCTGTCGGGCTCCTTCATCCCCGTCTACGCCCAGCTGTTGGGCAAGAAGGACGGGGACGAGGCGGACCGGGTCGCGGGCGCGGTGTTCGGCCTGCTGGCCATGGCCACCGCGGTGATGGTGGCGCTGGGCATGCTGGCCACGCCGCTGTTCGTGGACCTCATCGCGCCGGGCTTCCAGGGAAACGAGCGCGACCTGGCCGTGCGGCTGGTGCGCATCCTCTTCCCGGGCACGGGCTTCCTGGTGCTGAGCGCGTGGTGCCTGGGCATCCTCAACAGCCACCGGCGCTTCCTCCTCTCCTACCTGGCGCCCGTGGTGTGGAACGTCGTCATCATCGCCACGCTGCTGGGGGTGGGCGGCGTGTACGGCACGGCCGGGGGCCGCGCCGCGGAAGAGGCCGTGACGGAGTGGCTGGCCTACGGCGTGGTGCTGGGCAGCTTCCTCCAGTTCGCGGTGCAGGTGCCCACGGTGATGCGCCTGCTGGGCCACTTCCGCCCGGTGCTATCGCTGGCGAGCGCCTCCGTGCGCCAGGTGCTGAAGAACTTCGGGCCGGTGGTGCTGGGGCGGGGCGTGGTGCAGTTCAGCGCGTGGGTGGACACCGCCTTTGCGTCGCTCATCTCCAACCGCGCGTTGTCCTCGCTGCTCTACGCGCAGACCATCTACCTCATCCCGGTGAGCCTCTTCGGCATGGCGGTGTCCGCCGCGGAGCTGCCGGAGATGGCGCGCGCCACGGCGGAAGGGGAGGCCCAGGCGCACACGAAGCTGCGAAGCCGCATCGACGCGGGCTCGCGGCGCATCGCCTTCTGGGTGGTGCCCTCCGCCGTGGCGCTCTTCTTCCTGGGGGACCTGGTGAGCGGCGCGCTCTTGCAGACGGGCCGCTTCGGCGCCTCGGACTCGCGCTACCTCTGGTACCTGCTGATGGGCGCGGCGGTGGGCCTGGTGGCGTCCACCGTGGGCCGGCTCTACGCCTCCGCCTTCTACGCGCTGAAGGATCCGAAGACGCCCCTGCGCTTCGCCATCGTGCGCGTGGCCCTGGGGACCGTGAAGGCCTGGTTCCTGGCGCTGTGGCTGCCCGAGCGGCTGGGTCTGCCCCGGGAGCTGGGCGCGGCGTTCCTCACCCTGTCCAGCGGCATCGTCGCCTGGGTGGAGACCACGCTCCTGCGACGCAAGCTGCGCTCCATCGTGGGGCCCGTGGGCCTGCCTTCGGGGCTCCTGCCCCGGCTGTATGGCGCGGCGGTGGTGGGCGGGCTCGTGGCCCTGGCCGTCAAACAGGGGCTCACCGGCCTCCTGGGCCCCATGCCCGGGGTGGCGGCGGAGTGGGGCGGGACCCTGCTGGTGCCGCCCCGGCTGCACCCGGTGCTGGGCCTGTTGGCGACGGCGGTGCCCTTTGGCGTCGTCTACTTCGCGGTGTCCGCCGCGCTGGGCGTCCCGGAGGCGGGCGCCGTCTTCCGGAAGGTGGGCCGCAAGCTGGGGCTCGCCCGGTAGACGCGGCGCGGCGCCCGGCGGCACGGCTGCCCCCCAGGCAGTGTCTGGGGGCTCAAACGGAATGCAGGACAGGCCCCTTTTCGTTGGGATAGGAGGCCGATTGTGAAGGGGATGGCCGCATGCGGCTTCCTCCGGGCATGGCGCGCGTGTAAAGTCCGCCGCCTTTTTCAAGAGGCCCTGACTTCAAGGAAGTCCCGGGTCGGAAATCGTCAACGGAAGGTCTCGGCAGTGAGCGACGAGAAGAGCGGCGGAAATTCGGGCGGTCCTGGCGGTTTCGGTCCCAAGAAGCCGAAGGCCACGTTTGGCGACGTGATGCTGGGCATCCCTTCTGGGGGCCAGGGCAACGAGCGCGGCGGTGGCCGTGGCGGCCGGGATGAGAAGAGCGGGCCGGGCCGCGGTGATCGCGGGCCTCGCGACGCCCAGTCGCAGCCCCGTCCCCAGGGCGACGCGCCCCGTGGCGGCGGCGAGCGCGGCGGCGGCCGTGGCGGCGAGCGCCGGGGTGGCGGTGGAGGCGGCGAGCGCCGTCCGTCCGGCCCCATGGTGGTCGTGAAGCGGGCCTCGGGCTCCATTGAGACGCGCGCCCTGGAGGGTGAGAAGCCCGCCGAGGCGACCGCGACCGCGGAGCAGACGGGCGCCGACGCGCAGGCCTCCGCGGCCTCCACGCCGGCTCCGGCCCCGCGTCCGGTGACGCCGGCCCCCGCGGCGTCCAGCCCGCTGTACGACGAGGTCCCGGAGACCGAGTCCTTCGCGGACATGTTCGAGGCGCAGGTCAAGGACGGTGGCGCTCCCGGCCGCCGTGGGGTGCGCGTGGGCGAGAAGGTCGCCGGCACCATCTTCCAGCTGGGCGCGGACACCGCGTTCGTGTCGCTGGACGGCTCCGCGAAGTCGGAGGCGATGATCGAGCTGCGCGAGCTCAAGGACGACGAGGGCATCCTGCGCTTCGGCGTGGGTGACCGCCTGGAGGCGCACGTCGTGGAGATGGGCGCCAAGGGCATCATGCTCAGCCGCGCGCTCGCCAAGGGCAACGCGTCCTTCGCGATGCTCGCGGAGGCCCGCGCCTCCGGCATGCCGGTGGAGGGCCTGGTCCTCAGCGTGAACAAGGGTGGCGTGGAAGTCGCCATCGGCGAGACGCGCGCCTTCTGCCCCATCAGCCAGCTGGACATCCGCTTCGTGGAGAAGCCGGATCAGTTCATCGGCGAGAAGCTCCAGTTCCGCGTGACCGAAGTGCGCGACCGCAACGTCGTGCTGTCGCGCCGCTCGCTGCTGGAGGACGAGCAGCGCCGGCTGGCGACGGAGACGCGCAAGACCCTGGCCGTGGGCAAGACGGTCAAGGGCAAGGTCTCCGGCGTGCGCGACTTCGGCGTGTTCGTCGACCTGGGCGGCGTGGAGGGCATGATCCCCGTCTCCGAGCTCTCCTACACGCGCGTCGCGCACCCCAGCGACGTGGTGAAGCAGGGCGACGATGTGGAGGTGGAGATCCTCCGCATGGAGGAGGGCCAGCCCAACTCCCCGGACAAGGCCAAGCAGAAGGAGCGCATCACCCTGTCGCTGCGTTCGCGTCAGGAGGATCCGTTCAAGAAGGCGCTGGAGGAGATCAAGGAGGGCGACCGCCTGCAGGGCAAGGTCGTCCGGCTCCAGCCCTTCGGCGCGTTCGTAGAGCTGCGCCCGGGCGTGGACGGCCTGGTGCACATCTCCGCGCTGAGCGACCGGCGCATCGCGCACCCGCGCGACGCGGTGAAGGAAGGCGAGGTCATCTGGGTCTCCGTCGAGAAGATCGACCCCAATGACAAGCGCATCGGCCTGCGCCGCATCTCCGAGGAGGAGGCCCAGCGTCCTCCCGAGGAGCGTCCCGCGAAGGAGGCCCAGGCCCCGTCCGCTCCCAAGGAGCCCGCGGCGCCCCGTCCCAAGGTGGGCGCGGTCGTCGTCGGCAAGGTGGACCGGCTGGAGCCGTACGGCGTGTTCCTCGCGTTCCCGGGCGGCAAGGGGCTCATCCCCGCCAGCGAGACGGGCACCGACCGCGGCACGGACATGCGCAAGCACTTCTCCATCGGCCAGGAGCTGAAGGTGGCGATCATCGACATCGACGCCTCCGGGAAGATCCGCCTGTCCATCCCCGCGGCCATCCGCGCGGAGGAGCGCGCCGAGGTGGAGGCGTGGCAGAAGACGCAGCAGCCGGTGGGCGGCGGCAAGAAGGGCTTCGGCACCTTCGCGGATCTGCTCAGCAAGCTGGGCAAGTAGTGACGTCACGCCATCTCGGCGCTCGCCCGCGACAATGCGATGGGGCGCCGAGATAGGTGTTGACGGTAGCGAGGGGCTTCGGTACTTACCCTCTCGTTCTCGCCGCGGGGTGGAGCAGCCTGGTAGCTCGTCGGGCTCATAACCCGAAGGTCGCAGGTTCAAATCCTGCCCCCGCAACTTGAAAAGCCCGGGGTCGAAATGAAAGTTTCGACCCCGGGTGTTCAAAGCGAGAATCGCAGTACCGCGTCACGGTGACGCGGGGTGGAGCAGCCTGGTAGCTCGTCGGGCTCATAACCCGAAGGTCGCAGGTTCAAATCCTGCCCCCGCAACTTGAGAGAGGGCCCCGGTGGAAATGCCGGGGCCCTTTCGCTTTTCAGCGTGCGGACGAAGGCGCCCACGTCTGCGCGCTGAGCGCTAACGGCCGCTATCTTCACCCGCCGCTCGATCCCTCTCATGCTGCTGGCGGAGCGCTTGTGGTGAATTTGATAACAAGTTATATAACACGTCATGGGCGGATCGAACCAAGATGTCCTGAGGGGGCTCGGCCACCTTGCGCTGGGCACCCGTCTGAAGCGCATTGGAGACCGGCTTCAGACGCACACACAGGTCATTCTCGACGAGGCCGAAGTGCCGGTGCCTGCCTCGCACCTGCCGCCACTGGAGGCGCTGGACAGCGGTGGGGCGATGACCGTGGGTGACCTCTCGCGTGCCCTCGGTGTGACGCAGCCAGGTGTGACGCGTATGACGGGGGCGCTTGAGGCCGCGGGATTGGTCCGCTCGGGTGCCGCCGAGGACGACGGACGCGCGCGCGTCATCGCGCTGACCCCGGCCGGCCGGGGACTGTTGGCGCGCTTGAGGCGGCACACGTTTCCGTTCATCGAGGCCGCGGTTCGCGACGCTTGCGGCGATGAGTCGGGTCGCTTCCTTGCGCAGTTGGCCCTGTTGGAGGACGCGCTCGAGGAGCTGCCACTTGCCGCCCGTGCAGCTCGGCTCGCCAAGGGAGCTCGTCGGCATGATTGAGCTCGATCGTCCTGTCTGGGCATCCCTCACCACGTTCCACGTCTCGGTGGCCGAAGGCGACGAGCGTGCCAGACGGTTCGTTCCGGAGGTCAACCTCTTCGCCTCGGCGCGGGATGACGAGCCCGAAGCCCAGGCGGCGCTCGCGGCGCTCGTGCCTCCCGGCGAGCGGGTCTACGTCCTGCAGGTGCCTCCTGTCCTGGTGCCATCGGGGCTGCGCGCAATCAAGACCGCCGGTGGCGTGCAGATGGTCGCGACCCGGCAGCTGACCGAGGAGCACGAAGACGAGTGTGAATCGCTCACCGAAGACGACGCGCCCGAGATGCTTGCGCTGGCCTCGCTGACCGAGCCCGGTCCCTTCCTGGCTCGAACGCATCAGATGGGTCGCTTTCTGGGCATCCGGCGTGGCGGCAGGCTCGCCGCCATGGCTGGGGAGCGCATGCGTTTCCCCGGCCACACGGAGGTGAGCGGCGTCTGCACCCACCCGGACTTCCGAGGACAGGGCCTGGCACGCCGACTTTCGACAGCCGTCGTCGCAGCCATTCAGCGGCGCGGTGACCGTGCCTTCCTGCATGCGTGGGCGACCAATACCCCTGCGATTGCGCTCTACCGCAGCCTCGGCTTCGAGGTGCGTGCAGAGGTCAACGTGGCGGTTCTGGAACGAGCCCCTGACGAGCCACCCGGCTGAGGAAGAACGGCTTCCGGGAGTTCATAGAACCTCGAGGTTGAATTCGACGGCGGTCTTGAGTCCCAACAGGGGGCAGGCCCCGCAGCGTGCGAAAGGGCCTCGGTGGAAACGCCGGGGCCCTTTCGCTTTTTCAGCGTCTGGCTTTGCCACCCGTGGGCCTGGACGGGCGCCACGCCTCGACGGGCAGGAGCGGGTGCTCCTCGAAGTGGCCGCGCGCCGTGCGGACGAACGCGCCCACGTTGGCGGAGGCGCTGCGGCGTCCGGGGTAGATGACGCTCACCGGGACGGGAGGCGGCGCGAATGCCCCGAGGAGCAGGACCAGCCGCCCCCCGAGCACGGCGTCCGCCACCTGGTATGAGAGCGTGCGCGCGATGCCGGCGCCTTGCTCCGCCGCCGCGATGGCCGCGTCCGCGCTGTTGAGGATGAGCCGGGGCTGGATGCGCACCGGCTGCTCCCTTTCTCCGAACCGCCACTCGTTCGTCGCGTCGAGGTTCTCGAAGGCGATGAGCTCATGGCGGCTCAGCTCGGCGGGCGAGCGGGGTGACCCGTGCTGCTTCACGTAGTGGGGGCTGGCCACCAGCACGCGGCGGACGGTGCCGACCTTGAGGGCGATGAGGCTGCTGTCCTTCAGCTCTCCCAGGCGGACGGCCGCGTCGATGCCTTCGTCCACGAGGTGCTGGTTCCTGTCCGACAGGTGCATGCGGACGGACAGGGCCGGATGCGCCGCGAGCAGCTTCTGGACCACGGGCAGGACGTGGAGCCGCCCGAAGACGATGGGGGCGGAGAGGTGGAGCTCGCCTCGGGGTTCGGCGTTCTCACCGCGGACGCGGCGGTCGGCCTCGTCCAGGTCCTCCAGCAGCCGCTGGCAGCGCTCCAGGTAGATCTGCCCGCGTTCGGTGAGGCGCACGGAGCGCGTCGTGCGCGTGAGGAGCGCGATTCCGAGCCGCTCCTCGAGCTGGGCCACGGCCCGCGTCGCCACGGAAGGGGAGATGCGGAGCCGGCGAGAGGCGGCCGTGAAGCTTCCCTGCCTGGCGACGGCGACGAACGTCCGGAGCGTGAAGAGCTGGTCCATGATTCTTGCGTAGCTGACAATAAAGGATTGCTGAACCGGCTGATTGTTTCACCGCTTTGGATGGCTAGAACAGTGCCATGGGACGATTCGCAAGACTGGCCTTCACCCCCGCGGTCCAGGCGCTCCAGGAGAAGTTCGGGAGCCGCGCCGCCTATGCCCGTGTCGAGCGAACGGGAGACACCCTGGACGTGCTCACGGACGACGAGGCGGAGTTCCTCTCCCAGCGCGACAGCTTCTACATGGCCAGCATCGGCTCCAACGGATGGCCCTACATCCAGCACCGGGGCGGCCCGCCGGGCTTCGTCCGGGTGCTGGACCCGCACACGCTGGGTTTCGCGGACTACCGGGGGAACAAGCAGTACATCTCCGCGGGCAACGTCAGCGAGAACGACCGCGTCGCGCTCATCTTCGTGGACTACCCGAACCGTGCGCGCCTGAAGGTCCTGGCGCACGCGTCCGTCATCACCCGCGAAACGGACGCCGCCACGCTCAAGCGCCTGGAGGTCCCCGGCTATGACGCGAAGGTGGAGCGCGGCTTCGTGCTCAAGGTCGAGGGCTTCGACTGGAACTGTCCCCAGCACATCACGCCCCGGTTCACCGAGGCGGAGCTGGACGAGATGCTGCGTCCGGTGTCGGCCGAGCTCCAGACGCTCCGCTCGGAGAACCGCTCCCTGCGCGAAGAGCTGGAGCGCTTGAGGCGGACCCCGGTTTGACCTCGTGGTTACGGATGGGTAGGTTACGGTCCGGTAGGTATGGCCATGGAGGCACGCGCCATGAACAACCGGTCTCAGGGAACGCGGAAGAACGCCGATGCCTTGCGTGGGGCCAGCCGCCTGGCGGTGCGAGCCACCCGAGGCGTGATGGGGCTCGTGGAGGAGATGCACCGCACCATCGCCAGCGGGCCGTCCGTGTTGGGCAGACCGCTGGAGCGCCCGGCGCGTGCCATGACGGGGTTGCTCTACGGAACGCTCCTGGGCGTCACCCGGCACGTCGGGGAGGGGCTGGATGCCGTGCTCGCGGGGCTCTCTCCGTGGCTGGGGGACGGTGCTCCGGGGCCTCAGCGTGAGGCGTTGCTCTCCGCGCTGAACGGCGTGCTCGGGGATGCGCTGGAGGAGGAAGGCAACCCGCTCGCCATCCCGATGGCGTTCCGGGTCCACGGGCAGCCGTTGTGCCTGGAGCCGGAGGCCCTGCGCGCCACCCTCCCGGAGGCAGGCAGCCGGCTGCTCGTGCTGGTTCATGGCTCCTCGATGAACGACCTGCAGTGGAACCGGCGAGGGCATGACCACGGCGCGGCGCTGGCGCGCGAGCTTGGCTACACGCCGGTGTACCTCCACTACAACAGCGGCCTGCACATCTCCCGGAACGGACGTGCGTTCTCGGGGCTGCTGGAACAGCTCGTGGCCTGCTGGCCCGTACCGCTCGAATCGCTGACGCTCCTGGGACACAGCATGGGTGGGCTCGTGGCGCGGAGCGCGTGCCTCGCGGCGGAGACCGGGGGCCATGGCTGGCGTCCCTTGTTGCGGAGGCTCGTCTGCCTGGGTTCGCCCCATCACGGTTCACCGCTGGAGCGCGGAGGGAGCTGGGTGGACGTGCTGCTGGAGATCAGCCCGTACAGCGCGCCGTTCACACGCCTGGGACGGATCCGCGGTGCCGGGGTCACGGACCTTCGCTTCGGCAACGTGCTCGACGCGCACTGGGAGGGGCGGGAGCGCTTCGGGTGGGGGGGCGATGCGCGTAGAGCCCTCGCGCTGCCGGAAGGCGTGGACTGCTACGCGGTCGCGGCGACCACCGCGAAGACGCTGTCGCGGCGTCCGCCGGGTGACGGACTGGTGCCGGTGGACAGCGCGCTCGGGCGCCATGCCCTGCCGGAGCTGACGCTGCGGTTCCCGGAAGCGAACCAGCGCATCATCCCAGGCGCGAACCACCTGGACCTGCTCGACCACCCGGAGGTCTACGCCTCACTTCGAACGTGGCTTGCTTGCTGAGTGGATCCGCGCGCTACAGCGGCTGGACGTGCTCCGCGATGCGGCCCGAGGCAAGCAGCTCCCGCAGCTCATCCGCCATGCGGTCGCCCTCGGTCAGCACCTGCCTCCACGCGCGGATCCGGTCGTCGGCCGGCATCCGCGTGAAGTCCGCGCGGTCCGGGATGCGTCCACCGGGCAGCCGCGCCAGGTGCGCGGGGGACGGCGTGATGATCAGCGCGCGCCGGAAGTTGAGCGGCCCCGCGCGGCGCCACTTGAGCGACTTGTCGAACCAGCCGGGCACGACGTACGGGTAGAAGTGCGGATAGAGCACCAGCCCCTCACCCGTGCCGTAGTCGACGTCCAGGTGGTAGTCGACGACACCGCCGTCCCGGTAGGTGCCAAGGGGCGCACCCGGGATGTCATGGACGCCCGCGAGCACCATCGGGATGGAGCCCGACGCGATGAGCGCCGGGCGCAGGTTGTCGCGGGTGAGGGGACGGTGCACGGACGGCAGGTCCTTGAGCCCCGCGAACGGGCTCGAGTCCCCGGCGGTATGGAAGATGACGCGCTCCATGTGGAGCCCGAGCGTCCGGCGGCTCACCGCGTTCGCCAGCGCGCCCAGCACGAAGCCCGCGAGCTGCACGCTGGACGGCTCCATTGCCAGCAATCCCTTGCACCGGGTCGTCACCACGTGCAGCCGCGCCCACGGGTGCGTGAGGATCTCCTCCACGCCGTCCGGCCCCAGGAGGGAATCCAGTATCGTCGCGCTCCTCTCGCTGACCAGCGAGGGGGGAGGCTTGGGCGGATAGCGCTGCTCCAGGTACGCGTCCGCGAAGCGCCGGAGCGCGGCCACCGGGTCCTTCCGCGCCAGGCACGCGAGCCGCCAGCTCCCGATGGAGCTGCCAATGAGATGCAGCGGCCGGGTGCGGGGCCCCTGGAGGAACTCGCCGAACAGGACGCGGTCGATTCCCTCCAGCCCCAGCCACTTCGGGCCGCCGGAAGCGCCTGGAAGGATGTCCACGTCCTCCGCGCGCAGTCCGCGCTCCCGGAGGGTGCGCAGGGCGTCGGGGCCCGCAAGCAGGGTCAGGCTCTGGCTCATCGTGGGCGCGGACCCTAGGGCGTATGGGCAAGGAGGTCGAGTGGGCCGCCGTCAGCCGCCCTTGTGCTGCCAGCCCTTGAGCTTCGCGTAGAGCGAGCTGCGGGAGATGCCCAGCTTCGTCGCCGCGCGCTCCACGTGGCCGCCCTCGCGCGCCAGCACGCGCTCGATGTGGCGGTGCTCCAGCTCCTCCAGCGTGAGGTCCTCGCCCAGCGGCTCCTCCGCGGGCAGCAGGGACTCGAAGCGCAGGGCGCTGCGCGACAGTCGCGAGGTGCCGGACAGGAGCACCGCGCGCTCCAGCACGTTGCGCAGCTCCCGGATGTTGCCCGGCCAGCTGTAGGCCATCAGGGCCCGCTCCGCGTCGGGCTCCAGCTCCACCTGGCCGCGGCCCCGGTGCGCGCCCATCTCCGCCAGGAAGTGGCTCGCGAGCACCGGCACGTCCTCCGCGCGCTCGCGCAGGGGCGGCACGTGCAGGATGAGCGTGCTGATGCGGAAGTACAGGTCGCTTCGGAAGCGCTTCTCTCGCGCGGCCAGCTGCAGATCCTGGTGCGTGGCGGCCACGAGCCTCACGTCCACGCGCCGGTCCTTCACGTCCCCCAGGCGGCGGAAGCGCTTCTCCTCCAGCACCTTGAGCAGCTTGGGCTGGACGGCCACGTCCATGTCGCCAATCTCATCCAGGAACAGCGTGCCCCGGTCCGCCACCTCCAGCAGGCCCTGCTTCGCGGCCACCGCGCTGGTGAAGGCGCCCTTCTCGTGGCCGAACAACTCCGAGTCCAGCAGGTCCTTGGACAGCGCCGCGCAGTTCAGGTCCACGAAGGGGGCCTCCTTGCGCGGTCCCCCCTCATGCAGCCAGCGCGCGAGCACGCTCTTGCCGCTGCCCGTCTCGCCCGTGACGAGCACCGGGCTGTCGCTGTCGCGCACGCGCTCCGCCTGGTCGCGCAGCGCGCGGATGGCGGGGCTGTTCCCGATGAATGGATCCACCTGCGTGCGCACCGCGCGCGAGCGGTCCGCCAGCAGCCGCTGCCGCTCGCGCCGCTGGGCCACGAGCCGCTCCAGCACCACCTTGAGCACCGCCAGCTCCAGCGGCTTGGTGAGGAATTGCTCGGCGCCTTCCTTCACCGCCTGCACCGCCAGCTCGATGGAGCCATGCCCGGTGAGCACCACCAGGGGCACCGCCGCGTCCAGCTCCTTGAGCCGGGGCAACAGCTCCAGCGCCGTGCCATCCGGCAGGCGGTAATCGATGACGGCCACGTCGGGCCGGTGCGTGCGGAAGCCCTCCTGGGCCTCGGCCACGCTGGTGGCTTCATCCACGTCGAAGCCGTGCTGGGTGAGGTAGCCCTTCATACCCAGACGGACGCCGGGCTCGTCGTCCACGAGCAGGATGCGGGTGCGAGTCATGACACCTGTGACTGCGGAGTTGTGCCGGTGTGAACGGCGGGGGAAAGGGCGGGCAGCAGGATGGTCACCTCCGCGCCCCCTTGGGGGTGGTTGGACAGGCGAATGCGCCCCTGGTGCTCCTCCAGGATGCGCTGGACGATGGACAGCCCCAACCCGGTCCCTCCTCGACGCTTGCTGAAGAAGGGCTCGAAGACGTGGGGCAGGTCCTCGCTCTTGAATCCGGGCCCGCCGTCGTGGACGGTGCAGCGCACCCACGGGCGCCCCGCCTCTTCCACGGTCTCCGCCGTTACGTGAACGGTAGTGCCCTGGGGGGAGTGCTGCACGGCATTCTCCACCACGTTGCGGAAGACGTGAAACAGGCGGCGCGCGTCCATGCGCACCGGGGGCAGCGCGTCGGACACCTCGCGCTCGAGCTTCACCGCCGCCTTGTCGCTCGTGAGCATGCAGGCGGACAGGGCCTCGGAGACCACCGCGCCCACAGCGCCGTCCGTCCACTCGCCCCGGGTGGGGCGGCCGTATTCGAACAGCTCCTGCGTGAGGTGGGTGAGGCGGCGCACCTCGCCGCGCAGCACGTCCAGGTAGGGCTTGAGCTCCGGCTGCGCGCCGTACGTGGCCTCGATGGCGTCCACGACCGCGGAGATGGAGAAGAGGGGATTGCGCACCTCGTGGGCCACGCCCGCGACGATGGCGCCCATGGCGGCCATGGTCTCACTGCGGCGCACGTGGGCCTGCAGCTCCAGCAGCCGGGTGACCTCAGTAGCCACCAGGATGATGCGGGGGTCCTCGCTGGCCTTCTCGTCCACCCAGGCGGCCGACACCTCCCAGGTGCGGTGGGACTCCGCGTCGTGCACCTGGCGGCTGGTGCTTCCGTGCGTCGCGCGCAGCTCCTCCACCAGCGGTCCCGCGCTGGACCAGGGCGGCGCACCGGCGGTCACGGAGAGCGGCTGGCCGGAGGGGTCCGCCTCCCGGAAGAGCAGGCGGGCCGCTTCATTGAGCCGGTGGATGATGCCCTCCGCGCTCAGCACCAGCAGTGGTGATGCCACCGCGTCGAAGGTGCGGCGCCACTCCGTCGCGGAGCGGCGGAAGCTGTCGTTCAATCGCTGGCGCAGGTCGTCCGCGAGCCGCCGGTCGGTGACGTCCGTGACGACGCAGCCCAGGTGCACGCCGCCCCGGTCGTCCAGGCCGGAAGCCGCGGCGCGGCTGCGCACCCAGCGCACGCGCCCGTCCGCGCAGATGATGCGGTGTTCAATCTCCACCTCCGTGCTCGGGGCCAGCGCCAGCGACTCGATGCACTCGCGGTAGCGCGTCCGGTCCTCCGGGTGGATCATCTCCGCCCACAGCGGCGAGGGCGTTCCCTCCGGGCCGCCGCCGGCGGTGAAGGCGCTGGCCGGAAAGCCGGTGGTCCGCTCCACGACGGGCGTGCAGTAGAAGTCACGCAACACGCCGTCCCGCAGCTTCCCACCCCACAGGTAGTCCGGCAGCGACCGGGTGAGCACGTCCAGGCGCCCCTCGTGCTCCTGGAGGGAGGCCTCCGCGCGCATCCGCTCGGTGACCTCCGACAGGGACGCGATGACGCCCAGCACCGCGCCGCCCGAGCCGCGCACGCGCGAGTAGCTCCCGAACCAGAAGCGCGTCTCGCCGGGCGCGGCGGGTGTCTCCACCTGGAGGCTGAGGTCCTGCAGGGGCGCGTCCGACTCCAGCGCGCGGGCGAGCCGGGGCGCGAGCACCGTGCCCAGCGCCGGCAGCACCTCCGCGACGTGGCGGCCCAGGTGCGCCGCCACCGGCAGGCCATTCATCGCGGCGAGCGCGGCATTGACGTGCACGTAGCGCAGGTCGCGATCGTAGAACGCGAAGCCCACCGGCGTGATGTCCATCACCGCGTCGCGCAGCGCCCGCGCGTCATTCGCCTGGTTGAGCAGCCGGGCGCACTCACGCTCGCTCCGGGCCATCGCGCGAAGCGCGGCGAGCGCGCCCACCGCCGCCAGCACGAACGCGCTCACCGCCACCAGGGCGAGGCGGACACCCGCTGACTGGCTTTCGCTCCAGGCCGCGACCAGCCCCATGAGCACCGCGCACGCGGCGGCGACAGCGAGGATCCGGACCAGGTGCTGGGGCGAGAAGGACGTGAGCATGGCGCGCGACGAGCGCACCTCAGTCTACGGTTTCCTGCATCCTCCATGCATCGTTTACGTCGCTTCCTGGAGCCGCCCAACGCAGACGTTGGACGAAGGTCCAGGGCCGGGTGCAAGCCATTCTCTTCGGGTGAATGGGCGTGGACTCCAGGTGCGTCTGGATTGTGGAAATCCACGAGGCGGGCAGGCCCCCTCCCGCCTCGCGGTGGGCTGGTGCCTACGCGATGATGTTCGGAGGCCCCGGATGGTTGGGGTCATGCGCCGGTGGGTCCTGGATGCCCGGCTCCACCTCCGGGTCCTGCTGGGGCGGAGGCGGTTCCCGGCGCTGGGGCTCGCCCGGCGGTGGATCCTTCTCCGGCGTGGGCGGCCGGGGCGGATCAATCTCAGGCGTGGGCTTCGGTCCCGGCTCCTTCACCGGCTTCGTGGGCGGATTCGTCTGTGGATTCGTCGGCATGTGCTTCCACACTGCGCATGCCGCTCTCCCAGGGAACCGCCGGGACCACCTCTTGAGGCTCGGCTGCGTGGTTTTCGACAGCCGCGGTGGCGTCCTCGCGACGGGCGTGGGCCCAGACCTCCACCACCGGCTCGATGCGCGGGGTGAGCTGGAGCATGGAGCTTGGGAAGCAGCGCGCAGGGAGCCTCGCGAAGACCTGGCGCGCGTCCTCCGCCTCCCTCGGGCTGGCCACCGCGACGTGCGGCCGGACGATGAGGTCGGTGAAGTGGGCGGCCTCTTCAGGACCCCCGCTCACCAGCCGGGCCGTGGCGGAGCTCTGGTAGAAGAGCACGTCCACGCCCGCCTCCCGGGCTCCGTCCAGGAACGCGTGCAGCGTGCGCCCCTCCACCGCGCCCACCAGCAGCGCCTCCGGGTCCCACCGTCCATCGCCGGGCCCGACCTGCTGGCCGCACAGCGGACGGCCAATCGGAACGGGGGGCGCACGGTCGCTCGTCAGCACCGCGCCCCGGTCTCCCTGCCAGTAGAGACGCGTTTCGTACTCGGTGATGGAAGCGGAGGTCATCGGGCATCTCCTCGGCAAGGGGCATGCGCCATGCGCCTTCAACAGCCATGCCGGGACAATGCTTCACATCCCGCCAGCCCATGCCCTGGAGGGCGAGTCCCCCCAGGTGGGCTGGTGATCGCGGGGCCACACGCAGACTGACCCGGGATGCGGCGCGCTTACAACAGCCCTTTTGGACGATTCCGACTCCGCTGCCCTTGCTCCACATCACGCGCCTCAATGCCTGACATGGGGGGCGGCATGAATGCGATGCGATGCGGTGGGGGATCGGGTCCGTTGACTGTATGGCTTTACGAGAGCTTCCAGGGCAGCGCGGCCTGAGGCGCCCCATTTCGAACATGTCCATGCACGAACGACGTGAGGCACCGATGGCCGAGGCCTATGCGAGTCAGCTCATCCAGGCACCCGCGGACGTGGTCTGGGACCGCGTGGGAGGCTTTGACAGCCTTCCGCGCTGGCACCCGGGCGTCGTCTCCAGCGAGCGGGTGACGCGTCCCGACTCCGGCCCCCTGCGCCGGTTCACCACACGGGACGGTGAGGTGTACCTGGAGGCGCGGTTGGCGTACGACTCGAACGCGCGCAGCTATGCGTACGAGATGTTGGAGGGCCCGCTGCCCGTGCGCGACTTCGTGGCGAAGCTGCGGGTGACGCCGGTGACGGCGACCGGGCAGACCTTCGTGGAGTGGCACGCGACCTTCCGGCTGGCGCCCGGCCACGAGGGCGAGGCGGCGGCGCTGTCCCAGTGGATCCGCGAGGAGTTCTTCGCGCGGGGCCTGCGGGGACTCGCGCACACCTTCCTGCCACCTCCGCCCCGGGTGCCGGCGCCGGAGCTGGAGTGGCGGCGTTGAGCGCCCGCGTTCACATCCGCTGGAGGAAGCGCAGCAGGTCCTTCTTCTGCGCGGGGCCGAGGGACTCCGGCGGCCCGCCCGGGAACTCGGGCGGGTGCACCGGCGGCGCGCCCACGGACGGGATTCCCGGGAGGATGAAGCGGCTGTAGGTGTCCACCGTCTCCGCGAGCGTGGCGTGGCTGTTGTCGTGGAAGTACGGCGCGGTGCGGGCAATGCCTCGCAGGGACGGCACGTCGAAGGCTTCGAACTCCGCGGGGTCGCCGCTGATCAGCGCGCGTCCGGGGTCGGTGGAGGACCACTGCGCCGCGAGCGCGGGGCCCACGATGGGCGCGCCGTTCTCATCCAGCGCGGGGTTGATGTCATCCGGGTCGCCGCTCGCGGTGACGGGGATGGGAGGCAGGTCCGTGAGGGCGTGCTGGCGCGTGCCGTCCGTGTAGAAGCGGAAGCGGTACTGGGGGAAGTCGACGGACGTGTTGAAGAGGGGCACGACGCCGCGCTGGCCCAGGTAGGTCATGTACGCGTAGCCGGCGTTGAGGAACTCGCTGTGGGGGCGGGGCACGCGCACGGGTTCGGGCGTGCCTCCGGGCGTGACGGTGTACTGGATGTTGCCGTCGGGCTTGAGCGCGTAGAAGAGCGCGTCGTGCGTGGCGCGGTTCACGATGCGGTTGCGCGTGCGGTCGCCGTGGCAGGCCTCGCAGGCCAGGTTGTAGACGTCACGGCCGCGCCGCTCGGACGCGTCGAGCAGGAGCAGGGCGTCCGGATCCGGGATGATGCTCAGCGGCCAGCCGCGCTCCAATAGCTCCGACACGAAGCGGGCGCGCGGAGAGCTGAACACGCTGCGCTCGAACGCGGCGATGCGCTGGAGCACGGCCGGCGCCACCGTGCCGCCCTCGCTGTGGCTGGTGACGGCGCTCTGGGCCTGGGTGACGAGGTCGGTTTCGCGGCCGTCGAACTGGAAGGGACCGGAGAAGCCGGTGTCGGCGATGCTCGGCACGGCGCGCCAGACGGACACCTTGCGGTCCGGGGCGGTGATGACGTTCCCCTGCACGTCGATGACGTCCATGTTCGCGGGGAGCGGGAGCACCACGCGCACCAAGCCCTTCTTCAGGTGCTCGTAGGTGGGCACGGGGGCGGTGGGGTCATCCGCGTCGATGCGGTTGAACAGCGGATCCGCGGGGTTGCTCGCCCAGAGGGACTCCACGTGCTCAGGGGTGAGCGCGGTGTTGTCCGCGAGGACGTGGCACGTCGCGCAGGAGCGCCCGTTGGTGCCGGGCAGGGCCTCCTGGAAGTGCTTCCTGCCAGCGACCGCCTGCGCCACGGACGCCAGCTCCGCCTGGGACGTCGCGGGCTCGGCGGTGGCCTCCACGGAGGCCGCGGTGTCGGTGCAGCCAGCGAGCCCGGCGAGCGCGAAGGCGCCCAGGGTGCTCGCGATGAATCGATGCCCTGCCATGTGTTCCCCTCCCGGTTGCCGCGATGGGAGGGGAACACCGCGCGCCCCGCTTCGTGTCACCGCGAAGGCGC
Organism: Corallococcus sp. NCSPR001; assembly: GCF_017309135.1. Taxonomy (NCBI): domain Bacteria; kingdom Pseudomonadati; phylum Myxococcota; class Myxococcia; order Myxococcales; family Myxococcaceae; genus Corallococcus; species Corallococcus sp. NCSPR001. The sequence goes on from NZ_JAFIMS010000002.1 coordinate 4,547,389, forward strand.
GCGGGGGGACGTCAGTCCTTCCGGAGCCAGTCCTGTCGCTGCTCGAACGTCCGCACCTGGAGTCCCCGGGCCAGTTGCTTGAAGACATCCTCCCAGGCGGTGAAGGCGCGGAAGAAGACGCACGTCAGGCAGAAGACGAAGGGCGTGCGCACGGCCGCGCGGATCACCATGAGCTGCGTGGCGGAGCTGTCCGAGGGGATGTGGTCGGTCACCCGGAACGCGACCCACAGGAGGCTCACGAGGACCGGGATGAGCAGGGTGGCGACGGAGGCGTCAACGAGGTGCGCGCGGAAACGTTGATCAGAAGAGAAGGGCATTCGGCTCGAACGTAAGTTGGAGTGAAGGCAGGCACCGGGCGGCACGATGGACCGCCCCGTGCGGTGTGATTTAGCGAAGGGTGACGCTCAGGACTTGCGGCGGCGGGCGCGCGCCATCAGGCCCGCGAGCAGCGCGCCGGCCCACATCGCCGGAGCAGGGGACGTGGCGCCGCAGCCCAGGCCGCCGCCAAGCAGCTCGTCGTCGGGCGTGCCGCCGATCACTCCGGAGTCGTCCGGAGTCTGGCCACCGCCGGTGCCCGGGTCCGTGGTGCCGCCCGTGCCGGTGCCCGCGTCCGAGCCGTTCCCCGTGTTGCCGCCGGTGCCCGGGCCCGGGTCCGTGGTGCCGCCGGTGCCCGTGCCCGCATCCGTGCCGGTGCCGGTGCCCGTGCCGCCATCCGTGCCCGTGCCGGTGCCCGCATCCGTGCCCGTGCCACCATCGGTGTTACCGCCGGTGCCCGTACCGCCATCCGTGCCGGTGCCACCGCCCGTGCCACCGCCGGCCTGGGTCATCTCCCACGTGTAGCTCACCGCGACGCCGATGTTGCCCGCCGCGTCCACCGCGCGGACCTGGATCGTGTGCGTCCCGGGCAGCAGGTTCTCCAGCGTGATGTTCGCCAGGCAGTCCTGGAACTCGAACCCATCCACGCTGCACTGGAACGTGGCCAGCGCTTCATTCGAGTCGAAGCCGAACGAGGCCACCGTTCCGGCCAGCACCTCCGGTGGCGACGTCACCAGCGAGACCACCGGCGCCACCGTGTCCACCGTCCAGGTGTGCACGGCCGGCGTCAGGTCCGGCAGGCCGTTGGGCGCGACGGCGAACACGCTGAACACGTGCACGCCATCACGCAGGTCCTGGTACAGCGCCGGGTTGGCGCAGGACGTCGGCAGCAGCGAGTCCAGGTTGCACCGGAACGTGGCGCCCGCGTTCTCCGACGTGAAGCCGAAGGTGGCACTGGTGCTGGCGCTGAACAGCGGCGGGCCCGACACGATGCGCGTGTCCGCCCCCGTGCTGTCCAGCGTGAAGGACACCGTCACGGGCAGGCTGACGTTGCCCGCCGCGTCCTTGGCCGACGCCGTCAGCAGGTGCACCCCGTCCACCAGCGTGCCCGGCAGCGCGACCGTCCACTGGCCCGCGACATCCACCTCCGCCGTGCCCACCGTCACGCCGTCGACCATCAGCTGCACCACCGACCCGGGCTCACCCCGGCCGCTCACCTCCGCGGGCGAGACGGCCACCGTCGCGCCCGGCGTCAGCGACGTCACCCGCGGAATCGCCGGCGCCACCGTGTCCACCGTCCAGCTGAACGTCGTGGGCTCCGTCTCCTGGTTGCCCGCGGCGTCCCGGGCGCGCACCGCCAGCGTGTGCGGCCCATCCGCCAGCAGGAGCGTCAGGTACGGCGACGCGCACGGCAGGACGGGGCCGCTGTCCAGCGAGCAGGTGAACGTGGACGGCGTCTCCGAGGACTTGAAGGCGAGCGCCGAAATCGGAGCGTTGCTGTAGGCCGGCGGCGTGGACGTGAAGGTCGTCTTCGGTGGCGTGAGGTCCACCGTCCACGAGTACGTGGCCGGCGTGGTGTCCGTCAGCAGCCCGAGCAAGTCCTTGGAGCGCACCTGGAACCGGTGCGCGCCTTCGGCCAGGTTCGTGTAGTCGCGCGGGTTGTCACACGCCACGAACGTGTCGCTGTCCAGCGCGCACTGGTACGACACCAGCAGCGCCGACGACGCGAACGTGAAGCGCGCCTGCTGCTGCGCGGTGGAGAGCGCCGGGCCGCTGAGGATGACCGTCTCCGGCCCCAGCGCCAGGATGCTGAACTGCACGCTGGCCGCGGGGCCCGTCTGGCCCGCGACGTTGGTGCTCACCGCCACCAGCGTGTGAACGCCGTTGGACAGCAGCTCCAGCAGCCCCGGCGTGTAGCTCCAGCGGCCATTCACGTCCGCCGTCACCGTCGCGGCGATCTTCCCGTCCAGGCTGAGCGTCACCTTCGCGCCGGCCTCCGCGGTGCCGCTGTAGAACGGCAGCGCGGTGTTCAAGATCAGCCCCAGCGTGGGCGTCAGGATGACGGGCGCCGCGGGAGTCGCGTCGGGGAGCGCCGCGGCCAGCTGGCGCGGGGACACGGTGTTGGAGACAGGCGAGGCCTCGGCGGTCGCACGGGCATTCAGGCAAAGCGCGGCCAGGGCCCCCACGAGGAGGCGATAGGAAGAGGTCGACATGGGAGGTTCCGGAAGAGAGGAGGGTGCGGCGAAAGGGGAGGATGAGAGGGATTGGACGGCGGATCAGTCGCGCGAGGCCTGGCCGGCGGCGGGCGCGGACTCGATGTGGAACTCCACGCGCCGGTTGAGCTCACGGCCGGAGGCGGTGTCGTTGGAGGCGACGGGGGCGTCGGGGCCACGGCCGGCGGCCATCAGCCGATCCGCCGGGACGCCGCGCGTCTCCAACTGCTGGACGACCGCGGAGGCGCGCTGCTGGGACAGCGTCCGGTTGGTCTCCGGACGGCCGCGCGAGTCGGTGTGGCCCTCCACCAGGATGTGCTTCAGCTCCGGGTGGTTGACGAGCACCTTCGCCACCTGCTCCAGCAGCGGGAACGAACGCGGCAGCACACGCGCCTTGCCGGAGGCGAAGTAGACCTTCTCGCGGATCTCCAGCCGGTCCTGGGTGATGACCACCAGCTGCTTCTGCTTCGCCGGGCATCCCTGGTTCGCCGCGGGGCCCGCCACCATCGGGCAGTTGTCCACCATGTCCGCCACCGCGTCGCCGTCGTTGTCCACCTCCGGGCAGCCGTCCTCGTCGAGGAAGCCGTCGCGGTCCTCGGGGTCCACCGGGCAGTGGTCCTTGGCGTTGGCCACGCCGTCGTTGTCGTCATCCAGGTCCGGGCACTGCTCCAGCGAATGGCTCTGGTTCGGGGCGCACACGTCCACCATTGCCACCGGAGGCGCCACCGGCGCCGGCTCCGGCGCCACGGCGGCCACCACCGGAGCGGGAGCGGGAGCAGGGGCGGGGGCCTCGGCGACGCGGGGACGCATCATCGGCTGGACCGCCTGGAGCGCGGAGACGGACAGGCCGGCCATCACGCGAAAGGCGGGCGTGCCCGGCGCGGTGCCCAGACCGGGGCCGCCCAGCGCGAACACCTCCATGCGGGACCCCAGCGTGTAGCGGCCGCCCGCCAGGAGCTCCATGGGCACCGGGCTGTCCGTCAGCGGCACCGCGGAGCGCAATCCCAGCTCGCCGCGCAGCTTGTGCCCCGTGGTGGCCACGGTGGCCGCCCAGGGCAGCTCCGAGCCGACCGCGTTCGAGCCCACCGCCGTGCGGTTGCGAAGCCGGATGCCTGCCTCCAGGCCCAGCACCACCGGCCCCACCGTGCGGCCCGCGGACACGCGCGGTGTCACGTCCCAGCCGCCGCTGCCCTGGAGCGAATCCTTGTTGCCCACGGGCAGGCCCACCGCCAGCTCCGCCGCCAGCGACACCGGCGCGGACGCCTCATCCAGCAGCCCCAGCCGGCCCTGCAGCACCGGCGTTCCCAGCCCCCACGAAGAAGGAGACGTCATGCCCGCGTCGGAGAACCCGTTCGTGCCCTGGTGGGCCATCAGCGGGAGGATGGCGCCCACCTCGAACCGCTTGCTCACCGTATAGGTGCCCGCCAGCTGCACCTGCGTGCGCGACCCGACGAGCGACTCCATCCGCTCACCATCGCGGAAGAGCGTGAGCGGCGAGCGCTCGTAGTGCGCCGCCAGGGACAGGCGCAGCTCACCGGGCTCGCGCAGGCCGCCCGCCGCCGTGCCCAGCGCGGCGCGCGACGTGGGGTTGAGGCTCAGCCGCTCCAGGTCGAACGAGGGAACAGGGGTCGAGGCGGCGCTGGCCAGGGAGGGCAGCAGCGCCAGGGTGGACAACAGACGCAGACGGTTCGGCAGGAACATGGGGGTCCGGTTCATCTGGCTCTCGCGATGTGGCGGGTCGAAAGCTGGACGGGCGAGATGGGGGGTTGTGAGGAATTGATTGCTGCCCAGATGTCTGTGTTGGACTTTCGTTCAGGGCAGGATTCGCGGTGGGGTGCGGACGCCGGGCAAAGCAAGCGCAATGCCGAGCGCGGCGTGGCTCACCCATTCCCCGCAAATGGCACGAATTGCTGGAGTGTGACTGGATTCGGGGTGCTCGCAGGGCAACCTGGCGGGATGTCTTGTCTGGATTCAAGAATCGGATTCTGGAATCTGGACCGCTCGCCTGCTTTCGCGTTCCGGACGCCGTGGGAGGAGGCGCGGCGGCGCGGGAGGACTGGCGCGATTGGTGCTTGGGCGCCTTCGCACTTTCCCCGCAGGACCCCGGAGGAGACACGTGATTCAGGAGCGCAAGCGAGGCCATGCCCTCTACGCACTCAACAGGGTGTTGGTGGTGGCCCGCTTCATGTCCTTGAAGGGGCATGATCCCCAGACGCTCGCGGCGGTGCTGGACGCGGCCGAGCGGCTGACATGGTTCCTGGCCGCGCCACAGGACGAGACGGCGCGCTACCGGCAGTGGCTCCAGGAGCTGTCCAGCCGCCACACCCTGTGCCGGATCGTCCTCGAAAGGTTCGACTCGGACGTTCTGCCGCCGTCCTGGCTCGGAACGGTGTGAATCCGCCTTCGCTCCAGGCACGCTGCCGCCCATACCAGGAGCGAAGAGGACCATGGACATCATCCGCAACGACAAGCAGGGCGCGAAGGTGAAGCTGGAGCGCATCGCCACGACGCCTCCCAAGAAGGAGGACAAGGAGGCGGCCAAGGAGGAGTTCGCCGCGCTGGGCGAGGAGCTGTTCGACCTTCAAGACCTGCTGTGGGGCGCGAAGATGAACTCCGTCCTCATCGTCCTGCAGGGGCGCGACACCGCCGGCAAGGACGGCACCATCAAGCACGTGGTGGGCAGCCTCAATCCGCGCGGCGTGAGCGTGACGTCCTTCGGCGTGCCCAGCACGGAGGAGCGGGAGCACGACTTCCTCTGGCGCGTGCACCTCAAGGCCCCGCGCCAGGGCGAGTTCTCCATCTTCAACCGCTCCCACTATGAGGACGTGCTCGTGGCGCGGGTGAACAACCTGGTCCCGGAGAAGCTCTGGCGGTCGCGCTACCAGCACATCCGCGACTTCGAGACCCTGCTCGCCGAGCACGGCACCCTCGTCCTCAAGTTCTTCCTCCACATCAGCCAGGAGGAGCAGGAGCAGCGGCTGCTGGCGCGCGAACAGGAGCCTCGCAAGGCGTGGAAGATCGCCGCGGGTGACTGGGAGGACCGCAAGCACTGGGCGGACTACACGCGCGCCTATGAGGACGTCTTCGCTCGCACGTCCACCCAGCAGGCGCCCTGGCACCTGGTTCCGTCGGACGCCAAGTGGTACCGCAACCTGGTGGTGGCCCGCGCCGTGGCGGAGGCCCTGCGCCCCCACCGCGAAGCCTGGCAGGCCCGGCTGGATGAAGTGGGCAAGCAGAAGAAGGCGGAGCTCCGCGCCTGGCGCAAGAAGCGCTGACACACGGCCTTGCGCGTCATCCATGACGCGAAGGGCCCACGGCGCGCGTGTGTGAAGCGCTGACCCGGCCATGACATGGGGATGGGACAACGCATCCCCATGGAACGAACCCCGCCGCCATCGAGCAAGGACCTCATTGCCCGCACGCGTCCCTTCGCGGCCCAGGACACCGCGCGCTCCCTCTGGGCGCTCGGCTCCACCTATGCCGCGCTCGTGGGCGCGGTGGTGCTGGCGGCGGCCGCGCCCTGGTGGCCCCTGCGCATCGTGGGCGGCCTCATCGAAGCGCTGGTGCTCATCCGCTGCTTCATCCTCTTCCACGACGCGATGCACGGGGCGCTCCTGCCGAAGTCCCGGTGGGCCAAGGCGCTCTTCCAGGTGCAGGGGCTGCTCACGCTCACGCCCGCGCGCATCTGGAATGACACGCACAACCATCACCACGCCAACACCGCGCGCATCGCGGCGGACTCGGCGGGCACCTTCGTCACCTGGACCACGGACCAATGGCGCAAGGCCACCGGGGCGCAGCGCCTGGGCTACGTGGTGGAGCGCCACCCGGTGACGTTGATGCTCGGGTACTTCACCGCGTTCCTCTACAGCCTGTGCCTCCAGCCGTTCGTGAAGAACCCGAAGCGCTACTGGACGTCCGGGCTCGCGCTGGCCGTGCACGTGGCCCTGTCCGCGGCCGTCTGGCACTTCTTCGGCCTGGGCGTCTATCTCAGCGCCTTCGTGGGGCCGCTCATCGCCGCGTACGCGCTGGGCACGTACCTGTTCTACGCGCAGCACAACTTCGACGACGTGGCCATCCTGCCGGAGCCGTCGTGGAACCACGCGGACGCGGCGCTGGAGGCGAGCAGCTACATGCGCTTCGGGCCGGTGATGGAGTGGTTCACGGGCAACATCGGCTACCACCACGTGCACCACCTCAACCCGCGCATCCCGTTCTACCGGCTGCCGGAGGCGATGGCGTCCATCCCGGAACTCCAGGGCCCGCACGTCACCACGCTCACGCTGAAGGACATCGTGGGGTGCCTGCGGCTGAACCTGTGGGATCCATCGCTCAAGCGGATGGTGCGCTACCGCGACGCGCGGATGTCGCCGGGCACCTGAGGAACCTCGGCCCGGCGGGTCCGTTCGGGACCCGCCCGAGGAACCCACCGGGCCGGGGTCTCAAGGCTTCAAGAGCGCGTGCAGGGCGTTGGCGTGGGCCTCCTCCTCGTCGAGGAGCTCCTCCAGCAGCCGCCGCGTGATGGGATCGCGGACCGCGAAGTAGGGGATGAGGTCGCGGTACGACGCGATGGCGACGCGCTCCGCCTCCAGGTTCTCGCGCAGCAGCTCCACCAGCGTCCGTCCCTCGTCGTCCTGGGTGTCACCGCTGGACATGAGCCCTCCAAGGTTGAAGTCCGGCCTGCCGCCCAGCTGCTGGATGCGCTCGGCGAGCCTGATCGCGTGGTCCTGCTCGTCGCGGGCGTGCAGGCCGAACGCGGCCTTCATCGCGTCGTGGCAAGCGCCCGCGGCCAGCAGGGCATGGCGCGTGTAGCGGCGCACGCTGACGACCTTGGTCGCCAGCGCGGCGTTGAGCAGCGTGAGGCGGACCCCCAGCTCTCCCGGGTCGCCCGGCTCGGTGGTGGATGGCTGCGAATGCATGTCGGCCATGGAATTGCCCTCGGGCGGCTGCGTGTCCGGAAGCTGGGGGGCCCGGGCAGCGCCGTCCATCCCACCTGCCCCCGCGTGCCAGGGGCGCCGCGCCTGTCCGTCCCGCCCTGCGACGCCTGCCTCCACGCCGGGCGCGGGCAGGGACGTTGGTCGCGAACACCCCCCGCGGCCTCCAGGGCGGAGGAGGGGGTTCGGGGTTAGTCTTCGCCAATGAGCTCGAGCCCATCCAGCCGGCCGTCCGTCGTCGTGGCGGAGCTGGGGCCCACGAACACCGGGAAGACCTACCGCGCCATCGAACGGATGCTCGAGCACGACTCCGGCATCATCGGACTGCCGCTCCGCCTGCTCGCCCGTGAGGTCTACGACCGGGTGACCGCGAAGGTGGGCGAGGGCCGGGTCGCGCTGATGACGGGCGAGGAGAAGCGCGTCCCGCCCCGGCCCGACTACTGGATCTGCACCGTGGAGGCGATGCCAACCGACCGGGAGGTGGACTTCCTCGCGGTGGATGAAATCCAGCTCGCCGCGCATCGGGAGCGTGGGCACGTCTTCACGGACCGGCTGCTGCACGCGCGCGGGCGCAAGGAGACCTGGTTCCTGGGCGCGGACACGATGCGTCCCATGGTGTCCGCGCTGATTCCGCACGTGTCCTTGAAGCGCGCCACGCGCCTGTCGCAGCTGCGCTACGCCGGGCGCCGCTCGCTGAAGAGCCTGCCGCCGCGCTCCGCGGTGGTCGCGTTCTCCGCGGACCGCGTCTACGAGCTGGCCGAATCGCTGCGCCGCCTCCGGGGCGGGGTGGCGGTGGTGCTGGGCGCGCTGTCGCCCCGGACGCGCAACGCGCAGGTGGCCATGTATCAGTCCGGCGAGGTCCAGTACCTCGTGGCCACGGATGCCATTGGCATGGGGTTGAACCTGGACCTCAACCACGTGGCCTTCGCGACGCTCTCCAAGTACGACGGCGCGGAACAGCGCGACCTGTATCCGGACGAGCTGGCGCAGATCGCCGGCCGCGCGGGGCGTCACCTCAACGACGGGAGCTTCGGCGCGCTGAACACGCTGCCGGAGCTGCCGCCGCGCATCGTCTCCGCCATCGAATCCCACCGCTTCCCGGCGGTGCGCAGCCTCGTCTGGCGCAACTCCTCGCTAGACTTCTCCAGTCCGGAGGCGCTGCTGGATTCATTGTCGCGGGCGCCGCGTGACAGCGCCTTCGTCCGGGTGGAGCGCGCGGACGACTTCGACGCGCTCAAGGGGCTGTCCGCGGTGCCCGCCATCCGCGAGCTCACCTCCGACAAGGCCTCCGTGGAGCTGTTGTGGCAGGTCTGCCAGGTGCCGGACTTCCGCAAGGGGCTCTTTGGACAGCACGTCGCGTTGCTGCGTGAGACGTTCCTCCAGCTGACGGCTGGGGACGGGAAGCTGGACCCCACCTGGTTGGGCCGGCAGGTGTCGCCGCTGGATGATGCGTCGGGAGACATCCACACGCTGATGGACCGGCTCGCGGCCATCCGCATCTGGACGTACATCAGCCATCGTCCGGGCTGGCTGAACGACGCGGAGGACTGGCAGGAGCGCACGCGCCGCATCGAGGACGCGCTGGGGGATGCGCTACATGAGCGGCTGGTGGAGCGCTTCGTCCAGCGGGCGGCGAGGAGGAGCGCGCGCCGCTTCGTGAGGGCCAGCACGCAGTCGCAGTCCGGTGCCTCCGACAGTCCGTTCGCCAAGCTGGGGCAGTTGCTGACGGAGGTGCCGGGCGCGGAAGGCGTGGTGATGACGGAGGAGCAGTTCGTCCAGCGCGTGGTGGACGCGACGCACGACGCGTTTGAAGTGGACGCGGCGGGGCGCATCTCCTTCGAGGCGCAGCCGCTGGCCCGGCTGGTGCGGGGGCGCGACCGGCGCTCGCCGCAGTTGGCGTTGGCGGAGCCGGAGGTGTGGACGGGCGGCGCGCGTCAGCGATTGGAGCGCCGGTTGGTGGCGCTGGCCAGGGACCTGGTCACGGAGGCCATGGGAGGCTTTCCCGCGGAGTCCTTCACGAGCGCGAGCCGCTCACCGGCGACGCGCGCCGTGGCCTACCAGTTGGCGGAAGGGCTGGGCGTCATCTCCCAGGCGGAGGCGCGCGAGCAGTGGCGGCTCCTGGACGAGGAGTCACGGGAGCGGCTGAAGGCGCAGGGCGTCCACGAGGGCCAGCGGTACCTCTACGTCACCCAGGCCCTGTCGCCCCAGGCGCTGGAGCGGAGGGCCATGTTGACGGCGCTGTTCCAGCAGGCGGCGTGTCCGCAGGGCATCCCCCAGGAGCCGGCGCTGAACGTCTCCGCGCTGGCCGGCCGGAGCGCGCGGTCCTTCGGCTACGAGATCATCGGGCCGGTGGCGCTGCGCATCGACATCGTCGAACGGCTGGGAGAGGGATTGCGCGGCCCGCAGGGGGCGAAGCAGGTGCAGGCGCTCATGCAGCAGCTGCGATTGGACGGAGGCGTCCGCGCGCAGGTGCTGCGGACGTTGGGTGGACAGCCCGGAGGCACCGCACAGAAGCGGCGTCGCCGCAGGCGGGGGCGGAAGCCATCGGAGACGGGTGGTGTTCGCGGTCGTGAACCGGCAGGCTCGAGCCGGTTCAACGACCGCCCATGAAACGATTCCTCACCACCGAGGAGAAGCAGGACGCGGAGATCCAGGCCTCGCTTCGCGCCGCGAACCTGTCCGAACTTCTGGAGTGACAGGCGCCGCACCCTGGCCGTCACGGCTCGTCAGACATGCCGGAGAGTTGTTCCAAGGCGAGCTCGCGGTAGTAGGGGACGACTTCGACGGCGAGCACGTCACGCATCTGCTGGCGCGCGCTGTCGAAGTCGCCTTGCCGCTGGAAACTCCACATCCGATGCAGCGCGTCCGTCAGGCGGTTCGAGCCCTCGGCGATGCGCCGCTCGGCTTCGCGCACCAGCGCCAGCGCTCCATCGCGGGTGCGCAAGATGGCCTCTGCATCCGTGATTGAGACTTCCTCCGCGGTGCGCAGCATGAGGGTGCGCACCTCGTCACTCATTGTCAGCGGCGCTCCCTCGCGAAGGACGCGCCGTGCAAGGGCGCGGAACGGGCTCCAGTCGGGTGTGCTCATTCGGTTCTCACCGCTTCGGTTTGGATGGGCGGCACATATCAAGAGGCCAATCGTGTTGCCCTTCGCATCTGCGCAGACAATCGGTGCAGGGCCCCGCGAATCGACCGTCCACGCAGGCGTTCCAGTTTCGCAAGCACCTGTTCTTCCACGCGGGCAGGCGTGGATCATCCACGTAATCGTCCGCCTCGGAGCTGGCGTGGGTACCGGTGGCTCCGATACCCGCTGCCATGATGACCGCCGCTTCGGAGGTGGTGAGTCCACATGCCTCTGGGAACCCTGGGTGTCGCTGAATGCAATTCGTCTCCGTGTCCATCGCGACGCTGGCACATCCCAGGCTGAGAGCCGCGAGGATGGGGGCAGGGCCGCGCCACCAGCGGGCGATTCTCCAGGGGGGGCATGAGGAGCGGACACTACCGTGGAGAGGGGCCGTCCAGGGAGCGGGCCGGCAGCCTGGGAGGAGGGGAGGCGACGAATCCACGCGGGGCCTGCCCTGATTCGCCTATACCTTGGCCCTGTCTCCCTCTCAGGCCGGTGGTCGTCCCATGAGCAGTGGTCGTGCCCTTTCGCCAGTCCTCCTCGTCGGTGCCGGAACGGGCGAAGCCACGTGCGGCATCCTCTACCTGGCGAGCTACCTGCGGCGCGGCGGGATTGAAGCCTTCGTGCGGCTGTGGGACGGGGACGAGAGCGCGGGCGAGGTGACCCAGTCCTTCGAGCGCCTCATCGCCCGCGTTCGCCCGAAGCTCATCGGCATCAGCCTGAAGTGGTTCCACCACGTGGACCGCGCGCTGCTCATCGCGCGGACCATCCGGAAGATCGATCCGTCCATCCGCATCGTCGTGGGTGGCAACTCCGCGTCGTACTGGTGGAAGGAGTTGAGCGGCTATGACTGCATCGACCACGTCATCCTGGGCGATGGAGAAGCCCCCCTCCTGGCGCTCTGCAATGGAGAGGAAGCCCCGCCCAACGTCGTGACGCGGCATCCGGACGGCCGTCCCCGCAGGCTTCCGCTGGCGTACGTGCAGCGCTCCACCAACACCCAGGACCTCTACTACTCGCACTTCAACGAGATCTTCCTCAGCCAGATGGACGCGCACTCCTTCTCCGGCTGGGTCGCGCCCGGCAAGGGCTGCGGCGAGAACTGCCTCTATTGCGGCGGCGCGCGAGGCAATCAGAAGGCGGACTTCGGCCGCGCGAAGCCGTTCCTGCGCGCCGAGGAGAACGTGCGCCGGGATCACCAAGAGATCGCCAGCCGGACCTGGCAGATGCGCTACGACTTCGCGGGCAGCACGGCGGAGTTCTTGGGGAGCACCTGGGCGGGCGTGGACCTGTCGCGCCACTGCTGCACGTACTTCCTCTGGGGCGTGCCGCGCGTGGAACTGGTCGCGGCGCTGGCGGAGACCTTCCAGCGCATCTACATGGTCATCGACATCGGCTGCTTCTCCGAACAGCAGCGCCTGGAGCAGATGTCCAAGGGCCTGCTCAAGCCCTGCGCGAAGGACCGCGAGCTGCTGGATGTCATCGAGTCCGTCCGCCGCCATCCGAACGTGGAGGTTGAAATCTCCGGCATCGGAGGACTCCCGTTCATGAACCGGGAGCGGCTCGCGGAGGAGCTGCGGTTGGTGGAGCGCATCATCGGCCTGGACTGCGTGGTGGGCTACCAGCGGCTGGAGGCGCAGCCCGGGGCGCTCGTCACGGAGCATCCCGCGCGCTTCGACATGGTGACGGAGGCGAAGACGTTCGCGGAGTTCCTCGACTACTTCGAGCGCCGCGAACCCGGTGACGTGTCCGTGCCGATGATCCGCTTCAAGGACCAGGAGCTGGAGGCCGCGGTGCAGCGCAACTCCGACCGGGTGGACGAACTGGCCTGGAAGCACCGGGACACGAGGAAGCGCGTGGACCTCCACGGCCGCACGCGGCTCAAGAACACCGCGCCCTCGACGAAGCGCTTCACGCTGGGAGACTGGCTGGGCAGCCACCGCGCGCCCGCGAAGCTGGCGAAGGAACCGGTGACGGTCCTGCGCTCGGTGGACGGCATCACCCTGAGCTGCGCGCCGTCCGTCAGCCCACGCAAGTTCACCGACCCCACGTTGACCCAAGGCGAGGACGGCGCCATCCTCCTCGCCGCCCTGGCCGCCTTCGACAAGCCCACCACCGTCTCCAGCGCGGTGTCACACCTGGGCACGAAGGAGCGGCTGGATCCGCACTCCGCTCGCGAGGTCATCGACCATCTGGTCGATGGGCGCTTCCTCCAGCCGGCGTAGACGCGGAGGCTTCATGCGCCTTGGGCTCCGCGCTCGCGGCGGACGCGCGAGGCGGCTGCCCCGTGGGGGGCGTCATCGGCTTTGCGCGCGGCACCTCCTGGCCGGTGGCCCGAGCGACCTCCTCCGGCTCCGGCCCCCGGTTCCAGTACCCCTCGCGAGCCACCACGTGCTCGCCCACGGGCTGCGTCTGTCGCATCAGCTCCTGGACCTGTGCCTCCGGGAGGAGATGTGACCCCACGTCGGGCTGCACGAAGTTGTTCGCGCTCACGAACGTCCAGCTCAGTCCGGTGCTGATGCCCGGCGGCGCGAGGGGCTGCCAGCCAACGAAGCCATTTCCCCAACGCCAGTCCACCCAGGCAGGAGCCCACTCATTGTCTGGCCACCACACCCAACCTTCCGTTGGCGTGGTGAACCACCGGCCGTAGTGGAAGGGCGCCCAGCCCCACTCCGAGTCGCTCTCGAAGGTCCATCCCCAATCGCTGGAAGCCCACCGGCCGTCGGTGGAATACGGGGTGAAATCCGCGCCCACCTCGGCTGGGTCCGGCCGCCACACCCAGCCGACGTCCGGCAGGTTCATCCACGTGCCGTAGGGCGCCAGCACCTCCCGGAACTGGGACATGGGGTTGTCCAGGGGCGTCGAGCTGGAGGTCACCTGTGGCCCGAATTCCTCCGGGCCCATCGCGCAGCCGCTGGCGGCCAGGATGGCAAGGACAGCGGTGCCGGTCCGAAGCCAGCGCACCCGGGGATGCCAGGGGGCCATGTCCGGTTCCTTTCGTGGGGGTCTCTGCCCTGCAAGGTGAGGACGCCTTCACACAACTTCACGAGCCGTGCGCGTGCAGGAGGCGTATGGACGCCTGAACGGAGGCTCCAATGGCAAACGCCAAGGCCATGCTCGGAAGCATGCTGGGCCGTTTTCTCTTCACCGAAGCGAAGGTGACCCAGGTGCGCGAACTGTCACGCGCCTTTCGACAGATTGACTGTGAAGGGCCCGCGCTGCGGGGGCAGGGATGGGCTCCCGGCGACAAGGTGCAGGTGTTCCTGCCCGGGCTGGGCATGCGCACGTACACGCCGCTGTCGTGGGACGAGGCGCGCGGCGCCACGGCCTTCCTGGTGTACCTGCACGGCGACAGCCCCGGAGCGAAGTGGGGCCGCGACGTGCGCACCGGAGACACGGTTCAGCTCTTCGGCCCCCGGCGCTCGGTGACGCTGGAGTCCGGCGACGCGCCGGTGGTGCTCTTCGGTGACGAAACGTCCTTCGCGGTCGCGCACGCGTTCCGCACCGGAGCGAAGCGCAATGTCACCCCCATCTTCGAGGTGACACACCGCGAGGACTGCGCGCCCGCGCTGCGCGAGCTGGGCTTCGAGGGCCACGACGTGGAGCGCACGGCAGGCGACGCGCACCTGGCGCAGGTCTACGAACGGCTGCGCGAAGCGCTGCGTGAGAAGCCCGGCGCGACGCTGGTGATGACAGGCCGGGCGCAGTCCATCCAGGCCCTGCGCTCGCGGCTGCGCGGCGACGGTGATCGCGCCACGCCGAAGGTGAAGGCCTACTGGGCCGTGGGCAAGACGGGGCTCGACTGATTCAGGCCGGAGCGAACTGGAGGCCGCGCAGGAAGTCGTCGCAGCCCCGCGTCACGCCCGCGGGGCGGCGCTTGGACTTCTGCTTGAGGAAGCGCGAGGCGTCCTGACGGCGGTAGCAGGTGAGGAGCCGGTCCTCGTCGTTGAGGATGAGGATCCACCCGCGCGCCTGCCGCGCCAGGGACGAGTCGCGCAGCGACACCGGCAGGTCGCGCTCGTGCACGGTGAGGTGGGTGGCACCACACGCCCGGGCGGGAGTGCCGAACTCGAGGATGAACGCGATGACCTCCTCGCGCAGTCTCCAGCGGGCACACTGCTCGACGAAGAGGCGGGTGAGGGAGAACACGGACGACGCGGGGCTCTGGCGCATGGCGGGCTATCTCCTTGCGCGCTTCCCAATACACACCGCGTTCCAACGCCCCGCCCACGCGATTTCGCGCACTTGCGCGAAGCCCCCCCGCGCCCTGAAAGACATTCCGTCAATCCCGGCCGCGGCCCGTGTCACCCAGGCACAATGGCTTGCGATTTGACGCCTCAGGCGTCAAATTGACGCCTGAGGTGTCAAATTGACGCCTGAGGTGTCAATTGGCCCGGCAAGGCGGCAAGGCAGCGGCGAAGCGTGACGAGGACGCCCTCTACGACGTCATGCTGTTCGTGCGTCCGCTGCACCGGTATCTGCTGAAGGCGGTGGAGGATCAGCTCGCCGGTACTGGCGTGACGGTGGGCATGCGGGCGGTGTTGGACCGGCTGTTCCTGCACGGACCGCAGACGGTGCCGCAGCTGTCGCGGGGCATGGAGCTGGGGCGCCAGTTCGTCCTGCGGCTGGTGAACACCGGGCGCGAGGCGGGGCTCCTGGCACCGCTCCCCAACCCGGCGCATCGCCGCTCCTCGCTGTTCACCCTGACGCCCCAGGGCCGGGCGGTCATCGAAGGCATCCGCGCGCGCGAGTCCGTGAAGCTGCGCGAGGTGGCGGCGGAGCTGGACCGCGAGGACATCGACGCCTGCGTGCGCGTGCTCTCCGTGATGGCCGACCGCTTCCGCCCCAGCACCGGGCCCATGGATTACGGCGGAGACCCCTGAACCCGACGCATGAAACAGGAGGAGGCCATGCCGGAAGCACATCGCATCGAACGACGGCAGGTGGACGTGAACGGCCGTCCCGCCACCGTGTACGTCGGAGGAGACGGTCCTCCGCTGCTGCTCATCCACGGCGGATGGGGGAGCGCGCCCGGACACTGGTCCCGCGCGTGGGAGCTGCTCGCGGAGCACTACCGCGTGGTGGCGCCGGAGCTGCCGGGGTTCGTGGAGGGGGAGGCGCTCGGGTCCTACGAAGCCTATGGCCAGTGGTCGGTGGCTCTGCTGGACGCGCTGGGCATTCCAGCGGCGTGGTGCGTGGGCAATTCGTTCGGCGGCAGCGTGGCGTGGGTCCTGGGGAGCCAGCATCCGGAGCGCTGTCAGGGCGTCATCATCGTCAACGGGCTGCCGCCGCCCGCGCCGCCCCCGGCCTGGATGATCCGGTTGGGCCACTGGCGCCCGGCGCGTGCGCTGATGCTGGGGATGTACCGGCGCGTGGCCTTCACCCGGGGCATGCTCGACCGGGCCTTCGTCGCGAAGGGAGACGCGGACGTGCCGGCCTTCCTCGCGCCGCTCTTCCGCGAACGCATGCCAAGGCCCGCGGAGGTCGTCTTCGAGTGTATGGGCTCGAGCCGTGAGTTCGCGGCGCCTCGCGGCCCGCTGTTGCTTCTCTGGGGCCAGCAGGACCGCGGCCCTGGGACGAGCGAGGCGTCCGCGCGAAAGTTCCATGCACGGCTGCCCGGCAGCCAGCTGGTGTTCGTGCCCCACGCGGGGCATCTTCCCCAGTGGGAGAACCCCGCCCGGTTCGTCCAGGAACTGGTGGCCTTCACGCAGGCCGCCGTCCCTCACGCAGCGTGACGGCGCCGCCCACTCCCAGGATCGGGTCCGTTCTGAAGAAAACCTTCACAGGCCATGCGGCTTTTTGAAAGGCTCCGGGAGGGCAGGACCAGGGCAGCATCGCCCCTCCGGCCTCGCGACGCTGTGTGTGAGGCTGGAGAACCTCTGGCCGAAGGGATGGACGGGGCACGATGAATCTTCGCTCGAAGGCACTGGGAGCCGTGCTGGGCGCGGGAGCGGCGGGGCTGTCGCTGGCGCTCCTCTTCAGCGCGGGATGCGCGGGCCGCGCGGCGCATCCAGGCGTGGTGCCGCCTCCCGAGAATCCACAGGCGCTCCGGCCGCCGGAGGCCTTCGCGGGCATCGGCGACAAGAAGGAGCGCTCGCGGGCGCTGTTCCTGGAGGCGAGCCGGGTGATGCTGCATCCCCGCTGCGTCAACTGCCACCCCGTGGGCGACAGTCCGCTCCAGGGTGAGAACAGCCAGGTCCATGATCCGCCGGTGGCCCGCGGCCCCGAGGACCAGGGCGTGCCCGGCCTGGAGTGCACCTCCTGCCACCAGGACCGCAACGCGCAGCTGGCGCGGGTCCCCGGCGCGCCCAAATGGCACCTGGCGCCCAAGGTGATGTTCTGGGAGGGGCGCACGCCCCGTTCGCTGTGCGAGCAGTTGAAGGATCCGGCGCGCAACGGCGGCAAGAGCCTGGCGGAGTTGATCGAGCACTCGGCGCATGACGAGCTGGTGGGCTGGGGCTGGAAGCCCGGGGCGGACCGGGTTCCGGCGCCGGGAACGCAGGCGGAGTTCGGGGCCCTGGTGGCCGCGTGGGTAAAGGACGGCGCGGAGTGCCCGCGCGAGGAGAGCCGACCGTGAGCATCCGTCTGCGAGTGAATGGGACCGAGCACGTGCTGGATGTGGATCCGGAGATGCCGCTGCTCTGGGCGCTGCGCGACGTGCTGACGTTGACGGGCACGAAGTACGGCTGCGGCCAGGCGCTCTGCGGCGCGTGCGTGGTGCACATCGACGGCGCGGCGGTGCGCTCGTGCGTGACGCCGGTGCGCCGCGCGGAGGGCCGCGAGGTGATGACGATTGAAGGCCTGTCTCCGGACGGCTCGCACCCGCTGCAGAAGGCGTGGGTGGATCTGGCGGTGCCGCAGTGTGGCTTCTGTCAGGCGGGGCAGATCATGACGGCGGCGGCGCTGCTGGCGAAGAAGCCGAAGCCCACCGACGCGGAGATCGATCAATCGCTGGCGGGCAACCTCTGCCGCTGCGGGACGTACACACGCATCCGCACCGCCGTGAAGAAGGCGGCGGGACTGCCGACGGAGTGAGGACCGCCACCATGCAAGACACGCGCATCCGTCTGTCGCGCCGCTCCGTGTTGGAGGGAATGGGACTCGTGGCCGCGGGCCTGGGGCTGGAGGTGTTCCTTCCCGCCAGGGCGCACGCCGCGCCCATGCCAACGTCGCTGCCCGCGGTGCCCACGGATGGCCTCCGGGCCAACGTCTTCGTGCACGTGGCGCCGGACGGCGTGGTGACCATCGTCTGCCATCGTTCGGAGATGGGGCAGGGCGTGCGCAGCTCGCTGCCGGTGCTCATCGCGGACGAGCTGGGCGCGGACATGGCCCACGTGAAGGTGGTCCAGGGCGACGGCGACGAGGCCTACGGCGACCAGAACACGGACGGCTCCAGCAGCGTGCGGAAGATCTTCGACGACCTGCGCTACGCGGGTGCGACGGCGCGCACGATGCTGGTGGCCGTGGCGGCGAAGCGCTGGAAGGTGGCGCCCACGGAGTGCGAGGCGCGCGACCACGCCGTCTTCCACAAGGGCACGCAGCGGACGCTCAAGTTCGGAGAGCTGGCCGGTGACGCGGCGAAGCTGAAGGTCCCCAAGAAGGAAGCGGTGACGCTCCGTCCGCGCAGCGAGCTCAAGCACCTGGGCAAGGAATTGCCGCTCTTGGACGGACCGGACATCGTGACGGGCCGCGCGGTGTTCGGCGCGGACGTCGTGTTGCCGGGGATGCGCACGGCGGTCATCGCGCGTCCGCCGGTGGCGGGAGGCAAGGTGGCCCGCTACGACGCGACGAAGACGCTGGCGGTGCCGGGCGTGCGGCAGGTGGTGGAGCTGCCGGCGGCGACGAAGCCCTTCCTGTTCCAGCCGCTGGGAGGCCTGGCGGTAGTGGCGGACAACACCTGGGCGGCGATGAAGGGCCGCGCGGCGCTGGACGTGACGTGGGAGGGCGGGGACAACGCCGTCTACGACTCGGAGGCCTACCGCGCGCAGCTGCTGGAGGTGATCGGCAAGCCGGGCAAGGTGGTGCGCAACGTCGGCGACGCGGAGGGCGCGCTGGCGAAGGCGGCGAAGCGGGTGCAGGCCACGTACAACACGCCGCACCTGGCGCACGCGCCCATGGAGCCCCCCGCGGCGGTGGCCAAGGTGGAGAACGGCACCTGCGAGGTGTGGGCCACGACGCAGAACCCGCAGGCCGCGCGCAGCGAGGTGGCGAAGGCGCTGGGCATGGACCCGTCGAAGGTGACGGTGCACGTGACGCTGTTGGGTGGAGGGTTCGGCCGCAAGTCGAAGCCGGACTACGTGGTGGAGGCGGCGCTCGTCGCGAAGGCGGTAGGCGCGCCGGTGCGCCTGCAATGGACGCGCGAGGACGACGTGCGCCACGACTACTACCACTCCACGAGCGCGCAGCGGCTGGAGGCGGGCCTGGACGCGAGCGGCAAGGTGGTGGCGTGGCACCAGCGGATCGCGTTCCCGCCCATCGGTTCGACGTTCTCCGACGCGACGTTCGCGGGGGACGGGGAGATGGGGCAGGGCATCGTGGACCTGCCGCTGGCAATCCCAGACGTCAGAATGGAGAACTGCGAGGCGCGGGCGCACACGCGCATCGGCTGGCTGCGGTCCGTGGCGAACATCTACCACGCGTTCGCGGTGCAGAGTTTCATCGACGAGCTGGCGCACGAGCGCGGCACGGATCCGCGAGACACGTTGCTGGAGGTGCTGGGGCCCTCGCGCATCGTGACGCCCAAGGACCTGGGCGTGGCGAAGATCCCGAACTACGGCCAGTCCATTGAAGAGCACCCGGTGGACACGGCGCGGCTGCGCCGGGTGATTGAGCGGGTGACGGGCCTGTCGCGTTGGGACGAGCGCAAGCGGGAGGGCAGGGCGCTGGGGTTGGCGGCGCACCGCAGCTTCCTGACGTACGTGGCGGTGGTGGTGTCGGTGGTGAAGGACGCGGACGAGCGCATCCGGGTGGACGAGGCATGGATCGTCGCGGACGCGGGCACCATCGTGAACCTGGAGCGGGTTCGCGCGCAGATGGAGGGCGCGGTGGTGTTCGGCCTGAGCCTGGGGCTCTACGGCGCCATCACGATGAAGGACGGCGCCACGGTGGAGAGCAACTTCCGCGACTACCGCCTGGCGCGCATCGCGGAGACGCCCAGGCGCATCCACGTGGACATCATCCCCAGCGACGGCCGCCCCGGAGGCGTGGGAGAGCCTGGAGTGCCTCCGGTAGCGCCGGCACTGGCCAACGCGGTGTTCGCGCTCACGGGGACGCGTGTGCGCGAGCTGCCGTTGGTGAAGACCGTGAAGGTGTAGGCGGAAGCCTCGCCGTCACGGCACCCACAGGGCGCCATCTGAAAGGGGGGTATCCGCGCCGCTGCCCCCCATGCCGCCCCAGATGAAGAGGGCGTTGCCCGTCCACAGGCCCACGTGCCCGGTGCGCGCGGATGGGGCGCCCGCGGTGCGCAGCGGCGCCCACGTGTCCGTGGCCGGGTCATAGGCCGCGCCGTCCGAGCAGACGCCGCCTCCAGAGCCACAGTTCGGCGAGGTGCCACCCCAGATGACCATCTTCGAGCCGGTCCACACGGCGGTGTGCCCGATGCGTGGCGAGGGCGCGCCCTTGGCGGAGACGGCTGACCACTTTCGGTACACCGGATCGAACGCGGCGCCCCTGTCGCAGTAGATCGGAGGGTCATGGTAGGGGTCGTCGCCACAGCCGATCCCGCCCCAGATGATCATCCGCTCCCCGGTCCACACCGCCGTGTGAGACCAGCGGGCCTTGGGGGTCCCTTCTTCGGATGGAAACGCCAGCCAGTCGTCCCCAAAAGGGCCGTACATCGAGCCGTCCTGCAGGGCCACGTCGAGGGGGCTGCCACCATTTCCACCCCAGACGTACATCACGCCGTCGATCCACACGGCGGTGTGCGCATAGCGGTTCGGGGGGGCCTTGACGAAGTTCATCGTCGTCCAGAGGTTTTCCTTCGCGTGGTAGATGGCCCCGTCCCTGAACACACGTGGCGCTCGGGCATCCTTGCCGCCCCAGATCAGCATCTGCGTGCCGGTCCAGAGCGCTGTGTGTCCCCAGCGCGGAGCGGGCGCGTAATCAGCCTTGATCGGGGGGCTCCAGGCGTCGCTCGTGGGGTCGTAGGTCGCGCCGTCGCCACAGGGAACGTCGGTGCCACCGCAGCCAAGTCCGCCCCAGACCATCATCCGCTCGCCGGTCCACACCGCCGTATGCCGCGAGCGTGCGGAGAGCGCGCCCTGGGTCGACATGGGCGTCCATGTCTTCGCCGCCACATTGAACCGGGCCCCGTCGCCGCAGAATCCATCCGCGGTGCAGCTGCCCCGTCCGCCCCAGAGCAGGACGTTCTGGCCATCGAAGACGCTCGCCACGTCACTCCGCGCGGCAAGGGATGAGCCCGAGGGGAGGGGCGTCCAGGAGCCCTGCTCCTGCTGTGGCTGTTCCTGATCATCCGGGCCGTTCTGCTCCTTCTCACTCGAGCAGCCAGCGAGGGTCAGGAGGAGCAGGCCTGGAATCAGGCACATCCGGAACGGCTTCACTGCGTCATGCGTCGACTGCGCCACGGGTTCTTCCTCCGGTGACAGGGGACGCGGCAGTCTGCATCACTCGCAGTGAAGTTCACCACGACCGCTGAGATTGCTTCGCCACATGCGGCTACGATGGAGCCCATGTTCGACGCCATCGTGGAGTTCTACCGGGAACCCTCATGCATGGTCGGCTTTGATCTCTACCAGCCGAGTGGGTCACTCATCGGACTGACCGCAGTGGGAGTCGGGCTGCTTGTCTTTCTTGTCTGGTGGCTCAGGAGGGGAACCCGGCATGAGCGCGACACCCTTCACGTTCGCCACGAGGATCCTTGAAGAGTGAGGCTGCGTGAGAGCCGTATGTCCTGCTGGCCAGCTCCAGACGTCCTGACTGAGAAGACAAAGGGGCGTCGCCCGCGGTTCGGACGACGCGCCGGGTGAATCACTCAGTTCCGCTGCGCGGGGTCCTTGCCGCCCAGGTACGTCCGAACGACCGGGATCTTGCTGAGGGTCGCCGGGTCTCCACCCTTGGCGGGATCACGGTCGAGCGGGTTCGCACCCAGCACGACGAAGTCCGCCACCTTGCCCGGCTCGATGCTGCCCACCCACTTGTCGATTTCATGCTGGCGCGCCGGCTCGATGGTGATCGCGCGCAGGGCCTCCTCGACGGTCGTCGCGTGCTGGGGCCCGAGCACATACGTCTTCTGGAAGTCGGGATAGGCCCACGTGCGCCGCGTGACGGCCTGCTCGACGAACCAGAGCGGCCGGGCCGGCGTCACCATGGAGTCGCTGTGGAAGGAGTAGGGGATGCCGTAGCGACGGTTGAAGTCCACCGGGTCGATGTCGATGTCCTGGTGCGTTCCATTCTTCTGGAGCATCCGCGCCAGGGCATCCCCCCAGTACGCTACGTGGCCGATGAGGTGCGTCACGCGCAGGTCCATCGCCGGCACCTTCTCTTGGCTGGCGGTGACGTGTGTGCCCTTGCGCAGCTCACCAATCGCTTGCGAAACGGAGTCCTGGCCCACGGTGTTGTGGATGAGCAGCATCCGGTGCGTGTTGGTCTGCTCCACCTGGAGCCGGGAGAACGCGTCGACAGCCCACTGGTTCGCTTGATTGCCATTGGCGTGCAGCTGGAAGCGCCAGGCTGAGTCAGCCCACAGCGGGCGCATGGCATCCGCGAGCTCCTTCGCGTTCTTGAAGTCGCCTTTGCCCTCTCCCGCTTCCGGGCAGTGTCCATCCGTGCCGTAGACATAGGGCTGTCCGAGCAGCGCGGTGCACCCCTGCGTCGAACCGTCCACCCAGAGCTTGATGGCGCCGGCCCCCAGCCACTTGGGCAGGGCGCAGTCGTTGTCCGGGCTCGGCGTGCACGAGGGCCCGGTCGGCTTGAGCGCCGGTTTGACGACGTCTCCATTCGCGTTCACGACCGGCCCCGCCGCCAGGTGGGTCACCACGCCCGTGACACGCAGCGGGAAGGCCGGGTTCATGGCCAGGAGCTTGACCAGCTCGAGCTGCGACCGATCGGACAGACCGCCGTCGGCGATGGTCGTGAGCCCGGCTTCACGCAGGGCCTGGATGGCCTTGAGGAGGGACTGGAGGCTCCCGCTCGGGATGTCCCTCCGCACCATCATTCCCTGCTGTGTCGCCTCCAGGAACGGCGCGAAGGCGGCGGACTCCTCGAGCAACCCCGTGTACTGGCCATCGTCCCCGACGACCCACCGGCCTCCGTGCTGCGTCACCGAATCCGGAGGGTTGCACGGCTTCTGTCCCTTGCAGACGGCCTCGAAGGCCTTGTCGTTCACGTAGGCGAGGTGGCCGGACTGGTCGAGGATGATGACCGGACGGTCCTTGGTCACACACGCGTCGAGGTAGAGCTTCGGCTGCTGCATGAACTCGACGGTCGACGTCACGCCACACTTGCCGGGGACGAACTGCTGCCGCGACGGGTCCAGGTTCATCCCGAGGACGAACATCTTGGCCGTCTCCGGAGTGGTGGGCTCCAGCTTCATGGAGCTCAGCGCGCTCAGCAGGTCCCGGTGCTTCGTGCACTCCTCGGGCGTGGACAGGTTGTAGGGAGGAGGCAGGCAGGGCGCCAGGTTGTGCGTGCCCAGCACGCTCTGGATGAGCGTCGGCAGGATGTGCAGGTGCGGGTCGATGAACCCGGGCAGGAGGACCTGTCCCTCCTCCAACTCGACGCGCTTGGAGCCCACGCCGAGCCCCGCGCTCAGGTCCTTCTCGGTGCCGACCTTCAAGATGCGGCCCTTGCCATCCACGGTGACGGCTTCGGCGATCGTCCCCTTGTCATCCAGGGTGATGATCTTGCCGACGAAGAGGGTGGTGTCGTCGCCCCCCGGAGGGGTGGGGCGGTTCGTCGCGCACGACGTCAGCATCGCGAGCGCTCCAAGCGCCGCGAGGAAGTGTTTTTGCATGCGGTCTCCTGTTGGGGAGCCCGCAGTCTACGGAAGCGCACTTCATGGCGAAAGAAGGAATTCGAGATTTTCTTGACGTGTCGTGTCTGTGTTTGACATGTCAGGGAAAGGACTGACGCGTCCGTGCCCCTCCCCACGGGGCCACCGTGCGTCCACTGGACCCAGGCCCACCTCCGCCCGGGTTGAAGCGGGCTTGCCCCTGCGCTACACCGCTCCGCAGTCGCTAGGGGTGCCCCCGGAAGGGGGCTGAGACGGACGTGTGGCCGCGTCCGATCCCTTTGAACCTGAACCGGTTAGTACCGGCGGAGGGAAGCGGTGTGGGCGCTCCATGCTCCCGTCCCGTCTCCCGTCCGTTCTCACGAGGAGATGTCCGATGAGTGGAGCGTCCAAGAGCCTCAAGGTCGATGGGAAGGTGCTGGAGGGAATCAGCCGCGGCCCGCTTCCCGCCTCGCGCAAGGTCTACGTGTCCGGGTCCCTGCACCCCGACCTCCGCGTCCCGCTGCGCGAGATCGCCCAGACGCCCACGCGCCACCACGGCCACGCTGGCCCGGAGACCGCCAACCCCCCCGTCCACGTCTACGACTCCAGCGGCCCCTACACCGACCCTGGCGCCGACATCGACCTGCGCCGGGGCCTGCCCGCCGTGCGCGAGAACTGGATCCGCGCCCGCAACGACACGGATGAACTGTCCGGCATCACGTCGGAATACGGCCGCGCCCGCGAAGCCGACCCGCGCCTCAATGGCCTGCGCTTCAGCCACATGCGCAAGCCCCGCGTCGCGAAGGCCGGCGCCAACGTCAGCCAGATGCACTACGCCCGCAAGGGCATCATCACGCCGGAGATGGAATACGTCGCCGTGCGCGAGAACCAGAAGCTCGACGCTTCACTCGCCGCCCAGCACCCCGGCCACTCCTGGGGCGCCGCGATTCCGCGGGTGATTACGCCGGAGTTCGTGCGCGACGAGATCGCCAGGGGCCGCGCCATCATCCCCGCCAACATCAACCACCCGGAGCTGGAGCCGATGATCATCGGCCGCAACTTCCTGGTGAAGATCAACGCCAACATCGGCAACTCCGCCGTCACGTCCTCCATCGAGGAGGAGGTGGAGAAGATGGTCTGGTCCATCCGCTGGGGCGCGGACACCGTCATGGACCTGTCCACCGGCCGCAACATCCACGAGACGCGCGAGTGGATCCTCCGCAACGCGCCCGTGCCCATCGGCACCGTGCCCATCTACCAGGCGCTGGAGAAGGTGGGCGGCAAGGCCGAGGAGCTCACCTGGGCCATCTTCCGCGACACGCTCATCGAACAGGCCGAGCAGGGCGTGGACTACTTCACCATCCACGCGGGCGTGCGCCTCCAGTACGTGCCGCTCACCGCGAAGCGCCTCACCGGCATCGTCAGCCGCGGCGGCTCCATCCTCGCCAAGTGGTGCCTGGCCCACCACAAAGAGAACTTCCTCTACACGCACTTCGAGGAGATCTGCGAGATCATGAAGGCGTACGACGTCAGCTTCAGTCTGGGTGACGGCCTGCGCCCCGGCTCCATCGCGGACGCCAACGACGCCGCGCAGTTCGGCGAATTGGAGACGCTGGGCGAGCTGACGAAGGTGGCCTGGAAGCACGACGTGCAGGTGATGATCGAAGGCCCCGGCCACGTCCCCATGCACCTCATCCAGGAGAACATGACGAAGCAGCTCGCCGTGTGCCACGAGGCGCCGTTCTACACGCTGGGGCCCCTCACCACGGACATCGCGCCCGGGTACGACCACTTCACCAGCGGCATTGGCGCGGCGATGATCGGCTGGTTCGGCACGGCGATGCTCTGCTACGTGACGCCCAAGGAGCACCTGGGCCTGCCCGACCGTGACGACGTGAAGGAGGGCGTGATCACCTACAAGATCGCCGCCCACGCCGCGGACCTGGCCAAGGGCCACCCGGGCGCCCAGGCCCGCGACAACGCCCTGTCCAAGGCGCGCTTCGAGTTCCGCTGGGAGGATCAGTTCAACCTGTCCCTGGACCCCGAGCGCGCCCGCGCCTTCCACGACGAGACGCTCCCCGCCGAGGGCGCCAAGGTCGCGCACTTCTGCTCCATGTGCGGCCCGCACTTCTGCTCCATGAAGATCACCCAGGACGTGCGCGACTACGCGGACAAGGTCGGCGTCAACGAGACCCAGGCCCTGGAGCAGGGGATGAAGGAGAAGAGCGAGGAATTCAAGAAGGCGGGCCACGAGCTGTACCGCTGACGCCCGCCGGGGGACGGGGGCCTGCTGGCCTGGCCCCTGTCCGCTGGATGACAGGCACCGACACGCCATGTCATGGTGCGTCCATCCGGGCGCACCCGTCGCGCCCCCCAGACCTTCCGGAAGGGCTCTCATGGACATGGACCCCCAGCAGCGTGAGGATCAGCAGTTCGGCTCGTTCATCACCGGCTCGCCCACGGCGACGCAGGATGAGAAGACGATGGGGATGTTGGCCCACCTGGGCTCCATCGCCGGCTTCGTGGTGGGCGCGGGCTTCCTGGGCTGGGCGGTGCCGCTGTTCCTGATGCTGACCAAGGGCAAGGAGTCGTCCTTCGTCCGCGCCAACGCGGTGGAGTCGCTCAACTTCCAGCTCACCACGCTCATCGGCATGCTGATCTCCGGCGTGCTGGTGTGCGCGCTGGGGCTCGGCGTCGTCACGGGCTTCATCGTGGGCGTCGCGTCGCTGGTGTTCAGCATCATCGCGGGCATCAAGGCCAACGAGGGCCAGATCTACCGCTACCCCGTGAACATCCGGATGGTGAAGTAGCCCTCAGCCGCCAATGCCCATCATGGGCAGGAGCGTGGCGCCGTTTCCGGCCTCCGTGAAACGGTGCCCCTCCGGCTTCTCCCCGAGCGCGCGGCGCACGGCCAGGGCCAGCTCCTCGTCCGTCGCGCCGCCCCGGATGAGCTGGTGCAGCGGCGCCTGCGCCCGGCCGCCCAGGCAGCTGCGCAGGTCGCCGTTGGACGCCACCCGCACCCGGTTGCAGCCCCCGCAGAAGTTCTGCGTCAGCGGGGAGATGAACCCCACGCGCCCGCTGTCCGTCTTCCAGTAGCGCGCCGGCCCGGACGTGGGCGACGCGGCGCTCTCCTGCGGCTCCTCGGTGAGGACGCGGCCGGAGGCCGCCAGGCGCTCCAGCAGCTCCGCCGTGGGCACCGGCGTGCCCTGCCCGAAGGGCATCAGCTCGATGAAGCGCGGGGTGATGCCGCGCGCGTGCGCGTACGTCACCAGCTCCGGCACCTCCGCGTCGTTGATGCCGCGCATCACCACGACGTTGAGCTTCAGCGACTGGTAGCCCGCGCCCGCCGCCGCGTCGATGCCGCGCAGCACCGCTTCGAAGTCGCCCTGCTTGGAGATGCGCCGGAACACGTCCGCGGACAGCGTGTCCAGGCTCAGGTTGAGCTGGGTGACGCCCGCGTCGCGCAGCGGCCCGGCCAGGGACTCCAGGCGGCTCGCGTTGGTGGTGATGGCCAGGTGCTCCACGCCGGGCACCGCGGCGATGCGCTTCGCGATGTCGAGGATGTCCGGCCGGGCGAGCGGCTCGCCGCCTGTCAGCCGCACGCGGCGGATGCCCATGCGCGCGAAGACGGAGACGATGCGCTCGAACTCGCTCGCGTCGAGCAGGTCCTTCTTCCCGCCCCAGGAGGCCGGCGAGCAGTAGGTGCAGCGGAAGTTGCAGCGGTCCGTGACGCTCAGCCGCAGGTACGTCATGCGCCGCCCCTGCGCGTCACACAGCGGCGGGGCGAGCGGATTGGGAGCGGGCAGGGGAGCGGTCATCGCGGGGCCTTCCGCCTTCATGGATAGCAATCCCCGCGCGCAAAAGGCACCGCTTCCCCCGGAATGCTTCAGCCCTCGGTCCCGGAGGCTGAACGGATGACGGCGGGCGGCGCGCCGATGGGCGTGGTGCTGGGCCCCACCGGCGGGGAGTCCGGCTCGTCGTCCAGGTCGGTGAGCCGCGCCAGCTCGGCCTCGGACTCGGCGGCGTCCGCGGCGGCCTGCATCGGGTTGAGCTTCTTCTCCGCCATCTCCTTCTTGATGCGGATGAGCCCCTCCTCGCCAATGTCCAGGAACGCCTTCACGACCTCAGGGTCGAACTGCGTGTTGGCGCAGCGCTTGATCTCCTGGATGGCGTTCGCGAACGTCGTGCCCTTGCGGTACGGCCGGTCGCTCGTCATCGCGTCCAGCGTGTCCGCCACCGCGAAGATGCGCGCGCCGATGTGGATCTCGTTGCGCTGGAGGTTGCGGGGGTAGCCCGCGCCGTCATAGCGCTCCTGGTGCGACAGGACGATGTCCGCGGGCGTGGAGAGGAAGGGGATGTTCTGGATCATCTGGAAGCCGATCTCCGGATGACGCCGCATCTCCAGCCACTCGTCGGGGGTGAGCTTGCCGGGCTTGAGCAGCACCGCGTCCGGCACGCCGATCTTCCCGATGTCGTGCAGGAGCGCCCCGCGGCCGATCTCCTCCATCTCCTTGCCGTGGATGCCCATGCGGGTGGCGATGGCGGAGGTGTAGCTGACCACGCGCTGGGAGTGGTCGCTCGTCTCGTGCTCGCGCGCGTCCAGGGCCGCCACCAGCGCCAGCAGCGTGTTCTGGTACGTGTTCGCGATGTTGTGCAGCGCGCTGCGCAGCTCGGCGGTGCGGTCGCGCACCTTGCCCTCGAGCTTCTTCTGGTAGCGCTTGCGGGCCATCTCGATGCGGCGCTTGGCGAGCGCGCGTTCGATGGCGCGGATGAGGTCCGTGAGCTTGGGTGGCTTGAGCAGGTAGTCCACCGCGCCCCGGCGCAGACAGTCCACGGCGGACTCGGTGTCGCCGTAGCCGGTGAGCATGATGACGGACGTGTCCGGCAGCCGCTCGCGCAGGTTCTCCAGCAGCCAGAGTCCGTCGCGGCCCGGCATCTTCATGTCGCTGATGACGAGCGGCGTCTCTTCTTCACCCGCCACGTCGAGCGCCATCTCGGCGCCGTTGGCCACGACGCAGTTGTAGCCCTCCTCACGGAGGAGCACGGAGATGACGTCGCGGACGGAATCGTCATCGTCGACGATCAGGATTCTGGGGGGTGCGGGGGGGATGGCTTCCACGGCCGAAGATTCTAGAGGTTTCCAGGGATTAAAGGCGAACGAGTGCGAGAAATCATCACCCTCTCGCCTCCCTGCCATCCAGGGCGGGGTGCGAGCCCTGGTTCCAGGGTGAACGTCTCCGGTCTCTGAAGCATTCCCCACCCTCCGGAGTAGGGCGGGCAGGCACGGCGCGTCAACCGCGCGCCACTGTCCCCCGGTCATAGCGGAAGGGGGTGAGGTCCACCGAGGGCTTCTCCCCCAGCACGGCCTGGGCGACGAGCTTCGCGGTGATGGGGGCGAGCAGGATGCCGTTGCGGAAGTGGCCGGTGGCGAGGAACAGGCCGGGCGTGGGGCCCTCTCCGATGTACGGCAGCGCGTCCTGGGTCCAGGGGCGGAAGCCGGCCCAGGTCTCCGTGATGGGCGCGCTGCCCAGGTCCGGGCACAGCTGCAGGGCCATGTCGAGGATCCGCGCCAGCCCCGCCGCGGTCACCTGCTTGTCGAAGCCCACATGCTCCATGGTGCTCCCGGCGATGATCCGCCCATCCGCGCGCGGCACCAGGTAGCCCTTCGCGGACGTCACCACCCGCTCCAGCAGGGGCAGCCGCGTCTGCAGTTGCACCATCTGTCCGCGCGCCGGGCGCACCGCCTGCGCCGACACGCCCGCACCCTGGACCAGGGAGGACCACGAGCCCGCCGCCAGCACCACCGCGTCCGCGCGGAGCACCTCGCCGTCCAGGTCCACGCCCACCGCGCGGCCGTGCTCGTGCACCACGCCGCGCACGTAGCCGCTCTTGAACACCGTGCCCACGCGCGCGGCGGCCATGGTGAGCGCGCGCACGAGGAGCCGGTTGTCGACCTGGTGATCATCCGGGAAGTGCGCGGCGCCCACGGCGGTGGGGGACAGGTGGGGCTCCAGCTCGCGCGCGGCCTTGCCGTCGAGCAGCTCGGCGCGCAGCCCCATGCCGTGCTGCCAGCCCACGGTGGACTCCACGTGATGCAGGTCCGCCTCGTCGAACGCGACGCGCAGCAGGCCGCACGGCCGGTACGCGATGTCCACGCCGGAGAGCTCGCGCAGCTCCGCGGCGAAGCTCCCGTAGAGGGCGCGGCTTCGCAGGCACAGCTCGAAGAAGGGGCCCGGTCCCTCGGACTCCCACTGGGGCGCGAGGATGCCGCCGGCGGCGCTGGAGGCTTCGGCGCCGGGGATGGAGCGCTCGAGCACCGTCACGCGCGCGCCCGCCTGCCGGAGCTTCAGCGCGATGCCACAGCCCATCACACCACCGCCCACCACGAGGACGTCGGAGGTTGCCATGCGCCGCTTGTGCTCAAGCGAGCACGGGTTTGCAAGCGTCAAGACAGACCATGACCCGGGGTGACTTGACGCTGAGGCCTCCCGTCGTTAACCCTAGGGCCGTGCGTTCCACGTCCCTGCATCACCACCATGCGCATCATCGGCCGGCCCATGACGGGACCGTTCGCCGCGCGCATGCCTGGGTGACGCACTAGAACGCACCCACTTCCGGCAGATGCCGCAGTGACCGAAGGCCCGTCCCCCAAGGACGGGCCTTTTTTCGTTTCCGCCCCCGCAGTCCCACGAGCCCATCCATGTTGAAGATTGCCCTGCCCAACAAAGGACGTCTGTCCGAGGAAGTGCGCGAGCTGTTCAACGACGCGGGCCTGGAGGTGCGCGCCCGGGGCGAGCGGGCCCTCACCGCGTCATTGGGCGGCGAGTTCGAGGCCATCTTCGTCCGCGCCCAGGACATCCCGGAGTTCGTCGCGGACGGCGCCGCGCAGGCGGGCGTCACCGGCTGGGACCTGGTGAATGAAGCCGGGCGCGAGCTGGAGCCGCTGATGGACCTGGAGTTCGGCCGCTGCCGGCTGGTGGTGGCCGCGCGCGACGAGAGCGGCATCTCCCGCGTGGAGGACGTGAAGGAGGGGATGCGGGTGGCCTCCTGCTTCCCCCGGCTGACGCAGGCCTTCTTCCAGCAGCGGGGGCAGCAGGTGACGGTGGTGCCGGTGAGCGGCGCGGCGGAGATCGCCCCGCACCTGGGCATCGCGGACATCGTGGTGGACCTCACGTCCACGGGCTCCACGTTGAAGATGAACGGCCTCAAGGAGGTGGCCACCGTGCTGGAGTCGAGCGCCCGGCTGGTGGCGTATCCGCGCAATGACTCGGAGGCGCGGCGCGCGCTGGAGGAATTGACGCAGGCGCTGGGGTCGGTGCTGGCGGCGCGCGGGCGGCGCTACCTGATGGCCAACGTCCCGAAGACGTCCCTGGAGCA
Organism: Corallococcus sp. NCSPR001; assembly: GCF_017309135.1. NCBI lineage: Bacteria > Pseudomonadati > Myxococcota > Myxococcia > Myxococcales > Myxococcaceae > Corallococcus > Corallococcus sp. NCSPR001. Next base: position 4,578,301 of record NZ_JAFIMS010000002.1, read on the forward strand.
GGTGCGCGAGGTGCTGCCCGGCCTCAACGGCCCCACGGTGGTGGACGTGATGAACGGGGGCCACTTCGTCGCGGTGCACGCGGTGGTCTCGTCGCGGAACCTCTACCGCACGGTCAACGCGCTGAAGGCGCTGGGCGGGCAGGGCATCCTCGTCACGCGCATCGAGAGGTTGATGGCATGAGCGCCTCCATCCTCAAGTACCAGGGGGCCTTGTCCTCGCTGGAGCCCGACGCGCGGCGGAAGCTGCTGGCCCGCACCGGGGAGTCGGATGCCCTGGTGGCTTCCCGTGTCCAGGCGCTGATTGCCCGCGTTCGCGGTGAGGGCGACCGGGCCCTCTTCGAGTTCGCGCGGGAGTTCGACCGCGTGGAGCTTTCAGCGCTGGAGGTTCCGCGTGAACGGTGGAACGCGGCGTTGGAGTCGATTCCCTCCGGCGTGCGAGAGGCGCTGACCCGCGCGGCGCGCAACATCGCCCGGGCGCATGCGGCGCAGCGGCCCCAGGCCATCGAGGTGGAGACCGAGCCCGGGGTCATCGTGGGCCGCCGGCCGGATCCGCTGAGCCGCGTCGGTGTGTACGCTCCGGGTGGCCGGGCGGTGTACCCGAGCAGCGTGCTCATGGGCGTGGTCCCCGCGAAGGTCGCGGGCGTGGACGAGGTCATCGTCTGTTCGCCGCCGGGGCCGGATGGCTTGCCTGGCGCGGGCGTGCTCGCGGCGGCGACGCTCGCGGGCGCGGACCGGGTGTTCGCCTTGGGAGGCGCGGGCGCGGTGGCCGCGCTGGCCTATGGGACCCAGAGCGTTCCCCGCGTGGATCGCATCGTCGGACCGGGCAACGCGTACGTGGCGGCCGCGAAGCTCCAGGTGGTGGACGCCGTCGCCATCGACGCGCCCGCGGGCCCGAGCGAAATCCTCGTCGTCGCCGACGCGAGCGCCCGTCCGGACGCCGTGGCGCGCGAGCTGCTGGCCCAGGCGGAGCACGACCCCGAGGCCTGCTGCGTGGCGCTGGTGGTGGGCGCTTCGCTGGCGCAGGCGGTGCGGGACGCGGTGGAGCAACAGGCCCGCGTCGCCCGTCGCGGCGACATCGTCCTTCCGGCGCTGGGGAGCCGGGGCGCGGTGCTGCGCATCGACTCGCTGGAGGAGGCGTGGCCCTTCGTCGCGGAGTTCGCTCCGGAGCACCTGCTGCTCGCGACGGCGAAGCCCTCGGAGGACCTGGCGCGGGTTCGCAACGCGGGCACGGTGTTCGTGGGACAGCGCGCGTCGGTGGCCTTCGGTGACTACCTCACCGGTGCGAACCACGTGCTGCCCACGGCGGGGCTGGCCCGGGCGTACTCGGGACTGAGCGTGCTGGACTTCTACCGGTGGACCACGTGGCAGCGCGTGACACCGGAAGCCGCGGCGGCGATGGCGGACGACGTGGGGACGCTGGCGGACAGCGAGGGCCTCTTCGCCCACGCGGCCGCGGCCCGGGCCTGGAGGGTGCCGTGATTCCATTCCGTGAGACGTACCGGGACATCCCCTTGTACTCCCCGGCGAAGAAGCCGTGCCGGGTGGACCTGAGCGACAACACCAACCTCTTCGGCGCGCCGCCCTCCGCGGATCGCGTGCTGCGGGAGGAGGGGTTCCTTCGGCTGTCCCGCTATCCCGCTGGCTATGCGCCGGACCTGAAGCGCGCCGTGGCCACCTACGCGGGTGTCGCCGTGGAGAGCGTGACGACGGGCTGCGGATCGGACGACGTCATCGACTGTGCGCTGCGGGCCTTCCTGGAGCCCGGGGACGCGGTGGCCTTCCCGGATCCCACGTTCGTGATGGTGCCCTTGTATGCCCGGTTGAGCGCGCTCAAGCCCATGCCCGTGCCGCTGCGCGCGGATCATGACCTGGACGTGGACGGGCTGCTCGCGACGAAGGCGAAGCTCATCTACGTGTGCACGCCGAACAACCCCACCGGCACGGCGGCCTCGCGCGCGGCGCTGGAGCGGCTGGTGGACTCGGCTCCGGGCGTGGTGCTCATCGATCAGGCCTATGTGGAGTTCGCTCGGGGCGGGGACTTCCTCGACCTGGCGCGGACGCGGCCCAACGTGCTGGTGACGCGCACGATGTCCAAGGCGTTCGGCCTCGCGGGCCTGCGGGTGGGGTGGGGCGTCGGGGCATCGTCACTGGTGGCGGAGGTGGAGAAGGCCCGGGGGCCCTACAAGCACACGGCGCTGGGCGAGGCCGTGGCGGTCGCCGCGCTCACGGATGATGTCGCGTGGATGGAGGCCTGCGCGGCGGAGGCGGTGGAGAACCGTGAGCGGCTGCGAGGCGCCTTGAAGTCGCTGGGGTTGGAGCCGCTTCCTTCGGAAGGCAACTTCCTCCTCGTCCCCGTGCCGGAGGCGCGGCGGGTGGGCGAGGCGCTGCGGGAGCGCAACGTGAACGTGCGGGTGTTCGAAGGGCTCACGGGCGTGGGCGATGCGCTGCGCATCGGCTGCGGCCCCTGGCCGATGATGGCTTCAGCGCTGAAGGCCCTGAAGGAGGTGCTGTGATGCGGGTGACCCTGTTCGACTATGGCGCGGGCAACCTGCACTCGCTCGTCAAGGCGCTGGCCACCACGCCCGGCGCGGACGTGCGTGTGCAGGAGGATCCGCTGCGCGCGCTGGATACGGATGTCCTGGTGCTCCCCGGCGTGGGCGCGTTCGGTTCAGCGGCGGCGCGGCTCGCACCGGGACGCGAGGCGATGCGCAAGGCGCTGGACGCGGGCCTGCCGTGCCTGGGCATCTGCCTGGGCATGCAGTTGCTCTTCGACGAGAGCGATGAAGGGGAAGGAAAGGGGCTCGGTTACTTCCCGGGCCGGGTGACGCGACTGGCCGCGCGGCACGTTCCGCAGATTGGCTGGAACGACGTGGAGGAGGACCAGGCGCTGAAGTTCATGCGGCTGTCCACCGTGTATTACGCGCACAGCTTCGTGTGCCGGGCCACGGAGTCTCGCGAGGTGATGGGCTGGACGACCCATGAGGGCGACCGGTTCCCCGCCTCCGTGCGGCGCGGAGACGTGCTGGGCGTGCAGTTCCACCCGGAGAAGTCCTCCCACGCGGGCGTGCGCTTCGTGCAGGCGTTCCTCCAGGAGGTGTCCTCATGATCGCCATCCCGGCCATCGACCTGCGGGAAGGCGCGTGCGTGCAGCTCGTAGGGGGCTCCTACGAGGCGGAGCGCGTGCGCGTGAATGATCCGCTGGATGCCTTGAAGCAGTGGCTGGCGCTGGGCTTCCGCACGTTCCATGTCGTGGACCTGGATGCTGCGCTGGGCAAGGGCTCCAACGCGGACGTGGTGACGCGGCTGATTTCGCATGCTCCGGGCCTCACGTTCACGGTGGGCGGCGGTGTCCGTGAGGCCTCGCGCGTGGAGGCGGTGCTCGCGGGTGGGGCGTCCTCGGTCGTCGTGGGGACGCGCGCCATCGAGGACCTGGCCTGGCTCACCGAGGTCTCGGAGCGCTTCCCCGGCCGCGTGGTGGTCGCGGCGGACGTGAAGGGCCGCGAGGTCGTGACGCGCGGATGGACGTCCGGCAGCGCGCGCGACATCCGCGACGTGCTGGCCGCCCTGGAGCCCCTGCCGCTGGGCGGGATGCTCGTCACGGCGGTGCACAAGGAGGGGCAGCTGGGCGGCGTGGACCTGCCCTTGATGGAGGAGGTCGCCCGTTCAAGCCGGCACCGGCTCTACGCCTCCGGCGGGGTGACGACGCTGGAAGACCTGCGCTCGCTGGCGAAGGTGGGTGCATACGGAGCGGTGGTGGGCATGGCGCTGTACACGGGGCGGTTGGATGCGCGCGCGGTCGCGCGGGAGTTCACGCAATGAGCACGGTCACCACGGTGGTCCGCGAAACGAAGGAGACCCAGGTCACTGTGGAGCTGGCGCGCGGGACCGGCGTGGCCCGGGTGGACACGGGCCTCAAGTTCTTCGACCATATGCTCGCCACGTTCGCGCGCTACGCGGGGCTGGACCTGACCCTGCGCGCTCGCGGCGACCTGCGCCACCACCTGATGGAGGACGTGGCCATCACCCTGGGCACCGCCGTCCAGCGCGTCATCCCCGCCACCGCCGCGCGCTACGGCGAGCGCACCCTGCCCATGGATGACGCCCTGGTGCAGGCGTGCCTGGACGCGGGCGGACGCTTCTACTACCGGGGCCCGCTGAAGAACCGGCTGTACGAGCACTGGATGCGCTCCTTCTGCGAGCACTCGCGCATCACGCTCCACCTGCGGGTGCTGCGCGGCAAGGACAGCCACCACCTCACCGAGGCGGCCTTCAAGGCGCTGGGGCTCGCGCTGCGCGACGCGATGGTGGACTCCGGCGTCGTCTTCAGCATGAAGGGCATTGTCTCCCTGGAGGTGAAGTGATGCTGCGCCGACGGATCATCGTCTGCCTGGATGTGAAGGGCGGGCGCGTGGTGAAGGGCGTCCAGTTCGAAGGCCTGCGCGACGTGGGCGACCCGGTGGAGCTGGCCCGGCGCTACGAGGAAGCGGGCGCGGACGAGGTGACCTTCCTGGACATCTCCGCGAGCGCCGAGGAGCGCCAGACGCTGTGGGACCTGGTCCAGCGCACCGCGGAGCGCCTCTTCATCCCGCTCACGGTGGGCGGAGGCGTGCGCACCGTGGACGACGTGGGCCGAGCGCTGCGGGCCGGCGCGGACAAGGTGAGCATCAACTCCGCGGCCGTGGCCACGCCGGAGTTGCTCACCGGCTGCGCGGAGCGCTTCGGCGCCCAGTGCGTGGTGGCCAGCATCGACGCGAAGCGGGAGGGAGACCGCTACCGCGTCTATACACATGGTGGCCGACGGCCCACGGACCTGGACGCCGTGGCCTGGGCGAAGGAGTGCGTCCGGCGCGGTGCGGGCGAGGTGCTGCTCACCAGCATCGACCGGGACGGGGCGCGCACGGGCTATGACCTGGACCTGACCCGCGCGGTGGCGGAGGCCGTGGACGTGCCCGTCATCGCCTCCGGAGGCGCGGGCCGCGCGGAGCACGTGCGCGATGCCCTGACCCTGGGCGCGGCGGACGCGGCGCTCGTCGCCGGCATCCTCCACGATGGCCTCACCACGGTGGGCGCCTTGAAGTCCCTGCTGAATGACAACGGCATCGCCATCCGGAGCACGACATGAACGCGGACCCGCGAGACTTGATGGAGGCCGCCGCCGACGTGGCGCGCAAGGCCGGTGACGTGGCGCTGGACTTCTTCCGGCGCGGCATCGCCGTGGACACCAAGAGCGACGGGACGCCCGTGACGGTGGCGGACCGCACCGCCGAGTGGACCGCCCGCGAATGGCTGGAGGCGCGCTTCCCCCAGGACGGCATCCTGGGCGAGGAGTTCGGTGAGTCCCGGCCGGGTGCGAAGCGCCGGTGGATATTGGATCCCATCGACGGCACGAAGACGTTCATCCGGGGCGTGCCGCTGTGGGGCACGCTGGTCGCGGTGGCGGAAGGGGAGACCATCCTCGCGGGCGCGGCCTACTTCCCGGCCGTGAACGAGCTGGTCGTCGCGTCCCCGGGCCTGGGCTGCTTCTGGAACGGATCCGCGGCGCACGTGTCGGAGCAGGACTCGCTGGCGCAGGCCGTGGTGTGCGTCACCGACGAGCGCTTCCTCCAGAGCCCCGCGAAGGGCGCCGCCTGGAAGGAGCTGTCCCGGCAGGCGTCCCTCTGCCGCACGTGGGGGGACTGCTATGGCTACCTCCTCGTCGCCACCGGCCGCGCGGAGGTCATGGTGGATGAAGCCCTGTCGCCCTGGGACGCGGCGGCCCTTCAGCCCATCATCGAGGAGGCGGGCGGCGTCTTCACCGATTGGAAGGGCACGCGCACGGCGTTCGGCGGTGACGGCATCGCCACCAACGCGGCGCTGTCGAAGCGCGTGCGCGAGGTGCTGCGCGCGGGAGTCCCGTCATGACGCTGGACCTCTCCAAGCTGGACTTCGACAAGGGCCAGGGGCTGGTGACGGTGGTGACGCAGGACGCGAGCACCGGCGACGTGCTGATGGTGGCGCACGCGGACCGCGAGGCGCTGGAGCGCACGCTCGCCACGGGCGAGATGCACTACCGCTCCCGCACGCGCGGCCTGTGGCACAAGGGCGCCACCAGCGGGAACACGCAGCAGGTCGTCACCCTCACCGCGGACTGCGACGGCGACGCGGTGCTCGCGCGCGTGCGCAAGGCCGGCCCCGCCTGCCACACCGGCGAGGAGACCTGCTTCGGTGAAGGCCGCTGGGACGCGCTCGCGCACCTGGACGCGACGCTCGCCGCCCGAGCAGCCGGCCCCCAGCCCGAAGGCGCGAAGCCCAGCTACACCCGGCGCCTCCTGGAGGATCGGAACCTGCGCCTGAAGAAACTGGGCGAGGAGGCCGCGGAGCTCGTCACCGCCTGCGCGGACGCGGACACGCACCGGGCCGCGGAGGAGGCCGCCGACGTGCTCTTCCACACGCTCGTCGCGGTGCGCGCCCTGGGCGTGACGTTGGACGACGTGAAGGCCGTCCTCGCCGCCCGCGCACGTCCGAAGTCGCCATGAATTCCCGGAATAATCTGGCGTGTCGGTTGCGACCCAGGCGGAGTTGTCCAGTTGTACTGCATCCTCACAGCGTGACTGGCACACAGGCGCGCCAAAGGTGCATGCGTGTGTCCGCTACTCTTCAACCGCTTCTGTGATCCTGGTACAGATTCCGCCCTGCGACACGGGCCGTGCCCGACGAAGCGGCCCCGTCGTCATCAGCGTTCGCATCCCGGAGGCTTCGTGTCTGCCACGTACCAATCCGAACTCATCGACCGCGTCCTGTTCTCGCGGTGGCACAACCCGCCGACGAAGGACGATGTCCAGGCCATCATGGCGCAGATGGAGGACGCGACGCAGCGACTGGGGCAGAACGTCCTCTACATCGCGTCCATCAGCCCCAAGGCGAAGGTTCCCGACGCGACCGAGCGCGCGCACCTGAACCAGATGGTCGCCGAGGGCCGCCGCTACTGTGAGCAGTCCTGGCTCGTGTACGAGGGCACGGACCTGCAGCACAACCTGCAGCGAGTCATCATCTCGGGCGTGCTCATCCTCACGCGCACGTTCGACAACTACCTGTCGGTCGCCAAGTCCGCGGACGCCATCGTCAAGGACGTGTCCACCGCCCTGAAGAAGGATGCGTCCGGCATCTTCCGTCAGGCGCGCGAGCGCGGCCTGATCGCCTAGAGGACCCACGCGGGCGACGTCGGAGCCCCTCCGACGCCGCGTGCGTGATGGCGCCCGTGCCTACCGGGCGCCGATGATCTCCAGCTCCTTCAGCTCCACCCCCGGCCGCTCCGGAAGGACGCTCAGCGCGTCCACGTCGAGCAGGGGGACCCCGGGCTTGCAGATCTCCCACCTGCCCGTGCCGTGGAAGCGGCAGACGGTGGGATCCACGAAGAAGCCCTTGCCCCCCGGCTCCGCGTGCCCCACGCCGTCCGGCGCGCGGACGTGCGCCCGCAGGGAGCCCGGCCCCGTGGCCCGCACCTGGAGGGACACCACGTACTTCAGCGACGGCGCGTACCCCAGCCGCAGCGCGCCGTCCGAGCCCGTGCCCCCATCCGAGCCCGCCATGGGCAGCTTCACCCCGGACAGCTCGTCCCGGTCGAACGCGCGGAACGCGTCCCCGGGCCCGGTCTGCTGATCCGGCTCGATGGGCTTCGTCTCCACCGTGCCCGCCGTGTTCAGCGTCGCGAGCATGGGCGCCCGCCGGGCCTGCTGCACCGCCGCCGCGTTCAGGAGCGGCGCGGGCAACTGCCCCGTCTCCACGCACGTGGGCGCCAGCGCCTCCGTGAGCGCCAGCAGCTGCGGCTCCACCTCCGCCCCCGTCACGGCCGCGGGGCCCACGGCCTGGCGCGCGAGCTCCTGGCAGGCCGCGCCCAGGGCGGGACCCGCGTGCTCCAGGCTCCAGCTCGCCTCCTGGAGGGGCGGGTTCTTCCGGGTCGCGGCCTCCTGCAACGCGCGCGTGACGGCCTGGCCGCAGGGATTGTCGGCGGGCGCACATCGCTCGCACAGGGTGGCGAGCAGCTCGCGGGGCAGGTCGTCCTTCGCCGTGAGGGGCGACAGGGAGGCCAGGGCCGGGCCCCGGGCGCAGGCGGCGGCGGGAGGGGTGGGGCAGTCGCCCAGCTGCCGGCGCGCGTCACTCCAGGCCGTGCCCGCGTCCCCCAAGGTGCCTCCGTCGCTCTGGAGGAGCTCCCCCAGGACAGCGTCCAGGCCCCGGCACGCGGCGGGGCCCAGGTCCGGCGGGGTGATTTTCACCGGCGGCTTCGCGCCCGGCGCCTTCCCGGGGGCCGGAGCGGGCGGGGCTTGATGCGACACGTAATAGAGGCGCGCGAACGCCAGCAGCGCTACTAGCATCAAGAGAAGCGTGTGGAGCGGGAAGCGACGCACGAGCAAACTCCTTGATTCCAACCGGGACCGGGGGTTATCAGCGCCCGCGAGTTCCATCCGCAAAAATGACCGGAGGCGTGTGTGGCTGAGACTTTCGACGTGGTGATCATCGGCTCGGGTCCTGGCGGCTATGTGGGCGCCATCCGCGCGGCCCAGCTCGGGCTGAAGACGGCCATCATCGAAAAGGACAAGCGCCTGGGTGGCACGTGTCTGCACCGCGGCTGCATCCCCACCAAGTCGCTGCTGTGGACGGCGTCGCTCTTCCACCACATCAAGGAGTCGTCCGACTTCGGCATCGACGTGGCGAACCCGACCGTGAACTGGGCCAACGCCCAGAAGCACAAGGACAAGGTCGTCACGAAGGGTGCCAACGGCATCGACTTCCTGATGAAGAAGAACAAGATCACCGTGGTGAAGGGCCACGGCCGGATCGCCGGCAAGGGCAAGGTGGAGGTCACCGCCGAGGACGGCTCCAAGCAGACGCTGGACACGAAGAACATCATCATCGCCACGGGCTCCGTGCCCAAGTCCCTGCCCAACGTGGCGGTGGACCACAAGCGGGTGATGAACAGTGACTCCATCCTGACCATCGACCGCATCCCCAAGAGCATCATCGTGCTGGGCGCGGGCGCGGTGGGCTGCGAGTTCGCCTCCGTGTTCAACCACGTGGGCAGCAAGACGGCCATCGTGGAGTACATGCCCGCGCTGCTCCCCATCGAGGACGCGGACATCTCCAAGGAGCTGGACAAGATCTTCAAGCGCCGCGGCATCGACGTGCACACGGGCTCCGCGGTGCAGAAGGTGGAGCACACGGCGGACGGCGTGCGCGTGACCATGAAGGTGGGCGAGGAGACCAAGACGCTGGAGGCCGAAATCCTCCTGTCCGCGGTGGGCCGCGCGCCCGTCACCGAGGACGTGGGTCTCAACAAGACGTCCATCCAGACCGACCGCGGCTTCATCAAGGTCGACACGCTGTGCCGCACCAGCGAGCCCAACGTCTACGCGATTGGCGACGTCATCCCCACGCCGATGCTGGCGCACATGGCCAGCGCCGAGTGCGTGATGGTGGTGGAGCACATCGCCGGCAAGAACCCCGCGCCCATCAACTACGACCTGACCCCGTCCGCCACGTACTGCTACCCCGAGGTGGCGTCCGTGGGCCTGACGGAGAAGAAGGCCAAGGAGCGCGGCTACGACGTGAAGGTGGGCATCGCCCCCTTCGGCGCGGTGACGAAGTCGGCCATCTCCAACGAGTCGGTCGGCCTCATCAAGATCGTCTCCGACAAGAAGTACGACGAGGTGCTGGGCATCCACATCATCGGGCCGCACGCCACGGAGCTGCTCGCCGAGGCCTGCGTCGCGATGAAGCTGGAGATCACCACCGAGGAGCTGGCTCACACCATCCACGCGCACCCGACGCTCTCCGAGATCATGCACGAGGGCGCCGAGGCCACGCTGGGCCACCCGCTGCACTTCTAGCGGACGCGGCGGCCCGGCCTCTTCTGGCCGGGCCCGCCGTAGAGCGCCGACAGTGAGGCCGCCAGCGCGGCCAGCCGTTGGCGCAGCGGTTCCGGGGCGAGCACCTCCACGCCCGCCCCGATTTCGCACAGCTGGGAGACCGCGATGGACTCCCGCTCGAAGTCCAGCGTCACCTTCCGCTTCCCACCGCGTGCCGCGGGCGCCTTGTCCATGCGCTCCCCGTCGGCCGGGGGACGCATCCTCCGCAGCGCTGCTTCCCCTTCCTGCGTGCAGGAGAGGGTGACGTCGTAGCGGGGGCGCTCGGTGGCGAACTTCGCGCACCAGTCCTTCCAGAAAACGGGCAGGTCGAAGCCCTGCGGGCGGGTGAAGCCCTGGGGGGAGAGCCGCACGTCGCCAATGCGCCCGCCCCGGAAGACGCGCGGGCCCTTGTCCGTCCCCGCGACGAGGTACCAGCGGTCCGCCTTGATGACGAGCGCGTAGGGGTCCACTGTCCGGCGGGAGCGGGCGCCGTCGAAGTCCTGGTAGCTCAGCGACACGCGGCGATCCTGCCAGGCGGCGTCGCGCAGCTTGCCCAGGTGCGGCAGGGGCTCGCGGCCGGTGAACCAGCCGGAGGCGTCCACGTGCAGCCGCTGGCGTGCGTGCTCCAGCGCGGGCTGCTGGAGGGCGGGGAGCGCCGCGGCCAGCTTCACCAGCCCCGTGCGCAGCGGTCCGGACAGGCCCAGGTCGTCCAGGGCCCCGGGGGCGCCCACGGTGGCCAGGGCCTGGAGCTCCGGGCGGGTGAGGCCGGTGAGCTGGGTGCGCCAGCCCTCCATCAGCGCCACGCCGCCGGCGGCTCCGCGCGTGGCGTAGACGGGGACGCCCGCGGTGGTGAGGGCGTCCAGGTCCCGGTGGACGGTGCGGCTGGAGACCTGGAGCTCGCGCGCCAGCTCGCCCACGGTGCTGCGGGAGCGGGCCTGGAGGCGCATCAACAGGTGGACGAGGCGATCCGCGCGCATGGGCCCTCTGGGGTTCGGGAGAGGTGCAGTCTGGGCCGGCAATCATGACAGGGGTTGTCAGGATTGGGGATGCATGGTGGCGCGTGAAAGGGGAGCACGGACATGAAGCCACTCGAAGGACAGGTGGCCCTGGTCGCGGGAGCGACGCGGGGCGCGGGCCGGGGAATCGCGACGATGCTGGGGGCCGCGGGGGCCACGGTGTACTGCACCGGGCGCAGCGTGCGGGGTGGGCTTGCGAGCGGAGCGTCGCGGCCGGAGACGATTGAAGAGACGGCGGAGCAGGTGACCGCGCTGGGCGGGAAGGGCATCGCGGTGCGGGTGGACCACTCCGTGGAGGAGGAGGTGGAGGCGCTGTGTCAGCGCATCCGCGCGGAGGCGGGGAAGCTGGATGTGCTGGTCAACGACATCTGGGGCGGGGAGACGCTGCACGAACTGGGGCTGCCGTTCTGGAAGCAGTCTCCGGCGAAGGCGCGGCTGATGTTCGACCGCGCCGTGGGCACGCACATCGTCACGAGCCGCTACGCGGTGCCGTTGATGCTGGAGCGCGACCGGGGGCTCATCGTGGAGGTGACGGATGGGGACTCGTTCGGGTACCGGGGCGCCGTCGCGTACGACGTGACGAAGATGGCGGTCATCCGGCTGGCGTTCGCGATGTCGCGCGACCTGCGCCGCACGAACATCACGGCGCTGGCGGTGACACCGGGGTTCCTGCGCTCGGAGGAGATGCTGGACGGCTTCGGGGTGAAGGAGGCGAACTGGCGCGACGCGGTGAAGGCGGTTCCGGACTTCATCGCGTCGGAGACGCCGTCGTACGTGGGCCGCGGGGTGGCGGCGCTCGCGGCGGATCCGGAGGTCCACCGCAGGGCGGGGCGCGTGGTCGCCTCGTGGACCCTGGCGCGCGAGTACGGCTTCACGGACCTGGATGGTTCACAGCCGCACTGGGCGGAATATTTCGAGCGGACCTATCGCAAGCCGTACACCATCGCGGATGACGCGGCGTATGCGTCGTGGCTCGGGGGCTCCATCGAGACGGTCTGCCCGGACTGGCCGAAATACTGACCGTGCACGGCTCATCCCCCGCGGTCGGGTGACGCGCTATGGTCCGGCGCGAGAGGTCGCGCACATGGCCAAGGGGCACCGCAGGAACGACGAGCCGGATCGGATCGACGAGACCCGGGTCGCGCCGTTGGACGACGACCTGGACGAGACGGACGAGGTCCGCACCGAGCAGACGCAGGTGCCGGCCTCGGTGCAGCGCGACGCCGCGGAGGCGGCCCGTTCCTCCGCTGCGGCTCCCGGCCGGAAGTCCTGGGGCAACCAGTCGCGGGCCGCGCCCCCCACGAGCGCGGCCCCGCGCGCACCTGAGTTCACGGGCCTGGAGACGCGGATGACGCCGCCTCCTGTTCCCGACGATGACCTGGTCGAGGAGACCCGCGTGGAAGGGCTGTCGCCTTTGCCGCCTCCCCCGGGACCGGGCGCGTGGGAGGAGGACGACGAAGCTGAGTTCGCTGCTCCGGCGACCGTCGCGCGTCCGTCGCGGGACGGGGATGGAGGCAGGCCGGGGCGTGCGGGAGAGGGTGGGCGCTCGCGTAGCGGTGCCCGCGAGAACGGGCAGGGCGCTCCGGAGGCTGTGCGTCCGGGTCGCGCGGTGACCCGCGAAGAGGGGCAGGACCTGCCGGAGATCGTCCGTCCTTCACGCGGTGAAGGCCAAGGCCTCCCGGAGAACGCACGCTCGGCTCGTGGCGGCGCGCGTGAAGAGGGCCAGGGCCTTCCGGAGATCATCCGCCCGGGTCGCGGTGGTTCACGCGATGACGGCCAGGGCCTTCCGGAGAGCGCACGCTCTTCCCGGGGCGCTGGGTCCGCTCGTGGCGGTGGCCGTGAGGAAGGGCAGGGCCTTCCAGAGATCGCCCGCCTGGGCCGTGACGGCGCGGAGAGCATCGAGCTGCCGGAGCTCATCCGCGCGGGCCGTGGTGCCGAACTCGACGGAAGCTCCTCCGAGCCTCCTCGCAAGGCCAGCCGGCCGGAGCCGATGATCTTCGCTCCACTCCCGTCCGCGCAGGCGGCGAGCCAGTCGTCGGAGGCGACCCCCGAGCTGCGCACGATGTTCGCCACCCACTCCGCGCTGCTCGCGGAGCGCCTCAAGGCCGAACTCCAACACAAGATCTACGGCCGCAGCCCGCACCGCATCCTCCGCGTGGACGAGCCCGAGGGCCCCAGCACCGCGGGCGGCAAGCAGGCCCGTCAGGCCATCTCGCTCGTGGACCGCAAGGGGACCGCTCCCGCGCTCGTCGCGGGCTGGGTGGACGTGGCCAAGGGACAAGCCTCGCTGCGCAACCACGAGGCCGTGGCCAAGCGCTACGAGTTCCAGCACGGCACGCCGCTGGAGCTGGTCCCGGAGGAGTACGAGAAGTTCCTCAACGACGTGGACGAAGTGCTGCGCACTGCCGCCATCCAGGTCCGCATCCTCGTACCAGACGAATCCACGCCCACGCGCGCCACCGTCGGTCAGCAGGCACCGCGCGCCACCGGCGTCGCCGTGCGCTGGGTGATGCTGCTCGTCATCGTGGCCTTCCTGCTGGGGCTCGGCGCGGGCGCCACGCTGCTGCGCGGAGGCTGAAGCCCCGCCACTGTCCGCTGAACGAAGGGGCGCTGCGCACCGGTGCGATGGCCCGGCCGCCGCGCCCCTTCCACCTTGGTGTCTCCCCATCCGGCCGGAGGCACCCATGGCATCCCCCCATCGCCGTCCGAAGTCCCACCTGCGCAAGCTGCTGGGCGGCTGCGTCGTGTCCGTCGCCCGGGCCTTCGCCCCCGCCTCCGTGCTCGCGGACGGCCCTCCGGTGCTGGATGCCCGTCCGCGTCACGGGCGCGTTCCAGGCCCGGGCCGCCACTCTCAAACACTCGGAATCCGAGGCGCGGATCCGCGCCTCCCCGGATGACGCGGGAGTGACAGCGGGGCGGGGGGCCCCGTGGTACGGTGCTCGCGTCATTTTTCAGGGGGGACAGTCACGAGTGCCCGCCCTGGAACTCCGTGAGCCCCACCATGCGCAGACTCTCTCTGCTCGCCCTCTGCCTCGTCGTCGTCACCGCGTGTTCATGCGGCGACAAGGACTCGAAGGGCGGCCCCCAGGAGACCGGCACCGCGCCGGCTCCGTCCTCGAAGTCCCCTGGCCTCGCCGTCGAGCCGCTGCCCGAGCCTCCCGCGCTGAAGATCGACCCCGAGGACGCGGCTTCGCAGGGACCGCTCTCCATCGCGGCCGCCCGGCCGACCGGACAGGTCTACGGCAACGCCCGGCCGACCCTCACCTTCACCAAGCCGATGATCGCCCTGGGCTCGGTGGCCGCGGAGCGTGGCCTGGCGGCCCCCGCGACCATCACCCCCGCGCTGGAAGGCGAGTGGCGCTGGCTGGGCTCCGCGAGCGTGGAGTTCGTGCCGAGCGGGTCCGTGAAGATGGGCACGCAGTACACGGTGACGGTGCCCGCGGGCCTCAAGGCCATGGACGGCACCGCGCTGGCGCAGCCGTACAGCTTCCAGTTCGAGACGCCGCGCCCCTCGCTCCAGACCGCGCAGCCGGAGTCCGAGTTCCGCTGGCTGCAGCCGGAGCAGGTCTTCACGCTGACCTTCAACCAGGCCGTGAAGGACCTGGCGCAGCACGCGCGCCTGGAGCCCGCGACCGGCGCGCCCGTGCCGCTCACGCTGGTGAAGACGACGCCGCTCGCGGACGTGAAGGAGGTCCAGGTGGGCAGCGGCCCGCAGCGCCGCTCCCAGGACCGGCGCGTCAAGTACGAGCTGAAGCCCGCGCAGAAGCTGCCCTCGGGGACGCAGTTCACCCTGGTGCTGGACGGGGAGCTGACGGGCACGGAGGGCCCGCTGCCCATGGGCGAGGCGGTGCGCTACCCCTACGCCACCTACGGCGCGCTCAAGGTGGAGTCCGCGGGCGCGTGCGTCTTCACCTGGGGCGAGGAGCAGTGCTCCTACGGCCCGCTCATCCTCTTCACGTCCAACGAGCTGGACGCCGCCTCGCTCAAGGGCAAGGTGACGCTGGAGCCGAAGGCGGAGATCGACTGGGAGCGCGTACAGACGCAGCTGCCGTGGTCGGGCGCGGAGCTGAAGAGCCCCTACGTGTCGCTGCCCGGCCGCTACCGCCCCGGCACCACGTACAAGATCAAGGTCGCGGAAGGGTACAAGGACCTCTTCGGCCAGACGGGCCCGGCCTTCCAGGGCCAGGTGAAGCTGTCGGACGTGGAGCCGTCCTTCGACTCCGGCTCGCGCGAGGCGCTGGTGGAGGCGTCCGGTGACGGCTCCATCCCCATGGTGACCACCAACGTCCCTGAAGTGCAGGCGGAGATCTGGTCGCTGTCTCCCTCCGAGCTCGCGCGGCTCATCGACACCAACGAGTGGCCGGCCTCGGAGCCGTACCGCACGACGCTGGACACGAAGTCCGCGCGCAACGTGGAGCGCACCTCGCCGCTCGACCTGCGCCCGGCGTTCAACGGGGCGAAGACGGGCCTGTTCCTGACGCGGCTGGATGCGCCGTCGCTCAAGCAGAAGTACCCGCGCCGCGTGATTGGCCAGGTGACGGACCTGGCGGTGCACGCGAAGCTGGGCGCCGCCTCCGGCGTGGTGTGGGTGACGTCGCTGGCGACGGGCGCCCCGGTGCCGGACGCGCAGCTGACGCTCTGGGACAAGCAGGGCACGGAGCACTGGACGGGCACGACGGACGCCAACGGCCTGGCGAAGGTGCCGGGCCTGTCGGAGCTGCTCAAGCCCAAGAACGAATCCGCCTGGAACACGCCCTGGGCCATGGTGTCCGCGGTGAAGGACACGGACATCGGCGTGACGCTGTCGACCTGGGAGGGCGGCATGTCGCCCGGCGCGTTCTCGCTGCAGAGCGCGTGGGAGGGCCGCGTCGCGGACAGCCTGGGCTTCGTGTTCGCGGACCGCGGCATCTACCGCCCCGGTGACGACGTGATGCTCAAGGGCGTGGCGCGCTACCGCCGCCTGGGCGTGCTCAAGGCGCCGCCCGCGAACACGAAGGCGCAGGTGACCGTCACGAGCTCGCGCGGCGAGAAGGTCTTCCAGACGGAGGCCGCCGTCACGAAGTACGGCACCTTCCGCGCGGACCTCAAGCTGGGCAAGGACCTGCCGCTCGGCTACTACGACGTGGCCGCGCAGCTGAAGGTCGGCGGCGAGACGCTGAGCTACGGCGGCACCTTCCGCGTGGAGGAGTACCGCGCGCCGCAGTTCCGCGTGGACGTGACGGTGCCGAAGAAGGACGTCGCGGCCGGCGAGCCGCTCACCGCCCGCGTGGACGCGCGCTACCTGTTCGGCGGCGCCATGGGCGACGCGCAGGTGCGCTGGAACGTGCAGCGCGCGAGCTCCTTCTTCACGCCCCCGGGCAACGAGGCCTTCACCTTCGGCGTCAACACCTGGTGGTGGGACGATGATCAGCCGGAGCACAGCGCTGAGTCGTTCGGCTCCGGTGACGGCCGCACGGACGCGCAGGGCCAGCTGGCGCTCGCGCTGGGCAACGCGGACGCGCCCGGCGGCAAGACGTGGGAGTACACGCTGGAGGCGGAGGTGGAGGACGTCAACCGCCAGCGCGTGGCCAACCGCAACCTCATCATCGTGCACCCCGCGGATGTCTACGCGGGCCTGCGCCTGCTCTCCACCGGCTTCGCGGAAGCGGGCAAGGAGGTGGGCCTGGAGCTCGTTGCCGTCTCGCCCGAGGGCAAGCGCCAGGACGGCGTCGCGGTGGACGTGAACATCAAGCGCCGCGAGTGGAAGTCCATCCGCAAGAAGGGCGAAGGCGGCCAGTGGTTCACCGTCACGGAGCCGGTGGAGACGGAGGCGGCGAAGTGCTCGGTGAAGAGCGCGGCGACGCCGCAGCCGTGCAAGTTCACCCCCGCGGAGCCCGGCCTGTACGTGATGGAGGCGGTGGCCACGGACGCGAAGGGCCGCAAGGCGACGACGCGCGACTCGCTGTACGTCACCGGCTCCGGCTGGGTGTCGTGGCAGCGCAACGACACGGACCGCATCGACCTGGTGGCGGACAAGCAGCTGTACGACGTGGGTGACACCGCGAAGATTCTCGTGAAGAGCCCGTACCCGCAGGCGGACGCCATCCTCACGGTGGAGCGCGAGGGCGTGCTCAGCGTGCGCCGCGTGAAGCTCAAGGGCAGCGCCACCGCGCTGGACGTGCCGCTGGGCGAGGGCGCCATCCCCAACGTCTTCGTGGGCGTGGTGCTGGTGCGCGGCCGCGTGGAGGCGGCCAAGGGCATCGAGTCCGGTGACGACCCGGGCCGCCCCGCGGTGCGCGTGGGCTACACCCAGCTGCGCGTGGAGAAGAAGTCCAAGCGCCTGTCCGTGGCGCTGACGCCGGACGCGCAGGAGAAGCGCCCGCGCGACAAGGTGACGGTGGACGTCGCGGTGAAGGACGCGGCGGGCAAGGGCACGAAGTCCGAGGTGACGCTGTGGGCCGTGGACGAGGGCGTGCTGCGGCTGACGGGCTACAAGGCGCCGGATCCGCTGGACGCGATGTTCCAGGAGCGCGGCCTGTCGGTGCGCATCGGCGAGCCGCTCATCCACCTGGTGCTGCGCAAGCTGTACGGCGAGAAGGGCTCGAGGCCGGGCGGCTCCGGCGGCTCCGACGCGACGGGCTCCGGCATCCGGTCCAACTTCAAGACGACGGCGGTGTTCCAGACAGTGGAGACGGACGAGCAGGGCCAGGCGAAGGTGGAGTTCACGCTGCCGGACAACCTGACCACCTTCCGCATCATGGCCGTCGCCGTGACGGACGCGGACCGCTTCGGCGTGGGCGAGAGCAAGGTGCAGGTGGCCAAGCCGCTGCTGGCGCTGCCGGCGCTGCCCCGGCTGGTGCGCGTGGGTGACAAGGCGGAGGCGGGCGTGGTCATCCACACCACCAACCCGGCCATCAAGGAGGCCAAGGTCACCGCGCAGCTCACGGGCGTGCGCGTGGAGGGGCCCTCGGAGAAGACGGTGCAGTTGGATGGCAAGGCCCGCGAGGTGCGCTTCACCTTCGTGGCCGAGCAGCCGGGCACCGCGGTGCTGCGCTTCTCCGTCGCGGGCGGTGGGGAGACGGACGGGGTGGAGCAGAAGATCCCCGTGCAGCTGCCCGTGGGCATGGAGGCGGTCGCGGTCTACGGCGACACGACCAGCGAGCGCGTGGAGGGGCTCCAGCCGCCGGGCGGCGTGCGTCCGGGCATGGGCGGCCTCACGCTGACGATGTCCTCCACGGTGATGGGCGGGTTCGACGAGTCGATGAACCAGCTGGTGGACTACCCCTACGGCTGCCTGGAGCAGATGTCGTCGCGGCTGGTGCCGTTCGTGGCGCTGCGCGAGCTGTCCGGCAAGTTCGGGGTGGCGTGGACCGGCGGCTCGGAGGAGCAGAAGCAGGCGTTCGTGCGCGGCTTCCTCAGCGAGGACGCGCTGAAGACGCAGGGCTCGCTGGATCCGGACACGGTGGTGACGGCGACGGTGCGCAAGATTCAAGCGCTCCAGAACCACGACGGCGGCTTCCGCTTCTGGGCCTCCAGCGACTGCTCGTCGCCGTATGCGTCCGCGTACGCGACGCTGGCGTTGGCGCGCGCGAAGGAGGTGGGCTACCCGGTGGACACGGCCGTGCTCGACAAGGCGAGGAAGTTCCTGGCGGACAAGGTGGCGGCGGGCGTGTGCTCGCAGTGCGCCTACGGCTGCAGCTCGCTGGGGCTGGAGACGCGGGCCTTCGCGCTCTACACGCTGGCGCGCATGGGGTCGCCTCGGCCGTCGTACTACAACGAGCTGTTCGAGCAGCGGGAGAAGCTGCCGCTCTTCGCGCGGGCGATGCTGACGGACGCCATCTTCGTGGGGAAGGGCAACCGCGCGCAGGGCCAGAAGATGCTCCAGGAGCTGCTCAACACGGCCCAGGAGACCGCGGCGGGCGTGCACTTCCAGGAGACGGACCCGAAGACGTACGCGCCGCTTTGGTCCTCCGACACGCGCACCACGGCGCTGGTGCTCCAGACGCTGGTGGACGTGCAGCCGGACCACCCCTACGTGTCGAAGATGGGGCGCTACCTGGCGTCCGCGCGCGAGGGTGATGGGCGCTTCCGCAACACGCAGGAGGCGGCCTTCACGCTGATGGCGCTGTCGGAGGTGGTCCGCCGCAAGGAGACGGCCGCGCCGTCCTTCGAGGCGGTGGTGAAGCTGGGCGGGCAGGTGATCGCCTCCGCCGACTTCAAGGGCCGCGACATGGGCGTGAAGACGGTGCAGGTGCCGGTGGAGAAGCTGGGGCCCGCGGGCAAGGCGCAGCCCTTCACCTTCGGGGTGAACGGCACGGGCAACCTCTACTACGGGGCGCTCCTGCGCTACGCGCCGGCGCAGCTGCCGGTGGACCCCCTGGACCGGGGCATCATCGTCCAGCGCTGGTTCGAGCCGTACACGGGCGGCGGCCAGGCGAAGGCGGCGCGCGCGGGCGAGCTGGTGCGCGTGCGCGTGCGCGTGGCCACGCCCATGCGGCGCAACTTCGTGGCGGTGGACGTGCCGCTGCCCGCGGGCCTGGAGCCGGTGGACACGTCTCTGGCCAGCACGGCGAGCCTGCCGGGCCCGGCGGGCTCCGGCCAGGAGGAGGGCCCCGGCGAGGGCTACGAGTACGAGAGCGAGGAGGACCTGTCGGAGACGGACGAGGGCAACAACGTCTGGGCGACGCGCTTCTGGTCGCCGTTCAACCACACGGAGATGCGGGATGACCGCGTGGTGTTCTTCGCGGACGAGCTGCCTCCCGGTGTGCACGTGGCGACCTTCGTCGCCCGGGCCACGACGCCGGGCGACTTCCTGCTCAAGCCCGCGCACGCGGAGGAGATGTACGCGCCGGAGGTGTTCGGCCGCTCCGAGGGTGGGCGCTTCCCGGTGTTGATGCCGGACGAGGTCGCTTCGAAGTGATGCAGCGCCTCACGCTTCGCGGGGCAGTCCGCGCCGTGGCTGTTCTGGCGGCGCTCCTGGTGGTGGGCTGCGCGGGCTTCATCGCGTGGCCCCTGCCGGGGACGTTGTTGTCCCGCGAGGCGCTGTCCTCGCTGGTGCTCACCGACCGCACGGGCCACGCCCTGCGCGAGGTGCTGTCCCGCGAGGACGGACGCAGTGTGGGCCTTCCGGAGGGACGCATTCCTCCGAAGGTGCGGCAGGCGTTCATCGCCGCGGAGGATCAACGCTTCACGCGGCACCCGGGCGTGGACGTGGTGGCGGTGGCCCGGGCGGCGCGAGACAACGTGTCCGCCGGGCGCATCGTGTCCGGCGCGTCCACGATTCCGCAGCAGCTGGCGCGCAGGCTGGTGCCCCGCGAGCGCTCGTGGTGGGGCAAGGCCGGCGAGGCGCTGTGGGCGCTGCGGCTGACACTGCACCTGTCCAAGGAGCAGGTGCTGCTGGAGTACCTGGACCGCGTGCCGCTGGGGAACTCCACCTTCGGCGTGGAGGCCGCGGCGCGGCGGTACTTCGGGCGGCCGGCGGAGCGGCTGTCGGTGGGACAGGCGGCGCTGCTCGCGGGGATGGCGCGGTCGCCCGCGCGGAGGGACCCGTACCGGCGGCCGGAGATGGCCCAGGCGGGGATGCGCGACGTGCTGTCGCGCATGGTGGAGGAGGGCTTCCTGACGAAGGAGGAGGCGCGGCTGGCGGAGGAGACGCCGCTGGACCTGGTGCCTCCGGAGCGCGTGTTCGAGGTGCCGCACCTGACGACGGCGCTGCTGCAAAGGCTGCCGGAGATGGGATTGGACCGGGCGTCGCGCATCGAGACGACCATCGACCCCGCGCTCCAGGCGTCCGTGGAGAAGGCCATCACGGAGGAGCTGCGCGGCCTGGCGCACCGGCGCGTGGGTGAAGCGGCGGCCATCGTCATCGACAATGCCTCGGGCGAGGTGCTCGCGTACGTGGGGTCCTCGGACTTCCTGGACGAGGAGAAGGGTGGGCAGAACGACGGCGTGCGCTCGCTGCGGCAGCCGGGGTCGGCGCTCAAGCCGTTCGCGTACGGGCTGGCGCTGAGCAAGGGCTTCACGCCGTCGAGCGTGCTCGCGGACGTGGAGGTGCACCTGGCGACGCCAGGTGGCGCGTACGTGCCGAAGAACTACGACCGGCGCGTGCACGGCCCCGTGCGGCTGCGGGCGGCGCTGGCGTCCAGCTATAACATCCCGGCCGTGCGGGTGGCGGACGCGCTGGGGCCGGAGCAGGTGCTGCGCGTGCTGCGTGAGGCGGGCTTCCAGAGCCTCACGGAGAGTGCATCGCACTACGGCGTGGGCATCGTGCTGGGCAACGGGGACGTGACGCTGCGCGAGCTGGCGCGGGCGTACCGGGGGCTGGCGCGGGGTGGGGTGGTGGGGCCGTTGCGGGAGGTGCGCGCGGCGTTCGGGCCGGATGGCAAGCCGCTGAGGATTCCGCAGGAGCTGGAGGAGCACCGCTTCCTGGCGGCGCGGCCGGTGGAGCTGCTCACGGACGTGCTGGCGGACGAGGCCGCGCGGGCACCGGCCTTCGGTCTGGACAATGCGTTGCGGCTGCCGTTCCGGGTGGCGGCGAAGACGGGGACGAGCCGGGCGCACGTGGACAACTGGGCGGCGGGCTTCACTCGCGAGCGCACGGTGGCGGTCTGGGTGGGCAATTTCGACGGCACGCCGATGCGAGGGGTGTCCGGCATCACGGGCGCGGGCCCGGTGTTCGCGCGGGTGATGGCGCTGGCGATGCAGGGCATCCGGGCCGCGCCGCTGGTGGACCGGAGCCACTTCGAGTCCGCGGAGATCTGCCCGCTGTCCGGCGAGCGAGCGGGCCCGAACTGTCCCGGAGCGATGAAGGAGGTCTACCTGCCGGGCACGGCGCCGCGCCACACGTGCACCATGCACCGGGGCGACGGATCGCTGGACGTGGGCCCGGCGTATCTCGCGTGGGCACAGGCGGAAGGACTGGCCTCCACGTCGGTGAGCGCCGAGGGCGGACCGGGGATGCAGCCCGGCTTCATCCTGCCGGCGAACGGGGACGAGTTCCTGGTGGAGCCCGAGCTGCCCGAAAGCGCGCAGGCGGTGCCCGTGCGGGTGATGGCACCCCAGGGTGCGAAGCTGCTGGAGCTGCGCACGGACGACGGCCGCCGCATCGAGCTGCGTCCGCCCTTCGTGACACGGCTGCCAGCGGTAGCGGGAGAGCGCCGCTTGGAACTCTGGGCGCCCGGTGGCTCCGAGCCGCTGGCGGTGACGCGGTTCCGGGTCCGATGAACGCGGCGGGCGTGGCCGTGCTCATCGCCGCGCTGGTGGCGGGCACGGCGCCTGACGTCGAGAGCACGGGCGCCGTGTTACCGGCGGCCGATGCACAAGCCCACTCTGCTTCACGGCCCGCGAGATCGTCGCCAGCCGCCGGTTCACTGGCCGATGCGAGCGCATCCTCCGCGTCGGTCTCCCGCGCGCGTCAGCCCGTGGCCGATGCGCAGGTCGACGTGCGCATCCTGTCCAAGCACCGGCCCGCACGGTTGCGGCTGGACGGTCCGCGCTCACTGGAGGTCGTGGCTTCGGGGAACACGCTCGTTGTCGATGGCAGGCCCCAGCCTCATGCGCTGCGGCTCGACGCTGGCCGTTGGCATGTGCGGGGCCGTGGCCTGGATCGGCGCTACGAGTCCTCGCTTTCGCTGGAGGCCCAGGACGGTGAGCTGATCGTCGTCGCCACCTTCGCGCTGGAGACCTACGTCGCCGCCGTCACCGCGAGCGAGACCGAGGTCGACACCCCTTTCGAGGCGCTTCGTGCACAGGCCATCACCGCGCGCAGCTACGTGCTCGCTTCTGGCAAGCGGCACGATGAGGCCCGGGCGTGCGATCTCACCCACTGCCAGGTCCTTCGCGGAGAAGGCTTCGCCCGCCACCTGCGCCGCGCCCGCGATGCCGCCCGCTTGACGGAAGGCGTCGTGCTGCGCCTTCCCAGCGGCGCCGTGGCCCTGGCTCCGTTTCACGCAAGCTGCGGCGGACATACGGCCGAGCCCGTGGCCGTGTTCGGTGCCCCGGACCTCACCGGCGCCGCCGCCGTGCCGGACCGGTGTCCCGCGTCGCCGTGGCGCGCTGTCGTGCCTCGCGCGCTGGTGACGGCCGCCGCTTCGGCCGCGGTCGGTGGCCCCGCGCAGGCGGAGGATCTGCTGCTGGACCGCGACTCTAGCGGCGCGGTGGTCCGCATCGTGGACCGCGCTTCGGGACGCGAAGGCCGGGGTGACGCGTTCTTCCGCGCGCTCGGGGCGCGGGCGGGTTGGGATCGGATCCGCAGCGCGCGGTTCTCGATGACGCTTGGCGGTGACCAGGCACTCCTCGAAGGGCAGGGCCACGGCCACGGCGTCGGACTCTGCCAGGCCGGCGCGGCCCTGCTCGCACGGCAGGGCTGGACCGCGGAGCAGGTGCTCGCGCACTACTTCCCGCGCGCCCTCCTGGAGAAGCCCCAGAGCAAGTGAACCCGGGGGCCGAGATGGCCTCTCGTTCGCAGTCGTCCGCGAAGGTGACGACCCTCCAGGGGCTCTCCCCAGGCCTCTCCGCGAGGGCTTACCAGCAGCCGTCGTGCTCCGTATCGATTGCACCAGAGCCCTCAGCCCCGCGCGGTCCGGTGGGGAGGTGGCTTCGCGCACCGGCCATCCCGGTGCGGGACCCAACCGGGAGGCATCACATGGCGTTCAATCTGATCGAAGCAGTCGGCTCACAGTTCATGCAGAAGGGATTGCTCCAGAAGATCAGCGGTTCGCTCGGCGAGGATCCGCAGGCCACCACCAAGGCGCTGCCGGGCGCCATCGCCGCCGTGGCCGCGGGCGTCGCGGACCAGGGCGGAAACGAGGCCGGTGCCCACCGCCTGCTGACGAAGCTCAACGAGAGCGGCTACACCGGACCCGACGCGCCCCCGCGCACGGGCGGCGTCGGCGAGGGGCTCCTCGACGAGGAGGAGAGCGGGAAGGGGATGCTGAGCGGAATCTTCGGCAACAAGCTGGGCGGCGTCACCGAGGGGCTCGCGCGCTTCGGGGGGATGCGCAACGCCGGCTCGGCGACGCGGCTGTTGTCCCTGGCCGCCCCCATGCTGATGGGCGTCCTGGGCAAGCAGGTGCGTGATCAGCGCATGGGCTCCTCCGGGCTGATGCAACTGCTCAACGGCCAGCGCAACAACATCGCCGCCGCGCTGCCCGCGGGCCTGGGCGGCATCCTGGGCTTCGGCGGTGCGCGCCACGCGGTCGCGGAGGTCATCGAACCCCACCGCGAGACCGTGACCCAGGTCCGTGAGACCGCCCCCGTGCGCGAGGCCCACACCGTGCGCGAGACGACGCCCCGGACGACGTACAACCGTCCGCCAGAGAAGAAGAAGAGCATCGCCGGCTGGGCGGTGCCGCTGGCCCTGCTCGCCCTGGTCGCGCTCGCGTGGGGTGCCCTGCGCGGACGCAGGCACGAGTCCGCGCGGGCGCCGCAGGTGACCCGCACCACGACGCCTCCTCCGCAGGACCGCGTCGCGCAGACCCCCCAGCCCGCGAGGCCCACGACGCCCCCGCCCCCGACCCAGCCGCAGGCCACGCAGCCGACCCCGCCCGCGACGGGCGGATCCGGCACGGTGGGGAACGAGGGCACCGGCGGCTCCGGCACGCAGCCGAGCGAGGGCGCCAACATGGCGGCGGACGCGGGCACGGGCGGCTCCGGCGGCGACGTGGAGAAGGAGACCGCGGGCGCGGCGGAGACCCAGGAGCAGCAGACCGAGGGCACCGGCGGCTCGGGCCAGGAGAAGATGCGCGTGAGCGACCCCAACAGCCTGCGTGAGGCCATCAACGGCCCGAGCGCGGAGCAGGGCTTCGTGCTGGAGGGCGTGGAGTTCAAGACGGGCTCGTCGCAGCTCACCAAGAGCAGCCAGCGCATGGTGGGCGAGCTGGGGGACGTGCTGCAGGAGAAGTCCGATACGCGCGTGCGCATCAACGGCTTCACCGACTCCACCGGCAACGCGGACACCAACCGCCAGCTGTCGGAGAGCCGCGCGGAGAGCGTGCGCCGGGCGCTCGTGCGCCGGGGCATCCCGCAGGACCGCATCGAGGTCAGCGGCGAGGGTGACGCGAATCCCATCGCCTCCAACGACACTCCCGAGGGCCGCGTGCAGAACCGCCGCATCGAGGTGCAGGTGCTCGGTCAGTAATCCCCCCGGGCACGCGGTCCCGGCGGCGTCCGGTCCTCATGGGGAGGGCCGGGCGCCGCCGTCTTGACGGTGCAGGGGTTCCCCCAGCAGGTCCGCCAGGTCGAACGCGTCCATCAGCGCGTGCCCCCGCAGGTCGTTGTTGAAGAACACCCACGCCGTCCGGCCCGCGTCGCGCCAGGCCTTCAAATCGTCCGCCACCCGCCGGAGCGCGCGGCGTCCATAGCGGCCCTCGTAGCGCCCCTGAGCGCCGTGGAAGCGCAGGTAGCGGAAGCCGCCGGTGGGGCGGGGGACCGGCACGTCCACGAGGTCGTGCTCGCACACCGCCGCGCCATACGCGTCCAGCAGCGCGAACACCTCCGGGTGGTACCAGGCCGAGTGCCGGAACTCGAAGACGTGCTGGACGCCGCCCGGCAGGTGGGCGAGGAAGCGCTCCAGCCGCTCGGGGTCCGGCTTCGTCATGTTCGGCGGCAGCTGCCACAGGACGGGCCCCAGCCGGCTGCCCAGGCGGAGGACCCGCGAGTGGAAGAGCGCCACGCCCTCGCCGACCTCCTTGAGGCGCTTCAGGTGCGTGAGGAAGCGGCTGCCCTTGCACGCGAAGCGGAACCCGCGCGGCACCTGCTCCCGCCAGCCGTCCACGGCCGCCTCCGTGGGCAGGCGGTAGAACGTGGCGTTGAGCTCCACGGTGGAGAACACGCGCGCGTAGTAGGGGAGCCAGCGGCGGACCGGCAGCCCGTCCGGATAGAAGAGCCCCTTCCAGTGCTTGTAGACGTAGCCGCTCGTTCCCAGGTGGATGGCCGCCATGCGCTGGAGGATGGGCATGCCCCCCGCGCGTGGCCGCGCCCTGTCCACCGCGTTACACCTCCCGGAAGTTGTCCTCGGGGTTGGCCCGCGCTAACGCGAGGCGTTAGGGCTTCACGCTTGACCCTGCTTTCACCCACCCTCTAGAAGGCCCGCGACCCATGGCGACTCCCGACCGATTCCCCCTCCCACAGGTCCCTGACAGCACCCGGAAGCCTGAGTGGTTGAAGGTGCGCCTGCCGCATGGCGAGGGCTATGAGCGGGTGAAGGCCATCGTGAAGCGGGTGGGCCTGTCCACGGTGTGCGAAGAGGCCCGCTGCCCGAACATCGCCGAGTGCTGGGGCGGTGGCACCGCCACGGTGATGCTGATGGGCGAGGTGTGCACGCGCGCCTGCCGCTTCTGCCACGTGAAGGTGGGGGCGCCTCCGCCGCTGGACCCGATGGAGCCCATCCATCTGGCGCAGGCGGTGAAGGAGATGAACCTGGAGTACATCGTCGTCACGTCGGTGAACCGCGACGACCGTCCGGACGGAGGCGCCGGCCACTTCGCGTCCGCCATCCGGGAGCTGCGCAAGGAGAGCCCGCGCACGCTCGTGGAGGTCCTCATCCCCGACTTCAAGGGGAAGGAAGAGGACCTGGCCACGGTGGCGCAGGCGAAGCCGCACGTGGTGGCGCACAACGTGGAGACGGTGGAGCGGCTGACGCCCACGGTGCGCGACCGCCGCGCCACGTACCGCCAGTCCCTGCGCGTGCTGGAGTACCTGAAGAACCGCCCGGAGAAGGTCTACACCAAGACGTCCGTGATGGTGGGCCTGGGCGAGACGGACGAGGAGCTGGAGCGCACGTTCAAGGACCTGCGCGATGTGGGCGTGGACGTGCTCACGCTGGGCCAGTACCTGCAGCCGTCGCAGTACCACCTGCGCGTGGAGCGCTTCGTGACGCCCGCGCAGTTCGAAGCGTACAAGGCGCTGGCGGAGTCCTTCGGATTCCTCTACGTGGCCTCCGGGCCGCTGGTTCGCTCCAGCTACCGCGCCGCCGAATTCTTCATGAAGGGCCTGATGGAGCGCGAGCGCGTCGAGCGACTCGGCTGACCGGACGCACCCCTTCCCCAACCCAGAGAGAGACACTCCCCCTCATGGCGACTTTCGAATTCAAGCTCCCGGATCTCGGCGAAGGCGTGGCGGAGGGCGAGCTCGTCAAGTGGCACGTCAAGGAGGGCGACCTGGTGAAGGAAGACCAGGTGCTCTGCGAGGTGATGACGGACAAGGCCACCGTCACGGTGCCCACCCCCCACGCCGGCCGCGTCGTGAAGACGCACGGGCGTGAAGGCGACATGGCGAAGGTGCACCAGTTGCTGGTGACGCTGGAGATGGAGGGGAGCGCTCCCGCGGCGCAGGCCCACGGAGCTCCGGCTTCGAGCCCCGCGCAGGCGGCTGCGGCTCCGGCCTCTGCCTCGGCCACCAAGGTCCTGGCCACGCCGGTCACGCGCCGCATGGCGCGCGAGCACGGCCTGGACCTGGCGGAGATCTCCGGCACGGGTCCGCAGGGCCGCGTGACGAAGGCGGACGTGGTGGCGGCGCTGGAGGGTGGCAACGGCGCCCCGAAGAAGAACGAGGTCGCATCCTCCGCGCCCCAGGCCGCGCGTCCGGCGGCGCCGCCGGTGGCTTCCGGCAAGGGCGACGAGCGCATCGCGCTGCGCGGTCTGCGCAAGAAGATCGCCGAGAAGATGGTGCGCTCGAAGTTCACGATGCCGCACTTCGCGTTCGTGGAGGAGGTGGACGCCACGGACCTGGTCGCGCTGCGCACGCGGCTCAACAGCCAGCTGGCGGCGGCCGGTGACGGCACGAAGCTGACCTACCTGCCGTTCATCGTGAAGGCGACCATCGCCGCGATGAAGAAGTTCCCGCACCTCAACGCGAACTTCGACGAGTCGACGCAGGAACTGGTGGTGCGCGGCGAGTACAACATCGGCATCGCGGTGGCCACGCCGGACGGCCTCACGGTGGCGGTGGTGCGCAACGCGGACCAGCTCACGCTGGGCGAGCTGGCGAAGGAGATCTCCCGCCTCAGCGTCGCGGCGCGCGACCGCAAGCTGAAGATGGAGGAGCTGACGGGCGGCACCTTCACGATTACTTCGCTGGGGCAGAGCGGCGGCCTGTTCGCCACGCCCATCCTGAACCACCCGGAGGTGGGCATCCTGGGCGTTCACAAGCTGAAGAAGCGCCCGGCGGTGAAGAACGACCAGGTCGTGGTCCGGGACATGATGAACCTGTCGCTGTCCTGCGACCACCGCGTCATCGACGGCGATGTCGCGGCCAGCTTCGTGTACGAGATCATCAAGTACCTGGAAGCGCCGGACCTGTTGTTCCTCGCGATGGCGTGAGGGCACGCGTCGTGGGGCACTCCCGACCGCTCCTGCTCCGGGGGGCGGCCGGGAAGCGGGGGACCTCCGGAACTGCAACGTTGAAGGCGGGCATCCGCGATGGCCGACAATCCCCGTGAGTTGATCCGCGCCGCGCAGACCGCCGAGCTCCAGGGGGACCGCGCGCGAGCGGCGGAGTGCCTGGAGCAGGCCGCCGCGCTGTACCAGAAGTCCGGGCACACCTCGCGCGCCTCGCAGTTGTTGCGGCAGGCGCGCCAGTTGAAGGCCCGCGCCCCGGACGTGAGCCCCGCCTTCACCGCGGCGATGACGGGCAACAAGGACGCGGCGGCCTTCCGCGCGGTGAGCTGGGGCGACGCTGTCTCCGACGCGTTCAACGACAAGGTGGACGCCGTGGTGCACACGCTGGAGGAGCCCACGGTGACTGGCGGCGCGGCGCTGCCCACCGAGCCCGGCCTGCCCAAGCTCGCGGGAAGGATCGCCGCCATCGGCGCGCCGCCTCCAGCCGAAGCCGTGACTCCGCATGACGGCCCCGCCTCCGCGAGCCCAGCCACGGACCCAGAAGGGACTGCCGCTATCGACGCCGACGGTCCACCCGCGGACAGGGAGACGCCCGCTTCCGACGATCCGCCGCGCGCCTCGAATGACGGCGACGTCGTCGTCCCGGGCGGACTGCTCATGCCGCCGGAAGAGGACGAGCTCGACCCGGCGACCGGTCTGCTGCGCGCCTCGGGAGCCGGGGACACCGTCGTTCCCGGAGGGCTCCTGCGGCCACCGGACGAGGACACCTCGCCCGTGCACGCCGAGCCCGCGCGGGGCCGCCGGCGCGAGAAGCGCATCATCGAGAGGGGGCCCACTCGCGCGGATCCGGCCCTGGACGCCTGGTGCTCGTTCTGCTGCCGCCCCCGGGGCGAGGTCGGCGACCTGGTGGCGGGCCCGGCCGGCGCGTTCATCTGCAAGGGTTGCCTGGGTGAATCCCAGGGCCTGCTGGGCGACGTCGTCGCTCCGTCCCCCGTGCGCAAGCCCGTGGTGGAGGAGCCGCGCGCCGGGGCCGTGGAGATGGTGGGCCACGACGAGGTGAAGACCCTGCTGGAGCGCACGCTCCAGGCGGGCGCGCGCTGCCTGCTCCTGGTGGGCCCGGAGGGCTGCGGCAAGAGCCTCTTCTTCCAGTCGCTCCAGCGGCGCGGCCAGGGCGTGCTCACGTCCGTGGACGCGCTGGAGTCCACGCCCGGCACGGAGCCGCTCCTCGTGGAGGACGTGGACCGCCTGGAGCCCCGCGCCCAGGCCTCGCTGACCGCGTTCCTCGGGAGCCGTCCGGCGCGCGCGGTGGTGATGAGCGCTCGCGGGGCCGTGTCATCGCTGGGCCTGTGGGTGCGAGGGGAGGGCGGCAGCCTGCCCGTCCCCACCACCGCGGGCATGATCGAAGCCGTGCAGGGCACCGTGCCGGTGTCGCTGTTGGAGCGCGTGCAGGTGCTGCTCCCGGTGCGCCGCCCCACGGTGCCGGAGCTGGTCGAAGTGGCCCGCCGCACCCTGGCCCTGCGCCAGCCGGCGGTGACGTTGTCCGAAGAAGTCCTGGGAGCGTTCGCCGCCGAAGCGGTCCGCTCCCCACGCGCGGGGCATGAGCTCCAGGCGCTGCTGTCTCGCGTCTACGCGGGCAGCTGGAGCCTGGAAGCGGCCCAGACGCCCGCCGCGCCATCCCAGAACCCACGAGGGGGGCGAAAGGGATCACCATGAACACGCTCACCGTCTTCCGCCTGGGCCGGGTGGAGTACGAGGACGGACTGAAGCTGATGCACCTGTTCGGCGAGGCCCGCCTCCAGGAGCGCATCGGGGACGCGCTGCTGCTGCTGGAGCACCCGCCCGTCCTCACGCTGGGCCGCGCCGCGAAGCGCGAGAACATCACCGCCACGGACGCGCGCCTCCTGGAAGAGGGCGTGGAGGTGTTCGACACCAACCGCGGCGGCGACGTCACCTACCACGGCCCCGGGCAGGTGGTGGGCTACCCCATCCTCCTGCTGCCGCCGGAGCGCCGCGACGTGCGCCGCTACGTGCGCGACGTGGAGCGAGGACTCATCCAGACGCTCGCGGCCTTCGGCCTCACCGCGGGCGCCATCCCCAAGTGGCCGGGCGTGTGGCTGGGGCAGGAGGGCTCGCCGGACGCGCGGAAGATTGGCGCCATTGGCGTGCACCTGTCGCGCTGGCTCACCACGCACGGCTTCGCGCTCAACGTGAACACGAACCTGGAGCACTTCCAGCTCATCGTCCCGTGCGGCATCCGCGAAGCCGGCGTCACGTCCATGCAGCGCGAGCTGGGCCACCCCGTGTCCGTCCCGGACGTGGAGGAGGTGCTCGCGCGCGAGTTCACGCACGTGTTCGACGCCCAGCGCGTGGACGGCACCGTGGACCTGCGCACGGTGAGCGTCGCCGTGATGCACGGCCGGGGGCCCGAAGCGCGCGTGCTGCTCTTGCGCCGGACGCCGGAGCGCGGTGGCTTCTGGCAGACGGTGACGGGGCGCCTGGAGCCGGGCGAATCCCCCGTGGACGCCGCCCGCCGCGAGGTGGCCGAGGAGACGGGCCTCACGCTTCCCGTGGTGGACCTGGCCTACCGCCACGCCTTCGCGCTGGGGGACGCGCTGCCGCCGAAGCTGGTGGAGGAGCACGCCTTCGCGGTGCACGCCGCGCCGGACACCCAGGTGCGCCTGGGCCCGGAGCACGACGCCTTCGAGTGGGTGGACGTGCCCACGGCGCTCGCGCGGCTGCCCTTCCGGGGCCTGCGCGAGACGGTGACCCGGGCGCTCAAGACGCCCGGGCCGTGACAGCCACTACAGCTGGATGACCATCGCCTCCTTGGCGGCGATGGTGGCCTTGCGGTGCTTGCGCACCTCGCGCAGCAGCTTGTCCATGCCCGCGTCGTCGCGGCCCGGGTCGTGGTGGAAGAGCACCAGTTGCTTCACTTCACTGGCGTCCGCCGCGCGCACCGCCGCTTCCCACGTCGAGTGGCCCCAGCCCGTGCGGGCCGGCCCGTTGCGGCCACGGTACTCGTCCTCCGTGTACATGGAGTCGTAGATGAGCGCGTCCGCGCCCCGCGCGAAGTCGAACAGCTTCGCGTCCAGGTCGGTGCCGTGCTCCACGTCCGTCGCGTACACCAGCGAGCGCCCGCCGAAGTCCACCCGGTAGCCCACGTTGCCGCCGGGGTGGTTCAGCTCCAGCGTGCGAACGGTGGCCTTGCCCACCGGGATGTCCTCGCCCACCACCACGTCCCGGTACGCCAGGCGCGTGCGGAACACCTCCTCCGCCGTCACCGGGAAGTAGGGGTGCACCATCTGCCCGGCCAATATCTGCTTGAGCGATTTGCCGTCCCGAGGCGACCCGTACAGCGTCACGTCGTTCGCCGGAGAGAACATCGGCGAGAAGAACGGCAGCCCCTGCAGGTGGTCGTAGTGGTAGTGCGAGATGAAGATGGACGCCTTGACGGGCTTGCGCGTCGCCACCAGCGCATCCCCCAGGCCTCGCGCTCCGGAGCCCAGGTCGAAGATGAGCAACTCGTCGCCGCAGCGGACCTCCACGCACGGCGTGTTGCCGCCGTAGCGCTTCGTCGCCGGGCCTGGCGAGGGGATGGACCCGCGCACCCCCCAGAAGCGCACCTCGAAGCGCGCGGTGCTCCGCCGGGCCGGGCGCTCAGCCGGCCTTGGCTTCGGTGTCGTCGTCCTCCGCGAAGAGCTCAATCAGGTGCCCCGTACGCTCGCGCTTCGTCTTCAAATAGTCGACGTTATGCGGATTGTGCTCGGTCCGGGAAGGGATTCGGCGCCGGACCGCCACGCCTTCCTCCACCAGCCCGGCGATCTTCAGCGGGTTGTTGGTGATCAGGTCCACCGAGCGCACATCCAACGACCGCAGCATCTCCGCGGCGATGTCGTAGGAGCGCAGGTCATCCGCGAAGCCCAGCTGGCGGTTGGCCTCGTAGGTGTCCAGCCCCTTGGACTGCAGGGCGTAGGCCTTGATCTTGTTGCCCAGGCCGATGCCGCGGCCCTCCTGGCGCAGGTAGAGCACCACGCCCAGCCCGTTCTGGGACACGAAGTCGAGCGCCCGGTCCAGCTGCTCGCGGCAGTCGCACTTGAGGCTGCCGAAGACCTCGCTCGTGAGGCACTCGGAGTGGATGCGCACCGGCACCCCCTCCAGCCCCTTGGGCTCGCCCACCACGAGCGCCACGTGCTCCTTCCCGTTCCGCTTGTCGCGGAAGACGATGGTCTTCAGCACCCCGCGGGCCGTGGGCACGTCCGCCTCCGAATACCGCTCCAGGTGCTGGGTCGGCTTACGGGTCGGCAGGACCTGGGGTGAGCGCGTGTCGGACATGGTAGGTCGTCTCCCAGTGAGGGGCCGTTACTTCTCGCCCCCCTGGATGCAAGTCAAGGTGACACCCCGATGGGTGTGGTGAAACCCGCCTGTTTGGATGCGGCGGACGTGGACTGCGTTGCTCAAGCGACCCACGAGAGGGGGAGCAGCTCCACATGGGAGCCATCAGTCAAACTGCTGGTTTCTCGGGGGAAGTGAAGCAAATGTGTGGCTGCCGCAGCTGAACGCAGGGCCCCTGATGTCTGAGTCCCCAGGGGTTTCGCCCACAGCTCGCCCGCCCGCCAGGTGGCCGTGACTCGCACGAAGTGGGCAAGCCCCGGGGCCTTGGAGAGCGGTCCCTCCAGGCGCCCGGCGACGCGGGGCGGCTCCACGTCCGGGTGCCCCAGCAGCCGGCGCAGGGCGGGGCGCACGAAGAGCTCGAAGGTCACCAGGGACGACGTGGGGTTGCCGGGTAGGCCCATGAAGAGGGTGGAGCCCCGCTGGCCCACCACCAGCGGCTTGCCGGGCTTGATGGCCACGCGCCAGAAGCGCTGCTCCACGCCCAGGGCCTCCAGGGCGTCCTTCACGAAGTCGTGGTCGCCCACGGAGACGCCCGCGCTGGTGAGCACCACGTCGAAGCCCTCCGTGCGCGCCAGGGCCTCCTGGACGGCCTCGCGCGTGTCCCGGGCGATGCCCAGGAGCGTGGGCACGCCGCCCGCGCGCCGCACCGCCAGGGCCAGGGCGGGGGCGTTGATGTCCACGATGCCGTCGCCGGGGGGCTCGTCCACGCGGCACAGCTCGTCCCCGGTGGACAGCACCGCCACGCGCGGCCGGCGGGGCACCGGCACCGTGCCCTGGCCCTGCGCCCACAGGAGCCCCAGCTCCGGGATGCCCAGGGGCGTGCCGCGCCGCAGCAGGAGGTCGCCCTCCTTCGCGTCCTCGCCCCGGGGGCGGATGAAGTTCCCCGGCTTCACGGCCTCCAGGATCTCCACGGCGTCCGGTTCGCCGGGGACGGGGCGGGTGCGCTCGCGCATCACCACCGCGTCCGCGCCCGGGGGCAGGGGGGCTCCGGTCATGATCCGCGCGCAGGTGCCGGGGACGACCTCGCGGGTGGCGCGCCTGCCGGCGAACACCGTCTCGCCCACCGCGAGGCGCACGGGCAGGGGGCCCGCCAGGTCCCGGGCCTGGACCGCGTAGCCGTCCATGGCGGAGTTGTCCCAGGGGGGCAGGGTGCGGCGGGCGGGGACGTCCTCGGCCAGCGCGCGGCCCAGGGCATCGTCCCCGGGCACCCACTCGGTGGCCAGCGGCGTGCACAGCCCGAGGATCCGCGCGCGGGCCTCGTCCACCGGCAGCAATGCGGGGGCGTCACTCATGCACGTTTCCCACCCAAAGTCCGTGAGAAAATCAAGTGTTAGTTTGACAGCCCAGCTGATCATCGTTACAAGCAATCGTGATCGCGAGGCTCGCGTCCAACAGCAGGGGCGTCCCGCCAACCCGTTGATAGCACACGGGAAATTTCCAAGGAGACAGCGTCGATGGCCAAGCCCAAGTCCGGGGCGAAGAAGCCGACTCCCGCTGCAAAAGCCGGTGCGAAGCCTGCCGCGAAGAAGGACAACGCGGCCCGCCTGGATCTGATCAGGAACGCCTCGAAGAAGGTGGCGACGGCCGCGACGAAGGTCGTCAAGGCGGTGGCTGAAGGGGCGAAGGGAAAGGTCGCGGCGGCGAAGAAGGCGGTGGCGGAGAAGGTGGAGAAGGCCCCCGCGGCCGCCAAGAAGGCGGCGGCCAAGGCCGCTCCTCCTGCTCCCACGACGCCTCCCGCGAAGGCTGGCAAGGCCGCGCCCCCCGCGAAGACCGCGCCCGCGGCCGCCGGGAAGAAGGCGGCCGGGAAGGCAGGGGGCAAGACCCCGTCGGTCGTCCCCGCCGGTCCTCCCGTGGAGAAGCCGCGTCCTCGCGCGACGAAGCTTCCGCCCGTGGGCGAGCCGCTCACGAAGCGTGAGATGGAGCAGTTGCTCACCGCCGGCGAGGGCCGCGGCGTGATGGGCGAGGGCAGCCTCAAGGGCCGCCTCATCCTCAGCGGCGAGATGCCCCACCTGGTCGTCGTGGGCCGCGACAAGCGCGAGCTCACGTTCCTGCTGCAGGGACCGGATCAGGAAGTGCTGCCCGCGTACGTGGACCACAAGGTCTCCGTGAGCGGCCTCATCAAGAAGACGACCAACCACAGCGGCGTGGTGGAGGTGCGCAAGTACTCCGCCAAGAAGCCGGAAGTGGAAGAGGTCGCGCCGGCTCCCTCGGATTCGGAGCCGAAGCTGCGCTACCTGTCGCCCGGCGAGGTCTCCATGGCCGTCGCCGCGGGCATGGGCGCCGGCATCAAGGGCTTCGCCAGCATCCGGGGCAACCTGGAGATGATGGGCGAGGACTTCGTGCTCGTCGTGTCCAACGGCGGCACGCGCCAGCAGGTGTCCTTCGCCATTGAAGGCAAGGCGGCGGTGAAGAGCCTGCGCAAGCACGTGGGGCAGACGCTCCAGGTGACGGGCGTGGTGGACAAGACGTCCGGCTGGGGTGGCCGTATCACCGCGGAGACGGTGGAGCCGCGTCCGTCCGAGGCGCGCTCGGTGTCCCGCGACGAGATGGAGCTGGTGCACATCGAGGGCGAGGTGCCCACGTCCGTGGACGTGAAGCTCAACCACGGCCTCACGGTGCGCCTGCAGGAGCAGCCCGGCGCCACCTGGGCCATCGAGCCGACGCTGGCCAAGCGCGTGGGTCTGCGCGAGGCCAACTTCGAGCCGGGCGCCGCCGGCGGCCCCGCCACCCGCGAGTTCTTCTTCACGCCTCGCAACCCCGGCAACTTCGAAGTGGAGTTCTTCCTCGCCAAGGCGTTCACGCCGGGTGTGGTGGAGCGCTCCTTCAAGATCAACGTCACCGTCAAGCCCTGACGGCCTGGGCGCACGGGCCCTCCCTGGACCGCAAGGTCTCCCAGGGAGGGCGAATGGGGGCCGGGGGGTTCCCGCCCGCACCCTTCGGGCTTACCCGTTCCCTCAGCGGCCTTGCCGCATCCCCACCGTGAGCCTCTCCCAAGACCACATCCGACAGCTGCTCGCCGACGCCGATCACCCCCTGGGCGTGAAGGAGCTCCTTCGCGTCGCGGGGCTGAACCCCGGACAGCAGACCGACCTCAAGCGCGCCCTGCGCGAACTGGTGCGCGCGGGCGTCATCGTCAAGGACGGCAAGCGCTTCCGCCTGGAAGGCCCGCGCACGCCCCGGGCGCCCGAAGCCGGCTTCGAATCCCGCCGGGACGCGTCCGCTCCGCCCTTCAAGAAGCGGGGCCCCGCGCCGGGCAGCGGGCGGGAGGAGCGCCGGGGCGGCTTCCGCGACGAGCGTCCGGGCTTCCGTGGCGGCGGTGACTTCCGGCGCTCGCTCCAGCGCGGCTCCCGGGACGACCGCTTCGAGGAGTCCGGACAGCCCGCGGTGGAGGGCATCCTCCACATGCACCGGGACGGCTTCGGCTTCGTGCACCCGGTCTCGGGCGAGGGCGAGAACATCTTCCTG
Source organism: Corallococcus sp. NCSPR001 (assembly GCF_017309135.1). NCBI lineage: Bacteria > Pseudomonadati > Myxococcota > Myxococcia > Myxococcales > Myxococcaceae > Corallococcus > Corallococcus sp. NCSPR001. Next base: position 4,614,370 of record NZ_JAFIMS010000002.1, read on the forward strand.
CCGCCCGGCGAGGCGCAGCGGGCGCTCGACAACGACCGCGTCCTCGTGGAGGTGGCGGGGCGGCCGGGCCGCTTCGAGGGCCGGCTGGTGCGGGTCATCAGCCGGCGGCGTGAGCTGGCGGTGGGCACGTACGTGGCGCAGGGCCGGCACTCGCTGGTGATGACCACGGACACGAGCCTGCCGGGCCCCATCCGCGTGCCGCCGACGCAGATGGCGCGCGACGGCGACCTGGTGAAGGTCCGGCTGGGCGTGGGCGCGGACCTGCTGGAGCCCGGGCAGGGGCTGTTCGGTGAAGTGGCCGGTTCGCTGGGCCGGCCGGGTGACCCGAGCGCGGAGGTGCTGGGGTCCGCCTTCGCGCATGGCTTCAACGACGAGTTCCCGCCGGAGGTGATGGACGAGGCGGACGCGTTCGCGGTGAAGGTGACGGAAGCGGAGGCCACGGAGGGAAACCGCCGCGACCTGCGCGAGATGCCGCTCATCACCATCGACGGCGAGGACGCGCGCGACTTCGACGACGCCGTCTACGCGGAGCCGCGGGCCGGAGGTTGGCGGCTGGTGGTGGCCATCGCGGACGTGTCGCACTACGTGAAGGAGCGCACCGCGCTGGACGCGGAGGCGCTCAACCGCGCGACGTCGGTGTACCTGCCGGACCGCGTGCTGCCCATGCTGCCGGAGCGGCTGTCCAACGGCATCTGCTCGCTGCGTCCGGACGAAGACCGGCTGTGCATGGTGGCGGACATGACGTTCGACCGTCACGGCCAGCGGCGCTCGCACGAGCTGTACCCGGCGGTGATGCGCAGCGTGGCGCGCTGCACGTACAACGAGGTGCAGGACGTCCTGGACGGCAAGGACGTGCCGCACCGCAATTTCCTCAAGCCCCAGTTCGAGCAGTTGATGGCGCTGGCGCGCGCGCTGATGGGCATGCGCAAGGCGCGAGGCGCCATCGACTTCGACGTGCCGGAGCACAAGGTGGTGCTGGGCGAGGACGGCGTGCCGCTGCGCATGGAGAAGCGCGAGCGCAAGGACAGCCACCGGCTCATCGAGGAGTGCATGCTGGCCGCCAACGAGGCGGTGGCCACGTACTTCCAGGACGAGGGCCTGCCCACGGTGTACCGGTTCCACGGCGAGCCGGACCCGCAGAAGCTGGCGGCGTTCGCGGTGCTGGCGGAGGCGTACGGCTTCCAACTCGACGTGGAGAACGGCGTCTCGTCCAAGGAGCTGGACGCGTTCATCACGCAGCTGGAGGGACACCCGGAGCAGCGGGCGCTGAACCAGCTGCTGCTGCGCTCCATGATGCAGGCCGTGTACACGGCGACGCGCGTGGGCCACTACGGCCTGGCGGCGGAGAACTACCTGCACTTCACGTCGCCCATCCGGCGGTATCCCGACCTGCTGGTGCACCGCATCCTGAAGGCGGTGTGGGCGCGCAAGGGCAAGAAGCCCTCGGATGCGCAGCTGGACCGTGAGGAGGAGCGGCTGGAGGGCATGGCGCAGCAGTGCTCGGAGCGCGAGCGCGCGGCCATGACGGTGGAGCGCGAGGTGGTGGCGTTCTACGCGGCCCTGATGATGAAGGACCGCGTGGGCGAGGAGTTCGACGCGACGGTGGCGGGCATCGCCGAGTTCGGCTTCTTCGTGGAACTGGACGAGGTCCACGTCGAGGGCCTGGTGAAGGGCGAGTCGCTGGGGCCGGGCTCCAAGCTGGACAAGCGCACGCACTCGCTCGTGTATCCGAATGGCCGGCGCGTGCGCGTGGGGCAGAAGCTGCGCGTGCGGCTGCTGTCCGCGAACACCACGGCGAGGAAGATCGACTTCGAGGCGCTCCAGTTCCAGGACGAGGCACCGCTCCAGCGGACCGGCGGCGCACGTCCGCAGGCGCGCCCTCGCGAGTACGTGAACGAGGCGCCGGGCCGTCACAAGGGTGGCAGGCCCGGACGCGGTGAGCGCGAGGCCGCGAAGACGGGCCGCACGCCGTCGCGCAAGCCCGCCGGGGCGGATGAGGCCGCGGACGCGGCGCAGTGGCGGTCGCTTGGGGAGGCGGAGGAGACTCCGTTCGGCGTGAAGAAGGCGTGGGAGCCGCCCACGCCCGAGGAGGCCGCCACGGTGGAGGCCGCGACGGTCTCCGGATACGGCGATGAGGTCCTGGGAGAAGCGCCGGCCGCGCATCGTCCGCGAGGACGGTTCAGCCGGGAAGGGCGCCGCGAAGAGGCCGCGCCCTCGCGTGACAAGGCCCGCTTCCTGCGTTCCCGCACGGAAGAGGCCCCCGCGCCCAAGGCGGAGCCCGCGGCCCCAGCCAAGGGCAAGCGCAAGGTCATCCGTCCCTCGCTCCCCGCGACCGATGAGGGCATCGAGTCCATCACGGCGCACCGCGACGACCTTGCCGGCGCGGACCGCTTCGGTGACGAGGCCGGGCAGGAAGCGAAGGGCTCCCGTGAGGCCCAGGGCGCGGAGCGTTCGGGCGACGAGGCCGTGCGCGGGACGAAGCGCTCCCGTGAGGCCCAGGGCGCGGACCGCCTCGGCGACGAGGCCGTGGGCGGGGCGAGGCGCTCCCGTGAGGATTGGGACGCGGAGCGTTCGGGCGATGAGGCGGCTTCCCACGCGAAGCCCTCTCGCGAGGCCTTCACGCCGCCCTCGTTCGACTCCGATGACAACGCCCCGGCCGCTTCACCGCACCCGGGCTTCGACCGGATCCGCGCGCTGGCCGCGCAGCGGGGCCAACTCTCCACGGGGGCGGCTCCGGGCCGCGCGGGCGCGTCCAAGAAGGTCCGCAAGGCGGCCCCTGGCGCGAAGGCGAAGCCCTCGAAGAAGTCCGCGCCGAAGAAGGCCGGCGGCTCGAAGGGCGCGGGCAACAAGGCGGGGCGGAGCGCCCCGGGCAAGCGCAAGCGCTGAACGCGGGGCCGGACCTTCCGGCCGCGCGCCGCCGTTTCACTCAAGGAGGCCGTGTGGGTGCTGTGCGAATCGTGGGGTTGATGCTCGCGGTGGCGGGCGCAGTGCTGCTGTTCACCGGGCTCAAGGCGCGGGACTCGCTCACGGAGCGCGCCACGGAGCTCATCACCGGCCGTAACACCGAGCAGACCACGCTCTACGTCGCGGGCGGTGGCGCCGCGCTGGTGGGCGGCGTGCTGCTGGCCCTCTTCGGGGGAGGACGAGGCCGGCGTTAGGCCCCGTCCCCTCCGCCCGGACTACTTGGTGGCGCCGGAGGCCTGCGCGGCCTTGGCGCGCTTGGTCGCCTCGCCGAACTGCTTGGTCGCCTCGTTGGCCTGGGCCGTCAGCTCTTCAATCCGCTTGGCGTGAGCGGCGGCGCTGGCCTTGGCGGCGGCGACGCGCTCCGCGGCGGCCGGATCCACGACGGCCTTCTTGCCCTTCTCCGGCTTGGGCGGCGTGGCGGCCTCGATGGCCTCCTGCTCCGCGGCCTGCTGCAGCGCCTTCTCGTGCTCGATGTACTTGAACATCACGATGCGCTTGTTCAGGTACGTGTTGGCCGAGTCCGGGTTGATGGCGATGACCTGATCATAGGTCTTCAGCGCCAGGTCCAGCTCCGCGGGGTTCGCGGGCGCGGACATGGAGCGGGCGCCACCGCGCTGCGAGTGCACCTCCGCGATCCAGCTGAGCGCGTCGGTGTCCTTCGGGTTGATCTTCAGGCACTCCTGGAAGTACTGCTCCGCCTTCTCCAGCGGGCCGTTCTTCGCGTACATCGCCGCGACGTTGCGGTAGGCCTCGGCCTTGTCCTGGGGCGTCTTCGCGAAGTCCACCAGCTTCAGCGCGGCCTGCGCGGCCTGGTCCGTCTGGCCCGCCTGCATGTGCGCGAAGGCCTTCTTCTCCCAGACCTTCTCCTGGGTCGGGTCGATCTTCAGCGACTCCTCGTACTCCTTCACCGCCTCCGCGTAGTTCTTGTCGGCGAGGAAGTTGGTGCCCTTGACCCGGTGCTCCTTGGCCTTCTCTTCCTTCTCATCCGCGCAGCCGAAGGAACCGCCCAGGGTCAGCACACCCAGCATCAAACCCACGCTACCCAGTCGCTTCATGCCCAAAGCCTTTCGTGAAGTTCCAGGGGGCACGTCCCAGCCGGGGGCCCCACGCGGCGCGGAATATACCTGAACTCGCCTCGTGATCCCCCGTCCTGAAGGCCGGGGCCGGCAGGGCGCTTCAGGAGCGTGCGCGCGCGAGCAGGGAGACGAGCAGGGGCGCGCCCAGGGCGGCCGTCACCACTCCCACGGGCAATTCACGCCCGGGGAGGATCATCCGCGCCGACGCATCGCACAACGCGAGGAACGCGGCCCCCACCACCACGGACCCGGGCAGCAGCACCCGGCGACTCACACCGAGCGTCCGGCGCACCAGGTGCGGGACGATGAGCTCCACGAAGGCGATGGGGCCGCACCACGCGACGCAGGCGGCGACGCCCAGCGCCCCCAGTCCAATGGCCACCGTGCGGACGCGGCGGACGGGGACGCCCTGGGACTCGGCGTGTTCCTCGCCCGCGATGAAGACCTCCAGCGCGCGGGTGAGGGCAAGCAGCCCCACCACGGTGACGGCCGCGAACGGGGTGAGCAGCAGCACGCCGGAGTAGCCCACCTGCGGCAGGTGGCCCAGGGACCAGCGCATGGCGGCCATGAGCTCGGCGGAGTCCGCGGTGAACTGCAGTCCGGTGGAGATGGCGCCCGCCGCCATGGAGCAGGCGATGCCCGCGAGCACCACGTCGTTCATCCGCACGCGGCGGCCCGCGGCGATGGCGGCCACCACCAGGCTGACGCCCAGCGCCCCGACGAAGGCCGCGGCGGTGACGAGCGGCCGGCCCTCCGGCGCCAGCCGCGCGCCCAGGATGATGGCCACCAGCGCGCCCAGGGTCGCCCCCGCGGTGGTGCCCACGGTGCTGGGCGCGGCGAGCGGGTTGGCGAAGAGGGACTGGTACACCGCGCCCACCAGCGACAGCGTGCCGCCCACCAGCATGGCCATCAGCGTGCGGGGCACGCGCAACTGCCAGAAGACGAAGTCCGACGAGTCCGGAGAGAGCCCCGGGCCGATGAACGGCGCCACCGCGCACGCGGCCGCGCAGACCGCCACGAGGATCCAGGCCTTCACCTTCACGGAGCACCTCCGCTCCGGGGCAGGCCCACGAAGACGCGGTGGCCTTCCACGATCATCCCGTGCATGCGCACGCCGAACAGCTCGCCCAGCTGGTCGCCCAGATCGGCGGCGTCGAGGCTTCGCTCGAAGGCCACGCGGCCCTGGGACAGGCCCACGACGCGGGGAGCGCGCGTGCCCGGGGCCTGCGCGTGGGAGAGCACGTTGACGTCGTGGGTGACGCAGAGGATGCCGCGTCCCGCGCGCCAGAGGTGGCCCATGCGCGCGTACAGCTCCAATTGCTGCGCGGGGTCCAGGAAGTTGGCGGGCTCGTCCAGCAGCACCAGCGGGGTCTCCTGCGCGAGCAGCCCCGCGACCGCCACACGCTGCCGCTCGCCGCCGGACAGCTCCGTGATGGGGCGCAGGGCGAAGGACTGCGCGCCTGCTTCCGCCAGTGCCTGGTGCGCGGCTGCCTCGGAGGCCCGGCGGGATTCGGGGAAGCGGTAGCGCGCGGAGACGACCTGCTCCAGCGCGGTGATGGGCTCCGCCGCCTCCAGCCGCTGGGGCAGCCACGCGAGCCGCGCCGCGCGCTCCCGGGGGGCGAGGCCCGACACGTCCTCCCCGTCCATGAACGCGTGCCCGGCATCCGGACGCAGCAGGCCCAGCGCCACGCGCAGGAGCGTGGACTTGCCCGCGCCGTTGGGCCCGACGATGGCCACGAACTCACCGGGGGCCACGCGCAGGGACACGCTGTCCAGCAGCGTCCGCCCCCGCGCCCGCACCGTCACCGCGTCCAGCGTCAGCCCGGCCGTCATCGCGTGGAGGGCAGGGTGCCCAGGGCGGCGCGGAGCCGCTCGACGACATCGAGGATGGCGGGCCCGGTGGACTGCACGTCGGGCCCGATGACCAGCCGCACCCGGTCCTCCCGCGCCGCGCGCAGGCCGGTGAGCTGCTTCCATGGGGCCAGGACCCGCGCCTGCCCCGCGGCGTCCAGGGACGGTGCGCTGATCAGCACCAGCACCGCGTCCGGATCCAACGCGATGACGCCCTCCAGCGACAGGTTGGGAGGCCCGGTGACGGCCTCCGCGACGGCGTTGCGAGCCCCCGCCGCCTCCAGCGCCGCGCCGTGCAGCGACGCGCGCTTCATGTACCAGACCTCCGACAGCGTGCCCGCCGTGTCGCCCAGCACCAGCAGCACGCGGGGGGCATCCTTCGGCGCGGGGCGCGACAGCGTCTGGTGCAGCTTCTCCGCGAGCGCGGTGGCCTGGGGCTCGCGGCCGCTCAGCCGGCCCAGCTCCTTCACGCTGTCGACCACCTCCTGGAGCGACGTCCAGGGCAGCACCTTCAGCGGCGCGAGCGCGGAGAGCGACTCCGCGGGGGCCTGCTTCACCTGCTGATCCACGAGCAGCGTGGGCTTGAGCTTCGCGATGGTCTCGAAGTTCGGCGCGAACGTGGTGCCCACCTTCGGCAGCGCGGGCGTACCCGGGGGCAGGACGGTGAAGTCGGACACGCCCACGAGCTCCGAGCCCGCGCCCAGGGCGAACAGCGTCTCCGTGACGGAGGGCGACAGCGAGACGATCCGCCGCGCCTGGGCTTCCGGAGTAGGGGGCGCGGGACGCTGGCAGCCCACCGCGAGCGCGAGCACCACGCACAGCAGGGAGGGGAGGCGGAAGAGACTCATGGGCGGGCCGACTTCTAGCACGCGCGTCATGGGCGGGCGTCCGGGAAGCGCTGTCTGGGTTTCGCTTATCCTGGGAACTCCTCACAGAGGGGATACCCGGACATGACCTGGATGAATTGGACCTCCCGCGCGCTCTGCGCCGCGGCGCTGCTTTGCACTTCCCCCGCCCTTGCCGCGTCGCCGTTCGCGGAAGGGATGATCTCCATCACGTTGGATGACGGTTGGAGCACGCAGTACACGCTGGCGCGGCCGGCGCTGAAGTCGCGCAACATCCCCGCGACGTACTACCTGGTCACGGACGCCATCGCGCAGGGCTGGGGCGGCTACATGAGCCTCGCGCAGGTGCAGACGCTCAAGGCGGAGGGCAATGAGATCGCCAGCCACACGCGCACGCACGCGGACCTCACGTCGCTGACGCCCGCGCAGTTGACGTCGGAGTTGCAGGACTCGCGCACGTGGCTGCAGACAAACGTGGGGGCGATGTGCGGCAAGGACTTCGCGTCACCCTACGGCGCGTACAACGCGACGGTGATGACGGCGATGAAGGCGGAGTACGCCAGCCACCGCACCATCAACGCGGGCCGCAACTACCGCGACACGGTCGTCTACGAGCTGCGCGCCAACGACGTGTCGAGCGCGGTGACGGTGGCGCAGGTGAAGGGGTGGATCAACCAGGCCATCGCGGAGAAGAGCTGGCTCATCATCCTCTTCCACGAGTTCACCAGCGGCACGCCCACGCGCGAGACGCAGTACAAGACGACGAACTTCACCAACATCCTCAACTACGTGCAGACCACGGGCATCCGCACCGTGACGGTGGAGCAGGGGCTGGCGCTGACGGACGGCCTCACGGAGGCGCCGCCGTCGGTGGGCACGGTTGTCTACGACGACGCCATGGGCAGCGGCTTCCAGGACTGGAGCTGGGCGACGCACGACCTGGACCAGGCCGTCACGGTGCACTCCGGCTCCACGGCGGTGAGCTTCGAGCCGGACTACTGGGAGGCGCTGATGTTCCATCACACGGGGCTGGACCTGTCGCAGTACCAGTCCGTGGACCTCTGGGTACACGGAGGCACGACGGGCGGGCAGCAGGTGCGGCTGGCGCTCTACAACGGCGGCACGCCGCTGGGCAGCATGAACCTGGAGACGGCGCTGGGGCACCCCATCGCGGCGGGCACCTGGCAGAAGGTCTCCATCCCGCTGAGCGCCCTGGGCGCGACGTCCGGCACGGTGGATGACTTCTACGTGATGGATGACTCCGGGTCGGATCAGGGCACGCTGTACGTGGACGACTTCGTCCTGGTGCCGTAGTCGCCAAGCCACCGCGCGCGCCGGTGTCCGCTCCGGCGCGCGCGTGAAGACAGCCGTGGCTACAGCTTGATCAGCTCCACGTCATCCATGTGGATGAAGTTGGAGCCGTTGTGGGCCGGCGACTTGCTGTGCAGGCCGAACTCCAGGTAGCCGTTGGTGACGTTGATGGCGGGCGTCTCCAGCAGCGTGTAGTTGCCGTAGGCGCCCAGGTTGGTGATGGCCGGAGCGCAGCTGCCGCAGTTCTTCACCTGGAAGCGCGCGAAGTCGAACGTGCCGCCCTTTCGGAACCAGGCGCGCAGCTTGTAGTTGCCGGACGCCAGGCCCGTCTTCGTCTGGTACGTCCACGCCTCGTAGGCCGCCGCGGACGTCCAGTGCGTCAGGTGGTAGCTGCCCGAGTGCCCGCCGTTGTACGTCTCCGAGAACGCCGCCGCGGCCGTGCCGTTCGGACTCCAGGTGGTCCAGCCCGTCATGCCCTGCTCGAACCCGGCGTTGGTGAGCCCCAGCGACTGCGAGCCGCCCGGCTGGTACCAGCGCACCCACTCCACCTCCATCGTCTTCTTCGCGCCCCAGGCCAGGTCGATGGAGGCCGGCGACGGGTTCCCGTACCAGACGCCTCCCAGCGCCAGGTTCAGGATGAGGTAGTGGTTCTGCTGGAACTCCGACTCGTTGTGGTTGAACGTCGCCGTGGACACGAAGTCCTTGTCCAGGCGGAACACGATGGTGTTCGCCGTCCACTCCACTTCATACGTGTGGAAGTCCTGCGACAGGTCCACGCCACGGCTCGCGCCCGTGCCCCAGTCCGCGTTGCCGCCGTTGTGCCAGTGCAGCGCGGACTTCATCCACGTGGGCTCCGTGGACTTCCACTCCAGGATGTCGATTTCGCCCGCGGCCGGCCAGCCCGCGCTCTGGATGTTCGAGCCCAGCGTCCAGAACGCCGGCCACATGCCGTAGCCCGGCGGGACCTTGATGCTCGCGACGATCTTCCCGTAGCGCCCCTCCACCTTGCCCTTGGTGTGGATGCGGCCGGAGTAGAACGACCGGTACTGCCCCGCGCAGCGCGAGTCCGTGGGGTTGTCCGCCGTGCGCTCCGCCGAGATGATCAGCTTGCCGTTGGCCACCGCCACGTTCTGCGCGCGCGGGAACTCCAGCTCACCCGTGCCGAAGTTGCAGTTGTTGGTCACCGGATCCCAGTTACTCGTCAGCACGTTCCATGCGCCCGTGTTCAGCGCCGAGCCCGTGAAGTCGTCTTGCCAGGACAGCGACCATCCCGAGCCCGGGTCATACGAGCGCTCGCCCTGCTGCGTCTGGCCGTAGCCCTCCGCCTCCACCGGGGCGGCGGCTTCCGGCTCGGGAGAACAGCCGGAGAGGGTGGTCAGGAGTCCTGCGGCGACGAGGCCTGCTCGAAAGGGGCGGTGCATGAGTGCTCCGGGGTTGGGGGAGCATTCATATTTACCGGTTTTAACGTGTATTGCCAGGAAGTCAGGAGGGCCTCAGCCGAGCCATTGGGGATTCTGGACGGTCCCGTCGAAGTGGTGGCTCGTCTTGTATTTCTCGTAGGCGCCGTCCTGGGCAGCGTCCTTGGTCCTGGCGAGCAGGGCCTGGACGTCCTTCTCGCTCAAGGGCTTGAAGGTGCGCGCGGCGGTCAGCGCCTGCTGGAGCCGCTCCTGCGAGTCGATGCCGGTGATGACGACGCTGACGGGCAGGGACAGGTTGTAGCGGAGGCACTCGGGCGCGGTGACGGTCTTGCTGTCGAGGATGAACGGGTCGCCCATGGACTTCATGGCGAGCACGCCGATGCCCTCCTTCACGAGCACGGGCAGCACGCGCTTCTCGAAGCTGTTGAAGTGGGCGTCCATCACGTTGAGGGGCATCTGCACGGTGTCGAAGCGGAAGCCGTGCTTCTTCGCCGTCTCCAGCATCTTCAGGTGGATGTCCGGGGACTTGTGGCCGGTGAAGCCCAGGAAGCGCGCCTTGCCGGCCTTCTGGGCGTCCTTCATCGCCTCGATGGCGCCGCCTTCGGCGAAGGCGCGGTCGGGGTCGCTGTCGCGGATGACTTCGTGGAGCTGGAGCAGGTCCAGGTGGTCCGTCTGGAGGCGCTGGAGGGATTCGTCGATCTGCTTCGCGGCGGTCTTCTTGTCGCGGCCGTCGATCTTCGTCATGAGGAAGGCCTTGGCGCGGTAGCCGTCGCGCAGCGCCTTGCCCATGCGCTCCTCGCTCTTGCCGTCGTTGTAGTCCCAGCAGTTGTCCAGGAAGTTGATGCCCTGGTCCAGCGCGCCGCGGATGAGCGCGATGCTCTCCGCTTCCTCCTTCTGCTTCCCGATGTGGAAGCCCCCGAGCCCGATGCAGGACACCTCCTGGCCGGTGCGCCCCAGCTTGCGGCGAGGCACGGCGGGCGCGTTCTTCGCCTTCTTGGGCGAAGCCCCGAGCACGGGAGGGGCAACCATCAGCGACAGCGTCGCGGCGAGGAATTCCTTCCGGGTCATTCGCGGGCGTCCTTCCAGAGGGCAGGTGGCGTCTGGGAGGCCGACGTTGGGACCGGGCGGCGCCCGGGACAACGGGCGCGAGGGCCGAATGTGCAGGAGCCACCGATGTGGAGCGCGTGTGCAGGGAGGGCGGGTGCCGCATAATCGACACCCGCATGCGCATCCCCCTCCTCGCGCTGATCCTCCTGTCCGCGTGCCGCATCGAATCCGCCGCGCCATCGGGCGGCGCCGCCGTGGCGCAGGCCTCGACCCCGTCCGGCGAGGTGTGGGTCTACACGTCGATGTACCGGCACGTGCTGGACGCGATGGAGCCCCTGCTCAAGGAGAGGCTGCCCGGCGTGCAGGTGCACTGGTACCAGGCGGGCAGTGAGAAGGTGGCCAGCCGGCTGGAGGCGGAGCGGGCCGCGGGAGCGGTGCGGGCGGACGTGTTGATGACGTCGGATCCGTTCCTCTACGAGCGGCTGGCGCGCGAGGGCGCGTTCCTGCGCTACGCGTCCGTGAACGCGCTGCGCATTCCGCGAACGCTGCTGGACCTGGACGCGAGGTACGCGGCGGTGCGGCTGTCCACGATGGTGCTGGTGCACCGCGTGGGCGCGGGAGATGCGCCGAAGTCGTTCGCGGCCCTGGTGGATGGAAGCTGGAAGGGGAGGGTGGCCATCGGGGACCCGCTCACGTCGGGCACGGCGTTCACGTGGGCGGTGTTCCTGCACGCGCGGCGCGGGGACGCGTACTTCGCGGGGCTGCGCGAGAAGGGCGCGGTGGTGGCGGGAGGCAACGCGGCGGTGCTCCAGAAGGTGGAGAGCGGCGAGGTGGACGCGGGCGTGTTGCTGCTGGAGAACGCACTGGCGGCGCAGGCGAAGGGCAGTCCCATCGAGGTCATCTGGCCGACGGACGGCGCGGTGGTCATCCCGGGCCCGGTGGGGCTGTTCGCATCGACACGCAACCCGGTGGCGGCGAAGGCGCTGGTGGATGTCCTGCTGTCGCCCGAGGGCCAGCGCATCATCGTGGAGAAGGGCGACATGCATGCGGTGGACCCGCGGCTGAGCGGCCCACGTGGAGAGTCTGGCGTGGACGGCCTGTTGAGCCGCGCGCAGACCTGGACGCCGGAGCTGCTGGAGCAGGGGTTGCTGCACGGCGGCGACATCAAGGAAGCCTTCAGCAAGGCCTTCGCGCGATGAGCCAGGAACGCGAGACCCGCTGTGGGGACGCAGCGTGGCAGCCACCGCTGATACGGGCCCTGAGCTCCCGGACCTTCAAGGAGGCCCCCTCCGGGCCGGCACGCGCAAAACCTGTCCGACTGTCGGACAGGTTTTCGCTGTTCGGGTGGAGCAGGAGCGCCTCCGCCCTGGCGAAGGACGCGGCCAGGTGGATGGGAAACGACAGCCGGAGGGCGTCAGTACGCTGCGCCCCCGGTGGTCGTCCAAACCTGTCGGACAGTCGGACAGGTTCGTGCGGTGGTGCCGGCTTGTCCGACTGTCGGACAGGTTTTTGGGGGGCTCCGCCGCCGGGGCGCCTCGGCGGGATTCTCCCTTCCGTGGGACTGGCGCACTGTGCGCTCATTCGCTCGACCCTCGATGGGGGCGCGAGATGAGGGGCCGGTGGATTGCTTTGGCCTTGTGGCTCGTGCCGCTGTTGCTCTTCGCGGTGGTTCCGGTCGTGGCGCTCCTGGTGCGGGGCGTGGGGGCGGTGACGGGGGGATTGGGTTCGGTGCTCTCGGCGGAGTCCGGGGCGCTGGTGAACACGCTGGGCATCTCTCTGGGTGCGACGGCTTGGGCGATGTGCCTGGGGGCTCCGCTGGCGTTCCTCCTGTTCCGCACGGACCTGCCCCTGCGTGGCGCGTTCACCGTGCTGTTCACGCTGCCGTCCGCCATCCCCGCGTTCATCTGGGGCATGGGGTGGCTGTCGCTCGCGAGCCCTCGCGCTGGCTACCTGAACCGCATGCTGGGCGCGGACGTGTTCGACCTCTATGGCGCGGCGGGCATCGCGTTCGTGGAGGGGCTTTCGGGCCTGCCGCTGGTGCTGCTCGCCGGGGCCGCTGCGCTTCGGCGCGTGGACCCGGCTCTGGAGGAAGCGGCTCGCATCTGTGGCGCTTCGCCGCTTCGCGCCGTGATGAGCACCACCGTGCCCCTGGTGCTGCCCGCGCTGTTGTCGGGCGCGGTGATGGTGTTCCTCATGGCCGCGTCATCCTTCGGCGTGCCGTACCTGCTGGGCGTTTCGGCGTCGCCGCCCACCCGGGTGCTCACCACGCGCATCTATGAGCTGGTGCTGCTGGGCAGCGAGGAGGGATTGCCGCGTGCGTCGGTGCTTGCTTCGTTCCTCCTGCTGCTCACGCCGCTGGCGCTGGGGCTGACGTGGTTGCTGGGCCGGAGCGGACGGGTGCGATTGAGCGCGGGGAAGGGTGTGTCTCCTCGGGTGCTCGCGCTGGGGACGTGGCGGACGGCGGCGCTCGCCGGGGTGGGCCTGATCGGTGGTGTCCTGGTGGTGCTGCCCCTGGCGGCCATCCTGCTGACTTCGCTGCAACGCAGCTTCGGCGCGGCGCTGACCTGGGACACGCTGACGCTGTCGCACTGGTCCGGCGTGCTGTGGGACGCGCGCACCCTGCGGGCCACGGGGCGCAGCGTGTTGCTCGCGGCCGGGGCGGGGCTGCTCGTGGTGGGCCTGGGCCTTTCGGCGGCGCTCCTGCGGCGGGCCTTCCGTCGCGGCGGCGCGGGCGTGGAGGCCATGGCGGTGTGGCCCTTCGCGGTGCCGGGCACCGTGCTGGCGCTCGCGCTGCTGGTGGCCTTCTCACGGGACTGGCGGCTGGTGGTGCTGGACCGCTTCGCTTTCGTGCTGGCCCTGGCGCATACGCCCTGGCTGATGCTCGTGGGCTACGCTGGGAAGTACCTGGCCCTGGGCGAACGCAACAGCTCCGAGGCCCTGGCCCAGGTGGATCCGTCGCTCGCGGAGGCTGCTCGCGTCGGGGGGGCCGGACCCGTGCGAGCGTTCGTGGACGCGACACTGCCGTTGCTTCGGCCCGCGCTCACGGTGGCGTTCGTGCTCGCGTTCCTCGCTTGCGCCACGGAGATCACCCTGTCCGTGCTGCTGGTGCCCGCGGGCTCCGAGGTGCTGGGGACCTTGCTGTTCGAATTGCAGAGCTACGCGGACCCGGCCGCCGCGGCCGTGCTGGCGTGCGCGTTCGTGGCGCTGGTGGTCGCGGGACAGGCCGTGCTCGCCTGGGCTCGGCGTCGAGTGCCGGAGGTGCGGTGATGGCGGCCATCGTCCTGGAGGATCTGGTCAAGGCGTATGGCGGGACGCCCGTGGTGCGCGGCCTGAGCCTCCACGTGGGGCAGGGCGAGCTGGTGTCGCTGCTGGGCCCTTCCGGCTGCGGGAAGACGACGACGCTGCGGATGCTCGCGGGGCTGGAGCATCCGGACGCAGGCTCCATCAAGCTGGGAGACGAAGTCGTCGCGGGTCCCGGCGTGCGCGTTCCTCCCGAGAAGCGCGGCCTGGGCATGGTGTTCCAGAGCTACGCCATCTGGCCGCATCGCAGCGTCGAGGCGAACGTCGCCTATCCCCTGGCGCTCCGGAAGGTGCCTCGCCACGAGATGGCTTCCCGCGTGCGCGAAGCCCTGCGCTGGGTGCGGCTGGAGGCCTATGCGGCGCGGATGCCGCACGAACTGTCCGGCGGACAGTTGCAGCGCGTGGCGCTCGCGCGGGCGCTGGTGGCGGGGCCTCGCGTGCTGCTGTTGGATGAACCCCTGTCGAACCTGGACGCGGCCCTGCGCGAGGAGCTGCGCGCGGAGATCGCCGCGCTGCGGGCCCGGCTGGGCACGACGCTCGTGTTCGTCACGCATGATCAGGGCGAGGCGCTGGCCCTGTCCGACCGCATCGCCGTGATGAACCGGGGCGTCATCGAACAGGTGGACACGCCGGAGCGGCTGTACCGGGAACCGGCGACGCCGTTCGTCGCGGGCTTCGTCGGAGGCGCGAACGTGCTGCGGGGCGAGGTGCGCGCGGGCGCCTTCTACTGCGCGGGGATGGAGGCCTCGTTCGACCTGCCCATGGACGCGAAGCCCGGGCCGGGGACGTTGGTCGTGCGTCCGGAGGACCTGGAGCTGGGGGAGACCGGGACGCCGCTGGTGCTGTCCGCTCGGCTGTTCCTGGGGCATGCGGCCGAATACCGCTTCCCTGTGGGCGACGCGTTCCTTCGCGTCATCGGGCCCGCCCTGGAAGGCGTGCGCGCAGGGCAGACGCTCCGCGTACGCGTGCGCAAAGCCACCGTGTTCGACGCGGGCGCTTGAGGATCAGTACAGCGTCGTCTTCACCCGGGCTGGCAGCTCTCGGTCGTACTCGCCGCCGTCGAAGTCGCTCGGGCTCAGCGCTTCGAGGATGGAGCCGGGGCTCGGGAATTCAGCGCGGGGGACTTGCCGGGCCGGGTCCCAGAGCCCGGAGCGGATCAACGCGCGGCTGCACTGGAAGAAGACCGTCTCCACGGTGATGCGCAGCACGGAGCGCGGCAGCTTTCCGTCATGGGGGAAGCGCTCCAGCATGGACGGCTCGATGACGATGCTCGCCCGGCCGTTGACGCGCAGGGTCTCGTTCACACCCGGGACGAAGAACAGCAGCGCGACGCGAGGGTCCGCCAGGATGTTCCTCAGCGAGTCCATGCGGTTGTTGCCCCGGCGGTCGGGCAGCAGCAGCGTGTGCGCGTCCTCGATGACCACGAACCCCGCGGGGTCCCCGCGAGGCGACACATCCAGCCCCTCGGGCCCGGACGTGGCGAGCACCATGAACGGCGAGCGTTCAATGAAGGGCCGGTACGCCGGATGGAGGTGGTCCACCTCCTTGAGCACGGACGACTTGCCGGGGACCCCGTACAGGCGTTCGAGCGTCTCCACATCGGTCACGGTCTTCATCCAGGGGCGCCTCCTGGGGCCTTTCTAGGCATTTTAAATGGCCATGTCACACGCGGCACCGGCTGCGTCGTCCTGGGGATGGAAGGGGACTTCACCCTCCCAGAACGAGGAACTGCACATGAAGAGCCGGATGAATGCCTTCGCGGTCGCGCCGGATGCCCTCGGCCTCATGATGGATTTCAGCAAGAAGGTGGAGGCCCTGGGGCTGGAGACGAGCCTGTGCGAGCTCGTCAAGATCCGCGCCTCCCAGATCAACGGCTGCGCCTTCTGCATCCACCTGCACACCCGCGACGCCCGCGCGCAGGGGATGACCGAGGAGCGCATCTACCTGCTGGACGGCTGGCGTGAGTCGCCGCTGTACACCGAGCGCGAGCGCGCGGCCCTGGGCTGGACCGAGGCCCTGACGCTCGTCTCGGAGACGCACGCGCCCGACGAGGACTACGCCGCGCTCAAGCCGCACTTCACCGAGGAGGAGATCGTGAAGCTGACCCTGATGATCGGCGTCATCAACATCGCGAACCGGATCATCCTTGGCTTCCGGGTCGTGCACCCGGTGACCCCTCGCAGCGAAGCCGCCTGAGCTTCGAATCGCTTTCAAAACGTTGTCCCCCCAGAACGAGGAGCTGCACATGAAGACCCGCATGAATGCCTTCGCCGTCGCGCCGGAAGCCGTCAACCTGATGCTCGAGTTCAGCAAGAAGGTGGAGGCCCTGGGCCTGGAGCCGAGCCTCCGCGAGCTGGTCAAGATCCGCGCGTCCCAGATCAACGGCTGCGCCTTCTGCATCCACATGCACACCCGTGACGCCCGTGCCCAGGGGATGAGCGAGGAGCGCATCTACCTGCTGGATGGCTGGCGCGAGTCGCCGCTGTACACCGAGCGTGAGCGGGCGGCCCTGGGCTGGACCGAGGCCCTGACGCTCGTTTCCCAGACGCACGCCCCGGATGAGGACTACGCTGCGCTCAAGCCGCACTTCACCGAAGAGGAGATCGTGAAGCTGACCCTCATGATTGGTGTCATCAACTCCTGGAACCGGTTCGCCATCGGCTTCCGGGCCATCCACCCGGTGACCGCTCGCAGTGAAGCCGCCTGATCCAAACCCTGCGGACGTCTTCGACCCGCTCCGCCCCCGGCTGCTCCGCATCGCGTACCGGATGCTGGGCATCGTCGCGGAGGCGGAGGACGTGGTGCAGGAGGCGTACTTACGTTGGCACCAGACGGACCGCGAGGCCGTGCGGGACGCCGAGGCCGTGCTCGTCCGCACGGTGACGCGCCTGTGTCTGGACGTCCTGAAGTCCGCGCGCGTCCGGCGCGAGGAGTACGTGGGGACCTGGCTCCCAGAGCCCATCATCGAGACAGTGGAGGGCGACGACTTGACGCTGACCCTGATGATGGCCCTGGAGCGCCTGTCCCCGCTGGAGCGCGCCGCGTTCCTCCTGCACGACGTGTTCGGCATGGACTTCGAGCAGGTGGCGAAGGCCCTCGACCGCGAACCGGCGGCCTGTCGCCAGCTCGCCAGCCGCGCGCGGGCCCACGTGCAGGAGGCCCGGCCCCGCTTCCCCGTGACGGAGGCGAAGGGCCACGAGCTGGCCTCGGCGTTCCATGCCGCGTCGCGGAGCGGCGACATGCAGGCGCTCCAGGCGCTGCTTGCACAGGACGCCATCATGTACGCCGACGGCGGCGGCAAGGTGAAGGCGGTCCTCAATCCCATCTACGGCCGGGAGAAGCTGCTGCGCTTCTTCGAAGGCGTGCGGCGCGTTCCGGCCGTGGGCTCGGCGCAGCTCGTGCACGAGGGCTCCATTGACGGCCTGCCCGCGTACGTCACGATGGAGCAGGACGGGCAGCTGCAGACCACGGCGTTCGCCATCGAGGATGGCCGCATCGTCGCGATCTACGTCACGCGCAACCCCGACAAGCTGAAGGGCATCCGGCGGGCGGTGGCGGGGCAGGCGTCGTAACGGCGTTCAGCTCGCGGCGAAGGATTCGCGCGCGAACTCGACGAACCGCAGCAGGGCCGGGGAGCTTCCGGCCTTGCGCCAGGCGATGACGGTGTTCGTCACCGGCGCGTCCGCCGGCAGGTCGATGAAGGTCACGCCGGAGTGGTGCTCCGTGTCGGGCGTGTGCGGCATGGGCGCGATGCCGAAGCCCGCGGAGACGAACCAGATCTTCGTCGCCACGTTCTGCGCGTACTGGCGCACCGCCGGAGCGACCCCCGCGTCACGGAGCCGGTCGAAGAACCCCGCGTAGTAGTCCGGCGGCGCGACGCCGGGCTCCACCAGGACGAGCGGTTCATCCCGCAGGTCCTTCCAGGTCACCGCCTTGCGCTTCGCGAAGGGATGCCGCGCGGGCACCGCCAGCCGGAAGGGCTCCCGGCGGATGAGGTGCGAGACGACGTCCGGCGGCATCCGCTCGCGAGGGCGCAGGATGCCCACGTCCAACGTGCCCCGTTCCAGGGCCTCCAGCTGCCACGCGGACGGATGGTTGCTCAGCTCGATGTGGACCCCGGGCACCTTCTTCTGGAAGGCGCGCAGCATCGCGGCGAACCGGGGCGTCGCGAATGACGAGATGAGGCCCAGCACCAGCACGTCCTGTTCGCCCCGGGCCTGCCGTGCCGCGTGCTCCTGGAACCGCTTCGCTCGCTCCAGGAGTTGGTGCGCTTCCGGCAGCAGCTCGCGCCCCAGCTTCGTGAGGCGCACCGCGCGGGCCTCGCGTTCGAAGAGGGCTCCGCCCAGCTCCGTCTCGAACTTGCGGATCTGCTGACTGAGCGGCGGCTGGGCGATGTGCAGCCGCTTCGCGGCCCGAGTGAAGCTGAGCTCCTCCGCGACCGCGACGAAGTACCGCAGGTGGCGCAGCTCCATGGTCCATACGCTCCAGGTCTGGACTCCAGACCCAGGATATATTGGAAGTATGGGAGGGGGAGCGCTAGGCATGTCGCATGGAGACCTCCTCCGCCACGCTCCCCGCCGCCGTGCCTCAGTCCGCGCCGTTGGATCGCCGGCTGCTGTGGACGATGACGACGGCGACGGTGCTCGCGGTGGGCAACGTCTATTACAGCCAGCCGCTCCTGGGCGTCATCGCGCGGACCTTTGGCCTGTCCGCCTCCGCCGTGGGCTCCGTGCCGATGGTGTCGCAGCTGGGCTACGTGGCGGGCCTGGTGCTCCTGACGCCGCTGGGCGACGTGCTGGAGAAGCGCGGCCTGCTGGTGACGATGCTGGGGCTCGCGGCGGCGGCGCTCTTCGCGGCGGGCCTGGCGCCCACGTTCCCCCTGTTCCTGTTCGCCTGCGTGGCCATCGGGCTGACGTCCGTGCTGGTGCAGATCCTCATCCCCTTCGTCGCGGCGCTCAGCTCGCCCGAGGAGCGGGGGAGGAACCTGGGCGTGGTGCTCAGCGCCGCGCTGGTGGGCGTGCTCATCTCCCGCACGCTCAGCGGCTTCGTGGCGACCCACCTGGGCTGGCGCGGGGTGTATTTCGCGGCCGGGGCGACGATGGTGGGGCTGGCGATGACGCTGCGGCTGGGACTGCCTCGCTACGAGTCCTCCACGCGGCTGACGTATCCGCGCCTCCTGCAATCACTGTGGACGCTGCTGCGGGACGTGCCGGGGCTGCGGGCCATCGCGCTCACGGGCGCCCTGATGTACGCGGCGCTCTCCGCGTTCTGGGCGTCGCTGGCGTTCTTCCTGAGCAGTGACGCGTACCACCAGGGGCCGGGCACGGCGGGCATGTTCGGGCTCATCGGGACGGTGGGGGCGCTCGCCGCGAACGTCACGGGCCGGCACGCGCAGCGCATTGGCGCGCGGCGGATCGTCCGGGCGTGCATCGTCACGATGCTGGCGGCCTTCGGGGTGTTCGCCGCCTTCGGCACGCTGTGGGCCGGGCTCATCGCGGGCGTGGTACTGCTGGACCTGGGGGCGCAGGCCGCCACGGTGTCCAACCAGACGGAGCTGTACCGCCTGCACCCGACCGCGCAGACGCGCCTCAACACGCTCTACAAGATGTTCTACTTCGTGGGCGGGGCCTGCGGTTCCGCGCTCTCCGCCATCTCGTGGGACCACGGGGGCTGGCGGGGCGTGTGCGCGGTGGGCGGCGGGTTCCTGGTCATCGCGTTCGTGTGGGAGCAGGTCCAGGCGCGGCGGGCGGCCGCATCGCCTGCCGTCACTTGATGGGGCCGGGCAGCTTCTGCGCGAGCGCGTCGATGGCGAGGCGCACCCGCACGGGCAGGTGCGGAGACGTGGGCAGGAAGATCGTGGTGGAGTCCCCCTGAGCCACGCGGGGTAGGGTGCGGCGCATGTCGTCGAGCTCCTCCGCCGAAAGCCCTCGCCGCTTCCACGCCGAGCCGTTGATCGTCGTCCTGCGCCACCTGGAGGCGCGGGTGTCGTCCGGGCCCGTGTCCATCGACGTGCCGGATCCGGACCTGGGCCACGGGCGCTATCCCGGGGAGCACGTGGAGGGTGGGCTCGTGCACCGGCCGCTGCGGAGCTGGTGTGACCTGGCGGAAGGGCTGTCGTGCCGACTGCGCACACCGCGCTCGGTGGACGCGACGCACGTGCGGCTCACGCTCGAGCCGCTGGGATCGGAGGCTTCGTGGCACGCGGGAGGCGGGGCGCGGACGGAGGCGCCGCAGGAGCGCTATGGCGCCGCGTCCGACTTCGCGCGCGTGCGGAAGTTCGAGGACGCGGGCTTCCTCCTGCCCTGGTTGGAGGCGGTGGGGCGGTTGGCGCTGTCACCGGGCGCGAGGCTCCTGGACCTGGGCGTCAACCGGGGGGATGAGCTGGCGGCCTTCGCGGAGGTGGAGGGCATCCGCTTCGTCGGCGTGGACCACAGCGCGAGCGCGTTGGAGGAGGCACGGGCGGCGTTTCCGGATCCGCGCCATGCATTCATTCAGGCGGACCTGAACGCGCTGCCCTCGGACCTGGGCCGCTTCGACGCGGTGGTGTCGGTGGGCACGTTGCAGAGCCCGGGCGTGGATGACCGGGCGCTCCTGCGCAAGCTGGTGCAGGAGCACCTGGAGCCCAAGGCCTCGCTGGTGCTGGGCTTCCCCAACTCACGCTTCCGCGACGGAGAGGTCGTGTACGGCGCGCGCGTGCGCAACCTGCGCGAGCCCGACCTGTCGCTGCTGGTGAAGGACCTGTCCTTCTATCGCCGCTACCTACACCAGCACGGCTTCCGCACGTTCCTAGGCGGCAAGTACGACCTGCTGCTCACGGCGGTGAGAGGTCAGGCCTTCGGTTCGGGTGACGAAGACACCTGAGGAGGGGGTTCACGTACCAGGTGAGCGACGACAGCCCGAGGATGCACGCCGCGCAGCCGACCCAGAACGCCTTGCGGTCCGCACCCGCGAGGAGCAGGACAAAGGCCAGGGCCAGCAGGAGGTTCGCGTACCAACCGAACTGGAACATGAACGCGCCCAGCCACCCCAGGAGCAGCAGCACCATGCCCCACAGATGCTCCTCGGCACGCTGGCCCGTGTTGAACACAGTCATCGCGGGCGTCGCGCAGGCGAGCACGAAGAGCAGGGCCGATGCACCACAGGCGATGAGGCGTGTGCGCTGCTGGGATTGGGCGTGCGCGGAAGTCGCTGGCCGGGGCGAGGTCATCGGGAAGGGGACTTTTGAAGGAGGAGCGCCGTAACAGGGACGATCAACAGGCTGGCCATCCAGACATAGAAGCCGATGGCGGTCCCCTGCACGTCGGAGCGGTAGGCGCCCATCCCGAAGATCGAAGACAGCCCGAGGATGCACGCCGCACCGCCGAACCAGAACGCCTTCCGGTCCTTCCCCAGCCCAAGCATGAAGAGCGCCACGAGCAGCAGGGGATTGGCGAACCAACCGAAGTTCCCCGAAACCACGGCCGTGATGCCGATGAGCAGCAGGAACGCCCCATTCGTCGCCGAGTCTCCCCCGCCGTGCGGAGTGCGTGTAATCAGCGCGGGCAGGAAACAGGCGATGACGTAGAGCCCGATCGACACACCACAGGCGGTGATGCGTGCGTTCGAGTCGTCAACGCCGCGGGCAGGACGTGCCGGGATGGATGAGGCCATGC
Organism: Corallococcus sp. NCSPR001; assembly: GCF_017309135.1. NCBI lineage: Bacteria > Pseudomonadati > Myxococcota > Myxococcia > Myxococcales > Myxococcaceae > Corallococcus > Corallococcus sp. NCSPR001. The sequence continues at coordinate 4,635,834 of NZ_JAFIMS010000002.1, forward strand.
GGGTGGAGGCTACTTCAGCCTTGATCCGGTCCGCATGAGCGCCCCAGGTTGCCGCTAGCAGACACTGTCTGCGTGAAGGTCACGCCTTGGCCACCTTGGCGCGCAGCTTCTCCAGGGTCTGGGCCAGGCGACGGGCGCGGGTCTCTTCTTTCTTCGCTTCAGTGAGCGCCTTCACGAACTCCTTGCGGTGCGTGAACGCGAGCTTCGTGAACACGTCCCGCAACTCCGGCTCCGCGTCCAGCGCACGCTGGAGATCCTCCGGCACCTCGAGCTCCCGAGGTGCCGTGTCCCGCTCCAGCGTGATGCTCAGGGTCGCGCCGTCCTCGACGCCCGCGGCCTCGCGCACGTCCTTGGTGAAGCCCAGGTAGGTGATGCCTCCGTACACCATCAACCGGCTGCGGAAGGGCTGCCCGTTGACGGTGCCCACCACGGGGGGCCGTGCCTCGCCGTAGGCCTCCTTGCTGTCGAACGGACAGCGCACGAACCGGCCTCCCTGGTCGTTGGCCACTTCGAGCTTCGCCTTGAACTTGCGCACGGCCATCCGTGGATCCCCGTCCTACGGCTTGACGAACTTCAGCGCGAACCGGTCGCTCGTGCCCCGGCGCTCACCCGCGGCTCCAGGACTGGAGCTCCAGTCGCGCGTGTCCTCCGGATTGCGCCAGGTGTTGCTCTCGTCCTGGAGCTTGAAGCCCGCGGCCTGCACCTCGTCGCGCACCAGCTGCTCGTCGATGCGGTGCAGCGTCTGGCCCTCCGTGATGCCCGTGCCCGGCTTCGCGCTGGAGTCGAGGATGACGTACACGCCACCCGGCTTGAGCGCCTGGAACACCGCCGCGTTCATCTTCGCCCGGTCCACGCCCAGCCATCCCGTGTCGTGGTAGATGATGTGGCTCACCACCGCGTCCAGCGTGCCGTTCAGCTCGGGCGGGAACGGCGCGTCCAGCTCGCCATCCAGGCGCACCACGTTCTGGTTCACCGGCCGCGCCAGCCGCTCCTGCCACGGCTTCGCCGCGAACTTCTCCAGTATGACGCTGGGGTTCTCGCCGTACACCTTGCCCTCGGGCCCCACCGCGCGCGCCAGCAGCTCCGTGGTGTAGCCGCCGCCCGCCATCAGCTCCGCCACGTGCATGCCGGGCTTCACGCCCACGAAGTCCAGCAGGGCCGCGGGATGCCGGCCCGCGTCCAGCTTGCGGTCCGCCTCCGGGCGGTCCGGCGCGTCCACCAGCGCCTGCGAGGACACGGCCGCCGCCTGCGCCTGGGGGGAGGACGCCGGAGCCGTGGGCGTCGAGTGGGAACAGCCCGCGAGGGCCAGGAACGATGCCGCCATCAGTGCGTTTCGCATGCGCGATCCATATCGCCCATGCTCGCGCCTGCCTTCCGAAAAAGAGGGCCGCTGTCCGCTTGCGGGACGCCACGTGCCACCAGCGGACACCGCGCCTCCGACCCGGGGGCCCGCCGACCCACGGGGCGGCCGTGGCGCTAGAGTTGCAGCCCGCCCCGGACCGACACCATGTCCCAGCTCCTCCAAGACGTCCGCCTGTCACTGCGCCGGATGCGCCGCGAGCCCGTGTTCACCACGGTGGTCGTGGCCACGCTCGCGCTCGCCATCGGGGCCACCACCGCGGTCTTCAGCCTCGTGTACCAGGTGCTGCTCAAGCCCCTGCCGTACCCCGAACCGCAGGAGCTGCTGCGCCTCTATCAATCCACGCCGCAGCGCGAGCGGGGCGGGGTGGCGTACTCGTACCTCCATGCGTGGAGCGAACGCCCCGGCGCCTTCCAGGCCATCGAGGGTGTCACCGCGATGGACTACACGCTGACCGGTCCGGGCGCGGCGCAGCGGGTGCGCGCGGGGCTCGCGACCCCGGGCCTGTTATCCATGCTGGGCGTGCGGCCCGAGCGGGGACAGGACTTCGGACCGGAGTCCCCGGTGCCCGGGCGCGACCAGAGCGTGCTCGTGTCCCACGCCTTCTGGTGGAGCCACTTCGGTGGACGCGCGGACGTGGTGGGCCAGACGCTCACGCTGGATGGCGCACCTCACGTCGTCCAGGGCGTGCTGCCCGCGTCGTTCCGCTTCTGGCCGGGCGTGGACCTGTGGAAGTCGCTGCCCCCCGCGCCGCCAGGTCAGGCCTCGGAGGAGCTCTACCTGCGCGGCGTGGGCCGGTTGCGGCCGGGTGTCCCGCTGGAGCGCGCCCGCGCGGAGCTGGAGGAGCACTCGCGAGCCTGGGCCGCGACGATGGGCGGGACGGAGGCGGTGCCCGGGGTGCGGCTGGTGCCGTTGCATCAACAGGTGGTGGAGACCTCGCGCGAGCAACTGTGGCTGCTGGCCGGAGTGATGGCGTTGGTGCTGTGCGTGGCGTGCGCCAACGTGGCGAACCTGCTGCTCGCGCGCGCCAGTGCCCGCGAGCGCGAGGTGGCGGTGCGCGCGGCGCTGGGCGCGGACCGGGGACAGTTGGTGCGGCAGTTCCTGGTGGAGAGCGCGGTGCTGGCCCTGATGGGCGGCGCGGTCGGCCTGCTGCTGGCGCTGTGGGGGATGGACCTCCTGCGCGTGTTCGTCCCCGGGGAGGTGGTGTCGCCAGAGGAGCTCCGGCTGGAGCCGCACGTGCTCGCCATCGCGGCGGGCCTGTCCCTGACGACCAGCGTCCTCTTCGGCCTGGTGCCCGCGCTGCGCGCATCCCGCGCCGAGGCGAAGGGGGCGCTCGGAGGGCTTCGCGGAGGGAAGGGCGCGACCGGGCCGATGCGGGCGCGGGCCGTGCTGGTGGTGGCGCAGGTCGCGCTGGCGCTCGTGCCGCTGGTGGGCGCGGGCCTGATGCTGCGCACGCTCCACGCGCTTCACGCCGTGGCGCCGGGCTTCGACCCGCGCGGCGTCAGCGCGATGGACCTGTCCTTCCCCCGCGAGGCCTACGGGCAGGATGACCCCCGGCGCCGGCGGGTGAGCGCGGAGCTGCTGGCGCGGGTGCGGGCGTTGCCGTCGGTGCGGTCGGCGGGGCTGGCCAGCACGCTGCCGTTGTGGAACCGCAACGGCTTCAGCGCGGTGGTGCTCCCGGGTGAGACGGAGCAGGAGGCCCAGGCTCGCGAAGCGGTCAACTTCCGCGCGGTGAGCGACGGGTACTTCGCCACGCTGCGCATCCCGCTGAAGGAGGGCCGCGACGTGAGCCGCGCGGATGGCGCGGGCGCGGCGCCGGTGATGGTGGTCAACGAGACCTTCGCGCGGCGCTTCCTGCCGAAGGGCTCCGCGCTGGGCCAGCGCGCGCGGCTGACGCTCGACGGCGAGCCGTTCCGGGAGGTGGTGGGCGTGGTGGGGGACGTGCACCACGCGAGCCTCGCGGAGGAGCCGCGCGCGGAGGTGTACCTGCCCATGGATCAATTCGAGGGCCTGTTCATGGTCCTCGCCGTGCGCGCCAGCCGGGACTCGCAGGCGCTGCTGCCCGCGCTGCGCGAACAGCTTCGCGCGGTGGATCCCCATCTGCCGTGGGTCCAGGTGCGCGACCTGGAGGCCGTGGTGGAGGAGAGCCTGGGCCGCACGCGCGTGATGAGCGGCCTGCTCACGGCCATGGCGGTGCTCGCGCTGACGTTGGCGGGCGTGGGGCTGTACGGCGTGCTGGCGTACACGGTGAGCCAGCGCACGCGCGAGCTGGGCATCCGCATGGCGCTGGGCGCGACGGAGCGGCAGGTGCTGTGGCTGGTGGTGGGGCAGGGGCTGCGGCTGGCGGCCATTGGCGTGGGGGTGGGGCTCGTGGGGGCGGCGGCGCTCGCGCGCGGCCTCGCGGGGATGCTCTACGGCGTGGGCGCGCTGGACGCCCTGACCTTCGGGGGCGTGCCCCTGCTGCTGGGCGCGGTGGCGCTCGTGGCCAGCTGGCTGCCCGCGCGCCGCGCGCTGCGCGTGACGCCCGCCATCGCGCTCCGGGCGGACGAATAGGGCCTCAGGAAACGGTATCGTAGGCGGGGGGCGCCTCCCTCGGCAGGCGGACCGTGAACGTGGTTCCGTCCGCTTCGCTGGAGGCCGCGCTCACGTGGCCTCCGTGCGCGCGCGCCACCTGCTGCACGATGTAGAGCCCCAGCCCCACGCTGCGCGAGGAGCGGCCTTCGTCCTGAGGGCCGCGCCGCATGGCCTGGAAGAGGGTGGGCAGCATCTCCGGCGGGATGGGGCGGCCCCGGTTGTGGACCTCCAGCACCAGGTTGTCCCCCTCCTCGCGCGTGGACACGCGCACCGTGGAGCCCGGCTCGCTGTAGCGAAGGGCGTTGGTGACCAGGTTCTGCACCACCTGGCCCAGCCGCTCCTCGTCCCAGGAGCCCAGGCCGTCGCCCTGGGCGTCCAGGAGCACCTGCCGCTCCGGGAACGCCACCTGGACCTCCTCCAGCGCGTGGCGCGTGGCCTCGTGGAAGTCCATGCGGCGGCGGTGCACCGGCAGCCCTCCACCCAGCCTCGCCTGGGTCACGTCCAGCAGGTCGCGGATGAGGCGGTTCGCGCGCTCGGCGCTGCTGATGATGCGGCCGGTGTTCTTCGTCGCGCGCTCTCCCAGATCGTCGCGCTTCAGCAGGGCGTTCGCCGACAGGAGGATGGCGTTGATGGGGCTGCGCAGGTCGTGGCTGACGATGCCGATGAGCTGCTGTTCGAACTCCCGCTGCTCCCGCGCCTCCGCCTCGCGCCGGTGGCGTTCGGTGATGTCGCGGCTCACCGTGGCGATGCCGATGTCCTCGCCCGTCGCGGCATCGCGCAGCATGAAGAAGTTGTAGTGCACGGGCACCGCCGCCCCGGTGCGGAAATGCCGGAGGCGGAACTCGCCGTCCCAGCGCCCGCGCTCGCGCAGCCTGGGCAGGATGACCTCGCGCACGTAGGAGCGGTCCTCCTCCAGGAAGTAGTCGAAGAGGTGCGTGCGCCGCACCGCCTCCGGCCCCTCCAGCCCCAGCATCCGCTGGCCCGCCTCGTTGACGAACAGCGCCCGTCCGTCCGGCCCACCAATGCCGATGAGGTCCGAGGATTGCTCCACCACCGCGATCAGCTTCTCGCGCTCCCGCTCCGCCTGACGCTGCTCCCGGCGCGCCCGCGCCGCCACGAGGTTTCCCTCCACGCGCGCCAGCAGCTCCCGCGCGGAGAACGGCTTCACCAGGTAGTCGGTGGCGCCCATGCGCAGGCCCTCCACCGTGGCCTCCTCGCCGGCGCGCGCGGACAGCAGGATGACGGGCACGTGTGCCGTCGCCGGGTCCTCGCGCAGCCGCCGCAGGAGCCCGAAGCCATCCAGCTCCGGCATCATCACGTCGCTGACGACGAGGTCCGGCATCCGGGCCCGGCACGACTCCAGCGCCTGCTGTCCGTTCTCCGCGAGCGTCACCTCGAAGCGGTCCGCGAGCAGCGACCGCACATACGCGCGCATGTCCGCGTTGTCGTCCGCGAACAGGATGTGGCCGCCCACGGTCCTCGTGAGGGGAGCGGGGGCCGTGCCACTCGCGAGCATGGTCGGCGTGCCCTCTGGCCCCATCCAGCCGGACGCCTCCTCCAGGAACGCCGCGGCGGTCGCGCTCGCCGGAACGTGCGCGGGCGTGGACGTATCCCCGACAGGGGCGGCCATGGAGGTCCCCTCCGCGGGCAGCGTCACCGTGAACGTGGTGCCCTGGCCCAGGTGGCTCTCCGCCCGCACGTCGCCGCCATGCAGGCGAACCAACTCCCGCACCAGCGCGAGCCCGATGCCGCTGCCCTCGTAGCTGCGCCCCTTCGCGCCCTGCACGCGGTGGAAGCGGTCGAAGATGCGCGGCAGTTCCTCCGGAGGGATGCCCGTGCCGGTGTCCGCCACGCGCAGCACCACCTGCGCTTCGTGCGAGCGCAGGCTCACGCGGATGCCGCCCTGGTGCGTGAACTTGAACGCGTTGGAGATGAGGTTGAGGACGATCTTCTCCCACTGATCCGGCTCCACCTTCACCGGGTGCGGCAGCGGGGGGCAGTCCACGTCCAGCGTCAGGCCCGCGCGCTCCACGGTGGAGCGGAAGCCGCTGGCGAGCCCGCGGGTGAGCGCGGCCAGGTCGGTGGGCACCGCGGTCGTGTGCAGGTGGCCCGCTTCGATGCGGGAGAACTCCAGCAGCGTGTTGACGAGCTTGAGCAGCCGCAGGCCGTTGCGGTGCACCGTCCGCTGCCGTTCGAGCTGCCGGGGGCCGAGCGGCTCCAGCGCATCCTGGAGGCCGTCCTCCACCGGCCCCAGCATCAGCGCCAGCGGCGTGCGGAACTCGTGGCTCACGTTGCTGAAGAAGTCCGTCTTCGCGCGATCCAACGCGGCCAGGGCGTCGGCGCGGCGGCGTTCCTCCTCGCGAGCGCGGGCCTGCGAGATGGCGGTCGTCACGCCCCGGGCCAGCAGCTCCAGGAAGCCCTGGTACTTCGCATCGAACGCCAGCCGGCGGCTCAGCCCGGTGATCAGGAAGCCCGCGGGCCGCGCATGTCCCACGCGCGGCAGGGGCTGCACCCACGCGGACGCCGTTCCCTCCGGCCACGGGCCCACCGCGACGGTGCCTGACGCTCCGGGCAGCTTCTCCCAGAGGAAGGCCGCGCCGGTGCTCGCGGAGGCGCCCAGGGGCCAGGCCGCGCTCGCCTCGCCCTCCGGGAGGGGCAGCGACCCGGGAGCGAGCGCATCTCCCGCGGCGAGCCCGCTCGTCCCGGCGAGCCTCGCGGTGCCGGTGGCGTCATCCACCACGTAGAGCAGGGCGAAGGGCACGTCGAGCGGCGCCGCGGCGATGACGCGCATGGCCTCACGGCAGGCCTCGTCCGTGGTGGCCCGGTCCGCGGTGGAGGCGCCCAATTCGCGCAGCATGTCGAGCCGCCGCGTGCCCACCACCTGTCCGGTGGTCTCCGTGAGCGCCGCGAAGATGCCCGCCACATCGCCGGACTCGTCGCGCACGGGCGAGTGGCTGTAGGTGAAGTAGCACTCCTCGACGAAGCCGTTGCGGTCGAGCGGCATCATCAAGTCCGTGACGAAGATGGCCTCGCCGGTCTGGCGGATGCGCTCCCAGCCGGGGCCCAGCATGTGCCAGACCTCCGGCCAGGTGACGGCCGCGGCCTGTCCCAGGGCGGCGGGGTGCTTCGTGCGTCCGCAGATGGGCCGGTACGCGTCGTTGTAGAACTGGACGAACTCCGGACCCCACGCGACGTACAGCGGATAATCGGACGCGAGCACGATGCCGACGGCCGTGCGCAGCGACTGGGGCCACGTCTCCACCGGGCCCAGGGGCGTCTTCGGCCAGTCCACCTGCCGAAGCAGGGCGCCACACGCGCCACCTCCTCGCAGGATGTCGTCCACCGCGCTCATGTGCCTCCATGCCCAGGCGCGTCTTCATCGCCGGGTCATGGAACTTCGGGTTTTCGCCGTCGGATGGCCAGTCGGCCCGGAGGGAGCCCCGGCGAAACGTGCATCGATGAACGGCGCGGCGCCTGGAGGGTGACCAGGCGAGCGCCCGCGGATGTCTTCACGGGGATGGATCAGCTTGGTCAGGCGACCTCGTGCGCGGTCCGGGCCCAGCGCACCCCCTGCAAACCCAGGCTCCGCGTCTCGGCCTCCATCAGCGCGCCGTACTGTTCATCCACCCATTGGCGGAAGTAGGCGTCCGGTGCCGCGAGCACCAGGTGTCCGTCCTCCAGTCCCACCGCGCGGGCCTTGCCCAGCCACGACAGCGCATACCGCTTGCCCTGCGCGCGCACTCCTTCCAGGCATGCACTCCAGACGCGAGCCGCTTCCGTGGACGCGCCCTCATCCGTGGCAGGTCCGCCGGATGTTTCGGAGTCCACCTCCGCACCGTCCTCCAGGGGCGGGACGTAGCGCGTCCACACCCGGGGCGAGCAGAACGCGATCACCGTGCCGGGGGGCTGCCGGGCGCGGCCCCAATCGGATTGAAGATAGCCCTGGCAGGCCGCGTGGAGCCGGGACTCGTCGCCGTCCACGCCGCGCAGCGCCTGGGCGTACCAGTCCGCCCATCCGGCGGGCGGCTTCTCGCGGGGAACGCCGCGGAAGGTCCGTGCGCGGGCGTCCTGGAAGGTGTCGAAGAAGGCCGCCGCGCGGGCCGCCAGGGTGGGGGCGGGGAGCGGGCGTCCGGCGTCCGGGGACGGCGCGGCGGTGTCCTCGCGGGGCGGCGTGGCGGGGACCAGGTGCGTGCCGGGGAGGGAGAGCTGGATGGGGTCCTGCTCCGCGTCCGGGGGCGTGTCCTCGACCGGGATGAGCGCCACGGGGGCCAGGTGCGCCGCGAGCGGGGGCGCGGTTTCCAGTTCATCCAGGCCGGCAGCAGCAGAGGAAGATCTCTTTTTCTCCTTCTCCCTTCTGTTTCTGGGCGAGGACGTCCCGGACGTGTCCCGAGGACGTCCGGCGGACACATCCATGCCCTTCGCGGCGGCCCGCTCCCTCCGTTTGCGCTCCGCCTCCTTCTTCCGCTTGTCGAGCACCCCGACGTAGCGATCGCAGAGCGTGAGGCGCACGCCGTCCTCTTCACGGATCAGGAGGCGGGCCTGGAGGAGGGCGGACCAGAAGGCGCCGGGGGTGCCCGTCCAGCGGACGGCGGACTCCAGCGCTTCGATCCACACGGCTTCGTCCAGGGACGCGTCCCACGCCTGTCCGCCGGACGTGTCCGCGGACGGTCCGAAGGACACGAAGCGCCCTTCAGGCAGGGCCTGCACGGCCCAGATCTGCAGCTCCACCATCGCGCCCAGGAACGCGCGCCGCTCCATGCCCAGCGCACGCGCGGCGCCGATCACCGCGAGGCTCATGGGGAAGCCCACGTCCACCTGCACCCAGTCCAGACCCGCCACGTCCACGCCTCCCAGCCCGGACGCCACCGCGCGCCCGGTCCCGTGCCCTGGTGCCTGCTGCTACGGGCGTCCGTCCCTGCCCGATGCCGTGGGTCGTCCCCCGGTCCGCTGATCCCGCGTTGATCGCGGCGGCCCGGCCGGAAGCCGGACGCCACACGAGCGCAGGAGGTGGGACGGGGGCGGGGGATGATCCACGGACCCGCGATCTGTGTCGTGAGGTCCGAACCGTCTACCCCTTGGGTTCTCCAGCGGACGTCAAATTTTTGGACGCTACAGGGCGCTACAGGAAAAGGGCCGCCGCCCCACGAAAGCGGAGCGGCGGCCCAAGGCCCGTATGGATCAGCCGACCGCGTGCATCACGGCCCGTTCACCTGGAGGTTGTCGATGGCGTAGCCAGCGCCGACGACGGTGGGCACGTCCTGGTACAGGGATCCCGCGCCCAGGCCATTGAGGTCAATGGACTGCACGCCGTTCTGCGGCGTCTTGTACGTGTTCTTCATCACCTTGATGCCGCTGGTGATGGTCCAGCCCGGCAGCGCGGTGCTCCCGGCGTTGAGGACCACGTCGTTGAAGTTGCCGATGGCGTTGTTCTCGAAGCTGCCGTTGGTGGCGACGTTGATGCCCTGCTCGACGTTGCCGAGCTCGGGCTCGTGGATCACGGCATCCGGGCCCCCACAGCCCATCAGCGCGAAGATGCCAAAGCCCACCACCGCGCTGCGACGCAGCACTTGCTTGCCATTCATATGATGTGATTCCCCCTGAGTTGTGTTTCACCCGCGCGTCGTGCAACGGGTGAAACACATCACGCGTGGTCTCACTTGAAGTATGTTGATTTCACGGTGAGGATTTCCGTGTCGGTTGCTTCCCAGGCGGATCAGGGGACCAGGCAGCCCCCTGAAGGCGGGGGACTGAGGACGTGTCCGACCGCGAGGGAGCAGGACTGGACGCTGCGCAGGTGGATGTAGCCTGCGGCGCCACCGCCGCCTCCGCCACTGCCTTCGGTGCCGAAGCCATCCCTGGTGCCGTCAGTGCCGTTGACGGGCCCCGACGTGCCCGTCCCGCCAGCGCCTCCATCGCCACCTGTCACGTTCCCGCCAGCGCCGCCATTGGCAGGGTTCGCGGAGTCTTCGCTGCCATTGGCCCCATCGTTGCCGTCATTGGCGGTGCTGCCCCCCTCGCCACCACCGCCGCCGTTGGCCGTGACGCGGGCACTGACTTTGAGCGTCAGTTGGAAGGCTTCGAGCACTACCCGGCCGCCACTGCCGCCGCCACCACCACCACCACCGCTGCCCCTCTGGCCACCGAAACCACCTGCACCGACGGCCTTCGAGATTGTCAGGTTGCGCGCGACCGACAGCTGGATGGCGCCTCCTCCAGCTCCACCCATGCCGGCGGTGGCGCCGCCATTGCCGCCACCGGTGCCGCCCGGGCAGCCTCCCAGAAGGGGCTCGGGGCTGCTGGGCCGAGACGTACCCGCGCTGCCATGGCTGGTGCTGTTGTTGTAGCCCTTGCCTCCGGCCACGCCAGGCGTGCCATTGCCCGCGCCGCCACCGCCACCGCCATTCTTGCCGGCATAGGTGCCATTGCCTCCCTGGGAAGCGCCGCAGGCCGCAGTGGGATTCGTGATGCTGCCCGAGGCCAAGATAGACTGGCTGAGGTTCACATCGCCGTAGACCGCAAGGATGACGGGGGAGGGGCCACTGATTCGAAGGGTCCCGTTCAGCTCGAGGGTCTTCACCGGGATGAGCAGCACGGGCGGATTCCCGTTCTGCTGCGGCATGCTCACGATCCTGAGTGATGCCGCGGTGGAGATGGCGTTCGCGGGGTACCAGCTCTGGTCGGCGGTGTTGAAGGTGACGTTCGAGTTGGTCTTGATCTCACCGATGTCCGCTGCCGCGACGGCGTTCGGATCGAAGTTGTAGGGCCGGTAGGGGAATGCGCTGCACTCGGCTGTCGCCAGGCACACACCTGGCATTCCACCTGAAGTGGTGCAGGCCCCGTTGAGGTTCACTTCGTACTCACACTCGGTCGTGGTCGAGCAGACCTGCTTGACGCGGTAGCACGGAGGCGGAGTGCAGGCGCTGGGTACGCCCACGCACTCCCCGTTTCCATCACAATGGTCCGCCGTGGTGCACGCCACGTTGTCCTGGCAGGAGGTCGTGTTCGGAAGCGGGGTGAAGACACATTGGCCGTTGGTCGGGTTGCACGTCCCTGAACTGGCCAGGCACTGAGCCGTCGAGTTGGTGCACGTGAGCCACGCGCCCGCGCACTTCCCATCGGACATGCAGACGTCCTGGGTCGTGCAGAGGTTCCCGTCATCGCAGAACCTACCGAGGGTTGACTCCGTGGGCTCACAGAGACCGGAATTGGGATTGCACGCTTGTCGCGCGTCGCAGATGCCCGTGGGCTGGGGGCACGTTGTCGTCTGGGACGGCACGCACTTCGCCTCCAAGCCAGAGCCCTCGCAGTGTTCTCCCGTGGTGCAGGCATCGCCGTCGTCGCACGCCTGGCCCCTGCAGTTTGCTTCCTGGCAGCCCACCAACTGGTTGCAGTCGAGGTCCACCGTGGAGCCGCAGGACTCCGTGGCGTTCGGGTGCACGGCCGGATTCGAGTCGTCGCAGTCGGGCCGCTCCGACCCGGGCGCTTCGGCGAAGTAACCGTCGCCATCCATGTCCGTCGCCCGCAGTGTCACGCTCCAGTCGTCGGAGGTCCCCGGGGGGACGTCCATCGAGGGCTGCTGGCGGACCTCCACGACCGTTCCCGTGCACTGCGTGCCGCTGACGGCGCTGAACGCAGTCACCGTGAGGTCCATCACCCGCTTCCAGTCCGGCTTGCGGACCATGGCGAGCCGGAACTCCTTGTCCTGGAACTCACTGGAGGGGACGTCTGTCTTCACTTCGTGGACGCCGTCCCCCACCTGCACGCGGACGCAGCGGGGCTCCAGGGAGACGTACTTCACTGTCACGCGAAGCACGCCCTCGGCGGGATCCTTCGTACGGCAAGCCGCGAGCAGCACCATGCAGGTCAATAGACAAATCAGACGCATGGTGCCGCACTGTACCCGTCAACCCTCCATGGCTGGAATTCCAGGAGGGCGGCGGGTCAGGGCGCCGTGCAACCGCCCGTGGCGGGAGGGCTGATGAGATGCCCACTCGCGAGGGAGCACGTCTGGACGCTGCGCAGGTGGATATAGCCCGCGGCGCCACCGCCACCACCGCCGCTGCCCTCGGTGCCGAAGCCATCCCTGGTGCCGTCCGAGCCTTTGACGGGACCTGCCGTGCCCGTCCCGCCAGCGCCGCCGTTTCCTCCAGTGTCGTTCCCGCTGTCGCCGCCCTCAGCCGGACTCGCCGAGTCCTCGCTGCCATTGGCTCCATCCTTGCCGTCATTGTTGGCGCTGGTGCCCCCCCTGCCACCACCGCCGCCATTGGCAGTGACGCGGGCGCTCGAATTGAGCGTCAACTGGAAGGCTTCGAGCACCACCCGACCGCCGCTACCGCCGCCGCCCGCGCCCCCTCCGAAACCTCTCTGGCCACCGAAACCGCCTGCGCCGACGGCCTTGGAAATCGTCAGGTTGCGCGCGACTGATAGCTGGATGGCGCCGCCACCGGCTCCACCCGTGCCGGCGGTGGCGCCACTATTGCCGCCACCGTTACCGCCCGGGCAGCCTCCCAGAAGGGGCTCGGGGCTGGTGGGCCGGGCGGTTCCCGCAGCGCCAAACTTCTGGCTGTTGTTGTAGCCCGCTCCTCCGTCAACGCCAGCCGTGCCATTGCCCGCGCCGCCACCGCCACCGCCATTCTTGCCGGCGTAACTGCCGTTGCCGCCCTGGGCGGTGCCGCAGGCCGCGGTGGGATTCGTGATGCTGCCCGAGGCCAGGATGGACTGGCTGAGGTTCACATCGCCGTAGACCGCCAGGATGACGGGGGAGGGGCCACTGATTCGCAGGGTCCCGTTCAGCTCGAGGGTCCTCACAGGGATGAGCAGCACGGGCGGATTCCCGGGCCCCTGCGGCATGCTCACGATCTTCAGCGACGCCGCGGTGGAGATAGCACCCGTGGGGTTCCAGCTCTTGTCGGCGGTGTTGAAGGTGATGTCCCCGCTGGTCTTGATCTCACCGATGTCCGCGGCCACGACGGAGGTCGGATCGAAGTTGTAGGGCCGGTAGGGGAACGGGGTGCACGTGAGGTCCGCCTGGCACACACCGGGGACTCCACCCGAGGTCGTGCAGAGTCCGTTGACGTCAGGCTCGAACTCGCAGTCGCTCGTGGCCGAGCAGACCTGCTTGACCTTCTGGCACACCGGCGGCGTGCAGACCTTGGGTGTTCCCACGCACGCCCCATTCCCATCACAGCGGTCCGACTCGGTGCACCTGTCGTTGTCCTGGCAGGGCGTCGTGTTGGGGCTCGGCGTGAAGTCACAGGCACCGGTGTCCGTGTTGCAGGTGCCCTGGGCCGCGAAGCACTGCTCCGTGGTGGTGCACGACTTCGGGGTGCCCGTGCACATCCCGCTGGCATCGCACTTGTCTTCGCTCGTGCACTTGTTGCCGTCGTCGCAGCTCTGTCCCGCGGGGGAGCTGACGGTCTCGCACACGCCGGTGTCTGGCTTGCACTCCTGACGTGGCTGGCACGCGCCGCCAGGCTGGGGGCAGGTTTTCGTGCTCTCGGGCTCACACCGCGCCTCGAGGCCCTGGCCCACACAGCGGTCGTTCAGCGTGCACGCATTGCCGTCGTCGCATGCCGTGCCCCAGCAGTTCGCCTCCTGGCAGCCCACCAGGTTGTTGCAGTTGAGGTCCACCGTGCCGCCGCAGGTCTCGGTGGCGCCAGGGTGGATGTCCGGGTTCAGGTCGTCGCAGTCGGGATCCTTCGACCAGGTGGCACCCTTGAGGTACCCGTCCTTGTCGCTGTCCTCGGCGGAGAGCCGGAGGTCCCACCGGGCGAACGCCTTCGCGGGGACGGCCACGGGCTGCTCGCTAAGGCGCGTCTCCACGACCTCGCCCGTGCACCGGTCGCCCGCGGCCTCCGTGTACGACGACACCGTGAGGCTCAGCGCCGTCTCCCAGTCCGCCTTGCGGCGCACCGCGACCAGGACCTCCTGCTTGTCCGGGTTCTTGAACTGGGCGGCCGGAATGTCCGTGGAGTCCTGGTGCCCCTTCGTGTCCTTCGCCTCCACGCGCAGACACGCGGGCTTGAAGGTGCCGTAGGTCACGGACACTCGGATGGCGCCTTCGTCGGGGGCCTTCTCCCCACAGGCGGCCAGGAACACCACACATCCCAACAGGCAGAGCCGATACATGGCGCCGCACTGTAGCGAACACTTCAGGGGGCAGGGGAGCGGGGCCATCCAGACCCCGGCCCCCTGTCACAGGATGTTTCAGCCGCGCAGGGACACCACGGTGACGCCGTCTCCGCCCTCGTGGCTCTCGCCGGGACGGAACATGCGGATGTAGGGGGACGCGGCCAGGTGGTCGCGGATGGCCTGCTTGAGCGCTCCGGTGCCGTGGCCGTGGATGATGAGCGCGGCCTCCTCACCCTTGCGCAGGCCCTGGTCCAGGAACGTCTCCAGCTCCGCCAGCGCGTCGTCCGCGCGCATGCCGCGCACGTCGCAGCGGAAGTTCGTGGCGTCCACCTGCGACGGCGCCGCGGAGGCCGCGCGCTTCAGGGCTGCTTCGCCCTTCTTCTGGTCCGGGAACTTCGCCTGCTGCGGCTTCTTGCTCCGGGAGCCGGACAGCTCCGTCGTGGGCACCCGCATCTTCAGCGCGCCGCCCGCGGACACCACCGCCTGACCTTCCGTCAGCTCCAGGATCTCCACGTCCCGGCCCAGGCCGGAGTGGTGCACCCACGCGCCCACCTTGAGGTTCGCGGGCCCCGGGGCCTCCACCTGGAACAGCTCCGCCTTGGCCGCCGCCGCGCGCTTCAGCGCCTCGTCCGCGCGCTGCTGCAACTGCATCCGCGCCTCGGAGAGCGCCTTCTCGTTCTGCTCCGAGCGCAGCTTCGCCAACAGGTCGCGGACCTCCTGGGCGGCGTGCTCGCTGGCCGCGTGCACGTCCTCGTTGAACTGCATCATCCGGCCCTTGCGCTCGCGCTCGAAGGCGACCTTCTGCTTCTCCAGGTCCGCGCGGAGCGCCTCCGCCTCCTTCGCCGCGATGCGCGCGTTCTCCAGCTCCTCGGAGAGCTTGCGCCGCTCGTCCTCCGCCGCCGCCAGCGCCTTGCTGAGCGGGCCGCCCGCGTTGAGCGACAGCTCTCGTGCGCGCTCGCACACCGAAGCAGGCAGGCCCACCCGCGCCGCCACGTCGATGGCGGACGACTGGCCGGACGCGCCCATCTGCAGCCGGAACGTAGGCGCCATCCGCTTGGCGTCGAAGCCCACGCGCGCGTTGAGGAAGCGCGGATCCATGTGCGCCAGCGCCTTGAGCTCCTCCAGGTGCGTCGTCACCAGGACGTACGCGCCCTTGCCCAGCAGCTCCTCCAGCACCGCGATGGCGATGGCCGCGCCCTCGCGCGGATCCGTGTCCGAGGCGATCTCGTCGATGAGCACCAGCGAGTCCGTCGCCACCGCCGCCAGGATGTCCCGCAGCAGGGTGACGTGGCCGCTGAACGACGACAGGCCCTGCGACAGGTCCTGCGTGTCACCCACGGTGGAGTGCACGGAGCGGTACAGCGGCATCCGCGACCCTTCGCCCACCGGGATGGGCAGGCCCGCGCGCACCATCAGCGCGCACAACCCCACGCCCGTCAGCGTCACCGTCTTGCCGCCCGCGTTGGGGCCGGACACCACCAGCGCCCGGGCGCTCTCGGTGAGCGTCACGTCGTTGGACACCACCTCCGTGCCCTTGAGCACCAGGCGCGGGTGGCGCAGCGAGCGCAGCTGCAGCTCCTTCACGCCCTCGAAGGTCGGCGTCGTGGCGTCCAGGTCCGACGACAGGGTGGCGATGGCCTCCACCTCGTCCAGCTCCGCCACCGCCTCCAGGCCCTCCAGCATGCGCGAGGACTCGCGGCCCACGAGCCGGCTCAGCTCCTGGAGGACCTTCAGCTCCTCCTCCGCGACCTCCGACTGCGCGATGGCCAGGTCGTTGCCCAGGCCCACCATCGCCTGGGGCTCCATGAAGAGCGTCTGCCCCGTCTGGCTGGCGTTGTGGACGATGCCGTCCACCTCCGCGCGGTAGTTCGACACCACCGGCACCACGTACCGCCCGTTGCGCAGCGTGTAGTAGTTCTCGCGCAGCTTGGCGGTGAACGTCAGGTCGTGGAGCATCTCGTCCAGGCGCGATTTGATCCGCCGGTGCAGGCCGCGCGCGCGGTCCCGCGCTTCCTTCAGCTCCGGGCTGGCGCGGTCGGAGATGGTTCCGTCCGGTTCGAAACACTGATCCAACCGGCGCGCCATGGCCTCCAGGAAGGGCAGGCGCTTGGAGATCTCCACCAGGCGGGGGACGCGCTCCTTGCGCTCATCCAGGGCCTCACGGGTGCGGGCGAAGGCGAAGAGGAGCTGGGCCGCGTCGATGAGCTGGCGGGGCTCCAGCACGCCGCCCTTCTCGGCGTGGCCCACCGCGGTGCGCAGGTCTGTCACGCCGCCCAGGGGCAGGGAGAACTGCTGCTGGGAGAGGAAGCGGGCCTCGTCGACGAGCGCGAGCGCCTCCGTCACTTCGGCCTCGGTGTCCAGGAATGGACGGGATAGCACCCGCTCCCTCCCTGGCTCGGTGCGACAGCGCTGCGTCAGCGCGCGGAGCACTTCCGGGAAACCAAGGTCTTCCAACGTCCTTTGGGAAATCTGCACGGTCATGGGTTTCATGCGAGGCCGGGTGTCCGTCAAGGGGAAGTATTGAGGTGGCCCACCGGGACCTGCTATCTGCCAACCATGATGTGGGTTCTCGTGGCGGCGCTGCTTGCGGGCGCGTCCGACGCACCGGCCTCTCCGGTCCTGACGGCGCAAGCCACCCCTGCCCCCAGTCCGCTGGCGGATGCGCTGGCGCTGGAGACCGCGGGCAACGACGCGGGAGCCCTCGTCGCCCTGGAGCGGCTGATTACTAACCAGCCCCGCTGGGAGTTGCCCCGGCTGGAGGCCGCGCGGCTGCTCCTCAAGGGAGGCAGCGCCCCGGAGCTGGAGCGCGCGAGCAGCCACCTGGACGCCGCCCTGCGCGAGGCCCCGGACAACCCCCGCGTGTACTTCCTCCGGGGGCAGCTGCTGGAAGAGCAGGGCGCCACCTTCGACGCCATCCGCGCCTATGAGAAGGCCGTGTCCCTGCGCCCGTCCTATGACGACGCGCGCTTCCGGCTCGCGGGCCTCTGGGCACAGGTGGGGGACTGGCTCAAGGCGGAGCTGCACTACCGCCCCCTGTCCAAGTCCCGGCCCGCGTGGGTGCAGGTGCGCATGCAGCTGGCGGCGGTGCTGGAGAAGCAGGGCCGCACGCTGGACGCGGAGCGGGAGTTCCTGGCCGCGCGCGACGCCCAGCCGGAGAACCCGGGTGTCCTCAGGACCCTGGCGGCGTTCTACGAGCGGACGGACAGGCCCCAGCTCGCAGCGAAGGTGAGGGCGCAGCTGACGGCGCCAGCGAAGCGCAACATGCGGGCCCTCAAACCTTCGAAGCGCTGACATCGGACGGCGGAGCGCGGTCCGTGGCGATTGCTTCGCGCGACGCGCTGCATACACTGCCCCCGCTTTGAAGACCGCCAACCTCGCCATCGTCTTCACCGACATCAAGGGCTTCACCGAACGCACCAGTCGGCAGACGCTGGAGGAGAACCAGCGGCTGCTCCAGGTGCATGAGGCGTTGCTCGCGCCGCTGTTCAAGGCGTTCGGTGGACGCATCATCAAGTCGATCGGCGACGCGTTCCTCGTCACCTTCGAGTCCCCCACCCAGGCGGTGCTGAGCGGCATCGCCATCCAGGACCGGCTCTGGCACCACAACCGGGAGCTGCTGGAGGATGATCAGATCCACGTGCGCGTCGCCGTGAACGTGGGCGAGGTGCGGGTGGAGCCCAACGACATCTTCGGCGAGCCCGTCAACATCGCCGCCCGCGTGGAGGGCATCACCGAGGCGGACGAGGTCTTCTTCACGGAGGCCGTCTACCTCTCCATGAACAAGGCGGAGGTGCCGTCGCAGGAGGTGGGCGCGTTCGAGCTGAAGGGCATCCCCGGGAAGATCCGCGTCTTCCGCGTGCCGCGCGCGCCCTACCGGGTGCTGGCGCCCGCGCCGGACGCGGTGCTGCCCTCGCCGGAAGAGGCGGCCCTGCTGCCGCCCTTCGGCAACCTGGCCCTGGCGCGCGTGGAGGCGAACCAGGACCTGGGCCAGCGCGCGGCGGCGAGCGCGGCGGCGGTGGGGCAGGGCGCGGTGGTGGTGGGGCAGCGCGCGGCGGCGGGCGCGGCGGCGGTGGGCGCGGGCGCGGTGGCGGTGGGCCAGCGCGCGGCGGCGGGCGCGGTGGCGGTGGGCCAGCGGGCCACGGTGCTGGGCAAGCAGGCGCGCACCGCGACGGATGCGCTCTGGGCGCGCATGTACGCGAAGCTGCCGCCCTCCATCACCACGAAGGTGTCGTCCTCGGTGGCGGGATGGAGTGTGTGCGCGGGGCTGCTGACGGTGGTGCTGCTGGGCGGATGGGTGCTCGTCAACGCAGGCGGCCCCGCGATGCGGGCCATCCGCGACGTGGAGGGCGCCTCCAGCACGGAGAAGGCTTCGCGCGTGAACGAGGCGAAGCGGCTCATCAAGCTGGAGGAGGCGGACCAGCGCGCCTACCTCAACGGACGGCTGGAGGAGGCGCAGGGCAACATGGGCGCCGCGGTGGTCCACTACGCGGCGGCGGTGCGCAAGGACAACAACGGCCGCGCGGAGTCCCGGCTCATCTCGCTCTTGAAGCATGAGCAGTGCGGTGTGCGCTCCGGCGCGGCGGTGGCCTTGGGCGGCCTGCGCCTGGAGAGCGCGCGCGGCGCGCTGGAGTCCCTGGCCGACGACGGAGGCCCGAACGAAGGGAGCTCCGGTGGGTTCCTCGGCCTGGGCACCTGTGACTCGAAGCAGGCGGCGGCGGACGCGCTCAAGCGTCTCCCCGCGAACTGACCCTTCCAGCGCCCGCGCGACGCCGCGGGACGAGGCGACTGAACGTGACGAAGGTCAAGACGGGACTGGATGTGTGGGCGGCGCAGGGGTTCTCCGCGCTCAAGGGCAAGCGCGTGGGTGCCATCGTCAATCCCACGAGCGTGGACTCGCGCTTCCGCCACCTGGCGGACCTGCTGGCCGGCACGGACGGCGTGACGCTGGCGGCGCTCTTCGGGCCGGAGCACGGCATCCGCGGTGAGGCCCAGTACATGGTGGCCGTGGACGAGGCGCGCGACCGCAAGACGGGTGTCCCGGTGCACAGCCTCTACGGCTCCACCTTCGAGTCGCTCTCCCCGCGCCAGGAGTGGCTCAAGGGGCTGGACGCGCTGGTGTTCGACATCCAGGACGTGGGCAGCCGCTACTACACCTACGTCTACACCATGGCCCTGGCCATGAAGGCCGCGGCCCAGGCCCGCGTGGCGTTCTACGTGCTGGACCGGCCCAACCCGCTGGATGGGGTGACGCTGGAGGGCAACCTGGTGGGGGAGAAGTTCCGCTCCTTCGTGGGGCTGTACGCGCTGCCCAACCGCCACGGCATGACGGCGGGGGAGCTGGCGCGGCTGTTCAACGCACAGGAGGGCTTCGGCTGCGACCTCACGGTGGTGCCGTGCGAGGGCTGGACGCGCGAGATGTACTGGAGCGACACGGGCCTGCCGTTCCTGCCGCCGTCGCCCAACATGCCCACCGCGGACACGGCGCTGGTGTACCCGGGCATGTGCCAACTGGAGGGCACCAACGTGTCCGAGGGCCGCGGCACCTGCCGGCCCTTCGAGCAGTTCGGCGCGCCGTGGGTGGACACGGATCAGCTGATGGCCCGGCTGGACAGGGAGCGGCTGCCGGGCGTGGCCTTCCGTCCGGTGGGCTTCACCCCCACGTTCGACAAGTACCAGGGCCAGTCGTGCAACGGGGCCTTCATCCACGTCACGGACCGCAGGGTGTACCAGCCGCTGCGCACGGGCATCGCCATCACCCAGGCGCTGCACGACATTGGCCCGGGGCACTTCGCCTGGCGAGCGGACGCGTACGAGTTCGTGGAGGACGTGCCCGCGTTCGACCTGCTGTGCGGCACCGACCAGGTGCGTCGCGGCATCGAGGAGGGGTGGTCCCTGGACCGGATGCTGGAGGGCTTCGAGGCGCAGGCGGAGGCCTTCCGCAAGCGCCGCGAGCCCGCCCTGCTGTACGCTTCCTCGCGGTGACCTCCCCGTGATTGGTGTCTTCTCCGATACGCATGGCGACCTGGACGCCTTCGACGCGGCCTACGAGCTGCTGCGTTCGAAGGGGGCCCGGCGATTCCTCTTCACCGGCGCGCGCTACACGGACCTGGATGAGTGGGTGCTGTGGCGCCGCAAGAAGAGCCGGGGCGGGCGCGAGTACTCGGACGCGGACTTCCTTGCGGACGTGACGCAGTGGCTGGTGGCGCCCCAGGACGGCCTCGGGCGCACGCCCGCGTCTCGCGAGGCCCCCTCGGACCTGACGTCCGAGGACGACCGGCGGCTGGTGATGGAGCGCTTCGTGCGCGTGCCGGAGCGCGACTCGCTGGCATACCGGGACCCGGGCGTGGCCAACAAGGCCATGGACCTGGTGGGGGACACGCTCTGCTGCGTGGTGCACGACAAGAACGACCTGGTGCGCGACGACCTGCTCAACGCGCAGGTGTTCATCCACGGCAAGGAGTCCGAACCGGCGGTGGTGCAGATTGGCCCGCGCTACTTCGTGACGCCGGGCAGGCTGGTGGGGGCCGCGGAGCAGACGTGCGGCCTGCTGGAGAAGGCGGAGCGCAACCTGAGCTTCTCCGCGTTCCGGTTGGATGGGCACCTGGTGCTGCCGCCCCGGGTGCTGCAGGTCGATTCGCGCTCGACGAAGCTCACCGTCAAATAAGAGGCCCGCCGTGAAGGTCGCGCTGCTCGGAGGCTCGTTCAACCCGCCGCACGTGGGCCACCTGATGGCGGCCTCCTACGTCCACGCAACGCAGGGCATGGACGCCGTGTGGCTGATGCCCACGTTCCACCATCCGTTCGGCAAGCAACTGGAGCCCTTCGAAGCGCGCGTGCGCATGTGTGAAGCGCTCTGCCGTGAGACGTCCGGCTGGCTCCAGACGAGCCTGGTGGAGCGCGAGCTGGGCGGCGGCGGGCGCACGGTGGACACGCTGGCGTACCTGGTGGAGCGCTTCCCGGACACACGCTTCTCGTTGATCATCGGCAGCGACATCCTGCGGGACCTGCCGCAGTGGAAAGACTTCGACCGCATCCAGCGGATGGCGCGCGTGCTGGTGCTCTACCGCGCGGGCTACCCCGCGCCGGACACGGTGGGGCCGCCGCTGGCGGAGGTGTCCTCCACGCAGGTGCGAGATCAGCTGGCGCGCGGCCTGGAGCCGTCGGAGCTGGTGCCCTCCGCGGTGCTCCAGGTGGCGCGTGAGGAAGGCCTCTATGGCCTGCGCGGGCCTCGCTAGAAGGTCATCCCGATGAGGTGCAGGTCGCCGAAGCCGTCATCGAAGCGGTGGGCGTACTGGTAGAAGAACGAGAGCGCGTAGGCTTGGCCCATGGTGAGCCGCAGCGTGGCGGAGCCGCCCACCGCCCCGTGGTTGGCCCGGTTGTCCGTGCGCGCGAGCGAGCCGAACGCGTCCAGCTCGACCTGGCTGACGAAGAGGGACGGCAGCACCCACAGCGTGGACGCCCAGCCGTAGTCGATGATGAAGCGGTAGCGGTAGCGCGCGTTGGCGAGCAGCACGTTGCGCGCGCGGAAGGTGTGGTCCTCGTAGCCGCGCAGGTACTCGCTGAAGGCGAGGCCCGGCTGGAGCTGGAGCGGCAGGCCGCCTTCCGTGGTGCTGTCGCGGTTGAGGAAGAAGGCCTGGCCCGCGACGATGCCGCCCACCTCCAGCAGCTCGGTGGGCGCGCCGGGCAGGGCGCGGCCCGCGACGGAGAGCTGGAGGTTGTCCTTGCCGGTGAAGGGCAGGCCGCCCAGATAGCCGTCCACGCCCAGGCGCACGTCGCCCACGGTGGAGTCGAGCGTGAAGGCCTTCGGGAAGACGCCGCCGCTCAAGGACAGGCCCAGGCCGCGCTGCGTGCCGCCGTAGGACGTCCCCTCGCCGGCGAAGTACGACGCGGCGACCTCCGGTCCGATGAGGCGCGTGGTGATGGCCGGACGGCGCTCCGTGGCGTCGAAGCGGCGGTCGAGCGCGAGCACGCCGAAGCTCACGGGCGTCGTCCAGAACGTGCGGGACGCGAACGCGGTGGCCTGCAGGTCCGTGCGTCCGTTCTCCCGCAGGCGTGACGCGGAGACCTGGAGGTAGAAGGGCGACAGCAGCGCGTTGCCGTAAGCGAACGACACGCCGGGCTGCTTCTCCTTCAAGTCGTAGGTGAGCGTGAGCGCGTAGGCGTTGAAGCCCAGCCGGTCCTGGCCCGCGATGGAGATGCCGCCCGCGAAGTACGGGTCGTTTTCGTCCACGTCGTTGGGGACCGTGTAGAAGTAGGGGACGCGGTAGTTCGGGATGAAGAAGCCTTCGAGCGGCGAGTAGGGCTCGTCCGTCAGCACGTCCACCGCGTGGCCGACGACGGCCGGAGGCGTCACGGGCGCGTCCACGTCATGGGCGGGATCCACCGGCAGGGGCGGCGGCGCCACCGGTGCCGAGGCGATTTCGGAAGCGGCCTGCGTGGGGGCATCCGTCGGAGGGGCGGGCTGACCGGGGAAGGTGACGAAGCCGTCCTGTCCGTCCGTGGCCTGGGTCGTGGCCGCCGTGTCGGGAGCCGGTGCGGTCGCGACGCTCTCGGCCGGCGGCTCGGGCGTGGCGCGCAGCTCGGCCAGGGCTTCGGTGAGGGGCGCGCGGTCCACGGTGAAGTTGATGCCGTCGCGGTTGAGGAAGGCCACGGCATCCCCGCTCACGGGCGCAGCGTCGAGCACCAGGAGAGGCGCGTCGGTGACGCGGGCGATGCGCCGCGTGGACACCGTCATCACGTGCGCCTGGAGCCGGCCTTCATGTTCGCGCAGGAAGACGAGGTGACCCGCGTCCAGCCACCGGGGCGAGTAGTTGAACAGCCCATCCCGCGTGAGCCAGCGCAGCGAACCGTCCGGCTCGCGCAGCACCAGGTCCCAGCCCTCCGTGCCGTTCATGGGGAACACGTACCGCCCCCCGTCCGGTGACGTCACGGGCGTGCCCAAGGCCGTGTGCGCCTTGAAGTCCGTCAGCCGCTCGCGCTGGCCGCTCTCCAGGTCCAACCGCACGAGGTTGGCCGCGTCGCCGTTCACCTCCACGAACACGTAGGACCGGCCATCCGCCGTCACGTCGCCGCCCATGCCCACCAGGCCGTCCCACAGCCGCACCACGTCGCCCGTGCGCGCGTCCACCCGCCACAGCTTCCCGGTGTAGCTGCCCACCGAGTCCACGTCCGCGCTGACCAGGTACAGCCACTGGCCGTCCCGGCTGAACGTCATGCCGCTGACCAGCGACGGGCTGGCCACCACCCACCGGCGCCCCGGCAGCAGTTGCACCAGCGCGCGGCTGAAGCGCTCGCGGCCGTCGCGCTCGCGCACGGTGAGGTGGGTGATGTCTTCACGGCCCACGCTCACCAGCGCGGTGCTCCCGTCGGCCGGGTTCGCGACGAGCCGCGAGAAGTAGCCCGCGTCCCGCACCAGCACCTGCTGCGTGGCGGGGCGCTCGCGCACCTGGAGGTCCTTCTGGAGGCTCTGCTCGAACTCGCTGAACAGCGAGCCGATGTCCTTGCCGTACACCCGCTTGAAGCGCAGCGTCACCGCGAGGGGCGGGAACAGTGAGCCGCCCTGTTCGTCCACCAGCTTCCACAGGCGCTTCTCGCCGTACGTCTTCGCCAGGTACTCCACGAAGTTCATGCCGCTCAGGTAGTTGCCGCCGAACGGATCCAGCGCGCGGTTCTCCGGGGACAGGTAGCCCGCGTTGAGCTCGCCCTTCCGGGCGACCACCGCGCCCTCCCACCAGCCGCGCCACACCGGGCTGTAGGGACGTCCCGTGTCCTTGCCCAGCCGGCCCTCGTAGTAGGTGGCCAGGCCTTCCAGGAACCAGGACTCGGTGAAGAT
Organism: Corallococcus sp. NCSPR001; assembly: GCF_017309135.1. Taxonomy (NCBI): domain Bacteria; kingdom Pseudomonadati; phylum Myxococcota; class Myxococcia; order Myxococcales; family Myxococcaceae; genus Corallococcus; species Corallococcus sp. NCSPR001. The sequence goes on from NZ_JAFIMS010000002.1 coordinate 4,659,731, forward strand.
GTTGGGCTGGAAGAGGCCGCCCGTGACCTTGTTCAGCACGTTCCACAGGCCGCCCACCTGCTGCATCTGCACGTAGTGGACGGACTCGTGACAGGCCACGTCGCCGATGTCCGTCTCACCCAGACCCAGCAGGTTGAACTGCTCCAGCGTCATGTGCTGCGGCAGCACCATCTGCTGCGGCGTGCTGGCGAACTCCGACTGGACGTACGCGTTGTTGAAGTCCGCGCTCGTCAGGTAGACGAGCACCCGCTTGCGCTCGGCCTTGCTCCACGCGTCGGAGCGCAGCCGCTCCACGCAGCCTTCCATCCGGGCAGCCACCCGCAGCGCCGTCCCGCGCAGGTGCGCCGGGTAGTACAGCTCCATCGACCGCGTGGTCAGCTTGTGCATGTCGTCCCGGGCGAACGACGCCTGGACGTTCTGCGGAAAACGGGGTGCGACGAAAGCACACCCCGATGTCAGCAGCAGGAGACACACGAGGATGGCGGGCTGGCGGGCAGGCCCGCGAGAGGCTGACATGGCGGCGCATCCTACCGACCACAAATCGTAGTCACGAACGCGTTTTTCACGGTAAGGGAACGCGTCGCATTCCCCACAGGAACCTTCCCATGACCGAACCCGCCGAGCCCCAGGGGCTCCCCGTCCCGCAGCACGTGCACAATGCGCAGCTCCAGCTCTCCGCCGCGTTGGAGAAGGCCAGCGGCGCGCCGGTCGACCTGACGAAGGCGCCGTGGGCGGACGTGGAGACGTCGGTCATCCAGCTCCTGGGCGGCCGGTTCGACCCGAACAACCCGAACCACCAGGGCGCGGCGCTGGGCCTGGCGGGCGGCTTCGCGCTGCGCCTCATCACCGAGCACCAGGCGTTCTGGTTCCCCAACCGGGACTCGCCGGAAGGCGCCTCGCTGGGCTTCCCCGAGGCCATCATCATGCTGTCCCCGTTCGGGGCGGTGATGGACGCGCTGGCGCAGGGCAAGTTGACGCGGCTGGACGACCTGGCCGCCGACATCCGCCGCTCGCTGGGGCAGGTGAAGTTCGGCACCAACCCGGCGCAGGCCCTGGGTGGCGGTCAGCCCCAGCGGCTGGGCCCCCAGGACTACCAGCGCCTGTTCGACCCGGGCTTCCTCCAGTTCATCGTGGTGGATCCGGCCAAGACGAAGCAGGCGCTCGAGGCGAAGACGGACGCGCTGGCGCGCGACGTGCGTGACGCGCTGGGCCGCACCCAGCCGCCGCTGCCGCCGGAGGCCCGCCAGCAGTTCGAGGGGCAGATCGTCACGTCGCTGCAGCGCATGGAGCAGGGCAAGTCGCTGGCGGATCAGGCCGAGCGCGCCCCGCGGCTCGCGGAGCTGCTGACGCACCTGGTGGCGACGGTGGGCGGCACGGGCTCCGCGCCGGAGGAGTTCTGGCACGACGTGGTGCTGCCGCTGCTGTTCATCGGCACGCCCGCGAGCTTCCCGCCGCTGGATGACGACGAGCTGGAGGCGTTCAAGCAGGGCGCGGATCCGCTGGCGCTCTTCGTGGACGTGGTGCCGCACTCGCACCGCGCGCCGGACGAGGGCCTGCTGGGCGCGTTCGAGATGTCGGAGATCGGCCTGGTGCACCCGGCCTTCCAGAAGGTCGGCGCGCTGCGGCTCATCCGCATCAATCCGGATCGGCTGAAGCCGATGCTGGAGAAGTACGACCCGAACGCGACCATGGACGCGGTGCAGCGCTTCACGGCGCACGTGTCCCAGGCGGCGGGCAAGCCGGCCGCGGAGTCTCCGCAGGGCAAGGAGATGCTCCAGGCGGCGCTGACGCTGCTGGCGGACCTGAAGCGCTCCGTGGCGGTGGGCGGCGACGTGTGCCTGCGCCGCCTCACGGAGGCCGAGGCCGCCTCCGAGCAGGCGCTGGCCATCGTGCGCCGCGCGCTGCAGAGCCCGCGCATCATCCTCACCTAGTCCGGTGGGAAGGGCGCGCGTCCGGGGCCACCGGGACGCGCGCCGTCACTTCTTCGCGAGCAGGGCTTCCAGCGCGGCACGGGGCTCCGGGCGGAGCCGATCCGAGGCCAGCCGCAGGGCCCGCCGCGACAGTTGCGCGTAGAGCGGTGCGATGTCCGTGGGCAGGGCCGCCAGGTGCGCCGCGACGACGCCCGCGTCCCCCCGGACGATGGGGCCGGTGAGCCCACCCGAAAGGCCACGCGCCTCGATGCCTCTGAGTGCCGAGCGCATCAACGGCAGCAGCGCCTTCAAGGCCGCCTCGGGGTCGATGCCCGCCGCGCCCAGTGCGCCCACGGCCGCGTCCGCGAGTGCCACCAGTCCACCGGCGCTCAGCACCGCGCCTGCGTGGTAGGCGGCCCGGTGCGACTCCGGCACGTCGAACATCGCGAAGCCCACGTCCTCCGCCATGCGCTGGAGCACGGCGCGCAGGGCAGGGGAGCGCGTGCTGATCGCGGCGGTGTGGCCCGCGAGCGAGTCCTTCGCGGAGGACACCGCGCAGAGCGGATGGAAGGAGCCCACCGCGCGGCCCCGCTGCGTGCCCAGCGCGGAGAGTGGCAGGGCGCCCGCGGTGTGCACCAGCGCCACCGTGCGCGGGAGCTCGCGGGACAGGGACTCGGACACCGACGGCACCACCGCGTCCGGAACACACAACACGCAGACGCGAGCCTTCTTCAGGTCCGCGGGCGTCGCGGGCTTCAGGCCCAGGGCCCGCGTGCGCTCATGGCCCGCGTCGTCGCGCGAGTACACGCGCACGGGCCAGCGCTTCGCCTGCAACGCCAACGCGAGCGCACCACCGAGCCGCCCCGCGCCAACGATGACCACGGAGACCCGACGCGCCTTCGCCGTACCGCTCCGCGGGCTCCGGCCTCGCCGCGCCACCGTCAGGCGGCGTCCCGGGCGAACTGGAGCTGACCGGCCTGCACGGCCACGCGCACGCGGTCTCCCGCGCCGAACTCGCCGGAGAGGATGCGCTCCGCCAGGGGGCCTTCCACCAGCCGCTGCACCACCTGGCGCATCGGCCGCGCGCCCAGCATCGGGTCGAAGCCGCCGGACTTGAGCAGGTGCCCCACCACGTCCGTGCCCGCCGTGTAGACGATGCCGCGCTCCGTCGCGAGTCGCTTGCTGCTCTCCGCCAGGATGAGCGTGGCGATCTTCGCCACCTCCTGCTCCGCCAGCGGACGGAACGGCAGCCGCTCATCGATGCGGTTCCACAGCTCCGGCGGCAGCGCCTTGCGCGCGGTGTCCGACGCCAGGTCCAGCGCCTTGCCCTCGGCCGCGTCCGCCGCGCCGAAGCCCACCGCGCGGCCCGTGCGGCTGAACGCCTCCGCGCCCAGGTTCGTGGTCATCACGATGACCGTGTTCGAGAAGTCGATGTGCCGGCCCTTGCCGTCCGTCAGCCGCCCCTCCTCCAACACCTGGAGCAGCAGCATCTGCACCTCGCGGTGCGCCTTCTCGATCTCGTCCAGCACCACCACCGACGACGGCCGGCGGCGCACCGGCTCCGTGAGCTGCCCGCCCTCACCGAAGCCCACGTAGCCCGCGGGCGAACCGATGAGGCGCGACACGCCGTGGGACTCGGACATCTCGCTCATGTCCAGGCGCACCAGCGCGTCCCGGTTGCCGAACAGCACCTCCGCCAGCGCCCGCGCCATCTCCGTCTTGCCCACGCCCGTGGGGCCCAGGAAGAGGAAGCTGCCCATGGGGCGGCGCGACGCGAAGCCGGCGTAGTTGCGGCGGATGACCCGGGCAATCCGCACCACCGCGTCGCCGTGGCCAATCACGCGCTCCGCCAGGTCGTTCTCCAGCCGGAGCAGCCGCGCGGAGTCGTTCATCAAGAGCCGCTCTTCCGGCACGCCCGCCAGCTTCGCCACCACGCGCGCCACGTCCGCGGCGTCCACCCGGTGCTTGCCCTCGCGGTGGCAGCGGCTGCCCGCCAGGTCCACCACGCTGATGGCCTTGTCCGGCATGAACCGGTCCGTCACGTAGCGGCTCGCCAGCGACGCGGCGGCCTCCAGCGCCTCCGGCAGGTAGCGCAGCGCGTGGTGCTCCTCGTAGCGCCCGATGATGCCCTGGAGGATCTGCACCGTCTCCGGCACCGACGGCTCGTTCACCACCACCGGCGTGAAGCGGCGCTCCAGCGCCGGGTCCGCCGCGATGAACTTGCGGTACTCGTCGTGCGTCGTCGCCCCGATGCAGGGGAACTCGCCGCGAGCCATCGCCGTCTTCAGCTCGTTGGCCGCGTCCTGCGGGCCCTCACCCGTGGAGCCCGCGCCCACCAGCGTGTGGATCTCGTCGATGAAGACCACCACGCGCCCCTCGGCCCGCCGCACCTCTTCCTTCAGCGCGTTGAGCTTCTCGGAGAACGAGCCGCGCAGCTGCGTGCCCGCGACCAGCGTGGCCATGTCCAGCTCGACGAGGATCTTCTCCGCCAGCGTGCCGCGAAGCCCCAGCAGGCGCTGCGCCACGCCCTCCACCACCGCCGTCTTGCCCACGCCGGGCTCACCCAGCAGGCACGGGTTGTTGGTGCGGCGCTTGCCCAGGATGTCGATGACCTCCTCGACCTCCCGCGCGCGGCCCACCACCGGGTCCAGCTTCCCTTCGCGGGCGGCCTGGCTCAGGTTGCGGCCCAGCGACGTGAGCATCGGGAACGCCTTGGCGTCCAACGTCAGCGGCTGCCCCTTGGCCTGCGAGGGCGATGCGGACGGACGCGTCACCGGAGCCTGGGGAGCCTGGGGGGCCACCGGCGCGGAAGGCGGAGGGGCGGGCGGCGTCGCGCGGGCCACCGGGGCGGGCGGCGCCATGCGCGGCATCGCCGGGGGCGGGGCTTCCGCGACGGCGTCCTGCGTCACGTCGTCCTCGTCCACGTCAATCAGGTCTCGCGGCGACAGCGCGGGCGTCGAGCGCGCGGCCGGCGGAGGGGTCGTCACCGGGGGCGTCATCACCGGCGCTGGTGGGGGCGCCGGGCGCGGCACGCTCAGCGCGAACGTGGAGGAGGGGAGGGGAGACGGCGGCGCGCCCACCGGGCGGCTCACCGGCGCGCGCGTGGCCACCGCCTGGCCATAGCCCGGCTGGAGCCGGCGCGGCAGGCCACCGCTGGTGGAATAGGCGAGCGCCGTGTTGGACAGGGAGATGAGGTCCAGGCCCGTGCGCCCCAGCAGGTCGCTCGCGGCGCAGCGCTTGCGGATGATGGCGATGAGCAGGTGCAGGCAGTCCGCCTCCCCCGCACGGAAGGTGCTGGCCAGCTCGCGGGCGCGCGCGGTCAACTCCTGCACCACGTTGCCCGTCTCCGCCGGGGCCTCCGTGATGAGCTGGAGCAGCGCGTCCTCGTCCACGCCCTTCTCCTTCAGGAGGAGCTGGGCACGGTTCTCCACCGTGAAGAGCGCCAGCAACACGTGGGCCGACGTGGGCTTCTGGGCGACGCTGCGGGCGATGTCATGCGCCTCATGGAGAACCTGGGCGAGATCCGTGCTGTCGACCATTCATGCTCCGGCAAGCGTCCAGCCGAGCGGAATACACCGTCCGCCGCTCCGCCGCAAAATTTAGGCTACAGACCGCTACAGGATGGATGCAAGGCAGGATAAACCTTGGGGCGCCGCCGGATTTCGTTTGGCTGCCCGCCCGTTTCCCGACTGAATTCAAGGGACCGGGCAATCACTCCGGGAGGGCTGCGTAATCCGCCCTGAGACCCCATCCCTATGACCTCCCTTGTTCAACCGGCGCGCATCTTCGTGGACCCCCTGGGGGGCACGCGCGCGGCCGTCGAGGCCCGGCGTTGGCTGTGGCCGCTCCTCATCCTCGCCTTCTGCGTCGCCATCTCCGGCACCGTCTTCGCGCTGCGCTGGGACGCCACCGCCTCCATCGTGAGCGCCCTGCCCACGGACTCGACCGCGTCCAGCGTGTCCGAGTCCGACATCGCCGAGCAGATCCAGACGGCGTCGCGCAAGGCGCTGGTGGGCGGCATCGCCAACGGCCTCATCGTGATGCCCCTGATGGTGCTGCTGCTCGCGTGCATCCTCTGGGTCACCGCGTGGCTCTTCAACAAGCCCGCGTCCTTCGGGCAGCTGATGGCGGCGGCCTCCGTGGCGCTCTTGCCCATCGCGCTGTACCACCTCATCTACGCGGTGTGCGCGGCCTGGCAGCACTCGCTCACCGACCTGCGCGCGGCGCGGCTCGTGCCCTCCAGCCTGGCCATGCTGGACGGCCTGTCGCCGAAGATGCAGCGCGTGCTCAAGGGCGTGGATTTCTTCAACCTGTGGAGCGTGGGCCTGCTGGGAGTGGGCTTCTCCACCGCCACCGGCATGCGCCTGGGGCGCGCGCTGGTGCTCATCGGGGTGATGTACCTCATGTACGTGGGCGTCTTCTTCATTGGCTTGCCTGCGGGAGGTGCGCAGTGAGCGCCTTCCTCGTCGTCGCGACGCTGCTCACCGCCACGCCCATCACGCTGGAGGAGACGCGCCAGCTGGGCCGCAAGAACACCCAGGCGCTCCAGGCCGCGCTGGATGTCGCCGTGGCCCAGGAGGACCAGCGCGTGGCGCGCTCCGGCCTCCTGCCGCAGGTGCAGCTCAACCTGGGCCCCAGCCTGGACTACGTGGGCCAGCGACGGCAGGTCTTCACCGTCCCCATCAGTGAGACGGAGACCGTCACGCGGGAGGTGGTGGCCACCTCCAATACGGCGGACAGCTACTTCGCGTCCGTGGGCCTGTCGCAGGTCATCTACAACCGCGGTCTCTGGAAGCAGCTGGAGCAGGCCGGCGTCAACGTGGACGCCACGCGCAACCAGTCCATCGAGGAGTCGGACACCTCCGAGCTGGAGGCCATCCGCCGCTTCTTCAACCTCTTCCTGTCGCAGGCCTCGCTGGACGTGCTCAAGGCGACCGCGCAGCGCAGCGAGGAGCAGCTGGAGCGCGCGCGCGCCCTCTTCACCGCGGGCCGCGTGGGCAAGTCCGAGGAGATCGCCGCGCAGGTCAACCTGGGCAACGACCGCATCAACGTCGTGCAGCGCCAGAACCAGCTGGTGGCGGACCAGGTGCAGCTGGCCGTGTGGCTGGCGCGCCCCGGCACGGAGCTGCTCCAGGCGGTGGACCCCGGCGTGTTCCAGCAGGAGCCCGCGCCGGCGCCCGCCCTGGATGACGCCCTCAAGCAGGCCCGCGAGCACCGCGCCCTGCTCAAGGCGCTCCAGCAGCGCGTACAGGTGGCGCAGCTGCAGCGGGCCATCGTGCAGGGGGACTACATCCCCCGCGTGGGCCTGTCCGCGCGGTACTCGCACAACAGCCAGGCCCCGGGCCCGTTCTTCAGCGAGCCCGGCTACGGCAACATCTTCAACGGTAGCATCAACCTGACGTGGGACCTGTTCAACGGCTTCGCCACGAACGCCCAGTCCGCGCGCGCCCAGGTCAACATCCGCAAGGCGGAGCTGACGTTCGCGCAGACGGCGCGGGAGCTGGAGGCGGAGGTGCGCCGCTCCCACCAGGTGCTGGAGGGCCAGATCGCCTCCGCGAAGCTCGCGACGGACAACCGCGCGGTCGCCCAGCAGGGCCTGGCGCTGGCGGAGGAGCGCTTTCGCGCGGGCGCCGGCTCCACGCTGGACGTGCGAGACGCGCAGCTCAAGTTGACCCAGGCGGAGCTGGTGTTGCTCCAGAGCCGCATCGATGTCGAAATCGCCCGCTATGCCCTGTTCCGGGCCATGGGCACGCTGAACCCGGGAGAATCACAATGACGTGGTGGAAGGCGGCAATCGCCGGCGCGCTGTTGCTGGGAGCGGTGGCCATCACCGTGGGCGGCCTGCGGGACCGGCCGCCCCCGACGCAGGAAGTCCAGATGGCCAAGGCCCGCAAGGGCACCATCACCCGCACCATCACCGGCGCGGGCAAGGTGCAGGCGGCCACCACGGTGAAGATCTCCTCCAACCTGTCCGGAGACCTGGTCTCCCTCAAGGTGAAGGACGGCGACGCCATCACCAAGGGGCAGGTGCTGGGGCAGATCGACAAGCGCTACTACGAGGCGGCCGTGAAGCAGGCCACCGCGTCGCGCGACGCGGCCCGCTCGGAGGTCCAGGTGGCGGACGTGGACGCCGTGCGCCAGCGCGCGGAGCTGGGCCGCGTGAAGGGCCTGGCGGAGAAGGGGCTCGCGTCCGCCGCGGAGGTGGAGCAGTCCCAGGCGGTGGTGGACACCGCCGAGGCGCGCCTCGCCGCCGCCCGGCAGCGCGTGGCCCAGAGCAGCGCCGTGCTGGAGCAGGCCTCCACGGACCTGGCGCGCACCACGCTCCTGTCCCCCATCGACGGCAACGTGATTGAACTGTCGCGTGAAGTGGGCGAGCGCGTGCGCGGCTCCGACTTCTCCGAGGACGTGGTGATGACCATCGCCGCGCTCAACCAGATGGAGGTGAAGTTCGAGGTGGGTGAGCACGAAGTGGTGCACCTGAAGTACGGCCAGCCCGCGGAGGTGACGCTGGACGCGCTGGAGGGCCAGTCCTTCACCGGCACCGTGGTGGAGATCGCCCAGAAGGCCACCATCAAGAACCCGGGCACGGAGGCCGAGGTGACGAGCTTCCCCATCACCGTCGCCCTGGACGCGCGTCCGCCGGGCGTGCTCCCCGGCATGAGCGCCGAGGCGCGCATCAGCGCGGAGACGCACAACGACGCGGTGCTTGTGCCCATCCAGGCCGTCACGGTGCGCGCGGAGCGCTCGCTGCCGGACTACCAGGCGCCGGTGGAGGGCACGTCCCTCACCGCCAAGCGCCGCACGGAGGCGCTGGCCAAGGTCGTGTTCGTGGTGGACAACGACAACAAGGCGCAGGTGCGCCGCGTGCGCACCGGCATCGCCTCCGACACGGAGCTGGAGGTGCTGGAGGGCCTGCAGGTCGGTGACCGCGTGGTGGAGGGCCCCTACCGCACGCTGTCCAAGGAGCTGTCCCACGGGGACGCGGTGCGCGAGCCGGAGAAGGCCGCGGCGAAGGGCAAGTCGTGACGTCGGCCCCTGCACCGGACGCCGGCCCCCTCATCCAGGTGGAGGGGCTCACGCGGGCCTTCTTCGTGGGCGGTGAAGAGGTGCGCGCGCTGCGGGGCGTGTCCTTTGGCATCCAGCGGGGGGAGTGGGTGGCCATCATCGGCCAGTCCGGCTCCGGCAAGAGCACGCTGATGAACGTGCTGGGCTGCCTGGATACGCCCACGAGCGGCCGCTACATGCTCAACGGCAAGGACGTGTCGCGCATGGACGACGACGACCTGGCCGTCATCCGCAACGTGGAGATCGGCTTCATCTTCCAGACGTTCCAGCTGCTCCCCCGCGAGACGGCGCTCGCCAACGTGGAGCTGCCGCTGGTGTACCGGGGCATGGCCGCGAAGGAGCGGCGCGAGCGGGCGAAGGCGGCGCTGGACAAGGTGCAGCTCACGCACCGCATGCACCACCGGCCCAACGAGCTGTCGGGCGGTCAGCGCCAGCGCGTGGCCATCGCGCGGGCGCTGGTGTCGGAGCCGTCCATGCTCCTGGCGGACGAGCCCACGGGCAACCTGGACTCGGCCACGGGCGAGGAGATCGTCAAGCTCTTCGAGCAGTTGCACCGCGCGGGGCACACGCTGGTGCTCGTCACGCACGAGCCCAAGCTGGCCGCCAGATGCCCCCGGGCCATCCGGTTGAGCGACGGGGAGATCGTCGCGGACGGGCCGGGGCCGGAGGTGGCGATGGGCGGCGGGCACGGGGTGGTGACGCAAGCGGGCACCGCATGAGCTTGGGGCGGGTCTTCCGCGTGGACGTGCTGGAGGGGGCCCGCATCGCGGTGTTCTCCCTCCAGGCGAACCGGATGCGCACAGTGCTCACGACGCTGGGTATCGGCATCGGCGTGGCCACGCTGCTCGCCATCGTCGGCATCATCCAGGGGCTCAACTCGTCGTTCGAGAAGCAGTTGGCCACGCTGGGCGCGAACACGGTGTTCATCTCCAAGTACCCCTGGATGATCAAGGGGAACTGGTGGATGTACCGCAACCGGAAGAACTTCACGCTGGAGCAGGTGGCGCAGCTGCGCACCCAGGCGGACTTCATCACCGCCATCTCCCCGGCGGTGATGCGCATGTCGGACGTGGCGCACGGCGCCCTCCAGGTCTCCAACGTGCGCATCAACGGCGTGTGGAGTGACTACCAGGCCATCGGCAACTACGAGGTGGTGTCCGGACGCTTCCTCACCCGCGCGGACGAAGAGGTGAACCGGGCGGTGACGGTGCTGGGCGCGGACGTGGCCGCCTCGCTCTTTCCCAGCATCAGCCCGCTGGGGCAGACGGTGCGCATCGACGGGCGGCCCTTCCAGGTGGTGGGCACGCTGGGGCGCAAGGGGAAGGTCGTGGCGGAGAACATGGACCTGTCCGTGTTCATGCCCTTCAAGACCTTCAACTCGCACTTCGGCAAGGGGCGGCCCATGCAGATCGCCATCGCCGTGGCGGACGCGGGGCAGATGGCGAAGGTGGAGGACCAGCTGGTGGGTATCATGCGGCGCGTGCGCGCGACGCCGCCGGGCCAGGCGGACGACTTCAACGTCAACCGGACGGACTCGCTCGCTGCGACCTACGAGCAGCTCACCGGCGCGCTCTACGCGGTGGCCACGGGCGTGGGCCTCATCACGCTGCTGGTGGGCGGCATCGGCATCATGAACATCATGCTGGTGTCGGTGCGGGAGCGGACGCGGGAGATTGGGGTCCGCCGGGCGCTGGGCGCGCGCCAGCGCACCATCGTGCTCCAGTTCCTGATGGAGGCCTCCAGCGTGTCCGCGGTGGGGGGCCTGCTGGGGACGACGGTGGGGCTGGGCACGGCGAAGATCGTGTCCCTGGTGACGCCGCTGGCGGCGGACGTGCGCCCCAGCACGGTGGTGGGCGGGGTGGCGTTCGCGGCGCTGGTGGGCCTGCTGTTCGGCATCTGGCCGGCCGCGCGGGCGGCGAAGCTGGACCCGGTGGAAGCGCTCCGCTACGAATAAAGCGATGCGGGCCTTCCTGGACAACCTTCGGCTGGCGCTGGGCACGTTCCTGGGCAACCCGCTGCGCTCGCTCTTGACGCTGGTGGGCATCGTCATCGGCGTGGCCACCGTCATCACGATGATGGCCCTGATTGAAGGCCTGCGCGAACAGGTGAACAAGAACCTGGGCAGCCTGGGCGCGCACACCTTCGAGGTGACGAAGTGGCCCACCGGCTTCGGCCGCATCAACTGGGCGAAGTACGCCAAGCGCAAGGACCTGCGCGGCGATGACGTGCGCGCCATCGTGGAGTCGTGTCCCTCGGTGGGGGCGGCCACGCCCACGTCCCAGGAGTGGGGCAAGAAGCTGACCACGGCGTTCCGGGAGACGCCCCCTTCGGTGAGCGTCCTGGGCACGGAGCCCACGTACCTGGAGACGAGCGGCGTCGTCGTGTCGACCGGCCGCTTCTTCAACGAGACGGAGACGCTGGATGGCCGCCCGGTGATGGTCATTGGCGTGGACCTGGCGGACACGCTCTTCCCGGGCATGAACCCGGTGGGCTCCGAGGTGCGGCTGCAGGGCCGGCCGTTCCAGGTGATTGGCGTGCTGCAGAAGCGCGGCAGCGTCATGGGGATGGCCAGCCAGGACAACCAGGCCATCGTGCCCATGCGCGCCTTCCAGCAGTTCTACGGCAAGAACCGCTCGGTGGAGATCGACATCCAGGCGCGCGACGGAGAGTCGTTCCAGAAGGCGCAGGATGAGGTGGTGAACCTGATGCGCCGCCGCCGGGGCCTCACGCCGCAGGAGGCGAATGACTTCGAGCTGCACACCAACGAGTCCATGACGGCGTCCTTCAACGAGCTGTCGCAGGTCATCGCGTTCGCGGGCGTGGGCGTGTGCCTGCTGTCGCTGGTGGTGGGCGGCATCGGCATCCTGAACATCATGCTGATGTCGGTGACGGAGCGGACGCGGGAGATTGGCATCCGCAAGGCGCTGGGCGCGCGCCGCCGCCGCATCCTGGGCCAGTTCGCCACGGAGGCGGTGATGCTGTCGCTCGTGGGCGGCGTGCTGGGGTTGGGGCTGGGCTTCGGGTTCGTCTTCCTGGGCAAGTGGGTGCTGCTGTTCCCCATGAGCGTGCCCGTGTGGGCCGTGGCGCTGTCCCTGGGGATGAGCTGTGGCGTGGGGCTCGTCTTCGGCATCTACCCGGCGTCGCGCGCGGCGCGGCTGGATCCGGTGGAGGCGATGCGCGCGGAGTAGGGCGCCGGGGATGGGTGACGCACGGGCGGAGGCCTCCCGCGCCATGGCGGTGATGGCGCCCACCCGGTAGGGTGCCCGCACCGCATGTCCCTCTCCTACGCCACGCTGCCGCTGCCCGTCGTCCCCGCGCCGTTCCGGGTGCGCGTCTTCACCCCCGAGGACATGGACGGCGTCATCGCGCTGTACTCGCATCCGGAGGTCGCTCGGAGCCTGAACTTCACGGTGCCGGTGCTCCGCGAGACGCTGCACCAGAAGCTGACCGGCGACCTGGAGGCGATGCGCCAGGGCAAGGGCATCCGCTGGGTGCTGTCGAAGGACGAGGACCCGACGCCCCTGGGCTACCTGACCCTCTTCAACTGGAGCCCGAAGGACCGCCGCGCGGAGGTGGGCTACATGGTGGGGCACTCACTGTGGGGACAGGGCGTGATGACGGGCATCCTGCCCGCGCTGATCCGCTTCGGCTTCGAGCAGCTGAACCTGCACCGCATCGAGGGCCTGGTGAACGTGCGCAACAGCGCGTCGGCCAAGGCGCTGACGCGCGTGGGCTTCCAGCAGGAAGGCGTGATGCGCGGCTACCAGGCCGACGGGAACGGGGGCGGGTTCAACGACATCCTCCTGTTCGCGCTGCTCGAGGACGCCTGGCGCGCGTCCGTCGCGACGTAGGCCTCACGGCAGGTCGCGCGCGAACTGTTCGCGGTAGCGCGCCTGGAGCGTCTTCAACTGGCGGGTGCCCCGGTACTCGCGCGCGAGCAGGTGCCACGCCTCCGTGCGCGAAGGCTCCAGGGCGATGACCCGCTCCAGGTGCTTGCGTGCACGCGCATGCGCGCGCGTGTTCGTCGCCAGCACGCCGAGCAGCAGGTGCGCCTGCACCGCATCCTCCCGGAACGCGAGCACCCGCTCACAGGCGGTGCGCGCGGAGCCCAGGTGCCCCTGGAGCAGGTGCAGCTCGCATTGCAGGAGCGTGACGGAAGGGCTCGCCGGATACGACCGGGCCAGCGCGGCGATGCGCTCGCGCGCGGGCCCCGAGGAGCCGGCATGCAGCAGCGCCTCCACGTCGGACACCGCGCGCACCAGGGCGCCCTCGCGCGCGGCTTCCACGGCAGCGGTGCTCGCATCCGCTATAGCGGGCAGCGCCACCTGTCTCCGGAGGCGGGCCGCCTGTTCCAGCACGGCCGCGGATGCCGCCAGCCCCGGTGCCCGGGCCGCGGTCTGCTCCGCCCACGTCACGCAGTGAGCGCGCAGGAAGAGGGCCGCCAGGTCCGCCCACTGCGCGGGCTCCACGTCCGCACGGGCCTCCAGGTTCGTCCTCGCCGTCACCAGGCTGTCCCGGGCCTCGTCGAAGCGGCCCGCATGCAGGTGGAGCAGCGCGACGTTCATGCGCAGCGAGGGCTCACGGGGAAACCGCGCGATGGCCCGCTCGCAGCGCTCCCGCGTGGCGTCCAGTCCCGGCGTGAGGTGCACGGCGAGGTAGCACGCCAGCAACTGCACGCGCTCGTCCTGGGGATGCCGCACGGCCAGCGGCTCCAGGGCCTCCACGGCCACCTCCGGCCGGCCCGCCTTCTCCAGGGCGATGACCTCCGCCAGCCGCTGCCGCTCCAGCGGTGTCAGCGAACGGGGCGTGCCCTCCGGTCCCAGCACGACGCTGGAGGCGCGCACGCGCTCCGTCCATTCGAGGAGGAAGTCCCGCTCGGGGCCTTCCCAGGCCGGGCCCTTCATGGCCTGCACCGCCACGCGCAGCTCTCGGGCCCAGGCCTTCTGCGCCTCCAGCTCCACGCGCGCCCCGGGCAGGTGCCTCAGCCCCGCGCCCAGCAGCGCGAGCGTCCGCGCGTCGAACCCCGTCTGGCCCGCGTCGTACTTCGGCGACATCCATCCCCGTCCATCGCGCACGTGCGGCGCGCCCAGGGTGTGGGCCCACTCGTGCAGCAGGACCGCCACCTCCAGCCGCTGCCGCGCCTCCACCGGCAGCTCTCCTCCCAGGCCGCGCAGCACGCAGTGCCGTCCCAGCACGCGCGCGAAGCCCAGCTCGTGCTGCGCGCCGCTGAACGTCGCCGGTGCCGCCACCAGGCCCACGACGAGGTCCACGTCCTCGCCCGCGTCCACTTCCTCCAGGGCCTCCAGCACCGGCTCCAGCGGACCGTCCGAGCCGCGCCGCTCCCACGCCCGCGCGGATTCCAGCTCGAACGTGATGCCCAGGGGGCCGCGCACCGACTCGCTCGCACGCTGGAGCCAGCCGGCGACGCTCCGCTCCCAATGAAGCCCCCGCGCACGGTGGTCCAGGTCCGCGTACACGCGCACCCGCAACGGCCTCGCGGTAGGGGCAGGGGAGGAAACCGCGGACAGGGAGCTGCCCGCCCGCGCGTCCTCACGGGAGGATGACGGAGCCGCGCAGCGCAGCCCCAGCACTCCGGCGAGGAGGAGCAGGACCGCCCTGAACCAGCCTGGCGTCCGAAAGGACCCGGGAATCACGGGGACAGGACCTGGCAGGTAGAGGGGGAAACAGCGCCCGCGAACGGGCAGGGGAGGCGGTGGGCCCCACTCAACTGGAGGCTGCCACCGCCCTCACCCGGGGACCTGCCTCAGGCCGCGGCGTCCTCTTCCTTCGAGGGCTCCGTGGCGTTCGTGATCCAGTCGATCGCCTTGTGCTCCCAGTCCGTGTCCTTGGACGCGTCGATGTAGCGCTCCCACTCGTACACGCCGCTCTGCTTGGCCATGCGCACCATCATCAGGCGGGCCACGGTGCTGTCGAGCACCACCGCCGAGCGCACCATTCCGTTCTGCCGGAGCCAACCCATCGCCTGCTTGATGATCTCCTGGGTCTCCGGCGGGTTCGCCTTCTGGCCGCGGATGTCCACCATCAGGCCGAAGGGCCGCCCGCGCTTGATCGCCACCTTGGCGCGAAGGTCCTCGAACCAGGCCTTGGCCTCGGCAGGGGTGATGTAGCCCGGCGCATTGAGCCGGAAGCCGTACTCCGTTCGCAGATTCTCAGCCATGAAACCCCCACGTGGATTTTGTGGTGCACGCGCCAGTCCCGTGCGACTCCGGCTGGATGGCAGCGCGCCCCTGAGCCTACCCCAGTCAGCACGCGCGTGGATCCACTCCTGCCGCACCTGCGTACGCGCGCGAACCCCGTCCTCCCCGTGAAGAGAGAGACGTCCCCGCGTAAACGTGGTACTCGTCACGAAGTGTGAGAATCCAGCGTCAGGCGAACTTTCCACTATTTTTACTTCACACTCGCTCGCTTCTCCGCTATTAAGGGGATGCAGTTTTTCAGCACCCCCGCAACACTGTCACACGCATCGAGGTCCCCCCGGACTCGGTGGCAGCGAATCGACGGAGCAGGCGCGTCGAACTCACGGGTTCCGGGGCCTTGGAGACCGTCCTTCAATGTCCAACTCCTCGCTCGCTGAGCTCCAGGCCGTCACGTCGAACACCCTGCGGAACGAGGTGCCCGTCGAGGCGCTGCGTCACGAGGCGCCGGCCACGGGGAAGGCGAACGCGCTGGAGGCTCGTCACGGCGATCCGATCCCCATGTACGGGGACGTGAACGCGCGGGGCTTCAAGACGGTGGAGGACATCACGGTCGCCGACTGCGTGATCGCGCACCTGGAGGCGGAGGAGGTGGACGCGGTGTTCGGCGTCCCGGGCGGCAACATCGCCCCGTTCCAGCAGGCGCTGCGCAAGCACCGGTCCATGCGCTTCATCATCGCGTCGCACGAGGGTGGCGCGGCGTTCATGGCGGACGGCTACGCGCGCGCGACGGGCAAGCTGGGCGTGTGCATGGTGACGGCGGGCCCGGGTGCCACCAACGCGCTGACGGGCGTGGCCTCCGCGCACCTGGACGGCGTGCCCATGCTGGCCATCAGCGGCAACATCGCCACGGACCGCGTGGGCCTGATGGCCATCCAGGAGAGCAGCAGCACCCACGGCGTGAACACGGTGGAGATGTTCCGCCAGGGGTGCGCCAGCTCCATCGGTGTGCCGGACGCGCAGAGCTTCCAGCGGCTGCTGGCGCGTTCACTGCGCACCGCGCAGGGCCTGCCCGGCGGCGCCGCGCACCTGAGCGTGCCGGCCAACATCGCGCGCCAGCCCATCCACCGCGCCTCCGTTCCCACCACGCGCGGCGCCTTCCGCGCGCGCCCGGCGACCGCGCCCTTCGAGGACCTGCGCGCCGCCTTCACGCTGCTGCGCACCGCGCGCCGTCCGCTCATCTTCCTGGGCGCTGGCGCCCGCGAGGCGATGGCGGAGCACGCCGAGCTCTTCACCGCGTTCGTCACCCAGCACGGCATCCCGGTGGCCACCAGCATGCGCGGCAAGGGGCTGTTCTCCGAGCGCGAGGCGCTGTCCCTGGGCGTGCTGGGCCTGGCCGGCAGCAAGCGCGCCGAGGCGTACCTGCGCGACGGCGTGGACGTGATGCTCGTCCTGGGCAGCCGCCTGGGGGAGTGGGCCTCCCGCAGCTTCCACCGCTACTTCCAGTCCATCCACCACGTCATCCAGGTGGACGTGAACGCCTCCAACATCGGCCAGTTCCTGCCGGTGCGGCTGCCCATCGTGGCGGACGTGGGCTCGGTGATGACGGGCCTGGCGGAGCTGGGGCAGATGATTGGCCCGTCCAGCGGCGCGCGCGTGCAGGAGCGCTGGGCGCAGGTGATGGCGCTGACGGAGCCCGCGCCCGTCGTCCGCACCCCGCAGGACCGGGACTCGGTGAAGCCGCAGGACCTGATGGCGGAGCTCGACAAGCACCTGAGCCCGGACATGGACCTGTACATCGACATGGGCAACTGCACGGGTTGGACGTCCCACCTGCTGCACATCACGCCCCCCGCGCGCATCTTCTACCCGTGCGGCCTGTCGTCCATGGGCTGGTCCTGCGGCGCCGTCATCGGCGGCAAGGTGGGCCGGCCGGACCGCTCCGCGGTGGCCATCGTCGGTGACGGCGCGTTCCTGATGAACGGCACGGAGATGATCACCGCCTCGCGCTACCGCGTGGGCACGGTGACCATCGTCCTCAACGACAACTTCCTGGGCATGGTGAACCACGGCGAGCACGTGCAGGACCGCACCGTGCCGCTGGAGGATGACTACTACGGCCTGGGCAACCCGGACCTGAAGGCCTTCTCCGAGTCGCTGGGCGCTCGCGCCTACACGGTGAACGGCCCCGGCCAGCTGGACGCGCTGCTGCCGGAGGTCCTGCGCCGCGCGAATGAGACGGGCCAGCCGCAGGTCATCGTGGCCCACATCGACTACCGCGAGGTTCCGCCGTACGGCGACCGTTTCGCCGCGGTGGCGTCGGACGGGAAGTAGCACCCATGCCGGCCGTGACCTTCGCGCTCCTGGGAGTCGGCGCCGCGGTCCCGGAGCAGGTTCGCGGCAATGACGACCCGCTGTTCGAGCCGCTGCGCCGCGCCGCCGGAAGCGGTGGGGAGCACGCGCTCTTCTACGGCAACCGCGAGCGGCGGGTGCTGGGCCCGGGCGAGTCCCTGGCCGCGCTCACCGCGAAGGCGGGCGCCGCCGCGCTCCAGGACGCGGGGCTGACGGCCGCGGACGTGGAGCGGCTGTACGGCTACGTGTCCGTGCCGGAGTTCATCGCGCCGAACGAGCTGTACGCCGTGCACCGCGAGCTGGGCCTGTCCCAGGGCGCGCTGGTGGTGCCGGTGAACGCGGACTTCGCCAACTTCCTGATGGGCGTGGTGCTGGCCTGGGAGGCCCTGCGCGCGGGCAGCATCCAGCACGCGCTGGTGGCGGTGGGCTCCGCGTGGACCCGCAACGTGGACTACACGCAGGGCCACGCCATTGGCATTGGCGACGGGGCGGGCGCGGTGGTGGTGGGCGCGGGTGAGGGGCTCACGCTCGTGGACTGGGGCGCGGACACCTTCAGCGACGAATACGGCGCGATGATGATGGGCTCGCGTCCGGAGTCCGGCCTCGCGTACCCAACCTATGGCATCGCCCCCGCGGCGGGCGTGAAGGCGTTCCTGAACTCGGGGATGAACGGGCCGCCCCGGCTGGTGGAGCGGCTGCTCACGAAGCACGGCATCGCGCGCGAGGACGTGACGCTCATCTCCCACCAGGCCACGCGCAAGCTGATGGACCACTGGGCCCAGGAGATCCGCCCGCGCGAGTACCTGGACACCTTCGAGCAGTACGGGAACATGGTGCACGCGTCCATGCCGGTGACGCTGGCCCGGTTCCGCCGCGAGCTGCGCACGAAGTACCTGGTGATGGTCGGCCTGGGCATTGGCGCGCACCAGATGGCGTTGCTGGTGCGCGTCTAGCGGAAAGCTTCCCGCTACTGGTCGTCGCAGGGCGTGCCCAGCCGGATGCCCGTGTAGACGCCCAGTTCGTTGTAGATGAGGGGCAGGTTCTGCTCCACGGGGACGTTGCGCAGCTCCACCTCCTTGCGCGCCTTCTCGATCCAGATGGGCTTCTGCGCGCGGTCGATGACGAGCCGCAGCTGGCCCTTCTTGGTGGTGAAGATCTCCCCCTCCGAGTCCGCGACCACGTTGGTCATCTTCTGCGGCTTCAGGTCGCCTCGCGGCCCGATGAACACGCGGAAGTTGCGGGACTCCGCGGGCGTGAAGCCCTTGTCCACGTAGTAGTACGTGCCCTCTGAATCACGCAGCAGCGCGTGCGGGACGAACTTCTGCGGGTTGGGCACGTAGGTGGCCTTGCGCAGCATCTCCCGCGCCTGGGCGCCGGGGAGCATCTCCAACGTCACCTTGCGCTCGCCGCAGCGCAGGGCGCAGGTGCGCTCCTTCGTGTTCACGTTCAGCGCTGAGTGCACGCGCAGGTCCACGCCGTCGTAGTCGGCGGTGCCGCCGGGGTTGAAGAAGCGCGGATCCAGGAAGGTGGTGGCGTCCAGGTTCCGGCTCTTCGGCCGGGGCACCACCACCAGGGATTTGCCGTCGCCGTAGTAGAGCTGGTCCTCCAGCTCGTCCGTGTCCTCGCGGGGCACGGAGACGACGTAGTGGCCCCGGCCGTCGGTGCAGACGGCGGTGGCCTCCAGGAGCATGCGCTGGCCCAGGTTCTCCACCTTGCCCCAGGGCGGTTCGACGGCGGCGGCGGGGCTGGTGGCGAGGATCACGGCCACGGGAAGGATGGGTTGGAAGAGCATGGTGCGCGGGCCTAGAGGTGCTTCTTGAAGTAGCGGGTGGCGGCCTTCTCCTGCTGGCCCGTCTCCGGGGTGGTGGTCCACACGAAGCGGTCGCCCTGCAGGGCCGGCTCCAGCGCGGGGCCGAAGCGGCAGTCCATGTTCTTCAGGCGGGCCTTCACGGTGGTGCGGGCCTCCTCGGAGACGTCGCACAGGGCCTTCAGCGCGGTGAGTGGGTAGACGCAGTAGCGGGCAATCTTCTGGGCCTTGAGGAAGGGTTCGGTGACGGTGGTCCAGTCGATGGCGCCCGCCACGGAGGTGCCGCAGGTGGTGTTCAGCTCCTGGAGCGCTTCGGCGTAGGCGGTGTCGTGAAGCGCCTCCTCTGCCTTGCGGTCGAAGGCCATCAGCTTCGCGAGCTGGCCGCTCTGGGTCTGCTGCTGGTGCTGGGCGTAGACCTCCTCCGGCTTGAGCTTCTGGGAGCGCGCCTCGTCGTACTGGACGGCGATGCCGTTGCCGGGACCGCCGGGGAAGTGCAGCTCCGCGTTCTTGCCCACGATGATGAACGGCGAGTAGTCCTTGCCGTGCCACTGGGTCGTGTAGTTGTGGCGCAGCGTGCTGGGGCTGCTCCAGTCCTTCAGGGTGTAGGGGAGGACCAGGTTGTCCAGCACGGAGCCCGTGCCCTGGATGCGCAGGAGGAACTTCTTCTGCTCACGGGGCGTGACGGGAACGACTGCGACCTGTTCTCCCTGCGGACCGACGAACACCTTGCCGGCTTCCACGGGAGCGGGCGGCGCGGCCCGGGCGGGCAGGGTGCCCAGAACGGTGGCCATCACGGCCACGGCGACGATGCATTTCATGTTGGATGTATCCCCCTCACCCGTCCGGAGTTGCGTGGACGGGCGGTGTCTGCTTCCTACTCCAATTCAATATCCTTGCTCTGACATGCGGCGATGAGAGCCGCGGGCAGTTTCTCACCGCGGATCCTCGCCGCTTCTGATCGGACGGCCGCGAGATCCTTCGTTTCACAGCGGCTCTGGATGGCCACGTAGTGCGCGGCCAGGTTGTTCTGGGTCGCGTAGCTCTTCTGGGCCATCCGGACCGCGGTCTCGAAATCCTTGTCCTTCACTGCGGCTTGGGCTTCTTCCAGCTTGGACACCGCGACGGCATCCGTGGGGTTCAGCGGGATGCGCGAAATCGGCGCCTTGCCGCCCGTCTTGACGGCCGTCTTTCCTGGCGCCGTGGGCTGCACTGGCGCGTCGACCTTCACTGGCGTGTCACTGAGGGTCGTCGGCGTGACGGGCGGAGGGGTCGGAGTCTGCGCGATGGTGGGCGGCGGCGCGGCCACGGGCGGAGGGTTGAGCGGCGGGGGGAAGGAAGGCGGGGGCGCGTTCACGGCACCGGGCGGAGGCCCGACCGGCGGCGGAGGCCGCAGCCACCATCCCAGTCCCACGGCCCCGAGGATCAGCGCGGCGGCGCCCGCGATGGGCAGGACGCGTGACCTTGGCGGGACCGGCATCGGACCGGGCTGCCCCGCCATGCTCACCGGGGCGAGCGGCTGGCCCTGGGGACCGGCGGCACCCGCGAAGCTGCCCGGCACCGCCTGCTGGCCACCGTAGCTGCCCTGAGCGACCTGCTGTCCGCCCATGCTGGCCGGAGTGGCGTGCTGTCCGCTCATGCTGCCCGGAACGGCCTGCGGGCCCGCGCCGGGGCCAGGAGCGGCCTGACTGCCCGGCATGCCGTATTGGCCCGTGCCGTAGCCGGGGGCGGCCTGCTGTCCTCCCATGCTTCCCTGCAGCCGCTCGGGAGCACCGGGCACCGGCAGGGCCACGCCCGAGCTCCCCATGCCGCTTCCGGGCGCCTGCGTGGCGCCGAAGCCCATCGTGCCGCCAGCCACCTGCGGCTGCTGCCCGAACGGCACCGTGCCACCGGCCCTTGGCGCCATCGTCGCGTCGAAGCCGATGTCATCCGACGCCGCCAACGCGTCCGCTCCAAAGCGGCCCGTCCCAAGCCCCTTGTTCGACGGCGCCATCGTGGCGCCCGTCCCGTCGTCGTCGCTCGGCGCCACGGAGGGGAGGGCGACACCGGAGGGACGTTTCGAGCGCCCGAAGGTCCGGGCCTCGATCTGCTCCGCCGTCTCCGGCAGCGACTGGAGTTGCGTCCCCGTGAGCTCCGCGATGAACGACGCGACGTCCGGATGACGATTCTCCGGCTTCTTCTCCAGTGCGCGCGCCACCGCCGCCGCGACGTTCGGCGGCAGGTCCGGCATCAACGTGGCCAGCGACACCGGCGGCTCGTGCACCACGCGGTAGATGATCTGCGCGAGCGACCCGCCACCGAAGGGCGTCATCCCGGAGATCATCTCGAACACGATGCCGCCCAGCGCGAACAGGTCCGTCCTCGCGTCGATGCGGCTGTTCTGCCCCTGCGCCTGCTCCGGCGACATGTACTGCGGCGTGCCGATGAGCACCGCCTCCTGCGTCTGCAGCGTCTCCGACGACATGACCTTGGAGATGCCGAAGTCGAGCAGCTTCACCCGCTCGCCCACCACGCCGCCGGAGTCGGTGGGCACCAGGAAGATGTTCGCGGGCTTCAGGTCGCGGTGCACGACGCCCGCGCGGTGCGCCGTCTGCAGCGCGGACCCCATCTGCCGCGTGAAGGAGAACACCTCCTCCAACGACAGCCGCCCGCGCCGCAGCCGGTCCGCGAGGCTCTCGCCGCGCAGGTACTCCAGCACCAGGAACGGACTGCCGTCCTCCAGCGTGTCGAAGTCCAGCACCTCCACGATGTTCGGGTGCCCCAGCCGCGAGGCGATCTCCGCCTCCCGCCGGAAGCGCACGTGGAGGTCCGGCCCCACGTGATCGCCTACCCGCAGCACCTTCACCGCGACCTGCTTGCCCGGAAGCCGCAGGTGCTGGGCCAGGAACACCGAACCCATGCCGCCCCGCCCCAGCACGGAGACGACTTTGTAGGTATTCCGGAGGACCGAATCGATGTGCAGCTCACCGTCAGCCGAGCGCGTCATGGAAGAGGGCGTGTCCTGATGACAAAGGGGTGCGAAGCACCACCGTGAAACACGGCGCCACGCTACCACGCCCCATCCGCCAGGGAACGCGCCCCGCCCCCCGCCGCCATACCCCGGACAGTCGAACGCCCGGACCCTCGTGAGAGGACCCGGGCGTCATGAACTCCATCCCTGCCTAGCAGGGACGAGGGCTCAGCCCCACTTGGACATGGTGCGACGGGGCGGAGGCGAGCTCGGCCCCGCGGCAGGCGACGCCACCGCCGGACGGGCCTGCTGCGGGCGGCCCTGACCGCCACCGCGCGGCGCCTGGGCATTCCCACCACCGCTGGCCTGACGCGGCTGGCCACCGTTCGGACGGGCCTGACCGCCGCCGCCACCGCCGCGGCGCTGTCCGCCACTCCGGCGCTGACCCCCGCCGCCGCCACCGCCACCGCCGCCGCGCGACTGGCCCCGGCCACCCCGGTTCATCGGAGGGCGGCTCTCCTCCACGTCACCGGGGAGGGGAGGGGGCAGGTGCGAACGGAACGCGGCGTCCGCCACCACCGGCACGCTGCGGCGGATGGTGCGCTCGATGTCGCGCAGGTACGCGCGCTCCTCGGAGTCGCAGAAGGACACGGCCTGGCCGCTGGCGCCCGCGCGGCCCGTGCGGCCGATGCGGTGCACGTACTGCTCCGGCACGTTGGGCAGGTCGTAGTTGAACACGTGCGACAGCCCGTCGATGTCGATGCCGCGCGCCGCGATGTCCGTGGCCACCAGCACGCGCAGGGTGCCGGCGCGGAACTCGTCCAGCGCGCGCTCGCGGGCGTTCTGGCTCTTGTTGCCGTGGATGGCGTCCGCGCGCACGCCCGCCGCCGTCAGCTGCTTGGCCACGCGGTTGGCGCCGTGCTTCGTGCGCGTGAACACCAGCGCGCGCGGAATCGCCTTCGCGTCCTGGAGCAGGTGCGTGAGCAGCGCGCGCTTCTCCTCGCGCTCCACGAAGTACACCTGCTGGCTCACCGTGTCCGCGGTGCTGGACGCGGGCGACACCTCCACGCGCACCGGCTCCTTCAGGATGTTGCGCGCCAGGTCCATGATGTCCGGCGGCAGCGTCGCGCTGAAGAACAGCGTCTGGCGCACCGGCGGCAGCACCTTGATGACCCGCCGCACGTCGTGGATGAACCCCATGTCCAGCATGCGGTCCGCTTCATCCAGCACGAACACTTCCAGCGCGCGCAGGGTCACGAACCCCTGGTCGATGAGATCCAGCAGGCGCCCCGGCGTCGCCACCAGGATGTCCACGCCCTGGCGCAGCGCCTGGACCTGCGGATTCTGGCCCACGCCGCCGAACACCACCGCGTGGCGCAGGGGCAGGTTCTTGCCGTAGGTGACGAAGCTGTCACTCACCTGGCTGGCCAGCTCGCGCGTGGGCGTCAGCACCAGGCAGCGCACCGGACGCGCGCCGCCCGCGGGCGCCTTCGCCGACAGGCGCTGGAGGATGGGCAGCGCGAACGCCGCCGTCTTGCCCGTGCCCGTCTGGGCCACGCCCAACACGTCCTTGCCCGCCAGGGCATGGGGAATCGCCTTCGCCTGGATGGGCGTCGGCGTGGTGTAGCCCTCCGCCTTGACGGCCTTGAGGAGCGAATCGGTCAACTGCAGTTCATCGAAAGTCATGAAATCCCGCATGAGATGGGTCGGCGCACTTCCCCTCAAGCGGGGGACCGACCGCGCAGCGCGCCCTCCCGCGGTATTGCGGGGGCGCCTTGCGGTACGCGGTCAGGCCAATCAATGGCCCAAGGCACCTGCGAACGTCTTGGAACCCCTGTGCGTCCGGAACGATTCCCGGTGCCGCCCAGGGCTTGAGCCACACTGCCTGCAACGGGCGGCAATGTCCCGGGAAATCCTCCCCGCCCGCCTGCCCCCGGCCGCTGTGGAGATTTCGGACAGGGCTGTTGGCCGCCTGTCCCCATCGTCCACAACCCCTCAATCCAGGCACCGGTAGCCCCCTCTCTCGGCGCCCTCTCAAGCCGCTGGAATCATTGGAGTTCAAAGGAACTGTCCGGGGCCCACCTTGGGCAGGTCCTTGGAATGATTGGGAAATTCCCCAGCACCTGCCGATTGGCATGGCCGTTGCTAGCCTTTGCCGCGTCGCGCCGTACTGGCGCGGGCGGTGGCCCCTGGTGAGGAGCGGGACTTGAAGCGGTGGCAGCGACAGACGGTGGGGATGGCCTGGGGGTTGGGGCTGTGCGTGGCGGCGCTGGCGTGCGCCCAGCAGCCGAAGGCGGGGACGGCGAAGGCCTCCGGCTTCTCCTTCCAGACGGTGGAGGAGAAGGCCCGCGCGCTGGCCGCGAAGCCGTACCAGGAGCCGCCCGTGGGCGTGCCGCCGTCCTTCGAGAAGCTCACCTACGATCAGTACCGGGACATCCGCTTCCGCGATTCCGCATCGCTGTGGCGTGAGGAGGGGCTTCCCTTCAGGGCACAGTTCTTCCACCCCGGTTTTTATTACACCCGTCCGGTGGGCGTGAACGTGGTGGAGGGCGGCAAGGCGCGCCCCGTGCCGTTCTCCACGGAGCAGTTCACCTACGGCCCCCTGGTGGGCACGCCGCCCAAGGGCAAGGTGAACGGCTTCGCGGGCTTCCGCCTCAACGCGCCGCTCAACACGAAGGACTACTACGACGAGCTGGTGGTCTTCCTGGGCGCCAGCTACTTCCGCGCGCTGGGCAAGGGCAACCTGTACGGCCTGTCCGCGCGCGGGCTCGCCATCGACACGGCGCAGCCGGGGGGCGAGGAGTTCCCCACGTTCCGCGAGTTCTGGCTGGAGACGCCGGCGAAGGGCTCGGACACGGTGGTGGTCCACGCGCTGATGGACAGCCCCAGCGTCACGGGCGCGTACCGCTTCGCCATCCGCCCGGGTGAGCGGACCGTGATGGACGTGGAGTCCACGGTGTTCGCGCGCAAGGCGGTGCGTCAGCTGGGCGTGGCGCCGCTCACCAGCATGTTCCTCTTTGGAGAGAACGACCGGGGCGACTTCGACGACTTCCGCCCGGAGGTGCACGACTCCGACGGCATCTCCGTGTGGATGAAGAACGGCGAGAAGCTCTGGCGCCCCCTGAAGAACCCGAAGCAGATCCAGGTGAGCAGCTTCCACACGGACGGGCTGTCGGGCTTCGGCCTGTTGCAGCGCGACCAGGCGTTCAGCAGCTATGAGGACCTGGAGGCGCGCTCCGAGCGGCGCCCGGGCGCCTGGGTGGAGCCGGTGGGTGACTGGGGCGCGGGCTCCGTGCGGCTCGTGGAGCTGCCCACCCGCGAGGAGATCCACGACAACATCGTGGCCTTCTGGGTGCCGGATGCACCGGTGCAGGCGGGTGCACAGCTTCGCTTCTCCTACCGGCTGTCCTGGGGCTTTGCCCCCGAGGGCGTGAAGACCGGAGGTTCCACCGTCGCGGCGACGCGTGTCGCGGCGGGCAGCAAGCCGGGGGCGCGCCGCTTCGTCCTCGACTTCACGAAGGCCAGCACGGAAGGCACGGGCCCGGTGGAGGCGGTCGTCACCGCTTCGCGCGGCCAGGTGCTGCACCCGCGCGCGGAGGTCCACGCCGTCACCGGTGGCTTCCGCGCGGCCTTCGAGCTCATGCCCGACGGAGAAGGCCCCGTCGAGCTGCGCTGCTTCCTGAAACGCGGTTCCGAGACCCTCACCGAGACCTGGAGCTACCTGTGGATTCCGTGACCACGCACCCGTTCATCTCCTTCGCTCCGGCGATGCCCCAGGAGGCCCGCGCGGACACCCGCGCCGCGCTGGAGAACTTCTTCCAGGACTTCGGCTTCACCAGCCGCGGCGACCTGGGGAAGCTGGCGGGCTGGGTCCTGGGCACGCGTGAAATGTCCCTGTCGCCGGAGGCCGCGCTGGCGCTCGCGCGGTGGCGGGTGGAGGGCTGGCTGGCGGAGGTGCTGGGGCCCGCGCACGTGGGGCCGGCGCTGCTGGTGCGCGGCCGGGCCGCGTTCGTGCTGGTGGGCGGCGCGCGCTGGGGCGCGGACGTGCTGATGCGCGCTCCGTCCTCGCTGCCGGACGCGTGGCGCCGCGCGGTGTGTGAAGCAGTGCCCATGTCCGCCCCGGCGGAGGTGCCCTGCCAGATGCGCGAGCAGGTGCTCGTGCTCAATCCCTTCATGGACATGCTGCGCCGCTGGCTGCGTCCCGCCGCCGGCCAGGCGGGCGTGTCGCCGTCGCGCTAGGCGCGGCACCACACACAGCGAAGCCGCACGGGAGCCCGGAGTCCGCATGAACGCCCAACCCTATTCTCCGGCCCTGGCGCGGCCCCGTCGCGTGATGGTGCTGGGCCTGGCGGCCCTGTCCACGGGGTTCGCCTGCGTGGAGATGCACCGGCTGCTCGCGGCCCACGGCACCACGGTGCCGGAGCTCTTCGTGCTGGGGCTGTTCGCGGTGTGCTTCGCGTGGATCGCCCTGTCGTTCTGGAGCGGCGTCGCGGGCTTCATCCAACTGGCGATGAACCAGCGGGTGCCGGGGCTGCGCTGGCCCACGGAAGAAGAGGCCGCGCGGCCGCTCACGCGCCGCACCGCGGTGGTGATGCCCGTCTACAACGAGGACCCAGCCGCCGTGTTCGCGCACGTGCAGGCCACGTATGAGTCCATCGCCGCGACGGGGCAGTTGGACGCGTTCGACTTCTACGTGCTGAGCGACTCCACGCGGGCGGAGTCGTGGGTGGCGGAGGAGCTGGCGTGGTCGGAGCTGTGCCGCCGGGTGGGCGGGCAGGGGCGCATCTTCTACCGCCGCCGCTCCGACAACACGGCCAAGAAGGCGGGCAACCTGGCGGAGTTCTGTGAGCGCTGGGGCCGCCGCTACGACTTCCTGCTGGTGCTGGACGCCGACAGCCTGATGGCGGGCGACAGCGTGGTGAAGATGGCCCGGCTGATGGAGCTCAACCCGGGCGCGGGCATCCTCCAGGTGCCGCCGCAGAACGTGGGGCGCTCCACGCTGTTCGCGCGGCTGCAGCAGTTCGCGGGTCGCGTGTACGGCCCCATCGTGGCCGCGGGCGCGGCGGCGTGGCAGATGGGAGACTCCAACTACTGGGGCCACAACGCCATCCTGCGCATGGCGCCCTTCATCGAGCACTGCGGCCTGCCGGTGTTGCCGGGCCAGCAGCCGTTCGGAGGCCACATCCTCAGCCACGACTTCGTGGAGGCCGCGCTGATGCGCCGCGCCGGCTACACGGTGTGGCTGGTGCCGGAGCTGGGCGGCAGCTACGAGCAGCCGCCGCCGGACCTGCTCGCGTACGCGCAGCGCGACCGCCGCTGGTGCCAGGGCAACCTCCAGCACCTGGGGCTGGTGATGGCGGGCGGCCTGCACCCGATGAGCCGGATGCACTTCCTCATGGGCGTGATGTCCTACGTGGCGTCGCCCCTGTGGCTCATCTTCCTGGTGGCGGGCCTGGTCGCCGCGCTGCACGAGTGGTTCTTCTCGCCCGCGACGCTGGTGACCTTCCAGTCCACGCTGCCCGGCGGAGACGCGTTCGACACCGTGGGCGCGCTGCGGCTGATGGCGCTGTCGCTGGCGCTGCTCTGGATTCCCCGGCTGATGGGCCTGGGCCTCCTGCTCGCGAACCGCGAGGAGGCCACGCGGATGGGCGGCCGCTTCAAGCTGGTGCTCAGCGTGATGCTGGAGGGCGCGGTGTCCACGCTGATGGCGCCGGTGATGATGCTCTTCCAGTCGCACTTCGTGTTCGGGACGCTGTTTGGCTACAAGGTGAACTGGTCCAGCCAGCAGCGCGAGGACACGGACCTGCCGTGGTCGGAGGCGCTGCGCCGGCACCAGTGGCACATGGTGATGGGCGTCGTGCTCGCGGCGCTGACGGTCGCGGTGGCGCCGGGGATGCTGGCGTGGCTGTCGCCCGTCATCGTCGGGCTGTGGCTCTCCCCGGCCATCTCCGTCCTCACCTCCCGCGCGTCGCTGGGCCTGTGGCTGCAGAAGCGGGGCCTGCTCCTCATCCCGGAGGAGGTCGAGCCGCCCACCGTGCTGGTGCGCGCGCAGGAGCTGGCGGAGGAGGGCATGGAGCCGGTGGACGACGCGTTGGACCACGTGCTCTCCGACCCGCGCGCGCACGCGCTGCACCTGGCGCTGCTGGAGTCCCACCCGGCGGCGAGCGTCCCCGTGGCGCTGGCCTCCGCCCGGCGCAAGCTGCTGGCGGGCGGGGTGGAGCCGCTGTCCCCGCAGGAGAAGTCCGCGGTGCTGCTGGACGCCCGCACCCTGTCGGAGCTGCGCGGCCGGCGGCTGGGCGTGCAGGCCTGATCTCGGTTGCATGCTCCCGCTTCGCCCTGGATGCTCCGGGGCATGAAACGGGTCTCGTCCGCCGCCACGCTCGCGCTGTTCGTCTCCTCCGGGGTCTTCGCCGCGGAGGCCCCCGCATCCAAGCCCCAGGTTGGAGAGGACCGCTGGTGGAAGCACGTGGAGGTGCTCGCCAGTGACGCGATGGAGGGGCGCGACACGGGCAGCAAGGGCTACGCGACGGCCGCGGGCTACGTGTCCAAGGAGCTGGCCGCGCTGGGCGTGAAGCCGATGCTGAAGACGGGCTTCCTCCAGCCCATGGCGCTGCAGTCGCGCCGCCTCATCGAGTCGAAGTCCAGCGTCGCGCTGGTGAAGGACGGCAAGACGCTGCCGCTGGTGCAGGGCGAGGACGTCGTGCTGTCGTCCCGGCAGGGTGACAACGGCACCGTGGACGCGCCGCTGGTGTTCGTGGGCTACGGCCTGTCCATCCCCGAGCTGGGCCACGACGACTACGCGGGCCTGGACCTGAAGGGCAAGGTGGTGGTGATGCTCCAGGGCGGGCCGGGGAACATCCCCGGGCCGGTGAAGTCGCACTTCTCCTCGTGGGAGGAGCGGCTGAAGGTGCTCAAGGCGGCGGGGGTCGTGGGGGTCGTGTACCTCCAGAACCCGAAGCTGCTGGAGCTGCCATGGGAGCGCATCGTGGGCTCCGCGAAGAACCCCACGGTGGTGTTCGCGGATCCGTCGCTCAACGAGGCGCGCGGGTTGAAGGTGTCGGTGGTGGCGAACGTGGCACAGTCACAGAAGTGGCTGGAGGGCGCGCCGCACACCTACGAGGAGCTGGTGGCGCTGGCCAACGCGGACAAGCCGCTGCCGAAGTTCGACCTGCCGCTGCGCCTGAAGGCGAAGCTGGCCTTCGACGTGAAGCCGCTCAAGTCCATGAACGTGGTGGGCGTGATGCCCGGCACGGATCCGGTGCTGTCGAAGGAGTACGTGGTGCTCAGCGCGCACCTGGACCACGTGGGCGTGGGCGCGCCGGTGAAGGGGGACCGCATCTACAACGGCGCCATGGACAACGCGTCCGGCGTGGCGGCGGTGCTGGAGGTCGCTCGGCAGCTGCATGCGCAGCAGGAGAAGCCGAAGCGCTCGGTGGTGTTCGCGCTGGTGACGGGGGAGGAGAAGGGGCTGCTCGGGTCGAAATACTTCGCGTCCCGGCCGCCGGTGCCCATCACCTCCATCGTGGCGGACTTCAACCTGGACATGTTCATGCCCCACTGGCCGTTCACCTCCGTGGTGGCGCACGGCAAGGACGAGTCCTCGCTCGCGGTGCCGCTGGCGGAGGTGGCGGCGAAGCTGGACGTGCAGGTGCTTCAGGATCCGGAGCCGGACCGCAACCTGTTCGTGCGCAGCGATCAGTACTCGTTCATCCGCGAGGGCGTGCCCGCGCTGTTCTTCAAGTTCGGCTACACGCCGGATTCGGAGGAGCAGAAGGTGTTCAAGCAGTGGCTGACCGAGCGCTACCACGCGCCGTCGGATGACCTGTCGCAGCAGCCCGTGGACCACGCGGGCGCCGCGCGCTTCATCACCTTCCTGACCGCGCTGACGAACGCGGTGGCGGACGCCCCCGGCCGGCCGTACTGGAACGACGACAGCTTCTTCCGCCGCTTCGCGAAGCCGGCGCCGAAGCAGGATCAGGAGGCGGCTCCGGCCCCGTGAGCTGGAGCGCCTTCACGCATCCAGGTGCGGGTCGTTGACGCCGGGGCGCGACTCCAGGAAGCGGAGCGCGCAGCGGATGTCGGACGACGCGGTCTCTCGCGGGGCGTTCCGGGCCGCTTCGAGGCGGCGGCGGGCGGCGGCCCGGGCGTCGCTGCCCTCGGCGCTTCGCGGGGGCGCGGCGTCGGCTTCGGCCAGGTCGAGCGCGGCGCGCAGCAGGTCCACGAGCTGGAAGAGGGAAGGGTCCTCGCGCAGCTCGGGGGCGCCTTCCAGGCCGGCGAAGCCTTCCCTCGCGGCGCGCAGGTCACCGCACGCGGCGTCCAGCGCGGCCTGGTGCGCGATGAACCGCAGGGCCTGCCAGCGGGACGCGCGGCCCAGGATGGTGACCGCCTCCGTCAGCGCCGCGCGCGCCTGTTTCCAATCACCCCGCGCGAGCGAGGCGCGGCCCAGTTCTCCCAGCGCCGTGCCTTCCATCAGCCGCTGCCCCAGCAGCCGCGACAGGCGCACCGCGGACTCCAGGTGTTCGCAGGCCTCCCCGATTCCGCCCGCGTCCATCAGGTAGCAGCCCAGGTTGATCCGCGCGAGCGCCTGCCCCGCCCGGTCCTCCACGGTGAGCGCGCGGCCCAGCGCCTCGCCCAGGAGCATCACGGCCTCGCCGTCGTCGCCCGCCTCGCCAATGGCGACAGCGCAGTTGGTGAGGAATCCCACCTCGAACGTCACGTCGCCCACCTCGCGGAACAGGGCCAGCGACGCGCGCAGGTGGGGGATGGCCGCCTCCGGCCCGTGGCGCACCTGTTCGACGAGGCCCAGGTTGCCCTCCGCGTAGGCCTCCAGCCAGCGGTCGCTTCCGGAGGGCAGCGCCTGCGCGTCGCGCATCAGCGTCCACGCGGCGGCCCCGTCCCCGGCGTGACGGGCGACGATGGACAGGTCCACGAGCACGCGCTTCTCCGACGCCGTCTCGCCCAGCGTGTGGAAGACGCCGCGCGCCTCGTCCAGCGCCTGGCGCGCGTACTCCGCCTGTCCCGCGTCCATGTACGCGCGGCCCAGCACCGCGAGCGCCTCCGCGCGCTTCAGCGGCGCCACGGCGACGTAGGCCGACGCCTCCAGCGCCCGCTCCAGCCGCTCCACCAGCAGCCCCACCGGCCCACGCGTGCGCGCATCCGGTTCCAGTACCACCAGCGTCTCCAGCGCCCGGCCCAGGGACTCGGCGGTCGCGGGACGGATGGCCATCGCGTTGTCGCACGCGGCCAGCAGGTTCTCTCGCTCCAGGGCCAGCCGCCGCAGCGCCGTCGCGCCGCCCGTCTTGCGCACGCGCTCCCGCAGCCGGCCCGCGACCTGGAGGTACGTGGCCGCGTGCCGGGCCTCGCATGCCGCCTCGTCGCCCATCTCGCGCAGCCGCAGCATCGCGTACTCGCGGATGCTCTCGTACAACCCCAGGCGCAAGAAGCCGCCCGGGGCCCCCACCTCGCGCGCGCACAGCAGCGATTGGGAGCGCAGCGAGTGCACCACCTCGAGCACGTCCGGCGAGCCCTCCGGCAGCACCAGCACGGCCTCCGCGGCCTCCAGCGTGAAGCCGCCCCGGAACACCGAGCACTGCGCCAGCGCGGCGCGCTCGGCGGGCTCCAGCAGGTTCCAGGACCAGTCGATGGCACCCCGCAGCGTCGCCTGTCGAGCGGGCGCGTCCCGCCGTCCCACGCGCAGCAGGTCGAAGCGCTTCGACAGCCGCTCGCATAGCTGCTCCACGCCCAGCACGCTCACGCGCGCCGCGGCCAGCTCAATGGCCAGCGCGATGCCGTCCAGTTGCCGCACGATGTCCGCGACGCGCGGGGCGTCCGCGTCGGTGAGGATGAAGTCGCCGCGCGTCTCCCGGGCGCGCTGTACGAACAGGCGCACCGCGTCCGAGCGCAGGATGACGTCCCAGCGAATCTCGTCCGGATCCGGCAGGCCCAGCGGGGCCAGGTCCAGCACGCGCTCTCCGGGCAGGCGCAGGGCCTCGCGCGTGGTGACGAGGAACCGCGTGCGCGGCGCCAGCACCCGCCAGCGCCCCAGCGTCGCGGGCACGTGCCGCACCACCTGCTCCACGTTGTCCAGGATGACCAGCACGTCGCCACACCCCGCGAGCGCGTGCCCCAGCCGCTCCGCCGGCGTGCTGCCCTCTCCGTCCGCCGTGAGCGGCACGCCCAGGGCCCGGCCCACCGCGTGGCAGAGGTCACCCTCCGTCACCGCCTCCTCCAAATCGCACCGCCAGACGCCGCCCTCCCACGTGCCCGCGTCCGACGCGAGCGCGCCGAAGTGCGTGGCCAGCCGCGTCTTGCCCATGCCTCCCGGGCCCAGGATGCTGATCAGCCGCGCGCCCTCCGACACCCATTGCCGGAGCGTGTCCAGCTCCTCCGCGCGCCCCACCAGGTCCTGCCGCAGCGTGGGCACGTTGCCGGGCCGCTCGCGCGGGGCGCGCAGGGGGCCGAAGCGGCGGTGCGCGAGCGACGCGGGCAGCAGCTCCACCAGCGCCACGCTGTCGCTCACGCCGCGCAGGCGGAAGGTCCCCAGCGAGCGCGCGATGGGCATCCCCAGCGCCGCCAGCTCCGGCTGGACGCGAGCCCACGCCGCGCCGCTCAGCAGCACCTGGCCGCCGTGTCCCGCGTCCGCGACCCTGGCCGCGATGTTCACCGGAGGCCCCAGGTAGTCCAGCCGGTGCGTGGCGGGATCCAGGCGGCAGTCGGGCTCGCCCACGTGCACGCCCATGCGCACGCGCAGCCCCCGGTGGCTCAGCCCTTCCGGCGAGTGCTCCTCCGCCGCGTCCGGCTCCTCGAGCAGGGCCTCCGGCCAGCTCGCATGCAGCAGCGCCTCCTGCGCGCGCAGGCACCAGTGGGCCGCCTCCACCGGAGACGCGAACGCGACCATGAAGGCATCGCCCTGCGACTTCACCTCGTAGCCGTCGGTGCCCGTCAGCAGCGTGCGCAGCACGCCATCATGCAGCTCCAGCGCGTCGCGCATGGCCTGGCCACAGCGCTCCCACAGCCGCGTGGACCCCTGGATGTCGGTGAAGACGAGCGCCACCGAGCCGGTGGGCGGCAGGTGCCGGGCGGGCGGCGGAGCACATACGGAGGCGCCTTCGTCGGCCGGGGGCGCGACGACCGTGAATCTTCGGAAGGCCTCTCCCATCTCCCGCTCTCCCCGATGCCAGGAACCCCCACCCACTCCCACCCTCCTGTCGCCCGTGGGGGTGACGCCCGTGCCGCTGGCGCTTCACATGGAAAGCAGTACGGGCCGGAACGGCAACGCGCACCTGCCGGGCAGGGTCGTGCGCCGCTAGTGAGCACTTGTGATCGCGCCGGGCGCGCATCCATCCACGGGCGACATCCGCATGGCCCCGCGGGGCGTGTCGTCACCGCTTGCCCGCCTGCCGCCGCCACCAGGGTCCACCGGGCCCCATTCCAAGGGAGACGGGGGGCCGTGTTAGGACGGAGACACGTCCCGTCCCCGCGGCAGGAGCGCGAGGGCGCGACGCCTCTTCCTGGAAGGACTCATGCGTTCGACTTCGGCACTGGCGTTGATGATGGCTTCCCTCGCGGTGGGCGCGCTGTCGGCTTGCGGCGACGACGACAAGAAGGACAACACCCCGGACTCGGGCACGGACGCGGGCACGAACACCGACGCCGGCACCAGCACGGGCAACGGCGAGTGCCCCGCCTCCGCCATCATCTGTGAGGACTTCGAGAACGGGGAGACCGGCTGGAAGCAGCCGGACGAGGATCACCACGCCACCATCGCCGTCGACAGCTCGCGCCCCCGCTCCGGCAAGGGCTCGGTGCACGTGAAGACGGACCCGGGCTACAACGAGGACACGGGCCCGGGGGATCAGCAGGCCATCGCGCACCTGCGCAGGGACATCCCGGCGTTCGGCACGAAGCTCTACACGCGCGCGTACGTGTACCTGAACCGGGCCTCGCCCGAGGGCGTGATGGGGACGTACTTCATCCTCTTCTCCCCGAAGGACACGGACTTCGGCGGCATCGAGCTCCAGGGGATGCACAGCGGCGCCTTCGCGCTGGATGACTGGAGCGGCATCAAGGGCACGGGCTGGAACCACCAGGAGGGCACGGAGGTCACGGTGTCGCCCAACAAGTGGACCTGCATCGAGTGGGGCGTGGAGCGCGCCAACAGCACCGCCACCACCGGCCACGCGCTGGTGTGGGTGGATGGGAAGCTGGCCTTCGACTTCCCGAACGTGGGCATCCGGCCGTTCACCAACTTCGGGGTGGGCTACGGCTTCGTGCACCCGAAGGGCGACTCCGCGTCGGAGACGTGGATCGACGACCTGGCGGTGGCGCCCGAGCGCATCGGCTGCGAGTGACGCCATGTCGTTGAACCGCGTCGCGGACGAGACCCTTCACATCCTGGAGCAGGGCACGTACGTGCCGCTGTCCGGGCGGGAGGTGCCCATCCGCGACGCGGTTTCGCGCGCCGTCGAAGGCACCGTGCTGGTGCGCCCCGGGGACTTCGAGCACCTCACGCGGCCCGCGCCGGTGGCGGGCTTCACCATCGAGGTGACGCCGGAGAAGACGGGCGACGCCGCGCGCCGGCTGGTGGAGCAGGAGGGGGAGCAGCGGGTGCTCGCGCTCAACTTCGCGTCGGCGGTGAACCCGGGCGGCGGCTTCCTCACGGGCGCGAAGGCGCAGGAAGAAGACCTGGCGCGGTGTTCGGCGCTGTACCCGTGCCTGTTGAAGTGGCCGGAGTACTACGACGTGAACCGCAAGCTGCGCTCGCCGCTGTACACGGACCACTTCCTCTATTCGCCGGACGTGCCGTTCTTCCGCAACGAGCACCACGACCTGCTGGAGCGGCCGTTCTCCGTGTCGGTGCTGACGGCGCCCGCGCCCAACGCGCGCGAGTTGCCAATGAAAGACCCGGAGGTCGCGCGGAAGGTGCGTGATGTGCTCTTCGCGCGGTCGCTCAAGGTGTTGCAGGTGGCGGCGCACCATGGGCACCGCACCATCCTCCTGGGAGCCTGGGGCTGCGGCGCGTTCCGCAACAACCCGCACGACGTGGCGGAGGCCTTCGCGAGAGGGCTGTCCACGATGGCGGGCGCGTTCAGCCGCGTGGTGTTCGCGGTGTACGAGCGCGGCGGGAAGGGGCCGAACCTGAGCACCTTCCGCGAGCGCTTCGGCTGAGAGGCTGTCTGGCGTTCGTGCGCGCCTGTTAGGCTTGGGCGCATGCGATGGAGCTGGGTGGGGCTCTTGGCCGTGGTGCTCGCGTGCGCGGAAGCGCCGCGCCCGGTGGTGAAGCGTTGGCCGCTCGAAGAGGTGGCGGTGAGCGTCCGCGTCGTGGATGCGGCGAACCAGCCGATCCCGGGTGTGTCCCTGGTGGCGCGTCGCGCGGATCGCGGGTCGGCCGTTGCCAGGGAGGGCACCACGGATGCGGCCGGCACGGCGCGGCTTCAGGTGATGCCGGGCTGGTATGTCCTCCAGGCGCAGGCGCGCGGCTTCGTGAGCGTGACGCGCACGGATGCGCGGGTCCCCTTCGGTGATGAGGTGCGCTGGGACGTGACGCTGGAGCGCGCCGCCCCCGTCGCAGGGCGCGTGGTGGATCTGGAAGGACGGCCCGTCGCGGGGGCCCGGCTTGAGCTCAACCTCTCGGACGAGACCCTGTCCGTCCCTCCGGCCGAGAGCGACGCGGAGGGGCGCTTCCAGTTCGACGGCGTTCCCGCCGGAACCGTGAAGCTTCGTGCGGAGAAGAAGGGCTGGAGCCCGACGCGGTTGGAGCTCGCGGCTCCCGCACCGGAGGTGACGGTGGTGATGGCGGGACTCGGCAAGATGCGGGTCCGGGTGCTGGATCCCCAACTGCGTCGAATGCCCGAGCCTTCCGTGTCGATCTCGCTCGCGGAGGAAGGCGAGCGTCCGATCACGAAGAGCCCGATTCAGGTGCCCGAGGCCATCCTGTTCCTGAACCTTCCCGCCGGCCGCTACCACGTCTCGGGGCGGTACGAGCCTTCGGCGGGATGTGGATGGGAACGTGTCATTGAAGTCCAGGTGCTTCCGGGCCAGCAGGTGGAAGCGACGGTGAGCTTCGAAGGAGTCGAGGGCTTCGGACCCTGGCGCGCGCGGGCCGTGGACGACAAGGGAAGGGCGCTCGGCGGTGGAAAGGTGATGGCCTGGATGGGAGAGAGCGGCGAGGACGCGCCGGGCCTGCGCGGAAGGTGCGAAGCCCGCGTGGAGCCGGATGGCTCCTTCGCTCTTTCACGTGTGCTCGGGCGTCCGTTCATGGTGGCCTGGAACTCCGACGAGCCGTCGCCGACGCGGCTGTTGAAGGGCGCGTTCGGGGCGGGGACGGGTGAGGCGCTGGTGTTTCCTCCCGAAAGCGGTGCTCTGAAGGGCCGTGTCGTGCGCCCGGATGGATGGCCCGTGGGTTACTTCGAGGTCGATGGCGTCTCCCCGAACAATCCGCGGAGCGAGTACGTGCAGAATGTGTGGATGACCCAGACCTATCAGTGGGTCATCGACGTGTTGGGATTCGCTCCCGCCCTCGTGCGTGCGCAGGGGCGGGTTGGGGAGGTGCTCCAGGTTCCGGACGTCGTGCTCGACGAGGGTCGCACCGTCCAGGGCCGCGTCTTCGCGAGAGACGGTCGCACGGGCGTGCCCGGGCAGGAGGTCGAACTCGTGGAGGGCTTCGACCTGGAGACGAAGGCGAGGCGCCGGCCTCACACGGTGACGACCGACGCGGGCGGGCGCTTCCGCTTCGAGCATGTGGCGGGCCGGCGCCTGTTCCTGCGCGTGGATGCGAAGGAACGGGGGACCGTGCTCCAGACGCTCGAACCCGATGCGTCGGCGGTGCGGTTGCGGCTGGTTCCCCGGGCGGAGCTGCAAGGCTCCGTGACGGATGGGGCGCAAGTTCCGCTGGCGGGAGTGGGCTTGAGGGTCCGCTGCGAAGGTGGCTTCGAGGCGAGCACTGAAACAGATTGGACGGGCCACTACGCCGTGAACATCCCGGGAGACCGCGAGTGCTTCGTGCATCCCGTCGTGAGCCCTCTGAACGTCAGGGATGTCTTCCTGCCGCCTCCGGTGTCCTTCGCTCCGACGCGGCTCCGGCTGACGCCCGGTTCGCGCCATGCGCTGGACCCTGTGCCTCGTCAAGGCGCTGCCTCACTGAAGGTGAGCGTCGAGGCATCTCGCGAGTTCGTCACCGCGTTCCTGCTGCCAGGCGACGTTCCGTGGCCCCGCTCGTCCGAATCATTGGATGCGCTCATCCGGGCCGGTTTCAATCCGGATGGCGATGACGACGGCTTCGCTCCCTCGTTCATGTTGGGGGCGGTCTTCCACTTCAGCCATCTTCCCCTGGGCCACTACACGCTCTTCATCCGCGATGAGATGGATGGAGCGGACGCGGTCCTGCGCATGCCCGTGGAGCTGACCGGATCCGGAGTGCACGTCGTCCAGTCCGAGCGCCCCGGTCTCGGCGGCGGAAGGCCGTACACGCGCTGACGTGAGTCCATCGCGTATGCTTCGCGCCATGCGATGGAGCTGGGTGGGGCTCGTTGCCGTGGTGCTCGCTTGCGCGGGCACGCGTCCGGAGTTGGAAGCACCCGGACCGGCGAATGAAGTGTCGTGGATGTTCCGGGTCGTGGATCCGGAGGGGCAACCTGTCTCCGGCGCGCGGGTGAAGGTCTGGCGCGCGGATCAGTCGCCCACCCACGACGCGCTGCCCTGCTCGACGGATGCCCAGGGAACAGGACGCCTTCTCCTGAAGCCGGGTTGGTATGGCACGGAGGTCCAGGCGCGTGGCCACGTGACGGCCTTCCGCGAGGACATCCGGATCGCACCGGAGTCAGAGCCTCGGCTCGACCTGACCCTTGCGCGCTCGGCACTGCTCGTCGGACGCGTGGTGGATGCGGAGGGGAAGCCCGTGTCGGGCGTCCGGCTCCGCTTCGCATCGTCCAACGCCGCCGCGCCGTATGTGGAAGCCATCAGCGGCGAGGACGGCCGGTTCGACATCGAGGGCGCGGCTGCCGGCGAAGGCCTGCTCTATTCCGACAAGCAGGGGTGGAGCTGGCAGCGGCTGAAGGTCATCACGCCCCAACCGGAACTCACGGTTGTGATGGGACGGCTCTCGTCATTGCTTGTGCGGGTGGTGGACCCCAAGGGACGCTTGATTCCCAACTCCCAGAGCTGGCTCACCGCCCTGGACCGCCCGGTGGGCCTCCGGCATCAGTCCGAAAAGACGCCTGAAGGAACCGTCCACCAACTGCTCCCAGCGCAGCGCTACCGCGTGAGTGCCACCTACGCCGCGGCCTCGCGTTGCTGGTGGCGTCGTGCCGTGGAGATCGAGG
Source organism: Corallococcus sp. NCSPR001 (assembly GCF_017309135.1). Taxonomy (NCBI): domain Bacteria; kingdom Pseudomonadati; phylum Myxococcota; class Myxococcia; order Myxococcales; family Myxococcaceae; genus Corallococcus; species Corallococcus sp. NCSPR001. The sequence goes on from NZ_JAFIMS010000002.1 coordinate 4,698,286, forward strand.
TCCTTCCCGGACAGCAGGGTCGGCGAGGCGGAACTCGCGCCTTCCGATGCGAAGGACGGCCCCGTGGTGCTCCACTCCCCTGGGACGCTGGTGGGACGCATCCTCGGCCCTGACGGGAAGCCCATGGTCTACTTCGACGTCGACTGGCAGGGCAGGTCCGACCGTGAAGGCCGTTTCATCCGAGGGCCGACCGCATCCCGCACCTATTCGCTGCGTGTCGACGGGGCGTACGTGGCCTCCGCGCGCGTGCGTGTCGAGGCTCGCGAACACGAGGAGCGGGAGGTCCCGGACATCCAACTCGACTCAGGGCGCTCCGTGCTGGGCAGGTTGCTCGAGGACGATGGCGTGACACCCGTGTCCAAGGTCTGGATTGAACTGGTGGACCCTGCCGACGTGGACATCAAGCTTTGGAACTCCCGCTTCGGGGCTCACACCGACGAGGCGGGCCGCTTCCGGTTGGATCACGTGCCCCGGCGCCCGCAGTACTTGCGGCTGAATCGCTACACGGGCGGGACCCTCCTGTACGAGCTTGGGGCCCGTGAGAGTCGGTTGGACCTGCGGATGAAGCCCGACGCGGCGCTCGAAGGCTTCGTGACGGATGGAGCGCGTGTTCCGCTCGCGGGCGTGACGTTGGAATCGCGGTGCGGATCCGGGCTCGATACCCGCACCACGACGGATGACGCCGGCCACTACGTGCTCCGCGTGCCACCGGACAGGGATTGCTTCGTGCACTTTCCAGTGGAGCGGCGCTGGTCCTACTCGTGGCCGCGCCCCACGGCCCCTGTCTTCTCTCCCCAGCCTGTCTCCCTCTCACCCCGAGAGCGCGAACGCAGGGACTTCGTCTCGAGGAGCGGTGGGGCGGAACTCCAGGTCCACTTTCCGAAGGTGCGGGATGGGTTGGAGACGTTCCTTGTTACTGGCGACGCACGCATGCCGAAGACATTCGCGGACCTGAAGGAGCTTCAAATGTCCGCCTTCATCTGCGATCCGGCTCCAGATGTGTGGCGGACGGATGATCCGGACAGCTCCGGCTACGAGTACTGGCAGAAGGACTTCTCCTTCAGCCATCTGCCGGACAAGCGCTACACGCTCTTCGCCATCGAGCCCCAGGACGGCGCGTTCTCGGTCCTGCGCGTGCCCGTGGACCTGAAGCAGGGCGAGACGAAGTCCCTCCGCCTCGGCTTCCCTTCCGAGAGCGGAGGCACGTGGCTCGTGCCCTGAAGCTCGCCTACGCGCCGTCCACCGGCAGCGTCACCACGAACGCGGCACCGCCGCCGGGCGCGTCCTCCACCCAGACGCGCCCGCCGTGCGCTTCCAGGATCTGCTGCACGATGTAGAGCCCCAGCCCCAGGCCTCCCGTGCGCGCGGAGCCCTGCACCTGGGCGAAGCGCTGGAAGATGCGCTCGCGCTCCGCGACGGGGACTCCCGGGCCGCCGTCACGCACCGTCAGCCGCAGGTATCCGCCCTGACAGCGCAGCGCCACCTGCACCGGCGTGCCCTGGCCGTACCTCAGCGCGTTGGAGAGCAGGTTGCTTACCACCTGCTCCATCCGGATCCGGTCGAACCGGCACGGCGCCGGCCCCTCCACGCGCACGTCCAGCTCCACCCCGGCCTGCTTCGCCTCGTCCCCGAAGCGCGCCACCAGGTCCTGCACCAGCGGCGCCAGGTCTCCGCTCGCCAGGTCGAAGTCCAGCTTGCCCGTGCGGATGCGGCTCACGTCCAGCAGGTTGTCCAACAGCGACGCCAGCCGCTTGAGCTGCCGGTCCGCCGCGTCCAGCCGCACCCGGACCTTCTCGGAGCCCACGGGCTCCTGGCCCCTGGACTCGGACATGCGCCGCAGCAGGTCGACTTGAAGACGCAGCGACGTGAGCGGCGTGCGCAGCTCGTGGCTCGCCACCGACAGGAAGTCGTCGCGCGTGCGCACCGCCTCCTGCAACGCCTGCTCCGTCTCCTTCAGCGCGGTGATGTCCAGGATGGCCCCGCGCACCACCATCACCTTGCCGTTCGCGTCGCGGATGACGCGCGAGCGGCTGATGAGCCAGTGCCACGTGTTGTCCGGCCAGTGCGTGCGGAAGGTGGAGGAGTACGACAGCACGTCGTTGTGGAAGATGGCCGACACCTGCGCTTCCACCTCCGGCCGGTCCTCCGGATGCAGCGACGCCAGGAACTGCTCGTGCGTCCACTCCGCCAGGGGCTGCGGGTAGCCGTAGAGCCGGTCATGCCCCTCCGAGCGGAACACCTGCCCGGTGACGAGGTTCGTCTCCCAGACCGCCATCTGCGCGGACTCCAGCGCCACCTGGAACCGCTCGCCCAGCTGGCGGAAGCGCTCCTCGGTGCGCGTGACCTCCGTCTCCGCGCGCTGGCGGCGGGTGATGTCCGTGGCCAGCACCCACGTCTCGCCGCCCACCGGCCGCACCGACAGCTCCAGCCAGACGCCCGACGGCAGCTCCGACAGGAAGCGCGCGGGCTCGCGCAGGGTGAGCGCGTCCAGGAGCCGCTCGTGCAACGTCGTACCGGCCAGCATCGGCTGCGCCGCCCACGGCGTCATTCCCTGGCAGGTGCCATACGGCAGGCCCAGCAGCGACGCGGCGCGGTGGTTGAGCTCATGGATGGTTCCCTGCGCGTCGAGCGCCAGGAACGCCTCGGACATCATCTCCCGCAGGACCTGCAGGCGAGTCTGCGCGGACATGCTGGCCTCGTCGGCCGGGAGCGCAGGCTGGTTCGCGTCTCGCGGCGTGCGCGCGGCAGCCGGGCCCGGTGAGGACGCATCGTCCTTGGACGCCTGGCGAACGGGTTCGAACGGACCACCGGGGAGGGGACTCATCGGGTTTGCACGCTCCCGCACGGCCCCAGCGCCCGTCAAGCGAGCGCACGGGGGGGCCGGGCCGTCTGTCAGCTCAGCGGATCCGTGAGGGGTTCAGGCATGACCCACAGTTCCGTGGGCCGCGCGTAGGCCTTGTCGAACGCGAAGAGGATTCCGTTCCACCGGTCCCAGAAGTCCGCCCAGCTGTACTCGCACGGAGGGGAGGTGAGCGGGTTTCCGTCGCGGTCGGGCTGGGCATACGCATAGTCCGCATAGGTCCAGCGCACGGTGCCGAAGTCCGTCATCAGGAAGGGCGTCAGCATCTGGAGCACGGCCGCTCGGGACACCTCGTCGGTGGGCGAGCCGGCGGGCGTGAAGACGGGCTGGGCCTGGTCGCGCTGTTCGCGCCAGGCGACGAAGTTGGTTCCCATGGCGACGAGCGCGTCCCGGCGCGCGGGCGTGGGCGCGAGCCGCGCGTCCTCGTAGAGCGCGAACGCGGCGATGAGCAGGCTCTTCCAGTTCATGCCGGGGAAGAGCAGGTCCATGCGGGTGGGGCGCGGCGAGTCCTCCGCGTGCGCGACGGCATACGCATACGCCTGCTGCGCCTCCGCGTTGCTGGCGCCCGCCAGGGTGAACTCGGTGAGCACGCGCGCGGGAGTGATGGGCCCGGTGGTGCCAGCGCGCCAGTCCAGGTACAGCCGCGCGGAACCGCCGATGTCGTTGTAGATGGCGAGGTTGCCTTCGTGGAGCGTGCGCTCCAGCGTGATGACGATGGCCTCCACCTTGTCGAGCGGAGCCGTGCCCGGAGCGCTCCAGTACAGCGCGCCCATGCGCGACGCGGTGGCCAGCAGGGTGCGCGTGTCCCCGAGCGCCGCGACGTTGAGCGCGCTCGTCATCACGCTGAGGGCCGCAGCCGCGTCCGCCGTCAGGCCCTGCGCGATGAGCTTGAGGGACAGGTCCTGGAGCTGCAAGCGCAGCGCGCCGCTCAGCCCCAGCCGGTCCAACGCGTTCGTCAGCGACACCGAGGGCTGAAGCCGCGCGGTGTCGATGAAGTGCCGCGCGAGCGCCGCGCCGTACATGCCCTTGCCGCCGGCCTGGGACGCGTGCGGCGCGAAGGTGAACCAGTTGGGACGCGCGCTGCTGGTGCCACCGGGTTGCAGCGTGGGGTCGATGATGCCGCCCAGCTCATACGCGATGCCGATGTAGCCCAGCGTGATGGTGCGGTTGTCCTCCAGTGGCGTGGGCGCGGACTGTGCTTGGGAGGAGGCGGAGGCCAGGACGAGGAGCGCGCCGAGCAGCGCGGCGGAGCGGCGCACGTCGGTGCGAGAGGAGTTCGCCAAGGTGGGGGTCCAGGGTTGGGGGGCTGGTCGACCAAGCTATGCAGCGGGGGCGCCGGTCCAAACCCCGGCCCCCACGGTGGCATTCGCGCGACGTTGAGTGGACGACCCTTGGGCGCGGGTTGACGCGCGGGGTCAGCTCCCAATTCCCGCGAGTCCACCGGTCTTCCGGGGAAACCCGCGACGGCGCGACCCGTGAGGCTTCACGCGCCCTTTGGAGGCGCGAAGTACGAGACGAACGGCGCCACGTCCCGGTAGCCCATGCGGCGGTAGACGGGCGCGCCGGCCTCCGTGGCATGCAGCACCGTGCGCTCCAGGCCCCACGCGTGCTTCGCCTCCTCCAGCGCGCGCCGGAGCACCGTCTCCGCGGCGCTCTTGCGGCGGTGCTCCGCGAGCGTCGCCACGAGCGCGATGTAGACGATGCCGTCCACGCGCAGCGCCACCGTGCTCGTGAACGGCGCGCCGTCGTGGCAGCCGACGAAGGCCCGGCTCTCGGGGCCGAAGATGCCGGGGGCGGCCAGGGCTTCACGTCCCAGCGCCTGGGGCGTGTCGTAGCTCGCGGCGTTCACGTCCGCGACGGCGTTGTAGCCCCAGGTGTCATTCACCGGCCGCAGGTCGAGCGGCGGCAGGGGCCGCACCGGCTCCAGCAGCTTGTCCGCCACCATGCCCGACGTGGTCATCCCCGGCTTGAGCCCCCGCGTGGCGAGCAGCGCGTCCGCATGCTCCCTCAGCCCCGGCGCCAGCCACTCGGGCGTCAGCGTGAAGGCCCACCCGTGCGGCCCCTGCGCGAAGTAGCTCGCGGCCGAGTCCACCGCGCGCAGCAGCTCCGCTTCTGTCCGCGCCGGCCGGTGGAGGAACGCCATGTTCATCAGCGACCACGTGACGTGGCCCGCGGTGATGAACACGTCCGCGCGCTCCACGACCTCGCCATGGGGCAGGCCCAGCGTCATGAGCCTCCAGGCTCCACGGAATTGCGCATGCGATTCGTCGATCTCGGCTCGCGACATGAGGCGTCTCCAAAGGGGTCCAGGGAGTCGGATTCTCTGCATTCACAGAGGCTCACGTCTACGTGCGTGAGAGGAGGCGCCCTGCTAAAGCGAGGCGCAACCCGGTGCGAGGAGTGGGTCGCGATGACTCCAATGGAAGGGCAGTCCTGGCAGACGAGCTGCCGGGTCTGCGGCAGGCAGACCTGTCCGAAGCCGGAGGCGGTGGCCTCCTGGATGCGCACGATGCTGGACCGCGTGCACGGCGCGCAGATGCGCGGCGCGGGCCGACGGGGATTGCGCGAGGCCCTGGCCATGGAGGGCGTGCTGATCACGACGCACCTGGAGGTGTGGTCGAGGGCGCTCGAAGGCGTGTGTCCGGACTGCATCGCGGAGGTGGCGCCGGAGACGGACGCGAAGCTCCAGGATCCGGAAGGGATGCACGAAGCGGCGCTGGAGCGCTGGCGCACCTCCGCGCCGGAGCTGGTCAGCGACGCGGTGGAGTCCGCGGTGGACGACACGCTCCAGGCCGCGCGCGAGGCGGCGACCCGGAACAAGCCGACGACCTGATCAGGCCCAGAGCTCCTGCTCCAGCGTGTCGAGCAGCGTCAGCGCGGCCTCCGGCGTGGGCAGCCCCGCCTCCGTGACGAGCGCTGAATCGAGCGGCACCGAGACCTCCGCGCGCAGCAGGGACACGGCGCGCTTCTGGGCCTCGCGCAGCGCTGCCAGCTCCGAAGCGGGCAGCCGTGAGCGCGCCCACCGGTCGATGTCCCACGACAGGCCCGCGTGCCGCGTCTCGTCCTCGGCGATGCGGGCCATGGATTCACGCACCTGGGCGTCGCGTGCGTGCAGCGCCTGGTGATGGGCAATGAGCGCGCCGTACGTCTCGCGCACGCATCCCTCCACGGCGTTGTCGAGCGCCACCTCGTTCAACGGGCGCAGGGGGACGGCGGCGACGGCGGGCGGCGGTGGCGTGGCCCCGTAACGGCGCGCGAGCCGTCCTGTCATCTCCGTGTGCATGACTTCATCCACGGCGCTCGCGAGCGCCGCGTCCTGGAGGGTGGCCTCCGCGCCGTGCAGGGCCAGCTCCTCACGCAGCCGCAGGAACGCGTGGATGGACGCGGCCTCCAGGTGCGCCGTCTGGGCGAAGTGGTGACCCAGCGCGTCCTCACAATCACCCGCGACCGTGCCCTCCAGCCCCACGGGCCGGCGGCCCACGGCACATTCTCCGGAGCCCTTTCGCAGCACGTGGTCCTCCACTTCGCGGAGCTCTCCGTTGGCGGAGACGTTGATCACGTACTGCGTCTGGCTCGAACCCTCGCCGCATGCGTAGCCCCTCGTGGCCACGACGTTGAAGCCTCCGTCCGGGTTCGGTTTCACCGCGCCCTCCTCCAGGTTGCCGCAGCTCAGCCGGTAGCCCGCGGCGGAGGTGAGGAGCGCCGCGTCCTGCGCGGTCTCCACCGTGCCCAGCAGGTCCTGGAGTTCTTGCAGCGTTGCCCAGGTCTTCACCTCATCTCCTCGCGTCGTCGCCAGGAAGTACCTCGAGCAGACCTGGATGCAGGAGCTGATGAAGCCGTCGCCAGGGTTCGTCTCGGCCAGGGCTGTCTGACACGCGGGGACGTCGGTGGCGGTCGCGCACGCCTCGCCGGTGGAGTCCCGGGTCTCGTAGCTCCCGCCGGGACCCGAGAGCATGCGCAGCGCGACGGAGTCCACCGCGGGTTCGATGCTCAGGTCATCGATGGCGGGCTCACCGTGCGGCGTGCACTTGATGGCCGAGTAGCCCCGCAGGTCCGTGCCGCCGGTGCCGCCGGTGCCGCAGCCCGCGAGTACCAGCGGCGCCGCGAGCGAGGTCCGCAGCGCGCGAGAGAAGAGATGCCGCAACCGGTTCGTGTTCATGGACGACTCCCGTGGGACGAGGTGACCCCACGAGCAGAGCAACAGCAGTGCCATCGCCGTGCCCCTCTGGAGTCACCGTCCCCCGAGCGGTTCCGCGTGCTCGGAAACCTGAGGCGTCTTCAGAAAGCTGAGGCCCTGGGAGAGGGAGCGGGCGTTATCAGACCCGCTGGGACCCGCGGAACAAGGGGGCACCGAGCGCCGCGCCGTTGACGCCGCCGTCGACGAACAGATCCTGCCCGTTCACGTAGGACGCATCGTCCGACGCGAGGAAGAGCACCGTCCGAGCGATCTCCTCCGGCCTGCCGATGCGCCCCATGGGGATGGTGGCGGACATGCCGCGCTCCAGCTTCGCGAAGGCCTCCGGAGTGGGCGCGCTCTTCTCCCAGATGGGCGTGTTCGTCGCGCCAGGGGACACGACGTTGACGCGGATGCCCTGGGGCGCGAGCTCCGCCGCCAGCACGCTCGCCATCGCCTTCAGCGCGCCCTTGCTCGCCGCGTACGCGGAGTACCCCGGCATGCCCAGCTCGCTGTGCACGGAGCTGGTGAGGATGACCGACGCGCCCGGCTTCAGGTGCGCCGCCGCGGCCTGCACCGTGAAGAACACGCCGGTGACGTTGGTCTGGAGCACGGACGTGAACGCGTCATGCGACGTCTTGCCCACGAACGTCTGCTCCACGATGCCCGCGTTGGCGAACACGATGTCCAGCCCGCCGAAGCGCTCCACCGTCGCCGCCACCGCGCGCTCCAGGGCCGCCGGCTCCGTGGCGTCCGCCTGCACCGCAAGCACGTTCGCGCCCAGCTCCTTCACCGCCGCGTCCAGCGTCTCCCGGTTGCGCCCGGTGATGGCCACCCGCGCCCCCTCCGCCACGAACAGCCGCGCCGTCGCCAGCCCGATGCCGCTGTTACCGCCCGTGATCAGCGCCGTCTTTCCCTTGAGCCGCATCCGACCGCCTCCGGTTTGAGTGGTTTCATGATGAAACCAATTACCGGATGATTAAAAGGCCCGGTTTCGTTATGCAACCACTTGTGGAATGTCCCTCTGGAAGGAGGCGGTGATGAAGCGGACGAGCATGGAAGGGGCGACGTGCCCGGTGGCCCGCTCCCTGGACGTCATCGGGGACTGGTGGTCGTTGCTCATCGTGCGCGACGCGCAATACGGCCTGCGCCGCTTCGGCGAGTTCCAGAAGAGCCTGGGCGTGGCGAAGAACATCCTGGCCCAGCGCCTGAAGCACCTGGTGGACCACGGCATCCTCGAGACGCAGCCGGCCTCGGACGGCAGCGCCTGGCAGGAGTACGTGCTGACGGAGAAGGGGCGGAGCCTCTTTCCCATCCTGGTCGCGCTGGGGCAGTGGGGCCAGGAGCACTGCTTCGAGGCGGGAGAGCCCCGGACGCGGGTGCTCGACAAGGCGCACGGGCAGCCGGTGAAGCCGCTGGAGGTGCGCGCGGCGGACGGCAGGGTGCTGACGGTCCAGGACGTGCGGCTGGAGCGGCCGGTCACACAAGGCTAGCGCCACCCGGAGCCGGGCTGGTTAGGGTGTGCCCATGACGCGCCCTGCATCGGATTCGTGGTCACTGCCCTGGATGGGGTTGGGGCTGAGCAGCAACCTGAGCGCCTCGGACGTGCCGCATCCGTACCGGCTGCTCGACAGCTCGCCCGGTCTCTTCGACTTCGTGGAGTACAGCGCGCCCATCGCGCTGGAGGAGGCGAAGGCCCAGGCCACGCTCTTCCCGGAGATGTGGCGCCGCCGTCCGGAGGTGCCGGTCCTCTTCCATCCCGTGCACCTGAACCTGTGGGGTCCGGAGCTGGAGCCCGCGTCGGCGCTCGCGGAGCTGGATGCGCACGCGCGCGCGGTGGGCAGCCCGTGGGTGGGCAACGACGTGGGCTGGTGGCACGCGGGCGGCCAGCCCTTCCCGGGCTACCTCTACGTCACGCCGCCGTTCAACGACGCGGGCGTGCGGGACAGCGCGGCGCACGCGCTCCACATCCAGGCGGGCCTGAGCGTCCCGCTGGTGATTGAGAACCCCGCCGTGCTCGCCACGCGCGGAGGTCTGCACGCGCTGGACTTCATGGCGAAGCTGCACGCGCGCACGGGCCTGCCGCTGCTCCTGGACCTGGGTCACCTCTTCAGCCACCAGCTCTCCGCGGGCCTGCCCCTGCGCGCGGGGCTGGAGGGCTTCCCGTTGGATCAGGTCGTGGAGATCCACATCGCGGGCGGCGTGGTGACGCGCAGGGCAGGGCGGACCTTCTACGTGGATGACCACACGCAGCCCGTGCGCGAGGAGCTGTTCGAGCTGCTCGCGGAGGTGCTCCCGCGCTGCTCGCGCCTGCGCGCCGTCACCTTCGAGGGCGATGGCCATCCGCCGGAGGTGGCGCTCGCGTCGCTGCGGCGGCTGCGCGCGCTCGTCCCGAAGGAGTCCCGCGCCCCCATCGACATCCCCGCGTCGCGCGAGGCCGTGCCCGGGCTCAGCGGGGACAGCCGCCCGTGGACGCTGTTCGACGCGGGCCACGGCGTCACCCCGGCCACGGAGGACGAGGACCCCGAGGGCACGCGCGCGGACCGGGACTTCCGGCTGGCGGTGGTGGCGGAGCAGCTGGACAAGGACTGGCCGCTCACGCGCCTGTTGCTCGCGGCGACGCCGGAGGGGCTGGAGTCCTTCACCCGCTCTCGCGAGTACCGAGGCCTCTTCGACGGGCTGGGCAAGTCCCTGTCCCACGCCTTCGCGTCCTGGGCGCGCAAGCGCGTGATGGCCGCGCCGTCGGACGGGGTGGCCGCCGCGCTGTCCCTGGAGATGATGCTGCCGCACGCCTTCCTCCAGACGCCTCCGGCTCCGGCCCCGGGCCAGGTGGCGCTGGCCGAGGACGTCCGCCTGGGCTCCTTTCCCGCCGACCTGACGGAGCTGGTGTTCGCCACACGGGCGTTACGGCGGCACCTCACCGGCCGTGCGTGGGCCTGCGGGGCCCTGGAGGTCTCCGGCCTGGAGGCCCTGGCACAGGTGGCCGCCCGGCCGGGTCCGGGCCCGTGGCGCTTCGCCATCCGCCGGAAGGCGACGGGCTTCGAGGTCCTGACGCTACCCCCGGAGGTGGCCGCGGGGCTCCAGGGGCTGGCGGACGGTCCGCTTCAGGTGGAGGCCGTGCCCGCCTGGCTGCTCGCGGAAGGGCAAGCGCGTGGACTCTTGCGGCGCGCATAAGGAAGGGCACATGTCGGCCGGTCAACGGATCCTTGCGCCCACCTGTCTGGTGGGGTAGTGCCCGCCGCATGTCGTCACCCCTCGTCGTTGGCATCGCGGGCGGCACCGCGTCCGGCAAGACCACGGTGGCCCGCAAGGTGCGTGAGGCTCTCGCCGACTGCCGGGTCGCCTTCATTGATCAGGATTCGTACTACCGGGACCTGAAGGACATGTCCCTCGAAGAGCGGCGGGAGGTGAACTTCGACCACCCCGACGCCTTCGACACGGAGCTGCTGGTCAGCCACCTGCGCGCGCTCAAGCAGGGCCGCGCCATCCAGAAGCCCGTCTACGACTTCGTCACGTCCGGCCGTCAGCCGCACACGCACCGCGTGGACCCCGGGGACATCATCCTCATCGAGGGCATCCTCGTGCTGCACATGAAGGAGGTGCGCGACGAGATGGACGTGAAGATCTACGTCGACGCGGACGACGACCTGCGCATCCTTCGCCGCCTCACCCGCGACATCAAGGACCGAGGCCGCGACTTCGACCACGTGGTGGGCCAGTACCTGCGCCACGTGCGCCCCATGCACATGGGCTTCGTGGAGCCGTCCAAGCACCACGCGGACATCATCATCCCGCACGGCGGCAACAACGACATCGCCATCGGGATGCTGGTGGGCGCGCTCCGGGCGCGGCTCGCCTCGCAGCACCAGTCGCAGCGCTAGGCTAGCCGCGCAGCCAGCGCAGGAAGTCCTGCACCGGCCCCTTCAGCCGGTGCGCGTCCGACAGCAGGGTGCCGTGGTCCCCCGGCCCCTGCAGCTCCACGAACCGCGCCTGCACCCCCGCCGCCGTCAGCTGGTGGTAGGTGTCCCGCACGCGGCCCGCCGGAGCCAGCGCGTCCGTCGCGCCCGCGAGGAGCAGCACCCGCGCGCGGATCCTCGGGAACGTCTCCGTCAGGTCGCAGCCCGCGTACGCGGAGCAGAGCAGCGACCACGCGACCGGATCGAACGTGTCCGCGAACGACGCGGCCTCCGCCTCCAGCGCCGCCTGCGCCGCCGCGCTGTCCGGATACGCGGTGCCCAGGTGGTCGCGTCCGTAGAGCAGCTTGAGGTAGTCCATCCGCAGCCGCGTCAGCGTCCGGTTCGGTGCGCGCTCGCGCAGGGGCGGAGTGTCCTCGTTGTCGGGCGCCATGCGCAGCACCTGCGACGTGAGGCCCATCTTCTCGCGCAGCCCCTCCGGCAGGGCCCGCGCCGCGCCCAGCACCACCACGCCGTCCGCCAGCTCCGGGAACAGCGCCGCCAGCCGCAGCGCCACCAGCCCGCCCAGGCCAATGCCCACCAGGGCCTTCACGCGCGTGAGCCCCAGGGCCTTGAGCAGCGCGGAAACGCCGCGCGCCATGTCCAGCACGGTGAGCGGCGGCAGCCCCGCGCCCCACGGCGCGCCCGTGTGCGGATCCGGCGTCAGCGGCGACGTGGAGCCGAACGGGCTGCCCAGCAGGTTGGGCACGATGACCGGCGTCACGTCCGGATCCAGCGCCTTGCCCGGACCGATGAGCTCCCGCCCCCAGCCCGAGGGTTGGTACGCACCGTTCACTTCCGTGCTCAACGCCTGGTGGGAATGGGACAGGTCGTGCAGCACCACCACCGCTTTGCCGTCCGACGGTTTCCCATAGGCCTGCCAGGCAATCTGGGGGCTTCCCAGCAGGTCCCCTTCCTCCAGCGGAAGGGGCACGGTGAACAGTTGGATTCCCTCGGCCTGGGGCACGATGATGCGGCTCATATCATTGCCTGCCCGAACGCACAGGAGCCTGTCGCTTGAAGCGCTACTTCGGAATCATCATTGTCATCGCCCTGGTGATCATCGCCGCGGTGGCGAGTCACCGCACCGCCTCCGCGCGGGCCACCCAGGCGGAGCGGGACGCGGACTTCCGCCGGATCCAGGCCGTCTACCTGGAGCGCGTGGGCTGGATGCGCACCAACCCGGATGAGGCCTCCTACAAGGACGAGCTGAAGTCCTTCTTCAAGGGCTACTTCGACGACGTGGACGCGCACCTGGACCGCTTCCACGGCAACAAGAAGTTCGACAACTACCTGGCGGAGCTGGAGCAGCGCGAGGCGTCGGGTGGCGACAAGAAGGACAACCGCGCGGGGGACCGCAAGGCCTTCTACGATTACGCGCGCAAGCAGTTCGACGCGCTGAAGGACGGCCGCTACCGCCCGGTGATGTCCGCCACGGACAAGGGCATGCGCCTGGACATCGTGTCCAACGACGTCGTGATGGTGATGGGCAAGCCGCAGATCCGCCTGCAGCTGGTGCTCTGGGGCGCGCAGCGCGTGGAGAAGGACGAAGGCAAGCTGAAGAAGATGGTCACCAGCGCCTCGTTCGACACGGTGTGGAAGCTCACGGACGCGAAGGGCAAGCTGCTGGGCGAGATGCGCGGCGCCGACCCGTCGATGAAGATCGACTACCCCGAGCGCCTCATCGCCGAGTTCCCTCCGCAGATGGTGCTGGGCCACTACGACCTGGACCTCTTGCCCGCGGAGGTGGCGAAGCTGGAGATGACCATCAACGTCGCGTCGCACGCGGCGTCCGGCGGCAACGCCAACGCCACCTACGCGTGGAAGCTGGACGTGCCGTCCGAGTGGAAGCTGGGCGCCAACGAGACGTGGGAAGGCGCCACGCAGGAGGAGCGGCCGGAGGAGGAGATCGACCCGGCCAAGGCCTCCGCCAAGAAGGGCGAGTAGCGGACAGGCCGCGCTTCGTCACTTCACGACGGCGAAGTGCGACCCCAGCCGGTACGCGGACAGCGTGCCGGCGTCGTCCAGGAAGTACAGGTTGAGGCGCACGTCGGCCTGGAGCGCGACGAGCCCCACCCCCGCGCGAACCTCCGCGAGCACCTGACCGCCGCGAGGATCCACCGCGCGCACCACCTCTCCCGCGATGAGCGTCACGTCGCGGGCGGTGCGCGCGGGCAGCGCGGTGATCAGCGGCTCACCGGCCGCCCCCACCCGCCAGTCCACCTGTCCGTTCAGCGCCACGCGAGTCGCGGCCCCGGACGCGCTCGTCACCACCACCGCGCGAGGCAGCGGCGCCAGCGCATAGGGCCCGGGCCCCAGGTGCAGCGCGCGCTCCCAGACCTTCCGCCCTCGCGCGTCCAGGCACACCAGGAACCCGTCCTGGTCGCGCATCCCGGCCAGGAGCACCCGCTGGCCCACTGGCAGCGGCGTGGAGGGCAGGAGGAGGTCCGGCTCGAACGTCCACTGCGCCTCGCCGGTGTGCGCGTCCGCCAGCAAGAGCGCGTGATGCGAGCCGCGCCCCATGAGCGCCAGGAAGCGCCGGCCCCACGCCACCGGAGGCCCATGGAAGGGCAGGGGCGAGCGCAGCCGGTAGCGCACCTGACCGTCCTCCAAATCCAGGCCGTACAGGTAGCCCGAGTCCGTGGACAAGAGCGCCCGGTGTCCCTGCGTGGCCATCCACCCGCGCTGCGTGCGAGGCGGGGCCAGGCGCCACACCTCGCGGCCCGTGGCCTCCGCGAAGGCCACCGCCGTGCGGTCCTCCGACAGCGTCAGGAGCAGCCCGTCCTGGCGCAGGAGCAGCGGCCCCAGCGGGATGCCGTCATGGTCATGCAGCCACCGCGCGCCCGAGCCCCGGCCGGTGAAGCCGTACACGCGCGTGTCGTCCGCCGCCACCGCGTGGCCATCCGCGGACGCCGCCACGCCCAGCGACGCGGCCCGCCGCCACAAGAGCGCGCCGTCCTTGCGCGAGAACGCGCCCGCCAGCCCCGGCGCGCAGTACACCGGCCCGTGCCGGCCCAGGAGCAGCCGCGCCTCCTCCGGCTCCTCCAGTCCGCGCTGCTCCCAGAGCTTCTCGAAGCGCAGGCGCCTGAGCTTCCCGGGCACCTTCAGCGGACGGGACTCGCCGCGCGCCGGGGGGCTCTTGCGCTCGCGCGCTTCACCCTCCGCCTCGGGAGGCTTGTGCGCGCCACGCAGGTGCGACAGCCCCTCGCGGCAGCGCTCCGCCACCTCCACGAGGTACGGGTTGGACACCTGGACCCGGTGCGCCTCCGCGAACGCCAGGCCCAGCGCCTCCCCCAACTGGAAGAGGGCGGACAGGAGCGCCTTGGGCTCCAGCTCGAACCACGTGCCGGTGGGCCCCAGCTTCGCCCGCTGTCCGGGCAGGTCCAGCGTCAGGCGGGGGCGCACGCCCGCGGGCTCGAACTCGAAGCGGGCTTCGCCCAGTTCCACGGCCCGCGCCAGCTCCACCGCCTGCCGGGACAGCTCCAGCACCGTGAGGAACGGCGGCCCCGGCGCACGCCACGCCTGAGGCCGTCCCGGCAGCGCCAGCCACACCTCGCCCGCGCCCAGGAGCGGCGCCAGCGCCCCGGAGGTGCCCTTCGACGGCGCCTCGCGCGAGGCGGGGGAGATGTCCTTCAGCTCGAAGCCGAACCCCGGCACGGACACGGGCTCAATCCGCAGCGGGGTGGGGGGAGCGGGCTTCTCTTCCGCGTGCGGGGCGGCCTTGCCCAGGCCCTGGAGCGCCTCGCCCAGCTTCCGGGCGGCCGCGGCGGACAGGGCCTTGGGCGCGAGCTTCGTCACGTCCTGGAGGAAGCGCTGGCCGCTCTGGCGGGTGGCCTTCGTCAGCTCCTCGGCGTCCACCCGGATCGGCGGGCGCAACAGGTGGGCGGGCCGGGCGAGGCTCGCCACCGACAGCTCGATGTCCGGCCCGACGCGCCGCAGCACCAGCTCCAGGTGCGCCTCCGTCAGCGACACCTGCGCCAGCCGCCGCTTCCCCGCGTGCAGGGCCGCCACCGCCTCCACCAGCGCGGGGACGACCTCCGCCAGGGGCTCCTCCACCGCCCCGGACAAAAGGTTCACGCCGTCCAGCTCCAGCGCGATGGAATCGAGCGGGGAGGCTGACGGTTCGCGCTTCCAATGGTGTCCGATGCGAAGACGGGTCATTGACGTTCGTTGACAAGCCAGTTTAGCGGTGGCTAGCATCCGCCGCCCATACGGACCTACATTTTTGTAACCGTTCGGAATTCTTGGGGAATACTCGATGACATTTTACGAGGCCGCGCTCCGTGTGCTGGAGAGCGAAGGTCGCCCCCTGCATTTCCTTGAAATCACGGAGAAGTCCATCCAGCTGAGCCTGCTGTCCCACATTGGTAAGACGCCGGAAGTGACGATGCTGTCGCGACTGGCCGCCATGGCGCGACGGACGCGGGATCGCAAGGTGATTGTCACGGCGAAGGATACCTTCGCGCTGACGGACTGGTCGCTCTCCGAGGACGTCGAGGCACTTGCACAGACGGGCGTGATGGAGCCGCATCCGGAGGAGGAGTTGCCTCCGCTGCGGCCGGTGGAGCGTCACCCGGAGCCCCGCACGGACAACGTCCGCGCGTCGGGCCGTGGCACGGAGCGCAAGCGCCGCCGTGACGAGGGGGACGAGGAGCGGGGTGGCCGCCGCAAGCGCTTCCCGCCGCTGCCGGAGGTGGTGTTCGAGATCCTCAGCGAGGCGGACGCCGCGCTGCGCACGGATCAGCTCATCGAGCGCGCCAAGGGCAAGGAGCTGTGCGCCGAGGAGACCACGGTGGAGGCGGTGCTCACCGCCCTGCTGGAGGACAACCAGCGCCGCATCGACGCGGGCCGCCGGCCCCAGTACGCCTTCAACCAGGAGACCGGCGAGGTGTCCCTGGAGCGCGCGGGCGCGCCGAGCGAGGCGCCGCCCCTGGAGCTCCAGGCCGCCTTCGCGCAGGCCCTGGGCATCCCGCTGGAGGGGGGCCGCCCGGTGCTGGGCAAGCCCGCCGCCGCTGGCGAGCCCCTGGTGGACGAGGCCCTCATCACCACCGCGCGCACGGCCCTCAAGGACGCGCGCCGGGCGGTGGCGCGCGGGCTGCGCAAGCGCCTGGGCGACGCGGACGTGGGCACCTTCGAGAAGTCCGTGGTGAAGATGATGCACGGGCTGGGCTTCCGCGAGCTGAAGGTCGCCAAGCGCTCCAAGGAAGGCCCCCTGCTCACCGCGCGCAAGCGCGAGGGCAGCGTGGAGCTGCGCTACGCGGTCCGCATGCTCAAGGGCGCGCCGGGCATCGACCGCAAGACGGTGCAGGAGCTGCGGCGCGACCTGGGCCACTACTCGGCGCAGGTGGGCCTGCTGGTGAGCGCGGGCGAGGTGCGCGGCGACGCGCGCTCGGAGGCGCAGGCCTCCGGCTCGCTGGTGATGCTGTGGTGCGGTGACGCCCTGGGTGAGAAGTTCCTGGAGGCGAAGACCGCCGTCACCGTCACCCAGGTGGAGCTGTACGACATCGACGAGCGCTTCTTCGAGGCCGCGAAGCTGGACGCCGAGGAGGCCCAGCGCCGCCGCGAGGAGCGCAAGAGCGAGAAGCAGGCCCGCGAGGAGGGCGGTGGCGAGGTCGAGGCCGCCGCCACCACCACCGAGCGCGCGGAGCGTCCCGAGCGGAGCGACCGTCAGGAGCGCTCCGAGCGCCGCCGCGACCGTCAGCGCGAACGGGCCGAGGCGCGCGACGCCGCCCAGTCCGGTGCCGCCGAGGGCTCCGAGGCCAAGGCCTCGCCGGTGGCCCCCGCGCCGCCGCCCGCCGCCGGGTTCACGCCCGCTTCGGAAGAGGACGAGTCCGAGGAGGGCGACGACGAGGGTGAGGACGAGGACCTGGAGGCCGCCAGCGCCTTCGTGGGTGGAGCCAAGGAGGGCGCCGAGGCCGGCACCGCCGAGGGCAACGCCTCCGACCGCAAGCGCCGCCGCCGCCGTCGCCGGGGCCGTCGCGGCCGTGGCTCGCGCGGAGCGGAGGGCGCGCCCGCGGGTGAAGGCGGCGCTCCCGGCGAGGCAGCCGCCAGCGCGGGCGAGGCCGGTGCCACCACGGTGGCCGCGGTCGCCGCCGGTGAAGGCAACGGTTCCTCGGGCGGCGTCGCGGCCGACGCCGGCACGGTGGGCATGCCCGGTGAGGGCGAGGGCTCCTCCGGTGGCATCGCCGCGCCGTCCCCGGGTGGCAGCGTCACCGGTGAGACGGTCGCGCTCGCGGGTGAGGCCCTGCCCGTGACGACGGAGGCCCACCCCGCGAACGGGGAGGCCACCGCCACGCCGCCCTCCGTGGGCAATGCCTGGCAGGCGGGCGAAGCGGCGCAGCCGGAGTCCGACGAGTCCGCGCGGGCCCGGGCCGAAGCCGCGAAGGCCGCGTCCGATGCGGAGACCCCGGTCGCCGCGCAGGCGCTGCCTCCGGAAGAGGCCCCCGTCGAGTCGTCCTCGCAGCCCGCGGAGGTCCGCGAGGTGCACGAAGCGCCGGTGTCGCCTGGGACGGATGGTTCGTCCGAGGGCAACAAGGAAGGCTGATCCCCGCACGGAATCAGGTGCGGTGGACGCGGGAGTGTTAGCCTGTGGAGGCCATGAAGCCGGCCCTGCTGCTAACCTCCTGCGTGCTGTTCTTCGGGGCCTGCCGCTCGCAGGCTCCGCGCTATCCGGTGGCGCCGGTGGAGCTCTCCGGGACCACCCTGCGGGACAACGCCCTCCTGGGCTTCGGCCCGGAAGGCGTGCGGGAGCTGTTCGATGACGCGCTGGAGTCCTCCGGCCGCTTCGAACGGGTGGCTGACGAGTCCCCCAAGAAGGCCCGCCCCTGGCGGCTGTCGCTGGACGTGCCCTTCACCCGCGAGGTGCTGAAGGACGGCAACCCGCACAGCTACGCGGAGGTGGGCGCCAACCTGTCCCTGGAGCGCTTTGGCGGCAACACGCCCCAGCGCTACGAGGTCGTGGGCCTGGGCGAGGCGGCCGTGGAAGTGGACTCGGCGGAAGGGCGGCGGGCCGCCATGCGCGGCGCGCTGGAGAGCGTGCTGCGGCAGGTGACGGAGGCCGCGGTGCTGCAACTCGCCGCGCTGGAGCGCGCGGACGAGGCGCTGGTGGCGGACCTCCAGGCCAACGACTCGCGCATCCGTGAGTTCGCCCTGCGCACGCTGGCCGAGCGCAAGCACCCGGCCGCCGCGCCGCTCCTGATTGAGCGCCTCAAGGACACCGGCGACGCGGAGCAGGTGCGCCGCACCATCGGCGCGCTGGCGGAGATGAAGGCGAAGAGCGCGGTGCCGGCGCTCATCGACCTGGCGCGCGGACGCGACTCGGGCTTCCTGCAGGAGATCGTCTTCGCGGTGGGCGAGATTGGCGGCCCGGAGGCGGAGGCGTACCTGTACACGGTGGCCCAGGGCCACGACACGCCGTCGGTGCAGGCCGCCGCGCAGCAGGCGCTGGACACGCTCTACGCATCACGCAACCACGCAACCGCGGAGGCGCGTGGCCAGGGCCACGCGGACCCCTAGCGCATGATGAAGCAATCGCTGTCGATGGTGGGGGGCCTGGCCCTCCTGGCCTCCACGCTCATGGGTTCCGGCTGCGCGAAGCGCGTCGAGTCGGACACGCGCCCCTCGCCCGAGTCCATCGCCCAGTACTACCCGCTGGCCGTGGGCAACGCGTGGACGTACCGGATTGACGGCCGCGACGACAAACCCGTCACGGTGGAGATCGTCAAGGAGCAGGACGGCTACTTCGTGGACAACCAGGGCGGCCAGCTCACCGTGGACGCCTTCGGCCTGCGCGACCCCAAGCGCTACCTGCTGCGCGGCCCGTTGGAGGCCGGGCGCGGCTGGAACAACGTCGTGTCCGTGTCCTCCACGGAGCGCTACCAGCTGGTGCAGGTGGGCTTCGCCTGCAAGGTGCCCGCAGGCTCGTTCCCCAACTGCGTGAGCGTGGAGGGCCGCAACAAGGTCGACGCGCAAACGACGCTCGTCAACACGATGACCTTCGCCGCGGGCGTGGGCCTGGTCCGCGTGGACGTGGCCACGGAGCACGACGGCAAGCGCGTGCCGCAGACGGAGCTGGAGCTCATCTCCTACAAGGCGGATGCCGCCGCGCCCGCTCCCCACTGAAGCGTGGAAACGACGAACGAGCTCTCGCAGGACGCGCGCATCCTCAACTTCCTCGCGGAAGGCGGGGAGGGCTTCATCTCCGGTGAGGCGCTGTCCAACCGGCTGGGCCTGTCGCGCACGGCGGTGTGGAAGCACGTGGAGGCCCTGCGGCTGAAGGGCTACCGCATCGAAGCGGTGCCCGCGAAGGGCTACCGGCTGGTGGGCCGGCCGGACCGGCTCTCCGCGCTGGAGGTCCACCCGCTGCTCGCCACGCGCGCGGTGGGCCGCGTGCTGCACCACCACGACACCCTCGGCTCCACCAACGCGACGGCCTTCCGGCTGGCCCAGGACGGTGCTGTCCACGGCACGGTGGTGGTGGCCGAGCAGCAGACGGCCGGCAAGGGACGCCGGGGCCGCGCCTGGGTGTCGCCGCCGAACCTGAACCTGTACTTCTCCGCCATCCTGCGCCCGGAGCTGCCCCCGCAGCGCGCGCCGGAGCTCACGCTGGTGGCCGCCGTGGCCCTGGCGGAGACGCTGCGCGAGGCGGGCGCGGACGCCGCCATCAAGTGGCCCAATGACGTGCAGATCGGCGGCCGGAAGGTGGCCGGCATCCTCACGGAGCTGTCCGCCGAACCCGAGCGCGTGCACTTCGTCATCGTGGGCGTGGGGGTGAACCTCAACTCCGGCGAGGAGCACTTCCCGGACGAGCTGCGCGCCACGGCCACGTCGCTCGCCCTGGCGCTGGGGCGGCCCGTGGCCCGCGCGCCCTTCGCCGCGGCCCTGTGGACCCGGCTGGAGGCCTGGCTGGAGACGTACCTGGCCACCGGCTTCGACGCGGTGCGCACCCGCTGGAAGGCGCTCTCCAGCACCCTGGGCGTCCCCGTCCGGGTGCGGACGGACCGGGGGGACTGGGAGGGGTTCGCGGAGGACATCGACCCCACGGGCGCGCTGATGGTGCGCATGGCGGACGGGCGGGTGGAGCGCGTGCTGGCGGGGGACGTGGAGCAGCTGCGTCCCCAGCGCTAGAGTGCGCCCCTGATGCTCCTGGCCATCGACGTCGGCAACACCAACACCGTCCTGGGCGTGTACGAGGGCCGGCGGCTCCTGGACCACTGGCGCCTGGAGACGAGCGCGCGAAGGAGCGCGGACGAGTACGGCATCCTCGTGCGCCAGCTCTTCGCGTGGAGCGGCGTCGACGCGAACCAGGTGAAGGCCGTGGCGGTGTCCAGCGTGGTGCCGCCGCTCCAGTTCATCCTGGAGAAGATGAGCGAGCGCTACTTCAAGACGCGCCCCATGTTCGTGGGCCCGGGCGTGAAGACGGGCATGCCCATCCTCTACGACAACCCGCGCGAGGTGGGCGCGGACCGCATCGTCAACGCGGTAGCCGCCTACGAGAAGCACCACCGCGGCCTCATCGTCGTGGACTTCGGCACCGCGACGACGCTGGACGTGGTGACGCCCAAGGGCGAGTACCTGGGCGGCGCCATCTGCCCCGGCATCAACATCTCCATGGAGGCCCTGTTCCAGAACGCCTCCAAGCTGCCCCGCGTCGAGTTCGCCCGGCCGCCGCACGTGGTGGGCCGCAACACCGTGCACTCCATGCAGTCCGGCCTGGTCCACGGCTACGTGAGCCTGGTGGACGGCATGTGCGCGCGCATGGAGGCGGAGATGGGCTTCTCCGCGAAAGTGGTGGCCACCGGGGGCCTGGCCCCGCTGGTGGCCAGTGAATCGAAGGCCATCCAGGAGGTGGATGAGTTCCTCACCCTGGAGGGGCTGCGCATCATCTACGGAAGGAATCACGCGACATGAGCACCGCCGCTGACCCCAGCATTCCGGCCCCGCCCCCGGGCTGCCCCTTCAACGCCGAATTCCTGCCGCCCAACCTGCGCAAGCATGTGGACCCCAACGCCCCCGTGCCCCTGCGGATGATGGCGGCCAAGTCCCTGGTGCCGCTCAACCCGGCGGACATGCTGGGCGCCCTCTACATGCTCACGTTCGACCCGGACGCGGGCGTGCGTGAGACGGCCGCCAAGACGTCCTCGAACCTGCCGGAGCGCATCCTCGGCTCCGCGCTGCGCGACGAGGGCGTGCAGCCGCCCGTGCTGGGCTACTTCCTGGGCCTGCTCAAGGACAAGGAAGCCTACGCGGAGATGCTCGTCCTCAACTCGGAGACGCCGGACGACGCCGTGGCCAGCGTGGCGTCCTCGTGCAGCCCGAAGGTGGCGGAGATCATCTCCCAGAACCAGCTGCGCCTGTTGCGCAACGAGGGCATCCTCCGCGGCCTGTGCGCCAACCCCGGCGTCCCGGCGTCGCTGGTGGACAGCGTCTGCGACTTCGCGGTCCGCAGCGGCCTGGTGCTGGCGGACGTGCCCGCGATGCAAGCCGCGCGCGTGCGCATCTACGGCCCGCAGGCCGCCGCCGCGCCGCCGGACCCCGGCCCCACCGCGGAGGAGGTGCTCCAGGAACTGGGCCCGCAGGCCGAGGCCGAGGACGCCGCCCCCATGGAGGAGGGCAAGCGCCTGACGCTCGCGCAGCGGATCATGAAGATGTCCATCGCGGAGAAGATCAAGCTGGGCACGCTGGGCAACAAGGAGGCCCGCTCCGCGCTCATCCGCGACACCAACAAGCTCGTCTGCGTGGCCGTCATCCGCAGCCCGCGCATCACCGACGGCGAGGTGCTCGCGTGCGCCGCGAACCGCGCCATCAACGAGGACGTGCTGCGCGTCATCTACAACAACCGCGAGTGGACGAAGATGCAGAAGGTGAAGCTCGCGCTGGTGAAGAACCCCAAGGTGCCGCTCACCGTCACCATGAAGTTCCTCAACACGCTGCGCGACGCGGAGCTGAAGGACCTGGCCCGCGACAAGAACGTGCCCGCCGCCGTGCAGTCCTTCGCCAAGAAGCTGCACGAGAAGAAGACGGCCCCGAAGCAGCCGCCCAAGTAGCCGGGGCGTGGAGCGGGGGAGGGCGGCTCATCCCGCGCCTTCCCCCGGGTGCTTCAGGCGGTACCGCGGTGCTTCAGGCCGCAGCTTCCTCGTCGGCGTCGGCGTCCACGGCGGTGCCGGGCTCGTCCAGCAGCTGCTGCGCGATGGCCAGCGCCTTCTTCGTCTTCTCGCGCAGCTTCTCGTCGCCCTTGATGCGCGCGTAGAGCTTCGTCACGCGCTCCTCGTTGCGCACCGCCGCCTGCTCCAGCTCGGTGATGCGCGCGCGCAGGCCGTCCGCCTCCGCGGCCGCCTGGGCGCTCTGGTTGGACAGGTCCGCCTGGGCCTGCTCCAGCTGGCCGCGCAGGCCCTCCAGCTCGCCCTGCGCCGCCTCCACCTGCGAGCGCAGCCCTTCGGCCTCCTCGCGCGCCGCCTGGAGGTCCGCGTCCTGCTGGGCCACCTGGGCGCGCAGGCTGTCCGCCTCGGCCACCATCTCCTGGGCCTGGGCCTGGTGCTGATCCAGCTCCGCCTGGAGCGTGCCCAGCCTGGCGGTGGCGCCGCGCGCCTCCTCCTTCGCGGTGGCCAGCTGCTGATCCACGCGCTTGCGCTCCGTGGTGAGCTGCTCGGTGCGCGAGGTGAGCGTCTTGATCTGCGCGTCGCGGCGGTTCAGCTCCTCATCGGAGGTGGAGGCCTTCTGCTCCAGCTCCAGGTGCTGATCCTTCAGCTCGATGATCTCCTGGTCCTTCTGGTTCAGCTCCGACTTGAGCCGCAGGATCTCCTTGTCGCGCTTGTTGACGGTGTCACGCAGCGCGAAGGTGTCCTTGTCGCTCTTGCCGGCGGTGGAGCGGGACGCCTCCAGCTCCGTGGCCTTCGCCTGGAGCTCGGACTCCAGCGACTGCACGCGCTCCTCGACCTGGGTCGTCTCGGCGCGCGCGTCCTCCAGCGCGCTCGTCAGCTCCGCCACCTTCGCGCGCAGGTTGCGCAGCTCCGCCAGGTCCGCGGCGGACGGGCCCGGGGCGGCGGCAGACGTCACCGGCGCGGCGACGGCGGGGCGGGTGGTGGCGGGCGGCGGCACCGCGCGCAGGGGCGCGGCGGCGGCGCGCGCGGGCGGCGGGGTGGGGGCGGCGGCGACGGGCTCCGGATCCACCGGCGGCATGAAGCCGATGACGGTCTTCTCCTCCGGCTCGTCCAGGCCGCCCAGCATGTCCAGCGAGTCGTCGTTGTCCGGGCCCAGCGAGTCGAGCGCGGAGATCTCCTCCAGGCCGGACGGGGACTCCATCTCCTCCGGCGGCGCGACGACGGGCTCCTCGGGCGTGCCCGTCACGGGCTCGGACAGGTCGCTGAAGGCGTCGTCGAGCATGTCCAGGTCTTCCCCGGCCACCGCGGCCTCCTCGCCCGTGTCGACGGCGATCTCCTCCGAGCCGAAGTCCGTCGCGGGCTCCTCGCCCAGCGAGTCCAGCGTGAGGCTCTCGTCCTCCACCACCTCGTTGCTGACGGGCGGCTCCGGGAAGCCGATGACGCCGCCCACGCGCTCGATGAGGACGTCCGCGTCCACCGGCTTCGCCACGTACTCGTCCGCGCGCGCCTTCAGCTTGCTGTGCGCCGCGAAGCCGTCCGGGCTGCCGATGATGACGATGGGCACCGTCTTCAGCTCGTCGTCCTTCTTCAGCTTGCCGCAGATGAGGTAGCCGTTCTGTCCCGCGGACAGGTCCACCGCCAGCACCACGAGGTCCGGACGCTCACGGCGGATCAGCTCCACGCTGCCCTTGCCGTCGCCCGTCGTCTGCGCGGAGAAGCCCCGTGCCTCCAGGGCCTGCTGCAGGGTGGTGGCGAGGGTGGCGTCGCTTTCGACGATCAGGATTCGCTTGGACATGAAGGGACGGCCATCCTGGGGGTGCGGGCGCGCGGTGTTTCACCGCGTGAGACAGCAGCGGCGGCGCGCGAGAGTGAAGACGCCGTCGAGGCTATCGGCCATGTGTGGGACCGTCAATCTTCACACCGGGCGCAACGCCCGGTATTCAGTTGAGCAGGCGACCACCCGAGCCCCCGCTTTCCGAGGGCTTCAGGGCTGTAGCGAGACCGGCTGCACGCTCACCGCGGGCTTCACCTGCGCGGGGCGCACGAGCCCGTTGGAGCGGTGCTCCTGATCTCGCAGCATCTGCAGGATGGCGGCGTCATCCAGGTCCGTCACCAGCTCGTAGGTGACGTCCTGATCACGCCACGTCACCACGTTGTACGCCTGGCTCGAGTCCACGGCGACGTTCTCCACCGTGGGGCCCTCGTCCTTGATCACCCGCTGCCCCGTCGCCGGATAGACGAACACGCCGATGTTGCGCTTGGGCTCGTTGGTGAGGCGGGGCTGCGTCTCGTAGCTGACGTAGACGACCTCCTGGCCGTTGAGCGTGGAGAAGCGCGCGCCCACGGGCCGCGCCTGCTGAAGGCGGGGCAGGGTGATGCGGTGCTCCACCTTGTCGTTGAACCACGCTTCGATCTGCTCCGGCGTGCCCGCGACGAACTCCAGCGGCCGCTGGCGCGTGTGGCGCTGCACGGCCTCCAGGATGGTGGCCTTCTGCGCCTTGCCGGACTGGTACGTCATCCAGCCGCCGCTCACCGTCACCACCACCAGGGCCATGGCCCCGGCGCGCAGCCACTGGCTCACCTGCGCGCGGCGGTGCTCGCGGTGCAGGCCGGACTGGATGCCCGCGCGCAGCGACGCCGGCGCGCGCGTGCCCTGGGCGGAGATGGAGTGCTTCGCCGCACGGCGAAGCGTCTGACGCAACTGCATCTCTTCGTCCACCCGCGCGACACACGCGGCGCAGCCTTCGAGATGCGACTCCACGTCGTGGCGTTCCTCGGGCTGGAATTCGCCGTCGAGGTACGGATACAGCAACCGCTCGAGTTCCTGGCAGGTCATGGGCGCTCGATGAGGTGGGCGGAGGGGACTGCGACGCCCCTCCAACCTCTTTCTAGCCTGCCTTCTTCCGCCGGCGGAACTCTTCCAGATCCGCGGGCGCCTGCACCGGTTCACCGTCGTGCCGGAATACGCCCTGGCCTTCCGCGTACTCGCGCAGCGTCTTCTGCAAGAGCTTGCGGCCGCGGAAGAGGCGGCTCATCACGGTGCCCACGGGGCACTCCAGAATCTCCGCGATCTCCTTGTAGGAGAACTCCTGGAGGTCCGCGAGGATGACCACCAGCCGGAAGTCGATGGGCAGCGAGTCGATGGCGCGCAGCACGTCGTCCGACAGCAGCCGGTCGAAGAAGTACTGCTCCGGGTTGGCCGCGAAGTCCGTCGCGTCCCGGCTCACGAAGCGCTCATGCACCGCCTCGCGCTCCACGCCCTCCACCACCGTGCGCTCCTTCACCTTGCGGCGATAGCGGTTGATGAAGGTGTTCGTGAGGATCTTGAAGAGCCAGGCCTTGATGTTGGTCCCGCGCTCGAACTTGTCGAAGAAGCGGTAGGCCCGCATGCAGGTGTCCTGCACCAGGTCCTCGGCGTCGCGCTCGTTCTTGGTCAACCGGAGCGCCGCCGAATAGAGCGGGTCCAGGTGCGCCAGCGCCAGCTCTTCGAATTCCTGCTTCGTCCGGTTGGGTTGCCTGAAGTCCAGCATCATGCTCCCGCCTTCCAGGGGCCCGAAATGATTGGGGAATGCGTCGCCTGCCTAACGGTCAATCTATGCACCGGAACAGACGGGTCAACAACGCTTTCCCCTGCCACGCCGCCCGCATGCCCGCTTCTGGAGTGCGGAGACGCCCGGCGGGATCATTTATTCCTCAGGGTGGGCACCGGACGGGACACCCGTCCCAACATCCAGCCCAGGCAACCGGCCAGCACAAGGCTGGCCGGCTGTGGAGCATGCAACCGCTACGTCACTTCTTGCCGCTGAGGGCGTCCATCAGGGGCACGTAGTCGTACCCCATGTCCTTGGCGACGGCCTCGTAGGTGATGTGGCCGTTGTAGGTGTTGATGGCGCGCTGGAGGGCGCGGTCGGACTTCACGGCCTCCACCAGGCCCAGGTCCGCGATCTTCCGCGAGTAGGGGCGGGTGGTGTTGGTGAGCGCGAAGGTGGACGTCTGGGGCACCGCGCCGGGCATGTTCGCCACGCAGTAGTGGACGACGTCGCTCACGGTGAAGGTGGGGTTGTCGTGCGTGGTGGGCTTGCAGGTCTCGATGCAGCCGCCCTGGTCCACCGCCACGTCGACGACGACGGAGCCGGGCTCCATCTCGCCAATCAGCTCACGCGACACCAGCTTCGGGGCCTTGCCGCCGGGGATGAGCACGCCGCCGATGACGAGGTCCGACTCGCGCACGGTGCGCGCGATGGACTCCGTGTCCGACGCCAGCGTCTGCGCGCGGCCGAGGAACACGTCGTCCAGGTAGGTGAGGCGCTCCAGGTTCACGTCCAGGATGGTCACTTCCGCGCCCATGCCGACGGCGACCTTGGCGGCGCACAGGCCCACCACGCCACCGCCGATGACGGCCACGCGGCCGCGGCGCACGCCGGGCACGCCGCCCAGCAGGATGCCCTTGCCACCGTGGGCCTTCTCCAGGCACGCGGCGCCCACCTGGATGGCCATCTTGCCGGCCACCTCGGACATGGGCTTGAGCAGCGGGAGGCTGCCGTCGTCCAACTGGAGGGTCTCGTAGGCGACCGCGGTCACCTTCTTCTTGATGAGCGTCTTGGTGAGCTCCGGGTCCACGCCGGCCAGGTGGAAGTACGTGTAGACGATCTGCCCGGGCTGCATGCGCTCGTACTCCGGCGCGATGGGCTCCTTCACCTTCACGATCATCTCCGAGCGCTTCCACACCTCATCCGCGCTGGTGATGATCTGCGCGCCGACGCGCTGGTACTCCGAATCCGGGATGCCGGAGCCGACGCCAGCGTTCGTCTCGACCAGCACCGTGTGCCCCGCCATGGTGAGCGCGCGCACGCCCGCAGGCACCATGCCGACACGGTACTCGCGGGTTTTGATCTCCTTGGGGACTCCGACGATCACGACTGCCTCCGACGAATGGGGGACTGCCTGGAAAACGTGGCGGACCCATAGACCAGGGCATGAGCGCTTTCAAGGCGCGCTCCGACGCGGGAACGGGTTGCCTGTGATGGGCCTCATTCATCCATCCATATGACGCGAGGCGTTGGACGCAGGGCGGCCCACCCGTGTTAGTTAACAGCCCATGACGCACGCGCCGAAACTGCTCTTCGCGGACCCCAAGGGCCGGGTGATGGAGCATCCCTATCTCATCGCCACGCTGCGCAGCGGCGAGGAGCTGGTGCCCCCGCAGGACAAGCCCATCGCCCTGCCAGCGGCCGGGCGCCTGGTGCACCTGCCCGGCCGCCTGCCCGTGGGGCTCAACCCGGACTCCGGCGAGCTGGAGCTGGTGCGCGAGATGAAGATGGGCGGAAAGACCTTCGTGCCCAACGCCGTGGGCGCGCTGCTGCCTCCCGGCTACACGCGCACGTTCCTTCCCGGAGAGGTGAAGGGCAGCGGGCCGGTGTTGCCGCAGTGGGCGTACACGGCGGCGGCGTGGGGGGAGAAGGGGCCGCTCGCGTGGGCCATCCACACGGACCGGCGTTCGCACTGGGAGCCGGAGGCGTACTCCACGCCGGAGCTCAAGGGCCTGGTGACAGCGCACATGGCGCGCTTCCCGGACAGCCGCGTGCTCAAGCAGCTGAAGACGTGCGCGCTGCTCTACCGGTGCTTCACGTCGCAGAACATCTTCTACGCGCGCGACGAGGGCGCCATCCCCGCGTCGGTGATGTGCAACGCGCGCTGCGTGGGTTGCATCTCGGATCAGCCCGCGGACGGCCCGCCCGCCTCGCACGAGCGCATGGATGACGGCCCCTCCGCGGAGGAGATGGCGGCCATCGGCCTGTACCACCTGGAGCACGCGCCGGGCCGCACCATGGTGAGCTTCGGCCAGGGCTGCGAGGGCGAGCCGCTCACGCGCTGGAAGTTCATCGCGGAGTCCATCCGCCTGATGCGCGCGAAGACGGACAAGGGCTCCATCAACATCAACACCAACGCGAGCCTCACGCACGGGCTCGAGGCCCTGCTGGACGCGGGGCTGGACGCCGTGCGCGTGTCGCTCAACTCCGCGTCCAAGGGGCTCTACGAGGCCTACTACAAGCCGGTGAAGTACGGCTGGGAGGACGTGGAGGCGTCCATCGCGCTGGCGCGCGAGCGGGGCGCGTACCTGGCGCTCAACCTGCTCCTGTTCCCCGGCGTCACCGACCGCGAGGGCGAGGTGCGGGCGCTGGAGAACCTGGTGCGCAAGTACCGCGTGGATCAGGTGCAGACGCGCTCTTTGTGCATTGATCCGCTCCAGTACCTGGAGGTCGCGCGCGGCGTGGGCGCGGGCGGCGAGCCAGTGGGTATCCGCACGCTGCTCCAGCGGCTGAAGGCGGCGCGGCCGGGGTTGATCATCGGCAACTTCGCGCGCGGCCTGGACGAGCGCGAGAACGCCGCGGGCTCACCGGAGGTTTGACCGTCCGGGAGGGAAGGGTTACGCAGGACGGCATGTCCGCTTCCTCCTTCCGTTCCGCGTTCCGCCTCGCCGTCTTCTGTCTCTCCTCCGGTGCCGTCCTCGGTGCGTGCAGCAAGGCGCCCGAGGAGCCGGAGTTCGACCACGGCCTGAAGAAGCCGCTCGTGCGCAAGCTGCGCGAGGAGCTGGCGGAGACGCCGTGCGACAAGGCGAAGGCGCAGCAGCTGGCGCAGCTGCTGCTGGACACCGGCGACATGAAGGGCCTCACCCGCGTGACGGACACGTTCGGTGAGAAGTGCGGCCCCAACATCGTCCTGCTCCAGCTGGCGTACACGGCCAACGCGCGCGCCGGGGAGAAGGAGCTGGCGCTGAAGGCCGCCACCGCGCTGGTGACGGCCCAGCCGGACAACGCGAGCTACCACGTGTGGCGCGGCCTCTCGCTGGAGGCGCTGGGGCGCACCGAGGAGACCGCGACGGAGCTGCAGAAGGCCTTCGACCTCCAGCCCGGCCAGCGCCCCATCCTCAACTCGCTGGTGAAGACCTACGACGCGCTGGGCAAGCCCTGCGAGGCGCTCGCCGCGTACCAGCGCTTCGTGGAGAACGCGAAGCCCTCCGAGGCGAAGTCCGCGGAGGTGCGGGAGCAGCTACAGGAGCGGGCCGCGAAGACGAGCTGCCCGGCCCCGGAGAGCGCGGCGCCGGATGCGTCCGTGACGCCCGAGGCGGCGGCGAAGCCCTGAAGAAGCGCCACGGCGACTACTCGGCGCCAGGGGGCATCAGCTCCTTGGCGACGAGGTTGCCCATCACGGCGTCCTTGGGGATGTAGCCGTCGGCGCCGGCCTCGCGGCAGATGCGCTGGAGCTCCTCGACGTTCTCGCCGGAGCACAGCAGCACCTTGATGCCCTTGAAGAGGCTGTTGCTCTTGATGAAGCGGCAGAACTGTTCGCCGTTCACGTTGGGCATGCGCACGTCCAGCAGCACCAGGTCCGGGCGCGTCTGCTTCTTCAGGATGATCTTCGTGGCCTTGTCCGCGGTGTCCGCGACGTGGACCTCGAAGCCCTTGGACACCAGATCCGCTTCGATGATCCGCGCCGTCATCTCACTGTCGTCCACGATGAGGATGCGCGGCTTGCGTCCCCCGGCGGCCACCGGGGCCTTGGGGAGTCCGCCGGAACCCGTGGCGGGTGCGGCCGGAGCCGCGGCGGGAGCAGGAGCGGCGGCGGGTGCCGCGGCCGGGGCGGGGGAGGGGACGGGGATGTTCAGCGCCGGGGCGCCGATCATGCCCATGACGCCCCCCAGCACGCCCTCCAGGCCTCCGCTCTTGAGGATGTAGCCGTCCGCGCCGGAGTTCTTCACCTTCGCCTCCAGCTCCTGCTCGGAGATGTCCGAGTAGAGGACGAGCTTGGAGGTGACGCCCTTCTGTGTGCGGAGGTACTCGACGACGTCGTCGCCGAACATCTCCGGCATGTTCACGTCCATGAGGATGAGCGCGAACGGGCCCTCGGTGAGCTTCTGGTTGAGCGTAGCCAGGTCCGGCGCGCCAATGGCCTCATAGCCGGCGGCCGTCAGGGCCCGGACGGTGAGCTCCAGAAGCATCGGGCTGTCGTCAATGACCAGTACGCGGGACATCGTCCTCCTCAGGGGCTGCCAGCGCACAACCCTACACCTTTGGGTCACGATGGACCATCGAAACGGAGAGCAGGCGGCCGGTCCGCCATTGGACGATGGACCCTTGACCCTCTTTATCCCGGTCCCGGATACTTCACTGCCTTGACCCCGAACTCCTCCCCCCTCCAACGCGCCTTGCGCATGGCGCCAGACCGTACGGTGGCCGCCCAGGCCCGGCCGGAGCAGGAATTCTTCTGCTTCCGCGTGGGCGAGCTGCGCTTCGGCGTCCCCAGTGAGAACGTGCTCGAGGTGCTGCGCGCCGGGCTGCTCACGCCGCTGCCGCGCACGCCGTCCTTCATCCTGGGCGTCACCGGCCACCGCGGTCAGGTGCTGCCGGTGGTGGACCTGCTGCGCTTCCTCAGCAAGGGCGAGGCGCGCATCGGTCCGCGCACCCGCATCTTCGTGGGCGTCAGCGGCAGCTACGTGTCCGGCGTGGTGGCGGACACCGTGCTCGGCCTGCGCCGCGTCCCCGTGGCGGAGATCCTGCCGCCGCCCCTGGGCGGTGATCAGGCCGCGGAGCACCTCCTGGGCGTGGTGCAGGGCTCGGGGCCGACGGATGGCCTCAACCTGCTCAACTTCTCCAAGCTGCTGCAGACGGCCCGTCAGCGCGCGGTGGTGCGATGAGCGGCAACGTCCTGCTGGATGAGGAAGCCCCCGAGCAGGAACGGGCCGTGGGAGAGGTGGACGTCCTCTTCTTCCAGATCGGTGATTCGGAGTACGGCACGGACGCGTCGTCCGTGCTGAGGATCGACCGGGCGCTCCCGGACGACCTGACCGTGCGCGACCTGGGGCTGCCCCACAAGGGGCACCGGGCGCTCGTGTTCGACACCCCCGAGGGCGAGGGCCACCTGAAGGTGGACGCCGTCAACGGGGTGCGCTCCATCCCGCTCGCCGGGCTGCGCCGCATGCCGGCCGCCGCCGCGGCGGCTTCGTATGCGGTGGGCGTCTGCCTGGGCGTGGATGAACAGGCGGGCCGTCCCGTGTTGCTCATTGATTTGGCGGAAACCTTGAAGACGCAAGGAAGGCACTGACACACATGTCCCTGGAGAGCCCCAACGAGAAGCCCGCGAAGTCCCGCGGCGCGAGGAAGTCCCCGGGCGTGAAGGCCGGCGCGGAGTCCGTCATCGCCAACACGGTGGCGGATCCGCTCAAGCCCTTCACCGACACGCTGATGGCGGTGCTGGCCGGCAACCTGAACGCGCGCGTCCCGCAGGACCGCGTGCAGGCGGATGCCAGCGGCTTTGGCCACCTGCTCAACCAGGTGCTGGAGCAGTTCTCCTCCGCGGAGCACCGCAAGCAGGTGGCGGCCCAGGAGATTGATCAGGCGCTCGACTCGCTCATCATCCTGGTGCGTGAAGGCGACCTGTCGCGCTGGAACACGTCCACGGAAGACCCCCAGCTCGGGCCCCTGCTGGAGGGCTTCGGCAAGGTCATCGAGACGCTGCGCATCTTCGTGCGGGAGATCAACGAGGCCGCGCTGCGGCTGTCGTCCTCCGCCAACCAGGTGCTGGCGGCGTCCACGCAGCACGAGACGTCCTCCACCGAGCAGGCCGCGGCCATCCACGAGACGACCGCGACCATGGAGGAGCTGAAGCACGCCTCCGCGCAGATCGCGGAGAACGCGGGCAGCGTGGCGCGCGTGGCGGAGGAGACGCTGGGCGCGGCCCGCGCGGGCCGTGGCGCCATTGGCGAGTTCATCCAGGCCATGCAGCAGATCCGCAGCGACGGCGTCGCGGTGGCGGACTCCATCTCCAAGCTGTCCAAGCGCGTGGAGCGCATTGGCACGGTGGTGGAGGTGATTGACGAGATCGCGGACCGCTCCGACCTCCTGGCGCTCAACGCGGCGCTGGAAGGCAGCCGCGCGGGTGAGGCGGGCAAGGGCTTCTCCATCGTCGCGGCGGAGATGCGCCGCCTGGCGGAGAACGTCCTGGAGTCCACCAAGGAGATCAAGAACCTGATCACCGAGATCCGCGAGGCCACTCAGGCCGCCGCGGGCGCCGCGGACGCGTCCAAGCACGCCACGGAGTCCGGCGAGAAGCTGGGCGCGGTGGCGGCGCAGGCGGTGGAGGGCATCCTCGCCGGCGTGCAGGAGACGAGCGACGCGGCCCGGGTCATCAACCTGGCGACCCAGCAGCAGCGCACGGCCACCGAGCAGGTGGTGGCGTCCATGGCGGAGATCGAGGACGTGACGCGCCAGACGACGCAGGCGTCCAAGCAGGCCACCGGGGCGGCCGCCGAGCTCACCCAGCTTGCGGGCCGGCTCGCGGAGCTCATCAAGCGGTTCAAGGCCGACTAGGCGTTCTCCTGAGGGGAGAAATGGGTCGAGGGGCGTGCATAACGCCCTGACGCCCGCGACCCATGGACACCGAGGCCCTCAAGAAATCCCTCCTGAAGAAGTTCCAGGAGGTCACGGCCGACCGACTCCAGAAGATCCAACTGGGAGTCATCGACCTGGAGAAGGAGACCGCGGAGCAGGCCGCGGAGGACGTCGCGCGCGAACTGCACACGATGAAGGGCGAGGCCCGCATGCTGGGCCTGGCCGCCATCGGTCAGTTGGCGCACGCCGCCGAGGACGTCCTGCGCGCCGAGCGCGAAGGCAAGACGGCCACCGAGACGGCCACGGACGTGATGCTCCGTGCCTGCGACGTGCTGTCGGACCTCATCGAGGATCTGGACGCGGCCCACACCGGCACGTCCGCCACCGAGGAGATGGTGAAGGCGCTGTCGGAGGTGTCCGGCCACCCCGTGCCCGCCCTGGGCCCGGTGCGCAGGCCCGCGTCTTCCGCGCCGCCTCCGCCGCCCAAGCCCGCGGCGCAGGCGCCCGTGGCCCCCCCTGCCGCCGCGCCCGTGGCCCAGGCCCCGGTGGCCCAGGCGCCGGTGTCCGTGCAGGCCCCGCCCCGCGTGGCGGAGCCCGTCGCCGTGGCCGCGCCGCATCCGCCGGCCGCGAAGGAGGAGGAAGCTCCCAGCGCCGCGAAGAGCAACACCATCGCGGACCGCAGCATCCGCGTGAACGTGGAGGTGCTGGACTCGCTGGGCCTGCTCGCCGGTGACCTGCTGGTGGAGAGCGCGCGCGGCCGGCTTCGCAGCGGGGAGACGGCGCAGCTCTTCGAGCGCTTCAGCCGCCTGGGCGACCGCTTCCTGCGCATCTCCGAGGAGGTGGACGTCCCGGACACCATCCGCGCGGAGCTGGAGCGCGCGGAGGCGGACCTGCACATGCTGCGCGACGACGCGTTCCGCTTCGTGCGCCGCAACGGGGACGGCATCAACACGCTGCACGGCAACCTGGCCCAGCTGGCGGACCACGTGGCCGAGGCGCGTCTGGTGCCGCTGTCCACCGTGTTCGACGCGTTCCCTCGCGCGGTGCGCGACATCGCGAAGACGCAGAACAAGGAAGTGGACCTGATCATCGAGAACGCCGACATCGGCGTGGACCGGTCCATGCTGGCCGACGTGCGCGACGCGCTGGTGCACCTGCTGCGCAACGCGGTGGACCACGGCCTGGAGTCGGCGGACTTCCGCCAGCAGATGGGCAAGCCCGCGCAAGGGCGCATCCGCATCCGCGTGCGCGTGGACGGCGACATGCTCCACATCGAGGTGGAGGACGACGGCCGCGGCATGGACACCGAGCGGCTCAAGCAGGTGGCCATCAACAAGCGCCTCTTGTCGCCGGTGCAGGCCGCCGCGCTGTCGGAGCGCGAGGCCATCGAGCTCATCTTCCGCCCCGGCTTCTCCACGCGCGAGCAGGTCAGTGAACTGTCCGGCCGCGGTGTGGGCATGGACGTGGTGAAGCGCAAGGTGGAGACGCTGGGCGGGTCCGTGGGCGTGCAGAGCCGCCAGGGCCGCGGCACCACCATCACGCTGCGCCTGCCTCAGTCGCTGGCCCTCATGAAGGTGCTGCTGGTGCGCCTGGGCGACGACGTCTACGGCATGCCCGCCGCGGACGTGGTGGCCGTCATGCGCATCAAGCCGGATGACCGCATGGAGGTCTTCGGCACGCTGGCCGTGCGGCACCGGGGCAAGCCCACGGCGCTCGTGGCGCTGGGGCCGCTGTTGGGCCTCAACGGCGGCAACCGCTTCGACAAGCCTCCCGCGGTGGTGGTGCGCCACGGCGACGACTACGCCGCGCTGGTGGTGGACGGCTTCGTGGACGAGCGCGAGGTGGCGGTGAAGCCCTGCGGCGGCGAGTTCCTCAAGGGCGCGCCGTTCATCGCGGGCACGGCGGCGCTGGAGGACGGGCGCATCGCGGTGCTCCTGCACGTGCCGGACATCATGACGGAGGTGCGCCGCATGGCCCGCCCCGTCACCCAGGCGCCCGCCAGCCGCCGGCTGCGCGTGCTGCTGGTGGACGACTCGCCCATCGCGCGTGCGACGGAGGGCGCGCTCGTCAAGGCGCTGGGCCACTCCGTGGAGGAGGCCCAGGACGGCGAGGAGGCGTACGTGAAGGTGCAGTCGAACACGTACGACCTCATCCTCACGGACGTGCAGATGCCGAAGCTGGACGGCTTCTCCCTCACGCGGCGGCTGAAGGGCACGCCCGCCGTGGCGCGCATCCCGGTCATCATCCTGTCGTCGCTCGCGTCGCCGGAGGACAAGCGGCGCGGCCTGGATGCGGGCGCGGATGCGTACCTGGTGAAGGGCGAGCTGGGGGTGGAGATCCTGGCGCAGTCCATCGATCGGCTGACCTGAGGAGCCTCTCGTGGGCGGCGGCACGGCGGTGATGGGGCTGGCGTTCCGGGTCCTCCTGGTGGGGCGGGGCCTGCGCGGGCTGGTGCGCGGGCTCTTCGATGGCGAGTCCCTGGTCGCCGTGGGCCCGCCGGAGGCGGACTTCGTGGGCGCGGAGGCGGTGGTGCGCCGCCACTTCCCGGACGTGCTGCTGGTGGACCTGACGTCCTCGGAGGCGCTCGCCGCCATCGAGCGCATCATGGCCCTGCGCCCCACGCCCATCCTCGCGCTGCACCCGGGCGTGCTCACCGGCCAGCAGGCGTTCCAGGCGCTGGCCCTGGGCGCGCTGGACGTGATGGACCGGCCCATGACGCCGGGGCCGGACTTCTGGCACGCGGTGAACCGCAAGCTGGTGATGCTGGCGCAGGTCAAGGGCGTGCGCTCGCCGCACACCTCGTCCAAGGTGAAGCAGCCGGCGCAGGAGGGGCCCACCGCGCCGTTCCCCCTGGTCGCGCTGGCTGCCTCGCTGGGCGGGCCGAAGGCCGTCGCGTCCGTGCTGCGGATGATTCCGCGGGGTTTCCCCGCGCCCATCGCCTACTGTCAACACATCAGCCAGGGCTTCACGGAAGGCCTGGCGCACTGGCTGTCCACGGAGACGGCGCTTCGCGTCGTCGAGGCGACGCATGACGCGTGGATGGAGCCGGGCACGGTGTACATCGCCCCTTCGGGAGGACATCTGCTGGTGAAGCCGGACGGCCGTCTGGAACTGGATACGGGACCTGCCCTGCGGGGCTTCCGGCCCTCGTGTGACATGCTGCTCACTTCGGCCGGGGAGTCTTTCGGCAAGAGGTGCATCGGCGTCATTCTGACGGGCATGGGCCGGGACGGCGCCAGGGGGCTGAAGGAGATTCGCGAGCGGGGCGGGCGCACCATCGCGCAGGACGAGGCCACGTGCGTCGTCTACGGCATGCCGCGCGAGGCCGTGCTGCTGGGCGCGGCGCAGCAGGTGCTGCCGCTGGACGTCATCGCTCCGACGCTCGTGCAATGGGTGGACGCGTGCTGAACGTGGGCAACAAGGTGCTCCAGCAGCTGTCCGCGCTCCTCTTGGAGCGCGCGGGGCTGAAGATCACCCTGGATGGGTACCACAGCCTGCGGCTCGCCCTGTCCACGCGCATGCCCGCGCTGGGGCTGAGCGACCCGGAGAAGTACCTGCAGAAGCTGATGAGCGCGAGCGGCGAGGAGGAGCTGCGCGCGCTCCTGCCGCTGGTGACGGTGGGGCACACGGAGTTCTTCCGCGACGCGAAGCAGTTCCGCGCGCTGGAGGGGAGCGTGCTGCCGGAGCTGCTCGCGCGGGCCCGGCGCGAGATGCGCAAGGTGTCCATCTGGTCCGCGGGCTGCGCCACCGGTGAGGAGCCCTACAGCCTGGCGCTGGTGCTGGCGGAGCTGGGCGCGCTCGCGGTGGAGGTGGACCTGTGGGCCACCGACCTGAACCTGGCCGCGGTGGAGGCCGCGCGGCAGGGGCGCTTCTCCACCCGCCGCGCCATGGCCATTGGACCGGAGCGGCTCAAGCGCTTCTTCCGGCCCGTGGAGGACGGCTACGAGGCGTCGCCCATCCTGCGCGAGTACATCCGCTTCGATGGCCAGAACCTGGCCGCGCCGGTGTTCGACAAGGTGGCGCCCGCGTCGCTGGATCTCATCCTCTGCCGCAACGTCATCATCTACTTCGACCTGCCCACCATCCGCGGGCTGATGGACCGCTTCCTCGCGGCGCTGCGTCCGGGCGGGCTGCTCTTCCTGGGGTACTCGGAGAGCCTGTTCAAGGTCTATGACCGCTTCGAGATGATCGAAGTGGACGGCGCGTTCGTGTACCGGCGCCCCCTGGGCGAGCGCCCCCGTCCGCCGGCGCCGCTGGCGCCCATGTCGGCGGAGCCCCGGCCGGGCAGCCCGGAGTCCTTCGCCGTGGAGCTGCGCCAGCGGATGCAGACCAACGCGGAGACCGCGGCCCGGCTGCGCACGGCGGGCCAGGCCGACGCGGCGAATGCCAGGGCCGCGGATGCGCCCGCGCGCAGGCCCACCCTGGAGATGCCCTCCCTGGGCGCGCTGGGGGGCCGCCGCACCGGGGAGTTCCCCGCCGTCCGGCCGGAGCCGGCCCGCACCGGCGAGTTCCCCGCCATCAAGCTGGAGCCGCCCCGTCCCGGGGAGCCTCCGCGCCGGCCCGCGACGACCGGCTCCTTCGCGGCGGTGCGCGTGGAGCCGCCCGCGTCCCGGCCTCAGGCCGAAGCGGTGCCCGCGCGCCCCAGCGGCTCATGGCCCCAGCTGCTGCCGCCCGCGGAGCGCTTGAACATGGCCGTGCGGAAGATGGGGCAGGGGGACTTCCCCGCCGCCATCGACGGCGTGAAGCGCCTGCTGGTGGACGAGCCCTCCGACCTGGACGCGCTCCTGACGCTGGGCAACCTGTACTCGCTCACCGGCCGCATCGACGAGGCGCGCGACACCTTCGGTCAGGCGCTCCAGCGCGAGCCGCTGTGCGTGGAGGCGCGCGTCTTTGGCGGGGTGGCGGCGATGCAGGCGGGGAGCCTGGCGGAGGCGCGCTCCGAGCTGGCCAAGGCCCTGTTCCTGGAGCCCACGCTGGCCATTGGCCACTACCTGCTGGCCCAGGTGCAGGAGCGCACTCAGGACTTCGAGGCGGCCCGGCGCAGCTACCGCAACGCCGTCGCGCAGCTGAAGTACCCGCAGCGCCCGTTGGCGGGGCACTACCCGGAGATGCTCGACTCCGCGGAGGCCATCTCCCGCGCGGCCCGCTATGCGCTGGCCGCGCTGGAGGAGCAGCCGGGCTGAAGAGGCGGCACAGCCCGGCGCGACGGCCTCAGTCCAGGTTGCCCTTCACCTGCTCCAGGCTCTTGGACGGATCCAGCACCGAGCCGAACTTCTTCTGGATGTACGTCTTGGCCTGGTTGCGCAGCAGCATGCCGGGGTCGGTGCCCTCGCCGGAGATGGCCTTGTCCGTGATGACGAAGCTGGCGTCCAGGTTGATGCCCATCACCTTGCCGACGAGCTTCGCGCCCTCGTCACCCTGCCAGTCGGACTTCACGCCGTACTTGGAGCCCCAGTACTGCAGGAGCTGCTCGACGCGCTTCTTGACCTCGTCCTTCGGAAGGTTGTGGGGGACCTCGAACTTCATCGTGCCCATGGCTGACTCCTGAGTTCATTCCGCGAAAGCGGGTGCGTCCGTCCGGTTTAGTGAGCCCGGGCCGGAAAGTGAACCGCCGTCTTCAGGGGGATGTCCACCGGCTGCCTACCGGGCCCCCCAGCGCTCCAGGTACGGGTCCAGGTCGAACTTCTCCGCGGTGCGCGGGGAGCTCATGGGCCGGACCTTTCCAATCACCGGGCGCTCCTGGAAGGGCCGGTCGTGCAGCCCCAGGACCCACATGAAGTTGGAGACGCTCGCCGGGTCGCGTCCGTCCACCGCGTAGGTGTCGTTGAGCCGCGCGATGCGGGCCAGCGCCTCCTCCGGCGTGGGGCTCCACTCCAGGATCTTCTTCCCCCAGAGCATGCGCAGGTAGTTGTGGATCCGCCCGCGCTCCCGCAGCTCGCGCTGGGACGCGTTCCAGAGCGCGTCCTGCGTGCGGCCCTGATCCAGCTCCTCGAAGGAATAGAGGTGCGGGCGTGGATCCTTCCGGTGGCGCGACAGGGTCTCGCGCGCCCACGCGGGCAGGGAGTCCGTGCTCAGTTGCTTCGGGCCGGGCGTGTGGAAGCAGTAGTTGAAGCCCAGCTCGCGGCGCACGAGCAGCTCCTCCACGAAGGACTGCACGGCGGGGTGGTCCTTGCCCTTCGCCGCGATGGCCGCGCGCGCCGCCTCGCCGGGGAAGAGGTTGCCCCAGTGGAAGTAGGGCGACAGGTTGGACTGCTGGCCCAGGCCCGGATCATTCCGGCCGGTGTCGTAGCCCTCCAGCCGCTCGTCGAGGAACGCGTCCAGGGCCTTGAGCCCCGCCTTGCGTCCGCCGCGCTCGGAGAGCGGCTTCACGGAATGATCCAGGGCGAACGTGTCCAGCGCGGCGCGGGCCTTCACGGCGTCGGACAGCTCGAAGTCCGGCTGGAGCTTCGCGCCTGACACGCGCGGCTTGCGCTTGGGCAGCGTGCGCTCCAGGTACTCCGGCCACAGCTTGCGCAGCTTGGGGCGCAGCGCGTACGCGCCCACCTGGGCCGCGGGGATGCGCTGCATGGGCACCACGCAGGACGCGTCCACGGCGATGAGCGGCACCCGCAGCGCCTTCGCCGCGCCTCGCAGGTGGCCGGGGATGATGTACGTGGGAAACAGGTCCGACACGACGGCCGCCGCGCGCTTGCCCAGGCTCGCGAGCCGCGGCTTGTGCTCCTTCTTCGTGCGCGGCAGCTCCAGCCAGTACGGCAGGCCGCGCGCGGCGCAGCCCTTCGCCATGTCCGCCATGCCCTCCAGCGCCCACGCGTGGAGCCGCTCCGACGCGTAGGGGTAGTCCGGGCGGATGGCCTGGTAGACGACGACGGGCAGGCCCAGGTGGTTGCCCAGCGCGATGGCGGCGTCCAGCGCGTGGTTCTCCTCCCACCGATGGTTCACCATGCACCAGTAGAGGACGAAGTCGCGTTGGCCAGGAGGGAAGGGGGCTTCGTTCACCACCTGCACGCGGGCGGAGTCGACGCCGAGTTCGGACCACGAGAGACCTTCAGGCATGGGCGCGCGAGAATCTTCGACACGCGGCGGAAAACCAACACGCTCGCACCGGTTGTGGTTTTCTGCCGGACGGCCGGACCCAAGGAGCGCCTCGCGTGTCACACCGTCGAACCTGGAACCTCCCTGTCACCGTCCTCGCGGTCGCGCTGATGCTGCCGGGCCTCGCACTCGCGCAGGCGGGTGGCACGGGCGTCTATCCGGCGCCCCAGCCGCCGCCTCCACCCGCGCCGGGCATGTACCCCGCGCCGTCCTCGCAGGCCGAGCCGCGGGCGGATGAGCCCCAGCCCGTGGCGCCCTCCAGCGGTGGCTACGAGCAGGTGCCTCCGCCCACGCAGGCCGCGCCCCAGACGAACCCGGATGAAGTGACTCCTCGCGCGGACGACACGCCGCTCGCGCCGCCGGATCCGGACCGCCTGCGCACCGAGCCGCAGGCGCCGTTGACGGAGGGTGCGCGGGAGGTGCGTCCGGAGTCCCTCCGCGACGAGACCGCGACGGCCGCCTCGCGGATCCGCCCGCCGCCGGAGGACAACGGCGTGTTCCTGGACGGCCAGCGCCGCCGGGGGCCGTTCCTGTCCGGTCCGGGCAGCATGCGCTTCGTGCTGCACCACACGGCGCTGGGCGCGCTGGGTGGCTTCTTCACGCAGGCGTTCTCCAAGGAGTTCAACTTCGACCGCAGCTCGCGCGAGTCCATGCTCGCGGGCACCCTCATTGGCGCGGGCCTGGGCTTCGGCGCGTCCGCGTGGTGGCAGTTCAACAACTGGGTGGACACGCCCATGGCGAACTTCACCATCCTCAACTCGGGCATTGGCGGCATGTTCCTCGCGGGCTTCATGGACCTCATCACCCAGGACCCGGGCGTGCTCACCTGGTCCGCGTTCCTGGGCGCGGAGCTGGGCGCGTGGCTGACGGCGGGCATCGGCGGCGGTCAGCTGCCGCTGTCGGACGGCCTGCTGGTGGCGTCCGGCGCGGGCTGGGCGGCGGCGTACAGCGCGCTGTTCCTCGCCATCGTGCACTTCTCCGGCACGGCCATCTCCGGCAAGACGTGGAAGGACATGCTGCTCATCTCCCCGGGCGTGGGCGCGGGCGTGCTGGCCCTGGCGACCATGCGCTACAACCCCACGGCGTCGCAGATCCTCCGCGCGGACCTCTTCGGCGGTGGCGTGGGCGCGGCGGTGCTGCTCATCTCCGGCCTGGTGCTGGGCGGCTTCAACCAGTCCACCCCCTACGTGCTGTCCTTCCTGGGCTCCGCGGGCGCCATCACCACCGTGAGCCTGTTGTGGGAGGAGAGCGTGGACCGGTCCGCCCTGCGCAGCGCCAAGGACCGGCCCTACAAGAACGTCTGGTGGTAGACGGCCTGGCGGACGGGCGAGCAGGCGTCATGGCACGGGGGGAGGGGCGGCATCACCTTTCCCCGGTATGGCGCGCGTCCTCCCGTTCTCGGCCCTCCTGACCTCGCTGGGCTCCTCGCTGGAGCCCGGGGACGGTCCTCCTCGCGGCAACGCGGCCCCGCTGCCCACGCACGTGCGGCCCCTGCTGGAGGCCGCGAACCCGAGCGCCGAGCTGCGCCGGATGCGGGACTCGGGCGATCTGTTGAAGGACGCACGCCCCGCCCTCTACGTCGTGGAACTGCACGGCCCCGCGGGCGCCTTCTCCGGCCCTCCGGTGCGCTACCTCTTGTGCGCGCTGACGCCGGACGCGGTGCCGTCGCTGGAGCAGGACCCGTACCGGCCCCGCGCGTGGGAGGTGGAGCCCGCCGTCACGCTGGTGGCGGATGACCACGGCGCCCTGCGCGCCCTGCTGGCGGAGGCGGCCGAGCGCGGCATCTCCGTCTGGAAGGGGCAGTACGACGGCAACCCGGTGTCGCTCCTGCGCATCGAGCCGTCTCCGGTATCCAAGCGCCTGCAGGCGGTGCTGGACGAGGCCCCCATGCGGCCCCTGGCGGCGCTGAGCGAGCAGGGCCGGACGCTGGCCGCGGTGGTGCCGCTGTCCGAGCCGGGCCTGGAGCTGTGCCCCATCCACCGTGCCCTGAAGGGCGTGGAGACGTTCCAGGAGGAGACGTTCCTCACCCTGGTGGCCGCGTACGCGCGCGTGACGGAGCTGGACGCGCCCCTCACCACGCCGCAGGGACTGGCCGCGGCGCGCGAGCGGCTGGCCACGCTGGTGCCCGGACAGCACGCCGTGCTGCTGGTGCTGCCGGGAGGCCGGGGCCGCATCCTGCGCTTCCGTCAGGGCCTGGACCTGGCGCACCTGAAGGGCGCGCCGCGAAACCCCACGCTGCGCAGCCTGGACCTGGCGCTGCTCAACGCGCTGGTGCTGCGCACGGTGCTGGGCATCCAGGAGCCGGAGGCGTCCGGACATCCTCAAGTCTTTCCGGTGCACGGCCTGGAAGCGCTGGTGGCGGGCGTGGAGGCCGGCACGTTCCAGGCGGGCTTCGCGCTCAACCCTCCGCCGGTGTGGGAGGTGAGGGCGGTGATGGAGGCCCAGGCCACGCTGCCGCCGCGCACCTTGAGCGTGGAGCCGCGCGTGCCCGCGGGGTTGCTCTTCCTGGATCCCGAAGTCTGACGGCCCCCTGAGTGCGTGCGCTGACCGGCACCGCGCAGGACTGGCCCCGCCGGGTGCGGCTGCGGTTGGAGCCGGGCCCGGGGGAGACGCTCGACGCCATCTGCGGTGGCGAGGTGCAGGTGCTCCAGCGCCGGCTGGGCTACCGCTTCACGTTGGACCCGGTGCTGCTGGCGCACTTCGCGGTGTTCGAGGCGGGGGCGGACCGCGGGCGGCTGCTCGACCTGGGCACCGGGTGCGGCATCATCCCGCTGGTGCTGGCCCGCCGGTTCGGGAGGGCGGACATCACCGCGCTGGAGCTGCAGCCAGGCCTGTTCTCCCTGGCCGAGCGCAACGTGTACCTGAACCGCTGCGAGGGCGCGGTGACGCTGGTGCAGGGCGACCTGCGGCACGTGGCGGAGACGTTCCCCGCGAGCAGCTTCGGCCACGTGCTGTGCAATCCGCCGTACCGCGCGCGCGCCGCGGGCCAGAGCAACCTGTCCCGGGAGAAGGCGCTCGCGCGGCATGAGATTGCCTGCGAGCTGCCGGACGTGGTGCGCGCCGCGGCGTACCTGCTGGTGCCCCGGGGCGCGCTGTGCATGGTGTACCCGGCGTCGCGCTTCAGCGAACTGGTGTCCGTGCTGCGCACGCTGCAACTGGAGCCGCGCACGGTGCGCATGGTGCATCCGCGCGGGGACCGGCCCGCGAAGCTGGTGCTGATCCACGCGGTGAAGGGCGGCCGGGCGGACCTCACCGTGCTGCCGCCGCTCGTCGTCCACGCGGACGAGGACGCGGCCTTCACGGACGAGGTCAACGCCATGGTGGGCTGACACACCCACACGCATTTCGCTTCACCCGGGGTGCGGCGGGGCAGGGTAGACTCCCCGGCCTCGGGGCCGGGACCGGCCGCCCCGTCTTTGCGAAGGCAGGGTGTGATGCGCGTGGACTTCCTCCGCGCCGTGCGATGGCGACTCCTGGCCCCGGTCCTGGGCTGCTGGGCCGTGGCGGCGCTGCTGCTGGGCTCCAGCGCGCAGGCGCAGACGCAGGCGGAACGGCTCTACCTGAGCTACGGCCTCTCCGGCGGCGGCTCGCTGGAGGCGGGAGGTGCCCGCATCAAGGAACGGCGGACCCTGGAGCTGCGCGTGCCGCTGCCGCCGCTCGTCGTGGGGCGCACGTACCTGCTGCCGTCGGTGGGCTACGAGACGCGGTGGATGGGCGCGGACGTGCCCACCGTGGGCGATGACGCGGTGGATCGGCAGTTTCACCGCATCCAGCTGGGGCTCACGGCCGTCCGGCCCCTGGCGCCGCGCTGGTTGCTCGTCACGGGCGTGATGGCCAGCACCCGCACGGACTTCCGGTCCTCCTTCGACCTGGCGCTGGACACGTCGTGGGTGGCGTTCGCGATGGTCAACCACCAGTTCGAGGACACGCCGGGGCTCGGGCTGACCTTCGGCGTGGTCGCGCTGTGGCCCTTCGACGCGCTGCCGGTGATCCCCATGCTGAGCCTGACCTACAACCGGGGCCCGTACGTGCTGGAGGTGGGCCTGC
The DNA here is from genome assembly GCF_017309135.1 of Corallococcus sp. NCSPR001. Taxonomy (NCBI): domain Bacteria; kingdom Pseudomonadati; phylum Myxococcota; class Myxococcia; order Myxococcales; family Myxococcaceae; genus Corallococcus; species Corallococcus sp. NCSPR001. The sequence continues at coordinate 4,741,899 of NZ_JAFIMS010000002.1, forward strand.
CCCGGCTCACGCTCTTGCGCAGGCTGGGCGACACGGTGGAGCTGGGGCTGGTGGGCGCGCTGGACATGCAGGTGCTGCGCACCCGCTTCGACCCGGAGCTCCAGGCGCTCAACGCCAGCTACCTGCGCGAGACGCAGGTCCGCGTGGGGCCCACCGTGAACGTCCACCTGGGACGCGACCTGTGGCTGAGCTCGTCGGTGGGCCTGTCGCTGATCAACGACTACGCGCTGCTGGACCGCGAGCGCGAAAGCCTGAACGTGCGCGGGCTGGACATGGGCCCCGCGCTGTATGGCCGCGTCGTCCTGGGCTGGCGCCCGCAGCGTCCCCAGGCGAAGGCGAAGGGCCCGCGCCCGGCGAACTGAGCGCTACGGCGACGTCTTCGCGCGCTCTGCGGCCTGGCGCTCCTGGCGGCACCAGGCGAGCTGCTCCTGGAGGGTGGCCAGGGGCACGGCCAGCTCCAGCTTGAAGGACGAGCCGTCCGGCCGGACCTTCGCGAAGTCCAGCAACTGCGCCAGGTCCTCCTTGCCGTCCGCCTGCGCCTTCATGCGCGCCATGGACAGCGCGCCGCCCAGGGACTTGCCCAGGTCCGTCATCTTCTCCGCGTCCAGGCCCGTCACGTTGGCCACCATGGCCACGTCGCCGCTGGTGTCCAGGTGCAGCTCCACGTTCTGGGCCACGTCCGTCAGCCGCCGCGCCAGCTCCTCCTGGCCCGGGCCCAGCAGCTTCGCCAGGGTCTCCACCGCCAGCACGCCGTACATCTCACCGTAGGTGCTGTTCTCATCCAGCAGCGGCGGGCCCTCCTCCTGGCCGCGCCCGTCCATGCGATCCAGCACCGTCTTCACGGAGTCCGGCGACTTGCCGAACACCAGCATCTGGTTGTTCCAGGTGCCCACCGCGGTGTCCATGCGCCCGCGCTGCGTGCCGCCGTCCGGCAGGGCGAAGGTCGTGTCCCCCGGCTCGTACACGCGCGCGCCCGGGCCATGGTCGGACGCCACGCGCTCTCCCAAGAGCTCCTGGTACTTCGCCTTGCTGAAGTCGCCGGAGAGGATGACGCCCTCGTCCGTCACGACCAGCCGGTCCAGGTCCTGGAGCGGATCCACGCCGCTCATCGCCTTGAACTGCTCCAGGTTCTTGCCCCCGTCGCGCAACAGGCAGTCCATGAGCAGCTCGCCCACGGGCGAGTAGCGCAGCGCGTTCGCTTCAATGACCACCGCCGTGCGGCCCGGGCCCCGGGGCAGCGCCGCGAGCAGCGGGTCCCTCGGCTTCGCCGGCGCGGCCACGCCCGCGTCCACCACCGCGGGCATCACCCAGGTGCGCCGCTTCTCCGCGCGCTCCAGGTCCGCGCCCTTCATGCGCCGGGGGAACGCCACGTCCGGAGCCTCCGCGGCCGGTTTGTCGCCCTGGCCCGTGAACATCAGGACCGCGCCCCCGGCGAACAACAGCAGCGCCCCCACCAGCCACACCCTCCTGCGTCCGCGCGAATCCATGGTTCAGCAGTCCTTTCCCTCGAAGTGCCAGAAGCCCACGGAGAGGGCCCCCAGTCCGAACACCAGCACGCCACCGAGCAGCATTCCCAGCGAACCCTTCTCCAGCGGCGTGGAGCTGGCCAGGTCCGCCGCGCGCGACGCCAGCGCGGACAGCCGGGGCAGCACCAGCGTCACCGCGTCGAACGCCGTGCGGCCGAAGCCCGACTCCAGGTAGCGCGACACGTCCGCGCGGAAGCCCGCGAGGATGCCGCCCACCAGCAGCACGAAGCCCGCCGCCGAGCACAGCGCCGCACTCCTCACCAGCGTCGCCGTGGTGAGCATCACCGCGTACACCGCCGCGAACCCCACGCACGCCAGGCCCCCGGCGATGAGCGGCCCCGCCGTCCAGTACCCCGTCTTCACCCCGAAGATGAGCGTCAGCCCGCCCGCGGCGTACACCGTGCCGCCCAGGGCCAGCGTCATCACCCCCAGGAACGTGCCGGCCAACAGGTGCCAGCGCTGCAAGGGGAGGGCGAGCAGATGCTCGATGCGGCCGGGCGACAGCAGCCCCGGCGCGAAGTCCGAGCACGCGACGATGCCGAAGAGGATGCCGCCGTAGAACACCAGGTACGCCGCCGCGCGGTACATGGGCCGCAGCGCCACGTCCACGGACATGATGTTGGAGCGCATCACCTCGCCGAACAGGCGCGTCGCCGCGAGCGCTCCGTCCACGACCTCCAGCTTGAGGCTGAGTGCCACGGTGGCCAGCACCAGCGTGAGCCCCACCATGAAGGCCATGATGAACTTGCGCGAAGCCGCCTCGCGCAGCACGTAGCCGGCGATGACGAAGACAGGGCTCTTCATGCCGCCACCCCCGGCCCGGCGCCGACAGCGCCCAGGAGCACCGCCTCCAGGTCCGCGCCCTCGCGCTTGAGCTCCATCAAGAGCGCGCCCGACGCCCGCGCCTTGTCCAGCGCCACGTTGAGCACCGCCACGTCCGCCGCGTCCACCCTGTACACGCCGTCCTCCCGGCCACCGCCCGCGGGCGCTCCGTCCGTCCTTGGTCCCCGCGTTGGATCCGCCACGGCCATGAAGCCCGCGGCCCCCAGCGCCTCCCGGTCCGCGCCGGGCGCGAAGCGCACGCGCCAGCGGGCCCCGGCCTTCGCCAGCTCCTCCAGCCGTCCTTCACGCAGCACGCGCCCGTCCGCGAGGATGGCCACGCGGTCACACACGCGCTCCGTCTCCGCCAGCAGGTGCGAGTTGAGGAACAGCGTCACGCCCTTCTGGACCTCCTCCTGGAGGATGCGGCGCACCTCCAAGCGGCCCATGGGGTCGATGCCGTCCGTGGGCTCGTCCAGCACGAGCAGCGCCGGATCTCCCAGGAGCGCCGCCGCCAGCCCCAGCCGCTGCCGCATGCCCTTGGAGTAACCGCCGATGCGCCGGTCCAGCGCATCCGAAAGCCCCACGCGCTCCAAGAGCCGTGTGTGCGCGCTCGCGTCGACCTTGAGCCGCTTGAGCCGGGCCACGGTGGCCAGGAACGCGGGCGACTTCCACGTGCCCGGCAGGTGCAGCCGCTCCGGCAGGTAGCCGATGCGCGCGCGGATGGCGGGATCCTCTGGCGACCCGCCCAGCACGCGCACCGTGCCCGCGGTGGGCCGCACGATGCCGAGCACGCTCTTGATGAAGGTCGTCTTGCCCGCGCCGTTGGGGCCAATCAGCCCGAACGCGCTGCCCGCCGGGACGTGGAGGTCCATGCCCCGGAGGGCTTCATGGCCGCCACGTCCGAACGCTCGGCGATACGTTTTGCGCAGGCCCTGCACTTCGAGAGCGGGAGGTGGGGTCGTCACGGTCACGACTGTAGACGACCCGGTGGGCGGATGATTGCACCCGCATGGAAGCAGGCCGCCCCCGAGGGCGGGACGGGCGGCCCTGCATGCGGGCTTCCTCGGCGCGTTCCCCTGTTCGCGCCGCTGGGAAAGTCCTTGCGCACCCGGAGCGCGCGTGGCGCGACGCGACACCTCGTCATTCCCGGACGTTGCACTCCTGTGGGTTCCAACGGTGTCCCTGGTCCAGGCCCTGCAATGCCTGTCAGCGACCCGCGGGGCACGAAAGCCAACAACCCCCGCGGCCACACCACACAGGAGACATGGGCATGACGTGGGCAAACGGGACCGAGCAGCAGCTTCAGGACGCGCGCCGTGAGCTGGAGGCCGCCGAGCGGGAGCTGAGCACCGGGACCGAGGCGGCGCGGGTGCGCTACGCCCGGGCGCTGTACGAGGCGGACCTGGCCGGCCGGCGGGCCGACCGCATGGCGCGCGACTCCCGTCGCCAGCAGCTGACCTGGCGCCCCGTCGCCGGCTGAGCAGGCGGATTCGCGACGCGGAAGGGGTGAAGCGCGGGGCCCGGCGGTTTATACCGGCGACCCATGGCCCACCCCGTCCACCGTCCCCGCAGGTTGCGCCGCTCGGCGGCCCTCCGTGACATGGTGAGAGAGACGCGCCTCTCGCCCACGGACTTCATCTATCCGCTGTTCGTCGTGGAAGGCCGGGACGTGCGCCGTCCCATCTCCTCCATGCCGGGCATCTTCAACCTGTCGTTGGAGCACGCGGTGAAGGAGGCGAAGCTCGCGAAGTCGCTGGGCGTGCCCTCCGTCATCCTCTTCGGCATCCCGGACCACAAGGACGCGCGTGGCACCCAGGCGTACGCGTCGGACGGCATCGTCCAGCGCGCCATCCGGGAGATCAAGGCCGCGGAGCCGGACCTCCAGGTCATCGCGGACGTGTGCCTGTGCGAGTACACCGACCACGGCCACTGCGGCGTGCTGGATGGCAACCACGTGGCCAACGACGCCACGCTGCCGCTGCTCGCCCAGATGGCCGTCACCTGCGCGCAGGCGGGCGCGGACATCATCGCGCCGTCGGACATGATGGACGGCCGCATCGGCGCCATCCGCAAGGCGCTGGATGAAGTGAAGCACCAGGACACGCCCATCATGGCGTACTCGGCGAAGTACGCCTCCGGCTTCTACGGCCCGTTCCGTGAAGCCGCGCAGAGCACGCCGCAGTTCGGCGACCGCCGCGGCTATCAGATGGACCCCGGCAACGTGCGCGAGGCCATCCGCGAGACGGTGCTGGACGTGGACGAGGGCGCGGACTTCATCATGGTGAAGCCGGCGCTGTCGTACCTGGACGTCATCCGCGCGCTGCGGGAGAACTTCGACCTGCCGCTCGCCGCGTACAACGTCTCCGGCGAGTACGCGATGCTCAAGGCCGCCGGACAGAACGGCTGGGTGGACTACGAGCGCGTGATGTTGGAGGTCCTCACATCCATCAAGCGCGCCGGCGCCGACCTGGTCATCACCTACCACGCCCTGGAAGCGGCCAAGCTCCTGTAGGCGACACCCCGGGCGCCGTGTTCGGCGGAAGGCTTGATCGCTTCCGCCGCTTGCGCCCAAATGGTCCGCACACGATGCCCACCCAGAAGAAGCGGCCCGGACGCAGAACCGAGAAGCCTCCGCCCAGACGTGGCGCCGCGACGGCCAGTCCCCGGAAGGGGCAGGCGCCGCGCAGCCGGTCGGGCCAGCGCCCCGGGAAGGGCCGCGCTCCCGTCATCCGTGAGCCCGGGCCGTTGCAGTACAAAGTGGTGGAGCTGTCCACCGTGGACGAGGGAGCGCTGGAGCGCACCTTGAACGAGTGGACGGGCAAAGGCTGGAACCTGGACGGCGTGCAGTTCGCGATGCGCGAGTCCTCCAAGCGCCCGGCCATGGCCTTCGTCTTCTTCACCCGCGAAGGCGAGGCCGCGCGGCACGACGAGGACGACGCGCGGCAGAAGCTCTTGCGCATGTCGGAAGGCGGAAGCCCCACGGCCCAACTCGCGGCGGAAGCGGCGGGGGAGCACGCGCAGACGGTGGTGCCCTTCGTCCACCCGCTGTCCGCGCACGAGCGGCTGGCGAAGCTGGCGGGGCTGGATGAGCCGGAGCCCACCGAAGAGGGGCTCACGCTGGAGCCCGAGGAGTGAGCACCGCCCCCGAACGCAGCCTCATGGCGGAGGGCCGGAGCGCGGGCCGCGTGCTGCGGCTGGTGCAGGAGGACGCGGAGCCGGACTCACCGTACCCGAAGGCGTCGCTGCTCCTGCGGCTGGGCGCGCGCATCATCGACTGCGCGGTGGCCTGGGGCCTGTACGTGGTGTGCGGCGCGGCGGGCGCGGTGGTGGCGCTGCTGTTCCTGCTGCTCGCGGACGGGATGCTCCAGGGGCAGAGCGTGGGCAAGCGCATCTGCGGCGTGAAGGTGATGCACCTGCCCACGCGCTCGGCCGCGCGGCACCGTGACAGCACGCTTCGCAACGCGCCGCTCGCGCTGGTGGTGCTCCTGGGGATGATGCCCGCGCCGCATGGCGTGGTGGCCGCCCTGGCGGGCTTCGTGGTGATTGGCGGCGTGGAGGCGTGGCGCGTGCTGCGCGACCCGCTGGGCCTGCGGCTGGGGGACACCTGGGCGCAGACGCAGGTGGTGGACGGGAAGGTTGTCGCGGGCGCGACGGTTGCAGCCCGCACGCCGGTGGGCGCCACGCGCGCCCCCGGACGGTTGATGTCCGCGGCCAAGGTGCGCCGCGGCAAGGCATTCAGGAAAGGGAGACGGGGTAAGCCATGCGCATCGCGCTGACCTACAACCTGCGGCTTTCGGACTCGGAAGAAGAGGCGGAGTTCGACACGCAGGAGACGGTGAACACGCTGGCGGGAGCCATCGAGCGGCTGGGCCACCGCCTGGAGCGCTTCGAGGTGAGCGGCCCCGCGTCGCGCACCGTGGCCCGCCTGGAGGCGTACAGCCCGGACCTCATCTTCAATACGGCGGAGGGCCGCCGCGGCCGCTTCCGTGAGGCCTTCTACCCGGCGCTCTTCGACGAGCTGGGCTTCGCGTACACGGGCTCGGACGCGTACGCGCTGGCGCTCACGCTGGACAAGCAGCTCACCAAGCTCATCCTCTCCAAGCATGGCATCCGCACGCCGGGCTGGCAGTACGTGGAGAAGCTCAACGAGCTGCAGCCGGAGAACCTGCGCTTCCCCGTCATCGTGAAGCCCAACTTCGAGGGCTCCTCCAAGGGCATCACCCAGGACTCCGTCGCGGAGACGCTGGAGCAGGTGCGCGAGAAGGTGGCGAAGGCGCTGGAGAAGTACCCGGCGGGCGTGCTGGTGGAGGAGTACATCAGCGGGCGCGACTTGACGGTGCCGTACCTGGCCGCGGTGGACAACGACTACGACGGCGTGCTCGCGCCGGTGGAGTACGTCATCGACCCGGAGGCGTCCGAGGGCCGCAAGTACGCCATCTACGACTACGAGCTGAAGACGCGCCGGGAGAAGGCCGTGTCCGTGCGCGCCCCCGCGAACATCCCGGCGAAGATGTCCGAGGACGTCCGCAAGATGGCGCAGAAGATCCTCCAGGTGCTGGACTGCCGCGACCTGGGCCGCCTGGACTTCCGCGTGTCCGACGCGGGCGTGCCGTACTTCCTGGAGATCAACGCGCTGCCCAGCCTGGAGCCGGGCGCGGGCATCTACGCCGCGGCGGAGCTGGAGGGGCTGCACCTGGACGGGGTCATCAACTCCATCATCCAGAGCGCCGGCAAGCGCCACAAGATCCGCGACAACAAGAGCCGCCAGGGCAGGCCCGCGCGCAAGTCGGGTCCCTTGCGCGTGGGCTTCAGCTTCAACGTGAAGCGCGTGAAGCCCAGCGCCACGGCGGAGACGGTGCAGGAGGACAGCGAGGCCGAGTACGACTCGCCCAACACCCTCCAGGCCATCCGCGAGGCCATCGCGTCGTGGGGCCACGAGGTCATCGACCTGGAGGCCACGGCGGAGCTGCCCACGGTGCTCTCCAGCACGCCGTTGGACATCGTCTTCAACATCGCGGAGGGCTTCAAGGGCCGCAACCGTGAGAGCCAGGTGCCGGCGATGCTGGAGCTCCTGGACATCCCGTACACGGGCAGCGACCCGGCGACGCTGTCGCTCGCGCTGGACAAGGCGCTGGCGAAGAAGATCGTCCGTCAGGCGGGCATCCTCACGCCCAACTTCCAGTTGATGGTCACGGGCAAGGAGCGCCTCAACAAGGAGTTCACCACCTTCCCGCTCATCGTGAAGCCGGTGGCGGAGGGCAGCTCCAAGGGCGTCGTCACCAAGAGCGTCTGCTACTCCGAGGCGGAGCTGCGCGACGTGGTGAAGGAGATCGCCGGCAAGTACCAGCAGCCCGCGCTGATTGAAGAGTACATCGGCGGTCGTGAGTTCACGGTGGGCCTCCTGGGCGAGCGGCGCCCGCGCGTGCTGCCGCCCATGGAGATCGTCTTCCTGGACAAGGCGGAGAAGAACCCGGTCTACAGCTTCCAGCACAAGCTGGATTGGACGGACCGCATCCGCTACGACGCGCCCGCGAAGATCGAACCCGCGCTGCTGGAGAAGCTGCGCACGGCGGCGCGCAACTCGTTCATGGCGCTGGGGTGCCGCGACGTGGCGCGCATCGACTTCCGCATGGACGACAAGGGGCGCATCTACTTCATCGAGTGCAACCCGCTGCCCGGCCTCACGCCCGGCTGGAGCGACCTGGTGCTCATCGCGGCGGGCGCCGGCATGGACTACCGGACGCTGATTGGCGAAATCATGGCGCCCGCCATCCGCCGCTACAAGGAGCGCGAGGCACGCCGGGCCCAGACGGAGAACCCGGCCGGGGCCCACGCGCCGCCGCTCAACAAAGTCGTGCAGCGGATCGAGGAGCAGAACGCGCGGGCCAACGCGTCGGCCCCCGCGGAGACCACGCCCTCGCCGCGTCCGGAGCTCAAGTCCTGAGCGTCCGGAGGCCCCGGAGCTTCGAGGCTTCGGGGCCTGCCGGCGCTCACCCGAAGAAGCGGAAGGCTCCGGGCTCCGAGTAGCCGTCCCAGAGGCTGGGGGTAGGGCTGCTCGGAGGCGAGGACCATGCTTCCCCCGACACGGGCACATCGAGTTCGGGATTGATCTGCGTGAAGTGTGTCGGGTCGTAGGATTCGACGGCCGCGATCGCATCGAACTCGCGCACCCGCGCCCGGTGCATGCGCTTCCATGCCGCGCTTCGGAGGGCTGCCCAGAACTGGCTCGTTGCACCGCTGATGCCGCCCGCGCCGACGACGGGGAGCAGGGACGGGTCCCACTCGACGCGCCCCTTGCTGATCGCCTGGGACACCGTCCAGTTGAACGAGGATTCGGAGCCGCCTCCCACGAACCCCGCGAGGGCCTTGCCGACCGCCGACCGCCGCCCGACCTCTCCCACGAGCTTTGAGGCGACCTTCAGGCCTCCCTTGGTCAAGGCGGTGCCAATCCCCGAACCCAGGACGCCCACGCCGAGACTGATGCCCAGGTCCTTGTTGAAGAACTGATCCGCGCCCCACCGGTTCTCCGCCGCGGACGTGCCAATGGCGGTGATGGCGCTGCCCACGATGGCTCCGGCGATTCCCGAGGCGATCGCGATGGCCACCTCCGTACCTGTGGCGACCAGCGTGCTGGTGCTGGCGAGCGCCGCCGCGAAGACCCCGCTCGCCACCCCCGCGGTGACGATGGTGACCGTGGCCCCCACCACCAGGGCGCCTCCCAGGGTCAACCATTCCCACCAGGCCATGTTCCCCGTCGGATCGCTCATCATGACCGGGTTGCCATCGGCGTAGTCATAGCGGTTGAACAGGGGGACGCTGTCGCGGGAGATGAACCGCTTGAGCCCCGGGTCGTAGTAGCGCGCCCGCATGTAGACGAGGCCCGACTCGGCGTCCCGGTACTCGCCCTTGAAGCCGAATGGGTTGTCCTGGAGCGTGAAATCGCCTGGGCCCCCGTCCGTTTCGCCATACGCGCTGAAGCGGTCGCCCGCGAGCGTCTTCCCGGCGAGGGTCGCCACGACGTGGCTCTGATCATGGAGGAGCGCCAGTGCGTCGCTCCCCTGCACCTGCCGCGAGGCGCGCAGGGAGCCCGTCATCTGGTGGCTGACGCTCGCCTCCCCCTGGATCTCGGTGGTGATGTTCGGTGCCGCGGCGGCGTCGTAATAGAAGCGCACGGGGGCTTCGTTCGCGCGGCGCTTGCTCCGCCGCAACCCATCCGGCTGGTAGCTGTAGGCGAAGCGCTGGGATGCGGCGTCCACGAAGCCCGTGAGCTGGCCCAGGGCGTTGTACGTGAAGCTCCGGCCAGCACCGTCCTGGGTGAGATTGCCCAGCGCGTCGTAGACGAGATTCCGCGTGGAGCCGCCTGTCACCTGGATGGAGGTCAGCTTGTTGTCCGCGTCATATTCGTACTGGGAGACCTCGTCCTTCACGCCAGCGCGGGTCAGGGTCTGTTTCACCACGTTGCCCGCGGCGTCGTAGGCGTACGTCCGGCGGGAGCGCAGCGTGCCCGAGGCGTCCTGTTCCTGCTCCTGGGTCAGCTGGCCCAGGCCGTTGTATTGATAGTCCACCTGCCGGTTGAGCGCGGCGTCCCGCGGTGCGTACCCGGAGGAGTAGACCCGGCGGGTGAGGTTGCCGGTGCTGTCGTCATAGCCGTGGCTGATCTCGACCAGGGTCTTGGTGCCGGCGACGGCGCTTGCGCGCGCGGTGGTCGTCAGGATGCGGCCAAAGCCGTCATAGGTATAGGCGAGGGACAGGCCGGAGCCCAGCGTGAGGGTCTTCACCTTGCCGCTGTGGGCCGCGTCCTCCGCCTTGCCGTAGTACGAGAATGAGAGGGATTGAGTCGGCTGTCCTTCGGTCTTCAGGGATTGGAGCCGCCCCTGTGGGGTGTAGGTGAACAGGGTGGAGACGCCCGCGGCATCCGTGAAGCGGGTGAGCTGATTGCTCAGCGAGGAGTATTCCCAGCTCTGGCGCTTGTCTTCGGGGAGATGGTGGGCGGAGGTGAGCCGGCCATCGGGCGTATAGGTGTACGTGATGCTGCCGCGGGACGTGTCGTCCTCGAAGTGCTCCAGGGTGAGCAGGCGGCGGGTGGTGGCTTCATGGGTGCGCACGAGCCTGTGTTTCACCTTCCCATCCAGGAACTCCGTCTGGGAGAGCGCGTTCACGGCGTCGTAGGTCTGGGTGAAGGCGGTGCCCGCGAGGTCCGTCCGCGACGTCTGGTTGCCGTTGGCGTCGTAGGTGAAGGTCTCCTTCTTGCCCAGGGGCGTGGTGAGCTGGGTGATGCGGCCGGCCGCGTCCGACTGGAAGCGCTCGCCCCTGGCGGAGGCGGACTGCTTGCCCACCTGGAGCGTCCGGGTGGTGAGGGTGAGGTTGCCGAAGAGATCGCGGTCCTCCAGGTGGATGAGCGTGGTGCCGTCGCCTGTCTGGGTTTCGGTCCGCAGCGCGTTGCCCAGGAGGTCCCGGGTGATGTGTCGCTCGATGCGGGAGGCGCTGGTCGGCTCCCCCTGCCGCTGGGAGACCACGTGTCCGCTGGCGTCATGGCCGGTGGACGTGACGCGGGAGGTGCCCGAGGCGGTGGAGAAGGCCTCCTCCCGGGTGATCTGCTGCCTGGCGTTGATGTGGCGCAGGTGGGTCTTCAGGCCGTTGAAGGACTCGGTCTGGGTGCCGGCGACTTCGTCGTATTCATACGCGCGGACGTTGCCTTCCGCGTCCGTGACCTGGAGGAGCCGTCCCCGGTCGTCATAGGCATGGGTCAGCCGGGAGGCTTCACCCAGGATGCCGGTTTCGCCGACGAGCCGGCCGTGTCCGTCGTATTCCCGGCTGTAGAGCGTGCGCTCCGCTCCCTTGGAGCCGGCATTGTCGGCCTGGCGGACCACCTGCCCCAGACCGTTGTACTGGACGCGGGTCTCGTACCCGTTGGCGTTGTGGACGGTGAGGGTCCGTTGGGCGTCGTCGTAGGTCCAGCGGGTCGTGATGTTCAGCGCATCCACCACGGACGTCTTCCGGCCGAGCGCGTCGTAGGCGTAGGTCAGGGTGTTGCCGCGTCCATCGGTTTCGGAGACGACCTGGCCGGTGGCCGTGTCGATGCGGCGGGTCCTGCTCGCGCCCGTGGGATCCTTCGACACGACGGTGAGGCGGTATGACTTCGCGTCGTGGCTGTAGGTGTTCTCCAGGACGGCGGTGGCGGCCTTGGCGCCGGGGGGGCTGAGCTCCTCCCGGATGAGCCGCCCCCGGGCATCGTGGGTGTAGACCAGGCGCCGCGAGGGCTTGAAGACGTTCGACTCGACGAGGCCCACCTCGCTGCTCGCGACGAGGCTCCCCGTGGCGTTCAGCTCCTGGGCGACGCGGGTGATGACGGGGGCCGCGCTGAACTCGCCCCCGGCGTGGGAGTCGTGGACGTCCTTCTCCAGCTCCAGTCCGAAGCGAGAATCGTAGCGGAAGGTCTCCACCCGCTCCTGTTGGAAGGTGACGCCATCCGCCGCGACGGCCTCCTCCCTGCGGGTGAGCTGCCCCGCCTCGTTGAACGTCTGGGTCACCTTGCGCGCGCGGAAGTGCTTGTCATCCCCGGGATTGTAGGTCCGGGTCTCCACCTGGCTGGGGATCTGGTAGTTCGCGGAGAGCTTCTTGATCGCGGGGAAGCTGCCGTCGGCGCCTTGATCCGGATAGGTGAAGAGGGTGGTGGCGATGAGGTCCGTGGAGGTGGCGCTCGAACGCACGTCGGTCCGCGTCTCCAGGTGGAGCCGGTTGTAGGTATGACGGGTGAGGGTGACGCCATCGTCCACGGTGGCGCTGTACCGGTAGCGGTGGTCCGTGCTCTCCAGCAACGCGTCGCCGGAGGAGAGCGAGTAGGTCGGGTGGCCGGTGTAGTTGTGGTGGTCTCCGTCGGGGTCGTACTGGTAGCGCGTGGTGTGTGAGCCGCCCTGGAACGTGCGGGTCACCGCGGTGACGACGTCGAGCCTTCGCTCCGTGGCGTCCGCCTTCGCCTGGAGCAGGCCATAGCTGAAGGTGGTGGCGAGCTGTTCGGGCGAGTCGATCCGGGAGAGCAGGTTCTTGAGGATCTGCCCTCCCGCGTATGTGAAGGAGGTCTTCCGCCCGGCGGGATCTTGATAGGCCTTGAGGCGGCGGGCCGCGTCGAACTCGTAGCGGATGCCGCGCGACGGTCCGGAAGCCGAGGGGAGGGAGATCTCGATGGCGTCGTCCGGATAGGTGAAGGCGAAGACCTGGCCATGCGTATCGACGATGCGCAGCAGCTTCGTCCCGAGGACGGAGGCGTCGTCAGGCGCCTGGTACTCGTAGAGGATGTGATTGCCGTGGACGTCGGCAAGGGCAATCAACCGGCCCCAGAGGTCGAAGTATTGCTTCCGGCCGTCGAGCAGGGTGAGGACGCTCAGGTACTTGCGGCTCTTCGCCTCGTCGAAGGGCAGCGCCGGCTGGCTGTTGAAGGACTCCAGCTTCATGTCCTGGAGGGCGTGGTACTTCATGCCGCTGGGCCAGTGGGCGTCCACTGTATGGGATTGCGAGCCCTGGATGACGATCCGCCCGCCCACGATGTGGCTCAGGCGAAAGCTCCACATCGGGGGCAGGCCCAGGATGCTCCGGGGTTGTCTGCCATCGAGCTGCACGTAGTCGATGCCCAGGTCCACGTCGAGCCCCCCGAGCCCCGGGACGACGGGGGCCGCGATGGAGATGCGCAGCTTGCCCGTCCGGGGGTTGACCTCGCTGGAGAAGGGGTCGCGGAAGTTGTTGGCGTTGGAGGGGTCGCCCCCCTCGTCCTTGTCAATCTGTCCCATGACGCAGGACTCCTTTTGGGGTCAGCCGGGGTTTCAGGGAAGGAAGCCGGGAAGCAGGAACTGCGCGGGGGCCGCGGGCGGCTTGGGGGCCCGGATGGGGCCGGCCGCGTCCAGCTGTCTGTAGGCGCTCCGGATGGCGGCGAAGTCCCCCGCCCCGCCGGCGGACCCCAACGAAATCGCGGGGCCCGCCGTCGTGCCCGGGTTGAACGCCACGACCGGCGTGGTCCGCGTGCGCTGGAGGTAGCGATGCCTGGCGCGCTCGCCCAGGTACGTGCTTCCGGCCCCCGCGAACCCTCCGCCGACGAGGGCTCCGAAGATGCGCTCGTCCCAGTCCACCTTGCCCTTGGTGAACTGCTGGAGCAGGGGCTCGGCGACGAGCGCTTCGACAGAGCCCACCGCGAACCCCACCAGCGCCTGGGCGGCGACCGCCTTGCGCCCGGTCGTCCCCACCACCTTCGCGACGACCTTGTTGCCCACGAAGCTGGCCTTGGCGCCGATCCCGCCGCTGATGGCGGCGAGCCCGACCTCGATCCCCAGCTCCTTGTCGAAGTACCGGTCCAGCCCCCAGCGGCCTTCCCTGGCGGAGTAGCCAAACGCTTCCACGCCCTTGCCCACGAGCGCACCGGCGACGCCCGCGGCGACCGCGATGCCCACCTCCGCGCTCAACGAGACCAGCGTGCTGGTGCTGGCCAGCGCCCCGGCGAGCAGCGCGGAGCCGGCGCCAGCGGTGGCGATGGTCACGACCACGCTGGCCACCAGCGCGGCGCCCAGGGTCAGCCATTCCCACCACGCCAGGTTGCCGGAGGGGTCCGTCAGCATGACAGGATTGCCCAGGGCGTATTGGTAGCGATTGAGCAGGGGCGCGCTGTCGCGGCTGATGAAGCGCATGAGCTGGGGGTCGTAGTAGCGCGCGCGCAGGTAGACGAGCCCCGACTCCACGTCCTGGTACTCCCCCTTGTAGCCAAAGGGATTGTCCTGGAGCTGGAAGGTCCGGGGCCCGGACGCGACGGGCTCCTGCTCGCCATAGGCGCCGTAGCGGACGCCCGACAGGGCCTGCCCGGTCAGCGCCGCCACGACATGGCTCTGGTCGTGGAGGAACTCCTGCGTGTCCTGTCCCGGCACCTGACGCGCGAAGCGGAGGTCGCCGGCCTGGACATGGCTGACGCTCGTGGCGTCCTGGATTTCATTGACGAGCCGGGCTGACGGTCGCCCGTCGTAATAGAAACGCACCGGCGTCTGGGATGCCTGACACTTGCTCTTGCGCAGCCCGTCCGGGTGATAGGTGTAGGTGTAGTTGAGGGTCTTGGATTTGAAGCCCGTCAGCTGACCGAGCGCGTTGTACTGGAACGTGCGCCCCGCGCCATCGTCCGTGAGGTTGCCCAGCAGGTCGTAGGCCAGGCTTCGTGGAGAGCCACCCTCCAACTGGAGCGTGAGGAGCTTGTTGTCCGCGTCGTACGTGAAGCCCGTGGTCTCATCCGGAAGGCCCGCGCGGGTCAGGGTCTGGCGCGTGACGTTGCCGGCGGCGTCGTAGCCGTAGGTCCGGCGCGTGAGCAGGACCCCCTTCGGGTCTTGCACCTCCTCGTGGAGCAGCTGCCCGAGCCCGTCATACTGGTAGCTCACCTGGTGGTTGAGCGAGACGTCCTGGGGCGACCGGGCGGAGGAGAAGACCTTTCGCGTGATGAAGCCCGTGGCTTCGTCATACGAATAGGCGACGGTGAGCACGTCCTGTGTGCCCGCGCGCGCCTGGACGGTCGCGACGCGCCCCGCGCCATCGTATTGGTAGCGGATGGCCAGGCCGCCGCTGAAGGTCAGGGATTGGACCTTGCCGCTGTGCGCGGCGGAGTCCGCCTTGGAGTAGTAGCCGACGGTGAGGGTCTTCGCGCTCGCGTCGCTCCCGGAGCTCACCGTCTCCACCTGACCGCCGCGGGTATAGGTGAAGCGGGTCGCGACCCCGGCCGCGTCGGTGAAGCAGCGCAGCTGATTCGTCGTGGCGGAGTACTCCCACTGAAGCGTCTTGTCCTCCGGAAGCGAACGGGTGGACGTCAGCAGTCCCTCTGGCGAGTACGTGTACTCAATCCTGCCGTGGGATTGATTTCCGGCCAGGTGTTCCACGGACGTCAGCCGGCGGGTGGTGTTGTCATGGGCGCGGACGAACCGGTGAATCACGTTGCCCTCCGTGAAGCGCTCCTCGGTGAGCTGCCCCACGGCGTCATACGTCCGGGTGAACAGCGTCCCCGCCAGGTCCTGGCGGGTCTTCACCGCGCCGTGCTCGTACGTCAGGGTTTCGTTCTGGCCCAGGGGATTGGATGCCTGCAGGAGGTGGCCCGCCGCGTCGTACCGGCACGTCTCGCCCTGGACGGAGGCGGCGCTGGCCTGCCCGGCCCGCTGAAGCGTGCGGGTGGTGCGCAGGACCTGACCGTGGAGGTCCCGGTCCTCCAGGTGGATGACGGTGGTGCCGTCACTGCCCGTGGTCTCGGTCCGCACCTCGTTGCCGAGGATGTCGCGGGTGATGCGCTGGGTGCTGTTCCAGGCGATGGCGGCGGTGCCCGCCCGGGTGCCCGTCTTCTGGAGGACGACGTTCCCGTTGCCGTCATGGCCGGTGAGCGTGGCGCGAGAGGTGCCCGGCGTGGCCTGGAAGCTCTCCTCCTGGAGGATGCGCTGCTCATCGTCGAACCACTGGGTCCGCAGCTTGATGCCGTTGAAGAACTCGGTCTGGCTGCCCTGGAGCTCGTCATAGGCATAGGTGCTGACGTTGCCTTCGCTGTCGGTGAGCTGGCTCAGGCGGCCCCGGGTATCGTAGGCGTACGTCAGCTTCGAGCCCTCGCCGAGGATGCCGGTCTCCTGGATCAGACGGCCCAGGGCGTCATAAGTCCGGCTGTTGTGAACGCGGGCAGCGCCCTGGGGACCGGCGTTGTCGGTGTGGAGGAGCAGCTCTCCGAAGCCATTGTCCCGGAGGGTGGCGCTGTAGCCATTGGCGTTCACCACCGTGGTGGACCGGGTCGCATCGTCGTAGGTCCAGGTGGTGGTGACGCCCAGCGGATCGACGGTGGAGCTCTTGCGCCCCAGGGTGTCGTAGCCGTAGGTGGTGGTGCCCCGGGCGTTCGTCTCGGAGGAGAGCAGGCCCGTGGCGGTGTCGTACTCCTGGCTGCGGACGTCGCCCACGGCGTCGGTCTGCTGGACGGTCAACCGGTGTTTTCCGGGGGCGTGCGTGTACGCCGTCTGGAGGGCGGAGGACTCGGTGCCGGACGCCCCGGTGTCCGTCTGGAGCGTGACCCGTCCCGCGGCGTCGTATTCGTAGCGGGTGGTGCGCGAGGCGCTGAACGCCCCGTCGGTCACGAAGCCTGTCTGGGTACTGACGACCTGGCTGCCGTCGGAGCTCAGCGTCTGGACGACGCGGGTGATGACGGGCTGGGCGCTGATGAGGCCCGTGGCCTGGTAATCGTGGACGTCGTGCAGCAGCAGCAGCCCGAAGCGTGGATCGTACTGGAGGACCTCCTTGCGCTTTGTCTGGAAGGCGCCTCCGGCGGCCGCCGTGGAGACCTCGGTGGCGGTCGGCTGCCCCGCGTCGTTGTAGGCGTTCACCGTCTTCCGGGCGCGATAGGGCTTCGTGTCGCCGCCGGGACCGGCGTCGTAGGTCCTCACCTCCACCTGGGCGGGCCGCTCGTAGGACTTGGGGAGGGCGTTGTGGGCAGGGAAGGACACGTCGGCGCCTTGCCCCGGGTAGGTGAAGAGGGTGGTGGTGATCAGGTCGCCGGGATCACTCTTGGAATAGACCTCGGTCTTCAGCTCCAGGTGCAGCCGGTTGTACGTGCGGCGGGTGAGGGTGGCGCCGTCATCCACGGTGGTGACGTAGCGGTAGCGGTGGTCCGTGCTCTCCATCAAGGTGTCCTTGGAGGACAGCTCGTAGGTGGGGTTGCCGGTGTAGTTCCGGTGGTCCTTGTTCGGGTCCAGATTGTATTCAGTGGTGCGTTCAATCCCCTGCGCCTTGCGGATGACCTGGTGGATGACATCCAGGCGGCTTGCTTTCCCTTCCTTGCGGACGTCCAGCGTCTTGTAGGTGAAGAGGGTTTCGAACTGGTTGGGAGACTGGATGCGGGTGAGCAGCCGGCGGTTGAGCTGTCCGCCGCCGTGGGTGAACAGGGTCTTCCTTCCGGCCGGGTCGTGATAGGCCTTCAGCGCGGTGGGCGAGTCGAACTCATACAGGATCCGCTGCGCGCTCCCATCACCGGGGGGCAGGGTGATCTGGATGCCGTTGGCCGGGTACTCGAAGGAGACCGTCTGGCCGTAGGTGTCGACGATGCGCGTGAGGCGCGTGAAGAAGACGGAGCGGTCCGCTGGCTCCTCGTAGAAGTACAGGATGTGGTTGCCGTGCGGGTCCGCGGAGGCGATCAGCCGCCCGTGGAGATCGAAGTACTGCTTCCGTCCGTCGAGGAAGGACAGGATGTTGAGGGAGCGCTGGTCCTTGGCCTCCTCGAAGGGAAGCGCTGGCATCTTGTTCAGGGTCTCCAGGCTCATGTCCTGGAGGACGTGGTACTTCATGCCGCAAGGCCAGCGCTGATCCAGCGCATGGGATTGAGAACCATTGATGACAATCCGTCCGCCGACGATGTAGCTGAGCCGGAACTGCCACATCGCCGGCAGCCCCAGGACGGTCCTGGGAGGTGCCTGGTCGCTCTGGGTGTAGTCAATGCCCAGATCCACGTCCAGTCCTCCCAGCCCAGGCAGCCGTGGCGCCGCGACGGAGATGCGCAACCTTCCCGTCCGTGGATTGACGTCGCTGGAGAGGGGGTCGCGGAAGTTGTTGGCGTTGGATGCATCTCCGCCTTGAATCGTGGCTGCCTGGGCCATTGTGTCGCTCCGTATCTTGGGACTGACCGGGAATGTCTGGCAATGCGATCAGCTGGCCCGTTGATAGACCAACAGCATGTAGCAGGTGCCGTTGTAGTAATCGCTCATGGAGAACTTGGCGTACGCGGCCTCGGTCGGCGTGAGCACGTCATTGAGGAACTTGCAGAGCTCCAGGAGGTTCGTCGTGTAGTCGGAGGCGGGGTCGAAGGTCCAAAGCCGCTCCGTCCAGGTGCCCTCCAGGTTGTAGGGCGGAGGGGTTCCCGCGTCCTTGTTGTAGAGCACCGCGCCGCGCGAATCCCGATGCCTCGCATCCGTGTGGGCGGCCTTGGCCGTCGCGGCTTCGTTCTCGGTCAGTTGGCTGATCTCCGTCGCCATGCTCGTGATGACGACGCGCGCGTCGTTCTTTTCGATGTATTTGAATGTCCAGGCCATGTCTGTTCTCCCCTGGTGAAAGGTGGGTGTCGCGGGTCGTGGATGGGATTGACCGCTCGGCGACGGAAGCGCCCTTCGGGGCGCCGTCCCAGGTCGCTTCGGGCGGGTTACTTGACGCTGGTCGGGTAGATCAGCCCCATGTGGCAGGTGTAGCCGGAGATATCGCTCATCGAGAAGAGCGCGAGCGAGGCCTGCTCCGGGGTGAGCCCGTTCAGGTGCGCGCAGATCTCCTCCGCGGCGGTTTCGTAGCTGCTGCCAGCGGAGACGGCCTTGAGGGTGCTGAGCCAGGGCTTGCCCGGCGCGCCAGGAATGGACTTGATGGAGGCGTGCTCTTCGTAGAACACCAGGCCTCGCGCCTTGCCATTCGAGACGTCGCTGTGGCCCATCTTGGCGGTGAGCGCCTGGTACTTGCTCAGCCCGTTGAAGGAATTGATGAGCTGGCTGACGACGTCCTTGGTCGCCTTGCTCTCAAAGAATCGGTACGTCCACGACATGGCGGGTCCTTGGAGATGGGTGGCTGCTTCCATCCAAGGTTCAGGACCCGGGGGCCGTTGTTGAAGCTGCCTCCGGGTCCCTGCTCGCTCATCCCCAGGTGCGACGCGCCTGCTTTTCAGCCGTCGCTGAGCGCCTGGGCCCAGCCCTTCTCGAAGTTGTCGTGGTACGCCTGCCACAGCGTGTCCGAGTAGAACTTCGCCAGGTTCTCGTCGTTGTAGCGCAGCGAGTTCTTGGACAGGTTGTGCGAGCCCGTCAGCACCATCTTGCGCACCGTGCCGTTGAAGTTGCCGGAGTAGACGAAGTGCTTGCTGTGCGTGAGCACCTCGCGCGGCGTGCCGTCGCCCTGCTTCACGTTGTTGGCGGAGACGTCGTACAGCTGGCGCAGGGTGATGTTCTTCGCGCCGGTGAGCTTCGTTTTGATGCCCGAGTCCATGTCCGTGTAGAGCACGCGCACCCGGCAGCCCAGCTTGCCAATGCGCACCAGCTCCGTGGCCACGATGGCGCGGCTGTCGTTGAAGTGGTTCTGGTTCACGTCCAGCGTGCAGCCGGCGACATACGTCTTGATGTAGTCCGTGAAGTTGTTCGTCACGGTGTCGCTGGACAGCTCGTTGTCATTGCCCTCGCGCGGGAAGAAGTACGCGGTCCACGGCGCATTGGGGGAGCTGTAGTAACCCTGGCCCGTGGTGGGGTTGTAGTAGTCCGTCGTCTTCGTGCCGCCGCGCAGGTCGTTGTGGTAGCCGACCCAGTAGTCGTACCAGTCCCAGTCCTCGTAGCTGACGACCATGTCGTTCCAGTAGTTGTTCTGGGAGTAGGTGTTGTTCCACGAGCCCTGCACCACCACGCGCTGGATGCGGTTGCCCTGCGGATCCGTGGTGGTGGAGAAGGTGAAGATCTTGTCGTGCATGATGGTGCCCTCGCGGTCGAAGCCCGCGATGCACGCGCTCCCCGCGCCCGTGCCGTTGCACCGGGTGAGCTCCAGCCTCAAGCCGTCCGGGCATGTCGCCGCCGGGGGCACGTAGCTGCTCAGGTCATGGATGACGCCGCCGGAGGCGAACTCCGAAGCGGCGCCGCCGTTCTGCTCGTCCACCACCAGCCGCACGACGACGCCACGGCACAGCGCGGATTTGATGGCCGCGTTCAGGTGGTCCGTCGTCCACAGGAACATGGCGATGCGGATGTAGGAACCCTTGGGGCTGTTCTGGATGAGCCGGGCAATCTCATCCTTGATGCGGTAGTCCCGCGTGCCCGTGTTGTCCGGCTGGTTGAAGACGGCGTAGAGCCCGGGCACGTTCGTCGCGCCCTGGGCCTGCTCCGTCAGGTTGGGATCCGTCTGCGCCTCGGGCTGACACCCGGTGAGCGCGAGCACCGCCAGTCCTGCCACCGCCAACAGCCGCTTCATGACCTGCCTCCGTTTCGCCGCCTCCAACCATTTAAGCTGAAATGGTATGGAAAGCAGAGAAAGCGTGAGTCAGTGTCACTTCGCGGGCGCGAAGCCGCCATGGAACGTGGGCGGCAGGGCGTGATCGAAGTGGCAGCGCGCCACGGGCCCGTCCTCCAGGTGGCGCGCGTCCAGCACGGCGATGTGGGACGTGTCCGTCTTCGCGTCGAACACCTGCGTGAGCACCCAGCCGTCGTCCTCGGCGCTCGCGCCGGGGCGGGGGACGAAGATGGGCTCGGAGGGGTAGGTGGCCTCGCCCAGGGAGGCCGTCGTCATGCGGCCCGTGGCCATGTCCATGCGGGCCACTCCGTCGAAGAGGCCGCGCCGGGCTTCGTCGCTCTGGTGCACGCCCAGGTAGACCGTCTGGTGTTCGCGGCCCACGACGCCGGGGGCCACGCGGGGGAACTCGCAGCTGATGTCGGCGCGCTGCTCGGTGCGGAAGGTGCCCGCCTTCACGTCCACCACCGCCCGGTGCAGCATGCCCTTCGCGTCGCTGGACGTCGTGCCGCGCACCAGCTCCCCCAGCCACTGGTTCGTCGTGAAGTCGGGGTAGCGCACGTAGTCCACCACCAGCGTGTCGCCCTGCTCGTACGCGTTGCCGAAGTGCCACAGGTAGAAGGCGTCCGTGGTGATGCGCACCGGGTGCTCCACGTCGTCGATGGGAACCACCAGCACGTCCGTGCCCGCCTCCGGCTTCCACCGCAGGTTCTCCGAGTACGAGCCCACCTGCAGCAGCGCGCGGAAGAGGTTCAGACGCAGCGGCGACAGGAAGAAGACGAGGTAGCGGTCCGTGGCGATGAAGTCGTGCACCATCGTCGCGCCCGGCAGCTTCACCGAGCCCAGCCGCTGGGCCTTGCCGCCGTCCGGCAGCACGAAGAGGTCCGCCTGCGTGAACCGGCCGTAGCGGATGCCGAAGTTGTAGGACGCCTTGCGCGACGGCACGCGGTGCGGGTGCGCGGAGAACGTCTCCACCACCGTGCCGTCGAAGTCCGTCTCGCCCAGCGTGGACAGGTCCTCCGGGGACACCTCCACCGGCACGCTGCCCTCGAAGAGCGCGTACAGCTTGCCGTTCCACGCCATCACGGACGTGTTCGCGGAGTTCTTGCGCGTCTGGCTCAGCTTGTGGAGCAGCGGCGTGGGCGTGCCGTAGCCGCCGAAGCGCTGCGAGGGCGCCTTGCGCTCCGCCACCATGGTGGGCGTGTCCAAGAGCCGCGACGCGCCCGTCACCCCGTCCGCGCCGAAGCGCACGCCCAGCATCCCGCCGTCCCCGTCGAACCAGTGCTGGTACGCCCGGCCGTGCACGTCGAACGTCCACGGCCCCACCCGGTACAGCGAGCCGCGCAGCCCCTCCGGCACCTGGCCCTCCACCCGCAGCGGCTCGAAGCCGTGCTGGCGGGGGAGCGTGCGGAACGCCCGCAGCCAGCCCGGCGCGGAGGAGGACATCGTCTGCTTCATCGCGGTCGTCATGACGGCTCCCTTTCCAGTGCAACGTAACGACGCGGGAGACCCCCGCGCCGCCCATCTTGTGGACACTGTAAACATCGCATGTTGTCGGTGTCAACATGGATGTTGACGCTGGCAACTTCGCGCGGCGGATGGTCAAGTCGCGCGGGCGGCATCAGGCGCGTGAGGAGGCACGGACGTTGGCGACGCGGGGCAAGCGGAAGCAGGCGGCGGAGGCACCGGAGGACAAGGGCCGCTACCACCACGGAGACCTGCGCCAGGCGCTGGTGGACGCGGCGGTGGCGCTCATCGCCGAGGAGGGCTTCGGCGCGCTGACCCTGCGCGAGGTGGCCCGGCGGGCGGACGTCTCCCACGCGGCGCCGTACCGGCACTTCGCGGACAAGGAGGCGCTGCTGGAGGCGGTGGCGCACGAGGGCTTCCGCGCCATGGCGCGCGAGATGCGCGAGCGCATGGCCCCGCACACCAACCCCCTGGAGCGGCTGTACGCGGCGGGCGAGGCCTACGTGCTGTTCGCCGTGCGCCACCCGCCGCACTTCCGGGTGATGTTCGGCCCGCACTTCACCCGGCCCATGTCACCGCCGCCGGAGCCGGAGGGAGAGCAGGGCGCCTTCACGCTGCTGGTGAGCAGCATCGAGGCCGCACAGACCGCGGGCCTCCTGCGCCCCGGCGAGTCGCGGCCCCTCACGCTCACCGCGTGGTCGCTCGTGCACGGGCTCGCCTCGCTGTTCGTGGATCGGCAGCTCGGTGAGTCGCCCCAGGGCGCGGAGGCCGCGGAGGCGCTCGCCCGCGTGCAGACGCGGCTGCTCGTCGAGGGGCTGAGGCCGCCCGCGCGCGGCTGAAGCTTCGCGACAGTTGGTAGGGAAGCAGGGTTGACCGTCGGAGATTGTCGGGTACGGTCGGTTTCATGGTGCGGATACCGGAAGAGAATGGGCCGAGGGTCCGGGCGCGGGAGCTGGGCATCCCGCTGGGGCGCTTCAAGCCGGGGAAGTACAACGCCATCACCGACGTCGAGGGCGTGCTGGTGGGGCACGCCACGCTCATCGAAGGCTCGGGGCCGCTCAAGCCCGGCTACGGTCCGGTGCGCACGGGCGTCACGGCCATCCTGCCCAACCTGGGCAACATCTTCATGGAGCGCATGAGCGGAGGCGGCTTCGTGCTCAACGGAGCCGGCGAGGTCTCCGGCATGACGCAGCTCATGGAGTGGGGCCTCGTCGAGACGCCCATCCTCCTCACCAACACCATGGCCGTGGGCGCCGTGTCCGACGGCGTGGCCAACTACCTCGTCCAGCGCTACCCGGGCATCGGTGACGAGCACGACGTCATCATCCCCGTGGTGGGCGAGTGCGACGACTCGTGGCTCAACGACATCTCCGGCCGCCACGTGCGCCAGGAGCACGTCTTCGCCGCCATCAACGCCGCGAAGTCCGGCCCGGTGCAGGAGGGCAACGTCGGCGGCGGCACCGGCATGGTGACGTGCGACTTCAAGGGCGGCATCGGCACGTCGTCGCGCAAGCTGCCGGAGGTGCTGGGCGGCTACACGCTGGGCGTGCTCGTCATGTCCAACTTCGGGAAGATGCACAACCTGCGCGTGGGCGGCCTGCCCGTGGGCGAGGTGCTGGTGGAGAAGTTCAAGAACACCCCGCACCGCGGCAAGTCCTACGGCTCCATCATCGCCGTCGTCGCCACGGACGCGCCGCTCTTGAGCCATCAGATCAACCGCCTGTGCAAGCGCGTGGGTCTGGGCATCGGCCGGGTGGGCAGCTACGCGGCGCACGGCTCGGGTGAGATCGTGGTGGGCTTCTCCACCGCGAACATCATCCCCAGGCGCACCCAGAAGATGGTCTACAAGATGAAGATCCTCCTGGATCAGCGCCTGGACCCCCTCTACGAGGCCGTGATGGAGGCCACGGAGGAGGCCATCCTCAACGCCATGTGCATGGCGGAGCCCATGACGGGGGTGAACGACAACTACTCGCCCGCGCTGCCCCTGGACGAGGTCCGCCGCTTCGTGGACGCCTGCCGCCCCATCTTCGCCTCGGTGAAGAAGCGCCCCCACCAGACGAGCGTGCCGGCCTCCAAGGAGCGCCCCAGCGACGAGGACCGGGAGGGGGAGGTGACCCTGGGGAGCGCCCTGCCCACCCAGGTGCGCGGCGCGGAGGGCATTCCCTTCCCGACCCGTCCGGCCCCCAACGAGCCCCCTCCCGACGGGGCGCCCCGGCCCGCGCCGGGAGCGGACGCGAAGCCCGTCCCGGAGGACCCCGAGGGTTCCTCTTCCGGGAGCCCGTAGGCTTCTGATAGGTAAGCCCCCCTTTGCTCCATTCCGGAGACCAGGAGCCACCCACATGGCCAACAGCAAGAGCAAGCACCGCCGCGTGCAGATGAAGATCCGTCAGCACTGGAAGAAGCGGATCAAGAAGCAGAAGGAAGCCGCCAAGGCCGCCGCCGCCGAAGGCAAGAAGAAGTAGTTCGTCTTCCCTGGCGCCGCTCCCGGCGGCCCTGGCTTCACTGCCGGGTCGCCGTGAAGGGGCGCGCCACGTTGCATCTCAGCGCGCTGGTCCCCTGGACGCGCGAGAACTGGCCGTTGAAGTTCCCGGACAGGCTGCCGGGGCCCACGCCGCCGTCCTCGGTCGGGGCTGCGCCGGTGTGGGTCGCGGTGAGGGTGTAGATGGTGCTCACCCCGCCGTCGCCGCCAGGCAGCGGCAGGCCGGTCAGGTTGAGCGCGCCGTTCGCGTACACCTGGCCCGTCAGCGCCACCCCCGCCAGGGTGCCCGTGAGCATGCCGCCCTCGCCGCGCTGGATGTTCAGCACCTCGCCGTCCACCAGCTCCTTCACGTTCAGGTTCACGCACTCCGCGGGCAGGCCCGCGTCCCCGGCGAACGTCAGGGGATAGTTGCCCTCCACGGTGGGGCAGTTGTCCGTGCAGGCCGCGCCCTGGCTCTTCTCGTCACAGCCGGCGGGACCGAGCAGCAGGAAGGTGCTGGACACCACGGCCGTGGCAACGGCCGCCAGGGGAGCGAAACGTCCAGAAGTCATGGATGGCCTCGTGGGGAAGGGAGTGGCGGACTTCCTGGTGGGAATATCCGTTCCTACGTTGAGCGCGGCAGGTCTGGGGACGGGGTGGGGCGGTGACGGCGGGCGACTCGAAGCGGTGGTCCAATTTCATTTTCGCGGGGCTGTTCGCGCTCGCGCTGATTCTCTTTTCACGCATCCTGCTGCCGTTCCTGATGCCGGTGCTGCTGGGCGGCTTCCTGGTCGTCCTGTTCATGCCCATCCAGGACTCCTTGGACCGGCGGCTCCAGGGCCGCAAGTCCCTGACGGCCGGACTGTCCACCCTCGCGGTGTTCCTGCTGATCCTCGCCCCGCTGGCGCTGGTGGGCTGGATGGTGGCCCGCGAGGTGCTCCAGTTCGTGGGCCAGGCGCAGGACCTGCTGGATCAGGTGGACCTGCGCCACCACTTCCTCAACAGCCTGCCCCGGGGCCTCTCCCGCTACGTGCACTTCGATCCGGAGAGCTCGGAGACGGAGCGCCTGCTGATGACGGCGGTGTCGGGCGGCGCGGGGCTGCTCGCGGACGTGGTGGGCGCCGGCACGGAGCTCATCGTCAACATGTTCCTGATGACGGTGGCCATGTACTACTTCTTCCTGGACGGCCGTCGTCTGGTGAACGAGGTGGCCCGGCTCATCCCCCTGGAGCGCCGCTACTTCGACGCCTTCTCCCACGAGTTCACGGACGTCGCGTACGCCATCATCTACGGCAACACCGTCACCGCGCTGGTGCAGGGCGCGGTGGGCTTCGTGGGGCTGCTCATCGCGGGCGTGCCGCACGCCGGGGTGTGGGGCGCGGCCATGGTGCTGGTGGCGCTGGTGCCGGTGGGCGGCACCGCGCTCGTGTGGGGGCCCATCGGCGTCATCCTCATCGCGGCGAACCGGGTGAGCGAGGGCGTCTTCCTGCTCGCGTGGGGCACCTTCCTGGTGGGCAGCATCGACAACGTCATCCGCCCCCGGCTGTGCGGCTCGCGCATGGCGCTGCACCCGCTGCTCGTCTTCCTGTCCATGTTCGGCGGGCTGGCGGTGTTCGGGATGATGGGCCTGCTGGTGGGGCCGCTCATCGCGTCCATCTTCATGGCCATGGTGCGCATCTACCGGCGCGACTTCCTGGGTCGTGCCCAGGAATCCCAGCCTGCTCCCGTGGTGTCCCAGGATTCCTCGCCTTCGCTCACCCCGCAGCCCGCGCCCGTGCCCTCCACGGCGAGCGTGGGTCACGTGATGAACGCCTGAGCTCCGAGCCTGGACTTCGCCCCGGCGCTGGGTGAACCTGACCGGCGCATGACGACCACCCGAAGCGCGAGGGTCCTCTCGGGACTGTCGCGGACCCTGGCCCTCGTTGGAGCCCTGTCGGCTCCGGCCGCGGCGGCCTCCGACGTCCTGACGCCGCCGGCCTTCCATGGCACCCGGGAGTCTCCGGCGTGGCTGTCGCTGCGGCTGGGCACCGGGCCTTCTGGCAAGGCGCAGGCGAAGGCGGAGCCGGAGGTGGGCGCGCCCACCTGGGTGCGGCTCAACCTGTCCCTCACCGCGACGTGGCGGCGCTACTGCGCGCGGCCCGGCGTGGACAGCTGCGGCGCGTATGAGCGGCTGCCGGAGGAGGAGCAGCTCGGGGACACGTCGGACTTCTCATCGTCGTATCCGTACCTGGGCCTGGCGCTGGAGGCGGAGGTGCTGCCGCTGGCGCGCGACACCACGTCGGTGCTGCGCGGGCTGGGGGCCCTGGTCGCGGTGCAGCGGGGCTTCTCCCGCTCCGACGTGACGCTCACCGGGGATGGCGGCCAGACGCCGGTGCGCGAGGTGACCGCCACGGACACGGCCTTCACCGCGCAGGCGATGTACCGCTACTACTTCCGCTTCGGCACGACGCGGCCGCAGCAGGGCTATGTGGGCGCGCGCGCGGGCATCCAGACGCGCGCGTTCGACGTGGAGCAGTCCACGGACAACCCGCTGACCGGCACGCACCGCGTGTTCCCGTCCGTGGCGTTGGACCTGTCCGTGCCGCTGTTCAGCTCGGTGCGGCTGGACGCGTCGGGCGGGCTCCTCCTGTCGCCCAGGCCGGGGCACTCGCCGGACGCGGACGGGGGACGGCGCGCGCTGGAGGTCCGCGACTACGGCACGTCCGTGTCCAGCTTCGGCTGGAGCGCGGAGCTGGGCGTGTCCGGGGACATCTGGGGGCCGTTCGGCTACGACGTGGCCTGGCGGCTGGCGCACTTCAAGGACCGCTTCTCCGGGGCCGGCACGCTCACCGGGTGGAACGACGGTGGAGCGGCCGAGGAGACGTACTCCAGCCTGCACGTCGGCCTGATCGCGACGTACTGACGTTGACGCTGTCGGGCGTGAGACATCACCCTGGAGCGCGGGTGTCTGCACTCCGGCACGATGACTACCCCTTGCCTCCACGGTCTGTCACGGACCGGTGACGCAAGGGGGACGCTTCTCGGTGCGAACAAGGCGATGGTGGACGCGAGGACTGGCGGGGCTGGCGTGCTTCGCCCTGGTGGCGTGCGGCGGTGACACCCAGGCGCCCACGAACGACACTCCTTCCGGCACGGCCTCCGACGCGGGCACGCATCCGCAGTCCGGCGAGGGCACGGTGGACGGAGGCACGCAGCCTTCCTCCGACGCGGGCACGGAACCAGGGACAGACGCGGGCACCGGGACGCCGGACGCGGGAGCCGAGGACGCCGGCACGGCCCCACAGGCTTGCGCGCCCACGGCGGGTGACCCGCGCTGGGTGCTGGAGGGCGAGTCCTTCAGCGCGCAGGTGACGTGCGCCACGGGCCTCAAGGAGGCCAGCCTGCGCTTCGGGGTGAAGAACCTGCCCGCGGGCGCCACGTTCGACGAGTCCACCGCCACGCTGCGCTGGACGCCCGCGCTCAACCAGGGCGCGGTGTGGATGCTCACGCTGGAGGAGCGCACCACCGGCGAGACGGGCGCGCTCAAGGTGGGCGTGGCCAACAACGACAACGCGCCGGGCAAGGTCGACATCGTCGACCCCGTGGCCTACACGGAGGAGTACGGGTTGCCCGTGGTGCACCTGTTCTTCGACCCGGACGTGGGCCTGACGTCTGGCTATTACCGGCCCGCGGAGGTGGTGTACCGGGGCCACCGCTTCACGATGGAGGCGAAGTACCGCGGGGCCACGTCCAGCGTGTTCCCCAAGCGCAGCCTGACGCTCAAGTTCGCGGAGGACGACCTGTTCTCCGAGCCCGTCTTCGGCGACGGCTTCAAGGACCGCAAGCGCGTGGTGCTGATCACCACGTTCAATGACAACTCCTACCTGCGCTCGCGGCTGGCGTTCGACCTGTGGAACCGGCTGTCTCCCAACGCCGTGCGCATCCGCACCTTCAGCGTGGTGGTGTACGCGAACAACAAGTACCGCGGGCTCTACACGGCGGCGGACCACGTGGACAAGCGGCTGATGGAGTGGAACGGCATCGACGATGACTCGGACCTCTACAAGGCCGACACCGCGGACGCCAACTTCTCCCGCCTGACGCGCAACGGGCAGACGAAGGCGAGCCTCGACGTCGGCTTCGTGAAGGACGAGGGCGACCCGCCGGGCAACTTCAGCACGCTGCACGACTTCGTCGCGTGGGTGGCGGACTCCAGCAACGACACCTTCCGCCAGCAGTTCGGCGCGAAGCTGAAGGCGCGCGACTACGAGGACTGGTGGATCTTCAATACGCTCATCCAGGGCAATGACTCGCAGGCGAAGAACGCCTATCACGCGTACGATCCGAAGACGGGCGGCCCCTGGCGCTACATCCCGTGGGACCTGGACGCGAGCTTCGGGCAGAACTACGACACCACGCGCACCAGCGCCACGGCGCGGCCCACCTATACGTCGGACAACCTGCTCTTCAAGCGGATGCTCGCGGAGCCCGCCATCGCGGGCCCCATGCGCGACCGCTACCGCCAGGCCCTGAAGAACGAGGTGAGCGAGGCCGCGGTGCAGGCGATGATCGACGGCTACGTGCGGGAGCTGGGGCCCAACGCGCAGCGTGACGAGGCGCGGTGGGCGGAGCAGTACCGGAACTTCGCGAAGCCGGAGGCGGGGAGCGAGGGAGGCAACCACAACTTCCCGGACTGGCACCTGCGCCAGGACTTCAAGACCCACGCGGAGGAGGTGGAATACATCCGGCAGTGGGTGCACACGCGCTGGGGCGCGTTCCAGTCACAGCTGCCGTGAGGTTGGCGGCGCGGCGGGGGGAGGACCTCGCCGCGCCCACCGGGACTACCACTGCGATGGGTCGGCGTCGGCGAACGTGGTGCCGGCCGCGATTTCGTCAATCCAGACGCTGCGGGTGCCCTGGGTGCCTTGCATGTACCCGCTGTCGTGCCAGCCATTGGCGTAGAGGCCGACGCGGAACTGGAGGTACCGGTCATCCGCCACGGTGGTGGCCAGGTTGAACTGCTCCAGGACCTTCACGCCGTCGAACCACAGCTTGATGAAGCCGGTGTTGTCGCTGGTCCACTTCACCTGCATGACGACCTTGTGCCACTCGCCGGCGGTGACGGTGGCCAGGTTGCGGAAGGTGGTCGTCTTCTGGTCGCAGACGGTGCCGTACTTCACGCGGGTCGTGAGCTGGTTGCCGGACAGCCACACCATGGTGGTGGGCATGTGGCCATCGCAGCCCGTGTCGGAGAAGTTCGCGATGAACTGGGCGATGTTGAAGGACTGAGGCTGGAACTGCCAGTCCTGCTGCAGCCGGAACATGAAGCCATAGAAGCCCGTGTCGCCCCGGCGGTACACGTTGTGCTTCACGACCTCCGAGTGGTAGCGCTCGGTGTAGTTCGGGTCGTAGACCTGCGTGGCCTTGATGGCGGTGGAGCCCTCGTAGACGACGTTGGTCACCTCCTTCAGCGAACCGTTGTGCTCCACGTTGAGCGAGTTCCAGCCTGTGAGCGTTCCGGTGTTGCGGAAGATCTCCGCCGCATGCGCGCTCAACCCCAGGGCGAACAGCGACATGCCCGCGACGACGGCGAAATGCTTGGACCGCATTGAAAAGCCTCCACTGAAAATTTGCGTCTTTGCTTCTATTTCGTGTTTTTCTAGCTTAACAGGTTCATGGCTCATTTGTCTTGTTAGAGTGAAGCCTCCCTTCCAGGAGGCTCCATGACGGCGAAGCGTGGGCTGTTGATGTGGTGCGTGGGCTGGATGCTGTTCTCCGCGCAGGCGGCACTGGCGGCACAGGGGGAGATCGTGGCGCGTCCCCAGGGGACGGTGCCGGGGATGACCTACGGCTACTGGGAGTACCTGCCGCTAGGGTACGACGACTCGCCCACGGAGGAGTTCCCGCTGGTGGTCTTCCTGCATGGGACGGGGGAGGTGGGCAACGGCAGCGCCGCGGCGCTGGAGAAGGTCATGAACCTGAACGCGCCGCCGAGGCTGATCCGCAACGGACGCGACTTCCCGTTCATCCTGATCGCGCCGCAGCGGTTCAACGCCTTCATCCCGGTGGCGGACATCGACGCCATCATCGAGTACGCGAAGGTGCACTACCGGGTGGACGTGAACCGCATCTACCTGACGGGTGTCTCGGCGGGCGCCATCCAGACGTGGGGCTACGCGGCGGTGCATTACGCGAAGCTGGCGGCGGTGCTGCCCATCGCGGGCAACGGCAACAGCCTGAACCTCTGCCCCATGGCGGCGGCGGGCCTGCCGGTCTGGGCCTTCCACGGCCAGGCGGACGGCACGGTGTCGCCCTACGGCTCCATCGATCCGGTGAACCGGATGAACAACACCTGCTCGCCTCGAGCGAACCCCGCGGCGGTGCTCACGCTCTATCCCGGCGTGGGGCACGACTCCTGGGGCCGGACGTACGACGGCTCGGCGGGCCATGATGTCTACGCGTGGCTCTTGAGTCACAGCCTCTGAGCCGGTTGATGGATGGGCGCTGGCTACTGACTGTCGTGCTGCTGTGCCTGGGGTGTGCCTCCGGGCCACCCGTGCATGGGCGGGGGCGCGAGTTGCATCAAGGCTCGCGTGTGAGCGCGGGTTTCGGATGGCAGGGCCGAACCGGGGACGGAGAGGCGGCTCCTCCCCTGGAGTTCCGAGCGGTACGGGTTGCCATCCAGGAGGTGAAGGCCTCACTGGATGGCATCGCCCGGGGGGTCGACAGGCTGGAGGACCGGGACGCGGGCATCGGCGGGCACGGCGGTGTCTTCAGTCGCTACGTTGAGCATGGCTCGGAGCAGGTGGCCCGCATCAGGGACCTGCTCAAGGACGCCACGGCGTTTGAGGAAGCTTCGGAGGCGGTGACGGACGCGGAGCTGGCGCGGGGGCTGCTCCGGATGTCAGGCCAGCGCATCGAAGCCGCACTGGGCAGCGTGATGTTGCTGGCCGCGTGGCTCGACTTCCTCCAACTCGCGGATGCCGTGCTCGAGCAGTGTCCCTTCTACAGCGTGGGGCAGCTCTTCGTGGACCTGTCCCGCGTGCAGGGGCAAATCGATCCGAGCTTGAAACGGCTCCAGTCGTTGGAGCCAGAGCAGGTGGAGCCCGCGTTGGTTGCGATGCCGGGGCAGATGGGTGCTCTCACGCGTGAGTTCCAGACCATCCGCGAAGGTGTCCGCGCATCGGCGGAGCTGGGTGGGAAGGTCGTGGCGGCGGCGCGGCTCCTGGAAATGCTCACGCTGGTGTCTTCGCTGAAGGCGTCACTGCCACGACCGCCGCCAGCGGCCCCAGTTACCGTTGGCATGGGGCTCGTGATGGGGTCGGGCGGCGTGATGATGGGTTCCCGGATCGTTGTCTCCGCGGAGTGGGTGGAGCGGATGCGGGCGCTTGTCCAGGCAGGTGTCCTCTCCGCGCCAGTTGTCAGCGCAGCCGTCCGCGTCCAAGCAGGACAGGTGCTGATGGCGCAGGGCGGCCAGGACCTGCCCAAGGGCGTCCGTGAAGCACTCGGCGAAGGGCCAGAGGTCCGTGGCATGCGCGAGACCGGCAGGGCAGGGGCCGGAATGTCGTCAGCGCCGAGGCATCACGTGATGCCTCGAGAGCACCGGGAGTGGTTCGAGAAGCGCGGCTTCAAGGGCGCGCTGGATATCGACCAGTTCTGCGTCCGCCTGGAGCGTTCGCACCACGAGGCCATTCACGGCGGTGGTGACTGGAAGCTGGGGCGCACCTGGCCCGGTGAATGGAATCAGCTGATCATGAAGGCGCTTCGCAAAGCTGAAGTCGAAGCGGGCAAGAGGTTGACCCGCAACGAGGTCCTGGACATCGTGGCGGACTGGATGCGGACCCACGATATCTCCATGAATTTCGTTCGAGGGAGCAGACGATGACGGACGGGCGCTCCTGGAATGGCAACTGGAAGGTCCGCATCCTTGAGCGGCTTCAGGAGCGTGGTTTCACGTCGCTCACCGCGTTCGCCACGGCGCATCCGGCCATGCCATTCGTGGAACTGGCGGAGGAGCTTGGGAAGGACGATGTCGCGGGTGTCCAGGTCCTCCGTGGACTGCTTGTAGAGGCGGAGCGGAGCAAGCAGGTCACACGTTTCGTACGCGACGTGTTCGTTCGTCACTTCGCCTACAGCCTTCCGAGGGGCTGGCCATCCGAGATGGATGATCAATCCCGATTTCAGCTCGCCAAGGCGCTCGCCTACTGGTCCACTGACGCTCCCGATGCCTACGAGCAGCGGGTCGAGCGGGCCATTCGAGCCCTCCGCGCCAATCCACCACCGCCGGGATGGCGTCCCCTGGGGCCCGACGACGAACTCCTCCTTACGTTGCTGCCTGACGAGCAATCCTGAAGCAGTAGCGGTTGGTGACCATCCCGGTTAGCTTCCGCCTCGCGTGCGGCGGTCCCGGGGTGGGGCCTCCGAGCCCGGACGAGGTGCGCCGTACCCGGTCACGACAAGACGACGCCTTCACGGGAGTCGTGCGTCATGTCGTCGTCGTGGATCCTCCTCGTCATCGCTGGCCTGCTCGAAGTCTGCTGGACGATTGGCCTCAAATACACGCAGGGCTTCACCCGCCCGCTGCCCAGCGTGCTCACCGTCGCGGCCATTGTCGCGAGCATGGGCCTGCTGGGCCTCGCGGTGAAGCAGCTCCCCATCGGCACGGCCTACGCGGTCTGGGTGGGCATCGGCGCGGCTGGCGCCGCAATCGCGGGCATGGTGCTCTTCCATGAGCCCGCCACGCCCTCGCGCCTGTTCTTCCTCACGCTGATGATCGTCGCCATCATCGGACTGAAGTTCACCAGCGGAACGCATTAGCCGCGGACCGGCACCGGAAGATCCGCCGATCTTTCCCAAAACGCCGCCCTCTGCTCCGGGGCGGCGCCTTCCTAACCTGTGAAGCCAGGAGGAAGGCGATGTCGGACTCTCGGGATGTGATGATGGAGCGCTTGCTGGACGACGCGGGGATCCGCGAGGGCATGCGCGTGCTGGACGTCGGCTGCGCATTCGGAGCCCTCACGTTCCTCGTCGCCAGAAAGGTGGGCGGCACGGGGCACGTGGTGGGGCTGGACCGCGACCCCCACCTGCTGTCCATGGCCCGGGAGAAGGCCCGGGAACAGGGCCTGTCGAATGTCTCCTTCATCGAAGCGGACCTGGCCGAGGTGCCGCCAGAGTTGGGCCTGTTCGACGCCGTCACCGGACGGCGCGTGCTCATGTATCAGCCCGACGCGGTGGCAGCCCTTCGGGCGCTCGCCAGGGCCGTGAAGTCTGGTGGGCTCGTGGTCTTCCAGGAGAACGACGCGACCATCGGCCCGGTGAGCCTGCCTCCACTGCCGCTTCATCGCCGCGTGAGCGAGTGGACCTGGCGCACCGTGGAGCGCGAGGGCGCCGACCTCCACATGGGCTTCCACCTGGCACCCGCGATGGAGCAGGCCGGTCTCCAGGTGGAGCAGGTCCGGGCCGAAGCCACCTTGCAGACACCGAAGGTGCACCACGCGGTGGGCCCCATGCTGCGCGCCATGCTCCCGCGCATCGTGCGGCATGGCGTCGCCACGGAAGAGGAAATGGGCATCGACACCATCGACGCGCGCCTCATCGAGGAGCGAACGAAAGAGAACACGACCTATATGGGTGAGATGGTCTTCGGCGCATGGGCGCGCAAGCCGTCAACCGTGGGGGAGTGAACCCTCCCCGCGGATGGGTTTCCAAAGCGCGCATCCCGTGAGCACAGGATGCGCGCCGGTTCCCATCACGCGAGGTGACGGCGATGAGCGACGCGAAGTTCGAGCTGTACTACTGGCCCGGCATTCCCGGCCGGGGCGAGTTCGTGCGGCTGGTGCTGGAGGAGGCGGGCGCGGACTGGGTCGACGTGGGCCTGCAATCCGGCGCCAAGGCCGTCTCCGACATGATTGCCAGGGGGCCCGTGCCCGCCTACGCGCCGCCCGTGCTCAAGGTGGGCGACGTCGTCTTCTCCCAGGCGCCCAATATCTGCGCTTACCTCGGTGAGCGCTTCGGCCTGGTCCCCTCGGACGAAGGCTCGCGGCTGCACGCCCGTCAACTCCAGTTCACCGTCGCGGATGCCGTGGCGGAAGCACACGACACGCACCACCCGCTCGCCGTCATGAAGTACTACGACGAGCAGAAGGACGCCGCGAAGCAGCGCGCCGAGGACTTCCGCACCCAGCGCATCCCGAAGTTCCTGGGCTACTTCGAGCGTGTGCTGAAGTCGAATACGCAGGGCGGCGGGAAGTTCCTCCTGGGCCGCGACTTCTCCTATCCGGAGCTGGCGCTGTACCAACTGGTGGAAGGCCTGCTGTATGCCTTTCCCAATGCCATGCGCCGCGTCGCTCCAGAAATCCCCGGCGTGATGGCGTTGCACCAGCGCATCTCGGAGCGCCCGCGCATCACCGCGTACAAGCAGTCCAAGCGCGCCCAGCCCTTCAACCAGCAGGGCATCTTCCGGCACTACCCGGAGCTGGACGACCCGAACGCGACGAAGTGACCCTGGGGCACCTCGACGAGCTCCCGGGCGAAGAACAGGTCTTCGCCCACGCCGGCCACGCGCACCTGGATGAGCGGGTCGCTGGGGTACTGCGTGGGCGGATCGTCGAACACCAGCGCCACGACGACGCCCACCCGGCCCAGGAAGCGCTCCGACACGGAGTCATCCGGTTCGGTGCGGACGATCATCACCGCCGCGCCCATGTGCAACGGCGCGCCGTCCACGTCTTCCGTCAAGATGAGCGAGGGATCGTGCTTCATGGTGCGTAGGTCCGGGGTTTGAGTCGTTTCGACAGCGCCCAGGTCGCGAGCGTCAACAGCGCCCACGCCCCCAGGTGATAGATGGCCACGTGGCCGGGGCCCTGCTCACACGCCAGCTCGCCCACGACCGCGCCCACCGTCCCCACCGCCATTCCCGCCACCGCCGCGCGCAGCGGGTCGAACACCGCCGACCGCAACGCCACCAGCGCCACCACCAACGGCACCAGCGCCAGCGCCACGTGGCTTACCGTGCACACCCACTCGGGGAGGGTGGAAGGGCCCCGCGGGGTGGCCCGCGTCAGCACCAGCAGCGCGGCGCTCGCCAGCGCCATGCCCACGCCCACCCACCGCAGCCCGCGCCCGCGCGGGGACAGCGCCCCCCAGGAGCACACCGCGCCGGTGGACAGCAGCATCGCCAGCAGGGGCGCGCGGCCCATCAGCACCGAGCCCGTGGTGCGCCCCAGCGCCAGCAGCACGCCCGCCACCGCGAGCGCCATGCCCGCGGACGCCGCGAACAGCCCCACCGCCTGCGAACGCCACCCGCGCACCGGCCGCTTCAAGGCCAGCTCCGCGCGCGAGGCCGCCAGCGCACGCTCCATCGCCTGCGGATCCAGGCGGGGAGGGGCGGACCGCCACGGGTCGACTGGAGGACTCATGACATGTCCTCCAATCCGCCCAGCAGCTCGCGCAGCTTCTCGTAGCCCCGGTGCGCCCGGAGCCGGGCCGCGCCCGCGCGGATACCGCGCATCTCGGCGATCTCCTCGAAGGACCAGCCCTCCACCTTGCTCAGGACCACCGCCTCGCGCTGCTCCAGGGGCAATTGCTGGAGCGCGTCCTCGATGCGCCTGCGCATGACCGGGTCCCCATCCGGTGCATCCACCGACGTGGGGCCTTCTGGCGGCGCGTGCGCGTGCGCGTCCACGTGCTGCTGATGCCGCAGGGCGTCCCGGGCCGCGTTCGCCGCGATGGTGAGCAGCCAGGGGGTGAAGCGCGTGCCCCGCTCGTAGCGGCCCCGGGCGCGGATGACGGACAGGAAGGTCGTCTGCATGAGGTCCTCCGCCAGCGGCCCGTCCCTCACCATGCGGGCGAGGAAGCCGTGCACACGCCCGGCGTGGCGGGCGAACAGCGCCTCGAACGCCGGCTGGTCTCCCTGGCAGAACTGGTCCATGAGCACTTCGTCCGTGACGCCTTCCATCGCCTGGCTCACGGACGGCCCTGCCCGGAAAGTGTTTCCAAGGACGGTCGATTGCCTCCCTGGCCGCTGCAAGGCCTTGAAACGACAAGCGTTGGACGTGATGTCGCCAGAGGGCTCGCTTCCAGGACCCGAAAGGGTAGTGTCGCGCGCCTTACCGGTTTCAACGCGTTTCCCCAATTCGAGCGCCCATGTCCCCGGCCGAGGTCGTCATCCAGTCCACGCTGTTCGAATCGCTGCTGCGCTGCGTGCGGTTGGACAATGCGTTGCGCGAGCGCATGGCGGCGGCGGGCTATGACCCGGACAGGCCCAGGGCCAGCTATCCGGCGTCGGTGTTCCTGCGCTGCCAGAACCTGGTGCTGCAGGCCGCGTACGCGGGCCGGCCTCGCGAGGAGGCCCTGCGGCAGATGGGCCGGGACCTGGTTCGCGGCTACTTCGAGACGCTGGTGGGCAAGGTGGTGAACGTGGCCCTGAAGGTCGCGGGCCCGGACCGCGCGATGAAGCGGGTGGCGCTGAGCTTCCGCTCCGTGATGGAGCCGGTGGAGATCACCTCCACGGAGCTGGGCCCCAGGGACTGGCGGGTGACGTTCCAGGGCTACCCCTTTCCGGCGGAGGCCGCGGCGGGGTGCTGCGAGGAGGCCCTGCGCCAGGCCGGGGCCGCCAACCCCAGCGCCGTCCTGGAGTCCGATGACGGCCACGGCCGCTTCGAGCTGCACATGCGCTGGTAGGACGTCCCTGTGCACGCCGTAACGGTGAGCATCATCCTTCCACCGCGACATGACTGAATGCGCTATGAGGGCCCCATGAAAATCGGCAAGGACAGTGTTGTCGCCATTGACTACAAGCTGCACCTCGGCGACGGGAAGGTCGTGGACGAGAGCGAGGCGGGCGAGCCGCTCGTCTACCTGCACGGCTACGAGGAGATCGTCCCCGGCCTGGAGAAGGCGCTGGAGGGCAAGGCCGCGGGCGAGTCGCTGAAGACGGTCGTCTCCGCGGCGGACGGCTACGGCGACTACGATCCGGAAGGCGTGGAAGAGGTCCCCCGGACCGAGTTCCCCGAGGACCTGGAGATCAAGGCCGGCGGCATCCTGAGCGCCACGGATCCGGAGGGCGACGAGGTCGACTTCCTGGTGAAGGAAGTGCGCAAGGACACGGTGCTGGTGGACTTCAACCACCCGTTCGCCGGCAAGGAGCTGCACTTCGAGGTCACCATCAAGGAAGTGCGCGCCGCCACGCCCGAGGAGCTCGAGCACGGCCACGCGCACGGCCCTGACGACGGCCACGATCACTGACCGCTGGGGCCCTTTGGCCGGCCCTTGCCGTGCGTCCGGGCATGCCGCCCGGGCGCCGCGCCCTCGGGCCGCTTGGAGCGCCCATGGTCGGCCTGGGGCGGCCCCGGGTCGCGCTGCTTCGCCGCGAACGCCTCCATCTCCCGCTTGAAGAGGGGATCCCTCCGGGGAACCTCCGTGCGCGGAAGCTCCTGGCGGATGATGCGCTCGATGTCCTGGAGCGTCCGGCGCTCCACCTCCAACGCGAACAGCGACGCCCGCCCACTGGCCGCCGCGCGAGCGGTGCGGCCGATGCGGTGCACGTAGTCCTCCGGTCCGTGCGGCACGTCCAGGCTGATGACATGGCCGATGTCATCCACGTCCAGTCCGCGCGCCGCCAGGTCGGTGGCCACGAGGCAGCGGTACTGCCCCCGGCGGAAGCCCTCCAACGCCTGACGCCGCTGGGCCTGCGTGCGGCCCGCGTGCAGGGCGGCGGACTTGTGGCCCGCGGCGGCGAGCAATTCCTTCATCTTGTCCGCGCGCTGCTGGGTGCGCACGAACACGAGCGCGCTGGCCTGGTCCTGTGAGAGCAGCGTGAGGAGCAGGGGCCACTTCTCCTCGGGCTTCACGATGTAGAGGTGCTGTTCGGCGCGGGGCGCGGGCGTGCCGCTGGGGGTGACCTCCACGCGCACGGGCTTGTGCAGGGCGCGCTGTCCGAAGCGCGTCACGTCCGCGCCCAGGGTGGCGGAGAACAGCAGCGTCTGGCGCTCGCGGGGCAGCGCGTGGAGGATCTGGTTGATCTGCGGCAGGAAGCCCATGTCGAGCATCCGGTCCGCCTCATCCAGCACCAGCGTCTGGATGCGATGCAGGTTCACGGCCTTCACGCCCAAGAGGTCCACGAGCCGGCCCGGCGTGGCGACGATGAGGGTGGGGCGCTCGCGCAGCGCATCCACCTGCGCGTTCATGTCCTCGCCGCCGACGATGAGGACGGGCAGGACGCCCAGGGGCTCGCCGAAGAAGCGGGCCTGCTCCTCCACCTGCTGCGCCAGTTCGCGCGTGGGGGTGAGGATGAGGCCGCGCGTGCCCTTCTCGCCCGCGAAGCGCTCAATCATGGGGAGCAGGTAGGCGGCCGTCTTGCCGGTGCCGGTGGCCGCGCAGCCGATGACGTCGCGGCCGGACAGCGCGGGCGGGATGGCCTGCGCCTGGATGGGCGTGGGGGTACCGAAGCGGGCACGCTTCACGGCGCCCAGCGTTTCGGGGGACAGGCCCAGGGACTTGAAGGAAGCACTCATGCCCCCACGCCTCCCACGTTTCGGGCCAGGGAGGGAAGGGGATTGAGGGGCATGAGTGCCCGGGCCGCGGCTTCAGCCCGCGTTCAGCGCCGCGCCATGGTGGCGCAGGTGGTCTTCCATGAACGTGGAGACGAAGTAGTAGCCGTGGTCGTACCCCTCCTGCATGCGCAGGGTGAGGGGCTGGCCCGCCGCCTCGCAGGCTTCCTGGAGGAAGTGCGGGTGCAGCTGGTCCGGCAAGAACTTGTCCTTCGTCCCCTGGTCCACGAGCAGCGCCGGCACGCGCCGGCCGGCCTTCAGCAGCTCCGTGGCGTCGTACTCGCGCCACGCCGCCTCGTCCGGTCCCAGGTAGCCGCCAAAGGCCTTCTTGCCCCAGGGGCTACGGATGGGCGCGCCAATGGGGGCGAACGCGGACACGGACTTGTACCGGCCCGGGTTCCGGAGCGCCGTCACCAGCGCGCCGTGCCCGCCCATCGAGTGCCCGAAGATGCCCTCGCGGTCCATGCGCGCGGGGAAGTGCGCGCCGAGGATGCCGGGCAGCTCCTGGGTGACATACGTCCCCATGCGGTAGCGCGCCTTCCACGGCTCCTGGGTGGCGTCCAGGTAGAAGCCCGCGCCGGTGCCGAAGTCCCAGTCCGCGTCCTCGCCGGGGATGCCCGCGCCGCGAGGACTGGTGTCCGGCGCCACGAGCATCAGCCCCAGCTCCGCCGCCACGCGCTGCGCGCCGCCCTTGGTGGCGAACGTCTCCTCCGTGCAGGTGAGGCCCGCCAGGTAGTAGAGCACGGGCACCTGGCCGTGCTTCGCCTGGGGCGGGGTGTAGACGCTGAAGCGCATCTCACCGCCGCAGGCCTCGGACGGGTGCTTCCAGAAGGACTGCGTCCCCCCGAAGCACGCGTGTTCGCTGACGAGCGTGGGAGTCACGGCGCTCATCCGTACTTCACCACGCTGCGGATGGACTTGCCCTCGTGCATCAGGTCGAAGCCGTGGTTGATCTCCTCCAGCTTCAGCGTGTGGGTGATGAGAGGGTCGACCTGGATCTTCCCGTCCATGTACCAGTCAACGATCTTCGGCACGTCCGTGCGGCCCCGGGCGCCGCCGAACGCGCTGCCCTTCCACACGCGGCCGGTGACGAGCTGGAACGGACGGGTGCTGATCTCCTGCCCCGCGCCCGCCACGCCGATGATGATGCTCTCGCCCCAGCCGCGGTGGCAGCACTCCAGCGCCTGGCGCATCGTCTTCACGTTGCCGATGCACTCGAAGCTGTAGTCCGCGCCGCCGCCGGTGAGGTTCACCAGGTAGGGGACGAGGTCGCCTTCCACTTCCTTCGGGTTCACGAAGTGCGTCATCCCGAACTTCTCCGCGATCTCCTTGCGAGCGGGGTTCAGGTCCACGCCGACGATCATGTCCGCGCCCACCATGCGCGCGGCCTGCACGACGTTCAGGCCGATGCCGCCCAGGCCGAAGACGACGACCTTCGCGCCGGCCTCCACCTTCGCGGTGTAGACGACGGCGCCCACGCCCGTGGTGACGCCGCAACCGATGTAGCAGACCTTCTCGAAGGGGGCGTCCTCGCGGATCTTCGCCACCGCGATCTCCGGCAGCACCGTGTAGTTCGCGAAGGTGGAGCAGCCCATGTAGTGGTGGATCATCTGCTTGCCCAGGCGGAAGCGGCTGGTGCCATCCGGCATCAGGCCCTTGCCCTGCGTGGCGCGGATGGCCGTGCACAGGTTCGTCTTCTGGGACAGGCACGACTTACAGCCGCGGCACTCCGGCGTGTAGAGCGGGATGACGTGGTCGCCCTTCTTCACGCTGGTGACGCCCGGGCCCACGTCCACGACGATGCCCGCGCCCTCGTGACCGAAGATGGCGGGGAACAGGCCCTCCGGGTCCGCGCCGGAGCGGGTGAACTCGTCGGTGTGGCACAGGCCGGTGGCCTTCAGCTCGATCAGCACCTCGCCCGCCTTGGGGCCCTCCAGGTGCACGGTTTCGATGCTCAGGGGCTTGCCGGCCTCGAAGGCGACGGCGGCGCGGACGTCCATGGTGGGGCTCCTGTCAGTGGGGAACGAAGACTCCCCACTGTAGAGGCCACGCACCGCGTCGTCCGTGAAAAGAAACGGGCCGGCCCATCAGGGCCCGCTACTAGACGGAGATGAGGCCCTTGCGGATGCCCTCGGTGACGGCCTCCACGCGGTTCGTCACTTCGAGCTTCCGGTAGATGTGCTCCAGGTGCGTGCGGATGGTCGCCTTGGAGAGCGACAGCAGCCGGGCCGCCTCGCTGTTGGACACGCCCTTGGCGATGAGCTGGAGGATCTCGCGCTCGCGATCCGATAGGGGCTTGAGCAGCGGCTCCTGCGCGGAAGCCGGAGCAGCCGGCTCCGAGGCGGACGGCGACACGGCCAGCGGCTCCGTGGGCACGGGCGCGGTGTCCGGCTCCACGCGGAAGTGGCGCAACAGGCGCCGCGCCAGGTTCGGCTGGATGACCGTGCCGCCCGCGCGCACCTCCTTGATGGCCTCGACGATCTTGTCCACCGTCGCGCCCTTGAGCAGGTAGCCGGACGCGCCCGCCTTCACGGCCTCGAGGACTTTGTCCTCCTCGTCGAAGATGGTGAAGATCAGGATCTCCACCTTCGGGAAGCGCGCCTTCACCTCGCGGGTGACGTCGATGCCGCTCATGCGCGGCAGCCCCAAATCCAGCAGCAGCACGTCCGGCTGCTCGCGCTCGACCTCGACCAGCGCGGCCTCGCCGGACAGCGCGGTGCCCACGATGTCGATGTCCGGGTGGCCCTCGAAGAGGCGCAGCTGGTTCTTCAAGATCTTGGTCTGGTCCTCCACGACGAACACGCGGATGGGGAGGGCGGCGGCATTCGGGGTCGGGTCCACGGGGCGGATCTCCGGTGCGTGTCAGGCGGAAAGACAGGGAAGGGAGAAGGCCACCTGGGCCCCGGCGCCGGGCGCCGAGTCCACCACGATGGAACCCCCGAGCTTCATGGCCCGCTCACGCATGTTGAGCAGGCCGTAGTGTCCGCGCGGCGTGCGGCCCGGGTCGAAGCCCTTGCCGTTGTCGCGGACCACCAGGTGCACGCCCTCCGGGCTGAAGTCCAGGCGCACCTGGACCTCCTTCGCCTCGGCGTGCTTCGCGGCGTTGGACAGACACTCCTGGAGGATGCGGAAGAGCGCCAACTGCGCGTCCGGGGGCAGCTTGCGCGCCAGGCCCGTGCGCTCGAAGCGGATGTCCTGCCCGGTGCGGTCGCGGAACGTCTTGACGTAGTCCTCCAGGCCCTGCGCCAGCTCGAAGTCGTCGCGCATCATCCGCAGGTTGCGGCGCAGCTCTTCAATCGACTCCTCCGCGGTGGCCTTCATCTCGCGGATCTCCGTGCGCAGCCCGTCCTCGCGCGCGAGGTTCAGGATGTACTCCGCCTGGATGATCATCGAGGACAGGGACGCGCCCAGGCCGTCATGGATTTCGCGCGCCAGCCGGTTGCGCTCCTCCACCACCGCCAATTCCTTCAGGTCGCCCTGCAGGGACACCACCTCGCGGTGCGCGGTGGCCTCGCGCTCGTTCAGGTACACGAGCACGTAGACGATGATGAAGTTGAGCCCCAGGTACCAGAGCAGCGTGAGTAGCTCCACGGCCGTCACGGAGCGGTTGAGGAGCAGGTCCAGGCGCGTGGTGATGGGCAGCGCCAGCAGCGGCGGCAGGATGGCCAACGGCTTGGGGAAGAGGATGGCGAAGAGCGTGGTGAAGAGCAGCTGCGTCGCCAGCAGCGGGCTCTGGAGGCCACCGCCCACCTGCGGCCGGGCGATGAGCACCACGGTGATGAGCAGGTCGAAGCACAGCGACAGGTACGTCACCCACCGGCCCGCCTTCGGGTGGTCGATGACGAGCAGGTTCGCGACGCTGTAGATGAGCATCGCGAAGTAGCCCAGGAAGGAGATGGGCCCGTTGAAGCCGAAGTAGCCGCTCCACGCGGGCACCGCGAGGATGAGCAGGCCCAACGTGAGGAACATCATCCGCGCGTAGAACAGCGCGCGGGCCCGGGCGACGAAGCGGTCCTGCTCCCAGGAGGCCGCGGCCTGCTCCGCGGACACGTTGTCCGTGAGGTTGCGGCGCTCCAGCACGGCGCGGACGCGGGCCTTCAGGTCATGGGCCGGGTGGTCGTCGCCGGGTCGGGGGTCGCTGTCCATTCGAGCGGCAGCTTACGGGACCTTGCCGGGGCGCGGAATTCCCGGCAAGCCGCCAGGTGGGCATCCTGGCGGGTGCGGAAGAGGGGGAAACGCGCGCTATTTGGGCGCGCCTTCGTCCACGCACGCC
This sequence comes from Corallococcus sp. NCSPR001, assembly GCF_017309135.1. NCBI lineage: Bacteria > Pseudomonadati > Myxococcota > Myxococcia > Myxococcales > Myxococcaceae > Corallococcus > Corallococcus sp. NCSPR001. Next base: position 4,784,970 of record NZ_JAFIMS010000002.1, read on the forward strand.
TTCTTGGCCTCGGGCTGGCGCTCCAGGACGAAATCCAGGCGGTCCTTCGTCTCGCCGGTGCGCTCGTCGAACAGGGGCGTGCCGCCCGCGTACATGGTGCCCTTCTGGCTGCCGTACTTGTCCAGGTTGTGGGACTTGAGCCAGCCGTCCACGCAGGCCTCCAGGGCCAGGCGGTCGCTGGCGCCCGAGTCGTAGCTCACGGAGCTCGCGTCCTTGGTGCCGGCCTCGGCGGTGGCGTCCGGGGCGGGAGCGGCCTCGCGGCCCGACTGGAGCTCCTCCTTGACGGTGCCGGTCTGCGTTGCGGCGTCGGGGCTCTCCCCGGTGTTCTTGTGGCAGCCGACAGCCAGGGACAGCAGGGTGGAAAACACGAGCGCGCCGGTCAGGTTTTTCATATGTCCTGGCTGGTGAGGGCCGCTTGTGACGGCGGCGGTTTGAAGACGAGACGTGGAGCCGCCGCACCATATTCGTTCGTTCCTCGCGGAGCACCAGCCCCATGCACGGTTCCCCGGATACCGACCATCACGCACGCATTCCCCACGCCACCCGCATCGAGCGCGCAAGGGTGCTGGTGGTGGGGGCGGGCGGCCTGGGCTGCCCGGCGTCGCTCGCGCTGGCGCAGGGCGGTGTGGGCCACCTGACGTTGGTGGATCCGGACCGGGTGGACGTGACGAACCTGCCCCGGCAGCTCTGGCACCGCACCCAGGACGTGGGCCGCTTCAAGGCGGAGTCCGCCGCCGCCGGCCTGCTGCGCGCCTTCCCCGGCCTGAGCGTGGAGGCCGTGCCGGAGCGGCTGGATGCCAACAACGCCGAAGCGCTCTTCCGCGAGCACGACCTGGTGGTGGACGCCACGGACGGCGTCGCGACCAAGTTCTTCCTGTCGGACGTGGCGGTGCTCACCGGCGTTCCGCTCGTGTACGGCGGCGTGCTGCGAATGAGCGGCCAGGCCCTGCGGATCGACCCCGGCGGCCCGTGCCTGCGCTGCCTCTACGAGGACGTGCCGCCCCCGGACGCGGTGCCCACCTGCGCGCAGGCGGGCGTGCTGGGCGCGATGGCGGGGCTCATCGGCGCGGTGCAGGCGCTGCTCGCGTTGGAGCTGCTGGCGGGCGCGGCCACGGGCCCCCGGGGACAGGCCACGCTGCACGTGCTCGACGGCGAGACGCTGGAGGGGCGCACCGTGAAGGTGACGCGCGCGCCGGACTGCCCGGGGTGCGCCATCCAGACGCTGCCCCCGTTCCCTTCGTCCCAGGAGGACACCGCATGCCCGACGTGACGGCGACGTTGGACATCACCCGCGAGGTGTGTCCGATGACCTACGTGCGCACCAAGCTGAAGCTGGAGTCGCTGCCCCCGGACACGCTGCTGGAGGTGCTGCTCAAGGGCGACGAGCCCCTGAAAAACGTGCCCCGCAGCGCGAAGGACGAGGGCCACGACGTGGTGTCGCTGGATCCACGCGGGGACGGCACGCACCGGTTGATCATCCGCAAGCGGGGGAGATGAGCGCATGGCCACGATTCGCATTCCGACGCCCATGAGGACGCTGACGGGCAACAAGTCCGAGGTCCAGGCCACCGGCGCCACCGTGGGCGAGGTGCTGCGCGACCTGGACGCGCGCTACCCCGGCATGGGCGCGCGTCTCTTCGACGACAAGGGCGCCGTGCGCCGGTACGTGAACGTCTTCCTCAACGACGAGGACGTGCGCGCGCTCAAGGCCCTGGACACGCCCGTGAAGGAAGCGGACCGCATCACCCTCATCCCCGCCATGGCGGGGGGCTGAAGGGGCCGGCATGGCGCTGCGCGAGGATCAGATTCTCCGCTACTCCCGGCAGATCCTCCTGCGGGACGTGGGCGGGCGCGGGCAGGAGGCGTTGCTTTCGGGCGGCGCGCGCGTGGACGGGCTGGGCGCTTCCGGCCTCACGGCCACCGCGTACCTGGCGGGCGGCGGCACCCCGGTGACGGGCGTGGGCTCATTGACGATGGGGCCCTGGTCGCCGGGGTTCCTCGCGTCCGCGCACGACGTGGGACAGCCCGTGGCGGAGGTGCTGGCGCGCGTGATTCCGGAGGTGAACCCGGACGCGGTGGGCACGCCCGGCGGCGGGCTGCTCGCGGAGCTGCCGGCGGCCTGGAGCGGAGAGGCCCCCTGGGTCGCGCTGGGCGGCGACGGCGCGCGCGGCGCGATGGTGTTCCGGGGCCAGGACGGGTGTGTCTGGTGCTTCGGTGAGACGGTGCGCCACCTGGGCACGCCGCCGGATGGGGCCATGGGCGTGGCCCTGGGCGCCCTGGGCGCGCTCGTGTTCCAGCGGCTGCGGCTGGGCCTGGGCCCGTCGCTGGGCGGCCGGTGGCTGAGCGCTCCGGGGGCGATGACGGACCTGGAGCCTCGCCGGTGCTCGCGCTGCGCCGCGGCGGAAGCGAAGCCCTGATCCCGCCGGAGGTCCTCGCCCGGATGATCCGCCACCTGGAGGCCGCGTGGCCCCAGGAGGGCTGCGGCGTGCTCCTCCGGAGCGGGGCGGGGGAGGGCGGCCCCTGGCGGGTCGTCCCGCTGCCCAACGTCTCCCCCACGCCACACATCGCCTACGCCTTCGCTCCGGAGGCGTGGCTCCAGGTGTGCCTGGAGGCGGACGCGCGACAGGAAGAGGTGGCCTGCGTCTTCCACTCGCACGTGGACGCGCCCGCCATGTTCTCCTTGGAGGACCGACGCCAGGCCGCTCCCTCGGGAATCCCACTGCTGCCTCAGGTGTCGTACGTGGTGGTCGCCATACGCGGAGGCCGTGCCGCCTCCGCCTCCCGGTCTGTTTGGCGTGCAGGAGATTTTCAGACTGTTCCGCTTGCATTGGCGGATTTCAGGTTTGAAAAACCCGTGTAAGGGCGGGAACTTGCCCTGCAGCCGACCCCACCTGCGGAAAGGTGGGTCCGAATTGTCAAGTCACTGGGTTTTCGTCTATAAAGCGGCGGTCTATTGGATCTGCCGCGTCCCACGCCGCGTGCAAGAAGCGCTCCGGACGCAGGGAGTTAGAACCCTTATGGCCACCAACACTGGATTCACCCTCTGGCTGACCGGCATGTCGGGAACCGGGAAGACCACCACGGCCGCCTACATCGCGGCCCGGCTCCGCCAGGTCGGACGCAACGTGGAGGTCCTCGACGAGGGCGAACTCCAGAACGACCTGTGGGCCGGCATCGGCGACACCAAGGATGAGCGCAACATGGTCGTGCGCCGTCTGGGCTTCGTCGCCAACCTCCTGGCGCGCAACGGCACGGCCGTGCTCGTCCCCTGCGTGAGCCCCTACAAGTCGAGCCGCGAGGAAGTGCGCCGCTCGGTGGGCAAGTACGTGGAGGTCTACGTGGACTGCCCCACGGAGAAGCTCATCGAGCGCGACACCACCGGCAAGTACAAGAAGGCGCTCAACGGGGAGATCCCCAACTTCATCGGCATCACGGAGCCGTACGAGCCGCCCACCTCCCCTGAGGTGACCATCTACTCCGACACGGAGTCGGTGGAGGACGGCGGGACGAAGATCTTCCAGGCGCTGCTGGACCTGGGCCTGATGTCCACGGACGAGCTGAAGACCATCACCGGCAAGAAGATGAAGGCCAACCCGCTGCCGCCGAAGAAGGCGCGCCGCGACGAAGAGGACCCGCCGGCCCGGGTCGCCGCCGTGAAGGCCGCCAAGGCCCCCAAGGCGGACAAGGGTTCCAAGGGCGCCAAGGCGCGTCCGGCCACCCGCGCCGCCCGCGTGGGCAAGCCGGCCCCGGCCGCGAAGAAGAAGGCCGCCAAGGGCAAGGCCCGGTAATTCCAACCGCCGTCCCGTCTGTCGAAGGGCTCCAGGTTGCCCGCGCGATGCGCGTGCAATCCGGGGCCCTTCCGTTTTAGGAGTCCCCCATGCTGAGCCCCGAGCGGATTGAAGCCCTCTGTGAAGCGTCCCGCCCCAAGCTGGAGGTGATGCGCGAAGCCCTGCGCGCCCACGGCAGCGCGCTGGTGGCGTTCTCCGGCGGCGTGGACTCCACCTTCGTCCTCGCCATCGCGGCGGAGGTGCTGGGCGAGCGCGCCCTGGCACTCACCGCGCTGTCCGCCTCCGTCGCCCCGGAGGAGGAGCGCGAGGCCCGTGAGCTGGCGGACCGCCTGGGCGCCCGGCACGTCGTCGTCTCCAGCAACGAGCTGGCGAACCCCAACTACGCCGCCAACCCCACCAACCGCTGCTACTTCTGCAAGACGGAGCTGTACGACCTCTGCGAGGCGAAGCGCGCGGAGCTGGGCCTCGCCGTGGTGCTGGACGGCTTCAACGCGGACGACTTCAAGGATCACCGCCCCGGCCACAAGGCCGCGAAGGAGCACCAGGTGAGCTCCCCCCTGGCCCAGGCGGGGCTCACCAAGGATGAGATCCGCGCGTGGAGCCGCAAGCTGGGGCTGCCCACCTGGGACAAGCCGCAGATGGCGTGCCTGGCGTCGCGCATCCCCTACGGCACGTCCGTGACGCGCGACCGGCTCCTGCAGATCGCCGCCGCGGAGTCGGAGCTGCGCGCGCTGGACTTCAAGCAGTTCCGGGTGCGCTACCACCAGGATGTGGCGCGCATCGAGCTGGCCAGCGAGGAGTACCCGCGCTTCTTCGAGGCCGGCATCCGCGAGCGGATCAACGGCGCCTTCAAGTCCCTGGGCTTCAAGTTCGTGGCCCTGGACCTGGAGCCCTTCCGCTCCGGCCGCCTCAACGAGGCCGCCGGCATCGCCCCCGCGGCCGGGGCAGGGCAGGGGAAGTCCGAGGGCTTCAAGCTCCCGGTGGTGGGGTGAAGGGGTTCCTGATCCCGCTCACCCTGGCCGTGGCCACCCCCGCCGCGGCCGTGGAGTACCTGGATGACAGCCCCTATGCGCGCCAACGCTCGCTGATCCTCACGGTGGGGCCCGGGGCCACGTACTCCGAACGGATCAGCGGGGACGCGGCCGTGTCCGGACTCGCCGGGCAGCTGGACCTGGGGGCCGCGATCACCGTGGGTTACGAGGGGGACGAGGTGTTCCTCCTCGCGCGCGGCAGCACCGGCCGCCCGGGAGAGGAGCTGGCGCTGATCACCGGCTACCGCAGCCTCTTCGGATCCGAGTCGTGGCGGACCTTCTTTGATCTCGGCGTTTCCGTGCGTCCGATTTCTGGGCCGTGGCTGGGGCCTCGCATAGGGTTCGGCGCCAGACACACCCTCTCGGATCATTTCGCGCTGTACGGCGGGCTCGGCTTCACGTTCGGGTTCGGCTCCGGACTGCGCGCGGACACCGAGCTCTTCACCGGGTTGCAGTGGATCATCCCGGTGGGTTCGGCCTCGTAGGTTGTTTTCTTGAGGTTGTCCGACATTGTGAGAGGGTGTGTGCATCTGTCGGAGGCCACGCACTTGGACATGAATCCCCGCCTCACCTCGGTCGTGTTTCGTCTCAACCGTGAGAAGTTGGATGCCCTGAAGGAGCTGTCGCGCTCCACGCGCATCCGTCAGAGCGAGTACCTCCGGGAGGCCATCTCGGATCTGCTGGCGAAGTACGAAGCGCGCTTCGTGGACTGAGGCGCCACGTCAGCCCGGCGGCGCTCCCGTGAAGGGTGGCGCGTCGGGCAGACCGGGCGGGTGGAGGCGCTCGCCGGGCCCGAAAGGGTCCACTGCGGAAGGATAGCAGACCTCCCACAATACCAGCCCATGCGCCGGGGCCTTGAAGCCGGCCAGGGCGGTCCCCGAATCCAGCGCCGCGTGCCACTGCTCCTCGGACAGGAGCCCCGCGGCCACCTTCAGCGCGCTGCCCACCAGGTACCGCACCTGGTAGCGCGCGAAGCCATCTCCCAAGAGCCGTGCCTCGAAGAGCCCTCCGCCCAGCTCCCGCAGGGTGGCGGACTGCAACGTGCGCGGCTTCTGGGGACTGGAGCGCTCGTGGAACGCGGTGAAGTTCCGCGTCCCCACGGCGCGGGAGAGCAGCGCCTCCAGCTTCTCCGGCACCACTCGGTGGCCCGCCTGGAGGGTTTCGTCCGCCGCCACGTCCAGCGCGTACGGCCGCCAGGCCTCCGGGGGCGGAGCGCCCAGCGTCAGGTGGTAGCGGTACTCCTTGCCGCTCGCGCTCCACTGGGCGTGAAAAGCCCCCGGCGGCCGCTTCGCGATGCACAGCCCCACGTCCGGGGACAGGTGCCTGGCGAGCCGTTCGGGCAGCGAGTCCAGGGGCACATCCTCATTGAGGCGCAGGCTGATGACCTGCATCCGAGCGTGCACGCCCCGGTCGGTGCGCCCGGACGGCATCACCGTGGCCGGTGAGCCTGCCTGCTCCAGGGCGTCCTCGAGCGCGTCCTGGACGGTGGGACCTTCCACCTGGCGCTGGAAGCCGCGGAAGTTTCCACCGCGATACCAAGTCCACAGTACGGCGGGAATTCGTCTGGGGGAGGACCTGGCCACGGCGTTGCGGTGTCGACGGGAGAAACACGATACTCCCGCGCGAATGCTGGCCGCTCAAGAACTCGCGATGGACAGTGATGGGCAGTGGCTTTTCCGACAGGGCGACCTGGTGCTGGGGCCCATCACCGCGTCCCAGGTGGTGGAGAAGCTCTACACGGGGGAGTTGACCCCTGACAGCCCGGTGGCCCCGGCCGGTGAGCGGGAGTTCCGCAACCTCCGGGACACCGCCGCCTTCCAGGTGCATATCGCGCGCTTCGAGGCGCAGGGCCGCGTCGCCCAGACGATGCTCGTGGAGCAGGCCCGCAACCAGAAGCGGGTGAAGGTGCTGGCCGGCGTCGCCGCGGGCGTGGCGCTCCTGTTGGGCGTCACCGGCTGGTACCTGGCGCGCAACGCCGCCGTGTACGGCCTGTTCGGCGCCTCCGAGGAGGGCGACGGCATCACCATGGACCCGCCCACCATCCGCCTGGCCCAGGCGCGCGGGGACGACGAGGACCTCTTCGCGTACCCCACCAACGACCCGCGCCGCCCGGATCGCCCCGCGGGGCAGGGCAGTGGTGGCGCCAAGACAGGTGGCAGCGGCGCGGTGGCCACCGCCGCCGTCGCGGGCAACCGGCCGCCGCCCCGCACGGGCAGCGTCTCCACGGATCCGGACGGCCTGGAGATGGCCCAGCAGTTCGACCAGGGCGCCATCAACCGCGTCGTCGCGGGCAACCAGTCCAAGCTCTTCCGCTGCTTCAAGGAAGAGGCCGAGCGCACGCCCGGCCTGGCCGCGAAGATCCCCATGGAGTTCGTCATCGGGAACGACGGCCGCGTGAACAAGCTCTGGGTGGACAACCCCCAGTTCAAGCAGGGCCCGCTTTACGAGTGCCTGTTCTCGGAGCTGAAGAAGTGGCCCTTCAAGGCCTACGAGGGCGAGCGCGCCACCGTGGGGCTTTCGTTCAATATCGGCAAGCGGGGGTAGGGCGACTTTCTTGCCCACACTCCGGACGTGCCCGATACAACAGGCATGTCCGCCTCTGTCGCCGAAGTCGAAATCGCCAAGAAGGCCATGAGTGTCCCCCCGGGGACGTTCCGCCACACCGTCCTGCTCGCCGCCAAGCGCTTCAAGTCCACCTGGGCGGAGCTGGGCAAGCTGCTCGTCCAGGTCCGGGACGAAGCCAAGTACGAGGAGTGGGGCCACGCCTCCTTCGAGGCCTACTGCCTCAAGGAGCTGCACATCAAGAAGCAGACGGCGCTCAAGCTCACGCGCTCGTTCAGCTTCCTGGCCAAGCACGAGGACCCGGAGGAGCTCCAGCAGCAGGAGTTCCCGGAGAAGGCCCCCGCCTTCGAGGTGGTGGAAGTCCTGGCCGACGCCGAGGAGCGGGGTCAGCTCTCCCCCACGGAGTACAAGTCGCTGCGCGACAGCATCTGGAGCCCGGAGAAGTCCCCCACGGAGCTCAAGAAGGAGTTCGCCGAGCGCTTCCCCCGGCCCCCGCCGGAGCCGCCCCCGGAGAGCCTCCAGGTGCGGAAACTGGCGCAGCTGGCGCGAAAGCTCGCCTCCGAGCTGGCGGGAAGCCGTCGAGTCCCCAACGCTGTCGCTGAGCGGGCGGCCGCCCTGGCGGACGATGTCGAAGAACTCGCGTCGAGCGTGACGGACGCCTGAGTCGCTGTTATCCAAGGTCGACCCGTTGACCTGGGCTGAACGCTCCCAGGAAAGGGCGCTTCCACCGGGCTTCCTGCCCGACGGGGAGGGCCCTATAGTGGGTTCAGGGCCTGTAGCAGGTGGGCCTGGAGCCGTCGTAAAGACGTGGGCGGCTTCGCGGGTGTTGGAGTGCGGTGGTCGGCGGAGAAGGTCCCGAACCGGGACCGGCGAACTCGGAGGCGGCAGTGAAGAAGGAGCACCACGTCAACCTGTCCTGCTCGTTCTGCGGCAAGTCGCAGCGCGAGGTCCGGAAGCTCATCGCCGGACCCACGGTCTACATCTGCGACGAGTGCATCAAGCTGTGTAACGACATCATCGCGGACGAGAACGAACGCGAGGAGGGCAAGCCGCAGGTCAGTCTGCCCACGCCGCTGGAGATCAAGGCGTTCCTCGACGACTACGTCATCGGTCAGGACCAGGCGAAGAAGGTCCTCTCCGTCGCGGTGTACAACCACTACAAGCGCATCTATCAGAAGAAGCCGGCCTCCCGGCCGCGCCCCGGGGTGAAGGCCCCGGGCGGCGAAGACGTGGAGCTGCAGAAGAGCAACATCCTGCTCATCGGCCCCACGGGCTCGGGCAAGACGCTGCTCGCGCAGTCCCTGGCGCGCTTCCTCAACGTCCCCTTCACCATCGCGGACGCCACCAGCCTCACCGAGGCCGGCTACGTGGGTGAGGACGTCGAGAACATCATCCAGAACCTCCTCCACAACGCCGACTACGACGTGGAGAAGGCCGCGCGCGGCATCGTCTACATCGACGAGATCGACAAGATCGCGCGCAAGGGTGACATGCCCAGCGCCACCCGCGACGTGGGCGGCGAGGGCGTGCAGCAGGCCCTGCTGAAGATCATCGAAGGCACCCGCGCCAACGTCACCCCGCGCGGTGGCAAGAAGTACAACCAGCAGGAGTACGTCCAGGTCGACACGACGAACATCCTCTTCATCTGCGGCGGTGCCTTCCACGGCATCGACGGCGTGATCAAGCGCCGCGTGGGTGAGAAGGGCCTGGGCTTCGGCGCGAAGATCACCCACAAGGAAGAGCGCAGCGTGGGTGAGCTGCTGGCCATGACGGAGCCGGAAGACCTGATGAAGTTCGGGATGATTCCGGAGTTCATCGGCCGTCTGCCGATGATCGCGACGCTCAACGACCTGAAGGAGGATGACCTCGTCACCATCCTCACGATCCCGAAGAACGCCCTGGTGAAGCAGTACCAGAAGATGTTCGAGATCGAGAAGGTGAAGCTCACCTTCACCAAGGAAGCGCTGCGCGCCATCGCCCGCGAGGCGATGCGCCGTCACTCCGGAGCGCGCGGCCTGCGCGCCATCATGGAGGACGCCATGCTGGAGATCATGTACGACGTGCCGTTCCGCGAGGGCGTCAAGGAGTGCAAGATCACCGAGCAGGTGATCACCAAGCACGAGCCTCCGCAGATCGTCATGGAGAAGGAAAAGAAGACCGCCTGAGGTTTCCCTCGGCGGTCGTTGTACCCACCCGGCGCCCCTCGCCTCTCAGCAGGCAGGGGCGCCGTGGTGTTTCTGGCGCCAGGTGCTTCAGCTCTGCGTGACGCGCACCGTGGTCTTCATCTCGCGGCCGGTGGCGGGGTCCTTCGCGCGCATGGTGAGGATGCCCTCCACGCTCACGTCGAAGATGATCTCCACGTTCACCGTGCCGGCCTTGGCGGGCATGATCCCGGAGAAGGTGAACTCGCCCAGCAGATCGTTGCGCGCCACCGTGTCGTGGTCGCCCTGGTAGATGCGCATCGCCAGTTCGGTCTGATTGTCGATGCTCGTCGTGGCCAGCAGCTGCTTGGCGTTGGGGATGGACGCGTTGCGCGGGAAGACGACGTGGAAGCCGCCGTCGCCGCGCTCCAGGCCAATGGCCATGGGGATCACGTCCAAGAGCTGGATGCGCAGGTTGGTGTTGTCCTCCAGCGAGTGCGCGTAGAGCGCCGCGCCAATGGCCACCGCCTCGTCCGGGTGCACGCCCTTGCTGGGCGGCTTGCCGAAGAACTTGGTGAGCCGGTCCTGCACGACGGGCATGCGCGTCTGGCCGCCCACCAGCATGACCTCGTCGATGTCCTTGGTGGACAGGCCCGAGTCCACCAGCACGCGCGCGACCATCTGGAGGGTGCGGTCCACCAGCTGGTTCGTCAGCTGCTCCAGCATCTTGCGCGTGAACTTCATCTCGATGTTCAGCGGCTGGCCCTGCGCCGTCATCGTGATGAAGGGGATGTTGAAGGGCACCTCCTCGCGCGCGGACAGGTCGATCTTCGTGCGCTCGGCCAGGTCCTTGATGCGCTGCATGGCCACCGGGTCCGTGGCCAGGTCGATGCCCGTCTTGGCCGCGAAGTCCTTGAGGACGTGGTGGATGATGGCGTTGTCGAAGTCGATGCCGCCCAGGAACACGTCGCCGCCGGTGGCCTTCACCTCGAAGACGCGGTCGCGGATCTCGATGATGGAGACGTCGAAGGTGCCGCCGCCCAGGTCGTAGATGACGACCTTCTCCTTGAGCGTCTTGCCCACGCCGTAGGCGAGCGCCGCCGCGGTGGGCTCGTTGATGATGCGCACGACCTCCAGGTCGATCAGCTTGCCGGCGTCCTTCACGGACTGGCGCTGCCGGTCGTTGAAGTACGCGGGCACCGTCACCACCGCGCGCTTGATGGGCGTCTTCAGGTAGTTGGAGGCGACGTCGCGGATCTTCCCCAGGATCTTCGCGCTGATCTCCTGGAGGGAGAACTCCTTCTTGCCAACGTCCAGGGTGACGTCGTTCTTGGCGCCGGCGCGCATGTTGTACGCGACGGCCTTCTTCATCGTGCCGACGACGTCACTGCTGTAGTTCACCCCGACCAGGCGCTTGGAGCCGTAGACGGTGTTGCGCGGGTTGAGCTGCCACTGGCGCTTCGCCTCGAACCCGATGAGCTCGTTGCCCTTGTCGTCGATGGCGAAGATGGAGGGGATGGTGTACTCGCCGCCCTTGTAGGGGATGAGCTTGACGTTCCCGCTTTCCTCGACGATCGCCGCGCACGAGTTCGTCGTGCCGAGGTCGATGCCGATGATGGGCTCCTTGTGCATCGCGTGTGGGCTCCGGGTGAGGCGCTGCGGCTGGATGGGGTGTGGCTTCCCGGGACCGTATCTCACCCGTCCCGGGTGCGCGAATCGCGAACCATCCGTCATCCGACGGACGCCATCAAACTTCCAGCGCGCCTGGACCTTCCCCCGGGGCCGCCCGCCTGGCCGGGTGGGACACGGCCGGCGTCCAAGCGCGCGGCCCCGAACACACCGCCCGCCAGGGCAGGGCGGGTCGCTTTACATCCCAAGGACCGGGAACGAAGGTCAGCCCCGGGGGTTCACATGCGACGGCGAGGCGCCGTGGCTACATCCGAGAGACCACCCATCCACAGAGGGGAGCCGCCGTGGAAGCGAAGGGCTATCTGCAGGAGGTGGGCGCACAGGTCAGCGCCGACTTCGTCAAGAACCGCTCCATCCTGTCCTTCGAGGAGTACCTGTCGCTCTTCTTCACGGACCCGAAGGGGCAGGCACGCAACGCGGCGCAGTACCTGCGGGACGTGATGGACCACTACGGCACGGAGCTGGTGCCGCACCCCACCGGCACCATCCGGCGCTTCAAGGTCTTCGACGTCCCGTCCGCCGAACATGACGGCCGCGTCGCCGGGCAGGAGGAGGTGCAGAACGCCCTCTATCGCATCCTGGGCAACTTCGTGCGCGCCGGCCGCATCAACAAGCTCATCATGCTGCACGGCCCCAACGGCAGCGCGAAGTCCAGCCTGGTCAACGCGCTGAAGCAGGGCATGGAGGACTACTCCCGCCAGCCGCAGGGGGCCCTCTACCGCATCGCGTGGGTCTTCCCGTCAGAGAAGCTGATCAAGGGCTCCATCGGCTTCGGCGAGCGCGCGGGCGCGAAGACCGCCGAAGGCGAGCTCACCACGTACGCCCACCTGGACGCGGAGTCCCTGGACCTGCGCATGCCCTGTGAGCTGCGCGACCATCCGCTGTTCGCGGTGCCTCCGGCGGAGCGCAAGGCCCTCCTGGAAGGGGCGCTCAAGAAGAAGGGCCTGGGCAACGGCGACGGGGCGACGGGGGACTTCCTGTTGTCCGACTACGTGCGCGAAGGCGAGCTGTGCGCCAAGTGCCGCCGCATCTATACGGCCCTGCTCAACGCCTACGGCGGGGACTACCTGAAGGTCCTGCGCCACGTGCAGGTGGAGCGCTTCTACGTGTCGCGCCGCTACCAGGTGGGCACGGTGACGGTGGAGCCGCAGATGAGCGTGGACGCCGCCGCGCAGCAGATTTCAGCGGACCGCACCCAGCTCAACATGCCCGCCGCGCTGCACACCACGGTGCTCTTCGAGCCGCACGGCCCGCTGGTGCACGCCAACCGCGGCCTCATCGAATACGCGGACCTGCTCAAGCGCCCGCTGGAGGCCTTCAAGTACCTGCTGGGCTTCAGTGAGACGGGTGAGGTGCCCCTGGAGCCCTTCGTGCTCCAGCTGGACGAGGTGCTCATCGCGTCCTCCAACGAGAAGCACCTGGGGGCCTTCAAGGAGCTGCCGGACTTCGCGTCGTTCAAGGGCCGCATCGAGCTGGTGCGCGTGCCGTACCTGCGCCGCTACAAGGTCGAGCAGGAGATCTACGACGCGCAGATCACCGCGACGTCCGTGGGCAAGCACGTGGCGCCGCACGCGACGGAGGTGGCCGCGATGTGGGCGGTGCTCACGCGCCTGAAGAAGCCCATCCCGGACCGCTACCCGGCCAACGTGAAGCCGCTGGTGGATCAGGTGGCCCCGGTGGAGAAGCTGCACCTGTACCAGGAGGCGGGCGTGCCCGCGCGGCTGTCCTCCGCGAACACCAAGGAGCTGATCAAGCTGCGCGAGGAGATGTACGAGGAGTCCGACGCGTACCCCAACTACGAGGGCCGCTCCGGCGCGAGCGCGCGGGAGATAAAAACCGCCCTCTTCAACGCCGCGCAGAACCCCGACTACAAGTGCCTCCACGCGCTGGCGGTGCTGGAGGAGCTGCACGCGCTCTGCAAGGACAAGAGCGTCTACGAGTTCCTCCTCCAGGAGGTGATGGACGGCTACCACGACCACGAGACCTTCGTGCGCGTGGTGGAGGGCGAGTACCTGGACCGCGTGGATTCAGAGGTGCGCGACTCCATGGGCCTGGTGTCGGAAGGGCAGTACCGCGAGCTGGTGGAGCGCTACATCCAGAGCGTCAGCCACTGGGTGCGCGGGGAGAAGATGCGCAACCGCATCACGGGTGAGTCGGAGAAGCCGGACGAGGCGCGCATGGCGGAGGTGGAGGCCATCGTGATGCCACAGGGGGAGGCACCTCCGGACTTCCGCCGCGGGCTGATCGCCAGCATTGGCGCGCACCGGCTGGACAACCCGGACGGCGCCATGGACTACCCGCGCATCTTCCCGGACATGTTCAAGCGCCTGCGCGACCACTACTTCGAGGAGCGCAAGCGCGTGCTGCGCAAGAACAAGGAGAACGTCCTCAAGTACCTCTCCGAGGACCGCAACCAGCTCTCCGCGCGCGAGCAGACCCAGGTGCAGGACACGCTCAAGACGATGGCGGAGCGCTACGGCTACTGCGAGTTCTGCGCGAAGGACGCCATCCTGTTCCTGATGCGCCAGCGCTACACCTGACGGGCGGGGGAGGGCAGGCATCCGATAAGCCGATGCCTGCTCGCCTGCTTTTCAATCCGGGCCGGGGCTCGGGATGATGGGACCTCACACCGAGTTAGCGCGTGTGTCGTCGTCTTTCGTCCCCCCTCCTTGCGCCTGGAGTGTTGATGAACCGGTTGCTGTTGGGCACCCCCCTCCTGTGGGCCCTCGTGTCGTGCGCCAGTGCTCCGTCGCAGTCCTCCGCGGACACCCCGGTCGCGACGCACACGCAGGCTCCGCTCCGGGTGGAGCGGGTGCTGTCCCGGCCCGAGCCCACGCCGCAGCCCACGCGCAAGGCGATGGTGCGGCGCATCCTCCCGCTCAACGTGCGGCTGGTGACGACGGACGGCGGCAAGGTGCGCCGCTCGGCGTCGGGCGTCGTCATTGGCACGGAGGCCGGCGAGGCCGGGCCCGTCAGCTACGTGCTCACCAACGCGCACGCGGTGGAGCAGGGGGATTTGACGGACCCCGTGCTCAAGGTCGTCTTGGACCGGCGCGCGGAGACGCACGAGTACGCCGCGGAGGTGGTGGCCACGGGCCAGGTGCCGGACGTGGACCTGGCGCTCCTGCGCGTGACGGGCGTGACGTGGCCCGTGGCGGAACTGGCCGCGGACGATGAGCCGGAGCCTGGCGAGGACGTGGTGGTGGCGGCGTCCCCGTACGGCCGCGCGCTGTCCATCTCCGGCGGCATGGTGTCCCAGGTGGAGTGGGACAAGGAGACGAAGCACCCGCGCATGCTGAAGACGGACGCGCCCATCGGCTATGGGGCTTCTGGCGGCGGCATCTTCAGCATGGAGACGGGGCGGCTGCTGGCCATCGTGGAGGGCTACCGCACCGCGAAGGTGGACTTCGAGGTCGCCTCCCAGAACTTCAGCTTCGACGTGCCCATGCCCGGCGAGACGTTCGCCGCGCCCAGCGCCAAGGTGCGCGGCTTCCTCCAGGCGAAGGGCTTCGGCCGGCTCCTGGAGCGCTCCTCGGACGCGGAGGGTGCGGGGCCCCAGAAGACCGCGAGTCGCTGAGCCAACAGCCCCGGACCGAGAAATTGGTGCGGGCGGAATCCGGCGTTAGAGCTGCGGGCTCTTTCGCTGGAGGGTTCACGCGCATGTCCGCTCGGGGCAATTGGGATCAGTACTTCATGGACATCGCCCAGCAGGTGGCCACGCGCGCCACCTGCGACCGCAAGCACGTGGGCGCGGTGCTGGTGCGGGACAAGACCATCCTGTCCACCGGCTACAACGGCGCCATCCGCGGCCTGCCCCACT